>CAVVIA010000004.1:0-1743941 GCA_963748245.1 uncultured Actinomycetota bacterium | reverse complement strand
GGCCGGTGACGTGGAGGTCGCGGGCGATGACGTTGCGGACTCCGCCGCTGGTTTCGCTGCCGATGGTGACGGCGCCGTGGCCGGTGCCGAAGCGGCAGTTCTCGATGACGATGTTCTCGCAGGGTCGACCGACGCGGCGGCCGTCGGCGTCACGGCCGGACTTGATCGCGATGCAGTCGTCGCCGGTGTCGAACGAGCAGCCGCTGATGACGACGTCGCGGCAGGAGTCGGGGTTGCAGCCGTCGTTGTTCGGACCGCGGCTGTCGACGGTGACACCGCGGACGATGATGTCGGAGCTGAGGACGGGGTGGATGACCCACATCGGCGCGTTGACGATGCGGACGTCCTCGATCCGGACGCGGCGGCACAGGTACGGCTGGATGAAGCTGGGCCGGAAACCGTGCCCTGGTTCGAAGATCCGCTCCTCCACCGGGACATCATCCAGAACCATCCGCAGCAGCCGGTTCCAGTCCTCGACCGGTCTCGTGTCACGCCACCAGGTGTCGGGTGATGCGCAGCCGTCGAGGGTTCCTGTCCCGGTGATGGCGACGTTCACCGCGTCGTACGCGTAGATGAGTGGTGAATGGCTGATGCACTCGATGCCCTGCCACCGGGTCCGGACGATCGGGTACGACGCCGGGTCGGTGACGAACCGCAACGTCGCCCCGGCCGAGAGGTGCAGCTCCACGTTGCTCCGGAGCCGGATCGGACCGCTCAGGAACCGTCCGACCGGCACCACGACCCGACCACCGGTCAGCTCGCAAGCCCGCACAGCTCGATCAATCGCTGCGGTGCAGTCAGAGCCAGGCGTAGCCCCGTAGTCGGTGATGAGGTGGTCGGTCATCCGGGGCCCTTGCGGAGGCGGAGGGCGTTGGAGAGGGGGACGGCGATGACCCAGGAGGGGTTCCAGGTGTTGGCGTGGCCTCGGCGTTGCCAGTGGGTCTGGAAGACTGCCTCGCCTTGTTCGCCGACGATCTGGAAGCCCCAGTCGCCCGGGGTGGCGCAGATGCCTTGGCCCATGGCGTTGGCGGTGGTTTCGGCGGCGGCGACGTACTCCGGCCGGCTGGTCACGGTGCCGAACTCCTGGAGTTCGTACGTCGGGAAGAACGTGTCCAGATGGTGGTTCTGGACACTCACCGTCGGCCAGCCGGTCGCGTTGAAACCGGCGGCGCGGAGCGGGGCGTCGAGGTCCTGTTCGGGTGACCAGACGTAGACCCAGGTGAGCAGCCAGTCCGCCGCGACCTCGGCCCACGAGGCGTAGAGGTCGTCGCCGGTGAGCCGGAAGAGTTCGTAGGCCGCGAGGAAGTAGTACATCCCGGCTTCTTTGTCCTCGCAGGCCGCATCCAGCGTCGACCGCGCGAACGGACGGTCGAACGTCCGCGCGTGCTGCCCGTGGTAGCGCGTCAGCCAGGTGGTTGCCTCAGACAACAGCCAGGAGTCGTCGAGGACGGCGGACGCCTTCAGCGCGGCCAGGACACACGGGATGCCGGCCGCCGAGACCGCGGTGGACGCAGGCGTGCCGTCCAGTCGCCAGCCGATCGGGAACGTGCCGTCGGGTAGCAGCGCCGTACGCAGGAACTTCAGCGAGGCGACCAGCGCGTCCGGCCAGGACGGCGGCACCGGTTCACCGTTGGAGCGGAACAGCGCGACGATCTCGGCGAGGTCCGCGACCGTCTCGCCGTACGCGCGGCTGGAGACCATCGCGCGGCCGCCGGAACGGAAGCTGGTCCAGCGCCGGCTGCCGATCTGGTAGGCGTTGTGCCGCAGACCGGGCGTCCGCGTCGAACTCCCGGCCAGGTAGAACTCGACGGCGGCGCGGCACCGGTCGATCCGCGACCGGTCCCCCGATTCGAAGCCGAGGCGGGCATCGCACCAGGCGAGCTTCAGCGCCTGGCCGGTCCAGCCGTAGAGGAAGTGCCGGGCCTTGACCGGACCGTTGCCGGCGACATCGCTGAACTTGGTGTAACCGGCAACGGTCCCGTCCCGGTGCCACCGGCTGTCCAGTGCAACGGTCTTGCGGGCGATGATCTCGTCCAGCTCGAGCGGCCGGGCGCCATCACACGAGTCGAACAGCGAGCGAGCAGTGCGGACGAGGTGCCGGAACGCGTGCCCGCGATGCTCCTGCGGCCCCCAGTCGAAGACGAGCTGCTGCGCGTAGACCTCGCCCGGCAACAGCGTCAGGTAGCCGTCGTCCGTGGACTCGGTCTCGGCCTTGCTGACGTACCGCACGTCCTGCTTGCCGTCGAACATCAGTACGCCGCTCAGCGCCGCGACAACCGGTCCGTCACGGCGGATGAGGCCGAGCGAGCCGTAGCGCACCAGGCCGTCGGCCGAACGGCGCGCGGCCGGGCGGGAGAAGACGCTCAGCCAGCGGCGTTCGCGGCCTGGCTCGCCATTCGAGGTTCACCCCGGGGATCGGCAGCCGGTCCTCCTCGGCGATGAACCCGCCGCCGGGTGCCGGGCCGATCCGGGGTACGGCGCGGGCCGGGTCCGCGGACGGGTTGTCGTTGTAGATCAGGCCGGGGAGGGTGATCTGGTTGTCGGTCAGGCGACCGATGTCGAGCAGCATGCCGACGGCGAGATCGCCCAGCCGCCGCTGCCCGGTGTTGCGCCAGCGGAGCTCGAGGTTCAGGCGGTCGGCGTCGTCGAAGGACAGGCGAATCTCGACGGCGACCGGTCCGGTCCGGCAGCCGGCCCGATGCTCGCCGGGCCGGCGGGAGATCCACCACCCGTCGGGCTGCATCGCGTTCGGCTGCCACGGTCGGCCGGCTGAGCACGTCAGCAACTCGGCCACGGGTCGCTCGACGTACGTCGTAACGCCGGCCAAGGGCAGTGCGGGAGCGGCGGAGGGCGCCGAGGCCAGCCCGGGAGCGGACGGGAGTGCCGGGGTAGTGAGGCCGAGGTGGAGGACTACTCCACCAGGAGTCCTGCGCAGCTCCGCCGTGCGGTCGCCCGACTTCAACGCGGGCATCAGGTGGTCCGGCGGATCTGGATGGCCTGGTACTGCGTTCCGGGCAGCCGAACGGTGAGCGTGTCGCTGACCGTCTCCTGGGTACGGCGGACGCTGTGGTTCCAGACGTCCAGGACCTCCACCTGGTAGGTCCCTTCCGGCAGGGTGAAGGTGCGCTCGGGGAACCGGTGCTCGCCGAGGTACTGCAGGTAGTAGCTCCCCGGTACGGCGAGAGTCGGAGCATCGCGGTAGTCGTCGATCGGCTCCACACCGTCGGGCAGTTCGTCCAGCACCTCACGCAGCAGCCGCAACCGCTGCGCGACCACACCGGTCGGCCGCTCTCCCCCACCCGACCACGGCCCGCCGTCCGCATCGACGTACCACTCGCCGTGCGTCACGTGGGCGCCCCGGACGGTCCCTTCCCAGATCCGGGTGAGCATCTCCTGACCGGTGAGACTGGTCTCCGGCGTGGAGCCGTCGCCCTCGTAACCGGCGGCATCCACCTGCACGGGCTTGGCGTAGTCACGCCGGAGCGCCGAGACACCACGCAGGTTCTCCAACGGAACGCTGAGGTGGGTCAGCCACGGCACACCGGGATCGGCCGCCGCATGCGCAGAGATCAGGTGCCGGCTGGAGTCGCACTCCGCGATCAGCTCCGCCAGAGCCCGCGTGTCCTCGGTGGTGTCGAGGCACCACGTCACAGTGCGGTACGCGGCCAGCCGGTTGACGAGCTCCCGGACGAAGGCGGCATCCCCCGAGGGGATGAGGATCTCGGCGCCTACGTCGACCGCCAGAAGGTCCCGGACCTGAGCGTCCAGGCGACGCAGCGACGACGGGTGTGCGCGGAGCCGGACACGGTTGAACGGCGAGGCAGCCAGCGCCCGGCATGCCGCGGGCCAGTTGTCCTCCGACCCGAACCACGTGGTGGTCAGCGGGTGGTACGGCGTGCCGTCGGCAGAGCGCAAGGTGGTCCCGGCACGCCGAAGCGGACCGGGGGTTGTGGCCGGGGTGCAGGTGACCGTTCGTGGTTCGTCCGCGAGGGTGTAGTGCCAGGTCCCTTCAAGGCTTGGCATGAAGCGGATGAGCCAACGGTCCCCATCGGGGAACGACTCCACGTACGCGGTGTCGTGCTCATGACGAAACTCCACGGCGACCGGTCCGTCGACCTGGAGTTCCAGCAGGCCCCAGCGCTCTACCTCTGTCATCGGGTTCCTCGCAGGGCTAGGTACGGGCGGGCCGGCAGCGGGATCCGGCAGACACCCGAGTAGGGGGTCGGAAGAGGCGTGATGGTCATCGCGACCGTGTCGATCAGCTCGAAGCGGTACGGCGGCCCGTCCGGCAGGTCCAGCTCGACAGACGACGGCTGGCGATCACCCAGGTAGTGCAAGACGCACCGGCCAGGGTCCACATCGCCGTCAGGCAACCGCGGCAGACCGGCCATCACGTCACGCAGGAACGCGATCCGCGCCGAGCTCTCGCCGTACAGGCGTCCCCCGATCGAGATCCACGCCCGGATCTCACGGTCGACGAAGGACTCGCCGTGGCCGACGTACCCGCCGAGCGTCATGCCCTGCCAGAACCGATGCACCAGTTCTTCCGCGGTGAGGTTGCCCCAGCGGCGGCCGGCGTTCCCCTCGTAGCCGATCTCGTCGATCACCACCGGCTTCGGGCAGGACCGCCACGCGGCGGTCTCGGCGCCGTCCCAGTGCTGCACGCTCTGGTGGGTGATCCACGGCTTGCCGAAGTCGTACGGCGTGAAGACCTCGTACATCTTGGTCCCGTTGTGGATCGACCGCAGCCGCTGGTACGGATCGAACCGCTGGACCTGCTGCAGCAGCCGGTCCCAGTCGGCGATGGTCTTGATCCGGTTGAAGTCGTACTCGTTCGCCAGCGACCACCAGACATTCCGGTACGCCGCCAGCCGCGCGACCACATACCGCAGGTAGGCCGCGTCCTGCGCCGGCGTCATCCGGTCGAAGCCCCAGACCCCACGGTCGTAGGGGTGGAACAGGATCAGATCGGCCTGGATCCCCAGCGAGAGCAGATCGGCGACCCGGCTCTCGAAGTGCTGGAAGAACTCCGGATCGAAACGCTCCACGTCGACGGAACCCGGCGTGGTCCCGACGAAGGGCAGGCGATCCGGCCGCATCCCCTCGGTCGGCAGCAGGCACATCCGGACCTTGTCGAAAGGGGCCGAGCGCAACGATGCGAGGGTGAGCTCCTGGATCTCCTTGGACTCGTAGGTCCAGTGGTAGCACGTCGTACCGATGCAGTCGTACCGGGTGCCGTCGGCGTACGCGAAGTGGTGAGCGCCGTGCACCCCGACCGGCCCGTGGTTACCCGGGCCGGGCGGGACGCACTCGAACGCGCCGCGATGACCGTCGAGCTCCGCCGTGGAGCTCGACGTGACGTACTCCCACCGGCCGACGCGATCCGGCATGAACCGCGCCCGGTAGACGCCGTCGCCGTCGTAGAAGCCGTCGACCGTGACCACCCGGTTCCGGTACCGGAAGGCGACCCGCAGCTCGACGTCGGCGAACGGGTTGCCGTCCGACGGCCCCGAGTAGGTGAGCTCGTGCACTCCCCACTGCTCGACGGCCGGAGCGGTGGGGTGGGGAAGGGATCCGGTGCCACTCATGGAAGTCGGTCTCCAGCCTCGATCCACTCCGGCGTGAGGATCACGTGCTTGATCGTTTTGCGCAGGTAGGAGTACGCGACGTGCAGCCGGCCGTCGCGCGTCTGCAGCAACGTCGGGTACGAGTACCCGAACTCGTTGTCGCGATACTCCTCGTCCTGCACCTGCAGGTTCCGCCAGTACGGCCAGGTCGCACCGTCGTCCTCCGACAGGGCCAGCGTGAGCGGGGTCCGCAGTGTCTTCCGCCGTACGCCGCCCTTGCCGTCCGGAACCCACCGGAACTGGTCCCGCTCGGCCGACGAGTCGTTGAACACCAGGACGAGCCGGCCGTCGGCCAGCCGGAGCAGCTGGATCGCGGAGTTGTTGTTCGGCAGCGCGGTCCGTTCCGGCGCCGACCAGGTCCGGCCGCTGTCCTTGGACACCGAGCGATGGATCCGGTCCGCGGCCCGGCTGCGGAAGTAGCCGAGCAGTTCACCCGGCGCCAACTCGACCGCACTCAGCTGGACCTGCCCCAGTCCCTCGGGCAGGTCGCCCGGCGTCCACGTACGGCCGCCGTCCGAGCTCAGCTGGACGACCGTGGTCTCGCCGTCCTTGTCACAGTCGTACGCCGGGAGCAGCCAGTCGCCGTTGCTCAGGACAACGACCGGGTTGCGGATGAAGCTGCCGAGCCGGTCGAACAGTACGTCGCTCGGACCCCAGGTCAGGCCGCCGTCCCGGGAGACCCGCCGCAGGACGCGCGAGCTGCTCTGGTCGTGCGGCTCGTTGGAGGTGTGCAGCAGCCACACCTCACCCGACGGCAGCACGAACAGCAGCGGATTCTGCTCCGAGTGGTCGGGGTCTCCGGACATCGTCTCCGGCACCGACCAGGTCGACGATCCGGCCGGGAGCCGGGACAGCACGATCCTGGTTTCCGGCTCGCCCTCCCCCGGACCGTTGAACCACGCGCAGAGCAGGTCGCCCGCCGGAGTCTCGACCAGGGTGGCAGCGTGGCTGTCACCCGGATGCAGTGTCGGCAGCAGCGCCTCAGTGATGTCCCCCGAGGGCCGGAGCCGGCCGTCGAACCGAGGGTCGACGGCCGGGCCCGGGGTTGGAGTCGTCACCACGTGAATCCTGCGGCTGCCTGGGCCTTGATGTAGGCGGGGATGTCGACCTGCTCGGCGACCTGCAGGGACGACGCGACGTCCATACCGTCGATCAGGACGTGCTGGCGGAACACCTTGTACAGCGGGATGTCCCAGTACTCGGTGTTCTGGTAGTCCTTCACCAGCGCGTTGTCACCCCAGTACACGGCCGAGGTGTCGATCCCCTTCAGCTCCGGCAGCGCCGTACCGAACGCGCTCTTCACCGCATCGGTCGGCAGCACCGCCTTCACGCCGTACGACGAGATCCGGGTCTGGATCTCCTCCGAGACCAGGTACTTGATGATCTCGAGCGACGCGTCCTTGTGCGCCGACTGCGGCGGGATGAAGGCGGCGCGGGTGTTCGGCTGGTAGATCGCGGTCGAGCCGCGGGACAGGACCGGCATCGAGGTGACGCCGATCTGCACGCTCTTGGCCCACTCGGTGTAGTCCTCGACGTCGTCCTCCTCGATGTAGTTCTCGTTGAGGGCGTACGCGTTCAGCTTCGACAGGGTGTGCACCGCCATCGCCACGTGACCGGGGAAGCTCATGTCCCCCTTGAAGAAGTCGTCGACCGTGGTGAAGGTGTTGCCGGGCAACTGCAGGAACCGCTGCATGTTGTCGGCGACCAGCTTCCACTCCACCGACGTCAGGCTCACCTTGACGTCCTCCGGAGCCGGCTGCTCGCTGCTGCCGGGGACGAACGGGTAGAGACCGAGCTGGTTCAGCGCCAGGTAGTTGTCCGGGTGCTGCATGAAGCCCTTGTAGTGGTGGATCCCGTCGTTGCGGGTCAGGGACTTCGCGGTCTTGTAGATGTCGTCGTACGTCGACCCGACCCGCGGGTACCGGACTCCGAACTTGTCGAAGATCAGCTTGTTGTAGAGCAGCACGTGCTCGTCGATGAACACCGGTACGCCGTACAGGCCGCCGTCGGAGCGGGACTTGACCAGCTCGACCGAGCCCTGGTTCAGCACGGACAGATCGATCCCGGCCTGCTGGACCATCGCGCTCATGTCGGTGACCCAGCCGAGCGGCTCCAGGTCGCGGTCGATCCGGGTCCGCGGGTCCTCGAGGATCAGGTCCGGCACCCGGGTCGTCTTGGCGATGTCCTCGTACCGGATCGGGTAGTCCCAGGTCGCGTACTTGATCTTCACGTTCGGGAACTTGGCCCGGATCGCGTCGCCGAAGACGGCGTCGAAGTACCGGCTCGCCTCCCGGCCCTCGTCGTCGCCGCCGAGCTCGAACGGCTTGAAGTTCGCGGCGAAGATGAACAGCTCGTCGTCGTCCACCGAGAACGGCTTGTTGTACCGGTTCGGGATCTCGACGGTGCCGGCCGCGGAGCGTGCGCTCGCGCGCGGGACGGCGGAGGTGGAGCTGGTGGTCGCCGCGGCGGCGGTACCGGGCAGCCCGGCGCCGAGGGCGGCGAGACCGCCCAGCAGGGCGCCGTTCCGCACGAACCCGCGACGGGACATACCTTCGTTGTTGGACATGCTGGACCTTTCGTAAGGGGCGGTGGTGTGTCATGCAGTTGTTGGTTGCCGGACGGCTGCGGTGACACCCTTCAGATCGAGCTGCTCGGCGAAGTGACAGGCGACTCGGCGGCCACCTACCTCGCGCAGCTGCGGGACTTCGGTGCGGCAACGCTCCTCGGCGTAGCCGCAGCGCGGACTGAACGGACAGCCGCGCGGCACGTTGGACGGGTCCGCGATCTCGCCGCGCAACATGATCCGCGATCGCTTCCCGCGCGACGCCGGATCAGGATCGGGTACGGCGCTCAGCAGCGCCTCGGTGTACGGGTGCAGCGGCTTGCTGTACAGCTCGTCGGTCGACGCGCTCTCGACCAGCTTGCCGACGTACATGACCGCGACGTCGTCGGCGACGTGCTCGACGATGCCGAGGTCGTGGGAGACGAACAGATAGGTGAGGCCGGACTCCTCCTGCAGATCCTTGAGCAGGTTGAGAATCTGGGCCCGGACGGACACGTCGAGCGCGCTGACCGCCTCGTCCGCGACCACCAGCCGCGGATCGGTCGCAAGCGCCCGCGCGATCACGACGCGCTGCCGCTCGCCACCGCTGAAGGCATGCGGGTAGCGATGCGCGTACTCCGCTCGCAGTCCGACCCGCTTGAGCAGCTCTGCGACCTTGTCGTCGATCTCGTCGCGGGAACCACGCTCCTGCACCCGCAGCGGCTCGGCGATGATGTCGCGCAGCGTCTTGCGCGGGTCGAGTGACGAGTGCGGGTCCTGGAAGATCAGGCGGACCTGCGCGCGGTAGGGCTTCAGCTCCTTCTCCGACAGCGCGGCCAGATCCACGCCGTTGAAGTGGATGCTGCCCGAGGTCGGTTCGTAGGCCCGCACGATGCACCGGCCGAGGGTCGTCTTGCCGCAGCCCGACTCCCCCACCAGCCCGAGGGTCCGGCCGGCCCTGATCGTCAGGTCGACGCCGTCGACCGCCTTCACCACACCACGATTCCGTCCGAAGAACCCGCTGTGCAGCGGGAAGTGCATGGTCAGGCCCTCGGTCGTCAGCAGATCACTCATCGTTCCTCCTCGCCGTACAGCAGGCAGGCGACGGCGGTGTCGTCGCTGCGTACCCGCGTCGGGACGGTCAGGTCGCACGTCCCGGCCATGAACGCGTCACACCGCGGATGGAACCGGCACCCCGACGGTCGTTCGTACGGCGGCGGCACAGTCCCGCGGACGGCGGCGAGCCGGCCCTGACCGCGTTGCCCGAGCCGCGGCACGGATCGGACCAGCGCCTGGGTGTACGGGTGTTTGGGCTCACGCAGCACCGACGTGGCCGGGCCGTGTTCGACCACCTCGCCGAGGTACATCACCGCCACCTCGTCGGCCACCTGCGCGGCCACACCGAGGTCGTGGGTGATCAGCATGATCGCCATGCCGAGCTCCTGCTGGAGGTCCTGCAGCAGGTCGAGGATCTGTGCCTGCGTGGTGACGTCCAGCGCGGTCGTCGGCTCGTCCGCGATCAGCAACCGCGGCCGGCAGGACAGCGCCATCGCGATCATCGCTCGTTGCCGCATGCCGCCACTGAGCTCGAACGGGTACGAGTCCACCCGGCGTTTCGGGTCCGGGATGCCGACCCGGTTGAGCATCTCGATCGCACGCTCGCGGGCCTCGGTCTTGCCGACGTTGTCGTGCAGCCGGATCGCCTCGATGATCTGGTTGCCGATCGTGTGCACCAGGCTGAGCGAGGCCATCGGCTCCTGGAACACCATCGCGATATCCGACCACCGCACCTCCCGCAGCCGCTTGTCCTTCGCGGCCAGCAGGTCCAGCGGGTCGTCGGACGGCTCGTCGCCGTACAGGAGGATCTGGCCGCCGACGATCCGGGCCGGGCGTTCGACCAGGCGCAGGATCGAGCGTGCGGTGACGCTCTTGCCGCACCCCGACTCCCCGACCACCGCCAGCGTGCGACCGCGCGGAACAGTCAGACTCGACCCCGTCGACGGCCTTGACCACCCCGTCCTCGAGCTCGAAATGCGTCCGGAGATCGCGGACTTCCAACAACGGCTGAGCCATCAGTGTGCTCCTACTTGTAGGGGTCCGCGGCGTCGCGGAGGCCGTCGCCGACGAAGTTCATGGCCAGTACGACGACCACGACCGCGAGACCCGGCGTCAGCAGCCAGGGGGCGGTGGCGACCGCGCGGATGTTCTGCGCGCCTTCGAGCAGCACACCCCAACTGACGGCCGGTGCCTGCAGTCCCAGACCGAGGAAGCTCAGGCTGGTCTCGCCGAGGATCATCCGTGGCACCGCCATCGACACCGACGCGATGATGTGACTGGCGAACGACGGCACCATGTGGCCGACGATGATCCCGCGCTGGCCGACCCCGTCCAGCCGTGCGGCCATCACGAAGTCCTCTTCGCGCAGGCTGAGGAACCGCCCGCGGACATCGCGGGCCAGCCCGGTCCAGCCGATCAGCGAGAGGATCACGGTGATGGCGAAGTACCTGGTGAGCGGTCCCCAACTGTTGGGCAAGGACGCCGACAGCGCCATCCACAGCGGCAGGGTCGGGATCGACATGATGAACTCGATGACGCGCTGGATCGCGTTGTCGATCGGTCCGCCGAAGTACCCGGAGATCCCGCCGATCAGGATGCCGAGCACGAAACTCGCGGCCACCCCGACCAGGCCGATCGACAAGGACACCTTGGCACCGTGGATCAGCCGGGACAGCAGGTCGCGGCCGGACTGGTCGGCACCGAGCAGGAAGAACGGGTCACCGGCGTTGGTCGGCCCGATCAGGTGGATGTCCGACGGGATCACGCCGAGCACCTTGTACTCGTCGCCGCGGACGAACAGGCCGACGTCGATGACCTTGTTCTTGTCGACGGTGAAGGTCTGCTCGAACGTCTCCTCGTTCCGCGTCGACGAGAACCCGTAGACGAACAGGCCCTGCTCGGTGGAGAGGTGCACCCGCTGCGGCGGCGCGTACGGCAGGGACGTGTGGGCGGAGTCGCTGGCGGCCGGCGCGAAGAATCCCGAGAAGACCGCGATGAAGTAGATCGGGAGAAGCACCATCAGCCCGATCAGGGCCAGCCGGTGTTTGCGGAACTGGCGCCACATCAGCCGCCACTGCGGCAGCGCGCCGTGGTCCCGAAGGCTCTTCACCACCTCGGGCTCGGCCTGGGGCGGCGGCGCCGGCTGTTGCTGGATTGTCTGAACCATCGGGGCCTATCCCTTCGACAGCCGGTGGCGGATCCGCGGGTCCCACCAGGCCAGCGCTAGGTCGCTGAGCATCGTGCCGATCACCGTCAGCGCGCTGAGGATGAGGACGAAGCTGCCGACCAGGTACATGTCCTGGCTCTTCACCGCGCCGAGCAGCAGCGGGCCGCTGGTCGGCAGGCTCATCACGACCGACACGATCGTCTCGCCGCTGATCAGTCCGGGCAGCAGCCACCCGACCGTGCTGAAGAACGGGCTGAGCGACATCCGGACCGGGTACTTGAGCAGCAGCTTCCACTCCGGCAACCCCTTGGCCCGCGCGGTCGCGACGTACGGCCGGTGCAACTCGTCGAGCAGGTTGGCCCGGGTGATCCGGATCAGTCCTGCGGTGCCGGCCACGCCGACCACGACTATCGGCACCCACAGGTGCGATATCAGGTCGAGTAACTTGCCCAGGTTCCAGGCCGCGTCGGAGTACTCGGGTGAGAACAGTCCGCCGACGCTCTGGCCGAAGTACCGGAACCCGACGTACATCATCACCAGCGCGAGCATGAACTCCGGCACGGCCATCCCGATGAAGCCGAGGAACGACGCGACGTAGTCGCCGGGCGAGTACTGCCGCAGCGCGCTGTAGATGCCGATCGGGAACGCGATCGACCAGACGAACAGCAGGCTGCCGATCGACAGCAGGATCGAGAGCAGCACCCGGTTGCCGATCAGGCTGGCGACCGACTGGTTCCAGGCGAACGACTGACCGAGGTCGCCGTGCAGGACCACGCCGGAGATCCAGGTCCAGTACTGGACCAGGAACGGTTTGTCCAAGCCGTAGTGCCGTTTCAGCTCGGCGATCTGCGAGTCCGGGATGTCCTGGCCGCGGGCCTCGGCGTTCGCGATGACGGTGGTGGTGTAGTCGCCCGGCGGCAGCTTGATGACGACGAAGGTGACGAACGAGATCGCCGCCAGCGTCACCGCCATCCACAACAACCGCCGGGCGAGGAAGCGCAGCATCAGTGTCCTCCGTGCGGAACTCGGACGGCGGACACTTACTGTCCGATCGCGAACTGTTCGGGGTGGACGATGCCGGGGGCAACCGCCTCGATCATCTTCTCCGGCACGTTGTGGAAGTCGTTCTTCGCGATGCCGTAGGTGTTCGGGACGCTGCTGGTGCCGATGTAGTAGAACTGGTCGGCCGCGATCTGCAGCACCTGCTTGCCCAGCTCGAGCGTCTTCGCGGCGTCCGGCTCCTGGCGGCCCTTGGTGAACAGCTCGAGCTGCTTCTTGATCTCCGCCGGCGGCTCGACGCCTTCCTCGCCGTCGGACTGGTACCACTGCGCCCAGCCGATGCCGTACCGCGCACTGCCGTCGTTGGTCGGCACCCAGTAGTGGTCACCACCGGTACCGGTCGGCAGCACGAAGGTGCCACCGGTCCAGGTCCCGGCGTCGTGGTCGTTGGCCTTGACCCGCTCCTTGGCGAGGTCCTCGCTGACGGCCTGGGTCCGCAACTCGACGCCGACGGCACGCCAGCGCTTCTTCACGAACTCGATCGCCTCGACGTGGTCCGGGAACGACTCACTGACCAGCACGGTCACCGACACCGGCTTGCCGTCCGCACCCAGCCGCCGGCCGTCGGCCGCCTTCTTCAGCCCGGCCTTGTCCAGGTGCTCGTTCGCCTTGGCCTCGTCGAACTCGAGGTACTGGGTGGCGAGCTGTTCGTTGTAGTACGGCGAGTCCTTCGGCGGAGCGCAGTTCCACGGCTCGCCCTGACCGGCGTACACCGCGTCGATGATCTCCTTGCGGTTGATCGCGTACGACAGGCCGATCCGGAAGTCCTTGTTCGCGAACAGGGCCCGCTTGACCGGGTTCTTGTGGGTCTGGTTGATGCCGATGATCATCGTGTTGGACAGCTGGGTCGGCACCTCGAAGATCCGGTAGTTGCCCTTCTCCCGGTTCTGCGCGACGACCGGCTTGTTCTGCGGCGTACCGAAGTTGCGGTACTGCATGCCGAACTCGCCGTTCATCACCTTGAGCAGCTCGACCTGGGCGTCCTGGACGACCTCGACCCGGCAGGCGTCGATGTACGGCAGCTGCCGGCCGCCGTCGTCGACCTTCCAGTAGTACGGGTTCCGGCTCAGGGTGACCGCGGAGCCCTTGCCCAGCGGGGTGGTCACCTTCCACGGCGCGAGCGTCGGCTGGTCGGGGTTCGTGAACGGGTTCTGCTTCTGCGCGAACAGGTCTGTCCAGCTGCCGACGCCGGCCTTCTTCGCGGCCGCGTTCGCGTTCGGGTTGTACTTGAGGTGGAACTGCTGGAAGTAGTGCTTCGGCAGCAGTTCGCCGTACGCACCCTCACGCAGGAAGATGCCGTCGGCGATCTGGCCCAGCAGCGACGGCTGCGGCGCGGTGTAGGTGAGCTTGACGGTCCGCTCGTCGACCTTCTCGATCTTCGCGATCTTGCCGGTGTCCGGCGACAGGAAGGCGTCGTAGATCCCGTCCGGGTGCAGCCCGGCGTCGCACTGCACCTCGAGCAGCGTGAAGATCATGTCGTCCGCGGTGCACGGCTTGCCGTCGGACCACTTCAGCCCCTCGCGCAGGGTGAAGCTGATCTCCTTGCTCTCGGCATCGATCGTGTACTCGGCGACGTTCGCCTCGATCTCGTCGTACCCGGGCTTGCCGGTCTTGTCCGACTTCCAGCGGACCAGCGGCTCGTACGCCGTGGCGTACCACAACCACTGGGTGTCCTCCTGGGTCAGCATCGCCGACCGCCAGGTGCCGCCGTACATCGCCTTGCCGGCCAGCGGTTTGATCACCGGCGGGTTCTTCGGCAGCCGCTCGGCCAGCGGCGGCAGGGTGCCCTTGTCCACCAGGGCCTTCAGCATCGGCGCTTCCTTCTCACCGGCCGCGGCCGCCTGCGCACCGGAACCCGCGGGCTTGGTGTCCAGGAAGCTGCATCCGGGCACCGTGGCGGCGACCAGCATGCCGAGACCGCCCTGCAGCACCCGTCGCCGGTCGACCTTGCGTACGTCTCCAGACATCGTCACTTTCCTCACTGCTCGACCGTGATGTTGCTGAACTGCGCGGTCCCGTAGTCCACGAGGCCGTTGTCCTCTTTGCCCCCGTCGACCGCGAAGCCGATGTAGAAGGTCCGGCTCGGCATCGCGATCCGCTCGTAGCCGAACCGGTCCCACTTGACCTTGTCGGTGGAAATGAAGGCTTCGAACTCGACCTCCCGGGCCTGCGGACGCTCACGCCGGAGCAGCCGCAGCCAGTACTGCTGGGCCGGATCGAGGTACTCGTCCTCGGTCCACGGCCACGGACCGACACTCGGCGACGGCCCGTCGGTCTGGAACCGGATCGCCTGGGCCTTCATGCCGCCGTCGTCGGTCACGTTCGCAACGCCGCCGGCGTCGCCGATCGTCCCGGTGCCACCGGCCACGCCGTAGCCGATGCCGCCGTACATGAACGGGGCGGCCGGGTCGAGAGTGTCGCGGATCATCAGCCCGGCGGTGAGACCGTTGGCCACCTTGGCGATCTTGTCGAGCCGGGCGGTGATCTGGCTGACCGCTCCGGCGCCGCCGACCTGGAGCTTGCGGTAGACGTAGTGGAAGTTGCTCGTCCGGCCGAGGATCCGGCCGGAGCCCTTGACGGTCAGGATCCCACCGTCGAGGCTGGCCGATCCCGGCACCGGCGGCTTCCCGACGGCTGTCGACGTCCAGCCGGCCGTGCCGGCCTGCAGGTTGACGTGCACCGGCACCTGGGTCGACTGGGTCGCCGTACCGTTGCTGTCGGTCGCCCGGGCGGTGAGCCAGTAGGAGCCGTCGGCAACGTTCTTCCACTGGATCCGGTACGGCGCCTCGGTCGCCGTGCCGATCAGCTGGTCGCCGGCGAAGAACTCGACCTTCGCCAGCTCGCCGCCCTTGGCCGCGGCGGCATCGGCCTCGACCGTCACGGTGGGCGCGGTCCGGCCGGGGATCGTCTGGTTGAACTTCGGGCTGGTGATCTCGACCGCCGGGTTGCCGACCGGGTCGGGGACGATCGAGTTGAGGTAGTTCTCCAGGTAGGTGTAGCCGTTCGGCGCGATCTTCTGGGCGTCCGACGGATCGTTCGGATCGAGACCGTTCGCCTTCTCCCACCAGTCCGGGATGCCGTCGTGGTCGGAATCGACGGCCGCCTCGGTCGAGGCCAGCACCGGGAAGCCGCCGACCTCCTTCTGCGAGTTGATCAGCCGGCCGGTGCCGTTGCGGGCGTCGTTGACGATCCGCGCGTCGGCCGCGTCCCGCCTCGGCAGGATCGCACCGGCGTTCGCGAGGACCGCGTCGTACGCCTTGGCCGCGGACTGGGGCTCGAGCTCGTCGGCGAACGGCAGCGGCTGCGCCAGCTCGTTGATGCCGCCGATCGGGTACCGGATCCCGCGGCGGTTGTGCGCGGTGACGTCCGGATGACCTTCGACCTGGTTGCCGGCGACGTACCACTGGCCGCCGCGGTTCGCGCTCAGGATGACCGAGGCGACCTCGGACAGCGTGGTCGGGCCGGGCTTGTAGTAGTTGTCGACGATGTTGATGCCGTTGGCCCACTCACCGCCGTACACCGAGGTGTAGCCGTGGTCGTAGACGACGTTGTTGCGGTGGTCGACCTCGAGGTTGATGTTCTCGGTGTACCCGAACCGCGGCTGCCGGCCGCCCTGGTGGGCGATCAGGTTGTGGTGGTAGGTGTTGCGCTCACCACCCCAGATCCCGCCGTACCCGTGCCGGTTCTTCGGGTGCGCGGACATCGCCAGACCCTCGGCGATGATGCACCACTGGATGGTGACGTCGAAGTTCCCGTACGGCGACAGGCACTCGTCGACCGCCCAGCTGAACGAGCAGTGGTCGATGATCAGGTTCCGGATCTCCGGGCTGACCGAGCCGGGCACGTTGGTGTTGAACGCGTCGTCGGCGGCGGCGTTGCGATCGCCGAGCCGGAACCGCAGGTAGCGGATCACGATGTCGTGCGCTCCGCCCTTGACGTTGGTGCCGCGGCCGGCCACGCAGATCCCGCCACCCGGGGCGGTCTGACCGGCGATGGTCAGGTTGCTGCCGGCGATGGTCAGGCCTGTCTCGAGTTCGATCGTGCCGGACACGCGGAAGACCACGGTGCGGTCCGAGCCGGAGACGGCGTCGCGGAGCGAGCCGGGGCCGGCGTCGTTGAGGTTGGTCACCTCGTAGACGGATCCGCCGCGGCCGCCCTTGGACCACTTGCCGGCACCTTCGGCGCCGGGGAAGGCGGGCAGCCTGTCCTCAGTGGCCTGGGTGCGCGCGGCCTGGGCGGGCACCGTGATGCCCAGAGTGGCGGCGGCACCGACGGCAGCGGTGGTTCCGACGAACCCGCGACGGGTCCAGCCGGTGGATGCTTCGGTCATCGTCCATGCCTCGCTTTCGGCAGGGGGGCGGCTGCTGAGCCGACCAGGATTCTGAATATCTAGTCAGCTTCGAATGGAACGACGGCCTCATGTTCACGGAGGTTACGAGCCGATGTCAAGAGCGTGACACCCGGTTTCCGCAATCGTTTGCAGTCTGCGCTTCCGGCGGCGGCAATCGTTTGCACTGAACCCTTGCCCGGTGCTTGCGGGCAATGGTTACCTGTCACCCATGCCACTTCGAACACTCCCCCTCGGCGCGGCCAAAATCACCGGCGGCTTCTGGCAGGAGCGCCAGGAGATCAACCGGACCTCGACGATTCCGGCGGCCGCCCGTCGCCTGGAGGAAGCCGGGACGCTACGGAACCTTCGCCGCGCCGCGGGCCACGAACCGGCCGGTGACGGGTTCGCCGGCAAGCTCTTCGCCGACACCGATGTCTACAAATGGCTCGAGGCCGTCGCCTGGGAGCAGACCCGGTCGCCGTCGCCGGAACTCGCGGACTGGCAGGCGGCCACGAGCTCGCTGGTCGCCGCGGCGCAGGAGCCGGACGGGTACCTGAACAGCTACGTGCGACTGGTGCTCGGCGGCGAGAGGTTCGGTGATCTGGAGAAGGGTCACGAGCTGTACTGCGCGGGTCATCTGCTGCAGGCGGCCGTCGCCCAGGCACGGGCCACCGGGGACCAGACGCTGCTGGACGTCGCGACCCGGTTCGCCGATCTGCTCTGCAAGACGTTCGGACCCGGCCGGACCGAGGGCATCGACGGTCATCCGCTGATCGAGATGGCGCTGGTCGACCTGTACCGGGAGACGGGTACGTCGTCGTACCTCGAACTGGCCGCGTACTTCGTGGAGGCGCGTGGGCACGGGTTGCTGGAGCCGCCGGGCCATCACGGGCCGGCGTACTTCCAGGATCACCTGCCGGTGCGCGACGTACGGACGATCACCGGTCATGCGGTGCGGGCGTTGTATCTGGCCGCGGGCGCGACCGATGTGGCGGTCGAGACCGGGGACTCCGCGTTGCTGGACGCGCTGCGGGCCACCTGGGAGACCATGGTCGAGAGTCAGACGTATCTGACCGGCGGGGTCGGAGCACGCTGGTACGGCGAGGCGTTCGGTGACCCGTTCGAGTTGCCGCCGGACGCGGCGTACTGCGAGACCTGCGCGGCGATCGCCAGCGTCCAGTGGAGCTGGCGGCTCCTGCTCGCGACCGGTGAGAGCCGGTACGCCGACCTGATCGAGCGGACCCTGTACAACGCGGTGATCTCCGGCGTCTCGCTGACCGGCCGCGAGTTCTTCTACGTGAACACGCTGAAGGTGCGCAACAATGCGTTCGCCGACGACCAGCGGTCGGCGGTGGCGGGTCGGCAGCCATGGTTCGGTACGGCGTGCTGCCCGCCGAACGTGATGCGGACGCTCTCGTCCCTCGACCAGTTGGTCGCGACCTCGGACGACGACGGCGTGCAGTTGCAGCTCTACGCGCCGGCGTCGGTGACCGCGGAGCTTCCGGCCGGGGCGGTGGCCTTCGAGGTCGAGACAAGGTACCCGTGGCACGGCACGGTGACCGTGCGCGTGACCCAGTCACCCGAGGAGCCCTGGACTCTGGGGCTTCGTATTCCTGCGTGGGCCGACGACTGCACGTTGCGGGTGAACGGGGTCGAGCAGCCGGCCGGTCCGGTGCGGCGAACCTGGGCGGTCGGCGACGAGGTGGTGCTCGAGCTGCCGGTGCAGGCACGCCGTACGGTGCCGGACGACCGGGTGGACTCGGTGCGCGGGTGCGTGGCGATCGAGCGTGGGCCCTTGGTGTACTGCTTCGAGCAGTTGGACCAGGACGTCGTACTGGACTCGTCGGCGGTCGTGCCCGGCGCCTTGGTCGAGCGGGAACGGCCGGACTTGCTCGGTGGGCTGACGACGGTCGAGGTGCCCGCACGCGACGGCCGGACGTTGACCGCGATCCCCTACTACGCCTGGGCCAACCGGGATGTCGGTCCGATGACTGTGTGGATCGATGCCCGCTAGGCATCGTCTCCCAAGCTCAGTCGCCGGCGAGGCGCTCGGCGACGGTGCGGTCGGTGATGAGGACGTCGACCCAGTGTCCGAGGAGCGCGGCCCGGATGGCGGCGTACTTGCGCATGCCGCCCGCGACCCCGACGCTGCGGAGGTCGTCGCTGCGCACCTGAGCCGCGGACAGCCCGAGCACCCGCTGGTCGAGTTCGGACCGGACCGGCTTGCCGGCTTCGTCGAAGAAGCGCAGGCAGATGTCACCGACCGCGCCCTGGTCGCGCAGCACCTTCTGGTCCTCGGCGGTCATCGCGTTCCCGCTCTCCTTGAGCAGCGGCGACGGCTCCAGACTGCCGATCCCGACCAGCAGCAGGGTGAGCCTGGACCAGGCGTCCATCACCTCGCTGACGACCGCGTCCTTCACCAGGGTTCGCTTCGCGCTCACGCTGCCGACCAGTCCGGGCACCGGCAGCAGGACCGGCGCCGCGCCGGTCAGGTCCGCCAACCGGCCGATCAACCGCGCCGCTCGCGCTTGGGCGGCCGGATTGCCGACGCCGCCGAGCACCTGCACGACCTCCTCGGCGACCTGGGTCGGGCGGGGTGTCATCGACTCGACCGTCGCCAGCAGGGTGGAACTCCAGGACGAGATGCCGATCCGGTCACCGCCGGTGAGCGTCGTCTCCAGATATACCGCCGCGGCTGCGCCCAGCGCCGGGATGATGTGCGCGTCGTCCTCACCGCTGGCGTCGACCACGATCACCTCGCGCACGCCGTACCGCTGCTCGATCGCGTCCTCCAGCTCGGTGTGGACGCCACTCGGCGGGATGACGACCGTCCGCACGATGCCGGCCAGTACGGCCTGCTTGAGCAACCGGGACACCCGCGGCTGCGAGATGTGCAGCTGCGCGGCGATCTGGGGCTGACGGACGCCCTGCTCGTGGTAGAGCTTCGCGACCTTGGTCAGCAGCCGCAGATGATCAGCCGACGGCTGCCGCCGGCCGCCCGGCCGCGGCCCCTGTCCCGCACTCGCCGTCGTCATGCCCAGCATGCTAACCGCATAAGAAGGATGAGATGACGTACTACGAAGACCCCGGACCCGGGTACGGCGTTCTGCCGCCGCGCGCGGCGGTCCGCTCCGACGCCCCCTCGATCAGCCTGAACGGGACCTGGCGGTTTCACTTCGCCGAGTCGGTGGACGAGGCCGCTCAGGGGTTCGAGCAGGAGGACTTCGATGACTCCGAGTGGTCGTCGATCCCGGTGCCGTCGAGTTGGCCGATGCACGGTTTCGGGCAGCCGGTGTACACGAACCAGCCGTATCCGTTCCCGGTCGATCCGCCGTACGTCCCCTCCGAGAACCCGACCGGCGACTACCGGCTCGTGTTCTCGGTGCCGGCCGGGTGGGACGGGCCATCGGTACTGCGTTTCGACGGCGTCGACTCGTGCGCGCGGGTCTGGCTGAACCGCGTAGAGCTCGGGGTGACGCGGGGAAGCCGGCTCCCCAGCGAGTTCGACGTGAGCACTGTGCTGCGGCCCGGGCGGAATGTGCTGGCGGTGCGGGTGCATCAGTGGTCGTCGGGGAGCTACCTCGAGGACCAGGACATGTGGTGGCTGCCGGGCATCTTCCGCGACGTCACGCTGGTCGCCCGACCGGCCGATGGTTTGGCTGACGTGTTCGTCCACGCGGACTACGACCACAGGACCGGCGCCGGGACACTGCTCGTGGAGTCTGTCGCGCCGGGTGCCGTCGTGCGGGTGCCGTCGCTGGGTGTGTCGGTCCAGGCTGGGGAGTCGGTGACGATTCCGGCGGTCGAACCGTGGTCCGCGGAGGTGCCGCGGTTGTACGACGCCGTCGTGGAGACTCCCGGTGAGACCGTGTCGCTGCGGGTCGGATTCCGGACGGTGGCGATCGTGGACGGCGTACTGACCGTCAACGGCCGGCGGGTGCTGTTCCACGGGGTCAATCGGCACGAGCACGATCCCGTGCTCGGTCGCGTCGTACCGGAGCATCGGCTGCGGCAGGAACTGCTGGTGATGAAGCAGCACAACATCAACGCGATCCGAACCAGTCACTACCCGCCGGACTCGCGGCTGCTGGAACTGTGCGACGAGCTCGGGTTCTGGGTGATGGACGAGTGCGACTACGAGACGCACGGATTCTTCCTGCTGGACTGGCGCGGCAATCCGGCCGACGATCCGACCTTCGAGGCCGCGTCGGTGGACCGGATGCGCCGGCTGGTGGAGCGGGACAAGAACCATCCGTCGGTGATCATGTGGTCGCTCGGCAACGAGGCGGGCGTCGGGCGGAACCTGTCGGCGATGGCGTCCTGGACGCGGGATCGTGATCCGTCGCGGCCGGTGCACTACGAGGGCGACCTGACCTGCGCGGACGTCGATGTGTACAGCCGGATGTACGCCTCGCACGCGGAGGTCGAGGCGATCGGGAAGCGCGCGGAGAAGCCGTTGGAGGATCCCGCGCTGGACGCGCGGCGGCGGGCGATGCCGTTCGTGCTCTGCGAGTATTCGCACGCCGGCGGCAACGCTCCGGGTGGGATCGCGGAGTACGAGGAGCTCTTCCAACGGTACGAACGCTGCCAGGGCGGCTTCCTCTGGGAGTGGATGGAACACGGCATCCTCCGCCCGGACGGGACCTATGCGTACGGCGGGGACTTCGGCGAAGAACTCCACGACGGCACCTACGTCCTCGACGGCCTGGTCTTCCCCGACCTGACCCCTCAGCCCGTGCTGGCCGAGGTCCGCAAAGCCTTCGAACCGGTCCACCTGAAGCTGTCGCCTGACGTCCTGCGCCTCACCAACCGGTACGACGTCCTCGACACCGCCCACCTGTCCTTGCACTGGGAGCTCGCCGACGAGGGCCTGCGCGTCGCGCAGGGTTCGCTGGAGCTGCCGGTCGTCCCGGCCGGCGATGAGGCGACCGTCGAACTCCCGGACTTCCCGGCACCGGCACAGAACCGCGAGCGCTGGCTGACCGTAAAGGCAGTCCTTGGCGCCGACACCCCCTGGGCTGCTGCAGGTCACGAGGTGGCCTTCGCTCAGACTCAGCTTCCTGTGGAGTCGGCACCCTGGAAAACACCAGTGGGTGCTTCACCGAAGCAAGCGGAAACTGTAGAGCTTGGCCCCGGGCGGTTCTGTCCCCGGACCGGTCGGTTGGTGGGGCTCGGCGCTTGGCCGGTGGAGCATGTGCCGTTGGAGTTGTGGCGGGCGCCCACTCAGCATGATGCGCGGACTTGGGACGCGACCACGCTGGACCGGAAGACCCGGTGGGCCAACGCCGGCCTGCATCGGCTGCGGTACCGGACCGTCTCCGTGGAGGCAGACGGTGACGCGTTGGTCGTGGTGACGATGGTGGGTGCGGCCGCGACCGACGCTCGCGTGCTGACGACGTACCGCTGGACGTCAGACGGGGAGCAACTGGCGGCAGACGTGGAGGTGGAGCCGGAAGGTGAGTGGGCCGTGCCTTGGGCTCGGGTCGGGGTCACACTCGGATTGCCGAAGGGCTTCCAGCAGCTCACGTGGTTCGGGCTGGGGCCGGGGCAGGCGTATCCGGACTCGCGCGCGGCCGCCCGAGTCGGGCGGTACACGTCCACCATCGACGACCTTCAGGTGCCTTTCCTCTATCCGCAGGAGAACGGGGCTCGCGGTGACGTTCGCTGGGCTGAGTTGTCGGGGACTGCCGGCCGGCTCAGGCTGAGTGGGGAGCCGCACCTCGCCCTCACCGCCCACAGGTGGACGACGGCCGAACTCGCGGCCGCCGGGCATCTGGAGGATCTGGTGCCCGGCGACCGGGTGTGGGTGACGCTTGATGCTTTGCAGCACGGGCTCGGCAGCCCGACGAGCGGGGCGCCGATCCTGCCGCCGTACGACCTGCAGCCGCAGGCGCACCGATTCCGGTTCAGTTTGGGAAGGTGAGCCAGGTGCCGGCCAGCGGTTGCTGGCCGATGCCCGGCTTGGAGTAGTCGCAGACGCCACCCGGGAAGATGCCGAGCAGCCGCGTCCATTGCGCGTCGGTCCAATCCACGCCGTACTCGGTGCGGACCGGCGTGCGGAGGCGGCATTTCACCACGTCTGCGGCCACTCCCGCGCCTGCGACCTCGCGCGGGAAGGATGCGGACGGGAAGAGCTGCTCGCAGCGCGACGTCGGGTTGCGATCGAGGGGTTGGGCAACGAATCCTTCGGGCGCCCGGCAGCCTTCGACCA
Source organism: uncultured Actinomycetota bacterium (assembly GCA_963748245.1). GTDB lineage: Bacteria > Actinomycetota > Actinomycetes > Propionibacteriales > Kribbellaceae > Kribbella. Next base: position 1,720,949 of record CAVVIA010000004.1, on the reverse strand, counting down.
AGGTGGACGGGCGCGCGTCGACGATCTTGTCAATGCGCGGGCGGGACGAGTCGTCGGCGGCGAGATCGGTCAGCCATTGGTCGAGCGAGTCGACGGCGTGTTGCAGCAGCGGGCTCGCCGTGCTGAAGAGGCCGTACTGCGCGTCCTCCAGCAGACTCACGTGATTCGCCGACGTCCCGTTCGCCTGCTCCAGCCGCGCCCGCATCGAGAACGTGTGGTACCTGACGTGGATGTCGCCGTACGGCTGATCGTCGTAGTACGCGCGATAGTCGATGATCGGCACGTCGGCCAGCCCGCCCCCGCCGCTGGTCAGTCGTCCGGTCCGGTACGCCGCCCGCACCGCCTGCGGATCCGCCACGGTCCGGGCCGGCACCAGGTTCGCGTCGGCGTCGATGCCGCCGACCCGCTGGTTGAGGTCGAGGAACTGGTCCGGCGTGATCACCCCGGACCGCAGGACGCCGAGGCCGTACTGCACCCCCACGTTGTCCAACGGCCGCCGGGCGAACCCGGTCGCCGGATCGGCGCCGTACGCGTTGATCGCGTGGTCGTAGACATCGCAGCGGACGCCGCGCGGGTTCTGGACCGGGTCGTAGCGATCCGCGGCCGGGATGATGTCGCAGTTCCGCCGTGGATCGATGCGGCCCGCGCTGACCGCCATACTCGGCAGCGTCGCGTACGTCGCGAAGCCCGACACCTGCCGCTTCTGCTCCTGGGTCCACGGAACGCTCGCGCGGGAGGTGAAGTAGGAGTCCAGCAGCCAGGCGTCACTGATGAACGTGACCGTCCCGAACCCGACGTCCGGGAACGAGCAGCCGGCGATGATCCCGTCGAAGATGCCTGGATAGTTGTCGGTGATCTGATGCGCTTGATACGACCCGCCGGAGCAGCCGAAGCCGACGGTGTACTCCGGCCGGCCGTAGTGCTCGACGAACCGTTCCTTCGTCATCATCGCCGACTCGGCCGCGGTCAGGTCGTTGCAGTTCTGGCCGAAGACGTTCAGCGAGGACGACATCAGCGCGTAGCCGCGGCCGAGCAGGAAGGGGTCCGTCACGCCGCCGGTGGCGCTGCCGGAGCGGTACCACCCGCCGGCGCACCCGCCGCCGAGTGTGAACACTGCGCGGCCGTTCCAGCCGGCGGTTCGCCTGATCGGTGTTGGCACGGCCTCGCTCAGCGGGTCGTGCAGCATGCTGGTCTGGACGACGGCCCGGTTGGCGCTGCCGGTTTCCATCCGTACGACGAACGGGACCTTCACACCGAGCGAGTTGGTGGTGCGGGCAAGGTCGGCCGGGTACGACCTGGTGCCGGCCGGCCACGCGGCCCAATCGCCGGCGGTTGTCCGGTAGAAGTAGTCGACCCGTGGCGCGACGGTGCAATTGGCGTCCAGCGGGTCGCCCAGGGTCCCGCCGATGACCGGGACGGTGAACTTCGCGGTCTCGCAGACGAAGGGCTGCTGGTGCGGGCCGGAGAACACCGGGCCCTGCCGTGGATGGTTGCGAACGTCAAGAGACGCTCGCTCGTCCCCGGCGTTGGCTCGCAGAACGTTCGACCCCAGCCGCATGCCCCCGACCAGGCCGGTCAGCCCCTGCGCGTCGGCGGCGAAGGCCGCGGTCACGTCCTTGCCGTTCAGCGTCACCTGCACCCGAGCGCCTCCGGGTGGTACGTCGACGTGCACCAGCGCATCGCCGCCGGTCACCTTGTCCGGGCGACCCGAGAGGATCTCGAGCCGCAATGGCGCCGACGCAATAGCCGGAAGAACCGGCGGCAGCAACCCGACCACAACGAAGCAAGCAATCAGCCCGGCCCACCGCCGCCGGATCACAGCCGCTCCTGGTTCACACCCTTCTATCTACCCCGATCCGGGGTCAGCACAGCCGAAGGCGGCGAGTCAGTGATAGGTCTGGCTGCTGGGCGGGGCGGATTCCATCCAGGCCAGGACGCCGGTGAGGGCCTCTTCGGTCATCGCGAAGTGGACCGTGCGGTCGCGCAGCTCGGCATCGACGATGACGTGGCCGGCGTACGTGACCAAGGGCTCGTTGCCCATCGGGCGACGGCTGGTGACGCTTACGAGCCGGCGGCGGTTGACCACGAGTTTGGGCCACCAGGCGAGGCTGAAGACGCGAAACCACTGGAGGTCGTCGCCGACGTACCGGGCCAGACCGAGCGCCCAGCCGCGACCGTGATCCTTCTCGGCCAGCTGCAGGCTGCAATCGAACGTGCCGCCGTCCCTGGTCAACCAGCGACGACGGCACGCGAACAAGATGAACAGCAGTACGGCGGCAAGCAGACAGACCCCGACGACATCGAGGACTGTCCTCATACCTTGCCGACCCCATTTCCGGTGCCCGTTGTCAGGTACTGCTCCGGGCACCGCCGGAGAACCGTACTGTCAGTGACGATGTTCAATTATGGCAGGTGGGGTCAGTGTCATTGCTGCCCCACCCCACCGCCCCGGTCAGTCCGCCTTCTCGGCGGCCCTCACCCTGGCTTCGGCGAGCCGGACGTCTTCCTGGGCGCCTTCGGTGTCGCTCCCGGTGGCCAGGGCCCGCTCGAGATCGCGACGGGCCTCCTCCAGGTCGATGTCGTGACCCATCTCGGCGTTCTCGGCCAGGATCGAGACCCGGTCGTTCGCCACCGAGATGAAGCCGTCCGGCGCGGCCGCGACGAAGTACTCGTCGTCGACGGTCCGCACCTGGACGGTGCCACCCTGCAGCAGGCCCAGCAGCGGCGCGTGGCCGGGCAGGATACCGATGTCACCGTCGGTGGTGCGGGCGATGACGATCTTCGCCTGCCCCTGCCAGACCGTCCGCTCCGCCGCGACGAGCGCTACCTCGAGGTGCTTCGCGGATTCATCGGCCATGTCAGTTGTCCTTCTGCAGCTCGGCCCACTTGCGCTCGACGTCCTCGAGCGAACCGACGTTGAAGAACGCCTGCTCGGCGATGTGGTCGCACTCGCCTTCGGTGATCTTCTTGAAGGACTCGATGGTGTCCTTCAGCGGCACGGTGGAACCCGCGATGTTGGTGAACTTCTCCGCCATGTAGGTGTTCTGGGAGAGGAACTGCTCGATCCGGCGTGCCCGCGCGACGGTGATCTTGTCCTCTTCGGAGAGCTCGTCGACACCCAGGATGGCGATGATGTCCTGCAGTTCCTTGTTCTTCTGCAGGATCTGCTTCACCCGGACGGCCATGTCGTAGTGCTCCTGGCCGATGTACTGCGGGTCGAGGATCCGCGACGTCGAGGTCAGCGGGTCGACGGCCGGGTACAGACCACGCGACGCGATGTCGCGGGAGAGCTCGGTGGTCGCGTCGAGGTGGGCGAAGGTGGTCGCCGGCGCCGGGTCGGTGTAGTCGTCCGCGGGCACGTAGATCGCCTGCATCGAGGTGATCGAGTGACCCCGGGTCGACGTGATCCGCTCCTGCAGCACACCCATCTCGTCGGCCAGGTTCGGCTGGTAACCCACCGCGCGACGGCATCCGGCCGAGCAGGGTGGAGACCTCGGAACCGGCCTGGGTGAACCGGAAGATGTTGTCGATGAAGAGCAGCACGTCCTGCTCCTTGACGTCGCGGAAGTACTCCGCCATCGTCAGCGCCGACAGCGCGACGCGAAGACGCGTGCCCGGCGGCTCGTCCATCTGGCCGAACACCAGCGCGGTGTCCTTGAAGACGCCGGCCTCTTCCATCTCGTTGATGAGGTCGTTGCCCTCACGGGTCCGCTCGCCCACGCCGGCGAACACCGACGTACCACCGAAGTTGTGGGCGATCCGGTAGATCATCTCCTGGATCATGACGGTCTTGCCGACACCCGCACCGCCGAACAGGCCGATCTTTCCGCCCTGGACGTACGGCGTGAGCAGGTCGAGCACCTTGATGCCGGTCTCCAGCATCTCGGTCTTGGACTCGAGCTGGTCGAAGGCCGGCGCCTTGCGGTGGATCGGCCAGCGCTCGGTGATCTCGAACTCGGACTCGTCCTGGTTCAGGCACTTGCCGATGACGGACCAGACCCGGCCCTTGGTGACGTCGCCGACCGGCACGGAGATCGCCGCGCCGGTGTCGCGCACCTCGGCGCCGCGGACCAGGCCGTCGGTCGGCTTCATCGAGATGGCCCGGACGATGTTGTCACCGACGTGCAGGGCCACCTCGAGGGTGATGGTCTGGGTGACGTCGCCGAGGGTCATGTCGACCTCGAGCGCGTTGTACATCTCGGGCATCGCGTCCGCGGGGAACTCGACGTCGACGACCGGGCCGATCACCCGGGCGACGCGGCCAACGGAGCCGGCCGCTCCGCTGTGTTCGTTCTTCTCGGTAACCGTGGCAGTCATCTCTCTCACTCGCTCCCGGCGGTCGCGTCGGCCAGCGCGCTGGCGCCACCGACGATCTCGCTGATTTCCTGGGTAATTTGGGCCTGGCGGGCCTGGTTCAGGTCCCGTGTCAGCTTCTCGATCAGGTCCTGCGCGTTGTCCGTCGCCGACTTCATCGCGCGCTGCCGGTTGGCCAGCTCGGAGGCCGCCGCCTGCAGCATGCAGTAGTGGATCCGGCTGGCGACGTACTTGGGCAGCAACGCGTCCAGGACGTCCTCGGCGGACGGCTCGAACTCGTACAGCGGCAGTACGTCGTCCGCTGCCGGCGCTTCCTCGCCCTCGACGACCTCCAGCGGCAGCAACCGGATCACGTCCGGGCGCTGGGTCAGCATCGACACGAAGCGGGTGAAGACGATGTGGATCTCGTCCACACCACCCTCGTCGGTCGGCTTCAGGAAGGCCTCGATCAACTCATCGGCGATCTCGCGGGCGCGGGCGAACGACGGGGCGTCGGAGTCACCGCTCCACGACTTCGCCACCTCGCGCTGCCGGAAGGTGTAGAACGCGACACCCTTGCGGCCGCTGATGTACGGGACGATCTCTTTCTCTTCCTCGCGCAGCAAAGTGTTCAGCCGCTCGCCCTCGCGGATCACGTTGGCCGAGTAGGCCCCGGCCTGACCGCGGTCGGAAGTGATCAGCAGGACCGCAGCCCGGCGCGGGTTCGGCTTCTCGGTGGTCAGTGGGTGGTCGACGTTCGAGAACGTCGCCACCGCCGACACAGCTCGGGTGAGCTCACGCGCGTACGGACCGGCCGCCTGGGCGCGCTGCTGCGCCTTGACGATCCGGGACGCCGCGATGAGCTCCATCGCACGGGTGAGCTTCTTGATCGTCGAGACCGAGGCCTTGCGCTCGCGAAGCTCCCGCAGACTGGCTGGCATGGTCGATCAGCCCCGCTTCTGCCGGACGATCTGCTCCTGCTCGACGTCGCCTTCGTCCATCGCCTCGGCCTCGGCCTCGGTGCCGAGCAGCGTGCCTTCCGAGGTCTGGAAGGTCGGCTTGAACGCGTCCAGCGCCTCGGTCACGGCCTGGGACGAGTCGTCGTCGAACTGGCCGGTCTCGCGGATGCTGTCGAGCACCTTGCTCTCCCGGCGCAGGTAGTCCAGGAAGTCCCGCTCGAAGCGCAGTACGTCATCGACCGGGACGTCGTCGAACTTGCCCGTCGTACCGGACCAGATGGAGACGATCTGCTCCTCCACCGGGTACGGCGAGTACTGCGGCTGCCGGAGCAGCTGGACCAGCCGCTGACCGCGGTCGAGCTGGCGACGGGAGGTGGCGTCGAGGTCGGACGCGAACATCGCGAACGCCTCCATCGCGCGGAACTGGGCCAGGTCCAGCTTCAGCGAGCCGGAGACCTTCTTCATGCCCTTGACCTGGGCGGCTGCCGCCGACCCGGGACACCGAGATACCGACGTCGATGGCGGGGCGGATGTTGGCGTTGAACAGGTCCGACTGCAGGAAGATCTGGCCGTCGGTGATCGAGATGACGTTGGTCGGGATGAACGCCGACACGTCGTTCGCCTTGGTCTCGATGACCGGCAGACCGGTCATCGAGCCGGCGCCGAGCTCGTCGCGACAGCTTCGCGCAGCGCTCGAGCAGGCGGCTGTGCAGGTAGAAGACGTCACCCGGGTAGGCCTCGCGGCCCGGCGGGCGGCGCAGCAGCAGCGACATCGCGCGGTACGCCTCGGCCTGCTTGGTCAGGTCGTCGAACACGATCAGCACGTGCTTGCCCTGGTACATCCAGTGCTGGCCGATGGCCGAGCCGGTGTACGGCGCGACGTACTTGAAGCCGGCCGGGTCGGACGCCGGGGAGGCGACGATGGTGGTGTACGTCCATCGCGCCGGCCTCTTCGAGCGCGCCGCGGACGGCGGCGATCGTCGAGCCCTTCTGGCCGATGGCGACGTAGATGCAGCGGACCTGCTTCTTCGGGTCGCCGGAGTCCCAGTTCGCCTTCTGGTTGATGATCGTGTCGACCGCGATCGCCGTCTTGCCGGTCTTGCGGTCGCCGATGATCAGCTCGCGCTGGCCGCGGCCGATCGGGATCATCCCGTCGATCGCCTTGATGCCGGTCTGCAGCGGCTCGCGAACCTCCTGGCGGTCCATCACGCCGGCCGCCTGCAGCTCGAGCGCGCGGGTGCCTTCGAGGTCCTTGATCTCGCCGAGGCCGTCGATCGGCTTGCCCAGCGGGTCGACCACGCGGCCGAGGTAGCCCTCGCCGACCGGCACCGACAGCACCGCGCCGGTCCGGCGGACCTGCTGGCCCTCCTCGATCCCGTCGAACTCACCGAGGACGACGACACCGATGTCGCGGACGTCGAGGTTCAGCGCGATACCGCGGGTGCCGTCCTCGAACTCGAGCAGCTCGTTGGTCATCACCGAGGGCAGACCCTCGACGTGCGCGATACCGTCACCGGCGTCGATGACGGTGCCAACCTCTTCCCGGCTGGTTTCGGCCGGTTGGTACTCGTTGACGAACTGATCCAGGGCGTCCCGGATCTCCTCCGGCCTGATCGTGAGCTCAGCCATTGTGTTTCCTGCTTCCTTGACCTTGCTGGCCTGTTGTGGCCCTAGGGGCTTCCCGACCCTTAGCGCCGCTTATGTCGTTAAGAGCCGTCAGCCCGCGATGCGCCGTTGCGCTTCGTCGAGCCTGGCCGCGATGGTTCCGTCGATCACGTCGTCGCCGATGTCCACCCGGACGCCGCCGACGACCTGGGGGTCGACGATGACGTTCAGCTGGATGTCCCGGCCGTACTGCCGGCCGAGCGCCTCGGCCAGCCGGGTGCGGTCGGCCTCGGACAGGTCGGTGGCGACCCGCACGGTGGCGATGCTGGCGCTGCGCCGGGCCGCCGCGGCGACCTGGTAGGCCCGCAACGCGGCGATGAAGCTCCGTCCCCGGCCGTCCACCGCACGTTCGGCCAGCCGCACCGTGGTGGCGTCGGCCTTGCCCTGCAGCAGTCCGTGGATCAGCCCCTGACGGGCCGGGACCGGAAGCGTGCGGTCGCTCAGCTTCTCGCTCAGCGCCCGCTCGACCGCGACCACCCGCTCCAGCCGGAACAGCTGGTCCTCGACCTCGTCCAGCGTGCGCGCGTTGTCGGCGTACGCCACCTCGGCCTCGACACTCAACTGGTCGAGCGCGTGACCGAGGTCCCGGCCGCTGACCCAGCGGCCGGCCACGGCGGCGGACAGGATCTCCACCGCCTGGGCGGAGATCTTGCCGCCGAACAACTGCTCGACCAGCGCGGTGCGCGCGCCCTGCGGGCGGGCCGGATCGGTCAGGGCGCGCCGGAGCGCGCCGTTCCCGTCCAGCAGCCGGGCAACCGAGAACAGCTCGGTGCCCAGCTCCTCCGAGGCCGTGACACCGGCCAGGACCTCCTGGGTCCGGGCGAGTGACTGCTGCGACGCGCCGCGCATCAGCCGTCCGTTCCGACGGCCTGACGCGCGGACTCCGACGCCTCGAGCTCTTCCAGGAACCGCTCGACGGTGCGACGCTGACGCGCCTCGTCCTCGAGCGACTCACCGACGATCCGGCCGGCCAGCGTGGTCGCCATGGTGCCGACCTCACCGCGCAACGACGCGACCGCCTGGGCCCGCTCGGCGTCGATCTGGTTCCGTGCGTGGGTCACGATGCGCTCGGCCTCGACTCCTGCCTGCTCACGCATCTCCGCGATGATCTGCGCACCCTGCTCGCGCGCGTCCTCACGGATCTTCGCAGCCTCCTGCCGGGCCTCGGCCAGCTGCGCGTTGTACTTCTCCAGTGCCGCCTTCGCCTCGGCCTGGGCCCGCTTGGCCTCGTTCATCCCGCCTTCGATCGCCGCCGTCCGATCGGCGTACGCCTTCTCGAACTTCGGGACGACGACCTTGGCGAAGGCGATGGCCAGCAGGATCAGGAAGACGAAGCCGAAGATGACCTCGGCCGTGTGCGGCATCAACGGGCTCGGGGTCTCGCCCGCCTCAGTCAGCGGTAGCACCATCGTCAACATGTCTGAATCCTGTCAGTCAGAGGAAATAGCTCAGGTACGGAAGACGAACGCCAGAGCGATACCGATGATCGCCAGAACCTCGGTCACACCGAAGCCGATCCAGGCGATCGACTGCAGCTTGCTCTGGGCCTCGGGCTGACGCGCGGTGCCGTTGATCACGGCTGCGAAAATCAGACCGACGCCGACGCCCGGGCCGATCGCGGCGAGGCCGTAGCCCAGGACTGCGATGTTGCCGGAGATCTCGAGTGCGGTCATTGCAGTGTGTTCCTTTCGGTACGGATAGGGGCTATCCGGGTTTCCGTTACTACGGGTCTAAGGGGTACTGCGGTACTGCGGATCAGTGGTCCTCGGCGAGCGCGCTGCCGATGTACTGCGCGGACAGCACGACGAAGATGTAGGCCTGGATGCACTGGACGAACAGCTCCAGTCCGGCGATCGCCAGGCCCATCAGCAAGGTGATGATGCCGACACCGCCGAGGGCGATGCTGCCGGTCTCGCGCAGCATGTACTCGCCACCGAGGACGAACACCAGCAGCAGGATGTGGCCGGCGAACATGTTCGCGAACAACCGCAGGCTCAGCGAGACCGGCCGGACCAGGATGTTCGAGATGAACTCGATCGGGATCATCAGCGGCATCAGCCACCACGGCACACCGGCCGGCATGGTCTGGTGCTTGAAGTAGCCCCAGGTGCCGTGCTTCCGGATCCCGACCGCGTTGTAGATGACCCAGCTCATGATCGCGGCGGAGTACGCCCAGCCGATGTGGCTGAAGGTCGGGAACTGGATCAGCGGGACGGTGGCGGCGACGTTGTTCAGCAGGATGAAGAAGAACAGGCCGCACAGGTACGGCACGTACTTCATGTGCTCGGCACTGCCGATGGCGTCGCGGGCGATCGAGTTGCGGACGAAGTTGTAGCCGAGCTCACCGGCGAACTGCAGCTTGCTCGGCACGATCGCGGCCTTGCGGGACGCACCCCAGAAGAACCAGACGATCAGGACGACGGACAGGGCGGACACCAGCACAGGCTTGGTGAACCAGTCCACGCCGTCGATGATCGGCGGAAGGTCGAAGCTTTCGGGACCGGGCGGGTGGAACTCGGTCGGAACGCCGGCAGTCACCGGGTCTCCTCTCGCGTCGTGCTCAAGTCGGACGCCTTGTAGCAAAGGGCAGGGCGGCTCAGGGCATGGCGGTCAACAACGTCAGACCCGGCGCGGGTCAGGTCGTTCCCCGAAGGGATCAGGACCGTGTCCCGTACCGGAAGTGCAACAGCAGAACGGTGAGCCCGGCACCGAGGACGATGCCCACCGGAAGTAAGAACTGGGTGCCGAGCAGGCGATCCAACCCGAACCCGATGCCTCCGTACAGGAGCACACCGCCGATCAAGTAGGACAGGACCCGCCAGCCGTCGCCCGCATTCGGGGGTGATGGCTTCGGATCCTGATGCTCGCTCATTGGCACCCGAAAGGTACCAGTCCCGAACAGACCCGGTCACATCGGCACCCATAACGTTCACCACAGCAGGGCGATCGTGACCCAGGGTGCTCATGCGTTCACTTCCCCGTCCAGGTCGTAGATCGGGACGCGCAACCGCGACCAGGCCCAGATCTCGCCGGCCATCCAGCCCATCACGACGACCAGGGCGCAGACGCCGAGCACGGTCAGATTCACGTGCTGGGCCAGGGTTTCCGAGCTCAGTGCGAGGGCGAGCAGACCGCCGAAGATCGCGATCCGGCCGGTGTACGACGTCATCGCGATCGCCAGTTGCATGGTCGGCGACGTCCGGCGGGAAAGGTGCAGAGCGATTAGGCCGGCACCGGAGAACACGACCACCATCAACAGCCCGAGCAGTGCTCCCCACAGTCCTTCGAGGCCGGCGGCAACGGTCGACACGGCGGCGGCATTCACGCCGACGACGAGCGCGGCGACGAGTGCGCCACGCAACATTGCCAACGCCGGGTGCCTGGTGGCCTGGCCGGCGACTTTCGGACTCTGAGCCGAGGGAGCCATCTGGTGGTTCCGTCCTGCTGGCGACCGGGTCTCACAGCCTGGTCGTCGGGTGGGCGGGGTCAGGGGTGTCGCTGTTCTTCGCTGGTGCTTGTGAAAACTAGCACAAAGTCTGCATAGTCAGCAAAACGCGTCCCTTGCCGCTGTACAGGCACACCCTATCGGTAGGCCACGCTGACGAGTGGTCTGGTCCCCACCTGGTGAGGTTCAGACCTTGGCGAGCGGTTTCCGGTGTCGGCGTGGGAGGCCGGTGGTGAGCAGGATCGCGGTGACGGTGACGGCCAGCACGATCAAGGCGGTCCACCAGGACAACACGAGCCCGAGGACCACCACGCCGTACGCGATCAGGGCCGTCCACAGGTACATCAGCAGGACCGCGCGGCGGTGGGAGTGGCCGCGTTGCATCAGGCGGTGGTGCAGATGCAGCTTGTCCGCGGCGAACGGCGACCGGCCGGCCTTGGTACGGCGGACGTAGGCCATCGTCAGGTCGAGCGCGGGGATCGCGAGGACGGCGATCGGAAGGATCAACGGGAGCAACGCCGGCAGGAGGCTGGAGCCGCCGACCTCGTACGGGACCGCGTTCGGGTCCATCTGGCCGGTCAGGCTGATCGTCGACGCGGCCAGCATCAGGCCGATCAGCAGGGCACCTGAGTCGCCCATGAAAACCCTGGCAGGGAAGAAGTTGTGCGGCAGGAAACCGAGGCACGCACCGGCGAGGGCGACGGTGATCAGGGTCGAGGTGGTCGCCCGGTCGAGGTTCTGCTCGACGTTCAGCAGGTACGAGTAGGTGAAGAACGCGGTCGCGCCGATCGCGGTCACCCCGGCGGCGAGGCCGTCCAGGCCGTCGACGAAGTTCACCGCGTTGCAGGACACCAGCAGGATGCCGGCGGTGAGGACGGCGAGCTGCGCGGCCGGCGGCGAGTAGACGCCGCCGGGGAGCGGGAGCCAGTACAACTGGATGCCCTGGACAACCATCACGCCGACGGCGAGGACCTCGCCGGCCAGCTTGGTGATCGCGTCCAGCTCGTACAGGTCGTCGACCACGCCGACGGCGCAGATCACCACGCCGCCGATCAGGATCGCGCGGGCGTCGTGGGCGACCTGCAGGCTGTCGCCGAGGAAGGGCAGGCTGGAGGCGACCGCGAAACCGGCGATCAGGCCGCCGAGGATGGAGATGCCGCCGAAGTACGGGATCGGGACCTTGTGCACGTCCCGGGCCCGGACCTTCGCGACCGCGCCGTACCGCAGGGCGATCTGCCGGGCCACGCCGGTCAGTAGGAAGGTCGTGGCCATGGCCACGAACAGGACCAGCAGGTACTCGCGCACTAGTCCGCAGGCCTCACATCGGTTTCGGTCGCCTTCTCGTCCTTCTCCCCCAACTTAGACGCCGCAACAACCCCATCGGTTGGCTCCGCGCCCTCGACCGCCTTCTCGTCCTCCACCGGCCGGGGGTCGTCAGCCGGCTTCACGTCCTCCACCGGCTCCACCTCGTCGGCCGGCTTCACGTCCTCCACCGGCTCCACGTCCTCGGCGGGCTTCTCGTCCTCGACCGCCTTCTCCGCTTCGGCCGGCTCCTCGGCCACCGGCGTCACCTCGTCGGCCGGCTTCTCGTCGTCCGTCGGCTGCTCGTCTTTGTCGGCCTCCAGGTCGGTGGAGACGTCGGGGACGACGGCGCGGAGTTGGGCGAGGGTGAGGGCGCCGAGGCGTACGACGTGGGGCGTGTCGCCGGTGATGTCGACGATGGTGGACGGCTCGCCGCCGGTCGCCGTACCGCCGTCGAGGTAGACCGCGACCGAGTCGGCCAACTGCTCCTCGGCGTCGTACACGTCGAGCGCCGCCGGCTGACCGCTGAGGTTGGCCGAGCTGACCGCGAGCGGCCCGGTGCGGGACAGCAGTTCACGGGTGTTCTCGTGGTCCGGCACCCGCAGCGCGACGGTGCCCTGGGTCTCCCCCAGGTCCCACATCAGCGACGTCTGCGCGTGGCAGATCACCGTCAGCGGCCCGGGCCAGAACTCCTCGCAGAGCTTGCGTCCCGAGTCGGGGACGTCGGTGGCGAGCGCGTCCAGCGACTCGACCACCGAGATCAGCACCGGCGGCGGCATGTCGCGGCCCCGGCCCTTGGCGTCCAGCAGTCGCTGGACCGCGTCGGACTTGAAGGCGTCCGCGGCGATCCCGTACACGGTGTCGGTCGGAAGGACGACCAGGTCGCCGGCCTCGATGGCGTCCACGGCCGCTCGATAGGCCGGTGCCAGCTCGTCGCCGGTGAAATCGAAGCGCTCACTCACGCACCGAATCGTGCCACTCACGCACCCGCCCGCTCCACTCGGGCTGCCCGCGGCGTGACTTGACAAATGATTGTCAGCTTTCCAGCGCGTTCGCCCCGGCGTCCTTAGGGTGCTGGACATGACTGTGTCCCGGGAGTTCCTGGCCGGCCTGCCGAAGGCCGAGCTGCATGTCCATCACGTCGGATCCGCCTCGCCGCGGATCGTCGCCGAGCTCGCCGCCCGGCACCCCGGGTCGCCGGTACCGGCCGACCCGGCCGAGCTGGCGAAGTACTTCCAGTTCACCGATTTCGCCAAGTTCATCGAGATCTACCTGACCGTCGTCGACCTGGTGAAGACACCGGACGACGTCCGGCTGCTGACCTACGAGATCGCCCGCGAGATGGCCGGGCAGAACCTCCGGTACGCCGAGCTGACCTGCACGCCGTACATGTCGGTGGTCCGCGGGATCGCCGCGGCGGCGTACTGCGAGGCGATCGAGGACGCCCGGATCGCGGCCGAGAAGGAGTTCGGCATCGTGCTGCGGTGGATCTTCGACATCGCCGGCGAGGCCGGGCTGCCGGCCGCCGACGGGACGCTGGACATCGCGCTGAAGAACCGCCCCGAGGGCCTGGTCGGGTTCGGCCTCGGCGGGCCGGAGATCGGCGTACCGCGGCCGCAGTTCCAGCCGCACTTCGAGGCCGCCATCGCGGCCGGGCTGCACAGCGTGCCGCATGCCGGCGAGACCACCGGGCCGGAGACGATCTGGGACGCGATCCGGGTGCTCAAGGCCGAGCGGATCGGCCACGGTACGTCGACGATGCAGGACCCGGCCCTGGTCGACTACCTGGGCGAGCACCGGATCCCGCTCGAGGTCAGCCCGACGTCGAACATCGCCACCCGCGCGGTCGCGTCGTACGACGTCCACCCGCTGCGCGCGATGGTCGAGGCCGGACTGGTCGTCACCATCAACTCCGACGACCCGCCGATGTTCGGCACCGACCTCACCAACGAGTACGCCGTCGCGACCGAGCTGCTCGAGCTCGACGAGGCCGGGGTGGGCGAGCTGGCCAAGACCGCCGTCCGGGTTTCGTTCGCCGAGGACTCGGTGAAGAACGCGCTGCTCGCGGAGATCGACGAATACGTCGCCAAGGCGTGACTCGGGTTCCAAGGGTGTGCGTGGTTGTCTAGGTGGAGTGCGGAGAGTTCCAGGGGTAGTGGCGGTGCTCGGGCTGTTGCTGGGCATGGCAGCCTGCAGCGACGAGCCAGGAGCAGCAGGACCGGCGGCGGCGCCCCCGTCGTCGGCCGGCCCGTCGGCGACCACTCCGCCTCCCCTACCACCGCCGCCTGCTGACGGGGGCCTGCCGCGTGGCGGGCGGACGATCTTCCCGAAGTACCAGCTCGTCGGGTACGTCGGCCTGCCCGGCTCACCCGCCCTCGGCCCACTGGACAAGGACCTGACGATCAGGGCCGCGAGGCTGGAGAAACTGTCTCGTGCGTACGCCGCCGGCCGCACACCGCTCCCGGTGATGGAACTGATCACGGTGGTCGCGAAGGCATCTCCCGGCCAGGACCGGATGTACCGCGGCCGGCTGCCCGACGCCAAGATCCAGGAGTACCTGACCGTCGCCCGCAAGCACCGGATGCTGTTGCTGCTCGACATCCAGCCGGGCCGGGCCAAGATCCTGCCCGAGGTGAAACGGCTCGAACGCTGGCTGAAGGAACCGGATGTCGGGCTCGCCTTCGATCCGGAGTGGGCGGTCGGGCCGAACCAGGTGCCCGGCCGGGTCTTCGGCCGTACGACGGGGGCGGAGCTCGACGGCATCGCGTCGTACCTCTCGGGACTCGTGCGAGCTCATGAACTGCCGGAGAAGGTGTTCGTCTTCCACCAGCTGTCACCCCGGATCGTCACCGGGGAGCAGGCGCTGAGGAAGCATCCGGGCGTGGTGACGATCAAGTCGGTGGACGGGATCGGTGCGCGCGAGGACAAGCTGAAGACGTGGACCAAGCTGACCGCGAACCTGCAGGCCGGGGTGCACGCCGGGTTCAAGCTGTTCTACACCGAGGACGCCCGGCACGGGCCGTTGATGACCCCGGCACAGGTGCTCGCGCTACGGCCGCGGCCGGAGCTGGTCGTGTACGAATAGGGGATGCAGCTCGCCACTTTCCCGTCGCCTGCCGCATCGCCCCGCGCGGCAACAGTCCCGCACCATCGGTCAGGTCCGCGAACAGGACTGACCCGGCCTAGATCTTTCGCCCAGTCGCGAAGCGGGGGCGGGCGGCCAGGTCCGGCTGGTCGCGGATCTCGGTGAAGAGGCCGGTGGCGGTGAAGACGGCGGGGGCGGAGTCGCCCTGGACGTCGGCGTGTTCGCAGGCGAACCAGCCGCCGGGCCTGAGCAGCCGGCCGGCGGTGGCCGCGACCACCTTGATCTCGTCGAGGCCGTCGTCACCGGACCACAGCGCCAGCGCCGGGTCGTGATCGCGGACCTCCGCGGTGACGGATTCCCAAGCAGTCAAAGGGATGTACGGCGGATTGGAGATCACCGCATCCACCTGGCCGCTGAGCTCGGGCAGGCACCCGTCGATGTCGCCCTCATGCAGTTCAGCACCGGTCCCGGCGAGATTGCGGCGAGCCCAGACACACGCATCCGGCGAGAGCTCGACGGCATGGACGACGCTGTCCGGCCGCTCGGTCGCCACCGCGCCGGCGATCGCACCTGAGCCGCTGCACAGATCGACCACCACCGGTTCCTTGACGTCCGCCAGCCGGTCGAGGATCCAGCCGACCATCACCTCGGTCTCCGGCCTCGGCACGAAGACACCGGGCCCGACCGCGAGTTCCCGGTAGCGGAAGGCCGCCGTACCGGTCAGATGCTGCAGTGGTTCGCGGGCGGCCCGGCGCGCGATCAACTCGTCGTACCGAAGCTTCTGCTCGGCGGTGGGCTGCGCGAGGTTCAGGCGGCTGCGTCCCCGTGACGAAGGCGAGCAACTCGGCCGCGTCGAAATCGGGTGACGCGACGCCTGCTTCCCGGAGTCGTGCGGTCGCCTCGATGAGCAGCGACTTGGTGCTCACTGTGCCTCGACGGCCTCGAGACGGGCGGCGAGGTCGGCGTCGGTCAGGGCCTGGATCACCGGGGCGAGCTCGCCGCCGAGGACCTGGTCGAGGTTGTGCGCCTTGTAGCCGACCCGGTGGTCGGAGAACCGGTTCTCCGGGAAGTTGTAGGTGCGGATCCGCTCGGACCGGTCGACGGTCCGGATCTGCAGGCGGCGGGCGTCCGAGGCCTCCTGGTCGGCGGCCTCCTGCGCGGCCGCGAGCAGCCGGGACCGCAGTACGCGCATGGCCTGCTCACGGTTCTGCAGCTGGGACTTCTCGTTCTGCATCGACACCACGATGCCGGTCGGCAGGTGGGTGATCCGGACCGCGGAGTCGGTCGTGTTCACGCTCTGCCCACCCGGACCGGACGACCGGAACACGTCGATGCGCAGGTCGTTCGGGTCGATCTCGACGTCGACGTCCTCGGCCTCCGGCAGCACCAGCACACCGGCCGCCGAGGTGTGGATCCGCCCCTGCGACTCGGTCACCGGCACCCGCTGGACCCGGTGCACGCCGCCCTCGAACTTGAGCTTCGCGTACGGCGCCTCACCCGGCTCCGGCGTGCCCTTCGCCTTCACCGCGACGGTGATCGACTTGTACCCGCCCAGGTCGGACTCGGCCGAGTCGAGCACCTCGGTCTTCCAGTTCCGCGACTCGGCGTACTTCAGGTACATCTTCAGCAGGTCGCCGGCGAACAGCGCGGACTCGTCGCCGCCCTCACCGGCCTTGATCTCGAGGATCGCGTCCTTGTCGTCACTCGGGTCGCGCGGGACCAGCAGCACCTGCAGCTTCTCCGCCAGCTCCTCGCGGCGGGCCGCCAGCTTGGTGGCCTCCTCGGCGAACGCCGGGTCCTCGGCCGCGAGCTCGCGGGCCGCCTCGATGTCGTCGCCGGTCCGCAGCCAGTCGTCGTACGTGCGCACCACCGGGGCGAGCGCGGCGTACCGCTTGCCGACCCGGCGGGCGTTGGCCTGGTCGGAGTGCAGCTCCGGATCCGACATCTGCCGCTCCAGCTCGGCGTACTCGGCCTTGAGCGTCTGAACCGCCTCGAACATCCCGCACTCCTCCCTTCGGAACCTGCTCGTGAGAACACAAACCGCGCGCCGGTCCGCAAGCCGTGGAGGCTCGCGGACCGGCGCGCGGTGAGGTCGCTACTTCTTGGCGTACCGCTTCTCGAAGCGGGCCACCCGGCCACCGGTGTCGAGAATCTTCTGCTTGCCGGTGTAGAAGGGGTGGCACTGCGAGCAGACGTCGGCGTGGATCACGCCGTTCTCCGCGGTCGAGCGCGTGGTGAACGTGGCGCCACAGGTGCAGGTCACCGTGGTGTCGACGTACGTCGGGTGGATGTCGCTCTTCAAGGGATCTCCTAGGTTCAGGTGCCCCGGGTCGCCCGCGGATGCGGACGTGAACCGGAACCAACAAACTAGTTTGCCATCCCAGGCCAGGTTCGGGCCAATCGCCCCGGTCACCCGGGGCGATCACCGTCAGTTGCCGTCGTCGGTGCTGCGGCCGCCGGCGGACGGGGTGGTCTTGTTCACCTGGAGCAGGAACTCGATGTTCGACTTGCTCTCCTTGAGCTTGCCGATCAGGAGCTCGAGCGCCGCCTGGCCGTCGAGCGCGGACAGCACCCGGCGGAGCTTCCAGACCACCTGGGTCTCGTCCTTGCTCATCAGCAGTTCCTCGCGGCGGGTACCGGAGGCGACCACGTCGATGGCCGGGAAGATGCGCCGGTCGGCGAACTCGCGGCGCAGCCGCAGCTCCATGTTGCCGGTGCCCTTGAACTCCTCGAAGATGACCTCGTCCATCTTGGAGCCGGTCTCGATCAGCGCGGTGGCCAGGATGGTCAGCGAGCCGCCGTCCTCGATGTTGCGGGCCGCACCGAAGAACCGCTTCGGCGGGTACAGCGCCGAGGAGTCGACACCACCGGACAGGATCCGGCCGCTGGCCGGTGCCGCGATGTTGTACGCCCGGCCCAGCCGGGTGATCGAGTCGAGCAGGACGACGACGTCGTGGCCCAGCTCGACCAGGCGCTTGGCCCGCTCGATCGCCAGCTCCGCGACCGTGGTGTGGTCGTCGGCCGGCCGGTCGAAGGTCGAGGCGATGACCTCGCCCTTGACGGTGCGCTGCATGTCGGTGACCTCTTCGGGCCGCTCGTCCACCAGCACCACCATCAGGTGCACTTCGGGGTTGTTCGTGGTGATCGCGTTCGCCAGCGCCTGCAGCACCATCGTCTTACCGGCCTTCGGCGGCGAGACGATCAGGCCGCGCTGGCCCTTGCCGATCGGGCTGACGATGTCGACGATCCGGGTGGTGAGCACCCCGGGCTCGGTCTCCAGCCGCAGCCGCTCGGTCGCGTACAGCGGGGTCAGCTTGTTGAAGTCCTGCCGCTGCTTGGCGATCTCCGGGTCCGACCCGTTCACGGTGTCGATCCGGACCAGCGGGTTGAACTTCTCCTTGCGCTCACCCTCCTGCGGCTGCTTCACCGCACCGGTGATCGCGTCACCCTTGCGCAGGCCGTACCGCTTCACCATCGACAGGGCGACGTACACGTCGTTCGGGCCGGGCAGGTAGCCGCTGGTCCGGACGAACGCGTAGTTGTCCAGTACGTCGAGGATGCCGGCCGCCGGGACGAGTACGTCGTCCTCGCTGATCGTCGGCTCCGGGTCGAACCGCTCGCCGCGACCGCGGCTGCGGGTGTTGTCCCGCGGGCTCTGGCTACCGTCGCGGTTGCGGTCCCGGTCGCGGCCCCGGCGGCGCCGGCGACGGCCCTCGCCTTCCTCGCCGCGGTCGTTCTGGTCCTGCCGGTTGCGGCTGTCACCGCGGTTGTCGCGGTTCTGGTCGCCGCGGGCCTGGTCGCCGCGGTTGTCGCGGGCCTGGTCGCCGCGGTTGTCGCGGTTCCCGTCCCGGCTGTCCCGGTTGCGGTCGCGGCTCTGCTCGCCGCGGTCGCCGCGGTTGTCCCGCTGCGAATCGCGGTTCTGAGCGTCGCGGCTCTGAGCGTCCGGCTAGCGTCACGGTTCTGGCCGTCCCGGTCGCGGCTGTCCCGGTTCTGGGTGTCCCGGTTGCGGTCGCGGTTCCGGTTGTCGCGGCCCTCCGCGGGCTCGGCGACGGCGGTGCCGTTCTGCGTCGCGACCTCGGCGGCGGGCGCCTCGGCGGCGACGGCCGGCGTGGAAGCGGCCGATGCGGCGACGGTCGCGGAAGCGACCGGTGCGGCGGCGGTCGCGGAAGCGGCCGGTGCGGCGGCGGTCGGCTCGGCGACGGCGGCGCCGTTCTGGCCGGAGTCCTTCTCGGCCGCGGCGCGGGTCCGGCGGCTGCCGCCCTCGCGCTTGGCCGGGGCGTCGGCCTTGGCCGCGGGCGCCTCGGCGGCCCCCTCGTCCAGGGTCGGCTGGCTCGCCTTCGGACGCGAACCGCCCGTCGAGCCACCCGCCTGGGCGGCCTTGATCGCCTCGATCAGCTGGCCCTTGCGCAGCGCGCCGGTGCCCTTGATGCCCAGCGTCCCGGCGAGCTGCTTGAGCTCGGGGAGCAGCATGCCCTCGAGGCCGCCTCCGGCCTTCCGGCGACGCGTCGCGGTGGTGGCCGCAGCATCGGTACCCGGGGCCGGCGTGGTGCCGGCGCCGCTGGAGGCTTCAACAGTTTCTGTCACGTGAGGTCCTTCCCACACGGATCGTCGGTGTCAGATGTGCGCACCGACCGTTTCATCACCCACGACCGACGCGGGGCCGACTGTTCCGGCTGCGGCGGCGACGTGGGTATCAAGAGGCTCTCGCTCGATCTGAGTCCCCTCGGACATCTCCGGCGCAGGCGGCGCAAGTTCAGATCCACAGGAGGGTCGCCACACAACACAGGGTGCCGGGAGCACAGCCCGGATCGTGACGAGAGTTCACCGATCACCTGGAGGGGATCGGGTGAGTCGAGACTAGCACCACTACGGGTCCTTCTGCTGACTCGAGGGGTACAACGCGTGTCAATCCCGGATCATTCCCGCCCGGCCCGCGAGCTACCCCGACTCCAGCGACCAGACCTGTACACCCACTGGATCAATCGCCAGCTCGTACCGCGTCCAGCCGTCCGGCGGAGGCGGCGGCGACCCGTCCGGGCGGCCCAGTACGACGACAGTCGGCCCGGCACCGCTCACGATCGCCGGCAACCCGCTCCCCCGCAGCTTGTGCACCAGCGCCAGGCTCTCCGGCATCGCCGGCTCGCGGTACTCCTGGTGCAACCGATCCTCGGTCGCCGTCAGCAGCAGTTCCGGTCGCCCGGTCAACGCCGCAACGAGCAATGCAGCCTTCCCCGCATTCGCCGCCGCATCACTGTGAGGTACGACGCCCGGCAGCAACCCGCGCGCCTCCTTTGTCAGCACGCGGTTGTCGGGTACATAGGCGACCGCGGCCAGTTCGTTCGACGGTCTCCAACCGCACGGCGCGACCGGTTTCGCCTTCTGTCCAAGCGATCGTGAAGCCGCCGAGGGCGGCCGCGGCCACGTTGTCCGGATGTCCTTCGAGCTCGTTCGCCAGGACGACGAGTCGCTCACGATCGACCGGTTCACCGACCAGCCCGTACGCCGCCGCGAGGCCGCCGACGATCGCGGCCGACGACGACCCGAGGCCACGGCCGTGCGGAATCCGGTTCTCACATCGCAAGGTGAATCCGGGCACCGAGGCACCCAGCGCCTCGAGACCGCGACGAATGGACCGGACCACCAGATGTGACTCGTCCAGCGGCACCTCGCCTTCGCCGGGCCCGGTCACCTCGACCGTGACGCCGGATCCGCCCGGCGTCACGATCAGGTCGTCGTACAGGGTGAGCGCCAGGCCCAGCGCGTCGAACCCTGGCCCCAGGTTGGCACTGGTCGCGGGGACGCGGACCCGCACCTGGTCGCAGGCCCGGCGGTCGTCCTTCGTGTCCACCGCGGCCGCCGTCAGATCAGGCCGGCGACGCGGGCGACGGCGTCGGTGTCGGCGGGGGTGACCGGGGACTCGATCACCTTGGCGTGCTCCAGGGCGGTGTCGATGTCCTTCAGACCGTGGCCTGTGACCGTGATCACCACGGTCGAGCCGCCGTCCAGCCAGCCCTGGGCCTTCGCGTGCAGCAGTCCGGCGACGCCGGCCGCCGACGCGGGCTCGACGAACACCCCCTCGCGGGCGGCGAGCTCACGCTGCGCGGTCAGGATCTGCTCGTCGGTGATCATCTCGATCCGGCCGCCGGACTCGTCCCGGGCGGCCTCGGCCAGCGTCCAGGAGGCCGGGTTGCCGACCCGGATCGCGGTCGCCGCGGTGTCCGGCTTCTCGACGATCGCGCCGCGCACGATCGGCGCCGCGCCCTCGGCCTGGAAACCCCACATCCGCGGGGTCTTCGAGGCGAGATCGTCCTTCGCGTACTCCTGGTACCCCTTCCAGTAGGCCGCGATGTTGCCCGCGTTCCCGACCGGCAGCAGGTGCAGGTCCGGGGCGTCGCCGAGCGCGTCGCACACCTCGAAGGCGGCGGTCTTCTGGCCTTCCAGCCGGACCGGGTTCACCGAGTTCACCAGCGCGACCGGGTAGTGCTTGCCGAGCTCGCGGACGATCCGCAGGCAGTCGTCGAACCCGCCGTCGATCGACACGAGCTGGGCGCCGTGGACGATGGCCTGTGCCAGCTTGCCCTTCGCGATCCGGCCGGCCGGGATCAGCACGAGCGGGATCAGTCCGGCGCGGACGGCGTACGCGGCCGCCGAGGCCGAGGTGTTGCCGGTCGACGCGCAGACCACGGCCTTGTCACCGGACTGGGCGGCGAGCGAGATCGCGACCGTCATGCCGCGGTCCTTGAACGAGCCGGTCGGGTTGTTGCCCTCGACCTTGAGCCAGACCTCGCAGTTGGTCTGCTCGCTGAGCCACTGCGCAGCCACCAGCGGCGTCCCGCCCTCGCCGAGCGTGACCACCGGGGTGTCCGCCGAAACGGGAAGCCGGTCTCTGTACTCCTCGATCACGCCTTGCCATTGATGAGGCCGCTGCTGAGCCATTCGTTACTCGCCTTCTACCCGCATCACACTGCTGACTTCACGAACGATGTCCATGTCACGCAGGGCCTCCACGGTCGCGGACAACGCGGCGTCGGTCGCGGTGTGGGTGACCACCACCAGCTGCGCGTCACTGCCCCGGCCTTCCTGGCGGACGGTCTGGATCGACACGTCGTGCTCAGCGAAGGCATGGGCCACCGCCGCCAGCACACCGGCCTTGTCGGCCACGTCCAGCGATACGTGGTAGCGGGTCATCGCGTCGCCCATCGGCCGCACGGCTCGCTGGGTGTACGACGACTCGCCGACCCCCGGCACGCCCTTGAGCCGGTTGCGCGCGGCGGACACGAGATCCCCGAGGACGGCACTGGCCGTCGGGGCGCCGCCGGCACCACGACCATAGAACATCAGCTGGCCGGCCGCCTTGGATTCCACGAACACGGCGTTGTACGCGTCGCGAACACTGGCCAACGGATGGGTGGCCGGGATCATCGCCGGGTACACCCGGGCGCTGACCGAGTCGGTCGTCTCGTCCAGTTCGCAGATCGCCAGCGACTTCACCACACAGCCCATCTCGCGGGCCGAGGCGATGTCGGTCGCGGACACCTCGGTGATGCCCTCGCGGTGCACGTCGGCGATGGAAACCCTGGTGTGGAAGGCCAAACTGGCCAGCAGGGCGGCCTTCGCGGCGGCGTCGAAACCCTCGATGTCAGCGGTCGGGTCGGCCTCGGCGTACCCGAGCGCCTGGGCCTCCTCCAGCGCCTCGTCGAAGCCGGCGCCGGTGCTGTCCATCTTGTCGAGGATGTAGTTCGTGGTGCCGTTGACGATGCCCATCACCCGGGTCACGTCGTCACCGGCCAGCGACTCGCGCAGCGGCCGCAGGATCGGGATCGCGCCGGCCACGGAGGCCTCGAAGTACAGGTCGCGCTGGTACTTCTCGGCGGCGGCGAACAGCGTCGGGCCGTCCTCGGCCAGCAGCGCCTTGTTCGCCGTGATCACCGAGGCGCCGTGCTCGAGCGCGGTCAGGATCAGGCTGCGCGCGGGTTCGAGCCCGCCGATCACCTCGATGACGATGTCCAGGTCGCCGCGCTTCACCAGCGCCTGAGCGTCGGTGGTGATCAGCGCGGGGTCGACGGCGATGTCGCGGGCGCGTCCCGGCCGCCGTACCGCGATCCCGGCGATCTCCAGCCGCGCACCGACCCGGGCGGCCAGGTGGTCGGCCTGGTCGGTGAGGATCCGGACCACCTCGGTCCCGACCACACCACAGCCCAGCAGGCCGACCTTCAAGGGTTTCTCGTTCACTCGGCCCCCATGTCCAGTGCCAGCAGGTCGTCTTCGGTCTCGCGCCGTACGACGATCCGCGTGTGACCGTCCTTGACCGCGATCACCGGTGGTCGCGGTACGTGGTTGTAGTTGCTCGCCATCGACCGGCAGTAGGCCCCGGTCCCGGGGACGGCGATCAGGTCGCCGGGCCGCACGTCCGAGGCGACGAACTCGTCCTTCACCACGATGTCGCCGGACTCACAGTGCTTGCCGACGACCCGGGCCAGGCTGGGCTCGGCGTCGGAGTACCGGTTCGCCAGCGTGCAGGAGTAGTCGGCGTCATACAGGGCGGTGCGGATGTTGTCGCTCATCCCGCCGTCGACCGAGACGTAGGTGCGGGAGGCGCCGGCGTCGAGCTCGACCTCCTTGACCGTGCCGACCGTGTACACGGTGCAGACGGCCGGGCCGACGATCGCGCGGCCGGGCTCGATCGACACCTTCGGCACGTCGACCTCGAAGGCACGGCACTCGTGCTCGACGATCTTGCCCATCTCGGTCGCCAGTTGGGCCGGGTCGGAAGGATCATCCTGAGTGGTGTAGGCGATGCCGAAGCCGCCGCCCAGGTCGAGCTCCGGCATGTCCACGCCGAGCTCGTCGGAAACCCTTGCGTGCAAGGCGATCACGCGCTTCGCGGCCACCTCGAACCCGGACGAGTCGAAGATCTGCGAGCCGATGTGCGAGTGCAGCCCGAGCAGCTCGAGCCCGTCCGCTTCGTTGACTCGGGCAACGGCTTCGAAGGCCGCGCCGGAGGTGATCGAGAAGCCGAACTTCTGGTCCTCGTGCGCGGTCGCGATGTACTCGTGGGTGTGCGCCTCGACGCCCGCGGTCACCCGGACCATCACCGGCGCGACCGTGTCCCGCTCGCGGGTCAGCTCGATCAGCCGGTCGATCTCGTACAGCGAGTCGACGATGATCCGGCCGACGCCGGCGTCGAGCGCGCGGGCCAGCTCGGACTCGGACTTGTTGTTGCCATGGAACCCGAGCCGCTTCGGATCGGCCCCGGCCCGGAGCGCGACGGCCAGCTCTCCCCCGCTGCAGACGTCGAGGTTCAGGCCCTCCTCCATCACCCAGCGGACGACCGTCGTACAGAGGAACGCCTTGCCGGCGTAGTAGACGTCGAAGTCCTTGAAGGCGTTCTTGAAGGCGCGGGCGCGGGCCCGGAAGTCGTCCTCGTCCAGCACGTACGCCGGGCTGCCGTGCTCGGCGACCAGGTCACGGGCGTCGACACCGCCGATCACCAGCGAACCCTCGGCGGTCTTCTTGGCCGTGGACGACCACAGCTGCGGGACCAGGTCGTTGACGTCGCGGGGTGCGCGCAGCCAGGACGGGCCGCGGTGGCCGATGTCCGCGTGCAGCGTGCCCGCCTCGTGCGCCCTCACATCCGCTCCGGAGCGGAGACGCCGAGCAGGTCCAGCCCGTTGGCGAGCACGGTCCTGGTCGCACCGACCAGGGTCAGGCGAGCCGTGTGCACCGGCTCCACCTCCTCGTCGCCGCGCGGGAGCACGCGGCAACTGTCGTAGAACTTGTGGAACGCCGACGCGGTGTCCTCCAGATAGCGGGCGATCCGGTGCGGCTCGCGCAGCTCGGCGGCGGTCGCGACGATGCGCGGGAACTCGGCCAGCGCGCGGAGCAGGTCGCCCTCGCGCTCGTGGCTGAGCAGACCCGGGTCGAACTCGTCCAGCTTGATGCCGAGCTCGTCGGCGTTGCGCAGGATCGAGGCCAGCCGGGCGTGGGCGTACTGGACGTAGTAGACCGGGTTCTCGCTGACCTGCCGGGTCATCTCCTCGATGTCCAGGGTCAGCGGGGAGTCCACCGGGTAGCGGCAGAGCGTGTAGCGGAGCGGGTCGACGCCGCCCTCCTCGACCAGCTCGGCCAGCGTGACGATGGTGCCGGCCCGCTTGGACAGCCGCATCTCCTCGCCGCCCTTGAGGATCTTCACCAGCTGACCGATCAGGATCGCGATGTTGTGCTCGGGGTCGTCGCCGGCACAGGCCGCGATCGCCTTCAGCCGGTTCACGTACCCGTGGTGGTCGGCGCCGAGCATGTAGATACAGACGTCGAAACCGCGCTCGCGCTTGTTCACGTAGTAGGCGGCGTCGGAGGCGAAGTACGTCGGCTCGCCGTTGGACCGGATCAGCACCCGGTCCTTGTCGTCGGTGAAGTCGGTCGTCCGCATCCACAGCGCGTCGTCGGCGTCGTACAGGTGGCCCTGCTCGCGGAGCTTCTCGATCGCGTGGCCGACACCGTTCTGCTCGTGCAGGCTGCGCTCGGAGAACCAGACGTCGAACTTGGTCCGGAAGTGCTCGAGCTGGGACTGCTGCTCCTCGAGCTGGCGCTCGTACCCGGCCTCGCGGAAGGCGACGACCTGCTCGGCCTCCGGCAGCTCGGTGATGCCCGGGACCTCGGCGACGATCTGCTTGGCGAGGTCGATGATGTACTCGCCGTGGTAGCCGTCCTCGGGGATCGGCTGACCGTGCGCGGCGGCCTGCAGGCTGGCGCCGAACTTGTCCATCTGGGCGCCACGGTCGTTGATGTAGAACTCGCGGGTCACCTTGGCGCCGGCCGCGGCGAGCACTCGGGCCAGCGCGTCGCCGACGGCGGCCCACCGGGTGTGGCCGAGGTGCAGCGGGCCGGTCGGGTTCGCGGAGATGAACTCGAGGTTCACCGTCTGGCCGTGCAGGCTGTCGGTGTGGCCGTAGCTCGGGCCGGCGTCCACGATCGCCTGCGCGACCTTGCCCTGGGCATCGGCCGCGACCCGGATGTTGATGAACCCCGGTCCGGCGATCTCGACCGCGGTGATCGCGTCGTCGTCCTGCAGCTTGCCGGCCAGCAGCTCGGCGAACCCGCGCGGGTTCAGCCCCGCCCGCTTGCCCAGCTGCATCGCGACGTTGGTGGCGTAGTCCCCGTGCTCGGGGTTCTTGGGTCGCTCGACCTTCAGCTCGCGCGGCAGCCCGCCCTCGACGGTGATGGTGCCGTCGTCGGCGAGCGCGGCCAGGGCCTGGAGGATCTTCTCAGCGAGCTGTTCCGGAGTCACCGGATCAGCCTAATGGCCGCGCCCCCAAACCCTTGACTCACCATCCACAGCCCGGTACGCGCAGCCGTCACAGTCAGTGGCGAGCGGTGACCCGGACGTCGGATCTGGGGTCCAGCGGCGTGTCCCAGGCGGCCGGCTTGCCGTCGACGGTGACGGTCAGCGCCGTACACGCGTCGCCCAGGCAATTGGCGTCGTACTTCACACCCCAGAGGGTGAAGAACTGGGCCAGCGTCGGGCGTTCGGCGGTCGTCTTGGCCTCGACATAGACGAGGCCGTCGGTGGAGTGGGTGTGTACGGCGGCCTGCTCGGCACGGACGCGGTCGACGCCGATGCCCGCCGGGAGCTGCACCGGGGAGCCGTCGACGGTGACCGACAGATTGAAGGTGTACGGCGAAGGGCCGGAGAAGTCGAGCGGGAGCCGTTCGAAACCGGCCTTGTCGATGTACGAGACCGCGTCGCGGGGCGCATCCCACGGCGGCGGCCCGGTCCGGAGCTCGGCCGGACCGGGCGGCGCGGGACCTACCTGGCAGCCGCCGATCACACTGCTGACGAGGAGCAGAGCGGCTGCCGTCGCACCCGCCCGGCGCCACCTGCCTGCTCTCATGGGGAGCAGATTGTCATGCCGTGGCCGGGCGGGCGGTCGCCGGGGGTCAGCGTTCCGACGGCATCAGGATCCAGAGCACGATGTAGATGAGGATCTGCGGGCCGGGCAGGAGACAGCTGATGACGAAGATGAGCCGCATCGTGTTCGCGGAGATACCGAACCGGCGCGCCAGTCCGGCACAGACACCGCCGATCCAACGACCGCTGGACGGGCGGACCAGAGTGCTAGCCATGGGTTACCGATTTCCTTTCAGGAGATGGGCTTACCTCCACTATGACGCCGTCAGCCCCGCTGTCGATCCCGCCGCACCGCCCTTCCAGGGTCCGATCAGGGTCCCCCGGGCACCCATCTCGGTGACTCTCCGGGCCACCCGACCCGATTCGGGAATCTCCGGCAATCCCTGCTACTGTTCTGCACGTTCCTGAGCCCCCGTAGCTCAGGGGATAGAGCACCGCCCTCCGGAGGCGGGTGCGCAGGTTCGAATCCTGCCGGGGGCGCGAACGATCTGGGCGATTCCTGCTCGCGGACATCCGTGGGTCTTGGATCGCCCTTCGTGTTTTGTGGACCGGTGGGGCGACCTCCGCTGCGGGTTACGCTGCGGAGGTGTTGGTGGGGCGGGCCGTTGAGTGGTTGCGGGTCGGCCGGGTGATCGACGACGCCAGGGGCGGTCGGTGCCGGGCTTTGGTGGTGCGGGGTGAGGCGGGGATCGGGAAGACGGCGTTGCTCGAGCGGGCGGCGGCCGAGGCCGACGGGCTGCGGGTGCTTCGGGTGGCCGGGATCGAGTCCGAGGCGGAGATTCCGTTCGCCGGTCTTCAGGTGCTGCTGGCCCGCTTCTCCGACCGGTTCGACGCGTTGCCCGGTCCGCAGGCTCAGGCGTTGCGGGCCGCTTTCGGCATCGGTACGGCGGCGGGCGAACGGCTGGGGGTGGGTGCGGCGATCGTGACCCTGCTCTCCGATCTGGCCGAGGAGAAGCCGCTGGTGTGCCTGATCGACGACGCGCACTGGTTCGACCGCTCGTCGATCGATGCGCTGATGTTCGCCGTACGGCGGCTGCACACCGATCCGATCGCGATCATCTTCGTGGCGCGCGACGGTGACCGGCCGTTCCCCGCGACCGGGGTGGACAGCATCACCCTCCAGCGCCTGGACAAGACCGATTCCGCCCGCCTGCTGGCCGACGTACGCACGCTGCCGCACGAGGTGGCCGAGCGCGTTCTCGCGGAGTCCGAGGGGAACCCGCTGGCCATCCTGGAGCTCGCCGCCAGCGACACCACGACCGAGTCCCCCGCTCCGGTCGGCCCGCTGCCGGCCGCCGGGCGGTTGGAGGAACACTTCCGCCTGCAGGTTCACGCACTCCCGGAGGACACCCGGCTGGCGTTGCTGGTCGCGGCCGCGGACCAGACCTCGGAGCTCGCGTCGTTCTCGGCCGCGGCGGAGCGTCTGGGTCTGGATGCTTCGGATCTCGAGCCGGCCGAGGAAGGTCGCCTGATCCGGGTGACCGCGCACGCGATCGCCTTCCGGCATCCGTTGATCCGGGCAGCGGTCTACCAGGACGCAACGTTCGCCCGGCGCGTCGCCGTCCATGCGGCCCTGGCGGCGTCGCTGACCGATCCGCGGGACGCCGATCGGCGCGCCTGGCACCTCGCAGCCGCGGCCGGCGGCATCGACAACGCCGCCGCCGCGGAGCTCGAACGCGCCGCCGGGCGCGCGTTCGACCGTGGTGGTCCGGCAGCGGCCACGCGGGCGCTGGAACGGGCCGCCGAACTGAGCGGCGACCGGGCGGACCGGGCCAGGCGTCTGGTCGGAGCGGCCCGGGCCGCGTACGACGCGGGGCAGCTCGATCGTGCGGCGCAGCTGGCCGCAGCCGGGGGCACGGTCACCACGGACCCCGGCGAGAAGGCCGAGGCCGCCTGGATCCAGGCGCAGGTGGCGTACGAGCGCCACTCCCCTGCTGCCGCGTGTGCGCTCGCTCTCGACGCCGCGACGCCGATCCTGTCGGTCGACCCGGACCGGGCGGCGTCCGTCCTGACCGAGGCGACCTGGTGCGCACGCGATGCGGCCGATCCCGAGCTGCTACGTCGTTGCGCCGAGCAACTGAAGTCCGTCCGGGGCGGTCCGCCGGTGATGACCGACGCCTTGACCGGCCTGACAGAACTCCTGCAGGGCAACGCCGAAGCCGGGATTCCGCCGTTGCGGGCGTTGCTGTCCGCGGCCCGGGCCGGGCAGGTGGACGAAACGGTCGAGCTGCTGATGGCCGGGTTCGCGGGCGTGCTGATCAGCGAGGACGACGCTGCCCTCGCCCTGATCGACAACCATGTCGCCACCCTGCGCGGCCAGGGTGCGCTCGGCTGGTTGCCATACGGGCAGGAGGCGCTCGCGCTGGCCCAGATGGTCACCGGCCGCTTCCAGGACGCGGCGGCGAACGTCGCCGAGGCGATCGAGCTGGCCGACGACCTCGGTCAGGACCTGCAGGTAGTGGTGCTCACCTCGATCTCGGTCTGGCTCGCCGCGGTCCGCGGTGACGTCGAGGCCGTCCGGAAGCAGTCCGAGCTGGTGCTCGGCGACACCAGGTCCCATCGGGTCTCCTCGGGACTGGCGACCTGGGCCCGTGCCCTGGCAGACCTCACGGCCGGCGACCCGGCCGCCGCGCTCGACCGGCTGGAGCCGCTGTGCGACGGTCCAGCCGGGCGTGATGTGACGATGCGAGCGATTCCCGATCACGTCGAGGCCGCCGTACGCACGGGTGACTTCGACCGGGCGCGACGGCATCTGCCCCGGTTGGTCGAGTGGGCGACGTACGCGGGGACCCCGGTTGCTCGGGGACTCGTGCTGCGCTGCGAGGCTCTGGTCGCCGGAGGAGCTGAAGCATTCGAGGCGGCCCTCCGTCTCGACGGATGCGGACCCTACGATCGGGCCCGCACCCAACTCGCGTACGGCGAATGGCTGCGACGGAATCGCCGCCGGACAGCTGCCCGGGCACAGCTGGTCGAGGCCTTCGACGCGTTCGAGCGGATCGGGGCGCACGGCTGGCAACAACGCGCCCGGACCGAGCTCACCGCCCTCGGCGAGACCGTTCCGGCCGCGCAGGTGGCGGTCGAGGGTGTCGGTCAGCTCACCCCGCAGGAGTTGCAGGTCGTCCGCCGTGCCGCCCGGGGGATGAGCAACCGCGAGATCGCGGCCGAGCTGTTCCTCAGCCCGCGCACGATCGGTCATCACCTGTACAAGGCGTATCCGAAGCTCGGCGTCAGCCGGCGTTCGCAGCTCGCCCGGCTTGTTCCGTGACCGGGCCGGCACCAGTCGTTTGACAGATTCGGACCGCCCTACCGGGCTCGTAGCCTCAGTGACACGACGCGGTAGCGGAAGGAGCATCTGATGGGCAAGACGATCATGGGCGCCATTGTGTCGCTGGACGGCTACATGGCTGATGACAACGACGGGGTCGGGCCGCTGTTCGACTGGCTGGGCAACGGGGAGGTCAGCTGGTCCTTCGAGGGCAGCGACGACAAGGTCCAGACCACCCAGGCATCGGCCGACTTCACCCGTTCCACCTACAAAGGCATGGCGGCCAACGTCATCGGGCGGCGTCTCTTCGACATGACCAACGGCTGGGACGGCAAGCCGGCCGCCGGTGAGCACGTCTTCGTGGTCACCCACGAACCGCCGAAGGACTGGGAGTACGCCGACACCGCCCCGTTCACCTTCGTCAACGGCGTCAAGGAGGCCATCGAGGCCGCGCAGGAGTTCGCCGGCGACCGGATCGTCGACGTGGCGGCCGGCCAGATCGGCGGACAGGCCTTGGCGCTCGGCCTGATCGACCAGATCGTCGTCAATCTCGTCCCGACGGTGTTCGGTTCGGGTCGCCCGTTCTTCGCGACCGGTCCGCTGGCCGCCCCGATCATGCTGGACAACCCCACGCAGATCGTCCAGGGCGATCGCGTCACCCACCTCATCTACGACGTGATCAAAAGCAGTTAGTCGTCGGGGAGGGCGATGACGGAAAGGACAACTCGGTCCTTTCCCGGGGCCTGTTGAAGGTGGGGCTCCAGGAGGCTGCCAAGCTGTCGCGGTTGCTCTGATACGCCGCTGGGCGTAGCTGTCCGGTCGTCTGCTGCGCCGGGTGAGGTAGCCGAAGTCGGGACTGCGCGCGGACGCGATGGCGGTCCGGAATCCGAAGACTTTCCTCATGACGATTCCTGGTGTTGTTCTGGCTTTGATCTCGGTCCTTGCCGGGCCTTCGGTGCCGGCCGGTGGGCCTGCTGGTGTGGTTCGGGTGGACTCCGGGTGGTTGCGTGGCAGCGTTGCCGCTGACCACGTGACCTACTCGGGTGTCCCGTACGCCGCTCCACCGGTCGGTGAGAAGCGATGGCGGCCACCTGCTCGTCCACAAGCGTGGTCCGGGGTGCGGGACGCGACTGCGCCGAGCACACCCTGTTCACAGCAGGCCGGTGCGGTCGGCGCGGAGGACTGCCTCTACCTCGACGTGAAGGTGCCACGAGGTGTGCGGCCAGGTGAGCGACTGCCGGTGCTCGTGTGGTTGCCAGGCGGCGGCTTCGTGACCGGAGCATCGCAGGAGTACGACGGCACCAAGCTCGCCACGTCCGGCCGGCTGATGGTTGTCACAGTCAACTACCGCCTCGGGGCGCTCGGCTATCTCTCCTCCCCGGCACTCGGCGAGGGGAACTACGGCCTGATGGACCAGGCTGCCGCCCTGCGTTGGGTACGACGTAACGCCGCCGGCTTCGGTGGAGACCCCGGCAACGTCACCCTGGCCGGTCAGTCCGCCGGAGCGCGATCGGTGTGCGCTCTCCTCGCTTCACCGCTCGCCCGAGACCTCTTCCACCGTGCCATCACCCAGAGCGGTGCGTGCGAGAACCGTGTGCCCACATTGGCCGAGGCACGGGCTGTCGGAGCCCAGGCGACCGAGGCACTCGGTTGCACCACAGCACCTGACGTCGCGGCCTGCCTGCGTGAGCGGCCACCTTCCAGAGTGCTCACGGTCCTCAGTGGTCGGCCTCCAGTCAACGGCCGCAGCGGCGAACGTCCTTGGGGCCCGACGGCCGGTACATCGGTACTGCCCCAGCAACCGGGTGACGCGCTGCGGAACGGCACAGCAGCCCGAGTGCCGCTCCTGATCGGTGGCACTGCTCACGAGATGCGGGGATTCGTCTCGCTTCAGTCGTCGCTCACTGCTGAGGAGTACCGCGCCATGATGGTCCAGACCTTCGGCGATCGGGCGGACGCCGTACTGGCGAAGTACCCGGTCACCACCAGCCCCGCACTGGCACTGGCGACGGCGCTCAGCGACTGGGGCGGCTTCATCGGCGCCTGTCCGGTCCTACGCACCGCTCAGGCTGCTGCCGCCCGACAGCCGGTCTACGCCTACGAGTTCGCCGAGGACAACGGCCGCGTCACGCCCGACGGTTTCCCACTGGGGGCGTACCACAGCCAGGACCTGCCCTACCTCTGGACCGTCAACATGCCCCAGAACCCGTACCCGCCGCTCACCGTCGAACAGCAACGCCTCTCGGCCACGATGATCGGCTACTGGACGGCGTTCGCCCGCACCGGCAACCCCAACGGCTCCAACCGCCCGGACTGGCCCGCCTTCAACCGCTCCGGCACCGTCCTCGGCCTGTCCACCACCGGCATCGCGCCCGCGCCGTACGCAGCCAGCCACAACTGCACTTTCTGGCAGGGCCTCCCCCGCTGACGGTCAGCTCGTCTCGAGCATCCAGAGGTGGCCGTCGGGGTCGGTGAGCGTACCGAAGTAGGCCCATGGGCGACGCGTGGGCTTGCCGACCGTCGTGGCCCCGGCGGCCGTGGCTCGAGCGAAGAGGGCGTCGACGGCGGCTTCGGATTCCAGCGGGATGGAGAGGATGCATTCGCTGGTGCCGCGGGGCGCCGGCGGGTGGTCGCCGAGGACCCAGCCGAAGCCGCCGGTGGGGATCAGCATCAGCCGGACGTCCTCGGTGAGGGCGAACTGAAGTGGTTCCGGTACGCCGTCCTCGTCCGGCTCGCCGATCGGGGTGAACCCGAAGGCGTCCTGGTAGAAGGCGTACGAACGGGGGCGGTCCTCGATGGGCAGGCTGATGATCATCGGACGGGCTCCTTGGTGAAACGGGACGCGGGCGCACCGGTCAGGTGGCTGGGCGGGAGGGTTCGGCCGCAGAGGACGAGGAGGAGATCCTGGGCCGTGCCGGACAGGACCTCGCCGGTGCCGTGGGTCCAGTCGAGGTCAGTCGCGCGGAGCTGGACGCCGGTGAGGTCGACGCCGAAGTACTTGAGCTGCCGGGGTTTCAGGTCGTCCAGGATGTGGTGAAGGCGGTCCGCGGGCACCTGACGATCGATGCCTAGGGCAACGGTGATGTCGAGGCCGTGGATGACGTCGTGGGACAGGGCCCCCGCGTAGCCGCCACCCGGCGGCTTCCAGGGGTGGTTGATGTTCCGGCGCAGGCATTCGGTCAGCTCGGGCGCGGAGAGCTCGGCGGCGTCCCGGCGGGCCTGCCGGTCGGCGAGGCGGTCGAAGTTGCCCCGGGCCCTGATCATCCCCAGCAGGAAGCCGGGCGTCGACAGCCGGTACGGCATGGTGATGTGGGCAACCAGTTCCCGCACCCGCCATCCCTGGCACAGGGTCTGTCTGTCCCAGTCTTCTTCCGGTAGTCCGGCCAGCAGGTCAGCGAGGTCGGTCCGCTCCCCCGCCACGGCCACTCTGATGTCTGTCATACCCCACCGACGAGCGGGTTCCGCTCAGACAGACACCTGCTCCAGTCTTTGGGCCAGATAGCGACGTTCGGCGTCGGTCGCCGCGAGTTCCATCGCCTCTCGGTACGACGTCGCGGCCTCGGCGTGCCGTCCGAGCCGCCGGAGGAAGTCGGCGCGAGTAGCCGGCAGCAGGTGGTAGCCGGCCAGTGCGCCTGCTGCCAACTCGTCGACGAGCCGGAGTCCTACGGCCGGACCGTCGGCCATGCCGATGGCGACAGCGCGGTTCAGCGCGACGACTGGGGTCTGCTTGAGCTGGCCGTACAGTCCGGCGATCTGCGGCCAGTCCGTGTCGGCCGCCGTACGTGCAGAGGCGTGACAGGCAGCTATGGCCGCCTGCACCTGGTACGGCCCGGGTGAGCGCCGTCGGAGAGTGGCTTCCAGCAGGTCGATGCCTTCTGTGATCACCGCGTTGTCCCAGCGAGTGCGGTCCTGGTCCTCCAACGTCACCAGCACACCGTCAGCGCTCAGGCGGGTGCCACGGCGTGCGTCGTGGAGAAGCATCAGTGCGAGTAGTCCGGCCGCCTCTGGCTCGTCCGGCATCAGTTGCACGAGCAGACGAGCCAGTCTGATCGCCTCACTGCTCAGATTGCTCCGAACGACATCGGTGTATCCCTCGTTGAAGAGCAGGTAGAGCACAGCCAGTACGGCAGGCGTCCGCTCCGGCAGGAGATGCGCAGGCGGGACCCGGTACGGGATACCGGCGTGCTGGATCTTCCGCTTGGCCCGGGTGAGCCGCTTCGACATCGTGGTCTCCGGGACCAGGAAGGCTCGTGCGATCTCCGTCGTACTCAGACCGGCCAGTGTCCGCAGCGTCAACGCCACCCGCGCCTCCATCGCCAGGGCCGGGTGACAGCAGGTGAACATGAGCCGCAGCCGGTCGTCCGGTACGTCGTACGGCTCGTCGGACTCAGATCCCAAGGCAGCCACCTCCTTCAGTTTGGCCGCGCCGACAGCTTCCCGGCGCTGCCAGTCGCGGGCCTTGTTGCGTGCAGTCGTGGTCAGCCAGGCACCGGGCTTGTCCGGTACGCCGTCCCGCGGCCAGCGCTCCAGAGCCGCTGCGAACGCCTCCTGTGCGCACTCCTCGGCCAACTCCCAGTCACCGGTCAGGCGGATCAGCGTGGCGACGACCTGACCCCACTCCTGCCGGTAGATCTGCTCGAACGTCACACAACCTCCGGCGGCACATCCAATACCGGCCTGATCTCGATCGTCCCGTACCCGGCCGCCGGATGCTTGGCCGCGATCTCGATGGCCTCGTCGAGATCGGCGCAGTTGATCAGCACGAACCCGCCGATCTGCTCCTTGGTCTCCGCGAACGGGCCGTCGGTCAGCAGCAACTCGTCGTTCCGCACCCGGACGGTCGTCGCCTCCGACGGCGGCCGCAGCCCGGCCCCGCCCTCGACCACGCCGCGCTGCTCCATCTCCTCCGACCAGCCGCCGCAGCCGTCGTTCGCATGCGCCTCGGCCGTCTCGTCACCGGCGATCATCAGCAAGTACTTCACGGTCCTCCTCCAGAGAGTCTCACCCCACCGACGAACAGTCCCGGCGGAAACAGACACCCCTACGGTAGAACGCCGCAGTCGTCGATCAGGCGGCCCACTTGCCGGCGGCGCTCTCTCGCTTTCCACCCGGAGCGGGCATAGCGTCGAAACAGACCGGGTTTTCACAGGGGAGGTTTGAGATGGCCGGACGAGTGGTGCATTTCGAGATTCCGTACGACGACGGCGACCGGGCACACAGGTTCTACGCCGGGGCGTTCGGGTGGCAGCTCCAGGAGATGCCCGAACTGCGGTACACGACGGTGTCGACCGGGCCGGTCACCGACGAAGGCATGCCGGCCGAGCCCGGGTTCATCAACGGCGGCATGTTCGACCGGACCGCCGCCGGGGAGATCAACAAGCCGGTGCTGACCATCGACGTGGACGACATCGACGCCACCTGGGAGTCGATCGAGCAACTCGGCGGCAAGCCGGTGGGCGAGAAGCTCGCGGTCGGCGACATGGGCTTCGCGGCGTACTTCAACGACTCGGAGGGCAACCTGATCGGCCTGTGGCAGACCGCATCGGCCGGCTGATCCGCGAGCGGTAAATCCGTCGCGCCGGGGTGCGCTCCGGCGTAGCGTGGCGGACCACACAGACGTGCTCCGGGAAAGACGTAGTCATCGACGCACCCGGAGCCGGGAGACACACACGTCTCTCCCGGCTCCGGGTGCGTTTTCTTTTCGGGGCGGCGAGGAGGCTGCGAATGTTGACGGAAGCTCAGCTGGAGGAGTTCGAACGGACCGGTCTGCTGCGCCTGGCCGGGGCGATCCCGATGGACGACACCACCGCGATGTGCGACCGGATCTGGGACCACGTGCAGACCGGGCGCGGGATGGAGCGCGCCGATCCGGAGACCTGGTCGATCGAGCAACGACTGCCCGGCCTGCGGACGGTGGCGCGGCAGGACGAGTTCCAGCGGATCGGCAGCCCGGCGGTCCGGGCCGCGCTCGACGACCTGCTGGGCTCTTGGACAGTGCCGCGCCATTGGGGCACGCTGCTGGTCACCTTTCCGCTCCGCGACGACACCGCCTGGGACGTACCCACCATCGTGTGGCACAACGACTTCGTGCCGTTCGAGGCCGGGGCCCGGCTTCGGGCGGTGCAGTTGTTCGTGCTGCTGAACGACATCCGGCCAAGCGGCGGTGCGACGCTCGTACTCACCGGATCGCACCATTTGGTCAGTCGGTACGCCGACCCCGCCGAGGACGGGCCGCATCCGAAACGGCTCCGGCGTGAACTCGGCGCGGCCCATCCGTGGTTGCGGGAACTGTGGAGTGGCGACAACGGTTGCGACCGGGTCCAGCGCTACCTGGTCGACGGTTTCGAAGTGGACGGCGTACCCCTGCGAGTGGTTGAGCTGGCCGGCCGCGCCGGTGACGTGTTCTTCATGCACTGCGACACGTTCCACACCGCCGCGCCGAACTGCCGCGACCAGCCGCGAATGATGGCCACGAACATGATCAGACTGGAACAAGGATCGCGCCGTACGGCCTGAGCGGCGGCCTAGACTTTCGGGTGTTGGCTCCGGTGTCCTCGGGAGGACTGCATGCCTGACCGTACTCAGACCATCGCGTACCCGGCGCCGGGATCGCGCCCGTCGCGGCGGGATCCGGAGCCGCTGGCGCCGCACGTGATCGTGCTGTTCGGGGCGACCGGGGATCTGGCCAAGCGCAAGCTGCTGCCGGGACTGGCGTATCTGCAGCTGTCCAAGTTCGCGCCCGACGTACGCATCATCGGCGTGGCGACCGAGCAGATCACCTCCGACGAGTTCCGCGAGCGGGCGCGGGAAGCGGTGGAGATCCACGGGACGCACCGGATGACCGTCGAGGAGTTGGCGGAGTTCGCCGACAGGCTCGAGTACGTGCCGTCGACGGCTGGGCCGGAGGCGCTCGCGGCCGCGGTCAAGGCGGCCGAGGCGGTGCTCGGCCCGGACACCTGCCGGCTGCACTACCTGTCCGTGCCGCCGAAGGCCGCGCAGGCGGTGATTGCGATGCTGCGCGACGCGGACCTGGTCGACCGGGCCCGGGTGGTGATGGAGAAGCCGTTCGGCGACGACCTGGCCACCGCGATCCAGCTGAACAACTTCGTGCACGAGACCTTCGACGAGTCGCAGGTGTTCCGGATCGACCACTTCCTCGGCAAGGAGGCAGCGCTGAACATCCTTGCGTTCCGGTTCGCGAACGGGTTGTTCGAACCGATCTGGAACCGCAACTTCATCGACCACGTGCAGATCGACATCCCCGAGTCCCTCGGCCTGGACCAGCGGGCCACCTTCTACGAACCGACCGGTGCGTTCAAGGACATGGTCGTCACGCACGTCCTTCAGGTGCTGTCGTTCGTCGCGATGGAGCCGCCGACCGCCCTGGAACCGCGAGCCATCTCGGAGGAGAAGAACAAGGTCTTCCGCTCGATGCTCCCGATCCACCCCGACGACGTGGTCCGCGGCCAGTACGGCGGCTATCGCACCGAGGACGGGGTCGCGCCCGACTCCGACACCGAGACGTTCATCGCGATGAAGGTCGGCATCGACAACTGGCGCTGGGCCGGCGTGCCGTTCTACCTGCGCACCGGCAAACGGATGGCCGAGGGGATGCGGATCATCTCGATCGCGTTCAAGGAAGCCCCGAAGACGATGTTCCCGGCCGGCTCCGGGGTCGGGTCGCAGGGACCGGACCACCTGACCTTCGACCTGGCCGACTCGTCGCGGGTGTCGCTGTCGTTCTACGGCAAGCGCCCCGGTCCGGGGATGCGGCTGGAGAAGCTGTCGATGCAGTTCTCGACCCAGGAGACCGAGAGTGCGGGCGACGTACTGGAAGCCTACGAACGCCTGATCCTGGACGCGATGCGCGGCGACCACACCCTCTTCACCACCGCCGAAGGCATCGAGTCCCTCTGGGACCGCTCCGCGATGCTCCTCGACGACCCACCCCCGGTCAAGCCCTACCAACCCGGCACCTGGGGCCCCAACGCCATCCACCAACTGATTGCCCCCAGAGCCTGGCGCCTCCCCTTCGAACGAGAATGGCGCGAACACAAGCCGTAGTTTCTTTCCCACGCCGCGACTACGCAGGCTCCGGCATCGCCGAGTCGTCGATCTTGGTCGACGAACGGCAGTAATCCCAGCCAGAATCGACGCCTCGATGGACGCCAACCACCACCAGCTGCTGGATCGCTGCCGCGAAGCGCGCGAGGGGTCGTCCACCATGGGTGGATGGGGCGCAGGCGGAAGGCCGAACAGCGACAGGGCTTCGCTGACATCGTCGAGGAAGCGTCGTAGAGGAGTCCTGCTAGGTCGAACCTGCATGCAATTGACGTGCCGGGTGAAGCGAAGCCGAACGTTCTCGGCTGTCCCGGCCGACACGCCTCGGCGGAAGCCAGCAACACCACGTTCGCCGAGGCGTGGATCTTGGTGCACAAACGGCGGTGATCCCAACCAGAATCCACGACTTGGCGAACGGCGACAGGCGTCGACAGCTACCGGGTGGGATGAATCCATCCGTGGTGGGGGAGCCGGGCGGGGTGGTGACGGAGTTGGGTGGGTAGTCGCGGGGTGAGGGTACTGAGGTGTTGCCGGGGGTGGTTGGGGGGCGCACTATCTAGGTGTGATGTGAGTCACAAACACCTGGAGGGCTCTGGAGGTGGGCGAATGACCGGGACCAGGACGCACCTGACCGCGGAGCGGGCGCCGTGTGGGCGGATCGGGGACGCGGACCGGAGCCAGGAGGACGACTTCGAGGGCTTCCGGATGGATGACGTGCGCTACGCGTGCGGCTGCCGCCGGATCCGGCACGAGTTTCATGACGGCAGTGTGCGGATCCAGACCGTGCGGCACGACGGCAAGATCCTGCTGGACGAGCACAGCGGCGACCACGAAGCCTGAACGGGGCGGTCAGTGAGCGATCGGAGCGAGTCACCAGAAAGTACACGTCCGCGCCCGGTGCGAGGTCGCCCGGAAGCAAGCGTGCGCCCGCGAGGCGGCAGCGAGCTCGGAGCGAAGCGGGGGCGTGCATGACCTTTCATGACGTCGTGGTGATCGGGGGCGGCGGCGCGGGGTTGCGTGCTGCCATCGCGGTGGCGGAGACCAACCCGGCGTTGCGGGTCGCGGTCATTTCCAAGGTCTACCCGATGCGCAGCCACACGGTGTCCGCCGAGGGTGGCGCCGCGGCCGTTGCCGCCGACGACGACACGCTCGACGAGCACGCGTACGACACGGTCTCCGGCAGCGACTGGTTGTGCGATCAGGACGCGGTCGAGGCGTTCGTGGCCGAGGCGCCGCGTGAGTTGCTCCGGCTCGAGCACTGGGGTTGCCCGTGGAGCCGGCAGCCGGACGGGCACATCGCCGTACGGGCGTTCGGCGGCATGAAGAAGAGGCGCACGTGGTTCGCCGCCGACCGGACCGGGTTCCACCTGCTGCACACGCTGTTCCAGACCGCGCTCTCGTACACCGACATCGTCCGGTACGACGAGTGGTACGTGACCAAGATCCTGGTCGACGACGGACGCGCGTACGGCGTCGTCGCGATCGAACTGTCGACCGGGCGGATCGAGACGATCACGGCCAGCGCGGTCATCGTCTGCACCGGTGGATGCGGCCGGGTCTACCCGTTCACCACGAACGCCAACATCAAGACCGGCGACGGGATGGCGCTCGCCTACCGGGCCGGTGCGGCGCTCAAGGACATGGAGTTCGTCCAGTACCACCCGACCGGCCTGCCGTTCACCGGCATCCTCATCACCGAGGCGGCCCGGGCCGAAGGCGGCTGGCTGCTCAACAAGGACGGCTACCGGTATCTGCAGGACTACGACCTCGGTACGCCGTCGCCGACACCGGAACTGCGCAGCATGGAACTCGGGCCACGCGACCGGTTGTCACAAGCCTTCGTGCACGAGCACGACAAGGGTCGCACGATCGATACGCCGTACGGGCCGATCGTGAACCTGGACCTGCGGCATCTGGGCGCGAAGCTGATCGACACCAAGCTGCCGTTCGTCCGGGAGCTGTGTTCGAAGTACCAGAACATCGACCCGGTCAAGGAACTCGTGCCGGTCCGCCCGGTCGTGCACTACATGATGGGCGGCATCCACACCGACATCCGCGGCCAGACGTCACTCGAGGGTCTGTACGCCGCCGGCGAGGTCGCCTGTGTCAGCATCAACGGCGCGAACCGGCTGGGCTCGAACTCGTTGCCCGAGTGCCTCGTCTTCGGCAACCGGGCCGGCCGGGCCGCGGCCGTGTTCGCCGGCCGGTACCGGAACGTCGTACCCAGATCCATCGAAGCGCAAGGGCGGGACGAGGTACGGCGGCTGACCGAGGAGCTGGCCCGGCACGCCGAGGGGCACGAGCGGATCGCGGACATCCGCACCGAGATGCAGACCACGATGGAGAACGGCGCCGGGATCTACCGCGACCGCGACTCGCTGGCGAAGGCGGCCGATCAGCTGAAAGAGCTGCAGCTGCGGTTCGCGCACGCGGCGATCGACGATCACAGCACGAACTTCAACACCGAGCTGATCGCACTGCTCGAGCTCGGGTTCATGCTGGACGTTGCCGAGAGCATCATCGCCTGCGCGCTGCTCCGGGAGGAGTCGCGCGGAGCACATCAGCGCGTCGACTTCCCGGCTCGCGACGACGACCGGTTCCTGGCGCATTCGCTGGTACGGCGTGAGCCGGACGGGACGAGCCGGATCACGTATCTGCCGGTGACGATCACCCGCTGGCCACCAGGAGAACGGGTCTACGGGAGGTAGAGATGGCAGACGAGATCACCATCGAGGTCGCGCGCTACCGGCCCGAACTGGAGTCCGAACCGGTGATGCAGTCCTACCAGGTGCCGCTGCGCGAGCACTGGGCCGTTCTCGACGGTTTGTCGTACATCAAGGACCACCTGGACGGCACGTTGTCGTTCCGGTGGTCGTGCCGGATGGGGATCTGCGGCAGCTGCGGGATGACCGTGAACGGCGAACCGCAGCTGAGTTGCGCGACCTTCCTCACCGACTACGCACCCGGTCCGGTGCGGGTCGAGCCGTTGCGCAACTTCCCGGTGATCCGCGACCTGGTCATCGACATCGACGACTTCATGACCAAGCTGCCGAAGGTCAAGCCGTGGATCGTCCGCGAGGTGCACAGTCCGGTCGAGGAGGGCGAGTACCTGCAGACGCCGGAGGAAATGGACGAGTACCAGCAGTTCAGCATGTGCATCAACTGCATGCTCTGCTACTCGGCCTGCCCGGTGTACAGCCTCGAACCGGAGTTCATCGGGCCGGCGGCGATCGCGCTGGCCCAGCGGTACAACCTCGACTCGCGGGACGAGGGTGCCGAGGAGCGTCGCGCCGTACTCTCCTCGCCGGAGGGGATCTGGGCCTGCACGTTCGTCGGTGAATGCAGTGCGGCGTGCCCGAAGGGTGTGGATCCGGCCGGCGCGATCCAGCGGTACAAGCTGACCGCGGCGACGCAGTCGATCAAGGATCTCCTGATGCCCCGGAGTCGTAGATGAGCACCTACCAGCGACCGCTGCCTCTGTTCTGGTGGCTCGAGCGCCGCTCCTACTTGCTGTTCGTCCTGCGTGAGTTGAGCAGTGTCTTCGTCGCGTGGTTCGTGGTGTACCTGCTCCTGTTGGTGAAGGCGGTGAGCGACGGCGCGGCGTCGTACCAGGACTTCCTCGACCGGAGCGGCCAGTGGTGGATGGTCGCGATCAACGTGATTGCGATGCTCTTCATCCTGCTCCACGCGATCACGTGGTTCGCCCTGGCACCGCGGGCGATGGTCGTCAAGGTCCGCGGCCGTCGCCTGCCGCCGCCTCAGGTCGTCGCCGCGCACTACCTGGCGTGGTTGTTGCTCTCAGCAATCGTTGCCTGGCTGGTGCTGCGATGAACCGTCGCCCCGCGCCCGAACCTCTGCTCTGGATGCTGTTCAGCTCCGGCGGCATGGTCGTCGCGCTGATGGTGCCGATCCTGCTGTTCCTGTTCGGTATCGCGTTCCCGCTGGACCTGCTGTCGCCGCCGGATCACTCGCACCTGTTCGCCATCCTGCGGAATTGGTTCACCCGACTGGTGTTGTTCGGGCTGTGCACGCTGGCTCTCTTCCACTG
Source organism: uncultured Actinomycetota bacterium (assembly GCA_963748245.1). Classification (GTDB taxonomy): domain Bacteria; phylum Actinomycetota; class Actinomycetes; order Propionibacteriales; family Kribbellaceae; genus Kribbella. The sequence continues at coordinate 1,678,918 of CAVVIA010000004.1, read as the reverse complement.
GGCCCACCGCTTCCGCTTCACCCTGTACGACGGCCTGCAACTGAAGCGGTACGCCGCCCCGATCGTGGTCCTGTGCTACGGCGGCGCCGTGGCCGGAACCGTCATCGCCGCCGCGCTCCTCCTGTCGGTCTGAAACGGCGGCTGACGTAGGGTCTGCGGCATGCGGGAGATCGTGGTGATCGGGGTCGGTGCGGGCGATCCGGAGCAGGTGACGATGCAGGCCGTGTCGGCGCTGAACCGGGTCGACGTGTTCTTCGTGCTGGACAAGGGCGAGGTCAAGCAGGAGCTCGTCGACCTGCGCGAGGAGATCCTGCGCCGGTACGCCAACAACAAGGACTACCGGGTCGTCGTCGGCCGCGATCCCGAGCGGGACCGGACCACCAGCGCGTACGTCGAAGCCGTCGACGACTGGCGGCGCCGCCGGGCCGATGTGTGCGCGGACCTGATCGCGTCGGAGCTCGGCGAGGGTCAGGTGGGGGCGTTCCTGGTCTGGGGCGATCCCTCCTTGTACGACAGCACGCTGGCGATCCTGGACGACATCCTGGCGCGGGGTGAACTGGCGTTCGAGGTCGAGGTGATCCCGGGGATCAGCAGCGTGTCGACGCTGGCGGCGCGGCACCGGGTCGGACTGAACCAGGTCGGCAGGCCGATCCAGATCACCACCGGGCGGCGGCTGGCGAAGGCGTGGCCGGAGGATGTGGATGACGTGGTCGTGATGCTCGACGGCCAGACCGCGTTCACCGAGCACCTCGACCAGGATGCCGAGATCTACTGGGGCGCCTACCTCGGGACACCGGACGAGATCCTGATCTCGGGCCCGCTACGCGAGGTGGCCGGAGAGATCGAGAAGGTCCGCGCCGACGCCCGTGATCGCAAGGGCTGGATCATGGACACCTACCTGCTCCGCAGGGTCAAGTCTTAGACCAAAGGTGTAGGTGGGGTGGCCGTCGGGCCGAAGCGGGTGTCATGCGGGTTGGCTGAGGCTGCTGGGCATGACGAGATTGCGAAGGAAACTGCGGCTCGCGGTGGCGCTTGCGCTGGTGCCGGTCGGGTTGCTGGTGAACAGCGCTTCAGCAGACACGAGCCAGGACGTCGTACGGACTGATGCTGGGTTGTTGAGTGGTACGACGGTCAACGGGGCGCGGGTGTTCAACGGAATCCCGTACGCCGCTCCGCCGGTCGGCGCTCTGCGGTGGAAGGCACCGCAGACGGTGCAGCCGTGGGACGGCGTACGCGAGGCCGTGGAGCACTCGAGCGCCTGCCCGCAGCAGGCGAACCCGGAGGCGCCAGACGGATCCACCACCGAGGACTGCCTCTACCTGAACGTCACCACCCCGGCCAAGCAATCAACGAAGCCGCGAGCAGTGGTCGTGTGGATCCCCGGCGGCGGGTTCTTCTCCGGTGCCGGCTACAACTACGAGGCGTCGAAGTTCGCCACTCGAGGCGACGTGGTCGTCGTGACGGTCAATTACCGGCTCGGCATCTTCGGGTTCTTCGGCTACCCAGGTCTGCCCGGCTCCGGCACGTACGGCATCCAGGACCAGCAGGCCGCGCTGCGCTGGGTGCAGCGGAACGCACGAGCCTTCGGCGGCGACCCCCGCAACGTCACCGTGGCCGGTGAATCCGCCGGTGGCATGAGCGTCTGCGCACAGTTGACCTCCCCTACCTCCACCGGGCTCTTCGCTAAGGCGATCATGCAGAGCGGCTCCTGCGCGTTCAACTGGGACGACAACAGCCAGTACCCGGGCCAGGCCGCCGACTCCCCCTGGGTCCCGGTCAAGACGGTCCAGACCACCGGCGAGGAGTGGGCAGCCGGTAACACCCACAAGCTGTCCTGCAAGCCCGGCCAGTCCATGCTCGACTGCCTGCACGCCGCGAAATCCGACGTACTCGTGCAGGACACCTTGCAGTTCACCCAGGTCGCGTACGGCGGGACTGCGGCCGTCCCACTGAGTCCCGCGAAGGCCCTGGAGGCCGGCCTGTTCCACCGGGTGCCGATCCTCTCCGGCAACAACCACGACGAGGCGACACCGTGGCTGGTCGCCTTCGGCGAGATCAAGGACTACCCGGGCCTGGTGACCAAGATGGTGGGAGCGAACCAGGCGGCCAAGGTACTGCGTGAGTACCCGGTCGACCGGTATGCGTCAGCGGCCGCAGCGTGGGCCGCAGTCACCACCGACCGGATCTGGTCCTGCACCCAGGTCGCAAGTGACCGGCAGGCGGCCCGAAAGGTGCCGGTGTACGCGTACGAGTTCGCCGACAAGCACTCGCCACTCGCACAACCCGGTCAGGGCGCTGCGCACGCCATGGAACTCCCGTACCTGTTCCGACTCGGCGGCTGGGACCCGGAGTTCTCGGAGCCCCAGCAGGTGCTGTCGAACCAGATGATCGACTACTGGACCGCTTTCGCCCGAACAGGCAATCCCAACGGCCCGGACCGACCACACTGGTCCCCAACCAACAGCCGCTCTATCACTGGGGTCTCACTCGCCCCCACCGACCAGGGCGGCGTCAAGCCGGTGAACCTCACGACCGAACACCACTGCACCTTCTGGGCAGGCATCAACTGACAACAGGAGCGCCCGGTGCCGTCGGCAACGACGGACCGGGCGCTGCTGTCACTTCTGCGGCGTTCGGAGCAGTGTTGCGGTCAGGACGAGCCCCACGACGACGAAGCCTGCTGCTGCGATGAAGGCCGCGCTATAGCCGTCCCGAAGAGCCAGTACCGATTCCGCTCCCTCACTCAGCCGACCGGCCGTCGTGGACGCGGCCAGTGTCGCCAGTACGGCGGTGCCGACGGCCGCACCCGCCTGTTGGGCGGTGTTGTTGAGACCGGAGGCGAGTCCGGCGTCGCCCGGTTCAGCACCGGACATGGCCAGCAGGATGGCGGACTGGATCCCTACACCGACCCCGATGCCCATCACTGTGAGGACTGGTGCGACGTTGACGACGTACGAGCCATCGACAGGCGCCTGGCTCAGCCAGAGCAGTGCCAGCAGGAACGCAGTGAGTCCAGCCATCAGCATCGCGCGGCCGCCGAAGCGGACGATCAGCCGCGGCGCGACGAACAGGGACATCACCGCTCCCATGAGAGGTGCCGGGAGGAAGGCCAGGCCGGTGGTCAACGAGTCGTAGCCCAGCACTCGCTGCAGGTAGAGCGCAGTCATGAACTGGAAGCCGAAGCCCGCTGCGAAGAGCAGGATGACCACGAGGTTGGCCACACTCACCTGGCGGTTGCGGAAGATGTGCAGTGAGAGCAGCGGCTTCGTGCTGCGCGCCTGACGCAGTACGAACGCTGCCAACAGGAGCACTGAGATCACCGCGAGGACCAGCGTGCGCGGCAATTCCGCGTGTGGCTCGGCGGTCTGCACGATGGTGTAGACGCCCAGGGAGAGGCCGGCGGTCACGAGGACGGCGCCGAGGACATCTGCGCCCTTGCCGAGCCCCAGACCGCGCTGCCCGGCCAGCAGCCGTACGGCGAGTGCCAGGGAGACGACACCGATCGGAACGTTGATGAGGAACGCCCAGTGCCAGCCGACCGTCTGGGTGATCACTCCACCGAGGATGAGGCCGATGGACGCGCCGCTGGCCGAGGTGAAGCCGTAGACGCCCATCGCTCGCGCCTGCTCACCGGGGGCCGGGTAGAGGCCGACGATCATGCCGAGAATCACCGCGGAGGCCAGCGCGCCGCCGACGCCTTGCAGGAACCGTCCGGCGATCAGGACCTCCGCGCTGGTGGCGACACCGCACAGGAGCGACGCGGCGGTGAACAGGCCGAGGCCGGCCAGGAAGACCCGCTTGCTGCCGATCAGGTCGCCGATCCGGCCGGCCAGAAGCAGGAGTCCGGCGAAGGCGATCAGGTACGAGTTCATCACCCAGGCGAGGCCCGCCTGCGAGAACCCGAGCTCCTCCTGGATCGTCGGCAACGCGACCGTCACGACGGTGCCGTCGAGGATGATCATCAGCTGCATCACGCACAGCACCGCGAGCGCTTTCGCGCGGCTCCGCACCGGCCGGTCGCCGGTGGAACTGCTGACGGGCACTGCAGTTTCTGGTGGCACCGGTCGTCTCCTTGTCGAAGCACAGAGCAGGACAAGAACGACCATAACAGATAGTTCTGTAGCAGACGATCTTTTAGCGGATCAGCCGCTGCGCTGGCGCGCCCGCCGTACCGGCTGCGCCTCGACCGGAGCGGACAGGTGGCCGTCGACGAGCTCCTGGAGGGCTTCGACGAACGGCTTGCGTTCCGCGGCGGCGAGCGCCTCGAGGGCGTCGGCGTGGACCTGGTCGACGATGCGCTGGCCCTCCTGCGCGATCGCGGCGCCGGCGTCGGTGACGGCGATGATCCGGGCCCGGCGGTCGGTCGCGGACGGCTTGCGTTCGGCGTAGCCGGCCTTCTCGAGCGCGTCGACGGTGACGACCATGGTCGTCTTGTCCATGTAGGCCAGCTCGGCGATCTGGATCTGGGTCCGCTCCGCCTCGAGCGCGTGCCGCAGGACGCACTGCATCCGCAGCGTCAGCCCGACGTCCGCCAGCGCGGCGGACAGCTGGGTCTCGAGGACATGACCGGCGTGGGTGAGATAGCCGGTGAGGTCAGGGACCGTGCGCGCTGGGGTCTTCGCCATACCTTCGAGAATAGCCCGGAACTATCCGCTGCCAGATGATCCCGTGCCAGATCATTCCCCGAGCCCGCTGGGGACGTAGCATCTCGGCTGTGGTCAGGACAGAAACGGATCGGTGCCCCGGAGTGCTGGCGGTGCATGAGGCAGCCGATGGCGGGCTGGCTCGGGTGCGGCTGCCGGGTGGGCTGCTGAGTGTCGGGCAACTGGGTGTACTGCGGCAGGCCGCGGCTGAGCTGGGTGACGGGCAACTGGAGCTCACCTCGCGCGGGAACGTGCAGGTCAGAGGGCTGTCGGCGGACGGGCCGCGGGAGTTGTCGGACCGCCTGTACGACGCCGGACTGCTCCCCTCCATCACGCACGAGCGAGTGCGGAACATCCTGGCGTCGCCCCTGTCCGGTCTGGACAGTCAGAGCCGGTACGACGTTCTGCCCGTGGCAGCCGAGGTGGACCGGGCGTTGTGTGCACGCCGACGGCTTGCGGAGTTGCCGGGGCGGTTCTTGTTCGCCCTGGACGACGGGCGCGGAGATCTCGCCGGAGCTCGGGCAGACGTACTGGTCCGTGCGCTCGACGATCGCGAGGCGGTCCTGACCCTGGGCACCTTGGGCGTCCGGGTGGACTGGAGTGATGCGGCCGAGGTGATGATCGCAGCGGCGAAGGCGTTCCTGAAGGTGCGCTCCGGACGCGAGTGGCGGATCTCGGAGGTCCAGAACGGGGAGGCCCGGATCCTCGAGCGGATCGGGCTGCGCGCGACTGACGACGTACCGGCCGCGGCGACGACGATCGGCGCCGGCTGGCATGCGGCGAACGCACTGGTGGCGACCGTTCCGCTGGGCAGTCTCGGCCAGGAGCAGGCTGCCGTTGTCGCGGACGTTGCCGATGAAATCCGGATCACGCCGTGGCGATCGATCGTCCTGCGGGTCGGGAGCGACCCGACTGCGCGGCTGGACGAGGTTGGGTTGATCACAAAGGCGGACTCGCCGTGGAACGGTGTGACAGCGTGTGCTGGTCAGCCCGGGTGCGCGAAGGCGCTGGCGGATGTCCGGGCGGACGCGCGGCGGGTGACGCCGCGGCTCCCCCAGCACGAGCACCCGATGCACTGGTCGGGGTGTGACCGGCGGTGCGGCAAGCCGGCCGGCGAGTTCGTCGATGTGCTCGCCACAGCCAATGGCTACGTGATCGACGGTGAGCGGATGGGACTGCAGTGAGCCACGAGTATGTGAAGGACGGCGCCGAGATCTACCGGCAGTCGTTCGCGACGATCCGGACCGAGGCGGCCGCCGGGCTCGGCGCCCTCCCGGCCGACGTCGCGCAGGTCGCCGTACGGATGATCCACGCCTGCGGCATGACCGACCTGGTCGCGGACATCCGCAACTCGCCGAACGTGGTCAAGAACGCGCGTGCCGCGCTGCAGGACGGCGCTCCGATCCTGTGTGACGCGCAGATGGTGGCGGCCGGCGTCACCCGGAAACGCCTGCCCGCGGACAACCAGGTCATCTGCACTCTGCAGGACCCACGGACCGCCACGCTGGCGGAGAGTCTGCGAACCACCCGCAGCGCCGCCGCCGTCGATCTCTGGCAGGACCACCTCGAGGGCGCGGTTGTTGCTATCGGCAACGCTCCGACCACGCTGTTCCGGCTGCTCGAACTGATCGCCGCGGGCGCGCCGCGACCGGCCGCGATCCTCGGCATCCCGGTCGGGTTCATCGGCGCGGCCGAGTCCAAGGACGCGCTGGCGGCGAACGACCTCGGCCTGGAGTACCTCATCGTCAAGGGCCGTCGGGGCGGCAGCGCGATCACCGCGGCCGCCGTCAACGCGATCGCGAGTGAGGCGGAGTGACGGGCCGGCTGTGGGGTGTCGGGCTCGGCCCGGGCGACCCCGAACTCGTGACGGTGAAGGCGGCCCGGCTGATCGGCGCGGCGGACGTCATCGCCTTCCACAGTGCGCGGCACGGCCGCAGCATCGCCCGCTCGGTCGCGGCGCCGTACCTCTCACCGGGCCAACTCGAGGAACACCTGGTCTACCCGCTGACCACCGAGACGACCGACCACCCCGGCGGTTACCAGGGTGCGATGGACGACTTCTACGCCGATTGCGCCGCCCGGCTCGCCGCGCATCTCGACGCCGGTCGCGACGTCGTCGTACTGGCTGAAGGGGATCCGCTGTTCTACGGGTCCTACATGCACATGCACAAGCGGCTGGCCGACCGGTACTCGTGCGAGGTGGTCCCCGGCGTCACGTCGGTGAGCGCGGCGGCCGCCGTACTCGGACGGCCCTTGTGCGAGCGGGACGAGATCCTCACCGTGCTGCCCGGCACGCTGCCGCCCGACGTACTCGCAGACCGGCTGCGGCACACCGACGCGGCAGCCGTGATGAAGCTCGGGCGGACGTTCTCCAACGTGCGGGAGGCGTTCGAGCTCGCCGGGAGGGCAGACGAGGCCTGGTACGTCGAACGCGCCACGACCGACGCTCAGCGGACCGCTCCCCTGGCTGACGTGGACCCCGACGAGGTGCCGTACTTCTCCCTCGCCCTGCTCCCCAGCCCGATCAACACCACGTTCGCCGCGCCGGCGACCAAGACCGAGGCAGAAGGCTCGGTGACCGTAGTCGGGCCTCGGACCGGCCGGACCGGAGTGGATGACGCCTGAGGTGCGTGCGGCGATCGCGGGCGCCGACGACCTGATCGGCTACGGCCCGTACGTCGACCGGCTGCCGGACCGGGCTCGGCAGCGCAAACACGGCTCGGACAACCGGGTCGAGTCCGAGCGGGCCGCGTTCGCCCTGGACCTCGCTCGCAAGGGCTCCAAGGTGGTTGTGGTCTCGTCCGGTGACCCGGGTGTGTTCGCGATGGCCAGTGCGGTCACGGAGGTCGCGTCCGAGCCCGAGTACGCCGACATCGCCGTACGCGTGCTGCCAGGCATGACCGCCGCCCAGGCCGTCGCCAGCCGGGTGGGAGCACCGCTCGGGCACGACTACTGCGTCCTGTCCCTGTCGGACCGGCTCAAGCCGTGGGAGGTGATCGCCCAGCGGCTGTCCGCGGCCGCCGCGGCCGACCTGGCGATCGCGATCTACAACCCCGCCTCCAAGTCCCGCACCTGGCAGGTCGCCGCCACCCGCGACCTGCTTCTCGAACACCGTTCGCCCAGTACGCCGGTCATCGTCGGCCGGGACGTGGGCGGTCAAGAGGAAGCGATCACCGTCACAACGCTCGCCGAGCTGGACCCGGCAGCGGTTGACATGCGGTGCCTCTTGGTGGTCGGGTCGTCGCAGACCCGCACCGTGCCCCGCCCAGCCGGGCCTCTGGTCTTCACTCCCCGCCGGTATCCGACGACGGTGAGTGAGACTGCGCCAGAGGCCGGTTAAATCCACCGCCCACCTGTGTCAGACGCGATCCGGGCGGGTAGGGACCGCGCGGAGCTGACCAGTGAGGAGAAGCGGAATGGTCCAGCAGTACGGCGACACCGCCACCGCGACGCAACCCGTTGTCACCACCACGATGCAGGTGCCCGACGATGCCGACGCGAACACCACTCAACGGTACGAGGAGGCGCGGGCGGCGGCGCACCGGGCGATGAGCAACGTCACGATCGTTCCGGACCGGCCGCTGCCCATGGCCGATCCGGACGTCGACGCAGACATGCTGTCCTACCGAGGCTTCAAGTTCGGCGCGGCGTTCTTCGGCTGGCTGATCGCGATCGCCATGTCGGTGCTGCTGACCTTGGCGGTCTCCGCAGCGGCCTTCGGGACGGCGGAGATCCTCGACTACACGCGTGCCGACGCCGAGGCCCAGCCTGGCGCCGCGGGGATCACCGCTGCGACCGTCGGCGTGCTCGTGCTGACCCTGGCCTTCTACAGCGGCGGTTACGTCGCCGGGCGGCTGGCGCGGTTCGACGGCGGGCGGAACGGGTTCGGCGTGTGGATGTTCGCGTTCCTGTTCTCGGTGCTCGCGGCCGGCGCGGGTGCGGTGCTGAACAACCAGTACGACCTGGTCGACGAGGTGAGCCGGCCGGACGTGTCCCTGTCGACCGACACCGTCACCACCGGCGGAATCATCGCCGCCGCGGCGCTGGTCGTGCTGACGCTGCTGTTCGCGATCGTCGGCGGCAAGGCGGGCCGGCGCTACCACGACAAGATCGACCGCTTGCTCGACTGACCTTCAGTCACGACCTCGCCACGCATAGCCAGCGTTCGGACGGGTACCGGTGGAACGACACGGGGCTGTCTGGCGAGGAGAACTGACATGGCCCAGCAGTATCGGGACGACACAGACACACAGCACCTCGACGGCAGAACAGTCGAGGCCGACCCTGACGCCACCCGGCCGCTGCCGGTACACCGCGCCCGGGTCAAGACGTCGGCCGCCGCCGAGGTGGACCCGGCGTACCGCGGGTTCAAGGGCGGCGCCGCGTTCTTCGGCTGGCTGGTCGCGGTCGGGCTGATCGCACTGCTCACCGGGATCGTCGGCGCGGTCGCTGCGGCGGTCGACTACGCGGCGACGATCGACTGGAACGCGGCCGAGGCGGAGGCCGGCACGATCGGCATCGCCTCCGGCGCGGTGCTGCTGCTCATCCTGGCGATCGCCTACTACAACGGCGGGTACGTCGCCGGGCGGCTCGCTCGCTTCGACGGTGGGCGACAGGGCCTCGGCGTCTGGCTGATCGGCGTACTGGTGACTCTGGCTGTCGCGGCGATCGCCGCCGTGGCCGGCTCGCAGTACGACGTCCTGGACCGGGTGGACCTGCCGTCCGTGCCGTTCACCGACGAGACGCTCACCGCCGGCGGGATGATCGCGATCGCCGCGGCCGTGCTGGTGACGCTGTTCGCGTCCGTGATCGGCGGCAAGGCGGGCCAGCGGTACCACCGTCGCATCGACACCAGCGTCGACTGACCACCTCAACCAGACCCGGACGGCGGATGACCCCTATCCGCCGTCCGGGTCTTCGTTGTGCCGGCCGGTCGGGCGGTGCAGGATGCCGGACATGACCCGGACCGCGCTCGTCGTCGGAGGTACGAGCGGTATCGGCGCGGCCACCGCGCTCCGCCTCGGCACCGACGGCGCGACCGTGATCGCGGCCGGACTCGGTACGTCGAATGCCTCGGCCGAGCTCCGGAAAGCGGCCCTCCTGCACGAGCTGGACCTCCGTGAGCCGGGTGCCCTGGAAGACCTGATCGGATCGCTCGACCAACTCGACGTACTGATCAACGCGGCCGGCATCATCCGGCGCGGCGACGAGCACCGGCCCGAGGTGTTCCGGGAGGTCGTCGAGATCAACCTCACCGGCGCCATGCGGGCGGCCGAGGCGGCGCACCACCTGCTCGCCGCCGGCCGCGGCTGCATCGTCAACGTCGCCTCGATGCTGAGCTACTTCGGCGGACCGCTCGTTCCGGCGTACAGCGCTTCGAAGGGCGGGATCGTGCAGCTCACCAAGTCGCTCGCGGTGGCCTGGGCGGCCGACGGGATCCGGGTGAACGCGGTCGCACCCGGCTGGATCGCCACCGACCTCACGTCCGCACTGCAAGCCGATCCGGTCGCGGCCGACCGGATCATCTCCCGTACGCCGATGGCCCGCTGGGGTACCCCGGAGGAGGTCGCCGGCGCGATCGCCTTCCTGACCGGCCCCGACGCGGGATTCGTCACCGGCGCCGTCCTGCCCGTGGACGGCGGCTACCAGAGCATGTGAAGGAGCTTCGATGATTCCGGTTTCGGCAGGTGTTCCCGCGGAGATCGCCGTACCGGCGGTGCCCGAGGACGACCGGTTGTGGGTCCAGCAGGCGCCCGACGTGTGGTTCCGCCCGCTGATGCTGAACACGATCACCGGGCAGTGGTGCAACCTGCTCAAGGTGACCCGGTCCGGCATCGTGTCCCGGCACCGGCACCCGAGCGCGGTGTTCGGCTACGTGATCAAGGGCAAGTGGCAGTACGACGAACACGAGTGGGTCGCGGAGACCGGGTCGTTCGTGTACGAGCCGCCGGGTGAGATCCACACCCTGCGCGTCCCGGAAGACTGCACCGAGATGATCACGTTCTTCAACATCTCCGGCGCGATGATCTACGTCGACGACGACGGCAACCAGATCGGGTACGAGGACACCTTCACCAAGATCCAGCTGTGCCGCGACCACTACGCCGCCAACGGCCTCGGCGCCGACTACGTGGACCAGTTCATCCGGTGAGCTCGCGGATCACGTCGATGACCTGATCCAGCGCCGGCGACTTCGGCCGGGAGCGGTGGCCGAAGACGGCGACCTGACGCTCGACGCCGGCGTCGTGGATCGGCACCAGGCGTACGCCGTCGAGGTTCGCGGTGGTGACCGCCAGCTCGTTGGTGACGCCTACACCGAGTCCGTGCCGGACCAGGGACAGCAGAGTCTGCGGCTGGTTGGTGCGGAAGGCGGACTCCGGGTTCAGGCCGGCTGACGCGAAAGCCAGGTGGGACTCGAACTGGCGTGGTCCGGAGCTCTCACCGATCGAGATGAGCGGGAGCGCGGCCAACTGCTCGAGGCTGACGGACTCGGACTTCGCGAGCGGATGCGACTCGGCGAAGACCGCGACCAGCGGCTCGCGCCAGAGCACCTCGTGCTCGAGAGACTCGTCGGCGACGAGCGGGTGGACCGGGCGGATCGCCAGGTCGATGTCACCGCGGAGCAGCGCACTTTCCAGGTCGACGCTCGGCCCTTCGACCAAGTGCAGCGTGATGTTCGGCGGCAGGCGCCGTACGACCTGGGGAAACAGGTGCGCGGCCGCACTCGGGTAGGCGCCGAAGCGAACCTCTCCCCCGCCGGACGACAGGTCGCCCAGCCGGTTGAGGATCTCCTCGGCGTGCGGCAGCAGCGTCCGGCCCTCCGGCGTCAGCCGCGCCGGGTGGGCGGTGCGGTCGAAGAGTTGTACGCCGAGAGCGCGTTCGAGGTCGGCGACGTGCTCGCTGATCCGGGACTGACCGCGGAAGACGGCCTTGCCGGCCGCGGAGAACCCGCCGTGCCGGGCGACCGCGACGAAGCTGACGATCCAGTCCATCCGGTAGGCGTACGCCGCGGCCAGGTCCATGGCCTCCACGCTAGCCGGGAAGAGCCTGCGGGCCCGGAATGTTGAGCTGGATGTGAAGGTCGTGGTGATCGGGGCAGGACAGGCCGGGTTGTCGGCTGCTTACCATCTGGTTCGGCTGGGATTCACGCCGTACGACGAGGTCGTCGTACTGGACCGGAATCCGGCGCCGGGTGGGGCATGGCAGCACCGGTGGGACTCGCTGACCATGCACGACGTGCACGGGATCGCGAACCTGCCGGGGGTGCCGGTGCCTCCGGCTGTCGACTCGGAGCGGGCCAACGTGTTTGTGCCGGCCTACTTCGCCGACTACGAGAAGCAGTTCGAGTTGCCGGTTCTGCGGCCGGTGGTGGTGGAGAGCGTGCGGCGGGTGGACGGGCTGTTCGAGGTGCGGACCGACGGGGAGACCTACCTGGCCGAGGCGATCGTGAATGCGACCGGAACCTGGAATCGGCCGTTCATTCCTTGGTATCCGGGGATCGAGACATTCGGTGGGCGGCAGTTGCACACGGCGGACTACCGCGGTGCGGACGAGTTCGCGGGTCAGCACGTGCTGGTGGTCGGTGGAGGTGCGTCCGCTGTGCAGTTGCTGGCGGAGATCTCCGAGGTCGCGTCGACGACGTGGGTGACGCGGCGGCCGCCGGAGTGGCGGACGGGTGAGGAGTTCGGGCCTGAACTCGGGCGCCGGGTCGTCGCCAAGGTCGAGGAGCGGGTACGGGCCGGGCTGCCGCCGCGGAGCGTGGTGAGCGTGACCGGGTTGCAGTTGCGCGAGCAGGAGCAGGACGCTTGGCGGCGCGGGGTCTACGCGCGGCAGCCGATGTTCTCCCGGATCACGCCCGACGGCGTCGAATGGCCCGACGGCCGGACTCTGCACGTCGACGCAATCCTGTGGGCCACCGGCTTCCGCGCCGACCTCGCCCACCTCGCACCACTGCACCTGCGAGAGCCCTCCGGCGGCATCCGCATGGACGGCACCCAAACAGTCCTGGATCCCCGCATCCACCTCGTCGGCTACGGCCCGTCAGCCAGCACCATAGGCGCCAACCGAGCCGGCTTCACCGCCGCCCGCTCCCTCCAATCCCTCCTCCAGGCCGCCGCCGCCTGATCCTCTCAGCGGAGTGTTGCCGCATCGGCCGGCAACTCATCAGGCGCCGACCATCGCTCGTGACGCCGTACGGCGATGGGGATGAAGGTGCCGGCGGTGAGGAAGATCAGGGCGGTGAGGAGCCAGCCGGGGTAGCCCCAGCCGACTGCGAGGGTGGTGAGGAGGAGTGGGGCGAACATGTCGCCTACCTGGCGGCCCATGGCGTAGGCGCCTTGGTATTGGCCTTGGGCGCCGGGTGGGGCGAGTTCGAAGCTGATGCCCCAGCCGCCGGCGGATTGGAGCATCTCGCCGATGACGTGGACGAGTGCGGCGACGATCAGCAGGCCGATGGTGATCGCTCCCGAGGTTGCGTCGGTGAGGGCCAGTACTGCACACGCCACGGCGAGCAGGAGGCCCGCTCGGCGGCCGGCTCGGGCTGCACCTGCCAGGTGTTCGGTGCCTCGGGCGACGCGGATCTGCAGGAGGACGACGGCGACAGAGTTCAGCACCATCAGGACCGCGATCAGCCAGCGCGGCGCGTCGGTCGCGGTCGCCACCCAGAGCGGGATGGCGACCTGGGCCATCGCGGCATGCATGCTGAGTACGCCGTCCAGCGCGACGAAGGCCAGGAACGGCCGGTCCCGCAACGCCGCCAGGGCGGACGGACCGCTTGCCGCCGGCACCCGTTCCACCTCCGGCATCCCGAACCGGACCAGCCCGGCAGTGACCAGGTACGTCGCCGAATTCGCAAGCAACGCGATCACGTAGACCTCCAGCCGGTCGACCGCGAGCACGATGCCTGCCAGCCCCATGCCGACAGCCATTCCGACGTTGGTCGCGACACGCAGGATCGCCCGGGTCCGGACCCGCTGATCGGCCGGCGACACTCCTGCGATCAGCGCACCCTTCGCACCACGCTGCCCGGAGTCGGCGACCGCGGTCACCGCGGCGATCACGACGTACACGGGGAACGAACGGACCTGAGTGAGGGCGGTCATGGTGATCGCCTGCAGGATGAGGAAGCCGACGTACGCACGGTTGGGCCCGAGCCGGTCGGCGACTGTGCCGAGCGGCGTACTTGTCACGAGGCCGACGAGCCCTGCGACGGTCAGCCCGACCCCGACGTGACCGACGGACAGGCCGGCAGCCCGGGTCAGGTAGAGCGCACCGATCGCGAAGTAGAGGCCGTTCCCGAGAGTGTTGACGAGCGTGGCGAACACCAGCCGACGCACCGCAGGCGGAAGAGAACCAGTCACAGCCCCCACCCAACAACCCGCCCACCCCGGCAACCGTTGGACTGCCGAATCCCGTCAGCGCATGATGAGGTTCAGGAGGTCTGTGCCTAGGTTGTGGAGGGCGGATTCGTCCAGGCGGTAGGCGACGAAGCGGCCTTGGCGTTCGGCGGTGACGAGGCCGGCTCGGGTGAGGGCGCGGAGGTGGCGGGTGACCTGCGTGGGGTGAAGGCCCCAGAGGGCTGCGATCTCGCCGGCGGTTCGGGGCTCGCTGGCGACGGCTCGGCAGACCTGGAGGCGGTCGGGGGCGGCCAGGGCTTCCAGGCGGCTGCGGACCTGTTGGGCGGTCGGTACGGCGTTGCCGCGGCCACCGGCCGGGTAGATGACGGTGAGCGGCTCGCCGGGGATCTCGCCGAGGAAGAGGTGCGGTGCGATGTAGTTGCTGGGGACAAGGAGTAGCGACCGCTCGGCCAAGTCGACGCGCTTGTTCTGCACCTTCTGCACCAGCACGCAGTCCTGGTCGCGTACGTCGACCGAGCTGTCCAGCGACCGCAGCATCACGGACACCCCGTCCCGCAGCGCCAGATCACGGTCCTGCCGGCCACGGGCGGCAAGAGCGTCCCGCGACTGCTCCCACACCTCCCGGAACCACTCCTCCCAGCACGCGTCCAGCAGGTCGACGAAGCGCCGTACCGGCTCGGCAGGGTCGGTCAGCAAGGCCTCGACCAGGTCGGCCACCGCACGGCCTCGACTACGCGCCCAATGGAGCACCGCGTCCGCGTCAGTCGTCCTGCTGCTCAGCGGACGACCACGCAGCGGCCGTACCAGCTCAGCAGCCAGATCCTCCGGCGCGCGAGCACGCAGTGCCTTCATCTCGTCCTGCCACGTCGGCATGCCAGTCGCCGTACTGGTCGCGAAGAAGCGTGCCCTGACAGCTCGTACCGTCCAGGTCCACTGCGACAGCTCTTCCCGGAGTACGGCGGGAAGTCGTACGGCGGCTGCCCATTCGACGCGCTCGTGGTGTCGTGGCTCGGCCAGCACATGCAGCGCACAGCCGAGCTCGATCAGGGGTGAGGCGACGTGGCGGATCCGCTCGGGGTCGAGCCGGCTCACGCCCGCAAGAACAGTCGGCACAGAGCCGCTCAGTCCTTCAGCTTGAACTCGAGGTCGGTCTCCCAGTCGTTCATGTCGGGGACCTCGCGCGGGTCGGACCTGTAGATCTCCAGCCGGGCCGTCCAGTGGTCGCCGTGCGCATCCCACTCCAGGCCCTGCTCGTCGGCCCAGGCGAGCAGGTCGCGGGTGGCGCCGAGCAGCCCGTCCGGGTGGCCGTGGTGGGTGACGCTCGCGTACCGGCCGGCCGGGAGCACGCCGGTGACGATCTCACCCTCGCCGTGGTGCAGGTCGTCGACCGGGAACCCGAGCTCCATCACCAGGCCGGCGTCCATGTCGACCAGGTCGTACTTGAAGAACGGCGCGTCGTTCGGCGCGATCTCGTGCGCGGCCAGCCAGGACACCACCTCACCCATCCGCTCGGCGAACGCCCCGATCCCGTCCATCGCGACCTTCCCCCGCAACGCGACGTACGGCCGCTCCCCCGCTCCACAATCTCCGGCATCCCAGACCTCCCTACTCGGTGTCCCCCTCAACCTAACGCCTGCCGGATGGCGTAGGTGTCCTGATACTCGCGCCAGCCCGCGATCTTCCCGTCCCGCACCCGCAGTACGCCGATGAAGCGGGCAGCGGCCCGTTGACCGGTCGCGGTGATCACGCCGCCGAGCTCGTACTCGACCACCGCCACCTCCGGGTCCAGAGTCTCGTGCACAGCCAGCTTGGTGAAGCGGTCCAGCGTGACCGGCAACTGGTTCCGGCCGGTGCGTGCGAACGCGAGCCACTCCGCCCGCCCGACCCACCGCTTCGGTCCGTCCGGCGCGAACGGCGTCTCGATGACCACGTCCTCGGCCAGCAGATCGTCCATCGCCGCCGGGTCCCCGAGCCAGCCCTGTCCCATCCGATCGATCACCGCGTGCATGTCCGCCTCCAGAAGATGAGTCACCACTCAGGTTTCTCCCGACTATAGTGAGTGGCCACTCAGCTTTCAAGGAAAGGCTCCCAAGTGCGGACGGATGCTCAGCGGAACCGGACGGCGATCCTGGCCGCCGCGGCCGAGGTGTTCGCCGAGCACGGGTCGAAAGCGACGACCGAGGAGGTCGCGATCCGGGCCGGTGTCGCGGTCGGCACGGTGTTCCGGCACTTCCCCACCAAGGACGCACTGCTGGTCGCGATCATGAAGGAGTCGCTGCAGCGCCTGACCGAACGAGCCGCCGAGGCGACCCTGTTCGACTTCGTCAGCGCGGTCGTCGACGAAGCGGTGCGGACCAGGACCGTGGTCGCGGCGCTGGCCGGCCCGGAGCTCGACGTCGGCGACGCACTGCGTGGACTGACCGACGAGATCGGCAGGCTGCTGAAGCAGGCGAAGGCGGCCGGCGAGGTGCGTTCCGCCGTACGGGTGGACGAGGTGATGGCGTTGATGACGGCGGCCGCTCAGGCGGCGCAGCAGGGCGGCTGGCCGGTAGATCTGCGGCGACGGACGTTGGCGATTATCTTCAGAGGTCTGGCGCCCGGATAACCCTGGGCGTCTACTGAGGTTTGGGGGGTGATCGCGATGATTCGCGTCAAGTTCATCACGGCCTTGGGCGCGGCCGCGGCCGTACTGTTGCTCGGCCTGCAGGTGCCGGCTTCGGCTGAGCCGACCACACCGCTGACCTATCCGGCCGGCACGACGGCGACGCGGTTCACCGGACTCGCCTTCGATACGTGTACGGCGCCGACGGTCGCGCAGCTGACGGCCTGGAAAGCCTCGCCCTACAAGGCGATCGGTATCTACATCGGCGGCGTGAACCGCGGTTGCGCACAGCCCCAACTCACGCCCAGCTGGGTCAGCAGCGTGACGCGAATGGGTTGGCGGCTGATCCCGATCTACGTGGGCTACCAGGCGCCCTGCACGACCCGGACCAACTCGGTGAAGATGACGGTGCCCTCCGCAACCTTCCAGGGCGGGCTGTTGGCCAGGGACGCGGTCAAGGTCGCCCGGGCACTCAACCTGCTCGCGGGCAGTGCGATCTACGCCGACATGGAGCACTACAACCCGAACGACGCGACCTGCAAGGCGACCGTGCTGCGATTCCTGTCGGCCTGGACGAAGGAGATCCACCGGCTGGGTTACCTGTCCGGCGTGTACGCCCACCAGAGCTCAGGAGCCCCACACCTCGCGGCGGCCTACAACTCCACGTCGTACGCCCGGCCGGACGCGCTGTGGATCGCGCGCTGGGACGGCAACAGCTCACTCACCGGCTGGCCGACCGTGCCCAACACGTTCTGGGCAGTCGGCCAGCGCGGCAAGCAATACCTGGGCGACCACAACGAGACGCACGGCGGCGTGACGCTGAACATCGACAGCGACCGCTTCGACGCACCGGTCGCGGAGTGTCTGGTACACCTACACCGCCAGAACGACCATCCACTCCTACAGTGGCCCGTCGACCGCCTACCCGATCAGGTCGACGATCGCCGCGAACGCGGGCGTACGGATCGTCTGCCAGACCTTCGGCCCGAAGATCGGCACCACCACGGTCTGGAACAAGCTGATCGACGGGACCTACGTCACCGACTACTACATCAGGACGCCGAGCAAGCCCGGGTACAGCGCACCCATCCCCGGCTGCAGCAACCCGTTCCAGACGACCATCAACAACCTGACCAGGCGACACGGCCCCGGTACGGCGTACGCGGCGTACCCGAGCCCGCTGCCGATCGGCTCGCTGGCCTGGGTGACCTGCCAGCGAGCCGGTTCGAAGGTCGGTACGACGGCGGTGTGGGACCGGCTCAGCGACGGCAGCTGGGTCACCGACTACTACGTGGCCACCGCTAGCAAGACCACTTACACCGCGCCGATCCGGCGGTGCTGACCTACTGCGCCCACGGCGGCTGGATCGTCGTACCGTCGGCCATCGTGCCGGTGAAGCCGGCGGTGATGGCGACGTACAACTCGGCCGTGCCGTCACCCAGGTTGGTCAGCCGGATCGGCTCACCCGCGGCGACCACGACCGCGTCGCCGGCCTCGAGCTTGTCGCCGTCCGGCGTGATCTGAACGGTGCCGCTGAGCACCATGAACACCTCGTCCCGGTCGAGCGTGTGCAGCTGACCGCCGCCGGTGCCCGGATCGACGGTGAGCTTCCACGTGCACAACCCAGCGGACCCACGGCTCGGCGCCGCCAGTCCGGTGAACCGGGCACCGGGCAGCTGGAACGTCGGTGCGTCCTCAGCGCGAATGACCTGCATGATTCCCCCTTCACAAATAGTCAAGCTGACTTGACCAAGCCAGCTTGACTATCATGGACGCCATGACGCGTTCGGGCAAGCCTGATTTCGGAATCCTGCTCCTGCTGGCAGAACAAGAGTTCGTCCACTCGCTGCGGGGGGCGACGGCCGGGCAGGGGTTCGACGACCAGGGCCGGTCGGACGGCTTCGTGCTGCGCACGCTCGCCGGTGGGCCGACGAGTATCAGCGGGCTCGCGGAGCGGCTGGAGATCACCAAGCAGGGCGCGAGCCAGATCGTCGACGACATGGAGCGCCGCGGGTACGTCGAACGCCGCCCCGACCCGTCCGACGCGCGCGCCCGGCTGCTTCACCTCACCTCACGAGGTGAAGCAGCTCTCCAGGCCGCCCGGAAATTTCACCAGGCCTACGAGCGCAAGCTGCGCCGGCACTTCGGCGACGAGGTGATCGACGACATGCGCGACGTACTGACCGCGATGGCGGGTGAGGCCCAGGTCAGTACGCCGCACTTCCGCGCGCTGATGTTCTAGCTGAGGACTCAGCTGAAGTACTTCGAGAAGTAGTCGTGCGTCGGCCACGACTTCACGCCGTTCGCCGCCGTCCACATCGCCGCGTCGATGTCGCCGTACGACTTGCCGCTGGGGTCGTCCCGGCGGTTGAACAGCGCGGCCCAGCTCAGCCCGGAGTACGTCCGGACCAGGATCGAGTACGTCCCCGGCAAGCTGCCGGTGTGCCAGGTGTTGCGACCGGTGCCGCCCGTGGTCGGACGCACGCTCCAGCCGAGGCCGTAGTACGAGCCGTTGCTGATGCCGGTCTCGGGCTTCGCCCAGATGGCGTTCAGCGACGTGGTGTTCAGCACGCTGGACCCGGCGTCGAACATCTTGGCCCACTTGACCAGATCCGGCGCGCTGGCGATCCAGCCGCCGTTGGCGTCCTGGATGCGCATGCTGAACGATCCGTACGGCGCCTTGACGACGGTGCCGGAGTTGTCCAGCACGGTGCGCCCGGTGTACTGCGACTCGTACGGCATCTCACCGGTGTGCTTGGCGATGCTCCAGCCGAGCGCCATCCGCTGGATCTTCAACGGGGTCAGCAACTTCTGCTGCACGTAGGTCGGGTAGCTCAGGCCGCTGACCTTCTCGATCATCCGGCCGGCCAGCACGTACCCGAAGTTCGAGTAGGCGTACTTGCTGCCCGGAGCGAAGTCGAGCTTCTGGCCGGCCATGTACTTGATCTCGTCGGCGTGCTGGAGCTCCATCGGGACGCCGAGTGCCTTCGCGATGACGGCGTCCTTGAAGTTCGGGTCACCCGAGACGTCGCGGTCGAAGCCGCCGAGGTGCTGCAGCAGCCGCTTGATCGTGACTGCGGACCAGCGGGTGTCCTTGGTCTGGCCGGCCGGCGGCGTGATCGCGACGATGTTGCCGACCGGTGTGGACAGGCTCAGCTTGCCGTCCTGCACGAGCTTCATGATCGCGGCCGCCGTGATCGTCTTCGACACACTCGCGACGCGGAACAGCGAGGTCGGCTGGACCGTCAGCTCGGTGGACGTGCTGTAGCCGCGGGCAAGGACCAGCCGGCCCTTGTAGGTGACAGCGAGCTGCCCGCCGGTGATGCCGCGCGCCTGCATGAACGACTTCATCTGGTTGTCGAAGCCGGCGAGCGCCGAGACTGTGGTCCCGGTCGTCTTCCAGGTCGCGGCGGCGTCGGCGGGGTGGCCCACCGACGTTCCCACCGCGGTCCCGACGGCGGCGGCCGCACCGGTTGCGACTGCAAGCTTGCCGAGGTTCCGGCGCGTCAGCTCCACGGACGTGTTCTCCTTCAGGTGTTCAGGGCAGGGGGTACCGCGGGAAGGAGTCTCTCACCGCAGAGGTCTAATCGATGATCGACGCGTACGAGATCACACCGCGGCGGATCTCGTCGACGACAGAGCGCGCGGTGCCGCGCAGCGGTGTGTCACCCGCGGCATCGGCGACCTGCTCGGTCAGGTCGATCAGTTGCTTCATCCAACGAACGAAGTCACCGGCGGCGAGGTCGGACTCGTACAGCACCTCGGCCAGCGACGCGCCCGAAGCCCAACGGAATGCGGGCCAGCAGAACCCGAGATCCATCGAGCGCAGGAAGTCCACCCGCATGTCGCGTTCCAGCGCGGACAGGTCCCGCCAGATCGACCCCATCCGTTCCAGTGCCTGCCGTACGTCGCCACGCGGCAACCGTGGTGACGTCGGCTCGTCCTTCGACCGCGCCTCGTAGACCAATGCGGCCAGGCACGCGGCCAGCTCCGGAACCGTCAGGTCGTCGAACACGCCCTGCCGAAGGCACTCCGCCGCGACCAGATCGAGCTCGGTGTAGATCCGCGACAGCCGGTCTCCGGCCTCCGTCGTCTTGTCGCCGTCCAGGTAGTGCAGCGCGTCCAGGACCTGGCAGACCCGGTCGAACTGGCGGGCGATCGTGTTCGTCCGCTGCTCGATCTTCCGCTGCACCTCGCGGTTCTCCCGGTCGAGCCGGAAGTACCGCTCGGCCCAGCGGGCGTGGTCCTCGCGGTCCGAGCAGCCGTGGCACGGGTGCGCGCGCAACTGCGCCCGCATCTCCTGCAACTCCGGGTCGTCCGCGTGCGTGACGACATCGCGACCGCGGGAGCGTGACGGCGGACCGTCCTCCCCGAGCATGTCGGTGCGATTCCGCAGTACCTGTGCCAGCTCGCGTCGCTGCTGCGGGTTGCGCGGATTGAACTTCTTCGGCACCCGCAACGCCCCGATCGCCTCGACCGGCGTCGGGAAGTCGATCATCGACAGCTTGCGGACCTGACGGTCCAGCGTCAGCACGGTCGGCCGCGGCCCCTCGCGCTCCGAGCGCATGCCCGGGTCGAGCACCAGCGCGAAGCCGGCACTCCGGCCGGCCGGGATCCGGATGATGTCGCCGATCCGCAGCTTCTCGATCGACTCCTGCGCCTCGACCCGGCGATCCAGCTTGCGCCGCTTGGAGCCGGACGCCTCGCGCTCACCGATCTTCCGGCGCAGGTCGGCGTACTCGAGGAAGTCGCCGAGGTGGCAGTCGATCGACTCCTTGTATCCCTCGAGCGCCTCGGTGTTGCGCTGCACCTGCCGCGCCAGTCCGACCACGGCCTGGTCGGACTGGAACTGCGCGAACGACAACTCCAGCATGTCGCGGGACCGGCTCCGCCCGACCTGACGGACCAGGTTGACGGCCATGTTGTACGACGGGGAGAACGACGAGCGCAGCGGATACGTACGGGTCGACGCCAGCCCGGCCACCGCCCGCGGATCGAATCCCGGCTGCCAGAGCACGACCGCGTGCCCCTCGACGTCGATGCCGCGCCGCCCGGCCCGGCCGGTGAGCTGGGTGTACTCCCCCGGTGTGATGTCGACGTGCGCCTCGCCGTTCCACTTGCTCAGCTTCTCGAGCACGACCGTGCGCGCCGGCATGTTGATGCCCAGGGCAAGCGTCTCGGTGGCGAACACGACCTTGATCAGACCGCGCGCGAACAGCTCCTCGACGACCTCCTTGAAGGCCGACAGCAGACCCGCGTGGTGCGCCGCGATGCCGCGGCTGAGCGCCTCGGCGAAGTCGTGGTACCCGAGGACGCCGAGATCCTCGTCCGGCAGGTCCGCGGTCCGCTCGGCCAGCACCCGCTTGATCTCGTCCCGCTCGTGCGGCTTGGTCAGCTTCAGGCCGGAGCGCAGGCACTGCAGCATCGCGTCCTCGCAGCCCTTGCGGGAGAAGATGAAGAAGATCGCCGGCAGCAGCGCGCCGGCATCCAGCTCCTCCACCACATCCGAGCGGTACGGCGTGAAGTGGCTCCGCGACGGCCGGCTCTTCGGCAGGTCGCGGCGCCGGCGTGGTCGGCGCGAGTCGTCGCGGAAGATCCGGCTGTCGTCGCGGGCGATCTTGACCAACTGAGGATTGACCAGGTCCTTCAGATCGGGCTGCGCGGCCTTGGCCGGGTTGCCGGACTTGTTCTTCGCCGGAGCGGGAGCGCCGACCCGGGCGGTCGGCGCTTCACCGGCGAACAGGTCGTGCAGCCGCTTGCCCACCATCACGTGCTGGAACAGCGGCACCGGCCGCTTCTCCTCCAGTACGACGACGGTGTTGCCGCGGACCGTCTCGAGCCAGTCGCCGAACTCCTCGGCGTTGCTCACGGTCGCCGACAACGACACCACCGAGACCGAGTCGGGCAGGTGGATCAGCACCTCTTCCCAGACCGCGCCACGGGCCCGGTCGGCCAGGTAATGCACTTCGTCCATCACGACGTACGACAGTCCGAGCAGGGTGCTCGAACCGGCGTACAGCATGTTCCGCAGCACCTCGGTCGTCATCACGACGATCGGGGCCTCGGAGTTGATCGAGTTGTCGCCGGTGAGCAGGCCGACCTTCTCGCTGCCGTACCGGCTGACCAGGTCGGCGTACTTCTGGTTGCTCAGGGCCTTGATCGGGGTGGTGTAGAAGCACTTCTGCCCGCGCTGCAGGGCGAGGTGGACGGCGAACTCGCCGACCAGCGTCTTACCGGACCCGGTCGGCGCCGCCACCAGCACCTGATGCCCGTCCTCGAGGGCGGCGCAGGCCCGCAGCTGGAACTCGTCCAGCGCGAAGTCGTAGAGCGCCCTGAACTCCCTCACCGCGGGATGCTCCTGGTCCGAGCGGAAAACGGCATACTTCTCGGACGGGGTGCTCATGCACGTCCTCGCTGCGCTCCGGGCGCGCATGAGCAAAGCTCACTGTGTTTGATGATGGCCTCGCTCCGCTCGCCCATGGCCCCAATCTATGCGACGACACCCCCAATGAACCGAGCGGCGTGGTCCAGCGCCTCGTCGGCCTCGTCCATGACGCCCACCATGAGCTGGTAGACGTGCGGTGCGCCGGATACCACGTCGAGGCTGACGTCGACTTCCTGTTCCGCGGCGCGGACCGCGAGCTGGAGGGCGTCGTCGAGGAGGACTTCGGCTGAGCCGACCTGGATCAGGAGGGGCGGGAGGCCGGTCAGGTCGGCGAGGAGCGGGCTGGCCAGTCCGTCGTGCGGGTCGTGGCCGGCGAGGTAGTGCTTGGCGTAGGCCTCCATGTGCTCGCGGCTGAACAGCGGGTCGAAATCACCCCGGGTGTCGAAGCTCGCGCCCGACAAGGTCAGGTCGGTCCAGGGCGAGAAGACGACCGCGGCGGCCGGCAACGGCAGGCCGTCGCGCCGCGCGGCCAGCATGGTCGCGAGCGCCAGCCCACCACCCGCTGAGTCGCCCGCAATCACGATCTGACGGCCGCCGCCGAGGAGATCCTTGTAAGCGGCCAGCGCGTCGTCGATCGCGGCCGGGAACGGGTTCTCCGGCGCCAGGCGGTAGTCCAGCGACACGGCCGGAAGGCCGGTACGGCGGGCGAGCGGAGCCGCGAGGTTGGCACCGGTCCGGGCCGAACCGATCACGTACCCGCCGCCGTGCAGGTAGAAGATCACCGCGTCGCCGTCGGCGCCCTCGACCTGGACGTCCAGTGCCGGAACGCCGCCCAGCGTGCGGGGCGCCAGCGTCACGTCGTCACCGAGCGGGAGATCGCCGAACAGTACGTCGAAGTCGTCGCGCTGCTGGTCCGGCGTCCGGGCGAGATCGCCCTTCGACATCATGGAGCGCGCCGCGGCGCGTTGGTCCTGGGACATCAGGGTCCTCCTAGATAGATTCCAAGGAATACACTTCCTGCTAACTACATTCCGAGGAATCTAATTCCGAGCATCCTGGAGTCGGCCTGTGACTGATCTCACAGCATTGTTCACGGATCTGGTCCGGCTGGAGACGCGCCTCTACAACGTGCTCGACGCCCGGCTGAAGGCGGAGCACCAGCTGCCGCTGGGTCAGTTCGAGTTCATGCGGTTCCTCGCGACCCGCGAGACGGCTCGGGTCTACGACCTGGCCCACCAGATGGCCATCACGGTCGGCGCGACCAGCAAAGCGGTCGACCGACTCGAGGCGACCGGCCGCTGCCGCCGTACTGCGAACCCGCACGACCGCCGCTCGTCGCTGGTCGCCCTGACTCCCGAGGGCGAACGCATCCTGGCCGCAGCCACTCCCACGGTCGAGGAGGAGCTCCAGACCTGGGTCGGCTCGGTGCTCCCGGAACGCTCCCTGGAAGACCTCGCCACAATGCTCTCGATGCTCCGCCAGCGGGCCGAGGTGGATCCCCGGACGGACCGGGTGGAGCCGCGCTGAGCCGCGGACGCCCAGGCCAACCGCTCCTGTGTCTCAGGCGAAGACGGTCAGGGCGCCCGGGGCGATGGTGATGTCGACCGGGAGCGCGCCGAGGACCTCGCCGTCGGCGTACGCCGTGATGCCGGGCGACTCGATCCGGACCGAGCGGCCGCGCAGGGTGCGCAACATCGGATGGCCGACGTGGGTGCCCTTGGACAGCTTGGGGAACATCTGCAGCAGGGTGAACCGGGACACCGGCTGGATGATGGTGATGTCGAGCAGGCCGTCGTCGATCTCGGCGCCGGCGCAGATCTGCAGTCCCCCGCCGTACGTCGGTCCGGTCCCGACCGCGACCAGCATGGCCTTGGTCTCGATCACCTCGTCGTCGACGGTGACGACGTACTCGAGCGGCTTGAACGTGCGCAGCTCGGCCAGGGTGGCGACCGTGTAGCGGGAGTTGCCCTTGGGCCAGGTCATCGCGTTGGCGCGCTTGTTCACCAGGGAGTCGAAGCCGCCGGCCACGACGGTGGTGATGTACTCGTCCTTGGCCACCGCGAGGTCGACGGTCCGGGTGTTGCCGGCCACGATCAGGTCGGCCGCCGCCGCGGGATCCTTCAGCGGTACGCCGACGCCGCGGGCGAAGTCGTTGCCGGTGCCGGCCGGGATGACGCCGAACGGCATCCCCGACTTGGCCAGCACCTGGGCGCCGAGATGGACGGTGCCGTCGCCGCCGATCAGCGCGACCGCGTCGGCGCCGGAGGCGATCACGTCGGCGGAGATCCGGCCGACGTCCTCGGCGCAGGTCGTCGTGTACTCGTCGACGGTGAGCCCGGCGGCCTCCAGCCGGCCGCGGACGACCGGCGCCACCCGGGCGCCAAGGCCCTTGCCGGCAGTGGGGTTCACCACCAGCGCGATCCGGCGACCGGTCATGGGGCCTCCCGGTCTGGACTGAGGAGCGGAGGGAGCGAAGCGACTGGAGCGACGAGGGAAGACCGGGAGGCCAAGCCCCATGACCCGCCGCGCGGCAGCGTGGCAGTGTGCACAGTCACTCGGCCAGCAGTTCCTCGGTCTTGCGGGCGCGCCGTTTGTCGTTCAGCCGGGCGATGGTCTCGGCGATGAAGAACAGCAGGCACATCGGGACCGCCAGCAGGCACATCGTGAACGGGTCACCGGACGGCGTCGCGACCGCGGCGAAGACGAAGATGACCAGGATGATGTAGGGCCGGAACTTGCCCAGCGCGGCACCGGGGACGATGCCGACCATGTTCAGCAGCACCACCACCAGCGGGATCAGGAACGCGATCCCGAAGACGAGCATCGTCCGGATCACGAAGTCCAGGTACAGCGGCAGGGTGATCAGGTTCTCGACCTCGAGCGGGGTGAACCCGATCAGGATCTCGATGCCCTTCGGCAGGGTCCAGTAGGCGACCGCCATACCGCCGAGGAACAGCGGGGTGGCGATCCCCGAGAACACCATCGCCCACTTGCGCTCGTTGCGGTGCAGGCCGGGCGCGATGAAGGCCCACAGCTGGTACAGCCAGACCGGCGCGGACAGGACCAGCCCGCACAGGGCGGAGATCTTGATCCGGAACGTCAGCGGGTCACCGACACCGGTGAAGGTGAGGGCCGCCTTCAGGTCCTTCTCCTTGGCCAGCTCCGCGACGCTGGTCTGGAACGGGTCCTTGAGGAACTCCAGGGCCTGGTCGTAGAAGATCCAGCCGACGATCGCGCCGAGGACGATCGCGAGCACACTCTTCAGCAGCCGGTTGCGCAGCTCGATGATGTGCTCGCGCAGGGTCATCCGACCCTCGTCGTCCTGCGGGCTGCGCTCCTTGGGTTCCTTACGCCGCCCGATCTTCACCAATGACACCGGAGTGGTGCTCGGGTCAGTTGGCCGTGTGCGGCGGCAGGCCGTCGCCCGGCGCCTGGCCGTTCACCTGGTTCGGCTGCTGCGCGGCCTGCGGCTGCGCCTGGGGCGCCGCCTGCTGGGTCGGTGCCTGGGCCGCCTCGTTGGTGCCCTCGGTCAGCTCCGCGTCCTTCTTCTTCGGGCCGACCTCTTCCTCCCAGATCTTCTTCGACTTGCCGAGCTGCTTCACCAGAGCCGGCAGCTTGGCCGATCCGAACAGCAGCACGACGATGGCGAGGATGATGAGCCACTCCGCGCCCTGGGGCATGCCGATGAGCGGTGCCATGTCGATCTCCCTTTCACAAAACTTCTTTACTCGGGGCTCAAGCGTGCGAACTGGGCCGAATACTACGCCGGAGCGCGCTGATCCTCGCGGGTCTGTCCAGACCCGGCCGTGGACATCGCGGCATCCAGCTTGGACTGAGCGGCGACCAACTCACGCGTCAGCGCCTTGCCTTGGCCCCACACCCGCCTCGCGAGCAGGGCGAGGACGAGTAGCCACACCGCCATCACCGCGAGGAAGAGCAGGAACCAGTACATACCCAGGAGCCTAGCCGGTTCCCGGTGATCGCCCACGCCCCGCGTGGCGTCTCGGCGGACAACGGTGTCGGAACGTGATGGTAAAACCGGGTGTCGCCGGTGCGACGCGGGTGGGACACGGCCCAAGGGGCTGCCGGTCGGCCGGTCAACCGGCAGACTCTCTTCCGCGGACGCGGGAGCACGGACATCTGTCGGTACGGCGAGGGGAGTGGGATGGTGCGGATCGGGGTCGAGGAGCGGCGGGCACGGATCGGCCGGCGGCATCGGCTCGGGCCGGCCGTCCAGGCGGCGGACCCGGTCGAGGCGGCCACGTCCGTGGTCGCCCTGCACGCCACCGACCCGGCCACGGTCCACCTGTCCGTCGCCGCCCGGGTGCCTGGCAGTGAGGTGGCCGGTACGGAGCGTGCACTGTACGACGACCGCACGCTGATCCGGATGCTCGGCATGCGCCGGACCGTGTTCGTCGTACCGACCCAGTTCGCGCCGGTCGTGCAGGCGGCGTGCACGGACGACATCGCGATCAAGCAGCGGAAACTCCTGGTCAAGCACCTGACCGAGGCCGGGATCGCCGCGGATCCGGACGCCTCCGGGACCTGGTTGCGGGCGGTCGAGGAGTCGACGGCCACGGCGCTGACCCTGCGCGGGTCCGCGACCGCTCAGGAGCTGTCCGCGGACGAGCCGCGGCTGCGGAGCCGGCTCAGCATGGCCGAGGGCAAGGCGTACTCCGCTCAGCCGTACGTGACGAGCCGGGTGCTGTTCCAGTTGTCGGCCGAGGGGCGGATCGTGCGCGGACGCCCGTTGGGCACGTGGCTGAGCAGCCAGCACCAGTGGTCACCGGCGGAGGACTGGGTCCCGGGCGGACTGGGCGACAAACTCAGCGCGGAAGAGGCACGGGGCACGCTGGCTCGGGCGTGGCTGTCGTCTTTCGGACCGGGTACGGCGGCCGACCTGCAGTGGTGGGCCGGGTGGACGGCCGGACAGACGAAGAAGGCTCTGACGGCGGTCGAGGCGGTCGCGGTGGACCTGGACGGTCAGGTGGGTTACGTGCTGCCGGGTGACGAGGTGCCTGAGGTGCCGATGGACCCGTGGGTGGCGTTCCTGCCCGCACTGGACCCGACGCCGATGGGCTGGAAGGAGCGAGGCTGGTACCTCGGCGAGCACAAGGCGAAGCTCTTCGACAACACCGGGAACGTGGGTCCGACGGTCTGGGCCGACGGCCGGATCATCGGCGGCTGGGGCCAGCCCGAGTCCGGTGAGGTCCGCTTCGAACTCCTCGAGGACGTCGGCCGGGAGACCGTCGAGCTGGTCGAGGCCGAGGCCGCCCGGTGGACCGCGTGGCTGGCGGGCGTCCGTGTCACCCCGCGCTTCCGCGCCCCCCTCGAAAAACAACTGAGCCAAGGCTGAACCCGCTCTCGCGCTCCCCGGCAGCTCGCGCACCCTCCGCAGTCGCGTGCACCTGCGAGGGCTCCGCGCTGTCCCTCTCCCGGGTCAGGCGAGGTCGTCGTACGCCGACAGGGCCTCGCGGGCTGTGGCTGCGATCTGGGTGGTGAGGTCGGGTGGGTCGAGGACCGTGGCGGCGCCGCCGAGCCGGAGGACGAGGCGTTGGAGCCAGCCGGTGTCGGCGACCCGGAGCTTGACGACGAGGGAGTTCTCCGGGCCTTCTTCGACCGACTCGTTGGGGTAGTACTCGGCGACCCAGCGGGCCGGCGGAGCCAGCCGGATGGTCGCCAGCAGGTCGCGCTCGGACGGCTGGAACATGCCGTTCGACAGATCGCGCGGCGTCGCCTCCGGCGGCGGCTGGCTGGGCAGGTCGAGGAGCTTCACAGCGGCGATGCGGTCCAGGCGGAAGAGACGGACGTCCTCGGCCAGCCGGCACCACGCTTCCAGGTAGGTGCGGCCCTCCGAAACGACCAGGCGCATCGGGTCCACGTCGCGCTCGGTGGTCTCGTCGCGTGACGGGACGTCGTACGTGAGGTGCAGGCGTCGTTTGCCGGCCAGGGCCCGGTTGACCGTCTCGGCGATCTCCGGGTCGGCCGGCTCGACATGGACGTGGGCCGCCGCGCCCTCGTTCGCGGCCGCGGCCTCGCCCGCGGCGCGCTCGAGCTTCGCGATCGCCCGGTCGACCGCGTCCCGGTCGGGCCCGGCGGTCACCTCGCGCAGGGTCCGGAGCGCGGTCAGCAGAGCGAGCGCCTCGTCCGCGGCCAGCCGCAGCGGGCGGGCCAGGTAGTCGGCGTTGTTGATGTGGATGACGCCTTCGCCCTCGGCCGCCTCGATGTCGATCTCGATCAGATCGCCCATCTGTGCACCCGGCAGCCCGCAGAACCACAGCACCTTCAGGTCCGCGATGATCTGCTTCGGCCGGACGCCGAACTCCGCCGCGACGTCGTCCACCCGGGCGCCGTCGTTCTCCCGCAGATAAGGCACCAGCGCGAGCAACCGCTGCACCTGGTCACGCGCATTACTCATGCACGTCCTCGCTTCGCTCGCTCATCCTGCCACCGTCCGGAGTCTCCACAAGACACCGTCGAGTACGTCGCCCGGGCCTTCGACCACCGCATCCGGGCCGTACGACGCGATCTCCTCGGCCAGGACGCCCGAGTCGGCGTACGGGACGTGCAGGAGGTCCCAGCCCTCCTCGTACGGCTCGATCGCGTTGGACCGGCGGCGCAGGCTGACACACGAACCGGTCCGGGCCCGGACCTTCGCCTCCGACGTCGGCCGCGGCGGGCCCAGTTCGGAGACGAGCGAGCGCAGGTCGGTGCCCTCGGGGACGGTGAACGCGCCCGGCTCGCCGACCGTCTTCACGTCCCCGCCGATCCGGGACAGCCGGAACATCCGGGTGGCCTGGCGGTCACGGTCGCGGCCCACGACGTACCAGCGACCGTGCCAGGAGACGATCCCCCACGGCTCCAGCGTCCTGGTGGTCGGCTCCGACGCGCCGCTGCGGAGGTGCTGGAAGCGCACGGCGGTCCGGCTCACCACGGCCGACCAGAGCGGGTCGAAGGCCGGCTCGGACGCGCCGACGTGCGGCTCGATCGCGCTGAGCGCGGACTGGTCCGTCTGGATCCCGGCCGCCTTCAGCTTGAGCACGGCCGACGTGGTCGCCTCGGCCAGGCTGGCGTGCTGCCAGACCCGGGCGGCGACGCCCAGGACGGCGGCCTCGTCCGGCTCAAGGTGGACCTCGGGAAGCTCGAACACGTCCCGGCGGATCCGGTAGCCGACCTCGTCGGAGAAGAACTTGTCGATGGTGCCCATCTCGATCGGGATGCCGAGGTCGCGCAACTCGTCCTTGTCCCGCTCGAACATCTTCTCGAAGGCGTCGTCGGTCTGGCCCGCGTACCCCTCGACCACTTCGCGGATGCGTTCCTTGGTCACGTAGGTGCGCGCGACCAGCAGGCAGATGACCACGTTGAGCAGTCGCTCACTCTTCCGCGCCGACACCCGACCACCTTACGGCCTGACAGCGTCAAATCCCGCCCTCCCGCACCGAAATCTTCGAACACGGGTTCGACGCGGGCCGGTGGCACTAGAGTCCCGGTGTGATTCGTTGGCGTGACGGTGTGGTGCGTGAGGTCGGGCGGAGTTGGACCGGCGCGGTTGAACTGACAGTGATGGTCGGTGAGCAGACTGTGCGCGCTCTCGCCTATCCAGAGCTGGTCGGTACGCCGGTTGCCGGCGACCGGGTGCTGCTGAACGTCGGTGCGCTCGACAAGGGCCTGGGGACGGGTGGGTACGCCATGGTCGTCGCCGTACCGGATCGGCTGCCGGCTGACCCGCCGGAGCACGGTCACCTGGTCAAGGCTCGCTACACGCCGTTGCAGGCGATGGTGCTGGGTGCGGACGAGCAGGACTCACCGGACCACGACGTACTGCGTGATGCGGACGACCTGTTCGGTACGCCGGTGGTCGTGGCGGACCTGCACTCGGCGCTACCCGCCGTACTGGCTGGTGTGTACGAGGCTCGGCCCACCACACGAGTCGTGTACGTGATGACGGACGGTGGGGCGCTGCCCCTGGCGTTCTCGCGGTCTGTGGCGGCGCTGCGGGACAGTGGCTGGCTGAGTGGGACTGTGACCGTTGGACAGGCGTACGGCGGGGATCGGGAGGCTGTCACGGTTCACACCGGGCTGCTGACCGCTGTGCACGTGCTGGCGGCAGAGCTCGTCGTACTGACGCAGGGGCCGGGCAACCTCGGTACTGGGACTCGCTGGGGGTTCTCGGGAGTGCAGTCTGGTGAGGCGGTCAACGCGGTCGGCACGCTGGGTGGCCGGGCTGTGGCGTCGCTGCGGATCTCAGAGGCCGACCCCCGACCGCGACACCGGGGCATCTCGCACCACAGCCTCACTGCGTACGGTCGTGTGGCGCTCCAGTCGGCGGATGTCGTCGTACCCGATCTGCCGGGTGAGTTCGGCGATGCGGTCCGAGACGCGGCCGAACCGCTGAAGGCACGACACCGCGTCGTCCGGGTCGGTGTCGACGGGCTGTACGACGCCATGCGCGCGGCACCGGTCAAGCTGTCGACGATGGGGCGCGACCTCGACGGCGGACCGCGCGTACTTCGAGGCCGCCGCAGCCGCCGGCCGCCACGCCGCCGGCCTGGTGGACGTCTCGTGATCATTACCGCCGCAAGCTTCCCGACGCCGGACTTCATCAAGAGATCGAACAATCCGGCCGTCTGGGACCAGCAGGCCCGGTTCGCCGACCACCAGGCAGCCGCCGCCAACCAGGCCCTGGAGCGGCTCGGGTCGGCGTTGGGCACCGCGTCGACACCGCTCGAGCGGTCGGCCGCCTTCATCGAGCTGTACCGGGACCTCGCGCAGTGGCGGTTCGAGCTCGCCCACCGCGCCGAAGGTCAGCGCCCGGGCGCGGGGATCGAGCAATATCGCGCGCCGATCGGCGGAGCGACCATGGTGGACACGTTCGCGCGCGGCCTGCGCACCGAAGGCAGCCGGTTCAACACCGAGACAGCCGAGATCACCAAAGGGCTCGACACGCCGGCAAGCCGCCTGACCGACCGGCTCGCCGGTCTGATCCAGGCCAGGTTCGAGGCCGAGGCGCCGGATCGCGAGGTGCTGCAGAACTGGGTCCGGCTACCGAGCGGCCAGGCCACCGCCGGCAATCTGCTGCTCCGGGGCAAAGCCGCGACTGACCTGGCCGGACGCAGCGGTCCGATCGACGGCTACTACTGCTCGGCGACCGGCGCCTTGGCGAACCGCCGGGCCTTGCAGCGCGAGGCGTTCGGCATCCTGACCGACCTGGAGACGCAGCGGGCCGAAGGGCGGGCGGACCTGATCGACGATCCAGCCGCCCGGCAGGCGTTCGTCGAGGCGGAGTACTTCATGTACCAAGGTCCGGAGTACCAGCGCGGTGGCGACGCCACCATCCGGACGCTGCTGGTCGCGTCGCACGCGCACGTGTTCGGTGCGGCGCCGAAACTTCCGCAGGACATCGACGTGATGGCGTATGTGGCCGGCCAGGACGCGTTCCGCGCCCATGTCAACCGCACCCAGTCGGTCCTGACCAATTCCACCGCGCCGGCGGGCCGGACTCACGAGTCCGCGGCCCGCAACCACCAGCGCGCGGGCGGGCTGGAGCGCGGGTGACAGGTGGGTGTACCTCCACCAGGACTGTGGTCGCAGTACTCCTGATGTCCAAGGCTTTCGCGGTGACGCTGGAAGCATGGCAACCCTTGCTCCTCCTCAGACACCGCTGACAGCTCACTGGGCCACGTGGATGTGGTTCGTCGCCGTCGGTGCGGGTGTCGCGGAGACCGTTGCCGGCGCGGTCGTCGCGATCGGCGACGGGATCTCCCTGCCGGCGCTGGCGGCACAACTCGCCGTTCGCACGCTGGTGTACGGCGGCTTGTTCGTCACCATCGACCGCTACTTCCGCCGCGGCGTCCCCTGGTCCCGCTACCTGCTCGCAGGTCTCCTGGGCACCGTAGGCCTCGCCTCTCTCGTCTACGAGCCCGTCAACTGGCTGACGCAGCACGACCTGGCCAGCCTCACGTGGTCCGCTGAGTTCGTCCTCTCAGCCACGCTCCGCACCATCCACCTCAGTGGGCTTCTCGCGGCCCTGGTCCTGAGCTTCCACCCCGACACCAACCGCTGGTTCCGCCGCTGAAAGGCTCGAGGGCCGGCCTCCCACCTGGGAGACCGGCCCTCGAGCTGTTTCTGCTTACTGGTTCTGCTACTGGCCCTGCTGCTTGGGAGCGGGGAACGCGTTCATGATGTCGATGACGGCGAAGGCATTGACGACCTTGCCCTTGGGGTCCTTGGACGGCGGGAGCTCGACCAGGACGCGGCTGCCGATCGGGATGCCGGCGAGGCCGTCCAGTGCACCGGCCTGGCCGTTCGGGCCCGGGCCGACCTGGAGTTGGTCGGTCGGAGCACCCGGCTGTGCGGGCTGTCCGTTGGCGGCCGGCTGGCCGTCCCAGGTGCTGGCCTGCTTCTTACCGGTGTAGTCGTAGACGACGTAGCGGCCGACCATCTGGCTGCTCGCCTCGATCGGCTTGCCCTTGCCGAGTGCGAACACGACCGGCTTGCCCGGCTTCGCCGGCGGCTTGGTCCCGGCCGGCACGGACACCTTCGGCTCGGCGTTCAGCTCGCCGGTGACCTTGATCTTGCTCGCCGCCGAGGTGGCCGGCGTCGCGTCCAGCGGGGTGTCGTTGGCGGCCGCGCCGACCAGGTCGACGACGAAGATCAGCGTGTCGTCACCCTTGATCCCGGCCTGCTCGTTGCCGGTCTCCTTGTAGCCCTTGTCGGACGGGATGGACAGCAGCACCCGGCTGCCGATCTTCTTGCCGACCAGAGCCTCGTCCCAGCCGGCGATGACCCCGCCGACCCCGATCGGGAACGACGACGGCGCACCCCGGTCGTAGGAGTTGTCGAAGACCTTGCCGTCCCGCCAGATCTGGCCGAGGTAGTTCGCGGTGAGCAGTTCACCCTTCTTGACCTCCGGCCCGTCGCCCTCCTTGAGGACCTCGGTCACCAGCGCCTTCTCCGGGTCGCCCTCGCGATGGGTGACGGTCGGCTTCTGGCCGAACTCCGAGGTCACCTTGATCCCGCCGGCACCGAACTCCGGCTCCTCGGAGCCGCAGGCGACCAGGCCGGAACCGAGCGCCGCCACCGCGACCAGACTCAACAACTTGCGCACGAACGAGCACCTCAAAACATCCCGGCGCGGTCCGCGCCGAATCGACTCAGGGGCAACAACGCCGCCCACCCTAGCCTGCACCCCCAACTACACCAGTGTCCGCGTGCGTCACCGTTCGGTCACACCACGTACAGTCACACCTACTGGAGAGCAGGACGCAGAGCCCTCACATGCTGGCGATGAGTTTCTCCACTCGTTCGTCGTGGGACTTGAAGGGGTCCTTGCACAGGACCGTGCGCTGGGCCTGGTCGTTCAGCTTGAGGTGGACCCAGTCGACGGTGAAGTCACGGCGGCGCTCCTGCGCACGCTTGATGAACTCACCGCGCAGCCGCGCCCGGGTCGTCTGCGGCGGCACCGACTTGGCCTCGAACACGCGCAGGTCGTCGACCACACGAGTGACCGCGCCCTTGCGCTCGAGCAGGTAGTACAGACCGCGCGGCCGGTGGATGTCGTGGTACGCCAGGTCGAGCTGGGCGACCCGCGGGCTGGCCAGACCGAGGTTGTTCTGCGACCGGTAGCGCTCGATCAGGCGGTACTTGATCACCCAGTCGATCTCGCGCTCGATCCCGGTCAGGTCGCCGGACTCGATCGCCTTCAGCGTCCGCTCCCACAACGACAGTGCCCGCTCGACGGCCGGCGTACCGAGCTCGCGGCGGTCGACGAAGTCGCGTGCCTTCGACAGGTACTCACCCTGGATGTCGAGGGCGCTCGCCTCGCGGCCGTTCGCCAGCCGGACCTCGCGGCGGCCGGTCATGTCGTGGCTGATCTCGCGGATCGCACGGATCGGGTTGTCCAGGGTCAGGTCGCGCATCACGATGCCGGCCTCGATCATCCGCAGCACCAGGTCGGTGCTGGCCACCTTGAGCAGCATGGTCGTCTCGGACATGTTCGAGTCGCCGACGATCACGTGCAGCCGGCGGAACCGCTCGGCGTCCGCGTGCGGTTCGTCCCGGGTGTTGATGATCGGCCGTGACCGCGTGGTCGCGCTCGACACGCCCTCCCAGATGTGCTCGGCGCGCTGGGACACCGAGTACACCGCGCCGCGCGGCGTCTGCAGCACCTTGCCGGCACCGCAGATCAGCTGCCGGGTGACCAGGAACGGGATCAGTACGTCGGCCAGCTTGGCGAAGTCGCCGTGCCGGCTGACCAGGTAGTTCTCGTGGCAGCCGTAGCTGTTACCGGCCGAGTCGGTGTTGTTCTTGAACAGGTAGACGTCACCGAAGATGCCTTCGTCGTGCAGCCGCTTCTGCGCGTCGACCAGCAGACCCTCGAGGATCCGCTCACCGGCCTTGTCGTGCGCGATCAGGTCGGTGACCGAGTCGCACTCGCCGGTCGCGTACTCCGGGTGGGAGCCCACGTCGAGGTAGAGGCGTGCCCCGTTGCGGAGGAAGACGTTGCTGCTCCGCCCCCAGGACACGACGCGCCGAAACAGGTACCGCGCCACCTCGTCGGGGGTCAGTCGGCGCTGACCGCGAAAGGTACAGGTGACGCCGTACTCGTTCTCCAGACCGAAGATTCGCCGGTTCACACACCCACACTACGTGGCACCTCCGACAACCGGGCCATGTCTCAGGCGCGCCGTTTCGCGGCGTTATCCCTTTGATGTCAACCGTCCGCACGGTGAGGGCGGTCCAGACCGGTGGGTGGATCTTCGGGTGGAGGTCGCAGCGACAGTAGTGACGGTCGTGGTTGCGACTGCCAGCGTCGGCGTCATGAGGAGACGAACTTTCACCGCCGCAGTCGCATCATCCGTCTTGTTCGGCGCACTGCCCGCACACGCCGAACCAGGTGACGCGAGGCTGCGGCTGCCCGCCCCCAGTGGACGATGGAAGGTCGGTACGACGACCCGCCACCTGATCGACCGTGATCGCTCCGATCCATGGAACGGGGCGACTCCACGTGAGCTGATGACCACGGTGTTCTACCCGGCGGCCGCCGTACGCGGGTATCCGCTCGCTCCACAGCTCACGCCGGCCGCGGCCGCGGTGTTCAAGGGCCTCGACGCCGGCATCCTGCATCCTGAGCTGCCGACCAGTGGCGTCGACTGGGCCGCCACGATGACGCATTCGTACGTCGATGCGCCCGCGATCCCGGTACGGCGTCCCGTCCTGCTGTACAGCCCGGGTGGCGCGGACCCGCGGACGGCATCCCCGCCGTACGGGAAGTCGTCCGGCACTTCTTCGACCGGAACCTTCGTTGCTAGAGGTCGACGATGTCGAGGAGTTGGCCTAGTTCCTTGAGGTCCAGTTCGCGGAGGTCGCCGGTGTGGAGGTTGCCGCGGCGGACCGGGCCGATCGCAGTGCGGGTCAGGCGTTTGACCGGGTGGCCGACCGCGTCGAACATGCGCCGGACGATGCGGTTGCGGCCCTCGTGCAGGCTGATCTGGATCAGGGTGCGGCCGCGGATGCTGGAGACCACCTTGACCGTGTCCGCCTGGGCCGGGCCGTCGTCGAGTTCGATGCCGTCGAGCAGTGTGCGCAGGACCGCCGGTTTCACGTTGCCGTCGACTTCGGCGACGTACGTCTTGGAGACCTCGTACGACGGATGCGTCAGGCGGTGCGCGAACTCGCCGTGGTTGGTGAGCAGCAGCAGGCCCTCGGTGTCGGTGTCGAGGCGGCCGATGTGGAACAGGCGCTCGGGGCGGTCCTGGACGTAGTCGGCGATGCACGGGCGGCCCTGCGGATCCGACATCGTGGTGACGACGCCGCGGGGTTTGTTGAGCACCAGGTAGACGTGGGCGCTGGTCGGCGGGATGCGTTCGCCGTCGACGCGGATCACCGAGACGGCCGGGTCCACCCGCATCCCGAACTCGGTCACCACCGCGCCGTCGACCTCGACCCGGCCCTCCTCGATCATGATCTCGGCAGTCCGCCGGCTGGCCACCCCCGCCTGAGCCAGCGCCTTCTGCAGCCGGATCCCCTCCTGCTCACCCATCACGCCGACCATCCCCGGACGCCGAATACTCCGCGCCCGCCTCGGCCGGCTCGACTTCCTCGGACGGTTCGAGGTCGCCCGGCTCGTGTTCGACGTCCAGCTCCACCGGCTCATCGGTCGTCAGATCACCGTCAACACCGGTGTCATCCTCGGCGCCTCGGTGGGCTCGTCCTCGGATTCGGCGGGTGGCTCGGGGTGGGTTGGGTCTTCTGTGGGTGCGCTTTCGTCCGGGGCCGCTGAGGGGATGGTTTGGGCGGCCAGTTCGTCTTCGATGTCGTCCATGTCCGGCAGGTACGGCGCCAACTCGGGGAGGTCGTCGAGGGACTGCATGCCCATGCGTTCGAGGAAGTACGACGTGGTGCGGTAGAGCGTCGCCTGGGACTCGGTGTCGGCGCCGGCGTCCTCCACCAGACCGCGCGCGATCAACGTACGCATCACGCCGTCCACGTTCACCCCACGGATCGCGGAGACCCGGGCTCGGCTGACCGGCTGCTTGTACGCGACCACCGCGAGCGTCTCCAGCGCAGCCTGCGTCAGCCGCGCCTGCTGCCCGTCGAGCACGAACCTCTCCACGTACGGCGCCGCCTCCACGCGCGTGTAGTAGCGCCAGCCACCGCCCACCTCACGCAGGTCGAACCCACGCCCCTGCTCGGTGTACTCCTCGGCCAGCGTCCCCAGCGCCTCCGCCACGTCCCCGGTCGGCCGCCCGACCGCCCGAGCCAGCGTCAGCACCGGCAACGGCTCGTCCGTCACCATCAGGATCGCCTCGAGCGCCCGCCGCATCGTCTCGTCGTCGACAACAACTTCATCCCCAACCGGCACCTCAGTCTGCCCCGGCGGCAAATGCTCCTCATCCAGCACGTCGTCTGCGGCCACGGCGACGTCAGTCGGCTCTGGGCCGGAGTCAGCGGGCTCGGGGGTGGCGACGTCCTCGGCTGGGTGCGGGGCGGTCGGGGGGTGGGGTTCGGTCACTGGTTCACCGTCTCGTCGGGTCCTTCGGAGGGCTGGGCGGTGTCCTCGGGGTTGTCGTCTTCGGTCAGGTTCTCACCGGGTTCGAGGAAGTCCACCTCGTCGGAGACCTCGGGAGCCTCGCCGTCCTCGGACTCGGGTTTCGCGACCTCGTCGAACTCGTCGCTGACGTCGATCTCGCCCTCGTCCGATCCGGTCCAGCGGATCGTGAGCTCCCCCAGCGGCGTCACCTGGTCGAACGACACCGCCGCCTCCCGGAACAGCTCCAGCAGCGCCAGGAACCGGCACACCGTCGTCACCGTGTCCGGCGAATCCGACACCAGCGCGCGGAACGTCGTACTGCGCTGACGCCGCAGCCGGTTCACGATCACCACGGCCTGCTCGCGGACCGTCACCGTCGGCGCGTGCAGGTGCGACAGCGACACACCTTCGGGTACGTCGGTCTTCGGTGCGAGCGCACGAGCCGCCAGCGCCGCGAGACCGGCCGGGTCGATCCCCAGCAGCACCTCGGGCAGCAACTCCGCGTACTGC
Source organism: uncultured Actinomycetota bacterium (assembly GCA_963748245.1). Classification (GTDB taxonomy): domain Bacteria; phylum Actinomycetota; class Actinomycetes; order Propionibacteriales; family Kribbellaceae; genus Kribbella. Next base: position 1,640,391 of record CAVVIA010000004.1, on the reverse strand, counting down.
GCCTCCATCCCCACGGCCCGCGGGAACCGCTTGGACTCGGCCGCTATCCGCTCCTGGATCAGCGCCGCGATCTGCTTGAACGCGCGGTACTGCAGCAGTCGCGCGAACAGCAGGTCCCGCGCCTCCAGCAGCTCCAGGTCCTCGGAGTCCTCGACCTCGCCCTTCGGCAGCAGCCGGGCCGCCTTCAGGTCCAGCAGCGTCGCCGCGATCAGCAGGAACTCCGACGTCTGGTCCAGGTCCCACTCCGACCCGAGCGCCTTGATGTGCGCGATGAAGTCGTCGGTGATCACCGACAGCGCGATCTCGGTGATGTCCAGCTTGTGCTTGCTGATCAGCTGCAGCAGCAGGTCGAACGGGCCCTCGAAGTTCACCAGGTGAACACTGAACCCCTTGCCCTCAGCAACAGTCGGCACGCCGTCGGCCGGCGTACCGGCCGAAAGGTCGAGAGGCAGTGCGGGATTCTTTCCCCGCCCCACCGCCCCGGTCTGGGAGTCCGACGAGCTCATTCCGAGGCCTTGAGCCGCCGCACCAGCACAGAGTCCGGTCCGTGGTCGACGAAGTCGGCCAGCAGGACGTCGATCGCCTCGCGGACGATCCGGCCGCGGTCCGCGGACAGACCGTGCTCCTTGCGCAGCGCGAGGCGCGCTTGTTCCAGGCCGATCAGCTCCTCCTCCGTCACGTACACGGTGATCTTCGTGTCGTGCCGGATCCGACCGCTGGACTTGCGGTCCTCGACGACGGCCGTGCCGGACCGCCCGTTCGGTGACGGGCGGTCGGTCAACGCCGATCCGTCTGGAGTGGTGTGCTTCTCGGGTCTGGTCTGCTTCGGTGCCGCACCCCCGAAGAGTTCACTGGCACCTGGCAGGCTCACCCGGCGGGACAACGCGCCAGCACCTCCTTGGCAAGATCGCGGTACTGGGTCGCCGCGGACGAGGACGGGGCGTACGTCGTGATGGGTTCGCCGACGACCGTGGTCTCGGGGAACTTGACGGTACGCCGGATGACGGTGTGGAAGACGCGTTCGTCGAACGCCTGGACGACCCGGTCGAGCACCTCGCGGGCATGCGTGGTGCGGCCGTCGAACATGGTGCCGAGGATGCCGACGATCTCGAGCTTCGGGTTCAGCCGGTCCTGCACCTTGCCGATCGTGTCGGTCAGCATCGCCAGCCCGCGGAGCGCGAAGAACTCACATTCCAGCGGGACCACGATGCCGTTGGACGCGGTCAGCGCGTTCACGGTGAGCAGGCCGAGCGACGGTGCGCAGTCGATCAGGATCACGTCGTAGTTCGGGATGATCGGCTCGAGCACGCGCTGCAGGGTGTACTCGCGGGCGACCTCCTGGACCAGCTGGACCTCGGCCGCGGACAGGTCGATGTTGGCCGGCAGCAGGTCGAGGTTCTCCACCCGGGTCGGCCGGATCACCTCGTCCGGGGTGATGTCGCGCTGCATCAGCAGGTTGTAGACCGAGATGTCCAGGTCGTGCGGCTGCACGCCGAGGCCGATCGAGGCCGAGCCCTGCGGGTCGAAGTCGATCAGCAGCACCTTGCGACCGGTCTCGGCGATCGCCGCGCCGAGGTTGATCGTGGTGGTGGTCTTGCCGACGCCGCCCTTCTGGTTGCACATCGCGATCACCTGCGCCGGACCCGTCTTCGTCGGCGGCTGCGGCACCGGCAGGTGCGGCAACGGACGGCCGGTCGGCCCGATCTTGTCCTTCGGGCCGTGCGCATCATTCACAGGTGAGAGGTCCTCCGCGGTGAGCTTGGCCGTCGGCCGGGGCATCTCCGCATAGTTGTCGGGTGGGGTCAGGTTGCGCTGCGGCTGGGGCGTGGCAGCGGCCTGGGTGACCGTCGGCGCGATCGGTTGGGCCGGCGACGGAAACTGTTCGGTGCCCGGGAATGTCGACTCGTTCATGACTCGTCAAACCTTTCAACCGATACGGGCGATCCCAGCGACTGTAAGCGTGCATTCAAGCACTCTCAACCAGCCACTCCGCACCGGGGTGGGGTGGTTTGTCGACAAAGCTCCGGACCCGGCCGATCAGCACCTCAGGATGACCAACCGTAACCAGATGATCGCACACCGTCCCCATATCCCCCGCATCGGGGTCTACCGTTTCACAACCCGGTTGCACGACGCGAACCCATCACTAGTCTCCACACCATGCCTACAGCAGACGACCGTTTCGTCGCCCTGGTCACCGATCGGTTGGCAGGCCTGCCGACCGTTGAAGGCGTCGCCCTGGGTGGCTCCCGGGCCACCGGTACGCACCGGCCGGACAGTGACTGGGACTTCGCGGTCTACTACCGCGGCCCGTTCGCACCGGACAGCCTGCGCGCTCTCGGCTGGCCGGGTGAGGTCTCCGAGCTCGGCGGCTGGGGCGGAGGTGTGTTCAACGGCGGCGCCTGGCTCGAGGTCGACGGCCGGCGGGTCGACGTGCACTACCGCGACCTGGACGACGTCGAGCACCACCTGGCCCAGGCGCAGGAAGGGCGCTTCCACATCGAGCGGCTGTTGTTCCACCTGGCCGGGATCCCCAGCTACATCGTGGTGGCGGAGCTCGCCAACAACCGGGTGCTGCACGGATCCCTGCCGCGCCCCGACTATCCCGAGCGCCTGAAGCAGACCGCACGAGGGCGTTGGTGGAGTGACGCGGAACTGACGCTCGGCTCTGCGCGTTCGGCGTACGCCGAGCGCGGGCTGCTGACCGAGACCGTCGGAGCTGTCGCCACTGCGACCTGTATGGCGGCTCACGCCGTGCTGGCCGCACGCGGCGAGTGGGTGACCAACGAGAAGCGGCTGGTCGACCGAGCCGGGCTGCGCGATGTCGACGGCATCCTGTCCGGCCGTGACCCTCTGGCAATGGTCGAGCAGGCGACGGCGTACCTGCGGAGCGCCGTGGAGTCAGGAGGACAGGGCACGGGGATGTGAGGTGGCGTAGACCTCGCGGAGTTTGTCGACGGTGACGAGGGTGTAGACCTGCGTCGTGGTCACCGACGCGTGACCCAGGAGCTCCTGCACCACACGAACGTCGGCGCCGCCGTCCAGGAGGTGCGTGGCGAACGAGTGGCGCAACGTATGCGGTGAGATCTCCTTCGCGATGCCGGCTCGCTGGGCGGCACGTCGCAGTACGGTCCAGGCGCTCTGACGCGACAGCCGGCCGCCGCGCGCGTTGAGGAACAGCGCGGGCGTGCCGCGTCCTCGTCCGACCAGGTCCGGCCGGCCGCGGACCTGGTACGCCGACAACGCGTCGCGGGCGTAGGACCCGACCGGGACCACGCGCTCCTTGCTGCCTTTGCCCCGCAGCAGCACCGCACCGGCGTCGAGATCGATGTCGTCCACATCGAGCCCGACGGCCTCCGAGATGCGCGCACCGGTGCCATAGAGAAACTCGAGCAGAGCAGCATCACGCGTCGCCAGTACGGCAGGTTCCGCCTCGGCACCGGCGGCCGCGGTGAGGATCCGGGAGACCTCGTCGACGGACAGTGCCTTGGGCAACCGTTGCGGCGGCGCCGGCGGCTTCACCGCCGCGGCCGGATCGACCGCGGTCAGCCCTTCGCGCAGACAGAAGCGATGGAATCCCCGGACGGCGACCACGGTCCGCCCCGCCGAGGACGCGCTCAGCGGCGGATGGTCCGCATCGCCTTCCCGCAACCGCATCAGGAAGTCGCTCACCACGGCCTCCGAGATCCGCCCGAGCGCGTCGATCCCGGCCGCCGCGAGATAGGCGTCGTACCGGCGAAGATCCCGCCGGTACGACGCCAGGGTGTTGGCGGCCAGCCCGCGCTCGACCGTCAGGTGGTCGAGGTACGAGCCGATCGCTCGTGTGATGTCGCGGCTCAGACCAGCACCTCGTCGAGCTTGAGCTGGGACAGGTCGTGGGCGTCGGCGACGGGCCCGTAGGTGACGTGGCCGTCGTGGGTGTTCAGACCGAGCGCGAGGCTGTGGTCCTGCTTCATCGCCTCCCGCCAGCCCAGGTTCGCCAGCTCGATCGCGTACGGCAGCGTCACGTTGGTGAGCGCGTACGTCGACGTGTTCGGCACCGCGCCCGGCATGTTCGCGACGCAGTAGAACAGCGAGTTGTGGACCTGGTAGACCGGGTCCGCGTGCGTGGTCGGACGCGAGTCCTCGAAGCAGCCGCCCTGGTCGATGGCGATGTCGCAGAGCACGCTGCCCGGCTTCATCCGCCGCACCATGTCGTTGGTGACGATCTTCGGGGCCTTTGCCCCCGGCACCAGCACGGCCCCGATCACCAGGTCGGCCTCGAGCACCGCGCGCTCGATCTCGTACGAGTTCGCGGCGATCGTCAGCAGGTGACCCTGGTAGATCCGGTCGGCCTCGCGCAGCCGGGCGATGTTGCGGTCGAACAGCTGCACCTGCGCCTGCATGCCGAGCGCGATCGCGGCCGCGTTCATCCCGGCGACACCCGCGCCGATGATCACGACCCGGGCCGGGTGCACGCCGGAGACACCGCCCATCAGCACGCCGCGGCCGCCGCCGCTGCGCATCAGGTGGTAGGCACCCGCCTGCGGTGCGAGCCGGCCGGCCACCTCGCTCATCGGAGCCAGCAACGGCAGCGAACCGTCCGGAAGCTGAACCGTCTCGTACGCGATCCCGGTGATGCCGGACTTCAGCAGCGCCTCGGTGCAGTCGGTGCTCGCGGCCAGGTGCAGGTAGGTGAACAGAACCTGGTCCCGCCGCATCCGGTGGTACTCCTCGGCCACGGGCTCCTTCACCTTGAGCACCAGCTCCGCGTCCAGCCAGACGTCGTCCGCGGTCGGCACGATGCGTGCCCCGGCCGCGACGAACTCGTCATCGGGGATCAGCGATCCGGTCCCCGCGCCCTGCTCGATCAGAACCTCGTGCCCGTTGCGCACGAACTCGTGCACGCCGGACGGGGTGATAGCCACCCGGTACTCGTGGTTCTTGACTTCCTTCGGAACTCCGACCTTCACAACTCGCCCTTCTTTCCCATTCCAGGTGTGCGGCCCACATCGTTGTGTCCGCGGCCCGGCGGTGAGGGGTGTGCTGCCAGGTCGCTGCCGAGTGTAAGCCCGCAGGGTTCATACCACCTGATCGGATGGTCCTATCCGGTGGAGACTCGCGGAACCGTTGCCCAGCGGTTCGGTTACACTCCTATAAGACGCCGTGGCAGCCCGTGACGTTTACACCGGAATCCCTTGCCCGGCAGGCTTTGCGCAATCTTGACGCAATCTCTACCTCCCCCCTTAACGCCAGTTTTGCACTGCCCGCAAGAGCAGCGGTCCACACTCTGCGGTACCCCTGATTGAAACGCTTACAGGAAGGTTCTGACATGGACGACGAGATCGCCTTGCCGGGCGGCAACGTCGGCGGCGCGGTCCGGGTCGGCGACACGGTCCGGCGCGCCACCGGTCCGTGGACGCCGGCGGTTCATGCATTGCTCGACTACCTCGCCGACGCCGGCCTGACCGGCATTCCGCGAGTGCTCGGTTTCGACGACCGCGGCCGCGAGATCCTGGATTACCTGCCGGGTACGTCGTACGGCGAGGAGGTGCCCGACGACGTGCTCGCGGACGCGATGCGCTGGCTGTCCGGGTACCACCGCGTGGTCGCGTCGTACCGGCCCGAGGGCGAACTCGTCTGGCGGACGAGTCGTGGTGAACTCGCGGCCGATCAGATCATCTGTATGCATGACTACGGTTGGTACAACTGGATCGGCACCGAGGCCGGGTTCAGCGGCGTGATCGACTGGGACATGGCCGGACCGGGCGTCCCGCTCGACGACATCGCCTTCACCGCCTGGAACACCGCGCCGCTGGCGCTGCCCGGTGACCCGTCGTACCAGGCCGCTCGCCTGCGGTTGATGGCTTCCGCGTACGGCGGCGGCACCTTCACGCCGCTGCAGATCCTCGAAGGCGCACCGATCCGGGCGCAGCGGTCGGCGCGCGTCATCCGCGCCGGACAGGAGGCCGGCGACCCCGGCATGCTCAACCTCGCCACGGTCGGCGAACCGGACCGGACCGAACGTCGCCTGAAGGACCTCCAGCGGCGCATCCCGGAGATCGCCGCACACCTGTAGCTCCGCCGCCGTCCGTACCGGCGGCGTGGTCCACATGATGGTTGCGCGGGCAATCATCATTGAGCGGCGCCACGGTCGTCGGGGACACTGGGCGGTGGTGTCGAAACGGCCGCTCTCCGCCCGGAGCTGCACCACGGGAAGTGACGAGAGGAGTACGCGTGGCGGTAGAACTTGGACGCTTCGGGGTCTGGCACGGGCCTCAGCACTGGGGTCCGGAACTGGCGGCGGGACTGGAGCAGGCCGGGTACGGCGCGCTCTGGCTGGGCGCCTCCCCGGACGCCGGCCTGCGCGACGCCGAAGTGTTGCTGGCGTCAACGAACACGGTTGCCGTCGGCACCAGCATCGTGAACATGTGGAAATCGCCCGCGGCCGACGTGGCCGCCTCTTACCACCGGCTGGAGGACGAGCACCCGGGCCGGTTCCTGCTCGGCGTCGGCATCGGCCACCCGGAACGCACCGGCGAGTACAAGTCGCCGTACGAGACGATCATCGGCTACCTGGACGAGCTGGACGACGCCAAGGTGCCGGCCGACCGGCGGGCACTGGCCGCACTCGGTCCGAAGGTGCTGCACGTCGCCGGTACGCGGACCGCCGGAGCCCTGCCCTACCTGACCACACCGGAGCACACCCGCGAAGCCCGTCGTACCCTCGGCGGCGGCGTGCTGCTCGCGCCTGAGCAGAAGGTCGTCCTCGAGACCGACGACGAGATCGCCCGGTCGACCGCCCGCGACTACCTGGCGTCGTACCTGCAGCTGCGCAATTACCGGTCGAGCCTGAAGCGGATCGGCTTCAGCGACGACGACCTCGACGACGGCGGCAGCGACAAGCTCGTCGACGCCCTCGTCCTGCACGGCTCGGCGGTGGAGATCGCCGAGGGCCTGAACGCCCATCTGGAGGCCGGCGCCGACCACGTCGCGGTCCAGCAACTCGGGCGGGAGGGGATCGATCTACTGCCCGGGTACGAGGCGTTGGCTACCGTTCTCCAGTAGGTCCTGACGGGTCCGTCCGGCGAGGCGCCTGTTCGCCGGACGGACCCATCCGCCGCGTCAGCCGGCGAGGATGAGGTCTGACGCTCGCCATGCGATCGCGGAGACCGGCCCGTTGAGATTGCCGGAGACCATGGTCGGCAGCACGGAGGCGTCCACGACGCGCAGGCCGGTAATCCCGCGCACCCGCAGCTGCGGGTCGACCACGTCGTCGTCGTTCGGCCCCATCGCGCAGGTCCCGATGGTGTGATAGCCACAACCGCCCAGGTCCAGGCCGGCGTCGATGATCTCCTGATCCCCCTGGACTCCCGGCCCGGGAACCGTCTCGTGCACGATCCGCGTCGCGAGCGGCTCGGTGGCGAACAGGCGGCGCAGGCCGCGGACGACGCCCACCGACGTGTCGCGGTCGTGCTCGGTGGCGAGGTAGTTGGGATCGATGTCGAGAGGCGCGTCGGGATCCGCCGAGGTGATGGAGATGCTGCCTTCGCTGTCCGGCCGCAGGGCGTAGGCGACGCACATCACGCCCGGCTCCTGTTCGAGCTGGAGAGACTTGCCGGGTTCGAGCTGCCGGACCGAGAACGGCGCCAGCGAGAACTGCGCGTCGGGGCGCTCGAGGTCGGGGCGGGTCTTGAAGAACCCGATGAGGTCGAACACAGGCCCCGCGAGCCGCCCGCTGCGGGTCGCTAGGTACTGCTCCGCCGCCGCCGCCTGACCACTCTGGGTGCCGAGGACCTTGTTGTATCCGAGGTCTTCCGCGAGCCGGAACTGCAGCCGGAACGCGCGGTGCTCGCGCAGGCGGCCGCCGACGTTCGGGCTGTCCACCACGACGTCGACGCCGGCGGACCGCAGTGTGTCCGCGGGACCGATGCCGGAGAGCTGGAGGATCTTGGGCGTGACGATGGCGCCCGTTGCGAGGATCACCTCGCGAGTTGCCCGCGCCTCGAACGCCTGACCGTCCTGACGCCCCTGGACGCCGACCGCCCGGCCGCCCTCCAGCAGGACCCGATCGACGACCGTGTGCAGCGCGACAGTCAGGTTGGGACGGTCCGTGACCGGGTGGAGGAACGCGGTGGCCGCGCTGGCCCGCCGGCCGTCGTGGATCGTCGCCATCGTGTAGCCGATCCGTTCCTCGTCGGTCTCGTTGAAGTCCGGCGCCCGTCGCCAGCCGAGCCCGGCGCCGGCACCGATCACGTCTTCGAGCAACGGGTCGCCCCCGTCGAGCGTCGAGACGTGCAGCGGACCGCCGGCGCCACGGAGGTCGGAGGCGCCGAGTTCGTTGTCCTCGATCGCCCGGAAGACCGGCAGCATGTCGTCCCAGCCCCACCCTGGGTTGCCACGATCCTCGAGCGCGTCGTAGTCCGCGCGGTTGCCGCGGTTGTACGTCATACCGTTGACCGAGCTGGACCCGCCGAGTGTCTTCCCGCGCACCCAGTACTCGACCTGTTGCGACGGGCCGAACGGCCGGGTGGGGTAGTGCCACGCGGTGGCCGGGTCGCCCAGTAGCTCGGTCGCGCCTCCCGGCATGGCGATGAGCGGGTTGGTGTCCTGGCCGCCTGCCTCGACCAGCAGAACGTTGACGGCAGGATCCGCGGAGAGGCGGTTGGCGAGCACACACCCAGCAGAGCCTGCTCCGGCAATGACGTAGTCGAACCGAGTCACGGGATTCCCTTCCTTGTCTGCATCGGCCGATTGTGCGGCAGAACGGTGTCACCACGACCGACCTTTCCGTCCGTATGCAACTGCAGGCTGACCCTCTTGACGGCCGCCCACAGCGGAGGAATATCAGCAGTAGACGCACCGCATTTCGCGGTGCGCGCAGTGGAGGTGTTTCCCCATGACTGAGCGACACGAGTTGCGTTGGGGCGGCTTCGCCGGACTGGCCTTCGTCGTCCTGGCACTCCTGGGCAAGTTCCTGCCCGGCAACCCACCCACGGTCGACGCGTTGGAAGGCACGATCACGGGCTTCCTGATCGACGCGCGGACCTCGATGCTGATCGGTGCGCTGATGTGGACCGCCGCGGCCGGACTGATCATCTGGTTCGCCGCCGCCTTCGCCGAGGCGATCAGGGAGCGCGACGAGCGCAGTGATGTGCACCTGGCGCTGCTCGCCGGATCGGTGCTGGTCGGCGCCGCGATCTTCGTGACCGCGGGCCTGACCGCCGCGACCGCCTTCAGCATCGACGGCCGGGGCGCCGCGATCACCGTCATGCTGTACGAGCTGACCGCGGTGATGACGACGATGATCGGCTTCGCCGCCACCCTGCCGCTGGCCGCGGCCGGGATCGGCGTGCTGCGCACCCAGCTGATGCCGAACTGGCTCGGGTACCTGGCCCTGCTGGCCGCCGTGGTGTCGTTCGCCGGCGCCTTCGGCGTGTTCGCGTCGGACGGCGTGTTCGTTGCCGGCGGCACCTTGATGACCACGGTCCCGCTGCTGGTGTCGGCGGTCTGGATCGCCTGTGCCGGCGGCTACATGGTGCGCGAGCACCTGCCGGAGGTGACAGCGGGCGAGGGCATCGTCCCGCAGACCTGAGTCCCGCAGGCCTGACGAACGTCCTCCGGGGCGGGGCCCCTGACCCGTCCCGGAGGGCCCTGCCTAGCGCATCGTGAAGTCCGCGAAGTCGAACCCCGGCGAGACGACGCAGGACACCAGCACCGGCTGGTCCCCGGCCGGCCGGGCCGCCTGCCATGCTCCCGCCGGTACGACGACCTGCGGCCGCTCCCCCGCGCCCACATCCGGGCCGAGTGTCACGGTCGTCACCGGCTCCTCGCCGTACTCGAGGGTCAACGGCCCGCCCGAGTGCCACAACCAGATCTCGGCCGACCGCACCCGATGCCACCGGGACTCCTCCCCCGGCGCCAGCAAGAAGTAGATCGCGGTCGCACTGGCCCGCGCACCGTCGTACCCCTCAGGGGTGAAGGCGACCTCCGACCGCCACGTCTCCTTGTACCAGCCGCCTTCCGGATGCGGCTCCAACTCCAGCAACTCGGCCAATTCCGGCTTGTCCATGACGACCATTGTCGGCAGAGTGCGGTGCATGACTGAGCTCCCGTCGGAGTACCACCGCAGGCTGCCGTACGGCGAACGCATGTCCAGCGACCCGCTCGTCGGCCTGCCGTTCTTCCCGTTCGAAGGGGACGTCCAGGTGGTACCACTGGCCGAGCCCGTCCTCCCCGAGCCGCCGCGGCGCGGCGAGCCCGGCGGCGAGCCGTGTACGACGTGCGCCGAGCCGGACCGCGGGGTGATCTGGCGGGACGACCAGTGGCACCTGAAGGCCGGGTTCGCGCCGACCGGCCTGCCGATGGTCGCCATCCTCGAGCCGCGCGAGCACTACCGCCTCGACAACCTGCCGCCGGAACTGACCGCCACCCTGGGCCTGATGATCCAGCGCGTCGCCGGCGCCATCCGCACCATCGACGGCGTCGGCCGGACGCACTTCAACCGCTGGGGCGACGGGAGCGAGCACTTCCATCTGTGGTTCCTCGCCCGGCCCGCTCGGGATGATGCAGCTCCGCGGCGCGATGATCGCAGCCTGGGACGACATGCTCCCGAACCTGCCGGCCAAGGAGTTCGAGTCGAACTGCCACACCGTCGCCGCCGCCCTCGCCGCAGCCGGCGGCGAGGCGCTCGGCGCCGGCCGCTCCCTCGGCGGCCGGTAGCCCGGACGGTCCTCAGCGGTCCTTGGCCGGCCAGGGGGAGTCGGCTGGGCGGAGGGTGTCGAAGCCGGGGCCGTTGAGGGCGGTCCAGGTGGCGAGGGCGCCCATCACGAGGATGGGGTTGTGGAGGTGGCCGGCCAGGACGGCGCCGACGACGTCGATCAAGGGGGCCCAGACGGTTTCCATGTCGGCCTCCTCGTGGAGGCGGTCGTAGGCGTCGTCGGCCGGCGAGAGGTCGCGGGCGAGGAAGATCCGGACCGCCTCGTCGGTGAGGCCCGGGGAAGTGAACGCGTCGACGAGGACGCGCCAGTCGGCCGCCTTCGTGCCGGTCTCCTCCCACAGCTCACGTTCGCCGCCCAGGCGGTACTGCTCCCCCTGGACGTCGAGCAGACCGGCCGGCGGCTCGAGCAGCCGGTAGCCGACCGGGTGCCGGTACTGCCGGACCAGCAGCATCCGGTTGTTCTCGTCCAGTGCGACCACCCCGACCGCACCGGGGTGGACGACCACGTCACGGACGAACGGGTCGCGACCAGGTGGGTCGATGTGATCCCGCCGTACCGAGATCACCCGGCCGGTCTCGTGCACCACCTCGGACGACGACACCGGCCACTGCTCCGGTACGTCGGCCAGGCCGGCACCGAACCGCAGTTCGGGGTGATCCTTCATCGAGCCTTGACCGCTTCGGCCTTGGGCTTGCCGGCCGCCTTCTTCCCGACCGCGGGCTCCTCGACCGGCAGCCGGGACTCGCGCTGGCGGACCAGGGCGGCGCCGATCAGGCCGGAGAACAGCGGGTGCGGCTTGGTCGGCCGGGACCGCAGCTCCGGGTGCGCCTGGGTGGCGACGAAGTACGGGTGCAGCGCCTTGTCCAGCTCGATGAACTCGACCAGCTCGTTGTCCGGTGACAGGCCGCTGAACACCAGGCCGGCCGTCTCCAGCTTGTCGCGGTACGCGTTGTTCACCTCGTAGCGGTGCCGGTGCCGCTCCTGCACCGACGGAGCGCCGTACAGGTCCCGCACGATCGAGCCGTCGGCCAGGTTGGCCGGGTAGAGACCGAGCCGCATGGTGCCGCCGAGGTCACCGGAGCCGGAGACGATGTGCTTCTGCTCCTCCATCGTCGCGATCACCGGCTGCTCGGCGTCCGGGTCGAACTCGCTGGAGTTGGCGTCGACCAGGCCGGCCAGGTCGCGGGCGACCTCGATCACCATGCACTGCAGGCCGAGGCACAGGCCGAGGATCGGGATGCCCTGCTCGCGGGCGAACCGGATCGCACCGATCTTCCCCTCGATGCCGCGGATGCCGAACCCGCCCGGGATGCAGACCGCGTCGACGTCACCGAGCAGCCGCGCGGCCGCCTCGGGGGTGGCGCACTCGTCGGAGGCGATCCAGCGCAGGTCGACCTTCGCGTCGTTGTCGAAACCGCCGGCCCGCAGCGCCTCCGCGACCGACAGGTACGCGTCCGGCAGGTCGATGTACTTGCCGACCAGCGCGACCGTGACGTGCTCCTTCGGCTGGTGCACGACCCGCAGCAACTCGTCCCAGCGGGTCCAGTCGACGTCGCGGAACGGCAGGTTCAGCCGCCGGACGACGTACGCGTCGAGACCCTCGGCGTGCAGCACCTTCGGGATGTCGTAGATGCTCGGCGCGTCGGCGGCCGCGACCACGGCCTCGGTGTCGACGTCGCACATCAGCGAGATCTTCCGCTTCACCCCGTCCGGGATCGGCCGGTCGGCGCGGCAGACCACGGCGTCCGGGGCGATACCGATCGAGCGCAGCGCGGCGACCGAGTGCTGGGTCGGCTTGGTCTTCAGCTCACCGCTCGGGGCGAGGTACGGGACCAGCGAGATGTGCAGGAAGAAGACGTTGTCCCGGCCGACGTCGTGCCGGACCTGCCGGGCGGCCTCGAGGAACGGCAGCGACTCGATGTCACCGACGGTGCCGCCGATCTCGTGCAGGACGACGTCGACGTCCGGGCCGGCCATCGCCAGCATCCGTTCCTTGATCTCGTTGGTGATGTGCGGGATCACCTGGACGGTGTCGCCCAGGTACTCGCCGCGGCGCTCCTTGGCGATCACGCTCGAGTAGATCTGCCCGGTGGTCACGTTGGCCACGGCGGACAGGTCACGGTCGAGGAAGCGCTCGTAGTGGCCGATGTCCAGGTCGGTCTCGGCGCCGTCGTTGGTGACGAACACCTCGCCGTGCTGGAACGGGTTCATGGTGCCGGGATCCACGTTCAGATACGGATCCAGCTTCTGCATGGTGACCCGGATGCCCCGTGCCGTCAGCAGACTGCCGAGGCTTGACGCTGTCAGCCCCTTGCCGAGACTGGATGCCACGCCACCGGTGACGAATACGTGCTTGGTCTGCTGGAAGTTCGAAGCCCTGTCCACGGGCCTTCAGCCTACCTGCTGTCAAGCAGTGGTCGCGACGAGACCCGCATAGATGTCGAGCAGATTCTTCGCCACCGCGTCCTCGTCCGGCCATCTGGCGGCCAACTCCCGGCCCCGCGTCCGCATAGCGTTCGCCGTATCGGGCTCCGCGAGTACCGCCCGGACCCCGTCGGCCAGCCCGTCGGCATCCCCGGGGAACGCCAGTACGGCGCTGTCGTCCACCAACTCCGGTACGCCGCCGACGGCCGTCGCCACCACCGGTACGCCGACCTGCAGCGCCTCCTGGATGACCAGGGCCCGGGCCTCCCAGTGGGAGGTCAGCAGGAACACGTCAGCCGCGCCCAGGAGGTCCGCGACGTCGTTCCGGTGGCCGAGGAGCCGCACCGGGAGGTTCTCCGCGTCGATCCGCGCCTGGAGGTTGTCACGCAGTGGACCGTCTCCGACGACCGCGAAGACCACGTCCGGGTTGGACTCGCGTACCAACGCTGCCACGGACAGTAGCGTCGGGTAGTCCTTCTGCGGCGCCAGCCGGCCCACCGTCAGGACCAGCGGGCTCTCACCCACGCCGAGAGCAGCTCTGACGTCGTGGCGCGGTGTGCGCGACGTCAGGCATTGCCGGAGCCGCGACCGGGGCCAGACGCGCCTGCCGCGCTCCCAGGCTCTTAGCCAGGTCCACGAGGTCGCTAGAGGCGCCTAGAGTCAGGTCCGCTCCCCTGGCCACCAGTCGCTGGCCCAGCCGCATCACGAGCCCGCGCGGCCCAGGAGCGATCACCGCGTTGTGCCAGGTGACCACCAGTGGCCGGAGCCGTGACCTGTCCCGCAGAGCGGTCATCCCGGCGCGGTAGCCGTGGGCGTGCACCACGTCGACTCCGCGCAACGCCGACGCCTGGGCGACGACCGTGGCGGCGCCGAAGTCGAAGTGCTCGGCCGTACCCGGCGGTGCGCACACGACGACCTCGTGGCCGGCGTCGAGGAACCGCGGCACCAGGGAGGCGACGTGCTGCCCGATCCCGCCCCGCGACTCCGCGAGTAGCAGGCCGATCCTCATTGCGTCTCCTCCACGAGTCCACGACGTCTGAGGGCGCGGACGTCAGCGCGATCCAGTACCACCGCGACCACGGCGTACACGAGTACAACTGCCAGACCGGACAGCACCGAGAACACGACTGCACTCTCCAGTCCGGCGTCGTCGGCAGGCAAGGACACCGCCCAGCCCGCAGCACCGGCCAACACGGCACCGGCCAGGGCAGCAAGCGTGGCACGAGCCAGTCCGGCCAGCACACCGGGCCCAGCCTCTCGACGCAGCACCAGCAAAATGGCGACAGCGCCCAGGACCATGCCGACCGACATCGCGGCCGCCAGTGCCGGCACCGCATCCCATTCGCAGTCAGCACCACACTGGCAACCATCACCACGACCCAAGCCGCGGACGTCACCACGGCGACCTGACGGCCCGCATGCCGTGCGTAGAGAACCCGGCCGACGTGCATCAACACAGCGAAGCCGATCGCAGCCGGGGCAAACGCGATGAGGCCGTTGGCCAGTGACGTCGCCTGGGCCTCCTGCACCGCGCCGTCGTCGTACGCGAAGACCCTTGCGACCGGGACGGCCGTGCCGACCAGCAACGCGGCCCCTGCGCCACCGGCCAGCATCACTGCCCTCGTCGACGCGGACGCGTAGAAGTCGAAACGCTCCCCCGCGTTGTACGCCGCAGCGAGCCGCGGGAACACGGCTGTCGTGATCGGCACGGCCAGTACGGCGTATGGCAGCAGATAGACCGCGTTCGCCCAGGAGTAGACGGCAATGCTGCCCGCAACGCCCCTGTGGTTGGCCAGGTAGGTGGTGACGACGAACGTGAGTTGCTGCGCGATCAGGATGGCGAGGCCGGCCAGTGCGAGCTTTCGCAGGATCGGACTCGACGGCTGGGTCCAGCGCAGCGTCGGCTTGATCGGGAGTCGCAGGAACAGCATCGGCACCAGCACCGTCAGCGCCAGCGCGGCGACCCCTAACGTCGTACCCCAGGCGAGCAGGTCGGCCGCGCTACGCGACGCTGCGTCGGCGTCGGGGGCTTCGGACGCGAAGGCCAGATAGGTGGCCACGACAACGAGACTGGACACCAGCGGAGCCAGCGCGCCGGCCGCGAACCGCTTGTGCGACTGCAGTACGGCGGTGGCGATGACGGCGATCGCGTAGCCGAACACCTGGGGCACGAAGATCGCCAGCATCCGCGTCGCCGTCGCGACCGATCCACTGCAGTCGGCGCCCGGATCCAGCATCGCATCGGAGTACGCGGACGCCAGAACCCAAGCCAGCAAGGCGAAAGGCGCCAGCAGTACGAACGACCAGCTCAGCAGCGCGCCGATGATGCGCCCTTGGGCGACGCGGTCGCCACGGGCCACCGAACCCGCGAGCACCGGAATGACCGCGCCCGCCAACGCACCGCCGGCGACCACCTCGAAGAGGATGTTGGGCAGTTGGTTCGCCGTCGCGTAGGCCTCGGCGAGACAACCCGCACCGACCGTCTTCGAGAAGACCAGCCACCGGCCGAATCCGGCCACCCTGGCCAGGACTGTGATCGCGGCGACCAGAAGCGCGGCCCGGGCGATCCGACCGCCCGCGCTCACTGCGTAGTCATCGGGGCCTACGGCCCCACTGGTCGATCGTGTCCAGGACCGGGTTCTCGGCGATGACCTTGGTGAAGCTGACCTTCTCGCTGGCCAGGTTCAACGCGACGACCACACCGAGCGCCAGGACCTTCAGCGGACGCGGCAGCGAGGCGGCGAGCGCCGTACCGGTGATCGCGCCGAGACCGTTGGCGCCGCAGTCACCCAGCATCGATCGCTCGCCCAGGTCGGACGGAGCAGCGGCCGCGGCCGCGCCGACGACCGCGCCGGCCGGACCGTTCACGGCCGCGAGCGGAGCGTTCACCGCGGCGACCGCCTTCAGCGCACGGCCTGGCCGCAGGTCGAGCAGGTTGGTGAGGTTCGCCGTACCCGCGATCAAGGCGCCGTCGGCAACGACTCCGGCCAACGCCTTCACGCCGGACGAGTTGCGCGGCAGCAGCGCGGCGGCAGCGATCCCGGCGGCGCCGACGCCGAGGATCTTCACCGCTCCGCTCGTCACCTCGCCCCGCTTCAACGCGCTGAGGTGGCCGCGGAAGCCCTTTGCCTGCGTGGTTCCGCGCAGATCGTCGTACGCGCCGACCGCACCCGACACCGACCCCGCGAGCAGCGCGGCAGCCTTGACCTTGCCGCTGTCGACGGCGAGGCCGCGACACCTGCGAGCGCGCCGAGCACCGCGACCGGGCCTTCGAGCAGAGTGACCGGCTCACCGCGGTGGTTGGTCCGCTCCAACGGCTCGCGGTTCTCCTTGGGCAGTTTCGCCGCGGCGCGTTCGAGCGCGGCGGTGGCGGCTGCCGCAACGGCAGCGCTCAGAATTCCCACGTCAGTTGTCCTTCGATCTGTACGTCCGACGGCGCTACGCCGTTCTTCGCGTCGAACGCACCGTACTGCCCTGCCTTGCCGCTCGCCTGCTCGGCCAGCGAGAAGACGACCGTCGCCTGCCCGGCAGGGATGTCGGCCACGTCCACCGAGGAAACGATCTTGGCCGCGTCGGAGTCACTCCGCAATGCCTTGAGCAGACCGCCGTTCTTCGCCGTCACCGGCGTACCGGCCACCACGACGCCGCCGCTGCCCTGGTCCAGGCCCTCGATGAAGTCCACGGAGTCGTTGTACGACGAGTTGTCCGGCACCGGTGTCGGCGGCTTCGCGGCCACCACCACGAACAGGCTGGCCCGGTCCTTGATCTGCGACGGCTTCAGCGACAGCAGCTTGGCCCCGGTCAGGCCGCTGATGATCTTGGTCGACTCGGAGTCGGCGGCCTTGCCCTCTTCGTTGGCCGCGAGCCCGCGCGCCAGGATCAGTCCGGCCCGCTGGTACGTCGTACTGTCCGCGGGGATCTCGATGTCGGCGGTGACGAGCTCGGTGACGAGCTGCTCGACCAGCTGGCGCTGCCCGGCGTCGAACAGCTTGCTGTCCAGCGCGACCCGGGTGGTCACCTGACCGCCGGCCGTCTCCAGCTCCTCGGTCAGTGTGTTGGCCAGGTCGCCGTCGGCGTTCGGCATGGTGACGACGACGATCTTCTTACCGGTCAGCTTGCCGTCGGTCAGCCCGGCGGTGACCTTGGCGACGTAGTCGTCGCGGTACTTGTCCAGCGACTTCACGTCGGTCAGTTCCTGCCGCGCGTCGGCCAGCTGCTGACGGTCCCGCTCGGCCTGGCTCGCGACGAGGTCGCTGGCGGTGCCTTTCAGCGGGCCGGCGCCCAGCACCACACCGGCGCCCAGGGCGAAGAAGATCGCCACGATCGAGACGATGTGGTAGCGAAAGTCGATCACGTGAACAGCTCCCGGATCCAGTAGACGAAGTCGCTCCAGCGCGCCCGCAGGATCGACCAGAGCACGTCGTCGCCGCCGATCGCGACCAACGCCATGCCGAGTGCGAACAGGCCGGCCGTGGCCAGCGCGACCACCTGGAGGGTCGACACCCGGCTGCGGTACAACCGGCCGACGCCCTTGGCGTCCACCAGCTTGGCACCGACGCGCAAGCGGGTGATGAAGGTGCTGGCCATCCCGGCGCGTCCCTTGTCGAGGAACTCCACCAGCGAGTTGTGGGTGCCGACCGCGACGATCAGCGACGCACCCTTGGAGTCGGCCAGCAGCATCGCGACGTCCTCGCTGGTGCCGGCGGCCGGGAACTCGATCGACTCCACCCCGAGCCGCTCCAGTCGTTCCGAGCCGGGCGCGCGGCCGTCGCGGTACGCGTGCACGACCACCTCGGCGCCGCTCTTCAGCGTCTCGTCCTTGACCGAGTCCATGTCGCCGACGATCAGGTCCGGGACGTAGCCGTTCTCGACCAGCGCGTCGGCGCCGCCGTCGACCCCGATCAGCACCGGCCGGTACTCGCGGATGTACGACCGCAGCGCGACCAGGTCCTCGCGGTAGTCGTACCCGCGGACCACGATCAGGACGTGCTTGCCTTCCATCGGCGTGTGGATCTCCGGTACGCCGACACCGTCGAGCAGCAGATCGCGTTCGCGACGCAGGTACTCCAGCGTGTTGGCGGTGAACGCCTCCAACTGGGTGGACAGACCGGACCGGGCGTCGTCCATCAGCTCCGCGACGGTCTTGCTGTCCTGCGTGACGCCCTTGGCGACGACCTCCTCGCCGCGGTACAGGCAGCCCTCGTTCAGCCGGACCCGCTCGCCCTCGTGCAGGATCGAGAACACCTCGCGGCCGACCCCGTCGACCAGCGGGATACCCGCCTCGACGAGGATCTCCGGACCGAGGTTCGGGTAGCGGCCGCTGATCGAGTCGGCCACGTTCACCACCGCGGCGACCCGGCAGTCGACCAGCGCCTCGGCGCTGACCCGATCCAGGTCGACATGGTCGATGACCGCGATCTCGCCCGGTTTCAGCCGTTTGGTGAGATTCTTGGTACGGCGGTCGAGCCGGACCACGCCGGCGATGCCGGGCAGTTCAGTAGGTCGTGCTCTCCGCAGGCTGGGCAGTTTCATCGCGCTCTCATCCTGCCATGTCAAGAGCCTCTTCCCGGGCCATTTACCCCGTGGTGGCCTTGTTCACGCACTGAAATAACAGTGACTGTGCGTCAAATCATCCTTTCGAATGACGGGTGGGAGCGTTTCACCGCTTCTTCCGTTTGGGTTTCGACCGGCGCTCGGCGGCCAGCGCGAGCAGTTCCTCGGCGTGTGCCTGCGCCGCGTCGGAGTTCTCCAGGCCGGCCATCATCCGGGACAGCTCCTTCAGCCTGGCGTCGTCGTCGAGTGCGACCAGGCCGCTGGTGGTGACGGACCCGTCGTCACTCTTCAGCACGACGGCGTGACGGTCCGCGAACGCGGCGACCTGCGGCAGGTGCGTCACCACGATCACCTGGGTCTTCTCGGCCAGCCGGGCCAGGCGTTTGCCCACCTCGACCGCCGCCCGGCCGCCGATCCCGGCGTCGATCTCGTCGAACACCAGCGTCGGCACCGGATGCGTGTCCGACAGGATCACCTCGAGCGCGAGCATCACCCGGGACAACTCGCCACCTGAGGCCGCCTTCTGCAGCGGACGGGCCGGGCTGCCGGGGTTCGCCGCGAAGCAGAACTCGATCTCGTCGATCCCGAACGGGCCCGGCGCGCTCTCGTGCACCTCGATCGTCAATTTCGCGTGCGGCATCGCCAGACCGGTCAGCTCCTCGGACACGGCGACACTCAACCGCTCCGCGGCTTCTTGGCGCGCTGCCCGGATCTGCTGACCGAGGTCGGCAAGCTTCGCGTCCAGTTCGGCGAGCTCCGCGGTCAGAAGCTCGACGCGCTCGTCACTTCCGTCCAGCTCGGCCAACCGGTTCGCGGAACGCTTCGTCCACTCGATCACCTCGTCCACGGTGCCGTCGTCAGCGCCGTACTTGCGGACCAGGCCGGTCAGCAGCGACCGCCGTTCGCTCACGACCGCAAGCCGTGCCGGGTCGGTGTCGACATCGGCGGCGTACGACGAGAGCTCGCCGGCCAGGTCAGCGGCGAGGTACCCGAGCTCGCCGGCTCGATCCGCAAGCTCGGCCAGCTTCGGGTCGTGCTGGCGCTCCGCGTCGAGAACCTGCTTGGTGAGCGCAAGCAGCCCGAGTACGTCGCCGGGCCTGGTGGCATCGAGATCCTCGGAAGCCAAGGCGTCGGCTGCGTTGGTGGCCGCGGTCCGAAGGCCGTCGGCGTACGCGAGACGGTCCTCCTCGGCGGCCAGCTCGACGTCCTCGCCCGGCAGTGGCTCGGCCTTCGCGACCTCGTCGAGCCCGAAGCGCAGCAGGTCCGCCTCGGCGAGGCGATCGCGCTGGCGTGTGGTCAGCTCGGTCAGCTCGGCCTCGACGTCACGGTGGCGCTTGTAGGCGGCGGCGTACTCCTGCAGGGGCACGACCACCGGCTTCCCGGCGAACGTGTCGAGGGTTTCGCGCTGCCGCGACGGCTGGAGGAGTCGCCACTGCTCGGCCTGGCCGTGGATCGCGACCAGGTCGCCGGACACCTCACCCAGCACCGACACCGGGACGGACGCGCCGCCGAGGAACGCGCGGGAACGGCCTTCGGAGGAGAGTTCGCGGGCGATCAGCAGCTCGTCGTCGTCCAGCTCGCCGCCGCGGTCCTCGGCCTGCTGCACGATCGCCTTCGGCACCGCACTGGCCCGGCCCTCGACCCGCGCACGCCGCGTCCCGTGCCGCACCAGGCCGCTGTCCGCGCGGCCGCCGAGCAGCATGTTCACACCGGTCACGACCATCGTCTTCCCGGCACCGGTCTCGCCGGTGACCGCGGTGAACCCCGGATCGAGGTCCAGCGTCGCGTCCTCGATCACGCCCAACCCGGTGATGCGGATCTCCGAGAGCATGTCTAGGTCTCCTGTTGTCCGTTGCGTTGACCGTTGCTGTTCGGGTTGTTGTTCGCTTCGGTGTTGTTGTTGCGGTTGGTTTCGCCGTTGCGTTTGCGTTCGGCGGCGCCGCGCCAGCCGAGCACCGGGAGGTCGAACTTCGCCACCAGCCGGTCGGTGAACGGCGCCTCGTGCGCCCGGGCCAGCCGGACCGGCCGCTTCCCGCGCCGGACCTGGATCTCGGCGCCCGGCGGCACCTCGACCATCCGGCGGCCGTCACACCACAGCACGCCGCGACCGTGCCAGGACGGCACCAGCTCGATCGACAGCTGCGACGTCGGCGCCACCACGATCGGCCGGGAGAACAACGCATGCGCGCTCAGCGGCACCATCAGGATCGCCTCGACCTCCGGCCAGACGATCGGACCACCGGCGGAGAAGGAGTACGCCGTACTGCCCGTCGGCGTGGCCACCACGACCCCGTCACAGCCCCACCGCGACAGCGGCCGGTCGTCCACCTCGACCATCACCTCGAGCATCCGCTCGCGGGCGGCCTTCTCCACACTCGCCTCGTTCAGCGCCCAGGTGTCGAAGATCAGCTCGCCGTCCAGCCGGACGTCGACCGCCAGCGTCATCCGCTCCTCGACCGTGTAGCTGCGATCGACCACCACCTGGACGATCCGCTCCAGGTCGTCCACCTCGGCCTCGGCCAGGAACCCGACGTGACCGAGGTTCACCCCGAGCACCGGCGTCCCGTGCGGGCGGGCCAGCTCGGCGCCGCGCAGGATCGAGCCGTCGCCGCCGAGCACCATGATCAGCTCGACGTCCTGCGCTGCCTTCTCGTGGTCGTCGACGATCTCCGCGGGGTCGAGCTTCAGCGCCTCGGCCTCGTCGGCGAGCAACCGGACCTGCACCCCGGCGTCGGTCAGCAGCCGGTGCGCGTCCCGCGCCACCTCGACCGCCTGCTCCCGCCCGGTGTGCGTCACCAGCAGCACGCGCCGCGGCTCGTGCTCAACCACGTCGGACCCAACCTCTCACTGTGGACCGCTCTCGACGGCGGTCTGGAGCATCGTCTCATCGAGAGGCGGTGCTGATCGGCGTATCCACAGGAAGTATTCGACATTTCCTGACGGACCAGGCAACGGGCTGGCGGCGACACCCTCCACTCCCCAGCCCAGCTCGGCCGCCTTGGCCGCCACTCCTCGCACCGCGTCGGCGCGGAGCTCGGGATCGCGGACGACGCCGCCCTTGCCGAGCCGCTCCTTGCCGACCTCGAACTGGGGTTTCACCATCAGGACGAGATCGCCGTCCGGCTTCACCACGCCGATCAGTGCGGGCAGGACGAGCGTGAGCGAGATGAAGCTGAGGTCGGAGACGACGAGATCAACCGGTTCACCACCGATGTCCTCGAGGGTGAGCGAACGGACGTTGGTCCGGTCCATCACCGTCACGCGGTCGTCGGTCTGCAACGACCACACCAGCTGGCCGTAGCCGACGTCGACCGCGATCACGTGGGCCGCGTCGTTGCGCAGCAGTACGTCGGTGAAGCCGCCGGTCGACGCGCCGGCGTCGAGGGTTCGGCGGCCCTTGACCTCGACGCCGGAGAAGGCTTCGAGAGCGCCGATCAGCTTGTGTGCACCGCGACTCGCGTAGCCGGGGTCGTCGGTCTCGGAGGTGTCGACGACGATCGGTGCGTCGGTGCCGACTCCGGTCGCGGGCTTGGTGGCGACTGTGCCCGAGACCTTCACCTTGCCGGCGGCGATCAGCTCGCTCGCGTGTTCACGGGACCTGGCCAGGCCCCGTCGTACCAGCTCGGCGTCGAGCCGCGACCGCTTGACTCCCTTGGCCACTCAGACCTTCCGTCTAGCCCCGGTCACCGGGCTCGGCGTCCGCCTCCACCAAGGCGCTCTGCAGCCGCTCGTGCAGGTCGGCGTACACGTCGGCGTGCTCCGCCACCGGCCGATCCCGCAACTCGTCCAACCGCCCCATCGTCTCCTCCACCAACGGATGCGCCCCGTCGTCCTCAGCCGGGTGCTCGCCGACGACGTCCGCGTGCGCGGCTTCCTCGGCCGGCTCCGGCTCGGCTCCCGCCGACTCGGCCGTGAAGGAATGCTCGTGTTCCTGCCCAGGCGCGCGGGCGAACTCCGGCCCGAACTCCACCTCGGCCGGATCCACATGCGCAGCCGGCACCTCGTGAGTGTCGGCCGGCTCGTCAAGCGACGCCTCGAACGCCGCCTCCGAATCGACCTCGGCCGCAGAGTCGCCCGGCACGTCGGATCCCCCGCCGTACAAGGAGTTCTGCGGGGCGGGTTCGGCGTCGTAGTCGGGGGCTTGCGGCGTTTCCTCGGCCGGGTAGGGATCCAGGCCCGGCTCCACGTCGGGGTCGACGTCGGGTGGGAACTGCTCGCCAGGATGCTCGGTCACATCACGCCTTCTTCGCCGTCGCCGACGTCTTGGCCGCCTTCTTCGCGGCAGCCTTCTTCGCCGGAGCCTTCTTCGCCGCCTTCTTGGCAGCGGCCTTCTTGGCCGGCTCGTGCCCGGCCTCCGCCGGCACGTCACCGGCCGGCGACACGGACCCCGCGGCACGCGCCTCGGCCAGCTCGCCCTCCAGGTTCTGGACCCGGCGGGTCAGCGCGGCGACCTCCTCGGAGCGCACGAACCCGAGCCGCGAGACCGCGCCCTCGACCTCGTTCGACACGATCGCCTGCAGCAGCTGACGGTTGCTCTTGCTGGTGGCAACGATCTCGTCGGCCAGGTCACTCACCTTGGTGCTCAGCCCGGACGTCAACTTGTCGGCACCGGTCTGCTGTAGCAGTGCCTTCGCCGCCGCCTCGGCCCGCTGCTTCGTGACCTCGGTCAGCCCGCTCGCCAGTTGTACGTAGCCGCGCAGTGCGTCCATCACCATGACTGCCTCCTCGCTTCGTTCCAGCAACGGTATCGCCTCGCTCTCGCAGGACCACCCACCCCCACCAGCAGGTCGCGGGCTACGTCTCCAGCCCGATGCGGTGCAAGGCGGCGTCGATGGCGATCGAGCCCGGCGACGGCGCGGGTTTGGGCAGGGGGCGGCGGCTGCGGGCGGCGCTCTTGGCCGTTTTGCCGGTCGGCTTGGCCGGCGCGTCCACGGCCGCCCACACCGCGGACAGGATCGCGCGCAGGCCGTCGTACGGCTCGCCCTCGCCCTTCACGCTCACCGCGTTGTTCGCGACCTCCGCGGTCCAGCCCCGACATGTGTGCAGCGAGCCCTCGACCGTGACGCCCGGCTGCTTCTCCGCCAGCGCTCCCAGCCCGGCCGCGACGTACGTCGGCCGCTGGTTCTTCGGCGCCCGGGCCAGATCGTGCGCGTCGTGGACGCCGGTCGCCACCCACAGACTCGCGATCCCGACCGCGTTCGCACCCTCGATGTCCGAGTCCAGCCGGTCACCGATCATCAACGGACGCTCGGCTTCGAGCCGCTCGATGCTTGTCTCCAGCAAGGGCCGCTCCGGCTTGCCGGCCACGATCGGATCCACCTCGACGGCGGCCCGGATCGCCTGCACCAGCGTCCCGTTCCCCGGCGCCATCCCCCCGGCCGTCGGGATCGTGAGGTCGAGGTTGGTCGCGTACCACTTCGCGCCCTCGTTGATCGCGTGCGCACCGTCCGCGAGCATCACCCAGTTCACGTCCGGGTGAAACCCCTGGACGACCGCCACCGGGTGCGCGTCGCTGGACCGGACCGGGTTCAGCCCGTACTCCTCCAGCGCCGTCGTCAGCCCCTCGCCGCCGACCACGAGCACCGGCGAGCCCTTCGGGAACTCGCTCGCGATCAGCTTCGCGGCCGCCTGCGCGGACGTCACCACGTCGTCGGCGATCACATCCAGCCCGAACGACGCGAGGTGCTCGGCGACGACCTGCGCCGGCCGGCTCGCGTTGTTGGTGATGTAGCCGATCCGCAGGCCCTCCTTGGCCGCCTTGCGCAGGTTCTCCGGCGCGTCCGGCATCGGGTCCGGCCCGACGTAGACGACACCGTCCAGGTCGAGCAGCGCGACGTCGTACCGGCCGGCGAGCGGTTCGTCACACGCCGAGAGCGGCGCGGGCGCAGTTCGTTCCTTGCTCATGCTTCCCCCCGTACGATGCCGCCCATGCCAGCAAGCGGGCCGGAGCCGAACGGGAGCGTCTTGCGGCTCGAACCGTTGCGCGCCTGGCGGTTCGTGGCCGGCAAGGTGAGCGCGCTCGGCGCCGTCACGTCGCCGCCGTACGACGTACTGGAACCCGCCATCGTCCGGCGGCTGACTGACTCTGATCTGCACAACATGGTGAGGCTCATCCTTCCACGCGATCCGGAGCTCGGTCCCGGCCGGTACGACGGACCCGCACGGCGGCTCGCCGAGTGGCAACGAGCCGGTGTGGTGATCCAGGATCAGCGGCCCGCGCTGTACGTCTACGAGCAGCGATTGGGCAACGCCGTACTGTGCGGACTGGTCGGTCTGCTCGGCCTGGATCCGGCCCGGCGAGTGGTGCTGCCCCACGAGGGGGTGATGCAGCACTGGGTCGACGACCGCCTCGAACTGATGGAGGCGACCGACGCCGACCTGGAGCCCATCCTGCTCGCGTACGGCGACGGAGGCGCCGCCAGCGACGCAGTGGACGTCGCACGGTCCGGAGAGCCCTGGCTGGTGGCCGACACCGAGAACGGCGCGCACCACCGCATCTGGCGCATCGACGACCCGGCCGCGCTGGCAACCATCGCTGCTGAGGTGAACCAGCACGAGGCTCTGATTGCCGACGGCCACCACCGCTATGCGGCCTATCTGGAACGTCGCAGGCGTGAACCGTCCCGAGCGGGCACTGACGTCGGTCTGGCGATGCTGGTCGACTACAACCGCCACCCACTGACGCTGGAGCCGATCCACCGCGTCATACCGGGGCTGGATCTCGCCACTGTTTCGTCTCGTACGCCGGAAGGCTGGCAGGTGCTGCCAGGTCGGGTACACGACGTGCCGGACCGGATCGCCGTGACCGACGGGTCCGACTGGGTGACACTGCGCTCTACGCGTGGACAGGAGGCTCCTACGGTCGCACTGCTGCACGACGTACTGCTGCCGGCTTGGGGCGTTGTCGAGGTGGAGATCACCTTCCACCACGAGCTGTCCGACGCATTGGCCCTGGCTGGACCACAGCAGGCCGTTGTGGAGCTCGCCGCGCCCCGGATGGACCAGGTACTGCGGTCAGCGGTGCAGGGCGTCGTACTGCCGCAGAAGGCCACGTCGTTCGGGCCTAAGCCGCGAGTGGGACTGTTGTTCCGGACTCTCTGAGTGGCTAGGGCCGGTGGTACAGGCTGAGGAACTCCGCACGGAGGGGCGCACGGGCCGCGCGATGGCGCTCAGTGAGCCGCCCGAGGGTGAACGACAGCTCGGGGTCGTCCTGCGCGGCTGCCTCTCTGGCCATCGCAGTCAAGGCGTCTGCGGCGGCGCAGTGATCCTGGTGCTGGCCTAGTAGCTCCTGGTACTTGGCGGCGTGGCTGGCCGTCTCCTTGGCCTCGTCACCGAGTACGGCGGCACTGGTATCGGCGGCGTACCGGACCCGTTTGGCCAGCAGGCGTACCTCGTGCCAATCGTCGTCGACCGTCCACGGCTTGAGTTTGTCTGCCTGCTGGGTGAACGCGCGGTTGGCCGCGTCCAGGAGTTGAGGCAGCACCTCAGCGCACGGCTGCTGGGCCTTCGGCTTGAGGAGCGGGGACGCGGCAACGGTCTCCAGGGTCTGCAGGAGGGCCGCCGTACTCTCACCGGTCACTACCTCTGTCGACCGGGCGGCGGCACGGTCCAGCCCGACGGTGAGCGTCGTGAGGATCGTCTCGACGTGCTCCTGGTCGTCCTCGCTGTTGGCGGTCTCGCGCACGAGCGCGGCAATCACCTCGAGGTCGCGCGTTTCACCGCACGCGTTGGCCAGCGCGGCCAGGTCAGCCCGAAGCTCCTGAGCCCAGTCTCCGGCCAGGAGCTTCCGGAACAGCTTCAGATCACTCCGCAACCGCCGGCAGGACACCCGCACCTGGTGGATCGCGTCGTCCTCACCCTTCTCAACCATGAGAACGGCGCCCTGCAGCCGGCTGGTCCCCTTGGTCAGCGCATTACCCACCAATGCCCCGACCGGGGCCTCGGCCGACAACGCCCCGCTCCAACCGCCCGCAATCTCCACCATCTCCCCATTCTCCCCGCCCCACGGAAACACCCCCGCACCGCCAGCGCGCCGTGCGGGATGCGAGGCCGGGTCAGTCCTCAGGCTTCGTCGCGGGCCCCTCGACCTCACCGTCCAGGGCGTCATCGACAACCAACTCATCGACGTCACCCTCGAGCTCCGCAGGCTCCTCGTCGACCGCGGCCCGCTCTTCGTCGAGCTCCGCAGCCTCCTTGTCGACCGCAGCCAGCTTCTCCTCGAGCTCCGCAGCCTCCTCGTCGAGCGCAGCTTGCTCTTCCTCGAGCTCGGCAGCTTCCTCTTCGACCGCGGCCAGTTCCTCCTCGAGCTCCGCGACCTCCTCGTCGACCGCAGCCAGCTCCTCCTCGAGTTCGGCGGTCTCCTCGTCGTCCGCCTCGTCCGTGAGGTCTGCGTCGGCCGCGTCGTCGTCCTCGTCGTACTCGTCTTCGCCGAGGTCGGTGAACTCGAGGCCTTCCAGTTGGGCGGCTCGTTCGGCGGCTCCGGTGGAACCATCAGCGTCCGCACCGGCGGCACGGTGGAACCAGATCAGCGCGTCGTCCGTGCGTCCGGCTTCCTCGAGGGCGTCGGCGTACGCGTACCGCAGTCGCGGCAGCCAGTCGGCCCGGGTGCGCTTGGTCAGCTCCGGCACCTCGAGCGTCTGGATCGCGGCCGCCGTCTGACCCATGTCGCGCCGCGCGCCCGCCGCCACGATCAGCAGCTCGACCTGCGTCGCCTCCGACAGGTCACGCGCATGCTTGTCCCGCGTCAGCGTCAACGCCTTCTCCGGCCGCCCGAGCGCACGCTCGCAGTCGGCCATCATCGCGAGCACCTCGTGGTTCCCGGTCATCCGCCGTACCGCCCGGAACTCCGTGAGCGCCTCGTCGTAGTGCTCAGCCAGGTACGCCGTGATCGCCACAGCCTCCCGTACGCCGCCAAGCCGCGCAGCCAACCGCCGCGCCGTCCGAGCATGCAGGTACGCCCGCTCCGGGTCGTCGTCGAGGAAACGCCCCGACGCAACCAGGTGCTGGGCTACCAGGTCCGCGAGACCCCGCGGCAGCGACCGCAGCTCGGCCTTCACCGACCGGTCCAGCTCAGCGCCGGTGATCCCTTCCGGAATCGCCGGGTCGTCCCGACGCGGCCCGGCCTTCTCTTCGCCGTCCCGCTCTACCCGCCGAGCGCCGCCCCGATCATCCCGACGCGGTCCACCGCGTCCACCGCGCTCGTCCCGACCGCCCCGCTCATCCCGCCGGACCCCGGACCGACCACCGGCACGCGAGTCGTCACCACGCTCATCCCGCCGAAACGCCCCACGCTCCCCACGCGCCGGCGCCGAACCCCGGTCCCCCCGGAACCCGTCCCGCCGCTCGCCACGGCCACCCGACCGCTCGTCTCGCCCACCACGATCGTCGCGCCGGTACCCGCCACCCGAACCCGCACGGTCATCACGCCCGCCACGGTCGTCCCGGTCATCGCGTCGGTACCCACCACCGGACCCGCCGCGGTCGTCACGCCTGTACCCACCGCCCGACCCCGCACGGTCGTCGCGTCCACCGCGGTCATCACGTCGGTACCCGCCGCCGGAACCCCCACGGTCATCACGCCCGTAGCCACCGCCGGACCCACCGCGGTCACTACCTCGGTATCCACCGCCCGAACCCCCACGGTCGTCACGTCCACCACGGTCCCCGCGGTCACTACCCCGGTACCCGCCGCCGGACCCGCCGCGGTCATCACGCCCGTAGCCGCCACCGGACCCGCCCCGGTCGTCGCGTCCACCGCGGTCGTCGCGTCGGTACCCGCCGCCAGAGCCGCCGCGGTCATCACGCCTGTAGCCGCCACCGGAACCCCCGCGGTCGTCGCGTCCACCACGGTCCCCGCGGTCATCACGTCGGTACCCACCGCCGGACCCGCCGCGGTCATCCCGCCCATAGCCGCCACCAGACCCGCCGCGGTCGTCGCGCCGGAAGTCTCCACGCCCGCCCGAGCGGTCGTCACGGCTGTCGGTACGGCGGTAACCGCCGGAACGGTCGTCACGGCCGGCTCCACGCCCGCCGCGGTCGTCGCGCTCACCGCGGCCGGACATCTGACCACCGAACGGATCCCGCTCAGACTTGTCATCCCCGGCCCGGCAAACCCACGCCTGTTGTCGTCACGGCCGCGCTCATCGCGGTACGACCCACCGGAGCGCGAACCCCCACTACGCGGCGCACCCGTCCGCGGGCTGTCTCCCCGGCTCGACGCACCGCGAGGCCCACCAGACGACCGGCCGCCACCAGAACCCGACCGCCCGCCGGCACCACCGGACCGCCCGCCGGAGCCACCAGCACCCGAGCCCGACCGTCCGCTACCGAACCCAGAACTACCGGAGCCCGAGCGCCCACCGCCGTCGCGACCGGAACGGCCGCCGCCACCGGAGGAACCGCGACGGTCCCCGGAACCGGAGCGAGGATTGCGAGGTGGCGTCGCCACGTTGACTCCTAAGATGCTGTAGCTCGATCGAGCAGCTGCGCTGCAGCCAGCTGCAACACACGGACAAAGGACTAAGGTACCGCCGCCGACCCCACCCCAAGACATCCAGGTGGTGGGCCTGCACCAGGCGCCCCAGCTCGAGGAGTACCTGAGCACCCGCGGAAGAGGCCGGCGGACATGGGCCCACAAATGCTAAGGGCCACCCCAAACGGGGTGGCCCTTAACAGTGTGAATGTCCGGCGGCGTCCTACTCTCCCACGACCTCCCGGTCGCAGTACCATCGGCGCTGAAGGGCTTAACTTCCAGGTTCGGAATGGAGACTGGGTGTTTCCCCGACGCTATGGCCACCGAAACTCTATCAAAATATCAACCAACCACACTCGCACAGTCACAACACCCCGCCGGGGTGTTGGTTGCTGGGGTTGACCGTATTTCGGGAACCGTACAGTGAACGCGAAACTCTCTTCGTTACGTAGCGCAGTGTTGAGGGTTGTCCACACCAGGTGTGGTGTGTGACAAGCCCTCGGCCTATTAGTACCAGTCAGCTACACACGTTGCCGTGCTTCCACTTCTGGCCTATCAACCCAGTGGTCTACTGGGGGCCTTACCCGGTTAACCCGGTGGGAGACCTCATCTTGAAGCGTGCTTCCCGCTTAGATGCTTTCAGCGGTTATCACTCCCGAACGTAGCCAACCAGCCGTGCTCCTGGCGGAACAACTGGCACACCAGAGGTTCGTCCACCCCGGTCCTCTCGTACTAGGGGCAGCCCTTCTCAAGTCTCCTGCGCGCGCAGCGGATAGGGACCGAACTGTCTCACGACGTTCTAAACCCAGCTCGCGTGCCGCTTTAATGGGCGAACAGCCCAACCCTTGGGACCTACTCCAGCCCCAGGATGCGACGAGCCGACATCGAGGTGCCAAACCATCCCGTCGATATGGACTCTTGGGGAAGATCAGCCTGTTATCCCCGGGGTACCTTTTATCCGTTGAGCGACGGTGCTCCCACATGCCACCGCCGGATCACTAGTTCCGACTTTCGTCCCTGCTCGACATGTCTGTCTCACAGTCAAGCTCCCTTGTGCACTTACACTCGACACCTGATTGCCAACCAGGCTGAGGGAACCTTTGAGCGCCTCCGTTACCTTTTAGGAGGCGACCGCCCCAGTCAAACTACCCACCAGGCACTGTCCCTGATCCGGATAACGGACCAAAGTTAGACAGCCAGAACAACCAGAGTGGTATTTCAACGATGACTCCACCCGAACTGGCGTCCGGATTTCACAGTCTCCCACCTATCCTACACAAGTTGTACCGACCACCAATACCAAGTTGTAGTAAAGGTCCCGGGGTCTTTCCGTCCTGCTGCGCGTAACGAGCATCTTTACTCGTAATGCAATTTCGCCGAGTCCATGGTTGAGACAGCGCCCAAGTCGTTACGCCATTCGTGCAGGTCGGAACTTACCCGACAAGGAATTTCGCTACCTTAGGATGGTTATAGTTACCACCGCCGTTTACTGGCGCTTAAGTTCAAAGCTTCGCCGGCCGAAACCAGCTAACCTGTCCCCTTAACGTTCCAGCACCGGGCAGGCGTCAGTCCGTATACATCGAATTACTTCTTCGCACGGACCTGTGTTTTTAGTAAACAGTCGCTTGGGCCTGGTCTCTGCGGCCATCACCGCTTCGGTGAGCAAGTCACCTAACAGTTCCGGCCCCCCTTCTCCCGAAGTTACGGGGGCATTTTGCCGAGTTCCTTAACCATGGTTCACTCGATCGCCTTGGTATTCTCTACCTGATCACCTGTGTCGGTTTGGGGTACGGGCGGCTCTAACACTCACTGCGAAGTTTTTCTCGGCAGCATGGGATCATCCACTTCCCCTAAACGGGTCCGCCTCGGCTCTCAGGCACAATGAGACACGGATTTGCCTATGCCTCGCCCTACCACCTTGCCCGCGGATCAGCTTGCGCCTACCATCGCCGCGGTTGGACTACCCTCCTGCGTCACTCCTCAATGCACCTACTACCACCTCGGGTCGAACCATCCACCACTCAGCCCGAAGGCCTCGCAGATTCTGGTACTTAGCATCAGCGGGTTCGGTCGGGTCGTGTTAATGCCGGTACGGGAATATCAACCCGTTGTCCATCGACTACGCCTGTCGGCCTCGCCTTAGGTCCCGACTTACCCAGGGCAGATTAGCTTGACCCTGGAACCCTTGATCATCCGGCGGACGGGTTTCTCACCCGTCATTCGCTACTCATGCCTGCATTCTCACTCGTGCAGCATCCACAACTCCATCACTAGGCTGCTTCACACGCTGCACGACGCTCCCCTACCCATCCACACACCTGGATGCCATCCAAAGACAGCGCCGGGTACTAGTGTGAATGCCACAGCTTCGGCGGATTGCTTGAGCCCCGCTACATTGTCGGCGCGGAATCACTTGACCAGTGAGCTATTACGCACTCTTTCAAGGGTGGCTGCTTCTAAGCCAACCTCCTGGTTGTCTGGGCAACTCCACATCCTTTTCCACTTAGCAATCGCTTAGGGGCCTTAGCTGGTGATCTGGGCTGTTTCCCTCTCGACTACGGAGCTTATCCCCCGCAGTCTCACTGCCGCGCTCTCACTTACCGGCATTCGGAGTTTGGCTGATTTCGGTAAGCCGGTAAGCCCCCTAGACCATCCAGTGCTCTACCTCCGGTAAGAAACACGCGACGCTGCACCTATATGCATTTCGGGGAGAACCAGCTATCACGGAGTTTGATTGGCCTTTCACCCCTATCCACAGGTCATCCCCCAGGTTTTCAACCCTGGTGGGTTCGGTCCTCCACGCGGTCTTACCCGCGCTTCAACCTGCCCATGGATAGATCACTCCGCTTCGGGTCTAGAGCATGCGACTAAATCGCCCTATTCAGACTCGCTTTCGCTACGGCTACCCCACACGGGTTAACCTCGCCACACACCACTAACTCGCAGGCTCATTCTTCAAAAGGCACGCCGTCACACCCCACAAGGGAATGCTCCGACGGATTGTAGGCAATCGGTTTCAGGTACTATTTCACTCCCCTCCCGGGGTACTTTTCATCTTTCCCTCACGGTACTAGTCCGCTATCGGTCACCAAGAAGTATTTAGGCTTAGCGGGTGGTCCCGCCAGATTCACACGGGATTTCAAGAGTCCCGTGCTACTTGGGAAAACACTCGGAAGTCACTGTCTTACGCCTACGGGGCCATAACCCACTACGGCTCAACATTCCAGAAGATTCGACTTCAACAGTGATTTATAACTCCCCGACCCCACGGCATTGAGGTCTGAATGCTCCCACAACCCCATGTACGCAACACACGCCGGCTATCACACGCACATGGTTTAGCCTCATCCGCTTTCGCTCGCCACTACTCACGGAATCACTATTGTTTTCTCTTCCTGCGGGTACTGAGATGTTTCACTTCCCCGCGTTCCCTCCAGAACCCTATGTGTTCAGGCACTGGTAACTGGCTTTAGAATGCCAGCTGGGTTTCCCCATTCGGACACCCCCGGATCACAGCTTGGTTGCCAACTCCCCGGGGCTTATCGCAGGCTCCAACGTCCTTCATCGGCTCTTGGTGCCAAGACATCCACCGATTGCCCTTAGTAGCTTGTCACTAACAACAATTCAACAAAATCGCTACAAAGAGATGCTCGCGTCCACTATACAGTTCTCAAAATACGGGCAGGAAACCAGCCCGAACCACCACCTATCGACGTGAACATCCATCCCAGGGAAACAACACACCCAGAACAAACACCCACACCAGCAGTTTGGTGAGAGCCGGCCCCAGCCACCCACCACACCAGATCAACATCGCAGTGTGAAGCTGTGACCCTAGAAGAAACAGTCCAACCCGTCTCCGAGAGACCCGGCCCGATTCCTCAGGACCCAACAGCGCGCCTCGACCCATCCCCCGCTCTCACTCACGTTCCACGCCTCCACCCGAAGGGATGTCAGCAGTACTAGCTCGATCGATCGGGATCCGGGCCTAATGGTCAATGTTCCACAGTCCGAAGCACCATCGCCTCGAGACGAACGCTCGAGCAGTGATGAATGAACACACCCACCAGAGGTGGTGTGTTTCGTGCTCCTTAGAAAGGAGGTGATCCAGCCGCACCTTCCGGTACGGCTACCTTGTTACGACTTCGTCCTAATCGCCAGCCCCACCTTCGACGGCTCCCTCCACAAGGGTTAGGCCACCGGCTTCGGGTGTTGCCGACTTTCATGACGTGACGGGCGGTGTGTACAAGGCCCGGGAACGTATTCACCGCAGCGTTGCTGATCTGCGATTACTAGCGACTCCGACTTCATGGGGTCGAGTTGCAGACCCCAATCCGAACTGAGACCGGCTTTTTGGGATTCGCTCCACCTTGCGGTTTCGCAGCCCTTTGTACCGGCCATTGTAGCATGCGTGAAGCCCTGGACATAAGGGGCATGATGACTTGACGTCATCCCCACCTTCCTCCGAGTTGACCCCGGCAGTCTCCTATGAGTCCCCACCATAACGTGCTGGCAACATAGGACGAGGGTTGCGCTCGTTGCGGGACTTAACCCAACATCTCACGACACGAGCTGACGACAGCCATGCACCACCTGTATAGGACCCTTACGGACCCCCCATCTCTGGAGGATTTCCCTATATGTCAAACCCAGGTAAGGTTCTTCGCGTTGCATCGAATTAATCCGCATGCTCCGCCGCTTGTGCGGGCCCCCGTCAATTCCTTTGAGTTTTAGCCTTGCGGCCGTACTCCCCAGGCGGGGCGCTTAATGCGTTAGCTGCGGCACGGAGGACGTGGAATGTCCCCCACACCTAGCGCCCAACGTTTACGGCGTGGACTACCAGGGTATCTAATCCTGTTCGCTACCCACGCTTTCGCTCCTCAGCGTCAGGTAAGGCCCAGAGAGCCGCCTTCGCCACCGGTGTTCTTCCTGATATCTGCGCATTCCACCGCTACACCAGGAGTTCCGCTCTCCCCTGCCTACCTCTAGTCTGCCCGTATCGGAAGCAGGCTCGGAGTTAAGCTCCGAGTTTTCACTCCCGACGTGACGAACCGCCTACGAGCCCTTTACGCCCAATAATTCCGGACAACGCTCGGACCCTACGTATTACCGCGGCTGCTGGCACGTAGTTGGCCGGTCCTTCTTCTGCAGGTACCGTCACTCTCGCTTCGTCCCTGCTGAAAGAGGTTTACAACCCGAAGGCCGTCATCCCTCACGCGGCGTTGCTGCGTCAGACTTTCGTCCATTGCGCAATATTCCCCACTGCTGCCTCCCGTAGGAGTCTGGGCCGTGTCTCAGTCCCAGTGTGGCCGGTCGCCCTCTCAGGCCGGCTACCCGTCGACGCCTTGGTAGGCCATTACCCCACCAACAAGCTGATAGGCCGCGAGCCCATCCCCAACCGCCAGAACTTTCAACCACAAACCATGAAGCCTGTGATGATATCCGGTATTAGACCCCGTTTCCGAGGCTTATCCCGAAGTTGAGGGTAGGTTGCTCACGTGTTACTCACCCGTTCGCCGCTCGTGTACCCCCGAAGGGGCCTTACCGCTCGACTTGCATGTGTTAAGCACGCCGCCAGCGTTCGTCCTGAGCCAGGATCAAACTCTCCGTTGAAATCTATATGTCAACCACAGCCGAAAGCCATGGATAACAGACTCACAAAAAGCGATCCTTTGAATCAGAAACAATCAAACTGACTTGAATCAATAAATATTTCAAAGGAATCCGCCACAAACACACAGACAACCCACCCACCCAAACCCAAAGAGATCCAGGCTAGAAAGATCATCCAATGCCTGTGAACGGGGTTAATGCATCTTTCGGCATTGACTTTCGGCACGCTGTTGAGTTCTCAAGAATCGGACGCACACCGCGGCCAGACCTTTCGGCCAGGACTCCGGGGCAACCTGCGCTACTTTACCGGACCAGATCCACCGAGTCAAGACCCGATTTTTCTGACCTTCCACCCGCATGGCGCTACCGGCCCGAGTCAGACGACACGGTTCGGCTCAGCTAGCCTTGGGGGGTTCGGAGCGACCGGCCGCTTTCGCGTCCCGCGCCTCGCTCCAACAAGAAGAACATTACGTGGCTTCCAGGTAGCCGGTCAAATCGGTTCCCGGTGGGCTGAATCACACGGCTGTAATTTGCTCTCGGCATCCACTTTGTGGAAGTGCGGCGGGCGGCATCGAAGGCCTCCCCACCCGCCGGCAACCCCACGCGTCCGGCAGCGTCAGCTACCCGCCGACGACGCCAGAACCCCTGCAAACGAACGCTTCCCGCGGCGCAGCACCAGCACTCCACCCGGCAGCAGGTCGTCGGACCCCGGCACGTACTCGGCGTCCTTCACCTTCTCGTTGTTGAGGTACCCACCGCCCTCGGCCACCGTCCTGCGCGCGGCCGACTTGCTGGCGACCAGACCGGACTTCACGAGCAGGTCGCCGTACGTCGGCATCGGTTCGCCGGCGCCTAGTTCGACGTGGGGTGCTTCGCGGAGTGCGGCGACCAGTGTGGAGCCGTCGAGGGAGGCGAGCTCCCCCTGGCCGAAGAGCGCCTTCGACGCCTCCTGCACTCTCCTGGTCTCCTCCTCGCCGTGCACCAGCGTGGTGATGTCCTCGGCGAGCACCCGCTGGGCCTCACGTGCGTGTGGTCGTTCCGCCGTCGCCTGCTCGAGTGCGGCGATCTCCTCCGCCGTCCGGAACGTGTAGAACCGCACCAGCTGCATCACGTCACGGTCGTCGGTGTTGAACCAGAACTGGTAGAAGGCGTACGGCGATGTCAGCTCCCGGTCCAGCCACACCGTGCCGGACTCCGTTTTGCCGAACTTGGTGCCGTCCGCCTTGGTCACCAGCGGGGTCGCCAGTGCGTGTGCTTTGCCGGCGTCAGCACGACGGATCAGCTCCACACCGGCCGTCAGGTTGCCCCACTGGTCGCTGCCGCCTGTCTGCAGCGTGCAGTTGTGGCGGCGGTACAGCTCCAGGTAGTCCAGTGACTGCAGCAGGACGTAGCTGAACTCGGTGTAGCTGATCCCCTGCTCCAGCCGGGCCTTCACCACCTCCCGGCCGAGCATCCGGTTCACCGGGAAGTGCTTGCCGATGTCGCGGAGGAAGTCGAGGGTGTTGAGGTCCTTCGTCCACTCGTAGTTGTTGACGATGCGACCCGGGTTCGGCAGGGCCGGGTCGAAGTCGATGAACCTCTCCACCTGCCCGCGGACCCGCTCGACCCACTGCTGGACGACGTCCTTCGGGTTCAGCACCCGCTCGGAGCTCTCCTTGGGGTCCCCGATCAGACCGGTGGCACCGCCGACGAGGCCGATCGGGTTGTGGCCGGCCAACTGGAGCCGGCGCAGTGTGAGCAGCTGCAGCAGGTTGCCCATGTGCAGGCTGGGCGCGGTGGGGTCGAAGCCGACATAGGAGGTGATCGGTCCGGCCGCCATCGCGGCCCGCAGGGCGTCGGGATCGGTGGAGTGCGCGATCAGGCCGCGGCTCTCCAGGTCGTCGAGTACCTGGGTGCGGCGTTCGGTCCCGCTGTCGGTCACTTGTCTCTCCTCGAGTACGTCGGTCAGCTACAAGTGTCCTGTATGCGGGTCAGGCCGGATCCGGGCGGGTCAGGACGGCTTGGAGCTGAGGACGGAGGGCGTGACCGTCGGGGGCGTGGACCGTGGCAGCGGTGGGCCGGTGCGGGTCGTGAGCGCCCGGGTCCAGGTTGGGGACCGGGAGACCGTGCGACAGCACCTGCTCGGCCGGGGTGAGCTGGCGGATGCCGATGGCCCGGACGTGATCCGGGTGGGTCTGTGCGAAGTCGCCGTACAGCTGCGGGTCGTGCTGACCGTCGTCGCCGATCAGGACCCATCGGACGTTCGGGAACTCGGCGGCGAGGCGGCGTAGCGCCGTGCGCTTGTGCTCCTGCCCGCTGCGGAACCACCCGGTGTTGGTCGGCCCCCAGTCCGTGAGCAGCAGTGGCCCGATCGGATACCCGTGCCGCGCCAGGAAGCGGGTCAGCGTCGGTGCGGTGTTCCACGCCCCGGTGGACAGGTAGAAGATCGGCGCACCAGGGTGGTCCTCCAGCAGCTCGGCGTACATCGCTGCCATGCCCGGTACGACGCGACGCGCCTGCTCATCCCGGACGAAGGTGTTCCAGGCCGCGATCAGTGGACGCGGCAGCATCGTCAGCATCACCGTGTCGTCGATGTCGCTGACCAGTCCGAGGGTGGCGTCCGGGTCGGGCACGTAGACGCGAGCACGAGCCTGTCGCTCGCCGTGCACCCCCAGGTTGACCTCGTGCCAGCCCGGCGGCAGCACCACCGGCACACTGAGGTCGACGAAACCGCCGCGGTCGGTCAGCGCCTCGAATGTCTGCCCGCTCACGGTGACCGTCACCTTCACCTTGGTCGCCGGTGCGGTGACGAAGACGCGCCAGCCGCGCACCACCTGGTCCTCGTCGAACCGGGGCTGGTTGCGCGGGTCCCTACTCAGTACGACGCGTGCCATCACCCGGACGAACTGCGTGGTGCCGTAACCGACGTGCGGAATGATCCGTTCCCGCCAGCCGCGTCGCCGCAGGATCGCCTGCACCCCGATGTTGAACCAGTCCTCGAGACGGGACGCGTAGTGCGGACGGGCCATAGTCCGAAACCTACCCGGACCAGGGGCCGCTATGCCTGCCGCCCCACTGTCGGGGAAGACCTTTACCGAACCGTCGGAACTCCTCTGGGAACTGTCGGCGAAGGCCTCTACGGTCTTTGCATGACACAGACCTCAGCCGCTCTCGGGATGTGCTTCCCACGGACCTACCCCGCTGCCCTGGTGACCGACGTGGCCCGCCGACTGGACCAAGGCGGTGCGGACGAGCTGTGGATCATCGAGGACTGCTTCTACACCGCTGGTCCGTCATTGGTGTCCGCCGCGCTGACCTCGACCGAGCGACTCACGGTCGGCCTCGGCATCCTGCCGGCGGTCGCCCGGACCGCGGCCGTCACCGCGATGGAGCTCGCCACCCTGGACGCGCTCGCGCCCGGCCGATTCCTGCCCGGTATCGGCCACGGTGTGCAGGAGTGGATGGGGCAGATGGGTGTCCGGCCCAAGTCGCCGCTCACCGCGCTGGAAGAGGTCACCACCGCCGTCACCCGGCTGCTCGCCGGTGAAACGGTCAGCGTCGAGGGCAAGACGGTCTACCTGCAGGACGTGAAGCTGGACGCCCCACCGGTCGAGCCGCCGCCGATCCTGCTCGGCGTGATGGGACCGAAGTCGATGGCACTGGCCGGGCGGGTCGGGGGTGGACTGGTGCTGGCTGAGCCGGCCACGCCGTCGTACGTGCGGCAGTCGGTGGAGTACGCCGGATCGCCGGAGGGCTTCGTGGTCGCGGTGTTCAGTGCGTTCTGCGTGCGGAGTGACCGCAAGGCGGCGTACGAGTGGACCGCGCCGTGGCTCGGGTGGCGGCTCGACGACAACCACCCGGGGCTCAAGGCACTGCCGTTCTACGACGACCTGAAGAAGCTGTACGACGAGTCCGGCACGGCGGGCCTGGTCGGGATGCCGGTCGACTGGTGGACCGAGATCGGCGCGGTCGGGACGCTCGACGACGCGGCCGCGCACATCGAGGCGCTGGAGGCGGCCGGTGTGCATCACATCGGGCTGTTCCCGGACCCCGAGGTGGAGCACGGGCTCCCGCAACTCGACCACGTGCTGGAGCTGGCCAACCGCTGATTCAGCTGCGGCGTTTCGGGACGTGCGGGCGGTACGGCGA
Organism: uncultured Actinomycetota bacterium; assembly: GCA_963748245.1. GTDB lineage: Bacteria > Actinomycetota > Actinomycetes > Propionibacteriales > Kribbellaceae > Kribbella. The sequence continues at coordinate 1,601,502 of CAVVIA010000004.1, read as the reverse complement.
GACCGTCAGGTCACCCGGGATCCAGAAGCGCCACGGGCGGTCGGCGGCTTCGCGCAGGCCGACCCGGGGTCCGGTGGACGGCTCACCGTCGAAGCCGGGTCCGGGGAGCAGTTGGACGCGGGAGGTCTTGGACAGCAGGTCGGCGCCGTTGTGGTCCCGGCCGATGCCGAGGGCAACGCACATCCGGGCCGGACCGCGGGCGAGATCGCGGTCCGGGTTGCCGTTCGGCCGCTTGGCGACAGGCCCCGCCATCACGCCGGCTGACCCGGCCGACTCCGCCGCCGGCCGGCGGAGCATCGGCCGGCGGAGCATCGGCCGGCGGAGCATCGGACGACCGGGCCGGGAGCACACCCGACGAGCGGCCCGGTTTCGCGACAGCGACCTGGTTGAACTTGCCCGGCGGGGTGTTGGGCAGACGCCGGGCGCGGGCCAGGTCGATCCCTTCGACGATCTCGCCGGCCCGCAGCAGGACGGCCGAGGGCCGTCCGTCCGGGCCGGCGCTGATGTTCATGCAGAAGTGCATGCCGTAGGTGAAGTACACGTAGAGGAAGCCGGGCGGGCCGAACATCACCGCGTTGCGGGGTGTCTGGCCGCGGTACGCGTGCGAGCCGGGGTCGGACGGGCCGTCGTACGCCTCGACCTCCGTGATGCGGACCGCAACGGTGCCCTCGTCCGTGGTGCTGCGCAGGACCATGCCGAGAACCTTCGGGGCCACGTCGAGGACGGGTCCGGACAGCAGCGAACGGCGTACAGGCATGCGCAGCACCCTAGATGAACGCGCCCTCAGGCGAGGCGTTCCCCAAGCACAGCGGCGCGGGCGCGGAGTTCGGCCAACTGCTCGGCGACGCGATCTCCCGCCGTACCGCCGCGGGTGTTGCGCGACGCCAGCGAGCCCTCGACCGTCAGCACCGACCGGACGTCCGGAGTGAGCGAAGGCGAGATCGCCGCCAGATCGGAGTCGGTGAGATCCCACAGCTCGATGCCGCGCTTCTCGCACTCCTGGACGCACGCGCCGGCCACCTCGTGCGCGACCCGGAACGGCACCTTCTGCCGGACCAGCCACTCCGCGATGTCGGTGGCGAGCGAGAACCCCTGCGGCGCCAGCTCCTCCAAGCGCGACGTGTTGAAGCGCAGCGTCCGGATCATCCCGGTGAACGCGGGCAGCAGCACCTCGAGGGTGTCGATGGAGTCGAAGACCGGCTCCTTGTCCTCCTGCAGGTCCCGGTTGTAGGCGAGCGGCTGCGCCTTCAGCGTCGCCAGCAGGCCGCTCAGGTTGCCGATCAGCCGGCCGGCCTTGCCGCGGGCGAGCTCGGCGATGTCCGGGTTCTTCTTCTGCGGCATGATGCTCGACCCGGTCGAGAACGCGTCGTCCAGCTCGACGAAGCCGAACTCCTTCGTCGCCCAGATGATCACCTCTTCGGCCTGCCGGGACAGGTCGACGCCGATCTGCGCGGTGACGAAGGCGAACTCGGCCACGAAGTCGCGGGCCGCGGTACCGTCGATCGAGTTCGCCGAGGAGTCGGTGAAGCCCAGCTCCACAGCGACGTACTGCGGATCGAGCCCGAGGGAGCTGCCCGCCAGAGCACCCGATCCGTACGGCGAGTCAGCGGCCACGCGGGCGTCCCAGTCGGCCAGCCGGTCGAGATCGCGGATCAACGGCCAGGCGTGAGCGAGCAGGTGGTGTGAGAGCAGGACCGGCTGCGCGTGCTGCAAGTGGGTGCGCCCCGGCATCGCGACGCCGAGGTGCTTCTCCGCCTGCTCGGCCAGCGTGTTCACCTGGTCCAGCACGAGCCGGCTGATGATGCGGCCGTGTTCGCGCAGGTACCCCTTGAACAGCGTGGCGACCTGGTCGTTCCGCGACCGCCCGGCCCGGAGCCGACCGCCGAGCTCAGCCCCGAGCAGTTCGAGCAGCCCACGCTCCAGCGCGGTGTGTACGTCCTCGTCCTCGAGAGCAGGCAGGAAGCGTCCGGTCAGAACGTCGTCCAGCAACTGATCGAGCCCGGCGAGCATCTTGCTCAGATCCTCGTCGGTCAGCAGCCCCGCTCGGTGCAGCACCTTCGCATGCGCCTTCGAACCGGCGATGTCGTACGGCGCCAGCCGCCAATCGAACTGCGTCGACTTGCTCAACGCCGCCAACGCATCCGCCGGCCCACCCGCAAACCGCCCACCCCACAACGCCGAACCTGGGGCCGCACTCTCACCAGAACTCACACCAACATCCTCTCAGTCACTTGCTCAAAGCCTTCCGCCAGGTCGCGGCGGTCCTTGCGTCATATGTGCGGCTGAACCCGCAGCCCCACGCGATGGGGTCCTTCAAGGGCTCGCTGGATCCACTGAGCGACTCTCCGGAGATCAGCAGTCGGCTGCCGATCCAGTAGCGCTGGCCCAGCTCGTTGGTCGGATCGTCAGAGCCGGCGGCCGGCGCCATCCACATCCGGATCTTCACCTGATCGCCGCCTGTCGGACGGAACCACTCGTGCACCTGGAAGGTCACCGTGTAGGTCTCCAGGGCACCGGTCCGCGGGTCCTTCACGGCGGACAGCACGGTGCCGTCGAAGGCGAAGCCCCGGTTGCGCAGCTCGGCCGGCGAGTAGCCGACAACGCAGGAGGCCGCGCCCTGCTCGAGCGGGCGACTGGTCGACGGCGTGCCGCCGACCCGGGTCGGCGTGGCGCTCGGGCCGGTGGCTGGGACTGGGGTGGAGCCTGTCTGGTGGATGGCGACTGCGCCGACGACCACGGCCGCTGTGCCTGCTGCCGCGAGTACGGAGACCACGAGACGGCGCCGATGGGTGCGGCGTGACGTGGCGGCGGCCGCGTCGAGTTGGCGCCTGGCGTGGGCGAGGACCTCCGGCGACGGCGGTCGGACGTCGCCGGCGGCCTTCAGGTCGTCCCAGTGGTCGGTGTTCATCGGTCGGCCTCCTGTCGGTCGGGTTCGTCCTGTGCTTGGGGCGAACCGGAGAGGCGTTCGTCCATGCGTTGTCGTGCGCGGTGCAGCCGGGAGCGGGCGGTGCCGGCCGGGATGCCCAGGATCTGGGCGGCCTCGGTCGGCGTCAGGTTCTCCCAGGCGACCAGGAGCAGCAGTTCACGTTCGGCGGCCGGCAACTCCCGCAGTCCCTGCGTGAGCTGCGGTGCCAGCGCGGCCGCGTCCAGGCGGGCGTCGACTGCCGCGGTCTCGTCGAGCGGGCGATCGATACCGACAGCGCGGGCCACGGCGGTTCGGAGGCGATGCTTGCGGTAGTAGCCGTGCAGAACATGCCGGGCGACTCCGAAGAGCCAGGCCCGCGCGGAGCCGAGGTCCGGGTCGAACCCGGATCGGCCGCCGTACGCCGCCACCCACACGTCACCGAGCAAGTCGTCCGCGACCCCGTTCACCGTTCGCCGGCTCAGGTAGGCGTGGATGTCCGCGCCGTGCTGCTCGACCTGTGCCACGAACCAGTCGTCCATGCCCGCTCCCCTCCGCCGACTGCCGTCGTCTGCTACTTGGCGGCAGCGGTCCCGGGCGTTCGGCCTACTTGTGTTCGGAGCGGGCGGCGAGCGACAGGAATCGGGTTGCCAGAGCTGGGCCGCCGGTTGGGTTGCGGGAGACGACCATGACGGTGTCGTCGCCGGCGATGGTGCCGAGTACGTCGTCCAGTCCCACGTGGTCGATCGCCGACGCGAAGTACTGGGCCGCACCCGGCGGGGTTCGCAGGATCACCAGGTTGGCGCTGCCCTCGGCGCTCACCAGCAGCTCCGAGGCCACCCGGGCCAGCCGGGCCTCGAAGGCGGCGGCTTCACCGGCTCGCGGCGTACGGTCGCCGCCTTCACCCGGTACGGCGTACACCAGTTGCCCGCTCGAGTCGCGGACCTTCACCGCACCGATCTCGACCAGATCGCGCGAGAGCGTCGCCTGCCCGACGACGAGCCCCGAGGCCGCGAGCAGGTCGGCGAGCTCAGTCTGCGACCTGACCGGCTGCCGCCCGAGCAGATCCACGATCCGCTGCTGGCGCGCTGTCTTGGTGGTCGGTACGGCGAGATTCATGACCCGAAACTCCTTGCCAGCAGCCACGACAGCAGCGCCTTCTGCGCGTGCAGCCGGTTCTCCGCCTCGTCCCAGACGACCGATTGCGGACCGTCGATCACGGCCGCCTCGATCTCCTTGCCCCGGTACGCCGGCAGGCAGTGCAGCACGATCGCGTCGGCGCTTGCCTTCGACATCAGTTGCTCGGTCACCGCATACGGGACGAACGGCGCCTCGCGCGAGGCTGCCTCGCCCTCCTGCCCCATCGACACCCAGGTGTCGGTGGCAACGACATCCGCACCGTCGATCGCCTCCAACACATCGGAGGTCCACGCGGCCGAGCCACCCGTCTCGGCAGCGATCTCGGCAGCGCGCGCCAGCACAGCAGGATCCGGCTGGTAGTCCGCAGGCGACCCCGACGACCACGTGCATCCCGGCCGTGACACCGCCGAGCAGGTACGAGTGCGCCATGTTGTTCGCACCGTCGCCGAGATAGACCAGCTTCAGCCCGGCGGTCGACCCCTTGTGCTGCCGCACGGTCAGCAGGTCGGCCAGGATCTGGCACGGGTGGAACTCGTCGGTCAGGGCGTTCACCACGGGCACCCGGGAGGCCGCGGCCATCTCCTCGATCCGGGTCTGCGCGAACGTCCGCCACACGATCGCCGCGACCTGCCGGTCGAGCACCCGCGCGGTGTCCGCGATCGGCTCGCCGCGGCCCATCTGCGAGCTCTGCGCGTCGATGATCAGCGGTACGCCGCCCAGTTCGGCGATCCCGACCGCGAACGAGATCCGGGTCCGGGTCGACGTCTTGTCGAAGATCACCGCGACCGTCTTCGGACCGGCCAGCGGCTGATGCCCGAACCGGTCGCCGGCCAACTGCAGCCCCAAGGTCAGGACCTCGTCCTGCTCGACCGGGCTCAGGTCGTCATCGCGGAGGAAATGCCGAACAGTCATCCCGCCTCCACCTGATCGAGCAGCCCGGGGAGGGCCGCGACGAAACTGTCGGCATCAGCCTTGCTCAGGATGTACGGCGGCGCCAGCCGCAACGCGTTCGGGATCGGGTTGTTCACCACGAACCCGGCCTCCAGCGCGCGGGCCGCCACCTGGTCGGACACCGGCTGGGTCAGCTCGATCGCGAGCAGCAGCCCGCGGCCGCGCACCCCGGCGATCAGCGGATGGTCGAGAGCGATGATCGACGAGGCGAGATGGTTGCCGACGGCATTCACGTTCGCCAGCAGCCCGTCCCGCTCGATCACGGTCAGGACGGCGAGCCCGGCGATCGCGGCGACCGGGTTGCCGCCGAAGGTCGTCCCGTGGTTGCCCGGCTGCAACAGCTCCGCGGCCGGGCCCAGTCCGATGCAGGCGCCGATCGGGATCCCGGCGCCGAGGCCCTTCGCCACCGTCACCAGGTCCGGCGTGATCCCGTCGGTCTCGTAGGCGAACCACGTCCCGGTCCGCCCGATCCCGGTCTGGATCTCGTCGATCCACAGCAGGGCGCCGTGCGCGGAGGTGATCCGCCGCGCCGCCTGCAGGTACCCGGCCGGCGGTACGACGACGCCGTTCTCCCCCTGGATCGGCTCCAGGATGACGGCCGCCGTCTCGTCGTCGACCGCGGCGGCCAAGGCGTCGGCATCGCCGTACGGCATGAACTCCACGTCACCCGGCAGCGGCTCGAACAGCTCCCGGTACGCCGGCTTCCAGGTCACCGCGAGCGCGCCCATGGTCCGGCCGTGGAACGCGCCGACGGTGGAGACGATCTTGGTCCGGCCGGTACGGCGGGTGATCTTGAACGCGGCCTCGTTGGCTTCGGTCCCGGAGTTGGTGAAGAACACCTTGCCGGGGACGTCGAAGAGCCCGAGCAGCTTCTCGGCCAGCGCGATCTGGGGTGCGGAGGCGAAGAAGTTCGACACGTGCCCGAGGGTGGCCAGCTGGCTGGTCACCGCGGACACCACGAACGGGTGCGCGTGGCCGAGGCAGTTGACCGCGAGCCCGCCGAGCAGGTCGAGGTACTTGTTGCCGTCGGCATCCCACAGGTACGCGCCCTCGCCGCGGACGAGCACCCGCTTGGGCGCGCCGAAGGTGTTCATCAACGCACTCGAGTACCGCTCGGTCAGCGCACTCTGCGTGCCGTCGACGGTCAGCAATTCGGTCATGACGGGATCACCTGGGTTCCACTTCCGGCGTCGGTGAAGATCTCCAGCAGCAGCGAGTGCGGTACCCGCCCGTCGATCACGGTGGCCCGGGACACGCCCGACTCGACCGCGCGCAGGCAGGCCTCCATCTTCGGCACCATCCCGGACGCCAGCGACGGCAGCAGCTCGGCCAGCTCGGCGGCGTCGATCTGGGTGATGATCTCGTCGCTGTCCGGCCAGTTCCGGTAGAGCCCGGCCACGTCGGTCAGCACGACGAGCTTCTCGGCACCGAGCGCGACCGCCAGCGCCGCCGCGGCAGTGTCGGCGTTGACGTTGTGCGCCTGGCCGTCCTCGTCCGGCGCGATCGTCGACACCACCGGGATCCGGCCCGCGTCGATCAGGTCGACGACCGCCTCGGGCCGTACGTCGACCACGTCGCCGACCAGCCCGATGTCGACCGACTCACCGTCGACGAGCGCCGTACGGCGCTCAGCGGTGAACAGACCGGCGTCCTCGCCGGACATACCGACCGCGAACGGACCGTGCGCGTTCAGCAGACCGACCAGCTCCCGGCCGACCTTGCCGACCAGGACCATGCCGACGACGTCCATCGCCTCGGGGGTGGTGACCCGCAGGCCGCCGCGGAACTCGCTGTCGATCCCGAGCCGGCCGAGCATGTCGCTGATCTGCGGCCCGCCGCCATGCACGACGACGACCCGGACACCGGCGTACCGGAGGAAGACGATGTCCTCGGCGAACGCCTGCTTGAGCTCCTCGTCCACCATCGCGTTGCCGCCGTACTTCACCACGACGGTCTTGCCGTGGAACTGCTTCAGCCAGGGCAGCGCCTCGGTCAGAACGGCGGCCTTCTCGACCGCCAGAGCGTGACTTGCGGTAAGACTCATGACGAGTACGCCGAGTTCTCTTCGACGTACGCGTGCGACAGGTCGGTGGTGAGCACGGTCGCCGACGCCGGGCCGGCGTGCAGGTCGATCACCACGTCGATCTCGGGACCGCTCAGGTCGGCCTCGGACCGGTCGACGCCCTTGCCGCCGGCCACGCAGATCGGCGCTCCGTTCAGGGTGATGTCGAGCAACGACGGGTCGAACGCCGTGGGTGCGTTGCCGACCGCCATCGCGATCCGGCCCCAGTTCGGGTCGGAGGCGAAGAACGCGGTCTTGCACAGGTTGTCCTCGGCAACGATCTTCGCGGCGGCGACCGCCTCGGCCTCGGTGGCCGCGCCCTTGACCGTGATGCTGACGTGCTTGGTGACACCCTCGGCGTCGGCCTGCAACTGCTTCACCAGGTCAGCAGCCAGGACGGTGAGGGCGGCTTCGAAAGCCTCGGGCGTGACGGTGACGCCGGATGCGCCCGAGCTGAGCAGCAGCACGGTGTCGTTGGTCGACGTACCGCCGTCGACGTCGAGCCGGTTGAAGGTCTTGCCGACCGCGTTCCGCAGCGCGTGGTCGAGGTGCGGCTGGTCCAGTGCGGCGTCGGTCGTGATGACGCTGAGCATCGTCGCCATGTTCGGCGCGCACATCCCGGCACCCTTGGCGAACCCGCCGATGCTCCAGCCGTCCGGGTGTTTCAGGACCGCCTGCTTCGGCACGTTGTCGGTCGTCATGACCGCCGTCGCCGCAGCCAGTCCGTGCTCAGGACCGTTGCCCAAAGCAGCTACGGCAGCATCGATTCCGGGGATGAGTGCGGACATCGGCAGCCGCTCGCCGATCAGGCCGGTCGAGCAGACCCCGATCACGGCCGCGCCGACTCCGAGCACCTCGGCCAGCTTCTCGGCGGTCTGGTGCGTGTCCTGGAAACCCTCCGGACCGGTGCAGGCGTTGGCGCCCCCGGAGTTCAGTACGACGGCCTTCAGCCTGCCGGCGGTCAGGACCTGCTGGGACCACAGAACCGGCGCCGCCTTCACCTTGTTGGTGGTGAAGACGCCGGCGGCGACGTCGTCCGGGCCGTCGTTGACGACCACGGTGAGGTCCGGCGTGCCGGCCGGTTTGATCCCGGCGATCACCCCGGCCGCACGGAAGCCGGCCGGCGCGGTCACCCCGGCGCTCCGATCGACTTGGGCGTCTGGGGTGACAGCGACGGTCACGGTGCGACTCCTACGAGGGGAAGGGCCAGGGTTTCGTCGAGCCCGGTGGCCAGGTTCATGCACTGCACGGCGGCGCCGGCGGTGCCCTTGGTGAGGTTGTCCATCGCGGCCACGATGACGGCGCGGCCGGTGCGCTGGTCGAGAGCGACCTGCAACTGCACGGTGTTCGCGCCGAGGGTGGCCTGCGTCTGCGGCCACTGCCCTTCGGGCAGCACGTGCACGAACGGCTCGTCGCGGTAGGCGTCCTCGTAGGCCTTCCGCAGTGCGGCGAGATCGGTGCCGTCGGCAATCGGTGCGCTGCAGGTGGCGAGGATGCCCCGCGACATCGGCACCAGCACCGGGGTGAACGAGACGCTCACCGGCTGGTCGGCGTACGGGTTGAGGTTCTGCTCGATCTCCGGGGTGTGCCGGTGGACGCCGCCAACGCCGTACGCCGAGGCCGAACCCATCACCTCGGCGCCGAGCAGGTGCGGCTTCGGTGCCTTGCCGGCGCCCGACGTACCGCTGACCGCGACCACCACCAGCTGGCCGGGATCAACGAGTCCGTTCTGCACGGCGGGCAGCAGGGCCAGCGTGGAGACGGTGGGGTAACAGCCCGGCACGGCGACCCGGTTCGTGCCGCGCAGTTTCTCGCGCTGACCGGGGAGCTCAGGGAGCCCGTACGGCCAGGAGCCGGCGTGCTCGCCGCCGTAGAACTCGGTCCACACCTCGGCCTCGGTCAGACGGAAGTCCGCGCCGCAGTCGATCACGGTGACGTCCTCGCCGAGTTGCTCGGCGATTCCGGCGGACTGTCCGTGCGGGAGGGCCAGAAACACGACGTCGTGACCGGCGAGATTCTCCGCCGTGGTCTCGACCAGGATGCGTCCGGCCAGTGGCACGAGGTGTGGATGGTGCTGCCCGAGCGTCGTCCCGGCGTTGCCTCCGGCGGTGAGCGCGCCGACCTCGACCTCCGGATGCGCACTCAGCAGCCGAAGCAGCTCACCCCCCGCATATCCGCTGGCTCCGGCCACCGCCACCTTCACATTCATGTGAATGAGTATGCCATGAGGTGGATGAGTATTCAAGATTGCCGACCATCGCCGGGGATCCACTACCCACTCTCGCCAAGGAGAACCGCCAAGGCCTGGAGCCCCGCCGTCCTGTGATCCAGGTCATGTCACACGTCGGACGGTCGGGCGTGTCCGCAAGGGAGACGACGAACTGGAGGAGATTGTGATGGCTCGGATCACGCTGGAGCACAAGCGGACCTGGTTTGTCCGGCTGTCGGAGTGGGGCAGCCGGCGGAAGTTCGGGAAGGTGCTGGACCCGGGGCAGGCGGCGATGCACAACCGGCGGGTGCTGGTGTCGATGCTGCTGATGGAGGGGTCGGCCGGCCGCTGGAACAAGCTCGACCCCACCCTCAAGGCGCTCGCGGTGATGGTGGCGACGGCGCAGATCGGGTGCACCTGGTGCATGGACTTCGGCTACTGGGAGTTCCACCACCAGGGTGTCGACCCGAAGAAGCTGCGCGATGTGCCAGGGTGGCGGGACAGTGACGCCTACACGGATCTGGAGCGCGCGGTGATGGACTACACCGAGGCGATGACGGCGACCCCGCCACAGGTCACCGACGAGCAGGTCGAGCGGCTGCGTGCGGACCTGACCGACGAGCAACTGGTCGAGCTGACCGCATGGGTGTCGTTGGAGAACTACCGGTCCCGCACCAACGCCGCGCTCGGCCTGACCAGCCAGGGCTTCAAGGAATTGTGCGAGCTGAGGCCGGCGTGACCGACGAGGCCAACGAGCAGCTGGCGCGGGAGTTCGACGAGCACCGGTCGGTGCTCGTCGGCGCCGCGTACCGGGTGGTCGGCAGTGTCACCGACGCGGAGGATGTGGTCCAGGAGGCGTGGCTGCGCTGGGCCGCGGTCGACCACGCGGAGGTCCGCGACGCCCGCGCGTACCTGATCCGGATCACCACGCGGCTCGCACTCAACCGGCTGCGCCAGCAGAAGGCACGGCGCGAGGAGTACGTCGGTCCGTGGCTGCCTGAACCGATCCCGGCCACGTCCGACGACCCGGCCGAAGCCGTGGAGCTGGCGGACTCGGTGAGCATGGCGATGCTCGTCGTACTCGAGACGCTGTCACCGCTCGAGCGGGCCACGTTCGTGCTGCGTGAGGTGTTCGACCTCCCGTACGGCGAGATCGCGGACACGCTCGGCCGGTCGGAGAGCGCCGTACGGCAGCTGGCGCATCGGGCCCGTGAGCACGTGCACGCGCGGCAGCCCCGGCACCGGGTGGACAAGGAACGGCACGACGAGCTGACCATGCGGTTCATGGCGGCGGCCGGATCCGGCGACTTCGACCAGGTGGTCTCGCTGCTGGCTCCGGACGCGGTCCTGATCAGCGACGGCGGCGGCAAGAAGAAGGCCGCGCTGCGCCCGATCCAGGGTGCGGAGAAGATCGCCCGCTGGATGTTCGCGGTGATCGCGGAGAACCCGAACTTCGAGATCCGGCTGGCCTCGCTCAACGGCGAGACCGCGTTCATCGCGTACTACGACGACGAGCCCGACACCGTCACCTTCTTCCAGACCACCGACGGCCTGATCACCGGCCTCTACCTGATCCGCAACCCGGACAAGCTGCACACGGTCCCGACCCTCCACGAACTCGGCTGAGTCGTAAACTATCTGCAACTCAGTCGCAGGTGGAGGTGTCGTGAAGTACCTGGTGGTGGAGCCGGACGGGGTACTCGAGCCGGGGTTGCGGGCGGATCTGCTGGACACGTGGATCGCGGCGACGGACGCGGGTGGTGCGGTCGGGTTCACGGCGCCGGCTCCGGTGGAGTTGGTGGCGGAGACGCTCGACGAAGCGCTCGGACGGGTCGCGGCGGGGCTGGATCTGCTCGGCGTGCTGCACAACGGTGAGCGCTACGTGGGCATGGGTCTGCTCATCAGTCGGGGCAGCGCGTTGCAGGCGCACTGGCGCACGGTCCTGCGGCTGATGGTTCATCCGAAACACCAGGGCGGCGGTGCCGGGCGGATGCTGATGGAGGGGTTGCGCGGTTCGGCGGTCGACCTCGGCCTGGAGCAGTTGCAGCTGACGATCCGCGACGGCCTCGGCCTGGAGAAGTTCTACCAGCAGCTCGGCTACCGGATCGTCGGCCGTCATCCTCGCGCGGTCCGCGTCGCGGCGGACGACTATCGCGACGAAGTCATGCTGGTCCTGGACCTTTAGCGGGACGAGGTCATGCTCCTTCGGGACGTCTAGCGGGACCGCCGCCGCCGCGAGATCGCGGCGAGCGTCGCGCCCAGGGCAGTCAGCAGTGCGCCGAGCGTCAGCAGCATGGGTGGCGGGCCTCCTGTCGCCGGGAGCTGGGCCCGGTTGACCGATCGCGGATCCGCGGCCGGCTGGGCGCCGATGGTGAACCTTACCGGTGCGGCGACCGTCCCGCCGGTGGCATCGGTCTGCTCGTACGTCGCCTTGGCCGTTCCGGTGAATCCAGCGGCCGGCGCTGCGTCGACAAGGCACAGTGTTTCGGGCTTGAGCGGCGTCCCCGGATCGCCGGGCTTGTCGTTGCCGAGCACATCGACCGTGAGCCCGGTATTGAACGCGGCCGTCGCCTTGTCGTCGCCCAGGATCGGCGGAGGCGGCGGCGCGATCTGGATCAGGTGGTCCTCGACCTCACCGGAGTCGGCCGCGCCGGCCGGCTTGTCGATCTGGGCGTTGGTGTAGCCGACCCGCACCCGAGCGTACGACGCCCCGGCGGCCGGGCGGGCGTACTTGGCCCAGTTGAGGGTGACGGCGCTCTGGCCGGAGGCGAAGGTCGTGCAGGCGCGTTCGGCCGCCTCGAAGGTTCCATCGCGGTCCAGGTCGATCCAGGCGCAGGCCCGCCCGGCCTTCGACGCGCCGGTCAGCGCGAGCTCGGCGGAGTACGACGTCGCATTCGTCCGCAGCGGTTTGAAGGTGACGCCGTCGTCGGCCTGGTCGGGAGCCGCCGGGCCGGTGGTGCCGTTGGCGACGGTCGCGTTGTCCTCGGTGACGTCCTTGCCGAGTCGTACGTCGCTGAGCACCGACCAAGCCGCGCCGTACGACGCCGGGGCATCGCCGAAGTCTTCGCCGGTGGAAGCGACGACGGAGAATGCGTCACCGGAGGAGGTGGTGTTGAACGCCGGGAGCTTCGGGTGCTTGGTGAAGAACGCGGTGACGTCGAAGGTGATCCTGGTGGCGACGCCGTTCACCCGGACCGAGCCGCAGGCCGCCGTCGCGGACGCGTCGGGCCCGGTGCCGGTCTTGTTGTTGACGCAGTTCGGACCCGCGTCGTGGTTGGTGGCGGTCACCGTGTCGCTGGTGACGGTCAGGTTGTTGCCCGCACCGACCTTGGTGAGGCTGAGGCCGGCGGTGGCGAGCTTGAGGACCGAGTGCAGCTCGGACTGGGCGGTGGGCTTGCCGCTGACGGTCTGGGTGACGGCGCCGCCGATACCGGCCAGGTGCAGGACCGGGTTGCGCACCGGCCGGCTGAACGCGATCGTCACCGTACCGCGGTCGCCGCAGCTCCCGGTCGACGCGCACGTCCCGGTGTTGACCAGGAGGTCTTGCGCGGGCGTCGTACGCGCGATCGGTGGGGCGTAGGTCACCGGGCCGGTGCCGCGGACACCCGCGGTGGTTGCGTCCAGCAACTCGGTCTGCCCGGTCACGGTGATGGTCTGCCCGAGACCCGAGCCCGGCATGGTCGCCGTCGCGGTGTCGCCCTGGGTGAAAGGTGCCGAGGGCACCTGATAGGCCGCCGCATCGACGGTGGTGAGGGAGACGAGTCCGGCCGCCAGCACGATCGACAGACCCGGTCGTGTTGCCCGCATGTAGCCGCCCCCTCCCGAGCATTCACGTCATGCACGTGCGTCGGCCACGGGGCGGGCGGGCCGGCGTAGAGGTAACGGTCCACGCCGACTCGATGTTACGGGGTAATCACTCTCCGAGTTCGTAGATCCGGACCTTGCCGACGCTGTGTCGCAGCACGGCCAGCCGGTCGAGCGCGGGTGACACGGTCCCGTCGCGGGAGGGACCGCTTCATCGGTGGCGCACCGGCTCCTGATGCCCTTGGTCTTCGAAGCTGTCGTAGCCGACGAGGAACTGTGGCCGGCGCTGACTCGACTGGAAGAGCCGGGCGACGTACTCACCCAGGAGGCCGAGGCACAGCAGCTGGATCGCACCGATGATGCTGACTGCCAGCACGGTCGAGGTCCAGCCCGGGATGCTGCGGCCGGTGAGCTTGATGATCAGCGCGCCGACGACGAACAACCCCGACAACGCGCCACCGAGCAGGCCGATCCAGGTCGCCAGCCGCAGCGGCGCGGCCGAGAACGCGGTCACGCTGTCGAAGGCCAACCGGAGCATCTTGGACAGGTTGTACTTCGTCGTGCCGGCGGCGCGCTCGGCCCGGACGTACTTCACCTCGGTGCTCGGGAAGCCGAGCCACGGGATCACCAGCCGGAACACCCGGCCGTCCTCGGGCAGCGCGTTGACCGCGTCGACCACGCGCCGCGAGACGAGCCGGAAGTCGGCCGCGTCGAACGGGATGTCCTTGCCGACGAGCCGGCACATCAGCCGGTAGTAGAGCCGGGCCGTCGTCCGCTTCGCCCACGAATCGCTCGACCGGTCCGACCTCACGCCGTACACGACATCGACATCCTCGTCGCGCGCCGTCCTCAGGAAGTCCGCGATGACCTCCGGCGGGTCCTGCAGATCGGCGTCGATCGTGACGACGTACCGCCCGCGGGCCCGGCGGAACCCGGCCGACTGCGCGGCCTGGTGACCGCTGTTCCGCAGCAGGCGGACGACGCGCAACTGCGGCCAGTCCTTCGTGGCCTCGAGCAGTAAAGCGGCCGTCTTGTCCCGGCTGCCGTCGTCGACGACCAGCAACTCGTAGCTGATCCCGAGACCGTCGAGCAGCGGGTGCATCCGCTCGAAGAAGATCGGCAGCACTTCCTCCTCGTCGTACATGGGTACGACGACGGAGAGCTCGGGGTCCGTGTCCCGCATGCGGCAGACCTTCCAGTTCAGACGTCTTCGAAGGGATGACCTTACTAACGACGCGGTCGGGTGATGGGCACGATCAGAGTGGCGGCGAGATCGCGACGGCTCCGGTACGCCGCGGATCGCCGACCGCGACCAGGCCGTCGGCCGGATCCCAGAAGGCGGCCGCGACGCCACCGAAGTACATGGAATGCGGCGGCATCGGCCGGGACGGCAGCGTGGTCGAACCGGAGACAGGTAGCTCGTCCTCGTAGTCGACCACCACATCCTCCCGGACTCGCACATGCAGCCGCGGATGCTCGACCGCTTCCGCCAGCGGCAGGCCGCCGTGCGTGTAGAGGGCGTACACCTGCGCCAGTGCCGTCGGGATCCGGTCCGAACCAGGTGAACTGATCGCAAGCACCGCGCCGTCGCTCTCCCGGCGGGCGACGCTCGGAGCCATGTTCGAGGTCAGCCGCGTCCCCGGCGCCAGGCTGTGCGGCCCGCCGTGCAGCAACTCCTGCTCGCCGAGCGCGTTGTTCAACCAGATCCCGGTCCCCGGCGTCAGCACCCCCGAGCCGTAGCCGGACGACACGGTGATCGCGCAGGCGTCGCCCTCGTCGTCCACCACCGAGACAGTCGCCGTACTGGGTGAGCTCAGCGCCCGCAGATCGCCGGACGCGGCCAGGTCGAGCAGTCGCATGCCCTCCAACTGCCGCTGATCCTCCTCGTCCAGCTCCGCCAACCGCTGCCCGAGGACGGCGTGCTGCACCTCGATGAGCCGCTCCAGCTCGGACTGATTCCAACTGCCGTCAGCCGGTACGCCGTCCAGCAGCGCGAGCATCGCGGCCACCGCAACGCCACCGACCGCGGGCGGCGGGTTGGTGGCGAGACGCCAGCCGTTCTGCTGGACGATCAGGGCCGGGCGTACGACGGCCTCGTAGGCGGCGAGGTCCTGCGCGGTGAGGATGCCGTCGTTCTCGGCCATGTCGCGGATCAGGAGCTCGGCCAGCTCGCCGGTGTACATCGTCTCGGCGCCGTCGCGGGCGATCAGCTCGAGCGCCTCGGCCAGCTCGGGGATGACGACCGTGCTGCCGGCCTTGATCACCGCGCCGTCGTCGGTGTGCACGACCTGATGGCTCGGCTGGTGCCAGCCGAAGATGATCTCGTGGGTGTAGCCGAGGTAGTAGCCCGACGTCCGGCTCAGCGCGAACCCCTGCCGGGCCACGTCGATCGCGGGCTGGACCACCTCACGCCACGGCGCCTTGCCGGATCGCCGGTGCGCGAGGTCGAGCGCCTTCATGCCGCCGGGAGTGGCGACGGACCCGTGGCCGACGGTGGTCGTCGTACCGCCGCCGTAGTCGGTGGTGATGTCCCAGACGCCGCGGCCGAACCGATCGGTCGACAGGCCGCGGCCGGGCATCTCCACCCAGCCGTCGATGGTGACCGCCTCGCCGCCGGCGACCTGCAAGGTGACGAAGCCGCCCGAGGCCGGTGACACGACGCCGATCTCGTTCACCATCGTGACCAGCGTGGCCGCGATCGCGGCATCGACCGCGTTCCCGCCCTCGGCCGCCACCCGGACGCCGGCGTCCGCTGCCGCGGCGTTCGGCGCGGCCACCGCCACTCTCGGGTGACCGCCGTTCATCGCGCGCCCCCGGCCATCTGACTAGCCGACCCGTTGGACGGCGCCGAAGCGCTCGACCGCGACCTGGACCGCGGCCTGCCGCACGTCCGCCACCTCGTTCTCCTTCAAGGTGCGGTCCGGGGCCCGGAAGCGGAGCGAGAACGCGAGCGACTTCTTGCCCGCGCCGATCTGCTCGCCGGTGTACAGGTCGAACAGCCGGATCGACTCCAGCAGCTCGCCCGCACCCTCGACCAGCGCCGCCTCGACCTCCGCCGCGGCCACCTCGGCCGGGACGATCAACGCCACGTCCTCCTTGGCCACCGGGTACGACGAGAACGGCGTCGCGGCGACCGACGACGGACCGGCCGCGATCAGCGCGTCGAGGTCGAGCTCGACCGCACCGGAGCGGGCGGGCAGGCCGAATGCCTGGCAGACCTTCGGATGCAGCTCACCGGCGTGACCGACGACCTTGCCGTCGACCGAGAACTCCGCGCACCGGCCCGGATGCCACGGCGCCAGCTCGACGTTCCGCAGGATCGGCTCGACGCCGACCGCCTTCGCCACGGTCCGGGCGATCTGGACGGCGTCCGACCAGCCGTACGGCTGCCCCTTGCCCCACCAACCGGTCGGAGTCCGTGCGCCGGTCAACACCGCACCGAGGTGCAGCGGCTGATCGGGCAGGGCGTCGTACAGGGACTGGATCTCGGCGTCGCTCGGGCGCTGCGCGACCGACGGCAGCGGCGCGGGCTTCGACTCCGGCTTGGGCCGGAAGACCAGGCCGGTCTGGTAGATCGCCAGGTCGGTGTTGCCGCGGCCGACGTTGCGCTCGGCGGTCCGGAGCAGCGTCGCCAGCAGGGTGGTCTGCATCGACGGCTCTTCGTCCGAGATCGGGTTCACCAGCTTGACCGTCGTACGGCGTGAGTCGTCGGCAGGCAGACCCATCGCGTCGAAGTCGGCCGCACCGGTGAACGGGTACGACACGACCTCGGTCAGGCCGGCGCCGACCAGCGCGGTCGCGATCCGGCGGCGCCGCGTCTGCGACACGGTCAGGCCCTGACCACCCGGCGCCGACGGCAGGATCGACGGCACGTTGTCGAAGCCGAACAGCCGGATGGCCTCTTCGGCGAAGTCGTTGGGGTCCCGCAGATCCGGCCGCCACGACGGCGGCGTCACCGTCAACAGATCGTCCCCCGCCAACGCGGCTGCGCCATGCGCCGTGTGCTCACCCCCGACTGCCGCGCCGCCACCGCTTGCAGCGCCGGCGCGGGGTTCGACGACGAGGGCGGCTGCGTGCACGCCCGCGGCGAGCGGCGCCGGGCGAGCGCCCGGTTCGGCCGGGACCACCGTGCAGCCGACCGACTCGAGGTGGCGGACGGTCTCCTCGATGGAGATCGGGGCACCGGCGACCCGGGCGGCGTGATCGGCCCGGAACGTCACCGGCTCCGGCAGTGGGTGGGTGTCGACGACAGTCTCGTCGGCCTCGATGGTGCCCCCGGCGCAGCTCGGCCAGAAGGTCGGCCACCCGCTGAGCGGCGTACCGCGGCAGCAGCGGGTCGACCTCGCGCTCGAACCGCCGCGACGCCTCCGACGACAACTTGTGCCGCCGCGACGCCCGCGCGATCACGATCGGGTGGAAGTGCGCGGCCTCGATCACCACATCGGTGGTCGAGTCGGAGATCTCCGTGGTCGCGCCACCCATCACCCCGGCGATACCGATCGGGCCGGAGTCGTCGGTGATCAGCAGGTCCTCGGCGTCCAGCTCACGGGTCTGGTCGTCCAGCGTCATCAGCTTCTCGCCCGCGCCGGCCCGCCGGACCACGATCTCGCCACTCAGCCGCGCCCGGTCGTAGCCGTGGATCGGCTGGCCGAGCTCGAGCATCACGTAGTTGGTGATGTCGACGCCGATCGAGATCGGCCGCATCCCGGTCGCGAGCAGCCGCTTCTGCAGCCAGCGCGGCGACAGCGCCTTGGGGTCGATCCCCGTCACCGTGCGGGTGACGAACACGCTGCAGGCCTCGGCGTCGTCCACGCGGACCGGGTAACCACCCCGGCCCGATCCGGTCAGCGCCAGACCCGCCGGGTCCTTGAGCGGTACGCCGTACGCCGTCGAGGCCTCCCGCGCGACACCGCGGATGGACAGGCAGTAGCCGCGATCCGGCGTGACCGCGATGTCGAGGACGTCGTCCCGCAGCGAGAGCAGCTCGATCGCGTCGTCGCCCGGCGTGCCTTCCCCCGGCTCGAGTACGACGATGCCGTGCGTGCCGTCGTCGCCCAGGCCGAGCTCCGAGCTGGAGCAGATCATGCCGCTCGAGACGTGCCCGTAGGTCTTCCGCGCGGAGATCGCGAAGCCGCCCGGCAGGACCGCACCCGGCAGCACGACGACGACCAGGTCGCCGACCTCGAAGTTGTGCGCGCCGCAGACGACCCACTGCGGCTCGTCCTTGCCGATGTCGAGCGAGCACCAGCGGATGGTCTTGCCGTTCTTCTGCGGCTCGTTCTCGTACGTGAGCACCCTGCCGACGACCAGCGGGCCGGTCAGGTCCGACTCCTCGACGGTCTCCACCTCGAGGCCGGCCCGGATCAGCTTCTCCGCGACATCGCGACCGGTCACACCGGCCGGGAGGTCGACGTACTCACGAAGCCATGACAGTGGGACCCGCATCAGATCTCCATCCCGAACTGGCGGCTGAACCGCAC
Source organism: uncultured Actinomycetota bacterium (assembly GCA_963748245.1). Lineage (GTDB taxonomy): Bacteria > Actinomycetota > Actinomycetes > Propionibacteriales > Kribbellaceae > Kribbella. The sequence goes on along the minus strand of CAVVIA010000004.1, from coordinate 1,582,954 downwards.
ATCACCCTCGACCATGTCGCGCATGTCCTCGACCCCGTTGCGGAACATCAGCGTCCGCTCCAGGCCCATGCCGAAGGCGAAGCCCGAGTACCGGTCGGTGTCGATGCCGCAGGCCTGCAGGACGCGCGGGTTCACCACGCCGCAGCCGCCCCACTCGATCCAGCCCTCGCTGCCACAGGTGCGGCACGGGCGGTCCGGGTTGCCGACGGACGCGCCGCGGCAGACGAAGCACTTGAGGTCCACCTCGGCCGACGGCTCGGTGAACGGGAAGAAGTTCGGCCGCAGCCGGGCCTCGAGGCCCTCGCCGAACATCGACACGACGAAGTGGTCGAGAGTGCCCTTCAGATGCGCGAGCGTGATGCCTTCGTCCACGACCAGGCCCTCGACCTGGTAGAAGACCGGCGTGTGGGTCGCATCCAGCTCGTCGGTGCGGAACACGCGGCCCGGGCAGATCACGTAGATCGGCGGTTTGCGGGTCAGCATCGAGCGCGCCTGCACCGGTGAGGTGTGGGTCCGCAGCACGGCGCCGGACCCGGCCGGCTCGACGAAGAAGGTGTCCTGCATCTGCCGGGCCGGGTGGTCCGGCTGGAAGTTCAGGGCGTCGAAGTTCAGCCACTCGGCCTCGATCTCCGGCCCCTCGGCGACGTCCCAGCCGAGCGCGGTGAACACGTCCGCGACCTGCTCGGAGATCAGCGACAGCGGGTGCCGGGCACCGAGCTCGGGCGTCGGCCAGGGCAGCGTCACGTCGACACGCTCGGTGGCGAGCATCCGCTCCTCGTGCTCGGCCTCGAGCACCGCGAGCCGGGCCGCGAAGGCCTCGTTGATCGCCTTCCGGGCCGCGCCGATCCGCTGACCGGCCTCCTTGCGGCCCTGCGGCGGCAGCGCGCCGATCTCGCGGTTGGCCAGCGCGATCGGCGACTTCTCCCCGAGATGTGCGACCTTCGCCTCCTGCAGGGCGGCCAGATCGGCCGCCTCGGCAAACGCCTTCAGCGCCTCGTCCCGGGTCCGCTCCAGCTCTTCGGCGTGCAACGGCGTCACTTCGACCGGGTCGTAATCAGTGTTGGGACCGGACATGGCTCGCTCTCGGGTTCGGAACTTCTGCGGAAGCAGTCTAGGAACCAGAACCCCAAGAGCGTGAATCGGCTGTCCACAGCCCGCCGCCACGGGCCGCGCGTGAAAGCGGGTTGAAAGTGCGACGGCGGCAGCATTGTGGTGCGGACTCCGCCCGCCCTGGCGCCTCCGCGAACGCTGGGGCGGGCGGGCCTCGCCGGGAGAACCTCGCCGGGCGGGCGGAGCCCGCCGGGCCCGGCTCAGTTGGCGTCCGCGGCTTCTGCCAGGGCCGGCTCCTGCGGCGTGCTGTCTGCCTTCCGGCGGGGTAGGGCAAGCAGCGCGACCAGGGCCCCGGCCAGGGCGCCGACCAGGCCGGCTGTCATCGCGATCGACATGGCGTCGGTGAACGCGGCACGCGCGGCGGCGACGAAGTCCGGGCCGAGAGCCAGGGTCTCCGCGATGGAGCTCCGGGCAACCTCCGGAACCGACTCGGGCAGCGACGACGAGTACGCCGCGGCCAGCACACTGCCCAGGACGGCGACTGACAGAGCCGCACCGGTCTGCTGGACGGTGTCGTTCATGGCCGAGCCGACGCCACGGTGCTCGGCCGGCACCGACTGCATGAGCAGCGTGTACGCCGCTGGGCCGGCCAGACCACCGCCGATCCCCATCACCAGCAGCCCGATGATCAGGAGGCCGTAGCCGGACGTCGTACTGACCTGAGTGAGGATCCCGAATCCGGCCGCGATCACTATCAGCCCGGTCGCGATCAGCGTCCGATCGGCCAGCTTCTTGCCCAGCGTCGCGCCGAGACCGTTGAACAGCATCGCCGACGCGGCGTACGGGATCAGCGCCAGACCAGCCTTCAGCGGGCTGTACCCGAGCACGAACTGCAGGTACTGCGTCAGCGCCAAAAGCAACCCGCCCGCAGTGAACGACAGCAGCACGATCGAGAAGCTGGTACCGCTGAAGTTCCGGTCGCGGAACAACGCGAGCGGCACCATCGGGTGCGCACTCCGCTTCTCCCACACCGCGAACCCGGTCAGCGCAGCCACACCGACCGCCAGGCCACCGAGCACCTTCGCCGAGCCGAGCCCGTCGGCAGGGATGGAGATGATCGCCCACACCACCGCGGTCATGCCGACCATCGACAGCACCGCGCCACCCGGGTCGACCGCACGCGCCGGACCACGGGACTCCGGGATCAGCACGACCGCACCGATGATCGCCAGCACCGCGATCGGCACGTTCAGCAGGAAGATCGAGCCCCACCAGAAGTGCTCGAGCAGTACGCCGCCGACGGTCGGACCGGCGACCACACCGACCATCGCGACGGTCGACCAGCCGGCCATCGCCTTGCGCTGCTCCTCCGGCGGGAACACCGTGAACAGCAGCGACAGCGTGCTCGGCATCAGCAGCGATCCGCCGACACCCATCAACGCCCGGGCACCGATCAGCTGCCACGGGTTGGACGCCAGCGTGGCCAGCAGCGAGGCCAGCCCGAACAGCACCAGGCCGAGGATCAGCATCTTCCGCCGGCCGAACCGGTCGGACAGGCTACCCGCGGTCAGCAGCAGGCCGGCGAACGCCAGGATGTAGGCGTCGATGATCCATTGCACGTCGGCAGGAGTGGCATCCAGGTCGCGCATCAGCGACGGGATGGCCAGGTTGAGGACGGTGTTGTCGACCACCAGCACCATCAGGGCCAGGCACAGGATCATGAGGATCCACCAGCGTCGCGGATGACCGGTCGCTGAGGTTTCAGAGGACTCGAACGGTGTACTAGTCACTCGCACACTGTACGACAAACTCGTACGGTGTGCGAGTGGCGGCTAGGATGGGCTCATGAAGGAGTCGATCTGGACCCGGACCCGGGCCGCCGCACCCGTCCGGGAGACGCTGAGCCGGGAGCAGATCGTCCAGGCCGCGATGGAGACGCTGGACACCGAGGGCGTCGCCGGGCTGAGCATGCGCAAGCTCGCCGCCAAGCTCGGCTCCGGCGCGACGAGCCTGTATTGGCACGTCCCGACCAAGGACGACCTGTTCGATCTGGTCATCGACGAGATCTACGGCGAGGTCGACGTACCCGCTCCCGAGCTGGCCGGCTGGCGGGCCGGGGCGCTGCTGTTCGCGCACAGCCTGCGCGCCACCGTGCTGCGGCACCCGTGGCTGCCCGAGATCATCTACACCCGGCCGAGTATCGGACCGAACGCGACGAAACTCGGCTCGCGTGGACTCGTGCTGTTCGGAGCGGCCGGCTTCTCCGGTCGCGACGTGGACTTCGCGATGGGGAGCGTGATGTCGTACGTGTTCGGCACGGCCAACGCCGAGGTCGCCGTCCACACCACGATCAAGAACTCGGGCCGGACCGCCGACGAATGGGTCGGAGAGGTGCTGGAACAGGCCCGGCTGGCGACCGCCGACGACCCCGAGATGCAGGAGTCCCTACGACGCCGCGGCAACCGGGATCTGGCCACGATGCACAATGAGTCGTTCGCCTTCGGCCTCGACGCGCTTCTCGACGGCCTCGAAGCCCGGCTCAGGAAGTAGCGGTACGGCGCTGGGCCCGGGCTGACGCGAACAGGCAGATCGCGGCGGCCGTGGCCAGGTTGAGTGACTCGGCCCGGCCGTAGATGGGGACCTTCACGGAGTGGTCGACGATGGCGTCGTACCCGTCGGGGAGGCCGTGTGCCTCGTTGCCGAAGAGCCAGACCGTCGGCTTGGCGAGCGTGCCGTCGTCGATGCAGGTGTCGAGATCGGTGGCGCCGTAGCCGTCGGCCGCGAGGACCTGCAGGCCCTGGTCGCGCCACGACTTGGCGGACCCGGCAACGTCAACGTCGCAAGCGATCGGCAGGTGGAACACGCTGCCGACGCTGGCCCGGACCGCCTTCGGGTTGTGCGGGTCGACGGACTCGGACGACAGTACGACGGCATCGGCGCCGGCGGCGTCCGCCGTACGGATGAGTGTCCCGACGTTGCCGGGATCGCGGACCTGGACGCCGACCGCGACCAGCCGGGCAGTACGGCGTACCGCTTCGTCCAAGGCGACGTCGACCAGCGAGCAGACGGCGACCACACCTTGCGAGGTGACGGTCTCGCTCAACACCTCGATCGCGGCGCGGTTGACCTCGAACCACGGCACGTCGGCAGCACGGGCCAGGTCGCGGAGATCGCGATGGCGGGTGGCGACGTCGGGTTCGGCGTACACCTCGAGGACGAGTTCACGGTGCTCGAGGGCTTCCCGGACGGCCTGCGGGCCCTCGACCAGGAAGCGTCCGGACTTGCGCCGGAACGCACGAGTGGCGAGCCGCCGGGCCTGCTTGATCCGCACGGATTGCGGGGTCAGCAGACCGGGGCTCGCCACTTCGGGTGTGCTACTTGGAAGCTGCTGCTCAGGCCGCGGCGTCGCTCTTGGGCGCGTTCACGTCAGCCGGCAGCGCCGCCTTGGCCACCTGGACCAGCGCGGAGAACGCCGCCGGGTCGTTGACAGCCATGTCGGCGAGGATCTTGCGGTCGACCTCGACCTCGGCCAGCCGCAGACCCTGGATGAACCGGTTGTAGGTCAGGTCCTCGGCGCGGACCGCGGCGTTGATCCGCTGGATCCACAGCTTGCGGAAGTCGCCCTTGCGCGCCTTGCGGTCCCGGTAGGCGTAGACGAGCGAGTGGGTGACCTGCTCCTTGGCCTTGCGGTACAGCCGCGAGCGCTGGCCGCGGTAGCCGCTGGCCTGCTCGAGTACGACCCGGCGCTTCTTGTGGGCGTTGACTGCCCGCTTCACGCGTGCCATGAGGTGTTACTCCTTGTATTTCTGCGCCGGAGAGAGATGGTGCCCACTCGGCGGGGTGTTCGGGGGGAAGGGAAAGGGTGCCGAAAATCCAGCACTCAGAGGCCGAGAAGCTTCTTGGCCTTCTTCACGTGCGACGGCGCGACCTCGACGGTGCCGGACAGGCGCCGCTTGCGCTTGGTCGGCTTCGCCTCGGCGAGGTGACGCTTGCCGGTCTGCTCGCGGCGCAGCTTGCCCGAGCCCGTGATCCGGACGCGCTTCTTCATCCCCGAGTGGGTCTTCATCTTCGGCATGGCTGTTGTGCTCCTGATTATCTTTCGTTGACTCGATCTTCGGTTGACGGTGCTCCGGCAGCAGCATCGCGGCCGGAGCTGTTCGTCACTCCGGGTCGAGGTTGTCTGCCGGACCCTTCGGCTTCTTCGTGGAGCCGGCGGCACGCTCGGCCTCGTGCGCCTGAGCCTGCTCGGCGCGCTCGGCGCGCTCCGCCTCATGCTCCGCGTCGCGCTCGGCCTGCTTCTTCGCCTTCTCGGCCTCCACGTCCACGCGCGCCTCGGACTTCTTCTTGTGCGGTCCGAGCACCATGATCATGTTCCGGCCGTCCTGCCGCGGCGAGGACTCGACGAAGCCGAGCTCGCTCACGTCCTCGGCCAGCCGCTGCAGCAGCCGGAAGCCGAGCTCCGGGCGGGACTGCTCACGTCCGCGGAACATGATGGTGATCTTGACCTTGTCCCCGGCACGCAGGAACCGGACGACGTGACCCTTCTTGGTCTCGTAGTCGTGCGGGTCGATCTTCGGCCGCAGCTTCATCTCTTTGATGACCGTGTTGGTCTGGTTCCGGCGGGACTCGCGCGCCTTCTGCGCGGTCTCGTACTTGTACTTGCCGAAATCCATCAGCTTGCAGACCGGAGGCCGGGCGGTCGCCGCGACCTCGACCAGGTCGAGATCGGCCTCCTGTGCCAGCCGAAGTGCATCCTCGATCCGGACGATGCCTACCTGCTCACCGTTCGGTCCGACCAGTCGCACCTCGGGAACGCGGATGCGCTCGTTGACGCGCAGTTCAATGGTGATGGGTCCTCCTGGGTTGTGCTCGTTTTCGTGCCACCTCGCGACCGCCGCCGGCCCCCGGAAACGACGAAGGCCCTCGTGCGATCACACGAAGGCCCAATTCCCAGATCGACGGCGCTCCAACCCCTGTGGGAGGTACGCCGTACGATCGCCGAGACCACCGGAAGGCTTCCGGAATCTCAGCGTGACCGGGACCCGCCGACTGTTCATCGACTGGGTGGGAGGTGGCCCTCCGCTTAGACCAGAACCACTGGCGATCCTCGAGTATTCCACTCAGGGGTCACCATCGGACCAGGTCGGTCGCCGTGTAAGAGTAGCAGCATGACCGACGAACTCTCCACTTCGCAGTCCGAGCCCTCCGCCGACCGGCCGGACCCGATGTCCACGGTGTCTCGCGACATCGCCGACGTACCGAGTGTGGAGATCATCTCGACCGCGGCATTGCACCTGATGAGCGCGGCCGCGGTCAACCTCGGTCTGGCCGAGGACCTGCCCGAGCACAAGGACCTGGACGAGGCCCGCTCCCTGATCGACGCCCTCGCCGGCCTCCTCGACGCCTCCGCCGCCTCCCTCGGCCACCACCACGCGGCCCCCTTGCGCGACGGCCTCCGCTCCCTCCAACTCGCCTTCAAAGAGTCCTCCACCATCCCCGACACCCCCGGCCAGGGCCCAGGCGAGAAATACACCGGCGAAGTCCACCCCTCCGCCTCCCGCAGGTAGCACTCCCCCACGCGTACCGCGGGTAGTTTCCCCACGCGGGCGACGGCACGCGTTCTAGGCGGAGTGGGTGTTGTTTGCGGGGGTGGGGTCGGCGGCTTCTTCGTCGATCCATTCGAGGAGGTCGCCGGGTTGGCATTCGAGGACTCGGCACATGGCTTCGAGGGTGCTGAAGCGGACTGCTTTGGCGCGGCCGTTCTTCAGGACCGCGACGTTGGCCGGGGTCAGGCCGACCTTCTCGGCGAACTCTCCGACGCCCATCTTGCGCTTCGCCAGTTCGACGTCGATGCGCACCACGATGGGCATCAGATCACCGCCTCCATGTCGGCCCGCAGCGTAGTCGCCTGCCGGAGCAGGGCGCGCATGACCACCATGAGCAGCACCAGGACGCCGCCGACCAGGACCATCCCGAACATCAGGATCGGCAGCCCGGGGTCGTTGGCCAGGAAGCCGAGGTAGAGGAAGACACCGAGGAACAGCACCCAGCCGGCGCCGAGGGCCCAGATGATCGCATTGACCCAGGCGAACGCCTCCTCGCTGAAGATCCGGTCGGAGGCGACCAGGGTGAGCAGCTTCCAGGTGCAGACGATGACGACCTGGATGCAGAGCAGTTCCAGGATCGACCAGATCGTCAGCGGCCAGCGCAGGTACGCCAGGTCGGGCTCTTCCCGCGCCATGTGCGCGAACTGACCCGGCATGCTCATCACCTGCGCCACCACCAGTCCGGCGAACAGCATCACCAGCAGGACGCGGAGCGGCACGACCACCCGATGCACCAAATTCATGCATCGACTATCGACCGCCATCTATCGAAAGTCAATAGATCGTTCCCGCGTGTCGAGCAAGCAGTCAGCCCTTGACGGCGCCCTCCTCGACGCCCTTGAAGAAGAAGCGTTGCAGGGTCGCGAACACGATCACGATCGGGACGAACGCGATCATCGTGCCCGCGGCGATCAGCCGGGGGTTGTTGCTGAAGGTTCCGGACAGGTACTGCAGACCGACGGTCAGCGTGTACTTGTCCGGGTCGGTCAGCACGATCAACGGCCAGAGGAAGTCGTCCCACGCACCGATGAACGCGAAGATCGCCACCACACTGATGGTCCCCCGCACCGACGGCAGACCGATGTACAGGAACCGCTGCCAGGCGTTCGCACCGTCCACGATCGCGGCCTGGTCCACCTCGATCGGCAGCGACCGGAACGCGTTGTACATCAGCAGCACGTTCAGCGCACCGATCATGCCCGGCAGCGCGACCCCGAACAGCGTGTTCGCCAGTCCGAACTCCCGCACCGTCACGTACTGCGAGATGATCGTGACCTCGCCCGGCAGCACCAGCGTGGCCAGGAACAGCCCGAGCACCAGCCGGCGCCCGCGGAACTGCAGCCGGGACAACGCGAACCCGGCCAGCGACGCACCCAGAACGTTGCCACCGACAACCAGTACGGCGACCACCAGCGAGTTCTTCGCGTAGTCCCAGACCGGGATCGTGTCGGCCACCGCCCCGTAGTGGTCGAACGTCGGCTCGGCCGGCAGCAGCCGCGGGATCCGGGTGTAGATGTCCTCCCCGGATCCCTTCAGCGAGGTGGACAGCTGCCACAGGAACGGCCCGATGGTGATCAGCAGCACGAACACCAGCAGGACGTAGCGGACCACCTTCTCCCGCGTCGAGATGGTGTTGAACCCGAACGTTCCCCTTCGGCGACCGGGCGGCGTACCAGGCGCCTCAACGACGGCAGGCCGGGCCGGATCGGTCACAACACTCATGCTTCGGCTCCACGACGGTTCAGGCGGGCCAGGACCAGCATCGGTACGACGGTGACGAAGAACAGCACGATCGACAACGCCGACGCGTACCCGAGGTTGCCCTCGAAACCCTGGCTGTACTGCTGGATCAGCATCACGACCGAGTTGTCCCGGCCGCCGGGACCGCCCTTGCCGCCGGTGAGGATGAACAGCTCGGAGAAGACCCGCAGGGCCGACACCGAGATCAGGATCGAGATCAGGATCATCGTCCCGCGGACCCCGGGCACGGTGATGTGCACGAACCGCCGGAACGATCCGGCGCCGTCGACCGCGGCCGCCTCGTGCAGCTCGCGCCCGACGTTCCCGAGGGCCGCCAGGTAGATGATCATGTAGTACCCGAGCCCCTTCCAGATCGTCAGACTGATGGCACTGAGCAACAACAGCCACTGGTCGCTGAGGAACGGCAGCGGCCCGGAGATGACGCCGAGCTTCTCGGCCAGGCCGTTGACCAGACCGCGGTCGTCCAGGATCCACTGCCAGATCAGCGCCACCACCACGGCCGAGGCCACCACGGGGGTGTAGAACGCGGTCCGGAAGAAGGTGATCCCGGGCAGCTTCTTCTCCACCAGGACGGCGAGCAGCAGCGGCAGGACGGTCAGGAACGGCAGGCAGACCACCATGTAGATGACGCTGTTCAGCAGCGCCCAGCGCAACTGCTCGTCGTGCAGCAGGGTCTCGAAGTTCTTCAGCCCGACGAACGTTCCGCCGCCCAGCGGCTTGGCGTTGGTGAACGACAGGATGACGGTGTTGATCGACGGCCAGAGGTTGAAGACCAGCAACCACGTGAGTGCTGGTACGACCAGCACCCACGGGGTGAACCAGCGTTGGTGACGCATCACTGGGTGAGCAACTGGTTGGCCTTCGCCACCGCTGCGTCGAGGGCCTGCTGGGAGGAGATCTTGCCGGAGATCGCGAGGGAGATCTGCTGACCGATGAAGTCGTTGGTGGCGCCACTGATCACCGGCGGCTGCAGCACCTTGGCCTTGGCCAGCGACTCGAACGCGAGCACCTTCGCGTCACTTTCCGGCGTGCCGTCGCTCTTGGAGAAGTACGGGTCGCTCGCGGACGCCTTGGTGGACGGGAAGATGTTGACGATCTTGGCGAACGCGGCCTGGTTCTCCGCGTTGGTGACGAACCGGGCCAGCGCGATCGCGGCCGCCTGGTTCTTGGTCTTCGACGACACCGACAGGCCCTGCACGTACAGCGGCGGGGTGTCCAGCGCGGGCGACGGGACGACCTTGCCCTTCAGCGACGGGTTGTCCTTGACGAAGTCCTGGATCGCGTTGCCGCCGCCGGTGGTCCAGGCGACCTTGCTCTGGGTGAAGAGCTTGGAGTTGCCCAGGTACTCCTGGGTCAGGATGTCGCGCGGCAGGTAACCGGCCTTGTAGGCGTCGCGGTACTTGTCCAGCAGCGCGGCGGCCTCGGGGGTGTTGAAGACGAACTTCTTGCCGTCGTCGGAGATGATCTTGACGCCCGCGTTGGTGAAGTCGCCGATGCCGGGCAGCCGGCTCATCAGGTACTCCTTGCCGCCGGTCTTGTCGTGCATCACCTTGGCGGCCGCGAGCAGGTCGTCGAACGTCTTCGGCGGGTTCTTCACATCCAGCCCGGCCGCGGCGAACTTGTCCGAGTTCCAGTAGTCGATGTCGGTGTTCAGGTACCACGGGTAGCCGAACGTGCCGTTGAGTCCCTGGTACTGGTACGCCTGCACACCGCCCTCGACGTACTCCTCGTTGATCTTCGGGTCGGCGGCGCCGACGTCGAGCAGCATGCTCTGCTTGGCCAGCGAGAGAGCGAAGTCCGGCGGCAGGTTGGTCACGTCGGGCAACTGGCCGGCCGAGGCCTGGCTCAGCACCTTCTTGTCGTAGCCGTCGCCCGGCTGGTCCAGCCAGGTCACCTTGGTGCCCGGGTACTTCGCCTCGAAGGCCTTGATCACGCCCTCGACGTACGAGGTGAACTTCGGCTTCAGCGCCCAGGTCTGGAAGCTGACCTCACCGGTCACGGCCGCGTTCGCATCGACGGTCGGCGTGGCGCCGCTGCCAGAATCCTCGGCCGAACCGAGGCCGCAACCAGCAAGGGTGAGAGCCGCGGCGGCCAGAACTGCCACCGCTGCCGGACGACGTCTACGCATGGAATCTCCTGGGTTTGATAAACCGGTATAGCTCCTGCACTATCCGGGATCGTAGAATCCGCTGTCAAGGGTGAGGGAGGTGCCAGTGGCGAGACCGACGATCGCCGACATCGCGAACCGGGCCGGTGTGTCCAAGGGCGCGGTGTCGTTCGCGCTGAACGGACGGCCCGGGGTCAGCGACGCGACCCGGGAGCGGATCCTGCGGATCGCCGAGCAGATGAGCTGGCGGCCGCACAGCGCCGCCCGCGCGCTCGGCGCGTCCCGGGTCGACTCGGTCGGGATGGTGATCGCCCGGCCGGCCCGCACCCTCGGCGTGGAGCCGTTCTTCGCCCACCTGTTGTCCGGCGTGCAGTCCGGGCTGTCCGCGGAGTCGATCTCGCTGCAACTGCTGATCGTCGAGGACACCGCGGCCGAGGTCGAGGTGTACCGCCGGTGGACCTCGGAGCACCGGGTCGACGGCGTGATCCTGGTCGACCTGACCGTCAAGGATCCCCGCGTCGACGAACTGAAGGCGCTCGAGCTGCCGGCCGTGGTGATCGGCGGCCGCGGCGGCAAGGGCGCGCTGCCCTCGGTCTGGGCCGACGACCGCGAGGCGATGCTGTCGATCGTGGAGTACCTGGCCGCCCTGGGGCACCGCCGGATCGCCCACGTCGCCGGTACGCCGAACTTCCAGCACACCCAGCGCCGGATCCGGGCCGTCCGCGACGCCGCGCCCCGGCTCGGCCTGGTCGACGCGCCGTCGCTGACCACCGACTTCAGCGACGCGGAGGGCGCCGCGATCACCCGCAAGCTGCTGTCCCAGTCGCAGCGGCCGACCGCGATCGTCTACGACAGCGACGTGATGGCCGTGGCCGGGCTCGGGGTGGCGATGGAGATGGGCGTCGCGGTGCCGGGCGAGCTGTCGATCGTGGCCTTCGACGACTCGATCCTGACCCAGCTGATGCACCCGGCGCTGACCGCGCTGTCCCGCGACACCTTCGACTTCGGCCGCCAGGCCGCCGAGGTGCTGCTCGAGACCATCGCCGACCCGGCCCGGATCATCAACCGCCGCAGCCCCGACCCGGTGCTGACCGTCCGCGAGTCCACCGCTCCCCCGGCCACAGTTGCTTCGGATTCCTAAACCGTTTTAGCATCGTCGCCATGCTCTCGGATCCCGTCACGCCTCGGTTCGGCGCGAACTACGTCCCCTCGGCCGGCTGGTTCTACAGCTGGCTCGACTACGACGGCGCCGCGGTACGACGGGACTTCGAGGACCTGGCCGGGATGGGCCTGGACCACGTCCGGGTGTTCCCGGTCTGGCCGTGGATCCAGCCGAACCGGGCGATCATCCGGGAGCGCGCGATCGACGGACCTGCTGGACACCGTCGACGCCGCCGCCGAGCACGGGCTCACCGTCGCGGTCGACCTGATCCAGGGCCACCTGTCCAGCTTCGACTTCCTCCCGTCCTGGGTGCTCACCTGGCACAAGACCAGCCTGTTCGAGGACCCGACGGTCCGCGACGGCCTGACGTCGTACGTCGAGACCGTCGCGCGGGCGGTGGCGGAGAAGCCGAACGTCTTCGCGATCACGCTCGGGAACGAGGTCAACAACCTCTGGCCGGACAGCGCCACCAGCTTCGAGAGCTCGACCAGCTGGGCGCAGGACCTGCTGACCACGGTCAAGAAGGCGGCGCCCGACGTACTCGCCCTGCATTCGGTGTTCGACGACGCCTGGTACAAGGCGGACCACCCGTTCCGTCCGGTGGACGTGGTGGATCTGGGGGATCTGAGCACCGTCCACTCTTGGGTGTTCAACGGGGTCTCAAGAGTGGACGGTCCGCTCGGGCCGGCGACGCTCAGCCATGCGGACTACTTGGTCGAGTTGGCCGCGGCGACGTCGCTGGACCCGGCGCGGCCGGTGTGGTTGCAGGAGATCGGCGTACCGGGTCCGGACATTCCGGTGGACCTGCAGGCGGAGTTCACCCGGCGGACGGTCTCGTTGGTGCTGGAGAACCCGGCGTTGTGGGGTGTCACCTGGTGGTCGTCGCATGACATCGACCGGCGGTTGCTGGACTTCCCGGACCGCGAGTACGACCTCGGGTTGTTCACTGTGGATCACCAGCGCAAGCCGGCCGCGCAGGCGTTGGCCGACGTGATCGCTGACGTCCGGGCCAACGGCGTGCGGCAAGGGCAGGCAGCCGAGCTGACCTCGCCTGTCAATCTGCGCAGGGAGCCGCAGCGCCGCCCGGAAGTTGCCCCCGGCAGCGACTTCCACCTGCAGTGGGTCGCCGCCCGGGCCGAGGGGCCAGTGCGAATCGCCTTACCTGACTAACTTCTCGATGCCGTCGAGGACGCGGGTGACACCGAACTCGAGATCGTCGTCGATCTCGTCCTCGTACTCCTGGTTGGTGTAGAGCGCGGCGACCATGTCGTAGCCGGCCTCCTGGAGTCTCGGCACCAGGAACGCCCCGACCGCCGGCGCCTGCACAGGCACGTCGACGTTGGCGGTCAGCTCGCGCACCATCGCCGAGTAGCTGCGCGCGTAGCCGGACAGCAGCACCGCACAGCCGAGCGCGTCGTGCTGACTGAGCGACGTCTCCGCGAGCACCCGGAGCAGCACCTCCAGCCAGTGCAGCTGGTTCGGCGTATTCGGCGCACCACGGATGGGTACGTCGAGCAGCCAAGGTCGCTCCTCATAGCGGTCGACGGCCGCGCGCACCCACGCCTCGGATCCGGCCCGCCAGCCGCCGGCCGCGAGGATCGAGTCGGGCGCCCGGCCCAGCGCCTTGTCCTGGACCAGGACGATCAGCTCGTCCTTGGACCGCACGTAGCGGTACATCGCGTTCGTGGTGACGCCGAGGTGAGCCGCGATCCGCTGCAGTGAGATCGCCTCGAACCCGTACCGATCGCCGAACTCGATCCCGGTGTCCACGATCTGCTCCACCGAGAACCCGGGCTTCGGCCCGCGCCGCTGCACCGGCTGCACACCCCAGGACAGGGCCAGCCCCGGCGGCAGGTCCCCGCGGTCCTCGGTCATGGCTCCCATCCTCGCGTACGGCGACCGGCAGTGGAGCTAGCACCACCGTCAGAACGGGGCCTCAGCACCCTGTGATCGAAACTGTTCAATCCCTACGCTATTTCATGTCAGTCCAAGAACCCAGGAAGGCAGGTACCCCTGATGAACACCGTCCTCGACCCGCTGTTGATGCCCGACCAGGTCCGGCTCTCCGCCACCGACCGGCAGACCGCCGCCGCCAAACTCGACCACGCCGTCCGGCACGGCACCCTCACTCCGCCGCAGGCCGTCGGCCGGCGGGACCTCCTGCACACCGCTCGCACCCGCGGCGAACTCCGCCAGGTCTTCGACGGTGTCGCCGGCGCTCTCCCGTCCGACGGTCTCACTGTCGCGCTGCGCGTGGTCACCGCCGTCTGGCTGGTGACGTGCGTGGTGCAGTTCGTCGTCTGGCTGACCATGGCGGCCTTCGGGAACCTCGACTGGCCGTGGTGGCTGTTCTCCGACCTCGGGCTCGGCCTCGTCGTCGGCATCGTCTGGTGGACCCACGAGTCGTTCCACCGCAAGACCGACGTGCAGGTGGAGCGGTGAACGCGCCGGTCCAGCTCACCGACGTCGGCAAGGTCTACGGCACCGGTCCGGGCTCGGTCACCGCGTTGGACGCAGTCACCTACGGCTTCGCCGAGGGCACGTTCACCGCGGTGATGGGCCCGTCCGGGTCCGGCAAGAGCACGCTGCTGCACTGCGCCGCCGGACTCGATGCGCCGACGACTGGCGACGTACACCTGGTCGGCCGGTCGCTGCGTGGACTCGACGAGACCGCATTGACCGAGTTGCGGCGTGAGCATGTGGCGTTCGTGTTCCAGTCGTTCAACCTGATGCCGACGCTGACTGTGCGGCAGAACGTCGTACTGCCGCTCACGCTGGCTGGGAAGTCACCGGACCGGGCGTGGGTGTCCGAGGTGATCGAGCGGGTCGGACTCGGCGATCGCGTCCGGCATCGGCCGAGTGAGCTGTCAGGTGGTCAGCAGCAGCGGGTGGCGATCGCTCGGGCCTTGGCCGGGCGAGCGGCGATCACCTTCGCCGACGAGCCGACCGGAGCACTCGACACGGTCACCGCACTCGAGGTGCTGTCGCTGCTCCGCGATCAGTCGCGGGCTCAGGGCCAGACGATCGTGATGGTCACCCATGACCCGGTCGCGGCGTCGTACGCCGATCGCGTCGTCTTCCTGGTCGACGGCCGGATCGTCTCCGCAGCCGAACGGCCGACTCCCGAGTCGGTCGCGGCGCAACTCGCTCAGCTCTCGTCCCGATCGAAGGTCTCGCCATGATCCGCCTCGCCTTCTCCAGCCTGCGGCACCGGACCGCGGCGTTCCTCGCGATCTTCGTCGCGGTGATCCTCGGCAGCGCGCTGCTCTGCGCCGCCGGCGGACTCCTCGAGACCGGCCTCCGCCTCAACGCGCCGCCGCAGCGACTCGCCGCCGCACCGATCGTCGTCTCCGGCGACCCGGCCTACCACCCGCCGAACGGTTCCGGCTCCGTCGCCTTCCCCGAACAGCGCCACCTCGACGCCTCCCTCGTCACCAAGCTCGCCGGTACGGCGGGAGTCGCCCAGGCGATCCCGGATCGTTCCTTCCCGGCCATGGTTGCCGGGAGCAAAGAGGTGATCGGCGGGCACGGGTGGACCTCGGCCGCGTTGGCGCCGTACCAGCTGACCGCGGGGCACGCACCGGCGAGCGGCGAGGTGGTGGTCGACGAGCGGCTCGGCGCCAAGCCGGGTGATCGGATCAGCGTGATCGTCAACGGCGAGCCGCAGGCTGTCACCGTCGCCGGAGTCGCGGCGGCCGCGGTGGACGTACCGTCGGTCTTCTTCGCCGACGCGGATGCTGCCCGGCTGGCCCCACGCGGGTTCGACGCGATCGGTGTGTTTCCGGCGCCGGACGTTTCGGCCCGTGAGCTCGTACGACGACTGGAGTTGCCGGACGGCGTAGCGGCGTACATCGGGGATGACCGGGGCGTCGCGGAGTACACCGGGATCGCCACGAGTCTGCCGCTGATCATCATGTCCGGCGTCTTCGGTGGGATGGTGGCCGTGGTGATGGCATTGGTGGTGTCAGCCACGATCGGGCTGTCGGTCCGGCAGCGACGGCGTGAGCTGGCGTTGCTCAGAGCCAGCGGCGCAACCCCGCGGCAGGTCCGCCGGATGGTGGTCACCGAGACGATGGTGGTCGGGGTGCTCGGCCTGGTGCTCGGGTTGATGGCCGGCCGGATCGCGGGTGACTGGATCTTCGGGATGCTGACCGGCAACGGGATCGTGCCGTCGCAGTTGCGCTACGACCAGGGACCGTTGCCGTTCGCGGGCGCGGCGCTGCTCACGTTCGTGGTGTTGCGGATGACGGTGGGCTTCGCGGCCGGGCGGGCGGCGCGGATCCGGCCGATCCAGGCACTGGCGGAGGCCGCCGTACCGGCTGGTGTGCTCAGCCGGCCGCGGCTCGTCATCGGGGCCGTGTTCGCGATCGGGACCGGGTGTCTTGCGGTCGCGACCCTGTTCATGAGTCCGGTGAACGCGGCGGCGATCGGTGGCCCGGCCGGGCTGACCGGTTCCATCGCGGTCGCGATGCTCGGTCCGCTGGTGATCCGGTCGGCACTGGTGCCACGGGTCACGGCGCTGCTCGAGAAGCGCGGCTCCAGCGGCTCCTTGGCCGTGATCAACCTCCGGGTCCGGGCGGCGCAGTTCACCGCGATCCTCGTGCCGATCACCCTCGCTTCCGCGATTGCGCTGGGCAACGTCTACGCCCAGACGACGCAGCAGAAGGCCGCGGTCGAGGCTTACACCGACAACCTCAACGCCGACGTCGTCGTGACGAACCCCGCCGGTATCACCTCCGGACAGTTCGAGGAGCTGCGCTCGCTGCCGGGCGTCAGTGCGGCGTCCGAACTGGTGCGCAGCAAAGGCTGGATCGAGGAGCCGTACGACGCCTCGCACACCAGCGACCCGTGGCCGCTGCTTGGCCTCAACGGACCAGTCTACAAAGGCAAGGTGAAGGCAGGATCACTCGACGACCTGACCGGGTCAACCGTCGCAGTACCACCGGACGCCGCCCGCAAGTTGAAGGTCGGGATCGGTTCCGAGCTCGGCCTCCGGCTGGGCGACAACGCACTGGTGAAGGTCAAGGTGGTCGCGCTCGCCGAGGGTCCCGACGGCTACGAGTCCCTGCTGCTGCCCTCGGCGCTGCTGGCCGCGCACACCACGCCCGGCCTTCCTTCCCAGGTGTTGCTGCGGACGGACCACCCGGTCGCCGTCGAGTTGCCTGGGGCAACCGTCAGCGGGCGCGAGGCGCTCGGGGCGGAGTACGACGCAGGGCTCGGGATCGATGCGTGGATCGGGTACCTGCTGGCCGGGATCGCGATCGCGTACACGGCGATCGCCTCGATCAACACGATCGCGGTCGCCGTCCTCGACCGGCGGCGGGAGTTCGGCCTGCAACGGCTGACCGGCTCGACCCGACGGCAGGTGAAGGCGATGCTCTACCTGGAGCACCTGGTGATCGCAGCGCTCGGCCTGGTCCTCGGTGTCCTCGCCGCGGCGTGCTCGGTCCTCCCGATCGCGGTCGCCACCCGCGGCTGGCCGATCCCCTCCGGCTCACCGTGGATCCTGCTCGGCTGGATCGCCGTCGTCCTGCTGCTGGTGCTGCCCACCACCGCGGTCGCCGCGCGGATCGCGATGCGGGTGAGGCCGATGGACGCGCTCAGCTCACCGGTCGGCTGACTCGATCCACCCGTAGCCGCCGTCTGCCAGGCGAACCACCTGGAGGCCGGCGGCGAGGCGCCGTACGTCGTCGGTCTCGATCACCCCGGCGGCGGGGCCGGCGACGTCCAGCACGATCGCGGCGGCGCCTTCCTGGATCGCCGCGGTCGCGATCAGCTGGGTCTGGGCCGGCATCGGGCGGGCGTCCGGACTCCAGCGGGCCAGGCTCTCGGTGCCGGTGAAGGCGAGCAGGGCGTTGCGGCCGTCCTGCCCCTGGAGCAGCGCGACCGCCATGTCCGAGCGTCTTGTCGTGGGCCAGACCGTTCTCGTCGTACTCGACCTCGCCGAGCATCGCGACCACCGGCACCAGCAGCCGGGCCTTGGTCAGCGCGGCCAGCAGCGCGCCCTGGTCACGCTCCGCAAGCGCCTTCGCCAGCGCGGGGTCGGCCGACCCGTCGTCGTTGTCGAACCCGGTGAAGGCCAGGCGGCGCTCTGGTTGCATGCCCGTATTCTCCACTCGGACCGCCAGGCCATCACAACCACTCCCCCGCAGCACCTGCCACGCTCACACAGCGCGCTACCCGCCGGATGTGATGGTCTGGCGGTCCGCCTCGCCCCGGGGTGGGGTTTCAGGGTGGTGTCAGGGCTGTTCCCCCCTTGGTTCCGCGGGGGACTGTGCGAGCCTGGGTATGTGCCTGACTTCAACGATCTGACGCTGCTGCCGTTCTGTGTGGGCCTCACGCTGCTCGGCCTGATCGGCTCGTGGACCGCCTGGCGGCGCCGCGGGGCGGCGGCCGGCACCCGTGGCGTGGCCTGGTCCCTGTTGCCGGTCTCGCTGTACCTGACCGGCCTGCTCGAGCTGGTCTGGGATGTGGTGCAGTCGACCGTCAGCTGGGTCACGCATCTGATCTTCTCCCCCAGCGTGTGGGCCGGGGTCGCGCTGTTCGGCGTCTCGGTTGTCCTGTACGTCGTCTCGGGTGTGGCCCGAGGCCGCGGGGGGAACCGGGCACCGAAGGAGAAGGAACAGTCAAAGCCCGCCTCGCCCGCGGGTGAGCTGACCGCGACGGGTCCCGCACCCGCGTCGGCCACTCCCGCCAAAGCTGCCAAGCCCGCCAAGGGGTCGAAGGCGAAGCAGCAGGAATCGTCGGAGTTCGACGAGATCGAGGACATCTTGAAGCGCCATGGAATCAACTGACACGAAACACACTGCCCCGCTGACCATCGACTCCCTGCTGGACCACGTCCAGGCCGCCCCGCCGCACCTCGGCAAGACCAGGCTGATCAGCATCGACGGACCGGCCGGCTCCGGCAAGTCCACCCTCGCGGCGAGTCTCGCGGCCCGCGCCGAAGCGCGCGGCCTGCACACCCGCGTCATCCACATGGACGACCTGTACGACGGCTGGACCGGTGCCGTCCGTGGATTCGGCCTGTTGCGCGACCACGTCCTGCAGCGGATCGCGGACGGCCGCGAAGGACGGTACCGGCGCTACGACTGGCATGACGGTGCGTACGCCGAACTGCACGTCGTACCCGTGACCGTCGACCTGCTGATCGTCGAGGGCGTCACCTCGTGCGATCGCGACGCCGACCACTGGCAGTCGCTGCGGCTGTGGATCGAGACGTCGAACGAAGTGCGCCTGGAGCGTGGGATCGCCCGCGACGGCGAGGCGCTGCGCGACCACTGGCTGGAGTGGATGCGCTGGGAGCGCGACCACTTCGCCGATCAGGGGACCCGGTCCCGGGCCCACGTGATCGTCGACGGCGATCCGTCGGTTCCGCACGACCCCGCGCTCGAACTCGTCACGAAGTCGGTGGCGCTGCCTCCGCACGACTCAGCGGCTTCCTGACCGCGATCAGCCGCGCTCGCGGATGGTGGGTCCACTCCCCCGCCGGTGCCTGCTCCAAGAAGCGTGCCCGGAGTTCAGCGATGTAGGCGTCACCCCGGGCCAGCGCGAGGGCCCGCATCGGTCCGGCGCGATCGGCGGCATCGAAGTACGTCGCCGCGTCGGGGTGGGTCATCGGGTAGGAGACCAACTCGTCGCGTTCGATCACGACGTCGTCGAGTGCGGCGACGAGGCGGCCCTCCCACGAGTAGTCGCTGCGTTCGCCGATCACCGTCCCCAACAACGCGAACGGCCCGTCGTCTTCGGTCTTTCCCGGCCAGTAGACGACACACATCCGACCGCCCGGAGCCAGTGCACCCACCCACGACCGGATGGCCGCCTCCGGGTCGGGCAACTGCTGAAGCCCGAACACGGAGACGACAGCAGCACAGGCTCCCACCCACCGCGGATCAAGCGTGGACGCATCCCCTTGAACCACACTCACCCGAGCCGCACGCGCACGCGCCAGCCGAACCATGCCCGCTGAGAGGTCGATCCCAGTAATCTCCCGTTCCGGGAAGCTCTCGACCAGCGGCTCGGCCTCCGGAAACGTCCCACAGCACGGCACCAGAATCGGACCCTGCGGCAGATCGGCAAGAGCCTCCACCGCGGCCTTCACCCAAGGTGCGAAGCGGGGGACGAAGTACGCCTCGTAGCCGGCGGCTGCATCGTCCCACCCGCGGGCGACCCTGGCCAGGCGCTCGGCATCGGCTTCCCGCCTCGTCACAGGGCGGCTGTGATGCGAGCGGTGGCGGAGCCCGTGGCGGTGGTCAGGCCCGCGGGGCGGCCGGTTGCGAGGAGGAGCAGGTCCGCGGCGGTGGCGCGGAGTTCCTCGGAGCCGTTGCCCGCCGACCAGTCGGCATCCGTCGCGATCAGGCGGATTCCGCGGAAGCGCTTGCGGGCGCCGTAGAACGCGCTGGTCCGGACGTGGTCCAGGGCGGCGAGGGTCTGCTCGATCGGCATCACGCGCTCCCGGCCGAGCGGGCGGGCGATGTCCTGGCCGTGGACGAGCGTGTCGGCCAGCGGGTCGAGCGGTCCGGCACCGGGAGCGCGCCGGGCCGAACCGGCCGTCTCGCGGAACTGCGCGATGAGCTCGGCCGGCGTGTACCGCTCAGCCCGCTCCCGCGCGGCCCGATCCTCCATCCGGTCGAAGTCGAAGCGGGCCCGGACCATCCCGGTCAGCATGCTGCGGAACGTCGTACGCGTGGAGGTGGTCAGGTGGGCGGCGACGTGGTGCATCGTCCAGCCGGTGCAGAGCGACTCGACGGACCAGTCGCTCTCGTCGAGGGTGTCGAGGAAGTCGGCGAGGTCGAGGCGTTCGGCCTCGACCCAGGCCAGGATCTTGGGGTCCGTCATGGCTGCATCTCCTCAGCGACCGCCGCCAGCCGGCGGCGCAGGTGGGCTCGATCTGGTTCGGTGCCGGCCAGGGCCAGGGCTTCTTCGTACGCCGCGGTCGCCTCCGGCAGGCGGCCGAGGCGGTGCAGGAGATCAGCCCGGGCCATCGGGAACGGGTGGTAGTCGCGCAGTCGCGTCTCGTCGGACAGTTCGTCGAGCAACGCCAGGCCCGCCTCGGGTCCGTCCCGCATCGCGATCGCGGCGGCCCGGTTGAGGGCGACCACCGGCGACGGGTCGATGGTGATCAGGACGTCGTACAGGGCGACGATCTGCGGCCAGTCGGTGCCGGCGACGTCGGCTGCCTCGTCGTGCAGGGCCGCGATCGCGGCCTGGACGCCGTACGGTCCGGCCGGGCCTCCGGTGAGCGCGGCGACGACGAGTCCGCTGCCCTCGGAGATCAGCTCACGGTCCCACAGCGAGCGGTCCTGGTCGTCGAGCAGGACCAGCGAACCGTCTGGTGCGGTGCGGGCGTCGCGGCGGGCGTGGATCAGCAGCATCAGGGCGAGCAGGCCGGCGACCTCACGCTCGTCCGGAAGCAGCCGCCGAAGGATCCGGGCCAGCCGGATCGCCTCCTCGGCCAGGTCGAGGCGCTGCAGGAACGGGCCCGAACTGGCCGCGTACCCCTCGGTGAAGACCGAGTAGATCACCTGCAGCACGCCCGGCAGGCGATCCGGCAACTCGTCCGCGCCGGGGACCCGGAACGGGATCCGCGCGTCCTTGACCTTCTTCTTCGCCCGGACGATCCGCTTGGCCATCGTCGCGGTCGGGACCAGGAACGCCCGCGCCACCTCCGGCGTGGTCAGCCCGGCCAGGCACCGCAGCGTCAGCGCGCCGCGGTCCTCGGCCGCGAGGGCCGGATGAGCGCAGGTGAAGAACAGTTGCAGCCGCTCGTCCGGCAACTGGTCGCCCTCGATCGGCGGACCGGCCCGGTCGGCCTCGACCTGCAGGATCGCGAGTTTGGCGGCGTACACCTGGTCGCGCCGCAACCGGTCGACCGCCTTCCGCCGCGCGGTGGTCATCAGCCACGCACCCGGATTCGGCGGCACCCCGTCGATCGGCCAGCGCACCAGCGCCGTCTCGATCGCCTCCGACGCCACCTCCTCGGCCAGGTCGAGGTCACCGAACCGCCGGGCGAGCGCGGCCAGCAACCGCCCGCGCTCCTCCCGGAACACCGCCTCGACCTGCGCGTGCATGGTGGCTCAGGCCCCCGGGAACTCGGCCACCGGGCGGACGTCGATCGAGCCGCCGCCGCGGGAACCGGGGCACTTGGCGGCCCACTCGAGCGCGACGTCCAGGTCCGGTACGTCGATCACGTAGAAACCGCCCAGGACCTCCCGGGTCTCGGCGAACGGACCGTCGGTCACGGACCGCTGACCGTCGTTCGCGACCTGGACCCGGGTCGAGGTGACCAGATCGGCCAGCGATTCGCCCGAGACCACGACGCCGGCGTCCTGGATCTCCTTGTCGAACCGCATCCAGTCCTCCGGCTCACACCCGACCGCACCGCCACTCAGGTCGAGCTCGCCGGCGTTGATCAGCAGCAGATACTTCATCTCGAAACCTCCTGTTGGCGTGTTTACAGCATCACCACGAACGGGTCAGGCTCCGATGGACAGGACCGCCGAAGATTTTTCTCAGCGCCGGTCCGTCGATGCGTGAGGATGGAACCATGAACGTTCTGCCGTCCGGAGAGCAGTGGACCCTACAAGCCGGCGGGTACGCGGCCACGGTGGTGAGCGTCGGCGGCGGCCTGCGCGGGCTCACGTACGACGGGCGCGAGGTGCTGCTCGGGTACGGCGAGGACGAGCCGGCGCCCGCGGCGGTCGGGCAGCACCTGATCCCGTGGCCGAACCGGATCACCGACGGGAAGTACACGTTCGAGGGCGTCGACGAGCAACTGGACCTGACCGAGCCGGACCGGCAGAACGCGATGCACGGCCTGACCCGCTGGGCGAACTGGCAGCGGGTGGACGACGGCACCGACCCGGCGCTGGTCGAGGCCGGTCACCGCCTGCACGGTCAGCCCGGGTACCCGCATCAGCTCGACCTCCGCCTCACCTACCAGTTGGCCGACGGGCTCACGGTGACCGCCACGGCGACCAACGTCGGCACGAGTGACGCGCCGTACGGGTATGGAACGCATCCGTATCTGAGCGTGGGCCGGACGATCGACGAGTGCGTGGTGGAGTTCCGCGCGGCCGAGTGGCTGGAGGTGTCGCCGGAGCGGCTGACGCCGATCGGGTTGTCGCCGGTGGCCGGTTCGCCGTACGACTTCCAGCAGGGCCGGGCGATCGGAGACCTCGAGATCGACAACGCGTTCACCGGGCTGGGCGGCGGCTCGTGGTCAGTGACGCTGACGGATCCGGACTCCGGCAACCGCTCGGTCCTGACCAGTGACACGCCCTGGCTGCAGCTCTACACCGGCGACGCGATCGGACGTACGGCGCTCGCCGTCGAGCCGATGACCTGTCCGCCGAACGCCTTCATCACCGGTCAGAACCTGGTGGTCCTGAAGCCCGGCGACTCCCACACGACTACTTTTCAGGTGTCTGTCTAGCGGGACCGGCGCCCTGCTCGCGGGCGACGGCGGCCAGCTCCTTGGCCGCCCGGCTCGCCCGGGCACCCTCGGCGGCCTGGACCGCGAGGATGCCCAGCCGGTTGCCGTCGGCATCGAACAGCTGGAGCCAGGCGTCACCCGGCCGGAACCGCAGCGCGGTCACGGAGGTCCACGGCAGCGTGTAGGACTTGAAGACGTTCCGCACCCGCAGATGGTCCGGGTACGCCGACACCCGCAGCGTCGTCATCCGGTACAGGATCCACAGGATCGCGCCGAAGAACGCCAGCAACGTCAGCCGCTGGAACCAGGTGAACGTGTCCCGGGAGTCCTCCGACAGCCGGAACCAGATCACCCCGAAGACCGCGATCAGCGACAGTCCCATCCCACCCGACATCACCGCGACGATCCGCGGGTGGAAGGTGTAGAGCCGCTGATCGGCGGTCACGTCAGATCCGGCAGGCGTGGATGTCAGTGGTGAGGATGGCACGCGCGCCCACCTCCCAGAGCTGGTCCATGATCCGCTGCGCGTCGGCCCGCTGCACCATCACCCGGACGGCGACCCAGCCCTGGCGGTGCAGCGGCGACACCGTCGGCGACTCCAGCCCCGGCGCGACGGCGGTGGCCGCGTCCACGTGCTCGGCGCGGATGTCGTAGTCCATCATCACGTAGTTCCGGGCGATCAGGACGCCCTCGAGGCGGCGGACCAGCTGCTGGATCCCGTTCGGCGGGGTCTCGACGCCGTGCCGCTTGATCAGCACCGCCTCGGACTGCAGGATCGGATCGCCGAACACCTCGAGTCCGGCCTGGCGCAACGTCGTACCGGTCTCGACGACGTCCGCGATCACGTCCGCGACGCCGAGCTGGACGGCCGACTCGACCGCGCCGTCGAGGCGGACCACCGAGGCGTCGACGCCGTACTCGGCCAGGTGGTCCTGCAGGACTCCGGCGTACGACGTGGCGATCCGCTTGCCGGCCAGGTCCTTGATCGAGGTGGCGGCCCCGGGCGGACCGGCGAACCGGAAGGTGGACCCGCCGAACCCGAGCTCCATGATCACGTCGGCGTCGGCGTGCGAGTCGAGCACCAGGTCACGGCCGGAGATGCCGACGTCGAGGGTGCCCTCGCCGACGTAGACGGCGATGTCGCGGGGGCGCAGGTAGTAGAACTCGACCTCGTTCGCGGCGTCGGTGAGCGCGAGGTCCTTGGTGGTCCGGCGCTGCTTGTAGCCGGCCTCGGTCAGGATTTCGATGGCGGCCTCGCTCAGCGAGCCCTTGTTCGGTACTGCGACGCGCAGCATTGCACTGCCCTTTCTGATGAAGTGAACCGGTGTCTGCGGGAGGGACTCCTACAGATGTCGGTACACGTCGTCGAGGTCCAGGCCGAGCGCGTGCATCATCACCTGCGCGTGGTAGAGCAGCTGGGACAGCTCCTCGGCGGCCCGCTCCTTGCTCTCGTACTCGGCGGCCATCCAGGACTCGGCGGCTTCCTCGACCAGCTTCTTGCCGATCGCGTGCACGCCGGCATCCAGCGCCGCCACGGTCCCGGATCCCTCCGGCCGTGTCAGCGCCTTCTCACCCAGCTCGGCAAACAGTTCCTCAAAGGTCTTCATCGCGCGCCCAGCCTAGATGCCCGGCGGGAGTCGCCCGCCCTCAGGTCCGCTCACCGGACTGCGCGAGAGCCTCCGAGAGACGGCGCGGAGGTGAGTGAGCATCGACGTACCAGGAGTGACGTTCACTCAGCAGCTGCTTGATCAGGGCGTAGTCGACGGTGTCCTCCGGACCGCGGACGTGGTACGGCGGCGGGTAGAAGGAGTCGCCGAGCAGGATCACGCCCGAGTCCAGGGCGACCAGCGAGTCCGGCGCGTGGTTCCCACCGACATGACGCAGTACGACGCCCGTCGGCAGCGTCAGCGTGTCGTCGAAGGTCTGGTCCGGGAGGACGATCCGGAAGTCGGTCCAATCGGGTACGGCGAGTGCCCGCGCCCGGAAGCTCGGACCGAGCTTCGGGTTCGACTCGACCTGGTCGCGAAGATAGCGGTGACTCCACGGGCGCTTCGCCTCCTCGGCCAGGATCTCGACCGCCGCTGCGTGCGCGACCACGGTCACGTCGGGCCAGGCGCACGCACCCCAGACGTGGTCCCAATGGTGGTGCGTGTAGACCAGCCACCGCGGCGCGGGCAGCCCGGCCGTCGCGATCGCCGCCTGGACGGCCCGGGCATGCTCGGGGCTGTTGCCGGCATCGATCAGCACACTCCCCCGGTCGTCCGCGATCACCGCGACCGACGGCCGGATCGCGTCCGGGTCGGGATCGTGCGGGTAGAGCCACACCCGGTCGTTCACCTGTTCCAGCACCTGGCCGACGATAGCTGCCATGCAAACTCCCCGGAGAGTCCGCGACCTCGGCGTCACCGTCGGCACGCTGCCACCCGGTCCGCTCAACGCGATCACCGACGTACCAGGGGTACGCGTCGGCCAGACCACGATCTCCGCCGGCGACCTGCACACCGGGGTGACCGCGATCGTGCCGGACGGTTACGCGGACGGTCTGCCCGCCGCGGTTGCGGTCGGCAACGGGTACGGCAAGCTCGTCGGCTCCACCCAGGTCGACGAACTGGGGGTGATCGAGACGCCCGTCCTGCTGACCGGCACCTTGAGCGTCTTCCGGGTCGCCGACGCACTGCTCACCTGGCTGCTCGACCGGGATCCGAAGGCGACCAGCCTCAACCCGGTCGTCGGCGAGACCAACGACGGCTACCTCTCCGACATCCGCCGCCGCCCGATCACGTCCGAGCACGTCCACGCCGCCCTCGACTCGGCCTCCCCCGACCTCCCGTCCGAAGGCTGCGTCGGAGCGGGCACGGGGACCTCAGCGCTCGGATTCAAGGCCGGCATCGGTACGGCGTCCCGCACCCTCGACTCGGGCACGATCGGCGTCCTGGTCCAAGCCAACTTCTCCGGCACGCTGACCATCCTCGGCACCCCGATCCCGGCGCCACCGGTCGCGGCGCAATCGGTCGATGGCGACGGCAACTCCTGCATGATCGTCGTCGCCACCGACCTCCCGCTCGACGCCCGCCAACTCGGCCGCGTCGCCCGCCGGGCCGTGTTCGCGATGGGCCGCGTCGGCTCCGACTTCTCCCCCGGCAGCGGCGACTACGCGATCGCCTTCACCACCCACCGGGGTTCGGCCTTCGCCGACCGCCACCTCCGCGGACCGTTCCAGGCCACCACCGAAGCAGTGGAGGAAGCCCTCCTCAACTCGTTGACCATGGCCACGACCACCACCGGTTTCCAGGGCCACACCGCCCACGCCGTACCCCACCACCTCATCGACCTGAAATAGTCGCCCGTTGCACCCTCGCTCCCGTGCCTGGGTCCGACGCCGACTGCGGTCGCTCGCGCTGTGGGAACTCGCGAACATCCCGCTGCAGTTCGTCATCTGGTTCAGCCTGATCGACTTGCCGGTGACCGCACCGAACCTGATCGGGTTTGCCCTGTTCGCGATCCTTCTCGTCCAGGGAGCGGCGTACTGGACGGCCAAGCTCGGCCAGCCCGCGAGGGCACCCCTGCCCGGCGCCGCCGCCTTCGCGGCGGCCCGCCTGACAAACCCCGCCCTGCTCTGCCACCGCCCTGCTCTTTCCTCGCGTGGTCGGTGACCCGCGATCCAGGCTCCAAGGTGCTCACAACCCGCCAGGCCTAGGCTTCGCACTCTTCGACTTACTGGAGTATGCGAACTACTTCCACCTCGAACTCATCGTACGACATCGCCGAAGACCTCCACCACCTGCGCACCCACGGCCCCGCCGAGCCCACCTCGCCCGGGATCTCAGTAGGCGATGCCGACGGGCCGGTCGACCATGGCCGGATCGTCGAGCGCGGCGAGCATCAGATGGGCGACATCGGCGCGGGAGATGAGGTAGCCGCGGGGCACGGTGCCGCCCACGGCCGTGCGGTACTTGCCGGTCAGCGAACCGTTGGTCAGCCTCGGCGGCCGCACGATCGTCCAGTCGGTCGGGCTGCTCAGGATGTCGGCCTCCATGACCCCCAGATCGGCGTACATGTCCGCCAGGAAAGCGTTGATGAACGGCAGGAGCACCCGACGGTTCAGAAAGCTCTCGTCCGGCGGCTCCGGCCCGAGTGGTGCCGCGCTGACCGCGACAAGGCGCCGTACCCCGGTGTGGACATCGCGGCCAGGATCGAGCGGGTGCTGCCGGACGCCACCGGTCCGTCCTTGCGGCGCGCGGCCCCACGCCCGAGATCACCGCTTCGGCGCCGTCCACCGCTTCGGTCAGCGCCCCGGCTTTGGTCAGCCCAGGCACCCGGATCACGTCGAGCGACGGATGCTCGACGTCGTACGACGACGTCGCGCGGACCACCGCCGCGACCTTGTGCCCCGCACTCAGCGCCTGGCTCACCACCTGGCCGCCGATCCTGCCGGTCGCTCCGAAGACCGTGATCTTCATTTTCCGCTCCGCTTGTGTGGTTATCGTTCTCAGGTCATCCGCAACTCATATAGTACGGAACTCATAATATATGGAACAGACACAACCGGGTGACCCGCGTCACCGTCGGCGGGCCGGGAACGAGATCAAGGGCGCGTTGCGCGACCTGCGGATTCAGCTCGCGCTGCTCAATCACCAGGTGGGCGGCCGGCTGGCGCTGAAGGACGTCGACCTCGACTGCCTGGACGTGCTGGCGCGGAGCGGACCCTTGACGCCGAGTGCGCTGGCCCGCCAGGCCGGCCTGCACCCGGCCACGCTGACGGGCATCCTGGACCGGCTCGAGCGGGCCGGCTGGATCGCCCGGGATCGCGCCCGGGGCGACCGGCGCAGCGTGACCATCCGGGTCCTGCCCGACCGCGGCGTCGAGGTCTTCCGGCTCTACCAGCCGATGCTCGGCGCGATGGACGACGTCCTGGCCGGCTACTCCGAAGAGGAGCTGGACGTCATCGCCGGCTTCCTCCGCCGCAGTGCCGAGGCCGGCCGCTCAGCCATCGAGAAGCTGAATCAGGACTCGTAGACGTTCACCAGCGTGCGGCCGAGGTTCGCCAGCTCGGCCCGCAACTCCGGCGGATCGAGCACCTCCAGCGAGTTCCCGAAGCGGCAGAACGCGGCGGCGGCGTTACCGATCGACTCGATCGGCACGGTGACCGTCACGGTCCCGTCGTCCGCCGGTTCGGTGGCGGCGACCGCCTTCACCAGGATCGGGAAAGACACGTCGTGCATGCGCGCGGCGAGCCCGGCTGACACACGGACGACGGCTTCAGCGGTGAAGCGGGTCTGGTCGAAGTCGGCCAGGCGGTCCTGCCAGAAGCCGGCCAGGTCGAAGTCCGGCGGCCGCTCGAACTCCTCATCGGTCGGGGTGAGCTCGAGGATGCTGGCGACGCGATACGTACGCATCCCGTTGCCCGTGGCGGCAACGACGTACCAGGCACCGTTCTTGAGCACGAGGCCGTACGGTTCGAGCACGCGCTCGACCTCGCGGGGCGCCTCCCAACGGCGGTACAGCACCTTGATCCGGCGGTCGTGCAGCACCGCGTCGGCGACAGCGGAGAGGTGTGGTGAGTTCTCGGCGTCCTGGTACCAGGCGGGCAGATCGAGGTGGAAGCGGTTCTTCAGCCGGCCGGCCCGGTCGCGTTGGTCCGGGGCCAGCGCGGCCAGCAGCTTGAGCTCGGCCGAACTGGTCTCCGCCGTCAGCCCGAGCGCCGCGGCCGGACCAGGCATCCCGACCAGGAAGAGCGCGGCCGCCTCCTGCTCGGTGAGTCCGGTGAGGCGGGTGCGGTACCCCTCGACCAGGCGATAACCGCCGGCGCGACCTTGGTCGGCGTACACCGGTACGCCGGCCGCCGCGAGCGCCTCCACATCGCGGTAGATCGTGCGGAGCGAGACCTCCAGTTCGTCGGCGAGCTCACGCGCGGTCAGCTGCCTGCGGGTCTGCAGCAACAGCAGGATCGACAGGAGCCGGCTCGAACGCATGCTCCGAGGTTAGCTCCGAACACTGCCATGCGCTGTCAGGTTTCCCCGTCACGCTGGCTGCATGACGACGACATGGACCAAGGTGACCGGCGACTTCGACTTCCTGAACGGGTACTTCGACGTCCGGCACCGAACCCTGAAAGCAGCCTTCGCCGGCTGCGACGAGTGGAACGAGTTCGAGGGGACGACGACCGCGCGGACGCATTTCGACGGGGCGATCAGCCTCGACGAGATGCGGTTCCCGACGCAGCAGCGGTACGGGATGTCGGTGCGGCTGTTCGACCCGGTCGAGCAGCAGTGGAGCATCTGGTGGATCGACAGCCGGACCATGCGGCTGTATCCGCCGGTGCACGGGCGCTGGTCGGAGGACGGTACGTCGTGCCGGCTGGTCGGCGAGGACGAGCTGGACGGGCAGCCGATCCTGGTCGAGCTACGAGTGGTCCGACATCACCGAGCAGACGGCGCACTGGGAGCAGTGCTACTCCAACGACGGCGGGAAGACCTGGGAGCTCAACTGGGTGATGGACTTCACCCGGCGGGACACCCCGCCGCCGGCACTCGACGTACCGAAGCTGACCGGTGACTTCGACTTCCTCGTCGGCCGCTGGGACATGCACAACAGCCGGCGCAAGCCCGCCCTCGGCGCGGAGGCCGAGTGGTACGAGATGCAGTCGGAGATGGAAGTCACGACGTACCTGGACGGTGCGGTCAGCTTCGACGAGGGCTGGTTCCCGACCGAGGGCTTCCGCGGCGCGACCCTGCGCATCTACAACCCGGAGTCGAAGACCTGGGCGATCCACTGGATCAACAGCCTGCGCGGTCAGCTCGAGACACCGGTGATCGGCTCGTTCCGCGACGACGGCACCGGCATCTTCGAAGGACCGGACGTCTGGGAGGGTCAGCCGATCGACGTCCGCTTCACCTGGACCCCCGGCACCGACAAAGCCGCCTGGGAACAGTCCTTCTCAGTCGACGGCGGCAACACCTGGCAGCCCAACTGGAAGATGCAACACACCAGGATCGGCTAGGCGGGAACCTCGTCGTACTGCCTGGTCCGGGCGACGATGAGGTGGAGGGTCAAGGTGACGGCCAGGATGGCGGCGGCAACCAGCAGCAGGCCGTACGGCGACACGCCGGCGGCCAAGGTGATGCCGCCGAGGCCGCCGCCCAGTGCGACACCCAGCGAGATGGCGCTGCCGTTCAGTGCCATCACGATGGCCGCGGAGTCCGGGGCGAGGGCGGCGAGGCGGGCCTGCTGGGGAACGGCCGCGCCGCCGTTGCCGATCCCGGCGACGAAGAACCACACCAGGCCCGCGACAGCCAGGACGACCCCGACCGGCACCAACCTGAACGCGAGCGCTCCCAGCATGGCGTCCAGCATCAGCCCGGTCAGTACGACGGTCAGCACGCGGAGCGCGGTGTATCGGTCGACGAGCCGGCCGGTCACCGCGTTGCCGAGCATGCTGGCCAGGCCGTAGCCGAACATGATCAGGATGATCATCCACTCGGCGGAGAAGGACGGACCCAGGATCAACGTGGCGTAGGTGAAGCAGACGTAACTGCTGCAGAGGATGCCGGTCGTGACGAGCAGACCGGCGAGCAGGCGCGGTTGACCGAGCGGGCGCAACCGGTCGG
This sequence comes from uncultured Actinomycetota bacterium, assembly GCA_963748245.1. Lineage (GTDB taxonomy): Bacteria > Actinomycetota > Actinomycetes > Propionibacteriales > Kribbellaceae > Kribbella. Next base: position 1,552,227 of record CAVVIA010000004.1, on the reverse strand, counting down.
CCAGCGTCCCGGACGGGAGATGCAGGCGCGGGAGTTTGAGCAGGATGCCGGTCAGCGCGATGGTGCCGACCACCGCGACCAGGAGCATCGGGAAGCGCCAACTCGACTGCCCGATCACCAGTCCGACCGGCACTCCGAGCGCGGTCGCGGCCATCCAGCCGCCGAGGACGAAGGACAGCGCCTTGCCGTGGTCCTTCGCCGGCGTCAGCGCGAGCACGTATCCGGTGACGGCCGCGTTGAGCAGACATCCGCCGAGCGCGGCCACCACCCGTCCGCCGAGCGCGATCGGGTAGTTCATCGCCAGGCCGACGATCAGGTTGCCGACGACGAAGACGCCCAGGGCCCAGGCGATGGTCCGGCGTCGTTCCCAGCGACTCGTCAGCGTGCTGAGCAGCGGCGCCGCGAGGGCGGACGTCAGCGCGAACACCGACACCAACTGCCCGGCGGCCGCCTCGACCACGTTCAGGTCCTCGGCGATGGCAGGGAGCAGACCGGCCAGCACGTAGCCGTCGATTCCGGTCGAGAAGGTCGCTACCGCAAGCCAGATGAGGGGTCGGTAGTTCACTGTCCTCCCTAATGCTCAAAGCTGCCGAAAACAAACATACTTCGAGCAAGGATGAGCGGATCCGGCCGTCCGGTCAAGCGGTGCACGCCGACGCCGAAGCCCGCCTCCGGCCCGGACAGCCAGATCCGGTCGAATTCGCGCTCCTCGAACCAGCGGCAGATCGTCGGCACCAGATCGGGCTCGCCGCGGTGTCGCGTCCAGATGACCGTGCCGCCGGACTTCGTGAGCTGGCGGCACGTGTCGACGGTCCGCTCGATGTCGGCGTCGACGATGTTGCCGAACACCCCGCAGACCAGGACGACGTCCGCCGGGACCAGGTCCTGGTAGTGGTCGACCAGCGCGGCATCGCCCTCGACCACCTCGACGCCGGACAGCCCCGCGACCCGGATCGACTCCTCGGCGGCCGCCGTACTGCGCGGATCCAGCTCGACGAGCCGGGCCCGGACGTCGTCACGGCGCGGATGCGCCGGCAGCACCTCCAGCAGGTCCCGGCCCTCGCCCGCACACAGACTCACGACTGTCAGCGGGCCGGGCGGGCAGGCATCCAACGCGCTGCGAACCTGCTCCTGCACGACGGCCAACCGCCGCGCCAGCGACGAACCGGGTACGTCGTAATCACCGTGCCAGCTGTGCCAATCCATAGCCCTAGAGACTACGGATGGCCACCAGTGTCGACAGCGCTGCCTGCGTGGCTTCGTACCCCTTGTCCTCGCGGCTGTCCGGCAGACCGGCCCGGTCCAGCGCCTGCGGGTCGTTGTCACACGTCAGTACGCCGAAGCCGATCGGAACGCCCGTGGTCACGCCGACCTGCATGAGCCCGTCGGTCGCGGCCTGGCAGACGTACTCGAAGTGCGGGGTGTCACCGCGGATCACGACTCCGAGGGCGATCACGGCGTCGTACCCGCTCTTTGCCGCGTGCAACGACGCGACCGGGAGCTCGAACGATCCCGGCACCCGGATCACCGTGTAGTCGGTGACGCCGGCCTCGTCCAGCGCCCGGATCGCCCCGGCGACGAGCGCGTCGGTGACCTTCGGGTGCCACTGCGCGCCGACGATCGCGACGCGGGCCCCGTCGGCCCGCGGGGTCTCGATGGTGGGTGCTCCACTGCCCGACATCAGCCGGCTCCGTTCTCTTCAGCCAGGACCCCGCCCAGCGCACCACCCGGCAGGTGGTGGCCCATCCGGTCGCGTTTGGTCCGCAGGTACCGCAGGTTGTGTTCGGTCGGGTCGATCGAGATGCTGCGCCGCTCGACCACGTCGATGCCGTAGCCCTGGACGCCGGCCAGCTTGTCCGGGTTGTTCGTCAGCAACCGCACCGACGTCACGCCGAGATCGGCCAGGATCTGCGCGCCGGTGCCGTAGTCGCGGGCGTCGGCCGGCAGCCCGAGATCCAGGTTCGCGTCGACCGTGTCCCGGCCGGCGTCCTGCAACTCGTACGCCCGCAGCTTGTGCAGCAGCCCGATCCCGCGGCCCTCGTGACCGCGCAGGTATACGACGACGCCACCCTCGGCCGCGACCTGACGCATCGCCTCGTCGAGCTGCGGACCGCAGTCGCACCGCAGTGAGCCGAAGACGTCACCGGTCAGGCATTCCGAGTGCAACCGGGCCAGCGTCGGCCCGGCCCCGATCTCACCGCGGACCAGCGCCAGCTGCTCCGACCCGTCGACGATGTTCCGGTAGCCGTGGGCAACGAAATCGCCGTACCGGGTCGGCAGCGTCGTGGTCGCGACCTTCTGGATCTGGCGCTCGGTACGGCGCCGGTAGCGGATCAGATCGTCGATCGACACCAGCACCAGCCCGTGCTCGTCGGCGAACTCGCGCAGCTCGGGACCGCGCTTCATCGTGCCGTCGTCGTTCACCAGCTCGGAGATCACCGCGGCCGGCGTCAGCCCGGCCATCCGGGCCAGGTCGATCGACGCCTCGGTGTGCCCCGGCCGGACCAGCACGCCGCCGTCGCGACCGCGCAGCGGGAACACGTGCCCCGGCTGGACCAGGTCGTACGACTCGGACGCGGAATCCGTCAGCACCCGGATCGTCCGGGCCCGGTCCGCCGCCGAGATCCCGGTGCTGATGCCGTCGCGGGCGTCGACCGAGATCGTGTACGCCGTCCGCATCCGCTCCCGGTTGTGCGGGGTCATCAGCGGGATGCCGAGCCGGTCCAGCTCGGTGCCCTCCATCGGGACGCAGACCACGCCCGAGCTGTACCGGATCAGGAACGCCAGCAGCTCCGGCGTCGCCTTGGACGCGGCGAAGATCAGGTCGCCCTCGTTCTCCCGGTCCTCGTCGTCGACCACGATCACCGGCCGTCCGGCCCGGATCTCGTCGATCGCATGCTCGATCGTGTCCAGCTTCAGTACAGTGCTCATTTTCTGGCAGCCCATCTCAGCCCACCACCACAGGTTCGGGGGTCACGGTGCGTTCGCGGTTCTGGATCCGCCACCACGAGGCGAACCCGACGACGCAGAAGAATCCGTAGACGATGTACATCGTCGCCGACGGGTAGAACTTGGCCTGGATCAGCAGTGGTACGCCGACCACGTCGACACCGATCCAGATCAGCCAGAACTCGACGAAGCCACGCGCCATCCCGTACGTCGCCAGGATCGAGCCGGTCAGGATCCACGCGTCCCACTGCGGTCCCCACGAACCCAGTTCGCGGAGGACGAAGTACGAGACGGCGTAGAGCACGACTCCGATGCCGAGCAGTTCGAGCCGCTCGCGGGCGCTCGCCCAGCGCGGCTGCACCGCCTTGCCGGCACCGGCATGGCGATTCTGGTACCAGCGGTACCAGCCGTACAGGCTGACCAGCGCGAAGAAGACCTGGCGTCCGGCCTGACCCCACAGGTCCTTGTCCTGCGGGGTGTCGAAGATCCCGCCGACGAAGACCGTGAAGAGCAGCACGTTGCCGACGATGCCGACCGGCCACGCGGCGACCAGCCGGCGCATGCCGAACAGGGCGCTGCCGAGGCCGAACACGTTGCCGACGATCTCCCGGACCAGCACCGCCGAGCCGGCGACGGTCACCTCGGCGTGCAGCAGCCAGTCGACCGGGTTCACTTGGTGCCTCCGTCGAGCAGCCGTTCGACGTACTTCGCGATCACGTCGACCTCGAGGTTGACCTTGTCGCCGACCTGGTTGCGGCCGAGCACGGTGAGCTCGAGCGTGGTCGGGATCAGGCTGACGCCGAAGGTGCCGGTCGCATCGTCCACGTCGGTGACCGTCAGGGAGACGCCGTCGATGGCGATCGAGCCCTTCTCGGCGACGTACTTGAGGATGTTCGCGGGCGCGGCCACCCGGACGTCCTCCCAGTGCTCGCCCGGCGTGCGGCTCGCGATCGTGCCGACACCGTCGACGTGGCCCTGGACGATGTGCCCGCCGAGCCGGGCGTGGGCCGTCACCGCGCGCTCCAGGTTGACCTGCGCGCCCTTCGTGGCCTGGCCGAGGCTGGTGCGCTGGAGCGTCTCCCGCATCACGTCGGCGGTGAAGGTGCCGTCCCCGGTCTCGACCACGGTCAGGCAACAGCCGTTGACCGCGATCGAGTCGCCGTGGCCGGCGTCCTCGACGACCTTCGGGCCGCGGATGGTGAGGCGGGCCGCGTCCCCTTCCAGCAGGTCGAGTGCCTCGACGGTGCCGAGCTCCTCGACGATTCCGGTGAACATTCAGTGTGTCCTTTGCGGTTCGAGCGGCGTCAGTGTCAGCCGGACGTCGTCGCCGAGACGGGTGACGTCCGCTAGCTTGAACCGCCGCAGGTGGTCGATCGATTCCGCGCCCAGGTCACCGATCGCGGCGTACCCGGAGCCGAGCACGGCCGGGGCGACGTACGCGACGATCTGATCGACCAGCTGCGCGCGGAGGAAGGCGGCAGCCAGCGTCGGGCCACCCTCGAGCCAGAGGTGCCGGATGTGGTGGTCGTCCAGCTGCCGGAGCACCTCGGCGGGATCATGGGTGGGCAGGATCAGTGTCGGCGCGCGGTCGTTGCGGACCTTGGCGGTCGGCGGGATCTCCCGGTCGCCGACGACCACGCGCAGCGGCTGCCTGGCGGCCGGTACGTCGAACTCGTCGCGGACCGTCAGCTCCGGGTCGTCGTCCAGCACCGTCTGGGTACCGACCGCGATCGCGTCGCACTCGGCCCGCTGGCGGTGCACGTCGGCGCGCGCGATCGGTCCGGTGATCCACCGGCTGGACCGGTCCGGCGCCGCCGAGCGCCCGTCGAGAGTGGTCGCGAACTTCCAGGTGACGAACGGGCGGCCCATCCGGACGCTGTGCAGCCAGACGTGGTTGACCGCCTCCGCCTCGCTCTGGAGCACGCCCTGCTCGACCTGGATGTTCTTGCTCCGGAGCTTCTCGGCGCCGCCGGCGGCCTGCCTGTTCGGGTCCGGTACGGCGTACACGACCCGGGCCACCTCGGCCGCGATCAGCGCGTCGGCACACGGCCCGGTCCGGCCGGTGTGGTTGCACGGTTCCAAGGTCACGTACGCCGTACCGCCGCGGGCCCGATCGCCCGCCATGGTCAGTGCCTCGATCTCGGCATGGGGGCCACCGGCAACGGCATGGAAGCCCTCACCGACCGGATGCCCGTCGGCTCCGGTGATCACACAGCCGACCACCGGGTTGGGGTGGGTGCTGCCGAGGCCTTTCGCGGCAAGCTCGACCGCACGTCGCATCCAGGCGACATCGATCGGCGAAGCGTTGTTCACTCACGGTCCCTCGTTGTCACGGACGCACTCCGGGGTTCGTGACAACCGGCATCCACGCACTGCCGTCCGGGCTCTCCTGCGCCGGGCCTGATCGCTGCCCCGCTCGGGGTCCGCTCGCCTGGTGGGCTCGCATCGCCGGACGTCAGAGCGCACCCGCCGATCGCGTGCGCCTCCCATCCGGACTTTCACCGTCGGTCCCGGAATTCCACCAGGTCAACCGGCCGCTCAACCGCTGCGGCCGGGTCGCGGACTATTACCGCCGGCTCGGAATTACACCGACCCCGGAGCACGCGAGTGGGTTCACTCGTACCTCAAGTGTGCCACTGCCCGTCCACCCCACCAGGACCCAGGTCACATCCTGACCATTCCGCACGTCGCATCTGGTGGTGGCGGGGTTGACGGATGCGGGCCGGTGGGGCGGTAGGTTCTTGCCGGTGGAGGCGTTTGCGGGCCGGTACCGGCTGATCGACCTGATCGGGACCGGCGGGATGGGCTCGGTCTGGCGGGCGTGGGACCTGCGGCGATCGGCGTACGTGGCGGCGAAGGTGCTCGGACAGCACGACGCGGCCGCGCTGCTGCGGTTCGTCCGGGAGCAGTCGCTGCGGATCGACCACCCGCATGTGGTCGCACCGCACGGGTGGGCGGCTGATGACGACAAGGTCGTGTTCGCGATGGACCTGGTCCGCGGCGGCTCCGTCGCGACGCTGCTCGGTGACCACGGCCCGCTCCCCACGTCGTACGTCGCCGTACTGCTCGACCAACTGCTGCACGGCCTCTCCGCAGTCCACGCGGCCGGCGTCGTACACCGCGACCTGAAGCCCGCGAACCTCCTCCTCGATGCCACCGGCAAGGGCCGCCCACGCCTCCGGCTGTCCGACTTCGGCGTCGCCGGCCTCGTCGACGAGCCCCGCATGACCCGCCACAGCACCGTCCTCGGCACCCCCGGCTACATCGCGCCCGAGCAACTGGCCGGAGCCGACCCCGACGCGCGCCAGGACCTCTACACGGTCGGCGCGGTCGCCGCCGAACTCCTTACCGGCGAACGCCCCGGCCCCGACGGCAAGCTCCCACCCGTCGACGGCCCCCTGGCCGAGTTCATCCACCGCAGTACGGCGACCAACCCGTCCGAACGCCCCGACTCCGCCCACACCGCCGGCCGCCTACTCGCCGAATCCGGCGCCCTCCCGCCCACCCCAGCAACCCCCTGGTCCACCCAACCCGACTCCCCCGAAGTCTTCGACCAACTCCCACCCCTCCCCCACCCCTGGACGCCCACCGGCCCCACCCCCGAGCCGGCCCCACCCGCAGCACCGCCAGCACCCACCACCCCCGCCCCAGCCAAGTACGCGACTGCCGACAACACCCCCGCCCCCAAGCAGCCGAGAGCCACCGAGGCAACAGCAACCACCCGGGGCCGGAGCCGACTACTGGCATGGGTCGCGGCCGCGAGCCTGACCGGCGCAGTCGCCCTCCTCGGCACCGCCGCCTGGCTCCTCCTCGGCTGAACCGTGAGCAGGGCCCGGACCGATGTGGCCCGGGCTCTGATCGAGGGATTAGTTGTACGGCGGTTGGTTCGGTGGCTGCTGTCCGCCGTGGTTCGGGTATTGGGGCGGGGTCTGGTTCGGGTGCTGGGGAGCGCCGGACCAGCCGGTCGGTTGGGCGATGGCGGGCTTCCTGCGCAGCCGCAGAACAGCCAGGATTCCGACCAGGAGAAGGACGACACCGCCACCTGAGAGTCCGGCGATCAAGGCGACGGGCGTGCTGTCGCGGGAGTCGGTGTTACTGCCCTGGACCGGACCGCCGGCCTGGGTGCCGTTGCCGTTCTCGTTCTCGTCACCCGAGTCACCCGTGTTGCCGGACTCGGACGGCTCGGCGGTGGGCGACGGGGTGACCGAGGTGCCGGCGACCGGGGTGGCGCCGTCGACGTACTCGGGCTTGCCGGTGCCCGCCGCACCCTCCACGCCGACGGTCAGCGTGATCGGGACGGTGAACGCCTTGTCGTCGTCCTTGCGGGTCAGCGAGACGGCGAGGTAGTACTCGCCCGGCATCGACGTCCCGGTGTCCTGGTTGTTGGCGCCGTTGCGGTTCAGGTACCGGATCTCCTTGGTGGTGACCGCCTGAATCACGCCGTCCTTGGTCAGTACGCCGCGCTTACCCGACCCACCCGGCACCTTCTTCGCGAAGACGGAGTACACGTCCTCACCGATCGGCGAGATCACGGCCGTGTCGAGGTACCGGGTGCCGTCGAGCGCCTTACTCGTCGCCGCGCCGAGCTGCGGCACCGTGAACTGCGCCTGGATCCGCTGGCCCCAGTCGGCCTTCACCTTGTACAGCTGGAGCTCACCCGGCATCAGGGTGGTCTTGTAGCTACCGGGCTCGAGCAGCGGCGCGTCCGGGAAGCTCGATCCGGGGACGATCTCGCGCGGGGTCGAACCAGGCATCGAGGTCCAGATCGGGTCGCCGGCCTCCTCGGGCAGGTTCGCCGTGGACGACACCGGCGGCTCCTCGTCGATCCGTAGCTCGAACGGCACGCCCTTCAACAGGCGGTAGTCCTTGCCCGGCGAGACGGTCAGCACCATCTGGTCGGAATCCGCGCACTCCTCCTGCCAGTCCGACCAGCTCGACGCCGTGCCGGTCGCCAGACCCTGGTCGCTGCCGAACACCCGGGGGTAGCTCCAGCCACAGCTCTCGCCGGCGAGTGTCTTGAGCTTGACCTCGGCCTGGATCAGCAGTTCGTCGCCCGGATTCCGCCGGAAGCTCACGCCGGCGCGCAGGGTGGAGCCCTTGATGCTGCGCTTGATCAGGTAGTACTTCGCGGTCTGGTCGCCGCCGAACGTGTCCGAGTAGTGGCCGGGCACGAGCTCCGGAGCGCCTTCCTGCTGCGCGGCCCCCTGGATCGGCTCACCGGAGATCCGGAACGGACGGAACGCTCGCGTGGACAGGCGATCCAGCCCTGCCTCGAGGTCGATGGTCGAGTCGGCGTCGTAGTAGTCACCGCGGCCCTCACGGGCGACGCACTGCAGCTGGCTGCGCGCCTTCCCGCCGACCCGGAAGCCGACCACGTCGATCTTCAGGTCGATGCCCTGCTTGGCGATCGACTGCGCGACCACACACGGGTCCGGCGCGCAGGTCGCTTCACCGTCCGAGACGAGCACGATCGTGCGCTGGCCGGTCGGGCCGACATCCTTGGCGGCCTGCTGGAGCGAGTAGCCGATCGGAGTCTCGCCGTACGGCTTGTACTTCGCGATCGCGGCCTGCAACTGCGGCCGGTTGTTCGTGCCGATCGGCACCGTCAGCTGGGTGTCCGTGCAGGCACCGGGCTGGGTGCGCTTGAACACCGTCGCGCCGTACACCCGCAGGCCGACCTCCGCTTCCGCCGGCAGCTTGCTGACCACCTTGGTCAGTGCGGTCCGCGCGGCGGTGATCTTGGTCTGCCCGTCGCCGGCCGGCTCCTTCATCGAGCCGGACGAGTCGAGCACCAGGACCAGCTTGTTGCCCTTGTCGGGGTCAGCGTGTGCGGTCGGGATCGCCAGGCCGGCCAGTAAGGCGGTCAGCGTGATGGCGAGGATCGCCCACACCGCGGGGCGGCGGTGTCCCTGCAGAGCCGTCATCGTTTCCTCCAGTGAGATTCGCTGTCGCAAACAGTGTCAGTTTGCAATAGCAAATGTCAAGTCAGTTCATCGCCGCTTGAATCGGGCCGGTCTTGTGGACGCTCAGCTGGAAATTTGCGTTCGCGACTGCGAAGATGTTTGCAGTCGCTACCGAGCAAAGCAGGCGGTCAGAGGGGATCACACGAATGGACCAGACAGCGCACAACCTGCAGCAGCAGACCGAACTGTACGGCGAGCCGCTCGGTGAACTGGTGCGCCGGGTGGCCGGCCCGCTCGGTCTGACTCAGGGTGCGCTGGCCCAGGTGATCGGGCTGTCCGCGCCGATGTTGTCGCAGCTGATGAGCGCCCAGCGCGTGAAGATCGGCAACCCGGCCGTGGTCTCCCGACTGCAGGCACTCGACGAGCTCGCCCACCTGGCGATGATCGGGGAGATCGATCCGATCGACATCCCGGCCGAGCTCGACGGGATCCGCGGCGCCACCGGCGCCTTCACCCGCTCCACGCCGACCGCGCAACTGCCACGGTTGGCCGCCGGGGAAGGCAAGCAGGCCCCAGACGCAACACCATTCGCCAGCCCGCCGGGGTTGCCTGCCGGGCCGACGACACAGCAGTCCCGACAACCGGCGGCCGCACCCAACGTTGCCGCGAGCACGCCGCCGTCCGCGCGTGCCGTCGTACGCGAGATCCAGGACCTGTTCCGCGCGGTCGCCTCCGCCGACGAGATCCAGCACGCGGCCGCCGCGATCGCAGCCGACTCCCCCGCCCTCGCCAAACTCCTCCTCACCTACGGCACCGGCCGCACCGCCGACGCCCTGACCCACTACGAACACCACCACGGCTAGGCCGCCGGCAGTGATTCGCGCCACGTGGTGCGGGACGGGATGTGGTGGGGGTCACCGCTCGGGTCACGTGCGGTGGGTGGATGGTTGCTGGGGGCAATGGTGGCGGGGTGGATATAGCACAGCGGAGGTAGACATTTCGGGGCGTCTCAGTGGGTGTCGGGGTGGAATGACGGAAGTGGGGGTGATGTTGGGTTTCCGAGGCGGGCGGTTCACGTCCTGCCTTGGTCAACGGTTGTGAGGAGATAGTTGTGCGCGGCTTCAGGGGCTTTCGACGGGTTGTCGCAGTGGGAGCGGCTGTCACGCTGGCGGTGTCGATGGTTGCCTGCGGCAGCAATGACGACCCGGCCGCAGGTGGCTCGGATCTCGGGCTGATGAACGCCGGCACGTTGCGGATCGGGACGCTGACCGACGCGCCGCCGAACGTGTACGTGAAGGACGGCAAGTTCACCGGCTTCGACAACGACCTGATCACCGCGGTGGCGGCGAAGCTGAACCTGAAGCCGGAGTTCGTCGGGACCGACTTCTCCGCGCTGCTGTCGCAGGTGAACGGCGGCCAGTACGACCTCGGCAGCTCGTCCATCACGGTCACCGAGGCACGGAAGAAGACGGTTGCCTTCAGCAATGGGTATGACTTCGGCTACCTCGGGCTGAACACCACCAAGGACTCCGGTATCACGAAGTTCGACCAGCTGCAGGGCAAGCGCGTGGTCGTGGTCCAGGGCACGGTCCAGGACGACTACGCCACCCAGAAGGGCCTCGACCCGGTCCGGGTGCCGAACTACAACGCCGCGCTCGGCCAGCTCAAGGCCGGTACGGCGGACGCGTGGGTCTCGCCGGCCGAGATCGGCGAGAAGATGGCCAAGGAGCAGGGCGGCGGCACGGTGATCCTGGCCGCGAAGGAACTGAGCGACGCGCCGATGGCGTTCGCGGTCGCCAAGAACAACGACCAGCTGCGCGAAGCGGTGAACAAGGCGCTCGACGAGGTCATCGCCGACGGCACCTGGACGAAGCTGGTCGAGCAGTACTACCCGGGTCGCGCCGTACCGGCGAACTTCAAGCCGGGGAGCGGCTCGGTCCAGTTCACTGTCCCGAAGTCGACCGCTAGCCCGGCGGCCGGCTGACCGGGATGGACATCTGGTCCACGCTGAACGACACCTTCCTCGACTGGGGGTCGATGAAGGAAATCCTGCCCGAGATGCTCAAGGTAGGACTGGTCAACACCCTGATCCTGGCCGCCGCCTCTGTCGTGCTCGGCACTCTGCTCGGCATGATCGTGGCGGTCATGGGCCTGTCGCGGAAGCGCTGGCTGCGCTGGCCGGCCAAGATCTACACCGACATCTTCCGTGGCCTCCCGGCCATCCTGACCATCCTGCTGATCGGCCAGGGCCTGTCGCCGATCACCCGGCACTGGTGGGGTCCGAACCCGTACCCGCTCGGCATCCTGGCCCTGTCGCTGATCGCGGCGGCGTACATCGGCGAGATCTTCCGGTCCGGCATCCAGAGCGTGGAGAAGGGTCAGCTCGAGGCCGCGCGTGCGCTCGGGTTCACCTACACGTCCGGGATGCGGCTGGTCGTCATTCCGCAAGGGGTACGACGGGTGCTGCCGGCGCTGGTGAATCAGTTCATCGCGCTGGTGAAGGAGTCGAGCCTGGTCTACTTCCTCGGCCTGCTCGCCAGCCAGCGGGAGCTGTTCCGGATCGGGCAGGACGCGGCCGCGACCAACGGCAACCTGTCGCCGTTGCTGCTGGCCGGCATCTTCTACCTGGTGATCACGGTGCCGCTGACCCACCTGGTGAACTACTTCGACAAGCGGCTGCGGGAGGGTCGTCCGACCGACGAGACCCGCGCGGATGACGTCGTACTGGAGGACTTGGCCCATGCAAACCGCTGAGAACTACGCAGCGGCCAGTCTCGAGGTCGCCGGGATCGAGCTGGCGTTCGGGAGCAACAAGGTGCTGCGGGGTGTCGATCTCACCGTGCCGGCCGGACGTACGGCGTGTGTGATCGGGCCGTCCGGGTCCGGGAAGTCGACGTTGCTGCGGGCCATCAATCGCCTGCTCGAACCGGCCGCCGGCGACATCCGGCTGGGTGGCGAGTCGGTGCTGAAGAGCAATCCGGACGAGCTGCGTCGGCGGATCGGGATGGTGTTCCAGCACTTCAACCTGTTCCCGCACAAGACCGTGCTGGAGAACATCGCCCTGCCGCTGCGCAAGATCAAGAAGCTCGGGCCTGAGGAGGCTCGCATCGCGGCGCTGGAGCAGCTCGAGCTCGTCGGCCTCGGCAACAAGGCGCCGGCGCGGCCGGGCAACCTCTCCGGTGGTCAGCAGCAGCGGGTGGCGATCGCGCGGGCGCTGGCGATGAAGCCCGAGGTGATGCTGTTCGACGAGGCGACCTCGGCGCTCGACCCCGAACTGGTGAAGGGTGTCCTCGGCCTGATGGCGGATCTCGCCCAGGCCGGTATGACGATGGTCGTCGTCACCCACGAGATGGGCTTCGCCCGCGAGGTCGCCGACCAGGTCGCGTTCATGGACCACGGTGTGGTGGTGGAGTCCGGCGTACCGGACCAGATCTTCACGGACGCGGACTCGCCGCGACTGCAGCAGTTCCTCTCCCAGGTGCTCTGAAAGTCGCCGGCCCCTGGCCCAAATGGTTGCCGGGGGCTGGCGGCCACCGCAGCACGATCACGCGCTGTGGTGCCGCTAGCGTCCGGTATTCGTGAATTGTTGACGGGACAACGGCGTGGGGTACTCGCTTTCCGGCGGATGGCGCTGAGGGTGGACGGGTGAGGAAGTGAGCCCACCACCGCCCTGGGGGACACATGGCTTTGACGCGTTCCGGCCACCGCGTGGTCGGCCTGGCGATGATGATGGTGGTCAGCGCCGTGATCGGCACAGTGGTCGTCGCGGCTGCCCGCACGCCCAGCCAGCCGCCGGCGGCGGGTCCACCACCGGCGGCCGCACCAGTTCAGAAGGCGCTGCCGGCGAAGTACGTCGTCCTCACCTTCGACGACGGCCCCGATCCGGTGTACACCCCACTGATCCTCGACGTGCTCGCGAAGTACGACGCCAAAGCCACCTTCTTCGAGGTCGGCCGCAACGTCGCGAAGCATCCGGCCCTGACCAAGCGGATCCATGCCGCCGGTCACAGCGTGCAGAACCACACCTGGACCCACGCGGATCTCCGGCCGCTGTCTGCGGCGTCGTTTCGCCAACAGCTTGTCTCCACGGACCAGGCGATCCGCGCTCAGACCGGTGCGACACCGGCCTGCGTGCGACCGCCGTACGGCGGGGTGAGCAGCACCGTCACCCAGCGGGCCAAGGCGCTCGGCAAGGGTCTCGTCATCTGGGACATCGACTCGCGCGACTGGACCAAGCCCGGTCCGGCGGCGATCGCCAAACGAGTGCTGGCCGGCGTGAAGAACGGCTCGGTGATCCTGATGCACGACGGCGGCGGGAACCGCACCCAGACGGTCGCCGCGCTGCCGACGATCCTGAAAACGCTGAAGGCGCAGGGATACGGCTTCCGGACCGTCACCTGCTAGGCGAACGCCTCGACCAGAGGGACGACGTCGGCGATGGACTCGACGATCCGGGTGGGCCGGTACGGGAAGCGGTCAACCTCGTGCTTGCTGGTCGAACCTGACAACACGAGGACGCTGCGCAGACCGGCTTCGAGACCACTGATGATGTCGGTGTCCATCCGATCGCCGATCATGACCGTCGTCTCCGAGTGCGCCTCGATCCGGTTCAGCGCACTGCGCATCATCAGCGGGTTCGGCTTGCCGACGAAGTACGGCGCGACCCCCGTGGCGCGGGTGATCAGCGCGGCCACCGAACCCGTCGCGGGCAACGGACCCTCGGTCGACGGGCCGGTCGGGTCCGGGTTCGTGGCCAGGAACCGGGCACCGTCGGAGATCAGCCGGATCGCCCTGGTGATCGCCTCGAACGAATACGTGCGGGTCTCCCCCAGGACGACGTAGTCCGGCGCGCGCTCGGTCAGCACGTACCCGACCTCGTGCAAGGCCGTGGTCAGGCCGGCTTCGCCGATCACGTACGCCGTACCGCCGGGGCGCTGGTCGTCGAGGAACTGAGCGGTGGCCATCGCACTGGTCCAGATCGCCTCCTCCGGGACGTCGATGCCACCGGCAAGCAATCGGGCGCGCAGGTCGCGCGGGGTGAAGATCGAGTTGTTGGTCAGGACCAGGAACTTCTTCCCGGACTTCTGCAGCGAGGCGATGAACTCGCCGGCCCCGGGAATGGCGCGTTCCTCGTGCACGAGAACGCCGTCCATATCCGTCAGCCAGCTCTCCACGGGCTTGTGCTCGGTCATCCACACCCCTCGGCCAGGGCCCGCAACTGGTCGACCATCAGGTTGGGGTTGTCGGCGGCGTAGACGGCCGAGCCGGCCACGAAGACGTCGGCGCCCGCGTCCGCGCAGCGCTCGATCGTGTCCATCGAGACCCCGCCGTCGATCTGGACCCAGAGGTCGAGCCCGTGCTTGTCGAGGAGCTGGCGGGTCCGGCGGATCTTCGGCACGCACACGTCGAGGAACTTCTGGCCGCCGAACCCGGGCTCGACGGTCATGATCAGGATCATGTCGAGCTCGGGGAGCAGGTCCTCGTACGGCTCGATCGGGGTGGCCGGCTTGAGCGCCATCGCGGCCCGGGCGCCCTTGGCGCGGATCTCCCGGGCGGTGCGGATCGGGGCACGGCACGCCTCGATGTGGAAGGTGACGCTCGAGGCGCCGGCCTCGACGTACCCGGGCGCCCACCGGTCCGGGTCCTCGATCATCAGGTGGCAGTCCAGCGGGGTGTCGGTCGCCTTGGCCAGCGACTCGACCACCGGCAGACCGAGGGTGAGGTTCGGCACGAAGTGGTTGTCCATCACGTCGACATGCAGCCAGTCGGCGTTCGACACGGCGGCCGCCTCGTCGGCGAGCCGGGCGAAGTCGGCGGACAGGATGCTCGGCGCGATCTGAATCCCCATGGGCGTCAATCTACCGACGTGCCCTGACCCACTCGACGACCCGGTCCACCGAGTCGACTGCCTCGACACCCACGGGCAGCGATGGACGGCGGATCACCACGACCGGTACGCCGAGCTCGCGGGCCGCAACCAGCTTCGCGAACGTCTGTGGCCCACCACTGTCCTTCGTCACCAGTACGTCGATCCGATGTGTCCGCATCACCGTGAGCTCACCGCCGACGTCGTACGGACCTCGATCGAGGATCAGCGCGCACCAGGCCGGGACAGGTTCCGGCGGGTCGACGCAGCGCGCAACCGTCCACAGGCCGGTCCGCGCGAACGCAGCCAAGCCCTGGCGACCGATGGTGAGAAACACGCGCGACCCGACGGTCGGCAGCAGCCCAGCCGCGTCGGCCGCCGTGTCGACCCAGTGCCATCGATCTTCTGCGCCCGCCGTCCAGCCCGGGCGACGAAGAACAATCAGCGGCACGCCCGCCTCCTGGGCGGCCGCGACAGCGTGCTCGGTCATCGTGGCGGCGAACGGATGAGTCGCGTCGACCACAGCGTCGACACGGTTGGATACCAGCCAGTCGATCAGACCTTCAGTGCCGCCGAAACCACCCTGCCGGACCTCGCCCACCGGCAGCCGGGCGTCGGCGGTGCGCCCGGCCAGCGAGGACACCGCCTGAACTCCAGGCTCGACGGCAAGCGCGGCGGCCAGTGAGCGTGCCTCGCCGGTGCCGCCGAGCAGGAGGACCTTCATCGGGTCCGTGTGGTCGAGTACAAATGGCTGTCGCGGAACGCGGTCGCCGACAACACCTGGCCGACGATGATGACCGCGGTACGGCGGATGTCCGCAGCCCGCACCTGGTCGGCGATGTCGGCGAGCGTGCCACGCACGATCACCTCGTCGTCGCGGGACGCCCGCGCGACCACCGCGACCGGACAGTCGGCGCCGTACGCGGGGGTGAGCTCGTCGACCACGCGGTCAATCACCTGCACGGCAAGGTGCAGCACCATCGTGGCGCGGCTCGCGCCCAGCGTCGTCAGATCCTCGCCGGGCGGCATCGCGGAGGCCCGGCCGGCGATCCGGGTGAGGATCACCGTCTGGCCGACCTCGGGCACGGTCAGTTCCCGGCCGAGGGCGGCCGCGGCCGCTGCGTAGGCGGGGACGCCGGGCGTCACGTCGTACGGGATGCCGAGGTCGTCGAGGCGGCGCATCTGCTCGGCCATCGCGCTGAAGACCGACGGGTCGCCGGAGTGGAGCCGCGCGACGTCGAGTCCGTCGGCGTGCGCGGCGGTGAGCTCAGAGATGATCTCGTCGAGGTTCAGGTCCGCGGTGTCGACCTTGCGGGCGCCGACCGGGCAGTGGTCGAGGAGCTCGACGGGAACGAGCGCGCCGGCGTACAGGCAGACCGGTGCGGAGGCGATCAGGTCGCGGCCGCGGACGGTGATCAGATCGGCGGCGCCCGGGCCGGCCCCGATGAAATGCACCGTCACTTGGTCACGCTCCAGATTGTCACGGGCATGGCGGGTCGCCAGCCGGTCATGGTTCCGACTGCCGAGGCGCGCTGCACGTCGAGGCGGACGAGGTCGCCGCCGAGTTCGCCGTACCAGTGGGCGATCAAGGCTTCGGTCTCCAGCGTCACGCCGTTCAGCACGAGCCGGCCGCCGGGTGCGAGGGCGTTCCAGCACACTTCGACCATGCCGTCCGCGGTCGCTCCCCCGCCGATGAAGATCGCGTCGGGCGTCTCCAACCCGTCCAGTGCCGCGGGAGCCCTGCCTTCCACGGTCCTGACGGCTACGCCCAAGGACGAGGCGTTGCGGTCCAGGCGCTTGGCGCGGTCGGGATCGTGTTCGATCGCGATCGCCCGGCAGGTGGGGTGGTGCCGCGACCACTCGATCGCGATGCTGCCCGCGCCACCGCCGACATCCCACAGCAGCTGGCCGGGGACCGGTGCGAGGCGTGACAGCGTCACCGCACGGACCTCGCGCTTGGTGAGCTGCCCGTCGCTCTCGTAGGCGTTGTCGGGCAAACCGGGCACAGTCGGAAGCAGCGGTGTGCCCTCATCCGCCCGGCACAGGACGCCGATCACGTTGAGCGCGTCAACGTCGTACGACCACTCAGCCGCCCGAGCGGTCCGCACCCGCTCCGACGGTCCGCCAAGCTGTTCGAGCACGGTGACCGAGCTCGCACCGTAGCCGCGCGCTGCCAGCAGCCCGGCAACCTCAGCAGGTGTGTGTGCACCCCAGCTCAACACGAGGAGCCGTCGACCCGGCTGTACGTGCGGGTGCATGAGCTCGACCGGATGCCCGACCAGACTGACCACCTGCACCTGGTCCTGCGGCCACCCCAGTCGCGCGCACGCCAGGGACACGCTCGACGGTTGGGGAATCACCCGTACGGCGTCCGCCCCCAGCAACCGCGTCAACGTCGTACCGATCCCGTGGAACGTCGGATCGCCACTGGCCAGCACACACACCCGTCGCCCACGATGCTCGTCCAACAAGCCAGGCAGGGCTTCGGACAACGGCGAGGGCCAGGCGATGCGCTCAGCCGCGACGCCGGCCGGCACGAGCGCCAACTGCCGCGTGCTGCCCATCAACACGTCGGCCGCCGAGACAGCACCTCTTGCCGCGGGAGAGAGTCCGTCCCACCCATCCGCACCGATCCCTACGACCGTGACGTCCTCAGCCGGCATTGCCCAGCACCTTCGTCACCGCGATCTCGATGACCACCCGTTGTGGGTTGACTCGCGGCTCCCGGTAGCGCTTCGCATAACGCCGTACGGCGTCCTCCACCCGCTCGGGATCGTCGCTGACCACCGCGCGACCCTCCAACGTCGACCACCGACGCCCGTCCACCTGCGTCACCGAAACCGCTGCGACTCCGGCCTTCCGGATCGTCCGAGCCTTGTACGACGTCCCCGAGCAGATGACTCGCACCACACCAGCCTCGACGTCCAACGTCGCCCCGACCGGCGTCGAGTGCACCGTCCCGTCCGCACGGACAGTGCTCAGCACACACAGATGCCGCTCGGTCCAGAACTCCGCTAGTCGATCGCTCCAAGGCACCCTGCGATCGTAGTCAGCCGATGTCGCGGCGGCGGAAGGCGGCTAGGCCTGCCAGTGTCAGGGCTGCGGCGATGGCCGTCAGCCAGAGGACCGGGGTGACGGTGAAGTCGCCGCCGGGCAGGCGCGGGGTGTGGCCGTACGGGCTGAGGTTCATCACGCCTTCGGGCAGGTCGAAGATCGCGCCGAACTGGCCGATCAGCAGGAAGGCGCCGAACAGAACCCACGCACCGGTGACCAGTTTGGGAGCCAGCCCGAACAGTAGGACGACCAGCGCGGTGACCAGCCAGATCGCGGGTAGCTGTACGGCTGCCGCCGCGAGCATCCGGGGCACCTGGCGACCCATGTTCCCCAGCGAGGCACCACTGGAGATACCGGAGCCGAGCCCGGCAACGAGGATCAGCGCAGCTGTCCCGAACAGTGCCATCAGCACATGACTGCCCAGCCACTGCGCCCGCGTGACGCCGGTCGCCAGCAGCGGCTCGGCCCGAAGCGCCGTCTCCTCCGACCGCAGCCGAAGCGCCGCCTGGATGCCGTAGGCCGAGGCGAGCAGCCCGACCATCCCCATCTCGGTCGACAGGAACGCATCGGTGATGCCGTTCACGCCGCCGAGCTTCTGCACCATCTCCCTGGCGCTGTCGCTGCTCACGAACCCGTCGACGTTGCTGGCGATGTTGCCCACCAGCAACCCGAGCAGCAGGAACGCGAAACCCCAGCCGTACAAGGAGCCTCGGTGCAGTCGCCAGGCCAGCGCGAGCGGCGATCGCAACGACGGCGCAGCAGTCGCAGGCCCCGGCCGCGGCCGCACCAGACCGGCACCCACGTCGCGCCGCCGGATCAGCGCCAGCGCACCGGCGACCAGTACGGCCGTGAACGCGAGCGGCACCAGTACGACGACGTACCGGTCACCGGCGAACGCCCGGACCTGCTGCGACCACCCGATCGGCGACAACCACGACACCCACTCCGACTTGCCGTCGGTGGACGAATCACCGATGGCCCGCAGTACGTACGAGACCCCGAGGATGACCGCGGTGAAGCCGTTCGCGGCCCGGGCCCCCTCGGTCAGCTGAGCGGTCACCGCAGCCACGCCCGCGAAGGACAGTCCGGCCGCGGCCCACATCAGCCCGAAGGCGAACGAGCCCGCGGCGGGCAGCCCTACCCCGATCAACGAGAGCGCAGTCAGCAACCCCAGCAGTACGACGGTGCCCGACGACACGATCAGTGCCGCGGCCAGAGCGGCGTACCGGCCGAGGACTCCGGCGCTGAGCAACTCCAGCCGCCCGGACTCCTCCTCGGTCCGGGTGTGCCGGACGACGAGGATCGCGGCCAGCAACCCGACCAGCGCCGCGCCGAACGCGGTCAGCTTGAACAACGAGAGCTCCCCGAGCGAGGTCTCGTCGAAGATCCGGCCGTACAGCGACACCAGGGCCGGCGACGCGTTCGACGTCCGGGCCGCCTCGATCCGGGACTGGACGTCCGGGTAGAGGTCGATGGAGGCCTGCGCCGAGCCGGCCGCCATCGTCACGAACACCACGATCCACACCGGGATCAGGATCCGGTCCCGGCGCAGCGCGAGCCGCACCAGGGTTCCGGTACCGACGAAGTCGCCTGTGCTTTTTGTTCGCTCGCTGCGCTCGCTCATCGGACCGCCGCCATCGGTTCGTCCTCTTCCTCGTAGTGGCGCAGGAACAGCTCCTCCAGCGTCGGCGGCTGCGCGACCAGGCTCTTGATCCCACTCGCGGACAGTTGCCGCATCACCGCATCCAGCTGGGCGGTGTCCACCTCGCACCGGACCCGGTTGCCCTCGACATCGAGATCGTGGACGCCGGGCAGCGACGCGAGACCGTTCGGCGATCCGGCCAGCTCGGCGTGGATCGACGTACGGGTGAGGTGGCGCAGGTCCGACAGCGTGCCGGTCTCGACCACCTTGCCGCGCCGGATGATGCTGATCCGGTCACACAGGGCCTCGACCTCGGACAGGATGTGGCTCGACAGCAGCACGGTGCGGTCGCGCTGGCGCTCCTCCTCGATGCACTGCCGGAACACCTCCTCCATCAGCGGATCCAGGCCGGAGGTCGGCTCGTCCAGGATCAGCAGCTCGACGTCCGACGCGAGCGCCGCGACCAGGGCGACCTTCTGCCGGTTGCCCTTGGAGTAGGTGCGGCCCTTCTTGGTCGGGTCGAGGTCGAACCGGCGCAGCAGGTCGTCCCGCTTCTTCGGGTCCAGCCCGCCGCGGAGCCGGCCGAGCAGGTCGATCACCTCGCCGCCGGTCAGGTTCGGCCACAGGTTCACGTCACCCGGGACGTAGGCGAGCCGGCGGTGCAGCTTGGCCGCGTCGTGCCACGGGTCGCCGCCGAGCAGCGACACGTCACCGGCGTCACCGCGCAGCAGCCCGAGCAGCACCCGGATGGTGGTGGACTTCCCGGCACCGTTCGGGCCGAGGAAGCCGTGCACCTCACCGGTCGCGACGTCGAGGTCGAGACCATCGAGGGCGTGCGTACTCCCGTACGACTTGTGCAGTCCAGAGACCACGATCGCTGATGTCATGATTCATAACGTACACTTCATTCAGAAGATTGTGAATCTTACTAACACGGTTCTCACACGGTCGGTGGTTCGCTGACGAAAGAGGAGATGATGGGGCGGTGAGTGCACAGCGAGACGACGAAGCCGTCAGGCGGTACACCGAACAGTTCGGCAACCTGCTGGCCGACACCGGCTGGCCGCGGATGGCCGGCCGGGTCTTCGCCGCCATCCTGTCCAGCGAGCAGGGCCGGATGACGGCCGCCGAGCTGTCCGATCAGCTGCAGGCGAGTCCGGCCGCGGTCTCGGGCGCGGTCAACTACCTGCTCCAGCTCCGCCTGGCCAACCGCGAGCGCGAGCCCGGCAGCCGTCGCGACGTGTACGTCGTCCAGGACGACGCCTGGTACCAGACCATGATGAGCGAGGACCAGGCCCTGGTCCGCTGGTCCGCCTCACTGCGCAAGGTCCTCGAGGCCTCCGGCGAGGGCACCGCCGCCCACCGCCGGATCCGCGTCTCCCTCGGCTTCATCGACTTCATCGGCGAAGAGGTCAAAGGCCTCAGCGAACGCTGGGTCAAGCGCAAGGCCGAACTCGACGCCGAACTCGACGCCGAGTTCGGCAGCTGACCCCGGCCCCGCCCCTCGCTCGCGCCGAGGAAGGGGGCCCTGGACAGGATGCCGGGACCTGGCACAGGTTATTTACTGTCCAAGCCCACGGGTTGGGGTGCCCAGCCCCGAGATCTGGTTGTCCACAGGCGCGGAATCGAGGTCCGGCCGGGCCGGGGTTCGACGGCATGTTGCCGGTATGAACCCGAAGTTGAGTGTGCTGACCGCCGCCCGGCGTGGGTGGTTCACCCGCGCGGACGCGCTGGAGGCCGGCTACAGCGACAGCGAGCTCCGCCGGCGGCTGCGGGCCGGTCAGTGGTCGCGGCTGACACGTGACGTGTACGTCGAACCAGACGGATGGCCGAACGGCGAGTCGGCGTGGGACAGAGCGCGCAGGCTGCACCTGCTGAGAACCCGCGCAGTGGCCGAACGCATGGGCAGCGGCGTAGTGGTCAGCCACCGGTCCGCGACCGTGCTGCATGGGCTTCCGACCTGGGGGCTGGATCTGACCAGGGTGCACGTGAGTAGAGCGCGTGGGCGGCAGCGGTCCGATGGCATCGCGCAAGTCCACCGCTCACGGTTCGAGCCGGGTGAGATCACCGTGGTTGACGGCCTCCGGGTTGTCTCGCCTGCCCGCGCGATCGCCGAGACTACCTGTGTTTCGTCGTACGAGGTTGGCGTGGTGCTGGCCGATGCGGCCCTTCATCAGGGGCTCGTCACAGCGGATGCGCTCGTCACCACAGCGGATCGGCACAGGTACTGGCTGGGATCACCTGCGGCGCGGGCGGCGGCGCGGTTCGCCGACAGCCTGAGTGAGTCGGTCGGCGAGTCCCGGCTGCGCGTCCTGATGGCCAACTACGGCTTGCCGACGCCGACGCTCCAGGCGGAGGTCCGCGATCGGTCTGGGCGATTGGTCGGCCGGGTGGACTTCCTGCTGTCCGGCCGGCTGATCGTCGAGTTCGACGGCGCGCTGAAGTACGGCGACAGCGGCGACGCCGTACTCAGGGAGAAACGGCGCGAGGACCGGCTGCGCGAGTGCGGTTACCGGGTACTGCGGACCAGTTGGGCCGACCTCGATCAGCCGCACGCGACCGCAGACCGCATCCGCCGAGCAACCGAAGAGCCACAAGCCGGCCCAGTCCCTGGCTAACCCGGGAGGCTGCATCACCTTCCGGTGGCTGTGAACAGGTTATTTCCTGTTCACAGCCACCATTTCCTGGTCACACCCACCAGTCGAGCTACCGCAGTGTGCCGGCTGCGACTGTGTCGAGTGCCCGCTGCAGGAGTGGGTTCACCCGGTCGCCGCCCGCCTTGGACTTCGGCAGGTGTACGGCGTTGCCGTCGATGGGACCGTTGACCGGGTAGACGGACAGTTCGGCCGGGAGCGGCGACGTACCGCAGACCTGGTCCTTGCCGGGCAGTTCGCCGGTGAAGACGTACGTGTCACCGATCGCCTCGGCGCAGGACGAGGCCGAGCCGACGTACTGGCCGTGCTGGCCCTCGTCGTCGATGGCGACGAACCGGGTCGCCTTCGACGTGTCCTTGTGGGTGCGCAGCGCACCCTCGTACGCCGTGGCCGGGTCGAGCTCACCCTGGATCATCAGGATGCGCGGCGAACCCTTCAGGTCGAGGTTGCGGTCCTGCGCCTGGTACGGCCAGAAGGCACAGAACGGGACGCCGTTCATGTAGCCGAAGAAGTCGTACTTGGCGGCCATCCGGTCCGCCTCGCGCAGGTAGAACCGCGGGTCGCTGTTCCACTTGGTGTCGTTGCAGCGGACCGTCGTACCGACGGCACCGAGGTTGACCACGGCGTCGCCCGCCGACTTGGCCGCGGTCGCGCGGGCGTCGGCGAGGATCGAGTGGGTCGAGTCCACCTTGAGGGCGGCCAGGGTCGATGCGGGTGCCGGCGTCACGCCGTACCGGGCCCGCATCGCGGCGAGGGAGTCGTAGGCCTGCAGTTCCGGCGAGATCCGGGCCCAGGCACGATCGACGTGCCGCAGTTCGATCTCGCCCGACTCCGACGGGTCCTTCAGGTACTCGTCGTGGATCAGGATGTCGAGCGTCCCCCGGATGAAGCGGACGTTGCCGTACTGGACGCTGTAGATGGTGCCGTCGAGATCGTCACCGCGCACCGACGACGTCCCGGCCTTGACCCCGGCGACCAGCCCCGCACGGATCCCGTTGTACTTCGCCTTTACCTGGCGGAACGTGCTGCCCAGACCGTCGATCTGGTCGGCGTGCCGGGCGATCCACGGGAACAGTTGGGTGTCGCGCCGGCGCTGGCCGGAGAACGGGTCGAAGTTCACGTTGTCCCACTGGGTGTGGGTCCAGTCCATGTTCGAGTCGATCACGAACCGGCCGACCTTCGACGGGTAGGTGTCGGCGTACCAGCCGCCGAGCCAGGTGCCGTAGCTGTAGCCGATCAGGTTCAGCTGCCGCGCCTTGAACAGCGCCCGCAGGAACTCCATGTCGTAGACGGTCTGCTGGCTGCTGACGAACTGGCCGAACTCGGTCGCCGAGCACGCGTCGGCAAACAGCTTGGCCTCGGCCACCTCCGTCAGGTGCGTCTGCCGGGTGCGCTCCTTGTAGTCCGGAGTGGTCGGCAGCGCGGCCAGCTTCTCGGTGGTGGTCAGGCACTGCAGCGGGGTGCTCTGGCCGAACCCGCGCGGGTCGAAGCCGAGCAGGTCGAAGTCGCTGAACAGCTGGGTCTTGTCCACCGCCAGCGAGGCCGACAGCGTCAGGCCGGCGCCACCCGGGCCACCCGGGTTGGTCGTCATCAGGCCCTTCGACGTACCGGTGGCCTTGCTGTAGGCGATGGCGACCTCGACGTCCGGATGCGCGTCCGGGTGGGCCCAGTCCATCGGGACCTTCACCTTCGCGCAGTTCGTCGTCGGCGCCTGCGGGTAGAGGTTCTTCACCGCGGCATCGAACGAGCAGACCGACCACGTGATCGGCTGGTCGAGGTACTTCTGCGGAATGGACGGGACCGGCGGATCCACCGGACCTCTGGCCGCGGGCGCTGCCGCGGCCGAGCTGATGGCCACCTGGGGCACGACGAGTGCCGCTGCCAGGGCCAGAGCGATCTTGGCCAGAGCAATCTTGGGGAGGCTGATCACGCTGTCAACTCCTGTGTGTCCGGGCGGGATTCAGGACAGCAACCTATTCCGGAACCCGGCGTCAGGAACACCCGCTACAGCAAGGTCAAGGGCAATCCCTAAAGCTCGTAGACGGTAAAGATCGTGCAGTACATCGGCGGCGACTCCAGCCCGGGGTAGTACAAACGCCCGGCATCGTCGGTGATTTTGAAGTACGCCGTCGACGCCCCGACCTGGGACGGCGCCTGCAACGCCATCGACACGGTCACGATCTCCCCCGGTACGGCGTCCGGCAGCGGAGCGCGATGCGGTGACCGCAACCACCCCGGCGTACCCGCCGCGCCCTGCCTGGTCAGCCAGCGATCACGCCAGGGCCGCTCACCGCTGTTGCGGATCTCCCAGCTCTTCTCGAACTCCTGGTCCCGGCACACCCGCGTCCCGTCCGGCACCGTCTCCCCCACCAGTTCCGCCCGGTCCTCCGGATGGTGATCGACCGGCACCGATCCACCGAGCAGCACCGGCTGGACGTGCCGGCGCATGTCCCGCAGCGTCATGTCGCGACCGGCCCGGACGGCGGCGTCCAGCTCCATCAACTGATTGACCAAGGCCTGGCCGGCACCGAACGAGGCGTCGTACCACTCGATCAGCTCGCGGCTGGGTTTGGTGTGGCCGCGCTCGACCCGGGACAGGTGGCCCTTGTCCCACCCGGACTGGGCGGCGGCGCGCGACAGCGGTACGCCGGCCGCCTCCCGGAGCTCACGCATCCGGCAGCCGATCACAACACGAGCCTGTGCTGGCCTCACGGCGCACTCCCGAATCGATCGTTGCCCACTGCGACAACACCGTAACCCTCTGATTCTCTGTAAGTCAGTGCCAGTTCGCCACTGCCTGACCGGGGCGGTGGGGTGGGGACTGAAAACTCACTGAGCGAAAAGGACAAACATCATGCGTACCGCCCTCTTGCGCATCACTGCCCGACTCACCGCCATCACTCTGCTCGGCGCCGGCGCCCTCGTCGGCGCGGGCACCCTGCCCGCCAGCGCCGCCACCGGCACCGTCGTCACCGACAGCGGGCTCGGCGTGACCATCCGGTCCGGCAACGCCACCACCTTCAGCGCGGTCGGAACCCAGCCGAACGGCACGGTCGAGATCGACTGCCAGATCTACGGCGAACCCGTGACCGGCAAGTTCGGCCGCAGCCTGATCTGGGACCACGTCCCGGGCAAGGGCTTCATCTCCGACGCCTACGTCAACACCGGCAGCTCCGGCCTGGTCGCCCCGTTGTGCGCCAGCAACCCGCGGGCCGACAAGTCCATCGCCTGGTACTCCGCCCGGAACGGCTCGACGGCGTTCCAGGGGTACTGCGAGATGGCCGCCGAGAACTCCTACGGCAAGACCGGGATCTACGCCTCGGCCAAGGCCAACTGGAACGACGCGGTCGCCCGCGGCGCCGCCCACCGCGGCGACCTGAACCCGCCGAAGGGCGCGCTGGTCTTCTGGGACCTCGCCGCACCGTACGGCCACGTCGGTGTGGCCCGGGGTGACGGCTACTTCTGGGCCACCAGCGTCAACGGCAAGATCGGCCTCGCCAAACTCCCGTACTTCTCCAGCTATCTCGGCTGGGCCTGGCCGAACTTCTGAGCCCCCCGAGTTTGAGCACCCGGACGCGCGTTCCGCCCCTCACGCGTCCGGGTGCTCGATCCTGTCCAGCCAGTCGCCGACCAGGGCCTGGTAGACGGCGTTCCGTCGTACCGGCAGGTCATGCCCTTCCTGGTCCAGCACGACGTAGGTGGCCCGCGGGTAGTCATCGAGGATGGGCCAGGCATCGGCGTAGCCCGTCATGGTGTCCTGGCGACCGGTCACGATGAGCGTCGGGCCCTCGAAACGCGCGGCCGGGTCCTCGCGGAGCGCATAGGTGGAGACGGCTGCCTGGATCCGGCCCAGGAACTCGAGATCGGCCTGTGCCTCGGCCGGGTCGTAGTAGCGGCGCTGCTTGTCGTCCCACGCGCTCTGGTAGGCCGCGGACCTGATCAGGTAGTCCTCGGTCGGCAACGTCCGCTTGGTGCGGTCGACGACGATGCCCGGCACCCGCAGCAGCAGGCCGAGAACGCGTGCCGGGTTCCGTTTGACGATGCCGCGGGCGTGCAGACCGCCGGCCGACGTGCCTGCCAGGGCGAAGCGCTCGTCGCCCACCACTTCGTCGATCAGCGCAAGGATCGCGTCGAGCATGCCGTCCTGATCCTTGATCGACGGGTCCGTCGGAGACCTGCCGGTGCCCGGAGGGTCGACGTAGATCCGCCGCCATCCCGGCCGGGCCTCGAAGACAGGCTCGTGGACGTCGCGGCCCTCACCGTTGGCGCCGCCCCAGCCGGGCAGGAAGATGATCGGCCGTCCCTCGCCGAAGGATTCGCTGTACACACGACGACGATAACCGCCGCGATCCGGGCTCAGCGCGGCTTTCTGTTCGGGGCAGAATCCGGCGGCCGCTCGCCCGAGCCGCGCTGGATCAGCGCACACGGCAACACGATCCGCTGCGGCGCGCGCGTGTCGGTGCCCGAGGCCCGATCCAGCAGCAACTGGGCCGCGCTGCGGCCCAACTCGGCGATGTCGGAGGCAACGACCGTCACCGGTGTCGGCAGCATGTCGGCCAGCCGGAAGTCGTCGAACCCGACCACAGCCGGCTCGATCCCGACCTCCCGCAGCGCCCGCAACACACCTTCGGTGAGGAAGTTCGGTCGAGGCGAACACCGCCGTCGGCGGATCGGGCCGCAGCATCAACTCGAGGGTCGCCTTCGCCGCGGCCTCGGCGTTGCCCTCGGGCAACTGCACGACGAGCGACTCGTCGACGTCGATCCCCGCCGATCGATGCGCCCGCCGGTACCCGCGCAACCGCCGCCCGGTCGTGTAGTACGACGGCGCCAGCAGGATCGCGATCCGTTCATGGCCCTGCTCCAGCAGGTGCTCGGTCGCGAGCCGGCCGCCGCCCTCGTTGTCGACCATCACGATGTCGGCCTCGATCGCCGTGCGCCGGCCGGTCGACGAACACCACCGGTACGCCGGCGCCCGCCAGGAACGAGTGATCACCCTGGTCCGGCACGATCATCAACCCGGCCACCTGCCGGCCGACCAGCTCCTGGATCGCCCGCTTCTCCCCCTCCGGATCCTCGTCGACGCTGCCCAGCACGACGGCGAACCCGGACTGCCCGGCCACCTCGAGGCACGCCTTCGCGATCGACGCGTAGAACGGGTTGGTCAGGTCGCCGAGCACCAGGGCGAGACTGGACGACTTCTTGCCCGGCCGCAGCGCCCGGGCGACCTCGTTGCGCTGGAAGCCGAGCTCCGCGATCGCGGCCCGGACCCGCTGTGCGGTCTCGTCCCGGACACCGTGGCCGCCGTTCACCACGCGCGACACCGTGCCGAACCCCACCCCGGCCCGCCGGGCGACGTCGATCATCGTCGGCCGGCTGGCCTCCGGGACTGTTGGAAACGTTTCGGACACGGGGTTGACTTCCTTTTCACGACACGGCATCGTCACCCAACAGTAAGTCTTTGGAAACGTTACCGTCCAGGAGGCCGGATGAGTCTTTTGTCTCGGGAGGCGGGCGAGAGGTCGCGCCGGGGCCGGAGCGGGAGGACGCGCCGGAGCCGGGGCGGGATGAGCCGGAACGCCGGATCCGACGTCAAGGCGGCGTACCTGTTCATCGCCCCGGCGATCATCGGGTTCACCGTGTTCGTGGTGTACCCGCTGATCCGCTCGTTCTATCTGTCCCTGACGCGGTACAACGGGCTGACCGACCCGGTGTTCGTTGGCCTGAGCAACTTCCGCCGGCTGTTCACGGTGGACCCGGCGTTCTGGCCGTCGCTGCGCGCGACGGCGTACCTGGTGCTGCTCTACGTGCCGTTGTCGCTGATCCTCGGGCTGGCCCTCGCGATGTTCTGCAACCAGCGGTTCGCCGGGGTGCGGCTGGTCCGGACGCTGGCCTACCTGCCCGTCGTCCTGCCGGCGATCGCGACCATCACGCTGTGGAAGTTCATCATGAACCCGCAGGTCGGTCTGCTGAACACCATCCTGGAACGGCTGCACCTGCCGACCAGTCTGTGGCTGCAGAGTCCGGCGATGTCGATGCCGTCGGTCGTGCTGATGATGCTGTGGGGCGTCGGCGCGACGATGATCATCTTCCTGGCCGCACTGCAGGCGGTGCCGAACGAGCTCTACGAGGCGGCCCGGGTCGACGGGGCCGGCGCCTGGTCGGTCTTCCTCCGGATCACCTTGCCGATGATCAGCCCGATCATGCTGCTGCAGGTGATCCTGCAGACCACCGCCGCCCTGCAGACGTTCAACCAGCCGAAGATCCTCACCAACGGCGGACCCGGTTTCAGCACCAACGTGCTGATGCTGTCGATCTACAACAACGGCTTCCCCAACCTCGGCCGGATCCCGCAACTGGGCTACGCGTCCGCGCAGGTGTGGGTGCTGTTCATCCTGATCATCGCCGTGATCGCCCTGACCGCGAAGTTCACCTCGCTCTGGACCTACAGTGACAACACTCCCGACTGAAACCGCCGCCGCCCCGGTCGTCCTCGAGACCGGCCCGCCGGCGCCGCGGCCCCCGAAGAAGAAGCCCCGCCTGGTCGGTACGACGGCGTGGTACGTGACCGCGTTGTTCATCTGCGCGGTGATGGTCGTCCCGTTGCTGTGGATGATCACCATCGGGCTGAAGAGCCGGACGGCGGTCTTCGACATCCCGCCGAAGCTGCTGCCGACCGAGTGGACCTGGAGCAACTTCGTCAACGGGCCGGAGGCGATCCACTTCCCCCGGCTGCTGCTCAACTCCACCATCATCACCGCGCTCAGCGTGCTCGGCGGCGTGATGACCGCGATGATGGCCGGCTACGCGCTGGCCCGGTTGCGGTTCCCCGGGCGGAAGGTCTGGTTCTACCTGTTCGTCGGCAGCATGCTGCTGCCGGGCGTGGTCGGCCTGATCCCGCTGTTCCAGCTCTACAAGAGCATCGGCTGGTACGACACCTGGCTGCCGCTCATCGTGCCCGCCTTCCTCGGCGGGAACCCGCTGTTCATCTTCCTGGCCCGCCAGTACTTCCTGGCGATCCCCTACTCCATCGACGAAGCGGCCAAGATCGACGGTGCCGGGCACTTCCGGATCTTCACCCAGGTGATGCTGCCGCTGACCCGGCCGGCCTGGATCACGATGTCGATCCTGGCGTTCCAGGCGTCCTGGAACGACTTCCTCAATCCGCTGGTCTACCTGTACTCCTCCGAGAAGTGGCCGCTGTCGGTCGGGATGGCGTCGTTCATCTCCGCCTTCGCCGGCCAGACCCCGGACTGGAGCTACTACATGGCCACCAACCTGCTCTACATGCTGCCGCCGCTGATCGTCTTCTTCGCCGCGCAGCGCTACTTCATCCAGGGTCTCGGCGCTCTCGGCAGCACGAACCAGAAATAGAGGGGAAGTTCTCGTGAAACACACCTTCATCGCTACCGCATTGGCGTGTGCCGGGTTGCTGACGGCAACGGCCTGCAGCGGCGACGACTCCGGCGGCGGTTCGAGCGACGGCCCGGTCACCGTGACGGTGATGACGTGGGAGTCGGCGCAGACGAACGCGGCCATCAAGAAGGCGCTGGCCGACTTCAAGGACGACAACATCACCGTCCAGCTGCTCGACACCCCGAGCGGCAACTTCGGCGACAAGCTCGCCTCGCTGACCCAGGCGAAGAAGCTGCCGGACCTGTTCTGGTGCGGCAACGACACCGAGCAGCAGTACACCTCGCAGGGACTGCTGGTCGACTGGACCGACAAGATCAACGAGGGCAACGGCGACTTCAAGGCCGACAAGTTCGTCCCGTCGGCGATGGAGAACTGGAAGACCGCCGACGGCCTGATGGGCGGCCTGCCGTCGCTGATGAACGCCTACGGCGTCTGGTACAACGCCGACGCGTTCAAGGCCGCCGGCCTGGCCGAGCCGAAGGCCGGCTGGACCTGGGACGAGATGTACAGCGCGGCCGCGAAGCTGGCGAACAAGAACGGGGCGAAGTACGGCCTCGTCGCCGACCAGCTGACCGGACCGGACGGGCCGTTCACGATGGGCATGTACTCCGTCTCGGCCGGCGGCGCCCCGTTCACCGACAACGTGAACCACCCGACCAAGGCCGAGGCGGACGCCAAGTACACCGAGGGCGTGCAGAAGCTGGTCGACGCGGTCAAGAACGGCTCGGTCGCCCCGCCCGGGTACGACGCCTCGAACGTGCAGTCCCTGTTCGCCGCGGGCAAGGTGCCGATGATGTTCGGCGGGCAGTGGCTGGCGGCCGGGTTCCAGACGGACAAGCCGAAGGTGCAGTACGGGTTCGCGCCGTTCCCGCAGGTGGAGACGCCGGCGACCCTGTTCGACTCGGTCGGCATCTGCACGCCGCAGTACACGAAGGACCAGGACGCGACGTTCAAGGTGCTGGAGTACATCAACACGAAGGTGTGGGACGCCGTCCTGCCGGCTTCGCCGGTCGCGCCGCCGGCCTACACGCCCGCGCAGACCAGCTACTACGACGCGCTGACCAAGGCTCAGCAGACGACTGTGGTCGACACGGTGAAGGCGGACCTGGCCGCGGAGAAGGCGGTCGGGGTCCGGTTCACCACCCAGTGGGCGCAGCAGGTCGGTGACCTGACGACGGCGACGTACCAGCCGATCATCAGCGGCAAGAAGCCGATCTCCGAGCTGCAGACGTACGTCGGCAAGATCAACGACCTGATCAAACAAGGCGGCTGAAACTGGTCGGAGGCCGCCCCACCGGGGCGGCCTCCGGTCAGACGGCTTGCCAGAGGGACAGGGCGAAGCGGGCTTTGGTGTCGGTCCACCAGGTGGCGTTGGTGAAGCCCGCGGTGTCGAGTTCGGCGGTGACGCCGGGGCGTTCGAACTTGGCGGAGATCTCGGTGCTGAGTTCCTCGCCCTCGGCGAACTCGATCTCGAGGTGGATCTCCGGGACGAGAACCCGCATCGCCCGGTCGGCGCGCAGATGCATCTCGATCCACTCGTTCTCGGCGTCCCAGATCGCGACGTGACTGAACGCCTCGACATCGAAGTCCGCACCCAGCTGCCGGTTGATCACCCGCAGCACGTTCCGGTTGAACTCCGCGGTCACGCCCGCGCTGTCGTCGTACGCGGCCACCAGCGTCTCGGGATCCTTGACCAGATCGGTGCCGAGCAGCAGCCACTCCCCTGGTTCGAGGACGTCGCGGACCGACGCGAAGAAGGTCGCGCGTTCGGCCGGCAGCAGGTTGCCGATGGTGCCGCCGAGGAACGCGACGATCCTCGGCGGGTCGCCCGGGAGCTTGTCGAGGTGCGCGGTGAAGTCACCGACCACACCGTGGACGTCGAGCGCCGGATAGTCGACGTTGATCGCGTCGGACGCCTCCCGCAACGCGGACTCCGACACGTCCAGCGGCACGAAGGTGGTGAGCGACCCGTGATCGCGCAGCCCGTCGAGCAGCAGCCGGGTCTTCTCCGACGAACCGGAGCCGAGCTCGACCAGCGTGTGCGCCTTGGTGATCGCCGCGATCTCACCCGCGCGGGCCTGCAGGATCTCGCGTTCGGCGCGGGTCGGGTAGTACTCCGGCAGGCGGGTGATCTGCTCGAAGAGCTCACTGCCGCGAGCGTCGTAGAACCACTTCGGCGGCAGCCACTTCGGCTCCGCGGTCAGCCCGGCCCGGACGTCCTCCCGCAGTGCGCGGGCGGAGTAGTCCGGAGTCAGGTGGACGTCGATATCGGTCACTGTGGTCCTTCCATCGGCGTGATACGCAGCGTCGTAGCGGTGGCCACGAGCAACGAGTAGTCGGGTACTTCGTCCCACTCGTCGCCGCCGAACGGCTCCGAGCTGACGGTGATCGAGTCGGCGGTCCGGCGCACCCACAGCGAATGCGTCCAGGTGGTCGCCACAAGCTGTTCCCCGTCGGTCAGCACAACATTCAGCCGTGATCCCGGCGCTGCCGCTTCCACCTCCGGTACGACGGCCGCGACCGCGTCGGCCGCCGGTGTTCCGTCGTTCAGGCGTTGCTGGATCAGCGCCCAGAGCAACGCGGAATCCATCGGTGCGTCGAGCCGGAGCAGCTCAGCGACCGGAAGCCGCTCGGCGAGCTTCAGCGTCGAGTCCGGCCAGCCGGTGATCATCCCGTTGTGGCTGAAGAACCACTCCCCCGCCTGGAACGGCGCGACCGCAGACTCACCGAGCTGCATCCCGACGGTTCCGTTGCGTACGGCGGCCAGGACGGCGCCGGAGCGAATCGAGCCGGCCAGGCCGGGGAGATTGTCGTCTGCCCAGATCGGCACGTTCCGCCGATAACGCACCGGCTGGTCGGCGTACCAGGCGAGGCCGAAGCCGTCGGCATTCACCGAGCCGCCGCCGCGCATGTCGGTGGGGGCCCAGCTTTGTTCGTAGAGGGAGTGGGTGGGCTCGAGGACGAGGGAGGCGAGGGTGACCGGGGGCCCGAGGTAGGCCAGGTGGCGGCACATCAGGTGTGCAGCTCCTCGGGACGCGGGTCGCGGGCGCAGCGGAAGCCGGCGAAGATCTGCCGGCGGATCGGGTAGTCCCAGTTCCGGAAGGTGCTTCGGGCAACGACCTCGTCGGCGCCGAACGAGCCGCCGCGCAGCACCTTGTAGTCGGCGCCGAAGAAGACCAGCGAGTACTCGTCGTACGGGAACGCGCGGAAGCCCGGGTACGGCCGGAAATCGCTCGAGGTCCACTCCCAGACGTCGCCGATCAACTGCTCGACACCCAGCGGCGACGCACCCGCCGGATACGCGCCGACCGGGGCCGGCCGCAGATGCCGCTGACCGAGATTCGCGTGCTGCGGGCCCGGGCTCTCGTCACCCCAGGGGAAGCGCCGCGTCCGCCGGGTCGCCGGGTCGAACCGCGCCGCGAACTCCCACTCCTCCTCGGTCGGCAGCCGCTTCCCGGCCCACTTCGCGTACGCCTCGGCCTCGTAGAAGCACACATGCATCACCGGCTCGTCCAGCGGCAACTGCTCCCGATGCCCGAACCGCAACCGCCACCACTCACCATCGGCGAGCTCCCAGAACCGCGGCGCGACCAGCGACGCCTTCCGGACATGCGCCCACCCGTCCTCGGACCACCATTGCGGATCGTCGTACCCACCGCCGAGCACGAACCGCAGGTAGTCCCCGTTGCTCACCGGCACGGTGTCGATCACGTACGGCGCGACCTGTACGGCGTGCGCCGGCCGCTCGTTGTCCAGCGCCCACGGCTCGACCGACGTACCCATCTCGAAGACCCCGCCCGGCACGAGCACCTCGGGCGCGGCCAGCCGACGACCGGCCGGTGGCGGCGGCGCGTCGAGCACCGGGACACCGGCCCGCAACTGGTGCGTCGCCAGCATGGTCTCGTCGTGCTGCTGCTCGTGCTGCACGATCATCCCGAACGCGAACGCGTTGTCCACCAGCTCACGCCCACCGTCGAACTTCACGTGGTCCAGGACGTCGAGCACCTTGTCCCGCACCTCGACGACATACGTCCGGGTCTCCGACGGACCGAGCAGCGGCAGCGCCGGTCGATCCGCGCGCGGGTGCATGAACGCGTCGTACAACTCGTCGATGTCCTGCCGGAGCGGTTCGCGGCCGCCGACGTCGCGGACCAGCCAGAGCTCCTCCTGATTGCCGACGTGGGCGTAGTCCCAGATCAGCGGCGACATGAGCTTGGAGTGCTGCTTGACCAGGTCGTCGGTGTCGACCGCGTCGGTCAGCTGGACGGTCCGTGCCCGCGACCGCTCGAGCTGCTCGGCGACGTACGCCCGCAGCCCCTCCGCGGAGAGTTCGGATAGTTGGTGGGTCATGAAGCTCGCCTTCTTTGGGTGTCGTCGACGATGCGATGCAGGCGGGTCGCGATCTGATCGCTGAGGTCGGGGGCCACGCCGGTCCGGTCCAGCACGCCGATGCCCAGCTCGACCACGGCACGTGCGGCGTCGAGGACCAACTTGTCCTCGAGCCCCTCGCGGGCGGCCGGGAACCAGCGCCCGGCAGCGGGCTCCGCCGCGGCGAGCACCTGGTCGATGGGCACCGCGTCGGACATCAGCGCGGTGAGCAGCAGGGTCGGGGCGATCCACCCGTCACCGGTCTGCGCGTCGAGGTAGCGCACTTCCAGATAGCCCCGCGGGCGAACCGGCGGGAACAACGTGGACAGGTGGTATTCCAGGTCGTCGTACGTCGGTCTGTCGCCGGGCAGCTCGCCCTCCGCCCAGGCACCGAACGTCAGTCCGGCCGGAGCCTCCCAGCTGTCGCCGCGGCGAAAGCAGAGCACTGGTGCTTCCATCGCCATCCGCGCCCACGCGGCGGCGGGGTCGCCGTCGAGTGGTGGCGGCTCGGTGAACGGGGCGCAGGTGCCGAAGGTGGCCTCGGTCCGCGCGGAAGCCCAGCCGGTATCCGCGCCGGCGCGGCGTCTGGAGTTGGCGAACAGGGCCACGAGGGCCGGACCGAGATCGTGCAGGGCCCGCCAGCGAAGCGCGGTCTGGTCCGATTCGCCGGCGTCGAGACAGACCTGCAGACCGGCGGTGCTGCACATCATCCGTGGACCGTGCGGGCCGAGGCGCTGGAACGCGGACTCCATCGCGGCGTAGCGGGGAACGGTCAGGATCCGGCGAGGGGCGCGGTGGGCGTCCAGGCCGTGATCGCCCGGGACGAGCCCCGCGCCGAGAAGAAGGGAGGTCAGTTCGGCCGCATCGGCGGCGGTGTCGTCGATCAGCCGGGGGATCGACTCCAGTGCGGGGCCGGAGAGTTCTACCTGGCCACCCGGCTCCACCGTGACCAAAGCACCCCGGCCGAGCGGCACCTGCGGGCTGCCGCGGACCAGGGTGGGGGGCGCATGCACGCCCAGGGCGTTGCGCAATCGATCGGCGTCGAGGGGCCGGCGCGGGTCGTCCGCATGATGCACCGTCCACTCGAGCTCGACGCCGTGCAGTTGCGGAGGACCGTGCTTGAAACAGACCATCGCGACGAACCCCTCCGCCTCGGCCCGGGAGCCGATCGGAGTCGTCGCCGGAGCACCACCGGACGAGGTCACGACTGCGAACCTAACCCCGGACCATCGGCCGGACAACCGACAGCGGGTTACCCGTCGGTGACGCCGAACACGTTGAAAAAGTCATGCCGAACATCGTGCCCGGCCGCACCGACAATTTCCGGCGTCATCGGAACCGGGGGCACGTGGTGCAGGCATTGATGTTCGGCAGTGCATAGAAGTAGCAGCACGAGATCCGGAACTTCTCAGCCAGCGACACCTCGAAAGCTGCCGCGGCCTCCTCGGCGTACGGCGCCTCCTCCGCCATCCAGATCGCCTGCCGGAGCTCGTCCTTGACGGCTCCGAACCGCTGCAGCGAGCCCAGCTTCACCTCAGGGCGGTAGGACTCCAGGAACGCCGTCGTGTGCTTGTCGAGCTGTGCCGCAGCCTCACCGACCGTGACGACCTGGTCGGTGAGCAGCGCAATCTCCATCGGATAGTGCGCGGTCGGATGCCGCCGGAAGGCCAGGGACGACGGCGACACGTCCGGTGACATCCCGGTCGCCGCGGCGGCCACGCCTGCCACGATCGACGGCACCTGGACGTACCACATCAGCGTGACCATCGCCGCGATCGTCACCGGCGGCTCGATCGCGTACTCGCGCCCGTAGTCCTCCCACACCGACTTCCGCCACCCGTACGTCGGGTCACCGCCGGCCTGCTGCTCCGCGACCACCTGCGCACACGACACCCACTCCGCCCCGGGCACGGAGTCCGCCGTACGCACAGACACCCACGCCACCGCGTCATCCACGATGCCCCCGAGGCGACTGACGGAGTAGGTCACCCGACAAGCCTACGGTCCGGTACGAGATCCCGACTTCAGGTCACCTTGAAGTCCGCGGTGGCGGTGCCGGTCGCGCCACCATCGGTGACGACCGAGACGGTCAGGCGATACATCCCCGGCGTCTTCAGTGCGTCGCGGAAGCTGAACATCGTGAACCCGTTGCTCTCACAGGCCGTCCCACGGATGGAGTGGACTGTGGTCTGCCCGCGCCTGAGCGTCCAGGTGGGGTAGCAGCCGCGATTGAGCTGGCGCCCGGTGTCGTCGTACACGTCGGCGTTGGCGCCGGGAGTGGCACCGGCCTGATACTCGGCCGGACCGATCTTGCCGCCGCTGCCGATCCGGATGGTGATCGCCAGCTTGCCCGGCGGCGGTGTCGCGAGCGTCGACGGCTCGGTCGACGGGCTCGTGGCCGGGTCGGTCGTGGGGTCGGTGGTCGGGCTTTCGGTGACGGTCTCGGAGACCGTGGTGGTGGCTGTGACGGACTGGGTTGCGAAGACGGTGGTCGGCGCCGGCGCCGGGTTGATGCCGGCGGGCAGCGCCCCGGCCTGGCCGAGGAAGATGGTCAGCGCCGAGCCGATCACCGCCCCGACCGCGGGAATCGCCGCGATCAGTGCGGGATGCCGGTGCCAGGCACCGTCTTTCCGCTCGTCCGGTTTTCCGGCAGGCGTGCCTGTCTTGGTCTGGCTCACTGTGGTTCCCCCCACGTGATACGTCGTACTCGATGGCCCCCCGGCCACCGGTGTGATGCTCAACCTTGGACCAAAACCGTGACCGCGTCCACAGCGGACAGTGACGGGATTCGGTGGTCGGTAGGGTCAGGGCATGACGGCTCTTGCTCGGTGGCACGTGGGTCCGTGGACGACGTCTGGGAGCGTACCGGGCGAGCCGCTTGAGCCGGGGCGCAAGCGCACGTCCGACGAGCTGTACTTCGACGTCGTCGGGCTGGCTCGCATTCTGGGGCGGCGGTTGTCGGGGCGGGACGAGTTGCAGGTTCGGCTGTGGCAGAACGAGTTGCGGCCGACGCACACGCGACTGTGTGGGGTGCAGACGCTGGCGGATCCGGACAACGCGCGGCTTCTGCGGGAGACGGCCGAGGAGGCTCTCGCCTGGCTGGCCGAGCGTGCGCCGTCGGGCTATGAGTTCGTGCTGACGGACGCCGTCGAGCTCCGACCGCGTCTCGACCTGGACGCGGATGTGGTCGCAGTCGAGGCCGTCATCCAGTTGGCCGACGTCGACCTCCCCGCCGCCCGGCTGGCTGCGGCTCACGTACGACGGTCAACCACGGGCGAGTGGTACGCCGGTGACGCAGTCTGCAACTGGTCAGGCCCTCACGACACCGCCGACGCTGCGTTGGCCGTCGTACAGGCTGCTCGTTCCGAACTCGTCGCCCAACTGCGCGCGGCAGGGCGGGACGACCTGGCCGACACCGCGGACCGCTGGCCGCCTGTTCCTAGGTGAACGTGGCGACGAGGTAGCCGACGCCGTACGGCGCCGCGTGGTAGGCGAGGTCGCCCGTCAGGCCGGTCTCCAGAACACCGGCGAGTACCTGCCACGGCGCCCGGCCGGCCGCCTGGAGCTCTGCCGCCAGGTCCGGATCCAGAGCTGCGAGTACGGCGGAATCCGCGCGACCCAAGGCGTTCGCGACGGTGGTGTCGAAGATCTCGGCGCGGGGGTGCAGGTGGACGGGCGAGTGTTCACTCCGGCGGGCCGAGCCGTCGCCCATCACCAGCAACCCGATCCGGTCGTTGCCTCCGGCAATCTCTCGGCCCAGCTCGAGGCAGTGCGCGGGCGACGCGTCCGTCGGCACAGCGAGGTAGGAGCGGGGCAGGTCGGCCGCCTTGGTCTGCTCGATCAGCCAGGCGCCCATCGCCAACGAGAGCGGCAGAACCGCGTCGCCGGTCCCCACTCGGACACCGGGAGCGCCGTACGCGCCGAAGGATCCACTGGTCGACCCGTCATAGGAGGTCGGCCGGGGCGCCGCACCGGACCCCACCACCAGCAGTCGGTCGGCCGCTGACAGGGGCTCGATCGCGGCGAGGCACGCCGTACGGAGGTCGTCCAGCTCGTGGGCCGCGCCGGACGCGACTTCGGGGACGAGCAACGGCGGGTGTGGGCAGACCGCGGCGCTCACGACGGGCACGCCTACGCCTCCCGGAGGTAGCGAAGGAACACGTACCCGTCCTCCGCCGACAGCACGGACTCCAGCTTCATCCGCCGCGTCAACGTCGTCTCCGGACCGGCCGTGATCCGCCCGGCGCCCGGCCCGGCCAGCAGCGGCGCCAGCGACAGACACAGTTCGTCGACGAGATCGACCTCGGTCAGCGACCCCAGCAGATGCGGGCCGCCCTCGCACAGGATCTGCGGCATCCCCCGCTCACCCAGCTCCTTCACGACCGCCGCCAGATCGACCTCGGCCGCCCCCAGGACCAGTACGTCGGCCACCTCGTTCAACGCCTCGCGCCGTTCCGGCGGTGACGCGGCGTGCGTGACCACGATCGGACGGACCGCCGACTGGAAGATCGGGTTCACCCCGCTCAGCTCCAGCCGCGACGAGACGACCACGAGCGTCGGGTTCTCCGGCAGGCCGGACGCGCGACGCCACTCCCGGCTCGCCGCCGACAACCGCAGCGGGTTGTAGCCCTCGTCCCGGATCGTCCCGGCGCCGACCATCACCACGTCGGCCAGCATCCGGATCCGGCTGAACAACCGGCTGTCCGAGTCACTCGACAGCGCCTTGGACTGGCCGTCGATCTCGACCGCACCGTCCAGGCTGCTGACGAAGTTCGCGCGCAGGTGCGGCACCGACCGGTCGGGCGGCTCGTACGCCGCCGCCAGCTCCGCGTCCGAGAGGTCTTCCAGTCGACGCATCAGGCGAGGCTCCTTCGGGTTCCGGCGGGTTGAGCGGTGCCACGCAGTACGGCGACCAGGTCAAGCGCCTGTCGAGCCGCCGGTACGTCGTGAACGCGGAAGACCCGGGCACCGAGCCAGGCGGACACGGTGAGCGCGGCCAGCGTCCCATTGCCCCGCTGGCCCGGCGGCAACTCGAGGGTCTCGCCGATGAAGTCCTTGTTCGACACCGCGACCAGCACCGGCCAGCCGGTGGCGGCCAGTTCGTCGAGGCGGCGGGTGAGTTCCAGCGACTGGAGGGTGTTCTTGCCGAAGTCGTGGGTCGGGTCGATCAGGATCCCGTCCGGCCGGACCCCGGCGGTGACGGCCCGGTCGGCGAGGGCGGTCGTCGTACGGATGACATCGGCGACCACGTCGTCGTACGCCATCCGGTGCGGGTCGGTGCGCGGCGAGAGGCCGCCGACGTGGCTGCAGACCAGTCCGGTCCCGAACTCGGCAGCCGCGGTTGCCAACTCAGGGTCAGCGCCCGCCCACGTGTCGTTGATCAGGTCGGCGCCGGCCTCGGCGACCCGGCGGGCGACGCCGCTGCGGTACGTATCGACGCTGATCACCAGATCGGGGTGCCGGGCGCGGATGCCGGCGACGAAGTCCACGGTCCGGCGGACCTCTTCGTCCTCGCTGACGGGTTCGCCGTACCCGGCCTTGACGCCGCCGATGTCGACCAGATCGGCACCGTCCGCGACCGCTCTGTCGATCGCTTGAAAGGCCGCGTCGGTCGCGTACGTCGCCCCGCGGTCGAAGAACGAATCCGGGGTCCGGTTGACGATCGCCATCAGCGCGAACTCGCCCACGCCGAACGACCGGGTCCCCAGCCGCAGTACGCCGCGCTCCGCCATGCGACCGACTCTAACGGGCCGATCCCGGCGCACCAGCACTGCCCAAGTCGGCACATATCCTATAGGATTCCTCGCGACAGTCCGCCCACAGCTGCAGATCGGGTCCCGATGCCACGATTCACCGAGTTAGAGACCTACGACGTCCGCTTCCCCACGTCGCTGGACCTGGACGGCTCCGACGCGATGAACTCCGACCCGGACTACTCGGCGGCGTACCTGATCCTGCGGACCGACGCGGACGACGGGCTGGAAGGGCACGGATTCGCGTTCACCATCGGCCGTGGCAACGACGTCCAGACCGCGGCGATCGAGGCGCTCCGCGACCACGTGATCGGACTCGACGTCGACGCGACGCTGAAGGATCTCGGCGGGTTCTGGCGGACGCTGGTGCACGACTCGCAGCTGCGCTGGCTCGGCCCGGAGAAGGGCGTCATGCACATGGCGATCGGCGCGGTCGTCAACGCGGTGTGGGACCTGGCCGCCAAGCGGGCCGGCGTACCGCTGTGGAAGCTGCTGTCCGACCTCAGCCCGGAGCAGATCGTCGACCTGGTCGACTTCCGCTACCTGACCGACGCGCTCACCCCTTCGGAGGCGCTGGAGATCCTGCGCGCCGCGGAGTCCGGGCGTGCCGAGCGGGAAGCCTCGTTGCGTGAACGCGGCTATCCGGCTTATACGACCACTCCCGGCTGGCTCGGGTACGACGACGCGAAGCTGGTCCGGCTGTGCCACGAGGCCATGGCCGAGGGGTTCACCCAGATCAAGCTGAAGGTCGGCGCGAACCTGGACGACGACGTACGGCGGATGCGCCTGGCCCGCGAGGCGGTCGGTCCGGACATCCGGATCGCCATCGACGCCAACCAGCGCTGGGACGTGGCCGACGCGATCGCCTGGGTCAAGGCGCTGGCGCCGTACGACGTCTGGTGGGTCGAGGAACCGACCAGCCCGGACGACATCCTCGGGCACGCGGCGATCGCTGCCGCCATCGCGCCGATCCGGGTCGCCACCGGCGAGCACGTGCAGAACCGGGTGGTCTTCAAGCAGATGTTGCAGGCCGGGTCGCTGTCGGTGCTGCAACTCGACTCCGCGCGCGTGGCCGGGGTGAACGAGAACATCGCGATCCTGTTGCTCGCGGCGAAGTTCGGCGTACCCGTGTGCCCGCACGCCGGCGGGGTCGGTCTGTGCGAGCTGGTCCAGCACCTGTCGATGTTCGACTACCTGGCGGTGAGCGGGTCGGTCGAGGACCGCGTGATCGAATACGTCGACCACCTGCACGAGCACTTCCTGGACCCGGTGGTGATCAAGGATGGGCACTACGTCGTACCGCTGAGGCCCGGATTCGGGGCCGAGATGGATGCTGAGACGCTTTCCGACTTCCGGTTCCCGGGTGGCAAGATCTGGATCGACCTGACCAAGGAGGGCAAGTGACCGACTTCGCCGGCTTGAAGGCTGTGGTGACCGGGGGCGCTTCGGGGATCGGTCTCGCGGCCGCCTCGCAGTTGGCGTCCCGGGGTGCGCAGGTCGTCGTGTTCGACCTCAAGCCTGATGTCCCCGAACCGCTGACCGGGATCGCCACGGACGTCACCGACGACAGTTCGGTCCGCGACGCGGTCGCCGCGGCCGCCCTGCAACTGGGCGGCATCGACATCGTCGTGAACAACGCCGGCATCGGCGCGCAGGGCACGGTCGCGGCCAACGACGACGAGGAGTGGCACCGCGTCCTCGACGTCAACGTGGTCGGGATTGCCCGGGTCACGCGGGCGGCGCTGCCGTACCTGCGGAAGTCCTCGGCCGCCGCGATCGTCAACACCTGCTCGATCGCCGCCACCGCGGGTCTGCCGAACCGGGCGCTGTACTCGGCGAGCAAGGGCGCCGTACTGGCCCTCACCATGGCGATGGCCGCCGACCACGTCCGCGAAGGCATCCGGGTGAACTGCGTGAACCCTGGTACGGCGGACACGCCGTGGGTCGGCCGCCTGCTCGACGTCGCCGACGACCCGGCGGCCGAGCGGGCCGCTCTGGAAGCTCGTCAGCCGATGGGCCGGTTGGTCTCGGCTGATGAAGTGGCTTCGGCGATCGCCTATCTGGCCAGTCCACTGTCGGGTTCGACGACCGGTACGGCGCTTGCCGTCGACGGCGGAATGCAGAACCTGCGGCTCCCGGCGGCCCGGTCATGAAACTCTTCCCGGACGACCAGCGGGTCGGGCTCGGCGGTGCACCGATCGGAAACCTGCTCGGCGAGGTGAGCGACGCCGACGCCGTCGCCACGGTGAACGCCGCCTGGGACGAGGGCTGGCGGTACTTCGACACCGCGCCGCACTACGGCCTCGGGCTGGCCGAGGAGCGGCTTGGCCTCGGCCTCGACGGCAAGCCGCGGGACGAGTACGTGCTGTCGAGCAAGGTCGGCCGCATCATCTACTCGGTCGACTCGGCGGCCGTCGACGACGAGGGATTCGACATCAGCACGACCCGGCGGCGGCGCTGGGACTTCAGCCGCGACGGGGTGCTGCAGAGCATCGAGGACTCACTGCGGCGGATCGGCACCGACCGCCTCGACGTGGTCTTCGTCCACGACCCCGACGACCACTTCGACGAGGCCGTCGCGACCGCGTTCCCGACGCTGATCGAACTGCGCGACCAGGGCGTGATCGGCGCCATCGGCTCCGGGATGAACCAGACCGCGATGCTGACCCGGTTCGTCCGCGAGGTCGACATCGACGTGATCATGCTGGCCGGCCGCTACTCGCTGATCGACCCCGACGGCCTGGACGACGTACTCCCCGCCTGCGTGGACAACAACGTCCAGGTAGTTGCCGTAGGCATCTTCAACTCCGGCCTCCTCTCCCAGCCCCGCCCGGCCCCCGGCGCCACCTTCAACTACGAACCGGCCGCCGCCGCCCTGCTCGACAAGGCCAACAAGCTGGCCGACATCTGCGAGTCCCACGGCACCACCCTCCCCGCCGCCGCCCTCGCCTTCCCCCTCGCCCACCCCGCCGTAGCCGGCATCGCCGTAGGCTGCCGCACCCCCGCCGAGGTCCACACCAACGCCTCTCTGGCCCGCACCCACGTCCCCACCCCCCTCTGGTCCGACCTGAAGTCAGCAGGCCTCCTCCGCTCCGACGCCCCCACCCCCGGGTAGTAACTGCCCGCGCGCCGCTACGTCGCCTGCTCGCCACCGCTCCCACCCACCCGATCGCAGGTTGCAGGCTCATCACCCGCGACGTGCGTGCTATCGCCCGCCTGTGAAAGCCCGTGGACACGCACACCCGCAGACCGTCGCGCTACTGCGGTCGCCTGACGCGGTCGGTCGCGACCTTCACACGCCGCGAGCAGCCGTTCGGTGACGAGAAGCGCGCCAAACGGGGAGCAGACGTCATCCGACATCCCGCTAGCCTGCCGCCTTCGTCGTGTGCTCACCACCGCGCTCGCCTACCCCTGGACGCGTGGTTCTCCGGCTCCTGAAACAGCCACCGTGCCACCTGGCAACTCGATCTCGATGCCCGCGCTTATCCGCTTCTTCAGCCTGACGAGTGTGACATTTCCCCTTGTGGATAAGGGAATCCAGGTCACCACAGGTTTGCCCCGGCCGCCGCGCATCACATAAGATCGAACACATGTTCGAAGGAGACCTGACCACCCTCTCGACGCCCGACCTGCTCGAGTCGGCCGCCGAACACCGCGCCGAGTCCAATCGCGTCGATGCCCGTCTGCTCGAACACGCCCAGACCTACGCCGATCGCCACCACCCCGACACCTGTCCCACCCGCCCCGGCCGCAGCCTGGGCGACGGCCGCGAACGCGCCGTCGTGCTCGGCGGCGAGGGCTGCCCGGCG
This sequence comes from uncultured Actinomycetota bacterium, assembly GCA_963748245.1. Classification (GTDB taxonomy): domain Bacteria; phylum Actinomycetota; class Actinomycetes; order Propionibacteriales; family Kribbellaceae; genus Kribbella. The sequence continues at coordinate 1,508,816 of CAVVIA010000004.1, read as the reverse complement.
ATCGCCGAGTTCGCCCCGGCCGAGTTCGGCGTGATGATCGGCCTGTCCGCCGGCGCGGCCGCCGGCCTCATCGGCCAGGCGTTGGCGTTGCGGCACCGGCTGCCGTTGACCTGGGCCCGCGTCCAGGCCGGTGAGGCGACCCCGTGGAGGGCTCGCATGATCGCCACCGCCTGCCTGGAGTTGTCCGAGGAGTCGGCGCGGGGAGTCGACCAGCGCGTCGCGAAGGTGGTCGATTCGCTGACCCCGATCCGGCTGGACAAGATCGTCGAGGCCGCCAAGAAACACGCCGACCCCGAGGCCGCCCGCAGGAAGGCAGAGGAGAAGGCCCGTGAACGCGGCGTGTATCTCGGACGCTCCGATGAGCACGGCACCAAGAAGATCTTCATCCGCACCGGAACTGGTCATGCGATCCGTTTCGATGCCCGCCTGACCAGCATCGCCGAAGCATTGAAGATCCTCGGCGACACCGCCTCCCTGCAGCGCCGGCGTGCGGACGCGGTCGGGATCATCGCCGACCCCCGCTACACCGAAGAACTCCTCCACCAAGCCCGCCTGTTCCAGAAGGCCAAACCCGCCCCACCCGAACCACCCACGGGCGCTGGCGACGGCAACGGCAGCCACCCCGCCACCACAGATGACGACAGCGACCGAGCCACCACAACCACCGACGACGGCCGGCAGCTGGCGACCACTGGTCGTGCTCGCCGACCAGACCGGCCAACGACCGACGGTCGCACCATCCGTGCTGCAGCCGCGGCCACCGCCCGGGACACCACCCCAGGCGCCGGCGTTACCCGGGCAGACAGCAACGGCCCGCCCACCACCTCGACCACCGACCCGGCCTCTGCCCGGGACAACACGTCACCGACCGAACAGGTGCCCGGCTCGGACTGCAGCGAGCGCCCACCACGCGCCGCCAACCGCGATGCCTCTCCGGAGTACGAGGACCTGCTCGGTGACTGGGAAGAGCCCGACCCGCACGACGAGGCCGACCGCGACGCACCCCACCCCAGCGACACCGGCCACCCCGACCCCCTCGACACACCCTTCAACGAAGCCGTCGAGCCGTTCGAACCCGTTCTACGAGTTGAGACCGACGACGGCGAGCCACTCGACGCCCAGGCACGGCGCGCGCTGGACGCCCGGCTCGCCCAGATCCGGCACGATGCCTACACCAACCCGCGATCGGGATCGGGCCGGCGGCTGCGGCCTGGGCAGACCGAGATCTACGTCCACCTCACCGATCACACCCTCGCCACCGGCACCGGCGTCCTCCGCGCCGAAGACATCGGCCCGCTGCTCGCGTCGCAGTTGAGCGAACTGATCGGGCACGGCCCGTACACCGTGAAGCCGGTGATCGACCTGCACGATGCGGTCAGCGTCGACGCCTACGAGATCCCCGACCGCATCCGCGAACGCGTGAAGCTGATCCACCCGGTCGAACTCTTCCCGTACGGCACCCGCGAAACCCACCAAGCGATGGATCTGGACCACATCGAGCCCTACGACCCCCTCGGCCCACCCGGCCAAACCAACCCTCAGAACCTCGCACCCCTGCGCCGCTTCCCGCACAGGGTGAAGACGCACGGCGGCTGGAAGGTGCGCCGTCTGGATCGCAGGACCGTGGAGTGGATCACGCCCAACGGGTTCGCGTTCCATGTCGATCCCACCGGCACCCACCGAGTCACCAAAGAACCGGATCCGTGAGCGGTCGAGCTGTGTCAGGCAGCCTTTGCACCGCGACGCGTACCGTGCACATACCCACATGCTCCAGCTCGAACCAGCTCGTCACGGGCCGGTCGGCAGCTCGGCGGAGGGCTCAGCTGCTTGACCTCGCCCTGCAGCGAATCGCTGGTCAGCTCTCCCTTGTTGAGCTGTACCACGGTTTGTTGGACAGGTGCCTTTGGCTGAAAGGGATTCGAGCGAAGGCGCTGAAGAAGTGGGATGAATAACTGTCAGCGTGCCAGTTCGGCGCGACTGGGGGCTTTCGTCGGGGTCCGCTGGGCGTCGCGCACTGTCGTGTTGAGGGTGTTGATCAGTACGTGTGCGACACCTATGCGGGCAAGGGGAACTGACCGGGTCGACAGCAAACAGGCTCCCGAATGGGACAATCTGGGCGTTCCTGGATCGCGGCTATGCGGACATTGCCGCACGAGGATTCACCGCGGCAACTCGACCGGTTGCCGCGGTGCTACCCACACCAGGCTCCGCTCGGGAGCGGGTCGCCGGTGATCACGCCTCGACATGGGGAACGGTCTGCTGATTGATCCAGCCACCAACAAAGAAGAACTCAATCTGACGGTTGGCAGTGACATCAGCGAGCACAGCGCCTTCCGTTAAGGACAGGAGGTTATGCACGCACCGCAGAAAGTGGTGGGTGCTGAACCGGGCGAGGGCGTCGAGACCTCCGATGACCACCGCGTGCGGCGTCGACTCCTGGCCCGTCAGGAAATCCCAGAGCCGATCATTGAACGCAGCCCAGCTTCCGGCGCCCAATTCCTCAAACCTTAAAGCCCGCGTCAGTGCCGTGAGGAAGGCGCACTCAGGGTCCTCAGCGCCCTTGGGCAAGCTTGCGTCGACCACCTCGAAGCCGGCCCGAGACAAGCACGCTCGCAGCTCCGAGGCGCGACCCGGGCTGATGAGGTAAGGCTTCTGCCGCAACCAAGGGACCGCCGCCTCGACGTCCAGCCACGGGCGTTCAGGCGTCCTCGGATCCACCCACGGCGGCATTCTTCTCTCAGAACCCACGCCGTCGCCACGCTCTAGAAGTTCAACCCGGCACCGTTCCACGAGTTGGTCGGGATCAGAGCCCACGACCTCGATGCGATGACCCCGAGAGTCAACGACGCTGACCCTGAACACGTCTGTCGACAATTTGCTGACCGAGGTCTTCCACCCAGGAAGGTCGTCACCTGGCGGCCATATCACCGGTCCATCATCCCCGACCCAGCGGTGACCTGTCATCGGCTGCTTGCGGATGTTCATCGTGGACGCCTGCCTCCTAGGTCTAGGTGTCAACCATCAGGTGGCACGGACCCGTCAAGCATCAGGTGGCACTCGACAGATCGGCCCGCGACGTGTCCTCCGTCGGGTGATGCGCGACACTCATCCGCCAGGTGATCTGCGACAGCACGGATCGCGGCTACGAGCGGACGTTCGACGCGACGGCGATAGCCTCCACTAGTGGACGGCGATACAGTGCAACGCCTGAGGATGCTGGCGCACTCGCTATGGGGGCGGGCCACTCATGACAGCGAGGCCGCGTTGGGTGCCTCCTTCGACGTGCGAGTCGCAGACTCTCTCGATCTGGCTGCCCACGGTGAACCCGGAATTGCTTTCGAGAACCTGGCCCAGAACGTGTACGAGTTCGACGTGCCACTCACGGAGTCGGAGTACCGGGCGTTCGCGGAGATTGGTGGGTAGCTCGTGCTCAACCCGAGTGCGTGGTCGTTCCTTCGCGACCTAGTGACCCAGGTCGATCGCTGACTGCGGCTGTGTCGTCAGGATCCGGCTCATCGGCATGACCCGCGCTGATCGCGGCTACTTGTGAGGACCTCGCGTCAGTCGGTCTCGACCTCAACGCTGGTGCACTGGCAATGGAACTGGTCCTCTTGCCCGTCGCTGACTTGGACCGCGAGGCCTTCCAGTTGCCGGTCAGAGATGTCCCAGAACTGGAGCAAGTACGGCCAGTTCGAGAATTGCTGGCGGATCTCAAGTCCCACAACGCCGCGGAGTACGACCAAGGCCGTTCCGTGATCCGACTCGAGGTCGAGTCTGACGCTGACCTCAGGAGCCGTGTCTATGGTGACGCGGCGAATCTCGTACTTGCCCGATTCAGGGCGGCGGCTGCCTCGATCGACACAAGTTTTGACCCTAGTCAACGCCGCGACCTGCCGCACGCTCATCGGCCATGACCGCGCGATCAGCAGCCAGATCCGGACGGCGAATGTACCCAGGACCGCCGGATCAGGCGGGACTGTCGAAGAAGCCAGCTGTGTCGTAGTTCGCGATCATCCCAGCCAGCTCTCTAGGTGACCGTCCTGACGCGTTGACGTGATCTGGATCGGCCCCGGCGCTCACGAGGCGCCGGACTATCGCGGGATCGCCCTTGGCGTTGAAGACCGCGCGAAATAGCGGTGTGTTGCCCCATGCGTCAACGGGATCGACCGGCGCACCGGCATCCAGCAGCACCTCAACGACCTCAGCGCGGTACTGCTGACATGCGAAGTGCAGCGGCGTGAACCCTTGCCTGTCCGTCGCCGCGACGTTCGCGCCGCTCGCCAGGAGGTTCCTGACCTGGTCGACGGGACCATCTACGGCCGCGTAGTGCAGGGAGGTTCGGCCCAGCCGGTCCGGATCATTAGGAGCCATGCCGACAGTGTGTCGATCGTCAGGCTCACCCGCACGCACATCGGCTGCGCGCGGAACGCGGCTACTTGTTGACTTCTTCTACGGCGGCGGCCGGGCCAGGCTGTTGTCGAGGTGCTCGGCGGGACGCTCTCATTCCAGCGGCTGCCCACCTTTGTTGGGTGTGGCTCTCATCTGGCATGCGGTCCCGTCGGGCGCCGTGGTGAGGCGTGGCTCAAGAGGGGATTGCCCGGCTCGAAGTAGCGCTGCCCGTCCTCGCCGTTTGTCGGCTCGAGCGAGGAGGTCATCTGATGGGCCGAGTGATCGTGGGTGTGGACCCACACAAGAAGTCGGTGACGATCGAAGCGGTCGACGAGCACGGCAGTGTGCTGGCGACCGGTCGGTTCGGCACCGACAGCGCCGGCTACCGGCTGATGCTGAGCTACGTGCGCGAGCAGTGGCCGCACCATCGGTGGGCGGTCGAGGGCGCCCAAGGGTATCGGCCGGCCGCTGGCGCAACGGCTGCTCGCCCAGGGCGAGACCGTGGTCGATGTGCCGGCCAAGCTGGCCGCCCGGGTGCGGGTCTTCGACACCGGCAACGCCCGCAAGACCGACGCCGTCGACGCGCATGCGGTCGCGATGGTGGCGCTGCGGACCCCGCGGCTGCGGGAGCTGGCCTTCGACGAGGAGCTGATCGCGCTGCGGCTGCTGACCGACCGCCGCGACGAGCTGTCGCACCTGCGGGTGCAGACAGTGAACCGGTTGCAACGGCTGCTGACCGAGCTGATCCCCGGCGGCGCCAAGCGGGACCTGTCCGCGTTACAGGCCAAGCGGCTGCTGGCGACGGTGAGGCCCAGAACCCTGGTGGGTAAGACGATGCGACGGATGGCCGCCGAGGAGATCGCCGACCTGGTCGCCGTCGACGCCAAGCTCAAAGCGATCAAGAAGGAGCTCCGCGCCGCGGTGCAAGCGCGGGGCTCGCACCTGATGGACCTCTACGGCGTCGGCCCGGCCGGTGCTGCCCGCATCCTGGCCGACGTCGGGGACGTGGCCCGGTTCCCCGACCGCAACCACTTCGCCTCCTGGACCGGCACCGCACCCCTGGACGCCTCCTCCGGCGACCAGATCCGCCACCGGCTGTCCCGGGCCGGGAACCGCCGGCTCAACCACGTGCTCCACATCGCCGCCATCGTGCAGATCCGCCACGACACCGCAGGCCGGGCCTACTACCGGCGCAAGCTCGCCGACGGCAAGACCCCGATGGAGGCCCTGCGCTGCCTGAAACGACGGCTCTCCGACGCCGTCTACCGCCAACTCGTCAGCGACGCCACGCCGCAGACCGCGACAACCGGCGAAACGGGCCCGGGAGGGCACTCGGGGGCGTCTTCACAATCCAGCGCGGCCGACCTATACACCCCGGTCATCGGCTCTTCGGATCAGCCACTTCCCGGACCCGCAATACGACGCTACCCGCGCCCACGGCCCATGCGAAGCCCCGCCCGGCCCCGGCTCAGCCGCCCCACGCGCCGACGCGCCGGAGCCGTCAAGGTGGAGCGCCCTACCGGACGAACGACCTTGACGGCGACAAGCGCCGGCGCATCATCAACGAGCCGAGACCGGCCCCTTGACACAGAGGGGAACCAGATCCGTGCGACTGGCTAGCCCGACCGGCTGGCTCAAGACGCCCGTTAGTGAAGCTCGAACTCGAATCGTTCGCTCCAACCGAACGCGAGATCCTGGACCGCCGCCTCGGCAAAGACCCCAACAATCTTGTCGAAGACCTCCCCGCCGAGCCGCGATCGACTGATGCTCGAGTCGAGCCAGACGATACGCACCGGCCGCGGTACGTCCGTCAGGAGACGATCCCGAAGTGCGGCGACATTTCGCCCGTAGTACTCGCCAAACTCAAGTTGCCGCTCGAGGGTTCGGTGCACGTCGAGCTCTGTCCGAACCTCCGCGCCGACTATCCAGATCTCGGCCATGTGCCAACGGTATGTCCCTGGTCGGTTCAGATGCGGATACCGCGTCCGCACATCGGCAGTTCCGGGCATTCATTATCCGCGGCATGTCCGGGGGTGGCTCATGGCTCCAAACGCGCGACCTCGCTTGGGTGACGCGAGGATTCGCCCCCTGTCACGATAGGTCCGTGACTTCCGTCCCGATTCGTATCGGTGTTGTCGATCCTCGCCTGACACGCTTGCACCAACGGCTGACGTACGACGGCCTCCTGGAGGGCGTGCCCAACCGGCGCATGAACGAGGCGCAGCTCAGCCACGACCGGAAAGCCGGATACCTGGTACCGGTCGAGCAGGAGCCGATTGAGGGCTTCGAGGACTATCCATTTGGGGGTGCGGCGAGACTGCCGGCCATCCGCGTGGAGGCTACGTTCTCCTCGACCGCCCTGGCAGGCGATCCACTCCAGCGCAGCACTGCCCTCGTGATCTGGTATCAGCGTGGGTGGGCACTACCCATCGAGACACCCGTTCTTTCTCACCTGAGTTTCGTCGAGTGGGCATCAATCGCGCTGGATGAAGACCTCTGAGCGTTACTCATCGCTTCAGCGGCCAACTATCGCTCATCGGCTAGATCCGGTAGTTGGAGCGGCGTGCGTCAGCGCACTCGGGAGCGTGGTCTGTCGCGGTGACCCATTTCTGGCAATTCCGTCATGACGATCGTTTGAGGAGAGTTGCATAGCGATTGACAGGCAGCACTGTGGATCCCGGCAGCGCGTGCCGCGGTCCCCGACACTCTTACTCGCCGCCATCGCGACGACCCACAGCTGAGCCTCGCGGCGTCACAGCAAACTGTGTCCGCAGCGTGTCCGACAGGTGTCGCTCACAGTCATGCTCCACGCGAACGGCTGCTGACCTGGTCGTATGTCCCACGGGTGAATTCGTAGAACACCGCGACCCCGTCAGAATTGACCATCACCAACGCCTGCCTGCTCAGCGTAGATCTCGCCAGCCGTGCCGCCCGCGACTAAGGCGTGTCGCTGGCCGGTTCGGGGGATCGGCCGTTGGCGGCGTGGGCGAGGGCGCTGGGCGAGAGGCGGCCGACGATTGCCGGCGCCTCGTGGATGAGGGTGTTGTCGGTGAGGGCCTCCACCATGAACAGGGCGAAGTCCGCGCGTCGGGTCAGGTTGCTGGCGAGGATCGGGTCGCCGACGTGGCGACTCCAGACCGGAAGGCCCTGGCTCTCGCCCTTCTCGAGGTCGCTGCCGCGGACGACGGTCCAGCGCCGGTCGGACGCGAAGATCCGCCGGCACGCCTCCACCTGGTCGTCGATGTCGACAGCGCGGACGAGGCGAGCCAACGGGGTCATGATCCGGATGGCCGCCCGGAGCCGCCAGGAGTACTTGTCCTTGCCGTCCCGCGTGATGTGCCAACCGCACGAGAAGACCAGTCGCGCGTCGGGTGCGGAGTAGTCGAGCACCGCCTGCGCCGTACCCGTCGAGTACTGCTGCACGCCCCAGGGCACTAGCACGGTCAGTACGCCGTCGCACCCGGCGACCGCCTTCCGGATCACCTCCCGGTCGTTCGTGTGCCCGGGAACGATCGTGATCCGGTCCGCGAACCCCGCGAGCTTCGGGACACTGCGTTCGCGACACACGCCGACGACCTCGTACCCGCGGTCCAGCGCGTGCCGCACCATGTACTGCCCAAGTCTCCCCGAGGCACCGATGATGCAGACCTTCCGGACCTGATCCGTGCTCATGTCCCCACCCGCCTGTCGTCGTCAGACTTACGTTGTAAGTCACGGTAGACTTACAGCGTAAGTCCGTCAAGGGAAGGGACAGCGATGGGTGAGCGCAGGGCCGGCCGGAGTGCGAAGCCGAAGCGGGCTCCGCTCAGCCGGGAGCGAGTGGTCACCACCGCGATGGCGCTGGCCGACGAGAAGGGCGACGCCGGGGTGACCATGCGGGCGATCGCCGCGCAGTTGGGTGTCGAGGCGATGTCGCTGTACAACCACGTGGCCGGTCGCGAGGACCTCCTCGACGGCATGGTCGACGCTGTGTTCGGCGAGATCGACCTGCCGACGCCGGGCATGGACTGGAAGGAAGCCATGCGCGAGCGCGCCGCCTCTGCGCGTACGGCGCTTCGGCGCCACCCCTGGGCCGTCGGCCTGATGGACTCCCGCACCGGCTCCGGCCCGTCCACCTTGCGCCACCATGACGCCGTGCTGGGCGCCCTCCGAGCCGGGGGCTTCTCCGTCGCGCTCACCGCGCGCGCCTTCTCCGCGATCGACAGCTACATCTACGGTTTCGTCATCCAGGAACTGAGCCTGCCCTTCACGAACGCCACCGAACTCGACGAGGTAGCCGGCGATCTCCTGCGCGACCTTCCGGCCGACACCTACCCACACCTCGCAGAACTCATCACCCACCACATCCTCACCCCCGGCTACGACTACGCCGCCGAGTTCGACTACGGCCTGAACCTGATCCTCAGCTCCCTGCAACCCGACGAGACCTGAGGATCCTGGGGCCTACTGGGTCAGGGCTTCCGGTGTGAGGTTCAGGCGGCGGAGGAGTTGGGCGTTGAGGGCTACGACGATGGTTGAGACGGACATGAGGATGGCGCCGACGGCCGGCGAGACGAGGATGCCGGCGAAGGCCAGGACGCCTGCGGCCAGGGGGACGGTCACGACGTTGTAGCCGGTGGCCCAGGCCAGGTTCTGCCACATCTTGCGGTAGCTGGCCTTGGACAGTTCGATCACCGACAACACCGCCCGCGGGTCGTCGGCGGCGAGGACCACACCGGCCGACTCGATCGCGACGTCCGTGCCGGCGCCGATCGCGATGCCGACCTCGGCGCGGGCCAGGGCCGGTGCGTCGTTCACACCGTCGCCGACCATCGCCACCTTGAGTCCACGGGCCTGGAGTTCGGCCACCTTGGCATCCTTGTCCTGCGGCAGTACCTCGGCGAAGACCTCGTCGATCCCGAGTTCCTTCGCCACCGCCTCGGCCACCTGGTGCGCGTCACCGGTGATCATCGCGACCTTCACGCCCCGCCGGTGCAGCGCGTCCACAGCCTGCCTGGACTCCTCCCGTACCTCGTCCTCCAACGCGACCGCCCCGAGCACCTGCCCGTCCCGAACCACATGCAGAACCGCCGCACCCCGTTCCTTCCAAGCCTGCACGTCCGCCTCCAGCTCAGCAGGTTCGGGTACGCCGTTCTCGCGCAGCAACGCCGGACCGCCGACGGAAACCTCGGCCCCATCGACCACGGCTTGGACCCCACGTCCGGTCAGCGACCGGAACTCCGAGGCGACCAGCCGACCGTTGCCATCCGCAACCTTGCCGGCACTCACCCGGGATGCCGCCCGGACGATCGCCTTCGCCAACGGGTGTTCGCTGTCCGCCTCGACCGCGGCCGCCAACTCCAGCAGCTCGTCCTCGCTGACCGAGCCGACACCCGCGACCCCGGTCACCACCGGCTGCCCCTTCGTCAGCGTGCCGGTCTTGTCGAACAGCACCACGTCGATCGTCCGCATCCGCTCCAGCGCCAACCGGTTCTTCACCAGCACGCCGGCCTTCGCGGCCCGCTCGGTCGAGATCGCGATCACCAGCGGAATCGCCAGCCCGAGAGCGTGCGGGCAAGCGATCACCAGGACGGTCACCGTCCGGGTCACCGCCTCGTCGACCTCGCCCAGCAACGTCCACACCAGGAACGTGATCACACCTGCGATCGACGCGAAGTAGAACAGGAAAGCAGCAGCCCGATCCGCCAGGGCCTGAGCCCGGGACGACGACGCTTGCGCCTCCGCGACCAGTCGCTGGATCCCGGCCAGGGCGGTGTTCTCTCCGACCGCGGTGATCTCGACCCGCAGTGCGTTGTCCGTGGCAACGGTCCCGGCGACTACCGGGTCGCCCACCGCCCGCGCGACCGGCCGGGACTCGCCGGTGATCATCGACTCGTCGACCTCGGCCTGCCCCTCGACCACCTTCCCGTCGGCAGGCACGCGACCACCCGAGCGGACCAGTACGACGTCGCCCTCCCGCAACTCCGCCAGCGACACCTCGACCACACCGTCGCCGGTCACCTTCTCGGCCGAGTCGGGCAGCAACGCGGCCAACGCGTCGAGCGCTCCCGACGCGGCACCGAGTGCCCGCATCTCCAGCCAGTGACCGAGCAGCATGATCACGATCAGCAGCGCGAGCTCCCACCAGAAGTCCAGGTCGAACCCGCCGAGCTCGAGCGTGGTCACCCAGGACGCGACGAACGCGACCGTGATCGCCATCGAGATCAGCAGCATCATCCCGGGCCGGCGCGACTTCAGCTCGGCCCATCCACCGGTCAGGAACGGTTGGCCGCCGTACAGGTAGATCACCGTGCCGAGCACCGGCGCGATCAGGCCGGAGCCGGGGAACTCGGGCGGCATGTACCCGAGCAGGTCGGCGAACATCTCGCTGAAGAACACCACCGGCACGGCCAACGCCAGGCTGATCCAGAACCGGTCCTTGAACTGCGCCGCGTGATCCCCGTGGCCCGCATGCGCGTCGTGCTCGCCGTGCTCGTGATGCTGATCCATACCCTGACCATACCCCCTAGGGGTATGACTCACAAGGCCCGAACGCACAACTGCCCCGCCATCCACACGGATGACGGGGCAGTCGCGGCGTCCTACAGGGGTTCGATGTCGGTCAGTGTCTCGGGCGTCAGCTCGAGCCAGCGGGTGATGCCGATCTCCCGGAGGAACGGCAGGTCGTGGCTCGCGATCAGCAGCGCGCCGCTGTAGGACGACAACGCGTCCTTCAACTGCGCGACGCTGGCCAGATCGAGGTTGTTGGTCGGCTCGTCGAGCATCAGCAACTGCGGCGGCGGCTCCGCCAGCAGCAGCGCGGCCAGCGTCGCCCGGAAACGTTCGCCACCCGACAGCGTGCTGACCAACTGATCCGCGGCGCGCCCCCGGAACAGGAAGCGGGCCAAGCGCGACCGGCGCTCCTGGTTCTCCGTCCCCGGCGCCAGCAAGGCGAGATTGTCGACGATCGACAGGTCGTCCTGGAGCAGATCGAGCCGCTGCGGCAGCAACCGGTACGGCACCACCGGCAACTTCCCCGCCGTGACCGACTCCAGCAACGTCGTCTTGCCGGCACCGTTCGGCCCGGTCAGCGCGATCCGCTCCGGCCCGCGGATCTCCAGGTCCACGTGCGCACCGGTCCGCAGGACGTGATCCTCCAGCCGCAGCACGATCCGCCCCGCCGGTACGGCGGTCTTCGGCAGGTCGACGCGGATCGCGTCGTCGTCGTGGACCAGCGCCTCCGCCTCGGCCAGCGCGTCCTGCGCCGACTCGAGCCGATCGCTCTGCATGTCGAGATGCTTCCCGGCCGACACCTGCGCGGACCGTTTCAGCCCGCCCGCGATGATCTTCGGGATCCCGCCCTGCTCGAACGCCCGCTGGCCCCGCGCCCGGCGCTGGTCCATCTTCATCCGCGCCTCGATCAGATCGCGCTTCTGCTTCCGTACGTCGGCCTCCGCCGAGCGCATCATTCGCTCAGCCGCCTCCTGCTCGACCGCCACCGCTCCCTCGTACGCCGTCAGGTTGCCGCCGTACCAGGTGACGTCGCCCTTGCGCAGGTCGCCGATCTGGTCGACCCGATCCAGCAACTCCCGGTCGTGACTGACGATCAGCAGCGCACCGCGGAACTGGTCGACGGCGTCGTACAGATGCCGCCGCGCCCGCAGGTCGAGGTTGTTGGTCGGCTCGTCGAGCAGCAGTACGTCGGGACGCCGCAGCAGCTCGGCGGCCAGCCCGAGCAGGATCGTCTCGCCGCCGGACAGCTCACCGACGTTGCGATCCAGCCCGATCGCACCGAGGCCGAGCTTGCCGAGCAGCGCCTCGGCCCGCTCGTCCACGTCCCACTCGTCGCCGACGGCGGCGAAGTTCTCCTCCGACGCGTCACCGGACTCGATCGCGGTGATCGCGCGGCGGACGGCGTCGATGCCGAGCGCCTGATCGACACGCAGTGCGGTGTCGAGGGTCAGGTCCTGCGGCAGGTACCCGAGCTCGCCGCTCACGCGGATCGAGCCGCGCTGCGGGGTGAGCCGGCCGGCAATCAGCCTGAGCAGGGTCGACTTGCCGGCGCCGTTGCGGCCGACGAGCCCGGACCGCACGGGTCCGGCGACGAAGCTGAGCCCGTCGAACAGGACGTCGCCGTCCGGCCAAGCGAAGAAGAGGTCCGTACAGGACAGGGAATGACTCATGCGTGTACTCCAGGAAGAGGTCTCGGACGAGACCGCACACCTCGACGGGCGGCGATCACCGGCTGAAAGAAGACCTCGGAGCTACAACGCAGACCCCTGACCTCGGGAATGGGACGCATCCAAGATTACGGGCACTGCTTCACCGGTTCAACTATTTATCCGGCCACTATTTATCCGGCCACGTGCTCCCGGTGTTTGCGCCAGGCAACGATCACCAGGTCGACCAGGGCGACGACCGCGAGCACGACGCAGGCGATCACCCACCCGGCCGGGACGTCGTACGCGGCGAACAGGATCGCGGCCGTGACCCACAACGCCACACCGAAGCAGGACAGCACCAACCGCAGCGTCAGGGCACTGCGCGGCGGTGGCGGCTCGAAGGCCATGCCGTCCCGGTACCCAGAACTCAGGGCGCCTTGCGGAGCCAGGTCTCGACGCCGGCGATGTGGGCGGTCATCCAGGCACGAGCCGCCTCCGCGTCGCCGATCTCGATCGCGTCCAGGATGGCGGCGTGCTCCGACAGGGTCCGCTCGACCGCGCCGGCCTGGGTGACACCGCGCCAGATCCGGGCCCGCTGAGTCGCGCCGGAGATGCCGTCCAGCAGCGAGCACACCACCTGGTTCCCGGTCGCCTCGGCGATCGCGCGGTGGAAGCGCAGGTCGTTGGCGACCAACTCCTCCACCGGCGCGTCCGGGGTCAGGTCACTGCACAGCAGCCGCAACTCCGTCAGCTGTTCCTTATTGATCCGGACAGCGGCCAGCGCGGCCACGCCCGGCTCGAGCAAGCGCCGTACCTCGAAGAACTGCAGGACCGAGTCGTCGCGATGCAGGTCGACCATGAAGTTCAGCGCGTCCAGCAGATGCGCCGAGTCCAGGCTGGTCACGTACGTGCCGTCGCCGTGCCGGACGTCGAGCACGTTCACCAGCGTCAGCGCCTTGACCGCTTCCCGCAGCGAGTTCCGCGACAGGCCGAGCCGCGCCGCGAGATCGGCCTCCTTCGGCAGTCGATCCCCCGGCCCCAGTTCCCCCGAGGTGATCATCCCTTTGATCTTGACGATCGCCTCATCCGTCAACGCCATCCAGTCAGTATGGCGCCAACCCCGCTCACCGGTGCAGCCCAAAGGACGCACCGCGATGGCATCGACCTCGAAGCTCATGTCCGGGAGGGCGAGGCAGGCGACGCCGAGGAGGGTCTGGACGGGCGGCTTGCGGGGCCAGCGTCGGGCGATGGCGGCACCGACGACGGCGAGCTTCTCCGGCGAGTGGTCGACGATGTACGTGCGGAGCTGGAACACCTCGGCGTAGTCGAGACCGGCCGACCGCAGCGCGACCCCGAGGTTGTCGAACGACAACTCGACCTGCTCGGCGAACCCTACGGCCGACACGCCTGGTGAGCCCAGTGGTGACTAACTGGACTGATCCACAGCGTGAGGTTCGCCACATTTCTGCGCGGTCCTGATCACCACCGACGGCGAGTGCTCAGTTGCATACAGTGGCCAGTTGCGCTCAAACGCTGCACCCAGAGTCACCGCGGGAAGAGCCGGAATCCCACCTCTGCAAGGCGTCCCGCACTCCGGCCGGGCGTCGGCCAGGTCGATCACATCCGGACCGGCGGTCGGTGGCCTGAAACAGCTGCCAGCACAGTGTTTCAGGCCTCGAACGATCAAGCCGGGAGAGCCCGACCACCCGACGCACTGGTCCGGTGGTCCCGGGCTGTGGAAGTGGTCCGCCTGCTATTAGCCTTGCCCCTGGGGTTGCCCCCATAACATCAGCATTAACCACCGCGATACCGGATCGATCGGAAGAGGCGAACTGCCAAGTGGCCACCGAGCCATCAGACACGAATCCACTCGCAGCCTTCGGTGCCAACGAATGGCTGGTCGACGAGCTGTACGAGAAGTATCTGCAGGACCCGAAGTCAGTGGATCCGGCGTGGCTGGACTTCTTCAAGAATTACACGCCAGGTGACGCGAAGCCGGTGAATACCGCCCCGGCCGACGCTCCCCGGCCCGACGCGGTGTCGGAGAACAAGACTCCCGAGGCGCCGAGCCGCGGCACGGTTCCGTCCGCGCCCGCTTCGAGCCGTCCCGCTGCGGCCGCCGCCGCGGCCGCCCCGGCAGCTGCCGCGACCCCGCCGGCCGCCGTACCGCAGGACCAGCCCGCAGCCAAGGCCGCGCCGGCCACGGCCGGCGCCGCCCCGACCGGAGGCACGGTGAACCAGCCGCCCAAGGCCCAGCCCAAGCCCGCTCCCGAGTCCTCGACGGACGCGGAGCGGAAGATCCTGCGCGGCGCGCCCGCGCGGACGGCGCAGAACATGGAGACCAGCCTCGGGGTCCCCACCGCGACCAGCGTCCGGCAGGTCCCGGTCAAGCTGCTGATCGACAACCGCATCGTCATCAACAACCACCTCAAGCGCGCCCGCGGCGGCAAGATCTCCTTCACCCACCTGATCGGCTGGGCGCTGGTGAAGGCGCTGAAGACGCTGCCGGAGATGAACGCGTCGTACGACGAGACCGAGGGCAAGCCGACCCTGGTCCAGCCGGCCCACATCAACCTGGGCCTGGCCATCGACATGCAGAAGCCGGACGGCACCCGGCAGCTGCTGGTGCCGTCGATCAAGGCCGCCGAGACGATGACGTTCGCCGAGTTCTGGATGGCCTACGAGGACATCGTCCGGCGGGCCCGCGACAACAAGCTGGCGCTGCCGGACTTCCAGGGCACCACGATCAGCCTGACCAACCCCGGCACCATCGGCACCCAGCACTCGGTGCCGCGGCTGATGACCGGCCAGGGCTGCATCGTCGGCGTCGGCGCGATGGAGTACCCGCCGGAGTACCAGGGCGCGGCCGACGAGACGATGGCCAAGCTCGCGGTCAGCAAGGTGATGACGCTGACCTCGACGTACGACCACCGGATCATCCAGGGCGCCCAGTCGGGCGAGTTCCTCCGCCGGCTGCATCAGCTGCTGCTCGGCCAGGAGGGTTTCTACGACGAGATCTTCCAGTCGCTGCGGATCCCGTACGAGCCGATCCGCTGGGCCGCGGACCTCCCGCACAGCCACGAGGAGGACGTCTCCAAGCAGGCGCGCATCCTCGAGATGATCCACGCCTACCGGGTCCGCGGCCACATCATGGCCGACACCGACCCGCTGGAGTACAAGCAGCGCAGCCACCCGGACCTGGACGTGGCCACCCACGGCCTGACCCTGTGGGACCTCGACCGCGAGTTCGCCACCGGCTCGTTCGGGGCGGCCAGCGACCGCAAGTTCATGAAGCTGCGCGAGATCCTCGGCATCCTGCGCGACTCGTACTGCCGGACCACCGGTATCGAGTACATGCACATCCAGGACCCCGAGCAGCGCAAGTGGATCCAGGAGCGGGTCGAGCGGCCGCACACCAAGGTGCCCCGCGAGGAGCAGCTGCGGATCCTGGCCAAGCTGAACGAGGCCGAGGCGTTCGAGACCTTCCTGCAGACCAAGTACGTCGGCCAGAAGCGCTTCTCGCTCGAGGGCGGCGAGACCACCATCCCGCTGCTCGACGAGCTGTGCGAGGAGGCGGCCGGCGCCGGCCTGGACGAGGTCGTCATCGGGATGGCGCACCGCGGCCGGCTGAACGTGCTGGCCAACATCGTCGGCAAGTCCTACGGCCAGATCTTCCGCGAGTTCGACGGAAACATCGACCCGCGGACGGTGCAGGGCTCCGGTGACGTCAAGTACCACCTGGGCGCCGAGGGTGAGTTCGTCTCCGAGTTCGGCGACAAGATCAAGGTCTCGGTGGCGGCGAACCCGTCCCACCTGGAGACCGTCGACCCGGTGCTCGAGGGCATCGTCCGGGCCAAGCAGGACATCCTCGACCGCGGCACCGCGTTCCCGGTGCTGCCGCTGCTCGTCCACGGTGACGCGGCGTTCGCCGGCCAGGGTGTGGTGGCGGAAACGCTCAACCTCTCCCAGCTGCGCGGCTACCGCACCGGTGGCACGATCCACGTGATCGTGAACAACCAGGTCGGCTTCACCACGTCGCCGGCCTCGTCCCGGTCGTCGATGTACTCCACCGACGTCGCCCGGATGGTGCAGGCGCCGATCTTCCACGTGAACGGCGACGACCCCGAGGCCTGTGTCCGGGTCGCCGACCTGGCCTTCGAGTACCGCCAGGCGTTCAACAAGGACGTCGTCATCGACCTGGTCTGCTACCGCCGCCGCGGTCACAACGAGGGTGACGACCCGAGTTTCACCCAGCCGTTGATGTACGACCTGATCGAGCAGAAGCGGTCCGTCCGCAAGCTCTACACCGAGGCCCTGATCGGCCGCGGCGACATCACGGTCGAAGAGGCCGAGCAGGCGATGCGGGACTTCCAGCAGCGGCTGGAGCGGGTCTTCACCGAGGTCCGCGAGGCGAAGAGCCAGCCGGACACCCCGGCGCCGTACGTGACCGTCCCGGTCTACCCGGACAAGCCGGAAGGCCCGGACGCGACGGCGACCACGCCGGAGACCCTGAAGAAGATCGCGGACGCGCACACGACGCTGCCGGAAGGCTTCACGGTGCACCCGAAGGTGCTGCCGCAGCTGCAGCGCCGGGCGACGGCGATCACCCAGGGCCCGATCGACTGGGCCAGCGCGGAGATCACCGCGTTCGGTTCGCTGCTGCTGGCCGGGCGGCCGGTCCGCCTCGCCGGTCAGGACAGCCGCCGGGGCACGTTCGTGCAGCGGTTCGCCGCGGTCATCGACCGGGTCAACGGACAGGACCACGTCCCGCTGCAGCACCTGGACGAGGACCAGGCGAACTTCCACGTCTACGACTCGCTGCTGAGCGAGTACGCCGCGCTCGGCTTCGAGTACGGGTACTCGGTGGCCCGGCCGGACGCGCTGGTGCTGTGGGAGGCCCAGTTCGGCGACTTCGTCAACGGCGCCCAGTCGATCATCGACGAGTACATCTCGTCCGGTGAGGCGAAATGGGGCCAGAAGTCGGGTGTCGTGCTGCTGCTGCCGCACGGCTACGAGGGCCAGGGCCCGGACCACTCGTCGGCCCGGATCGAGCGGTTCCTGTCGCTGTGCGCCGAGAACGCGATGACGGTGGGGCAGCCGTCGACGCCGGCGTCGTACTTCCACCTGCTCCGCCGGCACACGCTCGGCGAGGAGCACAACCCGATGATCGTCTTCACGCCGAAGCAGTTGCTGCGGCGCAAGGAGGCGGTGTCGACGCCGGAGGAGCTGACCCACGGCACCTTCCGGCCGGTGCTCGGCGACGCCGCGGCCGAGGCGACCGCGGCCACCGTCGATCGGGTCGTCCTCGCGTCGGGCCGGATCGTGTACGACCTGTTCGCCGAGCGGAAGAAGGCGGAGCCGGACAAGCTCAGCACCGCGATCATCCGGGTCGAGCAGCTCTACCCGCTGCCGGCCGAGGAGATCCAGGCCGAGCTGGCGAAGTACCCGAACGCGACCGAGATCCGCTGGGTCCAGGACGAGCCCGCGAACCAGGGCCCGTGGCCGTTCATGGCGCTGAACCTGACCGAGCACCTCGGCGGCAAGCCGTTCTACCGGGTCTCCCGGCCGGCCATGTCGGCACCGTCGGTCGGTGCGCACGGCGTGCACGTCGCGGAGCAGCAGACGCTGCTGAAGCAGGCGTTCAGCTGACGTGTACTTCACCGACCGCGGGATCGAGGAGCTCGAGGGCCGGCGTGGCGAGGACGATGTCACGCTGGCCTGGGTGGCCGAGCGGCTGCGCGAGTTCGTCGACCTCAACCCCGAGTTCGAAACCCCGATCGAGCGCTTCGCCACCTGGCTAGCCCGCCTCGACGACGAGGACGACTGATCCGGTCCTTGCTCTAGCCTGAGCGAATGCCCTTCGCCGCGGCGGAGGGCATTCGTGCGTTCAGTCGGAGTGTGGGGGTTTGGTGCGGAGCGGTGGGTCGGGGGCCAGGGAGCCGTCGGGGGCGATGTGCTCGAAGATCTGGTCGACCAGGTTGAGCACGTGCGGGTCGTCGACGGTGTAGATGTGCCGCCGGCCCTCGCGCCGGGCCGTGATGATGCCGGCCAGCCGCAGCTTGCCCAGGTGCTGGCTGGCGGTGGCGATGCTGACGCCGACACGCTCCGCCAGGGTGCCGACGTCGTACTCGCCCTGGGCGGCCAGTGACACCAGGTGCAACCGGACGGGTGCGGAGAGCATCGCGAAGGTGCCCGCGGCGGAGTCGAGCTGCGCCTTCGTCGGTTCGGGGGATGTGGTCATCGCGCAGTCATTGTGACTGCTGGAGCGGTCAGACGGCAGTAGGCCGGGCCGCGGTGACGACGGTCTCATACTTGCGCAATTGCGAAAGTATCAAAACGGTGGCAGGCTGGTCACATGCCCAGAGCCCTCCGCCCTGTGTTCCTGTGCGTCGCCGCAGCGCTGCCGGCAGTTGCCCTCCGGTTGTCCGGAGTGCATCCGTCGGCACCGCTCGCGATCGTTGTTTTCGGGCTCGGCGTGGTCGCCGCCTCGTTCGTGCTCGCCTGGGCCGCCGAGGCCGCGGAGGTCGACATCTCCGGCGGCCTCGCGATCGCGCTGCTCGCGGTGATCGCCGTACTGCCCGAGTACGCCGTTGACCTCTACTTCGCGCACACGGCCGGCAGCGAGCCGGCGTACGTGCAGTACGCCGCGGCCAACATGACCGGCTCCAACCGGCTGCTCCTCGGTCTGGGCTGGTCGAGCGTCGTACTGCTCAGCCTGTACGTCGCTTCGCGGCGCAGCGGGCGGACAGTGAAGGCGCTCGTGCTCGACTCCGGTTACAAGCGGGAGCTGGGCTTCCTGGGTGTCGCGAGCGTGGTCGCGTTCGTCATCCCGGTCACCGGGCAGATCCACCTCGCGCTCGGCATCGGGCTGCTGGCGTTCTTCGGGTACTACCTCTGGCGCGCGGCCGCGTCCGGGCATGACGAGGAGCCGGACCTGATCGGGCCGGCCGCCCGGATCGGCGCGCTGCCGACGGTGCAGCGGCGGACCGCGGTGATCGGGATGTTCGTGACGGCTGCCCTGGTGATCCTGATGGCGGCCGAGCCGTTCGCGGACTCGCTGGTCGAGGGCGGCCACGCGCTGGGGATCGACCAGTTCCTGCTGGTGCAGTGGCTTGCTCCGCTGGCCTCGGAGGCACCGGAGTTCATCGTGGCGCTGCTGTTCGCCTGGCGGGGCAAGGGCGGGGCGGCACTGGGCCTGCTCATCTCGGCCAAGGTGAACCAGTGGACCCTGCTGATCGGCAGCCTGCCGATCGCGTACCTGATCGGTGGCGGCCCCGCCGCGCTGCACCTGGACGGACGGCAGGTCGAGGAGTTCCTGCTCACCGCGACGCAGACGCTGCTGGGTCTCGCGGTCCTGCTGAGCCTTCGCTTCCCGCGGTGGGCCGCCTGGACGCTGCTGGGGCTGTTCGCGGTGCAGTTCGCCGTACCGGGTCAGACCGGGCGATATGTGTTGTGCGGGATCTACCTGGCGCTCACGGTGGTCGCGCTGATCCGCAACCGGCAGCACATCCTGCCGACCATCACCTCGCCGTTCCGGCGCACGGAAAAGCCCGCCGACGCGGAGCGCGCCGACGAGCTTGTCGAGGTCTGAGACTCAGCTGGCCTGCTGCTCTTCGACGATCGAGGGGCGGCGGCGCTCCTGCGGGCCCGGACGGCCCCGACGGCGGCCGTAGAGGAACTTCTCGCCGGCCGCGGTGCCGGTGAACTTGGTCCGGCGGGCCCACTCGCGGCATTCCTCGATCACCGGGCAGGACGTCAGGCACACGGCCTGGGCCTTGCGCTGCTCCCACTGGCTCGCGGTCTCGTCGTACGCCGGCGCCTGGCCGACACAGGCGGCCCTCATCATCCAGCGGTCGGCGGGGTCGGCGATCACCGTCAAGGTCGGCCTCATGGGCACTCCTGGTCGCTCGTCGATCGGGCGGATCGAACCCGCGGGGGTTTCCTGCGGTAGGACCAGACTGGTCCAGTCTGATTGCCCCGGTGCGACGCGCATGTTTCGGCCGTGAAACGGCGCCCGGCACAACAGTGCCGGTGGCACTAGCGCCGGACCATCCGGATCTCCGGTACGGCGAAGAACGGCTCGTCCACCCGGGTGCCGTCCTCGAGAAAGCCGTGCCGGCGGTAGAAGGTCCGGGCCCGCCGGTTGCCTTCCAGCACCCACAGCGTGGCCGGCTCCTTGCCGATGGCAACCTCGAGCAGGCGGGCGCCCAGGCCGGTGCCCCACCAGGCCTTCCGGGCGTAGATCGCGAAGAGTTCGAGCGGCGTGGGCGCATCGTCGTCGCGCGCCGGCCCGGCCGCGGCGAAGCCGATCACCCGATCCTGGACCCGGGCGTCCGGGTCAGGGGTCAGCGCGAGCCACCGGATCCAGCCCTCGGCCAGCGCGCTCGCCCATTTCTCGGTCCGGCGCTCCAGGTCACTGGTCCGTTCGGCCAGCAGGTCCGGTTCGACCAGGCCGTCGTACGCCTCCCGCCAGCAGAGCAGGTGGCACCACGCCGCGGCCTCGGCATCCCCCACCGAGGCCTGACGGATCTCCGGCTGCATTCAGACAGTAAAGACGATCTTGCCGAAGACGTCGCCCTCGTTCATCTTGGCGAAGCCCTTGCGGGCGTCGGCCAGCGGGAGCACGGAGTCGATGTGCGGCGAGATGCCCGCGTTCGCCATGAACTGGACGAGTTCGGCCAGCTCGGCCCGGGTGCCCATGGTCGAGCCCTGCACGCGCAGTTGCAGGAAGAAGATCCGGTTCAGCTCGGCCGACTTCGGCGCCTGGCCGCTGGTCGCGCCGGAGATGACCAGGGTGCCGCCCTGCTTCAGCGACTTGAGGGAGTGCGACCAGGTCGCCTGACCGACCGTCTCCATCACCGCGTCGACCCGCTCCGGCAGCCGTGCGCCGGACTCGAACACGTCGTGCGCGCCGATCTCCAGCGCCCTCGCCCGCTTCCCCTCGTCCCGGCTGGTCGACCAGACCCGGATCCCGGCGGCACGCGCCAGCGTGATCAACGCGGTCGCGACGCCACCGCCGGCGCCTTGCACCAGCACGGTGTCGCCCGGCTTGAGACCGGACTGGGTGAACAGCATCCGGTACGCCGTCAGCCACGCGGTCGGCAGGCACGCGGCCTGCTCGAAGCTCAGCCCGGCCGGCTTGGGTACGACGTTCCGCGCGGGGACGGCGACCTTCTCCGCCAGCGTCCCCTGGTACCGCTCGCTCAGCAGCGACCGCTTCGGGTCGAGCGTCTCGTCACCCTTCCACGCCGGGTCGGAGATCACCGCGTGCACGACGACCTCGTTGCCGTCCGGGTCGATCCCGGCCGCGTCGCAGCCGAGGATCATCGGCAGATTCTGCTCGGCCAGGCCGACGCCCTTCAGCGACCACAGGTCGTGGTGGTTGAGCGCAGTCGCCCGTACGTCGATCGTCACCCACCCCTCGGGCACCGTCGGGTCGGGGCGCTCCCCCACCTCCAGTGCGGCGATCGGGTCGTCGGCGGCGAACTTGGCGGCATAGGCAGCAAGCATGCGTACCACCCTAGAGGGTGGTCTGAGCCGGGTCAGTTACCGATTTCACGATGGGTGTGGAGAGGACGCCGTCCAGCAAGTGCCGCGACTCCTCGAGTGCCTTGATCGACGCGGAGATGCGGTCCCGCTCCTGCTGCAGCTGGTCGATCAGCACCGGGCAGGTCGGCTCCAGCTTCTCCGTCACACACGGCAGCACCTGAGCGATCGTCGACGTCGACAACCCGGCCGCCAGCAACGTCCGGATCCGCCCGACCAGGTCGACATCGCTCTCGCCGTACTCCCGATACCCGCTCGGCAGCCGCTCCGGCGTCAACAGCCCCTGGTCCTCGTAGTACCGCAGCAACCGCTCGCTCACCCCGGTCCGGGCGACCATTTCCCGCATCCGCACGCAACCACACCTCCGACTCTGACATCCGTGTCGGAGTTTAGCCCGCCCGATCCGGGCAATAACGGACCTGACCGGAATTCAACTGAGGAGGACCGATGTTCCGTCTCCTGCTGGTTGCCTCCATGACCGCCGCCTTACTGACCGGGCAGTCCGTGCCTGCAGCGGCCGCACCGGTCACCGGCGCCTACCTGCAGATCACCGCTGAGGGCGTCGCCACCGGACGAGGTCTCGAGGGCGCCTCGCACGCGCACGCTGCCCTGGCCGCGATGTACGACGTGACCGGCGACCCGCAGCAGCGCCAGACCGCCGACGAGCTGCTCGACTACATCCTGCAGCGGCGGCCGGGTCACATGAACACGGACATCGCCCTGCAATACCTGCGAAGCCCTTACCTGCAAGGCGATCCGCGGCTAGGCGCCAACCTGGAGACCTACCTGACCGCTCTCCTCGACCTGTGCGCCGCGCAACCCGACACGGTGCTGCGGAGCGGCGACATCCGCACTCTGACCGGGCGGGCCGAACTGCTGGTCAAGTACGCCGAGCACCTCGAGCAGCGATCCGGTGACCCAGCCCGGATCCGGTCTGCCGACCTCGCGGCCCGAGTCATGCTGGACCGGGTAGCGGGCCTGCAGTACACCCGGCAGGAAGCTGTCACGGCGTTCCACAACGACCGGTACGTCGGCGCCTTCCCGCACTTCGTCGCCGGTGACGACGGAAACATGGGCACCTGGGACGTGGAGCATTGGGCACCGTCGATGCTGTCTTTGGACCAGTACGCCGCGGTCCGCGCACTCGCCACCGGGTACGGCCGGTTCCGTACCGACGCCTACAACAACGCGGCCGCGGCCGGAACGCGGCACCTGCTCGGCACCACCGAGATCGATCCGGACCTCGTCTACGCCGGCGAACCGGCCGGGTTCCCACTCGACGGCGCGACGTACGAGGTCGGCGAGGAGACGGGTGAGCACCCGTATCTGGTCACCTACGGCTGGTCGCCGAACGCGATCGCCCAAATGGGTACCGCGTTGAAGGCGGTCCGCGACAACCGGGTCAAGGTGCCGCACTCGGCCGCCTGGCTGGCGTCGTACTGGCGCGGCACTCCCCCGCGCGGCGTGCTCGCGCCGGGACTGTTCTGGCACGGGCTGGACGCGAAGATCGAGTACACGCACCGGTTCATCGAGGCCACCCACCTCGCGGTCCCCGCGGACTTTCCCTGGCTCGACCTGGACCGCACGACGTTCCCCGGGACGGGTGACGACGACATCCGCCGCGGCGGCTGGTACGACGGCTCCGGCCGCGGCGCGATGTCGGCGGTCTACTCCCGGCTGGCGATGACCGGGTACGTCGAGTCCGGCGGCCACGACCTCGCCATGCTCAGCCAGGCC
This sequence comes from uncultured Actinomycetota bacterium, assembly GCA_963748245.1. GTDB lineage: Bacteria > Actinomycetota > Actinomycetes > Propionibacteriales > Kribbellaceae > Kribbella. Next base: position 1,485,003 of record CAVVIA010000004.1, on the reverse strand, counting down.
GGCCGGTGGTGGGAGCGGATGGTCGTCCGCGCCTGACGTTCAGGCGCGGGCTACCCCGTCGGCCTCGGCGGCGGTGGCGACCGCGGCCGCCACGGCCGGCGCGACGCGGGGGTCGAAGGGCGAGGGGATGATGTAGTCCGGGCGCAGGTCGTCCTCGGTGATGAGGCCGGCCAGGGCGTCGGCGGCCGCGAGCTTCATGCCCTCGGTGATGCGGGACGCGTTCGCGTCGAAGGCGCCGCGGAAGATTCCGGGGAACGCGAGCACGTTGTTGATCTGGTTCGGGAAGTCGGAGCGGCCGGTCGCGACCACGGCGGCGTGCCGGTGCGCGATGTCCGGGTGCACCTCCGGGTTCGGGTTCGCCAGCGCGAAGATCATCGACCCCTCGGCCATCCGCGAGATCGCCTCCTCCGGCACCGTCCCGCCGGACACCCCGAGGAACACGTCCGCGCCGTCCAGCGCGTCCACCAGCCGGCCGGACAGGCCACCGGTGTTGGTGTCCCGGGCCAGCGACAGCTTGACCGGGTTCAGGTCGGCGCGGTCCTCGTGCAGCACACCCTTGCTGTCGACAACGGCCAGGTCGCCGACGCCTGCCTGCAGAAGGATCCGGGCACACGCGACCCCGGCCGCACCGGCCCCGGAGATCACCACCCGGATCTCCTCGATGGACTTGCCGGTGACCCGGAGCGCGTTCCGCAGCGCGGCCAGTACGACGACCGCCGTACCGTGCTGGTCGTCGTGGAACACCGGGATGTCGAGCCGCTCCTTGAGCCGCCGCTCGATCTCGAAGCATCGCGGTGCCGAGATGTCCTCGAGGTTGATCCCGCCGAACGTCGGAGCCATCCGGGCGACGGTCTCCACGAACTCGTCCACGTCGGTGCAGTCGAGGGCGATCGGCACCGAGTCGACGCCGCCGAACTCCTTGAACAGCAGCGCCTTGCCCTCCATCACCGGCAGCGACGCGGCCGGGCCGATGTCGCCCAGGCCGAGGACGGCGGTGCCGTCGGTGACGACCGCGACCACGTTCGACTTCCAGGTGTAGCGCCGGACCAGGGACGGGTCCTCGGCGATCGCCGTACAGACCCGGGCGACACCCGGGGTGTAGGCCTTGGACAGGTCGTCGGCGTCGCGGACCTGGACCGAGGACGTGACCTCGATCTTGCCGCCGCGGTGCAGCTCGAAGACGGCGTCACCGGCGTACTGGTCGGATTCGGGGACGACGGCGGAAACGGACGGATGGGGCTGGGCGACCATGCGGGGACCCTTCGGAGAACAGCGAGCAGGCGGTCGGTTACAGTGAGTGGGCGGTTCGATCAATGGGTACGTCGAACAACGCCGCGGCCAGGGGGTCACCCGTCGCACCGAGTAAACCACACACCGCACTGGTCTGCTCTGTGAGGGTTCCCACAACGGCCTTCAGGGCTGCATCCGGGCGGCAACCGGGTGACGATGAGGTCTCGGCCGTAGTCAGCAGCCGACACGTGGCTGGTTGCTGTGTCAGGATGCGGCATCCGGACCGGTACCGACCGGTTCGGCGTACCAGTTCCAGTGTCGAGAGGTATCGCGATGAACATCGTCTCCACCCTCCGCAAGAGTCGCGTCCGCGTCACCGTGGCCGCGACCGCCGTACTCGCGCTCACGCTCGCAGCCTGTGGCAGCGGCGACTCGGACTCGGGCAGCGGTGGAACCGAGGACAAGGCCGCCGCCGCCGGGATCACCCTGGTGAAGTCCGGCAAGCTGATGGTCTGCACCCACCTGCCCTACAAGCCGTTCCAGTACAAGGACGGCGCCGACGTGGTCGGCTTCGACGTGGATCTCCTCGACCTGGTCGCCAAGGACCTCGGCCTGGAGCAGGAAGTCGTCAACATCGAGTGGGCCCAGGTCACCTCCGGCGCCGCGTTCCAGGCGAAGAAGTGCGACATGGGCATGGGCGCGATGACGATCACGCCCGAGCGGCAGGCCGCGATCAGCATCACCGATCCGTACATGGACGCCACCCAGGTGCTGATGGTCAAGAAGGACTCCGGCATCAAGAGCCTGGCGGACCTGAAGGGCAAGAAGATCGGCGCCCAGGCGGACACCACCGGCAAGAAGTACGCCGATGACAACGCCGCGGCCAACGGCTACACGGTGATCCCGTTCAACGACCTGGCGATCCAGACGAACAACGTCAAGTCCGGCCGGGTCGATGCCGCCATCAACGACAACGGCGTGCTCTACGACTTCGTCAAGGCGAACCCGGAGATGGTGATCGCCACCGAGTTCAACACCGGCGAGCAGTACGGCTTCGGCGCGCTCAAGGACGGCAGCGGCCCGAAGTTGGTGGCCAAGTTCAACGAGTTGCTGACCAAGGCCAAGTCGGACGGCCAGTACAACGAGATCTACAAGAAGTGGTTCGGGGTTGAGCCGAAGAAGTGAGTGCGCCCACCGAACCGGACATCGTTGAGCGGAAGGGGCTGAGCCCGCGGCAGCGGGCTCAGCGCTCCCGCTGGATCCAGTACGCGATCCTCGTCGTCCTGGTCCTGCTCGCCGTGTTCACCGCGGACTGGGGCCAGATCGTCGACGTCTTCTTCAAGCCGGAGTTCATCAAGGCCTCCTTCGAGGACGGCCTGATGCAGGCTCTGGTCAAGACGCTGGAGTACACCGCCGGCGCGTTCGTGATCGGCCTGGTCGGCGGCACCGTCCTGGCGCTGATGCGGCTGAGCAGCGTCGGGCCGTACCGCTGGCTCGCGACCGCCTACATCGAGTTCTTCCGCGGCCTGCCGGCCATCGTGGTGTTCATCGCGTTCAGCCTGCTGCCGCTGGCCTTCGAGGGCCTGACCATCCCCTGGGACCCGTACGGCGTCGTCTGGCTGGCGCTGGGCATCGTCGCCTCGGCGTACATGGCCGAGGTCATCCGGGCCGGAATCCAGGCCGTCCCGAAGGGTCAGGTCGAGGCGGCCCGCTCGCTCGGGATGCCGGCCGGTCTGGCCACCCGCAAGATCGTGCTGCCGCAGGCGTTCCGGATCGTGCTGCCACCGTTGACCAACGACCTGATCCTGCTGGTCAAGGACTCCTCGCTGGTCTTCATCATCGGCGTCAGCGCGGACGCGTACGAGCTGACCGGATTCGGCCGGGACCTGGCGAACACCTACTCCAACCTGACCCCTCTGGTCACCGCAGGCTTCTGCTACCTGCTCATCACCGCTGCCGCTCGGCCTGCTGGTCCGGCGGCTCGAGGCGAAGGCTGCGAGGGCGTACTGATGGCTCTGGTCGAGATCAAGAACCTGCACAAGTCCTTCGGCAGCAACCACGTCCTGCGCGGGATCGACTTCACCGTCGAGCAGGGCGAGGTCGTCTGCGTCATCGGCCCGTCCGGGTCGGGCAAGTCGACGCTGCTGCGCTGCGTCAACCTGCTCGAGCAGCCGCAGGAAGGACAGGTGATCATCCGCGGCGAGGACATCACCGACCGGGACTGCCACCTGGACGCGGCCCGGCAGCAGATCGGCATGGTGTTCCAGCAGTTCAACCTGTTCCCGCACCTGTCGGTGCTCGCAGAACTGCACGGTCGCGCAGACGACCGTGCTGAAGCGCAAGACCGTCCGAGGCGAACCGGGTCGCCCGGGCGAACCTGGACCGGGTCGGCCTGAACGAGAAGGTGACGGCCTACCCGGCCCAGCTGTCCGGCGGTCAGCAGCAGCGGGTCGCGATCGCCCGGGCGCTGTCGATGGACCCGGCGCTGATGCTGTTCGACGAGCCGACCTCGGCACTCGACCCCGAGCTCGTCGGCGAGGTGCTGACCGTGATGCGCAAGCTGGCGCTGGACGGGATGACGATGCTCGTCGTCACCCACGAGATGGCGTTCGCCCGCGAGGTCGCCGACCGGGTCGTGTTCATGGACGGCGGTGTCATCGTCGAGCAGGGCCCGCCGGCCGACCTGATCGGCAACCCCGCCCACGAGCGCACCCGGACCTTCCTGCGCCGGGTCCTCGACCCCACCCACGTCGAGCCGACCAGCTGAGTCCCACCGCCTGTGTTCCACTGCCTGGGCCCGGCCTTGTCCACAAGGCCGGGCCCGTCGCCGTGCATTGCGGGCTTCCAACGGGGAAGATGTACGGCGTGGTGGGGCGATCACCCACCGGACACGAGGGAGGCAGTGTGGGCAGCACCGGACGATCCGCCGAGGTCCGTCTGAGCATTCCGGCGGACAGTGCGTACATCGCCGTACCGCGGTCGGTGGTCGGCAACCTGGCGGCTCGCAACGATTTCACCGTGGACGCGATCGACGATCTGCGGATCGCGGTCGACGAGGCGTGCGCGCTGCTCCTCCCGCAGGCATCCGACGGCGTGCTGGACTGCGTCTTCGAGATCGACCCGCCACAGCTGACGGTGCGGACCAGCGCCGTCGTCCCGAACGGCTGGCGTCCTGACACCGCGTCGTTCGGCTGGACCGTGCTGACCGCACTGGTCGAGTCCGCGGCCGCTGAGACGATCGACGGCCGCCTCACCATCACCGTGACGGCAACCGCCACCGCCGCGGAGAAGGCGTGACCGACGAACGAACCCTGGGCGAGCCCCAGGAAACTCCCGATCTGCGCACCCGGACGGCCGCCCTGTTCCGGGCGATGGCGGCCGCCGGTCCGGGCGAGCCGGGCCGTATCGAGGCCCGGGACGGCCTGGTCGCCCTGCACATGCCGCTGGTGGAGCACCTGGCCCGCCGGTTCCGGAACCGGGGCGAGCCGTACGACGACCTGGTCCAGGTGGCCACCATCGGCCTGATCAAGGCGATCGACCGGTTCGACTCGGATCGCGGTGTCGAGTTCTCGACGTACGCGACACCGACGATCCTGGGCGAGATCAAGCGGTACTTCCGGGACAAGGGCTGGGCGATCCGGGTGCCGCGGCGGCTGCAGGAGCTGCGGCTGTCGCTGACCGCGGCAACGGCCGAGCTGACCCAGGAGCTGGGCCGGGCGCCGACCGTCGCCGAGCTGTCCGACCGACTGGGACTGTCTCCGGACCTGGTGATCGAGGGACTCGAGTCCGCGAACGCGTACAACACGTTGTCGCTGGACGCTCCGGATCAGAACGAGGCGGACGCCACCACGGTCCTGGACGGCCTCGGCGGCGAGGACGAGGCGCTGGAGAGTGTGGAGTACCGGGAGTCCCTGAAACCGCTGCTGGCGCAGCTGGACACCCGGGAGAAGCGGATCCTGACGCTGCGGTTCTTCCGCGGTATGACGCAGTCGCAGATCGCCGATGAGATCGGCATCTCCCAGATGCACGTCTCCCGCCTGCTGGCCCGCACCCTCACCGAACTGCGCACCGGCCTGCTCAAGGAGTAGCTAGAGGACCGGGCGGTCCTTGGTCGGGTCGTCGGCGAGTGCCTCGGTGGACGCCTTCTGGAAGATGCCGATCAGGACGCCGACCGCGGCCAGGGCGAGCGCGACGGCTACCGCCCGGGTGGAGCCGCCCCAGAAGCTGTAGGCGACCAGGAGCTGGATCAGCTGGGCGAACACGGCCGGTCCACGGCTCCAGGTCGACGCGCGGGACAGGCCGCGGGCGACGAGTCCGAGGCCCGCGCCGTACAGGACGAAGAAGACTGTGGTGGTCAGTCCGAGGAACAGGCGGGAGCTTTGGATCGTAAATGCTTCGGCAATTCCGAGAACGACCAGCACGAGCCCTTCCGCAGCGACCACAGCCGCGGCTAGCTTGAGCGGTCTCGGTACGGTGGCAGCTGGGGGGTCGGTCGGCATGTCCGTCAGCTTAGGGCGTGTCTCCTGAGCCCGTGCAGTGTGATCTGCGCGGGGTGAGGAGACACTCTCTGGGGCTCCGTGCCAGATGTGTTCGGGCGCGCGGGTCGACCACCCTGCTCTTCCTGCGTTCCCGCACGGGCCCGCAGGAACCCCAGCCCCACAGGGATTTGAGGTTGTGCGTAACCCGAAGGCGGTTGGATCGGTTACTTGCAGTGAACGGGTGAGCGCGGGAAGGCGTCTCTGTCCGGTTAACGGACGGGGCGAACCGCTGCGCACCGGTTCGTAGTGTTAAGGAAGTGTTGTGATCTGATCGACAACTCCAGAACCCTTGTTTCACTCAGCCGAGATTGGGAACATGGTCTCGTTCGTGAAAACGTTCACAACACGTTCTGGATCGAGCACCTCTCGCACGCCGACCCCCGTGCGAGATGAACCACGAGTAAAGCCGCGCTGTCTGGGCACAGACCAGGCTCACAGCGTACGACAACTACTGAGAGAGATGGGATCCGCCATGGATTGGCGCCACCGGGCCGTTTGCCTCGATGAGGACCCGGAACTGTTCTTCCCCATCGGCAACACCGGGCCCGCGATCATGCAGATCGAGGAGGCCAAGCAGGTGTGCCGTCGCTGCGACGTGCGTGAGCAGTGCCTCGCCTGGGCGCTGGAAGCCGGACAGGACCATGGGGTCTGGGGCGGTCTGAGTGAGGACGAGCGCCGCGCTCTGAAGCGCCGTAACGCTCGCGCCCGCATCCGCACCGCCTGAGCAAGAACTTTCGAGGCCCCGCGGACCTTCCCGCGGGGCCTTGCGCTTTCCCCTGCAAGCCCTCAGTCCTTGACCGGGATGTCCAGGGTGACCTGGGCGCCGTGCCTGCCGTCGTGGCGAGGGCCGAAGTCCAGGGTGCCGTCGAGTTCCCCGATGACGAGGGTGCGGACGATGGACAGGCCCAGGTTGCCGGACAGTTCGGAGTCGAAGTTCGCCGGCAGGCCCTGCCCGTCGTCGACGACGGTGACGCGGAGCCGGCCGACCGACCGCTCGGCGGACAGTTCGATCGTGCCGCTGGCCTCTCCCCCGTCCCGGGACCGGAACGCGTGCTCCACCGAGTTCTGCATCAGCTCGGTCAGCACCATCGCCAGCGGGGTCGCGATCTCGGAGTCCAGCACGCCGAAACTGCCGGACCGCTTGGTCTCGACCGAGGTGGCGACCGTCGACACGTCTGCGACCATCGCCGCGACCCGGTCCGCGACGTCGTCGAAGTCCACGTGTTCGTCGAACGACTCCGACAGCGTCTCGTGCACGATCGCGATCGACCCGACCCGCCGGACCGCCTCGGCCAGCGCGGCCTGGGCTTCCGGCACGGTGATCCGCCGGCCCTGCATCCGAAGTAACGCGGCGACGGTCTGCAAGTTGTTCTTGACGCGATGATGAATCTCCCGGATGGTCGCCTCCTTGGTGACCAGCTCCCGCTCCCGGCTGCGCAGCTCCGTCACGTCCCGGAGCAGGATCAGCGCCCCCACGTGCTGCCCCTCGGCGCGCAACGGGATCGCGCGCAGGAACAGCGTCGCCTCCGGATTCTCGATCTCGAGCTCCTTGGCCGCCCGCCCGGTCAGCACCGACGCCAGCACGTCGTCCACCTTGTGCCCGCTGTGCAGCAGCTCACCGGTGATGTCTTTCAGCCGGCTCCCGACCAGGTCGGTGACCAGGCCCATCCGGCGGTACGCCGACAACGCGTTCGGGCTCGCGAACGTCACCATCCCGTGCCGATCGACCCGGATACAGCCGTCGCCGACGCGTGGCGTCGTGGACAGCAGCCGCTCCCCGCCGTACGGGAAGACACCGTCGGTGATCATCCGGGCCAGATCGGTGGCGCTCTGCAGGTAGGCGATCTCCAGCCGGGACGGGGTCCGGACGCCGAGCAGGTTGGTGTTCCGCGCGATCACCGCGATCACCCGGGTGCCGCGCCTCACCGGGATGGTCTCGACCCGGACCGGGACGTCGTCGCGCCACTCCGGGTCGCCCTCGCGGCAGATCCGGCCGCCGTCGTACGCCTGGTCCAACAGGTGCCGGCGGCCGCGCGGGATGAAGCTGCCGACGATGTCGTCCAGGTACGCCGTCGGCCCGGTGGTGGGCCGCATCTGTGCCCCGGCCCAGAAGCCGAGGCCTTCGGTGTCCGGCAGCCAGAGCACCAGGTCGGCGAACGACAGGTCGGCCAGCATCTGCCAGTCCGAGACGAGCAGCTGCAGGCGATCCAGGTCGGCCTGGTCCAAGGTGGTGTGGTTGCGGGCCACGTCGGTCAGAGACGGCACGCCTCGATGCTACCGACGGCTTGTACCAGTACCCGTGGTGGTCCGCTCGACAAGTGGGTGTACATAGGTGTTCATTGATCAGGCACGGATGAAAGGATGCTCGGGTGGAGTCGACGTACTGGCAGGACGTGATGGCCGCGGACTACGCGGTACCGGGCGACCGTGCGCTGAACGACCTCACCGAGGAGCTCGTCCGCGGCCTCGCCAGTACCAACCCGCAGGTTCGCGACGCGCTGGCGTACCCGACGCTCGCGACCTGGCTGGAACGCGGGGTGTACGACGACCTGCTGCCGGGATTCGGTGACGGCCTGTGCGCCGGACTCGCGTACGGACTGGGTGAGGACGGCACCGACACCGTCTTCCGCCGGTCCTTCACCGCACTGACGCTGGCGGAGGTGATCCACCGCGACAACGCCGAGTTCCTGGTGCACGACGAGGTGGTGATGCGCTGGGGCGACCGGCTGGCCACCTGGCTGCTGCGGGAGCGCGACCTGCGCGGGTACGTGCCGGACTGCGGCTGGGCGCACGCGGTGGCCCACGGCGCGGACGCGATCGGCGCACTGGCCCGGTCGCGGCACTGCGACGCCGGGGTGCTGCGGGCTCTGCTCGACGTACTCGCCGACCGGATCGTGAAGGACACGCAGTACCGCTGGGTGCACGAGGAGCACGACCGGGTCGCCCACGCGGTGATGACGGTCCTGCACCGGAACATGCTGACCAGCGACGAGCTGGAGCGGTGGCTGAAGCCGGTCGCGGCGACCGCGGCCCAGCAGCCGTTGATGCACGAGACCCTGCCGGAGTGGCCGACCCCCTCGGTCTTCAACGCCCGCGGCGTCCTGCACGTCCTGCTGAGCCAGCTGGCGATCGGGGTGAAGGGCTTCCCGATCCCGGGTGACGACGAGCTGTTCGGCCGGCCGATCGAGGCGCGCGCCGACATGCTGCTGATGCTCACCGAGGCTGTGCAGGCGTCACAGCCGTACATCTACCGCCCGGCCGCTACTCAGACTTAGGGAGGGCGACCGTCGCCACGACGGCCCGGTGATCGCTGCCCTCGATCGCGTACGTCGTGAACCGCCCCGGCTCGAGTTGCCGGGTGATCAGCACGTGGTCGATCTGGGTCCGCGTGACCGCCGGCCGGTCCGACGGCCAGGTACCGACCAGGCCGGAGCCGGTCAGCGACGCCACACTGCGGCAGTTCGAACCGAGCGCGTGCCGGAAGTCGGCGTGGTCCGTGGTGGCGTTGAAGTCGCCGGCCACGATCGTCGGTGGATTCTGGGCGCACCATTGCCGGAGTACGCCGAGATCCTGCTTCCAGGTGGTCACCTCGGCCGGCAACGGCGGGAAACCGTGGTACGCGATGATCCGGACCTCCCCCAGCGTGCCGCCGGTGACGATGATGTGTCCGAAGGTCGTCGCGGCCTGGTCCTTGGCGAACCGCACCGCACCCAGCGACGACGACACCAGGACGCTGGTCGCACTCTCCACCGCCGCACTCTGCTGCAGCGTGTAGCCGTTGTAGGCAAGGCCTTGCAGGTGCGCCCGGATCTCCTCGCGGACGTCGGCCTGTGCCTCCGGCAACGAAACCAGGTCGGGCCTGCGTTCCTGGATCACCTTGGCCACCGCGCCCGCGTCGGCCCCGCCGCCGAGCACGTTCGCGACCATGATCGTCAGCACCCGCGCCCCGGCCGGCGGCGGCTTCGGGTCCGAGAACTGCCGGGGAGCGGTCAGGGCCGCGCCGGTCACCGCGAGCCCCATCACCAGGACGGCGGCGATCCGCCATCCGCGCCGTACCAGCATCAGGAGTCCCAGCACCAGTACGACGACCAGTCCCTGCGGGCGAAACGCCACGAGTTGCGCGAACGGGGTGACCTCGTCCAGGCCGTACAGCTCCGGATACAGCGGAGCGGCAACGACCAGCAGGAACAGAACGGACAGCACGACCCGCCGAACCAACCATGCGCGTTCGTTATCCATGAACCACCCTGAAGCAATGCTCTAGATCTGGTCGCTTGTCCGGACGAACGGTAGCGTGCTCCGTTGCGCCTGTGTCCCGAGGAGGTTTTGCAGTGTCCCGATTGTCCGCGGTGAAACCCGCGTACTGGATCTCTGGCGTCCTGCTGGCGATCGCGATCGTCGTACCGCTGCTGGTATCGACCTACGCCAAGGACGAACCCAGGTTGTGGGGGTTCCCGTTCTTCTACTGGTACCAGCTCCTGTGGGTCTTCATCTCCGCGATCCTGGTCAGCATCTGCTACAAGCTGGTGATCACCGAGGAGCGTAAGCGGCGCAAAGCCGAAGGGCTCGCAGACCCGGACAGGCCGGGTACGGCGGCAGCGAAGGAGGGCGAGCAGTGAACCACAGTGTCGACTGGGTCCAGCTGATCATCGTCATCGTCATCTTCGGTGCCGTCACCGTGATGGGCTTCATGGCGGCCCGATGGCGCAGTTCCGGCAACCTGGAGAGCCTGGACGAATGGGGTCTGGGCGGCCGCGGGTTCGGAACCTTCATCACCTGGTTCCTGCTGGGCGGTGACCTCTACACGGCGTACACGTTCATCGCCGTACCGGCCGCGATGTACGCCACCGGCGCGATCAGCGGCTTCTTCGCGGTGCCGTACACGATCGTGGTCTATCCGATCATCTTCATCTTCATGTCCCGGCTGTGGTCGGTCTCGCACCGCAACGGCTACGTGACCCCGGCCGACTTCGTCGGCGGGCGCTACGGCAGCCGCTCACTGTCCCTCGCGGTCGCGGTGACCGGGATCCTGGCGACGATGCCCTACATCGCCTTGCAATTGGTCGGTATGCAGGCCGTGTTCGAGACGATGGGCCTCGGCGGCGACAACCTGCTGGCCAAGGACCTGCCGCTGCTGATCGCGTTCGCGGTGCTGGCGGCGTACACGTACTCGTCCGGCCTGCGGGCGCCGGCGATGATCGCGTTCGTCAAGGACGGCTTGATCTACCTGGTGATCGCGGTGGCGATCTTCTACCTGCCGAACGTGCTGGGCGGCTGGGGTGCGATCTTCGACGCCGCGGAGACCAAGCTGACCGCGACCAACCCGGCGACCGGCAAGCCGGTCGGCGCGTTCATCCCGGGTGAGTCGGGCTTCTCGGCGTACTGGACGCTGGCGCTCGGATCCGCGATGGCGCTGTTCATGTATCCGCACTCGGTGACCGCGGTGCTGTCGACGAAGAACCGCAACATCGTCCGGCGGAACGCCGCGATCCTGCCGGCGTACTCGCTGCTGCTCGGCCTGCTCGCGCTGCTCGGCTTCATGGCGATCAAGGCCAATGTGAACACCACGGGCCTGGACGGGCTGGCGAACCCGCAGCTGGCGATCCCGCGGCTGTTCGACCAGGAGTTCCCGTCCTGGTTCGCCGGGATCGCGTTCGCGGCGATCGCGGTCGGTGCGCTGGTGCCGGCGGCGATCATGTCGATCGCGGCGGCGAACCTGTTCACCCGCAACATCTACCGCGACTTCCTCAACCGCGACGCCACCCCGGCGCAGGAGGCGAAGGTCTCCAAGCTGGCGTCGCTGGCGGTGAAGCTGGGGGCGCTGGCGTTCGTCCTCACCCTGGACAAGACGCTCGCGCTGAACTTCCAGCTGCTCGGCGGGATCTGGATCCTGCAGACGTTCCCGGCGATCGTTGTCGGCCTCTACACCCGGTGGTTCCATCGCTGGGCGCTGCTGGCCGGCTGGGGGATCGCGATGGTGTTCGGCACCCTCGAGGCCTACAACGTGATCAACCCGGCGACGAAGAAACACTTCGGCGGTTCGCTGGCGAACATCCCGTTCACCGACACCCAGGCGTACATCGCGCTGACCGCGTTCGGGCTCAACCTGATCGTGGTGGTCGTGCTGACCCTGGTGTTCCGGGCGCTGAAGGTTCCGGACGGCGTGGACAGCACGCACGCGTCGGACTACCGCGCCGACCAGGGTGACCCGGGTGTGAAGGATCTGCCCGAGCTCCTCGACGAGGGCGGCGCGTCCCCCTCGAGGTCCTAGCTGGTTGATGGCGGCCCCTTTCGTGGACAGGGGCCGCCATCACGCTTTGCCGCTATGTCGACACGCTGCGGGATCAGCCTGCCCGGGATTCCGGTGCGGGCGCGGCAGAATCGCGAGGGTGTTGCTGGTCCTCCTCGTCATGGTGCTCGCCGCGGCTGCGGCCTGGGTGACCGGTGGACGCTTCACCCGGCTGGCCGACAACTCCCTGACCGGTGTGCGCTGGCTGGCCGCCGCGGCGATCGGGCAGTTCCTCGGCTCCTTCACCGGAGGTACGGCGTACCCGGTCGGCCTGATCGGGTCGGCGGTCTGCATCGCGGTGTTCCTCCGCCAGAACCTCCGCCATGCCGGCGTCGGCCTGCTCGCACTGGGGTTCTTCTGCAACGCATTGGTGGTCGCCCTGAACGGCGCGATGCCCGTCGCCGCCGGCGCCCTGTCCCGCGCCGGCGTGGGGCCGTTCGTCGGCGATCCGCGGCACGAACTGTCCGACGCGACGACCAGGTTGCCGTGGCTCGGCGACGTCGTACCCGTGGCCCTCCCAGGCCTCGGACAGGCCGTCAGTCCCGGTGACGTCCTGATCGCCGCCGGCGCAGGCCTCCTGCTGTACGCCGGAATGGGCGGATCGCACCGTATACCGGCCGAAACCGCGCCGATGTGGGACGAGCTGGAGCCCTGCATGGGCACCCCCGCACTGCTTCGGCTAAAAGCGGAAGCCCCGGCCGATCACTCTTCTGAGTGACTCGACCACGACCGGGTCGTACTCCGCGCCGATCCCCAGACCGATCGACTCCATCGCCTTGCCCGGCGACTGCCCGGTCCCTTCCCCGACCAGCTGCTCGTAGGCCAGCGCCACGTTGACGATCCCGCTCTCCAACGGGATGTCGGCGTTGCTGGCCCGGCCGTGCCGGTACGGGTCGTTCGAGTGCCGGACGATCTCGGCGACGTGATCCAGGACGCCGGAGCGTTCGATGACCGAGGCACCGATCTCCGCCGCCCGCTGGCGCTCCTCCCGGGTCCGCAGCAGCGAAGCCCCACCAGGACTGGGATCCGCCAACGCCAACTGGCCGACGCCTGACAACAGAGCGGCGTACTCCAGCGCCTCCATCCGCGCCGGCGCCAGCCCCAGGTCGTGGCCCAGGGCAACCGCCAGCTGCGCCGTCCGCGCGTTCTGCCCAGGACTGCTGAACCCCGCGATCTCCGTACTGCGGGCCATCGAGCGAACCGTGGTCCGATACGTCCGCTGCGCCGACGCGAACCGCCGGAACGCGAACTGCGTCAACAACAACGGCACCACGACGAGGGGCACTGCCCACAGACCGATCAGCGACGTGCCGGCGGCCAGCAGGATCCCGCTGATTCCCATCGCCAGCCCGATCCGGCCCATCACCGCCAGCTCGTCCCGCAGGGCCGCGGGGAACGGGCGGTTGTTCCTCTCGGTGTCCTGTCCCGCGCCGACCAGGGCGTCGACCGCGCCGGCGGAGAGAACGGCCAGCAGCATCGTGCCGGTCAGCGGCAGGGCATGCGTCCAGGACCCGTTCCAGTACAGGTCGTCCGGTGTGACGAGGGTGAAGGTGACCGCGGCGCACGCCACGGAGAGCACGCGCCGGCTGGAGATCACCAGATCCCAGGGCAGCCCGGCCACGGCCCTCGGGAAGATTCCGGCCAGGGTCGCGACACCCGCGACCGCGATGATCTGGGCGACGTCGGGATTGTCGGGCACGGCCGGCCCGCGGAGCATCACGTAGGCCAACGCCGCGCTGGTCGCGATCGGCGCCCGGTTCCTGCTCCCGTCCACCCGGAACTGCACCATCTCGCCGATGGCGATCAGCAGGCCGAACACGATCGCGAACGGCCACTCGGTCAGTCCTTGCCGCGCGGTGAGGATGACCGCGACCAGCCCGACCGCACCGCCGGCGGCGGCCAGCACGACCCCGCTGCCCAGCCGCCGCGCCTCGAAGGCTTCGACGTCTCCGGACATGCTCATGCCGGACCTGCCGCCGAGCCGGACGCCCCGCCACCGCTGCCGAGGCTCAGGTCGTCGTGGTCGATGCTGACCTGCACACTCTCGTCCGGAGCGGGCTGGTCGACCGCCGCCGCGCTCCAGCCGTGCATCTGGATCACCTCGACGAACGCGTCGACCAGGTCGGGGTCGAAGTGGGTGGACTTGTCCTGGACCAGGATCGCCAGCGTTTCCTCGATACTGCGGGCCGGCCGGTACGACCTGGTCGAGGTGAGGCAGTCGAAGGCGTCGACGATGCCGATGATCCTGGCGAAATAGGGGATGTGGGTCGCGCTGAGCCCGGCCGGGTACCCCGTTCCGTCGTACTTCTCGTGGTGGTGCAGCACGGCCGACTTGACCTCTTCGAGGAACGGGATGTTGCCGATCAGTTCGACGCCCCGGGCCGGATGCAGGCGGATCGCGTCCATCTCGGAGTCGTCGAGCTTGCCGGGCTTGCGGATGATGCTGGTCGGCACTCCGACCTTGCCCACGTCGTGCAGCAGACCAGCGTGCTCCAGGGCGTTCTGGCGATCCTCGGGGAGGCGAAGGTGGCGGCCGAGCATCCCGACCCCCGCGCTGACCCGCTCGGAGTGTCCCCGGGTGTAGAGGTCCTTGGTCTCGATGACCTGGATGAAGGCCCGCATCGTCGCGGCCTGAGCGGCACGCTCGGCCTGGTACTGCGACAGTGCCCACCTGACCACGATCAGTGGCACGACGACCAGCAGACAGGCCACGATGCCGAGGCCGCCGATCCAGACCACGGCCAGCAGGACCCCGAGCGCGCTGTACCCGAGCATGGGCAGGAAGGTCGGTGCGATCACCGACCGGAGGAACTCGACGACCCTGACCTGGCCCTCGATCCACAGGATGAGGCCGAGCAGTAGCGCATTGGTCACCTGATGACCGATGGTGCCGGCCATCGCGGCCACGACGGTGATCGGAATGTGCTGGAGCACGTCCGGCCCGACCGGCGCGCCGACCGCGGCGTAGGCAAGACCACCGCCGCCGGCGGCGAGGACGCGATACGACGGGTTGAAGATCCGCTTCACCAGCGGTGTCGGTTGCCTCAACTGGGCCAGGTAGCCGAAGACGCTGACGGCCACCGCATACCAGGGCCCGGCGATCACGAAAACGGCCACCAGCGCGACGGAGTCGAGGGCAGCGGGATGATTCGGCAGGACCTTGAACCTCAGGGCCCCACCGACGAGCATGAGTAGACAGAGTGCAACCGTGGTGTAACTGAAGGAGATCTTGGTGAGAGCCACGATCCACACCGCCAGAGCGGATGCGGCGACAACGGCCACCGCCGCTCGTAGCAGTGAAGCTCTCACTGGGGCGTCACCTCTAGCCTTCCGCTACGACACAGTTCACCAGTCCCAGCTGTCGCCTGTCATGATAGTCACCTCCGACCAGCGGCGTAGTCTCGAAACCCGCGGGTGCGGGCACATGGGGGGGCATAGACAGCGCTTCGCTGACTCTTCATTTGATTTTGCTTCGTGGGGGCTGCGCCGAAACACTGTAAGCCAGACCGTGACCCGCCGCACGACATGAAGACCCTTGGGTGATATGAGAGACTGTGACTCTTTGCAGTTGTTTCAAGGAGGCTTAGGAATGGGCAAGACCGGCCGCAAGCGCCGCGCACGCAAGAAGAAGGGCGCCAACCACGGCAAGCGCCCGAACGCCTGACCCAGGCGGCTACAGACAGCGAGGACCCCGGCCAAAACCGGGGTCTTTGCAATTTGGTTACGGGTTGGTTCAGACCACCATTCCCAGAGGTCTTGCATTCGGAGCGTCCGCACCCGAATACCGAATGCGATCTTCAAACGATCGTTGGGCTTTCTGTGCCTGTGATCTACGGCACGCGGCCGCAGCCAGCCAAACCGGTCCAGTCGCTACTGTCGCCAACGCCAGCGCGTGGTCGGTAAGCCTCTTAGAGTTAGCTCGAACGTCTGGCGCCGACCGTAGCCGGACAAGGTCGGACGAGTGCGGGAGGAGGGTGGGGTGGCCACGGAGAGCCTGAGGGAACTGCTGCGCAGGCACCGGACTCGGGCCGGCCTGACCCAGGCCGGCCTCGCCGAACGGGCCGGCCTGAGCGAGCAGGCGATCAGCGTCCTCGAACGCGGCACCCGCAGCCGCCCTCGCCTCGACACCATCCGGGCACTGACGGCGGCTCTCGGCCTGAACGCCGAGGAAGCCGAGGAGTTCCTGGCCGTTGCGCGAGGCAAAAGCCGCGCGGTCCGGGCCGCTGCCCCCGACATCGAAGTCCCGGCCGCGGTCGACTCGCTGCCGATGCCGTGGCAACTGCCGCCGGCTGTCCCGGACTTCACCGGCCGCGCGGCACAGGTCGAGGCCATCCTGTCGGCCCTGCGAGATCCCTCCGGACCCAACGGCGCGGTCGGCCTGGTCGCGGTGACCGGCATGGGGGGCATCGGCAAGACCTCGCTGGCTGTCCACGCCGCGCACAAGCTGGTCGACAGCTACCCCGACGGCCACCTGCATCTCAATCTCCGCGGGTACGGTCCGGGCAGGCCGATGAGCATCGGCGACGCTCTGCGGCAGTTGCTTCGCTCTCTCAGCCTGGACCCGCAACTGATTCCCGAAGGTGTCGAGGAAGCGGCCGCCCTGCTGCGGTCCCAGCTGGCCGGTCGCCGCGTCCTCCTGCTGCTGGACAACGCAACCGCCGCACCGCACGTCATGCCCTTGCTCCCGGGCAGCCCCGGGTCGGCCGCGATCATCACCAGCAGAGGCTCGATGTCGGCTCTGGCCGGCGCGCGGCAGATCCGGCTCGACGCGTTGTCGGAGTCGGAGTCCGCCGAGCTGCTGTCAGGCGTCATCGGGCCGGACCGGGTCGCGGCCGAGCCGGGAGCGGCCGAGAGCCTCACCCTGCTGACCGGCCGGCTGCCCCTGGCCGTCCGGCTGATCGGTGCCCGGCTGGCAGCCCGGCCGAACTGGCCGATCCAGCACCTGGTCGACCTTCTCCGCGACGAGGGCCGGCGACTCGACGGCCTCGGCTCCGACGAAACCGGCGTACGGGCGAGCATCGCCAGCTCCGTGCGCTTCCTGGAGACCAGCGACCGCGGGCTCGACCGCGAGGCCGCCCAGGCCCTGCCGATGCTGAGTGTCCCCGACGGTTCGGACCTGCTCACCGTCGTCGCCGCACAGTTGCTCGACGTCGGCGTCCGGCAGGCCGACGCCATCCTGGAACGCCTCGTCGACCTCAACCTGCTCGACTCTGTCGCCCCCGAGCGCTACCGCTTCCACGACCTCATCCGTACCTACGCCCGCGAGCTCGCGGAGCAGTCCCTCACCCCGGCCGAACGCGACGCCGGCCTGGAACGCATCCTCCGCTTCTACATCGGCTGCGCCTGGACCTGCCATGAGCTGACCCACGAAGCGAGCTCCCGGCTGGCTCTCGCCACGATTCGCACCAAGCCGATCCCCGCTCTCGCCGACATGCCCTCGGCGCTGCGCTGGTTCGACGACGAACAGCGCAACCTGATGGACAGGGTCGCCCAGGCGTCGACCTCGACGCTGGCCGGATCGGCCCTGTTCCCCGAGCTCGCCCTCGCGCTGTTCGGCTACAACGAGCCCCGGCGCCGGTGGGTCGAGATGCGAGATCTCGGTCGTGGCGTCACGGAGCTCGCTCAGCAGCATGGCTTGCCGAGGATGGCGGCGTGGCTCCAGCACGACAGCGCGATCCCGGAGGTCGAGAACGGCGACCTGCACTCGGCCGCCGGCTATCTGTTCACGGCACTGGAGATGTTCCGCGAGCAGTTCGACGTCGCGGGCCAGGCGCGCTGCTGCTCGTCGCTGACGTACGTCCTGGGTCATCTCGGCCGGGTCGACGAGGCGCTGGAGTTCGGCGAGCAGTCACTCCGCCTCAGCCAGGAACTGGGTGACCCAACCCTCGAGGGCGTCGCCTTCGTAGCGGTCGGCGGGCTCTACAACCGCGCCGGCGACTACGCCCGCGCCGACGAGGCCTTCGACCACGGGATCGCCCTCGCGCAGAAGTCCGGTGACTCTCGTTCGGAGTTCAAGCGCTACATCAACGCGGGCTTCTCGCATCTTCTGGTCGGCCGGCACCCCGACGCCGTCGACCGCGCGCAGCGCAGCCTCGCGCTCGCGGAACAAGCCCACGACGACGTCGGGCAAACGGAAGCGCATCAAACGCTCACACTGGCGTTGGCAGCGCAGGGCGACTACAAAACCGCCCGGCAACACGCCGAGGCCGGCCTGAGGTTCGCCCGGCGGGTAAAGAACACGATTCGGGAGGGCCGGCTGCTGCTCGAATTGGCCAGGATCAACGCCGCGGCCGGCGACCGTTCCACCGCCGCCGCCAATGCCACCGCGGCGGTCGCCGTGCTCGCCGGAGTTTCACCGATCCATGAAACCTACGCCAAAGACCTATTGGCCCTGTTACAGCGCGGCGAACGCTACACCTACACCTTTACCACGCACTCGATCTGAACGGCCGGAACTGCTGCGCCCGCTCGTCAGTCAGTGGTCGTGATGGTGGTTTCGACCTGGATTTGGGTGAGGCGGAGGAGGATTTTCTGGCGGAGGGCGTCGGGGGCGTGGTCGGAGCCGCAGGAGCGGTGGACCAGTTTCTTGACGCAGCGCTCCAGGTCGTACTCGTCCAGGCAGGGGGCGCACTCTTCCAGGTGCTGCCGGATCTCGTCGGTGCTGGCGTCCTGGAGTTCGTTGTCGATGAAGACGTACACACGCTGCAGGATCTCGCTGCAGTCGACGTCGTGGTGCTCGCCGCAGCTCACGACTCCTCCTCGGTTCCGGTCTCGTCGGACGGGATCAGGCCCCGGTCGCGCGCGTAGTCGCCCAGCAGGTCACGCAGCTGGCGGCGGCCACGGTGCAACCGTGACATCACGGTGCCGACCGGCGTCCCCATGATGTCGGCGATCTCCTTGTAGGCAAAGCCCTCGACATCGGCCAGGTAGACGGCCAGCCGGAAGTCGTCCGGGATCGCCTGCAGGGCTTCCTTGATGTCGGAGTCGGGCAGGTGCTCGAGTGCGACCGCCTCGGCCGACTTCAGGCCGCCGGGAGTGTGCGACTCGGCGGCGGTCAGCTGCCAGTCCTCGATCTCCTCGGTCGGCGACTGCGTCGGCTGGCGCTGCCGCTTGCGGTATCCGTTGATGAAGGTGTTCGTCAGGATCCGGTACAGCCACGCCTTCAGGTTGGTGCCCGGCGTGAACTGGTGGAAGGAGCTGTACGCCTTCGCGAAGGTGTCCTGGACCAGGTCTTCGGCGTCCGACGGATTACGGGTCATCCGCATCGCCGCGGCGTACATCTGGTCGAGGAAGGGCAGCGCCTCGCGCTCGAAGCGCGCGGTCCGCTGCTCGGGTGTCTCGGTCGTGGTGGGAGTCGGCATCGTGATCGAGAATACCGGGGTCTTCCCGGGAGTCCGCGCCGGAGCCTCACTCGTCGCCATCATGCCTGCCACAACACGCCCGGGCGCGGGGGCATTCCCGCTCGAACCGCGGCCCTCAGCCGCTGACCACTATCCGGACACCTCGCGGCCGACCCATTCGAACACGGCCTCGACCAGCACGTCGTACGCCTCCTGCTGGGTCAGTTCGGCCCGCTTCGGCACCTTGAACGAGTGCTCGGCCTCCGGTACGACGGCCATCTCGGTCAGCGGCGGGAACTCCTCCGGCGTCCCGAACGGGTCCCGCTCCCCCTGCACCACCAGCGTCGGCAGCCCGGCGCCCTGCAACTCGTCGACCCGGGACTTCTCCGGTTTGCCCGGTGCATGCAGGGGAAAGGCCAGCGCCAGTACGCCGGAAGCACCCAGGCTCTTCGCGGTCCGGCAGGCCACCCGGGCGCCGGCGCTGCGGCCGCCGATCACCAGTGGGGTGCGGATCCGGAGCTTCCCGATGATGGCGATCCAGGCTTCGTCGAGGATCTTCGGCCCGGGCGCGAGTTTCCGGCCGGCATGGCGCCAGGGCTGCTCGATCAGGAACACGTTGATGTCCTGCTTCGGCAGCCTCGCGGCCAGCGCGGCCAGGTCACCCGACTCGATCCCGCCCCCGGCACCATGACCGAGGGCCAGCGTCGCCACCGGCCGCCGGGCCCGATGCGCCACGATCCGGGCGTCCCCGTGCGGCGTCCCCACAATCCGTTCGTCGGTCACCGCCCCATCCTGTCATCACCCGCGCACCGATCGGCGGAGTCGGCGCGGTGCGTCAGAAGAGAGTGGTCTCGCTGTCGATGGGGTCGGCGCCGTCCGGGGGCAGCGGATCGATCAGGTGCGGCCCGTTGTTCTTCACCGAGCTGACCGCCTTCGACACGGCGTACGCCTCCAGCCGGCCGGGCGCGGCCGGCACCAGCAGGTCGAGGAGGTCGTCCGGGTCGGAGCTGAGCGGGTCGAGCCAGGCGTCGTACCGCTCCCGCTCGACCAGGAGCGGCATCCGGTCGTGGATGCGGCCGAGGTCATCGGTGGCGGTGGTGGTGAGGACGGTGCAGGTCCACAGCCAGGCCTCGTCCTTGTCCGGGTCCTCGACCGACTTGTCCCGCCAGATCTCGTACAGCCCGGCCATCGCGAGGACGCCGCCGTCGGCTGGGCGGATGAAGTACGGCTGCTTGACCGGCTTCCCGTTCAGCTTCTGCTCGGACTTGTACCACTCGTAGTACCCGTCGGCCGGCAGGATGCAGCGCCGGGTCGCGAACGCCTTCTTGAAGGCCGGCTTCTCCGCGACCGTCTCCATCCGCGCGTTGATCAACCGGCTCCCGATCGAGGTGTCCTTCGCCCACGACGGCACCAGCCCCCACTTGACCGTCGTCAGCTTGCGGACCGTCTCGTCCGGCACCTCGCGGTTCTTCCGCTCGACCACCGCGATCACCGGGTCGGTCGGCGCGACGTTGTAGTTGTCCGGCAGCTCCTGCACGGACTCCCGCACATTCCCCGCCTCGATCTCGAACTCGACGACGAGATCGGAAGGGTCCCGGCTGGACGCGTATCGACCGCACATGGGGACAGCCTAGTCAGCTCCGCCGACAGTTCTCGAGGACAAGCGGTGGCGGATCGCCCACCCCGTGATGAGCGATCCGCCACCGGCTGATGCGCCCGGGCACCCCCCTGTTGGCGTCCGGACGCAGGTCCTAAGGTCTGGCCAGCTCGTCGAGCACCTTCCCGGCCATCGCGTCGGTGGACGGCAGCCCTTCGATCCAGATCCGGGCCAGCTGGGGTACGTCGGTGTCCAGCCGCCACTGGGTGATCAGGGCTCGTACCGTCTCGACCTGCTCCGGCAGGTTCGGCTCGCGGCCGACGAGCGCCGCCGCGCGGTGTGAGCCGACGCGACCGAGTACGTCACCGCCGCAGAAGACGATCCGGAGGCACTCCGCCACGTCGACCAGCCTGAGTTCGCGGTCGAAGGGCGACGTCCCCGGCGGATTGAGCGGCTCGACAACCACCAGTGCGTGGGTCTGCGGTACGGAAGTTCCACGGAATTCCGCCTCTCGATAGAGCTCGCCGAGGCGGGACCGCAGGTGCGACAGGCTGGACAGCCCGGTCAGCGGGTCCTCGCAGGACAGCGAGTGGAGGTAGACCAAAGAGGCCTCGGCCCAGCTGGAACTGAGTGCGCGTACCGCGGCGAAAGCCGGCTCGCCCCCGGCGATCGAGCGGTACAGCGCACTCAGCCCATCAAGTGCCTCGAGCAACGAGACTCCGTCGGCCGCCAACTGCCGGCCGACCTCGTCGCTCGCAGGCACGACATCGGCTCCGTCCCGCAGCGCCTCGGCGATCGCGAGATAGGCGCTGTGGTCGGTGCCACCTGTGCCGTGCGGGTCCCTCCACTCGCACGGCTGCTCATCAGGGGACGACGCCTCCGGCCGGGTCCGGGCGGGCGACCCCGCCAGGTTCAGGGACTTGGCCGGACGCAGGTCGAACCGTCTGCGGATGTCCGCGAACAGCGACATGGCCCTCCTCGAATAGCCCCGTCAGTCTCCCGACCGGCCGGCCGGAAGCGTCGTTCCGGGAGTGAGACAGAGCACGGCGAGCTTCATGACGCGGATTCGCCGAACTTTTTCCGCGTAACTTCCCCACCACCGCTCTCGTCAGGAAAGGAGCACGGTTCCGCGTCAGGAAACGTGCGCCCAAGAGATGCACGCAGCCGTCCCACGTGGGAACCTTGTTCCCGGCAACGATGTGACAGACCGTGACAACGTTGAACGGACAGTCGTGACACAGCCCACGGGGAGATCGATGGAGACGCCGGAAGGACCGAGCGACGCCGAGCTGATCGCGCGTGTCCGCAACGGCGATCTCGAGGCGTACGGCGAACTGTTCGGCCGCCACCACCACGCCGCCGAGCGGATGGCCCGCCAACTGGTCCCGGCCAACGACGCCGACGACCTGGCCAGTGACGCGTTCGCCAAGGTGCTCGACGCGTTGCGCTCCGGCGGCGGCCCGGACGTCTCCTTCCGCGCCTACCTGCTGACGACCGTACGGCGCGTGCACGTGGACCGGATCCGGTCCGGCCGGAAGGTCCAGGCCACCGACGACATCGCGGCGTACGAGCGGGAGCCGGAGACCTTCGACGACCCGAGCGTCACCGGCTTCGAGAGCGGCGCGGCGGCCAAGGCGTTCGCGAGCCTGCCCGAGCGCTGGCAGGCCGTGCTCTGGCACACCGAGGTCGAGGGCGAGAAGCCCGCGGCCATCGCTCCCCTGCTCGGCCTGACCGCCAACGGCGTCTCCGCGCTCGCCTACCGCGCCCGCGAGGGTCTGCGGCAGGCCTATCTGCAGCAGCACCTGGCCGATGTCGCCGGTGACCGCTGCCGCTGGACCACCGAGCGTCTCGGCGCCTACGTCCGCGGCGGCCTGACCAAGCGGGAGAACCGCAACGTCCGCGAGCACCTGGACGATTGCGCGAAGTGCACCGCGGTGTACCTCGAGCTCGTCGAGGTCAACAGTGCGCTGCCGGCGCTGCTCGCCCCGGCCCTGCTGGGCACCGCAGGTCTCGGTTACCTGGCCGCGGCCTCCGGCGCGAAGGTCGGCCTGGTCGGCTTCGTCGTCACCGGCTGGAAGAAGGCGACGGAGAACAGCACCCGTACGGCGGTCGGCGCCGGAGCGGTCGTGGTCGTCGCGGTCGCCGCCGTACTGACCGCGATGGCGCTCACCGGCAACGACACTCCCCCGGCGGCGATCAGCAACCCGCCGGCGCAGCAGCCGACCCAGCCGCCGGCCCAACCGCCGACGGTCCCGCCGGTGAAACCGCCGACGGTGAAGCCACCGTCCGCGAAGCCGACCACGGCTCCGACCACCGCGCCGACGACCGAGCCCACTGAGCCGTCTCCCGAGCCGACGCCGACAGCGACGTCACCGGAACCGACGACCACGACTCCGCCGGTCACCCCCACGCCGCCGGCGCCGACGACGCCGATCCTCGACGAGGGCCTGCTGACGATCAGCATGCCGCCGGGCGGCGGTGGTCCCGCGACCCGCGCCGAGGGAACGCAGGCCGACGCCGTCAATTTCGTCATCACGATCAAGACCCCGGCGGGGAATCAGAACCCTGTCGTCATCGGCCTGAAGTACGGCTCCACCCTCAAGTGGCCGCTGAGCGGCAACCCACGCGGCTGGACCTGCACCCCGGCGACCGGCAGCTGTACTGCGACCAGCTCGGCCGCACCCGAGCCCCTGTCGGTCAGCTTCGACTCCCCGAGCGGCGGGACCGCGGCCGAGCGGACCTTCACCGTCTCGGCGAAGAGCGGCCGGCTGTACGACGACGACTCCGAGACCCTGACCGCGCCGCCGCGGAGCGACGAGAACCTGCTGAAGATCGTCGCCGGCAAGGCCGACCCGGACGTCCACCACCGCATCCTGACCGTTGCCCCCGGCACGGACCGCCCGAGCGTGACGCTGAAGATCACCTACGGCGCCTCGCTCGAGTTGGCCGATCGCCTCGAGCCCGTCCGGCTGGAAGATGCTCGGTCAAGACCGCAGACCTGTACGGCGCTCAACCCGGCCAAACCGGCCCCGTTGCCGGCGGACTTCGACGTACCGCCGGATGGGTCGGCCGCGGCGCGGACGTTCACCGTGGCCGCGACGGCCGGGCTGGTGAGTGACACGGACTCGCAGACGCTGCCGGGGATCCGGGCGGACGAGTCGCTGCTGCAGATCATCACGCCGACGCCGTCCACCGACCCGAACCCGTTCGTCTACAACCGGTTCCTGAAGGTGAACGGCGTCGCCGACCGCCGGGTGACCCTGGACATCTCGTGGGGCCGCAACCTGTCGTTCCTGTCCGCGCTCGACCAGGGCTGGACCTGCTCGCGGTCGACCGACGTCCGGCGCGCGACCTGCTGGACCGACAACTACCGCAAGCCGCTCAACTCCGAGTGGAGCGCCTGGCTGCCCGGCACCGGCACGGCCAACCAGATCACCGTGCACGCCCGGGTCGGCGGCCGGGAGGACACCGACTCCGCCCAGATCCCGCCGTCCACCAGCCGCCGCTGAAACCGGCCGGCGCTGAAATCGGGTTGCCGGCTGCATTACTCTGGTGGTGTTCGCGCTGACGGAACCGAGTAGCGCCGTACGCCATGTTCGAGAGAGTCGCCGGTTGCTGTGAGGCGATACATGGAGCGGTGGCGAAGACACTCCTGAGCGACTGCACGGCAAGAGGCCGGATCCACCGGATCCGGTGAAGGTGTGGTGGCACCGCGAGTTCCCCTTCGCCCACACCTCCGGGGTACGAGACACGACCTGGAGGTGAAAACAGCGATGCGCATTCTCAGCCATGAGATCCCCTCAGCAGTGGGCCAGACCGTCACGGTGGCCGGCTGGGTGCACCGAAGACGACGGCTCGCCGCCGTCAGTTTCCTGATCCTGCGCGACCGGTCCGGCCTGAGCCAGATCGTGGTGAAGGCCGCCGAAACCCAAGCGCTGCTGGACGAACTCGGTGAGGAGACCGTCGTCCAGGTGACCGGTACGGTCGCCGCCAACCCGCAGGCACCCGGTGGTGCGGAGATCGTCGACCCGGTGATCGAGCCGCTGAGCGAGCCGGCGCTGACGCCGCCGATCGAGCTGTGGCGACCCACGGTCGGCGCGGGCCTGCCCGTCGTACTGGACAACGCGCCGGTCGCTCTGCGCCATCCTGCCGTCCGGGCGGGCTGGGAGATCGCCGCGGCGGCGCTGCACGGGTTCCGTACGGCGCTGGACGGACAGGGCTTCACCGAGATCCAGACCCCGAAGATCGTCGGTACGGCGACCGAGTCCGGAGCGACCGTGTTCGCGCTGGACTACTTCGGCGGGCCGGCGTACCTGGCCCAGTCGCCGCAGTTCTACAAGCAGACGATGGTCGGGGTGTTCGAGCGGGTCTTCGAGGTCGGCCCGGTGTTCCGTGCCGAGCCGCACGACACGGTCCGGCACCTGGCCGAGTACGTGTCGCTGGACGCGGAGTTCGGGTTCATCCAGGACCACCGTGACGTTCTCGCCGTACTCCGGTCGACTGTGGCCGGGATGCTGGCCGCGGTGGGTGAGCGGGCGGCTCCGGCACTGGAGCGGCTGGGCCTGCAACTGCCCGAGATCCCGGTCGAGGTGCCGCTGCTGCACTTCAGCGAGGCGCTCAAGATCGCCGGTGCGGACCCGGACGAGCCGGACCTGGCGCCGGCCGACGAGCGGGCGATCGGCGAGTGGGCGCTGCGCGAGCACGGCAGCGAGTTCGTCGCGGTCGAGGGCTACCCGATGGTGAAGCGGCCGTTCTACACGCATCCGCAGCCGTCGGACCCGCGCTGGTCCAACTCGTTCGACCTGCTGTTCCGGGGTCTCGAACTGGTTACCGGCGGCCAGCGGCTGCACCGCTACAGCGACTACGTCGCGGCGTTGGAGGCTCGGGGCGAGTCGGCGGAGGCGCCGGCGTACAGCTCGTACCTGCAGGCGTTCAAGCACGGCATGCCGCCGCACGGCGGCTTCGCGATCGGCCTCGAGCGCTTCGTGGCCCGCCTGACCGGAGCCGAGAACATCCGCGAGGTCTCGCTGTTCCCCCGCGACCTGCACCGCCTGACCCCGTAGTAGTGGACACCACCGAGTCGGTTGTCGCCGAGGTAAACGTTGCCCTGGGCACCGATTACCACTGGTCCGGCAACCGCCCGGTGGTCTCGCGCCGGCTGCTGGAGTTGCTGGAGTTGCTGGATGCATGATGTGCGCATGCTGAGTGAGGTCGAGCGGCGGGTGCTGGCGGCGATTGACGACGAGCGGATTGTCGACGATCTGCAGGCGCTCGTGCGGATTCCGAGTGTGGACGGCACGGTCGCTGAGGCAGACGTGCAGGCCTGGTGCGCACAGCGGTTGACCGGGCTCGGGCTCAATGTCGACCACTGGCGGATCGATCTGCCCGCGGTGACAGCAGACCCGGAGTTTCCGGGGATGGAGGTCGAGCGCGACCAGGCGTGGGGGTGCGTCGGCGTACTCGGTGCGGACAGTACGCCGGGGCTGATCCTGAACGGGCACGTCGACGTGGTGCCGCCGGGGGTCTGGCCGGACGGGGATCCGTTCTCGGCGCGGATCGAGGACGGGATCATGTGGGGTCGCGGGACCTGCGACATGAAGGGCGGGGTCGCGGCGATCCTCGGTGCGGTCGCGGCGATCGTTGTCTCGGGCATCCGGTTGCGGAAGCCGCTGGCCGTGCACACCGTGATCGGCGAGGAGGACGGCGGCGCCGGCTCGTTCGCGACCTTGAAGCGCGGTCACACCGGCGAGGCGTGCCTGATCGCCGAACCGACTGCGGGCTGTGTGATCCCGGCGAACGCGGGTTCGCTGACCTTCCGGCTGGAGGTGCCCGGACTGGCGACGCACGGCTCGACCCGGACTCGCGGGGTCAGCGCGATCGAGAAATTCGTCGTGATCCAGGCCGCATTGCTGGCGCTGGAGGCCGAGCGCAACCGCGATCCGCACCCGCTCCTCGCCCACCTCGACCTGGCCAACCCGTTGTCCGTCGGCACGATCCACTCGGGCGACTGGGCCAGCACCGTTCCCGACGTACTCGTTGCCGAGGGCAGGTACGGCGTACGTCTCGGCGAACCGGTCGCCGCGGCCCGAGAGGCCTTCGAGTCCGCGATCGCCGACGCCTGCGCCAAGGACGACTGGCTCCGCGACCACCCGGTCAAGGTCACCTGGCCCGGCGGCGCCTTCGCCTCCGGCGTGCTCCGCACCGACGACCCGCTCCTCGCCGACACCCTCCAAGCCGCCGCTGACACCGGCGGCGCGACGCCGGACGTCAAGGGCGCGCCCTACGGCTCGGACCTGCGCCAGTACGCCGCAGCCGGCATCCCCACGCTCCAGTACGGCCCCGGCGACGTCCGCTACGCCCACGCGACCGACGAGCACGTCCGCCTCACGGAAGTACTCCACGCGGCCCGCACCTACACCCTCCTGACCCTCCGCCGCTGCGGCTGAATCCCCCCGCTGGGTCTACCGGCCTCGTGTCACAAGAGGCGCTCCAGCGTCCGGCGGCCCGCGGGGCCCCAGGTCGGTTTCCCACCGGGAAGGCCCTTGTCGCCGGCATCGCCGACCGAGATGAGGGCGAGTGCCTTGCCCGCCGCATGGCCGCGGGCGCGGGTGATCGTGGCCTCGTCCGCGACCGCGTAGACCTCGAAGAAGCGTTCTGCCGCGCCGTCGGGAAGCAGGATCCAGGCGGCGGCCAGGTCAAGGGCCGGGTCGCCGTTGCTCAGGTCGCCGAAGTCGATCACCCCGGCCAGCGCGCCGTCCTCGACCACGACGTTCGCGGGATGCAGGTCGCCGTGCAGCCAGATCGGCGGCCCGGTCCACTCCGGCGCGGCGACGGCCTCCGCCCAGATCTTGCGGACGGTGTCCTCCCCCTCGACACTCGCGAGGATCTCCTCGAAGCCGAGCTCCAGAGTCCGGAGCGGAACGCCACGGCCAGGGCTCACCGGCCCGTCCTCAGGCGCTTCCTCGTGCAGCGCCCGGAGGAACGTCGCCAAGGTGTCCGCCGACTGCTCGGCGCTGATCGGCGTACGGTCGGCCGGTTCGCCAGGGACCCAGGTGGTGACGAGCCAACTGTGCGGGAACTGCTCGGTCGGTTCACCGAGCCGCTGCGGGACGGGCACCGGCAACGGCAGCCGCGGTGCGAGCTCCGGCAGCCAGCGGTACTCCTTCCGCAGCAACTCCGGGCCACGGGGCGTCCGCGGCAACCGCACCGCCAGGTCGTCCCCGAGCCGCCACTGCTGGTTGTCCCAACCGCCGACCACCTGCCGCAGTGGCAGGTCCGCCAGATCCGGATGCTGATCCTGTAAGAGTCCGCGCACCAGTCGTTCGTCCATGGTGCGTCAGACGCATCACATCGCGAGCTGGTTGGGAATAGGTCCGGAACGGATGAGGTTGCCGCGAGCATGCGTATTGATGTGTGGTCCGACGTGGTCTGTCCGTGGTGCTACATCGGGAAGCGCCGGCTCGAGCAGGCGCTGGCGGAGAACGGCGACCAGGCCGAGATCGTCTGGCACAGCTTCCAGCTCGACCCGTCGTCCACGAACGACGACCCCAGGGACCTCCCGACCCGGCTCGGCGAGAAGTACGGCCGCGGCCGCGAGTGGGGCCTGCAGGCCAACGCGCACGTGACCGAGATCGCCGCCGAACTCGGGCTGGACTACCACCTCGACCAGGCCAAGTCCGCCAACACCGTCGACGCCCACCGCCTGCTCCACCTGGCCCGCGAGCTCGTCGACGACGGCCAGGTCCCCGCCGACACCCAGGACCGCCTCAAGGAGCGCCTGCTCAAGGCCTACTTCACCGACGGCCTCCCGGTCGGCGACCACACCACGCTGGCCGGCCTGGCCGAGGAGACCGGCCTCCCGTCCGACCGTGTCGCCGAGGTCCTCGCGAGTACGACGTACACCGAAGAGGTGGCCGCGGACCAGGCCCAGGCACTGGCGTACGGCGCCAACGGGGTGCCGTTCTTCGTGATCGACGAGAAGTACGGCGTCAGCGGCGCACAGCCGGTGGAGGTGTTCCGCGAGGCGCTCCGCCGGGCGAACGCGGACCGCAAGCCGGTCACGCTGATCACCGGTCCCGGCGCGACCGACGACGCCGCCTGCGGACCGGACGGCTGCCCGATCTGAGTCTGAACGGCTGAGTCGTGGGTACCGGGAGTCTCTGGAAACGTGGTGTATGAAGGAGGCATGACTGTCGTGCGCGCACTGGCCAGGCCGTTGCTGTCCATGATCTTCGTCGTGCAGGGTGCGAACTCGATCCGCAACCCGGAGCCACTGGTGCCGAAGGCCCAGCCGGTGACGGATCGCTTGGTGCCGATGGTGAAGCGGGTCGCGCCGCCGCAGGTCAGCGACCGCATCCCGGAGACCACGGTGAACCTGGTCCGGCTGAACGGCGCCGTCCAGGTGCTCGGCGGCCTCGCCCTGGCGACCGGCAAGGGCCGGCGGCTGGGTGCCGCGACCCTGGCCACCACGCTGCTCCCGGTGACCGTTGCGGGGCACCCGTTCTGGCAGGTGAAGGACAAGGAGACGCGGGCCGCCCAGCGCGTCCAGTTCATGAAGAACCTCGGCCTGCTCGGCGGGCTGATGCTCGCAGCGGTCGACACCGAGGGTCAGCCGGGCATCGCCTGGAAGGCCACGCACGGTGCCCGGGCGGCGAAGCGCGAGACCAAGCGCGGCGCCAAGGCAGCCAAGCGGGAGGCCAAGCAGCTCGCCCGCGAGGCCAAGCAGGCAGCCCGGATCGCGAAGGCCGAGCTCCACCTGAGCTGACCCGAAGACGCTCTCGCTCACGCTCCCGGACGGCTGGAAGGTCCGGTGACGCTAGGCTCAGTGCTGATACTCGAGCCGAAGGAGTGGGATGAGCACGGAGCATGGCTGGGCGGCACCGCGGGCGGAAGGTCCGGTCACCGGCCGGGTCACGGTGCCCGGATCGAAGTCGATCAGTAACCGTGCGCTCATCCTCGCCGCGATCGCGGACGGGCCGTCCCACCTGACCGGCCTGCTCGCAGCCCGCGACACGACGCTGATGCGGTCCGCCCTGGTCTCCCTCGGCGTCGGCATCAGCGAGAACGGCGCCCAGGTCACCGTCACCCCCGGCTCGCTGAAGGGACCGGCGAGCGTCGACTGCGGCCTGGCCGGCACCGTGATGCGGTTCGTCCCGCCGGTGGCCGCGCTGGCCGACGGTGTGGTCGGGTTCGACGGCGACCCGTACGCCCGCGAGCGTCCGATGAACGTCATCCTCGGCGCCCTGCGCACGCTCGGCGTGCGGATCGACGACAACGGCACCGGACGGATGCCGTACGCCGTCTCCGGCGCGGGCTCGGTCCGCGGCGGCAAGGTCACCCTGGACGCGTCCGGTTCCAGCCAGTTCGTCTCCGCGCTGCTGCTCGCCGGCGCCCGGTACGACGAGGGCGTCGACATCCGCCACGACGGCAAGCCGGTCCCGTCCCAGCCGCACCTGGACATGTCGGTGGCGATGCTGCGTGAGCGTGGCGTCCAGGTGGACGACAGCGAGCCGAACCGCTGGCTCGTTGCCCCTGGCCCCATTCGGGCCCTGGACACCGCGATCGAGCCGGACCTGTCCAACGCCGCGCCGTTCCTGGCCGCGGCCGTCCTCACCGGCGGCGAGGTCACCGTGACCGGCTGGCCGGCGCAGACCACCCAGCCGGGTGATGAACTGCGCGACATCTTCACCCGCTTCGGCGCCGAGGTGACCCGCACCGATGACGGTCTGACGGTGCGCGGCACCGGCCGGGTGCAGGGTGTCGACCTGGATCTGGGCGACGTCGGTGAGCTCACGCCGGTCATCGCCGCGGTGGCTGCCTTCGCGGACGGACCGTCGTACCTGCGTGGCATCGCTCATCTGCGCAACCACGAGACGGACCGGCTGGCGGCGCTCGAGCACGAGTTCAACGCGCTCGGCGGGGACGTGACGCAGACGGCCGACGGGCTGGAGATCCGGCCGAAGCCCTTGCGGGGCGGGCTTTTCGGCACGTACCACGACCACCGGATGGCGCACGCGGCCGCCGTACTCGGGCTGCTCGTCGACGGCCTGGAGATCGAGAACATCGGGACCACGGCAAAGACCCTGCCCGAGTTCCCCGAACTCTGGTCGGGGCTCAGCCGTGTGTGACGGTCCAGCGCCTACTGCGCGGCACTCGGCACGGCGCTGGACCGTCACACACGGCTTGGCCGGCTGATGTCGCGGTACGACGAGGAGGCCCGGTACGACCGGCCGAAGCGCCGGACCCGGCCGCGGACGAAGGACCGCCCCTCGTACGACGACGCCGCCACCGGCTTCGTCATCACCCGCGACCGCGGCCGCTACACCTGCTGGGTCGAGCCCGGCGACCGTGTCGTCACCGCGATGAAGGCCCGGCAGCTCGGCCGCAAGGGCGTGATCGTCGGCGACCGGGTCAAACTCGACGGCGACGCGAGCGGCACCGAAGGCAGCCTGGCCCGGATCGTCGAAGTACTCCCCCGGACGACGCTGCTGCGCCGCTCGGCCGATGACGACGACCCGGTCGAACGCCCTCTGGTGGCGAACGCGGACCAACTCGTCATCGTCGTCTCCGTCGCAAACCCCGAACCGCGCACCGGCCTGATCGACCGCTTCCTGGTCGCCGCGTACGACGCCGGGATGCGCCCCCTGCTCTGCCTGACCAAGACCGACCTGGCCGACCCGGATCCCCTGCTGTCGATCTACCGCCCGCTCGGAGTGGAGTCAGTGGCAACTCACGAAGGCGGCGACCTCAGCGAACTCCACGAGCAACTGGACAACCGCACCAGCGTCCTGGTCGGCCACTCGGGTGTCGGCAAGTCCACGCTGGTCAACGGCCTCATCCCCGGCACCGACCGGGCGATCGGCGTGGTCAACGTGGTGACAGGTCGCGGGCGTCACACGTCGGTCAGTGCGCTGGTCCTGCGGTTGCCCGAAGGCGGCTGGATCATCGACACCCCGGGCATCCGCTCGTTCGGTCTGGCGCACATCGATCCGGACAAGCTGATCCACGCCTTCCCCGACCTGGCCGAGGTCGCCGAGGACTGCCCCCGCGGCTGCACCCACACCGAGACCGCACCCGACTGCGCCCTGGACGAAGCCGAAGGCGTCGACCGCGAACGCGTCGCGTCCTTCCGCCGCCTACTCGCCAGCCGCGAGGGCCGCGACAGTCCGCCCGCCCAGCCGGAAGCGACCCAGCCGGAAACTAGTTAGGCGGCAACTGCCCGTCCCACACGGCCTTGGCGCCGGCATCACCCGTGCGGATGGTCTGCCAGATGACCAGTACGCCGATGACGACCACGGCGGCGCTGGTCACCAGCTCGAGCGGCTTGCTCTTCGTTGCCTTCGCACCCTTTCCGCTCGCCAGCGCGGACGTCCCGCCGAGCAGCAGGACCGCGACCACCGCAACCACGGCGAAGATCAGGCAGTACCAGAACAGCAGGTCGCCCCGCTCCTGGTGCACCCGCACCGCCTGCTCCAGCGTCGGAACCGCGGCCACGAACGCTTCCCCGCTCTCCTTCGCGACGTACGCGAGGACCAGCGCACCGATTCCGAGCACCAGGGCCGGCCAGCGGAGCAGCCAACGCCAGCGCGGGAGCACCGCGAAGGCGATCAGGGTGAGGGCGGCCACCGGTAGTACGACCACCGCGGCGTGGATCACCAGCACATGCATGGGCAGGTCACCGAAGCGCTCGAACATTGACGCCTCCAGGGCAGTCGTCGACGTGATCAGACACAGTGTCCCGTGCGTGACGTGGCTCGAACGATAGCGGCGTTCAGGTGCGTGCATCGCGGTGCTGGAGGAGCGTCCTCGATGCGGAGCATCGTGGATGCTCTCCAGCGCCGTGAGGTGCGTGCCTGGGCGCCGGTAGCGTCGAGCCACGTCACGCACGGGACACTTACTGCACGTTCAATGACCCTGTTCGGTTCAATGCGCGCCGCAACCGTTCCGCAACCTTTGCCGACACCTGCCCCGCTGAGCGGCCGGTCAGGCTAGCCTTCCGGCATGCCTTCGCACACGGATGACCTGCGGCTCGCCCACATCCTGGCCGACGACGCGGACTCGACCACGATGGACCGCTACAAGGCGCTCGACCTGCACGTGGCCACCAAGCCGGACCTGACCCCGGTGAGTGAGTCGGACAAGAGGGTCGAGGACGTGATGCGCAAGACGCTGGCCCGGGCCCGCCCGCGGGACGCGTTCGTGGGCGAGGAGGAGGGCACCACCGGCTGGGGTGTGCGCCGCTGGGTGGTCGACCCGATCGACGGCACCAAGAACTACATCCGCGGCGTCCCGGTCTGGGCGACGCTGATCAGCCTGATGATCGAGGACCAGGTCGTCGTCGGCGTGGTCTCCGCTCCCGCACTGGGGAAGCGCTGGTGGGCGTCGTACGGCGACGGCGCCTGGACCGGCCGCGCGCTGCATTCGTCCCAGCCGTGCCGGGTCAGCGACGTCAGCAAGATCGAGGACGCGTCGCTGTCGTACGCATCCCTCAAGGGCTGGGAGAAGCTCGGCAAGAAGAACCAGTGGGCCGACCTGATGGACTCCTGCTGGCGGACCCGCGCGTACGGCGACTTCTGGTCCTACATGCTGGTCGCGGAGGGCGCTGTCGACATCGCCGCCGAGCCCGAGCTCAACCTGTACGACATGGCCGCGCTCGCGATCATCGTCGACGAGGCCGGCGGCAAGTTCACCTCGGTCGAGGGTGTTCCCGGCCCGAACGGCCCCAACGCCGTCGCCACGAACGGCCGTCTGCACGACGAGGTCCTCAAGCGTCTCGACTGATCCGCCGGCTCAAGAACTCCGCCTCCACGGCGTTGCTGGTGAACGCCAGCGCCTCCTCGTACGCCGCACGCGCCTCCGCATCCCGCCCGGTACGGCGAAGCAGTTCGGCCCGCGTGGACGCGAGGTACGGATAGGTGGACAGCGCAGGGTCGTCGGCCAACGGCCGAAGCGCGGCCAACCCCGCCTCCGGCCCGTCGACATAGCTCAACGCCACCACGCGATTGAGGGCAACCACCGGGCGACGGCCAGCGCGCCAGCAGCAGGTCGTACAGCCCGAGGATCTCGGCCCAGTCGGTGTCCTCCCACCGCTCCGCCTCGGCATGGACGGCCGCGATCGCCGCCATCAACCCGAAGCGCCCGGCCGGCCGCGCCAACGCCTCGTGCACCAACTCCAGCCCCTCGGCGATCAGCGATCGATCCCACAACGCCCGATCCTGGTCCTCCATCAACACCAACTGCCCGGCTCCGTCGACCCGGGCCGCCTGCCGCGACTGCGTCAACAACAGCAGCGCAAGCAAGGCCGCAGCCTCACCACTGTCCGGCAGCAGGAGCCGCACCATCCGCGCGAGATCAAGCCCACGCCGCGCCAGATCCGGCCGCGTCAGCCCATCCCCGTCCGCCGCCGTGTGCCCCGCGGTGTAAACCAGGTGTACGACGTCCAGCACCACGTCGATGCGCTCCGGCAGATCGGTCAGCCGCGGGATCCGGTAGGCGATGCCCGTCTGGGAGATCTTGTGCTTCGCCCGGGTGATCCGGGCCTGCATCGCGGTCTCCTTGACCAGGAACGCCTTCGCGATCTCGGCCGACGACAACCCGCAGACGAGCCGCAGGGTCAGGGCGATCTGCGCCTCCTGGGCCAGCGCCGGGTGGCAGCAGGTGAACACGAGCCGCAGCCGGTCGTCCGGGAACACACCCGCCGCGACCTCCGCGTCGTCCATCGGATCCGGCATCAGCAACGGCAGCTTGCGCTCCGACACCGCGGCCCGCCGCCGAAGCTCGAGCGCCCGCCGGGTGGCCACAGTCGTCAGCCAGGCACCCGGACGACGCGGGATGCCCTGCTCCTCCCAGTGCACGAGTGCCTTGGCATAGGCGTCCTGCACGCAGTCCTCGGCCAGGTCCAGGTCCGCCGCGACCCGGGCGGTGGCCGCCAGGACGAAGGCCCACTCACTCTCGTGAGCCTCCTGGACCGCCCTGGCGACCGCGCCGGTACTGATGGTGTTCACATGCCGAGGTTGTTCATCACATGCCGATGATGGGCCGCACTTCGACCCCGCCCATCGGGGACGGCACCTGCTTGGCGATCGCCAGCGCCTCGTCCAGGTCCGCCGCCTCGATGATGTAGTACCCGCCGATCACTTCCTTGGTCTCGGCGAAGGTCCCGTCGGTGACGACGAATCCACCGTTGCCGTCGGAGCGGATCGAGGTCGCGGTGCTGCTCTCCGCCAGCTGGGCGCCGCCGCGCAGCGCCGACCCGTTGGCCTCCGCGAACGCCGTGTGGCGCTTGTGGTTGAGCTCGGCCACCGAGGGGTCCGCCGCGGCCCACGCCGACTCGTCGTCGTAGATCATCACCAGGTACTTGCCCACTGGTCTCACTCTCCTTCGCACCGACCGGACCCGCTTCCCAGGTCCAGCATCTACCACTCCGATGCGTGAGCCTGCGCCAGATCGACATCCCAGGCGGAGAATTCTGGGACCACGTAGGGTGGCTGGCATGTCCTTGACCTACCCCATCGCGGAGCAGACGCTGGACAACGGCTTACGTGTCGTCGTCAGCTCTGACCGCGCCGTACCGATCGTCGCCGTGAACCTCTGGTACGACGTCGGATCGCGCCACGAGCCGCCGGGCCTGACCGGTTTCGCGCACCTTTTCGAGCACCTGATGTTCCAGGGGTCTCGCAACGTCGCGTCCGGTCAGCACTTCAGCCTGCTGGAGACGGCCGGTGCCAGCCTGAACGCGAGCACCTTCTTCGACCGGACCAACTACTTCGAGTCGCTGCCCAGCGGCGGACTCGACCTGGCCCTGTGGCTCGAGGCGGACCGGATGGGCTACCTGCTCGACGCGGTGAACCAGGAGAACCTGGACAACCAGCGCGACGTGGTCAAGGAGGAGAAGCGGCAGAGCTACGACAACCGTCCGTACGGCGACTCCTACGAGCGGCTGGTCAGGCTCACCTTCCCGGACACCCACCCGTACGCGCACATGACGATCGGCTCGATGGCCGACCTCGACGCCGCCTCGGTGGCGGACGTGCACGCCTTCTTCCGCAAGTACTACGGCCCGAACAACGCCGTCCTGACGATCGTCGGTGACGTGGCCGAGGAAGACGCCTTCGACGCGGCCAAGCGGTACTTCGGCCACCTGCCGGCCATCCCCAAGCCGCCGGCCGCCCCGGACGGCACGATCGGCCCGCTGACCGAGGTGCTGCGTGACGACGTCGTCTCCGACGTACCGTCCGACCTGCTCACGATGATGTTCCGGCTGCCCGTCGACGGGACGCCGGAGCTGGACGCGGCCGGTCTCGCGCTCGACATCCTCGCCGCCGGCCAGAGCGGCCGGCTGAACCGCCGGCTGGTCCGCGACGAGCAGATCGCGCAGTCGGTGTCCGGCGGCGCGCTGCCGCTGATCGGCGGGGTGTCGTTCGGCACGCTGACCGGGATCGCCTCCGACGGCGTCGACCTGCAGAAGGTCGAGGACGCGCTGCTCGAGGAGATCGAGAAGCTGGCCGAGGGCGGGGTCACCGAGGACGAGCTGGCCACCGTTCAGGCGCAGGCCGAGCGGGACTGGCTGGAGCAGCTGGCCACCTGCGCCGGCCGGGCCGACGAGATCTCCCACCACGCGCTGCTGTTCGGCGACGCGAACCGGATCAACACCCGGATCGACCAGGTCCGCGCGGTCACTGTGGAGCAGGTGCAGATGATCGCCTCCCAGTGGATCCGCGCGTCCGGCCGCGCCCAGGTGACCTACCGCCGTACCGAGACAGCCGAAGGAACGGCAGGAGAGCAGGCATGAACCAGGTTCTGACCACCCCGCCGGCCGTCGGCGCTCCGCGCCCGTGGAAGTTCCCGGACGCGACCACCACGACGACCGCCGCCGGGACCCCGGTGCACGTCTTCGACCGCCCCGGGCAGTACGTCGCCACCGTCCGGGTGACGATCGCGATGCCGCTGATCGCCGAGCCGCGCGAGCTCGAGGGCGTCGCGACGATCATGTCCCGGACCCTCGACGAGGGCACCGAGCTGCGATCGGCGAACGAGTTCGCGGCCGCCCTCGAGCGGCACGGCGCGGCGTACGGCGTGGATGTCAGCTCGGACGCGCTGCACGTCGAGATCTCGGTCCCGGTGTCACACCTGGCGCCGGCAGTGAAGCTGCTCGCCGAGGCGGTCACCCGGCCCGCGTTCAACCAGGCCGACGTCGGCCGGCACGTGACGATCCGGCTCGGCGAGATCAACCAGGAGCGGGCGAACGCCGGCTACCGGGCCCGCGAGGCGTTCGCGGCCAACCTGTTCGACAAGTCGACGCGCCGCTCCCGCCCGACCGCGGGGACGCCGGACACGATCCGGCCGCTGACCAACGTTCAGGTGGCCGAGTTCTACCGCGACAACATCGGCCCGGGCCGGGCGCAGATCCTGTTCGCGGGTGACGCGACCGGTGTGGACGTGGCCGGGATCATCGACGAGGCGTTCGGCGGCTGGACGTCCGCGGCCGGGCCGGCGGTGGAGACGCCTGAACCGCTCTTCATTCCGGGCGATCGCGTCGTACTGGTCGACCGGCCGGGCTCTGTGCAGAGCCAGCTCCTGATCGGCTGCGCCGGTCCGGACCGACGCGACCCCGGCTGGGGTGCGGCCGCGGTCGCGAACCACGTGGTCGGCGGCACGATCACCTCGCGCGTCGACACCGTGCTGCGCGAGGAGAAGGGCTACACCTACGGCACGCGGACCAGCTTCGCCGCGCCGCGGAAGGGCGGCACGTTCAGCCTGGGCGGAGCCGTGCGCACCGAGGTGACCGGCGCCGCGATCAGCGACGCGCTCCGGATCCTGCGGGAGGCGCGCGACGGGCTGACCGAGCAGGAGGTCCAGGAGGCGAAGGACAGCCTGATCCGGACCGCTCCGCTGCGGTACGAGCAGGCCGACTCGGTCGCCCAGCAGGTCGGCAGCAACATCGCGAACGGCGTACCGATCGGCTTCGCCGACACCTACCTGACCCAGATCGCCGCCACCACCGCCGCGGAGGCCACCGAGGCCTACCGCCGGTACGTCGGAACCAACGGCCTACTGGTCGTCGTCGTAGGGGAAGCGAAGGACGTCCGGCCGCAGCTCACCGAGCTCGCGTTGGGCGACCTGATCGAACTGAGCTGACGGACCTGCCCTCCTCTGCTCAGTCACCGGGGGCACTGAGCAGAGGAGCAGCATGTCGTTCACGGATCGTCCTACCGACGCGACGGACCGGACCCACACCTTCTGGCCCACGGCGTACCCGCTCCAGCCCGGATTCCCGGACCAGCCCGCGTACGGCGTCCTCCGCGACCACTCGCAGGCCACGGTCTCCCTCGTGCTCGGCGCGATCGCGCTGTGCACCGGCCTGCTGATCGTCTCGCCGGTCGCCTGGTGGCTCGGCAGCCAGGCACTCGCCGAGATCGACGCGTCCCCCGGCGTCTACAACAACCGGGGGATGGCGCAGGCAGGCCAGATCTGCGGCCTCATCGGCACCGCCCTACTCGGCCTCGGTCTGCTCTTCGTCCTCGGAATGTTCGCCCTGTTCGCCTTCTCCGCTGCCTAGCCAGGCCTACCTGCTGATGTAGTTCGAGAGTTGCTCGCGCTCGAACTCGAGCTCGCCGATCCGGGACTTGACCACGTCCCCGATGCTGACCAGCCCGGTCAGCGCACCGTCGACCACGACCGGGACGTGCCGGATCCGGCGATCCGTCATCAGCCGCATCAGGTCGTCGATGTGCTCGTCCGGCCCGCAGGTGGCGACCTCGGCCGTCATGATCGAGCTGACCCGGACCTCTCCCGCGTCCGGGGTGCCGTTCCAGAGCCGCACGACGTCGCGCTCGGAGACGATGCCGGCCACGGAGGATCCGTCCGGACTCACCACGACGGCGCCGATGTTGTGGTCGGCCAGCAAGGTCAGCAGTTCGGTGACAGTCGCTTCTGGGGAGATGGTGACGACCTGGTTGCCCTTGCCGCGCAGTACGTCGTTGATCTTCACGGAGCCTCCTGCAGATCGAGGGACCAATACCCAAAGGTAGCGAAAACCCGCCGATCACACCCCGTGACAACGAAGGACAGAGAAACGACACCGCTACGCGGCGGCTCCGTGCGGTGTTGAAGTCAGACACTTCGCCGAGTCGTGGATTTTCGTTGCCCCCGGGCACGAGATCCATCCGAAATCCACGACTCGGCTTGATCATCAGCTCACAGACAGGTACTCGGTGACGCGTTGGAGGTCCGCTGAGCGATTACCTGGGCAAGGCCAATCTCCCCGTCGGCAGTGCGCGGCGCCGATCACGCCGGCTCGTCACTCCAGCCCGCGCACGACGCCGAAGGCGGCCAATGGAGCAGCCGCCGCGTAGCGGCGTCCTTTCGTGCTCCTGTTGGTCTGGAACGTGCGTAGGGTGGGTGGGTGAGCTCAATCGTTCCGGGTCCGCAGAAGAAGCTCGAAGAGGAGATCACCGCGGCGCGCTCCGGCGCCAAGCCGCTGAACGCGAGTGACCTCAACCCGTCCGCGCCGCGGCAGGAGCAGGTGGTCGGCCTCGACGACTGGCCGCCGACCTTGCGGGCCGTGGTCGAGGCGGACCACGACCGCGTCGCCGCACTGGGGAGCAGCCGGCGGAGGACAGCCGATCACGCACTGCCCGAGGTCGTCCGCGGCCTCGACGAGCTGCTCGACCAGATCGCCGAACGACTCCAGGCCGACAAACCACGCCTGCTCCGCAAGTCCCCCGCGGCCGCCACCGAGGTCCCGCTGGACGATCTGGCAGAGCTCCTCGGCATCCCGCCCGACGAACTCACCCCGGCACCAGGCCGGGCCGAACGTCGTACGGCGCTGCGCACGATCAAACAGCTCCACGGCCAGCTGAAGGAACTCGAGACCTCACACGACCACTCCCGGCTCACCCGACTGGTCACCTTCGTCGTCCGACTGGCCCTGGTCGTCGACAGCGTCCCGGAATCAACCGGCACTTTGGCCCCCATCGCCCTGGACCGCTACGCCGAAGCCATGCCAGACGCCCAGTGGGACTGGACCTTCCCCCAAAAACTCGAGTTCTGGCAAGAGACCCACAGGACGCTGGCAGCGCGTTCCAGCAGCTGATCGGGCGCACCGACCGCGCCTCCGGCGTGTGACCGCTCCAAACTTGCCGAAAGCCTCAGCTGGCGCGGAGGCGGTGCTCCCAGGTGAGCAGCTCGTAGGTTCGGCCCTTGTCGGTGACGGTTTCGGGCGGCGTGTTGGTGAGCTCGAAGCCGGCCGCTCGCGCGACCGCGATGCTGGGATGGTTGTCGGCTTCGATTTCCAGGATCACCCGCGGCAGTTCGAGGGTCCTGTGTGCGTACTCGGTGATCGCGCGCAAAGCTCGCACTGCGAGGCGCTGGCCGCGGTGCTGGACTCCCACGACGTAGCCGATGCTGCCGGTGGCGCGGTTCAGTCAGGACTTCTCCGCGGGCCTGTTCCCCGTCCGTGGTGATCGCCAGGTGCAGGCGTTGGTTGCTGCCGTGCGCCTGGAGTGCGCTGGTGAGGTATCGCTGCGCGGCGGCTTGGTCGAACGGCGATTCCAGAGGTGTCCAGAAAGCGACGGCAGGGTCGTCGAACAGTTCTTGCATGACGCCGAGGTCTACCCTGGTCCACTCGCGGAGGACGAGTCCGTGCGCGCTGATCTGGTGAGAGTTTGTCTCCATGGGGCATCAATTCTGCCCTGACGCGGAACCCGGTTCGCAGCCGCCGGCACACCGCCGGAGGCGGCTGATGAGCAGCCGCCGCGCAGCGGTGTCCTTCAGCCCTTGATGGCGCCGCCGAGGGCGAAGGCGCCGCCGAGCTTTCTGCTGAGGAGCAGGTACAGCAGCAGGACGGGCATGGTGTAGATGAGGGAGTAGGCCGCGAGCTGGCCGTAGTTGGGTTCGCCGTACTGGCCGAAGAAGGTGAAGATGCTGACCGAGGCCGGGAGGCGTTCCGGGGAGAGCAGGAGCATGAACGGGACGAAGAAGTTGCCCCACATGCCGATGAAGGTGAAGATCAGCACCACCGCGATCCCCGGCCACATCAGCGGAAGCACGATCGACCGCAGCGCCTGCATGCTGCCGGCGCCGTCGACCCAGGCGGCTTCCTCGAGGGAGATCGGTACGCCGTCCATGAACGTCTTCGTCAGCCAGATCGCGAACGGCAGCGAACTCGTCGCCATGAACATGATCGTGCCGCCGAGCGTGTCGACCAGGTTGAGCTGCACGAACAGGCCGTACACCGGCACCATGACCGCGGTGATCGGCAACCCGGTGCAGAACAGCACGGTCAGCAGGAACGGCCGGTTGAACTTCGACTTGAAGCGCGACAGCGGGTACGCCGCCAGCACCGCACAGACCATCGTGAGCAGTGCCGCGCCACCACACAGGATCACGCCGTTGAGAACGGGCCGGTACGTCGTGTCGGTGTTCAGCACCGCCTTGAAGTTGCCGAGCGTCGGACTCGTCGGGAACTCCACCCGCAGGCCGGCGGTCCGGTTGATCGACGCGAACAGCACCCACAGCAGCGGCAGCACGAACAGCACGCCGATCGCCAGCAGCACAAGGTTGGCGGACAGCTTGCTGATCCGGTCGCGGGCAATCATGCGGCCTCCGAGTTCAGTCCACGCAGGTAGATCAGCGAGAACACCGCGCCGATCAGCAGCATCACCAGGGCGATCGCCGTACCGTAGCCGATCTGGGAGAAGCTGAACGCCTGCTCGTACATGTACAGCGGCAGCGTCTGGCTCTTGGTGCCAGGCCCGCCGCGAGTCATCGCGAAGATCAGGCCGAACACGCTCAGCGTCTGCAGCGTGATCAGCATCAGGTTGGTCATGATCGCCCGGCTGATCATCGGCAGCGTGACGAACAGCAGCCGCCGCAGACCGGTCGCGCCGTCCATCTCGGCCGACTCCTCGATCTCCTTCGGTACTTCGCTCAGCGCCGCGGAGTACACCAGCATCGAGAACGCCGTACCGCGCCAGATGTTGGCCAGCGACACCGCGATGATCGGTGCCGCGTACAACCAGTCCTGGCCGGGCAGGCCGACCGTGTGCAGCATCACGTTCAGCGTGCCCTCGTCGTTGAAGAACGCGCTGAGCAGGTACGCCGCCACCACCTCGGGCAGCACCCAGGCGCCGATCACCGCCGTACCGACGAAGTTGCGAACCACCTTGGTGGACCTGCGCATCAGCAGCGCCAGGCCGAGCCCGAGGGTGTTCTGGCCGATGATCGCGGAGATCAGCGTGAACACCAGGGTCAGCCAGATCGCGTTGGTGAACGCGCCGCTGCCGAACGCCTTGCGGAAGTTGTCCAGCCCGACGAACTGCACGTTCTGCGCGCCGGTGCCGGTGAGCGCCATGTTGGTGAACGCCGCATACAGGCAGTAGATGATCGGGCCGGCCAGGAAGACCAGCATCAGTCCGATCGCCGGTGAGAGCGGCAACATCTTGACCAGCTTGGCGCCTCGCGGCCGCCCGTTCCGTCCGGACTTCTTGCCGGACGGAGCGGGCGTGGCCGCGGTGGGAGCGACTGTCGTCGTCACAGGGGAGGTTCCTTCGTCAGACGGGAGCAACCGGAGACCGGGCTACTGTCCGCCGCTGTCCGTGGTCGTCTTGTCCTTGCTGACGATGCCTTCGACGGCTTCGTCGTAGTTCTTCGCCGCCTCGTCCGGCGACGACTGCCCGGTCATCACCGCCTCCATCGCGGTGATGATCTCGTTGGAGACCTTCGGGTACTCGGCGTACGCCGGCCGGTAGCACGGTGACCGAGACCAGGTCGGTGAAGAACTGGGTGCTCTTCGCGGACGACTTGTAGGTCTCGGTCGGAGGCGACGTCCTTGCGGACCGCGATCTGCGCGCCGTCGGTGGCGTACTTGGCCGCGTTCTTCTGCGTCTGCAGCGTCTTGATCAGGTTCCAGGCCGCGTCCGGGTTCTTCGACTTGGCCGGGATCGCCCAGGTCCAGCCGCCGGACAGGCTCACCTTGCCCTTGCCGCCGCCGTCCTGTGTCGGCATCGCGGTCTGGCCGAGGACTTCGCTCCACTGCGGCCACGGCTTCGCGCCGGTCTTCTGCCAGTTGCCGTAGATCCAGGAGCCGTCGAGCGCGATCGCGAGCTTGCCGCCGGGCAGCAGCTCGGTGCCGACCTTGCTCCCCATGTTCGGGTCGAGCGCCTGCTTCGGCGCCGGCGCGAGCCTCTCGCTGTAGATGGTCTTGATGAAGTTCAGCGAG
Source organism: uncultured Actinomycetota bacterium (assembly GCA_963748245.1). Lineage (GTDB taxonomy): Bacteria > Actinomycetota > Actinomycetes > Propionibacteriales > Kribbellaceae > Kribbella. Next base: position 1,441,790 of record CAVVIA010000004.1, on the reverse strand, counting down.
TCCTTGAAGCCCTGGCTGCCGACGACCCACTTCTGCTGGTCGTTGTTGTAGAGCGAGTCCTTGGTGCCGTAGAGCAGCATCTCGAAGCCCTGCATGGCCGAGGCCTCACCCATCGGCTTCCCGGAGTACACGTTCAGCGGGATGACGCCGGGGACCTTCTCCTTGATCGTGCGGGCGGCGGAGAGTACGTCGTCCCAGGTCTTCGGCTGCCAGTCGGCGGGCAGGCCGGCCTTGGCGAACAGCTGCTTGTTGTACCAGAGCGCCCGCGTGTCGGTGCCGTCCGGTACGCCGTAGGTCTTGCCGTCCAGCGCCTTCGCCGCCCCCTTCGCGGTGTCCTGGAACTGGCCCCACTGATCCCAGTCCTTGATGTAGTCGTCCAGCGGCCGCAGGTAGCCGGCGGTGATGTCCGAGTTGATCAGGAAGGTGTCTTCGTAGACCACGTCCGGCGCGGTGTTCGGCGACCGCATCATCAGCTGCAGCTTGGTGTAGTAGTCGTTCTCACTCGCCACGATGGGCAGGAGCTCGACCTTCGAGCCAGGGTTGGCCGCTTCGTACTCGGTCTTGATGCCGGTGAGGAAGTTCTTCATCACCACGCCCGGGCCCCACTGCTGGTACGCGATCTTGAGGTTCGCCGGACCGGCGCTCTGCGAGCCGCCCGCCTCCGGCTCCTTGGTCGTCGAGCCCTGGCTGCAGGCCGAGACCGCCAACAGCAGCGCACTCACCGCGGCAGCTGCTTTGAAACGTTTCCTTGTCACCATCACGTCCACCTTCGGGCAATCGTTGTCATCCCGGTACCCCGACCCAAACAGCTGGGCTTTCTCGCGACCGTAGGAGGCCGGGGGCGCCGAAGTCAATGCTTGACAGACAACGTTGTCCGGGTCTGGAGGCGCTGACGCGGTGACCGGCACGTAACGATCCGGTCACCGCGTTGTCATACGCTCAGACAGTAACGGGCTTCGCCTCGTGACGGGCGGGTACGACGCGCTGGGACCGCAGTGCGCCGAGGCCACAGAGCGTGAGGCCGACGAGCAGCCAGCAGCTCAGTACGACGAAGGGCCTGGCCGCTCCGGCGCCGTCGAAGAAGCTCACCGAACGAAGCGCCGTACCCGCGGCTCCCGGCGGAAGCAGCTGCCCCAGCGCACCCCAACCGCTCGGCAGCATCTCGGGCGCACTGGTCAGACCGGACAGCGGGTTGCCGAGCAGCATCATCACGGCCGCGCCGAGCGCGAGGCCGGGCCGCCCGAACAGCCACTCCAGCCCCAGCAGGGTGAGACTGACCGCCGCGATCGACAGCGCGATGACACCCGCGTTGGCGAGGTAGCTGCCCTCGAACGATCCGAGCCAGAACTGCAGTACGGCGGCCAACGCGAGACCGCCGGTGATCGCGAAAATCACCGCCCCGACCATCCGCTTCGCCCCACTCTTCACGAGTTGGGTCAGCAACGCGGCCGCGATGATCCCGCCGAGCACGAGAGGCAGCGCACCCGCCGCGAGCCCCGCCCCCCGCGGATCGTCAGCCGGCAGCGGTACGACGTCCGTCACCTTCGCCGGCGTCTCAGGCGAGAGCCGCGTCGCCATCTGGGTGAGGATCTGCGCGACCGCGGGACCGCCGGCCGACGCGGTCAGCACCTCAGGCTGCCGCGGGTCGAGCACGATGGCGCCGTACACGTCCCGATCCTCGATCTTCTGCACAGCGGCAGCCCGATCCGGTACGGCGGACAGCTCGAACCCACCCGGCATCGTCTGCTCGAGCGCCTTCGTGACCTGGGCGACAGCCGGCTCGGGCCCCACCACGGCCAGCGGCACGTCGCGAGGTTCGGACCGCGCGGCCGGCCAGGCGAAGGCGATCAGCAGCACGGTGAGCAATGCGGTCAGCAGCGTGACGACGACGACCAGCGGCGGTCGCTGACGGTTGTCGGCGGCGTGCTCCGGGGCGTGTTCGGGCGCGTGATCGGGGTGGTGCCCGGTCAGCTGAGCGGACATGAGGGGACTCCTTGTTCCATAAAACCGAATGACCGTTCTTTATTGATTCGAGCCTGGACCCTGAGGCGCCGACTTGTCAAGAACGGACATTCGTTTTATGTTCCGGACATGCCGAAGGTCACCGAGGAACACCGCCTGGCCCGCCGGGCGCAGATCGTCGCCGCGGCCCGCCGATGCGTGGCCGAGCAGGGCTTCCACAAGTCGACGATGGCCGACGTGATCCGCGAGTCGGGCCTGTCCGCCGGCGCGGTCTACGGCTACTTCAAGAGCAAGGAGGAGATCCTCGCCGCCATCGCGGAGGACGCGTTGAGCAGCGTCGACGAGTTGTTCGAGAAGCTGCTCGCGACCGAGGAGCCGCTCACGCCGTACGCCGCCCTGGAGGCGGCGCTGCACCACATCGTGATGGTCGCCGAGCGCCCGGGCGGGGACGTGACCCGGGTGGCCATCCAGGCCTGGGCGGAGGCGATGCACAACGACGTGATCCTCGGCGTCGCCCGCGGGAAGTACACCCAGCTCCGGGGCCACTTCGTCGCGGTCGCCCGCAAGGCTCAGGAGGACGGCACGATCGACGCCGCCGCCAACCCGGAGCACGTCGGCCAGGCCATGTTCGGCTTCGTCCCCGGCTTCCTGCTCCAGCGGCTGATGATCGGCGACATCACCCCCGAGAGCTACGCCGCCGGCCTCCGCGCCCTGCTCCGCTGAAGTCGCCGCACGGCGCCACCCTGGGGTGGAGTTTCACCCACCATCGGCGGCGGTCCAGCACCCTGGGGACCGCGGCTCCTGCTCCGTAGCGTCATTGGCGTCCACCTGAAGACGCAAGGAGCCCATCGCATGAGGCGCAAGAGGGAAGTTGTCAGCAGGAGCGATCACTCGGTCGTTCTGCACGACGTACGGCGGGTCTACGGCCGCGGCGGCAATGCGGTCACCGCCCTCGACGGCATCTCCATCAGCTTCGCGCGCGGCACCTTCACGGCGGTGATGGGCCCGTCCGGTTCGGGCAAGAGCACCTTCCTGCACTGTGCCGCCGGCCTCGATCGCCCGACGTCGGGCACCGTCCACATCGACGACCAGCCTCTTGCCGACCTCAACGAGCGCAAGCTCACCGAGCTCCGCCGCGAGCGGATCGGCTTCGTCTTCCAGTCGTTCAACCTGCTGCCCGCGCTGACCGTCTGGCAGAACGTCTGCCTGCCGCAAGAGCTCGACGGTCGCCGCGCCAATCGCAACGCCGTCCGCGAGGTACTCGACCGCGTCGGCCTCGGCGACCGCTACAAGCACCGTCCCGGCGAACTCTCCGGCGGTCAGCAGCAGCGCGTCGCGATCGCCCGTGCCCTGGTCGCGCGGCCGGCGGTGATTTTCGCCGATGAGCCCACCGGCGCCCTCGACACCCAGACCGCCGCCGACGTCCTCGAACTGCTCCGCGAGCCGGTTCGCACTCAGGGCCAGACCGTTGTGATGGTCACGCACGACCCGGTCGCCGCTTCGTACGCCGACCAGGTCGTCTTCCTCGCCGACGGCGTACTGGCCGGCAGCCTGACCGCCCCGACCGCCGAGCAGGTCGCCGATCGCATGACCCACCTGGGCGCCCGCGCCCGTAGCGATGCCATCGCGCGCGCTGCCCGGGTCGCCGATCGGGCCCGCTCCGACCGTGAGGCGGTAACCCGATGATGCGCCTGGCCGTACGCACTCTGCGGTTCCGCAAGGGCGGCTTCATCGCCACGTTCATCGCGGTCGTCTTCGGTACGGCGATCGTGATGGCCTGTGGCGGTCTGATGGAGACCGGCATCCGCTCCAACGTCGCACCGGAACGCCTCGCCGCCGCACCGATCGTTGTCACCGGCAAGCAGACTCACCTTCGCCCTGGCGCTGAGGACGCGACGCCGCTGCCCGAACGGGTCGGTGTCCCGACCTCGGTTGTCGACAAGATTCGTTCTGTCGAAGGCGTTTCGGACGCGATCGGCGAGTACACGTTTGCCGCCTTCGGGCCGGGCGCTACCGAGGGCCACAACTGGTCGAGTGCGGCCTTGGCGCCGTACCGGCTGACCTCGGGCCATGCTCCTCGGACCGGTCAGGTCGTCACCACGGGTTCCGCTGCGAAGGTCGGCGATCGCGTCGCGTTCGTGGTCAAGGGCGAGCCGGCGACCTTCACCGTCAGCGGTCTGGCCGCCGGTCCGGCGGGTCACAGCTTCTTCGCCGACCGCGACGCCGCGCGGATTGTCGACAATCCGGCCAGGTTCGCGGACGTCGGCGTACTGGTTGCCCCCGGCACCGATATCCAGGCGGTCAAGGACCGGATCGAGGCGCTCGACGCCGGGATGACCGTGCGGACCGGGATCGACCGCGGCATCGCCGAGCACATCGGCGGCGAGTCGCAGGCGGTCGCGCTGATCGCGATCGCCGGCTCGTTCGGCGGTATCGCGACGATGACGATGATGTTCGTGGTCGCGTCCACGCTGGCGCTGTCCGCCCAGCACCGTGAGCGCGAGTTCGCCTTGCTGCGCGGCATCGGCACGACACCCGGCCAGGTACGGCGGATGATCCTCGGCGAGGCCCTGCTCGTCTCGATCCCGGCTGTCCTGCTGGGCGCCGTACCCGGCGTCTTCCTCGGCCGCTTCCTCTTCGAGCAACTCGGATCGCACGGTGTCGCCTCGCCGTACGTCGAATTCTCCCAGGGCTGGATCCCGTTCGCCGCCGGCGCCGGAGCCGCCGTACTCGCAGCCATCGGGGCCGCCCTGATCGCGGGCCGCCGGTCGGCCAAGATCCGCCCGGTCGAGGCGCTGATGGAGGCGTCGCTGCAGCGGAAGTGGTTCAGCTGGGTGCGTCTGCTCTTCGGCCTGCTGTTCCTCGGCGGCGGGCTGGCGCTGCTGATCGTCACCGCGACAGTGATGACCGGTCCGCTCGCGGGCGCGACCGCCGGGCCCTCGATCCTGTGCTGGGCGATCGGTGTCGCGCTGCTCGGCCCGTTCTGGACCAAGGCGGTCCTCCTGCTGTGGCGCTGGCCGGTGCAGGCATTGACCCGGGTCAACGGACGGCTCGCGATCCTCAACGTGTCGGCCCGATCGGTGGCGATGTCGGCCGCGGTGATGCCGGTGATGCTTGCCGTCGGCATCTCGACCGCCAACCTGTACATGCAGACCACGCAGGTCAAAGCCGCCTCCGAAGCCTTCACCCGGGAGCTGCGCGCGGACGCCGTACTGGTCTCCTCGTCCGGTCTGTCCCCGGCGTTGCTGAACCAGGTGCGGGACATGCCTGGTGTGGCGAGCGCTTCTGCCTTTGTCCGCAGTACGGGCGTCATCGACGAACCGCGCAACGCTCCCTTCGACGAGGAAGGCGCTCCCCTGCTGGGCGTCGATGCCCAGGGCGACGACGGTACGGCGCCGGTCCGCTTGACGGCCGGATCGCTGTCGGATCTGGACGGGTCGACCGTGGCGCTGCCCGAGTACGTGGCAGCCAAGCTCGATCGCGGCGTCGGCTCGGAGATCACCATGACGTTGGGCGACGGCGCCTCGGTGAACTTGCGGGTGGTCGCGTTGTTCGCGGCCGAGCGCGGTTACGAGTCCATCATCCTGCCGGCTTCGCTGGTCGCCGCTCACACCACTGACGGTCTGACCAAGCAGATCCTGGTCCGCTCAACGCCTGGCACCGACGTACGTCCGGCACTCACTGCACTCGCTGCCAAGCACCCCGGCGTACAGGTCGCGGACCGCGACACCCTGGTCGCCTCGAACGCCGAAGACCTGCAGACGCAGGCCTGGATCAACTACATGCTCGTCGGCATGCTGATCGCGTACACCGCGGTCTCGGTCGTCAACACCCTGGTTTCGACCACTCTGCGCCGGCGTCGCGAGTTCGCCCTCCAACGCCTCACCGGCTCCACCCGCGCCCAGGTCCTCCGCATGCTGACCACCGAAAGCACCCTGATCTGGCTGACCGGCATCACCCTTGGTACCGCGGTAGCCCTGGCCTGCCTACTCCCCTACTCCGCCACCGTCTCCACGTCGTCCCTCCCCACAGGCCCGGTCTGGATCTACCTCCTGATCGTAGGAGCCGCGGCCCTACCTCACCTTCGGCTCAACCCTCATCCCCGCCACCACCACCCTCCGCCAGTCCCCCACCCAACCCACCTACACCGACTAAGCCCGCGGACTACCTTGCCGGGGTCGGCTCGGCGACTGGTTGCAACGCGATGGTGGTCGCCTGGACGATGCCTGCGTTGTTGCGGAGCCAGCCGGAGAGCACCACTTGCAGGTCCTCGAGATCCCGCTCCTCCAGGATCACCCCAGGCACCGGCACGCTCGCCCCCAACTCCGCCAGCACCGGCCGCAGATGCTGGTCCGCCAGCAACTTGTGGCTAGGCGCCGCAGACACCGTGACCGGCACCACAACCGCGCCGGCCAATGCCTGCGGCCGCAACACATCCAGGAAGCTCTTCAGCAGCCCGGTATAGCTCCCCTTGTACACCGGCGTCGCCACCACGATCACCGACGCCGACGACACCAGATCGATCGCGTTCTCCAGCGCCGCCCGCTCCTCCGGTCCCGCGTTCTCCCCCTGGAAGATGGCCGGCGCGAACGTCACCAGGTCGATCAGCTCGTCGGTCCGGTACGGCGTACCGAGCTCGGACGACAGTAGTTCGGCGACCGACGCGGCCGCCACCGCCGTCCGCGAACCAGCCCTGGGGTTGCCGACCACGGTGACGACAGACTGCGGCCACACCGGCGGATCCGGCACAACCTGCGGTTCGAACGCGACTGAGGGCATCTGACCCATCTCCTGAGCTCGGCAGTGATGGATCGAGCGTAGCTAAAGTCGAGCTTCTTACTTGACTTTCTCAGATTCCGAACGCCTGGACCTGACCTTGACAACCACGAACCACGCCACCGCCGCTACCGCACCCGCGAGCACAACCCATTGGAAGACGCCCACCGACGACTCCACCACGTGCCATCGCTCACCGAGTTGGTACCCGGCGACGATCAGCAGCGAGTTCCACAGCAGGCTGCCCATCGCGGTCAGCGTCATGAACAGCGGCACCGACATCCGCTCCACACCGGCCGGCACCGAGATCAGACTTCGCACCAGCGGCACCAATCGCCCGATCAGCACTGCCTTCGGCCCGTGCCGGTTGAACCAGTCCTCGGCCTTGTCGACGTCCTCGATCTTCATCAGCGGCAGCTTGCCCGCCAGCGCCCTGGTCCGATCACGGCCCAGCCCGGCACCCACGCCGTACAGGGCGAGCGCGCCGACGACCGACCCGATCGTGGTGAACACGATCGCGCTGACCAGCCCCAGGTCACCCCGGCTGGCGGCGAACCCGGCCAGCGGCAGGATCACCTCGCTGGGCAACGGCGGAAACAGGTTTTCCAGGGCCACCGCGAGCCCGGCACCCGGCGCACCGAGCTTCTCCATCAGGCCGATCGCCCATCCTGCCACACCTCCGGTCGGTTCCTGCGTCGCCTGCAGCGCGGTCATCATCACCTGATTCGTCGTGAACATGCCGACGACGCTAGGCCCGCGAAACCACTGTGCGCAGTGAGGCCAACCGCCGTCCTTCGGGGCCGTTTTCCACAGTACATAACTGCGGAAAACCACAGTCTCTTCTTGTCCTGTGCCCACTACTCTTGCGGGCATGCAGCAACGACACAGCCTCCTGCGACGGAGCATCGCGACCCTGGCGGGTCTGATGTCCGGCGCACTCACGGCCGTCGTCGAGTTGCTGTTCGTCCTTGTGTCCGCTCTCGCGCTCGTTCCCGTCATCGCCACACCGCGTGCGCGGCGCTCCGACGGAGGCGTTCATCCATCGTTGCGCTCGGCAACTTGCGGCGATCGGAGCAGCGCCGCCTCGCCACGCTTCCACAACCTCCGGGATCTCGGTCCGTACTCCGATCGCTCGGCGTACGACTACGTCCTCCGACGCTGGGCGATCGGCGGGCTCGGCGGCCTCGTGGTGCTGTTACTTCTGTACGGGCTGGTCGTCGCGGGGACGATGGTCAGCGCCTGGGTCCTCGACGGGACGTGGGGCTTCATCGAGAGACGCCGGCCGGGTCAGCACCGCGACGCTGGCAGTGGCCGCCGTCCCCGGCGCCCTGCTGCTGTATCTGAATGTGATGGGACTCATAGGCATCGTCGACCTGGACACCCGGCTGGCCCGTCGTCACCTGATGCCGTCGCGTCGAGGAGACCCTCACCCGCCGGATCTCGGAGCTGACCGTGAGCCGGGCCGAGGTCGTCGAGGTGGTGAACGACGAGCGCCGTCGGATCGAGCGTGATCTGCACGACGGCGTCCAGCAACGTCTGGTCGCCCTCGGCCTGCTCCTCAGCCGTGCCCGCCGGACCCGTGATCCGGCGCACGCCGCGGAGCTGGTCCGCCAGGCGCACGAGGAATCCGAGCAGGCGCTCGCGGACCTGCGTGACGTCGCCTGGCGCGTGTACCCCACCGTCCTCGACCAACTCGGCCTCCGCGACGTCGTCGGAGTCCTCGCCGAACGCTCCAGCATCCCGGTTCGGCTGCACTACGACCTGCCCGACCGACCACCCGCAGGGATCGAGACCGTCGCCTACTTCGTCATCTCCGAAGCTCTCACCAACGCCGCCAAGCACTCCAACGCCACCCAGGTCGACGTGACACTGACCCGCTCACACCTCTGCACCGCGGACCGAGACAGCGTCTGCCGACCACAACTCGCACGTGCTGATCACTGTGGCCGACAACGGCCGTGGCGGCGCAGACCTCCACGGCCGCGGCCTCACCGGCCTGGCCGGCCGAGTCTCGGCCGGCGACGGCCACCTCACCATCAGCAGTCCACCGGGCGGTCCCACCACGGTCCAGGCGGAGTTCCCATGCGAGTGATCCTGGCGGAGGATTCGACGCTGCTGCGGGAAGGACTCCTGCGCCTCCTCCTGGAGGAAGGCCATGAGATCCCAGCCGCCGTCGGCGACGGGGATGCCCTGGTCGCCGCGGTCCGCGCAGCCGCCGACGCCGGCGCGCTTCCGGACGTCGTCTGCGTCGACGTCCGGATGCCGCCGACCCACACGGACGAAGGACTCCGCGCCGCGCTCGCCATCCGCGAGAGCTGGCCGTCCGTCGGCGTCCTCGTCCTCTCGCAGTACGTCGAGAAGTCGTACGCGAGTGAGCTGATCACCTCCGGCCAGGACCGGATCGGGTACCTGCTGAAGGACCGTGTGATGCGCGTCGAGGAATTCCTGGAAGCTCTCGAACGGGTCGGCTCCGGCGGCGTCGCCCTGGATCCGGAGGTGGTCCGCCAACTCCTGTCCCGCACCACCCACACCGACCCACTGCAGAAGCTCACCCCTCGCGAACGCGAAGTCCTCGCCGTCATGGCGGAAGGTCACAACAACACCGGTATCGCCGCAGCGCCTGTTCATCTCCTCCAGCGCCGTCGAGAAGCACTCCAATGCGATCTTCGACAAACTCGGCCTGACCCATAACCCCGGCTACAACCGCCGAATCCAAGCCGTGGTCACATACCTCACCAGCTAGCCCACCTCGGGCGGCTCCCTCAGGCGACGCGGGGTCCCAGGAACAGACCGCCGCTGGTGTCGATCGTCTGACCGGTGACCCAGCGGGCGTTGTCGGAGGCCAGGAATGCGACGACATCGGCGACATCCTCAGCGCGCCCGAGGCGGTCGAGCGCCGTCAGTGCGGTGATCGCGTCGGCCAGACCTGGGGTGTCGAACAGCGGCGCGTTCGCTTCGGTCCTGGTCGCGCCCGGAGCGACGGCATTGACGGTGATCTCGCGGGCGCCCAGGGACTGGGCGAGGGTGAGCGTCATCGTCTCCAGGGCGGCTTTCGTCATGGCGAAGGAGGTCTGGGCCGGGTTCGCCATCCGAGTGGCGACGGAGGAGACCGAGATGATCCGGCCGCCGTCGCGCAGGATCGGGAGGGCGCGCTGGATCAGGAAGTACGGCGCGCGCACGTTCACCGCCATCAGCCGATCGAACTGGTCCGGGCTGTCGGTGTCGATCGGACCGGCCGGCGGTGCGGCGGCGTTGTTGACCAGGATGTCGAGTGGTCGCCCGTCGAGCCCTGTCTCGAGTTGCGCGAACAACTCGTCGACATCACCCGGCACCCCGAGCTCAGCGCCGATCAGGAACCCCCGGCCGATTCGATTCAGCGTCTCGGCGGCGCCGTCCTTGTCGCGGTGGTAGTGCACCGCCACCTCGGCCCCGTCCGCGGCCAGCCGCTCGGCGATCGCACGGCCGATTCCCCGCGACGCACCCGTCACCAACGCGACCTTGCCGTCCAGTTCAGCTCTCATCATTACCCCTCAAAGTGTTAGAAACTAACAGCTTGATAGAATCTAACACATGAATCTCAGGGAGCGCCGCCGAGCCGAGACGCGGCAGTCGATCCAGCGGCAGGCGATCCGGCTGTTCGTCGAACGCGGGTACGACGCGACCACGGTGAACGATGTCGCCGTCGCCGCCGGGGTCTCGGCGATGACGGTCTACCGGCACTTCGCCACCAAGGAAGACCTGGTGCTGTACGACGAGTTCGACCAACTGGCCGCCACGACCATCGCCGAACTTCCGGCGGACGAGGCTCTCGTCGTACGCATCGGGCGAACGCTCGCGACGACGTACGACCAGGCCATCGCCGACAAGGAGTTCCACCTCGCCCGGCTGCGCCTGATGATCTCCACGCCGGCCCTTCGCGCTCGGCACCTCGACAGCCAGTACTCCACCCAGGAGGCACTCGTCACCGCGCTCTGCGCCGGATCCGACGACCCCGCGCTGGAGTTTCAGGCCCGCGCCGCGGCGAGCGCATGCCTCGGGGTGGTCCACATCGCTTTACTTCGCTGGGCCGAGGAGGACGGCAGCTCCGATCTGCGCAGGCTGTTCGAGGAAGCCTTCACGGCGACCTTCGGCCAGAGCTTCTGACCCGCCGCCGAGGCCGCGGACGACGTATATTCCTCATATGGCAAGTACGTTTGAGGTGCTGGCGGAGGGACGGCGGCGGGAGATCCTGGACCTGCTCCGCGGCGGCGAGCGACCGGTCGGCGAGCTCGTCGAGGAGCTGTCGCTGAGCCAGCCTGCGGTCTCGAAGCATCTGAAGGTACTGCGGGACGCCGGGCTGGTGGAGGTCCGCCAGGACGCCCAACGCCGCTGGTACCGCCTCCGCCCAGCCCCGCTGGCCGAGATCGACGCCTGGCTCGAGCCCTACCGCGATCTGTGGCGCACCCGCCTGGACGCCCTGGAAGCCCACCTCGAAAAGATGGACTGACCCAAACCGGGCCCTGCGGGCGACGGCCCGGATGTGAGTCCGGGCCGCAGGGTTGAGGTTTGGGTGGTTGGTCAGGTGAGTTCGGGGACGCGGAGGTGAGCGAGGGTGAGTTCGAACTCGCAGACGTCCACTACTTCGGCGCCGGCGTCCTTGGCGGTGGCCGAGCGCATTGAGGCGGCGGCTTCGCGGCTGTTTTCCATGGCCTCCCGGCTGTCGTACGTGACAGAGGAGACGGCACGGCCGGAGGCGCGATCGACGAGCAGGCTGGCGCTGCAGAAGCCGGCCAGGTCCTCGAGCCTCGGCAGAGACGCCAGCTTGTAGACGTCGATCGCCCGGTCCAGGGTCGCGGGGTCGACCTTCACCCAGGTGGCGCGGACGCAGGCACCCTCGACCGAGCGGTGGTCGCGGTGCAGTACGGCGATCTCCCACTCCTCGATCTTGGGGTTGCTGCCACCCATCATCTGGGCGAGCTGCTCGCGGATCGGGCTGAGCTCTTCGTCGGTGGCCCGCATCGCCTCCTCCGACTGCCAAGCGCTGGTGGCGATGCAGCGGCCCGACTCCCGGTCGGCAAGCATGGACAGCCCGATACAGCCGTCCATCTCCAGGATCGTGGGCATCACTTCGTCACGCAGCCGCGCGATGCCGGCGTCGATGGACCCCGGCTTGGCGTTGATCGTGGTGGAACGCGCGTACACGATCCACCCCCTTACCCCTCTGGGTAGCGCCCCGGTGGCGCCACCGGTCGGCACCCACATTGCTCCGCCCACCCCGGCCTGGCAATGCCCCGTGATTGACTGGCCCGATGACTGAGCTCGGCCAGGCACGCGCCAGCCGCTGGTGGGTCCGGGGACGACGGATCGGGTCGATCGAACGGGCCGCGTCGTTTGTCGACGATGTCGGATTCGCGCTGTTGTTTCCGGCACCGCGTGCCGTCGTACCGTCACTGTGGGAGGCGGTGGCAGGCGAGGACGAAGAGCCGTTCGGTTCCGGCATGGGGACCAATGAACAGCGGGTCTGGACGTGGAAGGACGAACTGCCGCGCCGCGGTCTTGCCTGGTACGGCGCCTATCTCGGCGGCCGAGGCACCTTCCTCGCGCCGGAGTTGCTCAACGCGCTCTACCCGGCCGCGGGTGATCCCAGCGACCACCAGTCACTCGAGCTGTCGCCGGCCGCACACGAGATCGCGAAGGCGATCGCGGCCGAACCATTGCCGAGCGCAACCCTCCGGGCACTGATCGGCGACCGCAGCCGGTACCAGCGTGCGATCACGGAGCTCCAGCGGAACCTGCTCGTCACGACAGCCGGTGTCCACGAGACCGGATCCGGCTGGCCCGCAGCGCTGATCGCCTTGACGTGCGAGCAGTTCGATGTCGGCGGCGGGACCGACCACGCGTTCGCGACCGACCGCTTCCTGGACACCATGCTGGTCACCACGCCGGGCGAGCTCGGCCGCGCCTTCCGTTGGCCGGTGGCGCAGGCCCGAGCCCGCCTCGACGAGTTGGCCGACGACGGCCGGGCGACATTCGACGGCACCCGCTACCAGAAGCCGGCCCGGCAGCGAAAGCCGGCCCAGTAGCGACTGCCCGCCCGGTCGCGAACCCGTTAGCGGATCTCGGCGAGGTCGAAGAGGTTGCCTTCGGGGTCGGCGAGGGTGACCCAGTGCGTGCCGTACTCGTCGTACTCGTCGAGACGCTTGGCACCGAGACCGACGAGCCGGTCGACCTCGGCGGCCCAGTCGGCCGAGGCGAGGTCCAGATGGATGCGGTTCTTGCCAACGCGCCCCTCGGGAACCTTGATGAACATCAGTCCCGTGCCGCGGTCGTCGGACCCGCCCACGGTGGCGACGAACTCGTTGCCGTAGTCATCAATTTCCCGCTCGAGGACGGCCGACCAGAAACCGGCGAGAGCACGCGGGTCGTCGCTGTCGAAGGTGACCTGTGCGATGGAGATGGACATGTTTCAGCCTTTCGGTGCAGGGATTCGCTGGATCGGCCAGCAGATCTCGGTTCGCCAGGCGGCCGGGTCGTCCACGTCGCCCGGACTGACGACGTACAGCTCCCGGATCGGTCCGGGCGCGACCTCGCAGTGTTCCGCGACGTGACTGCCGAGCGCGCCGTAGCTGCGGTCGAAGTCGGTGAGCGGTCCGGCGTGGACGGCGATCGCGAAGAACCCGCCCGGGATGTCGACCAGCTCGACGCCGTCGGCCGGCTCCTGATCGGGCGCGACCGGCAGGAACGCGACCACTTCACCGGCGTCCTCGGTGAAGAAGTCATCGCTGTACGTCGCTCCGCAGGTGGCGAAGATGCCGTGCGCCGCGCCTACGGTCCCGATCCGGCGGAACGTGCTTTCGCACCAGGGCCCGATCTGCTCCCGTTCGACCTGGTCGCGGACGCCGTACGCCCGGAACGCGGGGATGAAGCGGTAGTCGACGTCCAGCGCCGGCTGGCCGGGCGTGAGCATCTCGCGCAACGACGTGACCACGTCACGGGTGTGTGCGAGCTCCTGTTCCATCCGTTCGAGGTGCGCCCGGAGCGTTTCCTCGCGCCGGGAGTCGTCGGACGTCTCGACGAGTTCGCGGACCTCCGGGAGCGGCATCCGGAGTTCCCGGAGCCGCCGGATCAGCAGAGCCGTGTCGACCTGGCCGGTCCCGTACCGCCGGTACCCCGACGCCGGATCGACCGAGGTCGGCGCGAGCAGGCCGATCTCGTGGTAGTGATGCAGTGTCTTCACGCTGAGATGCGTCAGGCGGGAGAACTCCCCCACCGTCACCAGTGCCGCCATGTCCCCAACCTTCCACCCTCCGGTAACCGGAGAGTCAATCAGGCACACAAAACCCGCGACACTGCGCGTCGCGGGTTGAAGGGGATGGGCCACGGGGGTGAGCAGGTTTGGGCCTGCTCACCCCCGGTCGCAGGTCAGCCGCGGTAGCGGCCGATGACCTTGGTGTAGTCCCAGGGTTGCTGCGGTACGCCGCTGCAACTGTCGGCCGGGCCGCCGGTGCACGGGCGGTCCCGGTTGGCCGACCAGAAGGTGAATCGGGCCAGGTGGTGCTCGGACGCGTAGGCCAGCATCGACTCGAAGTCGGACAGGTTGACCCGCTCGCCGGCGACGTCGGTGATCCCGTTCATCGACGAGATGCCCGATCTTCCGGTACGCCGCGTCGTCGCTCAGCCCGTAGGCGTCGCGGACCCGGTTCTTCAGCCCGTCGGCCGCCTGCCGGGTCAGCGCACCCATGTTGGTCGTCCCGCCGCCGAAGTTGAACGGCATGATCACCCAGCCGTCCAGGTTCAGCCCGGAGGCCGCACCGCGCCGGATCAGGTCCTGCCCGTCGCCGTCCGGCCCGGAGGTCGACGTACCGAAGGTCAGGTACGTCGCGATGCCCGGGTTGTTCTGCTCGACGATCTTCAGCGCGTCGATCACCCGCTGCCGCACCGTCGCGTTGGTGAACTCGCCCGCCTCGATGTCCACGTCGAACGCCTTCAGCGACAGCGCGTTGATGACCTTCTGGTACGCGCCGGCCAGCTCGCCCGCGCTACTGCAGCTCTGACCGAGCTTGTTCCCGGACCAGCCGCCGACCGAGACCACGACGTCACCGCCGTTGGACCGGATCGCGTTGATCGCCTGCTGGTCGACGCCGCCGGTCAGCGGACGCTGCCCGTCCCACATCGGGTTGCAGTACCCGTTGGACAGGATGAACGCCATCGTGAACCACTTCACCCCGGTCGCGTCCATCACGGTCGCCGGGTTCGGCGGGCTGCCCCACCCTTGGTACAGGTACGGCGCTGCCGCCATCGGCGCACCACCGGTCGGCGGCGGACCGTCCTGAGCCGGGACGTTCCACTTCTGGTTCGCCGCACCCGTGCAGGTCCACAACTGCAACGGTGTCGCGTTCGCGGAATTGTTGCCGGTGACATCGAGACACTTGTTCGCCTGCGGGTTCACCAGGTCGCGCGCCGGACGTGTAGATCCACTGCTGGGCCGCGCTCCCATTGCAGGTCCACAGCTGCACCCGAGCACCATTGGCAGTCGAGCCACCGCTGACGTCGAGACACTTCCCCAACGCACGGAGCGTCCCGTCCGTCGACCGGCTCCACGACTGTGCGGCCGACCCGTTGCAGTCGTACAGCTGTACGACGGTGCCGTCAGCACTGTTGGCGCCGGCAACATCCGCGCACTTGCCGGCCAGCCCGGTGATCGTCCCGGTTGCCGCCTGCGCCGGCGTCACCCCGGTCAACGCGAACAGCAGCACCCCAGCCGCGGCCACCGCCGCCACCCGGCGCATCAGACGGTCCACTTCTGGTTCGCCGCGCCCGTGCAGGTCCAGATCTGCAGCGGTGTCGCGTTCGCGGAATTGTTGCCGGTGACATCAAGACACTTGCCCGCCTGTGGATTCACCAGATCACGCCCTGACGTATAGGTCCATTGTTGTGCGGCACTCCCGTTGCACGAGTACAGCTGCACCCGAGCACCGTCGGCGACCGATCCGGCGTTCACGTCGAGACACTTGCCCAGGGCCCGGATCGTGCCGTCGCCGGGCCGGGTCCACTGCTGCGCCGCCGTACCGTTGCAGTCGTACAGCTGTACGCCGGTCCCGTCCGCACTGTTGGCCCCGGCAACGTCGATGCACTTCCCGGCCAGCCCGGTGATCGCCGTACCGGTGCCACCGCCGCCTTGCGAACCCGACCAGGTGAACGTTGCCGAGGTCTTGGTCGGCAGCGTGTAGATGAACGACTGCGATCCCCAGTTCACCCGCACCGACTGCGAGCTGCCGGTCGTGTTGAACGCGATCAGCGCCTTCGACCCGTCCGGGTTCTTCCAGGCCACGTTCTTCACCGAGTTGTTCGCGGACGAGTCGATCCGGACCGCGCCCGGCTTCACGAACTTGGTCAGGTGACCCATCGTGTAGTACTCGACCGTCTTGTCCACCTGACCCGCGCGGCTGCCGCCGCGCTGCACCGTCACCAGTCCCGTGCACACGTTGCAGCCGGCGCCGACGTACGGCAGATGGTTCTGGTCGAGCGCGAGACTCCACTTCACCCAGGACTTGCTCCAGTTGCGGGTGTAGTCGATCAGGTTGTTCATGTCCTCGACCTGCTGGTTCGAGATCCAGGTCCCGCCGGAGTGCTCGGTCATGTAGTGGTTCACGGCCGGGTACTGGTTGTGCACCTGGGTCTGCAGGTTCACGTCACCGCCGTACCCGTGCCAGGCGATGCCGCCGAAGAGCGGGTCGTTCCGCAGCGCGGCGTCGGCCAGCGGCACCGAGCCGAGGTCGTTGTAGTTGCCCCAGTTGTAGTCCAGGATCATCACCTTCGTGGTGATGCCGGCCGCCCGGAACGCGGGGATCAGGTGGTTCTTGGTGAACTCGAGCAGGCCGGAGCCGTTCCAGTTCATCGACGCGTAACCGGTGTCGTCGGTCCCGCAGCAGGTCGGCTCGTTCTGCACCGACACGTAGTCGATGTGGTTGCCCTGGGCCTCGTTCTGCTGGACGTACTTGACGAAGTACTGCGCGTACATCGGGTAGTACTCCCACTTCAGCCAGCCGCGGTTGGTGAACTTGTTGTTGTCCTTCATCCAGGCCGGCGAGCTCCACGGCGCGCCCTTCACCTTCAGCGCCGGGTTCAGCTGCTTGGCCTGCTTGGTCAGCGGTACGACGTCCGCCAGGTCGTGGCCGATGCTGAAGTCGCCGAGATCGCAGCACGTGTCGTCGTAGGAGTAGTTGAACCGGGCCAGGTCGGAGGCACCCATCGGGTTGCGGGTGAAGGCCAGTCCGATCCCGTCGACCGGGTCGAACAGGTCCTTCATCACCTGGTTGCGGGTGGCGGCCGTGATCGTGTTGCTGCTGTTCAGCAGCCAGGCGGCGCTGTCGGTGAACGACGCGCCACCGCCTTCGAAGGACTGGTACGTCGTGTTCTCGTTGACCGTGACGGTCTGGTTCGCCGTACCTCCGGCCGGGCCGAAGTTGACCGGCGTCTGCTGCTGCAGGCCGCGGGTGACGTTGCGGCCGGCTGCGTCGTTCGTGGTGGTCAGCCAGATGTTGACCTGCTCACCGGCGGCCTGAGCGGCCGGTGCGGTGCCGAAACCGAGTCCGGTGGCGGCGACGCAGGCAGCGGCCACTGCGGCCGGCAGGATGCGTCGTCGCCAGGGGCGGGCGCGACGAAGTGTCCCGTTCGCGGGCATGGGGCGGTTCTCCCTTTGCTCGAAGGGTTTCAGAGGGGTTCCCCGGTCCGGCGTCTGCCCGCGCCGCAACAGGTGGTCAGCACGAGGTAACCATCCGTATATCACCGTGTCAACGCCGTACCAACACTTTTTTCACGTCTTTTATTTAGTCCCGACCTTGACGTGGGAGCGTTCTCACACCAGGCTGCCGCCGAGCCCTGTCTCCCGACCGCCCCCGCGAGAAATGAGGCATCCATGAAGCGTTCCCGGATCACGGCGCTCGTCGCGATCAGCGCCGCACTCCTCGGCACCGCCCTCCTGCAGTCCCCCGCCAACGCCCGCCCGGAAGCCGCCGCCGCCCCGACGGCGACGATCTGGGAGGACAACTTCGACGGGCCGGCCGGCCAGGCGCCCGACCAGTCGAAGTGGAGATACGACATCGGCGGCTCCGGCTGGGGCAACAACGAGCGCCAGTACTACACGAACAGCACCAACAACTCCGCTCTCGACGGCCAGGGCAACCTGGTGATCACCGCGCGCCGCGAGAGCGGCGGGCACCAGTGCCACTACGGCACCTGCGAGTACACGTCGGCCCGGTTGCTCACCGCGCAGACGTTCACCCAGACGTACGGCCGGTTCGAGGCGCGGATCAAGATCCCCAGGACACAAGGGATCTGGCCGGCGTTCTGGATGCTCGGCGGCGGCAACTGGCCGAACGACGGCGAGATCGACATCATGGAGAACATCGGCCGCGAGCCCGCGACCGTGCACGGCACGATCCACGGACCGGGGTACTCCGGTGCCGGTGGCATCGGTGCGGCCTACAACCATCCGAACGGGTGGGCGTTCGCCGACGACTTCCACACCTTCCGGGTCGACTGGGAGGCGAACGCGATCACCTGGTACGTCGACGGCGTCCAGTACCAGCGCCGGACACCGGCCGACCTCGGCGGCAACGCCTGGGTCTTCAACCACCCGTTCTTCATGATCATGAACGTCGCGGTCGGCGGTAACTGGCCCGGCTACCCCGACGGTACGACGGTTCTGCCGCAGACGATGACGATCGACTACGTCCGCGTCTCCACCCTGGGCAGCAGCTCAGGCGGTACGCCGATCACCGGGCTGGCCGGCAAGTGCGTCGACGTCGCCGCCGCGAACACCGCGGACGGGACACCGGTCCAGCTCTACGACTGCAACGGCACCAACGCCCAGCAGTGGACCCGGCCGGGCGACGGCACGATCCGGGCCCTGGGCAAGTGTCTCGACGTGAACGCGGGATCAGTTGCCGACGGCGCCAAGGTCCAGCTCTGGACCTGCAACGGATCCGCTGCCCAGCAATGGGTTGTCAGCTCCGCCCGGGACATCGTGAATCCACAGGCGAACAAGTGTCTCGATGTCACCGGCAACAACTCGGCGAACTCCACCCCACTGCAGACCTGGACCTGCACCGGAGCAGCCAACCAGAAGTGGACCGTCTAACCGCGCGACGGCACAGCGCCACCATCGCGTAGCAATCGCAGCACCGGCAGGGTCGCGGCGCCCAGCGCGACCGCGTCCCTGCCGAGCTCGCACAGCTCGATCGACACCTGCGCATACGGCAGGCGCAACGCGTGTTCGCCGACAGCCTCGCGCAACCGCGGCAGGTACCGCTCCCCCAGCAACAGGCCGGCCCACCCGCCGAGCACGATCCGCTCGGGGTTGACCAGGTTCACCAGATTCGCGACCCCCGCGGCCAGGTACCCGACCGTGTCGTCCACGGTCGTTGCCGCGACTTCCGACGTACCGACGGCGTCGAGCAACTCGACGAAGGCCGCCTCCTCGTCGGCGGCTTTCAACGTCCCGCCGGCCTCCCGGTACCGCTCGAGCACGGCCTCGGCACCGACGTACGCCTCCAGGCATCCGAGCGCTCCACACCGGCACCGGCGACCGCCGTACGCGATCGTCATGTGGCCCCACTCGCCCGCACTGCTGCGAGTTCCGCGATAGCTGGAGCCGTCGGCAACCAACGCCGCGCCGACACCCGAGCCGATCAGAGCAACCACCGCATCGGTCGCGCCACGGCCGGCGCCGAACCACATCTCCGCCTGGCCGAGCATGTTCGCGCCGTTGTCCACCTCGATCGGGATATCGGTGCCATCGGCAAGCATCTGCCGCAGCGGTACGGCGTCCCAGCCGAGCGTCTGCGCATCGACTACGGCGTTGCCCTCGACCACACCTGCAACTGCGACACCGAGGCCGAGGATCAACTCGGACCGCACCCCGGACGAGGCGACCACCGCCGCAAGCCCTTCGTGGACGTGCTTCACCACCACTCGACGGCTGCGGCGCGTGGATCGGATGGTCGACCGACGCGAGCACATTCATCGCGAGGTCGAACAACTCGACCCGCACCCGGGTCTCGCCGACCTCTGCGCCGACGACGTACCGGAACGTCGGTGAGACCCGCAGCAGGATGCGCGGCCGGCCGCCTTCGGAGTCGACCGACCCGGCCTCTTCGACGACACCCTCGGCAATCAGTTCGCTGACCAGGTTGCTCACGCTCGCCGCACTCAGCGAGGTCCGGTGACCCAGCTCGTGCCGGCTGAGCGGACCGTCCCGGTAGATGGTGGTCAGCAGCGCCGACCGGTTGGACCGCCGCATGTCGCGCACAGTGGTCCGCCGAACGTCCATGCCGTCTACCCCTACCTGGTCCGGCCTCAGGCGGGCCGCTCCCGCAGAGTTCATCACGCCGTACCGGCAGCCCGGAAGACGCACCTTCCTCCAGGTCATGAACTAAGCAGTGATTCGTTACCGTCTCCGTGATTGACGACCCCCTGCGCCCTCGGCTTCACTCTACGGAACCGCTTCCGAAACCGGTTCCGGCCTGAAGTCGCGAGCCCCACCCGCCCGAGGGGAGCACAGCAGTGTCGATCACCATCGCCGATGTCGCGGCGCGTGCCGGGGTCAGCAAGACGACCGTCTCGCGCGTCCTCAACGGCAAGGGCGAGCTCGACCTGCGCACCGCCGAGCGGGTTCGTCAGGTGATCGCCGAGCTCGGGTACGTGCCGAGCGCTCGCGCGGTCGGCCTGGCCCGCGGCCGGACCCGGATCGTCGGCATGCTGGTCCCGTCGCTGACCTGGCCCTGGATGGGCGAGGTACTGCAGGGCGCCGTCGACGTGGTCGAGAGCGAGGGCTACGGACTGCTCCTCTTCACCTTCAACCGGGGTGAGGAGTCGATGCACCAGTTCGCCTCGCAGGTCTCGGCCCAGTCGTTCGACGGCCTGCTGGTGATCGAGCCCGAAGGCACCCTCGACCTACATCGAGCAGCTGCACGCCCGCGGCCTGCCGGTGGTCCTGATCGACGACCGCGCCAAGCGCCCCCAGTTCCCGTCCGTCGCCACCACCAACCGGGCCGGCGGTGAGTCCGCCGCCCGGCACCTGCTGGAGCTCGGCCGTCACCGGCCGCTGGTGATCACCGGCGTCGAGCGGTTCGGCTGTACCCATGAACGTCTGGACGGCTTCCGCGACACCTATGCCGAGGCCGGCCTCGAGCTCGACCCGAAGCTCGTGTTCGAAGGCGATTTCACCCATGAGAGCGGCCGCCGCGGCGTGCAGTACGCGCTCGACCAGCGGCTCGAGTTCGACGCGATCTTCGCCCACAACGACCTGTCCGCCGGCGGTGCCATCCAGGCCGTCCGGGAGTCCGGCCGGAACGTGCCGGACGACGTCTCGGTGGTCGGGTTCGACGACATCCCGTACGCCGAGCACACCGAGCCGCCGCTGACCACGGTGCATCAGCCGATGCGCCAGATGGGTCAGGCGGCGGCCCGGATGCTGATGGGGTACTTCGGCGGCACTCCGCTGCCCGAGGACCCACAAGTGCTGCCGACGACGCTGATCGTCCGCAGCTCAACCGCCCCGAAAGCCGCCCCGAGGACCGGACCCGCCCCGAAGACCCGGTCCCACTGAGACTCCGGCGGCGGGGCAGCTGCCCCTGTCCCGCCGCCGGTGAACCCCTCGATATCGATCCGTTAAGGCGTCCGCTCTTCCCATGAGAGCGCTTTCACGCCACGATGCAACTCGCTCGCGCGGCTCAGGCGTGAGCATCCGCCAACAGATTCACAGGAGGAACCGATGCGAGCACGACGCACTGTCGCGCTGGCCCTCACGGGCCTGCTCGCGGCAGCCACCCTGGCTGCCTGCAGTAGCGGGGACGGGAACAACAACACGAGCAGCGGATCCGGCAATGCCGCGACGGTGCTGAACGTCGGGATGCCGAACGGCCCGCAGACCGAGAACCACAACCCGTTCCTCGGCTCCTCCTCGGGTGCCTCGCTGGGGTACCGGTGGATGATCTTCGAGCCGCTGGTGATGATCAACGGCATCAAGCCGACCGAGGCCGGCAAGCCGTGGCTGGCCACCGAGTGGAAGTGGGCGGACAACTTCACCAAGCTGTCGCTGACCATCCGCGACGGCGTCAAGTTCTCCGACGGCAAGCCGATGACGGCCGACGACGTCGCCTACTCGTTCCAGCTGCGCAAGGACAACGAGGGCCTGAACCAGGACGCCATCCCGTACGGCACGATCACCGCGTCCGGCAACAAGGTGGACCTGACCTTCACCCGGTCGCAGTTCGTCAACCAGAACAAGATCCTGACCGTGTTCGTCGTACCGAAGCACCAGTGGTCGACGCTGAAGGACCCGAGCCAGGACACGCTGAAGAGCCCGATCGGCACCGGGCCGTACACGGTGAAGTCGTTCACCCCGCAGACCACGACGCTGGTGGTGCGGGACGCGTACTGGCAGGAACTGCCGAAGGTGAAGGAGTTGCGCTACACGTCGTACAACGACAACAACGCGCAGACCACCGCGCTGGCCAACGGCGCGTCGGAGTGGAGCTTCGTCTTCGTCCCGAACGTGAAGGCCGTGTTCCAGGACAAGGACCCGGCGCACCACAAGCTGTGGTTCCCGGCGAACCTCGGCATCCACGGTCTGTGGATCAACACCACCCGCAAGCCCTTCGACAACCCGGCGCTGCGGCGGGCGATGGACAAGGTGATCAACCGCGACGACATCTTCATGCAGGGTGAGGCGGGCTACTTCTACCCGAAGGTCGAGTCGATCACCGGCATCCCGACCCCGGCCGGTGAGTCGTTCATCGCGCCGGAGTTCAAGGACAAGTTGCACTCGGTCGACGTCGACGCCGCGAAGAAGGAACTGACCGACGCCGGCTTCAAGCTCGAGGGCGACGTCCTGAAGGACCCGACCGGCAAGCCGGTCACCATCACGCTGACCGACCCGGCCGGCTGGTCGGACTACATCACCGACCTGGAGATCATCAAGGACAACCTGTCCACGATCGGGATCAAGGCGACCGTCGACAAGGCCAACCAGGACGCGTGGTTCAAGGCGTTCGACGAGGGCAACTTCGACGCCGGGATGCACTGGACCAACGGCGGCGCGACGCCGTACGACATCTACCAGAACATCATGGACGGCAAGATCCTGAAGCCGGTCGGCAAGGGCGGGGTGAGCGGCAACTACGGCCGGTTCAACAGCCCGGAGGCGACCAAGGCGCTGGACCAGTACGCCAACGCGACCGACGACGCGACGCGGACCACGGCGCTGAACACGCTGCAGAAGATCATGGTCGAGCAGATGCCGGTGGTGCCGACCTCGGCCTCCAACGTCGGCGGTCTCTACAGCACCAAGAACTGGGAGGGCTGGCCGGACGAGCAGAACCAGTACGCGCCTGCTCAGCCGACCCAGCAGAACGCGCTGCAGATCGTCCTGAACCTGAAGCCCGCCGGCGCCCAGTGAGGCCGGACCGCGGCGCCGGACCAACCGTCCGGCGCCGCGGTGTCACGATCTTGAGGAGTCCGAATCGCATGACGGTGACCGACACCGAGGTGGTTCTCGAGGCCGAGGGCCTCACCAAGCATTTCCCGGTACGGCGGGGAGTCCGCGACCTGCTCACCAGGGACCGCAAGGTCGTGCACGCGGTCGACGACATCCGGCTCACCTTGCGCCGGGGCCGGGTCACCGCCCTCGTCGGTGAGTCCGGCTCGGGCAAGTCGACCGTCGCCCGGCTGCTCGCCCAGCTCTACGGCCGGACGTCGGGAGACATCCGGCTGCACGGTGAGTCCGTCACCGTGCACGGCGGCCGCAAGTTCCGCGCGTACTGCCGCCGGGTGCAGATGATCTTCCAGGACCCGTTCGCTTCGCTGAACCCGACGCACACCGTCCGGTACCACCTGACCCGCGCGCTGAAGATCCACGGCCGGGCGGGCAACGGTCCGGCCGAGCTCGAGGAGAACCTCCGCGACCTGCTGCTCCGGGTCCAGCTCACTCCCCCGGAGCGCTACCTGGACAAGTTCCCGCACGAGCTCTCCGGCGGTCAGCGCCAGCGGGTGTCGATCGCCCGCGCGCTCGGCGCCGACCCGGAGGCGCTGCTGGCCGACGAGCCGGTGTCGATGCTGGACGTGTCGATCCGGCTCGGCGTACTGAACCTGCTGCGGGACCTGAAGGAACGGCTCAACCTCGCCATCCTCTACATCACCCACGACATCGCGTCGGCCCGCTACTTCGCCGACGAGACCCTGGTGATGTACGCCGGCCGGATGGTCGAAGGCGGTGACTCGGAGACGGTCACCCAGAACCCGGCCCACCCGTACACCCGGCTGCTGATCGAGAGCGCGCCCGATCCGGACCGCCTCGACCGGGTGGGCGATCTCCAGCCTGAAGCGGAGGACCGCGGCACTGGTGAGCCGCCGAGCCTGATCGCCCCGCCGACCGGCTGCCGGTTCCACCCGCGCTGCGTGCACGCGATGCCGAAGTGCTCGACCGACCTTCCGCCGCGCTTCGAGCTACCCACCAAGCACGGTCACTGGGCGGCTTGCTGGCTGTACGAGGAAGGAGCGGCCAAGTGAAGTTCCTGTTGCAGCGCATCGCGTTCTACCTGTTCACCGCCTGGGCCGCGCTCACCATCAACTTCTTCATCCCGCGGATGATCCCGGGCGACCCGGTCACCTCGTTGATCAACAAGTTCCAGGGCCAGATGAGCACCGAGGCGATCAACTCGCTCTACGTGCTGTTCGGCCTGGACAAGGACGCCAGTCTGTGGAGTCAGTACGTCGACTACTGGGGCCAGGTGTTCCGCGGCGACCTCGGGTTGTCGTTCACGTTCTTCCCCACGCCGGTCTCGGAGATCCTCGAGCCAGAGCCTCCCGTGGACGATCGCACTGGTCGGCATCACCACGTTCGCCAGTTTCATGATCGGTACGTCGCTCGGCGTGCTGGCCGGCTGGCGCCGCGGCTCCTGGCTGGACGGACTGTTGCCGGTGACAACATTCCTGTCCTCCATCCCGTACTTCTGGCTCGGTCTGCTGGCGATCACGCTGCTGGCCGGCCCGGACAGCATCTTCCCGTCGTCCGGCGGCTACGAGCCCGGTCTGGTGCCGTCGTGGGACAGCGAGTTCATCGGCAGCGCGATCCAGCACAGCCTGCTGCCGGCCGTCACCATCCTGATCTCGTCGGTCAGCGGCTGGATCCTCAGCATGCGGAACATGATGGTGACGGTCGCCTCGGAGGACTACATCACCGTCGCCCACGCCAAGGGTCTGCCCGAGCGCCGGGTGATGGTCAGCTACGCGGCCCGCAACGCGCTGCTGCCGAACGTCTCCGGCTTCGCCTTGTCACTCGGCTTCATCGTCGGCGGCACGCTGCTGGTGGAGATCGTCTTCTCCTACCCGGGGATCGGCTACAACCTGTTCCAGGCGGTCGGTGCCAAGGACTACCCGCTGATGCAGGGCGTGTTCCTGGTCATCACGCTGTCTGTCCTGGTCGCCAACCTGATGGCCGACATCGCCTACCTGCTGCTCGACCCGCGTACCCGGAAGGAGGGCTGAGCGATGTCCGCACCAGCCAGCACCATCACAGCGGTCACTCCCGAAGGTCCCGAGGTCGCCGCCGCTCCGGCGAAACGCCGCCGGTTGCGGTTCGTCGCCAACCCGAAGGCCGCGACCGGCCTGATCGTGCTCGCGTTCTTCTGCCTGATCGCGATCATCGGGCCGTGGATCGCGCCGTACGACCCGTCCGCCCGCAGCAGCGACCTGATCCAGTCGCCGTCCGGCAAGCACTGGTTCGGTACGACGCACCTCGGGCAGGACATCTTCAGCCAGGTCCTCGTGGGCACGCGGGGCGTGATGTTCGTCGGCCTGCTGGCCGGCATCGTCGCAACCGCGTTGTCCGTGCTGATCGGGGTCAGCGCCGGCTTCCTCGGCGGAGCCGCGGACGAGAGCCTGTCCGCGCTGTCCAACGTCTTCCTGGTGATCCCGGCGCTGCCGCTGATCATCATCGTCGCCTCGACGATCCCTTCGGCCGGCGATCTCATGGTTGCCCTGGTCATCGGCTTGACCTCGTGGGCCTGGGGCGCGCGAGTACTGCGGGCGCAGACGCTGTCGTTGCGACGGCGCGACTACGTCGAGGCCGCGCGAGCGACCGGTGAGAGCACCTGGCGGATCATCACCGCCGAGATCATGCCGAACCTGACCGCGATCATCGCCTCCGGTTTCGTCGGCACGGTGATCTTCGCGGTGATGTCCGAGATCACCCTGGCCTTCATCGGCATCTCCACCATCTCCGAGTGGAACTGGGGCACGATCCTGTTCTGGGCGCAGAGCCAGCAAGCCCTGGCCCAGGGCGCCTGGTGGTGGTTCGTCCCGGCCGGCCTCGCGATCGCGATCCTCGGTACGGCGCTGTCGCTGATCAACTTCGGCATCGACGAGTTCGTCAGCCCGCGGTTGCGCAGCAGCGGTCACACCCGGGTGAAGACCACCGACGGTCAGTCGGTCCGGATGCGAGTCGGCTTCACGCCGGTCCTCGGGTCCAAGGAACTGCGCGCGACTCCCGTCGTACGGCGTAAGGAGGAGGCTGCCTAATGTTTTTGTCAAGCAGCAGTAGCCGCGGTCTTCCGGTAGTCGGGTTGGTAGGGCTGTCGGGTTCGCAGGAGGGCGTGCAGGACGTTGATGCGTCGTCTGGCGAGTGCGATGAGGGCTTGGTGGTGTCGTTTGCCTTCGGCGCGTTTGCGGGCGTAGAAGGCTTTGCTGGCGGGGTCGCGCTGGATAGCGCAGAAGGCGGATTGGTAGAAGACGAACTTCAGTGTCTTGCTGCCGGCGGTGGCTCGGCGCAGGTAGTGCATCTTGCCGGATTGTTGCAGCACGGGCGCGAGGCCGGCGGCGGAGGCCAGTTGGTCCGCGGTGGCGAATCGGGTCAGGTCGCCTGCCTCGGCGAGGAATTCCGCGGTGAGGGTGGCCCCCATGCCGGGCAGGCTGCGGATGAGGGCCGCGTCAGGGTGGGCGTCGAGGTCGGCGCTGATCTGGTTGTCGAGCTCGTTGATTCGGCGCCGGGCGGTGATGGCTTCGGCGGCGAACTCGCGGACGAACTCGGCCAGCCGGTCCTGACCGGGAACGACGGTGTGCTGGGCCTGGGCAGCGGTAAGCGCCTTGGCCACCAGGGTCTCGGCGTACGTACGCCGGACTCCCACCCGTTGGAGGTGTTCGGTGATCCGGCGGCTGCCGGCGCGGCGGATGTCGTGGGGTGTGGCGTAGCGGGCCAGCAGGTGCAGGTCGGACAGGTTGGTGACGTCCACAACGCGCTCCAGGCCGGGGAACAAGCTGGTCAGCGTGTCGCGGAGCCGGTTCAGCCGGCGGGTCTGTTCGACGACGAGTTCGCGGCGGCGGGCGACCAGCAGCCGCAGGTCGACCGACAGTTCGTCGGGCTCGCTCAGCACCCGCCAGTCGTCACGCAGCCGCAACTGGTCGGCGATGGTCTTGGCATCGCGCGGATCGGACTTGGCCTCACCGCCCTTGGTGGCACGACGGGCGCGGTTCACTACCAGCCCGGGCACATGCACCAGGCGGATCCCGGCGTCGAGCAGCATCGCGGTCAGCAGGCTCGCGACACCACCCATCAAGTCGATCCCCACCGTCAGTTCCGTCATCTCGCCGTGCTCGGTGGCGGCTTCGCGCAACTGCCCGATCAGCGCACTGATGCTGTCAGGGTCGTTGTCCACCCGCCGCGACGACAACACCTTGCCGCCATCAGCGAGCACGACCGCGACCCAATGGAACTCCTTGGCAACGTCGATCCCGACGGCCACTCTCATCGATCCCTCGCTTCCCTCGATGCCGCTGTGATGCATCCTCGTTCCGCCGTCAACGCCCTACATAGCGATGGTTCGCAGTGCCCAATCAGCGGTCAGAACCGAGGGGCGGGACAGGGGGCCAAGCCTCCCAAGCCATCAAGGGCAGCCAGCATGAAAACCATCCCTGCCCCGCCTGCACCACCGATCATTCCGGACGAACGGCGGCTTGACATGAAAGGTAGGGCAGCATGACTGTGCACATTGCCTCGCTACCGCTCGGCGGGTCATTGGGCTGGAACTCCCGGCCTTCCCTCGTCGCTCCAGTCGCTTCGCTCCCTCCGCTCCTCAGTCCAGACCGGGAGGCCCAATGACCAGGCCGGTGCTGGAGATCAAGGACTTCTGCGTCGACTACGGTCTCGGCGACGAGGCGGTGCAGGCGGTCCGCGATGTCACGCTGACCCTGCATCGCGGTGAGGTGCTCGGGCTGGCCGGCGAGAGCGGCAGCGGCAAGTCGACCCTCGCGTACGGCGTCACGCGGCTGCTCCCGCCGCCCGGTGTGATCAGCGGCGGGTCGGTCGTCTACCACCCGCCGGGCGGAGATGCGTACGACGTGATGGCCTTGACCGACCCCGAGTTGCGGGGGTTCCGGTGGGCCGAGACGTCGATCGTTTTCCAGGGTGCGATGAACTCGCTGAACCCGGTGCACAAGGTTTCGACCCAGATGCTCGATGTGATCAAGGCGCACGAGCCGCAGCTGTCGCCGCAAGCGCGGATCGCCCGCGCCCACGAGATGCTCAAGCTGGTCGGGATCTCGGCCGACCGGATGGACGCCTACCCGCACCAGCTGTCCGGTGGGATGCGGCAGCGGGTGATGATCGGGATGGCGCTCGTCCTCGAACCGCAGGTCGTCATCATGGACGAGCCGACGACCGCGCTCGACGTGGTGATGCAGCGGCAGATCCTCGCCCAGCTGGTCGAGCTGCGCGAGCGGCTCGGGTTCTCCGTCCTGTTCATCACCCACGACCTGTCGCTGCTGGTCGAGTTCTCCGACCGGATCGCGATCATGTACGGCGGCCGGATCGTGGAGGAGGCCAGGTCGGCCGATCTCTACAAGGACTCGCTCCATCCCGTACAGCGAAGGGCTGCTGAAGTCCTTCCCGGCGTTGCGCGGTCCGCGCCGGGAACTGGCCGGGATCCCCGGATCGCCGCCCGACCTGCGCGGGATGCCGAGCGGGTGCTCGTTCCATCCGCGCTGCCCGCACGCGTTCGACCGCTGCTCGGCGGAGATCCCGCTGCTCGGCATCCCGTCGGCGCGCAACGATCCCAGCCGTTCCGTTGCCTGCTGGCTACCCGGCCGCGTTCCGGTCGGCTGATCCTCTCCTACATCCGAAGGGTGACAATGAGCACAACTTCTGTCTCGGGGGACGCCGAACTGATCGCGGGGCTGCCGGCCGGATTCCGGTGGGGTGTCGCGACGTCGGCGTACCAGATCGAGGGCGCGGTCGCCATCGACGGCCGGACGCCGTCGATCTGGGACACTTACTGCCGGGTGCCCGGTGCGATCGACAACGGCGACACCGGTGACGTTGCCTGCGACCACTACCACCGGATGCCGGCCGATGTTGCCTTGATCAAGGAACTCGGGCTGGACACGTACCGGTTCTCGGTCGCCTGGCCGCGGGTGCAGCCGCGCGGGAAGGGGCCGGTGAACCCGGCCGGGATCGCGTTCTACGACCGGCTCGTGGACGAGCTGCTTGCCCAGGGCATCGACCCGTGGGTGACGCTGTACCACTGGGATCTGCCCCAGGAGCTGGAGGACGCCGGCGGCTGGCCGGTGCGCGACACCGCGTACCGGTTCGCGGAGTACTCGATGCTCGTCTTCGACGCGTTGAGCGACCGCGTCGACACGTGGACCACGCTGAACGAGCCGTGGTGCTCGGCCATGCTCGGCTACGCGTACGGCGCTCATGCGCCGGGCCGGCGTGAGTACCCGGCGGCGCTCGCGGCCGTCCATCACCTGCTGCTCGGGCACGGGCTCGCCACGGTCCGGATGCGCGAGGCGGCGCCGCGGAAGGTGGACATCGGGATCACGTTGAACGTGGCGACGGCGTACCCGGCAAGCTCCGCGGAGCCTGACGTCGAGGCCGCGCGGCGTGCGGACGGGATGGGCCGGCGGATCTATCTCGACCCGCTGGTGCACGGTCACTACCCGGCCGACGTGGTCGCCGACCTCGCTCGTGAAGGCGTGGAGCTGCCCGTCGAGGACGGCGACCTCGAGCTGATCTCCGCGCCGATCGACGTACTCGGGGTGAACTACTACTTCAGCCAGAAGTTCACCGGGTACGCCGAGGACGGCCGGACCGTGGACGACGCCGGGCTGCCGGTCAGCCGGACGATCCCGCTGGACAAGCCGCGCACCGCGATGGACTGGGAGATCGTCCCCGAAGGCTTCACCGACCTCCTGGTCAGCATCGCGCGCGACTACCCCGGTCTGCCGATGGTCATCACCGAGAACGGCTCCGCCTTCGACGACCAGCCGGACGCCACCGGCTTCGTCGCCGACACCGACCGCACCGCCTACTTCACCTCCCACCTGGCCGCCGTCGCCGCGGCCATCAACCAGGGCGCCGACATCCGCGGCTACCTGGCCTGGTCCCTGATGGACAACTTCGAATGGGCCTACGGCTACGCCAAACGCTTCGGCATCATCCGAGTCGACTACGACACCCAGGTCCGCATCCCCAAACAAAGCGCCCTGTACCTCAGGGACCTGGCCCGACAGCACCGCGCACAGTAGGGTCACCCGGTTACGTAGGCCAGGGCGAGGACGGCGCAGAGGCCTAGCGCGCAGGCGAGGGACAGGTTGCGGGTGATGTAGGCGGTTACGCCGATGACGGCTGCGGCGGCCAGCAAGGCGCTGGCCTCCGCAGGTGAGGCGCCGCGGAGCAACGTGACCAGTTCTACGGCGACGATGGACGCGAGTACGGCGGGCGCGAGGTGGTCGAGTGCGTTCTGGAAGCTGGCGGGCAGGCGCTCGGCGGGTAGCAGGGTGATGAAGGCGATGCGGAACACCCAGGAAGCCGCGCCGAGGACGAGCATCGACAGTAGTGCGGTCATCGTCGTGCTGCCGATCCAGCCATGACGCCTGCGATCGCTCCGCCGACGATGCCGAGTTCCGGGCGTACGAGAGCGATGGCGGCGGCCACCAGTCCGCCTGTCACCGCGGCCGCGACGGCCGGACGATTCGTCAGGCGGGGCGCCAGCATGCCCAGGAACATGGCGGTGCCGACGAACACGAGGTGAGGCAACTCGGGCAGTGCGGGACCGGCGAGGATGCCGACCGCGATCGACGATGACCAGAGCACCAGGACGAGAAAGCCGAGCCAGCCCCAGTACCGCCGGAACGTGCGCGGGTCGAGATCAGGGCGGGCGTTCGACAGCAGGTACGTCTGGTCGATGATGAAATGCGGGGCCAGCCAGCGGAACCACACCGGCTGATCCCTGAACCGTCGCGACAACGATGCGCCGTACAGCAGCAAGCGCGAGTTCACGATGGCGGCCGACGCGACGACGACTGCGAACGCGGCGCCTTGGTGGACCAGGGTCACCGCGGTGAGTTGCGCACTCCCGCCGTACACCACCGCCGCACCGACCAGACCCGGCAACGTGCC
The DNA here is from genome assembly GCA_963748245.1 of uncultured Actinomycetota bacterium. GTDB lineage: Bacteria > Actinomycetota > Actinomycetes > Propionibacteriales > Kribbellaceae > Kribbella. Next base: position 1,410,616 of record CAVVIA010000004.1, on the reverse strand, counting down.
GAAGCCGAGCACGGAGATCGTCACGCCCAGCGTCATGCCGAACGCGGCCAGGCCCGGTGCGACCGAAGCGATGTCGCGCAGGGCCATCACCTGCGGCGGCGCTGTTGTGTCGAGAAGTGACCTCATGACGCAACCGTCCTGCTGATCGCGTCCGACGGCTTGGCGGCCGGGCGGTGGAAATGTGGAGAAACGTGGCGACTGGTCCTCCACCCGGCCTCCACCTCGTCTCCAAGCTTCCGGGGCGATCCCGCCGCAGAGTCGTCGTGACGAAATGGGGCGGGATATGAGCAGGTACGACGTTGTGGTGGTGGGCGCACGATGCGCCGGAGCCGCGACCGCGATGTTGCTGGCCGACATGGGCCATCACGTCGTGATGGTGGACAAAGCGCGACTGCCGAGCGACACACTGTCGACGCACGGGATCGCTCGCGGCGGTGTCGTCCAGCTCGCGCGGTGGGGACTGCTCGATCGGATCGGCGCACCGCCGGTCAGGAGCGTGCTCTTCGACGTCGACGGCGAGGCGACAACCCGCCGGATCAAGGACCGTGCGGGTGTCGACGCCCTGATCGCCCCGCGACGCCACCTGCTCGACGGTGTCCTCGCTGACGCCGCACAGCAGTCCGGCGCCGGCCTTGTCACGGGTCTGACTGCGACCGGCGTACTGCGGTCGAGCGAAGGGAGGGTCACCGGCATCACCGCCCGCACCTCGGACGGAGACCACCTGGAACTGCCCGCGCGGTTCGTGGTCGGTGCGGACGGACGCAAGTCGCGAATGGCCGGTTTCTTGGGCGCCGAGACAGTGGAGCAGTTCACCCCTAACTGCTCGACCTATTACACGTATGTCGCAGGACTCGGGTCCGACAGCTTCGAGTTCCACGTCGCGCCTGGTGCCTACGCCGGGGTCTTCCCGACCCACGACGACCTGGCCTGCGTCTGGCTGATCCAGCCGACCGATGCGCTGGATTCGGTGCGTACGGCGGGCTCCGCGCGCGTCCCGGCGTTCCTCCAGGCCCTCGAACAAGTGGTGCCCGGCCTCGGGCGTCGTGTGCGCGCCGGTCGGGTGACCGCGCCGGTCCGCGGTGCTGTCGACCTGCCGAACTTCCTTCGCCGGCCGCACGGCCCAGGGTGGGCGCTCGTCGGTGACGCCGGGTACCACCGTGACCCGATCACCGGACATGGCATCACCGACGCGTTCCGCGATGCGGAGTTGCTGGCGACCGCCCTCGATCACAGCCTGCGCGACCCCACGGTCGAGCGAGCCGCCATGGCGTCGTACCAGGACGTCCGGGACGCGATGCTGCGCGAGGTCTTCGACCTGACCCGCGCCCTGACCGCCTTCCCACCGATGGACCGCTTCGTCGAGCTGCAGATCCAGCTCAGCGGGGCACTCGACCGCGAGGCCGAACAACTGGCCGGATTCGCCGGCCGCAACCACCTGATCGCTTGTTGAAAGGAACAGAAACCATGACCACCACCACAACCGACAACCGCCGCAACGGCGTCGACACCGCGACACTCTTCGCGACGCTCGACGCGGTCAAGGCACAGCCCGAGATCGCCCGGTTCCAGTTCCGCGCCACCAACACCTGGATCAGCGGCACGCACAACCGCGGCGTGATCAACGGGTACTACGGGGCCGGCCAGGAGAACACCCGCCCGGCGGACTTCACCTTCGACGCCGACCACCCGCCGGTGCTGGTCGGCGGCGACAACGGTCCGACGCCCGCTGAGCACCTGCTGCATGCGTTGGCTGCCTGCCTCACCAGCGGTCTGGCCAACATCGCAGCCGCCCGAGGGATCCACCTCGAGGAGGTCTCGTCGACAGTCGAGGGCGACATCAACCTCCTCGGCATCCTCGGGCTCGACCCCGAGGTTCGCAACGGGTACGAGGGGATCCGCGTCGTCTTCCACGTCAAGGGCGACGCCGACGCCGAGAAGCTGGCGGGCCTGGTCGAGCAGTCCCGTCGGCGCTCAGCGGTGTACGACGTGATCACGCACGGCGTGCCGGTGACGATCGACGTCGCGACCGCCTGATCACCCCCACAGGCCGGTCTGCCCTTCCCCGGGCAGGCCGGCCCTTCAGTGCGCGGCGACCGCCAGGAAAGCCTCGAAACCGTCAAGAGGTTCGGTCACGACGCCCGAACCGGCGATCAGATCACACACCGCGGGAGAGAGCCACAACGATCCCGGCGTCGCCAGATCGGCCAGCGTGATCGCGAGCTGAACGCCGTGCGCGTCGAGCTTGGTCTCGTCCCGCGGTACCTCCGCGATCGCGACTCCGAGCTTGTCGCCGCCGCGCAACTGGGCGAGTCCGGCGCGCACCGCGGTCGCGGGACCATCGAACAGCACCACGTCACGATCCCCGGGACCCGAGCACCGGCGACCACCGGCCGCGACCAGCCCGGACGCCAGATCGCCGGCCCGCGGTCCAGCCGGCGCGGCCGCGGCAGCCAGCGCGAGCGGGCGGTCTGCCGCATCGGGCAGGTCTCCCACGAACCGCTCGATCGCGTCGACGATCTGGTCAGGATTCCCCGAGACGAAGTGGTCGTCGCCATCGAGCAACTCCAGCCGGGCGCCGGGAATGCGCTCGGCGATGAACCGCGCACCGCCGACATCGACGAGCGCATCACCGACCCGGTGCAGCACGAGCGTCGGAACCCGGACCGCGGGCAACGCGTCCCGCACATCCACCAGGGAGTTCATGTCCATCAGCGCTCGTACCGTCGACGGCGTCGCCGACGCTCGCATCCGCTGCGCCCACCACCGCTGCATCGGTACGTCGGCCGACGGGCAGCGCAGCCGCATGTCGGCCTCCCAGTCCCAGCCGTTGACGAGCCGGTCCGTGTAGGCCTCGCGTTCCTCCTGCTTCTGCGCCCACGGGTAGTCCTCGGACCAGACCCGCTTGGCGTACGCGCCGTACAGCACCAACCCGGCAACCCGCTCGGGATGAGCCGCCGCGCACAGGATCGCCATCGGCCCGCCCTCGGAGTACCCGACGAGTACGGCCCGGCGGGAGCCGACTGCGTCCATGACAGCCAGTACGTCGTGCATCCGGGTCTCGACATCCGGCAGACCGGACGGCCGGTCCGACATCCCGGTGCCACGCTTGTCGAACCGGATCAGCCGGCCGTACGACGCCAGGCGGTGCAGGAAGTGGGCGTGCCGTGGATCAGCCCAGTCCAGCTCGAGGTGCGACACGAACCCGGAGATCAGCACGATGTCGAGTTCCCCGGCACCGGTCACCTGGTAGGCGATGTGGAGTCCGTCGCTGACGGTGTACCGGATCGGCTCGATCGACCGTAGCTCGGCCCGTGGCTCGACCGGCGCGACGAACCGGTAGCCCCGGCCGTGCAGCGTCCGGATCATCCGCTGACTGTGGCCGTCGTCGCCGAGCGCCCGCCGTACCTGCTTGATCCGGCTGGTGACGGCCGTCTCGCTCACGAACCGGCCGCCCCAGACCCCGTCCATCAGTTCCTCTTTCGGAACCACCCGATCACGGTGCGAGACGAGATAGGCCAGCACATCGAAGGCCTGCGGCTCCAACGGCACCGCGATCCCACCCCGCCGCACCTCGAACAAGACCGGGTCGAACTCCACATCCCCACCGAACCCAAGCACCACACCTCGACTATGCGCCTTCCATCCGCACGAGGCGAGCCATCCGCACGAGGCGAGCGGCCTAGCCCTTCTGAGTCACCCGAGTGAGGGGTGCCGGCGTCAGGGTCTGGTGTGCCCTGAGGTATGCGGCGAAGGTTTCGTGGTCGGTGTTGTTGCGGACGGGGTTCGTGTAGCTCTTGAAGGCTGAGTAGCCGTCCGCTCCGATCACGGTGTAGGCCAGGGCGGCAACCCTGTAGGTCTTGGCCGGATCCAGTGCACCTCCGTCGATCTTCACGTCGGCCGGGTCGACCTTCTGGCCGACCGGCTTGGCGGCGTCGAAGGAGTAGGCGACATTGCCTGATACCGCCAGCGGTGCGAACTTCACCGTGCCGTCGGTCTGCGTCTGCCATTGCTGCTCGAGTACGGCGTCCAGCTGCGCGCCGGTGAGGCTCACGGTCAGCACCGGGTTGCCGTAGCCGTAGGCGTCCCACGACTCGCCGAGTAGGACCCGGCCGTCCGCGTCGCCCGGCTTGTTGCTGTTGGCAACCAGGAGGTCGCCGCGCAGAGCCGTGGACCCGGTCGCCGGCTTGGCGGCGATGAGGCCGAGGTCGGCGGCCCCGTTCTGGCGGGCTGTCCACAGGTGTACGTCGGCGGCGAGATCGGCGAGGGTGCTTTCACCGACGGCGTTCGCCGTCCGCGTGAAGTCACCGGTGATGGTCGCGACCGGCTCGGCGTACTTGCGGTCGCCGGCGGCGGTCCAGTAGTCCACGATCCGCTGGATCTTCGGATCGGGCGTGACGTCGCGGGTGACCGCGTGGTTGGTCGACGTGGTCTGCTCGCGGAGCACCTCGCCGGTCCGGCGGTCGAGCTGGACATTGATCTCGTTGATCAGCCGGCCGTGGTTCGCCGCCTCGACGACCGGGCGCGGGTTGCCGGCCGGGTCCGGGATGCTGCAGTTGAACGCGGCGTGCCAGTGGCCGGTGACGATCGCGTCGATCTGCGGGGTGACCTTGCGGGCCAGGTCGATCGCTGGACCGCTCGGGTTGACGCAGTTGTCGTACGTCGCCGAACCGTCCGTACCGCCGTCGTGCATGTTGAGCACGATCGCCTTCACGCCCATTTTCGTCAGTTCCGCCGCCGCCGCGTTGGCCGATTCGACCGGGTCGAGCGCCTTGAGCTCCGGCTGGAACGACGTGGAGCCGACGGGGGTGTCGGGAACGGTCAGACCGATGAAGCCGATCGGGTACGCGCGGCCGTGGTCCTGGACCCAGCGGATCGTGTACGGCGCGACGATCGTGCGGCCCTTGGCATCGACGATGTTGGCCGACTGGAAGGTGAAGTCGGCACCGTGGAAGCGGCGGCCGGTGGAGTCGGTGAAGCAACTGTCCACACCGACCGTGCCGAAGCACTTGCCGCGGGCCATGTGGTCGACCAGGAAGCTCTTCGACACGTCGAGTTCGTGGTTGCCGACGCTGGAGAACTCGACACCGAGCGCGTTGAACACCTCGATCGTCGGCTCGTCCGCGTGCGCGTCGACCTCGAACGGCCAGCCGGCGAAGCTGTCGCCGTCGGCGAAGAAGATCGAGTTCTGCTTCCCGGCCTGGATGCTCTTCAGATGCGTGGCCAGGTACGCCGCTCCGCCGACGACCTGAGGTTTGCCGTCCGGGCCGGCGATGGTGCCGCCGTCCGCGGGTGACGGCGGGCGCAGGTAGCCGTGGAAGTCGGTGATCGAGACCAGCTGTACCGGTACCGAAGTGGAAGCGGGATCCGGTACCGATGTGGTAACGGCCTCTGCGGCCGGGGTCAGGGCGGCGGCGGTCAGGCCGGCGGCCAGGACCGACGCGAGGGCGGCGGCGATAGCGCGGGGAGGGCGGTCTCTGCGCACAATTGTCTCCTCAACTGTCCGAGCAAGCACTTTCCGACAGAATGAGACTGCCCTACGATGAACGTGAAGTCACCAGCAAACGGCGAGTCGCCGAACCCGGAAAGAATCTGACCGCGCCGGTCCTGAGACACCCGCTGACGCCGCCTCCGCCATCTGTTCAAATACCAAGGTGGTGGCCGGTGGTCCCGCGAAGCCTCCGGCCACCACCCCGCCCGACTGGAGCCTGATGAACCTTCCAGTGATCCCAGCCCCCGCAACGGCGACCGCTCCCGACGGGGTCCTGATCGTCGAGGCCGGTTCAGGAGTTGTTTCGTCGGCGGAGCTCGCCGAGCTCGCCGGGCGTTTCGTCGAGGACGTCCGGCTCGACTCCGGTCTTGCGCTCTCGCCCGGAGCGCCCGGCATCACGGTGCTGATCGACGGGGACGGTATCGACGCCATCGCACCGGCCTCAGGTCTTCGGGCCGACGGTCAGGCGAACGCGGACGAACGGTACGGCCTCGAGATCACCACCGAGGAAGTGCGCGTCTGGGGCCGGACCCCGGAGGCCGTGCACCGCGGGCTCACCTCGCTCCGCCAACTCATCACGGCTCACGCCCAGGAAGGCACCGCGGCGTTGCCGGTCACCCGCATCGTCGACGGGCCTCGGTTCGCGTGGCGCGGGCTGTCGCTCGACGTCGTACGGACCTTTCACGGTCCCGACGCCGTACGCCGTGTCATCGACATGTGCTCGCTGTACAAGCTGAACGTCTTGCACCTTCACCTGACCGACGACCAGGGCTGGCGGGTCGAGGTGCCGTCACGGCCCGCGCTCACCGAGGTCGGCGCCGCCGGCGCGATCGGCGACCGACCGGGTGGCTACTACTCGCAGGACGAGCTGGCCGAGCTCGTGGCGTACGCCGCCGAGCGCTTCGTGACCGTGGTCCCCGAGATCGACATGCCCGGCCATACGTCCGCGGTGTTCAGTGCCTACCCCGAACTGGCGCCGGCCGAGCTCCGCTCGATCGACCTCGGCAACGGGACGCAGATCCCACTCAACACCCTTGATCCCGAGCGCGGCGAGACTTGGGCGTTCGTCGAGGATGTTCTGGATGCCGTGATCCCGCAGTTCCCGCAGAGCGCGTACGTGCACATCGGCGGTGACGAGGCGTGGGGCATGTCCGACGAGGCCCACGCAGTCCTTCGTCGTACAGGCCGCCGCACTCGTTCGCGACCGTGGCAAGCGGGTGGTCGGCTGGCAGGAGATCGCCCGCGCGGAGATCGGCTCCGACGACGTGGTGCAGTACTGGATGGATGTCGCCGAGGCCGAATCGACGGACGCGACCGCCGCCTCGATGCTGCCGCCGGACGTGCTGCCGATCCTGGTCGAAGGTCTGCGGAAGGCGAAGCACGACGCCCCGAAGGCGCTCGCGCAGCGGCGCACGGCTGCTCGTCTCGCCGACCACCTGGCTGTACTTCGATCGTCCACACGCCGACGCGTCGTCCGATCCGGGCCAGGAGGAGGCACGGAAGCGGATCGGCCTGCCGTTCTACCCGGCGGCGGCGATTCGCGACGGCATCGAGTGGGACCCGGTCGAGAACACGCCAGGGGTACAGACGGAGGAGCAGCTCGCCGGCGTCGAAGCGGCGATCTGGTGCGAAACCATCGCAAACTCCGACGAGCTCGAGTTCATGCTCCTCCCCCGCCTCCCCGGCGCCGCAGAGAAGGCCTGGACCCGCCAGACCCCCACCAACTGGCCGGACTACGCCACCCGCCTCGGCCGCCAGTCAGCAAGCTGGCGCCGCCGCGGATGGACCTGGTTCCACTCCGTGGAGCTCGACTGGGCGTAGCCGCTCAGCAGGTCGCGGTTGGTGTGGCCCAGTCGGCTCGGTCGTTGTAGCCGCCGTCGCCTGCGTCGCCGACGAAGAGGTCGAGGACGCGTACGCCGGTGAGGTCGACGTCGATCGCCTTCGGGTTGTCCCGATCGACCACGCCGCTGTCGTACAGGACCTTGCCGTCACCGATCACCTGGAACGTCGCGGTCCCGCCTTCCGGCCCGACGTTGCGCACGGCATCGTCGATCCCGACGGTCCCGGTCAGCCGCGTGCACGCCTTGCCCAGGTAGTAGCGGACGGTCGACGGCGTGGCGACACCGATACCGGTCGGGTACGTCGTCCCGACCAGGCTGATCGGGGATCCGCCACCGACGCTCTCGTCCACGGTCGGCGACATCCACCCGCTGGTCGCGCTGATCCAGTCGTGGTGCGACAGGGCCACCGTGCCGTTCGGCGGCTCCGGTGCAACGACGACCGGTGACACGGTCGTCTGCCGCTGCACGCCGTACCCGACCGTCTCGTACGACGTCGACGCGGTGAGGCTCGCGGATCCCGGTGCGGCTCCGGCGGGGAGCTTCACGGTGAACGTGAAGGACGCCTGCGTGCCGCCGAGCAGGTACGTCGGTGCCTTGGTCAACGACTTCACGGTCCATCCGCTGCCACCGGCAACCGTCACCGCGGGCTTGAACACGGGCAGCAGTCCGTCGTTGCGGACAGCAACCTGGACCGTCAGCTCGTCGCCACCGGCAACGACCGGCGCGGCACCCTCGGGCTGCGCGTCGGTGCCGACCTTGGTCACCTGCGGAATCCCCGCGGTGACGTGCGGGATGCCGGGTACGCCGCTGGCCGGCGTGACCCGGAAGAGCGCCGTACCGTGGGCCGGCACCGCCGCGCTGATCGTGCCGGCGCTCTCGGTGACCGCGTTCGTCCAGGCGTTCTTCAGCGTGAACCGCGCACCGGACAGTCCAACCGCGGCCGCGGTCGTGGTCACCGTCTTCGCGCTGTCACCACGGTTCAGCAGTACGACGGCCCGCCCGCCGTCCGCGAGACGCTTCACCCACGTCTCCGTCGTACCGGCGGCACCGACACGGACCGCCTGAACCGCGGCCTTGTCCTGGTTGATCGCGAGTACGTCGGGGTCGGTCAGCGCGGAGATCGTCGCCGGGCTCAGCTTGCGGATGTCGCTGCCGACGACCAGCGGTGCCGCGGCCACGGCCCACAGCGTGAACTGGGTGCGGAACTCCTCGTCGGTCATGCCGAGCTCCGGCGCAAGGTAGTCCGGGTCGCTGAAGGCGCCCGGCTTGACCACCTCGGGGTGACGCGCGTTGGCGTCGTAGTTGCGCAGTACGTCCTTGAACTTGATGTCGCCCTGGAAGCCGACATCGGTGTAGGTCCGCCACGACTGGGCGATGTCCGGCGCGTACGACCAGGAGAAGATCGACTGCTGGGACTCGGGGTAGTTGCCCCAGTCCGGCGAGGTGACCGGGTTGCAGAGGTTGAAGATCATCGGCCGCTTGCTGGCGTTGTTCCGCAGCGCGTGGGCGAACTCGGTGAACACCGTCTTCGGGTCGAGGTCCGCCGCGATGCCGCAGAGGTAGTCGACCTTGACCGCGTCGAAGCCCCAGGCCGCGAACTGGTCCGCGTCGCGCTGGTAGTAGCCGCCGCTGCCGAGACCGCACTTGCCGGGGATGTACGGACCGGCGTCGGTGTAGATCCCGGCCTTCAGCCCCTTGCTGTGGATGTAGTCGACGAGTGGCTTCAGCCCGTTCGGGAACTTCGCCGGGTTCGGCTGGAGGTCACCGGCCGCGCTCCGCGATTGATCGGCCTGCCAGCCGCCGTCGAGCCAGACGATGTCGTAGCCGGCCTTCGCCAGCCCGCGGCTCACCAGCGAGTCGGCGATCGACTTGATCGTGTCCTCGGTGAAGTCGCCGCCGAGCCCGTAGTACGTGTTCCAGCCCATGTACGGCGTCGGGCTGAGCACGTCGGCCTGTTGTGTCGTCGTACTACGTGCCGTCGCGCTGGCCGGGACCGCGGTGGCCGACGTCGTACTGGTGGCGAGTGCGGCGGTCACCAGGGCGGCCGCGATCACCCCGCCGAGTAGTCGCTTCATCTGTTGTCCTTTGCTGCCGTTGAGCGGAACGGTCAGTCGAGTGCTTCGACGACCAGGCAGTTCGAGTCGGTCGAGCCGTCCCAGCGGACGCCGACCTGCAGCAGATAGCTGCCCGGGTGGACCTCGTCGCCCACCCGGTAGTTCGTCGCGGGATCCAGCTGGACGAGCGGCACGCGTCGCGGCCTGGTCGGCAACGTCCCGCGCACGTTGCCGTCGCCCGTCTCCCACAGAAAGACCACGGACCGGTCGGAGCCGACGTACTGCAATCCGGGGCCGAGGTCGTAGACGATGCCGTTGACAACCACATCGCGGATCGTCTTGTACTGCGCGATGTGCCGTTGCGCCGTTTTGAGCTGGTCGTCGGTCCACCGGGACAGGTCGGCGCCGATCCCGAGCACGCCGGACATGGCCACATGGAACCGGAAGTCGAGTGACCGCTCGCGGCCGTCATGGGTGCCGACGGCATCGGTCACCCACGAGCTCATCAGGTGCGGCGCGTAGCCGGTCAGGAAACCCCGCTGGATCCTGAGCCGATCCAGCGGGGCCGTGTTGTCACTCGGCCACAGCGTATCGACCCGGGCGGCCATCCCGAGGTCGACCCGGGCACCGCCGCCCGCGCATCCCTCGACGTCCACGCCGGGATGCTCGGCCCGCAGCCGGTCGAGGATCGCGTACAGGTTGGCGACGGCGCGACCGTCGAGGTCCCGCCGCTGATCGCCGGCGTCGAGCCGCGGCCGGTTCGCGTCCCACTTCAGATAGGTGATCCGGTACGACGACAGCAGCCGATCGAGCGTCTCCCAGATGAACTCGGCGACGTCGTCACGGCTCAGGTCGAGCAGCAACTGGTTGCGGACCTGGAGCGGCTCCCGACCGTCGGTGCGCAGGATCCACTCCGGGTGCTCGGCCGCCAGGGCTGATCCCGGGCTGACCGATTCCGGCTCCACCCACAACCCGAAGTCCAGCCCGATGTCCTGCAGTTGCGTGATGAAGGTATCGAGCCCGTCCGGGAACTTGGCCGGATCGACGTCCCAGTCCCCGAGGCCGTGGCGGTCGTCGGTCCGGCCGGTGAACCAGCCGTCGTCGACCACGAACGTCTCGACGCCGATGCCCGCGGCCCGCCGGGCCAGCTCGAGCTGGTGCTCCGCGCGGACGTCGAACTCGGTCGCGAACCAGGAGTTGTACAGCACCTTCGGCGTGCGGTGGCGGGAGAAGGACCGCTGATAGTCGTGGAAGACGCGCGCCACGCCCTCAGCCCCCTCGGAGCTGCACACCCCGACGGCCTTCGGCGAGACCCACGACTCCCCCGGTGCCAGCTGCAGTCCGAGCGTGGACGCCGCCCGGCCGGCCTGGATCCGCGTCTGCCCGGTGGTGTCCACCTCGGCCGACATCTCCCACGACCCGGTCCACGCCAGCTGGACGCCGTACCCGCCGACCGACAGGAACGGTGAGTAGGAATGCCCGGTAATGCCTTGGCGGCTCCCGATGGTGAGGCGCCCGCGGTCGAGGGTGACCTCGGATTGCTGGAACTCACTGTTCCACTCACCCCAGAGGTAGCGGATCGGTCCTCGCGCGGGGATCACGAAAGCCGCGGAGTCATGCCGATGCAGTGTCAGCTCCTGGGTGCTGTCGTTGTGCACCGACACCCACCGCTCGACTGCGTCCCCGACCATCCGGTAATGCAGCACAACCCACACCGACCGCAGGTCGTCGTGGAACTCCAGCTGGAGCTCGTCCCCGACCTTCACGCCCGCGAACGTCGGTCGCAGCTCGTCGGATCCGTCCGGACCACTGAGGATCAGCTCGACCGGGGCGCCGTACCGGACGCCGCGGACCGCGTACTCCAGTGGCTCGACGTCGGCTCGTGGGAGGAAGTGTTCGGTGCCGACCGGGGCGACGGTCGAGGGGCCGTCGGCAACCGCATGTGGGCCCCAGGCAACGAGCTCTGCCCACTGGCCGTGGTCCGGGACGCCCACGACGTACGACGTACTTGCCCCACGCAACGTCCAGGTCTTCACTTGACGGCTCCGATCGCGAGACCGCCGACGAAGTGCTTCTGGAACCGCAGGAAGACGGCGACGGTCGGGACCGCGGCGATCACGGTGCCGGCCGCGATCACGTTCCAGGACGAGACGAACAACCCTTGCAGGCCGAGCAGCGCCGGTGTGACCGGCATCTTCTCGCCGGAGCGGATGACCGTGATCGACCAGAGCAGATCGTTGAAGATCCAGGTGAACGACAGCGCACCGAGCGCCGCCAGCGCCGGCCGGGTCAGCGGCAGGATCACACTCGCGTAGATCTTCCCCGGCCCGGCTCCGTCGATCGTCGCCGCCTCCTGGATCTCGCGGGGCAGGTCCCGCATGAACCCGTGCAGTACGAACGTGTAGAACCCGAGCCCGAACCCGACGTGCACCGCGATGAGTGCGATGAGGGTGTCGTAGTACCCGATGAGTTCCACGAACCGCGAGATCGGGATCAGCAGGATCTGCGGCGGCAGCAGGTTCCCCATCAGCATCAGCAGCAGCACCGTCCGCCGGAACGGAATGTTGTACCGCGCCAGCCCGTACGCCGCCACCGAGGCCAGCCCGAGACTCAGGATCACCGCCGGGATCGTCACCACCAGACTGTTGATCAGGGCACGGAACTCGTCCGCGTCCTCCCACGCCGACTTGTACGTCGAGAACGTGAACGAATGCGGCAGCGACCCGAGCCCGTTCGCGGCGACGTCGTCGAAGCTGCGGAACGAGATCACGATCACCCACAGGATCGGCGCGACCCACAGGAAGGAGACGCAGTCCCATCGCCACGTGGTAGCCGGAGGTCTTGAGGCGATTCATGTCTCCTCCCGGAAGGCACGGATCAGGTAGCCGAGGATCACGGCCAGGGCGAGGACGAAGATCACCACGGCCAGCGCCGACGCGTAGCCCAGCTGGGTGGACTGGAACGCGGTCGAGTACATGTACGTGCTGAGCAGCTCGGACGAGTGGTACGGACCGCCCTTCGTCATCGACCAGACGATGTCGAACGATCTGAGCGAGTCGATCACGATCACCGACAGCACGACCGAGTTCACGCCCTTGAGCTGCGGGATCGTCACGTACCGGGTCCGCTGCCAGGCCGACGCTCCGTCGACCTTGGCCGCTTCGTACAGCGCGGGATCGACAGCTTTCAGGCCGGCCAGATACAGCACCATCACGTAGCCGATCTGACGCCACAGGGCCGGCACGATCACGGCGTACAGGGCGGTGTCGGGGTCGGCGAGCCACGGCCGGATGAACTCGCCCAGGCCGATCGTCCGCAGGATGGTGTCGACCAGGCCGTCCGGCTGGTAGAAGACGCGCCAGATCAGTGCGGTGACGACCAGCGAGAAGACGACCGGGGTGAACAGCGCGGCGCGGTAGATGCCGACGCCGCGGCGCTCCCGCTGCAACAGCAGCGCCATCCCGAACCCGCCGACCACACTCAGCCCGCCGAACAGCACCAGCCAGATCGCCGTGTTCTTCAATGCGGTCCGGAAGATCGGATCCGACACCATGTCGCTGAAGTTCCCGAACCCGACGAACGTCGGCGCCGACAACCCGTCCCAGCTGGTCAACGCCAGCCAGAACCCCTGCAGCGCCGGCCAGAACACCCAGACCGCCTCAACCGCGAACGGCACGAACACGAACACCAGAATGAGCGGTGAGAAGCGCCTTTGCCTGGTACGGCGGGACGCTCCCCCGCCGGCCCGGGGAGCGGACCGGCGAGGGGGCGACACCGTCTCGGTCGCGGTGGAAGTCACGCCTTGAAGACCTTTTCGGCTGCGGCCTGCCAGTCCTTCAGGATCTGGTCGATCTGGTCCGGCTTGTCCAGGAACTTGGTCAGGGCCGCGTCGGCGGTCGGCTGCAGCGCGTCACTCGAGTCGCGGTTGAAGAACTGGGTCAGCTCTGCCGCACTCTCGATCATCGCCTTGCCCTTCTTGACCAGCGGCGTGTCGGCGGCCTTCCCGTCCGGGTTCGCCGGGATCGCCGTACCCGAGGAGTTCTGCACGTAGATTTCCTGCGCCTCAGCCGTCCCCAGCCAGCTCATGAACTTCTTCACCGCCTCCGGGTCCTTCGCCTTCTTCGACGCGAAGTACCCGTCCGTCGGGGCCTCCTCGGCCACCGGTACGGCGGGATCGATGATCGGGAACTGGAAGAAGTCGATGTCGTCCAGGGCGTCCTTCGGCGCGGAGTCGGCGAAGAACGTGCCGATCAGGAACATCCCGGTCTTGCCGGCCAGCAACGCCGACGTCGCCTCCTGGAACGGGAACGACTTCCCCTTCGGGTCGAAGTACGGCAGCGCCTCGCGCCACTTGGTGAAGACCGCCTTCACCTTCGGATCGTCGAAGCGGCCCTCGCCGGCCAGCAGCTGCCGGTGGAACGGCGCACCGTTGATCCGGATGTTCAGGTAGTCGAACCAGGCCGACGCGACCCACGGCGTGTCACCGAGACCGATCCCGATCGGCGGGACGCCCTTGCCCTGGATCGTCTTGCACACCTGCAGGAACTCGTCCCACGTCGTCGGCGGCGTGACGCCCCACTTGGCGAAGTTCGACTTCCGGTAGAACATGCCCCACCAGTAGTAGCTGGTCGGCACGAAGATCTTCTGCCCGTTGCTGCTGGTCGACAGCGTCTGCATCGACTGCGGGTAGTTCTTCAGCCCGTCCCACACGCTGGTGACGTCGAGCAGCAGGTCCTTCTTCGCGTACGAGTCCGCGACCGAACCGGCGTACCAGGTGTAGACGTCCGGCGGGTTCGCCGAGGTCAGGTACGTCGGCAGCTGGGTCCGGAAGATCTCCGCCGCGACCGTGTTCAGCTTGACCTGGGACCCGCCGGTTTTGTTGTACGCAGCAACGAGTTTCTCCATCGCGGCCTTCGCCTGCTCACTGGAGAGGTTCGACTGCAGAGCAAGCTCACCAGTCGCCGCGCTACCGCTGCCGGGACTCTTCGTCGAGGTCGCACAGCCGGGTACCAGGGCGGCTGCCCCGAGCACTCCGAGCCCCTTGAGGAACGTCCGCCGATCTGCTGCCAGACCCGTCATGCCAACTCCTGAAATCGCCTCGCCGGCGGTGCCAGTCGAGTGAGTGGTGTGTTGCCGACGATCTTGCGGCGAGCGGCCACAGGTGTCAATATTAATTCGTAAATTACGAGCAAATCGCTTGACGGGACGAAGGCGTCACGGTCAACTGGTGCCTCGTTCATCGGTGCACGGCTCCTCCTCGGAGCCGGGTTGGTCGGAGGAGGCGCGGGTGCGGTTGGCGGGGCGAGTGATCGTGGTGACCGGGGCCGCGTCGGGGATCGGTGCGGCCTGTGCCCAGCGGCTGCAGGCCGAAGGCGCTTCGGTGGTGCAGGTCGACGTACAGCCGTGCAAGGAGGTGCCGGGCCGGGCGATCGCCGTACTGGGTGATGTCGCGTCGCCAGACACCTGGGCGGAGGTCCGGTCGCGCGGCCGGGACGAGCTCGGCCCGATCGACGGGTTCGTCAGCAACGCGGTCGTCGTCGACGTGAAAGCGGCCCACGAGCTGTCGCCGCCGGCCTGGCAACGGCAGCTCGACGTCAACCTGACCGCGGCCTTCCTCGGCTTCCAGGCGTTGTACGACGACCTCGCCGCCGGCAGCGGATCCGTCGTACTGGTGTCGTCGGTGCACGCGTTGGTCGGGCTCCCGGGACATCCCGCTTACGCGGCGACCAAGGGCGCCCTGGTCGCGCTCGGACGCCAGCTCGCGGTCGAGTACGGCGGCTCGATCCGGGTGAACACCGTACTGCCGGGTCCGATCGAGACCGCGATGTGGGACCGTGTCGACGCAGACGGTCGCGAACAGAGCGCGAAGGCGACAGCGGTCGGCCGGCTCGGGCAGCCGGACGAGGTGGCACAGGCAGTGGCGTTCCTCTTGTCGGAGGAGGCGTCGTACGTGACCGCCGCCAGTCTGGTGGTCGACGGTGGTTGGTCCGCGGTGAAGGACTCGGCATGAGGGAGAGCAGTGTGACGGGGATTCAGCGCGGCGTGACGCGGGGACTGCACGGGCAGATCGTGCAGGTGATGGCGCAGCGCATCCTGTCCGGGCAGATCCCGGAGGGCGCGACCATCAACGTGACCGAACTGCAGGCCGACCTCGGCGTCAGCCTGACCGCGGTCCGTGAGGCGCTGAAGGTGCTGACCGCCAAGGGGCTCGTCGACGCGCGGCAGAAGCGCGGGACCTTCGTCCGGCCGCGATCGGACTGGAACCTGCTCGACGCGGACATGATCCGCTGGCACTTCGACGACGACGTACGTCCGGAGCTGCTCGAGGAACTGCACGAGGTGCGCGGGATCGTCGAGCCGGCCGCTGCCCGGCTGGCCGCGCTGCGGGCGGAGGAGTCGCACCTGGAGGCGCTGGACGTCGCGATGGCCTCGATGGAGTCGGCCGCCGACGACCACGCTGCCGTCGCGGCGGACCTTGCCTTCCACCGGGCGTTGCTGGCGGCAACGGGGAACGAACTGCTGACCAAGATGGAAGTGATCATGGAGACCGGGCTCGCCGACCGCGACCGGCTGGTGCACAAGGTGAAGCCCTCGGACGACCCGGTTCCGAGTCACCGGCGAGTGCTGGAAGCCATCCGCTCCGGCGACCCTGCCGCGGCCGAACAGGCCATGCGCGAACTGCTGGCGAAGGCTGCCGAGGACTTGACCGAGGTCCGCGGGAGTTCCGGCCGTACGGCGGGCTCGCGGCAGGGTCGGCGTCGCCCGTGAAGATCGAGAGGATCGAGACGTTCCTGGTTCCGCCGCGCTGGTTGTTCTGCCGGATCGAGACGAGCGACGGCGTCGTCGGCTGGGGTGAACCCGTGGTCGAAGGACGGGCCGAGGTGGTCCGCACAGCGATCGAGACGTTGTCGGAGTACCTGATCGGCCAGGACCCCTTGCAGATCGAGCGGCACTGGCAGGTGCTGTCGAAGGGCGGGTTCTACCGCGGCGGCCCGGTGCTGAGCAGCGCGGTCGCCGGGCTCGACCATGCCCTCTGGGACATCGCCGGCAAGGTGTACGGCGCTCCGGTCGCATCGCTGCTCGGTGGACGGGTACGCGATCGCGTCCGCGTGTATGCGTGGGTCGGCGGGGATGAGCCGGCGGCTGTGGCCGACGCGGTTGCCGAACAGGTCGAGGCCGGCATGACCGCGGTCAAGATGAACGGCAGCGGGCGGATCCAGCCGTCGCCGTCTGTTGCCGAGATCAACGACATCGTCAGCCGATTGAGCGCGGCGCGCGCCGCCCTCGGTGACACCCGCGACGTCGCCATCGATCTGCACGGCCGGGTCGGAGTGGCCGGCGCGCGGCGGATCCTGCGTGCCGTCGAGGAGCTGCAGCCGTTCTTCGTGGAAGAGCCGGTGCTGCCGGAGCACATGGTGCATCTGGCTGAGGTCGTCGGCGCCTCGACCGTTCCGGTTGCCCTTGGCGAGCGGCTTTACCATCGCGCCGATTTCGTCGCGCCGCTGAACGCGGGTGTGGCGGTCGTCCAGCCGGATGTGTCGCATGCGGGTGGGATCTCGGAGCTACGCCGGATCGCTGTCTTTGCCGACACGCATGGTGCGATGGTGGCGCCGCATTGCCCGCTGGGACCGATCTCGCTCGCGGCGAGCCTGCAGGTCGCGTTCGCCACGCCGAACTTCCTGATCCAGGAGCAGAGCCGGGGCATCCACTACAACCAGGCGAGCGACCTCACCTCGTACGTGACGGACCCGACGCCGTTCACCTGGGTCAACGGTCACGCCGAGTGGAATCCGCTGCCCGGCCTGGGTATCACGGTCGACGAGGCCGCCGTCCGCGCCGCCGACAAGACCGGCCACACCTGGCGCAACCCGGTCTGGACCCACGAAGACGGCTCCTTCGCCGAATGGTGACCGTCGATTCGCTGGACGGCGGCCGCTGGACATCACTGAAGCTGGCCGGACGTGAGTGGCTCTGGGCCGGACCTGCCTTGGTATCCGGTCCGCGGACAGGACGGTCGGAGTTTGTCGACGCAGGTGGGCTCGACGAATGCTTCCCCACTGTCCGCGGCATACCCGACCACGGCGGGCTGTGGAACCAGCCGTGGAACAACTCGGTCAGCTACGGCGAGGCGACCCTCACGCGCACCTTCACCGAACACCCGACCGAAGCTCAGCTCGACCAGGTCACCGTCGACTACCACCTCGACGCCCCGCCGGGCTACCAGTTCGTCTGGGCCGCCCACGCCTTGCTGGACTGCGCAGACGGGGCAACTATCGCGGCACCCGACGGCACCACATGCCGCCTCTACCCCGAAGCCGCGCCCTATCTCTCAACCCCTTGGCCTGACGACGCCCGTTGGGTTGAGGCCGCCTGGCCGACGTCGCTTGGTCTTGACGCTTATGGACCGTCCGACGGGACCGCCGTCGGAGCCGTTCTGATCGATTGTCCGGCCGTCTCCGTCCACGACCGCGGCTTTGTCCTGACCCTGGAAGTGAGTTGCCCAGGGCAACCAGTCTCCATCGCGTTGTGGCGGAACCAGGCCGGCTTCCCGGAGGAGGCGCCGTACCGGAGTCTCGGTGTGGAGCCGATGCTCGCGCGTGTCTTCGACCTCGCGGAAGCCGGTCCGGGTGACGCGGCCGTCGTACCCGCGAGCGGTGAACTGGCCTGGCGGTTGACCGTGTCCGCCAGGCCGGCGTGATGTCAGCCGAGCGGCAGATCGAGTACGACGTTCGCCACCGCGGTGCTGTTCGTCGTACGGATGCTGTTGAGCTCGGTCGCGGTCAGCGCCCGCTTGTAGATCCGGACCTCGTCCATCGAACCGTCGAAGTGATGCGCGCCGTCGAGCCGTTGACCGACGTACATCTTGAACGGCCGTCCCGGGCTGACCGATCCGGCCGGCGCGGTGACGCTTGCGGCCTGGACGCCGTCGACCCAGATCGACAGCGTGCCGGCCTTCCGTTGGAGCGCGACGTGGTGCCAGGCGTTGTCGTTGTAGGCCTTGGTCGTGGCGACGGACGCGGTGTTGCCGTTGGTGGTGATCAACCCGCGGATGCGACTGTCGGCTGGTTCGGCGCGCAGCCAGAACTGGGAGAACTCGTTGATGTTGTAGGCCCAGAAGATGGCCTGATTCGCCGTACTCGCGCCGTACTTGATCCACGCCATCGCGGTGAAGTCACCCGCGCCGACCGCGAGCGACTCCGCGAACGGCAACTGGATCGCATCGTCGACCCCGTCCAGGTCCCGCGCCTGCCCGAACTTCCCGGCGACCGCGGTCGTCCCGCCGCGCAGGTAGCTGTCGTTGCCGAGTCCGGAGATGTCCGGCGTCGTCGTACCGAGGGGTGCGTCCGGGTGGCCGATGTCGGTCTCGGTGAATCGCGCGAACCGGATCTGATCACGCGCGTCGACCGTGCCGCCCTCGTACAGCAGCCCGATCTCGCCGGTGTCGAGGATCGCCATGTCGGAGTACCCGGACCAGTCGCTGGTGATCCTGGTGCCGTCGGCCACGGACTGCCAGGTCTTGCCCTCGTCGAAGCTCGACCGGATCGTCATGTAGCGACGCCGCTCCGGATCGGCCGGCCCGGCGAACAGGAGGCGGTTGTACTTGTCACCGCGGTCCACCGCCCGGAGCCGTTGCAGCGACGTCTGCACCACTGGCGTGGTCAGCCCAGGAATCGTCGCGTACGGCGCCGCGTAGGTCTGGCCACCGTCGTTGCTGACCGCGAACATCCGGCTGGCTCCGGCGGCACCGGCGTTGTTGCGGGCGATCGCGTAGACGCCGCCGTCAACCTTCTCGACGACACTGATCTCCTGCGGTACGGCGCCGTCGGTTCTGAGGTCCGTCGCGCCCTTGTGCCAGGTGTCGCCGTGGTCGTCGCTGTAGACGAGTTGCCCGGCCTGACCACCTGCGCCGTTGTCGTAGTTCGTCCCGGCGACCAGTCGGCCCGCATGGGCACCCCGAGTCAACTGGATCCCGTGCACCGGCCCGGTCGCGTACCAGCCCCAGGCCGCGTCATCGATCTGATCACCGATATTCCGTGCCTTGCTCCAGGTCCTGCCGTCATCGTCACTGACCTGCACGTACGGCGTCCTGGGCCGGCTCGTCGTACCGGGATCCATCGTGCTGAGCAACACGATCCGGCCCGTCTCGTAGTCGACGATCGGCGCCGGGTTGCCACGGGTCGCGACGGCATTCGGGTCGGAGTCGGTCCCGGACAGCACGGTCTGCGTCGCCGACCAGGTCCGTCCGTCGTCGTCGGACCGGCGCATCACCAGGTCGATCTCCTGCGAGTCGCCACACCAGGCGCGCCGCGCCTCGGCGAACGCGAGCAACGTGCCGGCCTTGGTCCTCACGATGGCGGGAATCCGGTAGCAGCCGTATCCGGCGTCCCCTTTGTTGAACAGCACGGTCTGCGTGATCGCGGTCGGCTCGAAGTCCTGCCGGGCGGTCGGTGGTCGAGCGGCCGCCGGGGCGGCGGGCATCAGGAGGGCGAGGGCGACCAGGAGTGGAAGACGCGTGGGCATGGGCGGATGCCTCCAAGTGAACTGAAAGTAAACAACGGGCCGGGTTGTTCACTCCGTAACTTATCCACTCACTGCCTGTCCAAAACCGATGACATCGGACGTCCTATGTGTGGATCGATCCAATAGCGTGGACCCCGAGGAGGAACCCATGGATCTGCTTGCCGAACTCCGGGCCCGCAAGGTGCTCGCCATCATCCGCGCCGACGGCCCCGACCGCGCCCTGGAGTGCATTCACACCCTGGTCGACGCGGGGATCACTGCCCTCGAGGTCTCGCTCACCACCCCGGGCGGCGTCGACGCGATCGCGAAGGCCCGGTCCGAGTACGACCCGTCCATCCTGATCGGCGCGGGGACCGTCGTCACCCCAGCCCAGGCCGACGAGGTCGCCGCCGCCGGCGCCGGCTTCGCGGTCACTCCCGCGATCACGCGTGGTGCCCACCGCAGCGTCGAACTCGGCCTCCCGCTCCTCTGCGGAGCCCTCACCCCCACCGAGGTGGTCGCCGCCCTCGACCTGGGCGCCACCGCCGTCAAGATCTTCCCCGCCAAGGTCTACGGCCCCAGCTACCTCCGCGAACTCCGCGCCCCCCTCCCCCACGCCCCCCTCATCGCCGTAGGCGGCGTAGACGCCCAAACCGCCCCCGAATACCTGGCCGCCGGCGCCCTCGCAGTAGGCGTAGGCTCCCCGCTCCTAGGCGACGCCCCCACCGGCGGCCCCCAATCAGAACTAGCCACCCGAGCCGCCACCTTCCGCTCCGCCCTCGGCGTCTGAACCTCCCCGGAGTTGTGACATGACCGACCTCCTGACGCTCGGCGAGACGATGGTTTCGCTGCGGACCGCCCGCCCGATGCGGCTCGGCGGTGACGCGCACCTGTCGATCGCCGGATCCGAGAGCAACGTGGCCATCGGGCTGGCGCGGCTCGGCCATCAGGCCTCCTGGTTAGGTGCCGTGGGCAACGACGAGCCCGGGCGCCTGATCCAGCGCACACTTCGAGCCGAGGGTGTCGAGACGAGCTGGCTGCGATTCTCGGACGAGTCGTTCACCGGGTTCATCGCGTTCGACCAGCCGTCGCACGACATCACCCGCGTGAGCTACCACCGCCGTGGCTCAGCCGGCTCCACACTGACCAGCGCGGAGTGCCTCGCCGCCTTGCAGGCATCGTCGCCACGGCTCCTCCACGTCACCGGCATCACCCCGGCCCTCTCCGACTCCACCCGCGCCGCGACGCTGGACGTCGTACGAGCTGCTGCGGAGTCCGGCGTACAAGTGTCTCTGGACGTCAACTACCGCGCTCGCCTCTGGTCGCGCGCCGAAGCGGCAACCGCCCTGCGTGAGCTACTTCCGTTCGTACGCACGCTCTTCGCCTCCGACGACGAGCTGGACATCCTCACCGACGCGGCCGAGCCAGTCCGCGACCTGCTGGCCAACGACACCACCGAGGTGGTCGTGACCGCGGGCGGCAAAGGCGCCTGGGCACACACCACCGACAGCACCATCCACCGCCCCGCCCTCCCCGTCACCGTCGTCGACAGCATCGGCGCCGGCGACGCCTTCGTCTCCGGCTACCTCTCCGGCACCCTCGACGACCTCTCCCCCGAGTCCCGCCTGGACCGCGCCACCACCTCCGGCGCCTTCTGCGTCACCGCACTCGGCGACTGGGAGTCCCTCCCCACCCGCGACGACCTGACCCTCCTCACCCACGCCCACGGAACCGCTCTCCGCTGAGGCCTTGCGGTTGGTCTCGGAGTGGGGTGGTGTCAGCTGGAGGGGGTTGAGGATGCAGAACTCACGGAGGACCTATCCGACCAACACGGCCCTGTACGCCGACCCGTCGCTGGCGGAGGGCGTGGACTACGCACGCCGGTCTCATCGGCACGAGTGGTTCGACGACGATCTGACCCAGCGGTTCGCCACGTCAGCGCACAGTCATCCTGGCGCCCCACGGAGGCGGCATCGAGACCGGTACATCGGAACTGTGTCTGGCCATTGCCGGCTACCACCCGGCCGGCCTCGTACCGACTCCGGCTGAGGGCCCGTTCCACGATTACTGGATGTTCGAGGGCCTCCTCTCGGCCGGCAACGCCGAACTCCACGTCACCTCGACCAAGTGCGACGACCACGTGGCGCAAGCTCTCGCCGGTGGTTCTCTCAACGCAGTCGGTCTGCACGGCTGCACCACGGCTCAGGCCAAGCTCCCCGACGGCACCCCCGCGGTCCTCGTCGGCGGCCGCAACGTCGCCTTCAAGTCCCACCTACTCACCCGCCTGACAGCGGCCGGCATCCAGGCCATCGACGCCGACTCCGTCCCCGAACTCAACGGCGACGAACCCACCAACATCGCCAACCGCACGCTCCTTGCCGCGGGCGCCCAATTGGAACTCACCACACCGTTGCGCCACGCCATGTTCCGCATCAACACTCGGGCGGACCGCAAGAACACCACCCGGCGGATCTTCTGGTCCTTCACCACCGCCACCAGATCCGCAATAGCCGACCTCGAAGCAACGCAACCCACGCCTTAGCTCAGCGCTCGCCGACGACACGTCGTACGAGGAACTCGGGCAGGTTCGCGGGGAAGCGTGACGAGCGTCAAGTGTCCTCGACCGGACCAAGATCGGACTGAGCAGATAGCGCTTGCTTGCCTCATGGGTGCCATCAACGCGGCCATCGCGGCGGCGAACCCGCGCCGACGACATCAGCCGTCAACTGCTCCACCTCTCGGCACTATCGACCCCCGGTCAAGCCGCCGGAACCGCCGCTCGACCGGTGCACCCGCCCCTCCGCGACCTCCAGGATCTGCCTTGGCGAGAGCTCGACGTGCCGGTACAGCGTCGCCTTCGACACTCCGCAATCGCTCGGCAGTCGCGCTCGCCCCCGCGCACCACCGCACGCCGGTGACCGCTCACCCGGGCCGCGATCGTGGCTCGAGAGTCGGGCGGCCGCCTGCCGACTTCCACGATTCGGCGGGCGAGCCAGCTTGCGGCTGGGTGGTGACGGGCTAGCTGAGGAGGTCTGGGTCGGAGTCCAGTTCTTCGTCGGGGTTCAGGGGGAGGACGATCTTGAAGCGGGTGTCGCCGGGGGTGGATTCGACGCGGAGGTCGCCGTGGTGTTTCTTGACGACGATGCGCCAGGAGATGTCCAGGCCCAGGCCGGTGCCTTCGCCGATGGGTTTGGTGGTGAAGAAGGGCTCGAAGATGCGGCGGCGGATCTCCGGCGGGATCCCCGGGCCGGTGTCGCCGATCTCGACGACCGCGTACTCGCCGTCCTTCTTGGTGCGGATCGTCAGGGTGCCCGATCCGCCCATCGCGCTGATCGCGTTGTCGATGATGTTCGTCCACACCTGGTTGAGCTCGGCCGCGTACGCCGGGATGGCCGGCAGGTCCGGATCGAAGTCCTTCACCACCTCGAACCCTTGCAGCTTGCCCGACATCATCACCAGCGTGGACTTGAGCAGCTCGCGCAGATCGACGATCTGGTACGGCGCCCGGTCGATCTGCGAGTACTGCTTCGCGGCACCGACCAGCGTCGAGATCCGGGTGACGGAATCGTCGATCTCGTTCATCAGCGACTCGGTGTCGATCGTGTACATCAGCCACCGCACCGCACCTTCGAGGTACGTCGGCCCGACGGCGGTCAGCACCTCCTCCATCCACGGCACGTCCAGACCGGCCGCGGCCAGCACCGGCGCGACGTCCCAGCTCGCCTGGACGTCGTGGTCGTCGAGCCAGTCGGTCAGCGAGTCCTCGGCGTCGGAGAGCTCCATCGGCGACAACTCTTTCGCCTTGGACTTCTCCAGCCGCTCGACCGCCGCCTCCTGCAGCTCGACGATCTGGTGCAGCTTGGTCGCGTCCAAGGTTGCCGTCGGCAAGCATCGCCAGCTTGGAACGCATCCCCGCGACCCGTTGCCGCAGGGTCGCCGCCGCCCGAACCGCCGCCGCGGCCGGGTTGTTGAGCTCATGCGTGAGGCCGGCCGACAAGGAGCCGAGGGCAAGCAACCGCTCGCGCTCCCCCAACGTCTCGTTGGTCCGGCGCACCCCCATGATGAAGCCCTCGATCAGGTGCACCGCCATCGGGAACCAGGTGTTCATCATCGTCGCCATCGTGACGGCGTCGATGACGAAGAACTCCGACGGCTCGGTCACCCGCATCGTGGCGGTGTAGTCCTTCTTCTTGTCGTCGGCCCCGAAGAACGCACTGAAGGCACCGGAGTAGACCCCGCGTTGCCGGGTCCGGTTGATCTCGACCTCTTCGCCGTGCGACAGCTTGCAGAGCCGCAGCTCGCCGGACAGCAGGATGTAGCAGCAGGTGGCCGGATCGCCCTCGGCGAAGACGATCCCTTCCTGGACCTCCTCGACGTACCCGGTGTCGGAGAGCCACTGCAGTTGCTCGTCGGCCAGACTCTCGAACAGGAACAGCGTGCGCAGTTCGTCGATGCTCAGCCGTCGCGGCTCATCGGTGTGGACAGTCATCAGAGCATCTCCAGGTATCGGTGCACCAGTGTCACAGCCATCGCTCCGTCGCCGACCGCGGAGGCGACCCGCTTCACCGACTCGGCCCGTACGTCCCCGGCGGCGAACACGCCCGGCATGCTCGTCTCCAGGTGGTACGGCTCCCGCTCCAGTGACCAGCCCGGTGGTCTGCCGCGCAGATCCGGACCGGTGAGCACGAACCCGCGCTCGTCCCGGAGCAGGCCACCCGGCAGCCAGTCCGTCCGCGGGGCCGCACCGATGAACACGAACATCCACTCCGTGTCCACCTCGCGCGTCTCCCCGGAAGCACTGTTCCGCAGGGTCGCCCGTTCGAGGTGGTCCGAACCCTTGCAGTCGACCACCTGCGTACAGGTGTGGACCTCGATGTTGTCGATCTCGTCGATCTGGTTGATCAGGTACGTCGACATCGTCGCCGTCAGCGATGGTCCTCTTACCAGCATATGCACGCGTTTGGCATGTCTCGAGAAATACACCGCGGCCTGACCGGCGGAGTTCGCCCCGCCGATGATGTAGACGTCCTGGCCGGCACAGCTGGGCCCCTCGGTCGTCGCCGAGCCGTAGTAGATCCCCCGGCCACACAGGTCGTCGACACCCGGGGCCTCGAGGGTCCGGTACGAGACGCCGGTCGCCAGGATCACCGAGTGCGACGAGATCTCGCTGCCGTCCGAGAACCGCAGCCGCCGGGCGGACCCGAGCGTCTCCAGACCGACCACCTCACGGGCGGTCAGCAGCTCGGCGCCGAACCGCACCGCCTGCCGCCGGGCCCGATCGGTCAGCTGAGCGCCGGAGACACCGTCCGGGAAGCCCAGATAGTTCTCGATCCGGCTCGACTGGCCGGCCTGACCGCCGGTCGCCAACTGCTCGACCAGCACGGTCCGCAGGCCCTCGCTGGCGCCGTACACAGCGGCGCCGAGGCCGGCCGGACCGCCGCCGACCACGACCAAGTCGTAGAACTCCTCGGCCGGCGAGGTGGACAGGCCCACCTTGTTCGCCAGCTCGGCCTCGGTCGGCGCGACCATCACCGTCCCGTCCGCCGTGATGACCACCGGGAGGGTTGAGCCGTCCACTCCGGCCGCCTCGAGCAGCCGTTTGCTCTCCTCGTCGTCGACGCCGTACCAGCGGTAGGGCACGGCGTTGCGGGCGAGGAAATCGCGGGCGGCGAAGGACGGCGCGGACCAGCGGTGGCCGATCACCCGGGTCTCGTCGGCGGACGGCTCCGGGGTCGACTTCCACAGGTCGAGCATCGCGTCGACCACCGGGTAGAGCTTCTCCTCCGGCGGATTCCACGGTTTCAGCAGGTAGTGGTCCAGGTCGACCACGTTGATGGCCTGGATCGCCGCGTCGGTGTCGGCATACGCGGTGAGCAGGACGCGGCGGGCCAGCGGGAACAGGTCCATCGCGGCCTCGAGGAACTCGATCCCGGACATCTGGGGCATCCGGTAGTCGGCCAGCAGCAGCGCGACCGGCTCGCCGCGCAGCTTGAGCTCGCGCAGCGCCTCGAGCGCCTGCGGGCCGTTCTCGGCCCGGACGATGCGGTTCTCCTCGGCGTAGCGGCGGCGGAGGTCACGGGCGATCGACCGGGAAACGCCCGGGTCGTCGTCCACGGTGAGGATCACCGGGCGGGTCGTTGACGCTGTCATGCGTCCTTCATACCAGCGCGGGACCAGGATCCGGGAAGGGTAATCTCCACAGACTTCCGCTGCGGTTTCCCGCAGTACGCACCTGCGGGAGTCCTCAGGGCAACGCCGCGAGGTACGGCGCGTGGCTGTTCTTGAACTCCCAGTTGTAGTACCGGTCCCAGTTGATCGACCACGTCATCAGCCCGCGGAAGGCCGGCGACGCCCCGCCGCGGAGGCTGTAGCCGCCGCAGTTCTGGCCCTTGACCAGGCAGTCGAGCGCTTGGTGGACGGCTGCCGGGGCGGTGTAGCCGTTGCCCGCGCTGACCGCCGCCGGCAGTCCGAAGGCGATCTGGTCCTCCCGCAGCCCGGGGAAGGTCTGACCGGTGTTGGCGACCGGGAAACCGGCCTTGATCATGTCGGTCATCGCGATGTGGAAGTCCGCGCCGCCCATGGTGTGGTACTGGTTGTCGAGCCCCATCACGGGACCGGAGTTGTAGTCCTGGACGTGCAGCACGGTCAGTGCGTCGCGCAGCGCGTGGATCACCGGCAGGTACGACCCGGTCCGGTTGTCGCCACCGCCCGCACCGCCGTAGAACTGGTACCCGAGCTGCACGAAGAACGTCTCCGGCGCCATCGTCAGCACGAAATCGGCGCCGTACTTCGCCTTCAGCGACTTCAATGCGGAGATCAGGTTGACGATCACCGGTGTGGTCGGGTTCCGGAAGTCGGTGTCCCCCGCGTTGAGGTACAGCGAGTGGCCCTCGAAGTCGATGTCCAGCCCGTCGAGGCCGTACCGGTCGATGATCGCGCTGACCGAACTGACGAACGCGTCCCGCGCCGCCGCGGTGGTGAGCTGCACCTGGCCGTTGGCGCCGCCGATCGAGATCAGCACCTTCTTGCCCGGCCGCCTGCTTGGCCCGGATCGCGCTGACGAACTCGGCCTCGCTCTCCACATTCGGGCACTCGGCCGCTGGGCACCGGTTGAACCTGATGTCGCCCGAGGTCACCGACGTCGGCTCACCGAAGGCGAGGTTGATGATGTCCCACTCGGCCGGCACGTCGGCCATCCGCACGTACCCGGACCCGTTGGCGAAGCTGGCGTGCAGGTACCCGATCAGCGCATGCTTCGGCAGCCCGGTGCTGGTGCAGCCACCCGTCGTCCCTGTCACAGCTGCCGACTTCGCCGACTCACCAGAGCCGTCGTAGGCCGCCACCGAGTAGGTGTGGCTGGTGCACGTCCCCAGTCCGCTGACGGTTGCCGTCGTACCAGTGACGGTCTGTACGACGTTGGCCCCTTCGTAAACCCGGTAGCCCGTGACTGTGCCACTAGATGCGCCCCAACTCAGCGAGATGCTGCTGCTCGTCGTACCGCTGACTGATGGCGTACCGGGAACGCCAGGACCGGACGGATTGCCGCCAGGACCGTCAAGACTGATGTCATCCGCCTGGTACGCCGGTTGGCCGTACCAGCCGTGCACGTAGACCTGCACCGACGTCTGACTCGCACCCGTCGTGAAGGAGACGCTCAGCTGAGTGAAACTCGCGGCAGATGGTGTCCACGTCGACGAGCCACCCGTGACACCCAGATAGACGTAGGAGCCGCGCACCCAGCCCGACAACGTGTACGACGTACTGGGCTGCACCGCCACGGTCTGACTGCACTGTGCATAGTCGGAACTCGACACGGCCCCGTTGAGCGCATAGCCGCCGCTACGCACCGGACTGCTGACGACAGAGCCGCCAGAACAGGTCCAACCGCTCAGCGATCCGGTCTCGAAACCAGGGTTGGTCAGGACGTTCGCCGCGTGCGCAGTCTGGGTCCCGCCGACCAGCAGCAGGAGCAGACCGAGGACGACAGCAAGGCACCGTGAACGCATGGGCGGACCTCCCGGGGCGGTTGGGTCCATTTAGTAGAGATGCTCCATAACTACCTGGTCAATGCGCTGCCGCTGTCGGCTTCCCGACCGTGTCCGGAAGCCGCCTACGGTTGGGCCATGAATCAGCTCGATTGGGGCCAGGGCCGCTACGAGTCGACCGCGCCGGATCTGCTGCCGGCGGCCCGCGAACTGGTCGCGGCGGCCCGGATCCAATCGGGTGAGCACGTGGTCGACGTCGGCGCCGGCACCGGCAACGTCGCCCTGCTCGCCACTGGCCATGGTGCGCGCGTCACGGCGGTCGAACCGGCCGGCCGTCTCCGCGAGGTGATCAAGCAAAGCGGCCGCGACCTGACCGTGGTCGACGGCACCGCGGCCTCGATCCCCTTGCCCGACGGCTCGGCCGACGTACTGCTCTCCAACTTCGCCGTCATCTTCGCTCCCGACCCCAAGGCCGCCATCGCCGAACTGTCCCGCGTCACGGCACCGAACGGCCGCATCCTCATCACCGCCTGGCTGCCCGGCGTACTCGACGAAGTCCTCGGAGTCGTCGCCAAAGCGGTCAAGGAGGTGATTGGCAGCGATCCAACGGAAGGCGGCATCGACTGGTCCGACCCCACCGTCCTCTCCACGTTGCTGGAACCGCACGGCTTCCGCCTCGCCACGTCCACCAAGGACATGACGATCATCACCGCCTCAGCCGAGGACTACTGGTCCACGCGGATCGCCAGCCACCCGCTCGGCATCGTCACACTCCCCCTGCTCGAACAGGCCGGGGTACTTGCCGACGTCCGCTCCCGCACGATCAGCCTGATCGCCGCCAACTGGACCACCCCGTCCGGCGAGGTCCACCTCCCGGCCCCGTACCTCCTGGCGACAGCCACCCGCTGACCAACTCTTGGTGCCTCAGCGGCAGAGGCTCGGGCACGGCCAAGGACGGCCGCAGCGGGAGCAGCAGCCGTCGAGGGCCGGTGCCGGCAGCCACAGTGGGGTGGTCTGCGTCGGGCGACTGCGCACGGGCTGTGGCCTGCTCGGGAACCAATGGACCTGGGTGCGGCCGCCGTTGCCGTGGGCGGCCAGAAGGGCTTCGATGCCGCCGTCCCAAGTGGACGTGCTGGGCCAGCGGCCGCGCCAGCGCACGGCTACGGTGCCATCGGACCACTCGACGCCCTCTGCCAGGGTGCCTGTGCCGCGCACGCCGGATGCATCGGTGTGGCGCACCAACCGGAAGAGTCGGGGCTGCCGCTGCATCGTGTTCACTTCTTCAGGTTGCTCGGCACCCGCTGCCTACAACAGGTGTGGTCTGTGGGCTGTGTGAACAGCCCACAGACCACAGGACGGTTTTTGTCAGTGAGGGCTTGTACTGTCCGCTTCACGCTAGTGAGCGGGGGTGATCCTGTGGCTGAGGCGACGTTCGGTGCGCAGTTGAGGGAGTGCAGGCAAGCGGTCGGCTTGAGTCTGCGGCAACTTGCTACGCGGGTCGGCTACGACCACAGCTACTTGTCGCAGGTGGAGCGCGGCCAGCGACCGGGCTCTGCCGAGCTGGCCCGGCTCTGCGACCGTGAGCTCGGCACCGGCAACGAGCTGACCAGCACCTTCGCACAGCGGCGGCGGTCCACGCACGCGGCCTCGCGGACCACTGATCCGTTGGAAGCGGCTTGGCAGGGGTTTGTTGCGGTGTTCGGGCGCACGGATGCGCTCGGGGACTTCCGGAGTGTTCCGCCTGCTCAGCTGCTACCGGAGTTGATAGCGGAGTTGCGCGCGTTGCAGTCCGACTCTGCTGTTGAGGCGGCGCAGTTGAGTGTGCTCACTGCGCAGACGCTGACGGCTCTCGGACAAGGGGGTGCAGCCAGGCGGTGGTGGCTGGCTGCTCGGGTTGCCGCCGACAGGTCAACCGAAGAGATGCGGAGTTCGGTGCTCGCTCAGGAGGTGATCAGTGGACTGGCGGAGCGGCGGCCATTGTTGCAACTTCTGGAGACTGCTGGAGAAGCCGGTGGGGCTGTGGTGCAGGCGCATGGGGCCCGGGCGTTGGTGTTGGCGGAGTTGGGGCGGCACAGCGAGGCTCATCGTGCGCTGCAGGAGTTGATTGGGATTGCGGATGAGTTGCCCTCGGCAAGTACGGGGCCGCTGGCGTATGAGGTGCACGGCACCGAGGGGCGGGTGTGTGCACGGCTGGGGTACGGCGCGGCCGGGTGTGTGCTGTTGGCGCGGGCGTTCGAGTTGTGTCCGGACGAGTGGGTTGGGGAGCGGGCCAGGTTGAGGATGGGACTGGCGGAGTGCCTGGTGGTGGATGGTGAGGTCGCAGCTGGCGTGGCGCTGGCTCTGCGGGTGCTGGTTGAACTGCCGGACGAGTGGCACACCTATTACTTGTACGGCGACGGCGCGCGGGTGCTGAGCGCTGTACGGGAGAGACAGCCGTCGTTGGCAGGGTCTCTACACGAGCTCTTGGGGCGTACGCCGTACCTGGATAGCCGGAGTGTGGGCAGTCGGTCGTGGTCGGGCGGGTGACGGGAGTAACGTGCCGGGAGTGAGTAGTGAAACGACAGTGACAGACGTGTGGGACTTTGCGGTTGAGCTGCGCAGCGATCCGGCCACTGCTGAGGCTCGGGCGGCGACGCTGGCCAAGCCTGCGTTCGGACAGGCGTTCACTGACCACATGGTCGTGGCCAACTGGACGGTTGACGGCGGCTGGCACGACCAGAAGGTGACTGGGTACGCGCCGCTGAAGGTGAGCCCGGCTGCCGCCGTACTGCACTACTCGCAGGAGATCTTCGAAGGGCTGAAGGCCTACCGGCACGCGGACGGGTCGGTGTGGGCGTTCCGGCCTGATCGCAACGCCGCACGGTTCACCGCGAGCGCTGCACGCCTTGCACTGCCGCAAGTGCCTGAGGACGCGTTCGTCTCGGCACTGCGGGCGCTCGTGACGGTCGACGAACCGTGGGTGCCGTCAGCCGACAGCGGCGAGACCAGTCTCTACCTCCGGCCGTACATGATCGCCACCGAAGCCGCGCTGAGCGTGCGCCCTTCGCGTGAGGTGCTCTTCGGCGTCATCGCGTCTCCGGCCGGTCCGTACTTCGACACCGGCCCCAAGCCCGTGTCGATCTGGCTGACGACCTCGACCATCCGCGCGACGCCCGGTGGCACCGGTGCGGCCAAGTGCGGCGGGAACTACGCGGCCAGCCTGGCCGGACTGGCCGAAGCCGTCGCCAACAACTGCGAGCAGGTCGCCTTCGTCGATGCCGTCGAGCACAAGTGGCTCGAGGAGATCGGCAGCATGAACATGTTCTTCGTGTACGCCGACGGTCGCATCGCCACCCCGGAGCTGTCCGGCTCGATCCTCGAGGGTGTCACCCGCGCCTCCGTGATCGACCTCGCCGCCGACCTCGGCCACAAGGTCGAGGAACGCCAGATCTCCGCCGACGAGTGGAAGGACGGCGTCCGTAGCGGCGAGATCACCGAGGTCTTCGCGTCCGGCACCGCCGCCGTGATCACCCCGATCGGCCGGCTGGCCTGGCCCGACGGCGACCTGACCATCGGCGACCACTCCGTCGACCACGGCGTCGGCCCGGTCACCAAGTCGATCCGCTCCACCCTCCTGGACCTGCAGTACGGCCGCATCCCCGACGCCCGCGGCTGGCTGACCCGGCTGGCTTAGTTGCTGCCGGTTGTCCCCGCCGGCGGTTAGGTTGAGGTCATGGCTGAGTCCAAGGCGGGGAAGGCTAAGACTCCGGCGATCGAGCTGGAGGTGGGTGAGCGCACGGTGCGGATCTCCAATCCGGACCGGGTGTACTTCCCTGCGCGCGGGGAGACCAAGCTCGACCTGGTCAAGTACTACCTGTCCGTCGGCGACGGGATCGTGCGGGCGCTGCGGGAGCGGCCGTGCATGCTGCACCGGTTCCCGGAGGGCGTTTCCGGCGAGAAGGTGCACCAGAAACGCTTGCCGCACGGGGCGCCGCCGTGGATGGAGACCGTGCGGGTGAAGTTCCCGCGGTACAACCGGACCGCGGACGAGCTGTGCGTCACCGAGATCGCGCACGTGGCGTGGGCAGTGCAGATGTCGACGGTCGAGTTCCACCCCTGGAACTCCCGTCGCGCCGACACCGAGAAGCCGGACGAGTGGCGGATCGACCTGGACCCGATGCCGGAGTGTCCGTTCGATCGGGTCCGCCGGGTCGCGCACGTCGTCCACGAGGTGCTGGACGATCTCGGCGTGGTCGGTTTCCCGAAGACCTCCGGCGGGTCGGGGATCCACATCTACGTGCGGGTCAAGCCTGAGCACGGGTTCTCCGACGTACGGCGGGCAGCGTTGGCGTTCGCGCGGGAGGTCGAGCGACGTGCACCGGAGGACGTGACCACGACGTGGTGGCGCAAGGATCGCGACCCGAAGAAGTTGTTCGTCGACTACAACCAGAACGCCCGGGATCACACGGTCGCGAGTGCGTACTCGGTCCGCGGCAATCCAGAGGGCACGGTCTCGACGCCGATCCGGTGGGACGAGATCGACGACGTGGATCCGAAGGCGTTCACGATCCAGACGGTGCCGGCCCGCTTCGCCGAGCTCGGCGACCTGCACGAGACGATCGACGACAACGTGTACACCCTCGACACCCTGCTGGAGTGGGCCGAGCGAGACGAACGCGAAGGCGCCGAGGAGCCACCTCCGCCGGAGGAATAGGCGGACGCCCGGGCCATCACAATCGCGGCACGCGAGGCGCCCACCCGCGCACGAGCCGCAGCCTCACCCAGTTGTGATGGTGTGGCCGTCCGCACTCCCACCGGCCAGCCCGTGGTGGAGGAGGTTGGTGAGGGTGTCGATCGCGGTTTCGTCGGAGATGGTGCGGCCGTCGGACGGGTTGACCACCAGCCAGGTGTAGGCGAAGCCCTCCATCAGGGCGTTCATGGCCGAGATGGTCACCAGCGGATCGGCCGGCGGGTTCGGCAGGTGGGCGAAGTGCTCGATCATGTGAGTGTCGTCGTCGGCCATGATCCGCTGCAGCCGGCGGCCTAGCTCCGGGTCGGCCATCGACGCCTGCTTCACCGCGACCATCTCCGGCAGGTGCTCGCTGGTAGAACCGCCAGAACGCGGCGACATGCCAGCGGATCGACGAGATCTTGCTGAAGTCCGGGTCGTGACCGGCGTCGTCGACCACCGCCTCGTCCGCCGCCGCGAGCATGTCGGTGAGGAGCGCCTCGAGCAGCTCCTCCTTGCTCGCGAAGTGGTTGTAGAACGATCCCGTCGCCCGGCCCGCGGCCGCGGTGATGTCGGTGATCTTCGTGTTCAGGTATCCGCGCTCGGCGAACACCTCCCGGGCCGCCTGCTTCAACGCCGCCTCGGTCCCGGCCGCCCGTTCCCGGCGGCTCACCGTGTCCGTCACCAGAACCTCCTTGACACCGAACCCTAGCCACCTCCATAGTGAATCAGAGTTCAGTGAATCATGATTCACTCAAAGGAGACAAGAGATGACTGTTCTGATTGCGGGTGCGGGCCCGACCGGCCTGACCCTGGCGATCGACCTCGCCCGGCGCGGTCTCGCCGTACGGCTGATCGACAAGGCGACGGAGTACTTCGACGGTTCGCGGGGCGACGGGTTGCAGCCGCGGACACTGGAGGTGTTCGACGACCTCGGGGTGGTGGAGGAGGTCCTGCGCCAAGGCCGCTCGCTCCCGTTGATGCGCATCTACCTCGACGGCAAGGTCGCCGACGAGCGCCGGATGGCCCAGATCCTCGAGCCGACCCCGGACGTCCCGTACCCGAACGCGTGGATGCTCGGCCAGTCGCGCACCGAGCAGATCCTGCGCGACAAGCTGGCGGAGTACGGCGTACGCGTCGAACTGAACACCGAGATCGTCGGCTTCACCCAGGACGCCGACGGGGTGACCGCCGAACTGTCCACCGGCGAGACGATCGACGCGCAGTACCTGGTCGGCGCGGACGGCGGCCGGAGCTTCGTCCGCAAGCACCTCGGCATCGCGTTCGAGGGGACGACGGACGAGTCGATCCGGATGCTGCTCGGCGACGTCGCGGCGGACGGGCTCGACCACGAGTACGGCTACTGGTTCGCTCACGCCGCGAATCCGATGGCGGGGATCGCGCTGACGCCGCTGTCCGGTGGCGACCAGTTCCAGTTCGGCGCGCCACTGGATGACGCTGACATCAACCCGTCACTCGAAACTCTGCAGCAACGCGTCGACCAGTTTGCCGGTCCAGGCGTGGCCAAGCTTCGTGACCTGACCTGGTCGACCGTATGGCGGCCGAACGTCCGGCTGGCCGCACGGTTCCGGGTCGGGCGCGTGTTCATCGCGGGCGACGCCGCGCACGTTCACCCGCCGACCGGCGGGCAGGGCCTCAACACGGGCGTCCAGGATGCGTACAACCTGGGCTGGAAGCTGGCCGACGGGCGTGAAGAGGTGCTGGCGACGTACGAGACCGAGCGTCGTACCAACGCGATGCGGGTGCTGGGAGTCAGCGAGGAGTTGATGCAGAAGCATGTCGACGGCGACGACAGCGCGATGGAGCGCGGCGAGAACACCCGCCAACTCGACGTCTCCTACCGCTCCCCGTCCGACACCAGCGCCATGACCTCGGGCGACCGTGCCCCGGACGCACCGCTGGTCGATGCCGCCGGCAACAAGCTCCGCCTCTTCGATCTCTTCCGCGGCCCGCACTTCACGTTGCTGCGCTTCAGCCCGACCACGCCGTCGACCGGCGCGCACACAGTGGACGTCGTACGGCGGGATGCCAAGGACGGCGCCTATGCGTCACCGGAAGCCTTCGACCACTTCCACGCCCAGGACGGCGACGAGATCCTGGTCCGGCCGGACGGATATCTCGCCTAGGCGATCTGTTCCTGGATCGTGAACTCGAGGCCGTCGGCGGCGGCGAGATAGACGTCCTGGTCGACGAGGTTGCCGTCGAGGCGCATCAGACCTCGGGGACTGTCGTAGAAATGGCCGGTCGGAAGGGCGGCCGAGATCGCGATGGATCCGCTGACCTCGCCCAGGCGGGCGAGGAAGCGGATCGCTTCGTAGCAGGATTCGCCGACAGCGTTCAGGGCCGGGGCGTAGCGGCCGAAGCGAGCGTAGTACCGCTGGGCGAACTCGCCGCTTTCCACAGTTTGCAGGCCGTCGAAGTACGCCGCGGCCGCGTAGACGCCCTGGTTGGCTCCCGGGCCGGCGCCGAGGAGCGTGTTCTCCTCGATCGCCGGGCTGAGGCGGAGGAGCTTCTCGCTGAGACCTTGGCGGGCGAACTGGCGGTTGAAATGTACGGCGTCCTGACCCATCAGGAGCATGATCACGCCGTCGGCCTTCGTCTCCTTGAGGTCGTTGAGAACGGCACCGAAGTCCGACGTGCCGAGCCGGACATAGGACGACTGGACGATCTCAGACCCCGTTCCCTGCAAGGACTCCTGAGCTACCGAGCCGGTCACCCGAGGGTAGACGTAGTCGTTGCCGACGACAACCCAGCGACGCGCGCCGTGATGCCGGCGAAGCCAGTGAGTTGCCGGGAGCAACTGGTTGACCGGGCGTTCGCCGAGCATGAAGACACCGGGGGTGTCGTCACTGCCCTCGTGCATCGCGGCGAAGGCGTAGACGACGCGACCGCCGATACGGCGGGTCAGGGCGACGCGTACGGCGGAGATGTGCCAGCCGGCGACCGCGTCGACCCGGCCGGCGTCGACCAGGCGGCCGACGTCCTCGGCGACGGCTTCGGGTGCGCGGCCGGCGTCGACCTGGACGAGTTCGACCTGGCGGCCGGCGATGCCGTTGCGCGCGTTGAGCTGCTCGACGGCGAGCTGACCACAGGCCAGGCAGGACGGCCCGTAGATGCCGGTCGGCCCCTGCAACGGCACCACGAACGCGATGGAGACCACGTCGGAACGCCGCACAAGCACCTCCCTCGCTCAGCCCACTCCACTCACCGGCGGTCCGCCCAGTGTGGCGCAGGTGGAGGCGGATCTCCGAGTGCTGGGCTATATTCCCAGCACCTACAACCGGGGAGGAGTGCGGATGCCGTCCAGCCTGCTCCTGCTGCTCAAGCAGACCGAGCGCCGGATCGAGCTCGGCCTGCAGCCGTTGCTCGACGAGTTCGGGTTGTCGATCGAGCAGTGGCGGGTGATGTCGGTGCTGCACGACGAGCCCGGTCAGCCGATGTCGATCCTGGCCGAGGCCGCCGTCCTGCCGGCCGCCAGCCTGACCCGGCACGTCGACAAGCTGGTCGAGCGCGGTCTGGTCCTGCGCCGGATCCACCCGGACGACAAGCGGCGCATCGTCACCGCCCTCTCCCCCGTCGGCGGCACCGTCGCCGATCGGATCGCGGCCGCCCAGCGCGACCTCGAGGCGAATCTCGCGGATTACTTCCAGCTGGAAATACACGAACGTAGCGGTTCGGCAACACAGCGGTAACACCCCGTTCCTAGGTTCCTTCCATTCGGGTGCACCCCCGGCCGGCAGCGTCGCCGTCCGTCGGCGCACCGCTCGCCCGAAGGTGCCGCAGGAGTTCCGCCATGACTGTTGAACCCTCGCTCGACCACCGCGCCACCACCGAACCACCGACTCAAACCACCGCGACGCGCGAGACGCTGGAGGACTACACCCTCCGGTTCGCGCCGCGTAGCTACCGCAAGTGGTCGACCGGCGTCGTCGCCGTCTCGGCCCTCGGCGGGATCGCCTATCTGGCCGACTTCGCGATCGGCGCGAACATCGGCATCTCGTACGGAACCACGAACGCCCTCTGGGGAATCGCGATCTTCGCGGTGGTGATCTTCGCGACCGGCCTGCCGCTCGCGTACTACGCCGCGCGCTACAACATCGACCTCGACCTGATCACCCGCGGCAGCGGTTTCGGGTACTACGGCTCGGTGGTGACGAACGTGATCTTCGCATCGTTCACGTTCATCTTCTTCGCGCTCGAAGGCTCGATCATGGCGCAGGGTCTCGAACTCGGGCTGCAGATCCCGCTGTGGCTCGGCTATGCCGTGTCCACGCTGGTGATCTTCCCGCTCGTCATCTACGGGATGAAGGTGCTGTCGACACTGCAGGTGTGGACGACGCCGCTGTGGCTGGTCCTGATGGTGCTGCCGTTCGTGTACCTCGTCGTGTCGCATCCGGATTCGGTGTCGACGTTCTTCGACTATCGCGGTCAGAACAACGAGGGCACCAATGTGGGCTCGATGTTGCTCGCCGCCGGTGTGTGCCTGTCCCTGATCGCGCAGATCGCCGAGCAGATCGACTACCTGCGGTTCATGCCGCCGAAGACGCCGGAGAACTCCCGCCGCTGGTGGACCGCGATGCTGCTGGCCGGGCCGGGCTGGGTCATCTTCGGCGCGATCAAGCAGGTGATCGGCCTGTTCCTCGCCGTCTACCTGATCGCCAACGTCGCCGACGGGGCGTCGGTCGCCAACGAACCCGTGCATCAGTTCCTCGAGATCTACGAGGGCTTCATGCCCGGCTGGCTCGCGATGGCGCTGGCCGTCGTCCTGGTCGTGATCAGCCAGGTGAAGATCAACGTGACGAACGCCTACTCCGGTTCGCTCGCCTGGACGAACTCCTACACGCGGCTGACCCGGCACTACCCCGGCCGGCTGGTGTTCCTCGCCTTCAACCTGGTGATCGCGCTGGTGCTGATGGAGGCGAACATGTTCGACTTCCTCAACACCATCCTCGGCTTCTACGCGAACTGCGGGATGGCGTGGATCGTGGTCGTTGCCTCCGACATCGTCTTCAACAAGTACCTGCTGAAGCTGTCGCCGAAGGAGCCGGAGTTCCGCCGCGGCATGCTGTACGCCGTCAACCCGGTCGGCTTCGTGTCGATGGCCGCGGCCGCGGGCGTCTCGATCCTGGTGTTCTTCGGCGGACTCGGTGCCACGATCAAGCCGTACTCACCACTCGTCGCGATCGGTCTGGCCGTCGTACTGCCGCCGCTCCTGGCGGTTGCGACTCGCGGGAAGTACTACCTGCGCCGTACCGACGACGGACTCGACCTGCCCATGTACGACGAACACGGCAACCCGTCGGGCGCCGTACTGACGTGTCACGTCTGCCGGCAGGACTACGAGCGGCCGGACATGACCGCGTGCCAGACCCACGACGCGGCCGTGTGCTCGCTCTGCCTCAGCACCGACAAGGTGTCCGACCACGTCCTCCCGGCCACGCCGTGAACTTCACGCCCGCCGAGACCGAGAAGCTGCTGCTCTCCGTGGCCGGCATGGTCGCCCGCGACCGGCTGGCCCGGGGAGTCCGGCTCAACCACCCCGAAGCGGTCGCGCTGCTGAGCACCTGGGTGCTCGAGCGCGCCCGCGAAGGCGCCCGCGTCGCCGACCTGATGGAACGCGGCCGCACCGTCCTCACCCGCGAGGACGTCATGCCCGGCGTCGCCGACCTCCTCACCGACGTCCAAGTGGAAGCCACCTTCCCCGACGGCCGCAAACTCGTGACCATCCACAACCCGATCATCTAAGGAGGAAAAGATGACGAGCAGATTAGACTTAGCAATGAAGAACAGCGGTCGCAACGGCGCTCGCCGGCCCGGGACCCGGCGCTTCGGGTCGCACCCGGCACCATCCGGCTGAACGCAGATCGCACCGACGAGCGAGCGTCACGAGCTGGTGATGGTCAACACCGGCGACCGCCCGGTGCAGATCGGCTCCCACCTGCATCTCCCGGACGCCAACGCCGCACTCGCCTTCGACCGGGACGCCGCACAAGGCTTCCGCCTGGACATTCCCTCCGGCACGTCCCAACGCTTCGAACCAGGTGCTTCGAGGGAAGTCCAAGCAGTTGCGCTCAAGGGCAACCGCAGGGTGCCGGGGATCCAGGTGAAGCGGCGATGGTTGAGATCTCGCGGGCGGCCTATGCGGCGTTGTACGGGCCGACGGTCGGGGATCAGGTTCGGTTGGGGGATACGGATCTGTGGGTCGAGGTCGAGCAGGACCTGACCGTCGGTGGTGAGGAGGTTGTGTTCGGCGGAGGGAAGTCGATCCGGGAGTCGATGGGGCAGGGTACGACGACCCGGGCGGAGGGTGCGCCGGACACCGTCATCACGAATGTGCTGGTGCTCGACTGGTGGGGCATCGTGCGGGCGGACGTGGGGATCCGCGACGGCCGCATCGTCGCCCTCGGCCGGGCCGGGAACCCGGACATCGCCGACGGCGTGCACCCCGAGCTGCGGATCGGCCCGTCCACAGATGTGATCGCGGGCGAGGGACGGATCCTCACCGCGGGCGCGATCGACTCCCACGTTCACCTGCTCTCGCCGTCGCAGCTGCATGAGGCGCTCGCCACCGGCATCACCACGATCGTCGGCGGCGGCACCGGGCCGAGCGAGGGGTCCAAGGCGACCACAGTGACGCCGGGCGCGTGGCATCTCGAGCAGATGCATCGGAGCCTCGACGCCTTCCCGCTGAACGTGTTGCTGCTGGGCAAGGGGAACACGGTGAGCGCCGAGGCACTCGCCGAGCAGGCACTGGCCGGCGCGGCCGGGTACAAGGTGCACGAGGACTGGGGTTCGACACCGGCCGCGATCGACACCGCCCTGCGGGCCGCGGACGAGTGGGGCCTCCAGGTCGCCCTGCACGCGGACAGCCTGAACGAGGCCGGCTTCGTCGAATCCACGCTGAACGCGATCGCCGGTCGAGGGATCCATGCGTTCCACGTCGAGGGCGCGGGCGGCGGGCATGCGCCCGACATCCTGTCGATCGCGTCGTACCCGCACGTCATCCCCGGCTCGACCAACCCGACGCTGCCGCACACGGTCAACACCGTCGCCGAGCACCTCGACATGCTGATGGTCTGTCATCACCTCAGCCCGGACGTGCCGGAGGATCTCGCGTTCGCCGAGTCGCGGATCCGGGCGACGACGATCGCGGCCGAGGACATCCTGCACGACCTCGGCGCGTTGTCCATCACGTCGTCGGACGCGCAGGCGATGGGCCGGATCGGCGAGGTGATCACCCGCACCTGGCAGGTCGCGCACGTGATGAAGGACCGGCGCGGCGCGCTCGACGGCAGCCTGCCGGCCGACAACGAGCGGGTACGGCGGTACGTCGCCAAGTACACGATCAACCCGGCAGTTGCCCATGGCATCGATCATGTGGTCGGGTCGGTGGAGGCCGGGAAGCTGGCCGATCTGACGCTGTGGGATCCGCGGTACTTCGGCGTCCGCCCGAGCCTGGTGATCAAGGGCGGCGCGATCGCGTGGGCCGCGCTGGGCGATCCGAACGCGTCGATCCCGACACCGCAGCCGGTGCTGATGCGGCCGGCGTTCGGGGATGCGATCGGGGCGGATGTGTCGTTCACGTTCGTCTCCCCCGCCGCGCTGGACGACGGGTTGGCCGAGCGACTGCGGTTGCGCCGGCGGCTGCTCGCCGTACGGCCGACGCGGGAGATCGGCAAGGCGGACATGAAGAACAACGATGCGCTGCCGAGGATCGACATCGATCCGGAGACGTTCGCGATCAAGGTCGACGGCGACCTGGTGGAGCCGGCGCCGGCCGAGGTACTGCCACTGGCCCAGCTCTATGCGATGTTCTGATGAGCTCGCCTGAAGTGGTCGCGTTGATGCTGGCCGACGGCCGGCTGCCGACCGGCGGGCACACCCAGTCCGCGGGACTCGAGCCGGCCGTCCGCGCCGGTCTAGGTGCCGACGGCAAACAACTCGCCGACGTCGCCGCCTACGCCCGAGATCGCCTCCGCACCGTCACCCGAGTCGAAGCCGCCGTCGCCGTACTAGCTCGCCACGTCACCCTCGACCCCGCCCGGGTCACCGAGGTTGGCGATGGTTGAGGCGGCTTGGGCGGCCCGGACGCCTAGTCAGGTGTTGCGGGGTGTGTCGCGGCGGCAGGGGCGGGCGTACCTGCGGTTGGCGGCGAGAGTTTGGCCAGATGTACTGCGGCATCTCAAAGCCGACAGCGAGGTCGCTCGGCCGGTGGTGGTCGGGGTGATCGGGAGTGTGACGGGGTTGTCAGCGGAGCAGGTCGCCCGGCTGGTCGCGTACGACGACGCGCAGACAGTGGCGGCCGCTTCGCTCAAGTTGCTGCCCGTCGATCCGGCCGACGCGGCGACCTGGCTGGCCGGACTGCAGGACGACATCGAGCGGCTCGTCACCGACGTCGCGCCGCTGACCGAGATCGACAAGCTTCCGGCGGACGGAGCACCCCTGCTCGACGTGTTCGCCCAGCACCACGCCAACGAGAGAATGAGGTTGTTCCATGCCTGAACACAGCACACGTTCCTTCCGGCTGGGAGTGGCCGGGCCGGTGGGGACCGGGAAGAGCTCGTTGATCGCCACCGTGTGCCGGGAGCTCTCCACCCAACTCAGGCTCGGCGTGATCACCAACGACATCTACACCGACGAGGACGCACGATTGCTGCGATCGGCCGGCGTACTCGAGCCGGAACGAATCCGGGCGGTCGAGACCGGCGCGTGCCCCCACACCGCGATCCGGGACGACGTGACGCCGAACCTGATCGCGGTCGAGGATCTCGAGCGGGACTTCGCGCCGCTGGACGTCGTCCTGGTGGAGTCCGGCGGCGACAACCTGACCGCGACCTTCTCCCCCGCGCTCGTGGATGCGCAGATCTTCGTCCTTGACGTCGCGGGTGGCGGCGACGTCGCGCGGAAGGGCGGTCCGGGGATCGCGCGGGCGGACCTGCTCGTGGTCAACAAGACCGATCTCGTCGCCGTACGTCGGAGTGGACGTCGAGCAGATGGTGAAGGACGCCGAGGCCGCACGCGACGGGAAGCCGGTCCTCGCGCTGTCCCGGAACGATCCCGCATCCGTGGCCCGGCTGAAGGAATGGGTGCTGTCGATGACCTCGAGCGTCCGCAGCGGCGAGCACACGCCGGTCGACCCCGGTCCGATGGCGCCGCACTCGCACGTCGGCGAGAACGGCGAACTGATCACCCATGCCCACGCGCATTGAGGTTGTCGCCGATCCGGTGCGCGATCGGTGTGTGCTGACGACTGATCACCTGTCTCCTCGGCAGCTACCCGGGTCGCCCGGCGTCGTTCGGATGGCCCTGGTGGCGGCCGGCGCGTTGTTGCTGGCCGGCGATCAGGTGCGGATCGAGGTCGTGGTGTCAGGGCCGGTTCGGGTGGAGGTCGTCGAGACGGCCGGGACCGTTGCGTACGGGATGCGCGGGGCGTCGGCGCGGTGGGACGTCGACATCCGGCTCACCGACGGGGCGAGTCTGCGGTGGTACGGCGAACCCTTCGTCGTCTCGGCCGATGCGGTGGTGATGCGGTCGACCGTCGTACGAATGGCGAGCGGCTGCACGGCCGAGTTGCGGGAGTCGCTCGTCCTCGGGCGGCACGGAGAAGTCGGCGGTGCGTTGCAGACGATGACGCGGGCGTGGATCGGCGACGAGCTCACACTGGCTGAAGACCTCGATCTGTCCGCCGATGGTCGCGGCGGTTGGGCAGTCATGCACAAGGCCCGTTGTCTGGACACTGTCACCTCGCTCGGGTTCCGTCTTCCTGACGATGCTCAGACGTTGCAGCTCGAGGGGTGTGGTTCGATCGCGCGCCGCCTGGTTCACGAGCAACACGAGAGCGACCTCCAACGCGTGCACTGAGCTCTTAGGATCGTGGGGTGCAGACACTGGACCCGGCCACTGCCTACGACCGTGCCGTCGACCTTGCCACGAGTGGCCGGCGTTCCCTCCTCGGGATCACCGGGGCGCCGGCGGCCGGGAAGTCGACGTACGCCGAACAGCTCACGGCGAAGCTGGTCGCCGACGGGCACCGGGTCGCGCTGGTGCCGATGGACGGGTACCACCTGGCGCAGTCGGTGCTGGAGGAACTCGGGCTCGCCGACGTGAAGGGGGCGCCGCACACGTTTGACGGGTACGGATTCGTTGCCTTGCTGAAAAGGTTGCAGGAGGCACCGGACGAGCAGATCTGGGCGCCGCGCTTCGACCGCGGAGCTGGAGGACTCGATTGCCGCCAGCATCGGAATCGCAGCGGACGTCACGCTGGTCGTGACCGAGGGCAACTATCTGCTCTTCGACGAACTGCCGTGGGCCACTGTCCGGACGCTGCTCGACCAGTGCTGGTACGTCGAGGTGCCTGAGCAACTGCGCCACGACCGGCTCGAAGCCCGCCACCGGCGCTACGGCCGCTCCCCGGAAGAGGCGCACGAGCGCACCTACGGCACCGACGAACACAACGCGCGGCTGATCGCCGCAACCGCGCCGGCTGCGGACGCGGTCATTCAGCTGTCCTGACAGACCCGCTCGATGAAGCCGGCCACGCCGTCCAAATAGAGCTGAAGACCGAAGTCGAAGTCCTCGTCGCTCATCTCGTCGAAGTTGCTCACCTCGTCGAAGACCTTGGCGTCGAGGACCCGGGCCAGGGCGGGGAGCTGGCGGCTGTCGACCACGAGGGCGAGGATCTCGCCGTACCGGCTGAAGGCAGCCGGGTTGTCGCGGAACCCGGCGGCGAGGTCGAGGGCGAGCCGGATCTCGCCGTGGACATAGGTCATCAGGCCCATCACGACGCCGACCTTGGCTCCCTCGGGTAACCCGGTGTCCTTCAGCGCGCCGAGGGCCGAGTCCAGCCAGGCGAGGTTGTTCGGGCCGGCCGGCGGGCCGGAGATCGGGAGCTTCGAGTACCACCGGTGCTTGCGGATCGCGACCATCACGCCCTCCGCCCAGAACGTCAGCCCGGTCCGCCAGTCGACATCCTCGGGCAGCGGATCGGGGCGTTCGAGTGCGGCGTCCGACATCAGGACGAGCAGTTCGTCCTTGCTCTTCACGTGCCGGTAGAGCGCCATCGTCGAGTTGCCCAGCCGCTCGGCCACCCGGGCCATCGAGACCGCGGCCAGCCCCTCGGCGTCGGCGAGCTCGATCGCCGCCCGGGTGATGTCGTCGGCGGTCAGTGACGGCTTCGGCCCGCGCCGGCTGCCGTCCCGCATCCGCCACATCAACGCCACGTCGGCCGGCAGCTCACTCATCTCCACCGCCTCAGTCTAGGGGTTGCGCAGGTATATAGCGTACCTGCTACGCTATTTAGCGTACCCAATACGCAGTAAGGAGGGGAACATGATCGTCGAGGCCACCGGGCTGCGGAAATCCTTCGGGGCGACCGAGGTGCTCACCGGGGTCGACCTGCGGGTCGAGGAGGGATCGGTGCTCGCCCTGCTCGGCCCGAACGGTGCCGGCAAGACCACCATCGTGCGGATCCTGACCACACTGACCAGGCCGGATGCCGGCCAGGCGACCATCGCCGGGTACGACGTCCTGCGCGAGCCGGCCCAGGTCCGCGGCGTGATCAGCCTGACCGGGCAGTACGCCGCGGTCGACGAGAACCAGACCGGCCGGGAGAACCTGGTCATGGTCGGCCGGCTGATGCATCTCGGCAAGCCGGCCGCGCGACGCCGTACCGCCGAACTGCTCGAGCAGTTCGGGCTGACCGATGCGATGGACCGCCGGGTGAAGACGTACTCGGGCGGGATGCGGCGGCGGCTCGACCTGGCGATGAGCCTGATCGCGCAGCCGCGGGTGATCTTCCTGGACGAGCCGACCACCGGGCTCGACCCGGCCAGCCGGTCGACGATGTGGGACGCGATCGGCGAACTCGTCCGCGACGGCACCACCATCCTGCTGACCACGCAGTACCTGGAGGAGGCGGACCGGCTCGCCGACCGGATCGTGCTGCTCGACCAGGGCGGGGTCGTCGCCACCGGCACCGCCGACGCACTGAAGGCCCAGATCGGCGGCGAGCGGATCGAGCTCAGGTTCGCCGACGAGTTGCAGTTGCTCAAGGCAACCGGCGTACTGGACGGGA
This sequence comes from uncultured Actinomycetota bacterium, assembly GCA_963748245.1. Lineage (GTDB taxonomy): Bacteria > Actinomycetota > Actinomycetes > Propionibacteriales > Kribbellaceae > Kribbella. Next base: position 1,365,946 of record CAVVIA010000004.1, on the reverse strand, counting down.
TCGCCGATGAGCTGGTGCTGAACATCCCGTCCGACGGCACGGCGGCGCACCTGCACCATGTCCTGGACGTACTGCGGGACAACGGCCTGCAGCCGGAGCGCGTCTCGTCGCACCGGCCGACGCTGGACGACGTCTTCCTGGCCCTGACGGCGTGAGAAGGAGCTGATCACATGTCACATCAAGGAGTAGGCGCCGCGCTCTCCGACACGGTCACCATGATCGACCGCAGCGTCCGGCTGATGCGCCGGAACGTGGACACGCTGTTCGTCTCGATCCTGCTGCCGATGCTGATGATGGCGCTGTTCGTCTACGTCTTCGGCGGCGCGATCAACACCGGCACGCAGTACATCAACTACGTCGTCCCGGGCATCCTGCTGCTCACCACCGGGTACGGCGCCTCGAACACGGCGATGGCGGTCGCGGACGACATGAACAGCGGAATGATCGACCGGTTGCGATCGCTGCCGATCCGCAGCTTCGCCGTGCTGACCGGGCACGTCACTGCGAGTGTCGCGCGTAACGCGGTGTCAACGGCGATCGTCATCCTCGCCTCGCTGGCGATGGGTTTCCGGCCGGGCGCCGGCGTGACCGACTGGCTCGCCGCGATCGGGCTGCTGCTGCTCTACGTCCTCGCACTCTCCTGGCTCGCGGCCGGTCTGGGCGTGATCGCGAAGTCGGTGGAGTCGGCCAGCACCCTGAGTTTCTTCATGTTGTTCCTGCCGTATCTGAGCAGCGCTTTCGTCCAGCCGGAGACGATGCCGTCCTGGTTGCGGCCGATCAGCGAGCATCAGCCGATCACCTCGGTGATCGAGACCGTGCGCAGTTTCCTGATCGGCACACCGATGGGGAACAACGGCTGGACCGCACTCGCCTGGTGTACTGGTCTGCTCCTGTTCTCGGTGACGTTGGCGACCTCGCTGTATCGCCGCCGCATGAGCCGTTGAGCGCTCATTTCGTACCGCTCGGCACCACCGAATTCGATCATGACCCCGCGCCCGGGTTACGGTTTAGGTCCCCCCCAACGTGTGGTGGTCCCACTCCCCCCGGGACCCACACGGACAAGCGCCCCGATCATTGATCGGGGCGCTCTGTTTTGCCCTTGTGGCTCAGGCGATTCCGGACTGGACCTCAATTCGTCCGGGCGGCCTCCTATCCGCTGCCGCCGGCTCTCCGAAGGCTTCCCAGTACAGCGGATCGGCCACCCGGAAGGGCCTGGGATGTGAACCCCGCGAAGGTGGCGTACGTGTCGCTGGACAACGGATCAAAGAACTTGTCGAGGTGATGTCGAAATCGGCGGGGCTGGTCCGACGTATCAGTAAGAGCGACCAAAGGAGAGGGTCAGAATGAACATCACCACCACCGCCACCGTCGACACCGCCACCACCACGATGATCGTCACCATGCTGGCCGAGGGAAGCCCGGTCTGGTTCGTCGCCGGCATGGTCAAGATGCGCAACCATGACGTCTATCTGATCGGCCGTGCCCACGGCTACCCGGACAAGGCGCAACTGCGCCGGGCCGTCTGGGCGCAGAAGAACCGCACCCGCGTTCCGCAAGCTGCCTGACACTCCTTCAGGTCGCTCTGCGACAAACACCAGCCGCTGCTGCCCACCTGGGCGACAGCGGCTGCTGTGTGTCTGGACGCACGGGTGGGTGGGGCCAGACCTACTTCCGGGCAGATCTGACGAAAACCGCAGGTCGGGTGGTGCAGAGTGAAATCACCAACCGTTGCGAGGAAGAGGTAGCTGATGTCGTGGGTGACGAGTGCCTGCGTCGGGTTCGTCCGGGCGTGCGTGGTGACGGTGGTCAGCATGCTGGTCCCGGCTGTCTGGGCCGCCGCCGTGACGGTGGCGATCTGGTGGGCGGGCAACCCGTGGTCCTGGATCCCGTTGGTCGTGCTGGCCTGTGCCGGCACTCTCGCCCTGACCCGGCCGGTCTGCCGAATGGTCCGCGCTCTCGTCGCGCGGTGGACGGGCACCGTGATCCCGGCCGGCTATCTGGAGGTCGGGCCGGTGACACAACTGTCCACGGGCTACTGGTGGAACGGCACGTCGTACTCGCGCACCAGTAAGGAGGCTCGCGAGGACCAGGAGCAGCGGCTGCGGTGGAAGGATCCGGCCAACTGGCGTGACCTGCGGTTCACGGCGATCGCACCCTTCACCGCGGGCCTGGTCGCGGCGATCCCGCCGGCCGGTGTCGTGGCCGCCGTACTCGGGTTCTCTCAGTCGGTGCCTCTGGTTGGTGTTCTCGGTCTCGTGGTGGCGATCGCCGGTGCGCCGTACGCGTGGCGACCGATCGAGCCGGTCGCCGTACGGTTCCTGCGTCCGTCCGCGGCGATGGCGCTGTCGGACCGGGTCGACGAGCTGACCGCTCAGCGGGCGGACACGACTGTGGCGCAGGCTGCCGAGATCCGCCGGATCGAGCGGGATCTGCATGACGGGGCGCAGGGCCGTCTGGTCGCACTCGGGCTCTCGCTGGCGACCGCGGAGAAACTGATGGAGACCGACCCTGCCCAGGCCAGGGCGCTGCTGCGGGACGCACGTGTCGGCGCCGCGACCTCATTGAACGAGCTCCGCGAACTGGTCAGGGGCATCAACCCGCCGGTGCTGAACGAGCGCGGACTCGTCGATGCCGTGCGCGCCCTGGCCATGGACAGCCCGCTCGAGACCGCGGTCAGCGCCGAGGTCGAGCTCAGCCTGGACCCGCCGATCGAGTCCGCCCTGTACTTCGGTATCGCCGAACTGCTGACCAACTCGGTCAAGCACGCCCACGCATCGCAAGCGCACATCTCCATCGACCGAGACGACGCAGCCATCGTCGTCGAGGTCGAGGACAACGGCCGGGGCGGAGCCGAGGTGAACGCCGCGGGCGGACTCGCCGGACTCCGCCGCCGCCTCGCGGCGTTCGACGGCACGCTGGATGTCACCAGCCCGGACGGCGGACCGACCCGTGCGAGGATGACGGTGCCATGCGAATAGTCGTCGCCGAGGATCTCTACCTGCTGCGGGACGGACTGGTCCGCCTCATCGAGGCCTACGGGCACGAGGTCGTGGCGACCGCGACGACCGGTCCCGAGACACTGACCGCGCTGCTGAAGTGGCGGCCGGACGTCGCCGTCATCGACGTCCGGATGCCGCCCACTCAGTCGGACGAGGGCCTGAAGGCAGCCCTGGCCGCCCGGAGCGAGGTACCCGGACTGCCGGTCCTCATCCTGTCCCAGCACGTCGAGCAGTTGTACGCCCGCGAACTCCTGGCTCAGGGCGCCGGTGGGATCGGGTACCTGCTCAAGGAAAGCGTCTTCGAAGCCGATCAGTTCGTCGACGCGCTGGAACGGGTCGCGGCCGGTGGTACGGCGATGGACCCGGCCGTCATCACCAAGCTGATGGCGAGCTCGAACCGGCCGATCGACACCCTCACCGACCGCGAACACGACGTACTGCGCCTGATGGCCGAAGGTCTGTCCAACCAGGCGATCGGACAACGGCTCTTCCTCAGCGAGAGCGCCATCAGCAAGCACACGACGTCCCTGTTCGGCAAGCTCGGCATCACCGAGGACGACACCAGCAACCGGCGCGTCCTCGCCGTCCTCACGTACCTGGGTTTGACCGGTTCTTGAACTGGTCGGCGAAGAACGTCTCCACCGTCGGGAGGATCATCCGGCCGGAGTGAGCCGCACCGGGAACGACGTCGAAGGTGATGTCGAGGCCGTGGGAACGGTAGTTCTTCTCCAGGGTGCGGAGGCGTTCGATCCGGGTGGTGCCGGTCAGCTCCGCACCGTCCATCCAGTTGGACTCGCCGCGGTTCATGATCTCCCAGGTCTCCACGTCCTCGGAGCCGACCACGAGCTGGATCGGCACCCGGCGCAGTGCGTCGACGTCGATCGGCTGGCCGAACTTCTCCTCGAACCCCTTCGTCCCCAGCCACCACGGCAGCGTGTCGTCCAGCTGGGTGATCCGGCCGGGCGCACCGATCGACGCGGCCGCCAGACGGTCCGGGTGCAGGTAGAGGAACCGGTGCGTGAACTGACCGCCGCCGGAAAATCCGTGCAGGTAGAACTTCTCGGCCGCGACCGGGAACCGCGCCGCGACCTCGTCGACGATCGACAGCAGCATCCGGTCGAACCGGATCCCCTGGTACTCGATGAACTTGAAGTTGTGCAGGTCGGTCGGGTCGACCAGGCCGGCCGGGAAGATCGGCGTCAGGACGACGGCGCCCTGTTCGTCGGCGAACTCCTTCAACTGGTTCCGGTAGTTCGTCGCGGACCGGGCGGTGCCGTGCTGGATCACCACCAACGGCGCGCGGTCGTCGTCGGCCAGCTGCTGCGGCACGTACAGGCAGTAGTGCAGTCGGGGGTCGGCCTGGGACGCGAAGATCGGCGTCGCCCCGCGCTGGTAGAAAGTCGAGGTGTGCGTCATGGACGTCCTTCGGTGAGTGCGAACGCGGCTCTCAGCTCGCCGACCCGCTCCGGCTGCCAGCCGGGTCCGGGCGCGGAAGAGAGCAGCATCTGGGTGTAGGGATGGTGTGGCCGGCGCAGCAGCGCGTCGGTGTCGTCCTGCTCGACGTCGGCACCGCGGTACATCACCACGATCCGGTCGGTCACCTCGCCGACCACGGCGAGATCGTGACTGACGAAGACCAGGGCGATTCCCAGGGAGTCCCGGATCTCGTTGAGCAGGGCAAGGATCTTCGCCTGGACCGAGACGTCCAGGGCGGAGACGGCCTCGTCGAGGACGAGGACCTTCGGATGTACGGCGAGGGCCCGGGCGATCGCGACTCGTTGCCGCTGGCCACCGCTCAGTTCATGTGGTCTCGAGGTCAGCAGTCGTTGCGCGAGGCCCACCTGGTCGAGCAGCCCGCTGATCTCGCCGGCGGACGCGGACGGCTGGTGCCGGCGCAGTACGTCGCGAAGGCAGCCTTCGACGGTCAGCCGGCGATCGAGCGAGGTGTACGGATCCTGGAAGACCATCTGGATCGCCCGGGCCCGCTGCAACCGCGCTGCACGACCGCGCCCGGCCCGATGGATCTCGACGCCGTCGATCGCGACGCTGCCCGTGTCGGGTGCGGTCAGCCCGACGAGCATCCGCGCGACAGTGGTCTTGCCGGAGCCGGACTCACCGACCACACCGAGCGATCCACCGGCGTCGACGGTGAAGCTGATGTCCTTCGCCGCGATCGTCGGTGCCGCCCCGCGCCGGCCGCCGTACGTCTTGCCGAGGCCTTCCACCTGGAGCAGGCTCATGTCGGCACCTCCTCACGTTCAGGCAGCTTGGGTACGGCGGCCGCCAGCGCCCGGGTGTACTCGTTGACCGGGTTCTCGAAGATCGTCAGGCCCGGCTGGTGATCGACGATCAGACCGTCCTTCATCACGTACACGCGATCGCAGTACGCCGCCGCCAGATGCAGGTCGTGGGTGATGAACAGCACCCCGAGATCCCGCTCGGCCCGCAGCCGCTTCAGCAACGCAAGCACCTCGGCCTGCGTGGTCACGTCCAGCGCACTCGTCGCCTCGTCCGCCAGCAGCAGGCGGGGGTCGATGCTCAACGCGGCCGCGATCACGACCCGCTGCAGCATGCCGCCGGACAGCTGATGCGGGTACAACCGCAGCAGCCGCTCCGGATCTCGCAGCCCGACTTCGGCGAACAGCTCCACCAACTTGCCTCGGGCAACGTTCTTCCGGACGCCGTGCACCTGGACGAGCCGTTCGGTCGCCGAATCGCCGATCCGACGGACCGGGTTGAGCGCCGTCCGCGGAGCCTGGAAGATCATCGCGGCGTGGTTGGCCCGGACGTCCTGCACCTCGGCGGGCGGGCAATCGAGCAGATCGGTGCCGCCGACAACGACCGAGCCCGACGTCACCGCCTGATCCGGGAAGAGCTTGAGTGCGGCCCGGGCCGTCGTCGACTTCCCCGAGCCAGATTCGCCGACCAGGCCGACGGTCTCGCCGGCCCCGACGGAGACGGAGATACCCCGCAGGATCTCGGTGTCGCGCACGCTGACCTTCAGATCGCTGATGTCCAGCAAGGTGGTCATCGTCGCACCGCCAGCTTGTCGGACAGCCGTACGCCGACCACGTTGGTCGCCACCACCACGATCGCGATGGTGAGACCGGGGACGAGCGCCGGCCCGACGATGCCCTGGATCACTCCGGTCCGGCCTTCCTGGACCATCAGTCCCCATTCCGAGCTCGGCGGCTGGGACCCGAACCCGAGGAAGTTCAGCGACGCGAGACTCATGAGTCCCTCGCCGAACAGGACCACGAGATACCCGACCAGCGTCGGCAACAGGTTCGGCAGCAGGTAGCGGAAGCACAGCACGAACCCGCCGACCCCCTGCAGCCGGTACGCGTCGACGTACGGGCGGGCGATCTCCTCCAGCGCGATCGACCGGGTGAACTTGGCGATCGCGGGTGCGTAGGCGAGCGCCATCCCGAGCACCGAGGTGAGCTCACCGCGATCGAACACAGCGATGCACAGGACGACGAACAACAGGCCCGGGAACGCGAACATCACGTCCGTGATCCGGCTCAGCGCGGTGTCGACCCAGCCGCGCTTCCACGCGGCGGTCACGCCGATCAGCACGCCGAGCACCGTCGCCACGGCCAGCAGCGCGATCGCCCCGAGCAGACTCGGCCGGGCGCCGTGGATGATCCGCGACAGCAGGTCCCGGCCGAGCTGGTCGGTCCCGAGCCAGTGCGCCGGGCTCGCCGGTTGCCAGATCGCGCCGAAGTCGGTCTGCGCCGGGTCGTACGGCGCCACCCACGGAGCGAACACGGCCGCGAGTACGGCGATCACGAGTACGGCCGCACTCAGGTAGAACGGCCACTCGTGCTTGCGGCGTACCCCGGTCACATCGGTCAGTACTGCGACTGTCATGAGGCGCTCCTGGCCAGAACCCGGGCATCGAGCAACGGATAGATGAGGTCGACGATCACCGTGACCGCCATGTACGCGATCACCATGTAGAGCAGAATCGCCTGCACCACAGGGAAGTCGTGGGTGTTGATGGCCTCGACCAGCAGACTGCCGATGCCGTTCAGGCCGAAGACTCCTTCGACCACGACCGTGCCGGCCAGCATGCCGGCCACGATCAGGCCGCACATCGTCACGATCGGCCCGAGGGAATTGCGCAGCACATGCCGGACCACCGTCTTGCTCTGGGCGAGACCGTAGCTGCGCGCGGCCTCGACGTGGTCGAGACTCTGCTGCTCGACCATCGTCTGCCGCGTCACCCGGCTGACCACCGCGATCGCGCCGAGGCACAGCGCGATCGCGGGCAGGGTCAGGTGGTGGATCCGGCCGAGGAACCCCTCGCCCGGACCCGACACCGCGAACCAGCGCAGCTTCACCGCGAAGACCGAGATCAGCACCACCGCGACGACGAAGTTCGGGATCGACGTCGCGAACGTGGTCACCCCGGTGATCAGCGCGTCCACGGCAGTCCCCCGGCGCAGCGCCGACCAGATGCCGAGGAGTACCCCGATCACGATGAACAACACCGACGCGTAGACGACCAGTGACAGTGTCACCGGCAACCTGCTGCCGAGCAGCGTCGTGACGGATTGCTGGTAGACCATCGACGTACCGAAGTCCCCGTGCAGCAGATCCTTCGCCCAGGTCAGGTACTGGGTGATGAACGGATCGTCGAGGTGGTACTCCGCTCGCACCGCGGCGATCCGCTCCGGTGTCATGTTCTCCGGGTTCCCGATCAGGAACGACACCGGATCCCCGGGCGCGGCGTACATGCCGGCGAAGATCACGAACGAACTGATCACCAGGGTGAGCACCATCGCGCCGAGGCGCCGCAGTGCGACCATCTGTCTCAGGCCCCCTTCGTCCCGAGGTCGGCGGCCCACGGGTAGTAGCGGTAGCAGCCGCTCGCCGGCACACCGGTCACCTTGGTGGACAGCGCGACCGTGCTCGGGCTCTGCACCACCGGGATCCACGGCATCGCGTCGTTCCAGCGCTTGCCCAGCTCGATCGCGATCGTCGCCCGCTCCGCGTCCTCGAGCGCGGCCCGGCCCTTGTTCACGAGCTCGTCGTACGCCGGATCACGCAGCAGCCACTGGACGGACGAGTTGCTGGCACCGTTCTTGTAGAAGCCGACCGGGTCGTTCTTGGAGATGAAGTAGTCGTCGCTGAACAGGTCGGCGGTGGCGCGCACCGACGCGTCCGTCATGTCGTAGCCCTGGGTCGGGATCTGCGTGATCGTTGCCTTCAGCCCGATCTTCTGCGCGGCGTCGACGACGGCGTTCGCGATCACGTTGCGGACCGGGCTGCCGTCACTGGCGACCACGATCGGCTGAGTCTGTCCAACCTCCTCGACCAGCTTCTTCGCTGCGTCGATGTCAGCCTGCTGCGGTGCCGCGGGCAGTCCGCCGATGGCGTCGTACGCGGTCTGGAACTTCTCCTTCTCGTAGCCCCAGGCGCCGGATCCGACCGGTTCCTTCCAGGGCTGACCGAGGCTGGACAGTGCCGCCTTGGAGACGCCCTCGCGGTCGACCGCCAGGGCGAGCGCCTTGCGGAGCCGGACGTCCTTGAGGGCGCCCTTCTCGGTGACCATCAGGTTCCAGACCCGGGTGTCAGGGCCCTGGCTGACGGTGGTGACCGTACCGCCGGCGAGCTGGGTCGCCGAGGACAGGTTCTCCAGGTACGAGCCGGTCGCGGCGCCGGTCACGAGCGAGTTGACGATGACGTCGTCACTGCCCCACTTGAAGGTGATCTTGTCGGTCTTCGACGCCTTCTCCGGGTTCCAGTAGGTGTCGGACTTGGTCAGCACGATCTGCTTGCCCGGCGCCCATTCACTCAGCTCGAACGGGCCGGTGCAGGCGTCGGTGCCGTCCGGCGTACCGAACTTCTTGCCCTGGGACTCGACCAGTTTGCGGCTCCAGACCACACCCGCGTCACCGGCGATCGCCTCGACGAAGACGGCGTCCGGCTGCTTGAACTTCACCGTGACCTCGTTCGGGCCGGTCTTGGCGACCCCGGTCACGTTGACGTACTCGTCGGACTCCGAGGCGCCGTCGGCCGAGTGCCGCTGCAGACTCCAGAGCACGTCGTCGGCGGTCATCGTGCTGCCGTCGTGGAACTTCACCCCCTGCCGGATGGTGAAGACCAGGGTGTTCTTGTCCTTCCATTCGTGCTTCTCGGCCAGCCCCGGCTTGAGGGTCAGGTCGGGCTGGAGCTGCAGCAGGCGGTCGCAGACGTTCGCCATGATCAGGTCGCTCTGCGAGTTCGCCGCGTCCGCGTCGAGGTCGAGCGACCGCGGCTCCTTGGGCATGAACCAGGTCGCCTGGTCGAGCTGACCGGCCGCGGCCGGCGTGCTGTCGACGAGCTTGATCTGCTCCTTGACGGGCGACTGTGCGGCGTTCTGGCCACCACCACACCCTGCGAGGACGAGTACGGCGGAGGCACAGAGCGCCGTACCGAGGTGTTTGCGGGACATTTGGGGTACTCCTAGTCGTAAAGATTGAAGGGGATGAGCTCGTACTCGTGCTCGCAGGGAGTCCCGGGCGCGACGTAGTACTCGCCGGTGGTCAGGTCGACGCAGCTGGACAGCAAGGTCGACCACTGACGCAGTTCGTGCAGCCGCTCGTCGGGGTGGGCGCACAACGAGTCGGGCAGACCGAGGTGGTCCGACATCGCGGTGCGGACGGCTTTGCGTACGTCGGTCGCCGTCAATGCCTCGCGCAGACCCTGCCGGGCCCGCGGGACGCGGAGCAGCGAGTCGGGCGACATCGGGCGGTGGTTCGCCGCCAGTTGCGGCGGGACGAACGCCTGGTAGTGGTTGCCGTGGACCAGCAGCCCGTCGGTGGGGTACTCCCAGCCGTGGGCGCCGGGGGTGGTCTCGAGGTCGATGCTGTAACCGGATCGATCGGTCAGCAGCGCGTTGCTCGCGATGTGGGCGCGAGTCTTGACCAGGACCTTGAGTGCGTCGGAGATCGAGGCGGAGTCGAGGACGAGCCGGCGGATCAGGGTCTGCGGTACGCCGATGGAGTCGTCGAACCGGCCGCCGAGACCGTTGGCGTTGAGCGCGAACCCGAGCGAGTTGGCGCCGTGCCGGCCGATCTGACCGGCCTCGACCTGCATGATGATGGTGGGCTTCGGGGGCTGGACGATGCGGAGGATGACGACGGTGTCGCGGACGGCGTGCCGCCAGTCCCAGTTCTGGCCGGTGTAGACGTGGCCGTCACCGCCGGTCAGGGAGAACGACGTACATCCGTCCGGCACTTCCTCCTCGGCGGCCAGCGGGGCGTCGTACACGATCTCGCCGCGGCAGTTGAGGACGACGATCTCCCGGACACTCACACCGGCGCCGGCCGCGATCCCGCGGATCTCCTCGTACAGCTCGGGGAAGTCCTGGCTGATCAGCCGCTCCCACGGCGCGGACAGCTCCAGGATCTCCGCCCAGGTCCGTCCGGTCTGCAGCTCGAACGCCTGGCCGTAGTACTCGATCGCCGTACCGATGAGGTCCGCCGCAGCGGAACCGTACTGCCGTCCGCGATCATGGGCCGACGGGCTGGACACCTCGATGATCCGCATCTGCTTCCTTCGGGTTTACGATGTGTTACAGAACTCGTTGTCTTGGATGGTTCGTTACAGCCGCGATGGGAACGGATGATACACAGATGGCCGATGAGGTAACAGGGGTTACGAGAAATCCGGCGATTGCCGAGCTCCGGGCCCGCATCCGGGAACACTGGGACGACTTCACGCCCGCCTCCCGCGCGGTCTGCCGGTCACTGTCGGAGATCTCGCCCGAGCGGCTGCTGTATCTGTCCGCGGCCGAGCTCGGCCAGGCGAGCAAGACCAGCAACGCCACCGTCGTCCGCACCCTGCAGTCCCTCGGGTACGCCGGTCTGGCCGAGCTCAAGGACCGGGTCGCCTCACCGTTCCAGCACCCGAGCCGACGGGAGGAGCGGCTGCGGAGCCGGATCGAGGCCACCGGCGGCGACCCCAAGCACGTCTGGGACCGGGTGATCACCGAGGCGATCGAGCGGATCGAGTTCCTCAACGAGCACATGTCGATCGACGCCTACCAAGAGGCGGTCCGGCTGATGCTCGACGCACGCGAGATCGTCACCTACGGGTTCGGCGCCAACTACGTCGCCGCCGAGCACCTGACGCTGAAGCTGCGCCGGTTCGGCCGGCGCAGCCGGTGCGTCGAGACCGCCGGATTCCGGCTCGCCGACGACCTGCTCGGGATCGGGGCCGACGACGTGGTGATCGTGATCGCTCCGGGCCGGCTGGTGATCGACGCGGAGATCGTGATCGACCGGGCCCGCGCGGTCGGCGCCGCCATCATCCTGCTCAGCGAGCAACTCATCGCCGAACGGCTGGCCGGCGACGTGACGGTGGCGATCCACGTCCCGAACACGGTCACCGGGATCACCGCGGAGGTGCTGACCACGATCGTCACCACGGACGCGCTCGCGCAGGCACTGGCCGCCGCGGACACCGAGCGGACGATGGAGTCGGCGCACACCCTGGAGTCCCTCCGGCAGCAGCTGGGATTCTGATGCTTCCGGTCAGCACGGTCGATTACCACACGGCTGGGGAGCCGTTCCGGATCGTCACGTCGGTCGAGGTGCCTGGTGCTTCGGTGCCGGATCGGCGGGTCTTCGCCCAGTCGTCACCGACCGTTGACGCGGTGCGGCAGCTCCTGGTGAACGAGCCGCGCGGGCATGCGGACATGTACGGCGGATTCGTTGTGCCGGGCAACGATGACGGGGCGCACTTCGGTGTGCTGTTCTGGCACAAGGACGGCTATTCGACGGCGTGCGGGCACGGAACGATTGCCCTCGGCACCTGGGCGGTCGAGAGCGGCCTGGTGCCCGCTTCCCCTGATGGGGTTACCGATGTGGTGATCGACGTACCGTCCGGACGAGTCGTTGCCCGGGTCACCTGCTTGGATGGAGTCGTGTCCAGCGTTGCCTTTCGCAACGTTCCGTCGTACGTCTCTCGTCGTGGTGTGAAGGTGTCGACGTCACGTGGGGAGGTGGCGGCCGACGTGAGCTTCGGGGGCGCGTTCTATGCCTCCGTCTCCGCATCCTCGGTCGGGCTCTCGGTGACGCCTTCCTGCTACGCCGACCTGATCTCGGTGGGGCGGGAGATCAAGTGGGCGCTGGACTCTGCGACCGTCCATCCGGACGATCCGCGGCTGAACGGTCTGTACGGGACGATCCTGTACGACGACCTCGGTTCGTCGGATTCTGGACCGCACCAGCGCAATGTCGCCATCTTCGCGGACGGGGAGGTGGACCGGTCGCCGTGCGGCTCGGGTACATCGGCCCGCCTGGCGCTGCTGTACGACGAAGGCCGGCTGGCGGACGGTCAGGTGCTGCGGCACGAGTCGATCGTGGGGACCACTTTCCTGGGGCGTGTTCTTTCGGCCGGAGCCGACGGTGTGATCACCGAGGTCGAAGGGGCGGCGTACCGGACCGGAACCGCCACGTTCACGCTCGACCCACGCGACCCGCTCGGCCCCGGCTTCACGCTGAGGTGAGGTCTAGCATCGGGCGCATGATCTTCATTACCGCGAAATTCCGCGTCAAGCCCGAACACGCCTCGAACTGGCCGTCGATCAGCGCCGACTTCACCCAGGCCACCCGGGCCGAGGCGGGGTGCCTGTGGTTCGACTGGTCCCGGTCCCTCGACGACACCGACGAGTACGTCCTGGTCGAGGCGTTCGCCGACGACGACGCGGCCACGGCGCACGTCACTTCGGACCATTTCAAGGCGGCTCAGCAGCAGCTGCCCCCGTACCTGGTGGAGACCCCGCGGATCGTCAACTTCAAACTCCCCCAGAACGACTGGTCCGAACTCGGCGAACTCGCAGTCAAATAGCTCCTGCTAGCTAAACCTCGCTTGAGGTCAACAGTGTGGGGCCTCGTGCTTGGCGATCTGCCGGACGACGTACGCAGCGTCCTTGCCGACGCCGCCGACGGTGTGCGAGTTGAACATGTACTGGAACTCCTGGCCCGAGCACGTAGAGCCCCGGCTGTCCGGTGACACAGCCTCGCTCGTTGGCGAGCCGCCCGGACGAGTCCAGGCCGGGCAGGTCGATCCAGCCGAAGTCGGGCGTGAATCCGGTGCACCAGATGACGTTCGCGACGTCGAGCAGGTCGCCGTCCTCGGTCTGCGGCCGTCCGTCGACGACACCGGCGATGCGCGGGATCCGCTCGATGCCGACGGCGAGCAGGTCCTTCTCCTTCTGCCGGATCAGGAACTCGCCGTGGCCCTCGAGCGCCTCGGCCTGCACCTTGCGGCCCGGCTTCTTGTCCTCGGTCAGGATGTGCTCCCACACCCACCAGACCAGCGGGAACATCAGCTTGCCCTGCCAGCCGCGCATCTCGATCGGCAGGTAGCCGACGTTGCGGCCGGCGAGCTGGACCTTGTGCGTCTTGCCGACCTCGACCCCGATCTCGGCACCGGAGTTCCCCGCGCCGACGATCAGCACGGTGCCCGGCTTGCAACTGTCCGGGGTTGCGGTAGTCGGCCGTGTGCAGTTGGACGATGTCGGGCGAGAGTTCGCCGGCGAACGCCGGGATCTTCGGCACCCGGTGTACGCCGGTCGCCAGGATCACGTTGTCCGCTTCGAACGACTCGGTGCCCGCGGTGACGCGGTATCCGTCGCCCTCGCGGAACAGCCCGTCCACCTGGTGTTGCAGGCGGATCGGTAGCGCGAACTGTTCGGCGTACCGCTCCAGGTAGGCGACCATCTCGTCCTTGCGACGGGAAGGTGTAGCCGCCGCCGAACTTGGCCCCGGGCAGGCCGTCGCGGATTGGCCGGCGTGAACAGGCGCCAGCGAGTCCCAGCGGTTCAGCCACGACCCTCCGACCCGGTCCGCGGCGTCCAGGATGACGAACGGCTTGCCGCGCTCTGGCGAGGTGGTACCCGGCCGACAGACCCGCCTGTCCGGCGCCGATCACAACTGTTCTCGTACGTGGTCTCGATGTCCTGGTGCCTCCTCGGTGTTCGTGGCTCGAAGGTAGGAATCGCGGCTGCTGTCCGCCGCGTCGGTGAAATCACCCAACCGACCGCTGACGATGGGTACCGCCGTCAGACCAGCTTGTGCTCGAAGCCGTACGCCGTCGCCGCGGACCGCGACGAGACGCCGAGCTTGGTGAAGATGTTGCTGACGTGCCGATCCACGGTCCGCTCGCTCAGCACCAGCTTGATCGGCGATCGCGCGGTTGGTGGCTCCGGTGGCGACGCAGCCGTAGTACCTCGATCTCACGCGGGCTGAAAGCACGTCCCGTCCCGCCTTCTCGGCTCGGTACAGCGCCGAGCCGATCTCTCGAAGCGTCTGTGCGCGCTGTCGATGTCTCACGGTCCGCGGACTCGTTGTCGCCCAGCGCACGGCAGGCATCTGCGATCAGCAACCGCGTGCGAGCTTCCTGGTACGGCGCTCGCAGCTCGACCCACCGGCGGAGGGCAGCGCGGGCCGGCGTCCAGCGCGGCGTCCGGTCGGCCTTCGGCGAGACGGATCATCGGCCTGGCCTGTTCCCGGAGCGCCTAGACGATCGTGTACGACGACCTGTTCGCGAGATCGGGCCAGCCCGTCGGCTGCTTGCGCGGCCGCTTCGAGCTCACCCACTGCCAGCAGGATCTCGGTCCGCGGCGAGGACCTCCACCCGCTTGCGTCGTCCTGCGCTCGGCGAGGCAACGACGGATCATCGCGCGGCCGCCTGCACGCTGCCCTGCGCCAGCCGCAGCAGTGCCAGTCCGGGCTGCGGGTCGATAGCCGAGCCGGCTCGCCTCGGTAAAGCACTCCTCCGCCTCGGCGAAGTGTCCCTGCAGCCGGTCGAGATCCCCGCGCACGTACGCCGCACAAGTCCCGGCAGCCCACACGTCGATATCGGCGGTGCTCACGCCGGCCAGGTCCTCGCGTGCGTCGGTCCAGGCGCCGCGCAGTTGCTTGAGCTCGGCCCGACGTACCTTGCACTCGCCGGTGAAGTTGCCCAGCTCGCGATGCTCGATCCGGTACTGCTCCTCGAGCTCCTCGAACCGCCCCGGTCCGGCTGGTTCCGACACCACCTCATGAACCATCACCCGCCCGAACCTACTGACGTCGGCCAAACAGCAGCGCCCGGACCGATTCGTCCGGGCGCTTCCTGCAAGCTCGTCAGCGGCGGCGGCCCCAGCGGCGGGCCGTGCCGACACCAGCCAGGTGAAGTGCGACGCACAATAGGCCGGCGGTGAGAAGTGTCTGCGGCGTGAATGCGTCGCTGGCCCGGACGTTGGCCCAGTCCAGGATGAGCGCGAGCCCGAAGATAACGGCGGCGATGATCGCGAACATCAATTGCTCCTTGTCGGAAGTCGGGCGGATCCCCAACCAGTACCCAACCCCCACACTCAAAGCCGAGAGTCCGTCACCTGCCATGACACGATCAGGGGCGTAGGCTCCGGTGCTCATGACCGACACTCGGAACCGGCCGGTGTCATCTCCTGGGACCAGCACCAATGGTTCGGCCGCCCGTGCTGGAGCCTGGGCGTCCAGCTGGCCCGCTCGTTCCGCGGCCGCGGCGTCGGAACCCGCGTCCACCAACTGGTTGTCGCCTACCTCTTCGCCGAATCGCTCCTCAACCGCATCGAGGCGTACACCGACGCGGCCAACATCGCCGAACGCCACGCGCTCGAGAAGTCCGGCTTCACCCTCGAAGGCACCTTGCGCAGCGCCTGCTTCCGCAACGGTCAATGGCACGACGGCGTGCTCTACAGCATCGTCCGCTAGACCTCACGCCTCGCAGACAGAACAGCGTCACTGTCCTGCTCGCCAGGCCGCGCCCGGCTGTCGTCCGGGGTCCTGTCCGTCGTACCCACCGTGCCAGGAGCTCCACAGACTGGCATAGGGACCGCCCGCACCAACGAGTTGGTCGTGGGTGCCCAGCTCGACCAGTTCGCCCGCCTCCAGCACCGCCACTCGGTCGGCGTCGTGCGCGGTCTGCAGTCGGTGGGCGATGGCGATGACCGTGCGCCCGCGCAGCACCGCCGCCAGCGACTGTTCCGTCTCCCGCGCGGTCGTCGGGTCGAGCAGCGCCGTTGCCTCGTCCAGGATCAGCGTGTGCGGGTCGGCGAGCACGACCCGCGCCAGCGACAGCTGCTGGGCACGCGCGCCATCGAGGCTGATCACGGCGCCGACCTCCGTATCCAGGCCCTGCGGCAAGTCGTTGATCCAGCGCGCGCCCAGAGCCTCCAGCGCGCCGCGCAGTTCCTCGTCGGTGGCGTCCGGTTTCACCACCCGTAGGTTGTCGCGCACCGTGTCGTGAAAGACGTGGTGGTCCTGGGTGACCAGCACCACCTGTTCGCGCAGCCGGTCCGGCGGGAGGTCCGCGACCGGCGTCCCTCCCACGGTCACCGACCCGGTGCGGGGTCGGTCGAGGCCCGCCAGCAGCCGGGCCAGCGTGGACTTCCCCGCACCTGAGGTGCCGATGACGGCCAGCCGCTCGCCGGGCCGCACCACCAGGTCGACTCCACGCAGCACGTCCCGGCCACCGTCGTACGCGTAGCGGACGCCGGACACCTCGATGCGGTCGTCTGCCGGGGACGCAGCAAGCCTGGGCTCCTCGCGCGGCACCTCCGCAAGTCCCTCGATCCGCGCATAGGACGCGATCGCGCCCTGCAACTGCTCCACCCACAGCGTCAGCGTGTCCAATGGACCCACCAGCTGCCGCATGTACACCGTCGCGGCAACCACCGCGCCGACGCTGACCTGACCGTTCGCGTGCAGCGCCCCACCCACCAGCAGAACAGCGACAGCCGGCAGCGCGCACGAGACATCTAACGACGGGAACAGCACCGTCCGCAGCCACAGCGTCCGCAGCCGGGCGGCCCTCGAGTCGGCGACTGCTCCGTCCGCGGCCTCTGCGCGTCGGCCTTCCAGTGCGAGCGCCTCAATCGTGCGGGCGCCCTTCGCGGTGCTCGTGACGACGTCGGCGAGCTGCGCGCCGGTGGCCGCCTCGGTCAGGTACGCCGGACGGGCACGCGGCAGGTACCAGCGCAGCGCGACGCCCACGCCGAGGAGGCAAACCAGCCCGCACAGCCCGAGCAGTGGGTTCAGCAGAAGCACTGCGGCGATGAGGAACACAACCTGGACGAGGGCCACGAGGACCTCGGGCACCGCCCGTCGCAGCGTCAGCGCCACCACGGAGGCGTCCGTAGTACCGCGGGCGATCAGGTCGCCGGCGGGCGCATGCTCCGCGACAGACGGCGGCAGCGCGAGCGTGCGCGCCAGGAACCGCTCGCGAACCCGACCCGCCGTGCGCTCGCCGAACCGGTAGCCCACTGCGAGCGCCCACCGCCCCAGCAGTATCTGCACGACGGTGAACACCAGCACGCCGAGCGCCAGGCGATCCACGGTGCCGAGTACGTCGCCGGAGCCCGCCCGGACTGCGTCGACGATCCGGCCGAGCAGCCACGGCCCGACCAGGCCCGCCGCAGAGGCCATGCCGTTGAGCAGCAGGAGGCCGGCTACCGCGCCGCGGTCCGCGCGTATATCGCCCCACGCCGCGGCCCGAACCAGGGTTCCCCGTGCCACCGGCAGCGTCGCGCTCACGAGCCCACCTGCCCGTCCTGCACGCGGGAGACCAGCTCTCGGTAGGCAGCGTTGTCGCGCAGCAGCTCCTCATGCGTGCCGGACGCCGCGACGCGGCCGTGGGCCAGGAAGATGACCTCGTCGGCCTGGTCGAGCACCAGCGGCGACGTCGTAGTGACCACCGTCGTGAGGCTGTGCCTGGTCACGCGTAGCCGGTCGACCATGGCGGCCTCGGTGAGCGCGTCGACTGCGGAGGTCGGCTCGACAGCCAGCAACACGTCCGGTGCGGCATAGATGGCCCGCGCCAGGCGCAGCCGCTGCCGCTGGCCACCTGACAATGTGCTGCCGCCCCACGTGACGGGCGCGTCCAGACCGCCAGGCAGCGCCTCCACGACGTCCTCTGCCACGGCGGTCTGCACTGCCGCACGGATCCGCTTGTCGTCGGGCTCGAACCGACCCGCGACGGCGGCGCGTACCGTACCTGCGAACAGCTCGGCGTTGTTGTCCGCGACGACCAACCGCTCCCGCAACTGGTCGGCCGCTACCGCGTCGACCCGCACCCCTGCCCACGTCGCGTCGGTGCGGGTGAATCGGCCCAACCTCTCCACCACCGCGATCGCTTCATCGGGACGCGCGCTCACCAGCGCTGTCAACAGACCGGGGCGCACCAGGACGCCGGACTCCGGATCGGCGAGCGGCCCGCAGCCGGCTGGGAGATCGATCACGTCATGGAGGCTGTCGCGTTCGGGCCGCAGATTGAGCAGGTCGATAATGCGCCGGGCAGCTACCCGCGCGCGGGCGATATCGTCACCGCTCTCAATGAAGGACGACACCGGGACAACAAGTACAGCGACGTAGCCGTAGACCGCGACGAGGTCTCCGATGGTGATTTCGCCCTGCGCGGTCATTCGCGCCGCCAGCCACACCACTGCGGCCAGAAACAGTGCGGGCAGCCCGCTCGCCAGAGCGCTCACCCAGCTCGCCGGGCTGCCGACGCGGTAGCCACGCTCCACCAGGTCCCGCGACTGGCGCCGGTAGCGCTCGCCCGCAAACTCCTTGCCTCCGAGGCCGTTGAGCACACGCAGGCCGCCCAGAATGTCCACCAGCCGCGTGGTCAGCAGGCCCACGTCCGCCCGGTAGTCGCCGCCGGTGCGCTCGAGGCGCCGCAGTAGCGGCCCGACGGTGACGGCCAGCAGCGGTACGCCGGCAAGCACGACACAGGCCAGCAGCGGCGACATGGTGAACAGCACCACAGCGACCACCACGTACGCGACGATCGCGCCGAACCCCGGACCCGTCACGGTCATCGACTGCGCGACGATCTGTACGTCGGCGATACCGATCGTCACCACCTCACCCGCGCCGATCCGCCGGGACAGCGCGGAGCCCAATCGGGCGGTGTGCCGGACGACCGTGCGCACTGTGCGGAACGATGCGTCCATGCGGATCTTCGTCATGGTTCGGTGCCGGGAGATCCCCAGCACGGCGATGAGCACGCTCACCACGACCAGCACCGCACACCACGTGACCAGGGCTGCCGTGTCACCAGCGACGAGACCATCATCGACCGCGCGGGACAGCACCCACGGCGGCACGGCCAGACCGACCATCCAGGTACTCCCCAGCGCCGCGCCTGCCGCGACGCGCCGAGCCTGCGACCGGGCGAGCCAGAACAGGAAGCGGAAGGGCCCGCTCGTGTCGCGGGGCCCGGGAGGAACCCAGCCTTCGGCCAACCGATCCGCCGACCCGCGACTGTTCAACACCAGGCAACCCTAGCGGTGCCCCGTGCGCACCGGCCCCACCATTCCTCGGCTCGTTCCTCAGGGTGGTGGCACTCTGCGGTATGTGGGTGCTCGCAGCAACGACCGGAACGCCACGCGCCAGACAGACAGCAAAGCGAAGGCCCGGACCTATTGGTCCGGGCCTTCTTCCGTAGCGGGGGCAGGATTTGAACCTGCGACCTCTGGGTTATGAGCCCAGCGAGCTACCGAGCTGCTCCACCCCGCGTCGTTGTGGTTTTAGTTTAGTGGATCGGGGCTGAGCAACCAAATCGGGTCCCGGTGTGGTGCCGGGTGGGCGAAAACCCGTGTCAGGGGCGGGCGCTCCGGCGTACGGTCCGGGTATGTCCAGACACGTCATTCGCCCGTTCGCGGAGGCGGATCTGCCTGCTGCGGCCCGGCTGCTCGCGGAGCGGCACAAGGAGCACCGGAAGCGCCACCCTCTGCTGCCGGCCGAGTACGAGGACGAGCGGCTCGCTGTGGTCGAGGTCACGGCCGTGTGGGAGAGCGAGAGCGCGTCCGGCGCCGTGCTCGTGGAGGGAGACGATCTGACCGGGTACGTGCTGGGTGCACCCAAGCCGTCGCCTATCTGGGGTCCGAACGTCTGGATCGAGGCGGCCGGCCAGGCCGTACGTGAGCCAGAGCACATCCGCGATCTCTACGGCGCAGCCGCCGCCAAGTGGGTGGAGGACGGCCGGACGGCTCAGTACGTGTTGGTGCCGGACGACGCGAACCTGGTCGACGCCTGGTTCCGGTTGGGCTTCGGCTCGCAGCACGCCCACGCGGTCCGGCCGGCGCCGACTGCACGTCTCGAGGCGCCGTCCGGTCTGACCGTACGACGTGCCACGCGCGACGACATCGCCGTACTGGCCGAGCTGGACCTGGTGCTCCCACAGCACCAGGGGCGGTCGCCGGTGTTCTCGGCGGGAGAGCTGCCCACGTTGGAGGAGGCGCTGGCCGACTGGGAGGAGTCGATCGACGACCTGGACTACGCGACGTTTGTCGCCGAGTACGACGGCCGCGTGATCGGCTCGTCCGTCGGGTGTTCGGTCGAGAAGTCGAGTGCGCACAGCGGGCTGGCCAGACCGGACAACGCGGGGTTCCTCGGTTATGCCGCCGTACTTCCGGAGGCACGTGGTCGCGGGGCCGGCCGTGCGTTGGGCGAGGCCGTGCTGCAGTGGTCCGCCGACACCGGCTACACGGCAGTGGTGACCGACTGGCGGGTGACGAACCTCCTGTCGTCGCGGACGTGGCCGAAGCTCGGCTTCGAGCAGACGTTCCACCGGCTGCATCGGCTGATCGGGTACTGAGCGTCTTTTCCACAGCTTCGAAATCGCGCGCCGGGAAGGGCGGCGATCGGTGCAACTTCTAGGGCAGGAAGACGTCTTGCAGCGGGCAGGGCGTCGACGTCCTCAGGAGGCAGCCATGTCGCGTTCTTCCCTTGGTTCCCGAGTCGTGCCGTCGACCCGACGTATCGTGATCGGGAGCGCGGTCGTCCTCGCCTCACTCGGTGTCTGGACGACCACCTCGGCCGCGGCGAGCGGTGCCGAGCCGCGATCCGGGTACGCCGTGGCTCCCCCATCGACCGAGCAAAGGGCATGCACCTTGGACGGCTTCGTGATCGAGCATCTGCCCGGCGGGATCGGTGCGCCGACCGACTTCGAGTACGAGTGGGAGGACGTCAGCTTCCACAGCCGGGTCTGGGAGACCGGGCCGGATCCCGAGGGTGCGTACAAGGTCGATCTGACGGTCAAGACCATGCGCGGCGAGAAACTGTCGGATCTCGAGGCCCTCAAGGCCTTCCTGGCCGAGTATGAGGAGAAGGATCCGGACACCTGGGAGCTCCGCCCGGTCAAGATCGGCGAGTACGACGGTCTGGTCGCCGATGACGAGGTGTTCTACTTCGTCTCGCCGGGAGTCGCGGCCGAGGTGTCACTCGATCGCGAACGATTCTCCGAGCAGGACCTCCTCGACACGGCGGCGGGCTTCCATCCGGAGGCCACTACCTGACGCGGTGTGCCCTGCCCCGATCAGCCGCGACGTCCGGTGCCTTAGGCAACTGGTGCAGTGGGCAATGAAACGGGGCGGCGACGCCGACGGTTGTCGGTGTCGCCGCCCCGGCTGAACCGCTGGATCAGCCTGTCGGCGAGGTCGGTGGACTCGATGGCGCCGGTGTGGACGGTGTCGTGGGCGTACCGCTGGGAGCCGGTGTGGTCGGGCTGACCACGGCTCCCGCCGCCACGGCGCGGTCGATCGCCTGCTTCATCAGGCCGACCTGCTTCTGGTACTCGGCGAGGTTGCCGGCCTTCAGTGCAGCCTCGGCCGCGGCATACGCGGTCTGTGCCTGTGCCAGCGCCTGTTTGACCTGGTTGGTCGTCGGTGTGTTGGGCGTCGTCGGCTGATTCGGCGTCGGTTCACCGGTACTGACGTTGGTTTCGAACACCTTGGTCAGCGCTTCCTGCAGCGTGCTGCCGAAGGCGACGCGCTCACCGAAGGACACCAGGACGTAGCGCAGCACCGGATAACTACCGGGTCCGCTCGTCCGGACCGAGTACACGGGCTGGACGTAGAGCAGGCCACCGCCGAGCGGCAGCGTCAGCAGGTTGCCGAACTGTGCTCTGGCGCCGCTGGTCGGCTGGTTGATCGGCAGCAGCGCGGTTCTGATCCCGTCATCGGTCTGGAACTTGTTGAAGACCTGTCCCGGACCCGGAATCTGCACGTTGCCCGGCAATCGGAGGATCCGGAACTTGCCGTAGTCCGGCGATGTCGCCTCGGCATCGACGGCCATGAACGCGGTCAGGTTCTCCCGCTCCGCGTTCGGTACGTACACCGACGTCAACGAGAACTTCGGCTCGGTCTGACCGGGCATCCGCAACGAGAGGTAGAACGGAGGCTGGTTGCTTTGGGCCGACGAGTCGGCGCCGGCGGACACAGCGGTCGGGTCCGCGGGGACGCGCCACAGGTCGCTGTTCTGGTACCAGGTGGTCGAGTCCTGCACGTGGTACTTGGCCAGCAGGTCACGCTGGACCTTGAACATGTCCTCCGGGTAGCGCAGGTGGGACATCAGCGCGGGCGAGATGTCCGAACGCGGCTTGACCGTGCCCGGGAACGCCTTCATCCACGTCTTCAGAATCGGGTCGCTCTCGTCCCAGGCGTACAGCTCCACCGAACCGTCGTACGCGTTGACGATGGCCTTGACCGAGTTGCGGATGTAGTTGATCTCCTCGCTCGGCTGCTGCGCGATCGTGCCGCGGCCGGTCGTGGTGTCCCGGGTGCTGTCGTCCAGGGCGACCTTCTCGGCGTACGGGTAGTTCGCCGAGGTGGTGTAGCCGTCGACGATCCAGACGACCTGGTTGTCGACGATCGCCGGGTACGGGTCGCCGTCCGGAGTCAGCCAGGGCGCGGCCTTCTCGACCCGCTCGCGCGGGCTGCGGTCGTAGAGGATCTTCGACTCGGGGTTCACCCGGCTCGACAGCAGGATGTTCGCGTCGCGGAACTTGGTGCCGTAGAGCAGCCGGTTGAAGAACGTGCCGACCGGGACGCCGCCCTGGCCGGCGTAGGTGTTCAGCGTCGGGTCGCCGCCGTTCGTGCCCTCCGGGGTGTCGAGCTCGACCGCCTGACCGCCCTTCGGACCGCCGACGATCGAGTAGTCCGGCGACTGCTCGCCGAAGTAGATCCGCGGCTCGTAGTCCCCGAGGTCTCCGGTCGGCGGCAGGTCCTTCTCCGACCACACCGGCGTACCGTCGGCGGCTCGCTGGTTGCCGTTCGCGGCGACCACGCCGTAGCCGTGGGTGTAGACGGTGTGGTCGTTGTTCCAGTTGCGCTGACCGGCGGGCAACCGGTCGACCTGCACCTCGCGCACCGCGATCACGGTGTCGTTGACCTTGTTGCCGACCTTGTACCGGTCGACGTCGAGGTCGGTCGGGAACGAGTAGAAGCCACGGACCTGCTGCAACTGCTCGAACGTCGGGCCGACCACACTCGGGTCGATCAGCCGGATCCCCGGCAGGACCTCGGCATCGGCCGCCAGATCGCCTGGGGTCGCCGTCGACTTCGCCGGGTAGTTGATGACCTGGGTGCCCTCCAGGCCGTACGCCTGGCGCGTCGCCTCGATGTTCTTGGTGATGTACGGCGCCTCACGCACCGGCTCACTCGGCCGGACACGCAACTGCTGCAGCGCCGCCGGCCACAAGGCACCGAGCAGGATCGCCGACAGGATCAGTACGACGGTGCCCACACCCGGCAGCAGCCACGTCCGGCGTACGACGTTGGCGAAGAACAACCCGGCACACAGCACAGCTATGACCGCCAGGATTTCCTTGCTGGGCAGGACTGCGTTGTCACCTGTGTAGGAGATACCGGTGAACAGCCGACTGTCCGAGGTCGTCAGGCCGTAGCGGTCCAGCCAGTAGCTGAAAGCCTTCAGCAGGACCAGCAGACCGAGCAGCACGGAGAACTGCACCTGCGCCGCACCGGAAGCCTTCTGCCCCTTCGCGGACGGGCGGAAGCCGCCGTACAGATAGTGGGTGATGATCGCCGCGACCAGGGACAGCAGCACGATCGAGTAGCCGAAGCCGAGCAGGACGCGCAGCCACGGGTAGTCGAAGACGAAGAACGCGATGTCCTTGTTGAAGTGCTTGTCGGTGACGCCGAACGGGGTCCGGTTCCGCCAGGCCAGGAAGACCTTCCACTCCCCCGACGCGGCCGATCCGCCGAACACCAGCATCAGGGTCGCGATCACGCCGACGGCGATCTTCCCGCGCTGCTGCAGCAGGTCGCCGTACCGCTCGAAGCCGGGGCTCGGCGACGGTGCGAGGGCGACCCGCGGCCGGGTGCGGAAGGCGACGATGATGTTCGCGACCACGGCACCGGCCATCAGGAGACCGACCACCAGGAACAGCAGCACCCGGGTCCCGAGCACGGTGCTGAACACGGAGCCGAGGTCCACCGAGCGGTACCACAGCCGCTGGGTCCAGACGTCGGTGAAGACGCTGAACAGGATGAGCAGGACGATCAGCGTGGCGATCGTCGGCAGCAGAGCCCGAGGCCGTCCTCCAGACGTTCGCCGCGTCCGCCGCGGCTCCTCCGGCATGTCGTAGACGCCGTCGCTCATGTTCGGTTCTCCTCGTCGTCGCTCATGCCGTCGACCCCAGGACCTGCTCCCGGCCGGCTGCCGACCGAAGGTTCGAATGTCAAAGACAGTACTTCGCACAGCGTGGGGACCAAGTCGGCGCCGGTCAGAACGGCGCTGTCCTCGTCGTGTGAGCGCAGCCGGACGGCACCGAAACGGTCGCCTTCGCGCAGCACCGCGGCGACCATCCGGACCTCGTGGCGGCGAGGATCGCTGCCGGCCATCCGGGCCAGTTCGGCGTCGGACTCGGCGCTGGACAGGCCCGCTTCGGCCGAGGCCGGCAGGACGACTCGCTCGATCGCGAGTGCGCAGCCGCTGACGCCGTCCGGCCACTCGATCCGGCCCAGGGCGTCGGCCAGGTGCTCGTCCTCGAGACCGCCCGGCAGCTCGCCCTGGGCGACCGGGGTCAGCGGCTGGGACGCGTCCTCGGCGCCGAGCTCGGCGGCCAGCTGCGGTTCGGCGCGGAGCAGTTCGTCGGTGGGGACCAGCGCGAACAGCTGCGCGGGCTGGTCCCAGCCCGCGCCGCTCACGTGCTTCTCGATCTCGATCACCGCGCGACTGAGCGCGTCGGGAGGCAGAGTGCCTACGGAATCCATGCCGCCAGCTCTTCCCTTCGGCCGACCGGTACGTTCGGGTGGCTCATCGCGTACATGTCGGGACCGTCCCGGTTCCGCTCGAGATCGCCTGCAGAGCGCTGATCGCCTCGTTCAGGGTGGTGATCTTCACCAGCTGGATGTCCTTCACGCCCGAGTGCAGTGCAGCCTCGCAGTTCGGTCCCGGGACCAGGAAGACAGTGGCGCCGTCCTCCTTGGCGCCGGCGATCTTCTGCTGGATCCCGCCGATCGCGCCGACCTGGCCGAGCGCGTCGATGGTCCCGGTTCCGGCGACGTGCTTACCGTCCAGCAGCGCTCCCGGAGTCAGCTTGTCGTAGATGGCCAGCGCGAACGCCGTGCCGGCGCTCGGGCCGCCGATGTCCTGGCCGAGGTTGACCGTCACCTTCACCGGCGACTCGATGCCGATCGTGATGCCGACCATCGGGCGGGTGGGGTCGCCGGGCGTGGCCGCGGTCTTCAGCTGCACGGTCTGCTCGGAGCCACCGCGGCGGATCAGGAAGACGACGTCCTCGCCCACCTTGTGCTTGCGAACCAGGTCGCCGACCTGCGGGACCTGCGTCACCGGCACACCGTCGACCGCGAGGACGACGTCACCCGGCTTGAGCTTGCCGTCCGCCGGGGTGTCCTTCCCGACCGTCGAGACCTTCGCGTGGAACGGCACCTTCGCCGCCTGCAGTGCGGCCGCGATCGCGCTGTCCTGCGAGCCGGTCATCTCCGCCGTGTTCTGCTCCTCGACCTCGTCTGCGGTCTGGTCCGGCGGGTAGATGATGTCGCGCGGGAACAGGTCGTGGTGCGGGTCGAGCCAGTTGCGCATCGCCTGCGGCAGGGTGAGTTCACGCTCCGGCGACGTGACCGACACGGTGGTCAGGTCGAGCCGGCCGGAGGTCTGGAACGTCGGGTGCCCGCTGACCTCGATGACCGGCTTGCCTTTCGACTCACCGAGAGTGTCCTTCACCGGCCCCGGGCTGAACGACACGAACGGCACCGGGAAGGCAGTGACCAGCCCGAGCGAGACTATGAGCACGACGATCGAAGCGACCAACGTGGCGGTACGACGTGTCACGAACCCTGCCCTGCGATCTTGGTGGAACCGAACGTCTCGGCCGAACCGAGCTTCCTGGTAACGGCGAGCGTCCCTGATGACTCCAACGCTCCAGCACCCCCAACCGTCCCGGCCCCGCCGAATCCGGCTGACTGGCCGGTGCTGTCGGCTGCTGGGTTCTTGGGGGTACGGCGGCGGAGACCACGGCGTCGTACCGGGGTTGCCCGGGGGCCCGGCGCGGCGAGTGTCTCGTTGAAGCGGCGGAAGTCCTCGACCGAGGCGAAGGCACCGCCGGACCGGCGCGGGCCACGGCTGCGCCCGCGCCACGCCGCCCAGCACATCGCCAGCAGCGTGGCGACCAGCGGGAACGCCAGCCACGCCAAAACCTTCATCCGGCCACCTTCATGCGCCCAGCGTACGTGTCAGTGAGCGCCGACCCACTCGCTTGCACCGTCAGTGAAGTGCTGGTGTTTCCAAATCGGGACCTCGGCCTTGAGATCGTCGATCAGCCTCCGGCAGGCGGCGAACGCGACATCACGGTGCGACGCGGCCACGGCCACGATCACGGCGGCGTCGCCGATCTTCAGGTCCCCGGTGCGGTGCACGGCGGCCAGCGCGGTCACAGCGGGTTCGTCACAAACACGCTGCGCAACCTTCCGCAGGTGCTCCAGCGCGTCCGGGTGAGCCTCGTAGCTCAGCCGATCCACCGGCTTCTCCTGGTCGTGGTTGCGCACAGTACCGATGAAGACAGCGGTCCCACCGGCGCTCGCATCGGCGACAGCAGCCAGCACCTCGTCACTGGACAGCACACCGTCCCGAATGTCCAGCAGCCTGATCGCGTCGCTCATCGCCCCTCACTCCCACCAATCCGCCCCAACACCTACCACAAACCAACCCCCACCCCCTCAATTCTCCCACCCCACGCCCACCTCCCCTCCCACCCCATCCCCCACGGCCCGGGGTCCGCTCAACTCCGTCCCCACCGCCCGTCCAATCCCCTTGCCCCGCCTCACCCCGGATTGCCCTCACCTCCTTCTCCCGGCACCGCCGTGGCTCTCTTTGGATATCTCGACACGGCCGCGCGCTGGGTCGGGGGAAAGTCAGGGGTCTGCCAGGGGCTAAGTGGTGGGGTAATGCGTTCGCCGGGGGAGGAACTGGAGGCGGGAACCAGTACGTTGGAGTTGTACGCCCCACCCGCACAGGAAGGCCCACTCCGATGAGCGACGAACCGGACAACCCGTTCAAGGGAACTCCGTTCGAGGCCATGTTCCAGCAGTTCTCCGGTGCGGCCGGCGCGGGCGGCGCTCCCGACCTGAACGCGATCTTCGCCCAGGTCCAGCAGCTGCTCAGCGGTTCCGGCGACGGAAAGCCGGTGAACTGGGATCTGGCCAAGGACATCGCCCGAAAGACCGTCTCCGCGGGCGGGGACCGATCCATCACGCCGACCGACTCGGACCGGGTGGCGGACGCGGTCCGGCTGGCCGAGCACTGGTTGGACGAGGCAACCACACTGCCGGAGGCTTCCACCACGTCCGCGGCCTGGAGCCGCGCGGAGTGGGTGGAGAACACGCTGCCGGTCTGGCAGACGATCGTCGACCCGGTCGCCGAGCACGTCGCCGGTGCGATGGGCAACGCGCTGCCGGCCGAGGCTCAGCAGTTGGCGGGGCCGATGGCGGGCATGCTGCGGCAGCTGGGTGGTTCCATCTTCGGTGCGCAGGTCGGTCAGGGGCTGGGTGAGCTGGCCGGCGAGGTCGTGAGCTCGTCCGACATCGGACTGCCGCTCGGGCCGGCCGGGCAGGCTGTGCTGCTCCCGGACAACGTCGCGAAGTTCGCTGAAGGGCTGGGGCTGGCCGACGAGGACGTCCGGTTGTACCTGGCGCTGCGCGAGGTCGCTCACCAGCGGCTGTACGCCGGGGTGCCGTGGCTCCGGCAGCACGTGCTCGCCGCGGTGGCGGACTACGCCGCGGGCATCGAGGTCGACACCGGCAAGATCGAACGCGCGATGGGCGAGATCGACCCGCAGAACCCGGAGGCCATGCAGGAGGCGCTCGCCGGCGGACTCTTCGAGCCCGAGGACTCCGAGCAGCAGAAGGCGGCTCTGGTCCGGCTCGAGACCGCGCTCGCGCTGGTCGAGGGCTGGGTGGACGACGTCGTACGGCAGGCGACGAAGGACCGGATGCCGGCGGCGGTGCAGTTGGCGGAGACGGTACGGCGGCGTCGGGCCGCGGGTGGTCCGGCGGAGCAGACGTTCGCCACCCTCGTCGGGCTCCAGCTCCGGCCGCGGCGTCTGCGTGATGCCGCCAACCTGTGGGCCGCGGTCCGTGACGCACGCGGTGTGGACGGACGCGACGAGCTCTGGTCGCACCCGGATCTCCTGCCGAGCGCATCCGACCTGGACGACCCGATCGGCTTCGCCCGGCACGCCGGTGAACTGGCCGACATCGACATCACCGACTTCCTCCCCGACGAGGGCACCCAGGAAGGTGACCAGGGCAACAACCCCGAGACTCCGAAGTAGTCGCCCGACCTCGGTAAACATCCGTACGGCGTTCCCTGCGTTTCGCGCAGGAGAACGCCGTACGACGTTCTCCTCCAAGCGCACCGGCTGGACGCCGTACCGGTGCCGAAAGGTGTCATGGGTTGGTGAGGGAGACTAGCGGGGTGCTTCTTGGGGATGCGGTGGGGACGTTGGAGGGGTGGAGTGCGCCTGATGGGGTGCAGCGGGCGTTGCGGGCGCATTACCTGCGGCATCTGGCTGAGCGGTCGGATGGGATGTGGCGGAGTTGCCGGCCGGAGCATGTGACGTCCAGTGCGCTGGTGGTGGACGCGTCCGGGAGTCAGGTGCTGTTGACGCTGCACAAGGTTGTCGGGCAGTGGCTGCAGCTGGGCGGGCATTGTGAGGCCGGTGATACGACGTTGGCGGGCGCGGCTCTGCGGGAAGCGACGGAGGAGTCGGGGCTGCCGGGGTTGGCGATCGATCCGAGTCCGTTGCAGCTGTCGCGGCATCAGCTGTTGGCCGGTGGGTGTGCGGGGGCGTTCCATCTGGATGTTCAGTTCCTGGTGACTGCGACGGAGACGACTGACTTCGTGGTCAGCGAGGAGTCGGATGACCTCGGATGGTTCGCGATGGACGCGCTGCCGGACGGGGTGGACCACACAGTCGAGGAGTTGGTCGGCCGGGCTCTTGAGCGGCTCGCCCTCGTCCCGGGTGGAGACGCCCGAGGCTGAGCCGATCAGGATCGCCTTGCGGACGGCGCGGGCGCGCAACCTCACGGGATCGCGGCTATCCGGTCGGCCGGGTGTGCCGAAGGATGTTCGTGAGCTTCGACATCGATCACTACGCCCAGACGTCGACCCGTATCCGGTGGGACGACCTCGACATGTCCTCGTTCGAGGACCAGCCGCTGTCTGAGGACGCGTTGCGGTGCCTCAGTTACATGAGCGACGTGGAGACGCACACGGTCTGCTACCTGCGCGACCTGCTCGTCACGCCCTCGCACGCCGATCCCGAGGTCACCGTCTTCCTGACGATGTGGAACCTCGAGGAGTACTGGCACGGCGAGGTGCTGGACGAGGTGCTCGAGCGGCACGGCGTCCCGACCGGGCCCGAGCACACCCGCGCGGTACGTTCCCGGCTCGGCTGGCGCGACCGGGTGGCGCCGATTCGGCAGTCGCTACTGGCGAACATCATCGGCGAGGACTTCATCGCGACGCACATGGCGTGGGGCGCGATCAACGAGTGGTGCGCACACTCGGCGTACACGCGGCTGATCCAGGCGGAGAGCCATCCGGTGCTGACCGAGATTCTGCGGCGGATCGCCAAGCAGGAGACGCGGCACGTGGCGTTCTACAACAGCCAGGCGCGGGATCGGTTGCTGCGGAGCCAGAAGGCGCAGAAGATCGCCCGGTTCGCGCTGGGGAAGGCGTGGGGGATCGTCGGCTCGACGATCATGCCTCCGGATGAGGTGAGGCACATGCTCACCTATTTGTACGGCGGCGAGCAGGGGCTGGCCGAAGCCCGGAAGATCGACGCCAAGGTCGACGCCCTGCCTGGCCAGCGAGGTCTCCACCTCGTCGAGAACGAACTCGTCAAGTACGGCGTCATCCCCGCCTGACCGCCGTCCCTCAGGTGGCCGCGGGCCGGCCGGTTCGACCGACCCGCGCCACCAGACGGACCTCGTCCGAGTCCCGCCTCATCACGATCCCGCCGTTCCCTCCAACACTGCGATCCCCCGTCGCATCCCCCCGGTTGTGCTGCGATCCCCGTGAACTTCCCGTCGCGCTGCGATCCCCCGTGGATCCCAGCTGTGCTGCTCCCCGCTGCGTTGTACTGCGCTCCCCCGTGAGACCCCCGTGCTTCCCGTCGTGCTGCCGTTCTCCGTTGACGGCAGCACGTCCCCCGCGTTCCCCGTGGTGCCGCTGGTGTCGGGTACCGCCCCTGAACGGCATCGGCACCAGTGCGGCGACGGTTGAACTTCCCCCAGAAGTTCCCCGCTGCCTGGATGAACGAGCAACTTGGCAGAAGGTGACGGCTCAGGGGTGACGAAGTATGGATCTTGTCGCGTCCCAGCCTTCGAGCCCGGGATCCAGTCGCGCTATGTCAGCAGTCGATCGCAGACGGTGCCAACCCGGCCCAATGGCAACGGCATGCCGACGGGGTTTGACGGATTCGAGCGAGGACAAGCGAGTGTCGAACGTCGGTGCTGCCGCCACGACCCAGTCGGCGGTAGGGACGTTGACCCCAATCGCCGCGAGCGTCCCGTCTTCAGCTGGGGTCACCGCCACGTCCGCCGAGCTGAGCGCCCGGAAGAGCTTGCCGATCAGCAGCCCCGGCAGGTCGGGTACGTCGTGGCTGACGGCCACCACCGCTGCCGCCGGCCCAGCCAGCGCCACCGCGTCCAGGACCGGCCTTGCCGCATCGACGGCGTACACAGGCGTCCCAGGCCAGGTGAGCGCGCCCACCTCGGCGACAGCCGCGTCATCACCACCCGCGACAGCCACTGCGACGTCCACTCGGTCCAGTGCGGCCAGGACTTCGTAGGTGTCCTCAGCCAGAGCCAGACGCCACGCATCGGGTGACCGCCCCGGCGGTGCCCAGGTCGCGACGGACGGTACGACCAGTACGACGACCCGCCGATCCCCAGCGCTCACCGCGCGCCAGCCGAGTCGTAGTCGGAGCGAGCGGCTGAAACCTCGTCCACGTGAGTCTCGGCCCAGTCCTTGATGGACCTGACCAGAGGCATCAGGCCCATACCGAGCGGGGTCAGCTCGTAGTCCACCCGGACCGGTACCGACGGGGTGACGTGGCGGGTGAGCAGCCCGTCGCGCTCGAGCGACCGCAGTGTCTGCGTCAGCATCTTCTGGCTCACTCCAGTGATCCGGCGGGAGAGATCCGAGTAGCGCTGCGGACCGTCGGCCAGGGCGGGCAGTACGAGCGTCACCCACTTGTCGCTGATCCGGTCGACGAGTTGCCGGGCCGGACAGGTCGACAGGTAGGCGTCGTACGCCGTGGCCGGGTTCTGCCTCAGCTGAGCTGCATCACGGGTCGGCATGCTGTCTCTCCCAGAGCGGGGGAACTTTCCCGCAGAGACTAGCTCTCCCCCAGACGAACCAGCAGCAGAACAGCTAGGCCAGGACGCTGATCTCCGGCTTGATCAGCCCCAGCCGCAGCGCGGTCATGATCGCGCTGGCCCGGTTGGCGGCGCCGAGCTTCTCGTAGACCCGGGAGACGTAGGTCTTGGCCGTCGAGAGGCTGACGAACATGGTGCTCGCGATGGCCGGTACGGACAGTCCGGTGGCCAGCAGGGTCAGCACCTCGAACTCACGCGGGCTGAGCAGCATGCCCCCGGCGGGAAGTCCAGCGGCAACCGGGGCGACCTGGGTACGGCGTGCGAGCGCGTGCACCAGACCGGTCGCGGTGAAGGAAGCGGCCGCAACCGCGGCGTGCCGGATCGCTCCGAGTACTTCGGTGTTCGGGGCGGTCTTGTCGACGAAGGCGGAGACGCCGGTCTCGAGGGCCCGGAACAGTACGTCGTCCTCGGCCTGGGCCGTGAGTACGACGATGCCGAGCCCGGCGTGGCGATCGCGGAGCTCGCGGGCCAACTGGAGTCCGTCGGCGTCCGGAAGCGCGACGTCCAGCACCACGACGTCGGGACGGGCGGACGCGACGAGGGCCTGCGCCTCGGACGCAAGCCCGCACTCACCGACGATGGTGATGTCGGTGTCGACGCTGACCAGCCGGAACAGTCCGTATCTGGTCAGGGTGTGAGCGTCGACAACAACGACGGTGATCGAGCTCTGCATGCCAAGCCCCCGTGAGTTCCGTAATGCGTCTCCCCAGAAGCCGCGCGACCGATGTCACCTGCTGTAACAGTGATCGGCACACGCGTACACCGCGTTACGGAATTCGGACGGGTGCTTTCTTCCGACTTACTGGAACGCCTGGTAACGAAATTCCATCAGGCGCTGACGAGAACGGCGAGCAGTGCGCCGCCGAGCATGAAGGGCCCGAAGCTGATGGCGTGCTGGAGCGTGATCCGGCCGGCGATCAACAGCACGAGACTGACCACCGCCATCAGCACGAAGCCCAGGGCCGCACCGGTGAGCAGGGTCGGCCAGCCCAGCCAGCCGAGCGCGATACCCAGTCCGCCGGCGAGCTTGATGTCGCCGCCGCCGAGCTGCCCCCGGCTCGCGATCGCAAGGACCAGGTAGCCGCCGCCGAGCACCAGTCCGCCCAGTAGGGCGCGGAGGAAGTTCTCCGGGTGGCCGTTCATCACCGTGGCGAGCCCGAACAGGGCGATCAGCCCCGGGTACAGCAGCAGCGTCAGTCGATCAGGCAACCGCTGGACGGCGATGTCGATCGCCGCGAGTGCCACGCCCAGCGCACCGACGAAGGCGAACGCCGCCGCATCGGCGTGGCCGGCGAACCGCCACAGCAGCAGGGCGAGCACCGTCGCGGTGACCAGCTCGAGCACGAGCGGCACCCCGAACCAGCCACGACAGTGTGTGCACCGGATCCGGAGGTGTGCACGGCCACTGATCGGCGCCACGCACCGCGCGCAGTCGGTCCGCGCGGGTTCGCCGGAGGCCACCGACAGCCGGAACACCGTGCTGCGAAGCGCCATACCCGCGGCGAAACCGATCGCGCCCCCGGCGACTGCCCACGCGATGTCCATGCCGGCCAAGCTAACGGCGCCCCGAGAGGCGGCGGAACAGCGCTGCGGCAGAACTGACCGACCGGCGCCGGACGCCGACTGATCGGCTGACGGTGTCAGCCGATCGACCGGCAGCCAGGTCCCCTTGGTGTCAGCCGACCGGTGGGCTGTCAGCCGGTCGGTCGCCGTGTTCCGGCCGGTCGACCGATGCCGGGTCGGCGCACCGATGCCGCACGGTTTCGGTACCGATCGGCAGGTCGCCGTTCGATCCATCCGGCGGGGGTTCCACACCTCACCGACACCTTGAGGAGTACGCAATGCTCAACAACCTGCTTGCCAACGTACAGAGCTACCTCGAGCAGACGCGTCGCGACGAGCGTGGCGCGACCATGGTCGAGTACGGCCTGCTGGTCGCCCTGATCGCCGTCGTCGTGGTTCCCGCCCTGCTGATCCTCGGCCCGGCCATCGTCGCCCTGTTCACCGGCGTCGCCGGCAACCTCTGATCGCTGAGAGCGGTCTGCCGATCCACTCAGTTCGATCGCGAGGGTGGTGCGGCCCGGCCGGATCGGCCGGGCCGCCTCCGCCCGCACCGAGGGGGTTCCGATGCTCGAGGTCGTGCGGCTCGTCAAAGTCGTTGCCGCGTCACTGCGTCACGACGACCGCGGCGCCAACCTGGTCGAGTACGGCCTGCTGGCGACGCTGATCGCGATCGTCGTCGTTCCGACCATCATCCTCCTCGGCCCCCTGGTCGCCGCCTTGTACACGGGCGTCATCGGCGGCTTCTGATCCTTTCCGAACCGGGAGAACTCATGTATCCGAGCCGAGGGAAACGCGGCGGGGAAACTCACCACGGCCGAGCACCTGGCATGCGGCCCGCGGCACGGGTACGCCGCAGGTTGCCCTCGTCGGTGCATGGAGGCAGCGGCGCGGACCGCGGCGCGGCCGCTGTCGAGTTCGCGCTTCTGCTGCCCCTGCTCCTGCTGATCGTGCTGGGCATCGTCGACTTCGGCCGGATGCTCAACGCACAGGTGACTCTCACCCAGGCCGCCCGCGAAGGTTCCCGGCTCGTCGCGCTGGGACAGCCGGACGTGCCGGGTCGCACGCAGGCCGCAGCGACCGGACTCAGCCCAGTGGGGGTGTCGATCCAGTCGGCCTGTCCGACCGGCGCCGGCCCGGCCGCCAACGGCGTCGTCCAGACCAGCTACACCTTCCAGTTCACGCCCGGGCTCGGGTACGTCGTCAGCCTGTTCGGCGGCGCCGGTCTGAGCGGCCAGATGACGTTGTCCGCCCAGGGAGTCATGCCATGCGAGACCTAGTCCCGCCGTTCGTCCGGCCGATGATGCGGCTGCTCGGCCGCGACGACCGAGGTGCCTTCGGCGTCCTGATCGGCATCCTGCTCGGGAGCGGGGTGCTGCTCGGCATGGCCGCACTGACCATCGACGTCGGCACCTTGTACCAGGAGCGCGCCGAGTTGCAGAACGGCGCCGACGCCGGCTCGATCGCGGTCGCCAAGTCCTGTGTCGTCACCAGCTGCACGCCCGGTTCGGCGGCCACCTACGCCAATCTCAACGCCAAGGACGGTGTGTCGGCGGTGACCCTGGTCTGCGGCCATGACCTCGACGGAGGTCTGCCGGGCTGCCCAGGGTCCTCGGGCGCGATCTACGACTGCCCGAGTGCGCCGGCGGCCGGCACGAACTACGTCGACGTCCACACGGCGACTCTGACCGCGGGCGGCTCCTCGCTGCTGCCTCCGGTGTTCGCTCGCGCGCTGGCCGGAAACGCCGGCTACCCGGGCAGCACCGTGCTCGCCTGCGCCCGGGCGATGTGGGGACCTGCGATGCAGACCTCGAACTCACTCGCGATGACGCTGTCACTGTGTGCCTGGACCCAGGCCACCGGTGGCACTCCGCCGACGTTCGGTACCGATGTCCGGATCTTCGTCCGGGACGCGCCGAACGCACCGACGTGCGACGGCCTGAGCCGGCCCGGTGAGTTCGGCTGGCTCACCGACGTCGGCGGATGTACGGCGGAGGTGGACCTGACGAACAGCGGTTACGTCACCGGAAGCGACCCCGGCAAGAACATCTCCCAGGAGTGCCAGGACGCGTTGACGTCGTACGTCGCGAACGGAACGCCGATCTTCATCCCGATCTTCGACACGACGACGGGATCCGGCAGCGGAGCGTCGTACCACCTGGTCGGACTGGCCGCGTTCATCCTCACCGGCTACTCGAACATGAACCCGCTCAAGGACGAGATCCCCACCCCGTTCACCAAGGCCGACTGCCCGAACGGGAAGACGACTCCCTCCTGCATCTTCGGACATTTCACCCAGGCACTGGTGCCCTTGACCACCACCGTCGGTGGCGGCACCTACTTCGGTGCCACCGCCATCAAGCTCGCCGGCTAGTACTGCCTGCAGAAGAGAGACAGCAATGAAACGTCGGGTCTTCACCATCGTGCTGGCGGTGACGCTGGCCGTGCTCGGAACGCTGGCCGTGCTGGTCTACGTCAATCGTGCGGATGCCCGCGCGGTGGCCGGGCAGCAGGCGGTGACCGTTCTCGTGGTCGACAAGGCGATCCCGTCCGGAACCACGGTCGGCGAGGCCAAAGCGTCGCTGCACAAGAAGACGCTGCCGGCCTCGTCGGTGGCGTCCGATGCCATCACGGAGATCACGGCGGACCAGGACGGCCTGGTCACCTCAGCCGATCTCAGGCCCGGCCAACTGCTGCTGAAGTCGATGCTGGTGTCCGCTGCGCAGGCCAGCGGCGGGCTGACGATTCCCGAGGGGAAGGTCGCGGTCACCATCACGCTCTGCAGCCCGGAGGCGGTGGCGGGCAACGTGCGGGCCGGGTCCGAGGTCGCGGTGTTCGGCACCCTCGTTGCCGGCGGCAACGGTGATGTCACCGCGCAGCCGAACTGCACCGGTCAGCACAAGCAGCAGATCGGCAAGGGCATCGGCAACACCCGCGTCGTGATCCCCAAGGTCCGCGTGCTCGCGATCGGCCCGGCCGCGCCGGCCACGCCGCAGGACGACGCCAAGACCACCAACACCTCGATGACGCAGGGAGCTGCCTCCGCCCAGAACGACCTGACGCTGGTGACGTTCGCCGTCAATCAGGACGACGCCGAGCGGCTGATCCTGCTGACCCACACCGGCATGCCGTACCTGGCGCTGCTCGGTCCGTCCGCCCAGATCAAGCCCGACGACCACGTCGTTCCGCAGTTCCCGCCGCCGGCGAAGAAGAAGTAAGGACAACCGCGATGACCATCCTTTGCCAGCCGGCCCCGTGGCCGGGCGAACTGACCGCGAGCATCGGCGACGACGTGCGCGCCGTGGACGACCTCGGCGCCGTGCTCCGCGCCCTGGGCGACGACCCCGCCGAGGACCTGGTCGTAGTGGGCCCGGAGGCCGAATCCGGCGACGCGCTCCGGTTCACCGAGCAGCTGCGCCTGGAGCGGCCGACCGCCGGCGTCGTCCTCGTGCGCGAGTACGTCGACGTCGTACTGCTCACCGATGCGCTGCGAGCCGGCGTACGGGAAGTGGTCACGGCCGGCGACCACGCGGCGTTGACCGCCGCTTGCGAGCGATCACGTGCGCTGTCCGGACATGTGCGTGCCGAGGTACGTGCCTACGAGGAGCCGGAGCCGGAGCACCAGGGCAAGGTGATCACCGTGTTCGCCGCCAAGGGCGGTTGCGGCAAGACCACGATCGCGATCAACCTCGCCGCGGCGCTGGCCGCGGACGGAGCTCATCGGGTGTGCGTACTGGACCTCGATCTCTCCTTCGGCGACGTGGCGATCTGCGTCCAACTGGAGCCGGTGCGCACCATCAGCGACGCGTTGCCGATGGCCGGTCACCTCGACACGACGGGCGCGGCCTCACTGCTGACGTCGTACGCGCCTGGACTGGACATGCTGCTGGCGCCGGTCACACCGGGCGATGCCGAAAAGGTGCCGCCCGCGCTCGTCGGTGAGCTGCTCACCGTCCTGCGCGGGATGTACGACTTCGTCGTGGTCGACACACCGGCCCAGTTCAGCGAGCACGTGCTCACCGCGATGGATGCCTCCGACCACCACGTGCTGCTGACCACACCGGACACGCCGGCGATCAAGAACCTGCGGATCGCCCTCGACATGCTCGACCTCCTGTCCTACTCGCGTGACATCCGGTCGGTGCTGGTCAACCGCTCGGACTCGAAGGTCGGGCTCTCCTCGAACGACGTCGACCGCGTGGTGCGCAGCCCGATCAGCGCGCAGGTGCCGTCCAGCCGGAACGTTCCGATCTCCATCAACAAGGGGACCCCGATCGTGATCGCCACGCCGGCTCATCCGGTCAGCCAGGCGATCACCCGGTTCGCCCACGAACGGCTGCTGAGCCGGCCCGCTCCGGCGCGGCACAAGGCCTTCGCCGGACGCCGTGGTGCGGGGAGGCGATGATGAACCTGTCCGAACGGCTGGCCCAGCGGCAGGCGGGCAACGACCAGCAGACTCAGGCGGTCCGGCCCACGCCCGACGGTACGCCCGGCCCGCGACCGACCGCCGAGGTGCCGCGTCGCGCGGCGCGGAACGCCGACCCCTTCGCGGGTGTGAAGCGCAGCGTGCACCAGGGGCTGCTGGAGGCCCTGGGTCCGAAGCTCTACGACGCCCATCTCGACCAGCGCGAACTCGAACAGCGGGTCACGCAAACCCTGCAGGCGGTGCTGCAACGCGACGACACCCCGATGACCGCTGCCGACCGGGCGCGGGTCGCCCAGGAGGTCGCCGACGAGATCCTCGGGCACGGCCCGCTCGAGCCGTACCTGCGCGACCCCGGCGTCTCCGAGATCATGGTCAACGGCCACGACCAGATCTACATCGAACGCGACGGGCGGCTGGTCGGAGTCGATGCGGCGTTCACGGACGAGAGTCACCTTCGCCGTACCATCGACAAGATCGTGTCCCGGGTCGGGCGGCGGGTCGACGA
Source organism: uncultured Actinomycetota bacterium (assembly GCA_963748245.1). GTDB lineage: Bacteria > Actinomycetota > Actinomycetes > Propionibacteriales > Kribbellaceae > Kribbella. The sequence goes on along the minus strand of CAVVIA010000004.1, from coordinate 1,327,727 downwards.
CGCGAGCCCGATGGTGGACGCCCGCCTGCCCGACGGCAGCCGGGTGAATGCCGTCGTCCCGCCGATCGCGCTGGACGGGTCGATGCTGACGATCCGGAAGTTCGCCGCCGACCCGTTCACCACCGCCGACCTGATCTCTTTCGGTACGTTCACCGCGCCGGTGGCCGAACTGCTGCGCGCCTGCGTCCGTGGCCGGCTGAACATCCTGATCGGCGGCGGTACCGGCTCGGGCAAGACGACGACGCTGAACGTGCTGTCCTCGTTCCTGCCCGATGACGAGCGCATCGTCACGATCGAGGACGCCGCCGAGTTGCAACTGCGGCAGGACCACGTACTGCGGCTCGAGTCCCGGCCGTCCAACGTGGAGGCGCGCGGCGAGATCGCGATCCGGGACCTCGTCCGCAACGCGTTGCGGATGCGTCCCGACCGCATCATCATCGGCGAGGTCCGCGACGGCGCCGCGCTGGACATGTTGCAGGCGATGAACACCGGCCACGACGGCTCCATCACGACGGTGCACTCCAACGCGCCGCGCGACTCGCTGTCCCGCCTGGAGACGATGGTGCTGATGGGCGGCGTCGACCTGCCGCAGCGGGCGATCCGCGAGCAGATGGCCTCCGCGATCGACCTCATCGTGCACCAGACCAGGCTGAAGGACGGCACCCGCCGGATCACCCACATCACCGAGGTGAGCGGCATGGAGGGCGAGGTCATCACCCTGCAGGACCTGTTCCTGTTCGACTTCCGCGCCGGCGTCGACGAGCACGGCCGGTTCCTCGGCACGCTGCGGTCCACCGGCCTGCGCCCGCGCTTCCTCGACCGGCTCGCGGACCGGGGCGTCCTCGTGCCGCCGCGGATGTTCGGTACGGAGGAGGTGGCCCGATGACGATCTCGCGACGGACCCGGCTGCTCGCGTTCCTGGCGGCCGTGTTCGTGAGCTCGGCGGTGATTCAGCCGAACGTCGCCGACGCGGACGACACTCCGTCGGCCCGGATCGACTCGCTGCGCGTCAGCCCCGGTCGGGCCGGCTTCGTGCTCACCACCGCCAACGTCCCGGGACAGCTGGACTCGAAGACAGTGCGGGTCCACGCCGGCACCACCGCCTTGCCCGCCCGCGTGACGCCGGTCGGCAGCACCACGACGACGGCGGCCCCGCCGCGCGCGGTGATCATCGTGCTGGACACCAGCGGCTCGATGGCCGGCTCGGGGATCGCAGCCGCGCGTCAAGCCGCGTTGAGCTACCTGGCCAGCCTGCCGAACGACGTACAAGCAGGCTTGCTCACGTTCTCCGACCAGCCTCGGCTGGCCGTCAGGCCCACGACCAACCGCGCGTCGGTGCGCAACGCGCTGGCCAGTGTGCAAGCCACTGGGGAAACCGCGTTGTACGACGCGGTCCGTGCAGCCGTTGCCGCACTCGATGCCGCCCGGCTCGGCGCATCGGCCCAGCGCAGGCTGGTCGTGTTGTCGGACGGCGTGGACACGTCCAGCAAGGCCGCGCTCAAATCGGTCACCGGCCAGCTTGCGACCGAACGCATCCCGGCTGACGTGGTCGCCTTCCGGTACGGCAGCGGTGACGCGTCGGCCGCACAGGACATCGCATCTGCCGCGGGCGGACGCGTCCTGGCCGCCCAGAGTGCCGGAGAGTTGACCGCGGCCTTCGCTGCCGTCGCGCGCAACTTCACCGCACGCGCCAACGTCGACCTCACCGTGCCGGATGCGCTGGCCGGCCGCAACGTCACCCTGCGCGTCACTGTCGGTTCGGTCAGCACCAAGGCCTTGGTGACCTTCGCCGCGGTCACGCCGGCGCCTGCCACGGCCTCGCCGGTGCCGCCGGACACCGCACAGCAAGGCAGCGCCCACGGAACGCTCTGGTCCTGGCAGCTCCTCGCCTTGCTCGGCGGCGTCTTCGTCGTGGTGTTGCTCGCGGTGGTTCTCCTGCGTTGGCAGGGTGTCCGCGAAGACGCGGCGCGCCGGTTGGTCCAGCAGATCGGTCACTACGGACCACGCCGGGAGGTTCACCAGGCGACCGAGTCCGAGGGCGCTGCCGCGCGAACGGCCGTCGGTTTCGTCGGTAAGGCACTGCGCTCCAGCGGCGCCGAGCAAGGTCTTGCCCGCCGACTCGATCTCGCCGCCGTACTGCGGAAACCGGCCGAATGGGCGTTGCTGACCTTGTGCGGCGGCGCGGCGCTGGTCGTCGCCTTGAGCCTCCTCGGCATCAGCCCGCTGCTGAGTCTGCCGATCGGGCTCGTCGCGGCCTGGCTCGTCCAGCACGTGTACCTCAGCTTCCGCATCGGGCGGCGTCGCGCGGCCTTCGGTGAGCAACTCCCGGATGTGCTGCAGCTGATCGTCGGATCGCTCCGCTCCGGGTTCTCGCTGGCGCAGTCCATCGACGCCGTCGTTCGCGACGGCACGCAGCCCGCCGCGGGTGAGTTCTCGCGCGCGCTGGCGGAGACCAGGATCGGAGTCGCGCTCGAGGACGGGCTCATCCGCGTCGCGGACCGGATGGAATGCAACGACCTGCGCTGGGTGGTGATGGCCACCAGGATCCAGCGGGAGGTCGGCGGCAACCTGGCCGAGGTACTGAAGAACACGGTCGACACCATGCGCGAACGCGCGCAGACCCGCCGCCACGTCCGTGCCATCAGTGCCGAAGGCCGATTGTCCGGCGTCATCATCGTCGGTCTGCCGATCGTGCTCGGCGCCTGGCTGACGTTCAGCAAACCGCAGTACATGAGTCCGCTGTTCACCACACCGGTCGGCCTGATGCTGATCGCCGGCGGTGCCGTGCTGATCATCGCCGGCGCGTTCTGGATCCGAGCCCTGGTCAACGTGGAGGCGTGAGATGACCCCATCCGTGCTCTTGATCGGCGGACTCGCCGCCCTCGGTCTCGCCGTGGTGCTCGCGGTGCTGAGCATCTCGGCGCGGCCTGCCGAGGACGGCGTGGCCAGGGCGCTCGCCACGATCGACAGTCACTACACGCGGCATGCGGCGGTTGACGCCGAGCCGAAGCGCGATGCGTTCGCGGCCCTGCCCGGATGGCTGCGAGGCCTGGCGGTGCGATTGTCGCCGTCGGGGATCGGTACGACGCTTCAGCGCCGGCTCGACCTCGCCGGCAACCCCTCGGGGTGGACTCCGGACCGGGTATTGGCCGCGAAGGGTCTCGGCTTGTTCATCCTCGGCGGCCTCGGCGCACTGTACGGGTTGCGCACGATCGGCCTGCTCGTCGTGGGCGGCGCCGTGGCCGCGGCTGCCGGGTTCTTCCTCCCCGATCTCCTGCTCTACAACGCTGGTGTCAAGCGCCAGGAGAAGATCCAGAAGGCCCTGCCCGACGCGCTCGATCTGCTCACGGTCTGCGTCGAGGCCGGGCTCGGATTCGACGCGGCGCTGGCGCAGGTCGCCCGCAACACCTCCGGCCCGTTGGCCGCGGAGTTCTCCAGGGTGCTGCAGGAGATCCAGATCGGGAAGTCACGGTCCCAGGCACTGCGCGCGATGACGGAGCGGACGACGGTGCCGGAGTTGCGATCGTTCGTGTCGGCCCTCGTCCAAGCAGGCGAACTGGGCATCACGATTGCCGACGTACTGCGCGAACAGGCCAAGGAGATGCGCTTGCGGCGCCGGCAGCGCGCCGAGGAGAAGGCACAGAAGGTGCCGGTCAAGATCCTCTTCCCGCTCGTGTTCTGCCTGTTCCCGTCCATGTTCATCGTCATCCTCGGACCGGGCGCGCTCAGCATCGCCCAGGTTCTGTTCGGGAGGTAGCCATGCACGATTCCAGGCGCCGCCGGCTGGACGCCGGCCGGTTGATCATGGTGCCCGCCGCCACGTTGATGCTGTTCGCCGACGCCATCGTGCTGACCCAGTCGAGCGGCGAGGGACTCGCAGGGACGCTGCGCTGGGTCGGCAACGCCCTGGTCGGCGTGTTCTACGCCGTGATCATCTGGGCCTACCTGCGGCGTGGGCCCGCGAAGGCTTCGAGTACGTCGTTCACCGCCAACGCCGCCGCGGTCGTCGCTACGCTCAGCCCGTTCGCCTTTCCCTTGCTGGCAGGCCCAACGGCCACCGTCGAGCGAGCGCTGGTGGCCGACATCCTTCTGGTCACCGGCACGGCGTGGTCGGTCTGGTCGTTGTGCAGCCTGGGGAGGAACCTGTCGATCATCGCCCAGGCGCGCCACGTCGTCGAGCACGGCCCGTATCGATGGGTCCGGCATCCCTTGTACACCGGCGAAATCGTGTCCTCGCTCGGGCTCGCCCTCATTGGCGGAACCGTTGCCGCTGCCGGCGTCTGGGTCACACTCGTCGCCCTGCAGGTCTACCGTGCGCGCCAGGAGGAGCAGATCCTGGTGACCACACTGCCGGCCTATGCGGCGTACCGCACCCGGACCGCCGCGCTGCTGCCCGGGGTCTTCTGACTCTCAGCCGAGGGCGGTGTGGAGGCGGAGCGCTACCTGGAGGTCCAGGGCTCGGTCGGGGTGTTGCCAGCCGTCGCCGAGCAGAGCGGTGATGCGGTCCAGGCGTTGCTGGACGGTGTTGGGGTGGATGTGCAACGTGGTCGCCGCGCGCGTCGGGCTCTGTCCGGCAGCGAAGTACGCCTGGAGTGTTCCGATCAGGTCGGTGCCGCGCTGCTCGTCGTACTCGATGACGGCGCCGAGGACATGCCGCACATGAGCTCGCACGTCGACCTCTGCCGCACCGATCAGACCGGCGACTCCGAGGTCGTCCGGCGTCGCGGACTCACCGCCGCGGCCTAGTCGATGCATGGTGGCGACCAGGTGGACCGCCTGGCGATGTGACTCGATCAATGCGGCGCCCCATGCTGCCGGACCGGTGACACCGATGGTGACACCGGTCCGCTTGGCTACGTCGGCCAACTCTCGTGCAACGGTTGGAGCGTCGGTCCGGCTGATCAAGAGCACGAGGTCGCCGCCGTACGGACCGGACAGGATCAGCTTGTCCTCGAGCGGTGCGGAGAGCCGAGCTCGTACAGCGGAGTGGTCGCCACGGCAGACGGCTACGACCAGGCGGTCGTGGCGACGGTTCGGAGCCAGTAGACGGAGCCGGTCGGTCAGTGTGATCGGGTCAGCGCTGCCACTCAGTACGTCGGACAGGAGGTCGGCCTGGGCGCGTTGGGACTGTTCGGCGGCCTGGCGGCGGAAGAGGAGTACCAGGGCGGTGACGACGGCGGCGCGTTCGACGATGCGCTGGTCTGCGCCGGAGAGGTCGTCGACGCCGCCGATCACGAGTGCGCCGAGTCGTTCGCCCTTGGCGGTCGCCGCGACCACCCAGCAGTCATCCACGCGAGTCAGCCGCCCGGACTCCGACTTCTGCCAAGGCACGGCAGCATGGCCGACCGAGCCCGCGACCGCCAGTTCGTTGCCGACCGCATCGACCAGGACGACCCACACGCCGAGCAGTTCGGCCAGTGCCGCGGTGATGGCGTCGACGTCACCGCCGGACAGGACGATGTCGGCGAAGCGGTCGTGGGCCGCGGCGGCGTGCTCGGTTCCGGCGTGGGCCTCGGACAGTTGGTCGAGCGCGGCCTCGGTCTCCGCGGCTGCTCGGACCTGGACGATCGTCACGGCCGCGAGTGCGGCGAGTGAGCCGAGCAGCGACACCTCTTCGCGGCTGAACGGCCGGCGTGTCCGGTTGGAGGCGAACAGTACGCCGACGAACGCTCCGTCGACGATGAGCGGCGTACCGCAGATGGCGACCAGGCCCTCCTCACCGACCGCGTGATCGATCGGTGAGGTGTGCCGGAAACGCCGGTCGGACGGGTAGTCGGCGGTCCAGTACGGCTTGTACGTCTCGGCAACGAGTCCGCCGAGGCCCGCACCGAGTGGCAGCCGCAGTTGCTGGAAGGCGGCCGACACCGAGCCGTCGGTTGCCCGCATGTACGTGTCGCCGCGGGCGGGGTCGTACAGGGTCAGGTAGGAGACGTCGGTGCCGATCAGCGTGCGGGCCCGGTGGACGATGGTGTCGAGTACACGGCCCGGGTCGCGGGCCGAGGCGAGTTCGCGGGCGACGTCGACCAGGGCGGACAGCTCGGCCTCGCGCTTCTTGCTGGCGTCGATACCGGCCCGGATCCGGAGCGCGAGGTCCCGGGCGACGGAGTCCTCCCCCGCCGCCCGGGCCAGCTCGCTCCCGGGCGCATCCTCGGCCAGCAGCCGCAGCAACTCCTCCACGGTGGCGATGATGCCACCTACAGGGCGGTCAGATCTCGACGGCTGGTTTCGCCGTACGACGTCACCGCGATGATGGAGATGGCCGCACACGCTGCGACGTACACGGCGATCGCATAGCCGGAGTCGTATGCCTTGAGCAGTGCCACCGCGATGAACGGGGCCAGACCGCCCGCGACGATCGACGCGAGCTGGTAGCCCACCGAGACACCGGAGTAGCGGACCCGGGTGCCGAACAGCTCGGTGAAGAACGAGGCCTGCGGTCCGTACATCGCCCCGTGCAGGACCAGTCCGACCGTCACAGCCAGCGTGGCGAGGGCGAAGTTCTTCGTGTCGACCAGAGCGATGAAGACGAACGCCCACACGCCCACACCGACCGCACCGATCAGGTACACCGGTCGCCGGCCGATCCGGTCGGACAACGCGCCCCACAGCGGGATGGCACAGAAGTGGATGGCCGCGCCGATCAGTACGGCGTTCAGCGCGAACGACTTGTCCAGCCCCAGGTGTTCCTTGGCGTACGTCGCGATGACGATGGTGAAGATGTAGTAGCTGACGTTCTCCGCCATCCGCGCGCCCATCGCCGTCAGCACCTCACGCGGGTACTTGGTGATCACCTCGAGCAGCGGCAGCTTGTCCGTCGGCTGCTGCTTGGCCCGGGCCTCCTTGAACACCGGCGACTCCTCGATCCGCAGCCGCACCCACAGCCCGACCAGCACCAGTACGGCGGACAGCAGGAACGGAATCCGCCAGCCCCACGAGTTGAACGCAGCGTCCGACTGGAACGCGGCCAGGCCGGCCAGTACGCCGTTGGCGATCAGCTGACCCGCCGGAGCACCCGCCTGCGGCCAGGACGCCCAGAAGCCACGCCGTGCCGGATCACCATGCTCCGACACGATCAGTACGGCGCCACCCCACTCACCGCCGAGTGCGAAGCCCTGGATGAGCCGCAGCACGGTCAGCAGGACCGGAGCAAGCGCACCGACCTGTGCGTACGTCGGCAGGAGGCCGATGGCGAAGGTGGCGAGGCCCATCATCAGCAGGGACAGCACCAGCAGGTTCTTGCGGCCCAGGCGGTCACCGAAGTGACCGAACACCACTCCACCGATCGGACGGGCGAAGAACCCGACCGCGAAGGTGGCGAAGCTCAGCAGGGTGCCGGTGAGCTCCTCGCCCTTGGGGAAGAAGAGGTCGCCGAACACCACCGACGCGGCCACGCCGTACAGGAAGAAGTCGTACCACTCGACGGTCGTGCCGACGAGACTCGCGCCGACCACCCGGACGATCGGCGTACGGGTTCTGACCGGTTGTGTTGTCGTCATGACGGGCTCTCCTGAGCTAGTGGGCGGTCCAGCCGCCGTCGAGTACGAACGAGCCCCCTGTGATGGAGGCGGAGGCCGGGCCGCACAGCATCGCGACCAGCTCCGCCACCTCATCCGGCTCGATCAGGCGCTTCACCGCGACTGGCTCGAGCATGACCTTCTCCAGCACCTCTGACTCGGTCAGACCGTGGGTTGCCGCCTGATCCGCGAGCTGCGCGGTGACAAGCGGCGTACGGACGTAGGCCGGGTTCACACAGTTGCTGGTCACTCCGTGCGGCGCACCCTCCAGTGCGACCACCTTGCTGAGACCCTCCAGTCCGTGCTTGGCAGCGACGTACGCCGCCTTGAACGGACTGGCCCGGAGACCGTGCACCGAGCTGATGTTGACCACTCGGCCCCATCCGACGCCGTACATGTGTGGAATCGTCTGACGGATCAGCCGGAACGGCGACTCGAGCATGAGTCGCAGGATGTAGCTGAACCGCTCCGGCGGGAACTGCTCGAGCGGTGCGACCTGCTGGATCCCGGCGTTGTTGACCAGGATGTCCACGTCCGCCGGCAGTTCCTCGAGGCGGTCCAGGTCGGCCAGGTCGGCTACTACCCTCTCCACGCCCTCGAGTGCTTCGAGTCCGGCCGCGTCGTAGTCGACCGCGACCACGTGTACGCCGTCAGCCGCGAGACGCCGCGCACAGGCGGCGCCGATGCCGGACGCAGCTCCGGTGACGAGGGCACGACGTGGGGTTGCCATGCCGGAGACTTTAGGAATCGGGCTGAACCGCAACCATGGGGCGACAGCACACAAGTACCGGGGTACTTGTGTGCGACTGACCTACGAGCGCCGCCCTGGCAGCGGGACCTTCGACCAGTCCGTGTCGGAGGCGAGGTAGAAGCCCGGATAGGACGGCGCTGACGCACTGTCGAGGAATCTGTCCGCAACCGGCCGCCGGGACCGGCGGCACACTGTCACCCAGACGACATCTATTGAACCGGCCCCAGCTGATAGCTGGAACTATGGTTGAAACATGGTCGATATCGAGCAGCCGAAGAAGAAGGCCGCCGGCGTTCCCGCGGTGCTGTCGTCGTTCCGGTTCGGTTTCCGCGAGATGGGCCCGGCCCGGACCGGCAAGGTCTTCCTCAAGATGAACCAGGACGGCGGCTTCGACTGTCCGTCCTGCGCCTGGCCGGACCCGGACCACAAGCGCAAGCACGCCGCCGAGTTCTGCGAGAACGGCGCCAAGGCGGTCGCCTGGGAGGCGACCCGCAAGCGGGTGCCGCGCGACTTCTTCGCCGCCCACTCGGTCGACCAGCTGAACCAGATCTCCGAGTTCGAGCTCGGCAAGCTCGGCCGGATCACCGAGCCGCTGCTGCTCCGGGCCGGCGCCACGCACTACGAGCCGGTTGGCTGGGACGAGGCGTTCCAGGTCGTCGCGCGGCATCTGAAGACCCTGGCCGACCCGGACGACGCCGTCTTCTACACCTCCGGCCGGACCAGCAACGAGGCCGCGTTCCTCTACCAGCTGTTCGTCCGCGCCTACGGCACCAACAACCTGCCCGACTGCTCGAACATGTGCCACGAGTCCTCGGGTACGGCGCTGTCCCGGGTGATCGGCAGCGGCAAGGGCGCGGTCACCCTGGAGATGCTGGAGGAGTCCGAGCTGATCGTGGTCGTCGGGCAGAACCCCGGCACCAACGCACCCCGGATGCTCAGCCACCTCGAGATCGCGAAACGCAACGGCGCCGACATCGTCTCGGTCAACCCGCTGCCCGAGCCCGGCCTGATGAACTTCAAGAACCCGCAACGCCCGAGCGGCTGGGTCGGCAAGGGTACGACGCTCGCCGACCAGCTCCTGCAGATCCGGATCGGCGGCGACCAGGCGCTGTTCCTTGCCCTCGGCCACCTTCTGCTCGAGGCCGAGGCGGCGAACCCGGGCACCGTCCTGGACAAGGCTTTCGTCGAGTCGCACACCAGCGGCTTCGAGCTCTACGCGAAACACAACGCGGAGCTCGACTGGGACGCGGTCGAGCTGGCCACCGGGCTGCGTCGTACCGAGATCGAGGAGTTCGCCCAGCGGTTCATCAAGTCCAAGGCGACCGTGATCTGCTGGGCGATGGGCCTGACCCAGCACCGCGAGGCGGTCGCGACGATCAGCGAGATCGTCAATGTCCTGCTCCTGCAGGGAAACATCGGCAAGCCCGGCGCGGGACCGTGCCCGGTGCGCGGCCACTCGAACGTGCAGGGCGACCGCAGCATGGGGATCTGGGAGAAGGTGCCGGACGCGTTCCTGGACCGGCTCGACCGCGAGTTCGCGTTCACCTCGCCACGGGATCACGGTGTCGACGCGGCCGCGACGGTGAAGCGGTTGCGCGACGGCTCGGTCCGGGTGTTCGTCGCGATGGGCGGGAACTTCGCGTCCGCGACCCCTGACACCGAGGTCGTGCATCGCGGGTTGCGGCAGTGCGATCTGACCGTGCAGGTGTCCACCAAGCTGAACCGGTCGCACACGATCACCGGTCGCGAGGCGCTCATCCTGCCGACGCTCGGGCGGACCGACCACGACCACACGGCGGCAGGTCCGCAGTCGGTGACGGTCGAGGACTCGCAGGGCGCCGTCCATCTGTCCACCGGCAACCTGATCCCACCCGGGCCGGAGATGAAGTCCGAGATCGGGATCATCTGCGGGCTGGCGCAGGCCGTCGTACCGTCGGTGGGAGAGATTCCGTGGGCGGACTTCGCCGACGACTACAGCCTGATCCGGCAGCGGATCGGGCGGGTCGCCGACGGGTACGAGGACTTCGAGGAGCGGTTGCGGGCCAACGAGGGCGGGTTCCTGCTGGCGCATGCGGCGCGGGACCGGCGGGAGTTCAGGACGTCGGACGCGAAGGCGCAGTTCACCGCGAACGATCTGAGTTGGTTGCCGACGGCGCCTGGCCGGCTGTTGCTGCAGACGATGCGCAGTCACGACCAGTTCAACACGACGATCTACGGGCTGCAGGATCGCTACCGCGGTGTGCACGGGACTCGCGAGGTGGTCTTCGTGAACCCGGACGACCTGGCCGAGCTGGGGTTGCAGGACGGGGCGTACGTCGACATCGTCAGCGAGTTCGCAGGGGTCGAGCGGCGCGCCTCCGGGTTCCGGCTGGTCTCGTACCCGACCGCGCGCGGCTGCGTGGCGGCGTACTACCCGGAGACCAACGTGCTGATGTCCGCCGACGACCTGGCCAAGGGCAGCAACACCCCGGTAGCCAAGGGCCTGACGGTCAGGCTGGAGCCAGTCTCTTCCTGAACCACGGCTGGGTTGCGGCCAGTGCGACGGCAACCGCGGCACTGGCGAGCCACAGACCTTCGGGACCGAACGACTCGAGCAGCCAGGTCACGGTCAACGGCGCGATGGCAGTGGCGATGCCCCAACTCAGCCCGAAGACGGCGAGGTAGCGGCCGCGTGCGTGGTCGGGTGCGAGCCCCGAGGCCAGCGTGAGGTAGCGGGTCAGCAGGAACAGTTCGCCGAGGCTCCACAGCACTGTGGCGAGGAGGTAGACGGTCAGGCTCTGCGCGAACGCGCTCACGATGAGGCCGATGGCGAGCAGGACATAGCCGATGGTCAACGAGGTGAAGTCGTCCAGTTGCTGCACGCGCAGCAGGCGTTGGGCGACGATCAGAGTGACCGCGGACACGGCGAGGATGAAGCCGGTGCCTGACTTCGGCAGGCCTTGCTCCAGCAGGGTGAGCGGCAGGCCGATCACCAGTTGCATGTACATGGTGGCGAAGACCGTGCCGCCGGCGAGCAGGATCAGCAGTCGGCGATCCCGCCAGACCGCTACCGCGGTCGTCTGTGCGGTGTCCCGCCGTACGTCGGCTGGTAGCGCGCGGGCGACGAGGATGGCACAAGCCAGGCAGGTGACCGCGTCGGCGACGAACAACCAGCGCAGGTCCCAGTGGCTGAGGGCTGCCGCGAGGAGGCCGGCCAGCACGCCGGCGGCGGCCATCGCGGCGCCGAGCAGTCCGTACGCCGCCGGCCGGTCGGCGGGCTCGGTGACGTCGGCGATCGTCGCCTGGCTGGGCGGTTCGTAGATCTCGAAGACCAGACCGAGCAGCAGCGTGGCCAGCACCGCGGACCAGAGTTGATGGGAGACCGCGATCCAGGTCTGCGCAACGGCACACCCGGTCAGCCCGAGCACGATCGTCCGGCGCCGACCGAGCCGATCGGCCAGCACCCCGCCAAGCAGCCGCGACGGAATCGTCGCCAGCCCGAACAGCGCCAGGATCAACCCGGTCTGCGCCAACGACGCACCGAACTCCACGGTCAGCACGACCCCGAGGAACGGCAGCGTGAACGCCCCGACCCGATTGACAGCCCGAGCCGCCACCAGGACCCAGACCACGGCGGAAAGCCGCCGCGCCGGCGGGGCCGGCACTGCTGCGCGGGCTGCGGCACCCATGACACCCTCCTCCTGCGTGACTATCTAAAGCGTTATGGTTAGTCACGCGAGGTCGACTGTACGGAGAGAGCCTGTGACTGGTCAAGTGTCTTTTGATAGTCATGCACGGAACGTGCTGGCTGCTGCGGTGGAGTACGTGAACAGGCTGACGCCTGGCTACTCCGGCGGCTCACCCGTCGGCGCACCCGCGGACGAGCGGCAGGCCGTGGCGGACGCGCTGGCTGCGATCGGGTATCCGCAGGCCGTCGTACGGCGGGCCGATGCGCGCCGGCTCGCGGAGCTCGCCGGCCGGATGCGGATCGTGTTCGAGGCGGCCCACTCGGGCGACCTCGACCGGGCCGCGACGGAGGTCAACGCACTGCTCCTCGACACCAACGCGCGCCCGCAACTGGACCGGGGCGAAAGACCGGCCCTGGAGCCTGCACTTCCACGGACCGAACGACGAACTGGCCAACGGCTGGGCCGCCGGTTGCGCGGCCGGCCTCGCCATCGCACTCGGCAGCGACCTCGCCGGACGCCTCGGCGTCTGTGCAGCCCCGCAGTGCGACCGCGTCTTCGTCGACGTCTCCCGCAACGCCCAACGCCGCTTCTGCTCCCCCCAATGCCAGAGCCGGGTGAAGGCCGCCACCCACCGCGCCCGCCGGCACCCGTAGATCTTGGACGTCAGATGCGGATGGCGAGGGTTGGGTTGGCTGGGTCCTGGTTGTTCAGGACGATCTGGGCCCGGGCCCGCGGTTGGATCTGATCGACGTACATCCGTTCGCCGGGGATGTATCTGGTGCCGATAGCGGTGTTCGGCGGCTTCGGGAGAGGGCATCCACTGCTGATCGCGGGCGATGCCACGACGGAGTACTTCGTCGAAGGTGATATCGACGTAGATGCGCAGGTCCCAGCAGGCATCGAGCTCCGGCCTTTGCAGGAACGCGCCGTCGGCCAGCAGGACGGCATCGTCGGGCGCCACCGCAACGGGTAGCTCGAGCGCTGTCTGTGCCGAGGAGTCCCTGAGGCCGGCGGTGTACCGGCGATCGCCGTCCGGTCCGAGCGGAATCAGCAACCGGTCGCGGATCGCCTCGTTGTCCCAGGTCTCGAGGTAGTAGCTCTCCGGTGAGTCCACCGGGTACGCCGTACGTAGCTCAACGGCACGCTTGAAGTAGTCGATCCCGACCCGGATCACCTCGCGCTCGGTGCGATCCCGCAGTACCTGCGCCAACTCGTCCGCCAGCGTGGTCTTCCCCGCCGCCGAACACCCGTCGATCGCGACCCGCACCGGATGCGGCCGTTCGACCGCCAGCACCTGCTCCGCCAACTCCGCCAATGCCTCGGCCCGCTGCGTCACTCCGCCTCCTCGCTCAGAGCGCAGGACGCTACCCGCCGATGTCGACCGCCCACCACCCAATTAGGCGAGCGCCCCACCCTGGTGCGGTGGGGCGCTCGCGTCGGACGGGAACTGTCAGCCGACCGGGGTGAGCTCGCGCTCCGGGTCGCGCGGGGCGGCCGGGGTCGCGTGCTTGGCCTGCTTGCCGCGCAGCCACTTCGGCGCCCACCAGTTGGCATCGCCCAGCAGGGTCATGATGCTGACGGCAGGACGACCGCCCGGATGATCGTCGCGTCGATCAGGATCGCGACCGCCAGGCCGACACCCAACTGCTTCATGTCCAGCGTGCTCAGCGTGGCGAAGACCGCGAAGACACCGATCATGACGGCGGCCGCGCTGGTGACCACGCCGGCCGAGCTGGTGATGCCTTCGGCAACGGCCTGCTTGGTCGGTACGCCGCGGAGCACCGCCTCACGGATCCGGCTGACGACGAACACGTGGTAGTCCATCGACAGACCGAACAGCACCACGAAGAGGAACAGTGGCAACCAGGAGACCACCGCACCGTTCGACCGGAAGTCGAGGATCCCTTCGGCCCAGGTGTTCTGGAACACCGCCGTCACGACGCCGTACGCCGCTCCGGCACTCAGCATGTTCAGCGAAGATCGCGGTGAGCGCGACCACCACGGACCGGAACGTCACCATCATCACGATCATCGTCAGCAGCAGCACGAACCCGATCACCAGCGGCAGCTTCGCCCGGGTGTGGGCCGCGTAGTCGACGTCCGCGGCGACGAAGCCACCGACGGCGTACTCGACTCCCGGCACCTTGCCGACGGTCGACGGCATCAGGTCCTTGCGCAGCTTGTCCAGCGAGTCGCGTGCCTGCTGGCTACCGCCCTCGTACGGCGTGGCGACCTCGAGCACCGTGACCGTGCCGTCCTGGGAGACGCGCGGCTTCTCCAGCCCGTCCTGCGCGAACAGCTTGTCGCTCTGCGTCCGCTGGACCAGGTCAGCCAGCGCGGCCTTCACCGCGGCCTGCTGGTCGGCCGGAGCGCGGACGGCGACCTCGTGGCTGGTGCCCGTGCTCGGGAACGCCGCGGTGAGCCGGTCGTACGCCTTCATCACCGCGGTGTCGCGCGGCAGGTCCTCGGTGCCCGGGAACTTCAGCTGTCATCCCCAGTGCGGGCGACGCGACCGCGAGCAGAGCGATGACCGAAACCAGCAGCGTGGCAACCGGGTGCTTGCAGCGCCGGCTTCAGCACGGCCGGCCAGAACCGCGGCTTCGCCTTGCTCGCGGTCAGCCGCCACAGGAACGGGATCCGCGGCCGGTCCACCCAGCGGCCCAGCTTCGCCAGTAGCGGCGGGCAGCACGGTCAGCGAGCCGATGACGGCCACCGCGACGACCAGGATCGAGCCGACCGCGAAGGACGAGAACACCGCGTCACGGGCGAGGAACAACCCGGCCATCGAGATGATCACCGCCACACCGGAGACGACGACGGCGTGACCCGACGTGGCCGCGGCGATCTCGACCGCGTCGACGTGACCGCGACCCTTGGCACGTTCCTCCCGTTCGCGGCGGAGGTAGAAGAGCGAATAGTCGACGCCGACCGCCATACCGATCAGCAGGATCACGCTGTTCACCGCGTCGACCGCGGGGACCAGTTGGGATGCTGCTGCGGAGAGTCCGATCGCGGCGGCGACCGCGGACAGCGCCAGCACCAATGGCACCGAGGCCGCGATGAGTGCGCCGAACGCGACCAAGAGGATCGCCAGTGTCACCGGCAGGCTGAACATCTCCGCGCGCTTGAAGTCCTTGCCGAGCGTCTCGTCCAGAGCCTTGCCGATGGACAGGCCGCCGACCTCCTCGATCCGGAGCTTCGGGTACTGCTGCTGGACCTGGGCGGTGGTGTCGAGCAGCGGCTGTACGCGGTTGTCATCGGTGCCGTCCTTCAGGGTGACCCTGACGATCAGGGCGTCTTTGTTCGCCGACGTGATCGGCTGAGCGACCTCCGCGACCCCACCGAGGGCGCGCATCCGCTCGATCACCACACCGGCCGCCGTGGCTGCCTCGGCCTGGTCGAGTGTTCCGGAGGGCGAGGTGATCAGCACGCTCTCCACGTCCGGGTCGGCGAAGTTGCCGGACTTGACGATGTCGTCGGCCCGGGTCACCTCGCCGATGTCTCCGTCACCGTCGGACTCCTTGGTGCCGGTTGCGGAGCCGAGCGCGAAGCAGGCGATCACGAGGACCACCCACATCGCGATCGCCCGCCACGGATGGGTGGCACTCCAGCGCGCCGCCCGGACCGTGATCTGTCCCCTGGCCATACGTTCCCTGCCCCTCTGCGCCCCCTCTGGCGCCCCACCCAGCGCTGCCTGGCGCGGCGCTGGCTACGGCTCAAAAGCCTCGTCGCTGAAGGGTGGTCCGCCACCATGCAGGAAGCCACCGAGTTCACCCTGAGGAAAGCCCCACCCCTCCCCTGCGGCCGGCCACACCTCGCTGGGGGTGGACCCAGGGCCCGCTACCGCAGCGTGACCGGACGGGTGCAGCCAGCTCTGGGCAGGCGCCCTCAGAAGTCTTCGAGGTTGAGGGAGGAGGCGGCTGAGATGCCCTCCAGGTAGCCCTCGGCGCGCTCGGCTTTGGGGTAGCGGTGGACGAGGGCCCAGAAGGCGGCGTTGTGGGCCGGCTCGATCAGGTGGGCGAGCTCGTGGATGAGCACATAGTCGACCACCCAGGCGGGCATCGACTGCAAACGAGTCGACAAACGGATCGATCGGTCCGCCGGAGTGCAGGAGCCCCACCGTCTGTTTTGGTTCGAAACCCACCTGACTGACGCAGGTTCGGGCACTTCGGGGAGGTGGCGACACGCGAGTTCGTGTGCTCTGGCCAACAATTTTTCGTCCGACACGCGAGAACGGCTGCGCTGCTTCTCCAGTCGCGCCAGCATGGTCTCGACCCAGCGCGCCTCCTCCGCGGCCGACAGCCGGTCGGGCATCAGCACGACCACCGTCTCGCCGTCCCGGTAGGCGCTGACGGTCCGCTTGCGCCGCTTGCTGCGGCGGATATCCACATATGGCGGGATCGGGCGCAGCGGAGAGTCGGCCATGGGTCAAAAATGTACCCCCCGAATCCGACAACTTTCTTCCGTCCACATCCTGTGCATCGACGTTTCCGCAGGTCAGGTGCCAGATCTTGGGCCGGCCGACTCTGGTTGTTCACATCCTGTTCCCCCGCCCGTCCACAGTGCCCGGCGGCGCGTCCCACAGGTTGCACACAGGGTTATCCACAGGGGTGGACAACGGGCCCTTGCCTGCGCCGCCCGCGCCTCCTAGCGTCATGCCCAGCAGGCTCCCGGACCGCCTCCGGGGCCGTTCGGAGGGGAAGCCGAGCGGTTCCGAAGGCGGACCCCCGGGAGCCTGCTCTGTGCTGCCGGACCGTTCGGAAAAGGCTTTCCTCGGTGCGATCCGGCGGCACGCTGGCCGGGAGGTGCGCTTGAGCGTGCGCCTGGCTGCCGTAGGGTGAATCCCGACTGGGCCGAACGGCCTACGGCAGGACGGTCTGCCGTTAGCATCCACGACAACCTGGGGCGAGAACCCGGGCTGGTATTCAGAGCAAGGAGAGGGCCCTCATGGCAGAGACCTGGAGCGGCGAGTTCTACTGCGTCAAGTGCAAGGCCAAGCGCACCGCCGACGGCGAGGTCAAGGTCAACGACAAGGGCACGCGCATGGCCAAGGCCAAGTGCCCCGAGTGCGGTACGAACCTGAACCGGATCCTCGGCAAGGCCTGACGCACCAAGTCGTGGGGCGGTGTTCGGCACGCGTGTGCCGGACACCGCCCTTCGTCGTTCCGCGCCGCGCCTGAGCCCGCCCTGACGGCCGGGCCGTGGCCGCGCCTGAGCCCGCCTGCGGCCGGGCCGTGGTGACCCGGGGGACGGCCGTCGACGAACCCCGGACGACATGCCGGTGCCCCGGACGGGCTCCGGCTTGGCCGACCCGACAGAATGGGGACGTGTCGGACCTTCCCCGCAAAGCGCTGAGCCGGACCGCGAAGCTCGCCAGCCTGCCGCTCGGTGCCGCCGGCCGGGCGACGGTCGGGCTCGGCAAGCGGATCGGCGGTGCGCCGGCCGAGACCGTGATGGCGGAGTTCCAGCGCCGGACCGCCGACCAGTTGTTCGCCGTCCTGGGTGAGCTCAAGGGCGGCGCGATGAAGTTCGGGCAGATGCTCAGCCTGATGGAGTCCGCGATGCCGGAGGAGCTCGCGGCGCCGTACCGGGCGACGCCTGACCAAGTTGCAGGACTCCGCCCCGCCGATGCCGGCCTCGACCGTGCACACGATCCTGTCGCGGGAGCTGGGCAAGCGCTGGCGAGACCGGTTCGAGGAGTTCGACGACCTGCCCGCGGCCGCCGCGTCGATCGGCCAGGTGCACCGCGGCATCCTGAAGGACGGCCGCGAGGTCGCGGTCAAGCTGCAGTACCCGGGCGCCGCCGAGGCGCTGCGCGCGGACCTGCGCCAGCTCGGCCGATTCGCCCGGACCTTCGGCACGCTCGTCCCCGGGCTCGACATGAAGCCGCTGGTCGCCGAGCTGCAGGAGCGGATCGGCGAGGAGCTCGACTACGACCGCGAGGCGCAGGCGCAGCAGCAGTACGCCGATGCCTTCAAGGGCCACGCGGAGTTCGTCGTACCCCGGGTCATCAAGCACTCCCCGAGCGTCATCGTGTCGGAGTGGATCGAGGGGCGGCCGCTGTCGTCGTTCATCACCGACGGCACCAAGCAGGAGCGGGACGAGATCGGGCTGAAGTACGTCCGGTTCATGTTCAGCGGGCCGAAGCTGGCCGGGCTGCTGCACTCCGACCCGCATCCTGGGAACTTCCGGGTGATGCCGGACGGACGCCTCGGCGTGGTCGACTTCGGGCTCTGCGCCCGGCTGCCGGACGGGCTGCCGCCGGCGATCGGGCGGCTGCTGGCCATCTCGCTCCAGGGCGACGGGATCGCGGTCCGCGACGGCCTCCGGGCCGAGGGCTTCATCAAACCGCGGATGGAGATCGACCCGGACCAGCTGATGGACTACCTGGCGCCGTTCGCGGAGCCGGCCCGGGCGGAGATGTTCCAGTTCAGCCGCGCCTGGATGCGGGCGCAGGCGAACCGGACCAGCGACTTCCGCTCGCCCCAAGCGTCCCTGGCGCTCAAGCTCAACCTGCCGCCGTCGTACCTGCTCATCCACCGGGTCTGGATCGGCGGCATCGCCGTACTCTCCCAGCTCGAGGCCGAGGCGCCGTTCAGCTCGGTCCTGGACGAGTTCCTACCCGGCTTCACCCGCGTCTGAGCCCAAGACAGGCTCTGAGCGTAGTGTGCGGGCCAGCAGGACGCTGACCACCGTCAGCGCGACCGCTGTGAACCCCGCGGCCAGGTGAAGCCCGTCGGTGAAGGCGTCGCGGGCTGCGTCCAGTACGGCGGCCGGCACCCCGCCGCTGATGGCCTCGCCCAGTGAGCTGCCGCCCTGGCCGTCCATCTGGCTGCGGTACGTCGCGGTGACCACACTGCCCAGTACGGCGATGCCGAGCGAGTACCCGAACTCGTTACTCGTTTGAGTCAGCGCCCCGGCCGAACCAGCCTTCTCCGGCGGCACCGACCCCATCACCAGGTTGGTGCCCAGCGTCACCAGCGGGCCCACGCCCGCGCACTCCACAGCGAAGGCGACGACCAGTACGGCGGTTGACGTCGCCTGGCTCACCACGGCCAGGCCGACGACCGTGAAGGCGATGCCGGCGGGAATCAGCACGCCTGGACGGATCCGGCGGGCCAGCCGCGGCGCCAGCTGGAACGACACGGTCGAGGCGAGCATGCCTGGCACCAGCGCGATACCTGCCTTCAGCGGGCTCATCCCCTGCACCAGCTGGAAGTACTGCGCGACGAACACCATCACACCGCCCGACAGCATCGAGTACGTCATCATGCTGCCCAAGGTCACCGTGAAGGTCCGCCGCGAGAACAGCCGTACGTCGACCAACGGGTCCGCCAGCCGCCGCTGCCGCCGTACGAAGATCCAGCCGAACACCGCGCCCGCGATCAGACCGCCGACAGCCGTCGTACTCACGCCGTGCGAGGCCAGCTGCTTCAGCCCGTGGATCGCCGGCAGGATCGCGACCAGCGACAGCACCACACTCGGTACGTCGATCCGGCCCGCCTTCTCGTCGCGGTACTCCGGCAGCAGGAACGGCCCGACTGCCAGCAGCACGACCATTGCCGGTACGCCGATCAGGAACGCCGAACCCCACCAGAAATGAGCCAGCAGCACGCCACCGGCGATCGGTCCGACGACCGCACCGACGGTGAAGCAGCCCGCCCACACGCCCAGCGCGGTCGCCCGCTGCCGGGCGTCCGGGAACAGCGTGGAGATCAGCGACAGCGTGCAGGGCGCGATCGCCGCACCCGCGACACCGAGCACCGCCCGGGCGCCGATCAGCATCTCAGGGCTCGTCGAGTACGCCGCCACGACCGAGGCGACCCCGAAGACGGCACCGGCGGCCAGCAGCAGCCGTCGCCGGCCGATCCGGTCACCCAGGTTGCCCATGGTGATCATCAGCCCGGCCACCATGAACCCGTACACGTCCAGGATCCACAGCTGCTGGCTGCCGGTCGCGCCGAGGGCCTCGGTCACCGCCGGAACCGCCAGCAGCATCACGAAGAGGTCCAGTGACACCAGTAGCGTGGCGAGTGACAGCACGGCCAGCCCGATCCATTGCCGCCGGCTGGTGGTCACGGCCGCGCTCTCGGTGACGGTCATTGGTCCGGTCCTTCCGCTGGAGTATCTGCCTTACTCCTGCGTCGAACGGATCACCGCCGGATGGACACCGGTTCAGAGGTTTCTCACCAGTGGACGGGGTCCAGCTTTCCCTCGATGGCGCGGACGTTCTCCCGGGTGCAGCGGTCGCAGTACAGCAACTTCCGGCCGTTCTCCACCGAGGTCAGCCAGGTCAGCGGCGCCTCTTCGGTCTCCGCCTGCTGACCACACATCGAACACGTAGCTCTGCTCACGTGTACCAGTCTGCACCTGGGCCTGGCAGGGGATGGCCGAGGGGCGGCATCCGGGTGGATGCCGCCCCTCGGGGGTTTCAGCTGGTCAGGCTGGGTGCCTGCCGGGCGGTCCTCCCTTTCGGACCGGACCGGCGGGCGATTCAGTTGTTCTGGTGGATCAGACCAGGCGGGCGAGTGCGAGGCGCGCGCGTGCGCTGGCCCTCTCAGCTCGCCGGCCGGCCCGCTCGGCCTGCTTCTGCGCGCGCTCGATCTTGTGAGCGAGGCGGAAGCGCCGGTTCTGCTCTGCGTCGTTCAGTTTGGAACGACTATGAGCACGGGCTAGATCTTCATTGAGTAAATGCATTTCAATTCTCCTGTGCGAAGTCTGGTTCGTCATGGTCTGAAGTCTCGTTTCGGATCTGGATCGTCAGGCGGCGGTTACGGTGTCACTCTTACGTGGACGCCCACGGGGCCGCTTGCGCGGAACCACCACTCCCTGGACGAACAACTCGCCGCCCCACACTCCCCACGGCTCGGAACGCTCGAGCGCTCCGGCCAGGCACTCGGCCTTGAGCGGGCAGGTGGTGCAAAGAGACTTGGCGTACTCGACATCCGCCGGCGATTCGGCGAAGAAGAGTTCTGGTGCGTAGGACCGACAGGGCAGGTCCTGCGACGAGGCCACCTCGGTAAAGACGTCGAGGAAGCTCACGCTCATTCCGGTCACCTCCCAGTGACTTTCGGTTGCTGATCTCTTGTCGTCGGGACAACTTCGTTGTCGTTTGGGACGGTCAACGGTTGAAGACCGCCAAATTCAGGGCCAAACGCTGTGCTGTTGACAAACAAAAGGGCCGCGGGACCCTTTGTGGGTTCCGCGGCCTTGGAGGTGCCGGCTCTGACAGGTGTCAGACCGGTGGACTCCATGCTCGAGAACCCGAACCGCCGTACTTCGCATCGCCGACAGCTCCGCCCTGGAACGGGGTAGCGCCGGAAGCCATGAGCACAACGGTCGCGACGTGCAGGCGCGGCGAGGCACCCTGAATCGGGGCGCACGGCAGCGCGGCCATGTCGCTGAACGGCTTCTTGACCGTGTTGGTGATCATCCAGGGCACCTCCTCTCGTTGTGGCGAAGCGGGCGGTTAGCTCGATCGCTATGGTGGTTTGAAGTTTTCGGCCAGGCTTCGACCGCAGAAAGAACAGTACGCCGTCCCCAGCGGAGCCCGCAAACTATTTAACGCCAGTTTGCGAAGTTGGCCGGAAGTTGCCGCCGCGGTGGCCGGAACTGGCTGCCACAACAGACTTCCAGCACGCTCCGGGACGTCATCCGCACGCTCCGGGATCGTTGCCTCTGTCACCTAATTGCCACGTCTGCCACGAGCAGAATGCGGCACATCCACCACCATGCGCCTCGATGCGCCTGCCTGGCAACAGATTTCTCCGGACGGCGCCGAAGCCTGCCTCATCGGGCACGTGGTCAGCGGATGCAGAGGTTGAGGATGGGCTCGGCGTACTTGGTGATCTTGGTGTGGCCGATGCCGGGGATCTTGCGGAGGGACTGTTCGTCGGTGGGGCGGGTTTCCGCGATCGCGGTCAGGGTGGCGTCGGTGAGGATGACGAACGCGGGCATGCTCTCGGACGCCGCCTGCTCGGTGCGCCAGGCGACCAACGCGTCGTACAGCTCCTGGTCGATCGACGACGGGCAGTCCTCGCAGCGGCCCAGCTTGCGGGCGCCGGGGTCGAGCAGGCCGCGGCCGCAGACCCGGCACTTGGGGATCGGCCGCCCGGACCGGGACGAACGCTCCGACCGCTCGGCGCGACGGCTCCCACGCGGTCGGCCGCGACGCCGTACGCACGTGAAGCGGGTCGAGGAAGCGGGTCGGACCGCGTTGTCCACGCCCGCCCGGGGAACGTGAGGTGGACCAGCTGACGTGGAGCTGCTGCTTCGCCCGCGTCACGCCGACATAGAACAGCCGCCGCTCCTCCTCCACCTGCGCCGGCGTCTGGGCGTAGCTGATCGGCAGCGTCCCCTCGTGCGCGCCCGCGATGAAGACACAGCCCCACTCCAGGCCCTTGGCCGCGTGCAGCGTCGCGAGCGTGACCCCCTC
Organism: uncultured Actinomycetota bacterium; assembly: GCA_963748245.1. Lineage (GTDB taxonomy): Bacteria > Actinomycetota > Actinomycetes > Propionibacteriales > Kribbellaceae > Kribbella. Next base: position 1,305,359 of record CAVVIA010000004.1, on the reverse strand, counting down.
GGCCAGCGGCGCGTGCTGGATCGACGCCCGCCGGTCGAGCTCCGCCATCAGATCGACCAGACCAGCGGAAGGATTCGCCGCGGCGAAGTCCGAAGTCATCGTCACCAGCGCACTCAGCGACTCCCACCGGTCCCGGACCGCGCCGGTCCCGGCCGGCGGCTCCGGCGTCCACCCGGCCCCGCCCAGCACGCCGGTCACCACCTCGACCAGGTCCGCGGACACGTCCCCGGCCTTCGCCTGCCCCCGCAGCAGTACGGCGGCCTGCCGGATCTCGGCCCGCTCGAAGAACCGCTCGGCACCCTTCAGCACGGCCGGGATCTTCCGCTCGGCCAGCGCCTGCTCGTAGTTCTCCGACTGCGCGTTCGTCCGGAACAGTACGGCGATGTCGCGCAGCGGAGTCCCCTCGTCCCGCAGCCGGGCGATCGCCCGCGCCACCGCGTCGGCTTCGGCGACCTCGTCCGAGTACTCCCGGTAGACGGGAGCCGGGCCGGCCGGGACGCTGGGACCGCAGCGTCACCCGCCCCGGCAGCCCGGACGGACCGGCCGCATCGAGGATCTTGTTGGCGACGTCCACGATCTGCGGCGTCGACCGGTAGTCGCGGACCAGCTTGATCACGGTCGCGGACGGGTGCCGGGACGCGAAGCGGACCAGGTTCTCCGGCTCGGCGCCGGCCCAGGAGTAGATGGTCTGCGCCGGGTCGCCGACCACACAGACGTCCTCACGCCCGCCGAGCCACAGGTCGAGCAGGCTCTGCTGCAGCGGGCTGACGTCCTGGTACTCGTCGACCACGAACGTCCGGTACTGCCGCCGGATCTCCGCCGCCACCCGCTCGTCCTCCGCGAGCAGCGCGACCGCGCACAGCAGCACGTCCTCCAGATCGATCCGCCCGCGCTCCAGCTTGACGTCCTCGTACGCCGCGAAGACGCGAGCGATCGTGGCCGGGTCGAACGCAGCCAGCGTCCGGCCCGAGCGAGGAGCCAGGCGGGCGTAGTCGTCCGGCCGGACGTTGCTCACCTTGGCCCACTCGACCTCACCGGCCAGATCCCGCAGTGCGGGCGTGTCCACCCGGACCCGGCAGCGCGAGGCCGCCTCGGTCAGCAGCGGGAACTTGCGATCCACGATCGGCGGCAGCTCCCCGCCGTACACCTTGGGCCAGAACCACTTCGCCTGCCGCAATGCGGCGGAGTGGAAGGTGCGCGCCTGGACGCCCTCGACGCCGAGCTGGGCGAGCCGGCCGCGCATCTCCCCCGCGGCCCGCTGGGTGAACGTCACCGCGAGGACGCGCAGCGGGTCGAACGTCGCGGTGCGGACGCCGTACGCGATCCGGTGGGTGATCGCGCGGGTCTTGCCGGTGCCCGCACCCGCCATCACCACGACCGGCCCGTTCAGGGTGGTCGCGACCGCCCGCTGCTCCGGATCGAGCGCCTCGAGCAGCGCATCCGCGCTCAGCTCTCTCCCCACCCCTCCGCCCCGGTCAGGGGATGCGGAGTGTGTGAGATCGCTCACGGACGGGGACATTCGGGAACAGCACCACCTGCGACTGGGTTCGGATACGTCGAGAGCAACCCTAGACGGGCCGCCGGACAGAATCCGGCCGCCCGGGAGACGGAGTCAGCCGATGGCGGCATTCACGATGTACTCGACGCCCTGGTGCGGCTACTGCCACCGGCTGAAGGGTCAGCTGAAGCGGGCCGGGATCGAGTTCGCCGAGGTCGACATCGAGCAGGTGCCGGAGGCCGCGAAGCTGGTCGAGAAGATCAACAACGGCAACCAGACGGTGCCGACGGTGGTCTTCGCGGACGGGACCGCGATGACGAACCCGTCGCTGGCCCAGGTCGCCGAGAAGCTGGCCGCCTAGACCCCACCCAGAACGGCGCCGCGCCCGGTGGGCCGGCGCCGTTGTCGTGCTGCCGAAGACTCATAGGCCGCGAGTTATGGACATTACGGTCATGACCGTTATACCTTCCTCGGAACAACGCCGCAGGGAGCCCGCCCATGATTCCGCGCCGTCTTTCCCGCCATGCCTTCGTCCGTGCCGCCGCAGCCTTCGCGCTCGACGCTGGGCCTGCTCGCCGCCGGCGGTCTGCCCGCCACGGCGGATCCGGATCCGAAGCGGCCTGATCCCTTCCCGTCGGAGACCGGTCCGATCAGACCGGACACCGGCCGGATGGGCCCCTCCGCCGAGGACGTGGTCCGCGATCTCGGTGCGCCCGATCAGTTCGCTCACCGTGATGGAGGGCGCGATCGGCCGGACACCGGACGGCCGCGACGTCGTGTACGCCGTACCCGCCGGTGAGAACGCCCAGCTCAACGTCGTCGACCTGCACACCCGCCAGTTGATCCACGCCCTGCCGCTCGCCGGGGCCGCCGGTGCGTGGGCGATCGTCGTGGCGCCCGACGGCAGTCTGTACGTCGGCACCTACCCGAACGCGCACCTGTACCGGTACGACCCGGGCACAGGCACCGTCACCGACCTGGGTCAGCCGATCCCCGGTGAGTCCGTGCTCTACGGCCTCACCGCCGACCAGAACGGCAACGTGTACGCGGGGACCTATCCGACCGCGCACGCGTTCAAGTACGACCCGTCGAACGGTCAGGTGACCGACTACGGCTCGCTCGACCCGGTGCAGCAGTACGCGCGGTCGACCGTGTACGACCCGGACCACAACAAGCTGTTCGTCGGCGTCTCCACACCCAACGCCAGGCTGCTCCGCATCGACGTGGCGACCGGTCAGGTCGAGGACATCACTCCACCCGGCACGACCGCCAAGGACTTCATCGACCTCGACTACGCCGGCGGTCGCATCTTCGCCAACGCCAGTAGCCGCCTGGTCGTGGTCGACGCCGTCACCGGCGAGCAGATCAAGTTCACCGATGCCGCTACGGGCACTCAGGTCATGGACTACCCGATCGCGGCACGTGGCGTGTCCGCAGCCGGTCCGGGTGGCGTGTACTTCACCAACAACACGCTCGCCCTCACCCACTACGACCTGGACACGAACACCGTCGGCCCGGTGTCACCGCCCCGCACTGTGACCCGTGGCGCATCGATCGGCTACGGCTGGGTCACCGAGAACGGCAGCCAGGTGCTGTACGGCCTGGCCGGCAACTACTCCGGCGGAACGTTCCGGTACGACCCGCAGGCCGGCACGCTCGCCCAGTGGAGCTCACCGTTCCAGTACGTCCCGGTGGCCCTCATGCACACGATCGCCGACCCCTCGAACGGCAAGGTCTTCGTCAACGCGTTCCTCAACGGGTCCACGTCGATCTACGACCCCGCCACGGGCAAGGCCACGGTCACCACACGGCAGGGCCAGGTCGAGGACTGGGCGTGGGACAACACCGGCAAGCTGTACGTCGGCATCTACCCGTACGGCCGGTTGTCGCTGTGGGATCCGAACGCTCCCGCGACCCCGACGAACCCGAAGGAACTCTTCAGCCTCGTCGACAGCCACCACCAGAACAGGCCCGTCTCGGTGAAGCCTGCGGGCAACAGCGTCTACGTAGGCACCACACCGGCGTACGGCGAGTACGGCGGAGCCCTCACGGTGTACGACGTCCCGACCGGCGCCTTCACCGTGTACCGCAACCTGGTGGCCGACCAGACCATCTCCTCACTGCTGCCGGTCGGTACCGGACTGTGGGCCGGCTCCAGCATCGAGGGCGGTCAGGGCACTGAGCCGATCGCGACCGAGGCCCACCTGATCAAGGTCGACCCGTCGAACGGTGCGGTGCTGACTGACGTCGTACCCGTGCCTGGTGCGGCCAGCATCAACGAGCTGATCATCGGACCCGACGGCAACCTGTGGGGCCTGGCGGACGGCATCGTGTTCGTCGTCAACCCGACGACCGGTGCGCTGCTGCGCCAGATCCCGGTCTTCAGCGGCAGGACCGGCGCGAACGACGGAGCGCTCCAGTGGCGCGACGGCTACCTGTACGGCGTCACCGCCGGCCGACTGTTCGTGGTGGACAGCCTCGGGGGCGAGTCGACGATGCTGCGCGACCACGGTCTCAACCGGCTCACCCAGACCCCGGACGGCACGTACTACACGCTGCTGCGACCGGACGGCTGGACGAACCCGACCAACCTGGCCTCGTACACCGCACCGGTCGACGCCTGTCCGCAGTCGGACCTCCGGACGACGGTGTGGACGGGGAACGTCGACAGCCATGTGGTGAACCGCCACCTGACCTACGGCTGCACGCTGACCGACGTACTGCCGGACGACTCGGCGGACTGGCCGAGCCACTCGGCCTACGTCGCGGCGGTCGACAAGAAGGTCAAGGAACTGGAGCGAGCCGGCACGGTGGAACGCTGGGAGGGCGTCCTCATCCGCATCGCCGCCGCCCGCTCCGACGTCGGCAAGTGATCACCAACTGCCGGTGAGCTCCTTGCCGTACCAGCCTTCGATCAGGCGACGGGAGATGGAGATGTTGCCGGGGAGGGCCATCGTGCCGGCTTCGACCAGTGCACGAAGGTCCTCCCTGGTGAACCAGCGGGCCTCGGCGATCTCGTCGGCGTCCACCTCGATGTCGGTGCTCGCCGCCTTGGCGTAGAAGCCGAGCATCAGACTCGACGGCAGCGGCCACGGCTGGCTCGCGGCGTACACGACCTCGGGCCCGACGATCACACCGGTCTCCTCGAGGACCTCACGCCGTACGGCGGCCTCCAGCGACTCCCCCGGCTCGACGAAGCCGGCCAGGGTCGAGTAGCGGCCCTCGGGCCAGGCCTCGTTGCGGCCGAGCAGGGCGCGGTCCTGGTCGTCGGTGACGAGCACGATGATCGCCGGGTCGCTGCGCGGGAAGTGCGACAGACCGCACGCGGGACACTGCCGGACGTGCCCGGCGTCGATCACCTCGGTGTGCTCACCGCAGTTCGCGCAGTGCGTGTGGACGCCGTGCCAGTTGGACAAGCCGACGACGTTGACCGCCATACCGGCGTCACGGTCGCCCAGGACCGCGCCGATCTCGCGGAGTCCGGCGTACGACTCGTCTCCTTGTCCCTCGACGAGTACGGCGAACACAGCGCGACCGTCAGCCGTCATACCCGCACCCGACTCGCGGTCGATGCCCAGGAAGATCCGCAGGCCGTCCGGCGCCTCGGACGGCGGCACGAGCTGCAGTGCGGTGCGCTCGGCATTCACCAGCAGCTTGTCGCCGGCCACCACCGCCACCTGGGTGTCAGGGGCGGCCCACGCCTTGTCCAGCCACTCGTCGTCGCGCCTGCGATCGGCAGCGCGATCCAGCACGGAACGGGACAGAGCTAAGGAACCAGGTGCGATGGAGTAGGCCACATGCCTCAACATATCCCGGCACCGTGAGAGCATCCCGGCATGAGTATTCACATCGCCGCCGAGAAGGGGCAGATCGCGCCGCGCGTGCTGTTCCCCGGTGACCCGCTGCGGGCCAAGTGGATCGCGGAGACCTACCTGTCCGACGTGACCTGCTACACCGAGATCCGGAACATGTTCGGGTTCACCGGTACCTACAAGGGTGAGCGGATCTCCGTCCAGGGCTCCGGGATGGGCCAGGCCTCCGCCTCCATCTACGCGCACGAGCTGTTCGCGGAGTACGACGTCCAGACCCTGATCCGGGTCGGCACGTGCGGTGCGCTGACCGAGGCGGTCCGGGTCCGCGACGTCATCGTGGCGATGTCCGCGAGCACCGACTCGCAGATGAACCGGCTGCGCTTCCACGGCATCGACTACGCGCCGACGGCCGACTACCAGCTGCTGCGCGCCGCGGTGGACGCGGCCGAGGCGGCCGGGCTGAACGTGCACGTCGGCCAGGTGTTCTCCGGCGACCTGTTCTACAACGACCGCCCCGACCTGGTGTCGCGGACGGCGGAGTACGGCGTACTGGGGATCGAGATGGAGGCCGCCGCGCTCTACACGCTGGCGGCGAAGTTCGGCCGCCGGGCGCTCGGCATCATGACGGTGTCGGACCACCTGATCACCAAGGAGGAGACGAGCGCCGAGGAGCGGCAGACGACCTTCTCCGAGATGATCACCATCGCTCTCGACGCGGCGATCGAGGTGCCGGCCTGAACCGCGTAGCCACCGCCCTGGCAGCCCTGACCCTCCTCACCGCCTGCTCCAACACTCCTGACCAGGCGGAGACCGGGTACGACGACCGGTACGACGACCGGTACGACGACCAGTGCGGCGGCACCGGCCACGCTGCCGGCCATCAACGCCACCCAGGTGGTCAGCGCGCTGACCGGCGCCGGCTACAAGTGCACAACCGACGCCGCGTACGCCATCTGTACGTCGGGAGCCACATCGGTCTGGCTGCTCACCGGATCGCATCCCCGTCCACCGGTGGTGTCGCTGCACGCGGCCGGGCCGGTCGCTACCGCGTCGGCCGAGATCGCCAAGGTGCTGCCGAAGACCCTGGAGCTCGCTCACATCGCCCAGGGCACCGGAGATCGCTACCTGGTTCGGCGAGCAGAACGGCACCACCACAGCGCAGGAGACCTTCGGCGACTGGCAGGCCGACTACTCGGCCGAGGTGGACAGCGAGGAGCCCGGCGCCCACCTGACCCTCACCGACAAGCTCTGCAAGGTGAACTGCCAGGCGGAGTAGGCAGGTCCGGCTACGCCGCGATCAGTTTCGGCAGGACCTGGCTGACGCGGTCGGCCAGCAGGTCCGGGATGCGATCCGGATCCGCGGCGTAGCCGACGACCGCTTGTTCGAAGAGGCCGTCGATCAGTGCGTACGCCGTGGGCGGATCGACGGTCGGGGAGCCGCCGACCAGGTCGGCGTACCGGGTCAGGATGCGCCAGATCATCTGCTCCAGCAGCTGATCGATCGCGGCGACGTCGTCGCGCAACTGGTCCTCGAACATGCTCTGGGCGCGCAGGTCGTACCAGAGCCGGTGCATCGGGGTCTCTTCGACCAGCGTCTGCGTCATCTTGCCCAGGAAGCCGACGGCCAGTTCGTCGGCCGAGGCCGCGGTCTCGACCACTTCGTCGTACCGCTGCGCGCACTTCGTCTTGTAGTACCGCACGCAGTAGCTGATCAGGTCGATCTTGTCGCGGAAGTAGTAGTGCACGACGCCGTGGGTGAACTCGGAGTTGTTCGCGATCTCCCGCAGGCTGGTCCGCGCGTACCCCAGCTCGCCGAGCGTCTTCAGCGCCGACTCGGCCAGCGCGATCCGGCGGCGCTCGATCTTGTCGATCCCCGACACCCGGGCGGGCCGCACCTCGACGGGGTCGGACTCGGGACCAGCGGCATCCGAGGTCACGCTCATCGCCACTCCCTCTCTCCGGCGGGGTTCGTCGGCGTCAATCTACCCTCCGCGGGCCCAGGCGCGACCCGCGGCGGGAGATTTCTTGACAAGTGTCAAACAAAGTCTTGACGACTGTCAAAAGAATCTCCAGAGTGTGAAGCGCAGCGGTCCTTCGAGCAAAGGAGCTTCAGATGGGCGGACTCGACCTCTCCGGCCGCAAGGCCCTCGTCACCGGCGGGGCCCAGGGGCTCGGCGAAGGGATGGCCCGGGCGCTGGCGGCGGCCGGCGCCAAAGTGGTGATCAGCGACATCCAGAAGGACACCGGCGAGGCGGTCGCCGACGCCCTGGACACCGAGTTCGGCGCCGGCAACGGCTTCGTCGCCCACGACATCACCGACGAGGGCAGCTGGGAGAACGCGGTCGTCGCGGCCAATCGACATCCTCGGCGGCCTGGACATCCTGGTGAACAACGCGGGCATCGAGATCACCAGCCTGCTCACCGAGGTCAGCGTCGACGACATCCGCAAGATGCTCGACGTCAACATCCTCGGCACCACGCTCGGACTCAAGTGGGGCCTGCGCACCATGCGTCCGGACGGACTGGCCGGCCAGGGCGGCGCGATCATCAACGTCGCCTCGGTCGCCGCGACCATCGCGTTCCCCGGGATCGCGGTCTACTCCGCGACCAAGTCCGCGGTCGACCGGCTCACCCGGGTCGCCGCGATGGAGTCCGGCAAGCTCGGGTACGGCGTCCGCGTCAACTGCATCTACCCCGGCCTGGTGCCGACCGCCATGGGCGCGAGTCTGGCCAACGACGTGGCCCAGCTCGGTCTGTTCGAGTCGCCCGAGGCTGCGGTCGCCGCCGTGATCGGGCTGACCCCGGCCGGCCGGCTCGGTGAAGTCACCGACATGGCCGACGCGGTCGTCTTCCTCGCGTCGGACGAGGCCCGCTTCATCACCGGCGCCGGCCTGCCCGTCGACGGCGGAATGGGGATGTGACCGATGACAGCCAAACCCGTTGTCGTCTACGGCGCCTCCGGTTACACCGGCCGGTTGGTGTGTGAGTACCTCCGTCAGTACCACGTCCCGTTCGTGGCCGCCGGCCGCAGCGAGGACAGGCTGAAGGAGTCGATGGAGTCCCACGTGGCGGGGATCGAGACCGCCGACTACGAGATCGCCACCGTCGACCACGACGTCGCCACCCTGACCGACGTGTTCAAGGGTGCCTCCGTGGTGCTCAACACGGTCGGCCCGTTCAGCGAGCTCGGCCCTGCGGCGGTCGAGGCGGCCCTGGCGGCCGGCGCGCACTACACCGACACCACCGGCGAGCAGGACTGGCTGATCACCTGCGACGAGACGTACGGCGCCCAGTTCGCCGAAGCCGGTCTGTTGCTGGCTCCCGGTATCGCGCAGATGTACACCACCGGCGAGATCGCCGCGCAGCTGTGCCTGGAACAACCCGGCGTCGACACCTTGGACATCGCAGTGTTCTGGGGCGGCAGTCCGACGATCGCGTCGACCCGCACGATCCTGGTGAACGCAGCGGGCTCCAAGGCGCACTACCTGGAGCAGAACACATACGTCGAGTTCGCCGAAGCCGAGCAGGGTCTCGTGCCGCTGGTGGTGCCCGGGCAGCACGAACTGGCGCTGTCACTGCCCTGGGGCGGTACGTCGCACCCGGTCTGGTTCAAGCGCGATCCGCGAGTGGCCAACTGCAAGGCGCGCGGCGGCGTGTTCAACGCCGCGCTGATGAACGGCGTGCCGCAGATCGTCGCAGCGGCGCTGGAAGCCACCAAGGACATGGACCCGGAGCAGCGCAACGAGGCCTTGACCGAGACCGCTCGCCAGGTGATGAACCAGATGCCGCCGCGGGAGAACCCGCGCGTCAACAAGTCGCTGGACTCCGTGCATGCCTCCGGTCCACTCGGCCGGGCGCACTGTGTCATCCACGGCCACAGCAACTACCAGCAGACCGGTCTGATGCAGGCCTATGCGGCGTACTCACTGCTGCAGACGCCGCCGAAGCGCGTCGGCTTCGCCAGTGGTTGTCAGGCGTTCGGGCACCGCGAGCTGCTCGGCGTACTGCGCAGCTTCGGGCTGGTCTCCGAACCGCAACTCACCGTGCTGCAGTGAAGGAGTAGCAGTGCGACTGGTCGACTACCTCGACAAGGGCGCCTCGCTCGGTCCGGACGCACCATGCCTGACCACCGACGGCGAGACGCTCTCGTACGCCGAGGTCCAGGAGCTGTCGTACCGGATCGCGGCCGGTCTCGCGGCGTCCGGCGTACGGCCGGGCGGCAAGGTGGCGATCCTGTCGGCGAACGATCCGATCGCGTTCAGTTGCGTGTTCGGGATCAGCCGGGCCGGTGCGGTCTGGTGCCCGATCAACCCGCGCAACGAGGCCGCGGAGAACCGCGACCTGCTCGACCAGTTCGACTGTGAAGTGCTGATCTACCAGGCGGCGTTCGCGCCACTGGTGGATCGGATCCGGGTCGCGGTGCCGAAGGTCCACACCTTCGTCTGCCTGGATGCCGATCCAAGCTCCGGCGAGGTTCCCCACTTCACCGGCCGGAGCGTCGGCTGGGACGCGTTCTGCGGGGGCGTGTCCCAGTCGGCACCCGATCTCACCGGTCCCGACGATCAGGCGTTGATCGTCGGTACCGGTGGGACCACGGGTCGCCCGAAGGGAGTGATGCTCAGCAACGGCAACCTGGAGACGATGACCGCGCTGACGCTGATGGGCTACCCGTTCGGCGAGCGGCCCGTCTACCTCGCACTGGCGCCGTTGACCCACGCGGCCGGCGTACTGTGCTTCCCCGTCCTGGCCTCCGGCGGCGAGATCGTCATCATGCGGACGCCGGATGTCCATGCATTCCTGGCGCTGATCCCGCGGCACCAGGTCACGCACACGTTCCTGCCGCCGACGCTGATCTACATGGTGCTCGCGGCCGAGGAGCTCGACCGCACGGACCTCTCGTCGCTGCGCTGCTTCTGGTACGGCGCCGCGCCGATGTCGGTCGCCCGCCTCGAGGAAGCGCTGCAGCGGATCGGCCCGGTGATGGCCCAGCTGTTCGGCCAGACCGAGGCGCCGATGATGATCTCGATCCTGCCGCCGGCCGACCACTTCGATGCCGACGGCAACATTGCCCGGTCCCGGCTGTCGTCGGCCGGCCGGCCGTCGCCGCTCGTCACCACCGCGATCATGGCGCCGGACGGATCACTGCTGCCGCGCGGCGAACGCGGTGAGATCGTCGTCCGCGGATCGCTGGTGATGCAGGGGTACTACCGCAACCCCGAGGCCACCGCGGAAGTGTCCCGGCACGGCTGGCACCACACCGGCGACATCGGCTACCTGGACGAGGACAACTACCTCTACATCGTCGACCGGGCCAAGGACATGATCATCACCGGCGGCTTCAACGTGTACTCCACCGAGGTGGAGCAGGCGCTGATGGCCCATGCCGCGGTCCGGGACTGCGCGGTGATCGGCCGGCCCGACGACAAGTGGGGCGAGCGGGTCGTGGCTGTCGTCCAGCAACAGCCGGACACCGAGATCGATCCCGGCGAGCTGATCGCCTTCGTCAAGGCCCGGATCGGCAGCGTGAAGGCACCCAAGGAGGTCCTGGTGTGGCCGGACCTGCCGCGGTCCAAGGTCGGCAAGGTGCTCAAGTCCGACATCAAGGCCCGCCTCGCCGCATCAGCTCACTGACGTCAGCTCGCCGTGGCCGCGGTGGCTGAGACGACGATGGCTGTCGTGATCGCGGCTTGCATCTCGGCGACGGCCTTCCGCACCGCGTCCGCCGCCCAGTCCGACTCGGCGATCTCCTTGGCCCGCTGCTTGAGCGCCTTCTTGTCCACCGCGTCAGTGACGATCTTCGGTACGACGTTCAGCGCGCTCAGCACCGCGATCAGGGCACCGGTCCGCTGGTCCGGCGACGTACCGACCTTCAGCACGCTCTCGAGCGCCGACCGAACCTCCGCCTCGTGCCGCCCGTCCTCGGCCGGCCAGCGGGTCACCGGAAAGATGCCGAGCACCTTGTCCTCGTCCGCCGTCAGCACACCACGCTCGGCGAGCCTGGCGAGCAACTGTTCGCGCAGCTTCTTCGAGAGCCGGCCGATCTGGTCCTTGGGACGCTTGCCAGGCTTGTCGGCCACGTACGCCAGCCGCTCGTCCAGGATGGCGTCACCCGTCGGAGTCGCGTCCAGCACCTTCAGCCGGCCGCGCTTGACGTCCTCACCGTCACCGGCAATGTCCAGCCTCCCGAGCATGGTCAGCTCGACCAGCACGGCTCCGGCCAGCGCGTAATCCAGGCCGGGCGCTCCGGTGATCGGCTTCCCGCTCTCGTCGTCGTACAACAGCAGCAAGAGATCTTCGGCAATCAACATGCCTCCAACTTAGGCAAACACCCGTTTGCCGCACATCACCCGCGCGGACTATCTCCGATATCCGACTTCAGTAGTGGTAGCCGTTGAGCTCCACCGGCTCCCCCAGCACGGCTGCCGCCTCAGCGAGGAAGTCCGGCGAGAAGTAGTACCACCGGATCGACCGGACCTTGCCGTCCTCGGTGGTGAGGCGCATGAGGTCGTTCACCGCGGTCTTGCCGTCGCGCACGATGCGTACGACCAGCACCGTCTCGTCCCACAGTTCGACGACCTCTGCGGTGTACCGGTACGGCTTGGAGTGGTCGAGCGTGTGCTCGATGGACCCGTCGCGCATCTGGTCGGCGCCCCACTCGGTGAGTACGCCGAGGATCTCGCTGTCCGCGTCAGCCAGTAGAAGGGCAGTCAACCGCGGCACGTCGTACGCCGTGAAGGCCTCGGCGACAGCGTCGAGAAGACGGCGGTCCGGGGCCTGTCTGGCTTTGAGAGATCGGTCGCGCTCTGGCGAGTCCAGTCGGCCGCGACCACGGTGCAGGGCAGCTTTGACTGCGCCGACGGAGGTGCGCAGTACGTCGGCGACCTCGGCGAGGGTGAACCCGAACAGGTCCTTCAGAGCGAGTGCGGCGCGTTCCTGTGGCGGCAGCAGGGTCACGAGCTCAGCCCAGGCGTCACGGACCTCGACGGGGTCTGCTGTGGCCGGCGCGACCTGCTCGAGCGCGTCCACGAGGACGGGCGCTTGCCGGCGGTAGTTGTCGACGTACGCGTTGGTTGCCACGCGAAAGAGCCAGGCACGCGGGTTCGCAATGGGGCTGTGCGCCTGCGCGGCCTGGGTGAAGGCGCGTGCGAGCGACTCCTGGACCAGGTCCTCGGCGTCGAAGGCGTTGCCGGTCAGGCGGCGGCAGTAGGCGTAAAGGTCGGAGCGCAGCGGCTCCAGGCGGTCCAGGAATTCCCTGCGCGCCTGCCGGGCGGCCCGCAACTCCGGCAGGTCGAGTGCATCGGTCACATCTTGGATTGTCATACCTGGCAGGACGGATGAGGTGGCCACCGAGATACGGGACCCCTGTCGTCGCCTTTCTGACTATCTAGTAAGGTAAGCCTTAGCTAACAGGTTCGCCCACCTCGAAAGCAGACCGCCATGACCAGAGCACTGCCCGAGCCGTCCTACCGGCGCTTCTTCGCCGCTATCGGCACCCTCAGCCTCCGGCCGTTCGACCTGACCGAGGATGTGACCACCCTGCACAGCTGGGTCACCCAGCCCTACGCCAAGTACTGGGGCCTGCTGACGGCCTCCGTCGAGGACGTGCACGCGGAGTACCTCCGGATCGAGAGAACCGGCCACCACCGCGCCTTGCTCGGCGAGCACGACGGCCGGCCGGCGTTCCTGATGGAGCGCTACGAACCGTCGTACGACGCGGTCGGCACCCGGTACGACGTCGCGCCGGGCGATATCGGCATGCACGTCCTGGTCGCCCCGCCGCAGGTCCGGATCCCGGGCTTCACCGGCGCGATCTTCGAGACGATCCTGGACAGCCTGTTCAGCGATCCGCTGGTCGACCGGATCGTGGTCGAGCCGGATGTCCGCAACACCAAGATCCAGGCGCTGAACGAACGGATGGGATTCCGCAAGCACAGCATCGTGGACCTGCCCGGCAAGCAGGCCTGGCTGAGTTTCTGCACCCGCGACCAGTACGCCGAGGCGACCCGGATGAACGAGGCAGGCTGACATGACGACGACCGAGCATCTGAACCCCGGCACCTGGGCCGTCGCCAACCGGGCCCTGGTCCGCAAGGCGATCGCCGAGTTCACCCACGAGCGCATCCTCGAACCAGTTGCTATCGGCAACGTGTACGAGCTGGCCAGCGGCAGCAGCCGGTACACCTTCTCCGCGCGGCTGTATCCCTTGAACCACTGGGAGGTCGACGGCGCGAGCATCACCCGGGAGCGCGACGGCCGGGACGCACCGGTCGACGCGCTCGACTTCATCACCGAGTTCCACCAGCAGCTCGGCATCGGCGCCGAGATGCTGCCGGTGTACCTGGAGGAGATCAGCAGCACCCTCGCGAGTGCGGCGTACAAGCTCTCCAAGCCCGAGCAGACCGCCGTCGATCTGGTCACCGCGGACTTCCAGGCCATCGAGGCCGCGATGACCGAGGGCCACCCCTGCTTCGTCGCCAACAACGGCCGGCTCGGGTTCGGCATCAGCGACTACCGCGCGTTCGCGCCGGAGACCGGGCAACCGGTCCGGCTGGCCTGGATCGCCGTCCACCGCAGCCCGGACGATGTTCTCCTCACAGCGCACGGACTCACGTACGACGACCTGCTGCGGACCGACCTGGGCGACGACCAGCTGCGGCGGTTCGCCGAGCGGATCGTTGCCGCCGGCGCCGACCCGGACGAGTACGTCCTGCATGCCGGTGCACCCGTGGCAGTGGGAGAACAAGCTCTCGATCACGTTCGCGGCCGACATCGCCCAGCAGCACATCATCCACCTCGGCGCCGGCGACGACGAGCTACCAGGCGCAGCAGTCCATCCGCACGTTCTTCAACACCAGTCGCACCCGGAGCGGCACTACGTCAAGACGGCGATGTCGGTGCTGAACATGGGCTTCATGCGCGGCCTCTCGCCGACAGTACATGAAGGCCACCCCGGCCATCAACGACTGGCTGCAGGACCTGATCGAGAACGACGTCGTGCTGAAGCGCTGCGGCTTCTCCATCATCGGGAGATCGCGGCCATCGGCTACCACAACGCGTACTACGAGGCCGCGACCGACGAAGACGTCGCCGTACCGGAAGATGCTGTCCGCGCTGTGGCGGGAGAGCCCGGTGCCGCTGCTGGAGGACCGGGTCAGCAGCTCGCCACGATGGCGTGCGCTGCTGCACGTCGACCGGAACGGCGCGTCGCTGGCCGCGGCCCTGATCGAGCCTCCGGGCTGGCGCCGGCGGACTGGCTGCGGCGCTACCTCGACGCCTACCTGGTTCCGCTGGTGCACTGCCTCTACGCGTACGAGCTGGCGTTCATGCCGCACGGCGAGAACGTGATCCTGGTGCTGCGAGGACGGCGTGCCGGTCCGGGCGATCATGAAGGACATCGCCGAGGAGATCGTGGTGATGGGAGCCCGGACACGCCGCTGCCGCCGGACGTCGACGCGATCCGGGCGGACATGCCGGACGAGCGACAAGCTGCTCGCCATCTTCACGGACATCTTCGACTGCATCTTCCGGTTCCTGTCCCCGTTGCTCGATAGCGAGGGACTGCTGACGCCAGGCGGAGTTCTGGACCGTGGCGGCCGCGGCGGTGCGCGACTACCAGGCGTTGCACGCCGGAGCTGGCCGACCGTTCGCCAGCTACGACCTCTTCGCGCCGACGTTCGAGCTCTCGTGCCTGAACCGGCTGCAGCTGAGGAACAACCAGCAGATGGTCGACCTGACAGACCTCGCCGGCTCACTGCAGTACGCCGGTCTCCTCGACAACCCGCTCGTCACCGAAGCAACTGACTGACCAGGGTGTCGCCGAGCCAGGTTTCGTAGTCCTCGATCGGCCAGTACCGGTCGAGGACGAGCAGTCGGTAGACCTCGGTCGCCGTACAGGCGAGGAAGATCGAGCGACCTGGGTTTGAGCTGACCCTTGAACGACTTCAGGAAGATCTTCAGCTCCTGCTCGCGTGCTGCCCAGACGACCCGCAGCTCGTCGGCCATCCGCGCGTCGGCCCGGGCCGCCTCCTGGTAGATCTGGATCACGTCGATGCCGGTCTCGAACTGCCGGGTCTGCCAGTGCGCGGCACTCCGGAGCCGGTCGGCCGGGTCCTCGAGTTGCAGGGATTCCTGCGCCAGCCGCCGGGTGTCGGCCTCGGCGATCCAGATCCGGGCGATCTCGCGCAGGATCGCCGGCTTGTTCCCGAACGCCGAGTAGATCGTCTGCGCCGGGATCTCGGCCGCCTCGGAGATCGCGGCGATCGTGGTGGCGAATCCGTGCGGGTGATGCGCGTCTTCGAGGCCCTGCGGGATGCGGGCCGCTCGGCCGCGATCGAGCGGCTCTATCTCGCGTGGGGCTCGCGGGTGTTCGCCCCTGGTCCGCCCCAGGAGCCGACAACCGCACCACTGGAGGAGGCACTCTCAGCCGCTGGGTTGGAACCTTTCTGGCTCTCCGCCGCCAACGACTCGGAGTGGGACGCCGCGATCGAGAACTCCAATGCCGCGCTGTCCGCTCTGACCGGCAGTGCGCCGGTAGTCCCCACCCTGGCCGATGGGGGCCGGGCACTCTTCCGTGGAGCCGTCGTTTCCGCGCCGCTGTAGTTGGAGGACGGGTTGGAGATCTGGGACGCCTTGGAGATCCTGACCGCGGAACCATCCTTCGTCGGCCTCTCCACCACTCCCCTGCCGATGCCGACCTTCGCTGTGGATAACTCCCGCGGCGATTTCGAGAAATCAGCCAAGCTGGTGGGGTGACCAGCGAACAAGTTATCGAGGCTCCACAGCGGGGCTTTCTCGCGGGAGAAGGCGGTCGCCGCGAGTCCGCCCCGCGGGACGGCCGGCGCTATGAGGTCGTGGACGGGCGGTTGCTGGTGACAGGTGCCCAGCCGCCCGCCCACCACGCAGCCGTCGTCGCCCTCATGATCCAGCTCAAACAAGCCTCCCCACCCGACCTCCTGGTCGCCGTGAGCTCCCTCGACTTCCGCCCCACCCGGTCCGTCTCCCTCCGCCCCGACCTCCTCATCTGCCGCCGCTCCGACGCCGGCCCCCACCTCCTCCAATCCCCACCTCTCCTAGCCGTAGAAGTCCTCTCCCCCTCCACCCGAACCACCGACGTAGTCCTCAAACGCGCCCTCTACGAACAGCATCGCGTCCCCTCCTACTGGCTCCTGGACCCCACCCACCACGAACTAACAGTCCTGGAACTAACAGACTCGGGCTACGCCTGCCGCGCCGTAGTCCAAGCCAAAGAACCCTTCCAAGCCACCAATCCGTTCCCCATCACCCTCACCCCCGCGGCATTGACCGGATGAGGTCGACGCGGGGCATCCCGGGGCAGATTCCGGGGCAACCAGGGGCAGATCGCCGAACTGGCACCTACCACCCACGCGCGACCACCATGCTGGTCGAGTGACCGAGAAGGAGGCACCATGGGATACGTGGAAACACTTGAGCCGGGAGCATTCACGTTGGCCGATCTCGATGCTCTTCCCGATGACGGGATGCGGTACGAGCTGGTCGATGGGGTGTTGCTGGTGACACCTGCGCCGTTGCCGATCCATCAGACGGCGGCGCTCGAGCTGGCGATCAGACTCAGACTCGTCTGTCCGACGGAGCTGAAGGTCTTCATTGCGCCGCTCGACTTCCAGCCGACTCCGCAGAGATCACTTCAGCCCGATGTTCTCGTCTGTCGCCGAGCAGACGTCGGCCCGAAGGCCATACAGAACCCGTTGCTTCTTGCGGTCGAGATCCTCTCCCCGGCCACTCGATCGAAGGACCTCGTCCTCAAGCGACGCCTCTACGAGGAGGCCGGGGTTGCGTCCTACTGGATCTTCGACCCGGCCAAGGAGCAGCTGACCGTGCTCGAACTCGTCGGTGGGACCTACGACCAGCGGGCAGTAGTCACCGGCAAGGAAGCGTTCGATGCCGAACTCCCCTTCCCAGTCCGGATCGTTCCGGCAGACTTGGTGGACTAGCGGCCGCGGGCAACCCGGGGCAGTCGGCGATCTGCCCTGCGCCTGCAGTGCGAAATCGCTCCATCCTTGGAGCATGCGACCGATCGAGCCAGGTGCGTTCACGACGGCGGATCTGGAGCTGCTGCCGGATGACGGGATGCGGTATGAGCTGATCGACGGGCAGCTGTTGGTGACGCCGACGTCGTCCAGGAGTCACCAGCGGGCTCTCGGCGAGCTCTGCATGCGGCTGGTGCCTGCGTGCCCGGAGCATCTCGAGGTGCTTCTCGGGCCCCTCGAGTTTCGGCCTACCAGCCGGCGAGCCGTTCTGCCTGACCTGCTGGTGGTTCGCTGCGATGACGTCGGTTCCAGGTGGATTGAGGAGCCGCTGCTGTTGGCTGTCGAGGTCGTGGCAGCTGAGACCCGCATGGTCGACGAGTTGCTCAAACGCAGGGTCTACGAGCAGGCGGGTGTCGCGTCGTACTGGATGGTGGACCCGGACAACACGTCGCTGACCGTGCTGGAGTTGGAGGGCGGGCGGTACGTCGAGCGGGCTGTTGTTGGTCGGGATGAGGTGTTTGAGGCTGAGGTTCCGTTTCCCGTGAAGGTTGTTCCGGGGGAGGTCAGCCGTTGAGGAGGGTGATGAGTTCTTGCTTTTCTGGTAAGGGGTTTGGGCGGATGATGTCGCCGGTGCGGACGTAGTAGAAGGCGGCGGTTACTTGGGTTGTGGGGATTCCTTGGAGTTCGGCCCAGGCGACTCGATAGATGGCTAGTTGGAGGGGGTCGGCGGATTCGGAACGGCTGGTTTTCCAGTCGATGACTTCGTAGCCGCGGGATCCGTCGGGGCGGACGACCTGGTAGACGGCGTCGATGCGGCCGCGGACGACGCGGCCGGCGATCGCCAGGGCGAAGGGGGCCTCGATCTCGTACGGGCTGGTTTCACCGTAGGGACCGGTGCGGAAGGCGTCCATCAACTCGGTCAGGTCGGTGTCGTCGACGATGTCCTCGTCCGCGGCGCCCGGGAGGTCGTCGGGGTCGAGCAGCAACTGCTGGCCGAAATAGCTTTCCACCCAGGCGTGGAAGCGGGTGCCGAAACGCGCCGCCCGGTTGGGTTTGCGCGGCATCGGCCGGGCCAGCTCGGACGCGAGACCGTCCGGGTCTTTCGCCAGCCGCATCACCTGGGTCGCCGACAACGCGGCCGGCAGTGCCACGTCGTACGCCTTCCGGCTCCGGCTTTCCCTTGCCTCCGACAACAATCGCTCGAGCTCGGAATCCCACCGAGCGACCGTCGCCTGCTCGTCCAGCAGCAGCGATTCCTCCGCCTCCAGCGAGGGTCCTTCGGCGCGCGCCTGCTGGACCAGCGCCACCGAGTCCAGCCTGCGCTGGTACGACGCGACGTCGTACGGCGCCGGCCACGGTGCCTGTGTCTGCTCGGCGAGCTCCGGATTCTCCGCCGACAACTCGGGCTGCTCGGCCCATTCGACCACCCGCTCGCCGGCGTGTTTCTTCAGCATCGAAAGGTACGACGACGGGCCGCGCGGCCGTTTCTGCGTCGGACCCCACCAGTGCCCGGTCGCGACCAGGATCTCCTTCGCACGGGTGAAAGCGACGTACCCGAGCCGCCGTTCCTCCAGCGCGTTCACGTCCTTGCACTCGTCCGCGAACGCCTTGAGCCCGGCGTTGGACAGGTCGTGGAAGTCAGGCAGCGTGTCGGCGTCACCGCGCAGCGGCCACGGCAGCACCTTCGCGTTCGTCGTCCACTTGTCCCTGCCGCGGTCCGACGGGAACACCTTGTTCACCAGGGTCGGCACGAACACGATCGGCCACTCCAGGCCCTTCGACCGGTGCGTGGTCAGCAGCTTCACCGAGTCCGCCTCACTCGGTACGGCGAGGTCGAGACCGGCGGCGTACTCCTCTTCGGCGGCCAGGTACGCCAGCAGGCCGTCGAGCGATCCGTCCGACTCGGTGGAGACAAAGTTGCCGACGGCATCCAGGAACGCGGCCAGGTGATCGCGGCGGCCGGAGTCGACATGGTCCGGGGTCGCGGTCAGCTCGACGTCCAGGCCGATCGTACTGATCACCCGCCGGACCAGGTCGAGCAGCGGCTCTCCCGCGTGGGCGCGCAGTTCACGGAGCTCGACCGACAGCTCCTTGAAGCGGACCAGCGCCTCGGGCGAGTAGCCCCACGTGTCCGGCGGACCGGGGTCGTCGACCGCTTCGGCGAGCGAGATCACCTCGGTCGAGTCCATCCCGGCGACTGCCGCATCCAGCGCGGCGACCAGGTCGTCGGCGGCCGGACGGGCGCCCGCGTCAGCCAGCGCCCTGGAGCGATTCGCCAGCAACGCAAGGTCGCGGTGCCCGATCCGGTAGCGCGGGCCGGTGAGGATCCGCAGCATCGCGGCGTTGGCGGTCAGGTCGTTCACGGCTTGCAGGGTGGCGACGACGTCGACGACCTCGGGCAGCGCGAGGAGTCCGCCGAGGCCGACGACCTCGACCGGGACCTTGCGGGCGATCAGGGCCTCGTGGACCGCGCTGAGGTCGACGTTCGTCCGCATCAGGATGCCGATGTCTTTCCAGCGGCGGTTCGGTGTCCGGTGCGCGGCGACGATCGCGTCGGCGACCCACTCGATCTCCTGCGAACGCGTCTCGAACAGACCGACCGTGATCGCACCCTCTGGCGCATTGTCAGGTGCCTCGAGCGGAATCACGCCCGGATGCTGCTCGTAGAGCTCGGCGGCATGCTGGTTGGCTGCGGCGAGGATCCGGCTGCCGCAGCGGCGGTTGACGCTGAGCACATAGCGTTGAGCGGGCGTGCCATCAGCCTGACGAAAATGCTCCGGGAATTCATCCAGGTTGGCGACAGAGGCGCCGCGCCAACCGTAGATCGCCTGGCATGGGTCGCCGACCGCGGTCACCGGGTGCCCGCGGCCGTCGGGCCCGGCGAACAACGCGGTCAGCATTCGCCGCTGCGACACGGAGGTGTCCTGATACTCGTCGAGCAGCACGACTTTGTACCGCGACCGCTCGACGACCGCGACCTCCGGGCACTCCTCCGCCAGCCGCGCGCCGAGCGCCATCTGGTCCGCGAAGTCCACCACGCCACGCTCGGACTTGTACGCCTGGTACTCCTCGACCAGTTGCAGGATCTCACCACGCTTCAGCGCGGTCTCCGCGAGCTTGCGTACCTCGACCGTCTGCTTCCGCGCGGCCGCGACCTCCGCCCGCACCGCTTCGTCATGGTCTCGTACGTCGTCCGACCGCAGCAGGTGGTCCGCGAGCTCACCGTCCAGCGCGAGCAGGCTGTTGACCAGCGTCGGCACGTGATGTGAGGCATGACGGATCGGCCCGGCCGATCGCCGTACGACGCGACCGGCCAACTGGAACCTGGTCGCGTCGGCGAGCACCCGGACGTCCGGCTCGAGGCCGAGGCGCAGTCCGTGCTCGGCGATCAGCGTGCCGGCGAACGCGTGGTACGTCGAGACGACCGGCTCGCCGGGCTCCTCGGGCTCCCAGTTCGGGATGTTGCTGCGCAGGTGCGCGGCGAGGATCGGGTTCTGGTCTTTCGGCAGCGTCGATCCGAGGACACCGGCCTTCGTCAGGTCGTCGCGGATCCGCACGTCCAGCTCGTTGGCGGCCTTCTTGGTGAACGTCAGCCCGAGCACTTCCTCCGGCTTCACCTGCCCGGTGCAGATCAACCACACCACCCGGGCCGCCATCGCCGTGGTCTTCCCCGACCCGGCCCCGGCCACGATCACCCCAGGGGCCAACGGAGCCGTGATCGCCGCCAACTGCTGATCACTGAACGGGATCCCGAGCAACTCCACCAGGTCAGCGGTCGAGGTCAGCTGCGCCCCCCGCATCAGCGGCATCCCTCACCGACGCGCTCGCCACGCGGGCCTTGAACAGGAACTCGGTGGTTGAGACAGGTTATTTCCTGTCTCAGGCCACCGGAAGGTGTTCCCGCCCCCGGCATAGGCATCACATTCTCCCTGGGCATGCGCATCAGACGATCTCCCGGCCTTCGGGCTGGATGGGACAGAGCGGGCGGGCATCGCAGCGGGCACAGCCGTCGTTGCGTTTGGCAACGAACTCTTCGGAGCGGACCATCGCCTCGGCATCCTCGACGGCCTCGTCGAGCCAGGTCCGGCCGTCCTCGTCGGACGCCAGCGGTCCTTGGTGCTGGACCTTCGGGAAACCGCTGTCGTCATGGCGGAGCTGGACGAGCTCGGCACCGCCGACCACCGGGTCGTCGCCCAGCTTCTCCAGCTGGCGCGAGGCGATCGCGCGCTGGTAGATCGCCAGCTGCACGTGCCGCTCGAGCGCCGGCTTGGTCGGCATCGTGCGCCCGGTTTTGAGGTCGACCACCCGGACCGTGCCCTCGGAGTCCTCCTCGATCCGGTCCATCCGGCCCTTCACCCGGACCGCCGGCTTGTCCGTGTCCGGCAGCAGTACGTCGAAGTCGAACTCGGTCCCGATCAGCCGCCGATCCGGCCGGCCCTGATGCCACGCGACGAACCGCCGCAACGCCTGCTCGGCCTCGACCCGCTCCCGGTCCGAGATCCAGGTCGACTCGAACTCCAGCTGCGTCCACACCTTGTCGAGCCAGCCGTTCAGCTCGTCCACATCCGGCGGCAGCGTCCCGGTCGCGACCGCATCCGCCAGCGTGTGCAACACCATGCCGAACCCGATCGCCGACGTACTGGGTGTCTCTCCACCCGCCCGTCGCTGCAGGAACCAGCGCAGCGGACAGTCCACGATCGTCGTCAGCGCGCTCCCCGACAACGGCACCGGCAGATCGGGATCGGCGATCGGCTTCTCCGAGCGAGTCCGCTCCCGCACGCCCCACCAACGGGACGGATCAGCTGTCGGCACAAGCGCGTGGTCACGATCGTCGACAGCATCCGCCAACTGCGCCAGCCGGTCAGCCGCAACCCGCTTCAACGCGGGCGACGACGCCGGATCCGCCAGCACGCAGCGCAGATCCGCGACCAGACCGTGCAACGACAACGGCCGCCGCGGCCGCCCGGCCACCAACTTCAAAGGAATGTCCAGCTCGGCCAGCAATCGCGACGGTTGATCCCCGTCGGCCTCCGGCGCTTGCACCGCTGTCACGATCAACCGCTCCCGCGCCCGCGTGATCGCGACGTAGAACAGCCGTCTCTCCTCCGCCAGCAGTGCACCAGCCGACAACGGCTCGACCAGACCGTCCGGACCGAGCCGGTCCGGCTCAAGCAACGACCCCCGCCGCCGCAGATCCGGCCATTGCCCTTCCTGAACACTCGCGACGACGACGAGCCGCCACTGCAGCCCCTTGGACCGGTGCGCAGTCATCAGCTGTACGCCGGCCTCCCGGTACGTCCCGTCGAACCGGTGGTCCGCGGCGATGTCCAGCGATTCGAGCTCTGACAGGAACGCCGATACGCCCTTGAACCCGACCTGCTCCTCGGCCCGGCTCGCCGCGTCGAACAGCGCACACAACGAGTCGAGATCGCGGTTCGCCGTCCGGGCCTGCTCACCGCCGGAGTTCGCCTGACCGCGCAGCCGCCGCAACCACGGCGAGTCCGACCACAGCGACCACATCACCTCGTCCGGCGCCGCCCCCGCGGTCACGATGTTCCTTGCCTTCAGCAACCGTTCGCCGAGGGCCGCGAACCGTGCCTCCGCCGGCGACGCCTGCTCGTCCAGCAGCAACGGGTTCATCAACGCGTCCCGCAACAGCTCGTCCGACGACCGCGGCAACCGCAGACCGCCCGCGACCTCACGATCCCGCCGCCGCAGCACCCGCGCGAGGCGTCGCAACTGCCCCGCGTCCATCGCCCCCAACGGCGACAACGCCAGCGCCCGGACGACGTCGACCGTCAGCGTCGACGGATCCGCGACAGCCCGCAACGCAAGCAGCATCGGACGTACGGCGGGCTCGCGGGACAACGGCAGCTCGTCACCGGCCACATCGACCGGGATCCCGGCAGCGGCCAGCGCCCGGCGCAACGGCGGGATCGAACGACTGCCCGATCGCACCAGGACAGCCATCTCGTGCCAGCCGACGCCGTCCTGCACATGGGCTCGTCTGAGCAGATCCGCGATGTGCTCGAGCTCGGCCCCGCTGGTCGAGTAGAGATTGGCCTCGACCTTGCCGGAGCCGTAGACACAGCCACTCGCATCCGGGTTGCGGAACCGTTCGAAGGTGTCGCGATCCAGAGTCCCTGGCACACCGAGCCGGCTGACCACGTTGCGGGACACGCGTTGGAGCGTCGTACCGAAGCGTCTGGTCGTGCCGAGGGCGATCTGGGCCGCCTCGGCGCCGTCCGCCGTACGGAACTCGTCGGTGAAGCGCAGCAGACCGCGCACGTCGGCGCCGCGGAAGGTGTAGATGGACTGATCCGGATCGCCGACCACGACCAGGTCGCCGCCGTCGCCGGCGATCGCCTGGAGGAGCTGCGTCTGGCCGGGATCGGTGTCCTGGTACTCGTCGACGAACACGGCCTTGAACTCGGCGCGCAGCTTCGCCTGCACCTGCGGCTGCTGGGCCAGGATCACCGCGCGGTGGATGAGCTCGGAGTAGTCGAGCACCTGCTCGTGGTCGAGGATCTGCAGGTACTCCTCGAAGAAGTCGCCGACCGCGACCCATTCGGCCCGGTCCGCGGAGCGCCCGATCGCGGACAGATCCTCGGGGTCGAGCCCGAGCTGCCGCGCCTTGCCGATCACCGCCTGCACCTCGTCGGTGAAACCGCGCGTCTTCAACGCCGGATGCAAACTGCCCGGCCAGTGCACCGCGCCGACCTCGCGACTGCCGGACAGCGCCTCGCTCAACCGCAACGACTGCTCGGGCCCGGACGGAAGACGCAGCGGTACGTCGAACGCGTCGGCCGGCGTGAAGCGCCGCAGCAACGCGTAGCAGAAGGAATGGAAGGTCATCGACGGCATCACCCGGGTGGTCCGCCCGAGCCGGCCGGTGATGCGGTCCCGCAACTCGGTCGCCGCCTTGCGCCCGAACGTCAGCACCAGCACCTCGTCGGGACTCAGCCCGCGATGACAGACCCGATCGACAACGGCCTCGACGAGAGTCGTGGTCTTCCCGGTCCCGGGTCCGGCGAGCACCAACAGAGGTCCGCCCGGATGGTCCACCACCGCCTGCTGATCCGGATCCAGAACAGGAGCAACCGCGCTGCGCTCCTCTGCCCGGACCAACCGGTACCGGGACCCCTGTCTGCTGACCACCGCCTCATCCCACCAGACCCCACCGACAATCCGCACAGCACACACCGCGCACCGCGAACCTCACCGGACTGCGGACAACTTCCGGCCCGTTTCGCGCATCTACACGTTCGAAGGCCGGCAGCCTCAACTGTCAGGCCTCTCGGCGGTGCGGAGGTCCGGGGCGGGGCCGCCGCATCGCCGATGACTACTTCGGATCCCAGCGGACCTCGCGCAGATTGACCCGGCCGTTCGTGACACGGACACCGTCGGAGCGGAGGTTGTGGAGTTGCTCGTCGCCGACCTCGTCAGCGGGGACACCGCTGGCCCGGATCACCCGCCACCACGGCACGCCGCCGCCGTACTCGCGCATGATGGCGCCGACCTGGCGCGGACCGCCCTGACCGACGTACTCGGCGATGTCGCCGTACGTCGCGACGCTGCCCGGCGGGATCGACTCCACGGCACGCAGCACCGCCTCGACGTACTCCTCCCTGTCCACGAGCCAAACCTAGCGGGGAGCGCGGACAGTTCAGGCCAGCGGTGCGAGTGCCTTCGCGAGCGGTTCGACGACGGACGGCGGGGCGTCCAGCGGGAGGTTCATCACGACCAGGTCGACCCCTGCTTCGCCGTACGCCGCGGCCTGGGCGACCGCGGTGTCGAGGGGCTGGTCGGGATCGATCCGGACGTTGACCGAGCAGGTGATCTCGTCGACGTTGCGACCGACCTCCTCGCAGCGCTGGACCAGCACGTCCTTGAGCTCCTTCCACTCCTCGGGGCTCTGGACGATGACGTTCCAGTGCTGCGCCCACTTGGCGACCGCGCGCAGCGTCCGCTTCGGGCCCTTGCCGCCGATCGTGATCGGCGGATGCGGGGTCTGCACGGCCTTCGGCTCGCAGTACGCGTCGGTGAGCTTGATGTACTTGCCGTCGAAGTTCGCGACCTTCTCGGTGAGCAGCGCGATCATCGCCTCCGTGCCCTCGTCGAACCGGTCGAAGCGTTCCTTCAACGGGTAGAGGTCGATGCCGTAGGCAGCGGTCTCCATCTCGTTCCAGCCTGCGCCGATCCCCAGCTCGAGCCGGCCGTCGGAGATGATGTCGGTGGTCGCGGCCATGTTCGCCAGTACGGCGGGATGCCGGTAGATCATCCCGGTCACCTGACACCCGACCCGGATCCGCCGGGTCGCCTGAGCCAGCGCGGCCAGCGTGGTCCAGGCCTCGAGGTTCGGACCCGCCATGTCGCCGCTCAACGGGTAGAAGTGGTCCCAGTGCCACGCGGACTCGAAGATCTCGAAGTCGTCCGCGGCGATCCACACGTCCCGCAGCTGCTGCCAGGTGGTGTGCTCCGGCCTGGTCTTGATCGCGAACCGCATCCCGGCCTCCTCATAGGTAACCGTTTCCCGACTGCGACCCTACCCGGTCAGCCGCCGCAGATGGGGTGGACCGGGCGACCTTCTTGGAAGGCGATCAGCAGGGCGAAGAGCTCGAAGACGACAGCGGCGGTCGCGGTCGCGAACAGGATGAGCACGATCGGCTGCCGGCTGTGGCCGAACCAGCGGACCAGAAGGAAGAGCGCGACCGCGCCGACCACCAGGCCGGCGGCGCCCAGCACGTACGCCGACGTCGGCAGCGGGAGCGAGCCGTCGCAGCCTGCCTGCCGCCGGCGGATCAGCTCGGCCTGCGCGTTGGTGTTGATCGTGGCCAGCAGCACGCCGACGACGACCAACCCCAGCACCAGCCCCTGGTGGCGGCGGCTGGTGCGCGACTCCCCCATTGGTCCGGCCTCAGTCGAGACCGAGTCGAGCCCGCACCTCGGGACGGCGCAGCGGCGGCACGGTCTGCGGCGGATTCCGGCGCTCCGGCATCTCGGCCAGCAGTTGCTCGGTGATCCGCGCGACCTCGGCCGCGGCCCGCTCGATCGGCTCGCGGGTGGTCGAGCTCAACGAGCCGACGCCGGTCACCTTGCGCACGTACTGCAATGCGGCCGCGTAGATCTCCTCAGAGGTCGCGGCCGGCTCGAGTCCCCGGAGAACAGTGATGTTTCTGCACATGCCAAGACACTACGTGCCGGAGCGGACAATCCAACCGAATCCTACGAGGTATTGACTTCCCTAATACCCTTAGGTTTTCCTCAATCCATGAGTACTGCTGGGCTGGATCGCCGGACTCGTCGCCGTCAGGAGACCATCGAGGAGATCCTCGAGGTGGCCATCGAACTGATGGAGACCGAGGGGGTCGCGGCGCTCAGCCTGTCCGCGGTTGCCCGGCGGCTCGGCATGCAGCCGCCGTCGCTGTACCAGTACTTCCCGTCGAAGATGGCGATCTACGACGCCCTCTTCCAGCGCGGCGCCGAGCTCGTCCTGGCCGTGCAGCGGGAGGCCGTCGCCACCGCCTCCGAGGACGACGACGTACTGGAGCGCGGCGTCAACGCGTTCTGCCGGTGGTGCCTGCTGCACCCGGTCTACTCGCAACTGCTGTTCTGGCGGACGATTCCCGGCTTCGAGCCGAGCCCGGCGGCGTTCGCGCCTTCGCTGGACTCGATCGAGGATCTCCGCAAGCACCTGCAGGAGGCGGCGGACGCGGGCCGGTTGCACCCGGACGCTGCCGGCGACGAAGCCATCGCACTCTTCACGTCGCTCATGGCCGGGTTGCTCACGCAGCAGATCGCGAACCAGCCGGACGCGTCGTTCGAGGACGGACGGTTCAGCCGGCTGCTGCCCGTCGTACTCGAGATGTTCTATCAGCGATACGCACCGAAATAGGGGGAGTCATGACCGCAGTACTCGCGGGGGAGATCGGCCGTGCCGGCCGGGAGCGGTGCCGGGACCACCGGGACGCGGAACTCCAGGCGTGGCACGACATGCTGGCGTCACTCGAAGGGGCCGAGTGGCACCGTCAGACGGTCTGCGACGCGTGGGACGTCGCGGATATCGCCGGGCATCTGATCGGCCAGGCGGAGGACGTGATCAAACCGTGGTCGTTCCCGCTCCGGTTCCGGAAGGGCAAGCGCGTCTATCCCGGTGTGCCGCGGTTCGACGCGCACATGATGGTGCAGGCCGACGAGCACCGCGGTACGCCGCCGGCCGGGCTGCGGACGGAGTTCGACCGGACCTGGGGGAAGGCGACGCGAGCGATCTCGCGGAATCCGGAGCTGATCCGGCGGATCAGCATGAAGGTCGAGGGCCTTCCGATGACCCTCGGCTATGTCCGGGACATCCTGCTGGCGAGGGACCTGTGGATGCATCGCGACGACGTGTGCCAGGCGATCGGCCGGTCGTTCGACCCGGGACCGTACGCCGAGGAGATCATCGCGCAGGTGGTGTACGACGTGGATTCGATGCCGTTCTGGAGTGAGCGGCCGGCCGTCGTACTGGAGCTCACCGGACCGGGTGGCGGGATCTACTGCCTGGGCAAGGGCGAGCCGGTCGGCCGCGGCGCCGTGGACGCTGTCGCCTACATGCGCACCCTGTCAGGCCGAGACGACGACCCCGTCGTCTCCGGCGACCCACCGGCCGTAGAGGCAGTAGCCACCTGCCGGATGCCGTTCTAGAAAATGCCTGAGGGCTGGAGCATCACGCTCCAGCCCTCAGCAGCTTCGTTCAGTACGCCGGCTGGCTCGGGTCGATCTGGTCGACCCAGGCGACCACGCCGCCGCCGACGTGGACGGCGTCGCCGAAGCCCGCGCCCTTGGCGATCGCGAGCACCTCGGCGGAGCGGACACCGGACTTGCAGTGGAAGACCAACTGCTTGTCCTGCGGCAGCTTCTCCAGCGCGACACCGGTCTGGAAGTCGGCCTTCGGGATCAGCACCGAGCCGGGGATCCGGTTGATCTCGTACTCGTTCGGCTCCCGGACGTCGATCAGCACGAAGTCCTTCTCGCCGTTGTCCTTCAGCTTGATCCACTCGCTCAACTGCTTCACCGAGATGGTCGAGCCGACGGCCGCGTCGGCCGCCTCCTCGGTCAGCGCGCCGCAGAAGCTCTCGTAGTCGATCAGCTCGGTGACGGTCGGGTTCTCACCGCAGATGGCGCAGTTCGGGTCCTTGCGGACCTTCAGGGTGCGCCAGTTCAGGTCGAGCGCCTCGTAGATGTTCAGCCGGCCCAGCGACGGATCGCCGATCCCCGTCAGCAGCTTGATCGCCTCGGTCACCTGCGCGGCACCGACGGACGCGCACAGCACGCCCAGGACGCCGCCCTCGGCGCAGGACGGCACCATGCCCGGCGGCGGCGGCTCGGGGTAGAGGCAGCGGTAGCACGGACCGTGCTCGGCCCAGAAGACGCTGATCTGGCCGTCGAAGCGGAAGATCGAGCCCCAGACGTACGGCTTGCCGAGCAGCACCGCGGCGTCGTTCACCAGGTACCGGGTGGCGAAGTTGTCGGTGCCGTCGACGATCAGGTCGTACTGCTCGAAGATCTGGAACACGTTGTCGTTGTCGAGGCGTTCCTCGTGCAGGACGACGTTCGTGTACGGGTTGGCCTCGAGGATCGACTCCTTGGCCGACTGGGCCTTGGACTTCCCGACGTCGGACTGGCCGTGGATGATCTGGCGCTGCAGGTTCGACTCGTCGACGGTGTCGAACTCGACGATGCCGAGGGTGCCGACACCGGCCGCGGCCAGGTAGAGCAGCGCCGGGCTGCCCAGGCCGCCGGCGCCGATCACCAGCACCTTGGAGTTCTTCAGCCGCTTCTGCCCGGCCATCCCGACCTCGGGAATGATCAGGTGCCGCGAATACCGGCGCACCTCGTCGATGGTCAGCTCGTCAGCCGGTTCGACCAGCGGTGGCAATGACACGTGTCGGCTCCTCGTGAACGATGTAGGTCAGGCTCTCCGGTTTTCAACCATCCTTCCCTCCTCCATGTTCCCGCACATCCCCAACCCTCCCCGCCGAGGTCCGCATCCCGGGATCGGAGTCTCACCGGGGGATGCGGACCTCCAGGCCACCACAACGGGGTCGTGTGAGCGGCGCCACGCTCAGCGGCCGCTCCCGCCCGCGATTGCTGTGGCCTGGAGATCCGGCCCCGTCAGTCGTCGTCCGTGAGGGTGGCTTTGAGGGTGAGCGGCAGCTTGAGGTCCGCCCCGTCCACCGCCTGGACGTCGACGGTGAACGTCTCCGCCGGCTCCTTCAGCTTGTCGTCGACCAGGCGGACCGACAGGTCACCGGTGGTCTTCCCCGGCTCGACGTACCCGTCGACGGACCGGTTCGGCGGGTTGGTCCCGTCGTCGTACTCGCCCAGGTAGTCCTTCCGGATCACCGCGGTCCCGTCCTTCAGCGCACCGGAGAGGTTGACGATCCTGTCGCTCGGCGCCGACAGCTTCACCGGGAACCGCACCGCTACGGCCTTCTCCCCCGCCGCCGCGTTCCCGATCGTCAGCGTCGGCCTGGCGTCGTCGTCGATCACCAGGCCGTGCCCGAAGGACCGGTTCAGCAGCCCCTCCCGAGGCGCCGAAAGCACCAGACTGAACGGCAGGTCGTAGCTGTCCCGGGCGTTCCCGGTCACCGGCACGCTGACCATCTGCCGCACCTGCCCCGGCTTGAACACGAGCTGCCGAGTGACATCCCCGACGGCAGTCCCCAGATCCCCGTTCGTCTCGACGTACACACTGACCGGACGGATGCTCGGCCGCGACATCGTCACCCAGAAGTCCATCGACTTGGTCCCCTGGTCGCCTTCCTTCACCGTCACGCTCGACGCGGACAGTTGCGGCAGCAACCGGGCAGGAGCCGACAGCCCGACCCCAGGCGACGAGAACGCGACATCACTCACGTACGCCGACCCACGCGCCACCCGATCGGTCCGCAGCTCGACCGCACGCACGTCACGCAGGTCCACGCCCTTCAACGACCCCACTGGGATCCGCACGGTCCGCAGCAGGTTCTTCGGCAGCCCACTGTCGTCACGCCCCGGCATGCGCACCAGCGCGTCACTGACAGCAGACACCGGTACGACGGCCGCCCGGCCGCGCCCGTCGACCACACGAACACTCAGGTCAGTCTTCGGCGTACCAGCCGGGTCAGGCGCCGCACGGAACGACAGAGCCGCATAACGCCGTACGTCGCGCTGCCAAGCCGGCAGGTCGAGTCGCAGTACCCCGTCGGTCCCGGTCCAACTCAGCTTGGTCACCGCAGTGGTTGGCGTGCGAGCGGCGTACCAGGCCGTGCCCCAGTGTGGAGCGTTGGCCCAGTCATCGGTTGTCATGCACGTCGGTGTCGCGGCCAACCGGCCGGACGCCTGGCTCACACCCGCACACACGCTCGCTGACGCCTTGCCGGTGACAGACCCCGGCGGCAATGCCTTGTCGAGGGCGTTCACGTCCCGCCGCGACACCACCGGCGCCTGCGACACCACGCGTACGACGGCCCGCCCGGCCGAGACTGCCCGTGCGTCGGACCCGTCGAACTGCGGCAGGAACTTCGTCTCGTGGCCGAGCTGCAGCCGGAAGAAGCCCGCGACGTACGCCGTACCGACGGCCTGCTGCTCCTTGGCCGACAGCCGGCCCGCGTACTTCGCACCGCAGGGCGACTCCTTCTCCTCACCGAACCAGTCGTCACCCGACGGCGCCTCGGACTGGCCCGGGGTCCACTCGGTGTTGAAGAAGTTGTGGTTGGCGCCGAGAACCGTCACGGTCGACCGCGGTGCGGCGTCGCCGGTGACGGAGTAGCGGGTGTCGTCGTAGAACTTCTGACCCTGCAGGTCGGAGACGTCGCCGTCGCAGTACGGCAGCAGGACGCTCATCGCGACACCCGGCACGGTGGCACGGGCGAAGTCGGTCGGCGCGAGCGGCAGGACGGCGCGGATGCCGTACTGCCCGCCGCGGTCGGCGTTGAGCACCGCGGCCCGGGCAACGCCCTCGCCACCACGGGAGTGCCCCATCAGACCGATGTTCCGCAGGTTCACCTTCCCGACGAAGGTGCGGCCGAACGGACCGCCGCCGATCGTCGACCACTTCTTCCACAGCGCCAGGTGATCAAGGATCAACTCGGCCCGCGCCTGCGCACCCGAGTCGTAGACGTCACCGTCGTACGCGTTGACGGCGTTGGCGCTGATCGACACGACCTGGTAGCCGTTGCTCGCCAGCGCCTCGGCCGGGCCGTCGTACCCGCGGAAGCTCGGCACCGGCTTCGAGCCGGCCGGGCACGGCCACGGCTTGTCCGACGGGGTCGACGTCGTCGCCGTAGCAGTACTGGTGCCGGCCGTGCAGGAACAGCACCAGCGGCCGCGGCCCGACCGCACCGCGCGGTGTGTACACCTTCCCGCGCAGCTCGGACCGTTGCCCGAGGCCCGGAAGGTGGACGGCCTCGTCACCGAGGTTGTACTCCGACGTGTCGACCTGATACTTGCCCAGCGCACCGGGATCGTCCTTCAGCGGCGGTCCCTGCTTCGCCTTCAGCCAGTCCGCGTCGGTCGGCCCGGCCGCCTGGCTCCGGTTGCGGCCGGTGCTCTTGCCGACGTCACCCGACCAGATCAGTCGTACGTCGCGCGCCTTCAGCACAGCCGGATCGGTGGTGACCAGGGTCAGCGTCCGCTGGTCCGGCAACTGCCTGGCCACTCCGATCGGGACGCCGTCCACGGCCAGCAGCGGCAGCGACGCGCGCATCGGCGCCGGCGCATCCAGACGCAAGGTCAACTGGTAGCCCGAAGCTACCGGTCTCACATCCCAATTGTTGCCATTAGCAACTGACGACGGCGGAAGTATCGGAGCGGCGTTCGCGGGCAACGCCCCGACACCCAGTAGTGCGACCATCCCCAGCGACAGGCTTCTGATGAGTCTGCCCAGTACCCGCACAGTGGTCCTCTCGTTCGACGAACACAGTGTTCGTCCGACTCCATGAGCGAGAGGAAAGTTGATCCGATCGGCCGCTCAACCGTGTCTCAGTCCGAGCACAGCTGCGACTCGATCAACCGATCAGCTGACGGAACGCGCGCTCGACGTGTTCGGGGTGTTCCATCTGGGCGACGTGCCCCGACTGCGGCAGGTAGAGCAGCCGCGCGTCCTTGAAGGTCCGCTGGGCCTTGGTCCGGATCCGGGCGTCGACCAGCCGGTCCTTCCCGCCGTACACCAGGAGCACCGGGCACTCGATCTTGGCCGCGTCGACCCAGAGAGACCTGCGGGGATGGGCCAGCGACGACCGCAGGATGCTGCGAGCACCTTGCACCGTCGCCAGCATCCCCCACGGGTCCGTGTCGCGGCGGCGCAACTCCGCCTCGTACGCCGCCGTGACTTCAGCCGGGAGCGACCGTGGATCGCCGAACACCATCGCGAGTGATGCCTGGAACCGTCGGTCGAACGGCAGCTGCCGGGTCCGCGTCAGCACGACCTGCCCCAGCCGCGGCGTGGCGACCGCTGCGAACCACAGGGCACTTGCGGAGGCCCGCGGATGCGGCAGCGCCGGAGAGATCAGTGTGAGCGACGCCACCAGGTCCGGCCGACGTGCGGCCAGCGCAACCGACGTGGCTCCGCCCATCGAGTTCCCGAACAGGTGCACCGGCTGATCGACCTCACGCTCCAGCAGCTCGATCAGTACGTCGACCTGCTGGTTGATCCCCGCGGCACCCGACAGCGGCGTACGCCCGAAGCCCGGTAGGTCCGGCGCGATCCCGCGGACTGTGTCGTTGAGCAGCAGGCCCAGGGCCGTCCAGTTCAGCGACGACCCGCCGAGGCCGTGGACGAACAGGGCAGGCGGAAGCTCCGCGGCCGCGCCCGGGGCGTCCCTGACGTGGAGATCCACGCCGGCGACCGGCACCCGCCGCGCCGGCCATTCCTGCGCCCCCAACGGCGCTCCGCTGCTGCTGGTTACTCCCGCGTAACTGTCCACCGAACCCATGGTAGGACCCCTTTGCCCGAGAGACTCCCCCCATGACGCAGTACCAGCATTGCCTGCATGTCCCGTCCTGACGGTGGAGACTGGGAGGCATGGCAGCCGCACCGCAGCAACTGACCACCGAGGTCGACGGGCAGACGATGAAGCTCACCAACCTCGGCAAGGTGTTGTATCCGCACACCGGCTTCACCAAGGCCGAGGTGATCGACTACTACCACCAGGTCGCCGAGCTGCTGCTGCCACACCTGTCCGACCGGCCGCTGACGCGTAAACGGTGGCCTGACGGCACCGAGGCGCCGTACTTCTTCGAGAAGAACGCTCCGCGCGGTACGCCGGCCTGGGTGCGGACCGTGACGCTGCCGACCCCCGGGAGCTCGACCGGGCGGGACGAGGCCGACTTCGTCGTTGCCGACGACATCCAGACCGTCGTGTGGCTGGCCAACCTCGCCGCACTCGAGCTGCACGTGCCGCAGTGGCGGATCGGTCTGTCCGACACCGGCAAGGACCCGCAGGCCGACCTGATCGTGTTCGACCTCGATCCAGGACCCGGAGCAACGATCGTCGAGTGCTGCGACGTGGCACTCGCCCTGCGGGAACTGTTGGGCCATTTCGGGCTGGAGGGCTGGCCGAAGACGTCAGGCAACAAGGGCATGCACCTGTACGTGCCGATCGAGCCCGCGTCGTCGCGCAAGACCAGTGCGTTCGCCAAGCAACTCGCGGAGCAACTGGCCGAGGCGCTGCCGGAGAACGTGACCGCCAACATGACCAAAGCGCTCCGCCCGGGCAAGGTGTTCATCGACTGGAGTCAGAACGCGAGTGCCAAGACCACACTGGCGCCGTACTCGCTGCGTGGCGCCGAGGAGCCGCGGGTGTCCACCCCGATCGACTGGGACGAGGTGGCGTCGGCGACCACACCGGAGGAGCTCCGGTTCCTGCCGCACGAGGTGCTGGCCCGGATCGAGGAGTACGGCGACGTCCTGGACGGCATGTACGACGACCCGAAGCCACTACCGTCGTAACCGTCGGTGATCGAGAGGAGAGTCAGTCGCATGACCAGTGAGCCCGACTACGAGGGTCCCGGCGTCGACAGCGTGCCCGACGACGCCCCCGAGGCCGACGTACTGGAACAACGTCAGAGCTCGACCGCGGCGGACGGCCGCGCGGACGACTCCGGCGTACCGATCGAGGCCGATCCGGCCGATGTGGACGAGCAGCGCCGCGAGGTCGGCGACGCGGACGAGGACGACTACCGCTGAGCGGCTGAAGCAGTACGCCGGGACGGCGGGCAGTACCACGATGGAACGCCGATCGGCGGGGAAGCTACTGGCCGGGAGGACTGCTGGGTAGGATTCGGGGAACGACCCGGCGGTCGAGCCAGTGCCGCCGGTGCCGCACCACCGAAGGAGCCGACTGTGTCGACGACACCCGAGACCGCGCCCAAACGCGGCAGCCGCCTGCCGCGGCTGGCCCGCCGCGCGCAACTGCTCGAGGCGGCCCAGGAGGTCTTCGTCGCCAACGGCTACCACGCCGCCGCGATGGACGACATCGCCGACCGCGCCGGCGTCTCGAAGCCGGTCCTCTACCAGCACTTCCCCGGCAAGCTGGAGCTGTACCTGGCGCTGCTGGACACCTCCTGCGACGCGATCGTCGCCTCGGTCCGGGACGCGCTGAAGTCGACCGACGACAACAAGCAGCGGGTCACCGCCACCATGCACGCGTTCTACGACTACGTGGCGAACGCCCAGGGCGCGTTCCGGCTGGTGTTCGAGTCGGACCTGACCAACGAGCCGGCCGTCCGGGAGCGGGTCGACCGGGTCACCCACGAGTGCGCCGAGGCGGTGTCCGAGGTGATCAGCGCGGACGCCGGGCTGAACCGTGAGCAGTCGATGGTGCTGGCCGTCAGCCTGGTCGGGATGGCGCAGGTCAGCGCCCGCTACTGGCTGGCCGCCGACAACTCGTCGCTGCCCCAGGAGCACGCCGCCGACATGGTCGCCTCGCTGGCCTGGCGCGGTATCGGCGGCTTCCCCCGCACCGACGCCTGAGTCCGGGCGGACGCCGTACTGCCGGAGCAGGGTTCTGCTCTGGGCGGACGGGTGAGAGCTGACGGTCGGCAGCGGATAGGCTCGAAGCGTCACCGGCGAGAGCCGCCGGTCGGAACGTGCCCGGAGGGTTTCGTGGAGGTCAAGATCGGCGTGCAGCACGCCAATCGTGAATTGGTGCTGGAGAGCGAGCAGAGCCCGGACGAGGTCCAGGAGGCGGTCGCG
Source organism: uncultured Actinomycetota bacterium (assembly GCA_963748245.1). Lineage (GTDB taxonomy): Bacteria > Actinomycetota > Actinomycetes > Propionibacteriales > Kribbellaceae > Kribbella. The sequence goes on along the minus strand of CAVVIA010000004.1, from coordinate 1,269,824 downwards.
GCGGCGCTGAGCGGCAAGTCCACCCTGTTGCAGCTGACCGACGACAAGGGCCGCCGGGTGATCGTGCCCGCCGACCGGCTCGCGTACGTCGAGATCGGTGAGGTGTCGATCCGCAAGGTCGGATTCGGCGCGATCTGACCGAAGTCCTCCTGACGCCTGGTTGCAATCCGGCGACGGCTGGCCGCAACACGTTTGGGCGTGTCGGTGACCGGTAACCGTTCCGGTGCGGCGAGACGATCGTCACGCCGCGCGGACGCGGTCGTCACAAGGAGGAGCCAGCGTCATGGAAATCATCGGTGTGATCGTTGCCGGCATCATCATCGGCCTGCTCGGCAAGTTCGTTGCCCCTGGTGACAGGGACAACATCCCGTTGTGGCTCACCGTGCTGTGCGGCATCGGTGGTGTGCTGATCGGCTACTACGTGGCCGCGGCGCTGGGCGTCGAGGCCACCAGCGGGATCGACTGGATCCGCTGGGTCGTCAGCATCATCGTTGCCGCCGTCCTGGTGGTCATCGCCGCCATGGTCACCGGGCGGGGCAAGGTGCGCACCTGACTGCCACCTCTGTCGATCGGCCGTCACCTCCGGGTGGCGGCCGATCGGCGTTTTGCGGCTCAGGCCTGCAGGCCGAGGGCGGTCATGCGGGCGGTGTGGGCCTCGGTGAGGCGGGTCAACATCCGGCCGATCGCGGCCAGGTCCAGGCCCGGGCGGTCGACACTGCCGGCCAGCAGCGCGGCGAGGGAGTCGCGGTCGGCGGCGATCCGCTGCGCCTGGCTCAGCGCCTCGCCGACCAGACGGCGTCCCCACAGCGCCAGCCGTCCGCCCAGCTTCGGGTCCTCGGCGATCGCGGCCCGGACCCGGTCGACGACGAACTCGGCCTGGCCGGACTCGGCGAACACCTCGAGCACCAGGGCCCGGGTCTCCGCGTCCACGAACGACGCGATCTCGCGGTAGAAGTCGTTCGCCAGACCGTCCCCGACGTACGCCTTGACCAGGCCCTCCAGCCAGTCCGACGGCGCGGTGTGGTCGTGGAACGCGTCCAGCGGGGTGACGAACGGCTCCATCGCCTCCATCGGGTCCACCCCGAGCGCGACCAGCCGGTCCCGCAGTTGCTGGAAGTGCCCGAACTCGGTCGTCGCCAGCGCCGCGAGTTCCGCCTTGTCGTTCAGCGTCGGCGCCAGTTTGGCGTCCTCGGCTATCCGCTCGAACGCGGTCAGCTCGCCGTACGCGAGCACTCCCAGCAGATCCACCGCCGCGGCCCGGTAGGCGGGATCATCAAAGGCCGTCTGCTCCATGCCCGGCACCCTATCTGGACCGGAGCGGGAGTGGCGCAAACCACACGAAGCGGCGTTGACAGCCGTTGCGGTTACACTGGTGGGCGATTCGCCGGTGACGCGCCCAGATGGGCAAGCTGGTGCGAGGTGCTTGCACAGTGTCCCCGCGCCTCACGATGGAGCTGGAATGCTCTTGGCGCCCGGCCACTGATGCAACTGTCCGCACAAGCATGTGAGAGGCGATCAGCCTGACCACCTTCAGAGAGCTCGGGGTATTGCCCGAGATCTGCGACGCGCTCGATCGCGTCAACATCGTAGAGCCGTTTCCGATCCAGGAGATGACGCTCCCGGTCGCCCTGATGGGCACCGACCTGATCGGCCAGGCCCGGACCGGGACCGGTAAGACGCTCGGCTTCGGCATCCCGCTGCTGCAGCGCACCATCTCCCCCGGCGAGGCCGACTACGAAGAACTCGCCGCGCCCGGCAAGCCGCAGGCGCTGGTCGTCACCCCGACCCGCGAGCTGACCATCCAGGTCGCCAAGGACCTGACGACCGCGTCCACCGTCCGCACCGTCCGGGTGCTGACCGTGTACGGCGGGGTCGCGTACGAGCCGCAGCTGGACGCGCTGAAGACGGGCGTCGACGTCGTCGTCGGAACGCCGGGACGCCTGCTGGACCTGGCGAACCGGGGCGTGCTCGACCTCAGCCACATCAAGGTGCTGGTGCTGGACGAGGCCGACGAGATGCTCGACCTCGGCTTCCTGCCCGACGTGGAACGCATTCTGCGGAAGACACCTGAGCTCCGGCAGACGATGTTGTTCTCGGCAACGATGCCGTCGGCGGTCGTCGCGCTGGCCCGCACCCACATGCGGCACCCGCTGAACATCCGGGCGGAGTCGCACGAGGACACCCAGATGGTGCCGACCACGGCACAGTTCGTCTACCGCGCGCACGACCTGGACAAGCCCGAGGTGGTGGCCCGGATCCTGCAGGCCGACGACCGCGGCCGGGTGATGATCTTCTGCAAGACCAAGCGCGAGGCGTCCCGGCTGACCGACGACCTGCAGGACCGCGGCTTCAAGGCGGCCGCGATCCACGGCGACCTGAACCAGCAGGCCCGCGAGCGGGCGCTGATGCGGTTCCGCGGCGACAAGATCGACGTACTGATCTGCACCGACGTCGCGGCCCGCGGGATCGACGTCGAGGGCGTCACGCACGTCATCAACAACACCTGCCCCGAGGACGAGAAGGCCTACATCCACCGGATCGGCCGGACCGGGCGGGCGGGTGCGAGCGGGATCGCGGTGACGTTCGTCGACTGGGCGGACGTGACCCGGTGGAAGACGATCAACAAGGCGCTCGATCTGCCGTACGACGAGCCGCAGGAGATCTACTCGACGTCGCCGGAGCTGTACCACGACCTGGGCATCCCGACCGAGGCGAAGGGCCGGATCAAGCCGGCCCGGGAGCCGCGCGAGGACAAGCCCGCGCGGGACAAGCGCCGGACCGAGGACCGCTCCGAGCGGTCCGAGCGCTCCGAGTCGGCTCCGAGCGGTCCGAGGGTCGGCGAGCGGCCGGGCCGGAAGCGGAACCGGGTCCGTAAGCGGACTCGCAGCGGCCAGACCGTCGACGGGGTGGCGACCGAGCCGAAGTCCGAGTCGGACGTGACCTCGAAGACGCAGGTCCCGCCGACGGCCGAGTCGTCCACCGAGGCGGCGGAGGCACCGGAGCGTACGCCGCGCAAGCGGACCCGCGCCCGGAAGACCGCGGAACCGGCTGCCGCTGTGGAGCCTGTCGCTGAGGTCGAGTCCACGGTGGCCGAGCCGGCCGAGCAGCCGGTCAAGCGCACCCGGACCCGCAAGAAGGCGGAAGCTCCAGCCGCGGAAGCTGCTGAGACGGCGGAGCCGGTGAAGCGCACGCGGACCCGGAAGACGGCGGACGCTCCCGCCGCGGAAGCTGCGGACACGGCGGAGCCGGTCAAGCGCACGCGGACCCGGAAGGCGGCGGAAGCGCCGGCCGAGGCTGCAACTGCTGAGCCGGCTGCTGCGGACACGGCTGCTGCTGAGCCGGTGAAGCGCACGCGGACCCGGAGCCGGAAGGCTGCGGAGCCGAAGCGCCGAGGAGTCGAAGGCTGCCGAGGCGCCTTCGGCGCCGGAGCCGGGGACCAGCCCGACGACTCCGCTCTTCACCGCCCCGGAGTGACCTGCCCGTCGCCCGACCGTGGCTGAATGGTGATCTGAACCTGCAACACCCTGCCCCTCGGTTGCCGTCCAAGCGGTAACCACGAGAGAGGGGCATGGTGATGAGGCGGATCAAGACTGCCGCGGTCGGGGTGGCGTTGCTGGGGATGGTGCTGTTGGCAGGGTGCTCCGGGTCGAGCAGTGACAACGCCGGTGAGTCGTCCGGAGCCGCGGCGCCGGCGGACCGGCAGGACACGGGCTCCGAGGCGGCCGCCGGCAAGTCCTCCGGAAGCGCACCGCAGGGACAGGACAAGGCGGCAGCCCAGCCGACGATCACCCGGGCGATCATCAAGACCGGATCGCTGACGATCGAGGCCGAAGACGTGGATGCCCAACGACAGAAGGCGATCACGGTCATCACCGGTCTCAAGGGACAGGTCGCCTCCGAGGACACCGGCAGCGACGAGGACGGCAAGATCACCCGGGCGAATCTCGTCCTGAAGGTGCCGACCGCGTCGTACGAGAACGCGATCCAGCAGCTGTCCGAGCTCGGCAAGCGGATGCAGATCCATCAGGAGTCCAGCGACGTCACCGAGCAGGTGGTCGACGTGGAGAGCCGGATCGCCACCCAGCGCGCCAGCCTCGAGCGGATGCGCACGTTGCTGACCAAGGCGAACACGATCGGCGAGATCGTCTCGGTGGAGACCGAGCTGACCCGGCGTGAGGCCGACCTGGAATCACTGCTGGCCAAGCAGAAGAACCTCGCCCTGCAGACCGAACTCGCCACCCTCGCGCTCACGCTGACCGCGAAGGGCGAGGAGCCGGTGGTCGAGGAGGATCCGGATCGTGGGTTCCTGGCCGGGCTGAAGGGCGGCTGGGACGCGTTCACCACGACGTTCAGCGCGCTGGCGACCGCGTTCGGTGCGGTTCTGCCGTTCCTGGTGCTGCTGGCGCTGATCGGCGTACCGCTGTGGAGGTTCCGGAACCGGCTCCGTCGCGCCGGCCCTCACGCCGAGTCAGGCGCCCGACAGCGGGCAGTAGGTCAGAGCAACGCGCCGGCCAGCGCCCGGTAGGCCTTCGCACCGGGCGAGGCCGGCGACGTGCTCAAGATGGTCTCGCCGATCGCCGGCGCCTCCGCGAACCGGATCGACTTCGGGATCGCCGGCTCCAGGACGTGCAGCGAGTACGTGTCGGCGATCGTCTCCAGCACGGCCCGGGCATGCGTCGTCCGCCCGTCGTACAGGGTCGGCAGGACGCCGAGGACGTTGAGCCCCGGGTTCGTCAGCCGCTTGACGTCGTCGATCGTGTCAAGTAGTTGCCCTACGCCACGATGCGCCAACGTCTCGCACTGCAAGGGAATCAGTACGTCGGACGCCGCGGACAGTCCGTTCACCGTCAGCAGTCCGAGGGTCGGCGGGCAGTCGACGATGATCCAGTCGTACGACGACCGCAGTGGGCGCAACGCGGTTCGCAGTACCTGCTCCGGGCCGGTCTCGCGGGCGAGCCGCACCTCGGCGGTGGCCAGCTCGATCGTGGCCGGCAGCAAGTCCGGCCCGTCCTCGAACTCCACCAGGACGTCGCGTGCTTTCACGCCGCCGAGCATGACGTGGTGCATCGACTTGTCCAGGTCCTCGGGGTCGATCCCGACCGAGAAGGTCAGGCAGGCCTGTGGGTCCAGGTCGACCAGCAACACCCGTTGACCACGCTCGGCCAGGGCAGCGCCGAGCGTCGCGACAGTGGTCGTCTTGGCCACGCCGCCTTTCTGGTTGGCTACCGCCATCGTGCGAGGCACCCGGCCATTGTGCCGCACACCTCGTCGCCGGGCCGCACCCCGGGGGTTGACCTCAACCACTCTTTAACTTTGAGCATGGTCGGCATGACCGGAACCACAGTGTGCCCCGATCCCCCGGCCCCCGACTGCGACGAGCCCACGGTTGCCGCCCCGGCACGTGCCACGCGGCGGGAGTGGCTCGGGCTCGCGGTGCTCGCCCTGCCGACCATCCTCATCGGCCTGGACGGGACCGTGCTGCACCTCGCGGCACCCGTGCTGAGCACCGACCTGGCGCCGAGCTCCTCGCAGTTGCTCTGGATCATCGACGTGTACGGGTTCGTGGTGGCCGGTCTGCTCGTCACGATGGGCACGGTCGGCGACCGGATCGGCCGCCGCCGGCTGCTGATGATCGGTGCCGCCGGGTTCCTGGCCGCCTCGATCCTGGCCGCGTTCGCCACCAGCCCCGAACTGCTGATCGCCGCCCGCGCGCTGCTGGGCCTGGCCGGGGCGACGCTGATGCCGTCGACGCTGTCCCTGCTCAGCAACATGTTCCGCGACCCTGGTCAGCGGCAGCTGGCGATCGCGATCTGGATGACCAACTTCATGATCGGAGGCATGGCCGGTCCGCTCATCGGCGGCGTACTGCTCGAGCACTTCTGGTGGGGTTCGGTGTTCCTGATCGGCGTACCGCCGCTGATCGTGCTGCTGGTGGCGGCTCCGATCCTGCTGCCGGAGTTCCGGAACGTGCACGCCGGCCGGATCGACCTGGTCAGCGTGGCGCTCTCCACCGGGGCGATCATCCTGGTCGTCTACGCCATCAAGGAGACCGCGAAGGACGGGTTCCACCTGAGCGGCCTGGGCATCGCCTTGGTCGGTGTGTTCCTGGGCTGGGTGTTCGCACGGCGGCAGTTGGGGCTCGCGGAGCCGCTGATCGATCTGCGGCTGTTCCGCCGGGCCGCGTTCAGCGCGTCGCTCGGGGCGCAGACGTTCGGGCTGTACGTGCTCGCCGCGATGGGGTTCCTGACAGTGCAGTACTTCCAGTTGGTGCTCGGCATGTCGCCGCTCGAGGCCGGACTGTGGATGGTGCCGACGATGGTCGCCGGGATCATCGGCACGCTCGGTGCGCCGTGGGTCGTCCGGCACGTGCGGGCCGGTACGGCGATGACGCTCGGCTTCGCGGCCGCCGTACCAGGACTGGGGCTGATGGCTCTCGCGGGACGCTTGCCGGTGGTTATCGGGTTGGCCATCGTCAGCCTGGGCATCCAGGTGGTGCTGGCACTCACGTACGACGTGGTGGTCGGCAGCGCACCGCCGGAGCGGGCCGGCGTGGCGTCTGGCATGGGTGAGACCGGTACAGAGCTCGGCATAGCCCTGGGGATCGCGATTGCAGGCAGCCTGGTCACCGCCGTCTACCGTGCAGCCATCCCTGCCGGGGCGCCAGAAGCGGCTCGCGACACGCTGGGCGGTGCGGTTGCAGCCGCGGAGCAGCTGCCCGGACCGGTCGCTCGGCAGCTGCTCGAGGTAGCCCGCGACGCGTACACGAACGGTGTCCAGCTGGCAGTCGTCATGAGCGCCGCCATCGTGGTCCTGCTGGCAGTGGCCACGGCCACACTGGTTCGGACGGACTGAGCGGATACCCTCTTTACTTGTGAGTACGCCACGCACGCTGACGTTGCCCGACGGGGTTCGCCCGGCGACCCTCGAGACCGACCGTGGGTCGTTCGCCACGCTGATGGCAGTGCCGGACATCGGTACGCCGCTGGGCACGGTCCTGCTCGTGCCGGGGTGGACCGGCAGCAAGGAGGACTTCACTCCGCTGGTGGACCACCTGTGCCGCTACGGCTGGCGTACGGTCGCCGTGGACCAGCGCGGTCAGTACGAGACGCCTGGTCCTGCCGACCCGTCGGCGTACACGCTGGCAGAGCTCGGCGCCGATGTGGTCGCCATGAGCAAGGCACTCGGCGGCTACAGCCAGCTCGTCGGGCACTCGTTCGGCGGTCTGGTCGCTCGGGAGGCGGTGCTGACCGATCCGTCGGTGTTCTCGACGATCAGCCTGATGTGCTCCGGTCCGGCGGCGTTCACCGACGAGGTGACGCTGCAGGGCCTGCAGATGCTGGCCTACGGGCTGGACAACCTGCCGATCGAGCAGGTGTACGACCTGAAACTGCAGCACGACAGCAAGGGCCCGGCGTACATCGCCCCGCCCGAGGAGATCGCCGCCTTCCTGCGCAAGCGCTTCACCGGCAACGCTCCGGTGAGCCTCGCGGCAATCACCCGGCGGCTGATCGACGCCGAGGATCGAACCGATCAGCTGGCGAAGTCCGGCGTACGGGCCCAGGTCCTGTACGGCGAGGGCGACGACGGCTGGCCGATCACGATCCAGCGAGCCATGGCCGACGCTCTGGGCGTCGAGCCCCAGGTCATCCCCGAGGCTTTCCACTCACCCGCGATCGAACAGCCGGCCGCGACGGCCCGCCTTCTGGTGAAGTTCTTCCACGATCGCTGACTAGTTGACCGGCTTGACCGCTGGGCCGACCTCGAGCACGTCGAGGCCGATCGGGGTGAGCGCGGTCTTCACCTGCTCGGTGTAGGCCACCATCTGCACGAGTGCCCGGCCACCGTCCGGCTGCGAGCCGGATGACATCGTGATACCGAGCTCTTTACGAGCCATCAGGTCGCCCAGCTGCCCGCTGATGCGCTCACTGTCGGTACGGCTCAGCAGCACCGGGGCCACGCACAGGTTGCCCTGGTACACCTTCTCGAACGCGATCCGGAACGCGTTCAGATCACCGTGCGCGACGCCGATCATCACCACCAGCGGCGCGCCCCGGCTCGTGCCCTTCGGATAGTGCAGTGACCGCACCGGCGACCTGGTCGGCGTGCGCCGTCAGGAAGTTCGTCACCGCGGTCGAGTTGATGTTGCTCGGCTTCGACACCCAGCCCCCGGCCGGCGCCGCACACGGCAGCGGCGGGAACGGCTTCTCCACCGGCGCGGCGAAGGGTTTCTGCTCCTGCACCTCGATGGATCGATCGCCCCAGATCCCGATCAGGGTCGCCCTCGCGATGCGCACACCCTTGATCGTCTGCGGTCCGGTGAGCCGATCGAGGTCCACACCCTTCAGCGTGACGGCGAAGTCCTCCGGGCAACTGGGCGCCGGCTCCTTGCCGGGCAGGTAGCCCACGGCGGCGTGATCCGCGGCGGGCAGAACACGACCGGCTTCCCCGGTGCGGCGATCACCTCACCACTGACCTCGACCTTGTCACCCGGGCGGACCAGCAGGTCGTCGTTCGACCGCCCGGTCTGCTCGGTCCGGACCGCAGGGGTCCCGGTCTGGTTGCTCTGAGCAACTGATGGCGCCGTATCGGCGGTCGGCCGCTGGTCACCGCCCGGCAGCACGGTGAGCGCGGCGGCCGCGATCGCGGCGACACTGGCAGCGGCCAGCGCCGGAACCCAGGCGCGCGGGCGTTTGCGACCGCCGAGCATGCGGTCCAGGTCGGGCTCGGGGGCCGACGGCTGGTCGGCGCGCCAGCGCGCTCCGGCCCGCGTCAGCAGGTCGTCGACCTCGTCGGTGGGGTTCATTCGCTGATCTCCAAAAGGGTCCGCAGGCGGGCCCGCGCATCGGACAGGGTGGACTTGACGGTGCCTTCGGAGCAGCCCATCACCGCGGCCGTGTCGGCCACCGACAGGTCGGCGAAGTAGTAACAGTCCACCGCGAGACGTTGCCGGGCCGACAAGGTGGCGAGCGCGTGGTCCACGTCCATCCGGGCATCCAGATCAGGCCGTGACACCGGGCCGTCGAGGTCGTCCAGCTCCGCGGCCGGCCGCAACCGCCGGACCGCCTTCCGGGCCTGGTCCGCGGTGATCGCCAGCAGCCAGGCCGAGGCGGTCCCCCGGCTCGCGTCGTACTGACTCCGTTTGGACCACGCCCGCGCGAGCGCCTCCTGGACGATGTCGTCCCGGTCCGCGCCCACAGCGAGCCGAGCCGCCAGACGAGCCATCGCCGGCAGATGCGGACGCACCCACTCCGCGAACCCGGCCCCGTCCGAAGGCGGCCCCACCGCCACCGCCGGCTCATCCGTCATCGTCGGCATACCCTGTCTACCCCCGAATCCCACTTCCGGTTGGGTCCCTTCCCGTTTTCCAACGACCCCACCCACCCCAAGTCACACCCACCCCCCATTCCGTAACCTCCCCGACTTATCCACAGATCCCCCAAACCCACCCCACAGCCCCCTCCCCAGTAACTACGGTCGAACCACCAACCGACCTGGGGGACACATGCCGACCCACCTCCACCACCTACCAGAACCCACCACCCTCCACGCCCACCTAACCACCCACCACCCCCTCAACTGGGGCCCCAACATCCCAAGCAAGGCAGACATAGCGGCCAAGTACGGCAGCGACGCCGCGGCTGAGAGCCTGCGTCTGCTGACGAAGGCCGCAGCCGTCGAGGCCAAGATCACCGATGCGGTGATCTCGGCCATCGGAGACGAGGCAGCCCCGTATCACCTGGCCAACCGGTTGAAGTCGCCCGAGTCGCTGGCGCGGAAGCTGGTCAAGTACCACGACTACTACCGGCGGACCAACCAGGACCCGGAGGACGTGCTTCGCTACACGGCGGCGGTGAAGCATCCGGATGAGCTGACGAAGGCCGCGGTCAGGACGATAGAACGCCTGCAGAACCAGCAGTGGCAGATGGAGTCTGCTCTGCACTCCTACGTCGACGGCAGCCGGTACAAGGGCCTGCACGCCTTCCTGCGCAGTCAGGGTGAACGCATCGAGTTGCAGGTGCACTCGCAGGAGTCCATCGATGTGAAGGAGCGAACGACGCCGCTCTACGAGATCGAACGCGATACCGATCAGCCGCCGGAGGTGCGCGACGAGGCCCGGCGGGAATGTATCGCCCTGTCGGACCGGATGACACAACCCGCCGGAATCGACGAACTCGAAGAACTCGGCGGCGTGACGGTCCGCGCCGTTAGCTACGGTAAGAAACGTCCGGCTCACCGCGCCGGCCCGGCTCGGACCGGGACGGGGGCAGCCGACGTCGCGCAACAGCAGACGCACCAGCAGGCTCAGGATCGGCGGAACGGGATGACGAGATGACGCGCTTGTACTTGGTGAAGGACGGGGAGCGGGAGCTGTGGGTGGCGGCGCTGGTGGATGAGGACGTGTGGACGTATGTGGTCAACACGGGGACGTTCCACCGCAACGAAGGAGCTCGGCACGACTTCTACTTCTTGAACGAGTTGGAGTACGTCGAGATCGGGATCGCCGAGGCGCAGCGGCTGATCCGCGCCGGGGTGGGGACCGTGGACGAGCAGGAGTTCCCGGACTCGGCCCGACGGTGGCGGGAGGACGCTCTCGCCATGGACCCCGAGGTCGTGTTTGCCTCGATGGTGGCTGATTTGGCTTGAGGGGTGGGGCTACGTCGTGGGGCTACGTCGTGGGGGCTGGGGTGTAGAGCTGGGTTATGACGGATTCGATGGTGGGTTCGGCGATGGTCAGGTCGACCAAGGGGTAGGTGGCGGCTATTTGGGAGAGGAGGGGGGCGGCTTTGGTGGTGGCGGGGAAGGTCAGGTGCTGGCGGGGGCCGTCGACCTTGGTGACGGTGGCGCCGGGGACCTCGATGGGTGGGAGGGAGGTGGCCAGGTCCACGACCAGGGTGCGGGGGGCGGATTGGCTGGCGCGGAGGCGGTCGAGGGTGCCGTCGAAGATCTGGTGGCCGTGGTCGATGACCATGACTCGGGTGCAGAGGGCCTCGATGTCGTCGAGGTCGTGGGTGGTGAGGATGACGGTGGTACGGCGTTCCGCGTTGACCTGGGCCAGGAACTCGCGCAGCCGCGCCTTGCTGATCACGTCCAGCCCGATCGTCGGCTCGTCCAGGTAGACGATCTCCGGATCGTGCAGCAACGCCGCCGCGATGTCGCCGCGCATCCGCTGACCCAACGAGAGCTGGCGGACCGGCACGTCGAGCAGGTCGCCGAGGTCCAGCAGTTCGACGAAGGTGGCCAGGTTCTCCGCATGCCGGGCCCGCGGGACGTCGTACATCTTCTGCAGGACGGCGAACGAGTCCTTCAACGGCAGGTCCCACCACAGCGTCGTACGCTGACCGAACACCACCCCGATCCGCTTGGCCAACTTGAGCCGGTGGCGCGACGGGTCGACGCCGGCGACCCGGATCGAACCGCCGCTCGGGACCAGGATGCCGGTCAGCATCTTGATCGTGGTCGACTTCCCGGCGCCGTTCGGGCCGATGTAACCCATCACCTCGCCCGGCTCGACGGTGAACGACAACCCGTCCACCGCGCGGACCTCACGCCGGGTACGGCGCCACCCGGTCCGGGAGGTGACGGTGAACGCCCGGGACACGTCGGACAACTCGATGACTGGCACGGCTCAGCTCCCTGTACTGCGATAACGACGGAGACCGCCCCGCCAGGCCAGTGACGCCAGCGCGATCATCGCGGCGGCGACCAGCGGCGACAGCAGGCCGATCCAGGACGGCAACCCGAACGGGGCGGGTTTCCCCAGCACGAACAGCACCGGGTAGTAGTTGACGAAGGCAAGCGGTACGACGAACGTGACGGCCCGGACGATGTCCTTGCCGAAGATGTTCAGCGGGTACTGCGTCAGCGTCTGACCGCCGTAGGTGAACGCGCTGGCCAGCTCGGCGGAGTCGATCGAGATGAACTGGAACGCGGCGCCGAGCACGAAGATCGCGGCGAAGATGATCGACCCGGTGACGATCGACAGGCCCAGCACGAGGCCCTTGGCAACGGTCCAGTCGACGTCGAGGTGGGCGAGCGCGAACACCAGGACGACACCGGCCTGCAGCGGCCGGCCGATCCGGCGCAGGGCGAACCCGTCCGCGGCGGTCTGGATGAAGGCGGGCATCGGTCTGATCAGGTAGACATCGAGCGAACCGTCGCGGATCCGCTGCCCGACCCGCTCGATCGAGCCGGTGAACAGGTCGGCCAGTCCGAGCGTCATCGAGGCCGTTGCGTACAGCAACGCCATCTCCGCGAGCGTGAACCCGCCGAACGCGTCGATGTGGCTGAACATCAGCACGATCGCGGCGAAGTCCGTCAGCGTGATCATCATCCCGGTGAACAGCATCAGCACGAACGACAGCGGGTAGGCCAGCGACGACCGGATCCACATCAGGACGAGCATCCAGTACTGCCCAGGCACCCGGCGGAGCTGCTCAACCACCTTGGATCACCACCTTCCTGGTCGCGAACGACGTGGTGAACTGACAGATCAGGACCAGCACCAGGATCCAGCCGAGCTGGAAGGCCAGCGCGGACCCCGGTCCCGCCGGGATTGCGGCCGAGCCAGATGTCGATCGGCACCTGCAGGGTCGCCGCCCACGGCGTCGCCCGGGCGAACTCGCCGATCCAGCCGGGGAACACCACCAGCGGCAGGATCGTCGCCGGAGAAGAACAGCGAGAGCATCAGCCCGAGGGCCTCCATCCCGCGGGAGTCGACGATCCAGAACCCGGACAACGCGACCAGATAGCGAATGCAGAAGCTCACCAGGATGCCGAACGTCAGCCCGGCCGCGACCGCGATCCAGGTGATCGCGCCGGAAGGAAACTTGAGGTCGAACACCAGCGACCCGACCAGCAGCGGTGCGCCGCCGCGGACGATCAGCTGGAACATCGCCCGGCCGAAGTCGACCGACATCCACCACAGCAGCAGGTGGGTCGGCCGGTACAGGTCGACCGCGATCTCGCCGGTGCGGACCCGCTCGCCCAACTCCACCGTGGTGGTGGCGCCGAAGATCCCGATCGGCATCAGCAGACCCTGTTGCAACCACACGAACGTCAGCGCGTCCTGTACGTCGTACCCGCCGAGGCCCGGGCCGCTCGTGCCACAGCGTCAGGTAGACGCCGCACAGGATGAACCCGAACACCGTGTTGGTGAACGCGCCGGACGCGGTGGCGATCCGGTACGTCGAGAACCGGCGGAACGACCGTACGCCGATCGCCCAGTAGACGCCCACGGCAAACCTCCTCTCATCGCTCGAGGTGGTGTCCGATCGGTCCAGCGGCACGCAGAACTACCCCGGATCTGGAAAGACCCGGGGGTTCGGACACCACTGTGACAGGCATGGATGACCCACACCGTTGTCAAGGAAAGGATCGGACCGTACGACGCCCGACCACCGGCCGTCAACTGCATTTACCGCCAGGGACGGGGACCAGGAACACGTGTGGGAGGGAGAATCGGGCCGGGCGTGGGACCCCTCAGACCCACGCCCGGCCCGATTGGTTCGGGCCCGATTGGTTCAGGCTCGATTGGTTCAGGGGAGCTCGGCTTCGAGGACCCGGGCCAGGAGGGTGGCGAAGGGGGCCGGGTGGCTTGCGTAGCCGGCGTGGCCGCCGGGGAAGGTGACGACGGGCCAGCCGAGGTGCTCGGCGAGGATCTGGATCGGGCGGCCGGGGAGGTATTCGGCGGAGACCAGTCCGGCGGCCGGGACGATCTTGTCGGCAACGGCCTCCAGCGCGTCCAGGTCCGGCTGGTACCGGGTGAACGGCAGCAGTTTGTGCTGGTAGAAATCCCCCGCATTGGCGCGCATCCGCTCGAAGAGTTCGACGAACTCGGGCAGCAGATCCTCCGGCGGTGGCAGCTCGTCCTGGTCCATCCCGGTGCCGATGGCGAACAGCAGGTCGGCGGCCTCGAGACCGTCCCGGTGGTACGTGTCGTACACGTCCTGGAAGAACGCCCGCGCATCGACCGCGTCCGGCAGCACCTCGACGGCCGGCGGCTCGTGCGCGACCAGCATCCGCACCCGGTCCGGATGCCGGGTGATCAACTCGAGCCCGGTGATCGCGCCCGAACTGGTGCCCAGCACGTACGCCGGTTCGTCACCGGCGACCGCCTCGAGCACCGCGAGCGCGTCCTCAGCCGACCGCTGCACGCTCTCGTCCGCGGGCGCTCCGTCGTGCCGGCTCCGAGAGTTGCCGCGCGGGTCGTACGCCACCACCGTGTAGTCCGCCGAGAGCTGGCCGACGATCCCGCCGAAGATCCCCGTATCCGATCCGCCACCGGCGATCAGCAGCAGCACCGGCCCGGACCCCGACACCTCGTAGTGCAGCGTCGCACCCGGCACCGGCAGCTTGTTCACAGTCTTCGCGCCCATCAGGCAACCCCTCTCTCACGTTGCCCTCAGCTTCCATCCCCCCGCTGGCATCCCGCGCACACAGCGCTGGCACGCCCGATCAGCCGGCCTCGGCGACGTCCGGTTGGTGACGGCCTCTCAGCTCGCGTCCTCGATCGGGATGGGGGAGCTGTCGTCCAAGCCGGCCCAGGACTCGCGGGGTGGGGCGACGCGGCGGCCTTGGGGGCAGATGCGGGCGAAGTCGCACCAGCCGCAGAGCGGGGACGGCTCCGGTGGGAATGCCTCGTCGGCTTCGGCCGGTGTCAGGCCTTCGCGCCAGCGGGCCTCGGCGGCGGCCGCGTCGTCCGCGATCGACTCGGCCCGGCGCTGATGCCGCGCCAGCGACGCGTCGTCGTGATCCGCTCCCGCGACCGTGTTCGTCGGCAGGTGGTGCAGCTCGACGCGGGTGCACGGCTTGTGCAGCACCCGCCGGGCGCCCAGCACGTACAGCGCCATCGCCAGCGACGACCGCGCGTCCGTCGAGGTCAGCGGGCGGCGGCCGGTCTTGTAGTCGACGATCGTCAGCTCGGTCCCGCCGCTCCCGTCGCGGGCCGGCCGCTCGTCGATCCGGTCCACCCGGCCGCGCAGCGATGCGCGTTCGGTGGTGAAGCGCAACGGTCCGCTCCACGCCGCGTGGTTCGTAGTACGGATCGGAGTCCCGCAGGTAGCCGAGGACCATGGACGTCGACCGGTCCCGCCAGTCCAGTGACTGCACCTCGTCCCGGAAGCCCTCGCTCCGCCAGCTCGACCGCATCTTGGCGACCACCTCGTCCGGCGTACGGCGGGAAGCCGGCCAGCGACCGAAGAAGTCGGCGAGCACCTCGTGGACGACGGCGCCGACCGTGTTGTGCGCCCACGGCGGACCCTTCGGCGGCCGCGGCGTCTCGAGGTAGGTGTAGCGGTACTTCCGCTTGCAGTCGGCGAAGGTGAGCAGCTTGGTCGGCGTCGCGACGAACAGCCGCGTCGGCATCCCGGGCAGCATCTCGTCCATCAGCCTGCCTCGATGAAGTCTGTCACCGCATCCGCGACCAACTGTACGGCGATCGCACTCAGCAGCAGACCGGCGATCCGGGTGACCAGGAGTACGCCGTTCTCCCCCAGGATCCGCATGATCACGCCGGAGAACCGCAGCGTCAGCCACATCACCAGGTGGATCAGGATGATGCCGACCGAGATCGCCACCACGTCCGGCAGCGACCCGTCCGCGCGCTGCACGAACACCATCGTGGCGACGATCGCACCCGGCCCGGCGAGCAACGGCGTACCGAGCGGGACGAAGGCGATGTTGACGTTCTTGGTCTGGACCGGATCCTCGGCGGTGTCGGTCAGCAACTGCAACGCGATCAGCAGGAGCAGCAGACCGCCCGCGGCCTGCAGCGCCGGCAGCGTGATGCCGAGGTGGTGCAGGATCTGCTGGCCGAACGCCGCGAACACGACGATCACGCCGAACGCGACCAGCACCGCCTGCCACGCGGCCTTCTTCCGCACCGCGCGCGATTGCCCCGCGGTGAGCGAGATGAACACCGGAACGGTGCCCGGCGGGTCCATGATCACGAACAGCGTGACGAAGACGGAGCTGAGCAGCGACAGGTTGATGACACTGTTCACGGCAGGTAGGCCTCGGGCACCGCCGCGTCGGCGGCCGCCGCGTTGATCTTGGCGACCTCGAGGAGCCGCTCGAACTGCTCCGGCTCGGTGGAGTTCACCCCCAGATCGTGGTCGATCTTGCCGTCGCCGTGGTGGTCGCTCGAGCCGGTGCGGATGATGCCGAGATCGTCGGCGATCGCGCGCAGCGCCGTCCGGGAATCCGCCGAGTGGTCCTGGTGGTCGACCTCGATGCCGGCCAGGCCGTGGTCGTCGACCAGCCGGGCGACGGTGTCCGCGGTCATCACCCTGTAGCTGGACCGGCCCCACGGGTGGGCGATGATCGGCACGCCGCCGGCCTCGCGGACCAGGTCGATCGCCCGGCCCGGCTCGATCGCGTAGTGCGACACGTGCCCCGGCCTGCCGTCGGCCAGGAACCGGTCGAAGGCCTCGCTGCGGTTGGCGACCGTGCCGTTCGCGACCAGCGCGTCGGCCACGTGCGGCCGGCCGACGGACGGCGTACCAGTGGCTTGGGCGAGCACCTCGTCGACGGTCAGGGCCACGCCCATGCCGTTCAGCCGGGCGACGATCGACGGGATCCGGTCGGTGCGGCCGTCGCGGACGATCCGCAGCTCCTCGGCCAGCGCCGGGTAGGACGGATCAGGCAGGTACCCGAGCAGGTGGACGCTGATCCCGTTGAGCTTGCAGGAGATCTCGATCCCGGGGACGAATCCGATCCCGAGGTCCTCGGCGGCGCGCCGGCCGTCGGCCCACCCGTCGGCCGTGTCGTGATCCGTGAGCGCGATCACGTCCAGGCCGGTCCGCTTGGCGTGCGCCATCAGGACGTCCACCGGGTCGGTGCCGTCCGAGCGGTTCGAATGGGTGTGCAGGTCGATACGCACGAGCGGGGCCGGATCCCTTCCATGGACAACTGTCAGGGCTGATGGTATCTGCGCCCGCCCTCAGAACCGGTCGTTATCCACAGAGTGACATGCTCTATATGGTGTGGTGGCATGAATACGCACCGCGTCGACTGCGTCGGGGCTCTCGTGTACGACGACCAGGACCGCCTGCTCCTGGTTCGCCGGGCCAACGAACCCAGTCGCGGCCTGTGGTCGCTGCCGGGCGGCCGGGTCGAGCCGGGTGAGGACGATCCGACCGCGGTGGCGCGCGAGGTCGCCGAGGAGACCGGACTCACAGTGAAGGTCGGCCCTCTGGTCGGCGAGGTCGAGCGCGACGGCCCGAACGGCCGGCTCTACGTGATCCGCGACTACGAGGCATCGGCGATCGGCGGCACGCTCACCCCCGGCGACGACGCGAGTGACGCGAAGTTCGTCAGCCGGGACGAGTTCGACCGCCTCCCCACCGCCACCCTCCTCGCCTCCACCCTCGCCCAGTGGAACGCCCTCCCGGGCTGATCCGGACAGGTGCTCGGCCGTCCCGCCGGGACCTTCCGGGGCTGGCTGGAAACCCGTCGCGCCGCGTTCGCCTGATCGAGCACACTGGGGCGGTGGACGACGCCGAGCTGGTGCGAGCGATCGAGGACAACGCGGCCGACCTGCTGATGGCGATGGGTGCCGCCGGCGGTGGGGTGCAGCGGGACGACGGCACGGTGCGCTGGACGATCGGCGGCTCGCCGCTCGACTATCACAACGCGGTGGTGGCGGCCGATCTGTCCGATACCGAAGCCGATCAGGTGATCGCGGAATCCCTGGCAGAGTTGAGAAATCGGGGTGTTCCGGGTTGTTGGCATGTCGGTCCGTCGATGCGGCCGACGGATCTCGGCCGGCGGTTGCTCGACGCCGGATTCACGCACGGGGGCAGCGAGCCGGGGATGGCGGTGAAGCTGTCGGAGCTGCGAAAACCGGCTGCCGTGCCCGGGCTCGAGATCACCAGGGTGGAAGCCGACGACGCGCTGGCGACGTGGGAGGCGACGCTCGGGCGCGGGTTCGGCGAGGGTGAGAAGGAAGCACGGTGGGTCGCGGAGGTCTACCGGCGCCTCGGGTACGGCGATCCGTGGCGCCACTATCTCGGCCTCCTCGACGGTGATCCGGTGGCGACGACCACTGTCTACCTCGCCGCCGGAGCGGCCGGGATCTACTTCGTGATGACCGTGCCCGAGGCCCGCCGTCGTGGCATCGGAGCAGCGATCACGTACGCCGCACTGCAACACGCCGACGATGTCGAGTACGGCGTACTGGGGTCGTCACCTGCTGGACGGTCCGTCTACGCCGGGCTCGGATTCCGCGAGTACAGCACGATCGACCTCTACGAGTGGGCGCCGACCGGCGTCGGCTGAACCTCGACGGCCGCACGCTCGCGGAGCAACAGGCAGGCGTTGACGAGGACGACGACGGCGGTGAGGCCGTGGACGCCGAGAGCTGTCGCAACGCTGCCGCCGTGCGTCAGGACGATGACCATGTCGACGATCGGGATCAGTGACGCGATGGCCAGCACGACACCGGTGGCACGGCGCTGCCCGAGGGCGAGCAAGGCCAGGATGATGAGCCCCAAGACGACGTCGCGGATGCCCTTCACGGCGAAGTAGCCGGCCGCGGTACCGGTGGGCCAGGGGTCGATGCCGAACCCCGCCGCCGCACCCTGCCCATCGAGCAGGAACTGCAGACCGAACGAGATGGGGAACAGGCCGAGCAAGACGGTGAGGACAGTGGTGAAGCGACGCATGGCAGACTCCATCTTCTAGCAGTGCTAATTTTCCTAGCGACGCTAACATTGCCATTGCTAGATTGTCTAGCGATGCTAGAGTTCACCTCATGCCGAGTCAGACGCGCAGGGAGCGGGCGCGGGTGGAACGCCGGGAGCTGATCGTCCGGACCGCCCGGGAGCTTGCCGAGGCCGAGGGGTGGGATGCGGTCACCACCCGCCGCCTCGCGGAGCAGGTGGACTACAGCCAGCCGGTTCTCTACGGCCACTTCAAGAACATGGATGCGATCGTCGAGGCCGTCGCCCTGGAGGGGATCGAAGAGCTGACCGAGGTATTCCGTGCAGGCCGCAGGAGCGACGGACTACGCGGGCTGGCGAGGGCATATCTCGAGTACGCCGACCAGCATCCGGCGGTCTACGACGCGATCTTCGTACGGCGGACCGACCTGGTGTTCGGGACCACGGAGACACCCGCGGCACTCCAGGATGCTTTCGCCGAACTCCTGGCCGGCGTCACGCCGTACGCGCCTCGGGATGCCGAGACACTGACCGAGGTGTTCTGGAGCGCGCTGCACGGGCAGGCGACCCTCGCCCGGGGCGCGCGGCTGCGACCGGACTACCGGCAGGCTCGCGCGGACCTGCTGGTCGACCTACTCGTTGTTCCAGCGGTGGATCGCGGGTGAACCTCGTTCCCAGCCGAGCACCGAGACGGTGGCGGTGTTGAGGACGAAGTGGCGACCCTCGGTGACATCGAGCTCCAGCCAGCGGGCGGTGAGCGCGCGCAGAGCGTGGGAGTGACCGAAGACGAGCACATCCCCCGGTACGGCGGCGATGCGGGCGTTGGCGCGGTCGAGCCGGGCGGCGACCTCGGCGGGCGTTTCACCGTTGGGTACCGGGTGCGCCCAGACCGTCCACCCCGGCACGGTCTTGCGGATCTCCGCGGTGGTGATGCCTTCGTAGTCCCCGTAGTCCCATTCGACCAGGTCGTCGTCCACCACCGCGTCCCCGAAGCCCGCGAGTTCCGCGGTCCGGCGGGCGCGCTGCCGCGGTGACGTGAGCACCAGGTCGAACGTCTCCCCTGCCAGCTTCTCCTCGAGCGAAGCGGCCACTCGTTCACCTTCCGCGGTCAGCGGGAGGTCGGTGGTCGACGTGTGCCGGCCGGACCTGCTCCAGTCGGTCTCGCCGTGCCGGATCAGGAACAGCTTGTCCTCGCGCTCAGGTGTGGTCACGCCCCCATCCTCGCAAATTCGGCACCGCATCGTCCCCAGATCGCATCCGAGGTCTTGACCAACCCACCCGGGACAAGGCAGGGTCGAAAACTGTAAGCGCTTCCACTCCGACCCCCAGGAGCGAGCAGTGGCCTCCGGACCCACCGGCCGGCCGCCGACGATCTATGACGTCGCGGCCCGCGCGAAGCTGTCGATCGCGACGGTTTCGCGTGTCCTGCAAGGGACCGGGCCGGTGTCGGAGAAGGCGCGGACCCGGGTCGACCAGGCGGCACGCGAGCTCAACTACGTACCGCTGCGCGCCGCCCGAAGCCTGGCGGTACAACGGCATGAGGCGCATGGGCTCGTGCTGCCCGACCTGGCCGGCCCGTTCTACGGCGACCTGCTGATGGGATACGAGCGCTGGGCCGGCGAACACGGCCAGAGCGTCATCATCACGGTCACCCACGGCAACCCCGACCCGCGCCGCACGGTCCGCGACCTGGCCGGCCGGGTCGACGGAATCGTTGTCCATGGCAACGCTTTGGACCTGCCCACGATCCAGGGCCTGCGCAAGGCCGACGTACCGATCGTGCTGATCGCGCGTCCGCCGGTCACCGGCTGCGACTCGATCCGCAGCGAGAGCGCGGCGAGCGCCGAGCAGCTCACCACCCGGCTGCTCGACCACGGCCGCACCAACCTGCTCTTCGTCGGTGATCCGGCCGCCGGGTACGACGTCTCCGAGCGGTACGCCGGATTCGCGAAGGCACTCGAGGCACGCGGACTGCGCGTCCCCAAACCCGAGTGCGTCCCGATGACCGAGAACGGCGGCACCGCGGTCGCCACGAAGTTGCTGACGGCAAGAAACCGGCCGGACGGGCTGGTCTGTGCGAACGACGAAATCGCGCTTGGCCGCGCTGAAGACCCTGCTCGCGGCGGATGTCGCCGTACCGGACGACATCGTCGTGACCGGGTGGGACGACGTGATGGCGGCGCGGTACGTGTCGCCGGGACTGACGCACGGTGCGGCAGCCGATGACCGAGCTGGGACGGCTGGCGGCACAACGACTCCACGAGCGGGTGACCGGCGAACGGACCCGCGCGCGGAACGACGTACTGGCAACACAACTCGTGCTGCGGGACAGCTGCGGCACGGGACCGGGGGATCTAGCAGTAACCGAGTGAGGAGACACAGATGATCACCCACAGCATCCGCCGCCGGCTGGTGATCGGCAGCGCTGCGATCACCGCCACTGCCCTCGCCTTGGCAGGGTGTGGCAGGTCGGAGGACTCCCCGAGCGGGGGTTCGCAGGCGACGACGACGGTCAGCGAAGGGCCGGCCACCGGCAACCTGACCGTCTGGGCGATGGGCACCGAGGGCGAGAACCTGCCCAAGCTGATGGAGCAGTTCCAGCAGGCCAACCCGGGCGTCGAAGGTCACCGTCACGCCGATCCCGTGGGACGCCGCGCACAACAAGTTCACCACCGCGATCACCGCGCAGACGCTGCCGGACGCCGCGATGGTCGGCACCACCTGGATGGGCGAGTTCGCCGACCTCGGCGCCCTCGACCCGACCCCGGAGGGCTTCGACAACGAGCGGCTTCTACCCCGGCGCGCTGGACACCACCAAGGTCGGCGGGACGCAGTACGGCGTTCCCTGGTACGTCGAGACGCGGTTGGTGTACTACCGCAAGGACCTGGCCGCGAAGGCCGGCGTCAGCACGCCGCCGACCGACTGGGACGGCCTGAAGGCGATGGCCAAGGCGATGAAGGAGAAGGCCGGCGCCGAAGTACGGGATCAACCTGCAGCCGGGCGGCAGCGGGTCCTGGCAGACGGTGATGCCGTTCGCCTGGTCCGCCGGCGCGAACCTCACCACCGACGACCAGAAGGAGTTCACCTTCGACACGCCGGAGATGCAGGAGGGGCTGGAGTACTACCAGAGCTTCTTCACCGAGAAGCTGGCCGGTACCGACCTGCCGCCGAACCAGACCGAGGCGCAGTTCGTCAACGGCCAGGTGCCGATGTTCATCTCCGGGCCGTGGATGGCGGGTTCGATCGCCAAGCTCGGCGGTGACGCGATCAAGCCGAACATCGGCGTCTTCGAGATCCCGAAGAACAAGACCTCCACGTCGTTCGTCGGCGGCTCCAACTTCGTCGTGTTCAAGAACTCGAAGAACAAGGACAGCGCCTGGAAGCTGGTCAAGTTCCTGTCCGACGCCAAGACGCAGGCCGCCTGGTTCAAGATGTCGTCCGACCTGCCCGCGGTGAAGAGCGCGTGGGAGGACCCGAGCATCGCGTCCGACCCGCTGCTGCCGGTGTTCGGCAAGCAGCTCGAGTCCGCCAAGGCGCCGCCGGCGATCGTGAACTGGGAGCAGGTCGCGACCGCGTTCGACACCGAGATCGAGAAGATGGCGAAGGCCGGCCAGTCCCCCGCCGACACCGCCAAGGCCACCCAGACCAAGGCCACGGCGATCGGCACGGGTAGCTGACCTGATGTCCACCGCCACGGAGCCGCGCGCCCGGGTGGCACCCGCCACCCCGCCACCCGGGCGTCGGCGGCGACGCCTCGACCACCAGACCGCGACCGCCTGGATCCTGGTGCTGCCGTTCGCCGTGCTGTTCCTCGCGTTCACCGCCGGGCCGGTGATCGGGTCGCTGCTGATGAGCTTCACCGACATGCGCCAGCGCGATCTCCGGACGCCGTTCGCGGTGAACGGGGTGGGGTTCGACAACTACATCAAAGCCTTCCAGGACGAGACGTTCCGGAAGGCCGCGTTCAACACCGCGTACTTCGTCGTCATCGGCGTACCGCTGACACTGGTGGTCGCGCTGGCCGCCGCGGTGTTGCTGGACCGCGGACTGAAGCGGGTCCAGGGCCTGTTCAAGGTCGGCTACTACCTGCCGGTGGTGACGTCGATCGTCGCGATCGCGGTGATCTGGCGGTTCGTGCTGGCCCCGGAGTCCGGCCTGGTGAACACGATGCTCGGCTGGGTCGGTATCGACGGACCGAACTGGCTGGCGTCGAAGACGTGGGCGATGCCGTCGCTGATCGCGATGGCGGTCTGGCGGAACTTCGGGTCCGCGATGATCATCTTCCTGGCCGGGCTGCAGGGCATCCCGCAGTCGGTCGAGGAGGCCGGCCAGATCGACGGTGCGAGCCCCTGGCAACGGTTCCGGTACCTGATCCTGCCGTTGCTGCGACTGACCATCCTGTTCAACTGCGTGACGACCGGGATCGGCTACCTGCAGTTCTTCGAGGAACCGTTCGTGATGACCGAGGGCGGTCCGCTGAACAGCACCATCTCGGTGTCGATGTACACGTACCAGCAGTTCGGCTTCGGCAACTACGGCCTGGCCACGTCGATGGCCTACCTGCTGTTCGTCGTGATCGCGGTCGTCACGTTCATCCAGTTCCGGCTGCTGAGGGAGAAATGATGCGCCGTACCTGGTGGATCTACCTGATCGGGGTGCTCGGCCTGGTCGCCGTCGCGGCGCCGTTCGTCTGGATGCTGCTCGGCAGTTTCAAGACCCAGGGCGAACTGCTCCGGGTCCCGCCGACCTGGTGGCCGGAGCAGCCGACCAGCCAGAACTACGTGGATCTGTTGAACAAGGAGAACTTCCCGCGCTACTTCCTCAACTCGACGGTCGTCGCGCTGGCGGTGACGGCCGGGAACCTGGCCTTCTGCTCGATGATCGGCTACGCGCTGGCCAAGCTGCGGTTCAAGGGCCGCAACGCGCTGTTCGTGCTGGTGATGGCCACCTTGATGATCCCCGGCATGGTCACGTTCGTGCCGCTGTTCGTGCTCGTCACCAACGCCGGGATGGCGAACAGCTACCCCGGCCTGATCCTGCCGTTCCTGGTCTCGCCGTTCGGTGTGTTCCTGATGCGGCAGTTCTTCCTCGGGCTGCCGGACGACCTGATGGACGCCGGCCGGGTGGACGGCAGCAGCGAACTGGGCATCTTCGCCCGGATCATGCTGCCGCTGACCAGGCCGGCCCTGGCCACGCTCGGCATCCTCACCTTCCTCGGTTCCTGGAACAACTTCCTCTGGCCGCTGGTGATCGCCCAGACCCAGGACAAGTACACCCTTCCCGTCGCCCTGGCGCTGTACTCGAAAGGCCAGAACGCGCAGAACTACGGCCTGTTGATGGCCGGCGCGGTCGTGGTCGTCATACCCGTGCTGGTGATGTTCCTGATCTTCCAGCGCCACGTCACCAAGGGCATCGCCGTCACCGGCCTCAAATAGACCTTCTCTGGAGACAAGATGACCGCCAACATCAGTCGCCGCACCCTGCTCACCGCCACCGGCTCCGTCGCACTGCTCGGTGCCACCAGTGGTACGACGTACGCCGGAAACCCCGACCCGGGCGCGCTGCTCAAAGGCAACTGGCGTCCGACCGATGCCGATCGTGCCCTGGTCGGTCGCTGGGCCCGCGACACCTGGCGCAGCCTGGTCGCGATGACCGACGAGAAGACCGGCCTGCCCGCCGACAACATCGGCGACTCGGTGACGAACCCGGTCCGCAGCCGCTACACCTCGCCGACCAACATCGGCGGCTACCTGTGGAGCACGGTCGTCGCCCGCCACCTCGGCATCATCTCGCCGCAGGAGTCGTACCGCCGGATCACCCAGACCCTGACCACGATGTCCGAGGTCGACCACCACGACCCGAGCGGCATGTACTTCAACTGGTACGACGAGTCGACCGGTGAGGTGCTCTACACGGACCCGGACGGGACCAGGGCGATCACGCCGTTCGTCTCGAGTGTGGACAACGGCTGGTTCGCGGCGGCGCTGATGGTGGTGCGCAACGCCGAGCCGCGCGCCCGCGCCCTGGCGGAATCCCTGCTGGGCAAGATGAACTTCGCCTTCTACTACAACCCCGCGCCGCCCGGGCCGGGCGGCCTGATGCGCGGCGGCTTCTTCGAGACCTCGCCGCCGGACGAGGAGACGGACAAGGGCAACCACGCGGGTGTCGGCCCGGACGTGTACTACCGGAAGTTCCACTACGACACCTGCAACACCGAGGCACGCATCGCGCCGTACATCGGGTTCGCCCTCGGGCAGGTCCCGCACACGCAGTACTTCGCCACCTACCGGACCTTCCCGGACTCGTGCGACTGGTCCTGGGTGGAGCAGCGGCCCAAGGGCGTGCACCGGACGTACCTCGGCCTCGACGTGTTCGAGGGCACGTACTCGTACCGCGGCATGCGGCTGGTGCCGTCGTGGGGCGGCGACATGTTCGAGTCGCTGATGCCCGACCTGTTCATCCCCGAGTCGACGTGGGCGCCGCGGAGCTGGGGGATCAACCACCCGCTCACCGTCCGCGCGCACATCGAGCACGGTCTGGACGACGCCAAGTACGGCTACTGGGGCTTCTCCCCCGCGTCGAACCCCAAGGGCGGGTACTCCGTGTACGGCGTCGACGCGATCGGGATGGACCCGGGCGGCTACCCGTCCGACCTGGAGGCGACCAACTTCGACGCCGGCTTCGAAGGCTGCCGGGAGGGCGTGAACCCGAACCCGACCTTCGGCGACGGGGTGGTCACTCCGCACGCGGCGTTCCTGGCCATGCAGTACGCACCGCGGCAGGCGATCGACAACCTGTCCAAGATCGAGACGAACCTCAAGGCGTACGCCGGCGGCGGCTTCTACGACTCGGTCGCGGTGCGGTCCGGGACGATCGCCAAGCGGTACCTGTCCCTCGACCAGGCCATGGTGATGGGTGCCATCGGCAACGTCTTCGCCGGTGACGTGATCCGGCGCAACTTCAGCAGCCGGCAGGTCGAGCAGCGGATCCGCCCGCTGATCGCGATGGAGAAGTTCGAATCCGGCCTCGAGTAACACACAACGGGAGAGAGTTCCTTGATGCAGCACGACGAAGCCCCAGAGTCCGCACGGGCCGATTGGGATGCGCGGATCGCGGTCCGCAGCGACGAGGACCGGGTGTTCGCGTTCCCGGACCTCGATCCACCCAAGGAGGTCACCGCGGTCGGCGGGGCCGGTCAGGTCACCATCGACTGGTCGCCGGTGGACGGCGCGGTGGGTTACCTGATCCTGCGCGGGACAGGTGACCACGGCCCGCTCGAGCCGGTCGACCACCACAGCGGTGACGTCCTGTCGGTCCCGGCACCGCCGTACGTCGACACCACCTGCACCCCCGGGACGCCGTACCGGTACGCCGTCGCGAGCGTTCCCGAGGTGACCGTGGCCGGGCGTCCGAGTGCTGTCGTCGACGCCGTGCCGTTGGTTGCCGATGGCACGGTTCCGGTCGTGTCGGTGACTGTCGACGCGGTGGCCGAGGGCGCTGAGCTGGCGACCCCGTGGGTGCCGATGGTCGGCAGCGAACGGCTCAGTCAGCTGCTCTGCACCGACCGCAGCGGCGGCCGGGAGATCGGCGCCGAGCTCGAGCAGGCGCTGCGGCGGATGCATGACGAGATCGGGGTCCGGACGGTCCGGGCGCATGCGATCTTCCACGACGACACCCGTGTCTACACCGAGGTCGACGGCGAACCGTCGTACGACTTCTCCGTCGTCGACGCGATCTACGACAAGCTGCTCGCGATCGGGCTGCGGCCGGTGGTCGAGCTCGGGTTCATGCCGCGCGATCTGGCCAGTGACCCGTCGAAGACCGTCTTCGCGTACGGCGCGATCATCTCGCCGCCGAAGTCGTACGAGCGGTGGCACGACCTGGTCCGCGAGCTGGTGCGGCACCTCGTCGAGCGGTACGGCCTCGACGAGGTGCTCACCTGGGACTTCGAGGTCTGGAACGAGGCCAACCTGGAGGTGTTCTGGTCCGGCACGAAGGCCGAGTGGCTCCACCTGTACGACGCGACCGCGGCGGCGGTGAAGTCGGTCGACGCGCGCCTCGCGATCGGCGGGCCGTCGTCGGCCGCGGCCGGCTGGGTCGACGACCTGCTGGCGCACGCTGCCGCGAACGGATCACCGGTGGACTTCGTGTCGACGCACACCTACGGCAGTCCGCCGCTCGACGTCCGCGCCTCGCTGGATCGGCATGGGTTCAGCGAGGCGCGGATCCTGTGGACCGAGTGGGGTGTGACGCCGACGCACTTCAACCCGATCAACGACTCGGTGTTCTCCGGTGTGTTCCTGCTGCGCGGGATGCGGTCGGCGGCCGGTCGGGTGGACGCGCTCGCCTACTGGGTCGCGTCGGACCACTTCGAGGAGCTGGGTCGCCCGCCGCGGTTGCTGCACGGCGGTTTCGGCCTGCAGACCGTGGGCGGGCTGGCGAAGCCGCGGTACCACGCGATGAGCATGCTCAGCCGGCTCGGGCCGGTGGAGCTGCCGGTGACGCTGACCGGGGACGGTGGCGGGAGTCTGGTGGAGGCCTGGGCCTCGCGGGATGGCGAGCGGATCGCCGTACTGCTGTGGAATCTCACCCTCGACCAGACCAAGGCCGACGGTGCGCCGGAACTGTCCAGGACGGTCCACGTCGAGCTGCCCGGTGTGGATCCGTCCTGGCAGGCCACAGCCACCACCCTGGGCGTCGGAGTCGGCGATGTCGCCGCCGCCGCTGCCGAACTCGGGATCGGCGACTGGCCGAACGACGAGCAGTTGACGGAGTTGGCCGAACGCAGCCGGCTCGTCAGTACTCCACTGGAGTGGAACGGGTCAGCACTCGACCTGACGTTGCCGATGCCTTCCGCCGTCTTGCTGGAGCTTGCGCCGCGTCGTCGAGATTGACGGCTTCCTGGATCCAGCGTTCGACGCCCGCGATGTGGACCGTCGCCCAGGACCTGGCCACCTCCGGCTCGCGCCCCTCGATCGCGTCGAGGATCGCCCGGTGTTCGGCCAGCGTCCGGGCGACGGCGTCGTTCTGGGTCAGGCCGCGCCAGATCCGGGCCCGGTAGGTGGGCTGGCGCAGGCTGTCGATGATCGAGGCGAGCGCGCGGTTGCCGCTGCCGATCGCGAGCAGCCGGTGGAACTCCACGTCACTGGCGAGCAGATCCTCCACCGACGGCTCCGGACCGAGCTCGTCCAGCAGTTTGCGCAACGTGGCGATGTCCGCGTCCGCCATCCGCAGCGCGGCCCGGGCCGCCGCGGCCGGCTCGAGGATCCGCCGTACCTCGAAGAACTCCAGCACCGACGCGTCCTGGTGCAGGTCGAGGACGAAACCCATCGTCTCCATCAGCAGCGCCGGATCGAGACTCGTCACGAACGTGCCGTCCCCCTGACGGACCTCGAGCACCCGGATCAGCGCGAGCGCCTTGACCGCTTCGCGCAGTGAGCTCCGGGACAGGCCGAGGCGCGCGGCCAGATCCGGCTCGCGCGGCAACCGGTCGCCGGGCCGCAGTTCACCGGTCACGATCATCTGCTTGATCCGGTCGATCGCCTCGTCGGTGACCCGCACACACACCTCCTGGTGGAAACATCCGATGTCAGCGTCGCACACATCGGATGTCTGGGCGAGTTATTGACGCTCAGAGTTTGGTTTCGACCCTGAAATAAGGCCACGAACTGTTGACTCATGTCAAGAGGACGGCATATAGATCGGATGAATCAGTTCGTTCTCGAGGTATCAGTTCCCCTGGAGGTCAGGATGTACCGAACACCAGCGCGAGCCCGCCGCTGGGCGATCGCCACCTTGTCGGCCCTCGCGCTGACCGCCGTGGCCGCGTGTGGGGGCAACGACGGCAGCGGTGGCAGCGACAGCGCGGGATCCGCGGACAAGGCCGACCTGACCTGGTCGTTCTGGGTCGGCGGCACCGAGGACCAGGCGGCCTGGCAGAAGGTCGCCGACCAGGCCACCACCGATCATGCCGGGATCACCGTCAAGCTCCAGGGCACCGACTGGAACAACTACTGGGCCAAGATCGGCACCTTGCTCGCCAGTGGCAAGGCCCCCTGCATCATCGGCATGCAGAGTCTGCGGCTGGCGTCGTACGCGAACGCGCTGCTCCCGCTCGACGAGCTGATGCAGAAGTACGGTCTGAAGACCGAGGAGTTCGACAAGCCGATCATGGACGGGCTGAAGGCCGACGGGAAGCAGATCGCGATCCCGTACGACTCCGGCCCGATGGTCATCTTCTACAACCGCGACATGTTCAAGGCCGCCGGCGTGGCCGAGCCGAAGCCGGGCTGGACGATGGACGAGTTCCAGGCCGCCGCGAAGAAGCTCACCGCCGCCGGCAAGTCCGGGCTGGTCACCACCCCCGGCGACCTGGGCGTCGCGTCCTGGGTGCGCACCCTGACCGGCGCGGAGCCGCTCGCCGACGGCAAGCTCGCCCTCACCGACCAGAAGTTCGTCGACGGCTTCTCCGAGTACGCCGACTTCGTCAAGACCGACAAGATCGCGCCGCCGGTGCCGGGCGGCAACCCCGACTTCGAGACCCAGCAGTTCGCTGCCGGCAAGGCGGCGATGCAGCTGAACGGGCCGTGGTCGCTGATCGACACCAAGGGCAAGGTCAAGTTCCAGCTCGGTATCGCGCCGATCCCGGCCGGTGCCGACGGCTCCAAGACGTACACCGCGGGTTCGGGCTTCGGCATCTCCCGGTCCTGCAAGACGCCGGACGCCGCCTTCCAGGCGATCATGTCGATGACCGGCGAGAAGCCGCTGACCACGCTGGCCGCGGCCGGCCGCGCGTACCCGGCCCGTACCGCCGCGCACCCGGCCTGGTTCACCGCCGCGGGGATCGACGGTGCGAAGGAGACGATCGACTACGCCTCGGAGAACTCGATCGCGCTGGTCACCTCGAAGAACTGGGTCCAGGTCTCCGACCTGCTCAACCGCTTCGGCACCCAGGCGCTGAACGGTGAGCTCCCGCCCGACCAGGCGCTGAAGACCATCCAGGACCAGGCGGGCGCCGGCTCCTGATGGCCACGAACACCACCACTGTCGCGCCACCGAAGCGCGTCCCGCCGGGCAACCGCCCGGCGGGGCGCCGGCCCGCGCTGCGGCGAGACGGCCGGTACGCCGCCGTCTTCCTGGCCCCGAGCCTGATCGGACTGGCGCTGTTCACGCTGTTCCCGACGGCGATGGCCCTCGGGATCAGCCTGTTCGACTGGCCGGTGTTCGGCGAGCGCAAGTTCCTCGGCATCGAGAACTACACCCAACTGCTGAACGACCCGGTCTTCCGCCGGGTGGTGCTGAACACCGCGCTGTTCGTCGTGCTGTACGTACCGCTGAACGTGGTCGTCTCGCTCGGGCTGGCGGTCTGGCTGGGGCCGACGATCAGGGGCCGGCAGGCGTTCCGGGTGCTGTTCTTCATCCCGGTGATGACGCCGATGGTCGCCAACGTGATGGTCTGGCGGCTGCTGTTCCAGCCCGACGGCCTGATCGACACCGGGATGCAGACCTGGTTCGGCATCACCGCGCCGAACTTCCTCGGGTCGTCGAACTGGGCGATGCTGTCCATCGTCGCGATGTCGGTCTGGCAGGGCTTCGGCTACAACTTCCTGGTCTTCTCCGCCGCCCTCGACCAGGTGCCGCAGTCGCAGCTGGAGTCGGCGCAGATCGACGGCGCCGGGCCGCTCCAGCGGTTCCGGTACGTCATCTGGCCGATGATCACGCCGTCGATCTTCTTCGCCACCACGATGACGCTGATCACCTCGTTCCAGGTGTTCGCCCAGCCGTTCATCCTGACCCAGGGCGGTCCGGGCGTGTCCACCCAGACCATCGTCATGTTCGTCTACAACCAGGGCTGGCAGTTCCTCACCATGGGGCTCGCGTCCGCCGCGGGCTGGGTGCTGTTCGTGATCATCATGGGCATCACCGCGATCCAGTTCTTCGGCCAGAAGCGGTGGGTGCACTATGACGCTTAGAGCAACCGTCAACGCGACGTCCGACACCGGCAGCGCCGTCCGCAAGGTCCGCGGCTGGATCTCGCACCTCCTGCTGATCATCGTCGCGATCGTCTTCCTCGGCCCGTTGGTGTACGCCGTGTCGACCTCGCTGAAACCGGCCGACGAGGTGTTCACACCGACGCCGGAGCTGTTCGGCTCCGAGATCCGCTGGCAGAACTACGCCGACGCGTTCACGTTCGCGCCGTTCGGCCGCTACTTCCTGAACAGCCTGTTCGTCGCGATCGTCGGCACCCTGGTGGTCGTGATCGCGTCGAGTCTGTCGGCGTACGCGTTCGCCCGGCTGCAAGTTCAGGGGCCGCGAGCAACTGTTCGTGCTGTTCCTCGGCACCCTGATGGTGCCGCAGGAAGTGCTGATCGTGCCGATGTACTGGCTGATGCAGTCACTCGGCTGGGTGGACAGCTACTGGGCGCTGATCCTGCCGTGGGCGTTCACCGCGTTCGGCACCTTCCTGCTCCGGCAGTTCTTCATGACCGTTCCGACCGAGCTCGAGGAAGCCGCCCGGGTGGACGGGTGCGGGCCGTTCGGCTCGTTCCTGCGGATCATGCTGCCGCTGGCCCGGCCGGCCATCGCGGTCCTGACCGTGTTCACCTTCATCGCCTTCTGGGGCAGCTTCCTGTGGCCGCTGATCATCGTGAACAGCGTCGCGGAGAAGGGCACCGTGCCGCTCGGTCTGGCCCAGTTCATCGGCCAGCAGGGCACCCAGTGGAACCTGATGATGGCGGCGTCCGTGCTGGCCATGCTGCCGACCGTCCTGCTCGTCATCCTGCTGCAGAAGCATCTCGTCCGCGGCCTCCTCGTCACGGGGCTGGGTGGCCGATGACCGTCGTACCTCTACTTCAAGGAGTGTCCACATGACCGACGCGCCTCCCGCGTCCTCCGTCGAGAAATTCCGCGACTGGCGGTTCGGCCTGTTCGTCCACTGGGGCCTGTACTCGCTGCCCGCCCGGCACGAGTGGGTGAAGAACCGCGAGCGGCTGACCGACGAGGACTACCAGCCGTACTTCGACCACTTCGAGCCCGACCTCTACGATCCGCGCAAGTGGGCCGCCGCGGCGCGTGAGGCCGGCATGAAGTACGCCGTACTGACGACCAAGCACCACGAGGGCTTCTGCCTGTGGGACTCGGAGGTGTCCGACTACACGGTCGCGAAGACCGCGTGGGGCAAGGACCTGGTCGGGCCGTTCGTCGAGGCCTGCCGGGCCGAGGGACTCGGTGTCGGGTTCTACCACTCGCTGATCGACTGGCACCACCCCGAGTTCCCGATCGACCTCGTCCACCCGCAGCGCGACGACGAGGAGGCCATCGCCAAGGCGGCCGGCCGGGATGTCCAGGTGTACGCCGACTACCTGCACGCCCAGACCCGTGAGCTGCTGACGAACTACGGGCCGATCGACATCATGTGGTTCGACTTCTCCTACCCGGGCCGCACGTACGACGACGGCCGGGACGGTCACGGCAAGGGCAAGGACGACTGGCGGTCCGAGGAACTGATGGCGATGGTCCGGGAACTGCAGCCGGACATCCTGATCAACGACCGGCTCGACATCCCGGGCGACTTCGTCACTCCGGAGCAGTACCAGCCGGACGGCCCGATGACGCGCAACGGGCAGCCGGTGCTGTGGGAGGCCTGCCAGACGCTGAACGGCAGCTGGGGTTACGACCGCGACAACCTGGACTGGAAGTCGCCCGAGCTGCTGGTGAAGATGCTGGTCGACTCGGTCTCCAAGGACGGCAACCTGCTGCTCAACGTGGGTCCGACCGGGCGGGGCGAGTTCGACCCGCGGGCGCTGGCCACGCTGTCCTCGATCGGTGAGTGGTTCCGGCTGCACGAGCGGTCGGTGCGCGGGGCTCGGCCGAGCGAGCTCACCCCGCCGGGCGACTGCCGGTACACACAGAAGGGTGACCGGCTCTACCTGCACCTGTTCTCGTGGCCGATGGGCCACGTGCACCTGCCCGGACTGGCCGGGAAGGTCAAGTACGCGCAGTTGCTGAACGACGCGTCGGAGATCAAGCGGATCGTCAACGACCCGCACCAGACGGCGCAGAACACCACGATGGGCGGTGTCTCCTCCGACACTCTGACCCTGAAACTCCCGATCCAGAAGCCGAACGTGCTGGTCCCGGTGATCGAGTTGTTCCTCTAGACGACCCGTCCGCGGTCGGCGAGCGGCCTGTTCCGGGATCTCACCCCTCCCCGGGACAGGCCGCTAGTCGCGTTCGACGGGGGTGGGACGCCCGGGCTGCTCTCCCCCGCGGGCTTCCAGGTAGTTGTTCTTCGGGACCATCACCTTGCGGCGGAACAGGCAGACGACGGTGCCGTCCTGCTTGTAGCCCTTGGTCTCGACGTACACCACGCCGCGGTCGTCCTTGGACTTCGACTCCCACTTGTCCAGCACCACGGTCTCGCCGTAGACGGTGTCGCCGTGGAAGGTCGGGGCGACGTGCCGCAGCGACTCGATCTCCAGGTTGGCGATCGCCTTGCCGCTCACGTCCGGGACCGACATCCCGAGCAGGATCGAGTAGATGTAATTGCCGACCACAACGTTCTTGCCGAACTGGGTGGTCTCCACCGCGTAGTTCGCGTCCAGGTGCAGCGGGTGGTGGTTCATGGTGAGCAGGCAGAACAGGTGGTCGTCGTACTCGGTCACCGTCTTGCCGGGCCAGTGCTTGTAGACCGCGCCGACCTCGAACTCCTCGTAGCTGCGCCCGAACTGCATCTCTCGGCTCCTTATCAGGTGTCCCCGGGGCCCATGCTGCCGAATCCGGACGTGACTGGGCAGTAGCCCGCGCGTGGCCTACCTCTCAACCGGGCGAGACCTTCGTCACCCGGAGCCTCCGGTACGGCGTCAGTCGTGCGGCTGCTGGAGCGGCGCCTGCCGCTGGACGGGGTGCTCGGGGAAACGCGGGCTGACCTCACCCTTGAGGGCGAGCTTGGCCAGGTGATTGCGGGCCTCCTCGGCGTACTTGAAGTCGCACAGTACGTCGTACGTCGTCGCGACGACCGCGGTCCGGGAGGTGAAGTCGCGCCGGCCGGCCGACTGCGCGTAGCCGAGGCCGCCGAACACCAGGCCGAAGAAGGCACCGAGCACCACACCGGTCAGCACCGCGGCGATCCAGTTGCCGGAGGTGAACAGGCCGAGCAGCAGACCCACGAACAGACCGAACCAGGCGCCGCTGGCCAGTCCGGCGGTCAGCGCCTTGCCCCAGCTGAGCCGGCCGGTGATCTTCTCCACCTGACGGAGGTTGTTGCCGACGATGGTCGTGTGCTCGACCGGGAACTTCTCGTCCGAGAGGTAGTCGACAGCGCGCTGCGCCTCCCGGTAGGTGTCATAGGTCCCGATTGTCAGGCCGCTCGGCCGGGGGTCCATCGAGGGCATGCCCTGCGTGGTCATCGTCGTTCCTCTCCACGTGCTTCCACCCCCATCATTGCCGACGGCTGGTTACCGCGCCTTGATAGCCTCGCCCGTGATGGCCGGGCGACGGTGGGACATGGGTGCGACACGCCGGATGGGACGCGTTTTCGCCCGGCGTACTCCGGGCGTCCCCGAGCCGGCCGACCTGGTCACCAGCGGCAAGCTGGACGGTGCGCTGATCGACTGGGCGTTCTACCGGGGCGGCCGCCGCGACACCAAGATCAACTCGTACACCGAGGCGCTCAGCCGGGCCCGGCGCGGGCAGGGGTTCGTCTGGATCGGCCTGTTCCAGCCGAACGAGCGGCAGCTGGCCGTCGTAGGACAGGAGTTCGGCCTGCACGCGCTGGCCCTGGAGGACGCCACCGAGGCGCATCAGCGGCCCAAGCTCGAGCGGTACGACGACACGTTGTTCGCCGTACTCAAGACGGTCACCGTACGTGCCGCACGGGGACCTGACCGCCACCAGCGAGGTGGTGGCGACGGGTGAGGTGATGGTGTTCTGCGGGCCCGGGTTCGTGGTCACCGTCCGGCATGGCGAGCACAGTGAGCTGGCCGGTCTGCGGCAGAGGCTCGAGCAGGAGCCGGAACATCTGGCCGCCGGTCCGGGCGTCGTACTGCACGCCATCGCGGACCATGTGGTCGACCGGTACCTCGAGGTCGCGGACGCCGTACAGGCCGACATCGACCTGATCGAGAGCGAGATGTTCACCCCGCGCGGCTGGCGGAAGATCGACCGGGTCTACCAGCTCAAGCGCGAGGTGCTGGAGCTGAAGCGGGCGGTGGCACCGCTGACCGGGCCGATGCGGGCGCTGTCGACGCTGCGGCACCCGCTGATCAGCGACGAGACCAGGAACTACTTCCGCGACGTCGACGACCACCTGCTGCGGGTCAAGGAGCAGGTCATCTCGTTCGACGAGCTGCTCAGCTCGATCCTGCAGGCCGGACTGGCCCAGGTGCAGGTGTCCGAGAACGAGGACATGCGCCGGATCTCGTCCTGGGTGGCGATCCTGGCGGTGCCGACGATGATCGCCGGGATCTACGGGATGAACTTCGACTACATGCCGGAACTGCGGGTGAAGTACGCGTACTTCGTCGTTCTCGGTGTGATGGCGGCCGCGTGCACCGTGCTTTACCGGCTGTTCAAGCGCAACCACTGGCTCTGATCGCTGCGCTGGCAACCTTTTGCCATGGCCGCCATTCCTGAGCTTTTGGATGCTTCCAACGGTTGTGCACCGTTTGAGCGGCTTGATTGAATTCGGCCATCGCGTTCAGTCAGCGACCAACCACGATCTGCGACCGACAGCATCGGGGGAATGTCGTGACGAACGAGCACCACCAGGGAGGGCGCCGTGCTACGGATCCACTTCACGCCGCGGGACCTCGCCCGCGTCACGGTCGCCGCCACCCCCGCCCCGCTGTGGGAGGTGCTGCTCAGCCTGCACATGCTGCAACAGTCCGACGGCCGGCTGGTCTTCGACGACTGGCGCCGGCACGTGCGGGCCACGGTCGCGCCGGACCAGATGCGGCTGCTGCTGGAGCTGACCCCGCCCAAGGGCTACTCCCCCGACTTCCTCACCCCGGCCGAGGCCGGACCGGATTTCGAGACCACTCTGGAGATGACGCTGGCGACACCACGCCAGGAGATCCGGCACCAGCTGGAGCTGTTGAGCAAATACCGCCCGATCTCCCCGTGGACGCGGGAGCTGGCCCAGGGCGAGCGGGCCTCGCTGCGCAAGCTCGGCCGGGCGATCCGGACCTACCACGCCGCCGCGATCGCGCCGTACTGGAAGTCGATCGGGACGCACGTGTCGGCCGACCACGCACACCGCGGCGAGGCGCTGGCACGGCACGGGGTGGACCGGCTGCTCTCGACGCTGCACCCGCGGGTGCGGTGGGTGGCGCCGGTGCTGCAGGTGCTGGACATGCACGACCGCGATCTGTACCTGGACGGGCGGGGCATCCAGCTGCAGCCGTCGGCGTTCTGCTGGCAGGTGCCGACGAAGCTGCGCGACCCGGAGCTGAAGCCGATCCTGGTGTACCCGATCCAGCACGCGCCCGGCATCCTGCGGCAGCAGTCGACGGACGCGACGCCGTCGAGCGAGCCGCTGGGCTCGCTGCTCGGCTCCACCCGCGCGGCCGCGCTGGAAGCGGCTGTCGAGGGGTGTACGACGACCGAGCTGGCGAAGCGCTGCAAGATCTCACCGGCCGCGGCCAGCCATCAGGCGACGGTACTGCGGGAGGCCGGGCTGATCACCACTCGCCGGGATGGCGCGTCCGTCCGCCACGAGGTCACCCAGCTCGGAATCTGGCTGCTGTCCGGCTACGGCTCCGGCAACTCCCGTCAGCCTCAACCACAGACCCGAGTGACCGCCTAGACCCTGCCCCGCCGCGTGCTTGGGCCGACTGGCACCGCCCCGCCCGTCGACCCAGCACGCCGGCCGGTTGCCGCCCGGTGAAAGCGAACTGAAAGTCCGGGCTGTCAGCATGGGCCGGAGAGTCAAGGAGGCGTGCACTTGCTGCGGATCCACTTCACCAGTTTGGACCTGGCGCGGACGACGCTGGCCGAGGAGCCGGACCCGATGTGGGAGCTGCTGCTCAGCGCGCACCAACTGCAGGTCAGGGAGGGCATTGCCCACTACGGCCAGTGGCGCGACCGGACCCGGCGACAGCTCCCCCGCGTCGCCACCCGTCTGCTGGAGCTGACCCCGCCGCACGGCTACTCGCCGGACTTCCTCACCCCGGACGACCAGCCCGCCACGTTCGACGAGGCCCTCGAGCAGGTCCTGTCGACTCCACGGCGCCGAATTCACCAGGAGCTGGACCTGCTCGCCGTACGACGTCCGCGCACCACGTGGACGCGTGAGCTCGCGTCCGGCCGGCCGGACGCCGTACGCGGGCTCGGGCACGCTCTACGGGCCTACAACCAGTACGCCGTGGCGCCGTACTGGGAGTCGATCAGGTCGCTGGTCCGCGCCGACCACCAGCAGCAGGCAAGCCACCTGTCCGGCGCCGGGGTGGAAGAGCTGCTGGGCAAGCTGCACCCGTCCGTGGAGTGGAAGGCGCCCGTCCTGGAGATCTCCGGCTTCGCGGACCGGGAACTGCACCTCGACGGGCGTGGACTGCTGCTCCAGCCGTCGGTGTTCTGCTGGAAGACCCCCACCAAGCTGCACAACCCTCAGCTGCAGCCAGTGCTCGTGTACCCGGTCCAGCACGTGCCGGGCCTGTTGCGTCGTACCGCCGAGGACAGCCGGTCGCGACCGCTGGCAGCACTGCTCGGTACGACGCGGGCCGCAGCGCTGGAGGCGATCGCGGACGGCTGCACGACGACCGAACTGGCCGCGCGCTGCCACATCTCGCTCGCCGGAGCCAGCCGGCAGGCGGCCATCCTGCGGGACGCGGGGCTGATCACCACCCGCCGCGCCGGCCAGGCGGTCCAGCACGACCTCACCCAGCTCGGCCGCGCTGTCCTGACCGGCGGCTTCGTCCCCGCCGACGAAGGCCGGAACCTGTAGCCCTCGAGGTCAGAGCTTGCAGTTCTCGAGCTCAGAGCTTGTAGTCCTCGAGCAGGCGGCGGCCGATGATCATCCGCTGGATGTCCGCCGTCCCCTCGCCGATCAGCAGCATCGGCGCCTCCCGGTAGAGCCGCTCGATCTCGTACTCCTTGGAGAACCCGTACCCGCCGTGGATCCGGAACGAGTCCTCCACCACCTGGGAGCAGTACTCGCTGGCCAGGTACTTGGCCACGCCGGCCTCGAAGTCGTTGCGGGAGCCGGCGTCCTTCTTCCGGGCCGCCTTCACCATCAGCTCGTGCGCGGCCTCGACCTTCACCGCCATGTCGGCCAGCCGGAACAGCACCGCCTGGTGCTCGGCGATCTTCTTGCCGAACGTCTCCCGCTGCTGCGCGTACGAGATGCCCAGCTCGAACGCGCGCCGGGCCACCCCGCAACCGCGGGCGGCCACGTTCACCCGGCCGACCTCGACACCGTCCATCATCTGGTAGAAACCCTTGCCCGGAACGCCGCCGAGGATCTGGCCGGCGTCGATCCGGTAGCCGTCGAAGATCAGCTCGGTGGTGTCGACGCCCTTGTAGCCCATCTTCTCGATCTTGCCCGGGATGACGAGACCCTTGTCCACCTCGCCGAACCCGGGCTCCTTCTCGACCAGGAAGGTGGTCATGTTCTTGTACACCGAGTCGGCGCCCTCGTCGGTCTTCACCAGTACGGCGACCAGGTTCGACGAACCGCCGTTGGTCAGCCACATCTTCTGACCGTTGATCGTGTACGCGTCGCCGTCGCGGACAGCCTTCG
Organism: uncultured Actinomycetota bacterium; assembly: GCA_963748245.1. Lineage (GTDB taxonomy): Bacteria > Actinomycetota > Actinomycetes > Propionibacteriales > Kribbellaceae > Kribbella. The sequence goes on along the minus strand of CAVVIA010000004.1, from coordinate 1,231,429 downwards.
TCTTGATCGCGGCCACGTCCGAACCACAGCCCGGCTCCGACATCGAGAACGCACCGCGCACCTCGCCGGTCGCCATCCGCGGCAGGTACTTCTGCTTCTGCTCGTCGGTGCCGTGCTGCAGCAGCATGTACGCGACGATGAAGTGGGTGTTGATGATGCCGGACACGCTCATCCAGCCGCGGGCGATCTCCTCGACGCACAGCGCGTAGGTGAGCAGCGACTCGCCCAGGCCGCCGTACTCCTCGGGGATCATCAGGCCGAACAGGCCGAGCTCCTTCAGGCCCTCGACGATCTCGGTCGGGTACTCGTCGCGGTGCTCCAGCTCGGTGGCGACCGGGAGGATCTCCGACTCGACGAACGCGCGGACCGTCTTCAGGATCTCTTCCTGGATGTCGGTCAGCCCCTCGGTCTGCTGCAACCTGCTCATCGTCGGCTCCTTGGGTGTCGGTACGCCTTACCCGCGAGTATCGCGGTTCTGTGCCCCGTGGTGGGGGTCATCCGAGCGATTGCGGTGTTCAGGTGCGTGCATCGCGGTGCTGGAGGAGCGTCCTCGATGCGGAGCATCGTGGATGCTCCTCCAGTGCCGTGAGGTGCGTGCCTGGGCGCCGCAAGCGCCGGAGGACCCCCACCACGGGGCACTAGCATCCCGGCACGAGGGTGACACCCGCTGTGACACCGACCACCTGACGGAGGTCGCGTGCCTCACTCCGGTACGGCGGGCAGCCTGCTAGTCGCCCTGGCTGCGCTCACCGTCGCCGTCGCCGTCCGGCCGCGGCAGGACCTGCCCCACGGCGGCGAAGAGTGCCGAGATCTGCGGAGTGCTCTGCCAGCGCTGGTTCCGCTGAGCCTCGAGCAGGCGCTGGCGCGCCTCGTAGAAGTGCTTCGACGCTGACTCGGTGTTGCCGTGGTCCAGCGCTTCCGCGGCCTGGTCCAGGTCGCGTGCCGCCTCCCGAGGCGCCTTGCTCCGGGTGGTCTGCTCGGTCTGCCGCACCTGCGCGGCCAGCGTCCGCAAGGTCTGCACCAGCGCCGCCTGCGGGTTCTGCGTCTCCTTCGGAGTCGGCTTGGGCGTCGGCTTCTTGGACGGAGTCTTCGACGGCGTCGGCTGCGCGGTGGTCTTGGGCGCGACCGACGCCTTCGCCACCGGAGCGGACGGCGTCCCGCCGGCCGCAGCCGGCGGATCGGTCGTCACACTCTCGCGCAGCAGCAGACCACCGATGCCAACGGCCAGCACGACGGCCATGGCCACGAGCACCTTGGCGAACGGGAAGTCCTTCCGTGGTGCCCGATGCGTCCCCGTGGCGGCCGGCTCACCGGAGTCCTCCTCCCAGTGCCCGACCTCCAGCACCCCAGCGTCCTCGGCGCTCTCAGCGCCCTCGGCCTTGTCGGAGTCGTCGGCGGGCAGGAACGGCAGCACCTGGGTGTTGGGGGCGGCCGTGAGCAGGGCGGTGACTTCAGCTGCTGAGGACGGGCGGTCCGCCGGGTCCTTCGCCAGCAGTTGGAGGACGAGGTTGGCGAGCGGGGGCTCCACGTCCGTCCGGTTGATCGGCTCCGGGGCAGCCTCCAGGTGCTGGCGCATCACCGACTCCACGTTCGGTCCGGTGAAGGGCGGCGTACCGGCGAGGAGTTCGTAGAGGACGCAGCCGAACGAGTACCAGTCGCTGGCCGGCGTGGCGGACTGGCCGCGGACCTGCTCCGGTGAGACGTACGACGCCGTACCCAGGAGCACCCCGACGCCGGTGGTCTCCGTACCGGAGCCCTTCGCGATGCCGAAGTCGGTGATCTTGAGCGTGCCGTCCGGCGCCAGCAGCAGATTGGCCGGCTTCACGTCCCGGTGGACGATGCCGGCCGCGTGGGCCGCGTCGAGAGCACGCGCGCCCTGGGTGGCGATGTCGGCGACCAGCTCGCCGCTCGGCAGCCCCGCAGTGCGCATCAGTTGCGCCAGGTCCGGACCGGAAACGAGTTCCATCACGAGGAACACGTGCTCGTCCGCGGTCCCCACGTCGTACGTCGCGACGACGTTCGGGTGCGTCAGCCGCGCGGCGGCCTGCGCCTCCGCCGCGGAACCGGACGACCTCGTCCATGGGGTCGCCGTCGAGCCGCCGGAGCAGCTTCACCGCGACCTGCCGGGCCAGCACGGTGTCCTCGGCCTGCCACACCTCACCCGCGCCGCCTCTGCCCAGCAGGGTCAGCAGCCGGTAACGCCCTGCCAGTACCTCGCCGTTCACATACACACCTTCCGCAGCGGACCGCAACACCTTAGGCAACGCAGGCGTTGAGAGCGAGTTCTGGCCCGATTCCTTGCAGAACCTCTGCGCAGAGCGATGGAAGTACTACGTTGAGCGCATGAAGCGATCAATCACCGCCCTGATCGCGGCCGCCCTGATTGCCGCGACGCTGACCACCACGACAGCCACCGCCACGGCCGCGCCTGATCCGGTCGGTCACCCGAAGCCGGTGGTGAAATGCGAGTTCACGCCCACGCCGGAGAATCCGGCCGCCAAGCCGGTCCGGATCCCGTCGCCGGTCGCCCGCGCGAAGGGCACGGTCGACGTGTACTTCGTGACCAACTACGGACCGTTCGTGGTCCGGATGGACCGGACCAACGCGCCCTGCGGCGTGCACAACTTCGTGCACCTGGTGAAGAGCCGGTTCTACGACCGCACCCAGTGCTTCCGGCTGACCAACTCGGCCCGGCTCGGAGTGCTGCAGTGCGGCGACATCTACCGGCAGGAGGAGGGCGGTCCGGGGTACAAGTTCCCGGACGAGGTCACCGGCCAGGAGACCTACCCGCGCGGGACTGTTGCCTACGGCAACCAGGGTCCCGGTACCAACGGCAGTGAGTTCTTCGTCGTGCACTCGTTCGCGAACATCGCGCCGAACTACACCGTCCTGGGCCAGGTGATCTTCGGGATGTCCACCTTCGACCGGATGGTCGCCGCCGGCATCGCCGACCCCGACCAGGACGGCCCGCCGGTCAAGCCGATCCGCATCTACAAGGTCTGGACCCGCGGCTGATCACGTCTTCCGCATGCTCCTGAACATCCGCGCGAAGACGATGTTGACGAAGGTGATCCCCAACCACATGGCGAAAACGGCATCCGATTCGGCGTGAGCGCCGGCCGTCAACCAGACCGAGCCGATGACGCCGAACAGCAGCGAGAAGACCGGCACCGCCACATGCGAGTTGTCGGGCTGGGCCTGCTGCCGGCCCTGTTGGGCCAGTCGGGTGTCCACCTGATGGTTGATGGACTCGGCGGCGTTGGCGACGAAGGATTCCAGCACCGCACGCTCGTACTCAGGCCCGAGTTCCTTGCGGACCGCGTACGCGGCGGAGGCGTCGTCGCGGAAGTCGGAAGTGACCATCGTTCACACTCCAGGCTGACCAGGTGTACGGCGTACACCGCGATACGTTGTACGTTAGGTGGACGCCGTACACCTGTCAAGGCAGTGCAGCTCTCGAGGACAGTGCAGCTCGTAAGGACAAGGAGCCGGGGACATCGCCACGCAGACCGAAGCCACCGCGCAGACCCGGGTGCCGTTGAGCCAGGAGCGGATCCTGGGCACCGCCGTCGACCTGGCCGACGAAGGCGGTGTCGACGCCGTCAGCATGCGCAAGATCGCGCAGGCGCTCGGCGTCGTACCGATGGCGCTCTACAAGCACGTGCGCAACAAGGACGAACTGCTGGACGGCATGGTCGACGCGATCGTCGGCCAGATCGACCCGCCGGTGATCGACACCGACTGGAAGACGACGATCCGGCAGCGGATCCTGTCGGCCCGCCAGGTACTACTGCGTCATCCCTGGGCGTCCCGGGTGATCGAGGAGCGGACCAGGGCGCGAACCGACCCGACGCCTGCGGTGATGGCGTACATGGAGTCGATGATCGGGATCTTCCGGGCCGGCGGCTTCTCGATCGACCTGACCCACCATGCGCTGCACGCGATGGGCAGTCGCCTGCTGGGGTTCTCCCAGGAACTGTTCGAGGACACCGCCGGCACCGGCCCGGATCCGGCCCCGCCGCCACCCGACATGGCCGAGCGGTTCCCGCACATCACCGAACTGATGACGGCGAACACCCACGAGGAGGGCTCCGTCGTCGGCCCGGGGTGCGACGACCAGTTCGAGTTCGAGTTCGCCCTCGACCTGCTCCTGGACGGCCTGGACCGGATGCGCCGCGCCTCCTGACGGCGGGGCGCAGCTCAGTCGGCCGGCTGCCAGATGTCGGTGCGGGTCATCCCGGCGGCGCGGCCCTTCGCGGAGATGACGAGCGCCATCTTGCGGGAGGCCTCGTCGATCATCTCGTCGCCGAGCATCACCGCACCGCGAGCACCGCCCGCCGCCGAGGTGTAGTGGTCGTAGGCGTCGAGGATGTTCTCGGCGTGGTCGTAGTCGTCCTGGCGCGGCGAGTAGACCTCGTTCGCGGCGGCGATCTGGTCCGGGTGCAGCACCCACTTGCCGTCGAAGCCGAGCGCGGCCGACCGGCCGGCCACCCGGCGGAACCCCTCGACGTCCTTGATCTGCAGGTACGGCCCGTCGATCGCCTGCTTCCCGTGCGCCCGCGCGGCCATCAGGATCTGCATCAGGATGTAGTGGTAGGCGTCGCCGACGTCGTACCCGGGCGGCTGCTCGCCGACCACCAGCGACTTCATGTTGATCGACGCCATGAAGTCGGCCGGGCCGAAGATGATCGTCTCCACCCGCGGCGAGGCCTGCGCGATCGCGTTCACGTTGGTCAGGCCGAGCGCGTTCTCGATCTGCGCCTCGATGCCGATCCGGCCCGCCTCGAGGCCGTGCACCTTCTCCAGCTGGGTGAGCAGCAGGTCGAGCGCGACCACCTGCTCGGCGGTCTGAACCTTCGGCAGCATGATGCAGTCCAGGTTCGCACCGGCGCCGGAGACGACCTCGATGACGTCGGCGTAGGTCCACTCGGTGGTCCAGTCGTTCACCCGGACCACGCGGAGCTTGGTGCCCCAGCCGCCCTCGTTCAGCGCGGCGACGATGTTCTTGCGCGCATCCACCTTGGCGATCGGCGCGACCGAGTCCTCCAGGTCGAGGAACACCTGGTCGGCGTCCAGCCCCTTCGCCTTGGCCAGGAACCGCGGGTTCGACCCGGGGGTCGCCAGACACGACCGCCTGCTGCGCAAGACCTGCTCCGCCATCGCCGTTGCCCTCTCCTCGGGTTACCCGCCGGTCACCGGCAGCGTACGGCGAAACCGCCGACGCTCCGGTGACCCGGCTCACGTTCCCGTCCGAGTGTGTCCGATGTGACAGTGTTGCTCCCGTGAGCATCGAGGACGCTGCTGCCGAGATCGCCGGTGTCATGAAGAAGGCCGGTCTGGTCTGGCTGTCGTGGAGCGGCGGGCGGCCGGCTCCGGCCTGGTTCGCGACGGTCGACGGGAAGTACGTCGTTCTGGCGGATGCAACCGATGGTGCGGAGCAGCCACTCCCCGGACTGGTCGCAGCAGGTGCGGCCGAGGTCGTCGTACCGGCAAAGCCCGCGACCAACCGGCTGGCGAGCTGGAAGGCCCAGGTCCGACGGCTGGAGCCCGGTAGCGAGGAGTGGACGGCTGCTGCCCAGGTACTGCGCACAGAGCGACTGAACGCGGCCGAGTTGGACAAACAGCTCGAGCGGTGGAAGACCGAGGCCGACCTGCTCGTGCTGGAGCCCACCGGTGAGATCACCGAGCGAGCCGACCAGTACGACGACCGGCCGCGGGCCGAGGCGCCGATCGGAACCCCCGCCACCACTCGGGGCAAGCCCCCGGTCACCCTGCACCGCCGCATCCGCCGCCGCCCGCGCCTCAGCTGAGACTCTGTGCCGGCGGGTTAGCCTTCGAGCATGAGCAGTTCACCGTCGCGCGTGTATGTGGCTCGGCTGGCTGGTCTCCCCGTGTACGACCCGAACGGGGACCAGGTCGGCAAGGTCCGCGACGTCGTGGCGATGCTGCGGCAGGGCACCCAGCCCCCGCGCGTGCTCGGGCTGGTGGTGGAGGTGTTCACCCGCCGGCGCATCTTCCTGCCGATGACCCGGGTGACCTCCGTGGACGTCGGGCACGTGATCACCACCGGTCTGGTGAACATGCGGCGGTTCGAGCAACGGGCGACCGAGGTACTGGTGCTCGGCGAGATGCTGGACCGCACTGTGACCATCAACGAGACCGGTGCGACCGCAGTGGTGTTCGACATGGCCATGGAGCAGTGGCGGACGCGTGACTGGGTCCTGTCGAAGGTGGCGGTCCAGGAAGGCGCCAAGCGGTTCCGCAGCCGTGGGCAGTCCCATGTGTTCGACTGGACCGACGTGAGCGGGTTCGCTCAGGTCGAGGAGGGCCAGGGGGCGACCCACATCCTGGCCGCGTTCGACTCGATGAAGGCCGCCGACCTGGCCGGCGTACTGCACGACCTGTCTCCCAAGCGGCGCAAGGAGATCGCGGCCGCGCTGAACGACGAGCGGCTGGCCGACGTACTGGAGGAGCTGCCCGAGGACGACCAGGTGGAGATCCTGGCCGGTCTGGACACCGAGCGGGCCGCGGACGTGCTCGAGGAGATGTCACCCGACGACGCGGCCGACCTGATCGCGGAGCTGCCGACCGAGACCGCTGAGCGGCTGCTGACCCTGATGGAGCCGGAGGAAGCAGAGGACGTACGGCGTCTGCTCACGTACGAGGAACGCACCGCCGGTGGCCTGATGACGTCGGAACCGGTGATCCTGCCTGCTGACGCGACCGTCGCCGACGCTCTGGCGCATGTGCGGAACGCTGAGCTCAGTCCGGCGCTGGCAGCGATGATCTATGTCTGCCGACCACCGCTGGAGACCCCCACCGGACGGTTCATCGGCGTCGGCCACATCCAGCGGCTGCTGCGCGAACCACCGTCCGAGCTGGTGTCCGCCGTACTGGACACAGACCTGGACGGGCTGCGGCCGGACGACAGTCTGCACACGGTCAGCAAGTACCTGGCTACCTACAACCTGGTGGCCGCACCAGTACTCAACGACGAGGGCCGGCTGCTCGGAGCGGTGACCGTGGACGACGTACTCGACCACCTGCTCCCCGAGGACTGGCGCGAGTCCGAACAGCAGGAGGTGGACCGCCATGCCCCGTGACGACCGCAGCACCGACGATCGCCGACTGCTCCGCAGTACCGCCCGGCTGGACATACCGCGCGACCTGCGCCGTACGTTCGTGCCACGGCCGACGTACGACGCCGACGCGTTCGGACGGCTTTCGGAGCGGATCGCGCGCTTCCTCGGCACCGGCCAGTTCCTGGTCTACATGACCGCGACGATCCTGTTCTGGGTCGCCTGGAACATCTTCGCCCCGGCGAGCCTGCGGTTCGACGAGTACCCGTTCATCTTCCTGACGCTGGCGTTGAGCCTGCAGGCGTCGTACGCCGCTCCGCTCATCCTGCTGGCGCAGAACCGGCAGGAGGCGCGCGACCGGGTCCAGTACGAGCGCGACCGCGACGTCGACGGCCGGGCCCGGGCGGACATGGAGTTCCTGGCCCGCGAGATGGCGTCGCTGCGGATGGCCGTCGGCGAGGTCGCCACCCGCGACTACCTCCGCTCCGAACTGCGCTCGCTGCTCGCCGACCTGGAGGTGAAGAACCGCGAGGACGACCGCGTCTGAGGCCTAACAGGTGCGAGCTACTCTCGCTAGCAGGTGAGGAAGGACGATGCGATGAAGACTCGCTTCAAGCCTGATCGTGGGCTGACCCGCCGGATGGTCGTCACCGGTTTCCTGCTCGGCCTGCTGTACGTCGTTTTCGTCGCTCTGCTGATCGCGCTGACGAAGAGCGCCGTACTGGCCGTCGTGATCGCGGGTGGCGCGCTGTTCGCGCAGTACTGGTTCTCCGACCGGATCGCGCTGTACGCGATGCGCGGCCACATCGTCAGCCCCGAGGAGGCACCGCAGCTGCACGGGGCGATCGACCGGCTCTGCGCGCTGGCCGACATGCCCAAGCCGAAGGTCGCCGTCTCGGACGTCGACTTTCCGAACGCGTTCGCGACCGGCCGCAATCCGGACAAGGCGGTCGTCTGCGTGACGACCGGGATCATGCGCCGGCTGGACACCGACGAACTCGAAGGCGTCCTCGCCCACGAGCTGTCGCATGTCGCCCACCGGGACGTGGCCGTGATGACCATCGCGTCCTTCCTCGGCGTCCTCGCCGGGCTGATCACACGATTCGGCCTGTACGGCGGCCTGGGCCGGAACCGCGACCAGAACGCGGCGCTGGTGGTCCTGACCATCGTCTTGGTGTCCGCGATCGTCTACGCCGTCTCGTTCCTGCTGACCCGGGCCCTGTCGCGGTACCGCGAGCTGGCCGCGGACCGAGCCGCGGCCATCCTGACCGGCCGGCCATCGGCGCTGGCGTCCGCGCTGACCAAGATCAGCGGCGACATCGCCCGCATCCCGTCCCGCGACCTGCGCCAGGCGGAGGCGTTCAACGCGTTCTTCTTCGCTCCGGCGGCCGTGGGAGGCCTGAGCCTCTCGTCGCTGTTCTCCACCCACCCGTCGCTCGAAACGCGACTCGACCGCCTCGGCGTGATCGCTCGCGAGTTGGGGGAGCAGGCTTAGCCCATGGGCCTTCTCGACATCCTGCTCGGCCGGAGCAAAACCGTCCCGCCGAACCTCGACCAGCTCTTCTCGCTCCCCTCGGCCGCGATCACCCTGGACACCGCGGCCGGCTACCGGCCGACCGGCAGTGGTTCGGTCTGTTTCAAGGCCGCGGAGGGCGGCGGGTTCTCCGCGCTGCGGGAGGAGGTCGACAAGCTGCTCGCCCTCGACAACGGCAAGTTCACCAGCCACACCGACTCGTACGGCTTCACCTGGCTGATCCGGCAGACGACACCTGACAACGTCGAAGGACTCGTCACCGACCTGCACGCGGTCAACACCTCGCTCGTCGACGCAGGCTTCGGCTCGGCCCTGCTGTGCACCCTGGTCGCCTTCACCAACGGCACCAAGTCGCTCGGGCTCGTGTATCTGTACAAGCGCGGGACCTGGTACCCGTTCGTCCCGGCCGGCCCGGACCGCCGCGACAACGCCACCGAGCTCCAGATCAAGTCGATCATCGGCACCGATCTGCGCTTCGAGACCGACCTGAGCCGCTGGTTCCCCGTGTACGGCGCGCCCGGACTCTAAAGTAAGGGTTGCCTTGCCGGGCCTACGTCACACGGACCGTGGTCGGCGGGTTTCCTGCGAGCACGTAGCCTTGGGGTATGGCTCCTACTGCTGATCAGGTGACCGCGGCGCTCGGTGGCGTCATGGATCCGGAGATCAAGAAGCCGATCACGGACCTCGGCATGGTCGAGTCCGTTGTCGTCCGTGACGACGGCGTGGTCGCCGTACGGATCCTGCTGACTGTCGCCGGCTGTCCGATGAAGGACACGCTGCGGCGCGACACGACCGCCGCGGTCAGCAAACTCGACGGCGTCACCGGGGTCGAGATCGACCTCGGCGTGATGTCGGCCGAGCAGCGGGCCGCCCTGCAGACGCAGTTGCGCGGCGGGGTGGCCGAGAAGGAGATCCCGTTCTCCCGGCCGGACTCGCTGACCAAGGTGTTCGCGGTCGCGTCCGGCAAGGGCGGTGTCGGCAAGTCGTCGGTGACCGTCAACCTCGCGGTCGCGATGGCCCGGCAGGGCCTGTCGGTCGGCGTCCTGGACGCGGACATCTACGGGCACTCGGTGCCGGCCATGTTCGGCGTCGCCGACGAGCGGCCGACCGCGGTGGACGACATGATCATGCCGGTGCCCGCGCACGGCGTGAAGGTGATCTCGATCGGCATGCTGAAGCCGAAGCGCGACCAGGTGGTCGCCTGGCGCGGCCCGATCCTGGACCGCGCACTGGTGCAGATGCTCGCCGATGTGTACTGGGGCGACCTCGACGTCCTGCTCCTCGACCTGCCGCCCGGCACCGGCGACATCGCGATCTCGGTCGGCCAGCGGCTGACCAGCGCCGAGGTGATCGTGGTGACGACACCGCAGGAGGCCGCCGCCGAGGTGGCCGAGCGGGCCGGGACGATGGCGCAGATGGTGCACCAGCGGGTCGCGGGCGTGGTCGAGAACATGTCGTTCCTGCCCTGTCCGCACTGCGGTCCGGAGCACCGGATCGAGATCTTCGGCACCGGCGGTGGGACGCGGGTCGCGGAGACCCTGTCGGCGCGGCTCGGGTACAAGATCCCCTTGCTGGGCGAGATCCCGCTGGACGAGCGGCTGCGCAGCGGCGGTGACCTCGGCAACCCGCTGACGTTGACCGACCCGGAGACGCCGGCGGCGCAGATCCTCGACCAGATCGCGGCCAAGCTCGGCGGCAAGCCGCGCGGCCTCCTCGGCCGCCAGCTCGGCCTCTCCCCTGTCGGACGCTGACACCTGCGTTGCTGTTGACTTAGCAGGTGCCGATCCCTGCTGAGCATCCGGTTCTGACCGACGGTGTGGTGACGCTGCGCGCGCCGCGGCCTGACGACGTCCAAGGACAACTCGAACGTCATCTGGAGGACCCCGGCCGGGGGTACGACGAGGACGACGCGCGCCGGTGGATCGGCTACGGAATCACCGAGGCCTGGAAGACCGGCGAGCGGCTCGTCTTCGTGATCGAGTACCGCGGCCGGTACGCCGGTACTGTCGCACTCAAGCCTGATGCCGACGGCAACGCGCGGTTGCACTACGGCCTGTCGGCATGGGCTCGTGGAGCCGGAGTGATGAGCCGGTCCGTGCGGCTGCTGCTGGAGTTCGGGTTCAGCACGTGCGGGTTTCACGTCGTGCACTGGTGGGCGCGGGTCGGGAACTGGCCGTCTCGCCGGGTGGCGTGGGCGACCGGGTTCCGGCTGGGCGAGATGATTCCTGGGCTTGCTGAGGAGGGCGGCCGCCGAGTCGATGCGTGGACGGGCTGGATCGGGCCGTCCGATCCCCGGACGCCGCGCAAACCGTGGTTCGACGTTCCGGTGCTGGAGACGCCGCGGCTGCGGCTCCGTGCCTGGCGGGAGGACGAGGTCTCGCGCATCTCCACGGCCCGCACGAATCAGGCGACGGCTCACTTCCTGCCGTTCATCCCGCAGCCCTTCACGGCCGAGGACGCGCGCTTCTGGCTGGGAGACATGGCTGAGCAGGCAGCAGCCGGCCGTCGCTTCAACTGGTGCCTGGCGGACGCTGTAACCGACATCGGCCTCGGCAATCTCACCCTCTTCAACATCTACCGCGACGCGGTCCGGGATGCCGAACTCGGCTACTGGGCCCACCCGGACGCCCAGGGCCGCGGCATCATGACCGAAGCCATCGAGCGGGTCGCGCAGTGGTACTTCAGCCCCGACGCCGAAGGCGGCCTCGACGGTCGCAAGCTCGTGATCAGGACCGCCGCCACCAACACCGCCGCCCGCCGCGTCGCCGAGAAAGCCGGCTTCCAGCACGTCGGCACCGAACGCGCCGCCTTCCCCCTCGCCCACGGCACCCTCGACGACCGAGTCACCTACGACCTCCTCGCCACCGACTGACTGCGCTCTATCCCTCGTGATGCCGCCCTCCTAGATTGGCAGGGTGAGCACGAAGATGCAGGGCTGGGTGTTCGAGAGTCTGCCGCTACTGCGGCATGAGCCGACCGAGATGCGGGTCCGGGTCAGCGACGGAGAGCTCCAGATCGCGGACACGACCAGCGCCATGCTCGTCTGGGAACCACGCCGGATCGTGCCGTCGTACGCCGTACTGGTGGCTGATCTCCGTGCCGAACTGGCCCCTTCGAGCCTGCCTTCAATCCCGGCGCCGGACCGGATGCTCGATCCTGGGACACCTTTCGCGGCCCACTCCTGCGCCGGCGAGGCCGTTGACCTGCTGCTGGGTGTCACCCGGTTCCCCGGCGTGGGGTTCCGGCCTGAGGACCCGGACCTGGCCGAGTACGTCGTTCTCGATTTCTCGGCGTTCGACGGGTGGTTCGGGGAGGACGAGCGGTTGATGGCGCACCCGCGCGACCCGTTCCACCGGGTCGATGTCCGGCCGAGCTCGCGGACGGTCCGGCTCGAGCTGGACGGTGTGGTGATTGCCGAGAGCAAGCGCCCGACGCTGGTCTTCGAAACCAGCCTGCCGACGCGGTACTACCTGCCGCCGGAGGACGTCCTGGTCGAGTTGACGCCGACCGAGCGCAGGACCGCCTGTGCCTACAAAGGCCAGGCCTCCTACTTCTCGGCGGCCGGCTACACCGATTTCGCCTGGACCTACCCCGAGCCCCTCGACGGAGCCACTCCACTCGCCGGCCTGATCGCGTTCCTCGACGACAAGCTCGACGTCTTCGTCGACGGCCACAAGCGCGAGCGAGGCCACTCCCCGGCCGCCGCCCTCTTCCACGACCGCTTCGGCCTGAAACAGCCCGGCTGACCGCACCGGTCCGGTTGGCGGACCGCCACGCCATCACAATGTCGCGAAGACGCGCACTCCGCACGGGGGACCGTCTCAGGGTGTCCACTTGTGATGGCCTGGGCGACCGCCATCACCCGTCTTGGGAACCCCAACTGCCGGACGGGCGAGTAGCGCCGAGCGTCGGCAGAAGGCTGGGTCGACAGGCACCGGGCTGGGGACCCGGCACCCACCCCAGCCTCAGACTCAGGTGGATTCCGGGTCGAAGGGGGCTCGTTGGCCGGCGGGGAGGCGTTGGGGGGTGTCGGAGAAGTCGGGGGTGGAGTGGGGCTTGTCGTCGTAGTCGTCGTCGCCCTCGAGGAGGTGCTTGCGGACGAAGTTGCGCGGGTTCAGGTCCTGGATGTCGAGGTCGGCGAACTCCGGGCCGAGCTCGTTGCGCAGGTCGTTCTGCGCGTTGCTGACCATCTGACGGACCTGGCGCAGCAGCCGGCCCGCCGTACGGGCGAACTCCGGGAGCCGATCCGGACCGAAGACGAGCACGGCGACGATCGCGATCACCACCAGCTCGAGTGGCCCGATGCCGAACATGACCCCACCTCTCTGTACGTCGTTCCAGCCGACGCCTGCGACGGCGACCAGCGTAGCCGCAACCTGGTGACACCGCCTGCCGGGTCAGCCGATTCCGGACAGGCGATGCCGTCGTACTCCGTCGGTCAGCCGGTCCGCTGGCCGAGGGTGACGTTGGTCTGCCGGGCCTTGCCGCCGCGCTCGTACACGAGCCGCACGCTCTCCCCCGGCTGATGGGTGCGGATCGCCACGATCAGCGCCTCGGCGCTGGTGATCGGCTGGGCGTCGATCGAGGTGATCACGTCACCGACCCGCAGCCCCGCACTCAAGGCCGGGGAAGCCGGCGTCACCGTGCTGACCCGGGCGCCGCCCTCGAACTGCATGTCGACCTCGGCGCCGATCACCGGGTACGTCGCCGTGCCCGTCGCGATCAGCTGTTGCGCGGTCCGCCGGGCCTGGTCGATCGGGATCGCGAACCCGAGCCCGATGTTGCCGCTCTGCTCCGACGATCCGCGCACGGTGGCGATCGCGGAGTTCACCCCGATCACCCGCGCGTTCATGTCGACCAGCGGGCCGCCGGAGTTGCCCGGGTTGATCGCGGCGTCGGTCTGCAGCGCGCTGATGAACGAGTCCTGGCCGGGTTCGTCACCGCTGGTGGTGACCGGGCGGTTCTTGGCCGAGATGATCCCCGACGTCACCGTGCCGGCCAGGCCGAGCGGCGAACCGATCGCGACCACGTCCTGGCCGACGACCGCCAGGTCGGAGCGGCCGAACTGCACCGACGGCGCGTCCAGGCCGATCACCTGGACGACGGCCAGGTCGTACACCGGCGAGCGGCCGACCAGCCGTGCGGTCGAGGACTTGCCCTTGTCGTTGATGATCTGGATCGCGCCGCCCTTGGCCGCGGCCGCGACGACGTGGTTGTTGGTCAGGATGTGGCCGACGTTGTCGATGACGAAACCGGAGCCGGTCGCGTTCGTGTTGTCGGCGCCCTCGACCTTCAACTGGACGACGCTCGGCAGCAGGGTGGCGGCGACCGCGGAAACCGAGCCGCTGCGGATCTTCGGGTCGGCACCGGTGCCGACCGGCGGTCCGGGCTGCTCGGCGACCGGGCGGTTGTCGTCCAGCGCGACCACGGTCACGGCCGCACCGGCGCCGGCCAGCAGGCCGATGACGAGGGCGACGACCGCCGCGATGACGAGGACCCGATTGCCCTTCGGCGGCGGGGCCGGCGTGTACGCGCGGGCCTGCTGCTGATGCCAGTCGAGCGGCGGAGGCGGGGTGTACGTCGGCTGGTACGCCGGACGCTGGGTCGGCCAGGCCTGGCCCGGGTACACCGGCCGGAAGGTCGGCTCCTGTGGCTGCGGCCGGCCGAAGCTGCGCTGCGTGACGGACCGGCCGCCGTTCTGCCGGTACGCCTGGTCACTGCCCGGAGTCGGCAACGGAGCCGCGCCCGAGCCTGACGAAGGTGGCGTCAGCGCAGTCGCAGGAGCGTCGGGAGCTGAAGGAGAGGGTGCGTCGGTCGCGGGCGGTCGCGGGTCCGACGCTGAGGGTGTCCGGCGAGGGCTGGGCCGGGAGGACTCGGGTTGGTTCCGTGCTCGGTGTGGGTACTGTCGGCTCGGCCTCGTCGCTGGTCACGGTGCCCCCGCCTCACGTCGTCGTCGTGGTCATCGGTCGGCGGCCACTGCCGGGTCGCGGTAGCGACTGCCAGATTCGATTATCCCAGCTTCCCCGAAAGTGCACCCATCGGAGTGAGCCAGGTTGCGATTTTCGCCAGCCCGGCGCCCACTTGCTGGACCGCGGTGAGCTTGATCGGGACGTCGTGCGGGAATGCGCGCACCACCTGCCCGAGTATCTCCGGCGGCAGATCGCCGATCAGCGTGTAGACGATTCCGCCCGACGACCAGACGACGTACGACGGCATTCCGTAGCGCAGGTAGACGCCAGGGGTAGCGGTGGTGCTGAACCCGGCGACCGCGGCCGGATCGAGGGCTCCACGCTGCTCGAAGAGCGAGACGTTGAACAGTCCGTCGGAGTACGAGAACTGCAGCGACCCGTTCGAGCTGTCCTGATGGACGCCGTACAGCTTCAGCGACGCGGGCAGCTCCGGCGCACAGACCCAGCCCTCGGAGCGCAACCCGTCGACCTTGCCGAGGCCCAGCGACTCGACCCCGCTGGGCGCCATCGGCGGCATGTGGGCGATGAACTCCGACTCCTCGATCTCCAGCTCGGTGAACATCGTCGCCCGGACCATCGTCTTGCCGTCCGCGCTGAACAGCTGCCGCTGCAGCAGCAGTCCGGTCGCCTTGTCGATCCAGAACCGGGCCGCCAGCGTCTGGTCCTCCCGCAGCGCCTCCACCAGTACGGCGGCCCGCCCGATCGTGTCCGTGCAGCACTTGTACGCGAGCTGGTACGTCGCCTGCAGCAAAGTCAGCGGACCACCGTCGATCGCGGCACCCGCAGTCGTAGCCCGCTGCACGAACGCCTTGGCGCCCGGGGACGACTCCGAGCCGACCACGCTGATCTCAGACCCCTGTGAGGCGGCGTGGACGATGTCCAGCATCGCCGAGCTGGCGCCCTGCGGTCCCCAGGAGGTGATGATCTGCGTGCCGTGGTACGAGACGTTGTCCGGGGCTGTGGCGGCGCGCGCCAGCCAGCTGATCGCCAAGGGCGAGTCCTCGCGCGAGGTGGTCGGTGGCGCCGCGACAGCGGGCGCGGGCAGGCCGAAGCCGATCAGTGCGGTGCTGACCAGTACGGCGAGCCGGGAGAGGCTCACGGGTCAGCGTCCTGTCAGGGCCACCGGCTGCAGCGTCGGGCTCAGCCCTGCATACCCAGCCCCGTTGTAGGAGTTCAGCACCGCCACCGGATCGGCGAACGGCGCTCCGCCCGTCGTACTCGCGTGATCGGACGAGAAGCTGGCCACCGGCGGCTGCAGCGCCGGCGGCTGCTCCTGCCGGGACGGGTCGCCAACGACGAAGGCCGTCCCCAGCAGTGACGCGACGGCCGCAGCAGAACCGGCAGCACCCAGTACGCCGGTACGCCGCCGGCTCCGCGTGGTCCGGGGCGAACCTGGTCGAGTGGCACCCGTACGAGCGGCCGGGAACGCGGACCGCTGTGGGAAGAGCGAGACGGCCGGTGTCAGCACCGGACGGATCTCCTCGCGCGGCTCCGGCGAGAACGACGAAACACCCATCAGCCGCTGCATCAGGTCGGTGGACGGGTCCGGCGACTCGAGCGCCGCGATGCGGGCCTTGAGCCGGCGCTGCGCGTCCACCTCGGACCGGCAACTGTCACAGCCGACCAGGTGGCTCAGGACCTTGTCCCGCGAGTCGTGGTCGAGGGCACCGTCGACGACGGCGCTGAGCTTGTCCAGAGGATGCTGCAGCGTCACCGGTGCTCACCTCCGAGGCCGAACGGCCCGTCCGCGGGTGGACCGCCGACCCGGGTCTGGCCGGACCGCGGGGCCCGGTGCTCGAGGTGCTTGCGCAGCATCGAGCGGCCCCGGTGGATCCGGCTGCGCACGGTGCCCAGCTTCACGTCCAGGACGTCGGCGATCTCGTCGTACGTCATGCCCTCGATGTCGCAGAGCACCACGGCGGCGCGGAAGTCCTCCGGCAGCGCGTCCAGCGCGTACTGCACGTCGTGGTCGAACTGGTCGGAGTCCAGCTTCTCGGCCGGGCCGACGCCCTTGGCCGGCAGCCGGTCGTGCGCGTCCTCCGGCAGTCCGTCGAAGCGGATCCGCTGCTTGCGCCGGGCGCCGTCCAGGAACAGGTTCGTGGTGATCCGGTAGAGCCAGCCCTCGAAGGTGCCGGGGGTGTACGACGACAGCGAGCGGAAGACGCGGACGAAGACCTCCTGGGTCAGGTCCTCGGCGTCGTGCTTGTTGCCGGTCAGCCGGTACGCGAGCCGGTAGACGCGCGCGGAGTGCGTGCGAACGATCTCGTCCCACGACGGCAGCGCGTCCGGAACGGGCTGGGGCACGGGCGCCACGGAGATGTCGGCCGGCTTCACAGCAACGCCTCCCTGGGTCCTCTCGGCAATAAGCGTGAAGGCCATGGTGCCGCGTTCACCGTCCTCTGCGCACGTCGGGAACACCCGGGTTCTACCCTGAGTTGCTCGTACGACGGCTCAACGCGGCGCCTCAGCCGGAAGTTCCCGGCCGAAGCCTCCCAAGGACCGGACGCGTTGACACCCATATTCGTTGCGCTCTACTTCTCCTCGATCACCGCGATGGGGTCGCCGTCGCGGACGACCTCCCCCTCGACGACCTTCAGTTCGACGATGGTGCCGGCCACCTCGGCCAGCACCGGGATCTCCATCTTCATCGATTCCAGGATGACCAGGGTGTCCTCCGGCCCCACCGTGTCCCCGGCCCTGGCAGTGACCTTCAGCACATTCGCCACCAGCTCTGCCACCACGGTGTGACTCAACTCGCACTCCTCAGCTCCCGGGACGTTCCGCCTCGATCCTAGGCCCCGCGTTCAGTGCTCCGGCGAGCCCGGTACGACGCGACGCGAGTACGACTCGAACACGTCGGCGAGCAGAACCGCCGCGGCCGCCGCTCGGCCGCGTTCACGAAGACCCGCTCACAGTCGACGGCGGCACACGTCCCGATCGCGGCGAACCCATGGCCGGCCGCGAACCCGGCCAGGCCCAGCGCGGCGTTCGCCGCCAGACACTGACCCCACGTCGCGCCCGGCTTGGCCACGTGCAGGTGCCACGGCGATCCGTCGTGATCGGACAGATACGGGCGTACGGCGTACTCCTCGAGCAACTCGTTGAGGACACGCGCCGCTTTGGCCGGATCGGCGTGGAATACCGGCCGGATCCGCTCCCGGACGGCCCGCACCTCGGCCAGATCGTGCTCGTCCAGCGTGATCGGCTCGGACTCGCCGTGCTCGAGCAGGAACGTGCGGACGTCGCCGGGCTCGTTCAACTTCTCGGGGTCGCGGGTCCGGGTGTTGACCAGATCCACCGCGATCCGCACGTGCCGGTCCGGCGTCTGAATCTCCACACCGCTCCTTCCGTAACGTATTTGATAGCGTAACGCGTAACGTCCAGGTTCGCGTTACAGGAGGCTGCGTGCCCAGCTACTACCTGGCGGCCACCCTCGCCAGGCTCGCTGACGAGATGGTCGCATTCACGCTCGTCCTGCTTGTGCTCGAGCGCACTGACAGTCCCACACTGGCCGGTGTCACCGGAGCCGCCTACGCCTTGCCGGCAGTCGTCACCGGACCGCTACTCGGTACCTGGCTCGACAGAACGCCGTACCGCCGTGCTGCGCTCGCACTCAACCAGGCGGTGCTGGCCGCGGTCGTTCTCGGTCTGCTGGCCGTCGTCGGGCACAGCGCGCACTGGATCACCCCGGCACTCGCAGCCGTGGCAGGGGCGACGCTGCCGATGGTGAGCGGCGGCTTCACGAGCATGCTGCCCAGCCTGGTCCCTGCGCAGCGGCTGGCGCGGGCGAACTCGCTGGAGGCGGCCAGCTTCGGAGCGGCGACCATTACCGGTCCCGCCGCGGCTGCCACGATCGCGGCGGTGCTATCCGTGGAGGCTGCGGCTCTGGTCATCGTGGTCGCGGCGGGCCTAAGCATCGTCGCCATCACCAGACTGCCCGCGCTAACGCCCGCTTTGACCGAGCACGAGCCCTTCATGGCATCTGTCGTGGGCGGTCTGACCCATCTGGTCCGCACACCGCGACTCCGGGCCTCCACAGTCACGACCACGCTCGACCTGGGCGCGTTCGGCGTACTGCTGATCACGCTGCCACTGCACATGGCTGCGGTGGGCATGCCGAGGTCGGCGGCCGGATACCTCTGGACAGCGGTGGAAATCGCCAGCGTCGCCACGGCCCTCCTGCTCGGGCGGCTGCAGACCCGCTGGCGGCCTGAGTACGTCGTCATCGTCTCGGTAGCCGCCTCCGGCCTCGTCATGACGACCTGGCCGCTGGCGACGAGCTTCGTCGTACTCCTGCTCCTCGCAGCCGCGACAGGACTGATCGAGGGGCCGAAGATGCCGGCCATGTTCGCGGCCCGTCAGCAGTACAGCCCCGAGTCCCTGCAGGGCCGCGTCAGCACGACAGCCGCCAGTCTCCGCGTCGGCGCCTCAGCCCTCGGCCAGGTCACCGCAGGTCTCCTCATCCCCGTCATCGGCACCCACAAGGTACTGCTGGCCGTAGCCCTGACCGTGGTTGCCGCGGCAGGCCTGGGCCGGTTGGCGGCGCTGGAGCGCCAACCGGCCGCAGCGGTCAGTCGAGGATGACGGAACGGGTCAGAGCCCGGGGCTGATCCGGGTTGAGGCCCAGGGCGAGAGACTTGGCGACCGCGACCCGTTGGGCGACCACCAGGGATGCCATCGGGTCGAGGTCGGCATGGTGGACGACCGTGGCGCCGGTGACGGTGACGTCGTCCAGCAGACCGGCCGGCGGCGCGCCGAAGAGCCAGATGCCACGGCCGGGCTGCGCGATCGCGATCGGGCCGTGCCGGTAGTCCATCGCCGGGTAGGCCTCGGTCCACGCCGACGCGGCCTCACGCTGCTTCAGCGCCGCCTCGTGCGCCAGACCGACGGTCCACCGCGTGCCGATGTAGGTGACCTGCTCCAGCTTCGCCAGCTCGTCCACGTCCACCGTGAGTGCGGTCTCGGCGTCGGCGGCCGCCTGCTGGAGGTCCTCCCCCAGCGACGCCCGCAGCAGCGCCAGTGAGGTCGTCGCGAAGCGCGTCTGAACGACGGACTGCTCGTCGGCGAAGTCCAGCAGGATGGTGTGGTCAGCCAGCTCGGTGATCGGCGAACCAGGGGTCGCGGTGATCGCCACAGTCGGTACGTCGGTCGCCCGGATCAGGTCCAGCACCTCGGTCGTCGTACCGGAGCGGCTGATCACGACCACCGCGTCGTACGCGCGTCCGGGCGGGAACTCCGATCCGGCGAACGCGTCCGTCTCGCCCTGACCGTTGTCCTCGCGCAGGGCGGCGTACGCCATCGCCATGAACCACGACGTGCCGCAACCCACCGCCGCGACGCGTTGACCCGGCTTCGGCAATGCGCCACCGTACTGCGCGAAACCGTCCGAGACTTGTCGCCACAGGTCCGGCTGGGTGGCGATCTCAGTGCTCACAAATGGCGTCTGCGTCATCTTGTCTCCGCGGTTGTCGTGGTCGAAACTGCTCGAACGTGATCGAATGGTGCCAACCAGCCGCCACCGGGCTGACTGATTGTGTGAAGGAGGAGCCGCGGGTGAAGCGTTATGAACGCCTCAACACCTTGCTCGAATCGCTCGCCGAGAAGGGCGCCATCGACGTCGACGAGCTCGCCGAGCAGCTGCACGTGTCCGCGGCGACGATCCGGCGCGACCTGGACCACCTGGGCAAGCAGCAACTCCTCACCCGGACCCGCGGCGGTGCGGTCGCCAACGCGGTGTCGTACGACCTGCCGCTGCGCTACAAGACTGCGCGTTTCGCGTCGGAGAAGCAGCGGATCGCGCAGGCCGCGGCCACTCTGGTCCGGCGCGGCATGGTGATCGGCATGAACGGCGGCACCACCATCTCCGAGGTGGCGCGCACGCTGGCGACCCGGCCGGAGCTGTCCGCCGAGCACGGCGAACCGGCGTTCACCCTGGTCACCAACGCACTGAACATCGCCAACGAGCTGATCGTCCGGCCGCACGTCAAGATGGTGCTCACCGGCGGCGTGGCCCGGCCGCAGTCCTACGAGATGATCGGGCCGCTGTCGCACCGGATCCTGGCCGACCTGTCGCTGGACATCGCGTTCATCGGCGTCGACGGGATCGACGAGACCGGCGCCACCGCCCACCACGAGGGTGAGGCGAACATCAACCAGCTGATCGTCAGCCGGGCCGCCAAGGTCGTCGTGGTCGCCGACTCCTCCAAGCTCGGTCAGCGCGCGTTCGCCCGGATCTGCGAGCTGAGCGAGATCGACACCCTCGTCACCGACGCGCAGGCCGACGAGAGCCAGCTGGCGATCTTCAAGGAAGCCGGGATCGACGTCATCCGCTCCTGAGCCGGTACGACGTCCGCCTGCCACCCACCGCATTTCCGTCGCACCTCCTCACCGGGGACGAGTCTGCCCTGTTGGGGTCGATCATATATGACTCAAGGCGCAGTGTTATGAGCAAGAGTGCGCAGTCTCCGCGCGGGAGACACGGAATGCGGACCTCGTGACGCTAGGCTTCGTTTCAGCATGAGTAGCGCAGCGCCAGAACACTGGGCAGAACACTGGGAGGGCATCATCGCCACCGGCATCGACCCGACGTCCTGGGCGTACGCCGAGGACTACACCGGTGAGGACGAAGTCGTCACCGGTGCGCGGGCGAGCGCCGAGGACAGCGGTATCGCCCCGATCGGACCGGGCACAGCCGCCGCGCTGAGCCTGCTCGCCGCCAGCGTGAGCGCCAAGGCGGTCGTCGAGATCGGCACCGGCACCGGAGTCTCCGGGCTGGCGCTGCTGCGCGGTATGCGCACCGACGGCACGCTCACCACGGTCGACATCGACGCGGAGAACCAGCGGCTGGCCCGCAAGACGTTCCTCGACGCCGGTGTCGCGTCCAACCGGTTCCGCCTGATCGCCGGCGCCGGCCTGGACGTGGTGACCCGGCTGACCGACGGCCACTACGACCTCGTCTTCTGCGACGCCGACCGGCGCCAGAACACGGCGTACCTGCACGAGGCCCTCCGCCTGCTCCGCCCCGGCGGCGTCGTCGCCTTCGCCGGCATCCTCACCGGCGGCCGCGTCGCGGACCCGGCCCACCGCGACCCCGACACCAACGCCCTCCGCGACCTGATCCGCGCCGTCCGCGACGACGACGACCTGGTCTCCGCCCTCCTCCCCACCTCCGAAGGCCTCCTCACCGCCGCCAAACGCCTCAGCTGACCGGTCCGGTCTGCTGCCAGGGGCGAGGGTCGGTGCGGAGTAGGGAGTAGGTGAGGACGTCGACGTTGTGGCCGGCGTTGAAGAAGGCTCCGCGGGCTGTGCCCTCGAACTGGAAGCCACACTTGTCGGCGATCCGCCGGCTTGCGGCGTTCTCGGGGACGATCACCAGGGACAGGCGGTTGACCTTCTTCGCCGCGAACAGGTAGTCGACCAGGAGGCGCACGGCCTCGGTCGTGTAGCCCTGGCCGGCGTGCTCCGGGCCGTAGAGCTGGTAGGAGAGCTCGTAGGCGTCCCAGTAGCTGACCTGCCGGAAGAACTCGACGTGGCCGACCAGGATGTCCTCCCGGTCCCAGATCAGCAGCGTGCCCTCGTCCCGCTCCCAGAAGCCGGTCTCGGCGTACTGCCGCCGCAGTACCGGCTCCGGCCGGACACCGAGCGGGAAGAACTCGCCGCGGTTGGAGATCTCGGTGTGCGCGTTGATGAAGGCCGTGAGATCGCGCTCACGCACCGGACGCAGCACAACCCGTTCCCCAGTGAGCATCGTCCTCTCCAGCTCAGACCGGCGGACGTGACCCGTCGTCTCCCGGCGGCGTCCCCGCAGGAGGTGGTGTCGCCGCAGGAGGTGGTGTGGCCGCAGGAGGCGGTCCGGCCTGCCGGCGCCGGAGGAAGTAGCCGGCGATCACGATCACGAAGAGGGTGCCGATGACGGCACCGAGCAGACCGCCCCAGTCGAAGATGTCGGTGTCGCCGATCCCCAGCCCCAGGGTGAAGATGACGTAGCCGAGCAGCGCCCCCGCCAGCCCCAGCCCGAGCGAGACCGCCCAGGACGTCGGTCCACTCATCCCGCGGAAGGCATCCCGCGGCATCAAGACCCGGGCGACGACTCCGCAGACGAACCCCAGCAGCAGTGCTCCCACCATGATGGCCCTCCCCCTTTCCCCTCAGCGTAACTCCGCTTTCGCCGAACGCCCCGCTCCCGCGACCGCCTCGCCCGGCCCGCGCGGCGATTCCGAGCGCGAGTCTGACTACGTGACGGCGCTACTGGCTCGGAGCAGGGTCGGCAGGTTCGTGCGTGGCCGAGCCGGTCAGGCGGGTGAGTTCGGCGGTGACCTCGTGCCAGGCGTCGGTGAGCGGGTCGATGAGTTCGTAGTGGCCGGCGCCGTCAACGCGGGTGAAGTGGGCCGTGGGGTGGGCGGCGAAGTAGGACTCGGTGATGCTGATGGGGACTCGGGCGTCAGCGGTGCCGTGGATGAGGCTGACCGGGGCGATCGAGGCGGGCAGGTGGACCGGGTCCAGGTCGTTGCGGACCCCGCTGCCGATGAAGTCCTGTACGGCGCCCTCGTCGAGACCCAGCCGGTCGGCCATCAGCAGATCGGCGACCGGGGCCAGCGCGATCACACCGCGGAGCCGGACCGGATTGAGCGTCGAGGCCGCCCACAAGGCGAGTTGGCCGCCCGCGGAGTGGCCGATCAGCACGTAGCCGGCGTGGACGTCGACCAGGTCGGGCAGGCTCTCGAGCGCCGTACGGACGTCTGACGTACTGGCGTCGGGGCCACCCGGCTCCCGGCGGTACTCCAGGGACAGCACCGGCCAGCCGAGGTCGGACAGCGCTTCACCGAGCGGCCGGGCGTGCTTCCGGTCGTACTCCGGCCGCCAGAAGCCGCCGTGCACGAAGACGACCAGCGGGCGGTACTCCTTGGCGTGCCAGAAGTCGATCACCTGGTCGGCGTGGTCGCCGTACCGCAGCTCCTCGTCGGGCTCTCGCGCGTCACGTGAGAGTACCGATCGGTCCTCGCTCATCCAGACCTCCCGAGATTGTGCTGATCTCCAAGAAAGTGCAGGGCGTTCGTCGACAGCAGCTTGTGCCGCTGGTCCGCGGTCAGGAAACCGGCCTTCCGTACCACCTCCCCGACCGGCCGCTCACCCAGTGGATAGGGATAGTCACTGCCGACCAGAACACGGTCTTCCCCCACGGTATCCACAAGAAGCCGTAATGACGCTGATTCGAACACCACTGTGTCGACGAAGAACCGATCCAGGTAGTACGACGGTGGATGCTCCGAGCAACCACGGACGATGTCGCCGCGCCGGTGCCAGGCGTTCTCCAGCCGCCCCAGCCAGAAGGCGAAACTCCCGCCGCCGTGGGCGAAACAGATCCGCAGGGACGGCGGAAGCGCGTCGAACGCACCGCCGAGGATCATCGCCAGGATCGACAGGTGGGTCTCGGCCGGCATCCCGGTCAGCCAGCGGGCCATCCAGCGGTCGAGCCGGGGCCCGCCCGGCATGTCCCACGGGTGCACCAGGACCGGCGTACCGGTCTCGGCGCAGTGGTTGAGAAAGGCAACGATCCCGGCGTCGTCGAGGTCCTTGTCGCCGACATGGTTGCCGATCTCGACGCCTGCGTGCCCGGCCGCCCGGCACCGGTCCAGCTCGGCGCAGGCCGCGTCCGGATCCTGCAGCGGCACCTGGCAGAACGGGACGAAGCGGTCGTCCCCGGCCAGCGTCTCCAGGGTCAGGTCGTTGAAGATCCGGGCCACCTTGACCGCCTGATCGGCCGGCCGGTCGTAGGCGAAGAACACCGGCGTCGGCGACACCACCTGGACATCGATGCCGTCGGCATCCATATCGGCGCGCCGGACGGCCGGATCCCAGGTCTGCGGGCCGATCGGGCGGAATTCCGTCGAGCCGACCATGATCATCGCGGCGCGCTCGGAGTCGATCCGCAGCCACGGCCAGCCGTCGCCGCCGCACGCTACCGCGAGATCCGGCCAGCCCTTCGGCACCAGGTGCGTGTGGACATCAACCGTCATCAGCCTTTACCGCGGTGCAGCGTGCCGCACTTCGGGCAGGTGCGGGCCTCTTCGCTGTCGTAGAAGGCTTTGAAGACCGGCGGCAGGTCGGCGACGATGTCGGTCACCTGCAGCTCCACCTCGTGCACGATCCCGTGGCAGTTGTCGCAGTACCAGCGGAACTTCTCCAGCGTGCCCTGCTCCCGGACCCGCTCGATCACCAGGCCGATCGAGTCCGCGTCCCGCTGCGGCGAGTGCGGCATGTTCCGCGGCAGCACCCACATCTCGCCCTCGTTGATGTCCACCCGGCCCGGGCCGTCGTCGGTCATCACGTCGACGTGCATGGTGCCCTTGATCTGGTAGAAGAACTCCTCGTACGGGTCGACGTGGAAGTCGGTGCGCTGGTTCGGCCCGCCGACCACCATGGTGATGAAGTCGTCACCGGTCGGGAACATCTGCTTGTTGCCGACCGGCGGCTTCAGCAGGTGCCTGTTCTCCTCGATCCACTGCGGGAAGTTCGTCGACTCCAGATTGGCCATGACCTACTCCTCCTTCGAACGTTGCGGGATCGCCGCAACGGCTTGGATCTCGATCAGCAGCTGGGGATGCGGCAGCTGATGCACCGCGACGGTCGTCCGGCTCGGCCCGGTCTCGTCGAAGTATTCGCCGTACACCTCGTTATAGCCCCCGAAGTCGTTCATCGACACCAGGTACGTCGTCACACTGACCAGATCCTCGAGCCCCGCCCCGACCGCCGCCAGGATGTCCCGGATGTTCTCCAGTACGGCGCGCGTCTGCTCCCGGATGTCCAGCGACACGGTTCCCAGCGAGTCCACCGACGCGCCCGCGATCGTGTTGTCCGTCCGCCGGCTCGACGTCCCCGACACGAACGCGAACCCGTTCGCGACCTTCACATGCGGAAACCGCCCCCGCGGCACCGCCTTCCCCGGAACCACCGTCACGACAACTCCACGCAGACGTTGGTGGGTTCGGTGTAGAAGTCGAGGGAGTGGCGGCCGCCTTCGCGGCCGATGCCGGAGAGTTTCGTGCCGCCGAACGGGGTGCGGAGGTCGCGGAGGTACCAGGTGTTGACCCAGACGATGCCGACGTCGAGGGCGATGCCGGCGCGGTGGGCGCGGCCGACGTCGCGGGTCCAGACGGTTGCCGCGAGCCCGTAGTCGGAGTCGTTGGCCAGGGCGTACGCCTCCTCCTCGGTGTCGAAGGGCGCGAGGTGGCAGATCGGGCCGAAGATCTCCTCGGTGTTCGTCCTGGCGTCGGGTGGCAGTCCGGTGACCACGGTCGGTTGCACGTAGCAACCACCGTCGCGGGCGTCGCCGAACGACGGTACGCCGCCACCGGCCAGCACCGACGCGCCTTCGGCTCGGGCCAGGTCGTAGTACGAGAGAACCTTGTCGCGGTGCTGTTTCGAGATCAGCGGCATGTTCATCGTCGCCTCGTCCGCGGGCCAGCCGTAGGTCAGCTCCTTGGCCCGTTCGGCCAGACGCTCCACGAACTGATCGAAGACCGGCCGCTCGACGTACAGCCGTTCCGTGCACAGGCAGACCTGGCCGCCGTTGGTGAAGACCGAGCGCACCGATCCTTCGACCGCGGCGTCGAGATCGCTGTCGGCGAAGATCAGCCCCGCGTTCTTCCCGCCGAGCTCGAACGACAACGACTTGACCCGGTCCGCGGCGACCTTGGCGATCGCCGTACCGGTCGTGGACTCGCCGGTGAACGTGATCGCGTCCACTCCTGGATGACGGGTCAGGAACTCCCCCGCCGACGACGGCCCGAACCCGTGCACCAGGTTGAACACCCCAGCGGGTACGCCGGCCTCCGCCATCACCTCGGCCAGCACGGTCGCCGACGCGGGCGTCTCCTCGGACGGCTTGACCACCACAGCGTTGCCGCAGGCAAGCGCCGGCGCGACCTTCCAGGTGAGCAGCAGCAACGGCAGATTCCAGGGCACGATGATCGCGACCACACCGACGGGTTTGCGTACGGCGTAGTTCAGCGCCCGCCGGCCATCCGGCAGCACGGTCGTGTACGACTCGGTCGACGCGGTCGTCGCGAAGTCCACGAAGGCACGGAAGTTCGCCGCGCCCCGCGGGATGTCGAGCGTCCGGGCCTGGCTGATCGACTTGCCGGTGTCGCCGACCTCGGCCGCGACCAGGTCGTCGAACCGACGCTCGAGCCCGTCCGCGACCCGCCGCAGTACGACGGCCCGCTCCTGCTCACTCATCCGCCCCCACGGACCCCGCAGCGCGGCCCGAGCAGACAGGACAGCAGCATCCACCGTCTCGGCCGAGGCCTCGGACACGTCGAAGATCTGCTCACCCGTCACCGGGCTCAGCTTCGCGAACGTCGACCCGCCCTCGACGAACTCACCGTCGACGAAGTTGCGCAGCAGACCCGGCCGGGCGACCTGGCCGGCCAGCAGATCGGGGCTCCACAGGCTCATCGCCGCCTCCTCAGCAGTCCGGCCGCGACCACCCCGGCACCGGCGATCACCGCACCGAGGATCTGGTGCTGGCGTCGTACGCGCTGCCGGACTTCGGCGTACGGCGTCGTCGAGAAGGAGACGAGCTCGTAGCGGGAGACGTACCTGCCGGGCAGGGCCCGCTCCAGCGCGTGCTCGATCCGCTTGGTCAGCCGGAACACCGGGGACGCCACCTTGTCCCGCATCTCGACGAAGTTCGCCAGGGCCATCTCCGCGATCGCCTCGGTGTTCTCCCGCCGGCGTGCCTCGAACAGCGGCAGCGCCCGGGCCCACGACCCGCCGGTGTCGCCGAGGCAGCGGTCCAGCTCGACCACGTCCTCGAAGGCGCAGTTCGCACCCTGACCGTAGAACGGCACGATCGCGTGCGCCGCGTCGCCGAGCAACGCCGTCCGGCCGTGCGCCTGCCACGGCAGCGTGTGCACCGTGCCGAGCACGCCGACCGGGTTGTTCAGGTAGTCGTCCACCAGCTCCGGTGCCAGCGGCAACAGATCGGGGTAGTGCTGCGCGGAAATGCTCCTCGATCTCCCCGGCTGAGGTCAGCGCGTCGAACGAGCCGGCCGGCCAGAACAGCGTGCAGGTGAAGGAACGGTCCGGGTTCGGCAGCGCGATCATCATCGACGTACCGCGCGGCCAGATGTGCAACGCGCCCGGATCCAGCGCGAACTCACCGCCGGCGGCCGGGATCGACAGCTCCTTGTACCCGTAGTCGAGGAAGTCGACGTCCTCGGCAACGATGCCCTCGGCAAGCAACTGCTCGCGGACCGCGGAGCCGGCCCCGTCGGCGCCGAGGACGACGTCGGCCTCGGCCGAGACCTTCCCGGACGGCGTCGCGAACACCATCCGCCCGGCCTGCGAGTCCAGCTCCACCAGCCGATGCTCGAACACCACCGTGACCCCGGGAGCATCCGACGCCGCGGTCAGCAGCGCGTTGTTCAGCGTGCCCCGGCTGATCGAGTTGATCGCCCGGTCGCCGGCGGCCGAGTACTGCTGGAAGTCCAGCGGGCCCTCGACCGGGTGGATCATCCGGCCCTTCATCGGCAGCGCGTCCGCCATCACCTGGTCGACCAGGTCGATCCGCCGCAACGCGTCCAGCCCGCGCTCGGAGATGGCCAGGTTGATCGACCGGCCCCGCTCGGCCTGGCCGACCCGCGGATCCGGCCGCCGCTCGTACAGCGTCACCGTCAGCCCGCGCCGGGCCAGGAAACAGGCGAGCAGACTCCCGGTCAGTCCCGCCCCGACGATCGCGACCTTCACGCCGGCACCGCCTCGGTCAAGGCTGACGCCGCGCGCCAGCAGTCGTGGTACGTCGAATACAGCGGCACCGGAGCGAGCCGCAGTACGTCGGGCTCGCGGGCGTCCGCGATCACGCCGTACTCGAAGCGCAGCCGCTTGGCCAGCTCACCCGCGCGCAGCGAACCGCCGATCCGCAGCGACAACTGC
Organism: uncultured Actinomycetota bacterium; assembly: GCA_963748245.1. Classification (GTDB taxonomy): domain Bacteria; phylum Actinomycetota; class Actinomycetes; order Propionibacteriales; family Kribbellaceae; genus Kribbella. Next base: position 1,202,912 of record CAVVIA010000004.1, on the reverse strand, counting down.
GCACCCCGCCGCTCCGGATCGGCCGGTGTGATCACCCGCCCGACCGTGACCCCGGCCAGCAGTTTCTCCAGGTACGACGTCAGCCGCAGACTGCGCGCCCGCAGCACCTCCATGCCGACCTGGTCGAAGATCTCCAGCGAGGTCCGGACCGGGCTCATCGAGAAGATCGGCGGATTCGACACCTGCCAGGCCTCCGCGGACGCGGGCGGGCGCGACTCCGGCGCCATCTCGAACCGCGTCGACGGCTCGGTGCTCCACCACCCCTCGAACCGCGGCAGATCGCCACCGAGATGCCGCTCGTGCACGAAGGCACCGGCCAGCGCACCCGGCCCGGCGTTGAGGTACTTGTACGAACACCACGCGGCGAAGTCCACACCCCAATCGTGCAACGACAACGGGACGTTTCCGGCCGCGTGGGCGAGATCCCAGCCGACGACCGCGCCGGCCGCATGACCTGCCTTGGTGATCGTCGGGATGTCCATCAGTTCGCCGGTCAGGTAGTTCACGCCGCCCAGCAGCACCAGCGCCACGTCGCTGCCCAGTTGCTCGACGACGTCCGCCGTACGCAGGCTGTCCTCGCCGGGGCGGGGCCGGAGGCGGATGATCGCGTCGTCGGCGTCGTACCCGTGGAAACGGGCCTGGGAGCGAACCGCGTAGCTGTCGGACGGGAACGCCGAGTCCTCGACCACGATCCGGTGCCGCGAGCGGGTCGGGCGGTAGAACGAGACCATCAGCAGGTGCAGGTTGACGGTCAGCGAGTTCATCACCACGGTCTCGCTCGGCAGCGCACCGACCAGGCGAGCGGCCGGGCCGGTCAGGAGCTCGTGGTACGGCAGCCACGGTCTGATCGCATCAAGGTGCCCTTCGACGCCGAGCGCGGCCCAGGCGTCCAGGTCCTCGAGCAGCTCGGTCCGGGTCGCCTTGGGGCGCAGGCCGAGCGAGTTGCCGGCGAAGTACGCCACCTCGGGATAGTCGCCCCCTTGGGCCGGCGGTACGTCGAACAACTGCCGGTGCCCGGGATCCGCGAGGTCGAGCTCCAGCGCCTCCTTCTCCAGCGCGCTCACGCCTCGGCGACCTCACCCTTCGTCTTCTCTGCGGCCGCCTCGATCACCTGGCCCTTGCCGAGGACCGTCACGCCGCCCTTGGACACGGTGAAACCGCGCTCGCGGTCGTAGTCCGGGTCGACGCCGATCTCGACACCGTCCGGGACGACCACGTTCTTGTCCAGGATGACGTTCTTCAGGACGGCGTTCGCGCCGATCGTGCAGTTGTCCAGGATCACCGCGCGCTCGATGACCGCCCCCGAGTTGACGATGACGTTGGCGCCGATCACCGAGTGCTCCACGGTCGCGCCGGACACGATCGAGCCCTGACAGACGATCGACTCGCCGACGGTCGCGTCGTCGGTGAACTTCGCGCCCGGCAGCTGCGGGTGCGAGGTGAAGATCGGCCAGTCGGAGTTGTAGAGGTTGAACACCGGCTGGATCGAGACCAGGTCCATGTGCGCCTCGTGGTAGGAGTCCAGCGAGCCCACGTCCCGCCAGTACGAGCGGTCCCGGTCCAGCGCGCCCGGGACGTCGTTGTCCTTGAAGTCGTAGACGCCGGCCTTGCCCTCGGCAACCAGCATCGGGACGATGTCGCCGCCCATGTCGTGCCGCGACGCCGGGTCGGCCGCGTCCTTGCGCAGCGCCTCGACCAGGACGTCGGCGCTGAACACGTAGTTGCCCATCGAGGCGAACGTCTCGTCCGGCGAGTCCGGCAGCCCGGGCGGGTCGGCCGGTTTCTCCAGGAACTCCTCGATGGCGTGACCGTCCGGGCCGGTCTTGATCACGCCGAACTCGGTCGCCTCCACCCGCGGCACCCGGATCCCGGCCACGGTGACGCCGTTCCCGCGCTCGATGTGCGCCGCGACCATCTGGGAGGCGTCCATCCGGTACACGTGGTCGGCGCCGAACACCACGATGATGTCGGGCTTGTGGTCGTTGATCAGGTTCATCGACTGGTAGATCGCGTCCGCGCTGCCCTGGTACCACTGCGGGCCGAGCCGCTGCTGGGCCGGGACGCAGGTGACGAAGTTGCCGAGCAGGGTCGACATCCGCCAGGTCAGGGTGACGTGCCGGTCCAGTGAGTGCGACTTGTACTGCGTGAGCACGCACAGGTTCCGGTACCCGGCGTTGACCAGATTGGACAGCACGAAGTCGATCAGGCGATAACTGCCGCCGAACGGCACGGCCGGTTTGGCCCGGTCGGCCGTCAGCGGCATCAACCGCTTCCCCTCGCCACCCGCCAGCACGATTCCGAGAACTTTGGGCGCCTTTGCCATGTCCGCACCTTAGCTCCGGAACCCCGGTGGCATAAGCGCTTGCGAGTGTCGCGACACTGTGAAGATGCCGATCCTCACCGAACCCACTGTTGCCGTTCACCGCTCGTTCCTCGCCGCGTGGGACGAGGCGGGGCCGGCACACGAGCGGTGGATGGGTGCGCGGGCGATCGCCGGCGACGAGGAGGAGTGGAGCCGTGATCAGGCGAAGGATCCGGACGAGTTCGCCCGCCTGGTCGAGGTGATCAAGACCGAGGCGGACCCGGAGACCGAGCTGCCGCCGGATCTCGTGCACCAGACCGTGCTCTGGTTCGTCGACGGCGCCGAGTGGCTCGGCCGGCTCTCGATCCGGCACCGCCTCACCCCGGCCCTCGAGGAGCTCGGCGGCCACATCGGGTACTACGTCCGCCCGTCGGCCCGGCGCAAGGGGTACGCGACCCAGATGCTGGTCCAGTCGCTCCCGGTCGCGGCCGGCCTCGGCATCGACCCGGCCCTGCTCACCTGCGACACCGACAACGACCCGTCCCGCCGCGTGATCGAGGCGGCCGGCGGCGAACTGGAAGACGAGCGACACGGAAAGCTCCGCTTCTGGGTACCGACACATCGTGGCCTGATGTCCGAGCCTCCATCCGTGGATCCTGGCAGCAGCGAGCAGGTGCTCGGCGGAGTGCAGCGCAAGGCGGAGGGCGAGGCTCGGAGTGGGGTTCTCCGTGCCTCGTCCTCCAACGCGGCGATGTGCCCGCCGAGTGCCGCGCAGCGCGGCAGGATCCACGGATGGAGGCTAAGGTCGGCTGCATGAAGGTCGCGATCCTGACGCGTGAGTTTCCTCCGGACGTGTACGGCGGGGCGGGGGTGCACGTGGACTTCCTGGTGCGCGAGCTGCGTCGCCTGCTCGACGTGGAAGTGCACTGCATGGGCGAACCACGCCACGGTGCGACCGCCCACCCCGAGGACGACCCACGCATCCCGCAGGCGAACGCGGCACTGCGCATCCTGTCCACCGACCTGACCATGACGGCCGCGGTCGGCGACGCGCAGCTCGTGCACTCCCACACCTGGTACGCCAACATGGCCGGCCACTGGGCCAAGCTCCTGTACGGCGTCCCGCACGTGGCGACCGCGCATTCGCTCGAGCCGCGCCGCCCGTGGAAGGCCGAGCAGCTGGGCGGCGGCTATCGCCTGTCGAGCTGGGCGGAGCGTACGGCGTACGAGGCCGCCGACGCCGTGGTCGCGGTGAGTCGCGGCATGCGGGACGACGTACTGGACTGCTACCCGGCGATCGACCCGGACAAGGTGCACGTGATCTCGAACGGGATCGACGCCGACTTCTACCGCCCGGACCCGAAGACCAACGTGCTCGAGCGGCTCGGCGTCGACCTGAACCGGCCGTACGTGACGTTCGTCGGCCGGATCACCCGGCAGAAGGGCGTCCCGCACCTGCTCCGGGCCGGTCTCCAGCTGGACCCGTCGGTCCAGCTGGTGCTGCTCGCCGGCGCGGCCGACACGGTCGAGCTGAAGGCCGAGACGGACGCCCTGATCGACGACCTGAAGGCGACCCGCGACGGCGTGTTCGTGGTCTCCGAGATGCTTCCGCGCGAGGACGTCCGGCAGGTGCTGACGCACGCGCTGGCGTTCTGCTGCCCGTCGATCTACGAGCCGCTCGGCATCGTCAACCTGGAAGCGATGGCCTGCGAGACGGCCGTCGTCGCGAGCGCGGTCGGCGGCATCCCCGAGGTCGTCGACGACGGCGTCACCGGCACTTTGGTCCGGTACGACGAGAACGACATCGACACGTTCGAGCGCGACCTGGCCGCGGGCATCAACGACCTGATCGACAACCCGGCCAAGGCCGAGGCGATGGGCAAGGCCGGCCGCGAGCGTGCCGTCTCCGAGTTCGGCTGGGACGCCGTCGCCGACCGCACCGTCCAGCTCTACAACAGCCTGCTCGAGTAGACGAGCCCGCGCGTCAGAGTGCACTCGATGGCCTAGTCGGTCGGCTGGTTGCTCCGCTCGGGCACCTCGTCGCCGGACGCGCTGAGACTGCCCAGCAGAGCGAGCAGCTCGGCATCGCGGCTTCCGGGGGTGGCGTGGTAGACCACCAGCGTCATCGAGTCGGTGCCGCCGATGGTGAGCTTGTTCTTCTTCAGCTCGATGTCGCCGACCTGTGGATGGGTGAGCAGGCTCGTCCGCCCGCGCCTCGGCCGTACGTCGTGGCGGGCCCACAGTTGCCGGAAGCGTTCGCTGCGGACCGACAGATCGCCGACCAGTTCGACGAGTCGCGGGTCGTCGACGTCCGACCCGAGCTCGGCCCGCAGGACGGCGACGGCTTCCTCGGTCAAGTCGTCCCAGTCCCGGTGGAAAGCCCGCTGCGCCGGGTCGAGGAGGACCGTGGTCAGCAGGTTCACCCCGACCTTCAGGTGGGGCGCGATCGCCTGCCCGAGTGCGTTGACCGCCAGCACATCGGTGTACTTGTTCTGCACGTACGCCGGATTGTCCGTCCAGCTGTGGACCAGCTCGACGATGCTCGGCGGCACCTGCTCGATCCTGGGCCGCTGGCGAGGCTTGGGAACAGCACGTGGACGCTCCTGGGCGAGCCCGATCAGGTACGCCGTTGCGTCCCCGTCCAGCCGCAGTACGTCGGCCAAGGCACCGAGCACCTGCACCGACGGATGGCGGTCGCGGCCCTGCTCCAGCCGCAGGTAGTAGTCCGCGCTGATCCCGGCCAGCATCGCGACCTCCTCGCGACGCAGCCCCGGCACCCGCCGCATCCCGGCCCGCCGGATCCCGACGTGCTCCGGCTGGACCTGTTCCCGCCGGGCCCGGAGGAACTCGCCGAGCGCGTTCATGCTCTCCATGCCTTCCACGGTAGCCGCGCCCGCGGCCCGGTGACTGGCTCTGTCACTCCCAGGAACAGCAGGGCTCTCCCAGGTGCGCCGACCCCGATGAACAGTGGGAGACATGACAGCCAAGACCATCACACTCGCCGACGACCTCACCATCACCCGGATGGGGTACGGCGCCATGCAGCTAGCCGGCCCGGGTGTCTTCGGACCGCCCAAGGATCGCGACCAGGCGATCGCCGTACTGCGCGAAGTCGTGGAACTGGGCATCACCCATATCGACACCAGCGACTTCTACGGCCCCACGGTCGTCAACGAGCTGATCAAGGAAGCCCTCCACCCGTACCCGGCGGACCTGGTGCTGGTCACCAAGGTCGGGGCGCGGCGCGGGGACGACGCGAGCTGGAACCCGGCGCTCGAGCCGGACGACCTGAAAGCCGCGGTCCACGAGAACCTGGAGCACCTCGGCCTCGACGTCCTCGACGTGGTGAACCTGCGCTCCATGGCCCACGACGGAGGCAGCGAGGACTCGATCGGCGAGCCGTTCACCGCACTGGCCGAACTGCAGCAGGAAGGCCTGATCCGCCATCTCGGCCTGAGCGGCGTCACCATCCCCCAGATCCGCGAGGCCCAGGCGATCGCCCCGGTCGTCACCGTCCAGAACCTCTACAACCTGGTCCAGCGTGCCGACGACGCCGTGGTCGACTTCTGCGCGACCGAAAACATCGCGTTCGCCTCCTTCTTCCCCCTCGGCGGCTTCACACCGTTGCAGTCCGAGACCCTGGCGAAGGTGGCCACCCGCCTGAACGCCACACCCCAACAGGTAGCCCTGGCCTGGCTCCTCCACCGCTCCCCCACCAGCATCGTCATCCCAGGCACGTCCTCCGTGGCCCACCTCCGCGAGAACGCAGCAGCCGCCGACCTGGACCTCCCAGCGGATGCGATCGCCGAGCTGAACACCATCGCGGCCTGACCGGCTGCGGCTTGTCGCTCAGTCGGCGACCAGGCCGTCCCAGGACCAGCGGGGGATGGTGAGGTTGGGCGGGACGTCGGCGGCGGAGCCGGAGTACTTCGTCATCGCGACCGTGGTCGCCCAGGCGAAGTAGTCGTGCAGCACCGCGCGCAGCCGGTCGTCGGCGTCCAGGCCGGTGTCGGTCAGCGCCTGGTCGAAGCAGGCAATGGCGCGACGGTCCATCTCCTCGTGCGGACCGTTCCCGCTGTGGAGCCCGACGACGTACGACTCGTCCCCATAGGCATCGCTGTACGTCGTCGGCCCACCAAGCGCCTCACCCCAGTACGCCGCCAGCCGCTCAGTGTGATCCGCCCGAAACCCATGGCTGAACGCATGACTCACCACCTCATCCGCCATCACCCGCACATGCCACGCATGCGCCAGCCGCAGCATCCCCTCAACCCCACCCACAGCCTCAAACACCGTCACCATCCACCCACCCTGACAGCCCCACTACGCCTCAGCAACCACGTTGAAGGGAACATGGTCGCCCCGACTGCGCGCGTGCTGCCGCCCGCTCATTTAACGGTCACTCCGCTGATCTGGGGTTTTGCGTGGTTGGCAATGAAGCGCGCTTTCTTCTGACGATTCCCGCACGTGTTCATGTCGCACCATCTGCGGGTGCGACTTTGGCTGGTGTCGAAGAAGGCGGCTTGGCAGGTTGGCGATGCGCACAAGGCCAATTTTCCGTCTCGTTCGCCTGCGATGATGCTGATCGCGTCGGCGGCGATCACGCTGAGGGCATCTTCCACGCAGGAAGCCGAGCTGAGCCGCCATCGCCGCTTACCCTCGGGCGTCAGGACAGCCGCGGCCCGACCCTGAGCGCTGCAGTCATTGATGACTTGGACAGCGGACGCAGGGAGAGCGTCCTGGATCGCGGCCGCTGTCGCGGCGGCGTGAATCGACTCCCTCAGTTCCCGGGCGAGGTCGAGCTGGGCAGTGGTGCAGGAGTCGACGGCGAGGCCGTTCACTGCCAGCCAGTCGATGAGTCGGTGCGGCGTGGGAATGCGCTCCACAGCGTTGCCATGACGCTCCGACAGAGTCCCCGTGAAGCTGGTCGCCAGCACGTTACCGAGGCGGAAGTCAGGGAATCCAGCACGCATGGAACCACCTTAGCTGGTTGCGCGCCGGCCTGAAGGCCTGATAGAACCGTCTTAGCCGGTTCTCGAAAGGTTGCAGCCGGCTCCACGATGGCCAGGAGGTCTCATGCCCCGTCCAACCAGCGACGTGCAAGCATTTGAAGCCCACGCAACTGACGCTGACCTCGACGATCTGCGCGCGCGACTAGCCGCGGCGCGACTACCGGAGGCCGAGACGGTCTATCGCGCCGCGCCCGGCCCTCGCCGATGGGAACAGGGCGTTCCGCTCGCCGACCTCGTCGATGTCGTGAACTACTGGCGCACCGGGTACAACTGGCGGTCGTTCGAAGCGCGCCTCAACCGGATCGGCCAGTTCCGCACGACCATCGATGATCTGGGAATCCACTTCCTGCACCGCCGATCCGCGCGCGCAGATGCCACTCCGCTGATCTTGACGCACGGCTGGCCAGGCAGCATTGCCGAGTTCGTCGATGTTGTGGACGAGCTGGCAGATCCGAAGGATGCAGACGCGCCGGCGTTCCACGTCGTGGTCCCGTCGCTACCAGGCTTTGGTTACAGCGACAAGCCGGCCACCACCGGGTGGGGAACCGAGAAGATCGCGGCCGCCTGGGTGGAACTGATGGGAAGGCTCGGCTACAGCAAGTTCGCAGCCCACGGCGGCGACTGGGGAGGCAATATCACCACGGTTCTCGGCGGCAGGTTCCCGGCGCACGTTCTCGGCATCCACACGACGTTCGCGGAGGGACCGCCCGGGTTGACAACGGACGGGCTGACGGCGGTCGAGCGCAAGTGGACCGAGGAAACCCGCGATTTCTGGCGCCACCGCGCGGCGTACGCGAAGCAGCAGGCGACCCGACCGCAGACCATCGGCTACTCGCTCGTCGACTCACCGGTCGGGCTTCTTGCCTGGATCCTCGACAAGTTCGCCGAGTGGTCAGACACCGAGGACAGCCCGTTCGAGACGATTTCCAGAGACCGCGTTCTTGACGACGTCACCCTGTATTGGCTGACGCGGACCGGTGCATCGGCGGCCCGCATCTACTACGAAAGCCACAACTCGCTCGACCCCGAACTTCGGGTCGACGTCCCGTCAGCGATCAGTATGTATCCCCGCGACATCGAGAAGTATCCGCGCCCCTGGGCACAGGAGCGGTACCGACAGATCGTCCGCTGGAGGTCGCCCGAAAGCGGGGGACATTTCCCGTCGCTGGAGGTTCCCGAGTATTTCGTCAAAGATCTCCAAGAAGGCCTCGCGGCAGTGCTGGCCGCCAATCGGTGAACGCGGCTGGGTGAGCAAATTAGCAGACATGCAACAGGGCGTTGAATCGAATGGTCAGGTCGTCGACCCACTCCGAGGGTGTTCGGTGGTCCGGTAGTGGTACACCCGCCTCGCTTCGCCACAGTGCATCGCCGAGCGCAGTACGTAGGTGCCAGGCCATCACCCGATCAGCTGCCAGCTCGCGGCCTGTGAACTCGCGGTAGTGGCGCATCGTGGCTGTCAGCAGCTCGACGCCTGGCCCTGTGCCCGGGAACGTACGCAGGTCGTACTCGGCCTCGGCCAGCCCCACGGTCTCGAAGTCGACGACCACACGAAGGTCCTCGCCGTCCCACACCTGGTTGCCACCATGCAGGTCGCCGTGCACCACCACGCTCGGCTGCGGCGTCGCCAGTACCTCGTCAGCCCAGTCGCACCAACGCTCGACGGTCCGACGCTGATCCGGCCGAACCCACTGCCCGAACCGCTCGCGCAAGGTGTCTGTCGAGACCGGTTGTAGTGCCGCCGCCGGAAGCTCACCGACCGCGCTCGCAACTCGCTCCCGCGTCGCCGGATGATGCAACCCGCTCAGAAAGTGCGCGAGCTGCCGACCTGCCAGGTCCCGGTCGACCGCGCTCACGACCTCGAACAGCGCTGCGCCGGGCACGAGCCTGGTCACCAGCAGGAGTGGATCGGTGCTGCTCGCAACGACCTCCGGGAGGAACGGAACCGCCTGCGCCAGCGCCCCCAAGACCGCGATCTCGTGCGCCAACCGGAGCCCGGCGAGCCGTGACCACGCGAACTTCACGACGAACCGGCCGTCAACGACCGCACTCGCAGACTGCCACAGCGGATCGTCCGCGCCTATTGGCTCCCGAACCACGACCGGGCAGTCACCCAACTCAGGCGCGACAACCCGCAACGCCGCACCAACCGCCTCCGCCGACCCCGCCTCCAACCACCTCATCGCCGCTGAGGTTCTCGCCCGGCGTCGACGGCCTGCAAGCTCTTCGGCCAAGGGAACACGAGTGGACCGGAGTTCGCCTGCCATCGGCGGCTCAGTTCGCGCAGGGTTTCGGTGGCGCGATCGAGGTCTGTGTCCGGGTACGGACACGGATCCGCCCGGGTGACGCCCCACATTTCGTGAATCCGGGCGTACGGCGTCGCCCGATCCTTCTCGACCGCGTCGTGAATGACGCTCGTGATCGCCTCGCTGATGCCAATGCTGTTCGGCGCCTTCAGAATGCGAGCACTGCGATCTTTGGCGTCGTGGCGCTTCTTGCCCGCTGTCTGTTGCATGCTCGCGAACACCGCACCTGCTGCGATGCAGCCGAAGATGCCGTCGGGCATTCCCAGTTCGCGTTCGGTGACCGCGTGCGCGAGGTCGTGGGGCACACGGTGCTTGCGGGAGTAGGACGAGAGCGTGAACTCCGCGCCGTCCGCCCGCCGGATCAGCGTGACGCACTCACCGCGCGGGTCATGGACGAAGGTGAGGTGCATACCTCCAGAGTGTCCCTGCACGCATCCACATGCGACCGGTTTTCCGCGCGGCTCAGGTGAGGCCGGCGGTTGGGGTCTTGGAGGTCAGCCAGGTGGTGAGGAGGCGGGCGCCGGCGCCGGTGGCGCCGATGGAGTACTCGAAGCGGTCGGCGGGCGACTCGGCGATCGAGGAGAGGTCGAGGTGGGCCCACGGGATGTCGCCGGCGAAGGCCTTCAGGAAGAGCGCGGCGGTGATCGAGCCCGGCCCCTTGGAGCTGTTGACGGAGTCGGCGATCGGCGTCGCGATCAGTTCCTGGTACTCCGCGGGCAGCGGCATCCGCCACAGTTCCTCGCCCGACACGCGTCCGGCGTCGGCGAGGTTGTCCGCGAGGGCGTCGTCGGTGGCGAACAGGCCGCCGTACAGCATCGAGCCGAGGGACACCTTGATCGCGCCGGTCAACGTCGCGATGTCGACGATGACGTCGGGTTCGAGTTCCTTGACCGCGTAGGCGAGTCCGTCGGCGAGGACGAGGCGGCCCTCGGCGTCGGTGTTCTTGACCTCGGTGGTGCGGCCGCCGTAGTGCCGGATCACGTCGTCCGGGCGGTACGCCGTACCGGACGGCATGTTCTCCGCGGCGCAGATCAGCCCGGTCACGCGAACCTGCGCACCGAGCTCGCGCAGTGCGGACAGGGTCGCGATCACCGACCCGCCGCCGGTCATGTCGCGCTTCATCGACACCATGCCCTCGCGCGGCTTCAGCGAGAGGCCGCCGGTGTCGTAGGTGATGCCCTTGCCGACCAGTACGACGTACGGCGTGTCGTCGTCCGCGCCCGCGGGGACGTAGTCGAGCCGGATGAACCGCGGCGGCCGGGTCGACCCCTTGCCGACCGCGAGGATGCCGCCGAACCCGTCCGCGGCCAGCTTCTTCTCGTCCCAGACCGTGACCTCGAGACCGGTCTCCGCGGCGAGCTCGGTGGCGCGTGCGGCGAGCCAGGCCGGGTCCTTCTCGTTCGACGGCGTGGTGGCGAACTGCCGCGCCAGCCAGCCGGTCCGCCCGATCACCACGCCGCGGTCGAGCTCGACCTGCCGGTCGTCGTCCGACCCGTCGGTCACCGTCACCCGCGCGACCACCGGCTTGCCCGGGTCGACCGTCTTCAGGGTGTAGGTGAACGACCCCAGGACGATGCCCTCCACGAACGCCTGCAGCGCCGCGTCATCGATGCCATCGGCAACTACCGTGGTGAGCTCGTCCTTGCCGCGGCCGAATCTCGCGATCGCGGCTCCGGCGTGTCGCAGGTCCTTGGCGGTCCCGGCACCGGCCCCGACCAGCAGGATCTCGGTCACCTCACCGGTCAGCAGCGGGTACGCCGCCGTCGCTCCGGCGGTCGGGCTGAAGCCGGTCGCCTGCTGCGCCTCCAGCAGCCGGCCGAGATCCACCCCGAGTCGCTCCCCGGCGTCCTTCGCGGCGGCGGGCAGGCCGCTCTCGCCGACCACGACGACCCAGGTCGGGGCACCGTGCACCGGCAGACCGGGCTGCCAGGCGACGGCCGGGACGGTCGGGAACGCGAACTTGCTGCTGCGGCGAGCCACTAGGAGGACCTCACTGTTTGATCAAATGTGTCGGAGCACCAGGACGGACACCATGCCGATACCTGGGCAACCGTAACGACCCCGGCCGGTGCCGCGAAAGGCACCCACCGGGGTCGCGTAGATATGTAGGGATGCCAGAGCACCCCGGGAGTATTCGCTCAGCCGACGACGGCCTTGAGCGCGTTGCCGAGCTCGGTCGCTTCGTCGGCGTTCAACTCGACGACGAGTCGACCGCCGCCCTCGAGCGGAACCCGCATCACGATCCCCCGCCCCTCCTTGGTGACCTCGAGCGGACCATCGCCCGTCCGCGGCTTCATCGCCGCCATGCGCGCACCCCTTCCCAGTGTCGGTGTTGAGCGACGACACCGCACTGGGTACCGTCTCCGGCGCCGTGCGGTGATGCGCCGTCGGCGCGTATCGCAGTGTGTATCAGGACCCATTATTCCCGATCACAGGCCAGAGCCGCGCACCATACGGCAGACTCAGGCACGTGCACGCCCGTTCAGCCCTCTTCGACCTGTACGGCGACCACCTGCGCGCGCGTGGTGCGCGGGCCCCGGTCGCGGCCCTGGTCAGCCTGCTCGCGCCGCTCGGCGTCCACCCTCCGGCGGTCCGGACCGCGGTGTCGCGGATGGTCCGCCAGGGCTGGCTGGAGCCGGTCCGGATCGAGGGACAGCCCGGCTACGCACTGACTTCCCGGGCGCGTCGCCGGCTCGACGACGCCGCCGCCCGGATCTACCGGACCACGCCGGAAGGCAACGGATCCGGCGCCGGCGGCAACGGCTCCGGCGGCTGGGACCGGCACTGGCATCTGGGCATCCTCCGGGAGGTTCCGAACGCCCGCCGCCGCGAGCAGCTGGCGAGCCAACTCGCCTTTCTGGGTTGGGCTCCGCTGTCCGACGGCGCCTGGGTCGGGTTGCGCAACGACGCCGAGGTCGACCAGATCCTCGGCATGGAAGGGATCGCGGCCGACCGGTTCCGGGCGCCCGTCGACGACGGGGCGGTCGAGTTCGCCCGCCGGGTGTGGAAACTGGACGAGCTCGGCGCGTCGTACGACGCCTGGCTGATCGAGGCCAAGGCGCTGGTCGAGACCGCCGGCAGCGACACGTCCGACGAGCAGGCGTTCGCGGTCCGGTCGGAACTGGTGCACGAATGGCGCAAGTTCCTGTTCCTGGATCCGGGCCTGCCGGCCGAACTGCTGCCGGACGACTGGGCCGGCACCAGGGCCGCCGCGTTCTTCGATTTCCACGCCGAACGTCTGAGCCCCGCGGCCGGGCGTTTCGTCGACAACTGCCTGACCTATCACTGAAATTCCTTACCGATTGTCAAGGAGCTGACCACGATGAGTGACTCCGTCACCTACGCCCTGACCGATGGCGTCGCCACCATCACCCTCAACCGGCCGGACGCGATGAACGCGCTCGACACTCCGACCAAGGTCCTGCTCCGCGACACGGTCCTGGCCGCCGCCGAGGACGACTCCGTCCGGGTGGTCGTGCTCACCGGGACCGGGCGGGCGTTCTGCGTCGGGCAGGACCTGAAGGAACACATCGGGCTGCTCCAGGCGAACGACACGGACGCGCTGTGGAGCACCGTGCCGGACCACTTCGCGCCGATCGCGCTGGCACTGGCCGAGATGCCGAAGCCGGTGATCGCGGCGGTGAACGGGGTCGCGGCCGGCGCCGGCGCGTCGATGGCGTTCGCGTGCGACTTCCGGGTGGTGGCGGACACGGCCGGGTTCAACCTGGCCTTCACCGGCATCGCGCTGTCCTGCGACACCGGGATCTCCTGGACACTCCCCCGGCTGATCGGGCAGGCGAAGGCGCTCGAGCTGCTGTACTTCCCGCGCACGGTTCCCGCCGACGAGGCGTTGACGCTCGGCCTGGCGACGAGCGTCGTACCCGCGGACCAGTTCTCGTCGGCGGTCGGCGAGCTGGCCGCGAAGCTGGCGGCCGGGCCGACAGTCGCGTACGGCGCAGTGCGGCAGTCGCTCGGATACTCGGCGACCCACACGCTGGCCGAGGCGCTGGTGTTCGAGGCCGGGAAGATGCAGCTGACCGGCGACACCGAGGACCACCGCAACGCGGTCGCCTCCTTCGTCGCCAAGCAGAAGCCCACCTTCAACGGGCGCTGAGGCGCCGCCTCGACGAGCGCGCGAGTTCGATGCCTTTGGCAAGGGTGAGGACCGGGCCGCCGGGGTGGCAACTGATGCCTCAGGCAACGTTTATCCGCGGCACACAAGTGTCCGGTCTGACCGCTACGGAGGTGTTCCGTACGGCCTTCAACGCGAACCAGACACCGGAGAAAATTTGGTGGGCTCCCCGGCCGCGTTCCGGCCGGGCGAGTCACGGCCGGACAACCACCTGACAGACGGGGAGCCCGGTGAACACCTCATCACGTTCAGTGCCCGGAACACAACTCGTTCAGCCGTTTGTGTTCCCTTATTTCCAACATTTCTGAGCGCCACTTGCAGATGCACAGGCTGCCTGCACGTGCATCCGATCAACCGCTCACATCCGCCTGCCTGTTTGGCTTACTGGGCTATACAGCTCACCCCAAACCCGCCCAACAGATCAGCCGGCGATGCACCTCAACACCACCGCCCTTTCCACCAACTTCAGGGGTCAGCGGGCGATGCAGGTTGAGAGGTGGTCGTTCACGATGCCTGTGGCTTGCATGAGGGCGTAGGCAGTGGTCGGTCCGACGAAGACGAAGCCCTTCTTCTTCAGGGCTTTGGACATCGCGACGGACTCCGGTGTCGTGGCAGGAACATCGGCAAGGGTCTTCGGAGCCTTGCGGTCGGCCGGCTGGAACGACCACAGCAGCTCGGTGAACTCGCCGTCCTCCAACTCCAGCAGGGCACGCGCGTTGTTGATGGTCGCGTTGACCTTCAGCCGGTTGCGGACGATGCCGGGATCCGCCATCAAGCGCTCGAAGTCGTCGGCGCCGTACTTCGCGATCACCGTCGGGTCGAACTGCGCGAACGCGGCCCGGAAGTTCTCCCGCTTGCGCAGGATGGTGATCCACGACAGCCCGGACTGGAACCCCTCCAGCGTCATCCGCTCGAACAGTCCGACGTCGTCGCGGATCTCCTTGCCCCACTCGTTGTCGTGGTACTCGACGTACTCCGGCGCCGAGGTCGCCCACCCACAACGCGGCTGGCCGTCCGCCCCGATCACCGTCATCGCGCGACCTCCCGCACCAGCCGTCGCAGCGACACCCGCATCATCACCTCGAACGCCGGCCGAACCAGCGGCCACACGGCAACGCCAAGCTTCCCCAGCGGCGGTACGACGTCCTCCGACCAGGTGAACGTGCTGACGCCGGACTGCGCGCTCACATCGTCGACTCCCCGGCGTCCGGGCGTGATCGTGAACGTGCCGGTGCCGCGGACGATCGTGCCCAGGTGTTTCACCGTGCATTCGCGCGGCGGATCCCAGTGTGTGATGACCATGTCGTCAGTGAACCCGACGGCACCGACAGAAGTTCGCGCCGCGACTCCACCGCCGAGGCCGACGCCGTCGTTCTCGGTCGCCCAGACGCGGGTGAGCAGCATCCAGCGCGACTGCCTGTCCCAGTCCATGACGACGTCCCAGGCCGCCTGTGCGTCCAGGGGCAGGTCGACCGAGGCTTCGGCGTGCCAGGTGCGTACGGCGTTCATCAACCGATCGGATCAGTTCGGCCGCTGGTAGGCGCCCTGCTCGGGTGCCGGATACCCGTGCTGCTCCTGAGTGTCCTGCTCGGGCGGCACGTACCCCTGCTCGGCCGTCGGATAGTCACCCTGCTCATCCGGCCCGTACGCATCTTGCTCAGGTGCCTGACCGTTTTGCGGCGGTCCCGCTTGCTGCTGCTCCTGCACCGGCCACCGCGGCACAGCCGGCTGCTGATCCGCCGGCGGCCAGAACTGCCAAGCCTCCTGCTGCTCCTGCTGACTAGGCACCTGCTGAGCCTGCTCCGGATACTCCCGCGCGCCCGACTGCCGCTGAGCCTGCTGTTGCTGCTGGGAGTACGGGTCCTGAGCCTGCTGCTGGGTGTACGGCTCCTGGGCCTGCTGCTGGTCCGGGTACGGCGTCTGCGGCTGGTACGACTGGGCCTGCTCCCCGTACGGCGCCTGTGCTGGCGGCCGCTCGGAGTACGGCGCCTGTGTGGGCGGTTGCTCGGGGTGGTTCTGAGCGGCTGGCGGAGGTGACTGCTGCCGCCACTGCGGCGCGGGCTCGGGAAGCACCCACTGCGGCGCAGAAGCAGGCTGCGCGTCCTGGACCGGACCTGGACCCTGCTGCGGCCCGCCCTGAGCTCCTTGAGCCTCGGCCTGACGAGCTACCTGGCCCTCGGCCTGAGAAAATTCCTGGCCCCGGGCCTGAGGAGCTTCCTGGCGCTCGGCCTGAGGAGCTACCTGCTGCTCGGGCTGACTGGCTGCCTGCGACTGCGGCTGAGCGGCTGCCTGCGACTGCGGCTGGGCGTCGGCGGGCGCGGGCTCGGCCGGGAACCAAGGCTCGGGCTCGGGCTGCTGCCCGACGTACGAGTCTTGCTGCTGCTCGTAGGACTGCGAGTCGTACGGCTGCTGTGCGGCCCAAGGCTGCTGCTGGCTGTACGGCTCAGGCTGCTGGGCGAAGTACGGCTCCTGCTGCTGCGAGTCGTACGCCACCGGCTGCTGGCTGTACGGCGCCTGCTGCTGCGCGCTGTACGGCTCGGCCTGCTGCGATGTGTAGGAGTCCGGCTGCTGCTGCGCGTTCGGCCCCGACTGCTGCGGGTAGTACGGCTCGGGCTGCTGCTGAACCTGGGCATCCCACTGCTGCTGGCTGTAGGAGTCCGACTCCTGCGAGCCGTTCTGCACCTGCTGCTGCGGACTGTACGGCGCCTGCCCTGGCGGGCGGTACGGGTCGGGCTGTTGCTGAGCGTTGGAGTCCGGCTGCTGCTGAGCGTACGGCTGCTGGGCGTAGGGCTCCTGCTGCTGCGGGCTGTACGGCTCGGGCTGCTGCTGGGTGTTGGAGTCCGGCTGCTGCTGGGCGTAGGGCTCCTGCTGCTGGGCTTCCGGGGTGTAGGAGTCGGGGTGTGGGGGCTCGTACGGCGTGGAGGTGGGTTGCTGGAGGACGATTGGCTGCTGGGTGGGGGCGGCCTGGGCCTGCGGGGTCTCGTCCTGGTGTGGCTGGTCAGCAGCCGGGGTTGGGGGCTGTGGCTCGGATGGGGTGCGGCGGGGAGGGCTGGGCTGGGACTGGGCTTCCAGCATGGCCCGGGCCTCGGCCTGGAGGCGTTCGTACTCGTCGGCCGCACCGTGGGGATCGCCTACCGGCATTTCCTGGGTGTCAGGCTCGGACTCGTCGTGCTCGGCCTCGCCACCAACCCGCCCGGCAGCCGCCGCCCCAGCGACCTGCGCGTCACCCGCAGGCCCCGGGGGAACAGTCGGCGACTCGCCATCAGGCGACTCAACAGCGCGCCCCGACCCAACGCTCGGCGACCCAGCGCCAAGCGAGCCAGCGGCCAGCGAGCCAGCGGCAGCCGAACCAGCCGCCCCTGAGCCAGCGCTCAGCGAACCGGCGCTCGGCGAGCCGGCGCCAGCCGAACCAGCGGGCCCTGAGCCAGCGGCCAGCGAGCCAGCAGCAGGCAAACCAGCGGCAAGCGCGTCAGCGGCCGACGTGCCACCAACTGCCGCGCCAGCGGCAGGCGAGCCAGCAGGAGGCGTGTCAGCAGTAGGCGCGGCGGCCGGGTGGTCGATGGCGGCCTGCTCGGTGGTGTCTGGCTCGGTGGCGCTGGGGTTGGTGGTGCCGGGCCCGGCGGTGCTCGGTTCGGTGGTTTCTGGGAAGTCGCCGCCGACCATGATCGGCTTCTGGACGCCGGTGTCGTCGAAGTCGGACGGGTCGTAGTCGCCGCTCGACGAGAACCCGGGCCCGTCGACGATCGGCGACACCGCACGCTCGAGGTCGGCGATCCGCCGGTCCCGCTCCGCCACCTCGCGGGCGACCCGCTCGAGCAGCGTGTCCACCTCGTCCATCCGGTAGCCGCGCAGGCCGACGCCGAACCGGGCCGACTCGATATCCGTGGCGGTGAGCGTCTGCCGGGCCGGGACGCTCATGTCGGGCCGGTCGTCGTACGCCGTACTCATGGCACCCCAACGACCCGAGGCCACCACCGCGACAGCCCCGATCAACAGCACCACGATCAGCCCGAAGAACCACATCACGGGACCGATCGTGCCATGCCGAGGAAGTCACCCGCACAATCGGAGCCCGATTCGGCCCTCGGCGTAGCGCACCGGCCCGCCGAGCCACACCGCGGACCGAGCAGCGCGCCACGCCGCCGACCGAGCAGGCAGCCGCACTGCGGACCGAGTAGGGCAGGAAGGTTCAGCTGCCGTCCGAGCCCAGTCGGTGTGCCTCGCGACGCTCGCGCGCCTCCGGGCTGTCCGCCTCGGCCACGTCCCGGGCGGCCGCCGCCGCGGCCTCCTCGGCTGCCGCGTCGGCCAGTTCGCCGGCCTTGACGATGTAGCTGATCGCCTCGTCCACGTCGTCGGTGACCACGAACATGTCCAGGTCGGCCGCCGAGATCTTTCCGTCCGCGAGCATCGTCTCGCGCAGCCAGTCGACCAGCCCGCTCCAGTACGACGAACCGAACAGCACGACCGGGAACGACGTAACCTTCCGGGTCTGCGCCAGCGTGAGCGCCTCGAACAGCTCGTCCAGCGTGCCGAACCCGCCCGGCATCACCACGAACCCCTGGGCGTACTTCACGAACATCGTCTTGCGGGTGAAGAAGTAGCGGAAGTTCATCCCGATGTCGACCCACTCGTTCAGGCCGTTCTCGAAAGGCAGCTCGATACCGAGCCCGACCGACACGCCACCGGCCTCGGACGCGCCCTTGTTCGCCGCCTCCATCACGCCCGGTCCACCACCGGTGATCACCGCGTAACCGGCGCCGACCAGCTTCCCGCCGAGCTGCTCCGCCGCGGCGTACATCAGGTCGTCCGGCTTGGTCCGGGCCGAGCCGAACACGCTGATCGCCGCCCCGAGCTCGGCCAGCATGCCGAACCCCTCGATGAACTCCGACTGGATCCGCAGCACCCGCCAGGGGTCGGTGTGCACCCAGTCCGACGGCCCGCGGCTGTCCAGCAGCCGCTGCTCCGAGGTCGAGTTCTGCACCTGGTTGCGCCGCATCACGACCGGGCCGCGCTGCTGCTGGCCGGTCGGACGGTCGGGGTGGATCGACGGTTCTTCCATACCTCCAGATTAGTGCGGACATTTACTCCCGGCCCGCCGACGCGAGGCACGCCACGAGGAGTACCTATGCCGTCAACCAGGCCCTCAGTCGCTGTTCACACAGCTCGATCTCCGCCTCCGGGACGAATTCGTCCTGCTTGTGCGCGTACAGCGGGTCACCCGGCCCGTAGTTGACCGCCGGTACGCCGAGCAGCGTGAACCGGGCCACGTCGGTCCACCCGAACTTCGGCTGCGGCTCACCCCCGACCACCTGCAGGAACGCCGCCGCGGCCGGCCGCTCCAGCCCCGGCAACCCGCCCGGCGCCGAGTCGGTGACGACCAGGTCGAACCCCTCGAACACCTCCCGCAGATGCGCCTCGGCCTCCGCCTCCGACCGGCTCGGCGCGAACCGGTAGTTGATCTCCACCGTGCACAGATCCGGTACGACGTTGCCCGCGACACCACCGTGGATGCCGACCGCGTTCAGCCCCTCGCGGTACTCGAGCCCGTCGATCGGGACCCGGCGCGGCTCGTACGCCGCCAGCCGCGCCAGGATCTCGCCCGCGGCGTGGATCGCGTTCGACCCCATCCAGGACCGGGCCGAGTGGGCACGCTCGCCGCGGGTGGTGATCTCGACCCGGATCGTGCCCTGGCAGCCCGCCTCGACCACCGCGTTCGACGGCTCCATCACGACCGCGAAGACACCCTCGAGCAGCTCCGGGTTGGACCGGGTCAGCTTGAACAGGCCGTTCCGCTCCGCCTCGACCTCTTCGCAGTCGTAGAAGACATAGGTGACATCCCGGTTCGGCTCGGGCAGGGTCGCCGCCAGCCGGAGCCCGACCGCGACGCCGCCCTTCATGTCGCACGCGCCGAGCCCGTGGATCAGGCCGTCCGCGCGCCGGGCCGGGAGGTTGTCGTTCAGCGGCACGGTGTCGATGTGCCCGGCCATCACGATCCGCTCGTCCCGGCCGAGGTCGGTCCGCGCGACCACGGTGTTGCCGTGCCGGAACACCTTCAGGTGCGGGTACGCCGACAGGGCCGACTCGATCCTGTCCGCCAGCGTCTCCTCGGTCCCGCTGACCGACTGGTGGTTGACCAGCGCCTCGGCCAGGTCGGGGCCGGACACGGTCAGGTCGAGCTTGCTCATCAAGAATCCTCAGCCGGTGGTAGGAAGACACAGAACTCGTTGCCCTCGGGGTCGGCGCACACGTGCCAGCCGATCTCGTCGTCCTTGGGCCGCAGCAGTGTCGCACCAGCGTCCAGCACCGGCTGCAGGGCGGGCGCGGTGACGTCCCAGTGGATCCGGTTCTTCACCGTCTTCGGCTCCGGCACCGGGACGAACACCCAGTACGGGAACGGCAGGCCCGGCACGTTCTCCAGCCAGTGATACGGCCGGCCCGGCCTACTCCCGACATCGCCGCCGACCACACCGGCCCACCAGCGGGCCTGTGCCTCCGGATCGGCCGAGTCGACCACCAGTTCCATCAGGCCGTACGCCGGGACAGTGTCGCGGACGAACCCGCAGAACTCACCGCCCTCGGGATCCTCCAGCACGGTCCAAGGCTGCTCGTCGGTCTCGGGCGACTGCACGGTCGCGCCTTCGCGCAGCAGGTCGTCGATCGAGCCGGTGTGCACGTCCAGGTGCACCCGCTGCTTCGCCGTACGCGGCTCCGGGACCTGGCACATCCAGATGGTCTTCTGCGGTACGTCGCCGACCAGCACGTTGGGGTTGTCGGCCGGTGAGGTCAGCCCGAGCACCCGCCCCCAGAACGCGACCATCGCGCTCGGGCACGACACGTCCACACAGAGGTCCTTGAACCGGGCCAAGCTCATCTACGTCCTCGCTTCGCTCCGGGCGCAGATGAGGCACGAGACGCACTGCGCTTGATGATGAACTCGCTACGCTCGTTCATGCGAACAACCCTAAGCCGCGCGACCGACAAACACTTGCTTGGTTAGGGTGACGCCATGCGCGACATCCGGCCCGAGGTCACGGCAGCTGCTCAACGCGTCAACGACACGGTCGCGACGGCGGACGAGGCGGTGGTCCGGGCGCCGTCAGGATTGCCCGGTTGGTCGCGCGGCCATGTCATCACCCACATCGCGAACTTCTCCGAGGCAATGACGCGGCAGGTCGAGGAAGCACTCCAGGGCAGCCTCATCGAGATGTACGACGGCGGTCGCCCGGCCCGTGACGCCGGAATCGAAGCCGGCGCCGGCCGACCCGCCGCCGAGCTGAAACACCACCTGCGCGAGGCGACGACCGCATTGACCGCCGCCTGGGCGAAGGTCGGCCCCGACGACTGGGAACGCCCGGTCACGCACCGCAACAGCAACCTGGCCGCCGCCGTCTACGCCAGCTGGCGCGAACTCGCCGTACACACCGTCGACCTGGCCCTCGAACCCACCGCGGATGGGTGGTCGGCCGAGTTCTGCCTCCACCTCCTCGACTTCCTCCGCCCCCGCACCCCCGAAGGCATCCACCTGATCCTCCAGCCGACCGACGGCCCACCCTGGGAGAACGGCACCGGCCAGAACCTCACACTGACCGGCACCCTCACCGACCTCACCGCCTGGTACGCCGGGCGAACCACTCCAGGACCGGTGAACGGGCCGACCCCGGAGCTCCTCCCCTGGCCTTAGCTCACGGTGAAGTCGTCCGGCTGGATCCAGGTGTCGACGTTGGGGGCGTTGAAGCCGGCGTAGACGGTGAGCTCGTGGACGCCTGGTGGGACGGTGACCGTGACCTCGTGGTGGACGGTTTGCCACCGCCTGTTCCCTCGAATCCACCCTCGGCGAGCTGGGCGACGTACTTGACGGCCAACTCGGAGACCGAGGTGTAGCTGCGGGTCCCGCCCGGCAACCCGATCACGCGCACCCCGTCAGTCTCCTGAACCGGGAAGGTGATCGTGTACGTCTTGTTCGCACCCGCGGACGCGGCGCCCGGGTGTAACCCCACCACGAGCGCCCTTCACCTCGTCGTCGAAGTCGGTCTCGCTCCCGGTCAGAGCACCGTCGTTCATCAGCGCGAGGCTGCCCGACTGCGTCGACTTGGAGATCGCGACCGCGCCGGTCGAAGCAGCCGCCAGGTTGTCGTCACCAGGCAGGTTGTCCGCCACACCCGGCTCAGACGGGGTCAGGACGAGCTTGCGCAGGTTGAAGTTGTAGACCGACGTACCGATCCCACCGCCGCGCACGGGCAGACGTTGGCCTGGACGTACATCGTCTTGCCGTCCGGCTGGACGAACTTGGACGCGATGGTCACGCCGTACCCGCCGTACCTCGAGGTCGACCACGGGTACCCGCCGAAGTCCTTGCTGAGGAAGTGTTTCCACGGTCCCCACAGCGCCGGTGCCTCGTAGAACTCGAAGGTGTACTCCGTCCAGGACGTGTAGACGTAGCGCTTCTGCTGAGCCAGGTAGGTGACGCCGCCCTGGCTGATCACGCTCAGGTTCGAAGCGTTCGTCCCGTACGTCTGGGCGTACAGCCGCTGCTGGTCGGTCAGCACCGGCTTGCGGTTGGCGATCTTCGAGGTCCACGACGGCTTGCCGCGATCGTTGCTCCCGGCATAGAACTCCCACGCGCCGCGATCCTGCACCCTGCCCTTCGGGACCCGCGCCGTTGTTGAAGGTGAAGGCCTGCTCGTAGATGTAGAGGACGAGCGTGCTGGTCGCCAGCCGGGCCACCCTTGGTGAGGACGAAGACCGGGTCGAACGCCTGCAGGCCGGTGACCGCGCCGATCGTCGAGTTCACCACCACGAAGAAGCTGGTTGGGCGCCTCAGCGGCCAGATCACGAAGCGGGGGCGGCAGGGAAGGATGTTGGGGCCATCAGTGCTCCAGGGGCGTGTCGAACGGCCGGCCGAAGGTGAACCGTGTCGGGGCAATCGATTTCTCGCAAATCTACGAGTGCCGACCTGGCTGGTCAAGGCCCGAGCTGGGGTCGATGTGATCAGCTCCGCCGATTTCCCCATGCAGGTGAGGGTTTCGCCGTGACCGCAGACGTTGACACTGCAGGCTGCGCTGCCTAGTCTGCGGAAATCGATTTCTGAGATGGGAGGGCTCTGGGATGCCAGTTGTGCCGAATCGTGGCGGTGTCGAGGCACCCCGGGATCTGGTCGCGTTGGGGCTGCAGGCGGCGCGGAACGCGATCGAGACCGAGGCCGCGGCCGTGTCGGCGCTGGCGGACCGGCTGGACGGAGTGTTCCTCGACGTGCTGATCGCGGTCGCCGGCTGCGAGGGCCACCTGGTGGTGACCGGCCTCGGCAAGTCCGGGCTGGTCGGCCGCAAGATCGCCGCCACCCTCGCCAGCACCGGTACGCCGGCCACCTTCATCCACTCCGGCGACGCCCTGCACGGCGACTCCGGTGCGGTGACGAGCCGCGATCTCGTCCTCGCCCTGTCCGCGTCCGGCGAGACCGCGGAGGTGTGCGCGTTCGCCCGGATGCTGGTGGAGCGCGAGATCCCGGTGATCGCGATGACCGGGAACGAGGAGTCCACGCTGGCGCGGATCGCGACGTACACACTGGACACGATGGTGTTGCGCGAGGCGGATCCGCTGAACCTCGCCCCGACCGCATCGACCACCGCCAGCCTCGCGATGGGTGACGCGCTGGCCTGCGCGCTCGTCGTACTGCGGGACTTCAGCCACCACGACTTCGCCCGGTTCCATCCATCGGGCGCCCTCGGCCGGCGACTCCTCCAAGGGGACGACGCATGAGGGAGTACGACGTGTGCGTGCTCGGCTCGTTCATGAAGGACCTGGTCGCGTCGGCCGAACGGCGGCCGATGCCCGGCGAGACGCTGCACGGCACCGGCTTCGCGGAGTTCCTCGGCGGCAAGGGCGTCAACCAGGCGATCGCGGCCGCACGGATGGGTGCGCGGACGGCGATCGTCGGGACGATCGGCGAGGACCGGTACGGCGAGGAGTTCCTCGAGCTGCTCGAGTCCGACGGGGTCGACACCGCGTGGGTCGTCCGGCACCCTTCGCTCGGCACCGGTGTCGGACTGCCGCTGGTCCTGCCGGACGGCGGCAACTCGATCATCATCGTGTCCCGCGCGAACGCCGCGATCACCCCCGCGGACGTCGAGGCGGCGGCCGCCGTACTGACCGCCAGCACCGTGCTCAGTGTGCAGCTCGAACTCCCGGTCGAGGCGAGCCGAGCTGCCCTGCAGCTCGCCTCGACCGCGGGCGTCACCACGATCCTCACGCCGGCCCCGGTCGGACCGATCGATCACACGCTGTCCGATTTCGTCGACATCCTGGTCCCGAACGAGGTCGAGGCAGCCGCGCTGACCGGGCTGGACTGCGACGACGAGTCACAGGTGCCGGTGATCGCGCGCAAACTCGCGGACGAATGGGACCTGCGCGGCTGTGTCGTGACACTCGGATCGCGAGGTGCGTTCGTCGTCGACCGCGACACCGGTGCGGAGGTCTGGATCGGCGCACACCAGGTCGCGACAGTAGATACCGTCGGCGCGGGCGACGCCTTCTGCGGGTCGCTGGCCGCGTCACTCGCATCGGGTGCCCAGCTCGTGGACGCCGTACGACTGGCCAATGCGGCCGGTGCATTGTCGACCACCGTCAACGGCGCCGCCGACTCCGCCCCCGACCGCGCCACCGCCCTCGCGCTCCTCGACGGGGCAGCCTTCAGCCTCGGACCGCCCTCGTCGTGAGATCCTTTTCCCCGGATCGGAGTTAAAGTGCGATCCAGACGAACAACTGGACTCCAGCGGGGAGCAGGCATGACGACGATCTACGACGTCGCGCGGAGATCCGGGGTGTCTCCGGCCACCGTGTCCCGCGTGCTGAGCGGGCGACGGAACGTGGATCCGGAGCTCTCGGAGAAGGTCCGCGCCGCGGTAGCGGAACTCGGTTACCGGCCGAACGGGGTGGCCAGAAACCTTCGTAAATCCAGCACGAACCTGTGGGCCGTTGTCATCTCCGACATCGAGAACCCGTTCTTCACCTCACTGGTCCGCGGTCTCGAGGACGTCGCCCAGACCGCGGGTTACCACGTCGTCCTCTGCAACTCCGACGAGGACCCGGCCAAGGAGGCGGCGTACGCCTCCGCGGTGCTGACCGAGCAGATGGCGGGCGTGGTGATCTCCCCGACCAGCACGGCCGACGGCGTGCAGCAACTCGCGGACGCGAAACTCCCGATGGTGCTGATCGACCGCCGCGTCGACGGCGTCGAGGCGGACACCGTACTGGTCGACAACGAGCACGGCGCCACCGAAGGCGTCAAACACCTGATCGACGGCGGCTACCAGCGGATCGCCTGTATCACCGGCCCGCGCAAGGTCAGTACGGCGATGGACCGGCTGGCCGGCTACCGCTCGGCGCTGCGAACCGGTGGGATCCGCTACGACAAGGACCTGGTCCGGCACGCCGACTTCCGCGAGGCCGGCGGGTACGCCGCGATGGAGAGCCTGCTCGAACTCCCCGAACCGCCCGAGGCCCTGTTCGTCACCAACAACCTGATGACGGTCGGCGCCCTCGAATGCCTTGCCAAGAAGGGCGTCCGGGCCCCCGCCGACATCGCCGTCGTCGGCTTCGACGACATCCCCTGGGCCGACCTCGTCGTCCCCAGCCTCACCACCGTCGCCCAGCCCACCTACGAACTCGGCCGCACCGCCGGCCTCCTCCTGAAAGACCGCATCGCCTCCCCCGGCCGCCCCCCATCCACCGTCACCCTCCGCACCGAACTCCACATCCGAGCCACCTCAGCCCCCAGCAAGAAAAAGAAGTAAAGGACCGCTTCGCGGCGGCTGCCCTTCCGGCCGCCTCCGGCGGCAGGCGCAGACCGTGTCACGCGCCACTGTGATTGGCGCCGGCTACTGGGTGGTTGGACGGAGCTTCGCGTGACTGATCTGTCGGCGCAGACCAGCGTCCTGGTCCAGCGCTTCGGCGTACAAGTGTCCGTCGCACCATGGACGACACAAGCGCCGTTCTCCACGAGCTTTCTCAGCCGTTGGCGAGGCCCGTGGCGCGGGGCAACCGCTTCCACATCCGCCCGCCAGGTGCGGGTTCGACTGACGGTAAGAGGCGCTGTCCCCTGCCGTGCAGGAGGAGTAGTCTCGAAACGCTCAGCGCCGGAGGTGCGCCATGCTCTTCTTCCTACTAATCATCGTGCCCATCGGACTCCTGATGATCTGGGCCATCATCTACGACGTGAAGCACCGTCGGGCGCCGCTGACGGACAACAACCCTCGAGCGGTCGCAAAGAGGACAAGGATCGAGGGTGAGGGCAAGTCGTCCGAGTGGGGAGCAGGAGGAGGCGGCGGAGTCTGACAGGCTCCCATCCGACCGGCCAAGCCGATCCGCCACGCGCGGCTGCCCGGTTGCGTGGTGCATGCGTACGCTCGATGCGTTCATTGGCGTTCCACGACGAGTCCGTCCTCGGCAACCCACCCACCTCCGGCGGCCGCGCGCAGATCGCGTCACGGATCGACGCGGTCGGCGCCGAGAACTGGATGGGTAAGTGAGACGCACAGAGGACACCGCTTCGCGGCGGCAGTCTTCGGCCGCCTCCGGCGGCGTGCGCAGACCGTGTCGCGAGCCAGCGCAACCGGCGAAACAATCGCCCGTCGAGCACGCGCCAGGCGCGTAGCGCGTTCCAGCGACGCACTGCCGGATGACGTCGATTGACCACAAACAACGCGAAACTCCTGCTCGGTGGGACACGAGGAGTGACGTGCCGTTGGCAGGTCAACCCAACGTCCTCCACGATGAGCGCATGTGGAATACAGACCGCCGCCGCCAAGACGCAGCAGCGGCGGCCATCGCTCACGCCGTACACGATGCCACCCTGCTGATTCGAACAATGGCATACAGGCGTGCACGGTTAGGGGAGGGACTCTTCCCTGAAGCTGACGTCTACCAGGAGGAGATCCGACTCCTGGCTGACGTATGCGACACACTCATCCCAGGCCTCCGACGTGACCGCCCGAGCTATCGGCCCACGGACGCTCTCCAGTACACCTGGGACTCACGGAACGAGCACCAGCGACGATGGCTAAAAGGAACCCTCGCGCAGCACGACATCGCAGTGACCGACTTCATTGTCGACAGACACTGACGGGTGGGACGACGCTGCACCTCCCGTCCGCAGGTGGTTGATAACCACATCGGAGGTCTGGTGGGTTGGCCCCCGAGCTTGTGGGTTCGGCACCCTGATTCTGGGTAGCAAACCCACCCGCTGAGGGGCCAACCCACCAACTGGTGTGGCGGAGTGGTGGCGGCGTGCGGGCGCGGTCGGTCAGCGGGTGCGATCGCGCCGACGCCGTACGGACTCCGAGCTTCTTGCCGTGGCGCTGGTCCGGCCGACCGGGTGACGGTGACGCCGGACGTGGTGCTGGTGGCGGGCGCCGGAGCCTTCGCGACGCGTGGGGGCAGGACGTCGGTGGGGGGTCTGGCCCGGTACCGTCGGGCCGTGAGCCAGGATGACGTTCGTGTGCGCGTAGAGGCCTTTGTAGCTGACTTTCATCGGGCTTGGGAGCGGGCCGGGAAGCCGCCGGACTCCTTGAACATCGACCGTGCGGTCGAGGCGTGGACTGGTGAACTGGCGGTGCTTGTCGGTGCTCATTTCACGGCCGGGGCCGGCATCGGCGAGGAGGGCGTGCTCCGCGGGAGCGCGGCGCACGATCCCTCACTCGAGACCATCACTGAGGTGAAGGTAGAGGCCGATCGCGCGACAGTGCGCTCGGTCTTCGACGACAGTTCGATGCCGACGTACTACGAATACCGACTTGTGCGCGATGACGAGCGGTGGAGGATCTGCGAGCTTGTCAGCTTCCTCGAAGCACCAGGAGTCCCGCTGGTCGACCCCGCAGAGGCCGAGGCCATGCTGAACTCAGCGAGCTTGGACGCTGACCTGTCTGAGCTGCCCTCGCACCTGGAGCTCGACTTGTTCGGCCTGTTCGCGGAGGGACGCCAGGTCGCCCCCTTCGGCGAAGGGGTCCCGCTCGAGGTTGTCCAGCTCGGCGAGGTGACCTGCGGCTCAGGGGTGCTCACCGTCCGAGACTTCGGGTACGGCGATTTTGGCCTGGCGCCGCTCGCCCGCCGGTTGGGCGCCGGCACCTACCGTGCCGAGGTCTCCACAGCGGCAGGTACGAACGTCGCACTGCGCCTGCTCATCTCCGAGGCGCCCACGGTCAGTTGGCATCCTGCCGAGATGGCCGGCGGATCGAACATCATCGGGGTCGATGCCGGCAACGTGGCGATCCTCGATCTCGCGACGCTCGTGACTTGCGAAGCTCAACAGGTCGAGGAGTTGTTTCAGCAGCAGTCCATGCGGCTTCTGGACAATGCAGGCACGGTGTTCAGTCTCACGGGCGACGTGAACGATGCAGTCATGGTGACCAGTGGCTACGGCGACGGTGCATACCCGTGCTACTGGGGATTGGCCGAGGACGGCACCATCGCCTCACTTGTCGTCGACTTCGTGGTGCTCGCCGAAGACAAGGTTCGGGTTGTCACCGTCCCTTGGCAGTCGGGGAAGGTGAACACCCCCGAGTTGGCTGATCACGACCTCGAGGTCATCGACGATGGCGGGTCGTTCGTCATCAGTCACCGAGGTGACACGATCACCAAGATCCGGGTTCTGTCACCTGATGGCACGACCCTCATGGACGGAGACCGGTTGGGGCTGAGCGTGATCGGCGACCAGCACACCCAGATCTGGAAACCGCAGACAGCGCCGCCGGCGGACTCGGTCCTGGAGGTCACTCTGCATGAGGGTTACCGGCACACCTGACAGGACAGCAGCGTTCCGCGGCGGTCGGACCATCCACGTGGCAAGGTCACTTCATGGAGATGCCAGGGGCCGGTCCGCTCACGCTGGACGAGGATCTGGGTTGGTACTACAGCGCTCCCCTGGCGGCCGGTGCTCTTGGTGGCGCGGTCGGTCAGATTGTCGTCATGGAGGATTGCGTCGCCGACGAGGACAAGACTGCGGTCCACGACGCAGTGGCCACCTTCCTGACCACTGACGACCGTGCACTACGCGACGCCGGCGCCGACGTATTCGCGTACTACCTCGACACTGTTCGTCTCTTCCGAGAACAGGGCTGGGACCTGCAGCTTCCAGAGATTGCCGGTCCTGAGTCAGTCTGGGACCACGTGTCATTCGGTGGCGAATTCCAGGTCGACCGCAGTCCCGATGACGGTCAGGTGTACGTCTCGATCGAATCCGAATGCACGTGGGAGCCCGAGCACGGCCTACAACTCGTCTTTCGCGGTGGACGGACGGTCAGCAAGGTCGGGCCCTTCGACAGCCATCTGACCAACGCGTCTGCCTTCGACCGGCACGACCTGGCAGGCGCCGTCTATGTCTCACCGTTCACACTCTGAAGCGTCCGGAGTAGCCGCGATCCGTGCGCTCAGCAGTCGCACCTGACCTGGCGGACGTCAGTGCGGCGGCGCGGGTGGGGTGTTTCCTTGCCGGATCCAGGTGACGTAGTCGCGGGCGACTTCCTCGTCCGGTCGTAGGTGGAGGCCGGCTGCGAGGGCGTGGGTGTTGTCCAGTTGGAAGGTGCCGTCGTTGGTGCCGTTGTGGGGTAGGTGGAAGCGGTCTTCGGTGGGGTGCCAGTTGATCGGGGGCGGGTTCGGTACGGCGGAGCGCCAGGTGTCGGCGAGGGCGGACATGGTGGTGGATGAGCCGACGGCGTTGAAAGGGCCGGGGATGCGGTCCACCGTCAGGTGAAGAAGGAAGGCGGCCAGGTCTCGGGCGTCGATGTATTGGATGGGTTGGCCGGGGCGCGCGGCGCATTCGAGGGGCTTGTCGTGTGCCAGGGCTTCGCCCCAGTTGCCGAAGTCGGGGTTGTAGGGGCCGACGACGAAGCCGGAGCGTACGGCGGCGGTGCGGTCGCCGAAGTGGGCCTTGAGCAACGATTCGCAGCGGACCTTCGAAGGGCCGTAGAGGTCCATGGTGAAGTGGTCCTCGGGTGCGCCGTCCGGCCAGGGCAGCAGGGGTGCGTCCTCCGTCATCCCCGGCGTGGTCTTGCTCGCGTAGACGGCGATCGACGACATGTAGGTGTAGTGCCCGACGCGATCCCGGAGCAGCTCGGCGCTCCGTCGTACGTCGTGAACCAGAAAGCCGGACATGTCGATGGCGCCGTCCCACTCCCCCGTCGCCAGAGCTTCTGGAGCTGAGCGATCGCCGGTGATGCGTCGTACCGAGGGGAACAGGGACGGGTTGGTGCGGCCGCGGTTGAAGAGCGTGACGTCATGGCCGTCGCGGAGCGCGGCCTCGACCACGTGGCGGCCGAGGTTCTTGGTGCCGCCGAGGACGAGGAGCTTCACGCCAGCGCTCCGACGACGTCCTCGAGTTCGGTGAGCAGACCGTCGATCCAGTTCTTCGATTCCGGGATGGTGCGCAGGCCTTCCTCGACGATGAACCTCAACGCCACCAGGTAGAAACAGCCGCCGCCGACCAGCAACTGACGGTCCACCAGAGCCGGATCGGTGCCGGTGGCGTCGATGTAGCGGGCGACGATCGGCTCGCGGTCGTGGCCGAGGGCAACGGCGTCGCGGATCAAGGTGTACAGGTCGCTGAGGTGCGGTGCCAGGTAGGCGCCCGGCCAGTCGATCGCGGTCCAGCGGGTGCCGTCGGTGACCAGGTTCTTCGGCACGAAGTCACCGTGGACAACGGCTGTCGGCGCGTCCCGGTGCAACCCGGCCAGGGCCTCGGTCAGCGGCGCGAGGTCGAAGCCGATCCGCCCGATCCGGGCCGCCATCTCCTTCACCCGCTCCGCCGGGAACCCACTCGCGCCGTCCACCGATCGGCCCCGGATCGTCGCGAGCAACTCCGCACTCGCCGCGAAACCCTCCGCCGTCGGCTCCTGCTCCAGCGTCACCCGACCGACATCCGCCAGCACGAGCACCCCGCCCTCGCCATCCCGGTGCCGGTGGATCAGCGCGGGCGCAGGCAGGTCGAGCGGTACGACGAAGCGCTCGTACACACCCGCCTCATCAGCCTGCCCATCGGTGCCACGTTTGACGACCACACTCCGCAGCCCGTACGACAGCCGCCACACCTCACACGACCCCCACTGCCGCAACAACTCCCCATGCAACCCGTCCAACGAGGGCGCCTCAGTGGCCCGGAGCACTGGATCGGACACAGTCACCATCCACCCAGGAAGCATCCGAAGAGTAGACCACAACAACCCCGCCCCTGCCCCCGAATTAGCCGACCTGCACCCGCCGCCTCCCCACTCCACGCTCTCTCTCCCCGCGTCCGCCAACCGCTGGCGCCAACCACGCGGGCACCTGACACCGGTCCGCGCACACCGCCGCAGGCGGCCCAAGAGACAACCGCCGCCGGAGGTGGTGTCCGTTTGCCGAGCTTCTTTCGCTGGGTCGGGGAGTGTCTGGCAGGGTGGGGGCATGACCGAGAACGCCACGCATGCCTGGGGCTTCGGCCTCGCGACCGTTACCGCCGCCGGGACCGTCCTCGACGTCTGGTACCCGGCTCCCGAGCTCGGCTCGCAGCCGGCCGACGCGAAGGCGCCCGCCGAGCTGATCGCTGCCGAGGGCAACGACGAGTTGCGGCAGGTACGGCGTGAGGTCGTGGCGGCCGAGATCGCCCTGGACCAGGCCCCTGACGGCACCACCGCGGACGCGTACCTGCGGCTGCACCTGCTGTCGCACCGGCTGGTCCGCCCGCACGGGGTCAACCTGGACGGCATCTTCGCCGCCCTGCCGAACAACGCGTGGACGTCGCTCGGCCCGGTCCCGGTCGAGGAGATCGAGCAGGTCCGGCTGCGGGCGCGCGCAGCGGGTCAGCACCTGACCGTCACGAGCGTGGACAAGTTCCCGCGGATGACGGACTACGTCGTACCGAGCGGTGTCCGGATCGCCGACGCCGACCGGGTCCGGCTCGGCGCGCACGTGGCCGCGGGGACCACGGTGATGCACGAGGGCTTCATCAACTTCAACGCCGGCACGCTCGGTACGTCGATGGTCGAAGGCCGGATCGTGGCCGGTGTCGTGGTCGACGACGGCAGCGACATCGGCGCGGGCTCGTCGATCATGGGCACGCTGTCCGGCGGCGGCACCCAGATCGTGTCGATCGGCAAGCGCTGCCTGCTCGGCGCGAACGGCGGTACCGGGATCTCGCTCGGCGACGACTGCGTGGTCGAGGCGGGACTGTACGTGACTGCCGGCACCAAGGTCACCCTCCCGGACGGCAGCGTGGTCAAGGCGCGCGACCTGTCCGGGCAGCCAGGCCTGCTGTACCTCCGCAACTCGGTCACCGGTGCCGTCGAGGCCCGACCGCGCAAGGGTGAGGGCATCACGCTCAACGAAGCACTCCACGCCAACGCGTGACCCGCGCGAACCAACCGCAGTTCCAGCACGTCAACCACTTCGTGACCCGACGACAGGAACCCCGCCCCTGCTCCCGAACGTTGGGAGCGGTATGCCGATGAAGCGGAGCGCCGTCATTGCCGTGGCGCGATAGGTGCGCTCGCGCTTGCCGTCGGCGCTCGCGATCGCGTGGATCGGCGACCAGGATTTCGGGCCGCTGCTGCCCCCCGAAGGAGCAGTGCGAGGCCACGGTCGACGGCGTAACCGTCGTACTGGAACTGGAGCAGGCCGAGTCGGCCGCGATCATCGCGGGTGTGGCGGTACGGCGTGGGCTGCCGGCGCGGGCCGCGACGATCGCACTGGCGACGGCATACCAGGAGTCAGGACTGCGGAACCTCAAGCACGGCGACCGGGACTCGCTCGGGTTGTTCCAGCAGCGGCCGTCGCAGGGCTGGGGTACGGCGGCGCAGGTGCGGGATCCGCACTACGCGGCCGGGAAGTTCTACGACGCGCTGGTGAAGATCCCGAACTACCAGCGGCTCGCGGTGACCGTCGCGGCCGACCGGGTCCAGCGGAGCGCGTTCCCCAACGCCTACGCGGATCACGAGGCCGATGCGCGGATCCTCGCGTCGGCGCTGACCGGGCAGTCGAAGAGTGCGTTCAGTTGCACCGTCGACACGGAGGCGGTGGACACGCAGACGATGGGCCGGAACGGGCTGACGCCGCGGGCGGACGCCGTACGGCGGGATCTGCTGGCGACGTTCGGGAAGCTGTCGACCGGCGGGTACGCGCCGGGAGGGATCAGCTCCGGTCACATGGAGGGCTCGGCGCACTACGACGGCCGGGCGGTGGATGTCTTCGTGCGGCCGATCTCGACGGCGAACACGACCAAGGGCTGGGCGATGGCGCAGTACCTGGTCGCGCGGGCGGAGCTGCTCAACATCCGCACGATCATCTTCAGCGACAAGATCTGGACCGCCGGCCGCCGCTCGGACAGCGGCTGGCGCGAC
Organism: uncultured Actinomycetota bacterium; assembly: GCA_963748245.1. Lineage (GTDB taxonomy): Bacteria > Actinomycetota > Actinomycetes > Propionibacteriales > Kribbellaceae > Kribbella. The sequence goes on along the minus strand of CAVVIA010000004.1, from coordinate 1,169,805 downwards.
TACACCCCGCCCGCCCGTTCCGGCGACTCGACCATCCTCCGCCACCTGGACCACGTCCACGTCGACGTCCAGGAGCAGTAGTCGAGGCTGGGCACAGCCTCAGCGGCACCCAGCCTCGGTAGTGATCAGACGACTACTCGTCGTGTTCCTGCGGGGGCAGGGCCTCGATGAAGGGGTGATCCTTGTCGATCTTGCCCATCTTGGAGGCACCGCCCGGGGAGCCCAGGTCGTTGAAGAAGTCGACGTTCGCGGTGTAGTAGTCCTTCCACTGCTCCGGTGTGTCGTCCTCGTAGTAGATCGCCTCCACCGGGCAGACCGGCTCGCACGCTCCGCAGTCGACGCACTCGTCCGGGTGGATGTACAGCATCCTGTTGCCCTCGTAGATGCAGTCGACGGGGCATTCCTCGACACAGGCGAGGTCCTTCAGGTCAACACACGGCTGCGCGATGACGTAGGTCACTGCTCTACTCCTTCTATGGCAGGCAAGCGCAGCGCCAGTTTGGGGGTGCTGCGATGCTGTGATGCAGGTATCTAGTATCACCGTAGTACTTCGCCCACTCTGCCAGGAGTCCGCATCGTGTCAGGCCCCCAAATGGGACTTTCGGCCCGTGATATCGGCCACCGTGTCGTGGTCCGGCACCGGATTCCGGGCGGGCTCACCGACGTCATCGGCGTACTGCAGTCCTGGGACCCTGAAGGCCTTGTCGTTCGGCACGCTGACAGCAGTCTGCACGACATTCGTGTCGGGGATGTGACAGCGGCGAAAACGATCCCGGAGATGCCACTGCGGCCTGTCGACGTCGAGCAACTCTTCCTCACCACCGCCCTCGGCCGGCCGGCGGTCGAGACGTCGCACGTCGGCCAGTGGTTGCTGCGGGCATCCGCCGGCTGGACCGGCCGGGCCAACTCGCTGCTGCCCGCAGGAAGTCCCGGTATGGCCGTGCCCGAGGCCCTCAAGCACGCTGAGGCCTTCTACGACGAGCGCGGCCTCCCACCGCTGGCGCTGGTCCGGCTCGGCAGCCCCGAGGAGGCCGAGTTCCTTGCCTGTGGGTGGATCGACGCCCGCCCGGGCCAGTCCGACGTCCTCGTCATGCACACGACTCTCGACCACGTGAACGCTTCCCCGGCGTACGACGTACTGATCGCGGAACAGCCCGATCAGGCCTGGTACGCGGCCGCTTTCGACGGGCCGGTGCCCGAGGCCGCCCCGGCCGTGATGGAGGGTGCCCCGAAGGCCGTCTTCGCCTCGATCACGCTGGACGGCAGGCCGGTCGCGATCGGGCGAGGCTCGATGACCGGCCACTGGCTCGGTGTCGACGCCATCCGCGTCGACCCGTCGTACCGGCGCCGCGGCCTGGGTACGGCGGTCCTCCAGGCCCTGGCCCGCTGGTCGGGCCCTCTCGGCGGCCGTCGTACCTATCTGGAGGTGCTGGAGGAGAACACAGCCGCCGTCACCACCTACCGCCACCTCGGCTACACGCCCGCGTACCGCTACCGCTATCTGACCAGGGCCTAACGGCTAGTCTCGGGTTTCATGGCGGATCACGTTGCGGAGCGGCCGGAGTACGCGGGGGACTTCGAGGGGACGGTGCACGTGGAGTACACGCCGCACCCGGACGACGGAGTGGCGGATCCGGGCGAGATCGTCTGGACCTGGGTGCCGTTCGAGGAGGACCACGCCCGGGGCAAGGACCGCCCCGTGCTGGTGGTCGGTTCGGACGGGCCGTGGTTGCTGGCGCTCATCCTGACCAGCAAGGACCACGACCGCGACGCCGCCGACGAGGCCCGCTGGGGACGCGTCTGGCTGGACATCGGCAGCGGCGCCTGGGACCGGGACGGCCGGAGCAGCGAGGTCCGGCTGGACCGGGTGCTACGGATCGACCCGGCCCAGGTACGGCGTGAGGGCGCGGCGATCGGCGAGGACCTGTTCAACCAGGTCGCCGCCGAACTCCACCAACTGCAGAACTAGCTGGGTGGGCGGGTTCCCGTGGTCGGCTTGCCCGCGCCCGGCGGGGTGGTCGGGGGCGGCGGCGTCGTCCCGGGCTTGGGGCCGCAGCGGATGTCGTCGGCCGCGTTGTACTTGGTCACGAACGACTCGGTCTTCTTCCGGACGCCGTTCTGCGCGAAGTACCGGTAGATGGTGATGTCGAACCCGGGGGTCGGTGCCTGCGGCTTGCAGTTCGCCTCGGTGTTGTAGACCAGCCCGGGCTTGCGCGGGTTGGACTTCCCCGACTGCCCCGCGGTGATGTCCCAGACCTTGGTGCCCCAGATCTTCACCGTGATGCTGCCCGCGGTGCCCGGCGTGGACGCCTTGAAGATCGTCTGCACCAGGATTCCGTGGCCGGAGTCGTTCAGGAACTTCATGTCCACCGACGGCCAGGCCACGGTCGCCTCGCGGCCGATCGGGTAGCGGCTGATGTAGACGCTGTGCGCCTTGTGCTCGACATCCTTCAGCCCGGCGAAGAACGCCGCGTTGAACGTCGTGGTGGCCGACTGCGAGACACCGCCGCCGAGGTCCAGGACGAACTTGCCGCCGCTGATGATGTTGCCCTCGGTGAACCCGTTCTCCTTGGTCCGCTCGCCGACGATCTCGTTCAGGCTGAACGTATCGCCCGACTTGACCAGCGTGCCGTTGATCTTGCGGGCCGCGGTGCCGATGTTCACGTTGCGGTACGGCGCGTGCGGGAACTGGGTGGTGAACTGCCCCATCACTTCCTTGATCCCGAGCGCCTGCACCGCCTCGGTGGTCACCTTCGCCTTGGTGGGCGCCAGGTTGACGACGGCCCGGCGCTCCCCGACCGGCTTGGGCAGCGCCGCCAGGATGGCCGTCCCGACCTTGGTCCGATCCACCACCATGCCGTCGACGGCCGGGATGACCTTCGGACCGGCACCGACGATCTGCACGCCGGCGTCCTTCGGCAGTATCTCCAGCGCCTTGAACCGCTGCTGGAACAGCGGCTCGAGCAGCTTCGTGCTCACCGACGGGGTGATCTTGCCGTCCTTGACGGTCACCGCCAGGCCCGGCGCCAGCTCCTCCGGCGTGAGCTCGACCGACTTCGACCCGACGGTCAGCCGGATCGGGCCGGACATGGCCGGCTCGGCGAACTCCGTCATCGCCTTCTGGATCGCTTCCGCGTCGGCCTGCGGCTTGGTCACGCTGACCGCGAGCTCGTCGGGGGTGCCGTCGGCCGGGTAGGCGGCGAGCAGGATGCCGCCGGCCTTCGCGTTGTCGAGCTGCAGTCCGTCGGCGGCGGCGTGCTGGACCGGCTTGGCGTCCTTGAAGGTGATGGTGCCGTCGGTGGCCGGCCGGTTCACCTGCTTCGCGAGCTTGGCGACGGCCGCCTGCAGCTTCGCGTCGTCCTTCTTGATCACCGGCTGGATCGCCTCACCGGCGGTGAGCGCCTGCCAGATGTGGCCCGGAGCCAGGCTGCGGCCCACGCCCGCGGCGTCGACGGTGGCACCGACGTCCACGCTGAGCCCGGCCTCGACCGGGTCCACCTTGTACGTCGACCCGCCCGCCTTCAGCGCGACCGGCTGGACCTGGCGGTCCTTCAGGCCGGCCTCGAGCTTCGCCTTGGCGTCGTCCTCGGACAGTCCGCCGAGTGGGATGCCGAGCACGGTCGTGTCGCCGGGGATCCGGTCACCGGCGAACGCGAATGCCGCTCCGTATCCCACCACGAGCACACCAAGCCCCGCCGCGGCGATGATCCCCGCGAGTTGCTTTCTCCCCACCGGACAGAGTCCTCCTGCTCGAAGCCGTGTACACAGGCTGCGCCCGCACGGGGCACAAGGGCACATCCTACGGGAAGGCCCGGCCCACTCCGACCGTCGGGGCTGCCCCGATCTGCCCTGCCGTACTCACCCGTTCGGTAGCTCTCGGTAACCGCCAGCGTGGTAGATCAACGCTTCGTGATCACCCGACTCGGCTACGCCAAGGCTGAGGACCTCGCCGACCACGATCGTGTGGTCGCCCCCGTCGTACGTCGCCCAGGTCCGGCACTCCAGCCAGGAGAGCGCTCCCTCGACCACCCGGCAGCCGGTCTTCGGGCCGGCGACCGTAGCGATGCCTTCGAACTGGGTGTAGAGGTCCCGCCCGGACCGGGCGAACCGCTCGGCGATCGGCTGCTGGTCCGCGGCGAGCACCGACATCGCCCAGTACCCGCACTCGTGAACGGCGGCATGCATCCGGACACCCTTGTCGACGCAGACCAGCACCAGCGGCGGATCGAGTGAGACGGACGTGAACGCGCTCGCCGTCATCGCGTGCGCGACCCCGTCCTGGAGCGTGCTCATGATGGTGATCCCGGACGCGAACCGGCCCAGCGCCGCACGGAACTCCGCGGGCGCCACACTCCCACTCGGGTCCGAGGACGACACCCCAGCAGCCTATGCCCGCGAAATGGTTGATACCTCAACCCAGCGTGTGGATCCGATCACCTTGTCAGAGGCCGGCGAACAGGTCGTGCTCCAGGCCGTCGGGACCGGGGGCGGCGGTGCCTTTGACCAGGCGGTAGGCCTCCGAACCCCAGATCTCGTTGCCGTTGTTGTTCGACAGGGCGAAGAACGGGCCGTCGACGGTGATCTGGGTGGCGTGCGCCTTCATCGCGTTCATCTTCTGGTCGATGAACTCCCCGGCCTCGATGACGCAGTCGATGTACTTGTCCGGGGTGACGAACGGCCCGAGCGGCCCGTCCGGATCCATCCCTTCGAAAGTGGTCGTGTCGCCGGTCTCGCGCAGCTTCCGCAGGCTGTCCCGCAGGCTCGACTCCGCCATCGCGATCCAGTAGATCTTCGCGACGTCCCACGCCTCGCCCAGATCCTCCCGGTACGACGGTGCGGCGGCGAGCGCGGCCGCGTACGTCGCGACGCGGTGCGCCTGGATGTGGTCGGGGTGACCGTAGTTGCCGTACTGGTCGTAGGTCACCAGCACCTGAGGCTTCAGCTCGCGGATCACGGAGATCAGGTCGTTCGCCGCCTCGAGCAGGTCGGCCTGCCAGAAGCTGTCCTTCCGGGTGTCCGGCGGGACGTCGGCGTTGCCCTCGTCGTTGTAGATCATCCCGGTGTCGCGGTACTTGCCGGGCGCGCCGAGGTAGCGGTGGTCGGTGACACCGAGCTCGGCCATCGCGGCGGCGAGCTCGCCGATCCGGTGCTCGCCGAGCTGGTCGGTCTGGTCGGCGGCCAGGTGGGTCAGCGCCGGGACGAGCACCTCACCTTCCTCACCGAGCGTGCAGGTGATCAGGGTGACGCCGGCGCCCTCGGCCACGTAGCGGGCCATCGTCACACCGTTGTTGATCGTCTCGTCGTCCGGGTGGGCGTGCACCAGCAGCAGCCGGCGATCGGGAAGCTCACTCATGCCGAAAGCCTACGTCGACGGTCCGACAGAAACGGGTCGCGGCCCGGCAGCGCACGCGGTCGCGGCCCGGGCGTTGGCGGGCCGCGACGTACCGGGGGCGCCGGCCGGGGCCCGAAGATCCAGCCGGCGCTCGAGCGACGACCCGAATGGTCAGCCGAAGCGGCGGACGAGCAGGCAGCCTGCCTGGAAGCGGGACTTGGCGCCGAGGCCGGCGATCAGGGCACTGATCTCGGCCCGGACCGTCCGCAGCGACAGACCCAGCTCACGAGCGATCGCCGCGTCCTTGGCGCCGGTGGACATCATCCGGCCGATCGTCACCTGACGACTGGTCAGCTCCTTCACCGCCGCCGGGACCCGCCGTCGCGAACCCAGTTCGTAGACGTCGCAGACGATCTCCGGGGCGACGTCCTCCCTCCGCACCGCAGGGACGACCTGGTAGACCGACATTGCTCACTCCTCCCCAATAGCTCAGGGGAAGATTCTCCCGTCCGGTCCGGAGCGCCCACCAGGTACAACCCATACAGTTGACCCATACAGTTGATCGAGAGTGTGACTTCCGCCACTCACAACTGTTTCAGCAGCTCCCGGACGAACGGCCGGTCGGGCACCAGCCACCCCGATTCGTCCAGCTCGTCCCGGCCGAACCACTTCAGCTCCGCGTGCTCGCGCAGTACCGGCTCCCCGGCCACGATCGAGGCCAGGTAGACGTGCAGTCGATAGCGATCGGAGATGCCGACCGGCGGACCCAGCGACGCCCCGACCTTGATCTCCAGGTCGAGCTCCTCGCGGATCTCCCGGACCGCCGCCTGCTCCTCGGTCTCCCCCGGCTCGACCTTGCCGCCCGGGAACTCCCAGCCGCCGTCAGGCCCGGGCCGGTACGCCGCCAGCACCAGACCGTCCCGGACGACGGCCACTCCTACGACTGTCTGCACGGTCGCGACCCTTCCACACAAAGCAAAACTTCCATAACTGCAAAGCAGAACTGTCGACGGCGTCCGGCAGGATGATCGGCATGCCGTTGCAGAACAGGGTTTTACCCACCCAGGAGATCGTGGCCGAGGCGGGCCGCGGCCTGCTGATGGGCAACCGCGGCACGCTGCACGGACCCGACCGCCGGCTCGGCACGACCCGCTGGCGATCGAAGGCCTGGATCTGCTGCGTCCTTGAGTGGAAGGGCGTTCGGCGCGATCCGATGCCGCCGGGGCGCTGGACCGCACTGTTCTTCTTCGACGAGGCCGTCGCCCTCGCGGCCGGCCATCGCCCCTGCCATTACTGCCGCCGCAGAGACTTCCTTCTGTACGCCGGCGCCTGGGCGAGCGGCCGCGGTCTGGACGAACGGCCACGCGCCGCGGCGATGGACGCACAACTCCACCTCGAGCGCGTCGACTCGCGCACCAGACAGCAGCGCACCACCATCCGGGAACTCGACGAACTCCCTGACGGCGCAATGATCCGGTACGACGGCCGCCCGGCGCTGGTGCGCGACCGCCAGGTGCTGCCCTGGTCCTGGGACGGGTACGGCGATCCGGTCCGGCCACCCGGGCTGCACGAGGTCGCCGTACTCACGCCACCGGCGAATCTCGTTGTACTGAAGGCGGGATTCACTCCATTACTGCACCCGACGGCGCTCGGCAACTGAGGTAAGCCTTACTAGAAACACGCCGTACCGAGGGGTCTTCCGTTGGACGCCTGGCAGGGGCAAAGTGTGCCCATACTGACAGCTACAAAACAATCACTGGAGTCGGCATGGGTGAAGGCAACAGCGGCGTTGCCGCAGTCGTCCGCGCGCTCGAGACGCTGCATGCAGCCGTCGGGACACTCAGCCAGGAGTACGGTGACACCCTCGGCATTCGCCGGTTGGTGTCGGACGTGGCCAGGCTGAACGACGATCTGGCCGAGCTCGGCCCTCCCGACCCCCGTCACAGACCCGGACCAGTTCCGGAGGAACTCGAGGAGATTCCCGACGTGGAGTATGACGCGTCCATGTGGACAGACGCGGAGCACGAAGGCTTCGGCGCGCCTGACAGGCACGCCCCGTGAGCGAGCGCAGCGAGGGAACAATTAAACACAGTGGCTTCTCGCCAGCAGAATCGCCCGCAGCGAAGCGAGGACGGTTCTGATGGCGACTGGGGTTAGCGCACCCGGTCGCGCACAGATCGGGCAGAAGACACTACGAACCGATCGCTGGTGGCTGGCGCCGCTGCGGATCGGGGTGATCCTGGTCTTCTTCATCGTCTACGCGACGATCCGGATCTTCATGAACCAGTGGTACTGGGTCGACGCGTACCACTACCTCACCCCGCTCTACTCGCCGTGTATCAGCGACTCCTGTGTCGCCGGCTCGAGCCATCTGGGCACCTGGTTCCCCAAGTTCCCGGTGTTCCTGCCGCTGAGCATCATCACCTTCGCGGTGCTGGCCGGCTTCCGCGGCACCTGTTACTACTACCGCAAGGCCGGCTACCGCTCGCTGTTCTTCGCGCCGGCCGCCTGCGCGGTCCCGGAGCCGCACAAGAAGTACACCGGTGAGAGCAAGTTCCCGCTGATCGCGCTGAACCTGCACCGCTACTTCTTCTACGGCGCGGTGGTCTTCGGTCTGCTCAACGTGTATGACGGCATCCTCGCCTTCCACGGGAAGGACGGCGGCTTCGGCATCGGCCTGGGCACGGTGATCATCTGGGTCAACCTGGTGATGCTCTGGCTGTACACGCTGTCCTGCCACGCCTGCCGGCACATCGTCGGCGGCCGGCTGAAGAACTTCTCCAAGCACCCGCTGCGCTACCGGTACTGGACCTTCGTGTCCAAGCTGAACCCCAAGCACGGCACGTTCGCGATGACGTCGCTGTTCACCGTGATCCTGACCGACGCCTACATCATGGCGCTGTCGGCCGGCTGGTTCTCCGACCTGCGCTTCTTCAACTGATACGGGACTTCCTCTCTCATGACTGAGCTCGAACGACACTCCTACGACGTCGTCGTGATCGGGGCCGGCGGCGCCGGTCTGCGCGCGGCGATCGAGGCCCGCGAACAGGGCAAGCGCACCGCGATCGTGTGCAAGTCGCTGTTCGGCAAGGCACACACCGTGATGGCCGAGGGCGGCTGTGCCGCCGCGATGGGCAACGCGAACTCGAACGACAACTGGCAGGTCCACTACCGCGACACGATGCGCGGCGGCAAGTTCCTGAACAACTGGCGGATGGCCGAGCTGCACGCCCAGGAGGCCCCGGACCGGGTCTGGGAGCTGGAGACGTACGGCGCCCTGTTCGACCGGACCCCGGACGGCCGGATCAGCCAGCGCAACTTCGGCGGCCACACCTACCCGCGGCTCGCCCACGTCGGCGACCGCACCGGCCTGGAGCTGATCCGCACCCTGCAGCAGAAGATCGTCTCGCTGCAGCAGGAGGACTTCCGCGAGACCGGCGACTACGAGGCCAACCTCAAGGTGTACGGCGAGTGCACAGTCACCGAGCTGCTGAAGGACGGTGACGCGATCTCCGGTGCCTTCGGGTACTGGCGCGAGACCGGCCGGTTCATCCTGTTCGACGCACCGGCCGTCATCCTGGCCACCGGCGGCGTCGGCAAGTCGTTCAAGGTCACCTCGAACTCGTGGGAGTACACCGGTGACGGGCACGCGCTGGCGATGCGGGCCGGCGCGACGCTGATCAACATGGAGTTCATCCAGTTCCACCCGACCGGCATGGTCTGGCCGCCGTCGGTGAAGGGCATCCTGGTCACCGAGTCGGTCCGCGGTGACGGCGGCGTGCTGAAGAACTCCGAGGGCAAGCGGTTCATGTTCGAGTACGTGCCGGACGTGTTCCGGGCGCAGTACGCGGAGACCGAGGAGGAGGCGGACCGCTGGTACAAGGACCCGGACAACAACCGGCGGCCACCGGAACTGCTGCCGCGTGACGAGGTGGCCCGGGCGATCAACTCCGAGGTGAAGGCCGGCCGCGGTACGCCGCACGGCGGTGTCTTCCTGGACGTGTCCTCCCGGCTCCCGGCCGAGGAGATCACCCGCCGGCTGCCGTCGATGCACCACCAGTTCAAGGAGCTGGCGGACGTCGACATCACCGCCGAGCCGATGGAGGTCGGTCCGACCTGTCACTACGTGATGGGCGGCGTCGAGGTCGACCCGGACACCGCGCAGTCCGTCGTCCCCGGCCTGTTCGCGGCCGGTGAGGTCGCCGGCGGCATGCACGGGTCGAACCGGCTGGGCGGCAACTCGCTGTCCGACCTGCTCGTCTTCGGTCGCCGCTCCGGCATGGGTGCGGCGATGTACGTCGACTCCCTGCAGAGCCGGCCGAAGATCTCCGAGGACGACATCGACACGGCGGCGGCCGAGGCGCTGGCCCCGTTCGAGCTCGAGGGCGGCGAGAACCCGTACACGATCCACCAGGAACTGCAGCAGTCGATGAACGACCTGGTCGGCATCATCCGCAAGGAAGAGGAGATGGAGCAGGCGCTCGGCCGGCTGGCCGAGTTCCGCGGCCGGATCGCGAAGATGACGGTGGAGGGTCACCGTCAGTTCAACCCCGGCTGGCACCTGGCTCTCGATCTGCGCAACATGCTGACCGTGTCGGAGTGCGTGGCGAAGGCGGCGCTGCAGCGGCAGGAGTCGCGCGGCGGTCACACCCGCGACGACTACCCGGGCATGAACGCCGAGTGGCGCAAGCTGCTGCTGGTCTGCTCGCTCGACGCCGACGGCGGGGTGAACGTGGTCCAGAAGGACCAGATCCCGATGCGCGAGGACCTGCTGGAACTGTTCGAACTGGACGAGCTGAAGAAGTACCTGACCGAAGAGGAGCTGCCGGCCACAATGAGTTACAAAGGCAAATTCCGGGTCTGGCGGGGCGACTCCGAGGGTGGTGACCTCAAGGACTACGAGGTCGAGGTGAACGAGGGCGAGGTCGTCCTCGACGTCATCCACCGGCTGCAGGCGACCCAGGCGCCGGATCTGGCGGTCCGGTGGAACTGCAAGGCCGGCAAGTGCGGCTCCTGCAGCGCCGAGATCAACGGCATGCCGAAGCTGATGTGCATGTGCCGGATGAACACGTTCGCCGAGGACGAGGTCGTCACCGTCACCCCGATGCGCACCTTCCCGGTGATGCGGGACCTCGTCACCGACGTCTCGTACAACTACACCAAGGCCCGCGAGATCCCGGCCTTCACGCCGCCCGTGGACGTGAAGCCGGGCGAGTACCGGATGCAGCAGGTCGACGTGGAACGCTCGCAGGAGTTCCGCAAGTGCATCGAGTGCTTCCTGTGCCAGGACACCTGCCACGTGATCCGGGACCACGAGGAGAACAAGGAGAGCTTCTCCGGTCCCCGGTTCCTGATGCGGATCGCCGAGCTGGACATGCACCCGCTCGACGCCGCCGACCGGCAGCGCGAGGCCCAGGAGCAGCACGGCCTCGGCTTCTGCAACATCACCAAGTGCTGCACCGAGGTGTGCCCCGAGCACATCAAGATCACCGACAACGCGCTGATCCCGATGAAGGAACGCGTCGCCGACCGTAAGTACGACCCGCTGGTCTGGCTCGGCAACAAGATCCGCCGCCGCCCGGCCTGATCCCGCCGGAAGCCCCTGACACGCCCCCGTGTCAGGGGCTTCCTGCTGACCGGACTCAGGGTCGGCTCCATCGCAAGGGTGTCCCGCCGGCACCCCCGCAGCACCTACTGTTCAGACCATGGACGTCGTGATCTTCGGCCTGATCAACATCGCCATTTTCATGGTGATCTTCGTACCCGTAGCACAGCGCCTGCTCGGGGTACGGTTCGGCCTGGTCCGGCTGGCTCTCGGGGCCGGGCTCACGCTCGCCCTGTTCAATCCGATCTCCAAGGGGCTGGTCGGTCCGCCGCCGTTCGAGGGCTCGAACGGCGCCGCGGTGGCGCTGCTCGTCCTGACCACGCTGTGCTCGGTGCTGTCCGGCCTCATCTTCCTGGTCCTCGGCGAGGCCCTCGTCCCGACCGGCTCGTTGCCCCGGGCCCGCGATCTGCGCCGCGACCTCACCGGCCGGATCGCCCGGACCAAGCGGTACGTGCAGATCCTCCGGATCGCGATCCGGCACGGCCTCGGCCCGTACATCCGCGGCCGTCGCCGTCCCGGCCGCGAGGACGCCGCCGGCCAGGCCGAGCTGGCCCGATCACTGCGCCTGGCCCTGGATGAAGCCGGCGTCACGTTCGTGAAGCTCGGCCAGGTGCTGTCCACTCGCAGCGACGTCATCCCCGCCGCGGTCGCCGACGAGCTGAGCCGGCTGCAGGACCAGGTCTCCCCCGCGCCCTGGCCTGAGATCGAGACCGTCCTCACCGAGGAGCTCGGCGCTCCACCACAGCAGCTGTACGCCGACTTCGACACCGAGCCACTCGCGGCAGCCTCGGTCGCGCAGGTCTACACCGCTCGCCTGCCGGAGGGTGACGACGTGGTGGTCAAGGTTCAGCGTCCCGGCATCGCCGCGGTCGTGGATCGGGATCTCGACATCGTCCGGCGGCTGGCCCGGATGCTCGAGCGGAACACCGACTGGGGCCGGTCGATGGGCGTCCGCGCGCTCGCCGACGGGTTCGCCGAGGCGATGCGCGAGGAACTCGACTTCACCGTCGAGGCCGGCAACATGACCACCGTCGCGGCCGGCCGGTCCGTTGTCTCGAACAACGACCTGGTCGTGCCCGAGCTGTACCCGCGGGCCAGCACGGGCCGGGTGCTGACGATGCAGCGGCTGGACGGTATCGGACTCGGCAACGCGGCCCAGACGATCGCCGACCGCGGTCTGGACGCGGCCCGGCTCGGCCGGGTGCTGTTCGACTGCATCCTCGGTCAGGTCGCGATCGACGGTGTCTTCCACGCCGACCCGCACCCGGGCAACTTCCTGCTGCTGGCCGACGGCCGGATCGGCATGCTCGACCTCGGCTCGGTCGGCCGGCTCGATCCGGCCACCCGCGAGGCGCTGCAACGGTTCCTGCTCGCGATCGACCACGGCGATCCGGTCTCCGCGACCGACGCCTTGCTGGAGATCGTGTACCGCCCCGACGTGATCGACGAACGCAGTCTGGAGCGCGCCGTCGGCCAGTTCATGACCCGCCACCTCGCCGCCGGGGTCGCGCTGGGGCCGGCGATGTTCAACGATCTGTTCAAGATCCTCACCTCGCACGACCTCGGCGTACCGCCGGAGGTGGCCGCGGTCTTCCGCGCGCTCGCCACCATCGAGGGCACCATCTCGCGCATCTCCCCCGGGTTCGATCTGGTGGCCGCGTCACGCCAGTTCGCCTCGGCCCATGTGACCGACCGCCTCGCTCCGGACGCGTTGCGCCGTACGGCGACCGAGGAACTGGCGACGTTGTTGCCGATGTTGCGGCGACTGCCACGCCGGATCGACCGGATCGCCGCCGCGGCCGAGAGCGGGCGGCTGGGGCTGAACGTCCGGCTGCTCGCGGACGACCGGGACCGCCGGCACATCACCACCCTGCTCCATCAGGTCCTGCTCGCGATCCTCGGCGCCACCGCCGGCCTGATGGCGGTCCTGCTGCTCGGGACGCCGGGCGGCCCGAAGGTCACCGAGACGATCACCCTGTTCCAGCTGTTCGGCTACAACCTGCTGGTGATCTGCGCCGTCCTGGTCCTCCGCGTGCTGGTCCTGGTCTTCCGCCTGCCCGAGAGCACTCGTTCTTGACTTGAAGTCCACTTGAACTTCGAGGATGTGCACCATGTCCTCGACCACCGCGCCCGCCGCGACCCCCCAACGGCTGTTCAGCGGCCGGCACCTGCCGCTCGTCCTCGGCGTGATCGGACTCGTCACCCTCGGCGCGTTCGAGAACCGCGCGGTCGGTACGGCGTTGCCGACGATGGTGCGCGAGTTCGACGCGCTCGGCAGCTTCGGCCTGGCCAACGCGGCCCCGATGGCGAGCTACCTGATCTCGCTCGCGATCGCCGGTCTGTGGTCCGACCGTCGCGGCCCGATCCCGACCCTGCGGGCCGGCGCGATCACGTTCACCCTGGCCCAGTTGCTGGTCGGTACGGCGGCCGCGATGCCGATGGTGATCGCCGGACGGCTGCTCAGCGGCTTCGCGGAAGGGCTGCTCGACGTCTCCCTGATGGTCCTGGTCGCCCGTGCGCTGCCCGCCGTACTGCGGCCGAAGATGTTCTCGCTGTTCGCGGCGATGTGGATCCTGCCGTCGGTGCTCGGTCCGGTGCTGACCGGCCTGGTGACCGAGCAGTTCGGCTGGCGCTGGGTGTTCCTGGGCGCCGTGCTGCTGATCGTGCCGAGCTGGATGCTGCTCGGCCCCGCGATGCGGCAGTCGGCGAACACTCCGGCGCCCGAGCGCAGCGCCGAGGATGCGGCCGAGCTGGAAGCCTGGCGGGCCGCGCTTCCGTGGGCGCTGGCCGCGTCGGTCGCGTTGTTCTCGATGACGCTGGCCGGTGATCACCTCGAGGCGCATCGGGTGATCGCCGGGATCGCGATCCCGGTGGCGCTGGTGGTGCTCGGGCTGGCCGCCGTACGGGTGATGCCGAAGGGGACCTTCGTGGCGCGGCGAGGATTTCCGGCCGTGGTCGCGGTTCGCGCGCTCGGTGGTGCGGCGTTCGCCGGGGCCGGTGCGTACTTGCCGCTGTTGCTCACGTTGCAGCATCAGTTCAGCCCGTCGCGGGCTGGGGTGACGCTGTCGATCACTGGTGTGAGCTGGGCGTTCGGGCTCCTGGCTGCAGGGCCGGAACCTCGGCATCACCCGGGTCAACGTCCTGCGATCAGGGCTCGCGCTGATGGCGGCAGGTCTCGCGGTCACCTCGTTGCTGGCGTGGACGGACGCGACGACGTGGTTCGGCCTGATCGGGTGGGCGTTCGCCGGTGTCGGGATGGGGCTCAGCTCGTCGAGCCTGTCGGTCCTCACGCTGGACCTGTCCGACGCCGGCAACTCGGGCCGCAACAGCAGCGCCGCCCAGATGGCCGGAACGATGAGCATCGCCACCGCGCTCGCCGTCAGCGGCACCCTGCTCGCCCTCAACGCCGGCGACCCACAACCCTGGGTCTTCGGCGCCATCATCACCGCCAGCGCCGCCATCGCCCTCCTCGGCCTGCTCACCGCGGGACGCGTCCGGCCGGCTTGAGGTTTTGCTTGGTTGAGCTAGAGCGCCGCGAAGATCCAGGCCGAGTACCCGCTGACGGACTACGCGACCCCTGGGGTGGCCTGGGCGGCTGTGATCACCGATCGGATGTGGGCCAAGGCCCAGCTCAAGCAGAACCAGTTGCTCTCAGCAAAGAGCCCGCTGTGGTTCTACGAGTTCGCGGACCGGAACGCCCCGTTGGACATCCCGTTCCCGAAGGGGTTCCAGGCCGGCGCCTGGCATGCGGGCGACGTCCAGTACCTGTTCCGCACCGGCAAGACGGAGATGACCGAGGACCAGGTCGCGCTGTCCGACACGATGATCGGCTACTGGACCAACTTCGCGCACCGCAGCGACCCGAACGGCGACGGTCTGCCGGAGTGGCCGAAGTTCACCACCCCGGACACCGTCCAGTCGCTCGCCCCGAACGCGATCCGCCAGGTCGACTACGCACAGGAGCACCGTCTGGCTTTCTGGGAGCAGCTTGGGGTCTAGAGTGTGGCGCATGGCTGAGCTGCTGACCGATGACCAGATCGACCAAGCGATCCGCGACCACCTGCCGCTGTGGAAGTTCGCGGACAACGGGCTGGTCCGCAGCGTCAAGCGGGAGACCTTCCTGGACGGTATCCGCCTGGTCGCCACGGTCGCCCAGCTGGCCGAGTCGATGAACCACCACCCGGACATCGACATCCGCTACACCACCATCACCTTCAAGGTCAGCAGCCACGACGCCGGCGGCATCACCGAGGACGACCTCGTCCTCGCCCGCCACATCGACACCGCCGCCGGCTGACCTCAGACCGACTGACGCAGTCCCAGCAGCGTCCCGTCGGGATCGCGCACGTACGCGAGCCGCCCGACCCCGGGCAGCTCCTGTGGGTCGCCCGCGGCGGTCCCGCCCGCGTCGGCGACCGCCGTCAGGGTGGCGTCGAGATCGTCGACTTCGATCCAGGCGATCGCCGGCTGCTGCTGGTAGTCCCGGCTGATGATCGCCCCGTCGATCCCGTCACCCGCACCGGTCGACGCGACCAGGTATCCGCCGACGAACGGCGACACCTCCGTCGTCCAGCCGAACGCCTTGCCGTAGAACGCCGCCGCCCGATCGAGATCGGGTGACGTCAGCTCGACGTGAATGATCCGTCCCACAGTCTTCTCCTTCGTCCACAACAGGTCGCAGACCACCACGGTCCGCACCCTCAGCGTGGCCGGGCCGAGCCAGTGCTGTCTTGGACGGATCTCTCATGCATCAGCGCCGCGATCCCGTTCTCCACCGCCCGGAACGACGAGGCACTCACCCCGGTGTACCGCTTGAAGTCCCGGGCCGCGTGCGCCTGGTCGTAGTACCCGTGCAGCGCGGCCAGTGTCGCGGCGGCATCGGACGGCCCGTCGAGCAGGCCGCCGACGAAATGGAAGAACCTGACGATCTCGCTGAACTTCTTCGGCCCGACACCGGTCAGCCCGCTGAAGACGCGATGCAGCGTCGAGTACGACGTACCGACCTCGTCCGCCAGCGTGGCCACCGGTAGACCGCCGCGGGTCTCGTCGATCAGTCGTACGGCGCGATCGACGAGGTCCGTCTGCAGTGGGCGGAAGTGCGGTTCCAGGAAGGCGGCCAACGCCTCAGCCCGGGCGGCTCCGAACTCCTGCCCGCGCAGAGCTTCGGCCAACTGATCCGTCGTACCAGGGCCCAACCAACTGTCCAGAGACACCACTCCGTCGACGAGTCCATCGGCGACGCCGAGTGCTGCGACGCCCCAGGGCTTGAGCTCGACGCCGGCGTAGCTCGACGGCCCCGACTGGGTGAGCACGTGCGGCCGGGTCATGATGCCGAACAGGCTGGCCTCGTTGAGCCAGTGCGCACCCGACACCGGATCGTGCCGGTGCCCCGGCTCCGCCAGTGCGACCGCGAGGGCGGGCCGGCCGTTCGGGATGAGGATCTCCCGTTGCACCTGGGCCGACCCGGACGCCTCGACCATCCAGTAGTGCTCGACGACATCGCGCTGCGCAGCCGGCGGTGGGAAGCGAAGGTAGGCGACCACGGGCTCACGATATGGCTGCTTCGCGTCATGTCGTAGGTCTGCCACGGGGAGTGCTGGCCCCGTACCCCGACCGGCACGTACATCTGGACCATGTTCACCTCAGCCCTCGCCACCCTCCTCGTCCTTCCCCAGTTGGCGAACCCCGGCTGGTTCTGGAATCGGCCGCAGTGCGACACCGTGTACGGCGACGGGTCGGTGACGATCACCGAGACCGACGGCGCGACGCTCGCGCCGACGACCGAGACGCTGCGGCCGGTCACGTACGCGAAGGTCGCGGCGCTCGAGGAGCCGAACACGCTCATCACGATCGGCCGCCAGTCGATCCAGCGCTCCAGCGACGCCGGGTGCAGTTGGCAACTCCTCGACAAGGCACCGGACGACTTGAGCGCGTACGACGTACAGCCGGGTCCGGGCGACACGGCATACATCTACAGCGTGAACGACCAGCCGATCCACCGGGTGAAGGGCAGCGTCGTCACCACCGTGCAGGGACCGGTGGACGGCGCCGGACTGGCCGCGCTGGTCGTCGGGCCGGGCCGCCTGCGCGTGGTCGCGGGCGACGGTCAGCTCTACGACTCGTACGACGACGGGGTCAGCTGGCAGCGCATCGGCGTACCGGCCGCGCCTGATCTCTTCCTGTACGACGCGGTGGTCGATCCGCGGAACCACGACCACATCGTCATCGGGGTGATGTCGGACGGCGTCTACGTCACGGACGACGGCGGCCGGAGCTGGCGGCAGTCGGAGCCGGTCGGCCGGGTGAACGCGTTCAGCCTGGCCATCTCGCCGGCCGATCCGTCGAAGGTCTGGATGGAAGGGTACGACCGGGATCGCTCGACCCGGTTCATCTGGGAGTCGGCCGACGGCGGGCTGAAGTTCGAGCCGGTGCTGGACCAGAGCCGGGCGACGCTGATCAACGGCAACACGATGTGGGCCAGCCCGGTCGACCCGGATCTGCTGTATTTCAGCTACGGCACGTCGTTCGCCAACTACGGCGCCGACCTCTACCGGTTCCGCCCGTCCACCGGCGAGCTGACCAAACAGCACAATCGCAGCGACGGCATCCCGTCGCTGGCCTTCAGCCCGGCCGATCCCGCCATCCTCTACCTGGGGTTGGCCGAGGAGCGGTAAGTCTCTGCCTGGCCCGGATCGGATACCGTTGGCGAGTGACGACTGCCGAGGAGTACCGCCTGCTGGGGTTCAGCGACGAGGACCGCGACGCCACCGAGGCCTTCGACGCGGACCCGGTCGTCGTCGAGGATCTGGCCGACCAGCTCCGTGCGGCGCTCGGCAAGCTCGGCGAGGAACCGCAGCTGCGGATGCCCGACGATCCGCGCAACTCGGTCCAGGCCTTCCTCGAGGCCTTGCCGGACGTACGGCGCTTCCACGCCGAGCGAGGCATCCCGGACGACATCAGCTGGGCCACCCTCGCCGACCTCGGCCAGCAACTCAAGGTGCACCGCCGGACCTTCGGCGAGTACGGCCTGCAGACGCACTGGTGGATGACGGTGCACTGGACCGGGCAGATCTACGCGCTCGGCCGGCTGCAGTACCTGCTGCACCAGGTGCCGGCCGACAAGCCCGTGCCCGGGACCGAGCCGGGCGAGTGGATCATCGGCGTCCACATCCCGGAGACCGGTCCGCTCACGCCCGAGCTGGTCGACGAGAGCTTCGCCCAGGCACGGGAG
The DNA here is from genome assembly GCA_963748245.1 of uncultured Actinomycetota bacterium. GTDB lineage: Bacteria > Actinomycetota > Actinomycetes > Propionibacteriales > Kribbellaceae > Kribbella. The sequence goes on along the minus strand of CAVVIA010000004.1, from coordinate 1,151,637 downwards.
TTCTTCCCGCGGCACTTCCCGGAGTATCCGGTGAAGACGGCGAACCTCTGGTCGTGGCTGATCGACCCGTACCTGCTCGACAACCTTCCGCCGGAGTCGAACATGGTCCGGTTCGGCCGCCGCTTCACGCCGTACGGGGAACCGAACGACAGCCAGGACAGCGCGATCTTCTTCACCTTCCGGACGCACGGTCTGGAGCGGCTGGACGAGTTGCCGCAGGACACCACGCTGCAGCGGCTGGTGGTCGGCCGGATCAAGGACGGCGGCACCTGGCAGAGCGCGTACGGGTACCTCCGCCTTTGACCTAGAGCCTTCTCTAGCACCTAGCGTCGGCCGCATGACTGTCACGCTGATCACCGGCGGCTCCAGCGGCATCGGCGCCGCTGCGGCCCGGCAACTGCTCGCACTCGGTCACCAGGTCACCGTCACCGGCCGGGACGAGGCCCGCCTCGACGCCTTCAAAGCCGCCATCGGCAGCCCGACCGATCTGCTCACCCTGCCCGGCGACGCGGCTGTGCCCGCGTCCGCCGAGGAGGCCGTGACGCGGACTGTCGAGGCGTTCGGCCGACTGGACAACGTCGTCGCCAACGCCGGGTACGCGACCCACGACTCGGTCGGTGACGGCGATCCCGAGGGCTGGCGGCACATGATCCTGACCAACGTCCTCGGGCCGGCCGCGCTCATCCACTACAGCCTGCCGGCGTTGCGTGAGACCCGCGGACGCATCGTGCTGGTCGGCAGTCTTGCCGGGCATGTGAACACGCCAGGCAACATCTACGGTGCGACGAAGTTCGCGGTCACGGGCCTCGCGGAGAACGTCCGCCAGCTCGTCGCTCCCGACGGCATCGGCGTCACCCTCGTCTCGCCGGGTGCGGTGGAGACCGCGTTCTCCGATCCGGTGGGTGGGTTGGAGCCCGGTCGGCCGCGGATCAGCGCGGACCAGCTCGCGGCGACCATCGTGTTCGCACTCACCCAGCCGGCCGAGGTCGACCTGAGCACGCTCATTGTCCGGCCGGTCGGGTCCGCTCGGTAGGAGCGCCGTTCTTGGTGAGCCAGCTGACCAGCTCCATGTTGGTGACGCACCGGACGTCAGGCTGTTTGCAGGTCTCCGCGACGAAGCTGGTCAGGGCGTCCGAGTAGACGCTGTTGTTCCAGCGGTTGAAGTGGTTGCCGAGGAACAGCGGTGGGTTTCCGTTCGCGCGGGACCTCGCGAGCGCCTGGCGATAGGTCGCGAGCACCTGCGCCTTCAGCACCGGCGCCTGCGCGACCGGTGCGGTGCGGGCGCCGGTCTGGGTGAACCACAGGTTGTAGTCCATCGTCAGCGTGTTCTTGCCGGTCCCGGCCAGCTCGACCGACTGCAGCGGGAAATTCCACAGGCCGCCGGACTTCGTCGGCCAGGCGATCACGCCGGGCTCCGAGGCGTCGTACAGCATCCCGCGCTGCACCATCGCCTGCCGGTACGCCGGCCGATTGCCTTCCAGGCACGGCGTCCGCATCCCCTTGACGGTCGACGGGTCGAACGGCGCCGCAACCGGCTTGCCGGCGGCGAGCGCCGGACCCGTCCGCACCATCTGGTCGAACGACTGCAGCTCCGCGGTCCACTGGGCCGTGGTCCACCGGGCGACGCCGTTCTTGCCGCAGAAGTGACCGTTCGCGTGGGTGCCGATCTCGTGGCCTTCGGCGATCGCCTGCCGGAGTACGGCGGACCGCGCCTCGATCGCACCCGGGTCACCACCCCAGCCGATGTCGGACGCGCCGGGCTTCTTGTACGGCGGTTTGTAGTCGGTGCGGCGGGTGGACGGGTAGAGGTACGGGCCGGAGAGGAAGAACGTCATCCGCGCCTCGGCCTGCTTGGCGACCGCCCGCCAGCGAGCCCACAGGGCCAGATCACCGGCGCCGTCGAACGAGACGACCACGAACAAGGGTGGCTTCCCGTCCGCCAACCGCGGCGGAAAACTCCTCGTCACCGGCGCCGCGGCCTGCATTTTGGGGGAGCGGTCGCAGCAGGAGGAGTAGCTGGAGGTTTCGTGGCTCTTGTCGGCGTGCGAGTGGGAGTGGGCGAACTCGTTCCTTCGAGTGGCACGTCGGCACATCCGACGGCCAGCGCCGCCACCACCGCAGCGGCACCGAGGAGGTTCGCCCCAGGCCTCACCACGTGACTACTGACGCACGCGGGACCGATCAGGTTGGTCCGGGACACGCCTTCGGGCGGAAACCCGCCCGCGGATCGTTACCCGGCTGAAACCTTGGCCGCGCGGCGCTTGACCGCGATCCGGCGCGAGGTCTCGATCACCAGGCCGATCAGGAAGGCCAGGCTCAGGCTGAATCCGAGCGCCTTCAGCGAGTCGTGCGCGAACGCGTCACCGCCGAGGTATCCGAGCAGAGCGACGTACGTGTAGGCAACCGTGACGCCGGCGAAGGTGAAGAACAAGAACTTCTTGAACGAGTACCGGGTCGCGCCGGCGGTCAGGGTGGCGACCATCCGCGCACCCGGGATGTACCGGACCGTCATCAGGATCAGCCCGCCGCGCGAATGCAGCGCGGCCGACACTTTGTCGTAGACCGCCTGTCTGCGCTCCTGCCGCTTCATCCAGCGGTGCAGCGCCGGGCCGGAACCGCGGCCCATGAAGTAGCAGACGGTCTCGCCGATGACGGAGCCGAGCATCGCCAGCACGATGACGAGGAGCAGATTCTGGTGCCCCGCGGCGGCGGCCATACCGGCCGTCACGACCAGGCCCTCACTCGGGATCACCGGGAAGACAGCGTCGATCGCGGCCGCCAGGAACAGGACGAGCAGCAGCCAATGCGAGGCCATTGCCACGCTCAGGAGCTGGCGCGCGGCCTCCATCAACTCTGTCACCTGGAAAAGGATGCCATCTCCAACCAAATGCGCCGCAATCCCATCGATGTGATTCAGCGGGGGTTCACTCGATGTTCAGGAGCCCCCGGCTGTGCGTGCTTCGACGGCGACGCCAAGTGCTGGGCGAGCTCGGTGCGTGAGTGGATGCCGAGCTTCGTGTAGACCTTGCGGAGGTGGTACTCGACGGTCTTCGGGCTGAGGAACAGCCGGGCGGCGGCTGAACGGATGCTCTGCCCGTCCGCGAGCAGCAGGGCGATCTGCCGCTCCTGTGGGGTCAACTCGTCCGCCGTACTCGGCACTCTGCGTCGTGCGGTCTCCCCCGTCGCCTTCAGCTCACTCGCCGCGTGGTCGGCCCATCCGGCGGCTCCCAACTCATCAAACGCTTCAACTGCAAGCCGTAGCTGCGCCCGCGCGTCAACACGCCTCCGCGCTCGTCGTAGCCAGGCGCCGTACGCCAACCGCGTGCGAGCCCGCTCGAACACGTCCAGCGTCTCCTCGTGCCACTCGAGCGCCCGCTCGAACTCCTCCTCGCTCTCGTCCACCACTCCCCTCACCCGAGCCGCCCGCGCCAGCGACCAAGGCTGCCCCTTGGCTTCAGCCTGTACGACGTACTCCCGCGCCACCGACTCCGCGTCACCGGACTTTCCCAACCGCAGGTACGCCTCCACCAACTCCGGCGCAGGCGACAGGTCAGGGTCCTTGAGCCCCTGGGACTCCAGTACGTCGACCAACTGCAGGTACTGCGTCAGCGCGGCCGCTGGATCACCACGGCCCAGCTCGTAGTCGCCGAGCGCGAACAACGACCACACCGTGCCCAACTGGAGATCCCGCTCCGCGCAGATTCGCAGGGCCTCAGCCGCAAGCACTTGGCTCTCCTGGCGGCCTTGGTGGGCTGCGAGCCAGGCTTGACCGGCCAGATTCATCGCCAGCTCGGCCGTCTGGCCTGTCTCCCGCGCCAGCCGGATCCCTTCGTCGTACGACGTCGCCGCGTCGACCCAGCGATCAGTGGTGGCGTCGTCACGGGCCAGCACGAACAACAGGCCGGGCAGGGCCCCCAACGCGACCTGGTCACGCCGTTCCAGCATCGCCTGCTGCAGCAGGGCTCTGCCTGTATCGCTCTCCCGGAGGAACAGCGGTGCGATGGCCATCCACACCTGCCGGCGGCGGTCGCGGTCCAGCTCGTCCGACGGCGCCAAGGCGATCGCCTGGCGGATCTGCAGGGTTCCGCCTTGCCCGGCGAGGATCTTGGCGACACCGCTGGCCATCATGCCGATGATGCGTGGACCTGGGCGTTCGACAGCAGGGAGCAATCGGTCGATGTCCTCGGCTGCTTTGAGTGCTGACGCTGTGTCGCCCAAGCGGTAACACGCATTGACCGCGTCGGCGAGCAGTCCGGTGGCTATGGCCTCGTCCTCGCACTCCGCGGCCGCTGCGATCAGGATGTCGCGCGCGTGGGCCGGTGAGCCGCACTTGACCGCAATGTCGCCGCGAACCTCCTGTGCCCGGATCCTGGTCGTCAACGGTGGCTGCAGCGCCAACGCTTCGTCGAGCAGGGCGTCAGCCCGCTCTGGCAGCCCAGCTGACCATGCTGCCTCTCCGGCTGCGACCAGCCTGCGTGCGCGGTCCTGAGGCGCTTCAGTCAATCGAGCCGCCCGTTCATAGGCGGTCGCCGCGACAGAGTGCGCGCCACGACCCGCTGCGTGCACTGCTGCAACGTCCAGCCTGGCGGCCACCTCGTCGTCAGTGCCAAGCACCGTCTCGGACAGATGCCACGCACGTCTGTCCTCGTCGTACGTAGCTCCAGCCACCGCCCGATGCACAGTACGGCGCTCAGCCGGGTCAGCACTCGTGTAGATCGCCGACCGGACCAGTGGATGGCGGAACTCGACTCGGCCCTCGCGGATCGACACCAGAGCAGCCGTCTCCGCGTCGGCCAACGCTGCGACGTCGACGTTCAACTCCTCGCACGCTCTCACCACTACGCCAAGGTCACCGTCGTCGACAGCCGCTACGAGCAATGCGGTCCGCGCAGCCGGGCTGAGCCGGCTTGCCCTTTGGGTGAAGGCTTCTGCGAGCAGGGCAGGGACAGGCATCGGCACACCCGGCGGAAGCCGCTGAAGCTCGTCAGGATTGGCAGCCAACTCCAGCAGCGCCAACGGGTTCCCGGCCACTGTCCGGTGCAGCCGGGCCACCAGGTCCACCGGCAGCCCGTGAACGAGCTGCTGCGCTGCCTCCAGCGGCACACCACCGAGTGGGAGCGAGGGCAGGTCGGCTTCCGCGAGCGGATGGGACACGTGCTGCCGGGCAGCGATCAGCAACACGATCGGATCGGCGAGGAACCGCCGGGCCGCGAACAGCAGCGCCTCCGCCGACGGACGGTCGAGCAGGTGCGCGTCGTCGACGATCACGGCGACCGGGGCGTCTTCGGCGTACCGGCAGATCAGGCTGAGCGTCGCCGCACCCACAGCGAACCTGTCCGCCGTGCTCTCACCAGGGCTGAGTGCCAGCGCGGCAGCCAGGGCAGCTTGCTGCGGCGGCGGGATGCGACCGAGATCATGCAGGGCCGGCCGGAGGAGTTGGTGCAGGCCGCCGAAGGGAACGCCCTGTTCTGCTTCGGTACCGCGGGCCCGAAGCAGCCGGAGGCCCGTGGTCAGGCCGGCGGCCTCGTCGAGCAAGGCTGTTTTGCCGATGCCGGGCTCGCCTGTGACGAGCAGTACGCCGGCCGCGCCCACCCGCGCCCCCGCGACCAGCTGCTCGATCACCCGTCGTTCGGTGTCCCGCCCCAACAGCATGTCTCGCAGTGTGCACCAGGTGGGGCACCTGATGCGACGGTCCGGCCGCCCTGCCTAGGTTTCGCCGTACTGATCTAGCAAGGGGGCGGATGGCATGACTGTTGCAATCGACGGCGACAAGCTGATGGGGCTGGTCTTCAAGGCCGTGGACGAGGTCGGCGCGACGCTGAACGCCGCGCTGGTGGTGATGGGTGATCGACTCGGCTACTACCAAGCACTCGCCGACGACGGACCGGCGACACCAGGAGAGCTGGCCGAGCGCACCAACACCAGTGAGCACTACACGCGTGAGTGGCTCAATGCCCAGGCTGCGGGCGGGTACGTCGAGTACGACCCGGGCACCGGTCGCTACACGCTGCCGCCGGAGCAGATCGTGGCGCTGACCGACTCGAACAGTCCGGCGTACCTGCCAGGGTTCTTCCAGATCGCGTTGGGGACGGTGAACCACACCACTGAGACGATCGAGGCGGCCAGGAGCGGCGCCGGGATCGGGTGGCACGAGCACACCTCCGACGTGCATGTCGGGTGCGAGCGGTTCTTCCGGCCGTCGTACAACGCGAACCTGCTGCCCAGTTGGCTGCCCGCACTCGATGGGGTGACGGAGAAGCTCGAGCGCGGTGCGACGGTGGCAGACATCGGGTGTGGCCACGGCGCGTCCACGATCCTGATGGCGGAGGCGTTCCCGCGGTCCGAGTTCGTCGGCTCGGACTACCACCAGGAGTCGATCGAGACCGCTCGACTGCGTGCAGCCGAAGCAGGACTCGGTGAACGGATCCGCTTCGAGGCGGCGCCGGCTGATGGCTTCAGCGGGTCGGGGTACGACCTGGTGACGACATTCGACGCGCTGCACGACATGGGTGACCCGGTCGGCGCTGCCCGCCACGTGCGGGAGTCGCTCGCACCGGACGGCACCTGGATGCTGGTGGAGCCGATGGCCGGCGACAAGGTCGAGGACAACCTCAACCCGGTCGGCCGTGCGTACTACGGCTTCTCCACTCTGCTCTGTACGCCGGGATCGCTGTCCCAGCCGGTCGGACTCGCACTGGGCACTCAGGCCGGGCCGGCGCGGATCCGGGACGTCACCACGGCAGCCGGGTTCACCAGGTTCCGCACGGTCGCGGAGACGCCGTTCAACCTGGTGTTCGAGGTACGGCCCTGAGACGTTGAGGTTCCGAGGGGGACGGGGTTCTAGGGGGCTGGGGCGATGACGGGGAGACCTGCGCTGACACCTGATCTGCAGGGGACGGTGGAGCGCGACGGGGTGACGATCGGCTACGCCGTACACGGCACCGAAGGGCCGACGGTCCTGCTGCTGCCGACGTGGTCGATCGTGCCTTCCCGCATGTGGAAGGCGCAGGTCCCTTACCTGTCCCGGCACTACCGAGTGATCACCTTCGACGGCCGGGGCTCCGGGAGCTCCGGCCGTCCGGTGGGTGCTGAGGCCTACAGCGACGCCGAGTTCGTCGCGGATGCGCTCGCCGTACTGGATGCGACCGAGACCGGGGCCTGCGTGCTGGTCGGGTTCTCCCGTGGATGCCCGTGGGCGTTGCAGTTGGCGTTGGAGCAGCCGGAGCGGGTGCTGGGCATCGTGTGCATCGGTCCGGCGACCAGACTGGCGCCGCGGCTGGAGGAGCGCACGCAGTGGACGTTCAACGAGCGCCACGAGACGGCTGAGGGCTGGGCGAAGTACAACCGCTACCACTGGCTCGAAGGCGGGTACGACGACTTCCTCGAGTTCTTCTTCGAGCACCTCTTCAGCGAACCGCACTCCACCAAGCAGATCGAGGACTGCATCGGCTGGGGCCGGGAGATCGGTCCCGAGCGATTGGTGGACACAGAGGTCGCCCGGGCAGACCACCTGCCGCCGGAGCGGCTCACCAAGGTGTCGTGCCCGGTGCTGGTGATCCACGGCGCGCAGGACGGCATCCGGCCGCATCTCGAAGGTGCACTGCTCGCTGAGGCCACCGGAGGGTCGCTGGTGACGGTGGAGGGCGGTGGGCACGCGCCACACGCTCGCGACCCGGTCATGGTGAACCACCTGCTCCGCGACTTCGTCGATCGGGTCGCTCCCCGGCCGGTACGTCGTACCTGGGTGCGGGCGATGAGTAGGCCGAAACGAGCGCTCTATTTGTCGTCGCCGATCGGACTCGGCCACGCCCGGCGGGACCTGGCGATCGCACGCGAACTGCGCACGCACCACCCCGACCTGGAGATCGACTGGCTGGCGCAGCACCCGGTGACGCGGGTGCTCGAGGACGCCGGTGAGACGGTCCACCCGGCGTCGTCGTACCTGTGCAACGAGTCGACGCACATCGAGTTCGAGGCCGGTGAGCACGACCTGCACGCGTTCCAGGCGATCCGGCGGATGGACGAGATCCTGGTGGCGAACTTCCTCACCTTCGCCGATGTCGTGGCCGAGCGGCCGTACGACCTGGTGATCGGGGACGAGGCGTGGGACGTGGACTACTTCCTGCACGAGAACCCGGAGCTCAAGCGGTTCGCGTACGCGTGGATGACGGACTTCGTCGGCTGGCTGCCGATGCCGGACGGCGGCTCCCGCGAGGCGCGGCTGACGGCGGACTACAACGCCGAGATGATCGAGCAGCGGGCCCGGTTCGCCCGGCTGCGGGACCGGTCGGTCTTCGTCGGCGACCCGGACGACATCGTCGACGCCTCCTTCGGTCCGGGGCTGCCGACGATCCGCGACTGGACCGAGCGCAACTTCGACTTCGCCGGCTACGTCACCGGCTTCGTCCCGTCACGAGTGGACCGCACGGAGCTCGGCTATCCGGCCGACGGTCTGCTCTGCGTGGTGACGGTCGGCGGCTCCGGCGTCGGATCTTCCTTGCTGCACAGGGTTCTCGAGGCAGTCCCACAGGCTCGGCGCTTGGTCCCCGATCTGAACTTCGTCGTCGTGACCGGCCCGCGGATCGATCCCGCCTCGTTGCCGTCGATCCCCGGTGTGACGCTGCGGGGCTATCTCCCCGACCTGCATCGCCATCTCGCCGCGGCGGATCTCGCGATCACGCAGGGCGGTCTCACCACCTGCATGGAACTCACCGCGGCCCGGGTGCCGTTCATCTACGTCCCGCTGCAGCACCACTTCGAGCAGAACTTCCACGTCGCCGCGCGCCTGGACCGCTACAACGCCGGCCACCGCCTCAGCTACGCCGAGGCCACCGATCCGCTGTTGCTGGCCGAAACCATCGCCAAGGCTCTGGACACTGAACCCGACTACCGCGCGGTCGAGTCGGACGGCGCCGCCCGGGCCGCCCGCTTCCTCGCCGACCTGCTGTGATCCCTTGACAGACACTTCACCATTTGGTGAAGTGTTCTCGTGCTGACAACGACCTTCGGGGCGCTGGCGGACCCGACCCGGCTGGCGATCGTGGGCCGGCTCAGCCGGGGCGACGCGACCATGGGCGAGCTCGCCGAGCCGCACCGGATCACGCTGCCCGCGATGACGAAACACGTCGGGGTCCTGGTGGATGCCGGGCTGGTGAGCCGGCGCAAGGTGGGCCGGACGGTGGTGTGCACGATCCGGCCGGAGGCGTTCGCCGAGGTCGAGGACTGGCTCGGCGACCTGACGACGTACTGGAACAGCACAGTCGACCGGCTGGAAGAACTGCTGCGAGGAGGCGGGGATGGGACCTGACATCCGGATCGAACGGGTGCTACCGGCAACCATTGGGAAGGTGTACGACGCCTGGACCCGGGCGGAGCTGCTGACCCAGTGGTACTGCCCCAACCCGGACCTGGAACTGAAGGTCCAGGCGGACGTCCGGGTCGGCGGCGACTACGTGGTCGAGATGGGTCCGCACGTCGTCCGCGGCACCTATCTCGAGGTCGAACCACCGCACCGGCTCGCGTTCAGCTGGAAGTGGGACGGCACGGGCGACGAGGCGACCCGGGTGCAGGTCGAGCTGACCGAGGTCCCCGAAGGCACCCGGATGCTGCTCACGCACAGCGGTTTCGCCACCGAAGAGGACTCGGCGAACCACCGCCTCGGCTGGGACCCGGAGCTCAACCGCCTGGCCGGCCTGCTCAACGCTCAGCAGCCCGACCCCGCAGTCGATCGAGGCTGACGCCGGCTACCGCCACTCGGAGGGCCGGAGCCGGGCGCAGGAATGAGTCGAGCCCCGGGCGGCAACCCGGGGCTCAGGCGGATGGATGGACAGTTGGCGGAATCAGCTGCCGGACTTGCGCCGGAACTGGCGCTTCTGCTTGTCGTTGTGCGCTTCGCCGACACCCTCACGCCGCGTCCCGGAGCCCGGGTGCGCGTTGTGATGTGCGTTCTTCTTCTCGAGCGCTTCACGGAACTTCTTCTGCAGATCGTCCGCCGGCTCGCTGGACTTGTCGCTCATACCGTCTCCTTCAAACCGTCAGGCGTACACACCCACGCTAACCAACTGTGACACCCACCCGCGAATGGATTACCACCGGGGCCTGTCACCCCGGCGGGAGCAGACCGGCCACCAGAGCCTCCAAACCGTCGCGGTAGGTGTCCTGCCCGGCCAGCTCCACCCACTCGTCCGCCACGGACGCCAGCCGCGGTACGCTTGGCCGGTCTCGTTAGCTGTCGCCGGACGGGCAGCCCGGCATGCCGCAGTCGGCGGCCTCGGGGACCTCGCCGTTGAGGTCGTGTTCGTAGGCGTAGTGGAAGCAGTCCCAGTGCATCCGCTCGAACACCTCGTAGTCGTCGCGACTCGACTCCACCTGCTCACCGCAGCGCATGCACGTCTGGTCGCTCATTCCGGCAACGTACCGCGCACCGTCTCAGCAGAAGAAAAATGCCCGCCCGGCGGCGAGGGAGGTTGTTAGGTTCGAACCGATGAAAGGGGACGCACGTGCTCGTCAGTGGTGAGGCAATGCTCGGGATCGCGCTGGTCGAACTAGGACTGGTCGTCACTCCCGGGCCGAACATGATCTACCTGGTCTCGCGGTCGGTCGCCCAGGGCCGCCGCGCCGGACTCATCTCGCTGGCCGGTGTCGGCGTCGGCTTCGGTGTCTATCTCCTCGCCGCCAGCGCCGGACTCGCCACCTTGTTCGCGCTCGTCCCCGAGATCTATCTGACGCTGAAACTGGCCGGCGCGGCGTACCTGCTCTGGCTCGCCTGGAACGCCTTCCGCCCCGGCGGCAGCTCCGCCTTCGCAACCCAGGAACTGGACCCCGACCGGCCGCGGAAGCTGTTCGGCATGGGCCTGCTCACCTGCCTGCTCAACCCGAAGATCGCGATCCTCTACATCTCCCTGCTGCCCCAGTTCCTCGACCCGTCGCGCGGCCACCTCGGGACCCAGAGCCTGATCCTCGGCCTGCTCCAGACCGCCGTCGGCGTCGCGGTGAACGCGGTCTTCGTCCTCACCGCCGGCTCGGTCGCCGTCTTCCTCGCCAACCGCCCGACCTGGATGCGCATCCACCGCTACCTCACCGGCACTGCCCTCGCCGTCTTCGCCATCCGTCTGGCCACCGACCGCGCCAAGCCCCTCGCGACGCACTGACTCCAGGCGCTGTCGGTGCCGGCGGCTAGCGTCGGCCGGGATGAACGACTTCACCGAGAAGGAGATCAACCGGCTGCTCACCAGCGGATGGAGCGCGTGCGACCCGATCGCCCGGCTCGTTCGCGATCGCGGACTGCCCGCGGTCACCCGTGAGTACCTGCTCGACGAGTTCTCCCCGGCCGAATGGAAACAGGCCGAGGAGGCGACCACAGCGCTGACCGCTCACTTCAGCTCCGCACGTTTCGCCGACGAGGTCGAGTACGGCGTACTCCTCGTGCCGGCTCCTGAGTCGCTCGACACGCGACAGCCCGTGGATGCCGCCGTACGGGCTGCTCAGGTCGGTGCACCGGCGGCGGATGTGTTCGACGAGCGACTGCCCGCGGGAGTCGGGCTGTCGAGCACCCGGCCATGGAGTCTCGTCGTCAGCGTGGTCGGCGTCTACGGTCCTTCCCTCGGCAGCTACGACGATGTGGTGAGCGCTGGGGGTTTCGTCGTACTCGGGATGGACACCAGGCAGTGGATGACCCGTCAGATCTGGGGTGCGCGGGTGTTGCAGTGTGGCGCCGTACCGCCGGACTGTGAGCACAACGAGCGCTGGACGTTCACGTTGTTCCCCGGCGAGGAGTTGGTCGGCGGGCAGGCCGAGTCCGGCACGGTGCTGAAAGGAAAGGTCCGCTTCCGCCTCGGCAAACCTGACCGGGGCATCGGTTCCGCCCGCGTCGCTCCGGCGCTGCTCGTCTAATTGGCGTGCGCCGGTTGGGTGCGTCCCGGATACTGCTGGGCGTGCCGATGCATCCTGGACAGCTGGACGTGACGACGGACCTGGTGACACGGCTCGTCCGGTCACAGTTCCCGGCGTGGAGCGACCTGACCGTCCGCCCCGTCACCTCGCACGGCACGGTGAACGCGCTGTTCCGGATCGGCGACACCCTGGTCGCCAGACTCCCGATCCAGCCGGGCGACCCGGCCGAGGAGCGCAAGGACCTCGAGGCGGAGGCCGACGCCGCACGCCGGCTCCACGCCATCTCGCCGTACCCGACCCCCGAACCGATCGAGCTCGGCGAACCCGGCGAGGGCTACCCGCTGCCCTGGGCCGTCTACAGCTGGCTCCCGGGCACGATCGCGTACGACGCCGACGTCGCCGGCTCGATCGGGTTCGCCGAGGACTTGGCGACGTTCGTGCGCGCGCTGCGGGCCGTGCCGACCGAGGGCCGCGTGTTCACTGGGTCATGGCGCGGCGGCGTACTCACGACTCACGACGAGTATGTCGCCGACGGTCTGGAACGCAGTCGCGGCATGATCGACGTCGACGCACTCGGCCGGCTCTGGGCCGACCTGCGCACCACGCCGCGTACCGAGCCGGACGTCTGGGCGCACCGCGACCTGATGCCCGGCAACCTGCTCACCGAGAACCGCCGGCTCGTCGGCGTCATCGACGTCGGCACCTTCACCGTCGCGGACCCGGCGATCGACCTCGCCCCGGCCTGGAATCTCCTCGACACAGACGCCCGCGCGGCGTTCCGTACGGCGATCGGCAGCGACGACAACGAATGGCGCCGCGGCATGGGCTGGTCCTTCGCCCAGGCGATCGGTTGCCTCTGGTACTACGTCGAAACCAACCCGGTCATGTCCCGCACCGCCCACCACACGCTGACAGCCTTGCTCACAGCTTCGAACTGACGAACACGAACTCCTTGCCAGGCCGATCCGGCGCCTCGCGTACGTCGTCCACCGCGAACCCGGCGGTCCGCAGCGACTCCTCGATCTCCTCGCGCTCCCGGAACCGCAACGTCGAATCCGACGTCAGCACAGCCCCGTCCGACCCGAACACAAAGGTGCCGCGGAACGACACGAACGGAAGCTCGACACTGGTCAGGTCAGTCCAGGTCTCCACCGTCTCGCCATCCGCGACCGGCGTGACCTGGTGTGTGCCCTCCCGCGTCCACTCCTCCCACCCGCGCCGTGCCGGATCCCGCGTCTCGAACACGAACCGCCCACCCGGCCGCAACGCGTCCCGGACGCCGCGCAGCGTCGCCGCCCAGTCCTCATCAGTGAGGAACACCTGCGCCACGTTCCCCGTCATCACCGCCAGATCGACCTCGAGCGGCGGCAGCGTCGTCGCGTCCCCGTGAATCCACCGCACGCGATCGGCAAACTCCTTGCCCTTAGCAACCTCCAGCGAAGCCTCCGCCGGATCCACCCCCACCACCTCTACCCCGAGCCGCCCCAACCAGCAGGCCAACTCCCCCGTCCCACACCCCACATCCAGCACGTGCTCCGCCCCGAACTCCCCCACCATCGCCACGTAATGCTCCAGATCCCCCCGCCCCGCATCCACCAGGTCATAAACCGCCACCAACCGAGGCACCCCAAACAAGGCATCAACCATGCCTCCGACCCTAGGCACACCTGCCCGGACCCGCACGCGAATTGTCGCCGTACGTCGACAATGCGAGAGTGTCGACGTACGGCGACATGGAGGTGAGAGTGGAGATCAGAACCCCGCATGATCTCGGCGCCGCGGTGCGCGGTCGGCGTATCGAGCTCAAGCTCTCCCAAGCCGAGGTCGCCAGCGCCGCCGGAGTGTCGAGAACTTGGCTCATCGATCTCGAGAAAGGCAAACCAACTGTCGAACTTGGCCGTGCGATTGGAGTCCTCGATGCGCTGGATCTGACTGTCGACCTTCGACCAACGGACTCGGACTTGCCCGAGAGCCCAGGTGCTCTGCCCGAGGCTCCCCTTGACCTCGACGCCGTACTGCAGGAATACCGCCACGAGCGCGGGTGACTCCGACGCGGCGCCCGCTACCTCTGAGCGGTTGTCAGGAGTTGGGTGAGGGAGGGGCGGGTCATGGGGTGGTTGAGGAGGTCGGTGGATTCGGCTTCGGCGAAGGTGGCGTGGTCGGGGTCGGTGGGGGTGATCGACTCGCAGATGGAGTTGTAGGTCCAGTTGAGCCAGCCGGTCACTGCGGTGGCGAAGGACGACAGGGTGAGGTCTGGCCAATGGCCCGCGGTGGCGACGTAGCCCTCGCGGAAGGCAGCGATCGCCGTGGGGTTGACGGCTGGGCGGAGGGTCCAGTGGGTGAGCGCCCAGGCGACCTCGAGCTCGGGGGTCAGTGAGCCGGCGAAGTCCCATTCGGTGACCACGAGCTGGTCGTTGTGGCTCAGGCGGACGTTCTCGGGGTTGACGACCTGGTTGCACAAAATGAACTCGGCGCCGTCGAAGTCGGCCTTGATCGTTTCCAGATCGCGGATCGTCGGGAAGGTGGCTGCGAGCTGGTCGGCCCACGGCTTACCGGCGGCCCGGGCTCGACCGAGGAGCTCGTCCCATTCGGCCCCGGACTTCCGCATCGTGACGTACGGGTGGATGGGCGCATCGCTCGGGATGGCCAGTGAGTGCAGCGTCCCGAAGATCTCCCCGACCCGGCGCGCCACGGCCGTCGGCGTCGGCGCCACCGGCGACGGACCGACCTCGATCCACTCGTGAACCCGCCAGTTCTGGCCCTGCACGGTTTCGATCAGCCGACCCTCAGGACTGCGCACAGGAGTCGCTGCGGTGACGCCGGCGGCAACAGCCGCATCGCGAAGCCGGGCACCGAGTTCCGCCTGTTCGGCGGTGATCCACGGATAGACGGTGACGGCCAGCCAGCGCCCGTCGTCGGTCGTGATCGACCAGCACCGGCCCATCGGAGTGAACGAGACCGCGGTCGCCGTCTTGACGACGCGCCCAAGCCCGAACGCCGTCGCCAACTCCTCGGCAAGACCATCGGGTACGACGGGCGCGTCGAGCACCCGGCGTTCCACCTCGGCCTTCAACTCGGCCCAGTCACGCAGGCCGTACTCGACCGCCAACGTCCGTTGCGCTTCAGCCAGCGACGCACCCGGATTCGATTCACGGAGTGCGGCCAGCAGATCCTTGGCCTCTTGACGGAGAAACCCCAGGCTCGGGCTGTCAGGCAGATGTCTCATGACGCGTCCTCTCGGGCCCGGACTCGCACAGGCCACAAGGGAACGCCAATTCAACAGGGGTGGCTTCCAGCCTTCCGGCGAGTCTCGACGCGGCCCCAACCACGCCCTGCAGACGCTACCCGACCTGCCACGCGCCGGGCAACGCCGAGGTGCTCCTGTCGCGACAGACAATAGCTCTCCCGTCCACTCGCGAGGAGTTTCTCATGGGCACCCGGCAGCACTTGGCGTTCCTCGATGCGACGCGGGCAACCTGTGCGGACGAGCTACGGCGAATCCAGGCGGTGAACCGCGAGCTGCAACCCCTGGCCGAACCCCAACCGAAGAGAGCCAAGGCGCCCGCCCGGCCCCGCTCCCCCACCACCCCGCAGGGGATTTAGACGTTGAAGCGGAATTCGACGACGTCGCCGTCTTGCATGGTGTAGTCCTTGCCTTCCATGCGGACCTTGCCGGCGGAGCGGGCGGCGGTCATGGAGCCGGCGTTGATCAGGTCGTCGTACGAGACGATCTCGGCCTTGATGAAGCCGCGCTGGAAGTCGGTGTGGATGACCCCGGCCGCCTCGGGGGCGGTGGCGTTGCGCTTGATGGTCCAGGCGCGGGCTTCCTTCGGGCCGGCCGTCAGGTACGTCTGCAGGCCGAGGGTCTCGAAACCGACCCGGGCCAGCACGTCCAGGCCGGGCTCGTCGATGCCCATCTCGGCGAGCATCTCGCGCGCCTCGTCCTCGTCGCCGAGCTCGACCAGCTCCGCCTCGAACTTCGCGTCCAGGAAGATCGCCTCGGCCGGCGCGACCAGGTCCCGCATCTGCTGCTTCAGCGGCTCGTCGGACAGCTCGTCGGCGTCGCAGTTGAAGACGAACAGGTACGGCTTGGCCGTCATCAGCATCAGTTCGCGGATCGCGTCGCGGTCGACGTCGGTGGCGATGATCGGCGTACCGGCCTCGAGATGCTTCTGCGCTTCCCGGACCGCCTCGAGCACGACCGCGCTCTCCTTCTTCAGCCGGGCTTCCTTCTCCAGCCGCGGGATCGCCTTCTCGACGGTCTGCAGGTCGGCCAGGATCAGCTCGGTCTGGATGGTGGAGATGTCGTCGGCCGGCGAGACCTTGCCGTCGACGTGGGTGACGTCGTCGTCGCGGAAGACCCGGGTGACCTGGCAGATCGCGTCCGACTCGCGGATGTGGCTGAGGAACTTGTTGCCCAGGCCCTCACCCTCCGACGCGCCGCGGACGATCCCGGCGATGTCGACGAACTGCACGGTGGCGGGGATCACCTTGGCGGAACTGAACACCTCGGCCAGCTTGCCCAGCCGTGCGTCCGGTACGCCGACCACGCCAACGTTGGGCTCGATGGTCGCGAACGGGTAGTTCGCGGCGAGCACGTTGTTCTTGGTCAGTGCGTTGAACAGGGTGGACTTGCCCGCGTTGGGGAGCCCGACGATTCCGATGGTGAGTGCCACGGGCGTCAAGGGTACGCGGCCAACCCCGCCGTACCCCAATCCGCGTCGGGCGAGGTCAGATCAGGAACGCCTCGAGGTCCGCGCCGTACCAGCGGCTGGTCCGGCCCAGCGGACGCATCGCCAGGCGCCGGCAGACCGCCAGTGATGCGGCGTTGTCCGGGCGGACGACCGCGTAGATCCCGTCCAGGCCACCTTTGAAGCCGTGTGCGATCGCGCCGCGTGCGGCCTCTGTCGCCAGGCCGCGACCCCAGGCGTCGGGATGGAAGTGCCAGCCCACCTCGACCTCGCCCTTGCTCTCGGTCCCGTCGGACGGATCGGGCAGCGGGACGAGCAGTACAGTCCCGGCCACCACCGTCGTCGAGCGCTCCTCCACCGCCCAGACGCCGTACAGCGGATCCCGGTTGCGCTCCTGCCAGCGCGCGATCGTCCGGGCCGCGGCATCCCGGGCCGTCATCACCCGAGGCTCGGCGCCGAGCCAGCGCGACACCTCCCACCGCCGGTAGATGTCGAACACGCGGTCCTCGTCGGTGTCCACCCAGTCGCGCACCACGAGCCGTTCCGTCTCGTAAACCACCGTCGGATCCATCCCGGCACCTCCCCATCCCTTGCCGTTGATGTATCCGCCCGAACCAGCCGAGGGCAAGCGACGTCTCCAGTCTGTGACCAGTTGGAGAGATCGCCCTGTCCCTCGACCACGCTTCGTGACCGGTTGCCTGCAATTCCTGCGGTTCGGGTGGCTCGAGGCGGTCTCCTGTCTGTTCCCGGTCTGCCTGTTCGCCGGCCTGGCCGTCTCCAAGTACGTCGACCTGCCGATCCCCCGGTACGACGCGCTGCTCGTGTACTGCCTGGGTCTGACGCTGCTGTTCTGGGTGGTCCGGCTGGAGACCTGGCGCGAGGTCGCGGTGATCCTCGGCTTCCACCTGGTCGGGCTCGGGCTCGAACTGTTCAAGGTGCAGGTCGGGTCGTGGCAGTACCCGGGTGAGGCGTACACGAAGATCGGCGGGGTGCCGCTGTTCGCCGGGTTCATGTACGCCGCTGTCGGCAGCTACATCTGTCAGGCCTGGCGGCGGTTCGACCTGCGGGTGAGCGGGTATCGGCCGGTGCTGACCACCGTCCTCGCGGTGCTGATCTATGCGAACTTCTTCACTCATCATTGGATCGTCGACCTCCGGATCCCGATCGCGATCGGGTTGCTCGTCGTCCTGCGTCGTACCTGGGTCTTCTACTCGGTGGGCGAACGGCGGTACCGGATGCCGCTCGCGGTGTCGTTCGGGCTGATCGGGCTCTTCCTGTGGGTCGCGGAGAACTTCGGCACTTTCCTGGACGCGTGGAACTACCCCGACCAGGTGGACGTGTGGCGACTCGTGCATCCGGCGAAGTTCGGCGCGTGGGCGTTGCTGGTGAGCATGAGCTTCGTCCTCGTCGCGAGTGTGAAATCGCTGGAGGGCAGGCTCTACCACCGCGGCGCACCGGCCACCGTCGCGACGCCGCGGGCGACCGTCATCACGACAGCTGAGATCTCACCGCAACACGAGAACGCCAACCGGACCAGGTGATCACGCGTCTCCTCTGATGTCCGGCACAGCAGCTTCGAGGCTGAGCTGTGAGGGCTCCTGAGGGGGAGCGACCGGGGTACATCCGCCTGATCTGCAAGGGAGCATCATGTCCCGTAGGTTTGCCGCGTGCGTCGCGACCGGTACGGCGCTGGCCGCGCTCGTCATCGGTTCGCTGATCGCCATCGCACTGGGAAGATCGCACCCGCCCAAGCCCGCCGTCGCGTCGACGTCCGCGTCGGCAACACCGTCGGCGACACCGACGACGACGCCGACCTTCAACGCGCCGACCTCACCGCACCGACCGGTGCCGAACCCGACCGCTGCGCTTGCCGCAGGCAACAAGAAGGTGCTCTTCCTCAGCTTCGACGACGGCCCGGACCCGGTCTGGACGCCGAAGATC
This sequence comes from uncultured Actinomycetota bacterium, assembly GCA_963748245.1. Classification (GTDB taxonomy): domain Bacteria; phylum Actinomycetota; class Actinomycetes; order Propionibacteriales; family Kribbellaceae; genus Kribbella. The sequence continues at coordinate 1,133,113 of CAVVIA010000004.1, read as the reverse complement.
CTGCAGGTGCTCGCCAGGCACGGCGCCCACGCGACCTTCTTCGAGCTGGGCAGCATGCAGGCTGCCCACCCCGGCCTGCGGGACCAAGTGCTTGCCGCTGGCAACACGATCGGCAGCCACTCGATCAGTCACGCGCAGCTCACCGCGGTGTCCGCCGCGAAGCGGCACCACGAGATCTTCGACGGACCCCGGTCGACCTGCTTCCGGCCGCCGTACGGCGCCACGAACCCGAAGGTCCGCGCCGACATCTCGGCCGCCGGCATGGTGCAGGTTCTCTGGGATGTCGATCCGCGGGACTGGGCCCGGCCCGGCACGCAGGCGATCGTTCACAACATCCTGACCCACGCTCACCGGCACAACATCGTCCTGTTGCACGACGGCGGCGGGGATCGCTCGCAGACGGTCGCCGCTCTGGACAAGGTGCTCCCCCTTCTGAAGGCGCAGGGCTACTCGTTCCCCGCGATGGACTGCTGACGTCGAGTCTTCCTCGCGATCGCGGAACGGACACGGCACTCTTCGAGCACTTTCCCGGCAATCTTGCGGCACTCCGCCGGGAATCAGCAGAAACTGTCGGTGGCGTTCGGCACTATCTGTCACATGACCGGTACGACGGTGATGTTGCTGCTGCTGTTCCTCGTGGTGGGGTTGCTCCTCGGGGCTGTGTTCGGCGTGCTCTACGTGCGCGGGAAGGACGGCGCGCAACTCGCCCGGGTTACGGCTGAGCGCGATGCGGCCGAAGATCGCGTCGTCGAGTTGACGCAGGAGCGGAGCAGCGTCGGGCAACAGATGTCGGGCCAGGCCGTGGTGAAGGAGGCGCTCGATCGCCTGCACGCGCAGCTGAACCAACTCGAGCAGGGCCGCGCGGCGTGGCAGAGCCAGCTTCATCAACAGGTCAACGAAGTGCGGATGAGCGGCGAGGCGTTGCGGCGGGAGACGGCCTCGTTGTCGACCGCGTTGCGGAAGCCGCAGGTGCGAGGTCGGTGGGGTGAGCTGCATCTGCGCCGTACCGTCGAGCTGGCCGGGATGGTGGCGCACTGCGACTTCACCGAGCAGACGACGACCGTCGGCGAGGACGGCCTGCTCCGGCCGGACCTGGTGGTGAGACTTGCCGAGGGCAAGAATCTGGTCGTCGACTCGAAGGTCCCGTTGGCCGGGTTCCTGGAGGCGTCCGAATCGGACGATGCCGCCTTCCGTGAGGATCGGTTGCGCGCACACGCCCGGCACCTGCGGACCCACGTGGATCAGTTGGCGTCGAAGGCCTATTGGACCAGGCTGTCGCCGTCGCCCGAGTTCGTCATCCTGTTCGTGCCCGGGGAGTCGTTCCTGTCGGCGGCGCTCGACGTCGAGCCGTCCTTGCTCGAGTACGCCGCCGAACGCCGGGTGATCCTGGCAACGCCGACGACGCTGATCGCGACCTTGCGCGCAGCGGCGTACGCATGGAACCAGTCCGCCCTGACCGAGTCGGCGCAGCAGGTGTTCGAGCTGGGTCGTGAACTCTACGAACGGCTCGGCACGATGGGCGACCATCTGAGTCGGGTCGGCCGCTCGCTGACGTCGGCCGTCGAGGCGTACAACGGCACGGTCGGGTCGTTCGAGCGCCGGGTGTTCATCACCGCCCGCAAACTCCGCGACCTCCACGTCACCGAGGCGGAGCTGACCGCGATGGAGTCCATCGAAGCCTCCGTCCGGCCGCTCACCGCCCCGGAGTTCCTGGCCATCGAAGACCACAACCCGACCCGCAAGTGGCCGCCACCCCAGGCCGGCTGACCCCGAGCGCGCGGGGAGGTGTCGGAAAGCCGACAGGGGTTGGGTGTTGACAGGGGTTGGTCGGGTCGCGAACGATGAGAGCGCTCTCACCTGGTCGTTCGATGATCCACCGTCCCTCGTCGTTCGGACCTGAGCGCCGGTTTCGCGGGGCTGGTGTGCCCTGGTAACGCAGCGGCTCGGCCGTGCCGGCGCCTCGCCTTCTCGTACGGGACAGCCTGAGGAGGAACAGTGCGCATCAAGCATCACCTGCTGGCGATCGCCGTGGCCGCGGCGAGTATCGCCGGCGTATTGACCGCAACCAACGACAGTCCGGCAGCAGCCGTTCCGGCCACCATTCCACTGCAGATCAGCAACAACTCGGGCCGCGGGGACCCGGTCTACATCTACAACCTGGGCACCAACCTGGCCACCGGACAGCAGGGCTGGGCCGATGCCGCGGGCAACTTCCACGCCTGGCCGGCCGGCGGTAATCCACCGACGCCCGCACCGGACGCGTCGATCGCCGGCCCGGCCAACGGGCAGTCGCTCACCATCCGGATGCCGAAGTTCTCCGGCCGGGTGTACTTCTCCTACGGCGAGAAGCTCGTCTTCAAGCTCACCACCGGCGGACTGGTGCAACCCGCCGTACAGAACCCGAGCGATCCGAACCGCAACATCCTGTTCAACTGGTCCGAGTACACGCTCAACGACTCGGGGCTGTGGATCAACAGCACCCAGGTCGACATGTTCTCGGCGCCGTACGCCGTCGGGGTGCAGCTCGCCGACGGGTCGACCAAGACCACCGGCCACCTGAAGCCCGGTGGCTACAACGGCTTCTTCGACTCTCTCCGCGGACAGCCGGGCGGCTGGGCGAACCTGATCCAGACCGCACCGAACGGATCCGTACTGCGGGCGCTCTCACCCCTGTACGGCGTTGAGACCGGCGCACTCCCGGCGACCGCGATGGACGACTACGTGAACCGGGTCTGGGCGAAGTACAGCTCGGAGACGTTGACGGTCACTCCGTTCGGGGACCAGCCGAGCATCAAGTACTTCGGTCGCGTCTCCGGCAACGTCATGAACTTCACCAACAGCTCGGGCGCGGTCGTCACGTCGTTCCAGAAGCCTGACTCGGCCAGCATCTTCGGCTGCTTCAAGTTGCTCGACGCACCGAACGACCAGGTGCGCGGACCGATCTCGCGGACGCTGTGCGCCGGCTACAACCGCTCCACGCTGCTGACGAACCCGAACCAGCCCGACCCCAACAACGCCGGCTTCTACCAGGACAGCGTCACCAACCACTACGCCCGCAAGATCCACGCCCAGATGGCCGACGGCAAGGCCTACGCCTTCGCCTTCGACGACGTCGGCGCCCATGAGTCCCTCGTCCACGACGGCAACCCGCAGCAGGCGTCCCTGACCCTCGACCCCTTCAACTGACCCAACCCCGCTGACCTGATCCGCTGGCCTGATCCGCTGACCCGGTCCGCCCCGGTTACCGCACCCCGCAGCCCACCGAGCTGCGGGTGCGGTGGACTGTTCTGCGCCGGAAGGCCGCCCAGGTCTTGACTCGAGCCTTGGTTAGTGGAAACTTACCGTTCGTGGGGACTTACGGATTACTCGAGGTGGCCGGGCCGGTGCTGGATGCACTGGGTGATCCGACCCGGCGGGCGATTCTGGAGACGCTGCGGCGGGGCGGCCCGAGTTCGGTCGGCGGACTGGCCGAGCGGATTCCGGTCAGCCGGCCGGCGATCTCGCAACATCTGAAGGTGCTCGGGGCGGTGGGACTGGTGGATCACGAGTCGCGCGGCACGCGGAACATCTACCGCGTCGACCGCACCGGCCTGGACGAGCTGCGGGCCTGGCTGGACCGGTTCTGGGACGACGCCCTGGAGGCGTACGCCGACCACATCCGCCGCACCGAGCCGGACGGCGAGTAATTGTGGACGGGTTGGGAGGAGGAACGGGGATGAGCGTGGATCAAGAGCTGGCGCCGTTGGTGAAGAAGGTTGTCGTGCCGGTGGGGCCCGAGCGGGCGTTCGAGGTGTTCACCGCGGAGATGTCGGCGTGGTGGCCGTTGGCAACGCATTCGGTCGCGGCGGAGAAGGCGCGTGACGTGCGGCTCGAGGGTGCCGTGGGCGGACGGATCGTCGAGTACGACGACGATGGTGAGGTCGGGTCGTGGGGGACGGTGTCGGACTGGGATCCGCCGAAGTCGGTCAGCTTCACCTGGCATCCGGGGACTGATCCGCAGCAGGCGGGGCACGTGACGGTCACCTTTACGGCGGTCGACGCGGGGACCGAGGTCGAGCTGGTCCACAGCGGGTGGGAGCGTCGGCCGGACGGCGTACGCGCCCGCACCGGCTACGACACCGGCTGGAACTACGTCCTCGACCACTATGTTCGGGGCGCCCGGTAGCGCAGCTCGGTTGGGGGGCCGGTGTGGGACGACATGCCGGTTGCTCGACGGCGGGTGGGTTTGCGGCTGATAGTGGGCGGATGGTGAATGCTCCGGTTGATGCTCGCGGGTTGGAGGCTTCGCTGCGGCCGCATGGGGAGTCGGTGATGCTGCCGCAGGCCGCGTACACCGATCCCGCCGTACTCGCGTGGGAGCGACGGCACTTCTTCGCCGGCAGCTGGAGCTGTCTCGGCCGGGTGGACGAGTTGGCGGCCGATACGACGCACCGGTCGGTGGCCGTGGGCGACATCGCCGTCGTCCTGACCTTCGGCGATCGGCCGCGTGCGTTCGCCAACACTTGCAGGCATCGCGGGCACGAGCTGCTGCCGTGCGACGAGGCCAGCGACAGGCGCTCCGTGGTCTGCCCGTATCACGGGTGGTCGTACGAGCTCGACGGCTCGGTGAAGGCCGCGCCGCGGATGGGTGAGGCATTCGACCCCACGCCGTACAAGCTGGTCGAGCTGCCGGCCGAGGTCTGGCACGGGTGGCTGTTCGTGAACGCGACCGGTACGGCGGGACCGTTCGAGGAGCACCTTGGCGGGCTCACCGAGCTGGTCGCGCCGTACGCGCCGGAAACGCTGGTGCTGAAGGCGAGGCACCAGTACGACGTCGCGTCGAACTGGAAGACGATCGTCGAGAACTACCACGAGTGCTACCACTGCCCGCTGATCCATCCCGAGCTCTGCAAGGTGTCGCCGCCGACCTCGGGCGACAACTGGAACCTGCCGGGCGCCTGGGTCGGCGGCCTGATGGACCTGCGCCCGGGTGCCGAGACGATGTCGCTCGATGGACGGTCAGGTGGGGTGCCGCTGCCAGGGGTGGATCCGCGGCGGGTGAACTACCTCGGACTGTTCCCGAACCTGCTGATCTCGCTGCACCCGGACTACGTGATGACGCATCGCCTGGAGCCGCGGGCACCGGGAGTGACGGCGATCGAGTGCTCGTGGTACTTCCCGGCCGAGGTGCAGGACCCGTCGTACGCCGTGGAGTTCTGGGACGTGACCAATCGCGAGGACTGGGCGGCGTGTGAGTCGGTGCAGCGCGGGGCCGAGTCACCGCACTTCCGGCCGGGTCCGTTGGCGCCGGCCGAGGACGCCGTCTACCAGTGGGTGACGATGATCGCCCGCGGATATCTGGGCAAGCCACTCGGCACCTGAGGTCGCCCGTTGCTGCCCGAGGCAACGGGAAGATTACAGTTCGGCTCCGGCGGATCGGGGCTCAACCTTTTGCTCTCGTCCGGTCATCACATGTCTGACCGAGATGGATGAGATGGGGGTTGGGATGGATCCAGGACGTGACCACGAGTTCGCCGAATTCGTGGACGGGCGGTTCACCGCACTGCAACGGTTCGGATATCTGCTGACCGGTGAATGGCACCTCGCCGAGGATCTGGTACAGACCTCGCTGACCAAGGTGTGGTTCCACCGCAACTCGTTGCGCAGCGGCAACGCGCTGGAGAGTTACACCCGGACGGTGATGGTGAACACCAGCACCCAGTGGTGGCGGCGGAAGTGGCGGGGCGAGACCCCGACCGAGCAACTGCCGGAGCCGCAGGCCCGGGAGCAGTACGGCACCGTGGACGACCGCGATCTGTTGCTGCGCGCACTCGCCACCCTCCCCCGCCGGACCCGCGCAACGCTGGTCCTGCGGTACTTCGAGGACCTGCCGGAGGCCGAGATCGCCCAGATCATGAGCTGCTCGATCGGCACCGTGAAGTCGAACGTCTCCCGCGGGCTCGCCAAGCTCCGCGAACACGAACTGCTCACCGCAATCCCCGCCACGGTCCAGAAGGAGGGCTGACCCATGACCAACCACGATCTGAAGAACCAGTTCGAGCAACTCGTCGCCGATCCGCCACCGCCGAGCGGGGTCCCGAGTGAGGCCGTGTTCGCCCGGGTTCGTTCGGTACGGCGTCGTCGTACCGCCGGCGTGGTGACGCTGGCCGCGGCCGCCGTGGTCGCCGTCACCGTTGCTGCCGGCAACCTCACCGACATCAAGAGCACCCCGCCGGTGACCGGCACCACGGGCGCACCGACAACGGTCGTCACCGGCCCGCCGACCGTCAGCCCGACATCGCCGACCACCTCGACCAAGACGCCGGAAGGCGCCACGACCGGGCGCACCCCGGCGACGACGGCCGGCACCACGACCGGGGCAACGGCAGGCACCACCGCGGGGTCGACCCCGGGCAAGGGCACGACGACCGGCACCGGCACCACGACGACCGCGCCGGCCCAGCCGCCGATCGATGTCAACGTCAAGCTGACGCCGACCATCAGTGGCCGGACCGTCACCATGGACGTCACGGTCTCGGGCACGGTGGTCAGGCCGACGACTTCGGAGGGACAGGCCCTGCCCGGCGACACGTCGTTCCTCAACCTGGCCGGCGGCACGAACTACACGTGGGGCGACGGCATCAATCCGGGCGGTTCGGACGGCGGTGCGGTGACGTGTCAGTACTCGAAGAAGCGGACCACCGGCCGTGAGACGTACGCGGTCGACTCACACACCTACACGAAGCCGGGCACGTACACCTTCCACTACACGGTGTCGTACTGCGGTACCGACGGATATTTCGAGACCAGCAAGACCGTCAAGCTGGTGATCAAATAGTCCAGGCGTGGTCCGAGGTGCCGGTGGTCGGCAGGCCGGCCGCCTTGAGGTCACTGCGGAGCTCCCGGGGCAGGGCGAACGTCAAGCTCTCCTCGGCCGTGGTGACCTCCTGGACCTCGGCGTACCCGCGCTCGGCCAGCCAGCGCAGGACGTCGCGGACCAGCACCTCGGGCACACTCGCGCCACTGCTGACGCCGACCGAGTCGACCCCCTCGAGCCAGGCCTCGTCGATCTCGGCGGCGTAGTCGACCAGGTAGCCGGCCTTGGCGCCGTGCTCGACGGCGACCTCGACCAGGCGCACCGAGTTCGACGAGTTGCGGGAGCCGACCACGATCATCAGGTCGGCCTCGGGGGCCAGCTTCTTCACCGCGGCCTGGCGGTTCTGGGTCGCGTAGCAGATGTCGTCGCTCGGCGGGTCCTGCAGCTTCGGGAACCGCTCGCGCAGCCGCCGCACCGTCTCCATCGTCTCGTCGACGGACAGCGTGGTCTGGGACAGCCAGACCACCTTCTCGGGATCACGGACCGTCACGTTCGGTACGTCGCTCGGGCCGTCGACGAGGTGGACGTGGTCCGGCGCCTCGCCGCTGGTCCCGATGACCTCCTCGTGGCCCTCGTGGCCGATCAGCAGGATGTCGTAGTCGGTGGCGGCGAACCGCTTGGCCTCGTGGTGCACCTTGGTGACCAGCGGGCAGGTCGCGTCGATCGTCTTCAACTGCCGCGCGGCCGCCTCCTGGTGCACCACCGGGGCGACGCCGTGGGCGGAGAAGATCACCGTCTCGCCCTCGGGCACCTCGTCGGTCTCGTCGACGAAGATCGCGCCGCGCGCCTGCAGGGTCTGCACGACGTGCTTGTTGTGCACGATCTCCTTGCGCACGTAGACCGGCGGCCCGTACAGGTCGAGGGCCTTCTCCACCGCCACGACCGCCCTGTCCACGCCGGCGCAGTAGCCGCGTGGGGCAGCGAGCAGCACCCGCTTGGTCCGCACCGCGGTCGTCGTACCAGTGTCTTCAGGCTGGGCAGTCACGTCCCCCATGGTACGGGCTTCATTCAGCCCCACCCGAATCACCCAGATGTGTGACCGGCATCACGACGACAGGTACAAGGGGCCGGGCTCGAACCGGCGACCTCACCCTTATGAGGGGTGCGCGCTACCCACTACGCCACCCTGGTGCACAGAGGTTGCTGACAGCAACGAGGAGCCGTCCGCCCTGTCCGGACGGCTCCCCCGGGAGGTGTTTCCAGTAGCTCAATCATGCGGGCGGAACGCCTTGTCCGCAAAGGAATTACGGCTCGCCCAGGTCCGGATCGCCGCGAAGTCCGCGGCGGTGAGCCCGATCCGCGGATCCACTGCGTGGATGCACTGATGATCTTCGGTGAAGAACGCCTGATCATCTCGCCCGATCTCGTCGTCCACCCAGACGAACGGACGGTCACCCACCCAGCCCGCGACGTACGGCGTTTTCCACGACCCCCGCCGTACCCGCGCAATCGATTGCCGAGGCGGCCAGACGATCACTGGCAGCTCAGGCAGTCCGAGCCGCGGCCCGAGCAGCCGGTTGGCGCCGTGCTCCCAACTCGTCGCCCAGACCAGGTCGAACACCTCCGCGAGCGCGTTGAGCTCCACGCCGTGCTGCTGATTGAGCAACACCACCCACGCCTTCTCCCCCTCGACGATCTCGTGCCGCTCGTACCCGGCCGGAATCTCGCGCGCACGGTACGGATTCAGCGGACCGTCGAAGTCGAGCAGCAACAGCGGACGCATGCGATCAGACCTCCGAGTGATCACCCTGGGGGCGTGAGGTTACTCCAGCCGGAGTACTCTGGCTGGAGTAATATTCTCAAGCCATCCGAACCGAGCAGCTCACCTTGCCCGGTGTCCTGCCTGACGACCTACTGGAAAGGTCATCGAGCATGGCGTCCGAGGGTTTGTCGGCGGGGGGTCGTAGGGTCTGGGCGTGGCTTTGGAGACCTCGCCGGATGCGCCCGCAGCCGTTCGCACGATCGCGAACGGTATTGCCAGCTGGATCAACCAGCTCGGCGCGGTCTGGGTCGAGGGACAGCTGACCGACGTGTCGATCGGGCGCGGGACGACGACGGTGTTCGGCACGTTGCGGGACACGGACGCGGACATCTCGCTGCGGTTCACCTGCAACCGCCGGGTGTTCGAGGCGGTCGATCCGCCGGTCACCGACGGGTCGCGCGTGGTGGTCAACGCGAAACCCAACTTCTTCGCCCGGCGCGGCACCCTCGCCCTCGCGGTCAACGAGATCCGGCACGTCGGGATCGGTGAGCTGCTCGCCCGGATCGAGCGACTGAAGCAACTGCTGTCGGCCGAAGGCTTGTTCGCGTCGTACCGGAAGAAGGCGTTGCCGTTCCTGCCGCACACGATCGGGTTGATCTGCGGGCGTGACTCCGCGGCGGAGCGCGACGTACTGGAGAACGCGAAGCGTCGCTGGCCGGCGGTGGCGTTCCGGGTCGAGTACGCGTCGGTGCAGGGTCCGGCGGCCGCCGGCGAGGTGATGACCGCGCTGCGGAAGCTGGATGCGGACGAGTCGGTCGAGGTGATCGTGATCGCCCGCGGCGGCGGGTCACTGGAGGATCTGCTGCCGTTCTCGGACGAGGGACTGATCCGGGCGGTGTCCCAGGCGCGTACGCCGGTGGTGAGCGCGATCGGGCACGAACCGGACTCCCCCTTGCTCGACCTGGTCGCGGATCTGCGCGCCTCGACACCGACGGACGCGGCGAAGCGGATCGTGCCGGATGTGCGCGAAGAGCTGGACGGCGTTCGGCAGCTGCGGGAGCGCGGCCATCGGGCGATCACCGGCTGGCTGGAGCGGGAGCTGCATGCGCTGGCGGCGATTCGCAGCCGGCCGTCGCTCGCGGCGCCGGTGACGGATCTGCAGCGGCGGTCCGACGAGGTCGCGGCGTTGATCGAGCGGAGCCGTCGAACGCTGACGCACCGGCTGGATCGGGCGAGCGACGACATAACCCACCGGCTGGCGAGCGTACGGGCGTTGTCCCCGAAGGCGACGTTGGAGCGCGGCTACTCCGTGCTGCAGTTGGCCGACGGGACCGCCGTACGGGAAGTGGCGCAGGTGGCGGCCGGCGATCTGCTGCAGGCGCGAGTCAGTGACGGCCGCTTCGCGGTCGAAGTCAAGTCCGAGGAGAACACGTGAGCGGCGACCGTCCGGAGATTTCCTACGAGCAGGCCCGGGAGGAACTGGTCGAGGTGGTCCGCAAACTCGAAGCCGGCGGCACCACCCTCGAAGAGTCGCTGGCCCTGTGGGAACGCGGCGAAGAGCTCGCTGCCACCTGCCAACACTGGCTCGACGGCGCCCGCGAGCGCCTGGCCAAAGCCCAGGCAGCCCATCAGGAGAAGCCCAACTGACGCCACAGTCCGCGCAGCCCGACCCGAGGACCTGTACGCCGCCGCCCTCAGCCTTTGACGGCGCCGTGGGTGAAGCCGGCGATGAAGCGTTCGAGGAAGAGGTTGAAGATCAGGGCGATCGGGACGGCGACCAGGATCGTGGCGGCCTGGAGGGACTGCCAGAAGAAGACGTCACCGCGGACCAGGGCGGTCGGTACGCCGGTGCTGATCGGCTTCTCGCCGGACGGTGAGACGAAGGCCAGGGCATAGATGAACTCGCTCGCGGTGAGAGTGAACGCGAAGACCACGACCGCCACCACGCCGGGGAACATCAGCGGTACGACGGTACGGGCGAACGCGCCGAGCCGGCTGTACCCGTCGACCATCGCCTGTTCCTCGATGTCTTTCGGGATGGAGCGCAGGAAGCCCATCAAGAGCCAGATCGACACCGGGATCGTGATGGTCGGGTAGACGAGCACCAGCGACCAGGTCCGGTCCTGGAGGCCGGCGGCCACGACGACCCGCGACAGCGACAGGAACAGCAAGGTCGGCGGCACCAGGTAGACGAAGAAGATCGCGATCGCCATCGGACCCGACCACGGACGGTCCAGCCGGGCCAGACTGTACGCCGCGGGCAGCCCGAGCCCGAGCGTGATCGCGGTGACCACGAGGCCGACCCACAGGGTGTTCCACACGAAGGTCGGGAACTCCGTGCTGGAGAACAGATAGTCGACGTGCTCAGTGGTCGGCGTCAGGTTGAACAGGAACGGGTTGTTGCTGCGCCGGTAGAGGTCCCGGTTCTCCTTGAAGGCGGTGATGCCGGCCCAGAGGAACGGCCCGGCCGCACCGAGCGCCGCCAGCACCGCCAGGAGGTACACGGCAACACGGGAGGCCAGATGATGCCGACGTGCCCGTCGCCGCAGCTGCTCGACCTCGAGCGTCGTCATGAGACGTCCATCCGCCGTACCGCCCGGAGGATCGCGATCGCCGCGGCCAGCAGCAGCGGGAACAGGAACAACGCGATCGCCGCGCCCTGACCGACGTCGCCGCCCTCGATACCGCGGAAGAACGCCCAGCTCGCCAGGACCTGGGTGGAGTTGGTCGGGCCGCCCCGGGTCAGCACGTAGACGACCGCCATGTCGGTGAAGGTCAGGATCGCCCCGAACAGTGCCGCCACCGCGATGATCGGCATCGTCAGCGGGATGGTGATCTCGAACATCCGCCGCCAGAATCCGGCCCCGTCGACCGAAGCCGCCTCCTGGACGTCCTTCGGGATGGACATCAGCCCGGCCATCATGATGACCGCGGCGAGCGGGACCAGCCGCCAGACGTGCACCAGGATGACGGACGCGATCGCGAGGTCCGGCTTGCCGAGCCAATACATGTTCGCGTCGATCAGGCCCAGTTCCCTCAGCACCCAGTCGATCGGCGAGAACACGGAGTCGAGCAGCCACAGCCAGGCGATCGTGGACAACGCGACCGGCGTGGTCCACGGCAGCAGGACCAGGAAGCGGACCATCCACTTGCCCCGGAAGTCGGCGACCAGGATGTTCGCGAGCACCTTGCCGAGGACGACGATCAGCGCCATCGAGACGACGGTGAACACAATGGTGTTCCGCAGCGACCGCCAGAAGACCGGGTCGTCGAAAACGTTCTGGTAGTTGCGTAGTCCGGCCCAGTCGAAACTCGGATCCCCGGCGGTGACATCGCTGAAACTGAACGCGATCGCCAGGAAGAACGGGATCGCGACCAGTGCCACGATGTACGCCACCGACGGCAGCAGGAACACCCAGGCGAGCAGTTCGTCGCGGTCGGCGAACCGTCGCCGTACCCGCGGGTCGACGGGCGGCGACACCTCGGGCCGCGCCTCGGTCAGCTGACCGTGCGGGTGCGATGGGATCAGCGCTGGATCGGTCATGACCCGGTCCGTACCGACACGGGCTCGGTGCGCTCGCCGTTGCTCGCGTCGAAGAATCGCAACCGCTCGGCGTGGACAGCGAACTCGTACTCCTCGCCCGGTTCGACCGGAGCCGTGACGGTCGCCGGCAGTCGCGCGATCACCCGCGTCTCCGCGCCCAGCCCGCGGACGACGCCGTACAGATGCCGGTCGCCGGACAGGTGCTCGACCCGGTCGACCTGGAACGGCACCACCAGCCGATCCTCGCCGTGGACCAGGGTTTCCGGCAGTAAGTGCTCGGGCCGGAAGCCGACCAGTACGCCGTCCCGCGGGACGAGGTTCATCGGCGGCGACCCGAGGAAGGTGGCGACGAAGGTGTCCGCCGGGTCGTCGTACACCTCGACCGGCGGACCGAGCTGCCGGATCCGGCCGGCGTACATGACGGCGATCCGGTCGCCCAGGCCCATCGCCTCGACCTGGTCGTGGGTGACGTAGATCGTCGTGGTCCGGACCCGGCGCTGGAACTGCTTGAGCTCGTCGCGCGCACTCGCCCGCAGTTTCGCGTCGAGGTTGGACAGCGGCTCGTCGAGCAGGAACACGCTGGGTTCCCGGACCAGGGCGCGCGCCAGCGCGACGCGCTGCCGCTCACCGCCGGACAGCTGCCGCGGCCGCCGGTCGAGCAGCTGGCCGATACCCAGCAGGTCCGCGGCCCACTCGGTCTTCTCCGCCCGTTCCGCCTTGTCGATCCCCTGGGCCTTGAGCGGGAAGACGATGTTGGCGCGCACCGTCTTGTGCGGGTACAACGCGTAGCTCTGGAACACCATCGCGACCCGGCGAGCCCGGGGCGGCAGCTCGTTCACCACGTGACCGCCGATCCGGACCTCACCGTCGGTCGGTTGCTCGAGGCCCGCGATCGTCCGCAGCAGGGTGGTCTTGCCGCAGCCCGACGGCCCGAGCAGCACGAGATACTCGCCCTCGGTCGTGGCCAGGTCCACACCGTCGACCGCGTTCACCCGGCCGGCCGCACCGCGACGGCGGGCGCGGCCGCCGTCGAACACCTTGCGCAGGCCACGGACCTCGACGACAGCCACGTGACCTCACCTACACCCCGCCGACCAGACCGCGCTGCCGCCACTTGGCGAAGATGGGCTTGATCTGCCGCTCCGCGTCCGCGACCGCCTGCTCGGGACTCAGGTCGCCGCGCGCCGCCCTGGCGAACATGTTCGGGATGACGAACGTCGCGAACACCTCGCCGATGGCCGTGTTCGCCGGACCCGGGTGGCCGATGTTCGTGCTCCACTCGATCGCGTTCTTCAGCACACCCAGCTTGTTCTCCGGCTTCGCGCCGAACGGGTCCCGGTCGAGCCAGCTGTTGAGCTGCGGCACGAGTCGCGGGAACGCCGGCAGGTCGTAGAGCTTCGAGTGGTACGTCGCCGAAGGCCAGTTGGCGGTGTAGTGCAGCAGGAACTCCTTGGCCGCGTCGACGTTGCGCGCATGGCTCGGGACGATCCAGTTGTACATCACGTGCTGCGCCGCCAGTGCGGCCTTCGGACCCTTCAGCGCCCGGGTGAAATAGATGTCGTCGGCAACCTCCGGGTTGACCTCCTGGGCGGTGCGCCAGGCCGAGATCGAGTTCAGGATGTAGGACATCTGACCTGCGATCAGGCCCTGGTTGTTGGATGCCGGGTTCCAGGAGAAGACCTCGTTCGTCATCGTGTCCTTGAACAGGCGTTGCATGAACTCCACCGCGGCGACCGTCTCGGGCGAGTTGATCACCACCTCCTCGTCCTCGTTCTGGATCGAGGCTCCGTGCGACCACATCAGCGCCCGGCCGGCCATGTTGGAGTCGATCTCCTGGGACATGCCCAGGCCCATCTGGATGTTCTTGGTCTTCTTGATCTCGGCACCGCCACGGAGCAGGTCGTCCCAGGAGGTCGGGCCATCGGGCAACCCGACCGACTCCCAGAGGCTCTTGCGGTAGTCACCGGGGTCGGGCACCCAGCCCGGTGAGTAGGCATAGTGCTTGCCGGTGGCCGGGTTCTGGCTGGACTTGACGCACAGTTCCAACTGTTCGCCGAACCGCTTGGTCGCTTCCCCGGCGACGTCCTTGAGGTCGACCACGCTCGGCTCGAACTGCGAGAGCGGCGCGATGTACTGGATCAGGTCATGACCCTGCCGCGCCTGGATCTCGGCCGCGGTCCGGGCCACGATCTCGGTGTTGTTGATGTGGTCGACGGTGACGTTGACGCCGACCTCCTTGCCCCAGTCCTTCGCGAACGGATCGAACCACTTGTCGTGGCTGGGCACGAAGTGGCTCCAGAGCAGGATCCTCAGGTCACCGGACAACGTCGACGACGGCGGGGACATGGTCGGGCTCGGTGCGGGGAGGGTCGCCTCCGGCGGCCCGGCATCTTCCCCGGCGTCACCGCAGGCTGCGGCGGTGGTTGCCACGGCGGTCAGCCACAACAGGCTTCGGCGAGAAATTCGGGGCTGCTCGTCCATCGCGCACCTCCAGCGCGAGACTCTTCTCCCCAGCCTGTTCACGGAAATCCTGACCGGTCAACTTTTCGAGCGTCGCACCAGGGTCTCGGCGGCTGTGCGCAGGCCGATCTTCATCCGATCCAGCGTGAAGCCCTGGTCACGGAGAGCGTTGTGCAGGTCAGCGGCCAGCGGCGCCAACAGGACATGCGCCGTGTAATCCGCATCCAGGTCGGGGCGGGCCTCCTCGATCAGCAGGGCCAGATGGCGGTGCCAGAGGTGGTAGGACCCGATGCGGTAGCGGGCGCCGTCGGAGGCATTCTCGCTGTCCATGAACAGCTCGACGTGGCGGTCGAGGAGGTCGAGGTAGGCGTCCAGGAACGCCGTCAGCCGGTCGACCGCGGGAGCGCCCGGCCCTAGCGGCGGCGGGCCGGTGATGACCTTCGCCTGGAGCTCCTGCTCGCGTTCGTCGAGGAGGGCCACGGCCAGGCCGGCCCGGTCGCCGAAGCGGCGGAAGACCGTGCCCTTGCCGACCCCCGCCTCGGCCGCGATCGCGTCCAGCGACACGTTCTTCACGCCGTGCTCGGTGAACAGGCGGTCGGCCGCCTCCAGCACTCTCAGCCGGTTTCGCCGTGCGTCCGCGCGTTCCGGGCGCGACTGACCCACGACCGGGAGACCCTGTTGTGAAGCGGACTGCGGTCCAGTACTGTCGTCCATAAGACGGACTGTAGTCCGCTAAAGACCTTGGAGGAAGTACATGAACGAGCGAAGCGAGTTCATCATCAAGCGCAGTGCATCTCGTGCCTCATCGGCGCCCGGAGCGAAGCGAGGACGTCGATGAGCCTCATCCCCGCCCGGATCGCGATCGCGTACCACTCCGGGTACGGTCACACCGCTCGGCAGGCGGAAGCGGTCGCCGCCGGCGCCGCGAGCGTTCCGGGAGCGGTCTCGGAACTGGTCCCGCTCGACGAGCTCACCGAGGACGTCTGGAGCCGGCTCGCCGCCGCGGACGCGATCGTCTTCGGCGCCCCGACGTACATGGGCAGCCCGAGTTGGGTGTTCAAGAAGTTCGCCGAGGAGAGCGTGCGCGCCTGGGCCGACGACCTGGCCTGGCGGGACAAGATCGCCGCCGGTTTCACCAACTCCAAGGCGATGTCCGGCGACAAGCTGAACAGCCTGGTCGACCTCGCCGTCTTCGCCGCGCAGCACGGGATGATCTGGGTCGGCCTGGACATCTACCCCGGCTGGGCCGAGAGCACCGCAAGTATCGAGGACCTCAACCGGCTCGGCAGCTGGCTCGGCGCGATGGCTCAGTCCGATGCCGACCTGTCGGCGGAGAAGGCGCCGCCGGCGACCGACCTGCGGACGGCGGAGGCCCTCGGCGTCCGGGTCGCGACCGTCACGCTGCGGCATCTGAGGGGAGCGCTGGCGGCCTGATGGCCTGGTTGGTGCTGCTCGCGGCGGCCGCGTTCGAGATCGCGTTCGCCCTGAGCCTCAAACCGAGCGAGGGGTTCAGCCGGCTCTGGCCGACCGCCGGAGTGCTGGTCTTCGGTGTGATCTCCGTCGTACTGCTGGCGAAGACCTTGGATCACCTTCCGGTCGGTACGGCGTACGCGGTCTGGACCGGCCTGGGCTCGATCGGCGTGGTGACGCTGGGCATCCTGCTGTTCGACGAGCCGATCACCCCGGCCCGGCTGGCCTGTATCGCGCTGATCGTCACCGGTGTGGTCGGCCTCCGGCTGGCCGGAGCGGACTAGCGGACCGCCAGGCCATCACAACTGACCACTTGACGCCGCGCCACGCGTGATACCGCCGCGAGGCCGGCAAACTGTGATGGCCTAACGGTCCGCCCGATCAGGGAGCTGCGCGGTGGCGACGGTGTGAGCCGCGGGTCGGCAGCGGCGTGGGGTGGGTGTCGTCGAAGGCGCCGGGCGTGAACGCTCGCAGGCCCGGGTTGTGGCCGGCGACGAGGCGGCGGTAGTCGTCCCAGGTCTCGACCCGGAGCGGAACGTTGCCGATGGCATCAACTTGGGTGACCGGGTGGTTCCCGAGCTCGATCAGCTCCCACAGCTCGGCGTCGCTGCGAAGCTGCCGCAGTTCGCCGAACAACTCCCGGCCGAACCAGCACGGGTGCCCGCGGCCGTTGTCGTACCGGCTGACCCCGATCGGGGTGGCCGGTCCGCCGACCTCGGCGACCAGCGACCACACCGTGGCGGACGTCACGCCCGGCTGGTCGCCGAGCATCACCACGATTCCGTCGGTACTGCGGTCGACCGCGTCCAGCGCGGGCACGATCGACGAACTGCCGGTGTCCGCGTGCGGCGACTCGACCACCCGCACCCCGTCGAGGTCGATCCGGTCGTGGACCTGTTCCGACCCTGCACCCAGCGTCACGATCAACTGGTCGAAGCCACAGTTCCGGGCGGTGTCGAGCGCCGCGCCGAGCAGAGTGTCACCGTGGTAGGACAGCAATTGCCGCGGTACGCCGAGATGCGGCGAACCTTCCGCGGCGAGTAACAACCCCGTGACGAACACGCTCGGGTCAACCCCCGACCTGGGGCGTAGAAATCACAGCAGCTCCTCTGCCGATTTCCCCGAGCGCATTGCAAGCCGAAGAATCGATGGAACCTTGGAGCTGCCCGACGTGTCAACGTCCGTCCGGAACGCGGTCAGGAAATGATCAGCGCAGAACTGAAGCAAACGCTTCAAGGGCCGGGTATCCGGCGTTCCCGACCACGATCGTGGTGACACCGGAACCGACCAGCACCAAGGCGTTCTCGTCCTTGCGGTCGAGCAGCACCTTGCGCTGCCAGGTGACGCCCTCGACGCTCGACGTACCGTCGTCGGTCGTCTTGCCGAGTTCGTCGGACTGGAATTTCGTCCCGGACACGTTGGACTGTTCCAGGCCGACGTACTTCTTCTCGTTGGTGACAACGCCCAGGTGCCAGGTGATCGGGCTCTGTTCCGGGGTGCGGAATTCCACGCTGGTGGCGGTCCAGCCGGCCGGCAGCGGGGCCGGGCCGCGGACCCAGGGCGCGACCTTCTTCGCGTCCTCCAGTTGCGCGGTGTACTCGACCGCCTTGATCCGCTCCTCCTTGGGCCGCCAGGTGACGACCATCAGGAACGCGACCACGACGAAACAGGCCAGCAGCGCCCAGACCATGTTGGTCAGCGTGCGGGCCTTGGCCCGGTCCTTCCGGTTCTGCTCCCGGTAGGCGATCGCCTCGGCCCGCGACCGGGCCTTCTCCCGTGCCGCGGCCTCCGCACGCGCATCCTGCGCCGCCTGCGGGTCCTCCGTCGCCGCGGGTGCGCCGTCGTCACCTGTCGAACTCATGGCACGAGTGTCCCATCTCGCCGAAACATGCCGAGAGGCAGTTGGCTACGATCCGGTGGCATGAGTGATCCGACCCTCCCACCTGCCCATCTCGAGGTCGAGGCGGACGCGCCCGACCGGAACCTCGCCCTGGAACTGGTCCGGGTCACCGAGGCCGCGGCGATGGCGGCGGGCCGCTGGGTCGGCCGCGGCGACAAGAACGGCGCGGACGGCGCGGCCGTCAACGCGATGCGCACCCTGATCGGCACCGTCGGGATGAACGGCACGGTGGTGATCGGCGAGGGCGAGAAGGACAACGCCCCGATGCTCTACAACGGCGAGCAGGTCGGTTCCGGCGACGGCCCGGAGTGTGACGTCGCGGTCGACCCGGTCGACGGTACGACGCTCGTCGCGAAGGGCATGAACAACGGCATCGCCGTGATGGCCGTGTCGGCGCGGAACTCGATGTACGACCCGTCCGCGGTGTTCTACATGGAGAAGCTCGTCGTCGGCCCGGAGGCGGCCGACGTGGTCGACATCCGGCTCCCGGTCGCGGAGAACATCCGCCGGGTCGCGAAGGCGAAGGGTTCCACGGTCGACGACGTCACCGTCGTCCTGCTGGACCGTCCGCGGCACGAGGACCTGGCCACCCAGATCCGGGCCACCGGCGCGCGGATCAAGTTCATCAGCGACGGCGATGTGGCCGGCGCGGTCGAGGCGGCCCGGCCGGACACCGGTCTGGACATGCTGCTCGGCATCGGCGGTACGCCGGAAGGCATCATCGCGGCCTGTGCGATGAAGTGTGTCGGCGGCCTGATCCAGGGCCGGCTCTGGCCGAAGGACGACGAGGAACGGCAGAAGGCGATCGACGCCGGCCACGACCTGGACCGGGTGCTGAGCACCGACGACCTGGTCTCCGGGGACGACTGCTTCTTCGTCGCCACCGGGATCACCGAGGGCGAACTGCTCCGCGGTGTCCGCTACGGCCGGTCCACCGCGCGCACCCACTCGCTGGTGATGCGCTCGCGCAGCGGCACCATCCGCAGCATCGAGAGCGTGCACCAGTTGGAGAAGCTCCGCGCCTACTCCGCCATCGACTTCGAGCACGCCAGATGAGCGCACCCGTCCTTGTCGTTGGCGAGGCGCTCGTGGATATCGTCGGCACCGCGGGCCGCACCAGCAGGAACGGCTACGGTAAGGCCAAGGCGACGCCTGGTGGCTCTCCCGCCAACGTGGCGGTCGGTCTGGCGCGTCTCGGCGTACCGACCCAGCTCGTCACCAGGTTCGGCACCGATCCGTACGGCGACCAGCTCGGGGCTCACCTGTTCGGGAACGGCGTCCAGCTCGCGCCCGGCTCGGTGGACCCCGCATTCCGGACCAGTACGGCGACCGCGACACTCGATGCGGCCGGGGTGGCGTCGTACCAGTTCGACATCACCTGGGAGCCGCCGGCGCTGTCGCTGTCGCGGGGCTGCCCGGCGATCCACACCGGGTCGATCGCGACTGTGCTGGAGCCGGGCGCGGAGGCGATCCACGCCTTCCTGAAGGCGATGGCGGAGCAGCCGGTGACGGTGACGCTCGATCCGAACGCGCGGCCGACGATCACGCCGGACCCGGTGTCGACGTGGACCGCCGTACGCGAACTGGCTTCCCTGTCCGACCTCGTGAAGCTGAGTGACGAGGACTGTGAGTTCCTGCGGCCCGGGCAGTCGGCGGACGAGATCGCGGCGGAGTTGCTGAGTGTCGGCCGGACCCGGTGCGTGGTGATCACCCGCGGCGGGGACGGCGCGATCGGGATCAGCGCGGACGCGCGGGTCGACGTGACGGCGCCGTCGATCCAGGTGATCGACACCGTCGGGGCCGGCGACTCGTTCATGTCGGCGCTGATCGCCGGTCTGCACGCGCGTGGTCTGCTGGGTGCGACGCGGCTCGAAGGGCTGACGGCGCCGGATCTGCGGGACGTTGTCGACTATGCCGTGAAGGCAGCGGCGATCACCTGTACGCGGCACGGCGCAGACCCGCCGACGGCTGCCGAACACATCGCGACCTGGGGTGCTTGATGTCAGCTGATACGTGGTCCGCGGAGCTCGAGAGCAAGGGCAGCGTCGTCTTCCCGCCGCGACGCGGGCGGCTGGCGATCCGGCTGGCCGGGTTCGCGCTGCTGATGGTGATGTCGGCGTGGACGAATCTCGACCATCTGCGCAACGACGACATCTCCGGGACGCTCGGCGTACTACGGCTCACCGCATTGGCCGCCTTCGTCTACGGCACCGGCCTCACGCTGTGGCAACTGGTCACCAACCGGCCGGTCGTCAAGGTCGATGCCGACGGCATCACCCGCGGCCGAAGTCTGCGGTGGTCCGGCATCACCAGCATCGACGACCCGGCCGGCTTCCCCGGCATCCGGACCGTGCAGATCCGTCCGGCGGATCGTCGGACCCGGCCGATCACCATTCCGCAGGACAACGTCGACGACCTCGAGGCGCTCACCCCCTGGCTGCGCTCACTGCACAACCAGCATCGGGCTTAGGGTGCGTCTCTCAGTTCCCTGCAGTAGCGAGCAGGTGCTCGGCGGAGTGCAGCGCAAGGCGGAGGGCGAGGCTCGGAGTGGGGTTCTCCGTGCCTCGTCCTCCAACGCGGCGATGTGCCCGCCGAGTGCCGCGCAGCACGCAGGGAACTGAGAGACGTGCCCTAGTTCACCGCGCTGCGGACGGCGCTGAGGTGCTCCCTCGCGCGGGTCGCGGCTAGGTCGGGGTCGCGGTCGCGGATGGCGTCGGCGATCGCCTCGTGGGCTGCCTGATCGTGGCGGTGGCGATGCACCTGGTCGAGCTTCAGCATGTCGAGCATCGCCCGGCGGATCCGCGGCACGAACGTGTCGAACAGTTCGGTCAGTACGGCGTTGTGCGCGGCTGTCACCACCGCCCGGTGGAAGGCCAGGTCCGCCTCGACGTACCAGTCGTCCGGTGACTTCTCGGACGCCTTCTTCCGGTCCGTCAGTGTGTACCGGAAGTTCTTGAGGTCGGCCGGCGTACGACGGCTTGCGGCCAGCCGGGCCGCCTCGGTCTCGATCGCGAGCCGCCCCTCCAGCACGTCGGTGATGTCGGCCTTGCGGAGGACCTTGTCCCAGTCCTCCGCGGCCTGCTGCGCGATCACGAACACACCGGCGCCCTGACGGCTCTCGAGCACCCGCCGGCCGGCCAGTTCACGGACCGCCTCGCGGATCGTCGACCGGCCGACCCCCAGTTGCGCGGCCAGCGTCGTCTCCCCCGGCAGCTTCTGGCCGAGCTGCCACTCACCACTGCCGATCCGGCGCAGAAGCTCCTCGGCCGCCTGCTCGGCGAGTGGGTGACGACGGATCATGGGCTCAGTCTAGGCGTGCCGAAGTTCTCAGCTTGTCTGAGGAGTTGATCTCGGGTTAGCGTAGCGACCATGTCCTGGAGCCTCCTCCTTCTCGGCCGCCACGGCGGGAGCTGATTTCGACCGGCACCCCACCGTGGAGTGCTGTTGCGTGCCGGTCTCCCAGCAACGAGGCGAAGGAAGAGACCCAATGGACTGGAACCGCCAGCAGCACTCCCCCATGCCCAGCCACCGCTACCGCGACATCTTCGCGAAGGTGCCGGTCGCGCCGGTCGACCGCGAGTGGCCGGACCGCCGGATCACCGCCGCACCACTCTGGGTGCCGGTCGACCTGCGGGACGGCAACCAGGCCCTGGCCGACCCGATGGACCCGGCGCGCAAGCGGCGGTTCTTCGAGCTGATGGTTGCCATGGGCTACAAAGAGATCGAGGTCGGGTACCCGTCCGCCTCGCAGACCGACTTCGACTTCGTCCGGCTGCTGGCCACGTCGGACCTGGTCCCACCGGACGTCACGATCGTGGTGTTCACCCCGGCCCGGCCCGAGTTGATCGAGCGGACCATCGAGTCCGTCGCCGGGATGCGCAGTCCGGTCGTGGTTCACATGTACGCGGCCACCGCTCCGACCTGGCGCGACGTCGTACTGCGGCGCAGCCGGGACGGGCTCGCGTCGATGATCTACACCGGTGCGGAAGAGATCCTGCGGCTGGCCGGAGACTCGGTGCGGTTCCAGTTCTCGCCGGAGGTGTTCAACCTGACCGAGCCTGACTTCGTGCTGGAGCTGGCCGATCAGCTGACCAAGCGCTGGGATGCGACGCCGGAGCGGCCGGTCATCCTCAACCTGCCGGCGACGGTCGAGGCCGCGACACCGAACGTGTACGCCGACCAGATCGAGTACATGCACAAGAACCTGCCGCGCCGTGACGGTGTCATCCTGTCGGTGCACCCGCACAACGACCGCGGGACCGGGATCGCTTGCGCGGAGCTCGCCGTACTCGCCGGTGCGCAGCGGGTCGAGGGGTGCATCTTCGGCAACGGCGAACGCACCGGGAACGTCGACATCGCCACCCTCGCGCTGAACCTGCACGCGCAGGGCGTCGACCCGATGATCGACTTCTCCGACATCGACGAGATCCGTCGGGTGGTCGAGGAGTGCACCCGGATGCCGATCCATCCGCGGCACCCGTACGTCGGGGAGCTCGTCTACACGGCGTTCTCCGGGACCCATCAGGACGCGATCCGGAAGGGTTTCGCGCGCCGCGCCTCGACCGGCGACGAGGCGGTCTGGGATGTGCCGTATCTGCCGATCGATCCGGCCGATGTGGGTCGCGGCTACGAGGCCGTCGTACGGGTGAACAGCCAGTCGGGGAAGGGCGGGATCGCGCACGTGCTGGAGACGACGTACGGCGTCCGTCTCTCGACTCAGCAGGAACGCGAGTTCGCGGGGCACGTGCAGCGTCGTACCGACGCGACGGGGCAGGAGGCGAGCGCGGTGGAGCTGAAGGAACTGTACGAGGAGGTTTTCGGGCGCTCGAACTGAAGGATGTCGACTTCGTCCGGGACGGCAAGTCACTCGGTGGTGGCGGCGGCGTGCGATTGCGTGGTCGACGGGACTTTGGGCCAGGTCCAGGCGTAGTAGATGACGGCTGCCAGGAGGGCGATCTCCAGGAGGCTGCCGAGGATGTAGTAGGTCCATTCACCGATGGCGCCGGCGGCGATCGTGATGACGAAGATGACGGCGAGGACGATGTTGGCGATCCGGTTGATCTGCGGCCGCAGGACCAGGGTGGCGAACACCATCAGGCTGGGGAGGATGATGTATGCCGTGGTAGCGGCCAGGAACGACTGGTTCACGGTGAACCCGCCGAGCTCTCCGGCGTCCAGGTCGGCGCGGACATCCGGCCGGTAGAGACTGAACAGGTCGACGTAGGCGAAGACGAACAGCATTGACGTCCAGAGGCCGGCGAGCTTGATCCGCACGTTCACGGTGGCCGGGTCGAAGGTCGTTTCGGCGACGGACATGACTGCCCTCCTCGGTCACCGGTGCGGACGTCCGCGCCGGCCGGACGTGTCGACGTAGGTCTGCTGAGTCAGGCGAGGCCGAGGCGTTTGGAGAGGCGGGGGCCTCGTTTGATCTTGATTTCGCCGAGGATGGCGGTGCCTCGGATGTGGAAGGTTTTCGGCCTTGTGGTGGGGGTGTTGGGGTCGGCGGGGCCGGTCTGTTGTTCGGTGACGGAGCCGAGGATGGGGTTGCTGTCGAGGTGGACGATCGCGTTCTGGGGGACGCGGATCTTCACGTCGGCCAGGATCGACTTCACGTCGACGTACATCTCGTCGTACGGGAGCTGGGCCTCGGTGTAGTCCAGGGTGACGTCGCCGAGGACGGCGTTGATCTCCTGGTGCTGGGGTGCGAGCCAGTTGCCGGTGCGCTTGGTCTCCGACATGAACGCGTTGATCACCGGCCCCGTCTGGACCGACACCCCGGCGTACTGCTGCGGGCTGACGGCCGGGACCCCCGGCACGGCCAGGCCGTTCGGGAGGTCGGCGGTGATCTCGACCAGGTCGCCGTACGTCTTGGACGCGTACAGGGTCTCGAGCCGCTCCTCGAGCTCGGCGTACGACAGTCGCCCCTCGCCCGCGGCCTCCCGCAGTACGTCGGCGACTTCCTCGCGCTCCGCGTCCGACACCCGGCGCCGCAGCGCCAGCTCGTCACCGGTCGGCGGTGCCGGCGGCTGCGCGGGCACGGAATCCTGCGGTCGGTCGTCCTGGGGAACCTCATCCTGGGCCACAACAAAACCTTACGCGCGCACCCGGCGCACGGCAGTCAGGTTTCCACCCCGATTCACCCCTGATCCGATCCCTGGCCCAGGGCTCATACTGACCCGCATGGATTGGACTGGAAGGCGGCCGCAGGCCGGCATCTACCTCGCGCTGCTCGTCGCGAACTGGGCCGGGGTGGTGCTGGTGCTGATCAGCCAGACCGGCGCGGCCTCGACTGCGGTCGCCGGCATCGTGCTGTTCGCCGTCGGGCAGGCGGGCATCAACACGCTGGCGTTCGCGCTGCGCCGGCTGCCGGTGCCGGCGGGCAGGTTCGACGCGAAGGCGAGCAACTTCAGCCGGGCCTGGCACCGGCTCACGCTGGGACTCGAGGTGCCCGCCGCCCTTCGTGCGCTGCGTGGCTGAGGCACGGTCCGCAGCGCGCCCGACTGAGCATTGCCTAACCGGGTGGTGAGACGCAGGTCGCTGGAGGGTGTGGGGCCGGGCGGGGCCGCGGCGATCTAGGCTTGGGGAGTTCAGACCACGTGTGATGGAGGTATGCCGGTGTCCGCCGACTTCAGTTACTCCGACTTGTTGCCGCTCGGTGCCGACGAGACGGAGTACCGACTGCTGACGACCGAGGGCGTGAGCACGTTCACGGCCGGCGACCGGACCTTCCTGCAGGTGCAGCCGGAGGTCCTGCAGGCGCTGACCGCGGAGGCGATGCACGACATCTCGCACTACCTGCGGACCGCCCACCTCGAGCAGCTGCGCCGGATCATCGACGACCCGGCGGCGTCCGGGAACGACCGGTTCGTCGCGCTCGACCTGCTGAAGAACGCGAACATCTCGGCCGGCGGCGTCCTGCCGATGTGCCAGGACACCGGTACGGCGATCGTGATGGGCAAGAAGTCCGAGGGCGTCCTCACCGGCGCGGTCGACGAGGAATGGATCAGCCGCGGCGTGTACGACGCCTACACCAAGCTGAACCTGCGCTACTCCCAGATGGCCCCGCTGACCATGTGGGACGAGAAGAACACCGGCTCCAACCTCCCGGCCCAGATCGAGCTCTACTCGACCCCGGCCAAGGACGACCCGGCGTACAAGTTCCTCTTCATGGCCAAGGGCGGCGGCTCGGCGAACAAGTCGTTCCTGTTCCAGGAGACCAAGGCGGTGCTCAACCCGGACGGGATGATGAAGTTCCTGGACGAGAAGATCCGCTCCCTGGGTACGGCGGCCTGCCCGCCGTACCACCTCGCGATCGTCGTCGGCGGCACCTCCGCGGAGTACGCGCTGAAGACCGCGAAGTACGCGTCCGCGCACTACCTCGACTCGCTGCCGACGTCGGGGGCGCCGATCGGGCACGGGTTCCGCGACCTGGAGCTGGAGGAGAAGGTCTTCGAGCTGACCCAGGAGTTCGGTATCGGCGCGCAGTTCGGCGGCAAGTACTTCTGCCACGACGTGCGAGTGATCCGGCTGCCGCGGCACGGCGCGTCCTGCCCGGTCGCGATCGCGGTCTCCTGCTCGGCCGACCGGCAGGCGCTGGCGAAGATCACGCCGGAGGGTGTGTTCCTGGAGCAGCTCGAGCGCGACCCGGCGCGGTTCCTGCCGGACACCACCGACGAGCACCTCGACGACGAGACCGACGTCGTCCGCATCGACCTGAACCGGCCGATGAGCGAGATCCGGGCCGAGCTGACCAAGCTGCCGGTGAAGACCCGGCTGTCGCTGAGCGGGCCGCTGGTCGTCGCGCGGGACATCGCGCACGCCAAGATCAAGGAGCGGCTGGACGCGGGCGAGCCGATGCCGCAGTACCTGCGCGACCACGCGGTCTACTACGCCGGCCCGGCCAAGACGCCGGAAGGGTACGCGTCCGGGTCGTTCGGTCCGACCACGGCCGGGCGGATGGACGCGTACGTCGACCAGTTCCAGGCGGCCGGTGGATCGTTCGTCATGCTTGCCAAGGGCAACCGGTCGGCGAAGGTGACGCAGGCGTGCAAGGAGCACGGCGGGTTCTACCTCGGGTCGATCGGCGGTCCGGCGGCGCGGCTGGCGCAGGACTGCATCAAGTCGGTCGACGTGATCGAGTACGCCGAGCTCGGGATGGAAGCGGTCTGGAAGATCGAGGTCGAGGACTTCCCGGCATTCGTGGTGGTCGATGACAAGGGCAATGACTTCTTCACCGACACCCGCAAGCCGGTCCCGCTCACGGTCCGCCCCCGGAGCTGAACAAGAAGAAGTTGGGAGAGCGACACTCGCAAGCCTGTCCCGCTCACGGTCCGGCCCCGCAGCTGACTTCTTGACGGGTGGGCCGGCGGGGCAGGACCCTCGGAGGCGGGGGTGGTGGGGATGGGGCGCCGGATGCTTCGGATGGGGAATCGGATCGGGGTGTGGATGTACCGCACCCTGGACGGGCGGCTGGCGAGTGGCAGCAAGTACGTCCACGTCCTGATGCTGACCACGCCCGGCCGCCGGACCGGCGTACCGCACTCGACCTGCGTGCGGTACCTGGAACGGCCCGACGGGCTGCTGGTGTGGGGAACCGGCTCGGGCTCGAGGACCGATCCGGACTGGTTCCGCAACCTGCGCGCGGTCGGGACGACGGACGTGCAGATCGGCGCGGTGCACCACACGATGCAGGCGCGTGAGCTGACCGGCCAGGAACGTCAGACCGTCTGGACCGACGTCATCCTGGCCGAGGACCCACGCATCGGCCGCTACGCGACCAAAGCCCGGCGAACCATCCCGGTCGCCGTCCTGGAACCTACCGAGAACTAGCTCGCCTTCACCTCGACTGGTTCCGGCAGCTTGAGGAGGAGCGTCTTCGCGGCCTGGACGACGTCGGCTTCGTTGTGGCCGAAGGCCTGGAGGTACGACCCAAGCGCGGATCGCAGTAGTCGCAGCTCCTCAGGTTGCAGCTCGATCGTGTACATGTTTCCACGGTAAGTCCGAACCCGGAATTGAGAACCCTTCGTGACCCACCCGTTGTTCACGAGATCCAGCCCACCGCGGCGAGGACCTCGGCGGCGACCTCCTCCGGTGCCCGGTCGTTGGTGACGGTGAAGTCCTGAATCGGCTGGTGCGTGGCCGCCTGTACCAGCGCGGCCTCGAGGTCCCACTCCGGCCCCCGACTGCGAAGGGTCCGCCGAGCGATCAGGTCCGTCGGCGTGAGCAACCGGACCATCTGTACGTCGCACTCCGCCAGCGACTCGGTGTACGCCGCCCGGAGCTCGGGCGACTCCACATGACCGCTGACGACCATGAACTGGGCACCGGCCTCGCGGTACGTCGTCCAGACGGCGGCGAGATTGCGGACCCGGAGCCGGTCGTGGAAGCGCAGACCCGAGGCGGGTGCAGGTTTCGGTGGGCCGAACTGGGCGATCGGGTCCAGATCGAGCACACCGGTCGGATGGCGGCGGGAGGTCAGCAGTCGGCCGACGGCCTGTCCGATCGTGGTCTTGCCGACCCCGCCGCCACCGCTGAGGAGAAGAGCTCGAGGCATGATCAGCTGTGGAGCTCGTCGGCGATCAGAGCTGGCTGGTGTGTGGTCGGGGCCGTGGGCAGGCGCCAGTGAGCGGGCGGAGTCCACGACTCCCAGCCGTCCGAGAACGGCGGGCCCCAGGCCTCGATCTCGCGGACCGCCGCCTGCGCGTCCGCGATGATCCCGGCGGCCTCGGCGGAGGTGTAGCGGCCGGCGGTCACCGCACCTTCCAGCTCGTCCTCGTCCTTCCACTCGATCGTTCGATCCGGGTGGATCCACAGATCGAGGACATGGTCGACGGTGCTGGTACGACGACCCGCGACGTCCCGCAGATGCGGTGCCTCGAGGTTCACGTACCACCCGCGGAACGTCCCGTCGTCGGCCCAGAAGTGCCAGACCGACCACGGCTTGCCCGGCGGCAGCACCTTCAGGATCCCGGTCCCGCGCCAGACGTCCAACTTCAGCACCCGTTCCTCGGTGAACATCGCGACCGGACCCGCATGCCGGGTCTCGCGGCCGTCGGTGAGCACCGGCTTGATCAGCGGCGTACCAGGCGCGAGCCAGGCGACCAGCCCGTCCTCGTCGTCCTGCACCACCGTCATCGGCCGGACGTTCGGTTTGTCCTCGTGCCGGCCGGTCCCCTGGTACACCCACTCGATCACCGTGCCCGGCTCCCAGAAGCGCCCCGGCTCAGGCGCCGCCGCGGCCGTCACCCCTGCGCCTCGTTCTGGGCCGGCCTGGTCATCGAGAGCAGGTCGAGCGCCGCATCCAGCTGCTCCTCGGTGAGATCACCCTTCTCGACATGACCGTTCTCGATCACGACCTCGCGGATCGTCTTGCCCTGCTTGAGCGCGCTCTTCGCCACCGCGGCCGCGTTCTCGTAGCCGATGTAGCGGTTCAGCGGGGTGACGATCGACGGCGACGACTCGGCCAGCGCCCGGGCGTGCTCGACGTTCGCGGTGATGCCGTCGACACAGCGCTCGGCCAGCAGCCGGGAACTGTTCGCCAGCAGGGTGATCGACTCGAGCAGGTTGCGCGCGATCACCGGCAGCATCACGTTCAGCTCGAAGTTGCCCCCGGCACCGGCCACGGTGATCGCGGTGTCGTTGCCGATCACCTGGGCGGCGACCATCAGTGTCGCCTCGCAGATCACCGGGTTCACCTTGCCCGGCATGATGCTCGATCCCGGTTGCAGATCGGGCAACTGGATCTCGCCCAGCCCGGCCCGCGGCCCGGACCCCATCCAGCGCAGGTCGTTGCAGATCTTGGTCAGGCTGACTGCGATCGTCTTGAGCTGCCCGGACAGCTCGACCAGCCCGTCCCGCGCCCCCTGTGCCTCGAAGTGGTCCTCGGCCTCGCTCAGGTCGAGACCGGTGCGTCGATTCAGCTCGGCGATCACGGCAGCCGCGAACCCTGGCGGCGTGTTGATCCCGGTCCCGACCGCCGTACCTCCCAGCGGAAGCTCGGTCACCCGGGGCAGCGTCGCGCGAACCCGGTCCGCACCGCGGCGGATCTGCTGCGCATAGCCGTTGAACTCCTGCCCGAGGGTCACCGGCGTCGCGTCCATCAGGTGCGTCCGCCCGGATTTCACCACCTCGGCGAACTCAGATCCCTTACGCGACAGGGATTCCACCAACTGCTCGAGCGCCGGCAACAGGTCCTGTACGACGCCCGCGGTGGCGGCGACGTGGATCGCCGACGGGAAGGTGTCGTTGCTGGACTGGGACGCGTTGACGTGGTCGTTCGGATGCACCTCACTGCCGAGCTCGCGGCCGGCGAGGGTGGCAAGCACCTCGTTGGTGTTCATGTTCGTCGAGGTCCCGGATCCGGTCTGGAACACGTCGATCGGGAACTCCGCGTCGTACTCCCCCGCGGCCACCTTGTCCGCGGCGGCGACGATGGCGTCGGCCTGCGCCCGGTCGATGACGCCGAGCTCGGCGTTCACCACCGCGGCCGAGGCTTTGATCTGCGCGAGCGCGTGCACGAGCGCCGGCTCCAGCGGCCGGCCGGAGATCGGGAAGTTCTCCACCGCACGCTGGGTCTGGGCCCGCCACAACGCGTCCCGAGGCACCTTGACCTCGCCCATCGTGTCGTGCTCGATCCTGAATTCCACGTTGTCACCCATACCTGCAGAGTACGTCGCTCTGCGCTGTCGGCCCCGCCCTGATCCGGAAGCTGTGGACAACCGCTACGAGCTGCCCTGATAGACGTAGTACGTCTCGGCCCGTCCCTGCAGCCGCACGGGCACGGGCTTGACCTCGCAGGCGCCGAAGACTCTCGTGACGGCAATCTCCAGGGCCGGCGACGCCGACGACGACCAGATGGTCAAGACGCCGCCTGCTCGTAGCTTGGACTGACAAGTGGCGAGGAACGGCGAAGTGTAGATGGCCGAGTTCTCGTGGTAGACAAGGAAGTCCGGGCCGTTGTCCACGTCCAGGACGATCGCGTCGAGGGAGGCGGCCGGGGACGCGGCGACCACAGTTCGGACGTCACCAACGACCACCGACACCCGCGGATCGTCGAGCACGGACGGCACCAGGCCGGTCCGCATCCACGCGACCACATCAGGCTCGATCTCCGCGACCACCACCGACCCCAGCCGAGGGTCGGCCAACAGCGCACGCACGGTGTAGCCGAGCCCCAGCCCGCCCACGAGCACGCGGTCAGGACGTCGTACCGACGAGAGCGCGGCCGACGCCAGCAACTCCTCACTGGAGGTCTCCACGTCGTCCATGACGAAGACGCCGTTCACCCGCAGCTCCAGCGCTCCGTCCTCCGCGCGCCGCCGCAGGACGAGTTCTCCACGCTCACTGACCGCCCGCGCCACCTCGCTCACGGACACATCCTCCCCCAACGCTTACGTCCGAAGATCCGAGGGCCATGGGCCACAGATCTTCGGACGTAAGGGGCCGGGGTATCCACAGGCAGGGAGAGGAGGTGAGGCCTGGGGTGGGATCGCGGCACGTTATCGGCGTGGCAGATAACGGACGTACAAGGCAACCACGGTGTGACGACAGGGACGCGCGGAGGGAGCGAGCGCGTCGGCGGGAGCTCGCCCAGGAGCTCGCAGCTCGGCAGGGTGGTGTCGTGTCGAGGTCGCAGCTCGTCGCGTTGGGAGTCTCACGGTGGCAGGTCGTTGCCGAGTTGAAGGCGGGTCGGTGGGCGGCGCACCATCGGCAGACAGTCGCGACGCACACAGGTGAACTGACAGAGCCCGGGATCTGGTGGTCAGCCATCTTCGAGGTCAGCCCAAGCGCCGCTCTCGACGGTTCGACAGCTCTTCGGGCTGCCGGCCTGCGGGCGTTCGAAGACGTGCTGCACGTATCGACGCCGAAGTCGTCCCGACCACGACGGCCCCGCGATGTTGTCGTCCACGAAACGCGCCGCCGCCGGGCTGGCGACCTCGTAGCTGTCGGTGTGCCCCGTGTTCGGCCGGCGATCGCCGCGATCAGGGCCGCGCTGTGGGCACGTTCAGACCGTCAGGCCGCTCTCGTTCTGGCCATGTCCGTACAGCAACGCATCACGACGCCTGAGGCGCTGGCCGAAGCGTTCTCCGCCGTACGACGGCATCGCCGCCGCACGTTCATCGGTCAGATCCTCGCCGACCTCTCGAAGGGAGCGCATTCCATCGGCGAACTCGAGTTCGCCCGACTCTGCCGGCAGGCCGGGTTACCAGAACCTGATCGGCAGGTCCGGCGACGCGGCCCTGACGGAGTGTTCCACCTCGACTCCGGCTGGTCGGCGTACAACGTCGTCGTGGAGATCGAAGGTCTTCACCATCTGGAGGCGGCTCAGGCATTGGCCGACGCCAGCCGGCAGAACGAGCTGACGATCGGCAACGACCGCGTCCTGCGGATCCCCGTCATCGGGCTCCGGATCTCCCCCGATCACTACCTGACCCAGGTCGCCCGTCTCCTCCGCGCCGGTGGATGGCGCGGCTGACCGACGTTACGTCCGAAGATCCGAGGGCCAGAGGCCACAGATCTTCGGACGCAAGGGGAGAGGAGAAGGCTCAGTACCAGCCCTTGTCCTGGGAGTGGGCCCACGCGGAGCAGGGCGAGTTGTAGCGGTTCTCGATGTAGTCGAGACCCCACTTGATCTGGGTGACCGGGTTGGTGCGCCAGTCGGAGCCGTACGCCGCCATCCGGTTACCGGGGAGGGCCTGCGGAATGCCGTACGCGGAGGAGGTCGGGTTGTCGGCGTCGACCTGCCAGCGGGACTCCTTGTTCCACAGCTTCTCCAGGCAGCTGAACTGCCCCTCGCCCCAGCCGTGGTCGGGCAGGAGGTTCATCGCGACCTCCTTGGGAGTGCCCTCGAGCTTCTTCCGCTCGGCATCACGGCTGGCGCGCTCGTCGCTGGAGCTCTGGTTGGTCTTCCGGAGCGCCTCGTACCGCTTCAGGGCGGCGTTCTTGGCCGCTTGTTTCATGTCGGACTGATTCTGCGCCGCGATCCGGGCCTGCTCGATGGCCTCGAGCTGGTTGCGCAGTTTGGCAACCTCCTTGGCCTGCTCCTCGGCGCTGAGCGGCTTGGCCGACGGGGTCTTGACCGTGCGGGCCTTCTCGCTGTTCAGCACGGCCATCTCGGCCCGGCCTGACACCTGGTCCGAGGCAGCGCTGCTCCCGGGGGAGCTGAAGAGGTCGATACCCGCGACAACGGAGACGACGGCGATCCCAGTCACTGAGAGAGCCGCGAAGGAGCGCTTCGCTTTCATCTGTCCTTCCGAGAAAACCCGACCCCCGTCGGCTGGCAACAGGAACATACTCTGGCCTAAACGGACCGTGATCACAAGCAGGTCACAAGGAACGGTGCGGCCGCCTGAGTGGCGGCCGCACCGGGTACTGCGGAAGTCTTACCTGTGCTTTACAGATTCCTATTACCTAAGAGTAGGAACACTCCTTACCGACGCCTTCCCCGCCCCGCTCACAGGTGCAGATCGTCGAGCATCTCGGTCACCAGCGCGGCGATCGGGGAGCGCTCCGACCGGGTCAGGGTCACGTGCGCGAACAGCGGGTGGCCCTTCAGTTGCTCGACCACCGCGACCACTCCGTCGTGCCGGCCGACCCGCAGGTTGTCCCGCTGGGCGACATCGTGGGTGAGCACCACCCGCGAGTTGGCGCCGACCCGGGACAGCACGGTGAGCAGGACGTTGCGCTCCAGCGACTGGGCCTCGTCCACGATCACGAACGCGTCGTGCAGCGACCGGCCGCGGATGTGGGTCAGCGGCAGCACCTCGAGCATGCCGCGGTCCATCACCTCGTCGATCACGTCAGCGCTGGTGAGCGCACCGAGGGTGTCGTACACGGCCTGGGCCCACGGCTGCATCTTCTCCGACTCCGAGCCGGGCAGGTACCCGAGCTCCTGGCCGCCGACCGCGAACAGCGGGCGGAACACGACCACCTTCTTGTGCTGCCGCCGCTCCATCACCGCCTCGAGCCCGGCGCACAGCGCCAGCGCCGACTTGCCGGTACCGGCGCGGCCGCCGAGCGAGAGGATCCCGACATCGGGGTCCAGCAGCAGGTCGAGCGCGACCCGCTGCTCGGCCGACCGGCCGCGGATCCCGAACGCCTCCCGGTCGCCCCGGACCAGCCGGATCCGCTTGTCCGGCATCACCCGGCCGAGTGCACTGCCCCGCTCGGACAGCAGCACCAGCCCGGTGTGGGTCGGGAACTCACCGGCCTGCGGGAGCTCGAGTACGCCGTTCTCGTACAGGTCGTCCACGTCGTGCGTCGCGACCTCGAGCTCGCTCATCCCGGTCCAGCCGGACTCCAGCGTCAGCTCGGCGCGGTACTCCTCGGCCATCAGGCCGCAGGCCGACGCCTTGACCCGCATCGGCAGGTCCTTCGAGACCAGCGTGACGTCGCGGCCCTCGGCCTTGAAGTTGCAGGCCACGGCCAGGATGCGGCTGTCGTTGTCGCCGAGCCGGAAGCCGGCCGGCAAGGTCTCCGGGTCCGTGTGGTTCAGTTCGACCCGAAGAGTTCCACCCTTCTCCCCCACTGGCAGGGGCGCGTCCAGACGTCCGTGCAGGATCCGGAGCTCGTCGAGCAGCCGTAGCGCGGTGCGAGCGAAGTAGCCGAGTTCCGGGTGATGCCGCTTACCCTCCAATTCGGTGACGACGACCACCGGGACGACCACCTCGTGCTCGTCGAACCGCATCATCGCGTGCGGGTCGGACAGGAGCACCGAGGTGTCCAGCACGAAAGTGCGCTGGGCCGGTGTGGATGAGGTACTTGACGCCTTGGCGTGGGTGGCAGCCATGTCGCACGTCCTCTCGGGCCGCGACGTGCACCACGCCCGGCCCACCAGTGGTTAGGTGTTGGACCGGGAGTGAGGTGTCTCCCCCACCTCCTGCTGCGCGGCACTCGGCACGGCATCTCGCTGCACTGGCGCGAAGGTCACGATGCTCCGCATCGAGCCCTTCACTCCAGCACACCGAGCTACCGCACCGAGCACCTGCTCGCGACTGAAGGAGGTGGGGGGACACCCTGGCCCGGGGATCTGGTGCAGATCCCCTCCGCTGCGCCGCACGAGCGACAGCGGGAACCAGTGAGATCGAGACCTGGGGTCTCGGGCACTCCGTTCTGCCCCTCATGGGGCAACCGGCTGGCGAACGATTCTCAAGCTGATCGGGCCTCCCGGACAGCCGGCTTCCCCTCCGACCGTCACCACGAGGGTAGATCTGCCGCCCAAACGGCGCAGCCCGACACGCCCGTCCCCGGGGTTAACGGCTTGTTACACCTTGTCCACCCGCACGGGGGAGGCCGCTCACCCTCCGGAGTGATCCGGTCCGGCGCCCGCGCGCGGAACGCTGACGGCATGCGAAAACACTGGCCCGAACTGACCGGATACGCGACAGCGCTCTGGTCCCTGGCGTACGGCGTCCTCGGCGTCTACTGGTCGTTCGGAGGAGCCGGGTTCCCGTTCGCGAAGGTGGCCGACGACCGGGCGACCGGCTCGATCCTGGAGGGGTCGCCGGCCGGGGTCGTGGCGCCGATTATGGCCGCGGCCGGACTCGGCGGCGCGGTGCTCGCGCTCGTGATGACCAGGCGGCCCGCCCGCGGCTGGGTGCTGCAGACGATCGCCGCCGTCCTCGCGGTCGGTCTCGCTCTGGTGATCCCCGACTACACGCTGATCGCGCTCGTCGCGCTCTCGCCCGCGATCCTCGTCTTCGCGTTCACCGGCATACCGGGCGACCAAGCCGGCGTCGGCGACATCCTGTACTGGCACCGGGTGAACCTGGTCATCCTCTTCGTCGGCGGCCTCCTCTGGGCCGCGACGGCGATCGCGTACCACCGCCGCAGCCGGACGGCCTGCGTCTCCTGCGGCCGCGGCGAAGGACCGGAGAAGGCCTGGACGACACCGGAGTCGGCGCTGCGCTGGGGACGCTGGGCGGTCGCCGTCTCGGTCGTCGCGAACCTTCCCTACGAGTTCACCCGGGTGGCCTGGTACTTCGGCTGGCCGCTGGGCATCACCGAGGACTTCCACCAGATGATGGCCGACACCCCAGGGATGCTGGAGATGGGCCTCGCGATGGCCGCGATGGGCCTCGGCGGCGGCATCCTGACCCACGGGCTGGTGCGCCGCTGGGGTGAGGTCTATCCGCGCTGGATCTGGTTCAAGGCGGGCAAGCGGGTCCCGCCACTGCTGGCGATCATCCCCGCGTCGCTGGTGGCCGTCGTACTGATCCCAGCGGGCCTGATGAACGCCCAGATGCCGATCTACGCCGACAACTGGGCACTGAACCTCCCAGGCGTCCTGTGGGTGCTCTGGGGCGCGGGACTCGGTGCGGCGACGTACGCCTACTACCTCAGGCGTCGTACGACGTGCCGCCGGTGTGGACGGGGTGTCACGTCCCGAAGCGGCGCTCCCGCTGTGCGTAGCTCCGGATCGCCCGCAGGAAGTCGACGTGCCGGAAGTCCGGCCAGAGCGCCTCGCAGAAGTAGAACTCGCTCAGTGCGCTCTGCCACAGCAGGAACCCGCCCAGTCGCTGCTCACCCGACGTACGAATGACCAGGTCCGGATCCGGCTGGCCCTTGGTGTACAGGTGCCGGGCGATGTGCTCGACGTCGACGCGCTCGGCCAGCTCCTCGATCGAGATGCCCTTCGCCGCCTCCTCGAGCAGCAGCGAGCGGACCGCGTCGGCGAGTTCGCGGCGGCCGCCGTACCCGACCGCGACGTTGACCAGCATCCCCTCGACGCCGTGGGTGGCCGTCTCGGCCGCCTTCAGCGTCTCGGCGGTCGCACCGGGCAACAGGTCGAGCGCGCCGACCGGGTGGATCCGGTAGCGGCCGATCGCGGTCAGCTCCTCGACCGTCTGCTCGATGATCCGCAGCAGCGGCTCCAGCTCGTCCGCCGGACGGGTCAAATTGTCGGTCGAGAGCATCCAGACGGTGACCACCTTGACGCCGACGTCGTCGCACCAGTGCAGGAACTCGGAGATCTTGTTCGCCCCGGCCTCGTGACCGTGCGACACCGGGTTGCCGGCCGACCGGGCCCAGCGCCGGTTGCCGTCGATGATGACGCCGATGTGCCGCGGGATCCGGTCCGGCGACAGGGACCGGCGCACTCGACGCTCGTACAGGCCGTACACCGCGTCGCGCAGCTTTTGCTTGCCAGGTGTCCGCATGGGCAAGTTGCTCTCCTCGAATGCTCTCGGTCACAACGCTAGCCCAGAATCGCCCGCGTTGAGAGGCCTCCGGCGACCTGCCCGGAAGATCGAACTTTCACCGCAGTTCGTGCGTCGGACACGCGAGGAGAGGTGTGCCAACCGGTGATCTCGCCTACATTTCATGCTTATGGACCATTGAACCTACGGTTCCGTAGGTTACGGTTTCGTAGGTATGACGACCGCCCGGCACTCCTCGAAAGGACGGCGATGACCGCTACCACCCAGCCCCAGGAACTCGGTCATCGACTCTCCGGGCGGCTCGGCCCGCTCAAGCCCAAGCTCCGCGGCTGGCTGCACGCGGGCACGTTCCCGTTCGCGACCGCGGCCGGCATCGTGCTGATCTGCCTGGCCCCGGGGGCGAGCGCGCGCTGGGCGGCGGCCGTCTACACGATGGGCGCGATGCTGCTGTTCGGCATCTCCGCGCTGTACCACCGGTTCTACTGGGGTCCGACCGGTGAGGCGATCCTGCGCCGGCTCGACCACAGCAACATCTTCCTGCTGATCGCCGGCACCTACACCCCGCTGGGCATGATGCTGCTGCACGGCAAGGACCGGGTCCTCCTGCTCAGCATGGTCTGGGCCGGTGCGCTGCTCGGCATCCTTTTCCGGATCTTCTGGGTGGGCGCTCCGCGCTGGCTCTACACCCCGATCTACCTGGCGCTCGGCTGGGTGGCGATCTTCTGGATGGGCGACTTCTACCACTACGGCGGCGCCGCGGTGGTCACCCTGATCGCGGTCGGCGGCGGGCTCTACTCGATCGGCGCGGTCATCTACGGCACCAAGCGCCCGAACCCGTCACCGCTGTGGTTCGGCTTCCACGAGATCTTCCACGCCTTCACCGTGGCCGCCTTCGTCTGCCACTACATCGCCGTCAGCATCGCGACGTACCAGGCGGCCTGACGCCCGGCACATCCGTGCCAGCCCTGAAGACTGGCTGAAGATCCTCCCGCACGATGGGCAGTAGCCATCGTTTGGGGGGAACACAGCCATGATCACCGCACTGGAACCGCTGGGCCGCGACGCGCTGGCCGAGGACGACTTCACCGCGTTGGTCCGGACCATCACCGGCCACCCGGAAGCCGACCCCGGAGACGTCCGGGTCGAGGTTGTCGACTATCCGATCGGTACTCCGAGTACCGAGGCGCTGCTGCGCGTCTTCGGTACGGCGACCCTGCCGACCGTGTCCGACTCTGGCGCACCGGAGACGGACACGGTCGACTGGTCCTGCTTCGTCAAGAAACTGCAGTCGGCCAGGCACTGGCCGTTCATCGCGATGGTGCCCGACGGGTTCCGCGAGGCGTTCATCCAGAACCTGCCCTGGGAGCTGGAGATCGCCGTCCACCGCAGCGGCATCGCCGAGCTGCTCCCCGACGGGATGCGACTGGCCACGGCCTACCGGATCGACGTGTACGACGACGATCGCGGCACCCTGTGGATGGAGAACGTCGTCCAGGAGCCCGGACCGTGGCCGCTGGAGCGCTTCGAGCGGGCGGGTTACCTGCTCGGCCGGCTGTCCGCCCGGCGCCAGCCGCATCTGGTCGAGCCGCTGCTCCCCCGGGGCAACATCACCACTCCCGGCGTCGGACTGCGGTACTACACGAATGGCCGCGTGCTGAAGTCCGCCGTACCGGCCCTCGCCGACCCCGAGACCTGGCGCCATCCGATGCTCTCCGCCGCCGTGTGCCAGGCCGGCGACCACCGGCTGCGCGACGACCTACTCGACCTGGCCGCGCGACTACCCGCCGTACTCGATGCTCTCGACACGTTGCCGCAGTGCTATCAGCACGGGGACGCGAGTCCGCAGAATCTCCTGGTGCCGAAGGGGAAACCGGACGAGTTCGTGGTGATCGACTGGGGGTTCGACTGTCCGCAGGCGGTCGGTTTCGACCTCGGTCAGCTGCTGGTCGGGCTCGCGCACGCCGGCGAGCTGGCACCCGAGGCGCTGCCGCTCGTCCACAAGACGATCTTCAAGGCGTTCGTGGCCGGTCTGGCCGAGGACGGGATGGAGGCGACCGAGGAGCAGGTGCTGTACGGGTACCTCGGCTCGCTGCTCGCCCGGGCCACCTTCACCGCGCTGCCGCTGGAACAGATCAGCAAACCGGGCGACGACGCCACGCTCACGATGTTCGCGGATCGCGTGGTCCTCACCCGGGCTCTGGTGGATCTGGTCTCGACAGTGGTCTAACAACCGGATTTCAGTCGTGTCACAGCTGCAACGAACGCGGTACCTGCGTGTATCCATGGTGCGTGAGGAACCTCAGCAGATACGCAGTGGTGGCCGCCGTCGCGGGACTCGTCCTGACCGGCTGCGGCAGCGAAGGCGGATCGAGCGGTACGCCGGTCAGCAGCACGCCCAGACCGACGATGCCGACCGTGACCCAGTCGACACCGGTCGGTACCGGCCTGCCACTCGTCGTCACCAGGACCGGCGGCTTCGCCGGCTTCGACGACAAGGTGGTGATCGACAACGACGGTGTCGCCACGGTGACCTCGCGTGGCAAGAAGACGGTCCGCTGCAAGCTGGATCAGTCCCTGCTGGCGACCATCACGGCCGCATCGCGGCAGGTCGACTGGGACAGCCTCCCGGTGGTCAAGCCGAGCATCCGGTACCCCGACGACATGATCGTCGCGGTCACGGCCAACGGAAAGACCGCGCGACTCGAGGAGCCGAGGGTTAAGGCGATGACGGCCCCG
The DNA here is from genome assembly GCA_963748245.1 of uncultured Actinomycetota bacterium. GTDB lineage: Bacteria > Actinomycetota > Actinomycetes > Propionibacteriales > Kribbellaceae > Kribbella. The sequence continues at coordinate 1,094,290 of CAVVIA010000004.1, read as the reverse complement.
GTGAGCACCCTGCTCACCGAAGCCACCATCCCACCGGGCAAACAGTGCAAGCCCGTCTAGATCAGCTCGTGGTGACCGCGACGTCGTCGATCACGAAGCTCGTCTGCAACGACGAGTCCTCCTGACCGAGGAACCTCACCGTGACCGTCTTCCCCTTGTAGGCAAGGACGTTCAGGGTCTTCTGCACGTACGACGTGTTCCGGTTCAGATTCGAGTACGTCGCCAGAGTAGTGGTCGTGGAGCCGTCGACGATCTGCACCTTGACCGTGTCGTAGACGGTCGATCCGGTTGTCTCCGCGGTGTCGATCCGGATCCACAACGACAGCGACGCGGCGGTCGCGGTGGACGGGATCGCCACCGCTTGGCCGATGTTCTCGGTCGTGGTCCGGCCGTTGCCCTGCAGCCACGCCTTGTAGCTGCCGCCGTGGGCGGGCCTGGAGGTGCTGTTGGTGATCACTCCGGTGGTCCCGGTCCAGTTCACCGCACCCGACTCGAAGCCCGGGTTCTGGAGCAGGTTGTCCCCGGTCGGCGGCGGGCCCTCGCTGTAGTCCTTCTGGGTGTAGTTCCAGACCATGTGCCCGATGGCATCGATCTGGCGGTCCAGCGAGGTCAGGTCGAGGTTGTTGATGTTGTCGCAGGAGCGGTGGTAGCACGGGTCGTAGGCCTGACCCGCCGTACCGCCCCACTTGGCCGCCTGGGCGGACGTCTTCGTCCCCTCGGCGCCCGAGAACGTGCCCGCGGTCGCGATACCGAGCGACCGGAAGGCGGCGTGGTCGGACCGGCCCTGCACGTCGATGAACTCGGTCTGCACGCTCTTGCTGGTGAAGTACGCGACCAGGTCGTCCCGGGCGCCGTTGCCCGCGGGATTGTCGTCGTACACGAAGTAGCCCGGGTTCGGCGACGCGATCATGTCGAAGTTCAGGTACAGCTCGATCTTGTCGCGTTCGGCCGCGGGCAGGTTGTTCACGTAGTACTTCGAGCCGAGCAGACCGAGTTCCTCGGCGCCCCAGAAGCCGAACCTCAACCGGTTCCTGGGAGTCTGGCCACTGGCAGCGTAAGCGAGGGCGGTTTCGAGTACGCCGGCGCTACCTGAGCCGTTGTCGTTGATCCCCGGACCCGAACTCACCGAGTCCAGGTGCGAGCCGGCCATCACGACGTGGTTCGCGTCGCCGTGCGGCCATTCGGCGATGACGTTGTACGACGTACCGGCCGAGGTGGAGAAGGATTGCAGAGTGGTGGTGTAGCCGACCGCGTCGAGTTTGGCCTTCACCCAGTCGGCGGAAGCCTTGTAACCGGGCCGGCCGGTGTAGCGGTTGCCGCCGTTGCTGGTGGCGATCGACTGGAACTGGTCGAGGTGCGCCTTGGTGTTGGTGACGGAGATGTCCGGTGACTCGACCGCGCCGGCGACGTTGCTCGGGGCAAGCAACGCACCGGCCACGAGGACGATGCCGAGACCGGAGTAGAGGGACTTGCGCATGGCGGATCTCCTTTGGCCTCAAACAAAGAAGAATCCGGGGCGCGCGCCTGGGCGGGAGGCCGCGCGCCCCGGACGTATTACCGAGGGTGGTGGATCAGCCCGCGGTCAGCGAGGTGTCGTCGATGACGAAACTCGTCTGCAGCGAGGAGTCCTCCTGGCCGAGGAACTTCACCGAGATCGTCTTGCCCTTGTAGGCGGTGACGTTGAAGGTCTTCTGCGTGTAGGTGCTGTTCTTGTTGAGGTTCGAGTACGTCGCCAGCGTGGTGGTGGTCGAACCGTCGACGATCTGGATCCTGGCCGTGTCGTACACGGTCGAGGTGGTCGTCTCCGCGGAGTCGATCCGGATCCAGAACGACAGGGTCGCGGTGGTCGCCGACGCCGGGATGGCGACGGACTGGCTGATGTTCTCGGTGGTGGTCCGGCCGTTGCCCTGCAGCCACAGCTTCCAGGTCCCGGTCCGGGCCGGACGCCCGGTGTTGTTGGTGATCGGGCCGGAGGTGCCGGTCCAGTTCACCGCACCGGACTCGAAGCCCGGGTTCAGCAGCAGGTTGCTCACCGGTCGGCGGCTCGGCTCGGTGCCACCACCACAGGTCGCCGCGCCGGCCGGGACGGAGATACCGGTGAACGCGGCCTCGATGCCCTTGCACTGGGCCGAGTCGGCGCCGTACAGCTCCTTGGCCGAGGTGATCGCACCTTCGCGGGCGTCCTTGTAGGTGCTGCCCGAGCTGAGCTTGGTGCTCAGCGTGCGGTACCAGACCTTGGCGGCCACGTCGCGGCCGACACCGGCGATGGTGGCGCCGTTGCAGGCGGTGCTGCTGTGCGTCACTCCCCCGATCACCTTGCTGCCGGTGCCCTCGGAGGCCAGGTAGAACCAGTGGTTCAGCGGGCCGGACGAGTAGTGCGGGTCGGCGCCGCCGACCGCGCTGCTCCAGCAGTCGTAGCTGCTCCCGTCCTTCGACGGCTTGTCCATGTAGCGCAGCGGGGTGCCGTTGCCGTTGATGTTGATCTTCTCGCCGATCAGGTAGTCACCCGGGTCGGACGAGTTGTTGGCGGAGAACTCCACCGCGGTGCCGAAGATGTCCGAGGTGGACTCGTTCAGGCCGCCCGCGTCACCGAAGTAGTTCAGGTTCGCGGTCGCCTCGGTGACACCGTGGCTCATCTCGTGGCCGGCCACGTCGATCGAGGTCAGCGGCCGCTGGTTGCTCTGGCCGTCGCCGTACGTCATCTGGCTGCCGTCCCAGAACGCGTTCACGTACGCGTTGCCGTAGTGCACCCGCGAACGCGCGCCCTGGCCGTTGTTGAAGATGCCGTTCCGGCCGTGGACGTTCTTGTAGTAGTCCCAGGTCAGCTGGGAACCGTAGTGCGCGTCGACACCGGCGGTCTGACGGCTCGAGGTGGCGCCGTTGCCCCAGGTGTCGTCGGGGTCGGTGAACGTCGTACCGGAGCCGGAGGTGGCACCGTTGAGGTCGGTGGTGTAGTTGCCACCGCGGCTCGGGTCGGTCATCGAGTAGCTGCCCGAGGTGCCGATGCTGACGGTGCCGGAGTACATCGAGTTGCCGGTACCGGTCTTGATCTCGTCCGTCTGCGCCAGCACCGCGCCGGACTTGGCGTCGATGTAGGAGTGCAGGACGGACGGGGTCTGGTCCGCCTTCACCCCGGTGGTGACGACGTCGTACGCGAGCACGGGCTTGGTCGGGGTGACGAAGACGACCAGGGAGCCCTTGTTGCCGGTGGCCTTGAACTTGGCGGTCTTGGCGGCGGTGGTCAACGCGGCCGACTGGGACAGAGTCGGCTTGGTCGGTACGCCGACGGACTTGACGCCGCGGTTGTAGGTCACCTGACCGACCGTCGCGCCCTTGCGCTTGACGATCAGGTCGCCGCCGACGACGGGCAGGCCGTTGTAGGTCCGGTCGTAGCGAACGTACTCGGTGCCGTCGGCGTCCTTCACGACGTCACGGACCTTGAGCACCTCACCACTCGCGAGCCCGAGAGCTGCGGCCGTCTGCGCGGTCAGCGCCTGTTCGGCCTGGACGGCGGCCGGCTGGTTGTAGCCGGATGCCGGGAGCGGAGCCACACGATCAGCGGCTCCCGCGGGCGAGCCGGTGAACGCCCCGGCAAGTCCTGCTGCCGCGACGATGGCCACCGCCCCTGCTGATGTCAGTCGTTTCAAGACAACATCTCCTCACGGTGTGGTCGCTGTTTGGGCGCAGCGACCAATTCAATTTGGGGACGCCGGATGTCTGGCCCATCAGTGCCACTGCCTCAGTTGTGACACTGCGTGTCAGGACATGCGAGATCTGTTACATCCGACTGAGGGAGGACTCTGGCCCTCGCAGCGCTCCGAGTCAAGGGATTCCGGCGAAACCGCAGGGAAAACCCGCACCGCCGTCGTTGTCAGTGCGAGGGCGTCAACTCGCGACGAAGGTCTTCCGGCAACACGACCGGAAGCCGGCAGGTGAACTTCTGACAGACGTACGCCGCCGGCCGGTCACCGACCAGATCGCGGCCCTCCATCAGCGGTACGGCGAGACCGGGCGCACCGTGGACGATCGCCGTACCCCAGGGAGCGGCGGCCAGTGCGGTCCGGGTCAACTCCGGGGACGCGCCCACGATCGCGATCTCGAGCGGGCCGGAGGCAACAGTCTCCGCGACGGCAAGAGCCCGGCCGGCGAACCTCGGCGCGCGGGCGGCGATGGTCGCGGACGCCTGCAGGGCTTGCTCTGCCGCCGTCTCATACCGGACTGATCCGGTCAGGCTGGCGAGGGTGGTGAAGGCCTCGGCCGCGAGGCTCACGCCGGACGGACTGGCGTTGTCGGTCGGGTCCTGCGGACGCCAGACCAGCTCCTCGGCATCGCCGGCCGTGTCGAAGTAGGAGCCATCAGCAACGAACTGTTCGAGCGTCCGGTCCAGCAGGTGCTGCGCGGTTTCGTACCACTCGATGTTGCCGGTGACACCCAAGAGGGTGAGACAGCCTTGGGCGTACGCCGCATAGTCCTCGAGCACACCGTGGGCCGTGCCGACCGCGCCGTCACGCGAGGTGCGATGCAGCCGCCCGGTGTCGTCGAGGTGGACATCACGGACCAATCTGGCCGCCGTCTCCGCGGCTTCGACGTACTCGGGCCGGTCGAGGATCACGCCGGCCCGGGCCAGCGCGGTGATGGCGAGACCGTTCCAGGCGGCAACCACCTTGTCGTCGCGGCCCGGATAGGTACGGCGGCGGCGGGCAGCCAGGAGGTCCGCGCGGAGGCGCTGCCAGCGATCGGGGTCGTCCGGATCCTGGCGGAGCTGCAGGACCGACGAGCCGTGCTCGAAGGTGCCGGTGACGTCGCAGAGGTCGATGACCCACTGGGCGTCGTCTTCGTTCAGCACGTCGCGGAGCTCCTCCGGCGTCCAGACGTAGTACTTGCCCTCCTCCCCCTCCGTGTCCGCGTCCAGGGCGGACGCGAAGCCGCCTTCGTCGGTGCGGAGCTCGGCGAGCAGGAAGCCGGCGGTCTCCTCGGCGATGCGGCGGGCCAGCGGATCGGCGCTGACGGTCCACCAGTGCGTGTAGACGTCGAGCAGGAGGGCGTTGTCGTACAGCATCTTCTCGAAGTGCGGGACGACCCACTGCCCGTCGACGGAGTACCGCGCGAAGCCGCCGGCCAGTTGGTCGTACATGCCGCCGCGGGCCATCCGGTCGCAGGTCGCCGCGACCATGGCGAGCGCATCCTCGGAGCCGGTACGGCGGTGATGGCGCAGCAGGAAGTCGAGCACCATCGACGGCGGGAACTTCGGCGCCGAGCCGAAGCCGGCGTCGACCGGGTCGAAGTCGACCTTCAGCAACGCGGCCGCCCGGTCGAGGTCCAGCGCGCCTCCCGGTGGGCTCTGCTGGGCGCCCAGCTGCTCGACCACGCTGCGGCCGATCCCGTCGATCTGATCGCGCTTGGTCCGCCAGGCGTCGACCAGCGACTCGAGGATCTGCCGGAAGGACGCCATCCCGACGCGTGGTTCGGCCGGGAAGTAGGTGCCGCAGAAGAACGGCTCGGCGTCCGGCGTCAGGAACACCGACATCGGCCAGCCGCCGTGCCCGGTCATCGCCACCGTCGCCGCCATGTAGATCGCGTCCACGTCCGGACGCTCCTCGCGATCCACCTTGATGCTGACGAACTGCTCGTTCAGGTACGCCGCCGTCGCCTCGTCCTCGAACGACTCGTGCGCCATCACATGACACCAGTGACACGCCGAGTACCCGACCGACAGGAACACCGGCACGTCCCGCTCCCGCGCCTCCCGGAACGCCTCGTCCGACCACTCCCGCCAAGCGACCGGATTGTCCTTGTGCTGCAGGAGATACGGCGACGTCGCGTCCGCCAAGCGGTTCACCACTACGACCGTCTCCCATCACTCGCCATGCCCCCACTACAACACACTCGGCACGGCCCCAGGCCGCGGGGACGCGGTTGGCGGTTTCATCCCGTCCGGATGAGTCCGGCCCCGGGCCGGCGCTCCTAGATTGGATGCCCGGAGGTTGCGAAATGACGACGGCCACGCAGCGCACACCGCCCAGCCCGTTCACCCGGGACGACTACGCCGCTCGGATGAGCCGAGTTGTGGACGACGCCGTCGGCGCCGGCCTCTCCGGCGTCATCGTCGCACCCGGACCGGACCTGGTCTGGCTGACCGGCTATCAGCCGACGGCGATCACGGAGCGGCTCACGATGCTGGTCCTCGCCGACGATCGGGAACCGACGCTGGTGGTGCCGGCGCTCGAGCGGCCCGACGCGGAGTCGGCGGAAGGCGCCGGCGCCCTCACCATGATCGACTGGACCGACGGAACCGACCCGTATCCGTTGGCCGGAAGCCTGTTGAGAGCCGATGGTGAGTTCGGGATCTCGGACTCGGCCTGGGCCATGCACCTGCTCGGTCTGCAACGGACGAGACCGGCGACGAGGTACCACGCGTTGAGCCAGGGCATGCCGATGATGCGTGCGGTCAAGGACGCCAACGAGTTGTCACGACTGGCCTCGGCCGGCCAGGCGGCCGACGCGACGTACGGCGAGATCGTCCAGCTCCGCTTCGAGGGCAGACGCGAGACCGAGGTCGCGGCCGATCTGGCCCGGCTGCTGCGCGAGTTCGGCCACGAGCAGGTCGACTTCACCGTGGTCGGATCCGGTCCGAACGGCGCCAACCCGCACCACGAGGCCGGCGAGCGCGTGATCCAGACCGGCGACGCGATCGTGCTCGACTTCGGCGGCCTGATGTACGGGTACGGGTCCGACACCACGCGCACGGTCTGCGTCGGCGAGCCGAGCGCCGAGGTGCAGCGGGTCCACGACATCGTCAGGGCGGCGCAACAGGCCTCCTTCGAGGCGGTCCAGCCCGGTATCCCGTGCCAGGAGATCGATCGCGTTGCCCGCGCCGTCATCACCGACGCCGGGTACGGCGAGCAGTTCATCCATCGCACCGGCCACGGGATCGGTGTGACCACCCATGAGCCGCCGTACATGGTCGAGGGCGAGGAGCAGCCGCTCGAGCCCGGCATGTGCTTCTCGATCGAGCCGGGGATCTACTTGGCCGGGCGCTTCGGAGTCAGGATCGAAGACATCGTCACGGTCACCGAGAACGCCGGTCGGCGGTTCAACAACACCGACCACCACCTCCGCATCGTCGAGTAGTAGGAGATGCCATGGCCACGACTCCGGAGAGTGGCGCGAAAGGGGCCATGACCGTTCGCGGCGCGGCGTTCCTCGGTATCGGGTCGATGGTCGGCGCGGGGATCTTCGCGCTCCTCGGCGAAGCGGGTGCGGTCGCCGGCTCCGCCGTCTGGCTGTCCTTCCTCATCGCGGGCATCGTGGCCGGCCTCCAGGGCTATGCCGTGGCCAAGCTCGGCGCGCGGTATCCGTCGTCGGGAGGGATCGTCACGTTCCTCCTGCAGGGGTACGGTCGCGGGCACATCACCGCGATCACCTCGTGGCTGCTCTACTTCGCCGCCCTCATCGTCACCGCCATGGTGGCGGTTTCGTTCGGGAGCTATGGTTCAGCGCTGTTCTTCGACGACTCGACCGTCTGGGCGACGATCCTGACCGTGGTGGTGCTGGTGGGCGTCGCGGCGATCAACATCGCCGGCGCGAAGTTCATCGACCGGGTGCAGAGCCTGATCGTCCTTGTCCTGCTGGCCGTTTTCGCGGTCTTCATCGTCGTGACGCTGGCAGAGCTCAATCCGGATCTGCTTGCCCCGTCGACCTATCCGCCCACGACGGACATCTTCTCCAGTGTGGCCCTGACGTTCTTCGCCTACCTGGGCTTCACGGTCATCAGCTTCACCGGCGCCGACCTGCCGAACCCGGAACGCAACCTGCCCCGCGCCATGTACCTGGCGCTGGGCGTCACCACCGCGCTCTACATCCTCATCTCGCTCGGCGTCTTCGGGACCCTGACGGTTCAGGAGGTCGTCGAGAACGGTGAAACGGCGCTCGCCCTCGCCGCTAAGCCGGCGCTCGGCGACGCCGGATTCGCCATGATGGCGCTGGCCGCTCTGCTGGCCACCTCGTCCTCGGTCAACGCCAACATCTACGCCGCCGCCGGCTCGACCTCGAAACTGGCCGAGTCCGGGATGTTCCCGCCGGTGTTCGGCCAACGCGCGCGGATGGTGGGCGGGACCCGGGGACTGCTGATCTCCGTGCTGCTGATCCTGCTGCTGGCGATCTTCGTCGACCTCACCGCCATCGCGTCCCTGGGCAGCGTCGTGGCCCTGGGCATCTTCCTGGTGACCTCCTTGGCGGCCTTCCGCCTCCGTGCCGAGACCGGATCCCGGGCGTGGGTCCTGGTCGCCGGCATCACCCTGACCGCACTGGTCCTCCTCGTCTTCGCCGTACAGACGCTGCGGACCGCCCCGGAGACCTTCACCGCGATGATCGCGATCCTCGTGCTGGCCGTCGTCCTGGACATGGCGTGGAGCCGCCTGCGGAAGCGCCGCGACCCGGTGGGCCAGTGAACTTTCTCATCCGCGGCGGATGAACCGGCTGTGACGGCCGGTTCCTAATCTGACACCACTGCCAGCGCTGCATTGTGCCCGAGGGGGCGATGATGGTGTCGGAATTCGGAAGCAGTCCCAGGACTCCCGGCGAGGGAGTCAAGACCGGTCTCCAGTCACTCGGAGCGTGGTCGCGATGAGCTCGGCAGACATACCCGTCCAGCCGCCCGCAGCGGCCGCGACCGCCAAGACCAAGGTCCCCGCCAGGGCGTGGATCTCCTGGGTGGCTCTGGCCATGATGACCACGAGCTCCGTGGCGAGCCTCAGGGCCGCACCGACCATGGCCGTCTACGGCCTGGCCTGTGTCTTCCTGTACCTGCTCCCGGCGCTCGTGTTCCTGTTGCCCACGTCGCTGGTGTCCGCCGAGCTGGCATCAGGGTGGACCGGCGGTGTGTACCGCTGGGTCTCGGAGGGCCTGTCCAAACCGTTGGGCTTCCTGGCCGTGTGGTGCCAGTTCGCGATGACGATCTTCTACTACCCGAGCCTTCTCGGGTTCGTCGCGAGCACCCTCGCCTATGTCTTCAACCCCGAGCTGGCCAGCAGCGGTGTGTGGACCGCCGCGGTCATCATCGTCGTCTACTGGTCCGGTGTCTGGGTCTCTTCGCGCGGTACCAAAGGTGTAGCCGGCCTCGCCAGCGGCGGCCTGATCATCGGGACCTTGATCCCCGGCACTGTTCTGGTCACCCTCGGCATCGTGTTCCTCGGCCAGGGCAACCCGTCGGCCGCACCGATGACCGCCGACAACATCTTCCCAGCCTGGGCAGGGCTTGCGAGCCTCGTGCTGATCGTCAACAACTTCCTGTCCTACTCCGGGATGGAGATGAACGCGGTGCACGTGGGGTCGCTGCGGAACCCGCCCAAGGAGTTCCCCAAGGCGATCTTCCTGGCGATGGGCCTGGTGCTCGCGATCTTCATCCTGCCCGCGCTGGCGATCAGCTGGATCGTCCCCGCCGAGGAGCTCTCCCTGACCGCCGGTGTGATGCAGGCGTTCGACGCGGTCTTCGCGAACTTCGGCTGGCAGTGGCTGACGCCGATCGTCGGGATCATGCTGGTCACCGCCTCCCTGGGCGGGATGCTGACCTGGCTGGCCGGACCGTCCAAGGGTCTGCTGCTGATCTCCCGCCAGGAGGGCTACCTGCCGCCGTACCTGCAGAAGCTCAACAAGAACGGTGTGCAGCAGAACATCCTCGTCGTCCAGGGCCTGGTCACCACCGTGATCGGCATGGCCTACGCGTTCATCCCCGATGTCTCCAGTGCGTACTGGATCTTCTCGGTGATCACCACTCAGGTGTACCTGATCATGTACCTGCTGATGTTCGTCGCCGCGATCCAGCTCCGACGTAAGCAGCCCGACCACCCGCGTGGCTATCGAGCACCGATGCTCGTCGGGATGTGTGGCGTCGGCTTCGGCGCCTCGCTCGCCGCACTCCTGGTCGGATTCATCCCACCGTCGCAGTTCGAGTCCGGCAACTCGCTCGCGTACTTCTTCGGCGTCGCCGCCGGTGCGCTGGGGCTCGGCTTGCTGGTGCCGTACCTGTTCCTGAAGCTGCGTAAGCCGTCCTGGAAGCAGCCGGAGTCCGAGGGGGCGACAGAATCATGAGTACCCCGGTGGAGACCCCGGCGGAGTCACAGTCAGGCCGCGAACGCTCGACCATCTACATCGTGGTCGCGGTGGTCCTGGCGATCCTGCTGATCATCGGTCTGTTCGCCTTCAGCTCGGAGAAGTCCACTCAACAGGCCGAGCAGAAGGCCGACCAGCTCATCGCGGCCCTCGAGGCCGAGGGGGCGAGGACACCGACGCGCGACCAGATCGTCCACGTTCTCGGTGACGACGGCGGCGCGACCTGCAGCAACCCGAACGAGGCGCTCAGCCGGGGAATCCTGTTGTCGCTGCTGTCCAACGGCGCCGCGGGACCGGGGCAGCGGCCGGTGATCGCGGACAGCCGGGTCGTCAAAGGCCAGCTGCTGATCATCAAGATCTACTGTCCGGACGAGCTGTCCGAATTCCAGGAGTTCGTCGACAACCTCAAGACCGATGACGTCGCGGGGTGACCGGTGATGGAGCTGCGCACCCGGATCGCGGAGCTGATGCCACAGGTACGTGACGAACTCACCGAGCTCGTCGCCATCAAGTCCGTGGCGGATCCCCGCCAGTTCCCGGCCGAGGAGTGCGAACGCGCCGCGACCTGGGTGCTGGACAAGTTCAAGGAGCTGGGATTCTCCGACGCGAATCTGCGGGAGACCGCCGACGGCAGCCGTGCCGTCGTCGGGTCCCGGCCGTGCTCGGATCCCAGCGCCCCGACGGTGCTGCTGTACGCCCACTACGACGTCCAGCCACCGCTCGACGACGCGGCCTGGCGGACGCCGCCGTTCGAGCTGACCGAGGTGGGCGGCCGCTGGTTCGGCCGCGGGGCTGCCGACTGCAAAGGCAACATCGTCATGCACCTCGCCGCACTCCGTGCGCTCGGTGAGCAGGTGCCGGTGAACCTGAGGCTCGTGGTCGAAGGGTCCGAGGAACAAGGGACCGGCGGCCTCGAGGCGTTCGTGCCCGACCACGCCGATCTGCTCCGCGCGGACGCGATTCTCGTCTGTGACACCGGCAACGCGGACGTCGGCCGCCCGGCGGCCACGGTCAGCCTGCGCGGCATGGTGAACGCGGTCGTGACGGTCGAAACGCTCGGGTCCGAGCTCCACTCCGGCATGTTCGGCGGCGCTGCCCCGGACGCGCTCGCGGCCCTCGTCGCGATGCTGGCCAGTCTGCGCGACGAGCAGGGCAACACCACGATCAAAGGGCTGGACAACACCCAGACCTGGACGGGCGAGCCGTATCCGCCCGACCAGTTCCGCCGCGACGCGATGGTGCTGGACGGCGTCTCCTTGTCAGGGGGCGGCAGCGTCTCGGACATGCTGTGGGCACGTCCGGCGGTGACCATCCTGGGCATCGACTGCCCTCCGGTCGTGGGGTCGGCATCGGCCATCGTGCCGAAGGCCGCGGCGCGACTCAACCTGCGCATCCCACCGGGCGTGAGCCCGGAGCAGGCCGCGACCAGCCTGATCGAGCACCTTCGGTCGGCTGCTCCGTGGCGCGTCAAGGTCAGCACCGACATCGAGGCGGAAGGCGCGCCCTTCAAGGCCGAGATCGACGGGCCGGCCTACCGGGCCATGGATTCGGCGATGCAGGAGGCGTACGGAACGCCGATGACGACGCTGGGACAGGGCGGGTCCATTCCGCTGTGCAACGTGTTCGCGGACACCTATCCCGGCGCCGAGCTGATCCTGATCGGCGTGGAGGAACCCGCTGCACTCATCCACGCGCCGAACGAAAGTGTGGATCCGGGCGAGATCGAGGCGATGGCCCTGACCGAAGCCCTCTTCCTGCAGCGCTACGCGACCATGGCCGGCCGGTAGGGCGCTCAGATCGTCTGTGACAGGGCGACCGACAGGCCCAGGGTGAGGGCCATGATGAAGAGTTCGAAGCCGACGACCTGCCAGAAGCCCCGGCCGCCGGCGATCAGGTCGCCGGTGGCCCTGCGCCGGTGCAGCCAGCCGGCGATGATCAGGATCACGAACGCGGCCACCTTGGCCACGAGCAAGGCGCCGTACGAGTCCTCGGTGAGGGCGTCGGGGACCGAACCCCAGCCGCCGCCCTTCGCCGCGAGCCGGCCGGCCGCGCTGATCAGGCCGCTGAGCAGTACGGCGATCGACGAGATCAGCGCGACCTGGTTGAACCGCTCGAGCACGATCGGGAGTCCGGTCCGGCTGGCCCGCCCGTACCGGACCAGGCCGGCGAGGCCGCCGATCCAGCTCGTCGCCGCGATGACGTGGACGACCAGGGCCGCTCCGGCGAGGACGACGTACGACTCGTTCCGCGGGTAGGCCGTGACCGCGGTCGGGACGAGTGCGGTGATGGCCACGATCACGCCGATCCCGGCCGCGGACGACGTCTGGACCCGGCGGATGCCGATGGCCAGGGCAACGACCAGGATGCCGGTGATCAGCAGCGCCTTGACCTCCGGTACGCCGAGGGCGTCGTCCAGCCGGAGCCGGAGCAGGTCGACCGGGGTGTCGAGCAGGATCGCGGCAGTGACGACCGCACCGGCGAACGCGCAGGCCGCCCAGATGATGGCCGAGTTGCTGGCGTCCCGCACGGCCCGCCGGCCCTGGACACCGAGCGGTCCGCCTTCGATCCGGAGCAGTACGACGGCCGCCAGCAGCGCACCCGCACAGCCGACGGTCGCCAGCATCGAGATCAGCCGGAGGAACGGCAGCAGCCAGCCGACGAGCAGACTGGGGCCGCCGATCCCACCGACGTCGCGTGGCTCACTGCCGGCCGCGAACAGGGCGATCGCCAGCGCCACCGAGGCGATCACGACTGCACCCGCACCACCCGCGAGCAGCCGTCCGGGCATGCGGTGCCGGGCGGAGCGGGTCGCCGTCACAGAGCGATCCCGCCCTCGGCACGATTGAACACGCGCTCACTATAGGGTCAGCCGGAGGTGGGCTGCCCAGCTCGACACCATCTCGTGATGAGGGGTGCCGTTTCAGTGCTGAGAATGCGCCTTCGTTTCACCGTCTGCCGACGCGTCAGTTGTCGTCGGGGCGTCCGTCGCCTTCGGCTCGGCATCGCCCGCCGGGGCCGCAGAGCTGTCCGTGCTCGCTGGGTCGCCGGACGGTGCTGGGCCGGCCGCAGAATCGTCGTCGAAGTCGATCTTCTTCAACTGCTTGCCCATGCTGCGCATCAACAGCACCGTGGCGGCACCGAGCGCGAGCACGATCAGCAGCGCGACCCAGCCAGGGCGCACCGAGTTCGGGTCGATCTCGGCCGTCACAAGGAAGGTCATCGCTGTCACGCCACCAGTCTCTCACTGTATTGGTTTTCCTTCCCCACCCCACCGCCCCGGTCCGGCCACGCCGGACGTCAGCGCAGCCCCGCGAACAGATCGTCCTCGGGCTGTTCGGACTCGACCAGACTCCGGGCGAGTTCGTAGTCCTCGGTCGGCCACGCCTCCTGGTGCACCTCCAGCGGTACGGCGAACCACGCGCCGTCCGGGTCGATCTGGGTGGCGTGCGCCAGCAGGGCCTTGTCCCGGGTGCCGAAGTACTGCGCGCACTCGACCCGGGTCGTGATCCGGCGCTCGTTCTCCGGGTCCGGCTTCCAGTCCTTCAGCCGGTCGGCGTACGGCGACTCCAGGCCGCGCGCGACCATCCCGTCGTGCAGCGCCTTCATCCGCTCGTAGTGGAACGTGTGGTGGTAGTACAGCTTCAGCGGCTGCCACGGCTCGCCGAGCTCCGGGTAGGCGTCCTTGTCACCGGCCGCCTCGAACGCGGCGACGGTGATCTGGTGGCACATCACGTGGTCCGGGTGCGGGTAGCCGCCGTTCTCGTCGTACGTCGTGACGACCTGCGGACGGAACTCGCGGATCAGCCTCACCAGCGGGGCCGCCGCGTCCTCGACCTTCAGCGCGGCGAAGCAGCCCTCCGGCAGCGGCGGCAGCGGGTCGCCCTCGGGGAAACCCGAGTCCACCCAGCCCAGCCACTCCTGCCGGATCCCGAGGATCTCCCGGGCCGTGTCCATCTCCCGGCGGCGGATCTCGGTGATGTTCTCGAGCACCTCCGGCCGGTCCATCTTCGGATTCAGGATCGATCCGCGTTCCCCGCCGGTACAGGTGGCGACCAGGACCTCGACGCCTTCGGCGACGTACCGGGCCGTCGACGCGGCCCCCTTGCTCGACTCGTCATCAGGGTGGGCATGCACATGCAACAACCGAAGATCTCCACTCACAAGACACAATGGTCCTCCAAGACCGGCCCATCCCCACGACCGACCCCCTGGACCCCCGTTGACCGAGTCATCACCCACCAGTCCGACAGCAGACCTCGACGCCCGGTACGGGCGCGGCGGACGGTCGCGCCGACCGTTGATCATCGGAGTGGTGGCCGTCATCGCCGCGATCGGGCTGACCTGGTTGGTGTGGGCCGCGTTCGTCCAGTCGAACCCGCCGGTGACGTCGCGGCTGCTGGGCTTCGAGATCACCTCGGCGACCTCGGCGAAGGCGACGATCCAGGTCGACCGGACCGAGTCCACCGAGGCCAGGTGCCGGCTGCAGGCCAAGGCCGCCGACTTCTCCATCGTCGGCGAGCTGACCGTCACGGTGCCGGCCGACTCCCCTCGCCACCAGACGCTGCCCGCCACCCTCACCACCCAGCGGGCGGCCACTTCGGTGGTCCTCGTCGGCTGCACGACTCCGGACAACCCGCGGCCGCACTGACATCTGTACCGACGGCGGTCCCGACAACGGATGCCGGACCGGAGAACGCGCAGGTCAGCGGCTATCCGGGCAGGTGGTGGCAACCGATTGCCGCGGAGCTGCCCACGATCTGGGAAAAAGCACCGGGCAAGCGGTTTCCCCGTGGTTGCGGCGGCAAAGAACTGTGGGGTTCCGGGCCGTAACTTGCTACGCTCAGTGGATTGGTCGCCGTCGACGACGGCGGCCAGAAGCATTTTCTGCCCATCCCACCGACACAAGGAGCAGCCCGTGACGCAGAGGATCGAAGAGGACAGCGTTGTCTGGCTGACGCAGGACGGTTACGACCAGCTGAAGGCTGAGCTCGAGCACCTCAAGGGCCCTGCCCGTGCCGAGATCACCCAGCGCATCAGCGAGGCCAGGGACGAGGGCGATCTCAAGGAGAACGGCGGATATCACGCCGCCAAGGACGAGCAGGGCAAGATCGAGTTGCGGATCCGGCAGCTGGAGGACATGCTGCGCCGGGCCCGGGTCGGCGAGACCCCGAAGGCCGGCGCGAAGATCGGGCCGGGGATGAAGGTGTCGATCAAGTTCGCCGGTGACGACGACGTCGAGACGTTCCTGCTCGGCTCCCGCGAACTGCTCGCCCTGGACGCGTCGGTCGACATCGACGTGTACTCGCCGCAGTCTCCGCTGGGATCCGCGATCCTGGGCAAGAAGAAGGGCGACAAGGCGACCTACGAGGCGCCGAACGGCAAGGACGTGACGGTCGAGATCGTCGCCGCCGAACCCTTCACCGGCTGACCCACCACAAGCCTCAGCGCCCCGGTGGACACCCCGGGGCGCTTCTCATTTCCCGGGTACGACGGCCTGACCGTCGTACCCGCCTGGGAGACGTGCCTTAGTGCTGGGCCGGGGCGAAGAGTTCCAGCTGGATGTTGTCCTGGTCGCGGAAGACGAGGACCGAGGCGTACGGCTCGTCGGCGATCGGGGACTGGGTCAGGGGCTTGTCGGCGGTGTCGGCGCGGATCACGCCGTGCGCCTCCAGGTGGTCCTGCCACTGCTCGAGCTCGGCGCGCGACCCGACCGTGAAGCCGGCGTGGTCGAGACCGGTGACGGTCTCCTTGCACAAGGCACCGTCGTTGGTGTCGTGGTGGTGCAGGGCGATCATCAGCTGACGATCGGCATCGGCGAGGATGCGACCCACACCGCCCTCGTGGGGTACGTCGAACACCGGTTGCACACCGAACACGTCGCCGTACCACTGGACGCTCGACTCCAGGTCGGTCACGGTCAGGGCGAGGTGGTGCAGTCTGGGCTGGGTCACGCTGGTCATGGTTCCCCCTTGTGTTACTGGGACTTCTCGCTCGTGAACTGAGCGAGGAACATCCGGGTGACGTCCTCGGCCAGACGGGTCCACCGGTCGCCGCCAGGGTCGTTGGAGACCTGCTGGTCGACGAGGCCGGTCGTCACGGCCGTCCAGATGTCGAGGTGCCGTCGATCGTGCACGCCGTTGCGTGCGAGGAGTTCGCGGGTGACGTCGAGCGCCTGGACCGCCAACTCATAGGACTCCTCCGACGGCGTGAAGCCGGGCACCGCGTGCTGGAAGAGCAGCTGGTACCGCGGTACGTCGGAGACGCCGAACGCGATGAACATCCGTACGTCGGCCAGCAGATCCTGCTGTGGATCGCCGGTCACCGGCAGCGTGGCCTTCAGGTCGAGGAAGGTCTGCGCCGCTTGGGCGAACATCGCGTCCAGGATGGCGTTCTTGGACTCGAAGTACGCGTACACCGTCGGCGTGGTGATGCCGGCCCGCCGGGCCAGCTCACGCAGGGACAACGCGGCCAGGCCGTCCGCTCGCACCAGCTCCCAGGCAGCGGTCAGCACCGCGGCCCGGGCATTCTCCCGCCGCGCCTCCCGCCAGTTCGCCGCCGGTTTCTTTAACATAGTTCGAAGTATTTGCACACCGTATAAATCTTGTCAACGGCTCAGGGCATGCGACGGCGGCCGGACCCCTGAGGAGTCCGGCCGCCGGGGTTGTCACTCAGTGACTGGTTGCGCTGCGGTACTTGCGGACCGCGAGCGGCGCGAAGATGCCGATGATCAGGGCACACCAGATCAGCGAGAGCCAGACCGGATGCTGGGCCGGGAACCCGTCGGGACTGGCGAAGGGAGACGGGTTGCCGAACAGATGCCGGCAGGCCGCGACGATCGAGGAGATCGGATTCCACTCCGCCACCGGTTGCAGACCGCTGGGCAGATTCGGCGTCGGCACGAACGCGTTGGACAGGAAGGTCAGCGGGAAGAGCCAGATCAGCCCCGCCGACGCGGCCACCTCGGGTCCGCCGACCGACAGGCCGATCAGCGCGCCGACCCACAGCATCGCGAACGCGAACAGCAGCAGGATCGCGAACGCCGCCAGCGCGTTGCCGAGCCCGTTGTGCCACCGCCATCCGACGATGAACCCGCAGATCACCATCACGACCATCACGAACGCGTTGAACACCAGGTCGCCGATCACCCGTCCGGAGATCACCCCGGAGCGCGCCATCGGCAACGACCGGAACCGGTCGATCAGACCCTTCGACATGTCGTCGGCCAGGCCGACACTCGCCGACGCGACCGCGAACGCCATCGTCTGGGCGAAGATCCCGGCCATCAGGAACTCCCGGTACGCCCGCGGGCCCGGGAAGCCCGGGATCGGGATCGCGTTGCCGAACACGTAGGCGAACAGCAGCACGAACATGATCGGCTGGATGGTCGCGTAGATCAGCATGTCCGGCGTCCGCGGGATCCGCTTCAGGCTCCGCCAGGCCAGCACGCCCGCATCCGTCACGGCCCGGCCGACCGGATTCACCGCGCCGGCGTGAATCCGTCGACGATCATGCCTTCGCCTCCTTCGCCGCGCCAGGCACGGCGGCTGACTCACTCCGGCACCGCCTCCTGCTTCTGCTCGGCCTGGTGCCCGGTCAAAGTCAGGAAGACATCGTCCAGCGTCGGCCGCCGCGACCCGATGTCGGCGATCCGGATACCGGCTCCGTCGAGGGTGCGGATCACGTCGACCAGCGAGCTCGATCCGCCCGGCGCCGGCACGGTGATCCGCCGACTGTGCTTGTCGATCGTCGTCGAGTCCGGGTCGGTGATCTCGAGTGCGCTGACGAGCAGCTCGAGCGCCCGGTAGGTCTCTTCCGGATCGTGGACGACGACCTCGATCCGCTCACCGCCCACCTTCGCCTTGAGCTCGTCCGCCGTACCGCGGGCGATCACCGAACCGTGGTCGACCACCGCGATGCTGTCGGCCAGCTCGTCGGCCTCCTCCAGGTACTGCGTCGTGAGCAGGATGGTGACGCCTTCGCTGACCCGGTCGCGGATGATCTGCCACAGGTCGAGCCGGCTGCGCGGGTCGAGACCGGTGGTCGGCTCGTCGAGGAACAGCACCTTGGGATGGGCGATCAGCGAACCGGCCAGGTCCAGCCGGCGCCGCATGCCGCCGGAGTAGGTCTTGAGCGTCCGGTCCGCGGCTTCGGTCAGGTCGAAGGTGTCCAGCAGCTCCTCGGCCCGCTGCTTCGCCTGCCGACTGCTCAGCCGATAGAGCCGGCCGAACATCCACAGGTTCTCCCGGCCGGTGAGCAGCTCGTCGACCGCGGCGTACTGACCGGACAGACCGACCAGCGAGCGGACCAGGTCCGCGTCCTTCACCACGTCGTGGCCGAGCACGCGGGCCGAGCCCTCGTCGGGCTCCATCAGCGTGGTGAGGATCCGGACCGAGGTGGTCTTGCCCGCACCGTTCGGCCCGAGCAGACCGAGCACACTCCCCTCCGGCACCTCGAGGTCGATCCCGTCGAGCGCCTTCACCGTCTTGTTCCTGGTCCTGAACGTCTTCACGAGGCCAGTTGCCTCGATGGCAGCCATGCAGCACGTCCCCCTTCTGGATGTGACGCAGGCCATCATCCTGACCGAGGCCGCCGACAGTTTCGACACCTTTACCTCTGAGCAGAAACTTGAGTCCAGGCGACTCAACTTTGTTGACAGTTGAGTCGACACCGCTCAACTCTGCCCTTACCGTCCCGGTATGACGTCCGGCCGGAGCATCCTCAGACACCCCGATTTCCGCCGCCTCTGGATCGCCGACCTGCTCAGCCAGCTCGGCACCCGCCTGAGCATGATCGCGATCCCCCTGCTCGCCGTGCTGACCCTGGACGCGACCACGTTCCAGGTCTCGCTGCTGCGCACCTGCGAGACGGCTGCCTGGCTACTGCTCGGCCTCTTCGCCGGTGCGTGGGTCGACAGGGTCCGCTGCCTGCCAGTACTCGTCTTCGCCGATCTGGGCCGGGCGGTGCTCTTCGGCTCGATCCCGGTCGCCGCGCTGTTCGGCGTACTGAGTCTTACGCAGCTGTACGTCGTACTGGTGCTGACCGGGATCCTCACCGTGCTGTTCGACGTGGCACACAGCTCCTACCCGCCGCGACTGCTGCAGCCGGACCAGCTCCTGCCGGGCAACGCCAAGCTGGCCGCCAACCACTCTGTCGCGGCAGTGCTCGGTGCCGGCGCAGGCGGCGTACTGGTCCAGTGGCTCAGTGCCGCGGTGACGATCGGCGTGGACGCACTGAGCTTCCTGTGGTCGGCAATCTGGCTCCGGTCCATCCGTACGCCGGAACCACAGCCGGCCAAACCGGAGACGCCGAACCTGCGACGCGAGATCGCGGAGGGCATGCGCTACGTGTTCCGGCACCCCCTGCTGCGGCCGATCGCGCTGAACACGGCGACGACGATGCTGTTCCAGGCGGCGGCCGGAGCGGTGATGATCGTGTTCCTGGTCCGCGAGATCCACCTGCAGCCGAGCACCATCGGCGTACTGAGCATGATCGGCCTGGCCGGCGCCATCGTCGCGTCCGGAGTGACAGAGAGGATCAGCAACCGGTACGGCGATGCGCGCACGCTGCTCCTGTCGTCGACAGGTATCGGGGTGGCCTTCACGCTGCAGGCGCTGACCGGACCGGGCTGGCAGGTGAGCTGGTTCGTGGTGGCCACTCTGCTGGCCGGGTTCTGCATCATCGTCAGCTACATCCTGCAGGTGAGCACGCGGCAGCGGGTGTGCCCACCCGAGTTGCAGGGCCGGGTCAGCGCCACCATGAGCTTCGTCGGCTGGGGCGCGGCGCCGCTGGGCAGTCTCTTGGGAGGCGCACTCGGCACTGCCTTCGGACTGCACGCCACTCTGTGGATCGCAGGCCTGGCCTCCCTGGCCGGCACGGCGTTCCTGTACTTCTCCCCGTTCCGGACCCTGCGCACGATCCCGGACCTGCAAGAGCGCCAGGCAGATCGTCAGGATCTGCCTGGCCCCCGCAGTGACTAGTCGGAGACGATCTGGGCGGTGCCGACCAGGACCTCGACGTCGAGGGCGGCGCGGCCCCGGCCGATCTCCACGTCCTTGGACTGGCCGGTGACGGCACCGACCCAGGAGACGCGGCCGAGCTGCGACTCGGTGTGCACGCGGACATCGGAACCGCGGCGCAGGTTCACGTTGGCGGCACCGGACTCGACCCGGACCCGGGACCGGCCCTTGGTGATCTGGGCGTCCAGGTTGGCCGAGCCGGCCTGGACGAGCAGGTCGATCGGACCGCTCACGTCGGTGACCTTCGCCGTACCGGCGGTGACTCGGACCCGGGTCAGGCCGGGAAGGCGCTCGGCGTGGACACTGCCGCCGGTCACCTCGACCTCGACCTGGAGGGCGGGGTTGACCCGGATGGACAGCTCCTTGGCCAGGCCGTTCACGTGCGACTTCAGGTTGGTGGGGTTGCGCAACATGCTGAACCCGTCGATCGAGACGCCCATGTCGCCCTCGCTGCTGATCGCGAGGGTGTCGCCGTCCCGCTTGATCACGTGCGGTCCGTCCACCGCGACGCCGTTGATCGCGGGCTCACCGATCAGCCGCACCCGGCGCCCGATCGCCCGCACCGTCACCCGCTGCACCCCGGCCGGCATCGGCACGTTGCTGTGCTCCTCCTCGACCTCCTCGACCTCTTCAGCCTCGGCCGGCGCCTCGTCGACCACACTGTCCTGAACCCCGTTCTGCCCGGAAACAGGCTCAGCAACCGGCTCAGCAACAGGCTCGGCGACAGCCTCGGCGGCGGGCTCGGCCACCGGCTCGGCCACGGGTTCGGCGACCGGCTCGGACGGCGACGGCTCGGCGGCATGCCGGCCCGCAGGCCCGTCGGCGACCTCCTCACCGACGCCCTCAGGTACGGCGGCATCCGGCGAGTCGACCACGTCCGCCCAGACCGACGCGGACGGCAGCTCGTCGCTCGACGGCCAGTCGGTCTTGCCCGTCTTGGGGGCTTCGCCGTCGGCAACCGGCTCCTGCGCGACCGGGCCATCAGCTGCTGAAGTGTCACCGGCGTCGGCCGACGGAGCCGGCTGGACGGCGGCGATCAGGGTGGCGCCTTCTTCAGTGGACAGGTGGCCCTTGGCGACCCGGTCCAGGATGTCCTTGACCCGCCGGTCGTAGTCGCTCTGGTTGCTCATGCCCCCAGTCCAGCACCCCGCCGGGTCGAAACCAATCGGGGATCGCCCCGAACCGCGCGCGGCGGCACCCTGACCCGTGCTCCTCTACCGGCCGTCCGCCGCAAGGAGACCGTCGCACTCGCCACCCTGGCCACTGTCGAACTGACGGTGATGGCAGTGACGATCGCGATCGCCACGGTCCTCGCCAGACCCCTCTGACAACAACAGTGCGGGCCACCAGCGTGACCCGCACTGCTCCATATCGTCACAGCCCCGAGGCGGAGCTGGTTGTTGTCACACGGCCGGGGACATCTCCTCCTCGGCCAGTTCCTTCTGTACGGCGGCCAGCTCGGCTGCCTCGACAGCCTCAGCCTCCCGCCGTGCACGCAGCCCCCGCAGACCGGTCAGTGCGATCACCAGTCCGAGCGCGGAGATCCCCGTCACCACGGCCAGACCCGGCTTGTACGCCGACAACATCCCGGCCGGAGTGGTGACACCGACCGACTGGCTGCTGATCACCGCGGTCACGATCGCGAGGACCACGGCGCCGCCGACCTGGTTGGAGGTGTTGAAGAGCCCGGAGGCCAAGCCCTGCTCGTGGTCCGGGACGCCGGACACCGCCTGGATGTTCAGCGCCGGGAACCCGATCGCGAACCCGAGACCGATCAGCATGATGGTCGGGAACACGGTCGAGAAGTACGCCGCCTCCGGACCGATCCGCAGCGACAGGGCGTACCCGGCGACGAACAGCGCCATCGCGGCGATGATCATCGTCTCGGTGCCGATCCGGTCGGCC
This sequence comes from uncultured Actinomycetota bacterium, assembly GCA_963748245.1. GTDB lineage: Bacteria > Actinomycetota > Actinomycetes > Propionibacteriales > Kribbellaceae > Kribbella. The sequence continues at coordinate 1,072,259 of CAVVIA010000004.1, read as the reverse complement.
AGCTTGCCGGCGTTCGGCGACAGCGTGGCCACCAGCAGTCCGGCGGGCAGGAAGGCCAGCGCGGTCTCGAACGACGACCAGCCGAGCAGGTTCTGCAGGTACAGCGTGCCGATCAGCTGGAAGGCGACGTACGCACCGAACACGGTCAGGATGGCCAGGTTCGCCCGGCGCAGCGACGCGTTGCGCAGGATGCCGAGCCGGACCAGCGGGTGCTTCGACCGCTGTTCGATCGCGATGAACGCGCCCAGCAGTACGGCGGCCAGCACGAACATCCCGATGGTCTGGACCGAGACCCAGCCGGCGTGCTCCGCCCCGACGACGGCGTACACGAGCGACAGCATGCCGGCCGTGACGGTGATCGCGCCGGGGATGTCGTACCCGCCGGCGGCCTTGTCGCGCGGGCTGTTCGGGATCAGCTTGATCGCGAACAGCAGCACGATCAGGGCGACCGGGCCGGGCATCAGGAAGGTCCAGCGCCAGCCGACCTCGGTCAGCGCGCCGCCGAGGATCAGGCCCATCGAGAAGCCGGAGGCGGCGCAGGTGGTGAAGATACTGAGGGCGCGGTTGCGATCCGGGCCCTCGTGGAAGGTCGTGGTGATGATGGAGAGCGCGGCCGGCGCGGTGAACGCGGCGGCGACGCCCTTGACGAACCGCGCGGCGATGAGCAGTTCGGGGCTGGTCGCGAGCGAGCTCAGCATCGAGACGACGGCGAAGACGGCCAGCGCGATCAGGAAGACCCGGCGGCGGCCGAGCAGGTCGGCGGCGCGTCCGCCGAGCAGCAGCAGGCCGCCGTACCCGAGCACGTAGCCGGTCACGACCCACTGCAGGGAGGACAGGGAAACGCCCAGATCGGAGCCGATGGACGGCAGAGACATGCCGACCATGGACACGTCCAGGCCGTCGAGGAAGATCACGCCGCAGACCACCAGAAGAGCGCCCCAGAGGCGCGCGTCCCAGGTCATGCGGGCCGGTGCGGTGCCGGCTGGTGATGGGGTGTGCGTTGTCTGTGTCACGAGGGGAGACTATTCCATGCACGTGCATCTAATGTCTAGGCATTAATTGCGCTTGCATTGAATGCAGCTGCATGATAACGTCCCCTCCATGACCGCCATGAAGGTCAGCGCGGGTCCTGGTGAGACCAGCGCCGATGTCAGTGCTGATGTCAGGGCTTGGCGCGAGCTTCTCGCTCGCCACGCCGACCTGACCTGCGCGCTCGACCGCGCCCTGCAGGCCGGTCACTCGCTGGGGATGAGTGAGTACGAGGTGCTCGAGCGTCTCGCCGAGCTGCCCGAGCAGTCCGCGAAGGTGCAGACGATCGCCAAGTCGGTGCACCTCAGCCAGAGCGCGCTGTCCCGCGTGATCGGCCGGCTGGAGACCGCCGGCCTGGTCGAGCGGCACATGTGCCCCGAGGACCGCCGCGCGGTGAACGTCCGGCTGACCGAGGACGGCCTGGCCCGGCAGACCGAGGCGAAGCCGACCCAGCGACGCGTTCTCGCCGAGCGCCTGCACGCTCCCCTGGTGAAGGCCTGCGAGCCCCTACCATCTGTGGATGGCTGAGGAAGAACCGCTGCTGACCGCCGATGACGCGCGGGAAGTCATCGAGGACCTGCAACGCATCGTCGCGCCCACCGGTATCCAGGAGAGCTATCAACTGACGGCCGGCGGCATCGACCACTGGGTCTACGCCCGTGGTCAGGATCGCTCCAATCCGATCATCCTCTTCGTGCACGGCGGTCCCGCCTCGCCGCTGGCACCGACCTGGTGGCAGTTCCAGCGGCCGATCGAGGAGTACTTCACGGTCGTCACCTACGACCAGCGCGCCGCCGGCCGGACGCTGCGTTCGGTCGACCCCGACAGCATCGCGGACACGCTCCGGATCTCGCAGTACGTCGAGGACGCGATCGAGCTCGCCGAGCAGATCCGGGACCGGTACGGCGTCAACAAGGTGATCCTGATCGGCCACAGCTGGGGCACCGTGATCGGCATGCACGCCGCCCTCGCGAGGCCCGACCTGTTCCACGCGTACGTCGGCATCGGCCAGGTCGTCGACGCCCGGGCGAACGAGACGCTGAGCTTCGACTACGCGCTCGCCCAGGCCAGGGAGCACAACCACACCGAGGCACTCGAGCAGCTCGAGTCGATCGCGCCGTACCCCGGTGACGAGCCGCTGACCCGGGAGCGGATCATCATCGCCCGCCAGTGGGCGCAGCACCGCGGCGGCCTGAGCGCCTACCGGGACGACTCGCTCTACTTCTTCCAGGCGCCGCTGCTGTCCCCCGAGTACACGCTCGACGAGTCGGAGACCATTGGCGAGGGCAACCAGTTCACCCTCGGCCGGGTCCTGGACGAGTTGCTCGAGGTCGACTTCACCGGGGTCACCGAGTTCCCGATCCCGGTCCTGATGTTCCTCGGCCGGCACGACTACACGACACCGTCCGAGCCGCCCGCGACCTGGCTGGCCGCGGTCCAGGCGCCGTACAAGCAGGCCGTCTGGTTCGAGCACTCCGCGCACCTCGCGCCGTGGGAGGAGCCAGGCAAGACCCTCGTCAGTCTGCTGACCTACGTGCGCCCGCTGGTCGAGGACTGATCACTCCCGGACGGCGCCCTCCAGCATGCCGGCGATGAAGTGGCGCTGGAGGAACGCGTAGACGAGGACGACCGGCGTCCCCACGATCACCGCGCCCGCAGCGAGCAGCGTGAAGCCGGACGTGTACTGACCGGAGAAGAACGCCAGCCCCAGCGGCGCGGTCCGCAGCGACTCGCTGGTCACCATCACCAGCGGGATCAGGAACTCGTTCCAGGTCCACATGAACACCAGCACGATCAGCGTCACCAGCGCGGGCCGGGCCGGCGGCACCAGCACCAGCCACAACGTGCGCCAGTGCCCGGCACCGTCGAGCCGGGCCGCCTCGACCATCGACCTGCTCGACGAGCGGAAGTACGCCCGCATCCAGAAGGTGCCGAAGGCAACGGACTGGGCGACCTGCGGGAGCGCCACGGCCCAGAACGTGTCGGTCAGCCCGAGCGTGCGCAGATCGAAGTACAGCGGTACGACGATCGCCTCGGTCGGCATCATGATGCCGATCAGGAACAGGTAGAACAGCGGCCCGGCACCGCGGAACCGCATCGTGCCGAACGCGTACCCGCTGAGGATCGACAGCAGCACACTGACCACCACGACCGTCACCGACACCGCGACACTCATCCGCAGGTAGGTGCCGAAGTGCCCGATCTCCCACGCCTTGCCGAAGTTCCCGAACCCGCTCGACCCGCTGCCCGCGTCGTCCTGGCCGAGTGCGGCGGCCAGAATCGTCATGATCGGCCCGAGCGCGAACAGTCCGAAGACGGTCAGCAGCGCGTAGTTGCCGATCCGCTCGGCGCGCGACGCCCTCATGCGGTGCCCCGATCCGCCAGCCGGTTGACCCCCAGCGTGATCACGAAGATCAGCATCGTCAGGCAGACCCCGATCGCCGCCGCCGATCCGACCTGACCGAGCTCGAATGCCCGGTGGTAGACCTCGTACGACGGAACGCTGGTCGACGTCCCCGGGCCACCGCTCGTGGTGATGTAGACCAGGTCGAACGTGCGCAGCGCGGCGATCACCGTCAGGGTCACCGCGACCGCGATCTCACCGCGGACCGCGGGCAGCACCACCGCGAAGAACTCCGCGAACGGCCCGGCTCCGTCGAGCCGGGCCGCCTCGTACCGCTCCTTCGGGATCCGTGACATCCCGGCCAGCAGCAACACGGTCACCAGACCGGTCTCGAACCAGGTCCCGATCACGCCGACCGCCGGCAGGGCGAACGTGTAGTCCCCCAGCCAGCCGCGGGCGAGGCTGTCCAAGCCGATCGCGCGCAGTACGTCGTTCAGCGGTCCGTCGGGAGCGTAGATGTGGCGCCAGGCGACGGCCACCACGACCATCGCGACCACCTGCGGGAGGAAGACCACCGTCCGGAAGAACCCGAGCCCGCGCACCCTGGCCCGCTGCAACACCGAGGCCAGCGCCAGCCCGATCAGCACCGGTAGGACCGCGTAGAAGACGATCAGCACCAGCGCGTGCCCGAACGCGGCCCGCAGCCCGGCGTCCCGGACCACGTCCGCATAGTTGCTCAGGCCAACGAACCGGGCGAGGGTGATCCCGTTCCACTCGAACAGCGACAGGTGGACCGCACGAAGCAACGGATACAGCAGGAACGCGCCGTACACGAGCAGCGCCGGCAGGAGGTAGACGTACCCGATCCGACGCGGCTCCCCGGGCGGTGAACTCAATTGCCCGCGAACTTGCTGTAGTCGGCCTCGAGTTTGGTGAGGAACTGCTCCGGTGTCGCCTTCTTCGCGAGCAGGTCCTGCAGGGCCGCGCCGATCGTGTCGTACATCGTCGGCGTGGCGTAGTCGAGGTACGGAACGAGTGCCTCCTTGCTGACCGCCGTACCGAAGCTGCTGAAGATGTCGCTGGCGAGACCGGGCGGGGCCTGCTGGGCCGAGGTGTCCGCGATCGGCAGGTTACCGGTGCTGGTGAGGATCTTCATCGCGTCCGGGCTGGTGATGAAGTTGATGTACGCCGCGGCCGCGTCCGCGTTCTTCGCCTTGTTGGTGATGGCGAACGGCAGACCGGTACCACCGGTGACGACCGGCTTCGCCTCGGCCGACTCCCCCGGCGGCAGCATGAAGCCGACCTTGTCGCCGAGTGCCTTCTGCAGATCGGCCTGCAGCCAGGTGCCGGCGATCAGGAACACGCCGTTGCCCTTGCCGAAGTCCTGCCAGGCCGGGTCGTACCCCTGCCCGTTGAAGCCCTGGTTGAAGTAGCCCTTGTCCACCCACGACACCAGCGACTCGGCGGCCTTCGTGTTCTCCGGCGTGTTCCAGGACGCACCCGGCCGGCCGAACGCGAGCGTGGTGATCTTGTCGGCCGGCACCGCGTGGTCCTGCACGGTGCCGAACACGTGGATCGCCGGCCACTTGTCCAGGTTGCCGAACTGCATCGGCACCTCGCCGGCCGCCTTCGCCTTGGCCAGCGCGTCCTCGAACTCGGCCCACGTCTTCGGCGGCTCGACGCCGAGCTTGGTCAGCTTCTCCTTGTTGTAGTAGAGCCCGACCACCTCACCGACCTGCGGCAGCCCGTACAGGTTGCCCTCGCCGAAGGTCTTGCCGTCGGCCGAGTAGCGCGAGTACTGCAGCACCGAGTCCGGGTACCGGCTGCCCCAGTCGTACGCCTTCGCCCACTCGTCCAGCGGCACCAACTGACCCGCCTTGACGAACTCGCCCATGTCCGACCGGCCGTTGTTCGCCTGGACGACGTCCGGCGCGTTGTTGCCCGACAACGCCAGCCGCAAGGTCGTCTTCAGGTCGTCGAACGAGCGCGAGACCCGGGTGATCTTGATGTTCGGGTACTTCGCCTGGAACTGCTTGACCAGCTCGGCCATCTGGGCCGCCTGACCGCCGCGGACCTCCTGGTCCCAGACGGTCAGCTGGACGTCGCCGAGTGCGGCGGCGTCCGTCTTCACCGTGCTCGGCGCGCTGGTGCCGCCACTCGGGCTGTCGGATCCCGGCGTACAGGCCGCTGCCGTGAGCAACAAAGCCGCAGCTGCGGCGACAATTGTCTTCTTCACAAGGACTCCTCAGTTCAGCGTGTACGTGTACCCGTTGCCGGTCAGACTGGCCAATACCCGTTCACGGTGCTCCTCACCCCGCAGTTCGAGCTGCAGGGCGACCTCCACCTCATCCAGGTGCAGCGACTCGGAGATGCGCTCGTGCAGCACCTCGATGATGTTCGCGTTCAGGGTCGCGAGCTGGGTCAGCAACGTTGCCAGCCCGCCCGGCGTGTCCGGGATCCGCACCCGCAACGACAGGTACCGGCCGGCCGCCGCCATCCCGTGCTGGATCACCCGCATCAACAGGATCGGGTCGATGTTGCCGCCCGACAGCACCACCACGACCGGCGGCGTGAACCGGGCCGGTTCGTCCAGTACGGCGGCCACCGCGGCGGCACCGGCCGGTTCGACCACGAGCTTCGCGCGTTCCAGCACCAGCAAGAGGGCCTTGGACAACGAATCCTCGCCGACCGTGCGCATCTCCCCGACGTACTGCTGGATCGCCTCGAACGGGACCTGGCCCGGCAACCCGACCGCGATCCCGTCCGCCATCGTCGACATCGCGTCGAGCTGGACCGGCTTGCCGGCCGCGAGCGAGGCCGGATACGCGGCCGCACCGGCCGCCTGTACGCCGATCACCTCGATCGGCATCCCGTCGCGCTGCATCGCGGCCGCGATCCCGGCGACCAGTCCACCGCCTCCGGTCGGTACGACGACCGTCCGCACCTGCGGGCACTGCTCAACGATCTCCAGCCCGGTCGTCGCCTGACCAGCGACGATGTCCGGGTGGTCGAACGGGTGGATCAGCACCGCACCGGTCTCGGCCTCGAACTCACGCGCCGCCCGCAGGCAGTCGTCGATCGACGTCCCGACGAAGCGGATCTCGGCGCCGTACGCGCGGGTCGCCTTCTCCTTCGGGATCGGTGCGCCGTGCGGCATGAACACGGTCGCCTTGATCCCGAGCAGTTGCGCCGCGAGCGCCACGCCCTGCGCGTGGTTGCCCGCGCTCGCCGCGACCACACCGCGGGCCCGCTCGGCCTTCTTCAGCCGGGCCATCCGGACGTACGCACCACGCAGCTTGAACGAACCGGTCCGCTGCAGGTTCTCGCACTTGAGGAACACGTCGCCGCCGACGAGCTCGCTCAACCAGCGCGAGTACTCCAGCGGCGTCGGCGCGACCACGTCATGCAGCAGATCCGCCGCGCGAGCAATGTCCTTCGCATCGATCACGCCCTCACACTAGTGCTCCGTGGTGGGAATCCCTCGAGTGATTGCGGTGTTCAGGTGCGTGCATCGCGGTGCTTGAGGAGCGTCCTCGATGTGGTTTTCATCGTGGATGCTCCTCAAGTGCCGCGAGGTGCGTGCCTGGGCGCCGCAAGCGCCGAGGGAGGTCCGCCACGGAGCACTCGGGCTGCGGACGGCTACGTGCTGGTCATTTGGCGCTGGTCATTTGGCGAGGACTGCGAGCTGGTTGCGCATCGCCCGCCGTACCGGCGGATCGAGGTGGCGGTCCCAGTCCGGCCGGCGCTCGCCGCGGAGCAGGGCGTAGTACGCGAGTGCGTCGGACAGCGCCGCCTCGCGCAGGTACCCGCGGGCCAGCGGCTGCTTGCCTTTGCCGTTCGGCCGCGGCCGGCGCTCGTACGCCGCGTTCGCGGTGAAGATCCCGAGTCCGTAGAACACCGTGAGCAGATCGGTCAGCGACTCGTGGTCGGGCCGGTGCGCGAACGAGATCCGGCCGCCGCCGAGCAACAGCTCATGACCGGCCTCATGCGCGAAGATCGCGATCAGCGCCACCGGGTCGGCAGCCAGCGCGGGTGCGAGCTGGATCTCGTTGTGGTCGGCGCCGCGGACCCACCGACCGGACGACTCCTTCACCACACCCCGGTACGCCGGTCGCCGTACCCCGTCGGCCACGAGCCCGAAGCTCAACGCGCACTGCCCCGACGCCAGATCCATCCGCTCCGAGACCCGCGCACACAACTCCTCGGCCGCCGCGAGCCCACCGTCGTACCCGGGCGGGATCAGCTCCCCCGGTACGACGATCGGCCGGAGCAGCACGTCCCGCCCGAATTCGGCCACCAGCCAGTCCATCGACGACCGGATCCACCGCCGCCGCCCACCCGGCAACCGCTCCCGCGGCGCCTTCAACCGCGCCCGCACCTGCTGCTCCCGCCGCAACACCCCGATCGGATTCCTCACCCGCCGAATCATGCCCGTCCGACGCCGGGATGAACACTCCGGGTTCCGAGACGTCGCACTCGGTGACTGTTTACTTGAGCAGGAGTTTGCCGAGGCGGCGGGAGGCTACGTACATGCCGATGGTGCCCATCGCGGCCAGATAGAGGGCGTTGACGAGGAGGCTCCAGCTGACCGTGCCGGTGGTGAAGGCCCGCTCGAGGACGACGCCCTGGTAGAGCGGGGTGATCTCGACCAGCCAGCGGATCGCGGGCGGGTAGGTCTCGACCGGGTAGAAGGTGGCCGAGAACAGGAACATCGGGATGATCGCCAGCTGGACGAACTCGAAGTCCTGCCAGCTGCGCATGAAGGTGGTCAGCGCCATCCCGGCACCGGCGAACGCGAACCCGATCAGCACCGAGGCCGGCAGCGCGAGCACCGCCCACCACGACTCGATCAGGCCCATCGCCAGCATCACCAGGATGAACATCGCCGAGTAGCAGGCCCCGCGCAGCAGCGCCCACGTCACCTCACCGGTCGCCACGTCCCACGGCCGCAGCGGCGTCGCCAGCATCGAGTCGTAGAGCTTGGCGTACTTCATCCGGAAGAAGATGTTGTACGTCGAGTCGAAGATCGCACCGTTCATCGCCGAACTGGCCAGCATCGCCGGCGCGACGAACGCGGCGTACCCGATCGTGGTGCCGTCGGACAGGGTGAAGTCACCGACCAGCTGGGCGACGCCGATCCCGATCGACAACAGGTAGAACACCGGCTCGAAGAAGCCGGACAGGAAGACGATCCAGGACCGGCGGTAGAGCAGGAAGTTGCGCTCGACGATGTGCCGCCCACCGCCGAGGCGCAGCGGCACCGGAACGACCCGGGCGGTGAGTGTCGCCATCAGCTGACCAACTTCCGGGTGAAGCCGCGGACGGCGAGCCAGGTGCCGACCAGGAACCAGATCAGCAGATAGCTGACATTCAGGAGCGCCATCCACGGAACGACCGTGTCCAGGCTGAGGTCGCGGCACAGCTCGACGCCGTGCCACAACGGGCTGACGTAGGCGAGCCACTCGATCCAGTTCGGCAGCTGGGACACCGGGAAGAACGCACCGGAGAACAGGAACGCCGGGACCACGCCGAACCGGAAGATCATCGCGAAGCCCGCGTCGTTCTCCAGCTTCGTCGCGTACGCCGCGACCGGAGCGGCAACGGCCATCCCGACCAGCAGGGCGACCGGCAGGCCCAGCAGGCCCAGCGGCGATTCCAGCCCGCCGAACGCCGCGATCACGACCAGGAACACCAGGCACGTGCTGGTCACCCGGAAGGCGATGAACCCGAACTGCCCGTAGACGACATCCGCCGGCCGCAACGGCGTGGCGATCATCGAGTAATAGAACTTCTGCCACTTCAACCCGCTCATCACCGGGTACGTCGCCTCACCGACGGCGATCTGCATTCCGGTCGCGGCAAGCAGCCCCGGCGCGATGTACTGCAGGTAGCTCACCCCGCCCAGCGCGCCGGTCCCGTTGCTGTCCACGAACGACCCGAGCCCGATCCCCATCGCGGCCAGGTAGAGCAGTGGCAGCAGGAAGCTGCTGATCAGCGTCCCCTTCCAGGTCCGCTTGTAGACGGTCAGCCAGTAGTCGAACTGGCGACGACCGTTCTCCAGTGCGAGCGCCATCAGTCCACCAACGTCCGGCCGGTCAGACGCAGGAACACGTCCTCCAGCGTCGAGCGGCGGACCAGAACGGCCGCCGGCTCCAGGCCGCGCTCGTGGACGGCGGCGACCGCGCGCTCACCGTCGTCGGTGTAGAGCAGCAGGCGGTCCGGCAGCACCTCGATGCGCTGGGCCAGGTCTTCCACCTTCCCGGCGAGCGCGTCGTGGTCCGACAGCATCACCTCGGGCCCGAACCGCAGCTCGGTCACCTCACGGGTCGAGTAGTCGCGGATCAGCTCGACCGGTGAGCCCTCGGCCGCGATCAACCCGCCGTCCATCACCACCAGCCGGTCGCACAGCTGCTCGGCCTCGTCCATGTAGTGCGTGGTGATGATCAGCGTCACGCCGGCCTGCTTGAGCCGGAACAGCTTGTCCCACAACAGATGCCGGGCCTGCGGGTCGAGGCCGGTGGTCGGCTCGTCGAGCAGCAGCAGGTCGGGCTTGCTCACCAGCGACCGGGCGATCGTCAGCCGCCGCTTCATCCCCCCGGACAGCTCGTCGACCTTGACCTTCGCCTTGTCGGTCAGCGCGACGAACTCGAGCAGCTCGTCGGCCCGCAGCCGGCACTCGGCCCGGCTCAGCCCGAAGTACCGCCCGTAGATGGTCAGGTTCTCCCGGACGGTCAGCTCGGTGTCGAGGGTGTCGTCCTGCGGGCACACCCCCAGCCGGGCCCGGATCGACGGCCCCTCGGCCGCCGGGTCCATACCGAGGATGCGCAACGTGCCGCCGCTGGCCGGCGAGACCGCGCCGATCATCCGCATCGTCGAGGACTTGCCCGCGCCGTTCGGCCCGAGGAACCCGAACGCCTCCCCGTGCCACACGTCCAGGTCGATCCCCTTGACCGCCTCGAAGTCGCCGTACGACTTCCGCAGCCCGCGGACATGAACCAGTGACTCCCGCTGCTCACTCACGACCCCGACCCTAGACGCCCCACCCGACACTTTCTTGTCGTTTTGGGTGCAATCTCAGCCGCGGCCGACGTACGGCATACCCGCTGCCATCACCGTGAGGGTCGGTACGGCGACCGACGTCGGCAGCTGGGCGATCTTGACCACGAAGTCCGCGACGATCTTCGGGTCGAACGTCGGCTCGGCCGCGACCGACCCGTCCGGCTGCAGCACGCCCTGACCCATCCGCTCGGTCATCGGGGTGGCGGCGTTGCCGATGTCGATCTGGCAGGCGGTGATCCCGTGCGCCCGGCCTTCCAGTTCGAGGCCCTTGGTCAGTCCGCTGATCGCGTGCTTGCTGGCGGTGTAGGCGATCCCGTGCGGCCGCGGTACATGGGCCGAGATGGACCCGTTGTTGATGATCCGCCCGCCCTTCGGGTCCTGCCGCAACATCAAGGCGAAAGCAGCCTGCGCACACAGGAACGACCCGGTCAGATTGGTGTCGACCACCCGCCGCCAGTCCTCCTCCGAGACCTCCTGGACAGGCGACGCCGGCGCACCCGTGCCCGCGTTGTTCACCAGTACGTCGACCCGCTCCAGCCCAGCGAACAGCGCCCGGACCGCCTCACCGTCCGCAACGTCCAGCGCCGCGACATCCACGCGTCCACCACCTGCGGCGGCGGTTTCGCGCAGCTTGTCCTCGGTCCGTCCGGTGACGATCACCTCGAACCCCGCCGCCGCCAACGCCAGCGCCATCTCCCGCCCGAGCCCCGAACCGCCTCCGGTCACCACCGCCACCTGCGCCATGCGCACGCCTCCTGCCGCTCGCCGAATCGACGTCCAGGATTGCAGGACGCTCAGGCGGACGGCTCCAAGGGACCCGCCGGGTTGCGGCGCCAGTACCAGCCGACGGCTCCCGCCACCGCGGTCAGGACGAGCAGCTCCACCCACACTCCGTTGCCGAGCGGCGGAATCAGCTCCTCGGAGAGGTTCCACGCCGCGTGAACGAGGATCGCCGCCGGCACTCCGCCGCGGAGGCGTTCGGAGACGAACAGCATCACGTAGGTCAGCGGGAACAGCGCCAGGAAGAAGGTCAGTCCCTGCTGGGTGAACAGTCCGTCGTCGTGCTGTCCCGTCCCGATCAAGAAGTACAGCGGCACGTGCCACAGCCCCCACGCCGCGCCGAGGACGATGGTGGTGGCCAACTGTCCATGATGACGGCGCAGACGCGGCTGGACGTAACCCCGCCAGCCGAACTCCTCCGCGACCGGCCCGGCCAGGAAGGTGTAGGCCATCGCTCCGAGCAGTCCTCCGGCACCGGCAATGACCTCGGCGGCATGATCGGGAAAGGCGGAGAGCCCGCCGGTGAGTAGCGTCGCTCCCAGCGGCGGGAGTGAACCAAGCAGCACAGCGGCGATCGGCCACTTCCACGACCAGTTCACGAGCCGCAGCCGCTTCTCCCGGCGCCACAGCCACATCACCAGGGCCGCCAGCGACGGGCCGGATGCAGCCAGGGCGAAGACGAGCATCCCGCCGCCCTCGTCGAGGTTCGCGCCGAGCAAGCCCAGGATTGCCCACGGCAACCAGGTCAAGGTCAGACAGACCGCTCCGAACTCCACCAGCCGCCGGGTCGTCGCTGCCTTGCTGTCCACAGCCCGTACGTCGATTGCCGTCACCAGTTGCCCCTCATCAGTTCGCAGGAAGGTGTCCAGCCTTGTCGTGACGAGTGGCGGCGGCCAGGGAGCCAGACCGACCACTCGAGGGGGTGCCAGGTCCACCTCTGCCGACTTGACGTGAACACCCGGACACGAAGAGTAAATGAGTGGCGACTCACTCGTGCTCCTTGGAAACTCATTTGCGTGTATCACGCATGCATGTATATGCTTGCAGCATGCAAGTAAACGACGCGTACTCTGCGCAGACCCCGATCGAGGGCGTGCTGCACGCGTTCACCCGGATCGGCCGCCGCCTCAAGGGCAAGCAGCCGGGCGACACCCTCGACCACAGCGTCCACATGGTCCTGTTCGTGTTGCGCTGCAGCGGCGCCCTGCGGCTGTCCGACCTGGCCGGCCGGCTCGAGCTCGACGCCTCGACCGCCAGCCGGCACGTCCGGTCGCTGGAGCAGCTCGGCCTGGTCCGCCGCTCCCCCGACCCCGACGACGGCCGCGCCTTCCGGGTCGAGCTGACCGAGCAGGGCATCGAGCAGTGGGAGGCCGGCGCCCGCCGCCGGATGGAGCTGCTCAGCGCCGCCATGGACGGCTGGTCCGAGGACGACGTCCAGACCTTCGAGCGGCTGATGACCCGGTTCGCCGACGGCGTCGCGAACCTGACCGACTCCGGCCCCGACAACCGCGCCTGGGCCGACAAGGGCTGGGCCGCCGTCGCACCGCGGCTACGGCCGGTCGCGGCCGAGCGCCGTACCGAAGACTTCGCGCCCGGCGGAGACCCCGCCGCCCGCGAGCACACCGACAAGAACCTGGAGAGCACCAGATGAGCACCACCGAGCCCGCCACCCCCGGCGGCGCTGCGCCTGAATCCATTCCAGATACCCCGGCGTACCTGTCCCACAAGCAGATCCTGGTCGTCCTCGGCGGGCTGATGGCCGGCATGTTCCTGGCCGCACTCGACCAGAGCATCGTCGGGACCGCGCTGCCGCAGATCGTCAGCGAGTTCAACAGCCTGGACAAGCTGTCGTGGGTGGTCACGGCGTACCTGCTGACCTCGACCGCCTCCACTCCGCTGTGGGGCAAGATCTCCGACCTCTACGGCCGCCGCCCGCTGTTCATCGCGGCGATCCTCACCTTCCTGGCCGGCTCGGTCCTGTCCGCGCTGTCGCAGAACATCGAGATGCTGATCGGCTTCCGGGCCGTCCAGGGTCTCGGCGCCGGCGGTCTGATGTCGCTGGCCTTCGCCACCATCGGCGACGTGATCCCGCCGCGCGAGCGCGGTAAGTACATGGGGTACTTCGGCGCCGTCTTCGGTCTGTCCTCGGTGGCCGGTCCGCTGCTCGGCGGCCTGCTCACCGACGGTCCGGGCTGGCGCTGGATCTTCTGGATCAACCTGCCGATCGGCCTGGTTGCCCTGGGCATCGTCGCCGCCGTGCTGAAGCTGCCGCACGTGAGGCGGTCGCACAAGATCGACTACCTCGGCGCCGCGGTGATCACCGGCGCGGTCACGACGCTGCTGCTGGCGATCTCGTGGAGCGGTCCGAGCAACGGCTGGGGCGACGGCACCACCATCGCCCTGCTGGTCGCGGCAGTCGTCCTCGCCGTCTCCTTCGTCTTCATCGAGCTGAGGGTGGCGGAGCCGATCATCCCGATGGACCTGTTCAAGGGCCGGATCTTCTCCGGGTACGCCGGGTACGCGTTCCTGCTCGGGTTCGCGATGTTCGGTGCGCTGATCTTCCTGCCGCTGTACCTGCAGGCGGTCAAGGACATGTCGCCGACCCGGTCGGGCCTGGCCCTGCTGCCGATGATCGTCGGTATCTTCTCGGCCTCGATCCCGAGCGGCCAGCTGATGAGCAAGAACGGCCGGTACAAGGCGTTCCCGATCATCTCCGCGGTGCTGGTCGGCGGCGCGATGGTGCTGCTGTCCACGCTCAGCATGACCACGCCGTACTGGCAGCTGGCGATCTACATGTTCGTGATGGGTGCCGGCCTGGGCCTGTCGATGCAGATCACCGTCACCGCCGCGCAGAACAGCGTGCCCCGGCAGCACATGGGGACCGCGACCTCGACGATGACGTTCTTCCGGTCGATGGGCGGCGCGATCGGTACGGCGGTGTACGGCGCCGTACTGACCACCCGGCTGAAGGACCACCTGACCGACATCGTCCCGAACGCGACGCAGACCATGGTCGACGGGCTCGCCAAGGCGGCGAACAGCGTCGAGGCCCTGCACGGCTTGAAGGAGCCGATGAAGGGCTGGGCCCTGCACGGTCTGGTCAGCGCGATGGACGACGTCTTCCTGGTCTCCCTGCCGTTCCTGGCGATCGCGTTGATCATCGCGGTCATCACCCCGGAGCAGCGTCTGGCCGGCCGCGCCGACGACGCCAAGCCGGACGAGTCGGTCGAGAGTTCCGCAGCCGCCGCGATGCACTGACGGCGGCCATATGAACGGAGGGCCTCACCGGGAAACCGGTGAGGCCCTCCGCGCGTTTCGGCCGGCCCGTCTGTTCCGTGAGACGGACGTCTGAGCTGACCCCGCGGGCCTCTAGGTTTCACTCGCAGGTGGCACAAGGAGTGATAGGGACAGCCTCAGGATGAAGACTCTGGACCGGCCGTTGGACGACGACGACCGCGCGATGGCCGATCTGGCCGAGGTCCGCGACTGGCGGCGGATCGGCGGCCCGCACACGGGCGAGACCGGCCCGGTCCCCGTCCGCAAGCTCATCAAGCGGGTCAAGTCGGCCACCAACTGGCGCCCCTGGCCGGTCGACCGGAAGACGGTGATCGACGACCAGCTCGACGGCTGGGGCTTCCTGACCAAACGCGGTACCGAACTCGCTGTGTACGACGACCAGGTCCTGCCGCACAGCCCGTTCAGCGGTTGGGTCGCGTTCGCGATCGAGCGGTACGACATCCGCGCCGCCGAGGCCGGCCTGGACGAGCACTGGCCGGTCAAGCTCGACCTGGCCCGGCGGCACTGGGGACAACCGGCGTACGTCGGAACCGACGACGGACCCGAGTTCGTCGACGAGTGGTCTCCCGGCGCCGGCCAGGGCCGTCGTCATCTCGCGGTCTGGACGCCTCCGGGCGCCGAGATCCATCTGTACAGCAACAAGCCGAGCAAGCAGCCCTTGTCGGTGTCGGTTGGAATCAACTACTCGGTCTACCTCAACGAGGAGGGGTCATGACCACAGCACCTGAGGTCGTAGCCAGACGAGCACGCCGGGACGCGCACCGGGACACCCTGGCCACCACGGACGTCCGGCCGGGCACCGGTCAGGACAGCACTGTCTCACCGGCCGCGATGACCAGACTCGCCTATCAGGTCAGAGGGCTGTCTGGGGGCCCTCAGCAACCGTCCGGCCTGGCCGGCGACCTGGCCACCACTGTCAACGCTGCGACGCTGCCGGCCCGCGGGCAGGGCCAGGCGCAGGCCGGCGACGGCGCCCGCGCAGGAACGCAGCCCAACCAGACGCGCGGCACTTCCAAGGGCGAGCGCACCACGTAGTCGGAGCCCGGCCTGCACGGCGCTCGGCCGTCGCCCGCTACCTTGTGTCCGCACCGCCCTGAGGTGACCCCGCCCGCACCCTAGGTTGTGGAACGCAGGCCGCAAGCCCATGACGAAGAGGAAGCACCCTGCATGAAGATCAAGGACCTGCCGCTCGACGAGGACGCACTCGCGATGGCCGACCTCGCGGACGTCACCGACTGGACCAAGGTCGCCGGACCGGAGACGAGCGCTCCCGGGTACGAGACGGTCAAGGCGATCGTCCACCGGGTCAGCGCCGCGACCGGATGGAAGCCCTGGCCCGACGACAACCCGAACGCGAACTTCGACGCGATGGAGTCGTGGGGGTTCGAGACCTCGCGCGGCACGATGATGATCGCGTTCGACGGACTGGTGCTGGCCGACGTCCAGGAAAGCGGCTGGTCGGCGTACGACCTGACCCCCGAGGACATCCCGCAGGCCGCAGCCGGTCTCGACGAGAACTGGCCGCGGCACTGGCAGCTTGCCGTCAGCACCTGGGGGCCGCCGATCTACGCCAGTGACTACCGCAACCCGAACTTCGTCGACGAGTTCGCACCGGGTGCGGGCTTCGACCGGCGCCACCTGGCCGTCTGGCTGCGTCCCGGCGCACAGTTCCACCTCTACAGCGACATGCCGACCGCGGACCCGCTGTCCCCGTCCGTCGGAATCAACTACACGGTCTACCTCGACTAGGAGCCAACGTGAGTACTCCATCCGAAGGCCCGGAGCGCCCGGACGCCCTGAAGGACACGATGGTGCGCGCCGGATTCACCACGGAGGCGCAGCAAGCCGCATTCACTGAGGTCTTCGAAGCGCATCGCGCGGAACTGGCACGCCAGGCGGAGCTGGCCCGGCGGACGCCCGCTGCCCGGGCACAGCGGCTCGCACCCTACGGTCTCGCCGCGGGAGCCGCGGCGATGACCGACCCCGGCCAGGCTGCGATCGGCGCCGTGGGTGATGCCGGGCAGTGGGCCGGCGGCGAGCTCGCCGAGGCGGGTCGGGACGTCGGCCACGCGGCTGCTGAGGGTTACCGGGCGAGCGTCGACGGCCTGCAGTCGGCCGGCGAGGCAGTCGGCCGCGAGTGGGACAACGCCGTACGCGAGGGCGGCGAGTTGTGGGACGGCGCCGTACGCGAGGGCGGCGAGCTGTGGGACGGCGCCGTACGCGAAGGCGGCGAACTGTGGGACGGCGCCGTACGCGAAGGCGGCGAGCTGGCCCGCAATGTCGCCGAGGGCGCACAGTCGGCCTGGAACGGGGTTTCCGGATGGGCCGTCGAGACGTGGGGCCATGCGACCGAAGCGGCTCAGGCGATCGGCGGGTGGGCCGCCCAGCAGGCTGACGTCGTGGCCGCGAACCCCACGAGTCACGCTCTGGTCGCCGCCGCGGCTGCCGGCGCGGTCCTGGCCGCCCCGAAGGTCCGGGAAGCCCTGGGGCAGGCGGCAAACGCCACCAGCAGGTGGGCCAAGGCCGGATTCTCAGCGGCAGCCAAGTGGTCGCCTCGGTAGCCCGTGACGCCACCGAGAGCGCCAAGAACCTCTACTACGAGATTCGCAGCGACCCGCGGGTGCAGTACGTGATGGCCAAGGCCGGCATGGGCCCGCGGGAAACCCAGAAGGCCGTGAGCGAGGTGAACGCGATCACGGGAGGCGAGAACACGACCCTGCCCAAGACCGCCGACGTGCAGAAGGCGCTGGGACAGGACGGAACCTCGCCGGTAGCCGGCACCAAGATCGAGCAGAAGGCCGCCGAGACCGCCGCCGCTGGTCAGGGCGAGGCCGCGACGACGCAGCAGCAGGGCAAGACCGAGGGTCCTGGACAAGGGCGCTAGTCCGCCACCGCAAACGCCGCCGGGCGACCCAGCAGTGCTGGGGAGCTCGACGGCGTTTCTGTGCCGGCAGTCGGGTTCCGCCGTACCGGCTGTCTAGCCGTCGGCGGCCTCGGCGGCGGGATGTCTTCGGCGGGGTAGCTGGCGGCGGGGTTCGGGTTCGACGTCGTTGCCGGCCAGGTGGTTGACGATCGCGTTGACCACAGCGGCCGTCGGTACGGCGACCAGCGCACCGACGATCCCGGCGACGACGACACCGGTGGCGATCGCCAGGATGATGGCCAGCGGGTGGACGGAGACCGCCCGGCCGAGCAGGAACGGCTGCAGTACGTGCGCCTCGAGCTGCTGGACGCCGATCACCACCGCGAGCATGATGATCGCGACGATCGGGCCCTTGGCAACCAAAGCGACCAGGACGGCGACCACGCCGCTGATCAACGCACCGACCACCGGGATGAACGCACCGACGAAGACCAGGATCCCGATCGCGCTGACCAGCGGCAGGCCGAGGATCGCGGCCCCCAGGGAGATGCCGATCGCGTCCACCGCGGCGACGACGATGGTGGCCCGGACGAACGCGGTCAGCGAGACCCACGCCTTCCGGCCGGACGAGTCCGCCTTGTCCCGCGCCCGCCGCGGGAACAGCCGGATCACCCAGGCCCAGATCTGCTCGCCCTGGTAGAGGAAGAAGAAGAGGCAGAACAGAGCGATGAACAATCCGGCGAACACGTGCGTCGCCGTCGTACCGACCTCGGCCGCGCGCTGACCGAGCGCACCGCCGGAGGTGATCTCGTCCCGCAGACTGTTGAACGCGTTGGTGATGTCCTTGTCCTCGAGGCCGAAGTTGATCCGGGCCAGGTCGCGGACCTTCTGAACACCCTCGCCGACCTGCGTCGACAGGGTCTCGAACTGGCCGGCGATCTGGGTGCCGACGAGCGTCAGCAGACCGGCGACGACGACGATCGTCGCGAACACGGTGATACCGGCCGCCGGGCCGCGCGGGATCCGCAGCCGCTGCAGGCCGTTCGTCACCGGCACCAGCAGAGCGGTGAGCAGTACGCCGACCGTCACCGGGACGACCACCTCGGACAGGTAGCGCATCCCGTACCCGATCACGAGAATCGCGGCCACGAGCACCAGGAACCGCCAGGCCCAGGCACTGGCGATCTCCATCCCCGGCGTCACCCCGGTGTTCACCCGTCCCCGCCCCGACGCCGCGGGCACCTCGTCGGTCACCCGGTCGTCCGGCCGCTCAGCCTCCACAGCGTCGCTGGTTTCCACCAGGACCTGGTTGTCCGCCACCGGGCTCGGGTCGTCGTTCCCGACGTCCGGCACGTCGTCGTCCCGCCCCTTACTCATCACACCTCCGCAGCTTGCTTGCTGCCGAGACTAGTGCCCGGTGCGGACCGTTCCATGAATTCGGGCCGCCAGGCCTTGTGCTGCTTGTGGGTCCAGGTCGGCCAGGAGTCCGACGCCGGCGAGCACGTAGTCCTTGTCGACTCCGATCGCGGCGCGCTCCGGGACGAGCCAGCCCTCCTCCTGCGCGTTCGCCGCCACGGACCCGAGGATCCGCGCCGCCACGTCCGGCCCGTTGTGCCGCAGTACTCCCCCGGACCCGACCAGCAGATCCACTTCGCGGAGATCCTTGCCGGACCGCTCGATCACCCGGCCGCCCGGCCCGAACACGATCCGCTGCCGGCCCGCGTGCCGTCTCAGCGCGACTGTGGCGGCAACCTTCGCCAGCATCTCGTCGTACGACGTCTCGATCGCACTGTCGGGCAGGTACGACGGATCGTCGTGCCGGCGAATCGCGGCCGTGCGCACTGAAGCGTCATCCGGGATCAGGCCCGCCTCGACACCGGCCGCGACCACCGGTACCGCGCTCCACCGCATGCCAAGGTCGCCCTCGACGGTCCGCGTCACCGGATGGGTCGCGACCACCTCACGCCCGAGGTTGGCGTCCTCCGGATCGAGCTCGATCACCGAGTGCACGTCGGTGGTCGCGCCGCCGATGTCCACGACCGCCACGTCACCGTGCAACCCGGCCAGCACTTCGACTCCCCGCAGTACGACGTCCGGCGTGGCCGCCCGGACCATCCGCGCGAAGGACGGGTCCTTGGACAGGTTCTTCCCGCCGATCACGTGGGCGAGGAACATCTCCCGGATCGCGGCCCGCGCACTGTCCGGCGCGAACACGCCGATCTCGGGTACGACGTTGTCCGCGAGCACATGTGGAACGTCAGCGGTGGCAAGGGTTTCGCGGATCTCCGCCTGGGCCTCGACGTTGCCTGCGACAACGACCGGTCGGCGCCACTTGTACTTCGCCAGCGTCGCAACGGCCTTGAGCAGGACGGCCGAGTTGCCGCCGTCCGTGCCGCCCAGCAGCAGTACGACGTCCGGGCGGTCCTTCCGGAGATCCTTCAGGGACGTTGCCGTCAGCCCACCGTTGACCACGGCAACCACGCGGCCACCGCTGGACAACGCGACCCGGCGGCCGGCTTCGGCGGTGACCAGCTCTTCGTTGCCCACGACACCGATCCGGAGACCGCCGCCCGCACTCGAACAGGCAAGCACTTCAGCCCTGGCGACGCCGCGATCGGCGTCCTCGAGCACGGCCCGGCAGGCATGCCAGCCGTCCATCACATCGGTGCCGATCGTGGTGCGGTGCTCGGCCCGGGCAACCAGGTCGCCCGAGCCGGAGTCCACCGCGATCGCCTTCGTGAACGTCGACCCGAAGTCGACCGCAACCACGAGGCCCATGGCCTTAGCTACGACATCGCGCGGTCGAGGTCCAGCAGCAGGTCGTCGATCGTCTCGATGCCGACGCTGAGCCGGATCAGGTCGGCGGGCACCTCCAGCGGCGTACCGGCGACCGAGGCGTGCGTCATCTTCCCCGGGTGCTCGATCAGCGACTCGACACCGCCGAGCGACTCGCCCAGGGTGAAGACCTCCGCCTTGTTGCAGATGTCGATCGCGTGCTCCTCGCCGCCGGAGACCCGGAACGACACGATGCCGCCGTACCGCTTCATCTGCTTGGCGGCGGTCTCGTGACCGGCATGACCGTCGATGCCCGGATACAGCACCTGGGTGACCGACTTGTGCCGCTGCAGGAACTCGACGACCCGCTCGGCGTTGTCGCTGTGCCGGTCCATCCGGACTCCGAGGGTCTTGATCCCGCGCAGCACCAGCCAGGAGTCGAACGGGCCGGCGACCGCGCCGATCGCGTTCTGGTGGAAGGCGATCTTGTCGGCCAGCTCGCTGTCGCGAACGATCAGCGCGCCGCCGACGACGTCGGAGTGACCGCCCATGTACTTCGTGGTCGAGTGGACGACCACGTCCGCACCGAGCTCCAGCGGCTGCTGCAGGTACGGCGAGGCGAACGTGTTGTCGACGACCAGCAGCGCACCGGCGTCGTGCGCGATCTGCGCGACGATGGCGATGTCGGCGACGTTGAGCAGCGGGTTGGTCGGCGTCTCCAGCCAGACAACCTTGGTCTTGCCCGGGCGGATCGCGGCGCGGATCGCCTCCGGGTGGGTGACCGCGGCGGGCGTCATCTCGACACCCCAGGCACCGAGCACCTTGGCGAACAGCCGGAACGTGCCGCCGTACGCGTCGTCCGGGAACACCACGTGGTCACCCGGCACGCACAGCGAGCGGATCAGGGTGTCCTCGGCGGCGAGACCGCTGGCGAAGGCGAAGCCGCGGCTCCCCGCTTCGATCGCGGCCAGACACTCCTCGAGCGCGGTCCGGGTCGGGTTTGCCGACCGGGAGTACTCGTAGCCGTTGCGCAGCCCGCCGACGCCGTCCTGCTTGTAGGTGCTGGTCGCGTAGATCGGCGGCACCACCGAACCGGTGGTGGGGTCGGGCTCGTTCCCGGCGTGGATGGCGAGCGTCTCGAAGCCGTAGTGATGTTCCTTGTTCACCGGACCAGCGTACGGCCTGGTCTGATCCGCCCGTGCACGCCATCCACAGGCGAGACGAAACCCGCTATGTAAGAGATGGATCCAGGTTGTCCACAGACGCGTCGAACCGGCTGGCATTGACCCACACCGCGCCCTACCGTTGCGGTCAGTGATTACCGTCGCCGACGCAGGGTAGTTGCCGCGTGGTGGGGAGTAGTTGCCATGTAGTTGCTTTGGTCAACGCAGGATCGCAGCAGGAAGGACGACGGCGCCGGATGAAGACACAAGCCAGGCCGCTCACCCAGGACGACCTGGCGATGGCGGACCTCGCGGACGTTCGGGACTGGACCGCAATCGCCGGTCCGGACAACGACGACTCCGGCCCCCAGGTCGTCCGTGCCCTCGTCAACCGGGTGATGTCACAGACTCCGTGGCGGCCCTGGCCGCTGGAAGCGGGCGAGGTGATCGCGGCCGAGATGGTGTCGTGGGGATTCACCACACCCCGCGGTACGACGATGATCGTCTTCGACGGTCTGGTCTTCTCCGACTGCCCGGACAGCGGCTGGTCGGCGTACGAGATCGGTCCGGACGACATCGCCGCCGCCGAGGCCGGGCTGGACGCGCACTGGCCGGAGCACCTCGCGCTGGCGACACGGCATTGGGGGCAGCCGGACTACGTGGGTGACGACAGCAACCCCGCTTTCGCCGACGAGTGGGATCCCGGCGCCGGGGCCGGTCGGCGGCATCTGGCCGTCTGGCTGCGGCCAGGCGCGCAGCTCCACCTGTACAGCAACAAGCCCAGCAAGGACCCACTGACGACGTCGGTCGGGGTCAACTACGCCGTCTACATCGACTAGGAGACCCTGAATGAGCGAGCCCTCCCAGGAACCGGGCCGGATGCGCCGGATGTCCAACAGCGTCTCGCGCTGGCGGGAAACCCGGCGCGGCACCAAGACGCTCAAGGCCGCCTACGCTCAGGCCGCGAACGAGGTGAAGCGGATCGACCCCGTCGTCCGCGAGCGGATCGGCCGCGCCAACCTGACCAAGGCCGACCTGCAGCAACTGGCCACCGCCCACATCGCCGGCCGGTACGGCAGCCAAGAGAACCGCGACCTCTCCCAGCGGCTCGACCAGGCCGCGGCCAGTCGCGTCCCGGCGAACGGGCGGACCAACCGGTTCTCCCGCTGGCGGGCGACCAGACGGGGCACGAAGACGCTCAAGGCCGCCTACGCGCAGGCGGCCAAGGACGTGAAGAAGATGGATCCGGCGATCCGCCGGCAGATCGCCCAGAGCCAGATCAGCCGCTCGGACCTGCAGGCGATGTCACGAAGACACCTGTCGACCGTCTTCCGCCCCGAGGGCCGACCGGGCGAGCCCGCACCCGTCCCCGCCTTCGGGCCTGCGCCCGGGGCGGTTCCTGGAGCCGTGGCCGGGGCGCTCGGAGCGCAGCAACCCCAGCAGGACCCGGCCCAACTGGATGCCCTCGCCGACCAGATCCTCCGGACCGCACAGCTCCAACTGCAGGCCACCATGCTCCAGAACCAGCGCCTCCAGGAGATCCAGCAACAACTGGCCGACCTCCAACAAGCCCAGCAACAAACCACCCAACCCCAGGTAACCCAACAACCAGAGGCCGGACAGCAACCGGAGGCAGGACAGCAACCGGAGGCAGGACAGCAACCGCAGGCCGAAGCTGGACAACAGCCAGAGACTGGACAGCAGCCGCAGGTCTCGCAGCCGGAGGCTGGACAGCAGCCGCAGGCTGTACCCGGACAGCAACCGGAGGCTGGGCAGCAGCCGCAGGCCGTCGCTGGGCAGCAGCCGGAGGTCTCGGGGCCGGAGGTGCAGAACCCCGACCATGTCGGGCAGCACGCGGTGGTCCCGTCGGAGCCGCAGGCGCCGGCACAAACCCAGCCCGCACAGCCTCAAGCCCAAGACCCCGCCCTGGCCGAGCCGCAAGGCGACGTCAGGTCCGATTGGGTTGCCTCAGGCACCGGCCAAGGCACCCGCCAACCCGCAGCCCAACAACCCGCGCCAGAGCAGCAGGCGCCAGGCGCCCAACAACCCGGCACCCAGCAGCAGCCGCCGCAGCAGCCCGCACCACAACAGGTGCCTGCCGCGCAGCAATCTCCGCGACTGCAGGCTGCCGCCACACAGCAGGCGCCGGCCAACGCGGAGGCGGTGGCGGGAAATCAGCAGTGGCTGGACCAGCAACGCACGGGACCGGACATGTCGGAGCGGAACCAAGCCGACCTGAAGGGCGAGGTCAGCAAGGTGTACGACACCGCCCTCAGCGGCACGGCACCACCCCGGATCCAGGCCGGCCAGCAGCCGAACCGCCCGGCCGGCGAGCGTCCGGCCGGCAACGAGGCCCACCGCTCGTCGGGACCAGGCACCGACCGCAAGGACACCAAAGAGCGCTGACCGAAGCAGGACGCCACGAGCGCCGCCCAAACAGATCCAAGCGCCCGCGCGGACCTGGGGCTCGCGTGAACCTGGGTGACCCACGTGAACCTGAGCGCCCAGGTCACCTCCTGCCCCAGGTGACCGGTCTTGACGCAACCTGGTAGTTGCAATAGGTTTGTGGCAACTGAACGGTTGCTACTTGTGGAGGTTGTGATGGGGTTTCCGGATCGGATCGAGCGGACTGTGGAGATCGGGCATCCGCCGGCGAAGGTGTGGGCGGCGTTGACCACAGCCGAAGGGCTGGGGACGTGGTTCGGGCACCAGGCGACGATCGACCTGCGGCCGGGCGGTTCCGCGCAGATGACGTGGACGAGCGGCGACCAGGCCGAGATGCGGATCGAACGGATCGAGGAGCCGACCACGTTCGGCTTCACCTGGCACATCTACGGTCTGCCGGCGGACGACCCACGCCGTACCTATGTCGAGTTCACCCTCGAGCCCGTCGACACCGGCACCCGGCTGACCGTCGTCGAGACCGGATTCGCCCAGCTGCCGGAGGACGAGTACCGCAAGGCGTTCGAGGCCAACACGCACGGCTGGACGTCGGAGATCGACGAACTGGTCGAATACCTCGATGCAGCCTGACACTCAGCGATCCGAGTCGACCCGCGCAGCCGGCAGCAGCGCGGGTACGGCGACCCGCGCCGAGATGGAGGCGGTCGCGGAGCAGGTGTTCGTCGCGCTGGCCGATCCGAGCCGGCGCAGCATCCTGGCCACGCTGGCCCTCGGGCGGTCCCGCGACAGCCACGGACCTGGCGAATCGCCTGCCGATCACCCGGCAGGCGATCGCCAAGCACCTGACGCTGCTCGCCGACGCCGGCCTGGTGACTGCCGAGCACGGCGAACGCCGCCGCGTCCGGTTCCGGCTGCACTCAGCGCCGATGCAGGTGGCCCAGCAGTTCCTGGCCGCGATGGCCCGCGACTGGGACACCCGCCTCGACGCCCTGAAAGATCACCTCGAAGGCTGACCGGGCCTAGGCAGGGTTCGCCGAGGTGTCGATTTCGGCTCGAGAATCTGACTTGGGTTAACCGAAATCCACGACTCGGCGACCCGGTTCGGGCCGTCCCCTCAAGGCCGGCGAAGGTCGACCCACACCAGCCGGTGGTCGCTGGTCGGGAACGGGAACACCCCGGTCAGCCGCGACAGCGGATCCGCCTGCACCGGCCAGAACACTCCGGCTCCCAGCGGCCTCAGCTGGCTCGAGGGCAGGACGTAGTCCGCCCGCAGGTTCCCAGGCGCCGGGGTATCCGCGAAGTCGGCCGTGTCGTACTTCGGATCACCCTGGTGCGACGCGTTCGCCCCACCCTGCAGTACGGCGGCCTCCGCCGCACCGGCCGACGTCGGCAACGGGTCGATGATCCGCGGATGCTCGATCAACTGCTGGATCGAGCCCGGCACCGAGTCACCGTCGACCGGGTCGCTGTTCTGGTCGCCCGCGATGACGAACGCGCTGCCCGGCCGCAGACCGCCGTACCGGCCCTTGTCGTCGTAGATGTACGACGATCGCTTGCCAGGCTGGACGTAGTCGGCCCAGAACCGGATCTCGTCGTGGTTCCGGCGCCCGTTGCGGTCCTCGGCGCCGTCGAAGGTCGGCGGGGTCGGGTGCGAGACCAGGAAGTGCACGGTGCGCTTGCCGATCTGGATCGGCAGGTCCCAGTGCGACTTGCTGGACAGCCGGAAGACGCCGAGCTCGGCCGGCGAGTACCAGTCGGCGGGCGCCGGTGTCGCCGCGTTGTCCGGCAGCAGCGCACCCGGCATGTCCTTCCACTTGAACAGCTGGAACGTCCGCACGTGACGGGTGTCGATCGGGTAGCGGGAGTACACGACCATGCCGAACTGGCCCTCGAACGCCCCGAACCCGAAGGCGTCGTCACCACCCGAGACCTGGCCGTCGTTGTTCAGGTCGAACCCGCTCGGGATCCCGGTGTTCGACGGCGCGACGTACACGTACGGATAGTTGATCGGCTGCGCACCACCCTGCCCGACCGCCAGGTAGTTGGCCCGGAACAGGTTCGCCGCCTGCTGGTTCGGCACGAAGTCGAACTCGTTGATCAACAACACATCAGGCCGCGTCCGCTGAATCACCTCGGCCACGGCCTTGGCCTGAGCGTTGGTGCCGGTACTCAGATCGGCGACCAACTGCCCCGCCGCACCCCGGTTCAAGCTGGCGTTGTACGTCGCCACCCGCACCGAGTCGTGCGAGCCC
This sequence comes from uncultured Actinomycetota bacterium, assembly GCA_963748245.1. GTDB lineage: Bacteria > Actinomycetota > Actinomycetes > Propionibacteriales > Kribbellaceae > Kribbella. The sequence continues at coordinate 1,046,294 of CAVVIA010000004.1, read as the reverse complement.
CCACCCTCAGCCTCCGCAACCGCATTCCCCGGCGCGACAATCGCCGTACCAAGACCAAGAACCACTCCGAGCGCGCCCACCAACCCACGCGACCTACGCATAACGCCCCTCCACTCGACGGATCCCCAAACGCTAACCACCGCAGCGTTCGCCCCACCTGAACGCCAAGTGAACTCTCCACAGCCCTTGGCCGCTACAGCTCAGCCAACTCCAACTGAGTCTCGACCTCGTCGCCTGGAGTCAGGTGCTCGGTGGCGCGTACCGGCTTCTTGACCGGGAGGAGGTAGGTGCCGGTCTTGCTGTCGGGGAAGACCGAGGTTTGCCAGGTGGTGGCACCGATCGTGGCGGTGACGCGGACTGAGCCGAAGCCTTTGCGGGTGGCGGCGGTGAGGTGGGCGATGTCGTCGCTGATGTCGGCGGGGACGGAGATGAAGTGCCAGCCGGCATCGCCCGGGTACAGCCAGAGCGGCGCCGAGAAGCGGAAGGTGCTCACGAGGCCGACCGTAGCGGGCGGCGCCGACAGTGGGCGTCAGACTGCGTCGGGGCGGCGCCGGGCGTCAGGTTGCGTCGGGCAGGGTGCCGCGGCGGGCGAGGATGGCGGTGGCGGCCTCGAGGAGGACGGCACGGATCTCGGCGTCGGTGACGCCGAGCTCGAGTTGGACCGAGATGGCGGCGCCGACGGTCTCGACCGCGGCGGCGGCGCGAAGGCGGTCGGCGGGCGAGGGGTCCGGGCCGGCCAGCCACAGCTGGAAGTGCCGGCTCTGCGCGATCAGCCGGTCCAGGTCGTCGCCGAACGCGGCCAGCACGGCGGCGATGTCGCGGAGCAAGGTGGGCCCGGTCGACCGGTGCGCGATGACCACGTCGACGTACGCAGCGAGCAGTTCGCGCTCGGCCTCCGGTGACCACGGCAGTTCGTCGACCTGTCGAAGGACGTCGGAGATGTCGTCCAGGAACGTGCCGACGATCGCGCGGAGCAGGTCCTGCTTGGACGAGTAGTGGTAGTACAGCGACGCCTTGGTGATGCCGACCTGTTCGGCGATCTCGCGCAGGCTGGTCTTCTCGTACCCCTGACTCGAGAACAGCTCCACCGCCGCCCGGTGGATCTCGGTCTTGGTGTCCCGCACCCGCTCGCGGGGATTCGTCGCGTGCTGCACGTGACCACCCTCTCATTGATCCCGGACCGGGGTCGCTTTCCGTACCTACCGGTCGGCAGGTAGTCTACCTACCGACCGGCAGGTAGACAGACCCTCAGGAGGGGTTCGGGGTGTTCACCAAACTCGGACGATTCGTCGTCCACAATCCGTGGAAGGTGATCGCCGCCTGGGTGATCGCGGCAGTCGCCGTGGTCGCCTTCGCGCCGACGCTCGCCGACGTGACGAACAAGGACCAGGCGGCCTTCCTGCCCGACAAGTACGAGTCGGTGCAGGCGCAGAAGCTGGCCGCGGACGCCTTCGGGCAAACCAATGACGCGACCGCCAGCATCGTGGTCAAGCGCAATGCGGGCGGCGAACTGACCGCGGCCGACCAGGCCAAGGTGACCGAGCTCGCGACCAAGATCACCGCGGCGAAGATCGACCGGGTCACCGGTGCGATCACCGGCCCGCAGGCGGTCTCGCCGAACAAGCAGGTCCAGATCGTCAGCGTCGGCCTCAAGGGCGTGCCCGACGACCAGGCCGTGCTGGACGCGGTCCAGAAGATCCGCGACGTGACCGGCTCGACGCTGTCCGGCAACGATCTCGAGTACGGCGTGACCGGCGACGCCGCCCTGTTCCTGGACAACCAGGACGCGTTCGAGGACGCGTTCGTGGTGGTCGGAATCGCGACCGTCGTGCTGATCATCGGCCTGCTGCTGCTCATCTACCGCAGTCCGGTCGCCGCGTTCCTGCCGATCCTCACCGTCGGTCTGGTCGCGTCGATCGCGCCCGGCCTGATCGCGCTCGCCGCGAAGGCGTTCGACCTGCAGGTGACGCAGGATCTGCAGACCATCCTGACCGTCGTGCTGTACGGCGTCGGGACGGACTACATCCTGTTCCTGCTCTTCCGCTACCGGGAACGCCTCCGTGCCGGCGAGCCCTCGAAGGAGGCGCTGGTCAACGCGACCGCCCGGGTCGCCGAGGTGATCGTGTCCGCGGCCGGCGCGATCGTCGTCTCCTTCAGCGCACTGCTGCTGGCCGTCTTCGGCGGGTTCAAGAGCCTCGGCCCCGGCCTGGCGATCGCCGTCGCGGTGATGGCGTTCGCCGCGATCACCCTGATCCCGGCCGTCGTGTCGCTGCTCGGCCCGAAGGTGTTCTGGCCGTCGAAGTCCTGGCAGAAGACGCCGAAGGGCGCGATGTTCAAGCGGTTCGGCCAGTTCACCGCGAAGCGGCCGGCCGTGGTCGCGCTGGTCTCCGGCGGCATCATGGTCGCGCTCGCGCTCGGCACGCTGGGGATGAAGGTCGACTACGACGCCTTCAGCCAGCTCCCCGACGGGACCGAGTCGTCGCGCGCGATCAAGGACCTGCAGGCCGGCTTCCCGGCCGGCGCGCTCAACCCGACCACGGTCTACGTCCGCAGCACCGACGGTACGCCGCTCGATCCGGCCGAACTCACGACGTACGCCGGGAAGCTCGCCGAGGTGGACGGTGTCGGCGCCGTTCTCCCGGCCGGTGCGGACGGCAGTCTGGCGTTGCTCAACCCGGACAAGACGGTTGCCCAGATCAACGTCGTACTGGACGGTGCGCCGTACGCGACGTCGTCACTGGACCTGGTCGACGGGAAGCTGCGCGACGTCGCGCACGCCGACGCGCCGGCCGGGACGACCACCCTGCTCGGCGGGGTGACCGCGAGCTACACCGACATCCGGGACGCGAACAGCCGGGACCTCTCGGTCATCTTCCCGGTCGCCGGCGGACTGATCGCGATCATCCTGGCACTGCTGCTGCGGTCGCTGCTGGCCCCGATCGTGCTGATGCTCGCGGTGGTGCTGAGCTTCTTCAGCTCGATCGGCGCGACGGTGTTCGTGTTCCAGGGCGCCGCCGGGCACGCAGGTGTCACGTTCTCGCTGCCGATCATGCTCTACCTGTTCGTCGTTGCCATCGGCACCGACTACAACATCCTGATGATCGCCCGGTTGCGGGAGGAGGCCGAACAGGGCACCGCGCCACGCGAGGCCGCCGACCTGGCGATCGAGCACGGCGGTCCGTCGGTGGCGGCGGCCGGGCTGATCCTGGCCGGCACGTTCTCGTCGCTGATGCTGGCCGGGATGGCACTGCTCACCGAGATGGGCTTCTCGGTCGCGGCCGGCATCGTCATCTCCGCATTCCTGATGTCGATCTTCCTGGTCCCGAGCGTCACCGCCCTGCTGGGCACCCGGGCCTGGTGGCCTCGCAAGATCAAGTCGGGGTCGGCAACGCCGGAGGAGCGTGAGCTGGAACCGGTCGGCTGATCTGCACAGACCGCAGGCAGAGGGGTCCTGCGAACAACGGGTCCCGGGCCACCTGGCCCGGGACCCGTTGGTCTATTGAGCTTTGAGCCGAACCGTGAAGATCGGCAGCAGGAAGTGGACGAGCGGTCCGATGGCGAGGGCATAGGCGACGGTGCCGATACCGATCACGCCGCCGAGGATGAAGCCGACCGCGAGGACGGTCACCTCGATCGTGGTCCGGACCAGGCGGACGCTGAGGCCGGTACGCCGTACCAGGCCTGTCATCAGTCCGTCCCGCGGACCCGGGCCGAACTGCGCACCGATGTAGAGCGCACCCGCGAGCGCGTTGACCACGACGCCGGCGACCATGAACACGATCCGCAGCCAGAGCGCATCCGGCCGGTCGACCGTCGCCAGGGTCAGGTCGGTGACCAGGCCGATCACGATCGCGTTGCTGATCGTGCCGAGACCGGGCCACTGCCGCAGCGGGATCCAGGCCAGCAGGACGACGAAGCTCATCGCGATCACCACGGCGCCGAAGCTCAGCGGCAGGTGCTGGGTGATGCCGGAGTGCAGCACGTCCCACGGGTCCAGGCCGAGGTTGCCCTGGATCATCAGGCCCATCGAGGCGCCGTACAGGGTCAGGCCGACGTACAGCTGGACCAGGCGGCGGGGCAGGTGGCCTGCTTTCAGCTGCTCGATCGGGTTCAGCGCGGCGAGTTGGCGGGGTGGGGCATCGGAAGTGGCGGTCACGTTCTTCAGTCTGCGAGCAAGTGGCCTGGCATTCGATAGCCAATTGCGCGATAGTGGACTGCATGAAGGGGCAATATCTTCCGGCCAGCACACTCGCCGGCCTGCTCGGCGCCTGGTCCGACGGAGCTGGACCGGCGTACCGGCTGCTGTCGGAGCGGCTCCGGCTGCTGATCGCGGACGGGCGGATCATGCCCGGCTCGCGGCTGCCGAGTGAGCGTGAGTTGACCGACGCGCTCGGTGTCAGCCGTACGACGGTCGCCTCGGCGTACCGCGAGTTGCGCGACAGCGGCTACCTGCTGTCGCGCCGCGGCTCCGGAAGCGTGACCGCGCTCCCGTCGAAGATCGAGCCCGAACTCGGCCGGCACCACGCTCCGGGGATCGACACCGACGGTCTCTACGACTTCACCTGCGCGGCGCCCAGCGCCGTACCGGGGATCAGTGCGGCGGTCGCTGAGGCGACGGCGGATCTGCCGGTGCACCTGGCGACGCCGGGGTACCACCCGCAGGGTCTGCCGGTGCTGCGGGCGGAGATCGCGGCCGCCTACGAGGAACGTGGACTGCCGACGTCGCCGGATCAGATCATCGTCACCGCGGGAGCACTGGCGGCGACGTCGATCGCGGTCCGGGCGATCACGCAGATCGGCGACCGGGTGCTGACCGAGAGCCCGACCCACCCGAACTCGGTGGACTCGATCCGGCGCAGCGGCTGCCGTCTCGTCGCCGTACCGATGAGTCCCGGCGGCTGGGACCTTCCCTTGCTGGAGGCAACGATCAGGCAGTCGTCGCCGCGGGCGGCCTGGCTGGTGGCGGATTTCCAGAACCCGACCGGCTGGTTGATGTCGGCAGCCGATCGGCAGCGGCTGGCGATCGCGTTCGCGCGCAGCCGGACGACCGCGATCGTGGACGAGACGCTGTTCGAGCTCTCGCTGGACGGGCAGGAGCTGCCGCCGCCGTTCGCGTCGTACGACCCGGCCGGGGTGATCACGGTCGGCTCGGTGAGCAAGTCGTTCTGGGGCGGGCTGCGGATCGGCTGGATGCGTGTGCCGGAGACGCTGATCGCGCGCGTCCTCGACGCTCGCGCGTCGATGGATCTGGGTGCGCCGGTGCTGGAACAGTTGGTGGTCGCGAGCCTGCTGCGACGGCGGTCGACGATCCTGCCCGAGCGCCGGCTCGAGATCGCCCGCCGGCGCGACGCGCTGGCGTCGGCCGTGTCGGAGTTGCTGCCGTCGTGGCGGTTCCAGCTGCCGGGAGGTGGGTTGTCGCTGTGGTGCGAGCTGCCGGAGCCGGTCGGATCTTCACTGGTCGGCGTGGCGCAACGAAACGGCGTACTGCTCGTCGCAGGCTCCCGCTTCTCCCCCGACGGCGCGCTGGAGTCCTTCATCCGCTTGCCCTTCACCCTCGACCCGACCGCCCTACGCGAAGGCGTAGAACGCCTGGCCGACTCGTACGCCGGCCTGACAGCCACCTCCCCCGCCCGCCGCACCGCCGCCATGATCGCCTGAATCCCCCACGCGCCCGCTCCACCCACTCCGTCGTCGCGTGCACGCGGCTTGCTGCAACCGCCTCGGCGGACGTCAGCTTCCCGTAATCGGGTGGGGGAAGGTTCGCCTCGGTGGGGGCGTTGGGAGACTATGAGAGTCACTCTGCGAGAGGCGTGAGATGTCGTTCTTCAAGCGCAACACAGCTCTGGTCGAGCCCGAGGCCGCTCTGCCCGGCCGGCCGGAGCCCGGTTACCCCGTTCCGGCCGAGAACATCGTTCTCGGTACGCCGCAGACCGCCGCTGCCCCGGAGGGGTACGAGGAGGTCTGGTTCGGCACCGGGTGTTTCTGGGGCACCGAGGAGATCTTCTGGCAGCAGCCCGGGGTCTACACGACCGCCGTCGGCTACGCGGGTGGGTATTCGCCCAACCCGTCGTACGAGGAGGTCTGCACCGGCGGTACCGGCCACACCGAGGCCGTCCGGGTCGTCTACGACCCGACCAAGACCACCTTCACCGACCTGCTGAAGGTCTTCTGGGAGACGCACGACCCGACCCAGGGCATGCGCCAGGGCAACGACCTGGGCTCCCAGTACCGCTCGGCCGTCTACTACACCAACGACGCCCAGCGCGCCGAGGCCGAGCGCACCCGGGACCTCTACGCCCCCGTCATCGCCGCCCGCGGCTACGACGCCATCACCACCGAAATCGCCCCGGCCACCACCTTCTACTACGCCGAGGGCTACCACCAGCAGTACCTCCACAAGAACCCCAACGGCTACCGCTGCCACAGCAACACCGGCGTCCCGTTCCCGTCAGACCAGCTCTGACTGTGGCTTGGTGGTGACCTGATCAGCCAAGACCAGGTCACCATTGGGGTCGACCGCGCTTGAGTGCGCGGGCGCACGCAAGGCTGATTCCTGGTTGAAGCCCTGTCCACCCCGAGTCTTGTCAGTAGTGCGCACCGTGTGCCGAAGGCCCGGACCGTCCGGTCCCGGGTCTTCGGTCAGACTCCCTCGTTGGCTCCGGGGGTGTCGAATCGTGGGACGGGGCCGGGCTCAGGTTCGATCTCCTGCGTTGTGCGTCGCGGGAAGGTGATCGCGGCCGTCAGCGCACCCAGAACCGCGACCACCACGATCACCCAGAACGCGGCATGGAATGCGTTCACCGCCGCCAGTCCGCGAGCGGCTGGGCCGTCAGGGCCAGAGACTTCATCCAACCGCGAGACGAGGACCGTCGCTACGACGGCCACGCCGATGGCACCCGCGATCTCGCGCATGGTTTCGACCAGCCCGGACGCCAGGCCGGTCATCGAGTGCGTGACACCGGACAACGCGCCGATCTGTGCTGCCGGAGCGCTCAGCCCTCCGGCCACGCCGGTCACGACCAGCGCCGGCAGCAGATCAGTTGCGAAGTCGCCGTCGGCCGGCACTCGCGTCAGCAACAGTGCTGCGATCGCCTGGAGTGACAGGCCGACGACGAGCAGGCGTCGTACGCCCACCACCGCAACAAGCTTGGCTCCCGTGATCGCAGCGGCGAAGAACGAAGTCACCGTCGTGGCCAGCCAGGCCACGCCCGTCCGCGTCGGCGAGTACGCGAGGACCTGTTGCATCAGCAGCGAACCGAGGAAGAGGAGGGCGAAGAGAGCCCCGAAGGTGAAGAACGCCGAGAGGTTGGCAGCCACGAGTGTGCGGTTGCGCACCGCCGAGCCAGGCAGCAGCGGTGACCGGGACCGCGCTTCGATCCACACGAAGGCGGTCAGCATCGCGACGGACACGCCGAACAGTCCAAGCGTCGACCCGGAGCGCCAGCCGACGTCGGTGGCGCGGTTGAGCGCGTAGATGAGCAGGAGCAGGCCTCCGGTGACGGTGACCGCGCCGGCGACGTCGAAGCGTTCGCTCCTCGAGCGGTCGCCGGCGTCGGCGGTCAGGAAGACAGCCGCCAGCGCGATGAGAAGGACGCCGATCGGAACGTTGATGAGGAAGATCCAACGCCAGCCCGCGCCATCGGTGAGCACACCGCTTGCGATCACCCCGACCGACGCCGAGATCCCCGCGACGGCGCCGAAGGTCCCGAGCGCGCGATTGCGTTCGGCGCCCTCTGGAAATGTCACCGCGAGGATGGAGAGCACGGCCGGCGGTATGAGCGCCGCCCCGAACCCCTGCAGGGCCCGGGCACCGACCAGGAGCTCGGCTGATCCCGCCACGCCGGCGAGCAGTGAGGCGGACGAGAACAATGTCAGTCCCGTCAGCAGCATCCGGCGGCGCCCCAAGAGGTCGGCCAACCTGCCGCCGAGGAGCAGAAATCCGCCGAGCATGAGGCCGTACGCGATGACGATCCATTGCAAGGAGTGCTGCCCGATGCCGAGATCCTGCTGGATCGAGGGGAGGGCGACGTTCACGATCGCGACATCGAGCACGACCATGAACTGCGCCGCGCAGGATAGGAGGAGAACGATTCCTTTGCTCGTGCGTGTTTTGGTTGCTGCAACGGTCTCCATCAGTCGTCCAGGCTGCCCATGGTCAGATTGACCGTGGTTCCGGTCATCCCGCCTGCCTTGTCGGATGCCATGAAGACCGCCACGTTCGCCATCTCCTCCAGCGTCATCAGCCGTCGCGGGTGCGTTCTGGCTGCGAGCGACTCCTGCCACTGCTCCCAGGTCATGCCCGATGCCTTCGCGCGAGGCTCGTAGGCGTCCTTGATCGTGCGTGTCTCCGGCATGCCCTGCGGTCGCAGTCCAACCACGCGAATGCCGTGTGGTGCGAGCTCGGCGGACAGTTGACGAGTGAGTGCCTCCTTGGCGGCCTGTGCCGGACCGTAGCCTCCGACCATGGGGACGCCCGTCCGCGAGTGGAGCGCGGTGACGGTCATGACCACCCCGGATCCGTTCGGAATCATGCGCCGGGCCGCCAGTCGTGCAGTCACGAAGTACGACGTGAGGTACGTCGTGACCGCCAGGGAGAAGCGCTCGGCGTCCAGTTCGGCCAGCGGCACACCCACGATCCGCGCATTCGGGATTCCGACCGCGTTGAACGAGATGTCGACCCGGCCCGCCGTGTCGATCACCGACTGCAGATGTGTCTCCACGGCCTGCTCGTCGAGAGCGTCAACCTCCGCCGCCGCTGCGGATCCGCCGGCGGAAACGATGTCCTTGGCAACTGTTTCGACCGCTGCCAGGTCGCGCCCGGTGAGAAAGAGCTTGGCCCCCTCGTGCGCGAACGCGCGTGCCACCGCACCGCCGATCCCGCCGCCGGCCCCGTAAATCACCGCAACCTTGTCCTTCAGCATCATCTCTGGTTCCTTTCGCCAAACCATCGGACGGCCGGGTCCTCCGAGCCGTCGATGATGCAGACACCGCGACGCCGCAAACTGGGCGCCCCTCCAGCGCCCAGTTCGCTGCTGCGCCGGTGTCTGTACAAGATGGAAGTACGACGAGGCGCGAAGAGAAGGTGAGCGCGGTGACAGCCGAACTGATCTCAAGGGCGCGGGCCGGGGACGGCGACGCGTTCCGGGCGCTGACCGAGCAATACCGCCGCGAACTGCAGGTGCACTGCTACCGGATGCTCGGCTCCATCCAGGACGCCGAGGACATGCTCCAGGAAACGCTGCTGGCCGCCTGGCAAGCATTCGGAGGCTTCGAGGGCCGCTCCTCGGTCCGCACCTGGCTGTACCGGATCGCCACCAACCGGTGCCTGAACGCGCGTCGGTCCGCCGGCCGGCGACCAGCCAAGGAGTGGAACGTGCCCACAGTTGAACCGCCCGAGCCGACCCGGCTCGGCGAGATCGTCTGGCTGGAGCCACTCCCCGACGCCCTGCTCGAGGGTGCGACCGCCGTGCCGCTCGGCCCGGAGGCCCGCTACGAGCAGACCGAGTCCATCTCCCTCGCCTTCGTGACTGCCCTTCAGGTTCTGCCGCCCCGCCAACTCGCCGTGCTGATCCTGCGCGACGTCCTCGGATTCCACGCGAACGAGGTGGCCGAGATGCTGGACTCGACCGTCGAGTCGGTCACCAGCGCCCTGAAACGGGCGCGCGCCGGCCTGCGGCGTTCCTGGCCGGCGGCCGACCAGGAACCGCCGCCCGGCTCCGACTCGCCGGCCGAGGATGCGCTCGTGGCGAGGTTCGTCAGCGCGTGGGAGTCCGCCGATCTGGACGCGCTGGTGGCCCTTCTCACCGACGACGTCTTCGTCTCGATGCCACCGATGCCCTTCGAGTACGAGGGCCGAGACGCCGCCGAGCGCTTCTGCGCCAGCATCTTCGGCTCGGGCCGCCGCTTCGACCTCGTCCGAACGCGAGCCAACGGTCAGCCGGCATTCGGAGCCTACCTGCGCGCCCCGGGCGGCATTCGCCATGGGACCGGCCTCTACGTCCTCACCCTCAGCGGCGACCGGATCTGCGCCATGACCCACTTCGACAAGAGCGTGCTCCCATGGTTCGGGCTACCACGATCGCTCCCGAACCAATAGCAATCCGCCGGTGCAGTCCATGGACGAAGGACGTGCGCTACTGAGTGGTCTCGGTTGGTGCTGGGGTGAGCGATCTGATGCGACGGCGGAGCCGCCGCGGCCAGTACCAATGCGTGTACAGGACGACGGCGGGAACCAGCGCACCCAGCAATGCCCACGGGGACTCGCTCGACAGCCCCAAAGACACTGCCGATCAAAAGCACCACCATCAAGATGATGGACAGGCTACGCATCCTTCCGGTGTAGTCCGCCAGGTATCTGGAGGCGATCCGCAGCGCGGCCGATCGGACCTCTTCGTCCTCGGGTACAGCGCCGCCCGTTGCGGCGCGATGAGCCAGGCGGACCTTGTCGGGCGGCAGATCGCCCTCAGCATCCTTCATCCCGCGTTGCCACCTGGCGCTCCACCAACCCATCGCCAGCCCGAACGGAACGCCGGTGACAAGCGCCCCAACGCCGGCCGCAGCCCAACTCGACCCGTCGAGCCTGGTGAAAGCCCCCATCCCTAGCCCGAACAGAACGCCGCCCATCACAGCTACAATCCACGGCGGGAACTCGCTCGCCTCTGCGCGCACCTGGTGATCATCCACCAGCGGTAGCTCCTCTGTCGCGACGGTGCCCTCGTCGTACGTCGACGCCGCTCGGCCGTCGTACGACCACGAAATCAACGGCGTTACGAGTCCGAACGCGGGCCGAGGATGCTGTGTACGATTGCGCCCGCGGGAATCTCCGAGTCCCGCGTTCTCTCTCGTATCAGCTCCAGTAGTTTCGTTCGGAGCTCGTGGGCCGGTTCGCCAAGGACGATCGCGCTGAGGACCAACTCCAGCAGCAGGCAATCAAACTCGTCGTCACCACTGGAGCGCCTGGACAGCAGTCGTCTGATCGCGCTGAACCTCATGCGCTGGGTCACCGCCCGGGTGATCTGCCGGCCACCGCCGTCGACCGACGCGAAGGTCGCTTCGAAGACCCCGTCGCCAGTCCAACTCCGGTGCAGGAAGACAACATCACCCTCGGCGAAGACGTTCCACTTCTCGTCCATGTCCTGGGCGCTGTACCCGAGCTGGATCCGCTCCCAGTCATCATCCGACCAGATCCTGCGCGGCAGAATCGGCAGCCGCCGGGGCCGAGAGATCGACGTGATAAACGCGGAAAGCTCTGACCGGGTGACGCGTTCCTGATCGGGCATGCGGCGATCCTAGTGAGGCCCAACCTCTCGTCGCACCTGGCGACGTCGGCGCTCAGTGCCTCCATCTCGGCTCCGGCCTCAACGTCGTCGAACTCAGCTGCCGCTTCCCACCCGTCGGGTTTGTGGGTAGGCCGGAGGTATCCGGGCTGAGGTTCAAGCGGGGGATTTGTCGGGGTCGATTTGTTGGGCGAGGTATTGCTGGGGGCCGACTCGTTGGATCGCGTCGAGTTGGGTTTCGAACCAGTCGACGTGTTTCTCCTCGTCGCGGACCATGTCCTCGAACACGGCGGCGGTGCCGTGGTCGCCGAGGTCGTGGCACTCCTTCGCGGAGGCGTTGAACCTCGCCACCGCGGAGTGCTCGCTCTCGAGGCCCAGCCGGAGCATCTCCTGGGCGTCCTCGCCGACCGTCACTGCGCCGAGCTTCTGCAGGTTCGGGTGACCGTCGAACAGGAGGATGCGGTTGATCAGCGCGTCGGCGTCTTTCATCTCGTCGATGGACAGGTCGTAGAAGACCTTCCCCAGCCGGCTGAATCCCCAGTTGTCGAGCATCCTGGCTTCCAGGAAGTACCCGTTGATCACCGTCAACTCGAGCGTCAGCGCCTCGTTGAGCAGTACGACGACGCGTGGGCTAACCGGTTGCACCTGCCACCTCCGTGAACGATGGTGCCGGGACCGACCTCCCATGCTGGCACAACAACCGCTTCAACGAGAAGACGCAGCCACCACAGTTCCGCCCGGCCCCGGTCGCCCCGCACACCTGCGCGACCGTGCGAGCGCCGTCCTCGATGCTCTCGAGGACCTCCCGGTCGCTGACGACCTCACAATGGCAGACGATCACACAGGTGAGGCTACCCTAACCTCCGAGCCAGTCGCGACCGCGGCCCGAGCAGTCCCGAATATCGGACCGTGCCATCGCCTACTGCCCATCCATCCCAGCACGCCTCAGATGCGCAGCTCGGCAGGGAAACCGGTCCAGCGCAGCTCGGCAGTCAGGTGTCGCATGTCGTTGTACAAGAGGACCGAAGCGGGGCGGCCGGGCGCGTATCGGAGGACGGTCAGCGCGGCGTTGCACTGGGTGAGGCTGAGCCACCGCCACTCCGGCGCATCCATGGCATGTCGGACGAGCCAGCCGACCAGGAAGTTGTGGGTCACCAGCAGTTCGTGCTGTTCGTCCTCGCCGTCCACCGGCCCGCTGAAGCACTCCAGGGCCAGGCGGCCCAGCTCGGGCCCACGCTCGAGCTCCTCAGCTGTCGCCTGCTGGAGGAAGCGCAGCAGGTAGTCAGCCGACTCCGCCGGTAGCTCGTCCCTCTCCGGCACGTGGGGGACGTAGTCTCCGGCCGCGTCTGACACCTCCAGCGGAGCTTCCTTCTTCAGCTGGTCCTTGACCAGGCGCGCAGTCTGGGCTGCACGCGGCAGCTGACCGTGATGAACGGTGGAGAAGGGGACGTCCTGCAGTCGCCGACCGAGCAGCACCGCCTGACGACGACCGCGCTCGGTCAACCCACTCTCATCCAGCAGCGCCTCGGCATGCCTGACGAGGTAGAGGTATCGCGTCGCCGTTCCGATCATTCGATACTCCGTCCAGCTGCAAATGACTCGTCATCCTGGTGGACGCCGTCGCCGCCTGCCCGGTTCGCCGGCCGCCGTGCTCGTGGATGTCCGCCTTCACCCGCGAAGGGTGAGGTGGGGGGTGAGTGGGGGCTGCCAGGATCGGCGGGCTGGTGCGGCTTGCCGGTCCCTGGTTCCGGCGGGTCGTGGCTGACCGGCGGCCGCTTCGACAGCGAGGGATCGAGATGACGAAACAGTTCAGCGGGACGATCAACGTCGACATCCGTGACTCGGAGGCGGACTGGTCTCCGTTCGAGCCACCGAAAGCACCGGAAGGTGCGCCGAACGTCGTGTACATCGTGCTCGACGACGTCGGGTTCGCGGCGATGAGCTGTTACGGGGGTCCGATCGAGACCCCGAACATCGACAAGATCGCCGCCGACGGGGTGCGCTTCACGCAGTGGCACACGACCGCGCTCTGCTCGCCCACGCGTTCCTGCCTGCTGACCGGGCGCAACCACACTCGCAACAGCATGGCCTGTATCACCGAGGCTGCGATCGGTTTCCCGAACGCCAGCGGCACCATCCCACCGGAGAACGGCATGCTCTCGGAGTCCTTGGGCGAGCTCGGGTGGAACACCTACATGGTCGGCAAATGGCACCTGTGCCCGACGGATGAGATGAACCTCGCGGCGACCCGTCGCAACTGGCCCAGCGGCAGGGGCTTCGAGCGCTGGTACGGGTTCCTCGGCGCGGAGACGAACCAGTGGTATCCGGACCTCGTCTACGACAACCACCCCGTCGACCAGGAACGCACCCCCGAGCAGGGTTACCACCTCACCGAGGACATCACCGACAAGTCCATCCAGTTCATCCGGGACGCCAAGGCGATCGCGCCGGACAAGCCGTTCTTCCTGTACTACGCTCCCGGCGCCTGCCACGCGCCCCACCAGGCACCCAAGGAATGGATCGACAAGTTCAAGGGCCGCTTCAACCTGGGCTACGAGGTGCTCCGGGAGCAGACCCTGGCCCGGCAGAAGGAAATGGGACTCGTACCGGCCGGCACCGAACTTCCGGACGTCAATCCGATCGGTACGCCGGAGAACCGGACCGGCCCGGACAGCATGCCGTTCCCCGAGCTGGACTACACCCGCCCCTGGGACTCTCTCAACGACGACGAGAAGCGCCTGTTCGCGCGGATGGCCGAGGTCTACGCGGGATTCCTGGCTCATGCCGATCACAACATCGGCCGGCTGCTGGACTACCTGGAGACGACCGAACAGCTGGACAACACCATGGTCGTGGTCGTCTCGGACAACGGCGCCAGCGGGGAGGGCGGCCCGAACGGCTCCGTCAACGAGATGAAGTTCGCCAACGGCATCGCCGACGACCTGGCGGAGAACCTCGCCAAGATCGACGACCTGGGCGGGCTGAAGACCTACAACCACTACGCCAACGGCTGGGCGATGGCGTTCAACACCCCGTTCAAGATGTGGAAGCGCTACGAGTTCAACGGCGGGACCAGCGACCCGTGCATCGTGTCCTGGCGAGCGGGTACGACGGCGCGCGGCGAGATCCGCGACCAGTACCATCACGCGATCGACATCGTGCCGACGATCCTCGACTTCCTCGGGGTCGACGCTCCGGACACGATCAAGGGTCATGTCCAGAGCCCGATCGACGGTGTCAGCATGCGGGGCAGCATCGAGAACAAGTCGGCACCGTCGGCGCGGAAGACCCAGTTCTACTCGATGCTCGGATCCCGCTCGATCTGGCATGAGGGCTGGAAGGCCGTCACGACGCACCCGACCATCGCCGGCTGGGGCCATTTCGGCGCCGACGAGTGGCAGCTGTACCACACCGACGTCGACCGCTCGGAACTGAACAACCTGGCTGCGGAGCATCCCGAGAAGCTTCAGGAGCTGGTGAACCTCTGGTTCGCGGAGGCCGGCGCGAACAACGCGTTCCCACTCGACGACCGATCGGCCGTCGAGATCATGAACACCCAACGGCCGCAGCTGACCGCGCCACGCGACCGCTACGTCTACTACCCGGACGCGGCGCCGGTCTCCGAGTGGCAGGCGGTGAGCACCCGCGGCCGTTCGTTCGTGATCGGTGCGCTCGTCGACATCCCGGCGCCGGGTGCCGAGGGCATCCTCTTCGCCTTCGGCTCGCGCTTCGGCGGCCACGCCCTCTACGTGAAGGACAACCGGCTGCACTACGTGAACAGCTACGTGGGCAGCGAGGAGCAGTTGGTGGTCGGTTCCGAGGACATCCCGACCGGCTCGGACCAGATCCTGGCCGCCTCCTTCGAGAAGCAGAGCCTGGACCGCGACGCCACGTCCGGAACCCTGACCCTCTTCCACGGGGACCGCAAGGTCGGCGAAGCGCAGATCAAGACCCAGTTGGGTGCGTTCGCGATCGCCGGCGCCGGTCTGTACGTCGGCCGGCACGCCGGTGAGGCCATCACCGACGACTACCCCGGCGAGCCGCCGTACCGGTTCACCGGCGGGACGATCAACCGGGTCGCGATCGACGTCAGCGGCGACTCGTACCTCGACCTCGAACGTGAAGCCGCCCTCATGCTCATGCGCGAGTAGGCGTCGTGAGGGCACCACCCGCTGCGGTGGTGCCCTCGGCCGTGACGTCAGCCCATGGACTTCTGGCCGTCGATCGTCTCGCGGATGATGTCGGCGTGGCCGGCGTGCTGGGCGGTTTCGGCGGCGATGTGGAGGAAGACGCGGCGGACCGACCAGAAGACGCCCGGCGGCTGCCACGGCGCGGCCGGGAGTTCGTGGGTCTGGTCGAGACCGAGGGTGCGGACGAGGTCGTCGGTCGCGGCCGCGACCTTCTCGTACTCCGCGAGTACGCCGGCCAGCGTCTCCCCCTCGGTGAGCCGGAACCCGTTCTCCCACTCGGCGATCAGCTCCGGGGTGAACTCGATCTCCTCCGGCACGTCCTCCCCGCCGCCGGTGCGGGCGAACTCGGCCCACTTCCGTTCGACCGCGGTGACGTGCTTGATCAGCCCACCGACCGTCAGTGCGCTGACGGTACTGCGCGTGTTCGCCTGCTCGTCGGACAGACCTGCCGCGGTGTGCCGAAGGAAGTAGCGATGCTTGCCCAGGAAGTCGAGGATGTCGGCCCGCTCACCGGTCACGATCTGCTCGTTCGTCGTCATACTCCGACCCTATGAGCCATAGCGGCCAGCTCCTGTCCGCTACTCGTCGACGATTGGGGCGCACTATCGGGTCGGGAAAGTGTCGTTTGTTAGGCCTGCCGCCGGGTACCGGCCAGTTGGCTGGGGGCCTGGTAGGTGGTCGTGCGATACATGATCAGATCAGGAGGCAGGGACATGGCCGGAACAGGCGCCGCGGGCCGGCTGGTGAAGGCTTGGGGAACCGGAGTCAAGGACATCCCGCGGAACACGACGTGGCTGCTGTCGAAGGCGTTGACGCCGCTGGAAGCAACGAAGGACGCAGCCGGCAGCGCGACCCAAGCGGCCGGCGGCGGGCTGGTGGACATGGCTCGCCACGCAGGCGCGTCGGTCATGGATGCGTTGCCCGTGGGGGACTCGATCGAACTGCGGCTCCAGCGCGCTAGAGCCGCGGCCGACGAGGCCCAGCAGGCAGAGGAAGCAGCGGTCCGCGAGGCCGAGGAGGCGAAGGCGCGCAGCGACGAGGCACGTCAGGTCGCCGAGCGGTGCCGGGCGTACGTGCGTGACGTCGAACGGGAGCAGACGCAAGAGGTCAGCGACAAGGTCGCCGAAGCCCGACGCGAGGCCGATGCGCGGGTCGAGCGCGCTCGGGCCTCCGCGCAGGCAGACGCCGATCGCGTGGTGCAACGAGCGAAGGCGGAGGCGGACGACCGGGTCGCGAAGGCCCGCGAGGAGGCGGAGGCGGCGCAGTCGAAGGCCAAGCAGACGATGGCCGACGCGACGGCCAGCCTCGCGGAAGCCCGGCGACTGGCCGACGAGGCCACCCAGGCGACGAAGGCAGCTGCCGAGGAAGCACACCGGCAGGCCGCGCAGCTTGCCGCGAACGCCGATCGTGAGGCCAAGAGTGCCGACGAGCGGGTCCGTGAGGCCGAACAGGTCCGGTCCCGGGCCACCGTCAGCGCACAGCGCAAGCGCAATGGGCGGGCTCAAACCACCGCCGACCTCAACGAGATGACCAAGACGGACCTGTTGAACCTTGCCACGGCCGAGGACGTGAAGGGCAGGTCGGCGATGAGCAAGCCAGAGTTGGTGACCGCCCTCAAACGCTCGTCCGGAACGAAGCGGCGCTAGCCAGGAGTGGAGACGATCATGGGACTTTTGCACAGGAAGAGCAAATGGGAGCGGATGGTCGAGCCGATTGCGACCGGCGCGACGACTGCGATGCGCCGTAGCGCGGTCCGCAACAGCCTGGCCGCCGCTGCTGCGGCGATCGGCATGAGCGCCGCCAGCGCGGCGGTCTCGTCGCGGCGGCAGAAGGGCAAGAAATGAAGCTCCGCAGTCTCGCGGTGTTCGGCGTGGGGTACGTGCTCGGGGCCAAGGCGGGACGTGAACGCTATGCGCAGATTGTCGAAGCGGTCCAGACGGCGTCGCAGCGGTTCGACGAGGTACGCCGTCAACGCAGCAGCAAGCCTTCCCGACCGGCCAACAACGGGCTCGACAGCTATCTGGATGAGCACAGCCACAACTGACACCCTGGCCGGCGGCGCCGTCGTCCGCGCGTCGCTGGTCGCCCGGCTCCTCGGAGTACGCCTCCTGACCGTGGAGGGGACGGTTGTCCTGACCCCGTCCCCGTATCCGCACGCCATCGCCCTGCCGCCGACGCCGACAGCCCACCTCGACGGCACGACCACCCCCAAGGGAATTGGGGCGCGGCTAGGTCCGTCAGCACAGCTGATCAACGAAAGCATCGACGACCTGCGCTCACTTGACCGCTGAACGATCGCCGGCAGGCTTTCCTCTTGCGGGAAACCTCTGGCCGCGAGCGCGCGCGGTCGGTCAACTATTGCCACTGGCCGATGGGTCCTCAGATCCAGGGTTGCGGGTTAGGGTGGCGTGGGGCCGCCGAATCTATTGCTGACAAAGGGTTTTCGCGCGCTAAGGGGGCATCACTGTGGGGACGATCACGACCAGCGACGGCACTGAGATCTTCTACAAGGACTGGGGTGACGGTCAGCCGATCGTGTTCAGTCATGGGTGGCCGTTGTCGGCCGACGACTGGGACGCCCAGATGCTGTTCTTCCTGCAGCAGGGGTACCGCGTCATCGCTCACGACCGGCGCGGGCACGGCCGGTCCACCCAGACCGGCGGCGGTCACGACATGGACCACTACGCCGATGACCTGGCCGCGGTCGTCGAACACCTCGACCTGCACGACGCGATCCACGTCGGCCATTCGACCGGCGGCGGCGAAGTCACGCACTACCTGGCCCGCCACGGCGAAGGCCGGGCCGCGAAGGCCGCGCTGCTCTGCGCGGTGCCACCGCTGATGGTGAAGACCGATGCGAACCCGGAAGGCCTGCCCAAGGAGGTCTTCGACGACCTGCAGGCCCAGCTCGCGGCGAACCGCTCGGAGTTCTACCGCGCACTGCCGTCCGGACCGTTCTACGGATTCAACCGGCCGGGCGTGGAGTCGTCCGAAGCCGTCATCGCCAACTGGTGGCGCCAGGGCATGATGGGCGGCGCGAAGGCTCACTACGACGGCATCGTCGCCTTCTCCCAGACCGACTTCACCGAGGACCTGCGGCAGATCGGCATCCCGGTGCTGGTGATGCACAGCGAGGACGACCAGATCGTTCCGTACGTCGCCTCCGGCCCCAAGTCGGCGGAGCTGCTGAAGAACGGAGTCCTCAAGACGTACAAGGACTTCCCGCACGGCATGCCCACCACTCACGCCGACGTGGTCAACGCCGACCTGCTGGAGTTCCTCCGGTCCTAGCGGACGGGCCGACGAAAGGACCTGTCGATGAACAGGAACCGTTCACCATTTCTGCATGCCCTGACCGCGCTCGCGGCGGTCGTGGCACTTGTACTGACCGCGGTGACACCGGCGGCCGCGTGGGACCAGGGTGGGTCGAAGCCCACCGTCGTACTGGTCCATGGCGCGTGGGCCGACGGATCGAGTTGGACCAAGGTGACCAGCCGCCTCCAGTCGGACGGCTACACGGTCCGCGTGCCACCGAACCCGTTGCGCCGCCTCGAGAGCGACTCCGCCACCATCAGGGACTTCCTCTCCACCCTGTCCGGGCCGATCGTGCTGGTCGGACACTCGTACGGCGGCGCCGTCATCACGAACGCGGCGACCGGCAACCCGAACGTCAAGGCGCTGGTGTACGTCGACGGGTTCGCCCCCGCACAGGGCGAATCGATCTTCCCGCTGGCCGGCGCGGACTCCGCACTGGCCGTCGACCCCACCACCGTCTTCGACTTCGTCCCCTACCCGGGTGCACCTGC
This sequence comes from uncultured Actinomycetota bacterium, assembly GCA_963748245.1. GTDB lineage: Bacteria > Actinomycetota > Actinomycetes > Propionibacteriales > Kribbellaceae > Kribbella. The sequence goes on along the minus strand of CAVVIA010000004.1, from coordinate 1,027,022 downwards.
TGGTGACGTGGATCTGTACCTCAAGCGCGAGACGTTCGTGACGTCGTTCGCGTCCGGGGTACCGCGCCGCGACGCCGAGCTCCTGTACCCGTCCCAGCGCCCGCTGACGTTGAGCGCAGGGAGCGATCTGTCGGGTCCGCCGGCCTGGGCCACGATCCCGTCGTGGTACGTCCTCGGCACCCGCGACCGCATCATCACACCGACCGCGCAGGAGTTCATGGCCGAACGCGCCAACGCTCGCATCACCCGGATCAAGGCCGGACACCTCGGCCTGATCACCGAACCGAGGGCGGTCACCAAGGTGATCGAACGGGCCGACCGGGCGACGCGCTGACCACGGCGGCCGGTGGAAAACCCGGCGACCGGACAGCGGTGGGCGACTACCCTTCAGCGGAAGCGGAAGGGACTGCTGATGGCTGCTGGGTATGCGATCCGAGGCATTGCGGGACGGGGATCCGGAGGTGATGTCGGCTGCGTTCACGGCGCTGGGATGGGACAAGCCGGTGAGCCAGTACGAGAAGTATCTGGCTGAGCAACGAGCCGGCGTCCGCGACGTCCTGGTGGCGACGGTCGACGACCAGTTCGTCGGATACGTGACGGTGGGGTGGGAGTCGGCGTACTTCGGGGCGATCCCGGAGATCCAGGACTTCAACGTCCTTCCGCCGTACCGCCGCCGCGGGATCGGCGGCGGTCTGATGGACGCCGCCGAGTCCCGGGTCGCCGAACGGTCCGCTGTCGTCGGCATCGGCGTCGGTCTGTACGCCGACTATGGCACAGCCCAGCGCATGTACGTCCGCCGCGGCTACATCCCCGACGGCCGCGGCCTCATGTACGACAACCAGCCGGTCCCACCCGGCGAAACCGTCCGCAACGACGACGGAGCCAACCTGATGTTCACCAAGTCACTGCGCACCTGACAGCCCGAGCCGTATCGACCCGGGCTGTCAGCACCTCCGTGAACTACGGGATCGAGGTGAGGTTGAACGCGTAGCGGGCGGTCGAGTCGGCGATGGCGTCGGCGTTGACGTCGAGCGCGGTGAAGTTGGGGTTGGCGATGGTGTCACAGGCCTGGTGGTAGCAGATGTCGTACGCGACTCCCGCCGTACCACCGAACAACGCTGCCTCCGCCGCTGTCTTCATGCCTTCGGCGCCGGTGAAGATGCCGCCGGCGGGGATGCCGACCGCGATGAACGGGCCGTAGTCGGAGCGGCCGTCGAAGTCGGTGCCGACGGTGGCCAGGTTGCGGCTGGTGAAGAAGTTCGCCAACTGGCTCTCGATCTGCTCCGAGCCGGGCGGTCCGGCCGGTGCGCCCGTGCCGTCAGAGTTGTCGCCGTCGTACAGCTTGTAGGCGTAGTTCGGCGAGGCGATCATGTCGAAGTTGAGGTACAGCCTGATCCGGTCCCGCTCGGCGGCGGTCAGGCCCTCGACGTACTGGTCGGACCCGAGCAGACCGATCTCCTCGGCGGCCCAGAAGGCGAACCGGACCTTGTTCTTCACCGGGAAGTTCCCGATCTGAATCGCGGACTCGAGGATCGCCGCCGACCCCGAGCCGTTGTCGTTGATCCCCGGACCGGCCGGGACGCTGTCGAGGTGGGCACCGACCATGACGACGTTGTTCGGGTCGCCCTTGCGGGTTTCGGCGATCACGTTGTAGTCGGTTCCCAGCGTCAGCGTGGAGTCGACCTTGAGCCGGACGGTCGTGTTCGGGTTCGCGGCCAGCTCGTTGCCGACGGCGAAGCTGGCGAAGACCATCGGGACGCCGGCCCGCCACTCGCCGATGTCGAGCGGGAACGCGTCGGTTCGGCCCGGCTGACCCTCGTTGAAGATGATGATGCCGCCGGCGCCGGCGAACCCGGCGTTGCGCACCTTGGTGGCGAAGGGGCAGGTGCCGCGCTGGATCAGCGCGATGTTGCCGGCGACGAACCCGGCGAAGTCGGACATTTCGCAGCCGCTCGTGGACGACGAGACCGGCGTCGGCGGCAGCGTCAGGTCGACGCCCTGCACCGCCGCGGTCACGTCACCCGCGGGTGACGGCTGGAAGGTGAAGAACTCGGAGTTGCTGACGTAGGACTTGGCTACCGGCGACACCTGGTCGAGGACCGGAGGGCTGTTCTCCACCCAGCTCTCGACGAAGTTGATCGGGTCGAGCGTGACCGTGTAGCCGGCCCGCTCCAGCTGCTGAGCGACGTACGCGACCGACAGGTCGTAGCCCTTGGTGCCGGCGGCGCGGTTGCCGCCGTTCTGGCTGGCGATCGTCTGCAGAGCGACCATGTGCTGCTTGACGTTCTCTCCGGAGACTTTCTTGACCAGCAGCTTGGCGTACTCCTCTGCCGGAACGGACGCGGCCGCGGCCGGGACCTGTTGGACGGCGACCAGAGCGACGGCCGCGACGAGACTGACGGCGCCGACGGCGCCACGACGGAACACTCGCATTTCTTCCCCCAGCGGTTGGACCAGTTCCCCCAGGCCTCACGCACTTCGCAATGTAACCGAGCCGGCAGTGGGCAGCCAGAGGTCAGCATTCCGGAAGGGAATCGTCCGGAACCTGTTCTACTGTGAGGCCATGGGATTCACGGACGGGTTGTCGGGCAAGCGACTGGAACGGGTCGATCTGCGTGGAGCGCTGCTCCGCGCTGTGGATCTGCGGGACGCGCGGTTCGAGCGGGTGGTGCTCACCGGGACCAGGATGCGCGGTGTGGAGCTCGAACACGTGACGATCGACGGCGCCGTCGAGGACTTGGTCATCAACGGCGTGGACGCCGCGCCGCTCGTGGAAGCCGAACTGGACCGCCGCTCTCCGGATCGCGCCAAGATGCGCCCGACCGATCCGGCTGGGTTCCGTACGGCGTGGGACATCCTCGAACGCCTGTGGGACGGGACGGTTGCACGGGCGCAGGCGCTGCGGCCGGAGCTCCTGCACGTGGGGGTCGACGGCGAATGGTCGTTCATCGAGACGCTGCGTCACCTGGCCTTCGCGACCGACGCCTGGGTCGGACGGGTGATCCTCGGCGATCCGCGGCCGTGGCACCCGCTCGACCTCCCGTTCGACGAAATGGGCGATGTCGCGGGCATCCCGAGGGATCGCGCCGTCCGCCCGTCGCTCGACGAAGTCCTTGCCTTGCGCAAGGACCGGATGGCGATGGTACGGCGGTACGTCGACGAGCTCACCGACGAGCAACTCGACGCGGACACCGCCCCGGTGCCCGAGCCGGGCTGGCCGCGGTCGATCAGCTATCCCGTCCGGGATTGCCTCCTCATAGTCATCAACGAAGAATGGCAGCACCGTCTGTACGCCGAGAGGGACCTCAACCTCCTGGAAGCCTTGCGCGAAGAAGAGTAGCCAGGCGTTGGTTGTGGGCGGCTGCACATCTGCAGGTCGGGGTGGTGCAGAGGAGGGCGCCTGGGTCGGCGAGGACGAGTTCACGGGTCGCGGCCAGGACCGCGGCGATCGGGATCAGGCGCGCTCGGCACGCACCGATGCTGGTTTCGCGGGTGGCTGATCCGAGAGCTGGTTCGATGGCGTCGAACTCGTGGCTCTCGCCGGGGATGTTGGGGAACTCGGACCAGACCCGCTCGGCGGTCTTCGCGTAGCGGTAGAAGCAGGATCGGCCGAGGAGTTGTTCGGCCAGGTGGATAGTGGTGTTGGCCGTATGGTCGACGCCTAGCAGGAGTACGTCGCCGTCCAGCCTGCCCAGTTCCTCGATCGGGCCGAGTGGCCAGTCGGGGCGTTGGGCGGCCAGGATACGGTCGGCCGCGGGACCGACGGCGAGGTAGGAGAACAGCGGGTGGTCGGTGCGTGAGGGGGTGCGGGTCAGCCGGAGTGTTTCGGGGATGCGGCCGAGTTCGCGGTCGATCGGCAGGTCCGGGTTGAAGGGAGTCGCTCGGGCCAGCTCTTCGTCGAAGGCCTCCCACGTCGGTGGCGGGTCGTAGGCGTTGTGTGGGCGGGCGGTTCCCGGTGGCGGGCTGATGCCGGTGAAGTCCCAGGTGCCGGCCGGCGCCAGGACGGTCCCGCAGATCCCGGTCAACGCGTCGCACACCGCCTCGGCGCCGCCGTCGACGGACCCGAAGGACTTCAACGACGAATGCACGATCACGCTGGACGACCGATCCAGCCCGAGCTGTCTGAGCCCGTCGGCGATCTCGTCGGTGGTCACCATCGCAAAATGATCCCAGCCCGGGCGCGGTTTTCGCCTAGCATTTGCACCGATGACTGAGGACGAGCTCGACCTGCAGCGCGGCCGGTACCCGCTCGGCGCACACATCACGGGCCGGGTCAGCCACATCCCGCGGCCCGGCGCCATCGGCCTGTTCGTCGATCTGGGCGAGCCGCCCGGAGGGTTCGTGGACGTGCTCAACCTCCCGTACGCCGCGGACGAGTGGCCCACGGTCGGGACGGAGGCGACCTTCGAAGTCGTGCAGCATCGGGTCGGGCAGGTGCGCCTCTGGCCGCTCGATCCGGAACTCCGGACGACGGATCCGGTGGGACGCTCCACCGAACAGTTGCACGCCCGGTATCCGGTGGGCAGCGACATCACGGGCGTCGTGACCGAGGTCTTCCCGTCGAACCGCGAGTACTGGGTGGAGTTCGGCGACGACGGCGCGGCCGTCGAGTGGACGGGAGTTGCTCCGGAGATCGGCGACGTACGGCGCTTCCGTGTCAGCCGGCATCTGATGTCGCCGCGAGCCCTGCTGCTGGAGCAGGTATGACGATCACCGCGTCGCACGAGGTGGTCGCGGAGACGCGGGCCGGGCGGGTGATCCTGCTGAACGGCACGTCGAGCTCGGGGAAGTCGAGCATCGCGGCCGAGCTGCTCGACCAGCTGGACGGTCCGTGGTTCCACCTCGGGATCGACGGGTTCCACCGGCTTCGGTCGCGGCAGGCATGGACCGAGGAGGAGTTCCTGCCGATCTTCCAGCGGACTGTGCTCGGGTTCCACCGGGCCGTCGCCGGGATGGTGGCCGCCGGCAACGACGTTGTGATGGACCACATCCTCGGCGAACGCTGGCGCCTCACCGACTGCCTCTCCGTCTTCCAGGACCACCAGGTCCTGTTCGTCGGCGTCCGCTGCTCGCTCCCCGAACTCCAACGCCGCGAACGCGCCCGGGGCAACCGAACCATCGGCCGCGCCGAGGTCCAGTTCCCCCTGGTCCACCAACACGGCATCTACGACATCGAAGTAGACACAGACCACCACACCCCACCCGAGTGCGCGACCCAGATCACCACCCGCCTCCACCAATCCCCACCCACAGCCTTCATCCAACTACGCGCCTGAGCTGTGCAGCCCTGCGGGCCTGCGAAGGGTTGCGGCGGGGTGAGGTGGGGTGCACGGTCGTGCTAGGGGAAGGGGGCGATCGGGATGTTGCTGGTGGTCGGGGGAACCGGGGAGCTTGGTGGGCGGGTTGTGCGGTTGTTGCTCGAGCGAGGACATGAGGTGCGGTGTCTGGTTCGGTCGGGGTCGAACGGGGAGCGGCTCGAGGAGCTCGGGGCGAAGGTGGTTCGTGGGGATCTGACTGATCCGGGCAGTCTGGTCGACGCGTGCCAAGGGGTCGAGACGGTGATCGCCACGGCGACCGCGATTGCTCGGCGGCTGGCCGGCGTACCAGGGCCGTCGATCCGTGAGACCGATGAGGTGGGGATGGCTTCGCTGGTGGATGCGGCGGAGTCAGCCGGCGTACGGCGGTTCGTCTATCTCTCGTACGCCGGTGTGGACGCCGGGTTCGGGACACCGATCGAGAAGGCCAAACTGGCAACGGAACAGCGGCTCGCACGGTCGGGTCTGCAGCGTGTCGTCGTCCGGCCGGACGCCTTCCAGGAGATCCATCTCGGACCGCTGGGACGGTTCGACCTGAAGGCGGGCAAGGTGTCGGTGTTCGGGAAGGGGAACAACCGGGTGCGGTGGGTGAGCACCGATGACGCGGCGGCGCTGGTCGCGGCGGTGGCGGTAGAACCCGATCCGCCGGCGATGGTCGAGTTCGGCGGGCCCGAGGCGATCAGCCGGAACGAGGCGATCGCGATCGCGGGCGCCCTGACCCATCGCAAGATGAAGGTGCAACGGCTGCCGCGATGGATCGCCCGGTTCGCGATCCCGCTCCTCAACCGCAGCAACGACGGTCTCGCCTCCGTCTTCGGCGTCGGTCTCGTCCAAGACCTGTACACCGGCCACTGGACCGACGAACCCTTGCGCCAAAGGGGAATCACACCCCGATCGACCACCGATTTCCTCCGCGCCCAGGCGGGATGAATAACCTACCGGGCCTGGAACGTTCCTGAGGTGCGGTAGGCGTCGTAGAGCTCCAGCACCACTCGGGTCGGGGGATGGAGGTCTGCGGGGGGCTCGTCGAAGAAGGCGACCTCGAGGACCTCGCCCGGATCTGGTGTGAGGTTGCCTGTCCAGCGGCGGGCCTCGAAGCAGAGGGCGAAGCAGTGCAGGACGTCGCCGTTGGGGTAGGTCAGCGTGTGGAGGTCTGCCTCGGAGAGGGAGGCGAACGGGACCAGGTCGTCCTCCGCGACCGTCAGGCCGGTCTCCTCGGAGAGCTCGCGGACCGCCGTACTGCGGAAGCTCCCGCCCGGCTCGGCCGCACCGGCGGGTAGCTCCCACAATCCGGAGTCCCGGCTCCGCTGGAACAGGATCCGGTCGGCGTCATCGACCACCAGCACTTGCGCACCCGGCATCAGCAACAGCCGGGAGCCGACCCGTTGGCGGACCTCCCAGAGATACGAACCCTCGTACGTCGTCATGGATGAGAGGGTGAAGCATGCAGTGGATCAAGAGGCGCGCGGGGACCCTGCTCGCGCTCGGGCTGGTGCTGGCGCTGGGGTGGACGGGCGTCGTCACCACGTCGATGCCGAGCTGGTGGGATCCGGACGAGGCGTGCGCGGTGCGGTTCGGCGGCGCCGACAGCTCGAACGTCGTCGTGGACACCGGCTGGTTCCCGCCGCGGGCGAGCTGCGACTTCGGCGGCGGCAACGTCCAGGACTTCATCTCGCCGACGAAGTCCGCGATCCTGTCCGTGATCGGCGTCCTGATCCTCATCTTCCTGATCGCCGGTCTGATCCTGACCGTACGGCGGCTGACCGGCGAACCAGGCCCAGAACGCACCGCGGACGACGTCGACCTCGGAAAGCGCCGGAGGAGCCAGCTGACCTTCGGTGCGCTCGACCTGGCCGTCGTCGTCGCCGTCCTGACCGCGGCCAACGCGTTCGCGATCATCCTCGGCGATCTCCCCGGCGGGATCGTCTTCGCCGTCGCGGCCATGGCCGGGTTGTCGGCGGTGTCCGTCGTACTCGATCGGCACCTGGGCCCGCTCCCGAGTACGGCGCTCGACAGCCGGCGCCGCGGCACCGTCGCCGGACTGACCGTGTTCGCCGTGATCTTCGCAGCGACCGCGGTCACCGGGCAGATGCCCTTCTTCCGGCTCTGGTCGGCGCCGCTGGCCGGCATCACGTACGCCGTCGTCGCCGCCGTCCAGTGGTCCCGCCTACCCCACTACGGACGGGACCACCGCACGACGCATCAGTCGGCCGAGTGACGCTCCGGCCAGCCGGGAAGGATGTTCTGGTTGAGGTGGAACACGTTCTCGGGATCGTACTCGCACTTGATCCGCGACAGCCGGTCGTAGTTGTCCTGCCCGAACCCGGCGACAATCCGGTCCTGCCCCTCGTTGCCGATGAAGTTCAGGTACACGTACCCGGTCGCCCACTCCTGGAGGTCGGCGCAGAGATCCCGCGACCACTGCCTCCCGCGGGCGTCGTCCGCCGGATCCGACCACAGCCCGAACGGGTGTACGACCCACGAGGCTTGGCGGTACGGCAGCGGCCACTTGTCCGCGTTCCGCAGTACGGCCCCGCCCCAGGGCAGCGCGATCTGCTGCGACGGTGATGGCGCCGGCATCTCCATCGCCCGCTCGTTGAACACCTGGACGGCGGCATCGGGGAACGACGACAGGTGCTCGGCCGACCAGTAGTTGCGATACCCCGGCGGATCGTCGAGCGCCGAGTTCAGATCGGCGTACGGCATCTCCGCGACCAGCTCACCGACCGGATCGAGCGCGAACATCGCCGCGATGGCATCCCGTGCCTCGGCCTCGGGACCGGCGTACACCGCTCCGACCGCCACGACCAGCTGCCCCTGCAGATGCTCGGGCACGAACGGCTCCGGCGGAGCGGTCAGGTAGATCACGCCGCCACCGAGGTTCTCGGACACACCGCTCTCGATCAGGTCCCGGTACGCGCGGACCACGGCGGGACCGGCCTCGGCCGGCCACATCAGCATCGCCAGCGTGCTCGTCGGCACGTCCTCCAGCCGGAACGTGAGCGACGTCGCGATCCCGAAGTTGCCACCGCCCCCGTGCAGCGCCCAGAACAGGTCGGTGTTCTTCGTCTCGTCCGCGATCAGCAGCCGGCCGTCCGCGGTGACGAGCTCGACCGAGATCAGGTTGTCGCAGGCCAGCCCGAACTTCCGCTCCAGCCAGCCCGAGCCGCCGCCGAGGGTCAGCCCCGCGACACCGGTCGTCGACACCCGGCCGCCGGTGGTCGCCAGGCCGTACGGCTGGCAGGCCCGGTCGAAGTCGCCCCAGTTCGCACCGCCGCCGACGCGGGCGATCCGTCCCTCCGGGTCGACCTGGACGCTGTTCATCCGGCGCAGGTCCACCACGAGTCCGCCGTCGTTCACGCTTGTCCCGGCCACGCTGTGACCGCCGCCCCGGACGGCGATCTCGAGCTCCCGCGCGACGCCGTACTTGACCGCCGCCACCACGTCGGCCGCCGACTCGCACTGGGCGATCATCTCCGGCCGCTTGTCGATCATCGCGTTGAAAACCGTCCGGGCCTCGTCGTACGCCGCGTCCCCCGACTGCAGCACGACTCCCCCGAAACCTTCGGGTCGCGCCCCCGCGGGCCGTTCGATCGTGTCGGACATGGTGCAATTCCCCCTTGAAATGTCCCGCTCCCCCAGCTGACACGCCCGATCCTGCGCCGACCGCCCGGGCCGGTCAACCATTCGGCGCCTTACCCGCCGATGACGTGATCCCTGGTCTACCAACGGTTCCGAAGCGATCACGGCTCGAAGCGGGCCGAGGCACTGGGGCGAGGCACTAGGGTGGAGCCCATGGATGCGGCGGTGATCGGCGGACCGGACCAGGTGCTGACCGAGGACGAGGTGACGAGCTTCATCGCCGGTTCCCTGAGCGGTGCCGGGCTGGAGGGCCGCAGCGTCTGCGTGATCGTCCCGGACGCCACCCGCAGCTGCCCGCTCCCGCTGCTGCTGAAGGCGGTGCACCAAGCCCTCGACGGCCGGGTCGGCAAGCTGACCATTTTGGTTGCCCTGGGCACCCACGCGGAGATGACGCCGGACCAGTTGCGCACCCACCTCGGCGGTGAGTACGACGGCGTCCTCAACCACGAGTGGTGGAAACCCGGCACCTTCGCCGATCTCGGCACGATCAGCGCGGAGCGGGTCGGCCAGATCTCCGACGAGATGCTGCGCGACGAAGTACCGGTGAAGCTCAACCGGGCCGTGGTCGAGCACGACGTCGCGCTGGTCGTCGGCCCGGTGTTCCCGCACGAGGTGGTCGGCTTCTCCGGCGGCAACAAGTACTTCTTCCCCGGTGTGGCCGGCCAGGAGGTCATCGACTTCTCCCACTGGCTCGGCGCCCTGATCACCAGCGCGAGCATCATCGGTACGCCGGGGATCACTCCGGTCCGGGCGTTGATCGACGAGGCCGCCGCGCTGATCCCGGCGGAGAAGCTCGCCCTGTCGGTGGTGGCCCAGTCGGGCACGAACGCCCTGCACGCGGTGGCGTTCGGCGACACGATCTCGTCCTGGCGCGCCGCCGCCGCGATCTCCGCCCAGACACACGTCCGCTACCTCGACCACCCGGTTCAGCGGGTCGTTTCGGTGATGCCGACGAAGTACCAGGACATCTGGACGGCGGCCAAGGGCTTCTACAAGGTCGAGCCGATCGTCGCCGACGGCGGCGAGGTCATCCTCTACGCCCCGCACGTCACCGAACTCGCCGCGATGCACCCGGAGATCGAGGAGATCGGGTACCACTGCCGCGACTACTTCCTCGGCCAGTGGGAGAAGTTCCGCGACCTGCACTGGGGTGTGCTCGCGCACTCCACCCACCTCCGCGGCGCCGGCACCTGGGACCCCGCGACAGGTGAGCACCTCCGCGTCCACGTCACCCTCGCGACAGGCATCCCGGAGGACGTCGTCCGCCGGGCCAACCTCGCCTACCTGGATCCGGCCGACGTCGACCTCGCGGCGTACGAGAACGACCCCGGCACCCTCGTCATCCCGAACGCCGGCGAGATCCTGCACCGCCTGAAACACTAGGCGCCCTAGCCCACGGGTGTGACCCGCGAGTAACCTTCGCTGCTATGACACAGGCCGAGGTCGTCATCGTCGGGTCCGGGTTCGCCGGGTTGTGCATGGGGATCAAGTTGCGGCAGGCCGGCTGCGAGAACTTCGTCATCCTGGAGAAGGCGGACGAACTCGGCGGCACCTGGCGGGACAACACCTATCCCGGCTGCGCCTGCGACATCCCGTCGTACCTCTACTCGTTCTCGTTCGAGCAGAACCCGCGCTGGACCCGGATGTTCGCACCCTGGGACGAGATCCTCGCCTACCTCGAGCACTGCGCGGACAAGTACGGCGTCGCGGAGAAGATCCGGTACGGCGCCGAGGTCACCGAAGCGGTCTTCGACGAGGCGACCGGCCGGTGGACCGTCACGGTCAACGGCTCCGAGACGATCGAGACCCAGGCCCTGGTCGCCGGCGTCGGCAGCCTGCACCAGCCCAAGCTGCCAGACATCCCGGGCCTCGACTCGTTCGGCGGTACGACGTTCCACTCGGCGCAGTGGGATCACTCGCAGGACCTGCGGGGGCGGAACGTGGCGGTCATCGGCACGGGCGCGTCGGCGATCCAGTTCGTGCCGCGGATCGCCGCCGAAGTCGGGCAACTGGACGTGTACCAGCGGACGCCACCGTGGGTCATGTCCAAGCCGGACCGTGCGATCGGCCCGTGGGAACGCCGGCTGCACGAGCGGTTCCCGGCCGGACAGCGCACCATCCGCAACGCGATCTACTGGGGTCTCGAGGGTCGCGGCGTCGGTTTCGCGGGCAACCCGAAGTTGATGAAAGGCCTTGAACTACAGGCGAAACGGCATCTTCGCAAGCAGGTCCCCGATCCCGAACTGCGGGCCAGGCTGACACCGGCGTACCAGATCGGCTGCAAGCGGATCCTCTACTCCAACGACTACTACCCAGCGCTGTCCCGCCCGAACGTGGACGTCGTCACCACCCCGATCACCCGGGTCACCCCGACCGGCGTCATCACCTCGGACGGCGTCGAGCGGCCTTGCGACACGATCGTGCTCGGCACCGGGTTCGAGGTGTCGGCCAACCTGACCCGGATGCCGATCCTGGGCAAGGACGGCGTCGACCTGGCCGAGCACTGGAAGCGCAACGGCATCGGCGCGCACCTCGGCATGACCGTCGCCGGCTACCCGAATCTCTTCCTGCTGATGGGCCCGAACACGCTCCTCGGCCACTCCTCGGTGGTCTTCATGATCGAGGCCCAGGTCCGGTACGTCATGCAGGCGCTGCACCTGTTGCGGCGGCGCGGAGCGTCGTACGTGGAGGTTCGCGAGGACGCCCAGGAGCGGTTCGTCGGCGGGATCCAGAGCGAGCTCGAGGACACCGTCTGGCAGTCCGGCTGCAACAGCTGGTACCTGGACGCGCAGGGGCGGAACTCGACCATCTGGCCCGAGTTCACGGTGTCGTACTGGCGCCGTACCCGCCGCTTGGATCCGGCCGATTTCGTGCTGGTCCACTAGGGGTTACCCGCACTCCTGAAGTAGGAGTGCGGGCGCCGCGGTGTACGACCTTGGGATGAAGGCAAGACCGGTCCTCGGGCCGATGTCCGGACGGCTCCACTGAAGGATTCTTGAGGTATGGAAATCCTTCAGATCGCCGGAGCGGCAGCCATCGTGATCGGCATCGTGGTCATGGCCCTGCTCGCCATCGTGCCTTCGGTCGTGGACCGATAAGTCTCGCCGCGGCCGGGCCGCGGACGAGTCAGTCGACGGACAGGTGGACCAGCAGGTCCTGCCGGGTCAGAACGCCCACCGGCTTGCCGTCGTCCAGCACCATCAGGGCGTCCCGATCCTCGAGCAGCTGCACCGCCTTGGTCACCGACTCGCCGGCGCCCAGCGACGGCAGCGCCGGGTCCATGTGCAGCTCGACCATGTCGGCCAGCCGCGCCTTACCGGAGTACAGGGCGTCCATCAACGTCCGCTCCGACACCGCGCCGGCCACCTCGGCCGCCATCACCGGCGGCTCCGCCCGGACCACGGGCATCTGCGAGACGCCGTACTCGCGCAGGATCGCGACCGCCTCGGCGATCGTCTCGTGCGGGTGGGTGTGGACCAGCGGCGGCATGCTGCCGTCCTTGCGGGCCAGGATGTCGCCGAGCGTCGTACCCTGCCGGGAGTCGGCGAGGAACCCGTACTGCGCCAGCCAGTCGTCGTTGAAGACCTTGGTCAGGTAGCCGCGGCCACCGTCCGGAAGCAGGACGACGATGACGGCTTCGGGGTCATTGAGTTCGTGCGCGAGCCGGATCGCCGCCGCGGCCGCCATCCCGGCCGAGCCGCCGACGAGCATGGCCTCCTCGCGGGCCAGCCGCCGGGTCAGCGCGAACGAGTCCGCGTCCGACACCTCGATGATGCGGTCGCAGATGTCCCGGTCGTACGTCTCCGGCCAGAAGTCCTCGCCGACACCCTCGACCAGGTACGGCCGGCCGGTGCCACCGGAGTAGACCGAGCCCTCCGGGTCGGCGCCGACGATCTGCACCCGGCCGCCGGAGACCTCCTTGAGGTACTTGCCGGTGCCGCTGATCGTGCCGCCGGTGCCGACACCCGCGACGAAGTGGGTGATCCTGCCCTCGGTCTGCTCCCAGAGCTCGGGGCCGGTGGTCTCGTAGTGCGACAGCGGGTTGTTCTGGTTGGCGTACTGGTTCGGCTTCCAGGCGCCCTCGATCTCGCGGACCAGCCGGTCGGAGACGTTGTAGTACGAGTCCGGGTGCTCCGGCGCGACCGCGGTCGGGCAGACCACGACCTCGGCGCCGTACGCCTTGAGCACGTTGCGCTTGTCCTCACTCACCTTGTCCGGGCAGACGAAGACGCACTTGTAGCCCTTCTGCTGGGCCACCATCGCCAGCCCGACACCGGTGTTGCCGGAGGTCGGCTCGACGATCGTGCCGCCCGGCTTGAGATCGCCGGAAGCCTCGGCCGCCTCGATCATCCGGACCGCGATCCGGTCCTTCACCGAGCCACCGGGGTTGAAGTACTCGACTTTCGCGAGCACCAGCGGCTTGGCACCGTCGGTCGTCTTCGACAGCCGCACCAACGGGGTGTTGCCGACCAGGTCCAGGAGAGATTCTGCGTAGCGCACATCTTTACTGTAGTGATGCTCGTGTCGTTTCCCCTATTTCACTTGCTTGTCTGTCACAGCGTGTAATCCTTGACTCATGAGTGACCAGGGCGGTGGGGCGGGAAAAGCATCCAGCGCAGCCCGGGCCGCCAAGCGACTGGCCCAGGCTGCAGCCTTCGGGGGCGGGGGACTCGGACTCATCGGTGCCACGCTGTACGGCGTACTGACCGCTGAGGCCGAGTACGCGAAGCGCGTGATCGGACCGATGCGTTACTACCCGACTCCGGGCAACGGCCTGTTCGGCCGGTATCCAGGACATCCGATCACGTTCGCCATCCTCGGCGACTCGAGTGCCGCCGGTTACGGCACCGAGTCGCCGGACGAGACCCCCGGAGTGCTGCTCGCCTCGGGGCTCACCGAGCTGGCCAAGCGCCCGGTGCGGCTGGTCGACGTGGCGAAGACCGGAGCCAGGTCGACCGATCTGGCCGCGCAGGTCGATGCCGCCCTGCAGGCCGGGCCGCAGGTCGCGGTGATCCTGATCGGCGTCAACGATGTGAAGGCGAAGATGCCGCCATCGACCTCCGTCCGGCTGCTCTCGGCCGCGGTCCGCAGATTGCGGGCCGCGCACTGTGAGGTGGTGGTGGGTACCTGCCCCGACCTCGGAGCGGTCCGGACGATCATGCCGCCGCTGCGGCAGGTCGCCCGGTCCTGGAGCCATCGGCTGGCCGCCGCTCAGACCATCGCAGTGGTCGAGGCAGGCGGCCGAACTGTGTCCCTCGGGTCGCTGCTCGGCGAGGTGTTCCGGACCAACCCGTCGATGTGGGGACGGGACAACTTCCATCCGTCGGCCATCGGGTACGCCGCCGCATCCGCCGCGCTGCTGCCGTCGGTGGCGGCCGCTGTCGGGGTCGGGCCGGAGTCGTTCGTGCATCCGGAACCCTTTCGGGGCGAGGCGATCCTGCCGATCGCGGAGGCCGCCGTACAGGCCGCCCGGACGGCCGGCACCGAGGTCGCGGCCACCGAGGTCGCCGGGCGCGAACGCGGGCCGCGCGGCCGCTGGGCAGCCCTGCGGCATCGGCGCCGGCACCCCAAGGCCGAGGTCGATCGCATCGACGAGGACTCGGCTCCCCTTCCGGTTGGGCAATAGCGCGTCCGCTGAGGCGACTTTCATGAAGAGAGTCTTGCCTTGCGACGGCTGTGTGGTGCACAGTCGATAACTACGCGGTACCCCGATGACGGGAGGCGACGATGGGCTTGAACCACTCCGAGGAGACGCACCAGCGTCTGGTGGAGAAGGTGCCCAGGTGCACCGGACGCGAGATGACCGAGTGGTTCCAGCTGATGAACGACGGACCGTCGTTCCTGCGCTTCGACGACAGAGTGAGATGGCTTTCCAGCGAGTACGCCCTCGCGCACGGGCACGCAACCGCCATCGTCCACGAGTACGACCTGGTCAGAGCGCACCGGCGAATGGGCTGACGAGCCGAACAGGAGTCTGAGAAAACCGAAGACCTGCCCTTTCAGGTGGAAGGGCGGGTCTTCTTGGTTTCTCAGCCCTGGAACAGGCCGGTCCCACCGTGGCAGGAAAGGCCGAAGGGCCGGTCCACCTGGGCCGGCCCTTCAGTGTCCTTGTGGATTTGTCAGTCGCCACCGCGGAGGATGGCGAGGATGCGGAGCAGGTTCCAGTACAGCCAGACCAGGGTGACGGTCAGACCGAACGCGGCCCGCCAGGACTCGCTCTGCGGCGCACCGTGCTTGACCCCCTGCTCGATCATGTCGAAGTCGAGGATCAGGTTGAACACCGCCAGGCCCGCACCGAGCGCGGCGAACACCAGACCCATCGCCCCGAAGCCGCCGATGCCGGAGTTGAAGCCGAACAGGCTGGCGACGAAGTTGATCAGGATCACGCCGGCGAAGCCCATCGTGGCGATGATGACCATCTTGGTGAACCGCGGCGTCACCTTGATCGCGAAGTACTTGTACGTCGCGAGCGTCAGGCCGGCCGTCACCATCGTCGCGAGCACCGCCTGCACGATGATGCCGGAGTCACCGACCCATCTCGCGATGAACTCGCTGCCGATGCCGAGGAACACACCTTCGGCGGCGGCGTACACCATCACCAGCGCGGGGTTGACCCGACGGGAGAAGGAGAGCACCATCCCGAGCGCGAACGCCAGCAGTGCACCGGCCAGGAACGCGGGGGTGACCAGGGTGTCGGGAACCATGTACCAGGCGATCGCGGCGAAGAGCACGACGACGCCCAGTGTGGCGGCGGTGCGGACGATGACGTCGTCCATCGTCATGGGGCGGCTGTCGGCCGGAGCGCCCTGCTGCTGCTGAGGCGGCATACCCGGCCCGCCGTAGCCGTACTGACCAGGCTGGCCGTACGGAGCGGCGCCCGGATAGGCCTGGCCTTGGCCAGGCGCGAACGCACTCGACCGGTTCAGCACCGGGTTACTGCTCTGCATTGTCATCCTCCTGGTGACCCACATCCGGGGCCGTACAGAGATACTACGGTCCCACCCTTAACAACGTCTGAGAATCGCTCCCCTGTTCCCCAACCGCAACCGCCCCACCGGCAAGCGGTTGCACAACCCAATCACTTGCCGATTGAAACGGTTCAGGGATGGGGGTGCAGAGCCTGCTGGGTGGTCAGGGCGGAGCCGACCTGGTCGGCGAGGGCGACGGCGACCAGCCGCTGCTCGAGGTCGGGGCGGGCGATCCGGGCGGCGGCGGTCAGCAGGAAGCGGCCGCGGATCTCCCCGGCGTGCTGGACGGTCAGCTCGATCTCGGCGTTCGTCGGTAGTCCGTCGCGCTCCACCTTGAGCACCCGGCCGCCACGCGTCACGGTCCCGTCGGCATTCAGGTGCGGTGCGGACGTTTGCTTGCCGTTAGCCACGAACTTGGCCCCGTCGATCCCCAGTACGGCGATCAGCTCGGCCCGGACCTGCTCGATCAGCTCATCGGCGGAACCCCCGGCCGCGACCGCCTGGGACGTGGTGATCACCCCGTCCAGATAGCCGCGATGCCGCGACGCCCGCGCCTGTTGCCGCCGGCCCCAGATCGCGATCTCGCTGACCGCGACCCCGATCAGCACCAGCAGGATCGTGGTCTCGACGTCCTCGCGACTGTCGATGGTGAAGGTGTTGTAGGGCACGGTCAGGAAGAAGTCGAACCACACCGCACTCCCCACGGCGGCGAGGATCCCGGCCAGCCGGACTCCGAAGGCCGCGACCCCGACGATCACCACCGCCAGCAGGAGTGCGGCGTTGGCGTTGTCGAAGCTGTCCCGGAACACGGTCAGCAGCGCACAGACAGCCGGTGGCCCAAGCACCGACGCCACCAGCACCGGACTGCGGTAACTCTCCACTCTCCCATTCACCCTCGCCGACCGGCCCTGATCAACGTTTCTCACAGAGGTCTATCAACCCGAAAACCCGTGGAGGATCGCGGACCGGGGCCGTAGTTTGGCCAGTCATGGCCGAG
The DNA here is from genome assembly GCA_963748245.1 of uncultured Actinomycetota bacterium. Lineage (GTDB taxonomy): Bacteria > Actinomycetota > Actinomycetes > Propionibacteriales > Kribbellaceae > Kribbella. The sequence continues at coordinate 1,010,100 of CAVVIA010000004.1, read as the reverse complement.
CCGTACCGAATTCACCCAGCGACCGCCGATGACGTCGGCTTCCTCGCCGATGTCTCGCTGGCGGTGGCGAGCCTGCCGGCCGACTTCGACGAAGCGGAGTGGCGGGCCGGGTTCAGCGACTGGACGCTCGAAACTCTGGCGGACACCGCCGTCGTCGAGCTGTACGGCGAACGCGTCGGCCGGCTGCGCATCCGCCGTACCCCGGATTCCATCGAGCTGTGCGGCATCCAGCTCCGGCCCGACGTGCAGAATCGCGGCATCGGTACGGCGATCATCCGAGGGCTCCAGGCCGAGGCCGCGGCGGCCGCCGTACCGCTCGACCTCGGTGTCGATAAGAACAACCTCGACGCCCGCCGGCTCTACGACCGCCTCGGACTCACGAAGATCGGCGAATCGGACACCGAGGACAAACTTCGCTGGCTCGATCGGAAGGTGACTGTGGTGAACGACAACCTCTGGGACGTGGACGCCGCGCAGCGGTACGACACACCGGGCACCGGGATGTTCTCGCCCGAGGTGCTGGCGCCGACCGTCGATCGGCTGGCGGCGCTCACCGATGACGGCCGGGCGCTCGAGTTCGCGATCGGCACCGGGCGGGTCGCCGTACCGCTGGCCGAACGGGTCCCCGTCACCGGCATCGAGCTGTCCACCGCGATGGTCGACCAGCTCCGCACGAAGGTCGGCGAGGAGTCCATCCCGGTCGTCATCGGCGACATGGCCACGACGCAGGTCGCCGGCGAGTTCACCCTCGTCTACCTGGTCTTCAACACGATCTCCAACCTGCTGACGCAGGCCGAGCAGGTCGAATGCTTCCGCAACGCGGCCCGCCACCTGTCCCCCGGCGGCCGCTTCGTGATCGAACTCTGGGTCCCCGAACTCCGCCGCCTCCCACCCGGCCTCCCGGCCACCGTCGGCATCGCCGATCCTGGCTACATCCTGCTCGACACGTACGACGTCCTGCACCAGCACGTCGTCTCCCACCACTTCACCTTCGACGAGGACGGCGGCAGCCAGGCCCACCTCGCCCGCACCCCCCACCGCTACATCTGGCCCGCAGAACTCGACCTGATGGCCCAACTAGCCGGCTTCACCCTCGAATCCCGCCACGCCGACTGGACCGGCACAGAATTCACCGCCGACTCGCCCTCCCACGTCTCCACCTACCGCCTCGAAGGCGAATAGCTGCGTCAGCGATCGGTCTTCGGGTAGCCGCCCAGTTGTTCCAGGACGTCCAGCCAGCCCATTTCGACGTCGGCTTCGACCATCACGCCATCAGCGAAGCGGTTCATGCCGGCGCCGGTGAAAGCCACCTGCCGCCCGGTCGGCGCCACACCGAGCCACTCCCCCTCGTGTGTGCCGTCCTAGGACCCGCACACAGCCGCGGCAAGGGTCTGCGATGGGCTTGCGGTTGTGTGTCGGGGGTTGCCAGGGGTCGGCGGATGGGGGGTTCGGGCGCACCATGGGTACATGGCGAAAATCCCTCTCGAGGGGGAGTGTTTCGGTGGGTGAGATCACCCGCGGGAGGGTTTGTGAAAGTTTTCACGAATTAGTAACCTGAAGTCGACATGAAGTCGGAGATCCACTCAGGGAGAGTGAACCGCATGACAGCCCAGGTGCCGCACATCCTCGTCGTCGGAGGCGGTTACGTCGGGATGTACACCGCGTACGGACTGCGTCGCGCGGCCAGGAAAGGCAAGATCCGGGTCACGGTGGTGGACCCGCGGTCGGTGATGACGTACCAGCCGTTCCTGCCCGAGGCGGCGGCCGGCTCGGTGGAACCGCGGCACGTGGTCGTGCCGCTGCGCAAGACCCTCAAGGGCTGCCGGGTGGTGACCGGCCGCGTCACCGGGATCGACCACGCGAACAAGGTCGCCAAGGTGATGCCCGAGGAGGGCCCGGAGTACGAGCTGGCCTACGACCAGGTCGTGGTCGCGCTCGGCTCGATCGCCCGCACCCTGCCGATCCCGGGTCTGGCCGAGGAGGCGACCGGGTTCAAGAACGTCGAGGAAGCGATCGCCCTGCGCAACAAGGTGCTGGACCGGCTCGACGTCGCGTCGTCGCAGCCCGACCCGGCGCTGCGCAAGTCCGCGCTGACCTTCGTCTTCGTCGGTGGTGGGTACGCCGGTGTCGAGGCGTTCGCGGAGCTGGAGGACATGGCCCGCTACGCCACCCGGTACTACGACAACATCAACCCGGACGACATGCGCTGGGTCCTGGTGGAGGCGACCGGCCGGATCCTGCCGGAGGTCGGCGAGGAGCTCGGCAAGTACACCGTCGACCAGCTGCGCAAGCGCAACATGGACATCAAGCTGGAGACCCGGCTGGAGTCCTGCGAGAAGGGCCGGGTGATCCTCAGCGACGGCGAGGAGTTCGACGCCGACACGATCGTCTGGACCGCCGGTGTGAAGGCGAACCCGGCGCTCGCGGCGACCGACTTCCCGCTGGACGAGCGCGGCCGGGTCAAGTGCCTGGCGAACCTGCGGATCGAGGGTGTCACCGACGCCTGGTCGGCCGGCGACAACGCCGCCGTACCGGACCTGACCAGCGAGGAGCCCGGCGTGTACTGCGCCCCGAACGCGCAGCACGCCGTTCGTCAGGCACACCTGCTGGCCGAGAACATCCTGCGCGTCGTCGACGGCAAGGCGCCGGAGGACTACAAGCACAAGTACGTCGGCTCGGTCGCGAGCCTCGGCCTGCACAAGGGCGTCGCCCAGCTGTACGGCGTGAAGGTCAAGGGCTGGCCGGCCTGGTTCCTGCACCGGACCTACCACGTGTCCCGCGTCCCCACCTTCAACCGCAAGGCCCGCGTCATCCTCGACTGGACCCTCGCCCTGTTCTTCCGCCGCGAGGTCACCAGCCTCGGCAGCCTCCAGATGCCGAACGAGGAGTTCCGCCGCGCAACCCAGTCCTAGTGATCGACAGGAGCGGTGCCCCAGTCGGTGGGCGCCGCTCCTAGCTGTACGGCGATCTTGCCGCCGTGCGTGATGAAGGACTCCGGCAGCCAGGACTCGGCCCGGTCGCGACCGTTCAGGGCCAGCGATTGCACGTACTGGTTCGTGTCCGAGGTCGCCGGAGCCTCGACGGTCAGTCGTACGCCGTTGCTCCGCCGTACCTCCACCTTCGGGAAGATTGGGCTGCCGACCAGGAGTTCCGCGCGGCCCGGGGTCTGCGGGAACAGGCCGATCGCGGCGAACACGTACCAGGCGGACAGCGTGCCCAGGTCGTCGTTCCCCGGTAGGCCGGCCGGACCCACGCCGTACACGGTGTCGACAATCTCCCGGGTGGTCGCCTGGGTCTTCCACGCGACGCCGAGCCCGTTGTAGAGCCACGGCGTGTGCAGGCCGGGCTCGTTGGTCGGGTCGTAGCGGAGTGCGCTGCCGCCCTTGACCGCCCAGTTGCCGTTCTCGTCGTGGAAGAACCCGTCGAGGCGCTGGACGGCCGAGCCGTTCATCAGCGACGCCAGCCCGGAGACGTCCTGCGGCACCATCCAGGTGTACGTCGCGCTGGAGCCTTGAGCGAAGCCGACATCGGTCGACGGGGTGAAGCCGGGCTGCCAGGTGCCGTCAGCCTTCCGGGCCCGTTGGTATCCGACGCGCCGGGTCGTAGGTGTTCTTCCACCAGTCGCCACGGTCGCGAAGCGCCTGAACGTCGGCGCCGAGGCGGGCGCCCCACTCGGCCAGGGAGAAGTCGGCGAGCGAGTTCTCGAGCGTTTCCGCGGCGCCACCCCAGCAGTGGCAGGCGTCCTGCGGTGCGTACTGCTTGGCCAGGTAGGTGTTCAAGGCGGGTCGCTGCCCGGTGCATTGCCCGGGGCAACCACCGTCGTTCTCGGCGTCGGCGTTCTGCACTGTTGCCTGGCGCACCAATGAGTCGTAGGCGCCGCGGGCATCGAAGTTGCGGACCCCCATCGCCGCGAACGTCGCCAGGGTCGGCGCGGCGGGATCGCCGGTCATCACGTGGGTCGGCCCGTTGTTGTGCAGCCAGCGGTCCCAGATCCCCTTGTTCTGCTGGGCGAACTGGTACATCGACTGGGCGAAGTCACCCGCGATCTCCGGCTTCAGCAGGGCCAGCAGCTGGATGTGGGCGCGGTACTGGTCCCAGCCGGAGAAGGTGCCGTACTGCGCTCGTTGCCCCGGCGCGAGCCGGTGGATCTTCCAGTCGCTGCCGAGGTAGCGACCGTCCACGTCGTTGAAGACGTTCGGCTGCAGCATCGCGTGGTAGAGCGCGGTGTAGAAGGTCGTCCGCTGCGTGTCGGTGCCGCCGGTGATGCGGACGTTGTCCAGCTCGCGCCGCCAGTCGCGATAACCGTCCGCGGCGAGCCGATCGACGGTCGCCTGCGGCCGGACCTCGGTCCGCAGATTCTGCTCGGCGCCGGCCAGGCTGACGTACGAGATGCCGATCCGCATCCGGACCTTCGCACCGGGCGCGAACGTCGACGTACCCGCCGGAGCCGCGACCGGCCCGGTCCGCGCCGGTCGCGTACCCCTCGCCACCGCTCGTCTGCTTGTTACCCGGAGTAAGAACGCCGTCCTTCCAGGTGCCGTTGGCAACGATCGGCTGGTCGAAGGAAGCGGTGAAGTACAGGCGGTAGTACGACTTCCGGTTGTTGATCCCGCCGTTCGCCCGGCGGCCGCAGAACGCGCCGGTCAGCACCGACCCGGTCAGCTTCCGGCCGGCCGGGTCGATCGAGATCTCGGCGTCCTCGCTGCCGTTCAGGGAGTTCGACGTACGGAAGAGCAGGTTCGCGGCCTGGTCGGCGGGGAAGGTGAACTCGCCGACACCGGCGCGGGTGGTCACGGCGAGATCGGTCTTCACGCCGGACGCCAAAGTGACCGTGTAGCGGCCCGGCTTGGCCACCTCGTCCGCGTGGCTGAAGTTGCTCGCGTACTTCGCGTCGGTCGTGTCGGCCGTCGGCGAGGAGTCGACCGTTCCGACGTACGGCATGATCGGCACGTCGCCCGCCGCGCCCGGGTTGCAGCCCGCCCCGTTGACGTGGGTCAGGCTGAACCCGCGCACCCGCGTCACGTCGTACTGGTACCCGTTCGCCGCGCCGGTGCTGGTCTGGTCGCCGCGGGTGCTGGTCGGGCTCCACGAGATCATCCCGAACGGCCGCACCGCCCCCGGCCAGGTGTTCCCGTCCCGCGCGGATCCGATCAGCGGATCGACGTACGCCGCCGGATCTGCCGATGCTTCGGCTGGTACGGCGGGGAGCAGCAGGGCGACGGAGAGACCGGCGGCGAGCCAGCGGCGCATGGGTGAACCTCCCGTGGGGCGGACGGACGGTACAACGTTAGAAGTCCAAGGTGGCCAACGAGTGATCCACGGGTGTCGGCTAGTCGTGCAGCAGGCCTGCGTCGTGGACGAGCAGGGCGATCTGGACCCGGTTGTTCAGGTCGAGTTTGGTGAGGATGCGGGACACGTGCGTCTTCACGGTCGGGACGCTGAGGTAGAGGGTCGCGCTGATCTCGGCGTTCGACTTTCCCTCGCCGACCGCGACGGCGATCTCGCGTTCTCGGTCGTTCAGTTCGGCCAGCCGCTCGACCGCCTTGGTCTTGCGCTGGTCGGTGCCGGACGCCGCGACCCGGGTCATCAGGCGCTTGGTCACGGCCGGCGAGAGGACGGGCTGTCCGGCGGCCACCCGTCGTACCGATTCGACGATCTCGCCCGGCGGGGTGTCCTTGAGCACGAACCCGGCCGCGCCGGCGCGGAGTGCGCGCAGTACGTGTTCGTCGGCGTCGAACGTGGTCAGGATGACGACCTCGGGCGCGCCCGGACGACGCCGTACCGCTTCCGTCGCGGTCAGACCGTCGGTGCCGGGCATCCGGATGTCCATCAGTACGACGTCCGGCGCGAGCCGGTCGATCAGCCCCTGCACACCGGTGCCGTCACCCGCCTCGCCGACCACCCGGATGTCCGGGGCGCCGCCGAGCATCAACTTCAGCCCGGCCCGCAACAACGGATCGTCGTCAACGATCAATACCCGAACACTCATCCACGTCCTCGCTTCGCTCCGGGCGCGGATGAGGCACAAGATGGGCTGTGCTCGATGATGACCTCGCTCCGCTCGCTCATGCCGGCCACGGTAGCCAGGCGAAGAGCCGGAAGTCGCCTTCCGGGGTCCGGCCGTGTTCGAGTCGGCCGTCCACGAGCGCGGCCCGTTCGCTCAGTCCGAGCAGGCCTTTCCCGTCTCCGCGCCGGCGGTTCGGCGCGGGGTTGCGGACCTCCACGAACAGACCGTTGCCGGGGGCACCGGTCACGCTGATCCGGACCGGCTCACCGGGTGCGTGCTTGAGCGCGTTGGTCAAGCCCTCCTGCACGATCCGGTACGCCGTACGCCCGACATGCTCCGGCAACGGTCCAGGGGCGTCCAGGACCAGGTCGACCGGAAGCCCGGCCTCGCGCGAGCCCTCGACGAGCACGGGCAGGTCGGCGAACGTCGGCTGCGGGAGTTCACCGACCGGCGCCCGCAGTACGCCGATCACCTCGCGGAGATCCTGCAACGCCTGATGGGCGCTCGCCCGGATGATCTCGGCCGCCCCGGAGACCTCCTCGGTGGACGCGTCGGGGCGGAAGGCGAGCGCTCCGGCGTGGACGCTGAGCAGGGACAGCCGATGGCCGAGGACGTCGTGCATCTCGCGGGCGATCTCCTCGCGGGCTCTCAGCTGGGCCTGCTCCGCCTGGAGCTTCGCGACGATCTCGGCCCGCTCGGCGCGGTCGCGGAGCGTCTGGAGGAGCTGGCGGCGGGAGCGGATGTACAGGCCCCAGGCCATCAGGGCGATGTAGATCGCCACGGCGGCCACGATGAGGGCTTCGGTCTCCGGTTTGTGCCTGACCTGCACGTAGATCGCCAGGCTCACGGCGTTGACCGCGAAGATGAACAGCGTGGTGCGCAGCCGGCAGTGGATCGCCACGGTCAGGATGATGATGACGCCGGCCCCGCCGGCCGTGTCCGAGAAGGTGCCGATCGCGGCCGCGACCAACGCCAGCTGGACCGGCCAGCGGCGCCGCCACCACAACGTCAGGCAGAGCGCCATCCCGAAGATGAAATCGAAGGCGAGCAGGTCGGGGCTCACCGGATCCTTGCTGCCGTCGTCGTACAGGATGAAGCCGGTGAACACCGCGACGACGAAGACGAGCGAGTCCACGATCCAGTCGCGCGTACTGCGGCGCGGGCGGCGCGGGGACTCGGTCATGGGACGAATGTAGCGGTGGGTAAGCGTTCTGCCGCCCGGTTCGGGCTGTCCGGATACCGAAGTCACTTCTTTGGCTACTTAGGTCGGACGGTAGGTTTCCGGGCATGAGTCAGCTCGCAGTCACCGTCATCGGTCCGGACCGCCCGGGCATCATCGCGGACGTCACCGAGGCCCTGGCCGGCACCGGAGTCAACCTCGAGGATTCCACCATGACGCTGCTGCGCGGCCACTTCGCGATGATGATCGTCTGCTCCGGGCCGTTCGAGGAGGTCAAGGCCGCGGTCGAGCCGCTGCGCGGGGAGCTGGTGATCACGGTCCGTAAGGTCGGCCCGGAACACGAGCACGCACCGATCGGGCCGTCGTACATCCTCAGCGTGCACGGCGCCGACCGCCCGGGGATCGTGGCCGCGGTGACCCGGATGATCGCCACGGCGGGCGGGACGATCACCGACCTGACCACGCGGCTGAGCGGGGAGCTGTACGTACTGACCGCGGAGGTCGAACTGCCGCTGACCGCCGAACTGGAGATGCTCAACCGCGCCCTGGAGATCACCGCCGAGGAGCTCGGCGTCGGCGTCACCTTGCGCTCGGCGGAGAGCGACGAGCTGTGACCGTGATTACCGGCTGGTCCCCTGCTGATCTGAGCGTCGAAGGCGCAGCACTGGAGGTACTGCGCGCGCCGCACCCTGTCCTGGCCACCGAGGGCGCGACCGTGGATCCACTCGATCCGGCGATGATCCAGCTCGCCGCGGATCTCGTCGCCACCATGCGGGTGTCACCTGGGTGCGTCGGGCTCGCCGCGCCGCAGGTGGGGGTGGCGGCCCAGATGTTCTCGCTCGACGTGACCGAGCACCCGAAGACACGGACCTGCCACGGGATCTTCGTGCTCTGCAACGCGGTTGTGGTCGAGGCTTCGCGGCAGGAGAAGGGCCGCGAGGGCTGCATGTCGGTCCCGGACTTCACCGGCGACGTCAAACGCGCCACCCGGCTCACGGTCACCGGCGTCCTCCCCGGTACGACAGACCAGGTCACCATCACCACCGACGCCTTCGAAGCCCGCGCCCTCCAACACGAGATCGACCACTGCAACGGCAAACTCTTCCTCGACCAAGTCGCCGGCGCCCACGCCATCTACCCCCGCAAGGTCTACAAGTAGCCCTCGCAGCCCCACCCACCCAGTTCGCGCTCGCCCCGGCTCACTGACTTTGCTCACCCGCTCGCAGTACGCTCGCGCTGCTCGCTCAGCCGACTGCGACGTGGTCGGCGGATCACGCGGATGCGGAGAGTCCCCACCGGATCTCGTACCTTGTAAGGTCAGTGCTTGCCGCACGGCCCGGGTGGCGGAACGGCAGACGCAGCGAGCTTAAACCTCGCGGCCGAAAGGCATACGGGTTCGAATCCCGTCCCGGGCACACACAGCCCTGACCTGCGAAGATGCCCTGCAAGGAATATCAGCCAGGCTGGAAAAAGAGCCGCCATAGTTGCAAATGGCGGTTGCAGTTGTCATCTCGGTCATGCCCAAAGCGCCTTCCCCATCTTCGCCGCAGCGTTTTCGGCGAGCTCGCTCGTCGGTTGTGAAGGCAACCAGTCATCGCCGAGCGAATCCCGCCCGGGGGTGCGAGGCTTTCAGCTTCCGCGGACCGAGAGCGGAAACCAGCGACTCGCGAGGAGGCGCATCGTGCCCTTGCCCTTCGGGGGGATGTAGGCGACCAGTTCGTAGCGCTCCTGCCGTGTGATCGACGACGAGACCTCTGACGGCAGCCCGAATCCCTGCTGCATGTCGCCTGCGGTCTCGGTGTCCCACACCATGTTGGTGTCACCCTTGTTGCGATAGGAGTGCAGCAGGTCGAGCCCGAACCAGACGAGCGCACCGCCGGACTTCGTCCGCACGGCAAATACCGGGGTCTGGCCGGCCACGGCCCGGCTGGTCCCGGCCCAGTCGTTGCTCGTGTAGGCACTCCGGTTGTCGACGATCTTGCCCCGCACTGTCTGGAAGATGTCATCCTGCGCGAACCGTTTCGCGTACGGGTTCGCGCTGCCCTGGGTCACGGCGCCGGCCAAGACGGCGGCGACCTTGCCCGGTGGGGTCGCCAGGGTGTTGTCGCCTGCGGCCACGACCGCCGGGAAGTCCGCAACGTCCACTCCGGGCGCGAGCGCACCGGTCGCTCTGCTCGAGAACGGCGCGTAGGTTACGCGCCACGGCGCACCGCTACGCTCCTGGACGAAAAGCAGGAAGTCCCGCGTCGCGGGCTCCGAACCGCGGTCCGTCGCGGCCGTGAAGAACCACTTGGGATAGCCCGTGACCATCGGCGCCGCACCCAGCGCTCCGACGTACTTGACCGGCGGGTAGCGCAAGTCGTTCTTCCGGTAAACGCGGTACTGCGCAGTGTGGATCTTCAGAGCCGATCCCGTCTCGATCTTCGCAGCCCGTGCCGGGTCCAGTTTTGCGTTCGCCTGGCTGACAGCCGACATGTACCGCTTCAGCACGTCCTCCGCTCCACGCGTGCTGATCGCTGGGCTCGGCTTCGGCCGAGGCGACGGGGACGCGGACGGCTTCGACGAGATGCTGACGGCCCGGTCTTCGGCGCCCTCGTCATCACCGCCGCAGCCTGCCGTCGCAAAGATGAGAGCAACGACCAGGGCGGTCGCCGGGGTCCAGCGCATTCATCTCTCGCTTTCGTCGGAGTTCGAGCCGACCGATGATCTCGCATCCGGGCAAACGGGCCAAATCGTGCCCCCAGTAGCCGATGAACCGCACGTCGCGTCCCCCAAGGACCAGCGACTTCGAGCGGCCGGCAATGAGGCGGCCTGGTTGCAGTAGTGGTTGCAGCTCGGCTCGGTCCACGCCGGTTCGGGTCGACCAGCAGTCATCACCGTGAGCCTGAGGCGAACGTCCTTGAACGCACCCGAACAGGGGCTGGTCGAACTTGAACCTCGCGGCAGAAAGGCATACGGGTTCGAATCCCGTCCCGGGCACAATCCATGTGACCTGCATACATGCCGGATCAGCACTGTAAGCCGCAGCTTCAACAGACCTGCCATGGTTGCACTGGCGGTTGCAGTTGCCCCGTTGATCACGCCCACCACGCCTGGACACGAGTGGGGGTGTTGCGGGCTAGATAATTCCGGTGACGTCGGTGAGCATCCCCGCGACAATGGCCGACGTGGAGGAGGTCGAGGTCGTCGTTGCCCATAGCGAGCGCGTGACTCTGCGCGTCGGTGATGTGTTCCTGAAGATCGACGCTGATCAGACGAACATCGACGTCGAGGTCGAGGCGATGGCTCTGGCGCCGGTCCCGACCCCGGAGATCCTGTGGCGGAAGCCGCCCGTGCTCGCGATCGCGGCCCTCCCCGGTACGGCACTCGGCCGTCTCGGTGAGCCGTCGACCGCGTCGCCGGCGGCATGGGCCGCGGCAGGTGCCGCCATCCGAATGTTGCACGACGCGCCGCTGCCGCCATGGCCCGGTCGGAGCAGCCGCGACGAGATCGCAGCGGACCTCGACGGCGAATGCGAGTGGCTCATCACGAGCGGCGTCCTTCCCACCGACTTGGTCACGCGCAACCGCGAGATCGCCGAGACCGCGCTCCGGCCATGGACACCGGTGTTCACGCACGGGGACCTGCAGATCACCCACGTCTTCGTCGACGGTGACAAGGTCACCGGCATCATCGACTGGTCCGAGGCGAGCCAGGGCGATGCGATGTACGACCTGGCCATCTTGACGCTCGGACACGAGGAGCACCTCGCCGACGTCGCCGCCGGCTACGGCGCCGACGTCGACCTCGACGTGATCCGCGCGTGGTGGTCGCTACGAAGCCTGCTGGCATCCCGCTGGCTGATCGAGCACGGCTTCGACCCGAACTCGCCAGGCTGCGAGTTCGACGTACTGAGATCCCGGATGTGAGCTGCACCAGCTCGATGGCTACCGTGCCCGGTACCGTCGATTGCTACCCATGGTGAGGGTTATAGAGCACGTGTTCGAATTGGCCCAGCAGCAGCATAGAGTGCTGACGCGGTTGCATTTGTGGTCGCAGTACGGCGGAGTTCGCGGAGGTTCAGCCAGGTGCGGATCCCTTTAAAACAAGGGATACCCGAGCGGCGGCGTACGACCACAGACGGCAGGGCGTCAATCTCATAACTCGCGGTGGTAGAGCGGTGCCTCCATGTGCCGTCACGGCGTGTCCAAGCGTTGTGGACTCTACGAGAACCTTTGGTCTAGTTATTGCCGACCCGTAGTGCCCGGCGTAGGTTCTGCAACTGAGAGTTCTCGGCGACGCCGATGGCTCTGGGGGAGCAGCGGCGCAGGGTGGGCAGTCAGCTTCGTCCGCGATGCTGGTTTGTTCTTGGGGCCTGCGTCCGCGTGTGGGGAGCCGTCGGGAGATCTTCCGGTCCGCAGGGGGCCGAGATTCCGGATGTCCGGGGAACGCACATGACCCCATCAACCGCGGCACGAGCACGCGGACCGCCAAGCAGGCGGGGTAGAGCAACGATCTGCCATGTCTCCGAGTGGAGACCTCCTGCTCAGTCGGGCTCAGCATTTGCGCGACTGAGTCTGCTGCATTGCACAGGGGGAACAAATGAAGCGATCTGTAGTACTCATGCTGGCCGTCGTACTCGCGATCTTCGGGTTGACCGCGACACCCGCGTTCGCGCAGAGCGGCCACTTCGTCGGTACGCCGACATGCACCGACCAAGGCGTGACAGTCGAGTGCTCGGGCAAGGTTGCCGGCCTCGGCGGCACCACCTTCGAGATCACGGTCGAGGCCGACGGCGTCGCCACGGTCGAGTGCACCAACCCGGGTGGCAACGTTGCCCCGGGTCAGGACACCGATGTCACGGTGTCGGGTTCCAGCGGCCCGCTCGAGACCCCACGGAACGGCCAATTCAGATTCAGTCTCGAAAGCGACGACCCGAATCCACTGCCCGCGACACCCACGTGCCCGAACAACCAGTGGACACCTGAGATCACTGATGTGACCTTCGGGGACGCCATGATCACGCTGTTCGAGGACGGCGCGATCTCCGACACGATCACGGTGCCGGTCAACTGACCTACACCCTGACGACGGTGGCGGACAACGTCGCCGCCAGACCACTGAGGGGCCGGGTGCACACGGCCCCTCTCCAATGCGGTGGCCGTGCAGCAGCGAACAGCGCGTGGTCAAACTGAAACCTCGCGGCCGAAATGCCGGCCCCCTAGAGGGCGATCAGGGCCGCGATGAAGAGGGCGAACGCAGACCAGGTCGTCACCATCTGGATCCAGTTGATGGTGAAGTACTTCTGCCGTCCCGCCTCCCAGTCCGGCGGCATCGCCTCGGGGTCCCAGGCCAGCATCACCTTGTAGTGAGGTGTCTTCACGGCGTTCGAGACGATGATCACGCCAACGACCACGATCACCCAGCCGATCGCGGTCAGCACGAACGAGGTGGAGCCGCGATCGTCCCATAGGAGCACGAGCACAACGACCGGCAGGACGAGCATCGCGAGCGACCAACCGAGGTTGTACAACTTGCCCAGAGATTCGCCCGCGAATCGAAGGAACGCCCCCATGAAGTTGCGGAAGTCCGGGCCGCCCATCTCAGTGAGCATCGGGCGCATGATCGTGCACAACATCCCCAGGAGGCCGGACGCAAGCCCCGAAAAGAAGATGGTCACGGCGAGCACCCACTCCTCACCCGTCACGGCAGAACCTCCCTCCGGGGCGTTGTGAGACACGCTAGTGACCGCTCCCGGGGCTGTCGACCGATCACCTCCCGGAGCGGGCGCTTCCGCGCTGACGCAGGTCACCTGGCGGAGGAGTGTCGCGCATCGGTCGACGGAGGACGCAGGGTGTTGGTGTTCAGTCCCAGAAGTTGAACAGCAGCTCGCCGACGGTGGTCGGTTTCCAGTAGTCGATCTGGTCGTGTTCGTGGGGGTCGAGAGCACTCAGGTCGACTTGTGACAGAGGGATTTGTAGCTGGTCGACGGTGAGGACCTGGGCGTCGGTCAGGTTCGTGATGGCGGTGGCGAGGTCGCGGTGATTGACGAACGTGACCGTGACGTCGCCGCCGGCTCGGGAACCAGCGAAGGCGATGAACGGCAGCGCGACGTGCCGCAGCACCGCGATCTGGTGCTGGGCGTGATGATGTCGATCGCGTGGAAGTTCGGCGTGACACCGGCAGGAGTGACTCCTGCAACGGTGGCGCCGATGGCGCGGGCGGCGTGGTGGCAGACGGCGGTGAACGCCCGCAGGTCAGCCTCTCCCCCGGGTGGCGCGTTGAAGCCGGTGGCTCCGCGCGGCAACTTCATGGTCGGACTCCCCGTCATCGCGCTCGGTGCAGGCTATCCAACGCTGCCGTGGAGGTTCGGCTTTCGGACCTTGAACCGCGCAATAGTCTTGATGGTCGTGCGCGGCACTTCGGTGAGGAGTTCGTCGCCGTTGTGGATGCGGAAGGTGCCAGAGTCGGACACGCTTGCGCTCTCCCAGACCCGGTCGTGCTCGGTGAGCGATTCAGCTGTAATCCGTCAGTAGATCTGCGACAACTGTCCCCCAACTGATCCGCAACAGCCTAGAAGCCTCGGCGACCAGCTGAGCGCCTAGACCAACGCACGGATCTAGCCGATGTCAGGTCGTGTTCATCGGCCGTTCCGAGCGCAGTCGCGGGTCGACAAAGCCGCTGTTGAAGGCGCCGGCGGCAACCACTTGACGCAACTGCTCGAGGGAACTCGATCGGCTGACGAGCGCTTGCAGATCCGCTGCCATGCACTCGAACGCCCGAGCACGCTCCTCCACGGGCACGAGATCGTGAGTGTGGTCGAAGACCATCGTGAAGTACGACCGGTGATCGTCGAACCGAGAGCCGGCCGCATCGTCGGGAACAGCAGATCCCAAGAGCGAATAGTCGATGACGACCTGACCACCGTCACTTCGCGGTCGCTCGACTCCAGGCGCCCACGCCCGGACAACGGCGGCGACCGTCATCGACCAGGGAGACCAACTGCGACCGCGATTAGTCTCGAACACTCAGACCAGCTCAGCTGACCTCGCTAACCAGGACGCGCGCCTTCCGCGATCGAAGCCCGCATCCGTCATGGCCGCTGCGACCAAGTTCCGGACCTCCGATGCTTCCATGGCCGAGAGGATGGCACGCCTTGGCTTCGCGTTTGCATCTGCCGCTGTCCGCACTCATGCCACCGTGCGAGATCGCCGAGTGCGTCGAGGTCCCCGCTCAGCGGGCGCTCAGTGGGTGGATCGTCTCCCCTACCCAGCGTCATTCGGCAAGGAAGTCCGACACGAGCCGGTTGAAGTCGTCGGGGCGCTCGATCGGCACCAGGTGCGAGGACCCGTCTCCTCGGATGACTTCGAACCGCGCGCCCGGGATCGCGTCGGCAACCTCGCGCGCTATCCAGGGTGGCGTCAGCAGGTCCTGCTCGCCCACGACTACCAGGGTCGGTGTCGTGATTGCGCTCAGCCGATCGAGCGCATCGAACTGCCGGTAGGCATCTGCCTGTCGCCCGTACGCCTCGGGGCTCATAGGGTACGGATTGCTTGCCAGCAGCTCGGCGGTGTCCCGTACCGCCTCGTGGTTCCGCAGGAAGGCTGTGGACAAGAGGGACACGAACTGTTGCCCACCGAACACTTCCCCGGTCGCGTCGTTCGCCTTGATCCAGCTCCAGATCTGGATCGGATCGACGGCGCTTCGTGCCGGCGCAGCTCCCGTCCCGGCGAGCACCAGCCGATCCAGCCGGTCCGCGTGTCGTAGAGCGAACTCCTGGCCGATCATCCCTCCCATGGACAGTCCCAGCAGGTGACTCTGCGGAATCCTCAGCGCGTCGAGCAGACCGGCGAGGTCATCGGCCATGTCTGCGATTCTGTACGGGCGGCTGGCATTCGAGCTGCGGCCGGCGTCGCGGTTGTCGACCAAGACCACGCGGAACTGCGTGGAGAGCGCCGGCACCTGTGCCAGCATCCAGAGCGACGAGTCGTACCCGATCCCCATCACCAGAACCAGCGGTGGTCCGTCTCCGTGGATCTCGTAATACAGCTCCTGCCCGTTCGCCCGCACCGTGCCCGATTGTCGCAGCTGCGTCACATCTGTGTTCATCGGTTTCCTACCTCCTGATCCGGCGCTCGCCCTTGCGGGGCTTTGGTCAACCTCTATGCGTGAGGAAGACTGCTACCCGGGTAACCCTCGGTGTTACCGCGGGCCGGAGGCGGGTATGCCTGCAGATCGGGCAGCGATGGACGATGTGGCCGAAACGGAGCTGGTGGAGCAGGCACGCGAGGCGGCCTCCAGCGGTGATTGGACGCGGGCCTACGGCCTGCTCGTCCGAGCGGACGAGCGCACCCGGCTTACGGTCGACGACCTCGGGCTGCTGGCCGAGGTCGCATACGCCGCCGGCCATCTCGAGGTGACGATCGAGGCGTGGGAACGCGCGCACGCGGAGGCAGTGCGCGCCGGCGACTCACTCGCGGCGGCTGGGGCAGCGACTCGAGTCGCCATGCACCTCCTGATGGACACCGCGCTGATGGCGCCGATCCGTGGCTGGGTAAAACGAGCCGAGCGACTTCTTGAGGGGTACGACGAGACTCCGGTCCACGCCTGGCTAGCGGTCATCAAGAGCTACGAGCGCCTGATGATGGGCGACGTGCGCTCTGCCCGTGAATGGGCCGGTCGTGCGATCGCGACGGGATCGAACTGCAGCCCGGCGGCGGCCGCACTCGGTCGGGTGATCGAGGCGCACGCCGTGATCCTGGCGGGCGAGGTTGGTCGGGGCCTCGACCTGGTCGACGAGGCGGCGGTGGCCATCATCTCCGGTGAACTCGATGCCATATCGACCGGAATGGTCTACTGCGAGCTGGTGTGCATGCTCCAGGGGCTCGCTCAGTACGACCTCGCGGAGGAGTGGACCGAGGCCATGGAGCGGTGGCGCCACCGAAGCGGTATAGGCAGCGTCCATGGCCGCTGCCGGGTGCACCGTGCCGAGATCCTTCGGCTGCGCGGGGAGTCCATCGAGGCGGAGCAGGAGGCGCTGGCGGCATGTGCGGAGCTGCGACCGTACCTGCGGCGGGAATTCGGCTGGCCGCTCACCGAATTGGGCCGCGTGCGACTCCAGCTGGGTGATCTCCTAGGTGCCGAGGAGGCGTTCCTCGCGGCTCGCCAAGCGGGGTGGGATCCGGAGCCGGGACTCGCCCTGGTGCGGTTGGCTCAGGGCGACGTTGCTTTGGCGGCGGCTGCCATCCGAGACGCGCTCGACCATCCCCTGACCGTCCCGTCCAAGGAGCTGCCGCCGAACACCGACCTGCGCCGGGCTCCACTGCTCGCCGCGCAGGTCGAGATCGAGGTGGCCGCGGGAGACCTCGCCGGTGCCCGCGACGCGGCCGACGAACTGGCCCGCGTGGCCGCGTCGTTCGAGAGCAGGGCGCTGGCAGCCAGCGCGGCCATGGCAGACGGACGGGTGCGCCTCGCGGCCGGCGACATGACCGATGCCCGGCATGCCTTCGAGACTGCAGTCCAGCTGTGGAGTCTCGTGGGGGCTCCCCACGAGGCGGCGCGGGCGCGAACCGGGCTTGCACACGCACACCCCGCCCCGGGGGCTGAGGTCAGTGCCCGCCTCGAGTTGCGGGCAGCGCCGTCGCCGGCGGGAACGGGGCAGGTCGACGATGGCCAACGGAACCCCAACGTCTTCCGCCGGGTAGGCGACTACTGGTCCGTTTCGTTCGAGGAACACACCGTCGCACTGCGTGATCTGAAGGGCCTGCACTATCTCGCGCGACTCCTCGCGCATCCCGGTCGGGAGTTCCACGTCCTCGACCTCGTGGCCAGTGGGGTCGCTCCAGCCGTGACCCCTCCCGCTACGACTGATCCGGAGTTGACGCCGTCCGGACAGGGCGATTCTGGTGTGCTGCTCGACGCCCAGGCCAAGAACGCCTACCGCCGCCGACTTGCCGAGATCGATGAGGACCTTGAGAATGCGCGACTGATGAGAGACAGCGGACGTGTTGTCCAGGCGGAGGCGGAACGTGACTTCCTCATCCGCGAACTGTCGCGCGCTGTCGGGCTCAGCGGGCGTGGTCGGCGGGCCGGTTCCGCATCGGAACGCGCCCGCGTCAGCGTCACCCGGGCGGTCCGCCATGCCATGAGTCGGATTCGTCAGTACGACCCGCCGCTGGGGGAGCACCTCGATCGGACCATCCGGACGGGGACTTACTGCGTCTACCTGCCCGACACACGGATCACCACTCCCTGGATGACCTAACCGCCCTCCCATGTCCAATGCAGGTGCCCTCATGAAATCGACTGAGGTATGCGCTCGGCGAACCGGATGAGGACGCCGCTCGGCCGCAATCCGGCGGTTGGTGGAGCCGCGGTGCCGGCGTTCGCCGTGCTTCTCTTTGCGTTGCTGGCTCTAGTTGATCCTCACGGCGGGCAACATCCGCACATGCCGCGATCCGCGCTGTCTGCCGATGACAGCCCTGTTCGGGCCCCTCCGCTACGTTTGGGCTGGCGGTTGTGTTGACCAATCGCTCGGCGCCACCGGCCACCGTGACACCAGTGCATGTCTACCCCGATGTCCGCGCCGCGGTTGCCTGGCTGGCAACGGCGTTCGGCTTCGAGGAGCGAGTCCGCATCGGCGAGGCGCACCGGGCTCAACTGCGGGTTGGCGGGGACGGCGCCCTCGTCGTCGCGGACGTCGGCGGCCAGCAGGTCCCACCCAGCGCGGGAAGTGTCACACACGTGATCAAGATCCGCGTGCCCGACGTGGACGCCGCCTTCGCTCGAGCCCGCGAGGCTGGGGCGCGAGTGATTGAGGAACCGACGAGCCATGAGTACGGCGAGCGCTCCTGCATGCTGGAGGACCTTGCCGGTCACCGCTGGGAGCTGACCCAGACCGTGCGCGATGTCGCGCCGGAGGCTTGGGGTGGCATCACCGTCGCTCCCTGGTGACACCCGCAAGAACCCCTGGTTCACCCGCGATGCGTAACTGGCCAGCCTCGCGCATTCGCCTGTTCGGATGTCCGCAGCCGCGATACGCACGCCACCGACATGAGCATCCCCAGGCGTCGCCAGCCATCATGAGTTCGGCCCGGTCTTGACTCCAGTTGACTCGGATCGACGCCTCGTTGCTCCCAGGCCGTTCCCATGCTGAACGAGTGATCTTGGGCCTCCTCGCGGAACTCGGCGACGAGCGGTTCGCCACCGTCCCGCCAGTCGACGTGGTGGTCGAGGAACGTATGGACGTTGTCGAGGACGTCGGAAGCGTCCCGGCCCTTGCTGTTGTCCAGCCGAACTGCATCGCCGCCTGCAGCTCGGCCTCTCGGGCGGTCGTGTTCTCGGTGCGCGAGAAGTACCGCGTGATGTCGGAGCCAAGCACCACGACCACTGCAGAGTCGTTCGGGACGCAACCCGAGCGCCGATGGTGCTCCGGGGCCGCCCGAACTCGGCGTATGCAGGGACTGGTCCTATCACTGGTTCGGCTGGGCGACCAAGGGGAAGCCCAAGAACCCGAGGCGGCAGCGGCGATGAGTTTCCAGCGCCGACGCCGTCTCAATAGGTGTGCCGCTGCGACGGCGCGGCCGATAGAGAGGATCAAGAAGCATGACTTCAGTCGATGTTGGTTCCAAAGCTGGGCGGCGGGAGTGGATCGCGCTAGCCGTGCTTTGCCTGCCCACCATGCTGGCGGCCGTGGACATAAACGTAATGTTCCTGGCGCTGCCGAGCGTGGCCGCGGACCTGGGCGCGGGCAGCACCCAGCAGCTGTGGATTATGGACATCTACGGATTCATGATCACGGGCTTCCTGGTGACCATGGGTACCCTGGGCGACCGGGTCGGCCGCCGTAAGGTGCTGCTGGTCGGCGCTGCGGCGTTCCTGCTCGCGTCGCTGCTGGCCGCTTACTCCACGTCCACCGCGATGCTGATCGGCTCCCGCGCGCTGCTCGGCGTCGCCGGCGCGGCGGTGACGCCGACGGTTCTTGCCCTGATCCGCACCATGTTCAAGGACCCGAAGCAGATGAGCGCCGCCATGGGCGTGTGGGGGACCTCGCTGGTCGCCGGCCTCGTGCTCGGTCCGGTCGTCGGTGGCCTCCTGCTGGGCGCGTTCTGGTGGGGGTCGATCTTCCTGATGGCCGTGCCGATCATGGGCCTGCTGCTGATCATCGGGCCGTTCCTGGTGCCCGAGGCCAAGAACCCGGAGGCAGGCAAGCTGGACCTGATCAGCGTCGCGCTGTCCCTGCTCGCCCTGCTGCCGCTGATCTACGGGCTCAAGGAGATCGGACGGACCGGCTGGCACGTGCCGCCGACCGTCTCAGCCGTTGCTGGTGTGGTCTTCCTGACGCTGTTCCTGCGGCGCCAGCGGAGCCTGGCCAGCCCGCTGCTGGACTTGAGCATGTTCAAGATCCGCGCGCTGTCCACCTCGGCGCTGCTCGCCCTGCTCTCGCCGCTGATCGCGGGCGGTACCACCCTGATGGCCATCCTGTACATGCAGTTGGTCAAGGGGCTCACACCCCTTCAGGTCGGCGTGTGGATGCTGGCGCCGTCCATTGCCCTGATCATGGCGGGAGGCATCGCCTCCGGCGTCGTTCGGAAGGTCCGCCCGGGGATCGTGCTCGCCGTCGGTGCGCTGCTCGCCACGATCGGCATGCTGGTGGTCTCGCAGGTGGACGTTGACTCCAGCATGCGGACCCTGATCATCGGCCTCGTCGTCGCCTCCGTGGGCGGTGGCGTGATCGGCATCCTGAGCGCGACCCTGATCATGTCGTCCGCGCCGCCGGAGAAGGCCGGGTCCGCCGGGTCGTTGTCGGCGACGCTCGGCGAGTTCGGGACCGCACTCGGGGTCGCCCTCCTGGGCCTCATCGGCACCGTGGTCTACCGCACCCAGGTCAGCGTCCCCGCCGAGATCTCGGGCGATTCGGCGACCGTCGCCCGCGAGAGCATCGCTGGTGCGGTCAACACTGCGGCGCAGACCTCAGGCGAGGCAGGTAGTGCGCTGCTCAAGACGGCACAGGAGGCGTTCACCACCGGGCTGAACATCGTCGCGATTGTCGCGGCCGTGTTCTTCGCCGGCCTCGCCGTCCTCGCGCTGACCGGGCTCAGGGACGTTCCGGCCTCCGGCGATGTGCCCGCGCCCGGCGAGTCGGCCGCGCTGGAGCCCGCAGAGGCGGTCAACTGACCCGCTCACGCGGAGCCGTCGATCAATGACCACCTGACAAGGGGTGGTCCGGTAACGTTAGGTCGATCTCATCGATGGGTCGTTCATCCGAGAGCGGGGCGCGATTCGTGAGCCATGCGAACGTCGAGCCTGGACAATTTGACCTGACCAATGACGAGGCAGAGTTCGCCAGCCTCGTCGAGGGCCATCGCCAGGAGCTTCAGGTGCATTGCTACCGGATGCTGGGCTCCTATGAGGACTCCGAGGACCTGGTGCAGGAGACGTTCCTGCGGGCCTGGCGCAAGCGCGACACGTTTCAAGGACGGTCCACCTTCCGCGCCTGGCTCTACCGGATTGCCACGAACGCATGCCTCGACTTCCTCGCCAGGCACCCGCGCCAGCCGCGCGGGCCGCGTGCGGTGGCCGGTGGACATCCGGTGCATTCGCCGGACGATATCCCGTGGCTGCAGCCCTACCCGGACCGGATGCTCGAGGTGGCCGCGCCGAGCGAGGCTGAGCCGGACGCCGCCGTGGTCGCGAAGGAGACCATCGAGCTGGCGTTTCTCGTCGCCATCCAGCATCTACCGCCGAAGCAGCGGGCCGTGCTGATCCTGCGGGATGTGCTCGGCTGGCCGTCCAGCGAGACCTCCGAACTGCTGGACCTGAGCGTCGCCTCCGTGAACAGTGCGCTGCAGCGGGCCCGCGGGACGTTGAAGGAGCACCTGCCGCAGCGCCGACTGGACTGGGCACCTTCGGAGGATCCGACCGAGGCCGAGCGGGCGCTGCTGCAGCGGTATATGACCGTCCTGGAGCGAGCCGATACCGGTGCCATGGTCGAGCTGCTACATGAGGACGTCCGGGTGACCATGCCGATGCTGGTGGCCTGCATCCCTGGCGAGCCCGACCCGATCTGGCTGGGGCGCGACGCGCTCGTCGCCGGCCTCGAGCAGGCCCTCAGTCCCACCTCGCCGACCTACTTCGGCCGGAGGCGAAGCATCGCGACGCGGGCGAATCGGCAGCCGGCCGCCGCACATTACATCTGCCCGCCCGGCGGCACGCAATACCGGGCGCAGGTCCTGGACGTGCTGGAGATCGCGGAGGGGAAGATCGTAGAGATCACCTCCTTCCCGGCCGAGCTGTTCCCGGCGTTCGGCCTGCCGCCAACCCTCTGAACTGGGCAAATCCGACCAACCGCAGCCTGCTGCGCTGGCCGAAACATTGCACGCGAAGCAACAAATTCCGCTCGGCCGGCCACAGCCACGACTACTCCGGCGTCAGTGTCACGTTATGGTCAACAGCGCCGGTGGCTGCCACGATGACGGAGCTCAACGCGAAAAGCAGCGTGCCGATCATCTTCGATAAGGTCGCCGACCCCGTGGACCTGACCGGCAATACGACCGACGCACCGACGCACCGACGCACCGACGCACCGACGCACCGACGCACCGACCAAGCACAACGAAACCTGAGTTCGATGCCAAGGCGCTGCCCCGCACGGATCTACCGCTGATCGCCTGGTCATGCCGATGACAGTGCTCGCGCGTCGGCTGGCACATTTCGACATGGCCGAGGCTGGCCGACTCTGTTTGTCGGCGCGCTGGGGCAGGATGACCGCGTGACGGTTCTGCTTCTCGGCGACAGCAACCTCGCTCGGCTCTATCACGGGCTCCCGGATCTCGCACCGCCAGCGTTTGGCGCCTCCGTCGAATGCCGGGCCGTCGGCGGCGCCTGGTCCGGATCTCTTCGGGACCAGATCGGAGACCGGACCCTCTCGGACTACGACGCGATCGTGGTATCAATCGGAAGCAGCGACAACCATCCCGCTTTCGCCAGCTCCCCGGCGCTGCCTCCGGGGGACCCGACCACGAACCACCCTGCCAAACACGGAGTCGTGGCCTGGAAACGTACGCATCTGCCGCGCGTCGGACGTTCCGTCGGATCATGCTGCGCGGATGGCGGGCGCGTCAGATGAGCGGCGGGCAGGACAGTCGGCACCCCGGCGCTGGAGACTCGCGTTGCTCATGCTCGAACTCATAGCAGCACTCGCCACACATGCCGTCGCATTCGTTACCCGAGCCGGGATGCTCCGCCCAGGGATGGCCGCAAGCGCCACAGCCACCGAGGGCGGCGAGGCGCCTTGCGAGTTGTCGTCGTTCTCGCCAAACGCTCAAAGAGTCGCGTCACGGGTTCAGGATGCCTGATCGAAACGTCCTCAACTGCCGCAATCCGCGCGCTCATGCCCGGCGGCCCACGTCGCCAAGGCGAGAGGGTTCCGCTCGGTTGTGCTCGGCCGACGCGGGACGCTACACGAGCTGCGGCTTGACGCCGATCCATTCGCGCAGCTGAGAGGCGAGGCGCGCATCCTCGACTTCATCCACGTGCCACTGGGCGGCACTGACCAGAATCTTTGCCTGCCGGGACTGGCGCATCTGCGTGCGGTCAAGGCCGCTGACGTCGTGCCGATCAGCGACCATGGCCACCTCGTCCAGACGGACTGGGAGGGCCTCTAAGCACGCCGCGACAACCTCGTCGGCGGATGGCAACACCTCCGGACTGATACCCGCGCGGCGCATGTTCAACCTGAAATACGCTAACCGCTCGGCGCTCACTGCTTCGGTGAACACAGCCCGTGCCTGTCCCTGGCGCAGCAGCCAGAGCTTCAGGTCCGCCCAATCCGCCTGTCGGCTCGACCGCCCATCCAGGTGCTGATCGATGACCAGCAGTAGGTACAGCCACCAGTTCGCTCGCTCGTTCGGAGCCGGCTGGCGGCGGTCCAGCCACCTGCCGCGGTGGTGCTGATCGAGCCCGAGCAGTTCGACCAACCCGTCCGTGACAACCTCGCGACGACCGCCAGCCGCCGGATCCTCAGTTCTGCCCACCGCTACAGCATGCCTCCAGCCGCCGGCATTCGAAACGTCCGCATCTGCCGCATTCCGCGGGCTCAATGCCGACGAGCGATCACGGCTCGACGTATGCTCCGCAGGTGCTTCATGAGTTGTGGGAGGACCCTGATGACGATGCCGGATACTCGCTGACGTTATGCCTCGCCGGCCCGAGGGGAAGCAGCCCGCTCATTGCTTTCGCCATCCGCTCGCCTGACGTGGAGCCTGGAGGCCGAAAGCCACTTCCAGGCGATGACTCTGTACTACGAGCACATGGGCTGGGGACTGTACACCAGCCGAGACGAGCGGGATTTTACCGACCTACGCCGAGCTTGGGTGGGAGGACGAGGGCGAAGGTTGAGATGCACACGCCGTCGCGGTCGCGGAAGCCGAGGGTCGCTCATGCCGCCGTCGGGGGCGGAGCGCCCGTATAGCCGCGGTCAGAGTTAATCACTGCGCCATCCCGCAAGGGCCACGCGGAAACGATCTGGTGGGTACTTGCTGTCGATCCTGGGTTCTGGCGGGGTCGTCGCCCGCGTGGAAGTCTGGAGTGTGGAGCGCGCAGTGCCGGTGCCGCCGGTCGGTGAAGCTCCAGGAGGTCACCCAATGAAGGTGCGACTACGCGGGTTCGGCTCCATCGAGGTTGAGGGGCGAGAGTACGACCACGACATCGTCATCGAGGGTGGCCGGATCCGGAAACGGAAGAAGGGGCCTTCGAAGCCGTACCAAGGCGAGTTCGGGCACACACCACTGTCGGCCGAGGAGGAACTCCCCTGGGGTGGAAGCCGGCTGATCATCGGCACCGGGGTCTACGGCTCGCTGCCGATCATGCCCGAGGTCACCAAGGAGGCCGGGCGGCGGCACGTGAACCTCACCGCCATCCCCACAGAAGACGCATGCCACCTGATCGCAGACCTCAACAAGCGTGAGGTCCACGCAGTACTTCACGTCACGTGCTGACTGTGAGTCCAGCGCACTCTGATGCCGCAGACACGGAACGTCCTGAACTGCCGATGTCCGGATGGGCCTGCCGGGCCGTATCTGCGACATGCTCGCAAGACGCCTACCCGCTACTCCGGCGTGGCGTAGATGAGTTTGAAGCGGGCGAACGGATCGGGCCATGCAGCCTTGTCTGGCAGGACAGGGCCCAGCGCATCGAAGACACGGAGAACCGCGGACCCTTCGTACTGCGACAGCCGTGGCGTGGCCTGCAATACCGCGCCGCCTGCGGGCAGCGGGGTGACATCGCTGAACGCCCCCGCCGCACGAACGGCATCCACACCGTCGAGCCGTTCAACGATGCCAGGTGACACGACCGTGATCCACGAATAGCCGCGCACCTCTGAATCGGTCATTGGGAGTGTCTCCTTGGGAAACCGTTGGGTCCTCGCCTCGAGCGGGGTGCGGGTTGTCCCTGCATCAAAGGCGTCGTCGGCGACGAACCCGAACACAGGCTGCGGCGATTGCTCAGCCTGGCTCACCACGAACTCGCGCCACCTGTCCAGCGCCTCGTCGGGAACCGGCGCCGTCGCACCCAGACTCCCCACCACATAGCTCGCGTCCAGCTGGAGCCACTGTCGCGCCTCGCGTGGACGGGGACGGTACGCCGACACGGTCAGACTCGGCTCGCCAGGCATGACCGAAGCGATTCAACGTCGAGAACTTCGCCGACATCTCCACCGACACATCGCCGGCCTGGCCCAAGAACCGCTCCCAGTTCTTCGGCGACCACGCCCGCAACGACGTCGACAACCGCCGCTCACGCTGACCGATCACCAACAACGAACACCACGCCGACCCCGCCGGACCGAACGGTCCGCCCGCAGGATCACGCAACACCGCCGACCGCAGACCCTCCGCCGGTAGCGCGGACACAAACTCACCGGCAAGCCGCTCCACCGCTGCGGTGAACCACTCCACCACCCGCGGACCGACCTCAGCCGAATCCTGCGGCAACAGATAATCCAGTTCAGCCTTAATCCCACGGGCGGACCGCAGCCGAACCGTCTCAGCGGACTCCGACTCGCCGTGCCCGCCTTGCACCTGATCCATCAACCCTCCGCCATGCCGCCGTATCCGGTTCGAGTGTCTGGTCGATCATGGCAGGCGACACACGGACATGCCGCCGAGAGGGAAGCGCGGTCATGCCGATGGGCGCGCGGCTGCTTCAGTCATCACCAGGAGACGCTCGGTGGCCGAAGAACGATATCGGCTGGGCCACAAAGGTATGCAGAGCCGGTTCGACTGTTCGCGCTAGGAAATCAGCCCAGACGGCCGCGTCAGTCTCGTCGTAGTAGGCGAACCACACATCGCCTGAGTCGATCGTCTGCCTGGTCGCGGCGAACTTGCGGAGGTAGTGATCGCGCACATCCGCAGGCAGTTCGCGCAAGAACTGCTGGTCCGGAGGTGGCAACGTCTGGGCGACCTGGCTGTTGATGTTGAGCGCCTCGCGCCGAGACAGATCGTCGAGAAGGCCCCAGATACGCTGGCGGCTGAACCCAGTGCCCCGCGACGGCGCCCTGGATTGCTCCAACTCAACAACGAAACTACTGCCCGCATGAGGATCCCAGCCGCTCTGTCTGCATTGCACCGCGACGATGTGGTGAGCCTCGCCCGCGGGCCGGATCCAACCGTTGGTGCCGAGCCGCTTGAAGCCCTCGGCCTTCAGCCACTCCGCCAACCCCGCACGGAGAACGTGGACGAGATCTCCAGCCCGGAACGCCTCTGAACGGGACTCACGGCGAGTGAACTTGCTGCGGTCGCGTCCACGGAATCGCACGGGACTAAACCTAAGCCCCTTCGTCCCCGGATCCAGCCTCCCTGCGCGAACGTCCGGAACTGCCGCGGATAGTAAGGCGCGGTCGTGCCGATGAGCGTTCACACAATGGGTGTTGAGCTGGGGTAATAGGTGGTCTCCATGTCTCGGGCGCACTGGTCGCACAGCGTCAGCCATTCGGGTCCGTCTGATCGGAGTGAGCCAGGTCTTCCGCACCACTCGCATACGGCTTCAGACGCCCGGCGGATCCTGTCCGTGATCTCGTCCACCAAGGCCAGCTCCTCGGACCTCACTTCCCCGGCCCTCGGTCGTGCCTGGAACGCGAGCACGCCCCACTTCTGCTTGATTCCGTAGAACCGGTAGTTAGGGAATACAGCGGCAAGTTCGTCGTGGCAGTCACTGACCAGCGGCTTCCAACCCTCACCGCACCAGACGACCTCAAAGTCTGGGCTCAGGGCGTGAGGCCGAAGTCGGTCCAGCAACTCTCGGCTGTTCGCCGGATCAAGCACCCACATGCGGCGCCGCCATCCCATGGTCGCAGTTGGTCACCTGGACAGCATGCCGATCGGTGGCCGGGAACTCACGCACATGCCGCTGTCCGGTGCACTCACGATGAGTGGACTCCGACCTGAGCTAGCGTGTCGGGGTGCTCCTCACAAGCGACAACATCCAAGAGGAGTTCCTAAGGACCTTTCCGCAGGCAGCCGCCGCTGTTGAGGCCGACGCCGGTGCAGATCCCGCGGGGCGCGTCGACTGGGTGTTCCGCCACGATGTGATGCCCCACGCCATTGGCGACCCGGCGGCCCTGCGCGATGTCTTCGCCTGGATTGAGCGATTGCTGCAGTCCACCGACAGCATGATCGAGTACTGGACGGCAGTACGACTCCTTGGTCGGACGTTGGACTGGCCGGAGTGGGTGCCTCTCGTCGAGGAGCACGCAGGGCCACTGCTCGCGACAGCCATGAGCAGATAAACTTACGCCTCAGCCGCACGCTCATGCCACTCTCAGCGCGAACCAGCATGCCGATGAGCGCACTTGCCGTCCTGCTGATCTCAGCGCATCGCGCGTCGTGCAGGATGTTCGCCATGGGCGTGCTGTTCGACTACTTCGCAGCTGCATCCGATGAGGAAGCGGCAACCGTCATTGATCGTGTTGGTGGCCCCGGGTCCCAGGCGACGATGGTTACTCCCCCTGAAGGGCGGCAACGCGGGATACTCCGGCGCAAGCGCCCCGCGCCAGAGCCCGCGCTCGGCACAGATCCCGACCTCGTCGTTCACGACACGCTTTCGGTCAAGGGCATTGACCCTGTCGTGCAACTCGGAACGCTCGAGGAACTGCTCACGGGGCGGCCATGCGACGAGGTGGTCGACGATCCTCGAAGCGGTCACAACCTCGCAACGCGCGACGGGGGTGAGCGCCTCGTCGTCACACTGACTGACCCCCTGACCGCGGCCCTCGCCGAGGCCAGCGACGAGACCTTGGAGCGAGTCGCCAGACCGTGGTCTGAAACGGAAGAGTTCTGGAACGCGGCCGACCCAAGTGACCTCGCGGAGTTCCTGAAGGAGTTGGCCGGACTTGCCCAGCGAGCGCGGGTTGGCGATCAGAAGCTCTACTGCTGGATCTGTGTCTAGCCACTGAGGCGGCCCGCTTTGCCGCCGAGGGTGAAAGGTCCGGAACTGCCGCGATGCGCGCTCATGCCGATGAGCGTGCACGACTTTGGTAGCGGGCTGTTCGCGTCGGCGGCGGAAGGCGTGTCGGTGTCTACTCCTTGGTTGCCACCACCAGGTACCCCTCGACCTCTGGGTTGAACGTGCTCTTCTCGACACCTAGTCCGACGCTCTGCAACCCCGACACAAGTTCGTCGTACCGGTACGGCCACGACGACAGCCGCTCGGAGTGGACCAGGACCGACCTGTCCTTTCCTACTTCCGCGACAGCAATCTCGATGTGGTGCTCTTGCTCCCACCGTGGCGCTATTTCCCAGCGATAGATCACGACGGCATCGCGGCCGTTCCGGTGAACCAGTCGGTCACGGATGTCCAATCGGGAGCCGCCGGCGCGTACGAGCTCCCAGGTGCGGGATGTTAGAACCAAGTGTCCTCCGCGACGCAGCAGCCGTGACATCGACTTCAACGCAGCCAGCCGGCCGCTCGCACCCTCCGCATGGTGCAACGAGTTGCCGACGCAGAACACCATGTCGAAACTGGCGTCGTCGAAGTGGCCGGGCAACTCATCCCAGGCGGCTCGAACCGTCCGCAGCGAAGCACCGAACTCCTGAGCCAGCTCTCCAGTCCGACGAACCATGGCTTCACTGGCGTCGGTCGCGACAACCTGCATGCCGAGACCGGCGAGTCCAACCGCCAGCTGCCCGGTACCGCACGCGCAATCGAGGACTGCTGCGGCTGTCGGAAGGGGTTCGATGACGTCATCGAAGGTCGCGACGAACTCGGCGGGTGTGAGCCTCGTATCCGAGATGAGCCACTCGTAGACCTCTGCCAGTGTACCGTAGTCCGTCACCGAGACCACCTCCATCAACTCGTCGACCACAGACGGACATCCAGTACAGCCGTGGGGTGTTGCGCTCACCACTGCTTTTCGAGGGAAGCGTCCGCTCATGCCGCTGAGCGGATGTGCGGGCACTCGACCCGCGCGGCTCGATCCTCAATCCCACCACAGGGTGACCAGGCGGGCGTGCGGTGGAATCTCGATCTCCCGTAGGGGAGGTACACCGTTCCACCAGTCGTCCCCTGGCTCACCTGGACTGAGCGGGACTGCCCACGACCCCACCTCGGACCGCGAGGCTGTCGTGACGACATAGACGTGATCGCTGAAGGGCCAATCGTCTGGTTCGATCACCTCCGAGACACCTACCCAGACGCTGTCAACCTCGGGACGGTCGCGGATAGCACTCAGAACCTCGTAGAACCGAGCAGGGCCAGGGTGGTCCGACAGATTGCAGCCAATCGACGCGGGATCTTCGTTTCCGTCGAAGAACAGCTCCAGACTGACAAGAGGCTCGGGTCCGGCCCCATCGTCATACCCGCCCTGTCTGGAAATCTCCGCATGCAGTTCTGCCAGCATTCTCTCTCCCACAAATCGACGTTCTCGGACTATCCAGCCCGGCAGGAACACGTCCGATGATCTACAGCATTGAGGCCCGTACCTCAACCCATCCGCCACCGGCACCGTTTCCGGATCTGGTTCCCCTCTGTGTCAAGGGGCCGGTCTCGGCTCGTTCATGATGCGCCGGCGCTTGTCGCCGTCAAGGTCGTTCGTCCGGTAGGGCGCTCCACCTTGACGGCTCCGGCGCGTCTGCGCGTGGGGCGGTGAGCCGGGGCCGGGCGGGGCTTCGCATGAGCCGTGGGCGCGGGTAGCGTCTTCATTGCGGGTCCGGGAAGTGGCTGATCCGAAGAGCCGATGACCGGGGTGTGTAGGTCGGCCGCGCTGGATTGTGAAGACGCCCCCGAGTGCCCTCCCGGGCCCGTTTCGCCGGTTGTCGCGGTCTGGGTGGTGTCGCTGACGAGTTGGCGGTAGACGGCGTCGGAGAGCCGTCGTTTCAGGCAGCGCAGGGCCTCCATCGGCGTCTTGCCGTCGGCGAGCTTGCGCCGGTAGTAGGCCCGGCCTGCGGTGTCGTGGCGGATCTGCACGATGGCGGCGATGTGGAGCACGTGGTTGAGTCGGCGGTTTCCGGCCCGGGACAGCCGGTGGCGGATCTGCTCCCCGGAGGAGGCGTCCAGGGGTGCGGTGCCGGTCCAGGATGCGAAGTGGTTGCGGTCGGGGAACCGGGCCACGTCCCCGACGTCGGCCAGAATGCGGGCAGCACCGGCCGGACCGACGCCGTAGAGGTCCATCACGTGCGAGCCCCGCGCTTGCACGGCGGCGCGGAGCTCCTTCTTGATCGCTTTCAGCTTGGTGTCCACGGCGACCAGGTCGGCGATCTCTTCCGCGGCCATGCGTCGCATCGTCTTACCCACCACAGTTCTGGGCCTCACCGTTGCCAGCAGTCGCTTGGCCTGTAACGCGGACAGGTCCCGCTTGGCGCCTGCAGGGATCAACTCGCTCAGCAGCCGTTGCAACCGGTTCACTGTCTGCACCCGCAGGTGCGCGAGCTCATCGCGGCGGTCGGTCAACAGCCGCAGCGCGACCAACTCCTCGTCGAACGCCAGCTCCCGCAGCCTCGGGGTTCGCAACGCCACCATCGCGACCGCGTGGGCGTCGACGGCGTCGGTCTTGCGGGCGTTGCCGGTGTCGAAGACCCGCACCCGCGCAGCCAGCTTGGCCGGCACATCAACCACGGTCTCGCCCTGAGCCAGCAACCGCTGCGCGAGCGGCCGACCGATACCCTGGGCGCCCTCGACCGCCCAGCGACGGTGCGCCCACTGCTCGCGCACATACCTCAGCATCAGCCGGTAGCCGACGCTGTCGGTCCCGAACCGACCGGCCGCCAGCACACTGCCGTGCTCGTCGACCGCTTCAATCGCCACCGACTTCTTGTGTGGGTCCACACCCACGATCACTCGGCCCATCAGATGCCTCCTCGCTCGAGCCCACAAACGGCGAGGACGGGCAGCGCTACTTCGAGCCGGGCAATCCCCTCTTGAGCCACGCCTCACCACGGCGCCCGACGGGACCGCACGCCAGATGAGAGCCACACCCAACAAAGGTGGGCAGCCGCTGGAATGAGAGCGTCCCGCCGAGCACCTCGACAACAGCCTGGCCCGGCTGCCGCCGTAGAAGAAGTCAACAAGTAGCCGCTGATCGCGCGTTGGGTTCGAACCTCAAGTGAGTCCGGGTGAGGAAGAGTCGACCGCCAACCCACAAGCCACCGTGCCGATCCTTGAACCGTTGCAGAGCGCGTTCCACGGACTTCGCCGGCATCCCCGCAGCGGCGTAGCCCTGCAGGACCTCCTCGCTCGGGGCCGCGTGCTCGCAAATCAGTTGGCCACCTTGGACCGGATCACGCTTTCGCTCACAGGAGTACGCCGCACACACGTCCCCGGCACATAGCGCCGCGTGGCAGATGGCTGGACGCGTGGACATGCCGCGGACAGGTCGAGGTTGGGTCCTAGGCGGAGGGCTGCACGGCTTCCGTTAGAGCTCGGCGCGCAGGATCGACGCCGCGCCGGCCATGGCACGCATCTTTCCCTCCGCACTCGCGCGAGGGAGGTACTTCATCCCGCAGTCGGTGGCGATGGTGATCCGGTCCGGTGAGGTGTAGGAGAACGCTCGGCGTGCCCGATCGGCGACCAGCTCGGCGGACTCGACCTCGCGGTCGGACAGGTCGATGACGCCGAGGATGATGGTCTTCTCGCTAAGATCCTTCAGGACGCCGAGATCGAGACCCGACTGGGCGGTCTCGATCGAGATCTGGTCGGCCGAGCAGCCGGCCAGCTCGGGTAGGAACGAGTACCCCTCGGGCCGTTCGTGGATGATCGCGGCGTATCCGAAGCAGATGTGGACGGCGGTGGTGCCGGTGACGCCGTCGAGCGCGGCGTTGAGCGCGGCGAGGCCGTACTCGCGGGCCGCCTGTGGCCGTGCCTGCATGTACGGCTCGTCGATCTGGACCAGGTCGGCGCCGGCGGCATGCAGGTCCCTGATCTCGGCGTTGACCGCGGCAGCGTAGGCCAGAGCCGCCGACGCGAGGTCGGGGTAGTGGTCGTTCTGAGCCTGCTGCGACATCGTGAACGGGCCGGGCACGGTCATCTTGACCGTGTGATCGGTGTTCGCCTTCAGGAACTTCACGTCGCGGACGGCGACGGGGTGCGGCCGCACGATCGGGCCGGCGATCCGCGGCACCGGGTTGGGATGCCCGCTGCGATCGAGGGCCGTCCCAGGGTTGTCGATGTCGACGCCCTCGAGGGCGGTGGCGAAGTGGTTGCTGTACGACTCGCGCCGCATCTCTCCGTCGGTGATGATGTCGAGTCCCGCCGCCTCCTGGGCGCGGATCGCCAGTAGCGTGGCGTCGTCCTGCGCCTGCTCGAGGTACTCCGCCTTGACCCGCCACAGCTCTTTCGCCCGCACCCTCGGCGGGAAGCGGCCGGCGAGCTTGGCCCGGTCGATCAGCCAGTCCGGCTGGGCGTAGCTGCCCACCAGCGAGGTCGGCAGGATCGGTAGCGGGGTCGATGTCGCAGTCACTCTCGTGACTCTAGACCTGCCGCTGCCCGCTGAGGAGGCCGTCCGCTTCCCTCGCGGGTGCTTTGGGCAATTCACTCATCTACCGGGGACGGTGAAAGCGCGAGCTGACGATGCCAGCGTAACGACTGACAACCGCGGCTCCACGGCAGTCCAGGACGTACGCCTCGGAGGGGTGTCCACCGAACAGGCCATAGGCGTTCGGGTCGAACGGCATGTATAGCTCAGCGAGTCAACGCTGCGACGGAACCGGGTGTTGTCCTGCGCGATTCGCTCGGCGGCCCACACCAGTCCGAGTCCATACTCGCCCTCCACGCCGTTCGTGTCAGCCGGAAGCGCCCTCAGCTCCCAAGGCAGTGGACGGCTGAGCGCCGCCTCACACTGCCGGAGGTCTTCCGGTGTTGCGGGCCGCCGAAACGCTGGGGTCAATCCCACCACGCGAGCCAGACTGGCGCGGCGAGGAGACTGGCGGCGAGCTCGGTGAGGTTGTCCGCTCCGTAGAGGTCGTAATAGCCGTCGTTGTAGACGAGGTACTCCCATGCCAGAGCGAGAGCTTCGGCCTTGGTGCGTGGTGGGCGAGCGACCGCAAACTCCGCGGTTGCGCCGGTCAGCACGACCAGTTCTGCGCCATACCGGTTCTCCCAGGTGCGCAGGATCGCGGCATGCTCCGCTGGAGTGGGGTACTCGTTCCACCCTCCGCAGTGCAGGACTGCCGGAACCTGCCAACCGGCCGCCGCAGGCACCAGCGTGATTGTCACCGGCCGCGGTTCACCATGAGGTCCGAACGGTAGGCAGAAACCGGGCCGCCGCGCCTGATCGGGCCAATCGCCTTCCCCGCGCAACTCCGCGAGTGTCGTGGCCACGAGCTCCGGCCCATAGATCCGCAACCTGTCCTCACCTCGAGCGGTGAGAATGCTCGTGCCGTCCAAGGTGTCGGCCAGCGCGATGCTGCCGGCCGGGTCGGCGTACTCGTACGAGTTCGCCAAATACTCAGGATCTCCGTGACCCATCAGGACCGGCCAATAGCCCGTCGCTGCGTGAGCCTCACGCAGCCGGCGCCACCAGTCGAGTGCGTCATAGCCCGACGCGGTGAACCCGAAGACCCGCGCACCCAGCGGCGTAGTCGTGACTTCGTGCAGGCTCGGCAATCCCGGCACCGCAGCTACTGGAAACAGCGGGCAGTCCGGGGTCTCTGTCACGCTCCGACGATGATCCATAGGATCGCGACGAGCAAATCGTTGGAGAAGCGCTCGCCGGACACTGGCGTCACCCGGCCGGCGATCAACGTCCGGATCAGCCGCATTCCGCGCGCTCATCCGATTACAGCGCTCGGGGTTGTGGGCCCCCGCAACAGGTTCTAAGCGAGCGATGTGCCCATGGATCTGAAGGGCCGCCTTGGCATCCGCGATCGGTAAGGTGCCCGGGTATGTGGGACAACCCCGACGACCAGCGCATCATGGCCAGGGCGCTCCTCGGCCGCGTCTGCTTCATCGCAGCCATACTGCTCGTGTTCTTGGGGTTCTTTCTCCCAACGCATGACTATGCAGGCCTCGGTGATCCTGTCCTCGAAAGCATCGTGTCAGACGACGCCCGCGACGCTACGGCGATGCTGGCAACCGTGTCAGTCCTCCTCGCCGGTGCCGCGATGGTCGTGATCAGGTCTCGCGGATTCGTCACCGTGTCTGTAGTGGTCCTCGTCCTCGGCTTGCTCAACCTCGTTCGGCTTGCGCCCTACTACTACTGACGAATGTCACTGCTCAAAGCAACGCACGGACATGCCGCGCATGGTGCATGATCGCGCCATGGGGGATCGGCACGGCTGGGTCTTCGACCTCGTCAATGACGACGAGCTGCGTCGGCGGAGAGCGCGCAAACGGGCCCGAGAGCGAGACAACGCACTGCTCGCGGCAAATACGGCGCGGAACGAGGTGTGGTGGCGAGTCGGCCAAACGTGGGCGCCAGACGACCCGGCCATGGCTGCGGAGATGGCGCGGGCCGAGGCAGAACATGCCGCTGCGCTCGCGGAGACCTTCTTCGCACCCATCGCGCCATACCTCAGGCCGGGCTGGTCTCGGCAGTCCGGCGAGAAGCAGTCGAGTGAGCAGTTCGCGATCCTTTACCTCGAGTGGGAGATGGCCTATCCCGACGAGTGGTATCAAGACGCCGGCACCTACCTATCGCCTTCTGGCTTGAAAGGATCGATCCTCAGAGCGATGGACTGGCACGGGGTGAGCGAACCGGACCGGGCCGCAGTCGAGAGGTTGCTGCTGGCCGCGGTCAGAGGGCCGTACCGGGCCAAGGACTGGCGATATACGCGCGTCGCCCGCCACCTCGACAGCAGGCCGCTGCGCGAGGCGCTGGGTACGATCGCGGATGGCGAAGACGACACTGCTGCACTTCGCGCGGCGTTCGTGCTCTCTCGCCTCGACAACCCCGCGCTCAGTGCCAACCGCCGCTCCTACGACAACTGGCTCAAGCAGCGTACCCAGACCTGACCCACTCTGCGCCACTTCGGTCTGCTGGACAGTTCAGCCACCGATTGACTCATACGTGTCAATCGTTGCCTGTGGCAACTCGCTCGTGCGTCTGGCTAGTTGCTGTTTGTGGACTCGCGCAGTCTGCTGCGCAGGAATGCGACGCCGGGGTCGTCGGCGCCGAAGTTCCGTTCGGAGGTTTCGATTTGGGTGCGGGCCGCCTCGGCGTTTCCTTGGGTGATGTCCATCAGGGTGCGCGCCGCGCCCCGGCCTACGCCGACAGGGCAATCGTCGACCGCGCGGCGCAGTCCCTGGTCGTCGAGGCTCGCAGCCACCCTGGGGATGGCCTGCGTTTCCACGATCCCCCACACGAAGCCGCCCACCTCCAGCGGATCGTCATCGCTGTTGATCGTGAAGCTCGCGATCTCATCGAACCAGTCGTGGTCCAGCGCGTACGACGGCTTCTTCCGCGGCTCTTGCCCCGTCGCTTCACGGAACTCCTGCAGATACCGCGAGACCACACCAACGTGCACGTGGAAGGTAGACACCTGCGCGGTGGACCGACGATGGTCGCCAGACAGAATCAAGCTTCCGACATGGCCAGTCGTGCCGCGGAGGTAGTACTTGCCAGAACCTCCTCGCCATCCTCGTTCGCGCAGCGCCGGCGTTATGCATTCCTTGAGCATGCTTCGATACTGGTCCTGGGCGGTCACGGCGGGAGTCTAGGGCACTCCGGACCCGACAACCGGGCAGCTCGCAGCACCAGTCGGACCGGCCAGACGGCGCGCGGTACGAGCACGCTCCTCATGTCTGTCGTTCGGCGTCTTCGTGTTTTGCGTCCCTCGTTGCGGGGGTGGTGGCTTGTGCGGTTAGCGCGCGGGTTTCTGCGGATGAACCCACGAGCCGCCAGCGCCGGTATACGTCGACTGGACGGTGCTTCTCGATGTATCCGCCGTCCGGGAGCCGGACTACTTGGCCGGTCTCGACGCCGTGCACCGCGATGTCCACGTCCCGTTCCTGCAGGCCGAGGCAGATGCGGCGGGTGATCAGCAGTGCGGCGGGCGGGCCAAGGATCAGGAGGACCTGGAAGACGTGCAGGAGTGCGTTGACCGAGAGGTGGAACAGCACGGCCATGGTGTCGGCGCCGGCTGCGGCCCAAAGGACGCCGTAGAAGGTGATACCGGCGACGCCGATGCCGGTTCGGGTCGGGTTGTTGCGCGGCCGCTCGAGGAGGTGGTGCTGCCTCCGGTCGCCGGTCAGCCGCTCCTCGATGAACGGGTAGACGGCGACGAGCGCAAGGAACAGCGTGCAGATCGCGACCGGCAACAGCACGGCCACGGTGAACGTCTTGCCCCACCAGGACGAATTCCCAGCCTGGCGCCAGCCGAAGCGAGCCGTCGAGGAAGGCGAGGTACCACGCCGGGCCGACACCGGCCGAGGCGTTCGCCGGATCCGCGGGGCCGTACAGCCACACCGGGTTGATGGTCGCCGTCGCGCCCATAAGGACCGCAACCCCCGCGACGAAGCAGAAGAGGCCGACACTCTTGACCGCGGTCACAGTCG
Organism: uncultured Actinomycetota bacterium; assembly: GCA_963748245.1. Lineage (GTDB taxonomy): Bacteria > Actinomycetota > Actinomycetes > Propionibacteriales > Kribbellaceae > Kribbella. The sequence goes on along the minus strand of CAVVIA010000004.1, from coordinate 973,951 downwards.
CCGGATGGCCCACCACGTTGTCTTCCGTTCGCCCGGGTCCTGCGAACTGCGCGGGCTTGTGCCTGAGCGCGAGGACCGCTCCGGCAACGAAGAGGACGAGAAGTACGGCGGGCAGGACGACGATGTGCAACGGGTAGAACCGCGAGATCACATCGCCCGGGAAGTCTCCTCCGAACAGCAGAGTCGAGAGGGCAGTGCCGACGAGCGGAGTCGCCAGCAGGACACCGTCGAGTACGGCGAGGCTCATGCCCGACGCCATGTCGTCCGGGAGTGAGGTGCCGGTGAGGCTTGCGGCCAGCGCGACGACGAGCAGCCCGAAGACAACGAGCCAGTTCAGGCGCCGTGGCCGACGGAACCCGGCGGTGAAGAACAGCCGCAACAAGTGCAGCGTGATCGTCGCCACCATGATCAGCGTGGACCAGTGATGGATCTGGCGGATCAGCAGCCCACCGCGGACCTCGAAGGTGATCGCCATGGTCGAATCCAGTGCCCGTGACATCCCCGTGCCGTGCAGCGGTGCGTACGGTCCGTCGTACACAACGTGATCGACCGACGGTTCGTAGTACGCCGTCAGGACCACGCCGCTGAGCACGATCACGACGAAGCTGTAGAAGGCGATCTGGCCGAACAGCAGCGACCAGTGGTCGGGGAATACCCTCGCTCGCAGGTTGTTCCATGGGCGGTCCATGGCTCGACCTCCTTGGTCGTCCTCCACGCCGGCCGCAATCCGCGGTCATCCATACGACCCCGCAGACACCGCAACTGTGACGCCCCGTGTCGCACCTCACGTTCAGGTCAGGCGGCTGCGGAGCGCCTTGGGGTGAGTTCCAGTGAGAGGGCGGCGAGGAAGAAGGAGCCGAAGGCGAGGGTGCCGCCGGGAAAGGGGTGGCCGGAGAGGAGGAAGACTCCGGCCAGGATCAGCAAGACGAAGGTGATCCGGGACGCACCGGCGCGGCGATGGGCCATCGCCGCCGCTATCAGCGCCACCACCCAGGCACCCGTGCCGACGATCGACAGACTGAAGATCGCGCTCACGCCCGGCATGTCCTTCACCGACTCGAAGACGACGGACTGGTCCTCTGGCGAGAGACTCTGCGCGTTGCGCAGGGCGAAGCCGGTGGCGATACCTGCTGCGGCGTCGTACGCGCTGAAGAAGACGGCGAAGACTCCCGTGGCCCAGCGGCTGACGGTCACCGCCCTGCCCTCCAGGTCTTCGGTCAGCAGATAGACCGCCAAGGCCATCAGGCCGACAAGAGGGAGCTGGATCATGTGGAACCAGAAGAACCAGTCACCTTGGTCTACGGCCTCGGCAGCATCGCTTGCGTCCGGATGGAAGTACTCGAGCACGGCCAGGGCCAGTGGCGTCCCGAGCAGGACGAGCCTCCTCCACAGCGAGTCGCGCATCATCCGCCTCCCCCTTGCCGGCGTGCTGTGCCGCCGCGGTCGCGGATACTGCGGCGAGCACCCGCGCCGGCATCCTCCAAGAATGCGGCGTTCATCCGCTCGACGAAAGCGTTCGCGCCTGTGTAGGCGCTGATGGCTGGATGCCCTGAGTCGCTCAGGGGAGGTCTGCGAGGGACTTGGCGCGGGAGAGGACGGCGTCGAGCATGGGTTCGGTGAGTTTGCCGGTGAAGGTGTTCTGCTGGCTGGGGTGGAAGCAACCTAGGACCGTGACGTCGCCGATGCGGTGTTCGACTGCGTGGCCGAATTTCGGGCGGGGTCTGGGTCCGGCGGCGCCCAGAGAGTGGAGGGCGTTGAGCAGGGCGTCGTACCCGAATTTGCCGAGGCAGACGATGGCTCGGGTGGTGGGGAGGCACAGTTCGAGCTCGCGGCGGAACCAGGGGGCGCAGGTGTCGCGTTCGTCCGGGGTGGGTTTGTTGGCGGGCGGGGCGCAGCGGACGGCGGCGATCATTCGGGTGCCGGTCAGGCGGAGGCCGTCGCCGGCGTGTTCGCTGGTGGGCTGGTTGGCGAGGCCGACGCGGTGGAGCGCGGCGAACAACCAGTCGCCGGAGCGGTCGCCGGTGAAGACCCGGCCGGTCCGGTTGCCGCCGTGCGCCGCGGGAGCCAGCCCGGCGATCAGGATCCGCGGCTCCTCGGCACCCCAGCCCGCGATCGGCCGACCCCAGTACGGCTGGGCCGCGAAGGACTTCCGTTTGCCTAAGGCAACTTCTTCCCGCCACTCCACCAACCGCGCACAGGCCCGGCACACCGACACCCGAGCCTCCAACTCCGCCAGCTCCCCGGTCGCCGACAACCGCAGTACGTCGGACGCGTCCTGAGCCACAGGAGTACGCCGTACCGCAGGATCCTCCGGCCACCCCACCCCCGGCGGCACCGGACTCTCAAACAACTCCCCCGTCAACGGATGCGGCAGTTTCATACCCCTCAGACTAGGGACCTGCCGGTCAGAGGAGTCGCATCAGGAACCGCCGGAGCGCCCGGGCCGAGCCCGGGAGCTCGCGGCGGTTGACGGTTAGCCAATCAGTTCCTCCAGGGCGGGCTTGGGGGTTGGGCTTGTTTGGCGGGCTCGGGGGATGGCTAGGGCTAGGAGGACGGCGGCGGCGCTGAAGGCGGCTAGGAGGAGGAAGGTGTCGGTGAAGCCGGATTCGGCGGGGAGGCCGGTGGGTTGGAGGTGGCCGGTGATGATCGAGCTGGCGAGCGCCGTACCGATCGAGCCGCCGATGGTGCGGATGTTGGCGTTCATGCCGGTTGCGGCGCCGGTCTGTTCACGCGGCACGTTCTGCACGATCAGGCTCGTCATCGACGCGTAGGCCAGGCCCAGACCGAGGCCGAACACGGCGGTCGAGATCGCCACCTGCCACGGCCGGTCGTGGAGCTCGGCGAAGGCGACGGATGCGACCAGGCTGAGCGCCGATCCCCAGACGACCTGCGCCTTCACGCTGAACCACGGCGCGATCGGCCCGCTCAGCGAACCGCTCACCGCCATCGTCACCAGCATCGGCAGCATCAACAGCCCGGCCTGGGTGACACTCGAGCCGAACCCGAAGCCCGCGACCGTCGGGATCTGCATGAACTGCGGCACGAACGCGTACACCGCGAACATCGCCGCACCGAACAGCAGCGCCACCAGGTTGGTCGTCCAGACCGCCGGCAACCGCATCATCCGCATGTCGATCAGCGGGTTCGCCGATCGCAGTTCGACCGTGATCCAGCCGGCCAGCAGTACGGCGGCGGCGACAAACAATCCGATTGTCGACAACGAACCCCAGCCCCACGACCGCCCCGCACTCAACGGCAGCAGCAACGCGACCAGCCAGCCCGACAGCAACGCCGCGGCCAGCCAGTCGATCCGGCCCGGCACCCGCTGAGGCGACTCGGGCACGTACCGGCGAACCATCACCGCGGCCACCGAAACGACGACGAGCGGGATCCAGAACAGCCAGCGCCACCCGAGCGCCTCGACGATCGGGCCGGCCAGGACGATGCCCAGACCACCACCGACCGCGATGACGGCGGACACGACGCCGACCACCGACGGCACCCGCTCGGACGGGAACTCGTCCCGGATGATGCCGAACGCGAGCGGGAACACCGCGCCGCCGAGTCCTTGGACCACCCGGGCTCCGATCAGGACGCCGATGTTCGGCGCGATCGCAGCGAGCAGACAGCCGACGGCGAGCGCGGCCAGCGCGATCAGCAGCGTGCGCTCCTTGCCGACCATGTCGCCGATCCGGCCGAGCAGCGGGGTCGCCACCGAGACCGACAGAAGCAATGCGGTGAACACCCAGGTGACGGTGCTCGCCGTCGTACCCAGATCGCGCTGGATGACCGGCAGCGCCGGGCTGACCAGCGACTGCAACATCGAGAACGCGGCCACGACGGTCGCCAGCACCGCCAGTGTCACGCGTGGGGAGTTACTGCTTCCAGGCATGCAGAAGTCCTTCGAAAGGGTGTGAGTGCGCCGCGAACGGCGGCGTCAGAAGTCCCCGGCCTGGTAAAGTCGAGGTATGCCTCCACTATAACGGAGGTGTGCCTCCGGTTCCAAGTCGATAGGGTGAAGTGTGGATCAGACCAGGCCGGCGTTGCGAGTCGACGTACGGCGGCCGCAGCGGGCCGACGCGCGGCGGAACTTCGACGCCCTGCTCGGCGCCGCCCGGGACGCGTTCGCCGCCAAGGGGGTCGAGGCGTCGCTGGAGGAGATCGCACGCCAGGCCGGTGTCGGTATCGGCACGCTGTACCGCAACTTCCCGACCCGGCAGGATCTGCTGAACGCGGTCTACCTCGGCGAGATCGAGGAGCTGTGCATCGCCGCCGAGGACGTGGCCGAGTTGCCGCCGTGGGAGGCGTTGACCACCTGGCTGCGCCGGTTCGTCGGGTACGCCGCGACCAAGCGCGCGATCTACGAGTCGCTGAACCGGGAGTCCGAGAGCTTCCAGGCGGCGCGCGAGGCGATGTACGCCGCCGGCACGCCGCTGTTCGAGCAGGCGCAGCAGTCCGGCGACGCCCGCTCGGATGTGAACTTCGACGACGTACTGCGGATGGTCAGCGGCCTGACCGCGGCCGGGTACGTCGACGACGCGCAGCGCGACCGCGTCCTGGCGATCGCCCTCGACGGCATCCGCAACCGCTGATGACCCGCGGCGCAGGCCGCAACCGCTGACTGCGGACGCCCAGGCCATCACAACTGGGCCTGATGACAGGCAGCACGCTCGGCGACGCGAACTCGGCGCCATTGTGATGGCCTGGAGATCCGGCCTAGCCGAGCGAGAGTGCGACTCCGTCGAGAATGTCGTGCTCTGAGACGAGTACTTCGTCGACAGCCATGCGGTCGTACAGCCGCTGCAGAATCAGTGCGCCGGCTCCGATGACGTCTACCCGGCCGGGATGAATTGCAGGTACGGCGGAACGCTCGGTGCGACTGGAGTTCGTGAGCCAGGCGGTGGTGTCGCGCAAGACGGCTCCGGAGATCCGCGCGTGGTGAACCCGGGTCCGGTCGTACTCGGGGAGCTTCAGCGCGAGGGCGGCGACTGTGGTGACGGTGCCTGCCACGCCGACCAAGGCGCGGGCCTGGGTGATCGGCACCGTCGTCGCGTCGAGCATCGCGTCGACGTCCTTGGTGGTGGCGGCGAGCTCGGCCGGTGTGGTCGGGTCGGAGGTGACGTGCCGCTCGGTCAGCCGCACCGAGCCGATGTCGAGTGACTCGGCCGCGATCACTCCGCCGGCATCACCCAGAACGAGCTCGGTCGACCCACCGCCGATGTCGGCGACGAGATACGGCCCGGGCACCTCCAGAGCAGCCAGCCCGCCGGTTGCGCCGCGGAAGGTCAGCTCGGCTTCCTCGGCGCCCGAGATGATGTCGGGCTCCACGCCGAAGCGCCGTGAGATTCCCGCGAAGAACTCGTCCCGGTTGCTGACGTCCCGCGCCGCCGAGGTCGCCACGAACCGGGTCCGCGTCGCGCCGGCGGCCCGGATCGCCGCCGCAAACTCGTCCGAGGCGGCAAACACCCGCTCCAACGCCTCAGGCGCAAAGGCTCCAGTCGCATCCACGCCCTGCCCGAGGCGGACGATCGTCATCCGCCGGTCGACCTCGACGAGCTCACCGTCGGCGAGGTCGGCGATGAGCAGGCGCAGCGAGTTGGTACCGCAGTCGACCCCAGCGACCCGGATCGCACTGCTGGAAGGCACGTCAGACACATGGCCCCCGGCGGCCCCAGTCTTCGAGGGCTTCCAGGGTTTCGTCGCCTAGTGGGTTTACGCCGGGGCCGGCGGCCAGGGAGTGGCCGGCCAGGACGTGGAGGCATTTGACTCGGGTGGGCATGCCGCCGGCGGTGATGCCGGCGATCTCGTCGACGTGTTCGATCGACTCGCGGTGCGCCAGGTAGGACTCGTGGGCGGCGCGATAGCGAGCGGCCAGGTCCTCGTCGGTGCCGAGCCGGTCCGTCATCTCCTTCATCATGCCTTCGGCCTCGAGCGTCCCGATCGCGGACGCGAGGCGCGGGCAGGTCACGTAGTACGTGGTCGGGAACGGCGTACCGTCCGGCAGCCGGGGCTCGGTCTCGACCACATCGGGCAGCCCACAGCTGCACCGGTGGGCGATGGAGCGGATCCCCCGCGCGGCCCGCCCGAGCTGCTTGCTGACCGCTTCGACGTCGTCAGAACCTACGGTCACCGGGTCGCCTTCGGAGACGGAGTCAGGATGGGCTTCGGGGTCGGCTTGGCCGGCTTCGGCGTCGACGGGACGGCGGGCTTGCCGGCTCCCTCGACGCTCCCCCACAGCCTGGTGTACCAGGTCGGATCCTGCTCGTCGGCCGTCGCGTCGGACGGGGTCGACGGCTCCGGCGGCGCACCCACCGGCTTCCCGTCCGCGCCGATCACGCGGTACCCGACCTCGCCCGGCATCACCCAGCCGAGCCGCTGCCGCGCCTGCGCCTTCACGTACGCGTCGTCCTCCCAGCGGGCGATCTCGTCGTTCAGCTCGCCGACCCGCTTCTCCCGGTCGCGGATCTCCTGCTGCAGCGCGGTGATCTGCTGGTGCTGGTCGAACCACACCCGCAGGCTCTGCGCGTACGACACGATCAGCGCACCGAGCACGAGCAGCACGACGGCCGCCCGGCCGGTGAGGTTGCGCGAGCCCCGGGTCCGGACCGGTTCGGCCGAGGTTCCCGTCGTACGGCGTTTGGGCTGGTCGCCCCGCCGGGCCGGTGGACGCGACTGGGTCCGGCTCGACGGACGCGAGCCGGGGCGTGCACCGGAATCCCGACGGGACGAGGCCATCCAATCAGCCCTTGAACCGCGGGAAGGCCGAGCGGCCGGCGTAGACCGCCGCGTCGTCGAGCTCCTCCTCGATCCGGAGCAGCTGGTTGTACTTCGCGGTGCGGTCGGACCGGGCCGGGGCGCCGGACTTGATCTGGCCGCAGTTCGTCGCGACCGCGAGGTCGGCGATGGTGGTGTCCTCGGTCTCGCCGGAGCGGTGGCTCATCATGCAGGTGAAACCGCTGCGGTGGGCCAGGTCGACCGCGTCCAGCGTCTCGGTCAGCGAGCCGATCTGGTTCACCTTCACCAGCAGCGAGTTCGCCGCCTTCTCGCTGATACCGCGCTGCAGCCGCTCGACGTTGGTGACGAACAGGTCGTCGCCGACGATCTGGATCTTGTCACCAAGCTGACCGGACAGGTTGATCCAGCCGTCCCAGTCCTCCTCGTTCAGCGGGTCCTCGATCGAGACGATCGGGTACGACGCGACCAGGTCGGCGTAGTAGGCGATCATCTCGTCGGCCGACTTCTTACCGCCCTCGAACGCGTACACGCCGTCGGTGTGGAACTCGCTCGCGGCCACGTCCATCGCCAGCGCGATGTCCTTGCCCGGCTGCAGGCCGGCCTTCTCGATCGCGACCAGGATGAGGTCCAGCGCCTCGCGGTTGGTCGACAGGTTCGGCGCGAAACCGCCCTCGTCACCGAGACCGGTGGACAGGCCGCGCTCCTTCAGCACCGCCTTCAGCGCGTGGTAGACACCCGCGCCCTGCATCACCGCTTCGGCGTACGTCGGTGCGCCGATCGGGGCGATCATGAACTCCTGCACGTCGACGTTGCTGTCCGCGTGCGCGCCGCCGTTGAGGATGTTCATCATCGGCACCGGCAGGACGTGCGCGTTCGGGCCGCCGACGTACCGGAACAGCGGGAGGCCGGACGAGTCCGCGGCCGCCTTGGCGACGGCGAGGCTGACGCCGAGGATCGCGTTCGCACCCAGCTTGGCCTTGTTCGGGGTGCCGTCCAGGTCCAGCAGGGCGTGGTCGATCAGCCGCTGCTCGTGGACGTCGTACCCGACGATCTCCTTGTCGATGTCCTCCAGGATGGCGGTGACCGCCTTCTGGACACCCTTGCCGCCGTACCGGGCCTTGTCGCCGTCACGCAGTTCGACGGCCTCGAACTGCCCGGTGGACGCGCCCGACGGCACGGCCGCCCGGGCTACGGTGTCGTCGTCGAGCAGAACCTCGACCTCGACAGTGGGGTTGCCGCGCGAGTCGAGGATCTCGCGGGCGCCGACGGCCTCGATGGTGGCCACATTGACTCCCAAGTTCTCGATGACGAATCAGCCCGAGCCTAGCCGCCAGACCAGCGAGCACGGTGGACCGCGTCGACCCTTACGATCGCATCAGCCGGGACGAACCGGGTAAGTAACACTCCGTTGGGTGCCCGATAGATGGCCAGATCGGCCGGATCCACACCCAGCAAGAGATCCACGGCCGATCGGCGGCCCACCGGACTGTCCTTCGCGGCAGCCAGATGGACATGCGTACGCCGTCCCGGCAGTAGGCCGTGCCGCTTGATCCCGTCCAGCGCCGCGTGATTGGTCCCGTGCCAGAGCAGGTGGTCGGGGTGTACCCGTTCCCAACTGTTCTCCAAGGCTTCACACGTCACCGGCATCCCGGCGAGCGAGTGCCCCTGACACGCCCGGATCCGCTCACCGTCCACCTGCAACCGCTGCTTGTCGTTGTCCTCGACCGCCTGGTCGAGCGCGGAACGGTCCATCGCGAGCACGCGCAGCACCTCGTCGATCGACGCCCAGCCGTCCGCACTCATCGTGAGGTCGCGCTCACCTGCAGTGTGCCTGAGCAGCCTGGAGATCCTCCGGCTGTCCCTGCTCACGCCAACATCCCCTTCAGTTCGTCCACCCGGTCACCGCGGTCCTTGCGCGTGACGACGTAGTACCGCACCGGCGGCAGATCCTTGATCGGGATCTTCCGTACGGCGCCCGTCGTCCGCACGGAACCGTTGACGACGGCCGGTCCTATTCCCAGACGGACGAAGTGGACCAGCAGTTCCCACCCTTCGGCCTCGACCGCGACGGACCATCGGATGCCCTGGTCCAGCATGCTCCGCTCGAGCTGCTGGCGATGCGGCCGATCCTTCGGCGGTACGACGAGGGCCTCGTCCCGCAGGTCCTTCAGCCGGACGCTCCGCCGATCGGCCAGGCGATGGTCGGCGCGAGTGATCAAGGTCTGGGGGTACTGCGCCAGCAGTTCGGCGTCGAGGTCGTCCGGCGGGACGGTCAGTGCGGTGACGCCGAGGTCGGCCGAGCCGTCGCGGACCGCGGCCAAGGTCGCGGACACGTCGCCGGTGAGCAGCCTGAGCTCGTGGCCTTTGGCGAGGATGCGCCGGATCGGGTCGCCGAGCAGATACAGGTACGCGCCGGAGCCGGCCATCAGCACCAGGGGACGCGGCGGGGCGGCGTCGAGGGAGCTGAGGAAGTCGGCGGTGCGGTCCTTGGTGTCGTTGGCGAAGGCGGCCAGGCGTTCGCCGACGTCGGTCAGGTGAAGTTGCCGGCCGTGCTTCACGTACAGCTGTGAACCGAGGCGGTTCTCCAGCTTGCGGATGCGGGTGTGGAGGGCGGGCTGGCTGACGTGCAGCTCCGCCGCGGCACGAGTGAAGTTGCGGTGCCGGGCGAACACCGCGAACGCTTCCAGATCCTCCGCGACCAATCCGATCATTACTTCAAACTATAGCTATCTACAGGGTTAATAGTTCTGCTGGAGAACCGGGATCGGCAGCCTGGAGGTATGAACAGATTGGGAATCGACATCGGCCGGGTGATCATCGACGGATCCTCGGGGACCGGTGACACGTCGTTCTTCTCCGGCGACACCGCGGCGATGCTGCGGACCCCCGCCGTACCCGGGGCTTTCGCGGCGATCACGCGGTTGGTGCGGTTGTTCGACGGGCAGGCGTGGCTGGTGTCCAAGTGCGGGCCGCGGGTGCAGCAGCGGTCGCTGGAATGGTTGCGGCATCACCGCTTCTTCGCACTGACCGGCGTTGCCGAGGGCAACGTCCGGTTCTGCCTGCAGCGCCCGCAGAAGGCGATCCACTGCGCCGACCTCGGCATCACCCATTTCGTCGACGACAAACCCGAGGTGATCGCGGCGATCACGCCAGTGGTGCCGCACCGTTACCTTTTCAAGAACTGGGTCGCCACCGAGGCGGCGATCCGCAGGGATCTACAGGCCGAAGGCGCGCCGGGCGTCGTTGAGGCCCTTGCGGTTCTCGGCCGGGTCGGCGATCCCGGTGCGGATGTCGTTTGAGCACCGCCAGGCGAAGTACCCGGCCTGCACGGCGTACCTCACCTGCAGGAACGCGTCGAGGCCGCGCTCGACCTCGTCGCGCAACTCCGGCCGCTGCTTCAGGTACGACGGAACGACCTGATCGGGCCCGTTGAGGTACATGACGGCCGAAGCCACGTCGTACAGCACCGGCCCGTGCATCGCCGCACCCCAGTCGATCAACGCGGTGGCGCCGTCCTGCAGACGCATGAAAGCATCCGGCGCCGGGTCCCCGTGCAGCCAACCCCAGGTCAACGGGCCGAGCCGTCGTACCCCCTCCATCGCACCCTCGACGGCCGGCCGGATCCACTCCTCGAGGTCCAGCGACGACTCGAAGACCCGCAGGAACCGAAGCCACTCGGCCACCTCCCCCTCGGCAGTCCGGCTCGCCTGGTGCACCCGCCCCAACATCTCCCCGACCGCAGCCGCATCAGCCCCGGTCAACGGCACCCCGTCGACAAACTCGAGTACGCCGACCAAGCGACCGTCGTACGCCTCGACCAGCCGCCCCGCCTTGCTGGCCACCGGCCGCCCAGTCACGAATCCCGCGTCACCAAGCCGAGCCGCCAACTCCAGCCCAGGCCCGAACCCCTCGTCACTGGCATCGACCGCCTTGACGACGACCCGCCACTCGTCGTCCTCAGCCAACCAGGTCGTCGAACCCATTCCGCCCGGCAACTGCGTCACGCTCGTCGGCTTCCGGGACCAGCGCTCCGCCAGCAGTTCAGCAACATCCACCCGCCCCACCCTGCCAGCGGAGGATCAGTCAGGCACCAGGTTTTCGCTGTGCCGCCGATCCCACCAGCGGTAGGATCGAGGCATGAGCGAACCGGCGCACACAGACAAGCTGAGCGTCACGATCCCGTCCGACGTGGCTGCCGAGCTGCGTTCCCGGGCCGGTCGGGGCAACGTCTCCGCGTATGTGACCGACGCCCTGATCCGGCAGCTGGAGCATGACCGGCTCGGTGACCTGCTGTCCGAGCTCGCCGAGACTCACGGACCGGTGACCGAGGAGGAGCTGGCTCGCGCCAGGGCGGAGTGGCCGAACCAGTGAGCCCACGCAAACGCACCCGGCCGACGCCACAGGGCTCATTGGTACTCGACAACGAAGGGCTGTCCAGAGCGGCCACGGACCGCTCGATGTATGTACGCCTCCAGGCGGCGTATGCCGACGGCCGTCGGGTCATCACCTCCGCGGCGATCCTCGCCGAGGCTCTTCGGGGCACTCAACGCGACGCGGCGGTGTACCGGGTTCTCAACGGGGTCGTCGTCGAGCCCGTCACTCGCGCGGTCGGTGAGCGGGCAGGTCAGCTGATCGGCGAGGCCAGGTTGGGATCAGGTCAGGCCGTCGACGCGATCCTGGTCGCCACAGCTCTGGCGGAGACAGGTCCGGTGGTCATCGCGACGTCGGATCCGGGCGACTTGAAAGCCCTGGTCGGCGACGAGAAGCGGATAGCCGTCGTGGCGGCCGACCGACTCTGATCCTCAGTTGCCGCCGGATTCGGTGGTGCGGATCTGCTGAGCCAGGTAGTGGGTGGCGGTGCGGAGGGCTTGTTCGGGGTCGATGCCCAGGGTGCGGGACTCGCGGACCAAGGCCAGTAGCTCCGCGCCGATTCGGTCCGCGTCGGAGGTGGGTGTCGCGGGCGCGGCGTCGGTCGGGAGGAGTTTCGCGGCTCGGCCGAGGACCTTGTCGGCGAGGGCCAGGGCGGGGAGGGCCAGCGGGATGCCTTCGAGGACCGAGGTGCGTTGTTTCTCGGCGGCCTTGATGGTTTCCCAGTTGGCTTCGACCGCGGCCGCGTCGGCGGCGTCGACGGTGCCGAAGACGTGCGGATGGCGGCGGATGAGTTTCTCGACGATGTCACCGGCGACATCGTCGACGGAGTAACCCTCGTCCGGGTCCTCCTCGGCGATCCGGGAGTGGAAGGCGACCTGGAGGAGGAGGTCGCCGAGTTCCTCGCGGAGGTGGGCGCGGTCGCCGGTGTCGATGGCTTCGAGGGTCTCGTAGGTCTCCTCGAGCAGGTACTTCGCCAGGCTCTCGTGCGTCTGCTCCTGGTCCCACGGGCAGTTCCGGCGCAGCCGGTCCATCACCCGCACCAGGTCGATCAGCCGCCCGCCAGGTACGTCGTACGACCCGTGCAGGATCTCCACCTGGTACGGCGGACGTGGCTCCCGGCTCAGCTGGTCGGCGACGACCCGCAGCAAGCCGGGCTCGCCGTCCTCGCCGATCGAGCCAGGCGACCCGCTTGCCCGCAGCCGCGGCGGCGCTGAGCCAACCCCAGTGCTCCGCCACCTCACCCTCGACCTGGGTGACGACGAGCCCGGACCCGACGACCGCCTGGACATCGGGCCGCATGGCGGCGGCACCGATCTGATCGGCGTCGGCGAAAGCCTGCCAGGCCGCGCGGGTGAGCAGGCCTGGTGCCACCCGGGGGCTGGTCAGGACGACCTTGATCGCACCACCTGCGGTGTCACCAGGCATTCAGGAACCTCAGCCCTGCGGCTGGGCCTGCTTGGCGGCCTCTTCGGCGGCTTCGCGCTTGGCCTTGGCCTGGGCGGACTCCTCGGACAGCGAGCCGGAGATCTTGCTGTCGATCCGGCCGTCGGTCCACTGGCCGAAGCGCGGCGAGATGTCGACCGTGACGTCCTTCGAGGCTTCCTTCACGACCTGCAGACCCGCCTGCTGCGCCTACCTGCACCTTCGGGTCCTTGACCCCGGTGCCGCCGCCCAGCTTGATGGTCGCGACCGCGGCCGCGGCGACCTGGTTCAGGAAGTCCCGCGCGACCGGGTCCGCCTCGAACTTCGCGTACGCCGTCTCGTCGTTGACGACCAGCTTGGCCGCCTCGGAGATCTCGGCGTCGCTGACCTCGACCGACCGCTGCTTGCTGACCTCGGCCACCACCGCGTTGTTCACCAGTTCGCTCAGCGCCACCGTGCTGTTGAACTCCTGCCCGAGCGCGGTGCTGACCGCACGGGAGGTGGTGTCGAGGTCACCGACGGTGATCTCGTTGTCGCCGACCACCGCCGCCGCGCCCGGGTGCGTTCCCGCCGCGCAGCCTCCGGCCAGCAGCACCGACGCCACTGCCGCTCCGATGGCCCGAAGCCGTCGCCCTCTGCTCACCGAATCTCCTCGCTCGTCCACTTCAGGTTCACGCCGGCACCCCGACCGGTTCGGCGATCACATCGTCGATCAGCCGGGTGCACCACTGCAGCAGCTCCTGGTCGCGGAGCGGCTGACCGGCGACCGGCCGGGTGGCAGGTCTCGGCACCAGGATCGTACGCAGTTGCGGCTTCACCAGACTCTTCGGGTACAGCCTGTTCAGCCGGAGCACCTTCGAATCGGGCAGCTCGACCGGCCCGAACCGGATCAGATTGCCCTGCAGGGTGACGTCGTGCAGACCGGCCCGGCGGGCGTGGTTGCGGAACTTCGCCACCTCGATCAGGTTCTGCACCGGCTGCGGGATGTCGCCGTACCGGTCGTGCAGTTCCTCGACCAGCTCCGCAATGCCGTCCTCGTCCCGTACGGCGGCCAGCCGCTGGTACATCTCCAGCCGCAGCCGCTGCGACGGGATGTAGTCGTGCGGCAGGTGCGCGTCGATCGGCAGCTCGATCTTGACCTCGGGCTCCTCGGCCTTGGTGTCGCCGCGGTACTCCGCGACCGCCTCGCCGACCAGCCGGACGTACAGGTCGAAACCGACGTCGGCGATGTGGCCGGACTGCTCGCCGCCGAGCAGGTTGCCGGCGCCGCGGATCTCCAGGTCCTTCATCGCGACCGCCATACCGCCGCCCAGGTCGGCGTGCTGCGCGATGGTGGCCAGCCGGTCGTGCGCGGTCTCGGTCAGCGGCTTCTCCGGCGGGAAGAAGAAGTACGCGTACGCCCGCTCCCGGCCCCGGCCGACCCGGCCGCGGAGCTGGTGCAGCTGGGACAGGCCGAGCAGGTCGGACCGTTCCACGATCATCGTGTTCGCGTTCGAGATGTCGATCCCGGACTCGACGATCGTCGTACAGACGATGACGTCGGACTGCTTCTCCCAGAAGCCCTGGATCACGTTCTCGAGGGTGTGCTCGTTCATCTGGCCGTGCGCGACGCTCACCCGCGCCTCGGGCACCAGCTGGCGGATCCGGGCGGCCGCCTTCTCGATCGTGTTCACCCGGTTGTGGACGACGAAGACCTGACCCTCGCGGAGCAGCTCGCGCCGGATCGCGGCGGTCACCTGGCCCTCTTCGTAGGCGCCGACGAAGGTCAGCACCGGGTGCCGCTCCTCCGGCGGGGTCGCGATCGTGGACATCTCCCGGATGCCGGTGATCGACATCTCCAGGGTCCGCGGGATCGGCGTCGCCGACATCGTCAGTACGTCGACCGCGGTCCGCAACCGCTTCAGCTGTTCCTTGTGCTCGACGCCGAACCGCTGCTCCTCGTCGACCACGACCAGCCCGAGGTCCTTGAACGCGACCTCGCCGCTGAACAGCCGGTGCGTTCCGATCACGACGTCGACCGACCCGTCGTCGAGACCGTCGATGGTGGCCTTGGCCTCCTTGTCGGTCTGGAACCGCGACAGCGGGGCCACGTTCACCGGGAAGGCGGCGTACCGCTCGGCGAAGGTCGCGTAGTGCTGCTGCACGAGCAGCGTCGTCGGCACCAGGACGGCGACCTGCTTGCCGTCCTGCACCGCCTTGAACGCGGCCCGGACGGCGATCTCGGTCTTGCCGTAGCCGACGTCGCCGCAGACGATCCGGTCCATCGGCATCACGCGCTCCATGTCGCGCTTCACGTCGTCGATGGTGGCCAGCTGGTCCGGCGTCTCCACGAACGGGAACGCGTCCTCCAGCTCACGCTGCCACGGGGTGTCGATCGCGAACGCGTGTCCCTTGGTCGCCTGGCGGGCGGCGTACAGCTTGATCAGCTCGCCGGCGATCTGGCGGACCGCCTTGCGGGCGCGGCCCTTGCGCTTGGCCCAGTCCGCCGCCGCCCATCTTGTCGAGCGAGGGCTGCTCGCCGCCGACGTACCGGGTGACCTGGTCGAGCTGGTCGGTCGGCACGTACAGCCGGTCGCCGGGCTGACCGCGCTTGCTCGGCGCGAACTCGATGACGACGTACTCGCGGGTGGCCTTCTGGGTGCCGGTGCCGACGGTCCGCTGCATCATCTCGACGTACCGGCCGACGCCGTGCTGCTCGTGCACGACGAAGTCGCCGGGCTGCAGCTCGAGCGGGTCGATCGTCTTCTTCCGCCGGCTCGGCATCCGTTGCTGGGAACGCCGTTCGGCCATCGACCGCTGACCGGCCAGGTCGTTCTCGGTGAGTACGGCGAACTTGATGCCGTCGGCAATGAATCCGTGGTCGAGCTGACCCTGCGAGATCAGCACGATGCCCGGCTCGGGGATCTCCTCGATCCCCTCGACCAGCCGGGCCGGTAGCTCGGCCTCGGAGAACACCTCGGCCAGCCGCTGCGCGGGGCCATGCCCCTCGGTCACGCAGACGACGCGCCAGCCGTCCCGCAGCCAGCCGCGGACGTCCTCGACGGCGGCCGCGGTCTCACCGCGGTACGGGTCGACCTCGTGCGCGGCGATGGACCGGCTCCGGACCGCACCGGCGTCCGGGTCGATGTCGAACGAGACCCGCTCCCCCATCGAGTCGCGCAGCTCCGGCGCATCGGTCGGCGCCGCGGCGAACGGCGACATGCTCCACCAGGCCAGGCCCTTGCTCAGCGCATGCGACCGGACATCGCCGAGGGAGATGTACGCCGCCGCACCCAGATCGATCGGCGCATCGCCACCACCGGCGGCAGCCGCCCACGACGCCTCCAGGAACTCCTGGCTGGTCGCGACCAGGTCGTGTGCCCGGGCCCGCACCCGCTCGGGATCGCTGACCACGACATGCGTCCCGGCCGGCATCAGGTCGACCAGCAACTCCATCTCGTCGACGAGCACCGGAGCGAGCGACTCCATGCCCTCGACGGCGTGGCCCTCGGCGAGCTTCTCGAACAGCTCGGCGAGCTCCGGGTGCTCCTTCGCCAGTACGGCGGCCCGCGACCGCACCTCGTCGGTCAGCAGCAACTCGCGGCACGGAGGCGCCCACAGACCGTGCTGGGCGATCTCCAGCGACCGCTGGTCGGCGACCGCGAAGTACCGGATCTCCTCGACGTCGTCGCCGAAGAAGTCGACCCGCAGCGGGTGCTCCTCGGTCGGCGGGAACACGTCGATGATGCCGCCGCGGACCGCGAACTCACCGCGGCGCTCGACCAGGTCGACCCGGTGGTACGCCGCCCCGGCCAGCGCCTCGACGACCTCCTCGAGCTCGACCGTGTCGCCGACGTGCAACTGCACCGGCTTCAGGTCCGCCAGACCGGCGACCTGCGGCTGCAGCACGGACCGCACCGGCGCGACCAGGATCTTGATCGGCCCGGTGGTCTCGTCCGACGGATCGGGGTGCACCAGGCGCCGCAGTACGGCGAGCCGCCGGCCGACCGTGTCGGACCGGGGCGAGAGCCGCTCGTGCGGGAGGGTCTCCCAGGCCGGGTAGTAGGCGACGGTGGCGGGATCGACCAGGCACTGCAGGGCTTCGGTGAGCTCCTCGGCCTCGCGGAACGTCGCCGTCACCGCGAGCACCGGGCGATCGGCGCCGTTCTGCTCGGAAGCCAGCGCAGCGAGCAGGACCGGGCGCACCGGGCCTGGAGTGCTCAGGTCGAGGGTGGTGACGCCGTCACTTCTGGCGTCGCGGACGGCCTCGGCCACCACCGGATCGGTGACGAGGGTGTCGACCAGACCGCCGAGTTTCACGAGTTGTACTTTCCCTGGGTTGCGTCGAGGCCGTCGGTGAGCAGTGACTCCACCGCGTCCGCCGTACGATCCACCGCGAACGGCAGGTCCTTGCGTTCGGTGGAGGAGAACTCGTTCAGGACGAAGTCGGCGGGGCTCTGCCGGCCCGGCGGACGACCCACACCGAACCGAACTCGATAGTACTCACCGGTGCCAAGCGACTTCCGCAGCGACTTGAGCCCGTTGTGGCCGTTGTCGCCGCCGCCGAACTTGGCCCGCAGGACGCCGAAGTCGATGTCCAGCTCGTCGTGCACCACGACCAGGCCGGCCGGCTCGACCTTGAAGAACTTCAGCAGCCCGGACACCGGCCCGCCGGACTCGTTCATGTACGACCGGGGCTTGGCCAGCACGGTCCGGATGCCGCTGATCCGGGTCTCGATCACCTCGGCCCGGACCTGCTTGTGCTGCTTCCACTTGCTGCCGGTCCGGTCGGCCAGTTCGTCGGCGACCAGGTGCCCGATGTTGTGCCGGGTGCGGGCATAGGAAGGGCCGGGATTCCCCAGTCCGACGACCAACCACACGTCGTCCGCCACGGATCCCGGCCCTCCTGCTGTGTCTGGGTGCTGAGGCGCAGACTACTCGGCGGCCGCGGCCACCGGCTCCTCGGCCGGAGCCTCCGGCTCGTCCCGCTCGATGCCGGCCTCGGCCTCGGCGTCGGCCAGCTCGGCCTCGGCCTGCTCGGCGGTCTGCTGGGCGGTCACGTTCACGATCAGGGTGTCCGGCTCGATGGCCAGCGTGGTCCCGGCCGGCAGGGCGATGTCGGACGCGTGCAGCTGGGCGCCGACCTCGAGGCCCTCGATGGACAGGGTGACGCCGTCCGGAATGTGGGTCGCCTCGGCCTCGACCAGGATGCTCGGGTACTCCAGCACGACCAGGGTGTCGCTGACGGCCTCGCCCTCGAGGTGAACGGCGATGTCCACCTGGACCTTCTCGCCGCGCCGCACGATGACCAGGTCGACGTGCTCGATGAAGCCCTTCAGCGGGTCACGCTGGACCTGCTTCGGCAGTGCGAGGTGGTTCTCGCCGCCCTCGACCTCGATCAGCAGCAGGGCGTTGGCGGTCTTCAGGGCCAGCATGGTGTCGTGACCGGGCAGCGTGATGTGCACCGGGTCACTGCCGTGGCCGTACAGGACTGCGGGAACCTTGTTGTCCCGGCGGATTCGGCGGGCAGCACCCTTGCCGAACTCCGTGCGCGATTCGGCTTGGATCTTGACCTCGGCCACGAGATGAACTCCTCAAGTGCGTTGCGGTGATCTGTTGTCTAGGTGGAACTCGGCTGCGGCCTCAGCGGGCGCATTGTGACCCCGGAGAAGGCGTCAGGCAACGAACCACCGCGTCGATCACGGAGCCGCGCCCAACAGTTCCCGGGGGGCGTCCCTCGCCGAGGCAACCAAAACAGTCTACCCATCACTCCGCCCGGAGTGGAAATCCGTTCCTCGCTGCCTTTGCAGCCCTGTGCGGGGTGACTTTTCGCCACCATTCCGCTTCGGGCTATACCGGAACCCGCTGGACCGCCGCTCCGCTACGTTGCTCGCGTGTTCGCAGCCACTCTGCTCCTCGCTCTGCTCGCCGGCGGGCTGCTGATCGCGGGGTTCGCCGCGCTCGTCGTCGTCATCGTGAAGCACGGCCGGGACGCCCTGCGGCGGCGGGCGGCGGAGGCCGCGCAGCTCGGCTGGGTGCTGGCGCCGCCCAACCCCTGGCTGATCGAGGTCGCCACCAGGCTGTACCGGCGCGGCCGGCCCGGCGAGATGTTCGCCGGGGACTTCCGCGGCCGCGGCATGTGCGTGCTCGACTACACCTACTCGACCAGCGCGGGCAGCGGCCAGACGCAGACCCGGACGGTCCATCTGGTCGCCCTCAACCTGCCGACCGCGCTGCCGCCGCTGACACTGACCAAGGACTCAGGCCTCCAGCGGATGTTCGGCGGCCGTGATCAGGAGCTGGAGAACCAGGCGTTCAACGACACGTTCCGGATCGACTGCCAGGACGACCGGTTCGCCTCGGCCGTCCTGCATCCGCGGATGATGGAGTGGATGCTGTTCAACGGCGGTCTGGAGTGGCAGTTCGCCGGCAACGCCCTCGTCTCCTGGGGCCAGGGCTCGTTCGCCGTCCGCGACGTTCTCGCCCGCCTGGAGGCGATGAGCGGGCTGATCGACCGCATCCCGCCGTATGTCCTCCGCGACTACGGGCGGCCGACGTACTAGGTGAGCTTCGTCCAGACCTGGCGGAGGGCTCGGGCCGCGTCGCCTTCCAGGCCGGCGTCGTCCAGCGTCTCCGCGAGCTCGTCGAACTCAGGACCCCAGCGCCACGCGACCCGGCGGAGCTGCTCAGGCAGCGACGGGTCCTTGAGCGACCCGGCATCTCCGCGGACCTGTTGCGCGGTCAGTGCCTCGGTGACGCCGTGCTTCTCGGCGAGCTGGAAAGCGAGGACCGCAAGGGCCGCCTTGCCTTTGTTGTAGAGCGCGTACGACGACTTGGCCGCGCTGGCCGCACCGGGCTGATCGCCGACCACCATGGGCGTGACCGCTGTCCCGGCCCACAACCCGGCGGCCTGGTCAGCGGCCGTGCCGGACAGCATCAGGTGCGTCGGACTCGGCCCACCGGTCGGCGGCGGACCGATCACACCGGCGTCCACGAACGTGGCCGAGGAGACCGCCTCCTGCGCTTCGCGGAGCGACTTCGGCGACAACGGGTTCGCCTCGATGTAGAGACCGTCGAACCCGGCCCGACCGACCTGTACGGCGATGTCCACAGCACCCTGTGGTGCGCACGAGCACAACACCGCCTCGGCCTCCCGGACCGCGTCGTCGAACGGCGTACCGATCAGGCCGGCGGCTTCGGCACGCGTCGTACTCTCCGGACTCCGGCCCTCCGGCACCCAGTGCACTTCGTGGCCTGCGGCAACCAGTTGCGCGGCCAGTTTCGAACCCATCGCGCCGGGGTGGAACACAGCGATCCGCATGGAGCCATCCTCTGAGAAGCGGTCAGTGCTCCCCAAGATATGCCAGTACGGCGAGGACGCGGCGGTGCTGCTCGTCGTTGGTGAGCAGGCCGAGCTTGGCCAGGATGCTGCCGACGTGGGTCTCCACGGTGCGTTCGGTCAGGAACAGCCGGCGGCCGATGCCGACATTGGTACAACCCTCCGCCATCAGCGCGAGGACCTCACGTTCCCGCGGTGTCAGCGGGGCGAGCCGGTCGTCGGAGCGCTGGCGGCCGAGCAGCCGGGTCACCACTTCGGGGTCGAGCGCGGATCCACCGGCCGCGACCCGCTCCAGTGCGTCCAGGAACTCGTCGACCGCGAGCACCCGATCCTTCAGCAGGTAGCCGAACCCGCCGGTCGCGACCAACTCGACCGAATGCCGGGTCTCGATGTGCTGGGACAGCAGCACGATGGCCAGCCCGGGATGCAGCATCCGGAGCCGACGGGCCGCCCGGGCGCCGTCGTCGGTCTGGTCCGGCGGCATCCTGATGTCGATCACCGCCAGGTCGGGTGAGGTCTGCGCGACCACGGTCATCAGGCTCGGCGCGTCCGGCGCGAGGCCGACGATCTCGTGCCCGGCATCAGCCAGCAGCCGCGCCAGCCCTTCCCGGAACAACGCCGAATCCTCCCCGATCACAATCCGCATCGCCTGCCCCCGTTCACGATCCGCATGGCAGGACCGCCTCTACGGTCGTGCCTCGGCCGGCCGGGCTGCGCAGGTTCAGCGAACCGCCGACCGCCGCCACCCGATCCAGCAACCCGCTCAACCCCGACCCCGGACGCGGCGCCGCACCACCGCAGCCGTCGTCCTCGATCAGCACTGTGACCTGCTCGGTCGACTGCGACACCCGGACCGCGATCGACGTCGCGTTCGCGTACTTCGCCGCATTCGTCACCGCTTCAGCGGCCACGAAGTACGCCGTCGTCGCCAACTCCTCGGGCAGATCCGACGGGATCTGCAGCCGGACCGGAATCGGCAGCGACTGCGTGATCGCACTCAAGGCAGCATGCAATCCGTCGTCCAGACTCGTCGGCCGCAACCCGTGCGCAATCTGCCGCAACTCGGCGACCGCAGTCGCCAACTCCGCAACTCCCTGGTCGAGCAACCCGTCGACGTCGACCGTCCCGTCGTTCAGGTGCCGCTGCGCCAACCGCATCGCCATCCCCAACGAGACGAGCCGCTGCTGAGCCCCATCGTGCAGGTCCCGCTCGAGCCGCCGCCGCTCGGCATCGCCCGCCTGCACGAGCCGCGCCCGACTAGCCTCCACCTCCCGCAACGCCCCGGCCAGCTCGGCCCTGAGCCGCGTCACTTCAACCAGACTGGCCGCCCCGGCAGCCACTGCCTTCAGTACGGCGGGACTGGTCGAATCCGACGCGAGTACGCCGATCTGCGCACCACCCAGCATCACCGGAACCAACTGTGCTCCCCCGACCGGCATACCAGTGGCGTCGACGAAACCTGACGCCCCTGGGACGAGCAGACCAACGCGGAGAGCCGGGTCGCGCAGTGCAGTGCGCAGGGCGGCCTCGAGCTCCTCCGGCTGGGCCTGCTCGGTGTGGATCCGGCGTTGCAGGTCCTCGATCGCCAGCAACGCAGCACGTCGTGGCGGATAGAGCCGACGGTCAACCGACCGCTGCAGCCGCGTCCGCAGCGGCGAGAGGACCAGCGCGCAGACCGCAGTGGCGGCGGCAGCCACGACTGCGGAGTCGCTGAGGACCAGCCCTAGCGACATGGCCGCTACGGCGTAGGTGCCCAGCAGGACGACCATCACGATGCCGTACGTGACGGTGTCGGCCAGCACGCGGTCGACGTCGTACAGGTCGTGCCGGAGCATCGCGACCGCAACGGAGACCGGCAGGGAAAGCAGCGCGACGAGACCGAAGATCGTCGCCACGATGCCGGTGTCGCCGGTGACGACGATCTCGGCGAGGCAGACGAGCGGGTAGAGGACGGCCGCCACTCCGGCGAGTGAGAGCCACTTGACCTGCTCCCTGACTTTGCCGGTCGACCGGCGGTACCGGATCACCACGGAGACAGCCGCGGCCAGGCACAGAAGGAGGAAGGCGACGAACACGACTTCGCTGAGCACCCGGAGCGGCTGCGGCAGAGCGCCGTACGGGCGAGGGAGCTCTTCCAGCGGTGAGAGGAATGGCGTCGTGGCGAACGCCCCGAAGACCTGCTGCATGGCGCAGAGCAGCAGCAACAGCGGCGGGACCGGTCGCCAGCGTGGGCTGACCAGCTGGCCGTTCGGGAAGTACAGCAGCAACAGGCTGATCGCGGCGAGCAGCCACCACCCGCTCTCGTCGAGCCAGGCGACGACGCGGCTGTCCAACGGCAGGCCCTCGGCGTTGTAGTAGACGTCGCGGGCGGTCAGGAAGACCGTGATCGCGCCGATCCAGCCGAGAAGCGCCCCGACCAGGGCCTCGCGCCGGCTGACCACGAGTCCGAGCGCTGCGATGGCGGTCCCGATCGCGGCCAGGGCAACGAAGTTCCGGAGCGTGTGCGGGCCGGTGCGGTACGCGGTCAGCAGCCGGCAACTCCCCGCGACCATCACCAGGACGAGCAGGAAGGTACCGAGCGCGACCCACCGCGGCCACCGCATGTCGTCAGAGTAAGGCCGCAGTACGCCGGAGGGCTCCGAGCCAGCACGGAGACCCGGTCCGTACTCGCTCCGATGTGTCAGGCCGCCGGTCCGGCGTTCCCTGAGGAGGTCAGCTCACATCCGGAGGTTCACCATGGCAACCCAGACCGTCTCCAGCCCACCTACGACCGATCCTGTGCTCCGGCGCCGGGTCGGGATCGTCGCCCTGATGCTGGCGCTCACTGCCATCGCAGCCGTTCCGGGCGGACTGCTCTGGCCGGAGCCGGCCGGCGGCGGCGAGACGTACGCCTACTCCGACATCCAGCCCGTCCGCGATCTGTGGTGGGGCCTGCTGGTGGTGCTCAGCGCCTCCCTCGTGATCAACGTACCGGCCCAAGCCTTTCTGACCGCCTTCATCGTGCGCGCCCGCGGATCCGCCTGGGCGACCGTGGGCGCCGTGGTGATGTGGATCGGCACCGCGCTGTACGCCGTCGGCGGCGCCGGCTGGGCCGCTGCCTACTATTTCGCCACCGCTCCCGGTGTCGACGCCAGTGTGATCGAGCGGATCAACGACGACTCCGCTCACGTGTTCGGCGTGATGCTCCCCGGCGCGCTGCTGGTTGCCGTCGGCACCGTCATCCAGGCGGTCGGCCTGTGGCGATCCCGGGCCGTGCCGCGCTGGATCCCGCTGCTGTGGCTGACGATCGTGCCGACGTTCATCGTCCCGGGGAACGGCGTCGCCGGGCTCATCACCGCGCTGCCGATGACGGCGGCCTCACTCGGCACGGCGTACTACGCGTGGCGTCGTACCGCACCCTAGATCCCGGTACGGCGTGAAGGCGGGACGCTACGCCTCGTCGTCGTGGGGTCCGAACCGTTGCCCAGGGGCGCGGCCAGGTGCAGCGTGGAGGAAACAGCGGATCTCTGGGGAGGGACTCCAATGAGCGAGAACGCAATGGGGCGCCGCCAGGCGCTGAGGGGTGCAGGCATGGCCGCGGGTGGTGTGGCGATCGCTGGACTGGCGACGGCCACACCGGCGGACGCGGCGGACAACGGGGTGCTCGGCAGTTGGATGTGCCGCCGGCAGGACGACGGCTCGCCCGACAAGGTACGACTGGTCCTGAGCTTCGCCGCGGGTGGCGTGTTCCTGTCCCACGACATCAGCCCGGCCGGACCGCCGTTCACCGGCACCTGGTCGCGGCACGGCAAGTCGTTCCAGGCGACCTTCTGGACCGGGTTACCAGGGGACCAAGGACCGGGATCGGTCGGACCGACAATCCGGGTCCGGCTCAGGGGCGTCCTGTCACACGGCAAGATCTCGGGGACCTACCGGGTCACCGTGTTCGCACCGAACAGCGAGACCGAGGTGATCGAGTCCGCCACGGGGAAGCTGACCGGACGGCGGATCGACGCCTGACGTGCGCAAGGCCTGACCGTCGGCGTCCGACTCCGTACGGACGCCTGACGGTCAGGCGCGGCCGTCGAACAGGCTGGTCACCGAGCCGTCCTCGAAGACCTCGCGGATGGCCCGGCTGATCAGCGGCGCGATGGACAGCTCGGTCAGCTTGTCGAACCGGCGGTCCTCGGCGATCGGCAGCGTGTTGGTGACGATCACCTCGCTGGCCTGGCAGTTCTTCAGCCGGTCCACCGCCGGGCCGGACAGGATCGCGTGGGTCGCCGCGATCACCACACCGGCCGCACCGTCGGCGTACAGCGCGTCGGCCGCCTTGGTGATGGTGCCGGCGGTGTCGATCATGTCGTCGACCAGGATGCAGACCCGGTCCTTGACCTCACCGACGACCCGGTTGGCGACCATCTCGTTCGGCCGGTCGATGTCGCGGGTCTTGTGGATGAAGGCCAGCGGTGCGCCGCTGAGGCGGGCCGACCACTGCTCGGCCACCTTGATCCGGCCGGCGTCCGGTGACACCACGGCCAGCTGCTGGTCGCCGTACTTCTCCTGCACGTACTTGCTCAGGATCGGCAGCGCCATCAGGTGGTCCACCGGGCCGTCGAAGAACCCCTGGATCTGCGAGGTGTGCAGGTCGACGCAGATCAGCCGGTTCGCGCCGGCGGTCTTGAACAGGTCGGCCATCAGCCGGGCCGAGATCGGCTCCCGGCCGCGGTGCTTCTTGTCCTGCCGCGCGTACCCGTAGAACGGCAGCACCACGGTGATCCGCTTGGCCGACGCCCGCTTCAGCGCGTCGACCATGATCAGCTGCTCCATGATCCACTCGTTGATCGGCGAGGTGTGGCTCTGGATCACGAACGCGTCGCTGCCCCGGACCGACTCCTCGAACCGGACGTAGATCTCGCCGTTGGCGAAGTCGTACGCCGAGGTCGGGACCAGGCCGGCGCCGAGCTGCTCGGCGACCTGCTCGGCCAGACCGGGGTGAGCCCGGCCGGAGAACACCATCAGGTTCTTCTCGGTGGTTCGCTTCATCCCGCTCATGGCCGGCCTCCCGTTACGCCTTCTCGCCAGTGTCGCCCACGGCACCGTCGTCCGTCTGCTCCGCGGCCAGGGCCGCCTCGGCCGCCTTGGCGGTCTTGGTGCCGGCGCGCTTGCGTGCCACCCAGCCCTTGATGTTGCGCTGCCGGGCCCGCGCGACCGCGATCTCGCCCGGGCCGACGTCCTCGGTCAGCGCCGTACCGGCGGCCAGGTAGGCGCCGTCCGCGATCGTCCGCGGCGCGACCAGCACCGAGTTGCTGCCGATGAACGAGTGCTTGCCGACGTGCGTCGGGTGCTTCGCGACCCCGTCGTAGTTGGCGAAGATCGTGCCGGCGCCGATGTTCGCGCCCTCGCCGATCGTCGCGTCACCGGCGTAGGTGAGGTGCGGCACCTTGGCGCCGTCGCCGATGCTGGTGTTCTTGGTCTCGACGAACGTCCCGATCTTGCCCTTGACGCCCACCGACGTCCCGGGGCGGAGGTAGGCGAACGGGCCGACGGACGCGCCGTCGCCGATGACCGAGCTGGAGCCGTGCGCCCGGATGATCGTGGCGTTCTCGCCGATCTGTACGTCGGTCAGCGTCGTGTCCGGGCCGATCGTCGTACCGCTGCCGGCCGTGGTCGCGCCGTGCAGCTGGATGTTCGGCAGCAGGGTGACGTCGCGGGCCAGCTGGACCGTCCGGTCCACCCAGGTCGTGTTCGGGTCGACGATCGTGACGCCGTCCCGCATCAGCTTGTCGAGGGTACGGCGGTTCAGCTCGGCCCGGAGCGTGGCCAGCTGGACGCGGTCGTTGACGCCCTCGGTCTGCATCGCGTCGTCGGTCGAGTACGCACCGACCCGCTTGCCGTCCTGCCTGGCGATGGCCAGCACGTCGGTCAGGTACAGCTCGCCCTGCGCGTTGTCGGTGGTGATCCGGCTCAGGCCGTCGCGCAGCGTGGCCGCGTCGAAGGCGTAGATCCCGGCGTTGATCTCGTCGATCTGCCGCTGCTCCGCCGACGCGTCCTTGTGCTCGACGATCCCGGCGACGGTGCCGTCCTCACCCGGGATGATCCGCCCGTACCCGGTCGGGTCGGGCACCCGCGCGGTCAGCACGGTCGCCGCGTTGCCCTGCTTGTCGTGCGCGGCGACCAGCTCCAGCAGCGTCTCCGCCTCGAGCAGCGGTACGTCACCCGACGTCACCACGACCGAACCGTCGAAGTCCGCCGGTACGGCGGTCAGGCCGGCCCGGACCGCGTCACCGGTGCCGAGCTGCTGCTCCTGGACAGCGGTCTTCACTCCTGGGTCGACGTCCTTGAGGTGCGCCTCGACCAGCTCGCGGCCGTTGCCGACCACGACCACCAGGTGCTCCGGGTCGAGTGCACGCGCGGTGACCACAGCGTGCCCGACGAGACTTCGCCCGCCGATCTCGTGCAGCACCTTCGGGGTCGCTGATTTCATCCGGGTTCCCAGACCGGCGGCCATGATCACGACCGCCGCGGGACGATGGGAAGTCACGCGGTCTTCTCCTCGAGTTCCCTGCGAGTTCTGCAACAAGTATCAGCACAGGCACCCGAAACAGTGCCCGCGCAAGCCTACTTGCTCCCCCACCGGCCCCCGACCACCACCCGCAGTCCCCACGTGACCGGTCTCACTCCTGCCGGCCGCCGTACCTCGGTGAAAGTTCCGGACGCAGATCGTCCGGAAACCGGTCTACCGTGGCCGGTATGGGCGACAACTACACGGTCAAGGCACGCCGGAGGAACTGCCGCGGATGAACCACCGCAAGGAGTACGAGGCCACCCTCGACCGGCTGCCCGACTACCGGATCACCTGCTTCTTCGTGCACCGGAACTACCGCCGCCAAGGCGTCGCCGCCGTCGCCCTCCGCGGCGCCCTGGACCTGATCGCCCACGCCGGCGGCGGCCTCGTCGAGTCGTACCCGCAGGACAACGAGGGCAAGAAGATCAACGCCTCGTTCCTCTACAACGGCACCCGCTCCCTCTTCGAGCAAGCCGGCTTCACCTACATCCGCTCCAAAGGCATCCACCACACCGTCATGCGCAAAACCGTCCCACCGGCACATACTGGCTGAAATGGGCATTTGAGGAGGGGCGGATGTCTGGTGTGCTCGAGCCTTTCGCCGAGGCGCTCGCGGACGGGTCCCGGCTGCTGTCTCCGACCGGCGCGCGGGTCCACATCATGGCGCACACGGGCAACACCGGTGGGGCGTTGACCGTGATGGAGATCGAGAGTCCGCCGAAGGACGGGCCGGCGGTGCACGTCCACTCGCGCGAGGACGAGGTGTGGTACGTCGTCGAGGGCACGTACCGGTTCAAGGCCGGCGACGCCATGTTCCACCTCTCGGCCGGCGGGATGGCTTTCGGACCGCGCGGCGTCCCGCATGGCTTCCAGAACATCGGCGACGACCCCGGCCGGCTGCTGATCATCACCACACCGTCCGGCCTGGAGCGATTCTTCGAAGACTTCGACGCACTCCTCCCCGGCCCACTGGACCCGCAGGCACTCGCCACTGTCGGGCAGGCCAGCGGCATCGAGTTCGTCGGCCCGCCGCTCTCCGTCTCCGACCCACTCTGACGGCGGACCGGAGGGATCCGGAGGCTCCTGAGGACTGCCATCCTGGACGAAGTCCACCAGGCAAGGAGCTTTCATGAGTTTGTCACTCGGAGCAGTCGTGTTGAACGTTGCCGACATCAACGGCTCGGCGCCCTTCTGGAGCGAGGCCCTCGGGTACGACGCCCGCCCGGACAACCCCGCGTTCCTCGCACCCAGGAACGGCTCGGGCACCCGCCTCCACCTCGACGAGACCGACCGCACCCACCTCGACCTCTGGGTAGACCGCACCACCTCCACCCTGGAAGCCGAGGTCGACCGCCTCATCGCGTTGGGCGCCCAGCGGGTCGAGTGGAACTACCCACCGAACGCCGACTTCGTCGTACTGGCCGCCCCGGACGGCACCATCTTCTGCGTCATCGAGTAAGCCCGGACGACTCGAACGACTGCTCGGTGAAGGTCGGCCGGCCGCGTTCGGTCGGGGTGAGGATCTGGCGGGGGACGTGGTGTGGAGGTTGGCGGAGGTACTGCGTGTACCCGGCGGAGCGGAGCCGGACGATCATCGGGTCAGTATCTCCACTCGCGGAGTGCCAGGATGACTCCGTGACTGATGTGCGGCTGGAGGTTCTCAGGCGGGTGGCCGAGCTCGTGCCCGACCCGGTTGGCGACGATTGTGTGCGGGTGGGGGTCGACGGCGTCGACGGTTCGGGCAAGACGGTCTTCGCCGATGAACTGGCCGACGTCCTCCGGAGTCTCGGCAGGTACGTCGTACGCGTGTCTGTGGACGACTTCCACAACATCCGCAGTACGCGGTACCGCCGCGGCCGGCTGTCGCCCGAGGGATTCTGGCTCGACTCCTTCAACTACGAGCGGCTGCACGCCGACGTACTGACGCCGCTCGGACCGGGCGGCTCGCGCAGGTATCGCCCGGCAGCACACGACCTCGCCAGCGACGAGATCCTCGACCCCGCGTACGACGTCGCTCCACCCGGCGCGATCCTCGTCGCCGACGGCCTCTTCCTCCACCGCGACGAACTGGCCGACGCCTGGGAGTTCTCGATCTTCCTGGACGTCCCCTTCGAGGTCACCGTCGCCCGCATGGCCGCCCGCGACGGCACCAACCCGGACCCCGACCACCCAACCATCCAGCGCTATGTCGGCGCCCAGCAGCTCTACTTCAAGACCTGCACACCCCACGACCGCGCCACCCTCGTGATCGACAACACGACCTTCGACACCCCACGCCTGATCCGAGGTTGATCCGCAGCCAAGGACCGCTCGTGACAAGGTGACTGCCATGCCCGATGTCGTGATACCGCTGACAGTCAGAGACCTCACGGCCGAGGACCTGCATCCGGGTTTCGCCGGTTGGACAGAGACCCATCGCGAAGGCACACTCACGGCCCTCGACCGGGCGAAGCTCGGCGAGGTCGACTTCCTGGCAGTCTGCCCACCATCCGGCATCCCTGTGGCCACCGGCGGTGTCGACTACGCCAAGCCCTCTGGAATCCCAGTGCTCTGGCAGCTTGAGGTGGATGCACCGCTGCATTCCTGCGGCATCGGCACGATCCTCATCCGTGCCTTGGAGCAGCGCATCCGCGAACGCGGCCTCACCTGGGCCGAGCTAGGCGTGGACGAGAACTATCCACGACCGCGCGCACTCTACGAGCGCCTCGGCTACGCCGTCACCGGCCGCGAACCCGGCGCCTGGAACCAGGAGGCACCGGACGGCACGGTCACCCGCTACGAAACGATGATCACAGTCCTGCGCAAGAACCTCGCGTAGTCCTCCGCCCTGGCGCCAAGAGCATGTCCGACATGCCCGCGTCGGAGGTCAGCGATCTGTGGCAGGCTGCGGGGATGGGTGGGACGAGACTCGAACATGTCCGCGCGAATGTGGCTGACCGCCCTGTGGGACAGGGTGAAGAACCTGGCCGTGGTTGTCGAGCCGCTGTTCGATACGGCGTACGGAACGCGGAAGTTCACGATCGCGGACCCTGACGGCAACGAGTTGGGCTTCGTGCGCAACGAATGAGCTGATCGCCGTGACTCGGTAGGCTCCGGGTCCGGAGGTGCGGGTGATGATCGAGATCAAAGCTGAGCTGTTGAAGGTTCTGCAGGGCAGCCGGGCGGTGATGCTCGCCAAGCTGGATGGCTTGTCGGAGTATGACCGGCGCCGCCCGGCGACTCCGACCGGCACGAACCTGCTCGGCTTGGTCAAGCATCTGGCCGGCCTGGAGTACGGCTACCTCGGTGAGTCCTTCGGCCGCCCACCGGCCGAGCGGCCGTCGTGGTTCCGCGACGACCCGTACGACGAGATCGACATGTGGGCAACCCCCGACGAATCGAGCGCCTACATCACGCGCGCCTACCAGCAGGCCGCGGCCCACTCCGACGTCACTGTCACCGACCTCACCCTGGACACCCCAGGCCACGTAGCACATTGGCCCGACGGCCACCGCGACGACAACCCTAGGGGTGCTGCTAATCAGAATGGTCAGCGAAACAGCCCAACACGCCGGCCACGCCGACATAATCCGCGAACTGACCGACGGCCGCATCAGCGCCGACGCCACAACCGCCGACGCAGCCACGTTCTGGCGCACCAGGCGAACCAAAGTCCAAGAGGCCGCCAACCACTTCCACCGGCCAGGCACCGCCGGATCCGTTCGGTAGCGGCGCCTGGGACGGACAGAACCCGCAGGCAAAGCGTTAGCAAGATCGACCCTGAAGGAGCAGATCATGCCGGGTTCGACGGGCGGGACCCTCGTCCACATCAACCCGATCCTGAACGTCTCCGATCTACAGTCCAGCATCAAGTTCTACACAGAGGTCCTCGACTTCGAACTCCTTGGCACCTTCGGAGATCCAGCCGACTTCGGCATCATCCGCTGGGACGAGCACGAGATCTATCTATGCGTGAACGGCCAGGGACAGCCCGGCACGTGGCTCGCGCTGTTCGTAAGCAAACCCGCCGCGCTGTACGACCGACTCGTCACCAACGAAGCCAAGGTCCTGATGCCCTACGCGGGCGACGATGGCGAATTCCGCGTCGCCGACCCGGACGGACATGTGCTCCGGGTGTTCTCAGGTTCCCCAGAGGAGTAGCCGGTCTGATCCTGACCTTCCGCCTGCCGAGGATCGCGCTGCCACCCGTGGTGGCCAAGGCTCGGGGCATGATCGGACGTCGGGTTCGTGGAACACTGAGCCGCATGCTGACGCGGAGTTTCGAAGGTGCGTTGAGAGGTCCGCCTGTCCCTCGAACCGGTAGTCGTCGAGCTTCAGGCTGAACAGCCCACGCATGACGAGGTCGTCACGGCCCGACGAGGACGGGCCAGAACCTGCCGACGGGCAGCCGGTGAAGGGCGAGCGCCGATGGCCGATGGCCGGCGCCGTGCTCGTCTCCGTCGCCATGCAGCTCTCGCTTCCCGATCGTCATGTGCTGTCCCCGACCGTGCTCTTCCCCTCCGTGGAGGTGCTGCTCCTGATCGTCCTCGTGATCGGCGACCCGGGACGCATCGACAGGCGTTCTCCAGCGCTGAAACGGCTGACTCTGGCCCTGGTCATCGTCATGACCGTCGACAACTTCGCCGGAGTCGCGGAGCTGGTTCGGGGCATCCTCGACGGGTCGGACCGTGACAACGGCCCGGTACTGCTGGCCACGGGAGCGGCCCTTTGGGCGACCAATGTCATCGCGTTCAGCCTGTGGTTCTGGTTGCTCGACCGGGGCGGCCCCGCCGCTCGTGCGTCGGGTACGCCGGGTGCCGCCGCTTTCGCGTTCCCGGAGGACGCCACTCCTGAGCTGCGCGCGCCCAACTGGTGGCCCCAGTACCCGGACTATCTCTATCTCGCCTTCACCAACTCAACCGCCCTCAGCCCCACCGACACGCTGCCTGTCACTCGCTGGGCAAAGATGCTGATGCTCGTTCAAGCGTCCATGTCGCTGGTCATCGCAGTCATGATCATCGCGCGAGCCGTCAACATCCTGAACTAACAGAAAATGTCGTTCTGCATCGCGACGCAGGAGCGGCCGTAGCGGCGCGTGGGATGGACTGAGCCCGCAGGCTGGGCCTGCGGGCACTCGCATCAATCCCGGCTAATGACGAGACACCACACTAGATACCGGAGGGTTCCGCGCGGCCGACCCGGCACTCGACCTGGTTTCAGTCTGGCATCTCCTGGACGCGACCCAGCGCAACGTCGTGCGCGCAAGATTGACCCCGGTGAGGTGCAGTGGCGGCGCGGCGCGCATGGCACGGGCATTTGAACAGGCCATGGGCCTCGTTTGGTACTACGAGGTCAGTAATCCGCTGGTGAGTCTGTGGGGGCGCCGCACGCTGGATCGCCTACTTCATGAGGCGGGGAGGTGTAAGCACAGCCGGAGGCACGAAGGCGACTTCGGGAATGCGAAGCACCGTCGATTCGCACCCGCACGACGACACGGTGTGAGGCTCACCCTTCCGACGAACTCCCCCTCCAGGTGATCAGGTAGTCCACCTCACCCGCTTGCTCCGTCGCGAACCGTTCCAGATGGTGACGGCCATCCAGCAGCCGGGTCACCGCCTCTGGCGGGTTAGAAATCCCCTATCACCGCAGGCCCCTGACGAATAGGCTCGCGCTCATGACCGACGGCGACTGGAGGGATGGCGGGTTCAGGCAGCGTCGGCCCTCCGTGGAGACTCTCGCCTGGGTTGCGGCGTCGATGGGTCGGGGCAGTCGCATCGTTGGCTATCGCCGATTGACCGGTGGCGTCTGCTCCGCCGTGCATCGGCTGACTGTCGAGCGACGTGGAATGCGAACGTTCGTCGTACTGCGGCAGTACCCGGGCGGGCTTGGCCTGCAGGGGAGCTTGGAGAAGGAGATCGCCAACCTTGGTGTGGTGGCGGGAAGCGGGCTCCCGGTTCCGAGCATCCTGGCTACTGATGTTGCTGGTGCTTCGACGGGGGGCGCGCCATCGTTGCTGATGACACGGTTGCAGGGGCATGTTCACCTCAATCCGGCGGAACCTCGGTCGTGGATGACGAGGATCGCGGAGATTGCTGTATTGCTGCATTCCCTCGATCTCCCCGCGAAGATGTTCAGACCTTGGACGGATTCTTGGATCGCTCCTCTAGACGGGTTTCAGGTGCCGGTCGACGCACAGAAGCCGGCTGTGTGGAAGGCGGCGTTTGGTGTCATGGCGGCGCCGCCGCCAAAGGACACTGCCGTCTTTCTGCACTGCGATCTCCTGCCTGTCAACATGCTGTGGTCGCGCGGGAGGATTACTGGACTGACCGACTGGAACTCCATCCATCGGGGGGCGCGCGCGATTGACGTCGGGCACTGTCGGCGATACTTGGCGGCGCTCTACTCGCCCGAGTGGTCGGAGCAGCTTCGGTCGCTCTATGAGTCGATCGCCGGGGTGACTCTCGATCCGTGGTGGGACCTGTATGCCCTGCTGCACTATGACGACAGCGGGTCGAAGTGGATCCGCGGTCAGGTCGCTGGGCGCCGTCCCGTCGATGTGCCCGGCATGACTTCCCGGGTCGAGGTCGCTATCGAGACAGCGCTACGGCGCCTCGGATAACTGCGGGTTCCCTGCTGGTCGCCCTTCCGGTTCTGGCATGTCGCACAGACCCCTGCACGAAGGCCGCTCGCACTCGCATCAATCACCGGCTAATAACGAGACGCCAACTAGGTGATGTACTGCCGGTCGGGTCAGAGAAACCGACTAGCTGTCCCCCATCGCCAGTTCGTGGAAGTACGTGACGGGCTTGCCCAATGCGTTGGCGTACGCGATCTCGCGGCGGGTGGCCTCCCCGATGTAGCCACCGGGGTTCACGATTCGTACCTCATCTGCGAGGTCGATCCTGCGGAGGTGCAGCTCGCCCAAAGCCCGCACGAGCAACGGGTCCAGCACAGGCGCCTCGGTGGCCTCCGGAGCCAGGACGATCGCCAGATCGAGCGTCAAGCGCGTGCGCTCGGTCGCAAACTCCCTGCTGAAGCGCAGGGAACCGCACAGACAAACGATCTTCGGGCGAGCAACCGGCACGTTGGACATGGACACCCTTCAAGAGCCAAAGATCCCCGCAGCATTCCATGCTGCCGTTGATGCCCAGCCAGTGGGACGGCTCCTGATCGCCGGGGTGCCGGTCCATGTCGTCGCGGAACGCCTCGGCCATGCCGACCCCGCCATCACCCTCCGGGTCTATGCGCACGTCATCCGCCAGCACGCGGACCAGGCTGCTAACACCTTCGCCGCCGCCGTCGACGGGAACGACGAGACCGACACTTCGGAGAGTGACAGTGGAGCAACCGAGTAGGACCCTGTTAGCAAAACCCCGGCTCAGAGACTCCCGAGCCGGGGTTTTGCGCTGCTCCCCCGCCTGGTTTCGATCCAGGTCTTCGAGATTCAAAGTCTCGCGGGCTGCCGAGTACCCCACGGGGGATCGTGGTCGCCGGGACAGTTTGCCATGAGTGGGGCGCACAACACGCCTGAGGGGTTACTTACCTACGCCTCCGTAGGTTACGGTAGCGTAGGTAAGCAGTCCCCGACCGAGGGAAACCACGCCATGACTCCACCCGCCGTTGCCGCACCGGAGGCGCCCACCCGCGCCCAGCAGGCCGACGAGCTCGATGTCGACACCGGAACGCTCGGGGGTGAGCAGAAGCGCCCGTGGGAGCAGGTTGCGCTGGCGCTGTTCATCGGTATTCCTTTCCTGGCCGTGCTGGCCGCCGTACCGATCGCCTGGGGCGGGTTCCTGGGCTGGCGCGACATCGTCATCGCGGTGGTGTTCTACACGGTCGCCGGCCACGGCATCTCGATCGGTTTCCACCGGCTGTTCACGCACAAGTCGTTCAAGCCGAGTCGGCCGATGAAGTACGCGCTGGCCATCGCCGGCTCGCTGGCGATCGAGGGCCCGGTGATCCGCTGGGTGGCCGATCACCGCAAGCACCACAAGTTCTCCGACCGCGACGGCGACCCGCACAGCCCGTGGAAGTACGGCACCAGCCTCGGCGCGCTGACCAAGGGGTTCCTGCACGCGCACATCGGCTGGCTGTTCGACACCGAGCAGACCCCGCAGCGGCAGTACGCGCCGGATCTGCTGAGGGACAAGGACATCATCAAGGTGTCCCGGATGTTCCCGCTGCTGGTGACCGTCTCGCTGCTGCTGCCGGCCGTGATCGGCGGGCTGTGGTCGTGGTCGATCGAGGGCGCGCTGACCGCGTTCTTCTGGGCCAGCCTGGTCCGGATCGCGCTGCTGCACCACGTCACCTGGTCGATCAACTCGATCTGCCACACGATCGGCGACCGGCCGTTCAAGAGCCGGGACAAGTCCGGCAACGTGTGGTGGCTGGCGATCCTGAGCCAGGGCGAGTCGTGGCACAACCTGCACCACTCCGACCCGACCTGCGCGCGGCACGGCGTCCTCAAGGGGCAGCTCGACACGTCCGCCCGCTCCATCTGGTTCTTCGAGAAGATGGGCTGGGTCAGCGATGTGCGCTGGCCGGTGCGCGAGCGGCTCGAGGCTCGCCGGGTCGATGCGAACGCGAAAACCCCGCTGAAAGCGGCGGCTTGAGGCATCACCGGGACGTAAATCGTCCACCCGCAACACCCGAGTACGGCATGATGCTGACGTGATCTCGACGTGACGGAACCCAAACCGCGGCGGTCCGGCCGAATCCGGATGACGAGTGCCGAACGTCGCGAACAACTCATCACCATCGCCCGTGGCCTGTTCGCCCAGAAGGGGTTCGAGGCGACATCGGTCGAGGAGATCGCGGCGCGCTCCGAGGTCTCCAAGCCGGTCGTGTACGAGCACTTCGGCGGCAAGGAAGGCCTGTACGCCGTCGTCGTGGACCGCGAGGTCCGGGCCCTGCTCGACGGTGTCACCCAGTCGCTGACGGCCGGGCGCGCGCACGAACTGGTGGAGCAGGCGGCGCTCGCGCTGCTGGACTACATCGAGAACAACTCCGACGGCTTCCGCATCCTGGTGCGCGACTCGCCGGTCGGGTCGGCGAGCGGCTCGTTCATCTCGATCCTCAGCGATGTCGGCACCCGGGTCGAGCACATCCTGGCCGAGGAGTTCAAGCGCCGCGGCCTGGACCCGAAGAACGCGCCGATGTACGCCCAGATGCTGGTCGGGATGGTCGCGCTCACCGGTCAGTGGTGGCTGGACGCCCGGAAGCCGAAGAAGCCGGACGTCGCCGCCCACCTGGTCAACCTCGCCTGGAACGGTCTCTCCGGCCTCGAGGCCAAGCCGACGCTGTCCACGCGCCCGCACAAGTAGGGGACCGAAGGACAGGAGGTACGGCGACCTCCGAACACCCGGCGAGCCCGGGTCCCGCGGGCAGGCCCGGTCCCGGCACTGATACCTCCTGTCGTTAGGCCCCTGGTCGTACCCAACATCCGCCCGTGGCATGACCTCCCGCGAGGCACTTCCCCGTACCCTGGCCCGCATGACGGGGATCCTGACCGCGCGGCCCGTGCCTGCCCGCAGCAAGGCGTTCGACCTGCTGCTCGCCGGCGGCCTCTGCATGGTCTTCGGACTCCTGTCCATCGCCCAGGCCGGCTTCGTCGGCGCCCTCGGCTTCGGCATGCTGGTGCCGCTGATCTGGCGCCGTACCCATCCGGAACTCGTCTTCTTCGGCGTCTCCGCGGTCGCCTCGCTCCAGTGGCTGGGCGGCGCCGACCTGATGCCCGCCAACGTCGGCCTGCTGGTCGCCCTCTACACGATCTCCGTGTACGGCGAGGTCCGCTACAGCCGGATCGCCCTGGGGGTCGGCGGACTGGGCGTCCTGATGGCGGTCTCGCGCTACTGGTCGAACTCGGACTGGCGCCAGCAGGTCACCATGATGGTTGCCCTCGGCGCCTTGGTCTTCGGCGTCTGGGCGTTCGGCGAGCGACGCCGTACCCGCGGCCTGTACGTCGCTCAACTCGAGGAGCGGGCCGCCCAACTCGAGCGCGACCGCGACCGCGAGGCCAAGCTGGCCGTGTCCAACGAACGGACCCGGATCGCCCGGGAGATCCACGACGTGGTCGCGCACGGCCTGTCGATCATGATCGTCCAGGCCGACGGCGGCCTGTACGCCGCGGATCAGTCACCCGAGCAGGCCAAGAAGGCGCTGGCCACCATCGGCGACACCGGCCGGGCGAGTCTGACCGAGATGCGCAAGATGCTCGGCCTGCTCAAACAGGACGAGCAGCCCGAGCTCGACCCGAACCAGCCGCGCCCGCAACCCGGTGTCTCGAGCCTGCCCGAGCTGATCGACAACGTGCGCGACGCCGGGCTGACGGTCGATTACCAGGTGACCGGCGAACCGCGGGATCTGCCCGCCCTGCTCGGCCTGACGGCGTACCGGATCGTGCAGGAAGGTCTGACCAACACGCTGAAACACGCCGGGCCGGGCGCGCGCACCTCCGTCGGGCTGGACTTCGGTCGCGAGATGCTGACCGTGGCGGTCATCGACGACGGCCGGGGCGGCGGGGTAGCGCCGAGCTCGGATCCGGGTCACGGTCTGGTCGGGATGCGGCAGCGCGCCTCGATCTCCGGCGGTACGGTGAGCGCCGGACCGAAGGCGGGCGGCGGTTACGAGGTGATCGCCAAGCTCCCGTACCACCTTCCGACTGGAGGACAGCAGTGACCGAGACCGACGTGATCAGGGTTTTCCTGGTGGACGACCAGGAGCTGGTCAGGGCCGGATTCACGATGCTGGTGGACTCCCAGCCGGACATGCGGGTGGTCGGCCAGGCCGGCGACGGCGGTGAGGCGATCGAGAAGATCCAGGTGACCGCGTGCGACGTCGTCCTGATGGACGTCCGGATGCCGCGGCTGGACGGGGTGGAGGCCACCCGCCGGCTCCAGTCGTTGCCACAGGCACCGAAGGTGATCGTGCTGACCACCTTCGACCTGGACGAGTACGCGTTCGCCGCGATCAAGGCGGGCGCGGCCGGCTTCCTGCTCAAGAACACCCCGCCGGCCGATCTGCTGTCGGCCATCCGGCAGGTGTACTCCGGTGACGCAGTCGTCTCCCCCAGTACGACGAAGCGCCTGCTGGAGCACTTCGCCGGAGCACTCCCGGACACGGAGACCGAGCGCCCGGACCTGGCCGAGCTGACCGCCCGGGAACGCGAGGTCCTGGTCGAGGTGGCCCGCGGCCTGTCGAACACCGAGATCGCCACGCTCTTCACGTTGTCCGAGGCAACGGTGAAGACCCACATCGGCCGGATCCTGGCCAAGACCGGCCTCCGCGACCGGGTCGCCCTGGTGGTCCTCGGGTACGAGACGGGCCTGGTGAAACCCACCAAGTAATACCCAGGGACTACGCCGACTGCAGTCTGCGGTCCGACGAGATCACCGGCCGAGATCACTAACTTCTTGGACAACACCGAAACCAAGGAGTGACATGAGCTTGCAGACCGGACAGCTTGCGGCGGGGCGGTTGCCGCAGGACGGGGAGCCGCGGACCGCGATCCGGGCACACGAACTGCGCAAGGTGTACGGGCAGGGTGACACCGCGGTGGCCGCGCTCGACGGCGTGTCGGTCGACTTCGGGGTCGGCCGGTTCACCGCGATCATGGGCCCGTCCGGCTCGGGCAAGTCGACGCTGATGCACTGCCTCGCGGGCCTGGACTCCCCGACCGGCGGACAGGTGCTGCTCGGCGAGACCGAGCTGACCCAACTCCCGGACGCCGAGCTGACCAAGATCCGCCGGGACCGGGTCGGCTTCGTGTTCCAGTCCTTCAACCTGCTCCCGATGCTGTCCGCGAAGGACAACATCCTGCTGCCGCTCGAGCTCGGCAACCGCAAGCCCGACCAGCAGTGGTTCGCGACGCTGATCGACGTACTCGGGCTGGCGGACCGGCTCACGCACCGGCCGTCGGAGCTGTCCGGTGGTCAGCAGCAGCGGGTCGCGGTGGCCCGCGCGCTGATCGGCCGGCCCGAGGTCGTGTTCGCGGACGAGCCGACCGGCAACCTGGACTCCCGCTCCGGCGCGGAGGTGCTCGGCTTCCTGCGCCGTTCGGTGCGCGAGTTCGGTCAGACGGTCGTCATGGTCACGCATGACCCGCTGGCCGCGTCGTACGCCGACCGCGTCGTGATGCTTGCCGACGGCAAGCTTGCCGGCGAGCTGCTGGAGCCGACCCCGGAGACCGTGCTCGACGCGCTGCGGCAGCTGGGGGCCTGAGGTGCGACGTTCCATCCTCTCCTCGCTGCGCGCCCACCTGGGCCGCCTGATCGCCGCCTGTCTGGCGATCGTGCTCGGGGTCGGTTTCGGCACCCTGGCACTGACCGCGCACGCCTCTGCGTCGAACGGCATCGACGAGACGATCGGTGCGCAGTACCGCGGTGTCGACGCCGTGGTCTACCCGGAGAACGCGGAGATCACGCCGGCCGATCTCGCCAAGCTCCAGAAGCTTCCGCAGGCCGACTCGGTCGTCACGTACACCAGCGCCTACCTGACCGCCTCGTTCCCCGACCTGGTCCGTCCGGCCGGGATCGGCATCGACGCGCTCTACGACACCACCCGGATCGCCGGCCCTGGTACGTCGTCCGGCCGGTTGCCGACCGCCACGAACGAGATCGCCCTGCCGGCCAAGCTCGCGGCCGACCACAAGGTCTCGGTCGGTCAGACGCTGCGGATCAACGCCTACACCGGCAAGTCGTGGAACGTCACCGTGGTCGGTCTGCTCGACGACGAGAACACGGTCGGACCGCCGTCGGCGGTCGCCACCCCGGCCGCGCTGAAGATCTTCGAGCCGGACGCCTTCCTCAGGGCGGTCGCGCTCGCCGCCAAGCCCGGCGTCGACCAGCAGGCCCTCGCCACCGCCGCCCAGGGCGTCGTCTCCGGTGACCTGAAGGCCTACACCGGGGAGGCCTGGATCGACCACGAGGTGAAGGGCTTCACGAACGGCATCGACGTACTCGGTGGTGTGTTCGGCATGTTCGCCGTGATCGCGCTGTTCGTCGCCTGCCTGGTGATCGGCAACACCTTCACCATCGTGATCGCCCAGCGCACCCGCGAGATGGCGTTGCTCCGGTGTGTCGGTGCGTCGCGCAAGCAGGTGTTCTCGTCCGTCCTCGCCGAAGCGTCCGTGGTCGGCGCGGTCGCGTCCGCGATCGGGGTCGTCTTCGGTGTCGCGCTGTCCGCACTGGTGCTCACGTTGGCCCGCGAGTTCGACTGGGGCCTTCCGCCTGTGTCGCTGCATCTGGATGTGCGGTCGCTGCTCCTGCCGCTCGTGCTGGGAACCGTGGCCACCATCGCGGCGGCGGTCGTACCGGCTCGTCGGGCAACCAAGGTGGCTCCGCTGGCCGCCCTGCGGCCGGAGGCTGCTCCGGCGGCGGCGTCGAAGGCCGGCGTGGTGCGGCTGATCCTCGGGTTCCTGCTGCTGGCCGGTGGTGGCCTGCTGCTGGCGGCCGGTGCGTCGTCTCATCAGGTGCTGATCGGAGTCGCGGGCGGTGTGCTCTCGTTCCTCGGCGTACTGGCGATCGGTTCGCTGCTCGTGCCGGCGTTGATTAGGCTGCTCGGTGCGTTGCCGGCCCGCGGTGGCGGAGTGCCGGCCCGGATCGCCATCGCGAACGCTGTCCGGAACCCGAAGCGTACGGCGGCCACCACCTCGGCACTGTTGATCGGTGTGACGCTGATCAGCCTCACCTGTGTCGGGATCGCGTCGGTGCGGAAGACGTTCGACGTGTCGATGGACGGGCAGTACCCGGTCGATCTCAAGGTCGGCACGTTCAACGAGAAGATGCCGGCCGGTGCCGAGCAGCAACTGCGCGACATCAAGGGCATCACCCAGGTCGTCCCGGTCAGCCAGGTGACGGTGAAGGCCGGCGGCCAGGAAGTGCCGGTGACCGGGATCGACCCGGCCGCGGCCGGATCCGTCATCCACAACCCGTCGCTGGCCGCGCAACTCAAGCCGGGCAGCGCACTGGTGGACCCGCGGACGCTGAACATGCTCGAACTGGAGGACGGCAGCCAGGTGACCGTCGTGGCCGGCGGGCAGAAGCTGACGCTCACCGCACGCCGGGCGACCGGGCTGGACCCGATCACCATCACCACGACGGACCTGCGCAAGCTGTCCACGACAGCCCCGACCACCGGATTCTGGCTGGCCTCCGATCCGAAGGCAGACGGCTTGGCGGTGATCGACGCGGTGGAGCAGTCCATCCCGACGGTCAAGGAACTCACCGTCGACGGCGGCCTGGCCGAGCGGAGCAGCTACACGAAGATCTTCGACGTCCTGCTGATAGTCGCCGTCGGACTGCTCGGGGTCTCGGTGCTGATCGCACTCGTCGGGGTCGGCAACACGCTCAGCCTGTCGGTGCTCGAACGGACCCGCGAGAACGCGTTGCTGCGGGCGTTGGGCCTGACCCGCCGCCAGCTGCGCAGCATGCTCGCGGTCGAATCGTTGCTGATGGCACTTGTTGCCGCCGGCCTCGGGATCGTCCTCGGCCTGATCTACGGGTGGACGGGCACGAGCGCTTTGATGGGCGGCCAGACGATCGACGGCAGCGTGGAGTACGCCGTACCCGTGAGCCTGCTGGTGGTCATCGCGGCAGTCGCCGCCGTGGCCGGGCTGCTGGCCTCGGTCCTTCCGGCTCGACGGGCCGCCAAGGTGGCACCCGCGGGAGCCTTGGCGACCGAGTAACTCAGACGATTTCGACCCTGTTCCCGTGGCCGTCGGCGGTGTGGAATCGCCGGCGGCCCGGGATCGTCTCGTTGTCCCATGCTGACCGGATAGCCCAGTTTCTCGAGCTTCCCGGCCACCGCGTCCAGGTCGTCGACGGCCAGCGCCGGATGCGCCTTCTTCGCCGGCCGGAAGTCCTGCTCGACGCCGATGTGCACCTCCGCCGCACCTTCGCGGAACCAGCAACCACCGCGCGCCTGCAGCAACGGCGGTTTCTCCACCTCGGTCATCCCGAGTGCATCGCGGTAGAACGCCCGCGCGATCTCCTCGCCGCCCGGCGGACACGACACCTGCACGTGGTCGAGGCGCATCGCTCAGCCCTCCGTCTTCTGCGCGACGGCGAAGATCCGGCGGAACGGCAGCAGCGTCCCGTAGTCGCGTTGCCGGTAGACGTCGGCCAACCGAGCGCCGTACTCGTCCTCGAACCGCTGCCGCATCTCGTCCGGCAGCGACTGCAGCACCGGCCGCGCCCCCGTCCCCTTCACCCACTCCAGTACGGCGTTGTCCCCTTGCAGCAGGTGGTAGTACGTCGTCTCCCACGCGTCGACGACACACCCCTCAGCACTGAGCGCATCGACGTACGTGTCCGGGCCGGGCACCTCGGCGCGGAGCGATGCGTTCTTCGCGTACTGCGCATAGGGCTCGGTCGCGGCCAGGTCGCGCAGGATCGAGTGCGACGGGGCGTTGCCGTTGCCAGGAATCTGGATCGCCAGCCATCCGCCCGGCCGCAGCGCCTTGACGAAGCCGGGCAGCAGGTCGAGCTGCCCCGGGATCCACTGCAGGACCGCGTTCGTGACGATCACGTCCAGCGAACCCGGCTCGGCGGTCCACTCGAGCAGGTCGCCGATCTCGAACGTCAGCCGGTCGTCGGCGTACTGCCGGGCCGCCTCGATCATCTGGGGTGAGCTGTCGACGCCGCGGATGCTCGCCTCCG
This sequence comes from uncultured Actinomycetota bacterium, assembly GCA_963748245.1. GTDB lineage: Bacteria > Actinomycetota > Actinomycetes > Propionibacteriales > Kribbellaceae > Kribbella. Next base: position 931,926 of record CAVVIA010000004.1, on the reverse strand, counting down.
GCCACAGCTCCCGCAGCGTCACGGTCAGGTTGCCCGGACCGCATCCGAGGTCGACCACCGTGCGTACGTCGTCCGCCCGGATCCGGCCGACCAGGTCGGCGAACGGGCGGCCGCGCTCCTCGGCGTAGGTGCCGTACTGCTTCGGGCTCCAGACCGGTGACGTTCGCATGCTGCTGCCTCTCTCCGAGGATTTATCTTGATGTCGAGATACTCTACGCCGGTCAGTTGTCTTGATGTCAAGAGTCTTGATGGCGTAATCTCGACAGCATGGAAGACGAGGTCGATCGGCTGCTCGAGGCCTGGCGCAGAGAACGCCCCGACCTCGACGTGGCGCCGATGGAGGTGCTGTCGCGGGTCAGCCGGCTGGCGCGACACCTGGACCGCGCCCGCAGCCAGGCGTTCTCGACCCACGGCCTGGAGTCGTGGGAGTTCGACGTACTCGCGGCCCTCCGCCGCGCCGGAGCGCCGTACCAGCTCTCGCCCGGCAAGCTGCTGAAGGAAACCCTGGTCACCTCGGGCACGATGACCAACCGGGTCGACCGGCTCGCCGCCCGCGGCCTGGTCGAGCGCCTCCCGGACCCGGCCGACCGCCGCGGCGTGCTGGTCCAGCTCACCGACGCCGGGCGCGACGCGGTCGATGCCGCGATGGCCGACCTGCTGGCCCACGAGCGCACCCTGCTCGGCTCGATCAGCGATCGCGACCAGGCGAAAATCGCCCGCGTACTGCGCGAACTGGTTCGTCCGTTCGACCTGGAAAAGCACTGAGCCACATTTTTCCGGGCCTTGCGGAAACCATCGGGAATTGTGCCGGAATAATCCGAAAAGACGACCCGTCACTTCACCCCGGTTCCGATCGTTGCTAGTTGCAACGAGATCGAGAGACTGCTGTAGCGGTCGACTATCGACAGTGTGTGAGCGGGGCCACTAGGGTCCTCACTGTCGGTGGCTGATCGACCACGAAACGTACAATTTTATGGTGACTTCGGCGGCAAGAGGTGGTCCGCCGAAAGTGGCCGCGCGGTGTCCGGGGCTCGGGGCCCGAACAACGCCGGCCGGCACGGGGCCCGCTCACCCGGTAGTCGCGGCGCGCCCTCCGAATCACAGGGGATCGGAGGGGCGCCGCGACTCAGTTCCTTTTCCACACGTTTTCCACAGGCGCCGTATCTCGTGCGGTTGTTCACAACCTCGGCATTAACTCACCGCGTGGATTTTACGGTGAAGGTCATTCGGCGCGTTCGGCCGCGTCGAACCAGGCGGTTTCCAGTTCGGACCGTTCCTCGGCCAGCTTGCGCAGTTCGGTGTCGAGCTCGGCCAGCCGTTCGTAGTTGCTCGCGTTGGTGGCCAGCTGGTCGTGCAGCTTCGCCTCGGTCTCGGTGAGCTTTGCGAGCTGGCGTTCGATCCGGTTCAGTTCCTTCTTCGCCGCCCGGGCCGCTGCCGCGTCAGCGACCGGCTCGTCGACCTCGACGGCCTCAACCGGTACGGTGCTCGTCGGCCGGCGTGGAGCCGCACCGCTGAGCTCGTCGATGTACTGGTCGACGCCCCGCGGCAGGTGGCGGACCTGCCCGTCGCCCATGATCGCGTAGACCATGTCGCTGACCCGCTCGAGGAAGTACCTGTCGTGGGTGACGGTGACGACGACGCCCGGCCAGCTGTCGAGGAAGTCCTCGAGCACCGTGAGCGTCTCGACGTCGAGGTCGTTGGTCGGCTCGTCGAGAATCAGCACGTTCGGCTCGTCGAGCAGGATGCGCAGCAACTGCAGCCGCCGGCGCTCACCACCGGACAGGTCGGAGATCCGCGTCGTCAGCTTGTCGCCGGTGAACCCGAACCGCTCCAGCAGCTGCGACGAGGTCAGCTCGCCGCCGCGGCCGGCGAGTGCCGCCGTACGGCGGATGTCGGTGATGTGCTCCAGGACAGTCGCCGAACCGTCGACCTCCTCGAGGGTCTGGGACAGGTTGGCGACGCGGACGGTCTTGCCCTGTTTGACGATGCCGCGGTCCGGCGGCAGCTCACCGGTCAGGACTCTGAGGAACGTCGTCTTGCCGGCACCGTTCGGACCGAGCAGCCCGATCCGGTCGGCCGGGCCGAGGCGGAACGTGACGTGGTTGAGCATCACCCGGTCGCCGAAGGTCAGGCTCACGTCCTCGGCGTCGAACACGTCCTTGCCGAGTCGCGCGGTCGCCAACTGCGACAGCGCGAGCTTGTCGCGCGGCGGCGGCTCGTTCTCGATCAGGGCGTTGGCGGCGTCGATGCGGAACTTCGGCTTGCTGGTGCGGGCCGGCGCACCGCGGCGCAACCAGGCGAGCTCCTTCTTCAACAGGTTCTGCCGCTTGGCCTCGGTGACCTGCGCGCTGCGGGCGCGTTCTGCCTTGGCGAGGACGTAGGCGGCGTACCCACCGTCGTACGACGTGACGGCGCCGCCCTGGACCTCCCACGTCTCGGTGCACACCGCGTCGAGGAACCACCGGTCGTGGGTGACGACCAGGAGCGCGCCCGCCCGGTCGACCACGTGGTCGGCCAGCCAGCTGACCGCCTCGATGTCGAGGTGGTTCGTGGGCTCATCGAGGATGAGCAGGTCGACCTCGGTGAGCAGGAGCCTGGCGAGTGAGGTCCGCCGGCGTTCACCACCGCTCAGGGTGCCGACCTGTGCTTGGTGGTCCACTCCGCCGAGCAAATGCTCCATCACCGACCGCGCGCGCGGATCGGCCGCCCAGGTGTAGGTCTCGACGTCGCCCAGCACCGCGTGCAGAACGGTCTGATCGGGGTCGAGGTCGTCGGTCTGGCCCAGATAACCGAGCCGGACGTCGCGGTTGTGGGTGATCCGCCCGTTGTCCGGTTCCTCCCGGCGGGCGAGGAGTCGCAGCAACGTCGACTTGCCGTCGCCGTTGCGCCCGACCACGCCGACGCGCTCACCCCGGCCGATGCCGAGGCTGACGGAGTCGAGAAGTGTCCGAGTCCCGAAGCCTTTGGAAACGGCTTCCAGGTTGACCAGATTAGGTGCGGGAGAACCAGCCATATCGCGGACCAGGGTATCCGACGGCCGTCGGCGTGCCAGGATCGTCCACGTGCTGACTCCTCCATGGCTCGACGGCCTCGCGCTGGGTGACCCCGTGTCCTGCTCCGTGCTGGAGGGCGGCTACGCCAGCAAGACCTTTCGCGTGGGTACGACGCTCGACCAGTCTGTGATCGTGAAGACGCACGACGATCCGCCGTCCGGGCTGTACTCGTTGGAGGCTGACGGTCTCAACGCACTCCGGGTGCCCGGCGCGTTCGTCGTACCGGAGGTGCTGCGGGTGACTTCCGGTTTCCTCGTCCTGTCCGACCTCGGCTCCGCGGTATTGAGCGATCAGACGCCGGACTTCTGGCGTGATGCGGGACACCGGCTCGCCATCCAGCACCAGCAGACCGCGGACAAGTTCGGCTACCACCATGACAACTACCTGGGCGTCCTCCCGCAACGAAACCCGTGGACGGTCGACGGCCACGCCTTCTTCGCCGAACACCGCCTCCTCCGCTATCTGGAAGTCCCCAGCTGCGCCAACGCTCTCCCGGCGGCGGACCGCACCCGCCTGGAACGCCTCGCTGCCCGCCTCCCCGATCTGATCCCGGAGCAACCTGCAGCCCTCCTCCACGGTGACCTCTGGCACGGCAACCTCCTCCCCGCTCCAGCCCTGATCGACCCCGCGGTCTACTACGGCTGGCCCGAAGCCGAACTCTCCATGCTCGACGGCTGCGGCAACATCCCCGATGACTTCTTCACCGCCTACGAGGAGGCATACCCCCTCGCCGCCGGCTGGCGAGACCGCCTTCCCATCCTCCACCTCCGCGAGCACCTCTGCGTCCTGGCCCACTTCGGCCCCACCCAAAGCGCCCTCGACCAGATCCACCAAACCCTCACCCGCCACTGACAGGGTCGCCCGATGAGAGCCGCACACCACGAGTGCCTGAGCTTCGACGACATCCGCACCTGCCTCGAAGCCATCGCACCCCGTACGGCGATCGTCGACATCGAGCCCCTGATCGCCTACTGGGACACCGGCACCGAAGAACTGGATCAGGGCATCGACCGCTTTCTCCAGGAGTTCCGGTCCCTGCCATCGCTCGAGATCATCGTTTTCGCCACCAACTCCTTCCGGCAGCCCTCGATGCCACCCGGCGCACCCGGCGTCACTTACCACGCCCGAGCCCTGAAACCCTTCTCCACAAGCCCATTCCGCGACTTCCCCGTCCCCGGCGTAGTCATAGGCGACCAAACAGCCACCGACGGCGTACTGGCGTCCCGCCTCAACTACACCTTCCTCCGCTACAAGGTTCCAGCGAAGGAAATGAAACTCGGCCCGCTACTGATGGCCGGGCTGGGCAGAGTTGTCAGACCGCTCTTCCTGACCCGCCCGCGCCCGCCGGCCTCCCTCTGACTGCCGGCGTCGTTTGCGTCTCGAATCAGGCCTGGTTGAGGTGGAGGAGGTATTGCTTTTGGTTGAGGGGGTTGCCGTCGGTTCTCGGGCGGGTGGGGGTTGGTGCGGGGGCCGGGGTGTAGGTGGTGTCGGTGGTGGTGAGGATGCCTTCGCCGTGGGTCTGGCCGGGGAGGTGGGTTTCGAAGGGGTGGGTGGTGGCGGCGGGGATGGTGCCTTGCAGGTGGGCGATGCCTTCGTGGAGGGTGGTCTGTTCTACCAAGGCACGGGATTCGGCCAGGAGGGACAGGACTCTCGAGACGGAGTCGGGTGGGACGTCCAGTTCGAAGTGGTTGACGGGTTCGTGGACGGTGGTGCCGGCGTCCGCGATGGCCTGCAGGAGAACCAGCGGTACCAGGCGGCGGAAGTCTGCTGCGGCGGTCGCCGGGGCGGAGTAGCCGGTGTGGGTGACGGCTACTGAGATGTCGGGGATCTCCCAGCCGTAGAGGCCCTGCTGCAAGGTCAGATGGACGGTCTCCTCGATGGCGGTGTGGAAGGCCCGCGGGAGGGCACCCAACTCGGATTCGATCCGGTACTCAAAGCCCTCGCACGGCGCGACGCGGAAACCCACCGTGGCGAACCAAGGGTTGTCGGGCGCACCCATCTCCCGGTACGCCGTGCCGACCCCTTTCAATCGTTCGATGTGGATCGGCCTGGTCTCGCTGAAGTCGACGTCCAGGCCGTACTCGCTGTCCAGCAGTGACGCGATGACTTCCTTCTGCACCTCGCCGTACAGGCACACCGTGATGTCGTCGGCCTTGCGGACGCGGATCAGCGGGTCCTGCTCGGCGAGTTGCGTCAATGCCTGGTAGAGCTTGACCCGGTCGCGCGCACTGACGACTGTCTCGAGCGTCGGCGGCGCGAACAGCCGTCCAACGCCGTCGGCCCGGACGCCGAGCTGGTCACCGATCCGGATGTCCTTCAACCCCCGCAGCGCCACGATCTGGCCGGCTTCGGCCCGGTCGACAGTACGGCGGGAACCGCGCTCGAAGAGTTCGACAGCAGTCGGACGAGCCTGGTACGACGGACCTGCCGCCGGGTGCACGTCGACGTACGAACGCGCCGGCAGTGACCCGGAGAACACTCGTGCCGACGCGATCTTCTGACCGGCAGCTCCCCGCTCGACCTTGAAAACCCTGGCCTGCAAGGAATCCCCCGCCGATCCCGTTGCACGCGGCAACCACGACTGGATGCCGGAGATGACCTCCGGTACGCCGACACCGGTCATCGCGGAGCCGAAGTAGACCGGATGCACCTGCGCCGCATGCACCTGCCGCCGGAGCTCCACGTCGACATCACGAGGCGTCAATGCATCGTCCAGATAGCGCGCCAGGAAGTCGTCGTTGCGTTCGGCAAGCAGTTCGCCCAGCGCCTTGTTCCGCAGGTCGAACGGTTCGAACCGCGCCGCCCGGGTCCCGAGATCCGCCACCGACCCCATCGGCACGGAGGCAGGGGTCAGCAACCGCCCGATATCGGCCAGCAGGTCGTCGTACCGGGCACCCATGCGGTCGATCTTGTTCACGAACAGCAGCGTCGGGATGCGGAGGCGCTGCAGGGTGCGCATCAGCAGGCGGGTCTGGACCTGGACACCCTCCACCGCGGAGATCACCAGCACCGCGCCGTCCAGCACCGACAGCGCGCGCTCGACCTCGGCGATGAAGTCCGAGTGACCGGGGGTGTCGATCAGGTTGACGGTCAGGTCGCCCAGCTCGAACGACACCACCGCCGAGCGGATCGTGATCCCGCGCCGCCGCTCGAGGTCCATCGAGTCGGTCTGGGTGTTCCCGTCGTCGACCCGGCCGACCCGGTCGATCACACCGGCGGCGTGCAGCAGCCGCTCGGTCAGGCTGGTCTTACCGGCGTCGACATGCGCCACAATGCCCATCGTCAGAGAGTTCAAGGGTCCTCGCGAATGCGTCGAAGTGATTCGTCCTGTCGAGGTCGAACACCATGCGGCGCATCCCGGTCTCCCATTCGTCAGCTGTCCAGGGGCAAACGCTTGGATGGTAACGCCGCCGGGAATTCGCCGCGACCGATTTTCCGCGAACCCTTTCTGCGGCCGATCACCGGCGATTAGCCTGCCGCCCACGACCGCCCGGGTCTCGGACAAACTTCGCGGAACGAGACATCTGGGGCGGCCACTGGGGAGGACAAGGAGTTCTCATGTCATTGACGGACGACTATCTCGCTGCCGCCATCACCCGAGGTCCCAAGCCGAGCGCGATCCGCGCGGCCATGGCACCCCAACTCGACGCCACCGCCTACATGGGCCGCTGTCTCAGCCGGCCGGTCTTCCTGGACGCGGCCGAGTACCACCAGCTCGCGCATGACCTCGATCTGCTGCACTCAGCCTTGACCCACATTCCCGAGCGCCTGTTCGGCGGCGACCTCGCCGCCTTCGCCCGCACTGTCGGCCTGACCGAGCAGCAGGCCGCCGCCGTCGTCCGGGGCCGCGGTCCGGCACCCAGCCGGTTCGCCCGGGCGGACCTGTACAAGGACGCGGACGGATTCCACCTGCTCGAGATCAACATGGGCAGCACTGCCGGCGGGGTGGACAACCCGGTGCTCAACCAGGCGATGCTCGAGCTGCCCTTCGTCGCGGACTTCGTCGAGCAGCACGCGCTGAGCTACACCGCGACGATGGAGCAGGTCGTCGCGACGATTCTGGCCGAGGCCAAGGTGCCGACCGGCGTACGACCGACGATGGTGATCGCCGACTTCCCGGACAGCTATCCGGAGCTGGAACGTCAGCTGCACAGGAGCGCCGCGATGCTGGCGCCGATGGGGATCGACGCGTTCGCCTGCCCGGTGGATGCGCTGCAGTACAAGGACGACCGGGTCTGGCTGGGTGATCGCCCGATCGACGTGGTGTTCCGGCTGTTCATGATCGAGGATCTGCTCAAGCCGGGCGCGGTCGAGATGCTGGAGCCTGTCCTCCAAGCATCCGAGCGCGGTCAGGTCGCGATCTTCACACCGCTCGACGCCGAGCTCTACGGCAGCAAGGGATCCCTCGCGCTGCTCTCCGACGAGGCCAACCGGGAGCGCTTTCCCGCCGATGAACTGGCAGCTCTCGACCGGATCCTGCCCTGGACGCGGATGGTTCGCCGCGGCCCGGTGACGGTCGACGGCCGGAAGGTCGACCTGCTCGAGTACGCCGCTGCCGCCCGCGAGGACCTGGTCCTCAAGCCGACCTCGCTGCACGGAGGCGAGGGTGTGCTACTCGGCTGGCAGACCGATCCGTCGACCTGGACGGCTCGGCTCGACGAGGCGGTGGACAACCCGTGGGTCCTGCAGCGGCGGATCCGGCCGCTGCCGGAGACGTTCCTGACCGATGACGGCGAGGAGGACTGGCTGCTTACCTGGGGCGCGTTCCTGGTGACGCAAGGCCTGGGCGGGTTCTGGGTCCGCGGCTCGCAGGAGCTCGACGGCGGCGTCCACAACATGTCCACCGGCGCGACCGCGAGCTGCTGCTTCTTCCGCACCGCCTAGTCAAACGCTCGCTTGTCCCATCAGCCCGAAAGCCCTTTGTTTTCAGGGGTTTTCGGGCTGGTGGGCAGGCCGCCGCCCTCGGTAGGAGTGCCCATGCCCACTGGTGTGACCGCTGTGATCGTTCCGCCGGTGCAACCGGTGCGGCGGTCAGGCACGGCCGTTCCAGGCGAAGGTGCCGGCCGGGAATCCCTCCCAGGCTGAGGCTTTCAGGCCTTGAGGATCGGTACGTCGTACTTGTGAATGAGCTCGTTCCGGGTGACGAGGGTGAGTCGCTCGGTGAGCGCTTGGGCGATCAGCATGCGATCGAACGGATCCCGATGCACGGGCGGCAAGCGGCCTGCACGCTCGGCATGATGGAAGCGGATCGGCAACTCGCTCAGTCCGCTCTGCCCGAGCAGTTCGGTCAGATCGTCCGGGATCTCGAGTTTCCCCAACGCCGTCTTGATCGAAAGCTCCCAGACGGTTGCCGCGCTGACATGAACCTCGAGCTCCGAGTCGATCCGATCCTTGAGGTCTTCCGACAGCTCAGGGCTGTCCTCGAGCCACCACAACAACACATGCGTGTCCAGGAGAAGCCTGGCCGAGGCAGCCGTCACGAGGGCACACCGAAGTCGCGGGCGATGTCTTCGTTCGTCTCCGCGGAATCCCAGTCGTCGGTCCAGTGGATCCGGCCGGCGAGCGAACCTCGGCCGGCGCGCCGGACAGAGGTCGGCAGGGGCACGACCTTGGCGACCGGCCGACCCGCACGGCTGATGATGACCTCTTCGCCGTGCTCGACGCGATCGATGATCCGCGAGAGTTGGGTCTTCGCCTCGTGAATGTTGAATTGTGCCGCAGCCGGCTCGCCCATCGATCCTCCTTAGTCCGCTTAGCTAAGCGTACCTCGGAGCGCGCCCTAGCGGTTGACGGTGGCGGGGAGGATTCGGGCGCCGGGGACCGGGCCTTCGGCTTGGCGGACCATGCGGCAGAGGCCGGATTCGGCGAGTTCGACGGCCAGGTCGACGGCGCTGCGGCTGTCGGCGGCCAGGAACAGGCAGGTGGGGCCGGAGCCGGAGACCTGGGCGGCCAGGGCGCCTTGGTCGAGGCCGAACTGGAGTGTGTCGCCGAGTTCGGGCCGCAGCGACAGGGCGGCCGCCTGGAGGTCGTTGCTGAGAGCAACTGCGAGGGCGCCTGGCTGGCCGGAGAGCAGGGCCGAGAGGAGCTCGGGGCGGACCTGCGGGGCCTCGACGCGGCGGAGCGGGCGCAGCCGGTCGAGCTCGCCGTAGACGGCCGGCGTGGACAGACCGCCGTCGGCGATCGCGAACACCCAGTGGAAGGTCCCGCGCGACATCACCTCGGTGACCTGCTCGCCGCGCCCGCGGCCGAGCGCCGTGTGCCCGACCAGGCAGAACGGTACGTCGCTGCCGAGCTCCCCCGCGAGATGCTGCAACTCGGTCTGCGACAACTGCAAACCCCACAGCCGGTTGCACGCCACCAGAGTCGCTGCCGCGTCAGTCGAACCGCCCGCCATCCCGCCCGCGACCGGGATCGTCTTCCGGACGGTCAGCGCGACGCCTTCCTCGACGTCGTACTCGGCCTGCAGCAGCCGCGCCGCCCGCACCGCGAGGTTGGTCTCGTCCGTCGGTACGTCGGCCGCGAAGTCGCCGACCACCTCGACCGAGATCGACGCGTCGTCGTCCCGGACCACCGCGGTGACGTCGTCGTACAGGGCAACGGCCTGGTAGACCGTGGCGACGGGGTGAAAGCCGTCCGGGCGCGGCGGACCGACGGACAGACCGAGATTGATCTTGGCCGGCGACCGCACCGTGACCTCAGCAGAAGGTGGCACTCGCACAGGCTAGTGCCTTAGGCAGGCCGCGCCGCGTCGGCGATCGCGGCGAACTCGGTGATGCCGAGCATCTCGCCGCGTAGCCGAGGGTCGATCCCGGTACGGCGGAACACCTCGTCCAGGCGGTCGCGGTCCGGTAGCCAGCGGGCCAGCGCGGACCGGACGGTCTTCCGTCGCTGCGAGAACGCCGCCTCGATCACCGCGAACACCTCCTCGCGCGTCGCCGACGTGGCCGGCGGGTCCCGCCGCTCGAAGGCGACCAGGCCGGAGTCGACGTTCGGCGCCGGCCAGAACACGTTCCGCCCGATCGGGCCGGCGCGGCGGACGTCGGCGTACCAGGCCGCCTTCGCGGACGGTACGCCGTACGTGCGCGAACCCGGCGGGGCCGCGAGCCGGTCGGCGACCTCGGACTGCACCATGACGAGCCCGTGCCGCAGCGAGTCCGAAACCTCGAGCAGATGCAGCAGCACCGGTACGGCGACGTTGTACGGCAGGTTCGCCACACAGGCGGACGGCGTCCCGATCTCCGCCGGACCGACGTCCATCGCGTCCGCCTCGATCACGGTCAGCCGATCGGCCTGATCCGGTGCGTACGACGCGATCGTCGAGGGCAGCGCCGACGCCAGCAGCGGGTCGATCTCGACCGCGGTGACCCGGTGCCCCTCGGCCAGCAACGCCAGCGTCAGCGACCCCAGTCCGGGACCGACCTCCAGCACCGTCTCGCCGGCCGCGTCGAGCGAGGCCGCCCGGACGATCCGGCGGACGGTGTTGGGGTCGATGACGAAGTTCTGGCCGCGCTGCTTGGTCGGGCGCACCCCGAGTGAAGCGGCCAGTGAACGCACTTCCGCCGGACCGAGAAGTCTCGGTCCGGCGGAAGTGGATGAATCAGACGAGGTCACCTCGTCAGTGTGTCAGGCTGCCGCATCCTGCGTCGTCCTGCGTCAGGCCCGCTGGCCGCAGACCGGCCAGTCGCCGTAGCCGCCGCGAGCCGCCCGGACCTTCTCGGCGATCGCGATCTGCTCCGCCTTGCTGGCCAGGTGGGCATTCTCGGCGTAGGCGTCGCCGCCGTACGCGACCCAGGTCTGGTGGCTGAACTGCAGGCCGCCGTAGTACCCGTTGCCGGTGTTGGTGGCCCAGTTGCCGCCCGACTCGCACTCGGCGATCCGGTCCCACGCGCTGGTGTCCCCGGTGGCCGGCGGCGGCTCGGTGTCGGTCGTCGGCTCCTCCGGCTTCGGCTTGGTGCCGACGGTGACCTTCGCGTCGACCGGCGCGGTGACGATCTTGCTCGTGACCACCTTCGTGGTCGACAGCTTGCCGTCCAGGTAGGTGTACAGGTACGTGATCGACTTCTGGCCGGCCTTACCGGCGGCCGTGGTCTTCTTCGTCCCCTCGAGCACGGTGGCCGACTTGGTCTCGTCGGTCCCGAACGCGATCGCCTCGGTCTTGGTGACCGTCTTCCGGTCGACCTTGACGAAGCCGACCTTGTTCACGCCGGGCTTCAGCGCGGTCGCCGGTGCCGGGCTGATCCGGTCGTCCTTGTCCCAGACGACCTTGGCCCCGGTCAGCGCCTCACCGACGGTCCCGGCCATCGACTTGATGGTCGCGACCTTGCCCTGCCGCAGGATCTGCACGGTCTTCGGGGTCTTGACGACGAGCTCCAGGCCCTCGCGCCCGATCGGCGCGCTGCGGCTGGTGGAGAAGACTGCGGCGGTGTCGTAGCGCAGACCCAGGTCGGCGAGCGCCTCGCTCACACTGTCGGCGGTGGTCCAGAACGCCTTCTTGGTGCCGTCGGCGTTGACGGTCAGCTGGCGGCCGTACTGCACCGCGATCTCCTGGCCGTCCTTCAGCTGCGAGTCCAGCGACGGAGCGACGACATCGTGCTCGCCGACCTGAACTTTCTTGGCTTCGAGGGCGTCCGCCACGGTGGAGCCGAAGGTGTGCACCTGCTGCACCTGGCCGTCGACGGAGAGGCTGACGGTCTTGCTCTTGCTGGCATAGGCCACGGAGCCGCCCGCGACGGCAAACGCAGCCGTTGCACCGACGGCCACGATGATGGACTTACGCACTAACGCTCCCAGGTAGGGCTACCCGGGCACGGGGTCGGACAGCACTGGCGCAGGCCGCGGATGCCGGGATAACAGGGCCCGGAAACCAGGGTTCACGCCGAGGGGCGTGCTGTCCGGGATCTTCCCCGATCCCGGCCAACATCACGAGACAGTAACGAAGATGTCCCGGAAGCGCCAATCCTCTCGTCGGCGAGTCGCAAAAAGGTGTAATGGGCCCGTTACGCCTGGTGATGACCCCACTGCCCTCGATGCACGACTTCCGCCGTACTCCGGCGACCTCGTTTGAGCGACGGCGACCGTTTGTCCGGGGCCCGGTAGCCGACCGACATCAGGCCGATCAGGTCGAACCCGGCCGGCACCCCGAACTCCCGGTAGAGCTTGCCCACCTTGTCCGCGGGAGGCCCGAAGAAGCAGGCTCCCAGGCCTTCGTCGACGACCGTCTGCAGCATCAGCAGCGCCGCCATCCCGGTGTCGACGTACCAGTACGGCGCCGTCCAGCGAGACTCGTCGCGGTCGGTCCAGCCCTTGTCCGGCTCGGTGTAGCGATCGAGGTACGCGTCCTTGTGCGCGAACGCCAGGATCAGCAGCGGCGCGCGCCGCAGCCCTGTGATCCAATCCACATACTTCTCGTCGACCTCGTCGGCCGCGATCGCCCAGTACCGCTCCCGGTCCTCGCCCTCCAGGGTCAGGAACGCCCAGCCCTGGCTGAACCCGCCGGACGGCGCGTGCAGGCCGTTCTCCAGGATGCGCTCCCGGATCTCCGCGGGAACCGGTCGATCGGGGTCGTAGTTGCGGACCATCCGGCGCCGCCGGACCACCTCACTGAACTCCATGAGGCACTGTCTACCAGGCGCCGCCGAACGCCTTGTACGCGTTGGTGGTCAGGGCGTCGCAGAGCTCCGCGACCGAGATGTTCAGCACGCCGGCCATCTTCCGGACCGTGTGCGGGATCAGGTACGACGCGTTCGGCTGACCGCGATGCGGCGACGGCGTCAGGTACGGCGCGTCCGTCTCGACCAGCACGCGGTCGAGCGGCGTCACGGCCAGCGCGTCCCGCAGCGACTGGGCGTTCTTGAACGTGACCACCCCGGCGAAGCTCAGGAACGCACCCCGGTTCACGCACTCGCGGGCGAACTCGGTGTCGCCGGAGAAGCAGTGCATCACCAGCCGGTCCGGCACGCCCTCGCGGTCCAGGATCTTCAGGATGTCGTCGTGCGCGTCCCGGTCGTGGATCATCAGCGCCTTGTCCAGCCGCTTGGCCAGGTCGATGTGCGCCGCGAACGACTCGTGTTGCGCGGCCCGGCCGTCCTCACCGGTCCGGAAGTAGTCCAGCCCGGTCTCGCCGATCACCCGGACCTTGTCCGAACTCTTCGCCAGTTGCTCGATCTCGGCCAGCGCACTGTCCAGCTCACCGGCGGCCTTCAGCTTCGGGGCCTCGTTCGGATGCAGCGCGACCCCGGCGACGACGCTCTTGTACTGCTCCGCGGCCTCGACCGCCCAGGCCGCACCCGGCAGGTCGCAGCCGACCTGGACGATGCGGGTGACCCCGACCGACGAGGCCAGCTTGATCGCGTCGGCCGGGCTCAGCCAGGCACCGTCCTCGCCGTCGGCGATGTCGAGATGGCAGTGCGCGTCGACCACACTCATCGGCAGCGGGTCGGGCACCGCCGGCCGGGTCCGGTCCCGCGAGCGGCCGTCCTCACCGATGGCGGCGCGCTCGCGAGTGGGCCGGTGGACCTCCACACCGTCAGCAGACATACGGCCTAGGTTACTTACTGTCCTTCAGCCGCTTCCTTGACCTTCGTCACCAGCATCTCCCACATGCCCTTCGAGTGGGCCGCCTCGTCCTCGCTGCTGTTGTTGTCCTGGGTGAGCCTGAAGTGGGTCGACGTACCGTGGTCGTCCAGTTCGTACGTGAGTGTGTGGTAGTTCTCCGGTACGTCGGGCTGTCCGCTCAACGGGCTGTAGTGCGTCACCCGCAGCGTCCGGCCGGGGTCGATCTCCAGGATCTCGCCCTTGTCCTCGTACGCCTTGCCCTCGTACTCGCCGCTCCAGGTGATCGGGCTCCCCTGCCGCCAGTCCGTCTTCACCTCGGCGCCGAACATGAACTTCTTGATCTCGCCGGGATCGGTCAGCACCTCCCACACCCGCGCCGGCGAGGCCTCGATCTCCGTCTCCGCAATGGCCAGGTAGTCACCCATGACCCTCAACTCCTTTCTCCCCCGACCGTACGGCCACCACGCCTTACGCGCTTGTAGAAAAGCGTCAACCGAGTCGGGCGAGCTCTTCGGCGACCACTTCGGGCGGCAGCTTCGTGAAGATCGGGGTCGGTGAGCGGACCGGTGTTCCTGGTACGACGGGCTCCGACACCCACCGGGGTTGCGCGGAGTAGTTGCCGGTGATGATCGGGTACGGCGGGCCGCCGTCGAGGTCGTCGACCTCGTGGATCTCCGGCTGTGGGATGAACGTCCCGGTCCCGCCGAGGGCTTCGTGGACGCGTTGGGCCGAGTGTGGCAGGAACGGCGCGAGCAGACGGTTGCTGTCGGCCACCACCTGGGCGGCGACGTGCAGGATCGTGGCCTTCCGTTCGGGGTCGGACTCCTTCCAGGGCGCCTGCTGGGAGAGGTACTGGTTCGCCTCGGTGGCGTTGTGCATCGCCGCACCGATCGCGAGCTTGAGCCGCTGGTGGCGGAGATGGTCGCCGACCGTGCCGAACGCCTCCTTGCTGGCGGCAAGCAGTTCGTGATCGGCCGAGGTGAGCTGACCGGCCGCCGGGATCGCGCCGAAGTTCTTCGCGATCATCGACGCGGTCCGGTTCACCAGGTTGCCCCAGGTGCTGACCAGTTCGTCGTTGTTGCGCCGGACGAACTCGGCCCAGGTGAAGTCGGTGTCCTGGCTCTCCGGACCGGCCACCGAGATGAAGTACCGCAGCGCGTCCGGACCGTAGCGTTCGAGGACGTCGCGGACGTAGATCACCACCGACCGGGACGACGAGAACTTCCGGCCCTCCATGGTGAGGAACTCGCTGCTCACCACCTCCGTCGGCAGGTTCAGAGCGCCGTACCGGCCGGGAGGGTCGTTGTAGCCGAGGAGTTCGGCCGGCCAGATCTGGGCGTGGAAGGTGATGTTGTCCTTGCCCATGAAGTAGTAGGACTGCGCCTCGGGATCGCACCACCACTTGCGCCAGGCATCCGGGTCGCCGGTACGGCGGGCCCACTCGACGCTGGCGGACAGGTAGCCGATGACGGCGTCGAACCACACGTACAGCCGCTTGTTGGGGTTGTCCTCCCAGCCCGGCAGCGGGACCGGGATCCCCCAGTCGATGTCGCGGGTCATCGCGCGCGGCCGGATGTCGTCGAGCAGGTTGAGGGCGAACTTCAGCACGTTGGGGCGCCAGCCGGTGCGGGTCTGCAGCCAGGAGCCGAGCGCGTCGGCGAGCGCCGGGAGGTCGAGGAAGAGGTGCTCGGTCTCGACGAAGACGGGCGTCTCGCCGTTGATCCGGCTGCGCGGGTGGCCGAGGTCGATCGCGTCCAGTTGGTTGCCGCAGTTGTCGCATTGGTCCCCGCGTGCGGCGTGGTAGCGGCAGATCGGGCAGGTGCCCTCGATGTAGCGGTCCGGCAGGGTGCGTCCGGTCGACGGCGAGATCGCGCCCATCGTGGTCCGGGGGACGAGGTATCCGTTGCGGTGAACGGTTCTGAACAACTCCTGCGCGACGGCGTAGTGGTTGCGCGTGGTGGTCCGGGTGAACAGGTCGTACGACAGGCCGAGGCCCTGCAGGTCCTCGACGATCACCCGGTTGTACCGATCCGCCAGCTCCCGCGGCGGCACACCTTCCTGCTCGGCCTGCACGAGGATCGGCGTACCGTGCTCGTCCGTCCCCGACACCATCAGCACGTCGTGACCGGCCATCCGCAGGTACCGGCTGAACACATCGGAGGGGACACCGAAGCCGGAGACGTGGCCGATGTGCCTGGGACCGTTCGCGTACGGCCAGGCGACGGCGGACAAGATGCTGGTCATGCTGCTGACTGTAGAAGGGCCGCCGGGGTCTACGCAGCCGGATTGTGCAGCAAGTCAGCAGGTACGGCGGTGTTCGGAGCGGCTCCGGTCGCACTAGGTTGCGAGTCGGTTCCGCCGACCGACAGGAGCAGCCGATGACCAGGACGTCCCGGATCAGCGCGGCCCTCGCCGTACTGGGCCTGGTGGTGGGGACCACCGCCGCGCCCAGCGAGACAGCCGCGACCGTCACCCCGATCCCGGTGCAGGTGCTCAGCCTGACCGACCTGCACGGCTACCTGTCCGAGACCGAGAACCTGACCATCGCCGGGCCGTCGGGCACCTTGGCCGTCGGTGGCGCCGGCTATCTGAAGGCCCACCTGGACAAGCTGCGGGCCGGGCAGCCGAACAGCTTCCTGGTCGGGTCGGGCGACCAGTTCAGCGGCTGGCCGGACTACACGCAGGCTTTCGCGAACGAGCCGACGATCGAGGTGCTGAACTCCCTCGGGATGGACTTCGACGTGGCCGGGAACCACGAGTTCGATCGGGAGTTCCCGTTCCTGCGCCGGATGACGACCGGCGCCTGCTACGGCAAGCCGGGCTTCGACTCCTGCTTCAAGGACTCGACCGGACGGGACTTCCACGGCACCGACTACGGCTACCACGCGGCCAACATCGTCGACCCGCGAACGAAACGTCCGGCGCTGCCGCCGTACTGGATCGCGAAGGCAGGCTCGGCCCGGATCGGCTTCATCGGACTGGGTTTCCCGGGGACGCCGACCGAGACCCTGTCGATCGGCGGGTCCGGGTTCGAGTTCCAGGGGCTGGTCGAGGCGGCGAACCGGGCCGCGGCGGAGCTGACGGCCCAGGGGGTGAACGCGATCGTGGTCAGCATGCACGAAGGCGGTCAGCAGGGCGGGCTGTTCGACGAGTGCAAGAACCCGACCGGCCCGATCTTCGACGCCGCACGGGCGATGTCCCCCGACATCGACGTGATCCTCGGCGGCCATTGGCACACCGCGTTCAACTGCATGATCCCCGATCCGAACGGCGTACCGCGGCCGGTGCTGGAGGCCAGTAATCACGGCCGCGTGCTCGGTGAAGTGAACCTCTCGCTCGACCCGGCGACCGGTGAGGTCATCCGGTCCGCGACCACGGCCGCCAACCACGCGGTGACCAAGGACCTGACGCCGGATCCCGGGATCCAGAAGATCGTCAAGTACTGGATGGGCAAGTGGACGGCCCGTCAGGACCAGCCGCTCACGACGCTCGACCGTGATCTCGACTTCGCCAAGACAACCGAGAGCCGCACCGGGAACCTGGTCGCCGACCTCTACCGCGCGGAAGCCGAGCACGACCACGCCGAGGTCGCCCTGGTACCGGCCGACCTCGGCATCGACGTGATCGCCGCCGGTCTGCAAGCGGGGACGGTGACGTACGGCGAAGCCTGGCCGGTCGCCGGGATCTCGCCGATCACCACCCTGTCGATGATGGGATCGACGGTCGAGGCGGCCCTCGAGCAGCAATGGATCCCGCCGGCGTACGGCTGCAGCCGACTGTCGTCACTCGCGACCTCGGCGAACCTCCGTTACACCTACGACCTCGGCCGACCGGTCGGCGACCGCGTTGATCCGGCGCAGGTGCTCATCGACGGACGACCGCTCCGGCTCGACCGCACGTATCGGGTGGCGACCAGTGCGGCGATGCCGCTGCACGGAGCGCAGTACGGCTATCCCGCGTTCGAGCAGTTCACCGAGCTCACCCGGGCGCCGCGGATGGGCCAGGAGGTCTTCCTGAACCACCTGCGGACGCACCCGCTGATCAAGGCGCCGGCGCTCGGCCGGGTGACCGCGATTCCGGGCACACCGCCGCCGGTCGACGGGCCCTTCGGTCCGCTGAATCTGCTGCCACAGAAGGAGATGACGGCAACGGCCACCAGTCAGGGATCGTCCGCCTACAGCGCGACCGCCGCGATCGACGGGAACTGCGCGACCATGTGGCACTCGAACTGGAGCCCGCACGCACCGCTGCCGCAGCACATCACGCTCGACCTCAAGACCACGCGAGCGATCGAGGCCCTCGTCTACACACCACGCCAGGACGCCGCCGTGCCGAACGGCCGAATTTCGTCGTACGACGTCCAGACGAGCACCGACGGAGTCACGTTCACGTCGGTCGCGACGGGCGCCTGGGACGGAACCGTGGCTGCCAAGATCGCCCGGCTCCCGGCCGGTACGACGGCGCGCTACGTCCGGCTCGTCGGGCTGGCCGGCGGCGCGGACTACGCGGCCGCGACCGAGCTCAATATAGCTCTAGCTCCGGGTTCCTGACCGCGTCGCGGTGGGCCGTCGGTGCCATCCCGTACCGGCGGCCGAACTGCCGGCTGAAGTAGTGCGGTGACTCGAATCCGACCGCGCGGGCGATCTGTGCGACGGACATGTCGGTTGCACCGAGCAACTCGGCCGCGCGCTGCAACCGCAGTGCCATCACCACGTTCATGATCGAGTCACCGACCTGTTCCTTGAACAGGTGCGCGAGCCGGGAGACGGAGATCTGCGCGATCCCGGCCAGCGAGGTCAAGGTGTGCGGCCGCGCCGGGTCCGCTGAGATCGCGTCCAGCACGAGCTGGACCCGGGCGTCGAGATGCTGCGTCTCCCGGCGCAGGCTGGCGACCGCGGTCAGCAGCACCTCCTCGATGCCGTTCATCGTCAGCTCGACCGCGACGCTCTTCTCCAGCAGGTGAAGCTCGGTGTCGCCGGTCGGGGACAACCCGGCGCGCTGTGCGTCGCGATGCAGCCGGTCGAACGCCGACACCATCCGGTCCGTCTCCGACGACCTGGTCAGCCGCACGTACGACAACCCGGGCATTGCCTGCGGCAACGAGAGCCAGGTGTGCCACTCACGCCGCGGCTGGAAATGCGCCCACCAGGATTCCCAGTAGGTCCCGACGGTTCCGTAGTCGTGCGGGGTGCCCGGGCTGACCAGGACCAGGTCTCCGTGGCGCAGCGTCAGCTTGTTCGTGCCGATCAGGTATCGACCCGTGCCGCCGGCGGTGTAGAGCAAGTACCAGCTGCCCACGCCGTCCGGGCGGACGACCCGGTAGTCGCCGCCGCTGTGGAAGTGACCGGTGACCAGTTTGCTCGGCGGCGGGATCTCGCTGTAGAGCTCGATCAGTACCTGAGTAGCAAGATCGTGGTCGAAGTCAGCAGGCTCCGTCATGGTCGATCCCCTCGTTGGCGCTCCAAGATTAGCGACACAGCAGCAAGATCCTGCACCCCCAGCGAATCGAGGATCCCGTGGGTTTCAGCACCGTCGCCGAGCTCGGGTACGACGCCACCACCCTGGTCTTCGAGCACGGTTGGCAGTCCTGGAGCCCGAGCGGCTGGTACCGGCTCGACGACAGTCCGCCCCGGCCGACCGCGCCGAACCACCACGTGATGGCGTATCGCCCGGGTGTCGAGGCCGGCCGGTTCCAGGGCGAAGGGCTGCTCGCCGTAGCCACCGGCGGCGAGGTCGTCGTGGCGGGCGCGACCACTCCCGACGCAGTCCCGTCGATCCGTGCCGAGCTCCGTGACGACCGCCTGGTGATCTCGGCCGACGGTGAGGTGCGGCTGACCACGAGCACCCAGGCTAACCCGAACCAGGCGCTCGCCGACTGGGCCGAATCCTTCGGTACGACGCCCGTCCGGGTGTTCGGGCCGTCGTGGTGCAGCTGGTACGCGTACTGGGGCAAGGTGACCGAGCGGGACGTGATGAACGACGTCCGGCAGTTCGACCAGCACGACCTCAGCATCGACCTGGTCCTGCTCGACGAGGGCTACCAGGCGGACATCGGCGACTGGCTGACGCCGCGCGACGACTTCGGCTCGACCGTGCGGCTGGCCGCCGACATCCGCTCGAGCGGCCGCCGGGCCGGGATCTGGGTGGCCCCGTTCCTCGTCGGCGCCGCCAGCGAGACCGCCCGCCGGCACCCGGACTGGCTCGTCCCCGGGATCAGCGCCGGCACCAATTGGGGCCAGGAGCAACTGGTTCTCGATGTGACGCACCCGGCCGCCGCGCGACATCTGCAGGACGTGCTCACCGAGCTGTGCCGGCAGGGCTACGACCACTTCAAGCTGGACTTCCTCTACGCCGGAGCGATCGAGGGTCGGCGGCACGAACCGATCGACGGCATCGCCGCCTACCGGCACGGGTTGCGCCTGCTGCGGCAGGCCGTCGGACCGAACCGGATCCTGCACGGCTGTGGCGCCCCGATCCTTCCCAGCCTCGGGTTGGTCGACTGCATGCGCATCTCCCCCGACACCGATCCGCTGGTCGAGCCGCCGTCTGGAGACATCAGTCAGCCAGGTCAGCGCGGTGCCCGGTCCACGTCGGTGGCGCGCGAGTTCCTCCACGGCCGGTGGTGGGCGAACGACTCCGACTGCCTGATCGTGCGGCCCGACATCCAGCAGCGGGAGCGCTGGGCCGATCACATCGCGGCCGGACCCGGACTGAGGATGTCGAGCGATCCGATCGGCGAACTCGACCGCTGGGGCCTGGACCGGACCCGCGAGTTGCTTGTCCCGAGCTCGCCGCGGCCGCATCCGCTCAAGGATCCCGATGCTTAGGCCCGCCCCGCGCCGTACCCGGCGAACCGGTCGCGCGCGGCAGACCCTGGCCGCCTACGCGCTGCTGGCGCCGAGCATGGTCGGGGTGATCGGCTTCCTGCTCGCGCCGGTCGTGATCGTGATCGTGCTGAGCCTGTTCGACTGGAAACTGCTGGCCACGCCGGAGTTCGTCGGGCTGGCGAACTACCGCGAGCTGATCGCGGACTCCGCTGTCTGGCACTCGATGCTCGTCACCTTGTACTACGTCGTGATCTGCGTCCCGGGGACCACGATCCTCTCGCTGCTGCTGGCCCTGCTGGTCGATCGCAAGCTGCGCGGGATGAAGTACTTCCGGGCCCTGCTGGTGATTCCGTGGATGGCGACACCGGTCGCGCTCGGACTGGTCTGGACCTGGATCTTCGACCCCGGCCGCGGCGCGCTCAACCAGTTCCTCGGCCTGTTCGGGATCGACGGCCCGGCCTGGCTGTCGTCGGAGCTGCTGGCGATGCCGAGCGTCGCCGCGGTCCACATCTGGCAGTTCGCCGGCTACAACATGCTGTTCTTCCTGGCCGGTCTGCAGCACATCCCACGATCGTTGCGGGAGGCATCGTCCCTGGACGGCGCGTCGCCGGTCGCGCACTTCTTCTCGATCACGCTGCCGTTGCTGCGCCCGACCATGCTGTTCGTGCTGATCACCAACGTGATCGGCTCGTTCCAGGCCTTCGACACGATCTTCGTGATGACCGAGGGCGGCCCGGATGACAGCACCGAGGTGGCGACGTACCTGATCTACGACGAGGCGTTCCGCAAGTTCGACTTCGGTTACGCCTCGACGATCTCGGTGCTGCTGTTCGCCGTGGTGCTGATCGCCACGATCTCCCAGTTCGTGTACTTCGAACGCCGTACGACCTACGACTTCTCCTGAGGTGGTGTCACCGTGAGACTGCGCTTCCTGCCGTACGGCGTCCTGGTGGCCGGCTGCGTGTTCGCCATCTTCCCGTACTTCCTGACCGTGCTGACCGCGTTCAAGGGCCCCGGGCAACTGTCGGAGACGCTGCCGTGGGAGCCGGGCCTGCCGCCGAGCACGGCCGCCTTCGACCGGCTGTTCGGGTCCGGTTTCGGCGGCTACCTGGTGAACACGGTGCTGGTGACGGCCGGGATCACCGCCGGTCAGGTGGTGTTCGCGATCCTGGCGGCGTACGCGTTCGCGCGACTGTCGTTCCCGGGCCGGGACGCCTTGTTCTGGGTGTACCTGTCCACGCTGATGGTGCCGCCGGTGGTCACGATGATCCCGCTCTACCTGATGATGCAGAAGCTCGGGCTGGTCGACACGTGGGCCGGGCTGATGCTGCCGACGATGCTCGGTACGCCGTACGCGATCTTCCTGCTCCGGCAGTTCTTCCGCGGCATCCCGGCCGATCTCGAGGACGCGGCCCGGATCGACGGCGCCGGCCGGATCCGCACGCTCGTCTCGATCGTGCTGCCACTGTCGAAACCGATCCTGGTCACCGTCACCACCCTGGCCGTGGTCGCCAACTGGAACAGCTTCCTCTGGCCGCTGATCATCACCAGCAGCGAGGACAAGCGGCTGCTCTCGGTCGGCATCGCCTTGTTCAAGAGCGAGATCGGCGTCGACTACAACGCCGTGATGGCCGGCAGCCTGGTCGCGCTGGTGCCGCTGCTGGTGCTCTTCGTCGTCTTCCAGCGCTTCATCGTCCGCTCGGTCGCGATCACCGGGCTCAAGTAGGAGGCTCACATGTCCCCATGGAATGCACCACAGCCCCTGTCCCGGCGGACCTTCCTGATCGGCGCCGGCAGTGTCCTCGCGCTGGCCGGCTGCGGGTCGTCGAACGACGACGCGAGCAGCGGCGCCGGCAAGGCCGAGCTCGTCTACCGCCTGTGGGACGAACAGCAGGAGGTCGGCTACAAGGCGGTGTTCGCCGCCTTCACCGCCGAGAACCCCGACATCACCGTCCGGATGGAGGTGCTGCCGTGGGACCAGTACTGGACCAAGCTCACCACCGAACTGGCCGCCGGCAAGGCGCCGGACGTGTTCTGGCTGACCGTCGAGAACTTCCCCGACCTGGCCGGCAAGGGCGTGCTCGCGCCACTGGACGACCTGATCGCCAAGGCCGGCCTGAAGCTCGACTCGTACCACCCGAACGTCGTGCAGTCGTACAAGTTCGAGGACAAGCAACTGGGTATGCCGAAGGACCTCGGCGTCGTCGGCCTGCTGTACAACAAGACGCTGTTCGCCAAGGCCGGCGTCACGATGCCGGCCGAGCTGACCTGGGCCCCGGACGGCTCGGGCACCTTCGAGGAGCTCGCCCGCAAGCTGACCGTCGGCTCCAAGCAGTGGGGCTTCTGCTCCTGGAACCACAGCCAGACCCAGTGGCTGAACTGGATCGCCTCCAACGGCGGCCAGGCGATGGACAAGCCGTACGGCACCTTCGACTTCGCCGGACAGAAGTCGGTCGAGGCACTGCAGTGGGCGCGCGACCTGATCTTCAAGTGGCGCGTCTCCCCCGACGGCACCCGGACCAACCCGCCGACCGGGCAGGCGACGGAGATGTTCTACCGGGGCGAGGTGGCGATGTTCCCGGCCAACAACGCGCTGCTGCCGTTCGCCCTGCCGGAGGTGAAGTTCCCGATCGGGGTCGCCCCGATGCCCGCCGGACCGTCGGGTCGCACGGTCGTGATCAACGGCCTCGCCGAGGTGATGTTCGCGAAGACCAAACACCCGGACCAGGCCGGCAAGCTGGTCGCCTTCCTCGGGTCGGAGAAGGCGCAGAAGCTGATGGGCGACGCCGGGTACATCATCCCCGCGCTGAACGACGCCGGCGCGGGCTACACGGCGTACTGGAAGAAGAAGGGAGTCGATGTCCAGCCGTTCCTGGACTCGGCGGCCGGCAGCACGGTGAACATGCCGATCGCGTCCGGCTGGACCGCAAAGGTCGCCGAGATCAACAAGGCTGTCAACGACCTGTACGTCGAGAAGGGAGAGGTCGCCGCCGTCGCGGCCTCGATGGACAAGATCGGAAATGACTCGTGAAGGAACTGACCGATTCGTCCGGTGTGCTGGCGGACGCTGCCGTGCTGCGGGCCAGGCTGGCTGAGGATGGCTATCTGTTCTTCCGTGGACTGCTGCCAGCCGGGGTGGTCGACGACGTGCGGGAGCAGCTCGCGCGGATCCTGCACGACAGCAACTGGCTCGCGCCGGGCACTGATGCGGCGGAGCTGGTGGCGTCGGATCGGGCTGTCGAGGAGGGATCGCCGGGGTTCTTCGGTGCCTACACGGCGATCCAGAGCACGGAGGCGTTCCACCAACTGGCCGTGCGACCCGAGTTGCTGGAGCTGACGAGCCGGCTGCTGGGTGAGGAGGCATTCGCGCATCCGGCCCACATCTGCCGGATCGCGCCGCCGTCCCCCGGAGCGAACCCGACACCGATCCACCAGGACTACCGGTTCATCCAGGGTTGCATCGACACGCTGACGACCTGGCTTCCACTCAGCGAGGCACCGCCCGAGATCGGTGGCCTGCGGGTCCTCGCGGGCTCGCCGCGGCTCGGTGTCCTTCCCGTCAAGGCGTCCGACGGGCCCGGGATGATGCGGGCGGAGGCGGACGAGACGCACCCGGAGTGGCGGACGACGTCGTACCGGCCGGGCGACGTCCTGCTGTTCGGGAGTCTGACCGTGCACGGCGCGATGCCGAACCGGACCAGGCAACTGCGGGTGTCGGCCGATTTCCGGTACCAGGCCGTCAGCGCGCCGATGGCCAGGGACCTGCTCGGCACCGGTAAGCCGCACTACCACCCGGACGTGCCGGACTTCCCGACCCTCACGCGTGGCTGGACCTCGACGGCCTGCGTCGAGATCCCGGCCGGGGTTCGGTTCGTCGACCGCTGGGATCCGCGACTGCACGAGGTGCCGGCGCCGCCCTCGCGCTTCGCCTACGTCTGAGCGCGCGGGCGGGCGTCCCCGCCCGCGCGGTTTTCACAGCAGTACGACGACCTTGCCCTGGGCGTGGCCGGATTCGCTCAGGTCCTGGGCCTTGGCGGCGTCAGAGAGGGCAAAGGTCTCGGCGACACGGACGGTCAGGTTGCCGTCCGCGGCTGCCTGGAGCTGCTTCGACAGGCCGGCGCGGATCTCCTCGGGCGAGGCGGAACTGGCTGCCGAGACCGCGACGCCCAGGGCGCCGGCCTGCATGTCGGCGATCGTGACGATGCGGTCGGTCCCGCCGCGAAGCTCGATCGACTCCTCCAGCCCGCCCTGGCCCGCGGCGTCGAACACCGCGTCGATCCCCTGCGGCGCGGCCTCGCGGACCCGGTCGAGCAGCCCGTCGCCGTACGCGACCGGGATCGCGCCGATCCCGCGCAGGAAGGTGTGGTTCGCGGGCGACGCCGTACCGACGACCGTTGCGCCGGCGGCCTTGGCGAGCTGAACGGCGATCGAGCCGACAGCACCCGCGGCCCCGTGCAGCAGCAGCGTCTCCCCGGCCTTCAGCCCGAGCTCGTCCAGGACCCGCTGAGCCGTCTCACCCGCGACCGGCAGACCGACCGCCTGCTCCCAGCTCACCCCGGCCGGCTTCGGCACGACGTTGCCGACGACCGCGGACTCGGCGTACGAACCGGTTGTGGACCAGCCGACGACCTCGTCGCCGATCGCGAATTCCGCGCCCTCGCCGACCTCGTCGACCACACCGGCGACCTCCAGCCCGGGCGTCGCCGGGAAGGTGACGTCGATGAACCCCTGCGTCCAGCCGCGGCGGATCTTGACGTCGATCTGGTTCACTCCGGCGGCCCGGACGCTGACCCGCACCTCCCCCGGTCCGGCGTGCGGCTCGGCCACGTCCTGGGTCCGCAGCACCTCGGGACCGCCGAACTCCTCGAATACCACCGCTTGCATGTTCTGCCTCCATCGATTGATTGACGCTTCAATCAAGGGTGGCCGGGCAGCGCGGGATCCCGACTGGCCGAACGGACGGTTGTCCACCGTCCGAAAGACTGGCTCGGGTGGACGCGTCAACCGCCGTACTCTGAAGACATGGAGTCGCTGGGCGGCATGCAGGCTGAGGTACTGACACCGGTGGTGCAGATCATCGACGGACCGCCGTCGGAGCTCCTCGAGCGGCTGTCGGCCGCGACCGCCGAGCTGATCCCGCACCGCGCGGTCGCCCAGCTCGCGTCCCAATGCGCCTCCACGCCTGTCACGGCCCACGGTGAGCCCGGTCTGGCCGAGGCGATCACCGGTGCCGACCTGGCCGCGCTGCTCGGCACCGTCACCGCCGGCCAGCCGTGGCAGGGCGTCGTACCGATCGCAGGCGCTGACCATCCGGTCCTGGCCGTCTCCAGCGACCGGGCGCCGCGCGGATCCGTGGTCGTCTTCCTCCGGTACGACGAGACGCCGACAGCCGCGGCCGGGTTGGTCCAGGAGCTGTGGGACCTGGTCACCGCGCACATGTACCGGCTCACCCTCGAGCGGGAGCCCGGCGCACTCGCGCAGAACCGCGCCGTCGCGGAGGCCCGCGCCGACGTCGCCGCCGAGCTCGGCGAGGCCCACGCGGCCACGCTCGCCACCCTCCTCGGCGTCCTGCGGAACCAGCGGATCGACGACGCCTCGGCTCGCTCGATGGCGGTCGAGGTGGCCCTCAACGGCCTGGCCGAGCTCCGCACCGACACCCAGCGGGACCGGGTGTGCAGCGGCGAGGAACCGGCCGGCAAGGCGTTCGACCGGCTCGCCGACTCGCTCCGCGCCCTGCTCCGGCACGGGCCGGTCGAGCTCGAACTCGATACCCCGGGCAATGACCAGCTGATCCCGTC
Organism: uncultured Actinomycetota bacterium; assembly: GCA_963748245.1. Taxonomy (GTDB): domain Bacteria; phylum Actinomycetota; class Actinomycetes; order Propionibacteriales; family Kribbellaceae; genus Kribbella. Next base: position 905,694 of record CAVVIA010000004.1, on the reverse strand, counting down.
CGGCGTCGCGCACCGGGCCCGGGTCGCCGTCCGGTCGGTCGTCCTCGCGATGCTCACCCAGGACCGGGTACGGCGGATCCGCGTCGGCTGGCGCTGGACCGGGACGGACCTCACCGCGACCGTCCGCGACGACGGGCCCGGGCGCCTCGAACACGTCCTCGACCTCGGCCAACTTGCCGAACGCCTCCGCCTGCACGAGGGCGACCTGGACCTGGACGCCGTACCCGGCTGGGGCCTGACCGCCCGGATCACGCTCCAGGCGCACTCAACCCCGCAGACGATCACGTCAGACCCGCTGGCCGCCCTCGGCACCCGCGAACTCGAAGTCCTCGAACGCCTGGCCGAAGGTCAGCGCAACCGCTCCATCGCCGACGCCCTCCACATCAGCGAATCCACAGTCAAGTTCCACGTGGCCAACATCCTCACCAAGCTCGCGGTGACGTCCCGGACCCAAGCCGCCGCCCTCTACCACGCAACCGCGGTCTGAACGCCGGGCCGGCCGCGTGACGCCCCGGACGACGGCGGCTAGCGTGAGCCGCGTGAAGTCCTACCGGCAGGCCAAGGTCTTCCACCGGGCCGTGCGGTGGACGGCATCGACCCGGCCGATGGCCAGGCTCTACGGGGTCATCCAGCAACCTCTCGACCAGCTCGTCTATCGCGCGAGCCGTGGCCGGACGACCGCGACAGCCTGGCTCGCCGGGATGAAGGTCACCATGCTGACCACGACGGGCGCGCGGACCGGCCTGCCCCGGACGGTGCCCGTGCTGGGGCTGCCGGACGGGCCGGAGACCATTGTGATCGCCTCCAACTACGGTCGCCCCCATCACCCGTCCTGGTACCACAACCTGCGAGCCGACCCGCACGCCACGATCGTGGTCGACGGCGTGAGCCGCGAGGTCGTCGCCCACGAACTGCAGGGCGCGGAACGCGACCGGGACTACCACCGCGCCGAAGAGATGTTCCCCGGCTTCACCCGCTACGGCCGCTGGGCGTCGCACCGCACCATCCCCGTCCTGCGGCTGCGGCCCCGCTAACCAGTTCTCAGGACTCCTCGAGCCGCGGGAAGAGCGGGTCGCCCTTGGTCAGGACCGCGCCGGCCGGGAGCTGGCCCCAACTGCCGGCGTCCTGGACCCGCTGGTCCGCGAGCGCGCCGAGCTTGGCCTCCGCGCCGAGCAGCTCCCAGAGCTTCGCGGACGTCTTGGGCATGGTCGGGTTGTGCAGTACGGCGACCGCCCGCAGAGCCTCGGCGGACGAGTACAGGATGGTGGCGAGGCGGTCCCGCCGGGACTCGTCCTTCGCGACCTTCCACGGCTCCTGCTCGGTGACGTACCCGTTGATCGCGCCGACCAGATCGTTGATCGCGGCCAGCGCGTCGTGGAACGCCAGCGTCTCGATCGCCTTGTCCGCGACGGACACGGTCTGCGCCAGCTTGTCCGCGAGGGCCTGCTCGGCCGGCCCGTGGTCGGTCGCCTCGGGCAGGGCGCCGTCGTAGTACTTGCCGACCATCGCCGCGATCCGGCTGGCCAGGTTGCCCAGGCCGTTGGCGAGCTCGGAGGTGTAGACCGCGCTCAGGTGCTCCCAGGAGAACGACCCGTCCGAACCGAACTGGATCGTCCGGAGGAAGTAGTACCGGAACGCGTCCGAGCCGAAGTGGTCGGTGATCTCGTGCGGCGCGATCGCGGTCAGCTTGGACTTGCTCATCTTCTCGCCGCCGACCAGCAGCCACCCGTGCGCGAACACCTGCCGCGGGACCGCGACCTCGGCCGCCATCAGCATGGCCGGCCAGATCACCGCGTGGAACCGGAGGATGTCCTTCCCGACCAGGTGTACGTCGACCGGCCACAGCTGCTCGAAGCGTTCCGGGTCGGTGCCGTAGCCGGCCGCGCTCACGTAGTTCAGCAGCGCGTCGATCCAGACGTAGAGGACGTGCTCCTCGTCCCACGGCACCGGGATGCCCCAGTCGAACGTCGACCGGGTGATCGAGAGGTCCTGCAGACCCTGCTTGACGAACGCGATCACCTCGTTGCGGGCACTGGCCGGGGCGACGAAGTCCGGCTGCGACTCGTACAGCTCCAGCAGCTTGTCGGCGTACGCCGAGAGCCGGAAGAAGTAGTTCGTCTCCGAGACCGTCTCCAGCTCGGTGCCGTGGATCATGCACCGCTGGGTGCCGTCCTCGTCGGTGCGGATGTCCGCGGGGAGCTTGAACTCCTCACAGCCGACGCAGTACTGGCCCTCGTACTCGCCCTTGTAGACGTCGCCCTTGTCGTAGAGCGTCTGCCAGAACTCGCGGACTCGCTCGGTGTGCCGCTGCTCGGTGGTCCGGATGAAGTCGTCGTACGCGATGTCGACGTCGACCCAGGCCGGCTTCCAGGACTCCTCGACCAGCTTGTCCGTCCACGCCTGCGGGGACATGCCCTGCGCCTCGGCGCTGCGCATCACCTTCTCGCCGTGCTCGTCGGTACCGGTCAGGTACCACTTCTGCTCGCCGCGCTGGGCGTGCCAACGGGTCAGGACGTCCCCGGCCACCGTCGTGTAGGCGCTGCCGATGTGCGGCGGAGCCGTGACGTAGTAGATCGGGGTGGTGACGTAATAGGCCTTCTCGGACATAGGAAAAGGGTAGTGCCGCGCGCCAGGTGTCTCGTGAGCGGTGTCGCTTGGAACGATAGCGGTGCCCAGGTGCGTGCATCGGGGTGCTTGATCAGTGGCCTCGATGCGGAGCATCGTGGGCGCTGGTCAAGTGCCGCGAGGTGCGTGCCTGGGCACCGCTAGCGTCAAGCGAGACCGCTCACGAGACACCCTCTATTTACCAGGGTGCCGGGCAGCGAGCACGGCGTCGTACACGGTCCGTTTCGGGACGTTGAAGCGCTTGGCGACGTCGGCGATGGCCTGTTTACGCGGCGTACCGGCTTCCTCGTCGGTCGCGACCTCCCGGGCGAGGTCCTCCGGAGTCATCACCTTGTCCGGGTCCGCGCCCGCGACGACCACGGTGATCTCACCTCGTACGCCGTCCGCCGCCCACCCGGCCAGCTCCGCGACCGGGCCGCGTTTGACCTCTTCGTACGTCTTGGTGAGCTCGCGGCAGACCGCCGTACGACGCTCCGCCCCGAAGGCCTCCGCCATCGCCTCGAGGGACGCGGCCAGCCGGTGGGGTGCCTCGAAGAACACCATCGTCCGCGGCTCGTCGGCCAGCTCCCCCAGCCGCCGGGCCCGCTCGCCCGGCTTCCGCGGCAGGAACCCCTCGAAGGTGAATCGGTCCACCGGGAGGCCGGAGAGCGCCAGAGCCGTCAGTACGGCGGACGGCCCGGGCACGGCCGTGATGTCGACGCCCGCCTCGATCGCCGCGGCCACCAGCCGATATCCGGGATCCGAAACACTCGGCATCCCCGCGTCGGTCACCACGACCACGGTCTGCCCCGCGGTCAGCGCGTCCAGCAGTTCCGGGGTCCGCTCCCGCTCGTTCCCCTCGAAGTAGCTGACCACCCGGCCGGCGACCGCGATCCCCAGCTCCGACGTCAGCCGCCGCAGCCGCCGGGTGTCCTCGGCCGCCACCACATCGGCCTCACCCAGCACCTTCGCGAGCCGGGGCGACGCATCCGACAGATCCCCAATAGGCGTCCCCGCCAACACCAATCGCCCGGTCACGGGCCCCATCATCGCAGCCCCGGACAGCCCGCCGGGGGTCAGTGCTACTGGGGGATCCGTACCATGGCGGGCGTGACTGCTGCTTTCGAGGATGGATCCGCCGCGTGGGAGGACGCCCGCGGAGGGCGCGAGACGCTCGGGCGGGACGTGCTCGGGAGACGGCTGCCGCCGCTGAAGGAGCGGTTGTACCCGCCGATGCCGAAGGACTTCGAGGGCGGCTGGATCGCGACGCTGGCGATCACCGCGATCGCCGCCTTCCTGCGGTTCTGGAACCTCGGCGACCCGGTGAAGTTCGTCTTCGACGAGACGTACTACGCCAAGGACGCCTTCAGCCTGCTCAAGTTCGGCTACGCCCGGCAGTTCATCGACCAGCCGGAGGGCGCCGCGGACAAGGCGATCCTGGCCGGCAACCTGGACGTCTTCAAGGACACCCCGAGCCTGACCGTGCACCCCGAGGTCGGCAAGTGGATGATCGCGGCCGGTGAGCAGCTGTTCGGGATGAACACCTTCGGCTGGCGGTTCATGCCGGCCCTGTGCGGCACCCTGACCGTGCTGCTCCTGATCCGGACCGTACGGCGGATGACCCGGTCCACCCTGATCGGCTGTGTCGCCGGCCTGCTGCTCGCGGTCGACGGCCTGCACTTCGTCATGTCCCGGGTCGCGCTGCTCGACATCTTCCTGGCCTTCTGGCTGATGGCCGCGATCTCCTGCCTGGTCGCCGACCGGGACTGGACCCGCCGGCGGCACGCCGACTCGCTGGACACGCCGGTTCCCGACGGCGAGCGCCGTACGCTCGGGCGCTGGCTGCTCATCCGCCCGTGGCGGATCGCCGCCGGCATATGCTTCGGCCTGGCGCTCGGCACCAAGTGGTCCGCGGTCTGGGTGATCGCCGGCTTCGGCATCCTCGTCTTCGCCTGGGACTTCGGTGCCCGGCGCGCGCTCGGCATCCGGCACCCGTTCGTGAAGTCGGCCCTGGTCGACGGGATCCCGGCGTTCCTCAGCATCGTGCTGGTCGCCATCGTCACCTACACCGCGACCTGGACCGGCTGGCTGCTGCACGACAACTCCTACGGCCACGACTACGCGTCCAAGAACCCGGCACACGGCGTGATGAAGGTGGTCCCGGACGACTTCCGGTCGCTGATCCACTACCACGAGGAAGTGCTCGCCTTCCACACCGGCGACTACATCAAGAACGCCACCCACCCGTACGCCTCGAACCCGGCCGGCTGGCCGATCATCGCCCGACCGATCGGGTTCGACGCGGTCAACGACATCAAGCCCGGTACGGCGGGGTGCGACGCGCCGGCCGGGACGAACTGCCTGTCGGTGATCTCCGCGCTCGGTACGCCGCTGCTGTGGTGGGGCGGCGCGATGGCGCTGCTCGCCGCCCTGGTCTTCTGGATAGCTCAGCGGGACTGGAGATTCGGCATACCGATCGTCGGCTACCTCACCTGCTGGGTGCCGTGGTTCGCGTTCGACGACCGGCCGATCTTCTTCTTCTACGCCGTCACGATGGTCCCGTTCACGGTGATGGCGCTGGCCCTCGTGCTGGGCAAGATCCTCGGCCCGGCCCGGTCGGCGATGGGCCAGGCGACACCGCGCCGGCTGATCGGCAGCGCGGTGGTCGGCGCGTTCGTCGTCCTGGTCGTGCTGAACTTCGCCTACATCTGGCCGATCCTGACCGACCGGGTCCTGCCGCACCCGGACTGGCTCAACCGCATGTGGTTCAAGTCCTGGATCTAGGTGTCAGTGGCCCAGGTGGCCGTGGCCCCTGTTCTTGTTCTTGTGGCGCTTGGACGACCGCTGGCCGCCGACGCCGCCGAACAGGGCCAGGCCCTTGACCACGACGGTCGGTGCGTTCGGGTCCGGGTCGTCACCGCCGCGGACCCCGAAGCCGCCGAAGATCCCGACGCCCTCGCTGCGGACGGTGCACGCGTCCGGGACGGTGATCTCGATCCCGCCGAAGACGGCGAAGGCCCACACCGTCACCTCGCGGCCCTCGAACACCGCGTTCGTCATGTCCAGGTCGTGCCCGCCGAAGATCGCGACCGCGTTGGTCCGGCGCCGGACCCGCCAGCGGCCGGACCGCTCGCCGCCGCCGAAGACCGCGAACATGGTGTCGAAGCTGTCCGACGGGTTGGCCGGCTCCTCGATCGGGACCGGGCTGTTCGACGGTGCGGCGGCCGGGGCCGGCATCGCCTGCTGCGGTACGACGAGATCCTGTGTGATCGGCTCGAGCTCACCCAGGGTCCTGGCCTGCAGGGTCTGCTCGAGCCGGTCGGCATGCTCGTCCTGCGTCAACCGCCCGGACATCAGGGCATCTCGCAGTACGTCGACCACCCGGTCACGATCGGTGTCAGACGCACGCAGGTGCGCGTGCGGATGCGGGCGCTCGGGCAGGTTCTCCATAAGACGGAACAATAACCCCGTCAGCGGCGTACCCGCAGGGCAAAAACCACCGCGATCAGGGTGATCGACGCGAAAGTCAGGGCGGTGCCCGGGTATCCACCGAGGCCGAGGCCCAGACCGCCCAGTGCAGCGCCCAGAAACGTGCCCAAACTCATCCCCGCGGCGTTGACGCTGAGCGCCGAACCGCGGAGGTCGCCACTGCGCCGGACCAGCAGCGTCGTCACACAGGCAGCGACCGTTGCGTGACTGGCGCCCATCAGTGCCGTGAGCAGCAGGGTGAGCGGGAGGGTGGGCGAGAAGTAGAACGCCGCGACGCTCGTGAGGGCGACGGCGAGACCGATCAGCAGCATCTTCTCGGGGCCGATCCAGGGACGCTCGAGCGCGATGTAGCGGCCGGCCAGCAGGTTGCCGAGGAAGAACGACGCACCGCTGAGCGACCACACCAGCGCGAACCAGCCCGGCGCGAGGTCGAACTTCTCGTCGTAGAACGCGGCCAGGTAGGCGAGGTATCCCATGAACGCGGCCGTCCGCAGCATCGCGACCACGAGCAGCGGCAGCGCGCCGGGGACCCGGGCCAACTCCCGGTAGGTCGCCAGGTAGCTCATCCGCTGACCGCCGTCCGCCCGCAGCGGCGCCTTCCGCCCGCGGCCGCGCCAGAAGAACGCCGCCGACAACGCGAGTGAGACGGCCGACGCGGCGAGCAGGTTGCCCCGCCAGCCCCACAACATCCCTGGTACGGCGAGCAGCGGCGCGGCCAGCATCGCCATCGCCGACGTGGTCGCGGACACCAGCGTCGCCGCCCGGCCGGCGGCCGCGGGTGAGGCGAACCGGTCGGCCGCGGCAGCGCCGATCGACGGTGCGAGGATGGAGGTCGACGCACCGATCAGCAGGCAGAACGCCGCCAGTGCGAACACGTTGCCGACGGCCCCCAACGCGGCCGAGATCCCCAGCAACGCAAGCCCTCCGGCGGCCACCAGCTCACGCGCCATCCGGTCGATCAACGGCGCCAGCGAGAACCCGACGACAAGCGCCGCCAGACCACCGAGCCCCCGCAGCCCGCCGATCTCCGCCACATTCCCACCCGCCGCCGCCGCGATCGGCACCAGATACATCCCGAACACCGTGAACGGAATCAAACTCACCGCAGAAGCCAGCAAGAACGGCCACAACCGCCGAGCCATCCGCCAGTCACCAGGTACCTCGGTGGGACGTGAGGTGACCAGTGGTGGTGTGGACATCGACGGGTTCTGACTGTGGGTGCTCATGTGTCCGTCCTGGGGTAGCGGTAGAGGCTGCTCGGGCGGGAGCTGAACTGGGAGAAGGGGAAGGGTTCGGCGGAGAGGGCGATGACGCCGGAGCCGAGGAAGGACCGGATCACGGCGCTTCCGGTCTGAGCATAGACGGCCAAGGGCTTCTCTTGCTGACGGCAACGATCCAGGAGGAGGTCGAAAGACCCGTTGGACAAGGTCATTCCGGTCGCCACCACAGCGTCGGCGGCGTCGACAACCGCCGTCATGTCGCGGGAAACCGGCACTCCGGACGCCGTCTCGCGCAGGTTGAAATCACACGGCAGACAGATCCCGCCGCGCGCGGTGATCGCGTCGACGAGCGGGTTCACCACCCCGATCAACGCAACCTTGGTGCCCTCGGCAACATCAAGCAACCCGGCCACGGCAGCATCCCGGGCCCGTGCCCGGACATCCGGCGTACCGGCGGGAAGCACGATCTCCTCGGCCAGCGGCGACGCGTGGTGCGGCTCGACCGCCGCGAGGTAGGCGTCCAGCGCCGCGATCCGCACCGGCAAGGCGACGCTGTCCGAGGACAGCAGGTCCTGAATCGTGAGCCCGGAGGTGTCAGCGCAGTACGACGGATCGAGCTCACCGGCCTCGAACGAGCACGCACCGAAGACCTCGCCGACCCGGAGCAGCACGTAGTAGTTCCGGTAGGTGACGTCCGCGCCGGGCAGCCGGGTCGTGTGATGCAACCAGAAGGCACTCATCACCGGAAACGACGCCGGCGAAGGGCCGAGCGAACCGGAGAGGACGGAAGAGATGAGAGCAGCCACGGACGCGGTCATGGGGCCTCCCGGCCTGGACTGAGGAGCGGAGGGAGCGAAGCGACTGGAGTGACGAGGGAAGGCCGGGAGCCAAGGCCCCATGACCACGCCGGTGCCGAAGGCCCGGCCAAGAGCACGGTCATGGCAGGTCACGCAGCCTTTCGGGGTCGTAGGTCAGGGCGGACAACTCGGGGCAGCCCAGGGCTGGACCTGTCACACCCCAGGCTAATGCGACGGTGTCGCAGATGGAAACTCCTCGCGCCGGGCCAGTGCCGCATCCCGCCGGTCCCACGACATCGCCGACCACGGCACCGCGAGCTCGTCCAACGAGGCGATCTCCCGCGGCCGCATCGACGCCATCGGCCTTGCCTCGGCATGACGGGCAAAAGCCGACTCGACGTACCGCGTGCCGGTGTCGGCGGCCAGGAACACGTGCTTACGACTGCTGTCGCAGTTGTGCTCCCACAGCGCCGAGAGGTACGCCGCTCCGGCCGAGAGCCCGGCGAAGACCCCGGACGTCCGGAGCAGGTCCACCGCTGCCGACATCGCGTAGTCGAACGAGACCCAGTGCAGCCGGTCGTACAACTCGTGCCGCACGTTCCGGAACTCGATCGAGCTGCCGATCCCGGCGATGATCATCTCCGGGTCCTTGGTGTGCCCGGCCCCGAACGTGATGCTCCCGAACGGCTGCACCCCGACCAGGTTGACGTCCCGCCCGCGATTGCGCAGGTACTCCGCGATCGCACCCGTCGACGCGCCGGTCCCGACCCCGCCGACCAGACACAGCGGCCCGGTCGGCACGACGTCGTTGACCAGGTCGGCCACCGCGCCGTACCCGAGATAGTGGATGTCGTCGTGGTACTGCCGCATCCAGTGGTACGTCGGATTGTCGCGCAGGATCTCGCCGATCCGCCGGACCCGGAGATTCTGGTCGAGCTGCAGGTTGTTCGACGACGGCACCTGCTCGACGGTCGCGCCGAGGATCTCCAACTGGACCCGCAGCGTCCGGTCGACGGTGGTGGAGCCGACGATGTGGCACTTCATCCCGTACCGGTGACAGGCGAGCGCCAGCGCGTGCGCGTAGATCCCGCTCGAACTGTCGATCAAGGTGTCGCCCGGGCGGACCGCTCCGGTCTCCAGCAGGTGGCGTACGGCGCCGAGCGCGGAGTACACCTTCATGGTCTCGAACCGCAGGCAGATGAGGTCATCCCCGACCCGGATCGGGTCCGGGTCCTTGATCGCCTCCGCCAGGTGGTCGTGCAGTCGCGTCATCGGCGCGGTTCGCTCCTCGTGTCGGCACTGGTCGTCGCTAGCACGGGCGGAGGTTCTGTGGTGCGTCCGATCCGGGCGGCCCTCACCAGCCGCTCGGTGACCTCGGAAGCGGGTTCGTTCATCACCGTCGCCGGTGGACCGTGCTCGATCACCCGGCCGGCGTCGATCACCAGGACCTGGTCGGCCACCCCCGCGACCAGGCCGAGGTCGTGACCGATCCACATCAGCGCGGTGCCGCGGTCCTTCAGCTCCATGAGCAGCTCGACGACAAGCGTCGTACCGCGGTCGTCGAGAGCGGTGGTGATCTCGTCGCAGACCAGTACGTCGGCATGCGCGAGGACTGCCCTGGCGAGTGCGGCGCGTTGCAGCTCGCCGCCGGACAGACGGCTCGGCGGCCGGGCCGCGGTGACGCCCGAGACGCCCAGGCGCGCCAACGTCGAGACCGCTTCGGCGTGGGCCTCCTCGAAGGGGAGGCCGCGCAGGCGCTGGGCCGTGCGAGCGACCTGCTGGTCCACCGGACGGCGTTCGTCGAAAGACCCGCGGACTTCCTGCCAGACGTACTGGACCCGGCGGTTCTGCTCCGGCGATCGCTTCCGCAGGACGGGCAGGTCGTCGCCGTCCAGGAGAATCCGGCCGGTGTAGCGCTCATGCAGGCCGGCCAGGCAGCGGGCGAGCGTGGTCTTGCCGCTGCCGGAGCGACCGACGATGCCGACGCATTGCCCCGGACGGATGGCGAGGTCGACCTCGTGCAGGACGGGATCACGGCCGCGGGGTCGCAGCGAGGCCGACAGGCTCATCGCCTGTAGCAACGGCTCGCCAAGGCTCGGTATTCCCACCGGCTGCAGCTCGAGCGCGGCAGGGAGCACCTCGGGACCACCGGACTCGATCACTTGCCCGGCGGACAGGACAACGACGTGCTCGGCCAGCGCCCGGACGAGGTCGAGGTCGTGGCTGAGCAGCAGGATCCCGAGCCCGCTCGTCGCCAGATCCTGCAGTTCACTGACGAGTTGCAACCGGGTGATCGAGTCCAGCCCGGTGCTCGGCTCGTCCAGCACCAGGACCTTCGGCTTGCAGGTCAGCGCCTGCGCCAACGCGATCCGCTGCCGCTGCCCACCCGAGAACTGGTGCGGAAACCGTCGCAGCGTGGAGGGGTCGATCTGGGCCGCGCGGAGAGCCTCGGGAACGACCGCCTCACCCGGGTGATGCAGCCGCTCCAGCTCTTGCAACGTCTTGCCGATCCGTCGCGCGGGGTTGAGCGCGCTGCCGGGATGCTGCGGCATGTACGCCACCACCCGACCACGTACGGCGGACGCCGCGAGCGTCGGCCCGTTGCTGTCGACAACCAATTGCCCGTCGACCTCGACCATTCCGTCGAGCAGCACACCGTTGCCGTGCTCACCCAGCAACGCGAGCGCAGAGGTGGTTTTGCCTGAGCCCGAAGCACCGACCAACGCCGTCACCCGCCCCGGCCAGACGTCGAACGAGACGCCATCGACGAGGACAGACGAGCCGGCCGTCGCAGCCAACTGAGTGACGCGAACGATGGGGTTCATCCGCTGACCTCGACCAGGCGGCGCGAGCGGTGGACGAGGCGATCGGCCAGCAGATTGAAGCCGAGCGTGAACGACACGAGCATCAGGGCCGGTGCGATCACGGCCCACGGCTGGAGGAGCAGACCCTCCCGGTTCCGGGACACGCTGACCGCCCAGTCGGGGGCGGTCGGGCTCAACCCGAGGCCGAGGAAGTTCACCGAGGCGACGAGGAAGACGGCCAAGGTGATGCGGGTGCCGATGTCGGCGGCGACCGGGCCGAGGACGGCGCGACCGACGTACCCGAGATGGATGCCGAACCAGCTCTCCCGCTGCATCCGGAGCGCCTCGACGACCGGTCCGCTGGCCGCGTCGAGTGCGGCCGCACGCACGAGTCGCGCGACGGTCGGAACGTTGACCATGGCAACGGCCAGCGTGATCGCGAACGCCGAGGCCCGCCAGCCGACGGCGACCACGCTGATCACCAGCAGCGAAGGCAGTGGCAGCAGTACGTCGAGCGGCCGGATCAGCGCCTCGTCGAGCCAGCGGTGCCGGGTGGACGCCGCGGTCAGCCCGATGAGGCCGCCCACGAGATAGGCGATCAGTACGGCGCCGAAGGCCATGCCGAGCGCAGTCCGACCGCCGTCCAGCAGGAGTTGCAGCACATCCCGCCCCAGGCCGTCCGTGCCGAGTATTCCGTCCGAGGAGTAGGGAAGGCCGGGCGCGGCCCGGAGGTGGATGAGCGGGCCGAGGGCAGCGACGAGGAGCGGCACGACGACCAACGCAGCCGACACCGCCACCGGCGTGGGGGCCGCAAGCACCCCGGACCGCGTCCGCGCGGCCGAAGCACCGGACCGCACTCGCGCTCTCATCGCAGGAGCTCCGTGCGCGGAACCAAACGGTTGCAGACCAGGTCGGCGCCGAGGTTGATCACCAAAGCCGCGACCGCGAGCACCAGCGTCAGCCCCTGCACGACTGGGACATCCCGCGTCTCCACCCCATCGACGAGCGCCGTCGCGAAGCCAGGAATCGCGAAGATCGCCTCCACCACCAGAACCCCGCCCAGCAAGGTGTCCCCGGTCCGCGCCAACTCCTGCACACCCGGCACGGCCGCGTTCGGCAGCACATGCCGCAGCAGCAACCTCCGCCGCGGCACCCCGAGCCGCCGGGCCTGTACGACGTACTCCGCCTGAAGTGCCGTGATCGTGCCGGCCCGGACCTGCCGGGACAGCAGGCAGACCGTCCGCCCGAACAGCACCGCCACCGGCAACACCAGCAGGACAGGACTGGCGAGCAGATCACCACCGATCCACGTCGCCGGCAACCACCCGAGCTTCAGCGAGAACACCGCTACCAGCAGCACCGCGATCACGAAGTCCGGGATCGCACTCAGCGCGAGCGTGACCGAGGTGATCGCCCGGTCCAGCCGGCCGTTCTCGCGGGCGCCCATCACGATGCCGAGGGCAACGGCCAGCGGGACGACGACCGCGAGCGTGGCCAGCGTGAGCACCAGCGTCGCGCCGACCGAGTCCTTGACGATGTCGATCACCGGTCCGCCGCTGATCAGCGACGTACCGAGGTCACCCGTCAGCACGTTGCCGAACCAGTGCGTGAACCGTTCGACGGCCGGTTGATCGAGCCCGAGCTGCGCCCGCAACTGATCGACCTGCGCCGGTGTCAGCGTCTCGGTGAACCGCAGCTCGGCCGCGTCACCGGGAAGCAGGGCGGTCAGGACGAAGACGAGAACGGACAGTACGGCGAGCTGGACGACGGCGAGTGCGGCGCGTTGCGCGGCGTACGACCGCATTCAGGCCAGCCACACCTTGTCGAACCGGCCCTGGTCCAGCGTGTTCGGCGGGACCGCCTGCACGCCCTGCACCTTGGCCGCCACCGCGACCAGGTAGTCCGGGAGCCCCCACGCCAGGATGCCGCCCTCGTCCCGGAGCGTCTTCTGCAGTTCGCCGTACTCGGCCGACCGCGCCGCCTCGTCGGTCAGCACCTGCGCGGCTGCGAACGCGGAGTCGAAGGCCGGCCGGCGCCAGTGCGTGACGTTGAACGGCGACTTGGACAGCAGCCGGTCGGTGACGTACTGCGGGATCGGCATCGCGCCGGACCGATGGTTGCCGATGACACCCTTGGTGAGCAGGTCCTTCGCGTAGGTCTGCGGGCTGCCGGTGGTGACCTTGAGCTTGACGCCCGCCTCGGCGACCTGCTCGGCGAACAGCGTGGCCGCCTCGACGAAGCCTGCCGAGGCGTCGGCGGTGAAGATCTCGATCTCCTTGTTCACCAGGCCGGCCTTCTTCAGCAGCGCCTTCGCCTCCTCGACGTTGCGCTCCCGCTGCGGCAGATCGGCCGGGTAGTACTGGAAGCCCTGGCCGAACAGGTCGTTGCCGACGGCACCACGACCGGCGAGCACCACGTCGACCAACCGCTGCCGGTCGGCGAGCAGTTTGAACGCCATCCGCACGTCCGGGTTGTCGAACGGCGGCTGGTCGCACTTCATCACGAACGCCTGCATCGTGCTGGCCTTGGCGGCGACGATCCGGACCGTCTGGCCGGCTTCCGCCGTACGGGCGAAGGTCGCGGTCATGTCGTTCGCATACTCGGCCTGGCCACCCTGTACGGCGTTCGCGCGGGCCTCCGCGTCGGCGGAGAGAATGTGGAGTTCGTCGATCCGGGCCGGGTCGTCCCAGTAGTCGTCGTACCGGCTTGCCACCATCGACCGACCGGCGTCGAACGAGACGAACCGGAACGCGCCGGTACCGATCGGCGTGGTCGGATCGGTGAAGCCGTCACGGACGATCTGGGTGCCGATCCCGGCCAGCAGGGCGGGGAACTCGGCGTTCGGCGCCGACAAGGTGAGTTCGACGGTCCGTGGGCCGATCGCCTTGCTGCGACGCAGATCCAGGGTCGCGAGCGACGACTGCGCGACGCGTTCCGGGACCTTCGGGTCGGCGATCCGGGCGAGGCTGTAGAGGACGTCCTCGCTGGTCAGCTTGCGGCCGTCATGGAAGGTCGCGGCCCGGAGGGTGAACCGCCAGGTCAACGCCTGCGCGTCACTCTCCCACTTCTCCGCCAGCCGCGGCACCGGCTTCAGGTCCGGGCCGAGCTCGACCAGCTTCTCGTACATCGCCTTGTGCCGCGCGATGTCGACGAACAGGCTCTGGACGTGCGGGTCGAGGACCTCCTTCGCCCCGCCGCCGGCGTACACGGCCCGCAGCCGCCCGCCCTGCTTGGGCTGGGCGGCCGCCTGGCCGTCCGAACCACACCCGGTCAGCGCCGCCAGCCCCAGTCCACCGGCCAGCCCCAGGAATCCTCGCCTGTTCAGAGCATCGGACATGCGCGTTTCCTTCACGGTAGAGGTCCCGGCGAAGTCGCCGCCGGTGAGAGATCCTGCCGTTAATGAAAATCGTTGTCAAATTCAGCGCGCATCCGAACGAGACGAGTTCATTCTTTCCGCCCCGCCTGTCGCCTGCTCTCCGTGACGGCGTGTCACCGCCCGTTACCTCCACGTACCGGGAGTCACCACCCGGTCGGCGGACCGCCAGGCCATCACAATGCGGCTGGCGCGAGCGCCGCCCGCGGACGGACGCCCCTGCTCCGCGATTGTGATGGCCTGGCGGTCCGGACCTACGCGTCGCAGTCAGAAGAGGCGCAGGGGTCCGCGGGGATGTTCGCGACGATGCGGTCGAGGAGGCCTGCGAGCTGGTCCTGCTCCTCGCGGCTCAGGTGCTCGAAGAAGTACGTCCGGACCGCGTCGACGTGGTCCGGTGCGGCCGCGTCGATGGCTTTGCGGCCCAGGTCGGTGAGGCGGACCATCGAGCCGCGGGCGTCGGAGACGCACTCCTCGCGGCAGACCAGGCCGCGCTTCTCCATCCGGCTGACCTGGTGCGACAGCCGGCTCCGCTCCCAGCCGACCGACTTGCCGAGGTCGCGGGTTCGCAGGACGCCCTGCTCGGCGACGGACAGCGGGTGCAGCAGGGCGTAGTCGGCACCGGAGAGGCCTGAATTCCCGATCAGCCGGCTCTCCAGGGCGCGCATCAGCTCGCGGTGCGCGTCACGGTACGACTGCCACAGACGCGCCTCGCGCGCGTCCAGCCACCGTGGTTCCGTCATTCGACCATCATACGGACTTCTGTTGACATATCACCGAGTACGGCGCTCACGGCGTGCGCGAAAGGGCAACCGCGAGCCCCACGGTCCCGGCCATGATCAGCAACTCGACGACCGCCAGCCGCCGGAACGCCGCCGGATCCCCGGCCGCCAGGTCCGGGAGCGTCGTACGCCGATGCCACCAGCCGACCGCGACCAGCACGGCGAACGCCACCGTCTTGGCGAAGACCAGAGCGCCGTACCCGCTGGTCACCCACTGCGTGATCAGGCCCCAGCCGTCCTCCCGGTCGCCGAGGTGGATCTCCCCCGTCAGCAGACCGGTGACGCCCATCGCGATCGCGCAGGCCAGGGCCAGCCGGCTGAACTTCTCGACCGCGGGCCGCTCCCGGGCATAACGCAGTACGGCGCCGAGACCACCGATCCAGGCGGTCGCCGCGAAGACGTGCACGACCAGCGAACTCGTCGCGAGGACCGACCAGAAGCCGGTGCGCTCGATCGCTCCGTGCCCGGTGAGCAGCGGGCCGGTCAGCGCCGCCGCGGTCAGGACCAGCGCGAAGCGCGCTCCCCGGGTCGTGCGACAGCCGCTCAGGATCACCGCCAGGATCGCCGTGAGTACGACGGTGACCGCGAGCGCCCTGACCTGGTCGAGTTCGCCCGCCGCGGACGCGTGGTCGGCCAGGTGGGACAGCGGGATGCCGAGGATCACGGCCGCGGACGTGATCAGTCCGCCGATACTCGCCACCGCCCAGACCCCGGCCGCGACGGCCGCGTCCTGGCAGGCCCGCAACGCCTGCGCACCGAGCTTCCCATCAGTTGCCGGAAGCAACAGTACGACGGCGAGCAGCGCACCGCCGGTCGCGATCGCGGCCGCGTCGGCGACGAAACGCAGGACCGGAACCGACCAGGACACCGGCATTCCGGCGCTGATCAGCCCGTCGGGGGCTCGCTGCGGAGCACCGCCGGCGGCTACCAGGGCAACGATCATGACCACGATGCCGATAGCAACCATCCCGGCCGCGAGCGCCCCACCCGACCGCCGGTCCTGCCCCGCGCTCACCGGGTTGGGCGAGCCGGCGCTCATTGCGAGGCCGGGCGGCGACGGACGATGACGACGGCCAGGGCGACGACGACCAGCATGACGAGGACCATGGCGACGATCGTGACGGTGTTCGAGTTGCCGTCGGCGGCGGTGGGGATGGTGCCCGCCGGTTCGGTCGCCGGATGGCCGGCGTGGGTGACGGTGAACGACCCGGTGACGGTGATCGGGTGGCCGTCGGCGGACACCACCCGGGCGTCGACCTGGTACCGGCCGGCCTCGATCATCGCGCCGACCGGCTGGGTCACGTTCTTGTCGAGCACCTGCATGTCACCGGTGGCGACGTTCTTCCCGCTGGGTGACTTCACCTGGACCTGGGTGCCGTTGCTGCCGACCGGTTCGCTGAAGGTCAGCACCACCTTGGTCGGCGGCGCGGCCATGGACGACCCGTCGGCCGGGGTCATCGACTCGAGCTTGGCGTGCGCCGCCGCCACCCCGGTGGAAACCACCAGGGTGAGCAGCGACGCCACCAGAACAGCAATCAACCGGCGCACGGTTACGACTGTGCCTTTCCTGCGTCCGTCGTACCAGCGACAGCGGCCTTTCGCGGCCGCAGGCCGAAGGCGAGACCGAGCAGGCCGACCAGCAATCCGCCGGCAGCGAGCCAGCGCGCCACCGGGTCGGACGCGTCCTCGCTGGCAGCAGTGGTCGCGGCGACCGGCGTGACCGCGGCCGCCAACTTCAGCGTGGGCGCCGGCTTCTCCGGCTCGTCGGCGCCGTCGTTGGCGACCTCGGCCCACTTGACCACCTCGCCGTCGCTGTACGTCTGGTCGGCGGGGAAGCTCAACGAGTCCACGCCTTCGGGCAGCCGGCCGACGGACAGAGCGAACTCGTCGAAGTCGTTCGGCGGGATCCCGGTCGCCGTGGCGGTCCAGGTGACGGTGGTGACGGCCTCGGACAGGTTGACGTCGCCGACCTTGACCGGAGCGGGCAGCTTCTCGGTCTTCTTCTCCACCTTCCACCCGTCCTTCACCAGCGCGCCGACATGGGCGAACGGGTGATCCTTGGGCAGCGAGACGACGAGCTTGGTAGTGCGGGTGGTGTCGGACTCGGTCGGGACCCGGAACACCAGCTTGGCGTACCCGCCGGGCTTGGCATCCGGCGACGACACCGTGACATGAGCCGACGCCGACGCGGCGGAACCGGCCACAACGAGCGTGGACGCCGCAACGATCGCGGCAGCACGCAGGGCGAACTTCTTGGACATGAAAGACCTTTCACGGTCACACGCGATTCACCGACCGCGTGCGACGCGGCCGGTCAGGACGGAACGGGGATGGCTCGGGTGACCGGCGGTCCGCGCCGGGAGACGTTCGCGGTCAGCCATCGCTGCAGCAGTCGGGGCTTCGAGGGTGCCGCGAGCAGTACGGCGGCACAGCGTCGTACCGGGATCAGGACGGGAAGCTGCGGCAGGAGTCGCGCGAAGATCCGCTGGACGCGGTAGACCCACTGATGGGCCTGGCTGACCGCCAGCACTCCGGCGAGCAGGGCCGCCAGGTGGGCCGCGGTCATGACGAGGCTGCCGTTGATCCCGCGATGCATCCCTTCGTGCCCGGTGTGAGCCGCATCCAGAGTCACATGGACGAAGAGCTGCACACCGGCCAGTACGAGTCCGGTCAGCAGGCGCTCGCCGGCCAGGTACTCACCGAGCAGCCAGCAGACACCGGTCAGGGCCAGCAGCGGCGTGACCACGCCGAGCGGCACCGGGCCGCCGCCCGCGACGACATGGCCGACCACCGCGATCACGACGCTCAACGCCGCGACCACGGAGGTGGCTCTGCTCTCCGCGGGCATGCCCGTCCCCTCAGTGACCGATCAAGACACTCTACGAACAAAGTGCAGCACGGAGTTCCGGAACGCGTCCGGTTCCTCGAGATGGGCGAAGTGCCCGCTGTCGGGGAGAACGGCCAGCTCCGCACCAGGGATCCCGTCGGACAACTCCCGGGCCGAGTTCAACGGGGTGATGAAGTCGGCCGCGCCGACGAGCACCAGCGTCGGTACGCCGACCTCGCCGAGCCGGTCGCGGATGTCCCAGTGCTCTTCCTGCCGGTCCGGGTCGAGGGTGATGTCGATCGTCTTCACCCAGTCGGTCAGCCCGTCCTGGACCGCGTCGTAGTCCTTGAAGTACATGGGCAGCAGCCGCAGGAACGCCGCCAGATGGGCCTCACGCTCCGGCGGTTCGTCGTGCCAGGCCTGAACGATCTGCTCCGACAGCGGATCTCCCGGCGGGCGGCGGGCGACCCACGCCTCGATGTTGCGGTACGCCTGGTCGAACAGCTCAGGACTGTAGAAGGCCGCACCGCCGTAGACGATGACCCCGGCCAGCCGGCCGGGGAAGTCCAGCGCGGCCTGGAGGGCGACGAACGCGCCGTGCGAGTGGCCGAGCAGGAAGACCTTCGACTCCCCGAGGTGCCGGACCAGGTGGTCGGCGAAGGCCGCGTACCGCTCGATCGAGTAGTCGCCACCGGGCAGGAGGCCGGAGTTCCCCGAGCCGGGCGGCTCGACGTACACCGTCGTCAGGTGCTCCTCGAGCATCGGCAGCCGCAGGTAACGCCAGTCGAATCCGGGGCCGCCGGGATAGACCACGCACACCGGGCCGGTGCCATGAACGTGGTAGGTGAACCGCACACCGTCGAGCATGAGGTCATGCACGAAAAGAGTCTGCCGTACTCGTGCAACCAAAGGCAGCCGTCGCTACGTTCATAACTCACGACCAGGGGGAGGCAGCGGGTGAAAAGCGACGTAGAGCAGGACTACGTCGACTTCGTCACCCATCAGGCCAACGCTCTGTGCCGGACTGCTTACCTACTGTGTGGGGATTGGAAGCGGGCCGAGGACGCGACGCAGGAGGCGTTGATCCGGCTGTACCGGGTGTGGGGCCGGATCCAGCGGAAGGGCAGCGTCGGCGCGTACGCGCGCAAGGTGGTCGTCTCGACCACGCTCGACGGTCTGCGCCGCAAGTCCAGCCGCGAGGTGGTCGGTGGTGACGGCTACTTCGCCGCCGAGGTCGACCCCGCCAACCCGCTCGGCATGCTGGAGAACCGCATCGTCATCACCCAGGCCCTGGCCGAACTGCCGGCCCGCCAGCGTGCGTGCGTCGTACTGCGGTATTTCGACGAGCTCTCGGTCGACGAGACGGCCGCCGTCCTCGGCTGCCGGCCCGGGACGGTCAAGAGCCAGACGATGCGGGCCCTCGACAAGCTCCGTGCCCATCCCGCCCTCGCGGAACTCTCCGACCTCGCCGGACTGGGAGGCTGACATGACGCGTGAGCTCAAGAACCTGCTGGACCGCGCGACCGAGCGGCCGGACACCTTCGTGCCGAATCCGGAGAAACTCGTCGCCGCGGGACGCCGGCGGGCGCGGAACCGCCGACTGGCCGGCTCCTTCGCCGCACTCGTCGTCCTGATCGCCGGAGTCACCGTCGGACTCGACCTGCAGGACCGACGCGACGTCGACCCCGCCAGCACTCCGAACCGCCCACAGGATGCCTACAAGCTCTGTACGGCGTCCAACGGCCGGGTGCTCGGGTCCGACGCCTGGTCCTGGGAGGAGGTGCTGTCGAGCACCGACGAGTACGGATCGGTGTCGATCCGGAGACAGCCCGGCGAGCGGAACGCGGCCATCGCCATGTACGCCTTCTGCATCACCCAGCCCTTCGCCGCCGTCACCGTGCCGACCGGCGGCCGCGGCGGCATGCTGCTGCGCAAGACTCCGATCGACGCGACCAGGAGCATGACGACCGTCTTCGGCCGGGCCTACGGCGAGGCGCTCAGGGTCGAGGTCGCGACCGGCGACGGGCAGATCGGCGAGGGGGTGGCCAGATCCGACTTCTTCGTCTACCGGCACATCGAGCCGCGACCGTGGCCGGGGGTGATGCCGACGGCGATCGTCCGGATCTACGACGCGCGCGGCCGCCTCGATGCCTTGGGCAAGTGGTGATCCCCGGTCAGGGATGATGGCCCCATGGATGTTCCGGTGCTGGAGATCGGGGGGAGCCACGTGACGGCTGCCGTGGTGTCGTCGGACACCTGGGCGGTGAACGTGGTGGAGCGGGCGGACCTGGAGTCGCAGCACGCGGCCGGGATCGTCCTCGGGCAACTCGCGGCCGCGGCCCGGAAGTTGCCGCTGGCAAACGGTCTGGCGGTGGCATTGCCCGGTCCGTTCGACGTCGGGACCGGGATCGCCTGGTACCGCGGGCAGGGCAAGTTCGACAATCTCTACGGCTACAACGTCGGCGAGAGCCTGCGCGACCTGCTGGACCTCGAGCAGATCCTGTTCATGAACGACGCCGAGGCGTTCGCGGTCGGTGAATGGACGGCCGGCCAGGTCCGCGGGATCGACCGCTGCGTCGGCGTCACCATCGGCACCGGCATCGGGACGGCGTTCCTCGCCGACGGCTGGGTGGTGCGTGCGGGCGAGACCGTGCCGCCGGGCGGTGAGCTCTACAAGACGTCGTACGACGGCAAGCCGTTGGAGGACTGGATTTCCGCGCGGGCGATCCTGCGCGCGTACTTCGACCGGACCGGCACCGAGGAACCGGAGATCGGCGTGAAGGAGATCGCCGAGCGGGCCCGCGCCGGCGCCGAAGACGCGCGTGACGTGTTGCTCGACGCGTTCGGCGTACTGGCGTCTGCTCTGACGCCGTGGCTGGAGCGGTTCGGAGTGTCGAAGGTGGTGCTGGGCGGCTCGATCTCGGGCGCCTTCGACCTCGTCCACGAGGTGTTCGACGTCAAGGTCGCTGCCACCGAGGACACCGAGCAGTCGGCGCTGATCGGCGCGGCGGCGCACTACCTCCGGTCACGCTGACGGCTGTCGGTGGCACTGGTTACCGTCGCCACATGGCTACTCGGAAGATCGCCGTACCGCGGTTGCGGACCCAGCTCGACCCGGCCTCCCTCACACCGGACGACATCGACGACGAGACGCGGTTGCTCGATCTCGCGCTGGAGGACGTCGAGCTGAGCGATGTGGCCGCCGAGCATGTGGAGTTCAGCGGCTGCCGGCTGACCCGGTGCAACCTGGGCGGCTCGGACCTGGACAAGCTGATCCTGGTCGACTCCGAGCTGTCCCAATGCGATCTCGCGAACGCCCGGTGGTCCGATGCCGCCGTGACCCGGCTCGCGATCGCGTCCTCGCGGCTCACCGGCTTCGCCGCGCCGGGGACCAGCCTCCAGCACGTCACCGTCCGCGACAGCGTGCTGGACTTCGCGTCGTTCCGGTTCGCGAAGTTCGTCAAGGTCGAGTTCAGCGACTGCCGGCTGCAGAGCGCGGACTTCGTCTCCGCCGACCTGAGCGGCACGGTGTTCCGGCGCTGCGACCTGACGTCGGCCGAGTTCTCCCAGGTCAAGGCGGCCGGCGCCACCTTCGTCGACTGCACCTGGGAGGGCACCCGCGGTATCGGCAGCCTGGCCGGCGCCACCATCGCCAATGCCTCCCCGATCGACATGCTCGCCGTCACCACCGCCCTGGCCTCCGCCCTCCAGATCAAGCTCGCCCACCCCGACGAGTTAGGCCGTGACCGGTAGTCCCACACGACCTTCGACGGAGCGTGAGCATGGACACGTCCCGGCCGGGGCGGCCGGGGCGCCTATTAGGGTGGGGATCGCCGCCACGGGCGGCGGGACGCAAGCAACGAGTGAAGCGGAGCACGTGGTGACTGACTCGACCATCATCTACACCCACACCGACGAGGCTCCGGCGCTGGCCACGTATTCGTTCCTGCCGGTGATCCAGGCGTACGCCGGCCAGGCGGGCGTCGGCGTGGAGACCCGGGACATCTCGCTGGCAGGACGTCTCCTGGCCGTCTTCCCGGAGTACTTGAAGGACGACCAGCGGATCGCGGACGCGCTCGCGGAGCTCGGCGACCTGGCCAAGACGCCCGAGGCGAACATCATCAAGCTGCCGAACGTCTCCGCCTCGATCCCGCAGCTGAAGGCCGCGGTCGCCGAACTACAGAGCCAGGGCTACGCACTGCCGGCGTACCCGGAGGAGCCGAAGACCGACGAGGAGCGCGACATCCGCGCCCGCTACGACAAGGTCAAGGGCTCCGCGGTGAACCCGGTGCTGCGCGAGGGCAACTCCGACCGCCGCGCCCCCGCCTCGGTGAAGAACTACGCGAAGGCCCACCCGCACCGGATGGGCGCCTGGACCGCCGACTCGAAGACCAACGTCGCCACCATGGGGCAGAACGACTTCCGCTCGACCGAGACGTCGACCGTGATCGAGGCCGACGGCACCCTCCGGATCGAGTTCGTGGCCGCGGACGGCAGCACCACCGTGCTGCGCGAGTCGGTCCCGGTGCTGGCCGGTGAGGTCGTCGACGCGTCGGTGATGCACGTCGCCGCGCTGCGCGAGTTCCTCGGCGCGCAGATCGCCCAGGCCAAGGCCGACGACGTCCTGTTCTCGCTGCACCTGAAGGCGACCATGATGAAGGTCTCCGACCCGATCGTGTTCGGCCACGCGGTCCGCGTCTTCTTCCCGAAGACCTTCGAGCAGTACGGCGAGACGCTCGCGGCGGCCGGCCTGTCCCCGAACGACGGGCTGGGCGCGATCCTGTCCGGGCTCGCCGAGCTCCCGGACGGCGCCGCGATCAAGGCCGCGTTCGACGCCGAACTGGCCGACGGCCCGGCGCTGGCGATGGTCGACTCCGACAAGGGCGTCACCAACCTGCACGTCCCGTCCGACGTGATCGTGGACGCCTCGATGCCGGCCATGATCCGCACCTCCGGTCACATGTGGGGCCCGGACGGTCAGGAGCACGACACCCTCGCCGTACTGCCGGACAGCAGCTACGCCGGGATCTACCAGGTCGTCCTGGACGACTGCCGCGCGAACGGCGCCTTCGACCCGGCCACGATGGGCTCGGTGCCGAACGTCGGCCTGATGGCGCAGAAGGCCGAGGAGTACGGCTCGCACGACAAGACCTTCGAGGTCGCCGCCGCCGGTACGGTCCGGCTGGTCGACGCGGCCGGCACCGTCGTCCTCGAGCAGGCGGTCGAGGCCGGTGACATCTTCCGCGCCTGCCAGACCAAGGACGACCCGATCCGCGACTGGGTCAAGCTGGCCGTCACCCGGGCCCGCGCGACCGGCGACCCGGCGGTGTTCTGGCTGGACGAGACCCGCGCCCACGACGCGAACCTGATCACCAAGGTCACCAAGTACCTGACCGAGCACGACACCGAGGGCCTGGACCTGAAGATCCTCGCACCGGTGGACGCGATCAAGGTGTCGCTGGAGCGGATCCGCCGCGGCGAGAACACCATCTCGGTGACCGGCAACGTGCTCCGCGACTACCTGACCGACCTGTTCCCGATCCTCGAGCTGGGCACCAGCGCGAAGATGCTGTCGGTCGTCCCGCTGATGGCCGGCGGCGGTCTGTTCGAGACCGGCGCGGGCGGCTCGGCGCCCAAGCACGTGCAGCAGCTGGTCAAGGAGAACTACCTGCGCTGGGACAGCCTGGGTGAGTTCTTCGCGCTGGCCGCGAGCTTCGAGCACCTGGCCCAGGCGACCGGGAACGCGCGGGCCCAGATCCTCGCCGACACGCTCGACCGGGCGACCGCGACGTTCCTCGAGGAGGACAAGTCGCCGACCCGCCGGGTCGGCGGGATCGACAACCGCGGCAGCCACTTCTACCTGTCGCTGTACTGGGCGCAGGAGCTGGCCAAGCAGACCGACGACGCCGAGCTGGCCAAGGAGTTCGCCCAGCTCGCCGAGACCCTGGCGGCGAACGAGCAGACCATCGTGGACGAGCTGCTCGCCGTCCAGGGCAGCCCGGTCGACCTCGGCGGTTACTACCAGCCCGACCCGGCCAAGGCCGCCGCCGTCATGCGCCCCTCCAAGACCTGGAACGACGCCCTCGCGTCGCTCTGACCTCTGCGGTACGTCGCCCGGTGACCGCTGCGGTCACCGGGCGAGGTATTTGCGGACGTCGTCGGCGATCTGAGCGCGGTTGGCCATGCCGTACTTGCGCAGGATGGCGCTCAGGTGGGTTTTGACGGTGTTCAGGCTGATGCCGAGCTCCGCCGCGAGCTGATCGTTGTCGAGACCGTCGACCAGGCGGACCGCGACGCCCTGCTGGGCCTTCGTCAGACTCGAGAACCGGCGCTCCGGGCCCTCGTCGGTCTCCATCAGCATCTCGATCAGCTCGGACTGGATGTGCTCGGTGGCGTCGATGATCCGGGTCAGGTGGCTCTGGACCGCCGCGGTCACCTCGCTCTCGCCCATCGCCTCGACCGCGATCTCCCGGATCGCCCCGACCCGGTGGGCCAGGTACTCCATCACGTGGTCGGACGTCAGCAGGTTCGGCCCGATGTCGCCGGCCGGCAACCGCCGCAGCGCCTCGCGGTCCTCGCCCTCCCGGGTCAGGACCCGCTCGACCACCCCGCACAGCCACTCGAACGACCGGATGGCGTTGTCGTCGTAGCAGTTCGGCGCGTAGGCCTGCATCGACAGCATCCCGAACAGCTGGTCCGGTCCGTCCTTCGCGGGCCGGAAGATCGGCACCGTCACCGCATCCTCCGACCGCCGCCCGACATCCCCGATCGGTACGCCGGCATGCAGCGCGGCCCCTTGGTCGTAGGCGAGCCGATAGGTCTGCCGATGCTTGAGCAGCCAGGCGGTCTGCCCGTTCGGGCCGAAGATGTGCGTGTCCGGGTCGACGTAGCGACCGTCGTCGTACCCGTAGGGATACCGGACCCGGCTGTTGCCCTGGAGGAATCCGACGAAGAACGTGTCGACGCGGGCGATCTTGCCGGCCACCACCCGCACGTAGTCGTACAGACCGTAGTGGTCGGCCCGGAACAACGCCTCGATCTTGTGGTACGCCTCGCGCAGGATGATCGCGGTCTCGGCGTCAACCCGCAGCGGAACGGCTGCCTTGTCTCCTTCCACGACATCGGCTCCCCACGCTGCTTTTATCGATCACTCGACTATGCCGCCGTCATCGGACGGTTGCCAAGGGCTGACCCGCCAATCTGGACCAGCTCGGCTCGTCGATCCAGAGGGACCGGGGATCCAGGTAGGGGCGGAGCAGGGCGCTGACCTCCGCGTCGTCGGAACCCTTCAGCTGGTCCGAGGCGATCTTGCGGGCCACTCCGGCGAGGAAATCGGCGACCTGGACCCGCTGGTCCGTGAAGGAGTCGACCTGTTCCAGCCCGGCGAAACCCGGGGCCGACCGGCGGAGCGTGAAGACACGCTCGGCCGACAACGTGGTCTGCCGGTCGTGCGCGATCGCCACCGGCTGTCCGCCCTCACCCCAGTGCTCGACGGCCCGCACGATCGCCGGCATCAACGGATCGAGCGGCGAGACGATCGGCTGCGCGTCCCGGAACGTGGTCCGGAGGTAGTCGTTGGCCGCGACCAGGAACGCTTCGGCTCCCTCGGTACGACGGCCTGCGTCGTACAGGAACCGGGTCAGCGAGGACCGGGCGCCGAGGAAGGCGACGAGCTCGGAGGCGAGGAAGTAGGTCTTGTCGACGAGGAACACCTGCGCGTTGCCGAGCAGCGGCCCGTCGGGGCCCAGCAGCCACAACAGCACCGCCCGGTGCTTCGACCTGAGCAGATGGTTGGCCTTGTACATCGTCGCGGGTGAGCGGATCCGCAGCCGCAACTCGGTGATGCAGCCGGCCGCGGTCTCCTCGTCGATCCGCACACTCGCGTGCGCGAAGACGTCGGTCACGCCGCCGACCAGCTTCTCGCCTTCGTACCCGGACTCGTCACAGACGATCTCGAGAGCCGCCGGGGCGGTCTCCGTCCTCGCTGCGTCCGTCACGCCTCGACTCTCTCACCAAGAGCAAGCGCGCCGCACACGATTACTGTGCGTTCACGGTCCGCAGACAGCAGTCGCGGGTGGTGGGTCCGAGTTCCCGAGTCGCCCTCCCAAGCCTCGGTCGAACTCCACACCACCACCCGCAACCACGGTTTCGGGACGCCTGACTGTCAGCCCCCGCGTCGTTCGATCCCACGCCCCCTGCGAGATCGGCGACCCCCCGGCAGTTTCGTCGGCGTCCACTCCCTCCCCCGTTGACTACACGGTGACACCTGGCGACGAACCTGCCTATAGCCCGGGGCATGAGATCGTCGTGACCTCAACCTCACCCCGGGAATGAGACTCTCTGTAGTCGTTTACGCAACGTTCCCGGGACGGAAATCTCACCAACTCGTGTCCAGCGGCTTGCCTTCGGTGTAGCCGGCCGCGGTCTGGAGGCCGACCACGGCCCGCTCGTGGAACTCGGCCAGCGTCGCGGCACCGACGTATGTGCAGGAACTTCGGATGCCCGACACGATCGAGTCGAGCACGTCCTCGACACTCGGGCGCTCCGGGTCGAGGTACATCCGGGCGGTCGAGATGCCCTCGCCGAAGAAGCTCTTCCGGGCCCGCTGGAACGGCGTGTCCTCCACTGTCCGTGACCGGACCGCGCGGGCCGACGCCATCCCGAAGCTCTCCTTGTAGATCCGGCCGTCGTTGTCGCGATGCGGATCGCCGGGCGACTCGTACGTCCCGGCGAACCACGACCCGATCATCACACTCGACGCCCCGGCGGCCAGGGCCAGCGCGACGTCGCGCGGATGCCGCACGCCGCCGTCCGCCCAGACGTGCTTGCCGAGCTGGCGGGCCCGCTCGGCGCATTCCAGTACGGCGGAGAACTGCGGCCGGCCCACCGCCGTCTGCATCCGCGTCGTACACATGGCGCCCGGGCCGACCCCGACCTTCACGATGTCCGCACCGGCCGCGATCAGATCGCCGACCCCCTCGGCGGTGACCACGTTCCCGGCCACGATCGGCACCTGCGGCTCGAGCCCGCGGACCAGCCTGAGCACCTCGATCATCCGCTCCTGGTGCCCGTGCGCGGTGTCGATCACGAGGACGTCGATGCCGACGTCGAGCAACGCCTTCGCCTTCTGTTCGGCGTCGCCGGTGATCCCGATCGCCGCGGCGACCCGGAGCTTCCCGTTCGCGTCGACGGCCGGCTCGTACAGGGTCGCCCGGAGCGCGCGCTGACGGGTGAGGATGCCGACGATCGTGCCGTCGGCATCCACCACCGGCGCCAGCCGGTGCCGACCGTCGTGCAGCAGGTCGAAGGCACGCTCGGCGTCGATCCCGGCCGGCAGGGTCAGCAGTTCACGGGACATGATCCCGTCCAGCTGGGTGAACCGGTCGACACCGGCGCAGTCGGCCTCCGTCACCACGCCGACCGGCCGTCCGTTGTCGACCACGATCACCGCGTTGTGACCCCGTTTCGGCAGCAGGTTCAGCGCCTCGCCCACGGTCCCGGTCGGCGGCAGCACCAGCGCAGTGTCGTGCATGGTGTCCCGTTCCTTGATCCAGGCAACAACCTCGGCGACCACGTCGACCGGGATGTCCTGCGGGATCACCGCCAGCCCCCCGCAGCGTGCGATCGTCTCGGCCATCCGCCGCCCGGAGACAGCGGTCATGTTGGCCGCGACGATCGGAATCGACGTACCGCTGCCGTCACTCGTGGACAGATCCACGTCCAGCCGGGACGCGACCCGGGACCGGTTCGGCACCAGGAACACGTCGCTGAAGGTCAGATCCCCGGCAGGCTCCCGATCATGGTGAAACCGCATGGCAATCTCCTTCAGACGAACGGCTCCGAGCCCCGCCAGCCTGACACGCGCCCCGACCACGAACAAGCGACCTCGTCAGCGCGGCTGCCGAACCCGCGACGCCAGACCGCCGAGATCGCCCTGGTCGCAGCGATGTCGGTGGTCGGATCCCCGTCGACCATCAGCAGGTCCGCTTGCAGACCAGGCTTGATCCGGCCGCGGTCGGTGAGGCCGAAGCGGTCCGCGGTGATGCTGGTGGCAGCAGCGAGCACTTGTTCGTTGCTGAGCCCGGCATCGGTCAGCAGCTCGAGCTCACGATGCATGCTCTCACCATGAATGGGAGCGAACGGCGTGGCGTCCGTTCCCACCAGCAACGGCACACCGGCCTGGTGGAGTGCCTGGGCGGTTCGTCCGGCGTGCGCAACACCGGTGACCTCGAAATAGACCAAGGTGCTGACGACGAAGACGCCCTGCTGTGCGACCCGGTCGGCCAACCCGGTGGAACCCTCGACCCACACGTGAGCAAGTCCGTCGACTCCTGCGTCGAGCGCGATCTCCACCTCACCCGCGGTGAGGGCGTGCGCGATCACGGACAGCTCCCGACGGCACCCACATCACCGCCGTCTACTCCATCACCAACCCGGACAAACTCACCCGCATATGAAAGACCGGCACCCGCGCGATGCGGGTGCCGGTCTCCTCGTCGTACCTGAGGATCAGGCCAGGTCGAAGCGGTCGAGTTGCATGACCTTGGTCCAGGCCTTGGCGAAGTCGTTGACGAACTTCTCCTTGGCGTCGTCGCCGGCGTAGACCTCGGCGAGGGCGCGCAGTTCGGAGTTGGAGCCGAAGACCAGGTCGGCGCGGGTGCCGGTCCACTTGACCTCACCGGAGGCGTCGCGGGCCTCGAAGACCTCCTGGCTGTCGTCGACCGCGGTCCACTCCGTGCCCAGGTCGAGCAGGTTCGCGAAGAAGTCGTTGGTCAGCGAGCCCGGGGTGTCGGTGAAGACGCCGAGCTTGGAGCCGTCGTAGTTCGCCCCCAGGACGCGCAGGCCGCCGACGAGGACGGTCAGCTCGGGAGCGCTCAGGGTCAGCAGGTTCGCCTTGTCCAGCA
Organism: uncultured Actinomycetota bacterium; assembly: GCA_963748245.1. Lineage (GTDB taxonomy): Bacteria > Actinomycetota > Actinomycetes > Propionibacteriales > Kribbellaceae > Kribbella. The sequence continues at coordinate 876,897 of CAVVIA010000004.1, read as the reverse complement.
GCAGGTATTCACCCGGCAGCCGGTTGCCCTTGCCGTAGTAGTTGCGGAACCCGTCCGCGGTCGGCTCGAGCGCGGCGAAGGAGTCGACGTCGGTCTGCTCCAGGGAGGCGTCCACCCGGCCCGGGGTGAAGCCGACCTCGACGTCGTACCCGGCGCTCATGGCCGCCACCTCGACACCCGCCGTACCGCCGAGGACGATCAGGTCGGCCAGCGAGACCTGCTTGCCGCCGGCCGCGTTGAAGGTCTGCTGGATGCCCTCGAGCGTCCGCAGCACCTGCGCCAGCTCGTCGGGGTTGTTGACCTCCCAGCCGCTCTGCGGCTCGAAGCGGATGCGGGCGCCGTTCGCGCCGCCGCGCTTGTCGCTGCCGCGGAACGACGACGCCGCCGCCCACGCGGTGGAGACGAGCTGCGCGACGGACAGCCCCGATGCGGTGATCTGGGCCTTCAGTGCGGTGATGTCATCGGCACCGATGACCTCGCCCTCGACCGCCGGCAGCGGGTCCTGCCAGATCAGCGTCTCGGTCGGGACCTCCGGGCCGAGGTAGCGCACGATCGGGCCCATGTCGCGGTGGGTCAGCTTGAACCAGGCACGGGCGAACGCGTCCGCGAACTCGGCCGGGTTCTCCAGGAAGCGCCGCGAGATCTGCTCGTAGATCGGGTCGAAGCGCAGCGACAGGTCGGTGGTCAGCATCGTCGGCTTCTGCTTCTTCGCCGCCTCGTAGGCGTCCGGGATGATCTCCTCGGAGTCCTTGGCCACCCACTGGTGCGCGCCGGCCGGGCTCTTCGTCAGCTCCCACTCGTACCCGAACAGGATCTCGAAGAAGTCGTTGCTCCACTGGGTCGGCGTCGTGGTCCAGGTGACCTCGAGGCCGCTGGTGATCGCGTCGGCGCCCTTACCGGTGCCGTAGCTGCTCTTCCAGCCCAGGCCCTGCGCCTCGATCGGCGCACCCTCGGGCTCGACACCGACGTGGTCGGCCGGACCGGCGCCGTGGGTCTTCCCGAACGAGTGGCCGCCGGCGATCAGCGCCACGGTCTCCTCGTCGTTCATCGCCATCCGGCTGAACGTCTCGCGGATGTCGCGGGCCGCGGCGATCGGGTCCGGGTTGCCGTTCGGGCCTTCGGGGTTGACGTAGATCAGGCCCATCTGGACCGCACCGAGCGGGCTCTCCAGGTCGCGGTCACCGGTGTAGCGCTCGTCGCCCAGCCAGGTGGACTCCGGACCCCAGTAGACGTCCTCGTCCGGCTCCCATACGTCCGCGCGGCCGCCGGCGTACCCGAACGTCTCGAAGCCCATCGTCTCCAGCGCGACGTTGCCGGTGAGGATCATCAGGTCGGCCCAGGAGATCTTCTGGCCGTACTTCTTCTTGACCGGCCACAGCAGCCGGCGGGCCTTGTCCAGGTTCCCGTTGTCCGGCCAGCTGTTCAGCGGCGCGAACCGCTGCTGCCCGGCACCGGCGCCACCGCGACCGTCGCTGATCCGGTACGTGCCCGCGCTGTGCCAGGCCATCCGGATCATGAACGGGCCGTAGTTGCCGAAGTCGGCCGGCCACCAGTCCTGCGAGGTGGTCAGCACCTCGGCGATGTCCCGCTTCACCGCGGCCAGGTCGAGCGTGCTGAACTCGGCGGCGTAGTCGAACTCCGCACCGAGCGGGTTCGCCACGGCCGGGTTCTTCGCCAGGATCTTCAGGTTGAGCCGCTCCGGCCACCAGCCCCGGTTGCCACCACCCTGCGTCGGGTGCGGCGCCCGCGCGCCGTGCGCGACGGGACACTTGCCCTGGCTCTCCGGGCTCGCTTCCGCCGGCAGCGGCGGGTTGTTCTCAGACATCGGATTCCTTCCACACTGGACGTTTCAAGGAAGTCATGAACTGCGTACGGCGGAACAGTCGGAGCACAGGCCCCAGTAGATGACCTCGGCCTCGTCGATCACGAAACCGTGCTCGTCCGACGCGGTCAGGCACGGCGCATGACCGACCGCACAGTCGACATCGGCGATCACACCGCACGACCGGCAGACGACGTGATGATGGTTGTCCCCCACCCGCGACTCATACCGCGCGACCAGACCATGCGGCTGAATCCGCCGCACCAGCCCGGTCTCGGTCAGCACCCGCAACACGTCGTAAACGGCCTGATGCGAAACCTCGGGAACATCGTTGCGCACGGCACCGATAATCGTCTCGGTGTCCGCATGCGCGTGCGCGTGGACGGCGCCAAGCACCGCCAACCGCGGCCGAGTCACCCGCAAAGAAGCCCCCCGCAACAACCCCTCGAGCTCCGCATCCGTCGGCACGCCCCGAAGTCTGCCGCCTTTTCTGGAACCAGTCAAGATTAGCTTCCAGGACACGATTTGCAGCGGCCGACCATAGCGCAACGTAACGATCTGCTGCGCAGCCTCACCTCGCCCTGGACGATCCGGCTACGGGCTGTCACCCTCACCATGAGCGCCGACCGTGGGGGGACGGCGGGACAGGGGGTTGCACCATGTCAGTTCGATGGCCGGGCAAGGCAGTCAACGCCGAAGGGGACGACCTCAGCGAGCCGGTCCAGCAGTTCCTGCTCGACCTGCGGCTGCTCGAGGACAAGGACGAGATAGCAACCAAGAGGCTTACGACGCCCGCGAGCCTTCAGGTCATCACCGCGGGCGCAACCAGCCTGGGAAAGGTCTGGCCGGCGATCGTTGCCTTCATCGGTGGCGGCAGCGCGGTCCTGACCGGTTTGGCAGGCTTCGGCGTCGGCCCGGACGATGCCAACCAACTCCAGCGAGCGGTCTTCACCGCGTCGGCGTCGTTCCTGGCCTCAGCTGTGGCGATCGCCATCGCCGTCATGGTGCGAGCCGACGTCAACGCCCGCTCCATGGCTTCAGCAGCCCAGTTCGAAGCCCGCGCAGCAGTAACAGCCGCCATCCTCTCCAGCTCCGAGTACGGCCGCCCCGCCCCAGCCGCACTTCAACCGAACTACATGCTCAGAACCAACAACGACGAGTGGCTCCCAGTCCTGGCCTTCAAACTGACCCCCAACGGCCTGGCAGCCGACGTAGGCAACAACAGAGTCGTCCTAAGCCAAAACTTCCAAGCCCTGATCCCCACCAACAGCTGGCAGTAGAGACTCTTCTGCACCCGAGGCCGGCTGCGGGTAATCACGGTCGGCATCATCTTCGTGTCTGTCATTCGTCCCCCAAAGCAGCAGCGAGCGCTTCATCGACTGTCAGGTTCGCACCCTCGGCAGCGCCGAACCAGCGCGAGCAGCGTGTCGGAAGAGGCCACTTCATGCTCGCCACGCAGAGCCTCCATCTCCGGTCTATGAGGTCGACTCAGCGGGCGGCAGCCCCGCGCAGGACGGCGGGTGGGCGCACCCGGCCAATTGCGGGCGCGTTGGACTGATCACCACAGCCCGGAACCACCTTGCAGTCGAATGAGCGGCGGTAGCCGCGTAGAAGGGGGTGGGTGGGTGCGGCCCGGCGAGCACGCGACGGAGGAGCGGGCGTAGCGGGCGCGTGGGGAAGCAAAAGGCCGGTCCGATGGACCGGCCTTCTTGTTGGGTGGAGCTGAGGGGATTCGAACCCCTGGCCTCTTCGTTGCGAACGAAGCGCGCTACCAACTGCGCCACAGCCCCAGACTCGCCACCCTGGTTTCCCGGGCGACGCGAAACTCTAACACGCCTATGGTCGCCGGTTAAAACCGAGGTGTCGAGTGGGTTTCAGTCGCCTACGGCGCGTCTGATCTCCGGTTCCTCGACGGCTGTGTGGGCCGGGGATTCGACGACGGGCGGGGTTTCCGCGGGGTCCGTCGTACGGGCGCTGGAGAAGACCTCGTCGTCGGAGAGGGAGATGGTGCGGACGGTGCGGTCGGGGGCCTTCTCCTTCATGACGTACGTCGGCAGCGTGACCGGGACCGGGTCCCACAGACCCTCCGACGAGGACGGCTTCTCGGCCGCGGCCGGGCGCTCGACGGGGAGCTTGACCTCGATCGTCATCTCCTCGTCGGGAGAGGGTGCGGGCTTGCCGGCCGGGCCGCGGTCGTGCCGGGCCTGGGCGCGCGCACGTCGCTCGGCGGCGACCCGGGCACGCTCGCGCGCCTGGCGCCGGAGCTGGACCCGGGTGAGTACGACGAACGCGACGATCAGCGCACCCGGGATCGCCACCGTCCACCACAGCAGCATCTCGAGGCCGGCCAGCGCGGTCACCGACAACAGTGAAAGGGTCAGGAGCGACAGGACCCGCCGGCGGCGCATGGCGGCCACCCGGCGGGCGCGGTTGGGTACGAACCGCGGCGCCGGCGGCGGCAGGTCATCGGCCTGCGTCGCCCCGTCGACAGCAGCCGACGCACCAGCACCCGAAGCACCGGCAGCCGGGCGTACGACGTACCGCGACCGCGACTGTGGATCGCCCTGCCGGGCCAGTACGCGCGCGTCGGACGACGCCACCGGCGGGCGCCGGGCCTCGTCGTTGCGCTTCAGCAGCATCGGGACGAGGTAGGCGGCCCACGCGGCGACGATCGCCACATAGATCAGCCCTGTCGTCCCCATGCGACGACGCTAAGACCCAGCGAGGGCCAGATGAGGCATGTCCGCCGGTGTGTCGCAAGAAGACTCGTGTGACTGATGTGAATAGCGACGCTGCGTGATCAATCCAGTCGCGCTACGAGACCGGGTCCGACTTCCTCGACGTTGAGCGCGAAGATCCGATGGTCGCGCCAATCACCGTCGATGTGCAGGAACCGCGGCCGCTCGCCCTCGTACCGGAAGCCGAGCTTCTCGACCACCCGCAGACTCGCCTTGTTCTCGGGGCGGATCGCGACTTCGATCCTGTGCAGGCCGAGGGTGAACCAGCAGTGGTCGGCGGCGACCGCGACCGCGGTCGGCACGATGCCCCGGCCGGCGTACTGCTCGTCGACCCAGTAGCCGAGGTTGGCCCAGCGCGCGGAACCATAGGTGATCCCGGACACGGTCAACTGCCCGACCAGCGGCCATTTCGATCGCGACCCGGCCCCCGCGGCACCGCCGTACGTGATGACGAACGGGAGCATCCGGCCGTACCGTGCCTGCCGGTTCCAGTCGCGTGCCATCGCGCGGAACGTCCGCGCACCGTCCTCCGCACCTGGCGGTTGGGTGGCGTCCCACGGCCGCAGCCAACTCACGTTGCGCTGGCGCGCGGCGGCCCACTCGGCACCGTCGCCGGCGCGGAGCGGCCGGAGCGCGACCTGCCCGTGCCGGAGTTCGACGGGCCAGTGGACGATCGCCATCAGTCGTGGTCCGTCCGGACGTGGTCACCGCCGCGGACCTGCTCGACCGCGTGCCGCAGCAGCGGCTGCAACACGGCCAGCCCGTCCTTGACCCCGCCGCGTGAGCCGGGCAGGTTCACGATGATCGTCGTACCGGCGACTCCGGCGAGTCCGCGGGACAGAGCAGCAGTGGGTACGCCGTTCGCCACGCCATACGCCCTGATGGCTTCAGCAATACCTGGCACAAGCTTCTCGATGACCGCCGACGTCTGCTCAGGTGTCTTGTCGGTCGGAGAGATCCCGGTGCCGCCGGTCGTCAGGATCACGTCGTACGACGCTGAGACCCCGGCGCGCAGCGCGTCGCCGACCGGCGCACCATCCGGCACGACCTGCGGACCGGACACCTCGAAGCCCCACTCTGCCAACTGAGAGGCGATCAGCGGACCAGTGGTGTCGGTGTACACACCCGCGGCGGCGCGGTTGGAGACACTGACGACCAGAGCTCTCACGGCCGCTCCCAGTGCCCGGTCTTGCCGCCCTCTTTGAGTTCCACGCGTACGTCGGACAGCACCGCGGCCGGGTCGATCGCCTTCACCATGTCGATCACCGCGAGACCGGCGACCGCGACGGCGGTGAGGGCCTCCATCTCGACGCCGGTGCGGTCGGTGGTCTTGACCTGCGCGGTGATGAGTACGGCGTCGTCCGCGACCTCGAGGTCGACCTTCGCTCCGGTGATCGCGATCGGGTGGCAGAGCGGGACCAGGTCGGGCGTCCGCTTGGCGCCCATGATGCCGGCGATCCGGGCGACCCCGAGCGCGTCTCCCTTGGGTACGCCGTCGCCGCGCAGCGCCGCGACCACCTTGGCCGAGACGAAAACCTTGCCGCTGGCAACGGCTCGGCGGCTGCCCGCCTCCTTGGCCGACACGTCGACCATCCGCGCCGCGCCGGTCTCGTCGACGTGAGTCAACCCGGTCGGGCCTCGGTCCTCCGTCATCGGGTCTCCTCGTCCAGCGGCCAGAGCTCCACCTGATCGCCGGCCCGGACCGATGTCACGTCCTCGGGCACCACGATCAGCGCGTTCGAGCGGCTCAGCCCGCCGAGCAGGTGTGAGCCGTGCCCGCCGACTGTACTGGCCATCCAGCCCTCGTCGCCGGAGGTGGCCGCCGCGCGGACGAACTGCCGTTTCCCGGCCGGCGAGCCGAAGCTGTCCAGCGAGACGCCGTGGACCGGCTGCCGGCGGTACGGCATCTGCCCCATCAGCTTGCGCAGCGCGGGCCGGACGAACACCTCGAAGGACACGTACGCCGACACCGGGTTGCCCGGCAGCGTGAAGATCGGCACCTCGTCCTCACCGAGTACGCCGAACCCCTGCGGCTTCCCCGGCTGCATCGCGACCTGAGGGAAGTCGACCGTGCCGAGCTTCGACAGCTCCTCCTTGACCACGTCGTACGCGCCCATGCTCACTCCGCCGGTGGTGATCACCAGGTCGGCGCGGACGAGCTGGTCGGACAGCGTGTCCATGATCCGCTTCGGGTCGTCGGCGACGATGCCGACGCGGTAGACCACAGCGCCGGCATCACGCGCGGCGGCGGCCAGCGTGTAGCTGTTCGAGTCGTAGATCTGCCCCTCGCCCAGCCGGCTCCCCGGCTCACGCAGCTCGGCGCCGGTCGACACCACGACCACCCGCGGCCGCGGCCGCGCCTTGACCCGGGCCCGGCCGACAGCAGCCAGTACGGCGATCTGCCGCGGACCCAGCACGGTGTCGTGGTCCAGGACCTTCTCCCCCGCCTTCACGTCCTCACCGGCGTGCCGGACGGACGCTCCCAGCGCGGGCTGCTGCGTGATCCGCACGTTCGCCGTACCGCCGTCGGTCCACTCCACCGGTACGACGCTGTCCGCGCCCCGCGGCATCGGTGCGCCGGTCATGATGCGCACACAGGTCCCCGGCGTCACCACGATCGGCTCGACCCGGCCGGCCGCGATCTCGCCGACCACAGGCAGGGCGATCGGGTTGTCCTGGGCCGCCCCGGCCAGGTCGGCGGTCTGGACGGCGTACCCGTCCATCGCGGAGTTGTCGAACCCCGGCAGACTCAGCCCCGAGACGACGTCCTCGCAGAGCACCAGCCCGACAGCCTCCATCAACGGCTGCTCGAACGCCGGTAGCGCCTGCACCCTCCCCAGCACTACTTCCAGATGCTCATCCACACTCCGTCTCACGCCACGACCCTAATCCAAGGTCGCGCCTCCGGCCTCAACGGTGGACTCGGGGTGGTTGCCCCAGGTCATCCGGATGTCCGGCGCCCGCTCCTCGTTGGCGGCTCCGTCGGTACGGCGTACTTCGGTGAAGCCGTGGCGGCGGTAGAAGGACTGGGCGCGGGTGTTGGACTGGAAGGTCCACAGGGCCAGGCCGCCGGGGCGGAGGTCCTTCGCGAGGTCCACCAAGGCCGAGCCGACGCCCAGGCCGGCGGTGTCCGGGTCGACGTACAGCTGGTCGAGGTCGTCACCGTCGAGGGTCAGGACCGCGACGATCCGGCCGTCGTCCAGCGCCACCCAGGTCTGCGCGTCCGGCAGGAGTACGTCGGCGAACCACGTCGCAACCTCGTCGAAGGTGTGGATCGCGGCCGGCAGCAGGTCGGGACAGGCATGCCGCGACCGCCACCACACCCGCGCCGCCTCGTCGGTGTCGTACGGCTCCAGCGGCCGGATCAGCAGATCGTCCATTCCCCCCAGCCCTCGTCAGCCCTCGAGTACGGCGCCGTCCGGGATCAGCCTACGGTCCCCGTCGGCCGCGACGATCTCGACGTCGCCGACCACCGTCACATCCTTGCCGAAGGCAACATCGCCGCGCACCTCGAGCCGGTCGGCGCGGACCAGCGACGGCGGCCCGCCCGGGAACCGCGCCTCGAAGTCGGCCAGGATCTTGAAGTGGTCCGGGTCCAGGTCGACGTACGGCTCGTCGCCCTCGTGGGTCGTGGTCAGGTCGCCGGCCTCGGTCAGCTCGTACACGTCGGACCGCAGCACCAGCAGGTCGTTCGTCGTCTTCACCGGCTTGAACCGGCTCCGGTCCACCAGCACCGCCTGCGATCCCTCGAAGGTCTCGATCGCCGTGCCCATCCCGGTCTCCAGCTGGATCACCTTCGGCGACGACGGGTCGGCCGGGTCGACGGTCTTGCGGTTCACGATGATCGGCAGCCCGAGGATGCCGTCGTGCCCGTCCATCAGCTCGGCCAGCCGATCCAGGTCGATCCACAGGTTGTTCGTGTTGAACGTCCTGTGCCGGGTGATGTCCTGGAAGTGCTTGGTGTCCTCGTCGGCGACCTGCGCGCTGTCGCGCAGGATCAGCCGGCCGTCGGACTTGCGCACCGCGACATGCCCGCCCTTGCGGTCGGACCGGGTCCGCCGGCAGACCTCCATCCCGAACGGTACGTCGTGCTCGGCCATCCAGGCCGCGATCCGGGCGTCCGGGGTGGCGCCGAGGTTGTCCGCGTTGGAGATGAACGCGTGCCGGAACCCGCGCTCCCGCAGCGCGTCGAGGGTGCCGGAGGCAACCAACGCGGTGAACAGGTCGCCGTGACCGGGCGGGCACCAGGCCAGCTCCGGGTCCGGCTCCCACTCGGCCGGCGTCAGGTCGCCGGCGAGCAGCTTGGGCTCCATGTTCTGCAGGAAGTCGAGCGGGATGCCGTCGACCGCCAGGCCGTCGTACTCGCTCAGGATCCGCAGCGACTCCTCCTTGGTCCGGAAGGAGTTCATCAGCACCAGCGGCAGCGGTACGTCGTACTCCGCGCGGGTGCTGAGGATCTGGCGGGCGATGATGTCGAGGAAGCTCAGCCCGTCCTTGACCGGCAGCGCGGACTTCGGCCCGGTCACGCCCATCGACGTGCCCAGACCGCCGTTGAGCTTGATCACCACCGTCTCGGCCAGCGCGGCACGCATCGCGTCCGCGTCGGTGTCGAGGCGGTCCAGGTGTGGAAGCTCCCCCACCGGCTCGATGTCGTCCTCGCGGATCGTGCCCTGCTGCCCGGCCTCGAGCAGCCGGTAGTAGTGCGTGAAGACCCGTATCGCGACGTCGGCAGCGCCGGCCGCGCGCATCTTCTCCTGCGCCTGTCTCAGACCCGCCTCACTCATGCACCAACCCTAGGGGACGCCGCGTAATCACCGTGTTATCCGCGTCACGCCGCTTACGATCAGACTGTGTTCCCGTCGAAGGCCGTGGCGCGGCAGTACTTTCTCGACGCCCGCAAGGCTCGATCGCGGGCGGACGGCCTGCTCAGGGCCGCTCAGGCGCAGCCCGAGGTGCAGACGGCGCGGCGGGTCGCTCTGTACGTGTCGATGGGCGAGGAGCCGCAGACGGGTTCGCTGATCGACTGGTTGATGGCTACCGGGCGTGAGGTGCTGCTGCCGATCCTGTACGCCGACAACGACCTCGGCTGGGGTGTCGCACCCGGTGCCGCCGACCTGGTGCCCGGCCGGCGAGGCATGTCCGAGCCGCCCGTCGACCTGGGCCCGAACGCCATCGCCACCGCCGATCTGGTCATCTGCCCGGCGGTGGCGGTCGCACGCGACGGTGTGCGCCTCGGGCGCGGTGGCGGCTCGTACGACCGGGCGCTCGCCCGGGTCAGGCCTGGTACGCCGATCTGGGCCGCGGTGTACGACGCAGAGGTCGTCGAAGCGCTTCCGGTCGACGACCACGACCAGCGGGTGCACGCGGCGCTGACGCCAAATCAGTTGATCCTGTTGAGAAGATCGGAGGATGACTGAGAGCGCGGTACAAGCCGCTGCAACGGCCGCACGGGGCCTGGGCCTGACCGTCACCGACCCGACGGTTCTGTACGACGCGTTCTCGGTAGTCGTGCACCTCAAGCCGTCGCCCGTGGTCGCGCGCGTCCCGATCACCCTGCCGGATCACCTGATGGAGCCAGAGGTCGCCGTACGACGGCAGCAGCGCGAGCTGGACGTGGCCGCATGGCTGGCCGACCAGGGCAAACCGGTGGCCGCGCCGAGTCCGCTGGTGCCGCTGAAGCCTGTGCAGCAGGACGGGTTCTCCATGACGTTCTGGCAGTTCGTGGAGCAGGACAAGTCCGTGGAGCTCGATTTCGTCGCAGGCACGGTCGGAGCCGCCGAGCTGCACGCGGTGCTGGCCGAGTACCCGCAGGAGCTGCCGTGGATGACGCCACTGCTCGCTGTGCCGTCGATCCTTGCGGACTTGGAGGCTGTGCCGGGTCTGCTCGAGCAGGAGGACGTGGACCGGGCGCGGGCCGAGTGGGACGTGCTGGGGCCGATGCTGACAAGTCGCGCCGAGTTCGAGGCGGTCTTTCCCTCGGCGACGATCCAAACGATCCATGGCGACGCTCCGTCGTACAACGTGATCCCGACGGCGGACGGCGTGCTGTGGTCCGACTTCGAGGACACCACGCTCGGTCCGCTCGAGTGGGACCTGGCCGGCTTCGGTCCGGACCTCGGGAAGGTCTACAACGAGGCCGCGATGGCGCTGGGACGGCCTGTGCTGGATGAGCGCGTCCAGCGGGTGATGGACACCGCCCGCGTGCTGCAACTCATCGTGTGCACCCCTCTGGTGCCGCGACTGCCATCACTGGCGGACGGCATCCGCATGTTCGTCGGGCAGTGGCGGGAGACCCCGTTCGCTGCTGGACTGAGCTGATGCTGAGCGAGTACGTCGCCAACGGGGTCCTGTCCGGGTTCGTTTCGCTGGTGAGCCGCGTCGACGAGACGCGCGTCGACGTACTGGGCGAAGTCGCCTTCGGTGGTCCGCCGATGCAGCGGGACAGCCTGTTCCGGGTCGCGTCGTTGACCAAGCCGATCGTCGCGGCCGCGGCGATGATCCTGGTCGACGAGCTCCGGCTGTCCATGGACGCGCCGGTCGCCGACCTGCTGCCTGAGCTGGCGCATCCCGTCGTACTGCGTCATCCGGACGGTCCGCTGGAGGACACCGTTCCGGCGAACCGGCCGATCACGCTGCGGGACCTGCTGACGTTCCGGCAAGGGCTGGGTGAGTCGGACCACCCGGCGATCCGGCAGCGGGAGGAGGAGCTGGAGCTACGGACGTTCGGGCCGCCGGTACCGCGCACTCCGCTCGAGCCGGACGAGTGGATGCGGCGGTTCGGCACGCTGCCGCTGCAGTACCAGCCGGGTGAGCGGTGGATGTACTCAACCGGCTCGCACCTGCTCGGCGTGCTGATCGCACGCGCCACCGGGCAGCCGCTGGAGGTCTTCCTGCAGGAGCGGCTGTTCGAGCCGCTCGGGATGCGTGACACCAGCTTCACCGCGTCGGACGCCTCGCGGCTGACCACGGCGTACCTCGGCGACGACGTACTCGACCTGCCAGCGGAGAGCCAGTGGCTGGAGCCGCCGTCGTTCCCGGACGCGAGTGGTGGTTTGATCTCGACGGCGGACGACTTCCACGCGTTCGCCTGGATGCTCCTGGCCGGCGGGGACGGCATCCTGTCACCGGCTGCGGTCGCGGAGATGACGACAGACCACCTGACGGCTGCGCAGCGTACGGCGGCCGTCGACTACCTCGGGCCGGACACCGGATGGGGCTACGGCGTCTCGGTCAGCAGCGATCGCTACGGCTGGGCCGGCGGGCTCGGCGCACTCTGGTCGACCACTCCGGCCGACCGGACGATCTCGATCCTGCTGACCCAGCGGGCGCTGTGGACCTGGCCGGAGGAACTCTTCGCGGAGGCAAGCTCCCCGGCCTGGTGAGCGGCTAGGGCTCCGGCTTTGTGAAGGTGACGGTGTGCTCGCGGGCTGCCTCGACGGCTCCCTTGGTGTAGGCCCAGGGCAGAGTCTCGCCGCGCACCCAGAGATCGGTCTGGTCGGTGTAGTTGGATGAGAACGCGTGCCCGGACACACCGGTCAGGTTGATCCATCGGGACTTGTCGAAGTCGGACAGGTCCACGACCATCCGCATCGACGGCGTCGCGGTCACCGTGTAGCCCTTGGACGCGTCCCACGCGGTCGCGTTGACGATCGAGGAGCCGCCGCCCAGCTCGTACGGACCGCGGTTGAACAGCTTGTCCACCATACCGATGCCGGACTTCCCGAGCGTCTGGTTGGTCAGCGTGAGCCGGTGCAGCCGGCCCCACTCCCAGTTCGCCGGGTCGCGGGCCATCTTCTGGGTGATCTCCTGCCGCGCGTCGACCAGGGCTTCGCGGAGGATGTCGTCGCGGCTCTCGTGCTGCGGCGTCCCCATGTTGTCCCACCAGCCGCTGTTCGGCTGGTTGAGCAGCGTGTGGATCACCTCGAACCAGCGGGAGCCGCCGTCCGGCCAGGTGCTCTCCGGAAGCTGGTCGTGGAAGGTCAGCGCGAGCAGGTTGCGCCAGACGACGTTGAAGTACGCGGCCGCCGCGGAGTCGGCCGGCTGGGTGAAGTCCCAGTTCCGCAGCGTGTCCTGACCCTGGCGCTCGAAGTCGTCGTCGATGGCGATCCGGAGCAGGTACGGGACCAGCATCTCGGCGGCGCGGTTCTTGGTGTCCAGCTGGATCGACGCCATCGCGTTCGCGTCCAGCTTCCCGGCCGCCTTGATCCGGTCAGGATCTGCTGCGAGCGGTAGCCGTAGTCCCAGTCGTTGGTCAGGTAGTACGTGTAGGTCCGCGGCACGACCGCCTGGTTCGCGGTCACGATGATCCCGTCCGCCGGATCGAACTCGGTGGGCAGGGCATCGAACGGGACGTACCCGGTCCAGTCGGTACTTCGGGTCCCAGCCGGGCACCGGCCAGTCGCCCCGGCCGGTCTTCCGGATCGGGATCAGACCGGGCGCCTGGTAGCCGATGTGCCCTTCGGTGTCGGCGTACACGAGGTTCTGCGAAGGGACCTGGAACTGGCGTGCGGCGGCGCGGAACTGGGTCCAGTTCTGGGCCCGGTTGATCGCGAACAGGGCGTCGGCGGTGCGGCCCGGGTTCAGGGCGGTCCACTGGATCGCGACGCCGTACGCATCCTTGTACTTACCCCGTTCGGCCGCCAGTTCACCGGTCTCGCGCTGGTCCTTGCCGACATCGGAGATGAGCGGACCGTGCCGGGTCTCGCGGACGGTGATCTTCACCGGGTCGTCCTGGCCGGCGACCTTGAAGGTCTCCTCGCGGGTCGCCATCGCCCGCCACTTGTTGTTGTAGAGCACGTTGTTGCCGTCGACGCGCTCGAGGTAGAGGTCGGTGACGTCCGGATCGAGGTTGGTGAAGCCCCAGGAGATCGCGTTGTTGTGGCCGATCACGACCCCGGGCAGTCCCGAGAAGCTGAAGCCCGACACGTCGTACGGGCAGCCCTTGCTGACGTTGTTGCAGTGCAGGCCGACCTGGGTCCAGATCCCCGGCATGGTCGCGCCGAGGTGCGGGTCGTTCGCGAGCAGCGGCTTGCCGGTGGTGGTGTGGTCGCCGGAGACGACCCAGGAGTTCGAGCCGATGCCGTCACCGCGGCCGAGCAGCTGCGGGAGGCCCTTGGCCACCTTGTCGACCGTGTCGAGCGACGCTGAGCAGGTCCTTGGTCAGCATCCCGCGACGCGCCTCGGTGCGCGATCGGCGCGGCGGTGAACTTGCCGTCGCTGCCGATCGCGCCGGTCGACATGATCGGCTCGTTCCGGTCGTACGGGTACGGCGGGTAGAGGCTCTCGATGTTGCGCGCCGGGAACGCCGCGACCAGTTTCGTCCGGGCGATCTCCTCGTCCATGTTGCCGCCGAGGTCCCACGCCATCGCCTTCAGCCAGGCCAGCGAGTCGGCCGCGGTCCACGGCTCCGGGATGTAGTTCCGGCCGCCCGGCTGCAGCGACAGGACGGCGTACTCCAGGCTGAGGCCGGAGCCGCTGTGCGTGTCCAGGTACGCGTTCACGCCGCGGGCGTAGTCGTCCAGGTACTGCCGGGTGGCCGGGCTGAGCAGGCCGAGCTCCTTCTCCGCGACCTTGCGCCAGCCGAGGGTCCGGACGAACTTGTCCGTCTCGAGCGCGTCCGCGCCGAAGAGTTCGGACAGCCGGCCGGCGGTGACGTGCCGGCGGAAGTCCATCTCGAAGAACCGGTCCTGGGCGTGCACGTACCCCTGTGCAGCGAACAGGTCACTCGGAGTGTCCGCGTAGATCTGCGGGATCCCGTTCGCGTCCCGGATCACTTCGACGTCGGCGTCGAGACCACTCAGCTCGATCGTTCCGTCGTACGTCGGGAAGGAATGGCGGACGACGAAAACGACGGTTCCCGCGATCACCACGAGGACCGTGGCGAGGGCGATTCCGCTGATGATGACGACTCGTAGCAGGCGACGCACGGACCAACCGTAGAGAATCAGGCCGCCCGCCCCAAATGGGGTACCGCACAACTTTGCGTGGCTCTGCGTCCAGTGGACAACCACGCTGAGTTGAGGTATCCCACGCCCGAGTTGGAATAGTTCGGCTCGCTGTAGGATTATTAGCAGTCGAGTAGTAGGAGTGCCAACGGCCTGAAGGGAACGAAGCGTGCCGACGTACCAGTACCAGTGCACCGACTGCGGCGAGGCGCTCGAGGTGCGTCAGAGCTTCACGGACGACGCGCTGACCGTCTGCCCGGCCTGCCAGGGCACCCTGCGCAAGGTGTTCAACGCCGTCGGCGTCGTGTTCAAGGGCTCGGGCTTCTACCGCAACGACAGCCGCAACTCGGGTAAGAGCACGGTCTCGGCCAAGTCCGACTCCGGTTCTGGCTCCGGCTCGTCCTCGTCCGACTCCGGTTCTGGCTCCGGTTCTGGTTCTGGTTCTGGTTCCGGTTCTGGCTCCTCGTCGTCGGGCTCGAGTTCGAGCACGTCCTCCAAGTCGAGCGACTCCTCTTCGTCGAGTTCGTCCAGCACCAACACCAGCGCCGCCTGACCCAGTCGGTCCACCAGCTCTGCCTGATGCTCCTATAGGCCGCTGGCTGTCAAGTCTGGTGTGAGGGCTTGAGTGATGAGGGGTAGGAGTTCGCGGCAGAGAGCGCGTTTGAGGCAGCGCATGATTTCTTTGGTGGTTTTGCCTTCGGCGCGTCGTCGGGCCACGTAGGCGCGGGTGGGTTGGTGGTGGCACATGCGGACCAAGACGATGGTGTGGAGAGCGTTGTTGGCCTGGCGGTCGCCGCCGCGGTTGAGGCGGACGCGATGGGTGCGGCCGGAGGCGACCGGGACGGGGGAGGTTCCGCAGAGCGCGGCGAAGGCTGCGTTGCTGTGGAGCCGGTGGGGGTTGTCACCGGCGGTGGCCAGGAGTTGGCCGGCGGTTTCGGGGCCGACACCGCAGCGTTCGAGCAGCGCGGGCGCGGTCTGGGTGGTGAGGGCGCGCAGTTGGGTGTCGGCGTCGGTGATCTCCTCGGTGAGGTGCTGGCAGCGGCGGGCGAGGCGGCGGAGCGCGGTTTTGGTGGCCTGGACCGGGTCGGTCAGATCGGCCGCTGGGCGGAGCGCGGCAGTTGCCTCGACGAGTTGGTCGGTGGGCAGGCCGGCGAGTTGGCTGCGCAGTGGCTCGGGGGCTGTGACGACCAGGTGCTTGAGTGTGTTGGTCGCGGCGGTCCTGGCCTTGACCGCGCCGGAGCGGGCGGTGCGTAGTACGCGGATGGATTCCACCACACCGGTGCGGGTTTTCGGTGTGCCGGTCGCGTCGCCGGCCAGCACGGCGCGGGCCGCGGCCTCGGCGTCGATCGGGTCGGACTTGCCGCGGCGGCGGCGGGTCTGCCGGTTCGGCCGCGATACCTCCACCACCCGCACGTGTTCGGCGCTCAGCAGCCGCGCCAGTGAGGCGCCGTAGCTGCCGGTGCCCTCCAC
The DNA here is from genome assembly GCA_963748245.1 of uncultured Actinomycetota bacterium. Classification (GTDB taxonomy): domain Bacteria; phylum Actinomycetota; class Actinomycetes; order Propionibacteriales; family Kribbellaceae; genus Kribbella. The sequence continues at coordinate 860,923 of CAVVIA010000004.1, read as the reverse complement.
ACCCACCGCGGCCAGCTCACCGAAGCCGCCCAGCCAGGCCAGCAGCCGCTTCTCCCCGGCGGTGGTGGCCGGGAACTGGGCATGGGCAAGCAATCGGCCGAGATGATCCACACACGCGGCCGTGTGGGTGTCCAGGTGGGTATCCACCCCGCCGACGACCTGGCCCGGGCCAGCGACCTCTACGAGATCGAAATGGGCAGCGCTGACTGGGCTGATCGGATCTGTCATCGTAGAGACAGCCGTCCTTTCGTTGTGCAACCGACACGGGACGGCACGCACCGCCGGTCCGGGCGGACAGCACATGGACGGGCCTCTGAGACAGGCTCCTATCAGGTCACGTTCCGTCCGGCCGGTGCGTGCAGCTCGCCAGCCGAAGACAGATCAGGCAAAAGTCAACCCCATCCCGGGGCGACGGTGGATAACTGAGTCACCCGGCCGACGAGCACATCATCCATGTGGATAACTGAGAGGTGGGGTGCCGGGAAACTCGTACTTTCTCTGGCATGAGAATCCCTTTCCCACTCCGTGACCTGATTCGTGCCGCTCGCTGGCATCGCCGGCTGCTGGCCGGCGTGGCCGCCGCGGCAGCTGTGTACTTCGGCCTCGTCACCCTGTCCCCGCCACCTGCACCGACCGTCGCAGTGCTAGCCGCTGCCCGCGATCTCACCGGCGGAGCCGTGCCCGCCGGCTCCGATCTCCGCACCCTCGACCTACCCACCGACGCCGTGCCCGAGGGTGCCCTCAGACCCGGCACCGATCTGACCGCGCGCGTCCTGAGCGGCCCGGTCAGATCCGGCGAACCACTCACCGACGCCCGCTTCCTGGCGCCGGTGTCAGTTCCCGCGGGCTCACTCGCCTACCCGTTCCGCATCGACGACGCCGACATCAGCGCACTCCTCCGCGTCGGCGACCACCTCAATCTGTACGCCGCCACCAGCACACCGGCCGAGTCCGCAAACCTCCTCGCCCGCGCTGTCCGAGTGGTCGCCCTCCCCTCCCCACGTACGACGACCAGTGGCGCACTGATCGTGGTCGCCACCAGCCCCGACGTCGCCACCCGCCTGGCCCAGGCCACCGCCAACTCGAAGATCACCGTGGCCCTGACCCCGGACACCAGCTGACGATCACGTATCGGACACAAGCGAGCACGATGCGTGCCGGACCGGCGCGCTCTCTCGCACAGGGGGATGCGTAGCCCTACGTTGTCGGGGTCCAACACCCCCACCGTGGAGGCACCCACATGCTCAAGGGCTTCAAAGAGTTCATCATGCGCGGAAACGTCATGGACCTCGCGGTCGCCGTCGTCATCGGCGCAGCGTTCGGCGCCGTCGTCACAGCGATCGTGAACAGCTTGATCAACCCGTTGGTCGCCGCGATCTTCGGCAAGACGGACATCAGCAAGGTCTTGACCTTCGAGATCAACGACGCGATCTTCTCGATCGGCGCGGTCCTGCAGGCACTGCTCAACTTCCTGTTCGTCGCGGCGGCCGTGTACTTCGTCATCGTGATGCCGCTGAACAAGCTCGCCGAGCGCCGCGCCCGCGGCCTCGAGCCCGAGCCCGCGCCTGAAGAACTCACCACCGACCAGCAGCTGCTGACCGAGATCCGCGACGCCCTCCGAACCCGTTCCTGACGCCTCGGGGAGTGGGCGGGCACACCCACCTCAGCCCCTGAGCTCGCCAACCGCCCACCCACTCCCAGGCGACGGTGACCCGGATCTGGTTGTTGCCTGAGGCAAGGTCCTAGGATCGTTCGATCTCTGGCGATCCCGGGATCGACTGTCGTTGGAGAAGGTCCTCGACGACGTCTACGCCGCGTAGCGCAACCAGCGGTAGGCCACTGGCTGGGCGGCGTTCCACTCGTCCGTCTCCTGCTGCGAGACGTCCACGAAACCTGTGCGCAGATAGGTCCTGATCGCGACCGCGTTCTCCGGCCGCACCCGCAGGAAGATGTCCGGGTGACCGGCCGCGATCGCCGGCTTGAGCAACGCCCGGACCAGCTCGGCCCCGATCCCCTGACCGCGCTCAGCCGGATCCACGATCAGCCGAGCCAGCTCGACCTCGTCCTCCTCGTCGTCAAGCCACAACTCGCCGTACCCGACCGCCCGCTCCCCCTCGAACAACAGGTACGACTGAATGTCAGGCTCGACCTTCCGCCAACTGGTGACCGCGTCCGCGGGAAACGGGTACTCCACCAGGCCGCACAGCAGCGCCACCTCGTGCGCCGTCCGTGCCCAGCCGGCGACCTGGCCTTCGTACCCGTCCGAGAACCCCCGCAGCTCTCTCATTCGTGGTGTGGGGGGACCTCGCGCAGGATGCGCTCGTCGTCGTCGGAGCCGAAGTCGTTGTCACCCCAGGTGCGCGGGTCATCGTCGCGGGTCTGCTCGGGCAACAGCGGCTCGTCGTCCTCGTAGGGGCTGGTCATGGGGCCTCCCGGCCTGGACTGAGGAGCGGAGGGAGCGCAGCGACTGGAGTGACGAGGGAAGGCCGGGAGCCAAAGCCCCATGACCCGCCGCGCCGGAGGCGTGGCATCAGTACGGTCATGGCTCTAGATTACCGAGTTGCCGTGGCTGTCCGGTATCCAATTCGCTGTGAACGTCGCCTGGCGGCAACTGGTGCCCGGTCGCGGCCTCGATCAGCGGCGCGATCCCCGGTTCTCCTTGCCAGCGGTCGTTTCCGAGCACGCACCAGGCGGTCAGCACCGACAGCGTCGGCGTCGCCAGCCCGGCCAGCCGCAACGGCTCCGCGTTCTGGAAACCGAACGTGATCGTCCAGTTCGCCGGATCGGGGTAGAACTCCTGCACCGCGCTGTAGTAGAAGCTCAGCCAACCCCGCTGCGGCAGCAGGCAAAGCAGCCGGTAGTTCGTCGCCACAGTCGGGACTTCCTGCAGGTCGCGCCACATCAGCTGCATGTCCCGTTTGGCCGCCGCCTTCCGGCTCGCGTTGACCGCCGCGTTCGCCGCCATCATCCCGAGCACGAGACCCGGTTTGCCGATGAACACCCCACCGTTGTGGGTGTAGCGACCACTGCCGCCGTACAGCCGGGCGTAGTGCGCCGGGGTGTTGACGTAGGCGACCTCACCCGGCTCGAGGACCAGGCCGTACATGGTGAGTGGTTGCGGAGTGTTGCCGGCCATCAGCCAGCGGGCCCAGTCGACGCCGAGCTGCCACTCGTCGCGCTCGCGCTGCGCTGTCGCCTCGTCGTTCTTCTTCCGGCCCACGGCACAGCATCGTAATCAGGGCCGAACAGCGCGTGCACGTTACAGGTGTGCCTCGCTTGCCGAACGATCTGTCGGCGTGACCGGAACGACGCGCCGCCGTGATGCTTCTGGCACGCCGGACGAGACCCCCGTCGAGCATCATTGATGACCTTGCCAACCCGGAAGGACCGAGTCGTGAGTGCATTACGGACACGGGGCCTGATCGGTGCGACGCTCGTCGTGGCTGTGCTCGGAGTTACCGCCGCCTGCGGTAACGAGAGCTCCACGTCCCCGCCCGCCGCCCAGCCCACGGAAACCCCGACCAACCCTTCGCCGCCCACCCCCAGCGGTACCCCCAGCATGGACTGCCCCGACACCATCGCGGCAGTGCGCGCAGCCACCGACAAAGCCGTCTGGGGCAAAGGCGCGGCGACGTCGCTGTTCCAGCCGGTCAGCGTGGCCATCTGCCAGTTCGACGCCAAGGCGTCGGGGCAGGACTACGCGACCGTCAACACCAAGCGCAACAGCAAGCAGGCCACAGACCTGTTCGCCCTGGTGAACGCTCCGAAGCCCGTCGCCAAGAAGCCGAGCTTCTGCACGCAGGAGCTCGGCCCGACGTACGTGCTGCGGTTCACCGACAACGACCGCGGTGTCCTCTCGTACACGGTGGAGACCTTCGGCTGCCGCCGTCTGGTGGCGACTTCCCTGGAGGGCCAGGGCAAGCCCGGCGAGCTGCCGGCACCGCGCCAGGTGACACCCGAGCTGATCAAGTCGCTCGGCCTGCGCTGACCCTGCGCCGGACGCGCCCCCCGAAGCCGTCCGGACCGGGGTCAACCCGCGCCTGCCTTGCGGGTCCCTCCCTGGGGTCGACCCGCAAGGCAGGTAGCGGCCTGGCCACCAACTGGTGGAAGCTGCAGCGTGTGCCTGCGACTGCTCCGGCTTCTGTGCGCGCTGCTGCTCGTCTGCACGGCCTGCTCCTCGCCGGAGCGGTCCACCTGTGCTGACGGCTTCACGTGTACGACGCTCCGCGTGCCGCTCGGCGAGGATGGTCAGACGCTGGACCTCGCAGTAGCTGCAGCAGACAACGTGGACGCACCACGTGGCGTGCTGCTGATGCTCACCGGTGGTCCGGGTCAGCCAGGTGTCCCCCTGCTGCCGCGTGTCCGCAACACCGTTCACCCTGACGTGCTTCGCGAGTACAGGCTCGTCATGTTCGACCAGCGCGGTACTGGCTCGTCTGGTATCAACTGCCCTTCCCTGCAAGCAGCTGTGGGTGGTTCGGACTTTCTGACCGCGCCTCCCGGGGTCGTCGAGGACTGTGCCCAGCAGGTCGGCTCTGGGCTCGGGTACTACGGCACACCGGACACAGTCGAGGACATCGAGCGGCTACGCCAGCACCTCGGCGTCGAGCGGCTGACGCTCGACGGGACGTCGTACGGGAGCTTCACGGCGGCGCAGTACGGGCTGAAGTACCCAGACCGGGTCGCGTCGCTGGTGCTGGACTCAGTGGTCCCCCACAAGGGCTTCGACCCGTTCAGCGTCGACCTGATGGCTGCGACCGGCGGCGTGCTCAAGGCAGCCTGCCGCCAAGACCCTGCGTGTACGACGGACCCCGCCGCGGACCTGGCGTGGTTGGTGCAGCACGGCTCGGTCGACGGCACGAGCCTGATGGAGAGCCTGTCGATCTCCAGCCTCAATACGGTCAACCCGTCGCTTGAAGGGGATCGCGGCCACCTTGCACGCCGCCCGCAACGGTGACGACGCGGGCTTGAAAGAGTTCCTGCAGACGGTGAACAGCAAGCGCCTCGGGTACGCCGAGCTGTCGGCCGGACTGCACCTCGCCACGCTCTGCTCCGACCTCCGCATCCCGTGGTCCGGCGGAAAGGTCAGTGCTCTGGAGACCGCCGTACGGCGCCTGGACCCCAAGCAGCTGTATCCGTACGACGTGCGGACCGTCCGTCGGCAGCTGATCGTTGAGGGCTGTCTGCGCTGGCCGGCCGCGCGAATGTCGACGTACCCGGCCGCTACCGAGCTGCAGCCGCGGACGCTGATCCTGCACGGCAGCAACGACCTGTTCTGTCCGGTGGAGTGGGCTCGATGGGAACAGGCGCATGCACGGTCGGCGCAGGTGGTCGTCGTACCCGGCAGCGGGCATGGGGTGCAGCGGGATCCGCGTGGGCAGGAGGCGGCGCGCGCGTTTCTGCTCGGCTGAGACTCAACTGTGTGTGATTGGTTGCAGCACCTGGGCGACTGGATGCGTCTAATAGATGTGAGGTGTTGTACGCCCAGCTGGGGAGTGGCGAGTGGAGTTCGAGGAGTACGTGTCCGCGCGCGGACAGGAACTGGTGCGGCTCGGTTTCACCGTCTCCGGCGACTATCAGCGAGCGGAAGATCTGGCCCAGATCGCGTTGATGCAGGCGTTCCGGTCGTGGCGGAAGGTGCGGAAGGCAGACGATCCGCACCACTACGTCCGGCGGATCCTGATCAACGAGTACCTGTCGATGACGCGGCGGCGATCGTTCACCGAGGCACCGACAGCCGAGATCGAGCCGCAGCACGCGGTGCCCGATCCCGCCACCGGCATCGTGAACTCCGACGACCTCTGGCGAGCACTCGCCGAGTTGTCGGCCAGGGAGAGGGTCGTGCTGGTCCTGCGGTACTACCAGGACCTCGACGACCGCACGATCGCCGACGTACTCGGCATCAAGCCGTCCTCCGTCCGGGCGACCGCCAGCAGGGCGCTGGCCACGCTGCGCAAGATCAGGCAGTCCCACCATGTGTGATGAGAGGTTGTCGTGAGCAACACCGATCTCGAGGATGACCTGCGCGGAACCTTCGACCGTGCCGCGGCCTCGGTGCCGCAGGCCACCGGCCTGACCGAGCGGGCGACCACGGGTGCTCGTCGGGCCCAGCGCCGTACCTGGATCATCTCCGGAGCCGCCGCCGTGGCGGTCGCCGCCGTAGCCGTCGTCGGCTTCAGCCTGGGCGGGCGGAACGCACCGGTCCAGCCGCCGGTCGCAGGCGGTGAGACGCCGGCTGCGACGACCTCTGTCCAGGCCCCGCCGTCGGCCCAGACGGTGGCCGGGACGTGGCGGCCGGTCCAGATGGCCGGGATGACCTCACTGAAGGCGGACCGGCCGGACGACCCGGTGCTCGTGTTCAAGGCGGATGGGTCGTGGACCGGCTCCGACGGCTGCAACGGACTGCAGGGGACGTATGTGATCGGTCAGCGCGGCGAGTTCGCCGCCACCATCGGCCCGCAGCGGCTGGTCGGCTGCGACAACGTCCCGCACACCACCGTCCTGAAGGACGCCGACCGGATCACTCTCGACGCCGACACGCTGACGTTCTTCGGCGGCGACGGGCGTGAACTTGCGAGTTACGCTCGCGCACGGTAGTCGAATTTGCTCGCTGACGGTGATCGACTATTGACTGAGTGGAGTCCCTGACCGGACGATGGAGGCGGCCGTCCACCGATTTTGGGAGCTACGTGCGACTTTCAGTTACCGTCCCGCTGCTCACACTCGGCTCAGTGTCACTCTTCGCGGTCGGCCTCACGGCGTCCGTGGCTGCCCCGTCCGCTGCTGGAGCGGTGTGCTCGCACGCCCAGCCGAGTGCGAGCTCGGTCCAGTCCAAGCGGCTCGCGCAGCCGACGTCAGCGTCGGATCCGCGACCGCTGGGCGAGGCCCTCGGCGAAGGCGTCGGCATCGCCGTACGGTCCCTCGAACCGCTGGACGCCACCGGCCGGCCGAAGTCCGGACTGCCCTACGGGTTGAGCCAGGGCGTGATCGGCGTCGTCGGCTCCGCCTCGTCCGGGTACAAGGTCGTGGTCGACAGCGCGGTCCTCGACACGCGCAGGTACGAGGCCGCGATGGCTCGCAACCTCCCGGCGGCCGGCAAGCAGATGGTCGGCATCGAACGCAGCTGCCGGTCGGCCAAGGCCATTGGCGACGCGTGGAACGCGGTCGGCGCCCGCTCCTGGTCCGGCGACGCGTCTCGTACGACGTTCGCCGCCGACCTCGACCCGGTCAGCGAGGACATCGTCGTCGAGTACGACAAGGCCACCACGTCCGCCGCGTCGCTGGACGGGTTGCGCGGCCTGTCCGGCGTACAACTCGTCGAAAGCTCGCTGGCGCGGACGTCTCGGCTCAACGACACCCCGAAGGGCGGCCACTGGGGTGGCGCGCGGATCACGTCGACCCTGAAGAACTGCACGGCGGGCTTCTCCGTCGTACGGCGTTCCAACGGCCAGCGCGGGTCCGTGACCGCCGGCCACTGCGGCGGCGTCGGCACTCTGTGGAAGTCGGGCTCGTACTACTACGGCACCACGTCAGTCCGGACGAACTACCCCGACTACGACCAGGCCCTGATCACCGGCAGCGCGTACGGCCCGAAGATCTGGACCGACGGCCCCGGCGACTCCGCCAACACCCGCACGGTCAAGGGCGGCGCCGACCCCGGCGTCGGCACAGTCGTCTGCCAGTCCGGCAGCTTCAGTACGTCGCTCTGCGGCATCACGGTCCGCTCCACGTCAGCGAAGTACTGCGACACCGACGGCTGCACCACCTACGTCATCCGCGCCACCCGCGGCGGCCAGATCGCCATCATCGGCGGCGATTCCGGCGGACCGGTCTACACCCGCCCCGGCTCCACCACCGCCACCATCCGCGGCATCACCTTCGCCGGCGCCGGCTGCGCCTCCTCCCGCTGCACCACCCTCTACGCCGAGCGCTACGCCTCCATCACCGGCCACCTGGGCGTCTACGCCCTGACCGGTTAGGTCCACAGCGCGAGGATCACCCCGGCGAGGAGCAGACCAACGATGTGATAGCCGGCCACGATGCCGATCCAGGTCTGCGGCTTCGGCTTCCGCGGATCGAAGAAGCCCGTGACGAACAGCGCCGGCGCAACGATCAGAACACCCGCAACCAACCCCAGTACGACGCCCTCGCCGAACGTGTCAGTGCCGGTCGCCTCGGCCACCATCGCCAACCCCACCGTCGAAACCAGGCAGGTGACGGCCGGGATCACGTACATCTTGGCCGGCGTAGCCTGCGCCGCGTCGGCCTCGTTCCACCCGATCGCCTCCTGCCACTGCTTGCCAAAGGCAACAGGCGCATACCAGAGCCCACCGAGCCCGAAGTAGACGACGGCCCCCACAATCACCGCGAGCCAGTTCAGATCCCCCAACACCCCAAAGCTCATAGCCCTCCCCCACGAACACCCCTGAACCGCAGCGTGCCCGCCCCCACCCCCTCCTGTCCACACCACAAGATCGTGACCCCCACCCCCGGTCCGCTAAGCTGTCCCCGGTCTATCCGCCCCCGTAGCTCAGGGGATAGAGCGTCGGTTTCCTAAACCGTGCGTCGCAGGTTCGAATCCTGCCGGGGGCACATATCAGTTCATCTGAAGCTTCCCCGCGGTAGAAAACGTCCAAAGTTGAACTACGCGAGCGGTACGACACTCTGCATGAAGCAGCCCCCGACATGTTGGGCCGGGGCGCTTGCTGTGGTGCGGGTGGATCATCGCGTCAGCTTCAGCTCGACGCGCCCCGATGGCTCCCCGGTCGTTGCCGAGGAGCCACCAGAGTACGAGCCAGCCCATCGGGTCAGGACCGCTTGGCCAGTCGGTAGATCGCGTAGCCGCCGCCGACGAGGAAGTCAGTGATCATCCAGAGGGCGACGACGAGGAAGAGGCCGATGCCGGCGCCGACGACCTCGGCGTCGTTGCAGGTCGCCGCCGAGAGTGTGCCGCAGTCGGCGGGGGTGCCGCCCGCGCCGGCGGAACCGACGATGAGCCAGGTGATGAACGCTGCCTGGATGGCGAGGAAGACCCAGAGAAAGACACGCTTCTTCCTGCGCGGCTTGGTCTCGATCGGGTTCGGGGTGATGTCTGTCATGGTGTTCCTTTTGTCGTTGTGTCGTGCTGCATTGCGTACGAATCTGGGTTGAGCAAGTCGACCTACCAGCCGACGGATGGCTGCTTCAGCTCACCTCGACCTGGTCGAACTTGACGCAGTCGTCGCCGCTCAGTCCGCCGTCGATGTGCTCGGTCTGCCCGGGCTGCAGGTGCGTCGTTGGGACCAGCACCGTGCCGACGACCTCGTCGTTGCGGAGCAGCTTGAACGTGATCAGCGCGCTCGAGGCGTCGTCGCTGGTGTTGCGGACCTTGCCCTGGAACGTGAACCAGCCGAAGCCGTCATCCTTGGTGACCTTCCACCCGGCCATGTACAGGTGCTTGCCGTGGTGGAACGCCCTGCCGGGGGTGACGATGCACGAGCCGACGTCGCCGCACTCCTGGACCGCGGACGCAGGCTTCGGGGCCGGTTTCGGAGCCGGAGCCGGCTGGGGCTGGGCGGGCGGCTGGGTGGGCGCCGGTTTAGGTGCCGGCCTGGGTGCCGGCTGGGTGGGCGCCGGAGCCGACGGGCTCGGCGTGGGTGCGGCGGGGGCGGCATTCCACTCGGCCTCCCGGGCGGGCGACTGGCCGACGATCGAGCCGAGCACGCCCAGTCCGGCGACCACGCCGCCGACGGTCAGCAGTGTCCGCGCAGTCGGTGGCGCTTCGTCCTCTCCGGCTGCGGTCTGCCGGGCGGCGTTCCCTGCCGGTGCCAGCCCTGCTGGGCCGGGCGGGGTGCCGTAGACGGGTCCCTCCGGCGCGGGCCTTCGCCGTGCCGCCGCTGATCTTGTTCTCGTTCAGATCAATCTCAACGGCGACACCTATAGCCCGCCCTCCGCTCCATGGCCTTCCCGCAAGGTGACAGGACGTCGCCCCACCGGGAAGCAAACCTCCGCAAAGACGACGTGCCGCTGGATCGGCCTTCGGCCATCTCTTCGAGAGAGTTGCACGGTTCTGAAATGTGCAGTCGGATAATCCATAATACGTGTGAATAAATTACACGCATGTTTACCCCATTAAACCCCGATTCAGACCCAAGAGGCTTCAAAATGTCTTGAAGTGCTTCTTGAGCATTGACGGGCTATCGGGAGAGCGCGATGGTGAATGGACGTCACTGCTGCAGCCGGGTAGCAGTTAGGACTCCGGTAGGTGAACTATGGACCCTCCGTGGCTGGGGCAACGGCACGCTGTATTCGTTCCAGTGCTGGACTCCCATGTTGACGTCGACCCTGTGCCGAGGTTCCTCGAGAGGGTGCTCGAACGCGTGTTCTACGACCCGCACCCTGTCACCCACGTCGACCGTTCGCTGCAGCGCTACATTGATGAGGTCTCATACGGCACGGCCTCGCTGGCCGCGACCGTGACTGAGCCTGTCATCGCTGCCCCTCGCCCGACACCATGGGTGCGGCGCGGGAGTCAATCCCTGACGACAACCCGTACGACGTGGTCGTCGCCGTTCTCCCCAGCGGAGGACCCGACCGCGGCGGCTTTGCATGGATGGACTACCCGCCCATCAGTGGTATCGGCGACTTCTGCCGAGTCAACCTGGCGGAGGGTCTCGGTACCTGGGCGATGGAGGTCATGCATTGCCTGACCGGATTCGGGGATCTGTACAACTACGAGCCTCACCCGGGACCGTTCGACAATATGGCCTGCAATTGCGGCACCCATCCGTCGGTACACACGTTGGTGCACCTCCAATGGTTGGCCCAATCAGCGGTTACGCTCAAGACCGATCATGGCCAGGACACCTATCACCTGCACCCTGTCGGACTGTCCCAACCGCCTCCGCCAGGCCACACGATGGCGATCAAGATCCCGGCTCGCAGCGGATCCACGTACTTCCTGGTTGAGGCCCGGATTCAGTCCGATCCTTACGAGAGACCGTCCTACGCGTCCAACGGGATACCGAGCGAGGGCGTCGTCGTCTACGAGGTGGCCGGCCAGTACGAGGTGTACCTGCGGACTAATCCAGCGCTCGCGGTGAACGGCACGTTCTCACCTGAACCGGGGCTCGACATCGCGGTGACGCGCCAGCGATACGGCGACTTCCGGGTGACGGTGAACAGGCATCTCGCGGCGAACGAACGCCTGGTGCCGCACGTGCGGTTCAACCCGGTGCAGGTTGCGGACCACCAAGTTCGCGCCGCGGACTTGGTGCCGCAGTTCACTGGCCCGACCGGCACAGGCACCTTCGTCTTCAGCCAGGCTCCGCAGAGCGGCACGATCGTCGATGTTGGCTCAACGGTCTGGATGACGACACGCAAGGGCCTAACCCCGTAAACCGCGTGGCCAGCCCCTTCGGACGCATGCCTCCAATGCCCGGCGTGTAGCTCGGCGCCTGCCGACACCGAAGACGAAGACGACCTGGAGCAGCTCTCTATCCGGGTGCTGGTAAGGAACGTGCCAGTGCGCACGCGCCGGCCGGCCACCGCGTGCCATGGTTCGTGCCATGAAAACGCGTTTAGCAGAGTGAGCTGAGCCGGCCAGAGAGGCCAGCTTCCGCACTCCTGCAGTTTGATGCTGACCAGTGTGGCAAGTGGCGTAGCTCTCATAATCCCCGGTCGCAAGCCCGAGTCCGCAGCCAACGGTCGAGCGACCTCGGACGCCAGCATCCCCTCCTTGCAAAGAGCGGCGGCGGTTCCGGTGGATCGCTGAGCGTGCGCTCCATCAGTCGCATCCCTGAGTGATCATTCAAGCCCGCTGCCATCTTCACGTTAGGGCAGGCGGACCCCGGTCCGCCAGATTCGAGGTTACTGCTCCGTCGGCCACCCGGTCACCCGAAGTCCTGACTCTCAGCGCTCGTCAGGCGAACCCCGTTGGTCGCCAGGGTAACGCTGACGTAGTACAAGCCGGGTGCCTTCGGCAACGGAATCCAGAAGTCCACGTTGCCCGTGTCGTGCTCTGAGGTTGCCTGCAAGCGATATCCGGCGTTGGTCGTTCGCCACTCCTTGGGTAGCGGAACCTTGCCCGATCGTTGGAAAAGAGACCACGCCAGCAGGAGCGGTTGACCGCGCAGGCCGATCACCTCCAGGTTGACACTCACCCTCACTCCTATTGGTTCAACCGTGCCTCTCGACCGCCCAGCGATCGTCCTCGTTTGCTTCAAAATCGCAACGATCCGGTCCGCGACCACGGCAGGATCAGCAACCTTGCTCTCGGGAGGGACAGAGGTGCCCTCAGGAGGGACAACTGTGGGAGGCAGCACAAGTATGACAACAGTGCCATCGGGTGTAACAGGCTGGCCGATGAGCAAAGGTATGGCTTTGCATGGCGGCTGAGCAGTCAGGCAGCTACCGTTCCACTCTCTAGGCGCCAACCGTTGTATCTGATGTGCTACCGCATCGATGTTGAGGGGATAGGCCTTGCCCTCGAACTTGCTCGCTCCCCCGCCGGGTTCTGTTGTCTGGGTGGGCTCTGTTGTCTGGGTGGGCTCTGTTGTCTGGGTGGGTCTCTGTTGTCTGGGTGGGCTCTGTTGTCTGGGTGGGCTCTGTCGTCTGGGTGGGCTCAGTCGTCTCACTCGGCTCCCCTGTCTTGCTCGAAGGCGAGGAAGGGTCACCTTCGGTAGCTGGGGCAATTGGTGAGAGCGGTGCCGAGGTAGTGCCACTGGCCACCACGACCGTGAGCCGCGCCGCCTTTCGAGTGTGGAGACCTGCCGAATCTGGCTTGCCGCCACCGGCAGGGTGCAGTGAGGCGGACCGCTCCTTGTACTCGCTGATGGGCATACGAGCCAAACCGACCGAGGTCAGACTCGCGCTGTCTGCGGCGTCCGGTGAAGGCCATAGCGCCATGATCGCTCCGATGGCCGACGCAAGGGCACCTAAGCCGAGCACAGTCTTGGTAAGGCTGTTCCACCACCACCGCGGCGACCGCGGATCCGATGAATTCCGGGTGGACCGATGATTGGATTTGGGTGAGTGACCAGCGACGTGCTTGGCGCTCATGCGATCTCCGCCTCATGATTGCCCAGCGCGATCCTGCCGCCGCTGGGTGAGCGCCACCTCCAAGTCGGTCGCCTGAGCCTTCGATGCTTAGCGTGCGGCGGGCTCGGCTGGAACCTGCGCGCACCTCGGCGAATGGCCAACTTCGCGCTACGCCGCCGATATGCACGGCCACGGTAATTTCGGACATCTGCCATTCCCCGGCCCTCCCCTCCCTCAGGGCGCACGGCGGACCAGTCTGACCCCGAGGACCATCTCCATGCTTGTCCGCGCGGGCGAGCAGGTCAAGGGTCCCTCTCGCTTCCGCGCAACTTTGTCCTGGGAGGCAAGCAGCTGTACGTTCCCGGTCGATCCAGCTGGGTGCTGGACGTAATTGCATTTTCACGGCCGCCTGAGACCGACCGTCGATCAAACGATCGATTCGGGCCGCAAGGCCTATTCCCGGCAGATCCTTGGTTTGCTGCGTGTTCGGCCGCACTGAATCAAGGACGTTCTGCTCCCGAACAATAGTGAGATACGAGCGGATCCAGGTAAAAGGATCTCAGCAGGGGTCAGATGCTGAACTGATTGCCACATACCAAGCGAGCGCATGTTTCGATGTCGAAATGCTGTCGCTGACTTAGCGGCGCACCGGACCAGCTGGAACCGGTGGACCGCCCTCGCGATGTTCGCCGACGCCTTGCTCGCCTCCGTCGCCGCGACCGAGCGATCCGATAACCCAGCACCACAAGAAAGTTCTCTGACCGCGCTGACCTGCAACGAGATCAAGTGCCTGTTCAACACCTTTATCACCGCACGACACGAGACCTGCGACAGCGATTGCGCTGGTCAACCTGGAGACGCCGCCACCAACGCCGCGCTCGACACAAGCCACTACCAGCGCCGACAAGCCATCCCAGCATGACCATCACGAACTACGGCTGTCGTACCAGGCCATCGCCCGCGATAGACATCTGCGTGCTGCGAAGTCGGCACTTCGGCTCAGCTCAGTCGCGAGCTCGTCGAGCCCTGCGTCCGGGCTCAGCAGTTCAGCGTGGGAACGCCGTGGGAACAAAGAGGGGTCGATTCGAGTGTGCTGGAGTCAAGATCACCCGAACTGGCGTTGCCTGGTTACGGCTGAAGGGGCCTATGTCGGCGAGGTGCGTCGGTTTCCTAAACCGTGCGTCGCAGGTTCGAATCCTGCCGGGGGCACCACTGCCGGGGGCACCAAGTTGGTCCTTTCGGTCCGCCTTTCAGTGCGCTGGCACTGCAGATCGGGACGCCTACGGACAGAATCACGCTTATCGGCTACCAGAGCCGGTTGCGTAATCACCGACCGCCTGAGCTCGGTGGGGATCAACCTCTCAATCTGGCCGAAAGCCCAGCCCCAGTGGGGAATGCGGTCCCTATCTGCGGGACGGAGTATGGAGATGGTGGGCCGGGGGGTGCACCGTCGGAGACTGACGCCGGACTCGTAGTCGCGACTGGCGCCGGGGCTGAGGTCGAAGCTGTGAGCTGAGGAACGCTGCCCCGGGGGTGATGCGACGACCAGCCCGTCCCTGACGAGCGTCAGATGTGGGGCCCGGCCAGTCGTGGCGCGCAGGGCTGAGTCGGACACATTGTTGACCGGCATATCGATCCGTGCTCTGCCCCCGGGATTATCGGCTCGCTGAAACGTTCGCTTGCCGGTTTCTGCCCTGGCGCTACAGACGCCGCTTCCACGGCTGGTTGGTGGGCGGCAGCGATGAGCCGCTCGGCCGTCAGTACGGTAGTCCGGTCAGGGCGTCACGGCCCGCGCAGCTCGAGATCAGCGCGTTCAAGCGCGGCTGCGCGGGGTCATGACCAACGCTCACGGTCAGTGGTCGAGGCTCGTCCAGAGCTGAACGGCGGCGTATGCACGCCAGGGCCGCCATCGCTGTTGCAGCTTGGCGACCGAGCGGGGGTCGACCGGGCAACCCAGTGCCTCGAGTGCGCGGCGAAGACCAGCGTCGCCATGCTGGGAACGCATCGGGATCGTGAAATCCTCGCATCGCCACGTACGCGGCAGTCCAAGGTCCGATCCCACGAATCGCGAGTAGCCGGGTGAGCGCTTCGATCGGGTCTGAGCCGGCGTCGACGCGGACTTCGCCGTTGGTGAGCTGGGCGGCGAGAGTCTGCAACGGGGCGCGGCGTAGCCCCAGCCCGGCAAACGCGTTGGGGTCGGCTTCGGCGAGGACCGCCGCGGATGGGAATAGATGGGTCACCGTCCCGAGCGGCTGGCTGCAGCGGCGCACCGAACGTTTCGACGAGGCGGGCTGTCTGTGTCCGTGCTGCCCGCAGCGACGCGCGCTGACCGAGCACTGCGCGCAGGGCGAGTTCGTCTCCGTCGACGCAGCCCGGCACTCGCAGCCCCGGCCGGGCGCGGACGAGGCCGCCGATCACCTTGTCACGGCCGAGGGCCCCGGCAATGGCCAGAGGGTCGGCGTCGAGATCGAGCAGGCGCCGGCAGCGTGCTACCGCCGCGGCGAGGTCGCGAAAATCGTCAAGGCGGAGAACGCAGCGAACGGAACGCACTTCCGGGGTCAGCTCGACAATCCCGATGCCATGGGCGAGAGTCAGCGCTCGCCGATAGGTACCGCCGCTGACGTCTTCGAGACCGGGGACTGCGCGCACTTCGAGGAACCGCAGCAAGGCGGCCGCGTCGAAGGGCTCCCGGCAGTTCAGGCGAAGCTCGACGACTCCGGGCGACCGGGAGCCGGCACGGTTCGACCGGTGCCGCATCTCGCCCGGGGTCGAGGTCGAAAACGTCTCTGATCGTGGCGTTGAACTGGCGGACGCTATGGAACCCGGCCGCCAAGGCCGCATCGGCGAAGGACATGGCGGTCGACTCGATCAGGAGCCGGGCGGTGTTGGCACGCTGGGCGCGCGCAAGTGCGACCGGGCTTGCGCCGACCTGCTCGGACAGGAGTCGCCGAAGATGCCGATCGCTGAAGCCCAGTCGCTTGGCGAGCCCGGAGACTCCTTCGCGGTCGACGGTGCCGTCTCCGATCAAGCGCATGGCGCGCGCAACACGGTCGGCACGCCAGTTCCAATCGGGCGACCCGGGCGATGCGTCGGGGCGACAGCGCTTACAAGCGCGGAAGCCAGCCGACTGCGCGGCGGCCGCCGTTGGGTAGAAGCAGACGTTCGAGCGCTTCGCAATCCGCGCCGGGCAGCTCGGCCGGCAGTAGAGCCGCGTCGAAGTGACGGCGATGAAGAAGATGCCGTCGTAGCGCGGATCGCGGCTGCACTCAGCCGGTAGCAGCTCTCGAAGTCCTCGACGATGTGGCTCATTCGTCGCACCCGGAGTCAACCGTATCAGCGGTTTTCGGCCAGCTCGGTAGGCGTCCACTCAGTTGGCCGAATCCCGCCAGTCACCGCCCTGTCAACGACTTAGCGTTGAGCACAACGATAAGTGAGGAGCGGCATGATGGAAGCGAATCAGCCACAGTTCGCCGGCGCGGATGGACGGCGCATGAAGACGAGCACCATCGACGTCGCCGGACTCGACGGCGCACTGGTGCGGCTGACGTCGGAGCAGCTCGACGAGTTCGAGTCGCGGGTCAAGTGTCCGTTGCTTCGCTCGGACGACGCCGGCTGGGACGACGCCGTGCTGGTCTGGAACGGCATGGTCGCGAAAGCCCCCGCGCTGGTGCTGCAGCCGACGTCGGCCCGAGACGTCGCAGCTGCCGTCGGCTTCGCGCGTGACCACGGTCTGTTGCTGAGCATCAAGGGCGGGGGTCACAACATGGCCGGTACCTCGATCGCCGAGCGCGGTCTGACGCTCGACATGTCGCGCATGCGCGACGTCACGGTCGACCCGGACGCGCGGCTCGCGCAGGTCGGGCCTGGGTGTCTGCTCCAGGACGTCGACCGGGCGACACAGGCGCACGGGCTGGCCACGCCGTTAGGCTCCTTCTCCTCCGAGGTCGGCGTCGCTGGCCTGACCCTCGGCGGCGGCCTGGGCTACCTCACGCGTCGCTTCGGCTGGACCGCGGACAACCTCGAGGAGGTCGAGATCGTCACTGCCGACGGCCAGATCCGGACGGCCAGCCGCGAGGAGAACACCGAACTCTTCTGGGCGCTGCGGGGCGGTGGAGGCAACTTTGGCGTTGTCACTCGATTCACGTTCCGCCTGCACGAGGTCGGCCCGACCGTTACCGGCGGCCTCATCGTCTGGAGTGCCGACCGGGTCGACGACGTGCTCGCGACCTACCGCGACCTCACCGAGTCGGCGCCGCGCGAGTTGACCGCCGCCGTGAGCGTGCGCCTCGCGCCGCCGGCCCCGTTCCTCCCCGAGGACTGGCACGGCAGGCCGATAGTCGCGCTGCTCATATGCCACAGCGGTGCGGACGCGGCGGCCGACCTCGCCCCCGTTCGCACCCTCGGCGACCCGATCGCCGACCTCGTCACCGAGAAGCCCTACACCGACCAGCAGTCGATGTTCGACGGCGATGGAGCCCAAGGGGCACCGCTACTACTGGAAGACCGAGTACCTGGCCGGCCTGACGAATGAGTTCCTCGACATCTTCCGCGACAGTGCCTTGAAGGTGACGTCCCCGCTGTCGGCGTCGATTGTCATCCACCTCGCGGGTGAGCTGAACGAGAGGGCCGACGACGACGGGGCGGTCGGCAACCGCGACGCCCGCTACATGACCGCGTTCGCCGGTCAATGGCCGGCTGACAGCCCCGACGACGAGCACGTGGCCTGGGTACGGGAGGCATGGAAGAGCGTCCGGCCCTTCTCGACAGGGGGCAACTACCTCAACTTCCAGACCGCCGACGAAGACGAGGAGCGTGTCCGCGCGACCTACGGCGCCAACTTCGACCGCCTCGTCGCGGTCAAGAACGCGTACGACTCGCAGAACCTGTTCCGCCGGAACCGGAACATCCGTCCCCGAGCCCGTGCCGGATAGAGCGAGGCAAACATGAACGCCTCGCGGGTGCTCGTCGTCGGTGCAGGTATTGCCGGTCTCGCGCTGGCCCGCGCCCTGTGTCAACGCGGCATCATCGCTGAGGTTGTCGAGCGGGCAACAGACTGGCAGCCGAGCGGCACCGGCCTGTACCTACCGGCCAACGCCGTACGGGCATTGCACGAGCTCGGCATCGGACCGGCCGCAACCGCCCACGCGAACCCGATCGGGCGTCAGCGTCTCCTCAACCACCGCGGCCGTCTTCTCGCCGACATCGACCTCGACCGAATCTGGGACGGCGTCGGCGGCTGCGTCGCGATCCAGCGCGCGGCGCTACATGAGGCGCTTCGCCAGGCGACCGCTGAAGTGCCTGTCCGGCTCGGCACGTCGGTGACGGACCTGGAACTCGGCGGGGCGCCGCGGGTGAGCTTCTCCGACGGCTCGACCGGCAGCTACGACCTGGTCGTCGGCGCGGACGGCGTCCATTCGACGATCCGAAGCCTCGCCCTGGGGGGTCCCCCGGCCAACTACGTGGGACAGGCGTCCTGGCGATTCGTCGCCGGCGGCTTCTCCGACATCACCGATTGGACGGTCATGCTGGGCCGAGGACGCACGTTCCTGACCGTCTCGCTCGGCCAAGGGGTCGTGTACTGCTACGCCGACCTCAACACGAACGACCCGGCCAGTGCTGCAAACGAGGACTGGCGCCGGGCGTTCGCCGGCTTCGCCGCACCGGTGCCACTTCTGCTTGACCAGGCCACAGAGGCGTACTTCGCACCGATCGAGGAGGTGGTGGCGCCGGCCTGGACAGCGCGCCGCGTCGTGCTGATCGGTGACGCCGCCCACGCCAGCTCACCGAACATGGCGCAGGGCGCGGCCATGGCGCTCGAGGACGCGCTCGTACTCGCCGAGATGCTCACCGCCGACCAACCCGTCGAGCAGGCTCTGGCCGGCTATGTACAGCGGCGCGAGGCCAGGGTGACGTGGGTGCAGGAGCAGACCCATCGCCGCGACCGTACGCGAAACCTGCCCACAACCCTCCGCAACCTCACCCTGCGCCTGGCCGCCGAGCGTATCTTCAGATCCAACTACGGGCCCCTGCGAGACCTGCCCTAGGGGGCGGCCCGAGCGCGCACAAGTACATGCCGGTGGCGGCGTGCTTCTCCCGGCACCCCAGACATTCGAGTGTCCACCGGCGGCCCGGAACGTCAATCGCCATCCGGCCCGGCGAGTCTCAGGCAATCTGCACAAGTGCAGCCGAATTGCAGTCCACCGTGACGCGAGACACCGAGAACAGCTCGGCGCTTTGCGCTCGTCTGACGGCGAACGCGGCAGTGGCAGGCTGGTGGCCCCGAGTGAGCTCAGGTTCGGCGCCTGCCTCGCAGGTAGTCCTGTGTCATCGCGCCGGTTGTCGGCTCGTCGACGTGGCATGCGCCCCGTTTCACCGGCTCAGCTCAGCCGTAGCAGAGCCGAGGACGTCGCCCGCAGGCTCGGCAGTTCAGCGTGGGAACACTCTGGGAACAAAGAGGCGTCGATTCGAGTCAACTGGAGTCAAGATCGGCCGAACTAGATTGGGCCAGACACGCCAGGAGATGCGCATGTGGGCGGGGTGCGTCGGTTTCCTAAACCGTGCGTCGCAGGTTCGAATCCTGCCGGGGGCACCATTGTAGATAACCAATTCGTCGTCGCGGACCCCCGTGGATTGGAGTTGCTGTTCGGCGGCGCGGTCGATGTCGGTGAAGCGTCGGCGGCCAGGGCAGCCTTGGCGACGGCCTGGCCTCGTGGGCTCGGCGCAGGGCCTGATCGCGCCGTTCGGGGCAGGTGATGGCGGCGAACCATCGCAACAGCGGCACTGCTGATAGAGATGCCCGGTCCCCCGCGCAGGTCCCGGGGGTGCACGATGAAGTCATGCAGGACACCGCCGGTGTCCCCCGCGCCGGCATCCGGGGCCGGCCGGGGCGGATCCACCAGCTCGGCGACTGGCTGCTGGTCGCGGCGGTCGCCTTGCTCCACCTGCTTAACCCGCGGATCGGTCCCGGCGAGCCGGAGCAGCGCACGTCGATCCTGCTGGGCGCGGTCTGGCTCGGTCTCGTCATCGGCCAAAGTGTGCCGTTGCTCTGGCGACGACGGCGTCCTGCGGTGGTGCTCGTGGTGGTTTCGGCCGGGTGGGTCGTTGCCCAGGTGGTGTTCGGACCGTCGGCACCGTTCGGGCTGTGGGTCGCCTTGTACTCGGCGATCGTCCACGCGACCCGGCGTACGGCCGAGGTCGGCGCGGCGGCTGCGACTGCCGTGGTCGCGGCACTCGAACTCGCGCAGGTCGGCCGGGACCGGCTGCGATTGGAGGACGCGCTGCCGATGGTTGTCGTCACCTTGGTGGTCGGGATCGTCGGTTTCGTCGTGGCGGACCGCCGTACCCGGAGCGCGGCGCTGCGCGACCGCGCCGAGTTCCTCGAGCGGGAGCGCGAGGCGCTGTCACGCCAAGCTGCCGCTGAGGAGCGGTTGCGCATCGCCCGAGAGCTCCACGACCTGGTAGCGCACAGCCTCACCACCATCGCCATTCAGTCGAGCACCGGCAGGCTGGCGCTGCCGCAGCATCCGGACGTGGCGCAGCGTGCGTTGGCGACGATCGAGACGACCAGCCGAGACGCCAGCCGGGAGATGCGGCAGCTGCTCGGGGTCCTGCGACAGGGCGGCGACACACCGGCACAGCTGAATCCGCCACCAGGGCTGGCGAACCTCGACGATCTCGTCGGCACGATCCGTCACGCCGGCGCGGACGTGCAGCTCACCGTCGAAGGCAGCCGCCGGGCGCTCTCCCGCGGCCTTGACCTGGTCGCGTACCGGGTGGTGCAGGAAGCCCTCACCAACGTCGTCAAGCACGCCGGGCACCCTGCGACGGCCGCGGTCCTCGTGCGGTACGACGGCGACCAGCTCGTCTTGGAGATCACCGACGACGGAGCCGGGAACGGGGGGTCTTCCGAGGGCCACCCAGGTCTTGGCATCGTCGGGATGCGCGAACGGGTGACCGCGTTGGGCGGACAGTTCACTGCCGGCCCCAGACCGGTGCGAGGGTTCCGTGTTGAGGCTCGGCTGCCGATCCGGGCCGAGGACGAGCCATGACGATCCGTGCCGCGCTGGCCGACGACCAGCCACTCGTCCGCGACGGCTTTCGCGCCCAGATCGCGCTGGTCGACGACATCGACCTCGTTGGCGAGGCCACGACCGGCGCCGAGGCGATCGAAGTCGCCCGCAGCTGCCGGCCCGACGTACTGCTGATGGACGTCCGGATGCCGGTGATGGACGGCATCGAGGCCACCCGGCGGATCACCTCCGACGAGCAGTGCGGCGGTGTCCGTGTACTGGTGCTGACGACGTTCGACCTCGACGAGTACGTGTACGCCGCGCTGCGGGCCGGAGCGAGCGGCTTCCTGCTCAAGGACAGCCTGCCGGAGGACCTGTTCGCCGCGATCCGCCTGATCGCGGCCGGCGACGCGCTGCTGGCTCCCGGCGTGACCCGCCGGCTGATCGCCGAGTTCGTCCGCCGCCCCGAGACGCCTCGGGCCCGCCCGGCGGAGCTTGCACAGCTGACCGACCGCGAACGCGACGTACTCGGCCTGATCGCCCAGGGCCTGTCCAACAGCCAGATCGCGGACGGGCTGGTCATCAGCCCGGCGACGGTGAAGACCCACGTCAGCCGCATCCTCGCCAAGCTCGCCGCTAGGGATCGCGCTCAGCTGGTGATGCTCGCCTACGAGAGTGGCCTGGTCGTACCGCGCGACGCCTGAGGCGTACATCTGCGGATGTAGTCGTGGACCCGGCGGCGTACGGTCAGGTTCGGATCCAAGGCCGACGAAGCGCGAGCTCACGATCCGTAACTTCGAGGCCATGACCGAAATCGCCCTCAGGGGCCTCACCAAGAAATACGGCGACGTGATCGCCGTCGACGATCTCAGCGCCGACATCCGCAGTGGCAGGGTCACCGGCTTCCTCGGACCCAACGGCGCTGGCAAGACGACCACCCTTCGCATGCTGCTCGGGCTGGCCCGTCCCACCTCCGGCACCGCCACCATCGACGGGATCGCCTACCGCGACCTATCCACACCGACCCGTCGCGTCGGCGCGGTCCTCGACACAGGCGTGTTCCACCCGGCGCGCACCGGCCACAACGCCCTGCGAGTCTTCGCCACCGCCGCCGGCCTGGACACCGCCAGGCTGGACGCCGTACTCGACACGGTCGAGCTGGGACACGCCGCCGGGCGACGCGTCGGCGGCTACTCGCTCGGCATGCGGCAGCGGCTGGCGCTCGCGGCTGCACTGCTCGGCGAACCTGACGTCCTGGTTCTCGACGAGCCGACCAACGGGCTGGACCCGCACGGCGTGCACTGGTTGCGCGGCTTCATCCGCACCTACGCCACCGGCGGCGGCACCGTGCTCGTCTCCAGTCACCTGCTGGCCGAGCTGACCAACACCGTCGACGACGTCCTGATCATCAACCGCGGCCGGCTCGTCGAGCACGCACCACTGGCCGAACTGACCAACTCCACCACCAGCCTCGAGAGTCGCTTCCTCGAGCTCACCACTGAGAGACCATCATGACCGCACTGCTCCGGGCCGAACTGATCAAACATCTCGGGCTGCGCCTGACCTGGGTGATGCTGACCATCGCGATCACCCTGTCCGCAGGCCTCACCACGGCGATCGCCATCGTGGCAGGCACCCATGGTTCCGCACCGCTCGGCCGGGAGGACCTTCGCGGCGTGCTCTCCGTACCCGGCCTCCTCGTCGCGGGCATCGTCTTCATGCTCGGCGTGCTGTCGTCGGCCGGTGAGTACCGGCACCACACCATCACCGCATCGCTGCTCGTCACCCCGCGTCGAGGTCACTTCCTCACCGGCAAGTACGCCGCTGCCGCCGTCGTCGGCGCCGTCTTCGCCGGTATCACGCTCATCGCGTCATACGTCGCGACGGCGATCGTGGTGCTCGCCAAGGACTTGCCCGTCGACCTGCTGACCGCAGACGCCGCCCTCACCGCCCTCGGAGTCACGATCGCAGCCGGTCTGTTCGCCATCGCGGGAGCCGGGCTGGGTGCGCTCGTGCGGAGCGAGGCCCTCGCGATCATCGCGGCAGTCGCGTGGTGGTTCGTGATCGAGGGTCTGCTCCCTGGTGCGCTGCGCGAGCCCGGGCTGGCGAAGTACCTTCCGGCCGCCGCATCGAGAGCGCTCATCCAGGCAGGTGTCCCGGTCGTGGACGGAACCGTCGCCGCCGCCACAGGTGGTCTGCTCGTCGCGGCGTACGTCGCCGCCATCGCCGTACCGGCGGTACTCCTCACGAAGCGACGAGACGTCGGCTGAGGCCTCGCACCGAACAGCGGTCCGAAGACTCCAGTGAGTGGTTGTGGTCGCGCTGGCTGCGACCCTGCTGCCCCCGGTCGCCGCCTCAGCGACCGGGGTTCGGCAAACCCGCAGAGCCAGCGCACTACTGCCCGCCCACCGCCCTGCACACGGCAGCTCCTCGGCGCGCTCGGCCTGCCCACAGGCGAAGCGGCATAACAACCGGCGCTGCCGCGAAGCTCGGCGACTTGGGGACTGGTTTAGGCAGTGAACTCCCGGGCGAAAGGACAATGCCAGAGCGGTCCCCGAGCGCACTGGAGTCGTCCAGAGATTGGCCAGTTCAGGCGTGCTGACGCGGTTACGGCCCCGTTCTAATCCGTTGGTCGCCGGTTCGAATCCGACTTGGCGCGTGGGTCGTCGGCTTGGCCGAGGCCCGCGCGGCGGGCGCGTTCGATCGCCTTGGCCGGTGCCACGGGCGTCCAGCCCGCGGGCTCCCTCGCACACGCGAGCTGCATGTCGGCCGCAGTACGCCTGGATCGAGACCCGCGTGATCGACGGCTGGTGGGTCGACCGTCGCCACGCGTCTCCCAGTTGCGCCGCCCCGGCTCCACGATGCGGGCGGTCATCCTGGGCGGCGACCAGGCCAACGAACGGGGTCCTTCCGGGTGCGCAGCGCCGGCCTGGCTGGTTGGTTGTCCACCAGCGGCAAGAGCGGAAGACGCGGAAGGCCGTTGCTGACGGTCGTGGGCGGGCTCGGTCGGTGAGGTCAATCGATCCGGAGCACTGCCGGGTTGTCGACCTCGGCGGCGAGGACGGCGGCTGCGCCGGCCGCTGCTCGGTCGCCGATACGGCTGCGATGCAGGTAGGCGCGGGCCACGAGCTCGTGCATCCCGGTTCGCGTTGCGAGGACCTCGAGGTCGGCGGCCCACTGCGTCGCACCGCCTCGGCGGTGTTCGATGGCGAGCGCACACAGGGCATCGAGGCAGTAGCCTTCGACCCAAAGCCAGGCGTCCGGCAGCCGGATGCACCGCATGCGCGCCTCGGTGACCCAGCGCATCGCCGACTCTGTGTCTCCGCGGCGGTTGGCGACGAGGCCTTTCCCGCGTGCGGCGAGTCCCTCCCAGCACGGGTCACCGAGCTGGAGGGACAAGGCGTAGGCATGGTCGTACGCCGAAGCTGCGGCGTCAGTGTTTCCTTCGGCCAGGTCGACATCCGCGAGTAGCGACTCGGGTAGCGGGATGAAGGCCGTCCAGCGCAGCTGGCGCGCACGGGTCAGGGCAGCCTCGAGCGCCTTGCGTGCGGGCACGAGCTCGCGGCGCAGCAGGTGGCTGCGGCCGATGAAAGTCAGCGCCCAGGTCTCGACCGAGCCGGCGTCGGCAGCCTGCGCCAGGCGCAACGCCTCGCCCAGCTCGTGCAGGGCGTCGGTGTGCCGGCCGGTGTCGGTCAACGCCACTCCCTGGATGGCGTGGGCCCAGGCCCGTTCGGCCGGGTCGTCGGGGGCGAGCGAGACCGCTCCGTGCAGCCAGCGCTGAGCCCGGTCATACCGGCCGCGAAGGAGTTCGACGTACCCGAGTTCGCGGTGTGCCTGGGCGGCCAGCGTGTCGTCTTCGACGCGGTGGGCGGCCTCGATGGCCTCCAGGAGAATGCCGGCGCCTTCGCCATCGCGCCCGCGGACGCCGTGCACGAGCGCCGAGCCGAGGGCGACGAGCGCCTTCGTCTGAAGCGCTGGGTCGTCGATCTGGTGCGCCTGCGCGACTGCCCGGCGCAGCGCGGCCACGGCGGCGTCGACCGCGCCTGCGTCCATCGCGGCGAGTCCGGTCTCCAGTCCTGCGGTCACGCCGGCGGTGGTCGGCGGTTGCTCGTGTGCGTCGGGCAAGGGGCTCGGGTCGGCGGCGTCGAGGACCGCTTGGCCGGGATCCGTCCCGAGCTCGCGGCGGAACAACGCGACGCAGGAATCCCTTTGACGTCGGGCTGCCGCCCGGTCCCCCGCGGCGGCGTACGCGCGGATGAGCAGTCCTTGGGCGTCCTCGTCGAGGGGGCTGGCGGCGACTACTCGAATGGCAAGCTCCACGGCCCGCTCCGCGTCGCCGGCGGCGAGCTTCGCCCGCGCCGCCTCACGAAGCGCGTTCTCTGCGGCCGCCGCGAGGCGCCGCCGTTCGGCCAGCAACCACGCCTCGAACGCCGGGCTTGACGGGAACGCCATGCCTTCAAGGAGGTCGCGGCCAAGCCCAGGAACGCCGAGCGCCTGCACCCACGTCCCCGTCGTCAGGGCGCGTACGTCGACGAAGGTGCCGGGGGGAAGCCGAAGTTCCACCGGGCCGCCGCTGATGGTGGCCTTCGGCCCCAGGAGTCGGCGCAGCTGGCTGAGGTTCCAGCTCAACGCGTTGAGCGGATCGTCGGCGTCCGAGAAGAGCAACTCGGCGAGCCATTCGCGGCTCGGCGCCGAAGCAGTCGTCAGGAGATAGGCGAGAAGCGCCCATCCCTTGCGGCCGCGGGGCGCAGGGTGCGGCTCCCCGCCGCTGGTCACGTGCGGCTCGCCGAGCAGGTGGATCGCGAGTGTTCCCGGCACGGTCCCAGTATCCGCCCGCGAGCCCGTCCGATCGCCGCTGTTCGTCACAGCCTGCGTCACATCCGCGCGTTGCACGCTGTCCAAGTCGTCGCTGGACGCGGCGCACCAGACACCGAAGGAGAACTCGCATGACCACCACGGCGAACGAGTCGACCCGCAACGGCGTCGACACCGCCACCCTCTTCGCCACCCTGGACGCGGTCAAGGCCGCACCCGAGGCGGCCAAGTTCCAGTTCCGCGCCGAAAACGAATGGATCAACGGCACCCACAGCCGCAGCACCATTCACGGCTTCTACGGCGTCGGCGAAGAGCGCACGCACGAACACACCTTCCGTTTCGACGCCGACCATCCGGCTGTTCTGGTCGGTCGCGACAACGGACCCACGCCGGTCGAGTACGTGCTGCACGCCCTGGCCGCCTGCCTGACCGCCGGCCTGGCCAACATCGCCGCCGCCCGCGGCGTCCAGCTCACCGAGGTCCACTCAACCGTGTCCGGTGACATCGACCTCAACGGCATCCTCGGTCTGTCGGATGAGGTCCGCAACGGCTACCAGCAGATCAAGGTCAGCTTTACGCTGCGCGGTGACGACCCGGAGAAGCTGCGCGCGGTCGTGGAGCAGTCGCGTCTGCGGTCGGCTGTGTTCGACATCGTCACCAACGGCGTGCCCGTGTCCGTCGACGTCGACGCCGGCTGACGGCACGCCATGACCGGGATCATCGTCCTCGCCGCACTCGTGCTGGCGCTCGTCGCCGCTCTCGAGCGCAACCACCGGCGGACTGCGGACCCGAGCTCACCGGCGGGTCTGGCCGGCGGTCGGACCCGAGAAGACCGGGACGTCGCCAGGATCAAGCTCGACCTGCTCGCCCTCGGCGACCCGGCCGAACCCGTCACCCGCAAACAGTGCGACTCCGGGTCGATCCGGCAGTCGCACTTCCCGCCGGGACGGTGGGTCCCCCCAGGCGGCCGACCCCGCGGGTACTCCGCATCGCCTTGAGCAATCACCGGGATCAGTTGTGCGCATCACCGACACCGTCGTCATCGGCGCGGGCCAGGCGGGCCTGGCCGCCAGCCGGTGCCTCACCGACCGCGGCCGCGACCATGTCGTGCTCGAGCGCGGCCGCGTCGGGGAACGCTGGCGCAGCGAGACCTGGGATTCGCTGCACCTGCTGACACCCAACTGGATGAACACCCTGCCGGGCGAGACCTATCGCGGCCCCGATCCCGACGGGTTCTCGTCCGCCGCCGCGTTCAGCGGCCACCTCGGCCGGTACGCCGCATTGTCCGACGCCCCCGTCGAGGAGCACGCGGGTGTGCGGCTGCTGCGCAGGCGGGATAACCGCTTCGAGGTCGTCACCGATCGGGCGGTGTGGCGGGCCGCCAACGTCGTCATCGCCACCGGCTGGTGCGACCGGCCCGCCGTCCCGGCGCTGGCGCGCGCGGTGGCCGCGGACGTCCACCAGGTCGTGCCGAGCGAGTACCGCAGCCCGGACTTGTTGCCGCCGGGCGGCGTTCTCGTGGTCGGCGCGTCGGCGACCGGCGTCCAGCTCGCCGACGAGCTGCGGGCGTCCGGACGCGAGGTAACGATCGCCGTCGGCAGCCACACCCGGATGCCGCGCAGCTACCGCGGTGCGGACATCTACTGGTGGCTCGACCGGACGGGGATGCTCGACAAGACGATCGACGAGATGCCCGACCAACAGCTGGCGCGGTCCGAGCCGTCCGCGCAACTGGTCGGCGGGCCCGAACCCCGGCCGCTCGACCTCACCGTCTTGCAGGCGGGCGGCGTACACCTGACCGGCCGGCTCGTCGCCGCCGACGGGCACCGGGTCCGGCTCGCCTCCGACCTGCCCGCGACCGCCGCTGACGCCGACCGGCGGATGCGGCGGCTGCTCGGCAGGATCGACCGGCATATCAAAACCAACGGACTCGGCGACGGGGTGTTCGAGCCGGATCCTGTCCGTCCCTTCGTCCCCGCGCGGGTGGTCCAGGATCTCGACCTGCGCGCCGCGGGCATCCGCACCGTCGTGTGGGCCACCGGTCACCGCCGTACTTATCCGTGGCTGCGGATCCGGGTGCTCGACCGGCACGGCGAGATCCGGCAGCGCCGCGGCCGTACGCCGGTACCGGGCCTCTACGTGCTCGGCCAGCGCTTCCAGCACCACCGCAGCTCGAGCTTCATCGGCGGGGTCGGCCGCGACGCGGCGTACGTCGCCGACCACATCGCCGGACTCCACCGATCGAGGAGATGACTGATGCGAACAGATCCCAGCTACGACGTCGTGGTCGTCGGTGCTCGCGCCGCGGGCGCCGCCACGGCCCACCTGCTCGGCCGGGCCGGGCTGCGCGTACTGCTGGTGGACCGGAGCCGGTACGGCGCCGACACCCTGTCCACCCACGCCCTGATGCGCGGCGCCGTACTGCAGCTCTCGCGGTGGGGCCTGCTCGGCAAGGTCATCGACGCGGGCACCCCGCCGGTGCTCAGTACGACATTTCGGTACGCCGACGACGTCGTGCCGATCGCCATCAAGCCGGCGTACGGCGTGGACGCCCTGTACGCGCCGCGGCGTACGGTCCTCGACCCTCTACTCGTCGACGCGGCACGCGCGGCCGGTGTCGACGTACGGTTCGGCGTCGCCGTGGCGGACGTCGTGCGCGACCGGCACGGCACGGTGACCGGCGTGGCCGGCCGGAGCCGGGACGGTGAACCGTTCCGGGCCCGGGCCCGCATCGTCGTCGGCGCCGACGGGATCCGCTCGACCGTCGCCGAGCGCGTCGGCGCTCCCTACGAGCGGGTCGGTAGCTCGGTCGCCGCCGTCACCTACGGGTACTGGTCGGGCCTGGAGACCGACGGCTACGAGTGGAACTTCCGTCCCGACGCCGCGTCCGGCGCCATCCCGACCAACGACGGCCAGACCTGCGTATTCGCCAGCGCCTCGCCCCGACGCATCGGCCGCGGCGGCCTGGAGTCCCTGTCACGGATCGTCGCCGAGTCCTCCCGCGACCTCACCGAGCGGCTTGCAGCGGCGGCGCCACCAGCGGCGCTGCGAACGTTCACCGGGCTGCCCGGCCACATCCGGCGGTCATGGGGTCGCGGCTGGGCCCTGGTCGGCGACGCCGGCTACTTCAAGGACCCGATCAGCGCGCACGGCCTGACCGACGCCCTCCGCGACGCCGAACTGCTCGCCCGCGCGATCGTCGCCGTCGTCCGCGACGGCGCGGACGAACACGACGCGCTGGCCGGATACCAGGCGACCCGCGACGCCCTGTCCGCCGCACTGTTCGACGTGACCGACGTGATCGCCGGCCATCACTGGACCGACGCCGAGATCCCCGACCTCCTGCTCGAACTCAACGCCGCCATGGCCGACGAGCTCGAAGCCCTCGCCACGCTCCCCCCACTCCCCCCAGTCCCGAGACGCGCGGTGGCTGCCGGACGAGTGACAGGCTGAGGACAACTTGTCCATCGACACTCGATTCGCACCCACGCACTCTGCTGAGCATCGAGCTGAACCATCCCGGGTTTGAACTCCTGGTCTGCTGACCGATCTCACGCGCGACGACATGTCGCTGTCCTGAGTCGGGCGTACCAAGCCGTCGATGGGACACCTGCCGCCGTGGCCCTGCAGCATCGATACACCGTTCGCGAAGAGATCGACGGCTTCACCGAGCACTGGTGGCACGATCGTGAGATCGACGACGCCATGGCGCATCGGTGGTTGGTGTCAAGCATCAGGTGGCATGCTGGCTACGGGGTCAAGCATCAAGCGCACCGGGACCGCTGGTTGCGGCCCCAACAGGCCCAGTTCAGCCAGAGCGGGCAGGCCCCGGTATGCCACGCTCATCAGTTCAGTGTGGGAACAGTGTGGGAACAAAGAGGTGTCGATCCGAGTCGACTGGAGTCAAGATCGGCCGAACTGGTGTCGGCTGGCGACGCCTGGAGGGGCGTATGTCGGTGGGGTGCGTCGGTTTCCTAAACCGTGCGTCGCAGGTTCGAATCCTGCCGGGGGGACACTGTGATGTCTCAAGACATAGGCGACAGCTGAACCTACGATTCGTGGGTTCGGGTGTTGTCATTTGGGGTGTCGGCGGACTGGTCCGGGCGGCCTGCCGGTGGGTTGGTGGTCGGTCTGAGGGTGACGACGCCGGTGTCGTCGACGCGGTCGGTGCGGACCCGGTGATGGGTGTCGCCGGTGCGGTTGGCGGCCCGGGGTGGCTTTGGGGCGGGCGGTGTAGGCGACCGCTGGGGTGGCGCGGTGCGGGAGTGACCGGGTGCGGTTGGCGGCCCGGGGTGGCTTTGGGGCGGGCGGTGTAGGCGACCGCTGGGGTGGCGCGGTGCGGGAGTGACCGGTGCGGCCGGTGCTGGTTGTATTCGTCGACGAAGGTGTCGAGCAGAGCCTGGAGCTCGGCCAATCGTCGCCGGCGCCGTCGCGCGCGGTGAGGTCTTCGGGCGCCGGCTGCGCGGCTCGAACGCCGCCTCACCCTCGGCCCGGTACCGAGCCAGCAGCTCGTACAGCCACGACCGCGCCACACCGTACTCGGCGACCACCTCGGCCACCGACCGCTTCTCCACCAGCACCGCCGTGATCACCAACCGGGCCTTCGACATGCCCGAGCATCAACAACTTGTCTCCTATGTCCTGAGACATCAGTCCGGTATGTCGTGAGATACCCGTCCGGGATGTGTTGAACCACAACACTGCCCGGGGGCACACTGCCGGGCACTCACCGTCCGGGGCGGCACGTTGTGGTCCGGCGATGGTCACGGCGTCAGCCCACGCTTGAGACGGGCGGAGAGTTGGGCGCAACAAGTGGCGACATATCGCGCCGCTACCTCGGTTGCTGGACCGGGGCCAGGAGCCGCTTGAGCACTTCGCAGGCGGTTGCGAGGTCTCGCTGGGACAGCCTTGCGGTTCTGACGAGCTCCAGGCGGTGTCGGTCGGACTCGCACCAGAGTTGGTGAAGAACTGCTCGATCGGCGTCGTGAGTGAGATGAGTTCGGCGCGGGCGTGGTCCGGGTTCGGAAGCTTCTGTACGTGCGCCTGGGCAACGAGGTCGTCGACAACCCGATGGACAGCCTGACACGGAAGGCCGAGGCGCCGAGCGATCGCGGCGACAGTCAGGTCGCCATCACTGATCGCCGACATCAAACGCATCACGATGCGAGGCGGACGCGGAACACGTCCAGACCGAGGACGGGGATCGGGACATCGCGGCGGAGCGTCAGGGTCGCTCACGGTCCGGTCGGGTCGGTCACAGCACGTCCTCCAGTGGGCCGACGACGTGCTCGCCGAGACCGTTCACGAAGGCAACGGGATCGCCGGTGAACGGCATCACGTGAACCTCGTCGACGCCGACTTCGGCGTACGGGCGGAGGGCCTCGGCGAACGCCGTACCGCCGGCGGCTGTGACCACCAGCGGACCAGTCCACAGGATCGACTTGCGGATGGAGTCGAAGTCGGTGCCCAGCCGCGCGCAGTGCGCTCGCAGGACCTTGAGCTTCGCGCCGACCTCGTCAGGCCCGGCGCCCGGGCGGCCGGCGAACAGGTTGCAGGCGTCGGCGTACTGCGCGACCAGCCGCAGGGTCTTCTTCTCCCCACCCCCGCCGACCATGATCGGGGGACGGGGTACGCGCAGCGGCTGGGGCGAGTTGATGGTCTCGGCGAGCCGGTAGTGCAGGCCGTGATAGGGGCCGTTGTCCTCGCTCCACATCCGGTGCACGATCTGCAGCGTCTCCTCGAGCCGTTCGAATCGTTCCCTGAGCGGCGGGAACGGCACGCCGAGAGCGGCGTGCTCACGCTCGTACCACGCTGCGCCGATCCCGAGCACGGCGCGGCCGCCGGACAGCACGTCCAGGGTCGAGACGATCTTGGCGAGCAGACCCGGAGACCTGTAGGTGACGCCGGTTACAAGTAGTTGTAGCTCGACGGTGTCGGTGTGGGCGGCCAGGAAGCCGAGGGTCGTGTAGCCCTCCATCATCGGCCGCCCTGCGCCGCCGGCCATGTCCAGCTGCAGGTAGTGGTCCATCACCGACAGGTTGTCGACGCCCGCGTCCTCGGCGGCTCGTCCGACCCGTGCCAGCGTCGGGCCGATCGCCGCGGCCCCGCCGTCGACGTCGAAGCTGACCACATGTACGCCGAGCTTCATCCGCGCTCGCCTCTTCCGTCCTGCTGTTGTGGCCGGGTGCCGCCGAGGCCGACGAGGTCAGCGCTGACGTGCCACAGCTGGGCCGCGGCCTGCGGGTCGTACGACGCCTTGCTGGATCGCTTGGGTCTGCGGTTGGCGAAGTACCGGCCGGTGACGCCGTCCGCCTCCGGCGACGACGCCAGGTAGACAGAGGTCGCCGCGCCCTGCTCCGGGGTCTTCATGAACAAGCGCGCCAGCGGCAACAGCACTCTGTACAACGGCGACGGATCTTCAGCACCGAACGACGTCCGCACCACGCCGGGGTGCAGCACGGTCGCGGTGACCCCGGTGCCCTCCAGCCGGCGGGCCAGCTCGTAGGTGAACATGACGTTGGCCAGCTTCGAGGCGTTGTACGCACGCTGGCCCGAGTACCGGCGCTCGCTCTGCAGGTCGTCGAAGTCGATCCGGCCCATCGCCTGGGCGCCGGACGAGACCGTGACCACGCGCGCGGGTGCGCTGGCCTGGAGCCGTTCCAGCAGCAGGTTGGTCAGCAGGAACGGCGCCAGATGGTTCAGGGCGAAGGTGTGCTCCAGCCCGTCGGGCGTGACGTGCCGGTTGGCCCAGACCCCGCCCACGTTGTTGATCAGCACGTCCAGTCTCGGGTACGACGCGAGGACCTCGGCCGCCAGCCGGCGTACCTCGGCCTGGGCCGACAGGTCTGCGACGAACACATCTACGGCGGGGTTGCCGGTCTGGTCGGTGATCTGTGCCGCGGCCGCCTCGGCCCGACCGCGGTCCCGGCCGGTGATCCCGACTCGGGCGCCCAGAGCGGCGAGGCCGGCGGCTGTGGCCTCGCCGATACCGCCGGTGCCGCCTGTCACCAGTACCGTCTTGCCGGCCATCGGCCGGGATGCCTGGTCAGCCATCGCCGTCTCCGGAGCGGTTCAGCGGACGATCTTGAAGTTGAACATCGGCGTGCCCAGCGCGCCCCACAGACGCAGCCAGATCGGCAGGATCATCTCGGTGCCACGGGCCGTGGTGATGTCGCCCAGGTCGATCACGTCGGTGTGTCCGAAGGACTCCAGCAGCACGGTGACGGTCTTCTTGGCGTCTGGGTCGTTGCCGGAGACGAAGGTCGAGAAGTCGGCATCTGCGAGCTGCCGCGGATCGACCATCAGGTAGGCGTTCATGGTGTTGAGCGCCTTGACCACCCTGGCGTCGGGGAAGGTGCGCTGGATCTGCTCACCGAGGGAGTCAGTGTCCTTGATGAACAGGGTCGGCGGCATGCCGGCCGAGTGGTCGAGCGGGTTCGCGATGTCGAGGATGATCTTTCCGGCCAGGCCGGCGGCGTCGGCGGCCTCCAGTACGGCGATCGACGCGGATCCCGTGGTGGCGTTCACGACGAGCTCGGCTGGTGCCGCGGCGTCGGCGAAGGTGGCCAGCGTCACCGCGGTGTGCTCGGCCGCCCACTCCGGGAACGGCGAGTTTCCCATCGCGTCTGTATCGGTGCGCGCCATCGTGGCGGCCACGTCACGGGTGCCGACGGTGACCTCGTGGCCTAGCTCGGTCAGCCGTGCCGCGAAGGCACGGCCGACCATCCCGGTGCCCAGAACTGCGATTCTCATGATTGGTGCTCCTGCGTATCGATCGTTGCAGCGAAGCTAACAGACAGAGTTGTCTACCCGCAAGCCTTGACCACATCTCCATATTTGAGGGCCATTGAGATCGGTTGATCTGTGGATGCAGAGTCACCAGAAGACGGATCTGTCTATACTATGGGCTCAGGATCACGTCGAAAGGTGCACCACATGAGCGGGGCAATGAACGCGAAGCCGGCGCGCGAGCGCATCCTGGACACCGCATTCCGGCTGTTCTACGCGCACGGCCCGCGCGGCGTCGGGGTAGACACAGTGATCGCCGAGTCCGGCGCGGCCAAGGCCACCCTGTACAAGCACTTCCCGCGCAAGGACGACCTCGTGCTGGCCTACCTCGACAAGGTCGACCAGGCCTGGTTCGGCCAGCTTCGCGCCGCGGCCCGGACCGCTGGCGAGGCCCCGCGCGACCAGCTGGTCGGGATGTTCGACGGCCTGAGCTCGGCCTGCCGGCGCGAGGGCTACCACGGTTGCGCGTTCATCAACGCCGCGGCAGAGTCCGAGGCCGGCACCGACGTGCACGCGCGCACCGTCGAGCACAAGAACGTCGTCCGCGCCTGGGTCACTGACCTGGCCCGCCGAGCCGGTGCAGCCAACCCCGACCTCCTCGCCCGGCAGCTGACCCTGCTGATCGACGGCGGGCTCTCGGGCGGCGTCCTCGACGCCGACCCCGCCACCCCGGACGCCGCGAAGGCCGCCGCCCGGGTTCTCGTCGACACCGCCTGCCCACCCGACACACCGTAGAACCGACACCCTGCGGCGCTTGGCGAACAGCCTGCCCCACAGTTCGGCGGGAACGGCTCTGCAATGACAACCGCACCACCGACAGCAGGGAGTGGGCGGCTGAAACACCAGCCGTTGGTACGGAACACGTTCGCGCCTCGGCGCCGGCAGGTGCTCGCGGACGCGGGCTCACGGAACATCGGTTCTTGCCGCCGAGTGATCGTGGGCTATCCCTGGAGGACGCGGCGGCCGGTCAGACGGATCGGTGTGATCCGCACGAACTGGGTGCGCAGGCCGACCGCCCATGGCTTGGGACCCTGCTCGCCCCACAGCTCCACGAGGGTGTCCGGGTCGTCGACGAGCTCTGCATCGCCGACGGCCACGACGCTCCACCCGCTCTGCAGGAACTCGTCGATGTCGTCGATCTCGAAGGCGACCCGGCTGTGGCGCATCGCGTTGGCCAGTGCGCTGTCGGCGGCAGTTCGAAAGAAGATGCTGCGCCGGTGGACGACGTAGTTGACGGGCAGCACCTGTGCACCGTCCGGGCCGTTGAAGCCCACCCGTCCCACGGACTTGGCGGCTAGGAGCTCTCGGCACTCCTCGGGCGGTAGGTGCTGGAAGAGCGCCGGCTCGAACCATCGGTTGCTGCTGTCGCTGCTCATCTCTCAGATATACCGCGATCCTCCTGTCGGCGGACCGGCCGTAAGTCCCCGAAACGGTGGGGAACGCAGTCCTCACCGCGCCGAAGGGGCTGACCGTGAGCACGGATGCCGACCCAGACCGCATCGACTCCCTGGGTACAGCAGCGCTGGCGGCAGTGCGGCCATCGCCCGGACAGCTCGGCGCCGGGTGCACTCGCCAAGGCACTGGCCTGAGCCCGCCTGGCTGCGCCATCAGGAACCATCGTGAGGTGGAGCTGAAGGGTTCTGCTGTACGTCGCGAGGCCTAGCGGTGTCGGTCCCTGCTCGCAGCCGAAGAGACCGAGGCTGGACTCCGGCACGAAGGGATAATCCGACTCGTGGGGGCATTTCGACGGATCCGCCTCGCGCTGCTCGCCCTTGGGGTCGTGGTCGGCGCTGGCACGCTCGGGTACGTCATCCTCGGTTCGGCGTCCTCGATGCGTTGTACCAGACAGTCACCACCGGAACGACCGTTGGTTTCCGCGAGGTACATGCCTTCAACGCGGCACGCACCGAGGCCTCCAAGGCTAAGCTCGTCCGCGCGGGCGCCAATCGGGCCGTCAACCCGCAACTGATCGGCGGTCGGCGAATGGCGGCCTTTGCACAGCAGTCGCACGTCGCAGAGTTTCTCGACGCGGTCATGCACGATGAGGCCCTCGATTTCCGGATCGAGGAGGTTGAGATTCCCTCCGCGTCGCGACTAGCCGGCCGCTCCTTACGCGACGCGGCCCTGTTGGAGACCACTGGAGCCCTACTGCTCGCCGTCCGGCCCAGCAGCACCGGCATCTTCCTGCGCGACCCGACTCCCGATACTCGGCTCGAGCCCCAGACCATCCTGATCGCGTTCAGTACCCCCACCCAGATCAACGCGCTGCGCTTCCACTGCGGTGCAGCGTGAATCCGTCGCCCAAGGCCAACAGTCACCTGCCCTGTCCACACGAGGCTTGGCTTCGGGCAGGCCCAGGACGCGACGCAGGAACGAAGGGCACGGGGCATGGGACTGGTTAGGAACGAGTAGTCTGCGCCAGTACGTCACAGAACAGCAGGCCCAGGCGGGTCGCGGCCGACCTCGAAATCCAGTAGGACGCCCACGGCCTCCGCCCCGCTGCGGCCGTGCGTCGGGTCGCCCCGTTGCTGACGGCGCATCCAAGCAGGGTTGTCCCAAGAGGACGCCGCAATCGCTCATTCGGCTGCTTTCCCGGCTGGCAGATCATCGAGGACGCTGCGACCGGCGCAGTGACCTTCGCCGCCGGACACCATGCACAGTGCGCCCGCAGCTGATATGGCCCCGGATGGCCGCCGGATCTAGGGCGTTCGTACGCCAGCCCGACAACGGGCTCAGTTCAGTCCGCGGCGGCAGGTCAGATGCCCGTCGTCCGCCCAGGGATCTAGGTTTCATCGTCCGCGTGGGGCTATTCGTGGTGCGAACTGTGGGGGGCCTGGGTCAACTGGAACGCGCCCGCGGCGTCGACGTCCCGGACCGATAGGAACGGATAGACATCGCTCATGCCAATGACCCTGTTGCGCCGAGACCTCCTCGGAGGCCGCACTGTTCCTGAATCGGCAATCGTGGGGCCGGAGCGGCGCTTCACCACATCGTTCCTCAAGAACGTGCAGGACGAGGATGTCACCTTCCAGATCAACGACCGCGACGCGAAGGCCGGCGGAGGCTACGTGGTGGGCGACGCTTCGTTCGTGAACTCGCTGACCTGCAACGCGACCGGCGGCTACCAGCGGGTCGATACGCCGTACGCGCGGGCCTTCCTGGATCAGTTCATCTGACTCAGGAAAACAGCTGGTCCTCTACGGCCTGGCCGCGTGGTCGGCCAGGCCGTGGCTGCTCTGTCAGTAGACGGTGACGCCGTAGGTGCTCGCGGCCTCGGGGACCGGCTGGTAGAACGTCGTACCGCCGGACCGGCAGTCGCCGCTGCCGCCTGAGGTGATGCCGAGGGCCTTGGTGCCGTCGTACAGCGGACCACCGGAGTCGCCGGGCTCGGCGCAGACGCTGGTCTGGATCATGCCGCTGACACGACCGCCGCCGGCGTAGCGGACCGTGACGTTGAGCGCGGTGACAGTGCCGCTGTGCGTGCCGGTGGTCGACCCGGTGCGCTTGACGTTCTCACCGACGAACGCGTTGGCCGCGGTGAACCCACCCGGGTGGCTGAGCGACGTGTTGCTGTACTGCACGAGCGCGTAGTCGTTGCCGGGGAAGCTGTAGTCGACGGTCGGGCCGATCAGGGTGGTGTGACCGGAGTTGGTGTACCAGGTCTTCGCCACCTTCCCGCAGTGTCCGGCGGTGAGGAAGTAGTAGGTACTGCCCTTCACGACGTTGAAGCCGAGCGAGCAACGGTACTGTCCACCGTAGATCGCGTCGCCGGCCGACAGCAGTGGCCGGAAGACACCAGCCGTCCGGTTGACCTCGACGGCATCGTGTTTCAGGGCTGCGACTTCGCCGGCTGACACGGTGCTGTCGGCGGTGACGACCACCTTGCCGGAGGCAGCGTCGGTGTACCAGGCGATGCCCTTCACCCCTGACCGCTCCACCGCAGTGCTGGCGGCGGACAACTGCGCGGCCGGCGACGGTACGGCGGCTCCCGCGGCTGGTATGGCGTACAGGGAAGCCGCGATCGCGCTGACAGCGGCGAGCAACTGGGTGGTCCTGCGCATGCGGCTCCGGACAGACGTGCGTTCGATCCTCACTGGTTCCTCCCAAGGGGCGGGACGGGACCTGTCGGGCGGGGTCCCTCGAACTGCCGGCCGGAAGCAGCACGTAGTCGTGACACCACCGACCGACACTCAGCAGTATTTGCCCGACATGCGTTACGGGCAACCGGTCGCTCGTCGTCGAAGGCGATGTTCGTCAGTCGGCCGCCCGGCGCTGACAGATCGAGGCTGCGCCGTGGTCGTAGATGTCAGGCTCTTGCGCAAGTTGGTGGGACAGAGTGCACTGCTTCCTAGCTCATCGGGCCAGGGGAGGAACCGAAAACATGACTCTGTGGAAAACGCTTGCGCATCGCAGCAAGGCACGGCCTGCTGCCGTGTTCGCCGCCGTGCTCGGGCTGGCAGCTGCGACCGTCACCGCGCTTCCAGGGGCGGCCGCCCAACCGGGGGGCACAGACCGTGCCGGCGCGGCGGCGACCCAGCCGCATCCGAAATCCGACAAGGACCTCGGCGAGGCCGACCGGGCGAGGATCGCCGCGGCTCAGGCCGCCGGGAAGAAGACGGTGACGCTGTTGGTCGCGGCGGAGCGCGACCGGTTGTCGGCCGCCGCCGACCAGTTGCGCTCCCTCGGTGGCGTGGTGCTGAAGTCCGACGGTGCCGTCGACTACCTCAAGGTGGAAATCCCGACCGGGAAGGCCGAGCAGGCTGCCCGGCTGAGCGCGGTCGAGGCGGTGGACGTCGACGGGTTGGTCCCGATCGACGACCCGCAGCCGGAGGGCGCCCAGCAGCCGATTCCGCAGACCCCGCCCGGCGCGAGTACGCCGCGGGTCAATCCGTACCTGCCCACGGGCGACACACAGGCCGCCCAGTTCGCTCTGGCCAACCCGCAATGGGACGGGCGCGGTACCAAGATCGCGATCCTGGATTCCGGCATCGACCTCGACGTACCGGCGCTGCGGACCACGACGACGGGCCTGCCGAAGGTCGTCGACTGGTACAACGCGAACTCCCCGACCTCGGGTGACGCGACCTGGATCAGCACCACCGGACGATTCAACGGTGCCTTCACCTCCGGCGGCCGTACCTGGACCGCACCCGCGACCGGCGGGCCGTACGCGCTCGGTCTGCTCCGTGAGGCGGCGGGCGAGCTCGCCCAGGGTGAGCTCGGCGGGGACATCGACCGTGACGGCGTGACCGCCGAGTCGATCGGCGTACTGCAGGACCGCACCACCAAGCAGGTGTACGTCGACGTCGACCAGGACGGCGATTTCACCGACCAGACCCCGATGATCGATTTCAAGGTCAACCGGGACACGGGTCACCTCGGTACCGACAACCCGGCGACCGCCGTCGCGGAGAGCGTACCGTTCGTCGTGGTGACCGACCGGTCGGTGTACAACCCGGCCTCGGACGCGGGCTCGGTCGTCAACCTGGGCATCGCGGGCGCGCAGCACGGCACCCACGTCGCCGGCATCACCTCCGCCAACGGCCTGTTCGGCGGGCAGATGAGCGGTGCGGCGCCGGGCGCGCAACTGATGGCGGTGAAGGTCTGCCTGACCACCACCTCCTGCACCAACAGCGGCCTGATCGACGGCGTGCTGTACGCCGCGAACAACGGCGCCGACGTCGTGAACATCTCGATCGGCGGTCTGCCGGGCCTCAACGACGGCAACAACGCCCGGGCGGTGCTCTACAACCGCACGATCGACGAGTTCAACATGCAGATCTTCATCTCGGCCGGCAACAGCGGCGCCGGTGCGAACACCGTCGGCGACCCGTCGGTGGCCACCAACTCGATCAGCGTCGGCGCGTACATCACCAGGGAGACGTGGCTGTCGAACTACGGCTCCGACCCGCTGAACGACAAGGGCCTGCACCCGTTCTCCTCGCGCGGCCCGCGTGAGGACGGCGGCTTCAAACCGGACATCGTCGCGCCGGGCGCGGCGATCTCCACCACGCCGCTGTGGCAACCCGGCGGCCCGGTGACCGGCACCTACACCTTGCCGCCCGGCTACTCGATGCTCAACGGCACCTCGATGGCCGCCCCGCAGGCCGCCGGCGCCGGCGCGTTGCTGGTCAGTGCGTACAAGGCGACCTTCGGCACCCGGCCGACCGCGGCCGCGTTGCGCAGTGCGATCCGGACGAGTGCGACGTACCAGCCTCAGCTCGGCGCGTACGAGCAGGGCGCCGGCCTGTTCGCGGTGACTGCGGCCTGGGATCAGCTCCGTGCCGGGCAGCGGCCGAACGCGATCACCGCGACCGTGCCGGTCAGCACGGTGCTCAGCGACCAGCTGGCCACCCCGAACGTCGGCGTCGGCATTCACGATCGCGAGGGCGTCACGCGTGGGGTGAAGTACAACCGCACGTACACCGTGACCCGGACCAGCGGGCCGAAGAACGCGGTGCCACACGTGGTGCGGTGGCTGGGCAACGACGGCACGTTCAACTCGCGGACGAAGGTCAATCTGCCGTTGAACGAGCCGGTCGACTTCGCCGTACAGGTGAATCCGTTCAGTCCCGGCGCACACTCCGCCGTACTGCAGCTCGACGACCCGACCACCCCGGGCGTCGACCTGATCACCATGAACGCCGTGTTCGTACCGGACGACTTCACGGCGGCCAACGAGTACACCTTCCAGGCAAGTGGCACCGTCGGTCGTGACGCCACCCGCCACTACTTCGTGCGGGTGCCGGTCGGCGCCAGCGCGCTCAAAGTGGACATGACCGGCGGCGGGGCCGACCCGGGCGCCGGCCAGATCCGCTTCCTGCGGTACACCCCGCAAGGCCTGCCGTTGGACAGCAACTCGAGCCTGAGCTGCTACGACCCGGATGCGGGCTCCGGCTGCGCCGGTGGAACGCCACACAGCCGCACTGTCGTCAACCCGCAGCCGGGCGTGTGGGAGCTCGTTGTGGAGGCACGCCGTACCTCCGACGTACTCGCGGCGCCGTTCGGGCTGACCGCGACCGTCCTCGGTACGACGATCTCGCCGAACCCGGACGTGGTCTCGAGCGCAACGATCGGTACGCCGCAGGTCCGCAACTACACGGTCGCCAACCAGTTCGCCGGATTCACCGGCCGGCTCGTCGGCGGTGGCGCGCTCGCCAGTACCCAGACCCAGCGCCCGACGGTCGCGCACGAGGCATCGCAGACGTTCGACGTCACCGTGCCGGCGGGCGTCACGTCGTACACGATCCGGACCGGGAACTCGTCCGATCTGCGGGCGGACATCGACCTGCTCGTCTTCCGCTGCGCGCCGGCGTGCGTGCTGGTAGGCGCCAGCGGCGGCGCAACGGCTGTCGAGCAGGTGAACCTCATCAACCCGGTCGCGGCGCTGTACCGGATACAGGTCGACGGGTTCTCGGTGCCGAGTGGGAGTACGGCGTACGACCTCATCGACTCCTACGTGTGGCCGGCGCTCGGCACCCTGACCAGCAACGATGCCAACGCCAGCCATCCATCTGGCTCGTCATGGGCGCCGACCGCGACCCTGACCGTCAATGGGGAACCGGGTGCGGGCCGCAAGACCACCGGCACCCTGACGGTGCAGACCGACGCCGGCGTCACCGTCGGCTCCGGCTCCCTGGTCGTCGACGCGGTGAGCCGGCCATGACAAAGGCTCCTTGCTGAGACCGAAACCTGAGGGAGGACCTCCAACGACCGAGGGCACGTGCCGGGTAAGGCACGTGCCCTCGGTCACGAGACGCGCGCAACCGAAACATGATCTACGCGCCGCGGAGGACTCGGTCGCCGAGGTCCGAGCGGCGGTAGAGGATTGAGCGGCCGTGCCGAGCCGAGATGAGCAGGCCGGCCGCGCGCAGTGCGCGCAGGTGCTGGTTGACCGCGGTCGGCGTGACTCCGAGGCGTACGGCGAGCTCGGTCGACGACGTCGGTGTCTCGAGCAGCCTCAGCAGTTGGGCACGGACACGGCCGATCAGGCCCACCAGGGCGGTCGGCGGCGGCGTAGTCGTCTGGGTCTCCCACAGCGTTCCGAGACCGCGTGCCGGGTAGAGGATGTGCGGCGGCTCCTCGGGAGAGATCGGCACCGATCCGCGCCGGCTGAAGAGCGAGGGAGTGAGCGTCAGGCCGCGACCGGCGGTCGAGGTGCGGTAGGAGAGGTCGCTGCGCAGACGTACCCGGAGGACGGTGCCGTCGAGGCGTACATGCGGGTCGATGCCTGCGAACATCGCCGCGAGACCGGCTTGCGCCGTGACCCGGCCGCGGTAGACGACGTCGGCCTCGAGCACTGTCCGCATCCGCGCCCAGTACGGCTCGAAACAGGCCTCCCAGTAGTCCCGCAGCGCTGCCAGCACACGGTCGAGCACCTTGTCCGGCCGACCCCGAAGTACCGGCGGGAGCATGGCCGGATGGATCTCCTCCAGATCCGCGCGTACGACGCCGGCCGGTGTGCCCGTGAGCGCCGCC
Organism: uncultured Actinomycetota bacterium; assembly: GCA_963748245.1. Classification (GTDB taxonomy): domain Bacteria; phylum Actinomycetota; class Actinomycetes; order Propionibacteriales; family Kribbellaceae; genus Kribbella. Next base: position 818,816 of record CAVVIA010000004.1, on the reverse strand, counting down.
AACTCGTCGTCGATCCTGCCGAGCGGTGTGTAAGGCCGCGGAGTGAGGAAGTCCGGCGTCCACAGCGACTCGTTCGTCAACGCGCCGAGCAGTTCCAGGTCGAGCCCCGCACGCGTCGGCCCGGTGGCCCGCAGCCAGGGCAGTTGAAGCGGGAATCGGCCGGGGTCGCGCAGGGTCCGCAGGGAGAGGACCAACTCGTTCAGCGGTGAGATCGCGAAACGCACTTCGCCGAGGTCGTTGCCCGCGAGCTCGTACTCGATCATGAAGCAATACGCTACATCGCTCGTACCGGAGGATCTCCGGATGCGACAACTGTCAGGTGCCTGAACTCCTCCGCGATCCCCTCGAGCGCGCACTCGCCTCCGCCGTGGCCGCGATGTCGCTGTCCCGTGGAATGTTCTTCGCCGTCAGCGCCCTGTACTTCACCCGCGGAGTCGGCCTGTCTCCCGCCGTCGTCGGCATCGGTCTCACCCTCGCCGGAGGGGTCGGCGTCCTGGCGTCGTACGCCGGTGGGCGACTGAGCGACCGATGCGGTGCCGATCGGCTCCAGCAGTGGGCGCTGGCCGCGCACGGAGCCTCGCTGCTGGCGTACGCCCTCGCCGGCAACGTCGTCAGCTTCGTCCTGGTCGCGGCCTGCGTCTCCGCCTCCCGCGGCCTGCTGAGCACCGCCCAGATGACGCTGCTCGCCCGTTGGTACGTCGGCCCGGAGCGGGTCGCTGTCCGCGCCCGGCTGCGGGTGGTGATGAACGTCCTCATCGGCATCGGCACCCTGCTCGCGGGACTGGCTCTGATAGCCGACACCACAATGGCATACCGCCTGACAGTGGTACTCGTCGGCGCAATCACGATCCTCGGCACGGTCCCACTGATCGGCCTACGCCGCAGGGTTGCCGGCCTGGCTGCACGGATGGACGCCGCCTCCAGTGGCGCCGAGGCGTCACGCGGACGCTCCCCCCTGCGGGATCGCACGTACGTCGCCTCGACAGTCCTCAACGCCGTACTCGCGATCCACTTCGGGCTGACATCGATCGGGATACCGCTGTGGGTGGCAGACCACACCGACGCCCCGACGATCGTCGTATCCGCGCTCCTGCTCGTCAACACCGCCTACGTGGCGCTCTTCCAGGTCCGTGCCTCCCGCGGCACACAGAACCTGCGCACTGCTGGGCGGTCAGTACGCCGAGCGGGCCTGCTCCTGCTCGCCGCCTGCCTGCTCTTCGCCGTAGCAGGCCAGCTCGGCGCCGCGGCAGCAACCGCCGTACTGTTCGTCGCCGCCCTCGCCTCCTCCGCAGCCGAGACGCAGGGCGAAGCAGGAGGCTGGGGCATGGCCTTCGAACTCGCCGACCCCGCTCGCGCCGGCGCCTACCAAGGACTCAGCCAAACCGGCAACGCACTCGCCCTGATGCTCGGCCCCGCCGTCGTCACCACAACCGCGATCGACCACGGCACACCAGGTTGGATCGCGCTCGGCACACTCTTCGCAGCCACCGGCACCGCAACCGCGCTCGTCGCGAACCACGCCGCCACCCGCAGGGATCAGCGCGACACACCCGTCGGCACTTACCACCAGTGACCCGATGACCAGCCCCCAGCCCGCAAGGGCACTCGCGTTACATACGCCCAAAGCTTCAGTTCAGGAACGGCTGGAGAGTCTTGGCCAGCTCGATCGTCGCGCGGCCGATGTCCCTGCCGCCGTCGGCAAAGAGGACGGCGGCCGAGACCTTCTTCTCCGGGATCACGACCAGCACGCTGGTGTGGTCGCTGATGTCGCCGAAATGACCGTACGAGGTACCGATACCGATGTCCTCCCGGAACAGCTCCGTGCCCAACCCGTACTCGCCTTCGCCCTTGGTCATCTCGGCGACCAGATCGGGCGGCAGCACACGTCCGCCGTACAGCTGGTAGCCCCAGCGGGCGACCGTCGGCGCGTCCGCGGCAAGCCCTGCGCTCGCCGCGGCGAGACTGGCAAACGCCCTGCACGGGAGATAGCCGTCGTTCACCCTGGCGCAGGTGTCACTGACATCGACCACGACGGGAGGCTGCGGCTTCTCGCCGTCCTGGAACGCCGCATGCTTCAGTCCGGCCGGACTGGCCAGGTCACGCCGGAGGACGGTGGCGAGCGGCTGTCCGGTCACCGTCTCGATCAGCAGGCCGAGCAGGGTGTAGCTGGGATTGCTGTAGCCGGACGAGCTGTTCGGCTTCCCGACCGGCGCCGTGTAGTAGGACAGCGCTTCCTCCAGCGTGTGGTGCTTGCTCGGCGCCGCCCCGATTGCCTTGAACATCTCCCCGTAGTCGGGCCCCAGGTAGTCCTGCACACCTGACGTCATCGACAGGTGCTGCCGAACGGTCGCGCCGTTGGCAGTCAGCCGGTGCTTCAGGTACGTCGAGATCGGCTTGTCCAGGTCGACCTTCCCGGCCTTGGAAAGCAGCATCACCTCCGCCGCGATGAACGTCATCGTGATGCTCGCAACCGCCATACTCGTTGTCGGCGCCAATGCCGTACCCGGCACGTCGGTCCCGGCCGCCCCCGACCAGGTCCACTGATCCGTCACGACCGCGGCAGTCACACCCCGTGACCCCGAGGGATCATCCGGCATCGCAACGACCTTCGCGAGCACGTCCTGCAGGATCTTGGCCTTCGCCGGGTCGAGCGCCGCCGTCCCCGGATCCGGGAAACTCGCCGCCGCCGCGGGCGTGCTCGGCGCATCGGTCGTTCGCTCTCCGCCACCAGAGCACCCCACCAACGCCAGCACCAGCAGTGCCGCCCCCAACCTCCTCATTCTTCGATGGTGCCACTACCAGGCCGGTATGGCGTCCAGTCGACAGAAGTTGCCAGTTCGGCGAAGGTTCGGATCAGGTGGGAGCGACGGGACGCATCACACGACCCGCGCGGTACCTCCGCGCCGGTCGTGCTGAGGGCGAACACCGAGACGATCTACGGCACCACCTTTCTCGATCTCAAGAACGACGGACCGACGGTGGTCGAGGCGCCGCCGAACTCGTTGTGCTTCGTCGACGACCTGTGGCAGCGCTACGTCGCCGACATGGGCAACGCGGGACCGGACAGGGGTCAGGGCGGCAAGTACCTGTTCCTGCCGCCTGACCATCAAGGCGACGTACCGGACGGGTACTTCGTGTTCCGGTCGCCGACGTACTCGAACTGGCTGGTGATCCGTGCCCTGCTCGGTCTCGACTCCCTGCTGACGACGCGGATCTACCCGCTCGCGGCCGCGGCCGACCCGCCCACCACAGGGTTCGTCGACATGGCTGAGTCCTCGTTCAACGGCATCCACTCCAACGACTTCACCTTCTTCGAGGAGGTCAACACCATCGTCCAGGAAGAGCCCGCCGGTGCCCTCGACCCCGAACGCGCCGGGCAGCTCGCCGCGATCGGGATCGTGAAGGGACACTCGTTCGCACCCGACGATCATCAGCGCGCAATTCTCGACCAGGCCGCGAAGATCGGCGCCGGGCTCGCCCGAACCCTGCTCTACAAGCCTCGGGATCGGGCGGCGTACATCTACGACGACGGGTCCTGGAAGACCGCGTTCGTCGGCGGCAGTCACGAGTTCCTCGCCGACGGCGCCCGGCTGCTCGACTGCCGCACGCTGATGCACTACGTCGGCACCGGCATCACGCCGGCAATGACCCACGCAGCAGTCGGCGTGGGATCCCAGTACGCCTACACCGCCGAGGACGCCACCGGCGCGCCGCTGGACGGGGCAAGGGCCTACACGCTCACACTGCCCGCCGGAATACCGGCCAAGACCTTCTGGGCCATCGACATCTACGACACGCAAACGCGGTCGCTGCTCCAAACCGACAACCCCTACCCGAGCATCAACAACCGCTTCACCGACGTCCACACCGAAGACAACGGCGACACGATCCTCGCCTTCGGTCCGACCCCACCAGCGCAGCCCGACACGAACTGGCTGCAAACCCTCCCCGGCAAGAGCTGGTTCCCCATCCTGCGTCTCTACGGCCCACTCGAACCATGGTTCGACCAGACCTGGCGACTCGGAGAGATCCAACCCTCGTCCTAGAGGCAGCGGGCCAACTCAGAGGCCCTGTCGCTCGGTCGAGCGACAGGGCCTCTAAGCCGGTGACACCGACGGGGGCGGGCCTGGGAACAGCGCGGGCATCTACTTGACTTCTGACTTCATGACCAACCGGAGTCCGAGAATGGCGGGCAGGACGAGCCACAGTGATGCTGTGACCGCGAGGTTGGCCCACTGCTCAGCGGTAAGGGTGCCTTCGAACAGGGCGGCCTGGGCGTGGTTGAGGTCCACCCATGGCTGCAGGTCCCGGAACCACTCCTGGCTGGAGGCCAGGATGCCAGAGACGGTGGGCAGCAGGAGCGAGTAGACGAAGTACGCAACCAGCGCCGCTGCCGAGCTCCGGATCAGCATGCCCAGCATGGTGCCGGTCAGCAGACAGAGCAGGCTACCCAGCACGATGTTCACCCCCTCGGCGAGCGACACGTCCCACACCAGGGCCGTCTCGGTGACCGCGGCTCCCACCAGGTTGCCGATCGCTCCGATCACGAAAGCGAGCACCATCGAGGCGATGGCCACGGCGACCGACGAGACTGCCTTGGCTGCGATGACCCGGTTTCGGTGCGGGACCAGCGTGAACGTCGTCAGTCCGGTGCGTTGGCTCCATTCGCCGGTGATCGACAAGACGGCGATGATCGGCAGGACGATCGTCATCGGGAATCCGATCGCCTTGGCGAAGGTGTAGTAGGTGAGGTCCGCGTCGGGGGCGAACGCGATCGTCCCGATCATGGTCAGGAGGGCGGTGATGACGATGCTCGCCATCAGCCAGAAGCCGGATCGGGTGTCGAACATCTTGCGCAGCTCGACGTTGACGACTCGCGAGAGGGGCACCGGGTAAACCTCGGCGGGCTGGTCACGGACGGGGTCGATGACGATGGCGGTCATGCGCCTTTCCTTTCTCGTTGGGTGTCGGCCTTTTCTCGTTGGGTGTCGGCGGTGAGTTGAAGGAACATCTCCTCCAGTCCGCCGTCGACGGTGCGCAGTTCGATGAGTGCCACGCCTGCCTCGTGCGCCACTCGTCCGACACGGGTCGGGTCCGCGTCGGCGCGCAGAGCCCCGTCATCCGAGACGGTGGTGTGGAGACCGGACGTGTCGAGTGCCTGCTTGAGGGCGTACATGTCTGCGGCACGGGCGACAGTGCCCACGGATTGCAGGAGCTGCGTCTTCGAGCCCTGGCACACGATCCTGCCGTTGCCGATCATGACGATGTCATCGGCGATGACCTCGATCTCGCGGAGCAGGTGAGAGGACAGCAGGACGGTTCCTCCCTGGTCCGCGTAGCCGCGGAGCAGGTCCCTCATCCAGCGGATGCCGGCCGGGTCGAGCCCGTTGGCCGGCTCGTCGAGGATCAGCACGGCCGGGTGGCCGATCAGGGCGGTGGCGATGCCGAGTCGCTGGCGCATCCCGAGCGAGTAGTTGCCCACCCGACGGTTCGCCTCGGTTTCGGTGAGGCTGACCAGCTCGAGCATCTCGGCGACCCGGCGGCCGGGGAGCCCCATCATCCGCTGGGCGATGGTGAGGATCTCGCGGCCGGTGCGGCCGGCATGCTGGGCGGAAGCGTCAAGCATCACGCCGACCTCGCGTCCCGGGTTGGGAAGGTCCGCGAACCTGCGACCGGTGATGGTGGCACTTCCCGAGGTCGGTGCGGTGAGGCCGACCATCATGCGCATCGAGGTCGACTTGCCGGCCCCGTTCGGACCCAGGAATCCGGTCACCCGGCCCGCCGGCGCAACGAAGCTGATGCCGTCGACGACAGTGCTGGCGCCGTACCTCTTGGACAGAGAGTCGATGGTGATCACGGACGAGCACCCCCTCGTGTCCATACCCGCTCTTTGTGATTCATGGCGTTGCTCCTTGGAGTGGTTGACTGCATGCCTCAACGCTAGGAACGCAGCGGCGTCAGCGCGTCGTCATCAGGTCGCGCTTCAGTCCGACCAGCCGATGAGTCAGAAGTCCTACTCAGGTAGGACTCCTGCGCCTGAGAACCTGGGAGATCAGAGTCAGCGTGAGCCGTCGGGCCGGTCCGGGGCCGCGTCTCGGACGCGTCGAAGAGGCCGGTCTGGTAGGCGAGGACGATCGCCTGTGCGCGGTCGCGCAGGTCGAGCTTTTGCAGCAGGCGGGTGACGTGCGTCTTGACCGTCGTGTCGCTGATGAAGAGCTCCTGCCCGATCTCGGCGTTGGACAGACCCCGCGTGATCAGGCGGAACACCTCCATCTCGCGGGTGGTCAAGGTGTCCACCGCCTTCGGCGGAGCTTGCCGGTTCAGCCGGGTGAAGTGCTGGATCACCCGTTTGGTGATGGCGGGCGAGAGGAGGGCATCTCCGCCGGCAACGGTTCGCACAGCGGCGATCAGCTGCTCGGGAGGGTCGTCCTTGAGGACGAAGCCGCTCGCGCCGGCTCGCAGCGCCTGGTAGACGTAGTCGTCGAGATCGAAGGTGGTGAGGATCAGGATCCGCGCGGACGCATCGGCCGCCAGGATCCGCCGGGTCGCCTCCAGCCCGTCGAGCTCCGGCATGCGGATGTCCATCAGTATGACGTTCGGGCGGAAGCGGGCTGCCTGGGCGACCGCCTCGAGGCCGTTGCTCCCCTCCGCCACGACCTCCATGTCGGGTTCGTCGGCGAGCAGCAGCCGGAACCCTGCTCGCACCATCGACTGGTCGTCCACCACGAGGACACGGATAGTCATCCGGCATCACGGTCCAAGGGAAGTTGCGCGCGGAGCACGAAGCCGCCGGCACGCGAGGCGCCCGCGGTCATGTCCCCACCGAAGATCCTGACGCGCTCACGGATGCCGACCAGTCCGTGACCGACACCAGCGTCGGTGGAAGGGCCGCCGGGACCGTCGTCACGGACCTCGAGTCGAAGCTCCGTGTCGGAGTACTGCACGTCCACCTCCGCCTGGCTCGCACGGGCGTGCTTGAGGGCGTTGGTGAGTCCCTCCTGCAGGATGCGGTAGGCGGAGAGGTCGAGGCCTGGCGGCAGCGCGAACGGCTCACCGCTGATCTGGAGCCGCACGGGCAGTCCCGCAGCTCGCACGTCGTCCACGAGTGAGTCGAGGTTGTCGAGCCCCGGGTGCGGCAGGAGCTCGAGCTCGTCGCCGTCATGGCGCATCGCGTTGAGAAGGCGGCGCATCTCGGCGAGTGCCGTGCGTCCGGCCTGCTCGACGTTCTTGAGCGTCTCCCGATCCTCCGTGTCGGTCTCGGGCATCCGGTGGCGCACGGCCCCCACCTGGAGGACCATCACGCTGACGGCGTGTGCGACGACATCATGGAGCTCCCGTGCGATCCGTGCGCGCTCCTCGGCCACCGCAACGCGAGCCGCCGCCTCCCGCTCTCTCTCGGCCCGAGCCGCGCGCTCCTCGGCGGCCTCGATCTGCTCGGTTCGCTCCCGCAGCGCGAAGCCGACGAGCCAGCCGATCGCGAACAGCACCGGCGTGAAGATCAGGTCGCCTCTCGCGTGATCCGGGTCGTTGTAGATGACGATCGCCGCGCCGCTGAGCACGATCGCAAGACCGACCCGTGCCTGCGTGTCGCGGCGCAGGTTGCCGAGCAGCAGGGCAGCACCCATTCCGGCGACGAAGAGCCCGGCTTTGTCGACGATGAGTAGGCCGTCCACGAAGGAAAGCGCCGCGCTGAGCAACCAGGTGACAGCCGGTGCGGCGAAGGGGAACCGGCGTCGCCCGAGCAGGGTGAGAACGATGGCGGCGACCGCAAGCACCTCGAACCACAGCATCGGGCCGGTCGGGTGGCCCGGGTCGTCGCGCAACGCCGTACTGATTGCGCTCTCGACCGCCGCAATCACAATCAGGAGGTCGAGACCGTACTTCGAGAAGAACAGCCGCGCTCGGCTCACCTGGTCAACGTACGTCACCACGATCGTTGTGTGCGTCCTACCAAGGTCGGACGGCCACTCATCGCTTGGTGCCGGCGTGAACAAGCCCTTCCGACGACGCGCTCGGGGGGTGCACGTCCATAACGTCGTGAACACCACAAGGACCGCTGAGCACCAACCTCAGCCCCGGAACCGACGGAGGTGGACGACATGCCGGCATCGTTGATCATCGAACAAGAGTCAGGAACCTGGACCGGTTCGATCCATCCGCACAACGGCTACTACGCCGGCGACTTCAGCGACTCTCCACCGCCCACGCAGAGCCAACTCGCCGCGTTGATGAGCCTCTGCCGCGATCCGGCACAACAGCAGCCTCACGAATGACCCGGCGAAAGGGGAACCTGACACGATGCCCGGGAAACGCAGTAACCGGCTCTGGTGGATGGTACTGCCGTTGATGGCACTGCCGGCGCTCGAAGAAATGTTGCCGTCACTCCCTACCGGTTGCCCGCGACAACAGTCTCCCCCTTTGCGTCCGACAGCGGACAGGCTCGCCTGCCATCACCTGCACGAGCCATGGTTCGCAGCGCCAGGAGTAGCCGGGCTCGTGGATCGGTTAGCGTGTCGAGTGCGAATTCGCACCAAAGCGTTGTCACGGTGATTCCCGTCAGCGGGAATATCGGGCCCGAACGGAACGGTTTCCACACCAATGCGCTACGGAGTTTACGTCAAGTCGTTCGGCGAGTACGGCAGCCCGAAGGTCCTCCGCGACCTCGCCATCGCAACCGAGGACCATGGCTGGGACGGGTTCTTCATGTGGGATCTTCTCAGCTCCCCGACCTACGACCCACCGGTGGCCGACCCGTGGGTCACCCTCGCCGCGATCGCCCAAGCCACCAGCAGAATCCTCATCGGTCCGATGGTGGTCCCCCTGCCCCGACGCCGCCCGGCCAAGCTCGCTCTCGAAGCCAGCACACTTCAGGACCTCTCGAACGGCCGCGTCGTCCTCGGCCTCGGAACGGGCGCCGGCTGGGACTACACCCGGTTCGGCGAGTCCGCCAAGCGCAAAGATCTCGCCGAACGCCTCGACGACGGCGCCGACCTCCTGCACAAGTTCCTCGCCGGCGACCCCGTCGAGCACCAGGGCAAGTACTACCAAGCCACCGACGTCCGCTTCCCGCCCAGCGAAATCCCCATCTGGACAAGCGGTTTCTGGCCACGTACCGGCCCCGTACGCGGCGCGCGCAACGCGGATGGCCTGTTCCCGCAGATCAGGGACCAGGCCGACGACTTCCGCCTTCCCAGCATCGAGGAGCTCGCCACCATCCGCGCTGACTTCGAGATGGCCGGCGGCCGCCAGGATGCCGACATCGCGATCTGGTCCCCGAGCGCGGCCGGCGCCCCCGATGCTCACGCGTCCGCGCGTTATGAGCAGGCCGGCGTCACCTGGTGGTTCCAGGACGGCTCGGAGATCTCGCCCGACGAACTCCACAGCCGCCTCGCCGCCGGTCCACCCGCCTAGCGAGACCCAGCCGGCCATCCCTCGGTGGGCAGGGCGGTACGGGTGAGGTACGGGCAGCGTGCCGTTGCCGGCAATCCCTAGAGTGCACTGTCCCATCGTCTTCTGCCCGTCCGGCTGCGACCTTCCCAGCAGGTCGCACGTTGGATCCGAATTCAAACGGCCTGAGTCACTGAGGCTGCCGCACAACGGGCGGCGCAGCTTGTGAGTGGCCTTCGCTTCGCTCCTGACCTCGACCGGAAGGCACCTCTTTCGTGACCACCCGACACCTGCGCGTCGCCGTCGGCGGCGCCGGCTCTGCTGGCATCTACGCGAGCGACGTCCTGTCCAAGACCGACCTCGACGTCAGCATCGAGTGCCTTCTCGCGCCGTTCGGCCACCCGCGCGAGTTCGTGCTCACCGAGCCGGAGGCGACTGCTGTTCGCGCCTTCCCGGGCAAGCTGGACGCGGCATGAACGCCGCAAGCATCAATTCGGTGAGCGGTGACCGGGTCCCCCGGAAGGCACGCCGGCTCGCCGCGGAACTACGAGAGCTCGGCAGGATCCGGCACGTCGAGGCGAACCCGCCGTCACCGACGGCGTGGTTGGTCACCATCGGATTCGCCCTCGTCTTCACGGTGACCATCTCCCTCGGGACCGGCGGGATCATCGGTGCGCTCGTCCTGATCCCTGCATGGGCTGTGATCGGGCTGGTCATCCTCGGATACCTGGGTGCGGAGAAGGTCGTCGTACTGGACCACGGTCTGCTCATCGGGTCGTTCGCTCCGTTCCTGCGTCCCCGGGTGGTGCCGTTCGACCGGTTCGCCGTCGGCTCGATCACGGCTGTGCGACCTGGGTGGAAGCTCGGCGACATGCTCCGCGGGCACACCCGGCTCACCACTGGACGCACCGCTGTCTGGGCCTGGAACGGCGTGGCCTTTGTCGCGGATCTGGGTCCGGTCGCGCGGCGGAGCTCTGTCGACGCAGCAGGCACGTTCGGCCCGGAGAATCAGGAGAGGCGCCAGCCCGTCGTGTGGTGGTTCGGCACCTGGCGGCAGCCCGACCGCCTGGTGCGTGCCCTGGAGTCGGCTCTTGTCGACCTGGGGCACCCAGTCGCCGGCCTCTCCCACCAGGTGCTGCCGTTGGTCCACATCAGTGGGAACCCGGCCGACGCCACCACCCAGGTCCCCCGCCTGGTGTCCGCCCTGCAGCACTCCCGCTGAGCTCACCTTGGCCGGCCACACGCACGTGGCGTGGCTCGGTTGCCTCACCGCGCGTCGCAGGTTCGAAGAGCTCGCCCCGCTGTGTGGTGCGAACCAGAGACGCGGGCGGGGATCCTAGAAGCTCCAGGCGGGTGAGAAATCGGGGAGTGGAGATCGGGTGACCTGGGATGCGTGCCGCCCGTCGTAGCGAGCCGTCCAGATGTCCAGGCCGCTGGGGCCGGCTTCGGCGTAGGCGAGGCGTTGACCGTTGGGCGACCAGGAGGCCGCGAAGCTGGACTTGTCTGTTCCGGTATTGGCCGTCACCAGCCGTATGCCGGCGGTACACGACGCCAGCGAACGGCAGGCCCCCGGCAAGGTGGCGATGTCTCCTTGGGTTGGTTCGGGTCCGCCGTGCGTTTCGAAGGCAACCAACCCCGCCGTCGGTCCTTTCCTGGCCGGCGAGACAGATGCCCGGTCAGCGTTCAGCTCCCACGGCGTCAGCTGCTGGACTCGAGTGCCGGCGGGTGTCATCCGGAAGATCGCGACACGCACTATCCCGCTGATCCGCTGGACCCGGACGAAGACCAGGTACTTGCCGTCCGGCGCGAACCGGGCATGGACGTCTTCGGCGCTGCCGTCGTTCCCGCGCTCGGACAGACGACGCAAATGGGTGCCGTCGAGCCGGGTCGTGTACAGCAACGCCGATGCCGCGTCGTTGGTGACCGGGTCGAACGGCCCGACCACGCGGGTGAAGGTGAGGTGGCGACCGTCCGGGGTCCAGCCCGGGTTGATGTCATCGGCGCACGGCTCCCGGCAGCCGGTGTCGACAACGGTGACGCCGCCTTTACCGTCGACTCTGGCAATGACGATCTGCACGCCATCGGCTGACTCCCGGTTGAAGACGACGCGGCGACCGTCCGGTGACCGTACCGGCTCGGTATCCGAGACTCCGGATGGCGGATGGGTCAGTTCACGTTCGTGCCGACCGTCGACGTCGGCCGTCATCAGGCCGATCGCCTCGTCGTCGGGGTGGAAGCGTGACCAGACCAGGCGCTGGGAGCTGGATGGCTGCTGGCCGCCCGTCACGACCGCGGCCGCGACGCCGCTCGGTTCTGCCGCGGAAGCACCACCGGGAGCGGCGAGGCCGAGCAAACAGACAATCAAACAACTGCCCGCGGTCAGCCCGATCGCCGACCGTCGATCGATTCCGTGGCGTCTCGACTCCATGGTGATTCCCCCCCGAGGTCTGTTACTCGGTCTATCGCGATAGATGCGCTTAGTCAGACCGGTTGAGAGACGCTCCGGGGATCACAGAGCTGTCGGCAGCCCGCCGTTGTGGTCACACCCTGAGCGACTATGCCCATCTGGTCTAGCCCGGCGCGACAGTCGGATCGTTACACATCGCCGCATCATCAACAAGGTCACATGGCCCCGCGCTAACGAACCCGTCCGGTCACTTCAGTCAGCTGCTGTGGTCAATGACCGAGGCACACGCCTCAGCGCTGGGATCACCCGTGAGGGATGAGGTTCGGCGGTTGCCGGCGGGACAGCATGTGCTGGTGTTGGCGATGGTGGGGGGCTCGGGGTGGTGGATTCGAACCGGCCGTCGTGAGTGGTGCCGCGTGGCTTGCGCTTGGAGTGGGCCGCAGAGGAGGGGCGATGGCTACATCTGCGACAGGAACTTCCCGCCCGGGCGTGAGTGTCGGCCCGACGAGTGAGTTCAGTTTGTTCTTCCGGGTCAGGCAGGGCGAGGGGGCAGCGCTGCGGACCGCGTTGAGCGATCTGCAGCAGACACCCGGGTACCGGCCAGGGGACTACGGCATGGCGATCACCACGATCCACGAGGCGAGGTTCGTGCTCTTCGACGACGACACGCGGCTCGCGTTCGTCACGAGTTTCGACGGCCCGTGGGACGCCTACATGGACGACTTCTTCACGTCCGGACCGACGCTCGAGCTCTTCGATCTCATCTTCCGGCATGTGGAGGGCTACGGGGGCCTCCCGGACCTGACCGCGTTGCAGGCGTTCATCCTCAGCGCGCAGCAGACGGCGGCCGCGTATGCACGGAACTACGGCGGCACGGTGAAAGAGATCCGAAAAGCGCAGCGCGTGAACACGGCCTTCCAGCAGGTGCTGGACCATCCGGACGCCGCGGAGGCGCTGCAGCACCCTGCCCTGCGGCCGTTGCTGGACGAGGCAGCCGACTAACCAGCCGAGCACTGCGCTAGCGGGACCGAGGACGCCGATGTCGGATCACATCTCAGGGCCGCGAGCGTTGGCCGAGCCGATCGCTGATATCACCGACGTCTATGCGTTTCCGAGCCCGGAGCGGCCGGGACATCTCGTGCTCGTGTTGAACACGCTCCCGTTCGCGAAGCCATCGGACCTGCTGTCGGACGGGCTCGTCTATCGCTTCCGACTGCGCCCGCTGGCCACGAGCTCGCCGGGCGATCCGGTGCCGTTCGCCGTCAGCGGTGAGGAGTTCGTTGTCGACTGTGTCTTCTCCCCACCTGCGACGACCGACGGGAAGGACGGCGCCGAGCAGGAGGGCACGTGACCACGCCGGCGGGCGACAGTGTCTCGTTCCGGGTGAACGACGAGGCAGGCGGCTCGGCGCACGGCGTTCGCGCGTTCGCCGGTCCGCGCTGGGATCCGTTCATCATGGACGCCCCCGCGGCGTTGAAGACGATCGCGACGGGCGAGCTGGCGTTCACCGACCCTGGGTCGATTTTCCTGGACGGCAAGAACGTCCTCAGCCTCGTTGTCGAGATCGACGCGGCACTCCTGGGCGGCGCGGAGCTGGTCGGCGTGGTTGCCGAGACGCTCACGCGCGGCAAGTTCGACGTCCGGATCGAGCGGGTCGGCCGGCCTGAGGTGAAGAACATGATGCTGGCGCCGAAGCAGTTCGACGCGGTGAACCGGGACCTCGAGATCCGCGACCTCTACAACATGGAGGACGCGTTCAGTCTCGGGGCGGCGTACCAAGGGGCCTACCGGGCACGACTGAACGCCAACCTCGCCTTCTGGGACGGACTCGACGGCAAGACCGACTGGGCCACCGACGGGACCGGCGACCACCCCCTGACGAGGCTGATGCTGGCCGACTTCCTCGTCGTCGACCTCACCAAGCCGTACGCCGAGCAAGGCTCCTTCCTCGAGATCGAACTGGCCGCACTGCGGGGCAAGCCACACGAAACCTGTGGCGGACGGGCGCTCAACGACGACGTGATCGACACGATCTTCACCCAGCTCGTCAATGCCGGAAACGGGCCGGTCATCCGGGACGGGGTCGACCAGGCGTCGAGGCCGGCCTCGACGACGTTCCCCTACCTTGCGGCGCCGAATCCCGATCCGCCCGACCCGCCCGAGCACTTCTAGCGACGGAAGTCAGGTGAACGCCGTGACGGCCGGGGAGAGCATCAGCCTCGAGCTCGACGACATCCAGAGCGGGGCGCTGCACGAGCGACCGTCGCCGTACGTCGGAACCTACCTCCTGCTGCGGATCGATGACCGCGCCGCCGGACGCGAGCTGGTGCGGCGACTGCTCCCGCTGGTCGACTCCGGAACGGCCCTCGGACGATCCCGCCCACGACGCCTGGATCACCGTCGCCTTCACGTATCAGGGCTTGAAGGCGCTCGGCGTACCGCAGGACTCGCTCGACAGCTTCGCTCCGGAGTTCCGGCAAGGGATGGCGGCGCGCGCGGCCGAGCTGGGCGACGTGGGCGAGAGCAGCCCCGTCAACTGGGAGAAGCCGCTCGGCACCCCCGACGTCCACGTCGCCCTCGCGGCGCTCTCGCCCGATGCCGCGCGGCTCGGTGCCGTCGCGGACAAGGTACGCCGCGCCCACCAGGAGCTTCCCGGCATCGAGCTGATCTGGCATCAGGACTGCTACCAGCTCCCGACCGGACGCACCTCCTTCGGCTTCAAGGACGGGATCGGCCAGCCGGCGGTCGAAGGGAGCGGCGTGCCCGCCTCGAACCCGAAGGAGAAGCCGCTCAAGGCCGGTGAGATCATCCTCGGCTACCCGGACGAGACGGGCGAACTGCCGCCGATGCCGACGCCCGGAGGTCCTCGGCCGGAACGGCACGTACGTCGTCTTTCGCAAGCTGCACACGAGGGTGGCGGCGTACCGGCAGTACCTGCGCGCGAAAGCCGCAAGCCGCGAGGAGCGAGGCGCTCCTGGGCGCCAAGATGGTCGGGCGCTGGCAGAGCGGCGCTCCGCTCGCGCTCTCCCCCGAGCAGGACGATCCCGGGCTCGGCGCCGACCACGACCGCAACAACGACTTCCATTACGCCGACGATCTGCGCGGCTTCAAGTGTCCGGCCGGCGCGCACGCGCGACGCGCGAACCCGAGGGACGCGCTCGACCACGAGGGCAGCGTCAACGTACGCCTCCACCGCATGATCCGGCGCGGCACGAGCTACGGCCCGATGCTGCCCGAGGGAGTGCTCGAAGACGACGGCGTCGACCGCGGCATCATCTTCGTCTTCGCCGGCGCGCACCTCAAGCGCCAGTTCGAGTTCGTCAAGACCCAATGGCTCAACGACGGGATCTTCATCGGCGCCCCGGCCGAGAAGGACCCGCTCGTCGGGCCGAACGACGGCTCGGGGGCCTTCACCATTCCCAGCACGCCGATCCGCCGCCGGCTGCAGCGAGCTGCCGCCGTTCGTCGTCACCCGCGGCGGCGAGTACTGCTTCGCCCCGGGCCTGCGAGGCCTGCGCTGGCTCGCGCGAGCTCGACACGTGACCGAGCTCGACCGAGAAGAGGAGAACGACGTGGCAACGAACCCGGCAGGCACCGACCGCTGGAACGCACTCGACTTCGGTCCGCCGCAGTCCGATCTCACCGAGCCCGACTCGCCCGTACTCGTCGACTACCTCTCCGGCGATCGCATCGCCGTCATCACCCTCAACCGGCCCCACGCCGACAACGCGATCACCACCGAGATGGGAGCTCGCCTGACCGAGATCGTCGAGACGATCGCGGTCCGCACCGCTGTCCGCGTCGTCATCCTCACCGGAGCCGGGGACCGGGCCTTCTCCGTCGGCAGCGACCTGCGGCAGCGCAAGAACATGACGAAGGAGGACTGGCTGCGCCAGCGCCAGGACTTCGATCGCACGCTCTACACGGTGCGCCAGCTGCGCAAGCCGATCTTCGCCGCCGTCAACGGGATCGCGTACGGCGGCGGCTCCGAACTCGCCCAGAGCACCGACTTCATCATTGCCTCCGACAACGCCACCTTCGGCCAGCCCGAGGCGATGCTCGGTCTCGCGGCCGGCGGCGGCTCGCCGGCGTTCCTGCCCAGGCTGCTCCCGCCCGGGAAGGCGCTGCAAATGCTGATGACGGGCGACCCGATCACTGCCCAGGAGGCGCACCGGCTGGGCATGGTCAACGAGATCCACCCCCAGGCCGAGCTCATGGCCGCGGCACACCGGATCGCGGAGAAGATCGCAAGCAACTCGCCGACGGCGGTACAGGCGGTCAAGCGAGCCGTTCAGCTCGGCGAGGGCCAGCCGATCGAGCAGGCGATCGCGATCATGATGGACGCGCACTGGCGCTCGGCCGTCCATCCCGACCGCGTCGAGGGAATCGGCGCCTTCAACGAAGGCCGCGAGCCGACCTTCCAGGATTCCGACTACTGATGTGCGGCCCCGCGCGTCAATCACCCGCCGACCAGGAGGCTGAGGACATGGCAGTCGCAGACGCCCTTGAACAGGCGCGCAGCCGCACTTCGGATGATCAACCCGGCGCCGTACAACGCAGAGGCGCCGCCCGAGGCCCTCGCCGGACAGATCACCCCCAACGAAATGCACTACGTCCGCAGCAACTTCGCCGTACCGGAGCACGACGGCACGCTCGAGGTCGGCGGCGCGGTGGACAACCCGATCACCCTCACGGTCGACGACCTGCGCGCCATGCCGGCGATCGAGCGGGCGGTCACCCTCGAATGCGCGGGCAACGGGCGCCTCGAGATGCGACCGCTGCCGATCGGCGAACCGTGGGGCGACTACGCGGTCTCGACCGCTCGCTGGACCGGCGCACTGCTGCACGAGGTGCTGCAGCAGGCGCACCCGGCAGCAGACGGCGTCGACGTCCGGTTCGAAGGCGCCGACCACGGCGCCTACCACCTCCAGCCGATCCTGCCGGAAACCAACAAGGACGACCTGACCTTCGAACGCGCCCTGCCCCTCACCCACGCAGCCGATCCGGCGGCGGAGATCCTGATCGCGTACGAGATGAACGGCGAACCGCTGGCCCCGGATCACGGGGCGCCCTTCCGGATCATCGTGCCCCACTGGTACGCCGTCGCATCCGTGAAGTGGCTGAAGCGAATCGACGTCCTGACCGAGCCGTACACCGGCGAGTTCCAGACCGGTCACTACATGTACGAATGGTCCGACCGGCCGCCCGAGGCCGTCAGCCTGATGCGCGTGCGCGCACGAATCACCGATCCCGCCCCGGCGGCGATCATCGATGCCGGGAAGTACACGGTGCGCGGCAAAGCCTGGTCAGGAACCGGACCCGTCACGCGCGTCGACGTCAGCCTCACCGGCGAAGGCGACTGGTACCCGGCCCGACTCGAACCAGCCGAAGGCCCGTACCAATGGCAGGACTGGTCGTTCGACTGGGACGCAACCGACGTCGGCCGGCACACCCTCCGCGCCAGGGCAACCGATGCCGCCGGCAATGTCCAGCCGGAGGTCCCACCCTGGAACCGCCTCGGCTACGGAAACAACGCCATCGAGGTCTCCTACGTCGACGTACGCTGACACACCACAAGCACCGCAGGCACCCAGCGGGCGGCAGAATTGGCGGATGCGGATCGTTGGGGCAGGCACTGAGGACGAGATGGTGCGGAGCTTTCTCGTTGGGGAGTTGGGCTCCGAGCGGTTTGGACCGGCGCTTGCACGGGTGCTGGCAGAGCACGGTCTCGCGAGGACGCTTCTGACCGGGGCGAACCTGTCCGATCAGAGCGAGAACGAGCAGCGGCGGCGGCTGTTGGGTGAGTTCCGCGGGTACGGCGAGGATCGTGAGCTGTTCGAGGGGTTTCCTCAGGACGTCAACTGGCAGCACGTCTTGCTGTCGCGATCCGAGGTTCTCGGTGTGCGGTATATCGACTACAGCTACTGGAACGCGCTG
Organism: uncultured Actinomycetota bacterium; assembly: GCA_963748245.1. Lineage (GTDB taxonomy): Bacteria > Actinomycetota > Actinomycetes > Propionibacteriales > Kribbellaceae > Kribbella. The sequence continues at coordinate 801,085 of CAVVIA010000004.1, read as the reverse complement.
ACCGGTGGAACGCGGCGGGCAACGGATGCCGCTGAGTTCATCCGCGGCGGGCGTCTGGTGTTCGGGCACATGCCGACCGGGCAGTTCTTGGCTGCCGCAGCAGAGCTGCGGAAAGGAGTCAGCTGGGAGCCGATCATTTGTGTGCGTGCCGGTGATGATGATCCGACGGTGGTTCTCGAGGGGCACGCGAGACTGACGGCTATGGCTCTGGCGTCCGAGTGTCTGACTGACGAAGTACCAGTTCTTCTGGGCACATCGGCGGCGGTCGCAGACTGGCCCTGCTATTGACCAGTGCCACCAATCGCGAGAGGGCGAGCACGGCCGAGGCGGGTGACGAGAAGGCGCAACTGCTGGAGCAGTTGAGGATGATCCAGGCTCCCCGCGCCGTCTCTGCGTAGTTATCATCCGAAGATGGACGAGCTGGCGACGTTGCGCGCAACGCTGGACGGGCTGCGGAGCGGGGTTCTCAAGAAGCTGGCCGGGCTCAGTGAAGCAGACGCCCGGCGGAGCACGGTCGATTCCGGCACCAACATCGCCGGGCTGGTGCAGCATCTGACGTTCGTCGAATCGCTGTGGTTCGAGGAGATCGTCGCCGGACGCAAGGCGAAGGGCAAGCGGTCGATGCAGGTTGACCCTGCGGTCTCACTGCGGACCCTGCGGGCGGAGTACCGGGCCGCGTGGGAGGCCGGCGACGCGATCCTCGCCGCTCTCGGAGACCCGGACGCACCGGTGACCCGCAACGGAAAGACCTACGATCTGCGCTGGGCAATCCTCTCCGTCATCGGGGAAACCTCCCGGCACGCCGGCCACGCCGACATCATCCGCGAACAGATCGACGGCGTCACCGGCCGCTGAGCCCGGCCGATCCACCAGCGGTCCCGGATTGATGCCAGCAGCAACCTGGGACGACGGACGGTAACGGATCTGGCTCGGGGATGGACTTCGGTGCCGTGAGCATCGACAGTGGGGGCATCCTGCGTGTTCGCGGGGTGGGGGGAAGGCAATTTCATGGTTGATCTTCAGGGGGCCGCTTCGTCGACCCCAGGTAACGCGACGCCGGACGCGCCGGCGGTTCGAGGGCAAGCGGCCATGGCCGGCACGCTTGCTGGCGGACTGGGAGCGCACCGTCGCCGTCGCGATCGCCATCGTGACACTGAGTGCGGCGCTGCTCACCTACCTCGCCGTACGGCAGGACGATGCGGCGGCCGAGGCACGGGGTCAGGCCACGCTGGAAACCCTTCAGCTGGAACGTGAGCAGTTGGTCGCCGCCACCCGAGTGGATGGCGAGTCCAGCGCCACCGGTCGCTACCGCCGGTCGCTCGCAGAGGCCGAAGCCCTGGAGTCGCAGGCGACGGCGGCACAGGCCGCCGGGAACGTGACGCGAGCCGCGCAACTACGGGCCGAGGCCCTGGTACTGCGCAGTGTCGCCGACGCATTCCGCCAGACGACCTTCGACATGTCCCGTCTGAGTGGGACGACGTCGGCCGCGACGTACGACGCCGCGAACAGACTCGAGACCATCAAGGGCTATGAGGCGTTCGGCGCCCTGCAGCCGGAACAGCCCGCTCACACCGCAGCGACTGCTGACGCCCGGCATAGCCAGAGCGTCCGCACCATGCTGGCGGTCGTGACACTGCTCGTGCTTGTACTGCTGCTGACCGTCGGGCGGATGGTTCGTCCCCGGTGGCGGACAGCGGTGCTGGTATCTGCCGCGGCCGGGTTTGTGGTCGCGACCGTCGGTGCCGGCGTCAACGCCGCCGTCGGCGGCTGACGAGAACAGGAGCCTGCGCATGCCTGTTCCCGAGGCTCAGATCGAGATCCCGGAGATCGACGCCGTCGACACCCCGTTCAAGAAGGTGATCGCGTTCTCGGCCGCGTTGCTGGTGCTGATCGGGAGCCTGCTTGCCCTCGCCGCGAGCCGGGCGAGCGAGCACGAGGAGGACCTGTCGGCTCGGGCGCACAAGGCGTCGATCTCCGCCCTCGCCGACTACGGCGCGGCCTATGTGGAGATCTCCAAGCTGACCGGGAGCGATGCCGAAGCCCGATCGCTGCTCCAACGGGCTGAGCTGGCGCGGGTCGCCTCGTCGCTCACCGGATCGGACGCGTACACGACCGCTGCGCAGTCCTGGGACAAGTCCGCGCAGGCGCTGGCGAACCTTGCGGTGGAGGAGACGGGTGCGGCGCACTGGGACGACGTGAACCTCAAGGCCACCGAGCGCCTCGCCGGACCGCGAGTCACCGCCCTCCAAGCCGACGCTCAGCGGGAGACCGCTACGGCCTGGGGCGCCAAGGCGGACCGGTACGTCCTGGGTATCACCTTGCTTGCGGTGGCGCTTTCGCTGTTGGGACTGTCGCTCACCTTGGCTGAGGGAATCCGGAACCTCGCCGTGGTTCCCGCCGTGGTGATCACAGTCTTCGCGGCGGGGGTCAGTCTCGCTGCTGCGGCCCAACAGCCCACCGTCACTCCAGCTGAGGCGGTGGTCGCGCTCGCGGAGGGCGACAAGCAGATGACGTTGGGGCGGTTCGATGCTGCCATCGCGTCGTACACCAAGGCGATACGGCTGCGCGGCGACTACCTACAGGCTTACCGGGCCCGCGCGACGGCACACCTCCGCGCCGGCAGCCCTGAGAACGCGTCCTACGTCATCACCAACGTCGATGGCGAACATCGGGACCGATCCATCGAGGATCTGGACCGAGCCCTCGACCTCAAACCGGTCCCCGACTACGTGTCGCTCGTCAATCAGGGGGCGAACCTCTTTCACGTACGGCGGTACGCCGAGTCCGAGGAGCTGACCCGCAAGGCGCTGGAGTCGAACCCGAACCTGCCGCTTCCGCACGCCAACCTCGGGCTCGTCCTGGCGGCCCAGGGAAAGGGCGACGAGGCTCGCGCGTCGTACGACGACATGATCCAGCGGGTCGCCGACAGACCGGACCCGACCGAGCGGACCGAGCTGTATGCCAGCTCACGCACCGCACTCGAGATCCTGGCCGTACTGGAGCCGCACCGGAAAGAGCTGGTGCAGGAGCTGCAGGGACGGCTCATCGCTGCGCAGGCGAATCAGGTCGCGCACGGCCCGAATCCGGCCGGAGCCGACGCGCAGATCTCCGCCCTGAAGCTGACCGCCTCCGGCTGGTACGTCGGGGCGACGTACCAGCAGGCCAATCTCCCTGCGCAGTCACGGGTCTCCTGGATCGGCTACTTCAGGCGTAGCCCCGACGAGCCGTGGCAACAGCGGCCGGACCTGGTCGCAATCAAACGGCTCGGTGCTGCCGACCAGGGCCGGCAACTACTCCTGGATGTCGGCTGTCCGGGTCGTGGTGAGTACCGGCTCGACGCCTGGCTCGACAATCGGTTGCTGGCCACAACTACCGCCACGACCACGACCAGCGAGGCGAAGCCCCACACCGTTCTGTACGACCCATCCGTCCGCACCTGGGCCTGCCGTCCCGCCGGGTGGACGATCGACGACGCCGTACCGGGACGGATCCGGCTGGCTGCGCCGGACGTCGGCAAAGCGACGTTGACGGTGCGTGCGGCGCCGCTCCCGGCGGAGCTGATCGGCCGACCTGTGGCAAGCGTGATCCGGACAGCGCTGGATACCGAGCCCAACTGTGTCGGGCTCGGCGAGCCCAGGGCGCAGTCGACGTACTCGGTGGGCGCCGTCGCCGGCGTCTCCCGCCAATTCGCCAAGCAGAAGGACGGCCGTGCCGTCTGGTGCTGGGCCGGTGTCGGCACGGACAGTTCGCTCCGGGTAGTGGTCGCGCAGTACGACGGCACAACAGCCGACGCCGCACGCATCAACGACCTCGTCAGCCGGCTCTATTTCGACGTACGGCCGTCCCCGGCGCAGGGATGAACCCCATGGCCTCGCTTGAGTCGCCGCGGCCGGATTGGGCGGGGAGGTAGCCTGGGAGGACTCCGGAACGATGGCATTCCAGGTGGACTGCCGGGGGACCGGCAGTCTTTGAGGCGGTACCCGATGACGATTCGACCAGTTGCCACTCTGCCGAGCATCCAGCGCCGCTCGACCGCGGACCACGATCTTTCGCACCTGTACGCCGAGGTCGTCACCGCTCGCGCGGCCGAACAACTGACCCGGAGCACGAAGCGTCCGGACGAGAACGTCCGCAACAACTCCCGCCGCCTCACCGCCTCACTCAGCGCCTACGCCAGCGCCCTGGAGGCCTACCGGCTCCCCGTCCCCCGCGCCATCCGCGACGAACTCCGCCTCCGCCGCCGTTTGTCCCCCTAGAGCGAGCACAGCTCAGTAGTAGGTCACGTTGGTGGCGAGTGCTGCGACGCAGGGGATGAAGAAGAGGGCCCACGGGCCGAGTTGGCGGTCATGGATTCGTAGGTGGGCAATGAGGGCGCCCAGGAAGTAGAGGACGAGGCCGGCTGCCGCGAGCGCTCCGAGGGGTGGGATTGCGAGGCCGGCGAGGAGGCCTAGAGAGCCTGCGGCCAGTAGGGCGCCGAACGGAAGCATGTAGGAGTGGGGGACATTCAGCTTGTCGGCCTGGGATCTGGGGTAGCTGTGCCCGATGAAGTTGGCGACGGCTGCCGCACCGGTGAGAGTGGCGGCCAAGAGGGTGGCTGTCAGGTAGGCGGCGTACATGGGGCTCCGATCCGTGAGTAAGTGGGCGCCTCACGGACGAGACAGCTTGCTGGAGCGTGACAGTCGGCCTGGGTGAGTCAGGTCACTGCGACTACGCCGTTGAGCTTCTCTGGGTTGCTGACAACGTGGATGGTCTCGATGGCGCCGTCGACGAGGTGGAGGGTGGCAGCGACCACCGGTGTGGTGCCCGAGTAGATGACCATGCCTGGTGCTCCATTGACATGCCGCAGTACGACGTTCGAGTCGGCGGGCCGGCGTTTTGAGAGCAGGATGATCGCTTGGGCGACGTACTGCGGGCTGCGGATGAGCTTGCGTGGTGCGCCGGTCAAGCCGCCGCCGTCGCTGATCAAGGTCACGTCTGGCGCGAGCACATCCATCAGCGCCTTCACGTCGCCACCGAGACAGGCCGCCAGAAAGCGCTCGGTCACCTGCTGTTGCGTGGTCGGGTCGCTGTCGTACCGACGACGGCGCGCCGCGACCGCCTTGCGAGCACGATGGGCGAGTTGCCGTACGTCGGCATCCTGGCGGCCGAGGATGCGGGCGATCTCGGTATTGCTGTAACCAAAGGCCTCGTTGAGAACGAAGACCGCCCGTTCTGTGGGCGACAGGGCCTCCAGCACCAGCAGCATTGCCGTCGAGACGGCGTCGGCGCGAATGACATCGTCGGCCGCGTCCGGGGCTGTGAGGATCGGTTCTGGCAGCCACGGGCCGATGTAGGCCTCGCGTCGTACGGCCGCGCTGCGCAGGCGGTCGACCGCCAGGCGGGTGGCGACTTTGACGAGATAGGCCTCGGGGTCGTCGACTGTTGCCGTGTCGACGCGGCTCCAGCGGAGCCAGGTGTCCTGTACGACGTCTTCCGCGTCGGCGACGCTGCCGAGCAGGCGGTACGCGACGGCGTACAGGAGTCCCCGATGGTCGGCGAAGTCGGCAACGGTCACTTGGGGAGACCGGTGAGGTCGGCCATCAGGATCATGTGGTGGTCGAAGTACTCGGCCCGGGCTTCGATCATGTCGTCGAGGCGGCCGAAGACTTCGAAGTTGAGTACGCCGTAGAGGTGGGTCCACGCGACCAGCACGCGATCGAGGCGTTCCTCGAGCAGTTCACCTTGGCGTTCGTCGATGAGGCGGCGGAGGTCGGCGCGCAGCGGCATCGTCAGCGGCGACGCGGTGATCGGTTTGAGCCGGCCGAGGCCGTCGGTGACGATTCCGACCAGCAGAAGGATGACCTTGGACGCCGGCTCGACGGTGTCCTGCGGGGCGGCGTACCCGGGGACGGGGGCGCCGTAGATGAGGCCGTACTCGGCCGGGTGGGCGAGAGCCCAGGTGCGGACGGCGCGGCAGACGGCCAGCCAGCGGCCGCGGAGGTCGTCGCGGGGTACGGCGGCATCGGCCTCGGTCGCGGCGGCGGCGAGCGCGTTGTACGCGTCGATGATCAGGGCGGTGAGTAGGGCGTCGCGGCTCGGGAAGTAGCGGTAGAGGGCCGAGGCGACGATGTCCAGGTCGCGGGCCACCGCGCGAAGGGAGAGGTTGGCGCCGTCCGTGGCGAGGTGCCGGCGGGCGACGTCCTTGATCTCCTGGGCCATCTCCGAGCGGACCCGGGCGCGGAGTGACGGTGCGGACATGGAGCCAGTCTGGCACAGATGCGAGAACACTGGAACGTGGCGAGAACAGTGTTCTTGACCGCGGCTCGGCGAGCTGCGTACAGTGAACCTATTCGAGAACACTGTTCTCATCGGAGTCCACGAAGGGGTTACCTGCCATGTCCCTGCACGTCATCGTCGGAGCCGGCCCGGTCGGTTCGGCCACCGCCCGCCTCCTGGCCGCCCGCGGCGAGCAGGTCCGCCTCATCACCCGCAGCGGCAGCAAACCGCAACCACTCCCCAGCCGAAGCGGAGCCGAGGTGGTGGGTGGAGCCGGGCGGGTCGTCGGCGAGGGCGGCGGGGGTGGAATTGAGTGTGTTGCGGCGGATGCCAGTGATGGGGAGGTGTTGGCGCGGCTGACGGATGGTGCTGTTGCGTTGTATTCGTGCGCCGGTCCCGCCTACCACCGGTGGTCCAGCGACTGGCCTCCGCTCGGCGCGGCGCTCATCGCGGCCGCCGAGAGCAGTGGCGCAGTGCTGGTGACGACCGGGAATCTCTATGGGTACGGCGAAGTGGACGGGCCGATGACGGAGGACTTGCCGATGCGGCCCAACTCGGTCAAGGGCCGGGTGCGGGCGCAGTTGTGGGAGGACGCGCTGGCCGCGCATGAGGCCGGTCGTATCCGGACCGCCGAGGTGCGCGGCTCGGACTATCTGGGCGCGCACACGGTATCGCCGTTCAGCGTGATGGTGTTGCCGAAAGTCATCTCCGGGGGTCGCGGCGCGGCACCGGCCGATCTGGATGCACCGCACAGTTGGACGTACGTCGGTGATGTCGCGCGCACCCTGGTCGCCGTGGCGGCCGACGGGAAGGCGTGGGGACGGCCATGGCACGTGCCTACTCCCCCGCCGGTGTCGATTCGGGAACTCGCCGGCCGGGCTGCCGAGCTCGCCGGGGCGCCGACGGCTCGGGTCGCCAAGATGCCGGGGTTGGCGCTGCGGCTGGCGGGGCTGTTCAATCCGGCGGCGCGGGCGATGATCGAGACGCAGTACCAGTGGCGGCGTCCGTTCGTGCTCGACTCCCAGGCTGCGACTGTTGCCTTTGGCATCGAACCCACGCCGACCGACGAGGCCCTCCGCGAAACCATCGACGCGATCCGCGCCCAAGCACCCGCCTGAGCCCGCCGCCCAGTCACCCCTGAGTCCACCGCTCAGGCAACTGTGGGGCAGGGCCTTTGGGGGTGTGCCCTAGGCTGTGCGGGTCCGACGGGGCTGCTGGGCTGCCGATGGAAGGGCTGGGATGAGTTCGAGGAGACCGCGTCGGTGGTTGCGGCGTTTGGTGGTCACGGTCGTGATTCTGGGCCTGCTGGGCGTCGGCGCCGATCGGGCGGCCGCGTGGGTGGCCGAGGATCGGCTGGCGACCATGGCTGCGAAAGAGGCGGCGCAGTACGACGTCCAGGCCGCCGACACCAGCGTGGAGATCGGCGGGTTCGGGTTCCTGCCGCAGGTGGTGAAGGAAGAGTTCTCGACCGTCACGCTGACCATGCAGGAGCCGACGTTCTCGTCGGTCCCGGCCGAGGACCTCACCGTGACGATGCGCGGAGTACACGTCCCGCGCGCGTTGGTGACGGGCGGTTCCGGTGCGGCGGTCACCATCGACTCGACGGACATGAAGGTGCGGTTGTCGCCGGCCGAACTGGCCAAGCTCGCCGCCCGCGCGACCGGTGTCGACAATCTGGCACTGAGCATCGTCGACGGCAGGCTGCACGCGCGACTGTCGGTGCGCGGCAACGACGTCGACGTGACGCTCAGCCCGAAGGTGGACAAGGGCCGCGTCGTCCTGGCGGTCGACGAACTCTCCGACTCGGTGCCGTCCATCGTTCGCAGTACGGTCTCCCGGCTGCTCGCGAGAGGTATCACCCTGCCCGAACTCCCGTTCGGCGCCTCGCTCAAACAGGTCGCCGTCGAAGGCAACTCCGTCGTCCTGGTAGCAACCGTCGCCGACCTCGAGTTCGCAGCCTGACGCACGCCTAGCTCGGCACGCGGGCGGCGTTGCGCAGTTCCACCGGTGGTACGCCGTACGTCGTCCGGAACAGCCGGCTGAAGTGCGCCGGGGTCGAAAACCCCCAGCGGGCAGCGATCGCGCTCACCGGTACGGCGTCCAGCGAAGGATCGAGCAGGTCGCGGTGGCAATGCTCGAGCCGGCGGCGGCGGATCAGATCCACGACAGTCGTCTGCTCGTTCTCGAACAGCTTGTGCAGGTAGCGCACGGAGATGTACATCGCGGCAGCGATACTCCGCGGCGACAGCTCCCGATCGCCGAGGTGTGCCTCGATGAACGCGTGAATCTGCACCAGCAACGCCCGCCGCCGCGACGCCGTCGGGATGGCGCCGGAAACCCCCAGCCGCTCCCCCAACGCAACCGTCAGCAGATCCAGCATCGCCGTACCGAGTCGCACGCCTTCACCCGAGTCCAGGTGTCCCGGGAGCTGCAGGGCCAGCGACGACACCAGAGCACCAAGGCCGTCACCACCAGGCACCCGGACTCCCGCCAACGAGGCAAGGGAGTCCGGAGGCAACGGCAACAACGCCCGCGGAAACGCCACCGCCACGAGACCCGCCGCCGGGCTGTTCGCCCACCCACAAGGGCGAGACAGGTCGACCAGGGTGAAATCCCCTGGCGCGCAGCGAGCCTCACGCCCGCCATGCGCGATCAGACCATGCCCACGAGCCTGTACGTCGATCTTGATCAGCTCGGGGTCCGAGCTACTGATGTGTGTCTGCCGACGTGACGCCCTGCTGGTCTCGCCGGTCGAGAGTTCGACCACGCGCACCGGACCGAGGTCACCGACCCGCAAGCGATCGCGGTCGTCCAACACGGGCGGCGCGGCCAGGTCGAGGCGCGCGAGGGTATCGCCGACGACCTGATGCCAGTAGTCGGCTCGTGCGTTCACGGGCTGGTCGTCAGCCCTGAACACCGTGCTCACCCGCTCACCGTAGCCAACCGGCCGCGAAGGAGTACACGGATCCTCATCAGCTGTGCACTCCTGGTCATGTCGACCCGGCGAGCGCGATGCCAGCGTTGACGGATGACCACGACAGACGAACTGCTCTTCGGCGCGACGGTGACAAAGGTCGTCACCGCAGCCGCTGAGCTCAACCTGGCCGACCTGCTGGCGGGCGGACCACAGTCGAGCACCGACCTGGCCCAGCACACGAACACGGACCAGCCGTCGCTCTACCGTCTGCTGCGTACCCTCGCCGGCCTTGGTCTCGTGCAACAGACCGAGGCCGACCGGTTCGAGCTCACCGAACGCGGCGCAAGTCTCCGCAGTGACACGGACGACTCGATCCAGGCGCTGGCGACGATGCTCTGGGGCAAGGAGGCCTGGGTGAGCTGGGGCGAACTGGTCGCGGCGGTCCGCACCGGTGAGGCCGGCTGGAGCCAGGCATATCGGATGTCCTGGATCGACTTCTACGCCCGTCACCACGAGGCGTCGGTCACCTTCAACAAGGCGATGGCGCAGCACTCCCGCGACGCCGCCCCCGGTCTGATCGAGGCGGTCCGCCCGGCGCGCTTCGGGACCGTCCTGGACGTCGGCGGCGGCGACGGCACGCTGATCGCGGAGATGCTGCACGCGGAGCCCAGCCTGCACGGCATCGTGTTCGACCTGCCTTCAGGTCTCGACGAAGCGGCCGCGAACCTCGAAGCACGAGGCGTCCTCGATCGTTGCCGCCTGTACCCGGGCGACTTCTTCGAAGCGATCCCCCACGACGCGGATGCCTACCTGCTCAAGCAGATCCTGCACGACTGGGACGACGACGCGGCGGTCCGGATCCTGTCCAGCTGCCGAGCGGCGATGTCACCTGGAGTGCGGCTGCTGATCCTGGAGCGGATGCTGCCCGAGGTCGTCGGTCCCGAGGACATGCCGACGCTGCTGATCGACATGCACATGCTGGTCGTGACGGGCGGCCGCGAGCGGACCGAGGAGGAGTTCCGCGGCCTGCTCGAGCAGGCCGGTCTCACGATGACCACGGTGAGCAAGGCGCTGCCGCCGTACGACTATCACGTCATCGAGGCGGCGCCCTCGCAATAGGTGTACCGCCAGTGCCTGCCTCACCGGCCGACGGCGTTCTAACGTCGGGGCATGGAGTACGTGAAGTTGGGCCGGACCGGACTGACTGTCAGCCGGATCGCGTTGGGATGTATGAGTTTCGGCGAGCGCAACGATTTCCATCAGTGGACGCTCGACGAGGAGAGTTCGCAGCCGTACTTCCAGCAGGCGGTCGAGCTCGGGATCACCTTCTGGGACACGGCGAACACGTACGGCGGCGGCTCCTCGGAGGAGTTCGTCGGCCGGGCGATCAAGCGGTACAGCCGGCGCGAGGACGTCGTCCTGGCGACGAAGGTCTGGGGCAGGATGCACGACGGACCGGGCGGCTCCGGCCTGTCCCGCAAGGCGATTCTCGAACAACTGGACGCGTCCCTGACCAGACTCGGGACCGAGTACGTCGACCTGTACCAGATCCACCGGTTCGATCCGGAGACGCCGGTCGAGGAGACGATGGAAGCTCTCCACGACGTGGTCAGAGCAGGCAAGGTCCGGTACGTCGGTGCGTCGTCGATGTGGGCGTGGCAGTTCGCCAAACTGCAGCACACGGCCGACCGGGCAGGGTGGACGCGCTTCGTCTCGATGCAGAACCAGTACAACGTGATCCGGCGCGACGACGAGAACGAACTACTCGCGCTCTGCGCCGACCAAGGCGTCGGCAGCATCCCCTACTCGCCTCTCGCCAAGGGCCGGCTCGCCCAGCCGTGGGGTCGGCAGACACTCCGCGCAGAGACCGACATCGTGGCAAGGAGCCTTGCCCGTGACAGCGATGAGCGCAGCGTCGGTGCCGTCGAAGCAGTGGCCGCCGACCGCGGCGTACCGATGGCACAGGTCGCGCTGGCGTGGTTGCTGACCAAGCCGATCGTGTCGGCTCCGATCGTCGGCGCCACGAAACCGCACCACCTCACCGATGCCGTCGCGGCGGTCGACCTCGAACTCACCGACGAGGAGATCCAGCGGCTGGAGGAGCCGTACGTCGCCCAGCCGCGTAACTGGTACTGACAGGGAATCCCACCCCGTGGAACGCCGCGTTAGCCTCGAAAGCATGGACAACCGCAGTGAGATCCGCGAGTTCCTGGCCAGCCGGCGGGCGAAGCTCAGCCCGGAGCAGGCCGGGCTCGGCGGGCTGCACAGCGGTCACCGCAGGGTCCCGGGCCTCCGCCGCGAGGAGGTCGCGCTGCTGGCCGGCGTCAGTGTCGAGTACTACGCCCGCCTCGAGCGCGGCAACCTCGGCGGCGTCTCCGAGAGCGTCCTCGACGCCTTGGCCGGCGCACTCCAGCTGGACGAGGCCGAACGGCAGCACCTGTACGACCTGGCCCGCACGGCCGGCGCGACCCCGCGGACGACGCGACGTCGCCGTACCAGTGACGAAGTCCGGCCCAGCGTCGTCGCCATCCTCGAGTCGATGACCGAGGCACCGGCCTTCGTGCGCAACGGCCGGCTCGATCTGCTGGCCGTCAACCGGCTGGCCCGGGCACTGTTCGCGCCCGCCTTCGCCACCGAGGCACGCCCGGTCAACCTCGCCCGGTTCGTCTTCCTGGATCCGGCCGCGAGGAGCTTCCATCCGAATTGGGCGCACTCCGCGAACACCACTGTCGCGTTGCTCCGGACCGAGGCCGGCCGGGATCCCTACAACCGCAACCTGACCGACCTGGTCGGCGAGCTCTCCACCCGCAGCGACGAGTTCCGGACCCGCTGGGCCGCGCACGACGTCCGCCTGCACCACTCCGGCGTCAAGCAGTTCCAGCACCCGGAGGTCGGCGCACTCGAGCTGAACTTCGAGGCGATGCCGCTGCCGGCCGATCCCGGTCTCACCCTGACCGCCTACAACGCCGCGCCGGGCACTCCGTCGTACGACGGTCTCCGCCTGCTCGCCACCCTGGACACCGTGCACAGCTGAGCCTTGGGTTGCGATGGTTCGCGATATATCGTCGACGTATCGCATTCTCACCTAGGGACGGGTGGTCGGGATGACCGGATCGACGTACGCCACGGGGTGGCCCTGGCAGCAGCTCGCACGGCATTGTTCAGCCTTCGAAGACATCAAGGACGAGTTGCGCGCCGCGATGACCGGCCGGCGCACACATCACGGGCACGGGCAGTCCCCGTTCGGGACGCAGTGGGGCATGTTCGGCGGTCAGATGTTCGGCCCGCCGTGGGGGCCGCCGCCGCGCTGGCGCGGACCCAAGGCCCGCCGCGGTGACGTCCGCGCCGCCATTCTGGCCGTACTGGCCGAGCAGCCGATGAACGGCTACCAGCTCATCCAGGAGATCGCCGAGCGCAGCGGCGGCGCGTGGAAGCCGAGCCCTGGCTCGATCTACCCGACCCTGCAGCAACTCGAGGACGAGGGCCTGGTCACCGCCGACGCCGAGGTCGGCCGCCGTACCTTCACGCTGACCGACGAGGGACGCACGTACGTTGCCGAGCACGCCGACGAGGTGTCGGCACCGTGGCAGGCGATGAGCGCACCGCCCGACGACGACGAGAACGGGCTGAAGCCGATGCTCGGCCAGGTCGCGACGGCGATGTGGCAGATCCTCGCCACCGGTACGCCGGAGCAGCAGGCGCGGGCCAAGGACGCGGTGGCCGAGCTGCGCCGCAAGCTGTACGGCATCCTCGCCGACGACGAGCAGGACCGGTCATGAACCCGTACCTCCCCGAGCGCCACGGCCCGGTCCGGATCGGCGACGCCGAACGCGATCAGGCCGTGGCCATGCTCAGCGACCACTTCGTCGCGGGCCGGCTGACCCAGGACGAGTTCGAGGAGCGCAGCGAGCACGCGACGCGGGCCCGGTACGGCGACGACCTCACCCTGCTGTTCGACGACCTCCCGGATCCGGCCGAGCTGCAACTCGCCCGAGGTCCGTGGTCGCCGCAGCCGGCCAAGCCGCGGCGCCGCCAAGGTCCGCCGCCGCCGTTCATGATGCTGGTCCCGATCCTGATGATCGGCCTCGTCATCACGGCGGTCACGCTGACCGCGCCGTGGCTGCTGTGGGGTCTGTTCTGGATCGCCTTGCTCAGCGGGGCTCATCGCAACCGCTGGCAGCACCAGAACCATCACCACCGCCGCTGACCCGCCCTCTGCGCCGAGGGATCTCCTGCGCGAACTCGACGACGAACCCGTCGGGATCCGCGATGTGCACCGTCCGGTGCCCCCACGGACGGTCGGCCGGCCCGCTGAGTACCGTCACGCCCCGGGCCGCGAGGCGATCGGCGCACGCGTCCACATCCTCGACGACCAGCACGATCTCGGCCGCCGGCCCGGGGGCCACCGCCCGCCCGGTCAGCCATTCCGCCCGCCGCCGCTCGTACAACGCGAATCGCGTCCCGTCCGTCCCGAACTCGGCGTACCCCGCATCGGTGAACTTGTACGGCAACCCGATCACGTCCCGGTAGAACGCCACCGAGACCTCGAGATCCTCGACGTACAAGATCACATACCCAAGCTCCACAGGCCCAACGCTAGACGCTGACTGTCGGCGGGAGGGCCTAGGGTGCGTCTCTCAATTCCCTGCAGTAGCGAGCAGGTGCTCGGCGGGGTGCAGCGCAAGGCGGAGGGCGAGGCTCGGAGTGGGGTTCTCCGTGCCTTGTCCTCCAACGCGGCGATGTGCCCCGCCGAGTGCCGCGCAGCACGCAGGGAATTGAGAGACGTGCCCTAGCCTCGGCAGCGACGAGAGGAGGGTCCGGTGTACGACGGGGCGTTGATCCTGGAGAGTCTTCGGGCCGGGACGGAGAGGCGCAGGCGTTCGGGCGGGAGCTTGGGATCCTCGAAGCTCAGCTGGACTGGACCGAGTGACGGCCGAGTGGTCGCGGCCGACGGCACGCACGGTCAGGCTTCGACTTCTTGATTGACTTCGGTCGGGCTGGGGGTGGTGGCTGGTTTCGGTGAGCGGCGTCCGGGGAGCCACCAGTTGGCTTCGCCGCACAGTTCCATGACTGCGGGGACGAGGACCATCCGGATGATGGTGGCGTCGACGAGTACGGCGACGGCCATGCCCAGACCGATCTGCTTGACCGAGACGTCGGGCCCGAGCAGGGCGGTCGTGAAGACAGCCACCATGATGGCGGCGGCGGCCGTGATGACCTTCGCGGTCCGGGTCAGCCCCCTGGTGACGGCTCTGCGGGTGTCGCCGTTGCGTTCGTACTCCTCGCGGATCCGCGAGATCAGGAAGACCTCGTAGTCCATCGAGAGGCCGAACAGCAGCGGGAACATCATCATCGGAACCCAGGTCGTGATCGGCATCTCGGTAGGAAACCCGAGAGCCGAGCCGAGCCACCCCCACTGCACGATCGCGACCAGTACGCCGTACGCCGCACCGATCGAGAGGAGATTCATCACCGCCGCCTGCAGCGCGATCGTGACCGACCGGACCAGGACGACCAGCAAAACCAGCGACAGCGCGATCACGACTGCGATCATGAGCGGCAAGCGCGAACTGGTCTCGTCGGCGAAGTCGATCGCCCCGGCGTTCGGGCCGCCGACGTACACGTGCTCGCCGCCGGCCGTCGCCGCAAGCACGTCGTCCCGAAGCGAGTGCACCAGGTCAGCGGTCGCCTCGTCCTGGTACCCGGTCTTCGGGAAGGCCATGAAGATGGCGGCCTGCCCGTCCTTGCTGACCTGAGGCCGGGTGACGAACGCGACGCCGTCGGTCTTTCCGACCGCATCGACGACCGGATCGAGGTCGGCGTGCTCGGTGGCGAAGATCAACGGAGCGCCGTACCCGGGACCGAAGCCCTCGGAGAGGATCTGGTACGACGTGTAGCTGCTCCTGTCAGGTGGTTGAACACTGGCATCCGGAAGGCTCAGCCGCATCGACAGAGCAGGGGCGGCCAGCATCAGCAGGGCCGCGCCGGCCAGCGCGGCGGAGACCAGCGGCTTGCGCTGGACGACTCCGGCCCAACGCTCGGCAAGGGTACGGCGCTCTCGTGCGGGAACCCGCTCAGTCCTGGTCCGACGCGGCAGGCGCAGCGCGGTGATCTTGTGACCGGTGAAGCCCAAGAACGCCGGCACGAGCGTGACCGCGGCAGCCATGGTCACCAAGACGGTCACCGACGCGCCGACGGCCACGCCGGTCATCATCCGCTGTCCCATGGCGATCAGGCCGAGCAGCGCGATCACCACGGTCGTGCCGGCGAACAGGACCGCGTGTCCGGCGGTGGCGATGGCTCTCACGGTGGCGCGCTCGGGCTCGTCGCCCTCCTGCAGGTTGTCCTTGTAGCGGGTCACGATGAACAGCGCGTAGTCGATTCCGACACCGAGCCCGATCATCGTGGCGACGAGCACGGTGAAGTCCGGCGACGGCACGACGTATCCGACGAGCTTGGTCAAGGCGATGCCACCGAGGATCGCCACCAACGCGGTCACGAGCGGCAGGCCCATCGCCACCAAGGATCCGAAGGCGACGAACAGGATCACCGCTGCCGTCATGACACCGATCGCCTCGGCCGGGCCCTGCGGCGGTGTCTCGGCCTTCTCCGCCTCGTCCCCGCCCAGCCCGAGCGTCAGGCCGTCACCCGAGGCAGCCTTGACAATGTCGACCAAGATCTTGACGTCTGCCTTGTCCACGTCCTTGTCGGTCAGCGGGACGGTCATCCGGGCGATGCGGCGGTCCTCGGTCACCAGGTTCCGGTCCTCGTACGGCGAGACCACCGGCCCGGTCACCGACGAGGCTTCGAGCTCGGCCACGACCTTCTCGATCCTCGGCCGGACAGCGGGATCGTCGATCCCACCGTCTGCCTTGACGGCAAGCGTCAGCGTGTCGCCCTGCCGCTCGGGGAAGTGCTTCTCCAGCAGAACCTGTGCCTTCGCGGACTCGGAGTCACCGGAGTAGTCGTTGTCGGCGGCGGCGCCGTACCGGAAGCCGATGAAGGCCAGACCGATCACGCCGACGATCCAGGTCAGCAGAACGAGGCGTCGGCGCCGGTAACAGAATCGGGCCAGTCCGGCCAGAGGTCCATCGGTACGAGAAGTCATGTCTCTCATGTCGGCGATCATCGCGCCGCGAGGGCAGTCCCGGCCTCGGGCAGCGGAGGGCGATCGTTACGCAATCCGGCGTACACCTGCCTGTCGGTCTACTCCTGGTGGCGTAGCCCGTCACGCATCCGAACGGAGCGCCGAGCGGGTGCCCTTCAGTAGGATCGTCGTATGGAACGCCGTGTGGAATCGTTCCGCCTGCGGGTGGTGCTGCAAGACGTCGCACTGGCGCTTGTCATCACTGTGCTGCAGGTGCAGGGCACCATGGCCAAGGTGGCCGTGGACGGGCTTCCCGACGTGGGAACGCTCGGCATCGTGCTGCTGGTGGTGAGCGGCCTGGCGCTCGCTGCCCGGCGCGTATGGCCGGTGCCGGTGTTCATCACCATCGCACTTGCGAGTCTGCTGTACTACGCCCTCGACTTCCCGGACGGGCCCGGATGGATCGCGCTCTTCGTCTCCTTGTACACCGTCGCCCTGTATGGCGACGGCCGCCGGTCGCTGGTGATCGCCGGAATCGTTACGGCGGTGCTGACCGTGGGATGGCTGTGGGCAGCGGCCGACGTCGAGCCACGTGCTGCCATCGGCTGGGTGTTCTTCCGCATCGGTGCATCCGTCATGAGCATCGCACTCGGTGAATCCGTCCGGTCCCGCAAGGTGATCGCGGCCGAAGCCGTGGCCCGTGCCGAATTGGCCGAACGGACCCGGGACGAAGAAGCGCGTGCACGCGTCGACGCCGAACGGCTCCGGATCGCGCGTGAAGTCCACGACACGGTCGCGCACGCGATCGCGGTCATCAATGTGCAGTCCGGGGTCACCGCGCACGTGCTCGACAAGCGACCGGAACAGGCACGCGTAGCGTTGCAGGCGATCGAGCAGACCAGCGGGCGGGCGCTACGAGAGATGCGCACCATCCTCGGCGTACTCCGGGACGTCGAGGACGTCCGCGGACCACAACCCGGCCTGGAACAGATCGATGAGCTCGCCGCCAGAGCGCGGGAGTCCGGACTGGACGTCACGCTGGAAACCGCATCGCCCGCTGTGCCGGTGCCGACTGCCGTGGACAGTGCGGCGTACCGAATCCTGCAGGAGTCGATCACCAATGTCATTCGCCACGTCGGTCCGACCCGCGTGACCGTTGCGCTGAAGCCCGGGGCCGATGCCTTGGAGATCCGCGTGACCGACGAAGGCCGCCGTACCGAATCGGCCGTCAGCGACCGGGCGTACGTCGCCAGTCAGCCCGGCCGGGGAATCGTGGGTATGCGGGAGCGCTGCAAGCTGCTCGGCGGATCGCTCGAGGCGGAACCGACGCCGGCCGGCGGATTCGAAGTCAGGGCCTGGCTGCCCCTCGTAGCGACCGGGGCGGCTCTGTGAGCGGTTCTCCGGTGAGAGTCCTGCTCGCCGACGACGAAAGACTCGTGCGATCCGGGTTCAGGGTGCTGCTCGAGGTCGAGGAGGACATCACCGTCGTGGCAGAGGCGACCAACGGTGCCGAAGCCGTCGAGCAAGCCCGTGCCACCCGGCCGGACGTCGTACTCATGGACATCCGGATGCCGAAGCTGGACGGTATCCAGGCCACGTCGCAGATCACGACGATCCGCGGGCTGGAACATGTCCGGATCCTCATCCTGACCACCTACGACACCGACGCCTACGTCTTCGACGCCCTACAAGCCGGTGCGAGTGGCTTCCTGCTCAAAGACGCCGGACCTGCCGAACTGCTGCACGCGATCCGGGTCGTCGCCGACGGGGACGCGCTGCTCGCACCCCGGATCACCAGGCGCCTCATCAGCCAGTTCACCATACGGCGAACCGCGGCGAAGGCAGCCGACGAACAACTGGCCGTGCTCACCGACCGCGAGCGAGAAGTGCTCGCCCTGGTCGGCCAAGGCCTGAGCAACCAGGAGATCGGCGCGGAACTCTTCCTCAGCCCTGCCACCGCGCGCACCCACGTCAGCCACGCGATGACCAAGCTGCGTGCCCGCGACCGCGCCCAACTGGTAGTCATCGCTTACCGAACAGGCCTCGTCACCACCGACCCCTAGGCCGGCTGTCAGGGCGGGACCGAGCAGCCGTGTCAAAGCCGGCTTGCCTGCTCCGACCGACGGGTGCAAGCACAACCTGAGGAGACTGACATGGCCAAGGTTCGGGTACACAACTTCACCATCACGCTGGACGGCTTCAGCGCCGGGGTGAATCAGCGGATTTGCTCGAGCGTGCTGTCGAAGCGGCCAAGGGCAAGGATGTGGTGATCGCCGGTGGGGCCGCGACGGTCCAGCAGTATCTGCGGGCCGGGCTGATCGACGAGCTGAACCTCGTCGTCGCCCCACTGTTGGCCGGCGCCGGTGAACGCCTCTTCGACAACGTCGATAACCTGAGCAACTACGAGGTGACCGAGATGGTCAGCTCCCCCGCCGTCACCCACGTCACCTTGAGGCGCCGATGACCGAAGTACTCCGCTACACAGCCTTCACGACCGATCCGGCCGGCGGGAACCCCGCCGGGGTCGTCCTCGACGCCCGCGGGCTGGACGACGCGGCGATGCAGGCGATCGCCGCCGACGTCGGGTACTCCGAAACGGCCTTCGTGACCGGCGAATACCAGGTGAGGTACTTCTCCCCCAAGGCGGAAGTCCCGTTCTGCGGCCATGCGACCGTGGCCACCGCGGTCGCACTCGCGGACCGCATCGGCCCGGGCGAGTTCGTGTTCTCGACCGCGGCCGGGCCCGTGCCGGTCGTTGTGGACGAAGGGATGCGGGCAACGCTGACGAGCGTCGAGCCGCACGTCGAGGCGGCCGGCGACCTCAGCGAGGTGCTCGACATCCTCGGCTGGCGCGCTGACGAACTCGACCCCGCCTTGCCGCCGGCCGTCGGGTACGCCGGGGCCCGCCACCTCATCGTGAGTACGGCGACCCGGCAACGACTCGCCGAGCTCGACTACGACTTCGACCGGCTGCTCGCGTACATGCTCGAGCGCGATCTCACCACCCTGCAGTTGGTCTGGCGCGAGTCCGCGACCACCTTCCACGTGCGTGATCCGTTCCCGGTCGGCGGCGTGGTCGAGGATCCGGCCACCGGCGCGGCAGCTGCCGCGTTCGGGGCATACCTGCGTGATCGCGGCATCGTCCAGGCGCCTGTCACGCTCACGCTCTACCAGGGCTACGACCTGGGCCGGCCGAGCCAGATCCAGGTCGAGCTGCGGACCGGCGACAACCGGGTTCGCGTGAGTGGCAACGCCGTACCGATCACGGAACCCGGGTGAGCCAGTCGTCGGTGCCGAACTTGCTGAGCACCCGGTCTTCGGCCTGTTCGACGGTCGCGGGGTCGATGGCGCCGGGCTTGAGGCCGTAGCGGTTCGCGAAGGACGCGACCATCCGGTCGATCACCTCGGCGCGGTCGAGGCCGGTCTGGCTGCGGAGCGGGTCGACGCGCTTGTTGGCACTCGTGGTGCCCTTGTCGGACAGCTTCTCGCGGCCGATCCGCAGGACCTCGAGCATCTTCGCGGCGTCCATGTCGTAGGCCATCGTGACGTGATGCAGCACCGCGCCGCCCGCCAGCCGCTTCTGCGCGGCGCCGGCGATCTTGCCGGCCGGCGAGGTGATGTCGTTGATCGGCTGGTACGTCGCCGCGATACCGAGGTCGTTGAGCGCGCCGATCACCCAGTCGTCCAGGAACGCGTACGACTCGGTGAACGACAACCCGGACACCAGTGACTCGGGGACGTAGAGCGAGTACGTGATCGTGTTGCCCGGCTCGACGAACATGGCTCCGCCGCCGCTGATCCGTCGTACCACTGTCACGTCGTGCTTGGCGGCGCCGTCCAGATCGACCTCGTTGCCGAGCGACTGGAAGCTGCCGATGATGACCGCGTTCGAGGCCCACTCCCAGACGCGGAGTGTGGGCGGCCGCTCGCCGGAACCGACCTGCTCGGTCAGCACCTCGTCCAATGCCATCTGCAACGCGGGCTCCCGCGGTACGTCGTGCACGAACTCCCACTCGTGATCACGCCAACCGGTCGCACCGGTCAACGCACGCCGTACGGCGACCGCCACGGCCTCGGGTGAGAACCCGAGCATCTCGACGCCGTCACCGAGTACGGCGCGCACCCGCGCAGCCACCTGAGCCGCCGGGGTCGCGACGGGCAGACCGGCCAGCGCCCCGTTGATCCGCTCCAGCGCGTCGTCCGGCTCGAGGAAGAAGTCCCCACTGATCTGAGCACGCCGTACGTGCTCGTCGACAACGTCGAGATCCGCCACCACCAGCTTGCCGCCGGGCACTTTGTACTCACCATGCATATCCATGGACAACTTGCCGGAGGCCACGATTGTTCCCCCGCGAACCGCTTCCGCCTACACTCCGAAAGCATGGCGGAAATGAGTATGAACAAGGCGATCCACGCCGCTTTCCGGCGGGATCTGCAGCGATTCATCGACGCGTTGGGGCGGTTTCCGGAGGGGGATCGGCAGCGGGCCGAGCAGTTGGCGACGGCGTGGGCCAACTTCGACGAGCAACTGACGCGCCACCACCAGGGTGAGCACGAGATCGCCTGGCCGGCGCTGGAATCGGTCGGCGTGAGCCAGGAGCTGCTCACCCAGATGGATGCCGAGCACGACACGATGGCGACGGCGCTGACCGCGGCCCGCGGTGCGCTCGCGACACTTCGCCGTACGGCGAGCACCGAGGACGCGGAGGCGGCGCTGACAGCGATGCGGGAGTTGCAGCGAGTCACGGTGCTGCACCTGGATCACGAGGAGGCCGCGATCGAGCCGGTGTACCTGGAGAAGAAGGACTCGGCCGAGATCAAGGCGATGGGCCGGCAGTTCGCCAAGGTCAGCCCGTCGCAGGGCGGCACCTTCTTCGCCTGGGCCCTCGACGGCGCCGGTCCGGAAGAGTCCGCGGCCATCACCGGCACGGTCCCCAAGCCGGTGCTGACCATCATCTCCGGCGTCTTCGGCCGCAACTACCGCAAGTCCGTAGCACCCGTCTGGCGCAGCTGAAGAGGCCCGAGTCCGGCGACGTCAGAGCGACCTGCTCGCTTTGACGCCCTCGGGTCCGAGGACATTCAGAAGCGCCAAAGCCTCGGCGTCACGTGATTCCGGCGGCGCGGTGTAGAGCACGAGGCGCTGGTCGCGATCGGTGAGCGTCAGGGCGTCGCAGTCGACGGTGACCTCACCGACAGCCGGGTGACGGAAAGTCTTCGTGAGCATCGGCGCAGCCTGCACGTCGTGCCGTCCCCAGAGCCGGGCGAAGTCGGGGCTGGCGTCGCGGAGCTCGTCGACGAGTCCGGCCACCGTGGGATCGGACGGGTACCGGGCCAGGGCGGATCGGAGCTCCATCACGACGTGGTGCCGGAACTCCGCGGCGTCGGAGATCCCGTACAGCGCCTGATCGGCGCGACCCGATCCCAGGAAGGCCCGGCGGGCGAGATTGCGGTCCGCCGGGTCGAGCTCACCGAAGTCCTCCATGAGCGCGGCCGCGAGGTCGTTCCACGCGAGCACCTCGAACGCGGCAGACGTCACGAAACCAGCCGTCTGCGGCAGCCGCTCGAGCAACGCGAGGATGCTCGGGCGAACGTCACGCCGATGCAATCCGGTACGACTCGGCGCAGTGCCCGCGAGGACGTGGAGATGGTCGGACTCGGCGTCCGTGAGCCGCAGCGCGCCTGCGATCCCGGCAAGGACCTCACCCGAAGGGCGCGGCGCCCGGCCTTGCTCGAGCCGGACGTAGTACTCCGTGGAGATGTGCGCGAGCACCGCCACCTCCTCGCGGCGAAGCCCCGGAGTCCGGCGTCGCGCGCCCGAAGGGAGGCCGACATCCTCCGGCTGGAGCCGCTCGCGACGGCTGCGGAGGAACGCCCCGAGCTCCTGCTTGTCCATACCCCCAGTCTGCAGGCTGCACGGCGACGGATCCTGGTACAGCCTGTGCCTGCATCCGGCCCGGAAGCCGGCCTGACACTGTCGGCATGACGACAAACAGTGACATCGCACCCATCGGCCTCCTCAGCGGCAAGGTCGTGTTCATCACCGGCGCAAGCCGCGGCATCGGGGCGGCCGCGGCCCGGCTCTTCGCCGCTGAGGGTGCCGCCGTCGTGCTCGCCGCCCGCAGCACCGACGCCCTCCAGCAGATCGTCACCGAGATCCGCGCCGACGGTGGTGTCGCCGATGCCGTGACCCTGGACCTCGCCGACCGTGCGAGCATCCGCGCGGCGGTCGACCGCATCGAGGAACTGCACGGACGGCTCGACGGCGCGTTCAACAACGGCGCGGCGATCCAGAGCCGGCCCGGCCCGCTCGACACGACCAGCGACGAGGACCTCGAGGAACAGTTCGCGGTGAACTTCCGGGCGCACTGGACCGCCATGACCGCCGAGGCGGCGCTCATGCGCCGCAACGGCGGCGGGGCGATCGTCAACACCTCGAGCATCGGCAGCCGCCGCGCGAACCCGGCCTTGCCCGCGTACGGCGCGATGAAACGCGCGCTCAACAGCATCACCGAGACGGCCGCAGTGACCTGGGCCCCTCAGGGCATCCGGGTGAACGGCATCACCCCAGGCGGCACCGCGACGCAGATGATCGACAGTTGGGAGCAGGCGACGCCCGGCATCATCGAGCGAATCAACGCGTCAACCCCGCTCGGCCGAATGGCCGAACCCCGCGAGGTCGCCGAAGCGGCCGCGTGGCTGCTCAGCGACCGGGCCGCGATGGTCACCGGCGCGATCGTTCCGGTGGACGGCGGCGCCGGCGCCTGACAGCCGGGCCGGCCGTCGCCTGCCCGGAGCTCACTCAGCGGCGGTCAGTGCGCGGGCCACGTCGAGGATGCGGTCGCGGACCTCGTCGATGTCGCCGCTGCCGTCGACCTCGCGCAGCACGCCGCGGTCGCCGTACAGCCTGATCAGCGGGATGGTCTCGTCCGCGTACACCTGGAACCGGCGCCGGATCACCTCCTCGGTGTCGTCCGAGCGGTGCTCGATCTCGGCCCGGCGGAGCAGGCGCCGGACCAGGACTTCCTCGTCGACCCGCAGTACGACGACCGCGTCGACGCTACGGATCACGTCCAGCTCCGCCGCCTGCTCGAGGGTGCGCGGATAGCCGTCGAGCAGAAAGCCCGGGCGGGTGTCGTCGGCGGCCAGCCGCTCGCGGACCATCGCGTTGGTGACCTCGTCCGGGACGTACTCGCCGGCGTCCATGTGCCGCTGCGCGGTTCGGCCCAGGTCGGTCCCGGCGGCGACCTGGGCGCGGAAAATGTCGCCGGTCGAGATGACAGGGACGCAGAGACGACCGGCGAGCAGCTCGGCATGGGTTCCCTTGCCTGCTCCGGGTGGCCCCATCAGGACGACGGTCGTCACGGGCTGTACTCCTGACTGTCGGTAAGTTTCAACAGAGTAGGAGAAGTTCCGCGGCGGCGGTACGGCCTAAGTCACCTCATCGGCAGGGCTTCGGTCACATCGCGGGACGCAACTCCACCGTGTCACCGGGCCCGGCGAACCTGGCCGCGATCTCCTCGGCCCGCTCCCGGGTGGCGAAGTCGAACAGGAAGAACCCGGCCAACTGCTCCTTCGCCTCGGCGTACGGCCCGTCGGTACTCACCGGCCGGCCGCTCTGCCACCGGTAGACGGTCGACGAGCCCGGCGCGTCGAGCGCCTCCGCGGTCACGAACTCCCCCGACGCCTGAAGCTCGGCGAGCATCTCGTCGAACTCCTTGTACATCTGCTGCCGCTGCTCCACCGGGATCGCCCGCCCCACCTCGGTGAAGTCGACCGTCGGATGTCCCCACGGCTGCGGATTGGAATGAATCAAAATCACATACTTCACGACAACCTCCTATGGCGAGTGCGAATACGCAGGAGACGTCGGACTCGCCGCGCCGCGCTCGACACTAGCTTGATCGGAGGTGCCCGATCCACGTACGGAAGCGGCGGAGGAGGCCGGTGTTGTTCCGCTGCGGCGAAGAGCCCCACGCCCTTCAGCCATTCGCTCGCCGATGACCACCACCAGACCAAGAGCAAGCGGGCCCCACACCTGCGGCCGCTTGGCATTCTCGATCCAGGTCTGCTCGGGTGGAGGAGGCTCCACCGGCGGTGCAGGCACTTTTGTTTGCGATGTCATCCGGACACCACCCCCTCAACCGTCGGAGGTGGAAGAAGCCATCGAGATACACCACACGGATGGTGTATCAACGGCGGCGGTGGTGTCTCCGAGTTAGTAGGTCGGGGGGAGGCTGACGCGGTGCGGACTGGGTGAACATGCCGCGCCGCGTCAGCGTAATCCGGGTGTCACCTCGTCTACGGTCCCGCATCACCTGGCAGCAGGACCGGACCGACATTCGGCAGGACCTGCGTCCGGCTGTAGGCGAGGAGGGCGTTGGCGGCCTGCTTGGGGCGCTCGCCGGTCGAGGACATCCGGGCGGCGATCAGGCCCGCAACCAGTGGCGTTGCGAATGAGGTGCCGCTCCAGCGCGCCATCCCGGCGAACTCGCGCAGCTGACCCTTGTTCGGTCGCTCGGTGCACTCGTACTCCCCGGTCAGAAACGCGTTGATCAGGTTCTCCCCCGGCGCGTAGACGTCGACCCAGCTGCCGAAGTTGCTGAACGACGCGCGGGAGTTTCCGTCGGCGGCCAGCGCTCCGACCGACACGGCCTCGTCATGCGCGGCCGGCCAGAACTTCCGGTCGTCAGCGTCATTGCCGGCCGCGGCGACGAGCACCGGCCCGTCGGCAGTGCTCTTCCTCGGCGTGGTGAAGAAGCCGAGACCCAGCGACGGAATGTCGAAGCGCGTCGTGGTGCCCGCCGAGAGACTGATGATGTCCGGATTCTCGTCCAGTACGTCGGCCAGTCGCTCGGCCAGATCCACTTCGAACATCGCGCCCGCCTTGTCGAAATAGCTCTTGACCACCACCTCGGTCTTCGGCGCGATCGCGCGGATGACCCCCGCGATGAAAGTGCCGTGCCCCGCGTACGGGCGGATCCTCCCGTTCTCGTCGAATTCGTCCTCGTCGTCGCCGGTCACGCCATTCAGCCAGCGTGCATGCGGCGCCTCGGTCCAGCCGACGTCCAGGACGACGACTTTCACACCGCGGCCATCGGCTTTGCCCACTCTGGTCAGAAACGGTTCAGGACGAGCGCCGTCGGACACCACCTCGGGTTCTGTGGCGGGGCAGGGGCTGACGCTGCAGACATACATCAGGTGGTCCGGCGTGACATGACCGAGTCCGAACTGTCCGTCGGCCTGAGCCAGGAAGCGTTGCGTCGGAGTCAGTCCGTCGCCGTCCGGCGCGTCGGCGGGTACGGCGGACAGGCAGGTCGAGCCGGGTCACGCCGAGGCGGCTGCGCCCCAGCTCTCCCGCCGCCGAAGAGATCAAGTGTCCTGGGTGCGTCGTGGTCCCGGACCAGCACGCTCCCGGCCCGGTAGATGGCGTTCACCCCCGCGGTTCGCCAGTCCGGCGGATCGATCTCGACCTCGTCGCCGAACGCGGCCAGAATCAGATTGATCTGGTCTTCGAATTTATCGTTTGAATCATTGGCCGGATGGTTGTTGTTTCCACCCGTGTTGTTGCCGTCCGACATCTTCTTTCCTCCCCCTGATAATCACTGGCAGGTACAGGCCGGCCAGTTAACATTTCACTGTGCCGACAAACCGGGGGGCGTGTCGAGGTGACTGCGGTGCCGGAAGATCTGCTGACGCTGGCTTTGTCGCGTCCGCATGATGCGATTTCCGGTGCACAGCAACTGTTGGCAGGTGAGCCACCACAGCTGACCGCGTCGATCGCTCACCAGGCCCGGGGTATCGCCCTGCGCCAACTCGGCGACGTCGACACCGCGATCCGCGAGATGCGGCTTGCCCTGCGACTGGCGGAGCAGTCCGGGCACCGCAAGCGCGAACTCGATGCCTTGGCCACGTTGGGTGCGACTCTCGGGCGAGCCGGCTACGGCAAACAGGGGCTTGCTTGCCTGGAGCGTGCTGTGGCCGGCAGCCGGGGAGCACTCGCCGGGCGGATCCTGATCCGACGGGCCGACGTACTCCTCGTCCTGGGACGGCACCAGGAGGCTCTGGAGGATCTTCGTGGTGCCGTGGTTCGGCTGCGCCGCGCAGGTGACCTGGTGTGGGAGGCGCGCTCGCGCAACTACCGCGGATTCGCTCACCTCGCGCTCGGCAAGACCCGTCAGGCCGATGCCGACTTCGCCGTCGCCGAACGCCTGTACGCGTCGGGCAAGCAGGCTTTCGAGTTTGCCGAAGCGAGGCAGAACCGGGGCCTGGTCGCCTTCGCGCGCGGAGATCTGCCTCTCGCCTTGGAGTACCT
Organism: uncultured Actinomycetota bacterium; assembly: GCA_963748245.1. Taxonomy (GTDB): domain Bacteria; phylum Actinomycetota; class Actinomycetes; order Propionibacteriales; family Kribbellaceae; genus Kribbella. The sequence continues at coordinate 774,514 of CAVVIA010000004.1, read as the reverse complement.
CGGTGAAGCCGGCCGGCGATTCGACAGGTTGGGTGTCGCGTGGCCAGACCTGGCGATCGATCGTTGCCGGGTGCTACTCACAGCGGGGCTGACCGCAGAAGCACAGGAGGAGGCGGATCGCGCGGTCGTCCAGATGGACAAGGACGGTGGACAGCCGACGAAGCGGGCCGAGTTGTTGTTCACGGCGGCGACGGTGGCCTTGGCTGCGGCCGACCCACTGACGGCGCGTGAGCACGCCGAGGACGCCCGCCGGTTGTTCGCCGCCCAGCGCCGGTCCTGGTGGTCTGCCCGGGCGACGGCGGTCCAGCTCGAGGCCCGCTTCCTGGCCGACGAACGCGGACCGCAACTCCTGCGCCGGGCCGTCTCGTCAGCAGCCCGCCTCGATCGCCTGGCGGCCGCGGAAGCCCCTGCCGCACACTTGCTCGCGGGTCGGCTCGCGCTGAGCCAGGGCCGCCGAGTGCTGGCCGGCCGCCAGCTGGAACGGGCCGCCGACGTGCATCGAGGCGCACCTCCACTTGCACGCGCTGCGGCCCTGCTCGGCAAGGCATTGCAGGCAGAGGCTCGGGACGACATGCGCGGGATGCTGACCGCGTGCACTCGTGGTCTGGATGCGCTTGACGAGCACCGCCTGATGATGGGTGCGACAGAGCTGCGCGCCCGGGCCACCGCGCATGGCGCCGAACTCGCCAGGCTGGCACTTCGTGACGCCGTACGGCGAAGTGATCCCCGCCAACTCGCTCCTCCGGAGCGAGCGGTGGCGGGCGACCGCGCTGGCGGCGGCACCGATGCGTCCGCCTGGAAACAAGCAGCTGCTCGCCGACCTGGCCGCTCTTCGCGACGTCGCACGGCGGGCCGAGCGCCTGGCTCCCGGGACGCCGGCCGGTACGGCGCTCGAGCGGGAACGGAGACGACTCGAAGAGGCAGTCCGCTCCCGCACGTTGAAGGCGCACGGCCACGATGCGCGAGCAATCGCCGGGTTCGACCTCGGTCAACTCGTTGCGGAGCAAGGCGACACCACGCTGGTCGAGATGGTCGAGGTGGACGACATCCTGTACGTCGTCGTGGTCCGCGATCAACGTATGCGGCTTCAGCCGGTGGGGCCGCTGTCCGCTGCCGCCTTCGAGGTGCAGCGTGCCCTGTTCAGTTTGCGATGGCTGGCCCGGGGGCGTCAGACGTCGGGACCGGCGCTGAACGTCATCGGTGCGCGACTCTCATCGGCGCTTCTGGGCGATGCCGCAACCGATCTGGGCGACGGGCCTGTGGTGATCGTTCCTCCTGGGCGGCTGCAGGCACTGCCGTGGCATCTGCTGCCGGAGTTGGCGGACCGGGCGGTGAGTGTCGCGCCGTCGACGGCGACCTGGCTGTGGGCTCGCAAGTTGCTGCCGCCGCCCGGACGCCGCGTGGCGTTGGTCCTTGGGCCGGGGCTGGCTGCGGGTGGCACCGAGATATCGCGCCTGGCCGAGCAGTACCCGGAGGCTTCGGTGCTCGGTGAGGGCGCGGCAACCGCTGAAGGCGTTCTCCGTGCCCTCGATGGCGCGTGGCTGGCGCACATCGCGGCGCACGGGACCTTCCGCGCTGACAGCCCGCTGTTCTCGTCGCTTCGGCTGGATGACGGGCCGCTCACTGTCTACGACTTCGAGCGGCTCAGGCAGGCGCCGTACCGGCTGATCCTGTCCAGTTGCGAGTCTGGGCTCGCACAGCCCGGTGGGCGCCGACGAGTTGCTCGGTCTCACCAGCAGCCTCGTGCCGCTCGGCGCCGCCGGGATCCTGGCCAGTGTGGTACCGGTGAACGACCGGGCCGCGGTACCGGTGATGACTGCGCTGCACGACAACCTGCACGCGGGGGATTCGCTGGCCGAGGCGCTCGCTGCGGCCCGGGCCGGCTGTGGCGACGACCCGGTCGCCGTCGCCACCGCTTGCTCCTTCGTGGTGCTCGGGGCGTGAGTCGGCACTGTATCGACCGTCGGCCCGCGCGACTCCGTCCCATTAGAACGTTCCCACCGCCGGAGAAGGGGTCAAGGTATGCGCGATGACCCGACCGTGACCCGGATGGTGACCGGCGCCAGGAACGGCGACAAGGGCGCCTGGGACGAACTGGTGGAACGGTACGCCCCGCTGTGCTGGACGGTCAGCAGGCGGTTCCGGCTGTCCGCCGAAGATGTCGACGACGTCGGCCAAACCGTGTGGCTACTGCTGGTCGAGCATTGCCCGGCCTGCGAGATCCAGCCGCGCTGCCGGGATGGATCGTCACGACGACTCATCGCGAGTGCCTGCGGTTGTTGCGTACCGGCCGGCGTACCGAGCCGCTCGATCCGGCCGACGTACCCGCGGTCGCTCCCGACATGGTGCCCTCGGTCGACGAGGAACTGCTGGCCCATGAGCGTCGCGACGTGGTCCGGGCAGCCTTCGCGCAACTGTCGCCCCGCTGTCAGTCGTTGTTGTCGATGCTTGTCCAGGATCCACCGGCGCCGTACTCCGAGATCAGTCAGAAGTTGCATATGCCGGTCGGCAGCATCGGTCCCAATCGGGCCCGCTGCCTGGAACGACTGCGTCGTACGCCGGTGCTCGCCACGCTGATCGCGGTCCGGGACCGATCCCGCCCCCGAACCGGAAGAAGGTGAGCAGCATGGCCGGCCCATGGTGGAGAGATGACGATCAACTGCTGGAGCTGTTGCGCGATGCAATGAGTACGGCACGGGAGATGCCGGCCGCCTTCGTCGACGCGGGAAAGGCCGCCTACGCCTGGCGCACGATCGATGCCGAGCTGGCCGCCCTCACCTACGACTCCGCGTGGGACGCCGAAGAACTGACACTGACCCGGGCGGAGAGCGCGATGCTTCGGACCCTCACGTTCACCTCCGACGCGCTGACCATCGAGCTCGAGCTCACCCCGCACGAAGTACTCGGGCAGATCAGCCCGCCACAGGGCGGCACGGTCAGACTGACCGCTGACAGCGAGGACGTCGGCACAACGCCGATCGACGACCTCGGCTTCTTCATCGTCCGCCCGGCCCCGCGCCACCCGTTCCGGCTCGTGTGCCAGATCGCGGCCGGGATCACCGTACTGACTGGCTGGATCTCGCCGTAACACGTATCAGCCAACGCCGCTGGGTCTCCGTCCCGGTATGGCTGTGATCCGTTGTTCTGCACGCACAGTGGCCACCATCGTCGTGGCCGGCGTACTCGCGCTCCTGCTCGCACTGGCAGGGGTCGGGACCGCGCGCGCGATCAGTGACGACGTCGGACGGTTCACACTCGAGCCGTCCAGCGGCCAGCGCGATACACCGGTCAGTGTCTCTGCCGACGGCTTCAACGAGTGCGTGCAGGACGAGGTGGACGAGCCCGACGGGCCCGGCGAGTCCGGCGAGTCCGGCGAGTCCGGCGAGTCCGGCGAGTCCGGCGAGATCGAGGTGAGTGCGCTGATCGACCGCCAAGCCGCCCCCGGCACAGTTGCGATCTTCTTTGGCACCACCCGGATGGGCGACCCCGTAACGGTTCAGGCCAGGGGGTCGATCAGCGCGTCGTTCAAGGTTCCGGACACGGCGAACCCTGGCATCTACGACGTCAAGGCTGAGTGCGTCCAGAACCCGAAGCTCGTGAGTTGGACCAGGTTCAAAGTGACCGAAGTGGATCCGGCGACAGTGCCCAATCTGGGCGGCATGGATCGCACCGAGGCGGAGAATGCTCTCGCTGAGAACGACTTGGTGCTCGGTCAGACGACGGGTGACGGCGACACCGTGCAGAGCCAGAATCCGTCTCCCGGCACGCGAGTCCCAGTCCGCTCCGCGGTTGACGTCGACTTCGGTACTGCGACACCGACGACGGTCGTCGTACCGCGGATCGTCGAACTGTTGCGCGGACAGGCAGAGACTGCCTTGAGAACTGCGGGGCTTCGGCTCGGGCGGGTCTCCGGGCGCGGCGACATCGTCCGCAGTCAGGACCCTGAGGCCGGCACGAAGGTGATCCCCGGAAGTCCGGTCAACATCACGGTCGGCTCGGTGACACGGTTGGTCGTCGTGCCGCGACTGATCAGAATGACGACCGGCGACGCCGCCTCCGTCCTCACCGACCGTGGGCTGGTGCTGGGCCCGGTGGACGGCCACGGAGAGGTGATCCGCGACCAGTTCCCCGAGGCCGGAACCGAGGTGCCGGTTGGCAGCGCGGTCAGCGTGACGACCGTGCGGGACGACAAGCCGCTTGTACTGGTCCAGGTTCCCAATGTGGTCGGGCGCACAGTGAGTTTGGCGCGCACAACGTTGACGGGTGCCGGTTTGGTGCTTGGCGGCAAGCCGGCGAGTGATCGCACGGTCGCAGATCAGAAACCGGCAGCCGGCACATTCGTTCCTCCCCGCAGCGCAGTGACGGTCACGCTCGTTGCGCTCCCGATGGTCCGGGTGCCGGACCTGGTCGGCAGCGGAGCGACCAGTGCGCGTACGGCGTTGTCCGCCGTGGGCTTGCTGTTCGGTGGCAGCTCGGACAGCGACCGAGACATCGTGAGCCAGCAGCCTGCTGCCGGCACGCTCGTCCAGGTGGGAACCACAGTCACCGCGACGTTCGACCCATCGTCGTCTGCGTGGCCGGCCGTGGCTGTGCTGGCGGCGTTGTTGCTGGGAGCTGCTGCAGCCATCTACCGCGTCGTGCGACTGCGGCTGGACCAGGAATGGGTTCGCCACAAGGTCAAGGTCGTCGCCAGGCAATCCGCACTGGCCGGTCCGCGGATCACGGAGTCGAACCGATCGCCCGCGATGCCGGTCGTACGGATCGAGCCACACGCCGACACCGGCACACACACCCTCGAGGAGGTCTGAGTCATGACCGCTCCAACCCTGATCGACGATCCGATCGTCCAGGCTCCGTTGAGTGCCGATGCGCTCCTGTTCGGCTCTGCAGCGGACGCCGCGGAAGAACTGGGTGACGCGATCAACGAGCTCGGCATCACCCGGACTGCCCTGCGGTCGGTACGCCGGCTGTCCACCTCGGCGGTCGCGGTCGTCGATCGTGAGATCGGTACCGTCACCGACGGTCTGCTGAATCTGGATCTCGGCGACGTCCTGCTGTCTGCCTGGCAGAAGTACGCGAAGCTGACCGATGCTGCCCGTCGTACTCTGGCCGTCAGCGGCAGCGAGGAGATCGTCGGCCTCGCTGCGCACACCGTCCGGTCGACGTACGCACCGCACGTCGATCTGGTGGCCGACGGGCTGCGGATTCACTCGTTCAAGTTCAAGCTCGCGATAGTCTTCGAGCTGACAGCCCTGCAGGCCATCGTCAGGGCCGGCACGCTGACGGCCCTCCGCGGCGGTGAGTGCCTGGTCACCGCAACTCTGCACCTCGACGGCATACAACTGGCCAAGAAAGAGCGCACCGTCGACCTGGAACTCATGGTTCGCCTACACCCACCCCGCCCCTTGATCAGCAGTTCCGTGGCCGCGCAGCCGCTGCCTGACTGACGAGCCGCATCAACCCACGACACCGGCCTGACGCTACGCCTGTCACACCGGGGTTGTGAGGTCCGTCAGAGGGATAGGGCCCGTGAGATGGGTTCTCCCGATGAGTGGAGGCTGTTGTGGGGATGATGTTGGTTACTGGTGGGACTGGGACTCTGGGGCGCGAGGTTGTGCCGTTGGTGGAGGCCGCCGGGTGGAAGGTTCGGGTGTTGAGTCGGCATGCGAAGGACCGAGGTGACGGGGTGGAGTATGTTGCCGCGGACTTGTTGGCGGGGGTGGGGATCGACGCAGCGGTGGAGGGCGTCGACGTCGTGGTGCATCTGGCGGGCGGTCCCAAGGGGGACGATGTCGGGACGCGGAACCTTGTCGCGGCGGCGGAGCGGGCCGGGGTGAAGCACCTGGTGCACATCTCGGTGACGGCGGTGGACCAGTTGCCGTTCACGTACTTCAAGTCGAAGCTCGGTGCGGAGCAGGCGGTGCGGGAGTCTTCGGTGCCGTGGACCGTGCTGCGGGCGGCGCAGTTCCACGACTTCGCGTTGAAGACTGTGCAGGCGATGGCGAAGCTGCCGGTGCTGCCCGTTCCCGGTGGGCTGCGGTTCCAGCCGGTGGATGCGCGGGACGTGGCCGAGCGGCTGGTCGAGTTGGCGCTGGGCGAGCCGGCCGGGCTTGTCCCTGATCTGGTCGGGCCGAAGGTCTACCCCGTGGGCGACCTCGCCCGCGACTACCTGAAGGCGACCGGCAAGCGCCGGCTGTCGCTCCCGGTCCGCGTGCCGGGCAAGGCCGGAAAGGTGTACCGGGCCGGAGGCAACCTCACGCTCAGCGGCGCCGATGTCGGCACGCGGACCTGGGAGGACTTCCTGGCCGAGCAGACGCACGGGGCTTCCGCCAAGTCGCTCGGGGAGTGATGCTTGGCCCATGGCGATGGTGGGGCGCCGGGGGGAACTGCAGGCGCTGCGCGCGTGGGTGGACGAGGCTCGTGCGGGACGCGGGCGCCTGGTGCTGTGCACCGGCGAGGCCGGGATCGGCAAAACCCGGCTGGCTCAGGAGATCGCCGGCCTGGCCCTCGCGCAAGGAGCCGCCGTCGCCTGGGGCCGCTGCGCCGAGACCGAAGGCGCCCCCGCCTACTGGCCCTGGCGGCAGGTACTGCGATCGCTCGACCTGGACGCGGACCAGGTGCTCGCCGGCGACGACCGCTTCAAGCTCTTCGAGGAAGTGACGGACGAGGTACGACGGGCAGCCGGCGACCGTGGGCTCGTCATCATCCTCGACGACCTCCACCGCGGCGACGAACCGTCCTTGCTGGTACTGCGCCACCTCGCCGGCCAACTCACCGACCTGCCCGTGCTGATCCTCGCCACCGCCCGCGACACCACAAACCTCGGCGAACTCGCGGCAGCCGAACGCCTGGACCTCCACACCCTCGCCGCACCCGAGGTCGCCGAACAGTTGTCATCGGCAACGACAGACTCCGGGCTGGCGGCAACGGTCTACGAGGTCACCGGCGGCAACCCGCTGTTCGTCCGCGAACTCGCCCGCGCGATCGCGGACGGCTCCTGGCGGCCCGACGAGCGTCCGGACGAGCCACCGCCGCGTTCGGTGCGCGAGATCGTCGGCGCCCGGCTCGACCGAGCCACGGACGACTGCCGTCGGCTGGTCCAGGCAGCCGCCATCATCGGCCGCGACTTCCGCCTCCGGACAGTTGCCGCGACGCTGCAACGATCCGTCGACGACTGCCTGCCGCTGATGGACGAGGCGACAAAACTGGGGTTCATCGAGGACTTCCGGTTCGTCCACGCCCTCACCCGCGACGCCGTCGAGGCATCGCTCTCGACCACCGAGCGGACAACGCTCCATCGAGCCGTCGCCGCGGCTTTGGAAGACGATCCCGACGAGCAACTGGCCACGATCGCCAGTCACCACGCGTTCCTCGCGCCGTACGGCGACGGCACGACTGCTCGGCGGTGGATGGTTCGCGCGGCCGATGACGCCGTACGACGACTGGCTTATGAGGAAGGTGTTCGGCTCTATCGGCAGGCAATGACGACGCGGCCTCTCGACGCGCAGGAGTCTTGCGAGATCCTGATTGCCCTGGGCAAAGCGGCGTACCTGGCCGGTGATCTGCAGAGCTGTTGCGCGGCGGCGGTCGAGGCAGCGGCGGCAGCGCGGAGTCCGGAGCAGACGGCCGAGGCGGCGCTGGTGCTGGAAGCGGCTCCCGATCCGAGCATCAACGCGACCGCCAAGCGGCTCTGCGAGGAGGCGCTTGCACTGGACAGCGGCCCCGGCCTCCGCGCGCGACTGCTCGCTCTGCGGAGCCATCTCGCCTTCTACGACGGCGAGCAGTCGCGGCTCGACACCCTCAGCTCGGAGGCACTCGACCTCGCCCGATCCGCCAAGGACGACCGGGCGCTGGCGGACGCGCTGCGAGCTCGGCAGGAGGCCTGTCCGGGTCCGGACGGTCGCGCGGAGCGGTTGGAACTCGCGACCGAGATGCTCGACCTCGCCAACCGGACGAGCAACCCGCGGGCCGAGATGTGGGGCGAGATCTGGCGACTCGACGCACTGATCGAAAGCGGTCGCCTGGCCGCCGCGGCCGAGGAACTCCCCCGCCTCCGCGTCGCCGTCGACCGCCTCGGCGGCCCCGTTGCCGCCTGGCACCACGACCGCGTCGCCGCCTGTATCGCGCAGGCCCGCGGCCTGTACACCGAGGCGGCGATGCTCGGGCGGCGCGGGTTCGACCGCATGCGGCCGGTCGAACGTGCTCCGGCCACCGGTGCGTACTTCGCCCTGCAGATCGCCCTGGCCGGTCAGGTCGCAATCACCGACGAGATGCGGCAGTTCGCCCAGCAGCCGTTCGAGCCACCACCCCGGTTCGTCACGCTCTCCCTGCTGTCCCGTGCACATCTGTTGCTCTGCACGAACTCACCCGATCAGGCCGCGGCGTCGTACCAGCGGGCCGGGCCGATCGACACGTGGTCGTTGCCCGCGTTCTTCGTGCTGCCGGCGTACGTGTACGCGACCCTGGCCTGCTGCGGCCTCGGCCGGTACGACGACCTCGCCGTACTGCTGGACAGGTTGCAGCCGTTCCGCGGGGAACATGCCGTCGGCAACGGTGTCGCGTACATGGGTCCGGCCGAGCTGGCGATCGGCCGAGCGGCCGCGGCTCTGGGGCGTTTGGATGCCGCGGTCGACGACCTGGCCATGGCGGTCGCTCTGGCCGAGACCGCCGGAGCCGCCGGGTTCGTTGCCGAGGCGCAGTACCACCTCGCCTTGACGCTGTTCACCCGCGATCGGGCCGGCGACCGTGATCGCGCCCGGCCGCTGGCGATCGAGGCGGCGCGCCTGGTCGACGCACTCGGCATGACGGCGTACACGGAGCGGGCCACCGTCCTGGTCGGGCGGTTGAACGGCGACAAGACGCACGGCCTGAGCGCGCGTGAACTGGAGGTCGCCGGGCTGGTGGCCGAAGGGCTGACGAACCGGCAGATCGCGGCACGGCTGGTGCTCTCGGAGCGGACCGCGCAGAACCACGTCCAGCACATCCTCACCAAGCTCGGCTTCACCACCCGCAGCCAGATCGCGGCCTGGTCCAGCCGCCGCTGAATACTTGGTGGTGAGTACCTCGAATGAGTGATCTGGCGGATTCGGGGCGGCGCCGCGATCCCTAGCGTGACGAGGGTCAGTACTCATCGAGGAGGAATCATGCAGTGGATCGCAGTCGCCACCCCGCCGTTCGCGGCGATCGAGCAGTTCGACCGGGTGATGGACCAGCTGGGCGAGGACCAGGTCGAGGGCCTGGAGGCCCGCTATGTCGGCACCACCGCCGACGGGCTCCGGGTGGTCACCCTCTGGGAGACCAAGGAGCACGCCGACCGCTTCTTCGCCGAACGTCTCGGCCCGGTCCTCGCCAAGATCCTCGGCCCCGAACCGGCCGGCCGCCCCGAGGTTCTCGGCATCGACGTGGCCCGCAGCTACACCCGCCAACCGGTCTGATCCAGCGTGGTGGGCGGGTGGATCCCGCCCACCAGGTAGGGCTGGAGCAGGTGGCTCGGCTGCGCGTGCAAGCGCCGGGCAATGCCGGCCAGCAGGTCGGCCACCTGGACGCGAGGGTCGCGACGAGAGTCGACCTGAGTCACAGTCAGCAGCGGCGGTGGAGAAGGAAACGCGGCCCCGGCCAGGTAGGTGCGCAGCCGGGCGATGCGATGCCTGGTCAGCGCACTCTGCTCGTCGTGCACGACCGCGACCGACCGACGACCGGCACTCCAGAACAACGCGGTCTCCGCAAGCGCAGGCACCATCGGCTCGAGCGGCGGCGGGATCGCCGGATCGTCGTCGATCAACCGCAGCAGGACGTCTTCCACCTGCGCACGCGTCAACTCCCGCAGCGCCGGTACGCCGGCCGGCATCGTCTCGAAGAATCGGTCGACCAGCGCAAAGTCGATCAGCCGCAGCCGCTTCGTCCGCGTCATCGTGATGAACGCGTCCAGGAATTCGGTCCGGCCGGCCGCCTGATAGATGGCGACCGCACTCTCGTGGTGGTCGCGCTCCAGGCTGGTGCCCGCGCCGTACGACGGTTCGGCGACGAGCAACTCGATCACCCGGCGAGCGAGGTACCACGTCTTATCGATGACATGGACGTGCGCACGCCCGCGCAGGGCGGTGAGGAACCACTCGAGCTCGGATCGATGTTCGGGCCGGAGCAGCAGGTTGGACTTGTACTCGGTGGATCGGCGACGACGGGACGACCGCAGTACGGCGACCACCTCGGCGGCCTCCGGTAGGGCGAGATCCACGCCGGCGTGGGTGATCACGGGTGACTCGGGATCCAGGAGGTTGCTCCCGGAGAATCCCGACTCGTCACACGCGATCTCGACCCACGCCTGCGACTGCAGGGGGTGCATAGGTGATGAACTCCAAGGCTGAAGGCTGCACGCTGAAGGGCCCGTCGGTGACGGGCGTGATCCGGCGAGGGTGTCGCGGGGATCAGTGAGCGGCAGCGGCCTTCGGAGACATGCGTCCCATGATCGACCCATCGAGGGTCGTTCGCCCAACGATTTGTGTCGGCGCTTGCGCGCGACCAGGACCAGCACGCCGGGGCCGGGGTTCTGCCGTGGAACCGGGTGCCTGTGTCGTCCCGTCCGGCGGGAGATCCGGACGAGTCGTTGGCAAACGCTTGCCAGAGCCGTCGGCGAGCCGCAGACTGAGCGCCACGTCCGGACCACCGCCCCGATCCCGGAGGAGAACCCATGCATCGCCGTACCTTTCTGACCACCGTCGGCGTCGGTCTCGCCACCACCGCCGTCGTCGTCCCGCCCGCCCGCGCCCACGCCCGAGCCGTCCGGGCCCGATCCCTCGACGAGCTCCGGAAGGCGATCGCCGCGGCCCGGCCGGGCGACGAGATCGTCCTCGCCAACGGGACGTACGACGTACCGGACGGCCAGACGATCGCGGTCCAGGGCAAACGCGGGACCGCGGACGCGCCGATCACCGTGCGGGCCGAGTCGATCGGCGGGGTGACGTTGACCGGGAGCCGCGGGTTCGTGTTCGGCGACTCGTCGTACCTCACGGTGAGCGGGTTCAAGCTCCGGCAGCGGTCGACGGTCGACGTACCGACCACCTGTCATCACGTCCGGATCAGCCGGAACGACTTCCAGCTGGCCGACATCGAGGGCATGCACTGGCTGATGATCCGCGGTGACCACTCGACCGTGGACCGCAACCACTTCCACGGCAAGTCGACCCTCGGCGTCTTCCTCGGCGTCGAAGGACCCGGCTCGGACGCGATGGCGCGCGGCGTGCGGATCAGCCGGAACTATTTCTCCGACCACACCTTCGCCGGCGACAACGGCGGCGAACCGATCCGGCTCGGGCTGAGCGGCCGGTCGCTGAGCGACGCGGGTGCGGTGATCGAGTACAACCTGTTCGAGCGCGTCGACGGCGATCCGGAGGCGATCTCGGTCAAGTCGTCCGCAAATACCATCCGCTACAACACGATCCGCGACAGCCTCGGCGGGATCGTGCTGCGGCACGGCAACCGGACCCGGGTCGACGGCAACTTCATCCTTGCCGGGAGCAACGGGATACGGATCTACGGCAACGACCACCTGATCGTGAACAACTACGTCGAGCAGGTCGGCGGCTCGGGCGTCGTCCTGGGCAGCGGCAACGTCCAGGACCACAAGCCGGAGGACTCCCCCGAGAGCCGCCGCGGCAACGACGCACCGGACCGCGTCACGATCGCCCTGAACACGATCCTGTCCTGCGGTACGGCGATCAGCGGGGAATCGCAGCGAACCCTGCCGCCGCGCGATTGCACGATTGCCGACAACCTTCTCGTCGGCGACGAAGGCAAGCAGTTGGTCTCGATGCCGTACCTGCAAGGCATCAGCTGGTCCGGCAACATCTGCTGGGGTGCGGCCGCCGACGGCAACATTCCCGGCGGCTTCAGCCGGAAGGACCCCGAGCTCACCGCCGGCTCGGACGGCATCCGCCGCCTCAGCTCGACGAGTCCGGCGATCAACGCTGCCAGCAAGACCTACCCGGGCGTGACCCGTGACCTCGACGGCCATCCGCGCACCGGCCAAGCCGACGTCGGTGCGGACGAATACAGCCCGGCCGCGCCGCTCAACCGGCCGCTCACCCCCGCGGATGTCGGACCGCGATGAGTTTTCTCCGGCTCGCTCGTCCCAACATGGGTAAAGGACGAGCGAGCCGGAGGTTTCTGATGGCGAAGGTGCTGTACTCGGTGACGATGTCGGTGGACGGTTTCATCACCGGGCCGGACGGCGACATGCAATGGATGCGGCCGTACCTCGGGCCGAATCCGGAGGTCGAGGAGCTGATCCCGCGGATCGGGTCGCTGCTGATCGGACGGCGGTCGCAGGACGGGGACGATCCGCACAAGGGCGAGGCCGGCGAGGGCGAGGCGTTCGGCGGCGGGTGGGACGGGCCGATGTTCGTGGTCACGCACCGCCCGCCGGCCGGTCCCGAGCCCGGAGTCACGTACGTCGACGAGTTCGCGAAGGCACTCGCGATGGCCAAGGACGCGGCCGGCGACAAGTACGTCAATGTCATCGGCGCGAACATCGCCAGGCAATGCATCGAGGCCGGCGAACTCGACGAAGTACTGCTGTGCTTCGCGCCGGTGCTGCTCGGCGACGGCACCCGCCTCTTCGACCATCCCGGCGGCCACACCGTCCCCCTCCAGCGCCTGAGCCTGACCGAGAACCCGCTCGCCTCCAACCTCTGGTTCACAGTCGACAAGGACCGCTAGAAATCGACCGCGGTCGAGTGCATGACGGCGCGGATCTCCACCGAACGGCCGGAGGCGCGCGTGTCGGGGAGAAGGTGTGCGAGCTCGACCGCGCGGGCCGGAGAGTCCACGTCGATCAGGTAGTAGGCGTCGATCGGGGCCGCGCGGGCCCGGTCGGGGACGGTGATCGCCAGCTGGCGATCGGCCAGGAGTTCGCCGCCGACCAGCTCGCCGGCCTCGCGGGCAGCGTGTTCGAACTCGTCGCGGCACACGTCCGCGCCGGTCTCGCCGTGCAGGATCAGTAGGAATTTCATCGCGCACCCCTCTCACTGATACGACGGAGTCGAGGCCGCGGTTTTGACATGATGGCGGGATGTTGGTGCGAACCGAGCGGTTGGGACTGCGCCGCTTCACGACCGCGGACGCCGAGGCCTTCGCGGCGTACCGGTCGGTGCCGGAGGTTGCCCGCTACCAGTCGTGGGACGCGCCGGTGAGCCGGACCGAAGCGCTCGAGATGGTCGAGGAGTTCGCGCAGGGCGATCCGGCGGCGCCCGGCTGGTTCCAGTACGCGATCGACCTGGACGGCGTACTGATCGGGGACGTCGGGCTCAACCTGCACAACAACCTCAGGCAGGCGGAGCTCGGCTTCACGGTGTCACCGGCGTACCAGGGGAACGGGTACGCGACCGAGGCCGTGCGTGGGCTCCTCGACCAGCTCTTCATCGAGCGGAACCTGCATCGCGTCTCTGCCGAGTGCGATGCTCGCAACACCGCGTCGGCCCGGCTGCTCGAACGCGTCGGCTTCCGGCAGGAGGGGCTGCGACGCTCCAACTCGTGGTTCAAGGGCGAATGGACCGACGACCTGCTGTTCGGCCTCCTCCGCGCCGACTACCTCAGCTGACGGAGTCTCAGCCAACCGCCCCTCAGCTGACCGACTCTCCGCTGGCCGACTCTCAGCTGGCCGACTTCGCGGCCCACGCCTTGGCCGTCAGCTTGATCGACCCATCGGCGTCGATCGGCAATCGCGAGCGCACCGCTTCCCGCAGTACTTCCTGATCCGGGACCGCCAGGCTGCGCAGGTAAGCCGGCGCAACCCCCTGCCCACCGAGGAACGGCCGCCAGTAGTCGTCGAACGAGGTGAACACCGTCGGTACGACGATCTCGCGCGTGCTGACCGTGGTGAACCCGGCCTCGGCGAACAGGCCCTCGATGCCCTCCGCCGTACAGAACGAGAAGCGGAGCCCCTCGTCGTGCTCGCGGTCCTGCGGCCGCACCTCGGCCATCGCGTCGAAGAAGTACCGCATCAACTGCATGCCGTCGGCGTAGTCCCAGACGTAGACCGCGACGGTCGAGCCGATCTCCCGCATCCGGCGCAGCGCCTCGACCCGCTCGGGGATGAAGTTGAGCACGAGACCGGCGACGACCGCGTCGTACGGACCGTCCGGGAGCTCGGCCGCGGACCGGACCTCGAAGCTCGCCCGCTCGTCATCGACCGTCTGGCGGGCGTACTCGATGAAGCCTTCCGACGGGTCCACGCCGAGCACCGACTTCGGGTCCGCCGTCCGCAGGATCGTGCTGGTCAGGGCGCCCGTACCGCAGCCGACATCGAGCCAACGCAGGCCCGCGGGCCGGTCCAGCCAGGAGACGAACTCCGTCGCGACCGGCCGGCTCCACCGGCCCACGTACGACTCGTAGATGTCGCCACTCGACCACTCGCTCATCCTCGCAGCGTAGGCGTTACCCGACGTGGGTCGGGAGGGAGACTCCGGTGAGTTCTTCGGCGGCCTGCCAGAGGCGCGCGTTGGCTTCGGGGTCGAGGGAGCGCTTCGGGGCGTTGACGAGTTTGGTCGGGCCGACCAGGCCGAAGCGGCCGGACGGGCCGTAGTACGCACCCGGCTTGGCGTCCGGGCTGGTTGCCGCGAACAACAACGGCTCGGCGCCGATCTGCACGTCCTGGGTCGGGAGCGGGTTGAAGCGCATCAGCAGCTCCACGTAGCGCGGGGTCTTGTCGCGGCCGAGGCTGGCACCGGCGGTCTGCAGGTTGGTGCGGGTGAAGCCGGGGTGCGCGCCGTTGCTGAGCAGCGGCCAGCCGCGCTCGGCGGCTATCTGCGCGAGGTGGTTGCTGAACATCAGGTCGGCGAGTTTCGACTGCCCGTACGCCGCGATCCGGCGGTACCGGCGCTCCCACTGCAGATCGTCGAAGTGGATCCGGCCGCCGTTCGCGGCGCCGCTGCTCATCGTGGTGATCCACGGTTTCGGGGCGGCCAGGACCAGCGGCAGCAGCCGCAGGGTGAGCGCGAACGGGCCGAGGAAGTTGGAGCCGAACTGGAGTTCGAACCCGTCCTTGGTGGTCATCCGGGTCGGCGGCACCATCACGCCGGCGTTGTTCACGAGTAGGTCGAGGTGCGGCTCGTCCGCGATCAGCCCGTCGGCGAACTCCTGGACCGAGGCGAGGTCGGCGAGGTCGATCCGTCGTACCTCGAGCTGGGCCTGCGGGTGCTCGGCGAGGATCTCGGCCCGGGCCGCCTCGCCCTTCGCGACGGTGCGGACCGCCATCACCACGCGGGCGCCGGCCGCGGCCAGCCGCTTGGTGGTTTCCTTGCCGGTGCCGCTGTTGGCGCCGGTGACGACCGCGAGCCTGCCGGTCTGGTCGGGTACGACGTACATGATCGTCTCTCCACTCATAAAAGACTGGTGGTCTGTTATGGCTTCGACAGTAACAGACCGGTGGTCCGTTAACAACAGACCGCCGGTCTGTAGACTGTGAGCGTGACGACATTCCAGCGGGCCCGGAGCGAGGAGCAGCGGGCGGCCCGGCGGCGGGCGATCCTCGGCACGGCGGCCGCGATGCTGACCGAGATGCCGGTCGCGGAGCTGAGCCTGAACGAGCTGAGCCGCCGCGTCGGCCTGGCCAAGTCGAACGTGCTCAAGTACTTCGAGTCCCGCGAGGCCGTCCTGCTCGAGCTGTTCGCCATCGAGTTCGACGCGTGGGTCGAGGACCTGCGAACGGCCCTGCAGGACGTCACCGGCAGCCCGTCCCGGCGCGGCGAACAGTTGGTCGACGCAGTCGTCCGGACGCTGTCGGCGCGGCCGGTGTTCTGTGACCTGATCAGCGCACAGGCGGCTGTGCTGGAGCGGAACATCTCGACCGACGTCGCGCTCACCTTCAAACGCTCGGCCCTGCGAGGCTACGAGGGTCTGCTGACCGTGGTTGTCGCGGCCCTTCCGCAGATCGGCGTCGACGGCGCGTCCCGCTTCATCGCCAACGCGAGCATGCTGGCCGGCGCGATCTGGACGCACTCACACCCGGCCCCCGCCATCCTGGCCGCGTACGACGCCGACCCCCGGCTCGCCGCCATCCGCCAGGACTTCGAGCCGTCCCTCCGCGAGGCCCTCACCACCCTCCTCTACGGCGTCCTCCCCCGCTGAACCCGCTCAACCCGCTGAACCCGCTGAACCCACTGAGCCGCGGAGCCCGCCGCGCCCGGTGAGCCCGGTGAGCCCGGTGAGCCCGGTGAGCCCGCCGCGCCCGGTGAGCCCGGTGAGCCCGCCGCGCCCGGTGAGCCCGGTGTGCCCGGTGAGCCCCTGGCACGGACTGCCGGGTGCAGGTTTCCCCTGGAGTTGAGTGATGGCAACTCCATTGGTGACGAATGGAGTTAGTTTGCTTCCGCAAGCTTTCTTCGGTGGAGAGGTCTCCTATGAACATCCGTTCCTGGCGCCGGCCGTCGCGCCGGCTGGTTCTGACCGGCACGGCGGCGGTCGCGCTCGCCTCGGTCGTCGGCGGGGTCGCGTACTCGGCCGGCGTCGCGGCCCAGCAGCCCGCCATCCACACGTCGACACCGCGGACCGAACGACAGGTCACGAACATCGACGTCCTGCGCCAGCAGTTGCGCAACTACTACGGCGATCCGCTCGGCACCGGCACCTTCGGCGCGAACAGCAACTACGCCAAGGAGGCGAAGTCGGTCGCCGCCGCGGGCACCCGCTGGATCTCCACGACCCACCACACCAGGACGACCGGGACGACCAAGGCGATCCTGCTGGACGTCGACGACACCTCGCTGGCCACCTGGAACTACGAGATCGCGAGCAACTGGGCGTACAACCCGGCGACCAACGCGACCTACGTGCTGGACCAGAAGTTCCCCGCCGTACCCGGGATGGTCGACCTGGTGACGACGGCCGAGCGGGAAGGTTACGCGGTCTTCTTCCTGACCGGGCGCGGCGCCGCGCAGGAGCAGGCGACACTGGGCAACCTGACCGCGGACGGTGTCGGTGTCGACGCGGGCTTCCCGAAGCCGACCACGCTGCCGAACGGTGAGGACGGCCTGTTCACCAAGCCGGCCGTCGCGGACTACCCGGAGTACCTGAAGAGGGCGTGCGCCGCCGACCCGAACGGCTCCTGCACCACGATCCACTACAAGTCGGCGACCCGCGCGCACATCGAGTCGCTCGGCTACGACATCGTCGCCAACTTCGGCGACCAGTACAGCGACCTCAAGGGCGGGTACGCCGACCGCACCTTCAAGCTCCCCAACCCCAACTACTACCTGCCGTAACCGCCGAGCCGGGCCTCAGACCTGCTTCGTGTAGCGGTGACACGGAACAGGGATGGGGCCCGCGTCACTGTCGGCGGGGTAGTCGAAGGCGCCGGAGTCGGTCCAGCCGCTGCGCTCGTAGAAGCGGCGAGCCCGGGCGTTGCCGGTGGCAACCGCCAGCCACGCCTGGGCGTGTCCGTTGGCCTTCACCTGCCGCTCAGCCTCGGTCAGCAGTACGCCGGCAACGCCCGAGCCACGGTGGTCGCGGGAGACATACACCTGCTCGACCTCGTCTCCGACCACCATCACGAACCCCGCGACCTCGTCACCCACGACCGCGACGGTGGCGTTGGCGAGCCGTTCGGCGGTCCGGGGCCAGAACGACTCCTCGGTCCGGATCGCGACCAGTTCGTCCGGCACGTGACCAAGGTGGCCGTCGCCCCATCCGGCGTACCAGATGGCAGCGACGGCATCGACGTCGGCGGGCCCGGCAGGGCGGAGCGAAGCTGTCATGCAGTCAGGGTAAACACCAACGAGGCACCCGCCGCGCCGAGGAACACGACCGCAAGCCCGAACTGTGCCGTGTAGTCCGTGGCCCGGACGTGCGTGTACAGCGCACACACGAAGAACAGCACCAGCCCGATCGCGGCAGCGGCTACCAGCCACGACGCTCCGATCAGCAGCCCGGCCAGCAGACCGACCGCACCGGCCGTCTTCAGCGTGCCGATCGGGAACGTCAGCCACGATTCCGGGACGTCGGCCTTCGCCATCCCGGGCAGGATCGCCTTCCAGTGCAGCAGCGCCGCGATCCCCGAGAACGCGTTCATGGCAACGGTCACCACCACGACAACAACGGCAGTGCTGGTCATGGGGCCTCCCGGCCTGGACTGAGGAGCGGAGGGAGCGAAGCGACTGGAGTGACGAGGGAAGGCCGGGAGTCAAGAGCCCCATGACCCGCCGCGCCGGAGGCGTGGCATGAGTACAGTCATGTCAGTCCACCTCCACCCGCGCGAGCTTGTCCGGGTTGGTGATCGCGTAGATGCCCGTCACCTGATCGCCTTCGACGTCCAGCACGATCACGGCGAACGCGGTGTTACCCGACAGCAGCAGCGCCGACGGGTCGCCGTTGATGGTCTGGTAGCGGATGCCGAGCGACCGCGTCGGGTGGCGACGCCGGTCGCCGATGATGAGCGGGGCGATCCTGTCGCGACCCAGCAACGGATGCAGGCCGGCCGCCCGAGCCTTGCCGCCACCGTCGGCCCAGAGCGTCACGTCTGGAGCGAGCACTTCCATCAAAGCGTTGAGATCCCCGCCGACCACGGCGTCGATGAACCGCTGCGTCACCTCCTGCTGCACCTGCCGATCCGCGGGGAACCGAGGCCGCCGGGCCTCCACGTGTTCCCGCGCCCGATGCGCCAGTTGCCGAACCGCCGCCGGCGTCCGGCCGACGATCTCGGCGATCTCCGTGTGCGCGTACCCGAACACCTCGTGCAGCACGAACACCGCGCGCTCCAACGGAGTCAACGTCTCGAGTACGACAAGAACCGCGAGCGATACCGCCTCGGCCCGTTCGACCGGATCGGCAGGCGTGACCACCGGCTCCGGCAGCCACGGCCCGACGTACTCCTCCTTGCGCCGGTTGATCGTCGTACGCCGGGCCAGCGCCGAGTTCACCGCGATACGGACGAGGTACGCCCTCGGGTTCTCGACCGCGGTTCGGGTCGACCAGGCCAGCCAGGTCTCCTGCAGGACGTCTTCGGTGTCGGTGACGCTGCCGAGGATGTTGTAGACGATCGGGAACAACAGCCCCCGATGCTCGACGAACACCTCGGTCGCCGCGTCCGGACTCAGGTCATCGTGTGCTCTCACACCTGCTATGAGTCATCCCGGCGCCGAAGTGTGACATCTCAGTCCGGGTCGTACGCCAGGTTCGGCCGCAGCCAGCGCTCCACCTCGTCGACCGACAGCCCACGGCGTACGGCGTAGTCCTCGATCTGATCGCGACCGAGCCGGCCGACGCTGAAGTAGCGCGCCGCCGGGTTCTGGAAGATCAGACCGCTCACCGCGGCGGCCGGTGTCATCGCGAACGACTCGGTCAGCCCGAGGCCGATCTTCTCCGCCTCCAGCAGCTCGAACAGGTCCTTCTTCTCGCTGTGATCCGGGCTCGCCGGGTACCCGAGCGCCGGCCGGATCCCCCGGAACCGCTCGGCGTGCAGGTCCTCCAGCACCGGCTCCGCATCCGGTTCGAACCAGGCCCGCCGCGCCTCCAGGTGGATCCACTCGGCGAACGCCTCCGCCAGCCGGTCCGCCAGCGCCTTCACCATGATCGCGCGGTAGTCGTCGTTCCGAGCCTCGTACGACGCCGCGAGCGCCTCGGCACCGTGGATCGCCACTCCGAAGCCGCCGAGGTGGTCACCGGCCGGCGCGACGTAATCGGCCAGGCACCGGTTGTGCCGCCCGGCCGGCTTCTCGGTCTGCTGCCGCAGCATCGGGAAGGACACGTCCCGGCCGTCCAGGATGATGTCGTCACCCTCGCTGTGCGCCGGCCAGAATCCGTACGCACCCTCGGCGGTGAAGGAGCCGTCGGCGATGATCTCGTCGAGCAGGGTGTTCGCGTCGTCGAAGAGCTCACGGGCCACCGGCTGGTCCAGGATCGCCGGGTACTTGCCCTTCAGCTCCCAGGCCAGGAAGAGGAACTGCCAGTCGATCATCTCGCGCAGCGTCTCGATCGAAGGCGACTCCCGGCGCAGTCCGGTGAACGCCGGCACCGGCAGTTCGTCGTACGCCACCGGCTCCCTGTTCGCCCGCGCCTCCTCGACCTTCAGCAGCGGGCTGCGCTGCTTGTTGGCGTGCTGCTCGCGCAGCCGCTCCTGCTCGATGCTGTTGCTCCGGGCAAGTTCCTCGGCGCGCTCGTCGTCGAGCAGATCCGACACCACCCCGACCACGCGTGACGCGTCCAGCACGTGCACGGTCGTCTGGTCGTACGCCGGCGCGATCCGGACCGCGGTGTGCTGCTTCGACGTGGTCGCGCCGCCGATCAGCAACGGGAGCTTCAGGCCGCGGCGCTGCATCTCGGCGGCGACGGCAACCATCTCGTCGAGCGACGGCGTGATCAGGCCGGACAGCCCGACCGCGTCGGCGCCCTCGGCCACGGCGGTGTCCAGAATCCTTGCCGCCGGCACCATCACGCCGAGGTCGATCACCTCGTAGTTGTTGCAGCCGAGCACCACCCCGACGATGTTCTTGCCGATGTCGTGCACATCGCCCTTGACCGTGGCGAGCACGACCTTGCCCTGGCCGCGGACCGTCTCGGCGCGGCCTTCCAGCCGGGCCTGTTCCTTCTCCGCCTCCATGAACGGCTCCAGGTAGGCGACCGAGCGCTTCATCACCCGGGCGCTCTTCACCACCTGCGGCAGGAACATCTTGCCGGCGCCGAACAGGTCGCCGACCACCTTCATCCCGTCCATCAGCGGGCCTTCGATCACCTCGAGCGGCCGCGGCAGCTTCTGCCGGGCCTCCTCGGTGTCGGCCTCGATGTAGTCGACGATCCCGTGCACCAACGCGTGCGACAGCCGCTCCTCGACCGTCCCCTCGCGCCAGCTCAGGTCGATCTCGCGCTGCTTGCCCTTGCCCTTCACGTTCTCGGCGAAGCTGACCAGGCGGTCGGTGGCGTCCTCGCGCCGGTCGAAGATCACGTCCTCGACCAGCTCCAGCAGGTCCTTCGGGATGTCCTCGTAGACCGCGAGCTGGCCGGCGTTCACGATGCCCATGTCCAGGCCTGCCTTGCCCGCGTGGAACAGGAACGCCGAGTGCATCGCCTCGCGGACGATGTCGTTGCCGCGGAACGAGAAGGACAGGTTCGAGATACCGCCGCTGAAATGGACGCCGGGGCAGCGTTCCTTGATCAGTGGCAACGCGTCGATGAAGTTCTTGGCGTAGCCGTTGTGCTCGGACATGCCGGTGGCGACGGCGAGCACGTTCGGGTCGAAGATGATGTCCTCGGCCGGGAAGCCGGCCTTCTGCGTGAGCAGGTCGTAGGCCCGCCCACAGATGGCCACCTTCCGCTCGACGGTGTCGGCCTGGCCCTGCTCGTCGAAGGCCATCACCACCGCGCCGGCGCCGTAGTCGCGGATCCGCCGTGCGCGCTCGAGGAACTCCTCCTCGCCCTCCTTCAGGCTGATCGAGTTGACCACGCCCTTGCCCTGCACGCACTTCAGCCCGGCCTCCAGCACCGACCACTTCGAGCTGTCGATCATGATCGGGATCCGGGCCACCTCGGGCTCGGTCGCGATCAGGTTCAGGAACGTGGTCATCGCCTGCTCGCTGTCGAGCAGGTCGGCGTCCATGTTGACGTCCAGCAGGTTGGCGCCGCCGCGCACCTGCTCCAGCGCGACGTCCACCGCGGCCTGGTGGTTGTCGCCCTCGATCAGCCGACGGAACCGGGCCGACCCGGTCACGTTGGTCCGCTCGCCGATCATCACGAACCCGGTGTCCGGCCCGATCCTGAACGGCTCGAGGCCGGAGAAGCGGGTGGTGTCGTTCGGCGGTACGACGGTCCGCGGCGCGAGATCCTGGACCGCGCCGGCGATCTGCTTGATATGGGGCGGCGTCGTACCGCAGCAGCCGCCGACGATGTTGACCAGACCGGACTCGGCGAACTCCTGCAGCATCCCGGCCGTCTGTTCCGGCGTCTCGTCGTACCCGCCGAAGGCGTTCGGCAGGCCGGCGTTCGGGTGCGAGGCGACGTACGTGTCGGCGAACCGGGCCAGGTCGACCACATGCGGGCGCATCTCGGCCGCACCGAGTGAGCAGTTGACGCCGACGATCAGCGGCTTGGCGTGCTCGACGGAGCTCCAGAATGCCTCGACCGTCTGGCCGGACAGGGTCCGGCCGCTGAGGTCGACGATCGTCACCGAGATCCACAGCGGCAGGTGCGGGGCGACCTCGCGGGCCGCCATGATCGCGGCCTTCACGTTCAGGGTGTCGAAGATGGTCTCGATCAGCAGCAGGTCTACGCCGCCCTCGGCCAGCGCCGCGATCTGCTCGGCGTAGGCGGCCCGCACCTGCTCGAACGTCACCGCCCGGTACGACGGGTCCTCGACCCGCGGGGACAGCGAGAGCGTCACGTTGAGCGGGCCGATCGACCCTGCGACGAACCGGTTGCCGAACTCGTCCGCGGCCTGCCGGGCCAGTCGTGCACCGGCGACGTTCATCTCGCGGACGTAGTCCTGCATGCCGTAGTCGGCCTGGCCGATGCTCGTCGCGGTGAACGTGTTCGTGGTGGTGATGTCCGCGCCGGCCGCGAGGTACTGCCGGTGCACGTCGAGGATGACGTCCGGACGGGTGAGGTTGAGCAGATCCGGATCACCGGTGAGGTCATGCGAGTGATCGAGGAATCGGTCACCCTGATAGTCGGCCGGGCTCAGTTTCGCGGACTGCAGCATCGTGCCCCAGGCACCGTCGAGCACCGCGACCCGCTGATCGAGCAGCTCCCGTAGAGCGATTTCACTCATCTGCCGTCACCTCCAGAAAATCTCCGGAGGCGCCCTTGCAAAGGAAATCCCGGGTCGAGCGTGGCGGACCTGAGGGTCCGTTGCAGCGCCTCTCGACCTGGCCGCACCATGTTAGCGGCGTCACACCCGGATTACAGGGCCAATGCCCACTCAGTGAGACGGCTGTTCAGTCAGTGGATCAGCGCCTGGATGCCTGGGGCGTAGTGATCGGCGATGGTCTCGGGGTCCGCGGTCGAGGTCGGTCCGGTCTTGTCGATCGACATGGTGGCGCCGAGGCCGAGCAACTGCGCGGTGACGAGCTCGGCCCGGAGGTCGGCGTCGGCGCCGGTCAGGCGGGCGGCGAACGCACGGGTCACCTGGTCGCGGAAGTGCTCACGGATCAGGGCGCGTTCGTCGCCGCTGCCGGCCGAGAAGATCACCCGGACGAGCAGGTCGAGGCCGTTCTCGCGGCGGTAGTTCACCAGGGTCAGGACGGCATGGCGGCCGAGCTCCTCGTCGGGCGCAGCGAGCAACTTCTCCGCGGCTTCACTGAAGTCCGCGACCTGGTCGAAGAGCGCTTCCTTGCTGCCGAAGTGCTTGACGATCAGGGCCGCGCTCACGTTCGCGTCGGCGGCGATCCCGCGCAGGGTGACGGCGTTGTACGGCTGCAGCGCGAACGCCCGCCGCGCCGCCCGGAGGATCGCGATCCTCCCCGCGTCCGTCACGTTCGCTCCCGGGCGTCTTCGACCACCAGCACCGGCTCGAGGGCCGGCTGCCGGGCCGGGATCAGCAGGACGAGCCCGGCCGCGACCACGGCGGCCACACCGGCGATCACGAAGACGATCAGGTACGCCGACAGCGCGGGCGCAACCTGACCATCCCTCGTGAGCGTCACGTTGGTCAGCACGGTCACCACGATCGTGCTGCAGATCGCCGCCCCGACCGTACGCATCAGTGTGTTGAGGCCGTTCGCCGCGGCCGTTTCGGTCACGGGCACAGCATGCATGATCAGGGCCGGAAGTGCCGAGTAGGCGACCGCGGTTCCGGCCGCGACCACGGTCGCGCCGGCCACGATCCCGGCGACGTTGCCGCTGGTGAACAGCCTGACGACGTACCCGGCCGCCATCAGGACCGACGCGATCACCAAGGTGAACCGCGGACCGCGGGCGGTCGAGATCCGGGCGGACACCGGCGACAGCAGCACCATCGCGAGACCGCCGGGCAGCAGGCACAGGCCGCTGACGACGATCGACTCACCGAGCCCGTAACCGGTCCACGTCGGCTCCTGCACGAGTTGCGCGGTCGCCAGCGAGTTGGCGTAGAACGAGAACCCGATCAGCAGCGCCGCCAGGTTCGTGAACAGTACGGCGGGACGCGCGGACACTCGCAGATCGACGAGTGGACTGGTCGTCCTGAGCTCGAACCAACCCCACAACGGCACGATGGCCGCGGCTGCGACGTACAGGCCGATGGTCGCCGTCGTACTCCACGTGCTGCCCTTCGAGACGGCCAGCAACAGGCAGACGAGGAACGCACTCAGGCCGAGTGCACCCGGGATGTCGAACCGGCCGCTCGTCCGCACCGCCGACTCGGGCACGACCAGCAGGACCAGGACGAGGTCGAACACACCGATCCCGGCGCAGATCCAGAACATCGTGTGCCAGTTCGAGTACTCCACCACCAGCGTCGCCGCCGGGATGCCGAACGCCGCGCCGACACCGAGCGTCGAACTCATCATCGCGATCGACGGCAGCACCCGGCGCGGCTCGAGTTCGTCCCGCAGGATGCTGATCCCGAGCGGTACGACGGCCACCGCGGCACCCTGGAACGCGCGGCCGGCGATCAGCACCGCCAGCTCCGAACTACTTGCGCAGAGCAACGACCCGATCACCATCGATCCGAGCGCGATCAGCAGCACCCGGCGCTTGCCGTACATGTCGCCGGCCCGGCCGAGCAACGGCGTGAACACCGCGCCGGTCAGCAACGTGACCGTGATCAGCCAGCTCACATCGGCGGGTCCGCGATGGGTGATCCGCGGCAGCTCGGGCAGCAGCGGTACGACGAGCGTCTGGCTGATCGAGACGAGGACGCCGCAGGAGGCGAGCGCGGTCAGGATGAGGCGCGGACGGGCTGGGCGGACGGTCGAGGCCACGCGACTCCCTCACGGCGGTGAACAGCTGTTTACTTTCACGCCAGCTTAGACCTCCCGACTGGGAGTGGCCCACCGAATTCCGCGTGAACTGGACCACGTGACAGGTCGCGGCAGTCGCTTAACGTGCAAGGCATGAGGATCTTTCTGGCCGGCGCGACCGGCGCGATCGGGCGCCTGCTCGTACCGCTCCTGCTCGCCGACGGCCACCACGTCACAGCCCTGACCCGACGCGACCCGTCAGCACTGCGCAGGCAGGGTGTGACGGCCGTCATGGGAGATGTGTACGACGCCGAGTCGTTGCGCGAGGTGGTCACAGCGGCCCGGCCGGACGTGGTCATGCACCAGCTGACCGACCTGGCATCGCGGGACTTCGCGGCGAACGGCCGGATCCGGCGGGCGGGCACTCGCAACCTCGTCGACGCCGCACTTGCCGCGGGTGCGCGCCGGGTGATCTCGCAGAGCATCTCGTGGGCGTACGAAGGCGGCGATGATCCGGCGAGCGAGTCGACACCGCTGGACCTCGCCGCACCGGGCGAGGTACGCCGCGGGGTGGTCGAGGCGGTGGCGGAACTCGAGAGCATCACCGCCGAGGCGCCCGAGTGGGTCGTGCTGCGTTACGGCATGCTCTACGGGCCCGGCACCTGGTACACCAAGGGCGGCCTGATGGCTGACCTCGCGGCAACCGGCGATCTACCCACCGGCTCCGACATCACCAGCTTCCTCCACGTCGAGGACGCCGCGATCGCCGCCGTACGGGCCCTCGAATGGCCAACCGGGCCGGTCAACATCGTCGACGACGAGCCGGCCCCGGCCTCGGCCTGGTCCACAGTGTTCGCCGAGTCCGTCGGCGTACCTGCTCCGTCGACCGTGGCCACCGATCGACCTCCATGGGCTCGCGGCGCCTCCAACGTGCATGCCCGTACGCAGCTAGCCTGGGCGCCCACGTATCCGACTTGGCGCACGGGCTTCTCGGGCGAGCAGTAGAGCGCAGGCGATGGCGCCGAGGGTCACGGTCGCGAGACCTGACGCGCCGAGCGTTGCCCTCGGTCCGAGGGTTGTGGTCAACGGGCCGCCGAGCGCTGTGCCGATGGGCGATGCCGTCAGGAGGACTGCGCTGCGGGCGGCGAGGACCGCGGCCAGGTGCCGGGGCGGTGACTTCGCCTGGACGAGGGTCACGGAGAGCGGGACGAACGGACCGTAGATCGCGCCGCCCAGCATGAAGCAAACGACGGTGACCGCGATCGGGACGTCGAAGCCGAACGGCAGCAGCAGAAGGCCCCAGAGCACGACGATGGCGATCGTCACGGGCCAGAGAGGTAGCCGGCGCAGTGCGCCGATCGTGAGGCCGCCGAGGACCGCGCCGATGCCGAAGAGCATCCAGTACAGGCCGAGGAGCGTGCCCGGTGCGTCCAGATCGTTCGTCACGTGTAGCGGCAGCGCGACCTCGACGGGGCCGTAAAGGAAGTTGAAGAACCAGGTGAGCGCCAGCAGCCCGAGCAGCTCGGGATGCGAACGCAGGAACGCGAAACCACCGCGAGCAGGCGCCTCGTCCACGGCCGCGACGGGTCGCGAGTCAGGTAGTCGGGTGGTCACGACGATCACCGCGAGGAACACGTACGTCAGGGCATCCAGGCCGATCACCAGCGCGGAGCTGACGTACGTCACCAGCACACCGGCGATGGCAGGTCCGGCAATCGTGGCGGCGAAGTTGAGCGTGCTGACGAGAGTGTTCGCGGCCAGTCGTTGCTCCTCGGGCAGCAGCTCGGCCATCAGCGTGTACATGCCGGCGCTGCCCCACGCGTGCAGCAACGACGACACCGCAAGCAGTACGACGTACAGCGGCAACGTCAACGCCCCGGCGAACCAGGTCAGCGGCACGAGGCCCAGGAACACGCCGCGCACGATGTTGTCGGCCAGCAGAATGCGCCTGGGCGAGAGCCGTCGCATCCGGCGACCGAAGACCAACGCGCCGACGACACCCGGCAAGGTGTACGCCGCCACAGCCGCGCCGACCCACAGGCCTACCGTCGCCTCGGGCGCGAGCTCGATCGCAAGCCACGCCACCGCGACGAAGCTCATCCCGTCGCCGAGGTACGACACCGCGAAGCCAAGGATCAACCGGCGAAGCACCCGATCAGCCAGCACCGGCCGATACGCCGCAGGCACAACCCGCTCGATCACCGTGCCCTCAAGCTAAACGCGCCCCACACCCCATGCTTCTCAATTCCTGACCGTTCCCCACGAAAGATCGGGCCCGGCCACCCCGCAGGGGACGAAGCACCGGACCCGATCGCCTACAGACCAGCCCCAGACACCTCGGAGGGGGACGAGGCGCCGGACCCGATCGTGTGTTGATCGGGCCCGGACACCTCGGAGGGGGGTGAGGTGCCGGACCCGATCGTTCGTGTTGATCGGGCCCCGGTGCCTCCTGGGGGAGGTGGAGGCGCCGGGCCCGATCGTCGGTCCGCTTCAGCGTGGGGGTAGCGCTGGTGTCAGCGGACCGGGCCTGTGATGAGTTCGATGGTTTCCTTGTGCTGCTGGCCGGTCTGGTCGACCCATCCGACCTCGACCTTGTCGCCGGGGTGCTGCTCGTTCAGCAGGCTCGACAGCGTGTCGGGCGACTCGACCGTCTTGCCGGCGAAAGAGGTGATCACGTCACCGGCCTCGATCCCGGCCTCGTCGGCCTTGCCGTTCGCCAGTACGTCGCCGACCACCGCGCCGGTCGTGTCGCCGTTCGACACCACCGACACTCCGAGCATCGCCGACTCGCCGATGTGCACGGTGTCCGACGCCTTGCCGTCCTCGATCTGGTCGGCGATCTTCATCGCCTCGTTGATCGGAATCGCATACCCCTGCGTCGTGCTCTGCCCCGGCCCGTTCCCCGACCCGTCACCGTACCCGTTGCCTTCACCAGAGCCGTTACCGTCGCCGTACCCGTTCCCCGAGCCGTCGCCGTACCCGTTCCCCGAGCCGTCGCCATACCCATTGCCCGAGCCGTCGCCGTACCCGTTGCCGTCGCCGTCGCCGTCGCCGTAGCCGGAGCCGGGTCCGCCGTTGCCGTCGGCCGTCTCGGTCGCCGTAGCGGTCGGGGCCGATGCGAGTGTCGCGGTCGCGGAGGTGGCTGTGGTGGCGGCCGTCTGGCCCGGCTGGCCGCTGCCGCCGTTGTTGCCGCCCGATCCGGCGGTGTCGACGCCGATGACCTCGCCGGCCGTGTTCGCCAGCGGTCCGCCGGAGTCGCCGGCCTGGATGTTCGCGTCGGTCTGGATCAGGCCGGTCAGGTTCTCCGCGTCCTGGCCGTTCTCGTCGGTCGCGGTGATCGACTGGTTCAGCCCGGTCACGGTGCCTGGCGCGTAGCTCGGCGTACCGCCGACGCCGCCCGCGTTGCCGATCCCGACCACCTTGTCCCCGAGCGCGACCTTGTCCGAGTCGCCGATCTTGGCCGTCTGCAGTCCGGACGCGTCCTTCAGCTTGAGTACGGCGACATCGTGGTCCTCGTCGTACCCGGCCACACTCGCGGTGTACGTCCTCCCGTTGCCGACGTCCACCACCGAGATCGAGGTCGCACCCTCGACCACGTGGTGGTTCGTCAGGACCTCACCGTCGGAGGTGAGCACGATCCCGGTCCCGGCTGCCTTCGCGCCCTCGTACCCGAGGACGGTGTTCACGTTCACCAGCCCAGGCGAGACCTTCGCGGCCACGGCGGCCGGATCCAACTGCTGCTGCGAGAGCTGAGAACCACTGGTCGCGCGCTGATCGATGCCCCAGGCAACCGATCCGGCAACCACCGCGACGGCCAGGCCGAGCGCACCAGCCCCAAGCAACCGCCGCCCCCGCTTCCGAGGAGCCTGCCGCTGCGGCACGCCATACCCCGAATACTGCGGATACCCCATCCCCGCGTACTGCGGACCACCTTGGTGCGGCCCTGGCTGCTGCGGACCGACATGCTGCGCACCGTCTTGATAGGTGCCCGCCTGCTGCGGGCCACCCTGGTAGGTGCCTGGCTGCTGCGGACCGTCGTTGTAGGTGCCCGGCTGCTGCGGACCGACGCGCTGCGGGCCGCCCTGATTGGGGCCTGGCGCCTGCGGACCATCGTTGTAGGTGCCCGGCTGCTGCGGACCGACGCGCTGCGGGCCGCCCTGATTGGGGCCTGGCGCCTGCGGACCATCGTTGTAGGTGCCCGGCTGCTGCAGACCGACATGCTGCGGACCGTCTTGGTAAGTGCCAGGCTGCTGCGGACCGATGCGCTGCGGACCGCCCTGGTTGGGGCTGGGCTGCTGCGGGCCGGCGTGCTGCGGACCGTCCTGGTAGGTGGCGGACGGCCGCGGGCCGCCTCGGTGCGGGCCGGGCTGCTGCAGACCGTCCTGGTAGGTGCCCGGCTGCTGCGGGCCGCCCTTGTGCGGGCCGGGCTGCTGCAAACCGTCCTGGTAGGCGCCCGGCTGCTGCGAGCCGCCTTGGTGCGGGCCTGGCTGCTGCGGGTCGAAGGGCTGCGGCCCGTCTTGGTAGGTGGCAGGCTGCTGCGAGCCGCCCTGGTTGGGGCCGGGCTGCTGCAAGTTGGCCGGGGGCCAAGGGCCTGGCTGGCCGGGGGGCTGCGGACCGGGGCCTTGTGAATTGGGACCTTGGTGGCTGGGGGCTTGGTTGCCCGTGCCGTTGGGTTGTCCCTGTTCGGCGCCCTGCTGTCCCGCGTTGTCGTTCATTCCCCGGTGCCCTCCTCGGCCAGTTCTCTCTGCTTTCGAGTAGAGCTCGCGAGACTGAGAACTCCTTCTGGTGAAGCAATGAGTTGGCTGAGAATCCATGGTGTCTTGCGCCACACCTACGACGACAGCAACCGCCGAACGGCCTCCACGACCGCCTCGCGACGAGACGTCCGGCTTGGTGCGGCCGCGCCGTACTCCGGGTTCATCGAGGACCAACTCGTCGCGATGGCCTGCACCAGCGCGAGCAGCTCGGCTGGGCTGAAAGTGCCCGGTACGACGCCGGAACGCTGAGCCTGGTCGAGGTCGCCGAGCCGGCTCTTGTTGACGGCGACGATCGCCTCCAGCGCGGTGCCTTCGGGGCGCTCGAGCCGGTACCAAACGTTCAGCCGCTGATGCTCGGGATGCTCCTCGAAGTAGTCGAAGACCCGGCCGGCGTACCCGGGGAGATCGGCGGTGTCGAACCCGACCTCGGCCAGGTAGGTGTCGACCGCCGCCGTGTAGACCGCGTCGAACAACCCGTCCTTGCTGCCGAAGTAGGCGTACAGCATCGCCTTGTTGCAGCCGGCCACCTCGGCGATCCGGTTCACCCGCGCCCCGGCGATCCCGCGGGCGGCGAACTCCACGGTGGCGGCCGCCAGGATCCGGCTCCTGGTCCGGTCAGCATTCCTCTGCATGCCGACCAGCCTAGCAACCATCTGGTTGGTTACCTGTGCAATCATTGAGGAATATATCCAACCAGTTGGTTAGTTAGGATGACCATGAACAGAATTTGGCTGATCACAGGCAGCTCCCGCGGTCTCGGCCGCGCCCTCACCGAAGCGGTCCTGGCCGCCGGCGACCGGGTCGTCGCGACCGCCCGCAAACCCGAGCAACTCGACGACCTCGTCGACCGGTACGGCGACCGGATCCGTGCGATCCCCCTCGACGTCACCGACGCGGGTGCGGCGCAGTCCGCCGTACAGACAGCTCTCGACGCGTTCGGCGGCCTCGACGTGGTCGCGAACAACGCCGGGTACGCGAACAGTGCCGCGATCGAGCACACCACCGACGCTGACTTCCGGGCGCAGCTGGAGACGAACCTGTTCGGCCTGGTCAACGTCACCAAGGCCGCGCTACCGATCTTCCGGCGGCAGCGGAGCGGGCACTTCCTGCAGTTCTCGTCGATCGGCGGACGGGCCGGCGGTACGCCGGGGATGGGCGCCTACCAGACCGCGAAGTACGCGGTCGAAGGGTTCTCGCAGGTATTGAGCAACGAGGTCGCGCCGTTCGGAGTGAAGGTGACGATCATCGAGCCGGGGGCGTTCCGGACCGACTGGGGCGGTACGTCGATGACGCTCGCGCCGGTCGATCCCGACTACGACTCCACCGTCGGGGCGATAAACCGCTACCGGCTCGAGACCGACGGCACCCAACCCGGCGACCCGGCCAGGGCGGCCCGCGCGATCCTCGAGGTCGTTGCCCTCGACAACCCACCGCTCCGGCTACTGCTCGGCAAGGACGCCCTCACCCACGCCGACCAGGCCTCCCGCTCCCGCGCCGAAGAAGCCGCCACCTGGTCCCACCTCACCACGTCCACCGACTACGACGACTGACCCCGAAGGTTCAGCCGAGGGCCGCGCCAGGATCTACCGAGCGCGCAGCGGTTCGCAGCTCGGCGGGGGGTTGCTCAACGGCACCCAGGTGAGCGAGCGTCGACTCAGGGAGCAACCATCGACGGCACGTTAACGAGACCAGCAGCCCCAGCCAGGCATCAGCTGGGCGGGCGAGCGTCAACCCAGGCAGCGACCATCGACGCTCCCTGAACGAGACCAGCAGCCCCAGCCAGGTCGAGCGGCGACTCAGGGGCAATCATCGACGGCACGTGGACGACCAGCAGTCCAACCAGGTATCAGCTGGGCGGGCGGGCAGCGACCGCGGGTGATGGTCTTGTGGTGGCGGGGTTGGCGCGTTGGAGTGATCCGAGAGGGCAGGCCGGATGTCGTCGCCCCAGATCGCTTGACGGACGTCCTCTGGCGTGGCGTTCAGCCGGAGATTTGGTGGGATGGCCTGCGAGCGGCTGGGGTGCTGCGGGCGGGCATTGTTGGGTGGATCGGAGACAGAGGTGTCCGCCGTGTCGCGATGGGTTCGTGGTTGGAAGCTGCCGGGTGGGACGGGATCGGGGTTCGCCCAGTTCGGTCGGGTTACTTGAACGACGTCGTCGATGATGTCGATGTGCCAGTGGCCGGTGTGCAGGTCGATGTGGTGTCGCTTGCAGAGCAGGACCAGGTTCGAGACGCACGTCGTGCCTCCGTCGATCCAATGCACCAGGTGGTGGGCTTCGCATTGAACGGGTGGAGCGCCGCAGACCACGCAGCCGCGGTCGCGAGCGTTCAGCGCGAGCCGCATCGGTGCGGTGACGAGACGTTTGGTGGTACCGACGTCCAGTGGTTGGGACTTGCTGCCGAGGACGACGGGGATGACTTGAGCGTCGCAGGCGAGGCGACGTACGGCGGCCGCAGAGAGATCGTCGCCGAAGACGGTCTCGCCGACCGCGCCGGCGGTCGCGGCTTTGAGGGCGTTGAAGTCGATGGTGATGGTCAGGTGCGCCTTCGGACCGTGCCCGGGAATGTAGCGGCCGAGCGTCTCGTCACCCGCCCTGCCGTGAGTCGACTTGTCGTGAGTCGACGTGTCGTGACGGGCGGGACTGTCGACCTGTGGCCTGTCGTCGCGGGCGCTGTGGGCGAAGGCGGCGGGGTGGGCGGGGCGGTCGACGGGGCTCGCTGAGTGGTGGTCACCCCAGGCGTCGTTCCCGGTACTACGGTCGGCATGAGGGTGCTCGCCCCACTGCGGCTGTCGGCGGCGTCGGTCGTCGCACCGGGCTCACCGGTGCCGGTGGTGCCGGGCGTCGGACCCGCCCCGGCGGCACTGGGCGCACCGGTGCCGGTGGTGCCGGGCGTCGGACCGGTGCCGGTGGTGCTGGGCGTCGTGTCGGGGGTGGTGGTGTGGGTGATGGCGGCTGCGGTGTTGAGGAGGGTGGTTAGGGCGTCGGCCTGGCGTTTGTCGCGGGCGCGGGGGTCGGGTTGGCCGTCGACGGTGTGGTGGGGTTTGGCGCCGCTGTGGATGAGGGTGCGGAAGAGTTCGGCGTTCTCGTTGGCGAGGTAGCCGCCGAACTTCACGCCGTGGTCGGCGGGTTTGAGGGTCAGCGATTCACGTTGGTACGCGCGCTTCTCTTCCGGTTCGAGTCCGTCGGTGTCGAGGATGTTGCGCATGCGTTGCGCGGCGTCGCGGAGCTGGCTTGGTGTGAAGGTGCGGGCGAGGTTGACGAGTTGCCGTTCGGCGGCGTCGACGTTTTCGACCGGGACGGTGTCGGGGACCTTCTCGAGGGCGGACACGATGGCAGCGGCCTGCGCAGGGTGCATCACCCGGCCTCGGCAGGTCCGCTCGTCGCCGTGGCGGTCGCCGTCGCCGTCGCCGTCGCCGTCGCCGTCGCCGTCGCCGTCGCCGGCCCGGTCGGCGCCTGGCGGGACCGTCCGCGTCGGTGGGATCGTCCGCGTCGGTGGGATCGGCGGGGTTTGCTTCGCGTGGGTAGGGCTGGGCGGGGTCGGGCAGGGCTGCCGCGACCCCCTCGTACTTGGCCAAGGACCTGGCCAGGCGGACGTCGCGGCGTGCCTCGACCGAGTCGATGCGGTAGCGGGTGGACAGGAAGCGGACGGTGTCGCCGGCGCCGACGTCCTTGGCGTAACCCGAGGCGTCGAGGTCGCCGACGAGGTGGAGGCAATAGGTCCTCAACCTGTTGACCTCGGCGACGGCCGCGTCGAGGCGCGACAGCTTCTCGCTGTCGTTCAGCGACCACGCGGGCCGTTCGCCAAGGATCTCCATACCGAGAACTCTAGACACCCCCACCGACAGTTCTCAAACCGCGAATCCCCTTATTTTCCAGGGATTCTTGTCCACAACCGTCGTCCCCAACTTGTCCACAGAAACCAAGTGACGCGAGCGATCAAGCGGGCGGCTGGTAGGGATTGTCCGCGAGGAAGTCGTCGATGAGGGCGTTCACCTCGGACGGGGATTCCAGCGCGGCGAGGTGGGCGGACTGTTCCAGTACGACGAACCGCGCTCCCGGGATCGAATCCGCCATCTCCTCGCTCTCGGCGACAGGGAAGGTGGCGTCCTCGGCCCCGGCGACGACGAGCACAGGCGTGCGCATCCGTCCGAACAACTCCCGCTGATCCGGCCGTCGCGGGACCACACTCGTCACAGCGTGACGGCCGGACGCAATAGGGACCCGCCGGACCGATTCGTTGACTGCGGCAACGACCTCCGGCTTCTCGTGCTTGGCGGTCGGGCCGAGGAACGCGTCGATCACCGGCCGGACCAGCGGTCCGCGGATCGCGCCGAGGAGTCGGGCCGATCGGGTCAGGACGCCGTACTCGGCCTTCTGCCGAAGGCCGGACGGGGACGCGGTCGCGTTCATCAGTACGGCGATGCCGATCCGGTCCGGGTGGAGAGCGGCGAACTGCCGCCGATCCCGCCCCAGCTGTTGCCGATGAGGTGAGCCTTGTCGACGCCGAGGTCGTCGAGGATCTCGGTGATCACCTGAGCGCACTGCTCGAAGGTGAACGGTCCCGTCAGCGGAGTGCTGTCGCCGTGGCCGGGCGGATCGACCAGGATCACCTGGAAGCGGTCGGCGAAATGGTGCGCCTGGCCGGACCAGAGTGTTCCGTCCATCAACAGGCTCGGCCAGAAGAGCATCGCCGGGCCCGATCCGCCGACCCGCAAGCGGATCCTGCCCAGCACTGTGTCGACGTACCGATCCTGGAAGCCGGCGAGAGGCATGACCGAACGCTACCTGCTCGGCTCGTCCTCGAACGGGATCGCCGCAGCCAGCCGGGTGATCAGCGCACGGGCGTGAGCGATGAGTTCGGGTGGCGACTGGATCTCGAACGAGTAGGGCAGGAGGCCCATATAGAGGACCAGGTCGTCCAGAGAGTTGGAACCGGTCTCGACCTGGGTAGTTGCCGCGGTCAGCGGCGTGACCGTCGCGATGCTGGGCGACAGGCGGTCGGCGATCTGCTCGGCGGGCGCGTGGATGAGGAAGCGGGCCTGGTAGCGGTAGCCGCCGGACGCGACACCGCGCGCGGTGGCGTCCAGGTCCGGAACCTCGCGTGGAGTGAAGCGCGGTCCGGTCGGAATGCGCGGCTCGACCCGGTCCAGGCGGAAGGTTCGCCAGTCCGCGCGGTCGACGTCCCACGCGACCAGGTACCAGCGCCGCCCGGTGTGCACGAGCCGATGCGGCTCCGTCGTACGGACGCTCGTCGTACCGTCGTGACTGTGGTAGTCGAACCGCAACCGCTGCCGATCGCGCGAAGCCGCGGCCACCGCCAGCAATACGTCCGGCTGCACAACAGGTCCACCGGATGGCGTGACTGCGATTGCCTGGAGCAACTTGATGCGATGCCTCAGCCGGGACGGCAGCACCTGCTCGAGCTTCGTCAGCGCGCGAACCGAGGACTCCTCGATTCCCGCCACGCCCCCGGTCGCCGAGGCCCGCAATCCGATCGCGACGGCGACGGCCTCGTCGTCGTCCAGTAGCAACGGCGGCAGCGCCGTACCCGCGCCGAGGCGATAGCCGGCCACGCCTGGTACGGCGTCGACCGGGTAGCCGAGGTTGCGCAGCTTGTCGACGTCGCGGCGGACGGTCCGCGCCCCGACGCCGAGCTCCGACGCGAGCGCTGCCCCGCTCCAGTCCCGGGGCAACTGCAGCAAGGAGAGCAGCTTGAGCAATCGAGCAGAAGTTTCGAGCATGCCGCGATTCTGTCAGGAAGTTAGGACTGAAGCTGTCCTAACCGGGTGGCACAGTGGAACCATGATCAAGTCCTTCAGCATCGACATCCCGCAGAGCACGCTCGACGACCTGGCGACCCGATTGGAGAACACCCGGCTGCCGGCCGCACTCCCCGGCGACGACTGGGACACCGGCGTACCGGTCTCCTGGCTGTCCGAGCTGGTCGAGTACTGGCGCACCGGTTACGACTGGCGCAAGGCCGAGGCGGAGCTGAACACGTACCCGCAGTTCACCACCACGATCGACGGACAGCAGATCTACTTCCTGCACGTGAAGTCGCCGGAGCCCGACGCCCTCCCGCTCGTCCTGACACACGGCTGGCCGGGTTCGGTCGTGGAGTTCCTCGACGTCATCGGCCCGCTGACCGACCCGGTCGCGCACGGCGGCGACGCCGCGGACGCCTTCCACCTGGTCATCCCCGCGCTGCCCGGATTCGGCTTCTCCGGCCCGGTCAGCGACAGCGGCTGGTCCACGGACCGGGTCGGGCGAGTGTGGGCCGAACTGATGAACCGCCTCGGCTACGAGCGGTACGGCGTCCAAGGCGGAGACATCGGCGGAGCAGTCTCCCCTGAGGTGGCCCGAGCGGCGAAGGACCACGTCGTCGGCGTCCACGTCAATGGCGCTCCCGGGTTGCCGCCGTTCCCGTTGGCGGATGAGGAGTTCAACAGCCTGACTCCGCTCGAGCAGGACCGGATCGGCCGGATCGCGACGTTCATGCAGGAGGAGTTCGGTTACATCTCGATCCAGTCGACCCGGCCGCAGACGCTGGCCTACGGGCTGGTCGACTCGCCGGTCGGGCAGCTCGCCTGGATCATGGACAAGTTCCGCGCCTGGACCCACCCGGCCGAAACCTTGCCCGAGGCAATCATCAGCAAGGACCGGCTGCTCACCAACGTGATGCTCTACTGGCTCACGGGAACGGCGGGATCGGCGGCGTACGTCGGCTATGCGCAGCAGCAGGCGTGGGGCGCGACCAAGGAGAACTCGGGAGTGCCCACGGCCGCGCTGGTGTTCGCGCACGACGTCGGCATCCGCCGGTACGCCGAGGTGGAGAACACCATCACCCGCTGGAACGACGTGGATCGCGGCGGCCACTTCGCGGCGCTCGAGGAGCCCGAGCTGCTGGTCACCGACGTCCGCGAGTTCTTCCGAACCCTGCGCTGACGGGCCGGCGGCCGGAACGCGACGGCCGGTCAGCCGCGGCTGAGACGCGAGTGCGAGTCAGCGGCGGGCCGGGACGCGGGTCCGGGTCAGGTCCGCGGCGACGACGATCTCGCCGGTGAACTCCTCGGCGGCTTCGTCGTGGAAGGCCTGCGGATCCAGGTAGCGCTGGGAGAAGTGGGTGAGCACCAGCTTGCGAACGCCGCATTGCTGAGCCACCCGGGCGGCCTGACGGGCGGTGAGGTGACCGAAGCGGCGGGCCAGGACTGACTCGGTGGACAGGTAGGTGGACTCGATCACGAGCAGATCGGCGCGGTCGGCGAGTTCGAGGACGTTGTCGCACAGCCGGGTGTCCATGACGAACGCGAAGCGTTGCCCGGGCCGCGGCTCGCTGACCTGCTCGATGGTGACGGTCCGGCCGTCGACCTCGATCGAGCCGGCCTCCTGCAGCCGCCCGATCGCGGGACCGACGACACCCTGCGCAGCGAGCCTGTCCGGCAGCATCCGCCGGCCGTCCGGCTCGATCAACTGGTACCCGAAGGACTCGATCGGGTGCTCGAGGCGCCGCGCCCACAGTTGCCCGAACGATCCGACCGACAGCAGACCGTCCTCCTCGACCGGCTCCTCCAGCAACTCGGCCCGCTCGTAGAACGAAGCGGCGTACCGCAGCCGGGTGAAGTACGTCTGCCCCGATGCCGGATAGTGCGCCCGGACCGGATGCGGTACGTCGTCGAGTGACAGCCGCTGCACGATACCCGGTACGCCGAGGCAGTGGTCGCCGTGGAAGTGCGTGACGCAGAGCCGCGTGATCGCGCCGGCCGGGACCCCGGCGTACAGCATCTGGCGCTGCGTTCCCTCCCCCGGATCGAAGAGGAACCCTTCGGTGTCCCAGCGCAGGAAGTAGCCGTTCTGCGTGCGCTCGCGCGACGGCACCTGACTTCCGGTGCCCAGCACAACCAGTTCGCGCACCCGCCAACAGTAGCTAACGCAGCGCTTGTTGGAACCCGATTAAGAACTGTTCGACCTCGGCGGCCTCCCAGATCAGCGGCGGCCGGATCTTCAGCACTCCCCCACCGGGTCCGGTCGTTCCTACGAGTACGCCGTACTCCCGCAACCGCTCGGCGAAGTCGGCCGCGCCCGGCGTCTCCACGCCGACCATCAGCCCTTGGCCGCGAACCGGCAACTCCGGGACCAGGGACTCCAGGCCGCTGCGCAGCAGTGCACCAACCTCGCCGGAGCGAGCGACCAGGCCGGTCTGCTCGATCACGTCCAGGACGGTGAGCGCCGCGACGCACGAGACCGGGTTGCCGCCGAAGGTGCTGAAGTACTCGTCCACCTCGACGAACGCTTCCGCGATCTCGCGCCGGGTGATCAGGGCCGCGACCGGGTGCCCGTTGCCCATCGGCTTGCCGAGCGTGACGAAGTCCGGCGTCAGCCCGAAGTCGAGGAACCGCCAGAGGTTCCGCCCGCCTCGCCCGAATCCGGCCTGCACCTCGTCCGCCAGGAACAACCCGCCGGCCGCCCGCGCCTCGTCCTGCAGCCCACGCATGAACGAGTCGGTCGGTGTCAGGATCCCCGCGCTGCTGAACACGGTGTCGACCGCCAGCAGCGACAGATCATGCCCGGCCCGCTGCAAGTCCGCCCGCGCGGCACGAACCCGTTCAACCGCCGCGACTCCGTCGTCACCAGCATTCCGCGGCGCCTCGAAGACGGCGACATGCGACGGGCGCGCCTCCACCGGATACGTGTTCGTCGAGAACGCGGCCGTCGCCTCGCTGACCCCGTGATACGAGAGATCGGCGACAACCGCGCCGCCCCGCCCGGTGACGACGCGCGCCATCCGCCACGCCAGGTCGTTGGCTTCACTCCCGGAGTTGGCGAACACGCACGTGTCCAAGCCGTCCGGCATCGACGCCGTCAGCCGCTCGGCCAACTCGACCACATTGGGATGCAGGTAGCGCGAGTTCAGATTGAGTACGGCGGCCTGCCGCGAGATCGCCTGGACGACAGCCGGATGCGCGTGCCCGACGACGGGAACGTTGTTGTAGGCATCGAGATAGCGGCGCCCGTCAGCGGTGTGGATCCAAGGCCCCTCGGCCCGGACGACCTGCAGCGGCGACCGGTAGAACAGCGGCGAGAGCTCACCACCGAGCGCGGACTGGCGTCGTGCCGGCAAACTCGGATCGGGCTTCTGCGCGGAGACGACGCGCGAGGTGCCGCAGAGGCGGTGGAAGCGGTCGGCCAGATCGGTGGACGAGCTGTCGGCGAGGAGGTCGAGGATGCGCCAACTGCCGGCAACCAGGCTGGTCAGGTACTCCTCGTTGTCCGGGTAGAGCGGAGCACGCCACGCCGAGATCAGCACACTCGCGGCGGACCGGGCCAGGACGAGCTCACCGATCAACGCGACTTCCGCGGGCTCGAGCGGCAGCACCCGCTGGTACCCGTCGAGGAACCGGGCGGCGTCGCCCCACAGATCGTCGGACTCACGCAGCAACGAGGTCAGACTGATGGCGAGATCGGCGACGCGGGCCGTGTGGTGCATGTCGCCGAAGTCGATCACACCCGTGATGCCGCCGTCCTGCATCAGCACGTTGCTCAACGTCACGTCGCCGTGCAGCACGAACCCCGGCAGCTCACGCGTCGCCGCGTCGAGCCCTTCGAAGCGATCGAGCAACTGGTGCATCGGGCCGCGACGACGCTCGTCCGGCAGCCGATCGGCGTACGGACGCAAGGTGGTCACGATCCGCGGATCCCAGTCGAGCCGCCGGTACGCCGCGGGATGCCCGAAACCCTGCAACGCGCGCGTCAGCCGCGCGCACACCGACCCGAAGTCAGCCGCGAACCACCCCGGCAGCGAGGTCAGGTCGGCGACGTCGCCGGGCATCACCGTCATCACGCGGACCAGGTGCGTCCGTCCGTCGGCAGCCTCGACCGTCACCACCGAACGACCGTCGAGGCCGGTCAGGACGCGCGGGATCGGGAGGTCGGGGTCGACCACCTCGACGTGATGCATCGCGGCACTTTCCATCGCGATCTGGTCCGGGTCGTCGCCGGTGTTCGACACCTTGACCACCAGGCGCCGGCCGTCCGTTGCGACGGCGAGGAAGTTCCGGTCCCGCTCACTGCGCAGGTCGGAGACCTCGGCGGCGACGCCGTACTCCACCGAGAGCAACCGCGTCGCCGCGGTCAGGTCGACCTGGGGCGGATCCTCGAGCATGCTCGGCGTCCGCTCGGGGATGGTGTCCACAACAACTCCTTCGCTCACGGGACCCGGAACTCCAATGACGTCACAGGTCCGGTGTAGTCGAAGCTACCGTCCGGGCCGAGCCGGAACGGCCGGTCGTGGCCCGGATAGACGACCCGAGCCATCGCTGCGACCCGTTCGACCGACGCATCAGCCCGCTCCCGGTCGTACGGCCGGCCGGACGCCCGCCGAGACCGCAGCACCGCGAGCGTCGGTACGGCGTCCGCCGCAAGGACCGCGGTCCCTTCCGGCGTGCTGACGGCCAGACCGATCGAGCCGGGGTGTGTCCCGGGCAACTCCAGCACCTGGATGCCCGGGATCACCTCGTCGCCCTCACCGACCTCGTGCAGGTCGAGATCGTCCAGCACCGCCTTGGCCCAGCGCGGAGTACCGAAATCGGTCGCCGGCGGCTTGGCCAGGTTGCGCAGTTCGTCCGGGTGGATGCAGGACCTGGGCCTTGCCGAAGAGGTCCGCGTTCTGGAGATGATCCCAGTGACCGTGCGAGACGACGACCTTGGTGATGTCGGCCGCCTCCAGTCCTCGATCCGCCAACGCCGTCAGCAGTTTCCGGCGGCGCCCGACGTGACCGAAGTCGAACAGCACCCGCTCGTCCCCACTCTCCACCAGCACAACGGAGCAGAAGGCCGGATTGCCTTGGTCCGACGTCAGCGAGTAGCCGTTCAGCAGGGGTGTGACCGAGGGCATGCAGTCTCCAAACGAGGTGGTGCAGCAGTGCCCCGCGGATTTATGAGCACGCGTCACGCGGGGCACTGCTGGATCAGGGGAGGACGAGCGGACCGGCGTCGATCAGCAGCGACGGTACGACGACGCTGTCCATGAAGGTGGTGTCGCCGCACTCACGGTCGTTGCCGACAGCAAGGACCGCGTTGAGTACGTCGTCCATCCGGAACGTGAACCGCACCTGCGGATGCCAGGCGACGAGCTCGCCGCCTTCGGCCCAGTACGTGCCGTCACGGGTCGTGCCGGTGACCAGGGTCTGCTTCGGATGCAGGGAACGCAGGTAGTCGAGCCGGTTGACGACCAGTCCGCTGCCGCAGTCGGCGAGCAGGTCCTCGTCCGTCGCCTCACCGGGAGCCAGCAGCAGATTCGACGGGCTCGGGTCGCCACCGAAGCGCCAGCCGTCCGGGACCGCGTGTCCGGTCGGGACACCACCGGTGACGGCTGCGCGGCGACGGTCGGAGACGACGCCGGTCAGTACGCCGCGGTCGATCAGCTGGGTGCGGCGTCGTACGTTGCCCTCGGCATCGAACCCGCTCGGCAGACCGTCTGCGTCGGCACCGTCGTCGACCAGGCTGAGCAGGTCGCTCACCACCCGCTCCCCCAGTTGGCCGGCGACCGCCGAGCGGCCGGTCGCATAGCCGGTCGCGCCGAGGACGAAGTGGCCGTATGTCGCCATCAGCGTGATGACGGCCTGTGGTTTCAGCAGCACGCGGCAGGGACCGTGGTGGGCTTCGCGGGTCGGCAGTGGGCGCAGCGCCGTACGCAGCTTCGCGGGGATCTCGTCCACCGGGACCCGGCCCGCGTCGCGGTGCATGTGCCGGACGCTGACCGAGTTGTCGCCCTTCTTCGCGATCGCCTGGATCGCCGCCTTGGTCAACGTCTCCGCCCGGAACAGCCCGTCCGAGTCGGCCACCACCCGATCCAGTACGTCGTACCGAATCGCGCCACCCAGCGTCGTCGACGAATCCAGCCCATCCCGAACCGTCGAGAACCACCGGTGCCGCTCGGCGGGGTCGGCCTGAAGAACGGACGCGGAAGCACGTACTTCTGGTGTTTCCGCGGAGTGATCTGCAGGAGCTTCCGAGTGAGTGGCCTCCCCTGGAGGAAGATCGGCGAGGGCGGCGTCGAGTCGATCGGCGAGCACCTGCACGGCGGCCGGCTCGAGAGTTTCCAGGGAACCGGCGACGGAGCGGCCGGTGCGGGTGGTGCGGACGCGGACGCGCAGGCGGCGTTCGCTGTGCTGGGCGGTGACCTGGGACTCGGCGAAGCGGAGCAGGTCGGCGTGTTCGCCGAGGACGTCGAGCCGGGTGCCCGCGCCGAGGATCTCCAGCGCTTGCTCGACCTGGGTCTGTTCGATGCTCATCGGCCTACCTGCACATTCTGGAAGCGACCTGGGACCGTGCCGTGACCGACGTGGGCGACCTGGAGCGGCTCGCCCTTGTTGCAGGACGGGACGCCGTGCACCTTCCACTCGTCCGGTCCGCCCAGCGCGTCGAGGCTGGCCCAGAACTGCGGTGTGACGCTCTGGTACGTGCAGTTCTTCAGCAGCCGGCCGACCTTGCCGTCGCGGATCTCCCAGCCGACCTCGGTGCCGAACCGGAAGTTCATCCGCTGGTCGTCGATCGAGAAGCCGCGGTTGGTGTCGACCAGGATGCCGCGCTTGGTGCCGGCGATCATCTCGTCCAGCGACGACTCCCCCGGCTCGAGGCAGATGTTCGTCATCCGCACCAGCGGCAACCGCTGCCAGCCGTCAGCCCGCGCCTGACCGGTCGACTCACCGCCGAGCGCACCGGCCGACTCGCGTCCGGACATGTACCCGAGGAAGATGCCGTCCTTCACCAGCTGGGTCCGCTGCGCCGGCACCCCCTCGTCGTCGTACCCGAACGAACCGAGTGCGCCCGGGATGGTGGCATCCGCGTACGCCGACACGATCGGCGAGCCCCATCGGAAGTTCCCGCGCCGTTCGGGGGTGGCGTAGGTGCCGCCGGCCAGGCTGACCTCGGTGCCGAGTGCGCGGTCGGCCTCCATCGGGTGACCGGCGCACTCGTGCAGCACCATCGCGAGTTGGTTGCTCCCGGCAATGAGCGTGGTGATCTCGTCCGGGCACTGCGGTGCGGACAGCAGCGCGACCGCCTCGGAGGCGATCCGGGCCGCCTCGCGATCCAGGCCGAGCGAGATCACGTGCTCGTAGCCGGCCGTCGCGAAGTCGCCGCGCTGGCCGCGGATCTGACGTGGAACGCCTTGCGGGAAGGACCTTCGCTGCAGGTCGTCACCGTCGCTGGCGTTGACCATCAGGCCGCCGCCGCTCTCGGTCAGGGTCTGCTCGATCAGGGCACCCTCGGTGTTCGCGAACACCTTCTCGTCGCGGTAGAAGTCCATCGACGCCTCGATC
The DNA here is from genome assembly GCA_963748245.1 of uncultured Actinomycetota bacterium. Taxonomy (GTDB): domain Bacteria; phylum Actinomycetota; class Actinomycetes; order Propionibacteriales; family Kribbellaceae; genus Kribbella. The sequence goes on along the minus strand of CAVVIA010000004.1, from coordinate 731,583 downwards.
TGCTGAACCAGCGGACCGGCGGTCGCCGCCTCCTTCACCGTCGCGGCGAGCAGGTCGAGCTTGCTGGACAGCGGCACGATGAACGGGTCCACCTGCATCGGCGAGCACCACGTGTCGCGCGTCGTCACCGGCGAGCCGAGCGACACCCGGCCGCCACCGCCGGCCGCGCGGGCCTGGCCGACGGCCTGGGCGACCACCGCGTCGAGCCCGTGCCGATCGAGCCGGTGCGTTGCGGCGAAACCCCACTGGCCGCCGATCAGGACGCGAAGGCCGAGCCCGGTCGAGTCGTCGTACCCGACCTCGCCGGGGCCTTCGAGCTCGACCAGCACCTGCTCGTGCGTCCGCCGTACGACGCGGACGTCGCCGTACTGCACTCCCGCGGGAAGCAGCCCGAGCACCGCCTCGGCGGTGTCGCGTAGGGCCGATGAATCAGACACGTCGGGACCTCCGATGCAGTGGACGGTTCCCGCACTGTAGCAGACACTACGAGATTCTGAGAAGACGTTGTGTTTACTACAGCATGCCGGGAGTCAGCGTCGTTTCGGGCGGACGTCGATCGCGAGGCTGATGGAGAACGCGACGATGATCGCGACTCCGCCGAACAGGGTCAGCGCGGTGTCGCTCAGGGCGCCGGTAGCGATCACTACCAACGTCACCCCGAGGGCGAGTACCACGGCGACGGCGATCTTCCAGTCGTCCCCGATGATGAAGTCGTACCAGAACTGCCCGAAGGCCTTGAGAAACTTCACTTCTTCACCTCCACGGCGATGTCAGCGGCTACCGGAGTCGCCGCGGCCGGCGTCCGCAGGACTGCGACGAAGATCCGGCTGAGCAGCAGCCAGGCGGCCAGCAGGACGAGGATCATCAGGTCGTGACCGGGCCAGTCGATGCTCTGCCGGTCGTCCCGGAAGATGCCCAGGCCCTCGACCGCCCAGTAGGTGCCGAAGGATGCGAGCAGCAGGCCGACGCCGTACTTGAGCAGGTTCTCGTTGATCATCGACAGCGGGCGGCGCAGTGCGACCGCGACTCCGAGCACGATCACCACGGCCGCGATCGCGCCGAGCGCGGCGCCCGGGATGTTGTTCGCGTTCAGGCCGAAGGTCAGCACGATGAAGACGACCTCCATGCCTTCGAGGAAGACGCCCTTGAAGGAGACCATGAAGGCGAACAGGTCGATTCCGGTCTTGGTCTCGCCGGCCGCCTTGGCCGCGGCGACCTCTTCGCGGTAGATCGCGTCCTCGTCGTGGATCGCCTTACGCCCGGACGATCTGAGGATCGCCTTGCGCAACCACTGCAGGCCGAAGATCAGCAGCAGACCGCCGATCGCGAGTTGCAGCGCCGACTCCGGCAGCCAGTTCGCCAGCGCGTAGCCGGCCGCCACTGTGACCACCGCGAGCGCGCCGAGCGCCGCGAAGGTGCCGGCCAGCGCCGACTTCCAGCTCCGGGTGTAGCCCATCGCCATCACGATGGTGGTCGCTTCCACCATCTCCACGAAACACGCGACGAACGTCGCGATGATCAACCCCCAGGTTGCCGCATCCATCAGTCACTTCCTCGTCTCAGATGAAACATATGCTGCACGAAACGATAGTTACGCCGTGGCGAAGGTGTCAACGGCACGTCCAGGACACCGAACCCGCCCGAACGCGGGCAGGCCGAAGCACCCGAGGTGGTTGCCTCGGGTGCTTCGGCGGAGGGGTCAGGCCAGTGCGGCCACCAGCGTGCTCGCGGAGATGTTGCCGCCGCAGGACACCACGGCGACGCGCTTGCCTTCGAGTTCGGTACGACGGGCGCGCGCGGCCGCGAACGCCATCGCGGCGGATCCTTCGATCAACTGGTGTTCGGTGTCGATCACCATCCGCAGCGCGGCGCTGATCGCGTCCTCACTCACCAGCACCCAGTCGTCGACCAGGTCACGACACAGGTCGAAGGTGATGCTGCCGGGCTCGACACTGCCCGCCGTACCGTCCGACAACGTCTCCTGCGCGTCGATCTGGACGATCTTCCCGGCCCGCACCGACGCGGCCATCGCGTCGTCACGCACCGGCGAGGCGCCGTACACCCGAATCTCCGGCAGGTGCTTCTTGAGGACCGAGGCGACGCCGCTGATCAGTCCACCGCCGCCGACCGCCACGACCACCGCGTCGAGCGGCCGGCCGGCCAACTGCTCGAGGATCTCGACCGCCGACCGTGCCCTGCCCGGCGATGATGTCCGGGTCGTTGTACGGCGGCACGTAGGTCAGATCGTGCTCGGCGGCGTACGCCCGCGCCTTGGGCTCGAGCACACCGGAATCGTTGCCCTCGGCATGCAGCTCGAGTCCGAGCCGGCGCAGCGCCGCCACCTTGCTCGGCGAGGCGTTCTCCGGCAGGTAGACCAGACCGCGACCGCCGAGAGTCGCCAGCGCGTTCCCGACCCCGAGGCCGTGGTTGCCGGTCGAGGCCGTGACCACGCCGCGGTCCCGCTGCTCGTCGGTGAGCGTCAGGATCTTCGCCATCGAACCACGCGCCTTGAACGAGCCGGTGCGCTGGAGGTGCTCGCTCTTCACCAGCACCTCGGCACCGAGCTCGTCACTGAACGCGCCGTACCTGACCAACGGGGTCGGCGGCAGATGCTCGCGCAACCTGGGTGCGACCCGTTCCGACCGCTCGGCGGCTTCCGCAGGGCTCAACGTCATCCAGTACTCCTATCCGGTTGCCACTGAGAGCTGGGCGCGGAGCCCGGCGCGCAGTGGGATACACATCGGCTTGCCACTGACCGGGTGCGGCACGACCTTCGACTCCACCCCGAACACGTCGCGGATGATGTCGCAGGTGAACACGTCTTCCGGCGATCCTTGGGTGACCAGGCCGCCGGATTTCATCACGAACACGTGATCGGCGTACTCCGCGGCCATGTTGAAGTCGTGCAGCACCATCGCGACCGTCTTGCCCTGCTCCTGGTTGAGCTGGTGCAGCAGGTCGAGCACCTCGAGCTGGTAGGCGACATCCAGGTACGTCGTCGGTTCGTCGAGCAGGATGAGGTCGGTGCCCTGGGCCAGGCACAGCGCGATCCAGACCCGCTGCCGTTGACCGCCGGACAGCTGATCCACGTGCTGGTGCCGTAGTTCCGCCGTACTGGTCACGTCCATCGCCCACTCGACGGCTTCCTTGTCGGCGGGGCTGGGCACCTTGAGGGACGCTCGGTGTGGATGGCGGCCGAACCAGACCAGGTCCTCGACCGAGATGGACTCGGGCGTGACCAGGACCTGCGGCAGGATCGCGAGCAGCCGGGCCACCTCCTTCGTCGGCGTTTCCTGGATCGACTTCCCGTCCAGGATCACACTTCCTTTCTGCGGGGGCAGCAACCGGGCCAGGGCCCGCAGTGCGGTGCTCTTGCCCGAGCCGTTGGGACCGATCAGCACGCTGACCTTCCCGTCCGGGATGGTCAGGGTCAGGTCATCGGCGATGACGCGCTGGTCATAGGCGAGCTGGACGCCCTGTGCCTGCAGACGCATGGCGGGTCTCCTACTTTCCGGTCTTCACGAGCAGGTAGAGGAAGTACGGTCCGCCGACGACGGCTGTCACCAGGCCGGCGGGGATCTCCAGCGGCGGGGCGAGACCGCGGCCGAGCATGTCGGCGAACAGCATCAGCAGGACGCCGAACAGCGCGGCGGCCGGGATCGACGCGAGATGCTTGCCGCCGAAGACGCGCCGGGCCATGTGCGGTGCGATCAGTCCGATGAACCCGATCGTGCCGGACACCGCGACCGCACTGGCGGCCAGCGCGACCGCGAACAGCAGCAGCATCCGCCGGGTCCGCTCGACCGGCTCACCGAGTCCGGCGGCGAGGTCGTCGCCGAGCCCGAGGACGTCGAGCTTGCGGTTCCAGATCACGATCAGCGGCACCAGGACCAGGACCCAGGGCAGGATCTCGAGCACCGAACTCATCGACCGGCCGAACAGGCTGCCGGTCAACCAGATCAGTGCCGCGCTCACGTCGAGCGGATTACGCACCAGCAGGAACCGGATGCCTGCCTCGAAGGCCGCACTGACCGCGATCCCGACCAGCGCGATCCGCACCGGCGTCGCGCCGCGCCGATAAGCGAGCAGGTACACCAGCCCCGCCGCCGCGAGACCGCCGACGAACGCTGCCGGTACGACGGCCACCACCGGCAGGCCCGGGATCGCGAGCAGCAACAGCATTCCCGCGAACCCCGCACCCTTGGTCACCCCGACGACATCGGGCGCGGCGAGCGGGTTGCGGATCACACCCTGCATCACCGCACCGGACACCGCCAGCGCGATCCCGACCAGCCAAGCCAGCAGGACCCGCGGCAACTGGAACTGCACGACGATCTGCGCCGCCTGATCGCTGGTGTCGCCGACCACGGCGCTGAGCACGTCACCCATCGACACATCCGTCGCGCCGACGCTGAGACTGTAGAAACTCAGCACCACCGCCAGCACGCACAGCGATCCCATCAGAACCGACGGATAACGCTGCGCCAGCGACGTACGCCGTACCCTGCGCCACAATCGCAGCAGCACTCATCGACGTCCTCGCTTCGCTCCGGGCGCCGACGAGGCACGAGATGGACTGTGCTTGATGATGAACTCGCTCCGCTCGTTCATGAGGTCACCTTCTGTCGACGGGCCAGGTAGACGAAGATCGGTGCACCGAGCAGCGCGGTGACCACACCGGCAGGCACCTCGAACGGCGGCTTGACGTACCGGGACACGATGTCGGCGTACAGCACCAGCGCACCGCCGCCGACCGCGCACAACGGCAACAGCACCGTGTAGCTGGAACCGACCAGCCGGCGCATGATGTGCGGCACGATCAACCCGATGAACGCAACCGGTCCGGCCACCGACACCGCCGCACCACACAACACGATCACCAGCACCGACCCGAACATCCGCGTCCGCTCGACGTTCTGACCCAGACCGCGGGCCATGTCGTCACCGAGCGCCAGCAGGTTCAGCGGCCGCGCCATCGCGAACGCACCGACCAGCCCGACCACCAGCCACGGCAGCAGGTTGCGAATGTCCTGCCATCCCGCGAAGTTGACGCCGCCGACCAGCCAGAACAACACGCTGTCCGCCGAGTTCTCGTCGAAGATGATCAGCACCTGCGTCAGCGAGATCAGCAGACTGCTCGCCGTCACACCGGCCAGGGCCAACCGGACCGGACTGACCCGGCCCCGGCCCGATCCCGCCAGCAGCATCACCGAGACACCCGCCGCGGCCGCACCGCCGAACGAGAGCAGAATCGTCGGCGCACCCGACAGCGACGGCACCACGGTGATCGCGAGTACGACGACGAACACCGCGCCGGCGTTGACGCCCATGATCTCCGGCGCCGCGAGTGGGTTCGCGGCGACCGCCTGCATCAACGCCCCGGCCACCGCCAGCGCGGCGCCGACGAGCAGCGCCAGCACCACCCGGGGCAGCCGGATCGACTGGATGATCAGTTCGTCGGGCTGATCGGCGTGGATGATCGCCCCTGGCAGCCGGGTCAGCGAGATCTGCTGACTCCCGATCGACAGGCCCCACAGCACGCCGACCACGACCACCACCAACAGCGCCAGACTCACCCAGGTGACCCGCTGCTTGCTGGTGACGATCCGCGGCCGCTTGTGGGCCGCATCCTCGGCTGGTTTGGGCACAGTGCCCACGGACACAGACACCGGCGTGTCACTTCCCGTAGAGCAGGTTGACGGCTTCCTGAGCGACCACCTCGGACGCGATCAGGCCCCGCGACCGCGACCACTCGTTCGGGTTGACGTCGAACGAGGCATTGTTCTTCACCGCCGGGATCTCCTTCCACAGCGGACTCTTCGTCCAGGTGTCGCGCAGCGTCGGTCCGTCGTTGGGGGCGATGAACATCACGTCCGGCTTGGTGGCGACCAGCGTCTCCAGCGTGAGCGAGACCGACGCATCCCCCGATTCGTCCGGCAGCGGCGACCGGATACCGACGGCGGCCAGCACACCCGGTGTGTAGGCCTTCGGCGGGAAGCCGGTGAAGCCCTTGTCCGAGGCGCGCACGAACAGCGCCTTGCGGCTTTCGTCCGCCGGCGCCTGGGCCTTCAGGTCGGCCATCAGCTTCGCGTGCTCGGACAGCCGGGTCTTCATCTCGTCGCACTTGTCCAGCGCGATCGCGGTCGACATCTCACTGTCCAGCACCTGCTGGTAGTTCCCGTTCAGGCTGGCGAACGCGATCGTCGGCGCGATCTTGGCCAGCTGGGCGTAGATCGCCTTGTGCCGGCCGCTGTCGGCCACGATCAGGTCCGGCTTGAGCGCGGTGATCACCTGGATGTTCGGCGTCGCCCGGAGACCGACCGACTTGTACTCGCCGACCTTGTCCCGCAGCGCGGGGATGATCCGCTCGGGCTGATCGTCGTCGGCGACACCGATCGGCGACATCCCGACCGCGACCAGAGCATCGACGAAGGAGTACTCCAGCGCCACCACCTTGGTCGGACTACCGGAGATCGTGGTGGTGCCGAGGTCATGCTTGACAGTGCGGGACGGCTTGCCGCACTGGTCCAGGTTGACGTCCGGGCTGACACCCTCGGCAGCGGCGGCACGGTCGGCGTTCGGCGCCGCACCGGTGGAGGGGGAGGACGATGAGCCGCCGCAGCCGGTCAGGGCGGCTGCGGCGACGGTCAGGGCGAGGACGGCGACAGTACGCCGTACCTTCGTGGCGGAGTAGGACATGGCACTTGCTCCTCGGGCTGAAGCTGGGTCATCGAGTTCCGGCGAGTGCGTGCGCCGGACCGGGGACGTCGGGACGGTCGTCCGGATGAGGACTTCGCGCTTCCGACCGGTCATTCGTTGTGTTCACTACGAATATTCATATGACGGTAGTGATCGCTACAATCACTGTCAACGGGTTCGCCAATGAAATGATTGGCCCGACTGGCAACGGAGGGGATTCGTCGTGACCACAGCAGAGGCCAAGCCGCCCACCCTGCAGGAGCGGGTGGCGGCACGACTCGCCGACCTCACCGCGACCGAGCGGAAGGTCGCCGAGTACCTGTCCGCGCATCCGCAGGAAGCCGCGTTCTCGTCCGCCGAGGAGCTCGGCCGGGCGACCGGCACCAGCGACGCGAGCGTCGTCCGCACCGCCAAGGCCCTCGGGTACGACGGACTGCCCGGGCTGAAGCGTTCGCTACAGGACCACCTGCAGACCCTGCTCACCCCGGCCAGCCGGCTGAACGCCAGCCTCGAAACGCTCGGCGACGGACCCGAGGCCGTCCTGCGGGCGACGCTGCGCGACCACATCGAGCACCTGACCATCGCCGAGCAGACCATCGACCCGGACGAGTTCCGCCGCGCGGTCGAGCTCATCGACGGCGCCCGGGAGACCGTGGTCTGCGGCTTCGCCGGCCTGGACGGTGTCTCGGAGTACGTCGCCACCCACCTGATCCGGATCGGGCACCGGGCCCGGGTCGCGACCGACACCGGCTACCGGCTGGCGGACCGGATGCTGCTGCTCGGGCGCGAGGACGTCGTCGTGGTGATGGCGCACAACCGGCTGAACCGCGAAGCGCGGATCATCCTGGACCACTGCACCGAGACCGGCATCCCGGTGATCCTGGTGACCGACACCCTGGGTGAAGCGCTGCGGGACGAGGTGGCCGTCGTACTGTCCACCCGGATGAGCCGGCCCGGGACGTACACCAGTCAGGTGATGGTCCTGATCGTGCTGGAGGCGCTCGTCATCGCCGTCGCTGCGCACGACCGCGATCGCGCGCTGAGCAACACCGTCCGGATGAACCAGCTCCGCGAGCAACTCAACGGCTACCCACTCGCCGACGAGACCATCCTGGGCCTCCCCCGCACCGCCCCACCAAGACCCAAACCCCGCCGCCGCACCTAGCTTCCGGCCCTGGCGGGCTAGACCTTGCCGCTCACCACCCCTCCCCCACCTACCGGGGTTGGGTGTTGTTGGGCGGGTTCAGACCTTTCCTTCGGTCCGTTCGTAGACGTCGGCTTCGAACTCTTCCAGTAGGCGTTCGCAGTCGGCGACCTTCGAGTGCGCCAGCTCTTTGCCGTCGGCACCCATCCAGTCACGGCCCTCGACCTTCGCGAGCCAGCGCCGGAGCTTCTCCAGGTCCTGGCGAATCTCCTCGGCCTCCTCGAACGTGTAGTTCTCCCGGAACCGCTCGAACTCGATCTCCTTGACGAACTTGGTGTCGCACTCCTCGACGATCTCGGCGTACTCCTTCGCCGACTGACTCCGGAAGCCCTCCACGAACTGCGACCTGGCGTCCTCGTCGACGTCGGTGAGGGTGAGGAACACACTCGAGCCGCCGAGCTCGGCGACCCGCTCCCGCACCTTCTCCAACCCGGCCCGCAACTCCTCGCGGTCCGGCAGCACGCATACCGCCTGCTGGACGTAGAACCCGCCGAGCCGCTTCAGCTCCCGCCAAACCGCCACCCGCGCCCGCGACGAGTCGCTGGGCACCTTGTAGATCAGCAGCAGCCAGGCCTCGGTGTCAGGGGTGGTCACCGCAGCCTTCGTCCGTCGGGTCGTCGCCATGCCGCACAGGTTATCCGGCCTCCCGCGCACTCACACGGTTGCGCAGTCCTTCGACCAGGTGAGGCATCACCTCCCGCCAGTCCGCGACCAGCCCGACGTCACAGTGCGCGAAGACCTCCGCGGCCGGGTCGGTGTTGATGGCCAGGACGGTCCCGGCCCGGCTCGCGCCGGCCAGGTGGTTCAGGTTGCCGGACAGGCCGACCGCGAAGTACATCCGCGGTGCGACGCTCCGGCCGGTGATGCCGAGCTGCCTGCCGTGCGGCAGCCAGCCCTCGTCGGTGACCTTGCGGGTCGCGGCCAACTCCGCGCCGAGCAGCACGCGCATGGGCTCTAGCTCGGCGTAGCTGTCCGGCGCTACCCCGCGGCCGACTCCGATCACCACGTCGGCGCGGTCGAGCGCGTCGCCTTCACTTCCGGTACGACGCTCCGCCCGGCGTACTGCTGGATCCTCGGACACATGCAGGACGTGGTCGTCGAGGGGACGGTCGGCTCGCGGGGTGCGCAGCGGGAGGAGGCCGGTCCGCAGCGTCGCGATCTGCGGGGATCCGTGGCTGACGATCTCGGCGAGGGTGCCGCCGCCGGACGGTTTCAGGCCGGCGAGGCGGGTGCCGGTGATGCTGAGGCTGACCAGGTCGGACATCAGCCCGGCGCCGGTCGCCACCGCGAGCCGGGCGAGCACCTCGCGATCCCACGGCAGGGCCGCGCCGAGCACGGCCCAGGGCTCGCGGTCAGTCATCCACTTCACCAAGCTCTCGGCAACCGGCCGCGGCTCATCCGCCGTCAACGTCACCACGGCGTCAGCACCCCACCGCGCGAGGTCATCACTGCTCTGCTCTGTTCTTACTGCCGTCACCCACCCACCAACCTCCGCGGCAAGCGCCGCAGCCGCACCCAACAAAGCTTGAGTACCAGCAGCTGGACCGGGCCCCACAAGCACAACCACCTCGGATCCACCCAGAATCTGACGGTTCGGGACGGGCTCTACGGATTGTGTCCGGGCAGCTTCGAAGCAACCTCGGGCGGTCAGTTCGGCGATGGCTCGCGTGACTTGGGCTTCTGGGCGGCCGCGGAAGATTACGGGATCTCGCGTGAGGGGGGCCGGGTGGACGTCGGAGACCTTGGTGGGGCTGGCGGGGAGGCCCCACTGGGCTGGGGTCAGGTCGGAGGTGGAGACTCGGCGGATGGTCGGGGTGGTGGGCCAGGTGTCCGCCGGCGCCTTGCACGGGTCGCAGGAGCGTTCGGCGACGGCTACTACTGCGGGAAGTTGTACGTCGACATCCTCGAGGCCCGTGTCGTACTGGACCGTGGTCCGCAGGCGCGTCGTCGTACCGGAGGTGTGTGGTTCGAGGGTGAGGACCGGGCCGGTGAAGGGGAGGCCGAGGAGTTCGGCGAGCATGGCGCCGACCGCGCCGGTGCTGCCGTCGACCGAGCTGGCGCCGACCAGGATCAGGTCCGGCCGCTCGTCCAGCAACGCGATCGTCGCGGCCAGGGCGCGAGCGGTGATCAGGCAGTCCGACCCGGCCAGCGCGGGATCCGTGAGGTGCAGAGCGTCGTCCACTCCCCACGCGAGCGCCTCTCGCAGTACGTCGGCAGCCACCGGAGGACCCATGGTGATCGCCGTACTGCGACCGCCCGACTCCGCCGCCAGCCGAACGGCTTGGGCGACGGCCCGGCGGCACCACGGGTTCATCTCCGTGACAGCGCCGGCCCGCTCGAGCCGTCCGTCGGCGTCCAGGCGACCACTGTGGTCACCCTTCGGCACCTGTTTGATCAGAGCCGTGACGCGCACCTGCCGACCTCCTCGTGTGTCATGACAATCCGGTGCCTACTGCTAGGCCGATGACGAACGTGACCGCGGCCGAGATGCCGCCCAGGAGCAGCTGCCGCCCGCCGCCGTACCAGAACGGCCTGGCGGTGATCTTTCCGACGATCCCGCCGGTCACGACCAGACCGAGCGCACTCAGCAGCAGCGCCGGCCAGACGCTGATGGCGCCGAAGATGAACGGGATCAGCGGAATGACCGCGCCGAGGGCGAAGGCGACGAACGACGACCCGGCCGCCAGCCACGGCGACGGCAGGTCGTTGGGGTCGACGCCGAGCTCCTCGCGGACGTGCACGTCGAGGGCGACCTCCGGGTCGCTGGTCAGCTCGCGGGCGACCTCCGCCGCCAGCTCGGGACGCAGGCCCTTCGCCTCGTACATCATTGCGAGCTCGCGCTCTTCTTCCTCGGGGTGGATCCGCAGCTCGCGCCGCTCGACCTCGATCTCGGCCTGCATCAGCTCGGTCTGGGACGAGACCGAGGTGAACTCGCCGGACGCCATCGAGCAGGCGCCGGCGACCAGGCCGGCCAGTCCGGTGATGATCACGACCTTGCCGGTCGCGCCGCCGCCGACGACACCGGCGACCAGGGCGAAGTTCGACACCAGGCCGTCCATCACGCCGAAGGTCGCGGGCCGCAGCCAGCCGCCGGTGACGTCGCGGTGCGAGTGGTGAAGTTCGGGAGTCGGTAGTTCCGCTACGTGCGCGGTCATTTCGGGGAATCCTTCCGCGGGGGTAGGTGAGCGTAACCTTAGTTAATTTGCATCACCTGTTACATCAGTCTACTCGTTACTTCTCTGACCCCGCAACGGTTGTTCACTCAGGCGGCTCAGCACGAAGGGCAGGACGCCGCCGTGGTGGTAGTAGTCGACTTCTCGAGGGGTGTCGAGGCGGACCTTCAGCCGGTATTCCTTACCCGCGGAGAACGCGGTGGCGAAGCCGTCCTCGCCGAGGTGGATGTCGATCGGCTCCTCGCCGGTGAGGTCGCCGCCCTCCCCCGGCAGGAACTCCAGCGGCAGAATGCCGAGGCCGACCAGGTTCGACCGGTGGATCCGCTCGAACGACTGCGCGAGCACCGCCCGCACGCCGAGCAACGCCGGTCCTTTCGCGGCCCAGTCCCGGGACGACCCGGTCCCGTACTCCTGGCCCGCGACAACCACGATCGGTACGCCGGCCGCGCGATAGGCCTCGGCCGCGTCGAAGATCGACGTCAGTACGCCGTCCGGCCCGGGCGTCGTCGGCCCTTCGATGCCTCGGGCAAGCTGATTGCGCAACCGGACGTTACCGAAGGCACCGCGCATCATCACCAAGTGGTTGCCTCGTCGCGATGCATAGGTGTTCAACTGGGTGACCCCACGGTCCAGCAGGTAGCGCCCGGCAACACTGTCGACCGGAATCGCGCCCGCCGGCGAGATGTGGTCGGTGGTCACCGAGACACCGAGTCGCACCAACGCCCGCGCCCCGATCAGTTCACCCGGCGCCGGCCGCTGATCGAAGTACGGCGGCCGCTGGAGGTAGGTCGAGTCACCCCACGCGAAGGTCTCTCCCGCAGGCGCATCGAGCCGGCGCCACCGCTCGTCTCCCACGAACAGATCGTCGTACGCACTCTGGAAGAGCTCGGGCTTGAGCGTCTGGCTGATGACCGAGTCGATGTCTGCAGGCTGGGGCCAGAGGTCGGCGAGGTAGACCGGGCCACCGTCCGCGTCGGGCGCGAGCGGCTCGGTCAGCAGGTCGATGTCCATCCGCCCGGCGAGGGCATAGGCGATCACCAACGGCGGCGAAGCGAGGTAGTTGAGCCGCACGTCCGGCTGGATCCGACCCTCGAAGTTGCGGTTGCCGGACAGTACGGCGGCCACGGTCAGATCCTGGGCACGGACCGTCGCACCCACGTCGTCGATGAGTGCGCCCGACGCCCCGATGCACGTCATACAGCCGAACCCGGCCAGGTGGAATCCGAGCTTCTCCAGGTACGGCGTGAGGCCCGCATCGCCGAGGTAGTCCATCACCACGCGCGACCCCGGCGAGAGCGTCGTCTTCACCCACGGCTTGCTGACCAGACCGCGTTCGACCGCGTTCCTGGCGAGCAGCCCGGCGGCGACCATCACCGCGGGGTTGGACGTGTTGGTGCAGGAGGTGATCGCCGCAACGACCACAGCTCCATGCCCGGGCGCCTCGACGGTCCGCGGTCCGGACGGGAGTTCGGCGTCGACAGCTTCGCGCGCGTCGGCGAGTGATGTGCGCTGCTGCGGCCGACGCGGACCGGCGATCGACGGGACGACGGTGTTCAGATCGATGTCGACGTACTCGTCGTACCGAATCTCGACGGCCGGGTCGTGCCACAGGCCCTGCGCTCGCGCATACGCCTCGACCAGCGCGACCTTCGCAGCCGGCCGACCGGTGAAGAGCAGGTAATCCAGGGTGCGCTGGTCGATCGGGAAGTACGCCGCGGTCGAGCCGAACTCCGGGCTCATGTTCGCGATCGTGGCCCGATCCGGCACCGGCAGCTCGGCCAGGGCGGGACCGCCGAACTCGACCAGCTTGCCGACCACACCGTGTGTCCGTAGCGTCTCGGTGATCGTCAGCACCAGGTCGGTCGCCGTGGTCCCGATCGGCAGCGAACCGGTCAGCCGTACGCCGACCACCCGCGGCAGCACCATCGACACCGACTGCCCGAGCATCGCCGCCTCGGCCTCGATCCCACCGATCCCCCAGCCGAGCACACCCAGCCCGTTGACCATCGTGGTGTGCGAATCCGTGCCCAAACAGAGATCCGGGAACAGCAGGCCGTCGCGCTCCTCGACCACCCGGGCCAGGTGCTCCAGGTTGATCTGATGCATGATCCCCGCACCCGGCGGGACCACCTTCAACTGCTTGAACGTCTGCTGACCCCAGCGCAGGAACCGGAACCGCTCGGCATTGCGCTCGTACTCCAGCGCCACGTTCAGCTGCATCGCGTCCGGCCGTCCGAAGACGTCCGCGATCACCGAGTGATCCACCACCAGCTCGGCCGGGATCAGCGGATCGACCAAGGCCGGATCCTTGCCCTGGGCCACCATCGCGTCGCGCATCGCGGCCAGGTCGGCGAGCACCGGCACGCCGTTCGTGTCGTGCAGGAACACCCGCGACGGATGCACCTCAAGCTCACCGACCACACCGGGCTCCCAGACTCTGAGCACCCCGCTCGACGTCTGGTGCCGGAGCGCGTTCTCGAGCAGGATCCGCAGTGTCCGCGGCAGGTGGTCCGGCGCGATGCCGCGTAACGAATGGAAGGAGTACTCGCGGTCCCCGACGGTCAGGGTGCTCATGTCAGGCCATCGGCCACGGCCGCGGCGAACTCCGACGTACCGGCCGTCCCGCCGAGGTCCGCCGTACGGATGCCGCTGGCAACTGTGGCCCGCAGCCCCTGCTCGACCAGTACGGCGGCCTGCCGCGCGACCGGGTCGTCGCGCCGGTTGCCGAGCCAGTCCAGCAGCATCGCGCCCGACGCGATCATCGCGGTCGGGTTGGCCAGGTCGCGACCGGCGATGTCCGGCGCCGAGCCGTGCGCGGCCTGGGCCATCGCGTGCTCACTCGACGCGTTGACGGACGGCGCGATGCCGAGGGAGCCGGCCAGTTCGCCGGCCAGGTCGGACAGGATGTCGCCGAACATGTTCTCGGTGACGATGACGTCGAAGTCGGCACCATGCCGGACCAGATGGACGGTCATCGCGTCGATGTGGAAGTCGTCGACCCGGACGTCCGGATACTCGGCGGCGATCTCGCGGCAGATGTCCCGGAAGAAGCCTGTGGTCAGACGCAGCACGTTCGCCTTGTGCACGATGGTCAGGTGCTTGCGGCGCCGCGTCGCCAACTCGAACGCCTGGCGCGCGATCCGCTCGATCGCCGGCCGGGTGAAGATCCCCATCGCGATCGCCACGTCCGCGGTCGGCATGTACTCGCCGGTGCCGCGATACGTACTGCGATCGGCGTAGAAGCCCTCGGTATTCTCCCGGACGACGACCAGATCGAGGCCGGGCACCAGCGCGGGCGTCGCCTCGAAGGCCTTGGCCGGCCGGATGTTCGCGAACAGGTCGAAGTGCTTACGCAGGAAGCCGCTCGGGTTCAGCTGCACCCGATGCGCTTCCGGGTACGACGCATTGTCGTGCGGACCGAGCAGCCAGCCGTCGAGTCGCTCGAGTGTCTCCAGCGTGATCGACGGGAGCGCGCTGCCGTGCGTCTCGATCGCCTCGGCGCCGACCGGGAGCGGCACCCACTCGATCGGGGCACCACCGGCAGCAGCCACCGCCGCGTCGAGCACCTGGACGGTCGCGGGCACGATCTCCGGCCCGATCCCGTCACCGGCCAGCACACCCAGCCTGTAGTTGTCTGCCATGATCAGGAGTGTGAGTCGTTATAACCTTCTACGTCAACCGGTCGCCTACGATCGTCTCAAGCCTTGAAATCGGACGATCTACGTCTGAGGATCGTTATAACCAAATGCCTGAGGTAAGTTGTAGCCCGATCCGGACAAGGAGGGCAGGCGTGGCAGAGACCAACGGCGCGACGAAGACGGCGACCAAGGCCGAGGTCGCGTACGAGCTCGTCCGCGATCAGCTACTGCGCGGGGATCTGGTCCCCGGCGCGGTCATCCAGCAGGCCGCGCTCGCCCGGCAGCTGGGGATCAGTACGACGCCGCTCCGCGAGGCGCTCCGGCGGTTGATGAGTGACGGACTGGTGGAGCTGGACGCACACCGGGACGCGCGGGTCACCCGGCTGACCGCCGAGGAGGCGCGCGATCTGGTCGAGCTGCGGCGGTCGCTCGACCCGTTGGCGGCAGGGCTCGCGGCCGAGCGCCGTACCAGGCAGGACCTCGAGCTCATCCGGGCGACGGCGGACGAACTCCTGCCGTTGCGGACCGATCCCGGGCCGGCCGAATTGTCGACGCACCGGCGGTTCCATGTCGCGATCTACACCGCGTCGCACAACCAGATGCTGGTCCAGACCCTGGACGGGCTGTGGGACAAGGCGGACCGGTACCGCAGGCTTGCTCTCGAGGACGGCCGGACCGAGGAGGACCTGGACCGCACCCACGCCGAGCACCTCGCATTGGTCGACGCGATCGCGGCCGGGGACTCCGAGACCGCCGCCGCGGTCATGCTCGCCCATGTCGATGCCAGCCTCGGTGCGCGCGCGGTCGCCCGCCTCACGTCCGCCGCCGCACAACCCGTCGCCCGGTCACTCCGGGGCATCCGAGGAGCACGAGCATGACCGACGCGCTGTGGACCGGTTACCAGCACCGTGAGGTCGACGCCGACGGCTGGACGACGTACTGGCGACTGGATCCGCGCGGTCACGACTTCCGGCTGAACGACTGGACCGGGTACCCGGATCGCCCGGGTCACCGGCTGTGGGACCGCGCCGCGACACCCGCGGGCGTCCGAGCAGCCTGGCGTACGACGGCCTCCTCGGTCAGCCTGGAGATCCGCGCGAGCCTCGGGATCTACTCCCTGATCGCACCGATGGACGTGCTGGTAGACGGCAAGCTGCACGAGCGATGCGTGGTCCGCGAGGGCGAGCAGCGCCTTGTCGTCGAACTGCCAGGGCGTCCGGTCGAGGTCGAGGTCTGGCTGCCGCAGTCGGGCGTGATCGGCGTTCGCGGACTCTCCTTCGACGGCTCGGCCGAACCGAGTCGCGCCGGCCGGGCCGCGGTGGCTCACCTACGGCAGCTCGATCACGCAGTGCACCGGGGCCTACGGGCCGTCCGAGACCTGGCCGGCCGTGGTCGCGCGGACGCACGGGTGGAACCTCATGGCGCTCGGGTTCGCCGGTGAGTGTCACCTCGATCCGGTCGCCGCCCGGACGATCCGGGACACCCCGGCCCGGCTGATCTCGCTGTGCCTCGGGATCAACATCTACGGCAGTGAGACGTACAGCGGCCGGACCTTACCGGGCCAGGTCGAGTCCTTCGTGTCGACCGTCCGCGCCGGGCATCCGAAGACCCCGGTCGTGGTGATCACACCGCTCGTCGCACCGCACCTCGAAGGCAAACCGAACTCGGTCGGCCTCACGCTGGACGACGTACGCGACTGTGTGGAACGCGGCGCGCGGACGGACCCGGAAGTGCGGATCATCGACGGCCGCACCATCCTCACCGCGGACGAAGCGCTTGCCCTGTACGTCGACGACGTACACCCGGGTCCGGACGGCTACCGCCTGATCGGCGAACGGCTCGCCGCGCTGCTCACTCTGGACGACTGAGGACCAGCCTCGCGCGGGCACCACCGGTCGGCGACTCGCCGATCGTCAGGGTGCCTCCGTGGCGTACGGCGATCTCGCGGGCGATCGCGAGACCCAGGCCGATGCCGCCCGCGTCCCGGCTGCGGGACTCGTCCAGCCGGGTGAAGCGCTCGAACACCCGCTCCCGATCGGCCTCGGGGATCCCCGGCCCGTCGTCGTCGACGGACAGCACCACCTCCCCCGGCCGGACCTCGATCCGCACGGCCACTTCGTCGACGGCGTACCGGACGGCGTTGTCGACCAGATTGCGCACCAGACGATCGAGTTGCCGAGCATCACCCAGGACAATCGCTTCCTCGACCGACTCGAGCACGAACTCCGGCTTGCCCGTGTCGGTGAGACGGCCTGCCAGGTGGCCTGCGGATCGTCCCGTGGGCCGAGTTCCTCACTCAGCCGGGCTGAGGCTGGTGCCGAGGGCCTGCCAGTCGAGGACCGGTGCGGCGAGGGCGCTGATCGTTGCCAGCAGCCCCAACCGGGCGGCGCGCAGGTCCTGGTCCTCGGCCATCACCAGGATCTCGTCGAAGAACGTGGTGACCGGCTCGACCAGGACCGACGCGGCGCTGACGAAGTCGGCCAGCGCGGTCGGCGCCTGGCCGACCTTCTGGACCGCCTCGTGCAGGACGACCTCGGCCGGCTCGGTCAGCTTGCCCGCGTCGTACGACGCCTCGGTCCCTTCCGGCACGATCCGCCGTACCCGCTGCAGAACCGCGACCAGCTCGGCGAAGTCGCCGCTGCCGACCAGCTCCTGCAAGGACGCCACCGTCTCGTCCGCCACCGCCGGAGCCGTTGCCAGCGGCAACACAGCGGCCACCTGGTGGTGGTCGTCACCGCGATCGATCAGCTGCTGCTCGTACCGCCGGACCGTGAACTCGGCGACTTCCTCCAGCGAGTCCGCCGGTACGTCGATGCCCTGGGCACCGATCTCCGCGGCGGCAGCCTTCAGACCGGTCTCCAGGGTGATCGCCTTCAACGACGGGTGCTCGCGCAGGATCGCGACCACACCAGCCGCCGCGCGGCGCAGCGCGAACGGGTCGGAGCTGCCGGTCGGCTTGGCGCCGATCGCGAACAGCCCGGCCAGCAGGTCGAACCGGTCGGCCAGCGCCAGCAGCGCACCCGGCATGGTCGCCGGCACCGGGTCGCCGGCGGACCGCGGCAGCTCCATCTCGAAGAGCGCCTGAGCGACCGCCTCGGTCTCGCCGGCACGCACGGCGTACTCGCGGGCCATCATGCCGGCCAGGCTGGTCAGCTCGACGACCATCTGCGAGCCGAGGTCGAACTTCGCCAGCTCGGCCGCCCGCTCCAGCGTGGTCAGGTCGTCGCCGTCCAGCTCCACCACCGCGCCCAGCGCGGTGGCGATCCGGCCGATCCGCGCCGCCCGGTCGGCCATCGAGCCGAGCCGCTCCTCGAAGGCCAGCTTCTCCAGCTCGCTCTTGCATGGTCGTCGAGCGGCGTCTGCCAGGTCGGCCCGCCAGAAGAACGCCGCGTCCTCGTAGCGGGCCCGCAGCACCGCCTCGTTGCCGGCCGCGGACCACGTCCTCGTCGACCGAGCCGTTGGCCACGGCGACGAAGTGCGGCAGCAGCGTGCCGTCGGCGTCCGCGCACCGGCAGGTACCGCTGGTGCTTGCGCATGACCGTGGTCAGGATCTCGCCCGGCAGCGTCAGGTAGTCGGCGGCGAACGCGCCGAGGATCGCGGTCGGCTCCTCGACCAGGTTGACGATCTGGTCGATCAGCGCGGCCTCGCCCTCGACGTCGATCCGTGCCGTCGACGCCCAGCCGCGAGCTCCTGAGCCGCCGGTGACGATCTGCTCGCGCCGGCGAGCCGGGTCGGCCACGATGCCGTGGATCCGGAGCAGGTCCAGGTACCCCTCGGCCGCGGCGATCTCGACCACGCGGCTGGGCGGCGGTGCGGAGCACCCGCGTGGTCCGGCCGGCGGCCAGCGACGACACCGCCACCGGGACCACCTGGTCGCCCGAGCAGCGCGACCAGCCAGCGGATCGGGCGGGTGAACGACAGCTTGGAGTCGTTCCACCGCATGTTCTTCTCCGACCGCAGCCCGCTGACGACTTCGCTCAGCACGCCGCTCAGCACCTCGGCCGCCGCCGCGACCCGGCGTCGGCTTGGTCACGGCGACGTACTCGACGCCGTCGACGTCCAGGTCGTGCAACTGCTCGGTGTCGACGCCCTGACCGCGGGCGAACCCGGCGGCGGCCTTCGTCGGCGTTGCCGTCGGCGTCGAACGCGGCCGACTTCCGCGGACCGCGCACCACCCGCTCGGCGTCCGGTTCCCGCGCCTGCGACGTCGGCGACGAAGGCGACGACCCGGCGCGGGCGTCGCGTACGTCGTGATGTCGCCGTGGCCGAGCCGGGTCGCGGCCAGCTTCTCGGTCAGCGCCGTCGCGCACGGCCTCGGCGGTCTTGGTCACCTCGCGCGGCGGCATCTCCTCGGTGCCGATCTCGAACAGCAACTGCCGGGTCCCGGTCACGGCCGGGAACGTCGGCCGGCGCCGGCACCGCGGCGGGCAGCTCGGCGATCGCCCGAGCGGGTGGCTCGAGCTCGGTCGCGGCGCTCGGCCCACAGCTGGGCCACCTCGCGGGCCAGCCGGCGCATCCGGCCGAACGCCTTGGCCCGCTCGGTCGGTGCTGACCGCGCCGCGGGAGTCGAGCACGTTGAAGGTGTGCGAGCACTTGCAGCACGTAGACGTGCGCCGGGACCGGCAGGCCGCGCGTCGAGCATCCGCCGCGCCTCGGCCGCGTACTCCTCGAACAGCCGCTGTCTGGCTCTCGACGTCGGCGTCGTCCAGGTAGTACCGGCTCATCTCGTACTCGGCCTGGCCGAACGCCTCGCCGTAGCGAGATGCCCGGTGCGTAGGCGATGTCCTTGAAGTGCGAGACGCCCTGCAGCGCCATCATGATCCGCTCGATGCCGTAGGTGATCTCCACCGACACCGGGTCCAGCGTCATGCCGCCGGCCTGCTGGAAGTAGGTGAACTGGGTGATCTCCAGGCCGTCCAGCCAGACCTCCCAGCCCAGGCCCCAGGCGCCGAGTCGCCGGGTTGGCCCAGTTGTCCTCGACGAACCGGACGTCGTGGGCGTCGATGTCGATGCCCGAGCGCGGTCAGGCTGCCCAGGTACAGCTCCTGCGGGTTGCCCGGGTCCGGCTTGAGGATCACCTGGAACTGGGTGTGCGTCTGCAGCCGGTTCGGGTTCTCGCCGTACCGGCTGTCGTCCGGCCGCACGCTCGGCTCGACGTAGGCGACCCGCCACGGCTCCGGGCCCGAGCACCCGCAGGATGGTGGCCGGGTTCAGCGTTCCGGCGCCGACCTCGGTGTTGAACGGCTGCACGACCATGCACCCGCGGTCGGTCCAGTACTTCGTCAGCGCGAGCAGCGCGTCCTGCATCGTGAGCACAACAAAACCTCGAGCCGTCTTCGGAGGGGGTTTCCAGCAGACGAAGTCTATTCGCCCGCTCCGGTGCCGCGGCCCCCGGCCACAGTCTGTGGATCCGCCCGGCGCGGACGGCCACAAGCAATCGTTTGATCGCCCGGCCGGGGTAAGGCGGTTGCCGTTGGCCCCGGGGTGTTGTTCTATCGGCGGGTGACGGTTATCGAGGCACATGGGGCGATCGACGCGGTCTGGCGGATCGAGTCGGCGCGGATCATCGCCGGTGTGGCCCGGATCGTGCGGGATGTCGGGCTGGCCGAGGAGCTGGCGCAGGACGCGCTGGTGGCGGCGCTGGAGCAGTGGCCGGAGTCCGGCGTACCGAAGAATCCCGGCGCCTGGCTGATGGCGATCGCCAAGCGCCGCGCGATCGACCTGATCCGGCGCAAGGAGACGTACCAGCGCAAGCTCGCCGAGATGGGCCACGAACTGGAGATCGACGGCGACGGCGTCGAGGACAGTGTAGAAGACCAGGTCGAGGCGATCCTCGAGGACCACATCGAGGACGACCTGCTCCGGCTGGTGTTCACCGCGTGCCACCCGGTGCTGACCATGGACGCGCGGGTGACGCTGACGCTGAAACTGCTCGGCGGCCTGAAGACCGACGAGATCGCCCGCGCCTTCCTCGCCCCGGAGTCGACGATCGCCCAGCGGATCGTCCGGGCCAAGCGCAACCTGGCCAAGGCCGGCGTCGAGTTCGAGGTCCCCTCGGGTGACGACCTGCTGGACCGGCTGACGAGCGTGCTCGAGGTCGTCTACCTGATCTACAACGAGGGCTACTCCGCGACCGCCGGCGACGACTGGATGCGCCCGGCGCTGTGCAACGAGGCGATGCGCCTCGGCCGTCTGCTGGCCGAGCTGATGCCCGAGGAGCCCGAGGTCCTCGGCCTGCTCGCGCTGATGGAACTCCAGTCATCCCGCGCCAAGGCCCGCATCGGTCCCGACGGCGAACCCGTCCTCTTGCTCGACCAGGACCGCCGTCGCTGGGACCGTCTGCTGATCCGCCGCGGTCTCGAAGGACTCGACCGCGCCTGGGCACTCGACAAGCCGCCCGGCCCGTACCTGCTCCAGGCCGCCATCGCCGCCTGCCATGCCCGCGCGGCCGACCCCGACGACACCGACTGGGCCCGGATCGCCGGCCTGTACGCCGTACTCGCGCAGGTCACCCCGTCACCGGTGGTCGAGCTCAACCAGGCGGTCGCGATCTCGATGGCGTTCGGCCCGGAACGCGGACTCGCGGCCGTCGACACGCTCGCCGACGAGCCGTCGCTGAAGGACTACCACCTGCTGCCGAGTGTTCGCGGCGACCTGCTGTTCAAGCTCGGCCGGTTCGACGAGGCCCGCGCCGAGTTCGAGAAGGCGGCCGGCCTGACCCGCAACGAGCGCGAACGCGCCCTCCTCCTCGAACGCGCCGCGGCCTGCTGAAGGGCCATCAGGCCCGGGCGTGTCCGCGGAGACTATCCGCGACCGCCGCCACGCCGGCTCTCCTTGGCAGCCTTGGCCGCTTCCGGTGAGTCCCATCGGCCGGTGTTCTTTTCGATGTTGGCTGCCGCCGGGGCGTAGGCCGGGTTCTTGTCCGCGTTCTTTTCAAGGCTGTCGACCAGCCTGGCCTGCTCGTGGTACAGCCGGGCCGCAGCGTCGCCGGCCAGGTCGTCTTTCGCCTCACCCATATCCATCCTCCTGCGATTCGTCGTTTCGGAGTGTCCGATTCTGGCTGCAGATGGGGTCAGCGCGACGTACCGGTCGATTTCGGGCACTGTTGTTCGACGCAGTGACGAGGCCAGTCGACTGGCCCACTGATGCGGGAGGAATCTCATGGAAAAGGTCACATCGGCGGACGGTACGACGATCGCCTACGACCGGCGCGGCAGCGGTCCGGCTTTGGTCCTTGTCGACGGCGCCCTGTGCAGCCGCGCGCAGGGCCCGATGCCGGAGCTCGCCGAACTGCTGGCGTCGGAGTTCACCGTCTACAACTACGACCGGCGTGGTCGCGGCGACAGCGGCGACGCGGCGGAGTACGACGTCCAGCGCGAGATCGAGGACCTGGCCGCGGTGATCGAGGCGGCCGGCGGATCGGCCTACGTCTACGGCACGTCATCAGGTGCGGCGCTGACGCTGCGGGCCGCGGCCGCCGGGTTGCCGATCACGAAGCTGATCGCGTTCGAGCCGCCGTACGTCGTGGACCAGAGCCGCAAGCAGATCCCGTCGACCTGGGCGGCGGACATGCGTGCGCTGAGCGACGCCGGCAAGCCGGGTGACGCGGTCAAGTACTTCATGACCAAGGGCATCGGCCTGCCGGGATTCGTGGTCGGGATGATGACGCTGATGCCGGCCTGGAAAGGGATGAAGGCGGTCGCACACACCCTGCCGTACGACGCCGCGCTGCTCGGCCAGAACTGCTTCGGCCGGCCGCTCGACACGGAGCAGTGGGCAACGATCGAGGCGCCGGCGCTGGTGGTCAACGGTGGCAAGAGCCCGGGCTGGATGCGGACGTCGGTGAAGTCGCTGGCGGGCGCCGTACCGGGGGCCAAGCACGAGGAGGTGCCTGGTCAGAACCACGTGATCAAGGCATCGGCGATCGCGCCGGTGATCTCAGCCTTCCTACGGTGACACCGTCTGCGGTGAACAGACCGCGAGGGGCGCCCGTCGGCCGGGCGCCCCTCGAGTCGTGCGTGCGTCCGGTCAGCCGGAGATGAGAGCGGCAGCGCCGGCCCGGGCCGCGTCGAAGCGGGCCTGGGCGTCGCCCCAGTTCACCACGTTCCACCAGGCCTTGACGTAGTCCGGCTTCACGTTCTTGTACTGCAGGTAGAAGGCGTGCTCCCACATGTCCAGCATCACGATCGGGATCTGCCCGGCCGGCAGGTTGCCCTGCTGGTCGTACAGCTGGTGGACGAGCAGCTTGCCGGCCAGCGCGTCCCAGCCGAGGATCGCCCAGCCGGAGCCCTGGATGGTGGTCGCCGCCGCGGTGAAGTGGGACTGGAAGCCGTCGAACGAGCCGAAGAACTCGTCCACCGCGGCACCGAGCTCGCCGTCCGGCTTGTCACCGCCCTCCGGGGACAGGTTCTTCCAGAAGATCGAGTGGTTGACGTGCCCGCCGAGGTTGAAGGCGAGCGACTTCTCCAGCCCGACAATGGCGCCGAAGTCACCCTTCTCGCGGGCCGCGGCCAGCTTCTCCAGGGTGTCGTTCAGGCCGTTCACGTAGGTCTGGTGGTGCTTGGAGTGGTGCAGCTCCATGATCTCACCGGCGATGCTCGGCGCCAGTGCACCGTAGTCGTAGGGGAGGTCGGGAAGCGTATACGTGGTCAACTCTGCTCCTTCGTCGGGGCCCGCGGGGGCCGATATCTCCGATGTCCTGTTTCAGCGGCACCAGCTTGAAACTTCAACCACGGTTGAGGTCAAGGCGCCACGCGGGTGAACCCCGGCCCGGCACCTCCGCCCTGTGCCCGGTTCGGGCCCGTTCACACAGACCCACACCGGTCACCCCCAGCTTCACATACTCGCCCCGAGGAGCCACGGGCGAGTCTCATCTAGCCAAGGACTGCGCGGAGGGCGGCGGCGAAGGGCTTGGGGTCCGACGCGAAGCCGGTGTGGTCGCCGGGGAAGCGGGTCGGGTCGATCCCGAGGCCGGCGGCCAGCGCGGTCGAGGTCCGCTCGCACAGTTGCCCGACCGAGTCCTCGCCGATCCCGACCACGATGCGGACGCCGCCGTCCCGCAGGGTGCTCAGTTCCGGCAGCCAGCTGACCGACTCCCGCAGCTCGTGCTCGAACCAGAACCGCTCGTCGGCGACCTGCCCCGGATCCCGCTCACCGCCGAACATCGCCTCGATCATGCCGTCCGGAACCTGGATGTTCGCCAGCGCGAAGAACTGCTTCCAGGCACCGATTACGTCCCCGGCCAGGTAGTCGGCCATCATCCGCTCCGACGCCGCCAGCAACTCGTCCGCGTCCTCGACCAGCCGGTCCAGCGGCGGCTCGTGCGCGATCACCGTGCTGACCAGCTCCGGATGAGCCTGCGCCAGCGCCAGCACGCTCACCGCGCCACCACTCGACCCGAACGCGGTCGCCGGGCCGGCGTCCAGATGCCGAATCAGTCGAGCCAGGTCGTCTGCACGCTGCTCAGGCGTCGACGTACCACCATCGGGAAGCTTGCTCCGCTTCACTCCACGCGGGTCCGTGGTCAGCACGGTGTAGTCGTCCGCCAGCAGGTCGGCCAACGGCGAGAACGAGTCCGCATCCATCGGCGCCCCGACCAGAACCACCAATGGCCCGTCGCCACGCACCTCGTAGTACAACTCCGCCTCAGGTACTTCCAGTGTGTTGTTCATGGCACCACCACGAACGGCAACCCGCCGGATGGACACGGGCGCCGACCTCATCCCGCGAGATGATGCGTCCATGCGGCGACGAACCTGGGGGCGGCGTGCCGGCTGGCTCCTGCTCGGCGTCGCGATGGTGGCGGTGAGCGCCTGGGTCGTACGCCCTCGTCGCCGACACACCCGAGGACTTCCAGCGCTGGACCAACTGGGCGAACCTCTTCGCGCTCCCCATCGGAATGGTCAGCGCCGCCTGGCTCGCCTTCGACCGAGCCGCGAAGGCCAACCACCTCCCGGCCACCCCGGCGTCGCCGGATGGGATCCGAAACACGAGACCGTCGAGACCTTCGTCGTACGGCGCCTGGTCGCGAACTCCGGCGACGTACTCACGCCGTACGGCGACCCGACCGTGATCGCCGAGCGACCGGCCACCGACCGCCGATGGCCGATCCGCTCCGGAGGCGGCAACCGTCCCTCAGGCACGGGGTGCTCTTTGCCGTACCGCTCGACCTCTTGCCGGAAGACTGGCCACTTCGGGTTCGGGACGGAGCTCAACTCACCACTCGCGACCAGCGCTTGCACGTGACGGGTTGGATGCGGGGTGGCTTCTGGAAGCAAGCAGTCGCGCCGTTCTGTCAACTGAGAGACCTCTGAACAGCGCGAGACCCGGCTCGTCCACCGTCCGGTGAGCTGCCGGGTCCACTTCCGAGGGACTCTTGTTCCCCGGCAAGACGGACTTACCGGTTGTCGAGCCCTCTGACAGCTGTTGTGGGGATCTGCCCCATGATGCCCCGGGTTGCCCCGGTGAGGAGACGGAGGGCGGTGGGGGTTAGGGAGTGGAGGGCTGTGCCGTTGGTTCGGTGAGTGGTTATCAGGCCGGCGTTGCGGAGGATTCGGGTGTGGTCTGAGGTGGAGGGGAGGGAGATGCCGGTGCGGCGGGAGAGTTGGGTGGTGGTGGCTGAGTGGGTGAGGGCTCGGAGGACGGTGGCTCGGGTGCGGCCCAGGAGGTCGGCGAGGGCGTCTACATCTGCCAGGTCTTCGGTGGGGAGGTCGGCGCAGGGATAGACCAGGACCGGGCGACGGTCGGGTGCGTCCAGGGCCAGGCACTCGGAGGTGAGGGACGACGGGTAGAGCTGGAGACCGCGGCCGTTCAGGTGGATGTCGAGGGTGGGGCCGGTGGTGAGGCCGTAGGTGGTCAGGACCGGAGTGGACCACTCGATGTCGGGGTGGAGTGCACTCAACAGAGCATCGACACCGCCGTGCAGCAGCAGGCGTGACCGGAGTGCGAGGTCGGCGCCGTACCGTCGCTCCAACTCGGTCGAGGACGGCGCGAGGACCTCGACATGGAAGTCGCGTACGGCGTTGCCCAGAGCTCGGCGTGATCCGGCTCGCCCGGCAAGCAGGCCCTGCATGAACTTGTCGACCTCGGGCGGCAGCCACGGGCCGAGCTCGTCGCGAACGACCGATGCCGGCGTGTTCA
The DNA here is from genome assembly GCA_963748245.1 of uncultured Actinomycetota bacterium. Lineage (GTDB taxonomy): Bacteria > Actinomycetota > Actinomycetes > Propionibacteriales > Kribbellaceae > Kribbella. The sequence continues at coordinate 705,729 of CAVVIA010000004.1, read as the reverse complement.
TCAACGCCTCGACGGCCGGTTCCAGACCGGGCGCCGGCACCGGAGGCGTGAGGAAGTCGGGGAACTGACCGGCCGGGGCGATCAGCTTGAAGAGCGGCCGCATCGACGGGCGGACCCGGCGGCCGGCCTCGCGTCGCCACCGGCGCGCGACCGGCGGCATCGCCAGCTCGACAGCCACGCGGTCACCCAATGCCCGGCCGCGGAGCGCGCGGGCCGCCAGCGCCGCCTCCCACAGCGGCTGAGGCTCGTCGGGGAACGTCACCCGCCCGAGGTCCTCGGCGCTGAAGTGGATCCGGATCATCTCCCGATTGTGCCCGGGCCGAGGTCACCGTGCCGACCACTTCGGCTGTGACCGAAACCGGTCGCGACGGCCCGGGCCCGCGCCGCAGTCTGACGCGATGAAACGCCTGGCAGCCCTCACCGTCCTCGCCCTGATCGCGACCCTCCACCCGGCCGTGGCGCACGCCGTACCAAGACCAACGGAATACGTCGTGTCGACCACACCCGGTGACACCCCCGAAGGTATCGAGGTCACGCGCAGCGGCACGATCTACGTGACCAGCGTCGGGACCGGCGCGGTCTATCGCGGCAGCACCCGCGACCCGCGCCTGAAGCCGTTCCTCCCCGCCGGCAGCGACGGCCGGACCTCCGCGACCGGCGTCCACGTCGACCGGTGGGGCCGTGTCCTCGTCGCCGGAGCGAGTACCTCGAAGCTCTTCCTGTACGACGCTAGCGGCCGGCTACTCGTCACCCGCAAGGCCGCCGACGGCTCGTTCCTCAACGACTTCACCTTCGCCGGCGACCACGTCTACGTCACCGACTCGGCCCACAACCAGATCTGGCGCGCCCCGCTGACCCGGCACGGCCTGGGCGAACTCGAACCCTGGCTCACCCGCGACAAGATCCAGCCGATCCCGTACTTCCTCAACGGCATCGTCACCGACGGTAAGACCCTCCTGATCGGCGAACAGGGCCAGGACGTCACCTACCGGATCGACCTGCGGACCAAGCAGGTCAGCACCCTCGAGGTGACCAACGGGATCCTGTCCGGCGACGGCTACCTGCTCGAAGGACGTCGCCTGTACGCCGTCTACAACGCGGGCGGTGGCAAGTACGTGACCAGACTGGCCGTGCTCAACCGTGAGCTGACCAAGGCGACCATCGTCGCCGACTCCGACCCAGGAGCGGATACCCCGACCACCATCGCCCGGGACCGCGACCGGCTGCTCTGGGTCAACAGCCAACTGGACAACGCTCCGGGCACCCCGCCGTACACGGTCTCCGTCGTTCCTGGCCTGCGGTGACGGACACCGTGGAGCGCGACCCGCACAACCCCTGGCCGAGTTCCTCGCCGGCCAGGGGCGGGTCGACGAGGCGGTCGACGTCCTGCGCCGCCACGCCGACGGCGGCATGCCCGTCGCCGTGCGGGCAGTTGGTCGCGTTGCTGACCGAACACGGTCGATACGACGAGGCGCACACGATTCTGCGGGCCCGCGCCGACGCCGGCGTGCCCCACGCCGAGCGGGAGCGCTGGCGTGGTGGCTCGCCGTGCGGCGGGACGAGGGTCAGTTGATGTAGTGGTCGGAGTTGGGGTCGAAGTCGGCTTCATCGACGACTCGGCGGACCTCGACCTCGCTGCCGAGGGCCTCGGCGAGGCGGGCGGCCCATTCGACGGCTTCGTCGCGGCCGCGGACCTCGACGACGATGACGCCGCCGATCAGTTCCTTGGTCTCGGCGAACGGGCCGTCGGTGACGGTGCGCTGACCGCCCTCGACCTTCACCCGGGCGCCGAACGAGCTGCGGTGCACGCCCTCGGCGAACAGCAGGACGCCGGCCTTCGACATGTCCTCCACGGCCTGACCGACGGCGCCGGCCACCTCGTCGGACGGGAACTTCCCGGCTTCGCTGTCCGCGTCGGCCTTGTTGATGATCATGTATCGCATCGCAGTGGTTCTCCTCGTCGTGTCGTTCGATCCTTACTCTCACGTCGAGCGGTCCACCACCAGATCGACACCCGCCGCGGCGGCATTTTTCACCGACCGGCCAGACCCGCCGTCAGGTCGTAGAGCCGGCGCGCGTTGTCGGGGTCGAAGGTCGGCAGCGAGGCGTCGACGGGCTTACCGACGGCCCGCAGGATCAGCCGGTCGGCAGGCTGATCGTCCATCACCCCGAGGGTGTCCCGCACGCTCTCCTCCGGCGCCTTCGCGAACAGGGCCGCCGAGATCCGGGCGACCGTCCGCAGCGGCTGCGGCAGGTGATTGGTCCCGCTCTTGGTGTACGGCGGTTGCACCATCAGCACCTTCGTCCGGCCGCCAGGATGGTTCTGGACGTAGTGGACGCCGAGCAGATCGTTCGCCCGCCCACCGCTCATCGTCGCCCGGACGACGCTGTAGTCCCGGGCGAATTGCAGGTCGTCCCAGTTGACCGCACCTTTGGTGATCCCGGTCGCCCCGATGTTGGTGATGATCGGCGTGTCACCGCGCTCCAGCAGCCCGGTCAGCCCGTAGCTCAGGATGAACCGGCTGAGGTAATAGAGCACGAAGGTCCCCTCGTACCCGTCGACCGTCTCCCGTCGCCGGACGAACGGCAGCATCGCGGTCAGCACCAGAGCGTCCAACGCGTCGTACCGCTCCTCGACCTCCTTGATCACGCGCTCGTTCTCGGCCACCGACAGTAGGTCGGCGTGCAGGAAGTCCGCCCGTCCCGGCAGCTCGGCGCTGTCCGCGAGGAATTCGTCGCCACGCCGGGGAGTACTCCCGATCACCGTCACCCGGGCGCCCTGGCGCAGGTAGTGCAGCGCGATCGCCCGGCCCATCCCCGTCGTACCGCCGGCCACGACAACGTTCTTCATCGCCACTCCTCGATCAAGTCATCGATTGATGACTTAGCAGCCTAGGCGGCCGCGGGCTAGCATGTCAACGGTCGATGACATGGAGGTGGCCGATGACGCACAAGCGGGACCGGGAGGCGACCCGCGCCCGGCTGCTGGAGAGCTCGCGGCTGCGCTTCGCCCGGGACGGGTACGACGGGACGAGCGTGCGCGACGTGGCCGGGGACGTCGGCGTGGACCCGGCGCTGGTGTTCCGGTACTTCGGCTCGAAGTCCGGCCTGTTCACCGAGGCGATGGCCGGCTCGACCGATCCCGTCGTACTCCCGGACGGACCGGTCGAGGAGCTACCGGCGAAGCTGCTGCGGCAACTGGTGTTCGAGGACTGGACGGAGTACGCCGGTGAGCACCCGCTGATCGCGATGCTCCGGTCGGCCGGTCACGAGGACATGCGGGACCGGGTCCGGCAGCAGATGTGCGACGGCTATCTCGGCGTACTGTCGGAGCTTGCCGAGGGCAACGACGACAAGGACCTGCGGACCGAGCTGTTCGCCGCCTGGCTGCTCGGCATCGGCATTCTCCGCACCGCCGTCGGTACGCCGACGTTGACCAAGGCAACCGAGGACGACCTCCGGCCCCACCTGGCCGCGGTCGCCGAGGCCCTGTTCGGCCGGCCGATCCCGGACGGCACTTGACCTCAACCAGACTTGAGGTCGGACACTTCAGGTATGACAGTACTGAGCATTGACGACGAACAGGCCGTCCGCGACCTTGTGCGGCAGGCGGATCAGGCACAGAGCGACCCGATCGTGCTCCCGGACCTGCACACCGCCGAGATGGTGATCGTCAACATCGCGGGACGCAGACTGTTCGGGCGGGACGCGTTCGCCGAGGCGATGAGCGCGGCACTCGAGTCCGGCCTGAAGGACGTCCGGACCAGCGTCGAGATCGTCGACGTCCGTGCACTGACGGAGGACGTCGTGCTGGTGAGTTGCGTCAAGACCGTGTACGACGAGCGGCCGGACGCCGAGCCGGACGCGCTGCCGGCCAGCGGCGCACTCACCTACGCCGCCGTCAGAACCTCGACGGGCTGGCGGCTCGCCCTGGCCCAGACGACGCCGATCCAGTAGGCCGTCAGTTCGGCTGGTCGCCGCCGGAGTGGTAGGCGCAGGCGTCGTCGAGGTTCTGGGTGGGGCCCGGGGGCACCGCAGTGGTCGGCTTGCGGGTGGTGGGTCTCGTCGTTTGCGGGGTCGTCGGCGTGGTCGGGGCGGTCGTGGCGACGGGCGCGGGCTCGGCGAGGGCCTTCTCGACCGTTTCGCGCAGCGCGTCGTAGTCCGGGTGCAGGTACTTCAGCCGCAGCTTGGTGACATCGAGGGTGACGTTGGAGACGGTGCCCGACTTCACCCGGAGGGCGAGCTGGACCAGCGCGGGCAGGATCTCCTGCGGGATGTCGGTGCGGAGCAACTGCTGACCGGCCTTGGCGATCGCCTGGTACTTGGTCACCAGGGTCCGCGGGTCCGCCGCGTCGACGATGCCCTTGATCGCGCACCGCTGGCGGATCTGGCGCTGGTCGTCGTCGGCGCCGTACCGGCCGCGGGCGAACCACAGCGCGCGCCGCCCGTCGAGGTGCTGGTTCGGCCCCGGCTCGATCCACTCGTTCGGCGGGATGTGCGAGCTGCTGACGCCGCCCATCGCGACCCGCTCGTTGACGTTGACGGTGATCCCGCCGAGCGCGTGGACGAGTTCCGCGAAGCCCCTCAGGTTGACCTGCAGGTAGTAGTCGAGTTTCAGTCCGACCGCCTCGCCGACGGACTGCTTCAGCACGTCGGCGCCCTCGTTGTCGGACGGGCCGAGGATGCCGGGGTGCGCGGCCGGGATGTTCTGGTACATCGCGGTCAGCATCCACTCCAGCCGGCCCTCCAGGCTGAGCCCTTCCTTGCCGAACCCGTTCGGGTAGATGTCGTGCAGCGGCGAGTCCTCCGGGAACGGCATGAAGGTCAGCTGCCGCGGCATCGAGATCAGCGCGGTGTTGCCGGTCTTGGTGTCGATACTCGCCACGATCACCGTGTCGGTCCGGACCCCGGGCCGGTTCGGACCGTCGTCGCCGCCGAGCAGCAGCAGGTTCAGCCGCGGCTTGTCCTCCCACGGGTCCTTGGTGTTGACCACGGTCGGACGGGTCGCGCTCTGGCTCTCGCCCTGCGCGACGAACACATCCAGGACCAGTTCGCGCTGGGCCAGCACACTCTGCACGCCGAGCGCCGACGGCGCCGCGATCGCGAAGCACAGGACGCCGACCAGCAGCGCCCCGACCGCCCGTCCGCCGGCCCCACCTGTTGCCGGACGCAACGAACGGTGCGAGGCGACGATCACCAGGATCCAGAGGAACCCGACCGTCCCGATCGCCACCGAGATCAGCAGCAGCCGGCTCGGTACGACGGCCGCCGCCAGGACCTCCTCGCGCCGGGTCAGCCAGACGTACACACCGAGCCCGATCAGCCCGAGGGTCACGGTCAGAATGAAGGCGCCGATCCGGCGCCGTCCGCCGGCGATCAGGCCGGACCCGGGGAGCAGGGCGCCGAGCACGGTCAGCCCGAGCAGCCTCGGCATCGACCGCGGCCGTCGCCCGGCCGGATCGCCCTCCGGCAACTCAGAAATCGCCGTCGGCAGCTCGGAATCCCCCGTGGCGCCTGCCTCGCGCGAGCGTCTCCCCATGGCTCCCCTGTCGCCGTCCCCAGTTCCAGTGTGCGTCAAGTACCCGCACCTGTAACTCCTCAGACGTGTTACAGGGTCAATCGGTTGTCATACGGGCAGGTGACCGCCCGAAAAGCCATCGGTCTCGACGAGAGTGCGCACGACCGCGGCGATGCGGTCGGGCGGGGTCCATTTGCTGGTGTCCGCGCTCGGCATCGCGGCGCGGTTGGCCGGGGTGTCGATGGTTCCGGGCAAGATGGTGTTCACCCGGATGCCGTCACGCGCATACTCCGCGTGCAGGGCGTCGGCGAACGCGATCACCCCGGCCTTCGCGGTGATGTACCCGGCCGCTCCGGAGAACGGTCGCAGGGCTGACCCACTCGACGTACAAACGATCGCCCCACTACCGGCTGCGAGCAGGTGCGGGAGCACGGCGTGAGTCATCAGGTACGTCGGTCGCAGGTTGAGCCGGAGCAGTTTCTCGAACTCCTCGACCGGCGTCTCGTGCACCCGCGAACCGGAGGCGAACCCGCCGACGAGGTTGACCAGTGCGGTCAGCGGCGCGGTCTCGTCGGACGTGGCGAGCGCGACGACATCCGCCGTACCGGCCGGGTCGAACGGGTCGGCGATCACCGGGCTCAGCGCCGGATCGGTGCCGAGCCGGGCCAACGACTCCTCGGTCCGCCCGGGGACGACGACCCGCCAGCCGGCCCGCAGGAACTCCGCCGTCACCGCGGCCCCGAGCGCACCGGTGCCCCCGGCAACCACCACCGTGTTGGTCATGACCGGAGCTTAATCGGATGCGCCATGACACCAGCAGGGCCTACGGTCGACGGTTGTGCGGATTCTGATGCTGGGCGGGAACGGGTTCGTCGGGCGCGCTGTCATTGCGGACGCGCTCGACCACGGCGCCGAGGTGGCGTCCTTCAGTAGAGGCAAGAGTGGAACCGATCTCCCACCGGAGGTCACGCAACTGGTCGGGGATCGCGACACCGGCGATTACGCGGCACTGCGGATCGGCGAGTGGGACGCGGTCGTGGACCTCAGCGGCTACCAGAGCAAGCAGGTGGACGAGGCAATGGACGTGCTGAGCGACCGCGTCGGACGGTACCTGTTCGTCTCGAGCCACGCCGTCTACGTCCGCGACCTGCCGCCGGGCACCGACGAGAGCGCCCCACGTCGTGAGCCGCTGCGGTCGGCCGACGTACTCACGAATGACACCTACGGCCCCTGCAAGGTCGCCTGCGAGGACGACGTCCTGGAGCGGTACGGCGACCGCGCGACGATCGTCCGTCCGGGCAAGGTCACCGGCCCGGGCGACCTCTCGGACACGGTCCTCTACTGGGTACGACGGGGTGCCCGAGGCGGCCGCGTCGCGCTGCCGACGCGTCCGGAGCAGCCACTGCAACTGATCGACAGCCGCGACCTCGGGCGACTCGTGGTCCAGCTGATCAGCGACGGCCGGCCGGGAGGGTTCAACGCGATCGGGCCGGACAGCACGATCGGCGAGCTGATCGAGACCAGCGCCGAGCTGGCCGGTGCGTCGGTCGAGCTGGTGCCGGTCCCGGCGGACGCCGTACCGGATCGCTTCCCGTTGATGGAGCCCGAGGCGGAGTGGGGATCGCGGCGGCGCGACCAGGCGAAGGCGCGCGAGGCCGGGATGCCGGTGACTCCACTGCGGCAGACCCTCGCCGACGTCCTCGCCTGGGACCGCGACCGCGGCCAACCGGCGCTCGATGACGAGATCGGGCTCTCCGCCGACGACGAGCAGAAGCTACTCGGGCAGGGCTAGCGTCCGGCCGGCGTCGCGGGCCGCGTTGATGCTGCGGGCGAGAGTGTCGCGCAGGGCGCTCGCCTCGTCGGCGAACCCTTGGACGACCGAGGTGTCCCCGGCCGGTTCGGTGCGGGCCAGAAGTTCGATGTAGCGGTCGCCGTCCTCGAGCGCGGCCTCGGCCCGGAGGGCGGCATCGGCCGAGCGGACGTGATCGGCGTACCGGTCGAGGAGGTCGACCTTGCGTTTGATCGCATCGACCGAGAGGGCGAGTGCGCGGCGTTGCGGCCCGAGCACGGCCTCCAGTTCGGCCGTCGCCATCCCGCGGGCGATCTCGCGCTGACGGGCCCGCAGGACGGTCTGCTCGCGCAGCACCTGGCCGATGTCCCAGAGCTGTTCGGGCAGGACCAGGTCGTTCTTCACCTCGTCCAGCAGCCCCTGCCGGGTGACTGTTGCCTCAAGCACCGTTTTCACCGCGCGCTGGGCCCGGCCCAGCACCCGGCCGGCCTCGTCGTCGAAGTCGTCCGGGAGCAGGTACTTCCCATGCTGCCGGCGGACCGCCTTGTGGCCGCGATCCTCGACCCCGGACATGACCAGGACCCCCGCCGTGGCGACCACCGCGATCCCGGCCAGGGCCGCCGCGGACCAGGCGGCGACCTCGGCCGGCAGCAGCCCGGCCAGGATGATCAGGGCCAGGATCCAGCCGCCGACGCAGACCGCGATCCACACCAGCAGCGTGCCGAAGGTGTTCCCCGGCGCGACCGACCAGGACGTCTCCCGCTTCGGCTTCGGATGGCTCGCCGGTACGAACAACTCGGGTCTGCGCTCGTACAGCCGCCGCACGCCGTCCGGAACGTCAGGTGCGAACACCGGCTCCATCGGCACCTCCACGGCGGTGAGAAACTGTCGGCACTCAGCGTAGCCGGGCGAGCTTCACTTCGAGACCGTCCAAAACCAGTTCGAGACCCAACTCGAACAGTTGGTCCAGGTCGTAGTCGAAGTCGAAACCGGGCTGGAACACCGCCCGGAAACCGGCCAGGTCCTCGAGGCTGATCATGGTGGCGATCGGACCGATGTGCTGGTCGGCCCATTCGTCCGCCGTCATCCCGGTGTCCTGCTCGGCCTGCACCTCGGCCTCCATCGCGAGCGCGACACCACGGACGTAGGCGAACACGGTGATCGCGGTGTAGAGCGCCGTACTCCCGTCGAGCCCGAACGGACCGAGCGCACGCAGTACGGCGTCCGTATGCGGCAGCAGGTTCGGCAGGGCCTGCGGACGGCTGAGGCTGATCGCGCTCGCCAGCCAGAGATGCCGCCGGTACGCCGTCCACTGCAGCCGGGCCACGGACTCGATCCCGGCCCGCCAGCTCTCCACCGGCCGCACCGGGAACTCGCCGATCGCCGTGTCGACCATCCGCAGCACCAGCGCTTCCTTGCCGCCGACGTACCGGTAGAGCGCCATCGTCGACACCCCGAGGTCGGCCGCGATCCGCCGCATCGACAAGGCCGCGAGCCCCTCGGCATCCGCGATCGCGATCGCGATCCGGACCACCTCGTCCCGGTTGAGTTCACGCGAGGGCTGTGGCGCTCGCACCCGCACGGCACGGGTCCCGACGACGGTGCCGACTCCGGGCACTGCTTGGACGAGGTCGTCCTGTTGAAGCACCTGAAGCGCCTTGGTCGCGGTTGCCATCGCGACGCCGAACTCCCGGACCAACGTCCGGGTGGAGGGCACCCGGTCCCCCGGCCCCAGCTCTCCCGCCTCGATCCGGCGCCGCAGTTCGGCCGCGATCACCCGGTACGGCGCTTCACCCATCAAGCCCTCCTGTACTAGTGCGCTCTGCCCCTGGCTGGACGACGCACGGCAGTGCACCACACGGTGTACGTGTACAGCGTAAGCGCACTAGCTCAGCGAGAGGAACCCACCATGACGAAGAGCGTGCTGATCTCCGGCGGCGGGATCGCGGGACCGGCCCTGGCCTACTGGCTGCGCCGGCACGGGTTCACCCCGACGATCGTCGAGATCGCGCCGGCCCCGCGGCCCGGCGGGCAGACCGTCGACATCCGCGGGATCTCCAAGTTGGTGGTCGAGCGGATGGGCCTGATGCCGGCGATCAAGCGGGCCCAACTGCACGAGCGTGGGTTCGAGTACGTCCGGGCCAACGGGCGCACCGGCGCCGCGATGCCTGCCGAACTGCTCGACGGCGCCGGCCCGGTCGCCGACATCGAGATCCTCCGCGGCGACCTGGCCGGGATCCTGAACGACGCCGTCGCGGGCGACATCGAGTACCTGTACGGCGACTCGATCGCCGCAGTCGACCACGACACGAACGGTGTGCTCGTCACCTTCACCGGCGGATCGCAGCGACGGTTCGACCTGGTCGTCGGGGCGGACGGCGTGCACTCGCGGGTCCGGAAGCTGGCGTTCGGTCCGGAGGAGCAGTTCGTCCAGCACCTCGGCGGGTACGGGTCGTTCTTCACCGTCGAGACGCCGGAGCCACTCGGCCACTGGATGAAGATCTACTCCGCACCCGGAGGTCGCTGGGTCGGACTGCGACCGGACCACGACCCCCGCTACGCCAAGGCTCTGCTCAGCTTCCGCTCCCCCGTCCTCAGTTACGACCGGCGCGACGTCGACGCCCAGAAGGCACTGCTGGCACAGCGTTTCAAGGGTCTCGGCTGGCATACGGACCACATCCTCAGCGCCCTGCCCGACGCGGACGACTTCTACTTCGACAGCACGAGCCGCGTCGTCGTACCGGAGTGGTCCCGCGGCCGGGTCGTGCTCGTCGGTGACGCCGGGTACTGCGGTTCGCCGCTGGCCGGCCACGGCACCGCGCTCTCACTCGTCGGTGCGTACGTCCTCGCCGGTGAGTTGGCCGCCGCGGATGGCGATCACGTCCGGGCCTTCCCGGCGTACCAGGCTGAGCTACAGGCGTACGTCGACCAGCGGATGGAACTGCCGCCGGGCGGGATCAAGCTGGCGATGCCGATGACGGCCCTCGGGATCTCGTTACGCAACGCGCAGATCCGGTTGATGATGTCGCGACCGTTCACCGGACTGCTCGCGAAACTGGCCGCCGCCGTACCGGACAGGATCGAGCTGAAGGACTACCACGGGGGTGTCTGCTCCTCCCCTGCAGTCGCGAGCAGGTGCTCGGTGCGGTAGCTCGGCGTGCTGGAGTGAAGGCTTCGATGTGGGTTTCATCGTGGCCTTTGCTCCAGTGCGGCGAGCTGCCGTGCCGAGTGCCGCGCAGCACGCAGGGAGGAGCAGACACCCCCGCTAATCCAGCGGGGAGACCCAGTCGGGGTTGCGGCCGAGGAGGCCGAGTAGCTGGTCGAACTCGGACGCATCGCCGGGGACCTTGACGCTGCGCTCGAACGCGGCGCCGGGGCCCCGGGCGGTGTCGGTGTCCGGGATCTTGCGGGCCAGCGCCAACGCCTGCTCGACCAGGTCCGGCGGCGGCTCGTACGACACGTCGATGGCGCGGGCCAGGTCCCAGGCGTGGATGACGCAATTGAGGTGGTGGAAGGTCAGCGCGATCCGGCGCGGGAACGAGCCGAACTCGCGGACCTCCATCAGCCGGTCCAGCGCCCCGCCGTCAGCGAACGCGTCCGCGACGCCCACGTTGGACCGGCGGTAGGCGCCGGCCGGGTTGTCCCCGAGCCGGCCGCCGTTCCAGGTCTGCACCGGAGCCGACCCGTTCAGGGCCGCGGCGGCGAACCCCTCGTTCTCGCTGACGATGTGGCGAAGCAGACCACGGACGGTCCAATCCGGGCACGGGGTCGGAAACCACAGGTGCTCGGGGCGAACCTGCATCACCACTTCCCCGAGTACCGCACCGGCCCTACGATCCAGATCCCGGATGTCCATCCGTGTTCCTCCCGTCGGCGCCCCCGCTGAGCATAGGCTGCCTCGGGCTGTTTCGGCAGGGACCTTGTGCCGGCACAAGGGACAACCCGCGCCAGGCCCCGTGAGATGATGCGGTGATGGGCTTCCAGATGACCAACCTGCCTGAGGCCGACAAGGTCCTCGACGAGTACCCGTTCGCCGTCGTACTCGGGATGATGCTGGATCAGCAGTACGGGATGGAGCACGCGTTCCGGGGCGGTTGGAAGGTGCTCAGCCGGTTCGGCACCCTCGATCCGGCGGCGATCGCCGCGGCTGACCCGGAGGAGTTCAAGGAGCTGTGCTCCCAGCCCCCGGCGATTCACCGGTTCCCTGGCTCGATGTCCGCCCGCCTCCAGGAGCTGGCCGCGTTGGTCGAGTCCAGGTACGACGGTGACGTGACCCGGCTGTGGACCGAGCCGACGACCGGCAAGGAACTGTTCAAGCGCGTGCAGGAGCTCCCCGGCTTCGGCAAGCAGAAGGCGCAGATCTTCGTCGCGCTGCTGGCCAAGCAGGTCGGCGTCCGGCCCGAAGGCTGGGAGGCGGTCGCGGGCGACTACGCGCTCGACGGCTACCGGTCGGTCGCGGACGTCGTGGACGGGGAGTCGCTGCTGAAGGTCCGCGAGTTCAAGCAGGCGAAGAAGGCGGCCGCAAAAGCTGCCGGCTGATCAGCGGTTCGGGACCCGGGTCCGCCAGAGCAGGTAGACGAAGTACGGCGCACCGATCAGCGCGGTGAGCAGACCGGCCGGGATCTGCGCCGGAGCCAGCAACGTCCGACCGAGGCTGTCGGCGACGCTGACCAGGATCGCGCCGAGCAGCGCCGCGACCGGCAGGATGCGCGTGTGCCGCCCACCGACGAGTGCACGGGCAGCGTGCGGCGCCACCAGCCCGACGAACCCGACCACGCCGATCGCCGACACGGCCGCTGCCGTCAGCAACGCTGAGCACAGCAGGGCCAGCAGCCGCGTGCGTTCGAGTCGTACGCCGAGAATCCGCGGTACGTCGTCGTCCAGCGCCAGCAGGTCGAGTTCGCGCCGGGAGTGGACGATCACCGGGGTGAAGACCAGCAGTGCGATCGCGACCGGGACGACCTGCGGCAACGTGCGCCCGTAGGTGCTGCCGGACAGCCATGTCATCGCCATGCTGAGGTTCCACGGATCGGTGGCGACGATCAGCAACGTAATGATCGCGGTCGCTCCCGACGACACCCCGACACCGATCAGGACCAGCCGGTCCGAACTCAGCCCGCCCCGCCACGACACCAGATAGACCAGCGTGAACGTGGCGAGCGCGGCCGCCGCGGCGACACCTGACAGCAGCCAGATACTTGCCGTCGGCAACAGCACGAGCGTGATCACCGCACCGACACCGGCCCCACCGGTGATGCCGAGGATCCCGGGCTCGGCCAACGGGTTCCGGCACACCGCCTGGACCGCCGTACCCGCGATTGCGAGGGCCGCACCGCACAGCACGGCGGAGACGACCCGCGGGAACCGCTGGTCGAGCACGTAGGTGATCGCACGGCCGGACTGCCCGTTGATCCAGTTCACGACGTCGCCGGTGCGCAGGAATGCGTCACCGGCGAGCATCGCCAGCATGCCGGCAGCGACCAGCAGTACGACGAGCACACTCGTGACGATCCAGAAGGTCCGCCGGCTACGCAGCCCCGAACTCGCGCCACCCGGCGTCCGGTTCGGACCCGAATCCCGGTACCGCCGCGCCAGCCACACCAGCACGACCGCACCGACCATCATCGTCATCACGCCGGTCGGGATCTCCACGCCGGCCTGACCGCCAAGCACAGCCCGGAGTACGACGTCCGCACTGAGGACGACCAGTACGCCGGCCAATCCACTCAACGGGAGCAGTACACGGTGCCGCAACAAGCCAGGCACCAGTGGTGCGATCAGCCGCACCAGGACCGGCGCAACCAGACCGACGAAGCCAACCGGTCCGGCCACGGTGACCGCGGCTGCGGACAACAGCACCGTCAGCAGGGTGATCAGTACGCGCACCCGCCGGACATGAACTCCCAGCACCGACGCCGTGTCGTCGCCGAGGGCGAGGATGTCGAGCTTCGGTGCCAGCAGCAACGCTCCGAGGATGCCGACGGCAACGACCGGCGCCATCTGGGTGACCGCCTTCAGGTCCGTCTGGACCAGCGTGCCCGCGCCCCAGGCGAAGGTCCCGACCGTCTCCTCGCGATAGAGGAGCAGCAGCAATGTCGTCACGCCGGCCAGCGCCATCGCGACGGCCGAGCCGGCCAGGATCAGCCGGGTCGGCCCGGACGAGCCGCCGGCGGACAGGGCGAGCACCAGAGCGGCGGCCGCCAGCCCGCCGAGGAAGGCGACTCCCCCGGCGGGCAGCACCGGCAGCGAAACCCCGAACGCGGCCACCACGACGACCGCGAGATACGCCCCGGCGTTGACCCCCAACGTGTCCGGTGAGGCGAGTGGGTTCCGGGCCAGTGATTGCAACCCCGCGCCCGCGAATCCGAGCGCCACCCCGACCAGTACGCCGGCCAGCAGCCGCGGCAGCCGGGACGCGATCAGCACGTTGGCCGAGTTGTCCGTGCCCTGCCCGACCAGCAGCCGGAGCAGGTCGCCGGCGTTCACCGACGACGTGCCCTGGGTGAGGTGTACAGCAGCCAGCAGTACGACGGCGACGGTGGCGATGACGAACACGCTCGCCACCCGGAGCCGCCGTACCGGCTGCAGAGCCTCGGGGACCTGGACGTCAGGCCCCGGGGCGGTCAACTGGGTCAAGAGGTGACTGCCTGCACGGCCGCGTCGATGAACTGCTCGGTGGACTTCGGGCCGCCGAACATCCAGATGCCGTCGGTCAGCCGGTGCACGTCGTTGCTCTTCACGAACGGCAGGTTCTTCCAGATCGCGTTCCCGGCCAGGTCGCCGCCGAACACGTCGCCGCCGTCGGCGTCGTTGGCGATGTAGAGGAAGTTGCCGTTCGGAACCTTGGTCAGGCCCTCCAGGTCGGTCTGAGCCAGGCCGTAGTCCTTGTCACCCGCGCCGGTCCAGCCGTTCTTCAGGCCCATCTCGGTCAGCACCGCGCCGAGCAGCGAGCCGGTGGTGTACATCCGGATCGAGATCGTGCTGCCCTGCTTGTATCCGTCGGACATGGTGAAGTTCTCGCCGGCCTTGCCCGCGTCGGCGATCTTCTGCTTGCCCTCGGCAACCTTCTTGTCGAAGTCGGCGTTGATCTGCTTGGCCTGGTCGGTCTTGCCGATGGCGCTGCCGATCAGCTCCAGGTTGGTCTTCATCTGCGGGATCGCGTTGGCCGCGTCCGCGCCGCGGATGACCAGCACCGGGGCGATCTTCTCGAGCTGGGCGATCGAGTTCGCCGACTCGTCGGTGGTGGTGATCACCAGGTCCGGGCTGAGCGCGGCGATCGCGTCGACGCTGGACTCGCCGCGGGTGCCGACATCCTTGGCCGAAGCTTCCAGCTTGGCCGCGGTGACCCAGTTCGTGTAGCCCTTCACGTCGGCCACACCAACCGGCATCACGCCGAGGGTGATCAGGTTCTCGATCGCACCCCACTCCAGGCCGACGACCTTGGTGGCGGGTGCCTGGAGATCGAGCTTCTTGCCCCGGGCATCCGTGATCGAGACCGGCTGGGCGGTGGTCTGCGCAGCAGCGTCGGACGTGTCGGGCTCGCTCGTCCCACAGGCCGTCAGCACGAACGCGGCGGCAGCGAGCAGGGCGGTGATTCTCTTCATCAGTTGACCTTCAGATTGTCGTGACGCGGCTAAGGCGTGATGGTCCGCGCCGTAGCGAGCAGGTGCTCGGTGCGGTAGCTCGGTGTGCTGGAGTGAAGGCCTCGATGTGGTTCATCGTGGCCTTTGCTCCGGTGCGGCGAGATGCCGTGCCGAGTGCCGCGCAGTAGGCGGGGGGCCATCACACACGCCTTACTAGGTGAGAGCCGATCGGGCGGGTGGTGACGAAGCCGGTGGTCGGGTCGGTGCCGACCTCGATGCGGATGCCGTAGGTCTCGGTCAGCGCGTCCGCCTCGAGCACCTCTTCCGGCGTACCGGTCGACCGAACCCGCCCCTGATCGAGCAAGGCGATCCGGTCCGCGACGGCCGCGGCCTGGTTCAGGTCGTGCAGTACGACGCCGACCGCGACCCCGTGCGCGTCGGCGAGCTCGCGCATCAGGTCGAGGATCTCGATCTGGTAGCGCAGGTCGAGGAACGTGGTCGGTTCGTCCAGCAGCAGGACGCCGGTGTCCTGGGCCAGACAGGTCGCGAGCCACACACGTTGCAGCTCGCCGCCGGACAGCTCGTCGACCGCACGCCCGGCCATCGCGGTCACACCGGTGACAGCCATCGCGTGGTCGATCGCTCGCGTGCCGTCCGGGTCGTCGGTCCGCCAGCGCCCGCGATGCGGATGCCGGCCGTACCCGACGACGTCGCGCACACTCACACCGTTGGGAGTCGGCCGCGACTGCGACAGCAGGGTGACCTTGCGGGCGAACTCCTTCGCCGACAGGTCGAGCGCGTTCCCGCCGTCCGGGAAGGTGATCCGGCCGCCGTCGGGATGATGGAGCCGCGCCAGGGCGCGCAACAGCGTCGACTTCCCGCTGCCGTTCGGCCCCACCAGCGCGGTGACACTGGCCGCCTCGATCTGTAACGAGGCGCCGTCGACCACCAGCGTGCCGTGATACCCGAGGCGCAGGTCGTCGCCGGCCAGCCCCACCTTTTCGTGCATGGAGCAGAGGATAGCCTTACCTTAATTCAACTGTCAGCTCTGCGCTCTGTCCGTGGACAGGTTCAGAGAGTGAGGGCCAGCCGGGTGGCCTGATCGATCGCGCGCTTGGCATCGAGCTCGGCCGCGACGTCGGCGCCGCCGATCAGGTGGACCGGGCGGCCGGTCTCACGCAGTACGTCGGCGAGGTCCCGGACCGGCTCCTGGCCGGCGCAGACGACGATGGTCTCGACGTCCAGAACCCGCGGATTCTCGTGCTGCGGGCCGAAAGTCAGGTGCAGGCCGCCGTCGTCGATGCGTT
This sequence comes from uncultured Actinomycetota bacterium, assembly GCA_963748245.1. GTDB lineage: Bacteria > Actinomycetota > Actinomycetes > Propionibacteriales > Kribbellaceae > Kribbella. The sequence goes on along the minus strand of CAVVIA010000004.1, from coordinate 689,532 downwards.
CGTAGTTCACGCCGCGGAGCTGCTCGACCTGCTTGTTCTTCAAGGCCGCGCGGTGGACCCAGCCGGTCGTCTTGCCGAGGCCGGCACCGATCTTCCCGGCCTTGCGCTGCAGCAGGTAGACCTGCCGCGGTGACGGCTCTGGATGAGGCTCGGTGAGTCCACCGGGTGCGATTGTCGGATCGGTCACACCCCACTCCGCCTTCCAGGCCTCGAGGTCCAGGGCAGGCGATGATTCGGTGGTCAGGAACTCGCTGACATCCACGCCGATCCCGCCCGCACCGATGACGGCGACGGTGCTGCCGACCGGCTTACGGTCGCGGACGACCTCGACGTACGAGAGAACCTTCGGGTGGTCGATGCCGGGGATGGACGGGACGCGCGGGACGACACCGGTGGCGAGCACGATCTCGTCGAAGCCGGCCAGGTCCTCGACGGTCGCGCGGCGGCCGAGGTGCAGCTTGACGCCGGTCAGCTCGAGCCGGCGCCGGTAGTACCGGATCGTCTCGGCGAACTCCTCCTTGCCGGGGATCCGCTGCGCGATCCCGAACTGGCCGCCGATCTCGTCAGCGGCCTCGAACAGCTCGACTGCGTGGCCGCGCTCGGCCGCTGTCACCGCCGCGGCCAGCCCGGCCGGTCCCGCCCCGACGACCGCGATGTTCTTGGTACGACGGGTCGGCAGCAGCTGCAGCTCGGTCTCCCGGGCCGCTCTGGGGTTGACCATGCAGCTCGCCTTCCGCTTGGCGAAGACATGGTCCAGACAGGCCTGGTTGCAGGCGATACACACGTTGATCTCGTCGGCGCGGTCAGTGGTTGCCTTGAGCACCCAATCCGGATCGGCCAGGAACGGCCGGGCCATGCTGACCAGGTCGGCGTCACCGCGGGCCAGCACCTCTTCGGCGACCTGCGGGAGGTTGATCCGGTTCGACGTGACGACCGGGATGCCGACCTGTGGTTTGAAGGCAGCGGTCACGCTCGTGAAGGCGGCGCGTGGCACCGAGGTGACGATGGTCGGCACCCGGGCCTCGTGCCAGCCGATCCCGGTGTTGATGATCGACGCGCCGGCCGCCTCGATCTCCTTGCCCAGTGCAACGACCTCGTCCCAGCTCTGACCGCCCTCGACCAGGTCGGCCATCGACAGCCGGTAGATGATGACGAAGTCGGCGCCGACGCGTTCCCGGGTCCGCCGGACGATCTCGACCGCGAGCCGGCGCCGGTTCTCCGGGCTGCCGCCCCAGCGGTCGGTCCGCTTGTTGGTGCGCTCGGACAGGAACTGGTTGATGAAGTAGCCCTCGGACCCCATGATCTCGATGCCGTCGTACCCGGCCTCACGGGCGAGCGCGGCACAGTCGACGTACGCCTTGATCTGTTTGCGGACGCCGCGGTCGGTCAGGGCCCGCGGCTTGAACGGGTTGATCGGGGCCTTGAGCGCCGAGGCGGAGACGCTGAACGGGTGGTACGCGTACCGACCGGCGTGCAGGATCTGCAGCGCGATCCGGCCGCCTTCGGCGTGCACGGCGTCGGTGAGGATCCGGTGCTTGCGGGCCTGCCGGCGACTGGTCAGCTTGGAGCCGAAGGGGGTGAGCCAGCCGGTCCGGTTCGGCGCGTAGCCGCCGGTGACCATCAGGCCGACGCCGCCGCGGGCGCGCTCGGCGAAGTACGCGGCCAGTTTCGGCAGGTCCTTCGCCCGGTCCTCGAGACCGGTGTGCATCGAGCCCATGATCACCCGGTTCGGCAGCACGACATGCCCCAGATCGAGCGGCTCCAACAGATGCGGGTAGGCGGTCATCGATCGTCCTTTCGCAGGGCTTCGATCACTTCGTCGCACCAGTCCACGAACGACTCCTCGGCGCGGATGCCGCCGCGGAGGACGAGGTACTGATGCAGGTCCCGGCCGCGCAGCGTGGCCGGCTTCGGGAAGTCGCGGTTCTGGATCCCGCGATACACCTCGAGCCGGGTGGCGTGCTCGGCCCGGTGCCGCTCGATCTCCCGGAGTACGACGCCCGGATCGCCGAGTGACGCACCACGCAACTTCACGCCCAGACCGTCCCGCAGTACGGCGGGGTCCTCCGGCTCGGCCAGCCACCGGGTCAGCTCCGCCTTGCCGGCCGCGGACACCCGGTACACCTTCTTGTCCGGCCGCCCGTCCTGGGCGATCTCGGTGTGCCGGACCCAGCCGGCCTCGTCCATCCGGCGCAGCACCCGGTAGATCTGCTGGTGCGTGGCCGGCCAGAAGTACCCGATCGACCGGTCGAACCGCCGGGCCAGCTCGTAGCCGGACCCAGCCCGCTCGGTCAGTGAGACCAGAATCGCGTGCTCCAACGCCATACCGGGCACTGTACCTATGCAACTCGTTGCACTGCACCGGAGTGCAACCGGAATCACATCCGGACCGGGGTTGTTGATTTGGGAGAATGGTTGCAGACGCCATCTATGCGGGATCGAGGAATCATGGACCAGCAGGCCCACCCGACCAGGACGACGTTGCCCGGGATCGGCACCCGGTACGACCTGATCACCGAAGGCGGTAAGCACGTCTCGGTGGTGGTGCACAACGACGGCCGGCGGTTCCTCGGCTTCCACGACCCCGATGACGACGACAACTGCAAGGACTCGGTCCCGCTGGATCCCGGTGAGGCGGCCGCGCTCGGCCAGTTGCTGATCCCCGCGCAGATCGACCCGGTCCGCGCCGAGATCGAGATCGACCTGGTCACCGAGCACATCCCGATCACGGCCAAGTCGCCGTACTCGGGTCGCACGCTGGGTGACACCCAGGCCCGCAGCCGGACCGGTGCGTCCATCGTCGCCGTGCTGCGCCGGACCGGCGCGACCCCGTCCCCGACCCCGGACTTCCGGTTCGCCACCGGGGACACCCTGGTCGTCGTCGGCACCCGCGAGGGCGTCAACGCCGTGTACGACCTGATCGCGGGCGGGTGACATGCACGAGGACATCACCGCCCTGCTGATCGAGTTGGGCGCGGTCATCCTTGCCCTCGGCATCCTCGGCCGGATCGCCTCCCGGTTCGGTTTCTCGCCGATCCCGCTCTACCTCCTCGCCGGGCTGGCCTTCGGCCACGGCGGACTGCTGCCGTTGGCGGCCAGTGAGGAGTTCGTTGCCACCGGCGCCGAGATCGGCGTCATCCTGCTGCTGTTGCTGCTCGGCCTGGAGTACACGGCCACCGATCTCGTCGACACCCTGAAGACGCAGTACGTCTCGGGCGCCGTGGACTTCCTGCTCAATGCCCTGCCGGGCGCGGCCGTCGCGTTGCTGCTCGGCTGGGGCCCGGTCGCCGCGGTCGCGCTGGCCGGTGTCACCTGGATCTCGTCGTCGGGTGTGATCGCCAAGGTGGTCGGCGATCTCGGCCGGCTCGGCAACCGGGAAACCCCGGTGGTGCTGGGGATCCTGGTGCTCGAGGATCTGTCGATGGCGGTCTACCTGCCGATCCTGACCGCGCTGCTCGCCGGTGTCGGGCTCGCCGGCGGAAGCATCACCCTGCTGATCTCGCTCGGCACGGTGAGCGTCGTCCTGTTCGTTGCCCTGCGCTACGGACGGGTGATCAGCCGGGCGGTGTCGTCCGACAACCCGGAGATGCTGCTGCTCGTCGTCCTCGGGCTGACGCTGCTGGTCGCGGGCGTCGCGCAGCAACTGCAGGTGTCGGCCGCGGTCGGTGCGTTCCTGGTCGGGATCGCGTTGTCGGGTGAGGTCGCGCATGGTGCGCGCAACCTGCTGAGTCCGTTGCGGGACCTGTTCGCCGCGGTGTTCTTCGTGTTCTTCGGGTTGAGCACGGACCCGGCCGCGATCCCGCCGGTGCTCGCGATCGCGCTCGGGCTCGCGTTGCTCACCGCGCTGACGAAGATCGCGACGGGCTGGTACGCCGCCCGCCGGGCCGGCGTGGGAACGGGCGGGCGCTGGCGGGCCGGCGGCACGCTGGTCGCCCGCGGCGAGTTCTCCATCGTCATCGCCGGTCTCGCCGTCGGGGTCGAACCCCGGCTCGGCCCGCTGGCGACGGCGTACGTGCTGATCCTGGTCATCCTCGGCCCGATCGCCGCCCGCTACACCGAGCCCATCGCCCGCCGCCTGACCAACCGCAACCGGACCCCCAGCACCCCACCCGCCGCCGAACGCCTCGACGACCCCGCCAACACCACCACCTGACCCGCCACGCCGCGCCGCCTCGCGCGCCCCGCCCCGCCCACGCCGCCGCCCCGCGCGCCCCACCCCAGCGCCGCCCCGCCCACCCCGCGCCATCTCAGGGGTCAACCCCTTAGGTGGTGGGTTAGCGACCCAGATTCCCAGGGGCCAACCCACACTCTGAGGGGTTGACCCCTCAGATGGGCGCGGGCGCGGCGGGCTTGGGCGGTGGTCAGTGTGGGTGGTTGGCGCGCTGGTTGAGGGCGGCTTGGTCCACCGTTTGCCGGATCCGGCGCTCGCGGGTTTCCGGGCGCTTGGCGAGGGTGATCCACTCGAGGATCGCCCGGCGGGAGGACGGCGGGAAGGCCTCGAAGTGCTTGTCGGCCGGCGGGTTCGCGGCGAGGGCGGCGGCCAGGTCGGCAGGGACGATCAGGTTCTGGGCGTCGGCGAGGAGGTCCCAGGTGCCGGTGCGCTTGGCCAGGTCGATGAGCTCCTGACCCGCCGGGGCCATCAAACCCGCGGCGGTCAGGTGCTCGATCCGGTCGCGGTTGATCTTGCTCCAGGTGCTGCGCGGGTTCCGCGGCGTGAAGCACTGGTACGTCGTCTTGTCGTCGCGCTTGACGGTCTTGCTGTCGATCCAGCCGAAGCACAACGCCTGCTCGACCGCGCCGGTCAGATCGACGCCGTCGGCTTCCCGGTGGACGATCAGCCAGACCGACCGCTCCGTCCGCCCGTTCGCCGCCAGCCAGGCCCGCCACTCGTCCACGGTCGAACAGGCCAGCGCGTCCTCATCGGTCAGTGTGCTCATACCTAGAGCATGCACCCGATAAGTGCTCACCGAATGAGCACTTTCTCGAAGAGAAGCAAATGGCGCTGCTCTAGAAGAGCGCGTCGCCCCGCTCGTGATCCAGCAGCGCCTGCTTGCGGTCGAGGCCGCCGCCGTACCCGGTCAGGCTGCCGGTCGAGCCGACCACGCGGTGGCACGGGACGATGATGCTGATCGGGTTCTTGCCGTTGGCGAGACCGACCGCCCGCGACGCCCCCGGCACGAGGCCGAGGGTTCGGGCCAGGTCGCCGTACGTGGTCGTCTCGCCGTACGGGATGTCCTGCAGAGCCGTCCACACCCGCTGCTGGAACGGCGTCCCGGCCAGGTGCAGTGGTACGTCGAACGTCGTCCGGCCGTGCTCGAAGTACTCGGCGAGTTGCTCGGCCACAGCGGGCAGCACCGAGTCGTCGCGGTCGCCGAAGGTCTCCATCGGCGGGCGATGGCGGTGCTGCTCCATGTAGACGCCGGCGAGCCTGTCGTCCATCTCGACCAGCATGAGTGGACCGAGCGGGCTCTCCATCACGGCGAAGGTCACCGCGTCGCCTCCCACTGGGCGCGGTCGATCCGGTAGAGGACGTGACGCTGCAGCCGGTGGCCGTCCGGCAGACGGACGTGGTCGAAGTCGCCGGCCTCGTCGTGGGTCATCCCGATCCGCTGCATCACCCGCTGGGACGGCAGGTTGGTGGTCGTGGTGAACGAGACGATCTCCCCCAGCCCGGCCGGACCGAACCCGTGGGCCAGCGCCGCCCGGGCCGCCTCGGTCGCATAACCGTTGCCCCAGGCCTCTTTCGCCAGCCGCCAGCCGATCTCGACCGCCGGCATGAAGTGGGCCTCGAAGCTCGGCACCGACAACCCGGTGAAGCCGATGAACTCACCGGTGTCGCGCACCTCCAGCGCCCACAGTCCCCAGCCGCGTCCCTCGATCTCGGGGCTGTTCCGGTCGATGAGCGCGTCGCTCTGCTCGCGCGTCTGCAACGCCGGGAAGTGCTCCATCACCGCCGGATCCGCGTTCATCGCGGCGAACGGCTCGCGGTCGGAGTCGCGCCACTGGCGCATCAGCAGGCGGTCGGTGGTCAGTTCGGTCATGCTCACTCCGCGGGAATCTTGTTGATCGCGTGGTCGCCGGTGGCCCACAGGTACTGCACCGCGTAGGCACGCCACGGCCGCCACGCACGTGCGTGGGCGATCAGGGATTTGGGGGCCTCGGGCAAGCCTAGATCACGGGCCGCGTACCGGATACCCAAATCACTGGCCACGAAGGCGTCCGGGTCGCCCAGCGCACGCATCGCGATCGACTCGACCGTCCACGGCCCGATCCCCGGCAGCGCGGTCAGTTGCGCGCGCGCCTTGTCCCAGTCGCTGCCCGCACCGAGGTCGATCGCACCGGCGGCCAGGGTGTCGATCAGCGTCATCAGCGTCGTACGGCGGGACTTCGGGAACGCCAGGGTCTCCGGATCGAGCCCGGCCAGCGCCTCCATGGTCGGGAACAGATGCGTGAGCCCGCCGACCGCGTCCTCGATCGGCTCACCGTGCTGCAGGACCAGCCGATGCGCGTGCGTCCGCGCGGCCGCCGTCGACACCTGCTGCCCGAGCACAGCCCGTACGGCGAACTCCTCGCCGTCGACCGTGTGCGGCACCCGGCGGCCAGGCGCCTTCGTGATCAGCGGTGCGAGCACCGGGTCGGTGCTCAGCAGGTCGTCGACCGCGACCGGGTCGGCGTCGAGGTCGAGCATCCGGCGGCAGCGGCTGATCGCGATCGCCAGGTCACGCTGATCGGTGAGGGACAGCTGGCAGGCGATGTGGTCCGGCATCGGCTTCAACCCGACGACGCCGTGGCCGTGCGGCAGCCGGAGCGTGCGCCGGTAGTGACCGTCGCGCCACTCCTCCACGCCCGGTACGCCGGTCGCGATCAGGTGACCGAACAGGTTGTCCGGCGTCAGCGGTGCGCGGAACGGCAGCCGGAGTGAGATCGTGCCGGGCGCGGCGGTCGTCGTACCCTTCCTGGCCCGGATGCGCAGCTCGGTCGGCGGGAGGGCGAACACCTCCTGCACCGTCTCGTTGAACGTCCGCACGCTGGAGAACCCGGCCGCGAACGCGACGTCGGCCATCTGCAACTCACTGGTCTCGATCAGCAGCCGCGCGGTCTGGGCACGCTGGGCCCGGGCGAGCGCGAGCGGGCCGGCGCCGAGCTCGGCCTGCAGCTGGCGCTGCACCTGGCGGACGCTGTACCCGAGCTGGACGGCCAGGCCTGGTACGCCGTCCCGGTCGACCACGCCGTCCGCGATCAGCCGCATCGCGCGGGCGACGAGGTCGGCGCGGTGGTTCCACTCCGGCGACCCCGGGCTGGCGTCCGGGCGGCAGCGCTTGCAGGCGCGGAACCCGGCCTGCTGAGCGGCGGCGGCACTCGGGTAGAACCGCATGTTCTCGACCTTCGGCGGCGCCACCGGGCAACTCGGCCGGCAGTAGATCTTCGTCGTCAGCACCGCGGTGAAGAACCACCCGTCGAACCGCGCGTCCTTGGACTGGACCGCGCGGACACACCGCTCTCTGCATTCGTACACGTCCTCCAGCATCCCTGCCGCCACCGACAGTCTCTAGCGAATTTGCGACATGGAGGTATCGCGGGCTGTGTCGAATAGCGAGAAGGCGACGCCAGGATCTCGGGTCGTTTTCCCGCCAGAACGACGGGATGCGCGCCGGTGAACTGGAAGGCATGAACGAACTACATGGCAAGAAGGCCCTGGTCACCGGCGGCAGCCGCGGTATCGGCGCGGCGACCGCGATCGCCCTGGCTGAGCGCGGCGCGGATGTCGCGCTGACCTACAACAGTTCTCCGGACGCCGCGGCGAAGGTGGTGAAGGAGATCGAGGCGCTCGGACGTACGGCGTACGCACTCGACGTCGACGCGGCCGACGCGGTCGCGGTGGCGGACGGCGTCGCCCGCGCCGTCGAGCGACTCGGCGGTCTCGACATCCTGGTCAACAACGCGGGTGTCGGCGCGATCGGCCCGATGACCGACTTCACCATCGACGATGTGGACCGGGTGCTCGCGGTGAACATCCGTGGTGTCTACGCCGCCGCGCAGGCCGCCGTACCGAGGCTGTCCGACGGCGGCCGGCTGATCCACCTAGGCAGTTGCGCCGCAGGCCGGGTCACCAGCCCGGGGATGACGCTGTACGCGATGAGCAAGTCCGCACTGGTCGGCCTCAGCAAGGGCCTGGCCCGCGAACTCGGATCGCGCGGCATCACGTCGAACGTCGTCCAGCCCGGCCCGATCGACACCGAGATGAACCCGGCGGACGGCCCGTTCGCAGCGGCCCAGATCGCCGACCTGGCCCTGGACCGCTTCGGCACCACCGCCGAGGTGGCCGCGGCGATCACCTACCTGGCCGGCCCGAACGCCGCCTACCTCACCGGCACCGAGCTCACCATCGACGGCGGCCACACCGCCTGATCTGTCCGTGCCGACGGCTAGCGTCATCGGCATGCGTTTCTCTGTCACGGTTGGGGCCGTGGGACCAGGACGGGACCCGCGCGGGCTTGCCGAGCTCGCGCGGGTCGTCGAGGACTCCGGCTGGGACGCGATGTTCCTGGAGGACTACCTCGTCTATCAGGGCGACGTGACTCAGCCGACGTACGACCCGTGGATCTGCCTGGCCGCGATGGCTGCGGCCACGTCGCGGATCAGGATCGGTACGACGGTGACACCACTGCCCCGGCGGCGGCCATGGAAGGTCGCGGCCGAGGCAGTGGCCCTGGATCATCTGTCGAACGGACGCTTCGTCCTCGGTGCCGGCATCGGCGACCCCGGCGACCCGTTCCTCGATCAGGGCAACCCGAAGGTGCTGGCAGAGATGCTGGACGAGGGACTCGAGGTGATCGATCGCTTGTGGTCCGGCGAGCAGTTCAGCTATGCGGGCAAGCACTATCGGCTCGATGGTGTTCAGCTGACAGCCCGGCCTGTGCAGGCGCCGCGGATCCCGATCTGGATCGGCGGGAACCTGCTGGTTCCCGCGGTACGACGCCGCATCCTGCGGTGGGACGGCAGTTGCGCCTACAAGGGATCGACCGACGCACCACAGCAGATCACGCCTGGCGACGTACGCGCCTTGCTGGCCGAGCGCGGCGAACCGTTCGACGTGAAGGTCAGCGGTGGCGACCCGGCCGAGTTCGCCGCGGCGGGCGCCACCTGGTGGGGACGGTGGATCGCACCCGCGTCGCCGGAGCAGACCCTCTCGATCGTTCGGCAGGGGCCGCCGAGCCGTTGACACGGCCGGGACCTCGCGGGAGACTGCGGGTGTTTTTAACGTTCAAAGTATCCGTGGGAGGTCGCCGTGGCTACGTTGAAGCAGGTTGCCGCCCACGCCGAGGTGTCGGTCCAGACGGTGTCGAACGCCCTGAACGCGCCGCATCGCCTCCGGCCGGACACGCTCGAACGGGTGAACCGATCGATCGAGCTGCTCAACTACCGGCCCAATCGTAACGCCCGCAGCCTGCGCACCAGCGCGGTCGAACTGATCGGGTACTGCGTCCCCAGCTGGCCGCACCAGACGCATCTGGTGATGGACCAGTTCCTGCACGAGCTCTGCACCGCCGCCGAGACGTCCGGCCGGCACATCCTCCTCTTCACCGCGCCGGCCGCCGTCGACGGCATGCCGACGTACGACGACCTGCATGCGCGCCGCCTGGTCGACGGGTTCATCCTCTCGCAGACGGAGACGCACGACCCGCGGCACGGCTGGCTGAAGGACAGGCAGATCCCGTTCGTGTCCTTCGGCCGGGTGTGGAAGCAGACCACCCAGCCCGGACCGTGGGTCGACGTGGACGGCGCGGCCGGTTCCGCGACGGCGGTGCAGCACCTGTACGACACCGGCCGTCGCCGCATCGCCTTCCTCAGCTGGCCGAAGTCGTCCGGCCTGGCCGAGGATCGGCTGGCCGGCTGGCGCGGACGGTGCAAGGAGCTCGGCCTTCCCATCGGCGACCTGGCCGTGCGCTGCGGCGAGGACTCCATCGACGAAGGTGCCCGGGCCACCGCCGAGCTCCTCGACAGTGACCAGCCGCCGGACGGGATCGTTGCCCTGAGCGACATTCTCGCCCTCGGCGCACTCCGCGAACTCGGCCGCCGCGGCCTCACTCCCGGCGTCGACGTCGGTGTCACCGGCTTCGACGACTCACCGCTCGCCTCGGTCGTCTCCCCCGGCCTGACCAGTCTCCGTCAGCCGATGGACCGGATCGCTTGCGAGCTCCTAGACATCCTGACCGGTACGTCGACCGGCGTGCCGACCGAACGCCTGCTGCAACCCGAACTGGTGATCAGGGGTAGTTCAGCCCCTGGCTGATGCGGTGCATGCGCGCCGCGAAGAAGGAGGACACCGCCATGACACTCCGCCCATCCGTCAGACGCAGCACCGCCCCACCGCGCCGGGCCCGGCGTACGGCCGGCGTGACGCTGCTCGCCGCCGCCACCATCCTGGCCGGCACCGCCTCGGCGACCGCCGGCTCGGCCCCCCAGACCTCGACGGCCGGTCCGGCCGTCGCACCTTCAGAGCTCTCGGAGACGACCCGGCTGGCCGACCGCCGCTCGCTCGTCGTCGGCGATCGTGCCTACGCGATGGGCGACGAGACCGGTCTCTACCCCGCCGCCGGTTGGCACATCCGCGGCGAGATGGGCGGCTTCTGGACCCAGCCGATCAAGCTCCTCGACGGTCTGTGGTTCGGGCTCGACGGTGCCTGGCTCGGTAAGGACGTGGCAGCGCAGAAGTACACCAGCGGCCACGGCTACAGCCGGATCGACTACTCCGGCGACGTCCGCGTCCGCCGTACCGACTTCGTCCCCGACGGCGTCCGCGCGACCCTGGTCGGCCTGACGCTCGAGTCCAGTACGGCGAAGACGGTCAAGCTCGACGTGGACGCGCACTCCGAACTGATGTCGTCGTACCCCTGGGGCTGGACGACGCCGAGTGCGGCCACTGCCAACCTGCCGGACACGGGTGCGTATGCCGACGGCTCGCTGCGCTTCCGCGAGCAGGGCACACCGCCGCACCCGAACGCGACCGAACACGACTTCGCCGCGTTCGTCGGATCGTCCCTGCGTCCGACGAGCCACGCTCTCAGCGCGAACAACCGCGGTCCGCAGGACCCGGCAGTGATCTGCCCGGCGGACGGTACGACGCCGGCACGCTGCGACGACTCGCTGGTCGGCAAGGGCACCGGCGGGCGGCTCACGTACGACGTGACGCTCTCGGCCGGTCAGTCGAAGACGGTGTGGTTCGCGGTGGCCGGCTCGGATGACGGCGTGTCCGCCGCGCAACGCGAGTACCGCCGTGCACTGAGCAGCCCGGAAGCGTTGCTGAAGGCAAAGACCCGGGATCGGCAAGAGATCGACAGTATGTCCGCGGTGGACCTGCCTGGTGACCGGCTACTGCAGCAGAGCGTCGAGTGGAGCAAGCAGAACCTCGCGGACTCGGTCCAGGAGGCTCGCAACCTGCGCATCCGCGACGTGAACGAGGGCAAGGATTACCCGGCACCGGTAGGCACGGTCGAGGCCGCGCGCTGGTTCGGCGCGGGTTTCCCCGACTACCCGTGGATCTTCGCGACCGACGGTGAGTACATGGCTTTCGCCGCGGTCGCGGCCGGTCAGTTCGACACGGTGAAGGAGCACCTGCGCGCGCTGCGCGACATCAGCGACCTGCTCAACAACCGCAGCGGCAAGGTCGCGCACGAGGTGGTCCCGACCGGCGACGTCTACTTCGGTTCCAACCAGAGCGCGGGCAACACCGACGAGACGGTGAAGTTCCCGAGCGCGGTCGCCCTGTTGTGGCGGTGGACCGGTGACGACAGGTTCCGCGACTCGATGTACGACTTCAGCGTCCGCAACCTGCAGTACGTCTACCGCGAACTCGACAAGGACGGCGACGGCTGGCTCGAGGGCCTGGCGAACGTCGAGCGCAGCGGGATGGGCGTCGAGAAACTCGACAGCACCGTCTACCTCGCCCGCGGTCTGCGTGACCTTGCCGACCTGGCCGCATCCAAGGGCGACAACACGGTCGAGCAGTGGGCGACCACCCGGGCCAACGACCTCGAGTCCCGCTTCGAGGCGCAGTGGTGGGTGCCGCAGGCCATGGGGTACGCCGACTCGGTCGACGACCCGGCCAACCCGGCGAACGACAACACGCCGATCTTCCAGCGACACTGGATCGGTGTCACGCCGATGGAGGCTGTGCTGAACCGGCCGGGTCAGCCGGACTCTCCGCTGGCCTCTGCCGAGCACGGGGCGATCGCACTCGACCAGCGCGAGAAGCCTTGCTACACAGGCGAATTCGGCCTCTTCCACACCGGCACCGGACCGACCTCGGCACCGGGCGGCAACCGTGGCGACACGTGTGACCCGATCGTCTCCCAGGTCCAGAGCGAGCGGGCCATGTTCGGGCTGAACACCTCGATCATGGCGGTTGCTGAGGGCAACTACGGTCGGCTGGGCACGGACCAGCAGCAGGTCTACACGACCGGCAACGCCCGCATCCAGCTCGACCCGACCGTGTGGGAGACGCCGGGCGCGATGCCGGAGATCGCACCGTCACCCGACTCGCCGGCGAACATCGGCCGGCCGTTCTACGACCGTTCGATGGCACTCCAGGCGTGGGGCGCGTACGGCATCCTGTGGCCGGTCGTGCACCAGCAGCTCGGCGTGGACCCGGACCTCGGGCACGGCAAGGTCGCCGTGGTTCCGCAGCTTCCGGAAGGCCAGCAGAAGGTGGCCGGTAGCAACATCCGGGTCGGCAGCGGCTCGGTCGATGTCTCCGCACGCCTTACAGGTAAGGAATTGCGGACCGATGTGAAGGTGAAGGGTGTCGGCGCGAAGTTCACGGTCGGCGCCGTACTGCCGACCGGTTCGCAGGTGAAGAGTGTCTCGCTGGACGGCCGCTCGACGTCGTACCAGCTGGTGACCACGACGCGCGGAGTGGAGGTGCAGGTAGCAGCCCGCGGTTCGTCCTCGGCGCTGAAGATCACGCTTCGCTGAGTCACCCCGAAAACCGCCGGCCGGCGCACAACCGTTCTGTGCGCCGGCCGGCCCTGCGCTGTCGACGGCCCTGTGCTGTCGACGGCGCTTGCATCTGTTTGAAACGGCACCATGAGGTGCCGATATCCCCCGACGTGAAAGTGGGGCCCCTCCGAGTATGAGTCGGAGGGGCCCCACATAGCTGAAGGAAGGTGACGTCTCCAGCCTCCCAAACGGGTCCGTGGTGGCCGGCAGACCCCGTCACCGGTCTACCTCGGTGGGGATCCCCACCGCTAGGGTCCTCGGTTTCCGTTCGACCCGCCGCATCAGATCAGAAGCGGCGTGTCGACATTTGTACCGCCGTGGCACAGCGCCGCACAACCCTTTCTGCGAAGAGATTTCGTCATTTCGCCACCCATCGCGTGTCATCCACAGCGACGATGCAGCCATCCACAGAAACGGCCTTGGTTATACACACCCCCTGTGTATAACCATCGTCTCAACCCTTGGCCGGTTTCACTGCCATCGGCCGCAGCAGAAGGTAGCCTACGAAGAACCCGAGCGCACTGACCACCAGGATGGTCGGTACCGCGACAGTGAGTGGTGGACGCTGGTAGCCGATGCTGTTCAGCACGTCGGCGAGCCATTGGGCGATCAGCAAGAACTCGGTGACCGCGGCCGGGATCAGTGAGAGCGGCAGCATCAGCAGACCGCGCCAGAAGCCGAACCGGTAGAACGTGATGCCGAGCAGCCAGCCGGCCGCCTCGTGCGACAGGATCAGCAGGAAGAACTCGGTGAAGATCAGACCGGCCTGCGCGGTGTCGTGGAACAGGTGCGGGTTCTCCATCGTCTGCGACCAGCCCCGGGCGCTGTAGAGCAAACGCTCGCCTTGGTACATCAGCACCCACAACGTCGCGGTCGCGACCGCGGCCGCGGTGAGATAGATGCTCGCGGCAACAGAAACCATCCGCCGGGTGACGCCCTGGGCGATCAGCAGGCCGAAGTACGCCGGTGTGATGGTGATGCCGAGCGCCATCGAGAAGTACTTCGGCGACTGGGTTCCCCAGTCCCACATGCTGTGGTCGAGCCCACCGGTGGAGATCAGGTACCCGACGCTGATCGCGAGGACCAGGAACAGCATCACGAGCCAGTAGCCGACCAGCATCGGCCGGGTGCCGACCGTGATCGCCAGCAACACCTGCCGCATCCGGTGGGTCGAGGTGACGCCACGCGGAAGGGTCTCCGTCGAGCGTGCCTTGTCGACTGTGATCGTCACCGGCGCGCTCCCTTGCCGTTGGTGGTGAGGTGGACGAAGAGATCCTGGAGCCCGACCGGACCGATCTCGAGCCCGGCCGCGCCCGCCTGCGCGAGCAGCTCCGGATCGAGGTCGCCCAGCACGGTGGTGGACTTGGTGCCGCCGAGCTTCTCCTCGGCGAGCACGGTGAACCCGGCGGTGAACTCGTCCACCGTCGCGGCCGGCCCGACGACCGAGGCGCCGCGGCCCCGGAGCGCATCCACCGGCGACTGCGTGACGAGGCGGCCGCTGTCCAGGATGACGACCTCCTCCAGCATCGTGCTGACCTCGCTGACCAGATGGGTCGAGAGCACGATCGTGCGCGGGACCTCGGCGTAGTCGGCGAGCAGGGCGTCGTAGAACAGGTTGCGGGACGGCACGTCCATGCCCAGGTAGGTCTCGTCGAAGATCGTCAGCGGCGCGCGGCTGGCCAGCCCGAGAACGACGCCGAGCGCGGACTTCTTGCCGCGGGACAGCTTCTGCACCTTCTTGTTCGTCGGTATCTCGAACCGGTCGAGCAGCTCCTCGGCGAGGTCGCCGTCCCAGTACGGGCGCAGACTCGAGGCGAGCCCGAGCACATGCTTGACCAGCGCCGCGTCGACCAGGTCGCCCGACTCGCGGATCAGGCAGATCCGGCTGGTGACGACCGCGTTCTCGTACGGCTCGGCCGCCGTACCGAGGTCGCCGCCCTCGATCAGGACCCGGCCCTCGTCCGGCTGCCGGAAGCCGGCCAGGACGGCGGCGAGCGTGCTCTTGCCGGAGCCGTTACGGCCCAGCAGGCCGTGGATCTTCCCCGGCGCGAGCCGCAGGTCGAGCCGGTCCAGCGCAGGCACGCCGGCGAACCGGACCGACAGGTTCTCCGTCCGCGCCGCCAGCGCAGGCTCGGTCCCCTCGGCGGACACGACCTCGACGGCTTCCAGGATGCGGTTGGTCATCAGGCGTCTCCGTAGATCGTGTCTGGTGATCCCAGCGCCGTAGCGAGCAGGTGCTCGGTGCGGTGGCTCGGCGTGCTGGAGTGAAGGCCTCGATGTGGGTTTCATCGTGGCCTTTGCTCCAGTGCGGCGAGGTGCCGTGCCGAGTGCCGCGCAGTAGGCGGGGGATCACCAGACACGATCTGGGTGCGGATGTGCTGGACTACGTCTTTCAGGGGTACGCCGATCGCCTTGGCCTCGCGGATCATCGGGTCGACCACGTCGGCGAAGAACGAGTCGCGCCGGCCGGTGCGGAGCAGGTCCCGCGCGTTCGGGCTGACGAACATCCCGATCCCTCGCTTCTTGTAGAGCACACCCTCGTCCACCAACTGGGCGAACCCCTTCGCCGCGGTGGCCGGGTTGATCCGGTAGAAGGCGGCGTACTGGTTCGTCGACATCACCTGCTCGTCCTCGGCGAGGGCGCCGGTGACGATGTCGTTCTTGATCTGCTCGGCGATCTGCAGATAGATCGGGCTCCGGTCGTCGAACATCACCGCCTCCTCTCGAGACTCGCAGGTTCTTAGGTTCATTAGTTGAGTAACGAACCATAGCACCGGCTGGGGTTCACCGGTCAAGCCAGGTCAGCCGGCGGACGCCGCCTGGGATTGCTGCAGCGCCTTCTTCAGCGCCGGCACCACCGGACCGACCCGTACGGCGAGCTGCGCCAGCCGATCCTTGTGTCGTTTGCGCTGATCCTTGGTCACGACAGTGCGCAGGTCACCGGTCGCAGCCAGGACGACGACCGCCGCGTCGCGCAGGTCGACGCGCGTGACGAGCCGGGCCGGCCGGAGGGTGTCGGTGGCGTTCCGCAGCAACTGGCGTCGGACCAGCGGATGCCGCAGGGTGATGCGGTGAGCGGGGAACAGGCCGAGGGCGTGGTAGCGCTCGACCTTGATCAGGCGGGCGCGTTCGAGTTCGTCGCGGACGTCCCGCACGATCCTGCCGTGGTGCCGGTCGACCCAGGTCCGCCACTTCCGCGGTCCGACCCGGCGGATGTCCTTGAGCACGCCGGCCAGCACCGGGTCGACCGGATCGGCCGCTGTGGTCAACCGGGCCCGGCCGTTGTCATCGGCAAGGTTTCCGCTGAGCTGGAGATCGACGAGCGCCGCGGCCCGGAGAGTCCGGCCCAGCTTTGTCCAGCGACCCGCCAGACGGCCGGTCGATGGGTCGTACGCAAGCAGGAAAAGCCTTGCAGCCAAGGCATCCGGGGCCTTGACGCTGCCGAGGGCAACGACCTGACGGCGCCGAGGCGGCGGCCGTCGCGGCAGCGTCCCGCGCGTGCCCGGGGACCGTACCAAGCCGAGGTGGTTGCCTGAGGCGACGGTCCTGACGCTTCTACTCATCGTCTTCCTCCTTGGACGGGCGGCCCGGGCGGCGCATCTTGCCGACCCCGGACGGGAGACGGCCGGCGTCGGCGAGCGCCCGGCGGAGCAGGTACTCGATCTGGGCGTTGGTGCTGCGCAGGTCGTCGGCTGCCCAGCGGGCCAGCGCATCATGCACCACGGGATCCAGCCGGAGCAGGATCTTCTTGCGTTCCACGGCCACGGCGCGGGCTCACTGGTAGAGCGTGCCGGTGTTGACCACGGGTTGCGCATCCCGGTCGCCGCACAGCACCACCAGCAGGTTGCTGACCATGGTGGCCTTGCGCTCCTCGTCGAGCTCGACGACCTCGTGCTCGGACAGCCGGTCCAGCGCGAGCTCGACCATGCCGACCGCACCTTCGACGATCCGCTGCCGGGCGGCGACGATCGCACCCGCCTGCTGGCGGCGCAGCATCGCCTGGGCGATCTCCGGCGCGTACGCGAGGTGGGTGATGCGGGACTCGATCACCCGGACCCCGGCAGCCTGCACCCGAACCCCGATCTCGGTCGACAGCGTCTCGGTGATCTCGTCGGTGCTGTCCCGCAGCGACAGGCCGCCGTCCTCGGTGTGCACGTCGTACGGATAGCTGTTGGCGATGTGCCGGACCGCGGTCTCGGTCTGGATCGCGACGAACTCGACGAAGTCGTCCACCTCGAACATCGCCTGCGCGGTGTCCTCGACCTGCCAGACCACCACCGCGGCGATCTCGATCGGGTTGCCGTCGGCATCGTTGACCTTGGCAACGGCCGTCTCGTGGTTGCGGATCCGGGTGGACACTTCCCTGCGAGTGGAGATCGGGTTGACCCACCGCAGCCCGTCGGTGCGGATCGTCCCGCTGTACCGCCCCAGGATCTGCAGCACCCGCGCCCGCCCCGGCGCCACCGGCGTCAGCCCGGCGGCCACGATCAGCCCGGCGAGGAAGATCAGGATCGACACCACCACCAGCGCCGCCCCTTGCCCGACCCCGACGACGAACAGGACCACGCCGGCCACGACCAGCACGAACGCCACCCCGGCCATCGGCCACCCGGTGATCTCCCGGGCCATCCGCTCGGTCACCTTCGGCGCCGGCATCTCCACCGCACCATCCACCTCGGCCATCACAACTCCTCTCGAATATCCAAAAGGTATCATTGTGATATCACGTTTTCAAGCGAGCCCGGCCGAGGTCCCGAACGCCCGCGGCTTACAGGGGTTTGGCCAAGGCGGTGAGGTGGTGTTGCCAGGTGGTGGATTGGGAGTTGGGGAGGGGGTCGATGGCGGAGTCGGCCCAGGCGTGGACGGGGCGGATGCCGTGGAGGGCGTTGACGAGCCAGACCTCGTGGGATTGGAGGTCGGCCGGCGTACCGGCTCGTTCGGCGACCTCGACGCCTTGGGTGGCGGCGACCTCGCGGAGCAGGGCGGCGGTGACCGATGGGAGGAGCGGGCGGTCCGACGGCGGGAAGCACAGAGTGTCTTCGTCCCACCAGGCGATGGCGGAGTACGCCGCCTCGAGCACAGTGCCGTCCTGGTCCAGCAGGAGGATCTCGTCGGCCCGGTGCGACGCGGCCTCCTTGAGTTTGCCGAGGAGCTCCAGGTCGGGGCCCTTCACCCGCGGCGCCGTCCGCGGGTCGGGACCTTCGTGGACGACGACCCGCACCCGGCCCCCGACCGGAGGCGCCGGCCGGAGCTGGACGGCCAGCTCACCCGACGTGCGGAGCTCGAATCGCGGGAACCAGCGACCGAACCCCGGCAGCCGGCCGACCTGGTCGGTCCAGAAGGCCGACGCCTCGACGCCGGCCGCCGCACACGACCCGACGAACCGTTCCCGGTGCAGCTCGATCCCCCGCACCTTGCCATTGGCAACCAAGAACGAATCCGCCACCTGCACGTCACTCATCTCCCCCACCCTTCGGCCGCGGCGTTCCCGCCCACGGCTGCCGTTGCCTTCAGCACCATTTCGTCGTACTCCGCGACCGGGTCCGAGTCGAGCACGATCGCACCCCCCGTACCGATGACCGTCTCCGACGGCGTCAGCACCGCGGTCCGGATCACCACACTCAGATCCGCCCGCCCGTCCACGGTCAGATACCCGAGCACACCCGAGTAGACCCCGCGCGCACTCCACTCGAGCTCGTCGAGGATCTCCATCGTCCGGATCTTCGGCGCCCCGGTCATCGACCCCGGCGGGAAGCAGGCCCGGACGGCGTCGACCGCGGACACCCCGGACCGCAGCCGGCCGCGCACGGTGGTGACGAGCTGGTGGACGGTCCGGTAGCTCTCGACCTCCATCAGCTGCGGTACGTGCACCGTCCCCGGTTCACTCACCCGGCCGAGGTCGTTGCGGATCAGGTCGACGATCATCAGGTTCTCGGCCCGCGTCTTCTCGTCCTCGGCGAGCGCCTTCGCGGCCAGCTGGTCCTGCGCCGGGTCCGCGTCCCGCGGCGCGGTCCCCTTGATCGGCCGGCACTCGGCCCAGCCGTCCGCGTCCACGGTCAGGAACCGTTCCGGCGACGAGCTGGCCACGGCGAGATCGCCGTACCGGAGGAAGGCGGCGTACGGCGCCGGGTTGTTCGCCCGCTGCCAGAGGAAGAACTCGAACGGATCGGGTACGGCCGGCAGCCGGACGCGGTTCGTCAGGCACAACTCGTACGACTCCCCGGCCTCGAGCGCGGCCATGCACTCGCCGATCCCGGCCAGGTACGTCGCCCGGTCCTGCTCCAGATGCGTCTCGAGATCCAGCCTCGCGATCGCCGGTGCGTCGACCCCGGACATCGACCAGTGGGCCGCACTGCGCGAAGCCCGGTCGAGCCAGCCGTCGTCGGCCTCGTCGACACTCACCAGGTGGGTCACATCCCGGTCGTGGTCGATCACCACGAACCGGTTCGCCCAGATCCACAGCGCGTCCGGCGTCGGCGACTCGTGGGCCGCGGCTCCCCCGGTCAGCGCCTTCAGCTCGTACCCGAAGTACCCGACGTACCCGCCGTTGAACACCCCGGTCAGCTCATCCGGTATGTCGTCCAGCCGCGCAGCCTTGTCCGCGATCAACCCCTGCAGCTCACTGAACACGTCGCCGTCGGCAACATCCCGGACGACGACCTCCGCGCCGGCGCCGAGCGTCGTACCGAGCACCGAGACACGTCGGACGGCGCGGTCGGTCAGGCTGCCGTCGAGCCAGAACGCGACGGGTTCACCGGCCAGCAGCTCGCGGTAGACCGTCTCACCGTCGAGCGCCCGGTCGACCGTCCGGACGGACCAGCGCAGCGCACTCACAGGCACACGTTACCTACCGTGGGCCTGTGTCGGCTCCTGGGTTCAGGACCCGGTCAGCGCCAGCTTCGTCCGCATCGCCGTGATCCGCCGGATCGGGATCGCGACCTCGAGGCCGTCCTTCGACTCGGCCCGGTCGGCGAGCCAGCCGGCCGCGGTGTCGCGACGGAGATCCGGCGTCCCCGGAAGGTAGAGGGCGTTGACCAGCCGACGGGCGTCGTCGCGGGTCCGGATCATGTACACGTACCGCTCGCGCTGGCTCTCCATCACGTCGAATCCGGCGTGATGCAACTTGTCCTTGAGCTCGGTGATCTCACCACCGGCCGGGAACTGCGGCGTCGACCGCAGCCGCGTGGTCAGCCCGCTCAGCGTGCGGATGTCACCGCGCCGGAGCGGTCGCACGGCCGGCACGATCGCGGCCAGTACGCCGCCACGCCGCAGCACCCGGGCCGCCTCGGCCAGGACGGCGGGCAGCGGCTGCAGCACCGCCAGGCCCATCGAACACGTGACGACGTCGAAGACCTCGTTCGCGAACGGCAGGTGCAACGCGTCGGCCTGGACCTTCGGACCCGGTGCGCCGTCGAGCTGGGCCGGGTTGTTGTCGACACCGACGACCCACCGCCCGTACAGCTCCCGCGCGACCGGACCGTTCCCACACGCGAGGTCGAGGACCCGGCGGGCCTCGCCGGAGACAGCACGCACCAGCCAGCGGTACGGCGTGTGGTCGCCTGCTACCGCTCGGGACAGCAGGGCTTCGGTGCTGCCCGGAGTCGCGGTGTGGAACTCCCGCAGATACTCCGGCCAGTCGATCTCGTTCTCAGACATTGCGGACAGACGCTACCTCGTGACCACACGCTGTACAGCATCGAGCGCTCAGCGTCGATCGTCTTAATGCAGCTTTGAAGTACGGCATGCTGCTGTGAAGTACGGAAGGCTCAGACCCGGCTGACGAAGATGTGCCCGGCCGTCTCGTCGCTGATCACGCCGCCGGCCTCGCGGCTGCCGACCAGGACGCCCTCGGCGTCGAGGGTGGAGTCGACCTCGCGGCCCGGCAGGGCGCCGGCCTTACGCAGCACCGCCATCGCACCGTCGTCGGTCTGGACCGGCTCGGCGATCCGGCGGACCAGCACCCGCACACTGTCGCCGGTGGCCTGGTCGAGGACCTTGTCCAGCGGCTCGACGCCGATCCGGAAGTCCTCGATCCCGCTCGCCTGGCCGGTGCTCAGCAGCTCTTCCAGGCCCGGGATCGGGTTGCCGTACGGCGACTCGGTCGGGTTGTTCAGGATCTTCAGCAGCCGCAACTCGACCGCGTCGCTCATCACGTGCTCCCAGCGGCAGGCCTCCGCGTGCACGTCCTCCCACTCCAGCCCGATCACGTCGACCAGCAGCCGCTCGGCCAGGCGGTGCTTGCGCATCACCCGGACGGCCTGCTTGCGGCCGACGTCGGTGAGCTCGAGGTGACGGTCGCCCTCGACCGTGACGAGGCCGTCGCGCTCCATCCGCGCCACCGTCTGACTGACCGTCGGACCGGACTGGTGCAGCCGCTCGGCGATCCGCGCGCGCAGCGGCAGGATGCCTTCTTCTTCCAGCTCGTAGACGGTCCGCAGGTACATCTCGGTGGTATCGATCAGCTCGCTCACGAAAACCATTCTCGCCTATGCAGGCAAGCCTCACCCAATCGCCTGTTCGGTTCTTGTGGTACCAGCTCGGCGCGGGCGCCGCGGATGGTGCTGGGTACTACCGGAGGATGCGAGACGTGGCGGCGGTGATGTGGTTCCGGCGGGATCTGCGGCTCGCGGACAACCCGGCGTTGCTGGATGCCGTCGCGGCCGGCGACGGGCGGGTGCTCGCGCTGTTCGTCCTCGACCCCGCCCTCTGGGACCGGTCCGGCGATCCACGGCGCCGGCACCTGGCCGCCTCGCTGCGGCGGCTGTCCGAGTCGATCGGCGGGAATCTCGTCGTACGCCGGGGAGATCCGGTCGACGTGGTTCCGGCGCTGGCGTCCGAGGTCGGCGCGGCCAGCGTCCACGTCAGCGCGGACCACGCGCCGTACGGCCGGGACCGGGATGCGGAAGTTGAAGCTTCATTGAACTGTCCGCTGCTGGCGACCGGGTCGCCGTACGCGATCGCGCCCGGCCGCATCCTGAACCAGCAGGACCGTCCCTATCAGGTGTTCACGCCGTACTTCCGGAGCTGGCTCGAGCACGGCTGGCGCGGTCCGGTCGACCCGCCGGCGAAGGTCGAGTGGATCACGGCCGACGGTGAGGATCTTCCGGACGGTACGGCGGACGGCGCCGGCGAGCAGGCGGCGCTCGAGCGGTGGCGGAAGTACCTGGACGATGTCGCCCGGTACGACGACGAGCGCGACCGGCCCGATCTCGACAGCACCTCGCGGATGTCGATCCCGCTCAAGTACGGCGAGATCCATCCGCGCACGATGCTCGCCGACCTCGCCCGCAAGCGCAGCGCCGGCGCCGAGGCGTACCGGCGTCAGCTCGCCTGGCGGGACTTCTGCGCGGATCTGCTGGCACGGAATCCCGATGCGTCGTGGAAGCCGCTGCGGCCCGAGTTCGAGCGGATGGAGTACGACGAGCCCGGGGACGCGTTCGAGGCGTGGTGCGAGGGCCGGACCGGGTTCCCGTTCGTGGACGCCGGAATGCGCCAACTCGCCGGGTCGGGCTTCATCCACAACCGGGTGCGGATGGTCGTCGCGTCGTTCCTGGTCAAGGATCTTCACGTGCACTGGAAGTTCGGTGCCCGCTGGTTCCTGCGGTCGCTGCGCGACGGCGATCTCGCGTCCAACTCGCTGAACTGGCAGTGGGTGGCCGGCTGCGGCGCGGACGCGGCGCCGTACTTCCGGATCTTCAACCCGGTCGGGCAAGGCCTGAAGTTCGACCCGGACGGTGAGTACGTCCGGCGCTGGGTCCCCGAGCTGCGCCACCTCGACGGCAAGGCCGCCCACGAACCGTGGAAACACGGCGGCGCCGACGGCTACCCGGCCCCGATCGTCGACCACGCCGAGGCTCGCCGCGAGGCACTGCGCCGGTACGACGCCATCCGCTGACACCACCGGGTCTTGACGGTGGCTTGAGCCATACCCCTATAGTGCTAGTTACCTAGATGAATGGGGTTGGCAATGATCGAGTTCCATCTGGACGGCCGGTCGGGGGTCTCGCCGTACCAGCAGATCGTCCAGCAGGTCCGGAACGCGCTGCGGCTCGGACTGCTGCGGGAGGGGGACCAGCTGCCGACCGTCAAGGACGTGGTCGCGGCGCTGGCGATCAACCCGAACACGGTGCTCAAGGCGTACCGCGAACTGGAGCACGAAGGCCTGGTCCAGGCCCGTCCCGGCCGCGGCACGTTCGTGACCAGGACCCTCACCGACAACACCCTCGCCGCCCACGGCCCGCTCCGCCAGGACCTGCGCCGCTGGCTCGCCAAGGCCCGCAAGGCCGGCCTCGACGACGAAAGCATCGAGGCCCTCTTCCTCACAACCTTTCGGACCGCCGCTCAGGAGGACATAGCATGACCGCGGTTCTGCAAGCCCATGGCTTGGGCAAGAGATATGGGCGCCGGTGGGCGTTGACCGACTGCGACCTCGAGGTTCCGGCTGGGCATGTGGTGGGGCTGGTCGGGCCCAATGGGGCGGGTAAGAGCACTCTGCTGAATCTGGCCGTGGGGATGATCACCCCGACCAGTGGAGCTGTTGAGGTTCTGGGGGCGGCGGCGGGGGCTCAGCAGGCGAAGGTTGGGTATGTCGCTCAGGACACGCCTACCTACAGCCGGTTGAGCGTCGCTGATCATCTGAAGCTCGGCGCGCGGCTCAACCCGGGGTGGGACGATTCCCTTGCCCAGCAACGGATCCAGCACCTCCGCCTCGACCCGAAGCAGCGCGCCGGCAAGCTGTCCGGCGGCCAGCGGGCGCAGCTGGCGCTGACGCTCGGCCTGGCCAAACGCCCCGAACTGCTGATCCTCGACGAACCGGTGGCCCCGCTCGATCCGCTGGCCCGGCGCGAGTTCCTGCAGGATCTGATGCAGGCGGTCGCCGAGCAGGAGTTGAGCGTCGTGCTCTCCTCGCACCTCGTCTCCGACGTGGAGCGCGCGTGCGACTTCCTGATCGTGCTGGTCGATTCGCGGGTCCAGGTGAGCGGCGAGATCGACACCCTGCTCGCGACGCACTTCCGGCTCAGCGGGCCGCGGCGCGACGCCAAGAGCCTCCCCGAGAACCAGCACGTGGTGACCGAGAGCCACACCGACCGGCAGTCGACCTTCCTGATCCGGACCGAGCAGCCGATCCTCGACCCGGCCTGGTCCGTCAGTCAGCTCACCCTCGAAGACCTGGTGCTGGCCTACATGGGCCGCACCACCCCGTCCCACCCCGAACGTCCGCTGCTGGAGGTGCACCGATGATCTGGCTGACCTGGCGGCAGTTCCGCGTCCAGTTCCTGGCGGTCGCGGCGGTGATCGCCGCGGCGATCGTCGTCCTCGCCGTCACCGGCCCGGGGCTCGCGGACGACTATCAGCGGCTGACGACCGAGTTCATCAGGAACCTCGCGCTCGAGCGGCTCAACCCGAACCTGTACTACGTCGGACAGGCCCTCCTGTACGCCGTCCCGCCGGTGATCGGCGCGTTCTGGGGCGCACCCCTGATCGCGCGTGAACTGGAGACCGGGACGCACCGGCTGGTGTGGAGCCAGAGCATCAGCCGGCGCCGCTGGCTCGCGACCAAGGTCGGGGTGACCGGCCTGAGCGCGATCGCGATCACCGGCCTGCTCAGCCTCGCCGTCACCTGGTGGTCCGATCCGATCGACGACGCGATCAACGCCGGACAGGAGTCGAACACGTACCTGCCGCGGATGTTCCCGCCGGTCTTCTCCGGCCGCGGCCTGGTCCCGATCGGGTACGCCGCCTTCGCGTTCGCTCTCGGTGTCGCGGTCGGACTCGTGGTACGACGTACTCTCGTCGCTCTCGCGGTCACGCTGGCCATCGTGATCCTGGTGCAGATCCTGACACCGACGTTCATCCGGCCGCACCTGCTGGCGCCGACGGATCAGAAGCTCATCGCTTCCGCGGAGAACATCCGTGGCTTCATGCTGTCCGGCCCGGGGCCCAATCCACAGGTGAAGGCGATCGAGGTGGCGACCGGGGTCGTGGGCGCGTGGAAGATGACCGACGAGACCGTCGACAAGTCCGGTAAGGCGCTGAGCGTGTTGCCCTCGTGGACCATCGACTGCGAACCAGGTCCGCCGCCGACCGTGTCCCGGGAGACGAGCCCCAACCCGAAGCGCGACGCATGCTTCCAGCGGCTGGCCGACGAGGGCTACCGGCAGCACGTCCGGTACTTCACCGCGGATACCTTCTGGGCACTGCAGTGGCGCGAGTTCGGATTGTTCATGCTGCTGGCGCTCGGTCTGACCGGGTTCAGCTTCTGGCGGATCCGGCGGGACCTTTCCTGAGCCGTCGTACCAGCAGGGCGACCGCGAGCAGGACGGCGGCCACCACTGCCGAGGTCCACGGCAGGGTGACGGCGAGGACGATGCAACCGACCAGGCCGATCACGTTGACGGCACGAGGCCACCGACGTTGATCGGCCGGTTGGGTGAACGCGGAGGCGTTGGCGATCGCGTAGTACAGCAGCACACCGAAGGACGAGAAGCCGATCACGCCTCGGAGGTCGGTGGTGAGGACGAGGACCCCGACGACCGCGGCGAGGGCGAGCTCGGCGTGGTGGGGAACGTGAAAGCGCGGATGGACGGCGGCCAGCCAGGTCGGCAGGTCGCCGTTCCGGGCCATCGCCAACGAGGTACGCCCGACGCCGGCGATCAGTGCCAGGAGCGCACCGAGGCTGGCCAGGGCCGCACCGATCCTCACCACCGGAACAGCCCAGGCCGCACCGACCGCGTCGACCGCAGCGGCCAGTGGCGCCGTCGTCGTCGCCGGATCGAGAACCCGCAGCAGCGCCACACCGACGAGGAAGTAGATGCCGATGGCAACAAGCACGGCGACGGTGATGGCGCGGGGGATGGTCCGCGTGGGATCGCGGACCTCCTCACCCATCGTCGCGATCCGTGCGTACCCGGCGAAGGCGAAGAACAACAGCCCGGCGGCCTGTAATACGCCGTACGGCGAGGTGCCGGTGAGGGCCGGCAGTTCGCGATGCGGTTCACCGGTGAAGAGCAGAACCAGCACGAGAGCGAGCACCACCAAGGTGCACGCGACGAGGACTCTGGTCAGCCGGGCGGTCCTCGTCACGCCGCGGTAGTTGACGGCCGCCAGCCCGGCTACTGCCAGCAGTGCGATCAGTCGTTGGAGCCATTCGGTGCCGGGCACGGCGTACGTCGCGAACGTCAATGCCATCGCCGCACACGAAGCCGTCTTCCCGATCACGAAGCACCAGCCCGCGGCGAACCCCCACCACTCCCCCAGCCGTTCCCGCCCGTAGACATAGGTGCCACCGGACACGGGATAGACCGCCGCGAGCTGCGCCGACGACACGGCGTTGCAGTAGGCAACCACCGCGGCAATCACCAGCCCGATGAGCAGTCCCGCCCCAGCAGCCTGTGCCGCCGGCGCCCACACCGCGAACACCCCGGCCCCCACCATCGACCCGACACCGATGACGACGGCGTCGGTGACACCGAGCCGACGCGCCAGGCCGGGCTGGGACGAGGTCGAGCTCACCTCAGTCGCCCGCCGCCATCGCCGCGGCGATCTTCCGCTCGGCATCGGCCACGACCTCCTCGGGTGCCTCGGGCAGCAGGTCCGCCCAGAGCGGCAGCATCTCCCGCCGGGCCTCGAGCATGCCGAGCGGCCGGGGGAAGAACCACACGTGGAAGTGGGCCGAACCGTCGCCCCAACGATAGACATGCACCCGCGCGATGTCGCCCAGTCCGAGGATCGCCCGCTCGATCCGGGCGACGACCGGCCCGTAGCTCATGGCCATCTTGTCGGGCAGATCGGCGAAGGAGTCGTGATGGCCACGGCTGGCCAGCCAGACCACTCCGGGGATGGTGACGCCGGTCGCGCGGATCAGCGCCCAGTCGTCGTCGACCCACAGCGGCGGCCGATGCTCGGACTGCTCGTAGTTCGCCAGCCAGTCGCACAGTCCACACGGGGCGCCACCGGGCTCACCGACGCGCGGCGGCTCGGGGATCACCCGCGGCTGCGGCTCCAGCCGGGTCAGCGGTTCGGCGTAGGGCAGAGTCATGGCGGTCCTCCTCGAACGCGGTTTCCGCCAGTGAAACACGGTCGTTGCATGAATTGCAACAGCCATGTTGCATCAGAAGGTGACGACGCCGCGCAGCACCAAGTCGAGAGTCAGCCGGCGGACGCGGGCGCGGGACCAGTGGTGACGGCCGCGCATGTGCACGTAGGTGAACGCCGCGGACACCATCAACACCTCGGCCACGTCGCTGATCCGGCCGTGCGGATGCAGCGATCCGTCCGCCTCACCCTCGCGCAGGAACCGCTCGAACGGGTCGATGAAGGACACCGGGCCGCTGCGCGCCTGCTCCTGGTGGAAGACCAGATCCGACGACAGCAACAGCGGAAGATGGCGGTCGATCACGTCGAACAGCGCTTCCAGCGTCCTGATCAGGCCCTCGCGGCCGGTCCCGGAGCCGGCCAGCACCGGCCACATCGTGTCCCGGTAGTCCGCGGCGAGCGCGTCGAGCAACGAGTTCAGCAGCACCTCGACGGTGAGGCCCTGGCGCCACAGCGTGACCCGCGAGCGGCCGACCTTCTCGGCCACCCGCTCCAGCGTCACCCCGGACCAGCCGTGCTCGGCGAGCACCGCGATGGTCGCCTCGCGCAGCGTCTCGTCCACCGTCACGGTCATCCCGATCGGCTCCTCACCCGAGCGTGTTGTGCAACACGGTCGTTGCACGGCACGATGACTGTACCAAGCGCAGGAGGAAAGACGTGGACAGCAGAACCGAGATCACGCTCCGGCTCACCGGCCACGAACGAGCCGGACTGACCGCACTCACCGCCGGCCTCCGCGAGGTGGCCGAGTCCGAGCTCTCCGAGGAGGACGCTCTGGTCGCGGCGCTGGAGCTGGCGCTCACCCGGTTGATCGAGGACTTCGAAGTACCCGATCCGAAGGCGCGTGAGCAGGTGCAGGCCGCGCGGGACGAGCTGCGCGCGCATTGGGTGCGCGGCAGCGCCTCGCTCTAGACCGCCTTGAGCAGGCCCAGCAGGCGGGCGACCTCGGTGGCTACCGCGTCGCGGGCCGGGCCCAGGTACTTGCGGGTGTCGACCAGCTTCGGGTTGTCGGCGAGGGTCTGGCGGACCGACTCGGTGAAGACGTTGTTGAGGTGGGTGGCGATGTTGACCTTGGTCATGCCGGCCTCGACGGCCCGGGTGAGGTCAGGGTCGGCCACACCCGAGGAGCCGTGCAGCACGAGCGGTACTGCGACCGCGGCGCGGAGCTCGCTGATCAGCTCGAAGTCGAGGGTGGCGGTGCGCTCGGTCATCGCGTGGGACGAGCCGACGGCGACCGCGAGAGCATCGACGCCCGTGGCCTCGGCGAACGCGACGGCCTCGTCGGGGCGGGTCCGCGCACCGGGCGCGTGGACGCCGTCTTTGCCGCCGACCTCACCGATCTCGGCCTCGACGAAGACCCCGTGGTCGTGGCAGTACCTCGTCACCTCGCTGGTGGCGGCGACGTTGTCGGCGTACTCGAGCTTCGAGGCGTCGTACATGACCGAGGTGAAGCCGAGTGAGACCGCCTCGGTGACCAGGTCGCGGTCCATCGCGTGATCGAGGTGGACGACGACCGGGACCGAAGCAGCGGCCGCGGCGGCCAGGGTGGCGACACCGATCGGCTTGAGTGCGCCGTGGTACTTCACCGCGTTCTCACTGATCTGCAGGATCACCGGCGCGCCGGCCTGCTCGGCACCGGCGATCAGCGCGGTCGCGTGCTCCAGCTGGATCACGTTGAACGCACCGACCCCGCGACCAGCCTTGGCCGCGGCCAACACGACCTCAGCCCCGGAAACCAACGGCATAGAAACTCCTCTTCAAGGGCCTAGAATCCGGCCGGACGTGGATAGGAAGACGAAGGTGTCACAGGAGGAGTGGGCGGGGCGTTGACGGCAACTTGGGGTTGCCAGCGGCGGTAGGCGCCCAGGTCGATGTCCCCGGCAACCGGCGTCAGGACAGCGGCGGCGGATGCGGCGACAGCAGACTTCAGTACGACGGACCAGTCCGGCTCGGGCGCTTCCGCGACAGCCGCGGCGACGACCGCCGTACACGCGTCGCCCGCACCGGTCGGGTTCCCGGACACCTTCTCGACCGGCAACGCCCGCCAGACCCCGTTGTGGCTCGCGGCAACCATTCCGCGCGCCCCGTCGGTGATCACGGCCGCGGTCGCACCGAGCTGAACCAATTGCCGAGCACCATCCTCGACCGCGGTGTCGCCGAGCGCATCACGCAGCTCGGCCGCGTTCGACCGCACCACCGCACCGGCTTTCGCCGCCGCGGTCAGCGCGTTACCGCCGGCATCGATCACGGTCAGTACGTCGTGATGCCGGGCCCGGACCGCGAGTTCGGCGTACGCGTCGGCCGGCAAGCCCGGCGGAAGGCTGCCGGAACACGCCAGCACACCGAGCCGGCCCCACGGCATCCGATCCAGGAACGCACGCCACTCGTCGCCGCTCACCGACGGGCCGGCCTCGTTGAAGATCGTCGCGTCCCCGTCGGCACCGTTGACGACGGCGACGGTACGGCGGGTCTCACCGGCGATCGGAGTCAGCAGCGCGGTCAGCCCGGCGTCGAAGAGCTCCTCGGCGACGAGCTCACCGGTGACACCGCCGACGAACCCGAGCACGAGCACCTGGTGACCGAGCGTCGACGCCACCCGGGCGACGTTGACGCCCTTTCCGCCGGCCCGCTGCCGGATCGCGCCGACCCGGTGACTGCCGCCGACGACGAGCTCGTCGACCTCGTAGGTGACGTCCAGCGCGAGGTTGAGGGTGACGGTCCCGATCAGTCCAGCCACGACCCGGCCCGCATCACCTTCTGGACGGCGTACTCCGCATCCAGGAGCACCAGGTCGGCCCGCTTACCGAGCTCGATCGCGCCGACGTCGTACCAGCCGAAGGTCTGGGCCGGCGTGGTCGACGCCATCCGGGACGCGTCGACCAGGGACACCCCGGCCTTGACCGCGTTGGCGTAGGCGACGTCCATCGTCAGGGTGCTGCCCGCGATCGAGTGCGCGCCGTGGGCCAGTGTCACCAGCCCGTCCTTCACGTCGACCTCGAGGCCGCCGATCTTGTACCGCCCCTCCGGCATGCCGGTCGCCTCCATCGCGTCGGTGATCAGGGCGATCCGGTTCACTCCGGCGGCCGCGAGTGCGACCCGGACGACCTGCGGATCCAGGTGCAGACCGTCGTTGATCACCTCGAGCAGCAACCGCTCGTCGTTGATCGCGGCACCGACCGGACCGGGATCACGGTGATGGAACGGCCGCATCCCGTTGAACAGGTGTGTCGCCACGGTCGCCCCGGCGTCGGCCCCCGCGATCATCTGCTCGTACGTCGCGTCCGTGTGCCCGAGCGCGGCGATCGCGCCGGCGTCGACCACCTGCCGGATCGCGTCCAGCCCGTGCTCGAGCTCCGGCGCGATGGTCACCATCCGGACGACGTCGCTCAGCACCTTCGCCACATCGTCCGCGAGCGGGTCACGCAGCAGCGTCGGCTCATGCGCACCGCACCGCGCCTCGGACAGGAACGGGCCTTCGAGGTGGACGCCGGCGATCACACCGTCGGCGACGAGCTCCGCGAGGCACGCGGTCTGTGAGATCAGGTCGTCGAGCGGAGACGTGACCAGGCTGGCCAGCGTGGTCGTCGTACCGTGCCTGGCATGGAAGGCCGCGACCTTGCGCGCCTCCTCCGGATCGGTCGTCGAGTACGTCGACCCGCCGCCGCCGTGGGTGTGGATGTCGACGAAGCCCGGGACGACCGTGACGTCGCCGAGGTCCTCCGGCCGCTTGCCGTCGGCCGGCATCCCCTCGGACCGGCGGCCGAAGGCGAGGATGTCCTCGTCGACCACCTGGATCCAGGCGTTCTCCAGGACGTCGTCCGGCGTGACCAGCCGGCCAACGCGATAGGTGGTCATTTCGCCCCTTCGTTCTCGTCGGCGGCTACCCGGTCCCAGGCCATTCGCGCGGCGCCGAGGCAGCCGGCCTCCTCGCCCAGTACGGCGGCGACGATCTCCGGCTCGCGCTGGAAGGTCAGCCGCGCGTGGATGCCGTCGCGGAGCGGCTGCAGCAGCGTCTCACCTGCTCCGACCAGTCCACCACCGATCGCGATCCGCGTGGGCGCGACCAGGGTGGTGTAGAGCACGAGGGCGTCGACCAGGACGGTCAGCGCGTCCTCCCAGACCTGTGCGGCGTCGGGGTCGCCGGCTGCGAGCAGCTCGAGCACCTCGCGGGCGCCGTCCACGGTCCGCCCGGTACGGGCGCCGTACCTCCGGGCCAGCGCCGCGGCCGAGGCGACGGTCTCGAGGCAGCCCCACTGGCCGCAGGCGCACTGCTCGGCTGCGTCGCCGTGGACGAAGCGGGTGTGGCCGAGTTCACCGGCGTACCCGTCGCCGCTGACCAGCGAGCCGTCGACCACCATCGCGGCCGCGATCCCGGTGCCGAGCGGAAGGAACATCGAGTTCGTGGTGCCGGCCAGGGCGCCCTGGCGGAGCTCGGCGTACCCGCCGGCCCGGACGTCGTGGGCGAGCACGACCGGTACGTCCGCGCCGACCGCGGCGGTCAGCTCGGCGAGGACCGGCGTACCGACCCAGGCCAGGTTCTCGGCGCTGACGGTGCCGGTCGCGGCGTCGATGACGCCCGGGACGACGACGCCGATGGCGCGCACCCGGTGGCCGTCCGCGGTCGCCTTCTGGCCGAGTTCGACGACGGTTTCCAGCAGGGCGTCGAGCACGGCGCGGCCCCCGCCTCGCGAACCAGGCACAGCGCGGGGCGTCGGCCTGGTCTCGCGGTGCAGCACGGCACCGTCGGCGGCGACCAGGCCGCACTTCATCCGGGTTCCACCGAGATCGACGGCAACCACGACTTCACAGGGGTCCACGGAGCGCTATTATGCAGCGTTACCCGGCAGTCCGAACATCCGTGAGCAGTCTTTGGACATCCTGGGCCAGACCACCTGCGGCGCTGGTTCAGTTGCGTCCGAAGATCCGCGGGCAGGGCGCCGCGGGTATTCGGCCGCCTCCGATCAGGCGCGCAGGCCCCGGTCGAACGCCGCCACCAGGAACGCGATCAGGTTCTCGGCGAGCTTGCCCGAGTCCTCCGCATCCTCCAGACCTGGTGCGCGGGACAGCGCCTGCGACTGATGCAGGGCGAGCAGACCGAGCATGTTCACATACCCGAACGCGACCGCATCCGGCGTCGCGTGCGGCAATGAGGCCTGCAGCGCGGTCAGGTACCGCGCCTCGATCGGATCGGACTCGGCCGCGTACAGCTCACGGATCCGCTGACTCGGATCGAACGCGATCCGGCCGATGAACCGTGCGACCACCGCACCGCGCTCACCGCGGCGCGTGACCAGGTCCAGTCCGGGCTCGATGAAGGCCCGGATCAGTTGTTCGGGCTCCGGCTGACCGGAGGCCTCCAACTGGTCCAGCCGGCGCCTGCGTTCGGTGTTGACCGGCGCCATGGCCCGCGCCACCGCTGCCCGCAGCAACGCTTCCTTCGAGCCGAAGTGATAGTTGACCGCCGCGATGTTCGCGGCTGCCGCGACCGTGATGGCCCGCAGCGACGTCCCTTCGTAACCCCCTTCGCCAAAACGTTGCTCAGCGACGTTGAGCAACCTCTCCCGGGTCGATTCGACCGGCGTCTCCACAGAGTTCTCCTTCCCCCCGGCCACTGCTTGCTCAGGCACCCCACCTGCTCACTCGCCGTAGCCTGCAGTCAGCATAGTTCAAACGGTAGTTTGAACAGGAGTGCTCAGCTCAGTTATCTCCGAGAATTCCTCAGATTTCTCTGAAACTCCTTCTTTCCCACCGGGATCACAACTCACACCTTTGTATTTCGCCTGGTGCCGACGTCCCCTTGCCCGCTGCGCCGAGCTGCTCCGGGCGACCAGGTTCGGTCACTGTGTGTGGCAATGAGAGGCACCGACCGTGAACGACTAGGGTCGAGGTCCATGAGTGACCGGGAAGCGGTGTGGATCGCCCGACGGTTCCAGGGACCGGAGAGATCCGGTAACGGAGGGTATGTGGCCGGCCGGTTGGGGACCGCCTTGGCCGGCGTCATCGACGACGGACTGGTGCCGCAGGTGACCTTGCGGATGCCGCCGCCGCTCGAGCGGGACCTGGACCTCGTCGCCGCCCCCGAAGGCGCGCGGCTGCTGGACGGTGAGTCCCTGGTCGCGAACGCCGTACCGGTCGACGCCGGCTTCCTGGCGGATGCGGCTGTCGATCCGGTGTTGCCGGAGGAGGCTCGCGCGGCCGAGGCGTCGTACCGAGGGCTGAAGAACCACCCGTTCCCGACCTGCTTCGCGTGCGGGCCGGACAACGTGGGCGGGCTGCAACTCAAGCCCGGACCGCTGGGCGACGGGCGTACGGCGTGCACGTGGAAGCCGGCCGCCGACCTTGCGACCGGCGACGACGGACTGGTCGACGCGGCATTCCTCTGGGCGGCGCTCGACTGCCCGGGTGGCTGGGCGATCGACCTGGAGGGCCGGCCGTCGGTGCTCGGCCAACTCACGGCTTGCATCGATGCGCGACCGCCGGTCGGTGAGGCCTGCGTGGCGCTCGGCCGCTACCTCGGTGAGGACGGCCGCAAGACGTTCACCGCCAGCACCCTGTACGACGCCGACGGCCGGGTGCTCGCCCGCGCCCGCCATACCTGGATCACCGTCGACCCCGCGATGTTCAACTAGCGCGCTCGGGCCGCATGGGCGCGGACCTTGGCGCGGTTGCCGCAGGTCGCCATCGAGCACCAGCGCCGGCGCCCGCGCTGATCGAGGAACAGCCAGCCGCACGACTCCCCCGGGCAGACCCGGACGTGGGCTCGTGACGGCCCGGTGAGCAGCTCACCGGCGAGCAGCGCGACCTGGTCGAGCGGCTGAGCCAGGTCCTCGGGCAGCTCCCACGACGCGCCCTCGTCCGCCGGTACGAGCTGTCGTCGCCCGGACGCCTTCTCGATCACCCGGGCCGCCCCGTCGAAAGAGGCACCGGTCGCCTGGCCGGTCAGGACGTCGTACAGATCGGCTCTGAACTCCAGCGCCGTGTGCAGCCTGCGGGCCGCCTCGGTCGGCTTCCCGCTGGCCTGCTCGATCAACCGGAAGACGGTCGCCGGGGGCAACAGGCCGACGTACGTGTTCCAGATCAGGAAGGCCTCGTACGAGGTCAGCCACTCGGTCCGCGCCGGGCCGCGCGCGGTGGTCCAGTCGGACCGGGTGTTGACGAAGTCGAGCACCGGGTCCGCGCCGACCGGCTTGGGCAGGACGACGCCCTGCACGAGCTCGAGGTGCGACGGCAGCGCGGACACGGATGCTCCCGGGTTCAGCGGTTCGGCTGGGCCTGCTGGTTCGGCTGGCCTTGCTGGTTCGGCTGGGTGGTCTGGGCGGTGGTCGGCACCGGGATGCTGACGTTGCCGTTCTGCGGGATCACCATGAACTGGATCTTGCCCGACTCGATCGCCGTCTTCAGCAGGTAGCCCTGCGCGCCCAGCATCGCCACCTGCTGCTTGACCGACTGCAGCTCGACGTTGACCTGCTGGTTCTTCTGCTCCTGCGTCGCCTTGGCCAGCTCGGCCCGCTGCTTGGCCTCCAGGCCGTCGATGATGCCCTTGTCCAGCGGCGTCGGCTTCTGGATGGTGAAGGACAGGTCGCCGCACGCGTTGTTACCGGTGTACGACGGGCCGCAGAAGTAGTCGCCGCCGACGGCGGCCGGCAGCAGCCGGGTGAACTCCGTGGCCGCGGCGGTCTGGAAGGCGGACTTCTTCGCCTCGTTGTTGTAGAGCTCGGCCCAGCTGTAGTTGGTCGCGACGGCGGCCAGCGCCCGGTCGATCTGCGGCCGGAAGTAGGACTGGAGCATCTCGTTCCAGCCCCGGTCCTCGTAGGCGTCGGTCTTCAGGCCGATGCGCTCGTGGAACGACTTCAGCGTGTCCTCGTTCCGGTTCAGGGTGAAGTAGACCTGCACCCGGACGCCGAGCCGGACGTTGTCCCTGCTGACCACGGTGACCTCGTCGCCGCCGTCGGTGTCCGCGCCGGCGCCGCCGATGATGTAGGAGCGCTGGTCGGTCGGGTAGGCGTAGACCGTGTCACCCGGGCCGATCAGCTTGTTCGTCGAGCCCGGCGGGATGACCGACTTGAACTTCTTGTCCTCGACCACGCCGCCGCCGTAGTGCAGGCCGATCTTGTTCGCGTCGGTGTCGGCGAAGTTGAAGATGTTGAACAGCACGATGATCGCGATCACCGCCAGCACCAGGCTGCCGATCACCTTCGCCTTGACGCCGCCGCTCCCCTTGGCCTTCACTGCCGCCGCGGCGTTCCCCAGCTTTGCCATCAGTCGTCGAGCTCCTTGCGGTCTACCAGTCGCCGTACGTCGGCGAGCGTCAGGTCTGCGGTGAGCGCGACGTCGCGCGGCACCGACGGATGCGAGCTGAGCGTACGCAAGCCCTGCTCGGCAGCCGCGACCGCCCGTTCCAGCGCCCTGGCCTCCCGCAGCAACGCCCGATTCTCGGCGTGCAGGTCGGCCAGCGCCCGCTCTGCCTGGGCGGCCCGGCGGTACGACGCCCACGCGAACCAGCCGGTTCCGACGAGCAGGATGACGATGACCGGCAGTCCGAGTCTGAACATGTCCTAATGGGACCACGAGCAGGCGTTCGTCTGTGGGCGAAAAGCGGTTGAAGAGCGGACCGTCGGCCAGTAGGTTCTCAGTACACGCGAAGGGAGGTGGTCCAACGCATGAATTGCTATCGGACTCGTGAGGTGGCGGCGGGTTGACCGCCAACCACTAATTAGTGGGACAAGTGGTCGGCCAATTCAACGCCAGCCACCGGGCCCGCGGGCAGTCAGGTCAGTCCGCCTGACCCAGAGTTCGGCCACCCGGCCGTGTGTCTGGAAGCGTCCGCGGGCTTTTTCCTGCCCTCATTCCGGCAACGGGCAGTCGAGCCCGAGCGCCTGGCCGATCTCGAAGAGCTGCGCCTCGAAGTAGGCGCCGGCGTCCTCCAGCGCCCAGTGCAGCTGGCCGAACACCTCCATGCAGATCAGGCCGTAGAGCCTGGTCCAGTAGTTCAGGGACAGGTAGATGGCGCCGGGCGGCATCCCGTCGAAGTGCTCCGCCTTCCGGGACAGCTGCGCCACCAGCACCGGGCCGAGGTCCTGCTCGGACGGATGCGGGAACGGCTTCTGGTGCCAGACCTGGGCGACCAGCGCCTTGAACACGGCCGCGAACCGCATCGCCGCCTGGTGGCCGGGGGTGTCCACGTGACCCTCGGCGTCCGGATCCGGGATCGCGGTGCCGAACAGCAGCCCGAACTCGGCCGGGTGGGCCAGGGCCCAGTCCCGCAGGCCGTTCGCGAGCAGGTAGAGCCGCGCACCCAGATCCGGGTCGGCGTCGTTGTCCTGCAACGCCATCAGCGCCGCGGTCAGTTCGTCGTACAGATCCGCGATCAGGGCGCTGATGAGGGCCTCGTGGCTCGGGAAGTACCGGTAGAGCGCCGGCGGGGTGAGACCGAGCTCGCGCGCGACGGCGCGCAGGCCGACCGCGGCCACGCCGCCGCCGACCAGCAATCTCCGGGCGGCCGCCTTGATCTCGGCGACCGTGGCGGCCCGCTGGCGATCGCGCCGGCTCGGAGTCGGTTCCATCGGTCGGTCTTCTCCCTTGACAACGACAACGGTCCTGGTCTTAGAGTTAACACCGTTAACAGTTAACGCTGTTCACTCTTTGCCATCCGCTCAAATCTACGCCCTGGGGGAGAGTTTCGTGTTCGAGACGCTCGGCCGCTTCACCTATCGGCGCCGCCGCCTGGTGCTCGCCCTGACCGGAGTCTTCGTCG
Source organism: uncultured Actinomycetota bacterium (assembly GCA_963748245.1). Taxonomy (GTDB): domain Bacteria; phylum Actinomycetota; class Actinomycetes; order Propionibacteriales; family Kribbellaceae; genus Kribbella. The sequence continues at coordinate 652,685 of CAVVIA010000004.1, read as the reverse complement.
CCGTCGGCCTCGCCTGGGGCACCGGCGTGTTCGGCTCACTGGCCAACGGCGGGTTCGACGCACCGGACACCGAGGCGGCCAACGCGGTCGCGACCATCGAGCAGACCGTCGGCCGGACCGGCACCGACGTCATCGTGCTGTACGACGGCGGGTCGAAGACCGTCGCCGATCCCGCCTTCCGACAGTCGGTGGAGCGGCACCTGTCCGGGCTTGCCGTCGGCCGACGTGACGAGCACCGCGACGTACTGGACCACCCGCTCCCCCGCGTTCGTCTCCAAGGATCAGCACAGCACGTACGCCGTCCTGACCTTGGCCGGCGCGAATCCGGACGCACGGCTGGAGACGTTCCACAAGATCGCCGATCGACTGCGCGCCTCGCCGGAGGGGCTGGACGCGAAGGTGGGCGGTGAGATCGCGGTCTTCGACGAGGTGAACACCCAGACCGAGCACGACATCGTGCGGGCGGAGACCATCTCGATGCCGATCGTGCTGGTGCTGCTGGTCGTCGTGTTCGGCGGTCTGGTCGCGGCCAGCCTGCCGCTGTTCGTCGGCGCACTGGCGATCCTGGGCGCGTTCGTGCTGCTCAGAGGCCTGTCCGCGGTGACCGACGTGTCGATCTTCTCGATCAACATCGTCACCATGATCGGCCTCGGCCTGGCGATCGACTACGCCCTGTTCATCGTCACCCGGTTCCGCGAGGAGCTTGCCAAGGGCAACGACGTGGAGACGGCACTGACGGTGACGATGTCGACGGCCGGCCGGACGGTGGCGTTCTCCGGGATCACCGTCGGCGTCGCGATCAGCAGTCTGGCGCTGTTCCCGGTGATGTTCCTGCGCTCGATGGCGTACGGCGGTGCGGCGGCGGTGGCGGTCGCCATGGTGGCGGCGTTGACGGCGCTGCCCGCGTTGCTCGCCGTACTCGGGCATCGGGTGAACAATCTGCGGATCTTCAGGACGCGTCAGGCGGCGGCCGAGCACGGGGCCTGGTACCGCCTCGCGCACAGTGTGATGAAGCGGCCGGTGCGGTACGTGGTGGTGCTGATTCCGCTGCTGCTGGTGCTCGGGATTCCTTTCCTGCAGGCGCAGTTGGGCGGCGTGGACCATCGGGCGCTGCCTTCCGGTGCGACGTCTCGGACGGTGACGGAGACACTGCAGTCGGACTTCGCCGGAGCCGGTGGGTCGGACATCTTCGTCGCGGTGCGGTTCGACTCACCGCCTGCCGATCCTGCTGCGGCGTTGGCGCCGTACATCGGTGCGCTCGGGCAGATCAGGGATGTCGACAACGTGCGGCTCGGCGGCTACCAGGACGGTGTCGCCTCGGTCGTCGTACGCACGCACTTCACCGGGCAGGAGTTGCCCGCACGCGATGTCGTGCATGACGTCCGCGCGCTGGCGCCACCGACCGGCACGCAGGCGGAGGTCGGTGGTGAGACGGCGGCGGTGATCGATCTGCTCGACGTCCTGGCCGAGCGGGCGCCGTGGATGGCCGGGTTCATCGTGCTGGTGACGTTCGTCCTGCTGTTCGTTGCCTTCGGCTCGTTCGTGCTGCCGGCCAAGGCGCTGGTGATGAACGTGCTGTCGCTGTCGGCCGCGTTCGGCGCGATGGTGTGGATCTTCCAGGACGGCAACCTGTCCGGGCTGCTCGACTTCACCCCGGCCGGGTTCCTCGACGCCACCAACCCGGTGCTGCTGTTCGCCGTCCTGTTCGGGCTGTCGATGGACTACGAGGTGTTCCTGCTCAGCCGGATCCGGGAGGAGTACGACCGGACCGGCGACAACACCCAGGCGGTCGCGCTCGGGTTGCAGCGGACCGGCGGGATCATCACCAGCGCGGCGTTGCTGCTGATCATCGTGGTGGCCGCGTTCTCCACCTCGGGCATCGTGTTCGTGAAGATGATCGGGGTCGGGCTGGTGATCGCGATCGCCTTGGACGCCACCATCGTGCGGGCGTTGCTGGTGCCGGCGACGATGCGGCTGCTCGGGCGGGTGAACTGGTGGGCGCCGGGTCCGCTGGTGCGGTGGTGGGAGCGGTTCGGATTCCGCGAGTCCTCTGAGGGTCCTCAGGGCTGGAGCCGCGTGAGTTCCCAGTCCGCGGACGCCTCGGACGACGGCTTGGTGCGGCGGTAGGCCAGCCGGTCGTGCAGTCGTCCGGTGCGGCCCTGCCAGAACTCGACGCTGTCCGGGCGGACCAGGTAGCCACCCCAGAAGTACGGCGTGGAGATCTCGGTGCCCTCCGGCCACTGCCGCTCGTACGACGCGTACTGCAGGTCGAGTTCCTCCCGGGACTCGACCTGCTGGCTCTGCTGCGAGGCCCAGGCGCCGAGTTGTGAGTCGCGCGGGCGGCTGGCGAAGTACGCGTCGACCTCGTCGGTGGGGAGCTTGGTCGCGGTGCCTTCGACCCGGACCTGCCGCTCCATCGCGTGCCAGGGGAAGACGAGCGCACAGTGCGGGTTCGCGGCGAGGTCGTCAGCCTTGCGGGACTGCTGGTTGGTGTAGAACACGAACCCGCGGGCGTCCAGGCCCTTGAGGAGGACGGTCCGGGCCGACGGGCGGCCGTCGCTGTCCGCGGTCGCGAGCACCATCGCGTTCGGCTCGGCCAGGCCGGCCTCGGTCGCCTGCTTCAGCCAGGTGCCGAACTGAACGATCGGGTCCGGGTCGACCTGACTCTCGAGCAGTTCGCCGAGTCCATAGATACGCCGCATCTCCGCAAGGTCCACGGTCCGAGCCTACTTACTGAGGCTTCTCCACGAACGACCGAGGCTGGTCCGGCGGAATGCCTTCCACAGGGGGTTGGCGGCCACGCGCCGTGCCGCCGGGTGGCGGACCAAGCGTCGTACCGGCGGGGCTTTGCGTGCCGACGGTCCTGCGCTGCTCGGCTTTTCGGGCTGCGGCGGCTTGGCCTGCTGCTCGGCGCCGGCCGGCACGGCGCTCGGCGGCAGGTGGCGGTTGATCTCGTCCAGGTGCTGGTTGAAGGTGGCACGCCAGAGCGCCTGGTTGAGGGTGGCCTCGGCGGCGGCGGAGCTGGCGCCGGCGGTGGAGGCCGCCCAGAGCGTGCTGAGTGCCTGCGGGTCGAAGCCGTCGACGTCGCGCAGCAGGTCCTGGATGAGATCGTGGTCCGGGGCCTCGGCGAGGCAGCGGATTCTCACCGGGGTCCGGCGTGCGGTCGGCCGGGCCGGGGTGAAGAACGGGATGTCGGCCCACTCCGGGACGAGATGGCGGACGAGTTCGCGATGGAGGGAGTTGTCGACGCGCTGCTCAGGGCTGAGCGCGAACGCGGACCGGACGAAGGAAGGCACGAGCAGCGGCGACACGACACCGCTGCGCTCACCCGTCGTACCCCAGCGGCGAAGGCGTTCGACGACGTAGAAGTAGTCGAGCATGGTCGCGTTCTGGATGCCGCCGTGCACCGCGGTCCGCAGCACCCGATCGATCTGCTCGGCGACCGCGACACGGGCGGGGCCGGCCGGTCCCGCGGTCGGCGTCAGCCGGGCCTGGAGGCGGCTGCCGAAGGCATTCACCTTGTCGTGCAGGGGAAGCGCGTCGAGCTGGAGGACGTCGGCGGGATAGAAGTGGCCGTGGGCAACTTCTCCGCCGGCGCCGCCGATGGCCAGGTGGGCGACGTTCGCGAGTGTGGCCGGCGGCCCGTGGAAGAGGTAGCTGGCCGGGCGGAGTCCCTCGGCGTACCTGTGCCAGCGGAGCGCACGGTCTGCCAGCGCGGGCGGCTTGGGCGGCTGGGGGTTTGCCGCTGGTTTGACCCCGGTGGTCGCCTTGCGGCCGGTGGTGGCGTGCTCGACCTCGAACGGCAGCGCCTGGACAAGCGACTCGGCCACCTGCAGTTCGCCCGGCACTGCGTCGTAGCTGTTGAGCTTCAGGTCCACACCGGCTTTGAGGAACGCGGCCGCAACCACTCTGGAGTCGCGACCGCCGCTGAGGTCGACAGTCGGCCTGCCGGGCCACAAGCGGGCGACTGACCTCGCGACGTCCTGCAGTGCCTCGGCGGTCTCCTCCACCGTGTCCAGGCTGTCGGTGGACCAGACGCTGGTGGTCTCGATCCGGGAAACCGTCTGCCGACGACTCCTGCCGTCGGCAACGATGTGCGTCGCCCCAGGTACGGCGAGCACCCCGTCGTACGGCGTGCTGTCGTCCATGAACCACCCGCAGGCCGCGGCAAAGCCCCAGCCCCGTGGAGCGGCGGCGGCTGCTACCCCGGCGAACAGCAGCGCCGCGACCGGTCGGTTGCTCCACACCCAGCCGTCGGCCAGTCGCAGCTGGAACAGCCTGCCGACACCGATGGAGTCGGTGAAGAGGTCTAACCGTTCCTGTTGTGGTTCGAGCACCGCCATCGTGAAAGGCGGCGCCAACTCCAGGAAGCCGGCCGGAGTACGCCGTACTGCGTGCGCCAACTGCCCAGGACCGTCGTACGGCGGGACGTCGCCGATGACACGCTGGTAGCCGAGTGGCGCGTGGAGACTGGCCACCCGCAGGTCACCGGTGTCGTGCCAGGACGGCCAGAAGCAACTGGAGTCGTCTCGGTCCCAGACATGCAGGCCGATCGTGCTGCCGTCGTAGCCCTTGTGTTTGGCCTGGTGGTCCCACAGACCGCTGTAGTACGCCTCGACTCGTGCCGTGCCCGCGGCAGCCCTCGCCATGCTGTCGGCGTGGAACGTGTAGGCGACCAGTGTTTCCATGCAGAGCCAGATGCAGGCCCTGCCAGGAAAGTTATCGCGGCGGCTGCTGCTGGCCCGGCTGCCCGCCGGGTGACTGCCGGCCGTAGTCCTGTGGTTGCTGTTGGCCCGGATATCCACCTTGCTGCTGACCGGGGTAACTCTGCTGCTGCTGACCGGGGTAGCCGCCATACTGCTGCTGCGCCTGACCGTGCTGCTGGGCCTGCTGACCGTGCTGCGGCTGCTGGCCGGGCTGCGGCTGCTGTGGCTGCTGGCCGGGGTAGCCGCCCCACTGCTGCGCCTGCTGGCCGGGCTGCGTCGGGAAGGTCGGGTTGTAGGCCCGGTCCTGCGCCTGCCCCTGGGCCGTCAGCAGCCGGTAGACCTTCGCGTCCGACGCCCAGCGCCGTACGCCGACCAGCAGCAGAATGAGCCCGAGAAGCACCAGCGACCCGTCGAAGAGCATGTACGACGGAGGGAACCGCGTCCCCGGAACCTTGAAGGCCTTGCTCAGGTCGAACACCTGCCGCAACGGCAGCACCAGGAAGGCCAGGCCGACGATCGTCATCAGACCGCCCGTCCCGACCATCACCCCCGCCCCGATCGCCGGGATCGCCATCAGGACGCCCAGCACGACCGCGACCGCGATCAACAGGGCCAGCCACGGCAGACTCCGGCCGAGGTCGCTCTCGAACCTGACGGCCCGCGCCATCGCGAGGCGCGTGGTCGCGTACGAGCCGCCGACGATCGCGGCGTATCCGACAATGACCCCTAGAACAAGTCCGAGGCCGGGAACAGGCTTGGCGGGCATGCCGAAGACACTAGACCTCTAACCGGTCAGCAACCGCCCTTACCAGTCGCCCCGTCTTGCCATCCGGTCACCCCCACCCCACCAGCCACACCCTCATACCCCGGCCGGCGGGGAACGACGTGCCGAGCTGGTCACAGATCTGTCCGGGGGTCGCCGGCCCGAACTATGCTGCCTGGGCGCCTAGCGGTGCGCCGGCCGCTGGTGGGCGGGTGTGCTGACCACGAGGACGAGGGAGTCGCATGTCAGATCCGAGGACCGAGGTGCAGCACGGGCTGGAAGGCGTGGTCGCGTTCGACACGCAGATCGCCGAGCCGGACAAAGAAGGTTCGGCGCTGCGCTACCGCGGCGTGGACATCGAGGACCTGGTCGGCCGGGTTCCGTTCGAGAACGTCTGGGGTCTCCTGGTCGACGGTGCCTTCACCCCCGGTCTGCCGCCGGCCGAGCCGTTCCCGCTGCCGGTCCACACCGGTGACGTGCGGGTCGACGTACAGTCCGCGCTGGCGATGCTCGCACCCGCCTGGGGTCTGCGGCCGCTCTACGACATCGACGACGTCCAGGCCCGGGAGGACCTCTCCCGTGCCGCGGTGATGGCGCTGTCGTACGTCGCCCAGGCCGCTCGTGGCATCGGGCAACCGATGGTGCCGCAACGCGAGGTGGACAAGGCGAAGACGATCACCGAGCGGTTCATGATCCGCTGGCGGGGCGAACCCGACCCGAAGCATGTGAAGGCCGTCGACGCCTACTGGACGTCCGCCGCCGAGCACGGCATGAACGCCTCCACCTTCGCCGCCCGCGTGATCGCCTCCACCGGTGCCGACGTCGCAGCTGCGCTGTCCGGTGCGGTCGGCGCGATGTCCGGCCCGTTGCACGGTGGAGCGCCCGCACGCGTACTGACGATGATCGAGGGCGTGGAGCGCAGTGGCGACGCCCGTGCCTACGTCAAAGGGCTCCTGGACGCGGGCGAACGGCTGATGGGCTTCGGACACCGCGTGTACCGGGCCGAGGACCCTCGCGCCCGGGTCCTTCGCCGTACGGCGCAAGAGCTCGCCGCACCGCGTTACGAGGTGGCCGAAGCGTTGGAGAAGGCCGCACTCACGGAGCTCCGCGAACGCCGGCCGGACCGGGTGCTGGAGACGAACGTCGAGTTCTGGGCGGCCATCGTGCTGGACTTCGCCGAAGTACCGCCGCCGATGTTCACCTCGATGTTCACCTGCGCTCGTACGGCGGGCTGGAGTGCGCACGTCCTGGAGCAGAAGCGCACCGGCCGGTTGATCCGGCCGTCGGCCATCTACTCAGGCCCCGCCACCCGCACCGCCACGTCAGTCGAAGGCTGGAACCCCGACTGGGCCTGACGTCAGGCTTCCAGCGAGGCGAGCAGCTCACGCAGTTCCAGACCGTGCGTGTCGTCGGCCGGCAGCAGCGCGAGCGCCTGATGACACAGGTGCCTCGCCTCGGGTAGCCGGCCGGCCCGCGCCGCGACCCGGGCCATGACCGCCAGCGGATCGAAGGTCGCCGTGGGGGCCCGGAATCCCTGGAGGCGGTCGAGCGCTTCGCGAGCGTAGAAGTCCGCGGTCGCGTCGTCACCGGCGCGTTCGTGCAGCTCGGCCAGGTTCGAGAGGCCCTGCGCCTCCTCGTACCAGCCGCCCTCCTCCCGGGCGATGCGGTTGGCTCGCTCGATGTGGGTTCTGGCGAGTTCCAGGTGACCGAGGAGGAGGTGGATCGCGCCGAGCACGAACGGAAGGTGCTGCCGGTGCATCGGCATCGGTTCGTCCGACGTCTCGTCGTACCGCTCGGCGACGGCCTCCGCCAGGGTCACCTCCCGCAGCGCGGCCTGCAGGTCGCCGCCGTTCCATTCCGCCACGGCGAGGTTCGCCCTGAACTGAGTCTCCGCGGCGACGTCGCCGCAGCTGTGCGCGATCTCGATCGCTCGTCGGACACAGTCCTTGGCGTCCTCGGGCCGTCGGGCCCTGAAGTACGCGCCGCCCAGCGTGTTCCACATCAGATACAGGGCCCGTGGATCGCCCACACGATCGGCCGCCTCGACACCGAGCAGTGCGGTCTCGACGGCTTCCTGGACGAGAAACCCCACATCCAGGAAGTTGCGCAGCCGCCAGGTGATCCGCCAGGCGAGGGAGTCGTACCCGTGCCGTACGGCAAGGCTGATCCAGGGCACGAACGCGTCCTGCTCGCCCTCCAGCCATCCAATCGCGGCGCGGGTGTCGGTGAAGGTCACTGGCTGGTGAGCCGACTGGACCAGGTAGCTGCGGCTCATGTTCTTGGTCACGGCAATAGACGCGTTCTGCACCGAGTGCAGGTACCACTCCAGCGCGCGGCCGGTTGCTGCGTGACGTTCGGCTGCAGTGTCGACCTGAGTGGTCAGCTCGGCCGCGTACACCCGCAGGAGGTCGTGCAGGTGGTACTGCCCGGGACTGGTGCTGTTCGCGAGATGAACCGCGACCAGGCGGTCCAGTAGTCGCTCCGCGGTCTGGATGTCCAGATCGGCGAGCGCGGCGACAGCAGGCGCGACGATCGTCACCGCGGGGTGCAGCCCGAGCAGGCGGAAGACTCGCGCGGTCTCCGGCTCGAGCGCCTGGTACGACCAGGACAGGACGCGGCGGAGGTCGGTCTGGTCGTCGTCGGGATCGGAGAAGACATCCAGCGCACGAGTGTCGTCGCGCAACGCCGTCACCAGGGCGGCGAAGGTCGCGCCCTCGGTACGGCGTGCCGACTCGGCAGCAACCGCCAACGCCAGCGGCAGACCGGCGCAGAGTCGTGCGAGCTCGGCGACCGCGGCCGGCTCCGCAGCGACCCGGTCGGCGCCGACCGACGCGGCCAGGAGTTGTACGGCGTCGCCCGCCGGCAGCGGCTCGAGTGCGAGCGGCACCGCGCCCACCTGTGGGCCGAGGGAACGCAACTGATTCCGGCTGGTGATGAGCACCAGGCTGCCCGAGGAAGGGATCAGGTCCCGCACGTGCTCGGCCGTGCGTGCGTTGTCGATCAGCAGCAGCAGCCTTCGGTCGGCGGTCAGCGTCCTGAACAGAGCGGCTCGATCGGCCGCCTCGCCCGGTACCTGTTCCGGTGGCACACCGAGAGCGCGCAGGAAGGCCAGCAGCGCCGCTGCCGCGCTGACCGGCTGGTCAGCGGCGTACCCGCGCAGATTCACGAAGAGCTGGCCGTCGGGAAAGCGGTCGCGGACCTGGTACGCCCAGTGGACCGCAAGGCTCGTCTTGCCCGCGCCGCCGGGGCCGGTGACGGTGACGACGAGCGGCACGTGTGCAGGTGCTTCGTCGAGCACCTTGTCGAGCTGCCTCAGTTCGGGCGTGCGGCCGGTGAAGTAGCGCAGGTCGGACGGCAGCTGCCGGGGCGACACATCGGTTGTCCCGGTGGGAGCGGTGACCGGCTGCGGGTTCAGCAGCCGGGCGAACTCCTGCTGCAACGCCGGCGACGGATCCACACCGAGCTCGTCGGCGATCGTCGTACGGATCTGGTCGTAGCACTCGAGGGCTTCGGCGATCCGGCCGGTCAGGCGGAGTACGGCGATGCGTCTGGCCCAGAGGGATTCGCGGAGCGGGTGCAGGCTCGTGAGTTCCTGCAGTTCGGCGGACAGGCCGTCGTACGCCGCGTCAGCGATGTCGACGTCGATGCGCTGCTCGGTAGCAGTCAGGTGCAGCTCGGTCAGGCGCGAGCACTCGCCGTTGGCCAGCCAGTCCGACGGGGACCCGGCGAACGGCGTCCCGCGCCACAGGTCGGCGGCCGCGGTCAGGAGCTCACGCTTCCGGGCCGGGTCCGTCGTCCGCTCGGCCTCCCGCGTGACGAGCGCCAGGCGCAGCGCATCGACGCGGTCCGGCTCGACTCGGAGCACGTAGCCGGACGGGTGGGTCTCAATCGCCTCGTCGCCGAGGAGCCTCCTGAGCCGCGCGACGTAGGTCTGCACGGCCTGCTTGGTCCGCTGCGGCAACTGCTCACCCCAGAGACGATCCACGAGTACGGCGGTCGGCACCGGCCGGTCCGCCGAGAGCGCGAGGATGCTCACCAGCGCGGCCAGGCGATGACCGGGCAGGCTGACCACGACACCGTCGCGGCGCGCTTCGAAAGGCCCGAGCAGCCTGATCTCCAGCATGTGCCTCCCCAGTCGACCCATCCGGCGCGATCGACCCTACCCACGCAAGGACCACACGCCGCCGCGATCGCTGATCACAGTCGGGTGGTGCTCGGGGATCGGCCGGTGCGTTGCTTGTACTGACGGCTGAAGTAGGGGACGTCCGCGTAGCCCAGCGCGGCGGCGACCTGCGTGACCGTCATCCCGTTCTCCGTGAGCAACTGATGCGCGCGATCGATCCTGGCCTGGATCAGGTACTGCGCCGGCGACATCCCGAGCTGCGCGACGAAGCGCCGGGTGAACTGTGCTCTGGACAGCGCCGCTCGCCCAGCCATCTCCGCAACGGTCCAGTCCCGCCCGGGATCCTGCCGAATCTGCCGAGCGACCTCGTCGACAGCGGTGTCGGTCGCCTTGCGCCCCGGATTGTGTACCGCGTCCCAGATCATCCCCAGGAGCTGCTCCAAGGACAGCTCAGCCTGCCGCCTCCCCACCGCATCCCCGCGCCGGTAGGCCGCATCACTCGTCCGTGCCAACACCCCCAGCAGTTCGCGGTCCATCACCTCACCCCACCTCGGCTCCGGCGTCACCCCAGCGGCGCCTTCGACGGTGAAATGCATGCCGAACACCAGCAGGCGGCGGCGCGGATCGTGCGTGGCGACGGGCGGATCGCCGGGCGCGAAGACGGCACACACGCCCGGATGCAACTCCTGCTCACTGCCGTTCAACTCCAGTTGTCCGCGGCCGTCCAGCACGCACCAGAGCAGGTGGTCGGACAGCGGGCGGGACACCCACGACCAGCTCGGCTCGCAGCGCCAGAAGGTCGGCGCGGACAGGAGCCGCAGCGTCAGCGGTTCACCGGCAGCCAGTCCATGCGTCAATAGTTCAACTCCTTGCGCCGATCCTCCGTGGCCCGATTGGGGCTGCACCTCGGAGAATTGCAGTGTCAGGGACAGGGTAGGCCTGTCCGGGAGTGTTTGCCGGAACTACCGCGGGAGTGGTGGATGAGCGTTTCGTACAAGGTCGAGGAGCAGGTGGCCGCGGCGTACAAGGACGAGTTCGACAGCGCCGGGTACACGCTGGTGCGCGGGCTGTTCGGCGCGGACGAGGTCGATCAGCTGCGCGACCACTACATGGAGCTGCGGCATCGCGGAGCCCACCCGAACGATTTCGCCGGGCACCAGACGAACAACCGGGATCCCCTGCGCCGGTACCCGCGGATGGCGCAGATGCACCGCTGGGACGACGCCTCGCTGCGCTGGATGATCGACGCGCGCCTCGATCAGGTGATGACGGCGCTGCTCGGCAGGTCGCCGTACGCGGTGCAGACGATGATCTACTTCAAGCCGCCGGGTTCCCGCGGCCAGGCGCTGCACCAGGACAACTTCTACCTGAAGGCCGAGCCGGGCACCTGCGTGGCGGCGTGGATGGCGCTCGACCGCGTCGACGAGGCGAACGGCTGTCTGCAGGTCGTCCCCGGCAGCCACCGCTGGCCGATCCTGTGCACCGAGAAGGCGGACACGAAGGTGAGCTTCACCGACGTCACTGTCCCGCTGCCGGAGCCGGACGCCGCCGTACCGATCGAGATGGAGCCTGGGGACGTCCTGTTCTTCCACGGTGCTCTTGTCCACGGCAGCGCGCCGAACGTGACCACGGACCGGTTCCGCCGGGCGCTGATCGGTCACTACATCGAGGGCGAGGCGGAGCGGGTCGCGCAGTACTACCACCCGGCACTGCGGATGGACGGCAGCGCGCTCGAACTGGAGGTCGCCGAGGGCGGCGGCGCGTGCGGTGAGTGGACCGACACCCCGGACGGCCCGGTCGCCGTGGTGACCGGCACTCAGACCATCACCCGCAAACACGAGTAGCCCACCCCGCGCACAGAGCTGCGGTCCTGGGTGGAGTGAGACCCGGGCGGGTGGGTTGGGTGGGGTGTGGGAGGATGGGTCGCGCTGACAGCGTCGTCGGCTCAGGCATTGCCAGACGACGAAAGGGAAGACGTTGGTGACCAGCGCCAATCATCACGACACAGTCCAGATTCCTGCAGAACTCAAGCCCGCTGACGGCCGCTTCGGGGCCGGTCCGTCCAAGGTGCGTCCGGAAGCCGTCGCCGCTCTCGCCATCGAAGGCGCGAAGCTGCTCGGTACGTCGCATCGCCAGGCGCCGGTCAAGAACCTGGTGGCACGGGTGCAGCAGGGTGTGTCCGACCTGTTCCAGCTGCCCGACGGGTACCAGGTGGTGCTCGGCAACGGTGGGTCGACCGCGTTCTGGGACATCGCGACGTTCGGGCTGATCCGGGAGAAGAGCCAGCACCTGAGCTTCGGCGAGTTCTCCTCGAAGTTCGCCAAGGCCTCGCAGCTGGCGCCGCACCTCGGCGAGCCGAGCATCGTCAAGTCCGACCCGGGGACGCGTCCGGTCGCGACCGCCGAGGCGGGCGTGGACCTGTACGCGTGGCCGCACAACGAGACCTCCACCGGCGTGATGGCGCCGGTGAAGCGGGTCGACGGTGCCGACGAGGGCGCGCTGGTCGCGATCGACGCCACCTCCGGCGCCGGCGGCCTGCCGGTCGACATCAACGAGGTCGACGTCTACTACTTCGCGCCGCAGAAGTGCTTCGCCTCCGACGGCGGCCTGTGGATCGCGGTGATGAGCCCGGCCGCGCTGGCGCGGGTCGAGGAGATCACCGCGTCCGGCCGGTGGATCCCGGCGTTCCTGGACCTGGCCACCGCGGTCGACAACTCGAGCAAGCACCAGACCTACAACACGCCGTCGCTGGCCACGCTGTTCCTGATGGCCGAGCAGACCGACTGGATCAACAACCAGGGCGGGCTGGAGTGGAGCGTCGCGCGGACGACCGACTCGAGCAACCGGCTGTACACGTGGGCCGAGAAGTCCGACTACGCGACGCCGTACGTCGAGGATCCGGACGCGCGGTCGCTGGTGATCGGGACGATCGATCTGGACGACTCGATCGACGCGGCGGCGGTGGCGAAGACGCTGCGGGCGAACGGGATCGTCGACACCGAGCCGTATCGGAAGCTGGGGCGGAACCAGCTGCGGGTGGCGATGTTCCCGGCGGTCGACCCTGACGATGTCGAGAAGCTCACGCAGGCCATCGACTACGTGGTCGAGCAGCAGAAGTAGGCCTCAAGAGCCTGTCGGTACGCCGAACAGCCGCCGATCCGAGTCCGGGTCGGCGGCTGTTCCGCTGCTCAGGAGTGGGTCCGGCGGTGGGGGGTGCGGGGGGATTGGCCCGTGAGGCGGGCGTTCTCGGCCATCCGGTCCAGGCGTTCGCGGCGGCCCGGGGGGAACGTGATGATCGTGATGATCAGGGCGAAGGCGGCGGCGCCGATCAGGATCCAGCGGAGGTTGTGGCTCTTCGACGGCTCGGTGCTCGACTCGTTGCCGTTGGCCGGCTTCGGGGTAGCGGAGGCGGCGGGTGGGGTTGCAGCGGCCTTCTTGGCCGGGACCGCGACCTGGTAGACGGCGGAGTTCTCACCCTCGCTGCCGATCAGGACCGTGTCCGCCGCCTGGCCGACGGCGACCGACTCGCACAGGGCGACCGACGTGCATTGCGCCGCCGGTACGCTCGCGCTCGCGAGCAGGGTCGGGGCCTCGCCCCACGCGATCGTGGAGACGCCGGTGGACGTCCGCAGGACCACGCGCTGACCGTCCGGAAGGAAGGTGCCGTCGGTGAAGAGGCCGGCCGGCGCGGGCGCGATCTTGATCAGCTCGTTCGTCCCCTCGCGGGACGGGGCCGGCGGTGCCGCGTAGATCGCGGCGCCCTTCGCGGACTTCGTGACGATGTACAGCTGGTTGGTACCGGGCTCCACCAGCAGGGTCTCGGCGTCGTGAGCGCCGTCGGGGTAGACGAAGTCGTAGCGGTGGTAGCGCACGTCGGCGTCGCCGAGTTGGTCGGGCTCCGGGATCGTGTAGATCTCGATCACGTCCCGGTTGGCCTTGTTGTCCCCGATGTCGGCGACGTAGATCGTTCCATCGCGGTCGACGGCGACCGCCTCGACGTCACGGACCTCGGCGTTGAAGCTGAGCGTCATCTTGACCTTGCCGGTGGTGTCGACACCGAACACGCGAGCTGAGTCGCCCGAGTCGTTCACCGTCCAGTAGATGCCCTCGTACTTGTAGGCCTTGGCCAGCCCCGACGACTCGTCCACCCGGTCGTCGCGGATCGTGAACAGCTTCTTCGGCGCCGGCGACGGATCCGCCGCCGGGGCCTGCACCGCCGGTACCTGCGCCGCCGGGGCCGATGCTCCGGCCGGGAGCGCCGCACCGGCCAGGCTGAAGAACCCGGCCGCCACGAGGGCGAGACCAGCGCGGAACCGGATCACGACACCACCTCGGGGCTGTCCGTCAGGAGAAGCTCGGCGAGGCGCGGCGTGACGTGCCAGTCGGTGATCAGGGTCTGGTACTCGGTCTGCAGGTCGGGGGTGGGCCGGGCGCCGGTGCGGGCGGCACGGAGCAGGAGGTTGCGCGGCGTGTGCTGACTGTCCACGAACTGCACCACCTCCACCCGGTATCCGACCTGTCGCAGGACCGCCGCCCGGAGAGTATCGGTCAGGACGTCGGCGAATCGCTCACGAACGATGCCATATCTGGTCATCAGCGCATAAGGCGCCGGTGGTGTGACGCTCTTGAGCTGCTTTTGGATGTCGTGATGACAGCACGGAGCGGCGAGGACCAGCGGAGCCTCCCACCCGACCGCCCGGGCGAGGGCGTCGTCGGTCGCGGTGTCACAGGCGTGCAGCGCGAGTACGACGTCCGGCCGGACGTCGAGCTCGGCCGCCTGGATGGTCGCGTCGACGAACCGCAGGTGGTCCTGCCAGCCGAGCGCCTCCACCACCCGGGTGTTGCGTCGGCGCGCCGCTGGATTGTGGTCGATACCGGTCATGCGTACGTCGTGCCCGGCCGCGGCCAGGAGGTGGTAGGCGGCCAGGGTGAGGTACGCGTTGCCGCAGCCGAGGTCGACCACCTGGAGCGGCCTGCCGGTCGCGATCCGGCCCGCCGCGATCGCCTCGTCCAGGGCCGGGGCGAGCAGTTTGCAGAACTCCTCGATCTGCTTGTACTTCGCCTGCCGGGACGGCTTCACCCGCCCGTGGTGGTCGCTGATCCCGAGCTCGATCAGGAACGGCGCGGCCGGGTCGAGCACGCGCTGCTTCACCCGGTCGTGGCCGGTCTCCTGCTCCCGGCTGTCCGCCTGCCGGTGCAGCAGTTCCTTGCCCTTCTTGGTGTACCGCAGCCGCAGCGTCTCGGTTGTCGTCTCGACGTGCCAGGTCCCGTACGGGAGGTCGAGCAGTTCGTCGACGGCCTTCTCCAGGTCCTGGTCGGCCACGTTGCGCGTGTGGGCCTGCCGCTCGTCGTACTCGGTGATCTGCAGGTGACGGACGTCCTTGAGGTCGACGTACCGGAGCTCGACGCGCTGGTAGTGCGGTGGCTCCAGGCCGCGGCGCCGGCCCGAGCTGACCGCCCGCACCAGGCTGGTCGGCTCCAGCAAAGCCGCGCGGATCACAGCACGCGCCCCGAAGCTCAGCTCCGGACTCCGCGACGG
Source organism: uncultured Actinomycetota bacterium (assembly GCA_963748245.1). Classification (GTDB taxonomy): domain Bacteria; phylum Actinomycetota; class Actinomycetes; order Propionibacteriales; family Kribbellaceae; genus Kribbella. The sequence goes on along the minus strand of CAVVIA010000004.1, from coordinate 637,554 downwards.
AGTCGGCGGCCGGCTCGCCGGAAGTGCGCTCCGGATCCACGTCTGCCTGCATCGCGCCATTGTCGCCGACCCCTCAAGCCGATCACAAAACGGTCTCGCCCCGCCGCGCAGAGCACCCACGATGGTCATTCGAGTTTTTCGTCTTCCTTGAGGAGGCCCAGGGAGCGGAGGCGGGTGGCGATGCCGCCTGGTTGGCGGCCCAGGGCTTCGACGAGCTCGTCCTTGCCGGCGCCGTTGCGGTAGAGGTCGGCGAGGGTCTGCTCCTCCTCCGCGGACCAGACGCGGAAGGCGTTGGGGTGGTTCCTGCGGGCGGCCTTGATCTTGCGGGTCATCGAGCGGTGATCCAGCAACTCCAGGGACCGGATCCGCACCTGGCGGTGCCGGCCGACCTCCTCGCCGTCACGCCAGAACACCACCGCCTCCTCCTCGAACGTCATCAGGTCGGCCGGGACGTCGCAGTAGTCGGCGTCCTCGAGCATCACTCGCAACATGGGTCGTTCTCTCCGTTCGTCGCACGGTCCGGCGGCCACAGCGGCCGCGCCCGGTCCCTTTCTCGACAGAGAAGATGCCGCGATCGCACCCCGCCCCGACGACGGATTCGCGAGCTGTGGACAACCAACCGCAGAATCCATTTGCAAAATCTGTTTGCAAAGAACCTTTGCAGTCCTATGCTCGGGTGCCATGAGCGACGACGACACACCTGTTGAGGCCGCACTGGCCGGCGGGAAGACGGTCCGGCTGGATCGGCACTTGGTGCGCGCACTCGCGCACCCGATGCGGAACCGGATGCTCGGGCTGCTGCGGATGTACGGCCCACAGACCGCCACCACGCTGGCCGGCCGGCTGGGCGTGAACACCGGCGCCACGAGCTACCACCTGCGGCAGCTGGCCGAGGCAGGTCTGGTCATGGAAGACGACACGCGAGGCAACGCGCGCGACCGGTGGTGGAAGGCAGCGCACCAGGGGACGGCGTTCGACGCGGCCGAGCTGCTCGACGAGGAGCCGGAGCTGACGCTGGGCTTCCTGCACGGGCTCGGCCAGTCGTACGCGGAGAACATGTTCGGCTTCATCGACGCGATGCAGACGCTGCCGCCGGAGTGGCGCGAGGCCAGCATGCTCTCGGACTACCTGTTCCACCTCAGGCCGGAGGAGCTGGCCGCGATGCTGGCGGAGGTCCTGGCGGTGTTCGAGAAGTACAAGACGCCGGATCTCACCGCTCCCCTGCCCGAAGGCGCCGAGCAGGTGTCGGTCCAGATCCAGGCCTATCCCCGAGAGACCCGGTAAGCCGTCGTACGGCGCGAGGCGAGAGGTGGGTGAGGTGAGTACGGCGGAGAGGCCCGACCGGGCGCCGTTGGTGGCGTTCCTGGTCGCCAACGTGGTGTCGATCTGTGGGACCCGGGTCAGCGCGATCGCCATCCCCTGGTTCGTGCTGATGACGACCGGGTCGCCGCTCAAGACCGGTGTGGTCGCGTTCGCGGAGATCGCGCCGCTGGTGATCTTCAAGGCGGTGGGCGGCCCGCTGATCGACCGCGTCGGACCGCGTCGGATCAGTGTCCTCGCAGACACCGCCAGCACCGGAGTCGTCGCGCTGATCCCCTTGCTACACACGCTGAACGCGTTGTCCTTCCCGATGCTCCTCGTGCTGGTCGCAGTAGCAGGTGCACTCCGCGGACCCGGTGACACCGCCAAGGGCACGCTCATCCCCGACATCGCCAAGGCAGCCCGGGTCCCGCTGGAACGCGCGACCGGCCTGGAAAGCACCACCGAACGGCTCGCCGGGTTCATCGCCTTCGCCATCGCCGGTGCACTCATCACTCTCGTCGGCGAGGTCAACGCGCTGTGGATCGACGCGGCATCGTTCGGCGTCTGCGCTGTCCTGATCGCCCGCTGGATCCCCAGACAGCACCAGAAGGCGGAGAAGCCGGACGACGGGACCTACCAGCAGCGGTTGCTCGAGGGCTGGCGATTCCTTCAGCAAAGACAAGCTGATCATGCCGCTCGTCGTGATGCTCGCCGTCACCAACCTGCTCGACGCGGCCGTCGGCGCCGTACTGCTGCCCGTCTGGATCAGGGACCACGGCTTCGGCCCGGACACACCAGTCTGATCCTCACGTCGTTCGGACTGACCGCGACACTCTTCGCACTGGTCGCGTCGGCGGTCGGCGACCGCATACCGCGGAAGCTGGTCTTCACGCTCGCGTTCCTGATCTGCGGTGCACCGCGCTTCGTGCTGATGGCGTTCGACTCGCCGGTGTGGGGACTGATGGCCGTGTACGCCGTCGCCGGCATCGGAGCCGGGTTCATCAACCCGGTGCTGGGCGCACTGTTCATCGAGCGGATCCCCCGGCACATGCTCGGCCGGGTCAACTCACTGGCCGACGCGATCTGCTGGACCGGTGTGCCGCTCGGTGGCGTCGTGGCCGGCGCAGCCATCGCCGGTATCGGTCTGGCGCCCGCACTGCTCGCAGCCGGCGCGGTGTACTTCGTCGCGACGATGTCCCCGCTGCTGATCGGCCGCCACGAGAGCTGGAAGGCTACACAGGATCCGACGGGTCCTCAGGGAACGGTGGCCGGTTCGGATCCGGTGGCAGTCCCCACGTCTTAGCCTTCGTCGCCTCGACCTCCTTGCGGGCCAACCGGTCCCGCTCTGCCCTCAGTAGTCCGAGCAGCGACCAGGTCGAGCAGCATGCCGAAGGCCGCCGCGAACTGCGTACCGGCGAACTGGAACACCTGGGTGACCAGCAGCGACACCAGGACGGCCAGCTCGAACAACCGGACCGCACGAGCCCGGTTCTTCTTCCGCAGCTGCAACGCGCCGCGCACCGTGAACGATGCCGACAGCAAGCTCCCGGCGGCCACCCCGAGCACCGGGATGTCCGCGGCCAGTCCGTCGTCGAAGCGGATCCCGGCCGCGATGATCGGCGCACCGATCGCTTGGACGACCAGTACGACGACCGCGACCCGAGGCGCGAGTGGATGGGTGGCCAGCCGGTCGAACCCACGCCGCAGGGCCTTCCAGGCGGCATCCACCGGAGCAGCGAGCTCGACCTCGTCAGCCGGGCAGGCGGCCAGCAGCTCCCGGGTCTCGTGCCGGGCGGCCACCTCCGCACCGACCTGACGAAGCTGTCCCGACGCCTGTGCGAGCCGGCGACGTGACAGCCCGCCCGCGACTCCTTCGACGGCATGGTCGACGACGTTCGCCAGCTGCTCGCGCGGGTCGATCGGCCGCCGGGTGGTGAGGAACCTGGCTCGCGAGCACGATCAGCACGAAGACGACGTACACGATCGCCGCGGCCGGTTGGTAGAAGTAGTCGTTGTCCGAGGTGACGAACTTCCCGACCTCGTCGATGAACAGCCCGAACCCGATCCCGCCGATCAGCGCGGCCGCGGGCCGGACGACCGGGCCGACGTACGCGAGGAGCAGGGAGATCGCGACCAGCATCAGCAGGCCGCCGGGCAGGACGTGGGCGATGTGCAGACCCTTGCCGCCGATCTGCGGGTAACCGCTCAGCCCGAGGAACAGGCGGGTGATCAGGACGGTCGCCACACCGCTCACCACGAAGGTGGTCAGGTGTTCCGCCGACCGGATGTTGCGGACCAGCCCCGCCCGCATCAGGTACGGCGACCGCGCTCCCGTGCTCATGGGGCCTCCCGGCCTGGACTGAGGAGTGGAGGGAGCGCAGCGACCGGAGGGACGAGGGAAGGCCGGGCGCCAAAGCCCCATGAGCCCGCCGGCGCCGGAGGCCCGGCCAAGAGCACTGTCATGCGGCAGAACGTTAGTCGCCGGAGTGTCAGCGGACGAGTGCGGCGACGACAACCATGGCGACCAGTGCGGCCAGTACGAGCGAGGTCACCAGTCGGCGGGTGCGGGGGTCCACGCCCTCAGGCTAATGGACTCCCTTCCACCGCAGGTCATGGCAGGGCCGGATGTGACCGCTGGTTCAGCGGGGGCTGACGAGCGGCTCGGGCCGGTGGACGCCGCGGGGCCGGTACCCGACGGCGTCGGACAGGCCCAGGTAGTCGGAGAGCAGCCAGATGATCGACAGCCACATCTCCGTACCCTGCAGCCCCGGGATGGCGCGGTCGTCGGTGCCGTCCGGCGCGAACGCGAACCCCTCGCCGTCGACCCAGCGATCCAGGATCCGGCTGAGCTGATCCTCGGCCCACCGGGTGCCGTCCGCCCGGCCCAGGTCGGTCTGCTTGCCGGCCAGCCAGAGCGGGTGGATCACGTCCAGCACGTTGCACGCGTTGTAGCCGTCCCCGCTGAACATCCGCTTGTCGTTGCTGTGGGCAAGCAGTGTCTTGACGGCCTGTTCCGGATACGGCAACGGCAGCCCGAATTGCGCATAGGTACCGCGAGTCAGCCGGTAGAACCCGTTGACCACCTGCAGCCACCCGTCGTCCGGATGCGGCTGACCCCACATACCGGAGGCGGGATCGGCGCGAACGACCAGCCAGCCCATCAGTGTCTCCAGCGGCCCGGATTCCCCGTGATCCTTGAGGTTCCGGGCCAGAGCGGTGCCGAGGGCATCGATCCCGGAACCGGACGACCAGGCATGTCGCGCCCAGGGCAGATTGTCGAGCTGACGCTCCAGCTCACCGGGCGCGAAGTCCGTCCGGATCGGGTGCTCGAAGCAACTGTCGAGGACCTGGAGGGCGTAGCCGACGCACAGGATGTGATAGCTGGCCGGCCCTTCCAGCACGGACAGCTTGTCCGTCGCCGGCGCGTCGAGGCCGACGTCGGCGAGGTCTCCCGGCGAGACCAGTCCGCTCTCGGGATCCTGGCGGGCCCGGAGGCGGCGGACCAGATCGTCCCGGGTGTGACCTTCAGGGGTACGGCGAACCAGCACGTCGGCGATCTCGACTGCGTCGCACCACGGCCGGATCGCGGGTTCGTGATCGAGTCCGGGCCGGTCGACGAACCGCTCGCCGTCCCAGCTGCGGCGCAGTACGTCGTCCACCTGCTCCCGGGCCTTCGCGGTGAAGTCGGCGAGCCTGTCGCCGAGGTCCGCGGCGGGCTTCGAGGCCGCGCCCGACCGCGACCGGAGGACGCGAGCCGGGTTACCGGCGGCGATGGTGTTGGCAGGAACGTCTTTGGTGACCACTGCACCAGCTCCGATGATCGAGTGTGGGCCGATGGTGATGCCGTCCAGGACGGTCACGTTCGAGCCGATCCAGACGTCGTCGCCGACGGTGATGCCGAGGGAGGTGTGCCGCTGCCGGAAGATCGGCTCTCCCGGTGCGGTCCCGTGGTTGAACGCGAGCAACGACGTGTGCGCGCCGATCCGGACTCCGTCGCCGATGGTGACCCGGCCGCGGACGGCCGAGAACGGGTTGATCGTCGTGTCCGAGCCGAGCGCGATGTGGCCGGTCACGTACGCGTGCGCCGCGATGTACGACCGCTCCCCCATCCGGAGCTCTTCGCAGTACACCGCCGCCGACTCCGCGACGTACACATCGTCCGCCAGAGTCAGCGACCCACCTAGCCGCTGCTGCCGTTCGATCTGGCGCTCACGCTCCTCGTCGGACGCGACGCGCGCGTACTCCCAAGGCAGGAAATCCAGTCGCAGCGGTTCACCAGGCGTCATGGGAAAACGCTATCCAAACCTGGTGGAACGCGCTACCCCCGAAAACTCGCTGCTACTCTCTCGGCTGTGCGGGGTACCAGGCAGACATGACGACACCCGGATCCTTGGCCGGCGACGGCGCCGACGACGGTCCGGCGGGCGGTGGCGGGCGCCGGAGAGTCACGATCAGCGATCTCGCGCGCCGTCTGCACATCTCCAAGGCGTCGGTCTCGTACGCGCTCAACGGCCGCGCGGGTGTCAGCGAGGAGACCCGGCAGCGGGTCCTCGACCTGGCCGAGGAGCTCGGCTTCCACCCGAACTCGGCCGCTGTCGCACTCTCGGCCAGCCGGACCCGGACGATCGGCATCGTGATCGCCCGTGACCCCGCGCTGATCTCGACCGAAGCGTTCTACATGCGGACGCTGGTCGGCATCGAGCAGTACCTGAACGAGGTCGACTCGTCGCTGCTGCTGCGGCTCACCGGCGAGCACGGCGAGGATCTCGACGTACTGCGGCGATGGTCGCGGCAGGGGCGGGTCGACGGGTTCATCCTGTTCGACGAGCACAACGACGACCCGCGGATCACGCTGCTCAAGGAGCTCGGGATACCGTGTGTGGTGGTCAGCTCCAACGACCCGGAAGACCAGGTCGGCCGGCTGATCAGCTCACCGGTCGAGACCGTCACGCTGCTGCTCGATCACCTGGCCGAGCTCGGCCATCGCGACATCGCCCACATCAGCGGTCCGTTCACCTTCGTCCACGAGCAACTGCGGGTGCGGATGCTCGCCGAGGGCGCCGAGCAGCGCGGGATGAAGGTCCGGCACATCGAGGGCAGTTACCGGTACGACGACGGCGCCGAGCTGACCCGCCGCCTCCTGACGGACCCGAACCCGCCGACCGCGATCGTGCTCGGCAACGACCTGATGGCGGTCGCCGCGCTCCGGGTGGCGATGGACAACGGCACCGACGTACCGGGTGAGGTGTCGATCCTCGCGTGGGACGACTCGCCGTTGTGCGAACTCGCCCGGCCGGGGATCACCGCGATCGACCAGAAGACGATGGAACGCGGGCGTGCCGCCGCGGATCTGCTGCTGCGGGTGGCCGGCGGTGAGCCCGAGCTCCACGAGGAAGCACCCGCGGGCGAACTGCACGCCCGGGAGTCGTCGGGCCCAGCCAGAACTTGAACGCACCCGCCGGCCTACGTTAAGACTCTTTGAAATCACCTGATTCCGGAGCGTGTCGGATTGTGTCCTGACATGGGCTGGTGAAGGTTGGTCGACATCACGAGGTAGTAACGAAGCACTGCCTACTGAACCGGTTAGGGTTTCGAAACTTAACCGGTTAGGCCACTATGGGGCCGATCCGCCTCCGCAGGTCCGTGGAGGCTCGACGGGACGAGGGAGTCCGACGTGAGACTGCGTTCGCTTGTAGCCGCAGCAGCGGTGACCGCCCTGGGAATCAGCCTGGCCGCTTGCGGTGGCAGCGACTCGGGCGATTCCTCCGGCGGTAGTTCGGGTGGAGACCAGACGCTGACCTACTGGGCCAGTAACCAGGGCACCAGCCTGGACAACGACAAGGAGGTGCTGACCCCGGTTCTGGAGAAGTTCACCCAGGAGACCGGCATCAAGGTCAACCTCGAGGTGATCGGCTGGAACGACCTGCAGACCAGGATCCAGACCGCGATCACCTCCGGCCAGGCGCCGGACGTGGTCAACATCGGCAACACCTGGGCCGCGTCGCTGCAGGCGACCGACGCGTTCCTGCCGTTCGACGGCGACGCGATGAACGCGATCGGCGGCAAGGACAAGTTCGTGCCGACGGCTCTGGCGACCGGCGGCAAGGAAGGCACCGACCCGACCTCGGTCCCGCTCTACGGCCTGGCGTACGGGATGTACTACAACAAGGCGATGTTCGCCGCCGCCGGGGTGCAGCCGCCGAAGACCTGGGAAGAGATGGTCGCCGCGGCGCAGAAGCTGACCAACCCGGCGAAGAAGCAGTACGGGATGGCGCTCGCGGCCGGCAGCTACACCGAGAACGTGCACTTCGCGTTCATCAACGCCGCGCAGAACGGCGCCGACTGGTTCGACAAGGACGGCAAGCCGACCTTCACCGGTGACGGCCAGGTGCAGGGCGTACTGCGGTACCTCGACCTGATGCAGAAGGACAAGGTCGCCAACCCGTCGAACGCGCAGTACGACAACGGCACCAAGTCGGTGAACGACTTCGCCACCAAGAAGGTCGCGATGATCATCAACCAGAACAACGCCGACTCCTCGATCGCCGCCAACGGCATGAAGAGCAGCGAGTACGGCGTGGTGCCCTTCCCGGCACCGCAGGGCGCGGCCAACCAGACCGCGAGCCACGTGGCCGGGATCAACCTGTCGGTCTTCAAGAACACCAAGAACAAGGACGCGGCGCTGAAGTTCGTCAAGTACATGACGGACGCGAACACCCAGACCACCCTGGGCAAGCCGTTCGCCTCGCTGCCGGTGCTGAAGGACGCGAAGCCGGTCTTCACCGACAACGCCGAAGAGGCCGCGACGTTCGCCGACATCTACAACACCAAGTCCAAGCCACTGCCGCTGGTGCCGGCCGAGGACCAGTACGAGAGCACCGTCGGCAAGGCGATGAACGCGATGTTCGCCAAGATCGCCACCGGCGGGACCGTGACCGCGGACGATGTGAAGGCGGCCCTCAAGACCGCCGAGGATCAGGTGGCCGCGAGTAGCTGACCGAGGTGGGGTGGCCCGGGCGCGCAGAGCGTCCGGGCCATCGACCACGTCAGCCGACCACCGCGATCCCAAGGACAGGAGGCGACACAGGATGGCCGTCGCCACGACGGAAGCCCCGGCGAAAGCCGTCAAACCCAAGCAAGGCCCGGAGCGCCGGCCCGGTCTGAGCCGATGGCTCCCGTACCTGCTGCTGGCTCCGGCAGTGGTGCTGGAACTGCTCATCCACATCCTCCCGATGCTGGTCGGGATCTGGATGAGCTTCGTGAAACTGACCAAGTTCTACATCGCGAACTGGTCCGCCGCGCCCTGGGCCGGGCTCGACAACTACAAGGTGGCACTCGACTTCGACAACGCCGTCGGCGAGGGACTGCTGAAGTCCTTCGGCGTCACCATCGTCTTCTCGCTCGTCACCGTCGGGCTCTCCTGGGTGCTCGGGATGGCCGCGGCGGTCGCGTTGCAGCCGCCGTTCCGCGGCCGGAGCTGGGTCCGGACCCTGTTCCTGGTGCCTTACGCGCTCCCGGCGTACGCGGGGATCCTGACCTGGAACTTCATGTTGCAGCGCGACACCGGCGTGGTGAACCACATCCTGGTCGACAACCTCGGGCTCGCCTCGGACCGGCCGTTCTGGCTGATCGGCGGGAACGCACTGGTGTCGCTGATCACGGTCGCGGTCTGGAAGCTGTGGACGTTCGCGTTCCTCACCCTGATGGCCGGGCTGCAGAGCATCCCGCGCGACATCTACGAGGCCGCGTCGGTGGACGGTGCCGGCAACCTGCGGCAGTGGCGCAACATCACGCTGCCGTCGCTGCGACCGGTCAACCTGGTGCTCGTGCTGGTGCTGTTCCTGTGGACGTTCAGCGACTTCAACACGCCGTACGTGCTGTTCGGTACGGCGCAGCCGCCGGCCGGCGACCTGATCACCTTCCACATCTACAACGCGTCGTTCCTGACCTGGAACTTCGGCAGTGGTGCCGCGATGTCCGTGCTGTTGCTGATCTTCCTGATGATCGTCACCGGCATCTACCTGTTCGTCACCGGAAGGAGGTCGCGTCGTGCGTGAGACCAGGGGCTTCAAGATCTACCGCGGCGTCGTACTGGCGGTGCTCGGCCTGTTCGTGCTGATCCCGCTGTACGTGATGGTCACGTCGTCGCTGAAACCGCTGAGCGACGTCCAGGGCGCGTTCACCTGGTGGCCGTCGAACCTCACGCTGGCACCCTTCTTCGACATGTGGAAGACGGTGCCGCTGGCCCGGTACTTCGTGAACAGCACGATCGTCTCGGTGGTCGCGACGGTGTTCTCGGTGGCGATCGCGATCGTGGCCGCGTTCGCGGTGTCGCGGTTCCGGTTCCGCGGCCGGACGGTGTTCACCACCACGGTGCTGTCGACGCAGATGTTCCCGGGTGTGCTGTTCCTGCTGCCGCTGTTCCTGATCTTCGTGAACATCAACAACTCGATCGGGGTGCAGCTGGTCGGGACGCGGCTGGGCCTGATCATCACCTACCTGACGTTCAGCCTGCCGTTCTCGATCTGGATGCTGGCCGGGTACTTCGACAGCATCCCGCGGGAGCTGGACGAGGCCGCGCTGGTGGACGGATGCGGTCCGATGGGCGCGCTCGGCCGGGTCGTGCTGCCCGCGGCGAGACCCGGTGTCATCGCGGTCGCGATCTACTCGTTCATGACCGCGTGGGGTGAGGTGCTGTTCGCATCCGTGATGACGACAGAGGCGAACCGGACGTTGTCGGTCGGACTTCGGCAGTACTCGACCCAGACCAACGTCTACTGGAACCAGATCATGGCGGCCGCCCTGGTCGTCAGCATCCCGGTGGTCATCGGGTTCCTCCTGGCCCAACGCCACTTCGTCGCCGGCGTCACCGCAGGCGCCGTCAAGTAATTCACGACACATTGGTCCTCTCGCCGACGGGCGGGAGGACCTTTGTGTTGCCGGCCTCACGTTGCACCCTGCCGAACCACCTACCTACATTCAGGTGTAGAGGTCTCATACCGACAGGTGGAAGCCATGAAGCTGCCGACGTCCGCGTACACAGACCCGCCGTGGCGGATGCACGAGATCGCACCCGACTTCACCGTGGAAGACGTCTGGGCCCTGCCGACCCCGGGCGGTCCGGACGACTTCCCGAAACTCATCCGGCTGGTGTCCGGCGGTGACACCAGCGACAACCCGTCGTGGATCGCCCGGACGCTGTTCGCCATCCGCTGGAAGCTCGGCGAGTGGTTCGGCTGGGACAGCCCCGACTCGAAGGTCGGCACCCGGGTGGCGACCTTGCGCGACCGGCTGCCCGCCGATCTCCGCGAAGGCCCCGCAGGCCCGGAGTTCGACCGGCTCCCGTTCAGCTCGGTCTTCCTGACCAAGGACGAGTTCGCCGCCGAGATGTCCAACAAGACCTGCCACGCGGTCATGCATCTGACCTGGGTGCCGGACGGCAGCGGCAGCTACCGCGGCCAGATGGCCGTCCTGGTGAAACCGAACGGCCACCTGGGCAGGCTCTACATGGCGGCGATCCTGCCGTTCCGCTACATCTTCGTCTATCCCCCACTGCTCAAAGGCATCGGCAGGGAGTGGGCGGCTCAGGCGAACAACTTCTCGCCCCAGTAGGAGCCGGGGGTGACGCCGCCGGGGCAGGCGAAGATGCCGGAGCCGACGTGGACAATGTATTCGTTCAGTACGTCGGAGCGGGCCAGCTGGTTCTGGACCGGGATGAACTGTTTGCGCGGATCCCGCTGGTAGGCAAGGAAGAACAGCCCCGCGTCCAGCCGGCCGAGTCCGTCCGAGCCGTCGACGAAGTTGTAGCCGCGGCGCAGCAACTCGGCGCCCTTGTTGAAGGACGGGTGCGCGAGCCGGATGTGCGCCTCGGTCGCGACCTTCAGCTCGCCGTCGGAGTTCTTCGCCTCGAAGTCGATCGGGTCGAACTCGTCGGCCTTGCCCAGCGGCGCACCGGTGCCCTTGCCCCGGCCGATGATGACTTCCTGTTCGCCGAGCGACGTACGGTCCCAGATCTCGATGTTCATCCGGATCCGCCGCGACACCAGGTAGGAACCGCCGACCATCCAGCCCGGGCCGTCCTCGGTCTGCACCCATAGCTGCTGCTCGAGCTTGGCTGTGTCCTCGAGCTTCAGGTTGTTGGTTCCGTCCTTGAAGCCGAACAGGTTCCGCGGTGTCGTCTGCGCTTTCGATGTGGACGCCGTCCGCCCGAAACCCAGCTGGGAGTAGCGGACCGCGACCCGGCCGAAGCCGATCCGGGCCAGGTTGCGGATCGCGTGCACGGCGACCTGCGGGTCGTCCGAGCAGGCCTGTACGGCGATGTCGCCGCCGGACCGGTTCGGGTCCAGGTTGTCGGCGATGAAGTGGGGCAAATCCACCAGCGCCGGCGGCCGTTTCGCCGCGAGGCCGAACCGCTTGTCGAACAGGCTCGGGCCGAACCCGATGGTCAGCGTCAGCCGGGCCGGCGGTAGACCGACCGCTTCACCGGTGTCCTCGGGCGGAGCCTCGCCTGGTCCGTTCACCGCGCCGTACTGACCGATGTCGCGGCCCGCCGTGAGGAGGGCCGCGGCAGCGGTCCACTCCTTCAGCAGCGCGACGAGGTCGGCGCGTTTGGTCGTGGTGACGTCGAACGCGGCGAAGTGCAGCCGGTCCTGGACCGGGGTGATGATCCCGGCCTGGTGCTCGCCGTGGAACTCGACCGGCCCGGCGCCGTCGGTCGCCTGGGACTCCTCGCCAGCCAGCACCGAATGTGCGGCGTACCCGGCGACCCCGGTGGCCACGGCCGCACCGGCGGCACCGATCAGGCCGCGCCGGGAGATTCCCTTACGCTGTGTCGATTCTTCGGTCATTTGGTTGCGATCACTCCGGCGACCTTGCTGACCGGCTCGGCCAGTCCGTCCACGACCCGGCCGAGCTCCTTCTTCTCGGCCTCGGTCACCACATAGGGCTTGAAGCCGTCGCCGACGCGGTACTTGTCCAGCGAGGCGAAGACTGCCTTGAAGTTCGTGTCCAGCGTGGCGACCAGCGCGGCGTCACGCTTCTGCAGCGCCGGGCGGAGCGCCTGGATCGCGGCCTGCGAGCCTTCGACGTTGGCCTCGAAGTCCCACAGGTCGGTGTGCGAGTAGCGGTCCTCCTCGCCGGTGATCTTGCCGGTGGCAACCTCGTCGAGCAGTTCCTTGGCGCCGTTGGCCAGCTGCAGCGGGTTGAGCTGGACCACCTTGGCCTTGGCCACCACCGTCTTCACGTCCGCCAGCAACAGGTCGGCGTACTTCTCCATGCCCTTGGTGGTGTTCGAGACCCAGAGCGCCTGCTCGATCCGGTGGTAGCCGGTCCACTCGGTGCCCGGCTCGACATCGTTGATCCGGGCATCGATCTTCGGGTCCAGGTCGCCGAACGACTCCGCGACCGGCTCGATCCGCTCCCAGTACGTCCGCGACACCGGGAACAGCTCCTTGGCCTTGGCCACGTCACCGGCCTTGACCGCGGCGACGAACTCGGTGGCCTTCTGCTCCAGCGCGACCGCCTGCGAGTTGACGTACCGCTGGTAGCTCACGGTCGCCTCTTTGAGCAGGGTGTCCTCGTCGACCTGCGCGGGGGCGTCACCGGCGACGGTCAGATCGCCGCGGATGCCGCTGCCGACCATGCCGGGCTTGCAGACCGCCTGGTACTTGCCGGTCGGCAGCTCGACGATCAGGTCACGCTTCAGCCCGGGGCCGATGTTCTCGACCTCGCCCATCACCCGGTCGCCCTCGGCGTACACATAGAACTCGGTGACCTTGCTGCCGCCGTTGGTGACCGTGAACGTACTCGTGCCGGACTGCACGTCGCGGCGGCTCAGGTCGCATTCGGAGTCGGTCGCCTTGACGGCGACCGGACCGGTGCCGTCGTCGGCGGCGTCCGGCGTTTCCTCGGCACAGCCAGTGAGTGTGGCGAGCCCCAGTACTGCGCCGATGACGGTAGCCCGACGGGCCGCTGACGTGAACATGGTTCTCCTGGACTGTGAGTGGTGGATCAGGCCGTTTCGGCGTTCGTTGCCGGGACGGCGGGCGGCGCGTTGCTCTTCAGCGGGCGGAAGTACAGCACCAGCACGGGGACGAGGTACGCCAGCCAGGCGACCGCCTCGACGACGGTCGGCGACGGGTTGAAGTTGAAGATTCCCTTCAGCAGCACGCCGTACCAGCTGTCCGGCGGGATGATGTGGGAGATGTCGAAGGCGAGGGTCTGCAGGCCGGGCAGGATGTTCGCCTCCTGCAGGTCGTGGAAGCCGTACGCGAAGATGCCGGCCGCGACCAGGATCAGCAGCGCACCGGTCCACTTGAAGAAGACCGCGAGGTTGATCCGGACCGCGCCGCGGTAGATGGCGAACCCGAGCAGCACCGACGTGGCCAGGCCGAGCAGTACGCCGACGAACGGGGCCGCCGTGGTCGCGGTGGCGGCCGACGCGTAGACGATGAACGCGGTCTCGATGCCCTCCCGGAAGACCGCCAGGAAGGCCAGGACGACGACCGCCCGCGCACCGATCTCGAGCGCCTCGCCCATCCGATCGCGCAACTCCCTGGCGATACCGCGGGACGCCTTGCGCATCCAGAAGATCATCCAGGTGACGAAGCAGACCGCGAGGATCGACATCACCCCGCCGATGGTCTCCTGGGTGGTGAAGGACCGGGCGGTCAGCGCGGTGATGAACTGCAGCAGGGCCCAGCCGGCCACCGCCGTCGCGACCGCCGCGACGACTCCGATCCAGACCAGTTTGAGCCGATCACGATGCCCCGATTTGACCAGGAAGGTGGCGAGGATGCTGACAACCAGCGCGGCCTCCAGGCCCTCCCGGAGTCCGATCAGGTAGTTCGCGAGCATGGCGGGACTCCCGTGTAGTGCGCTACCGCAGTGTTAGGTACGGCTAACCTTCCTGAGGTTAACCTAAGAATTCCCATTCGCCCACTGTGGCGTACGCCGCACTGTGCCCAGGACCCTCACCGAGCCTGGACTCGATCAGTTGCAGGCTGCCCGCGGTCCAGACCGGACCGTCGTACACGTCGAAGATCCGCACCCACCGGGTGGCGTCGATCGGCCGGCGCAACCGGGCCAGGGTCAGGTGCGGGGTGAACCTCCGGCCCTCCACGGTGACGCCGGCGCGGTTCGCCGCCGCTTTCGTCGTCATCGACAGGTGCTTGAGCGACTCGGTGTCGTCGCGCACCCCGGCGTACAGCACCCGCGCATCGGGCACACCCGGGAACGCACCGGCTCCGGTGAGTTGCAGTTCGAACGGCTTCTGCCGCTTGGCGGCCCGCTCCAGCCGCTCCGCCAACTCGTCGGTCTTCCAGTCCGGCACCTCGCCCAGGAAGGCCAGCGTGATGTGCCAGTGCTCGTCCGCGGCCCATCGGATGTCGTCATCCGGATGCTCCCGCCGCGGTTCCACGAACTCGCTCAGATCCTCCACTACGTCAATCGGTGGCACTACCGCCACGAACAATCGCATCCCAAAATCCTATCGGTGCGCGAAACTGCTTTTGTGGATGAGCTGAAGCTGCCGTCGCCGTGTGTGGTGATCCTGGTGGGGCCTGGTGCCTCGGGGAAGTCGACGTGGGCGGCGGAGCGGTTCGCCGCGGAGCTGATCGTGTCGAGTGATCGGCTGCGGGCGCTGGTGGGGGCCGGGGAGGACGATCTGGCCGCCAGTGCGGACGCGTTCGCGCTGCTGGAAGAGGTGGTGCGGCAACGGATCGGGCGGCGGCTGACCACGGTGATCGACACGCTCGGCCTCGACAAGGAGCGGCGGCTGCGGTGGCTGGAGTTGGCTCGGGCGGCCGGGATGCCTTGTGTTGCGGTCGGTTTCGACACGCCCGCGGCCGAGTGCAGGCTGCGAAATCGCTCGCGGGAGAAGCGGATCCCGGCCGACGTGCTGACGTCACAACTGCGGTCGTGGGCCGCGGTGAAGAAGGAGTTGCCGCTCGAGGGGTACGACGACGTCCTCGAGCCGGCCGTGGTTCGCGTCGTACCTTCGGCGTTCGTCGACGCCGGGGCGGCGGCGCTGCGGCAGGAGGAGGCGCCGGCGGGGTTGCGGTTCGGGCTGCAGCTGAGCAGCTACACCCACCAGGCGGGACGGGCGGGGACGGCGGAGTGGATCCGTGCGGTTGGTGCGAAGGCGGAGGCTGCCGGGTTCGATGCGATCTACGTGATGGACCATTTCCGGCAGATTCCGCAGGTCGGCCGGGCGTGGGACGACTTCCTGGAGAGCTGGACGACGCTCGGGTACCTGGCCGCCTGTACGACGCGGGTGCGGCTGGGGACTCTGGTCTCCGGGATCACCTATCGCAACGTCGCGCATCTGGGGAAGATCGCGGCGACTCTCGACGTACTGAGTGGTGGGCGCGCTGTCTGCGGTGTCGGGCTCGCGTGGTTCGAGGCGGAGCACAAGGCGTACGGGTGGACGTTCCCGTCGGTTGCGGAGCGGTACGCGTTGCTCGAAGACGCGCTACAGCTCCTGCCGATTTTATGGGGACCAGGCAACAAACCGTTCCACGGCGAGGTGCTCGACGTACCGGACACGACGTGTTATCCGCGACCGCTGCAGGAGCGTTTGCCCTTGCTGGTCGGCGGAAGCGGGCGCCGGACGCTCCGACTGGCCGCTCGGCATGCCGATGCTGTGAACGTGTTCGGTGATGTCGCTCAGGTGCGCAAACACGCCGACTACCTCCGAGAGGTGACCGACCGCCCGGTCGAGCTCACGCACCTGTCCACGACCCTCGTGGGCAAGGATCATCGGGACGTGGACGAGCTGGTGTCCCGATTGCGGCCACGCAACCAGAACCCGGCCCGCTACGCCGCGTCCGTCAACGCCGGCACGATCGCCGACCAGATCGGCCGCTTCCGCGAACTCTCCGAAGCCGGCGTCGCCGAGGTGATGATCAGCCTCCCCGACCTCGACACCCTGGACCGCCTGGCCGAGGTGATCTCAGCTTTTCGCGTCTAATTTCAGCTTGAGCAGGGCGTTCTCGATCAGTTCGGACATGGCCGGGTGGATCCAGTACTGGTCGCGGGCCATCGAGTAGGCGTCGAGGCCGAAGCTCATCGCCTGGATGACCGGCTGGATCACCGAGGACGCCTGCGGGCCGATGATGTGGCAGCCGATGATCTGGCCGGTCCCGGGGTCGGCCAGGATCTTGGCGAAGCCGGTGGTGTCCTCCATCGCCCAGCCGTAGGCGATGTCGGCGTACTGCTGACGCCCTACGACATAAGGGATCCCGCGCTCCTCGGCCTCGTCCTCGGTGAGGCCGACGGCCGCGATCTGCGGTGCGCTGAAGACGGCGTGCGGGACGAAGCGGTGATCGGACTTGATCCGGTCGGTGGGGTTGAGCAGGTTGTGCTTCACCACCCGGGCCTCGTGGTTCGCGACGTGCTTGAGCTGGTGCGGCGACGTGACATCGCCCAGCGCGTAGATGCCTTCGACGGTGGTCTGCTGGTACTCGTCGACAACCACGCGACCGTCGGCGTCGACCTCGACCCCGGCGGCGTCCAGGTTCATGGTGTCCGAGTTCGGCGTACGGCCGACGGCGACCAGGACCTCGTCGACCACGAGCTCGTCCACACCGTCCGGGCTGAGCATCTCGAGCGCGATCGAGCCGTCCTCGCGTCGCGCCGCCCGGACCGTGTCGTGTTCGAGGCGTACGTCGTACTTACTCTGGGCGATCTCGGTGAAGCGCTCGGCGATCTCGGTGTCCTCGTGGCGCATCAGCAGGCTCGACCGCGCGATCAGCGTGACCTCGACGCCGTACGACGAGAACACGTGCGCGAACTCGGCCGCGACGAAGCCGCTGCCGATGATGCCGAGCCGGCGCGGCAGTTCGTCCAGCCGCATGATCGTGTTCGAGGTGTGGTAGCCGACCTCCTCGAGACCGGGGACGGACGGCACGATCGGCCGGCTGCCGGTCGCCAGGACGAACTGATCGGCGGTCAGCACGCTCGTCGTGCCGTCCTTGCCGTCGACGGTCAGCTCCTTGGCGCCGGTGAACCGCCCGGTGCCGTCGTACACGGTCACGTTGGCGTTGTCCGCGTGGTGGTGCCGGTACTCCGAACCACTCGCGGCGATCGGGTCGATCCGGCCGAAGATCCGGTCCCGGACGTCACGCCAGCGGACCCCGGTCAGCTCGGTGTCGACGCCGTACCGGGAACTCACCGACGGGACCGCGGCGAGGTCGGCGGTGTGCACGAACATCTTGGTCGGGATGCAGCCCACGTTCAGGCAGGTCCCGCCGAACGTGCCGCGCTCGACGATCGCCACCTTCTGGTCCGCGAACCGCCGGTTCACGATCGTGTTCCCTGAGCCGGTCCCGATGATCACCACGTCGTAATGAGTCACACCCCATTGTGGCGCTTACGGCAAGGACGCTAGGGCCACCCGGGGTCCGACGTCCTTCGCAGGTTCGATCCCTGGCTCGACCGACGGCTTGGTTTCCGGCTCGACCGGGATGATCTCGGTGGCTACGGCCTTCTCGCCGAGGAGCTCCGTCTGCGGCACGATCTCGAGCCGCGGGCGGGGCAGCAGCCGCGGGCGGATGGACAGGCCCTGGCGGCGGGAGAAGTAGAGGACCGAGGCCGTCGTCCCGAGAATGGTGAGGCCGCCGCCGACGATCAGCGACCAGCGGGGGCCGAACTCCTGCCCGACCCACCCGATCAGCGGCGAGCCGATCGGCGTACCACCCATCAGAACCGTCATGTAGAGCGCCATCACCCGGCCGCGCATGGTCGGGTCGACGCCCAGCTGCATGGTCGCGTTCGCCGAGGTCAGCATGGTCAGCGAGGCCAGCCCGACCAGCGGGAGCACGAGGGCGTAGCTCAGGTACGTCGGCATCAGTCCGCTGATGATCGCCATCACGCCGAAGACCAGGGCCGCGCCGATCACCAGGCGACCGCGGATCCGGGCCCGGCGGGCCGCCAGCAGCGCACCGGCCAGAGAGCCGATCGCCAGGATCGAGCCGAGGATGCCGTACTCCCCCGCGCCCTTGTGGAAGACCTGGGTCGCCATCAGCGCCGACGTCAGCTGGAAGTTCAGGCCGAAGGTGCCGGCGAAGAACACCGTCACCAGCACCATCATCAGATCCGGCCGCCGCCACAGGTAGCGCATCCCGTCGCGGATCATCCCCTTGTCCCGGGCCGCCGGTTTCGGCGTGTGCAGCTCACTGACCCGCATCAGCCGCAGCGACAGGATCACGGCGAAGTACGTGACCGCGTTGATCAGGATGACGGGTCCGGTACCGACCCAGTGGATCAGCAGACCGGCCAGCGCCGGGCCGATCAGGCGGGCCATGTTGAAGGACGCCGAGTTCAGGCCGACCGCGTTGGCCAGCTCGTCGCGGCCGACCATCTCGACCACGAACGACTGCCGGGTCGGAGCGTCGAAGGCGGTGCCGACACCGAACAGCAGGGCCAGCAGGTACACATGCCAGGGCTCGACGAGGCCGGTGATCGTGAGCGTGCCGAGCACGAGTGCGACGGTGCTCATCGCGATCTGGGTGCAGGTCAGCACCCGGCGCTTCGGGAAGCGGTCGGCGACGAGTCCGGCGTACGGGCCCAACAGTAGAGCGGGTAAGAACTGCAGTCCGGTGACGATGCCGAGCGCCGTACCGGAATGGGTCAGCTCCAGGACCAGCCAGTCCTGGGCGACGCGCTGCATCCAGGTGCCGACGTTCGAGACGATGGCACCGGAGGCGTAGAGACGGAAGTTTCGGACTTTGAACGCGCGGAAGGTCGGACTCATGTGGCCGCCAGGCGTTCGAGAACAGGGGCTGCCTTGCGCAGGATGTCGCGCTCCTCGGGGGTCAATTGCTTCAGCTTCTTCTGCAGCCACTCGTCGCGGCGCCGCCGGTTGGCCAGGATCAGCTCGTCCGCGCGGCCGGTCAGCTCGACCAGGATCTGGCGCTTGTCGGTCGGGTGGGGCCGGCGGGCGACCAGGCCCGCCTCCTCCATGTTCGACACGATCCGCGTCATCGACGGCGGCTTGACCTGCTCGTGCGCGGCCAGCTCGCCGATCGTCATCGCGTCGTGCTTGGCCAGCGCACCGAGCACGCTGAGCTGGTTGGCGGTGAGGTCGTGACCGGGCTCACGCTGCCGCCGGATCTGCCGGGACAGCCGGAGCGTGGACGACCTCAGGGCACTCGCCAGCCCGACGTCACTCTTCACCTGCTGGGCTACGACTTCGGGCATATCGTTACCTTAACTTATTACCTTTGCTAACTAAAACGGTGTCCCGGGCGGTGGTATTCCCTGGCTGGTGCCGAAGGACAGGAGGTATCGCCCGCCGGATCAGCCTTCCCCGCCTCGCCGAGCGGTGGCCGGCCGCGCCGAGCCGGACACCTCCTGTCCTTCGGCACCCGCTAGGGTTCGCGGTCATGGGGACACCTGCTGAGCTCGAGCGGTACGAGCAGCGGTTCCGGCGGGCCGGGCTGCCACTGTTCATCGAGGACTTCTCGCCGACGCACGACATCTTCACCAGAGCCACCCCGTTGCTGGTGCTCGTGTTCCTGGCCGAGATGCTCGGCGCCACCTCACTGAACTGGCCGGTCTGGCAGAACCTGCTGGCCGCCTTCGTCGCGCTGGTGGTCCTGATCGGCGGCTTCGGGCTGCTGAACGGATTCCGCGGCCGCCCGTTCTGGTCCCTGCCGACCCGCTTCGGCATCCCCGAACTGGCCGTCTTCGTGCTGCTCCCGGCCCTGCTGCCGGTGGTCACCCAAGGGCAGTTCCGGCAGTTCTTCGGCGTTGCCTTCGGCAACCTGGTGCTGATCGGCCTGGTGTACGTCGTCGTCGGCTACGGCCTGATCGCGACGACGTACTGGAGCCTGCGCCGGCTGGCCGGGGACCTGGCCGCGTCGATCACCAGCATGGTCCGGGCGCTCCCGTTGCTGCTGGTGTTCTCGCTGGTCCTGTTCATCAACACCGAGATGTGGCAGGTCTTCACCGGGATGCCGGTCGCGTTCATCCTGCTCTCGGTGGCCGCCTTCACCCTGCTCAGCACGCTGTTCCTGATGGGGCGGCTGCCGAAGGAGCTCGACGCGATCGAGCAGGACGTCGACTCGGGCCCGCCGCTGCGCCGGCTCCAGCGGCTGAACCTCAGCGTCAGCCTGGTGATCCGGCAGTGGGTGCAGACCTTCGTGGTCAGCAGCGGGGTCGGCCTGTTCTTCGTTGCCTTCGGCATGCTCGCGATCTCCCAGCAGATCTACGCGGACTGGGGTGTCGACGCCGGCGGCTGGTCGTACGACGTACAGCTGCTGGGCCACCCGATGGTGATCAGCGCGAGTCTGGTGAAGGTCGCCGTCGGCATCGCGAACTTCACCGGCCTCTACTACTCGATCGCGCTGCTGACCGACTCGTCGTACCGCGAAGAGTTCCTCGACACCATCAGCGCCGAGCTCCGTGACCTGTTCACCGCGCGGGCCGAGTACCTCCAGCTCCGCACCCAGGTGCCTAGGTGAGCCAGTCGCCGAGCGGGCCGATGGCGAAGTAGACGACGAACAGCGCGCGAGACGACCCACATCAGCGGGTGGATCTGGCGGGCCTTGCCGCGGACCAGTTTGAGCAGGACGTAGGTGACGAAACCGGCGCCGATACCGGCCGAGATCGAGTACGTGAACGGCATCAGGATGATGGTCAGGAACGCCGGGAACGCGACCTCGAGGTCGTCGAAGTCGATCCCCTTCACCTGCGTCATCATCAGGAACCCGACCAGGATCAGCGCCGGCGTGGCCGCCTCGTAGGGAACCAGCGTGACCAGCGGCGCGACCACCATCGAGAGCAGGAAGCAGATCCCGGTCACCACACTCGCCAGCCCGGTCCGGGCCCCCTCGCCGACACCCGACGCGGACTCGATGTACGACGTGTTGCTCGAGACCGACGCGGCACCGCCGGCGGCGGCCGCGACGCTAGTCGACGATCAGGATCCGCTGCGCGTTCGGCGGGTTGCCGTCCTTGTCCAGCAGACCGGCCTCGGCGCCGATCGCGGTCATCGTGCCCATCGTGTCGAAGAAGTCGGCCAGCATCAGCGTGAAGATCAGCAGCAGCGCGGTGACCACGCCGACCTTCTCGAACGACCCGAACAGGCTGAACTCGCCGATCGTGTCCAGATTCGGCGTGACGAACCAGTCGTCCGGCAGCTTCGGCACGCTCAGGCCCCAGCCGCCCGGGTTGTCGGTGGTCCGGGCGCCGATCGAGGCGACCGACTCGATCACGATCGCCAGCACGGTCGACGCCACGATGCCGATCAGGATCGCGCCCTTCACCTTGCGCGCGTACAGCGTGACGATCAGGATCAGCCCGAACACGAACACCAGCACCGGCCAGCCGCGAAGGTTGCCGCCGACACCGAGTTCGACCGGCGGCGCGCTCGGCGCGCCCGGACGCCGGACGAAGCCCGCGTCGACCACGCCGATGAACGCGATGAACAGGCCGATCCCGACGCTGATCGCCACCTTCAGTTGCACCGGGCACCGCCTCGAACACCGCCCTGCGGAACCCGGTCAGCACCAGGATCAAGATGATGAGGCCCTCGATCACCACCAGGCCCATCGCGTCGGCCCAGGTCATCTTGGTCGCGATCGAGAACGCCATGAACGCGTTCAGGCCGAGCCCGGTCGGCCAGGGCGAGCGGGAAGTTCGCGACCACCCCCATCAGGATCGTGACCACACCCGGCCACCAGCGCGGTGGCGACGGCGACCTTCGCGATCGAGAGCGGTCGGATCGGTGCCGCCGCCGATGAACTGGCCGGAGCCGTCCTTGACGGTGCCGATGATGAGCGGGTTCAGCACCACGATGTAGGCCATCGTGAAGAAGGTGACCAGACCGCCGCGGATCTCCCGGCTGACGGTCGAACCACGCTGGCTGATCTTGAAGAACGAGTCCACGAGGCTGGACCGATCCCGGGCGGTGGTGGCTTGGGGCGAGCTCATGGCGGAATCGTGCCAGTTACGCACCCGCTCGGTGCGAGCACTGACCGAAAATCAGTTCTGGGCGACGGCTAAGGTGGGTCTCGTGGCAGACGAGCAGCGCCGGCACAGAAGAAGCGCACCGACCCGACCAGCCAGTTGGCCCGCGGCGAATTGGTGCACGCCGAGGTCAAGCCGCTCGACCTGTCCGGCATCCCGTCGCGTGATCACCGGCATCGTCGCCTGGGCGGTCGCCTTCGTGGTCGTGCTGATCTTCCGCGACGAACTGAAGAAGAGACGGCCTCGAGTGGTGGTTGTGGGTCACCGTCGCCGGCTTCGGCCTCGGCTGGATCGGCCTCGCCTACTGCCGCCGCCGCTGGGCCGCCATCCAGGCCGGCCACCGCCGCGCCACCGAAGACTGACAACAGACACAGCCTTCGGCCGCGACTGCTCCTCTACCGCCTCCGGCGGGCCCGCGGACTGGTGACGCGGGCTGATGCGATGGGCGGATGGGCTGGGGTTGTCCACCGCGCGAATATCGAGCAGCCGCCCAATCTGCATCAGAGCTCACTGAGATTCGACGCGACCGACTCGGGGTCGTGATCAGGCCGTCGGTTGGTCGCTCGACTCCGCCGACGTTTCATCTGCACGCACTCCAGGTGCGGCATTACTTCCTCTGATTACTGCAAAAGTATCGCTCAGGCGTATTATTGCAGCATCGGAGAGGAGGAACGATGAGTGCTGTGCTAGATCTGGCGGATCTTTCAGCTGAACAGTGGGGGCTGGTGACCACCGCTCAGGCCCGCACCGTCGACGTGTCTCCTCAGGCCCTGGCGCGGCTGACCAATCGGGGCGCACTTGAGCGCATGACACACGGTGTCTACCGAGTGGCTGGGGCACCGCCTTCGCCGCTGGACGATCTCCGTGCAGCATGGCTTGCTCTCGACCCAGCGCCCCGGGCCGGAGAGCGTCTTCGTGAGCGAACTCCCGCTGTGGTCTCCCACCGATCTGCCGCTGCGATCCATGGGCTCGGGGATCTCGAAGCGGACCAGTACGAGTTCACCAGCGGTGAACGCAAGCAGACCCGACGGCAGGACATCCGGATCCACCGCGGCAGGGTCGCTCCGGAGGAGTGGACTGTGGTCGACGGGCTTCCGGTCACCACCGTCGTCCGTACCGTCAGCGACCTCGCGGCCGCTCATGTGGACGGCGGGCATCTGGCCAGCGTCGTGCGGGATGCACTCACACGGCATCAGGTTGACGACCGTCAACTCGCCAGTGCACTCCGCCGGCATGCACACCAATACGGTGCACCGATGGGTGATGGTGAAGCTCTCCTAGGGCGATTTCTCCAGGAGTCCAGCGTGTCCGTGCCGATCGTTCGCGCGGTCGAACTCGCCGGTGAGCGATCGGTCCGCCCGGCTGGCGAAGCGCCCAAGGCATTCGGAGATATCCAGCTCCTCCAAGATCAGCTCGCAGCCATCCAGACCGCGATCGCGCCATTTGCGCAGCAGCTCAGGACCTCGCCGGCCACGAAGGCTTTCGCCGCGAGGGAGTCGGCGCAACCGATGCAGACCCCGGCGATCCAGCAGATCACCCAGCAGGCCATCCAGGCGAACTCGTCGGCGATGAAGGCCTTCGCCGACCTCGCGCGTCGGCTCCAGTCCCCGGCCATACAGCGGCTTGCGAAGCAGTACAGCGAGATCGCCGAGGTGTCACGACTCGCCCGCACGATCAGCGAGTCGGTTGAGGCGTCCGAGCTCGGCCCCGCCGCACAAGAGGACACCGAGTGAGCATGGTCAACGGGTCACCCCATTACGCCACTGCGATGGCGTTTCGAAGGGCGCTCGAGGACAGACTCAAACGCGAAACCAAGGCTCGAGGCCGGTCGCTGGAGGAGCTTCGGCGGGAGTTCCTGTTCCAGCGGTTCCTCGCGCTGATCTTCACGGTCCCTGACGGGCAGTGGGTGCTGAAGGGCGGCGCGGGTCTGCTGATGCGGCTCGCGGAGGCGCGGTTCTCCATGGATCTGGATCTACTGCACCTGGGCGACCTGTCGCCCGCCGCGGCGATCGCCGAGCTTCGTGCTCTCGCTGCTCCGCGCGCAGGGGATCACCTGACGTTTGTCATCGAGGACGGAGTGTCTTTCAGCCGGACCAATCCTGTGGTCGAGCTCAGCGTGAGCGCCTACATCGGCGCGAAGTACGGCACTTTTCCGATCGACCTCGCCCGCGAACTACATCTACTGTCGGCACCCGAGCGGATCAGGCCCACGCCCGTCGTGGATGTCCCCGGCCTGGCTGAGCTCCCCGAGATCGTGGTGTACCCACTGACAGACCAGGTGGCCGACAAGGTGTGCGCGATGTACCAGCCGTACGGCGACACGCAGTCGCCCTCGACGCGATACCGCGACCTGATCGATCTAGCCCTGATCGTGTCAGCCTGCGAGTTCGAGGCAAAGCCGGTCTCAGAGGCCCTGGGGGCGGAGAGCAGGCGACGAGGAATGCAGCTGCCCAATGAGATGACATCTCCGGGCGGCCATTGGTCGACCGGCTACGGGCCGTATGCCCGCAAGACCAGGGTCGACGAGAAGCTCCACACGATCGAGGCAGCGCTGGAACACGTCGGGAACTGCCTGAACCCGATCCTCGACGGCTCGCGCGACCTTGGTCGTTGGCAGCCAGGAGACGGTTGGCGCGACTGACAGCGACAAATCCCGTCAGCACGGGCCGAAAGGCAAGCAGGCAACGAAGAAACAACCGCGGCTGGTGCGGACGATAAGCCTGCGATCATCGGGCGGGAGCGGCTGTGTGCACACGGTGAAGGAGCGCGTGTGGTGGGTGCGTCGGGCGGACCCAGTCCTGCCCGCCTATCACATCAATCCGGGACAGCAGTCCGCGGGCACGCCGGAGGCAGCAAGAGAACAGTCGCCGCCGGAGGCGGTGTCCTTTGCGGGGGTCAGGTTGTTTCTACTTCTTCGTCGGAGGTGGGTTCGGCGGCGGCTTCTACCTCGGTTTGTACGGCGTCTGCCTCGGCGGCCAGTTCCATGTCGTCGTAGCCGGTGGTGTCGAAGGCGTGTTCGGCGGCCGGTTGCTCCGGGAGGTCGATGACCGCGTCGGAGTGGGCGCCGCAGCCGTAGTCGTAGGAGACGACTCGGCCCTCGCCCGGGGCCATCTCGTTCGCGCAGACGCCGAAGGCTTGGCCGAGGCTGTCGGCCAGGCGGATCCAGTAGCCGCAGGCGTTGCACTTGTACGGGACGGCCTGTGCGATCGCGGCGGACGGACCGAAGTCACCGGCGTACCAGCGCTCGGCTGCGTCTTCCCGCCCGAGCGGCGACAGCACCCGCTCGCGGCCGAGCCCGAGCTCCTCGACGACGGTCAGCACGTCCTCGGGCGCACCGGTGTCGGTGAATCCGGGCTCGAGGCGCGGGTCGTCCGCGTGGGTCGGGAACAGGTCTCCGGGGCGCAGGTCGCCGGGCTGGACCCGTTCCGACCACGGCACCCACACCGGCGCGACGACCGCCTCGTCGCCGGGCAGCATGACGACCTCGTTGACCGTGACCAGCTTCGCGCGGGCGGCGCGGGTCAGCGTGACCGCCCACCGCCAGCCGCGGTACCCGGGATGGGTGGAGGCGAAGTAGTGCGTGACGAGGCGCTCACCCTCGACCAGATGACCGAGATGCTCACCGATCTGCGCGGCGCCGGCCTCGGCGATCGCGGCCTCGCGGGCAGGTTCGACCGCCGCGACACAGATGGCGTCGGGCTTGGCGCGAACCGGTTCCGGGGATTTGACGGGAGTCACAATCGCCCATTCTCGCACGCCCGCGCCGGTGTTCCGAACGCGCCGTGACTACGGTCTGTCCCCCGCAGGAGGCAGGATGGTTCCATGCAGAGCCCAGACCCCGAGGACCAGAAGGCGACACCTGGTTCATCCGGCGCGCACGCGTCCGGCGGGACGCCTGGTGACAAGACCAACGGGACGCCCGGTGACAAGGCCGGCGCGAAGGGTACTGGCGAGCGGCTGAGCGGCGCCCGGGACAAGCTCGGGACCGCGAGCAAGAAGGTCGGTCAGGCCTCCAAGGTCGGGGCCAGCGGGGTCGCCTCGGCCTCGCGGAAGACGGCCGTCGTCGGCGGGAAGGTCGGCAAGGCCACCGGCCGGCGGATTCGTGGGCTGACCGGTGCCCAGGGCGCGCGGGAGTCCGGGCTGTCGCGGCTGATCGAGCTGGGTGCGGTGAACGCAGCCGGTGACACCGCATTCGCCGTCTCGCTGGCCGGGACTGTGTTCTTCGCCGTTCCGAGTGAGCAGGCACGCGATCGGGTCGCCCTGTTCCTGCTGCTGACGATGGCGCCGTTCGCCTTGATGGCTCCGCTGATCGGCCCGATCCTGGACCGGTTCCGGCACGGTCGCCGCTGGGCGATCGGTGCGACGCTCGGTCTGCGCGGGTTCCTGGTCTGGAGCCTCGCCGCCTCGATGACCGGCAGCGCTTCGCCGTGGCTGTACCCGGCCGCCCTGGGTTGCCTGGTCGCATCCAAGGCGTACGGCGTGACGCGGGCATCCGCCGTACCGCGGCTGCTCCCGGAGGGGATCACCCTCGTCACCGCGAACTCGCGGATCTCGCTGGCCGGTGTCGCGGGTGCGACCGTCGGCGCCGCGCTCGCGGCGGGGTTCGCATCGATCGGGCCGGAGTGGTCGCTGCGCTGGGCCGCGCTCGTCTACACGATCGGTCTGGTGCTGGCGATCCGGCTGCCGAACAAGGTCGACTCGCCGGCCGGCGAGGAGATGACCGGTACGGCGGGACGCGATGCGCGGCGGCGGGCGATCACGGCGGCGGTGGCGCGCGGGATCCGGTGCAACCTGGGGCTGCGGTTCGTGTCCGGGTTCCTGACCATGTACCTGGCGTTCCTGCTGCGGGACGAGCCGGTCAGCGGGATCGACGGCGCGCTCGCCGCGGGTGCGGTGATCGCGGCGGCGGGTGCCGGCAACAGCCTCGGCACCGTGCTCGGGTCGTTGCTCAAGGCCCGAAAACCCGAGACCGTCGTCCTGGTCGTGCTACTGGCGGATGCGGCGGTCGCGATCCTGGTCGCGGTGTTCTACGGGTTCCCGATCCTGATCGCGCTCGGCCTGGTCGCCGGGCTGTGCAGTTCGCTCGGGAAGCTGTCGCTGGACGCGATGATCCAGCGCGACGTGCCGGAGACCGTGCGTACGTCGGTCTTCGCCCGTTCGGAGACCGTGCTGCAGCTGTCCTGGGTGATCGGCGGCGGCTGCGGGATCGTCATGCCCCTGGTCCCCCGCCTCGGCTTCGGCTTCCTCGCGGCGGTGCTCCTGGGCGTCGTGTTCTTCGTCGTACGCATGAAGTCGTCGGGTCGGCCGACCGCGGATCCCCTCAAACCGAAGCCCAAAGCCCCGAGCGGCGGCCACCAGGCGCCGGAACGCGAGCGGCCGACGAGCACCAGTCGCACGATCCTCACGACCAGCGTCGCCGAGCAGCGCGCCACCCGCGCGCGCTCGTCCGGCCGGTACGACGAACCAACTGTCGAACTCAAGCTGGACCAGGAGAAGCCGGGCCCGGCACGGCCGGATCAACCGGTCGGCAGGTGGTGGAGCGGTCAGCCCGACGAGGACGACGAGGAGACCGTCGAGGACCAGGCGCCGTGGGCCGAGGAGCCGACCGTCGAACGCGACCGAGGTGGACTGTTCAACCGGCGGCGCCCCGGCGGAGGCCGCCCACCGCGGTAGCGGGGCGCGGACCGCCAGGCCAGCACAACTGCCGACTCCGCGTGGCTCCAGGCGGGAAACCCTCATCGTTGCGGCAGTGTGATGGCCTGGCGATCCGGGATCAGGCGGTTGGCCGCAGTTCCTCAGCAGGTGTTGGCTCCGTTGTCAGGGTGGTGCCGCGGAGGGTGAGGGTGGCGGCGAGGGCTGTGGTCAGGAGCATCACGCAGCCGACGATTGCCACTACGTTGAGGCTGTGGGTGAAGGCGTGGCGGGCTGTGGCGAGGACGGTCTGGGCCAGTTCGGGCGATAGGTGGGCGGCTGCGGCGGTGGCCGACGGCGAGGCCTTCGCGGACGGGGGCTGCGACGTCGGCGGGGAGGTCTGCGCGGTAGGCCGCCGTACCGATGGAGCCGAGGATGGCGATGCCCAGGGCGCCGCCGAACTCGCTGCAGGTCTCCATCACCGCCGAGGCCGACCCGGCACGCTCCGGAGCGACGGACCCGACAACAGCCTCGGTGACCAGGGTCATCACCATCACCAGACCGGCCGCGAGCAGTCCGGATCCGATCAGGATGACCGCCAGCGATCCGACCTGTGTCAGGACGCCGTACCCGGAAGCCGCCAGCACGAAGGCGCCGCCGATCACGTAGGCCCGATCGAACCGCCGCGCGAGTGCCGTCGCCACCGGCGCCGCGGCACCGACGACCACGGACGGAGCGAGTGACCACAGCGCTGCCCTGAACGGGCTCATCCCGAGCACGAGCTGCAGGTACTGCGTCATGAAGATCGCGTTCCCGACCAGCGCCAGCATGCCGATCGTGTTGGCCGCGAGCGAACCGCTGAAGGCCCGGCTGCGGAACATCGCGAGGTCGATCATCGGGTCCGACGCGGTCCGCTGCCGCTGCACGAACATCGCGCCGAACACCAACCCGGCCACGATCGCCACCACCGGCAGCGTCGACAGCCCGTGCGCCGCCAGCTCCTTGAGCCCCCAGATCGCCGGCAGTACGGCGGCCAGCGAAAGAGCCGACCCGATCAGGTCGAACCGTCCGGCGTCCGGCGACTTGAACTCCGGCAGCAGCATCGGCGCGAGCACCAGCAGCAAGACCATCGCCGGTGTGTTGATCAGGAACACCGAACCCCACCAGAAGTGCTCCAGCAGGAACCCGCCGAGCACCGGGCCGAGCGAGATCCCGCCCATCATCACCGCGCTCCAGAAGGCGATCGCCTTCGACCGCTGGGCCGGGTCGTGGAACATGTTCCGGATCAGCGCCAGCGTCGACGGCATCAGCGTCGCACCGCCGAGACCGAGGATCGCGCGGGCCGCGATCAACTGCTCCGGGTTCTGCGCGTACGCCGCCGCGACCGAGGCCAGACCGAAGGCGACCGCACCGAACAGCAGCAGCCGGCGCCGCCCGATCCGGTCACCGAGCGAGCCCATCGTGATCAGCAGCCCGGCCAGGACGAACCCGTAGATGTCGAAGATCCACAGCTGCTCGGTCGCCGACACCCCCAGGTCCGCGCTGATGAACGGGACCGCGAAGTACAGCACCGAGACATCCATCGAGACCAGCAGCAGCGGCAGCGCGAGCACACCGAGCGCGATCCATTCCTTCCGCCCCGCACGTTCAGCCGCATCAACGACAACTGGCCTCATGACAACCCCTCGCATTATCTGTGTACGACGCACACTGTGTGCGCCATACACAGACCATAGCCACATCTGTCTATGATGTAAACAGATAGACTCGATGCAGCCGAGGACGAGAGGGCGACCGATGAGCGACGAGACGCCGGTGGAGCTGCCGCGGGTGCTGGAGCAGCTGTGGGGGATCGAAGGGCGGCAACGGCCGGGGCCGAAGCCGGCGTTCCACATCAGCGACATCGGCCGCGCGGCGATCAAGCTGGCCGACACCGGCGGGCTGGCCGCGGTCTCGATGAGCAAGGTGGCGGCCGAGCTCGGCTTCACCACGATGTCGCTCTACCGGTACGTCGACTCCAAGGACGACCTGTACGTGGTGATGCTGGATCACGCCTTCGGCGAGCTGCCGGCGATGGATCCAATCGAGCTGGCGGGAGCGGATCACCGTGTGGGCCGAGGCATTCCGCCTCGGCCTGCAGCAGCACCCGTGGATCCTGCAGGTCCCGGTGACCGAGCCGCCGTTGTCACCGAACCAACTGGAGTGGATGGAGTCGGCGCTGAACGCGTTCGACGGCACGCCGCTGACACCGCAGGACCGACTGTCGTCGATGCTGCTGGTGAACATCTACGTCCGGGGGGCCGTGCAGATCACCGCGCACATGCTGACCGACGAGGCGGCGCTGGAGGCGGACCGGCTCTACACCCGTCGGCTGACCATGCTCGCCGATCCGGACCGCTTCCCCGCGATCGCGGCCGGCCTGGCGCATCCGGAGGCACCTGACGAGTTCGGTGTGGACTTCGACTCCGGTGAGTTCAGGTTCGGACTGGACACCGTGCTGGACGGCATCCAGTCCCTGATCGAACGCCGCTCCTGACGACAACCCGGTACGACAACGCCCGGGTACGACAACGCCCGGTACGACGCGAAGGGCGGCGTACCGGGCGAGCGTCGTACCCGGCTCAGACGTCCAGTTTGTCGGCGACGCCGCGGAGGACGGTGGCGACCTGGCGGGCGGCCTTGCCGTCGGGCTGGCGGCCGCGGCGGTAACCCTCGCCCAGGTTGTCGAGAAGTTTGATCAGGTCCTCGATGACGAGCTGCATCTCCTCCGGCTTCGGCCGCATCGCCTTCGCCACCGACGGCGGCGGGTCGATCAGCCGGACCTGGAGGGCCTGTTCACCCCTGCGTCCCTCGACGACACCGAACTCGACCTTCTGGCCCGGCTTGAGGTTCGTCACTCCGGCGGGCAGGGCGTCGTTGCGGACGTAGACGTCCCCGCCCTCCTCCTTGCTGAGGAAACCGAACCCCTTCTCGGAGTCATACCACTTGACCTTGCCAACGGGCACGAGAACCTCTTGTTGTCAATCGTCGGAACAGGACGGGCGGGCTGCCCGATCGGCTACCCAGCGTACGTGAACCAGCGCCGCGGCGCCTCAGGAAAACTACCTGAGGCGGCGAGCAATCCGCACTACTACCGGTACTTGTCCGGGTCCTTCAACCGTTCGTTCATCGACCCGGAACGGAAGCCGCGCGGATCGACCTGAGCGGCCGGGAATCCTTCGGCCACGACCGCGTCGACAAGCCTCCGGTGGTCGATCTGGTCCAGCAGCCGGGCGTCGATCTCGATACTCGCCGTGTCCCCGACGTCGCGGACCCGGACGTTCTCGACGCCGTACGGCGTGAGGAGTGAACGGACCGTCTGTTCGGCCCGGTCGACCCGGGCGAGCAGGTTCGGCGTGATCCGGATGCCGTAGGCGATCCGGCTCGACAGGCAGGCGGCGGCAGGCTTGTCCGAGGTCTCGAGACCCCAGCTCCGGGAGGCCTCGCGGATCTGCGCCTTGGTCAGCCGCGCGTCCTTCAGCGGCGTGATCGCACCCCGCTCGAACGCGGCCCGGATCCCCGGCCGGAACCCGGCGATCGCGTCGTCGGCGTTGGTCCCGGTCGCGATCGCGCTGATGCCGAACTCGTCCGCGATCGGCTGCAGCGTCTCGACCAGTTCGGCCTTGCAGAAGTAGCACCGGTCACCCGCGTTGGCCTGGTACCCCTCACGGTCCATCTCGTGGGTGTGCGGAGTGACGTGCCGGACGCCGATGCTGTCCGCGAACCGTGCGGCCGGCTCCAGCTCGGCCACCGGAAGACTCGGCGACACCGCGGTCGCGGCGACCACGTTCGCCGGGCCGATCGCCCGCGCCGCGGCCGCCAGCAGGAACGCCGAGTCGGCACCGCCGCTGAACGCGACGACCAGGTTCTTGTAGCCCGACAACCGCCGCATCAACGCTTCCAGCCGCTGCTCGAACACGTACGCGTCCAGCCAGGCCGGGAACTCGGTCAGGTCGTTCAGTACGACGTCAGCGCCGTACGCCCGAAGCTCGTCGGCGGTGAACGGGCCGGTGGCCACACTCACCGCGACCGCGCCGGCAGCGCGCGCACCGTCGATGTCGGCGGTGTGGTCGCCGACGTAGATCGTCGCCTGGTGTTCGCGCAGCGCGATGCCCTTCTCGGCGCCGTGCAGATCACCGACCGGCTCGTCGACGTCGAGCCCGAGGTGCTCCAGGTGCAGCACCACCGAAGGCGTGTACTTCGCCGACACCACCATCGTCCTGCCGCGCAACGCCCGTACGGCGGCCAACGACTCGAGCACACCGGGTAGCGGCAGGCTGCCGTTGATCGCGTACGACGGGTAGTGCTCGCGGTACCGGGAGACCATCGCATCGACCTGCTCGGGCGGGAACCAGTTCGCCATCTCCCAGGTCAGCGGCGGCCCGAGCCGGCTCACCACCAGGTCGGAGTCGATCGGTACGCCGGTCTCGGCGGCCAGCAGGTCCCAGACAGCCTGGATCCCCGGCCGGGAGTCGATCAGGGTCATGTCCAGGTCGAACCCGACCACGAGTTCCGGCACATCGAAGGTGGCGGCAGCGGACTGGATCTCGGCGGTTGACACGTCCCCAACCCTACGTGCTTCGCACCCGCGCCCGGTCTCGCATCCCGAAACGGCGGATATGTGCAGTAATTCAGTTGGATTATTGCTATTAACCACGTCACTGCGAGGGAGCCTGATATGACCACTCAGCTGGAAGCACCCGAGATCACCGTGAGCAAGGCCGGCGGCGCGATCGGCGCTGTGATCGGCAATGTCCGTCTGGGCGGCGACCTGCCCGGGCAGACCGTCGCCGCGATCCGGCAGGCGCTGCTGGACCACAAGGTGATCTTCTTCCGCGAGCAGCACCACCTCGACGACGCCGGCCAGCTCGCCTTCGCCAAGCTGCTCGGGACGCCGACGCTCGCGCACCCGACCTCGAAGAGCCTCGAGGGCGCCGAGCACGTGCTGCCGATCGACTCCGACTACGGCAAGGCGAACAGCTGGCACACCGACGTCACGTTCGTCGACCGCATCCCCGCGATCAGTCTGCTCCGCGCGGTCACGCTGCCCGCGTACGGCGGCGCGACCACGTGGGCCAACACCGTGACGGCGTACGCGAATCTGCCCGTCGCACTGCAGGCGCTGGTGGACCGGCTGTGGGCCGTGCACAGCAACGTCTACGACTACGCCGGCCGGGTCGACGAGACCCGGATCGGCGGGGTGGACGTGAAGGTCGAGGAACACCGCAAGCAGTTCGTCTCGAAGCTGTTCGAGACCGAGCACCCGGTCGTCCGCATCCACCCGGAAACCGGCGAGCGGTCGCTGGTGCTGGGTCATTTCGTCCGGCGCTTCGTCGGCTTCACGTCGGCCGAGACGACCGCGTTGTTCCAGCTGCTGCAGAACCGGATCACGAACCTCGACAACACCGTCCGCTGGCAGTGGCAGCCCGGCGACCTGGCGATCTGGGACAACCGGGCGACCCAGCACTACGGCGTCGCGGACTACGACGACCAGCCGCGGCGGCTGCACCGGATCACCCTGGCCGGCGACATCCCGGTCAGCATCGACGGCATCCGCAGTACGCCCCGGACCGGCGATGCGGAGCACTTCTCGTCAGTTGACAACTGAGGACATTCTGTCCGGCCTCTTGACATCCGGCACAGAAATGTAAACCCTCGGTCTCATGGACTCGTTCGCCGACCGGACCAAGCGCCGACTGCGTGACGAGCTGCTGGACGCCGCGTACGACGCGATCGTGGCCGGCGGGTACGACGGGCTGCGGATGAACGAGGTGGCCCGTCGTACCGGCGTGTCACGGCAGACCGTCTACAACGAGTTCGGCGACAAATGGGGCGTGCTGCAGGCGGTCGCGGCACGCGAGACCGAGCGGTTCCTGCTGGACGTGAACGCAGCGCTCGCCGAGGAGTCCGACCCGATCGACGGCTTGCGGGCCGCGGTCGAGCGGGCGCTCACACTGGCCGGGGACAACCCGCTGGTGAAGGCGGCGCTGGGCCAGCCGGGATCGGACCAGGCAAGTCAGCTGCTGACCACACGGGGGCAGCAGGTGCTGGAGGTGGCCCACCTACGGCTGGGTGAGCACGTCAGGGAGCACTGGCCGGACGTACCACCCGAGGACGCGACCAGCTGCGTCGACGTCGCGTTGCGGGTCGTGTTGAACCACATCGTCATGCCGGGCCCTCCCCCGGCGACGGTGGCGGCGCAGCTGGCTCGCGTCCTCAGTCCCTTTCTGTCCCAAGCCAGGAGGCAGCAATGACGACCATTACGAATCCCCTGCACCGACAGGGTTTCAGCTCATTGCGGTCCGGCGGGCTCAACTGGGAGGCACTGCCGCTGCGTCTGTTCGACAAGGGCAACCGCAAGTTCTGGAACCCGCGCGACCTCGACTTCAGCCAGGACGCCAAGGACTGGCAGGAGCTCAGTGACAACGACAAGGACAACGCGTTGATGCTGTGCGCCCAGTTCATCGCCGGTGAGGAGGCTGTGACCGAGGATCTGCAGCCGTTCCTGCAGGCGATGGCGGCCGAGGGGCGGTTCGGCGACGAGATGTACCTGACCCAGTTCTGCTTCGAGGAGGCCAAGCACACCGCGGTCTTCCGGCTCTGGCTGGACGCGGTCGGCATCACCGAGGACCTGCACCACTACGTCGAGAACAACCCCGGCTATCGCGCGATCTTCTACGAGGCCCTGCCGGTCGCCCTCAAGTCACTGGCCGACGATCCGTCCCCGGCCAACCAGGTCCGCGCGAGTGTCACCTACAACCACGTGGTGGAAGGGACTCTGGCGCTGACCGGGTACCACGCGTGGAACCTGCTCTGTACGGCGCGCGGCGTCCTGCCCGGCATGCAGGAACTGATCCGCCGGATCGGCGACGACGAACGCCGGCACATGGCCTGGGGCACCTTCACCTGCCGCCGCCATGTCGCCGCGGACGCGTCCAACTGGAAGGTCGTCACCGACACGATGGAGGAACTCCTCCCGCACGCGCTGACGCAGATCCAGTGGGCGATGGACAACTCCCCCGAGCTCCCGCCGGAGATCAACCCGACCGCTTTGATGGCGTACGCCGGCGACCGGGCGACCCGCCGCCTCGGCGCGATCGAGTCGGCGGTCGGCGCGGACGTGGCCGGGATCGACCTCGACTACTCCCCCGAGAGACTCGAGGACGACTTCGGCGACGAGGACTCAGCCGCGCTGGCGGCGGTTCGCTAGGACGACCACGAGCGCCGCCGTCCCGAGGATGGCGGGGAGCCAGGTGACGGTCGTCGTACCGACGTGGTCGGCGACCTGGCCGCCGGTGAAGGCACCCAGTGCGATCGAGCCGTTGTACACCCCGACCAGTACGGCGGACGACGCTTCGGGGGCGTTGGGTGCCGCCGCGTGACCCCATGCCTGGGTGCTCACGCTCGTACCGCCGTACGCGAGGCCCCAGACCAGCAACAGCACCAGGGCTCCGGTGATCGTCGTACCGAGGAAAGGCATCACGATGCTCGCGGCCGCGACACCGGCTGCGATGAAGGTCATGGCGCGGACGGGACGCATCGACCCGGTGAGGAAGTTGCCGAGTACGCCGGCCACGCCGTACGCGAGGAGCAGGCTGCCGATCAGCGTCGGGCTGATTCCGGCGAGCTTCTCCAGCAGCGGACGGACGTAGGTGTACGCCGAGAAGTGGCCGGTGACAACGAGCGCGACCAGGACGAGGCCGACCCGGACCTGCTTGATCTGGAGAACCGCGAGGACGTCCCCGATCCGGACTGCTTTGGCGGCGGGAAGTGGCGGCAGCAGGAACGCGAGGGCGACGGCCAGGGCGATGGACAGCAGGCCGACGGCCGCGAAGGCCCAGCGCCAACCGACCAGCTCCCCGACGTAGGCACCGGCCGGAATGCCAAGCACAGAAGCGATTCCGATCCCGCTGAAGATCAGCGAGGTCGCCGGGCCGACGGCGTGCGGCGGGACGATCCGAGGGGCCAGACCGACCGCGAGCAGCCAGACGCCGCCCAGCGAGATCCCCATCAGCACCCTGGCGACGGCCAGCAGCCCGAAGCCCGGGGCGACGGCGGCGAGCAGACCGGCCGCACCCAGGAGGGCCATCAGAGCGACCAGGACCGTCCGGCGGTCGAGCTTGCCGAGCACGAGCGGTAGCACGGCGGCAGCGAGCGCCGAGACCACGCCGGTCATGGTCAGCGTCAGGCCGGCCGTTCCTTCGCTGACCTGCAGCGCCGAGCCGATCGGGGTGAGCAGACCGACCGGCATCAGTTCAGCGGTCACAATGGTGAACACGGTGACCGCCATCGCCACGGGAGCGGCCCAGCCCTGCGTCCTGGGTGCTACCTGGTCGGCGCAGATCGTCGTCATACGTCAAGCCTTCGGCCAACGGGGATGCGGAACAACGGCGATGTGGTCATGCTTGTATTAGCTGAGCTAATCGATCGGAGGTGCGCTGGATGGCGCTCGAGATCCGCGAACTGGAGTGCTTCCTGGTGCTGGCCGAGGAACTGCACTTCGGCCGTACGGCGGAACGCCTCTACCTCTCCCAGAGCCGGGTCAGCCAGCTGCTCCAGTCGCTGGAACGCCGGATCGGCGGACCGTTGTTCGAGCGGACCAGCCGCCGGGTCGCGCTGACGCCGCTCGGCAAGGAGTTCCTCACCTCGGTGCGGCCGGCGTACGTCGCGCTGGAACGCGTGGTGGAGAACGCCCGTGACTTCGCCAACTGCGTGAAGGGCAAGCTCCGGATCGGCTTCCAGGGAACGGCGAACGACATCATCCTGGCCGCGGTCTCGGTGTTCCAGTCGCAGAACCCGAACTGCCTGATCGACACCTGCGAGCTTCCGCTGAACGACCCGTTCGGCGCGCTGCGGCGTGGTGAGGTCGATGCGGCCGTGGTCATGCTGCCGGTCGCCGAGGACGACCTCGTGCTCGGCCCGGTCTTCTCGCGTCAGCCGCAGACCCTCACAGTCTCGACCCGGCATCCGCTGGCCGACCGAGAACGCCTCGACCTCGACGACCTCGCGGACGCCGTACTCATCGCGATCTCGGCCCCGGCACCCGGCTACTGGCGTCAGGCTCAGGCTCCGACCCAGACACCGGCCGGCGCGTTGATCCACCGAGGCCCCGAGTACCGCACTCTGCAGGAAGGCCTGTCGCTGATCGCCGCCGACCGCGGCGGCATGCTGCTGTGCCGGCGCAGCGCCGAACAGAACCGCCGCGCCGACATCGTCAACATCCCGATCACCGGCGTCCCCGAATCAGCCCTCGGCCTCGTCTGGCGCCGTGGCGAGGACACCCCGTCCCTCCAAGCGTTCGCCGCCCACCTGAAGGAAGACTGACGTGACCACCTGGGACGACGTCGGCAGGATCGCGCTGGCCCTACCGGGCACAGTCGTGAGCCAGGCGCACGAGGGCTCACCGGCGTACGACGTCCAGAAGCGCCAGTTCGCGAGGTTGCGCTGGGACGACACCGGACGCGAGATCCTGCAGTTCTGGACCGACGACCGCGAGGCCCTCGTCCACGGCCGATCCGACGCCTACTGGATCACCAAGGCCTTCCCCGCCGCCGTCTTCGGCTGGCTCGACAGCATCGCCCCGGACGAACTCCGCGAGATCATCACCGACTCGTGGCGAGCCCGAGCTCCGAAGCGACTGCTCAAGTCACTCCCCGAGGCCGAGTAGTTCGACGGACTTCTCGCGCATCTCGACCTTGCGGATCTTGCCGGTGACCGTCATGGGGAAGTCGTCGACGAGGAGGACGTACTTGGGGATCTTGAAGTGGGCCAGCTTGCCGGTGGCGAACTCCTTGATCGCGGCCGCGTCGAGGGGGTCGGCTCCGGACTTCAGTTTGATCCAGGCGCAGAGTTCCTCGCCGTACCTGGCGTCCGGTACGCCGACCACCTGCACGTCGGCGATGGCCGGGTGGGTGTAGAGGAACTCCTCGATCTCGCGCGGGTACACGTTCTCGCCGCCGCGGATGACCATGTCCTTGATCCGGCCGACGATGTTCACGTACCCGTCCTCGCGCATCACCGCCAGGTCGCCGGTGTGCATCCAGCGCGCCTGGTCGATCGCCTCCGCGGTCTTCTCCGGCTCGTCCCAGTACCCGAGCATCACGGAGTACCCACGGGTGCACAGCTCACCCGGTTCGCCCCTGTCGACGACCAGGCCGGTCGCGGGGTCGACCAGCTTCACCTCGACGTGCGGCATCACCCGCCCGACGGTCGACGTACGGCGGTCCAGGTCGTCGTCGCGACGGGTCTGGGTCGACACCGGTGACGTCTCGGTCATGCCGTAACAGATCGCCACCTCGGCCATGTGCATGTCCGCGACGCAGCGCTTCATCACCTCGATCGGGCACGGCGATCCGGCCATCACCCCGGTCCGCAGACTGGTCAGGTCGTAGTCGGCGAAGTCCGGCAGCCCGAGCTCGGCGATGAACATGGTCGGTACGCCGTACAGGCCGGTGCACCGCTCGTCCTGGACCGCCTTCAGCGTCGCCGCCGGGTCGAACGCCGGCCCGGGAATCACCATGCAGGCGCCGTGCGTCGTACAGCCGAGATTGGCCATCACCATGCCGAAGCAGTGGTAGAAGGGCACCGGGATGCACAGCCGGTCCTCGGCGGTGAACGCGATCGTCTCGGTGACGAAGAAGCCGTTGTTGAGGATGTTGTGGTGGCTCAGGGTCGCGCCCTTGGGGAAGCCGGTGGTGCCGCTGGTGTACTGGATGTTGATCGGGTCGTCGAAGGCCAATTCGCCTTCTCTGGCGTGCAGTTCGAACACGGTGACCCGGATGGCAGCCGCCCGGAGATCGTCCCAGTCGCCGGTGCCGATATAGACCGTTTCCTCGAGCGCCGGGCACTCCGAACGGACCTCGTCGATCATCTCGCGGTAGTCGCTGGTCTTGAACTCGGTCGCCGAGATCAGCAGCCGGACGCCGGACTGGTTCAGCGCGTAGCCCAGCTCATGGGTCCGGTACGCCGGGTTGATGTTGACCAGGATCGCGCCGATCATGGCGGTCGCGTACTGCGTGATCGTCCACTCCGCGCAGTTCGGGGCCCAGATGCCGACCCGGTCACCCTTCGCGATCCCGTGCGCCAGCAGGCCGCGCGCGACCATATCCACCTCGGCGCCGAACTCGGCGTACGTCCAGCGCCTTCCGGTCTGGACCTCCACGAGCGCGTCCCGGTCGCCGTACGTGCTGATCGTTCGTCGCAGATTCGCCCCGATCGTCTCGCCCAGCAAGGGAATCCCGGACACCCCGGATGCGTACGAAGGAAGGCTCATGCTCGCCATCGTCACGCGCCGGGCGGGCGCGGGCAAGTGCACGTGCAGCAGGAAACAGGGGGTGGACGGCAAGCAATGTCCTTACCAACTCTCCGTCACAGTGAACGCGGAGCGTGGCGAGCCGGTTACATTTGTGCGGAGAGGTGTGAGGCGATGGGCCGTTCCATGGAAGGTCAGGCCCGCAGCGATCGGCCGCCGGGACGTACTGCGGAGGCGGCACAGCGAACCGCTGCGGTGGTGGAGCGTGTCCGGGCCCTGGGCAACGTGCTCGCCGACGCGCTCGCGATCGATGTCCACGGCACCGATCTGCAGGCCCTGA
The DNA here is from genome assembly GCA_963748245.1 of uncultured Actinomycetota bacterium. GTDB lineage: Bacteria > Actinomycetota > Actinomycetes > Propionibacteriales > Kribbellaceae > Kribbella. Next base: position 598,021 of record CAVVIA010000004.1, on the reverse strand, counting down.
AACGGGCTCCCCGGCGGGCGCCGCCGACGGTGTCACCGGCTGATCTCGAGCCGCATCCGGGCCCGGTCTGGGCGGCTTTCGTGCCGCACCCGCCGGGTCGCTTCCGCTGGTGGGGCGCGGAGCGGCGGTACGCGCGCCGGCTGGCGGCGGCCGAGGACCGGTTCGCCGAGGCGATCGAGCGGCACCGGGCCTTCGAGGAGAACCGGCGGGAGCGGGTGACTCGCGCGGTGCGGGACCAGGTCGAGCAACAGCGCCGGCTCGACGAGGCGACCGCTGAGCAACATGCCCGGATCGACGCGTACCAGCGGGCAGTGGAGAACCGGGACCGCGCGGCGGTCAGCAAGTACTTCCAGAAGGCGCTGGACCGGGTGGCCGAGCCGCTCGACTTCCCGCGCCGGCGACGGGTCGGGTACGTCCCGGAGTCGACGTTGCTGGCCGTCGAGTGGGAGCTGCCGGGGGTGGACGCCGTACCTGGTGAGGCGTCGTACGTCTATGACCGCGCGCAGGATGTGGTGACGGCGGTGCCTCGGCCGTCCCAGGAGGTGCGGCTGCTCTATCAGCAACTCGTTGCCCAGTTGGCGTTGCGGGCGTTGCATCTCGTGTTCGGCAGTGACCGGTACGGCGTGGTGGACACGGTGGTGTTCAACGGGATGGTCGAGTCGGTGGACCTGCCGACCGGGCAGACCGTGCGGCCCTGCCTGATCACGTTGCGCGCGACGCGGGAGCAGTTCCAGGCGCTGGTGCTGGACCAACTGGATCCGGTCGCGTGTGTGCGGCACTACTTCTCCGCGGAGGTGTCACGGCACCCGGAGGAGTTGCAGCCGGTCGAGCCCGTGCTGGAGTTCGACCTGGCGGATCCACGGACGATCGAGCCGGTCGACGTACTGAGCGAGATCGACAGCCGGCCGAACCTGCTCGAACTGAGTCCCGAGTCCTTCGAGCACCTGGTGCAGAACCTGCTCACCCGGATGGGCCTGGAGACACGACTGTTCCGTCGCGGCCACGACGGCGGGATCGACTGCGTGGCCTACGATCCACGGCCGATCACCGGCGGCAAGTTCGTCGTCCAGGCCAAGCTCTGGACCCGCACCGTCCCACCGTCCGCCGTCCGCGACCTCTTCGGCACCGTCGTCGACGCCGGCGCCACCAAAGGCATCCTCATCACCACCAGCGGCTTCGGCCCCTCCAGCTACCAGTTCGCCACCGGCAAACCCCTCCAACTCATCGACGGCACCGCCCTCCTCTCCCTCTGCCACCTCCACAACATCCCAGCCCGAATCATCCCCCGAGCCAGCTGAGCTTGTTCTGAAAAGTGGGCATATGGAGCTTGCTCCGGACATCGGCAAGCCCCAGCGGGGTCCAGAAGGTGCTCGACGACCTGGTCCGGAACGGCGTCGTCATCGCGGAGCCGGCGGGGCGCGCGAAGCTGTACACGCTGAACCATGAGCACGTCGCCTACTCGGCCATCGTGACGCTCGCACGGCTGCGGGAACTACTGCTCGAACGACTCAAGGCCGAGGCAGACTCCTGGGAGGTGCCGGCCGAGGCTGTCTGGCTGTTCGGCTCCACCGCTCGTGGACAGGGCGGAACCGACAGCGATCTGGACCTCCTGATCGTCCGCAGAGACGACGTCGACGAGTCCGATCCGCGCTGGCTCGAGCAAGTCGAAACCCTCACCCAACGCGCCACGCTCTGGTCCGGGAACTCCTGCCAGGTCGTGGAATACAGCGCCCAGGAAGTCCGCGACCTGATCGACCGCGGCGAACGCCTGGTCACCGACTCCGCCGCGACGCCGTCCCCGTCGCCGGCACTTCCCCACAACGCACCCTCACCCGAAAGGCCGGTTAGTGGCAGAGCGCGGTGCCGAAGGACAGGAGGTGTCAGGTTTGGGCTGGGTCTGGGCGTTCGGCATCAGGCGCGGCCAGTGTGCGCGCGGCTGGACACCTCCTGTCGTTCGGTTCAGCTCAGCGGCGATTCGTACACGTTGATTTCGGTGCCGTTCTTGTCTTCGCCGTCGTCGGGGGCGGTGTAGAGGCGGAGTTTGGTCGGGGTGGTTTCGAGGGCTACGGGGTTTCTGGTGGCGGAGCGGGCGGTGGAGGAGAAGTAGGGGAAGGGGATTTCGTGGAGGATGCGGTTGGTTTTGAGGTCGAGGAGGGCCAGGCCGCCTAGGTCGTAGGTGCCGCCGGTGGCGGTGGGGAGGGTGGTGACGCCGCCGCAGAGTTGTTTGCCTCGGGCGACGTAGTCGCAGTCCTGGTAGTCGAGGAGGTGGCTTTCGTTGGGGGCGGACTCGAGTTGGCGGCCGGTGGTGGTCCAGTTGTAGAGCGTGCGGGAGCCCCAGCTGACGCCGTGGACCTTGCCGGTGGTGCGGTCGCGGACGACGCCGCCGACGTGGTCCTTCACCCGGAAGCGCTCGCTCACGCGGTAGGTCTTCGGGTCGACGGTGTAGACGATCGCGCGCGAGTTCGGCCGGTACTCCGCGACCGGGATCCACACGTTCTGCCCGTCGTAGTCGATGCCGCCCGGGTGGTACGCCGTACCTTCGCCGATCCGGATGTCCTTCAGCAGCTTGCCCTGCCGGTCCAGCACGAACAGGTGCCCGACACCCTTCCCCGGGCTGCGGTCGTACCCGTCGACCGGCTGCGGGTACCTCACCGGCGCCTCGATGCACCTCGACGCTGGACAGGAAGATCAGGTCACCCACCAGCGCGAACCCTTGCGGGTGGTACGTCGGGAAGCGCAGCGGGATCCGCGCCACCTGGGTCCACGCAGTACTGCGCGTGGTCGCCTCGAACGCCCGGGCGACCCCGGAGTCCTTCGGGGATGCGTCGGCGGTGGTGAGGCCGGTGAGCAGTACACCGGCGAGGACGGTCGGGATGAGGAACCTTGCGCGCATCAGCGTCTCCTTGGGCGTGGAAATGACGGTGCAGTCTGCGGCGGCCGGATGACATCCAGGCCGACACCAGGTGATCAGACTCCGTTGGCCGGGGGAAGCGTTGGATGGTGAACTCGCTGCGCCCGTTCACGTGTCAGACTGCGTCCATGGACACAGGGGTGAGTGTTGTCGGGTCAGGCCAGGTCAGCGCACCACCGGATGTACTGCGGATGACATTGAGCGTCGGCCATGACGCGCCCGATGTGGCGACCGCGGTCGCACGGGTGTCGGAGCGGACCGACGCGGTGATGGCCGCGCTCCGGCAGCACGGTGTGGAGGCCGCCGACATCGCGACCAGCTCGGTCAACGTGCACCCGCAGTACAAGGAGATGGGGACGTCGGCCGGCTACCACGCCTCGCACTCGCTGACGGTCACGACGAAGGACCTGACCGGGTTCGGCCGGCTGCTCAACGCCGCTGTGGATGCCGCAGGCAACAGTCTCGGCCTGGACTTCCTCCAGTTCGACATCGAGGAGAAGACCCCACTGCTCGACCCGGGCGCGTGAGCTCGCGTTCCGCCAGGCCCGGACCAAGGCCGAGGAGCTCGCCGGACTGGCCGGCTACTCCCTCGGCTCGGTCACCTCGATCTCCGAGAGCTACAGCCACGCCCCCATCCACGAGCAGTCGGCCGCGCTGGGAAAGGGGTTCGACGCGCCGCTCAACATCTCCCCCGGCGACCAGATCGTCGAACTCTCGCTGCAGGTGCACTTCTCCTGGGCCTGACTGGCCCGCATACCGGTCTAGACTCGCTGCAACTTTCCTGGGGAGGGAACTCATGTCGTTGCAGCGACCCTTTGTCTCCGCCGTGTTCGCGGCAGGCCTCACGTTGACTCTGGTCGCCTGCGGCGGCGACTCCACGCCTGGCAGCGCCTCGTCGCCGAGCACCACGCCGTCGGCGACGCCTACGCCGAGCCCGACCGCGAGCAGCAGTACGCCGTCCGTCGTACCGACGCCGCCGGCGCCGGCGCCGCGGACCAAGGCGACGCTGACCAAGGCGTTGCTGGCGCTGGAGGATCTGCCGGCCGGTTTCGCGGTCGATCCGGACACCGAGGGTGATGACGGGACCGAGTTGTCGGCCACGGGTTCGAAGTGCGCCAAGCTGGTCCAGTTGTTCAACGCCGACGCGACGCCTGGCGCCAAGCTCGGCGTGAACCGGGGCTTCTCCGGCGGTCAGAACGGCCCGTTCGTCGGGGAGACGCTCGAGGCGATGCCGTCGGCCAAGGCGACCACGGCCTATCTCGCCTCGGTGAAGGCCGCGGTCAAGTCCTGCCCCAAGGCCAAGCTGACCATCGAAGGTGCCGGCAGTTCGACGGTCACGGTCACCGAGGTGGCCGCACCGAAGGCCGGGTCCACTCCGGTGGCGGTCCGGTTCGCCGCGGCGAGCGGGCCGCTGGAGGGGCTCGAGGTGATCTTCGCGTTCGCCGGTCTGGGCGACGTCCTGCTGACCATGGACTTCGACAACGGGGACATCGAGCAGCCGGTGGTTGATGCCGTGGCCAAGGCGAGCAAGGTGCTCGGCACCTCCAGCACCGGCACCTGATCCCGCGGGGGTTGCGCTGTTGGCGCCGTCGTAGAGACTTCTCTCATGTACGCGCCGGCGCCGTTGAGGCGTCAGTTGAACCGGTCCGGGCTGTTGCTGCTCGGACCGGCCTTCGTCGCGGCCGTCGCGTACGTGGATCCGGGCAACTTCGCGACCAACATCGCGGCCGGGGCGACGTACGGCTATCTGCTCTGCTGGGTGGTGGTCGGGGCGAACCTGATGGCCGTCCTGGTGCAGTATCTGGCGGCGAAGGCGAGTATCGCGACCGGCCGGACGCTCCCGCAGTTGTGCCGCGACCACTTCAAGCGGTCCACGTCGACCGGGCTCTGGGCGCAGGCCGAGCTGGTGGCGATCGCGACCGACCTGGCCGAGGTGGTCGGCGGTGCGATCGCGCTGAACCTGCTGTTCGGGATCCCGCTGCTGCTCGGCGGTGTCATCACCGGCGCGGTGTCGTTCGGGTTGCTGGTCTATCAGTCGAAGCGCGGGCAGCGGCCGTTCGAGGCCGCGATCATCGGGCTGCTCGCCGTCGTACTGGTCGGATTCGTGGTGTCCACGGTCCAGGCGGAGCCGTCCGCGGCCGGTGTGGTCGGCGGTCTGGTCCCGCGGCTGGACGGGACCGCGTCGCTGGTGCTGGCGGCCGGCATGCTCGGCGCGACCGTGATGCCGCACGCGATCTGGCTGCACGGTGCCCTCGTCACCGACCGGCACTGGAAGAGCCTGGGTTCAGCCGAAGGGAAGACGCGGGTACTACGGGCCACCCGGCTGGATGTGGCCGTCGCGATGGCGCTGGCCGGTGCGGTCAACCTCGCGATGGTGGTCGTCGCCGCGGCCGCGCTGGAGGGCACCGGCGCCGACTCGCTCGACGCCGCCTACAACGCGATCGGTGTCCGGCTCGGTGAGTTGCCGGCGCTGTTGTTCGCGCTCGCCCTGCTGGCCAGCGGGTTCGCGTCGTCGTCGGTCGGCACGTACGCCGGTTCGGTGATCCTGGAGGGGTTCTGGCGACGCCATGTCCCGCTCGCCGTCCGGCGGCTGATCACGCTGGTGCCCGCACTGCTGATCCTTGCGATCGGCATCGACCCCAGCCGGGCCCTGGTGGTCTCACAGGTGGTGCTGAGCTTCGGCATCCCGTGTGCGCTCTGGCCGCTGGTCAGATTGACCGCGTCCCGGCGCGTCATGGGTGACCTTGTCAACCGGTGGGCGACTACTCTCACCGCATGCCTGGTAGCGACCGCCGTCTCGGTGCTCAACGTCGTACTCATCGTGCTGACGTTCAGGGGATGAGGCCGGGATGACTGCTGTCTATGCGGTGAGTGACATCCACGGTCACCCGGAGAAGCTGGAGGCGTCGCTCCAGGAGGCCGGCCTGACCGATGCCGACGGCAACTGGTCCGGCAAGGACGCCCGGCTGTGGTTCCTCGGCGACTTCTTCGACCGCGGCCCGGACGGGATCGGCGTACTGCGCTTCGTCCGCAAGCTGATCGAGCAGGCGCCGGACGGGGCGATCCGGGTGCTGCTCGGAAACCACGAGATCCTGGCGCTCGGGATGCACAAGTTCGGCGACACGTTCGTCCCGCACGACGGGATCACCACGCGCAGCTTCGAGCGGTCCTGGGTCCTGAACGGCGGCCAGGACCGCGACCAGGAACTGCTCACCGACGACGACGTCGACTGGCTGCTCGACCAGCCGATGCTCGGGCTGGACGCGGGCCACCTGCTGATGCACTCCGACACCGTGGAGTACGTCGAGTGGGGTGACTCGATCGACCAGATCAACGCCGCCGCGAGCGCCGAGCTGCACAGTGACGACATCGTGGTCTGGTGGGAGATCTGGCGGCGGATGACGTCGCGGTACGCCTTCCGCGGCCCGAGCGGAGCCGAGGTGGCGACCATCCTGCTGCGGCACCTCGGCGGCCACCGGATCGTGCACGGGCACAGCATCGTCGCCGACCAGCTCGGCATCGACCCGGCGTACCTCACCGAACCTCTCCTGTACGCCGACGACCTCGTCCTCGGCATCGACGGCGGCGCCTTCGACGGCGGTCCGTGCCTCGTGGTGGAACTGGAACAGCTCTGACGGGAATGCCTCCGCACCGGCCGCGGTTGTTGAAAAGTTGACGGCGAACCACGGCCCTTGGGAGACGTTGATGGCGGAGAAGAAGATTCCTGGTCCGGACCACCCGATCACGGTGGGGAAGAACCCGGACCGGGTGGTGGTGAAGGCCGGCGACCAGGTGATCGCGGACACGCGGGACGCGTTGTCGCTGCAGGAGGCGAGCTACCCCGCCGTCCAGTACATCCCGCGCAAGGACGTCGACCTGACCCTGCTCGAGCGCACCGAGCACCAGACCTACTGCCCGTACAAGGGCGACGCGTCGTACTTCAGCGTCCTCCCGGCCGGCGCGGCCGGGGTGAACGCGGTCTGGACCTACGAGCAGCCGTACGACGCGGTCGCCGACATCCGCGAGTACCTGGCGTTCTACCCGGACAGGGTGTCGATCGAGATCATCGCCGACTGAAGAACTCGCCAAGTACCGGCCCGAGGAGCTCCGGCGGTACGACGTGCCCTTGGTCGGCCAGCTCGGTCAGCGACGCGGCCGGCAACTCCTTCACGATCCGGTGGGCCGCGTCGACCATGAACGGCGGTGAAGCGGTCCCGGCCACGACGAGGGTCGGCTGCGTGATGCGGCCGAGCAGGTCGAACGGCACCCGCCCGCCGGGTGACGCGTGGTCCATCACGGCGAAGTCGTAGGCGAGGGTCGGCGCGATCTCCGCCATACCGGGTGCGGCCGCGGTCTCCAGCGCGGCCTCCTTCGGCATTCCCGCGAGCATCAGGAACAGCTCGACGGCCTCGCGACGCTGGTCGGCGGCGAGCAACTCGATCACCTGCGCGCCTTCGTCCTCGGTGTCGACGTCGTCCGGCCCGTACGGCGGCTCGTGCAGCACCACCTGCGTGAACGGCAGCCCCGCACCGGCAGCCACCGCGACGAGCGCGGCGCCCGAGGAGTGGCCGTAGACGGCCGCCGTACCGCCGAGGGTGGTGAGCAGCGCGCCGATGTCGTCCACCTCGCGCTGGACGGCGTACGTCGTACTGTCGCCGCTGTCACCGCGGCCGCGCCGGTCGTAGGTCACCACGTCGAAGTCCTTGGCCAGTTCGTCGGCCAGCGGGCGCAGCGCCCCTCGATCGCACAACGCGCCCGCGACCAGGATCAGTCGTGGGCCGCGGCCCTGGCGTTCGTACGCGATCGTCGTACCGTCCGCGGATGTCACTGTCTGCATGTCGGTCCTCCCTTGTCGTCGCTGACGAGAGGAACGTCGGAGCCAGTCTCGGATCCTCGACATAATCCCTGGCGCCGGTCGCGGCCGGGGTGATTCGATCGTCCCGATGATCAGCAGAGTCGACGACTACCTTCATGCGGTCCCGCTCTCCGGCTCGGATCCCGAGCAGGTCGGGCCGTTCACGCTCTTCCGCAGTACGACGGTCTGGCCGTACTACGCCCGCCCGGTCCCGGGTTCCGGTCGGACGATCGAGCCGTCGGACGTCGAGGCGGTGCGAGCCCGGTGCGAGGAGCTCGGAATCCCGCTGAGTTTCGAGTGGGTCGTCGACACCTGCCCGTCGCTGGGCCCCGCAGCCGCCGCGGCCGGGCTGACCGTGGTCGAACACCCATTGCTCGTGCTCGAACGGGACGGCTTCCGTCCCGTCACCGCGGAGGCGCGCTGCGAGATCCTGCCCGCCGAGGAGGCCGTCCTCCGGCAGGCCCGGGCAGTCGCGTCGCTCGCCTTCGGTGACCCTGGTACGGCGGTCGGCGCAGCCGGACCGAAGGAGCGCGACGCCAAGGCGGCCGAGGTTCCGGCGGACATGATCGAGGCGGTCCAGGATCGAATCCGCCGGGGTGTGACGGTGCCCGCGGCCGCCTTCACCGACGAAGACATGGTCGCCAGCGGACAGCACCAGCCGGTCGACGCCACGACCGAGATCGTCGGCGTCGGCACGCTGCCCGCCATGCGTCGCAGGGGCCTGGCCGCAGCCGTCACGTCCACCTTGGTCGAGCACGCCTTCGCCCACGGCGTCGACCTCGTCCTCCTCTCGGCGGAAACCCAAGCAGTCGCCGCCGTCTACGAACGAGTCGGCTTCCACCACATCGGCACCGCGGGCGCGGCAGAGTAGTTGGCGGTAGGTGGGGATAGGCCCGTACCGTTGTAGGGATGAGCGCATCTGAGCGGAGCCGGCCACGTACCCTCGCTGAGGCGTTACGTGGCTGGGACGACGCTGCGCTCGGTCAGCTGCTGCAGCGGCGGCCGGACCTGGCGATGCCGATTCCCTCGGACACCAGTCAACTGGCGGCCCGGGCGACGACCAATGCGTCGGCGGCCAGGGCGATCAACCGGTTGGACGAGTTCGGGGTCGATCTGCTGGAGTCGCTGTCGGCGCTGCCGGAGCCGGTTGATCTGGAGGCGTTGGCGGCTGGAGTCGCTCAACCTGCCGAGGTCGTGCGGCCGCGGATCGCTGAGCTGCTCGATCTGGCGTTGGTGTGGGGCACCGAGGACGATCTGCGGCCCATTCGCGCGGTCCACGAGCTGCTCGGCCCGACACCCGCCGGTCTGGGTCCTGTCACCACCAGGCATTTCGGTGACCTGGACAAGCTGATCGAGGAGGCCGGTCCGGACGCCCGTGAGGTGCTGGACAAGCTGACCTGGGGTCCGCCGACCGGTTCGGTGGAGAAGGCTGAGCGTCCGGTGACGATCGCGTCGGCCCGTACGCCGGTCGAGCGATTGCTCGCGCGCGGTCTCGTCGTACCGCGGGATGCCAACACTGTGGTGCTGCCGCGGCAGATCGGGCTGCACCTGCGTGGTGGACGCGTGCTCGCGTCGACACGGCCGGTGCCGCCGCCGTTGACCGGCAAGAAGGTGTCGGCAGCGATCGCGGACCGTGCGGCCGCAGGTGCGGCGCTCGACCTCGTCAGGCAGGTTGACCGCGCTCTCGAGCAACTCGGCACCGAGCCACCTCCTGTACTGCGCACTGGCGGCATCGGTGTGCGTGAACTGCGCAATCTGGCCGGCAAGATCGGTGCGGAGGAGCACACAGCCGCAGCCGTACTGGAGATCGCGTACGCCGCCGGGCTCGTGGCAGCCGTGGAGGTAGGCACCAACGAGTTCTGGCTGCCGACGAGCTCGTACGACGACTGGCTGGAGCTGGACCTCGCACACCGGTGGGCGCAGCTCGTCATGGCGTGGTTCACCGGTCTCAGAGCGATCGGACTGATCGGCAGGCGCGACAGCGGCGGTGCGACGGCCGCTGCTCGCGAACGGCTCATCAACGCGCTGGCACCCGACCTGGAACGCCTCCTGGCCCCAGAGGTCCGTGTACTCGCTCTGCAGGCCCTGGCCGAAGCAGGAGCCGGTACGGCGCCAGCCACCGAGTCAGTGGTCACCTGGGTCGCCTGGCACCGCCCACGACGCGGTGGACAGTTCCGCGACGACCTGGTCGAGTGGACCGTCACGGAGGCCGCGCTACTCGGTCTGACCGGCCTCGGCACGATGGCACCGCACGCACAACCGCTGCTGTCGTCGGAGCCCACAGCAGACGATTTGGCGTCAGCGATCAGGCCACTCGTACCTGAGCCGGTGTCGGAGGTGCTCCTCCAGGCAGACCTCACCGCAGTCGCCCCTGGCCCGTTGGTCCGCACAGTGCAGGACGAGTTGTCCGCCATGGCCGACGTGGAGTCGCACGGTGGTGCAGCGGTCTACAGGTTCAGTGAGAGCTCGGTACGACGTGCATTCGACCTCGGCCGGACCGCGGACCAGCTGCACAAGTGGCTGGCCGAGCACTCGCGTACACCGGTCCCCCAGCCGCTGACTTACCTCATCGACGACGTGGCCCGGCGCCACGGCGTACTCAGGCTTGGTACGGCGTCGACGTACCTGCGCTGTGATGACGAGGACGTGCTCACCCACCTGCTCAACTCGAACCTTCCCGGCATCCGTTTCCGTCGGCTGGCCCCGACGGTCGTGGTGTCGCCGTCGCCGCCGGACATGGTGCTGAGCCGGTTGCGCGAGGCAGGTCTCGCACCGCTCGCTGAGACGTTCGACGGGGTCGTGCACGTGACGGCTTCGGCGACGCGTCGTGGTGACACTCCACGTCGTCGTACCAGCCGGGACTTCGCCGACAGCCCACTGGACCTCACCGACGACCAGGTGAAGGCCGTGATCGAGAAGGTCCGGGCCGGCGACCGGATCGCCGCCGAACGCCCGGCCGACGAAGGTCTGATCGAGCCAACCGCCCCGGCCGAGACCATGGGCGTCCTGGCCAACGCGGCCGAGGCGCACACCCGCACCTGGATCTCGTACGTCGACCACAACGGCACCGCCTCCGAACGCATCGTCGAACCCGTCCGTGTCGCCGACGGCTGGCTCACCGCGTACGACGAAGGCGCCGACCAGCCCCGCACCTACGCCCTGCACCGCATCTCCACCGCCAGGCCGGTCAGTTGACCCCTGAGGCACAATGGAAGGTCGGACACGGTGAATGGGAGATGCAGTGACAGACGGTCCTTTGATCGTGCAGTCGGACAAGACGCTTCTACTCGAGACCGCACATCCGGACGCAACCGACTGCCGGAAGGCAATCGCACCGTTCGCCGAGCTCGAGCGTGCTCCTGAGCACGTCCACACCTACCGGCTGACGCCGCTGGGCCTGTGGAACGCACGAGCTGCCGGGCACGACGCCGAGCAAGTGATTGATGTTCTGCTGCGCTACAGCCGCTACCCCGTCCCCCACTCGCTCCTGGTCGACATCGCCGAGACCCTGGACCGCTACGGGCGGCTGCGGCTCGAGAAGCACCCGCAGCACGGTCTGGTGCTCGTCACCACCGACCGGCCGGTGCTGGAGGAGGTACTGCGCAGCGCCAAGGTCAAGCCGATGCTCGGTACGCGGATCGACGACGACACCGTGCTGGTGCACCCGTCGGAGCGCGGTCACCTCAAGCAGACCCTGCTGAAGCTCGGCTGGCCGGCTGAGGACCTGGCCGGGTACGTCGACGGCGAGACGCACAAGATCGAGCTCGTCCGGGACGGCTGGGACATGCGCCCGTACCAGCAGCAGGCCGTGGACTCGTTCTGGCACGGCGGCTCGGGTGTCGTCGTACTGCCGTGTGGTGCCGGTAAGACGATCGTCGGCGCGGCCGCGATGGCACAGGCGTCCGCGACCACGCTGATCCTGGTCACGAACACGGTGTCCGCGCGGCAGTGGAAGGACGAACTGCTGAAGCGGACCAGCCTGACCGAGGAGGAGATCGGCGAGTACTCCGGTGCCCGCAAGGAGATCCGCCCGGTGACCATCGCGACGTACCAGGTGATGACCACTCGCCGGAAGGGCGTGTACTCGCACCTGGAGCTGTTCGACGCGCGCGACTGGGGCCTGATCGTGTACGACGAGGTGCACCTGCTGCCGGCGCCGATCTTCCGGATGACCGCCGACCTGCAGACCCGGCGGCGGATCGGCCTGACCGCGACTCTGGTCCGCGAGGACGGCCGCGAGGGTGACGTGTTCTCGCTGATCGGCCCGAAGCGGTACGACGCGCCGTGGAAGGACATCGAGGCGCAGGGGTGGATCGCACCGGCCGACTGCATCGAGGTGCGGGTGGACCTGGAGCAGACCGAGCGGTTCGTGTACGCGACGGCGGAGCCCGAGGACCGCTACCGGCTGGCCGCGTCGACCCCGGCGAAGTCGCGGCTGGTACGGCGGATCGCCGAGCACCACGCGGGTGAGCCGCTGCTCGTGATCGGTCAGTACATCGACCAGCTGGACGAGCTCGGCGAACGGCTGGAGTGCCCGGTGATCAAGGGCGAGACGACGGTGCGCGAACGGCAGCGGCTGTTCGAGGCGTTCCGGCAGGGCGAGATCGACCGGCTGGTGGTCAGCAAGGTCGCCAACTTCTCCATCGACCTGCCCGAGGCGTCCGTCGCCATCCAGGTCTCCGGCACCTTCGGCTCCCGCCAGGAAGAGGCCCAGCGCCTCGGCCGCGTCCTCCGCCCCAAGGGCGACGGTCGCACCGCCCGCTTCTACTCCATCGTCGCCCGCGACACCGTGGACGCCGAATTCGCCGCCCACCGCCAGCGTTTCCTGGCCGAACAAGGCTACGCGTACACGATCGTGGACGCGGAGAATCTATTCGCCTAGGCGGGTGTGGATGCCGTTGAAGTGCTTCTTCATGGAGCGGGCGAACTCGTCGGCGTCAGCGGTTCGAAGAGTGTCGAGCAGGTCGCGGTGCCAGGCGGCGGCGTCGGCAGGTGTGTAGCGGGCACCGGGCAGACGCACGTCCACCTGCGCGAAGGTCCGCCAGAAGACGCTCAGCAGATCGATGACGAGTGCGTTGCCCAGCGGTTCGTAGAGGGCTTGATGGAAGGCCCAGTCCTCGTCGGGGAAGTACTTCCCGTCTGCCGCCTTGGCCTCCATCTGCTGGACGATCGGCTCCAGAGCGTCGTAGCCATGCTGTGTGAAATAGGCGACCACGTCATCCGCCAGGCCGACCTCGATGGCCTGGCGGACCTCGAGGACGTTCTGGACGTCGCGGAGGTCGCCGGCCATCGACTGCGACATCCGGAACGCGAGCCCGTCCTCGAGCGACTGCAGTGACACCTCGCCGACGTACGTGCCGTACCCGTGCCGGATCTCGATGATGCCGACCGCCTGCAGCGCCTTCATCGCCTCCCGCAACGGATGCCGCCCGACCCCGAGCTGAGCCATCAACTCCTGCTCGTTGGGCAGCGCGTCACCCGCCTTCAGCCCGCGTTCCAGGATGTACGACTTCATCTGGTCGCGGATGAAGGACTGATTCCCCGCCGCACCCCGTGCCCGGCTGAGCCCACCCGTTGTCACTGCCGGCCTCCTCGTCCAGGTCGTGTCTGGTGATCCCGCGCCGTAGCGAGCAGGTGCTCGGTGCGGTGCATCGGCGTGCTGGAGCGAAGGTCTCGATGCGGAGCATCGTGGCCTTTGCGCCAGTGCGGCGAGGTGCCGTGCCGAGTGCCGCGCAGTAGGCGTGGGATCACCAGACACGACCTAAGACCGCTCAGTGTAATCCGGCTCGGTCCAGCAAGGGGCGGATAGCGGCGATCTCCGCGTCGTCCAGCGGGATCGACGGGTACGCCGTCACCGGGCAGGCGATCACGCCGAGCAGGTACAGCCCGGCCTTGAACGCACCCAGCGCCGCCGAGCTCGCGCCCATCCGGCTCCGGTCCGCGACCTCGATGATCTCGAACAGCCGGATCAGCCGGTCCTGTTCGGCCCGCGCCGTACTCAGGTCGCCGGCCGCCACCGCGTCGTACAACCGCACGTACCCGGCCGGATCCACGTTCCCCAGCCCTGGTACGACGCCGTCGACGCCGAAGGCCAGCGCGGAGTCGACCGTCACCTCCGACCCGGTCATGATCGCGAACCCGGACAGCCCGGCGTCGCGCCGATCCAGCACCAACCGGCGCAGACTCGACTCCTGTCCGCTGGAGTCCTTCACCCCCGCGATGACGCCGCGCCGACCCAGCTCGATCATCAGTGTCGCCGGCAGTTTCACCCCGGCCCGCGGCGGGATGTCGTACGCGTACAGCGGCGTGTCACCGGCCAGCGAGGCCAGCCGCACGAAATGGTTCTCCATCTCGGCCGGATGCGTGGCGGCGTAGAACGGCGCGGTCGCGACCAGACCGTCCACACCGGCCTTCAACGCGGCCGACAGATGCGCACCGGCCCGGGCGGTCGACGTGTCGATGACACCGGCCAGCACCGGCACCTGACCGGCCACCTCCGCCACGGTGGTCTCGAGCACGACCTGCCGCTGTTCGTCGGTCAGGAAGGTGCCTTCACCGGAGGTGCCGAGCACGAACACGCCGTTCACACCGCCGGTCAGCTGATGATCGATCAACCTGGCCAGCGATGCGGTGTCGATGTCGTTCTCGGGCGTGAGCGGGGTGACGAGCGGCGGTACGACGCCGGTCAACTGGGCGGGGTCGGTCAAGGGGTCTCCCAACGTCATGAGCGGGGTGGTGGGGTGGGGAAGGAATCAAATACAGCGGAATCGAACGTGGCAAAACGCAAAGTGGCGAAGGACGAGGTCTCACCGGCCTCGTAGAAGATCCCGGCCCGGCCGTCGGAGAGCAGGACCAGATCGGAGTAGCCGGCCATGCCCTCGTGCACGACCAGACCGGGCCGCCACGATTGACCGGAGTCCGCACTGACGAAGACGGTCAGCTCACGGCGGCTCACAGGATCCACGGGTGTCGACAACAGCAGCCGGCCGTCGGGCAGCGCGAGCACACTGCCCTGGATGCCTGGCGCGGTGATCTCCGGAATCCCGGTGTAGGGCGCATCGAGCGTCGTACCGCCGTCCGAGGACCAGGCGTGCACCCGCGCCGGTCCGGTGCCCTTGTGGTTGCGGGCGTTGAAGTACAACCGCCCGTCCGGCAACTCGGCGACGGTCGTCTCGTTCGCGTTGATCTCGGCGCCGTCGTTGCGATCGACGAAGCCGACCGACCACGTGTGGCCGCCGTCGTCGCTGTAGATGCAATGTCCGCCGTTCAACCGGATCAGGTCGTCGACCGGCTCCGACGGCACGAACGAGTGGTTCGCCGGTACGACGAGACGCCCGGTCGTCAGCGTGATCCCGTGGCAGGGCCCGGTCGCGTACCAGCCCCAGTCGGCCGGCTTCACCTGCGAGGTGATCTCGACCGTCGGGCTCCACGTCGCGCCGTCGTCACCCGACCGCTGAACGAACACCCGTCGGCCGTCGACGGGATCGGTACCGCGGGCCAGCGACATCTCCACCGCGTGGGCGCCGTTCTCCACCGTGACCAGCACGATGTCGCCGCTCTTGGGGTCGATCAGCGGCACCGGGTTCCCACAGGTCTTGCCGGGCACAGCCGACACCACCTGCAGCGGCAGCCAGGTCTGCCCGCCGTCGAGTGAGCGACGCAGCACGATCTCGATCTCGCCCGCGTCACCCGACCCGTGCAGCCGTCCTTCGCAGAAGGCGAGCACCAGCCCTCCCCGCGCCAGAACGGACGGGATCCGGAAGGTGTGATAGCCGCTCCCGGCCGGATCGAAGACGATCGCGGCCGCGATTTCCACGGCGCCGACTCTTGAAGACATAGGACGTACTATGTCATGGTGAGGCCCTCCGATGGAAGTGAGGCCTCATGCCAGTCAGCAGAAGAACATTCCTCGGCGGTGGTCTGGCCGCCGCCGCTGTCGCGGTCACCGGTACGCCGCTGCTGGCGGGGTGTGCTTCGGACAAGAAGAACTCGGCCGCCGCCAACCTGGCGGTGAAACTGCCGACCTACACCAAGTACGGCGACATCAAGCCCGACCTGCCCGGGACGGACGTCGTCCTGGACGGCTTCCTGAAGTACCCGGCGAACCCGGTCCGGGCGATCACCGAGGCGCCGGGCGACGGCAAGCCGATCACGTTCATGACCAACATCCCCGGTGCGATCCCGCCGGCGGTGGACAAGAACCAGTTCTGGCAGGCCGTGAACGAGCGGCTCGGTTCCGAGCTGCAGATCAGCATGGCGTCGAACGACGAGTACAAGGACAAGTTCGCCACCCGGATCGCCGGCGGCGACCTGCCCGACATGCTCAACATCCCGGTCGACACCGTGCAGATCCCCGGCCTGGTGAAGGCCAAGTGCATGGACCTGACCGAGCAGCTGTCCGGTGACGCGGTGAAGAAGTACCCGTTCCTGGCGAACATCCCGACCGAGTACTGGAAGGGCTGCGTCTTCAACGGCGCGATCTACGGCGTACCGGTACCGCGCGGGATGTCCCGGACCTCGCTGCCGCTCTACCGCGCGGACCTGCTCGCCGCCAAGGGCATCAACGACCCGGCCCCGAAGAACTTCCAGGAGTTCCTCGACCTGGCCACCGAGATGACCGCGGCCAAGCAGAACAAGTGGGCCTGGACCCGGGTGCCGATGTCGACGATCCGGCAGATGCTGGAGATCCCGAACATCTGGAAGGAGGACGGCGGCAAGTTCTCCTCGATGTACGAGCACGAGGCGCAGCTCGACGCGCTCGAGGCGGGCCGCAAGATGGTCGCCGCCGGTGTGGTCAACCCGGACGCGTTCAACGACAAGTCCAGCGCCCGCAAGCAGTGGTTCAACGGCGGGATCGCGGCGTTCGACTACGACAGCTTCGTCGCCTGGAACCAGTACTACGCCGACAACACCGCCGGTGACGCGTTCGCGGTGAACATGCTCGACGTGCCCGGTTTCGACGGCGGCCAGGGCGCTCCCTGGATGGGTTCGGCGCTGAACAACGTCACCGCGTTCAGCAAGGACAGCAAGCACTCGGCCGACACGCTGCTGAAGATCGCCAACTGGATGGCCGCACCGTTCGGCACCGAGGAGTACCTGTTCCGCAAGTACGGCGTCGCCGGCCGCCACTACACGTTGAAGGGCACCGACCCGGTGCCGACGAAGACCGGTGTGGTGGAGACCGGCATCGGTCTGCAGTACATCAGCGACTCGGCGCTGGCGCTCTACTGGGCGGGCAAGCCCGACGTACCGCAGAAGCAGCACGCGATCCAGGAGAAGGTGGCGTCCCGGCTCGTGTACGACGCGTCGTACGGCCTCTACTCCGACACCCAGTCGAAGAAGCAGGCGCAGCTCACCAAGACGATGAACGACCTGGAGAGCCAGATCGTGCAGGGCAAGAAGCCGGTGTCGGACTGGACGGCGGCGGTCCAGACCTGGAAGTCCTCCGGCGGCGACACGATGCGCACCGAGCTCGAGCAGGCCTTCTCCGACGCGGCAGGGAAGTAGTAGATGCTCCAGCGATCCAAGACGCGACCGCAGCAGCAACTGAGCCTGGGGCAGCGGTTGCTCCGGGACCGGGTGCTGCTGCTGTTCGCACTGCCCGGGACCGCGCTGATCATCGCGTTCCACTACGTGCCGCTGCTGGGGAACGTGATCGCGTTCAAGGACTACCAGCCGTTCCTCGGCATCAGCGGCAGCGACTGGTCCGGCTGGGCGAACTTCGGGGTGATCTTCAACGGTGACCCGGCCTTCCTGCGGGCGCTGAAGAACACCCTGATCCTGACCAGCCTGCAGTCGATCTTCGTGTTCCCGGCCCCGATCCTGCTCGCCCTGCTGCTGAACTCGCTGTTCTCGGAGCGGATCAAACGGATCGCGCAGAGCATCCTCTACCTGCCGCACTTCATGTCCTGGGTGATCGTGGTCGCGTTGTTCCAGCAGATGCTCGGCGGCAGCGGGTTGCTGAACAACTACCTGCGGTCGCACGACCTGGCCACGATCAACATCATCGGGAACTCCGAGCTGTTCCACGTGCTGCTGACGTCGCAGATCATCTGGAAGGACACCGGCTGGGCGACGATCCTGTTCCTGGCCGCGCTGTCCCAGATCGACTCACAGCTCTACGAGGCGGCCAGCGTGGACGGCGCGAGCCGGATGCGGCAACTGTGGCACGTCACGCTGCCGGGGCTGCGCGGGATCATCATCCTGCTGTTCATCCTGCGACTGGGTGACTCGCTGACGGTCGGTTTCGAGCAGATCATCCTGCAGCAGCAAGCGGTCGGCCGGGACATCAGCGAAGTACTGGATACGTACGTCTACAACAACGGCGTGATCGGTGGTGCCTGGGGTGTGGCCGCCGCGGTCGGGCTGGTGAAGGGACTCGTCGGCGTGGCCCTCGTCCTGACCGCGAACAAGGTGGCGCACATCTTCGGCGAGCAGGGGGTGTACCAGCGATGACGACCATGACCAATCAGCGCAGAATCGTGAACGGCGTACCGATACCGTCCTGGCCGATGCGGGCGTTCAAGGGGCTCGTCCTGCTGGTGTTCTGCGCAGTGGTGATCATTCCCTTCGTCGGGGTGATCTCGACCAGCGTGGCGCCGAACAAGCAGATCAACGAGTCCGGCGGCCTGGTCCTGTTCCCGGAGTCGGTCAGCTTCGCCGCCTACCAGTCGCTGTTCGCCGGCGGCGTGGTGACCCAGGCCTTGTTCGTCAGCGTGTTCGTCACGGTCGTCGGTACGGCGCTCAGCCTCACCGTCTCGTGTTTGCTCGCGTACGCGCTGTCCCGGCCGTCGTTCACGGCCGGGCGGCCGATCCTGCTGGTGATCCTGTTCAGCATGCTGTTCTCGCCCGGCATCATCCCGACGTACCTGGTGGTCAAGGGGGTCGGGCTGCTGGACAGCATCTGGGCGCTGATCGTGCCGACGATGGTCAGTGCGTTCAACGTGATCGTGCTGCGCGCGTTCTTCATGAACCTGCCGAACGAGATCACCGAGAGCGCCCGGATCGACGGCGCGGGTGAGCTGAAGACCTTCGGCTACATCGTGCTGCCGCTGTCCAAGGCGGTGCTGTCGGTGATCGGGTTGTTCTACGCGGTGGCGTACTGGAACGCGTTCTTCAGCGCCCTGCTGTACCTGAACGACAGCAAGCTGTGGCCGTTGCAGCTGGTGCTGCGGACGTACGTCATCAACGACACCCAGCTGGGCAGCGCCGAGCTCGGTACCGAACTGCTCCCGCCGCAGGCGTCGATCCAGATGGCCATCCTGGTCGTCTCGATCGTGCCGATCCTGATCATCTACCCGTTCATCCAGCGGCACTTCGCCAAGGGCGTTCTGACCGGCGCCGTGAAGGGCTGACGATCGTCGAGAGCTGATCGCGACAGCGTGACGGAGGCGTCACGAACGGTCGCCCTGAGCGTCGCCCGGGGGTTGCCCAGGGCAACGCCAGGGTTGCTCCTGGGCAAATCCTGAGGGAACGCCAGGTACCGTCGAAAAGATGGGGACACAGGCGCTGGAACGGGTGGGGATCGGTGGCGACGGCGAGGGGCGGGACGCGAGGTCCGGGCCGATCGTCTGGCGGGTGGTGCGGGAGGCGGTTCTGCTCGCCACGTTGTTTCTCGTCTACAGCCTCGGCCGGCAGATCGCCGCGAAGCACACCGGCTCCGCGTTCGATCACGCCGACGAGATCCTCGCCCTGCAGAACTGGCTGCACCTGCCGAACGAGGCCTCGATCCAGCAGGCGGCGCTGAAGATTCCTCAGCTGATCGAAGGAGCGAATCTCTACTACGCCAGTGTCCACGCGCCGCTCACCGCCGCCGTACTGCTCTGGCTGAGTATCTGGCGGCCGAGGGCCTACACCCACGTCCGCTGGACGATCGTGTCGGTCACCGCGCTGGCACTGATCGGGCACATCGTGTTCCCGCTCGCGCCGCCGCGGATGATGCCGGGCTTCATCGACACCGGCCTGCAGTTCGGCCAGTCGGTCTACGGCGCGGAGCGCTCCGGCGGGGTGGCGAACCAGTTCGCCGCGATGCCCAGCCTGCACGTCGGCTGGGCCGCGCTGATCGCGCTGTCGATGATCCTGATCACCCGGACGAAGTGGCGCTGGCTGTGGCTGGCCCACCCGATCATCACGTTCGGAGTGGTCGTGCTGACGGCGAACCACTACTGGCTGGACGGGAT
The DNA here is from genome assembly GCA_963748245.1 of uncultured Actinomycetota bacterium. Taxonomy (GTDB): domain Bacteria; phylum Actinomycetota; class Actinomycetes; order Propionibacteriales; family Kribbellaceae; genus Kribbella. Next base: position 578,076 of record CAVVIA010000004.1, on the reverse strand, counting down.
CGTGGCACTGCTCCTGCTCGCGGTCAGCCTGCCGCTGCTACTCCGCCCCGGCCTGCACGAGGACCGGCTCCGAACACGTAATTCGGTTTCCCTGCGCCAGGTGCTCAAGTAACGTGGCGAGGCTTCCCACACCCCTTGCCGGAGGTTCGCTGTGCCCCCAGATACGTCAGACACCCTCCAGGCCGAGAAGGACTACCTGAAATCGTCGCGCGCCGCCCTCGCGGTGATGCGGGAGAAGACCGGCGCCCTGGAGATCCACAGCGCCGACCGGGTCAACCAGGAGTTCCTGAAGGCCGCGATCTGGCGGCGGATGAAGGAACTCGAGGACGACCCCGAGGTCCCGCTGTTCTTCGGCCGGCTGGACTACCTCGAGCCGACCACGGAGACGTTCCACATCGGCCGCCGGCACGTGAACGACGCGATGGGCGAGCCGCTGGTGGTGGACTGGCGAGCGGACATCTCGGTGCCGTTCTACCGGGCCAGCCGGACCGAGCCGATGGGTGTCGGCATCCGGCGGCGGTTCGGCTTCACGCACGGCGAGATGACCGCGTTCGAGGACGAGGACCTCACCTCGGCCGCCGCGCCCGACGAGCACAGCGACATCCTTGACGCTGAGATCGAGCGCCCGCGGTCAGGTCCGATGCGGGACATCGTCGCGACCATCCAGCCCGAGCAGGACGTGATCGTCCGGGCCGGCGTCGACGACACCATCTGCGTCCAGGGCGCACCCGGGACCGGGAAGACCGCGGTCGGTCTGCACCGGGCGGCGTACCTGCTCTATGCCTATCGGGACCAGCTCAGCCGGGCCGGAGTGCTCGTGGTCGGGCCGAACGCCAGCTTCCTCCGCTACATCGGTGACGTCCTGCCCGCGCTGGGTGAGATCGAGGCGAAGCAAACGACTGTCGAGGAGCTGGTCGCACGGGTTCGCGTCGCCGGGCCGGGTGCGGCGGCGGTCGACGTACTGAAGGGCGATGCCCGGATGGCCGAGGTACTGCACCGGGCCGTGTGGTCGCAGGTGCAGCTGCCGAAGGAGCCGCTGGTGGTGCCGCGCGGGTCGCATCGCTGGCGGGTTGCCGCCTACCAGGCGGAGGAGCTGGTCAACGAGCTGCGGACCCGCGGCGTCCGGTACGGCGCCGGCCGGTCGATGTTGCCGCAGCGGCTGGCGCACGCCGTACTGCTGCGCATGGAAGCGGCCGGCGACTCGCCGGACGACCGGGTGCAGGATGCGGTGGCGCGGAGCCGTCCGGTGAAGCAGTACGCCGAGGCGCTCTGGCCGGCTGTGGACCCGGCCAAGCTGGTGTTCCGGCTGTTCACCGACCCGGAGCTGCTGGCCGAGCACGCCGACGGCATCCTGACGGCCGACGAGCAGGCGCTGCTGCGCTGGGACAAGGCACCCCGGTCGGCCGGTGCCGCCAAGTGGTCCGTGGCTGATGCCACTCTGATCGACGAGGTCGCCGATCTGGTCGACCGTACGCCGTCACTCGGGCACGTGGTCCTGGACGAGGCGCAGGACCTGTCGGCCATGCAGCTGCGCGCGGTCGGGCGCCGGTGCTCGACAGGCTCGATGACGGTCCTCGGTGACATCGCGCAGGGCACCACACCGTGGGCGACGCCGTCGTGGGACGAGGCGCTCAGGCACCTGGGCAAGACCGGCGCCCACACCGAGGAACTGACCGCAGGCTTCCGTGTGCCCGGTCAGGTCATCGAGTACGCCGCCCGCCTCCTGCCGTCGATCGCACCGCACCTCACACCGCCGACCGCAGTACGGCGGGCGCGCGGTGAGCTCGCCATCACTCGCGTACCGGACAGCCTCACGGCCGCCGTGTCCACGGTCGTGGACGTGTCGTCACGCCTCGGCTCCATCGGCCTGATCGTGCCGGACGCACTGGTGACACCGGCCCGGAAGGCCTTGCAGGACAAGGGAATCGCCTTCTCGGTGCTGGGCGACGAGGACGACGTCGATGCGCACCTGGACGTCGTACCTGCCTCACTGGCCAAGGGTCTCGAGTTCGACCACGTGGTCCTGGTCGAGCCGGCCGGCATCGTCGCGGGTGAGGCCGACGAACGCACCGGCCTCCGCCGCCTCTACGTCTGCCTGACCCGTGCCGTCACCTCGCTGGCAGTCCTGCACAGTGAGGACCTGCCAGTCGTCCTAGAAACCGCGGGACCCGCCTGAACGCCGTGACGACCGGCGGGACGAGCCTCCACCGCTGGAGCGGGTACGAGACGACCAGGACCGTCTCCTCGAGCTACTGCTGGACCAGTCGTCGCTGTCCGGTCCGCTGGCCGACGACGACCAACTGCTGACCGAGCTGCCCACGTCGGAGCCCCAGAGCCTGAGCCGGGCACCAGGGCGACGAGAGCGCCAACGTGTCCGCATCCGGTCCGCCGTACGGCGTGCATCGTCGTCAGGGAACCACCAGCGGCGACCGTCGCCTTGCGACCAGTAGCCGTCGATGTACGCGGACATGTCCTCGCCGACCATCCAGTACGGCCGCAGGTGGTCCTTCCACTGCTCCACCATCCGGACCTCCGGCTCCTGACCGGCGTCGGCTCGCTGCTTGCAGGCCGCGCAGACAGCGACCTCGCGGACGCTCCCCCGCTCCGGCTGCCACTCGACCGCGGCCGCACTGGGCCCGTGCCGCGGATCGAAGAAGCAGGGCGCGGTCGGCTCCGGGATCGGCTTCCCGGCGCGCACCGCGTCGAGGCAGACCAGTCCGTAGCGGGCCGATCCGAGCAGCGTGGTGACCGCCTCGATGTCCTCGTCCCCTTTGGCCTCGTCCAGCCGGTGCCGGGCCTTCTCGACCGTGTCGAGGACGTCCTTGGAGAGCTTTGACTGCGCAGGGTCGGACGTCGTCGGCAACGCGGAGACCTGCTGCGACAAGGCGATGATCTCCTCGTTCAGCAGCGGCCGGGCGACGTCGAGGTGCTCCTTCTCGTCCTTCCGCCGGGTCCGCCGGGCACCAAGCGCGGTCGCACCCCACCACAGCCCGATCAGTCCGGCCGCACCACCGGCGTACGGCGCCGCGTCGACGTAGAACGGCTTGTCGACCTCCTGCCCCCGCTGGATGAACCTGGCCAACATGTCCTCGTAGTCCGGCGCACAGCAGTCCACCGCCTGGTTCACCGCGTCTTCCACGTGGTACGTCGGCCCGTGGTCAGCCCGCTGGACGGCGTGGAACCCGCGCCCCTTGGACTCCGAGGTCGCGTCGACCAGGACGGCGTACACGCCTTCGACACCGACCCGGTCGTACAGCTGGTCGGCGATCTCCTCACCCTCCCAGGCGGGCGTCGAGTAGTACGTGGACTTGGCGACGTTGACCTTCGCGGCCGGGATCACCGCGATCCGCATCGGCGCCCCGGCCGCCTTGGCAGCTCGGTCCAGCTCGGCAGCCTCTGACGCCGTGAGCTCGTCGACCTCTGGATCCACCCAGACACCGGTGTCGCCGAGCTGTCCGGCCACGGTGTTCATGTAGGCGTCCGGGTCCTCGGCCGCGTGAGCCGGTGCGGCCGGCAGTACGGCGGCAGCGACCAGTGCGATCGCGCCGAGCAGACGTTTCATCGTGTCACTCCCGAGAGGCGGTGCTGACAGGCAGCGCAGATCGGAACCTCGCGGCGCCGCCCACCGGGTGGCGTGTAGGTCCAGTCGGTCACCGAGGTCCCGTGCGCGGGGTTGAAGAAGCACAGTGCCCGCCACGGTGGTGCGGGCTTCCCCGCGATCCGCGCCTGTGCGGAGGCGAGCCGCCAGCGGCCGTACCCGACCGTCGCGCGCACCCCACGCAGCTGCTCGTCGTCGGGCTCGCCGTCGACCACACGGCCCGCGTCGGCGTACGCATTCATCGCCGCCTGTACGTCCGCTGTCGTGTCCACGCCGTCCAGACGCACGTCCGCCGCATCCAGTTCCTCCCCGAACCGGGTGACGTCCTCCCGCGCCAGCGCCCGCCGCTCCGCCAGGGTGTCCGCCTCATCCGGCAGCACCTCGTACGACGGCCGGTACAGCGCCGGCCCCTCGTCAGGCCGGGACCTCCACCAGCGCAGGCCGAACCAGCCGCCGACCAGCAGCACCAGCAGGATCGCCACGATCCACAGCCAGACCGGCGGACCGGACGAGGCCTTCGGTACGTCGAGCTGGTCCAAGACCCCGTTGAGCGTGCCGACCGCGTCCGACCGGCTGTGCTTGCGCAGCTCGTCGGCCAGGATGTCGGCGACCGGCGCGTCGACCCCGACCGCGCTCCCCCAGGTGACCGCACCTCCGAACACCACCAGGTAGATCCCGTCCGCCGCCTGCTTGTCGACGGCGGAGTCCACATACGCCCGTGCCGAGTCGATCCGGTCCCGCCGTCCGTCGTTGAGTGCCTCGGCCGGCACGACCGCGATCCGGATGGCCGGCTCGTGATCCTTCACTCGATCGGCCAGGTCCTCGGCGGCCTCGTCCGGGACGAGTGCGCGCTGCGTGGGATCGACGTACACCGGTGACGCCTTCCAGCCCTCGACGACCGGTGTGGGGTCGTTGGGACCGGTCACCGTGGCGGTGAGCAGCAGCAACGCGGCCAAAAGACGCATGGCCGCCAGGGTACGTCTCTCAATTCCCTGCAGTAGCGAGCAGGTGCTCGGCGGAGCGCCGCGCAGCACGCAGGGAATTGAGAGACGTGCCCTCGGCCTGCCCTAAGCTGGGTCCGACTCAGAAAACAGACACTGTCGCGAGTCTCACCTTCGACCTGGACTGGGTGATCCGCACCCGCAGCTCGGTAGTGGTCGCCGGGCTGTCCAGGGTCAGGATGCGCCGCTGCCCGACCGCTCCGAAGCTCGCCACCTGCTGCCAGCCGTCGGCCGTTCGCGCCTCGACCACACCGCTCTCGATCTGCTGGCCGAACCGGATGTCCTCGCCGAGCGAGACCCTGCGAACCGTCGCCGGCTCCGTCAGCGTGAGTGTCAGGGTGCCTGTCCCCGGGTTCCGCCAGGACGTGTCCGGCTTGCCGTCGATCGCCGCCCACGGGCTCACTCCGTCACCGGTCGCCCGGGCCTCCCGGGCCAGGTCGTGCGGCATGTCCGCGGCCAGTCGGGCCCGCCACTCGGCCAGTCTGGTCACGTCACGGTCGTCGAACCGGCCCTGACGGTCGGGTGGGATGTTGAGCAGCAGCACCGAGTTCCGGCCGACCGACTTGTAGTAGATGTCGGTCAACTGCTCCACGGACCGCGGCTCCTGCTCGGGGTGGTGGAACCAGCCCTCACGGATCGACACGTCCGACTCCGCCGGCCACCAGGCCAGCTCGGTCGCACCGGCGTCCCGACCGGCCAGCAACGCCGTCCGGCTGCCTTGGTCGGCAGCGGCGTACCCGAGCGCGTAGTCCGGTGAGCCGTTGGGCTTCGTGATCGTCGGTACGACGCTGAACTCGTCCGGCCGGGCCAGTCCCGATTCATTGCCGACCCATCGCACATCCGGACCACTGACCGCGATGGTGGCCTGTGGCGCGAGTTCACGGATCAGGGTGTACCAACTGGGGAAGTCGTACGTCTCGACCTTGTCCGGTGGGATCCGGCCCTGCGCACCGTCGAACCACACCTCGTCCACCGGCCCGTACTCGGTCAGCAGCTCGTACAGCTGGTTGAGCATGTAGGCGCCGTAGTCCGACGCGGTCAGTGTGTACTGCGGCAGGTCGCGACCCGCACGGTCGTCGCCCGGCACCAGGGTCGGGATGGTCCGTGGGGTGTGCGCACTGCCGTTGGCGTAGACACCGTCGAGGTACTGGTTCTCGTCCGCGGGTGACAGGTAGAGCCCGACCTTCAGGCCGTACTTGCGCATCGACGTGACGAACGCCCGCACCACATCACCCTTGCCGTCCTCCCACGTACTGGAGGCGACACTGTGCTTGCTGTAGCGGGACGGGTAGAGCAGGAAGCCGTCATGGTGCTTCACGGTCAGGATGGCCAGCTTGAAGCCGGAGTCACGCAGCGTCCGGGCCCACTGGTCGGTGTCGAGACCGGTCGGCTGGAACAGGTTCGGGTCCTCGTCGCCGTGGCCCCACTCCAGTCCGGTGAAGGTGTTCACCCCGAAGTGCAGGAAGGCCGTCTGCTCCATCCGCTGCCACGCGACCTGCCGCGCGTCAGGCCGGATCGCGGAGGCCTTGGCCACCAGTGAGGTGACACACTCCCCCTCCGCCACCGGCATCGTTCTCGCCGGAGCGAGTCTGCCGACAACGCACGGGAGGGCTTGGAGTGCCTGGGCCTCCGCCGGGGGCTTGCCCAGGAAGGTGCTCACACCGATGCCGTACACCGTTCCTCTGGCTCCCACCAGCCATCGCACCCGACCGTTCGACGCGCCGGATGCCTGACCGCCCACCGCAGTCCCGTCCACGAGCGCTGTCACGGTGTCGCCGTTCTCGATCGCCAGGCCGAGACGGTGGTAGCGAACGCCCTCCTTGACCGCGGGAGCAGAAAGCTTGATCGGCGTCACCTGTCCACCGGCGCGCAGCTCGACCACCCTGTTGCTGACGCTAACCAGCCGGGCGACGCCGAGCAGGTCGATCAGCGTGGTGTCCGGCTGGAGGAGATCGGGCGACAGGACCGTCTCGGCCAGCACGCCGCCGTCGAGGCCGGACGCGTCCCAGTGGATGCCCCGGGCGTTCGACAGCCGCAGCCGGCCGGGCTCGGCGATGACACCACCGGTGATCACCGGTGCCGGTTCGGCTCGTTCGCCGAGTGCGGGTTGGTAGTTGCCATCAGCACCGATCTTGCCTTCGAACCCGACGCTGACCCTCGCAGTCGAGACCACCGGGCGGGCCAGCTTCAGATCAGCCGGGTTGAAGGCGCCGGCGAAGGTCGCCAACCGCACCTGCCGGACCGCGCCCTCGAGCCCGCGCTGCAGCGCCGAGGGGTGCACCTCGTTGCCGAGACCGATATCCGCTCCGGCGTCCGGATGCCAGGTCGCGGCACCGTCAGTACTGACCGCGGCCGGCAACTGCTGCCCGTCCAGGAACGCGTGCAACGTCGCACCACCACCGCCGACCTCATACGCAAGGGCGAGCACGTGCTGCTCGCCCGCCGACGGCACCGGGACACTCTGAACGACGTAGCGCCACTCACCACCGCTCTCGACGCTGAAGCCGTACTGCAGGTTGGTGCCGTTGTAGCGGCCGAAGATCGCTCCACCGATCGCGGTGATCGTGGCGAGGTTGCCCTGGGACGCATCCGGCGTGTACGCCGTCTCGATCAGGAACGACCGCTGGACGTCACCACCGCTGAGCGCCGTACTCGGCTGGAACCGGACGCCGTCGGCACCACCGCCGAGGACGACGCCACGGGCAGGGTCGAGTGACTCGGCGCCCGACCGGCGGGTGAGCGTTCCACCCATCACCTCACCGGTCGCGGCCGTGTAGGTGTTGCCACTCGAGAAGGAGCCGCCGAACGAGACGTTCAGTACGTCGGGATCGGCCGCCTGGGCCTGGACACCGGTCAACGCGCTCGCCGCCAGCGCAGCGACGAGCAGGACGGCTGTGGCTCGCATGAGTTCGTCCTCACTTCGCGTCGACGGTGATCTCGGCAGCGGTACCGAACGGGTTCCCGCTCGCCTCCGACAGCTGGACCAGCCGCAGGTAGCGAGCGGTGGTCGCGGCGATCGGCACCCACTTGGCGTCCGGGCTGTTCGCGAACGTGCCCTTGGCCACCGGCTGTCCCCAGTTCGACCCGTCGGTGCTCAGGTAGATCTCGTAGTCCGCGATCCGCCCGTTCGTCGCGTTCAGCCGGGTCTGGTACGTCACCGCGCAGACCGACTTCGCCGCACCCAGATCGAGCTGGATCTCGTGCGGCGGCGGAGGCTGGCTCGCGGACCACTCGGTGTGCCAGAACGTCGCCGGGTTCCCGTCGATCGCATTGACCGCGCGGCCGTCCTCCCCGGCTGTCTCCTCGCTGTCGACGTACGTGACCGCGACCGGACTGCTTGCCTCCGGCACACAACTCAGCCGGACGCCGGCCGTCGTCGCCAACTGATGCGTTCCCCCTTGGCTGTACGACGTGATCGCACCGAGAGCGACCGTCGACGCGGGAGCATCGGCCGGCGGGGTCGCGGTGAACGACACGTCCTTCGCGGCACCCGGGGCGAGGGCCGGCACGGATTGCTTGCTGGGGGCAATGTCCCATCCGGCCGGGGCGGACGGCGTGACGGTGATGTCAGTGGCTGTCACCTTGGTGGTATTGGTGACGGTGACCGTCAGTGTGGCTGCCGTGCCCGGGGTGACCGTCTGACGGTCGACGGCAGCCGTGGACCGGACCACCGGTGTGAGGGTGAGCGGAGCCGGACTGTGGCCGTCTGGAAGTTGCTGGATCAGGCCGGTGCTGTCGAAGGTGGCGACCATCCGCGTGATCGCGTTGACCAGGGTGATGCGGTCGCCCGACTTCGCCAGTTGCCAGCGTTGCAGGCGGTTGGTCGCATCGCAGGTCTGCGCGGTGATCGCCGTACCTGGTTCGAGCGGTGTGTTGAGATAGCGGGTGCCGAGGCGGGACTCGGCACAGCGGCCGGAGGCCAGGCTCGTCAGGGTGTAGTAGCCGTCGGTGGTCGGCGTGACATCCCAGGCCGACTCGGTCCCGCTCAAGGTGAGTTGCGCACCCTCGGTGTTGTCCTTCGGGCCGAGGAACTGGTTGTCGGAGGCCAGCGAGTAGGTGCCTGCGGCAATCGGTGTGCGGTTCACGTTGTCGAACCCGGGCGCGCGGCCGACCGCGTCCGCCCGAGCGGTGAAGGCAGCGTAGTCGGGGTCGGGTTGCGGCGCGCCCCAGGTCGCCTGCGCGATGAAGCGCAGGGGCATCCGGACCTCGGCCTCGATCTCGTTCTCCGTGTTGCCGGAACCGTTGTCCGGCCACAGCGTGATCTTCGCTCCGGTGATTCCGTTGCGATCAGCAACCGTCTCGCCGTCGAACCTCAGCGGCGTCCAGCCGGAGGTGTAGAGCTGCTGCGCGTTGGTCTTGAATCCGCCGCGGACGTTGTAGAGCGCGTAGGCCGCGTTCATCACCTTGCGGCCCTCGGCGAGCAGGGCACTCGGCTTCACCCCGCTGCCGAGCCAGTGCTCGACGACGATGTCGCGATCCAGCGGAACCGTGGCCGCGGCGGTGATGCCGTCGTTCCAGATCCGCAGCGTCTTGCCCTTCGCTTTCACGTGCGCGTTGATCCGGTTGATGAAGTCGACGAACGCGTCCTGCGGGACCGCGTCCGCCCCGAACTTCTCCCGCGCGTACGCGAGCAGTTGCGGGTAGCGGGCGTAGTCCGAGCCGAGCATGTACTCGTCGGCTCCCATGTGCCAGTACGGCGTACGGAACACACTCAGGTTCTCGTCGATGATGTCGGTGAGGAACTCGAACGCCTCCGGCTTGGTGATGTCGAGCCGGCTGACCTGCTTCTGGCCGGCGCTGTCGGTGAGCTGCAGATCCGGCCGGTTGCGGATCCACGGCTCGATGTGGCCGGGTGAGTTGACCTCCGGCACGAGCGTGACGTGGTACTTGTCCGCAAGCCGTTGCAGGGCAGCGATCTGGGGCTTGGTGTAGTAGCCCCACTCGACCGACTCGGGATGGGTGTCGCTCTTCACCTTGAGCTCGACCCACAGCTGATTGAGTTTCAGGTACGCCGCGTCCTTCACCAACCGCTCGAACCACGCCGTCGACACGTTGATCAGACACGCACACACGCCGACACCACGCTCGGCGTACGCCGGTACGTCGACAACGCGGCCGGCCGGGATCGTCTCGGCTTTGAGCAACTGCAGGACGGTCCGGGTGCCGTAGAACGCACCCGCGTCGGTCTTCGCGGTGATGGCGACGGTCTTCCCGACTGTCAGGTCATAGCCCTCGGCTCCGAGGTCGGACCGCGCCGCGTCCAGCGTGATGAGCAGATCCCCGGTGTGGACCGCCCCGCCCCGGACCACGGGCAGGCGACGGCCGGTCAGCTCCTTCGCGTCGTCGGCGAAGGTGTTCGCTTCGTCGTACACAGCAGTCTGCGCGACGATCCGACTGTGCTTGCCGAGTTCGAACGCACCGGCGGCAGACTGCCAACCGGTCACAGCAGGAATGGTTTTCGGAGTGGGCGCGGCGGGTTGTGCGGTGGCGGGTGCACTGACGAGGCCTGCGGCGAGCAGGACCATACCCAGCACCAGAGCAATCGGGCGGGACTTCATCGTCGGTCTCCTCGGTGGCGGCGAGTTCGGACGGAGTGTTTGGCACTGATGTCTTCGGTGAGATCGATCGCCTGGCCGGCCCGATCCGAGGTCAGCTGGGCGACCCGGATGTAGAGGCAGTCGGTGACGACCAGTTGGGAGTGCCGCGCGGCCAGACCGCCGCTGCGGAACGAGGTCTCCAGCACGGCGGTGGCCAGCACCTCGTCGACCACACCGGCCAGCGGCGAGCGGGGATCACTGGTGATGCCGATCGTGGTCGCGCCGCGATCGCGGGCGAGCTCGACCGGCTCGAGCACCTCGGCGGTCGCACCGGAGTGGGAGATCGCGACCACGGCGTCGGCATCGGTGAGCAGCGCGGCGGAGGTGGCCGCGCCGTGGATCTCGGGCCAGGCCCGGACCTGCGCGCCGATCCGGAACAGCCGCATCTCCAGTTCGGCGGCGATGGTCGAGCTGCCGCCGACGCCGTACACATCGATCCGCCGTGCGGAGGCGAGGGCGTGCGCGGCCCGGTCGAGGGCCCCCAGGTCGAGCTGGTCGACGGTCTGGGTGATGGCGCGGATGTCGGCGTTCGCCACCACCGTCGCGACCCGGCCGAGCGTGTCGTCGTCGGCGATGACCGGACCCAGATCGGTGCTCCAGCCGGGGACGGTCGCGCGGCCCAGCTGGGTCGCCACGGCGATCCGCAGCTGCTGGTGGCTGGCCAGCCCGATCGCCTGCGCGAACCGGGTCACACTCGCCTGCGAGACCCCGGCCCGCTCCGCCAGCGCCGCGGTGGACAGCTCGGCCACGATCTCCGGCTCCGCGAGCACGGTGTCGGCGACCTGCCGCAGCGCCCCGGTCAACCGCGGCAGCGTCGCCCGGACCCGGTCCGCGATATCCGACGGCGGTTGCGGTGGAGCGGGCTCGGGCATGAATCATCCATTCACCGATGGGGCGGATCGATGAAACACTGCGTCAGAGCCGGGATGGTGTCAAGGGCTAATCAGCAACCACCGCGAGGACTTCCTCTTCCTCGTCGAGGTGCTCGACCCGCTGGAGCGCCGGGTCGCGCCGCAGGGTGACGAGCAGGCCGAGCACGGCCAGGTCGAGTACTGCCGCGATCAGCGGCAGATAAGTGATTCCGACCAGCTGGATGACCAGTCCGCCGACGACAGCGGACAATCCGGCGCCCAGGTAGATCGCCGACGCGTTCAGCGAGATCAGCAGGCCACCGCCGAGTTCGAGCAGCAGGTTCTGAATCGGCGGATTGAAGGCCCAGGTGAACATGCCCCAGAGGAACAACGCCGCACCCGCACCGACCACGGTCGTCGCGGTCAGGTCCAGAGTCGCGACCATCACGATGCTGCCGAGCAGGACGCCGTACAGGGTTCGGAGGCTGCCGAAGCGGTCGGTCGCCCGGCCGCCGAGCAGGTTGCCCACCACGGCACCCAGTCCGTAGACGAGCAGCAAGATCCCTACTGCGGTGGCGCCGAGGTGCACGGTCTCCTTCAGCAGCGGTACGACGTAGATGTAAACGCTGAACGCGGCGAGGACTCCGAGGACAGACATCGCCAGCACGGTCTGCACCCGCCGGTCGGTCACGCCGGCGAATCGCTCCCGCAGGCTGACCACAGGTGGCGCATCAACCTTCGGCAGCGCGGTGCGCTCGGCAACGGCAACCAGCACGGCGACCACAGCGATCAGGGCGAAGACACCCTTGTAGCCAAGTTCAGGGCCGAGCAGAGTTCCGGCCGGCACACCGAGTACCAGGGCGAACGTGAGGCCACCGAATACGATCGCAACGGCTCTACCGCGCTCCTCCGGCGGCAGCAGCCCGGTCGCGAACAGCGTGGCCGCAGGCGTGTACATCGCGGCTCCGAAGGCTGCGACGACCCGGCCGACGATCAGCACGGGGTAGTTGGTGGCGACGGCTGCGATGAGGTTGCCCAGCGCAGCCAGCACGAGTGCGGCGATCAGGAGGGTACGGCGCTCCCACCGGCCGGTCAGCGTGGACAGGATCGGCGCACCGAGGGCGTACGCGAGGGAGAACGCGGTGGCGAGCTGGCCGGCGGCCGTCAGCGAGACGTGGAGCTCGGAGCTGACGTCTGGCAGTACGCCGGAGACGACGTACGCGCTGGTGCCGACCGCGAACGCACCGGCGCCGAGCAGGTAGATCCGTGCGGACATCAAGGACCTTCCGGACGAGATTCGAGTAGTTCGATGGAGATCGTACTACGAAGATCATCGAACTTCGACCGATATCGTATTATGGCGCCATGAACGAGCGAAGCGAGTTCATCGTCAAGCACAGCCGAGCTCGTGCCTCATCGGCGCCCGGAGCGAAGCGAGGACGACGATGAGAAAGAAGGCACTACCGCAGCCGGGGCGTGACGAGATCCGTGTCGAGGCCGTGCTGCAGGCCCTCGGCGAACCGGTCCGGCTGCAGATCATCCGGGCGCTGGCCGACGCCCCCGAGGGCATCGCGTGCGGCGAGATCGACCTCCCCGTGACCGCCTCGACCCGGGCCCACCACCTCCGCATCCTGCGCGAGGCCGGCGTCCTCACCACCCACACCGAAGGCACCCGGCGGATCAGCTCGCTGCGCCGCGAGGACCTCGACACCCTCTACCCCGGCCTGCTCTCCGGCATCCTCACCGCCCGCAAGTAGCCCGCGCGCCGAGGCGGGCCCGCACGTTAACTGCAAGGTCTCGGTGGGGAGATCGAGCGTTTGCTGTGGGGGTGCGACTGGCAAACTGTTGCAGTGGTGGAGCTGCGGGCGAGGTGGGACGGACTGGTGCCCGGCTCGGCGCGACTTGCGGACGAGCTGGTCGCCCGGTACGTCGACCGCAACCGTCGGGCGTACCGCGACTACTACCTCGACATCGTCCTGACCGCGCTCGACTCACTCATCCAGCTCTCCACCGATCCCACCTCGGTGCGGCTGGCCGCCTGGTTCCACCGGGCCGTGCACGAGCCCGGCGGCACTCCGGCCGAGGACGCGGAAGCATCCGCCCGGCTGGCCGAGGAACTCCTCCCCCAGTACGGCGTACCGCCCATCCGGATCGCCGAAGTTGCCCGCCTGATCCGCCTCACCGGTGACCTGGCCGCACCACCGCCCGACGCCTACGCACCACCCCGGCGCGACGCCAACGGCGACGTACTCCTGGACGCGGTCAACGCCATCCTCGCCGCCGACCCCAGCCGGTACGCCAACCACACCTCAGAGGTACGGCGCGACGCCACCGACCGGAAGTCCGCACTCGAGCACCGCTACGACGAGGTCCGCGTACTGCTCGACGGCCACCTCTACCGGACCCAGCTGGCCCGGCAACGCCTCGGCCCGGTCGCACGCGTCAACCTCGAGACAGAGCTCACCGGACTGGACAGTCAGCTCCCCGCGCCGTGGCGCGGTTGGCAGCAGGCCGCACTCACCGCGACAGCCACCTTCTGCGCGATCGCCTCCGCTGTGGTCGCCATCGCCGCGTCCGGCGCCTCCTGGGAAGTCCCGGCTGCTGGGGACGAGGTCGGCTGGCCAACCGTCGTACTGGCCGCCGTCGCACTCCTCAGCGCACCTGTGCTGTTCCGCTGCGCCCGCAGCGGAAGCCAGCGCTCACGACTCATCGCAGGCGCGGTAGTAGCGGTCGCTGTGACCGGCTTGCTCGTCGCCTGGGCTCGAATGCCCAGAGTCAATCCGGCTGTGGGCGTAGGACTGCGCGTGCCTCTGCTCATCTCGGCCCTACTCCTACTCCTCCTGGCCGGCTCAGCTGCACTGGTCGCGTCACTTCTCCGCACCAGGACTGCCCGCTTCCTCCCCTCGCGGAACCTCGGTCAGCAACTCTCCTGGCTGGTGGTGCCCGCAGTGGTAGCGATCGCGCTCCTGCTGATCATCCAGCCGCTGGCACGCAACTACGTGCTCAGCTCCAACGAGCGGGTGGAGGATGCGCACCGCCCCGCCGGGAAGGCCTCGGCCACCACCTTGGACGGCAGCGTCGCGTGGGTCAGCAAGCCGATCCAGGGGTCAGGCGCCGAGGAGGCGATCGGTACCCGGTACGGCATCGCGATCCCCAGACAGTCCGGCGTGGTCGAGATGCTCGACGCGGCGACCGGCGTACTGCGGTGGCGCTACAGCCGGTCCGATTCGGACGAGAAGCCGGAGATCGTGGCGACCGGCAACGGCGACTACGTGCTCGCGGAGTTCGCCGACATCGGCTACCTGCTGCTCGACGCCGACACCGGCAAGCGTAAGGCGGCCTGGCCGGGCCGCACCCGCGACCACCTCATCCACCAGGCCGAGCCACTGCTGACCGGCGAGCGCGTCGCCCGCGGCTCCGACAAGCTGCGCGGCGTCGACCCGGACGGCCACGACCGATGGACCTTCGAGCCCGGTCGCTGCACGAGTATCGGCGCCGTCGCCACCACCGACACCGTGGTCACCTTCCTCGGCCGCAGCTGCGGTGACGAGGCCGACAAGATGGTCGGCCTCGACCTGAAGTCCGGCAAGAAGCTGTGGACGCAGCAGTCGAGCGACAACTACCGCCGACCGGTTGTCGTGGCCGGCCTGGTCGTGGTGGCCGAGCCGGGCGGCGACTCCGACGTACCCGCTGCTCTCACCGCTATCGAGCCGCGGACCGGCGAGACCAAGTGGCGGTGGCCGGTGCCGGGGACCTGGGCCTGCCGGACCCTGCTCAACGCGGCCGGCCGGTACCTGATCGTGGTGGACTGCCCGGCCGCCAGGAAGATGGAGAGCGGCAGGACCCTGGTCACCGCGATCGACGCCACCACCGGTCAAACGGCCTGGCAGACGGTCGCACCGGTCAGCCCGCGGATGAAGGTCACCGTCACCGCCGACGGCCGGGTGATCTCGCTCAGCCGTAGCTCGGACGCCTGCTGGGCCAACGTGATCAGCCGGACCGGCTTCCGCCAGGTCCGTCTCCCCGCCGGCATCTCCTGCAGCCGCGACGTCCGCGCCATCGGCAACCTGGTGCTCACCTCCGGCTCGGACACCGTCATCGCGCTGCGTTGAGCTGCTCCTCGGCAGAGGCCAGTAACTCGACGATTCGGGCCCCGAAGGCGACGTCGACCGGATGCGACTCGCCTGACTCGGCCGCAGCAACGAGCTCCTGCACGGCGAGCTGGAAGGACTCCTCCGGAGGCCAGTACTTGTCCGGCAGGAGCGCCGTACCCGACTCTCCCCAGACGCCGGTCTCGAAGCTGCTGCCTTCCGGTGGGGCGAACAGCGACAGGCTCGCCGTACTGGTCGCGCCGGACTCGTGCCGCACGACCAGATGCACCAGGTCGCCCTCGCCGCCGACTGCCGTCAGGTCGGCGATCGGACCGAGCATCGTGATCAGGTTGGACAGCGCGTGTGGCCCGATGTCCCAGAGCGCACCGTGCTGCTCCCGCCGCCAGGGCGAGTCGGTGAACGGGTTGCCAGGGGCGTCGAGTGCGGCCAGCATCCGGCTCCAGCCGCCCTTCCACCCGCTCTTGGCCTGGACCTCGGCGAAGAACTTCCGGCTCGGCGGCTCGAACCGGTGCGTGAAGAACACCACCGACGCGATCCCCTCGTCCGCGGCCTCCTCGGCCAGCGCGCGGGCGTCGTCGAGCGAAGCGGCGACGGGCTTGTCCAGCAGCAGGTGCTTGCCCACCGCGGCGGCCTCGAGCGCCATCGACGCCTGCACCTTCGGCGGCACCGCGAACGCGACCGCGTCGACCGACTCCAGTAACTCCGCGTAGTCGCCGTACGGCCGGACCTCCAGGTCGGACGCGATCGCGGCGGTTTTCCCGGTGTCCCGGCCCCAGACACCGATCAGTTCCGCGTCCGCCGCGGCCCGCAAACCCGGCCCGTGCGTCTGCTGCGCCCACGGACCGGTGCCCACCAAGCCGAATCGCATCGAATCCTCCAGATCCAGGCCACCTGCCCCACAAGGCCAGATCGGTGTGATCTGGACCGCAATTGCACCGGTGGGATTCGATGCCCGACGCCCCCATCGCGCCGGTCAGGTGACGAGCCGATATCGCTTTGGCCACGAGACTATCCGGGAGCCCCGGATCGGTCGGTCCAGGCTCCCACCGGGTGCGAGACTCCCAGCCATGGACCTGCGCGACCAGTGGAATCGCCTGCTGCCGCACGCGCAGCCGTTGGGCGAGGATCTGCTGGCTCGTTACGCAGAGCAACACCGTCACTATCACGACCAGCGGCACCTGACCGAGGTGCTGGAGACCGTCGACCAGCTGGCCGACTCCGCCGACGACGCCGACGCGGTCCGGCTGGCCGCCTGGTTCCACGACGCGATCTACGACCCGCAGGCCGAACCCGGCGAGAACGAAGAGGTCTCGGCCCAGCTCGCCGAGCTCGAACTCGCCACGTACGGCGTCGACGCCGAGCGGGTCGAGGAGGTCGGCCGGCTGATCCGGCTGACCGCCAAGCACGACTGCGAGCCGGACGACGCCAATGGCGCGGTTCTGTGCGACGCCGACCTGCGCATCCTCGGCCTGCCGGCCGAACGGTACGACGAGTACGCCGCCGGAATCCGGCAGGAGTACGCGCACATCGGCGACCGGGACTTCGCCCGCGGCCGGATCTCGTTCCTGCAGGGCCTGGCCGAGACCCGGCTGTACGCCACCGCGAGAGGTCACGACGAATGGGAGGAGGCTGCCCGGGACAACATCTCCCGGGAGGTCGAATCCCGGGGCCCTGAGGCGGCCCGGCCGATCGGCGGGCTGATCCCGATCGTGTACTTCGGCGCCGCCCTCGGTTCGGTCGTGGCCGCCTCGGTCCTGCTCGGACGCGGTCTCGGCGCCGCCCCGAAGTGGCCGGCCGACCCGGACCAGATCACCGGCTTCCCGGTCTGGGCGCCCATCGCGGGTACAGCCATGTCCGCCGGACTGGCCTGCGCCTGGTTTCGGCGCGCTCAACCGCGACTCGTGACCGTCCCTGCTCTGGCCTTCGCTGTGGTCGGCGTGATCGCAGTCGGCCTCTGCTGGTGGCGATGGCCGGCGGCACAACCCGGTGCGGCGATGTCCGAGCGGTGGCCGTACCTCCTGCTCGCGTCGGTCGCTTTTGTGCTCGCCGGCGCACTGCTGGCGCTGGCGAGGCGGTTGCGGCTTGCACCGGCGTACGCACAAGCTCCACCGCGGCTGCTGAGTCTCGGACTGACCGTGGTGTGCGGGTCACTGCTCGCCTGGATCGTGGTGTCCGCCGGCGAGCCGTTCGTCCAGGCTCGCCTGGAGACCGCGAACACGGTCAGCACCACGACCACCACCAAGCCCGAACAGCAGCCGGTCCAGCTCGACGGAGCCCTCGCCTGGAGTCGCGAGGTGCCGGCCAGCGGCGCCATCGCCGGTACGGTGGGCGGCGTCGCCGAACTGCGGCCCGACGGCGTCGTCATGTCCGACGCGAACACCGGCCAGATCCGGTGGCGGTACTCCCGCGCCGACGTCGACGACGCGGCCGACAGCGGCCCTCGGGGCCTCCTCGTCTCCAGTGACGGCCGCACTCTCGCAGCCCACCTCCCGTACGCCGGCACCCGTGCACCGAGCGGCATCGACCTGCCGACGTACGCCGTCCTGGATGCGGTGAGCGGAGAGGTGCTGACCGAGGTGCACACGGATGGCACGGCTCTCGCGGTCGACGCGAACCAGCTCCTGGTGGCGGAGGACAACTACGTCGTCGCGCATGGCGTGAGCAGTCCGACGCACTGGCGGACCCAGCTGCGCTGCAACGTGACGCAAGGCGAGCTCATGGGCGACCAGGCGGTCGTCGTCGACGCATGTGGTGGCAACGGTGCCGTCGTACGCGCTCTGGACCTGAAGAACGGCGACCAGCGGTGGGAGGTCAACCTGGGCAACCGGTTCGACCTGAGTGCCGAGCTGGACCCGGCGACGTGGGTCGGTGACCTGGTCGCCGTACCGGACACTCGTGAGGTGTCCGGACTCATCTGGACCGCGGCTGCTGGGGGCACGCTCTACCAGTGGGCCGTTGACGTCAGCGAGGGTCGCGTCAGCTGGACGACGCCGGTGCCTGGCACACCGCGGCCACGACTCGGGTCGTCCTCCTGCGACGCACAGCTCGCCGCCACGCATGCTTCGCTCGTGCTGGTGACGTGCCGGAACGCCACTGACCCCGGTCAGCCCCAGACGTACGACGTCTCTGCGGTGAGCCCGGCGGATGGGACGCCGCAGTGGCACCACCTGCTGCAGGTGCCGCCGAAGCTGCAGCAGCCCGAGTACCCGCGGGCCGGGTTCGGCCTGTTGCCGGACGGTCGCGTGGTCACGCTGATGCCCCAGCCCAACGGCAGTTGCTCGCCGGTCATGATCGGCACCACCGGCATCCAGCCCCGCCCCATCCTGGCCGGCCCGACCGCGGAATCGGTCGCCCAGTCCGAAGAGGTCACCTGCAACAAACCGGCGGTAACAGTCGCCGGCGCCCGCCCCGTCTTCTCCGACGGCACCCGCCTCTTCGCCCTGAACTGACTGCCGGGAATTTCCGTTGCCCCGGGCAGCGTTACTCCCTACCGTGATGCACATGTTCCGCGTGGTTTTCGAGTACGACCTGTCAGGCACCGGCCTGACGGGCGCTCCCACGTGGGCTGCGTCAGTCGATTCAGCCACCTTCACCGGCGCGCACTGCGTTGCCGATGAGCGACGGCGACCCTCTTCCTGCTGATCAGGACCCGCGGAAGAGGGTGGCCCGCACCGGCCCCCTCCGCGCGGTGACAGCGCTGCGGAAGGCCTGCCGGAGGGTCCTGGCTCAGCACTGAATCTTCTGACCAGCAAAGGAAATAGACAAGTCATGGCCAAGAGCCAGTTCGTGCGGACCAAGCCGCACCTCAACATCGGAACGATGGGTCACGTCGACCACGGCAAGACCACCCTGACCGCCGCGATCACCAAGGTGCTCGCCGAGCGCGACCCCGGCGTCAACCGGTTCGTCGCGTTCGACGGGATCGACCGGGCGCCGGAGGAGGTCGCGCGCGGGATCACCATCAACATCTCGCACGTCGAGTACGAGACCGCCACCCGGCACTACGCGCACGTCGACATGCCGGGGCACGCCGACTACGTGAAGAACATGATCACCGGCGCCGCCCAGGTGGACGCCGCGATCCTGGTCGTCTCCGCCCAGGACGGCGCGATGCCGCAGACGCGTGAGCACGTACTGCTCGCGCGCCGGGTGGGCGTGCCGTACCTGGTGGTCGCGCTGAACAAGGCGGACGCCGTCGACGACCCCGAGCTGCTCGACCTGGTCGAGCTGGAGGTCCGTGAACTCCTGTCGGAGTACGGCTTCCCGGGCGACGACGTCCCGGTCGTGCGCGTCTCCGGACTGCGGGCGCTCGAGGGCGACCCGCACTGGACCGCCGCGATCGGGGAGCTGCTGGACGCGGTCGACAGCTACGTGCCGATCCCGGACCGTGAGCTGGGCGAGCCGTTCCTGATGCCGATCGAGAACGTGCTCACCATCAGCGGCCGCGGCACCGTGGTCACCGGTGCGGTCGAGCGTGGTTCGCTGAAGCTCGGCGACACGGTCGAGGTGGTCGGGCTCGGTCCGACGGTCACCAGTACGGCGATCGGCCTGGAGACGTTCGGCAAGTCGCTGGAGTCCGCGGAGGCGGGCGACAACGCGGCGGTGCTGCTGCGTGGCGTGAAGCGCGACGAGGTCCGTCGCGGCCAGGTGGTGGCGTTGCCGGGCAGTGTGCAGCCGCACCGGAGGTTCCGGGCGCAACTGCACGCACTGTCCACGGCCGAGGGCGGTCGCCACACCCCCTTCGCCGCGGACTACCGCCCGCAGTTCTACTTCCGGACGACGAACGTGTCCGGCGGCATCGACCTCGGTGAGATCACCCTGGTCATGCCCGGCGACACGATCGACCTCACGGTGGAACTGGAGAAGCCCATCGCCATGAACCTCGGCCTGGGCTTCGCGGTCCGCGAAGGCGGCCACACGGTCGCCGCCGGCACAGTCACCGAGCTGCTCGACTGAAACCAAGCGCCCGGATCCCCAGGATCCGGGCGCTTGTTCATGTCCTAGGCACTGCGCCTCTTGCGTTGTCTCAGGCCGGCGGCGGTGATGCGGCGGACCAGTTCGCGGCTGGAGACCGGGAGGGCGCCGGCGGCGACGAGGTCGTCGTAGAGGTCGCTGGGGACGTCGTAGTGGTCGCGGTCGAAGCCGCGGGCCGGGATGCCGGCTGCCCGGGCGAAGGCGTGCAACTCGGCGTAGGACTCGTCGCTGACCAGGTGGGACCAGACTCTGTTCCAGGCGGGCCAGGCCGGTGGGTCGATCAGGATCACGCGTCCGAGTCCCTGCTGTCCTGGGCGTCGAGGAGGTTGCGCCAGGCCCGGACGAAGCGCGAGTTCACGTACGCCTTCGTCCACGAGCCGTCCTGACGGACCGACGAGCCGACGTGGAAGCGCCGTACGCCGCTCTGGTACAGCCACGGCACATGCTCCGGCTGCAACGAGCCGCCCGCCATCATCACCTTCGCCACCGCCGGATCGTCCTTGGCCAGCTTGCACAGGTCATCCAGCCCGGTGCCGACCCCGAGCGACGACCCGGCCGTCAGCACGCAGTCCAGCCCCGGCAACGTCCGCAGCGCACGCCAAGCTGACCGCTGCTCCAGTACGGCGTCTACCGCACGGTGAAACGTCCACGGCGTACTGGCGAACGTGCTGGCCAATGCGCTCACCGACTGGACGTCCACCTCGTTGTCCGGAGTCAGGAAGCCGAACACGAACCCGTCCGCGCCCGCGGACAGATAGGACTGCGCCATCGCGGTCAGCCGATTCAGCTCGGCACCGTTGGTGGTGAAGGAGTCGGACAGCCGCAGCATCACCCGGAGCGGCAGATCGGTCGAGCGCCGGATCGCACTGACCGTCGACACCGACGGCGACAGCCCGTCGGCCTCCATCGACGCGCACAGCTCCAGCCGGTCCGCCCCACCCTCTTGTGCCGCCTCGGCATCCGCCGGATGCAGCGCGATGACCTCCAGTAACGACCCCATGCCGGCCATCATCCCGCATCACCCCCGGCGCCGTACCGACCAACGGGTAGTAGTCGCCCTCAGCCCCGACCGCCCGACCCAGCCCGGCGTGAGCAGCTCAGCCGAGCCGACTACTACCCGTCCGTCGGTACGCGGTCCCCCAGAAAATAGGTGTTGCACTCCCCAGGCGTCTTCTGTATCGTTTTTCTAGAACGATCTAGAAGATCGATACAGAAGACGACTCAGAAGGAGAGGAGACGACAGATGGCGGGAGTCACGCTCAAGACCGTGGCACAGGCCGTCGGGGTGTCCCCGTCGACCGTCTCCAACGCCTACAACAAGCCGGACCAGCTGTCCGTCGCGCTGCGCGAGCGGATCATGGCCACGGCCCACGAGCTCGGCTACGCCGGACCCGACGCGTCCGCCCGGGCACTGCGGAGCGGCAAGGCCGGTGCGATCGGGGTGCTGTTCACCGACAAGCTGGCCTACGCGTTCTCGGACCCGTATGCGGTCGGCTTCCTGGCCGGTCTGGCCGAGGTCGCCGAGGAGTTCAGCACCAGCCTGCTGCTGATGCCGCTCAGCTCGGCCGACATCGTCGGCGGCAGCAACGCGGTGCAGCAGGCGGCCATCGACGCGGCGGCGATCTTCTGCGTACCCGGCGACCACCCGGCGGTGGACATCCTGACCGCGCGCGGGATCCCGACGGTCTCGACCGATCGTGGCGACCACCCGGGCCTGTCCTGGGTCGCGATCGACGAGGTCGAGGCCGCCGCGAAGCTGGGTCAGCACCTGACCCGGCTCGGCCACCGCGAGATCGTCGTCCTGGTCGACAAGTCCGAGGTGACCAGCGGGGCGGTGGAGCTGTCCTTCGACGAGGTCGGCTGCAGCGACTGCGAAGCGCGGATCCAGGGCCTGGAGAAGGCGATGCCGGACGCCCAGATGCGGATCGTCTCCGGCGGTCACAACTCCTTCAGCTCCGGTCTCAGGGGAGCCGAGTACGTGCTCGACTCACAGGACCGGCCGACCGCGATCGTCGGGCTGAGCGACGTCCAGGCGCTCGGCGCGATGGAGGCGATGAAGATCCGCGGACTGACCCCCGGACGGGACCTGACCGTGGCCGGATTCGACGACATCCCGGCGGCCGAGCCGGCCGGGCTGACCACGGTCCACCAGCCGATCAAGGACAAGGGCCGCAACGTCGGCCGGATCCTGCTGGACCCGGCGACGACCGAACGCCAGGTCCTGATGCCCACCCAGCTCATCGTCCGCGCCAGCAGCGGACCCGCACCGAAACGCTGACAACCACACAGAACACCTAGGACCCACGCGGGTTCCTGGGCTGATCAACCACGACCTCCGACGGCCGCCCGGCCGCCGGCCGACCGAACACGCTCTCAGGAAGGGAGCAGAACCATGACGTACTTCATCGCCGGTAACACCGCTGTCGAGAACGCTCGCAACCTGGCGCAGTCGGCTCTTCCGAACGCTCCGCAGCAGCCGTACGACGAGCCGGCCCCGCGCCGCACCCTGACGGTCCGCGCCCGGATCAGCGCCGTACTTCGGACCGCTGCCGAACGCGAGCTCCGCCTCGCCGAGCGGATCGACCCGACCCCCGCCTGCACCGTCAACTGACACCCGTCAACTGGCACCGTCGATCGACACAGGCCCGACCACCGGAGCTGCCCCCGGTGACCGAACCCCACGCCGCGCGCCGCGGCGTGGGGTTTTGTCGGTACGGCGTGGCACTCTGTAGGGCGATGAATGAGCCCGGGGTGTTGCTGACCGCCCGCGCCATGGTGCTGCACGACCTGGCCGCGCGGGGATTCGACGATGCGGTGATGGTGTCTCTCCTCGAGGACGCGGTGGCCGGCCGGCAGTGGTGGCTGGACCAGTGGCCGGACGGCGCGGAGCACATCGCCGGCCTGGTCGCGCAGGATGTCCAGGACCGCTTGGTCGACTCCGGTGTCCGCTGGCCGCGCTGCACCGCCTGCGACGACCTCAACGACCACGAGCTCCGGATCGAGCCCGAGCTCGGCCCCGACCCGACCTGGGTCTGCGAACGCGCCGGCATAACGGTCGCACCCCTGGGACACCTCACGTAGCCCTCAGGGCAATACCTGATTGCTCTACATGTAGCCAGACTACTATTGTCTGTCGACATGAAGTCCCTTGCCGCCCTCCGGCTGGTCGCCGCGACGCACGCGATCGCGGTCTGCCTGCAGCCGGTCCTGGCAGGCGTCTACCTGAACGGCTCCGGCGGCGCCCTGCGGATCCACGAGCCGCTCGGCCTCGCCCTGACCTTCGCCAGCCTCTTCCAGTTGCTCGTGGCACTGATCTGGTGGCGTTCCGGCGGCCGCGTGCTCGCGCCGATCCTGGCCCTGCTGATCCTGCTCGGCGAGGGATTCCAGGTGGGCATGGGCTACAGCCGCCAACTCGCCCTGCACATCCCGCTCGGCATCGCCCTCGTCGCCGCCTCGGTGGCGTTCGCCTTCTGGACCGGACGCCAGCACACGGAGATCGCGTCGACCGGGCGCCGGCGTACGGAGGTGGCGTCATGACGACGACAGTCGCTGCCGAGCGACGGGTCCGGCGGCCACGCGCGTCGTTGTGGGCGTTGCGGATCACCTTGCTGCTGCACGCCGGTCTGGTGGTGGCGCAGCCGATCCTGGCCGGCTACTTCCTGTCCGGCGAGGTCGACGCGATGAGCGCGCACGGCCCGATCGGGTCGACGCTGTGGATGGTGTCGATGATCCAGTTCGTCGCCGCGCTCTTCTACTGGCTGGCCGGCGGCGGCCGGATCTGGCCGTTGCTGGTCACCGTCGTCCTGTTCCTCGCCGAATTCGTCCAGCTGACCTTCGGCTACCTGCAGAACTTCGCCGTCCACGTCCCCCTCGGTACGGCGATCGTCGTCACCGTCGTGTGGATGACGGTCTGGTCGTTCCGCCCCGCCGCACGCCGCAGCCGAAAGGAGCCCTCCCAGTGAAGATGTCCCGACGTGGCTTCCTGGCCGTTGCCGGAGGCACCGGTGCCGCCCTCACTCTGACCAACTGCGGCCTCGACCCGTCGCCGTCGCAGGCCGGTGAGCTCCTGCGCAGTCAGGCCAAGCTCCCCGAGCCGTTCAAGGTCCCGCTCCCCATCCCACCGGTGAAGAAGCCGGTCCGCACCGACGCGGCCGCCGACTACTTCCGCGTCGTACAGCAGAAGGCGAGTTTGGAGATCCTCCCCGGCCTCAAGACCGAGGTCCTCGGGTACGACGGACTCCTGCCCGGCCCGACGTTCGACGTGCGGAGTGGTCGGAGCACTGTGATCGAGCAGGTGAACCAGCTCGACGTACCGACCGCCGTACACCTGCACGGCGGCCATACCCCGGCTGCGAGCGACGGCTGGCCACTGGACCTGCTCATGCCACCTGGTGACCACCAGGGCCACGGCGGCCACCACACCATGACCGGTGGCGACGTGAAGACGGGCAGCCGCGTCTACACGTACCCGAACACGCAGCGGGCAGCCACACTCTGGTACCACGACCATCGGATGGACTACACCGCTCCCCAGGTCTACCGCGGCCTGTTCGGCTTCCACATCATCCGCGACGACGAAGAGGACCGTTTGCCTTTACCTGCGGGCGATCGCGAGATCCCGCTCGTCATCGCGGACCGCGCGTTCGCCGAGGACGGCTCGTTCCTGTACCCGGCCGCGAAGGATCGTCCTGGCGTCGAGTCGGCGTACATGGAGGGTGTCGTCGCCGACGTGACGCTCGTCAACGGTGCGCCGTGGCCGGTGCATGAGGTGGACGCGGTCCGCTACCGCCTCCGGATCCTCAACGCCGCGAACGCGCGTCGCTACGAGCTCGCGTTCGACAAGGGCCCGGCGAAGTTCGTCCAGATCGGCAGCGACGGCGGGCTGCTCGACGCACCCGTCGAGCACGAGACCCTGGTGATCGCGCCGGCCGAACGCTTCGACGTGATCGTGGACTTCTCCCAGTACCAGCCCGGCGACGAGGTCACCCTGGTCAACAAACTGGACGAGAACGCAGGAGTCCTCCGCTTCAAGGTCGCCCGCAAGGCCGCCGACGACAGCAGCATCCCGGCCAGGCTCTCGTCGTACGCCGTCCTGCCCAAGCCGGCCGGCGCCGTCCGGCGGAAGTGGAAGTTCAGCCGTGGCGACGCCGGCGGCCACAAGGGCTGGACGATCAACGGGAAGGCGTTCGATCCGGTCGTGATGCAGGCCCAGGTGAAGCTGGACCAGTACGAGATCTGGACCTTCGTCACCGATGTCCACCACCCGGTACACGTCCACCTCGCGCCGTTCCAGGTGCTGAGCCGCGGCGGCAAGGGCCTCGGCGGGTACGACGCCGGCTGGAAGGACACCGTGGACATCCGGCCGGCCGAGGTGGTCGAGGTCCTGGTCAAGTTCACCGCCCACAAGGGCAAGTACCTGATCCACTGCCACAACCTCGAGCACGAGGACATGGCGATGATGGCCGGGTTCGAGACGATCTAGGCCCTGCGGATGCGGAGCGCCAGCGCGAAGATCCAGGCCCAGCCGATCGTCACGGCCAGCCGCTGGAAGAGTCCGGCGACGTCGACCAGGGATGCCGTCTGGCCGAAGCCGGAACTGGCGAGCAGGAAGCACACCACGAAGGCGGTTGCACTGAGCAACGAATAGGTCTGCCACCTCCACCCCTGCCCGCGGGACAGCACGACCTGCGCCGCGGCCAGGGCCAGGAAGGCGGGCACAGAGAACCCGTCGTGCAGAGCGCCGATCGTCGTGTACTCGATGGTGGCCGGCGTACCCACCGGGAACCCGCTCACCGGGTCCGTCACGAACAGGCCGGCTCCGATCAGGCCGACTCCCCACACGCCGATCAGCACTCCGCCGAGCCGGAGGCCGGATCGCCACAGCCCGACGGCGAAGGCGACCGTCAACAGGCCTGCCACCAGGAAGTTGGCCGTCTGCACCCAGCCGTTCGCGCCGAGTGCCAGTGAGCTGACCGGATGCCGCAGAGCGTCGTACCCGGATCCCTTGACGGCACCCTGGACCAGGAACGCCACCACGAACAGCGGGCCGGCGAACAGACCGCACGAAACGAGGAGTCGGGTCAGCTGACGCCGGCCGGTTGCACGGTCAGCGGGCGCCGACGGACGCGCGGAGCCGGACATCAGCGGGCACCTGCAGCCAGGGCCTCGACGGCGCGGGCGCGGAGGGAGGCCCGGTCGACGCCGGCGCCTTCCAGGGCCCGGGCGACCCGGCCGCGGTCGGTGTCGAGGATGCCGACCAGGATGCGAACCGAGCCGATCCGCGTCCCCCCGACCTTCGGGTTGGCGTCCATCGCCCGCTTGAGCAGCAGCCGGACCGACTCGACCGATGTGTGGATCGTGACTGTGGTCCGGCGTTGCCTGCGGCAACAGCCCGGTCCGGACGGCGATCCCGGCGATGGCCAGGCTCTGTTCCCACTCTCGATCCAGCGCCGCCCGGATCGCATCCTCGGTCAATCCGGCATCGGCCAGCAGCCGCGCGGCCGGATTGCCTTCCATGGCGGCGAGGGCGACCAGCACATGCTCGGCCTCGACCGTCCGTGACCCGTCTCGCCGGGCGACCTCTCGCGCATCACGCACCAGGATGGTGCGAACGTCCTTCGCATCGGACGACATCAGCGCCTCCTCAGGGCGACACCCGCGGCGATCAGCCGCTTGGCATGTTTCTTGTGAACGGCCTGCCGGGTGACCCCCAGCACCTCGGCCACGTCGGACCAGCTCCAGCCGGCCCGCATCGCCTGCTCCACCTGGCTGTCCTCCAGCCGGTCGGCCAGCCGGCGCAGCGCCACCACCGCGGCCAGGCCGGCCGCGGGGTCCTCGGGATCCACCAACTCGGTCATACAAGCAACTTAGGTTGACAAGCTCGCCATGTCAACCAAAGTTGCTTAACCGACCCCCTTGACTCCGGCCGACCGGTCTTCCTATAGTCAACACATCGGTTGATCAAAGGAATGGTTGATAAAGATGGCAGTTGACGACGAGCAACTCGATCGGGCCTTCACCGCGCTCGGTGACCCGGTCCGGCGAGCGATGATCGCGCGGCTGTCGCGCGGTCCGGCCACCGTCAACGAACTGGCCGAGCCGTTCCCGATCACCAAGCAGGCGGTGTCGCGGCACATCCAGGTGCTCGAGACCGCCGGGCTGATCTCCCGGACCCGGGACGGCCAGCGCCGCCCGTGTCACCTCGAGCCGACCGTCCTCGAGGCCCTGACGAGCTGGATCGACGAGTACCGGCTGGAGACCGAACGCCGGTTCCGCCGGATGGACGCCGTCCTCAAGACCGTGCAAGACCAAGAGCACTGAAGGAGCAGGAAACATGCACGCCACCACCATCAACGCACCCGCCGGCACCCCGTTCGTCGAGGTGACCCGGGAGTTCGAGGCCACTCCGGCCCAGCTGTTCAAGGTCAGCACCGACCCGAACCTGGTCAGCCAGTGGCTCGGCCCGAAGGGCCTCGAGATGACCGTCGAGCGGTACGACGTACGCCCGGGCGGCGCCTACCGCTACATCCACAAGGACGAATCCGGTGAGTATGCCTTCCGCGGTGTCTTCCACACCGTGGAGCAGGACAAGCTCATCATCCAGACCTTCGAGTGGGAAGGCGCGCCGGGCGAGGTCTGCCTGGAGAAGGCGACCTACGAGGCGACCGAGACCGGAGTCCGGCTGCACCAGCACTCGACCTTCCCGTCGGTGCAGACCCGCGACGCGTTCGTCGAGTACGGGATGGAGATCGGCCTCCGCGACTCGATGGACCGGCTCGCCGAGCTGGTCGCCAAGGAGGGCTGAACCATGACCCAGGTTGTCGTCGACATCTCCGTCTCGCTGGACGGCTACGTCGCCGGACCCAACGTCGGTCTCGCCAACGGGCTCGGCGACGGCGGCGAGGCCCTGCACGAATGGGTCTTCAAGGGCACCGCCGAGGACCGCAACGTCCTGGACGAGGCCTTCGCGGCCACCGGCGCCGTCATCCAGGGCCGGACCCTGTTCGACATCATCGACGGCCCGGGCGGCTGGAACGACGAGATGGGGTACGGCGCCAAGCCGACCGGAGAGGTGAATCCGCCGATCTTCGTCGTCACCCACCAGGCACCCGCGAAGACCCGGCTCGGCGACCGCTTCCGCTTCGTCACCGACGGCCTGGAGAGCGCGGTCGCCCAGGCCCGGGAGGTTGCCGAAGGCAAGGACGTCTACGTGATGGGCGGCGGGCAGATCTGCCACCAGGTGCTCGCCGCCGGGCTGGCCGACGTCGTCCGGCTGCATGTCGCGCCGGTCGTCCTGGGTGCCGGAACCCGGCTGTTCCCGGCCGACGCGGCACCGACGTACGCACTGGACCTGGTCTCGTCGATCTCGACGCCGGCCGCGCAACACCTCACCTATCGAGTCAAGAAGGAGAACTGATCATGGGAAACGTCATCGCCTCCGCCGTGGTATCGCTGGACGGCTTCGTCGCGGACACCGAGGACGGTGTCGGCGCGCTGTTCGACTGGTACTACAACGGCCCGGTCGAGGTCTACGGCAGCGACCCTGGCCGCCCGTTCCAGGTCAGCCAGGCCAGCGCCGACTACATCAACTCCACCTGGCCGAAGGTCCGCTCCTGCGTGATCGGGCGGCGGCTGTTCGACATCACCAACGGGTGGAACGGCGTGCCCGCGGTCGGTGACCACGTCTTCGTGGTCACGCACGAGCCGCCGACCGACTGGCCGTTCCCGGACGCGCCGTTCACCTTCGTCAACGGGATCGAGGAAGCCATCGCCCAGGCCAAGAAGCACGCCGGCGACGACGATGTCACGGTCACCGGCGGCAACCTGACCGGCCAGGCGCTCGCGGCCGGCCTGGTCGACGTGATCTCGTACAACCTGGCCCCGGTGGTCTTCGGTTCCGGCGTCAAGTTCTTCGGCGACTACGTCGGCGACCACGTCCTGCTGGACAACCCGACGATCGTCGAGGGCGACCGGGTCACCCACCTGCACTACCGCGTCAGCAAGGGATGATCCGCGATCACGGTCCGCGAGCCCGGCGCCACCTCGGTGAAGCCGGCGTCCTGGACCACAGGAAGACCGCTGGTCAGCAGTTCTTTCCAGCGCGCGTGGGTGGCGGTGCGCACCGCCAAGGCGAAGTCCGCCGCCACCCACTCCTTCCGGCCCGCCACTGACAGCGCGAGCCAGGCCAGATGCGCCGCATGGCCGCACTGCGCCATCGCCTTCCCACTGGACATGGTGAGTCCCGGGTTGATCCACAGGACCGGGATCCCCGGCTCCAGCGCCGGCAGGTCCTCCGGATCCTCGAAGTCGGTCCCCGTCACCTGAAGCTTGGCGAGATCCTTCGGTACGGCGTCCAGCGGCACCGGCGGGAAGACCCGCACCTCGGCGCCCGCCCCGGTCACCGTGATCCCCGGCAAGGTCTCGGCGCGTCGCCACTCGGCACCGCGCGCCCGTCGTACCACCTTCCGGATCCTGGCGTCCTGCCAGGACCGCATCGCCTCGGCCCACTCCCCCTCGCCGGCCGACCGCTCGTCCGCCAGGATCGCGAGCACCGCCCGCGCCGCCGTCTCCAACGCATCCGTCTGCCCCGGCCGCGCGCTCTTCTCGACCCGCACCACCAGGGTCAGCACGTACTCGTCCACGGACGCGAGTCTGCCAGCCCGGACCGCCAGGCCATCACAATGTCCTGCCCGCGCCCGGTCCCGGCGTGGTGGCGCGCAACGGGCGCACTTGTGATGGCCTGGCGGTCCGCCGGATTGTCGGCGGTCGGTGTTAGCTTGGCGGGCATGCAGCAGTACCTGGACCTCCTTCGGCATGTGCTGGACCACGGAGTCGAGAAGAGCGACCGGACCGGGACGGGCACGCTGAGTGTCTTCGGGTACCAGTCGCGTTACGACCTCCGCGCAGGCTTCCCGGCGGTGACGACGAAGAAGCTGCACCTGCGCTCGGTGATCGGCGAGCTGATCTGGTTCCTCAGCGGCTCGACCAACATCAAGTGGCTGCACGAGAACAACATCTCGATCTGGGACGAGTGGGCCGACGCCGACGGCGAACTCGGGCCGGTGTACGGCTACCAGTGGCGCTCCTGGCCGACCCCCGAGGGCCGGCACGTGGACCAGATCGCGGGCGTGATCGAGGCGATCAAGAACAACCCCGACTCCCGCCGGCACATCGTGAACGCCTGGAACGTGGCCGATGTGGACGACATGGCGTTGCCGCCCTGCCACACGATGTTCCAGTTCTACGTCGCCGAGGGACGGCTGTCCTGCCAGCTGTACCAGCGATCGGCCGACATCTTCCTCGGGGTGCCGTTCAACATCGCGTCGTACGCGCTGCTGACCCACATGGTGGCGCAGCAGACCGGGCTCGAGGTCGGTGACTTCGTCCACACCCTCGGCGACGCGCACCTGTACCTGAACCACCTGGACCAGGCCCGGCTGCAACTCACCCGGGAGCCCCGGCCGCTGCCGACGCTGAAGCTGACGCCGCGCGACGCGATCGACGGCTACGAGATCGCGGACGTCGAGCTCATCGGGTACGACCCGCACCCCGGGATCAAGGCGCCCATCGCCGTATGAGCGTGATACTGATCGCCGCGGTCGGCGCCAACGGCGTGATCGGGCGGGACAACGACCTGCCGTGGCGGATCCGCGAGGACCTGCAGCACTTCAAGCAGCTCACGCTCGGCCACACGTTGGTGATGGGCCGTAAGACGTACGACTCGATCGGCCGCCCACTGCCCGGCCGCCGTACCGTCGTCGTCACCCGGCAGCACGACTGGTCCGCCGACGGCGTCGAGGTCGTGCACAGCGTCGAGGAGGCGCTGAAGGGCGACGGCGACATCTTCGTGGCCGGCGGCGGCGAGATCTACCGCCTGGCCCTCCCGTACGCCGACCGCCTCGAACTCACCGAGGTAGCCCAGTCCCCCGCCGGCGACACCACCTTCCCGACGGTCGATCCCACGGTCTGGACCGAAACAGCCCGCGCCCCCCACGAAGGCTTCACGTTCGTCAGCTATCGGCGCAGCTAACAACGAGTAGGCAACGGGGACGTCAAGGGGACCCGGAACCGCGTAGATTGTGTGCGCGTCACGGAGGTGACAGCGCAACTGCCGGGGGACGCAGCGGAGGGGAACGACGATGACCGAAGCCGACAACACACCAGCCACACCTGGGGCCGCTGCTGCGGCACCGGCTGCACAGGCGCAGCCGCTGCAGCCGCCGACGGCAACCGCGCCCGGTCTGATACTGACCGCGCCGCCGCCGTCACAGCCTGTCGCCGCAACGGCCGCGCCGACGATGGCGCCGGCGGTCGACCCGGCCGCGCTGCCCGGGCTGGACGCCAAGGTGGACACCTTCCTGTCCGCGCTGATGACGGCCGAGCCGCGCTCGCCCGAGTTCGCCGCCAAGGCCAGTGACGTCCGGAGTATGGGCGACGTCGACATCCGCGCCGCCGCGGACAGCTCGAACCGGCTGCTCAAGTCGCCGGTCCGGGCGCTCCAGGAAGGCGGCCTGTCCGAGGGTTCGACCGTCGGCAAGACGCTGCTGGAGCTTCGCCGTACGGTCGAGGACCTGGACCCGAAGGAAGCCACCGGGCCGAAGAAGCTGCTCGGGATGATCCCGTTCGGGGACAAGATCGAGGACTACTTCCGCAAGTACCAGAGCGCGCAGAGCCACCTCGAGGGCATCCTGCACGCGCTGCGCAACGGCCAGGACGAGCTCGGCAAGGACAACGCCGCGCTGAACCTGGAGAAGCAGCAGCTCTGGGACGCGATGGGCCGGCTGAACCAGTACGTGTACGTCGCCGAGCGGCTGGACGCCCGGTTGTCCGCGGCGATCGCCGAGCTGGACGCGACCGACCCGGACAAGGCGAAGGCGTTCCGCGAGGACGTGCTGTTCTACGTCCGGCAGAAGCACCAGGACCTCCTCACCCAGCTCGCCGTGTCGATCCAGAACTACCTGGCCATCGACATCGTGATCAAGAACAACATCGAGCTGATCAAGGGTGTCGACCGCGCGTCGACGACCACTGTCTCGGCGCTGCGTACGGCGGTCATCGTCGCGCAGGCGCTCAGCAACCAGAAGCTCGTGCTGGACCAGATCAGCGCGCTGAACACGACCACCAGCAACATGATCGAGCGCACCTCGCAGATGATGCGGGACAACTCGGTCGCGATCCAGCAGCAGGCCGCGTCGGCGACGATCGGGCTGCCGCAGCTGCAGGCCGCGTTCGCGAACATCTACGCGACCATGGACGCGATCGACACGTTCAAGGTGGAGGCGCTGGACAACATGGCGGCCACCATCGGGACCCTGGAGGGCGAGGTGACCAAGTCCCGCGCGTACCTGGACCGGGTCGCCCAGCAGGACCAGCGCGTCGTCCACGGCAGCCTCGACCTCGATCTCGGTCGCTGAAGCAGGAGATGGGCTGGGGGACGAGGAATGCATGGCGTTGGGTGACTTCTTCGCACGGCTGACCGGCCGCAAGGCGGAGCCCGAGCCTGCCCCGGCCCCTCGCGCACCGACGACAGACGACCTGCTGGCGGCGCTGATCCGGGTCGAGCAGTTGGTCGCGGACGGCGCCGTACCGGCCGTGGTGGCGTCACGTGTCGCCCGGGTGGTCCGGGTCGTGCGGGAGACGATCCCACGGCTCGGCAACCTCGGCGGCAGTGCGCAGGCGTACTCGGTGATGGCGACCGCGACCGACTACCTGCCGGAGGCGATCGGCGGGTATCTGCGGCTGCCGCGGCAGTGGGCGGACACCCGGCCGGTCGACAAGGGCAAGACGTCGCTGATGATCCTGATCGACCAGTTGGACCTCTTGGGCTCCACGATGGACAAGGTGTTCGACGCGGTGAACCGGGCCGACGCGGCGGCGCTGATCGCCCACGGCCGGTTCCTGCAGGAGAAGTTCGGCACCGGCTCGACCGGCGGCGGTCTGGCCCTCGGCCCGACGCCCTCTTCACCGCCACCCTCACCGCCACCGTCAACGGGCGCAGGACCACTGGAACCACCAGCCGGACGAGGAGGAGCATGAGCGGCGAGGGGGGCAAGTCATTGCAGCAGGCCTTGTCGGAGCTGCTGGCTGTAGCTACCCGTGCCGGCATCCCGGAGGACGCCGCCCGCGCGGAGGCACTTTCGCTGGCCGCCGCGCTTGCGGAGTCGGCTCCGGGTGCTCCTGCCGATTGGGCGAAAGCCAGCCCGGGCGCGACGACCCAGGACTTCTTCGACGCGGCTGTGCGCGGCCGACGCTGGCGGGGCGCACCGACCGCGGTGCTGTCCGACCTGGTCGCGCAGGGCTCAGCTCGAGAAGGTCGCGTACGCCGAAGCGCTGGCAGAGGTGGCGTCATCGGCGTGCACGCTCGGGGAGCCGACGATGCGGGTCATCGGCAACGCATCCGTCGCCGCCGCGGCCCAACTGCAGGCGGCAGGTGCCCGACCGTTGCAGGTCGGTACGACGCCGACCGCGCAAGCCGAGCCGAAGACCGCGGTGGCTGAAGAGCCCGAGCAGCCTGAAGAGCCGGCCAAGACAGTGGAAGAGCTGCTGGCTGAGCTGGACGAGTTGACCGGGCTGGCCAAGGTCAAGCGGGAGGTTCACCGGCAGGTCGCCGTACTGCGGGTGGAGAAGCTGCGGACCGAGGCGGGACTGAAGAGCCCGACGATCACCAGGCACCTGGTTTTCGTGGGCAACCCCGGCACGGGCAAGACGACCGTGGCCCGGTTGGTCAGCGGGATCTACAAGGCGCTCGGGCTGTTGTCCAAGGGGCAGCTGGTCGAGGTGGACCGCTCCGAGCTGGTCGCCGGGTATCTCGGCCAGACCGCGACGAAGACCGCCGAGGTGGTCGCGTCCGCGGCGGGCGGGGTGCTGTTCATCGACGAGGCGTACAGCCTGACCGCGGGTGACTTCGGCGCCGACCAGTACGGCCGGGAAGCGGTCGACACGCTGGTCAAGGAGATGGAGGACCGGCGCGACGACCTGGTCGTCATCGTGGCCGGCTATCCGGAGCCGATGGCGGCGTTCATCGCGGCGAACCCGGGGCTGGCCAGCCGGTTCCGGACCACGATCGGGTTCGAGGACTACAGCGACGACGAACTGACCGACATCCTCACCGGACTGGCCGAGGGTGCCGACTACGAGCTGGCCCCCGAGGCGATGGAGAAGTTCCGCGAGATCCTCGCCGCGACTCCGCGCGACCGGTCCTTCGGCAACGGCCGGTTCGCCCGGAACGTGCTGGAGGCCGCGATCGGCCGGCACGCCTGGCGACTCCGCGACGTGACGGCACCCACCAAGGACCAGCTGCGTCAGATCCTCGCCGAGGACCTCACCGACGAGCCGGTCGACTCCGGTACGTCCGAAGAGCCGAGCTCTCCGGACCTGACCTCGCCGGACGCAACTGAACAGCAGGATGGAGAACAGGCGTGACCCAGACCCAGAGTGCGCCGCCACCCGCGGCCTGGTCCCCGCCGGCCCAGCAATCGGCGGCACCGGCGACCCAACAGCCGGCGGCGCAGGCGCCCAGCTCGCGCGGCCCGATCGCCCGGTGGTTCGACGGCACGCCGGGCCGGATGCGCGCGTTCCTGATCGTGGCCGCGGCCATGAGCGTCCTGTTCGGACTGGCCGCCGCCCAAGGCTTCCGCCAGGCCGACGGCGCGCTGACCCGCGCCGAGGCCAACGCCGCCCAGCTGGTCCGGATCCAGGCGATCCACACCAACCTGGTGAGCGCGAACGCCGACGCCACCAATGCCTTCCTGGTCGGTGGTCTCGAGCCGCCCGAGCAGCGTGCGCACTTCGTCGAGTCGCTGGACCAGGCCGCCCGCCTGATCGCCGATGCCGCCACCGCGCAGCCCGCCGACAAGGACGCGCTCGGCGCGCTCAACCAGACCCTGCTCACGTACGACGGCCTGATCGAGCAGGCCCGGGCCAACAACCGCCAGGGCCTCCCGATCGGATCGCAGTACCTGAGGGATGCGAACGCCGTACTGCAGGACGACTCGCTGCCGCTGGTGCAGGCGCTGGTGCAGGCCAACGAGGAACGCGTCGACACCGAGTTCGACGGGATCAGCCAGGGCAACATCTGGCTCCTCGTCGGCGGACTGCTGACGCTGATCGTCTTCGTTGTCACGCTGCGCTGGCTGGCGCGCCGTACCCACCGCTATTTCAACGTCCCGATCGCCGCCGGCGGAGTGCTCGTGCTGCTGACCACGATCATCGGCGGGTTCGCACTCGCCAACGCGTCCGGCAACGCGTCCGACACCCGTTCGGGTTCGTACGACCGGACGCTGGCGTTGTCCCGCGCCAGGATCGCGGCGTACGACGCCAGGTCCAACGAGAGCCTGACCCTGATCGCCCGTGGTTCCGGCGGAGCGTACGAGGAGGCGTACAAGGAGTCGGCCGGCACGGTCGACGAGCAACTGCGCAAGGTCTCCGGCATCGACGCATCGCTGCAGGACCAGTGGCAGAACTACCAGGACGTCCACAAGTCGGTGCGGTCCCTGGATGACGGCGGCAAGTGGGAACAGGCGGTCGACCTGGCCGTCGGGAAGACGCCGAAGGCGAACTCCGTGCTCGCGTTCAGTGCGTTCGACCGCAACTCGGCCGAGCAACTGAGCACGACCAGCGGTGACGTCAGCGGCTCGCTGATCGATGCCCGCAACGGGCTGCCGCCGATCGGCTGGCTGGGCCTGCCGATCGGGATCGCGGCCGCGCTGCTGGTCGCCTGGGGAATGTCGCAGCGACTGGAGGAGTACCGATGAAGAAGCTGCTTGCCCCCGTCGCGGCCTCGCTCGCGATCCTGCTCGCCGCCACCGCCTGCGGCTCCGATGCGTACGACGCCACCGAGATCCCGCCGAAGGAGCAGCCCTCCGTGGCGGCACCGGCACCGCCGGCCACGCAGCCGGACTGCGGGAACCCGTTGATGTCGTACGCGCCCGAGGGCGCGATGCCGCAGCCGCTCGCGATGCCGACCGGCTCCTACATGGCCAAGATCCAGCAGCGCGGCCGGCTGATCGCCGGGGTGTCCGCGGACAGCTTCAACCTCGGCGCGCGGAACGCGGTCTCCGGGAAGATCGAGGGCTTCGACATCGACATGATCCGGGCCGTCGCGAAGGCGATCTTCGGCGACCCGAACAAGGTCGAGCTGCGGGTGATCTCCAGCCCGCAGCGGATCCCGGTGCTGCAGAAGGAACAGGTCGACATCGTCGCGCGGAACATGACGATCAACTGCTCCCGCTGGCAGGACATCGCCTTCTCCGCCGAGTACTACCGCTCGGGCCAGAAGACGCTGGTGCCGATCGACTCGACGGCCAAGAGCATCGAGGACCTGGACGGCAAGACCATCTGCGCCCCGGCCGGCTCGACCAGCCTGGACAACCTGAAGAAGCAGAACCCGCAGGCGATCCCGGTCACCGCCGACACCGACACCGGCTGCCTGGCGCTGTTCCAGGCGGGCAAGGCGTACGGCATCAGCGGTGACGACACCGTGCTGGCGGGTGACGTCGCTCAGGACCCGTACGCGAAGGTGCTCCCGCAACGGTTCAGCGACGAGCCGTACGGCCTCGGTATGTCGCTGAAGCACCCGGAGTTCGTGCGGTTCGTGAACCAGGTGCTCGATCAGATGAAGACCAGCGGCGACTGGATGATGTCGTACAACAACTGGCTCATGCCCGCCCTCGGCGAGCTGACAGTCGCCGCCGGTATCCCTCTACGGCCGGGCCCCCGGGCAATGACGGTTCGTACGCCGACGGCCTCGGCGCCGGCGCCGCCGGGGAGGATCGGGAGCAGCATTCCGGCGACGGAGTTGCTCTCCTTCCTCGACGCGCTGGGGACGTGGCGGGACCGGCGGAAGGCCGAGCTGGACGAGTTGGACCAGGCCGCCCTGCACTCCCCCGACGCCGATGCGCTGAGCGCGGACGTCGTCCTCAGCATGGCGGTGTGGAAGGCGGTGTCGGACCGGTACGAGCTGATCCTGGTCACCTGGGATTCCGGCCGGGTCGGGACGACCGAGACCGAGCGGATCTCCACCTTGATCTGGGGCGGCCTGGACACCGGCGGCGCCGGCGGGTCGCTCGCGGTTTCGTTGCCTGAGGCGTGCAAGTTGTCGGATGCGCTGGCGTCCAGCCTGCGGGCCAAGCTCGCGCTGGAGCCGGGTGACGCGGACCTCGCCCAGCATCTGCGCCAGCTGCGGGCGCAGGTCGAGCGGATCAACGACCTGGTCGCCCGCGAGCCGGCCGGCACCC
This sequence comes from uncultured Actinomycetota bacterium, assembly GCA_963748245.1. Taxonomy (GTDB): domain Bacteria; phylum Actinomycetota; class Actinomycetes; order Propionibacteriales; family Kribbellaceae; genus Kribbella. The sequence goes on along the minus strand of CAVVIA010000004.1, from coordinate 540,709 downwards.
GCAATGCGGCGATCGCCGCGCATCACGACCTCGATCGCCGGGTCACCGACCTTGCCGAGCGCAACAAACGCGGTGCGGACATCGGCGGATTGATCGGTCCGCTGGAGATCGACGCGGCCCGGACCGAGCGCGACCTGATCGTCGGTGCCGCGACCCGCAAGGAGCGTGCGGCCGATGTCGCCCGGGCCCGGTCGCTGCGCGGTGAACTGGAAGCACAGGGCATCGCGGTCCGGACGCTGGCCGACCGGGCCGTCGCCGCGGTCACACCGGCCCCGCGGCTCGCCGTACCGGATGTGACTGCGATCGGGGCGGTGCCGAACACTCCGGCCGAGCTGGAGAAATACCTGACCCGGCTGGACGCCGTACGGCGGGCGCTGAGTCAGGCGCAGTCGGCGTACGGCGCGGCGCTGGAACGGCGGGACGAGCTTGCCGCCCGGCTGGACGCGTACAAGGTGAAGGCAGCCAAGGTCGCGCCGGCCAACGAGGATCTTGCCGAGTTGTACCGGCGTGGACGTGAAGTGATCGAGTCGGAGCCAGTTGACCTGGCCAGGCTCGGCGCACTCGTCACGGCGTACCAGGCCTACCTGGAGAGCACCGGAGGGACCAGATGACGACGACAACCGCCTGCACGCAGCCTGGCTGCACGGGCACGATCGTGGACGGGTACTGCGACGTGTGCGGCTCGCCCGCGTCGTCCAGCACGGCGAACGCGAGCGCGAGCCCGACGCCCGGAGCGTGCACCCAGCCCGGCTGCACCGGGACCTTCGTCGACGGGTACTGCGACGTCTGCGGCTCGCCCGCACCCGACGGCTCGACGAGCCCGTCCGCCGTCAGCGGCGCTCCGGCGGTGACCACGGCGTCGGACCCGATCAACACCGTGTCGACGGTGTCCCGCGCGTCCAACCGCCTCGCCTCGACTCCACTGGGCTCGGCCCGGGCGCAGGCGGCCGGATCGAAGCTGACCCGCCGGCTCGGTACGTCGTCCACGCGGCTGCGCGGTGCACGCCTCGGCGCCGGCCTGACCCACGTACCGTCGATCCCCGCGATCGACGCGAGCAAAGCGATCCTGGTCAACCCGATGGTCCCGGAGGACCGCCGGAACTGCCCGAACTGCGGCAACCCGGTCGGCCGGTCCCGTGGCGACCAGCCGGGCCGGACCGACGGGTTCTGCCCCAAGTGCCGCAGCCCGTTCTCGTTCTCGCCGAAGCTGCACCCGGGTGACCTGGTCGGCGGCCAGTACGAGGTGGCCGGCTGCCTGGCCCACGGCGGTTTCGGCTGGATCTACATGGCCCGGGACAAGAACGTGTCCGACCGCTGGGTGGTGCTGAAGGGCCTGCTCAACTCCGAGGACCCGGACGCCGTCGCGGCCGCGATCGCCGAGCAGCAGTTCCTGGCCCGGGTCGAGCACCCGCTGATCGTCGAGATCTACAACTTCGTCACCCACGAGGGTGCCGGCTACATCGTGATGGAGTACGTCGGCGGCACCTCGCTGAAGACGTTGCTCAAGCAGCGGATGGCGGCCAACAAGGGCGAGTACGACGCGCTGCCGATCGACCAGGCGATCGCGTACATCCTGGAGATCCTGCCGGCCTTCTCGTACCTGCACGATCTCGGCCTGGTGTACTGCGACTTCAAGCCGGACAACATCATCCAGGTCGGCGACGCGGTCAAGCTGATCGACCTCGGCGGTGTCCGGCGGATCGACGACCTGGACTCGGCGATCTACGGCACGGTCGGCTTCCAGGCCCCCGAGGTCGCCGAGGTCGGCCCGTCCGTTGCCTCCGACATCTACACGCTGGGCCGGACGCTGTGCGTGCTGGCGTTGGAGTTCCGCGGCTACCAGTCCCGGTTCGTGACGTCGCTGCCGCCGGTGGGCGACGTACCGCTGTTCCAGAAGTACGACTCGGTCTACCGGCTGCTGCTGAAGGCGTGTGCCAAGGACCCGGCGGACCGGTTCCAGACCGCGGACGAGTTCCGGGTGCAGCTGCTCGGCGTCCTGCGTGAGGTCGTCGCAGACAAGCAGGGCACCAGGGCAGCGCAGCACTCGGCGTCGTCGCTGCTGTTCGGCACGCCCGGCGACAAGTCGGCCGGGCTGGGCGACAAGGCCGCGCCGTGGCAGCAGTTGCCGTCGCTGGTGCAGGACGACAGCGACAAGATGGCCGGTTGGCTGAAGACCGTGAGTGTGCCGGACCCGTCCAAGCGGCTCGAACTGCTCGTGGACGCACCGGAGTCGTCGGCGCAGATCCTGCTGGAGATCGCCGAGGCCGCACTCGAGGTGGGTGAGCACCGCTACGACATGGTCGACACTGCGGTGTCCGACCTGCTCGCCGCGGACCCGTGGGAGTGGCGCGCGGTCTGGATGGCCGGACTGGTCGCACTGGCCCGTGGCGACTCGCCCGCCGCCCAGTCGGCATTCAACGCCGTGTACGGCCAGGTGCCGGGTGAGCTGGCGCCGAAGCTCGCGCTGGCGATCGCCTGCCAGCTCAGCGGCGAGTACGACGTTGCCGAAGGCCTCTACCTCACCTGCGCCCGGACCGATGCCAACTACATCGCACCGTCGGCCTTCGGGCTGGCCGAGATCCGCACCCAGCGGTCGAACCTGGACGGCGCCATCGCGGCACTCGACCTGGTACCGCGGACCAGCGGCGCGTATGTCCGGGCCCGTCGCCAGCGAGCCGGTCTGCTGGCAGGATCAGGGCGTGGCCTGCCCGCGCTGGCCGAGGCGATGGACAGCATCGAGTCGCTGACCATCGACCCGGTCGACCGGGCCAACCTGGCCGCGGACGTGTTCCGGACGGCGCTGGCGGAGGTTCAGCAGTCCGGTCCGCAGGAAGGCCTGCGGATCGACGGACAGGAGGCGACCGAGCCGGCCCTGCGGGACGGGCTCGAGGCCACCTACCGTCAGCTGGCGAATCATGCGAAGAGCCGGCCGGAACGGATCGCCCTGGTCGACCAGGCCAACGAGGTTCGAGGATGGACGTTGCGATGACGAGTACGACCCAGACGGTCTGCCCCAGCTGTGGTGGCCAGGTCTCCGAGGCCGACCGCTTCTGCGAGGCCTGCGGGGCCGAGCTCCAGCCGACCGCGCCGACCACACCGGCGCTGGACACGGACACCGAGCCGACGGTCGAGATCAACACGGCCCCGGTCAGCCCGTGCCACTCCTGTGGCGGCGTGGTCGGTGCCGACGGCTACTGCGAGACCTGCGGTACGAAGGCCGCCAAGCCGCGTGACCACTTCGACGAGCAGCCCGCACCGTGGGTGGCCGGGGTGTGCGACCGAGGCATCCGGCACAGCCGCAACGAGGACGCCATGGCGCTCGCGGCCGACCCCGAGCCGGGCAGCAGGGCACTGTTGGTCGTCTGCGACGGCGTGAGCTCGTCACTCGACTCCGACGTCGCCAGTCTGGCCGCCGCACGCGCCGCCCGCGAAGTGCTGCAGGCCGGTCACGCTCAGGGCATCGGCACCGAGTCGTCCCGCAGCGGCGCGATCGCGGCCCGGCTCAAGGCGGCTGCCGATGCGGCCAATGACGCCGTACTGGACAACACGAGTCCGGACAGTCCCAACCCGGCGTCGTGCACGTTCGTGGCGACCGTCCTGGAGGACGGTCTGCTGGTGGCCGGTGTGGTCGGGGACAGCCGTGCGTACTGGTTCCCGGACAACGCCGAGGCGGTCGCGCTGACCGTGGACGACTCGTGGGCCGCCGAGCTCATCGCGACCGGCATCTCGCGGGCCGAGGCCGAGTCCGGTCCGCACGCGCACGCGATCACCCGCTGGCTGGGCAAGGACGCCCCCGACCACACACCCCGTACGACGACCGTCCAGGTGACCGGGCCGGGTTGGCTCGTAGTCTGCTCGGACGGGTTGTGGAACTACTGCTCCGAGGCGGCACCGCTGGCCGACCTCGTCCGTCAGACCGCTGCGGAACACGGTGGCGAGCCTTTGCCGACCGCGTCCGCTCTGGTCGACTGGGCCAACGCCCAGGGCGGTCAGGACAACATCACCGTCGCCCTGGCGCGGCTCTAATCACGTTGTAGAAAGGACGCCGACAGATGGCCGAGTTCACCGCCTCCGTCTACCAGAACGAGTTCCTGCCCGACGGCGGAACCGACGTGCACGCCATCGTCACGGTGGACTGCAGCGGCGCCGGTGCGGCCGGGCAGTCCGGCAGCGGTGACGCGGGCGAGATCATCATCGTCGACACCTCCGGCTCGATGGGTGCCGACGGCGTCCGGGCCGCCGCGCACGCCGCGCAGACCGCCCTCGACCAGATCCTGGACGGGGTCTGGTTCGCGGTGATCTCCGGCAACGACCGGGCCCAGCTGGCGTTCCCGCCGTCGCCGGAGCCGGTGATGGTGAGGATGGACCAGTTCACCCGGCAGGCGGCCAAGGACGCGGTGGCCCGGTTCTACGCCGACGGCGGGACCGCGATGGGCACCTGGCTGCGGCTGGCGTCCCGGGTGTTCGCGACCGTGCCGTCGCTGACCCAGAAGCACGCGATCCTGCTCACCGACGGCGAGAACCAGCACGAGACGCCCCAGGTGCTGACCCAGACCATCGAGGCGGTCACCGGCCAGTTCCAGTGCGACTGCCGCGGTGTCGGCGTCGCCTGGCAGGTCGACGAGGTACGGCGGATCGCGACCGCACTGCTCGGGACGGTCGACATCATCCCGGCGCCGGACCAGCTGGCGGCCGAGTTCTCCAAGCTGATCCAGAACGCGATGAGCCGCGGTGTCGCGCAGGCCGACCTCCGGGTCTGGGCTCCGCAGGGCGCCGAGGTGCTGTTCGTCCGCCAGGTCGCTCCGACGGTCGACGACCTGACCGCCCGTCGTACGGCGGTCAACGCGCTGACCAGCTCGTTCCCGACCGGCTCGTGGGGTGACGAGTCGCGTGACTACCACGTGGCGATCCGCCTGGCCGCGAAGGCGATCGGGCAGGAGCAGCTCGCCGCACGGGTGCAGCTGGTGCTCGGCGACGACGTGGTCGCACAGGGCCTGGTCAAGGCGCTGTGGTCCGCGGACGAGGGGCTGACCACGCGGATCAGCCCGGAGGTCGCGCACTACACCGGGCAGACCGAGCTGGCCGATGCGATCCAGGAAGGCCTGGCGGCGAAGGCAGCGGGTGACACCGCGACCGCGACCACCAAGCTCGGCCGTGCGGTCCAGCTGGCCGCGCAGACCGGCAACGAGGAGGCGACCACCCGCCTGCGCAAGGTGGTCGACATCGAGGACCAGGACGCCGGCACCGTGCGGCTCAAGCGCACCGTCGAGAAGGCCGACGAGATGGCGCTCGATACCGCCTCCACCAAGACCACCCGGGTGAAGAAATGACGACAGTCAGCTGTCCGAGCGGGCACCCGTCCGTCTCGACCGACTACTGCGACGTCTGCGGCCTGCCGATCGGCACCGCGGCCACCCCGGCCGCGGCGTCCGTCCCGGCACCGGCCGTCGCGGCTCCCGCGCCGGCTGCCGCACCGGCCACCCAGACGTGCCCGAACTGCTCGGAGTCTGCCGCCGCGGATGCCTTGTTCTGCGAGAGCTGCGGCTACGACTTCACCACCGGGACCATGCCGCGCCCGGCGTCGTCCCTCGACCTGGGGACGCCGCCCCCGGTGCCGCCGGCACCTGTCGCGACCGCCGACTGGGTCGTCGAACGCTGGGTCGACCCCGACTGGTACGCCGTACAGCAGAGCGACGACCCGTGTCCGTCGCCGGGCCTGCCGGTGGTGATCCCGCTGACCGAGAAGAGCGTGCTGATCGGCCGCCCGTCGAGGAGCCGGAACATCCATCCGGAGATCGACTGCGGTGACGACACCGGCGTGAGCCGCCGGCAGGCCCAGCTCACCACGGACGGAACGCGCTGGTGGGTCGAGGACCTCCAGTCCTCCAACGGCACCTACGTGGCCCCGGCCTCCGGTCCGCTCCCCGAGGACCCGATCGTCCCCGGCCAGCGCCGCGAACTGGACTCCGACGACCGCGTCTACGTCGGCGCCTGGACCCGCCTCGTCGTCCGCAAAGCCACCCCAGAAGAAAAAGCCGGCCAAGCCTGACAACCTGAATCCGTGGACAGCCGCCGGCGTGTACCGAAGAACGGGTAGTAGTCGGTCGCGGTGAGGTTGGTCAGGGGTGTCCAGGCGGCGATGGAATTGTCCGAGGGCGCCGATTCCGCCCACTACCCGTTCGTCGGTACGCCGCGTCCTTCCTCCTGATTGCGGAAGATAGCTCGCCGCAATTGTTTCTAGCTTGTAGGTATGACGAACACAGCAGAGATCAGGCCCTTCCGGATCGAGATTCCGCAGGCTGAGGTGGATGACCTCAAGGCGCGGCTGGCCGGTGCTCGGTGGCCGGCGACGCCGGTGGTGGACGACTGGAGCCGTGGTGTTCCGGTCGGCTATCTGAAGGAGCTGGCGGCGTACTGGGCCGACGGCTACGACTGGCGCGCCGCCGAGGCGGCGCTGAACGAGATCCCGCAGTTCATCACCGAGCTCAACGGGCAGCGGATCCACTTCTTCCACCAGCGGTCGGCCGAGCCGGACGCGCTGCCGCTGATCCTGACCCACGGCTGGCCGGGTTCGCCGGTGGAGTTCCAGCAGATGATCGGCCGGCTGACCGATCCGGTGGCGTACGGCGGCGATGCGGCCGACGCGTTCCATGTCGTCGTACCGTCGCTGCCCGGGTACGGGTTCTCGACGCCGCTCGGGCCGGGTGGGTTCAACCTGTTCGGGGTCGCGCAGATGTGGGCGGAGCTGATGAGCCGGCTCGGATACGAGCGGTACGCCGCGCACGGCACGGACGCCGGCTCCGGGGTCGCGGGGATGCTGCCGATGGTGGATCCGGCGCACGTTGTCGGCGTACACCTGGCCGGGGTGAGTGGCGGGATGCCGTTCGGGGATCCGCTTCCGGTCGAGGGTTTGTCGGCGTCGGACCGGGCGCGGGCCGAGCGGTTCAACCAGATGATGGATGACGGCTTCGGGTACCTGGTGCTGCAGTCGACCCGGCCGCAGACGCTGGCCTACTCGCTGAACGACTCGCCGATCGGCCAGCTCGCCTGGATCGTGGAGAAGTTCGCCGAGTGGACCGACCCGATCCACAAGCTGCCCGAGGAAGCGGTCGACCGGGACCAACTGCTCACGAACGTCAGCCTGTACTGGTTCACCGGGTCCGGGGCATCGTCGGCGCACGCGGTGTACGACGGGATGCAGGCCTGGAAGGCGTTCGCCGCTCAGCAGGCAGAAGGCGGTTCCGAGGGGTGGGGCGACGTCGCCGGACCGCCCACCGGGGTCGCGGTGTTCGGGGCCGAGACGGCGATCAAGAGTCTGGCCGACCCGGCCGGGAAGATGAGCCACTGGAAGGAGTACGACCGCGGCGGTCACTTCGCCGCGATGGAGGTACCGGACCTGCTCGCCACCGACCTCCGGTTGTTCTTCGAGCCGCTGCGCTGACTAGCCGCCGGGCTGGACCTCCTTGGTCCAGCCCGGCATCGGCTTGAAACACAGCCACTCGATGATCGCGGAACCGGCGACGATCGGGAGCACCCACGACCACGGCTGCCGGGGTGCGCTGACCACGAAAATCGCTGTCCACAAGGCGATCCAGCCACCGCCGTACCCGCGCAGCACCCCGCGGTACCAGAGCCCGCCGGGTGCCTCCGCGGCCCGTTGACCGAGATAGACGAACAGGTACGACGCAACCGAGATCGGCCAGAAGAACCAGAGCTGCCCCCAGTCGAACGGCACCATCACCAGCGCGGTCAGGCAGACGACCGCGATGGCCCAGTGGTAGACCTCGCCGGCCCAGTTCAGTCCGCGGCGACGCAACGTGAGCACGATCGCGACCGGGCCGAACAGCACCGCCACAACCCCTGCCGCGACGTGCAGGATGAGCGCGATGTCACGCATCGCCGGTCCTTCCCCCGGCCCCGGCATCTGCCGGAGCTCTCTGACATGTCAGGGAGCATAGGGGTCCGCGCCGTTACCGTCTGCCCCTCGGCGCGCCCGAGGTGGACGCGCCGAGGGCCGGCGTCAGCTCATCGGGAAGTGCAGCACCACTCGGACCGCGAAATTCCGGTAATGAAGGCGTTCGAAGCTCCGGGCCATCGGCACGTTGCCGAAGTCGGTGTCCGCCGTGATGCGCTCGGCACCCTGCTCCGCGAGGAAGTGGGTGATCTCGGCCAGCAGGTCGTCGCTGTAGCGGTGACCGCGGTGCTCGGGCACGACACCGACGTACCCGACCGTCGGGCCGCCCTGGTTCGCCGAGGGCAGTTGCGAACCCGATCAGCTTGCCGTCGGCGTCGTACGCGAGCCGCCACCAGTCCCGGTCGCCCTGCATCGACTTGTACGCCTTCAGCTCTCGCGGGCCGACCGTCGAGGCCGATGCGCGCGACCTCCAGCGCGGTGGCGGCGTCGAGGCTGCCCTCGGCGACCTGGCGGAACACGTCGACGAAGGCCTCGTCGTCGGCCGGCTCGAATCGCAGCCGGGTGGATCGCGGCGGCAGTCCGTACTCCGGCTTCCAGTCGTACCGCAGTCGCTCGGTGACCGCGGTCAGTCCGGCCGCCTCGGCCGCCTGACGACGCAGACCGAGTTCGGCAACGACGTCCGGTTGGTCCTTCCAGTCGCTGGCCAGGAAGAAGTGGTACTCCGGCGGCTCGGCGTCGGCCGGACGACGCTCGAGGGTGTGCTCGATCAGCGCGGTCCAGGCCGGCACCGGGTCACCGTCGCCGGCGTAGTACAGGCCGTCGATGCTGAACGGGTGGTCGTGCTCGGCCGGGCCCCACCAGATGGCGAGGGCGACGATCTCGCCGGCCTCCTCGACGACCCAGGTCCAGTCGTGCCGGTAGGTGCGGTCGGCAAGGAAATCGCGGTAGCGGTCGAGGGTGACGGTGTTGACCGACTGCCGCTCGATCAGGGCAAGGATGGTGTCGAGGTCGGCCTCGACGGTGGTACGGATGTTCACGAATCCTCCAACAGGAGGCGCGACTGCTCCGCTCAGTGCGAGCTGTGCGAGCGGGTCGGGCGCGCCGGGAAACAAGTCAGTGTGTTCATCGGTCGCTCCTTCCGCTCAGGATCGTTCTCGCCGGGCGAAACACTAGGGCCTGACCGGGGTCATAGTCCAACTGTTATTCACACCTGGGATGTACCGGAGCCGCCTCGGCCGGGAAGCCTCCCGCACATGAGAACCCTCATCGCCGCCCTCACCCTCGTCACCGCCACCACACTGGGCTCCACGGCGTACGCCGTACCTGCTGCCGAGCTCACGTACTCCGCGCCGACAGCGATCCCGACCTGCGCACTCAGCACCTTGCCGTCACAGGCATCCGACACGCTCGACCTGATCCACTCCGGTGGACCGTTCCCGTACCCGCAGGACGGCACCGTCTTCCAGAACCGGGAGGGCATCCTGCCGGACGAGTCGAGCGGGTACTACCACGAGTACACCGTGAAGACGCCCGGCTCGGACGACCGCGGTGCGCGTCGCCTCGTCGGCGGTGGTGCGCTGACCACACCGGCGTACGTCTACTACACCGACGACCACTACTCGTCGTTCTGCGAGGTCGACGAGAACAGCTAGCAGCCTCCCGGGGTAACGTCGTGGACACGTTGAGTAGTCACTCCCGCCCCTGACGGAAGGACCTGCCGCGATGTCCCCCTTGCGCACGGCCGGACTCGGCCTGCTCACCGCCGGACTGTTCACGCTCGGCGGCCAGCCTGCACCCGGGCCGGCCGCCGAACCGGCTACCGGCAACCCGGTCCGGCTCACCAGCGGTTTCTACGTCGACCCGAACTCCAACCCGGCCGCCTACGTGAAGCAGCACCCGGCCGAGACCGAACTCAAGACCAAGATCGCCAACCAGGCCGGCGGCCGCTGGTTCGGCACCTGGAGCGGCGACATCAAGGCGGCGGTGACGTCGTACACCACTGCCGCGGACCGGGCCGACAAACTGCCGATCCTGGTCGTCTACAACATCCCTGGCCGCGATTGCGGCGGTCATTCCGGCGGCGGTGTGCCGGGTCGCCGGCGGCGTACCGGGACTGGATCGCCAAGTTCACCGACGGGATCGGCAACCGGCCGGCCGTCGTCGTGATCGAGCCGGACGCGCTGGCCCAGCTCGACTGCCTGCCGGAGAACCAGCGGCCGGTCCGGATCGACCTGCTGAAGTACGCCGCCAACCAGCTCGCGACGAAGAACCCGAACACCTGGGCCTACATGGACGGCGGCAACACCAACTGGATCGAGGCCGCCGAGATGGCCCGGCGGCTGCGGCTGGTCGACGTCGGCAAGCTCCGCGGCTTCGCGCTGAATGCGTCGAACTTCTACACGACCGAGCAGTCGGTGACGAAGGGCAACGCGATCAGGACCGCGCTCGGCGGCGGCACGCAGTTCGTCGTCGACACCAGCCGCAACGGCAACGGCTCGAACGGCGAGTGGTGCAACCCGGCCGGCCGCAAGCTCGGCGTCCCGTCCCAGGTCGGCGGCGGCGCGGACCTGTTGCTGTGGCTCAAGGTCCCCGGCGACTCCGACGGCGACTGCGGGATCGGCAAGGGCATCCCGGCCGGCACCTTCTCTCCCACCCTCGCCAAGCGGCTGATGGCCGGTACCTGATCGTCAGGGTGCGGGCGGGACCCCGGTGGTCTCGCGGGGCGGCTGCGGCTCGGGTTCCGGCGAGCCTTCGAGCTGGATGTCGGGAATGATGCGATCCATCCAGTGGGGCAGCCACCAGGCCTTGTCGCCGAGCAGCGTCATCACCGACGGGACGAGCACCATCCGCACCACGCTCGCGTCGATGAGGACGGCCACGGCCATGCCGACGGCCAGCATCTTCACGGTCGGGTCGTCGTCCAGGACGAAGCTCAGGAAGACAACGATCATGATGGCCGCCGCGGTCGTGATCACCCGGGCGGTCGCGCCGATCCCGATCGCGACCGCACGATGACTGTCGTTCGTCGCCACCCAGGCCTCATGGACCCGGGACAGCAGGAACACCTCGTAGTCCATCGACAGGCCGAACACGATCGCGAACATCAGCATCGGCACGAACGACGGAATCGGGACCGTCTCCTCGATGCCGACCAGCGACGATCCCCAGCCCCACTGGAAGACCGCGACGATGACGCCGTACGCCGCTCCGACCGACAACAGGTTCAGGACCGCTGCCTTCAGTCCGATCACGATAGAGCGGAAGGCGACAGTGAGCAGGATGAGGGCCAGCAGGACCACCACCCCGATCAGCCACAACATGCGTCCGGCGACCTTCTCGGTGAAGTCGACGTACCCGGCGACGGTGCCGACGACGTACGTCGTCCCGCCCACACCGGGCAGCACATCGGTGCGGATCCGGTTGACCAGGTCCTCCGTCTCGGCCGACGACGGTGAGGTCGTCGGGACGACGTTGATGGCGGCGGTCGTACCGGCGGGGTTCGTGGTCGGCGGCTGTACGGCGGCGACGCCCTCTGTCTTCTGAAGCTCGCCGGTCAGGTTCGTCAGCAGCGTCTGATTGGCCGCCGCGTCCTGGGACGGCAACGACACGACGACGGTCAGCGGACCGTTCGCGCCCGGGCCGAAGCCCTGCGCGATCAGGTCGTACGCCTTCCGGCTCGTATCCCCGGGCGGGTCGGTGCCGGCGTCCAGTTGGCCCAGGTTGAGCGAGAGCAACGGGATGGTCAGGATCAGCAGCAACAGGGTCGCGATCGTCCCGTACGTCCACGGCCGATCGCTGACCCGGCGTCCCCAGCGGGCGAAGGCGCTGCGCTCGTGCTTCGCCTCCCGGATCGCCCGCTCGTCGGCGCGATGCGCCGCCGCGGCCTCGGGGTCCAGCTCGGCCTCGAGCGCCCGTTCCTCGACGACCTGCTTGCGATCGGCACCGTTCAGGACCCGCAGCCCGGCCAGACCGAGGAGCGCCGGGATGAGAGTGAGCGCGGCCACGACGGTGACCGCGACCAGGATGGCCGACGAGAGCCCGAGCGCGCCGACGAACGGTACGCCGGAGACGTACAGACCGAGGATCGCGATGACGACCGTGCCGCCGGCGACCAGGATCGCCGCACCGGACGTCGATTCCGCCCGGCCGATCGACTCCTCGACCGGCATGCCGTTGTCCAGTTGCTCGCGATGCCGGGAGACGAGGAAGAGCCCGTAGTCGATCGCGACGCCCAGCCCGAGCAGGGTGGCCACGGTCGGGGCCGAGACCGGGAACTCCTTCACGGCCGCGAGCAATCCCAGGATCGCGAGACCGCCGCCGACGCTGAAGACCGCGGACACCAGCGGAAGTGCGGCGGCGACGATCGACCGGAACATCAGGAACAACAGGATCAGGGCCAGGGTGAGACCGATCGCCTCCGAGAGTTGGTCGTCGGCCTGGTTCCCGATCTGGCCGGCGCCGCCGCCGTACTCCACCTCGAGGCCGGCGGCGCGGGCCGGTTCGACCGCGGTGTCCAGCGACGCGAGGTACTCGGTGTCGAGGGACGCCGGCACCACGGAGAACGAGACCGGCGCGTTGACGACGGTGCCGTCCTTGGAGACGTACGGCGACGGTTCGGTGGCCAGCGGATCGGTCGCGGAGACCACATCCGGCAGGCCGCCGACGTTCGCCATCGCCGTCTTGACCGCGGCGGCCTGGTCGGACACCTTCCCCGACGGGGAGTGGAAGACGATCGAGCCGGAGTACCCGCCCTGTTTCGCGAAGTCGCTGTTCAGCACGTTCAGGCCGGCCGAGGACTCACTCCCGGGCACGGTGTAGTTGTTGACGTACGTGCCGCCGAAGAAGGACCGGAGCACGAACAACCCGACGACGATCACCAGCCAGGCACCGATCACCGGCCAGTGGTGGCGAGCGGCTCCCCGGCCGAGACGTTCCAGAAACGCGTGCATGTCGCACCCCCCGGGCGCACCCCTGACACCCGAACTCGACAGTACGGCGCTATCCGAGCCCCTGACAACCCGTCACAACCAGGCCGATCCGGCGACGGAGAGTGTTCGACCCCACCCCACACCACCCAAACAGCAAGCGGTCCCGGGCTTTTGCCCGGGACCGCTTGTAATGCTGTGTGCTGCTGGACCTCAGTGGATCAGAAGTCCATGCCGCCCATGTCAGGCGCGCCACCCGGAGCGGCCGAGGCCTTCTCCGGCTTGTCGGCGATGACCGCCTCGGTGGTGAGGAACAGGGCCGCGATCGAGGCCGCGTTCTGCAGCGCCGAGCGGGTCACCTTGGCCGGGTCGATGATGCCGGTGGCGATCAGGTCGACGTACTCACCGGTCGCGGCGTTGAGGCCCCAGCCCGGCTCGAGGTTGCGAACCTTCTCCACCACGACGCCACCCTCGAGGCCGGCGTTGACGGCGATCTGCTTCAACGGTGCCTCGACCGCGGACCGCACGATCGCGGCACCGGTGGCCTCGTCACCCTCGAGATCCAGCTTCTCGAACGCCAGCACGGACGCCTGCAGCAGGGCCACGCCGCCGCCGGCGACGATGCCCTCCTCGACGGCCGCCTTCGCGTTGCGAACGGCGTCCTCGATCCGGTGCTTGCGCTCCTTCAGCTCGACCTCGGTGGCCGCGCCGACCTTGATCACCGCAACGCCACCGGCCAGCTTGGCCAGCCGCTCCTGCAGCTTCTCGCGGTCGTAGTCGGAGTCCGACTTCTCGATCTCGGCGCGGATCTGGTTCACCCGGCCGGCGATCTGGTCCGCGTCGCCCTCGCCCTCGACGATGGTCGTCTCGTCCTTGGTGACGACGATCTTGCGGGCCTGGCCGAGCAGCTCCAGGTCGACGGAGTCGAGCTTGAGGCCGACCTCCTCGGAGATCACCTCGCCGCCGGTGAGGACGGCGATGTCGACCAGCATGGCCTTGCGGCGGTCACCGAAGCCCGGCGCCTTGACGGCGACGGCCTTGAAGGTGCCCTTGATCTTGTTGACGACGAGCGTGGCCAGGGCCTCGCCCTCGATGTCCTCGGCGATGATGGCCAGCGGCTTGCCGGTCTGCATCACCTTCTCCAGCACCGGGACCAGGTCCTTGATGCTGGAGATCTTGCTGTTGACGATCAGGATGTACGGGTCGTCGAGGACCGCTTCCATCCGCTCGGTGTCCGTCACGAAGTACGGCGAGATGTAGCCCTTGTCGAAGCGCATACCCTCGGTGAGCTCGAGCTCGAGGCCGAAGGTGTTGCTCTCCTCGACGGTGATGACACCTTCCTTGCCGACCTTGTCCATCGCCTCGGCGATGATCTGGCCGACCTGGTTGTCGGCGGCGGAGATCGAGGCCGTGGAAGCGATCTGCTCCCGGGTCTCGACATCCTTGGCCAGCGCCAGCAGCTGCTCGCTGACCGCCTCGGTCGCCTTCTCGATGCCCTTCTTCAGGCTCATCGGGTTGGCGCCGGCCGCAACGTTGCGCAGACCCTCGCGGACGAGAGCCTGGGCGAGCACGGTGGCGGTGGTGGTGCCGTCACCCGCGACGTCGTCGGTCTTCTTCGCAACTTCCTTGACGAGCTCGGCCCCGATCTTCTCGTACGGGTCCTCGAGCTCGATCTCCTTGGCGATGGAGACACCGTCGTTGGTGATCGTGGGGGCGCCCCACTTCTTCTCCAGGACGACGTTGCGGCCCTTCGGGCCGAGCGTCACCTTGACCGCATCGGCGAGGGTGTTCATCCCTCGCTCGAGGCCGCGGCGCGCCTCTTCATTGAAAGAAATCAGCTTGGGCATTCTCCGCGAGTCCTCCCGCGTCGAGTCTTGTGGTTCAGCCGGCCGGATGCCCGCGACGGACGGCGCCGCACCGCGACGGTCACGTCCCGTCACGCTCCGGCACCTCATCGAGGCCGTCTTCTTGCACACTCCCCAGGCGCGAGCCTTATCACTCTCACCCATGGAGTGCTAACCAAGTATTAGCACTCGCCCCAAACGAGTGCAAGCCAGCCCTCGGCCGGGAGCCTGCCCGCGATCAGCCTGCGGCCGGCGCCTCCGCCGGGCCGAACACGATGATCCGGACACCGGTCTCGGTCCGCGGCTGGTGCCGGCTGCCCGCCTGGTAGTAGAGGTACGTCCCGGCCGGATACGACCGGCCGTGGTCGAGCAGCTCGCCCGAGGCGACGTAGATCAGCTCGTCGCGGTCATGGACGTCGACCTCGGGCCAGGTCACTCCAGCCTCCATGTCGAAGGCACGGACCAGCACCTGCCCGCTGGACGGAAGGCGGCGGCGGACGATGCCCGGCGCCACCTGCCCGGTCTCGGCGTCATCGAGGAACACTGCTTCAGGTTCGTTCGGCATATCCGAACCCTGGCAGCCCGGCCGCCCCGGACGACAGGCTCGTCCCAGTCCGCCACCGGACCGATCCGGTCACCGCGCAGTACCGTGACCGCATGCTGGAGGTGCGCCCGGCCGGGCCGGACTCGTGGGACGACGTGGCGGCTGTGATGGGTGAGCGCGGCGACCCGGCCCGCTGTTTCTGTCAGTACTTCCGCCTGCGCGGACAGCTCTGGGCAGCCGGCACCCGCGAGAGCAACCGCCGCGACCTGCGCGCCCAGGTCTGCGGCGACGACGTTCCTCCCGGCGTGCTCGCGTACGACGGTGAGACGCCGATCGGCTGGTGTGCGGTCGCCCCACGGACGTCGTACCCGCGGGTGGTCGCCTCACCCCACTGGCGCACCGACCACCCCGACGCGTGGGTGATCACCTGCTTCGTCGTACCCGTCGGCCACCGCCGCCAGGGCGTCGCCGGTGAACTCGCCGCCGGCGCGGTCGACTTCGCCCGCTCGGCCGGCGCTCGCATCGTCGAGGGCTGCGCGGTCGACACCGATCAGGCCGAGAAGGTCTCCTCGGCCGATCTCTACCGCGGCCCGCTCTCCGTCTTCCTCGACGCCGGCTTCACCGAGGTCAGCCGGACGAACGCCCGCTGGGTCCTCGTCCGCAAGCATCTCGGCTAGACCTTCGCGACGAACTTGACCTTCCGCCGGGAGGTCGGCACCAGCCCGTCGTCCTACCGGAGGTCGGCTCAGGCCTGATCCAGCTGGGTGATCAGGTACTTCGGGGCGGTCAGGCAGTAGGCCTCGGTCACCAGCTCGCGGAGCTCCTCGTCGTCCGCCGCCGCGATGTCGACGTTGAGCCAGGCGAAGCGGCCGGACGCCCAGGACGGTGAGTACACGTCCGGGTCCTCGGCGACCAGGGCCTCCTGCTCCTCGCGCAGCGCCTTGAGCTGCAGCCTGGTCCCGTCCTCCGACATGTAGGCGAAGCTCTTGTTCCGCACCTTGAAGACCGGCTGACCCGCCCAGCCCTCGTGTTCCTCCACTCCCGGCATCCCGAGCACGACCTTCGCCAGTACGTCGACATCCATCCCCCGACCGTAGACGGCGGCACCGACAAGTCCGGTCCGAAAGTCGTCAGGGGCCGTGGATCAGGGAGCCAGGGGTGGGATCAGGGGTCGGTCGGTACCGATCCTGATGTGCGGAGGGCCCCTCAGGCGGGAGAGTTGAGCCATGACGAACTCGAACGCACCGTTCTCCAACCTGTCCGGCAAGGTCCTCCGTCGTTCCCGCGACCAGCGGATGCTCACGGGTGTCTCCGGCGGCATCGCGGAGTACCTGAACATCGACGTGACCCTGGTCCGCCTCGGCATCGTCGGCCTGACCCTGATCACCGGCGGCACCGCCCTGATCGGCTACGTGGTCGCCTGGGTCGTGATCCCGGAGTCCGACGGTAAGGCCGTCTGGCAGAACGTCCAGCAGTCGGTCAACCAGCCCCCGAGCCCCGAGGCCGACATCGCCTCCCGCATCTACGACGACAACACCACCAACAACAAGCCCCCGGCGGCGTGATCGACAAGCCAGCAGGGTGACTCGGCCTCCACGCCAGTCACCCTGCTGCCGCCCTGCCACACTTCATGCGTGCAGAGCACGGATGAAGTGACCAACTGCCCCGACTGTGGGCATCAGATCAGGGTCGAGCGGCGCTACGTCACGTGGTGCGACAAGTGCGACTGGAACGTCGACCCGTCTCCGCCGACCGATCACACGCCCGCCTGGCGGCTCCGGCTCGAGCACAAGCTCGCCGACGCGCTCTACCGCGAACTGGAGACCGGCACCCTCCACCGAGCCGGCTGGGACGCAGCCCGCGTCGCCGCCTACCTGCTCTCGGTCATGCTGCTCCTGCTGCCTCTGCTGGCGCTGGCCGGCACCATCGCGCTACTGGTCTTCTACCGGCCGCTCTGGTTCAGCGCGCTGCTGGCACTGCTCACCTTCTGCTTGGCCCTCGCCTTCCGCCCCCGCGCCCACAAGCTGCCCCCCGACGCCCAGCTGATCCCCCGCGACCAAGCTCCGACCCTGTACGGCGTGCTCGACCGCATCGCCGACGCCCTCGGCACCCAGAGGGTGGCAGCCGTGGTCGTCGATGCCGAGCCCAACTTGTGGTTCGGGCGGATCGGGTGGCGGTTCCGTCCGGTGATCGGCATCGGCCTACCGCTGTGGACCAGCCTCAGCCCTCAGGAGCGGGTGGCGATCCTGGCGCACGAGCTCGGCCACGGCCGGAACGGCGACGCCCAGCACGGCTGGGTCATCGGTGCGGCCGAGTCGATCCTGTCTGACCTGCGGACAACCTTCTCAGCTCAGCCGCTGGATCAGTACCGACGAGACATCGACCCATACGACAGCTACGAGTCCGGATACGTCGGCTTCATCACGCGGACCGTCAACGCCACGGTGGGTGCACTGGTGCGTGGATACGGCTGGTTGCTGGATCGGGCGTACCTGCGTGGCAGCCAGCGGGCCGAGTACCTGGCCGACCGGAAGGCTGCTGACGTTGCTGGGTCGGAGGCGACCGCGCACGCGCTGGAACGGTCGCTGCTGGGCGGCACGGCGTACCGGGCGATGGAGCGGGCACTGCGGTTCAGCAGCGAGATCGAGCCGCTGGAGGCGGTCCGGCGCGCAGTGAACGAGGTGCCCCAGCGGGAGATCGAGCGGCACGTCCGAGCCAGCCGCGGCCGTGAGACGCGGGTGGACGCCACACATCCGCCGACGTACCTGCGGACGCGGCTCATCCGCGCCCGGCCCGCCACTACCGCTCGGGTGGTACTCGGGCTCGACGAGAACCGGGCTGTTGACCAGGAGCTGGCGCCTGTCGCCCGGACCGTCCTCTCTGAGCTGCGGAGTGAGCTCTAGACGTTCAGAGCGGTCTTTCGGACTGCTGCGATTGCCTGGTCCGGGTGGTCGGCGAAGAGGCCTTGGATGCCTAGGCGGGTGAAGGACTTCAGTTCGGTGGGGAAGTCGGTGTTGGTGGGGAGGAAGCGGCGTTCGGCGCGGAAGGTCCAGACCTGGACGGCGAGGCCGACGCGGTGAGCCTGGTCGACCAGGCGGGTCGGCTCGCCCAGGGAGCCGTCGGGTCTGCGGGGGATGACCAGGTCCTTGTGCGGCGCCAGCACGTGTGCGTACGTCGACACCTCGCGCAGACCGGCCGGTTCGATCAGGTCCGCGAAGGTGCGGCCGTCGCCGGTACGCAGGAAGTCGTTCGGCGCGCTCTCGGAGTCCACCAGTTGCACCAGCGGCACCCGCGTCATCACCGAGAGCCTGCGCAGACTGGTCGGCTCGAACGACTGCACCATGATCTCGTCGTTCCGCAGCCCCAGTGTCAGGATCCGCTCGGTCAGCAACTCCTCCAGCGGCAGTCCGACCCGCCGGAAGTACGCCGGGTGCTTGATCTCCGGCAGTACGCCGATCGGCCGCCCGAGCCGCTGTGACTCCTGCCGGGCCAGCGCCACCACCTCGTCGAAGGTGGGGATCGGCTCCAGCCCGTCGTACGCCGTGTTGCCCGCGCGCAGGGCCGGCATCCGCTCCCGCGCCCGCAGGGACCGGAGCTCGGCGTACGTGAAGTCCTCGACGAACCAGCCGGTCATGGCGGTCCCGTCGACGATCTTGGTGATCTTCCGGTCCGCGAACACCGGGTGGTCCGCGACGTCCGTCGTACCGGAGATCTCGTTCTCGTGCCGGCAGACCAGGACGCCGTCGAGGGTGGCGACCAGATCCGGTTCCAGGTAGTCGGCTCCAAGTTCAGCAGCCAGGCGGTACGCCGCCGGCGTGTGTTCCGGGCGGTAGCCACTCGCTCCCCGATGCGCGATCACCAACATGGTTCCAGGACAGGCGGCGCACATGGCGGGCCGGGTACTCGTTGCCCAACGCAAGGTGAAGGTCTTTTGATGCGCGGGGAGACCGTCGCGGCACCCACCGTGACGGTCGCAGGCGCGATTAATTCGCATGCGGCTGTCGGTGGGCACACCTAGCCTGAAGGAGCCATGAGACAGCTTCCTCTCGCCGATCCCGGCGTTCCCGATCACCGCTCTCCGGCCCGCTATCTGACCTGGGTCGCCCGCGGTCAGTCGCGCACGCTCGCCGGCGGGATGGCGTTCGGCATCCTGTGGATGGGCGCGCAGGCGTTCATCCCGGCGATCCTCGGCAAGGCGATCGACGAGGGCATCTCCGCGCGCGACGGCGAGCGGCTGCTGCAGTGGACCGCGGTGCTGTTCGCGGTCGGCGTGGTGCAGGCGCTGGCCGGCATCATGCGGCACCGGTTCGCGGTGACGAACTGGCTGACCGCCGCCTACCGCACGGTCCAGGTGGTGACCCGGAAGTCGGCCGACCTCGGCGCGACCCTGCCGAAGCACCTGGCCACCGGCGAGGTGGTCAGCATCGGTGCCGGCGACCTGGCCTACATCGGCAACCTGATGGAGATCTCGGCCCGGTTCACCGGCGCGATCGTGGCCTTCGTCGTGGTCGCCGCGATCCTGCTCTCCACCTCGACCGCGCTCGGCCTGGTGGTGCTGATCGGCGTCCCGGTGATGCTGTTCTGCCTCGGTCCGATGCTGCGGCCGCTGCACAAGCGGCAGTCCGCGCAACGCGAGGCGGTCGGCGAGCTGAACTCGCTCGGCTCCGACATCGTCGCCGGCCTGCGGGTGCTGCGCGGCATCGGCGGCGAGGACTCGTTCTCACGCCGGTACCGCGGTGAGTCGCAGCAGGTCCGGCAGGCCGGTGTGCGGGTCGCGCGGATCCAGTCTGTGCTCGACGCCGCCCAGGTGCTGCTGCCTGGCGTCTTCGTCGTCCTGGTGGTCGGTATCGGTGCGCATTTCGCGCTGCGCGGTGACCTCAGTGCGGGTTCGCTGGTCGCCTTCTACGGCTACGCGACGTTCCTGGTGCTTCCGCTGCGCACGGCCACCGAGTTCGCCAACCAGTTGATGCGCGGACTGGTCGCGGCACGCCGGGTGATCCACGTGCTGGCGCTGAAGCCCGACATCACCGATCCGGTGCAGCCGGTGCGCCTGCCGGACGGCGGTGACCTGGTCGACCCGGTCTCCGGCATCCGTGCCCACGACGGGCAGCTCACTGCGATCGTCTCGGCCGAGCCGGACACCTACAGCGAACTGGCAGACCGCCTGGGTCGGTACGACGACACCAGCGAGGTGCGGTACGGCGGAGTGACTCTGGCCAGCGCCACCCGCGAAGACGTGCGTGCTCGGATCCTGGTCAGCGACACCGGTTCCCAATTGTTCACCGGCACGCTGCGCGAGGAGCTCGACCCGGACAACCGTCGTACCGAGGAAGAACTGATGGCGGCGATGCGGACGGCGTCCGCCGAGGACGTGCTGGTCGCGCTGACGGACGGGCTCGACTCCGAGGTCGAGGAGAAGGGCCGGTCGTTCTCCGGCGGGCAGCGGCAGCGGCTGGTGCTGGTCCGCGCCCTGCTGGCGGACCCGGCGGTGCTCGTGCTGGTCGAGCCGACCTCCGCGGTCGACGCGCACACCGAGGCGCGGATCGCGGACCGGCTGCGCGACCACAGGGCCGGGCGCACCACCGTCGTACTGACCGCGAGCCCGCTGCTGCTGGACCGGGTCGACGAGGTCATCTTCGTCGCCGCCGGCCGAGTGGTTGCCACCGGCAAGCACCGCACGCTGCTCGAGACCGAGCCGCACTACCGCAGGACAGTCACCCGGCAGACGGAAGACGAGGAGGTGCTCACATGAGGCAGATCCTGCCTGTCGCGGGCCCCGCCGAGATCCGTCGGCACGCGCGCCGGCTGGCCCGGCGGCATCCGCGCACGCTGCTGGTCGCGTTGCTGCTGCACGGGATGGCCGCGATCACCGGCCTGGCCGCGCCGCGGCTGATCGGCGATCTGGTCGAGGACGTCCAGCAAGGCACGACCGCGGCCAAGGTCAACCAGGTGATCCTGATCATCGCGGTGTTCATCGTGCTGCAGTCGCTGCTGACCCGGTGGGCCCGGTTCAAGTCGTTCGCGCTCGGCGAGCAGGTGCTGGCCGAGCTGCGGGAGGACTTCGTCGACAACGCCCTCGCGCTGCCGATCGGCACCGTCGAGCGGGCCGGCACCGGCGACCTGCTGTCCCGCACCTCGCGGGACGTGGACACCCTGTCGCGGACGGTGCGGTTCGCCGTACCGGAGACGATCATCGCGTCCGTCACCGTGCTGTTCACGGTGGCCGCGACGATGCTCGTCGGTGTGTGGGTGCTGGTGCCGCTGCTCGCGATGACTCCGCTGCTCTGGCTCAGCACGAAATGGTACCTGCGTCGCGCGAAGGACGGGTACCTGCGTGAGAACGCGGCGTACGCGCAGATGACCAGTTCGCTGGCCGAGACGGTCGAGGGTGCGCGGACGGTCGAGGCGTTGCGGCGGTACGACGAGCGCGTCCGCCGGACCGATGCCGACATCCGCGGCTCCTATCTGGCCGAGCGGTACACGCTGTTCCTCCGGACGATGTACTTCCCGGTCGCCGAGGTCAGCTACCTCGTGCCGGTGGTCGGGACGCTGTTGTTCGGCGGCTGGCTGCACATCAACGGAAACGTCTCACTCGGCGCGGTCACCGCGGCCGTGCTGTACGTCAACCAGCTGATCGACCCGGTCGACCGGTTGCTGTCCTGGCTGGACGAACTGCAGTCCGGTGGTGCCGCGTTCGCGCGGTTGCTGGGCATCAGCGACGTACAGGACGACCGGACCCCGTCCGGGCGAGCACCTGCGGGTGAGCTCGTCGAGGCGAAGGATGTGCGGTTCTCGTACGTCGAGGGCCGCGACGTACTGCACGGGGTCGACCTGACCATCCAGCCGGGTGAGCGGATCGCGATGGTCGGCCCGTCCGGCGCGGGCAAGTCGACACTCGGCCGACTGGTCGCGGGAATCCATCCGCCACGGACGGGTTCGGTGACGGTCGGCGGGGTCGGGATGACCGAACTGCCGCTGGACGAACTGCGTCGGCAGGTCGCGCTGGTGACGCAGGAGCATCACGTGTTCGTCGGCACCTTGCGGGACAACCTGTCGATGGCCCGGCCTTCAGCGACTGACGACGAGCTGATGAGTGCACTCGAGGCAGTCGACGCACGCGAGTGGGCCGAGGCGTTGCCGGACGGTCTGGAGACGCGCGTCGGGTCCGGTCAGCTGGCGTTGTCGCCGGCGCAGGCGCAGCAACTGGCGCTGGCGCGACTGGTGCTGGCTGACCCGCACACGCTGGTGCTGGACGAGGCGACCTCGCTGATCGACCCGCGGGCGGCGCGACACATGGAGCGCTCGCTGGCCGCCGTACTGGAAGGCCGGACGGTGATCGCGATCGCCCACCGGCTCTACACCGCCCACGACGCCGACCGCGTCGCGGTGGTGGAGGACGGTCGCATCAGCGAGCTGGGCAGCCACGACGAGTTGGTCGCCCGCCGAGGCTCCTACGCCGCGCTCTGGAACTCCTGGCACGGCTAGTTGCTCACAGCAAGAACCCCCGCCGGTCACCTCTGACCGGCGGGGGTTCTGCTCTTTCTACCGTTTGCGCAGCACCAGAACTGCTGAATCGACATGGGGCGGTGGGGTGAAGGCCTTACGGGGAAGGCGAAGACCGATCGACAGGTCGTAGTGGCGGGACCACCGGTTCGCCCCTGGTGCGTCACCGCGAGACCAACGGTTCGCCACCGCCCGCTGCAGCACGAGATCCGCCGACACCAGGCGGGAGCCCGGAGCCAGCAAACGCTTCAGCAAGGCGGTGGAGACGTTGTACGGCGGACTCGACACCACCCGGAACGGTCGTGACGGCAACCGCAGTTCGGCGGCATCCGCACGGACCACCGTCACCGGCGCGTCCGCGAACCGCCGACGCAATCGGTCGGCACGACCAGGGTGGAGCTCGACGGCGATCACCTGGGCTCCGGCCCGGACCAGCGGCGCGGTCAGCGCACCGAGGCCGGCTCCGACGTCGAGGACGAGTTCACCGGGTCTGACCCCGGCGGCGTCCACGACACGTTGGGCCCAACGACTATCGAGCGGATGCCATCCCCAGGCACCCCTCGCCTGCCCGGAGGCGGGCACGACGGACCATCACGAAGTACGTACTCATGCGCCCGACCCTAGACCGCCACACCGCCCGCCCTCAAAGCATTTTCAGCGAGCGACCGGCCCCGGCACGTTGTGCAGGTACTCCCCGATCCAGTCGATCTTTTCGTACTTCGGATTCACCAGCGGGCGACCCGGTACGAAGTGCGGGAGATCGGCGCCGTGGACGAGCGGCTTCACGCTGCTCATCACCGGCGCGAAGTCCCAACCCGTTGTGTCCATCGCGCTTCGCGGTGGTCCAGAGCCTTTCGTGTAGCAGTACGTCGCCGGTCGCGACGAGAGTGACCTCATCGGGCTGATTCGCCTTGTCCGTCTTGCGTTTCTGCCCGGTCGCCAGGCCGGTCCCCCTTGTGCCAGTGTCTGCGGCCGTGTCTGCGATGCATCCTGTCGTTGCGAGTGCTCCGGCACCGGCGAGCATCGCCCCCAGCACAGCACGTCGTCGTACCGCCATCCCTGCCCCCAAGCATCAACCCCAGTTGCTGGGGAGACGCCGGGCTGGCCCGATTGGTTCGTGCCTCAGGCAGTCAGGTTGGAGTCGTCCTGGGTGGTCGGGTTGTCCTGGCAGGCCTCGACCAGGGTGTCGAGGGAGATGTCGAGCGTGGCCGCGACGGCGGCGACGGTGAAGAGGGCCGGGGTCGGGATGCGGCCGGTCTCGATCTTGCGGAGGGTGTCGACGGAGACCCCGCAGGCTGCCGCGACGTCGACCATGCTGCGCTGACCACGCGCCTCCCGAAGCAGTCGGCCGAGGTGCCGGCCGCGCTCGCGGTCCCAGCTGGACAGAGGTGGTCGAACCATGACCGTGATAATAGTACCGGTATAGTTATCCGGGAAGGTGCCGAGGGCCGAGGAGCGGAAATGGTCGAGTTGAAGACTGCGGCGGAGATCGAGCAGATGCGGGCGGCCGGCCGGGTCGTCGCCAGTGCGCTCGCCGCGGTGAAGAAGGAGGCCGCGGTCGGGATGTCGCTGCGCGAACTCGACGGCGTGGCCCGCGACGTGCTCCGATCGGCCGGCGCGGTGTCGTTGTTCGAGGGGTACCAGCCGGGATTCGCGACCAGCCCGTTCAGCGGCGTCATCTGTACGTCGGTGAACGACGCCGTACTGCACGGTCCGCCCGGCGACCTGAAGCTGCAGGACGGCGACCTGCTGAACGTCGACTGCGGCGCCTCGGTCGGCGGCTGGTGCGCCGACTCCGCGATCAGCTTCTGCGTCGGTACGCCGCGCGCCGAGGACCTGGAGTTGATCGCGACCACGGAGGGAGCGCTGGCCGCCGGGATCGCCGCGGCCGTCCCGGGCAACCGGCTCGGCGACATCGGCGCCGCGATCGGCCGGATCGGCAAGGAGGCCGGGATCGGCACCAACCTCGACTTCGGCGGCCACGGAATCGGCCGGCGCATGCACGAGGACCCGCACATCCCGAACGGCGGCCGGCCCGGTCGCGGCCTCAAGCTCCGCGCGGGTCATGTCTTCGCCATCGAGCCCTGGTTCTGGAGCGGCCCCGGCAGCACCTACGTCATCGACGACGACGGCTGGACCCTCCGCTCCGCCGACCAGACCCGCGGCGCGCACGCCGAACACACCGTTGCCGTCACCGACGAAGGCCCCCAGATCCTCACCCTGCTCTGACCGATCGGACCGGCCGGCCGGATGCTGTCCCGCAAGATTTCTTCCGGCCGGTGTCACCGATCGTCGCCCGCCAGTTACGATGCTGCTTCGACGCCAATCCTGTACTGCGGATGGGAAGCTTCATGAATGAATCGCAGGACGCCGAGGTCCACGACCGGCTGAACCTCGATCGGCCGCACGGCGCCCGTGTCTACGATTACTTCCTGGGCGGCAAGGACAACTTCGCGATCGACCGGCAGGCCGCCGAGCACCTCCTGGAGGCGTTCCCCGGCTTTCGCACCGCCGCCCGCTCGAACCGGATGTGGATGCACCGCGCCGCCCGCTACGTCGCCGAGCGCGGGGTCACCCAGTTCCTCGACGTCGGCACCGGGATCCCGACCAGCCCCAACCTGCACGAGGTAGTGCAGCAGGTCGTTCCCGAGGCCCGGGTCGTCTACGCGGACAACGACCCGATCGTGCTGGCGCACTCCAGGGCACTGCTGGTGAGCACCCCCGAGGGCAGGACCGCCTATCTCGAGGCCGATGTCACCGACCCGCAGTCGATCCTCGAGTCCGCCGAGGTCAAGGACGTCCTCGACCTGAGCAAGCCGGTGGCGCTCAGCCTCGTCGGCGTCTTCCACTACCTGCCCGACGCGCTCAAGCCGTACGACCTGGTCCAGCAGCTGCTCGAGCCGCTCGCCTCCGGCTCGTACCTGATCTTCTCGCACTGCACGCCGGACTTCGCGCCGGAGCTGTGGGAGCGCGCGATCCAGGTCTACAAGGCCGACGGCGGTGACGCGCAGGTCCGCAGCAAGGAAGAGATCGCCCGCTTCTTCGACGGTCTCGAGATGGTCGAGCCCGGCGTGTCCGCGCCGTTCCGTTGGCACCCCGACGCGGAGACCAAGCAACTGGTCGAGAAGGGTGAGTTCACCGACGTCTCCTGCAGCCTGTGGGTCGGCGTCGCCAAGAAACCCTGACACCTGCGGTGAGTCGGCCGCGACCAGCGGTCGACTCACTCACTCCGCAAGGTGTCGTACGCCGCGTCCACCGCGGCGGTCCGGAGTTCGTCGACGTCGACGCCTTCGAAGGCGACGGCACAGTCGGACAGGCCACCGATCGCGACCATGCCGCGGACCTGGTCGGCCAGTGACGGCGACTCCCCGATGAGCAGGGCGATGATCCGCCGGCGCCAGCCCGCGACATGGTCGGTCAGGTGCATCTCCTGCAGTACGGACAGATCGCGGATCGCGAGCAGCAGCAGCCCGCGGTGCCGGTAGGTCAGGTCGAAGAACGACCCGAGCAGCTCACGGCGCCCGGTCGGCGGTTCGGCCTCCATCGCACCGACGTACGCATCGAAGTCGTCGATCAGCGGTTTCGCCAGGCTGCTGACCAGGTCGTCTCGTGAGCTGAAGTGGTAGTACAGCGCCGGCTTGGTCATCCCCAGCC
Source organism: uncultured Actinomycetota bacterium (assembly GCA_963748245.1). GTDB lineage: Bacteria > Actinomycetota > Actinomycetes > Propionibacteriales > Kribbellaceae > Kribbella. The sequence continues at coordinate 514,324 of CAVVIA010000004.1, read as the reverse complement.
GGTCCGCGATGTCCTTCAGGCTGGTGTGCTGCAGCCCCTTCGCACTGAACAGGTCCAGCGCCGCCTGCTGGATCCGCTCCCTGGTGTCTGCGCTGCGCGCTCTCGGCATGCCGGCGAGTTTAGCTGACCTACCGTTAAGTAAGGGATTGACAATCGCCCCACCTGATTGCTTACCTTCCGTTAAGTAAACAAACCGGAAGGGGTCCCGTCATGGCAAGGGTGCTGATCTCGGGTGCGAGTGTGGCCGGCCCGGTGCTCGCGTACTGGTTGCGCCGGTTCGGCTTCGAGCCCACGGTGGTCGAGCGCACCCCGGCGCTGCGGCACGGCCTCGGCGGACACGCCGTCGACCTGTTCGGTTCAGGCGTCGACGTCGTCCGGCGGATGGGCCTGTGGGAGCAGATCCACGAGGCGCGCACCCGGACCACGGTGATGACTCTGGAGCGGCGAGGCCGGCGGCCGGTCGACGTGGACGTCGAGCGGCTGAGCGCCGGCATCTCGGACCAGCACGTCGAGATCCTCCGCGGCGAACTGACGAAGATCCTGTACGACGCGACGCGCGCGGACGTCGAGTATGTGTTCGGGGACTCGATCGCCACCGTGCAGGACGACGGCGCCGGCGTCGACGTGACGTTCGACCATGCGGAGCCGCGCCGGTTCGACCTGGTCATCGGTGCCGACGGCCTGCACTCGACGGTCCGCCGGCTCGTCTTCGGGCCCGAGGAAGGACTGTGCCGGCCGCTCGGCGGCTACCTCGCGGTGTACTCGCTGCCCGATCTGTTCGACCTGGACAACCGGATGCTGGTCCATCTCGACGTCGACCGGATCGTCAGCACCTACGGTGTGCATCAGACCGGCCAGGCCCGCGCGGCCTTCCTGTTCCGCAAGCCCGAGGAGTTGCGGTTCGACCATCGCGATCAGGAGCAGCAGCGGCGGATCGTCGAGGCCGAGTTCCGCGACCACGGCTGGCGGGTACCGCAGTTGCTCGAACATCTGGCGACGGCGGACGACTTCTACTTCGACGCGATCAACCAGATCACCCTGGACAGTTGGCAGCGCGGCCGGGTCGGGCTCGTCGGGGACGCGGGATTCAGTCCTGGACCGGCCGTCGGCGGTGGCACGAGCCTGGCCGCGGTCACGGCGTACGTGCTGGCCGGCGAACTCGCCTCGGCTCGGGACGACCTGCCGGCCGGACTGCGCGGCTACGAGCAAAGGATCAGCCGGTACGTCGACCTCAGTCGCGCAGCCGCGGTGAAGACAATGAGGTCGGTCATCCCGACCAGCCGCACCGCGGTCCGACTGGTGCCCTGGGCAACAGCAACCCTGGTCAGACTGCCGGCATCCATCCAGAAGCTGGCCTGGTCCCAGAACGGGCTCGGCAAAGCACTCGGTTCCTTTCAGTTGCCGGACTACGAAGCTCTCATCACCACCCGATAACCACCACGCATTCAGAAGAGGGTTTGTTGGCTGGCATCTGAGGTTCGGGGGCGAGAGGGGCTTGGGCCTGAGCGGTGGGGGGAGCTGCGGCCGAAGCCGTGCTTGTCCAGTAGAGGGCGAACCTTCTCCTTGAAGGCGCTCTGGTAGCTCGGGGCTGCGTTGACGCCGTGGGCGTAGAGGGATTCGTAGCGGGCGACCATGTCAGGGCGTTCGCGGGACAGCCATCCCATGAACCACTCCCTCACCCCGGGCCGCAGATGAAGCACGAGTGTCGTCACACCGGTGGCACCGGCGTCGGCCAACTCACCGAGCAGGAAGTCGAGTTGTTCAGCCGAGTCCGTGAGCCACGGAAGTACCGGCGCGACCATCACACCGCACGGCAGACCGGCGTCGCGCACAGCGCGGATCAGATCGAGCCGCCCACGCACCGACGGAACACCCGGCTCCACCAGCTTCCGTAGCTCCTCGTCCGCCAGAGCGAGCGAAATTCCGATCCCGACAGGGACCTCAGCGGCAGCCGACACCAGCAGCTCCAGATCCCGCCGGAGCAGCGTCCCCTTGGTCAGCACGGACAACGGCGTACCCGAACCTGCCAGTGCCTCGATGATCCCCGGCATCAGCCGGTACCGTCCCTCGGCCCGCTGGTACGGATCGGTATTGGTGCCCAAAGCAACCTGTTCGCCGCCCCACGACGGCCGGGCCAGCTCGCGTCGCAACACCTCCACCACGTTCGTCTTCACCACGATCTGGCGGTCGAAGTCCTCCCCCTGGTCCATTTCGAGATAGCGATGCGACGGCCGGGCGAAGCAGTACCGGCAGGCATGCGTGCAGCCGCGATAGGGATTGATCGTCCAGTTGAACGGCAGCGACGTCCCGGGCACCGAGTTCAGCGCCGAGCGCGCCAGCACCTCGTGGAAGGTGATGCCGCGAAACTCCGGCGTGGTCACCGACCGGACCAGGCCCGCGATCGACCCGAGCCCCGGCAACGTCCCCGGGGTCTCCACGTCGACCTGCTGACCAGCCCATCTCATGCAGCACAGTCGAACATATGTTCCCGGGATCTTCAAGTCGCTCATGTGCACAGCGATCAATTCCCGTATACCCTACGAGAATCGACCACCCAGGGAGGGGCACAACATGACGATCCTCGTGACGGGCGCGACCGCTAGCGCCGGACGACTGCTCGTCGACGAACTCGTAGCGGCCGGCGCGCCGGTCCGGGCACTGACCAACAAGCCGGCCAAGGCCGCACTCCCCGACCACATCGAGATCGCGAAGGGCTACCTCGGCAAACCGGAGACGCTGCCGGCGGCCCTCGAGGACGTCGACACGGTCTACCTCGCGCCGCTTCCGGCGCACATCGACGACTTCGTCCGGTGTGCGCAGGAGGCCGGTGTGCGGCGCGTCGTCGTACTGTCCGGTGAGCCCGCGGAGTACGAGGCACAGGGCGATCCGGCGGCGTGGCACTACTACAAGATCGAGCGGGCGATCGAGGCGGCCGGGTTCGCCTGGACGCACCTGCGGCCGGGGCAGTTCATGAACAACACGCTGGACTGGGCACCGTCGATCAAGGCGGAGAACGTCGTACGCGCGCCCTACCCGGCGGCCGTCCAGACGCCGATCGACCTGGCCGACATCGCCCGAGTAGCGCGGGTAGTGCTCCTGGACGAGAGCTTCACCGGGCAGAAGCTCACAATGAGCGGCCCGGAAGGGCTGACCGCTCCACAGCAGGTCGAGTTCATCGCTCAGGCGATCGGTCGGGAGGTGAAGTTCGAGGAGTTGTCGCCCGAGCAATACCTGGCGATCTGGACGCCGATCGTGGGTGCGGAGACCGCGCAGTGGTTACTCGACGGCTTCCGGATGATGGCCGAGTACCCGATGACTCCAGAGCCGACAGTCGAGGCGCTCACCGGTCGCCCTGCGACGACCTACCGTGACTGGGCGGCAGCCAACGCCGACGCCTTCCGCTGACGCGTGGGACGCTGTGCAGTGTGACAGTGCGGCACAGCGGTGGAGGTCAGCCGGCGCGAACGCTCGCGCTGCTCTGGCGCAACCAGACAGCGGGCGAGCAGGTACGACGCAGTGCCGGCCGACGACCCTCGTTGGACGTCGACGGACTGGTGCGAGCCGGCATCCAGTTGGCTGACGAGCGTGGACTCGAAGCGGCCTCGATGGGTGGAGTGGCCAAGGCACTCGGCGTCGGCACGATGACGCTCTACACCTATGTGCCCTCCAAGGAGGAGCTGCTGGACCTCATGGTCGACGAGGTCCTGGCGGAGCGACAGCTGCCCGGCCCCGGCGAACCCAGACCGGCCGACTGGCGCGAGCAGGTCGAGGTGTACTCCGAGGAGACCCGTGCGATGTTCCAGCGCCACCCCTGGCTCGCCCGGGTCTCCACTGTCCGCCCGCCTGTCGGCCCTGGCATGCTGGCCGGCCGCGAGTACCTGCTGTCCACCCTGCTCCCCCTCGACCTCAGCCCCCGCGACACGAACACGGCCGCTCTCGCCATCACGACGTACGTCGACTCCGCCGCTGGGCTGGAGGCGGAGAGCCAGCTCGTCCAGCGCGCGACCGGGCAGAGCGACGAGGCGTGGTGGCACGAGCGCAACGACCTCTGGGAGACGTACTTCGACGTCGAAAGACATCCCGCGATGACGACGATCTGGAACGCGAACGGCTACCAGGACACCGTCCGCGAGGCGGCCACCGACTCGTACCGCTACGGTCTCGACCGCCTCCTGGACGGCATCCAGGCCCAGGCGGAAGCCCTGTAGCTCAAGGGAGATCCAGGCCGGGTCGTGCACCGAAGGGTACGGCGGCTGATCCCTGACCCGGGCGGCCGACACCGTGATGACGTAGGTTGCCGGGGTGAGTGAGAACTTCCAGGTCGATCTGCAGGGGATCGTCGACCTGCTGAGCAACCATCTCTACAGCAGTCCGCGGGTGTATCTGCGGGAGTTGCTGCAGAACGCGGTCGACGCGATCACCGCCCGGCAGGCCAAGGATCCCGAGGCGCCGCGGCGGATCGACGTACGGACGGACGACGACGTCCTGAGCATCGCCGACACCGGGATCGGGCTGCGGCCGGACGAGGTCCGGGAGTTGCTGGCGACGATCGGGCGGAGTTCGAAGCGGGACGAGATCGGGTTCGCCCGGACCGAGTTCCTCGGCCAGTTCGGGATCGGCCTGCTGTCCGCGTTCATGGTCGCCGACGAGATCGAGGTCGTCACCCAGCCCGCCGACGGCCCCGCCACTCGCTGGATCGGTACGGCGGACGGCCGCTACACGATCGCGGAGACCGCCGACCGCTCCGAGGTCGGTACGACGGTCACGCTGAAGGCCCGGCGTGGTGCGGAGCAGTGGTACAAGCAGGCCACCGTCGTCGAACTGATCCGGCTGTTCGGCGCACTGCTGCCGATCGAGATCCGTGTCGACGGCGAGCAGGTCACCGACGGCAAGGCGCCCTGGGAAGGCATCGGCGGCGCCCAGCGCGCGGACCTGGTCGGCTACGCGCAGGACAAGCTCGGGTTCACGCCGTTCGACGTGATCCACCTGAACAATCCGGCCGCCGGGCTCACCGGCGTCGCCTTCGTGCTGCCGTTCGCCGCCAACCCGGCCGAGCGCGCGACGCATCGCGTCTACCTGAAGCGGATGCTGCTCGCGGAGAACGTCGAAGGGCTGCTGCCCGACTGGGCGTTCTTCGTCCGCGCGGTCATCGACACCTCCGAGCTGCGGCCGACCGCGAGTCGTGAAGCACTCTTCGACGACGGCAACCTCGAGGCCACCCGGGACGCGCTCGGTGCGCAGCTGCGCGGCTGGCTGGTCCGGCTCGGCAGCACGGACCCGGCCAAACTCGACAAGTTTCTCGGCATCCACCAGCTCGGGGTGAAGGCCCTGGCGCTGCACGACGACGAGATGCTGCGGCTCGTCCACCGGTGGCTCCGGTTCGAGACGAACCACGGCCGGATGACGACCGCCGAGCTGCAGGAGCGCTCGGGGGATATCCGCTACGTCGCCACCATCGAGGAGTTCCGCCAGTTGGCGGCTGTCGCCGCCGCACAGCAGATCACTGTGGTGAACGGCGGCTACACCTACGACAGCGAGCTGCTCGAGCGGCTGCCCGAGGTGGTGCCCGGCCTCACCACCACCAGGTTCGACCCGACCGAGCTGAGTACCAGCTTCGACAGTCTGGACCCGGACACCGAGCTGCAGCTTCGCCCGTTCGTCCAGCTGGCACAGGACGCGCTGGACTCGGTCGGCTGCGAGGTGGTGGTCCGTGCGTTCGAGCCGGCCAGTCTGCCCGCGCTCTACCTCGTCGACCGGTCCGCACAGTTCGCCAGTGAGCTCAGAGCCACCAAGGACCGCGCCGACGCGCTCTGGTCGGAGGTGCTCGGCGCACTCGACACCCACGACGACAGCCGCCCGCAACTGGTCCTGAACCACCGCAGTCCGCTGGTACGACGGATGGCGTCGCTGGGCGACCGTGAGCTCGCACAGCTCGCAGTAGAAGGCTTGTACGGGCACGCGTTGATGCTCGGCTACCACCCGATCAGCCCGGCCGACTCCGCGCTGGTGAACCGCTCCTTCCTCGGTCTGCTGGATCAGGCCGTTCCGACCCAGGAGGACCCGACCCGATGAACCAGGAACTGGTCGACCGGCTTCAGCGCGCCGAGAGTGCGCCGTACGGGAAGGCACGGTCCGCTTTGCTGGAGGACGTCGTACGGCGGGCTGACGCGGCCGGTGAGGACGACCTGGGGTTCTACAGTCGTCTGGCGCTCGTCACGGCGTACGTGATGGGTGGGGAGCCGCGGAAGTCGCTGGTGCCGTTCGCACGGTGTGTGGCGGACTGGGATGCGGACCCGGCCAAGTACCAGGACCACTCGCACCTGTTCCACTGGTGCTTCAAGTACGCGCCCAGCACGCTGACCAAGTTCCCCGAGGTCCCGCTGGACCGGGCGTACGCCGTACTGGACGACATGGAGCGGCGGTGGCAGGTCAGCGGCCACAGCATGCACGCCGTACATCAGCACCGGTGGCTGGTCGCGCACCACATCGGTGATGCGGACGCGGCGGCCGAGCACTTCCGGCTCTGGTCGACCGCACCCCGCGACGACCTGTCGGACTGCGTCGGCTGCGACCCGACATCGAAGGTGCACCACCTGACCGGCGTCGGACGGACGGCGGACGCCGTCGCGCTGGCCGTGAACGTGCTGGACGGGCAACTGACCTGCGCCGAACAACCGCAGCAGATGCTGACCGCGTTGCTGCCGGCCTATGTTGCCGAGGGCATGCATTCCGAGGCGGTCGACGCGCACCGGAAGGCCTACCGCATCCTGCGCGGCCGGGTCGGCGAGCTGAGTGAGCACGCGGATCACGTGGTGTTCCTGGCCCGCACCGGCAACGAACTGAAGGCCGTGGAGCTGATCGAGCGGCACCTGAACGAGTTCGACGACCCGCCGTCGCCGTACGCGGAGATGACGTTCGCGGCGGCGGCAGCCCATGCGCTCGGGCGGGTGGACGGCTTGATGATCCGGCTGCCGAAGGCTGAGGCGGTGCCGGCGGCGGAGCTGAGCCAGCAGTTGGCTGGGCGTGCGCTGGAGCTTGCCGCGCAGTTCGACGAGCGCAACGGGACGAAGCACCGCAGTGAGTCGATCCAGGCGATGCTGACCGCCGAGCCTTGGGTGGAGTACCTGCCGCTGTCGGAGACTGCCCGTCGTGCCCAGCTGCACAAGCAAGCACCTCGCCCGCGGCCCAAGGTAGTCGACCCGCACCCCGTGCCCGCTGGGCGTGGCTGGCTGGATCGGGCGGAGGACGCGTGGCAGCGGGGAGAGCCCGATGAGGCTACGGCTGCCTGGCAGGCCTTCGAGCAGGAGGTGCCGGAGAGCGAGTGGACGCCAGTGGACCGGGCTCGTGTGCTGGACGGCCGCGGTCTGGTGGCGCAGGAGCAGCCGGAGGTCGCACTGGAGGCTTGGCGCGAGGCGCTCGCGTTGTACGCCGAGGCCGGCGAGGAGGTCCGCGTACGGCGCGACCGCGGCCGCATCGGCCGGGTGCTGTGTGAGAACGGCCAGATCGACGAAGGCCTTGCGACAGCTGAGGAGCCGGTGCGCTGGCTGGTGACCAACGACGAACCAGAGCGTCGTGGCCACTGGCAGTACTCGTTGGCGACCATGTACGCGCAGGCAGACCGGCCCGAAGAGGCCATCCGGGAGCTGGCTGAGCTCCGTGAACGCGCTGAGATCGACGAGGACCTCCGCTCAGGCGGTGCGATCGTCGAGTGCAACCTGCTGGCGCAGCTCGGCCGCTTCGAGGAAGCGGAAGCGGCCGCAACGGTTGGCCTCGGTGCGTCGGCCGACCTGCCCCGATCCTTTGCCTACAAGCAGCGTGGGCGCCTTCGGCTCGAGCTGGAGCGTCCTGCCGAGGCAGCCGAGGATCTGACCGAAGCGGTCGCGCTGGCGGCGGGGACGCCTGGTCTGGAGGTGCACGTCGCGCTGACGCAGGTGGAGCTGGCCCGTGCGTACCTGATGACCGGACGTCCGCTGGAGGCGGCCGAGACGGGTGAGGAGGCGCTGCCTGTCCTGGGCAGCATTCCGGACCTCGCCGATCCGCTGGCCGACGTACGCGGGCTGCTCATCGATGCCTACCGGGCGTCTGGGCGAGCTGGAGTCCGCACTGACCAAGGTGCGGGAGCTACTGGCCGCCGCACCGGCCGAAGCGCATCCCGCCTGGCTGGGCATGGTCAAGCAGGACGAGGGCATCCTGCTGGAACAGCTCGACCGCGACGAGGCTGCGGTCGACGCCTTCCTCGCGGCCGCGTCGTACTACGAGACCGCCGAGCAACCCGTCGAGCAGGTGCAAGCCCTCCGGCTGGCCGCACAGTCGGCCCGCTACGTCGGCAATTTCGCCCAAGCCGTCGAGCTGATCGAACGCACCCGACCAGTCCTCGACGCACTCCCGTCCGCCGACCAACGCGTCCTCTTCCAGACCGCCGGCATCGACTGGGACCTGGCCTTGATCGCCCTCCAGCAAGGCGATACGGAGACCGCCGTACGGCACGCTGCGCTGGCTGCGGAGCACTACAAACGCGGCGGGTACGCCGACCAGCACACCAACGCCCGCCTCCTGATCGCCGAACACGGCACCACTGACGAGAAGCTGGTCGAGCAGATCTTCACCACCCTCCCCACCGGCCACGACCTCTGGTACCGCGCCGGCTGGCTCCTGGTAGACCGCCTGAACACCCAAGGCCGATCCCAAGAAGCCCAAGCCCTCCAGGACCGCCTAACCGAGTAACCAACCCACGCGTACTCGCCGTCGGCCCACCACAGATGGTTGGTAGGCGCTGGCGGGCAGCAACCGTCACTCAGCGGGTGGTTACTCCCACTCGATGGTGCCCGGAGGTTTGCTGGTGATGTCCAGGGTTACTCGGTTGATTTCGTCGACCTCGTTGGTGATGCGGGTGGAGATGCGTTCGAGGACGTCGTACGGGAGGCGGGCCCAGTCGGCGGTCATGGCGTCTTCGCTGGTGACGGGGCGCAGTACGATCGGGATGACCGTAGGTGCGGCCGTCGCCTTGGACGCCGACCGAGCGGACGTCGGCGAGGAGGACCACCGGGAACTGCCAGATGTCGCGGTCCAGGCCGGCTGCGGTCAGCTCGGTGCGGGCGATCAGGTCGGCCTGGCGGAGGAGGTCCAGGCGCTCCTTGGTGACCTCGCCGATGATCCGGATGCTCAGGCCGGGGCCCGGGAACGGGTGCCGGTAGACCATGGTCTCCGGCAGGCCGACGGCCAGACCCAGCTCGCGGACCTCGTCCTTGAACAGCGTCCGCAGCGGCTCGATCAGGCTGAACTGCAGGTCGTCGGGCAGACCGCCGACGTTGTGGTGGGACTTGATGTTCGCGGCCCCGGCCCCGCCGCCGGACTCGACCACGTCCGGGTACAGCGTGCCCTGGACCAGGAACTCGATGTGCCGCTCGGAGTCCACCTTGCGGGCGGTCGCCTCGAAGGTCCGGATGAACTCGCGGCCGACGATCTTCCGCTTCTGCTCCGGGTCGGTCACGCCGGCCAGCGCGCCGAGGAACTGGTCCTCCGCGTCGACCACCTCGAGGCGGATCCCGGTCGCGGCGACGAAGTCCTTCTCGATCTGGTCCGACTCGCCGGCGCGCTGCAGACCGTGGTCGACGTACACACAGGTCAGCTGGTCGCCGATCGCCTTGTGCACAAGGGCTGCCGCGACCGCTGAGTCGACGCCACCGGACAGCGCGCACAGCACCTGCTTGTCACCGACCTGCTCGCGGATCAGCTCGACCTGCTCCTCCACGACGTTCGTGGTGGTCCAGTCGCCCTTGCAGCCCGCGATGTCGTAGAGGAAGTGCTCGAGCACGGCCTGCCCGGCCTGCGAGTGCAGCACCTCCGGGTGCCACTGCACACCGGCCAGCTGCCGGTCCAGGTCCTCGAAGGCCGCGACCGGCGCGCCCTCGGAGGCAGCCAGTACGGCGAAGCCGGCGGGCGGCGCGTGGACCGCGTCACCGTGCGACATCCACACGTTGAGGTCCTCGGGGATCCCGGCCAGCAGCGTGCCCGCCGAGCTCACCGTCACCGGCGTCCGGCCGAACTCGCGCAGCCCGGTCCGGCGGACCTCGCCGCCGAGCGTCTGCGCCATCGCCTGGAACCCGTAGCAGATCCCGAACGCCGGCACCCCGGCCTCGAACAGCCCGGACTCGACCCGCGGCGCGCCCTCGGCGTACACCGACTGCGGCCCGCCGGACAGCACGATCGCCTTCGGGTTCCGCGCCAGCATCTCCTCGACCGGCATCGAGTGCGGCACGATCTCGGAGTACACCTTGGCCTCGCGGACCCGGCGCGCGATCAACTGCGCGTACTGCGCCCCGAAGTCGACAACCAGAACCAACTCATGCTCACTCACCCGCAAAGCCTATCGGTGCAGGTCAGCGGGGCTGTAATCCGCGGCCCGCAGCGGCTGGTTGCGTCCCTTCTCAGCCGAATTGTCATGGCCCGAATGCAAGGCGTTACACTCCTCGCACCTGGAGCTGCCTGTCGACCGAACTGCAGCGAATGACCTGTGCTCTCGACGAGCGGACCCGAGAATGCCGAAGGCCCGCCGGCGTCCACCGACGGGCCCTCAGGCGATCTTGTAACGGAGAGACCTGCCTCCGCCTTCGCACACGAGTTTAGGATCATGCCCCGCCAAATCAAACTGGGTATTGCCTGTGCTGTTGGGCCGTTCCGGTGCGGGTCGTGGTTTGTGATCCGACAGCTCGCAGTGGCTGGTTGGTGATGTCGAGGCCGGGGAAGCGGCGGCGCATGGCGGCTTCGTGGCGGGCGGCGGAGGCGGGGTCGCCGATGTAGTCGGCGATCAGGTGCCGGCCGAACCACAGCCGCACCCGGCGGCGAGGTGGGAAGCTCACGCGACGGAACGCTAGCGCCCGCAGTTGTCGGTGCTGTTACTCCGCGTTACAACCCGGAGTCGCTGCGGGGCCCGGAACGACAGCAGGTCGATCATCGGCGGCTCTTCCACCAGTCGTACGTGCGCTCAGCAGGCCGGCCGCACACTCGAGCGCGACCCGGGCCTCCAACCGCGCCAGCCCAGCACCCAGGCAGCGATGGATCCCGATGCCGAAGGCCAGATCGGCCGGGCCACCGTGACCGGTCAGGCCGAGCAGGACCGGCGCCCCGGCGGGCAGTTCGACCTCGCCGACGACGGCGGGATGCGCGGTGACCCGGCGCCACGTGGGCACCGACGAGGACTCCCGCAGTACCTCCTCCACAACCTCGGCCGGCTCGAAGGACCTCCCGAGGGAACGGTGGAAGGCCGTGGAGATGAGTTGGGTGGTGGTCTCCTGGCCGGCGATCAGCAGGAAGTAGCCGACCGCGCACACCTCCTCGTCGGTGAGGCCGAGGGCGACCAGCACGCTGAACAGGTCGTCACCGGGGTCTCGCCGCGCGGCCGTCGTACGGGATCGCAGCCAGTCGTAGAACTCGGCGGCACTGTGCGCGAGCTCCAACTGCCGGTCCTCGTCCGGCCACCCCCAGAACAGCTCCAGCGACTCCCGGCTCCACGCCTTCAACGCAGGTACGTCGACATCGCGCAGACCGAGCATGTCGAGCACGACCAGAGCGGGCGGCTCAGCGGCAACCGCCTCCACCAGGTCAACTTCCTCACCGCGATCGAGCCTGGCGGAGGCCTCGGCCACCCGCGAGGCCGTCAGCGATCGGGTCAGCGGCTCGACCGCCGCGACCCGAGCCGGGCTGAAGAACCGCGCCACCGCTGCCCGGATCGGCCGATGTGACTCCCCCGCGTTGTTCGCCAGCGTCGGCGGCAACGCGAACCCGACCGCCGACAACACCCGCAACGCCTTCACCGACAACGGCGTGTGCGCGAGTACGGCGTTGTCCGGCCGGAAGGTCTCCGGATCCAGCAGGACCTCACGCGCCAGCGCGGGATCGTCGACAACCCAGTACCCGAGCTCGTCGTCGTACCGAGCAGGGCAACCGGTCACAGGAACCAGCCGGGCGCGGCTCTGGTGAAGGCGGCCTGATCGAGTCGGCCCGCGTCGGCCGGGATCCGGGCGATCACCGGGACGCCGGTGGTCACGGGGAGGTCGTCGAGGTTGCACTGCTCGGCCAGGTCGGGGGCCTCGGGCCAGGAGCCGATGATCAGGCCCTCGATGGGGAGGCCGCGGGCGCGGAGAGCTTCGACGGTCAGCCCGGTGTGGTTGAGGGTGCCGAGGCCGGAGCGGGTCACGACGACGAAGGCGAACGGCGTACTCAGGTGAGCAGCGAGCTCGGCGAGGCCACGGCCGTCCTCGTCCAGGCCGACCAACAGACCACCGGCGCCCTCGACCAGGACCACGTCCCGAGTGACGGCGAGGTCGTCGATGAACTTGGCATGAGCCTCGACCGTCGGGAGCGGTACGCCTTCCCGACGGGCGGCGGTGGTCGGCGCCAACGGATCGCGGAGGCGAATGCCTTCGTGCAGATCAGTCAGCCCAGTCAGCCGCTCGATGTCGGCGAGATCTCCCGGCTCGTCCGGCGTGACACCGGTCTGCGCCGGCTTGACCACCGCCACGGAGGCACGTGCGTAACGGGTGGCCAGGGCTGCGGTGGTGATTGTTTTGCCTACGCTGGTGTCGGTGCCGGTGACGATGAGGACCTTGGTCACGAGACTTCCCGGATCGCGCGGGTGATGACGTCGCAGGCCTGGTCGAGTTCGGCGGCGGTGAGCCCGGCGTTCGCAGTCAGCCGAAGACGCGAGATGCCGTCCGGCACCGAAGGCGGCCGGAAGCTACCGACCCGAACACCGCCGGCCAGGCAGAGCTCAGCCGCCTGCACGGTCTCGCGAGGACCGGGCATCGGGACGGAGACAACCGGCCCGGAGGCCGCGGGAACGTTGCAGGCCGACGCAAGGCGGGCCGTAGCGGCGTGGATGGCTCGCGGACGCTCGGGCTCATCCTTCAACACCTGAAGGGCGGCCAGCGCCGCGGCACACGCCGCCGGGTTGAGACCGGTGTCGTAGATGAAGGGGCGGGAGCGGTTGATCAGGTGGTCGCGGAGGATGCGCGGGCCCAGCACTACGCCGCCCTGGGACGCCAGGGCCTTGGACAGGGTCATGGTGACGAGGACGTGGTCCCTTCCGGCCAGGTCGAGGGCGTGGACCGAGCCGCGACCTTCGCCGGTGACGCCCAGGCCGTGGGCCTCGTCGACCAGGAGTACGGCGTCGTGCGCGGCCGCGGTCGCGGCGAGCGCGGTGAGCGGCGCCTCGTCGCTGAGGACCGAGAAGACGGACTCGGTGAGCACGAGCGCGTGTGGTTCGTTGCGTTCGGCAAGGAGCTTGGTGACCGCGTCGACGTCATTGTGCGGGACGACCTCTACGCGTGAGCGGGACAAGCGGCACGCGTCGACCAGGGAAGCGTGCACGTGATCGTCGGAGATCAGGAGGGTGCCGGGGCCGCCGAGGGCGGTGACGATGCCGAGGTTGGCGAGGTATCCCGACGAGAAGACGAGCGTGGACTCCTGGCCGACGTACTCCGCGAGCGTGGACTCGAGTTGTTCGTGGAGGGTGGTGGTGCCGGTGACCAGGCGGGAAGCGGTCGAGCCGGTGCCCCAGAGTTGCAAGGCTTCGGCGGCCGCGGCGACGACTCGGGGGTCCCGGGACAGGCCGAGGTAGTCGTTGCCGGCCAGGTCGATCAACCGCTCATCGGCCGCGCGCGCCCGGAGCCGACGGGTGAGTCCGCGCGACTCCAGCGCCGCGGCCTTCGGGGCGAGCCACTCCTCGAGCATCAGCCGACCTCCTGCACAGCACCCGTGATCGCCGCGCCGATGGTCGCGATCTCCTCGTCGGTGCAGATGTACGGCGGCATCGTGTAGACCAGATCGCGGAACGGCCTGACCCACACTCCCCGTCGCAGTACGGCCTCCGTCATGCGCTTCATGTCGACCGGACCGCCGAGTTGGACGACGCCGACCGCACCGATCACGCGGACGTCCTTGACCCCCGGCATCGACGCCGCCGGCGCGAGACCGGCCGACAAGCCGGCGGAGATCTGCGCGACCCGGTCGGCCCAGTCCTGGGACAGCAGCAGGTCGATCGACGCCAGCGCGACCGCACAGGCCAGCGGGTTCGCCATGAAGGTCGGGCCGTGCATCAACGCGCCGCCCGGGCCGTTCGAGACGGTGTGCGCGACGTCCGTCGTACACAACGTGGCGGCCATCGAGAGGTAGCCGCCGGTCAGGGCCTTGCCGACGCAGAGGATGTCGGGGTCGATCCCTGCGTGCTCGGAGGCGAACAGGGTCCCGGTGCGGCCGAAGCCGGTGGCGATCTCGTCCAGGATCAGCAGGAAGCCGTGCCGGTCGGCGAGTTCACGCAGTACTCGCAGGCAGGCCGGGCTGTACGGGTACATCCCGCCCGCGCCCTGCAGGATCGGCTCGACGATGATCCCGGCGATGTCGCCCGCATGCCGCTCGGCGATGTCCGACACCGCGGCGGCCCAGGCGAGGAACTCCGGATCGTCGTCCGGGCGGTCGAACCCGGCCGGCGGCTGCGGGCCGAACACCTGCTCCTTCAGGGCGCCGGTGAACAGCGAGTGCATCCCGTTCACCGGGTCGCACACGCTCATCGGTGCGAACGTGTCGCCGTGGTACCCGCCGCGCACGGTCAGCATCCGGGTCCGGCCGTTGTTGCCCCGGGCAACCTGGTACTGGAGGGCGAGCTTGATCGCGACCTCGACCGAGACCGATCCGGAGTCGCAGAAGAACACGTGCCGGAGCGGCTCCGGGGTGATCTCGACCAGCCGCTCGGCCAGCCGGATCGCGGGCTCGTGCGTCAGCCCGCCGAACATCACGTGGCTGAAGTCGTCCACCTGGCGCTTCACCGCCGCGTCCAGCACCGGATGGCGGTAGCCGTGGATCATGCACCACCAGGACGCCATCGCATCGATCACCTCGACCGAGCCGCCGACCCCGTCGTCGAGCGACAGCCGGACCCCGTCGGCGCCGCGGACCAACCGGACCGGCGACGGCTCGCTCAACGAGGAGTACGGATGCCAGAGCCGCTCAGCGTCCTGAGCAAGCAGGCCCGAGGTGTTCATCACGATGAGACCTCACCGTGCACGGAGCAGCGGGCGGACCAGCCCATCGGGTGGACCTGCACGACCATGCGCCGGCGGCACTGGTCGCAGTACCGGGGTGGTTCCAGGGTCAACGCCTGCCGGCAGGCGTCGTGACTTCCGTCGGCGGTCTCGCGGCCACAGTGTCCGCAGTACACCAGGGTGGTCATAGCGTCTTCTGGAGTTCCTTGACCGGCATCTTCAGCTCGGCGAGCAGATCGAGGTCCGCGGTCGCCGGGCGGCCGAGTGTGGTCAGGTAGTTGCCGACGATGACGGCGTTGATCCCGCCGAGCAGGCCCTCACGGGTGCCCAGGTCGCCCAGGGTCAGCTCACGGCCGCCGGCGTACCGGAGCACCGTCCGCGGCATCGCCAGCCGGAACGCGGCGATGGTCCGCAGCGCGTCCTTGCCGGCCATGATCTCCAGGTCGCCGAACGGCGTACCGGGACGCGGGTTGAGGAAGTTGAGCGGCACCTCGTGCGGGTCCAGCTCGGCCAGCTGCGCGGCCAGCTCGGCGCGCTGCTCGAGAGTCTCGCCCATCCCGACCAGGCCGCCGCAGCACAGCTCCATGCCGGACTCCTTGACCATCAGGCAGGTGTCCCAGCGCTCCTCGAACGAGTGCGTGGTGACCACGTCGCCGAAGTACGAGCGGGCCGACTCGAGGTTGTGGTTGTAGCGGTGCACGCCCATCGCCTTGAGCTCGTCCACCTGCTCCTGGGTGAGCATGCCGAGCGAGCAGGCGATGTTGATGTCGACCTCGGCGTTGATCGCCTCGATGCCGGCCTTCACCTGGGACATCAGCCGCTGGTCCGGACCGCGGACGGCGGCGACGATGCAGAACTCGGTCGCACCGGTCTTCGCGGTCTCCTTCGCCGCCTCGACCAGCTCGGGGATGTTCAGCCAGACCGAGCGGACCGGTGAGGTGAACTGACCGGACTGCGAGCAGAAGTGACAGTCCTCCGGACAGCCGCCGGTCTTCAGCGAGATGATCCCCTCGACCTCGACCTCCTCGCCGCACCACTTCACCCGCACGTCATGTGCGAGCGCGAGCAGGTCGGCCAGTTGCTCGTCCGGCGACCGCAGCACCTCGACCAGCTGCTCCTGGCTCAGGCCGACGCCCTGTTCCAGAACCTGCTCACGTGCCACGCCCAGGATGTCGCTCATGGTTCTCCTGCCTCATCGAACGGTCGGCTCACAGTAAGCCAGCACGACGGGATGTCTCTGCGAGGGGCGTCACGTGGAACACCTGCCGCCGACCTGCTTCAGCCACTCTCCGCACTCCCCGGAGAACTTTCTGGATTTTCCGGGGAACCTCGTAACCCCCTGTGAGAGGGCTCGTTGATGTGAACAGAGGCGGTTACCGCAAGGAAGACCGCCACTCGGTTACAGGTAGCAACGAAATGCCGATCATTACGATCAGCACGCAGAGTGGTCACAACCACTTGCGACAGCTCGAAACTCCTGGAATCGGATGTAGAGTGGGGTACCAAGAGCTCGGGTCGCCAGCTGTGGTTGGTGACCCGATCCCAAAGCGCCGGGCGCCTCACCCCGGCTTGAGTGGGTCCCTCGGGAAACGATTTGGGCGGAAACGTTCCCGAGGGACCCGCTCCCTTTTCTGGCACAAATGGCAAAACCTCAGAAACCTCAGCAGCCACATACGTGCTGAGGTTTTTTCATTTCCTAGGTGACTGTGCGGAAAGTATTGTCGTTGTGTTACGGCTTCGTCACAGGCTGTTTCGGCACGATCGGCAACCGCAATGCACCGGGCGCATCAGCCGGTACGACGGGATGCCCCGGCTTCACCGGTTTGATCCGCTGGTACGCCGATCCGACCGGCGGCCGGACGTCGTCGTCACCCTTGTTCGGCCAGAACGCCAGCGCCCGTTCGGCCTGGGCGGTGATGGTCAGCGACGGGTTCACGCCGAGATTCGCCGAGATGGTCGAGCCGTCCAGGATGTGCAGGCCGTCGTACCCGTAGACGCGGTGGTACGGGTCCACCACGCCGGTCTCGGGTGAGTCGCCGATCGCGCAGCCGCCGATGAAGTGGGCCGTCATCGGCACGTTGAACGGCTCGCCGATGGTGCCGCCCGGGGTGCCGTTCATCAGCTCCGCCATCCGCCGGACCACCTGGTTCGCGACCGGGATCCAGGCCGGGTTCGGCGCGCCGTGCCCCTGTTTCGAGGTGAGCCGCCAGCGGCCGAGCCGGTCCCGCTTGCCGAAGGTCGTGATCGAGTTGTCCGCGGTCTGCATCACCAGGGCGATCACGGTCCGCTCGGACCAGTGCTTCAGGTCGTACAGCCGGCGGATGTTCTTCCGCTGGACGCCGAGCTCACGCAACCAGGTCCGCCAGCGCGGTTTGTCCCCGTCGCCGTCGGTCAGCACGGTCTGCAGCAGCGACATCGCGTTGCTGCCCTTGCCGTACCGGACCGGCTCGATGTGGGTGATGTCGTCCGGGTGGAACGACGAGGTGATCGCGACACCGCGGCTGTAGTCGATGTCCCGGTCCCTGGCGATTGCCCCGAGCAACGATTCGGAGTTGGTCCGGGTCAGGACGCCGAGCCGGTCGGACAGCCTGGGCAGCTTGCCCTCGTCCCGGAGCCGGTGCAGGAGCTTCGCCGTACCCAGGGCCGAGGCGGCGAACACCACCTGCTGGGCGGTGAACCGGCGCGTGCTCTTGCGGTCCGAGGTCCGCCGGGTGTCCACGGCGTACCCGCCGCTCGGCAGCGGCTCGACCGAGGTCACCGTGGTCATCGGGTAGACCTGGGCACCGGCTTTCTCGGCCAGGTAGAGGTAGTTCTTGGTCAGCGTGTTCTTCGCGTTGTGCCGGCAGCCGGTCATGCACTCGCCGCAGTCGATACAGCCGGTACGACGCGGGCCGGCGCCGCCGAAGTACGGGTCGTCGACCTCGACACCCGGCTCACCGAAGAAGACGCCCACCGGGGTCGGGTGGAACGTGTCGCCGGCGCCCATGTCCTCGGCGACCTGCTTCATCACCTTGTCGGCCGGGGTGAAGCCCGGGTACGTGGTGACGCCGAGCATCCGCTTGGCCTGGTCGTAGTACGGCGCGAGCTCGGACTTCCAGTCGGTGATGTGCGCCCACTGGCGGTCGGTGTAGAACGCGGGCAGCGGCTCGTAGAGGGTGTTCGCGTAGACCAGGCTGCCGCCGCCGACACCGGCTCCGGACAGGATGATCACGTCGCGCAGAGCGCTGATCCGCTGGATGCCGTACCAGCCGAGCTTCGGCGCGAACAGGAACCGGCTCTTGTCCCACGAGTTCTTCGCGAACCCGGCGTCGTCGAACCGCGCGCCCGCCTCGAGAACGGCGACCTTGTACCCCTTCTCGGTCAACCGCAGCGCACTGACACTTCCCCCGAACCCCGACCCGATGACCAGCACGTCGTAGTCGAAGCTCATCCACGTCCTCGCTTCGCTCCGGGCGCGGATGAGGCACAAATCGGCCTGTGTTGTTTGATGACTTCGCTTCGCTCAGTCATGGGCGCCCCAGCTTCTTGAGCACTCGCAGTGCGCCGGTCATCAGTTCGGCGTACTTCTCGTCGGAGAGCCCGTGCGAGGCCGCGATCGGGAGCACCCGCTGGGTGGCGATCGCCTGCGGGTCGACGTACCGGCGGATGCCCTCGACGCCCTGGCGGCGGCCGAGCCCGGAGGACCGCATCCCGCCCATCGGGGTGTCGATCGAGCCGAAGGTCGCGCCGTACGCCTCGTTCACGTTGACCGTGCCGGCCACCAGTTGCGCCGCGACCGCCCGGCCGCGCCGGCCGTCCCGGGTCCAGACGCTCGCGTTCAGCCCGTACTCACCCTCGTTGGCGCGCTGGATCGCCTCGGACTCGTCGGAGAACCGGTAGATCGACACCACCGGCCCGAACGTCTCGTTGTCGAAGCACTCCATCTCCGGCGTCACCCCGGACAGTACGGTCGGCTCGTAGAACAGCGGGCCGATGTCCGGCCGGGCCTTGCCACCGGCCAGTACGACGGCACCCTTGGACTTCGCGTCGTCGACGTGCCGGCCGACGGTCTCCAGCTGTTCCTTCGAGATCAGCGAGCCCATGTCGACGTCCCAGCCGGTCCCGGCCGAGAGCCGGAGCTTCTTCACCCGGTCCAGGAACGCCGTGACGAAGGCGTCGTACACCTGGTCGGCGACGTAGAGGCGCTCCATCGAGACGCACAACTGGCCCGCGCTCGAGAAGCACGCCCGGACGGCGCCTTCCGCGGCGCGCTGGATGTCGGCGTCGCGCAGGACGAGCATCGGGTTCTTGCCGCCGAGCTCGAGGCTGCAGCCGATCAGCCGCTCACCGGCCTGCTGCGCGATCAGGCGGCCGGTCCGGGTCGAGCCGGTGAAGCAGATGTAGTCGGTGTTCTGGATGATCGCGCCGCCGACGGTCGGGCCGTCGCCGTTGACCGGCTGCCAGGCCTCGCGCGGCAGCCCGGCGTCGTACAGCAGCTCGATCGCCCGGAGCGCGGTCAGCGGCGTCTGGCTGTCCGGCTTGTGGACGACGGTGTTGCCGGCGAGCACGGCCGGGAGACCGTCGGCCATCGCCATGCTGAGCGGGTAGTTCCACGGCGAGATGACACCGACGACACCCTTCGGGACGAACCGCTGCTCGGCCCGGGTGAGGATCGGGAACATGCCCAGTTTGCGCTGCGGCTCGAGCAGCTCGGCGGCCTTGCGCCCGTAGTACCGGGCGGTGAGGGCGACGTGGGCGACCTCCTCGAAGGCCTGCTTGCGCGCCTTGCCCGACTCGAGGATCACCAGGTCCACGAGCTCGTGCCGGTGGTCCAGGACCAGGTCGTGGTACCGCAGCAGGATCGCGGCACGCTCGGCCAGCGGCACCCGCCTCCAGGTCTGCTGGGTCCGCCGCGCCGATCGGACGGCCGCGACCACGTCGTCCGGACCGGACACGGGCAGTGTGGCGATCGGCTGCCCGGTCGCGGGCGCGTAGACGGTCTTGGCCCCGGCCGAGGCGCGGAGCAACCCCGACAGCCGGCGAACGACCGACTGATCGGTCGCGTACGACGCGGTCGGATCGAGCTCGGGGTCGGCAGGAATCGAGGTCTGCTCACTCATGCCTCCACCTCGCTGGCGCTCGGTTCCGGCATGAGCGAGAACACTGCTCTGCTCATTGTTCGCTCGCTCCGCTCGCTCATGGATCCAGGCTACCTGCCGGTAATAGCCATGTCAGTACCGGAAATCGCACGTGTCAGCCCTAAGGGTTCCGCCCCGTAGACCACTAAGGTGTTCGGTTGAACCTGCGAAGGGGTGGAACGTCGAGATGGTGGACAGCGGGGGGCTCTGGACGCCTCCTGAGGACGAGCTCGCTGAGGCTCTGCAGACGGCTCAGGTCCTGATCGAGGAAGGCCGGGCCGCCGAGGCAGGGCCGTACCAGCAACGTGTCATCGAGCTGGCCCGGGAACGCGCCGAGGGGCACCCGGATCACTACGAGGCCAAGCACCTGATGGCCGCGACGCAGTACGAGCTGGCCGGCTCGCTGAACGCGTCGGGCCGGCACGAGGAAGCGCTTGCCGCGCTGCACGAGGCCCAACTCGGCTACACCGAGCTCAGCGACGCCGGCGTTCTCGACGCCACCTCCTTCCTGGCCGACGTCCGGGCCCGGCGGGCGATGACCCAGGCCCATCGCGGTCACGGCGCGACCGCCGTACTGGAGATGGACGGCGCGGTGATCGCGTACGGGCAACTCGTCGGCGGCGAGGACGGGCTGAAGCACCAGCCGGACTTCGCCCGGGTGCTCGCGATGAACGCGCTCATCCTGCGGCGGTACGGCGACCCCGCGCTGGCGGTGGCGTCGGCGGACGCGGCGACCCAGCTGTTCCTGCAGTTGGCCGACCAGATCAACGAGAGCCCGCAGTCCCTCTCGTACGCGCGCTACCTGTGTACGGCGACCGCCGTATCGGCCGACGTCCATGCTGCCGAAGGCCGTCTCGACCTCGCCCTGGAGGCGGACGAGATCGGGCTGACGACCGCCGACACACTCGCGGACTCGGAGTCGGCCACCGACCTCCGCACGCTGGTCGCCGCGCTCACCCGCAAGGGCAAGCACCTCAGCATCGTCGGCCGGATCATGGAAGGCGAGACCTGCCTGAGTACGGCGTTCGCGACCGACGCGGAGACGGCCGCGCGGGTCACCGAGGAGCTGGACCGCGGACTGCCGCTGACCCTGGTCGCGGCACTGGAGAACGCGGAGATCAAGCTCGGACCGTTCGAGCAGTACTACCGGCTGGTGGCACTGAGCGAGCCCGCGCCCGGGATGACGCTGGCGACGGTGTCAGGCCGCACCGACCCCGAGTCGGCGGCGGTACGGGCGACCGAGCTGGCCGAGCTGGTCCGGCCGCTGTTGCTGCAGGATGTGGACACCGCGCTGACGCTGGGGTTGGAGGCCCACTACCTGTTCGCGGTCTCCTCCGAGCGTGAGTCGCAGCGGATGCGGTACGAGACGAGCACCTACGCGCCGATCTGGGCGCAGCTGCTGCTCGACGTCTCGGAGGCGTACTACCAGGCCGGGCGGACCGACATCGCGCTCGACCTGGGCGGCTGGTGCGCGGAGGTCGCGACCGCGCTGATCCCCTTCACCGACGACGACACGGTGATGAAGGACCTCGCCGGCTCCTGCTACCGCCACCACGGCGACCTGCTCGCCGCCACCGGCGACGTGATGGCCTCCCAGCACGCCCACGAGGCGGCGCAGCAGCTCCAGCTCGGTCGGTAACCCCCGGGTAATTGACGACCCCTCCCGTCAGGCGGACTCTGGCGCTGAGAGGGGGAACGATCATGGATGTGGTCGAGCTGCACAACCGGACGGTGGAGGGATTCGTCAGGTTGGTGAACGAGGTGGGCCCTGACCAGTGGTCGGCGCCGACGCCGTGCTCGGACTGGGACGTGCGCGCGCTGGTGAACCATGTCGTCGGCGAGGAGCGCTGGACCGTACCGCTGATGGAGGGCAAGACCATCGCGGACGTCGGCGACTCCCTGGACGGCGACCTGCTCGGTGACGACCCGGTCACCACCGCGTCCGCCGCCGCCCGCGGTGCGCAGCAGGCGGCCGCGGCGCCGATCGACAAAGTGCACCTCTCGTACGGCGACGAGGACCCGCCCGAGTACCTACGGCAACTGGCCGCCGACCACCTCGTCCACGGGTGGGACCTGGCAGCCGCGATCGGTGCCGAGCCCCGGCTGGATCCGGAACTGGTCGACGAGGTCGCCACCTGGTTCGCGGGGCGGGAGGAGATCTACCGCTCCTCCGGTGCCGTGGCCGACGCGGTCACGGGCTTCACCGACCCGGCCGACCAGCTCCTCGGCGCCTTCGGTCGCGACCCGCAGTGGCCCACCGCAGCCGGCCTGGTCGCCGGCTTCGGCGCGGCGTTCGACCGGCGAGACCTGGAGGCGGTGATGGCCCTCGTCACCGACGACTGTGTCTTCGAGTCCACCTCACCCGCGCCGGACGGCACACGGTTCGAGGGTGCGGCCGACGTGCGGGCGGAGTGGGAGAAGCTCTTCGCCAACACCGACGACCCGCGGTTCGAGACCGAGGAGACCGTGGTGCTGGGTGACCGGGCCTTCGTGCGTTGGCAGTACTCCTGGCAGGAGGCGTCCGGTCAGCGCGGTCATGTCCGCGGGGTCGACGTACTGCGGCTGCGCGACGGCAAGATCGCGGAGAAGTACTCCTACGTGAAGGGCTAGCGCCAAGGGCTGGTCAGGCGTCGTGCAGGTCTGTTTTCAGGGCGCCGACGAACAGGCCGGCCTCGGCCTCGGTCATGCCGGTCTCGGACACGACCAGCGCGGTGGCCTGGTGTAGTTCACCCTGGGACTTGAGGGCGCGGGTGCGCTCGGCCAGGTTTGTGCCGGGCAGGCGGACGAGCGGGGTGTCGGTGACCGGAGCGACGTACCGGCCGAGCCGGATGTCGTCGACGAGTCCCTTGGCGTGCTTCAGGTCCAGGCCGGTCCGGTCGCGGATCAGCTTGACCGCGTGCACGGTCTTCTTGGTGGTGATCAGGAAACGCACCTGATCGACGTCGTCCGAGGAGAGTCTGCCCCGCGCGGCGGCGAGGGCAACGTTGTCGGCGTCCTGGCTGCTCTGTCGGCTGAACAATCCCATGGCGTCATCCTTCCAGAACCGATCAACCGGTGAGGACTCGGCGCACGTCGCCCCAGGCCAGCGCGCCGAGCTCCCGATCCGCTGCCTCGGTGCCGCCGCGCGCCATCCGCTGACCGCCCGTTTTCGGCGTCTCACCAGGGAAGATCACCCGGTGACCGGCGCGCGCACCGACCACAGAGCGAGTGGGTAGATCCCTGCGGGCCAAGGCGATCTGGTCCGCGAACTCCACTGACGGCCAGACCTGATCGTCGCCGCCGGCTGTGAGCAACACCTCACCGCGGATCCGCTCCACCGGGATCCGGGCGGCTTCGGCCTCGGCGCCGTACCTGCGCAGGCTCTGGCGGTACCACCCGGTGAAGCTCGGCGGATCGGCGTCCGGTTGCCACTCCAGATCCATCGGCACGAACGGCAACGGTTCGCCCCGCCAGGTCCACGCCGATGTCTGCTGCTCGCCCTCGATCCAGCCCCACACATAGGCACTCGGGGACAGCGCGATCACCGCGTCGATCCGGTCGTCGAGCGTGCCGAGCAGCAGGGCCGCCTCGGCGCCGCGGGACAGGCCCATCACGACGAGGCGGTCGTTGCGGGCTGCGAGTTCGTCCAGTGGGAACGACTCGAGCGGGATCTGGCTGATCCTGCCGTCGAACCACTGCGGCGCGAGTACGTCGTATCCCTCGGCCTCGAGGATCCGGGCGCGCTCCAGGTCCGGCGTACCGCTGGAACCGTGCAGGAGCAGGACGCCTGTTGTCATGGGGCCTCCCGGCCTGGACTGAGGAGCGGAGGGAGCGAAGCGACCGGAGGGACGAGGGAAGGCCGGGAGCTACAGCCCCATGACCCGCCGCGACGGAGTCGCGGCATTCAACACTGTCTCACCCGACGACGACCTCGACCCGCTGGAACTCCTTGAGCTCCGTGTAGCCGGTGGTGGCCATCGCGCGCTTCAGGGCGCCGACCAGGTTCATCGTGCCGTCCGGCACCCAGGACGGGCCGAACAGGATCTGCTCCAGCGTCCCGGTGACACCGACCTCGACCCGCTCACCGCGGGGCAGGTCGGCGTGCCAAGCCTCGGCACCCCAGTGGTACCCGCCGCCCGGCGCGTCGCTCGCCCGGGCCAGCGGCGAACCGACCATCACCGAGTCGGCGCCGCAGGCGATCGCCTTCGCCACGTCGCCGGACCGCCCGACCGAGCCGTCCGCGATGACGTGCACGTACCGGCCGCCGGACTCGTCCATGTAGTCCCGCCGCGCCGCGGCCACATCGGCCACCGCGGACGCCATCGGCACCGCGACACCGAGCACCTTGCGCGTGGTGTGCGCCGCACCGCCGCCGAAACCGACCAGCACGCCGGCCGCCCCGGTCCGCATCAGGTGCAGCGCGGCCTGGTGCGTCGCGCACCCGCCGACGATCACCGGTACGTCGAGGTCGTAGATGAACTGCTTGAGGTTGAGCGGCTCGGCCTGACCCGAGACGTGCTCGGCGGAGACCGTCGTACCGCGGATGACGAACAGGTCGACGCCCGCGTCCACGACGTGCTTCGCGAACTGCTTGGTCCGCTGCGGCGAGAGCGCGCCGGCCACGGTGACACCGGAGTCGCGGATCTCCTGGACCCGCTGCGAGATCAGCTCGGGCTTGATCGGCGCGGAGTAGATCTCCTGCAGCCGGTGCGTCGCCTGCTCCTTGGTGATGGAGGTGATCTCCTCCAGCAGGCTGGTCGGGTCCTCGTACCGGGTCCACAGGCCCTCGAGGTTGAGCACGCCGAGACCGCCGGCCTTGCCGATCGCGATCGCCGTGGCCGGCGACATCACCGAGTCCATCGGCGCGGCCAGGATCGGCAGCTCGAACCGGTACGCGTCGATCTGCCAGGCGACCGAGACCTCCTCGGGGTCCCGCGTCCGCCGCGACGGCACGATCGCGATGTCATCGAACGCGAACGCCTGCCGCCCCCGCTTCGCCCGGCCGATCTCAATCTCGTTCATGCCGACAGGCTACCGATGACCCCCACCAGTCCCGAATCGAGTCCACCCGCCGAGCGACCAATGTCACCGGACACAGAACACCCCCGCTGGGTGGCGGGGGTGTTTGCGGTGGGGTCAGCGGCCGGAGTAGTTGGGGGCTTCTACTGTCATTTGGATGTCGTGGGGGTGGGATTCCTGGAGGCCGGCTGAGGTGATGCGGACGAAGCGGCCGTTGTCCTGGAGGTCGGGGACGGTGCGGGAGCCGCAGTACCACATGGACTGGCGGAGGCCGCCGATCAGCTGGTGCGCGACGGCCGACAGCGGGCCGCGGTACGGGACCTGGCCCTCGACACCCTCGGCGATCAGCTTCTCGTCGGTGCCGACGTCGCTCTGGAAGTAGCGGTCCTTGGAGTACGACTTGCGCAGCCCGCCGGCCGACGACATCGCGCCGAGCGAGCCCATCCCGCGGTAGGCCTTGAACTGCTTGCCGTTGATGAAGACCAGGTCGCCCGGCGACTCCTCGCACCCGGCCAGCAGCGAGCCCAGCATGACCGTGTCAGCACCGGCCACGAGCGCCTTGGCGATGTCACCGGAGTACTGCAGGCCGCCGTCGCCGATCACCGGGACACCGGCCGGCTTGCAGGCCAGCGACGCCTCGTAGATCGCGGTGACCTGCGGTACGCCGACGCCGGACACGACCCGCGTCGTACAGATGGAGCCCGGTCCGACGCCGACCTTGACGCCGTCCGCGCCGGCGTCGACCAGCGCCTGGGCGCCCGCGCGGGTCCCGACGTTGCCGCCGACGATGTCCACTCCACTGGGTGGCCGGGTCGGCCTTGAGCTTGCGGATGATCTCGATCTGCGCCTGGGAGTGACCGTGCGCGGTGTCCACCACGAGTACGTCGACACCCGCCTCGACCAGCGTCATGGCGCGCTTGTACGCCTCGCCGAAGAAGCCGATCGCGGCCCCGACCATGAGCCGGCCGCCGGCGTCCTTGGTGGACAGCGGGAACTTGTCCCGCTTGACGAAGTCCTTCAGCGTGATCAGGCCGGTCAGCTTGCCGGCGTCGTCGACCAGCGGCAGCTTCTCCACCTTGTGCCGGCTGAGCAGCGCCATCGCGTCGTCGGCGGAGATGCCCTGCTGACCGGTGATCAGCGGCTGCTTGGTCATCACCTCGCGGACCGGCCGGGACAGGTCGGTCTCGAACCGCATGTCGCGGTTGGTGACGATGCCGACCAGCACGCCGGCGTTGTCGACCACCGGCACGCCGGAGATCCGGTACTGACCGCAGAGCGCGTCGGCCTCGCCGATGCTGGCGTCCGGGCCGATGGTGATCGGCTGCGCGATCATGCCGGACTCGGAGCGCTTGACCAGGTCGACCTGCTGGGCCTGGTCCTCGATCGAGAGGTTGCGGTGCAGGACGCCGAGGCCGCCCTGGCGGGCCATGGCGATCGCCATCCGCGCCTCGGTGACGGTGTCCATCGCGCTGGACAGCAGCGGGATGTTCACCTCGATGTTGCGGCTCACCCGGGACCGGGTGCTGACCTCGGACGGGATGACGTCGGACTCGTTGGGCTGCAGCAGCACGTCGTCGAAGGTGAGGCCGAGGACGGCGAACTTGTCGGGAACTCCAGCGGGTGTGATGTCCATGGGGAAAACGAGCACCTTTACACGGCGAGAACGGGACACCATCGTATGCCGCTCCCACCGTGCCCTCCGAACCGCCCGCCCACAACCGGCTGTTCCGGCCAGGCGCGACGAACCCGCCTGGCAGGAACCAGGCGGGTACGTGCGGTGATCAGTTCGTCGGCCTGTTGACCACGCTGAGGATCGTCAGGACGTTCGTCGAGTCCGTGGATCCGTGCGTGCGGGCGATCGCGGCGTGCTTACCCTCGGCGTACTTGCCGGTGGAGTGCTTGCCCTGGGCGTAGGTCTCCTTGACCGAACCGATCGCGACGTTGCCGCTCGAGTGCTTCGCCTCGGCGCCGAGGAAGTTCGCCGCGCTGGGCACCTCGACCGCTTCACCGGCCGAGGACGGCAGCAGGTCCGGCAGGAGATTCTCCACCAGCCCGGTCAGACCGTCCAGCGGCGACTCGGCCGGCTTCTCGTCGGCCGGCGGCGTCGTCGGGTCCGAGTCGGACGGCAGCTGAGGCGTGTCGTCGGCCGGGGTCTTGGTGTCCCCGGTCGGCAACTGGTCCTCGACGGACGACTCGTCCCCGGACTCGCCCGTGTCACCACTCGGTGTCGTGGTCGGGTTGGCCGTCGGGTTCCCCGTCTCACCGTTGTTCGGCGGCGTGCTCGGGTCCGTGGAGGGATCCGTCGTCGGCGTACTCGGGTCAGGCGTCGGCTCGGTCGTCGTCGGCGGCGTCGTCGGTTCGGTCGTCGTCGGCGGCGTGGTCGGTTCGGTCGTCGTCGGCGCGGTCGGATCCGTGGTCGTCTCGTCGGCCGGCTTCTGCTCGGTCTGCTCCGGCGCCTTCGGCGGCTGCGTCGTCGCAGGCGCGATCGGGTCCTCGATCACCGTCGGCTTCTCGACCGGAGCCGGTCGCAGCAGCGGCGGCATGGCCTGCTGCCGGTCGGCCGGCGGGTCGAGCACGAAGGGATTGACCTTGGCCTTCTGCTGCTCCTCGCTCGGCCTTCCGCTCGTCCGCCTTCTTCTTGAAGTCCTTGGCGACCTTGACGATCTTGGTCTTGTCGACCACCGGCATGCCGTCGAGCTGTTCCTTCGGGAAGCTCGTCTCCGGGCGTACCGCGTCGACCATCTTCTCGATGACCTTCTCGTACGGCGACAGCGGATCGCCGGTCACGGCCGCGGCAACACCGGAGACCGACAGCGCGGCCACCGCGGCGACACCGAGTGCCAGACCACGCGCCGCCATCTTGCGGGCGAACGGGTCCGTCACCGGGTTGAGCGCCGCGCAGCGCGCCAGGAAGCTCTCCGGGTCGTCGATCGTCTCGACCGGTAGCTCGTCCTCGACTTCCACCGCGAGCCGCAGATCGGCCAGCAGCTTCACGGCCGGGTCGTGCTCGCCCGCGGTACCGCGCGGACTCCCCACCAGCGGCCAACAAGTCGAGCAGTGCGTCATCAGCGTCGATCGCGTCGAGATCGAAACGGTCAGCCATGATGCCCCTCCCCTGCTCCTCGTTCCAGCTGTGCCTCATGCCCCACAAACCCCCTGAGCGTGTTCAACGCTCGATGTTGTGCGACCCTCACCGCCCCCGGTGTCATCCCCAGTGCCCGGCCGGTCTCCTCGGCTGACATCCCCGCTACCACCCGGAGCCGCAGGATCTCCCGCAACTTCTCCGGCAACTTGTCCAGCAGGCCCATGATGTGCTGGACCTCCGAATGCCGGACGGCGTGCTCCTCCGGCGTCGGTGACTCGTCGGCGCCGTCCGGCAGGTCCGGCGTCGAAACGTCGGCCACCGCGAACGCACGC
Source organism: uncultured Actinomycetota bacterium (assembly GCA_963748245.1). GTDB lineage: Bacteria > Actinomycetota > Actinomycetes > Propionibacteriales > Kribbellaceae > Kribbella. The sequence goes on along the minus strand of CAVVIA010000004.1, from coordinate 485,754 downwards.
TGGGCATCGGCGACCTTGCGGGCCGCGATGCCATAGACGAAGGCCTCGAAAGGCCTTCCCTCATCACGGTACCGGCTGAGCGCGCCGAACACCGCGACACATACTTCCTGTGAGACGTCGTCGACCATGTCGGCGCCGCCGGGATACGTCCAGAGCCGGGACCGCACGTAGCGGTGGGCCACGGCGCGCACCCTTGTGAGCAGGTCATTGAGAGCTGTCCGGTCGCCTTCGCTCGCAAGCGCGGCAAGATCCCTGAGCTCGACCCGGTCGTGGGTGTGCGGTACTTGGACCTCGGTCACCCCTCGCCCCCTCGTGTTGGACCGGTCAGCCTGAAAGATGGTACGACGCTCATCTTCTCCTGCCTAGTGGCAATTCGTAATCACGCAAGGTTTTTGATCACGATCTGTCACTACCCGCCCGTACGGTTACCGGCCCCCGGCGAGCCTCCGGGTTCGAAGTGGAGTACGGCGCTGGCCTGGCCCGCACCCCAGTCGATCGGAGTACGACCGGTCTCCTGCCATCCGGCCCGCTGGTAAAGGCCGATCGCGGCCTGGCAGTTGTCGGCGACCTCCAGACCGACCCGCCGCCCGAGGGACGAGCCCATCGCCACGGCATGGTCGAGAAGCTGCCGTCCCAACCCGCCGCCGGTCGCCTTCGGATCCACGAACAACCGCTCGACGAGCGCCCCACCGTCCGGACCCGCAGTCAGCGCGACGTGCCCAGCCACCCGACCGTCCTCAGTCGTGACCACCCACGCGCCGAGCATCCCCGGGGGAGTCAGCCACGCCCGCGGATCCGCCGGCCAGTTGACCGGATACCCGGCCACCTCATGCACGTCCCGCAGAAAGCCGGCACAGCTCTCCACGTCAGCCTCGCCCCGCTCCCGAATCACAGCCCAAGCCAATCACGGCCCAGGCCCCCCACAAGAAGCGAACCGCCCGGCCGGTCGTGCGACCAGCCGGGCGGTTCAGGTGTTGCTTGTCCCTGTGGATCAGTGACCGTGACCGTGGCCGTGACCGGCCGCCGGCGGGCTCCTCTTCCTCGGGCTTGTCGACCACCAGGGTCTCGGTGGTGAGCAGCAGCGCGGCGATCGAGCCGGCGTTGGCGAGCGCGGACCGGGTCACCTTGACCGGGTCCAGCACGCCCTGGGCCAGCAGGTCGCCGTACTCGCCGGTGGCGGCGTTGAATCCGCTGCCGACCTCCAGCTCCGCGACCTTGGCGGTCACTACGTAGCCCTCGTAGCCGCCGTTCTCGGCGATCCAGCGCAGCGGCTCGACGATGGCCTTGCGGACGATCCGGACCCCGGCGAGCTCGTCACCCTCCAGGTCCAGGCCGTTCTCGAGCACGACGGCCGCGTGCACCAGGGCGGAACCGCCGCCGGCGACGATGCCTTCCTCGATCGCGGCCCGGGTCGCGGACACGGCGTCCTCGATCCGGTGCTTCTTCTCCTTCAGCTCGACCTCGGTGGCCGCGCCGACCTTGATCACGCAGACGCCGCCGGCCAGCTTGGCCAGCCGCTCCTGCAGCTTCTCCCGGTCCCAGTCGGAGTCGGTGCGCTCGATCTCGGCCTTGATCTGGTTCACCCGGGCCTCGATGTCGTCGGACTTGCCGGCGCCCTCGACCACGGTGGTGTTGTCCTTGCTGACCACGATCCGGCGGGCGGTGCCCAGCACCTCCAGACCGACCTGGTCCAGCTTCAGGCCGACCTCGGGGGCGACGACCTGCGCGCCGGTCAGCGCGGCCAGGTCCTCCAGCATCGCCTTGCGGCGGTCACCGAAGCCCGGCGCCTTGACGGCGACGGAGGTGAAGTTGCCGCGGATCTTGTTCACCACCAGGGTGGACAGCGCCTCGGCCTCGACGTCCTCGGCGATGATCAGCAGCGTCTTGCCGGACTGCACGACCTTCTCCAGCAGCGGCAGCAGGTCCGCGATGGCGGAGACCTTGCCCTGGTGGATCAGGATGTACGGGTCCTCCAGCACCGCTTCGCCGGCCTCGGCGTCGGTGATGAAGTACGGCGAGATGAAGCCCTTGTCGAACTGCATGCCCTCGGTGAACTCGAGCTCGGTCCCGAAGGTGTTCGACTCCTCGACGGTGATCACACCGTCCTTGCCGACCTTGTCGAACGCGTCCGCGATCAGGGTGCCGATCTCGGCGTCCCGGGCGGAGATGGTGGCGACGTGGGCCATGTCGCCCTTGTCGTCCACCGGCCGGGCGGTCTCGACCAGGCGGGCCGACACGGCCTCGACGGCCGCCTCGATGCCCTTCTTCAGGCCCATCGGGTTGACCCCGGCGGCGACGGCCCGCAGGCCCTCGTGCACCAGTGCCTGCGCCAGCACCGTCGCGGTGGTGGTGCCGTCACCGGCGATGTCGTTGGTCTTGGTGGCGACCTCCTTGGCCAGCTGCGCACCAAGGTTCTCGAACGGGTCGTCCAGCTCGACCTCACGGGCGACGGTGACACCGTCGTTGGTGATGGTCGGGGCGCCCCACTTCTTGTCCAGGACGACGTAGCGGCCCTTCGGCCCCAGCGTCACCTTCACCGTGTTCGCGAGCTTGTCGACGCCGCGCTCCAGCGCGCGCCGCGCGTTCTCGTCGAACTCGAGGATCTTCGGCATGGAAAAACCAGTCCCTCTCTGAAATCTCTTCTCGTTGCGCTCAGCAGATCCGAAGCACACAGCCCCGGACCGACTCCGCCCCGGCGCCGGTGATCGGCACCAGGGCGGTGTCAGTCAGGAACAGTGGGCGATCGTCACTTCTGGACGACTGCGAGGATGTCGCGGGCGCCCAGGATCAGGTAGTCCTGGCCGTCGTACTTGACCTCGGTACCGCCGTACTTGGAGTAGATGACCTTGTCGCCGACGGCGACGTCCAGCGGGACGCGGTTGCCGTTGTCGTCGATCCGGCCCGGACCGACGGCGAGGATCTCGCCCTCCTGCGGCTTCTCCTTGGCGGTGTCCGGGATCACCAGGCCGGACTTCGTGGTCTGCTCGGCTTCGAGCGGCGCGACGAGGACGCGGTCCTCGAGCGGCTTGATCGTGACCGACACTTGCTGACCTCCACGGTCGATTCGCTTGTCTGTGGTTCAGGGTGGTCGCGCTCCCCTGCCGTCGCGGGGGTCAGAGGCCGGACCGCTGGCACCCTCCACCGGAGAGTGCCAACACCGAATCTAGGCCGCGATTAGCACTCGGTCAACTCGAGTGCCAGAACTGAGAACCCCGGGACGCAGTTGTGACGACTCGAGCACGGATTGTGGTCAAACGCTGGGCCTAACCGGGATCGCCATGCGACCGTTCTCGGTACGGCGTCCCGGCCGCCCGCGGGACCTGGGTCCGAGGAGAGACCATGGCCTTCAGCTTTCCCTCTCTGCCCAAACTGTCCGGCCGCACTGTCGCGGCCCTCGCCGCAGCCGGCGCTCTCGCGGTAGGAGCGGTCGCGGCAGGTGCCTCGAAGGACCAGCCGGCCACCAGTCCGAGCATCGACGCCCCAGCCGCAGCACCTCCGCCGGCGGCCCCGGCCGCGGACACCGGCAGCGCCAGGACGGCCGCCGAGGCCGCCGCGCTGCCGCAGTGCCGGTCGGCCATGCTGGTCCCGGTCAACCGCAGCTGGGGAATCCCGATGCCATCCGTCTACGCCGCCGCGAGCACCTACTGCAATCTCATGTACGGCGACGACCCGCACCGCGACTCCACGGTGTTCGGCGACCCGGACACCGCCATCCGCGTCCTGCAGCGCAACCTGAACTTCTGCTACGGCACCAGGCTGGCAGTCGACGGCATCTACGGCAGCAACACCCGTGCAGTGGTCAAGATCGTCCAGCGCAAGCACAAGCTGGTCGCGGACGGGATCTACGGCCCCAAGACCCGCTCGGCGATGAACTGGCGCCTCTACTCGATGGCCACCCGTAGCTGGAGCAAGGGCTGCTCGAGCCCCCTCTAAAGTGGCGGGGTGACAGTCACCGGCCTGCTGGACGGCCCCGGCGCTGAACTCCTCGCCGACGCCTGCGCGAGCTACCAGCCCGGCCACGAGCTCCAACTGGTCGAGAAGCTACGCCGCCAGTACGACGCCGCGCTCGTGACAGCTGCGGTCACACAGGCCTCACTGCGCCACCGGGCCGTTGCCAAGTTCGGCCCGGACGCGACCCGGATGTACTTCACCCCTGACGGCCTGGAGCAGGCGACACGAAGCACAGTGGGCTCCCACCGAGCGCAGCGCATCGCAGCGACGTTGCCAGGCAGCAGTGTGGTCGATCTGGGCTGCGGCATCGGCGGCGACCTCATCAGTGCCGCCCGCGCCGGCCTGCGAGTCACTGGCGTCGAACGCGACCCCGCCACTGCCGCCGCAGCCCGCGCCAACCTGGACGCTCTCGGCCTGCCCGGCGAGGTTGTCGTCAGGGACGCCGAGTCCTTCGACCTCACGCCGTACGACGTGGTGTTCGCGGACCCGGCGCGTCGGGCGGACGGCCGGCGGGTGTTCGACCACAACGCCTATTCACCGCCGTGGACCTTCGTCACTGAGCTTCTGAGCCGCACTGCTTGCGTGAAGGTCGCGCCTGGCATCCCGCACGACGCCGTACCCGATGGTGTGGAGGCTGAGTGGATCAGCGACGCCGGTGAGGTGAAGGAGGCCGCGCTGTGGTCTGGGCGCTTGTACGCCGGTACCGCGCGGCGGGCGACCCTTTTACCTGGTGGCGCCTCGGTCACTGAGGCACCAGAGGCTGAGAGCGGTCCGGTGGGTCAGTACATCTACGAGCCCGACGGTGCCGTGGTGCGAGCCGGTCTGGTGACTGCGGTCGCTGCTGCGGTCGATGGCTGGTTGCTGGATCCGCGGATCGCTTATGTCACTGCAGCGAAGCTGGTGCCGACTGCACTCGCCTCGGCGTACGAGGTGGTGGAGGAGTTGCCGTACAAGGAGAAGGCGCTGCGATCCTGGGTGCGCACCCAAGGCATCGGCACGCTCGAGATCAAGAAGCGCGGCGTGGACCTGGATCCGGCCCAGCTCCGCAAGAAGCTCGGCCCCAAGGGCTCCGCAACAGCGACCCTCATCATCACCCGAATCGGCCGGGACGCGGTGGCCTATTCCTGCCGTCGGGTCTGACGAACCGAACTTGCGTTGTGAGTACAGTCGAACATATGATCGATCTTACGTGCGGGTCTCCGGGAGACTTGCCGGTGGGCGAGGTGCTGCGCCTGCTGCTGCACTCTCCCGGGGACCCGCCACTAAGCCGTCATGCTGCTGAAGTCAGCTGTTCACCTGGCTCCGGCAGAGTCCGGATCAGAACCGGTTGGCCGCTGGCCGTTCGCCTGGGGAGCAAGCGGCGCACCAGCCCCAGGCCTTTGCTGCCGCGCCCTTCCCCGCGTTGCAGCACGTTCCGCGTTGCAGCACCGTTCCGCGCGGCAGCTAGTTCGTGCCGTACAGCTCGGCCGTGTCCCGGCGGATGACCATCATCCGGCTCGGGTCCTCGAGCTCGGCGAAACCGTAGCTGCGGTAGAGCTCGTGCGCGTCCGCGGTCGCCAGCATGACGCGGCGGACCCCCTTCAGCTCCGGGTGCTCCAGCAGTGTGGACACGACGAACCGGCCGAGACCGTGTCCCCGGCTCTCCTCAACCACGAACACGTCGGCCAGCCACGCGAACGTGGCCCGGTCCGTCACCATCCGGGCGAACGCGACCATCGATCCGTCCGCGGCATACACACCCAGGTTGAGACTGCCCGCGATCGACCGCGCCACGACCTCCCGCGGGATCCCGGCCGCCCAGTACGACGTACTGAGGAATCCGTGCACCACGTCGACATCGATGCGCTCAGTCGAGTCATCCGCCTCGAAGCCGTCGGGCCCGGTCCACCTCACTTGTTCAGCACCTCCGTGATCGGCATCGACGAATCCGCCGGCAACCCCAACGGAGACGGCGACTTCCCGGCCCGGACCAGTTCCGACCCGAGCGCCGCCACCATCGCACCGTTGTCGGTGCACAACCCGGGCCGCGGCACGCGTACGGCGATACCGGCCGCGGTGCACCGCTCTTCCGCCATCGCGCGCAGCCGTGAGTTCGCCGCGACCCCGCCGCCGATCAGCAGGTGCTCGAAGCCACGGTCCTTGCACGCGTCGATCGCCTTGCGGGTGAGCACATCGCACACCGCCTCCTGGAAGGCCGCGGCGACGTGGTTCACCGGCACGTCCTCCCCGTCGCGACGACGAGCCTCGACCCACCGGGCCACGGCCGTCTTCAAACCGGAGAAGGAGAAGTCGAACCGGTGCCGCTCCAGATCCCGCTGCGAGGTCAGCCCGCGCGGGAACGTCACGTAGAGCCGGTCGCCACCGTCCCGCGCCGCTTTGTCGACATATGGACCACCTGGGAACGGCAGGCCCAGCACCCGGGCGACCTTGTCGAAGGCCTCCCCCGCGGCGTCATCGATGGTGCTCCCCATCGGCACCACGCCCTCGGTGATGTCCTCGACCGCGAGCAGCGACGAGTGCCCGCCCGACACCAGCATCGCGACACAGCCCTTCGGCAGGTCGCCGTGCTCCAACGTGTCGACCGCGACGTGGGCCGCCAGGTGGTTCACGCCGTACAAGGGCTTGTCGAGCGCCAGGGCGAGACCCTTGGCCGCGGCGACTCCGACCAGCAGCGCGCCGGCCAGACCGGGCCCGCTGGTCACCGCGACCGCGTCGACGTCGGTCGGTTTGATCCCCGCGGTCTCGCACGCGCGCCGGATCGTCGGGACCATCGCCTCCAGGTGCGCGCGACTGGCGACCTCCGGTACGACGCCGCCGAACCGGGCGTGCTCCTCGACACTGGACGCGATCGCGTCGGCGAGCAGCGTCTGCCCGCGGACGATCCCGACGCCGGTCTCGTCACACGACGTCTCGATCCCCAGGATCAGGGGCTCCACCGTCACCGCCTTTGAACTCACGCTGTCTCCCGCCACCGCATGATCACCGCATCCTCGCCGCCGGCGTAGTACCCGCGCCGCCGGCTGATCTCCTCGAAGCCGAACCCGGCGTACAGCCCGACCGCCGACTCGTTGCCCGCAGCAACTTCGAGCAACACCGTCCGACCGGAGCACTTCGACAGCGCCGCCGTCATCAGCTGTCCGCCGATCCCGGTACGGCGCCCGGCCGGCGCCACCGCGATCCGCAGCAACTCGACCACGTCCAGCGCGACCGGCGGCACCAGCAGTACGACGTACCCGACGACCACACCTTCGTCCGCGACCAGGATCACGCGGTCGTCGGACAGCCGGTCGAACTCGGCCGCCCACGAGACCGTACTCCACGCCTCCGCCCCGAAGCACACCTCGTCCAACGCAACCAGAGCGGGCAGGTCGTCCGCAGTCGCCGCTCGAATGGCAGGTCTCACCTCGGTAGCACGCTCTTCGGGCCGGTGGACATTGTCACGTCGGGGCGGCGCAGGTACAGCGGGTCGGGTGCGACGACCTCGAGCGTGCCGGTCGTGACCCCGGTCGCCAGCACCTCGGCCGACGGGTACTCGACGACTTCAGCGTCTGCCACACCGAGAGCATCCGCATAAAGAACAGCACCGCGGCCGATCACCGGCAGGCCCGACAGCACGTGTGCCACGTCGGCCGGACGGTCGACCGCCGGGCCCTCCAGGCGACGCCGGCTCCCGTCCGCGGCCGGGCCGTCGTACAAGGCCCAATAGATCTCCTTGCGCCGCGCGTCCGTCGCAACGGCAACGGGCAGCGACAACGACGACTGCCGTGCCAGAACGTCCAGGCTGCAGACTCCGGCGATCTCGATCCCGAGTACGTCGGCCATGGTTCGCGCCGTCACCAGTCCGACCCGGAGCCCGGTGAACGGACCAGGCCCGACGCCGACGGCGATCCGGGTCAGATCGCGCGGTGTGGCTCCGGCAGTGTCCAGCACCGCAGCGATCGCCGGCGCCAGCAGTTCGCCGTGCCGCAGGGCGTCGACCGTCGTCGACGAGGCCAGGATCTCGCCGTCCACCGACGCCAGCGCGACCGTGACCGCGGCACTCGAGGTGTCGAAAGCAAGCAGCATCAGTTCTTCTCCAGTACGGACACGCGGATGCCGGACGCCGCCCAGCGCGGACCGACCGGCGTGATCCGGATCTCGCGGGTCTCGTCGGTGTCGTCGTCGCCGCGGGTCACCACGATGTCGAGCCGGTCCGGTGCCAGCGACTCGGCCAGTCCGTGACCCCATTCGACCACCGTGACCGCGTCGTCCAGGCTCGCGTCCAGATCGAGGTCGTCCAGCTCCGCGATCCCGCCCAGCCGGTACGCGTCCACGTGGACCAGCGCCGGTCCACCCGCCAGCGACGGATGCACCCGCGAGATCACGAACGTCGGCGAGGTGATGTCGCCCCGCACCTTCAGCCCGGCACCGAGGCCCTGGGTGAACGTCGTCTTGCCCGCACCCAGATCGCCCGACAGCACGAGTACGTCGCCGGCCCGCAGCTGACCCGCGAGCTCCTCGCCGATCGCGCGCATGTCGTCGGCCGTCGGCACGGTGAGCTCGACCGGCATCGCCTTGGCGTAGATCAGGTTGTGGTCGTGCTGCTCGACGACGGAGTACCCCCGCCGCCGCCAGAACTCCACGGTGTCCGGCAACTCCACCCGCGCGATCAGTTGCACCCGGCTCAGTCCCCGCCGTACGGCGACCTCCTCGGCGCAGCCGACCATCGCCGAGGCGACCCCGCGGGCCTGGTGCCGCGGATCCACCGAGACCCGGCGCAGGTTGAGGACGTCACCCGACTCCTCGAACAGCACCGCGCCGGCCGGGGATCCGTTCAGCCGGACCAGCAGACCGCCGTGCTTGTTCACCGTGTCGGTGACGGTCGTCGCGTTCTCGGACAGAGCGGTGGACGGCGGGTCGAGCACCCGCCGCGACGAGAACGCGTGGTGGATCACCGCGACGATCTCCTCCGCATGGTCCGCTGTCGCATCCACGACATGAAGGTCGGTCATGGGGCCTCCCGGCCTGGACTGAGGAGCGGAGGGAGCGAAGCGACTGGAGTGACGAGGGAAGGCCGGGAGTAAGAGCCCCATGACCCTGCCGGTGCCGAAGGCCCGGCCAAAAGCAGTGTCATGAGTGTCCTAGAGATTGTTCGGCTCGTTCGATCATGCCAAGGAGGGCCGCCGTGAACTCACGGTGGTGCTCGATCAGGCCCAGGTGACCGCAGTTCTTCACCTCGACCAGCTCGGCCCCGGGCACGTGCCGGACGATCTCCTCCGCGTGGGTGAAGGGAGTCAGGTGGTCGTTGTCACCGCCGATCACGACGCATTCCACCTTCTGCAGCGGCTCCAGGGCGTCGTACTTGTCGTGCAGCGCGAAGATCGGGTAGAACTCCGCGATCACCGAGATCGGCGTCGCCGCGATCATCTCGTTGACGAACTCGGTGAAGGCCGGCGGCACCTCGGAGCCGAACGAGTACTTCCGGGTCAGCAGGTAGCTGATGTCGGTGCCGGCCTTGCGGCTGCGCTCCACCACGTCGGGGATCCGCGCCAGCGCCGCGACCGTCGGGGTCGCGAGCGCCCGGGCCAGCCTGCCCACCGGGCCCGGGAACACGATCGGAACGTTGTCCAACCCGCCCGCACTGGTCGAGCACAGGCCGACGCCGATGACGCGGTCGCCGAAGAGCTCGGGGTGCTGCTCGGCCATCGCCATGATCGCCATCCCGCCCATCGAGTGCCCGATCAGGATCACCGGGCCGGTCGGCGCGAACTCCTCGAAGACCCCGTGCAGGTCGCGGCCGAGCTGCTCGATGGTGACGTTCTCCTTCGGCGACCGGCCGGAGCGTCCGTGCGAGCGCTGGTCGTAGAACACCATCGTGCCGATCCCGGCCAGGTCGCGGCGCTCGAAGTGCCAGCAGTCCATGTTCAGGCCGTAGCCGTGCACGAAGATCACGGTCAGGTCTTCCGGCGGCAGCGGCAGCCGCTTGCCGAACCGTCGCTTCGGCGGCGGCGTGGCCCGGCGGGATCGCTTCAGCTCGTCCACCTCGACGTACAGCTCGACGCCGTCGTCGGCGGTGTAGACGAACGGCGTGCCGCGCAGCGAGCCGAACGGCTCGGCCTCGAGCTGCGCGCGCTGTCCCGACCGGCGGCCGATCAGCTGGCGCTCGACCGCGACGCCGGCCGCCGCTCCGGCAGCCAGAACCCCGACCGCGGCTCCGATCAGGCCGGCGGTCCGTCCCGCTTTGGACATGCCGGTCTACCTCTCGCTGTCGACGTACCGACGCGGGATCCGTGCTCCCAGCCGGGTGACGATCTCGTAGTTGATGGTCCGCGCCGCATCGGCCCAGTCGTCCGCCGTCGGCTCGCCGGCAGTACCCGGGCCGAACAGCACCACCTCGTCGCCCGCGGCCGCCTGGTCGTCCTCGAGGTTGACCACGCACTGATCCATGCAGATCCGGCCGACGATGGTACGACGCTGCGCCGCCGGCCTGGACCGGGGCACCGTTCGACGCGTGCCGGGGCAGCCCGTCGCCGTACCCGAGCGGGATCAGACCGAGGGTCGACGGTCGCGGCGCGGTCCAGGTCAGCCCGTACGAGACGCCGGCACCGGCCGGGACGCGTTTCACCATCGCGAACCGGGCCTTCAGCGTCATCGCCGGCACCAGCCCCAGCTCGTCCGACGGCAGCGCGTGCCCGAACGGCGAGAGCCCGTACGTCGCCACACCGGGCCGGACCAGGTTGAAATGGGTCTCGGGCAGCGCGAGGGTGGCACCGGAGTTGGCCAGATGCTTGAACTCGGCGTCGATGCCGAACGACTCGGCGACCTCGATCGCTTCGGTGAAGGTCGCCAGCTGGGCCTCGTTCGCCGCGCTCTTCGGCTCGTCCGACGACGACAGGTGCGACCAGATGCCCTTGATCTCGATCCGGCCGGTCTGCTGCTCGCGGAGCGCGGCCCGGATCAGCGCCGGCCACTCCTCCGGTACGGCGCCGCCGCGGCTCATCCCGGTGTCGATCTTCAGGTGGACCCGGGCCGGCCGGTCGGTCACGCCGGCGGCGAGCTCGTCGATCTCCCACGGCGCACCCGCGGACAGGTCGATGCCGGCGGCGATCGCGTCCTCGAGCGGCTCGCCGGGGGTGGTCAGCCAGCAGAAGATCGGGCCGGTGTCACCGGCCTCGCGCAGCGCCAGCGCCTCTTCGAGGACGGCGGCGCCGATCCACTCCGCACCGGCCTCGCGGGCCGCCCGGGCGACCGGGATCATGCCGTGGCCGTAGCCGTCGGCCTTGACCACGGTCATCAGGTGCGCGCCCTCGGCGCGGGCACGCAGCGTGGTGACGTTGTGACGAATCGCGGCCAAGGTCGACGACCGCTTCGGCGCGGACCGGGCGATCGGCGCCAGGTGACTGGAGGGTAGACATAGCCCCTCCAGTGTCTCAGGCCCCGTCGATCAGTTCCGCCAGGGCAGCCATGTGGTGGAAAACCGCGTCCGCGGACGCCAGCTTCGCGGGGTCCGTCATACCGGCGTAGCCGAACACCTTCATGCCCGCCGCGTTGGCCGCGGCGACGCCGAGCGGGCTGTCCTCGACGACCACGCAGTCGCCCGGTTTCACACCCAGCCGGCTCGCCGCGTGCAGGAACAGATCCGGTGCGGGCTTGCCGTGGGCAACGTCCTCCGCACTGAAGATCCTGCCCTCGAACCGATCCCGGAAACCCACCGCGGTCAGCGCCGTACGAATCCTGCGATGGGTGCCGGACGAGGCCAGGCAGTAGGTGACGCCCTCGGCGTCCAAATGGTCGAGCACGGCCTCGACACCGTCGATCGGCCGCAACTGAGCGAACCCGTCGAACAGCCGCTGGTGGTAGCGGTCCTCCAGGTCGGCGGGCAGCGGCCGGCCGAGCTGCGCCTCGGCCTTCTGCCGCATCGAGGTCATGCTCCCGCCCATGAAGTCGCGGACCGCTTCCTCGAAGCGTGTACGGCAACCCTGCCTCGGTCAGCAGCTCGGCCAGGATCGTGTTGGCCAACCGCTCCGAGTCCACCAGCACACCGTCGTTGTCGAAGATCACCAGTCCGCTCACCCCTGCACCCTATGCACAAGCGGCCGCCGTGACCTCGGGGGTCACGGCGGCCGCGGGGTGCGCGAGAGCGGGCGGGGGTCAGTTCTCCTGGATGGAGAAGTCGGTGAAGCTGAAGCGCTGCTTGGTGTTACCGGTGGACACGACCTCGACGCCGTAGTCGACCTGCCAGGTCGTGGCCTTCGGGGCCCAGCCGCGGTTGACCATGTCGTTGAAGAAGCTGGCCAGCGGCATCGTGCCGGACTTCTGCGTCACCTGGGACACGTAGGCGGTGTAGCCGTCGGTGTGCCAGACGTCGTACGTGAACCCGCCGAAGGAGACGGTGCCCACCTTGCGGCCGGCCGGGACCTGGCCCTTGTTGTCGGTCCAGATCATCAGCTCGTTGTTCAGGCCGTCGCCGATCCACGCGTCGAACGCGACGTTGTAGATGCAGGCGCTGCAGTTGGCCGGGGTGGTGGCGGCGAACTTGGCCGACTGGATCTTCGACAGCGGGACGTCGTCGTAGTCCTTGTGCACGTTCGGGTACGCCTGGACGCCCTTGTCGCCCGGGAGCGGCTGGGTGACGTCGACGTACCAGTTGTCGAAGGCGCAGGCGCCCAGCGCGTAGGTGCCGTTGTCGTTGTTCCACATGTTGTTGTGGACGTAGTACGCGCCGAAGGTCCGGCCCTCGCCCTGGTTGTTCGACGACGTGGTGGTCCACACCGGGTTGGTGCAGCTCTTCACCGGGCTACTGGTCGACGTCGGGGTCGCTGTCGCGGTCGGGGTGGTCGTCGGCGTCGACGTGGTGGTCGGGGTCGACGTCGGCGGCTTGGTCGGGGTGGAGGTGGTCGTCGGGCTGCTGGTCGGCGGCTTGGTCGGCGTCGACGTGGCCGTCGGGGCCGGCGTGGTGGGCTGCGCCGGCGCCGCGACGAAGTCGTAGTGCGCGGTGTAGCGGATCTTCGTACCGGACGCGGTACTTGTCGCCGCCGCGACTCAGCGCCCGGAGGCGGAAGCTCTTGTCGGTGGTCTGGTCCGGGTCGATCGAGAGGATCGACGGACCGGCACCGGTCGCCGTGATGGCGGTCGGCTTCACGCCGAAGCCGTGCAGCACGGTACAGCTGGAGTAGGTGTCCAGGACGCAGGTCTCGACGCGTCCGACGCTCGGGAGGGTGGAAGCCGTGCTGTCCGTTGCGGCGCTGGCCGTGTTCGCAGCGACGGGAGAGTCCTTGGCCGCCTGGACGGCGATCGGCGCGGCGATGAGCGCACCGATGGCAAGGAACACCGCTGGGATGACGACGCGGCTTCGGGCAGTTCGGATGGGGGGCATGCGAAACATTCCTCGTCTGCTCGACGGGCCGCCACTGCTTGCCCCAGCACTACAGCGACGGCCCAACAACTGTTCTGTTTGGTCCCCAGAGAGGCCAGGACAGCCGACGCAACAGATGCGCCGATCCGATCCGGGCAGACCGGGCTCTACAGCTTCCCGGCCATGTCCTTCTCGTTCGCTCTCGCACTACGGCGGCCGACGTTATCCAACCGTGATGTGAAAAGCCAACCCGGGTCCCCCTTTTCACTGCAGCGTATCCGGCAATCCCGGGCGGCGTACCGCGTGTCGCCATCACTCAGTGCCACCGGTGCAACGTCCCGCGCTCCCGAGGCGTCCGTAGGGTGTGATGATGCGGATGATCGCCGTCGCCGGCGCCGGTCTGCTGCTGCCTGACCGGGTGCGGGAACGAGTCCAGCGCGGGCGGATCACTGAAGGGCAAGGTCTACCTGTCCACCGCGGTGACGGAGGACGGGAAACCGAAGCAGCTCGTCCCCAACAGCCGGGTCCGGCTGACGTTCACCGACGACGGCCGGCTGATCGCCGACGCCGGCTGCAACTCGATGCAGTCAGCGGTGGACACCGGCGACGGCAAGCTGACGATGGACGACGAGATGGCGCAGACGGCGATGGGCTGCGACGCCGCACGGCACGCGCAGGACGGCTGGCTGATGACCGTGCTGAAGTCCGGGCCGGCCTGGAGACTGGAGGCCGAGACGCTCACCGTCACCACGGGCGGTACGACGATCTCGCTGACCGACCGCAAGACCGCCGAACCCGACCTGGCTCTCGACGGCACCAAGTGGCGGCTCGAGACCGTGATCAGCGGCGAGACCGCGTCCCATCAGGCCGGCTCCGAGAAGGCCTGGATCACCCTCAACGGCGACCGGGTCACCGGCTCCACCGGCTGCAACGAACTCCAGGGCAAGGTCGCGCGCGGGACCGGCACCCTCACCTTCGGCGAGCTCGCCACCACCCGCCGGGCCTGCGCCGGCGACGCGGGCAAACTCGAGCAGACCCTGCTCGGCAACCTCGAGGGCGACGTCAGCTACGAGATCGACTCCAACCGCCTCGTACTCCGGGCCGGCGGCAACGGCCTCGACTTCACCGCCACCCGCTGAGCCGCAGTTCTCGGTTTGCGGAAGATCGTGGTCGCCTGGCGGCTGCTTTCTTCCGCAAAGGTCAGCGCAGGCGGATGTCGAAGGCTTGGACCTTGTTCTGCGGGGTTTCGTAGGAGACGAGTAGCCGGCCGTCGGCGGCCAGCTTGGCGTGCTGGGCGGGGGTGAGCGGGATCGACCAGCGGTCGGTGCCGCCGGTGATCTGCCGACTGGCCTCCTTGACCACGTGGCCGCTCATGTCGGGCGACCACGGCGGCGTCGCGCCGTCGGTGACTGCGCACGGGGTCAGGCCGTAGTCGGGTGGCGGGTCGACCGCCGGCGAGCAGCTTGTCGTCCAGACCGGGATGGCGTCGATGTTCCCGGTCGTCAGGAAGGCCGTGGCCGTGCCGGTGCCTGCGGAGCGCGTATGGATGTCCACCGTCGATCGGCCGAGAGCTGGCGTGCAGGATCGTGAGGTCGGTGGTCGGTACGCGTCCGGAGATCGGTACGCCGTTGCGCGCGGACTGGGCGATCGTCTGCGGGGACAGCGTGCCGTTGAGGTTCGGGTTCGAGACGTTCGGCGGCGCCGGCGTGGTCGGACGATCCGCGGGCGGCGTGTAGCCGGGCAGGTTAGCCAGGCCCCAGCGGTACGGGTCGGACTGCACCGAGCCGAGTGCTGACCAGCCGAGTCGTGTGCTCATGTCGATATGCCGCAGCGTCGTCGACCCGGCCGCTGAGGTGTCGTCGTTGTCGTACGGCGTGACGTTCAGACCGAGCCTGGCCGGGTCAACAGCAGCGGGCAGCGTGGCGAGCGGGATCTTCACCTCGAGGTCGTAGCCGCCACCGGCGTACGCGTGCGGCACCGTCGTCTCGTTGCTGCCGACCCACTGTGCCGTCGACGCGACCTGCACGCCGGGCGCGTTACCGGTGTCGAGCTCGCCGCTCGAGTAGCCCTGGTGGTTGTCGGCGTCCCTCGACCAGCAAGGTCCGCCGCTCTGGCTGAACGGGAAGATGCCGAGCTTGAACGTGTTGGCGGTGTCCATCAGCGCCTGCGACGCGGTCCCGCGCGGGTCGAGCAGGATCTCCACCGAGTCGGCCTGCCAGTGACCGACACATTCGGCCGGCGTCACGGCGTACGACTGGTAGTCGTCGCGCACGTGGATGAAGAAGTACAGCGCGTCGTCCGACCAGCTCACCTTGGCCGTATTGCCTTCACCTGTTGACGAAACGCCGCAGTCGTCCACGCCGGTGCAGGTGGATGCGCCCTGCCAGATCCGGCCGAGGTCGAGCGTCGGGCCCGGGTACTCCCCCGGCTCCGCCGTCCCGTCGACGACCGGTTGGGCCTGCGGGATGGTTGTCGTCGGCACCAAAGTCAGCGTCAGCGTTTCGCTTCCGTGTGGCGGTCTTGATCGGGATGGACACGTTCTGGGCCGCGGGCAGGGAAGCGTCGGTATTGGTCAGCTTGAAGGTGACGGTGGTGTCAGCACCGGGCTGGAGATCGTAGGGCTTGGACGGCGCGTCCACGGTGAAGTTCGGGGGCAGCTCCAGCGACACCGCACCGCTCTGTGGCTGCGCCGACCAGTTGTGCACCACGACCGGTACGTCGATCGTGCCGCCGACGGCCATCGACTGGATCGCCGGGGACCGGCCGAGGCGGTTGGCCTGCGGCGCGGTCGTGTCGAGCCACTCGTCGTACTCCTGCCAGTTGCCCCACCGCTGGAACCTGCCTTCGGCGGCCGCCACGATCCGGACGACGTTGTCGGTGTATCCGGAGGCCTTCGCGGTGGTGTAGCGGGCCGCGATCTTGGCGTTCTGGTCCACGACGGCGTCAGCCGCCGGTGTGACCGTGAAGGTGATGTCGGCGGTCGACCTCGATGGAACATGCTTCGGCCCGTCGGTCGTCCAGCCTGCCGGGACGGTCAGCTCGACGTTGCCTGGGGCAAGCTCTCCCTTCGGAGCCCGGAGGTGCAGGGTCGCCTGGAACGGCTCGCCCGCGACGTTGTAGAACCGGCTGAAGGTGAGGTACTGCAGCGTCCCCAGTGGCAGTCCGCCGGGATCAGGCTTGGTGGCACCGAACAGGATCGCCTCGTCGAGCCCGGCCTGTGGACTGGTGTTCGGCTGGAACGGGACGAACGACTGCGTCATCGCGAACCGCGGGCACGCCGGGGTCGACGTTCCCTTGAACATGACCCGGCTCTGCGTCGGGTACGCCGCCCGGCCCTCGTCCGCGACCTGCTGCCAGATCTTCGCCGACCCGGCCGGCTGCCCCTGCAGGTTGCCGGCCGGCCACTTGTACGGCGACTCGTACCCGGTCCACACGCCCGCCACGGTGTCGAGGCCGCCGGGCTTGAAGCCGGTGGTGCAGTTCGGGGCGGACGTCGTACCGCCGGTGCCCGTCGTACTGCCGCCGGAGAAGACCTTCTTCACCTGCCAGGTGCTCAGCGCGTGCGGACCCTCGAGCTGCTCGGGGAACCTGGCCGGATCGGCGGCCGCGAGCACGCCCTCCCAGATCAGCCGGCCCGCCTGCTGGTGGTTGCCGTGCCCGGCCGCGAGCGTCGGTGTGAATCCGATGTAGATCTCCGGCTGCGTCTCCCGGATCACCCGCGTGACCCGGCGCAGCGTCTCCTCCTCGTCCCAGAAGTACTGCGTCAGCGGCGCACTCTGGTTGTAGAAGAAGTCGATCCGGTCCAGGTTGAAGATGTCGATGGTCCCGGACCGGTAGTGCGCGACGCGGTCCTCGTTCTCCCGCCGCAGGCCCAGGTCCGGCCCCAGCTCGGTCCCGGTCGCGTTTCCGCCGCCCTCGCCGCGCGTCACCATGATCACGCCGCATTTCACGCCGTACCGCTGATGCCACACCCCGCACGGCCCGATGATGCTCGTGTCGTCATCCGGATGGGCCCACTCCCCCATCACATGAATCTTCGTCTCCGGATCAGCCACGTAGCTCGTGGCCGCGGCTTGCGCAGCAGGCAAGGGCAACGCAGTAACAAGGACAATCACCAGAAGTACGGCGAGACGCTTCACGTGCACACTCCTAGGGCGGCGGAGGCAAGCACCAGCACCCTCAGTCCTACCCAGCCACTCACCGCGCTCGCAACCGCCTGAGGCGTGTTAACCGCGCAGGATTTGGCGAGTGGCTTCAGGAAGGGCGGCGGCTACGGAGAGGGCGGTAGTGGGGCCGGAGGCGGAGGCCAGGTTGGCGGCGGCGGCGTGGAGGTAGGCACCAAGGCTGGCCGCGTCGAGAGTGGTGAGGCCTGCGGCGAGGAGAGCGCCGCAGAGCCCGGCCAGGACGTCGCCGGCGCCGGCGGTGGCCAGCCAGGGGGTGGCGTTGGTGTTGACGCGGACCTGTCCGTCGGGGGCCGCGATGACGGTGGTGGAGCCCTTCAGCAGGACGGTGGCGTCGAAGCGTTCGGCGGCCAGGCGGGCGTGTTGGAGGCGTTCGGCTTCGACGGTCGAGCGGTCGACGCCGAGCAAGCGGGCCAGCTCACCCGCGTGCGGTGTGGCCAGTACGCCGGTGTGGTCGCCGGAATCCTCGAGCGCCCGGAGACCATCCGCGTCGAGGACGATCGGCTCCTCCGCGTCGAGCAGGTCACGGACTCGGTTGACGTCGAGTTCGTCGCCGAGGCCGGAGCCCACAGCCCAGGCCTGCACGCGTCCCTCGCCGGCCACGATCTCCGGGTGGGCCGCCCGGACCGCGGCCGCCACCGCGTCCGGACCGACGTACCGGACCATGCCCAACGGACCGCCGAGCGCACCCGCCGTGGCGATGACGGCAGCCCCCGGGTACTGCGCCGAGCCGGCCATCAGACCGAGGACGCCGCGGGAGTACTTGTCGGACTCGCCATGCGGGACGGGATACAGCTCGCGTACGTCTGATACCTGCAAGGACTCGACCGGAGCGGGCGGAAGGTCGAGGCCGATCTCGACCAGGTGGACCGGGCCGCACGCGGTGGCGGCGGGGTCGACCAGGTGGCAGATCTTGTGGGTACCGAAGGTGACCGTGAGGGCCGCGCGGACGTGCGGCTCCGGGGTCTCGCCGGTGTCGACATCAACGCCTGATGGTGTGTCGACGGCAACGATCGGTAGGCCGTGCTGGTCAGCGAGCTCGACTGCGGCAAGAGCATCCGGACGCAGACCGGGACGGCCACCGATGCCGACGATCCCGTCCACGACCACGTCGGCGTCAGCGATGTCATCAGTTGACCCGACGCGACCGCCGACGGCGAGCAACGCCTCCAGCCCGGCAGCGTGCGCTTTGTCGGACAGCAGTACGGCGGTCACGCGCGCACCGCGGCGAGCCAACCGGACCCCGGCGTACAGGGCATCGCCGCCGTTGTCACCGGACCCGATCAGCAGGACGACCCGAGCGCCGTACGTATGGCCGAGAAAGTTGCTGATGGCAACGGCGAGACCGGTGGCGGCGCGTTGCATCAAGGTGCCCTCCGGGAGCCGCGCCATCAGCTCGGCCTCGGCCGCCCGGACCTGCTCGACAGTGTGCGCGCGGCGCATGTCAACCCTCCAGGATGACGACGGCGGACGCGATACCGGCGTCGTGACTCAAGGACAGATGCAGGCTCTGGACACCCAGCCGGGACGCTTGCTCGGCGACCGTGCCGGTGATCTCGAGCCAGGGACGACCGGTCTCGTCGGTCTGCACCTCGGCGTCGTGCCAGTGCATCCCGGCCGGCGCGCCGAGTGCCTTGGCCAGCGCTTCCTTCGCGGCGAACCGGGCCGCCAGCGATGCCGGTGGTTTGACCGCTTCGGACGGCGTGAAGACGCGATCCCGCAGACCAGGCGTGCGCTCGAGGGTCTTCATGAACCGCTCCACGTCGACCACATCGATACCCACGCCGACGATCATGCCCCCACCTTAACCGGGTGGTTCCGCCGTCGATTGGCGGATGCGCAGGTCCACGGCGAGGTCCATCCGCAAGGCGGCCGGGGTCGTGCCGCGGGCCAGGTCGAGAACCATCCTGGTCGCCAGCTCGGCCATCTGGCGCAACGGCTGGTGCACGGTGGTCAGCGTCGGCGAGACCCATTGCGCCACCGGCAGGTCGTCGTACCCGACCACCGACAGATCACGCGGGATCTCCAGGCCCAGTTCGCGCGCCGCCTGATACACGCCCAGCGCCTGCAGGTCGCTGCCGGCGAAGATCGCGGTCGGCCGGTCCGGCAGGTTCAGCAGCGCCAACGCCTCCCGATGACCGCTGCTCACCTCGAACTCGGCCGCCCGGATCAACGACGGATCGATCGTGACCCCGGTCGACCGCAGCGCGTCCGTGTACCCGTCGACGCGCATCCGCGAGCACAGCGTCTCCACCGGCCCGCCGATCATCCCGATCCGGGTGTGCCCGAGCTTGCGCAGGTGCAGGGTCGCCATCCGGCCGCCGTTCCAGTTGGCCGAGCCGATGGACGGTACGTCGTCGCCCTCGTCACCGACCGGGTCGACCACCACGAACGGGATCCGCCGCGCCTCCAGCTGCGCGCGCTGGTCGGCATCCAGGTCGGAGAACACCATGATCACGCCGAGCGGGCGGCGGAGCAGCACGGACTCGATCCATTCCTGCCGCGGCCGCCGGGCGCCGCCGCACTCGGACAGCACCAGCTCGACACCTTCGGCGCGGACCACTTCCTCGACACCGCGGATCAGCTCGACCGCCCAGGCGCCGCCGATCTCGTGGAACACCAGGTCGATCATCGGGCTGCTCGCCGTACTGGTGGTCCGGCGACGGTAGCCGTGCTCCTGGATGATGCTCTCGATCTTCGCGCGCGTCTCCTGGGCGACATCGGCGCGGCCGTTCAGCACCTTGGAGACGGTGGGCACCGAGACACCGGCCTGCTCCGCAATTTTCGAAATGGTCATCCGCTGACCCACGACGTACCTCCACCGTCTTCGTGGCTGTGCAAGCAGCACGATACAAGCTAACCTCGTCGGATGTATCGCAAGCGGTCCCGCAACTTTCGAGGAGATTGATGGGTGCCTGGCACGACACCACCGCAAGTCCGGACGAACGGGTCGAGGCCTTGGTGGCGGAGCTGACCCTGCGGGAGAAGGTCTCCCAGCTGGCCGGACTCTGGGTCGGCGCCGGCGACAGCGGCGAGGACGTCGCGCCGTACCAGCACGACATGAGCAGCGACCCGCCGGTCTGGGCCGACGTGATCCAGGACGGCCTCGGCCAGCTCACCCGCCCGTTCGGCACCCGGCCGGTCGATCCGGCCACCGGCGCCCGCTCGCTCGCCGCGGCGCAGCGCCAGATCATGGCCGCGAACCGCTTCGGCATCCCGGCGGTCGCGCACGACGAATGCCTGACCGGTTTCGCCGCGTACGGCGCCACCATCTACCCGACCCCGTTGGCCTGGGGCGCGACGTTCGACCCCTCGCTGGTCGAACAGATGGCCGCGAGGATCGGCGCGGACATGCGGTCGGCCGGCACGCACCTCGGCCTCGCTCCGGTCGTCGACGTCACCCGCGACTACCGCTGGGGCCGGACCGAGGAGACGATCGGTGAGGACCCCTACCTGGTCGGCACGATCGGTACGGCGTACGTCCGCGGACTGCAGGCCGGCGGCGTCCACGCCACCCTGAAACACTTCGCCGGGTACTCCGCCTCCCGCGCCGGCCGCAATCTCGCGCCGGTGTCGATGGGCCGCCATGAACTCGCGGACGTCATCCTCCCGCCGTTCGAGATGGCCGTGGTCGAGGGCGGCGTCCGCACCGTGATGAACTCGTACGCCGAGATCGACGGCGTCCCCGTCGCCGCCGACCCCGAACTGCTGACCACGCTGCTGCGAGACCAGTGGGGCTTCGACGGGACCGTCGTGGCGGACTACTTCGCCATCGCGTTCCTGCGCTCGCTGCACCAGGTCGCCGGGACCGACGGCGAAGCCGCCGCGCTGGCGCTGAAGGCCGGCATCGACGTCGAACTGCCGACCGTGCACACCTACGCCGACGCGCTGATCGCCGAGGTCGAGGAGGGCCGGCTCGACGTCGCGTACGTCGACCGCGCCGTCCGACGGGTGTTGCGGCAGAAGTGCGAGCTCGGCCTGCTCGATCCGGAGGTCAAGATCGAGCCGGACGGGCCGATCGAGCTGGACAGCCCGGCCAACCGGGAGATCGCGGCCAGGCTGGCCGAGGAGTCGATCGTGCTGGTCGTGAACGACGGCGTCCTGCCTGTTGCCCCTGGCAAGAAGGTCGCCCTGGTCGGGCCGCGCGGGATGGACTCGCACGCGATGCTCGGCTGCTACACGTTCCCCATCCACATCGCTCCCCGCTACCCCGGCACCGACGACGGCGTACCGATCCCCACGCTCGCCGAGGCGCTGGTTGCGCAGGGCATCAACCTGAAGACCGCCGAGGGTTGTGGGGTCGACGACGACTCCGACGACGGTTTCGAGGAGGCGATCACCGCGGCCTCCGAGGCGGACGTGGCGATCGTCGCCCTCGGCGACCGCGCCGGCCTTTCGGCCGCGGCACCTCCGGCGAGGGCTGCGACGTCGAGACCCTGGTCCTGCCCGGTCGCCAGGCCGAGCTGCTGGACGCGATTCTCGACACCGGTACGCCGGTCGTCCTCGTGGTGCTGTCCGGCCGCCCGTACGCACTCGGCCGATTCGCCGAGCGCACCGCGGCGATCGTGCAGGCGTTCTTCCCCGGTCAAGAAGGCGGACCGGCGCTGGCGCGTGTCCTCACTGGCGCCGTCAATCCGTCCGGCCGGCTTCCGGTCAGCCTCCCGGGGAGTGAGGGCGCACAGCCGGGGACGTACCTCCACCAACCGCTGGCCGGCCGCAACAAGGTCTCGTCGGTCGATCCGACCGCCCTCTTCCCGTTCGGCCACGGAACGTCGTACACGACCTTCGACTGGACCGACGCCGCCGCGGACCGCGAGACCATGCCCACCGACGGGACCGTCACCCTGAAGGTCACGGTCCAGAACACCGGCGCGACCGACGGCACCGAGATCGTGCAGCTCTACCTGAACGACCCGGTCGCCCGGGTGACCCGCCCGGTCAACCGCCTGATCGGCTACCACCGTGTCGACGTCCCCAGCGGCGAGTCCCGCACGGTCGAGTTCACCGTCCACGCCGACCTCACCTCGTTCGCCGACCGCAACGGCACCCGCATCGTCGAACCGGGCGCGCTCAACCTCCGTCTGGCCAAGTCCAGCGCCGACATCCAAGCCACCCTCCCCCTGACCCTCACCGGCGAGCTCCGCACCGTCGACCACACCCGAACCCACCGCTGCGGCACGCGCGTCATCGGCTAGCAGGAGCTTCTGCCGGCATGCGGGTGCGGGTTGGTTTGCCGGAGGACGGATCGTGGTTTCGCGGTCTCCGCTGCGTGATGGTGCTAGTCGGTGCGGTGACAAAAGCAGCCCGAACAGTTGGGGATCTGGTCGGTCAAGGCGAATCTCATTCGTGGGGATCGCCCTTCAGTTGTCGTAGATCGATGCTTCGGGCAAAGGATTCGCCGAGTCGTGGATTCCTGCTCCAGATCCAGCCGGGAGACGACACAGATCCACGACTCGGCGACCGATCGGGCCGGGAATCCCGCGATGCGGCCGGTTCGGTCCGGATCCCGAGACCACAGCCCTGGATCCGTGCAATTGTGGGGACCTGAGACAGGAAACGGTGGGCCGGGACCTGATATTTCAGGTCCCAGCCCCCCATAGGGTGTCTCAACCCCCGACTCGAGGACTCGATCCCCGCATCCACCCCGCTCCACGGCCGGCTCCCGTGTCCACCGTGGGGAGTGTGACCACTCGGGTGAGCTGCTCCGGGATACCACAGTCGCCTTCTCGCAGCACGGCACAACTACAGTCGCCTTACCGGCGCCTCCACCCCAGAAGAAAGCCGCACGCGTCGTCGGCCGCGACTACCGGTAGATGGTGCGGCCGGATGCGTCGGGTACGCCGCTGAGGCGGTGGAAGAAGGTGTTCACCTGGTCGCGCCACTCGCGGGCGTTGCGGAGCTGGCCTTCGAGGCGGGTGGTGATGTTGTCGCGCGTCCCGGGGTCGAAGCGGTCGGCGATGGCTTTCCAGCGGGCGAGCATCGCCTCGACGTCGTCGTACCCCTGGAAGTGGGTGTCGTAGATGTGCTGGAGGACCGTGCGGCCGTTGTGGAGGACGTGGTCGTAGGGGACGTGGTGGAAGAACAGCAGGAGTTCCTCCGGGCAGGTGTAGAGGTTCTCGTAGCGGCCGGCGAGCGGCTCCGGGTACTGGCCGGTGAAACCTGAGCCGGTCGCGACCGTCCGGTCCACACCGACGCCGTTGCGGTCGGCGAAGTGGTAAGTCCCCCACGCGGAGTACTCGTACCCGTTGACGTTCGGCCCGTAGTGCGTCCCCGGCGTGACCATGAAGCCGACCCCGAGCGGTGCGGTGTAGCGCTCGTACGTCCGCCACGAATCCGCCATGATCGCGACCAACTCGGCCCTGGTCCGATCGTCCATCGCGAACGTCGCCGCGGCCCACTCGTGCAGCAGGCTGACCGGGTCCGCGGCCGGGTCCCAGGCCAGCCGGCCGTACGCATAGAGGTTGCTCTGCGCAAGCTTGTGTCCGGTCCAGTTCGGGTCGTCGCCGACATTGGAGACGGCAACGATCGCCTTGGTGCGCTCAGCAACGGTCGGGCCGCCGGCACCGCTGGTGTCGAACTGCAGGATCTCGCGCCACCACGGACCCAGGTAGCACAGGTCCTTCTGCTGACCGGTGTACTCCTGCGTCACCTGCAACTCCGGCGCGAACCGCGTCTCCTGCAACTCCCCCAGCAACGGCGACACCGCCTCGCGCACCTGGAAGTCGAGCGGCCCGTGCTTGACCTGCAGGACGACGTTGTCGTCGAACAACCCGTCCAGCGGAATGAAGTGGTCGTACGGCGCTCGGGCCCGATCCGTGGTCCGATCACGCCAGTCCTGATCACGGTCGCAGACGAAACACCGCCAATACACGGTCCCCAGGTACGGAGCCAGCGCCCGCGCGAGCATGTTCGCCCCGTCCGCATGGTGACGCCCGTAGGCAGCAGGCCCAGACCGGTCTGCCTTCACCACGAACCCGCCCAGATCCGGTACGGCGTCGTACACCCGGCCGACCGCGGCCGACCACCAGCGAGCCACCCGCGCGTCCAGCGGATCGGCCGTGTCCAGATCGCTGAGCTCGATCGGAGCCGCGAAGTTCACCGACAGGTAGACCGCGATCCCGTACTCGCGGAACACCCCGGCCAGCCGGGCCACGTCGGGCAGATGATCAGTGATCAACCGCGTCTCGGCCGCGTGCACGTTGCCGTTGTTGATCACCACCGCGTTGAGACCGATCGACGCCAGCAACCGGGCGTAGGCACGGACCCGGGTCAGGTCCTGAACCACCCGGCCGTCGCGGAAGAAGATCGATCCACCGGAGTACCCGCGCTCGACCGCGCCCGTCACCGGGTGCGGGACCAGGTTGTCCCAGTGCGCCAGCATCCGGACCGGGACCGCCGGCCGCTCGACCACGGTGAAGTCGCCGGTCATCCACTCGAAGTACCGGAGCAGGTAGAAGTATCCGTACAGCAACCCGCGGCCGGCCTCGGCGGCGACGACCAACTGGTTGCCTCGTCGCACCACCACGAAGCCTTCGGCACCCAGCCCGTCGGCCGGCAACGCCTGCTCGACCCACGCGGCCAACGGCGTCTCCTCGAGCCGCCCGAGGGTGCACAGGGCAACCTCTACGTCGTGACGGACCCGGCGGGTCTGCCGCAGCTCGGCCCGGATCGTCTGCGCCAGCGCACCCGAGGCATGGATGGTGACCTCGGGCAACCGTTGGTTACCGAGCCAGCAGGGGTCAAACGTCATCCGACCGCAACACCACCACACCGGTTGCCGGGAGCACCAGTTTCGCCCCGGCCTCGACCTGCGAGCCGGTGATCAGCTCGGTTCCTGTCCTGTCGGCCGCCACTCGCACCTCCCGGTCCCCGTGGTTCAGCAGGAAGAGATACCGCTGACCGTCCTTGTACCGCCGCGTCGCTTCGACGCCGTCGATCCTCGCATACGACCCGGTCAATCCGGCCTCGTCCAGACCGGCCCCAGGACGGCGTCCAGCCCGGCAGCGTCCAGCATGGTCCCGACGCACCACGCGTGAGTATCGAAAGTTTTGTAGATATCTTCGACACTTGAATGTGGGACACACCGTACGCACGGCCCCACACACCGTCAATAGGTGGAGCAAGCGGTTTCCAGACCCCTTCGATCGAGGTAGTTGAGACGTAAGCCACGCCCGCCCGGGGTGGGTCGGCTACACCCACGGGGGAAGAATGGGCTCATGCTGCAGCCGACACGGGAGGTGACTCCCTACACCGAGCTGGACCGGGCCGCCTGGGCGCAACTCGCCGAGACGACCGTGTCCCCGCTGACGGCCGAGGAGATCGAGCGGCTGCGCGGTCTCGGCGACGAGATCGACATGGACGAGGTGCGCGAGGTCTACCTGCCGCTGTCGCGGATCCTCTCGCTGTACGTCCGGCACGCCCGGGCCCTGCATGCCGACACCGAGAGCTTCCTCGGCAAGCCGGCCGCGACCCGGACGCCGTTCGTGATCGGCATCGGCGGGTCCGTTGCCGTCGGCAAGTCCACCACCGCGCGGTTGCTGCGCGAACTGCTGGCCCGCTGGCCCGAGCACCCGCGGGTCGCGCTCGTCACCACCGACGGCTTCCTCTGGCCGAACGCCGAGCTGGAACGCCGGAACCTGATGATGCGCAAGGGTTTCCCGGAGTCGTACGACCGCAAGGCGCTGCTGCGCTTCGTGGTCGAGGTGAAGTCCGGGATGGACACGGTCGAGGCACCGGTCTACTCACACCTGCACTACGACCGGATGCCCGGGGTCCGGACCACTGTCGAGCAGCCGGACATCCTGCTGCTCGAGGGCCTGAACGTGCTCCAGCCCGCGCCCCGGCACGCGGACGGCAAGAGCGGCCTGGCGGTCAGCGACTTCTTCGACTTCTCCGTGTACGTCGACGCCGGCGCCGACGACGTCCGGTCCTGGTACGTGCACCGCTTCCTGAAGCTGTGGGAGACCGCGTTCCGCAACCCGGAGTCGTACTTCGTCCGGTACGGCGAGCTGAGCCGGGAGGAGGCGGTCAAGAAGGCGGAGTCGCTCTGGGACGGCATCAACGGGCCGAACCTGCGGGAGAACATCCTCCCCACCCGCTCCCGCGCCACCCTCGTCCTCCGCAAGGGCGCCGACCACGCCGTCCGCTACGTCCGGTTGCGCAAGCTCTGAACGGCGGGAACGACAGCCGCCGCGACGACCACCGCCGTCAGACCGAAGGCGAGTGAGTAGCCGGTGCCCGCGACGATCGCGCCGAAGACGATGGCTCCGATGCCCCAGCCGCCGTCGTACGCGAGGTTCCACAGAGCGCTGACCTGGCCGTAGCGGGACTTCGGGACGCGGTTGTACATCAGCGACAGCGTCAGGTTCTGCGCGGCGCCGAAGCCGATACCGAACAGCGTCGAGCCGACCAGGATGGCGACCGCGCTGCCGATCAGGATCAGCGCCCCGGCGCCGAGTGCGGCCACGATCAGCGCGGCCGGCAGCAGCTTCGCCGGGCCGACGCGGTCTCCGTACCGGCCGGCCAGCCAACGGGCGCCGGGTGCCGTGATCGCCTGCATCAGCAGGGCTGTGGCGACCAGGGACTGCTTGTCCTCGGCAACTGCCAGGGGCAGGAAGGTGACGCTGATACCTGCGGCGACGGTAACCGCGGCGAAGACGAAGGTCGGCATCAGCAGGCCGCTCCCGCGCAGACCGCCGAGCACCTTGACGTGCTGCTCCTCGACGCTGGGCTGCCTGGGCATTCCGCCGAGGGCGACCAGACCCACCAGCGAGGCCACGGCGGCGAAGACGAACAGCGCGTCGAAGCCGATCACGGAGGTCAGGTAGACGCCGAGCGGCAGGCCGATCGCGGCCGGCAGGCCGACGACCACGCCGTAGATGCCGAAGGCCTCACCGCGCCGGTGCGCCGGGGTCACCTCGGCGATCAGCGCGACCGCGCCGACGACCAGGATCGCCAGGCCGGCGCCGCGGACGACGCAGACGGCGAGCACCAGCGGAAGCGACGCGGTGACCAGCAGGACCAGGGACGGCGCACCCAGCAGGATCAGCCCGAGACCGAGGACGACCTGGTAACCCCAGCGGGCGATCATCCTGGGCACCAGTAGCTCGACGCCCACCGCGGACAGCATCATCGCGCCGGTGGACAGCCCGGCGCCGATCCCGCCGGAGCCGCTGGCGGCCAGGTACAGCGGGACCACCGAGGTGAGCAGGTACATGCTCAGCGCGGAGCCGAAGACCGTGAACAGCAGGCGGCCGAACTGGCCGGTCAGCAGGCGGGGAGCCGTGGGTGCGGCGACGGTGGGGACTTCGCAGGCGGTGGTCATATCTCGAAGGTAGGAGCAGACCGGTCTGCCCTACAGATCCAGTTTCAGCGCACGAGAGAGGACCAGTTACGGCAACTGGTCGGCGATCAAGGCGGCCAGGCGGTTCAGCGCGGCGTCGATCTGGGCCGTGGTGACCGAACTGCAGGACAGGCGGAGGGCGTGGATCGGCGACCCGGCCTCGTAGAAGTGACTCATCGGGGTCCAGAGCACGCCGTACTCGTGGGCGGACTTCTCCAGCAGTACGTCGTCGACCGGGAACGGCACGGTGACGACCACGAAGAACCCGCCCGACGGCACCGTCCAGCTGATCTCGCCACCTGGGAAGCGGGCCGCCAGACCGTCGGTGATCGCTCGCAGGTTGGCGGCGTAGATCTCGCGCTCGCGCCGGTTCGCGGCCACCAGGCTGAAGTCGTTCGCGAGCAGTTTGCCGCCGATCACCGCCTGGGCGACCGGCGACGTGTTCACGGTGACCATGCTCTTGATCTTCGACAGTTCGTCGGCGAACAGTCCGATACTTCCGTCCGGCGCCTCGACAGTCTGGTCGGCGACGACGTACCCGACTCTCGCTCCGGGCAGACCGGTCTTGGCGAAGGAGCCGAGGTAGACGACCCGCCGCTCGGTGTCGAGGGCCTTGAGGGTCGGAACGCGATCGACGCCCTCGGCCGGGAACAGGCCATAGGGGTTGTCCTCGATCAGCAGCAGGTCCTGCTCGGCCGCGACCTGCAGCAGTTGATGTCTGGACTCCAGATCCAGGCTGAGTCCGGACGGGTTGGCGAAGTCCGGCATCACGTAGCACGCCCGCGGCCGCAGCCCGTCGGCCCGGGCCGCCTTCACCACCGCGGCCAGATCGTCGTCCTCGGACACCGGCAGGACTGGGAAGTCGAGCAGCCGGGCCGCCCCGGTGATTCCGACGTACGTCGGGGAGATCGCGAGCAGCACGTCCGTCGTACTGGCGCGCAGGGCCCGGAGCGTGAGGAGCATCGCCTCCTGGCAGCCGACCGTGACCACGATCGCCTCGGGATCGACGTGGATGTCCTCGTCGACGGCGAGGTTGCGCGCGACCAGGTCGTGCACGATGCCCTTGGTGCGCCCGTATTGGAAGATGGTCCGCCGTACCGCCGGCTCGTCGTACCCCTGGGAACGCAGGTGATCGGCGAACAGGTCCAGGTAGGTGTGCAGGTCCTCGAGGTCGAAGAACTCCTCGGTCGGGCGGCCCGCGGCGAGTGAGATCGCGTCCGGGTAGTGGTGCGAGACCTCGTTGAGGAAGTTCATCGAGTTCAATGTCCGGTCGGTCAACGAACCGTGCAACTCGGTCAGTCCTCAGCTCGGCCATCGCGCTCTCCCCGTCGTCAGCCCGGCCACCGCGGCCAGATCGGCACAACCAGCCAGCAGCATCGCGTCCCGGACCTCTCGCCGGAGCAGACCAAATGCCTCATCCACGGCTTCCACAGCCAAGGCCCACAGCAACGGACGTCCCATCAGTACGGCGGATGCCCCCAACGCGAGCGCTTTGACGACATCCGTGCCGCTGCGGATCCCACTGTCCAGCAGTACGACGCAATCGTTGCCGACTGCATCGACAACCGGGCCGAGGGTATCGATCGACGCGATCGCGCCGTCCAGCTGGCGGCCGCCGTGGTTCGACACCACAACTGCTTCAGCTCCTGCGTCGACCGCCCGGCGGGCGTCCCGTGGATCGAGAATCCCCTTCACCACCAGGGGAAGGTCGGTCTCTTGCCGGATCCACTCCAGGTCGTGCCAGGACACGGCCGGCTCGAAGGCGGAGGCTGTGTGGGCGGCGACCGCGGACACACCGGGGACGCTGTCATGGGCCTCTGTGGATATGTCGACAAGATTCGCGGCGACCACGTCCTCGGGGAGCGCGAAGGAGTTCCGGACGTCGCGCAGCCGGCGACCCATCACCGGGACGTCCACGGTCACCATCAGCGCGGCGCAGCCCGCGTCCGCCGCGCGATGCACCAGCGAAGTCAGCAGGGCCCGATCTCGCAACCAGTAGAGCTGGAACCAGGATGGCGCCGTGGCCGCGATCTTCTCCAACGGGTAGCTGCTCAGAGTGCTGATGACGTAAGGGATCCCGGCATCGGCGGCCGCCCGTGCGAGCAGGAGCTCACCCTCGGGATGGAGCAAGCGTTGGTACGCCATCGGCGCGACGGCGACGGGCAGGGCGAACTCGGTGCTGAGCATCGAACAGGTGGTATCGGGTTCATCGATACCCGCCAGCACGCGAGGTGTCAGGGTGATCGCGTCGAGCGCGGCCCGGTTGAGCCGCAGGGTGGTCTCCGTGCCGCTGCCGCCGGCCACGAAATCGCAGACCGCCGTGGGCAGGACGGCCGCAGCCTGGGACTCGTAATCGGCGAGCGCCTCAGCCATCGGGCCCGCCGCGCCACACCTCAGTCATCGCCGAAGATTCCGCCCAGCCAGGTGGATGCCTCGGCCATGGCTTTCTTGCCGCCGTCGAGGATGCCCGGCATCGCGAAGAAGCCGTGGACCATCCCGTCGTACCGGCTCAGGGTGGTCGGTACGTCGGCTGCGTGCAGCTTCTCGGCGTAGTACTCGCCCTCGTCGCGCAGCGGGTCGTACTCCGCGGTGATCACCAAGGCCGGCGGGAGATTCGCGTGCGACTCGGCGAGGAGGGGTGACGCGAGCGGGTTCAGGCCGTCGGCGGAGTCGGCCAGGTAGTGGTCCCAGTACCAGCCGACCGAGGTCTTGTTGAACAGGTACGGGTCGTCGCCGTTCCGCATCGAGATGGTGTCCGAGCCGTACAGCGTGTTCGGGTAGACCAGCAGCTGACCGGCCAACCCGGGACCGTTGTCCCGGGCAAGCAAAGTGGTCGCGGCCGCCAGGTTGCCGCCCGCGCTGTCACCGCCGACGGCCAGGCGGGCCGGGTCCACCCGCAGCTCTTCGGCGTGCGCCGCGATCCACTGAGTGGCGTTGTGGCAGTCGTGCACCGCGGCCGGGAACGGATGCTCCGGCGCGAGCCGATAGCCGACCGTGATCACCTGACAGGGAACGGCGTTGGCGAGTTTGCGGCTGATGCCGTCGGCGGTCTCGATGCTGCCCAGCGTCCAGCCGCCGCCGAAGAAGTAGATCAGCGTCGGCAACGGGCCGTCCTGGTCCGGCCGATAGAGCCGCAGCGGCAGATCGTCGTCGGTCGTGATGTCCTCGACGTGGTGAACCGCTTCGACGTCACCGCCCGCGGCCTGGATGGACGCGAGATCGGCGGCCCGGGCCTCGGCCAGCGTCTGGGTGTAGAGCTGCGGCACCTGGTTGGCCTCGCGTTCGGCACGCATGGCCTCGACCTGCGGGTCCAGCGGCATCGGATCACCCCAATCGGATCGGCATGGACTCGTGCCCACGCAGCAGCAAACTACGGCTGCGCACCGGCTCGCTCACGAGTCGCAGTCCGGGGAACCGGCGGAACAGCTGCCCGAACGCGGCCCGCCCTTCCATCCGGGCCAGCGCGGCCCCGACACAGTAGAACGGTCCGGCGCCGAAGGACAGATGCTGAAGGTCGTCACGGCCCGGATCGAACGTGTCGGCGTCCGCGTGCTTGGCCGGATCCCGGTTCGCCGCGCCGGGCAGGATCAGCACCAGACTGCCCGCGGCGATCGGTTCGCCGGCCAGTTCGAGATCGGTCGACGCCTTCCGGCTGATCAGCTGCACCGAGCTCTGGTGCCGCAGGATCTCCTCGACACAGTCCGAGGCCAGCCCGGGGTCATCACGCAACGCGTCGATCAGGCCCGGCGTGGCCAGCAGCAGTTCGAGACCGTTGGTGAGCAGGTTCATCGTGGTCACGAAGCTCGCGTTGACCAGCACGAGCAGGTTGTCGATCAACTCCTGCTCGTCGATCCCGGACGTCCCTGAATCAAGCGCATGCACCAGCGAGCCGACCAGATCGTCGCGTGGCCGGATCCGACGTTCGCCGATCATCCTTGCGTAGTAGGCGTTGAGCTCGTCGGCGGCCTGGTTCGCCGCCTCCAGCTTCTCCGGTGCCTTACCGCCCAGGTCGAGGTACTCGTCGATCCGCTGGGTCCGGTCGCGGAACCAGCCGAGATCGGAGCGCGGGATGCCGAGGAACGTCCCGATCACGGTGATCGGCAGCCGGTAGGCGAAGTCGACGAAGTCCACCGGTTGCCGATCGGCACCCGCCTTGCCGAGGTCGTCGAGAAGCTCGGTGACCAGGCCGTCGACGACCGGTTCGAACCCGGCCAGCCGGCGCGGTGTCAGCACGGCCTGGAACACCTTGCGCATCCGCAGATGGTCCGGCTCGTTGCGGAACATCATCGACCCGCCGAGCCTGCGCAGGACCGAGTCCTTCGGGTCCGGGTCCGCGGTCAGCAACCGGTGGAACCTGGTGTCCTTGAGTGCTTCCTGGGCAGCGTCGTACCCGTTCACCACAACGGCGTACGGCGAGCTTCCCGGCTCGAGGCGGCAGACCGGCCCGATCCGATGCAGCTCGGCGAAGAGCGGCATCGGATCGCGGCGACCTTGCTCGGAACCGAGGGCGGCGAGAACTTCGTTCGCGGTCCGAGACATGGTGATCAGCGCACCAGTTTGAGCGGCACCGACGCCGCCATCGCCTGGTAGCCGGCGTCGTTCGGGTGGATGTGGTCACCCGAGTCGTAGGCCGGGTTCAGTTTGCTCGGCGCGGCCGGGTCACGCAGCGCCTTGTCGAAGTCGAGCACGCCGTCGAACTCGTTGCTCGACCGCAGGTAGCTGTTCACCGCCTGCCGGGTGGCCTCCTTCGCCGGGGTCCAGCTGTCCGTGCCGCCGATCCCCTCGAACGGAGTGATCGTGGTGACCAGGCTGCGCAGTCCGCGTTCCTTGACCTGCGCGTTCACCTGCCGCAGCGCGCCGATGATCTCTGCCGCGGAGTCGTCGGACATCCAGATGTCGTTGACCCCCAGTTCGGTGATGACGGTGCGTACGCCGGTCTGCGCGAACACGTCCTCGTTCAGCCGGGCCAGCGAGTTGACACCGACCTCGTTGAAACCGGGAAAGGCACCGTTGTCGGACGGCTCGCTGCCCTCGTGGTTCAACCGGCTGCCGGCCAGGCCCGCGTTCAGCACACTCGGGACCTTGTCCCGCGTGCCGGCCGACGCGATCAGTCGCTCGGCCAGCTGGTCGGGCCAGCGGTTGTTCGCGTTGAACGTGCTCGCGGTGCCGTCCGTGATCGAGTCGCCGAGGACGACGATCGACCCGGCCGCCTCGTCGGTCTCCACGTCGACGCCGGACAGGAAGAACCAGCAGCAGCGCCGGGTCAGCGTGTACGCCGCGCCGCCGGGCTGGGTGACCAGGTTCGACGGGCCGACGAAGTTGTCCTGGATCGACGAGCCGTGGAACGTCGTCGGGCCGGTGTTCTCCGGGAAGTACAGGCTGACGACGAGGTCGTCGAGATTGCCCAGCGGCAGGTTGACCGGGTCGCTGAGCAGCTCGCTGCCCTTGACCATCGACGCGGTCCCGGCGCCGTTGAACGTCAACGTCCGCAGGGTCGCCGGGTCGATGTCGGACAGCTCCGGGGTCGACTTGTTGGGCTTGGCAACGGTCGCGGCGCCCACGGTGACGGTCTTCTCGCCGTAGATGTTCGACAGCCGGATCCGGATCCGGTCACCGCCGACGGTCGGCCGCACCACCAGCCGGACGCTCTGGTCGGTCAGACCGAGGTTGGTCGAGCCGGACGCGTTGCCGTGGGTGACCGCAGTCGCCCAGGTACCCACCCACTCGGAGTCGCGATGACTGGGGCTGTAGTCCGCGCCGGCCAGGGTGGAGCCGGCCAAGGTGAGCGCCGCGGTCACCGCGACTGCGCGCCAACTGCTGGAAACATGCATGGACGGACCTCCTGGCGGAATCGGATGCGGACGGAACGTAATACGTCGCGAGTTACCCGGTCAATGAAACAGAAATGCATTTCTGGAATTGCTTGCGCAGCGGTTAGCGGACCGGTTGCCCGGCCGGATCGCAGGGGTATTCCTTCACCTCGGCAACGGAGTGACCGGTCGACTCCGTAGAGCGACGGTCGCGCCTGCACAGAAGCCCTTCCAGTCCCTTTCCAGCGGTCCGCGCATCCAGTAGAGTCACGCCGACGGCTGGGGGTGGCCGGAGTCGAGGGGACCATTGACGAAATGCCGCCTGAATTCGTCCCGCCCGAGCACAGCAGCAATTATGCGCTGCGGGCGCTAACTCTTTTTCAGCGCTTTGCCGACCGTCCCGCGCTGGTCCGCGGAGACCGGCGGGCGACGTACGACGACCTGATCGGTGACGTGCTGCGGATCGCTGCCGCGGTCCGCGACGCCGGGATCCGGCCGGGCAGCAAGGTGCTGGTGATGGCGGCGAACTGCTTCGACGCGCCGGCCCTCCAACTCGCCCTGCACCTGCACGGCTGCCGGGTGCTGTGGTGCGCCCCGATCACGTCGCGCCGGGAGATCGACCGGTTCGCCGTCCTGGCTGACGCCGACGCTCTCGTGTACGACGGCCACCTCGGTCGTGAGCTGGCCGAGTCACTCGCGCCGATGCCTGCTTTCGAACTGACCGAACTGGTCCAGCGCTCGCCATCGTCGCCGTACGAGATCGATCCGGCGGTGCCGGCGCCGGACTCGGTGTTGCAGACGAGCGGGACGACCGGTGATCCGAAGCTCGTGCATCACACGCAGAGCTTCTACGAGCAGATCCTCGACCTGGCCGATGCCTTTGTCGGCAATGGGTTCCCACTGCTGCGGCACTACTCGGGATCGCCGTTGTGGCTTGCGAGCGGGCAGATCACCAGCTTCTTCAACCTGTTCACCGGTGGAGTCCTGTTCCTGACCGACACCTGGTCACCGGACGAGTTCTACCGGATCGTCTCGACGGAGAGGATCACGTCGACCTATGTCACGCCGCCGATGCTCTACGAACTGCTCGACCATCCCGGCGGGGAGGACTTCGACTGCGGCAGCCTGTTCATGCTCAACGTCGGCGCCGGCCCGGCCACGCCGGCGCGACTGCGCCGGGGCATCGCGCGATTCGGTCCGGTGCTGCGGATCGTCTACGGACTGAGCGAGGCCGTTGTCGTCACCGCGTTGCCGGGGCTGACCGAGGATCCCTTGCACCCGGAGCGTTTGGCGTCCGCAGGCACGCCGTACGGCGATGTGCGGATCGAGATCCGGGACGACGACGGGAAGGTGCTGCCGGCCGGACAGACCGGGGAGGTGTGGGTGCAGAGCAAGCTCACCTTCGCGGGGTATCTCGGGAAGCCGGAGCTGACCGCGGAGACGTTGGTCGACGGGTGGCTGCGGTCGCGCGATCTCGGATTCGCCGACGCGGACGGGTACCTGTTCCTGGTCGATCGGGTGCACGACATGATCGTCACCACGCGCCGCAACTGGGCCATCTTCTGCCGCCCGATCGAGGACGTGCTGGCCACGCATCCCGCCGTCCGCACCGCCGCCGTCATCGGCGTACCGGATCCGGTGGTCGGGGAAGCAGTCCATGCGTTCGTGGTCACCCGCACGCCGGTTCCGGCGGCCGAGCTGCAGCAACTGGTCACCGACACCCTGAACGAGATGTGGAGTCCGACCTCCATCGACTTCGTGGACGAGTTGCCGCTGACTCGCATCGCGAAGGTGGACAAGGTTGCACTGCGCAAGCTCCACGCAGAACTGCATCCACAGGCATGACGCCACGGCGTGGATTGGTGGTGCTGTTCACCGCGGACGTCCTGTCGGCGGTGGGCAGCCGGGTTTCGATGGTCGCGATTCCGTGGCTGGTGCTGGTCACGACCGGCAGTGCGGCGCGGATGGGCCTGGTGGCGGCGGTCGAGATGGTGCCGTACATCGTGGCCAGCATCATGGGCGGGCCGGTGATCGATCGGCTCGGGGCTCGGCTGTCCTCGATCATCGCGAACCTGACGAGTGCCCTGGCGGTGGCTGCCATCGCGGCGACCACCGAGCTCGGGTTCGCGGCATTGCTGTTGCTGGTGGCCGTGGCGGGTGCGTTGCGCGGGGTCGCGGATCGGTCCAAGGAGTTGCTGATCCGGCCGATGGCGGAAGCGGCCGAGGTCGCGCTGATCCGGGTGACCTCGCTCCACGAGGCGTTCGCTCGAGGTGCGACCTTGCTGGCTGCGCCGCTGGCCGGGTTGCTCATCTACTGGACGGACGCAGCCTCGGTGCTGTGGATCGATGCGGCAACCTTCGCGGTGTGCGGCCTGCTGGTCGCCGCGTTCGTCCATCCGCCGGGCGTCACCGTGGAAGCGCGTCGGGACAAGTACTTCCGATCCCTCGCGGTGGGCTTCTCCTACGTACGACGCGACACGTTGCTCGCCACGATGCTGATCACCACCTTCACCATCAACGTCTTCGCCAGTGCGAGTACGGCGGTGTTCATCCCGCTGTGGGTCGCGGAGGAACTCGGCTCAGCGGCCGGCCTCGGTCTGACCCTCGGCGCGTTCTCGGCCGGGGCACTGCTCGGCAGCATCGGGTTCGCCGTACTCGCCACCAAGGTGCCGCGCTACCTGACCTTCGCCGTCGGTGCCTTCATCGGAGGCAGTCCGCGCCTGCTCGTGCTCGGGCTGAGCGATGATCTGGTCCTGGTGATGGCGGTGACGTTCCTGTCCGGGATCGGGATCGCCGCGATCAACCCGGTCTTCGGCGCGGTGCTCTACGAACACGTCCCGAAGGACCTGCAGGCACGGGTGATCGGCCTCGTCGCCGCCACGTCCTTCGCCGGACTCCCCCTCGGCGCGCTGCTGGCCGGCGAACTGGTGAGCGCCTTCGGCCTGACCCCGGCCTTGATCGGCTGCGGTTTCGCCTGCCTGATCGTCAGCGTCTATCCGCTCGTCCGGCGCGGACCCGGCCGAGTCCTCGACGAACCCGCCGCCTCGACCTCGTTGGAGGCCGCGTGAACGAGGCCACCGATCCTTACTGTCTCCGGCCCGGCGAGAGTGCCGAGCTGCTCGCCGGTCATCCTTGGCGCCGCTTCGTCGTACTCGGAGACAGCGTCGCGGAGGGCCTGTGCGAACCGGTCGACGGCTACAGCGAACTGCAGTGGGCCGACCGGATCGCGGCCGAGTTGCGCGCCATCAGGCCTGACCTTGCCTACCTCAACCTCGGCGTGAGTGGCTTGCGAACCCGCGAGATCCTCGCCACCCAGCTCGAGCCGGCGGTTGCCTTCGGCCCCGATCTCGCCCTGGTCGTCGGCGGCGGCAACGACGCCTTCCCGGCCACCTACGACCCGGACCGCGTCGACCGCGAACTGACCACGATGATCACCACCCTGCAGGACGCCGGAGCCGCCGTGATGACGCTCGGCATGTTCGACGTGTCCTACAGCCCAGCCGTCGTCGACTGGCTCCGCCCGGGACTGCGCCAACGCATGCGCACCCTCTCGACCCGGACCGCCGCCCTGGCCGACAAGCTCGGCACCATCCACATCAACCTCACCGACCATCCCCTCTCCACCGACCCCGGTCTCTACAGCTCCGACGGCCGCCACGGCAATGCCCGCAGCGACGCCGTCGCCACCGCCGAAACCCTCCGCACCCTCGCACTGCGGTCCATCAGCTGACGCCCTTCACCGGCAGGATGGCGGCGGCTCCGACGACGGCGCTCAGCCCGGCAACTGTGTAGAGCACGGCGTAGCTCCCGCCGCCGATCGCCAGGATGATCGGCGCGATCGCGGGCGCGACGAAGAACGGCAGCGCGCTGGCGATGTTGAACACGCCGAGATCCTTCGCGGCAGTGGCCTTGTCCGGCAGTACGTCGGCCACGAGCGCGAGGTCGACCGCGATGTACAGGCCGAACCCGAGCCCGCTGACGGCCATACCGACGAGGAAGCCGGTGAGGCCGTCGGCGAGTGCGATCACGAACAGCGCCGTACCGTAGATGATCGACGCGATGACGACGAGGATCTTCCGTCGGCCGATCCGGTCGGAGATCCGGCCACCGATCAGGGACGCGGCGACCAGGACGACGGACTGGGCGACGGTGCCGAGGAAGACCTGGTGGGGTACGTCGGCCTCGGGGCTGCCGAGCTGGTCGAGCAGGTAGTAGGCCTGGTAGGTGACGAGGAGGGCGTAGGCCAGCAGAAGCATGAACCGGCTGGCGAAAGCCCAGGCGAAGTCCGGGCTCTTGCGTGGACTGACGTAGAACGTGCTGGGCAGTTCCCGCAGCGACCAGGCCGGCTTCTTCGCCGGATCGAGCCGGCGGTCGTTCAGCGTGCTGACGAAGAGCAGGACGAAGAACCCGCCGATCGCGCACGGAACCAGGAACATGGCGAGCCGGTCGCCGGTGAACAGCTGGACCAGGAAGGTTGCGGCCACCGAGGCGATCGGCAGGCCGATGCCCAGGACGCCGGCAACGAAACCGCGCTGAGCGACCGGGACCTGGTCCGGCAGCACCGCCACCTGAGCCGCGAGCAATGCGTTCAGGGACAACTGCGCGAGGCACCATCCGACCAGGACGACCCAGACGTTGGGCGCCAGCGCGACGACAAGGGTGCCCAGAGCCCCGCCGCCCAGGCCGGCGACCATCCAGGGCCGTCGCATGCCGAACCGTGACGAGGTGCGGTCGCTCAGCTTGCCGAAGAACGGGTTGCCGAGTATGGCCACGACGGAGCCGGTGCCCGCGACGAGCGCCAGGCTCTTCGGTGCTTGCTCGAGCCCCACCAGCGAGTTGATCTTCAAGGCCAGGGAGACCAGCAGTGGCGCGAGAAACACCAGCGAGGTGCCCATGGACGCCAGCGCGTACAGCGAGATGAAGCCCCACCCCACCCGGTGCTCTGGCATCTGGCTCTCCTCACGGCGGTCGAGCGCCGGCAACTGGCGGGAGGCGTGATCCTCACGATACGGCCCACCGCCGGTCTGGCGGTGGGCCGAGCGGTCGAGCGGTCAGTCGACCTTGACGATGCCGGCAGTGACCGGCGAGGGCTTGAACCCCTTGACGAGCATCCAGCTGCCGACCGACAGCTCCCAGAAGGCGATGGGGAGTGTTGCGAGCATCGTGATGCCGGAGCCCTGCTCGTTGTGGCCGAACAAGGTCGCGACGTTGGCGGCGAAGAGCAGCGGAGCCCCGATGAGACCGACGGTGGGGATGATCCGCGGAACCAGACGCGACTGGTACATCAGCGTGCCGAGCAGTACGGCGTTGATGGAGGCCATGAAGCCCGGACCGAAGAGGAACGTCCACTCGCGAACGGCGACCAGGGCCTGGCTGCTGTCGACCGAGCCGGCGCCGTGCTGGTTGAGGGTGACGACGGCGAGAAGGCTGGCCACGCCGGTCATGATGATCGCCGCCTCGAGGAGCCGGGAGGTGACGATGCCGAGTGCGAGGGCCTGGTTCTGGCGCTTGAGGATCGGGAACAGGGCCACGGCGCTGCCGATACCGGCAAGGGCGTTGACGAAGTCCAGGAGGCCGGCCCCCAGGAGTTGGGTGTCGTGCCCGGCAGCGACAGTGAGGTCCGGGTTGACCGCCGATCCGATGAAGAAGAAGGCGGGCAGGGATGCTGCGAAGGTGAGCAGGTAGAAGAAGCCGGCGGCGCGGGCGTGATTGCGGGTCGGGTCTTTGGCGGCGCGGTTCGTCGTGGGCCGAGCTGTGGTGGTCATGGCTTGTCTCCAGTGGTCGGATTGCGCGGATCTTCGGCGTTCGGGTTGCGCGGATCTTCGGTGCTGGGCTGCGACGCCGGGCCGGGCTCCACCTGGGCGACCGAGAGGAGGGGGAGGCCGAGGTCGTGGAGTCGTTGCAGCAGCCCGTGCAGGGCGGCCTGGTCCACGACGGGGCCCCGGATGGTGGTGGTGCCGTCGGCTCCGGCGGTGAGGGTGAGCCCGTCGAACCAGACCGACCACCGTGCGTCGAGACGCCCCTGAAGGCGGATCTCGTACCAGCTGCGGTCGTGCGACCGGCCGGTGGCTGTGCTGCTCACGGGGTGCTCCTCTTGTCGATCCCGACTGCTCGCCCTGTGCTGCGGGCCGTCCGGATAACTGCAAGCTAGGAGCCGAGGTGATGAAGGGGCCTCACCTCATGTGATGAACCCGGTGATGATCTTGAGCTGGTGCGCCCGGCGGACGGCGGCGCGGCGGTTGTTGACGCCGAGCTTGGCGTAGATGTTCCTGGTGTGGGTCCGGACGGTCGCGAGCGAGACGACCAGCTCCCGGGCGATCGACGGTCCGTCGAGGTCGCTGGCGAGCAGTCGCAACACGTCCAGCTCGCGCTCGGTCAGCGGTTCGATCAGCTCAGCCTGCGCAGCCCGGCCGACCGGCTTACGCGGTTCCTGATGCGACCCGGAGACGGCGCCCAGGAGTCGGCGAACGTACTCCCAGCCGGGCCGCTGCCGGTCCAGGGCGTTGAGCAGCTTGGCCATTGGCTGGCCTTCACCGGCGAAGACGCGGACGTAGCCCTCGGGCTCGGCCAGGGTCAGCGCGCGTTCCAGCATCGCCTGTGCTGTGCGGTGGTCACCTTCTGCCTGCTGCGCGAGTGCCAAGAGTGCCAAGACCTCGATCGCTGTGCCGTTCCGGCCGCCGTCCTCGGCCGCGGCGAGCAGCCGCTCGAGCAGCCCCACGGCTTCGCGCAGTACCTGCGTCGAGCCGTCGGCGTCGTGCTGAGCGAGCAGGACCCGCGCCAGAGTCACGTGTTCGTACTCGCGCAGGTACGACGTCTCGTCGTGCACGGACACGCCGTACCGGCGGGCCCACTCCAGCGCGGCGGCCACGTCCCCATGCGCCGCCTGCATGCGGGCACGCAATGCTGGGACCGGTCGCACATTCGGCGCGAAGTCGCCCACGTACACGCGTTCCGCCTCCGCGAGCAGCCCGAATGCGGCGCCGACATCCCCCTCCGCCTCCCGGATCAGGGCCATCGCCACCCGCCACCGGCAGGGGTTCTGCGGCAGGCCGAACTGCTCGCCGAGTTCGTCGCTGCGCCGTAGGTGCTCCGTGGCGGCGGCGAAATCGTCGCGCTCCAACGCGATCTGGCTCAGACCGACGTACATGTCCCGGGTGCCCCGCAGGCCTGGGTCGTGGCCGGCCGCGAGCTCGAGGGCTTGCTCGTAGGTGCGTTGTGCCTCCTGCAGCCTGCCCTGCGTGGCCTCGAGGTCGGCGAGCATGATCGAGCACCCCAGCACGTCGGAGATGTAGCCGATCCGGCGCAGCCCGTCGGCGGCGTCGGTGTAGCTGCGATGCGCGGCTTCGAGATCGCCTGTCGTCCAGGATGCGAGCCCGGCCAGCGCGTCAGCCGAGGCGCGGGTCAGGTGGTCGTGCTCGGGCGCACGGACGACTGCCAGCCGGGCGTGGGGCAAGGTGCCGGCCGGGTCGCCTCCGATCAGCGCGAGCCCGGCCCGATACAGCTCGATGCACCCCGGCAGCCGGGCGAGCTCACGGTCGTCGACGACCACGAGCTGCTCCGGCCGGCCGCCGTTCAGAAGCCGTTCGATGTCCCCCAACCGACGCTCGATGTCGTCGAACTCGTTGCTCGCCATCAGAGCGCCGACGAACCCCATCGCAAGGACTGGCCGGCGCTCGACCACGTCGTCGGGAAGCTCGTTGATCCACCGGCGCAGGGTTGCCTCCTGCCGGTTCCGGCGCAGCTCCGGAACGGCCAGCTCGACGAGATCGGCCGCGCGCCCGACGTCGCCGGCAGCCAGGGCATGCCGGACCGCGGGCACCGGCTCGCCGGCTTCGCCGTACCAGTTGCCGGCCCGTCGATGCAGGTCCGCGACATCGCCGTGTTCCTCGAGCAGATGGGAGCGGAGGACGTCCGCGAAGAGGTGGTGGTAGCGGTACCAACGCCGCTGGTCGTCGAGCGGGACGAGGAACAGGTTCGCCCGGTCGAGCCGCTCCAGCATTGCCTTGCCGCCGTGCTCGCCGGTCACCGCGTCACACAGCGCGCCGGTGAGACGCTCCAGAATGGATGTCTCCAGCAAGAACCGTCGCACCGGCTCGGGCTGCCGGTCCAGGACCTCTTCGACGAGGTAGTCGACGACGAACCGGTCGTCGCCGGCGAAACCGGCGATGAAGCCGGCCGCATCGCCACGACCCTGGAGCGACAGCGCGGCGAGTTGCAGGGCCGCGACCCACCCTTCGGTGCGTTCCTCGAGCGTCGCGATGTCCTCGGCGGTCAGAGGGACGCCGGTGACGTCGTTGAGGTAGGTCGCCGTCTCGGCCCGGGTGAAGCGCAGGTCGGCGGCGCGGACTTCGACGAGCTCGCCGCGGGCACGCAGCCGGGCCAGCGGCAGACCGGGGTCCGCCCGGGTCGTGATGACCAGCCGCACCTGCGGAGGCAGACGGTCGAGGAAGAAGGTCATCCCGGAACGGATACCGGGACCGTCCGCGAGGTGGTAGTCGTCGAGGACCAGGGTGATCTCACCCGGAAGCACGCTCAGCTCGTTGAGGACCACGACCAGCACGTCCTCAGGTGAGCTCTGCCCTGCTTCGAGCAGCGGAAGCGCCCCTGCACCGACGCCGGGAACGGCGCGGTCCAGCGCGGTGACCACATAGGTCCAGAACGACGAGGCCTCCTGGTCACCCTCGTCGAGGGAGACCCACGCGACCGCGGCGTCGGCGCGGCGGTGGGTGCGCGCCAGCCAGCCGCCAACGAGCGTGGTCTTACCGAACCCGGCCGGTGCCGAAACCAGCACCAGACGGCCGCTCCGGGAGAGACGGTCGTCCAGCCGTGGCCGCGCCACGATGCCGGCCCGTGCCGCAGGGGAGAACAGCTTGGTCTCGACGAGAGGTCCCGTCATCGCAGCCCCCTGGCGGTGTTGACGCTCTGCGCACGAGCGTAGGGCACCGGTCGCTCCTTGACAGGACCATGTCGATTGTCGTTATTATCGACTAACGATGTTATCGAAAAACGATAGGGGTGTACGACGATGCGGATGCCGGAGTCGATCGTCAGTCTTGGCCGGTGGGATCGCAGCGACAGTCTGGTGTTACAGGGCCTGCTCGGGGTCGTGTTCGTCGTCCAGGCCGTCGTCGGGCTGGTGATTCCGGCGCTCGCCATGATCGGCGTCCTCGACGGAGCGAGCAGTCGGCAGGTTCCGGTAGACGACGTGGCAGCGATCGGCCTCCCGGAGGCGGACGGTGTGCAACTGTCGGCGTCCGGCACGGCAACACTGACTGTCGCGGACCCGAGTCTCGGCCAGCGAGTCCTGCTCGAGCTGCCGACCGTCTTCGGTGCGGTGCTGATCCTGCTGGGGATCTACTGGCTGTTCCGGATTGCCCGCACACTGTGCGTCGGCGACCCGTTCGCACCGCGCAACCCGCTCCGCCTCTACGGAATCGCCTTCCTGATCGTCATCGGCAGCGTCGTCGGCAGCCTGCTGACGGCGATGACCACCGACCAGCTCGTGGCCGGTACGGCGCTGCAGGAGCACGTACCGTTCTCGGTCGAGTTCTCGTTGCTCCCGCCGGCGGTCGCCCTGCTCGTCGCCGCGCTGGCCGAGGCGTTCCGGATCGGCGTCCGGCTCCGCGACGACGCCGAGGGGCTGGTCTAGTTGCCACCCGGCGACCCGCACCGCATCCAGGTCAATCTGACGCGGCTGCTGGCCGAGCGCAACATGACACTGACCGAGCTGGCGGACCGCGTCGGCATCACCATCGTGAACCTGTCGATCCTCAAGAACGACCGGGCCAAGTCCATCCGCTTCTCCACCCTGACCGCTCTGTGTGAAGCCCTCGACTGCGACCCGGGCGACCTCCTGGGTCTCAAGGAGCCAGCAACAGACCGCTCGTCAGCGCACCCTGACCGACGTTGACGA
This sequence comes from uncultured Actinomycetota bacterium, assembly GCA_963748245.1. Classification (GTDB taxonomy): domain Bacteria; phylum Actinomycetota; class Actinomycetes; order Propionibacteriales; family Kribbellaceae; genus Kribbella. The sequence goes on along the minus strand of CAVVIA010000004.1, from coordinate 442,223 downwards.
CCGGCCCCGCGCCGGGGACGGCGAAGCGTAGATAGGCCCCGGCAGGCGTGCCGCCGAACAGGTACGGCGCTATGCAGAAGGGGACCGCTGCCTCGTGGACCTCGCCGGTTGCCACCTCGACGAACTGCATCGTCAGGCGGTCGACGGCGACGTGGGACTGCAGGATGTAGCCGCCTTCGGTGATCGCTGCGTCCAAGGCTGCTTGCCAGGCGGGCGCCGACACCTCGGGTCCGACGACGACGCCGACACCGCCGTACGAGCCGGACGGTTTGAGGACGAGTTCGGTCTGGTTGGCGACTGCCTTCGGGCGTTGATCTGCTGAGAGCACGGACGTTTGCGGGACGTGGCGTCGTACGACGTCGGCGTCGTCGGGCGTCAACGTGGACAGGTCTTCCCACAGCCAGGCGAGGATCGACTTGCTGGCCAGGAGCCAGCTGGCGGTGGGGGTGAACATGCGGACCGCGCCGGTGCGGACGGCGGTCGCCAACGCGTCGAGGCCGGCGCTCGGTCTGGTGCCCTGGGGGACGAACATCCGGAGTACGGCGTCGATCGGGCCGTCGTCGACGCACAGCCGGCCGGCGTCGTCGAGGGTCAGCCACTCGACCGGGAACACACGCATGTCCAGGCCGAGTTCGCGACCGCGTTCGCTGAACGGTTCGAGCAGCTTGATCATCGCCTGCCCGTCCTGCGACCCCGGATACGTTCCGCCGGTGGTGAAGATCATCGCCAGCCGGTCCTGCCCACTCAGCTCCAGCGCCGAACGCACAGCCACATACCGTGCGTCGACGGCCGACGGCGGCGCGGTCAGCCCGATCTCCTCCAGCACCGGATCACCGTCGTACGCCGAGAGGAACCGCCGCACGATCCCGTCGGAGTCGTGCGCACCGCCGAGAGCACTGTCGATGTTGGCCTCGACCACGTACGGCGTACCGTCCGCCAGCAGGATGTCCGCCCGCACACCCCCGATCAGCTCCTCGGTCAACGGCAACTCCTCGAAGAGCAGGTCGATCGCGCCGTCCGGCATCCCGAGCGCCCGTCGCAGCTCCCCCGCGGTCGTTGCCCGACGCAAGCACGCTTCCAGGATCAGCCGGGCGACGGTGGCCGAGATGTCGGTCATCGATCGATAGGCATCGTGCGACATGATCGGCGGCCGGAGCGGTCGCCACTCCTTGTTGTGCGTCGCGACTCCGTCGTACACCTGTTCCCACGACTCGACCCCCCGCGCGACGAGCGCCGTACGCACATCCTCGGACAGCCGAGGCCACAAGTCGGTCATTGTTCCTCCAGTACGGCGTGGATCGCGGTGACGAGGTGGTCGCGGCCCGGTTGGACTGCTCGGTCCAAGGCCAGGGCGAACGGCAGCACAGCGCCGTCCGGTCTGGTCACGCGGCGAGGTGGAGCGTCGAGCTCGCACCGTTCGGCCGCGACGGCGAGGACCTCGGCGGCGAACCCGCTGGTCCGGTTGGAGTCGTCGATCACCACCAGCCGGCGGGTCTTGGCCAGCGACGCGGCCAGGCCGTCCACGTCGAGCGGGTAGACGGTCCGCGGGTCGAAGACCTCCACCGAGATCCCGAGCCCGGACAGTTCGTCGGCGACGGCCAGCGCGTCCTGGACAAGGTGGCCGAGGGCAACGACGGTGACGTCGGTCCCGGGCCGGGCGATCCGGCCGACGCCGAGCGGCACCGGCGCCAACGTGCTGAAGTCGACGTCGTCCCGGACGCCGAGCGCGGCCGACGGCGCGAACACCACGACCGGATCGTCGTCCCGGATCGCCGAGACCAGCAGACCGTAGGCATCCGACGGTGTCGCCGGGACCACGGTCTTCACCCCGACGTGGGCGAACAGACTGTACGGATGGTCGGAGTGCTGGCCGGCCCACCCGGTCCGCGAGCCGGAGCCCGGTACGACGTACGTCACCGGAACCTTGCACTGACCGCCGGTCATCAGCGAGAACTTGTGCGCCTGGTTGGCGATCTGCTCGAAGACCAGGAACAGCAGCGACGGGATCTGGAACTCGATCACCGGCCGCAGCCCGGCCAGCGCCGCGCCGGTGGCGAAGTTGGTGAACGCCTGCTCCGACAGCGGGGTGTCCAGGACCCGCTCCGGACCGAACCGGTTGAACAGGCCGGCGGTCAGGTTGGACGCGGCGACCCGGATGTCCTCGCCGAGCAGGAACACCGACGGGTCGTCGGTCCATCTCGTCGCCGAGCGCCCGGTTGAGCGCCTTCAGGTACGACAGCTGGCATCAGTCGCATCGCCTCCGGCCGACGGCGTAGAGGTACTCGAGTGCGGCGGCCGGGTCGGGATGGGCGCTGCCCAGCGCGATCCCGGCCGCCGCGTCGAGCAGGGCCTCGACCTCGGCATCGACCTGTTCCCGCTCGGCAGCGGTCAGTCGTGCGCCCTGAATCTCCACCGGGTCCCGCGACCGCCCAGCGGCGACTTCCTCGGTCGAGCGATAGGTGAGCCGCGTCCGGTGCTCGAAGGTGTGGTGAGCGTCGAAGCGGTACGTCGTGCATTCCAGGAACGTCGGCCCCTTGCCGGCCCGGGCCCGGGCCACCGCCGCAGAGGTTGCCGCCAGCACCTTTTCCGGATCCTGCCCGTCGATGGTGAAGGCCGGGATGCCGAAGGCGCGTGGCGCGGCCGGTGATGCTGCCGGCGACCGCCGAGGCGACCGGCATCGTGGTGGCGTAGCCGTTGTTCTCGCAGACGAAGACCACCGGCACCCGCCAGAGCGCGGCCAGGTTGAACGCCTCCAGCAGCATGCCCTCGTTCACCGCGCCGTCGCCGAAGAAGGTCGACCGCGACGGTGTCCCGGCCCTGCCGGCGATGCGGCCCAGGCGGCGCCGGTCGCGATCGAGCCGGCCGCGCCGACGATCGCGTTGGCGCCGAGGATGCCGAGGCTGAAGTCGGCCGCGTGCATCGAGCCGCCGCGGCCCTTGTTGAGCCCGGTCTCCCGGCCCATCAGCTCGGCGAACAACCGGGCCGGGTCGACCCCCTTGGCCAGCACGTGCCCGTGACCGCGATGCGTGCTGGTGATCACGTCGTCGTCGCGTCAGCGCGCGCACAGACCCCGGCCGCGATGGCCTCCTGACCGATGTACGGGTGGATGCCGCCGACGATCTCACCGGACCGGACGAGCTCGATCGCGCGCTCCTCGAAGCGGCGGATCAGCCGCACGGTCCGGTAGAGATCGACGCTCGTCATGGGTCAGCCCTTCACCGCGGCGAGGATGCCGTCCCACAGCCGGGCGCGGGCGGCGAGCGCGGTGTTGACCGTGTCCGCGCACGCCTCCCACTTCGCGTCGTCGTCGCCGCACAGGTCGGTGACCATCTGCATGGCCATCGGGGTGTGCTGCTCGCCGTCCACCTCGATGTGCCGCTCCAGGTAGTCGACGAACGTGTTGAGCTTGTTGGACCGCTCGTTCACCGCGACCACCTGGGTGAACATGTCCGGGATCAGGTCCTCGCGGCCGAACGCGAACGCGGCCGCCTGGCAGTGCACCGGCGCGTTCTCGATGATGTCCCAGGTGGTGCCGGCGAAGTCGATCGACGCCTGCGGCACGCCGGCCGCGTCGAGCGACGTCGACGACCGAGCCCCCGTCGCGCAGCAGCTCGATCAGCTGCGTCGATCGCGGCGGTGTCGGCGCCGGCCTCGCTCCATGCCGTTGACGTAGAGCTCGAAGTGGCTGATGAAGCCGTCGCCGAGCTCGTCGCTCTCCTCGACCATCACGATGTCGTTGATCAGCCGCCGGCTGCCGGTGGGCCGGTCGGGATCCACGGCACCGTGACGCAGGTCAGGTTGCGCTGCAGCGACTTCAGCAGGGACATGAAGTCCCAGACCGCGAAGACGTGGTGCTCCATGAAGGTGACGATGCGCCTCGTGGGTGTCCAGGTTCGCGTAGAGCGGGTGCTGGACGACCCTGTCGCGGGCCTCGCGTGACCGCCTTCTCCAGCCGCTCGATGCCCGGATGGGTCTGACCCCAGTCGTAACGGGACATGTGCTGTTCTCCTTCGTCAGCGATCGGCCCAGAGCGCCGGGCAGTAGTCGGGATCGGCGTAGTCGGGCCGGCCGTCGGGGGTCCGCCGGACCAGCGCGTCGTGGTTGTACGCGCCGAGGCTGCCGTCGGACAGCGGGAACTCGCGGTAGCGGTTGTCGCCGTCCTGCAGGTGCAGCGAGACCGCCCGGCGGGGCCGGTCGCTGCGGTTGCGCGCCGCTGCCGTGGTACGTCCGGCAGTGGTGGAAGCTCATGTGGCCCTTGGGGATGACCATCGGGACCTTGACGCACCTCGGCGTTGTTGTACGTCGCGTTCTCGTCAGCATCTGGCCTCCAGCTCGGCGCGGTCCCGCTCGGCGAAGTGGCGTACGTCGGTGTCGTCGGTGCCGATCTCCTGCCAGCGGTGGCTGCCGTCGACCATCGTGATCGTGCCCATCTCCGTCGGCGCAGTCGTGGAACGGGATGAACGCGGTCAGCATCCGGTCCGACGACGACGACGACCAGTAGTGCTTGTCGAAGTGCCAGGGCACGATGTTCGTCGGCTCGTCCGGCGATCGGCGGCTTGTAGATCAGGGTGGACTGGAAGATCCGGATCTCGTCGGCCTGGGCCAGCCGGGCCGCGACCGCGCCGATCAGCGGCTTGCGCAGGATCTTGGCCAGGCCGTCGTGCTCGTAGTGCACGTAGTCGTTGTGCCGCTGCACGTCGCCGTTCGACGGGTCCCAGTACGCCAGCTTCGGCGGCCGCCGTCGGCAGGGTCCGGTCGCGCTCGCCGGCGTAGTAGCGCTCGCTGGCCGTCGACCAGCTCGTCGACCTCGTCGTCGGTGAGCAGCTTCTTGGACAGGTACCAGCCGTGCTCGGCGTAGAAGCGCGACGTCCTCGTCGGTCGGCAGCAGCTCGACGCTCTTCCTCGGACAGCGCTGAACTCTCGAGGCGTCGTCATGCCTCGGCGGCTCCCGGCCAGCTCGCGTTCCTTGGCCTCGTACAGGGCCTTGATGTTGCCGCTGCCGAACGTCAGCGCGCCGTGCCGCTCGATGAGCTCGAGGAACAGCGTGCGGCGGACGTGCATCGACTCGGTGAAGATCTGTACAGCTGGCCCCAGTGGTCGCGGTCGACCAGCATGCCGAGCTCGCGCAGCTCCTCGATCGGCATGTCCACCTCGCCGACCCGGTCGCGCCAGCGCGTCGTAGTAGCTGCCGACGGCGTGCCGAGGAAGCCGCACGCCCGCGCTCGGCGCAGGTGCTCACCGCGTCGACGATGTCGCTCGGTGCGCAACGCGATGTGCTGCACGCCGGCGCCCGCGTGCCAGGCGAGGAAGTCGTCGATCTGGCCCGGCCGGCGGCTCAGGTCCGGCTCGATCAGCGTGAACGTGACGTGCTTCGACGGGCTCTGCACCACCTTCGAGTCCATGCCCTGCCCGCCGACCTCGATGTACTCCTCGAAGATCTCGCGGGAAGCCGAACACGTCCTGGTAGAACTTCGACGGTCGGCTCGAGCTCGCCCGGCCGGCACGCAGATCGCCAGGTGGTCGATCTCGCTGCAGCAGCTTCGTCGTCCGGTCCGCCGCTCGGGCACGCGTCATCTCGATCGCGGCCGGGCAGGAACTCCGTGCCGCGGTCCGTGCCGCTCGACCAGCCGGTGGATCACGTCGCCGAAGCCGGCGACCTCGCGCGATCACCACGGTCGTCTCGCCGCTCGTCGTACGCGGTCGGCGGCTCGAGCCCGGTCGGCGCCCCGGGCAACCAGCTCGGCGTACGCCGCGGTCGCGTCGTCGACCTCGATCCGACGACGCGACCCCGTCGCCGTGGCGCTGCACGTACTCCGCCGCCGGGTGGTCGGCGGCCAGGCCGGAGGTCAGCACGATCTGGATGTCGCCCTGCCGCAGCAGCAGCGACCGCTGGTCCGGCCAGCCCGGTCTCCGGTCCGCCCTGGCCGTGGATCTGGAAGCCGAACGCGTGTCCCAGGTAGAACGCCGCCTGCCGGGCGTCGCCGACGTACATCTCGACGTGGTCGATCCCGAGATCTTCATCACGACCCTCACCTCACTGTCGATCTGTCGCTCGCTCCGGCGTGCTCGGCGGTGCCGAGGAGCAGGCTGACGTTCTGGCCGCCGAACCCGAACGAGTTCGACAGGGCGTACTCCGGCGCGGATCTCGCGCGGCTCCTTGCGGACGTGGTCCAGCGGGCAGGCCGGATCCGGGTCGTCCAGGTTGTGCGTCGGCGGCAGCAGCCCGGCGTCGACCGCCAGCGCGGTCGCGGCCGCCTCCACCACGCCGGAGGCGCCGAGCATGTGACCCGGTCACCGCCTTGGTCGAGCTCACCGGCCGGGCTGGAGCCGCCGAACGCCAGGCCGATCGCCACGGACTCGGCGACGTCGCCGAGCTTGGTGCTGGTGCCGTGCGCGTTGACGTAGCCGACCTGCTCGGGCTCGCACCCCGGCGCTCGCGAAGCGCCTGTCGCATGCACGTCGGCGGCGCCCGTGCCCGTCCGGCCGCGGGGCGGTCGGGTGATGCGCGTCGGTGTTGCACCCCTAGCCGGCGACGTCCGCGTACCCGGCGGCGCCCCGGGCGGCGGCGTGCTCGGCGCTCTCCAGCACCAGCAGCGCGGCGCCCTCGCCCAGCACGAACCCGTTGCGGCGCAGGTCGAACGGCCGGCTCGCCTCGGCCGGGTCGTCCCAGCCCCGGGCCAGCGCCCGGGCGTTGCCGAACGTCTCGGCGAAGGTCGGGAACAGCGGCGCCTCGCTGGCGCCGCAGAGCACCACGTCCGCCTCGCCGGAGCGGATCAGCCGGACGCGCGTCGGCGATCGCCTGCGCGCCGGACGCGCACGCCGTACCGACTGACGAGGTGTAGCCGCGGATGCCGAAGCGGATCGCGACCCGGGCGGCCGGCATGTTCGGCAGGATCCCGGTCAGCAGGTACGGGCTGACGGCCGCGCGACCGCGGTCGGCCCGGGCGAGGACCTGCTGCTCGAGCGTCGCCATCCCGCCGACGCCGCCGATGATCACGCCGATGCGGTCCGGGGTCGACGTTGTCGCCGACGACCAGGCCGGCGTCGGCGAGCGCGTCCTCGGCGGCGAGCTGGGCCAGGATGACGGTGCGGTCCATCACCTTGCCGTCCGGGCCGCTCGCGATCTTGCCCGGGTCGAACGGCGGCAGGATGCCGGCCAGTTCGACCGAGTTCGCGACCGGGTGGCTCGGCCGGGGGCTTCACGATCCCGGACCGGCCGTGCAGCAAAGCGCCGAAGACGGTCTCGACACCGCGGCCGACCGGCGTGAGCAGGCCCATCCCGGTGATCGTCACGCCCGGCCCGGTCACGCGTCCGCTCCCGTCAGGCGTTCCTCGCGCAGCGGCGACCTTGCGGACCTTGCCGGTCACAGTGACCGGCACGTCGTCCGCGCCGACCGCGGTGACCCTGCGGACGTCGCCGCGACCTCCTCGCCCACCGCCGCCCTCACCGCGTCCGTGCGGTCTGCCGAAGCGGCGTCCGGTGTGAGTTCGAGCAGCACGTCGGTGACGTACTTGCCGTCGTCCGGCACGATGATCACCGTGCAGTCGAGCGACGTCGGGCAGCGCGGCGAGGATGCGTTCCTCGGACATCGAGGTGTAACAGTTGCGGCCCTTCGAACCCGGCGACCGCGTCCGGGACCCGGTCGAGGTGGAAGTAGTGGCCGGTCTCGTCGCGGTAGACCAGGTCGCCGGTCAGGAACCAGCCGTTCAGCCGGAAGCGGTACGTGTTGACCGAGTCGTTCCAGTAGCCGGGTGAGACCGTCGGCGAGCGGAAGCCGAGCAGGCCCGACCTTGCCCGCGGGCAGTTCGTCGCCGGTCGAGCTCGAGCACGGCGGCCTCGGCGAACTGGTACGGCTTGCCGATGCAGCGGCCGTAGTGGTCGCTGTCGATCGTGTGCGTGATGTGGAAGCCGTTGTGGCCCATCTCGCTGGAGCCGAGCCCGTCGATGAAGTGCGAGCCCTTGACCGTCGTACGCCCTGCCCTGGTGACGGTCTCGCGGGTGCCGACGGCGACCAGCTTGCGGATGTGCGGCTCGTGCGCGCAGTCGCCGGTGTTGAACCACATCCGGACCGAGTCCAGGTCGTGCTTGCTCAGGTCCTCGCGGGCCAGGCCGGCCCAGGTGACCGCGAATCCGTAGACGCCGCGTGGTTTCCACCGCTCGATCTGCCGCAGCACCTCGGGAGCGTCCTGACTGGACAGCAGCAGCATCTCGCGCCCGGTTGCCGAGGACCTGGTTGACCATCAGGACCGTCGCGGTGTGCGGGATCGGCAGCGCGTTGAGGATCCTGTCGGTGCCCTGCGCCTGCGGCATCGTGAGCAGGTGCTTCAGAGCGGCGTACAAGGTGGTGTGACTGTGCAGAACAGCCTTGGGTACGCCGGTCGTGCCGCGGTGTGCGTGATGACGACGGGATCGTCACGGTGGTGACGGTAGTGCTCGGGCGCCTTGGCCGGATCACCGGTGCCGAGCTCGTGCGGCTCGGCGAGGACTTCGGCTTGCAGGAGCGGCCCGATGCGCAGCGTCGGCCAGTACGGCGGTGACGCGCAGGCGGCGGATGTACTCGTCGGCGATGGGCGGAGCCATCTTGCCGTTCATCAGCGCGGGGATCGCGCCGAGCCGGGTCAGCGCCAGGAAGCTGAGCACGATGTCGGCCGCCTCGGTGGCCCAGATCGCGACCACGTCCCGGCGCCCGATGCCGTGCTCGTGCAGCCAGGCCGTCCGGGCCTGGACCCGTTCGTCGAGCTGCCCAACGTCAGCGGATGCTCGGCCGGGAAGTGGTCGACGGCGTGTGTCGAAGGTCAGCCCCGGTCCGTCGAGGTCGGCGCCGTGGGCGATCACCCGGTGCAGGACGTTGCCGGTGCCGATCTCCGGATCGGCGGCCAGCCGGGCTCTCAGACTCTTCATGTTCGCACTCCCCAACTCACGATCCGGGCGGTCGCCTGCTCGGCCTCGATGTCCACGATCAGCACCTGGTCGGCGTCCCCGTCGCCGATCAGCAGGGCGGCCTCGTCGAGTCCGCCATCCGTCACACACACCACCGGCCCGCGCAGGTCCCACTTCGCCGCGATCAGCCCCGCGACGCTGTTCGGCACCGACTGGAAGAAGAACAGCGGGCCGATTCGCTTGCCATCAGCAACGGCTCGCCGAACGTGCTCGGCGCTGGCCCGGTCGCCGGCGCTGACCAGCACGATCCCGGTTCGCTCCGGCGGTCGCTCGGGTAGGTCGCTGAGGCAACGATCCGCGACCACCGCTGCCAGTGGGCTGAACGTCGACAAGACGTACCCGGGCAAGGCCGGCGGCCCTGCGTCCACGTCATCGCCCGGCTCCGGCCAGCGCCTCTCGCCCAGCACGTTGAGGTCATTCGTCATCCGGCCCGCACCACCAATGCGGTGTTCGCCCCGCCGAACGCCGAGTTCAACGACATCCCGTACGGCGAGAGCGCAGGCCGCGGCGCATCCAGGATCAGGTCCACCGCACAGTCCGGGTCCGGCTCGAGGAAGCCCGCATTCACCGGCAGCTTCCCCTCCCGCAATGCCTGCACAGTCACCACAAGCTCAACCAGCCCTGACGCCTCCAACGCATGCCCATGCACCCCCTTCGTCGAGCTCACCGGCGGACTGGTCACGAACGCTCTGTCGAGCGCCGCGGCTTCAGCCGCATCACTGAAGGGGGTGCCGGTTGCGTTGGCGTTGATGTAGCCGATCTCGTCGGGCGACAGGTTGGCCTTCTGGAGTGCGGCGCGGATGGCCGTCACCAAGCCCCGACCGTCCGGGGACGGTTGGCACGGGTGGTAGGCGTCTCCGGCGCGGCCCCAACCAGCGATCTGGGCCAGCCCTTCGCCTGCCTCCAGGACAACTGCGGCGACGCCGTCGCCGAGAAGCAGTCCTCGACGATTGAGGCTGAACGGGCGGACAGTGTGGTCGTCGGAGAGGGCCCGGCCCGCGTCGAAGAGCGCGTACTGGTCTGGCTCGACCAGGTAGGCGGCTGCTACGACGATCCGGTCCGCCCGGCCGGTGCTGATCAGCGATGCGGCGTCGGCGACCGCCGTACTGGCTGAGACGCAGGCGCTGGTGTAGACGCGTTGCTGGCCGAAGTCGCAGGACGGCGCGGTGTGTAGCGCGAGCAGGAGAGGTGTCGTGCTGCGGTCGACACCTGCCTGACGGCAGGCGATTGCTATGGCAAGGTCGAGCTCCTCTTCCAGAGTCCCGACGTCGGCAGCCGTGGCGGCGTGGTGCACGCGACGGTTGCTGGTGTCGAAGCGCTGGACCTCGCTGAAGGCCGCCGTACCGACCAGCTGTGCCTCGGGGCCGCGGCCGAGTGCGGTCAGGATCGAGAGGCCGGTGACGGAGACCGGTCTGGTCTCAGACATGGCTGGTCAGCACCTCGGCCAGTACGGCGACCGCGTCGTCGACTGTGGTCATGCGCTCGAGCTGGTCGTCGGGCAGCTCGACGCCGTACCGCTGCTCGACCTGATGGACCAGCCAGGCCAGCTCCATCGACTCGATCCGTTCGGCGCCGGGTGGTCGCTCGCCGAGTCCGGTCAGCCAGGTGATGATTTCGTCCCGCCCGGGCGGTGGAGGGGTCGAGTTCATCAGACTTGCTGGGCTACCCGGCCGGCCACCTCGGTGGTGAACTCGCCGACCGTCATCAACGCCAACTGCTCGGACTCGTCGTCGGAGAACCGGACACCGAACCGGTCCTCGACCCGGACCGACAGGTCCGCCAGCGCGAGCGACTCCAGATCCACCCCGGCCGGACCGAGCGTGGTGTCGTCGTCGATGCCCTCGGTGTCGTAGTTCATGTCCTCGAGCTGCGCGATCACGAATGCGCGTACCTCGTCCTTCATCGGGTTACCTTCTTTCGGTGGGAGACGGTCGGGTGCAGGTGTGGACGGCGGCGGCCGGTGACGACCAGCGCTCGACTGCGAGAGGTCTGCTGCTGGAACTCGCCGGCGCGCTCCTCGGCCGCACCGCGGAACTGGGCTACGAACCGAACGGGCGCCCGTACGTCGACGGGCTCGCGGTGAGCATCAGCCACAGCCGCAGCCTCGTGGCGGTCGCGGCAGCTGCAGACGGCCCGGTCGGGGTGGATGTGGAGGATGTGTACCCGCGGGAGGTCCGTGGGCTGGCGCGCCGGTGGTTCGATCCGTCCGAGCTGGAGTGGATGGCCCAGCAGCCCGACGAACTGGTTGCCTTCCTCACCTTGTGGACGGCGAAGGAGGCAGTCGGCAAGGCGCTCGGCCTGGGCCTGCGCAACACCGGCCTCCGCCGCCGGATGCCGCTGCCGGCGGGCGACCTGACGAGTCAGCGCCGACGCTGGTTCCGTCGGAGCCGAGCCTCGCAGTGCTGCATCTGCCTGTTGATGAGCGGGCGGTGTTGGCTGTGGCCTTGCCGGCGACTGCGACCGAGGTGCTTCTGACTGAGCATCACGGAGCTGCCTTGCGGAGGACGGTGAGGTCCCGGACGAGCTTTCCGGTGGTGGTTCGGGGCAGTTGATCGAGAAGGCGGAGGGTTCGCGGGCGCTTGTAAGGGGCCAGTCGTTGCGCGAGCTCGGACTCGAGGACCGCGACGTCGCGGCGCTCCGTCAGCTGCAGGTAGGCGGTGATCGAGCCGTCGAAGACGACGACGGCCGCCTCGACGCCGCGGAGTGTGCCCAACGTGTACTCGACCTCGGTCAGGTCGACCTTCATCCCGCCGACGGACACCTGCGAGTCGAGCCGGCCCTTGATGCTGACCAGACCGGTCTCCGCGTCGACGACCCCGGCGTCGCGGGTCCGGAGCCAGCCGTCCGTCCACCGCGCCGGGTCGGAGAGACCGAGGTACGGCGATTCCGGCCGCCGGATGTGGAGCTCGCCGTCGACCGCGCGAACCTCGATCCCCGGCGCCGGGCGGATCGCCGGGCGATGTTCGCCGTACAGATCGGTGCCGATGACACCGACCTCGGTCATCCCGTACATGTTGCCGAGCGGTACGCCGTACTTGGCCTCGAACGACTGTGACACCGCGGCCGGTACCAGCTCGCCGCCGGTCGTCATCCGCTTGAACTGCGGCAGCTTCGGCGGCTCCTGCACCGACGCGAGCAGACCGATGTGGAACGGCACCCCGAGCACGGTCGCCGGTGTCGTGCCCGACGCGATGGCCTGGACGATCGCGTCACCGGTGAGCCGGGCCGGCGGGACCAACTCGACTCCGGCGTGCAGTCCGTACATCAGGCCGCCGACCAGTCCGAGCACGTGCACCATCGACGGCAGCAGGATCACCCGCTCACCCCGCAACGGAACACCGTCGATCCGGGTGTACCGCAGTACCTCCTCGACCAGGTCCTCCGCGGTCCGGCCGATCACCTTCGACGGCCCGGTCGAACCCGAACTGAGCTGTACGACGGCGTGCGCCGTACCGGCCGGATGACCGGAGTAGCTGGCCACATCGGTGTCGACCTCGACGAACGTGCGCAGACCGGACTGGACCGGCTGGTCGGGCGACACCACCACCTGCGGGACCAGCCGCTCGATCGCACGCCGGACCTCGTAGTCGGTCAGCCGGTGATCGAGCAGGATCGCCTGCCCGCCGCTGCGCCAGACCGCGAGCAAATGCGTCACGAATGCCATTGACGGCGGTAACCGCAATGCGGCCGCACCGCCCGGCCGTAAACCGGACGCCGCCAACTGGGATTGCCGATCCCGAACCAACCGGCGTAGCGTCGCACGGTCAATGGGATCAGGCAACCGAAAGCAAATATCACTCGCCGGGCCGGCCAGCAGCACATCATCGACCCACTGAGCGCCCTGGGTGGTTCCGGGCACCACGACAGCACCGTCCATGGTCATCCGAGCTCCGAAGTTCGTTGCACACAAAGGATTCGAAGACCAGAACCCCCACCAAGGCCTGGCGATGACGCGACGATACGACACGATCACACAAACGCGCTATGCACCAAAAGTGATACTCCAACTACCGTTCGCAATCCCCCTGACCGCCCGTTCTTCACCGCTCAAAACAAACCGGGCCGAATCCGATCAGCGGTTAGAAACTGACGCCCAGACAAACTCGCCGAAGGTAAACCCGCAGGTACGCGTAATTGGCAGTTCGGCAGGAAATCCAGAATTCACGGAGAAAGATCGGTCGGAGTGCCGCCCCACCGTGTTCGACGAGGTGCCTGCGTGCGGGTGACGCCGCGCGTACAGTGACTGTCTGGTCGGGTTTGCCGCGTTCATCGCGGGGGAGGCCGTGGGCTAGTCGGGCGCTGGGAGCTGCCCCGTGGGCCCTTCAGTGTTGCTGCGAGCACGCGGACTAGATTCGCCAGACCCTTGCCGCTCCTGCGGGTGACCGCTGATCCATCGGTTGTGGGTGAGGAGGTGAGGGGTCGATGTTGGAGGAGACGCACGACGCCGAGGAGATCATCGCGCGGGTCGCGGCGCTGGACATCGGTAAGGCGGAGTTGGTGTGTTGTGTCCGGGTGCCGAGCCCGGACCGGCCGGGGAAGAGGCTGCAGGAGGTGGCCACGTATTCGACGATGACCCGGTCGCTGCTGCGGCTGGCGGATCGGCTGCGGGAGCTGGGGGTGTCCAGGGTGGTGATGGAGGCGACCTCGGATTACTGGAAGCCGCCGTTCTATCTGCTGGAGGCGGCTGGGTTGGAGCCCTGGCTGGTGAACGCCAAGGACGTCAAGCACCTTCCTGGCCGGCCGAAGACCGACCGGTTGGACGCGGTCTGGTTGTGCAAGGTCGCCGAGCGGCAGATGATCCGGGCCAGTTTCGTGCCGCCGCTGCAGATCCGCCAGTTGCGGGACCTGACCCGTTACCGGGTCGATCTGGTCAATGACTGCACCGCGGAGAAGAACCGGGTCGAGAAGCTGCTGGAGGACGCCTGTATCAAGCTGTCCGTGGTCGCCTCCGACATCTTCGGGGTGTCCGGGCGCGCCATGCTGGACGCGTTAGTCGCCGGCGAGCGCGACCCGAAGGTGCTCGCGCAGCTGGCCCGGACCCGGCTGCGGGGCAAGATCAGCGATCTGGAGGAGGCGTTCACCGGGTACTTCACCGACCACCACGCCTGGCTGCTGGCCAAGATGCTGACCCGGATCGACCAGATCGACGCCGACATCGCCGACCTGGAGAACAACATCGCCGCCCAGATCGCCCCTTTCGACCAGGCGGTGGACCGACTCGATGAGATCCCCGGCGTCGGGCGGGTCGCCGCGCACGTGATGATCGCCGAGATCGGTCTCGACATACCTTCTGCCACCCCGACCGGCGGATCGCCCGGCGCGGGGCTGCAGAAGGCCGTCCGTCGGGCTCCATCCCACCGCTGGCACCTCTGTCCGGCGGCTGGCCCCTTACAAGCCGCCCCCGACCGAACAACCCGTCCACCGGGCCGCAAGCAAGCGCGGAGCAGACACCGCGGGACTGGGTGCCGGTCGAGCACCGATTGTTCGGACTCGACCGGCGGACGTTCCCGGCCGGGCTCATCAGCCTCGCCATCGCTCTCGTCCTGATCTACGGACCGCCCGCGCTCAATGCGGCGATTCCGTGGCACAACGAGATCGAGGCCGGTCAGGTGCTTGATCTGGGCAACGGCGCGACCGCCGTACCCCCGGTCGGCTGGCAGTTGGAGAGCGGAACGCTGAGTGGCGCCAACCCGACGAGCCTGCAGGTGAAGCTGGGCAGTGGAGGTGCCACCATCGAGCTGACCGGCTCGTCGTACGACGGCACCGCGTCCGCCTTCCTCGATCAGGTGGAGCGACCGGACGGCGACAGCCCGGGCGTCAGCGGCCAGCGCGGAACGCTGACGACCGCAGGCGGCCTGGTCGGAGTCGTGGAGACCAGGACTTCTACCGGCGGTGACGGCATCGACGCCGCATTCAAGATGGCGACCGGCACACCGGAGGCGGTTGAGGCCGCGCCCGCACTGCTCGTCCGCGTCCGTACTGCGCCGGGTCAGTTCGAGCAGTATCAGGACGAGGTGGCAGCCCTGCTGCGCAGCATCACACCGGGGGCGGACCGATGACCGACATCACTGCGTCCGAAACCAAGGCCGCACAGCTCAGCGCGATCGAGGAATCCGGCTGGGGACAACCGTTCCGGTTCCTGCAGCCGCACAACCTCTCGTTCTGGGTCTACCTCCTGGGCGTCGGTGGCGGGGCCCTGACGATGGTTCGGTATTTCGGACCGCGGGCCGGGTTCTACACGCCGGCCCTGGCCGGAGGCATCCTACTGTTCGGGCTGTATCTGGTGCCGTGGCTGCTGCTCCTGCGCCATCACAATCGTTTCACCGCTCAACCTGCCGGCCTGCTGGCGACCGGCTTCGTGTGGGGTGGCGTTGCCGCGACGTTCTGGATCGCTCTGCCGGCCAACAATGCGTTGCTGGAGATCTGGGCGAAAGTCGGCGGCACGTCCTTCGCCGGGGACTGGGGCGCCGGACTCACCGCGCCGATCAACGAGGAGTGGGGCAAGGCACTCGGGCTGGTGCTGCTCATCGGCCTCGCACCGCGCCTGGTCCGCAGCGCCTACGACGGGTTCATCATCGGCGCGTACATCGGACTCGGCTTCCAGGTGTTCGAGGATGTGCTCTACGTCTACAACGGTGCGACGCAGCTGTACGGCGTGGACCAGCTCGGTTCGTCACTGCAGGTCTTCGTGGCCCGGGGTGCGGCCGGGATCGTGTCACACGCCCTGTTCAGCGCGATCTTCTGCGCCGGCCTGATGTGGGTCCTCGGCCGTACCCCCGGCGAGCGCAATGTGCTCAGAGGCGTACTCACCATGCTGATGGCCATGGTGTTCCACTTCGCCTGGGACGACATGGGCGGCCTCAGCGGCGGCGGCGTCGCGGCCGCCGTCCTGCCCTTCGTGATCGCAGCCATCGAGTTGACCGCGTTGTTCTACGTCCTGCGGCACGCCGCCCGACAGGAACGCGCCTGGACCCGCTCGCTCCTCGCGCCCGAACTCGAAACAGGTGCCCTGGACCCGGCTCTGCTGGACGCGGTCAGCGGCCTGCGAAAGGACCGCAAGGCCTACCGCAAACACCTCCACAGCCGCAGCAAAGCCCGCCACTTCATGGAAGCCGCCACCGACCTGTCCCGCGAACTGGCCCGATCCCACGGCACCGAAACCCCACCCGTAACCCACGCCCGCTCCGAACTCCTCCGCCTCCGCAACGGCGCCTAACCCGACCACTCAGCCCCGGCAGGGCGTGGTCAGCACCCGCCTCCGCCACGCGTCACCAGGATCTCGTCGTACACCACTCTGCTGGACTCAGCTAAGCAGCCGCCACCGAAGACAGCGCCCTTTGCCCAGCCGCTCTCACCTTCCGTCCGCCGCACCACAGCACGCGCGACACCCGGCTGGTCGCGCCGGAGGCGCCACCAACCAGCCGCCGCCGAAGGCGGTGTCCTCTGCGTAGCCGCTCCTACATGCCTACACGCGACACCAGTCGGGTGGTTGGCCCCCCAGGTTGCGGGTTGACCACCCGGATTCTGACTGGCCAACCCCCAATCTCGATGGCCAACCCCCAAATCGCCGGGCCAACCCACCGGATGACGCCTCGGCGCCGACCGCGCGACCAAGGTCAGGCCCACCGACCCGAAGTACCAAGGACAGCGGACCCCACCTGCCCGCCACCTCCCACCTCCACCCATCGCAGCACCCCGAACGCCAGTCCGCGGCCACGCCGCAGGCGCCAAAAGGTCTGTCGCCGCCGAAGGTGGTGTCGTTTCGCGCAGCCGCTCCGCGCATCATCACAGCAGCCGGGACGCCGGTCTGGGGCCGCGTCGCAGGTGCCAACGAACAGCCGCCGGAGGCGGGGTCCTTTGGGGGCGGAGGCGGTGTTGTTTAGGCGGGGGCGCCGAGGGTGGTCAGGGCGGTGGCTACTCGGCCGTGGGCGGCTTCGAGGGCGGCTCGGGCTTCGGAGATCGGGGAGCCGGTGAGGAGGTGGACCAGGGCGGGCTTGAGCTCGCCGTCGGCGTCGGCCAGGGCGGATTCGCAGGCCTCGGGCTCGGCGCCGGTGGCTTCGCCGAGGATGCGGAGCATCCGGCCGCGGAGCTTCTGGTTGGTGGCGACCAGGTCGACCATCAGGTTCGACCAGGTGCGGCCGAGCTTGATCATCAGCGTGGTGGAGAAGGAGTTCAGGATCAGCTTCTGGGCGGTGCCGGCCTTGAGCCGGGTGGAGCCGGCGATGACCTCGGGCCCGGTGTCCGCGGCGATCACGATGTCGGCCAGCGGCGCCAGCGGGGCGGACGGGTTGGAGGTCACCAGCACGGTGGTCGCCCCGGCCGCCCGCGCGGCCTTCAACGCCCCGGCGACGTACGGCGTACTCCCGGAAGCAGCGAGGCCGATGACGATGTCCTGAGCGGTGACAGCGACCGCGTCGGCGGCGCCGCCCTCCTCGGAGTCCTCGACGTTCTCGACCGCGCGGAGCAGCGCGTCCATACCGCCGGCGTGGTGGGCGACCACCAGGCCCTCCGGCGCGTGGAACGTCGGCAGCAGCTCGGCCGCATCCAGGACGGCGAGGCGCCCCGACGTACCGGCGCCGAAGTAGTGGACCCGGCCGCCGCCACGGACCGCCTCGACGGCGGCATCCACGGCGCGGGCCAGCTCGGGGATGACAACGCCGACAGCACCGGCGACCCGGGCGTCCTCGGCGTTCACCATCCGGAGGATCTCGGTCGTGCCCACCGCATCGATGGCGAGCGTCCTGGGGTTGCGCTGCTCAGTCGGCGTGGTCACAACCCCGATGTTAGTTTCCTACTGAAGGTTTTTCAATTCTGTTGATCGTTGACGGAAGCTCTTGACATATCCCGCCACTCACCCGTGAGAAAAAGCACAGAGCGGGGCAGGCTGGTTACTCGGAGCCCTTGAGGCGGTGGCCGCGGACCGCGGTGGCGGTCTCCTCGAGCGCCTTGCGGGCGTCGGGCAGGACCTGCTGGGCCACGCCGATGAAGAGGCAGTCGATCACGGTCAGCTGGGCGATCCGGCTCGACATGGCGCCGGAGCGGTACGTCGTCTCCCGGGCGGCCGTGGTCAGCACCAGATCCGCCGTCCGGGCCAGCGGGGAACGGGGGAAGTTCGTCACCGCGACCGTGGTGGCGCCGTGCTTGGCCGCCTCCTCGAGCGCCTCGACGACCTCGACCGTCGTACCGGTGTGGGAGATGCCGATCGCCACGTCACCGTCGCCCAGCAGCGCCGCGCTGGGCAGCGCCACGTGTACGTCGGACCACGCGAAGGCGACCCGGCGGATCCGGTGCAGCTTCTGCTGCAGGTCGAGCGCCACGAACGCGCTCGCACCGAAGCCGTACAGGTCCACCCGCGGCGCGTTCACGACCGCGGTCACCACCTTGGCCAGGGCGTCGACGTCGACCTGCTGGGCGGTCTCGCGGACGGCCCGCTCGTCGGCGAACGCGACCTTGCCGACCACGTCCGCCAACGAGTCACCGGGCTCGATGTCGCCGCCCACCTCCGGCCGGAAACTCTCCTGCGCCGATTGGGCCGCCAACTGCAGGCGGAGCTGCGGATAGCCGGGGACGCCGATCTGCTTGCAGAACCGGATGACCGTGGTCTCCGAGGTGGATGCCACCTCGGCCAGTTCGGAGATCGTCATCGCCGCCACTCCGCCCGGGTCCGCAAGGACCGCGTTCGCCACCCGCTGCTCGGCCGGCGCCAGCGCGGGCATCACCGCGCGGACCCGGACCAGCAGCGGCCCCGTGGGTTCTGGAGAGGAAACTGAGTTCATGACAGCACGGTACGGCGACTATGCACGAAGTGGGGTCACCGACGCGAAAGTCTCCAACCTGTAGCGACAAATGATTCAGGCGTTCGCTCTCCGTCGAGAAGAACACCACCCTTGCTCGTGATCTTCACACCGTCGACGTACACACCCCGGCCCTGGTACAGCGCGTCGGAGGTGTAACGCCACCTGATCGTCTGATCACCGGCGGCTAGATCGGCGAACACCTGATGCCAGTGCCGGTCGCCGGAGCCGCTGATCGTCCCGTCGGTCTCGATCACGGATCCCCGGTCCAGCACGGTGAACGGCACCTTCGTCCAGGTCGTCCCGTCGGCCGAGGTCTCCAGGGACAGCAGGTCGGTCTCCTCGGTGTCCACGAACATGTCGAACGTGAGCTTCGCGCCCTCCGCCGGTACGGCGACCTGCGCGGCCAGAGTCGTCGTCGCGCCGTCCGTCGTACCCGAGAACCAGGAGTCCTTGCCGTGTCGCGGTCCGACGCCGAGAGCGAGCGCGAGCCCCTGGGCGACGGCACGCCGCGCCGGATTGTTGCTGCCCCAGTTGCGGCTCGGGTGGACCCGGTTGGTCAGCAGGATCGCGAACGAACGGGAGTCGAAGTCGATCACGAGCGACGTCCCGGTGTACCCGGTGTGGCCGGCGGTGCGCGGCCCGGACAGGCCGCTCATGTACCAGCGCTGGTTCAGCTCGAAGCCGAGCCCGTGGTCGTTGCCCGGGAAGGCACCGTTGAAGTTGGTGATCATCGCGGTGACCGAGGATTCCTTGAGGATCCGGGCGCCGCGGTAGCTCCCGCCGTTCAGGAAGGACTGGGCCAGAATCGCCAGGTCGTCGGCCGTGCTGAACACACCCGCGTGCCCGGCGACGCCGTCGAGCGACCAGGCGTTCTCGTCGTGGACCGAACCCCAGACCATCCCGCGCGGCGGCGCGGACTGGAACTCGGTGGCCGCGATCCGCGACTTCTTGCGCGGGTCCGGGTTGTAGCCGGTGTCGCGCATCTGCAGCGGCTTGGTGATGCCGTCGGCAACCAGTTTGTCGAGTGTCTTGCCGGTCACCCGATGGGCCAGCTCGCCGAGGGCGATCAGGTTCAGGTCGCTGTAGAGGTACTTCGTCCCGGCCGCGCTGGTCGGGGTCGCGGTCAGCGCCATGTGCATCCGCGAGGCCGGGTCCGGCTGCGCGCTCCACAACGGCAACCAGGCCGGCAGCCCGGTCGTGTGGGTGAGCGCCTGCCGGACGGTGATCGCCTGCTTCCCGTTCTCGGCGAACTCCGGCACGTACGTCGCGATCGGCGTGTCCAGCCCGACCTTGCCCTTCTCCACCTGCTGCATCACCACGATCGAGGTGAACAGCTTGGACACCGACGCCATGTCGAAGATCGTGTCGGTGCGCATCGGGATCTGCTGGTCCGCCGGAAGTTCTTCAGCGCCGTTGCCGGCTGAGTTCACTGTGTACTTCAGCGCCATCCCGGTGGCCGTCTTGGTGACCACCTTCCCGTCGTGGCCGAGCAGCGTGACCGCACCGGCGTACAGGGGTTTCGCCGTACCGTTCGGCCTGGTCCAGGCGTCCACCTGGGCCAGCGCCGCGTCGATCGGCGCCGGGTCGAGACCGGCCTTCGCCGGGGTGGAGTCGCGCAAGAGAGTCGTCCTCGGTGCGTAGCCGTCGTACGGGTGGTCGAACCGGCCAGATCTGTTGCCGTTGGCAACTGCAGGGGTGGTGGTCGCGAGCATCACGGTGGAGACTACCGCGATTCCGAGGAGCCGTCTCACCGGTGAGCCCCCTTGTACAGCAGGTACTTCGCCCGGCGGGCGGTCCACGCGTCGGTCTCGGGCTTCCAGGCCGCGACGATCTCCTCGGCCGTCGCACCGGCCTCCAGCATGGTGCGGAACCGGTCCGATCCGGTCAGCAGGTCGATCCACCGGCCGGGCGGGTTCTCGGCCCGCCAGGCGAAGCCCGGGTAGAGCCGGCGTGCCTCGACGATCATGTGGGTCGCGGCGGTGATCGCCTCCACCTTGTGCGGATCGGTGATCTGCACCTGGACGCCGCCGCACAGCACGTTCGCGTTCTTGCTGATGAACGGCGTGAAGTAGGCCTCCCGGAAATCGACCCCCGGGATGTCCTTGGCCTGCAGCGCCTCGGCCCACTTGTAGTCGATGTACGGCGCCCCGATCAGCTCGAACGGCCGCGTCGTACCGCGCCCCTCGGAGAAGTTGGTCGCCTCGAACAGGCACATCCCCGGGTAGAGCAGGGCGGTGTCCGGGGTCGGCATGTTCGGGCTCGGCATCACCCAGGTCAGGCCGGTGTCGTCGTACAGCTCGTCACGCTTCCAGTTCTTCGCCGGAATGACCTGGAGTTCCTTCAGCCGCGCGCCGTTGGCGTCGATCGGCAGGTACTCGGCGTTGAACAGCCGGGCCAGCTCGCCCACCGTCATCCCGTGCTGCTGGATGATCTCCTCCTTGCCCACGCCCGACGTGTAACCGGGCTTGAGCATCGGACCGCGCGCGTATCCGCCGACCGGGTTCGGGCGATCCAGTACGACGAACCGCGCGCCGGTGCGGACGGCCGCGATCATCGCCTCGTACATCGTCCAGATGTAGGTGTAGAACCGCGCGCCGACGTCCTGGATGTCGAAGACGACCGTCTCCACACCGGACTTGGTGTAGAGGCTGACCAGCTTGTCCGCGTTGGCGCCGTAGGCGTCGTACACCATGATCCCGGTGCGCGGGTCGATGTGGTCCTGCTCGGATCCGCCGGCCTGCGCGGTCCCGCGGAAGCCGTGCTCGGGTCCGAAGACCGCGACGATGTTGACCTTCCCGGACGCGTGCATCGTGTCGACGATGTGGCTGAGGTCGGGCAGGATGCCGGTCGGGTTGCTGATCACGCCGACCTTCTGGCCGGCCAGCGCACTCCAGTCGTCGGCGGCCAGCACCTCGGCCCCGACCATCGTCCGGCGCCCGCCGGTGGTCTGGCCGGCATGGGCCGCCGGTACCTCGATCAGGGGGGCGGCGGCCAGCGCACCGGCGCCCGCGAGCAAACTGCGGCGCTTCATCAGACTTCTCCTTCGGCAGGCATTACGGGCGGAACAACAGGTCGGCCACCACGGGGCGATGGTCACTGGCCGCTTGCTCGGGGGGAACAGCCTCGGGGGGAACGGAGGCGCGCCGGACGCGGAAGCCCGCGCCGACGGTGACGAAGTCGATCCGCTTGACCGGATCGACCGCCGGATAGGTGTTCGGACCGCCGGCCGTGGTGGCGGCCGCCGTCCAGGAATCGGTGAGGCGGGTCCACAGCCCGGCCAACTCGGGTGCGTCCGCCGGGGCGTTGAAGTCGCCGGTGAGGATCTGTAGATCCTTCCGGCGGTCCTGGGCCAGGATCTTCATCGTGTCGGCGACCTGCGCCTGCCGGACCGACGGGTCGGCCCGGTAGTCGAGGTGGGTCGAGTACACGTGGACGCGGCGACCGCGAACGTCGATCTCGGCCTCCAGGAATCCGGGCGCCGGGGCCGGCACCGGGTTCGGGTCCTGGGTGGACAGCCGGGTGATCGGATGGTTCTCGGTCCGGACCAGCGGGAACCGGGACAGTACGCCGACGCCGTACTGGCGACGCGGTTGTCCGGCCGCGGGCGGATCGAGGTCGTAGATCGGCGCGAAACCGGCGTACAGGCCGAGCTTGGCGGCGAGCTCGGCGAGGGTGTCGCGCCACTCGCTGCGCGCGTCCCAGTGGACGTCGACCTCCTGCAGCCCGATCACGTCGGCGTCGAGCGCCTTCAGGGCCTGGGCGGTCCGCTCCAGGTCGAACACGTTGTCCGATCCGGCGCCCGCATGAATGTTGTACGAGGCAACGGTCAACCGGGTGTCGCGCGGGTCGAAGCGGAGCCCGTACCCGAACGGGTGCAGGGTCTGGGCCGGATCGGGCTGCGCCGGGATCGCGACCGGCAGCTTCCCGGCCGGCGCGAGTTCGCCGTACAGGACCTTGGCCAGCGCCTCCATCGACGCCGCCGCGTAGCCGTAGGTGGCCAACGTGGTCTGCGCCGAGGGGAAGTACGCGACGTCGTACGGGTCCCGGACGGCGACCACGACGACCGGCCGGCCGGTGGCGAGCAGGGCGTTGACCAGCTTCTGCTGCTTGGCCAGTTTGTCGGTGACGGTGGTGTCCCAGGCCTTCATCGTGAGGACCACGGTGAGGTCGGCGCCGGCGGACGCCGCCACGGCGTCGTCGATCTTGACGTCGGTCGGCGTCGCGCCGGTGTCCTTGACGATCGCGGTCGCGCCGCGGCCCTGCAGCGCGGTCCCGAGGGCGGCCGGGGTGTACCCCGCGACCAGGATCTTCCGCGGCGCCGGGGACAGCGGCAGCAGGCCGGCGTCGTTCTTCAGCAGCGTCGTACTGCGGTCGGCGATCCGCTGGGCGGCGGCGTAGTTGGCCGGTGTGCCGACCACCTTCGCGACCTGGCTCAGGTCGACGTACGGGTGGTCGACGACGCCTGTCTTGACCTTGAGCTTCAGGATTCGCTCGACGCTCTGGTCGATCCGCGCCTCACTGATCCGCCCGCCGCGGACGGCGGCCAGCACCGAGTTGTACGCCAGCTCCGGATTGGCCGGCATCAGCAGTTGGTCGACGCCCGACTCGATCGCCCGCAGCGGGATCTCGGCGTCGCCGTACTTCTCCCGGACGCCCTGCATACCGAGCGAGTCGGTGATCACCACGCCGTCGAAGCGAAGCTGCTCGCGCAGGATGCCGGTCAGGATCGGCCTGCTCAGCGTCGCCGGATCGCCGGACGGGTCGAGCGACGGCACCACGATGTGCGCGGTCATGATCGAGTCGATCCCGGCCCTGATCGCCGCCCGGAACGGCGGTGCGTCGATCGTGTTCCACTCCTCGACGGTGTGGTTGATCGTCGGCAACGACGTGTGGCTGTCGTCCCGGGTGTCGCCGTGACCAGGGAAGTGCTTCGCGGTCGACACGATCCGGCCGTCCCGCTGGTACCCCTGCACCTGCGCCGCGGTGAGATCGGCGACCAGCCCGGGATCGGACGAGAACGAGCGGACGCCGATCACCGGGTTCAGCGGGTTCACGTTGACGTCGGCGACCGGCGCGAAGTCGGTGGTGACCCCGACCGCCTTCAGCTCCCGCCCGCCGATTCCGGCCGCGAGCCGCGCGAACTGCGCGGACCGCGTCGCACCGAGCGCCATCGCGCCCGGGAACTGGGTCGCCGGAGGCCCGACGCGGAACACCACGCCGTACTCCTGGTCGGTGCTGATCTGCAGCGGGATCCCGGTGGCGCCGATCGACGCGCTCTGCAGTCCGTTGGAGAGCCGGGCGATCTGCTGCGGGTCCTTGGTCGAGTCGGTCCAGGCGAAGTAGATGATGCCGCCGAGCTGGTACTTGCGGACCACCTCGGCCGGCGTCGCCACGCCGTACAGGCTGGTGTTGCGCGGATCGGCCGTGGCCGCCGTCGCCCCGTAGGCGTAGCAGACGAACAGCTGGCCGACCTTCTGCTCCAGCGTCATCCGCCGCAGTGTGTCGCGGACCCAGCGGTCGGTGCCCGCGTGGGCGGTGGTGGTGCCGGCGATCGTCGTACCGGCGACCGCTGCGGCGGCGAGGCCCAGGGTCTGGCGTCGGGTGAGGGTGGGTCGGCGGGTGGGTTCCATCGTCACCAGGTCAATCCGTGGCCGAAGGGATAGAGGGCGGTATCCGGCTGGCCGGCGACCGGGATGTCGACGGGCAGCTTTCCGGTCGGCTTGGTCTCACCGTAGATGACCTTCGCCAGTGACTCCATCGATACCGCGGCATAACCGTAGGTAGCCAGGTACGTCGGTGCCGCGTCGAAGTACGCGATGTCGTATGGGTCGCGGACGGCCACCACGATCACGGTCCTGCCGGTCGCGAGCAGGTCCTTCACCAGCTTCTGCTGCTTGGCCAGCTTGTCGGTGACCTTGGTGTCCCAGGCCTTCTGCGTGAGTACGACGGTGACGTCGTTCTGCTGTGCTTTCGCCACCGCGTCCGCGATGGCCGCGTCGCTCGGCGCCGCCCCGGTTTGCGCGACCGTGGTGGTGGCGCCGCGCTTGGCCAGGCTGGCGGCGAGCGACTGCGTCGTACTCACGCCCCACCCGGTGACGAGGACCTTCCGCGGGTCCGCGTTCAGCGGTACGGCGTTCGCGTCGTTCTTGACCACCGTGACGCTCTTGTCGACGATCGTCTGCGCGGTCGCCAGGCTGGCCGGCGTACCGACCGTGGTGGCCACCTTCGCCGGGTCGACGAACGGGTTGAGCAGGACGCCGTTCTTCAGCTTCATCAGCAGGATGCGCAGCAGGCTCTCGTCGATCCGCTGCTCGCTGATCCGGCCGGACCGGACCGCGTCCAGCACGGCGTTGAACTGCACATCCGGCGCCGGCGGCAGCAGCAACTGGTCCACGCCGGCCTCGATCGCCCGGACCGCCACCTCGGCGTCGCCGTACTGCTGGCGCACCGCGGCCATCTCCAGCCCGTCGGTGACGATGAGGCCCTTGAAGCCGAGCTGCTGACGCAGGACGCCGGTCAGGATCGGCTTGCTCAGCGTCGCCGGGTCACCGGACGGGTCGAGCGACGGGACCACGATGTGCGCGGTCATGATCGAGTCGATCCCGGCCTTGATCGCGGCCTTGAACGGCGGCGCGTCGATCGTGTTCCACTCCTCGAGGGTGTGGTTGATCGTCGGCAGCGCGGTGTGGCTGTCGTCGCGGGTGTCGCCGTGGCCCGGGAAGTGCTTGGCGGTCGCCATGATGCCGGCGTCGCGCTGGTAGCCCTCGACCTGCGCGACCGTCATGTCCGAGACCAGCTTCGGGTCGCTCGAGTAGGAGCGGACGCCGATCACCGGGTTGAGCGCATTCACGTTCACGTCGGCGACCGGGGCGTAGTCCTGCCGGATGCCCATCGCCTTCAGCTCGCGGCCGGTGATGGCGGCGGCGGTCCGGGCGTCCGCGGTGTTGCGGGTCGCGCCGTGCGCCATGTTGCCGCCGAACTGCGTGGCCGGCGGGCCGACCCGGACCACGACGCCCTGCTCCTGGTCGGTCGCGATCATCAGCGGGACGTGCAGGCCGGTGTTGACGGCCGCTGTCTGGAGCTGGTTCGAGTACGTCGCCAGCTGGGTCGGGCTCTCCACGTTGCCGCGGCCGTTGAAGTAGATCCAGCCGCCCGGCTTGTACTTCGCCACCACCTCGGCCGGCGTGGCGACGCCGTACAGGGTGGTGTTGCGGGTGTCGGGCTTGAGCGCGTCCGGCCCGTAGGCGAACAGCACGAACATCTGCCCGACCTTCTCCTCCAGCGACATCCCCTGGATGGTCCGGCCGACCGCGGCGGCTGAGTTGAGCGGTGGTTCGGGCGGTGGAGCACTGACAGCGGTGCTGACTCCCACCCCAGAGACAGCGGTGGCGAGGGCGAGGCCGGCGAGACTCAATCGGCGCAAGGCGGACATGACAAGACCCCCTACAAGTTATTGAATTACAGGCGCTCCCCCGCACGCGAAAGTTACCCACACGACCAGACCCGGTCAAGGGGAAACCGAGAACTGACGGTGCGTAGCCGGACGCAGGTACGCGCGGAGAAGCCGCAACCCATGGGGCTTCTCCGCGCGTACTGGTTTCCGGGTACCGGATGACCCGGAGCTTCAGGACTCCAGGCCGACGACCTTCAGCACGTTCGGCCACGCCTTGAGCGCGGCGTGCAGGGTCGGGTCCTGGGTGGTTGTGAGGGCATCTTCGTAGGCACTCTCCAGCACGTCGGCGATCCGGACCGGTGCGCCGGTCGCAGCGGACCGTACGGCGGCCTCGACCATGGCGACGCTGACGACGTTGGAGTGCGCTTCCGACTGCGGGATCGTCGACGACCGGACCGCGTCGACGAACTCGACCAGCGAGCCGGCGATCTGCTCGGGGTCGTCCAGCACCTCGGCCGGCAACGCCTCGCCCGAGGCCAGTTCGGCGACCGGCGGGTTGTCTCCGTCCCAGGTCGCCGTACCGCCGGATGCACTGGCCCGCCAGCGGCCGTTCCACGACGTCTCCAGGCCGGGTGCGCACCAACTGCCGGTGAAGGAGAAGCGGGTGCCGTCGGCGAACGTGAAGATCGCGGATGCGGCCGCGTTGCCGTCGAA
Organism: uncultured Actinomycetota bacterium; assembly: GCA_963748245.1. Lineage (GTDB taxonomy): Bacteria > Actinomycetota > Actinomycetes > Propionibacteriales > Kribbellaceae > Kribbella. The sequence goes on along the minus strand of CAVVIA010000004.1, from coordinate 415,378 downwards.
CCAGCTCCAGTCCGGGTTGTACGACTCGCAGTACACCGAGACGGGTTCCGAGCCGATCAGCTTGCGGGACAGGTCGAACTGGTGGATCGCCATGTCGACGAGCAACGGTTCGGCCATCCGCTCCCGGAAGCCGCTGAAGTGCGGAGCCTTGAAGAACTCGCACGACAGCGACCCGATAGGGCCGAGCCCGGCGAGCTGCCGTCCGAAGGCGTTTCCGGCCCGGAAGTAGCGCCGGGACTGCGACACCATCAGCAGCTTCCCGCTCACTTCGGACGCTGCAACCATGGCCAGACATTCGCGCACCGTCTCGGCCAACGGCTTCTCGCAGAGCACCGGAAGCCCACGCAGCAAGGCATCCACGCTGACCTTGGGATGCGCGACCGGCACGGTCACGTCGATGACCGCATCGGCGTTGCCGGCCAGCTCCTCGAGAGATGCGGCCACGGGCAGGTCGCCGTACCCGTGCTCGTCGGCGGCCGCCCGGGCCACGTCGACGTCGAGGTCGACCAGGCCGGTCAGGACGACATCAGGATTGTCGGCAATCGTCCGCAGCCAGGCGCGGCCCATGCCGCCCGCGCCGACCTGGAGAAGGCGCAAGGGGTCAGGCATCGGCAGGCTCTTCGATGGGGCCGGTGTAGCCGTGACCGTTGAAGAAGTCCTCGGTCTCGTACCGCAGCAGCGTCGGCACCGCCCGCTCCGGCCGGTCGCTGTTCACCCAGGCGACCCCGTTCGCGATCACCTTGCGGATGTCCTTGTGGTGGTAGACCGGGTAGTCCTGGTCGCCCGGCGAGAAGTAGAAGATCTTCCCGTGGCCGCGGCGGAACGTACACCCGGACCGGAACACCTCGCCGCCGCTGAAGGACGAGACGAAGACCAGGTCGTCCGGCACCGGGATGTCGAAGAACTCGCCGTACATCTCCTGCTGCTCGATGATGATCGGGTGCGGTACGCCCTGGGCGATCGGGTGCGTCGGGTTCACCGTCCAGACCAGCTCGCGGTCCCGCTCACTGCGCCAGCGCAGCGTGCACGACGTCCCCATCAGCTTGCCGAAGATCTTCGACCAGTGGCCGGAGTGCAGCACGACCAGGCCCATCCCGGACAGCACGTGCTGGTACACCCGCTCGACCACGGCGTCGTCGACCTCACCGTGTGCCGCGTGACCCCACCACACCAGTACGTCGGTCCGCGCCAGCACCTCCTCGGTCAGGCCGTGCTCGGGTTCGTCGAGGGTCGTCGTACCGACCGTCGCCTCGGCACCGAGGTTGTCGCTGATCCCGGCGGCGATGGTCGAGTGCATGCCGTCGGGGTAGATCTCGGCGACATGCGGCTCGACCTGCTCGTGCCGGTTCTCGCCCCAGACGAGTACGCGAATCGTCATAATCACAATCCTTGGTCGGAGTTGGGTTACTTCACGGCTCCGCCGATGGCGCCGGCGGCGATGTACTTCTGCGCGGCGACCAGCAGCACGATGGCCGGGATCGCCGACAGGACCGCGGTCGCCATCACCGCGTTCCAGTTCTGCACCTGGGTGCCGAGGTACTGGTAGATCCCGAGCGTCACCGGCCGGACGCCGCCCTTGGTGGTCAGCGTCAGCGCGAACAGGAAGTCGCTCCAGGAGAAGAGGAAACTGAACAGTCCCGCGGTGATGAGCGAGTTCTTGCTGATCGGCAGCACGATCGAGACGAACGCCCGGAACATGCCTGCGCCGTCCACCCGCGCGGCCTCCACCAGCGACGGCGGCAGCGAGAGCATGAACGAGCGCAGGATCAGGATCGCGAACGGGACGGCGCTGCTGCAGTTGGCCACGATCAGGCCCGGGATCGAGTTCAGCAGGCCGATCCGCTCGTACGCCGTGTAGAGCGCGTTGGCGATCACGATGCCCGGGATCATCTGCGAGATCAGGATCGCCAGCAGCCCGACCGACACCCAGCGGGACCGGAACTGCGAGAGCGCGTACGCGCACGGGGTCGCGATGGCCAGGCTGAGCAGCACGGTGCCGGCCGCGATGATCAGGCTGGTGACCAGGTTGCCGCCCTGTTCGCTGAGCGCCCGCCGGTAGCCGGCGAATGTCGGGTCGAGGGGCAGGAAGCCGGCCGTCAGCGTGTTGCCGGACGGCTGCAGCGACGCGTTCACCATCCAGTAGACGGGGAACAGCATCACGCACAGGATCAGTACGCCGATCACGGTGTAGACCCCGCGACGGCCAGTCGAGTCGGTCATCGTCGTACCCCTTCTACTCGTCGACGGCACGACGGGTGCCGCGCAGGTAGAGGACCGCGAACAGCAGCGAGATCGCGATCAGGATGTTGCTCAGCGCGGCGCCCTCGCCGAACTTGAAGTCGATGAACGACCGCTCGTACGACTGGGTCGCCAGCGTCTGGGTGGCGTTGGCCGGACCGCCGCCGGTCAGACCGAGGATGATGTCCAGCACCTTGATCGTGTAGACCACGCCGAGCATCAGCACCACGCTCGCCACCGCCCGCAGGTTCGGCCAGGTGATGTACCAGAACGCGCGCCAGCCGGTGGCGCCGTCCAGCTGACCGGCCTCGTACAGCTCGTCCGGGATCTCGGCCAGGCCGGAGTACAGCAGGGTGACGTTGAACGGGATGCCGATCCAGATGTTCACCCCGATCACCGCGATCAGCGCGACCGACGGCGAGTTCAGCCACGGGACCGGATCGTCGATGATGCCGAGCCCGGTCAGCGTCCGGTTCAGGATGCCGCTGTCCTGCTCGAGGATGGACCGCCAGGTCGCACTGGACACGATCAGCGGCAGCAGCCACGGCAGCAGAAGCAGTGAACGCAGTACGCCGCTGAGCGGAAAGCGCCGGTGGAAGAACAGCGCCAGCGCGAGCCCGATGACGAACTGGAAACTGATCGAGCCGAGGGTGAACAGCGCCGTGTTCACCATCGCCTGCGAGAACAGCTGGTCGGTCACCACGGTCGTGTAGTTCTTCAGCCCGACCCAGGGGGCCTCGCCGGTGAAGAACGTCCGCAGGCCGTAGTCCTGCAGGCTCATCATCAGGTTCTTGACCACCGGGTACCCGAACAGGGCGACCATCGCCAGCGCGGCCGGCAGCACGAACAGAACCTTGGTCAGATCCTCACCCCGGTGGCGCCGGCCGCGGAACCTGCGAGCAGGTCCCGGGCCGGACGCCGCGGCGTCATTGCGGGTCAACGTCGCGTTGGCCATAGCGATCAGCCGCCGGAGGCCTGCTTGAAGGCGTCCTGGGCCGAGGCCTTACCGGTCAGCGCGAGAGCGATCGCCTGGTAGATCACCTTGGCGGCCTCCGGCCACTTCTCGCCGAGCTTGCCGGTCCGGGACCGCGCGGTCTTGACCTGCTCGGTGAACGCCTTCATCGACGGCACTTCCTTGACGTACTGATCGAGCAGCGAGGTCTTCGTCGGAACCGTGAACCGGGCCTTCGCCCAGGCCAGTTCGTTCTCGTCCGAGTTCAGGCACTTCACGAAGTCGGCGGCCTTCTGCTGCTTGGCCTGATCCTTGTTCAGCGGCACTGTCCAGGCCTCACCACCGAGCGGCGCGACCGCCGTCTGGTCCGGCTTGTTCAGCGGGAACTTGACCACGTCCCACTTGACGTTCGGGGTCTTCTCCAGCGCCGGGATCTGCCACGGACCGTTCACCATCATCGCGGCCTTGCCGGCCACGAACTGGTCCTTCGCGTCGCCCTGGGTCCAGTTGATGACACTCTTCGACGCCGACCCCGACTCCACCAGGTCGACCCACAGCTGCAGCGCCTCGGCCACCTGCGGGCTGGTCAGGTCGGTCTCGTCGCCACCGTTGGTCCACATCGCCGGCAGGAACTGCCAGGAGCCTTCGTACGTCGCGTTGGCGTTGAAGGCGATGCCGTACCGGCCGGGCTTGGTGAGCGTCTTGGCCGCGGCCTTCAGCTCGTCCCAGGTCTTCGGCGGCTGGATGCCGGCCTCCTGCAGCATCTGCGTGTTGTAGAACAGCGCGATCGTGTTCGTCACCGGCGCCAGTCCGTAGAGCTTGCCGTCGTACGACGTCGCGTCGACCATGCCCTGAATGACTCCGTCCCCATTCAGACCCATGTCGTTCAAGGGCGCCAGCGCACCGGTTGCGGCGATCTGCTGCACGTCCGGGTTGTCCAGCATCAGCACGTCCGGCAGCGTCTTCGACGACGCCTGCTGCAGCACCTTCTGGATCAAGGTGTCACCAGGCACCGTCTCCCGTTGGATGCTGATGCCCAGCTGGCTCGCGCAGGAATCGAGTCCCTTCTGGACGAGCGACTTGTCCGGGTCGTTGTTGTAGTAGTCCAGGATCGTGAGGCTCTTCACGGCGTCGCCGGACGAGGACGACGCCGAGTCACCGCTGTTGTCACCACAGGCTGCCAGCACGAGCGACAGGGCCGTCGCACCCGCCAGCACAGCGGTGATCCGCTTGCTGATCATGACTTGCGCTCCTTCTCGGAGGGGATGGTCGGGGCGCGCCGGGGTGCGCTGATCAAAGCGCTTAACCGGATGCCGCCGAAGAGTGCCGTTCACTTGTCTGCTGGTCGGTAAACCGCTTAACTGAGGTGTCCAAGGACTATGTTCCTCAGGTCACACTGCTGTCAAGAGTTCAGAGGGGGTTCGCTGCGATGGTGAACATGCGGGACGTCGCGGACCGCGCGGGCGTCTCGATCGCGACCGTCTCCTTCGTGCTGAACGGCACCAAGCCGGTCACCGCGGCGACCCGGGCGAGGGTCGAGCAGTCGATGGCCGACCTGGGCTACCGCCGCAACATGGTGGCCCGCGCCCTGGCCAGCCGCCGTACGCACATCATCGCGATGGCGTATCCGGCACTGGAGCACAAGTTCGGGATGTCGACCGCCGAGTTCTTCACCAGCGCGGCCGAGGCAGCCCGCAAGGAGGACTACCACCTGGTGCTCTGGCCGGTCGGCAACGACGGCGCCGAGTTGCGTGAACTGCTCGGGCAGGGCCTGGTCGACGGCGTCGTCCTGATGGAGGTCCAGCTCGACGACCCCCGCGTCGGCATCCTGCAGCAGACCGGGATGCCGTTCGCGATGATCGGCCGGACCACGGAACTCGACGGCCTGTCCCATGTCGACATCGACTTCGACACGACGGTCGAGACCGCCGTCGAGCACCTGTACGAACTCGGCCACCGCGAGCTGGCGCTCGTGTCGGGCGACCTGAACGACCCGCGCTTCCACGCCTACGGCCCGTGGGTCCGCACCGAGGACGCGTATCGACGGGTGGTCGCGGAGTACGGCCTGGAGACCGTCGTCCTGGAGTGCTCGGACACCACGCACGCCGGTCAGGAGGCAGCGGAACGCCTGGTGCGCGAGCACCCCGAGTCCACGGCGATCCTGGTCCTGAACGAGTACGCCGCGCTGGGCGTCGTCTCCGGCCTGAACCGCATGGGCCGCGCCGTGCCTGGCGACTTCTCCGTCCTGCCGTTGCTGATGGTGCCGGAGACCGCTGCGCTGACCAACCCGGAGCTCACCATCATGCGAACCCCCGGCCCCGAGCTCGGCCAACTGGGTACCGAAGCCCTCATCCGCCAACTGGAGAACGCCGATCCACTCCCACCCCAACTGGTCCCCGCCAAGCTCCGCCCCGGCGCAACCACCGCGCCACCTCGCGCCTAGGTCAGTCCCCAGAGGGCGGCGATCAGGGGGCGGCGGAGGTCGGCGCGGCGGGCGCAGAGCCCGATGGTGAGCGGCTCGAGATCGGCCGGCAGTTCGGTCAGGCGGTCGGCCGATGGTGAGGACTCGAGGACGAGGCGCGGCACGATCCCGGTGCCGCAGCCGAGTGCCACGAGAGCCAGGAGTGCTTCGTGGCCGTCGGGCTCGGCCGCGATCACGGGCTTGATGCCCTCGCGACGGAACCATCGGAACGCTGCCTCACGAACCAGACCCCTCGCCGGCACGACGTACGGCCCTTCTGCCGTTGAAGTCTTGGCAGTCACGAGGACCAGGTCGGTGACGGCCACCGTGCGAGTCACCAGAGTCTGAGGCAGGCGCTTCGGAATCCCGGCGACGGCCGCGTCGACTTCGCCCTCGTCGAGCCTGGCCAGAGCAGCCGCCGCGTCGCCGGTCCGGACGTCGAGCCGGACCTGCGGATGCGCTGCCCGGAGCGGCGCGAGCAGGTCGGGCAGCAACGCTTGGCAGGCAGTGACTGTGGCGAAGATGCGCAGCTCCCCGACCAGCTCGGCAGGTTCGCCGGCGCCCGCGTGATAGTCCTCCCAGAGCGCCAGGGCGCGCTCGGCGTACGACGTGAAGCGCTGACCGTCCGCGGTGAGAACGACGCCGCGCGGACCGCGATCCAGCAGGCGCGCACCCGCCCGCACCTCCAGCCGCTGGATCGTCCTGGTCAGCGTCGCCGCGCTGACATGACACTCCAGGCTGGTGCGTCCGTAGTTCAGGGTGCGCGCCAGGTGCAGGAACAGCTCCAGCTCTCGATGCTCCATATTCCATTCTCCGCAACGGCACGGTGCAGATGTTGCGCTTGCTGCAACACTTGCCGTCGACCTTAACTGAGTGGCATGAACACCTTCACCTCGTCGGTCTTCCGCACCGAGACCATGACCGTTCCGGGTGGAACGGAGACCATCCTGCGCGGCGGCCGGGACCTCTTCCCGTTGCTGCCCGAGGCGTTCCACGGCGTACGGCGGATCGGCGTCATCGGCTGGGGACCACAGGGACGCGCCCAGGCCCAGAACCTGCGCGACTCGCTGGCCGGGACCGACGTGACCGTGTCCGTCGGCCTGCGTCCGGGCTCGGCCTCGGCGGACGACGCGCGCAAGCACGGGTTCACCGAGGAGGACGGCACCCTCGGCGACTGGCTGACCGTTGCCGCAGGCTCCGATCTGGTGATCCTGCTGATCGCCGACGCCGCCCTGGCCGCCGAGCACTCTCGCATCTTCGACGTCCTCAAACCCGGCGCGACGATCGGCTTGTCGCACGGCTTCCTGCTCGGTCATCTGAAGGCGAGCGGCGGTGACTTCCCGGCCGGCCACCCGGTGATCGCGGTTTGCCCCAAGGGCATGGGCGATTCGGTACGACGCCTCTACGAGCAAGGTGCGACGGTGAACGGAGCCGGGATCAACGCGAGTATCGCCGTACACGCCGATCCGGACGGGCACGCGACGGACCGCGCGCTGGCCTGGTCGGTCGGGCTGGGATCGCCGTACACGTTCGCCACCACGCTCGAGAACGAGTACAAGTCCGACATCGTCGGGGAACGCGCGATCCTACTCGGCGCGGTCCACGGCCTGGTCGAGGCGCTCTACCGCCACTTCCGCCTCGACGGTGCCGATCCGGTCACGGCGTACGAACGCTCCACCGAATCGATCACCGGCCCGATCGCGCGCACCATCTCCGCGGCCGGCCTGCCCGCCGTTCGCGCCGCCCTGACCGGTGACGGCCGGAACCTGTTCGACCGCGCCTACACCGCCGCGTACGGGCCGGCCCGCGAGATCGTCGCCGAGATCTACGACGAAGTTGCCGACGGCACCGAACTGCGCAGCGTGATCCTGGCCGAGGACCGCCTCGCCTCCCGGCCGATGTCCCGGATCGGCGGCAGCCCGATGTGGTCGTACGGCGCCGACGTCCACGCCCGCCGCGGTACGACGGCCGCCGCCATCGACCCACTCACCGCGGGCCTGTTCGTGGCCACCATGGTCGCCCAGGTCGACGAGTTCGCCGATCGCGGCCACCCCTGGTCCGAGATCGTCAACGAGTCGATCATCGAGGCGGTCGACTCGCTGCTCCCCTACATGCACGCCCGCGACGTGGCCTACATGGTCGACAACTGCTCCCGCACCGCCCGCCTGGGCACCCGCCGCTGGGGCCCCCGCTTCCAAGCCGCCTACGAACAGATCGCCATACCCGCCCTAGACACCCCCGCCGACCCGGCACGCATCGAAAGCTTCCTCACCAACCCCACCCACGACGCCCTAGCCGCAGCCGCCAAACTCCGCCCGTCGGTAGACATCTCCGTCACCTGACGATTCGGCACGCTCGGAGCTGGGCGGGAGACCTGGGACAGGAAACGGGGACCTCGGACAGGGAATTACCTGTCCGAGGTCCCCAAAAGGTGTCCCAGGTTCAGAGCTTCAGTGAGGTGGCGACCACGTCGGCCAGGGAGTGGGCGATCTCGTCGGCGGTGTCTGAGGACTCCGCTTCGACCATGACCCGGACGAGCGGCTCCGTGCCCGACGGGCGGAGGAGGACTCGGCCGGTGTCACCCAGGCGGGCGGTGGCTTCGGCCACGGCGGTCTGGACGGCTGGATCGGTGCCGGCGCGGGACTTGTCCACGTCCTTGACGTTGACGAGCACCTGCGGGAGCCGCGACATCGCGCCGGCCAGGTCGCTCAGCGTCTTGCCGGTCTGGGCGACCCGGGCAAGCAGCATGACCGCGGTCAGCGTGCCGTCGCCGGTGGTGGCGTGGTCGGACAGGATCACGTGCCCGGACTGCTCACCGCCGAGATTGTGACCGCCGGCCTTCATCGCCTCCAGCACGTACCGGTCGCCGACCTTGGTCTGCTCGACCGCGATCCGCTCCCGGACCATCGCCTGGACGAAGCCGAGATTGCTCATCACGGTGGCGACCACGGTGTCGTTGGACAACCGGCCGCTGTCACGCATCGCCAGCGCCAGGATCGCGAGGATCTGGTCGCCGTCCACGAGTTCGCCGTTGGCGTCGACGGCCAGGCAGCGGTCCGCGTCACCGTCCAGGGCGATGCCGAGGTCGGCGCGGTGGCCGAGCACCTCGCGCTGCAGGCCCTCCAGGTGGGTGGATCCGCAGTCGAGGTTGATGTTGAGTCCGTCAGGTGCGGCGGCGTACGTGATCACCTCGGCACCGAGCCGGCGCAGAGCCTCCGGCGCGGTCTGCGAGGCTGCGCCGTTGGCGCAGTCGATCACGACCTTGACCCCGTCGAACCGGTTCGGCGCGGACCGGACCAGGTGCGAGACGTAGGTCTCGAAGCCCTGCCCGTCGTCCAGCACCCGACCGACGGCGGCACCGGTCGGACGCTGCCACTCCTCGCCCACCCGGGCCTCGATCGCGTCCTCGATCGCGTCGTCCAGCTTGATCCCGCCGCGGGCCAGGAACTTGATGCCGTTGTCCGGCATCGGGTTGTGGCTGGCGGACAGCATCACGCCGAGGTCGGCGCCGGTCGAGCCGGTCAGGTAGGCCACGGCCGGGGTCGGCAGGACGCCGAGCCGGACCACATCGACGCCTGCGCTGGCCAGACCGGCCACCACGGCGGCTTCAAGGAACTCACCACTGGCCCGTGGATCCCGCCCCACAACGGCGCGCGGCCGGTGCCCTTCGAAGGCACCGGCCTCGCCGAGTACGTGAGCTGCCGCGACCGAGAGGTCGAGCGCCAGCTCCGCGGTCAGGTCCACGTTCGCCAGGCCACGGACTCCGTCCGTGCCGAACAAACGACCCATCAGGTGATCAGCGCTTGCTGTACTGCGGCGCCTTGCGGGCCTTCTTGAGACCGGCCTTCTTCCGCTCCTTGATCCGCGCGTCGCGGGTGAGCAGACCGGCCTTCTTCAGCCCCGGCCGGTTCGCCTCCTGGTCGGCGGCGTTCAGGCAACGGGCCACACCCAGCTGCAGCGCACCGGCCTGGCCGGTGATGCCACCGCCGTTGATCCGGGCGATCACGTCGTACGAGCCCTCCAGGCCCGCGACGACGAACGGCTCGTTCACGTGCTGCTGGTGGACCTTGTTCGGGAAGTACACGTCCAGCGGCTTGCCGTTGACGGTCCACTGACCGCTGCCGGGCACGAGGCGGACGCGGGCGACGGCCTCCTTGCGGCGGCCGGTGGCGCCGGCCGGGTTGATCACCGCGACGCGACCCGTCTCGGCGCGCTGCTCCGGAGTCGGGTTCGTCTCGGAGGTGTAGGCGACCGGGCCCTCGTTGTCGATGGGGACCTCGGTGTCGAACGCTTCGGTCTCGGTGGTGATGTCGCTCACGCTGGGAATCCTCGTTTACCTGGCTCGTCGATCGCTTACTGGGCGATCTGGGTGATCTCGAACGGCTTCGGCTGCTGCGCGGTGTGCGGGTGCTCCGGACCGGCGTACACCTTCAGCTTGGTGAGCAGCTTCCGGCTCAGGCGGTTCTTCGGCAGCATGCCCCAGACAGCCTTCTCGACGGCCTTGCGAGGGTCCTTGTCGAGGATCTCGCCGATCGGCGTGGCCGTCAGACCACCCGGGTGACCCGAGTGGCGGTAGGCCAGCTTGTCCGTCCGCTTGGTGCCGGACAGCGCGACCTTGGACGCGTTCACGACGACGACGAAGTCACCGCCGTCCACGTGCGGTGCGAACGTCGGCTTGTGCTTGCCACGCAGCAGGGTGGCGATCTGGACGGCGAGCCGACCGAGCGTGACGTCGGTGGCGTCGATCACGTGCCACTCGCGGGTGACGTCAGCAGGCTTCGGGCTGTACGTGCGCACGGTCGTTGACCTTCGTTTCTCAGAGGTTGACAAAACTGGTACGTCGGCGAATGGTCCGCCGACGGGGCTGGGACCTGGAACGCACAACAGCAGCCCAGAATACCGGCGGTGTCCGCCCTGGGTCAAAGCGAGCAAATCCCCACCGGGGACCCCGGCTTGGAAGGAGACCCCGACAGCACTAGTTTAGCGGTGAAGATTGCAGTCCGATCCGCGTCCCGCCGGCTGACGATAACCCTCACTCACCAGGCGATGACGCCAGCTTCCGAAGAGGGCATTGTGACCGATCAGTCGCTCACCGTCCGGGACAACCGGACCGGCAAGGACTTCGACCTTGCCATCACCGATGGCACCATCCGTGCCGCCGATCTCAAACAGATCAGCGCATCCGACGGCGACGGTGGCCTGGCCACCTACGACCCCGGGTTCGTGAACACCGCCTCGTGCCGTTCTTCCGTCACCTTCATCGACGGCGACAAGGGCATCCTGGAGTACCGCGGGTACCCGATCGAGCAGCTCGCCGAGCAGTCGAACTACCTCGAGGTGGCTTACCTGCTGGTGAACGGCAAGCTGCCGAACAAGGCGGAGTACGAGGCCTGGGCACACGACGTGACGTATCACACGTTCGTGCACGAGAACCTGAAGACCTTCATGCAGGGCTTCCGGTACGACGCGCACCCGATGGGCATGCTGGCTGCCTCGGTCGGTGCGCTGTCCACCTTCTACCCCGAATCGCGCAACATCTTCGACGAGGAGTCGCGGGCGCTGCAGATCCGGCGGCTGATCGCCAAGATGCCGACGCTGGGCGCGTTCGCGTTCCGGCACGCCCAGGGCAAGCCGTACGTGTACCCGGACAACGAGCTCAGCTACACGGCGAACTTCCTGTCCATGCTGTTCAAGATGAGCGAGCCCAAGTACGCCGCCGACGACCGGCTGGTGCGGGCGCTGGAGATCCTGTTCATCCTGCACGCCGACCACGAGCAGAACGCCTCCACCAACGCGGTCCGGGCGATCGGCTCCACCCAGGTCGACCCGTACACCGCCGTGGCCGGCGGCATCGGCGCCCTCTACGGCCCGCTGCACGGCGGCGCCAACGAGGCGGTGCTGAAGATGCTCCGCCGGATCGGCTCGGTCGACAACGTCCCGTCGTTCATCGAGGGCGTGAAGAACGGCGACGAGCGGCTGATGGGCTTCGGCCACCGGGTCTACAAGAACTACGACCCGCGGGCCAAGATCATCAAGAAGGCCGCCGACGACGTGTTCGAGGTGACGGGGATCAACCCGCTGCTGAAGATCGCCGTCGAACTGGAGAAGATCGCGCTGGAGGACGAGTACTTCGTCTCCCGCAAGCTCTACCCGAACGTCGACTTCTACTCCGGCCTGATCTACGAGGCACTGGAGTTCCCGCCGGAGATGTTCACCGTCCTGTTCGCCATCCCGCGCACCTCGGGCTGGCTGGCGCAGTGGCTGGAGATGCTGGGCGACACCGACCAGAAGATCGCCCGCCCCAAGCAGATCTACACCGGCGAGCGAGGCGTCCAGTACGTCCCGATGGGCGACCGCTGACCCACCACCACCAAACGGCCCCTCCACTCGGAGGGGCCGTTTTGCTGTTGCGTTGAAAGGCTACCGCCGCCGGCGGCGACAGCTCCTTTGGCCGCCTCGCCTCAGCTGCCCGTCAGGTGCCGGGCCAGGAACTCGGTGTCGAGGCCTTGCCATTGGATGGTGCGGTGGTCGCCTGGGTTGGCGTGGAGGGTCTTCTGGTTGGTGGCGAAGGCGTCGAACAACGCGAGGGTGGATTCGCGGTCTACGTGTTCGTCGTCCCAGGGGAGTAGGAACTGGATCGGGATCGTGATCCGTGTCGCCGCCTCGATCAGGGCCTCGTGCGGGAAGAAGCCGCCGCCGAAGATGGCGGCGCGGATCCTGGGTTCGACGGCCGTGAGCGGTATGCCGATCGCGGTGCCCAAGGTGATGCCGCCGCCGTAGCCGATCGGCGCCTCGGTGCCGATCTCGGGCAGTTTCTGCAGGGCGTCCAGGGTCGCCTGCCATTCCGGTACCGCGCGCTCCGCCAGCGAGACGCCGTACTGGATGCTGACCGATTTGAAGCGCTCGGCGTCCCCGGTCGCGTGGGCTTCCCGGAAGTCGGCCCGGGTCCGCTCGTCCTCCGCCGTACGCGGCCGATCGCCGTGCCCGGGCGCATCGATGGCGACGACGGTGAATCCCCAGGTGGTCACCAGGTCGTGGGCGCGGGCCATCAGTGCCGGCGTCTTCTTGTGCAGGCCGCCGCCGTGCCCCATCAGCACCAGCGGCGCGTGATCAGCCCCGGATACGGGCGACCAGAGCACGCCGGGAATCTCGCCCACCAGGAAGTCGCGTTCAACGACGCCGTTCGACGATGTCTCCGCGGTAAAACGCACAGAATGCATAGGTGTTGCCTTTCGGGAGTGCCTTGTAGTTGAGGCGCTCCCGGCGACCCCTACGTCAATCGCCCAGCCATGACACCGAGGGAAGCACCCACGTACGAACAGCCTTCATGGGTCCCACCTCCTCGCGTACCGTCACGACACCCAGCAAGCTACCAACCCGACCACGCCTCCAGCCAACGATTTCCTGTGCTGTCGGATCACGAACCGTCGATGTCGGTGAAGCCGTAGTGCCTGCCGAGTTCGGACGTCCTCACGACCTGACCCGTGTAGCGCATGACTGTGGGGTCGGCGGCCAGGGCGGCGACCGCGCGACCGACGTACTGCGGTGACTCGGAGTTGGACAGGTCGAAGTACTCGGCGGCGCGGAGGACCGACTCGGTCCGCACCAGGCCTGGGTACAACGACACCGCGGTCACGCCGTGCTCGCGCAGTTCGTGCGCCATGCAGGCGACCATCCGGTCGGTCGCCGCCTTCGCCACGCCGTAGCTGACGCCGGCATCGTCCTTGCCGGCGGCATCCGACGACACGTTGACGATCAGCCCCGAACCCTGGGCGACCATCGTCGACGCCGCGATCACGCTGGTGACGTAGTGAGCCCGCACTCCAGCCGCGAACATCGAGTCCCAGCGCTCGATCGGCGCTGTCCAGAATCCAGCCTCGAGCCAGAACTCCGTGCCGTCCCAGAAGTGCTCGTAGCCGCCCCAGACGTTGTTCACCAGTACGTCGATTCGCCCGGCCTCAGCCACCACCTGCGCAACAGCCCGCCGCGTCTGCTCGTCGTCCCGGTGGTCACACGCGATCGCCACCCCGCGCCCGCCGATCGCCGTCAATTCCTCAGCCGTCTCCTGCACAGCCCCGTCCAACGGCGTCGTCGGCGCCCCACCCACCTCGGTCCGACCGGTGACATACACAGTCGCCCCCTGCTCACCGAGCCCGAGAGCAATCCCCTTCCCCACGCCGCGACTAGCCCCGGTAACAAGCGCGACCCTCCCCACAAGTCTGCCCATCAACCGAAGCTAACACCGCCCACCGACACACTCTGGCCTGAGTCAACGGTGCGGCGGCTGACGCTCGACGGCCCGGTTGCTGGAGTGATCCGTACGGCCTAAGGGTCACCCTGAGGAGTACGTCGTACGGGGGCTACAGGCGTACGGCGTCCTACCGCGACCGGGGTAGGTGGAGTGACGTCGTCGGGCCGACGCGGTAGGCGGGTGGTTTTCGCGAGGCTGTTGGCACATCGATCGCGACAGGAGAAACCACCATGAATGCCTTGATCTACAAGGGAAACCGGATCGCCGGAGTGCTCGGCCGGCACAGTGTCGACATCCTCCGGGTCAGCCTCGGCCTGATCTTCCTGGGCTTCGGCGTCCTCAAGTTCTTCCCGGGGGCGAGCCCGGCGGAGGCGCTGGTGATGCGCACCATCGACACGCTCACGCTCGGTATCGTCGACGGGCGGAATGCCGTCCTGCTGACCGCGCTGATGGAGTGCTTCATCGGACTCACCCTGGTCACCGGGAAGTTCCTGCGGACCGGCCTGCTGGTGCTCGGCCTCTCGCTGGTCGGGATCATGTCGCCGCTGGTGCTGTTCTTCGGCGACCTGTTCCCCGGCACGCCGACGCTGGAAGCGCAGTACGTACTGAAGGACATCGTGCTGGCGGCCGCCGGTCTGGTGATCGCCGCGAAGGCTCTGGCCGCATCGCCGCTGCGGCTGCGGGCTTGAGAAGTTGGCCATTGGAGATGGCCCCGGGCGGGCTCAGTTGCCTCGGTCCGGGGCCATCCGGCGCCTCTGCGGACTACGACGCAGCAGGCGCTCCGGCCGGTTCCGCGAGATCCGCGGCAAGTTGGCCGATCTGGCCGCGGGCCCGGCTCATCGCGACGTGGTCGATGTAGTCGCGGGACTCGACGATCAGCCCGTCCCGGACCCGCAGCACGAACACGCACGGCGCGCTGAACGGCTCCCCGGTCGCGATCACCGTGCCGGCGTAGTCGAACTCGGCGACGATCACCTCCGGGTCGGCGGTGTGGTGGATCCGGATGTTCTCCGGCCGGAACCTGATCGTCCCGGCCACCCGCGGCGCGTTCAGGCCGAAGTGTTCCCGCAGGGCGTCCCGGCTGAGCAGCGGGTGGTCGCCGTACGGGTTCATCGGATGGCGTACGTCGGTCTGCTCGGCGTACAGCGCCGGGAGCGCGTCGAAGTCGCGGTCGGCGACACCGTGGACGAGCTTCAGGAAGACCTCTTCGGGAGTCATCGGGTTCCTCTCGGATAAACGGAGTAGCGACTCCGAATATACGGAGCACTGACTTCGTTTACAACCCATCGCCGGGCCGCGGCGTCTCCTAGGCTGAGAGGCGACGCTGAGCCGGATCGCAAGGAGGGGAGCAGGGTGCGAGCAGACGCGCGGGACAACCGGGCCAGGATCATGACCGCGGCGGACGAGGTGTTCGGCCGGTCCCCGAGCGCGTCCACCGACGACGTGGCGAAACTGGCCGGTGTCGGCATCGCGACCGTGTTCCGGCACTTCCCCACCAAGACCGAACTGCTCGAAGCGGTGCTCACCCTGCGCCTCGAGCGGCTCCGCGACCGGGCCGTCGAGCTCGCCGACAGCAGGTTCCCGGGCGAGGCGTTCTTCGGGTTCTTCACCCAGGTGGTGTCCGAGTCGGCGTCGAAGCTGGCGATCGCCGAGGCCCTCACCGCGGCCGGCCAGGCCGCCGGAGCGGAGGCGCAGAAGGCGGGCAGCGGATTGCGGGACGCCTTCCACAGGCTCCTCACCCGCGCTCAGGAGGACGGCGCCGTACGGCGTGAGGCCGGCCTGCCCGAGGTCTACGCCCTGCTGATCGGCGCCTCCCGCGGCGCGACCGCGGTCGGGCTCGAGCCGGAGGTCCGCGACCGGATGCTCGGCCTGATCTTCGACGGTCTGCGGCCTCGTCCGTGAGGCGGCGCTGGAAAAACTGGTCCCGCAAGCGCCGAGTGTTCATGGTGCTGACGCTCGCTCTCGTGCTGCTGGTGCCGGTGCCGCTCGGCGCCTACGCGGTCTCCCTGCGGGTGCGGTACGCCGGTGATCCGGCCGCCGAAGCGCGGACGCGCAACAACGACGCACTGTGGCTCGGGCACGCCTGGGTGGACGGGCGGAAGAAGGAGGCCGACGTGACGGCCCTGGCCCGGCAGCTCGAGGGCACGGGGATCCGGGATCTCTATGTCCACGCCGGCCCGTTGGAACACGACGGCACGCTGCCGCTGTCGAAGGTGTCACCGCGGGCGCGCTGGTTCACGTCGGCGATGCGGGCCGCGGCTCCCGATGTACGCGTGCAGGCTTGGCTGGGCGACATCGTGCAACCGGGAAAGAACCCTGGCATTGACCTCGACGACCCGGCCGTGCGGACGCGGGTCGTGGCGTCGTCGGCCGCCGTACTCGACCAAGGGTTTCAGGGCATCCACTTCGACTTCGAGCCAGTGCACTCCGGGTCGGCCGGGTTCCTCGCCGTACTGGACGAAACGCACGTGCTGACGGCCAAGCGCGACGTACCGCTGTCGGTCGCGGCAGCGCAGCTCGAACCGCTCTGGCGCATCAACGCACTCCCGCTGGCTCTGACCGGCGAGGGCAAGTGGTGGTCGCAGGACTACTTCGCCGAGGTGGCTCGCCGGGTCGAACAGATCGCGGTCATGTCCTACGACACAGCTATGCCGCTGGAGTCCTTGTACGGCGGCTATGTCGAGCAACAGACCAAGCTCGCGCTGGAGGTGACACCGGCAGGGACGGACCTCCTGATGGGCCTGCCCGCCTACTGGGAGAGCAACCCGTCCCACTGGGGCCACGCGGAGACCGTCAGCGCAGCGGTCCGAGGTGCCAGGCTCGCCTTAGGCACCTCGAACCGCCAGAACTTCGGCCTGGCTATGTACGTCGACTTCGCTGCCACATCAGAGCACTGGGCCGCCTACCGCGACGGCTGGTGCGTCAGCCCTTAGCGAGCGCGTTCGACGCGACCCTCGTCCCACATCGGCTCGTTGGACTCGTAGACCGACCCATCTGCGCCGAAGACCAGGTAGCGGTCGAAGCCACGGGCGAACCAGCGGTCGTGGGTCACTGCGAGGACAGTGCCGTCGAAGGAGTCGAGTCCTTCCTCCAAGGCTTCGGCTGACTCGACGTCGAGGTTGTCGGTCGGCTCGTCGAGCAGCAGGAGGGTCGCACCGGACAACTCGAGCAGGAGGATCTGGAAGCGAGCCTGCTGACCACCGGAGAGGCTGTCGAACGTCTGCTCCGCCGCATGGGCCAACTCGTACCGATCCAGCTTCCGCGAGGCCAACTCGCGGCCCATGCCCTCCCGGTGGTCGTCACCCCGGTGCAGGATCTCCAGCAGCGTGCGGCCGACCAGCTCCGGGTGCTCATGCGTCTGCGCGAACCAGCCCGGTCGCACCCGTGCGCCCAGCTTGGCGTTGCCGGTGTGCGCCACCGGCGAGATCTGTACGTCGCCGACCGGCCGGTGCTCGACATCCGGATCCGAGCCGCCGTTGGCGAGCAGCCGAAGGAAGTGCGACTTGCCGGACCCGTTCGACCCCAGTACGGCGACGCGTTCGCCGTACCAGACCTCCAGGTCGAAGGGCTTCATCAGACCGGTCAGCTCGACGGCTGTGCAGACCACTGCGCGTTTGCCGGTGCGGCCGCCGGTGAGCCGCATGCTGACCTTCTGCTCACGCGGGATCGCCTGCGGCGGGCCGGCCTCCTCGAACTTGCGCAACCGGGTCTGCGCGGCCCGGTAGCGCGACGCCATGTCGGAGTTGTACGCCGCCTTCTGCTTGTACATCAGCATCTGCGCACGGAGCTTGGCGTGCTCCTCGTCCCAGCGCTTCCGCAGCTCCTCGAACCGCTCGAACCGGTGCTGCCTGGCCTCGTGGTACGTCTTGAAGCCGCCACCGTGCGTCCACACCGTGTTGCCGGCCGCACCGAGCTCCACCGTGACGATCCGGGTAGCGGTGTTGGCCAGCAGCTCACGGTCGTGACTGATGAAGAGCACGGTCTTGTCGGTGCTGCGGAGTTGCTCCTCCAGCCAACGCTTCCCGGGTACGTCGAGGTAGTTGTCCGGCTCGTCGAGCATCAGGACCTCGTCGGGACCGCGGAGCAAGGCCTCGAGCACCAGGCGCTTCTGCTCACCGCCGGACAGTGTCTTCACCTCGCGCCACCGGCAGCGGTCGAACGGTATGCCGAGTGCGGCCGTCGTACAGACGTCCCAGAGGACCTCGGCGTCGTACCCGCCGACCTCGCCCCAGTCCGACACGGCCTGCGCGTACTTGAGCTGGGTCTTCTCGTCCTCGGCCTCCATCATCGCCAGCTCGGCCTTGTCCAGCTTGGCCGCGGCGGTCTGGATCGCCTCCGGTGCGACCGACAGCAGCAGGTCGCGCACGGTGGACGAGTCCCGCACCGAGCCGACGAACTGCCGCATCACCCCGAGCCCGCCGGACCGCGCGATGCTGCCCCTGTGCGGCTTCAGGTCACCCGCGATGATCCTGGTCAGCGTGGTCTTGCCCGACCCGTTCGCCCCGACCAGAGCGACCTTGGCCCCGTCCCCGACCCGGAACGTGATGTCGTCCAGCAACACCCGCCCGTCCGGCAGCTCGAACCCGACCCCGCCCACATCCACGTGACCCATCCCACCAGTCTGTCAACCCAGCCCCACCCAGGCGAACAGTTATCGTTTGCGGCGACTGATCGGGGAATGGTGAGCGGCGAGAACGACAGCGAGGCGATCGATGCCGGGTAGGCGCGGAGCACTGCTGGACCCCAGGTCGCAGGAGTACCACTGGGTGGCGACGGCCATCGAGACGGCCGGGAGGCTCAGCGGGCAGACGAGCCGGTGGAACAAGCGTGTCTACTTCGAGCTGAGCGGCCTCGAAGGCGCGGCGGGTCCGGACGGCGGGATGAGCGTCAGCGACGCGACCGTGCTGCAGCCGCTGCGCCGCGCTTACGCAGGCGAACAGCTCACCCCCGACGAGCTGTCACAGCTCCGGGACGCGCTCGTCACGCTGACGCATGAGAGCCTCCACCTCTGCCATGACCTGCAGAACGCCGACGGAGCCGTCCGGCTCTCGGCCGCCGAACTGGCGTTGGAAGAAGGCCTGGCGGAGAACTGGGCGCAGCAGAACGTCGACGACGTCATCCGCGGGATGAATCTGGACGTCCAGAATCCTGCTCTGCTCACGCAGAAGCAGGTCGACGCCTACCCTGCCTTGCAGGCGGGCACCACCACGCTGGTCGACGGCGTCGCCACCTTGAGCGGCTTGGAGAACGAGGAGGTCGTCCGCCGGCTCCGCGCGGCCAACGCGACCGAGCGGTTCGGAGTGATCGCGGACCTCGTGATCGAGGGCCAGGGTGGGCGACCCGAGCTTCGCGCGCAGCTCGAGCGGACCTTGCAGGAGAAGTTCGCTCCGGTGCTGACGGTCGAGCAGGACCGATCCATCGACTCCGCCACGCAGGCTGAGCGCGGCGCCGAGATCGGCACGCTGGCGGTGGCGGAACTCAAGCAGGCGCTGACCGAGCCGGAGACCGCACAGCCACAGCAGGAGCCGCAGGTCCAGCTGTCTTGGGAGGACCAGGTACTCGCCTGGCAGAAGGAACAGGCCCAAGCCGCGCAGCCGCCGGCGGAACAGACCTTCGAGCAGCAGGTGCTCGCGTGGCAAAAGCAGCAGCAGCCGGTGGCGCAGGACACCCGGGTCGAAAGCGTGGCGCATCTCCAGAAGTTCCTGGACCAGGGGCAGGCCGGCCGGGTCGAAGGCGAGCAGGTCGCCAAGGCACCGGCCGATCCGCGGCACCTCCTCGCCCGGCGGGATCCGCGCCGCGACTTCGGAATGGCGGACTGACCAGGCACGGGTCGCCCGAGGAGACCGCCCTGGAAGAGGCGCTCGCCGACACCGAGACCAGGCAGATCGAAACGAGCGTGATCCGGGACATCGGGATGGATCAGGCCGTGCCACGGATCCTCGACCTGCACCTCACCGGCGACGGCGCGTACTCCGCCTACAACGAGGGCCTGGACGGCGTGGTGCACGGTCTGTCCGAGCTGACCGGCCAGCACCCCGACGACATCCGGTCGACGATTCACCAGACCCCCATGCCGCAGCGGTACAACGCGATGGCCGACCTGATCATCGCCCACCGGCTGGATGAGTCGCCCGAGGACCGCACCGAGCTCCGAGCCAGGCTCGGGGAGCCATTCCGATTCGAGCTCGGGGCGTTGGCGAAGTACCAGAACCTCGATCGGCCGGCCGTGGTGACGCCCCAAGAGGCGGCCGACATCGGCGCACACCACGCGCAGCGCGCCCTCCGCGACGTCAGAAAGCGCCTGGCCACGGTCGGGACGCAGGACCCCGCAGTTGCCGACATGCGGCGGTTTCTGGGCGAGCACACCGCAGCGGGCAGATCTGCGGCCGGCGGGGGCGCGGCGGCCGGTGGTGCGGCGTCAGGGGTGGCAGCAGGCGCGGTGGCGTCAAATGTGGCGGCAGCAGCGGCCGGGAAAGTGCTGCCGTTCACGCGGGACCGCGGTCAGGCTGTCGAGTGACCGTCACCAGTCCTTGAGGGCGTCCAGGTACGTGCCACCGGTTGGGCGGACCTGGCCGGTCATGAAGAGCTTGAGGGGAGCGGAGTACAGGCCGAAGGTGCGGGAGCCGGTGAAGAAGCCGGCGGAGTCGCAGCCGTCGTACTGGACCCAGACCTCCCGGACGCCGGCGGACGTGTCGAACCGCAGCACGATCGCCTCGGACGGCTGCGCGGACTGCGGTGTGCACTTGAACACCGGCAGGTCCGGGTTCCGCTCCGGCAGCACCTTGATCGCGTCGACCACCTGCTGCGCGATGCCGGCGTTGTAGGCCCGCTGGCCGAGCAGCATCGTGGCACCCGGGGTGAGCTTGTAGCGGCACGCCTGCATCCCGAACACCGGCGCCTCGACGTCCAGCCCGGTCCCACGCGGTACGGCGTTGGTTCCGGGCTTTTGCAGG
Organism: uncultured Actinomycetota bacterium; assembly: GCA_963748245.1. GTDB lineage: Bacteria > Actinomycetota > Actinomycetes > Propionibacteriales > Kribbellaceae > Kribbella. Next base: position 394,523 of record CAVVIA010000004.1, on the reverse strand, counting down.
ATCGGGTGGTCGGCCGGGCACGCCGCATCGGCTGCCGGGGGTACGAGCTGCGGCGAGCGGGACCCGGACTCCGACCCGGACCCCGCCGCACTCTCGGCATTGCTGTCCCTGGAGCTCGATGCGATCGGCGACGGGTCTCCGATCACGTTCCAGACGCCTCCGATCGACGCGGCCACCACTACGGCCGCCGCGGCCATCACCATCCCCTGCCGGCGCTTGCGGACCCGCCGGCGTGCCTCTGCCGCCAGCACGCTGCCCCGCGGACCGGTGGCCGCGCCGGCCTGGTGCTGGAACGCGTCGGCGATCTTGGGGCCGAGCTCCTGCTCAGGCTCGTGCTCAGGCATCCTCGGCTCCTTCCTTGCTCAGCGTGGTCTTCAGTGCTGCCAGTGCTCGATGTACGTGCGACCGGGCGGTCGCCTCCGCGCAGTGCAGCAGCGCACCGATCTCGGCGTACGAGAGGTCCTCGTAGAAGCGCAGTACGACGGCCGCCCGCTGCTTGTCCGGCAGCGTCGAGCACAGCGCCCAGACGGCATCGGACTCCGCCCTGTCCGCGGCGCCGTCCGGAGCCGGCGGCCCGGTTCGCACCGGGTCGGCGGCCGGTGCCTCCCGGCGACGGAAACGACGCCACCAGGAGATGTGTGCGTTGACCACCATGCGCTTCACGTACGCCTCGGGGTCGTCGGCACGACTTACCCGGCCCCAGCGGGCACAGGCGGTCGTCAGGGCGTCCTGCACCGCGTCCTCGGCCAGGGATCGGTCCCCGGTCAGGACGTAGGCGAAGCGCAGCAGCGCGTCCGCCTTCTCGGTGACCCACAGCTCGAAGTCGATCGGGCCCGACCGTGCCTCTGCTGCCGCCAAGGCTGCCTCCATACCCTCAGGACGGCGATGGACCCGCGTTCGTTGCACGCAGTACCCGGAAACCCTTCGCGCTGCCGACCCGCGCGCAGGGGTAGCCCTGGTCGGTCAGCCAGCGTTGCAGCGAGTCGCCGCCCAGGTTCTTGCCGACGACGAACCATGCCACGCCGTCGGGGGCAAGACGGGCCAGCCAGTGCAGCAGCATCTTGTGCAGCTCGGGCTTGCCGATGTGGATCGCCGGGTTGGACCAGATCTGGTCGAACCGCACGTCCTCCGGTACGTCGTCCGGCAGCACCGGATGCACCCGGTCGGCCACGCCGGCCCGGCCGGCGTTCTCCGCGGTCAGCTCCAGCGCCCGCGTGTTCACATCCACCGCCCACACCTCGGCCCCGGCCGACTCCACGGCCAGCGCACACGCGATCGGGCCGTAGCCGGTGCCAAGGTCCAGGTACGTGCCCGGCTCGGCCGGCGGATCCACCTCGCGCAGCAGGACCGCCGTACCGATGTCCAAGCGGTCCCGGGAGAAGACTCCGGTCGCGGTGGTGAAGGTGTACTCGCGTCCCCAGATCCGGGCTTCGACAGTACGGCGTACGTCGGCCGAGCCGGGCTCCGCCGAGAAGTAGTGGTCAGCCACGCTGGTGCACCTCTCCCCTGACCTGCCGGGCCTGCAGGGCCCGCGCGGCCAGCTTGTCGTCGGCCGGGTAGCGCACTTCCTCCAGTGTGAGGCCGTGCGCGGGCAGGACCGACACAGCCGAGTCCCGCACCTTCCCAGCCAGTACGGCGGCCGGCCAGTCGACGTCACGGCGTCCGTCACCCACGGGGATCATCGACCCCACCAGGGCCCGGACCATCGAGTGACAGAAGGCATCCGCGACCACAGTGCCCTCCAACTGCCCCACACCGGTCCGCTGCCAGGAGTACTCCAGCAGGGCCCGCACTGTGCTGGCTCCCTCGCGCTTTTTGCAGAAGGCTGCGAAGTCGTGTTCGCCGAGCAGTCCGGCCGCGGCGGCGTTCATCCGGTCCACGTCCAGTGGGCGGCCCACTCGCAGTACGTGACCGCGGGTGAGCGGGTCCCAGCCTGCGGGGTCGTCACACAGCCGGTAGACGTAGCGACGGGCCAGAGCGGAGAAACGGGCGTCAAAGCCCTCTGGAGCCGCGCTGACGGCTGTGACAGCCACATCCTCGGGCAGTACGCCGTTCAGGCTTCTGAGCAGCCTGAGGGGCTCTACAGCGCCTTCGACGTCCACGTGGGTGACCTGACCGCGGGCGTGGACACCGGTGTCGGTCCGGCCGGCACAGGTGACGGTCAGCGGCTCGGGAAGGCGCAGTACGACACGCAGCGTCTCCTCCAGCACACCTTGCACGGTCCGGAGACCTTCCTGACGGGCCCAGCCGTGGAAGGCCGTTCCGTCGTACCTGAGGTCTATCCGCCAACGCACACGGCAATCTAACGCAACAGCGCCCCCTCACCGTGAAGTGAGGGGGCGCTGTTCGAACAACTGGTGTTACTTGTCGTCGTCCTCGGTCTCGCCGGCCTTGGTGAAGCCAGCGGCCTCGGCGTCCGCCTCGCTCTTGAACCAGACCTCGGCCTCGGTCTGGTCGTACCACGGCGACTCGGTCGTGTGGAACTTCATCGAGTTCTCGTTGCCCTTGATGTCGAAGCCGGCCGGCGCGGAGCCGTCGGCGTTCGGGGCGGCCGAGCCCTCGTACTTGCCCGCGACAACATCCTGGACCTTCTCGTCCTGGACGTCCTCGACCTTGGCCTCGGCGTCGGCCTTCTTCGCCGCCGCCTTCTTGGCCGGAGCCTTCTTCGCGGCCTTCTTCGGCGAGTCGGCCAGCGCCTCGACCAGCTCGATCTTCACCATCGGCGCGTTGTCACCCTTGCGCGGGCCGAGCTTGGTGATCCGGGTGTAGCCGCCCGGACGGTCCGCGTACCGCTCGCCGATCTCGGTGAAGAGCACGTGCACGACGCTCTTGTCCTTGATCCGCTTCATCACCTGACGGCGCGAGTTCAGGTCACCACGCTTCGCCTTGGTGATCATCGACTCGGCCAGCGGCTGCAGGCGCTTGGCCTTGGCCGCGGTGGTGGTGATGGCGCCGTGCTCGAACAGCGACGTCGCGAGGTTGCTGAGGATCAGCTTCTCGTGCGCCGGGCTGCCGCCCAGCCGGGCACCCTTGGTGGGGGTTGGCATCTCTTACTCCAGAAGGATCTCAGGCCGATGGCCCGGGGTGGGTTCAGTGACCGGGGTGGTCTCAGTACTGCTCGGTCTCGGCGAAGCTCTCGTCCTCGTCGTCCGACTCGGTGCCGTAGGCCTCGGCGGCCGCACGCAGGTCGAAGCCAGGAGGCGAGTCCTTCAGCGACAGGCCCATCTCGGCCAGCTTCAGCTTGACCTCGTCGATCGACTTGGAGCCGAAGTTGCGGATGTCCAGCAGGTCCTGCTCGCTGCGCGAGATCAGCTCACCCACGGTGTGGATGCCCTCACGCTTGAGGCAGTTGTAGGAGCGGACGGTCAGCTGCAGGTCCTCGACCGGCAGGGCCAGGTCGGCCGCCATCTGCTCGTCCACCGGCGACGGGCCGATGTCGATGCCCTCGGCCTCGACGTTCAGCTCGCGGGCCAGACCGAACAGCTCGACCAGCGTCTTACCGGCCGACGCGACGGCGTCGCGGGGCAGCATCGACGGCTTGGTCTCGACGTCGACCACGAGGCGGTCGAAGTCGGTGCGCTGCTCGACGCGGGTCGCCTCGACCTTGTAGGTGACCTTGAGCACCGGCGAGTAGATCGAGTCGACCGGCATCCGGCCGATCTCGGCGTCGGCGGACTTGTTCTGGATCGCCGAGACGTAGCCCCGGCCCCGCTCGACGACCAGCTCCATCTCGAGCCGGCCCTTCTCGTTCAGGGTGGCGATCTTCAGGTCCGGGTTGTGCACCTCGACACCGGCCGGCGGCGCGATGTCCGCGGCGGTGACGTCACCGGGGCCCTGCTTGCGCAGGTACATGGTGACCGGCTCGTCGTGCTCGGAGGAGACGACCAGGTCCTTCAGGTTCAGGATCAGCTGGGTGGCGTCCTCCTTCACCCCGGCCACGGTGGAGAACTCGTGCAGGACGCCGTCGACCTTGATGCTGGTCACGGCGGCACCCGGGATGGAGGACAGCAGGGTACGGCGGATCGAGTTGCCGAGGGTGTAGCCGAAGCCCGGCTCGAGCGGCTCGATCACGAACCGGGAGCGGTGCTCTTCGACGACCTCTTCGGTCAGGGTGGGGCGCTGTGCAATAAGCACTTCGTTACTTCCTTAGGTTCCGCGACGACCACTATTTGAGGCCGCGAAGGTGAAGAACAGACCGTGTCCGGCCGGCGGCCCGGAGGCCACCGGCCGGAACAGGATCAGTTCTTCGAGTAGAGCTCGACGATCAGGTGCTCGGCGACCTGGGTGTCGATCTGCTGCCGGGTCGGCAGCTGGTGGACGAGGATGCGCAGCCGCTCGGGCAGCACCTCGAGCCAGGCCGGGACGACGCGCTCGGAGTGCGTCTCCCGGGCGATGATGAACGGGGTCGTCTCGACCGACTTCGCCTTGACATCGATGATGTCGTGGGCAGCCACCCGGTACGACGGGATGTTCACCTTGATGCCGTTCACGGTGAAGTGACCGTGCACGACGAGCTGACGGGCCTGCCGGCGGGTCCGGGCCAGGCCGGAGCGGTACACCACGTTGTCCAGCCGGGACTCCAGGATGATCAGCAGGTTGTCACCGGTCTTGCCGGAGCGCCGCGAGGCCTCCTCGTAGTACCGGCGGAACTGCTTCTCCAGGACGCCGTACGAGAAACGGGCCTTCTGCTTCTCGCGCAGCTGGAGCAGGTACTCGCTCTCCTTGGGACGGCCGCGGCCGTGCATACCCGGCGGGTACGGACGACGCTCGAACGCCTTGTCGCCACCGACGAGGTCGACCCCGAGACGGCGCGACTTCTTGGTCATAGGTCCGGTGTAACGGGCCATAGTTCAGTGCTCCTCTCGGAAGGTCAGACCCGGCGCCGCTTGGGCGGGCGGCAGCCGTTGTGGGCGGTCGGGGTGACGTCCTGGATGGTGCCGACCTCGAGGCCGACGGCACCCAGCGAACGGATCGCGGTCTCACGGCCGGAGCCGGGACCCTTCACGAACACGTCGATCTTGCGCATGCCGTGCTCCATCGCGCGGCGCCCGGCGGCCTCGGCGGCCATCTGCGCGGCGAACGGGGTGGACTTGCGCGAACCCTTGAAGCCGACGGTGCCCGCGGAAGCCCACGAGATGACCGCGCCGGTCGGGTCGGTGATCGTCACGATCGTGTTGTTGAACGTGCTCTTGATGTGCGCGTGGCCGGCGGCCACGTTCTTCTTCTCCTTGCGGCGCACCTTCTTCGCGCCGGCCGCGGTGCGGCTCTTGGGAGGCATAGGTCAGTTGCTCCTGGGGTGGTCGAGAGTCATCCGGGTCATCACTTCTTCTTCTTGCCGGCGATCGCCTTGCGACGACCCTTGCGGCTGCGGGCGTTGGTCCGCGTACGCTGACCACGCACCGGCAGGCCGCTGCGGTGCCGGCGACCCTGGTACGACCCGATCTCGATCTTGCGGCGGATGTCCGCGGTCACCTCGCGACGGAGGTCACCTTCGATCTTGTAGTTGCCTTCGATCCAGTCCCGGAGCTTCACCAGCTCCTCGTCGCCCAGTTCGTGGACGCGCTTGTCACCGGAGATCCCGGTGGCTTCGAGCGTCTTCAGGGCGCGAGTACGACCTACACCGAAGATGTAGGTGAGAGCGACCTCGATGCGCTTGTCGCGCGGAAGGTCGACCCCTACGAGGCGTGCCATGTGGCGGTGTCCTTTCGTCTGCAGAGGTGTGGTGGCGCGCCGCGTCCTTGCCCGCCTCGGTGAGCTTGTTGTTTCACCGGCAAGGCCCCGGCCTCTGTTCCGGGGGCAGCATCCAGCTGGTACAGCTTGTGTGCTGGATGAGCGTGCGCGCTGTGGTGCGAAAGTGCTGTGTGCTGCTCGAGGTGGGGCTGGTCAGCCCTGCCGCTGCTTGTGCCGCGGGTTCTCGCAGATCACCATGACCCGGCCGTGACGGCGGATCACCTTGCACTTGTCGCAGATCTTCTTGACGCTCGGATTGACCTTCATCGAGCTTCTTTCTTCGACAGGTGTTGGTGGTGGTCTTACTTGTACCGGTAGACGATGCGACCCCGGGTGAGGTCGTACGGCGACAGCTCCACGACGACCCGGTCCTCGGGGAGGATCCGGATGTAGTGCTGCCTCATCTTGCCGCTGATGTGCGCGAGCACCTTGTGCCCGTTGGACAGCTCAACACGGAACATCGCGTTCGGCAGGGCCTCGACGATGGTGCCCTCGAGTTCGATGACTCCCTCTTTTTTGGGCATGTCCTCGCACTTCTGTAGACGACGTACTGAATGGGTGGTACTACCGCTGGCCCCACCCCGGCTCGAGTGCACCCTCCCGACGCTACATGCGCTCATGGCAGCCGCGGGCAGCACGAGCAGAGGCCACAAAGGGCCAAGGAAAGAGTGTACGCCACCTACCAGGCCGGAAACCCAATCGGCCTCCGCCAGCCCGGCTCGGCCGGAGCGCCCGCCTGGCGACGGGGAGTGAGCGGTCAACAGCCGCGAGTGAGTTCCAGCTCGTCCAGTGCTCGGCTCCCCACTGCATCCAGCGGCGCCAACGCCACGTTCAGTGACTCCCGAGCTTTGTGAGAGAGTACTCGACCCGCGGCGGCACCTGGTGGAAGACCTCGCGGTGCACGATGTCGCGGCTCTCCAGTTCGCGCAACTGCTGGATCAGCATCTTCTCGGTCACCCCGGCGATCTCGCGGCGCAAGCTCCCCGAACCGTCATCGGCCCGTGGTGCAGCGCCCACAGGATGCGCGGCTTCCACTTCCCGCCGATCACGTCCGCGGCGGCGTCGAGACCCACACGTGTACGGCGTCGCTGCCACCATGCCCGGAGCTCCTCACTGACTTTCGGTGAGTACCTGACTAATTAGTGGGTACTTGTCCATCCTATAGCGTCACCCGGCAAGTCTGGACCGCATGAAGACTCCTGTGACCGTCCTCGGCCTCGGCGCGATGGGGACCGCCCTCGCCCGGGCCTTCCTGGCCGCCGGCCACCCGACCACCGTCTGGAACCGCACTCCCGGCCGCTCCCCCGAACTCGACACCTCGGCGCCACCCGCGCCGCCACCGCTGCCGAAGCGGTCGCCGGCCGCCCGCTCGTGGTGGTCTGCCTGCTCGTCGACGCGCCCGTCCGCAGCACCCTCTCGGATGCGGCCTCGACCTGACCGGCAGGACCCTGGCCAACCTGACCAACGGCACCCCGGCCCAGGCCCGGGACACCGCGATCTGGGCCGCTGCGGCGGAGCGTCAGTACCTGGACGGCGGCATCATGGCCGTGCCCGCGATGATCGGCGGACCGGCCGCCTTCATCTTCTACAGCGGCGCTCCGGACGTCTTCGAGCGGCATCAGGCCGACCTCGCCGCGATGGCCCGGACGACTACGTCGGCAGCGACCCGGGGCTGGCGGCGTTGCACGACATCGCCCTGCTCAGCGGCATGTACGGCATGTTCGGCGGCGCCCAGCACGCGCTGGCCCTGGCCGCCAGCGAGAAGGTCTCCGCCGCTGCGGTTCACCGAGGACCTGCTGCTCCCCTGGCTCACGGCGATGCTCGGCTGCCTCCGCGGATCGCCAAGGAACTCGAGTACGGTCCCGAGCCGGGTGCGGCCGGTTCGAACCTCGCGATGCAGGCGGCTGGATTCGTCAACCTGATCGACGCCTCGGTCGGCCAGGGCGTCGATCCCGGCCCTGCTGGCACCGATGGGCGAGCTGCTGCGGAACGGCCGTGGCGGCCGGCAGCGGCGACGAGGACCTCGCCGCGCTCGTCCCGCTGCTCAGGGAACTAGGCTGATCCGTCGTCAGCGGCCCACTGCTCGCCTTCCGCCAGATCTGCTCGGGCATCAGGTCGAGCAGATCGCACGCGGCGTCCAGTTGCGCGAGGGCGGTAGCGGAGTCGCGGTACGCCGGCAGGATCGCGACGAAGCGCCGTCCCTCGCAGCTGAACCCGAACGGCGGCACCGCGGCCAGGGCCTCGACCGACCGCGGGTGCACCACCTGACTCGGCGTGATCCTCCCGGCCGTTGAACAGGCTAGTACCGCCCGGGCAGCCCGTCGAACGTCAACTTGATCGGCAGCAGACTCGCAGCCGCCACCGGAGCCAGTGCGGCGGGCAACACCTGCAGCGGCGGCAGCGGCCGATCCACCTGCAGATCAAGGAAGTCGAAGCCGAGGTCGGCGGCGCCCGACCTTGTGCCGGAACCGCCCGGTCGAGAACTCCCGGCCCCGATGCCGGCCCGTGGTCACGTCGAAGACCTCGGCCTCCGGATCCACCGAGAACGGCGGGAACGGCCAGCGCTCCTGCAACTCCGGCTCGGGCCGCACTGGTCCGCCAGCCCATCTGCTCGACGACGTCGCCCCAGGCCTTGCGCCGGCGGCCGTCAGCGAGCCGCAGAGCGATCGTGAACCCCAGTCAGCACCAGGAACCAGGCCAGCATCATCCAGCCGACCCAGCGCGGCTCGACCAGCAGTCCGGCGATCACCAGCGGGACGGCGACCGCGAACCAGATCACGTAGACGAGGCGGACCCCTGCCGCAGTTGCCAGCCCCAATCCGGCCGCAGCCGCGGGCCGGCGGCGCGGCGGCTGACCTGGGCCGCTGTCAACGGCGCTTTCCGAGGTTGCTCAGGGCGAACAGGGTCCAGGGGATCAGCAGCCAGACCGGCCAGAAGTGCGGCCAGTGCCCACCGTTCGCGAGGCCGATGACGAACCAGATCACCACGTTGATCATCGACGACGCCGGTGAACCCGCCGGCCGAGTGCCGCGCAGCGCGTGCTTGTCGTTGCTCTTCTTGCGCTCGGGGAACTCACCGGGCGCGGGAGCGGGCTTGCTGTCCTGCACCATCGCGGGAGTCTGGTACGTCCGCACCGGGGGCAGGTCCCGCACCAGCGGCTCCAGCTCGCCGTACGTCTGCACCGCGTAGAGCTGGTCCAGGCGGGAGGCGAACTCGGGCTGGTCCAGCCGACCGTCCGCGAACGCGTCCCGCAGCCGGCCGGCGATCTTGTCCCGGTCGGCTTCGGTGAAACGCTGGTGCGGCTGGTACTGACTGGGCATGGCTCAAGTGTGCCTCAGCGGGAGTCCCTCGGCGTCCCCCGGCGGGCGGACCCAGGCCGTCCGTCAGTACGGCGAGTCAGCGGACTTCGCCGTACCGTGATCGCTTCAGTCGGCCAGTGCGCCGAACTTGACGCCGAGCTCGGCTCAGCTTGGCCTCGCCGCCGTCCAGGGCGGTCAGCACCCACGGACCCTGCGGGGTCAGCGTGAACGTGTGCTCGGTGTGCGCGGCGGCCTTGCCGTCGTCGGTGACGACGGTCCAGTCGTCCTCGAGCGTGTGGTTGTCCTGGTTGCCCAGCGTGAGCATCGGCTCGACCGCCAGCGCCAGGCCCTTCGACCAGCTTCGGGCCGCGGCCGGCCTTGCCGAAGTTCGGCACGTTCGGCGGCTGGTGCATCGCCGAACCGATCCCGTGCCCGACGAAGTCCTCGACGATCCCGTACGACGAGTTGGCGCGGACGTGGCGCCTCGACCGCGGCCGAGATGTCGGTCAGCCGGCCGCCGAGCTGCGCCGCGGCGAACCCGCGCCACATCGACTCCTCGCAGATCCGGGCCAGCTCGAGCAGCTCCGGCTCGACCTCGCCGACCGCGCACCGTGATCGCGGCGTCGCCGTGCCAGCCGTCCACGATCGCACCGCAGTCGATGGAGATCAGGTCGCCCTCGGCCAGCACCCGGCCGCCGGGGATGCCGTGCACGATCTCGTCGTTCACCGACGCGCAGATCGAGCCGGTGAAGCCGTGGTAGCCCTTGAACGACGGGGTCGCGCCGGAGGAGCGGATGTGTGTCCTCGGCGATCGCGTCCAGCTCACCGGTGGTGATGCCGGGCCGGACCTCGCCCCGAAGCAGTTCCAGCGTGCGGCCGACCACCAGGCCGGCCGCACGCATGGAGAGGATCTGCTCGCGGGTCTTGATCTCGATCCCGCGGTCCTTAAAGATCACTGCACATCATCCGCTGACGTCACTCCGTGATCGTCTTCAGGGCGGCGAGCACGCGCTCGCTGACCTCGTCGATCTCGCCGACGCCGTCCACCTCGACCAGCAGACCGCGCTGGGCGTACACCTGCAGCAGCGGCTTGGTCTCGGCGGTGTAGACGTCCTGCCGGTGCCGGATGACCTCTTCGGAGTCGTCCGTCCGGCCGTCGGTCCGGGACCGGCAGCATCATCCGGTCGACCAGTACGTCGATGTCGGCGACCAGCGCCACCACCACGTCCAGCTTGTGGCCGTGCTCGGCCAGGATGTCGTCCAGCGTGCCGACCTGGGCCAGCGTGCGCGGGTACCCGTCCAGCAGGAAGCCCTCCCCGGCGTCCGCCTCGGACAGCCGGTCCCGCACCATTGCGTTGGTGACCTCGTCCGGGACGTAGTCGCCGGCGTCCATGTAGCGCTTCGCCTCGAGACCGAGCTGGCGTCTCGTCCTTGACGTTCGCGCGGAAGATGTCGCCGGTGGATACGGCCGGGATATCGAGGCGTTCCGCAAGCACCTTTGCCTGCGTGCCCTTGCCCGCCCCGGGCGGACCCATCAGCAACATTCTCATCAGCGCAGGAACCCTTCGTAATTACGCTGCTGCAGCTGAGACTCGATCTGCTTCACCGTGTCCAGACCGACGCCGACCATGATCAGGATCGACGTACCGCCGAACGGGAAGTTCTGGCTCGCGTTCAGGAGCACCAGCGCGATCAGCGGAATCATCGAGATCACCGCGAGATAGATCGCGCCGGGCAGCGTGATGCGGGACAGCACGTAGCCGAGGTACTCCTCGGTCGGACGGCCCGCCCGGATCCCGGGAATGAAGCCGCCGTACTTCTTCATGTTGTCCGCGACTTCCTTCGGATTGAAGGTGATCGAGACGTAGAAGTACGTGAAGAAGATGATCAGGGCGACGTACGAGACCATGTAGATCGGGTGGTCGCCTTTGACCAGATTGCCCTGGATCCACTGCGCCCAGCGCTTCGTCCTGCTGGAACTGGCTGACCAGCACCGGCAGATAGATCAGGCTGGAGGCGAAGATGACCGGGATCACACCGGCCTGGTTCACCTTCAGCGGGATGTAGGTGGAGGTGCCGCCGAACATCTTGCGGCCGACCATGCGCTTGGCGTACTGGACCGGGATCCGGCGCTGCGCCTGCTCGATGAAGATGACCGCGGCCATGATCACCAGACCGATCGCGAGCACGACGATGAAGGTGGGCATGCCCTTCTCCTTGCGGATGCTCCACAGCTGCGACGGGAAGGTGGCGACGATCTGGGTGAAGATCAGGATCGACATGCCGTTGCCGACGCCGCGGTCGGTGATCAGCTCGCCGAGCCACATCACCACGCCGGTACCGGCGGTCATGGTCAGCACCATCACGACCACCGGGAACCAGCTGTCGTTGTGCAGCAGGGGCTCGTTGGCAGCCCTGGAACAGCCGGCCCGGGGTCCGGGCCAGCGCGACGAACGCGGTCGCCTGCAGGATCGCCAGCCCGACGGTCAGGAACCGGGTGTACTGGGTGATCTTGGCCTGTCCTGCCTGGCCCTCCTTCTTCAGCGACTCCAGCCGCGGGATCACCACGGTGAGCAGCTGCAGAATGATGCTGGCGGTGATGTAGGGCATGATGCCGAGCGCGAAGATCGCGAGCTGCAGCAGTGCACCGCCGGAGAACAGGTTGATCAGGTTGTACAGGTTCGCGTTGGCGCCGCCCTGTGCGAGCTTGAGACAGGTGTCCAGCGACTGAACGTTGACACCTGGCGCCGGAACGACCGAACCGATCCGGAAGATCACGACGATGAAGAGCACGAACAAGATCTTCCGGCGCAGGTCCGGAGTCTTGAACGCGTTGGCAAAGGCGCCTAACACCCTGTCCTCCCACAAGTTTCCTCTGCCCGGTCAGGGCAGGGGCCTAGCAAAGCAGCTTGGCAAGAGACGAACCAGGGCTCGTCCGAACTCCAGCGCACGATATCAAGCGCCGGCTCGCACGAGCCCTGGACATCACACCTCGGTGGCTGGTCCCCCCGGCCGCCTGGATCTTCTCCTGGGCGGACTTGGAGAACTTGTGCACCGAAACCTGCAGTGCCACGGTCAGCTCGCCGTCACCCAGCACCTTCACCGGCTGACCGCTGCGAACCGCGCCCTTGGCGACCAGGTCGGCCACGCCGACCTCGCCGCCTTCGGGGAACAGTTGTCCGAGCTTGTCCAGGTTAACGACCTGGAACTCCACCCGGTTCCTGCTCTTGAAGCCCTTCAGCTTCGGGAGCCGCATGTGCAGCGGCATCTGGCCACCCTCGAACCACTCGGGGATGTTGTTCCGCGCCTTGCTGCCCTTGGTACCGCGGCCGGCCGTCTTGCCCTTGCTGCCCTCACCACGACCCACACGGGTCTTGGCGGTCTTGGCACCGGGCGCCGGACGCAGGTGGTGAACCTTCAGCGCCATGTCAGTCGACCTCCTCGACGGTGATGAGGTGGCGAACCGTACGGACCATGCCGCGGATCTCCGGACGGTCGTCGTGAACGGCGACATCGCCGATCCGCTTCACGCCGAGGGTCCGCAGGGTGTCGCGCTGATTCTGCTTGCCACCGATGCCGGAACGGGTCTGGGTCACCTTCAGGCGAGCCATCAGGACGACACCTCCGCCCGCGCCTTCAGCAGCGCCGCCGGGGCGACGTGCTCGACCGGCAGGCCACGGCGCGCGGCCACGGCCTCCGGGGTCTCCAGGCTGCGCAGCGCCGCAACGGTGGCGTGCACCACGTTGATGGCGTTGGACGAGCCCAGCGACTTGCTCAGGATGTCGTGGATCCCCGCGCACTCCAGTACGGCGCGCGCCGAGCCACCCGCGATCACACCGGTACCAGGAGCGGCCGGACGCAGCATCACAACGCCTGCGGCCTTCTCGCCCTGCACCGGGTGCGGGATGGTGCCCTGGATCCTCGGCACCTTGAAGAATGCCTTCTTGGCCTCCTCGACACCCTTGGCGATCGCCGCGGGCACCTCCTTGGCCTTGCCGTAACCCACACCGACGGTGCCTTCACCGTCGCCGACGACCACGAGGGCGGTGAAGCTGAAGCGACGACCACCCTTCACGACCTTGGCGACACGGTTGATGGCTACCACGCGCTCGATGTAGGCGGTCTTGTCAGCTGCCTGACCGCGACCACCGTCGCGACCACGGCGCTCACCACCGGCGCCGCCTCCGCGACGCTGCTGGCCTCCGCTCATTTCGAACTACCTCTTCCTGTGTTTTGTGTCGCCATGTCAGAACCCGAGGCCGCCCTCGCGGGCGGCGTCGGCCAGGGCCGCGATACGGCCGTGGTACTTGTTCCCGGCCCGGTCGAAGACGACCGAGTCGATGCCGGCAGCCTTGGCCCGGTCGGCGATCAGGCCGCCGACGGTCTTGGCCTTGTCCGTCTTGTTCGCCTCCGCGCCGCGCAGGTCGGCCTCCATGGTGGAGGCGGACGCCAGCGTCTTGCCGGCCACGTCGTCGATGACCTGAACGAACAGGTGCTTCGACGACTTGGTGACCACCAGCCGCGGCCGGTCGGCCGTGCCGTTGATCTTCTTCCGGACCCGGATCTGGCGACGCAGCCGCGACGCCGTCTTCTTGGCGGAGTGCTTGTGCGGACGCAGTCCGATCGCCATGGTTACTTACCAGCCTTTCCGACCTTGCGGCGCACCTGCTCGCCGGCGTACCGCACACCCTTGCCCTTGTACGGCTCGGGCTTGCGCAGCTTGCGGATGTTGGCGGCAACCTCGCCGACGGACTGCTTGTCGATTCCCTGCACCGAGAACTTGGTCGGCGACTCCACCGCGAAGGTGATGCCGTCCGGCGCCTCCACCGTGATGGTGTGGCTGTAGCCGAGCGAGAACTCCAGCGTGGCCGGGCCCTTGGACAGGACGCGGTAGCCGACGCCGACGATCTCGAGCTTCTTCTCGTAGCCGTCCGTCACGCCGGTCACCAGGTTGGCGATCAGGGTGCGGGACAGGCCGTGCAGTTCCTTGCTCTTGCGCTGGTCGTCCGGGCGGACGACGGCGATCGCGCCGTCCTCGTCCCGGTTGACCACGATGGGCTCAGCCACGACGTGCGAGAGCTGACCCTTGGGACCCTTCACGGTGACCGTCTGGCCGTCGATCGTGACGTCGACGCCGGACGGGACCGTGATCGGGAGCTTACCGATGCGAGACATTAGTGGTCCTCCTTCCGGTTCTTCGTCACCAGACGTAGGCGAGGACTTCCCCGCCGACGCCCTTGTTCTTGGCCTGCCGGTCGGTCAGGAGCCCCTGGGACGTCGAGATGATCGCGACGCCCAGGCCACCGAGAACCTTGGGCAGATTGGTCGACTTCGCGTAGACCCGCAGGCCCGGCTTGCTGATCCGCCGGACGCCCGCGATGGAGCGCTCCCGGCTGGGGCCGAACTTGAGGTCGACGATCAGGGTCTTGCCGACGGCCCCCTCCTTGGGGTCCTCCACCTTGTAGGAGGAGATGTAGCCCTCCTGCTGGAGGATGTCGGCGATTCCCTGCTTGATCTTGCTGTACGGCATCGCGGTCGACTCGTGGTACGCCTGGTTGGCGTTGCGCAGACGCGTCAGCATGTCTGCGATCGGGTCGGTCATCGTCATGGCCTGGGGCCTCTTTCCCGCCGTGGTTTCGCCGGCCGGCGACCTACGGTGACTAGATGGTGAGTGGAGAAAAGATCGGAGGTGGAGACGGTCACCAGCTGGACTTGGTCACACCGGGCAGCTCGCCCCGGTGCGCCATCTCCCGCAGGCAGATCCGGCACAGGCCGAACTTGCGGAAGACCGCCTTCGGCCGGCCGCAACGCTGGCAGCGCGTGTAACCGCGCACCGCGAACTTCGGCTTCCGGGCCTGCTTGACCTTGAGTGCTGTCTTCGCCACGTCAGTTCTCCTTGAACGGGAAACCGAGCTGCCGCAGCAGGGCCCGGCCCTCGTCGTCGTTCTTCGCGGTGGTCACCACGGTGATGTCCATACCCCGGACGCGATCGATCCGGTCCTGGTTGATCTCGTGGAACATGACCTGCTCGGTCAGACCGAAGGTGTAGTTCCCGGTGCCGTCGAACTGCTTCGGCGACAGACCGCGGAAGTCGCGGATCCGGGGCAGCGCGAGCGCCAGCAGCCGGTCCAGGAACTCCCACATCCGGTCGCCGCGCAGCGTCACGTGCGCGCCGATCGGCATGCCCTCGCGCAGCTTGAACTGCGCGATCGACTTACGGGCCTTGGTCACCTGCGGCTTCTGGCCGGTGATCGCGGCCAGGTCCTTGACCGCGCCGTCGATCAGCTTCGAGTCGCGAGCCGCCTCGCCGACGCCCATGTTCACCACGATCTTGGTGAGGCCGGGCACCTGCATGACGTTGTCGAACTGGAACTGCTCCTGCAGCTTGCCGACGATCTCCTCGCGGTACTTCGTCTTCAGCCGCGGCTGGACCCTGGTTTCGGACACTGCGGTGGTCATCAGATCTCCTCGCCGGTACGCCGCGCGACCCGGACGCTCCGGAAACCGGTGTACGTCGAGCCGTCGGGGCGCCGCTTCTGCACCTCGACGCGGTTGTAGCCGACGCGGGTGGTCACCTTCTGCTTCTTGCCGTCCTGCTCGACCTCGACCAGAAGCATCACGTTGGAGACGTGGATCGGGGCTTCCTGGGTGACGATGCCACCGGTGGTGCCGCCGCGCTGGGCCTGCTGCACCTTGGTGTGCTTCTTCACCCGGTTGACGCCCTCGACGATGATCTTCTCGTCGTCGGGGAAG
The DNA here is from genome assembly GCA_963748245.1 of uncultured Actinomycetota bacterium. Taxonomy (GTDB): domain Bacteria; phylum Actinomycetota; class Actinomycetes; order Propionibacteriales; family Kribbellaceae; genus Kribbella. Next base: position 378,741 of record CAVVIA010000004.1, on the reverse strand, counting down.
ACCTGGATGATCTTGCCCTCGAGGCCCTTGGACTTGCCGGCGATCACGCGGACGAGATCACCCTTCTTCACGTGCAACTTCCTCTGTGCCATCTCAGAGCACCTCCGGGGCGAGCGAGATGATCTTCATGAAGCGCTTCTCGCGCAGCTCCCGGCCGACCGGCCCGAAGATGCGGGTACCGCGCGGCTCGCCGTCGGCCTTCAGGATCACCGCGGCGTTCTCGTCGAAGCGGATGTAGGAGCCGTCCGGACGCCGGCGCTCCTTCACGGTCCGCACGACGACCGCCTTGACGACGTCACCCTTCTTCACACCACCGCCGGGGATCGCGTCCTTGACGGTGGCGACGATCGTGTCACCGACACCGGCGTAGCGCCGACCGGAGCCACCGAGCACCCGGATGCAAAGGATCTCCTTCGCACCCGTGTTGTCGGCGACCTTCAGTCGCGACTCCTGCTGGATCATCTGTTGATCTCCTGGTTGTCTCGCTGGTTCTCACTCACGTGAGCCTTGCGGAACGAATGATTTCGATTGGTTGCCGGTGGGTGCCGAAGCACCCGGCCGGGAACTACTTGGCCTTCTCGAGGATCTCGACGACGCGCCAGCGCTTGGTCGCCGACAGCGGCCGGGTCTCCATCAGGAGGACACGGTCGCCGATACCGGCGGCGTTCTGCTCGTCGTGCGCCTTGAGCTTGCTGGTGCGACGGATGACCTTGCCGTAGAGCGCGTGCTTGACCCGGTCCTCGACCTCGACGGTGACGGTCTTGTCCATCTTGTCGCTCAGCACCAGGCCCTCACGGGTCTTCCGGCGGCCTCGCGCCTCGGGGGTCGTGCTCACGGTCTCGCCCTTCACGTTCTCGGTCATGCCTTGCTCCCGGCCTTCTCGCTGTCGTCCGCGGTCTCGGTGTCGTCAGCCTCGACGACGTCCTCGGCCGCGGCGGGCGCGGCGTCGACCTCTTCGGTGATGCCGAGCGCGCGCTCGGTCAGCACCGTGTAGATGCGGGCGATGTCCTTGCGGACGGCGCGCAGCCGGCCGTGGGACTCCAGCTGGCCCGTGGCAGCCTGGAACCGGAGGTTGAACAGCTCCTCCTTGGCTTCGGCGAGCTTGCTCTGCAGCTCGTCACGACCCAGGTTCCGCAGCTCGGCGGCGGTCACGGTCGTAGCCATCAGTTCTCACCTGCCTCTCGGGAGATGAAGCGGCACTTCATCGGCAACTTGTGGATCGCGCGGCGCATGGCCTCGCGAGCGATGTCCTCCGGTACGCCGGACAGCTCGAACATCACGCGACCTGCCTTGACGTTGGCGATCCACCACTCCGGCGAACCCTTACCGGAACCCATCCGGGTCTCGGCCGGCTTCTTGGTCAGCGGGCGGTCGGGGTAGATGTTGATCCACACCTTTCCGCCACGCTTGATGTGCCGGGTCATCGCGATACGCGCGGACTCGATCTGCCGGTTGGTGACGTAGTGGCTCTCCAGCGCCTGGATGCCGAAGTCACCGAAGGCCAGCGTGGTACCGCCCTTGGCAGCGCCGGAGCGCTTCGGGTGGTGCTGCTTGCGGTGCTTGACCTTGCGGGGGATGAGCATTGGTCAGCTCTCCGTTCCGGTCGTCTCGGCGGGCTTGTCCGCAGCGGCAGGTGCCTCGGCAGCCGGGGCCGCGTTGCGCTGCTCCCGACGGTCGTCGCCACCACGGCCACCCCGGTCGCCACCACGGCCACCGCGGTCGCCGCGGTCGTTGCGACCACCGCGGTCGTCCCGGCGAGCCGGACGGCGCTGCTGGGTCGCGGCCCGGGCGGCGGCCTGCGCCTCCCGCTCGGCGCGCGAACCGGCGACGTCACCCTTGTAGATCCAGACCTTCACGCCGATCCGGCCGAAGGTCGTGCGGGCCTCGTAGAAGCCGTAGTCGATGTCCGCGCGGAGCGTGTGCAGCGGCACCCGGCCCTCGCGGTAGAACTCCGACCGCGACATCTCGGCGCCACCGAGCCGGCCGGAGCACTGGATCCGGATGCCCAGCGCGCCGCCACGCATGGTGGTCTGCATCGCCTTGCGCATCGCGCGGCGGAACGCCACCCGGCCGGACAGCTGCTCGGCCACGCCCTGCGCGACCAGCTGGGCGTCGACCTCGGCGTTCTTCACCTCGAGGATGTTCAGCTGCACCTGCTTGCCGGTGAGCTCCTCCAGGCTGCCCCGGATCCGGTCCGCCTCGGCGCCGCGGCGGCCGATGACGATGCCCGGACGGGCGGTGTGGATGTCGACGCGGACCCGGTCACGGGTGCGCTCGATCTCCACGCGGGAGATACCGGCGCGCTCCATGCCCTTGCTCAGCAGGCGGCGGATCTTGACGTCCTCGCCCACGTAGTCCTTGTACAGCTTGTCGGCGTACCAGCGGCTCTTGTGATCGGTGCTGATGCCGAGACGGAACCCGTGCGGGTTTACCTTCTGTCCCACAGTCAGGACTCCTTCTTCTCAGCGGTGGCCTTCTTGGCGTCCGACTTCTTGGCGGTCGCCTTCTTGGCCGCTGCCTTGTCGGCGGTTGCCTTCTCAGCCGCGGCCTTCTTGGCCGGTGCCTTCTTGGCAGCCTTCTTGGTGTCCGCCTTCTTGGCCTCGGCCGGCGGCTCCTCCTCGACCCGCGGCGCGACCACGACGGTGATGTGGCTGGTCCGCTTGTCGATCCGGGTGGCCCGGCCCTGCGCACGCGGGCGGTGACGCTTCAGCGTCGGACCCTCGTCCACGAAGGCCTTCGCCACGACCAGGTCGGCCCGGCTCAGGTGCTCGGTGCCCTCGGCGTTCGCCGCGGCGCTGTCGACGACCTTGTACACGGTCGCGGCAGCGGCCTGCGGGGCGAACTTCAGAGTGGCGAGTGCGTCGTCGACGCCCAGACCGCGCACCAGGTCGACCACGCGGCGCGCCTTCATCGGCGTCACGCGGACGAAGCGCGCGACCGCGAAGGCCCCGGGCTCTTCGCCCAGCAGGCTCTCGCGACGGGCGCTGATCGCCCTACGCTCTTGAACGCTCATGATGTTCGAATCTCTCCGTAGGTTGCTTTCGCTTCGTCACTGACCATGAGTCAGCGACGCCGTGACTTCCGGTCGTCCTTCTCGTGACCCCTGAACGTCCGGGTCGGGGCGAACTCGCCGAGCTTGTGCCCGACCATCGCATCCGTCACGAACACGGGCACGTGCTTGCGGCCGTCGTGCACCGCGAGCGTGTGGCCGATCATGTCCGGCACGATCATCGATCGGCGGGACCAGGTCTTGATGACGTTCTTGGTGCCCTTCTCGTTCTGCACCTCCACCTTCTTGATCAGGTGGTGGTCGACGAACGGGCCCTTCTTCAGACTGCGTGGCATCTGGCCGGCTCCTATCAGCGCTTCTTGCCGGCCTTGCGGCGCCGGACGATCATGCGGTCGCTTTCCTTGCGGCTGCGGGTACGCCCCTCGGGCTTGCCCCACGGGGACACCGGGTGACGTCCACCCGAGGTCTTGCCCTCACCACCACCGTGCGGGTGGTCGACCGGGTTCATCGCGACACCGCGGACGGTCGGGCGCTTGCCCTTCCAGCGCATCCGGCCCGCCTTGCCCCAGTTGATGTTCGACTGCTCGCCGTTGCCCACCTCACCGAGGGTGGCGCGGCAGCGCACGTCGACCATCCGGACCTCGCCGGACGGCATCCGCAGGGTGGCCATCCGGCCTTCCTTCGCGACCAGCTGGATGCTGGCACCCGCCGAGCGGCCCATCTTGGCGCCGCCGCCCGGGCGCAGCTCGACGGCGTGCACCGTGGAGCCGACCGGGATGTTGCGCAGCGGCAGGTTGTTGCCGACCTTGATGTCGGCGGCCGGGCCGTTCTCGACGATCGTGCCCTGCTTCAGGTTCGCCGGGGCGAGGATGTAGCGCTTCTCGCCGTCGACGTAGTGCAGCAGCGCGATCCGCGCGGTGCGGTTCGGGTCGTACTCGATCTCGGCCACCTTCGCCGGGACGCCGTCCTTGTCGTACCGCTTGAAGTCGATCAGCCGGTACGCCCGCTTGTGACCGCCGCCCTGGTGCCGGGTGGTGATCTTGCCGGAGTTGTTCCGGCCGCCCTTCTTCGGGAGCGGACGCAGCAGCGACTTCTCCGGGGTCGAACGGGTGAGCTCGACGAAGTCGGCCACGCTCGAGCCACGGCGGCCCGGCGTCGTCGGCTTGTATTTGCGGATACCCATTACGACTGGCCTCCGAAGATGTCGATGCGGTCGTCACCCTTGAGGGTCACGATCGCCCGCTTGGTGTCCGGGCGCTTGCCCCAGCCGGACCGGGTCCGGCGGCGCTTGCCCTTGCGGTTGATGGTGTTGACGTCGCTGACCTTGACCTTGAAGACCTTCTCGACCGCGAGCTTGATCTCGGTCTTGTTGGCGTTCGGGTCGACCTCGAACGTGTACTTCTGCTCGTCCAGCAGGCCGTAGCTCTTCTCGCTCACGACCGGCCGCAGCAGCACGTCCCGCGGGTCCTTGTTGACTCCGTGGCTCATGCTCCAGCCTCCTCGTTAAGCGCAGTCTCCTCGGCTTCGGTCGACGTCGCGACAGCCTTGACGGACTTGCCCTTCGGCGCGCCGGCGACGAAGGCGTCGAGCGCTCCCTTGGTGAACACGACCGCGTCGGCGACCAGTACGTCGTACGCGTTCAGCTGGTCGGCCGCGATCAGGTGCACGTGCTGCACGTTGCGCAGGCTCAGCCAGGTGAGCTCGTCGGCACGCTCGACCACGACCAGAGCCTTGCCCGGGTCGGTGACCTGGGACAGCACCTTCAGCGCGGTCTTGGTGGACGGGGTGTCGCCGTCGACGAACTTCTCGACCACGAACACCTGGCCGTCGCGGGCCCGGTCCGAGAGCGCACCGCGGAGCGCGGCGGCGATCATCTTCTTCGGGGTCCGCTGGCTGTAGTCGCGCGGCGTCGGGCCGTGGACCACGCCACCGCCGGTGAACTGCGGCGCGCGGGTCGAACCCTGCCGGGCGCGACCGGTGCCCTTCTGGCGGTACGGCTTGGCGCCACCGCCGGACACCTCGCCCCGGGACTTGACCTTGTGCGTGCCCTGGCGGGCCGCGGCCAGCTGGGCCACCACGACCTGGTGGATCAGCGGCACGTTCACCTGCACGTCGAACAGCTCGGCCGGAAGCTCGGCGGAACCCTTCTTGCTGACCTTGTCGCCCTTGACGACGACGACGTCGACGGTGCTCACTTGGCAGCTCCCTTCGCGGCGTTGCGGATCAGCACGAGGCCGCCCTTCGGACCGGGAACAGCGCCCTTGATCAGGATCAGGCCGCGCTCGGCGTCGATCGCGTGGACCGACACGTTCTGCGTGGTGACCTGCTCGTTGCCCATCCGGCCCGCCATCCGCAGGCCCTTGAAGACCCGGCCCGGGGTGGCGCAGCCGCCGATGGAGCCCGGCGAGCGGTGCTTCTTGTGGACACCGTGGGTGGCGCGGAGGCCGTGGAAGCCGTGCCGCTTCATCACACCGGCGAAGCCCTTGCCCTTGCTGGTGGCGGAGACGTCGACCAGCTCACCGGCGGCGAACGCCTCGGCCTTGATCTCCTGGCCCAGCGTGTACTCGCTCGCGTCGGCGGTCCGCAGCTCCAGCAGGTGGCGCCGCGGCGTCACGCCGGCCTTGTCGAAGTGCCCGCGCATGGGGCTGTTCACCTTGCGGGGGTCGATGTCGCCGAAGGCGATCTGGACGCCGTCGTACCCGTGGCTGTCCGAGGTACGCACCTCGGTCACGACGCACGGGCCGGCCTGGATCACGGTGACGGGGACGACACGATTGTTCTCGTCCCAGGTCTGGGTCATGCCGAGCTTGGTGCCCAGCAGACCGCGCGTGTTCTTCTGCTTGCTCATTGGTTGTTCGCGTCCCTCAGAGCTTGATCTCGATGTCGACGCCGGCCGGCAGGTCGAGCCGCATCAGCGAGTCGACGGTCTTCGGCGTGGGGTCGATGATGTCGATGAGCCGCTTGTGGGTGCGCATCTCGAAGTGCTCGCGGCTGTCCTTGTACTTGTGCGGCGAGCGGATGACGCAGAACACGTTCTTTTCCGTCGGCAACGGCACCGGGCCAGCAACCTTCGCACCAGTACGCGTCACCGTGTCGACAATCTTGCGCGCCGAGCTGTCGATGACCTCGTGGTCGTAGGCCTTCAGCCGGATGCGGATCTTTTGTCCCGCCATCGCTTCGCTTCGTCCTTCTCTATCGTCTTCGTTGCGTTGCTCCGACCCCCGAGGTCGGGTGTGTCGCGGACGCGGAACGCGCGCGACCTACCGCTTCATCGACCTGGAATGGTGATCGGGGCCCGGTCTCGGACCGGAACCTCGGCATGGTCTCCGGTCCGGCGCACCAGCCGGACCAGATGGTCTGGGGCGCGCCCCGGCGGCCTCGCCTGAGCAACCTGAATATTGTGCCCTAGATCGGCATCGAAACGCCAATCGGGTGGCCTCACGCCTGATCCGGCCCACCTGAGCGCCGGATCAGCCGCAAAGCAGAGGTCCGCGGGGCTCAGACTGCGAGCCCTCGCGGACCTCGTGTGATCACTTGATGATCTTGGTGACCCGGCCGGCGCCGACGGTGCGGCCACCTTCGCGGATCGCGAACTTCAGACCCTCTTCCATGGCGATCGGCTGGATCAGCTCGACCGACATGTCGGTGTTGTCGCCCGGCATGACCATCTCGGTGCCCTCGGGCAGCGTGACGACGCCGGTGACGTCCGTGGTGCGGAAGTAGAACTGGGGCCGGTAGTTCTGGAAGAACGGCGTGTGACGGCCGCCCTCCTCCTTCGACAGGATGTAGACCGACGCGTCGAAGTTGGTGTGCGGGGTCGTGGTGCCCGGCTTGATGACGACCATGCCGCGCTCGACGTCCTCGCGCTTGGTGCCACGAAGCAGCAGACCGACGTTCTCACCGGCCTGGCCCTCGTCCAGCAGCTTGCGGAACATCTCGATACCGGTGACCGTGGTGGTCTGCTTCTCCGGACGGATGCCGACGATGTCGACGGTCTCGTTGATCTTCACGACACCGCGCTCGATCCGGCCGGTGATGACCGTACCGCGACCCGTGATGGTGAAGACGTCCTCCACCGGCATCAGGAACGGCTTGTCGACCTCGCGCTCCGGCTGCGGGATGTAGGAGTCGACCGCGTCCATCAGCTCGATGATCGACTCGCCCCACTTGGCGTCGCCCTGCAGCGCCGGGTGAGCGGCGACCCGGACGATCGGCGCGTTGTCGCCGTCGAACTCCTGCTCCGAGAGCAGCTCGCGGACCTCGAGCTCGACGAGCTCCAGGATCTCCTCGTCGTCCACCATGTCGCACTTGTTCAGCGCGACGACCATCGCCGGCACGCCGACCTGACGGGCGAGCAGCACGTGCTCACGCGTCTGCGGCATCGGGCCGTCGGTGGCGGCGACGACCAGGATCGCACCGTCCATCTGGGCCGCACCGGTGATCATGTTCTTGATGTAGTCCGCGTGTCCCGGGCAGTCGACGTGGGCGTAGTGCCGGGCCTCGGTCTGGTACTCGACGTGCGCGATGGAGATGGTGATACCGCGCTGACGCTCTTCGGGCGCCTTGTCGATCTGATCGAAGGCCGACGCCTCGTTGAGGTTCGGGTACTTGTCGTGCAGCACCTTGGTGATCGCCGCGGTAAGAGTGGTCTTACCGTGGTCGATGTGACCGATGGTGCCGATGTTGACGTGCGGCTTAGTCCGCTCGAACTTCGCCTTCGCCACTGGGGCCCTCCTAGATAAATGTTGACTACGCCGTACGCCGACGCGCTTGGGGTGTGGTGGTCAGGAGCGAGAGACTACTCGCCCCGGGCCTTCTTGATGATCTCTTCCGCCACGTTCTTCGGAACCTCGGCGTAGGAATCGAACTGCATCGAGTACGACGCGCGGCCCTGCGTCTTGGAACGCAGGTCACCGACATACCCGAACATCTCCGACAGCGGCACCAGGGCCTTGACGACCCGGCTGCCACCAGGGCCCTCGTCCATCGACTGGATCTGGCCACGGCGGGAGTTGAGGTCGCCGATCACTTCACCCATGTAGTCCTCGGGCGTGGTGACCTCGACCGCGAACATCGGCTCGAGGATGACCGGGGTCGCCCGGCGGGCGGCATCCTTGAAGGCCATCGACCCGGCGATCTTGAAGGCGAGCTCGGACGAGTCGACGTCGTGGTAGGCGCCATCGGTCAGCGTCACCTTGACGTCCACCATCGGGTAGCCGGCCAGGACGCCGAACTCCATGGCTTCCTGGGCACCCTCGTCGACCGACGGGATGTACTCCCGCGGGATCCGGCCGCCGGTGACGGCGTTGACGAACTCGTAGCCGCCCTCGCCGCCCGCCTCGACCGAGGTCGGCTCGATGTTGATGATCACACGCGCGAACTGACCCGAACCACCGGTCTGCTTCTTGTGCGTGTAGTCGACCTTCTCGACCTTCTTCTTGATGGTCTCGCGGTAGGCGACCTGCGGCTTGCCGACGTTCGCCTCGACCCGGAACTCACGCTTCATCCGGTCGACCAGCACCTCGAGGTGCAGCTCGCCCATACCGGCGATGATGGTCTGGCCGGTGTCCTCGTCGGTCCGGACCTGGAAGGTCGGGTCCTCCTCGGCGAGCCGCTGGATCGCGACGCCCAGCTTCTCCTGGTCGGCCTTCGACTTGGGCTCGATGGCGACCGAGATGACCGGGGCCGGGAACTGCATCGACTCCAGGACGACCGGGTGCGCCGCGTCGGCCAGGGTCTCACCGGTGGTGGTGTCCTTCAGGCCCATCACGGCGACGATGTGGCCGGCGCCGATCGACGCGATCTCCTCACGCTTGTTCGCGTGCATCCGGTAGATCTTGCCGATCCGCTCCTTGCGGCCCTTGGTCGGGTTCAGCACCTGCGTGCCGGTCTCGAGCTTGCCCGAGTAGACCCGGATGAAGGTCAGCTTGCCCAGGTGCGGGTCGGCCGCGATCTTGAACGCCAGCGCCGAGAACGGCTCGCTGTCGTCCGGCTTGCGCAGGACGACCTGCTCCGGGTCCTTGACGTCGTGGCCCTCGATGGCCGGAACGTCGATCGGGCTCGGCAGGTACGCGTTGACCGCGTCGAGCAGCGGCTGGACGCCCTTGTTCTTGAACGCCGTACCGGTCAGCACCGGGGTCAGCTTGCTGGCCAGGGTGGCCCGGCGGACGGCGGCGACCAGCTGCTCCTGGGTCGGGTCCTCGCCCTCCAGGTACAGCTCCATGATCTCGTCGTCGGCCTCGGCCACCGTCTCGATCAGCTTGTCGCGCCACTCGGCGGCCAGCTCGGTGTGGCTGGCCGGGATGTCCTCGACCGTGTAGTCCTCACCGATCTTGGTCTCGCCGCGCCAGGTCAGCGCCCGCATCCCGATCAGGTCGACGACGCCGACGAAGTCGGCCTCGGCCCCGATCGGCAGCTGCATGACCAGCGGCACCGCGGCGAGGCGGTCCTTGATCATGTCGACGCAGCGCATGAACTCCGCGCCGGTCCGGTCCAGCTTGTTGACGAAGCAGATCCGCGGCACGCCGTACCGGTCCGCCTGACGCCAGACGGTCTCCGACTGGGGCTCCACGCCGGCGACACCGTCGAACACCGCGACGGCACCGTCGAGGACACGCAGCGAGCGCTCCACCTCGACGGTGAAGTCGACGTGACCCGGGGTGTCGATGATGTTGATGGTGTGGTCTTTCCAGGTGCAGGTCGTCGCGGCGGACGTGATGGTGATGCCGCGCTCCTGCTCCTGCTCCATCCAGTCCATCGTGGCGGCGCCCTCGTGGACCTCACCGATCTTGTAGGTGATACCGGTGTAGAACAGGATCCGCTCGGTCGTCGTCGTCTTGCCGGCGTCGATGTGAGCCATGATCCCGATGTTGCGGACCTTGGCCAGGTCGGTGGTGATTTGTACGGCCACCTCGGTGGTCTACCTCTCGATTCTGTACTGCGTCAAAGGGGTGAGCGCTGGGGTCCGGATCGGACCCCGGATCACCAGCGGTAGTGGGCGAAAGCCTTGTTGGCTTCGGCCATCTTGTGCGTGTCCTCGCGGCGCTTGACCGAGGCACCCAGACCGTTCGACGCGTCCAGGATCTCGTTCATCAGGCGCTCGGACATGGTCTTCTCGCGACGGGCGCGGGAGTACGTCGTCAGCCAGCGCAGCGCCAGCGTGGTGGACCGGCCCGGCTTGACCTCGATCGGCACCTGGTAGGTGGCGCCACCGACCCGGCGGCTCTTCACCTCGATGCTCGGCTTCACGTTGTCCAGCGCACGCTTGAGGGTGATGACCGGGTCGGTGCCGGTCTTGGTGCGGGTGCCCTCGAGCGCGGTGTAGACGATGCTCTGCGCGATCTGCTTCTTGCCGTCCACCAGGATCTTGGAGATCAACTGGGTGACGAGCGGCGAACTGTAGACCGGGTCGATGATGACCGGGCGCTTCGGGGCCGGGCCCTTGCGCGGCATTAGCTCTTCTCCTTCTTGGCGCCGTAACGGCTGCGGGCCTGCTTACGGTTCTTCACACCCTGGGTGTCGAGCGAACCGCGGATGATCTTGTACCGGACACCCGGAAGGTCCTTCACACGACCGCCACGCACGAGCACGATCGAGTGCTCCTGCAGGTTGTGGCCGACGCCGGGAATGTACGCGGTGACCTCGATGCCGCTGGTCAGGCGGACACGCGCAACCTTGCGAAGCGCCGAGTTCGGCTTCTTCGGCGTGGTGGTGTAAACGCGCGTGCACACACCGCGACGCTGAGGGGAACCCTTCAGGGCGGGCGTCTTGTTCTTGGACACCTTGTCCTGGCGGCCCTTGCGGACCAGCTGCTGAATGGTGGGCACCGCGTAGGTCTCTTTCTGTCGTCCGGCTTTCTTCTGCTGCTGCTGTTGCCTGACCCCCGCGGTCGGGTGTGTCGCGTGCGCACGGACGTACCGAAGCCGTAATCTTCCAGCTTGTCGGAAGGAGTCCGTGCCACGCGCGCAGACCCGTTCGACGAGGGGCACGCATGACGGCCCAGGATGACCCGGGCACGATCGTTAAGACTAGCGGCTGCCTCAAGCACGGTCAAAATGAGTAACCGACCGGCGCTGAGGTCTTTCCGCAGGTCCAGTCTACAGGGTTCGCTGAGCCGCCTCCGTGGTCACCGGTTCGACCGCGATTTCCGCAGGTACGACGGTAAGACCACTGACCGTCCGTAGGCCCGGATCGGCGCCTCGCGACCGCCCGACGCGGCGGCATGCCGGCATACCAGTCGGGGTCGAGGACGGCCGCGAAGTCCGCGGCCGTCCGCTCGAATCCGCACCGCCGGGCCGGCGGTGCGCTCAGATCCGGAACTGGACCTCGGCGATCAGCCCGTCGGTGACGCGGTAGACGGCGATCGTCGGGGTCGGCTCGCCGGTGTCGTAGGCCAGCACGTGCTCGACCACCCACTCGCCGAGCATCAGCTTCTGCACCACCTCGGTCTTGCAGCGGCCGGCGTCGAACCGCGGCCGGTAGTACTCGCGCAGGAACCGGCGGCCCTTGAGTTCGGTGCCGTCGGCCAGCTCGATCCGGGCGGTCGGCGAGTACATCGCCAGGAACGCTTCCAGATCGTGCGCGGCGTACGCGGAGTGCTCCCGGGCGACCGCCCGCGCGGCCGGGGTGTCAGTGGTGGTCGCCGCGACCGTGGCGGCCGCAACCGTGGCGAGCGGCGTCGACGCGGGCGCGACAGCCGGAGAGGTAGGAGTAGGCGTGGGGGTGGAAGCAGGAGGAGCTGTGGCGGGCGTCTGCCGGCTGGCGGGGGCGGCAGGTGCCTCGGGTTCCTTGACGGCGGCAGGCTTCGCAGCTGCGGCCTTCGCGGCCACGGGCGGCTTGGTGGCAGCCGTCGTACGCCGGGTGGAGGACTTGGCCGGTGGAGGGGGGACGAGGAGTTTTTCCTGGCCGTCCGGCTCCTCGCCCAGGTGGGCGATCGCCCAGTCCAGGGCCTTGGTGACGGCGGCGCGTGATTCTTCGGTGTGGTCGAGCATGTCGAACCCGTGGTGCCCTTTCGGTACGTCGATGATGTCCAGCGCGGTGCCACCGACGGAGACGAGCTCCGCGACCGGGCCGGCGAGTTCCTCACGCTCGAGTCCGGCTCGGGTCAGCAGTACCGGCAGATCCTTGTGTTTGCCGATCACTTCGGCGGCATTGACCAGTTCTTCGACACCGGGCGGGGTGGCGAGCAGGGGGTAGGTGAGGGCGACGCAACGCAGCCAGTCGGGGCGGCTGTCCAGCCACTCCCCCGCCAGCAGGCCGGCGCCGGAGAAGAACCACAGGGCGACCCGATCGGGGTCGACGCGTGGATCGGATCGCAGCAGGCCGACCGCAGCCTCCACCTCGTCCGCGGCGGTGACCAGCTGGTCGAAGCCGTGGATCAGGCTGTGGTCGACGACAGCAGCCACTGCGCCACGCCGGGCGGCAGCGGTTGCGTAGCCCTTGAACACCGGCCAGTCCCGCGGCGTCGCCGCGAGGTCGGGCGGCATCGGGCCCCCGTGCACGAAAAGAATCGCGCCGGTCCGGGCCGTTCCGGCCGGGCGGTAGAAGTCGATCTCCCCGAGCCGGTCGACCCGCACGTCAGGTCCGTCCAAGACTCCCAGGACGAAAGGCCGAAGGTAGGCCGGGAGATCCGTCATGGACCAATCTTGGCGCATCAGGGGGACACTTTCAGCCGCCACCCCGCGCGCCGTCCACACTCCGCCGCGCAAGCTCGCCCAGGACGCCGGAATCCACGTCGGACAAGCGTTTGACGTACAGGCATCCGACGCCGGTCGTGTGCGGTCCGAGTCGCTCGAGGAGTTCGTCGTACCCCTCGAATCCCTCGGTGAGGTAGAGCGTCATGGCCTGTTTGCGGGCGGCGAAGCCGATCAGGAACCAGTCCAGCTCCCGGCCGCTCTCGTAGACCAGGTGCTGGTCGCCGTAACCGACGATGGACGGGCCCCAGAGGGCCGGCTGAAGGCCTGTCGCCGCGGTCAGCAGGTCGTTCAGTGCGCGGGCGTCCTCGCCGCGCGGACCGGCGATGCCGGCCAGGTAGTCGTCGACGGACGCATCCGTTCTGACGGTCTTGTTCTCGGCCATACGTCATCCTGCCCCGGAATGCCGCGAGGGCGGCACCCCCTGCGTGGGAGTGCCGCCCTCGGCGGAGTGACTCGAATCAGTTCTGGTACGAACCGAGGTCGAAGTCGTCGAGCGGGACCGACTGCCCGGTGGACGGGCCGAAGTCGTAGTCGTACGACTCGTAGCCGACCATCGAGTACATCGCGGCCTTCGCCTCCTCGGTGGGCTCCACCCGGATGTTGCGGTAACGGTCCATGCCCGTACCGGCCGGGATCAGCTTGCCGATGATGACGTTCTCCTTCAGACCGACCAGCGAGTCGGACTTGCCGTGGATCGCGGCCTCGGTGAGGACGCGGGTCGTCTCCTGGAAGGAGGCGGCCGACAGCCACGACTCGGTGGCCAGCGAGGCCTTGGTGATACCCATCAGCACCGGACGACCCGAGGCCGGCGTACCGCCCTCGGCGACCACCCGGCGGTTCTCCGCCTCGAACATGATCCGGTCCGCGAGCTCACCCGGCAGCAGCTGGGCGTCGCCCGACTCGATCACCGTGACCCGGCGCAGCATCTGCCGGACGATGATCTCGATGTGCTTGTCGTGGATGGCCACACCCTGCGACCGGTACACCTCCTGGACCTCGTCCACCAGGTGCTCCTGCGCCTTGCGCACACCGAGGATCCGCAGGACCTCCTGCGGGTCCGGCGTACCCTGCGTCAGCTGCTGACCGACCTCGACGTGCTGACCTTCCTCGATCAGCAGGCGGCCACGCTTCGACACCGGGTAGGCGACCTCCTCGGAACCGTCGTCCGGGGTGAGCACCAGCTTCCGGGTCTTGTCGGTGTCCTCGATCGAGATCCGGCCGGCGGCCTCCGAGATCGGCGCCTTGCCCTTGGGCTGGCGGGCCTCGAAGAGCTCGACCACACGCGGCAGACCGTGGGTGATGTCATCACCCGCGACACCACCGGTGTGGAAGGTACGCATGGTCAGCTGCGTACCCGGCTCACCGATGGACTGGGCCGCGATGATGCCGACCGCCTCGCCGATGTCGACCGGCTTACCGGTCGCCAGCGAACGCCCGTAGCACTTCGCGCAGGTACCGGTCTTGGCGTCACAGGTCAGCACGGAGCGGACCTTGACCTCCTCGAGCCCGGCCTCGACCAGTACCGCGATCGAGACGTCACCCAGGTCGCTGCCGGCGGCCAGTACGACCTTGCCGTCCGGACCGATCGCGTCGGTGGCCAGCGTCCGTGCGTAGGCACTGGTCTCGACGTTCTCCGCGTGCACGACCTTGCCGTCCGGACCGGGCTCGCCGATCTTCTTCGGCAGGCCCCGCTCGGTGCCGCAGTCCTCCTCGCGGATGATCACGTCCTGCGAGACGTCCACCAGACGACGGGTCAGGTACCCCGAGTCGGCGGTCCGCAGCGCGGTGTCGGCCAGACCCTTCCGGGCACCGTGGGTGGCGATGAAGTACTCGACCACCGACAGACCCTCGCGGAAGTTGGACTTGATCGGCCGGGCGATGATCTCACCCTTCGGGTTGGCCACCAGACCACGCATACCGGCGATCTGCCGGATCTGCATCATGTTGCCTCGGGCACCCGAGTGGACCATCATCCAGATCGGGTTGGCCTTCTCGAAGTTCTCCTCCATCGCCTTGCCGACCTCGGCGTTGGCGCCGGTCCAGATCTCGATCAGCTCCTGACGCCGCTCGGACGAGGTGATCAGGCCTCGCTCGAACTGCTTCTGGACCTTCTCGGCCTGCGACTCGTACCGGGCCATGATCTCCGGCTTGGACGGCGGCGTGCTGAAGTCGTCGATCGACACTGTCACACCGGACCGGGTGGCCCAGCGGAAACCGAGGTCCTTCAGCGCGTCCAGGCAGTTGGCCACCTGGACCTTGGAGTACCGCTCGGCCAGGTCGTTGACGATCCCGCCCAGCTGCTTCTTGCCGACCTCGACGTCGACGAACGGGTAGTCCGCCGGCAGCGCCTCGTTGAACAGGGCCCGGCCCAGCGTGGTCTCCAGCGAGAACACACCCTCGGGCAGGTCGACCGCGCCTTCCGGTACGGCGGCCTCGTCGAGACGCAGCGTGATCTTCGCCTGCAGCGACAGCTCGTTGCGGTCGAAGGCCATCAGCGCCTCGGCCACCGAGCTGAACGCACGACCCTCGCCGAGCGCACCCTCCTTCAGCATGGTCAGGAAGTAGATGCCGATGATCATGTCCTGCGTCGGCATCGTGACCGGACGGCCGTCGGCCGGCTTCAGGATGTTGTTCGTCGACAGCATCAGGATCCGGGCCTCGGCCTGCGCCTCGGCCGACAGCGGCAGGTGCACCGCCATCTGGTCACCGTCGAAGTCCGCGTTGAACGCGGAGCAGACGAGCGGGTGGATCTGGATCGCCTTGCCCTCGATCAGCTGCGGCTCGAACGCCTGGATACCCAGCCGGTGCAGGGTAGGCGCCCGGTTCAGCAGCACCGGGTGCTCGGTGATGACCTCTTCCAGCACGTCCCAGACCTGGGCGCGCTGGCGCTCGACCATCCGCTTGGCGGACTTGATGTTCTGCGCGTGGTTGAGGTCGACCAGCCGCTTCATCACGAACGGCTTGAACAGCTCCAGCGCCATCGCCTTCGGCAGACCGCACTGGTGCAGCTTCAGCTGCGGACCGACGACGATCACCGAACGACCGGAGTAGTCGACGCGCTTACCGAGCAGGTTCTGCCGGAAGCGGCCCTGCTTGCCCTTGAGCATGTCGGACAGCGACTTCAGCGGCCGGTTGCCCGGGCCGGTGACCGGACGGCCGCGGCGGCCGTTGTCGAACAGCGCGTCGACGGCCTCCTGCAGCATCCGCTTCTCGTTGTTGACGATGATCTCCGGCGCGCCCAGGTCGAGCAGTCGCTTGAGCCGGTTGTTCCGGTTGATCACCCGGCGGTACAGGTCGTTCAGGTCCGAGGTGGCGAACCGGCCACCGTCGAGCTGGACCATCGGCCGCAGGTCCGGCGGGATCACCGGGACGCAGTCGAGCACCATACCCATCGGGCTGTTGTTGGTGGCCAGGAACGCGGTGACGACCTTGAGCCGCTTCAGGGCGCGGGTCTTGCGCTGGCCCTTACCGGTCTTGATCGTCTCGCGCAGGTTGTCCGCCTCGGCCTTCAGGTCGAAGGTCTCCAGCCGGCGCTGGATCGCGGCGGCACCCATGGCGCCCTCGAAGTACTTGCCGAACCGCTCCTTCATGGCGCGGTAGAGGATCTCGTCGCCCTCGAGGTCCTGGACCTTCAGGTTCTTGAACCGGGTCCAGACCTCGTCGAGGCGGTCGATCTCGCGCTGCGCACGGTCGCGCAGCTGCTTGACCTCACGCTCGGCGCCTTCCTTGACCTTGCGCCGTACGTCGGCCTTGGCGCCCTCGGCCTCGAGCTGCGCCAGGTCCTCCTCGAGCTTCTTCAGCCGCGTCTCGATGTCGTTGTCGCGCCGGTTCTCGAGCTGCTTGCGCTCGACATCGGTGCGACCCTCCAGCGAGGAGAGGTCGCGGTGCCGCGACTCCTCGTCGACGTCGGTGATCATGTACGCCGCGAAGTAGATGACCTTCTCCAGGTCCTTCGGGGCGAGGTCGAGCAGGTAGCCGAGTCGCGACGGGACACCCTTGAAGTACCAGATGTGGGTGACCGGCGCGGCCAGCTCGATGTGGCCCATCCGCTCACGGCGCACCTTGGAGCGGGTGACCTCGACGCCACACCGCTCGCAGATGATGCCCTTGAAGCGAACGCGCTTGTACTTACCGCAGTAGCACTCCCAGTCCCGGGTGGGACCGAAGATCTTCTCGCAGAACAGTCCGTCACGCTCGGGCTTGAGCGTCCGGTAGTTGATCGTCTCGGGCTTCTTGACCTCGCCGTGCGACCACTGGCGGATCTCATCCGCGGTCGCCAGGCCGATCCGAAGCTCGTCGAAGAAGTTCACGTCGAGCACGATGTGTTATCTCCCGATTGTTGAAGCGGTCTGAGTGAGTTGGTTGTTGATCTCAAGCGGCAACCCGCTCAGACCTCCTCGACGCTGTTCGGCTCACGCCGGGACAGATCGATGCCCAGTTCCTCCGCGGCGCGGAAGACGTCCTCCTCGCTGTCGCGCATCTCGACCCGGCTTCCGTCGGACGAGAGCACTTCCACGTTCAGACACAGGGACTGCATTTCCTTGACCAGAACCTTGAAGGACTCCGGGATACCCGGCTCCGGGATGTTCTCGCCCTTGACGATCGCCTCGTACACCTTGACCCGGCCGACCACGTCGTCGGACTTGATCGTCAGCAGTTCCTGCAGCGCGAAGGCGGCACCGTAGGCCTCCAGGGCCCACACCTCCATCTCGCCGAACCGCTGACCGCCGAACTGCGCCTTACCGCCCAGCGGCTGCTGGGTGATCATCGAGTACGGACCGGTCGACCGTGCGTGGATCTTGTCGTCGACCAGGTGGTGCAGCTTCAGCATGTACATGTAGCCGACACCGACCGGCTCCGGGAACGGCTCACCCGAACGACCGTCGAACAGCCGGGCCTTACCGGTGTTGTCGACCATCCGGACACCGTCGCGGTTCGGCAGCGTGGAGCCGAGCAGGCCGGTGACCTCCTCCTCCTTGGCGCCGTCGAAGACCGGGGTGGCCACGTTCGTCATCGCGGGAGCGGAACCGGCGCCGATCTTGATCAGCCGCTGGGCCCACTCCTCCTTGTTCGCCTCGTCGATCTCCCAGCCGCGGCTGGCAACCCAGCCGAGGTGGGTCTCGAGCACCTGACCGACGTTCATCCGGCCGGGCACGCCCAGCGGGTTCAGGATGATGTCGACCTGGGTGCCGTCCTCGAGGAACGGCATGTCCTCGACCGGCAGGATCTTGGAGATGACGCCCTTGTTGCCGTGCCGGCCGGCCAGCTTGTCGCCGACCGAGATCTTCCGCTTCTGGGCGACGTACACGCGGACCAGCTGGTTCACGCCCGGCGGCAGTTCGTCGCCGTTGTCGCGGTCGAAGACGCGGACGCCGATGACGGTGCCGTTCTCGCCGTGCGGCACCTTCAGCGAGGTGTCGCGGACCTCACGGGCCTTCTCACCGAAGATCGCGCGCAGCAGCCGCTCCTCCGGCGTCAGCTCGGTCTCACCCTTGGGGGTGACCTTGCCGACCAGGATGTCGCCGGTGGTGACCTCGGCGCCGATCCGGATGATGCCCCGCTCGTCCAGGTCGGCCAGCATCTCGTCGGAGACGTTCGGGATGTCCCGGGTGATCTCCTCCGGACCCAGCTTGGTGTCGCGAGCGTCGACCTCGTGCTCCTCGATGTGGATCGAGGTCAGCAGGTCCTGCTGGACCACACGCTGGCTGAGGATGATCGCGTCCTCGTAGTTGTGGCCCTCCCACGGCATGAACGCGACCAGCAGGTTGCGGCCGAGCGCCATCTCGCCCTCGTCGGTGCACGGACCGTCGGCGAGCGGGCTGTTCACCTCGACCCGCTGCCCCGCGTCGACCAGCGGGCGCTGGTTGATGCAGGTGCCCTGGTTCGACCGGCGGAACTTCGCCAGCCGGTAGGTCTGGTACGTGCCGTCGTCGGCGGCGACCTCGATCAGGTCGGCCGAGACCTCCTTGACCACACCGGCCTTGTCGGCCACCACCACGTCACCGGCGTCGACCGCACCGCGGTACTCCATCCCGGTGCCGACCAGCGGCGCGTCGGCGGTGATCAGCGGAACCGCCTGCCGCTGCATGTTCGAGCCCATCAGCGCCCGGTTGGCGTCGTCGTGCTCGAGGAACGGGATCATCGCGGTCGCCACCGACACCATCTGGCGCGGCGAGACGTCCATGTAGTCGACGTCGTCGACCAGCACGAGCTCGACCTCACCGTGACGCCGGCGAACCAGCACGCGGTCCTCGGCGAACCGGCTGTCGTCGGTCAGCGCCGCGTTGGCCTGGGCGATGACGAACCGGTCCTCCTCGTCCGCGGTCAGGTAGTCCACCTGGTCGGTGACCTGGCCGTCGACGACCTTGCGGTACGGCGTCTCGACGAAGCCGAACGGGTTCACCCGGCCGTACGTCGCGAGCGAGCCGATCAGACCGATGTTCGGGCCTTCCGGGGTCTCGATCGGGCACATCCGGCCGTAGTGGGACGGGTGCACGTCGCGGACCTCGAAGCCGGCCCGCTCCCGGCTCAGACCACCCGGGCCGAGCGCCGACAGGCGGCGCTTGTGGGTCAGACCCGCGATCGGGTTGGTCTGGTCCATGAACTGGGACAGCTGGGAGGTGCCGAAGAACTCCTTCAGCGCCGCCACCACCGGACGGATGTTGATCAGGGTCTGCGGCGTGATCGCCTCGACGTCCTGGGTCGTCATCCGCTCCCGGACCACGCGCTCCATCCGGGCCAGGCCGGTGCGCAGCTGGTTCTGGATCAGCTCGCCGACGGTGCGGAGACGGCGGTTGCCGAAGTGGTCGATGTCGTCCTCTTCGACCACGATCTCGCCCTGCGGCGCGTCCAGCTCGGTCTTGCCCTCGTGCAGCGCGACCAGGTACTTGATCGTCGCGACGATGTCGTTGATCGTCAGGACGGCCGTGTCGTGGGCCTCGTCGCGGCCCAGCTTCTTGTTGATCTTGTACCGGCCGACCTTGGCCAGGTCGTAGCGCTTGCCGTTGAAGTAGTAGTTGTCCAGCAGCGCCTGGGCGGCCTCCCGCGTCGGCGGTTCACCCGGCCGCAGCTTGCGGTAGATGTCCAGCAGCGCGTCGTCCTGCCCGGAGGTGTGGTCCTTCTCCAGGGTGAGCCGGATCGACTCGTAGTCGCCGAACTCCTCCAGGATCTGCGCGTCGGTCCAGCCGAGCGCCTTCAGCAGCACGGTGACGTTCTGCTTGCGCTTGCGGTCCAGCCGGACGCCGACCATGTCGCGCTTGTCGACCTCGAACTCCAGCCACGCACCGCGCGACGGGATGATCTTGGCGGTGAAGATGTCCTTGTCCGACGTCTTGTCCGGCGTGCGCTCGAAGTACACACCGGGTGAACGGACGAGCTGGGACACGACCACCCGCTCGGTGCCGTTGATGACGAAGGTGCCCTTGCGCGTCATCAACGGGAAGTCACCCATGAAGACGGTCTGGCTCTTGATCTCGCCGGTCTCGTTGTTCATGAACTCGGCCGTGACGAACAGCGGCGCGGAGTAGGTGACATCCCGCTCCTTGCACTCGTCGACCGTGTTCTTCGGCGGCTCGAATCGGTGGTCGCGGAACGACAGCGACATGGTGCCGCTGAAGTCCTCGATCGGGGAGATCTCCTCGAAAATCTCTTCCAGGCCGCTGGGGCCGGACAGGTCCGACCGTCCCTCGGCCTCGGCGGCGGCCACACGGGCCTGCCACGTTTCGTTACCGACCAGCCAGTCGAAACTGTCCACCTGCAGCGCAAGCAGATCCGGAACCTCGAGAGGCTCGGAGATCTTTGCGAAGGAGATGCGGCGGGAGCCGGAAACGTCGGAAATGCTGTCGGACTGGGGGTTGCGCGAGGCGACCAAGGGGCGTCCTTCCACGGGCTCGCAGAAATCACTTCGGTGCTGGGAGCGCACGCCGAACCGCCCTAGTCAAGTCAAGACCAGAGCCAGGGTGGGTTTAAAGGCAGCGCAAAGCAATAGGCTACCCGATCAGGGCAAGCCTGTCCAATGGGGTCCGATACTATGCCTTCGGACCACCCACTCAGTCAAGGATCAACCCGGGTTCTCGAACGGGAAGAGTACCCGCGAGCCGCCCAGGACATCCTGTCCGGAGTCACATAGAGACTACAGTCCGGCGATCTCCTGGACCAGCCATTGATCGCCGTTTCGGACCATCGTGAACCGGGTCCGGTTCAGATCGACCCGAGGCTTACCCTCTGTGATCGTGCTGGTGGTGGTCTGGTTGACGAAGATGATCAGCGTGACCCGGTCGGCGTCACCGTCACGGACCCCGACCTCGCGCACCTCGGCCCGGACCGTCGCCTTGGTCTTGGTGGCCAGCTCGCCGGCCACCTTGGCGGTCTCGTCGAACTTGCCCGCGAACTCCGGCGTCATCGTCGCCCGGGCGGCGCCGAAGCTTTTGTCCAGGTCACGGTAGTCATAGCTGAGCGCGGTCTCGGCCGCCTTCCGCCCGGCCGCGGCGGCCTGGTCGCGGGCGTCCTCGGCCTGCTTGCCCTGCCACGCCTTCACCCCGAGGACGACGGCGAAGGTCAGCACCAGGACGACCAGTACGGCGAGCAGCACGGTCAGCACCCCGCCGAGCGAACGACGCGTTTCGTCACTGTCCGTAGCTGCCGAGGTTTCCTCGGGAGCCTCTTCGGTGGCCTTCGAGGGCTCCGATGTGGCCGGGGTCACGTTCTCGGGGGCCTCTTCCGAGACCTTCGTTGTCACTTCACCCGGCGCTTCGGGCCCGGTCTCGTCGAGCTCGGGTGGCGGCGGGGCGGCCGTCGTACCGGTGGAGGTACGGCGCTGGCCGGCGATGCGCGGGCGGTTGCGGGAACGGTCCGGCATCAGCCCACCGCCTGCAGGTCGGCGGTCAGCCAGCGGTCCTGCTCGCGGACCAGGTCCAGCTTGATCCGGTAGCGGCGCTGCACCCCCTCGGTCGAGGCGGTGTTCGTCACCACCGCGTCCACGATCACCAGGACCTGGGCGGAGTCCTTGTCGTTCGAGACCACCGCGGCCTCCTTCACATCACCCTTGGAGGTCGCCTTGTTGGTCTGCACCTCGGCCTTCACCCCGTTCAGCCCGGCCTGGAACTCCTGCTTGAACCGGCCGGTGGAATCGTCCAGCACCCGCTTGGTGTCGGCGTCCCAGGTCTTGTAGTCGTACGTCGTGAAGTCCAGGGCCAGCTGCCGGCCCGCCTTCATCGCGCCGTCCCGTTCGGCCTTGTCGTCGCCCTGCCGCTGCAGCGCGACGATCGACAGGGTCGCGCCGGCCAGCGCGACCACGAGCAGGACGCTCAGCGCCCAGGCCAGGATCAGCGGGCCCCGCTTGGACTTGCCAGAAGGGGAGTTACGAGAAGTCACTTGCCGGTCACCGGTCCGAGGATCAGGGCTTTCCAGGAGTCGCTGCCGAGCAGGTCGGCCTGGCCGCCGGTCGAGCCGAGCACCAGCTCCGGCATCCCGCCGGATCCGCCCGCGGTCCCGGTGGCCGGGTCGTACCCGATGCCGTACCCGGTCCGGTTCAGGTCCTCGCGGGACGACGGGCCCGGCTTGTTCTGGGCGCCGCGGACGTTGACGCCGGTCGACGGGCTCGCGGTACAGCCCGCCTTGGAGTTGGCCGCCTTGTCGGTGGTGTCCTGCGGGATCCGCTTGTCGGTCCCGCCGTACCCGGGCCGGCACGCGGGCGGGTCGAGTCCGAGCACCAGGCCGAAGTGCGCGTCGTAGTGCCCGGTGCCCTTGTCCTTGGCCGGTACGACGTAGCCGCCCATCGACACCGCCGGGTACACGACCAGCAGTTGCTCGACGGCGTCCAGCCGGACCGCGGTCAGTTCGCTCACCGTCAGCAGGTTACCGAGCAGCACCGCGATGTCCGCACGGTTCTCCGCGATCAGGGCCGTCACCTGCTGGGAGGCGCCGGAGCCCTGGTCGATCACCTGGCGGATCTCCGCGTCCGAGCTGACCAGGGTGTCGGACAGCAGGGCGAGGTTCTTCGCCCAGGTCTTGATCGCGTCGCCGCTGGCGACCTGGGTGGCCAGCACGGTGTCGCCGTCGTTGATCAGCTTGATCGTCTGCAGGATGTTCGCGTCCGCGTCGTCGATCAGCGTGCCGGAGTTGTCGATGATCCGCTGCAGGTCGGTGCCGCGGCCCTTCAGCGCGGTGCCGAGCTCGCGGACCGTGGTCCGCAGGCTCTCCTTGTCGACCGAGTTCACCAGCTGGTCGAGGTTCAGCAGCAGCTCGGTGGTGTCGATCGGGATCGCGGTGTCCTCGCGGGCGATCTTCGAGTTGTCCTGCAGGTACGGGCCGTCGTCGCGGCGCGGCTGCAGGTCGACGTACTGCTCGCCGATCGCTGACCTGTTCGCGACCACCGCGATCAGGTCGTTCGGGATCTTCACGCCCTTCTCGATGTCGAGGTTCACGTCGACGCCGTCGGACAGCAGCTTCAGCTCGCCGACCCGGCCGACCGGCTGGCCGCGGTACGTCACCTCGGCGCCGGAGAAGATGCCGCCGGACTCGGCGAAGCTGGCGCTGACGGTGTAGTCGTCGTCGAACAGCAGCTTGTCGATCTGGGCGTACTTGCCGCCGACGTAGGCGACGCCGACGACGGTGATCAGCAGGAACACCATCAGCTGGATCCGGACCGTTCTGGTGATCACTTCGCCACCCCCGGCATCAGCACCTTGGCCAGTTCGGGGTCGAAGCCCGAGCGGTTCAGCTTCGGCGTGCAGACCGGCAGTCCGAGGATCGTGGTGCAGGTGGTCGCCGTACCGGTCGGCACCGGCAGCGACGGCAGGTCGGGCCGGGACGCTCAGCCGCGGCACCGGGATCGAGGACGGACCGGCGGTCGGCAGGTTGAGCCCGATCAGACCTTGCAAGGCCTTCTGGGTGTTCACGTCCAGGGTGATGCCGAGGTTGGTGAAGTCACCCTGGACCGCCTTGGCCGCCTGCGTCCGGGAACGGGTAGGTGAACAGCAGCTCGAGCGCCTTCGGCAGGTTCTCCCCCGCCTCGGCCAGTTTGGTCAGGATCGGGTAGAGCGACTGCAGGTTGGCCACCAGGTCCTTCTGCGACGCGGTGATCACCCGGGTGGCCGTGTTGCCCAGGGTCGCCAGCGCCTGCAGCGTCTTCACCAGGGCCGCGCGCTGCTTGTCCAGGGTCGCGATCGACTTCGGCAGCGAGTCGATCGCGGTCGCCAGCGTCGCCTTCTGCGCGTTCAGCTTCTTGGCCAGCGCGTCGACCGCGGCGATCGCGGTGACGATCCGTTCCTTGTTCTGGTCCAGGGTGCCGACGAACGTGTTCAGCTGGGTGAGCACGCTGCGGATGGCCGGCTCGTTGCCGGTCAGCGCCTTGTTCAGCTCCTGGGTGATGATCTGCAGCTGGGCCACGCCGCCACCGTTCAGCAGCAGCGACAGGGCGGACAGGACTTCCTCGACCTCGACGTTGCTGGTGGTCCGCGACAGCGGGATGATCTCGCCGTTGTCGAGTTTGCCGCGCGGCTGCTCGGACCCGGCCGGCGCCGACAGCGAGACGAACTTCTCGCCCAGCAGGCTGGTCTGCCGGATCGTCGCCCGCTCGTTGTCCGGCAGTTCCAGACTCTTCGGCAGCTTGATCCGGACCTTGGCGACGTACCCGTCCAGCCAGACCTTCTCGACCGTGCCGACGGTGACGTCGTCCACCTTCACCGTCGACTTCGGCACCAGGTCCAGCACGTCGGCGAACTCGACAGTGACCGTGTACGACGGCCCCTTGATCTTGGCGCCACCCGGCAACGGCAGCGAGTACACGCTGAAATCACACCCGGTCAGCACCATGGCCATCCCGAGCAGTCCGGCGATCAGTGCGCCGGCGCGGGGCACTCGCGTCGTACGGCGTCTCATCGGACCAGCCCTCCGAGCGTCGGGTCGACCGGGTCCGGGCTGTTCAGCGGCGCCTTGGGCTGCGGGGCCCACGGCGTACCGGCCGGACCACCGCTGGCCGGGGCGCCGCCGGTGAGCTGACTCAGCAGCGGCAGCTTCGCCAGGGCGTCGAAGACGGGCTTCAACGTCGTACAGGTCGACATCGGCTGGTTGGCCTGCCGCAGGAGCGAGCAGATGAACGTCGCCGGGTCGTCCAGCTGGGCCAGGTTGAGCCGCTGGTCCAGCGTCCCGTACTGCGGGTTGTACACGCGGGCCAGGTTGCCCAGGCCGAGCGGCGCGGTGTCGAGAACCTCGGCCAGCGCGGCCTTCTCCTTGACCAGGATCTGCGACAGCTCGGTAGCACTGGAGACTGTCGTCTTCAGCAGCGCCCGGTTGTCCTTGACGAAGGTGGCGACCTCGCCGAGCGCCGTCGCCAGCAGCGACAACGCCTTGGCCAGGTCCTGGCGCTCACCGGCCAAGGTGGTCGAGGTGGCGGCGAAGTTCGTGTTGAACTGACGGACCAACTGGTCGTTCGCGGCCAGCGCGGAGACGAACGTCTGCAGCTGCCGGATCGTCGCGAACAGGCTCTGCGAGTTCCCCGCCAGCGTCCCGGTCAGCTTGGACACGTCGGTGATGGTCTGGTTCAGCTTGGCGCCCTGGCCGTTCAGGTTCTTCGCCGAGACGTCGAGCAGCCGCGCCAGCGCACCCTGGTCGTTCGCACCCTTCGGGCCGAGTGCGACGGACAGGTCGTTCAGGCTCTGGTAGATCTGGTCCAGCTCCAGCGGTACGGCGGTCCGGTCGATCGGGATCTCGGCCCCGTCGGCCATCACGTCACCCTTGGAGTACGCCGGGGTGAGCTGGACGTACCGGTCGGCCACGATCGACGGCGCCGCGATGACAGCCTTCGCGGTGGCCGGCACCTTGTGCTTGGCCTCCCACCAGAACTTCACCCGCACGGTCCGGCCGGCCGGGGTGACACTTTCCACCTCGCCGACCTTGATGCCGAGGATCCGGACGTCGGAGCCGGGGTAGACCGACACCGCCCGCGGGAAGTACGCCGTGGCACTCACCCGATCGGGCTGCGGCCAGAGCGAGATCACGCTGACCGCGAGGATCACCAGGACCACCGCGATCGCGATCAGCCGGGACAACGACGCGATCTTCATCAGCCGCCACCTCCCAGGATCGGCGGCAGCCCGGGAATCGGCACCGCCGGCGCGGGGATCTCCGGGACGGGTACGAGGTTCTGCAGGTAGACGTCGAACCACGGGCCGGTGCCCAGGGTGTTGGTGAAGACGCGGACGAACGGCGCCAGTCCCTTGATGCTGGCGTCCAGGTCGTTCTGGTTCTTCAGCAGCACCGCCAGCACGGCGTTCACCTTCTGCAGCGTCGGCGCCAGGTCCTTGCGGTTCTCCCGGACCAGCGCGGTGATCTGGGCGGACAGCTTCTGCGTCGACACCAGCAACTGGTGGATCAGCGCCCGCCGGGCCTGTACGGCCTGGAAGACGGTGTTGCCGTCCTTCATCAGCTTGATCAGCTGCTGGTTGCGGTCGGCAAGGACCTTGGTGACCACGTTCGAGTGCTGCAGCAACAGCTTCAGCTGCTCGTCGCGCTTGGCCACGTTGCGGGACAGCCGGGACAGCCCGGTCAGCGAGGCCTGCACCTCTTCGGGCGTGTTCTGGAACGTGGTCGAGAGCGTGTCCAGGGCCTTCGCCAGCTGGGCGGTGTCGATCCGCTCGGTGGTGTTGGCGAGATCGCTGAAGGCATCGACGACGTCGTACGCCGAGATGGTCCGGGCCAGCGGGATCTCGGCGCCGGCCTTGAGCTGACCGGAGCCGGCCGGGTTCAGCTTCAGGTACTTCTGCCCGAGCAGGGTCTTGATCTTCATCTCGGCGCCGGTCTGGTCGCCGAGCTTCACCCCCTTGTCCACCACGAAGTCGACCCGGACGTGGGTGCCCTCGAGCTCGACCTCGCGGACCTGCCCGACCCGGACGCCGGCCACCCGGATCTCGTCGTTCGGCTTCAGCCCGCCGGCCTCGGAGAACTGCGCGGAGTACTTCGTCCCGCCGCCGATCAGCGGCAGGTCCTGCGCCTTGAACGCGGCCAGCATGACCAGCCCGAGCACGGTCAGGCCGATGACACCGACGGTCACCTGATTCTGCTCGCGGAAAGGGGTCACTTTATGCACCTCGCCGAGTTGTTGTCGTAGGCGACTGGGACGCGGGTGCCGGTCGGCAGGTAGACGTTGCCGTCGAAGTTGCACAGGTAGAAGTTGAACCAGGATCCGTACGACGCCGTCCGGGTCATCGTGTTCAGCTTCTCCGGCATGTTCTGCAGCGTCTTCACCCAGATCGCCTGGGTGTCGTCGAGGGTGGTCGCGACGGTGCGCAGCCGGGCCAGGTCGGACTTGATCGGCACCCGGGTCTGCTGCAGCAGGCCGGCCGTCTTGTTGTTCAGCGAGTTGATCGAGCCGACCGAGTTCAGGATCGGGTTGATGTCCTGACTCAGCCCGGTGATGAACTGCTGCAGGTTCACCAGCAACTGGGAGAAGTTCTGCTGCCGCTGGGAGACGATCTGCAGCGTCGAGGTCAGGTTGGTGATCAGGTCGCCGATCACCTGGTCCGCATCGGCCAGGGTCGTGGTCAGCGAGGCCGTCCGGGCCAGCAGGCGACTCGATCGTGCCGCCCTCGCCCTGCAGCACCTTGATCACCTCGAAGGCGAACTGGTTCACGTCCGCCGGGGTGAGTGCGGTGAACAGCGGCTTGAAGCCGTTGAACAGCACCGACAGGTCCAGCGCGGGCGCGGTCCGCTCCTTGGGAATGACACCGTTCGCTTTCATCCGCTCGCCGCCGCCGACGCCGTCGGTGAGCGCGATGTAGCGGTTGCCGACCAGGTTCCGGTACCGCAGCGTCGCCTTCGTGGACTCGTCCAGCACCTGGTCGGAGTCGACGCTGAACGTCACCATCGCCAGGGTGTCTTGATACAGCGCGATCTTGTCGACCTGGCCGACCTTCACGCCCGCGATCCGGATGTCGTCACCCTTGTTGAGCCCGACCGCGTCGGTGAACACCGCCTTGTACTTCGTCGTCGAGTTGAAGCTGATGTTCCCGATCGTCACCGCCAGCAGCGCGGTCGCGACCGTCGTCACCACCACGAAGATCGCCAGCCGGACCGTGTCGAGCGAGGTCTTCTTGTCGAGGAGTTTCACTTCAGGTTCACCTGCCCACCGCGCAGCAGGGGGCCGACCATCAGGGTGGTCAGGTCCGGTACGTCGGACGGCGCGACACCCATCTCGGGGCCGACGACCGAGTCGATCACCTTCTGCTCGGCCGGCGTACCGACGCCTTGGGTGTCCAGGTCGAAACCGGGCGCGGCCCGGTTCAACTGGAGGTTCAGCGGGAAGCGCTCGTTCTTGTTGTGGTCGCCGATCACGCCGTCCTCACCGGTGATGTACGGCGCCGGGTTCTCCTGGGTGTACGGACCCGGCTTCTCCCCCGGATGGCTGTAGTTCTTCCCCACACAGGTCGGCCCGCGGCGGTCCTTGTAGGCCGGCAGTTCGTTCGGTTCGTACGGCGTCGGCTGGTTGGTGATCAGCTCGAGGTTGATGTTCAGCCGGCCGTCCCGGAACGTGTCGTTCAGGATCGGCGCCGTGTCGGTCATCACCTTGAGGAAGCACGGGTACTCGGGCGAGTACCGCTCCAGCAGGTCGAGCACCGGCCGGCTGACCTCGCCGAGCCGGATCACCCGGTCGTCGTTCTCCTTGAGGAACGTGTTCGTCGTACTGGACAGGTTCTGCACGTCGACGAAGAACTTCTGCAGCTGGACCTGCTTCTCCACCACGGTGTTGCCGGTGACGGTCAGGTTCCGCAGCGCCCGGACCAGGTCGGGTGTCGCGTCGCCGTACAGCTGGGAGACCTGGGTGAGCTTGGTCAGCGCGGCCATCAGCTTCGGGACGTTCGGGTTCAGCTTCTTCAGGTATGCGTCCAGCTGGGTCAGCGTGCCGGCGATCTCGGTGCCGCGGCCCTCGAGAGCGGTGGCCAGCGTGTTCAGGGTGGCGTTCAGGTCGGCCGGGTCGACCGCCTGCAGCAGCGGCAGCGCGTCGTTCAGCACCTTCTCGATCTCGATGCCGACCGCGGTCTTGTCCCGCGAGATCACGTCACCGGCCTTGATGTGCCGGCCCTGCGGACCGGTCGGCGGCACCAGGGCGACGTACTTCTCGCCGAACAGGGTCTTCGGCAGGATCCGGGCGCTGACCGCGCTGGAGATCTCGCCGACCTGCTCCGGCTTGAGCGACAGCTCGACGGTCGCCTCGCCGCCGTCGGTGGAGACGTCGCGGACCTCGCCGACGATGATGCCGCGCAGCTTCACGTCCGCGTGCTTGTTCAGCTGCAGGCCGATGTGGCTGGTCTTCAGCTCCACCTGGATCGTCGTGGTGAAGACCTTCGCGTAGAAGGCGTAGGTCAGCCACAGCAGGAAGCAGAGCACACCGATGAAGGCGACACCCAGTACACGTCTCGTCATGGCGCTACCCCGCCAGCCTGACTGTGGTCGTCGTACCCCAGATCGCCATCGACAGCAGCAGGTCGACGACGTTGATGACGACGATGGAGGTCCGTACCGCGCGACCGACAGCGACACCCACACCGGCCGGGCCACCGGTCGCGTGGTAGCCGTGGTAGCAGTGCACCAGGATCACCAGGACGGAGAAGACGAGCACCTTCCCGAACGACCACAGCACGTCCCCGGGTGGCAGGAAGAGATGGAAGTAGTGGTCGTACGTCCCCGTACTCTGCCCGTAGAACATGGTCACGGTCAGCCGGGTGGCGAAGTACGACGCGAGCAGGCCGACGACGTACAGCGGGATGACCGCGATCAGGCCGGCGATGATCCGGGTGGTGACCAGGTACGGCAGCGACGGGATCGCCATCACCTCGAGGGCGTCGATCTCCTCGCTGATCCGCATCGCGCCGAGCTGGGCGGTGAACCCGCAGCCGACGGTCGCGGCCAGCGCGATCCCGGCGATCAGCGGGCCGATCTCGCGGGTGTTGATGTAGGCCGAGACGAAGCCGGCGAAGGCCGACGTACCGATCTGGTTCGAGCGCCGAGTAGCCCTGCAGGCCGACCTCGGTGCCGGTGAAGAAGGCCAGGAAGGTGATCACGCCGACGGTGCCGCCGATCACCGCGAGCGCGCCGGTGCCGAGCGTCACCTCGGCCAGCAGCCGGAGGATCTCCTTGCGGTACCGGGTGATCGACTTACCGGACCAGGCCAGCGCCTTGATGTAGAAGGCGAGCTGCTCCCCCAGCCGGTCGAGGGAGCTGAGCGGCTTCTTCACGAGGGTGTCGACGAGGGCTGACACGGTCAGGCCCCCTTCGGCGGGACGAGCTGGAAGTAGATCGCCGTCATCGAGAAGTTCGCGACGAACAGCAGCATGAAGGTGATGACGACGGACTGGTTCACCGCGTCGCCGACGCCCTTCGGACCGCCGCCCGCGTTCATGCCCTTGTACGACGCCACCACCGCGGCGATGAATCCGAACACCAGCGCCTTCGCCTGCCCCTGCCACAGGTCCGGCAGATGGGCGAGTGCGGTGAACGAGGCGATATAACTGCCTGGCGTCCCGTCCTGGAGGACGACGTTGAAGACGTAGCCGCCCATCACGCCGACGACGCTGACGAACCCGTTCAGGAAGAACGCGACCAGCATCGTGGCCAGCACCCGCGGCACCACCAGCCGCTGGATCGGGTCGATGCCGAGCACCATCATCGCGTCCAGTTCCTCGCGGATCTTGCGCGCGCCCAGGTCGGCACAGATGGCCGAACCACCCGCGCCGGCGATCAGCAGGGCGGTCGCGATCGGCGACGCCTCCCGGACCACGGCCAGGACGGCGGCCGAGCCGGTGAAGGCCTGGGCGCCGAACTGCTTGATCAGGCCGCCGACCTGCAGCGCGATCACCGCGCCGAACGGGATGGCGACCAGCGCGGTCGGGATGATCGTGACGCTGGCCACGAACCAGGCCTGCTGGAGGAACTCCCGTAGCTGGAAGGGACGCCGCACCGAAGCCCGGGCGGTGTCGAGGGCGAAGGAGAACAGCGAGCCGGCGTGCTTCAGCGGGGCGGTGGCGGAGACTGTCACGTAGCCCCCACCACATCGGCGGCAAAGGACCCCGGCGGCGGGGTGACGCCGTTCTCCCGGCACCACTCGCCGGGCGGCCGCTGGGTCGGCCGGATCATGCCGCTGCTCGGCAGCTGCTGCACCGGGATCGGCGGCAGCGGCGGAAGCTCCTGGTCCGCCTCGCGGGCCAGTTCGTCGGCGTCCTTCTCCTCGGACATGCCGATCGGGCCGACCCGCTGCGCGTTCAGGAACTGGCGGACCACCGGCTCCTCGCTGGACAGCAGCATCTCCCGCGGGCCGAACATCGCCAGGTGACGGTGGTAGAGCAGCCCGATGTTGTCCGGCACGGTCCGCGCCGTGTTGATGTCGTGGGTGACGATCAGGCAGGTGGCCCGGGTCATCTCGTTCAGGTCGATGATCAGCTGGTTCAGGAACGCCGTACGCACCGGGTCCAGACCCGAGTCGGGCTCGTCGAACAGCAGGATCTCGGGCTCCAGCACCAGCGCGCGGGCCAGGCCGGCCCGCTTGCGCATCCCGCCGGAGATCTCGCCGGGCAGCTTCCGCTCCGCGCCGACCAGGCCGACCATCTCCATCTTCTCCATCACGATGGAGCGGATCTCGGCCTCGGACTTCCTGGTGTGCTCGCGCAGCGGGAAGGCGACGTTGTCGTAGAGGTTCATCGAGCCGAACATCGCGCCGTCCTGGAACAGCACGCCGAACAGCTTGCGGATCTCGTACAGCGATCGCTCGCTGCAGGTGGCGATGTCGGTGCCCTCGATGTGGACGTGACCCTTGTCCGGCTTGAGCAGACCGATCAGCGTCTTGAGGAAGACGGACTTGCCGGTGCCGGACGGGCCGAGCATCACGCAGATCTCACCGGCCGGCAGGGTCAGGGACACGTCGCCCCAGATCAGCTGGCTGCCGAAGGACTTGGTGAGACCTTCGACGCGGACTTCTACGCCCACCTGGCCCTCCTGGTCGGTCTGCCTCACGGGATCGTGTACTGCCCCGAACCGACGACGATCTGCCAGGTCCAACGACGGGGCGGTTGCCTAGGTTACGCACGAGTACGGTTTTGCGTAACCCCCGTATATCAAGCGACGGTGACCAATACGTCACGCTCCGGTCACGTCGATCACTGTGTGCTGACGCCGATCACGGTCTGCTGATCGGTGCGCAGCTCCGGGTGATCCTAGCGGCTGCCCAGGTCCCGGTACGGCGCCCCCACCGGAGATCGGCCCGAAACTGGTATCGCAGCGCAAACGGCCCGACACACAAGGTGACCCCTCGGCCGAGATCTGTCCGGAATACGGCCCGAAAGCTAGCGTCGACCAAGGGGTTTCGCAGGCCGAGGAGGGGACGAATGAGTATCGAACGACGAACATTCCTCAGAGGAAGCGCTGCGGTCGCGGGCGGCATGCTCGCCGGCGGACCGTTCCAGGGGTTCGTGGCCCGTGAGGCGGTGGCGGCTCCGGCGGGCGGCGCGCCGTTCCGGGAGCTGCGGGCGATCCCGGATCTGCGCGACGGCAACGTCCGCCTGCACCTTCCGGAAGGGTTCGCCTACCGGTCGTTCCATGACACGGAGTTCCCGGTCGTGCTGAACGACGGCACCAATCTGCCCGGTCGGCACGACGGTATGGGCGCGTTCCAGCGGCGCAACGGCAACATCGTGCTGGTCCGCAACCACGAGGTGAACAACCCGGGCGCGCCCTTCGGACCAGGTACGCCGTACGACACGATGGCGCAGAGCGGGACGACCACGATCGAGGTGACGCGCTACGGCCAGGTGCTCAACGCCTACACCAGCCTGAACGGCACGATGATGAACTGCAGCGGCGGAGTGATGCCGTGGGGCAGTTGGATCACCTGCGAGGAAACGGTGAACGGGCCGGATGTGGGGCCGGACTTCACCGGTGCGTCGAACATTCCATTGACCAGGCCGCACGGTTTCGTCTTCGAGGTGCCGGCTCGCGGCCAATCCGATCGGGAGCCGATCACCCACGCGGGCCGGTTCGCGCACGAGGCCGTCTCGTTCGACCCGCACGACGGGTACCTGTACCTGACCGAGGACAACTTCGCGTTCCCGTCCGGCTTCTTCCGTTACCGGCCACCCCGGAACCCGATGCGGAACTCGATGAAGGGGGGCGGCCGGATCGAGGACGGCGGCCGGCTGCAGATGCTCGCCGTCAAAGGCCGCGCGAACCTGAACCTGGCGGCCGAGCAGCCACGACGGGCGACGTACGACGTGACGTGGGTCGACATCGACG
The DNA here is from genome assembly GCA_963748245.1 of uncultured Actinomycetota bacterium. GTDB lineage: Bacteria > Actinomycetota > Actinomycetes > Propionibacteriales > Kribbellaceae > Kribbella. The sequence goes on along the minus strand of CAVVIA010000004.1, from coordinate 345,759 downwards.
ACCCGGCGCCGAAGTTCCCGTACACACCGGGCCAGCTCGCTCCGACCACGAACGACCAGGCCCTCGTGTACGTCGGTGACCAGGGTCGCGCGCAAGGAGCGGCGTACTTCTCCCGGCTCGAAGGACAGGTGTACGACGACAACGTCGTGTACTTCTGCTCGACCCAGGGCGGTGGCGCGGCGGAGACCGGGCCGGACCCGGTCGGTGGCTACGGCAACGGCTTCGGCCAGGTCTGGGCGTACCACACCAGGGCGCGGAAACTGCAGCTGATCTACCAGTCGCCGAACCGGGCGACGCTGGACTTCCCGGACAACGTGACGACCAGCAAGCGCGGCACCCTGGTGCTCTGCGAGGACAACACCCAGGACAACTATCTGCGCGGCCTGTCCCGGGGCGGTCAACTGTGGGACATCGCGCTGAACCGTCTCACCAGCAGCACCGGGACGGACCGGTCCGGCGACGAGTTCGCCGGCTCCACCTTCAGCCCTGACGGCCACACGCTGTTCGTCAACATCCAGGCCAGTCGGGGAATGTCCTTCGCCATTTGGGGCCCGTGGCACCGTATCGGCGTCTGACCGGCGAACAGGACATCCTGACCTGGCTGCACGACGAGGACGCAGCGGCTGCCCGGCTCATCAGTGACCTCACCGAACTGGGGCCGCTCGGCGCCGTTGCCCTCGTAGTGCTGGTGGCGCTGCTCGCCCTGCGCCGATGGAGGGACGCCGCGTTCTTCGTGGCCGGGGTCGGTGTCGTGTGGGCGGTGAATCCACTGCTCAAGCAGCTCGTCGGCCGATCGCGGCCGGATCTGTGGCCGTTGCCACCGGATGTCTCCGAGTACAGCTTTCCGAGTGGTCATGCGGCGAACACAGCGGCCCTGGTCGGTGCGCTGGTGCTGATCCTGCACCGGCGGCTGCCGGCTGTGCTGCTGGGCGTGGCGGTGCTGCTGGCGGTGGGATGGGCCCAACTGGCACTCGGACGGCACTATCCAACCGACGTGCTGGCCGGATGGCTTTGGGCCCTGGTCTGGGTCGGAGTGCTCCGGAACGTGACGAAGGGCGGCCCTGGGTAGGACCGCCCTTCGGCGTACTGCTCGGTGTGCGGCTCACGCCGACAGTGTTGATTTCAGCGGCTACGCCGCACGGGTCACTTCAGGGTGACGGTGGCGCCGGCGCCCTCGAGGGCCTCCTTGGCCTTCTCCGCGGCAGCCTTGTCGACCTTCTCCAGAATCGCCTTCGGGGCCGACTCGACCAGGTCCTTGGCCTCCTTCAGACCAAGGCTGGTGAGACTGCGCACCTCCTTGATGACCTGGATCTTCTTCTCGCCGGCCGCCTCGAGGACGACGTCGAACTCGTCCTGCTCGACGGCCTCTTCGGCGGCAGCGGCTGCCGGGGCACCCGCGGCGGCAACGGCGACCGGGGCGGCGGCGGTGACGCCGAACTCCTCCTCGAACGCCTTAACGAACTCCGACAGCTCCAGCAGGGTCAGTTCCTTGAACTGGCCGAGGAGCTCTTCGGTGCTGAGCTTCGCCATTTTGGCGGTCCTTCCGTAAATGTGTTGCTGGGTGATCACTGAATGGGTGTTGCGTGGGTGACTGCGTCAGCTCTCGGCCGGCGCGGTCTCCTCGGTGCTCGCCTCGGCAGGTGCCTCGACCGTGTCCTGCACGCTCGGTGCCTCGTCCGCCCCTTGATCCTGCACGGGGGCGGCCTCGGCCGGCAGCTTCTCCTGCAGCGCCGCGAACAGGCGTGCGGCCTGCGACAGCGGAGCAGCGAACAGCGACACCGCTTGCTGCGGAGCCGCCTTCATCGCACCTGCGAGCTTCGCGAGGAGGACCTCACGCGACTCCAGGTCAGCGAGTTTGTTGATCTCGTCAGAGCCGAGTGCCTTGCCTTCCAGCACTCCACCCTTGATGACGAGAAGGGGATTCGCCTTGGCGAAGTCACGCAGACCCTTGGCCGCAACCACCGGGTCGCCCTTGATGAACGCGATGGCCGACGGACCCTGCAGCAGCGAGTCGAACGACTCGACGCCGGCGTCCTTGGCCGCGATCTTGGTCAGCGTGTTCTTCACCACGGCGTAGTTCACGTCGTCACCGAGCGCAGTGCGCAGTTCCCGCAGTTGCGCCACGGTGAGTCCGCGGTACTCGGTCAGCACGGCGCCGTTCGAGCTCCGGAAGTTCTCCGTGAGCTCCGCGACGTCGGCGGCCTTGTCCGGCCTCGCCATGGGGTCTCCTTTTCTTGGCTTCCACGCCTAGGACCCCTGAAAAGAAAAACGCCCCTGCGCAAGTGCAAGGGCGTGAAACATACGTGGTGCTGTCACACTGTCCAAGTCACCTGCGCGGGCCGCCCACTCGAACGGTGGGACCTTCAGTCACTCGGAAGTGACGACCAGCGGTCTTCGGCAGTAGACAGTGTGCCTTGCGTACACACCTTTAATCAAATCGGTGTGGATGGGGTGGGATCCACCGGTGCATCGCGGCCGCGGCCGCCCAGCCGGTAGCGGCCATCATCACGATCGCAGGCCCCAGCCCGAGGACGGCGGTCGCCCCCGCCAGCAGCAGCGGCCCGGCGCCGTTCCCGGTGTCGGCGAACAACCTGAACGCACCGAGGAACTGGGCCCGCCCGACCGGTGGAGACGCATCGGCGCCCAACGTCATGATCACCCCGGCCCCGAGCCCGTTCCCGACCCCCATCAGCAGTGCGACCGCCGTCAACGTGACGACCGAGTGCGTCAACGGCAGCACCAGGTGGGCCAGCCCGAGCACGAACATCGACGGTACGGCGACCCACTTGCGGCCAAGGCGGTCCATCACCGAACCGGCCGGATAGAACAGCAACATGTCCACCGCGCCGGACAGTCCGAAGATGATGCTGGTGGTCTGCGGATCGAGCCCGATGTGCAAGGCCCACAGCGGGATCACCACTTGTCGCGACGCCCGGACCGCTCCGACCAGCAGTGCGCCGACACCGAGGGTCCGCAGCACCGGCATGTGCTCCCGGATCACGGTCCACGTCGACTGTGCAGCGACCGGCCGGCTCCCGCGCGTACGTCGTACCGACTCGACGTCGGGCAGGCTCACCAGCACGCCACAGGCCAGCATCGCGGCGACCAGGTGGACCCAGTAGGCGCCGTCGGTGCCGAGGAACTTCATCGCGAACGCACCCAGGAACGGGCCGATGAACGAGCCGATCCGCTGCACGCCACCGAGCGTGGACAGTGCGCGGGCCCGCATCTCGATCGGCACGACCTCACTCAGGTAGGCCTGCCTGGCCAGACCCCACACCGCGCCGGCCACTCCGGTGGCGGCGATCGCGATCGCCAGGCCCCACGCCGTCGGGACGAGCAGACAGGCGATCAGGGCCAGCGCGACCAGGCCGGTCGCCAGGATCATCGCGCTGCGCTCACCGATCTTGTTGGTGAGCGCGCCGGCCGGGATGTCACCGATGACCTGGCCGAGGCCGGCCGCCGCGACGACCAGTCCGGCGGCCGCGACCGAGGCGCCGAGGTGGGTGGCGGACACGGCCACGACCGGGGCGATCGCGCCTTGACCGATGCCGTAGAGGAGAGCCGGGAGGTAGACCGACGGGGCGATACGCCAAAGATTCATCGGGACTGCCCGGAGGCCCTGGCGATACAACTGTCCCGTCCGGCCGGGGTGGCGCCGAGGAGTTCGGAAACCGACCAGGCGGCCGGCACGATCTGCGCGCCGAGCTCCTCCAGCCGCTCCGGCGGCATCCGCAGCTCGGGACCGGAGATGCTCAGGCAGCCGATGACGTGGGCGGAGAAGTCGAGGACCGGCGCGGCGACCGACCTGATGCCCGGTGTGCGTTCCGCCATCGACCGGGCGAAGCCGTTCGTCCGGATCTCGGCCAGCTGAGCGGCCAGGACGACGGGATCCGTGATGGTCTGCGGAAGCACCTGGTGGAGCGGAGCGGCGAGCACCTCGGTCTGCCGCTCCAGTGGCGAGAACGCGAGCAACACCTTGCCCGGAGCACCGAGCGGCAACGGCACCGGAATGCCGAACTCCGTGTAGGTACGGCGCAACTGGTGCCGGCTCTCGACCTGATCCAGGACGACGCGTTGCCCGGTCGGCAGCAACTCGTGCACGGCCGCGGTCTCCTCGGTCTCGTCGCGGAGCGCGCGCAGCACCGGCATCGCCGCGTCGCGCAGACCGGCCGGGATGCCGCCGCTGTGCGCCAACTGGGCGACCAGTGGACCGATCGCGTAGCGGCGGTGCGCCGTCTGGCGGATCAGGCCGTTCTCCTGCATCGCCAGCAGGAGCCGGTGCACGGTGCTGGTGGACAGGCCGGTGGCGCGGGCCAGGTCGCTGATGCCGAGATCGGGAGTGCGGGCGTCGAAGCACCGCAGGATCGCCACCGCCCGGTCGATCGACTGCACCGACCCACGACGGGCATCCGCTTCCTGCATAGCGGCAGATTATCCCACCATGCGGGAAACGAGCACGCGCTCTCACTACTCGGACGGCGCGACCCCTAGGGTGGCCGGAGGTCTTGCCGATCACATTGGGAGCAGCATGTCCGGTTCGGTCCAGGTGGGCTCCGCAAAGATTGCCGGCGGCAACGAACTGGCGGTGGTGCTGGTCCCGGACCGGGGCGTGGCGCCGGTCGCGGACCTCGTGCCCGGCTTCGGTGGAGACCTTCTCGCGCTCCTCGGTCAGAGTTCGCTGAGCACTTTGGCCGACGTAGCAAGTGCCGCGCCGGCGGACGTCTTCCGCGACCCGGCCGACGTCGAGTTCACCGCGCCGTACCGGCATCCGCGGAAGCTGTGGGGCATCGGCCTGAACTACCTCGAGCACGCCGGCGACCTGTCCGAGAACGTGCCGACCGAGCCGGCCTCGTTCATGAAGGGCGACCACACGATCATCGGCCCGGGCGATCCGATCCCGGTGCCGGCGCAGAGCACCCGGACGACGGCCGAGGCCGAGCTCGGGCTGGTGATCGGGCGGGAGTGCTACCAGGTCGAGGAGGACGAGGCGCTCGACTACGTGTACGGCGTGGTGCCGGTGCTCGACCAGACCGCCGAGGACATCCTGGAACGCAACCCGCGATTCCTGACCCGTTCGAAGAACTTCCCCGGCTTCTTCTCCTTCGGACCCACGATCGTCGGCCTGGACGCCGTACTCGCGCACTGGGGTTCGCTCGACGCGGTGGAAGTGTCGACGGTGCTCAACGGCTCGGTGCACCGGAGCAACACGGTCTCGAACATGGCGTTCAGCCCCGCGTTCCTGATCAGCTTCCACAGCAAGGTGATGCCGCTCTTCCCCGGCGACATCATCTCCACCGGCACCCCCGGCGCCGCCCACATCAACCCCGGCGACGTGGCGGAATGCCGTATCCCCGGCGTCGGCGTACTCACCAACCCGGTCACCGCCGGCCGATGACGATCAGCGATTCCTGGCGGCAGCTCGATCGCTGGCTGGCGCAGTACGCTCCGGCGACGTACGCCGTACTCGCGCCACCCGCCACCGATGCGGAGCTGCAAGCCGTGCGGAAGGTCGTTGCCCTGCCACCCGAGCTGATCGAGTCGTTGCGCTGCCACAACGGCCTCACCACGTGGGCCAACATCCTTCCCGAGGGCCCACCGTCCAGTACGACGGAGATCGCCGCCAACTGGCAACTCCGGATGGAACTGGCCCCCGACTTCGACGGCTTCACCGTCCACCCGCCGAACCCGGAGCCCTACTGGCACCCGTCCTGGATCCCCTGGGCCGACTCCGAAGGCGACCTCCACGTCATCGACCTCCGCCCCGGCCCGTCCCACGGCCGCCTGGGCATGGCCTACCACGACGGCACCGCCGACTTCTTCGACTCCTGGCCCTCCCTCGAGGCCTACCTGGAAGCCGTCGTCCACGCCGTCCACACCAGCACGGGCGTCAGCGGCTGGTTCCCCTACCTGACGACCCACGAGGAACTCTGGTGGGACCAAGGCCCCGCCAAGACCACCCTCAACGACGAACCCCTCGTCCGGACACCCCAGGGCTAGCGACCAGGGGTCAGCTCAGAACGGCGAGGGCGTCGATTTCTACCAGCATTTGCTCGAGGGGGAGGCCGGTGAAGACGGTGGTGCGGGAGGGGAGGACTCCGCTGGGGGTGCGGGTGGAGACGAACTCGGCGTAGGCCTCGTTCATGGCGGCGAAGTCGTCGCGGGTGGTGAGGTAGACGCGCAGCATCACCACGTCGTCGAAGCTGCCGCCGCCGGCCGTCAGGACCGCCTCGACGTTCTGCAGGACGCGGGTGGTCTGGGCCTTCACGTCACCGGTGAAGACGAACTCGCCGGTCGCCGGGTCGACGGATCCCTGGCCGGACACCTGCAGGATGTTGCCCTTGCGGACTCCCTGCGAGAACACCGGCAGCGGCGCGGGCGCGTCGGTGGTGGAGACGGCGGTCTTGTCGGACATAGCGTCATACCTCTCAGTTGTAGTCAGCACTGATCGCTTCGGTCGCGGCGAGCAGGTCGGGCAGGAACTCGAGCACCTGCTCGTAGTTCAGCAGTACGTCGGGCACCGACACGGACACGGCCCCGACGACCCGGCCGTCGTGGTCGGTGACCGGAGCGCCGATGCAGTTGATGAAGGACTCGTGTTCGGCCCGGTCCTGCGCCCAGCCCTGAGCCCGAACCTCGTCCAGTTCGTCGCGCAGCGCGTCGGACTCGGTGATCGTCTGCGGCGTGAACGCGTGGTAGTCGATCGAGGCCAGCAACGCGTCCCGCTGCCGCTTCGGCTGCGCCGCCAGCAACACCTTACCCACCGCGGTGCAGTGCAGGGCGGCCGGTACGCCGACCTGCGAATACATCCGCACCGACCGCACACTGTCGAGCTTGTCGATGTAGATCACCTCACCGTTCTCCCACACCGCGAGATGCACGGTCTGCCCGGTCTTCTGGTTCAGCTGTCGCAGGTGCGGTGCGGCAACAGCCAGTACGACGTGCTGCTCCCGAGCCGCATCCGCCAGCGAGAACAATCGCGAACCCAACCGGTAGCGATGCGACTCGTCACGTCGTACGAACCTATCTGCCTCCATGGTCCGCAGCAGCCGCAGCACCGTCGTCTTGTGTACGTCGAGCTCCGCCGCAAGCTGATCCAGCGACCGGTCGCCCTCCCCCAGACTGGCGAGGATCTGCAACGCCCGAGCGAGGCTCTGACTCATGGCAGCTTCACGCCCGCTGGACCGACCCGCACAGCGGCCCACTCCTCGTCAGTGCAGTTCAACAGCGTCTTACGGACCGCAGGGTCCAGCGGCGCGGCGTGGTCCTCCGGCACAGCCAGCACCGCAGCAGCACCCAGGTGCCCCAGCCGCAGCCGCTGCTCCATCGGCAACCCCTGCAACGTGCCGGCGAGGAAGCCGGCCGCGAAAGCGTCACCAGCGCCCACCGGCTCGACCACCTCGACAGTGAGCGCCGCGACCTCGGTACGACGGCCGTCCGGCTCCAGCACGAGCGCGGTATGGGCGTCGTTCTTCATCACCAGCGTGGAACGCGAACCGAGCAGTTCACGCAGCTCAGCGGGGTCACTGGTGCCCGCAAAGACCTGAGCCTCGTCAGCCCCGATCAGCACGATGTCAGCCGCTCGCAGCAACTGCCACAGGGCCTTGGGGTCCTTGTCGCGCCACAGTGCGGGGCGCCAGTTGAGGTCGACACTGAGCTTGAAGCCGTACGTGTCTCGGAGTAACGCCAGCCGCTCGAGCATCTCGGCGGCGGTGGTGGAGATGGCGGCGGTGATACCGGTGGTGTGCACCAAGTCCGCCGTGGACAGGCGCTGCCGCACGGCCGGCCGGTCCAGGAACGCCGGATCCATCGCCGAGGCGGCCGAGCCGGAGCGGTAGTAGTGCATGCGCGAGCGGCCGTCCATCGAGTGCTTCACATACAGGCCGGTCGGCCGGTCCGGGTCGTCCTCGACACCGCCGACCTCGACGCCGCGTTCCTGCAGGTCACGCAGTACGTGCCGGCCGAAGCCGTCGTCGCCCAGCCGCGAGATCCAACTGGTCGCGATACCCAAGGCCGCCAGCCCGCCGGCCACGTTGCACTCGGCCCCACCCACCGACCGCCGGAACGCCTCCACGTCCTCCAGCGGACCGCCCGCCTCCCCGGCGAACATGATCATCGCCTCGCCGAGGCAGATCGCGGACGGGCCCGTCTCACCAACGGGGTCGGACATCGGCACTCCTCGGCGGGCGGGTGATGGGATAGGGGTGGAACACGTTTCGTTGACGCGAGTTCCGGCGCGATGCTACAACCGTGGAGTCAGAATGCGCAATCACCATTGCGTATTCTGCAATCTCAGCCAACAGCAGAGGATCAGATGCCAGCCTCCTACGATGCAGACGCCCTCGCCGCTCTTGCCGACCAGCAGGTGAGCTGGCAGGACAAGGCCCTACCGCCCGCGTTCTGGGGCCGGACGGTCGCCGAGGTGCTGGCGGACAAGCCCCGGCTCTCCCAGCTGCCGACTCCCCTGCTGACCCTGTCCGCGCCCGGCCTGCGGCACAACGTGGACACCCTCGCCCGCTGGTGCGCCAACCACGGCGTCGAGCTGGCCCCACACGGCAAGACCACGATGGCGCCCGCGCTCTGGGCCATGCAGCTCGAGGCCGGCTCCTGGGCGATCACCCTCGCCAACGGCTTCCAGCTCGGCGTCGCCCGCGCGTACGGCGTCAGCCGAGTGCTGATCGCCAACGCGATCGTCTCGCCGCTGCAACTGCGCTGGATCGCCGACGAGCTCGCGTCCGACCCCGCGTTCGAGGTCCTGGTCTGGGCCGACTCGGTCCGTACCGTCGAGATCATGGAGGCGGCCCGGTCGGCGTACGTCGGACCGGACGCCCGCCCCCTCGACGTACTGGTGGAGGTCGGCGGACTCGACGGCCGGACCGGCGCCCGCGACGCCGAGACCGCACTGGCCGTCGGCGAGGCGATCGCGGCTGCGTCGACGCTGCGACTCGCCGGGGTCGCCGGGTACGAAGGTGCGATCGGCCACGGCGTCGACGAGACCGACCTCGAGACGGTGCGGTCGTACCTCCGCGAGCTGGCCGGGATCCACACCAGCCTGCGGAAGAAGGGTCTGTACGACGCGGACGTCGTACCGGTCGTGAGCGCCGGAGGCAGTCAGTACTTCGACGACGTCGCGCGAGTGCTGGCGCCACTCGGCGACGACGGCGCGCGAGTGGTGCTCCGGTCGGGCGCGTACATCACGCATGACGACGGCATGTATCGCCGGCTGTCTCCGCTCGGTGAGGCGCCGCGGACGGACGGGGACCGACTGGTTTCCGCGATGCACGGCTGGGTCCGGATCACCTCGCAACCCGAACCGGGGCTGGCGATCTTCGACGCGGGCCGGCGAGACCTGCCGTTCGACCAGGACCTGCCCGAACCACAGCTGATCCGCCCGCGCTCAGAGGGTGCGCCGGTGCTGAAGGCCGACGGGATGACCGTCGCCAAGCTGAACGACCAGCACGGCTACCTGCACTTCGACGGCGATCCGGTCGTCATCGGCGACGAACTCAGAGTCGGTCTCTCCCACCCGTGTACGGCGTTCGACAAGTGGGGACTGATCCCCGTCGTGGACGATCCGGACGCTGCCGACCCCGTCGTCGTCGATCTGGTCCGGACCTTCTTCTGACATGGCCGACCTGCTGATCATGGGCGCGACCGTACTCGACGGCACCGGCGCCCCAGGGGTCCTCGCCGACGTAGCCGTCGACGGCGCGCGCATTGTTGCTATCGGCAACGACCTGCAGGCCGCCCGCCGGACGATCGACGCGGACGGACTCGTGCTGTCGCCGGGCTTCATCGACATGCACGCGCACTCCGACCTGCAGATCCTGGCGAACCCGGACCACACGGCGAAGGTCAGCCAGGGCGTCACACTGGAGGTGCTCGGCCAGGACGGCCTGTCGTTCGCTCCGATCGACGACCCGACCCGCTCCGCGCTCCGGCGCCAGATCGCTGGCTGGAACGGCGAACCTGACGACTTCGACTTCAGCTGGTCTACCGTCGGCGGGTACCTCGACCGGCTCGACCAGGGCATCGCGTGCAACGCGTCGTACCTGGTCCCGCAGGGCACGCTGCGGATGATGGTCGTCGGCACCGAGAACCGCCCGGCCACCCGCGCCGAACTGGATGAGATGAAACGGCTGCTCGCCGAGGGCCTGCAGCAGGGCGCCGTCGGTATGAGCAGCGGGCTCACCTACACCCCCGGCATGTTCGCGACCACCGACGAACTGGTCGAGCTCTGCACGGTCCTGGCGTCGTACGGCGGTTACTACAGCCCGCACCAACGCTCGTACGGCGAAGGCGCTTTGGACGCGTACGGCGAGATGGTCGAGATCGCCCGTCGATCCGGCTGCGCGCTGCATCTCACCCACGCGGTGATGAACTTCGAACCGAACCGCGGCCGCGGCACCGACCTGGTGGCGATGATCGACAAGGCCGTCGCGAACGGGGTCGACGTCACCACCGACACCTACCCGTACTTGCCTGGGGCGACGACACTGGCGGCGATCCTGCCGAGCTGGACCGCCGAGGGCGGACCGGACGCGCAACTGGCGCGACTCCGGGACCCCGCCTCCCGTGAGCGCATCACCCACGAGATGGAGCACATCGGCTCGGACGGCTGCCACGGTTGCGTGACGGACTGGAACACCATCGAGATCGGCGGCGTGAAGAATCCTGCGCTGAACGGTGCTGTCGGGAAGACGGTAGCGGCGCTGGCCACCGAGGCCGGTGAACCTCCGGCCGAGGTGTTCTTCGACGTGCTGATCCGGGACAACCTGGCGACCTCGATCCTGCAGCACGTCGGGCACGAGGAGAACGTCCGCGCGATCATGCGGCATCCGAGCCACACCGGCGGCTCGGACGCGATCCTGGTCGGGGCGAAACCGCATCCGCGCTCGTGGGGCACGTTCCCGCGCTATCTCGGCCGGTACGTCCGCGAGCTCGGCGTGCTCGAACTCGCCGACTGCATCCATCACCTGACCGGCCGCCCGGCCCGGCGACTGCGGCTGACCGATCGCGGGCTGATCCGGGAGGGGTACTACGCCGACCTGGTGCTCTTCGATCCGGCCACCGTTCGCGACACCGCGACCTTCGACAACCCCAGGCAGCAGGCCGAAGGCATCCCGTACGTCTTCGTCAACGGTGAACCGGTCATCGACGGCGGCCGCCGTACCGACGCACTACCCGGCGGCGCAGTCCGTCGTACTTCTGGAGAGGAAGCTGTATGACCACCACCCTGGATCTGCTCCGCACCGACCGCGTTCTGACCGTGGTCCGGGCACCGGAGATCTCCGACGCCCGCGACCTGTGCGCGGCCCTGGTTGCCGGCGGCATCCACGTCGTGGAGCTCACCTACACCACGCCCGACCTCCCCAAGCACCTCGAACGCGCCGCGTCCACCGCAGCCGAGACCGGTGCGGTCGTGGGAGCCGGCACCGTACAGACCGGCGCCCACGCCAAGCAGGCGATCGATGCCGGCGCGCAGTTCCTGGTCACGCCCGGTCAAGGCCCCGAGGCGGCAGCGATCGCCGAAGCCGCTCGCGCTGCCGGAATCCTCGTCGTACTCGGCGCCTTCACCCCGTCCGAGGTGATGACCGCCCTCGCGCTGGGCTCCGACGCGGTGAAGATCTTCCCGGCGCACCAACTCGGCCCGAAGTACTTCAAGGACCTGAACGGCCCGTTCCCCGGCGTACCGCTGATCCCCTCCGGCGGCGTCAACGCCGGCAACGCTCGCGACTTCCTCGCGGCCGGAGCCCTCGCCGTCAGCGCCGGCACGGATGTCGTCTCGCCCGCTGACGTGGCGGCGGGGAACTGGCAGGACATCACCGCCAAGGCCGCCACCTTCTGCAAGGCGCTGCAGTGAAGGTGACCGCGGTCGAAACCGTCCGGCCGCGGATCCAGTCGAACCTGTGTTTCGTCCGGCTGCACACCGACACCGGGCTGACCGGCCTCGGTGAGTCCTTCTTCGGCGCACCCGCCGTGGAGACCCACATCCACGAGACCGTCGCTCCGCTTCTCCTGGGCATGGACGATCCCGCGCCGCAGCGGGTGGCCGCGCTACTGACGCCGTACGTCGGCTATCAGGGCGGCGGCGCCGAACTCCGCGGCAACGGTGCGATCGACGTCGCCCTGTGGGACCTGATCGGCAAGGACACCGGGTTGCCGTTGGCGCGGCTGCTCGGTGGACCGGTGCGGGACCGCATCCGGACGTACAACACGTGTGCGGGCGGACGCTACGTCAGTACGACGACGCGGCAGAACTCCTCGAACTGGGGCCTGCCCGCCGATGCCGGCGAGTACGAAGACCTGTACGCCTTCCTGCACCACCCGGCCCGGCTCGCCCGCGAACTGTGGGACGAGGGCACCCGCGGGATGAAGATCTGGCCGTTCGACCAGGCCGCCGAGGAGAGCAACGGGACCGACATCTCGCCGAGCGCACTCGCCGCCGGCCTGGACATCGTCGCGGCGATCCGCGCCGAGGTCGGGTTCGAGATGGACCTCATGATCGAGTTGCACGGCCTGTGGACCCGGACCGCGGCCGCCAAGATCGCCCGGGCGCTGACCGAGTTCCGGCCGTACTGGATCGAGGACCCGCTCCGCCCCGACGCCGCCGACGCACTCGGCGCCCTGCGCGCGGAGATCGACGTACCGATCGCCACCGGTGAGACCTGCATCGGCCGCCGCGGCTTCCTGCCGCTGTTCCAGCGGAGTGCCGTCGACGTCGCCACGCTCGACATCGGCTGGACCGGCGGCATCACCGAGGCGGTGAAGATCGCCTCCCTCGCCGACGCCTACTCGGTCCCGATCGCCCCACACGACTGCACCGGGCCGGTCTCGCTCGCCGTCGCAACCCACGTCGTCTGCAGTCAGCCCAACGGCCTGGTCCAGGAAACCGCCCGCTCCTTCATCCGCACCTGGTACGGCGCTCTGGTCGAAGGCCTCCCGGAACTGGTTCCCGGCGAGGTCGTCCTGCCCACCACTCCGGGCCACGGAGTCAGCCTCCGCGACAACCTGGTGTCGGACGACCTCGCCACGTCTCGGCTATCCGATCAGCTCTAGGACCGGCCCTTCGTGCAACGCTCGGTAGACCTTGTCGCGTAGTGCGTTCGCCTCTGCGTCGGTGAGGGTTCGGTCGACCGGTCTGAGGACCAGTCGGACCAGCACGTTCCGCTGACCTGGGGTGAGTTGGAGGCGATCACGTGCAGCCGGCGGCAGGTCGTCGTACGACGTCTCACCAAGGACTTCAAGGGACTCCGCGGCGTCAGCGTCGGCGCCGAGGGCGTTGCGGACCTTGTCACCGAGCACCTCGGCTGACACGTCGGCAGACGCGCCGACGACGACAGAGAGGTCGCGGCGGACCGGTGGCATCGAGGAGACGGACCTGTACGGCGCCAAGTCGAGCATCTGGTCCGCTACCCGCGGATCTGTTGACCTGAGCAAGCGGATGTCGCGGATGCCCTTGCGCAGCATGAGAAGGCGGTCCAGCCCAGGTCCCATGGCCAGACCGGTCCAGCTGTCGTCCAGACCGGCTCGCCGGAGAACGTGCGGCGCCGCAACACCGCACTCACCGATCTCGATCCACTGATCATCAAGCAGTACGTCGATCTGGCGGCCATGGATCGTGTAGGGGTGGACTGCCGGCACGGTCCGGTACGTCTGCCCCGGCAGCACGGTGTCGACGAGCCGGGCGATCATGTCCTCCAACTCGGGCTCTCCGAGGGTGACGTTGCGGCTGATACGCCACAGGTCGAGCTGATGCGGCGTACCGGTGTGCTGCCAGTCGACGGAGTCACGGCGGTAGCAGATGCCCGCGCAGATCATCAGTACGTCGGACGACGAGGAGCCGGCCAGCTCACGCAGAGCCGGCGGGATCATCGCTGACGTGTGACTGCGCAGTACTTCGCCTTCGGACGCGTAGCGGGTGTAGCGGGCTTCCCGGGTCACCGCGTCACCGGCGTACCCGAGGTTGTCGTAGTTGTCGGCCAGCGTGACGACGGGATGGTCGCGTCTGGTCCAGATCTCGGTGTAGGGCCAGGCGTGGTTGAGCGCCGTACGGATCGAGTCGACGATCAGCTGGATGGCGTGCGGGCCCTGGGCCGGATCGGTGAGATCGCGCAGGGACAGGGCGTCGTGCAGTTCGACACGGGTGAGGACAGACATGGGTCTCGCTCCAAGGTGACGGTCTCGACGGGGGGTCCACCCCGGTCGGCCACGGTCACCTCAGGAGAGAGCGCAGCAGCAGCTCACCCCGTCGGCACCGTCGTGCCGGCCGGGGCGCAGAAATCGCCGCCCGTACTGCGTCATGCCATCCACTGTACCTGCCGGGTCCGGTGCACCCGGACGGAATTTCGTCGGCACTCGGTCGGCATTCTTCCGGCATTCTCCCGGAATTCCTTGTCCAGGGCGCCGAATCGGGTGCAACGATGGGCCGCATGCGATGGATCGACACCCTTGAAGCCGCGGCCGCCGAGAAGCTGCCCGAGCCCGTGCACCGGTACTTCCGGCAGGGCTCGGCCGGCGGGATCAGTGCGGGCGAGGCCGCGACGGCCTGGTCGGCGTACCGCTTCCGGCCCCGCGTGCTGAACGACGTGTCCACGGTCGAGTTGGGGACGACGGTGCTCGGTACGCCGGTCGACGTACCGGTGCTGGTGGCGCCGTCGACCATGCACCGGATGGCCGATCCGGACGGCGAGGTCGCGATGGCCCGGGGTGTGGGCGCGGCCAACTCGCTGATCGGCCTGTCCAGCAACGCCGGGACGACGTTCGCCGACCTCGGGGCGACCGGCGTCCCGTGGTGGCTGCAGATCTACGTGGTGCGGAATCGCGAGATCACCGAGCGGATGCTGGACGCGGCGGTCGCGGGCGGCGCGCGGGCCGTCGTGCTGACCGTCGACACTCCCGTGGTCGGCCGCAAGGAGGATGCCGGGGAGACCGTGTGGGATCTCGTCCAACCCGGCCAGATGCTGGCGAATCTGCCCGACGGTGACTGGTCCGACGACGATTTGGCGAAGGCCGATGACCTGAGTCCGGATGTGATCGGCTGGCTCGGCGAACGCACCGGGCTGCCGGTGGTGGTGAAGGGCGTGCTGCGCGGCGACGACGCCAAACGCTGCGCGGACGCGGGCGCCGCGGGCGTCATCGTGTCGAACCACGGCGGCCGCCAACTCGACCTATCCATCCCGACCGCGCAGGCCTTGCCGGAGGTCGCGGAAGCGCTAGCGGGCACCAGCACCGAGGTCTACGTCGACGGCGGCATCCGCCGTGGCGAACACATCCTGACCGCCCTGGCCCTCGGCGCCCGAGCCGTCTTCGTCGGCCGCCCGGCCCTCTGGGCCCTCACCGTCGGCGGCTCCGCCGGAGTCACCCGCCTGCTCACCGACCTGGGCGACGAGCTCGACCACTGCCTCCGCCTCATCGGCTGCCCCGGCCCAGCGCCCTGACCCCCGACCTGATTGCCCGGGTTTGAGAGGAGTGTGGATGTGAAGCCGCTGCGGATTGTTTCGTTGAACGCCCATCCGGCCGGGTATCGGCTGGTGCAGGAGTTTGCGGAGCGGAACGGGCACGAGATCGTCCTGGTGGTGACACTGCCGCACACCACCAGGTACGGCGATTCGGTCCGGCCGCTGGTGCTGGACCTGCCGGAGCGGGGCAACGCGCTGATCACCAGCAAGTTGCGGACCGTCGCGGCCCCGGTGATCGAGACGCTGCGACCGGACGTGATCATCTCGGCGGCGTTCCCGCGGCTGATCCCGAAGGAGATCCTCGAGCTCCCGAAGTACGGCGCGATCAACTGCCACCCGTCCCCGCTGCCGTCCGGGCGCGGGCCGACGCCGCAACGGCTGATCTACGAGGGGGACGACCGCGTCGGCGCGACCGTGCACCGGACCGCCGCCGAGTTCGACACCGGTGCGATCCTCGCGCAACGGATCGTGCCGCTGCCCGACGATCTCAACGGCAGCGGCATCATGCAGACCTGGCGCGCCCTCCTCACCGAATGCCTCGACGAGGCCGTTCCCCGGCTCGTCGCCGGCGACCCCGGTGAGGCACAGGATCCGGCCAGGGCGTCCGAGGCGCCGTTCTTCACCGAGGCCGAGTACTTCCTCGACCTCACCGAGCCCTCAGCCGTCATCCGCCGCAAGGCTGCCGCCCTCAACGTCACCGCCCCCGGCCGCCAAGCTCCACCTGGCCGGCGCCACCCACACCATCGCCCGCACAGATCCCGTCCTCGCGGAATCCTCCGCACCCCCAGGCACAGTCCTCTCCGAAGACCCCTCCGGCTGGACCATCCAGACCGCCGACCACCCGCTCCACCTGACCCGCCAAGCCCCTGAGCCACTCGGGAACACACCGGCCTGAGCATGCAGCAAGGCCCCGGTCGAATGACCGGGGCCTTGCTGGTGCCTAGTGCGGATCAGGCGTCGGCGTTCTCCTCGAGGAGGTTGCGGGTGAGGTTGGGGTCAACCTGGACACCCGGGCCCATCGTGGTGGAGAGAACGGTCTTCTTGATGTAGCGACCCTTCGAGCTGGCCGGCTTGAGCCGGAGGATCTCCTCCAGCGCGGCGCTGTAGTTCTCCACCAGCTGGGCCTCGTCGAAGGAGGCCTTGCCGATGATGAAGTGCAGGTTCGCGTGCCGGTCGACCCGGAACTCGATCTTGCCGCCCTTGATCTCGGTCACGGCCTTCACCACGTCCGGGGTGACCGTACCGGTCTTCGGGTTCGGCATCAGACCGCGCGGGCCGAGGACGCGGCCGAGACGGCCGACCTTGCCCATCAGGTCGGGGGTGGCGACGACGGCGTCGAAGTCGAGCCAGCCGTCGGTCACCTTCTTGATCATGTCGTCGTCGCCGACGAAGTCGGCGCCGGCGGCCCTGGCGGCCTCGGCCTTGTCACCGGTGGCGAAGACGAGGACCCGTGCCGTCTTGCCGGTACCGTGCGGAAGGTTGACGGTGCCGCGCACCATCTGGTCGGCCTTGCGGGGGTCGACCCCGAGGCGCATCGCGACGTCCACGGTGGAGTTGAACTTCTTGCTGCCGGCGGCCTCCTTGGCCAGCCGGATCGCCTCGAGCGGCGTGTACAGCTTGTCGAAGTCGATCTTCTCCGCGATCGTGCGGTAAGCCTTACTGCGCTGTGCCATTTCTACTCTCCTGTGTGCGGACGGTGCTCATCGTCCGTTGTGGTCGTCGGGCGGTCGCTCGATCGCCCTCCCACACCAACTGGCCCACACTGCGGGCCGGGTGCGCCTTACTTGTCTACTACGACGCCCATCGAGCGGGCGGTGCCCTCGATGATCTTCATCGCGGCGTCGATGTCACGGGCGTTCAGGTCCGGCATCTTGGTGGTGGCGATCTCGCGGACCTGGTCCTTGGTGATCTTGCCGACCTTGTCGCGCTGCGGGACGGCCGAGCCCTTCTGCAGACCGGCGGCCTTCTTGATCATCTCCGGCGCCGGCGGCGTCTTGGTGATGAAGGTGAAGGAACGGTCTTCGTAGATGGTGATCTCGACCGGCACCACGTTGCCGCGCATGGACTCCGTCTGGGCGTTGTACGCCTTGCAGAACTCCATGATGTTGACGCCGTGCGGACCGAGCGCGGTACCGACCGGCGGGGCCGGCGTCGCGGCACCGGCCTGGAGCTGCACCTTGACCAGGGCAGCGATCTTCTTCTTGGGAGGCATTTCGGGTCCTTAGACTTTCTGGATCTGGCTGAAGCTGAGTTCCACCGGGGTCTCCCGGCCGAAGATCTCCACCAGCGCCTTGATCCGCTGGGCGTCGGCATTGATCTCCGTGATCGTGGCGTGCAGGGTCGCGAACGGCCCGTCGACCACCATGACCGAGTCGCCGACACCGAAGTCCGCGACCTCGACCTTCTTCTTGGCCGCGGTCTTGGTCGGTGCGGCGCCGGCTTCGGCAGCCGCTGCCTCGGCCGCCGCCACGACGGCCGGAGCAAGCATCTTCTCCACCTCTTCGAGGCTGAGCGGGACGGGCTTCTGGCTGTTCCCGACGAAACCGGTCACCGACGGCGTGTGCCGCACGGTCGACCAGGACTCGTCGGTCAGGTCCATCCGGACCAGCACGTAACCCGGGAGCACGGTGCGCTTCACCATCCGGCGCTGCCCGTTCTTGATCTCGGCGACCTCCTCGGTCGGCACGATGATCTCGAAGATGTAGTCCTCCATGTTCAGGGAGTTGATCCGGTTCTCCAGGTTGCCCTTGACCCGGTTCTCCATCCCCGAATAGGTGTGGACGACGTACCAGTCGCCGATCTGCGACCGCAGCCGGCTGCGCAGCTCCTCGAGCGGGTCGCCCGGCTCCTCGGGCGCCGCCACCTCGTCCTCGACCTCGACGGCAGCAGGCTCGTCGGCAGCGTCGTCGGCGGCGGCGTCGTCTGCCTGGGCGGCGGCGGATGCGGCCGCGGCGGCGAAGGCGTCCACGTCGGCGTCGTCGTCGGTCGCGTCGTCCGCGGCCGGGCTCGCGTCGGTCGCCGTACCGGAGTCGGCGTCGTCGGAGGAGAAGACGACCTCGTCCTCCACCGGCTCCTCCTCGGTGTCCTCGGCCGCCGTCTCGGCGGTCTCGGCAGCCAGCTCGTCGGCGGCGTCCTCGACGTCGGACGCGGTCACGACCTCGTCGGCCTCCGCGGCATCGGCCGCGGCGACCACCACGACGGGCTCGTCCTCGGAGTCGTCGGCGTCGGCCGGGCCATCCTCGGCCTCGTCGTCGGCGGAGTACTCCTCGACTTCTTCCTCGATCTCGATCTCGTCGTCCTCATCGTCATCGTCGTCGTCGAGATCTGCGAACAGATCGTCGTCATCGTCGTCGGAGTCGTCCAGGTCGAGATCGAGGTCCAGATCGGGCTCGTCGTCGGAGTCAGCGGATACGTCGAACTCGTCCTCGTTGTCGAGGATCTCGTCGTCGCGCTCGGACACGTTGTACTCCGTCATCTCTGCATCGGGTCTTGTCTGCTTCGGGTCGGGCCGCGGCCCGGGACCCCCGGCTCAGGTGTTCGTGGGCGGCTGCGAACTGTCTCAGCCGAAGATCTTGAACATCGCCCAACCGAAGGCGAGGTCGAGAACCGAGACGAACGCGATGACGAACACCACGAAGGTCAGGACGACCACGAAGTAGGTGGAGAGCTGCTTGCGAGTCGGCCAGACGACCTTGCGGAGCTCGGCAACCACCTGGCGGTAGAAGCGCAGCAGGCGGTTGCCCGACTTGCTCTCCGCAGGCTTGCCGGCGCCGGACGGTGCCGGGGTGCGCGTCTCCGTCACGACCTAACCTCTTTCGCTAGCGGCGGCCTGACCGGCCCTGCGCCGGTCAGGATTTGCAGGGCACGAGGGACTTGAACCCCCAACCTTCGGTTTTGGAGACCGATGCTCTGCCAGTTGAGCTAGTGCCCTCTGCAATCCTCCGGACGCCGCGGGACCTGATCTCGGGCATGCCGAGTCAGGGCCTCCAACGCCCGGACTAGAAGAGTGTACGGGTTCGGCGCCACCTGGTCGAACTGAGGCCCTACCCGTACGACCCCCTCCCGGGCGCCGCACCGCGACCAGAACCATACAGCCTCCACCCCGTCCCAACGGACCACACCCCGAGCGTGTTCCCGGACCAGGTCCACGCCGCCACCGGGATCGCCGTACTGAGGTTGCGGACCCCCAGGCCATCACAATCGGCCCTGTCGGCGACGCTCCCGCCTGGTCCCGGCGGGATCGCGCCATTGCGATGGCCTGGCGGTCCGGCCCCAAGTAGGACCGCTCGCTGGGCAGTGCCAAGATGGCAGCCATGGGTTCCAGGGTTTCGGCGCGAATCGGCGCCATCAGCGAATCGGCGACGCTCGCGGTCGACAGCAAGGCGAAGGCGCTCAAGGCGGCCGGGCGACCGGTGATCGGCTTCGGCGCCGGCGAACCGGACTTCCCGACGCCGGACTACATCGTCGAGGCGGCTGTCGAGGCCGCCCGCGATCCGAAGAACCACCGCTACAGCCCCGCCGGCGGTCTGCCGGAGCTGAAGCAGGCGATCGTCGACAAGACCAAGCGCGACTCGGGCTACGAGATCGAGGCTGCCCAGGTGCTCGTCACCAACGGCGGCAAGCACGCGGTCTACAACACGTTCGCGACGCTGCTCGACCCGGGTGACGAGGTGCTGCTGCCGGCGCCGTACTGGACGACGTACCCGGAGACCATCCGGCTGGCCGGCGGAGTGCCGGTCGAGGTGCTCGCCGACGAGTCGCAGAACTACTGCGTCACCGTCGAGCAGCTCGAGGCGGCCCGGACCGAGAAGACCAAGGCGCTGCTGTTCTGCTCGCCGTCCAACCCGACCGGCGCGGTGGACAGCCCGGAGGCGATCGAGGCGATCGGCCGCTGGGCGCTCGAGCACGACCTCTGGGTGATCACCGACGAGATCTACGAGCACCTGACGTACGGCGACACCACGTCGACCTCGATCCCGGTCGCCGTACCGGAGCTCGCGGACAAGACCGTCGTCCTGAACGGTGTCGCCAAGACCTACGCGATGACCGGCTGGCGGGTCGGCTGGATGGTCGGCCCGAAGGACGTCATCAAGGCCGCGACGAACCTGCAGTCGCACCAGACCTCGAACGTCTGCAACGTCGCGCAGCGGGCCGCGATCGCCGCGCTGACCGGCGACCTGAGCGCGGTCGACGAGATGAAGAAGGCGTTCGACCGCCGCCGGCAGACGATGGTGAGGCTGCTGAACGAGATCCCCGGCGTCGAGTGCCCGGAGCCGACCGGCGCGTTCTACGCGTACCCGTCGGTCAAGGGTGTGCTCGGCAAGGAGATCAGCGGGCGGACGCCGACCTCGTCGACCGAGCTGGCCGAGATCATCCTGGACGAGGCCGAGGTGGCCGTCGTACCGGGTGAGGCGTTCGGCGCGCCCGGGTACCTGCGGCTGTCGTACGCGCTCGGCGACGCGGATCTGGCCGAGGGCGTCGGCCGGATCGCGAAGCTGCTGAGCTGAGTCGCGCTGTGCTCGTCGGGCCGTCCATCCACAGGGTGGACGGCCCGATTTCTGTCCGGGCGCTGTGCATCGGTAACCTTCTGTGATGACGCATCGGGATCTGCGGGTGCTGCCGAAGGCGCACCTGCATCTTCACTTCTCGGGCTCGATGCGGCACCTGACGCTGGTCGAGCTGGCGGACACGCACGGCGTCCGGTTGCCTGACGCGCTGCGCACCGACTGGCCGCCGGAGTTGTCGGCGGCGGACGAGCGCGGCTGGTTCCGGTTCCAGCGGCTCTACGACATCGCCCGTTCGGTGCTGCGCACGGAGGACGACGTACGGCGCCTCGTCCGGGAAGCCGCCGAGGACGACCGGGCCGACGGCTCCCGCTGGCTCGAGATCCAGGTGGACCCGTCGGGGTACGCGAACCGGTTCCACGGCATCACCGAGTTCACCGACCTGGTCCTGGACGCGGCCCGGGACGCGGCTGCCTCGACCGGGATCGCGGTCCAGGTGGTGATCGCGGCCAACCGGACCCGCCACCCGCTGGACGCACGCACGCTGGCCCGGCTCGCTTCGCAGTACGTGGGTCGCGGGGTGGTCGGATTCGGCCTGTCGAACGACGAGCGCCGCGGTACGACGTCGGAGTTCGCGCCGGCCTTCCGGATCGCCCGCAACGCCGGACTACTCGCCGCACCGCACGGTGGAGAGCTGTGCGGCCCCGCAACCGTCCGGACCTGCCTCGACGAGCTAGGAGCCGGTCGCATCGGCCACGGCGTCCGCTCCATCGAGGACCCCGACCTGTTGAAGCGCCTGGTCGACGCCCAGGTCGCCCTGGAGGTCTGCCCAGCCTCCAACGTCTCCCTAGGCGTCTACAACAGCGCCGAAGAGGTCCCCCTCCGCCAGCTCTACGAGGCCGGCGCCCGAATAGCCCTAGGCGCCGACGACCCCCTCCTCTTCGGCTCCCGCCTAGCCGAGCAGTACGAAACAGCCCGAACAGTCCACGCCTTCACCGACGAAGAACTAGCCAACCTGGCCCGATCCTCAATCCTGGCCTCCACCGCCCCACCCGAAATCCAAAAGACCCTCCTCACCGACATCGACACCTGGCTCGGTGTGACCACCCCAGCCATGGTGTGAGACCGCCGGATGAGCACTATCCGTGAGCAGGGCATTGTGGCGGGGAGGACCTGAGCTTTACGTTGCGTGCATGAGTGCGACGAAGATTTTGTTGCCTGAGGATGAACTGCCGACGCGTTGGTACAACGTGATGCATGATCTGCCGACGCCGCCGCCGGCGGTGTTGCATCCGGGGACGGGGCAGCCGGTGGGGCCGGATGATCTGGCTCCGCTGTTCCCGATGGACCTGATCATGCAAGAGGTGTCGCAGGACCAGTACGTCGACATCCCGGGCGAGGTGCTCGACGTCTACAAGCTCTGGCGGCCGAGCCCGCTCTACCGGGCGCACCGGCTGGAGAAGGCGCTCGACACCCCCGCACGCATCTACTACAAGTACGAGGGCGTCTCCCCGGCCGGGTCGCACAAGCCGAACACCGCCGTACCGCAGGCCTACTACAACGCCAAGTCCGGCGTCCGGAAGCTCACCACCGAGACAGGTGCCGGCCAGTGGGGTACGGCGCTCGCGTTCGCCTGCGCGCAGTTCGGGCTGGAGTGCGAGGTGTGGCAGGTCAGGGCGTCGTACGACCAGAAGCCATACCGCCGGACGATGATGGAGGTCTTCGGCGCGACCGTGCACCCGAGCCCGTCGGACCTCACCGAGGCCGGGCGGAAGATCCTGGCCGGCGATCCCGACTCTCCCGGCTCACTCGGTATCGCGATCAGTGAGGCGGTCGAGGCCGCCCTACAGGACGAGTCCGTGCACTACGCGCTCGGTTCGGTGCTCAACCACGTGCTCATGCACCAGACGATCATCGGCGAGGAGGCGCTCATCCAGCTCGCCATGGTCGGTGAGACACCGGACCTGCTGGTCGGCTGCACCGGCGGCGGCTCGAACTTCGGCGGTCTCGCGTTCCCGTTCCTGCGGGAGAAGTGGGCCGGCCGGATGGCGCCGATCGTCCGCGCGGTCGAGCCGGCCGCCTGCCCGTCGCTGACGCAGGGGACGTACGCGTACGACTTCGGCGACACGATCGGGATGACGCCGCTGATGAAGATGCACACCCTCGGCCACGACTTCGTCCCCGACCCGATCCACGCCGGCGGGCTGCGGTACCACGGGATGAGCCCGCTGATCAGCCACCTCTACGAGACCGGTGAGATCGAGGCCGTCGCCAAGCCGCAGTCGGAGTGCTTCGCGGCCGGTCTGCAGTTCGCCCGCACCGAGGGCATCGTGCCGGCGCCCGAGCCGACGCACGCGCTGGCCGCCGCGATCGAGGAAGCCTTGCACTGCAAGGAGTCCGGCGAGGAGAAGGTCATCCTCACCGCCCTCTGCGGCCACGGCCATCTCGACCTGGCCGCGTACGACGCCTACCTCACCGGAGCCATGACGGACAGGTCCTGGGACGACGCCGACATCCAGTCCGCGGTCGCACAGGCCCTCAGCCGGCTGCCGGCAGTCAACTAGCCCCGACCGCGCTTCCACCAGGGTTTGGGTCGCTTGGCGACGGCTGACAGCCAGTCCGCCGGGATGGCCCATCCCCTGGTGCTCAATGCCTCGAAGTACTGCGCTTTGAGGCTGTCCGGCAACCAGTACGTCGCACTGCTGCGGTGGGCGACCTCGAAGTACGTCGTGCGGTGCCCAGCACTCCACACCGTCGCCAGGTTGGAGCAGTACGCCAGTCGCACGTAGTCCCAGCGCGCCTGCTCGTCTGACAGCTCGTACGTCCGCTCGGTGACGTGGAACAACCGCCGCTGCGGCCGTGGCTCCTGCTCGATCCCCTCGATCAGCCCCTGCACCAGGGCCCGGTCGTCGGTCAGCTCGTCCGGCAGCCGCATGCCCACCGGATCCAGCACAGCCGTCCCCACCCGAGGCTCCGCCACCTCCAGAAACACCTCCAGCAGCGCCAGCCCTTCCTCGGCTCGTCCGAACTGCGCGAGCTCCGCGCGCAACGTCGTCACAGCTTCCTCGGCCACAGCAGGACCCTAATCTGCCCCGGTCTGCCCGCATCTGCCCCGCCTGCTCACGCTCAGCGAGCCCGTCCCACCGCACCCAGCTGCCCCGAGCGGCGGCCAGTGGCGTGCCGACCCCGCCGGAAAGCCCTTCCGCAGCGGGGATTCCGGGGCATCTCGGGGCATTGCGGGGCAGCTTGGGGCAGATCATCCACAGACCCGGTTTTCGTGGTCGCGGACGGTGTTCGGGCACCTACAGTTACCGCCATGCCAGAGCCCAATGAACTGCTGCGAGCCGCCCGGGAGCGGACGGCGTCGCGGCGTGCGCCCGGTGAGCAGATGTCCCGGGCCGAACTCGCGGAGGCCGTCTGCAGCTGGCTGTGGGAGACCACCGAGACGAAGTACGAGCTGGACGGGCACTACATCGCGAAGCTCGAGCGTGGTGCGGTCCGCTGGCCCGGAGCGGCGTACCGGTCGGGGCTGCGGTACGTCCTGAACGTCGCCGACGACAGCGAACTGGGGTTCGTCCCACCGGGCGGTCCCGGCAGCATCGACCCCGAGCCCGGCACCAGTTCGATGCTCGGTCTGGAGGACGACCTGGTGCAGGCCGGCGACGAGTCGGTCGCACTCCTGGCCCTCGCCGAGGAGTCGAACGTCGGTGAGCTGACCGTCGAGCAGCTGCACGCGGACATCCTGCGGATCACGCAGAACTACCTGCGGACGCCGACCAAGGCGCTGTTCGTCCGCAGCCGCGGCGTCCGGGACCGTGCCTTCCGGCTGCTCTCCGGACGACAGTCACCGACCCAGACGCGCGACCTGTACGCGACGGCCGGTTGGGCGCTGACCCTGCTCGGCTGGATGGCGGTGGACCTCGGCCGGCCGGACGTCGCCGAGAGCCACACCCGGACCGCCTGGGCCTGCGCCGATGCCGCCGATCACGACGACCTCCGCGCCTGGGTCCGGGCCACGCAGCACACGGCCGCGTTCTGGCAGGACGACTTCGTCCGGGCGGCGTCGTACGCGCAGGACGGGCTGCAGTTCGCCCGCGGTAGCTCGACACTGTTCCTCGCGAGTGTGTCGGCGGTCGACCTGGCCCGGTCCGGGCGTCACGCCGAGGCCCGGGAGGCCCTGTCCATCGCGAAGCGCACCACGGTCCGCACCGATGTGCGCGAGCTCGGCGGCCCGTTCCTGTGTACGCCGGAACGCGCAGCAGGCATCTGGTCCGACGCGCACCTGGCGCTCGGCGAAGCGGCGGAGACGTTGAAGTACGCCGACCACGGCGTCGCGATGTTCGAGGCCGCGCCGCATGCGGCCCGCAACTTCGGCTCCGAACGCATGGTCCGGCTGCAACTCGCCAAGGCCCATCTGCAACTCGGTGAGCTGGACGGTGCAACCGAGGCGGTCTCCGCGGTCCTCAGCACACCGGTCGAGTACCGCGTCCGTCCACTCATCCATCGCATCAGCGAGGTCGCCGCGCTGACCCGGCTCAGCAGTCACGCGACCGATCCCAAGGCCCTCGCTTTGCACGATTCGATCCGTGTCTTCATCCGTCACCCCGCCAGTCGGGCGACGCCCAGCAAGTAACCGCCCAGCACGTCACGAGGAGTACTGATGTTCGAAGAAGTCCGCGACCACTGGTACTGGCGACCCGGTTGGCGGCCCGACCGGAGTTTCTACGCCTGGCACATCACCTTCGAAGGCCGCGCGGAGATCGCCGCACTCCATGCGTCGTACGCCGACCTGCTCAGCGAACTGCCAGGCTTCACGCCGGTGCCACTCGAATGGCTGCACCTCACCCTGCAAGGTGTCGGCTTCACCGATCGCGTACCCGACGCGGACCTGGCCGACATCGTCGAGGCCACCCGCCGCCGCCTCACCACGGTCGAGTCCTTCCCGGTCACCGTCGGCCCCGCCGTACTCGATCCCGAATCCATCCAGCTCCCGGTCAGCCCGATCGAGCCCCTCCAGCACCTCCGCGACGTCACCCGCGCCGCCATCACCGACGTCTGGGGCGACGACGCCGTACCCGAGCTCCCCGAACTCAACCCCCACATCACCCTCGCCTACTGCAACCACAACACCCCCGCCGCCCCCATCACCACCCGCCTCCTGACCCACACCCCCCACTCAACCGCCCTCCCCATCACCGCCCTAACCCTCCTCTCCCTCACCAGAACCCACCACCTCTACCACTGGAAACCCCACCTCGACCTGACCCTCAGCTGAGCTCCGCCCGATCACTGCTAGATGCGCTCCCGCCTGCACACCTTCGTCGACGAGCACAAAGCCCGCGGTCTCCTGATGGCCGCCGCGACCTGCCCCGCCGCCTCCGTGAAGACGAACCGGAAGGCACTCACGAGCCTCCTGCTCGCCGGCCAGCGCAGAATCCATTTCCAGAAGGAATCCCCAGCCCGCCAACGCAAGATCCTCGCCGCCGTCGGCGAGCTCAACTTCGTGGTGAAGCTGTACGCCGCGCCCCGCGCCGACGTCGAGAGCAGGCATCGCTGCCTGGACGCGATCGTCCACGACGCCGCACCGGCCACCGAGAGGCTGGTCGTGGAACGCGACGAGTCGACCCTCGACTTCGATCGGCAGATCCTCTACCGCGCCGTCCGTACCTACGGTTGCGTCGACAGCCTGCAGTACGAGCTACTCGCACCACACCTGGATCCGCTGCTCTGGGTGCCCGACGCCGTGGTCTGGGCCTGGGCCAAAGGAGGCGAGTGGCGTGAGCAGGTGCGGGAGTACTGCGAAGTTCAGGCAGTCTGAACGCGCAGAACCCGGCTCACCAACCGTCCGGATGGCTGCCGGGTTCACTTCCCACAAGCTATTGCCCTGGGCACCGACAACTATACCCAGGCCGCCGGCCTCCCGCCACCAAGAAGCGGTTCAGCTGCCGTATGCGCGGAGGGAGACGACGTGGGCTCGGGGGGTGCCGTTGGTTGTGTGGGCGCGGAGGCGGAGGGCCGTGGTGGTGAGGGAGACGGGGTGGCGGAGGGTTCGGTGGTGGTTGGAGGTGACGGTGGTGATGGGGTGCCAGCGGCCGTCGGGGGATTGGGATTCGAGGGTGTAGGTGTTGAGGAGGGTGGGGAGGGATTCGAAGGGGGTTCGGTGGTGGTGGAGGTTGATGAGGTCTTCCTCTACGTCGGCGTCGAGGATGACGACGATCTCGGAGAGGGCGACGGGGGTCGGCCAGGTGAGTTGGATCCAGGGTTCGGGGTCCCAGGCGAGGTCTTCGGAGGACCAGAGTTGGGGGCCGCCGTACGGGCGGGAGTAGCCGCCGACAACGTTCGAGGCGGAGTACGCCGTGGTCTCGCCGAGGCGGAGGCAGAGGCCGGCGCGCGGCAGGATGTGTTTCCAGGAGCGGAACTGTTCGGTCCACTGTTCGTCCGGCGCCGGCTCGCGGTGGGCGAAGAAGATCATCCCGGGCAGCGCGGTGTCGGCGGTGTGGACGGAGATCGCCGGGTTCTGCCGCAGTACGACGATCGCGTTGCCCCGCATGCTCCAGCGGTACGTCGACCCATCGCTTCTCGCCAGCCGGCACCGGCACGTCCCACGAGTCGATCAGGGCCAGCGGCAAGTAGTTCTGCGGCTTCAGCGGATCGTGGAGCTCCACCGTCAGCGACGCGTCCGCCGCAGCGTCGACCAGCAACGACAAGCCGCTCGGCGACGGAAGCACCATCGCGATGTCGGTGGTCAACGGCAACGTCCCGGAGGAAACCTCGACGGCCGGGTGCGTCAGCGTGGACGAAGCCGAGACGGAAGCCGCGAGAGCGAGGTTGGCCGGATCGTCGTCGACCACGCCGAGCACCGACGCGTCGGCTCGCTGCAACGCCCGCCGCATCAACTCGAACCGGTCACCAGCCAGTTCCCGCGGCGTCAACCCGTTGCGTGAGGCAACAGCTGACGCGATCCCGACCGCCTCCCCCAGTACGGCGCACGTCGCCATCACCCGCGTCGTCCCGAACGCCACGTGACTCGCACTGATGTTCCGCCCCGCCACCCACAGATTCGACACGTTCCGCGAGTACAAGGACCGCAACGGGATGTGGTAGTTCCCGTCCGGATGCCAATGCTTGGAGCCTCGTTCGGCGGCGTAGACACCACCCGGAGGATGCAGATCGATCGACCACCCACCGAAGGCCACCCGGTCGTCGAACTCAACCTGCCCGAGTACGTCGTGCTGCGTCAGCACGTGATCACCCAGGAATCGCCGGTACTCCCGCTTCCCCGGCACCGACCCGATCCACTCCAGGGTCAGGTTGTCGGCGTCGAACCGGCCGGAGTTCTTGATGTAGTCCCAGATCCCGTAGACGACCGCCTGCAACTCGTCCCGGATCCGTTCGTTGTCATCGACAACATCCAGCTCGCCGCCCCACTCGATCCACCAGTAAGCGCATCCGTTCAGATCCGACCGGATGATCCGCCGGGACGGAATGGCCGTCTCGTTGATGTCCCGTGCGAACGACGGCGGCACGAACCGGACCGGTGATCCGGTGTCCTTGGTGTAGAAGAGGATCGTGCTCCCCAACGTGTTCCCGTCCGGGACCTCCGGGGCCCACGACTCGCCGTACAGAGACCTCGGCTCGCGGCCGGTCGTGAAGTCCGCGCCCGCGAGATACCCGACCAGCCCGTCACCCGAGCAGTCGGCGAAGACCGGGCTCGAGAAGGTGATCGACTTCTCCGACCCCATCTGCCATCCGGTGACCGACCGGATCTCCCCGTCCGCCGCGTCCACCGTGCGCACATCCGTGTTCAGGAACAGCGAGATCCGCGGCTCCGCCCGGACCGCCTCCAGCAGCACGAGATCCCAGTAGTACGGGTTCCCCTCCGGGTTCCGGTACTGGTTCTCGACGAACAGCTCGCCCATGATCCCGGTCTCCCGGGCGAAGTGCTGGACGCCGTGCGCGGTCGCGCCGCACACCCACACCCGCACCTCGCTGGAGGAGTTGCCGCCGAGCATCGGCCGGTTCTGGACCAGGGCCACGGTGCTCCCCTGCCGGGCCGCGGCGATCGCCGCGCAGATGCCGGCGAGGCCGCCGCCGATGACGGTCAGGTCAGTACGGACGTCGAGCTGCTGCATACACGAACCTCTCAGCTATCAGGATCTGGATGGATGACGGGTTGCCCCGGACCGTTCGGATGGTTGGCGGTGAGGTGATCGGGGACGCGCTGTGCGACCAGAACGAACAGCAGCCCGGCCGTCAGTACGTCGCTGGCCCGGCCGGCGAAGAACTCGGTCCAGGTCGTCCCGTTCGGCGTACCGGTGTCGAGCGTGACGTCGGCCAGCCGCCCGATCGGCGCGTCGACCACCCCGGTGATCGCGACCGTGAGCGCGCCCTCCGCCTTGGACCGCTTGATGAACTCCAACGTGGTCGGATCGGTCCCGGATCGCGTGACGACCAGGGCGACATCACCGGCACCCAGCAGCCCGGCGCCGATCTGGGACGACTGCGGTCCATCGAAGAACCACACCGGGATCCCGATCCGCAGCAACCGGATGTACAGCTCCCGGGCCGGGATCGCGTCACCCCATTCCCCATAGATATGCGTACGGCGTGCGCCCGCGATCGCATCGGCGACACGAGTAGCCGCGGTCAGGTCGATCGCCGCCAAGGCATTCCTCAAAGCGTTCGCCTGGGTGGACGCGAGCACGTTCAGCACCTGCTCCGGCGGATCCGCCGGGCCGATCGCCATCCCGATGTCACTCGCCCAGCCTGCTTCCAGGCCGCGGCCGATCTCCATCGCCAGCGCGGCCCGGAGTGCGGGGTAGCCGGCGAACCCGAGCTGGGTGGACAGCCGGGTGACCGTCGCGGCCGAGGTCTGCGCGGCCTCGGCGAGCTTGGTGATCGACCCGCGCGCGACCTCGTCCGGGTTCGCCAGGATGTGTTCGGCGACCCGCTGCATCGCGCCGTGCAGGTCCGGCAGCGCGCGCTTGACCAGCTGCAACGGACTCGGGCTGCCGGCTCGCTCCATCGAAGTAGATCCCATCCCGTGATCATCACGTATAGACGAACTGGGCACTCGCCACACCGTCGGTGTCACTCACCACCCGCACCCAGTGCGCGCTGAATCCGGGCGGGAACACGTGGGTCCGGATCTTCCCCGGCTCGACCGTCAACGACGCGACGGCGCCGAACCGCCCGTGCCCGTGGAAGTCGATCTCGACCGTGATCGTCAACGGCTGGTCCGAGAAGTTCTCCAGGTGCAGGCACTTCCCGTCGAACCCGGTCATCAGGTACGGATCCGACGGCTCACCGGCGACGACCGGCGTCTCCCACCACGGACCGCCCCACCCGGCCGGCTTGCCGAAGCTCCACAGGTCGTCGGTCTTGCCGAACCACAGCCCGGACTGCGGCTCCGCCGTGGTCGGGTTGAGCCCGTGACTGGGTGACGCGTTGTCCGCACCGGCGACGAGCATCCCGCGCCAGGAGCAGAAGTCCCCGAGCACCCAGAGGTGGGTCGAGATCGGCCGGACGCCCCAGATCCTGCCGCCGTACGCCCAGGGCGACAGCTCGTAGAACATCCCGTGGTGGTCGAGCAGCAGCCGCTCGTGCTCGACCTCCCGGATCCGCGGCCACTCGGTCTGCCACTTGTGGTCGAAACAGTGCGACGCCTTCGGCAGCCGGTACCGCGTCCACTGCTGGTCGGCCTCGGTGAACACCTCGAGGATCGCCGACGCGCGATCCCAGCCGGTCGCGAAGATCGTCCCGCCGAACTCGTGCCGCCCACCGATCGCGGTGAACGGGTCCTCCCGCAGTACCTGCCACGACGAACCGTCGTACTCCGCCAAGCGGCCCCGCGACCGCTCACCGGCCCACTCGGGCTCGGCGTACTCGTTCGAACAGACGACGAGGCGACCGAACGACGTGTAGCAGTCCTTGTAGTGGACCTTCATCTCGCCGTCGGTGCCGAGCTCGTCGTTGAGGTCGAAGAGCTGCACACATTCGTACGTCGTGAGGTCCAGCTCGAGCAGCTCACCTTCCATCGCGAGCACGTAGACATGCGTATCCGGTTTCGTCAGGTGCCGCGACGTACCGCAGACCCGGAGCGGCTGAAGCTCGGGGATGGTGACGATCTTGTGGTCGGCACTGATCACGTGCGGCCCGAGGACCAGCTGAGAGGTCGGGAAGTGCACGAACCGGTTCGTGTAGGTGCCGTCGACGCCGAGCGTCTCGGGCACGATCTCCATCGACAGGTCCGGCTCGATCCGGCGCAGGCTGACCCCGGCACCGGACCGCTCCTTGTGCGAGTTGTAGTTCTGGACGTAGAGCTTCCCGTTCCACGGCATCAGCGAACCGACGCCGAGCTCGCTGCGCGGCGGACCGAAGTCGCCGACCTGCGCGAGATGCGGGAAGACACCTGAGACGTTCTGCATCATTTGATCCCTGTGTGAGTCATGGCAGCGATGAAGCGGCGTTGCAGGACGACGAACACGATCAGCACCGGCACGATCGAGATCACCGACGCGGCCATGGTCAGGCCGGGGGCGATCTGTCCCTGCTCGTCGACGAAGTTGGTCAGGCTGAGCGGCAACGTGTAGCGATCCGGGTTGCTGATCAGCACCAGCGGTGTCTCGTAGTCGTTCCAGGACCAGACGAACGCCAGGATGCCGAGCGCACTCATCACCGGTGCCGCCAGCGGCAGGTAGATCCGGGTGAACACCTGCCACTCGTTGGCGCCGTCCATCCGGGCCGCCTCGGCGAACTCGGCCGGCTGACTGACGAAGAACTGGCGCATCAGGAAGGTGCCGAGCACGGTGAACATGCCGGGCAGGATCAGCGCCCACAGCGTGTCGTAGAGCCCGAGCTTCTGGAAGTAGATGAACCGCGGCACCAGCAGCAACTGGGCCGGGATGATCGCGGTCGCCAGGTACAGCAGGAACAACCGGTCCCGGCCCTTGAACGACATCCGCGCGAACGCGTAGCCGGCCATCGTCGCGGTGACGAGTTCCCCGGCCACCCGCAGTACGGCGACGAAGACGGACCGGCCGAACGCCGGCAGCACCGAGGTCGCGCCGGTCAGCACGGTCTGGAAGTTGTCCCACTGGAACGGGTCGGGGATCCACTGCATCGGGATGCGGTACGCGTCCACGTCCGCCTTCAGCGCGGTCGACAGCATCCACGCGAACGGCGCGAGGAAGGCGATCGCGAGGATCCACAGCGGGATCCCCCACAGCCATTTCGACTTAGTCATGGAGGGCCCTTCCTCGTTGCGCGCGCCAGGTCACCAGGGTCAGAGCGAGTACGCCGATGAACGTCACCAGGCCGATCGCCGACGCGTAGCCGAACCGGTAGAACTGGAAGCCCGTCTGGTACATGTAGTACGAGATGGTGGTGGTCGAGTCGCCCGGACCACCCGCGGTGATCAGCGCGATCAACCCGAAGCCCTGGGACGCCCCGATGATCAGCGTCACCAGCAGGAAGATCGTTGTCGGCAGCAACGCCGGCCAGGTGATCACGCGGAACTTCGCCCACGCCCCGGCACCGTCGATGTCGGCCGCCTCGTACAGCTGCCGCGGCGCGTCCTGCAGCGCGGACAGGTAGATCAGCGAGCAGTACCCGACACCGCCCCAGACCGCCATCACGATCAGCGCCGGCAGCGCCCAGTGCGACGACGCGAACCACCCGGGCTGCAGGCCGAACGTGTCGAGCACCTGGTTGACCAGCCCGGCCTTCGGGTTCATCAGCATCAGCCAGGTCATCCCGATCGCGACCACGTTGACGATGTACGGCAGGAAGAAGATCGCCCGCAGTACGGCGCGACCGGGCAGCGGCCGGTTCAGCGCGATCCCGAGCGCCAGCCCGAGTACGACGGTCAGCGGCACGCTCACCCCGACGTACACCAGGGTCAGACCGACCGCCCGCCAGAAACCAGGGTCCTGGGCGATCGCGACGAAGTTGTCGAGGCCGTTGAAGGTGATGCCGCCCAGACCGGACACCAGGTTCCAGTCGGTGAAGGCGAGCACGATGACGCTGATCAGCGGGATCAGCGTGAAGGCGACGACGCCGAGCAGGTTGGGCGCGATGAAGAGGAACCCGATCCAGCCGCGCGGCTTGATCCCGGGACCCTTCCCGGCTCCGACCGTCGGCTCCGGCTGACGGGTGGCGGACTCGTCGGCCGTCACCACCGTGGTGGTAGCCATCAGGGCCTCCCCTCGTTCCGGGCGATCGCCGCGTCGGCGAGCCGCCGTACCTCACGGTTGGCGACGCCCGGGTCCTTCTCGCCGAGCCAGCACAGGTCGCCCTGCTGCTTGACCGCGAGGCTGATCTCCGGGAACCCGGTCAGCCGGGTGTCGGTGGCGAGTTTGGGTTCCGCGTCCAGGACGACCCGGCGGAACGATTCGACGTCGAAGAACTTCTCCGGCTCCTTGCCGAGCATGCCGGTGATCACCTGGTCGTCGGTGACGTTGCCGAGGGTCGGCAGCTTGCCGGCCTTGAGCATCGGCCCGGATCCTTCGGTGATCCAGAACTTCACGAACTCCCAGGCCGCCTCGAGTTTCGGCGAGTTCGGGTTGACCATCACGAAGTTGCTGTAGCTGCCGCCGTTCCAGTCCTTGCCGTCGACCGTCGGCGGCGACGCGAACGAGACCTTGAAGTCGTGCGGGTACTTCTTCGGGTCGTACAGGTACCGCAGGTTGAACGGTGCCGTCGACCACAGATGGAACTCCTCGCGGAGGAACGAGTTCTGCTGGTAGGCGTTCAGATGCCGGGACAGCACCTCGCTCCACGGGAACGCGGACCCCTCGGCGATCATCTCCTGGCCGAGCCGCAGGCCCTGCTCGAAGTGCGGATCACCGAAGTTCGAGCGATCGCCGTCGTACCAATAGTTGGGGCCGAGGGCGATCCGGGCGACGTCGGGGATCGAGTAGGCACCGATCGTCGTCCCGGTGGTCAGCCGCCGGGCCGTGCTGCGGTAGTCCTCGATCGTCCACTGCCGCGGCAGGTCGACACCGGCCTGCTGCCGGAGCTTCTCGTTGAAGAGGACGAAGTTCGGCTCGCGGGCGGTGGCGAGCGCCTTGACCTTGCCGTTCTCGATGTACGCCCGCGGCTCGACCGTGTCCAGGAAGGGTTTCAGGTCCGGATCGGCGGTGACCCGGTCGGTCAGGTCCGCGGCCAGTCCGGACCCGGCCCGCAGCGCCATCGATGCCTGCGAGTAGGTGAAGTACACGTCGATGTCGAGCCCGCCCTGCAACGCGGTGTCCAGCTTCAGATTGCCGCGGGCATCGTTCACGAACCGCGTGTAGTTCACCTTGTACTGCGGGAACTTCTTCTCGAACGCCTCGACGACGGCCGCCGGGCCGGACGCCGCCGGGACGCCGCCCCACACCTGCAGCGCACCCGATCGCGCACCGCCGGACGAACACCCCGGCACGACCGCCGCGGCCGCCGCCGCGCCCAGCCCGGCGAGCACCTCCCGCCGTGAAAATCCTTTGCGCCTCACACTCCACCTCCCACCAGATTTCGCAAAAGATTAGCGAGATTGGAGTGTCTTGCCTAGCCCTGATGCAAATCTTTTTCAGCTGTGTACCGACGAACGGGTAGTAGTCCCGTGTGCGCGCCGATGGTGCCCGGGCCACGGTGGACCGGATGATTGGCCCGGCACTACTACCCGTCCCTCGGTACGCCGATCCGTTGCGCGACCGCACTCCGGACGGTCGCGACCACCCAGTCCGGATCACCAAGCACCTGCTGATAGGTGAATCTCAGAACCAGCCAGCCGTCCGCGACGAGGTCGTCGTACCGGCGGCAGTCGGCGGCGAAGTCTGCGGCCGAGCCGTGGAACTCGTAGCCCTCGGCCTCCAAGGCGACCCGAGCCGACCGATGTCCAGGTCGACCCGTACACGGAAGCCGCCTAAGTCGACCAGGACCTGCGGCTCGAATCCGTCGACACCGGCCGATACCAGCAGGCTTCGCAGCATCGACTCGAGGAAGCTCTCGGAGCTCCCGCTCGCGACGGCCGCGACCTGGACCGCGTTCGGCCGTCCCGGCCCCCGCATTGCGATCGCCGCGGCCTGCAGTTCCTCATGCGCCAGCCGACCTCGGAAGAGCGCGGCGTCGGCCACCGCGAGCGCCTCACCGAACGGCAGGATCCGCGCGCAATCCAGGACTGTTCGCAGCAACGAGGTCCTGCGCCGGCTCAGGTCAACCGACGCGATGGTGCCCCAATGCAAGACCACAGGTGGTCCGGAACGGGCGTTGCGGTTCATCGGCACGGTGATGTGGGGCTTCGGCGGCACGACGAGCAGCGGCAACTGCCAGCCGGCGGCCGCACTCGTGTGCGAGATGATCCCGTCGTAGGCAATGGCCGCCGCAAGATCCGCGGCGAGGCCGGGTATCCCGTAGATCCCGCGCGTGAGTCGCTCGACATCGCGGCTCCGAACTGCCGCCGCCAGCGCACGCCGGGACGTCGCGTTGACCAGCTCGGCGGAAGTAGCCCAGCCGCCTTGCCGGATCAACACTTCTACGACCGACACCACCCCACGATGCTGCCCGAGTGTGCGAGTTGCCGGCTGGAGTTATCCACAGCGGACCTAGGGACTGGTAGTAGTCCCGCTCGGCGGCTGGGAGAACGCCTGGCGTTGCAGTGCGAACTCGCCGCAGGAGGCCTACTACCCGTTCGCCGGTACGAGTCAGAGGCTGCAGTTCACCAGGACGGGTTCGTTGACCAGGGTGATGCCGCAGGCCTGGTGAACCTGGGCGCGGATGTGGGCGGCCAGGCCGAGGATCTCCTTGGCGGTGGCGCCGCCGCGGTTGGTGAGCGCCAGGGTGTGCTTGGTCGAGACCGAGGCGGCACCGATCGCGAACCCCTTCGGGATGCCGGCATGCTCGATCAGCCAGGCCGCGCTGGTCTTCACCCGGCCGTCGGGTTGCGGCCACTGCGGCGCTCCGGCCGGCACCTCGGACGCCGTGTCCAGGATCGGGTTGGTGAAGAACGAGCCGGCGCTCCACGTGTCGTGGTCGGCCTCGTCCAGGACCATGCCCTTGCTCCGCCGCAACCCCAGGACGGCTTCGCGTACGTCGGTCATCGGCGCGCGCGACCCTGGTTCGACGTCGAGCACCCGGGCCAGTTCGGCGTACCCGACCGGTGCGGACAGATCACCGAGCGTCAACTGGAACGTGACCTCGAGGACGACGTACCGCGAAGGATCGGCCTTGAAGCGCGAGTTCCGGTAGCTGAACCCGCAGTCGGCCGCGAAGATCGTCCGGACCTTGTTGTCCACTCGGTCCCAGACCCGGACCGACGCGATCGTCTCGGCCACCTCGTGACCGTAGGCGCCGACGTTCTGGACCGGTGTGGAACCGGTGAGGCCCGGGATGCCGGACATCGACTCGAGCCCGCTCCACTCCTCGGCGATCGCGCGCTGGACCACCTCGTCCCAGTCCTCGCCCGCCTGGATGTTGACCATCGCGCCGGAGCACATGTCGGCGTCGACCCGGATCCCGCGGGTGGCGATCTTGATCACGGTGCCGCGGAAGCCCTCGTCGCCGATCACCACGTTGCTCCCGCCGGACAGCAGCAGCACCGGCTCCCCGGCGGCGTCGGCGTCGCGGACAGCAGTGATCAGGTCGTCCTCGGTGCTGACCTCCACCAACTTGTCGGCCAGCCCTCCGATCCGCAGGGTGGTGAAGTCGGCCAGACGTACGTGGGTCTTCACTGGACGCGCACGACCGCCCTGGACCGGCCGAGGACCTTCTCCTCGCCGGCGATCGCGGTGATGTCGATCTCGGCCAGCCCGTCCGCGACCTTGTCCACCTTGGCCGAGAACGTCACGCTCGTGCCCTTGTCGTCATCCGGTACGACGACCGGCTTGGTGAACCGTACGCCGTACTCGACCAGGTCGGCCGGGTCGTCGAGCCAGTCGGTGACGACACGGATCGCGGAGGCCATGGTGAGCATGCCGTGCGCGATCACACCGGGCAGGCCGAGCGCACCGGCCATCCGGTCGCTCCAGTGGATCGGGTTGAAGTCCCCGCTGGCACCGGCGTACCGGACCAGGTCCTCGCGCCGGAAGGTGACGGTCAACGGCGGCAGCTCGAAGCCGGCCTCAGCGCTCTTCATGCGTCCGCCCGGTTGTGCGAGATCGTGGAGGTCGAGGTGGCGATCGGCTCACCGTCGACAGTGGTCAGGGCGGTCTCGTACATGATCACTTCGACGTCACCGGCCTTGCGCACGGTGGTGATGGTCGCGGTCGCGGCGATGTCGTCACCGGCCTTGATCGGGCGGGTGTAGGCGAACTTCTGCGCGCCGTGGACGATCCGGTCCAGCCGCAGCCCGAGCTCCTCGTCGCTCAGCAGCTGCTCCAGCGCCAGGCTGCCGAGCATGAAGGCGAAGGTCGGCGGTGCGATCGCGTCAGCACCCCGGTACGCCGGGTTGGAGTCGCCGATCGCGTCGGCGAACTCGCGGATCTTCTCCCGGCCGACCTGGTAGGACTCGGCGGCCGTGTAGCTCCGGCCGACCATCGTGGCGTCGATCGTCATATCCCGTAACCCTACTGGCAGACTAGGGCGACGAGTGCCGCCACCCACTCTCGGTAAGACCGGACTGGGAAGGTTGATGTGACGGCAGTAACGGCGCTGGTGAAGTACGCGGCTCGGTACAGGCTGGAAATCGGTGCGCCGGAGGGCCCGGAGTGGCTCCGGGTGGACCGGATCCTGGAGCCGGACGGGCCGGAGCTCACCGAACTCCTCAAGCACGACCACGACGCCAGCGGGCACACCTCGGCCCACGCGAACGCGCTCAGCCTCATGTCCTTCTACGCCGGCCGCGCACCCGCGGCCGCCCTCCTGTTGTGGGCGCTGGAGGGCCATGTCCTCGACATCCGCCCGCGCAACCTCTGGGTCCGCCCCCACGACGGCCACGGCCTCGCCGCGGTCGCGATCCGCTCTGCCAGCTACCTCCCGGGCGGCTTGGAGACCCTGTACGACGTGGTGCTCCGGCAGCACCTGCTACCACTGTCCGCCGAGCTCCACCGCCGTACCCGAGCCGGACTCCGCCAGCTCCACGGCGGCGTAGCGGCCGGCTGCGCGATGGGGTTCTGCACTGCCACCCGCGAGGAGGAGACCGTGTCCCCCACCTATCTGCTGGACCGGTGGCGGACCTTCGTCGGGAAGGCTCCCGGCGGGCTGGCTCGACTGGGCGACGTACAGCAGGCGGCTGGAAAGCTGGTCTACCTCCGCAACACCTGCTGCCTCTACTACACCAGCGAGGCCGGCACCGGGACGCTCTGCGGCTCCTGCTGCCTGACTCCGCGTGACGAGCGCCTGGCCGCATACGAGGGCGGCCGCCCGATCCTCACAGTGTGATCCGAGGCACAGCGAAAGGGCCGCTTCGGGTGTCCGAAGCGGCCCTCGCGAAAGAACCTGGGGTCAGCGGGTTTCGCGGTGGTCGGTGTGGTCGTTGCAGCGGGCGCAGAACTTCTTCAGCTCAAGACGATCCGGGTCGTTGCGCCGGTTCTTCTTGGTGATGTAGTTGCGCTCCTTGCAGACCGTGCACGCCAGCGTGATCTTCGGGCGGACGTCGGTTGACTTGGCCACTGCTGCCTCTTCTTGTCAGGAGTGCGCAACTTAGGTGATCGCACTCTCGAGATACTGCGTTGGTAGGTAGCGGGGGCGGGAGTCGAACCCGCGACACCACGATTATGAGCCGTGTGCTCTAACCACCTGAGCTACCCCGCCGGGTGAGTCCGTCACCCCACCCGGCGAGCCGGGTGAGATGTCGTTCTCAGAGCCCCTTTACGGAATCGAACCGTAGACCTTCTCCTTACCATGGAGACGCTCTGCCGACTGAGCTAAAGGGGCGGGCCGAGGAGAGAGATTACACGGTCCGCAGCCTCGATGTGAAATCGAGCCAGGCGCACCCTGTGCCCTCCTCTTTCCGACCCGGAAAGCATACCGGTTCTCAGGGAGTGCTCCTGACCATTTTCAGCCCAGTACGCCATCATCTGCGGAAAAGTCGTCCGAGGCGTCCGCGGGCGGGTTCTCCAGGTGCCACCGCACCGACCGCCGCAGGCTCTCCGCCGGGTCGACGGGCGCCCATCCCAGCACGGTCCGCGCCTTCCACGAGTCCATCAGCAGGTGCTGGTCCAAGGCACCGGTGAGCGCCAGATCCTCCGGCAGTTGATCGTCCCGAACTCGCACCAACTCGAAGTCCGAGGCACCCGCCGCGGCCAGGATCTGCTCGGCGAACAGCCGGTACGGCGCGGTGACCGGCTCCACGATGTTGAACGCCTCACCCGGATGGTCCCCGGCCAGCGCCAACGACACGGCCGCCGCGACATCACCGACGTACACCCGGCTGAACAGGAACTGCCCGGACCCGATCGGGATCCGCTTCCGCCCGGCCCGCACCCGCCGCAGGACGAACTCGAACCGCCGCTGGTAGTCGTGCTCGCCGTACACCGCCCCCAACCGCAGCACGGTCGCTCCCCGCGGCAGGTACCGCTCCTCCATCTCCAGGTTCTCGTACTGCGGCCCGTCCACGAACCGCCGCTCCCGCAACGGGGAGGACTCGGTCAACGGCAGCCCGTCGCTGGTCCAGTCGGAGTGCAGGCCGTCGTACGCGCGGTAGACGTCACCGCTGGAGATCGCCACCAGCTTCACCGACGGCCCCACCGCACCCGAGCGCCGCGTCGGCCGCCGCGGCGTTCATCCCGGAGACGTCCACGAGCCCCTCGACCCCGAACGGCTCCAGAGCCGCCGCCAACGCCGGACCGTCGTGCCGATCGACATGCGCGTGCTCCGCCGCAGGCAGGTCCTCGGGCTCGTGCTCCCCTCGGTGCACCACCAGCAGCTCGTGCCCCTCCCCTACCAGCCGCTCCACCACAGCCCGCCCGATGAACTGAGTCCCACCAAGAATCGCGATCCGCATGACCCCAGTCCTACCCGCCGCGCCCGCTCCAGCCCACCACTGTCTGCGCTAAGCAGACGCCCACACCCGGCTCGAGTACGACGCCCGCAGTACCGGCATCACCTCCGTGACGAACGTCTCGACCGAAGCGCGGTTCTCGTCCTCAGGCAGGCCGGCGACCTCGAGTGAGATGCCGGACAGCTCATGCCCGAACGCCTCCTGGTAGCGGCCGAACTTGTCGATCACCTGCTCCGGCGACCCCACCAGCACCGATCCACCCTCCAGAAACTCCTCCAGCGTCCGGAACGGCAACTGGTTGTGCCGAGCGCCAGGCGAGTCCATGAACGCGTCGAAGATCGGCCGGTACCCCTCCACCGCCTCCTGCGACGTCTTCTTCACGTAGAGCCCGTTGAACCCCGCCCCGACGACCGCGTCAGCCGGATCACGCCCGTAGGCCTCCCACCGCTCCCGGTAGTGCCGGATCAGTCCGGCGTACTTCGCCAACGGATGGAACCCGTTCGCCGAGAACAACGGGTCTCCCCACCGGGCCGCCAGCTCGGTCGACTCCGTCGACGACGCCGAGCCGTGCCACAACGGGATGCCGTCGACCCGGTAGGGACGAGGCTGTGTAGTCGCCTCCACCAACGCAGGACGGTAGGAGCCGGACCAGGTGACAGCCGGTCTCCCGCAGCAACCGCCGCAGCAGCTCGTACTTCTCCCGGTTGCGGTCCCACTGCCCCTCCAACGAGTACCCGAACAGCGCGTTCTGGTCCGGGTCGTTGCCCTTGCCGATGATGATGTCGAGCCGCCCACCCGACAGCTGATCCAGCGTCGCGTAGTCCTCCGCCACCCGGACCGGGTCCAGCAACGACAGCACGGTCACTGTCGTGAGCAACCGGATCCGCGAGGTCACCGCCGCGATGTAGGACAGCACCACCGGCGGGGACGAGGAGATGAACCGCTGTGCGTGCCGCTCGCCCACGCCGTACCCGTCGAAGCCCAGCTCCTCCGCCCACTGCGCCTGCCGTACGACGTGCTGGAACCGCTCGTACGACGTCAGTTGCACCCCGCTGACCGGGTCCGGGGAGTTGTCGATCAGCGTGTAGGTACAGAACTTCACCGGAGTCGCTTCTCGCCGGCGGTGACCGGGAGACCGAGGCGGTTGCCTGCGACGGGGGCTGGGCAGGTCCCGTACGGCGTGAACGCGAACGGCAGGTTGATGGTGCGGTTGAAGTCGATCAGGACGCTGTGATCCTTCTCCACGACCCCGGTGGTGACAGTGCGCCAGGGAGCGGTCTCCTCTCCGTTCGTCTTGTCGTGGAAGGAGAGAGTGAGCCGTCCACCGCCGGCAGCCGTCGCCACCAACTCGTACGCCGACCCGCCCAGCGCAACGTGGACAGTGCCGACCGCTGTGACGTGCTGACGGAGGTCATCGCGGGCCGTGGAGACCTCGACTCGCTCCGGCGCCGGGTACGGCGTGTAGTACGCCCTGACCACCCAGTCCGGATCCAGTGGGTACGTCGGTATGCCACTGAACCCATGTCGCGTCGACGCCCGTGGGTCCCGCTGGCGAACGGCGTACCGTCCTCCTCGCCGTACGAGTTCCGCGAGGCGGTCGCCGTACAAGAGCCAACTCAGTGAGCCGGCCTCGGCCACGCTCGCCGACGTCTTGCCGTCCACCGGCTCGCCGCCGACGGTCAGCTCGCCGTCGGCGGTCACATACGCCCGGAGATCGTCGGCCCACCACGTGCCCGGCAGACCGCGGATCAGCCCAGGTGTCGTGGGCAGCCAGTCGAAGGCGACCACGGTCAACCAGCCGTAGTCGGTGTCCAGATCCTGCTCGCGGGCGGTGTGCCACGTCTGCCAGTCCTGCTCGAGGTCGGACACGACGGTCATGAGGCCAGGTCCTTCCGGGTGGTCTGCTCGCGGTGTGCGACTTCGGACCGGACCAGCGGGATGACGTAGCGCCCGAAGTCGATCGCGTCGTCGTAGATGTCGTAGCCGCGAGCGGAGAAGATCCGGATCCCGAGGTCGTAGTAGTCGAGCAGCGCGGCCGCCACCGTGTCCGGCGTACCGACCAGAGCAGTCGAGTTTCCGCCGCCTCCGGTCAGCCCGGTCGGGGCCGTCCACAGCGCCCGGTCGTGCCGCTCACCCGCCTCGACCGCCTTCAGCAATCGCTGCGAGCCGGCGTTCTCCGGCGACTTGGAGCGGAGGCGACCCTTCAACGGAACGCCGCCGGCCTGCACCTCCTTGATCCG
Source organism: uncultured Actinomycetota bacterium (assembly GCA_963748245.1). GTDB lineage: Bacteria > Actinomycetota > Actinomycetes > Propionibacteriales > Kribbellaceae > Kribbella. Next base: position 303,638 of record CAVVIA010000004.1, on the reverse strand, counting down.
GCCGAGGATGCTCTCCGCCTTCTCCCAGGCGAGTTCCTCGGTCGGCGCGATGATCGGCCGGAACGCGATCTGGATCGTCGGGCGGTCCGCGCGACCCGCCTTGGACGCCTCGGCGTCGATTGTCGCCAACTGGTCCCGCGTTCCGGCCAGCGGCTCACCCCACAGCGCGAAGATGTCCGCCTCGGCTGCGCCCACCGCGTACGCCGCGGCCGACGAACCGCCGAACGAGATCCGCGGCCGCGGCTGCTGCAGCGGCTTGATGTCCGCGACGAACTGCTCGAACCGGTAGAACGATCCGTCGAAGTCGAACCGCTCGTCCGAGGTCCAGGCTCGCTTGAGGATCTGGATGAACTCCCGCGTCCGTCCGTACCGGTCGTCCTTGGCCAGGAAGTCGCCCTCCGCCGCCTGGTCCGCGGTCGACCCGCCGGTGATCACGTGCACCTCGAACCGCCCGCCGCTGAGGTGGTCGAGGGTCGCGAACGTCTTCGCGGTCAGCGTCGGATAGGCGACGTTCGGCCGGTGCGCGACGACCAGGTTGATGTGTTCGGTCCGGCCCGCGACGTACGCCGCGACCTGGGCCGGGTCCGGCGCACCGGAGTGGTAGGCGAACAGGATCCGGTCCCACCCGTTGTCCTCGTGGGCGCGGGCGAGTCTGGTCGTGTACTCCAGGTCCAGCGGGCCGCCGGTTCGCGGCGTGACCTCGCTGGCCGGGTTGGTCCCGGCGATCCCCAGGAACTCAACTGGCATGACGTTCTTCCTTCCGTACGGTGGGTGCGAGAAGCTTCAGGAGGTGCCTGGCGACCGCGTCGTTCTGGCGGAACCCGGGCCCGTTGAAATGCGGCCGGGAGAACCCCGACGACCCGGCCGAGCCGGACACCGACGGCCCGAGCAGGAACAGCGACGGGTGCACAGTGCCGTCGGCCCGGATCGCGCGGCACTGCGAGTCGGCCTTCAGTTGACCGCCGCCGAGACTCGTCCCGTCCGCAGCGAACAGTTCGTCCGCCGCCAGTACGCCGGACGCCAGCAACCCGCGCAGCAACGGATCGGTCGCGGCCAGTACGTCGGGACGCGGCAACCGGGCCTCGACGAACGCGCGCGCCCGGACCTCACCGGCCACACCGGAGCTCCGGGCCACGAACTGATCGTTGTCGATGGCAACATCAAGGTCAGGTCCGGCGAACCGGACGATGCCGGCCCGGTGCAACGCCAGCAGCTCCTCCAGCCGACGCGGCGGCGGACCGCTCGCCACGAACGAGAAGAACCCGTGCCACTCGGTCTCCACATGGCGGACCCGGTCCTCGTCCGACAGCCGCCCTTCGGTGATCGCCACCGACAGCACGCTGTAGATGCTCAGCAGCGCATTGAAAACAGCAAGGTCCGCCGAGTACGACGCGTCCGCCCGCCGCAGCAGATCCGTCTCGATCAACCCGGCCAGGAACTGCTCGAACCGCGCCCGATCCGCGAAGAACTGTCCATCCAACGGCCGATCCACGTCAGCACGGACGAACCGGTCCGCAGGATCCGGTACGGCGTCCGCGACCGCGGCCTCGAACTCCTGCGCCGACCACCGGTCGAGGACCACCGCGAACCGCTCCCACGACCACCGGGTCCGCTCCGGATGCGCGGTGAACAACTGCTGGTAGTGGGCGAACGTCAGTTCCTTGTCGATCAACGGGCTCAGCTGGGTCTGGAAGTCGAGCACTCCGTCGCCGAGTTCGTCCAGCGCCGCCTTGGTCAGATAGCGGGTCGGCACCGGCTTCGTCCCGGCCACGGTGTAGCCGAGCTTGGCGTGATACGGCACGCCGCGCCGCGAACCGACGGACAGGATCGGCTCGTGGCCGGACGCCCGGTAACTCAGCAGGCCGTCGCACTCGTCGTACCAGCCGCCGCGGCCCTCGGTGAGCAGGACCATCAGGTCGATGAACGCCTGGCCGAAACCGCGGACGATCACGTCCTCGCCCGGCCGCAGGTCGCTCAGGTCGACGTCGGCGGTGTAGCCGGGTGGGATGTAGGTCAGGCCGGCGTCGGCGGCGCGTGCTGCCCACGCTGCCTCGGATGGTGTCGGCAATCGGTCGAGGTAGCCGAGGGCGAGCACCACGACGTCGGCGTCAACCTCTTTGCCTGAGGCAAGCACGACGCGATGGTCGGCCGTCAGTTCGACCGCACGCTCCAGGTGAGTGGTGACGGTCGCGGGCAGGTCGCAGACGACTCGGTCCCAGACCCACGCGAGGTACTCGGCCTGCAGTAACCGCGGCGGGAAGTCCATCGGACCGGCCGGTTCCAGGCCGGCCCGTTCCAGGATCACTGCACCCTCACCGGCGACCCAGGTGGCGAGATCGGGGCCGGGGACGATCGGGCCTTCGCACTCGACCGATTCGTCGGTGAAGATCGTGATGTCCGACGTCATCGAGTTCATCCAGAGCAGCCGCGACTGGTCCCGCCGCCAGATCCGGCCACCGCCGGCCGGATACGGATCCACGACGTGGATCTCCAGCGATCGGTCGCCCAGCAGTTCGGGAGCACTCGCCGCGAACCGCTCGAGCAACCCGACCGTGCGCGGTCCCCCGCCGACGAACACGATCGTCGCCGGCGAGTCGGAGTCGCGCACCCCGGGCGTGCGTGGACGACGGAACTCCGCGGCAACGACCCGCTCCTGCGCCGTCACGTGTCCAGTCCGAGGTGTCCGCGCAACGTCGTACCGGCGTACTCGGACCGGAAGACGCCGCGCTCGCGCAGGAGCGGGACGACCCGGTCGACGAAGTCGTCCAGGCCGCCGGGGGTGAGGTGCGGGACCAGGACGAAGCCGTCGGCCGCGTCTTCCTGGACGTGACGGTTCAGCGCCTCGGCGATCGTCGTCGGGGAACCGATGAACGTCTGGCGGTTCTGCTGGTTGATCACGGTCTCGCGCAAGGACCAGCCGTGCGCCTCGGCCTGCGCCCGCCAGTCCGCCACGATCGGCGCGGGGTCGTTGTAGCCGACCCGCCCCTGGGTCACGGACGATCCGACCACCGGGTCCTCGGACGGCAGCGGACCGTCCGGGTCGTACGCCGAGAGGTCACGGCCCCAGAGGAGCTCCGCCAGGACGAGTGCCGTCGGTCCGGAGACCTGCTGTTCGCGGATGTACTGCGCCTTCTCGACCGCCTCCGCGTCGGTGTCCGCGACGACGACCGTCACCGCGGGCATGATCTTGAGCGACTCCTCGGTCCGGCCGTAGCGGGCCAGCCGCGACTTCACGTCCTTGTAGAAGGTCTGCCCGGCCTCGAACGTCCCGTGCCGGCTGAAGATCACGTCCGCACCCGACGCCGCGAACTCCCGGCCCTGATCGCTGTCCCCGGCCTGGATGACGACCGGCCGGCCCTGCGGCGACGGCGGCAACCCGAACCGCCCGCGGAGGTCGAAGTGGGCGCCCTCGTCCGCGAAAGCCCCAGCGCCCTCGCGGGCGAAGACACCCGTCGCCTGGGCCAGGACCAGATCGTCCTCGGTCCAGGAATCCCACAACTTCCGCACGATCCGCAGCGACTCCTGCGCGCGGACGTACCGATCCGCCTTGTCCAGGTACCCGCCGCGGCGGAAGTTCTCGCCGGTGAACGCGTCCCACGAGGTCACCACGTTCCAGGCCGCACGTCCGCCGGAGAGGTGGTCGAGGGTGGCGAGGCGCTTGGCCACTTCGTACGGCTCGTTGAACGTCGAGTTCACCGTCGCCGCCAGGCCGAGGTGCCGGGTGACCGCGGCGAGCGCGCTCAACACGGTCAGCGACTCGGGCCGGCCGACCACGTCGAGGTCGTGGACCTTTCCCTTGACCTCCCGCAGCCGCAGTCCCTCGGCCAGGAAGAAGAAGTCGAAGGTCCCGCGTTCGGCCGTCTCGGCCAGGTGCTTGAACGACGCGAAGTCGATCTGTGAACCTGACTGCGGGTCGGACCACACGGTGGTGTTGTTCACGCCCGGAAAGTGCGCCGCCAGATGGATCTGCTTGGTCATCGCTCGCTCCCCGCATACCGGCTCCCCGGCCGCGCCAGTCCCAGCCGGCTCCGCAGCGTCGCCGCCCGGCCGACCGGCCCGATCAACTTCCTTGCCCGCAGCAACGGAATCAACCGCTCCGCGATCACCGGTACGTCGAGTTCGATCGAAGCCGGCCGCAGGTGAACCCCATCCACACCGGCGGCCGCCCACTCCCCGATCAGGTCCGCCAGCCGCCCGACTCCACCGATGTGGTCAAGGTGAGTGGCACCGTCAGCCCGCAACGCAGCCGCCGCCGGATCCTCATCCAGCAACACCCCCACCGACACCAACACCCGAGGCGACACCCCGCCGGCACGAACCGTCCCAGAACCGCCGGTCTCGGCTGCGGCGGCGCGGATCGCGGCTACCCGCTCCTGCAGCTCCCCGGCGCCCGGCAGCAGCACCAGCTCGGCTTCGGCTGCCGCCTCCAGTGCCTCCGGGTCGTTCACCCGGATCGCCGTGATCGGATGGCCTTGAGGTGGCCGCGGGACGATCGACGGTCCCTTGATCCTGAACGTCGGGCTTTCGAAGTCGACGTAGTGGATCCGGTCCCGCTCGATGAAGCGGCCGGTCGACGCGTCCCGGATGATGGCGTCGTCTTCCCAGGAGTCCCAGAGGTGCCGGCTCACGTCGACGACGTACCGGGCCTCGCGCCAGGTGTCGACCGCGGGCGCCGGTTCGCGGCGGCCGATCACCGCGGCCGCCTCGGCCGAGGACGACACGTCCGCGATCCACCCGCCACGACCGGACGAGACGTAGTCCAGCGTGGCGACGGACGCCTGCACGTGGAACGGCTCGGTGTGCGTGACGGTGATCGTCGGCAGCAACCCGATCCGCTCGGTCGCCGGGGCGATCCGGGCCGCCAGACCAAGCGCATCCAGGCGCACGCTGACCCGATCAGGAACATCCTCCGGCGCTTCCAGCGCGTCAGCGAACGTCGCGATGTCGACCCCGGCCGCGTCGGCCCGCTGGACCGCACGCAGCGCCAGTTCGCCGGTCAGAATCGCCGCCGGGTCGACCTCTGCCCCGCGCCACGCGGCCGGATGCCCGCCGGCACCGTCGATCTCGATCGCGGTGATCAACCGCCGCCGACTCACGACGCCACCTTCAACGCGACCGGCAGGTCCTTGGTGAACGGCAGCGGGCCGATCGACTCGGGGTCGGCCGACGTATCGAACTGTGGCTCGAACCCGACCGCCAGATACAAGCCCGCCGCCTCCGGTTGCCGCGGCCCGGTGGTCAGGAACAGCTTGCGATACCCGAGGTCGACCGCGGCCGCCTCCAATTCCGCGAGCACGCGACGTCCCAGTCCCTGCCGCCGATGTAGGTGCGAGGTCCACATCCGCTTCACCTCGGCGGTCTGGTCGTCGTACCGGCGAATGGCGCCGCCGGCAACGGTCTGACCGCCGTACCGGAGCAGGACGAACGCACCGCCGTGCTCGGAGTGGAAGTCGGACGCCGGAACCTCGGTGAGCTGGGTGTTCTCGTTGGTCCGGCCGTACCGGGTGCTGTACTCGACGACGAGATCGGCGAGTAACGGAGCCGCCTCGGGATCCTCCGGACGCGCCCGCACCGCCTCGACCCCGGCGAGCTGGACCAGCGCACTCTCGGCCGGCCGACTGCCGTCGACGGTCGCGAGGAATGCGTCGGTCACCTGGTAGAGCGGCACCGATGCTGCTGGGTCCAGCAGCAGCCCGCCGCCGTCGTACATGCGAATATGGGACGAAAGGACGAACCAGCCCTGCCCGATCGCGTCGGCGCCGAGGCTGGTGAGCACCGGCCGAAGCGCGTAGTCGATCACGAGCACGTGCGCCGGCGTACCACCCGTTGCCAGCGGCAACACCGTCTTGCCTTTCAGGGCGTACTGCGGCAACAAGTCGAGGAACACCTTGAGGAGTCCGGAGTACGCCGCCTTGTAGACGGGTGTCGTGACCACGACGGCATCGGCGTCCTCCAGGACCTTGATAGCCGAGGCGATCTCGGGGTCGTCGGCCAGGCCGCGCAGCAAGGGCTGCGCCGGAAGGTCGCGGAGGACGATCGGCGTGACGGTGTGGCCATGGCTGATCAGGCGTTTGGTGACGTAGTCGAGGACGGCATCGGTACGCGAGGGATCGGACGGACTGCTGGAGATGGTTGCGATGGTCGCCATACGTTTCTCCTACTTCTGTTTGTCCTTGGGCAGGCCGGGCGGATTGATCAGGGACTTCGGCACTGCCTCCGCGTCCAGGCCCCACTTCTTCAGGACCTTCGCGTAGCTGCCGTCGGTGATCGCCGCGTTCAGTGCGTCGGCGAGCGGCTTGACCAGGCCGTTGTCCTTCTTGGTGGTGATCCCGACCAGGCCCTGGACCGGGTAGCTGGACGAAACCGTGCCGACGATCTCCGTCTTGGCCTGGGTTGCCACGTGGTACGAGGCGTTCGGGTTCGGGCCGAGGTAGAGGTCGATCCGGCCGGACTCCAGCGCGAGATAGGTGTCCGACGCCTGCTGGTAGTACTTCGGGTTCGCGGGCTTACGTCCGGCGGCAACGTTCTGCTTGTTCCAGTCGAGCAGGATCGCCTCCTGCAGCGTGCCCGAACTGACCGCGATGGTCTTGCCGGAGATGTCGGCCGGACCGGCGATCTTCACCCCGGAGCCCTTCTTCGCCTCGAACGCGTGCAGACCGAGCCGGTAGGTGGCGAAGTCGTACTTCTCCTTGCGCAGTTCGGACACCCCGATGTTGGAGATGCCGACCTGGTACTTGCCGGAGTCGAGCCCGAGGAACAGGTTCTCCCAGCTGGTCGTCTGGACCTCCGCCTTCAGGCCGAGCACACTCGCGACCAGGTGGGCGATGTCGATCTCGACGCCGATCGGGGTCTTGTTGTCGTCCGCGGTGAAGCCGAGCGGCGGCAGCCCGCCACCGGCCGAACCGTTGCCGATGACAAGCGTTCCGCTCTCCCGTACGGCGGCCGGCAGCGCAGCCGCGATGCTGTCGACCTTGGCCGAGGTGATGCGCTGCTGGTTCGCCGAAGTGTCGAAGGCGACAACCGAGGCATCACCGCTCGTGGATGCCGACTGGGTCACCGGATCCGCACACGCGGCCAGTGCGAGCAGTACGACGGCACTGATGACTACCCATGGCTTCTTCATTTGTGGTTCCTCAGCTCGTCAGGGGGAGGCCGGGCGGGTTGATCTCGGACTTGTCGACCGCTTCGCTCGACACGTTCCAGCGCTCCAGGACCTTGGCGTAGCTGCCGTCCGCGATCACGCCGTCGAGCGCCGCCTGGTACGCCTTGACCAGTCCGCTGTCCTTCTTCGTGGTGGCCGCGATCAGCCCTTGCAGCGTCGGTCCGGCACCGGAGAACTTGCCGATCGTCTCGGTCTGGCCGGACGTCTGGACGTGGTACGCGATCGACGGGTTGGGCCCCAGATACGCGTCGATCCGGCCGGAGCTCAGCGCCAGGTAGGTGTCCGGCTGGTTGTTGAAGTACTTGATCGTCGCGGCCGGCAGCCCGGCCTTGACGTTGGCCTCGTTCCAGTCGACCAGGATCTTCTCCTGGTTGGTGCCGGAGCCGACCGCGATCGTCTTGCCGGCCACGTCCTTGCCTCCGGCGACTCGCCAGGGATTGCCCTTCTTCGCCTCGAACGCGATGTCGTCGCGGCGGTAGGTGGCGAAGTCGTACTTCTGCTTGCGCTTCTCCGTCACCGTGATGTTCGAGAAGCCCGCGTCGTACTTGGCCGAGTCCAGGCCGATGAACAGGTTCTCCCAGCTGGTCACCTGGATGTCGGGCTTCAGCCCGAGCGCCTCCGCGACCAGGTAGGCGATATCGACCTCGAGGCCGATCGGGGTCTTGTTGTCATCGGCAAGGAAGCCGAGCGGCACGTTGCCGCTTCCGAAGCCGGCGCCGACGATCAGCGTGCCACGCTCGCGGACCTTGGCCGGCAGCAGTGCTGCGGCGCTCTCGTTCTTCGTGGTGGTCACGCGGTTCTGTTCGGCCGACGTGTTGATTCCGGTGTCGGCGGCAACCTGTTGCGGCTCGGCACCGCAGCCGGTCAGGAGAAGCAGAACGGCAACGATCAGGAGTCGTTTCATCAGTCAGAGGACCTTGGAGATGAAGGCGCGGGTGCGCTCGTGGACGGGGTTGTCGAGTACCTCGTGGGGTGCACCCGACTCGACGATCCGGCCGCCGTCGATGAAGACCACCGTGTCGGCGATCTCCCGGGCGAAGCCGATCTCGTGGGTGACGACGACCATCGTGGCGCCGTCGCGGGCGAGCTCCTTGATCACGTCGAGGACCTCGCCGACCAGCTCGGGATCGAGTGCGCTGGTGGGTTCGTCGAACAGCAGCACCTTCGGCCGGAGCGCCAACGCACGAGCGATCGCGACGCGTTGCTGCTGACCGCCCGACAGTTGCCGCGGGTACGCATCGGCCTTGTCGCCCACGCCGACCCGCTCGAGCAGCTCCCGCGCCAGCGGCTCGACCTCACCGCGCTTACGGCGTTGCGCGGACACCGGCGCCTCGACTACGTTCTGCAGCGCGGTCAGATGGCCGAACAGGTTGAAGTTCTGGAACACGAACCCGACCTGCGACCGCTGCCGCAGGATCTCCCGCTCGCGCAGCTCGTGCAGCTTGTTCCCACGCCGCCGGTAGCCCATCAGCTCGCCGTCGATCCGGATCAGACCGCGATCCACCTTCTCCAGATGGTTGATCGACCGGAGCAGGGTGGACTTCCCCGAGCCGGACGGACCGAGGATGACCGTGACCGTCCCGGCCCGCACCTCAAGGTCGACACCCTTCAGTACGTCGAGCTCCCCGAAGCTCTTGTGCACACCCTTGACGTCGATCATCGGGCCGCCTTCCAGACACGCCGTACGCGTTGCAACGGAGTCGGTGGCAGCTCACGCGCCGTACCGCGGGCGAAGTGCCGCTCGACGTAGAACTGGGCGACGGACAGCAGCGTGGTCAGGACGATGTACCAGACCGTCGCGACCATCAGCAGCGGGACGACCCGGCTGTTGCGGCCGTAGATCACCTGCACCTGGTAGAAGAGCTCCGGGATCGCCATCACCGAGACGATCGAGGTGCCCTTGAACAGGCTGATCACCTCGTTCGCGCCGTTCGGCAGGATCGAGCGCATCGCCTGCGGCAGCACGATCCGGAAGAACTGCCGCAGCCTCGGGATCCCCAGTGCGGCGGCGGCTTCCAGTTGGCCCTGGTCGACCGAGATGATGCCGCCGCGGATGATCTCGGCGGCGTACGCGGCCTGGTGCAACGCCAGCCCGAGCACCGCCGCACCGAGCGGGCCGAACAGGTTGTTGGTGCTGAAGTGGACGAACTCCGGGCCGAACGGGATGCCCAGGCTGAGCTCCTGGTACAGGTAGGCGATGTTGAACCAGAACAGCAACTGCACGATCAGCGGGATCGAGCGGAACGCCCAGATGTAGCCCCAGGCAACTACTTGCAGGAACGGGCTGGTCGACAACCGCATCGTCGCGATCACCGCACCCAGGGCGAACCCGAGCACCGTCCCGTACACGGTCAACTGGATGGTCACCCAGAGCGCGGAGAAGATCGTCCGGGTGGTGACGAACTGGAAGAACGTCGGCCAGTCCCAGCCGGGGTTGGTGGCCAGGCCGTGCACGAACATCGCGAGCAGGACGAGCACGACGGCGACGCCGGCCCACCGCCATGGATGCCGCCGCCCGACCACGGGCAGATCGGCATCGTCCGGTACGGCGCTCTGCGGCGGGTCGGAGGCATGCGGAGCGGAGGTGAGCGAGGTGGTCGACACGGGTTCTCCCTGGCGGTGGGCAGGCTTCGCGAGCGCTCGTGCGGCGCGGCTGCGGGCACGGCGCGGCAGACGTCCGGTGGCCGGACGCCGTCGTACGGAATGTGCTGTCGGGTCAGCTCAGACAGAGGGCGCTGGAGACGCGTAGGAGATCGATGTGGAGGCGGTAGTACGGCAGTGCGCGCGTCATTCGCGTCCTCCTCTGTCGCTCCTGAATCGATCGGTGAATCCAGTATGGGTCGACTTTGAAAGTTAAGTAACTTGGTCGACAAACCTCTCAATATGTGGACGACTTATACCGGTCCAGCAGGGCCGGTCAGCGCCATTTGGTGAGTGATCTGCGTCACGCACGCATTCAACTACCCACCAGTCGCTTTCACGCCTGAGCATCTACGCGGGGGCAGTGACGCTTCACGGTCCGTGTGCGATTTTGTTGATCTGAGCGCAATCCACGTTTGAGGCAGCTGAGATCCCCTCGTTATGGTCGATGGCGCCGCTGTACCCCTCCCTCGCAGTGGCTGCCCCTCCCTGGAAGGCCCTCCCCCGTGTCTCCCCGCAATGACGTGCCGGCTGCCCCACGCCGCGCGAAGCATCGTTCCGCCCGCCGAAGTACCGTCCGCCGCACCCAACTGATCGGCCTCACCGCCGCTCTCGCCGCCGCTGCCGGCACCACCGCAGTCGGCCTCACCTCCTCCGCCACCGGTCCCTCCACCGCCAGCACCGGCCTGAGCCCCTCACAGGCCGACGCTCTGAGCGCGGCGCGGATCGAGCGGCGGGACCTCTCGTCCCGGGACGCGTCCCGGATCGACCTGGGTCTCGCGGCCACCCGCAAGGCGGCGGCCGAGAAGGCTGCCCAGCAGCGAGCCGCCCGGCTGGCCGCGAACGCGACGCTGACCCAGCGCCGTGCCCTCGCGCTCGCCGCGGCCAAGGCAGCCGCCGCCAAGAAGGCCGCCGCGCAGGCCCGTGCGCTCGCCGCCGCGAAGGCCGCCGCGATCGCCAAGGCCAAAGCCGAGGCCGAGGAGAAGGCCAGGGCGCCGAAGGTGGTCCTCCCGACCACGGGCTACCACCTGACCGCTCACTTCGGCCAGGGCGGCAGCCGCTGGGCCAACAACCACACCGGCCTCGACTTCGCCGCGCCGCAAGGTACGCCGGTTCGTTCGGTGATGGCCGGTGAGGTCACCCAGGCGGCGTACGCGGGCGCGTACGGCCGCCAGGTGAAGGTCCGTCACGCCGACGGAACGGTCACGTCGTACAGCCACATGTCCGAGTTCGACGTGTCGGTCGGCGACACGGTGACCGCCGGCGAGCAGGTCGGCGCAATCGGCATGACCGGCAACACCACCGGCCCACACCTCCACTTCGAGGTCCTGCCCGGCGGCGGCTCCCCCATCAACCCCGAACCCTGGCTCCGCGACCACGGCGTCAGCGCGTAGTACCCAGGAACCTCGCCACACACATCCTTTGTCGGGCGGACCATCGCGGTCCGCCCGATGATCTCCGGTGGGCCTACAAGGTTTTGGCCATGTCGAGGGCGTCTATGTAGGTGCCTTCGATGAGGAATTCGTTGGGGTGGGTGCCTTCGACGACGTAGCCGTGGCGTTCGTAGAGGCGGCGGGCGACGGTGTTGGTGCCGTGGACGTGCAGGCTGATCTTGCGGGCGCCGCGGAGCCGGGCCTCGACGTCGGCGGCTTCGAGCAGGGCGGCGGCGACACCTTGGCCGCGGGCCTCCTGGGCGACCGCGAGGCCGTTGATGGTGAGCACGCCCGCACCCTCGGGGACCTGGTACTTGTCCTGCAACCGGAGGTAGCCGACCACCTGACCGTCGTACTCGGCGACCAGGTGGGCCTCCGGCCCGCTGCGGGCGAAGAAGCTGTCTTGAATGTTCTCCTGGTACGACGGGAACCCCGACGTCGCATCCCAAGACGTCTGGTCGATGCGGAGGAGTACGGCGTCGTCGCTCTCAATGGCACGGCGAACAGTCAGGCGGTTGGCGGTCACACCCACAATCCTCACCCGCCGACCAGGTCAGACCCCCAGCGCGCCGCCGACGTCCTAGCGGGTCTCCTCCGGAGGATCCGGCAGTACGGCGAGCGGCCGCTGCCGCCAGTGGACGTCGTGCCAGGCGTCGAGCTTCCACCCGATCTTGCGGTAGGTGCCGATCTCTTCGAACCCCAGCGCCTTGTGCAGGCCGACGCTGGCGTCGTTCGGCAACGTCATCCCGGCGATCGCCGTACGGAAGCCCCGCTCGGTCAACCGCTCGAACAGGGCCTCGTAGAGCGCTCGCCCACCACCGGTCCGGCGGCGGCCGAGCTCCAGGTAGACGCTCACCTCGCAGGACCATCGGTACGCCGCTCGCGGCTTCATCGGGCCGCCATACGCGTACCCGACGACCTGGCCGTCGTCCTCCAGCACCATCCAGGCGTGGGTCGCCTGCGCGCTCGCGATCCGCGCGGCCATCTCCTCGACCGTCGGCGTCTCGATCTCGAACGTGATCGCCGTACCGGTGACATAGGGCGCGTAGATCGCCGCGCAAGCCTCGGCGTCGAGCCGCGAGGCATCCCTGACCTTTTGCATGTCACGATAGTAGCCATAGATGCCGCTATAGTGGCAACCATGTTGGATGAACTGTCCGCCTCGCTCGCCGCGACGGTGCAGGCCGCCCGGATCGCGCAGGACCTGTCCGTGAACGCGCTGGCCGAGCGTTCAGGGGTGTCCCGGGCGATGATCGGCAAGATCGAGCGCGGTGAGGCGCAGCCGACCGCAGTGCTGCTCGGCCGGCTCTCCGGCGCCCTCGGCATGACCCTGTCCGAACTCGTCGCCCGCGCCGAGAACACCGACGACCTCCTCCGCCGCCGGGCCGACCAGCCGGCCTGGACGGACCCTGCCACCGGCTACCTGCGCCGCGCGGTCTCCCCGGTCACCGACGGCCCGCTCGAGCTCGTCGAGGTCGAGCTCCCACCTGGCGCCTCGGTCTCGTACCCGGCGGACGCCTACATCTTCAAGTACCAGCAACTCTGGATCCTCGACGGCCACCTCCGCTTCCACGAGGGCCCGGTCATCCACGACCTGCACACCGGCGACTGCCTCCAGCTCGGCCCGCCGTCGGCCACCACCTTCCACAACCCGTCGAGCACCCCCTGCCGCTACCTGGTGGCCCTGGTCAAAGGCCGTTCCTGAGGTACGCCGAACCACCGGGCCAATGCCTGCCGCAAGCCCTCCTGCTCCGCAACACCGTCATGTTCCGCGGCCCAGGCGACGTACCCATCCGGCCTGATCAGCAAAGCGATCGGCCGACTCTCCGCTCCCGGTGACGGCCTCGACCCGATCCGTAACGATCGCCGCGGCAAAGGCAGCATCCTCGGTGAGATCGAGCAGGAGCGGGCGACCGGCCCGAGTCAGCTCAGCCAGCCTGGATCCGTCCACCGTCAAGTCCGGCGCCCAGCGACCGATCAGCGGATGCGGTCCGTCCTGGTAGCGGATGTCCGCGCCGGAGATCAGATCCGCGATCCGCTGCACGGTCCGCGGCTCGGTCAGCAGCTCACCGAACAGCTCCCGGAGCGCGGTCACGTCGTCGCCCGGGGCAATCAGCGCGGACTGCGCCTGGGTCTGCATCACCACGCGCTGCCCGACCGGGCGCCGTTCCGACTCGTAGCTGTCGAGCAACCCCTCGGGCGCCCAGCCCTGAACCTCGGCGGCGAGCTTCCAGCCCAGGTTGATCGCGTCCTGCAGGCCGAGGTTCAGTCCCGGGCCCGCCGATCGCCGAGTGGACATGGGCGGCGTCACCGACGAGCAGCACCCCGCCCTCGCGGAATCGATCGGCCAGCCGGCTGTTGCCACCGGAGATCCGGCGCAGCAGGTGCGGCCCATCGCCGTCCGGCGGAGCCAGTGGAAGCTTTACGCCGAGCACCCGGTCGACGCTCTCCTGGAGCTCCTCGAACGTCATCTCACCGTCGGCGGGGTCGTCCCACTCCATGGTGCTGATCAACGGCAATCGGTCGGGGAACGGCGCGAACACGAACATTCCTCGCTCATTACGGTGATGCATGAACGGCGGGACCGCGCCGTACCCGGGAATCGTGAGTACGCCGGTGGCCGGGTCGACGTACTCCGGCGGCACGAGTGCGTTCGCCGTACGGGAGACCGTGGCGTCGTTGGTGACACCGGGGAAGTCGATGCCGGCCAGCTTGCGCGTGAGGCTGCGGCCACCGTCGGCGCCGACGAGGTAGCGGGTGCGCAGTTCGTAGCCACCGTCCGGGCCGGAGATCTGCACCGTGACGGCGTCGGCGTCCTGGGTCAGACCGGTGAGTTCGTGGCCGCGGCGGATCTCGACGCCGAGTTCCAGCGCGCGCTCCTGCAGGACTTCCTCGACCCGGCGCTGCGGCACCGGCAGGACGTACACCGGGTTCTCCTCGAGCACGTCGAGCGGGAGCGGCATGGCCGCGAAAATGAAGCCGGGCTGCGGTTCCGGTGGGCCGGCCGGGCCGCTGAGTCGTTCGTACAAGCCGCGGCGGTCGAGCATCCGGACGACCTGCCCGACCAGGCCGTTGGCCCGCGGTACGTCGCTGCGTTCGGGCAACCGCTCCAGCACGATCGGTCGGACTCCGGCCAGCCGCAGTTCGGCGGCGAGCATGAGGCCGTTCGGTCCGGCCCCGGCGATGACAACATCGGCGTCCATAGCGTGTCCTTCCAGCGAAAATGGGCGTGACTGACCGCCCCGGCGGCACCGGGGTCTGCTTGAGATGTGGGTTCTCGTCGGGTTCTAGTCGGGTTCCGGGAGGCCGGCGACGATCTGGTCGAGGGCTTCGGACAGCAACTCGTCCATCGGCCGCGGCGGATCACCATGCAGCCACTCGGCGATCGCCGCCGACGTGGCAGCGCCGACGACGTCCGCGACCAGCCGGGGATACAACCCTTCAGTTCCGGTCCGGTCCGCGATCGCCGCGGCCAGCTCCCGACCGGCAGTCGCATGCGCCCGGGCGAGCGCTCCCTGCAGGGACGGCTCGGTCACCATCAGCCGCACGCCGGCCAGCCACTGCTCGTCCGGCGGTTGCGCATCTGCCGTGACCCGGTTGACTGAGGGCGTACTGTGCATCGATCGCCCTCCGGATCGCGACCCACAGCGGCTCATCGGCCGGCCGCGCCCGCAGTTCGGCGGCGATCATCAGGGCGCGGTCGACCTCCCGCGCCGCGATCGCGTCGGTCTTGCTCGCGAAGTAGTTCCGGAACGTCCGCAGCGAGACACCGGCCTCCGCCGCGATGTCCTCGATCCGTACGTTCGCCAGCCCACGCTCGACCGTGAGCCGCACGGCCGCCCAGCTCAAGGCGATCCGCGTCTCCTGCTTCTTCCGCTCCCGCAACCCTTCGGTCATATTCACGACGCTAGCAAACTTTGCCGAAAGAGCAAAGATGCCTTTTGGGCATTTTTTGGATCCGGCGACAGGCAGCCGTCCGTCATGGTTGGGTTGGCCCATGGCCGTGTCCCCGTTGGTGTGGATCCTGACGCTGCTCGGCATCGTCGGGCTGTTGTTGTTCGACTACTTCTTCCATGTCCGGTCCGCGCACGTGCCGACGCTGCGGGAGGCAGCGGTCTGGTCCTGTGTGTACGTCGGGATCGCGCTGCTGTTCGGACTCGGCCTGCTTCATCTTCGGCGGGACCGCGATGGGCTCGGAGTACTTCGCCGGCTACATCACCGAGAAGGCGTTGTCGGTCGACAACCTGTTCGTGTTCCTGATCATCATGACCAGCTTCCGGGTGCCGCGGGAGAACCAGCAGAAGGTGCTGTTGTTCGGCATCGTGTTCTCACTGATCGCCCGATCCGGGTTCATCTTCCTCGGAGCGGCGCTGCTGAACACGTTCTCCTGGGTGTTCTACATCTTCGGCGTGGCCCTGCTGCTGACCGCGGGCAACATGCTCAAACCGCAGACCGAGGAGTCGCACTCGGCGCAGAACATCGTGGTCCGGATCAGCCGGCGCCTGTTCCGTACGGCGGAGGACTTCGACGGCGACCGGCTGTTCACCAGGATCGACGGCCGCCGGGTGATGACGCCGATGGTGCTGGTGATGGTGGCGATCGGCGCTACCGACCTGATGTTCGCGCTGGACTCGATCCCGGCGATCTTCGGGCTGACCCAGAACGTGTTCATCGTGTTCACCGCGACCGCGTTCAGCCTGCTCGGCCTGCGGCAGCTGTACTTCCTGCTCGACGGTCTGCTCGACCGCCTCATCTACCTGTCCTTCGGGCTGGCCGCGATCCTCGCGTTCATCGGCGCCAAGCTGATCCTGCACGCGCTGCACGAGAACAACCTGCCGTTCATCAACGACGGCGAGCACGTCGACGTGGTCGAGATCAGCACCGGCGTGTCACTCGTGGTCATCGTGGTCGTCCTGGTGATCACGGTGCTGGCATCCCTGTTCAGCACCCGCGGCCGGACCCAGACCGCCATGGCCAACATCCGCCGCGACGCCAACGCCTACCTGGACGCCGAATACACGATGGACCAAGGCGAGCGCGAACGCATCTTCCTGCGCCTACTCGCAGCTCGCGACCACATCATCGCCCTCGGCCCCGAAGCCCGCCAACAGGTCAAGAACGAACCCGAACTCATGGCCCTCTGCCGCCGAGCCGCCGCCAGCCACGCCTCCGCCCACTCAGTCCACGAAATCCGCCCCAGCCTCTAATACGGCAGCGCTAGCGCTGCGAGCGGCTCGGAATGCGCAAGACGAGGCGCTCGAACAGGCCGTAGCCGGCCAGGCCGAAGCCTCCGAAAGCAAGCAGGAACGCACCCACCGCGAAGTCGATGTTCACCGGCCGCAGCACGAGGCCGACGACGGTGAAGATCACGCCGATCACGGTGGACCAGACGATGGTGCGGCGACCCATGGGCGTGTAGTGCATGGGGGCGATGCTATCGGTTCGCCGAGTCCTCGCATCTCACTCTGCCATTTGTCTCGTTACTGAATTCGCGTATAGGTAATCCGCTCTTCGGTCGCGTCGTCGCCAACGCCGTCCGGATAGTGCCAGGTGCCGGCGTACTCGAGTCGTCGTCGTTGAACCTGGCCTCAAAATACGTATCTGACTCCTTCCCGCCCTCGCTGACGCGGAGCACTTGACCATCCAGCACCCACGTGTAGGTGGACTCATCACCCATGGTGTCCATGTAGCGAGCCCGGAGCGTCTCGGTATCTTGATCGTAAGTAACGTGCTGAATGACCTTCATCGCGGTGCCACTGACGACAAACGCTACGTCCATGACCAGAAGAAGACCTCCCCGCACCGACCTGTATTCAGCCTCGCCGTCGATGTCCGGTCCCTTGACTCGCCATTTCCCGTTCAACCGCTCGGTTAGCTCAATAAGCTTGGAGTTCGGTTCCGTTGGCGCTTGCCTGTGCACATCCCCATCGGCTGCCATAGTGAATCCTTTCTGATGAAGACTCTCAGTAAACAGCGGCATCGTGCTGTTCGACTGCTTCGACCTCGCCGGCCTGTTGGGGAGGCAACTACTACGAAAGGCTAAGGCTGCGTCATGAGTCCGGCTGGGCAAGCGCTCATCATCTTCGGAGCTCCGTGTGCCGGGAAGTCCGCACTCTCCAAGGTGTTTCAGAGCGTAGCGGCGGAACCGTACCTCTACCTCGGGCTGGATACGTTCTTCGCGGCTGTGCCGGAGCGATGGTCCGGCGGCCCAGTCGGCGAATTTCGGGCGGAGGGCTTTGAGTATGTCCGGCCGCCTCAGAGCGACGGGCAGCCCTTCCTGCAGGTTGCCTATGGGGACGTGGGATGGCGGATTCTGCGGGGGATGCACGATGCGGT
The DNA here is from genome assembly GCA_963748245.1 of uncultured Actinomycetota bacterium. GTDB lineage: Bacteria > Actinomycetota > Actinomycetes > Propionibacteriales > Kribbellaceae > Kribbella. The sequence continues at coordinate 286,067 of CAVVIA010000004.1, read as the reverse complement.
CGCGGCGCTGGTGCGTGCTGGCAACAACGTCGTCTTCGACGACATGCCGCTCGACCTCGAGGCTCTTCTGGACTGGCGGCGGGCTTTAGCTGATGTCCGCGCGAGCGCCGTCTTTCTCGACGTACCGCTGACCGTCGCCGAGGAGCGCGAGCAGGGCAGGCAGGAGAGCATCCACGGGCTTGCCCGCGGTCACTACGAACTGATGACCAAGATCAGCGACGTCGATCTCCGCCTGGATGCCACGAAGCCGCTCGAGGACCTCGCGGCAGAACTGGTAGCGCACACCTCGGCTCTCGGAGCATCGTCGCCGGGAATCCGCCTCTCCCTGAACTGAAGCCGGATTCGCCGGCGGCCTGCTGAATCAGCCCTTGACTGCTCCCGTTGCTAGGCCGGTTACGTAGAAGCGTTGGAGGCCGACGTACAGGACGATGCAGGGGATCATGGCGATGACTGAGCCTGCGACCAAGGAGCCGAAGTTGACTTCGCCGTAGGCACCGGCTTGGACGTTTACCAGGGCGACCGGGAGGGTGTAGAGCTCGTCTTTGGTGAGGAAGGTCAGGGCGCCGAGGAATTCGGTCCAGGCGGCGAGGAAGGCGTAGAGGGCGACCGTCGCGGCGCCTGGGGTGACCAGTGGGCGCAGGACGGATCCGATCATGCGTAGCGTGCCGCAGCCGTCGACGTGGGCGGAGTCTTCGAGTTCGACCGGGACCGAGGAGAAGGAGTTTCGCATCACGAAGACGCCGAACGGCAGGTTGACCGTGGTGTAGAAGAGGACCAGGCCGAGCAGGCTGTCAGTCAGCCTGAGCACGTTCATCTCCAGGTAGAGCGGCGTCAGGATCGCCTGGAACGGGATCATCATCGACACCACCACGAGAGCGAACAGCAACGGCCCGCTGCGGAACCGGAACCGGGCGAAGCCGTAGCCCGCGAACGTCGCCAGTACGGCGGTCAGCACCGCCGTACTCAGGGCGACGACCAGACTGTTGCCTACGGCCCGCATCAGGTTGCCCGGCCCCTCGATCAGCGTCCGGAAGTTGTCCCAGGTGAGCTGGAAGAACGTGGACGCATCAGGAGCGGCCACGATCACGTCGTTCGGCTGGACGGACCGGAAGAGGGCCCACAGCAACGGTATGGTGAAGACCAGGAAGGCACCGCCGCCGCCGACGACGTACAGGACGTTCTTCAGCCTCATGGTCAGTCCCTCTCCCGGAGCAGCCAGAACTGGGCCGCGGTGACGAGTCCGACCACGACCACGAGCACGATCGACAGCGCGGTCGCGGCACCGAGCTGCAACTGCACGAAGGCGCGGTTGTAGATGTACTGGACGACCGTGGTGGTGTCCGTTCCCGGGCCGCCGCGGGTCAGGATGTAGAACTGGGTGAAGGCGAGCAGTGAGCCGACGACGGAGATGATCACCGACATCGCGATCGTCGGTCGGAGCACCGGGATCGTGATCTCCCACTCCTGCCGCCACCAGCCGGCCCCGTCGAGCTCGGACGACTCGTAGTACTCCCGTGGGATCGCCTGCATGCCGGCCATCAGCAGCATCATGGTCAGCCCGGACACACCCCAGATCACCAGTACGCAGATCAGCCCGGTCGCGAGCGGCCCGTCCACCAGCCAGGCCGTCGTACCGTCGGTGATGCCGAGCTTGCGGAGCACGATGTTGATCGCGCCGCTGTCCGGCTGGGCCTCGAGCCCGGTGACGAAGCTCAGGGTGGAGAGGCCGACGACGAACGGCAGGAAGAAGACCGTGCGCAACAAGGTCGCGCCGCGGCGCTTGCGTCGTACCAGTACGGCGAGCGCGTAGCCGAGCACCAGGATCGGCCCGGTCACGATGACCGTGTAGAGCAGGGTGTAGAGCACCGACTTCGCGAACGCGGCGTCGGAGACGATCGCGGTGTAGTTCTTCACCCCGGTGAACTTCACCGTGCCGATCAGCGGCCAGTTGGTCAGCGAGATCACGAGGGCGAAGCCGAGCGGCACCAGCACGAAGACGGCGACGAACAGTACGGCGGGGGTCACCAGGAGCAGCCCGGTCCGGGCCGGATGGGTGAGCGAGCCTCGGCGACCGACAGCCCGGGGGCGCGCGGCCGGTTCCACGCGGGGCCTGACTTCTGTCCGGGTGCTCATCCACGTCCTCGCTTCGCTCCGGGCGCGGATGAGACACGAGATGCGCTGTGCTTTCTGATGAACTCGCTCCGCTCGTTCATGCCTGTCCCTGGGCGAGGATTCGGTCGAAGTTGCTCTGGGCTTCCGTCATGGCGGCCTCCAGCTCGCCGTCGAACACTGCCCGGCGGAACATCTGCAGCCACGGGCCGTCCGGCTGGTTGTAGAGCAGGTTGTAGGAGAGCGTGGTCGGTGCGTACCCCTCCGAGATGCGCTCCAGCGGCAGCGTCGCGAGCGGGAACTTCTTCGCGAACTCCGGTGTCGCCGCATCCGAGCGGACCGGGGTGTACCCGCCGGCCGGCAGGTCGATCTGCTGCGACAGGTCGAGTGCGAACCGGACGAACTCCCAGGCACCGGAGGCGTTGCGGGCGCCGCGCGGGATGCACATGTTGTCGCCGCCGTCGAAGAAGGCCGCGCCACCGTCCGGGCCGGACAGCAGCTTGGGCGCCACCTTCTTCTGGAACGCCTCGTCCGAGGAGGACACGACCACGGCGTAGTTGGACGGGAAGATGCCGATCTTGCCGGCCCGGAAGTCGCTGCCCCAGCGGGAGGCGTCGTCGGAGAAGTTGGCCCGCGGCACCAGTCCGTCGACCCACAGCTGCCGGTGCAGCTCGAGCATCTGCTGGACCACGTCGTTCCCGACGATGTCACCGGACTGCTCGCCGACGTTGCCTTTGATCAGGTCGGTGTCGGCCGCCCAGATCATCGGCTGTACGACGAATCCGAGTGCGCCCGGGCTGTTCGCCGGGAAGCTCCACGCATAGATGTCGTCGCCGAGCTTCCGCAGCTTGCGGGCGGCGTCGAGAAGATTGTCGAAGGACTTGATCGCCTCGTCCGGGTCGACGTCCGCCCGGTCGCACAGCTCGGTGTTGAACCAGAACATCGAGTTGTCGGCCAGGTACGGTACGCCGAACGCCCGGTCGTCCTTGGTCGCCAGCCGCAGGTGGCCGGGGCTGAGCTTGTCCCGGAAGTCCAACGCCTGCAGGGGTTCGGTGAGATCGGTGAACGCGTCGCGGTAGATGAACAGCATCGAGTTGATGTCGTCGATGTCGACCAGGTCCGGGACCGACCGGCCGCGGATCGCGGTCGCCAGCTTGGTCACGTACTGCGCGTCCAGGACCGGCGTCAGCTCGACAGTGAGCCGGTCCTGGGACGCGTTGAACTTCTTCACCAGATCGGTGAGGCCGGTCTGGGTGGCCGCCCGGCACCAGACCTGCACGGTGCCGGTGGCGTCCTGCCCGAACCCGGCCGCCTGGACGTCGGGCTCGGGCAGTACCGAACTGCAGCCCGGTACGGCGGCGGCCGCGGTGGCAGCCGCCGTCAGACCGAGGAACTTCCGCCGGGTGAGCACGGTCAGGCCCTCGGTAGCCAGACGCGCATGGCGCCGATCTCGCGGTTGGCCCAGGCGTAGTACGGCACCGCGACCACGTCGACCTCGTCACCGACCTGATCCGCGGCCGTGGGCGTGAACGGCCAGCCGGCCCGGTGACCGGTCCCGATCCGGCCACGGGTCGTCAGGACGGTCACGCCGTCCAGCAGTCCGTCGTCGTGGCTCGCGGCAACTGATGCCTCCGGCAACAGATGGAGGTCGTCGACGTTCACCTCCTGGTCGGTCTGCTCGACCGCGTAGACCAGCGGACCACGTTCCAGTGCGACGCACCCCCGTACGGCGTCGACGCGTGGATCGGCCGCGATCATGCGCGCAACCATCGGCAACTGCAGGTCGATCACCTCGGCCTCGACCCGCGCATACGTGCCGGCCTCGACCGGCTTGCCATTGACGGTGGCACCTTCCGCCCAGGCCGGGATCCGCAACTCCACCGCCACCGAGCCCTCGACGGTGATCCGCACCGCGCCCTCCCACGGGTACGCCGTCTCCACGGTCAGGGTCGCGTCACCAACGGTCAGCGTGCCGGCGGCGTACTGATGGAGCTGGACGGCGCCGTCGCCGCTGGTCGCGAGGTAACCGTCGAGGCTCGCCAGGGTGCGCATGATGTTCGGCGGGCAGCACGCGCAGTCGAACCAGCCACGCCGGCCGTGCGCCGGGCTGCGGCCGTTGTCGGCATGCGCACCGCCGCGCAACTGCAGCGGGTTGACGTAGAAGTACTCGGTCCCCTTCAGCGAGACACCGGCCAGGAAGCCGTTGTAGAGCATCCGCTCGAGGGCATCGGCGTACGACGCCTCACCCGTCGCCAGCAGCATCCGCCAGGCCCACTGGATCCCGCCGATCGCGGCACACGTCTCGGCGTACGCACGGTCCGGCGGCAGCTCGTACTCGTCGCCGAACGCCTCACCCTCCCACCGCGCACCCAGGCCGCCGGTGAGGTAGGTCTTCGTCGACCACATGTGGTCGAACTGCGTCTTCAACGCGTCGAGCAACTCGGTGTCACCGGTCTCGAGCGCGACATCGGTCGCCCCGGCCGCGAAGTACACGGCCCGGACCGAGTGACCTTCCACCGTGGTCGCCTCTCGGACCGGGAGCCGGTCGGAGAAGTACGTCGGCTCGTGGCCGTGTTCCTTGATGATCCCGTGGCCGCGGGCCTCGACGAACCACTTGGCCAGGTCGAGGTAGGCCGCCGTACCGGTTTCTCGATACAACTCGACCAGGGCCATCTCGATCACCGGGTGACCGTCGACGTCGACCGTCTGGCCATCCCCGTCACCGAAGGTCGCCAGCAGGTGGTCTGCGAGCTTGATCGCGACATCGAGCAACTCGCGGTCGCCGGTGCAGCGGACCTGGGCGACCGCGGCCTGGATCAGGTGCCCGGCGCAGTAGTGCTCGTGACTCCAGACGAGCTGCTTGTAGCGGCCTTCGTCGCCGTACCGGAGCTGGACCACCGAGTCGAGGTAGCCGTCCTCGCGCTGTGCGGCGGCGACGACCGCGGTGAGCTCGCGCTGGCGATTGAGCAGGTCCTCGTTCGGGTTGCGGCCGTACTCCCACGCGGCCGCCTCGAGCCACTTGTAGACGTCGGAGTCGGCGAACACCGGGCCGATCGCCTCGCCCTCACCGATACCGGCCGCGAGCCGGAGGTTCTGCAGGTTGCCGGCCGCCTCCAGCTGGTCCTGGCCGCTCGGGATCGCGCTCTCGCCGTTGCGGGTCTGACGCGGCGCCCAGAAGCCGCCGGTGATCCTGGCCTGGCCGAGGCCGACGGGTTGCCAGCGGCCCTGACCGCTGGCGGCTGGACTGCGGGAGGTGGTGACAGCGTCCGGGTCAGCACTCGACCGAGATGGGCTCATAGGGGAAGCTCCTGAGATTCGCGCGGAAAATCCAGAATACGTTTTCCTTGATGAAGCTAGAGACGCGAAACGGTCTGGTCAACCCCTTGGACCTGGCGAAATCCGGACAGCGCGGGATCCGTGCTGTACTGTTTCCGGAAAGTTCGGAAAGGAGTTGCCGGATGGCGTCACGTGGCCTTTCGCTGCCCAGGATCACCGATGTGGCCGCGCTGGCAGGCGTCTCCACGAGTACGGCGTCGAAGGCGCTGAACGACACCGGCCAGCTCCGCGAGGAGACCAGGGAGCGAGTACGCCGGGCCGCCGAGCAGCTCGGCTTCACTCCGGACAGCCGCGGGCGGGCGTTGTCGTCCGGGCGCAGCTTCACGGTCGGACTGATCACCACCGACAGCTCCGGCCGGTTCAGCATCCCGATCATGCTCGGCGCCGAGGACGCGCTGAGTGCGGGCGAGATGGGACTGCTGCTGTGCGACACCCGGGACGACCCGTTGCGCGAGCAGCACTACCTGCGGTCGCTGGTGTCCCGGCGGGTGGACGGCATCATCGTGACCGGGCGACGGACCGAGCCGCGCGCGCCGATCGACGTACCGATTCCGGTCGTCTACGCGTTCAGCCCGTCGACGGATCCGTCCGACACCTCGGTGATCGCGGACGACCACGGCGGCGCGGCGATCCACCGTCCGGCATCTGCTCAGCCTCGGGCGCCGGCGGATCGCGCACATCAGCGGACCGTCGTCTCACCACAGTGCCCAGACCCGTGCCGCGGCGACAGTCGAGGCTGCCGGCAGCGCGCTGGTCGGTGAGCCGATGCACGGCGAGTGGAGCGAGCGCTGGGGCCGCCACGCTGTCGACGTCCTTCTTCGTACGTCGCCCGAGGTCGACGCGATCTCCTGCGGCAGCGACCAGATCGCCCGCGGTGTCTGCGACCGTCTGCGCGAACTCGGCCGATCCGTCCCGGACGACATCGCGGTCACCGGCTACGACAACTGGTCCGTCATGGCGCTGGCCAGCCGGCCGCCGCTCACGACTGTCGATCTGGAGTTGGAGGAGCTCGGCCGCCGTACGGCGAATCTTCTGCTGGACGCGATCGCCGGTTCACCGCACCCCGGCCTGATGGAGCTCCCGACCCGACTCGTCACGCGTGAATCCACGCTTGGTACCTAGTTGGTTGCTTGGCGGACGTCTGGCGTCGGTAGATTTCGCCGGGTGCTGCGCAAGCTCGTGATCGGCCTCGCGGTGATCGCCACGCTGGTGGCGGGGGTGGGCACCGCGCGCCTCGTGCTGCCCCGGACCGATCCCACCCGAGGTGTGGTCAAGCAACTGACGTTCCTCCGGGCGGAGATCGAGGGCGGCGCGGACCACGCCGCGCAACAGCAGTTCCCGGAGGGGTACTTCTTCCTCAACGCCCTCTACGGCCTGACCTGGGTGCAGGTCGGGCTCGCCGATCCGGACCGATCGGTCGACGCCGCACGCGAGGCCCGGTGGGCGCTCGACCGGCTCGAGTCCCCGGACGGGACCGCCGTCTTCGACGCCTCGCTGCGACCGAGGTACGGCGTCTTCCACGCCGGCTGGACCAACTGGCTGCGCGGTGGACTGATCGCACTCAAGCATTCCGACGCGGCCGAGATCGACGATTTCACCAGCGCCTCGGTCGAGCTCGCAACCGCGTTCCGCACCGCCAAGACCCCCTTCCTGCCGGCGTACCCGGGGCAGGCCTGGCCGGTCGACTCGACGGTCGCCATCGCCTCACTGCGCTTGTACGACGAACTCGTGCGCACCCCGCTTCGGCGCGACGACCTCGCGTTGGGTGGCGGACGTGAAGGCTCGGCTGGATCCGGGCACCGGGCTGATGCCGCACCAGGTCACGCCGGTGACGACCGGTGCGCGGGCGTCGTCGCAGAGCATGATCCAGCGGTTCCTGGTGGAGATCGATCCCGCCTTCGCGCGGTCGCAGTACGAGATCTTCAAGGATCATTTCGTCGCCGGGTTGGGTGTCCGCGAGTATCCGAAGGGCGTCGGCGGGCAGGGCGATGTGGACTCCGGCCCGTTGATCCTCGGGATCAGTCTGTCCGCGACCGTGGTCACGATGGGCGCGGCCCGGGTCGAACACGACGCGCTCGCCGATCGACTCGCCCGGGAAGGCGATCTGCTCGGTCTGCCGGTCAGCGGGCTGAAGACGAAGCGGTACGCCCTCGGACTGGTGCCGATCGGGGACGCATTCCTGGCCTGGTCCGCGTCCGCGCGACCGATCGTGGCCGGCGAGCAGCCGGAGTTCGCGAGCGGTTCGGGCTGGTGGCGCGGGCCGTGGCTGCTGCTGATCTGGCTGCCGGCGCTGATTCTGTGGGGTCTCCTTCTTCGCTCCAGGCGCCGGCGACGGAGGCACTGACCTTAGGGTGATGACGTGCAGCGGATCTCGACTCGGAATGCCCAGTTCCAGGTGTGGCAGTCGTATCTGACCAACCGGACCAAGCGGCACCGGGCGGGCGAGTTCCTGGTCCAGGGCGTGCGGCCGATTTCGCTTGCTGTCGACAACGGATGGCCGGTGCGGACGGTGATCCACGACGCCTCCCGGCCGTTCTCACGCTGGGCCCAGGAGCTGTACCAGCGGCTGCCCGGGGTCGAGCGGGTGGCGATGGAGCCGGAGTTGCTGGCCGAGCTCGGCGAGAAGGACGCCGAGGTGGTCGCGGTGCTGGAGATGCCGCCGGACGACCTGGACCGGATCGCCGTGGGGCCGGACTTCCTCGGCGTGGTGTTCGACCGGCCGACCGGGCCGGGCAACATCGGCTCGATCATCCGGTCCGCGGATGCGTTCGGTGCGGACGGCGTGATCGTCACCGGGCACGCTGCCGACGTCTACGATCCGAAGGCGGTGCGGGCGACGACCGGGTCGCTCTTCGGCGTTCCCGCCGTACGCGTGCCGTCGCATCGTGAAGTGATCGAGTGGGTACGGCGTACCGACGTACCGGTCGTGGTCGTGGGCACGGACGAGCACGGGTCCGCCGACGTGTTCGACTTCGACCTGACCCAGCCGACCCTGCTGCTGATCGGCAACGAGACGCACGGGCTCAGTTCCGCGTGGAAGGAGGCCGCCGACGCGCTGGTGCGGATCCCGATCACCGGGTCCGCGAGTTCGCTCAATGCGGCCAACGCGGCGACAGCAGTTCTGTACGAGGTATCGCGGCAGCGCTCCCATTCGTCCAAGACTCGGTAGGTTGCGGCGGCCTAACGTCGTACCCATGAGGCCACAACCTTTGATCGCAGTGAGCGATGTCGAGAAGAGCAGTGCCTGGTACTGCGAGGTGCTGGGAGCCGTCAGCGGTCACGGCGGACCGGAGTACGAGCGGCTCGTGGTGGACGACGTACTGGTCATGCAGTTGCACAACCTGGACGTCGACCACCATCACGGGCCCTTCGGCGATCCCTCGCATCCGTTGGGGAACGGGGTGGCGATCTGGTTCGAGGTGGACGACCTGGAGGCGGCCGCCGAGCGCGCTCGCAGCCTCGGCGCCACCGTCCAGACCGGCATCCATCTGAACCCGAACGCCAACCACAACGAGCTCTGGCTGCGGGATCCGGACAACTACCTGGTCGTGCTCGCCTCTCACCCGTTGAGCCGGTAGAACCGGTAGAACGGGTGCTCGATCGGCAGGATCTCGACGCTGCCGAAACCGGCGCTGTCGGCCAGCCGGCGCATCTTGGCGGGCCGGATCGCCAGCGGTCCGACGACCTCGGAGCCGGCTTCGGTACGGCCCTGCGGGACACACCACAGTGTCCCGGCCGCGGCCATGAACCGCTCGACCTCGTCGCCCGGAGCAGTGAAGGTCTCGGCGACGTTCTCCTCCATCACGATCACCGAGCCTCCGGGCGCCAGCGCACGACGGGCGGCTTCGAGTGCCGCCACCGGCTGCGGCAGGTCGTGCAGGCACTCGAAGAAGAACGCCACGTCGTACCCGTCGCGCGGCAGCGGTTGGGTGATGTCGGCGACCTCGAGGTCGACCTGGCCGGCCACGCCTCGCTCGGCGACGTACCGGCGACCACGAGCGATCGACTCCTCGTCCAGGTCGTACCCGTCGACTCGGACGTGCGGGAACGCCTCCGCGAGCCGGATCGACGCCCAGCCCACACCGGCACCCAGGTCCGCGACGCGCGCCGGACTGGCGGTGTCCGCCAGGCGGGCCTGGATGTCGGGCACCTGCGGCAGCCACTCGTCGATCAGCGAGTTCTCGTAGGCGGGCCGGTTCAGCGCCTCCTGGGCGGTCACGGCTTCGGCGCCGTACGCCGAATACGGCACGCCCGCCCCGGTACGGAACGCGGCGACCAGCGACGGAAGCGCACGCCCGATCGCGGGCACGATGTACGCCATGCCGCCGACGTAGAACGGGCTGACCTCGTCGACCAACGTCTCGCGCACACCGTCGGCCACGCTGAACTGCGCCGTCGACGGATCGTCACCGCCGGCGATCAGCAGCCCCGCGACAGCCTGCTGCGCCAGCCATTCCTGGGTGTAGCGAATCTCGCTGCCGGCCTGCTGAGCCAACTCGGCAGCTGTCGCTGGTCCGTCGTCGGACAGTGACCGGTACCACCCCAGCTCGACGCCGACATAGATGTTGAACAGTTCGGCGGTGCCGAGGGTCTGCAGGAAGAGGCGACCGGACAGCTCCTCGGCCGCGGACGGGGTGGGGATCTCCTCGACCTGATCCAGCAATGTGCTCATGGTGTCCTCCCGGATGCTTCGCGGCGCCCGGTGCGCCGCTTTACCTGGGAGGCGCCAGATCCGGTGTGGCGATGCCACACGACCGGCGGCTAGCTGTGCCAGGTCACCGTTTCCTCCGGGCGATACACGCAGAATCGTCCCGTGGAGACGGCCAGCTCGAGGTGACGAGCCAGCGGCGGATGGACCTCACGGATCGCCTTGATCGCCGTGGCGATGCGCATCGCGACCGCCTTGCGGGCACGTTCGGCCTGGTCTCCCGTCGTACGCGCCCGGCCACCGAGGCCGTAGGCCGCGGCCAGCTCGCGGACCAGGAAGTCTCGCTCTTCGGTCAGCGTACCGACCAGCTGCGGCGCACCGTCCCGCTCCGCGTCGGCGATATCGGTCTCGAGTTCGGTGACCCGGCGCTTGTACGCCGCCCGGGCCGTGCCGTCGAGGAGCGGCCCGGTATCACCGCCGGCCGCCGCCCGCGGCGGTCCGCCGACGGCCGCGACAAGATCGAGCACGTGGACCGGCTGACCTGGACGGGCCAACACCACGGACAGGTCGTGCATTCCCTTGGAATCCGGGACTGTCGCCTCGCCGTCGCGCCAACGCAGCTGCCAGATCCGACCGTCCTTGCGGAACAAGCCCTCAACGCTTGCCGCCGGCCCGACCGGTACGCCGATCGCGGCCAGATCCTGCTCAGCCTTGGCGAGCCAGGGCTTCGCTCCGGCACCGCGATACGCATCGGCGGCCTTGCCCAGCAGGCGGCGCGCGTCGGCGGCCTGCCCCAGGACGGCCGCCAGCCGGCCGAGCAGGTGGGCGGTCACACCGATCACGCCACCGCCGATCCCGTCGATCACCCACAGGTCCTCGTACGGCGCGAGCTCTCGGGCAACGTCCGCCGCCACATCGGCACGGCCGAGGGCAACGGCCGCGTCACCCGCGTGCCACATCGCTTCGAGCCACTCGCAGTCATCGGGGACCGCGTCCAGGCCCCGGCCCACCAAGCGGTCGAGGAGGAGCCCCGCCTTGGCTGGTTCACCTGCTGCGGCGTAGTAGCTGGCACGCATGCCCAAGGCAACAGGTGAGTCGTGCACCAGCTTGGCGACCGCGTCGACCTCCGCCGCGAAACTCGCCGGGAGTACATCAGCGGTCCGGTGGGTCCACAAGCGCAAGGTGAAGACCATCAGCGCGGCGTTGGCGCTGCCGGCGCGGCGGCCGATTGCTTCGGCCTCGTCGGCGCACCGGGCGGCTGTCTCGAAGTCGCCGGACATCAGTGCCCGTGCTCCCCGCCACAGCGGGACGTACCAGGAGTAGAGCGGCAGCATCACGCGTTCCGACGTACGAGCGAAGGCCTCGATCTCCGCGTCGACCGCCGACCAGTCTCCTCGCTCCATCAGCGCGACCAGGCGCAGTCGCCGGGCCAGCAACTGACACGGCGAATCGTGGCCGCGCTCGGCGACCATGAGCATCCGGCTGGCCGCGGCGAACCGCTCGTCGACCTGACCGGGGCCCGCGATGGTGTCGCAGTACGCTGCCAGCGCGCCGGACTCGACACAGGGGTGGCCGACTCGTTCCGCCATCTCCACAGCGGATCGGGCCAGCTCGACCCGCTCGGCCTCCCGCTCGGCCTCCCGGTCCGCCGCCGCGTAGGCGAGCGACAGCCGGCCCATCACCGCCGCGCGCAGGCCGCCGTCTCTCTCCGGGAGTGACCTCAGCGCCTCCTCGAGGAGCTCTTTCTGCAGCTCGTCGTACAGCGGAACCTCGAAGCCGCCCAGACCAGTGCCCATCCCGAGCGCGGCCATCGCAAGGTGACTGGCCCTGCCGTTGTCTCGAGCCAGCTCGGCGGTCGCTGCGAACGTCTGCCGGGCGCCCTCGAGATCACCGGCGTACATCTGTACTTCGCCGAGCTCGAGCATCACCTTCGTCCGCTCGATGTCCTTTCCACGCAAGGCGATTCGGTAGGCCTGGACCGCCTGCTCGTAGCCCATTCGCGACCGGGCCGCTCGTGCCGCCCGCAAGGCCCACTCCGAAGCGTGCTCGGCGGCGTCCGGACCGAAGGCAGCAGACCAATGCCTGGCCAGCTCGCCCGCCGGGGGGTCGTCGTCCGTCTCGAGGTGCTCGGCCAGCGCTCGATGCAGCGCGGCCCGGCGGGCAGTACCGAGCGACGCATCCAGCACCTCGCGGACGAGAGCATGAGCGAACCAGATCCGGCCGTCGACCGGCGGACCGGCGAGCAACCGGGCGGCGGCCGCCTCCTCGAGCAGATCGAGAACGGCTGGACTGTCGGCAACAGCTGTCACGAGCGAGACGTCGACGCCGTCACCGGCCACCGCGGCGACCTCCAGGATCCGCTGGCAGTCCTGGCTGACTCGCGCGATCCGCCGGGCCAGCACTTCCCGGACGCCATCGGGTACGCCGGTCGTCGCCGGCCGAGCGGCGAGCAGCCGGAAACCTCACGGACGAAGAACGGGTTGCCGCCGGTGCGACCGTGCACCATGGTCGCCAGCTCGTCGGTCGCGGTGTCGCCGAGTACGCGCGTCACCACCTCCGCGACCTCGTCGACCTCGAGACCGTCGAGCCGGATCCGCTGTGCGGCGGTCGGCAGCTCCCGTACGACGGCCAGCACCTCGTCACCACTCTCGAGCGGTTCGTCACGACACGTGGCGACGAGCAGGACACGAAGGCCCGGCAACGCGTCGACGACTGTGCGGAGCAGCAACAGCGATGCACTGTCGGCCCACTGCAGGTCTTCGAGGATGACAACGGCCGGACCTTCGCCGGAGACCTTCTGCAACGCGTCGATCACCGAAACGAACAGCCTGGCGCGGGCACCGGCGTCGCCACGCAGCAGCCCCAGTCCGTCCGCGCTGGAATCGACGGGCTGCTCGGCGGCGAGCCGGTGGTGCGGCGCCAACTCCCGGAGGATGGTTCGCCACGGCCAGAACGGCGGCATCTCGGTGGCCGAGCACCAGCCCCAGGCGACTTTCACACCAGCGTCCGCGGCACGGTCGGCGAGTGCCTCGGCGAGGGTTGTCTTGCCCATCCCCGGCTCACCGAGGACGACGGCCGATCGGCCTCGGCCGTCGACGGCTGCCGCCAGCAGACTGTCGAGCTCGGCCAGCGGCCTCGCCCGGCCCACCATCATCCGTCGCTCCATCCGACGCCTCCCCCTACCTGCCCCGAGCATGCTCCGCCGGGTCAGCAGGGCGCAAGGAACGTCCGCACCCCGTAATCGAGCGGTCGGTGGTCAGGCGGTGCAGAGGAGTTCGCCGTGGAGGATGGAGATCCAGCCGTCGGGGCGGGCGGCCCAGGTGCGCCAGGCGGCCGAGATGCGTTCGAGGGTCTGCTCCGGTACGCCGGCCCGCCGAGCCTGATCCGCCATCGCCGACTGCAGGACGCGGTCCGCCCACATCCCGCCCCAGAACGCACGCGAGTCCTCGTCCGCGAACGCCCAGTTGCTCGCGGTCGCGTCCACCTTCTGGAAACCGGCCTCCAGCGCCCACGACAGCAGGCGGCGACCGGCGTCCGGCTCGCCCTGGTTGGCGCGCGCCATCCGCTGGTAGAGGTCCATCCACTCGTCCAACTCCGGCAGTGCCGGATACCAGGTGAACCCGTGGTAGTCCGAGTCGCGGACGGCGACGATCCCGCCTGGCTTGCACACCCGGCGCATCTCGCGCAACGCCTGCACCGGATCCGCCACGTGCTGCAGGACCTGGTGCGCGTGCACGACGTCGTACGAGTCGTCCGGAAGATCCAGCGCGTGGACGTCGCCGACCACGAACTGCACCTTGATATCGAGCGTCGCGAACGTGGCTCTCGTGATGTCGAGGGCCGCCTCGCTTGCCTCGAGGGCAGTGACCTGGCCCGGCTCGACCAGCCTGGCCAGATCGGCGGTGATGGTGCCCGGGCCGGCGCCGACGTCGAGCAACGACATGCCGGGCCGCAGATGAGGAAGCAGGTAGCCGGCCGAGTTCTCCGCGGTGCGCCAGCTGTGCGAACGCAGCACCGATTCGTGGTGGCCGTGCGTGTACACGTTACTCATCCCAGGCTCCTTTGCCTCTCTTCGGACACCACTTCACGCTACTCCAGAATCTTGATTTTTGAGACATATCGTCCTACATAGTGATACGCATGACGATGTCCGAATTTGGCCAGACCCAGGCGGGGACGGCGGCGAGGCTTGAGGGGTTGTAGTCGAGCTCAGGAGGACGTGTGAAGACGGAGTTGGCGCGGCGGTTGCGGGAGCTGCACGAGCAGCCGCCGCTGGTCCTGCCGAACGCTTGGGATGCCGGGTCGGCGCGAGCGATCGAGGAAGCGGGCGCTCAGGCGATCGCGACGACGAGCGCAGGCGTCTCCTGGGCCGCGGGCGTGGAGGATGCCGGCGGATTGGACCGTACGGCAGCCATCGCGGCGATCCGGTCGATCGTCGAAGCCGTGGCGGTCCCGGTCACCGCGGACATCGAGTCCGGGTACGGCGATGTCGAGGCAACAGTCGCCGGAGTCATCGAAGCAGGTGCTGTCGGCATCAACCTCGAAGACAGTGACGCCCGGGTCCTGGTCGATCCCGCCGTACACGCGGAGCGGATCGCAGCAGCGCGTGCGACCGCAGTTGCTGCTGGCATCGACCTGGTGATCAACGCCCGTACGGACACGTACCTGTTCGGCGACGGCACCGGGACGATCGAGCGGGCCAAGGTCTATGCCGAGGCCGGCGCGGACGTGTTGTTCGTACCAGGTGTCGTCGACGCAGCGGCCATCCGCGAACTGGTCGCCGCGTCACCGCTGCCGCTGAATGTGATGGTCGGCCCGGGCGCACCCACCGTCGCCGAGTTGACCGAACTGGGAGTCACGCGGATCAGCGTCGGCCCCGCCATTACCACCGCTGCTTACGGTCTCGCCGCGGCTGCGGCGAAGGAACTACTCACCACCGGCACCTACGAGACCCTCGCCACCTGAACCGCGGGTCCTACGTCGGGTGGCGACTCGTGCGCGGTCTGGCTAGGGTGCGTCGGTGCAGTCGAAGCCGATGGTGATTGTGGTCAGCGGTCCGCCGGGGACCGGGAAGACGACGCTGGCGCACCGGATCGCCGCGGCGATCGGTTGCCCGGCGATCTGCCGGGACGAGATCAAGGAGGGGATGGCGCACGCCACCCCCGGGTTCGTGCCCGGGCCGGGCGACCCGCTGACGATGCGGACGCTGTCGACGTTCTTCGACGTGATCGGGCTGCTGGTCGGCCGCGGTACGACGGTCGTCGCCGAAGCCGCCTTCCAGGACCGGCTGTGGTCCCCCGGTCTGACCCCGTTGCTCAGCCGGGCCGACCTGCGCATCGTGCACTGCATGGTCCCGGCCGACGTCGCGCTGGCCCGGATCAACGCCCGCAGCACCGCCGCCCCCAACCGCGGCGCGCACGAGGACGCCCAGATCGGCGACGACGCCCGGCTTCGCACCCACAACGCGTTCCAGGCCGTCGACCTCCCGGTCCCGACGCTCACCGTCGACACCTCCACCGCGGTCTACGACCCGCCACTGCCAGAAATCCTCAACTTTCTGTCGCGTTGACCCACCGGGTTCAGATCGCCCGATTAGGGTCCGGGCATGGATCGATTCGAGGGGCTGACCACCGCGCATGTCGCGGACGCCTGTATCCGCGCCGGCCTACCGGTGCGGACGGTTTCGCTGACGTCCGTGGCGGGCAGCCGGATCGCGGGTCGCGTGTTGCCGGCGCAGCACGTGGGCAGTGTCGACGTGTTCCTGGAGGCGTTCGAGTCGGCCCAGGCAGGCGACGTACTGGTCGTCGACAACGGCGGACGGCGGGACGAGGCCTGCGTCGGCGACCTGGTCGCGCTCGAGGCGGCGGCGGCCGGCATCGCGGGGCTCGTCGTGTGGGGGCTGCATCGCGACACGGTGGACATCACCGCGATCGGCCTGCCCGTGTTCAGCCTCGGCGCGATGCCGACCGGGCCGTTGCGGCTCGACCCGCAGCCGGCCGATGCGTTGTCCTCGGCAACCATCGGCGAGTGGACGGTGACCCGCGATGACGTCGTACTGGGTGACGAGGACGGGGTCGTGTTCGTACCGGCCGATCGGGTCGACGAACTCTTCGACCTGGCCGAGTCCATCCGCGACACCGAGCACGCGCAGGCGGACGCGATCCGGGCCGGGCAGTCGTTGCGCGAGCAGGTGCGGTTCGCCGAGTTCCTGACCGCGCGCGCGGCGAACCCGGAACTCACCTTCCGGCAGCACCTGCGCGCGGTCCGCGGCGCGATCGAGGAGTGAACTAACCGACCGCGGCGCGGACGGCCGGGGCGATCTCCTGGGCCCATTTGGCGAGTTGTACGTCGTACGGGTCCGGGCCGGTCGGGAACAGGGTGAAGCCGGCGGCGCCGTGGTTGAGGACGGCGTCGGTGAGTTCCTCGACCCACTGGTCGGGGGACCCGCCGATCCACCGGCCGTCGTCGGCGCGGGTACGGCGTACCGGCGAGGACGTGATCGCGCCCGGGAAGTTGTAGATCGGTGGCGACGTCGGACGGCTTGCGACCGACCGCGAGCGCTGCCTCGTCGATGATCGGGCGGGACCAGCGGTAGCGGTCGCTCAGCCAGTCGGCCGCGTGGCCGGGGATCCAGCCGTCCGCCTGCCGGCCGGTCGCGGCGAGCGACTTCGGGCCGTTCGACCCGGTCCAGATGAGCGGTGCCGCGACGCCGGCCGGCCGCAGTTCGCCGATCGGGTAGTGCTTGGTCGGGACCGGCCGGCCGCCGTCGGACATGCGACCGGACGAGCTGCATCGCCTCCTCGAAGGCCTCGACCGCCTGGGCTGGTCGCAGTTCCG
The DNA here is from genome assembly GCA_963748245.1 of uncultured Actinomycetota bacterium. GTDB lineage: Bacteria > Actinomycetota > Actinomycetes > Propionibacteriales > Kribbellaceae > Kribbella. Next base: position 269,137 of record CAVVIA010000004.1, on the reverse strand, counting down.
GTACACCCATCGTGGTGATGTGGTTCCACGCTCCCCCGGCGCCGAGGCCGAGGACGAATCGGCCGCCGGACAGCGCGGACAGCGCGGACGCCGTACGGGCCAGAACCGGGGCCGGACGCAACGGCAGGTTGGTCACGTTGACGAACGCCGACAGGCGCTCGGTCCGGCCGAGGACGAAGCCGATCGTCGCGTACCCGTCCAGCAGGTCGGCGACGTACGGATGATCCGACAGGCTGACGTGGTCGAGCCCGTCCCGGTCGGCCTGCGCGGCCAGGCGCAGGATCCGGTCCACGTCGCGGATCTTGTCAGGTGAGCCGTATCCGAATCGCACGGTCATGTCTCGTCTCCTCCAGATGCTTCGTAGACCTAAATAGTAGCCCTACGAAGTATCAGGTCTGCAAACTGTCCGCGCTGCGGACTACAGTTGGGGGTATGGCGACCACGACAGCGCAGGACGCGGAGCTGGCGGGCGCGCTCGTCCAGACGATGCACGTCCTGCAGGATCTGTACGCCGAGACGAGCCGGCCGCTCGGCCTGACCCCGCAGCAGGCTCACCTGCTCTGCGTGCTCCTCGGCGGCCCGCTCGGGATGACGGAGCTGAGCCGCATCCTCAGCATCGAACGCTCCAGCCTGACCAGCATGGTCGACCGCCTCGAACGCCGCGACCTGGTCGCCCGCGTCCCCAACCCGACCGACCGCCGCGCCTTCCGGATCGAGCTCACCGACCCCGGCCTGGCCCTGGCCAACGACGCCCACAAGGCCTTCACCGCCCGCATCGAAGACCTCACCGCCACCCTCACCCCTACAACCCGCCACACCCTCGCCACCACCCTGATGACCGTCTTCAGCCAAGCCTGATCCTCAGCGACAGGTCTTCTCGTACGGGCGATTCCCGAAGGCCTGACTCCACTCGTCAGCGGTGAGATTCCGGCCGGCCATCGCACACGCGTAGGCGATGGTGTGCTCGATCCGCGTATCCCAGCGATAAACCGTCCCGTCGGACGCCGCGATCCTCGCCACAGCGTCAGGGCATCCGCGAGCACCACCGCGGACCGCTCGGCCTCGTCCGCGGCGAGGAGAGCGCGGGCCCGGACGGCGGCAGTTGGTCGCCCACACGACGTCCGCCAGCTCCTCGGCGCTGACTATCTGTCCGGGGTGCACAGCCAATGCGGCAAGAACGACCCGATCGCGACGTCCCAGAACCTTTGTCTTCCCCTGGTCCCCCTCGATCGTGAGCGGGCCGAGAACGGCGATACCCACCCTTCGACTGTCGACCGCCCGGTGCCGGAGGTCAACGGCGGCGATACCGAGCCGATACCGGCTCAAGCCCGGCCGATACCTGCCCGAGCCACAAAGGAGTGAGGCGAGGCCACCAAGGCCTCGCAAGGAACCGAAGGAGCAGGACCATGTTCAAGCGATTGCTGACCGCAGGCGGCGCAGCCGTTCTCTTCGCCCTGATGGCGACGGCCGGCCCGGCCGCAGCCCTCGAGGCCCCCGAGCCCGGCGGCGGCTCGACGGTGACGGAGCCGGGACCACCCAATTACCCGGCGTACGCTCCGCAGTACGAGGTGCCCCAGGTTGCCGCCCAGGACACCGGCGTCGACACGAGCTCAGCCGTCCTCGGCGCGCTCGCCGGCATCGCCCTGGCCGGTGCGGGACTCGGCACCGCCTTCGCGATCGCCCGCCACCGCGACCACCCGACCGCGCCACAGTCAGTCTGACCGGCCATCACCCTGGGGCTGGGACCACGTGGTGCCGGGTCCAGCCCCGGGTGGCGAGAGCTAGGCCGGCGGCGGCTACGAGGGCTGCGGTCAGGAAGCCGGCGTCTCGGCCTGCTGCGGCGGCGGCGAGGCCGAAGGTGGCGGGGGCCAGGCCGGCGGCCAGGTCGATGCTCATGCTGACGGTGCCCATGACGGCGCCGCGTTCGGCGGCGGGGGCGCGGTCGAGGGCGAGCATCATGATCGCGGGGGTGCCGAGGGCGATGCCGACGCCGAGTACGACGGTGCCGAGGACAAGCCCCGGTGCGGACTGCCAGCCGCCGATGACAGCCAGCCCGATCGTGCTGCAGAGCAAGGAGATCCGGACACTCCGGACGGCGCCCAACCGGTCGGGGATGCGCCGCCCGACGCTCCGGATGACCACGACGATCCCGGCGAACCCGAAGAGCAGGAACCCGGATCCGGACAGCCCGAGGTCCAGCGCGTAGAGCGGCACGAACGCCAGGAACCCAGCCATCCCCCACACCAACGCGAGCAACAGCAACGCGGGTACGACGGCCGCCCGCGGAACCAGCCGCGCACGCCCGACCCTCGGCTCGTCAGCCGCTTCCGAGCGGGTGTCGCCGACACGCGATGCGAGGAGTACGGCGAGCAGCGCCGAGCCGGCCGCGACCATCCAGACCGTGGTGAAGCCGGCCAGGTTGATGAGCAACTCCCCGATCGGCGGGCCGACCGCGAGACCGACGTACAGGGAGAGGGAGAACAGGCTGATCGCCTCGCCGCGGCGTTCGGCCGGGGCCAGGTCGCTCATCGCGGTGAGGGCACCGACGAAGAAGAACGCGTCGCCGACGCCGGTGAGCAGCCTCAGCCCGGCGAGCGCACCGGCGGAGTCGACCAAGTCGTACGCGGCAACGGACGCGGCGAAGATGATCCCGCCGCCGATCATCGCGAGCGAGCGGCCGTGCCGGTCGGCCAGTCGACCGGCCCATGGACGCAGTACCAGGGCCGACAGGCTGAACGCGGCAACCACCAGACCGACGGCGATGTTACCGCCGGTAAGTTGCCCGGCCACGTACCGCGGCACAGCGGGAACCAGCAGTCCGTCGGCGAGGAAATAGGCCAGTCCGGCCGAGCCGAGCAGCACGAACTGCGGCGTGACGAGGCGAGGAACGGTGGAAGTGGCTGCTGTACTCATGGCATCTCCTCTGGTCAGGCCCACAATGGCCGTAGGGGTGATGCCGGGGCATCGGTAGTTCTGCCCATCCCGGGGGAGGTTGCGATGGGACAGCACGATCCGCGACTCGCAGAGCTGCTGTGCGCGCTGTCCGTGAGCCTGGACCTCGCCATGGCGCAGCCGCCGGAGAAGTCGATTCGCAGTTGCCTGGTCGCCGCGCGCCTCGCCGACCGCCTGGGAGTCGCTGACAAGCGCACGGTCTACTACGCGACCCTGATCCGCCACCTCGGCTGTACTGCCACCACTCACGAGGAGGTCCACCTCCTGGGCCCGCGCGCGGCCGAGCTACGCCCGCTGGCCGAGCGCACCGACTCCAGCAGCCGCAAGGAGTCGCTCAACTACCTCAAGAACGTCGGCAAAGGCACAGGCATCAGACGACTCCAGTACGTCGCTCGCACCGTGGCAGCAGGTGAAGCCGACCTGCTCCGAGCCGTCTGCGAAGTCGGCAGCATGCTCGCCGACCGCCTCGGACTAGGGCCTCCCATCGCCGAAGCGCTCTACCAGAACCTGGAACGCTGGGACGGCAAAGGTACGCCGAAGGGCCTGGCCGGCCCCGAGATCCACATCGCCACCCGCATCGCCGAGGTCGCGACCCAGGCAGTCATCGTCGGCGGCGAGACACTGCAGAAGCGAGCAGGCGGCTGGCTGGACCCGGACATCGTTGCCGCGTACGACGACAGTCTCGTCGCCGACCTGGACGAGATCGACGTGTGGCAAGCGGCTCTGGACGCCGAGCCGGAGCCCTGGTGCAGAACACACGATCTGGATGAGCTGGCGCGCACCTTCGCCTACTTCATCGACCTCAAGTCGCCGTACCTGTTCGGCCACTCCACTGGGGTCGCCGCACTCGCTGACGAGGCTGCAAAGCTCCTGCACTTCGAAGACGCAGAGCGAGCGACTCTGCGACGTGCAGCCCTGCTGCACGACCTCGGCAGGGTTGCAGTGCCTACGGCTGTGTGGGAGCGTCCCGGGTCGCTACGGCGAGCAGATTGGGAACTGGTACGCCTTCATCCGTACCAGTCCGAGCGGATCCTCGCGCGATCCCCAGCACTCGAGCCCGTCGCCGTACTGGCGGCTCTGCACCACGAGAGGCTCGACGGCACTGGCTATCCGCGGCAGGCGAAGGGCGGTGAGCTCTCCACAGCGGCACGGATCCTGGCTGCGGCGGACTGCTACCAGGCACTGACCCAGGACCGACCACACCGGTCCGCGCACTCACCTGAAGGCGCTGCCGAACTCATCCTGGTGCAGGTAGCGGCCGGACGACTGGACGGCCGCTGTGTGAAGGCTGTGCTCGCGGCGGCCGGGCAACAGGTGCCCGGCCGCCGGTTGAGCCGTCCCGCCGGTCTCACCGAGCGGGAGATCGACGTACTGCGTTTGCTCGCTCGCGGGTCGTCCAACGCCGACATAGCCCGCGAGCTGGTGGTGTCACGCCGTACTGCCGAGCATCACGTCCAGCACATCTACGGCAAGATCGGTGTCTCCACCAGGGCCGCTGCCGCACTGTTCGCCATGCAGCACGGCCTGTTTACACAGTGACGAGCTTCTCGAAGAAGAACTCGTGCTTGAGGAACGAGACGTCGTACTCGTGCCCCGGGTACGGCGGCAGCAGCTGCGCGGCCTGGAACAGCCGCCAGCCGTCCTTCAGCGCGTCCAGCCCGGTCGCGTACGGCGGGACGTCGCTGTCCCCTGTCGTCGGCGACGTCCCGCCGGTGCCGTCGTACGTCGACCAGCCGACGACGCGGGCGTCCAGCGCCGACGAGGCCAGGTAGAGGACCAGGACCTGCTGGCGGACCGTCTGCTGACCAGTCTCGATCGGGGCGGTGCTGGTGGCGGGGGCGGTCATACCATCTCCTTCTTCGCGTGCGGGTTGAGGCTGCGCTGGGCGACGACGCGGGCCGGGCGGTTGGAGACCCGGGTGACCCAGTACTCCGGGTCGAAGGTGTCGTCGCCGGTGAGGGCCTGCCACAGCTTGATCCGGTTGTACTTCTCCAGCCGGCCGGTGGCGTTCTCGTACCAGGGGAACGACTGGTCGAGCTCGCGCGCGACCTCGGCGTCGTACAGGTCCTCGACGTTCCAGAGCCGGACCTGACGGACGGTCGGGTTGAACCGGATCTTGAACATGTAGCGGTCGATGTCGCTGTCGTTCTTCCGGCCGCCGTGCCAGATGCCGTGGTGCAGGAAGACCACGGTGCCGGCCGGGCAGACCAGCCGGGTCTGGCCGAGCAGGTTCTGGTACCGGCCGGTGTCGCTCTCGTTGGTCCGGCGCAGGTGGCTGCCGGGCACGCTCAGGGTGCCGCCCATCTCGAGCGTCACGTCCTGCGGGTAGTACATGAGCTGTACGTCGAACGCGTCCGGGCGGACGTCGATGATCGCGTCACCGTGCAGGTTCTGCGCCTCGCCCTCGTTGGCCTTGCGGATGTGCACTGCGTGGTGGTCGACGGTCGGCTCCGGCCCGACCAGGCTGTGGATGGCGCCGGCGACCTCGGGCAGTTGCACCAGCCGCTGGACGAACTCGCTGCTGGTGAACGCCTCCGACAACGGGGTGCCGTACGGAACGCCGGGAATGCCGGCCTTCAGTACGTCGATCGCCTGCTGGTTCATCTCGTCCGGTACGACGGCGTCCATCCGGAACGACCCGGTGGCCACGAAATGCGCCATCTGAACCGAGGTGAGCAGGTTCTTGCGATGCGGATGGGGCATGAGTCTCCCTCTCGGGGGTAGTGGTAACTACTCCACCAGGCTAGGTCGAGACAGCGTTGTCGCGCGTGGGCTGTGTTCACCACTGGTGGTAATTTCTCACCATGATCGAATTGCCCCTGGCGGCGCCGCCGGATGTTGTCAACGTCGGCGCGGGGATCCACGGCGTGCGCAGCCTGCGCGACGTGTTCCGGCTGCCGGACCTGTGGCAGCTGCACCTGTACAGCTACTCGGCCGACCTGACGGTCGACGGTACGACGTACGCCGTGGCCCCCGGATACGTCAGCCTGACCCCGGCCGGGGCGCAGGTGCAGTTCGACTACCGCGGCCGGTCGGAGCACCTGTACGTGCACTTCCGGCCGGCTGTCGTCGGCGAGCCGTCGTACCTGCCCGTCGTCCAGGATGCGGGGGCAGCCGCACCGGCGCTGGCCGACCTGCTGCGCTCGGCGCTGGAGGCATCGCCGTCCGGGTCCGCTCGGGTGACGGCCGAGGTGTGGACGGCGTTGTGGCGGATCGCGGAACTCGGGTCGTCGTCCAGCGCCGAGGACTCGACCCACCCGGCCGTGTCGGCGGCGATCGCCTACATCGAGGCGAACCTGGCCCAGCCGCTCACCATCCCGGCGCTGGCGCGGATGGCCGGCGTCTCGCACAACCACCTGACCCGCCTCTTCCACGCCGAGACCGGCCTGACCGTGATCGCCTACATCCGCCAGCGCCGGATGACCCGCGCCCGCCACCTCCTGCGTCTCGTCGACGCTCTCGATCCCGGCGGTCGCCGCCTCGGTCGGCATCCCCGACCTGCAGGCCTTCAACAAGACCTGCCGCCGCGAACTCGGCGGCTCCCCACGCTCGGTGCGAGCCCTTCAGGACGCCAGCACGGTGGCTACCCGCGAGACCGCCTCGTCGCCGTGACCCGCGTCGATCGCCCGCCTTGTCAGCGCGAGCAGACCGGCAACCCACCGGGCCTGAACTCGGTTGTCGGCGGGCTGCGGCGGGGGCTAGCGTCCGGTTCATGTACGAGCTGATACCGGTGGCCGAGGCCCCTGAGTTGGACGAGGAAGCCGGGCAGCGGTTCGTCGAGGACTGGCCGGAGTTCATCTTCCATGACCTGGAGGTGAAGAAGTACCGGGATCGGCGGGCGGAGTACTTCCGGGACTGGGAGTTCTACCTGGTCTCCGGTCGAGCCGGTTGATCGCGGGGTGCTGGGGTGTGCCGATCGCGTGGGACGGGACGGTCGACGACCTTCCGGGTGGGTTCACGGATTCGCTGGCTCGGGCGGTGACGTCGTACGAGGAAGGCGTCGTACCGAACACGTTCGTGCTGATGGCGGCCGCCGTACGGTCGGATGAGCAGGGTCAGGGGCATGCGGGCCGGGTGATCAGCGCGGTGCGGGAGCGCGCGGCGGCCGGCGGGCTGCCGCAGCTGATCGCGCCGGTCCGCCCGACGCTGAAGTCCTCCTATCCGTTGACCGACATCGCGGAGTTCATGACCTGGACGCGGGAGGACGGGCTGCCGCTCGATCCGTGGGTGCGTACGCACGTCCGCCTCGGCGCGACGATCCTCGCACCGGCGCCGGAGTCCCAGACCATGACCGGCACCGTCGCCGACTGGGAGAAGTGGACCGGCATGGTGTTCCCGGCCTCGGTCCCTACGTCATCCCCGACGGCCTGACCCTGCTGACCATCGACCGGCCGGCCGACACCGGTGTCTACCGCGAACCGAACATCTGGATGCGGCACGCCTGACCTCAGGCTGACAGCGGAAACGCGGTGGCGACCGCGGCGGTGCGACTGCTGACACCGAGGCGGTCGTAGATGTTCTCCAGGTGTTTGCGGACGGTGCCTTCGGCAACGAACAGCCGGCGGGCGATCTGGGTGTTGCTGTGGCCCTCGGCAACGAGGCGGAGGAGCTGCAGTTGCCGGCTGGTCAGGTCCGGGATGCCGGCCCGGCGGCGTTCGAGGTCGCGGTGGACCTCGATGAAGTGCGGCCGGAGCATCCGGAGCAGCAGCCGCTCGCGTTCGGAGAAGTCGCGGCCGGCGCCGCGGAACAGCAGCAGCCGACGGTCCTCGACTCCGGTCGCCGGGAACGGTACGGCGATCTCGCTGCGGACGCCGATCAGCCGGAACCACTCCCCGACGGGCGACCGCTCCAGCTGACGCGCGGACAGGTAGTCGGACACCTTCCAGACGCTCTCGTGGTCGCCGGTCCGTTGCGGCCGGCTGCACACGTCGTCGGCCCAGTACGACCGCCAGAACACGTCCTCCCAGCCGTCCCCGGGGTCGACCTCCTGCTCGGTGACCTCCTCGATCGCGACGAACTCGCGATCCAGCGGACGGCTCACCTGGAACGTGATGTCGTCGGCCGGGATCAGCTCGGCGAGCGCCAACATCAGCTCCCGCGGATACACCTCGTCCGGCCCCGCCTGCCGGCCCCGGTCGATCACGTCGAGCATCCGGCGCAGGTCGCGTTCGGTGACGGTCAACTGCTCCACCATGACGTACCCCTCCCTCTGCCCAGGCTAAGCCCGCCGCGGCGGCCTGCGAATACGTCGAACGTCGTATGGCCGCCGGCGGTCCGCCGCAGCGACGGTTGGTCGTGCAAGTTCCACAATTGGGAGGGAAAGAACCATGAACCGCTTGTCTCGCCTGGCCGGCCTGCTGGTCGCACTGCTGGTGACCGTCGTCGCACTGTCCGGTACGGCGTACGCCAAGATCCCACCGCATGATCCGGACACCGGCAGTTCGCCGGTGTACAACGCGCCGCCGCCGACTGTGGTCGTCGAGACCGGACTGTCCATGCTGCAGGTGGTCGGGCTGATGCTGCTCGCCGCGCTCGCCGCAACCATTGTCACAGCGACCGCAGGCCGCCGCGTGCCTCGGATCTCGGCTCAGGCGGCCTAGCGTGAGATCACTCCGTGTGTGGCCGGGGTTGCTGGCCACGTGTGCTCTGGCGCTCACCGCTGCGCCACCTGCAGCAACCGCAGTGACCGAGTCACGGGCTTCCGCTGAGCCGGTGCTGGACTGGAGCCGGGTGGCGGCGCAGTCGATCGTCGCGTCCGGTCGCCCGCCGGCCAGTACCGAGGTGCTGATGGGGATCGTGCACATCGCGATTGCCGACACTGTGGCCGGGCTGGGACATGGCCGGCCGTACGTGGCCGCCGTACGTCCCGATCGGCACGCGTCTGCCGCGTCCGCGGTCGCCACTGCGGCGTACGACGTACTGAAGGCACGGGTCCCGGCTGCGGGGCTTGATGTCACGTATGCCGACTATCTGGCCGGTGTACCGGACGGGAAGGCCAAGGCCCGTGGGATCGCGCTCGGGCGTGCGGTGGCGGCCGACGTACTCGCATGGCGAGCCGGGGACGGCTTGGACAAGCCGGTGACGTACGTGCAGCGGCCGCCGGGTCCCGGGGTGTGGGAGCCGACCGCTGCGACTCCACCGGTCGACCTGGTCCTCACGCAGGTCAGGCCGCTTGTGCTGCGCTCCCGGGCGCAGTTCCGGCCCGACGGTCCTGATGCGCTGACCAGCAAGCAGTATGCGCGTGACGTGGCTGAAGTCGCGTTGTTGGGGCGGAAGGACAGTACGACGCGGACCGCCGTACAGACCGAGACCGCGCTGTTCTGGTCCGAGCACACTGCTCAGCAGTGGAGCCGCGTCTCTGCTGCGTCTGGCGACCGATCGGCACCTGTCACTTGCCGAGGCCGCCAGGATGCTGGCTCTGGTCCACGTGACCACTGGGGACGCACTGATCTCGTGCTGGGAGGCCAAGTACCACTACCGCTTCTGGCGGCCGGTCCACGCGATCCAGCGTGCCGGCACCGACGGCAACCCGAGGACGACAGCCGATCCCACCTGGCAACCACTGCTCGGCGCGAACCACCCGGACTACCCCTCCGGACACGCCTGCTTCACCGCAGGCGCCACCCGAGCCCTGCAAGCCTTCTTCCACACCAGCAGGCTGAAGCTCACCGTCGACAGCCTGGCGACCGGGACGACACGTCAGTACGACGAACTGTCCGCCGTACGCCACGAGGTCCGCGAGGCGCGGATCCTCTCCGGCCTCCACTTCCGCAACGCCATGCGAGACGGCGACCAGCTAGGCACCAACGTCGCCGATTGGATCGCCCACCGCTACCGCTAGCTGGGCGAGGCCGCCGGGCCCGAGTACGCCGCGGAGGATGTCCAGGCATTCCTCGCGGTCGGGTCCGGTGAAGGCCTGTTCGGCCCAGAGGGCGACGTCTTCGAGGGCTCTGGTGTGGCGGTAGTAGGTGATCGCGTCCTGGTCCAGGTCGAGGTCGCCGTACCCGGTGAAGAAGGCGGTGAGCTGTTCGGGAGTGGTCGGGCCGAGGGAGCCCATGCCGCCGAGCATGAACATCAGGTCCTGCTCGCGCGGCGCCAGGACGACGTCGTCCCAGTCGATCAGGTGGACCCGGTCGGCGACGAGGACGTTGCCGAGGTGCGGGTCCGCATGACAGACGACCCTGCGGCCGCTCGGCTCGGGCGGCCTGGCGGTCATCAGGTGGGTGATGGTGTGCTGATGCGCTTTCCAGACCGCGGCGAGCTCGGCCTCGAGGTCGTCCTCCGGTGCTTCCGTAGTGAGGTGGGCCTGCAACTGCTCGGCCAGCGCGGGGATTCGAGCGTCTACCGGGCTGTGCCGGGGTAGTGCGTTGCGGAGCCGTTCGGGTGGCTCTGACGCATGCACTCGCTGCAGGAGTACGCCGTACTCGGTCCACTGCTCGGTGGTCAGCCCTGTCTCGGCTGCCCGGACACCGTCGATCCACGGGGTGATGGTGAGCCGCTTCTTCCCGTGGAAGCTCCAGAGCCCGCCCTCGACGGTCCGGATCGCCTCGGGGATGCCGGGGATGCCGCTGTCCGCGAGGTACGCCGCCACCTGGTGACCCGTGTTCGTGCCGGCCCCGCTCCACTTCACGGCATACGTGTTGGTGGCCGTCGCCGCCCGCCACACCTGCGCCGCCACATCAGCCCCGTGCCCGACCGGGGAGAGCTCCACCACATCAAGCCCGAAGTCCTCGAGCACCCACCGCTGCAGCTTCTTCATCCCCGCCAGCATGCCCGGCTACCGGCCGCCAGGCGAGCCGATAACCGGGCCACCCGGCGTACCGGAGGTCAGCGGTAGTTGACGAACTGGACGGCGAAGTCGAGGTCCTGGCCCTTGATCAGGGCCTGGACCGACTGGAGGTCGTCGCGGCTCTTGCTGGAGACCCGCAGCTCCTCGCCCTGGATCTGCGCCTTGACGCCCTTCGGGCCCTCGTCGCGGATCAGCTTGGACAGCTTCTTCGCGTTCTCCTGGGTGATGCCGGCGCTGATCGTGGCGTTGATCTTGTAGACCTTGCCGGACAGCTTCGGCTCGTCCGCCTCCAGGCCCTTGAGCGAGATCTGCCGCTTCACCAGCTTGTCCTTGAACACGTCGAGGACGGCGTTCACCCGCTCCTCGGTGTTCGCCTGCAGGTCGATCGCCTCACCGGACCACTTGATGCCCGCGTCCACGTTCTTGAAGTCGAACCGCTGGCTGATCTCCTTCGCCGCCTGGTTGACGGCGTTGTCCACCTCCTGACGGTCGACCTTGTTCACGATGTCGAAGGAGGACTCCGAAGCCATGGGCAGTTCCTTTCCGATTTGCTGTCAGGGGCACTCTCTGTTGTATCGTCTCCCACGCCGGTTCACGAACCGGCAGCACCCTGGCGGGTTGCCCGAGCGGCCAAAGGGAGCAGACTGTAAATCTGTCGGCGTATGCCTACGCAGGTTCGAACCCTGCACCCGCCACCAGCACCAAACCAGCCCCTGACCTGCGAAAACGCAGCTCAGGGGCTGACTCGTTGGGTCCGGCTGCGTCCGGCTGTCACCGGGTATCTACGGCTGTCCCTCTCGAATACGTCCCAAAGTTGCCGGGAGGCGGCCAGCCCTGCGGGAACAGCCGACGCTGGCGTTCGACGGTTCCCGCTCGGCCTGTCGTGGCCGACGCCGGAACGTCTGGTGTCGAGAAACCATCCGGCAGGCCTCGGGCGTAGGCCGGCAGCCGCGGAAACCATCCCCGGTGTCGGGCTCGAGGTACAGCGTGCTCAACGTCGTACCGCACCATTGATGCCAGCTCCAGCGCCGCGTGCTTGGCGCACGCCGCCACGAGGCCTCACCGCCACGACTGTTCGGCACACCTCGGCATCACGGTGGTCCGTGACGCGGTCACACAAGTGTCGTCGTATCGGTCGGGGACCCGGCCCGGGCGCAAGGTGCTGATCCGCGCTGACGGGGTACGGACAGCGGCCGGTCCAGATCGTCATCGCGGGGAAGGCGCACCCTCGCTCGTCAGTGCTGTTGCGACCAGGTTCGTTCGAAGTGTCGCATGAGTGCCGGATAGACGATCGCATAGCGGAACGGCTTGATGAAGGCCATGTACGCCTTGCCGAAGGTGCCGCGGGGTTTGACGTAGACGGTCATCTGCGCGCGGTAGCGGCCGCTTCCCTGGTCGGCCCAGGCCAGGTGCATCACTCCGTACATGGTTCGGTTGGAGATTTCCTGGGCGAGTTCGGTGCGGGTGCGGTACAGGGGCCGGAACGGCTTGTCAGTGACCTGCGATGCTGGGGACTTGTCGCGGAGGTCGTCTGGGAGCCGCGCGAGCAGCGACGGTTCGCCGGTGCCGGGAACGGGTGGCCAGGCGCCGGCGGCGTCTGCGGATGTCGAAATGCGCCCGAGTCCGAACGCGCGTCCGAGTAGGTCGCGAATGCCCCACAGCAAGCGCACCGGCAGCGGCGCGGACGCCGGAAAGTCGAGGGTTTGCTGCGTCTTGATGACGGCTGGAAAATCGTGCGCGCCGCCCTCGATGGGAAGGGCCCAAACGTCCTCGACGTCGAAGTCGGGCACGATGTCGTCGATGATCCAGTCCTGGGTCTTCAGCACGTCGTTGGGGAGTCTCATCGGTCTTGCGTTCCTTTCGCGCAGAGGGCGCGGATGGGGCGGATCAGCGGGCGGTAGAACGGCCGGATCAGCCGTCCCGGGATGTGGCCGTGGCGCTCCTCGTGCCAGACCCGAGCCCGGGGATGGCCCTCGATCAGCCGGCCGATGATGCCTCGATCGAGGCGATGTGCCGGGAGCGTGGAACACACCTCGACCAGGCACAAGTGCTTGATGCTCATGTAGCCGTACTGGGCCGGGCTGACCAACCGGATCGGCGCGCCGTGATCGCCGCCGAGTGGGCGCCCGTTCACCCGGTCCGCGAGCAGGACGTCGTCCGCCAGCGCGTCCTGCGGCTCGACCACGGAGTTGATCCCGTCCAGACCCACGAACGTCAGGTGGCTGACGGAGACCTCGGAGTCGAGCGCCGGCTCGACGAAGGCGCGAAAGAAGTCGGCGAACCGCACCCCTTCCCACCGCAGGTCGGTCGCCGTCCAGCCGGAGACGCAGTGGAAGTCGGCGACGATCTCGCGCCGCGGCAGCGTGGCGAGCTCCGGCAGCCGCACCTCCGAAGGCTTGCGCACGACGCCGCTGATCGCGATCACCGGAGCGTCTGGCACCGCGGGCGGCGGCCGGTGCAGGTGGGTGCCAAATCGCGGGAACCCCTCGACGCGGCGTTGTCCGGGCGGAAGTGGCAACATCACGGACCTCCTTTACCGACCGACGGTCGGTCACCGACTTGCAGTCAGTCTTTTATGCTTGCCGGGTGACTGTCAAGAGGCTGCGGGAACGGCAGGCGGAGGCAACCCGGGAACTGCTGGTCGGGATCGCGCGCGAGCGGTTCGTCGAGCAGGGCTACGCGGCGACTGCGATGGACGACATCGTCCAGCGCGCGGGTCTCGCGAAGGGCGCTCTTTACCACCACTTCAGCGGCAAGGACGCGCTGTTCAAGGCGGTCTACGACGTGGTGCTGGACGAGACCGCTGGGGCGGTGATGGCCGCGGCCCTGGCCGAGGAGGATCCGTGGGCCGCGGTACGAGCAGGCCTGTCCGCATTCCTCGACGCCTGCCTGCGCCCGGCGTTCCGGCGGATCGTGATCATCGACAGTGTGACCGTGCTGGCCGCCCGCGCGTGGGAAAGCGGCACGGAAGGCGTCGAGCTGCCAATGCTGCGGACCGTGCTGACGCCGCTGGTGGACAGCGGCGCGTTGCCCGGTGTCACACTCGACGCGCTGGCGCACCTCGCACTGGGCGGTCTCTACGGCTCAGCCCTCTACATTGCCCGTGCCGCCGACCCCGAGGCCGCCCGTGTCGAGGCTGACGTGGTGCTGGACGTCGTCCTGCGCGGCGTGCGGGCTGCAACCACCTAATTATGCGCAAATCGAGACAGCCGAGCCACCAAAACCCCAGGTCACAGGGCTACGCCCGCGCCAACCCCGCCTCGGTGACAAAAGTCAGGGAGGAGCCCAAGTGCGCGCTCTTTTCCGCGGCTTCCCTGTCAGGCCGGTTGTCGGCTGCCTCCACCGCTGCCATGAGGACCGCCTCTGACCTGCTTTCGTAGGTCAGAGGCGGTTCTGCTGTGTGCGTGACCAGCGCTCGCTGAGTGTGGTCACGTGGATCCTGTGTGTTTCAGGCGAGCGCCTTGGCCTTGAGGGAATCGAACTCTTCCTGCGAAATGGTGCCGGAATCGAGCAATTCCTTGGCGCTGGCGATCTGCTCGGCCGGGGTCTTGGAGCTGCTGGCAACTTCCTTGATGTACTTCTCCTGCTCGACCTGCGCCTGCGTGATCGCCGACCGCTGCCGCTCGTTCATGCTCCGGCCCCGGGCGATGAGGTAGATCAGTGCCCCCAGCCACGGCACGAAGATGAGCAGGATCGCCCAGCCCGCCTTAGCCCAGCCGCTGAGGTCGCGGTCGCTGAACAGGTCCCACAGACAACGGAACCACACCATGAGTGCGGCGATCCAGATGAAGAACCAGAAGCTCCACAAGAGAACTTCCCCGAAGTCGTTCGTCATTGCGTCCACGGCAATTCCCCTCCTACAGATGAGCGCCGCGCCGCCCGGTGAGCGCCGCGTCGCAATAGTTCCTGAAGTCACAATGGCGCCGACGGGTTCGAAACGCCAGATCCTGGCCATCACGAATACCGGACGGATCAGCGATCAGACGCCCGGGTCGTGCGGGAGGTCGACGTACTGGGTCATGTCATCCTCCGCCCCAGATGAATTCAGGTCATCGCTCCGCCCCAAATGAAGCAGAACTCGTTGCCTTCGGCGTCCCGCATGACCTGCCACAGGTCGCCGTCGTAGATGTCGTCGGCGCGGGAGGCACCGAGGCGGAGGGCGTTGGCGATCGCCTGCTCCTTGGCTTCCGGCGGCACCTGCAGATCCAGGTGCACCCGGTTCTTTCACCTGCTTCCCCTCGGGCACGCCGGCGAAGTCCAGTCGCACCCGGCCGCCGTGCAGCGAGACGACACCCTGCTGGTCCCGGCGGAGCTCACCGCCGAGCAGCGACCGCCAGAACTGCCCGAGCCGGACCGGATCCGCGGAGTCGAAGACCACCGCGTCAATCACCGGCACCGGCTGGTACGACGCTTCTCGCCCGGTGTCCCGCAGGGATTCGTCGGTCATCGATCCAGCTTAGTGACGGGCCTGATCGGCGGCGCACCTTTTCGAGGGGGTTAACGAGTGACGGCGATTTCCTGTTCTACTCGCGAAAGTTTCTCGGGATTGCGGACGATGTAGAGGCCGGTGATGAGGCCGTTCTCGATGCGCATGGCCACGACGTCGTCGATCTCGCCGTTGATGCGGATGACGAGGGCCGGGGAGCCGTTGATCTGGACCGGCTCGGCCGACACGCCCAAGGGGAGGTTGGGGAAGCCGAGCGACAGCAGCCGGGCCACCTTGTCGGCACCCACGACGGGATGTGGGACGGCCTGCCTCACTCCACCGCCGTCACCCAGGAGTACGACGTCCGGAGCGAGCCGATCGAGGAGAGTCTGGAGATCGCCGGTCTCGATGGCGTACTTGAACGCCTGGATCGCGCCTTGGGACTCGGCGCGGGTGACGACCCCGCGGGGCCGGCGGGCGGCGACGTGGTTGCGGGCCCGGTGGGCGATCTGGCGGACCGCGGCCGGGGTCTTGTCGACGGCTTCGGCGATCTCGTCGTACTCGAGGTCGAACACGTCGCGCAGGACGAACACGGCCCGTTCGGTCGGTCTGAGGGTCTCCAGCACCAGCAGCATCGCCATCGAGACGCTCTCGGCCAGCTCCACGTCGTCGGCCACGTCCGGTGCGGTCAGGAGCGGCTCCGGCAGCCAGGGGCCGACGTACGACTCCTTGCGGCGGCCGAGCGTGCGCAGCCGGGTCAGCGCCTGCCGGGTGGTGATCCGGACCAGGTACGCGCGTTGATCCTGCACGATGCCGAGGTCGACGGTCATCCAGCGCAACCAGGTCTCCTGCAGCACGTCCTCCGCGTCGGCGGCCGAGCCGAGCATCTCGTAGGCGACGGTGAAGAGCAGGTTGCGGTGGGCGACGAACGCCTCGGTGGCCGGATCCATCGGTTGCTCCTGGTCGGTTGTCACGTACACAAGACGCCGGTCCCGGCCGCTGTGTGACATCGGTGCCGGTGGCACACGTCACAGTCACAGGGATCGAGTCGCCGGCATCTCGTGGTCATCCAGCTACGCAATTCCACGAATGAGGTCGACATCATGAGATTCAACCTGATCGAGAACCCGATCGCCGCGAAGTTCGGGAAGCGGTTCGCGAACGCCTCGATGGTGATCCTGCAGTCGTCACTGCCGAAGGCCACGCAGGAGCTCGTCAGTTTGCGCGTCAGCCAGATCAACGGCTGCGGTTTCTGCGCCGACATGCACACCAAGGAGGCCGCGGCGGCCGGTGAGACCTCGGTCCGGCTGCACCTGGTCGCCACCTGGCGCGAGTCCACGGTGTTCACCGAGGCCGAGCGGGCCGCGCTGGCGCTGGCCGAGGAAGGCACCCGGCTCGCCGACGCCAGCCCAGGCGTGTCCGACGACACCTGGGAACAGGTGTGCAAGCACTACGACGACGACGAGATCGCCGCGCTGGTTTCCCTGGTCGCCATGGTCAATGCGGCCAACCGGATGCAGGTGATCGTGCGGAACCCGGGCGGCTCCTACCAGCCCGGCATGTTCAGCTCGTACATCGACGGCTGACGGTCCCGGACCCGGCCCGCCGGAATAACGGCGGGCCGGGTCATGGTTTCCTCTGAGGACCGATCGGCCGAGAGGAGCGGGCGTTGAAACCCACCGAGTTCGTGAAGGTGAACACTCAGTTCTGGGGCGACCACCTACGGAGCGTGAGTGAGCATCTCCCCGGCAGCCACGGACGCGAGTTGCCCGGGCAGCTGCTGTACCCGCGGATGATGGTGCTGACCGAGACCCCGGACTGGAACATCCTCGAGCTGGTCGGAGTGAGCCGCGAGTACCGGGCCCTGGAGGTACGGCGGCAGAAGGCGCAGAGCGTCGAGGAGTACTTCGGCCTCGCCGACGGCTCACCGGTCGTCTCACTGCCCGGCGAGAACATCCTCAAGGACGCGACCGTCGCCACCGAGACCGGCCGTCGTGAGCTCGACGCCAGGTTCCCGAGCGCCGAGAAGATCCTGGGCGAGACGTACGTCGGCCCGGGCGACCAACTGCTCCGGTTCGCGCCGGGCAACTACTCGACCTTCGACCGGGTCCTGCTCGTCCACAGCGCCGGTACGGCGACCCGGCTCCACTGGACCTTCTTCGCCCTCGCGATCCACCGGTCGGAGCCGGCCGACAAGTACCTCGACTTCCTCCGCAACTTCGCCAACGCGGCGCCCCACCTGGACCCGGTCGGCACCCTGAGCGCGCCGCGCGGGGACGAGGGCCTCAAGAGTGAGGCGTTCACCAGCACCTACCTCGCGCACGGCCTCCAGGACGCGACCGCGGAGGAGTTCCTGACCGAGCACGAGAGCATCCTGCTGTCGGCGTTCGACGCGACCCGGCTGATCCAGCGGCCCATCCTCGAGTGGCAGGACGGCGACGCGACCGACCAGGTCGGTCTCACTCCCGACTTCATCCTGGAACGCGCCGACGGAAGCCACATCATCGGCGACCTCGGCCTCCCCCTCCGGGAGCCCGGGAAGAAGCACCGCCGATCGGCCACGGTCCGCGAGGGCGCTGCCCAGCTGGCCAGGTACGACGACTACTTCAGCACCCCGGAGAACCGCGCCTTCGCGCAGACGAAGTACGGCGTCAGCGACCCGCGCAAGGTTCTGGTGATCAGCAGCCAGCAGACCGTCGCAGCCGACGAGCTGGCCGTCGACATCATCGACTACGACACGATCCTCCGCCTGTACCTGGCCGCCAGGTCCTAGACCGGCAGGATGCAGACCGGCATGGGCCAGGAGACCGGGTCCCCGTCGGGGATGAGGGTGCCGTCGGCGGCGTCGATGACGAAGGTGGCGATCGCGTCGGAGCGCTCGTTGGCGGCGTACAGGCGGGTCCCGTCGTTGCTGAAGGCAAGGTGACGGGGCCAGTTGCCGCCGGAGTCGACCGTCTGGACCAGCTCGACCGAGAGGCCGTCGTCCGCGACGGCGAAGACCGCGACCGTGTTGTCGCCGCGGTTGGAGCCGTACAGGTGGCGGCCGTCGACGGAGATCAGCAGCTCGGCCGGGAAGTTCTCGCCCGGGGAGTCGGCCGGCCGGGTCGAGGCGGTCTGCACGATCTGCAGCTTGCCGTCGAGGTAGCGGCACACGGTCAGGGTCGAGTCGAGTTCGTTGATCACGTACGCCGCTTCCGCGGTCGGATGGAACACGAGGTGCCGCGGGCCCGCGCCCGGGTGGATGCGCAGCTGGTCGACCGGCTCCAGCCGGCCGTCCTCGGTCAGCGTGGACACATAGACGGTGTCGGAGCCGAGATCGACGTCGAACGTGTACTTACCGGACGGGTCGAACGCGATCTGGTGCGCGTGCGGACCTTCCTGGCGCTCCTGGTTCGGCCCGGTGCCCTCCCGCTGCAGCACCTGAGTGGCCTCGCCGAGTGAGCCGTCCGCCCCGATCGGGTGGATCGCCACCGAGCCGGACGTGTAGTTCGCCGACAGCAGGAACCGGCCGGACGGGTCGATCTCCAGGTGGCACGGGTGGTCGCCGCCGGTCGGCCGCTCGCTCACCAGCTCCAGCGCACCGTCCGGCAGGATCGCGAACGCGCTGACGTTGCCGGTCGCGGTCTCGTTCGTCACGTAGAGGAACCGCCCGTCGGCGGACCTGACCAGGAAGGACGCGTCGGTGATCGTCGCGACCAGCCCGATCCGATCCAGCGGCCCGAACCCGATGCCCTGCCCGCCGCCCGGCTGACTCGTGTAGCTCCCGACATAGATCCGCTCAGAAGTCATGGCCCCTACCCTGCCAGGTCCCAGCTGCGGGGGCACCGTGGTGTCCAAAGGTCAGCGAAGCCTTAACCCGTAGAGCGCCGATCCTGCCGTGCCACGAGGCCTGCTGGAAGGTGCAGCTCGGTGGCGGGGGCGTCGCGGGTCGAACTAACCTCGCCCGGGTGGACACTCAGGCCTTCTTGCGACGGATCGGGCTCGACGGGTACGACGGCCCGCCCAGGCTGGAGGCGTTGTCGCAGCTGCATCAGGCGTTCGTGGACACCGTTCCGTACGAAACCGTGCAGTACCAGTTCGGCGAGGGCGGCCCACTCGAGCCGGAGGACGTCGCGCAGCGGATCATCGCGCGGGAGGCCGGCGGCTACTGCTTCCAGCTCAACGGCAGCCTCGCGCTGCTGCTGACCGAGCTCGGCTACCGGGTGAAAATGCACCGCGGCGGCGCACAGACCCCGAACCGCCCCGGTGACGTGGACGCCAGTCACATGGTGCTCACGGTGAGCGGCCTGGTCGAGGACCCGGAGCGGGAGTGGCTGGTCGACGCCGGGCTCGGCGAGACGTTGGTGGCGCCGCTGCCGTTGGAGGTCGGTGAAGCCCACCAGGAACCGTTCCACCTGCGGTTGCGCCCCTCCGAGAAGACCGACGGCTGGCGGCTGGACCACGATCCGCGCAGCAGCCTGATCGGCATGGACTTCGAGTCCGCCGCAGTGGGTCTGGATGCTTTCGCCGGTCAGCACGCCCGGCTGTCCGCCGACCCCGACTCGGCGTTCGTCCGGTTGGCGTCCGCCTTCCGCCGGAAGCCGGCGAGTGCCGTCGTACTGCGCTCGGTCGGGCTGACCGAGACCTTCGCCGACCGGATCGACTCGACCATCATCGAGAACCCGGCCGACTACTTCGCCACGCTGGCCGACGTGTTCTACCTACCGCTCCCACACCTGGACCGGGCTCGGCGCGACCAGCTCTGGCGCCGCGTCTGGTCGCAGTACGAAGACTTCCTCACCAAGCAGTCCGCCTGAGCCGTCGGGCTCAGGTGGCCAGGGCGAAGAGGGTGCTTGGGAGGACTGAGAGTACGGCGGCGGTTGCGGCGCAGAGGGAGATCATCGCGACCGCCGGCGACTCGATGTCGACCGAGAACGGGTCCTCGGCCGGGAGGCGGAAGAGCTCGGCGACCCAGCGGAGGTAGACCGCCAGGCCGATCATCACGTTGATCGCCATCACGATCGCGAGCCAGCCGAGATGCGCGTCGATGACGGACTGGAACGCGGCGAACTTGGTGAACAGGCCGGCCAGCCCCGGCGGCAGCCCGGCCAGCACGACCAGGAAGAAGATCAGCGCGACCGCCAGCCCCGGCTCGGACCGCACCATGCCGCGGTAGTCCGACAGCAGCCCGCCGGGCCGATGCCGCTGCACCACCGCGACCGACCCGAACGCGCCGAGCGTCACCACGACGTACGCCGCCAGATACCCGACCACGGCCTGGGCGTCACCGACCGCCAGCGGCGCGAGCAGGAACCCGACCTGACCGATCGACGACCAGGCCAGCAGCCGGACCGCTTCGACCTGACGCAGCGCGGCCAGGTTGCCGACCGTCATCGTCACGGCGGCCAGTATGGCGACCACCGTCCGCAGCTCCGATCCGTCCGGCGCGATCCCGCTCGTCATCAGCACCAGCAGACCGGCGACACCGGCCGACTTCGACACCACCGCGAGGAACGCGGTCACCTCGATCGGCGCACCGACGTACGTGTCCGGAAGCCAGGCGTGGAACGGCACCGCCGCGATCTTGAACGCGAACCCGACGATCACGAACAGCCCGGCCGCGAACGCGACCCGGCGCAGCTCCGGGTCGAGCCCGCTCATCCGGTTCGCGATCGTGGTCAGGTACAGCGAGCCGGTCACGCCGTACAGGTAGGAGATGCCGAACAGCATCACCGCGGTCGACAGCACCGACACCAGGAACGCCTTCAGCGCACCTTCGGACCCGCGGCGGTCCCGGCGCAACGCGACCATCGCGAAGCTCGGCAGCGACACGACCTCCAGCGCGATCACGACCGTCGCGAGGTCGCGCGCCCCGGCGAGCACGGTCGCACCGGCGAGCGCGCTGAGCAGCAGGAAGTGGTACTCACCGACCGGGATGTCCGAGGCCAGCAGCTTGTGCGCCGACAGGCCGACGACCCCGAGTCCGCCGATCAGCAGCACCGCCCACAACCCGGCGGTCATCGGCTCGAACACCAGGCTGCACTCGGCCGGCCCTTCGACCACCGGGCGGCAGAACGCCGGCTTGAAGTCGTCCCGCTGGGCCCAGACGAAGACCAGCCCGAACAGGATGACCGCGCCGGTCAGGAGACGTGATCAGGGTGTGCCGGAGCTGCGCCGACGCGCTCCGCCAGAAGGCGTCGATCAACAGTACGGCGACCGCCCCGATCGCCAGCGCCAACGGTACGGCGACCGCCTGCCAGTCAACCCAGGTCAGGGTCATGGGGCCTCCCGGCCTGGACTGAGGAGCGCAGGGAGCGAAGCGACTGGAGTGACGAGGGAAGGCCGGGAGTCAAAGCCCCATGACCCGCCGCGCGGCAGCGTGGCATTCAACACTGTCACAGGCTCCCCCATTGGTGCAGGAGGAGCCCGGGCCAGACGCCGAGCAGGACGGTCAGGGCGATCAGCGGCGCCCAGGTGATCAGTTCGATCCGGCTCAGGTCGACCGCGAAAGCGGAGGCCGGGTGCTCGGCGGGATCACCCTGGCAGAGGTTGCGGACCAGGCGGAGGAAGTACGCGGCGGTCAGCACGGTCCCGAGTCCGGCGATCACCATCAGCACCAGATAGGTGGTCCGGGGCAACAGGTCGCTGGGGTCGTACGCACCGAGCAGGACCAGCATCTCGCCCCAGAACCCGGCCAGCCCGGGCAACCCGAGTGATGCCAGGCAGGCGAACGTCAGCAGGGCACCGATCCGCGGCAACCGGGCATACAGCGCCCGGCCGATCGCCCGTAGATCGCTGGTGTCGTGCCGGTCCTTGATCGCACCGGCCAGGAAGAACAGCAGTCCGGTGATGATCCCGTGCGCGATGTTCGCGAACAGCGCGCCCCGCAGCCCGGCCGGAGACAGGGTGGCGATCCCGAGCACGATGAAGCCCATGTGGCCGACGCTCGAGTACGCGATCAGCCGCTTCACGTCGGTCTGGGCCAGACAGGCCAGCGACCCGGCGATGATCGCCACGGTCGCGAAACCGGCCAGGTACGGCGCGATCGTCGACGGTCGCATCGGGGAGCACCGGGACCAGGATCCGGATCAGGCCGTAGGTGCCGAGCTTCAGCAGCACCCCCGCCAGCAGGACCGACCCGACCGTCGGCGCCTTCGCGTGCGCGTCCGGCAACCAGATGTGCAGCGGCCACAGCGGCACCTTCACCGCGAGCCCGAGCGCGATCAGCACGGCTGCGGCGAGTGGCACGCCATGTCCGCCGAGCACTGGCGAGTTGGTCAGCTGAACGATGTCGAACGTCCCCGCCTGCCGGTAGACGAGCAGGAACCCGAGCAGCATCAGCGCCGAGCCGAGCACGGTCATCAGCACGAAGGTCGTCGCGGCCCGCTTCCGCCCGGCCGGGTCGTGGTCGTCACCCCAGATGTCGATGACCAGCCACATCGGGATCAGCACGATCTCGAAGCAGACGAAGAACAGCACCAGATCCATCGCCGAGAAGGTGCCGATCACGCCGGTCTCGATCACCAGCAGCAGCGCGATCAGCGACCGGGTCCGGCCGACCCGCGGCGTGATCTTCAACGAGTACAGGCAGCACAGGAACACCAGCAGCGCGGTCAGCACGATCAGCGGCATCGAGATCGAGTCCACCCCGACGTGGAAGCGCACCCCGAGCGAGGGGATCCACGGCACGTTCGTCACCGCCTGCAGCGGCCGGACGCCCTCGCCGAGCACCTCGTCCAGCAGGTTCGTGGACGCGAACCAGCCGCCGCTGGGCCAGAGCAACAGCGCCCCGATCAGCACCAGCCCCGAGATCACCGAGCCGTACAGCGCCGCCAGCCGATCCCCGACCGAGGCCGGGACCGCCCACAACGCGGCCGCCGCCAGCAAGGGCAGCGCGAGAATCCCCAGCAGAATCGCGTTCATGAACTGATCACCCCGGCAAGCACCGCCAGCGCGACCACGCCGACCACGGCCGCGGTCAGGTACGTCTGCACGTTCCCGGTCTGCAACCGCCGGAGCCCTTGCGACGCAAGCGTCCCGGTCCGGCCGACCGCCCGCACATAGGCCCCGACCACATCCTGATCCCCCGCGACAGTCAACCGCGCCAACCACCGCACGGGTACGGCGAACATCCGGTGATACAGCGGATCCACACCGAACTCACGCTCCAGCACCACCGGCCGCGGATCCGCTCCGCGCGACCACAGCGAGTACGCCGGAAGCGCCCCGAGCACGGCCAGCCCGGTCGTCACCAGCGCGACGATCCAGTCGAGCTGGAGGCCGTCGACGTACCCGAGAGCGATCGAGGCGAAGGCGAGCAGGACCAAGGGCGACAGCATCACCCAGGGCGCCTCGCGGAGCTTGGAGCTGTCCGGCTCCTCGACGTCGGCCATCGGATCGTCGTCCTCGAAGGCGCCCACCGCACCGGCGAGCGCGGGCGTCCGGAAGAACACCCACAACCACAGGCGCACGCAGTAGAAGGCGGTCATCGCCGCGGTCAGGCACACCGACACCAGCACGATCCATCCAACGACCGAACCGTCCCGCGCGTGATGCCAGGCCGCCTCGACCACCGCATCCTTCGAGAAGAACCCGGCGAACCCCGGTACGCCGGCCAACGCGGCGAGACCGATCGTCATCGTCGCGAACGTGACCGGCAACGCCTTACGCGACCGGCCCCGGCGCGTGTATCGGCGCAGTACGACGAACGCCGCGCTGCCGACCTGGTGGAGCAGGACGCCGGCGCAGAGGAACAGCAGGCCCTTGAACGCGGCGTGGGTGAGCAGATGGAAGAGCGCAGCGTGCCGACCGTCCTCCGTCCCCAAGGACAGCGCGGAGAACATGATCGCCAGCTGGCTCACGGTCGACCAGGCCAGCACGCGCTTCACCTCGACCGCGGCCATCGCACACAGCGCGGCGAACACCATGGTCACGCACGCGACGATCGCCAGCACGGTCAAGGTGGTCTCGGCGGCGACGAAGACGTCGTACAGGCGGGCGATCAGGAAGACGCCGGCGGCAACCATCGTCGCGGCGTGGATCAGCGCGCTGACCGGGCTCGGGCCGGGCATCGCGTCCGGCAGCCAGGTCTGCAGCGGGACCTGGGCCGACTTGCCGACCACGCCGACCAGGAGGAGCAGTGTCGCGGTGGTCAGCACCCCTGGGGAGATCCGGCCGGGGTCGAGTTCGGAGATCCGGAAGGTGCCGGCGCCGACGCCGAGGACGAAGATGCCGAACAGGAAGCCGACGTCGCCGAGCCGGGTCATCAGGAACGCCTTGACCGCGCCGGAGCGGGCGTCGCGGCGCTCCCAGTAGTGACCGATCAGCAGGTACGAGCAGGCGCCCATCACCTCCCACCCGATCAGCAGCAGGAACAGGCTGTCCGCGACCACGACCGTCACCATCGCCGCGGTGAACAGGGTGACGAGAGCGTGGTACGACGCCGGCCGCTGATGCAGGTAGCCGACCGAGTAGACCTGGACGCAGGTCGCGATCACCCCCACGATCGCGAGCATCAGCACGGTCAGGTCGTCGGTGCGTACGGCGAAGCCGATGGTGAGATCGCCGACGGACGAGTTCAGGAAGCTGGTCTGGTCCGGGTCGGCGCCGTACAGCAGACCGGCCATGAGTACGACGAGCAGGGAGAAGCCGACGCCGATCACGCGCCAGGCGGTCGCGATCACGTGGCCGCACCCTTCTCCGGCTCGACTGCCACCCGGTCGGCGTCCTGCTCGGCCAGGTCACGCGCGGCGTCGGCGTCGACATGGCCGTGACCGCGGAACAACAGCAGCACGATCGCCAGACCGAGTCCGATCTCGGCCGCGGCCAACGTGATCACGAAGACCGCCAGCGTCTGACCGGTGGCGAGGCCGTCGATCCGCCAGGCGTCGAACGCGACCAGGTTGAGGTTCACCGCGTTCAGCATCAGCTCGAAGGACATCAGCATCAGGATCGCGTTGCGCCGCGCGAGGACGCCGTACACACCGATGCAGAACAACGCGACCGCCAGCAGCAGCGGCAGGATCAGCGGCATCTCAGTCCTCCTCCGCCTTCTTCCGCTGAGACAGGGCGATCGCTCCGATCAACGCTGCCAGCAGGAGGACGGACAGGACCTCGAACGGAAGCACCCAGGTCGTGAACACCGCGGTACCCACCGCCTCCGCGGACCCGTCCGGCACCGGCTTGACCTTCTCGTTGCCAAAAGCAATCACCACGCCGGTCCCGAGGATCAGCGCCAGGACGCCGGCCACCACCGCCGCGAAGGGGCTCCGGCCGGTGGTCAGGTTGGGCAGCGGGTTCGTCGGCGCCTTGGTCAGCATCAGCGCGAACAGGACCAGTACGACGATCGCGCCGACGTACACCAGGATCTGCACCAGTGCGACGAACTCGGCGTGCAGCGCGCCGAAGCAGCCCGCGACCGCTCCGAGCGCGACGACCAGCCACAGGGCGGCATGGACGATCCGGCGGGAGGTGACGACGAAGACGGAGGCGATGAGCGCGATTGCTCCGGCAACGCAGAAGAGTGCAGTCGTCACGCCTCACCCTCCGGGGCGGTCTCCGGCGCCGGCGTGACAGTGGGGCCCGGGTCGATCGGCTGCGGTGCCGGGACGGTCCACATCCAGTCGCGGAGGCGGTCCTTCTCGTGGGTCAGGTTGCGGATGTCGGTCTCGGCGTACTCGAACTCCGGCGACCAGAACAGCGCGTCGAACGGGCAGGCCTCGATGCAGATCCCGCAGTACATGCACAGGCTGAAGTCGATGGCGAACCGGTCCAGCACGTTCCGGCTGCGTTCGCGGGCCTGCTCACCGACCGACGGCGCGGTCTCGGTGTGCGAGTCGATGTAGATGCACCAGCTCGGGCACTCCCGGGCGCACAGCATGCAGGAGGTGCAGTTCTCCTCCAGCAGCGCGATGACGCCCCGGGACCGCGGCGGCAGCTCGGGCTGGACATCGGGGTACTGCTCGGTGACGGAGCGGCGGGCCAGTGTCTTGGCGGTGACCTTCAGCCCCTCGATCAACCCCTTGCCAGGTACACCCACGCCTCCTCCTCCCGTCAGTAGGACCCTGTTACCAGGACACTAGTCGGTTCCGGCCCAAACTGGCGCGACCCGTGGTCAGAGTTCGCGCTCCAGGCGGGCGGCAACCTGCCGGTATCGGCTGACCGGTATCAGGTGAACGCCGTCGAAGGCCCCCGAGTCACGGATCTTCAGGATCTGCTCGCAGGCGTGGTCCACCCCGGCGTCCCGGTCCCGCTCGACCGCCTCGATCAGGGCGTCCGGAATGGTGAGCTGCGGCAGGGCGGCCAGGTTGTGGGCCATCTTCGCGCTCGCCAGCACCATCACCCCGGCGTACACGGGAATGTCCAGTACGACGCTGTCCCGCCAGCGGAGCAGCTCCTCCAGGTCGTAGCTGACCTGGACGTACAGGAAGTCGGCCTCGGCCTTCCACCGCGGCACCGGCCGCAGCCGGGTCGCCGCCCCGACCTGGAACGGCCGGCAGCCCGGGTACGACGTACCGCGCGCCTGCTCGATCATCGTCCGCACGGTGAGCTGGCTGGTCCGGGCACCTTCGGCCGGGTCGTCGCCGTGCACGAACAGGAACTGCTCGACGCCGTACGCCGCCGCGGTGAGCAGGTCGCGACGGAAACCGAGCAGGTTCCGGTCCCGCGAGTTGAGGCAGGCGATCCCGCGCGACCCCATCGCCTGCACCTCGTTCGCGACCGCCACACTCGACACGGTCGCCCGCCCGATGTGGTTGTCCGGGATCAGGAACGCGTCCGCGATCGGACTCATCACGCCGATCTGATGCCGCACCTTCTTCAGGTCCGGCCGCGTCGGCGGCTCCACCTCACACACCAGTTCGAACCCGTCCCCAGCCATCCCCCGACCCTACTGACCCAACCGTCGCGGCGGCTCAGTCGAGGCAGAACTCGTTGCCTTCGATGTCCTGCATCGCGAGGCACGACTCGTTGACCCCGTCGGCGCGCAGGAGTTGCACGCGGGTCGCGCCGAGCGCGACCAGTCGTGCGCCTTCGGCCTCGAGGACAGCCACGCGCTCCTCACCTACGAGCCCGGTGCCGGCCCGCACGTCAAGATGCACCCGGTTCTTGACCACCTTGCCCTCGGGAACGCGCTGGAAGAACAGCCGCGGGCCCACACCTGTCGGATCAACGCATGCGAACGCTGCCCCCTGATGCTCAGGCGGCAGCGTGCGATCGTAATCGCCCCAAGTCGCGAACCCCTCCGGTGGCGGCGGTACGACGTATCCCAGCACCTCGCACCAGAAACGAGCGACGCGCTCAGGTTCTGCGCAGTCGAAGGTGACCTGGACCTGCTTGACCGATGCCATCGGCCCACCCTAAGGCAGGCGCCGGCTAGAGAGCTTTCAGGCGGGTGTGGAGGAAGGCTTGTTCTGACTGGTTGGCGGTGAGGGCTGCGGCTGCTTGGTAGGCGGCACGGGCTTCGGGGCGGCGGTTGAGGCGGACGAGGAGGTCGGCTCGGATTGCGTGGAACAGGTAGTAGGAGCCGAGGTCGAGGTCGTCGATCAGGTCGAGAGCGGCTGCGGGGCCGTGCACCTCGGCGAGGGCTACAGCTCGGTTGAGGGCGATGACGGGGGTCGGGGCGATCGCGAGCAGGTGGTCGTAGAGCTGGAGAATCTGTCGCCAGTCCGTTTCCTCGGCGGTTGCCGCGTCACTGTGTACGGCGTTGATCGCGGCCTGGAGCTGGTACGGACCAGGTTGGTTGCGGCGGAGGCAACGTCGTACCAACTCCTGGCCCTCGGCGATCAGCTCCTGGTCCCACAGCGCTCGGTCCTGGTCGGCCAGCAGGACGAGGGAGCCGTCGGCGCCGGTGCGCGCCGGTCGGCGGGAGTGCTGGAGGAGCATCAGGGCGAGGAGGCCGACGGCCTCCGGTTCGTCCGGCATGAGTTCGACCAGAAGGCGGCCGAGGCGGATCGCTTCCGTGCTGAGGTCGTCGCGGACGAGGGTTTCGCCGGACGAGGCGGCGTACCCCTCGTTGAAGATCAGGTAGACGACGGCCAGGACACCGCGGACGCGCTCGGGCAGGTCGGCCTCGTACGGCACCCGGTACGGGATCCCGGCGGCGCGGATCTTCGCCTTGGCGCGGACCAGCCGCTGCGCCATCGTCGGCTCCGGGACCAGGAACGCGTGGGCGATCTCGGCGGTGGTCAGACCGCCGAGCATCCGCAGCGTGAGGGCGACGCGGACGTTCAGCGCCAGCGCCGGATGGCAGCAGGTGAAGATCAGCCGGAGGCGGTCGTCCTGCACGACGCCCTCCTCCACCGGTTCGTCCTCGGCCAGCAACAGCGCCGCTTGCGCGTGCTTGTCCTCGCGCACCGACTCGCGCCGCAGCCGGTCGATCGCGCGGTTCCGGGCGGTCGTGATGATCCACCCCGCCGGGCTCGGCGGTACGCCGGACGCCGGCCACTTCTCCACCGCCGCCGCGAACGCGTCCTGTACTGCGTCCTCGGCGATCTCCAGGTCGCCGAACACGCGCGTCAGTACGGCGACCGCACGCCCGTGCTCGGCCCGGAAGATCCCGGCGATGTCCATGCTCACCCGGCGAACGGCCTGACCTCGATCGACAACGGTTCGAGCACCTTCGCCAGCCGGCGCGCCCAACTCAACGCCGCATCAAGATCCGCGACCTCGATCACGGTGAACCCACCCAGGTGTTCCTTCCCCTCGGTGAACGGCCCGTCCGTCACGAGCACCTCCTCACCGGAGGCCTTCAGAACAGTCGCCGTCTCCGGCGGATGCAACCCCGCCGAGAACACCCAGATCCCCGCCGCCTGCATCTCCTCGTTCAACGCGGCGAGCTCCCGCATGATCGGCGCAAGAAACTCCTCCGAAGGCGGCGGCCCATCCGGCTGATAGATGCTGAGCAAATACTGATTCAT
This sequence comes from uncultured Actinomycetota bacterium, assembly GCA_963748245.1. Classification (GTDB taxonomy): domain Bacteria; phylum Actinomycetota; class Actinomycetes; order Propionibacteriales; family Kribbellaceae; genus Kribbella. The sequence continues at coordinate 240,075 of CAVVIA010000004.1, read as the reverse complement.
CCCAACCTCCCGATAAGCGCTGTTATCACCTACACGAACACCCCCACCTCATATCGACAACCACAGTGCCAACCGACAGGACGTATACGCCCACTACCCAAGCGCTCCCCGCCTGAGCCCACCGGGAATCCGGCTCGATCGCCGGACACCTCCTGTCGTACGGCACCACTCAGTCGGGGTCGGCGGGTAGGGAGACGGTGATTTGCAGGCCGCCGCCCTGCCGGGGGGTGGCGATGACGGTGCCGGCGTGGGCTTCGGCTACTGAGCGGACGATGGAGAGGCCGAGGCCTGCGCCGTTGCTGCTGACCAGGCGTTCGGCGCCCAGGCGGTAGAAGGGTTTGAAGAGGGATTCGACTTCGTACGGCGGGATGTCGGGGCCGGTGTTGGTGACTGTGACCTCGGCCCGGTTGCCGACGGTCTTGCTGACGACGCGGACCCAGCGCTCGCCCTCGGGGAGGTTGTGGCGGATGCCGTTCTCGACCAGGTTGTGGACGAGACGCTCGAGCAACAGCGCGTCGCCGTGGGTCGGGGCGTCGCCCGGCCCGCGGATCAGGTCGACGCCGGCGGCTGATGCCTCGGCCGAGAGTTGGCCGGCGACGTGGGTGACGATGTCGCCGAGGTTGACCGGGTAGACGGCTGTGAGCTGCTTCTCCGAGTCGGCCAGGATCAGCAGCCCGTCGATCAGTTGCTCGTGGCGGGCGTTGATCGTCAGCAGGCTCTCGCCCAGTTCCTTCACGTCGGCGGACGCCGTACGGCGGTGCATCGCCACCTCGACCAGCGCGCGGCCGAGGGTGAGCGGCGTACGCAACTCGTGGGAGGCGTTGGCGACGAATCGGCGCTGGCCGTCGAACGAGTGGTCCAGCCGCTCGACCATCGTGTCGAAGGCGTCGGCCAGGTTCTTCACCTCGTCGTCGGGCCCACGGAGAGCGATCCGCTCGTGCAGAGCCGCCGGTGACGCGGCGATCCGACGTGCCGTGTCGGTGACCCGGTGCAGGGGTGCCAGCACCCGTCCGGCGACCAGCCAGCCGAACCCAGCCGCCAGTCCACCGACGACGACCAGAGCGATGCTGCCCTGGATGAGCAAGGACTCGATCGCGGCCTGCCGTACCTGCTCCCGCTGCTCCTGGATCACCTTGTCAGCAGCCGGACCGCTCAAAATGTCGCCGTCCTTGTTCAGCACGTACAGCTGGTTCGGCAGCCGAGGCGTAGGACTACTACTGGGACCTGGGGACGGCCCGTTGTGATACGTCCCCTGTACCAGCACCCGGTAGCCGCCGGTGAGGTTGTTGTTGAACAGCACATAGGTGACACCGAGCAGCAGTACGCCGGCCACCATGAAGAGCCCGCCGTAGATCAGCGTCAGCCGCCCGCGCAGCGTCAGCCTCTTCATGGGATGCGGTAGCCGACGCCGGTGACGGTCTCCACCAGCCCCGGCTCCCCCAGCTTCCGCCGCAGCTTCAGGATGGTCAGCCGGACCGCCCCGGTGAACGGATCCACGTGCTCGTCCCATGCCTTCTCCAGCAGTTGTTCGGCCGAGACAGTCGCGCCGTCGGCTCGCAGCAGTTCCGCCAGTACGGCGAACTCCTTCTTCGACAGCGGTACGTACCGCCCGTCCCGGAACACCTCGTGCCGCGCCGGGTCCAGGGTCACTCCGGCACGACGCAGTACCGGCGGATCCGCGGGACGGCTCCGCCGCCCGAGGGCCAGCACCCGCGCGGCCAGTTCGGCGAAGGCGAACGGCTTGGTCAGGTAGTCGTCAGCGCCCAATCCCAGTCCCTCCACCCGGTCGGTGACGGCAGCCGCGGCCGTCAGCATCAGCACCCGGGTGGCCGACCCGGACTCCACCAGCCGCCGGCACACCTCGTCGCCGTGGACGACGGGGATGTCGCGGTCCAGCACGAGTACGTCGTACTCGTTCACCGTCAGCCGTTCCAGCGCGGAACCGCCGTCGCCGGCCACGTCGACGGCATGTGAGTCGTCCCGCAACCACTCCGCGATCGCTGCCGCCAGCAACGGTTCGTCCTCGACCACCAGAACCCGCACGCCATCCATGATCCCCGACGCCGGTGTTTCCTCCGTGTTATCGCGGCTGGAAACGGTACGGAAACGGCCGGCGGCGAAGGCTTGCCTCCCAAACCACTGAAAGGGAGACAAACGTGATGCGCAAGACCACCCTGGCCGCGGCGATGCTGGCGGCCGCCGTACTCCTGACCGGCTGCGGCTCGGAGGAACCCGACAACCAGGTGGCGTCGGGCACCGGGGGGCAGGCGCAGGCGACCGCTCCCAGCAGCGCGCCGGCCGGCCTCAGCCGGGACGAGAAGGCGATCAAGTTCACCCAGTGCCTGCGGGAGCAGGGGCTGAACGTGCCGGACCCGGAGCCGGGCAAGGGTCCGATGCTCAAGTTCGACAAGAACTCCGGCGTCAGCAGGGAGCAGGTCGACAAGGCGATGGAGGCCTGCAAGCAGTACAACCCGCAGGGCGACAGCGGCCCGAACCCCCAGCAGGAGGAGAACGGCCGCAAGTTCGCCGAGTGCATGCGGACGAACGGCGTGGAGAAGTTCCCGGACCCCAAGCCGGGTCAGCGCGGCATCATGATCGGCCCGGGTGTCGGGGACGACCCCGACTTCCAGAAGGCGCAGGAGATCTGCCAGCCGATCATGGCGGGTAAGGCGGCCAAGTGATGCGAGGAGCACTGACCGCTGTGGTCGTCCTGGCCGCCGGAGGGGCAGCAAGTGCCTTTCTGGTGAACCGAGGCGACACCAGCCAGGCCGCAGACCAGACCGCAGCCGCAGTACCCGTCAACACCGCCAAGGTCGCGCAGCAGACGCTCAAGGACACCGAGTCAGCAGACGGCGAACTCGGCTTCGGTACGACGTCCGCCGCGGTCAACCGCAGCGCCGGCACCATCACTGGGGTCCCCGACAGCGGACAGGAGTTCCGGCGCGGCCACACCGTCTACAGCGTCGACAACAAGCCCACCACTCTGATGTACGGCGCTCTGCCGGCGTACAGGAAGCTCGCCGACGGCAGTGAGGGTACGGACGTCCTCCAGCTCGAGCAGAACCTCAGTGCCATGGGCTACTCCGGCTTCACCGTCGACGACGAGTACACCGACGCCACGGCCGAGGCAGTCGAGGAGTGGCAGGAGGACCTCGGCCTGGACGAGACAGGGGTCGTTGAGCTCGGCAGCGTCCTGTTCGCACCGGGTCACATCCGGGTGGACAGCGTGGAGGCTCAGGAGGGCGCACCGATCGGCCCGAACCAGAACGTCCTCACCTACACCGGCACCAAGAAGGCCGTCACCGTCCAGCTCGACGCCGCCGACCAGCGGCTCGCCAAACCGAACGCCAAGGTCGACGTCACCCTCCCGGACGGCGCCACCGTGCCGGGCCGGGTGGAGAAGGTGTCGACGGTGATCATCCCGGCCGAGAGCCCGGACAAGGACCCGGAGACCAAGGTCGAGGTGATCGTTGCCATCGACAACCAGAAGGCGGTGGCGGCCTGGTCGCTGGCCTCGGTCGACGTCAGCTTCACCGCGTCTGAACGCAAGAACGTGCTGACCGTGCCGGTGGCCGCGCTGGTCGCCCTGCGCGAGGGCGGTTTCGGCGTCGAGGTCTCCGACGGTACGGCGTCGCAGTACGTGCCGGTGAAGACCGGCCTGTTCGCCGGCGGCCAGGTCGAGATCAGCGGCACCGGGATCAAGGCCGGCACCGAGGTAGGGATCCCCAAGTGATCGAACTGACCGAGGTGACCAAGGTGTACCCGGGCAGTGTCGCCGCCCTCGGCGGGGTCAGTCTGCGGATCGACCGCGGCGAACTGCTCGCGATCGTCGGGCCGTCCGGCTCGGGCAAGTCGACGATGCTCAACGTCCTCGGCACCCTGGACCGGCCGTCCTCCGGCAGCGTCCGGATCGACCGGTACGACGTGGCGCGGTTGTCCGACTCTGGTCTGTCCGCGTTGCGGGCGACCCGGATCGGGTTCGTCTTCCAGCAGTTCCATCTGGCCGCCGGCACCCGGGCGATCGACAACGTCGCTGACGGTCTTCTCTACTCCGGTTTACGACCGTCGGTACGGCGGAAGCGGGCTGCGACCGCACTCGAGCGGGTCGGCCTCGGACACCGGATGGACCACGAACCGCACGAACTCTCCGGCGGTGAGCGGCAACGAGTCGCCGTGGCCCGGGCCGTCGCGGGTGAACCCGCCGTACTGCTGGCCGATGAGCCGACGGGCGCATTGGACTCCGCCTCCGGCGCAGGGGTGATGCAGTTGCTGCGGGATCTGCACGCGGCCGGTACGACGGTCGTCATCATCACGCACGACCGGGACATCGCGGCGTCGCTCCCCCGGCAGGTCCGGATGCGCGACGGCCGGATCCTCGAGGAGGTGCTCTCGTGAACGGCTCACACGCGAACGCCGAGCTGAAGCCGGCCAAGCTGTGGCCGCGGGACGTCGTCCGGGTCGGGGCGGTCGGACTACGGACCCGGCCGATGCGAGCCTTCCTGTCCGCGCTGGGGATCGCGATCGGGATCGCGGCGATGGTCTCCGTGGTCGGCATCTCGTCATCCTCGCGGGCCGAGCTGGACGGCCAGCTCGATGCCCTGGGCACCAACCTGCTCACCGTCGCTCCCGGGACCAGGCTGACCGGCGAAGAGGCCCAGTTGCCGCTGACTGCCGAGGCGATGGTCGGCCGGATCCGACCGGTCCAGGCGCAGTCGGCGGTCGGCCGCGTCGACGACGCCTCCGTCTACCGGAGCAACAAGATCCCGGCCATCGAGACCAACGGCATCATCGCGTACGCCGCCCGGGCCAACCTGCTGGACACGATCGGCGCAGTGGTGCGCAGCGGCAAGTGGATCGACGCGGCGACCGGCCGCTACCCGGCGACCGTGCTCGGGGCGAGCGCCGCCGAGCGGCTCGGGATCACCCGCGCGGGTCCGGACACGCAGGTGCTCATCGGCAACAAGTGGTTCACGGTGCTGGGCATCCTGGAGCCGGCCGCGCTGGCCCCGGAGCTGGACAGTGCCGCGCTGATGGGGTGGCCCGCGGCCGAGGCCACGCTGGACTTCGACCAGCACCCGACGACGATCTACACCCGGTCGGACGACGCCCAGGTGGAGGCCGTGCGATCGGTGCTCGGAGCAACGGCAAACCCGGAAGCACCGAACGAGGTCGACGTGTCCCGGCCGTCGGACGCGCTCGCCGCCAAGCAGGCCGCGGGTGAGGCGTTCACCGGGCTGCTGCTCGGACTCGGCGCGGTCGCACTGCTCGTCGGCGGGGTCGGGGTCGCGAACATCATGGTGATCTCGGTGCTGGAGCGACGGGCGGAGATCGGCTTGCGGCGGTCGCTCGGGGCGACCCGAGGGCAGATCCGGACCCAGTTCCTGACCGAGTCGCTGCTGTTGTCCGCCCTCGGCGGAGTCGGCGGAGCGATCCTCGGATCCGGGGTCAGCGCGGGGTATGCGTCGTACCAGAACTGGTTGACAGTGATCCCGCTGTGGGCCCTGGCCGGCGGGATCGCGGCCACCCTGGTGATCGGCGGGCTGGCCGGGCTCTATCCGGCGATCCGGGCCTCGCGGCTGTCGCCCACCGAGGCCCTCGCAACACCTTAGAAGCAACGCCTTAGATGCAGCGGCTCAGAAGATGGTGACCCCGATGCCGGTGAGCGCGAGCTGGAGCAGCGCCACCGGCACGAGGGCCTGCCAGGCCAGCCGCTGCAGCTGGTCGGCGCGCAACCGCGGGAACGAGACCCGCACCCAGATCACCACCAGCGCCACGAACGCCACCTTCAGGATCGACCAGATCCAGCCGATCGAATCCGGCCCGGGTCCACTCCACCCGCCGAGGAACAACACGGTGGTGAGGCCGGCCAGTACGACGATGCCGGCGTACTCGGCGAGCAGGAACATCGCGAACCGGAGCCCGGTGTACTCGGTGTACGGGCCGAAGATGACCTCGGAGTCCGCGACCGGCATGTCGAACGGCGGCCGCTGCAACTCGGCCAGTCCGGCGATGAAGAACACGATCAGGCCGGGCAACTGCCAGAGCAGCCACCACGGGTTCCACGCCTCCGCGATGCCGGTGAGGCTGAGCGAACCCGCCGCGACCGCGACGCTGGCGGCCGAGAGCACGAACGGCAGCTCGTAGCTCATCAGCTGCGCGGCGACCCGGAGTCCGCCGAGCAGGCTGTACTTGTTGCCGCTGCCCCAGCCGGCCATCAGCGAGCCGAGCACGCCGATGCTCATCACGGCCAGCACGAAGAACAGGCCGGAGTCGAGGTCCGCGCCGACGATGCCGGGGGCGAGCGGGATCGCGGCGATCGCGGCCAGGTACGGCAGGATCGCGACGATCGGGGCCCACTCGAACACCCGCCGGTCCGCGGCGGCCGGGACCACGCTCTCCTTCTGGACGAACTTCACGCCGTCCGCGACCAGCTGCGCCCAGCCGTGGAACGCGCCGGCGTACATCGGGCCGAGCCGGGACTGCATGTGCGCCATCACCTTGTGCTCGGCCTGACCGACCAGCAAGGGCGCCACCAGGAAGGCGACCATCACGGCCACCACCCGCACCACGAACTCGACCATGACGGCACCCTACCGACTCTCGCTTGACCTCAACCGCGGTTCAGGCCGAAGGGTGGGTCGCGTTACCTAGCGAAGGAGCTGCAGATGACCACCGTTCTCGTCACCGGGGCCACTGGGCGTGTCGGGCGCCATGTCGTGGCCGGCCTGCTCGCGGCCGGCGCGACGGTCCGGGCTTTGGTCCGTACGCCGGATCTGGCCGGACTGCCGCCGGACGTCGAACTGATCCAGGGCGACATTTACGACGCGACCGCCGTACGACGTGCTGCGGCCGACGTGGACGCGGCCTTTCTGCTCTGGCCGTCGTTCAGCGCAGAAGGGGCTGAACCGATCGTCGCGGAACTGCCGCAGCGGGTCGTGTACCTGTCCTCGTTGAACGCGTCGGCCGGCGGCGTGTGGGGGGACGTCGAGGAGTTGCTGCGCACGGCGGGCAAGGACTGGACGTCGCTGCGGGCAGGCGGCTTCGCGGTGAACGCGCAGAGTTGGGCGGAGGAGTTCCGCGTCGGCGACGTCGTACGGATGGCCTTTCCTCAGGCCGGCCGTTCCCTCATCCACGAGCGCGATATCGCGGCGGTCGCCGTACTGAGTTTGCTGGACGATCACCACATCGGGCAGAGCTATGACCTGACCGGCCCGGAGGTGCTGACGCAGGCCGAGCAGGTGGCGACGATCGCCCGAGCGGTCGGTAAGGAGATGCGGGTCGAGGAACTGCCCGCCGCCGACGCCCGCCAGGAAATGCTCGACCTGGGTGCGGATCCCGTCCTCGCCGACGCCTCGGTCAACTACTGGGCAACCCTGGTCGACTCCCCCGAGCCGGTCACCACCACCGTCCCCGAACTCACCGGCCGCCCCGCCCTCACCTTCGCCGAATGGGCCGAGGACCACGCCGACGAGTTCCGAGTCGACTACACCCCGCCGAGTGGGAGCTGAAGCCAGCCGCCGATGTCGTGACGGCCGGCTTCGAGGGCGGCGGTGCGGGCGCCGGTGTTGGCGGCGTGGATGGTGCCGGTGAGGAGGCGCGTCTGGTCGGGCAGGGACGCGGCCAGGAGGTTGCTGAGGTGCGAGCCGTAGCCGCGGCCCCGATACTCGGGCGTGAGGATGATCTCTTGTACGACGTACGTCGGAAGGCCGGCGGTGTCCGCACTGTCGAGGGTCGCCGACACGTAGCCGGCCCAGTTGCCGTCCACAGTGACGTCGAAGAGCATCCCCGCGTCTGCCGCCTCCTGGAGGTCGTCGCGGTCTTGGAGAGCAGCCTGCTGTGTGTGCAGCGGATGGTCGGCGTCCACCGCGGCGTACGCCCGCTGCGCGTCGTCGTAGTGGTCGACTCCCGCAGCCGGAATCAGTGCGAGACCAGGAGGTACGTCGCGAGGCTGCAAGTCACGGATCGGCGCGGCCAGGAACCGGCGGTCCGGGTGAGTGCCACGAATGCGCGGCTCGGCGCTCCACAGGCGGAGATAGCGCGGGTGGTGGATGCCATAGGTCTCGAGCGCGACGGCGGCGAGCGCGGGGAGGTCCGTCGTACGGAGTGAGCGGCTCAGCGGGGTGGCGTCGACGAAAGGCTTCGTCGGGTCCAGGCCCTCGTAACGCATGCTGACCATGGCGTGCAGGTCGTCGCCGGCAGGCACCCACTGGTTGAGCATCGACTCCGCGGGCCGGCCCGGCGCGAACCGCTCGACGCGTGCGGTGGCGATGGCGAGATCGGTTGCGAGCAACACGTCCACTTCTTCGTGCTGCTTGGTGAACGCGGCCAGCAGGGTGGTGTCGTCCACCCAGCTCCGCAGCAACGGATGCTGCCGTTCGAGCGTGTACTGCGCCAACTCGCCCGCGGTCGGAATCACGAGGGCTCAGCCGGCGGCGCTTCCGTCGTCGGCGGGTCGGCCGGCGGTGCATCGGCCAGCGGTGCTTCGGCTTGTTTGCGGGTACGGCGTTCCGCGCCGGCGCGGCGGGGACGGGCCGGGGTGGCCGCGGCCTGAGCAGGCGCCAACGGATCCGGATCCGGCGAGCCGGGCGCCCGTGGCCCCCAGGTTTCGGGGTCCGGTACGCCGGGCGGCAGCGTGCGGCGACGACTCGGGGCGCCGTGCGACGGCGCGTGGTCGGACTCCCCCGGCTCCTTGGCGCCGGGCCAGGGTTTGGCGACCCGCGAGGCGAGGACGAACTCCTTGCGCAGCGGGTTGCCTTCGAAGCCGTCGGGAAGCAGCAGCGGCTGCAGGTTCGGATGATCCTCGAAGGTGATGCCGAACATCTCGAACGTCTCACGCTCGTGCCAGTTGGCCCCGGCGTACAGCTCGGACAGCGTCGGCAGGACCGGCTTGTCCCGCGGGATCAGCGTCCGCACCAGCAGGTGGTCGACGTGCGAGCCGCCCCAGAAGTCGGCCAGATGCGACACCACCCGGAACCCGTCGGTGAGCTCGTCGCTCGCGGTCAGGAAGTCGAAGAACGTCAGCCCGACGGCGTCCCGCAGCACCTCGTGCGTCGCCACCCACGCCTCCGCCGGGACGTCGATCGCCTCCGGACCGAAGCTTTCGGCCGCCTTGGCCTCGAGCCCGGCGGTGGCCAGAGCACTCAACGCGTCCTCGATCACTGCGGGTTCACCAGGTCGCGGGTGAGCGCCGCCGCGGACGGCTCGTCGTACCGGCTGGTCATGTTCTCGCCGGCGATCTTCTCCTGCAGCTTGAGGATGCCTTGCAGCAGCGCCTCGGGCCGCGGCGGGCAGCCGGGCACGTAGACGTCGACCGGGATGATCTGGTCGACACCCTTGGTCACGCAGTAGGAGTCCCAGTACGGGCCGCCGGAGTTCGAGCAGGAGCCGAACGAGATGACGTACTTCGGCTCCGGCATCTGGTCGTAGAGCCGCTTGATCGCCGGCGCCATCTTGTCCGTCACGGTGCCCGACACGACCATCAGGTCGGCCTGCCGCGGCCCTGGCGCGAACGGGATCACGCCGAGCCGGATGAAGTCGTGCCGGCCCATCGACGCGGCGATGAACTCGATCGCGCAGCAGGCGAGGCCGAAGTTGAACACCCAGAGGGAGTACTTGCGGCCCCAGTTCAGCAGGTACCGGACCGGCTCGGGCGCGAGCTTGGCCAGCGCACCCACGTCCGGCCGAACGGTCGGCAGCGGCAGCTCGGTCTGGGCCATGTCCTCAGCCTAGTCCGACAATCTCCTCGGCGAGGACCTCCGGGTACTCCAGCGGCGCGTAGTGTCCGGCACCGTCGACGAACCGGAGCCGTTCGTCGCTGAAGAAGTCGTCGAGCCGATCCGACCAGGCCCGGGGGAACAGCGGATCGAACTCCGGCCACAACACCACCGTCGGTACGGCGATCCGGTCGTACGACGCCGGCGCCGTCTCGGCAGCGGACGTGGCGACCGATCCCGCGCCGGCCCGGTACCAGTTGATCGACGCCGTGAACGCGCCCGGCCGCGAATAGACCTCCACCAGATGGTCGAGCGATGGCTCGAAGCCAGGCCCGGACCAGTGCGTCCAGAAGTGCCGCAGGTACGACCGGACCGCGTCGGGATTGCCGTCGATCAGCTCCTCGATCACCGGCAGCCTGTGAAAGGCCTGGTACCAGAACTCCGCCTGCGCGTGCTCGGAGAAGACCCGCTTCCCGATCCCCGGCAGCGGCGGCGCCACCACCATGCCGCGGACCAGGTCAGGTCTGCTGCGGGCGATGCCCTGCGCGATCCGGCTTCCGACGTCGTACCCGACCAGCACCGGGCGTTCGAGCCCGAGTTCCTCGATCAGCCCGACGACACTCCGCCCCTGCCCAGCGACGCCGTACTGCGAGGGGTCCGCCACGTGTCTGTCCGACTCCCCGAACCCGCGCAGGTCAGGCACCACCACCTCGAGCCCCTGCTCGACCAGCATCGGCGCCAGCCGGCGGTAGTCCGTCCGATCCCCCGGCCACCCGTGCAACAGGACGACCGCCGGACCGTCTCCGTCCCGGTCGTACGCCAGCGAGAACCCGTCTACCGCGCCACTCATCAGCATGGCCCTCATTGTTGACCACTCAGCGAGCCCCGGCCTACCGTGATTGGACAGGACTGGACAGGTTCATTCGGGTTGGAGACGGCATGGCCGATCAGCTTGAGGTGAGGGGACCGGAGTCCCGGGCGCTCGCGGTGGAGAGCAACGGGCTGAACGTGATCGCGGACGAGGAACGGAAGGGCCGGCCCAGCCAGCTGTTCTGGCCGTGGTTCGGGGCGAACGTCTCGGTGCTCGGCCTCAGCTACGGCGCGTTCGCGCTCGGGTTCGGCATCTCGTTCTGGCAGGCGCTGATCGCCGGCCTGATCGGCATCGTCTTCTCGTTCCTGCTCTGCGGGCTGATCTCGCTGGCCGGCAAGCGCGGTTCGGCACCGACGATGGTGCTCAGCCGGGCCGCGTTCGGTGTCCGCGGCAACAAACTGCCGTCGCTGGTGTCCTGGTTGCTGACGGTCGGCTGGGAGACCGTACTGACCATCCTGGCGACGCTGGCGACCGCGACGGTGTTCGAGCGGCTCGGCTGGGGCGGCGGCGATCTGACCAAGGTGATCGCACTGCTCGTGGTCGGCGTACTGATCGTTGCGTGCGGTGTGCTCGGGTTCGACCTGATCATGCGGGCGCAGACGGTCATCACGGTCGTCACCGGCGTCCTCACCGTCGTCTACATCATCCTGGTCGCCGACCAGATCAACTGGACCACGGTGTCCGCGCTGCCGAGCGGGTCGAACCAGCAGTTGATCGGCGCACTGGTGTTCCTGATGACCGGCTTCGGCCTCGGCTGGGTGAACCTGGCCGCGGACTACTCGCGCTACCTCCCGCGTCAGTCGTCCAGTGCTGGCGTGGTCGGCTGGACCACCTTCGGCGCCTCCGTCGCACCGGTCATCCTGTTCGGCTTCGGACTCCTGCTGGCCGGTTCCTCGACCGAACTGAGCGAAGCGATCGCCGCCGACCCGATCGGCGCCCTCGCGGAGGCGTTGCCGACCTGGTTCCTGATCCCGTTCGTGATCGTCGCCGTACTCGGTCTGGTCGGCGGCGCCGTCCTCGACATCTACTCGTCCGGCCTGGCCCTGTTGTCGATCGGCCTGCCCGCACCCCGGTACGTCGCCGCGTTCATCGACGGACTGGTGATGATCGCCGGGACCGTCTACGTGGTCTTCTACGGCGACGAGTTCCTCGGCGAGTTCCAGGGCTTCCTGATCACGCTCGGCGTCCCGGTGGCGGCCTGGTGCGGCATCATGCTCGCCGACATCCTGGTCCGCCGGCGCGACTACGCCGACGTCGACCTCTACGACCCGCGCGGCCGGTACGGCGACGTGCGCTGGCTGCCCGTGATCACCATGATCGTTGCCACCGGCATCGGCTGGGGCCTGGTCACGAACACGCTGGCGTCCTGGCTGACCTGGCAGGGGTACCTGCTCGAGCCGTTCGGTCTCGGCGGCAAGGAAGGCGACTGGGCCTACGCGAACCTGGGCGTCCTGTTCGCCCTGGTGGCCGGCTTCGTGGTCCAGCTGGCCGGCGGGACGTCCGCCGTACGCAAGCAGGAAAAGGTGGCGTGATGGCGCCGGTGCTCGCGCTGATCGACCTGCAGCGGATCTTCGCCGCCCCGGACTCGGAGTGGGCCGCGCCGGAGTTCCAGCGGGTGGTGAAACCGGTCCGGCAACTGATCGAGCTGCTCTCCCCGAAGGTGATCTTCACCCGGTTCGTCGCGCCGGAGAAACCAGTCGGTTCCTGGGCGACGTACTACGAGGTCTACCCGTTCGCACTGCAGTCACCGGACTCCGACGACTACCAGCTGGTCGACGAGTTCAAGGGTGTCCCGACGCTGGACAAGCCCACCTTCGGCAAGTGGGGTCCCGAGCTCGCCGAAGCGGTCGGGCCCGGCGGACACCTGGTCCTCGGCGGCGTGTCCACGGACTGCTGTGTGATCACCACCGCCCTGGCCGCGGTCGACGCGGGTGTCTACGTCCAGGTGGTCGAGGACGCGTGCGCCGGCGGGGACGCGGAGAGCCACCGGAAGGCGATCGACATCATGCGGCTCTACTCTCCGATGCTGGAGATCGTCACCGTCGACCAGCTCCGCGGGCAGAACCAGTGAGCCGCCGATGCCCGGGATCTCGCTGAAGCACGAAAGGGTCGCGGCCGTCCTGGCCCGGGAGATCCGCTCGGGCCTGGTCCGGCGGGGCGCCCAGCTGCCCGGTGAGGTCGAGCTGGCCAAGCGCTTCTCGGTCAGCCGGAACACGGTCCGCTCGGCACTCGCCGTACTGACCGAGGACGGGCTGATCGCCACCCGGACCGGTAAGGGATCGTTCGTGCTGTTCGACGGGCGACCGCTGGACAGCCGGCTCGGGTGGACCCATGCGCTGGCCGAACAGGGTGTCGAAACCCGGATGCGGACAGTGAAGATCGCGCTCGAACAGGATCCCGGGCTGGCCGATCGGCTCGGGCTCGGGTCGCCGGACGTGATCGTGATCGAGCGGCTGCGACACCTCGCGGACGGCACGGCGATCTCGATCGAACGCAGCCGGATCCCGGCCTTGAGATCCTTGCGCGACCTCCCCGGCCGCGGGCTCGAGAACGGCTCGATCACCGCCACCCTGCACCGCGCCGGGTTGCACGTCGACCACTGTGAGCAACGGCTCCGCGGCCGTCCTCTCGACGCCACCGAGGCAGAGCTGCTCGGCCGCCCGGAGGGGACCTGGTTCCTCCACACCGAGCGGACCAGCTTCACCGCCGACGACAGCTTCGCCGAGTACGCCGTCAGCCTGCTGGACCCCGAACTCTTCGAACTGAGCCTCAGCTACGGGCGCTAAGGCCCCGAGCCTTGCGGGCATAGGGAGTTGTGCCGATGTGGCGCCCCTCCTCAGGCGAGCACTGTCTACTCATCGACAAGCTCCCCGGAGGACAGAGATGTTGTACCACTCGATCGACTCCGTCCAGGCAGAGATCAAGTACCGCCAGGACCGGATCAAGCGCGACTTCCAGCGCCCGTTCTGGTTCCAGCGCAAGCCCAAGCCGGTGACTCCCGCACCCAGTGCGCCCGAGCTCCGCGCCCGTCCCGCGGTGTGAGCGCAAGATCACCGCCTGTCCACTGCACGTCCCCCCGGCGCGGCCGGCTCTCCCCAGGAGCCGGCCGCGCCCCTCGTTTCCGGAGTACCTAGGCGGCCGGTGCGCCGTACCCGACCTCCCTAGGACCCCCCGGGGACCGGGGATAGGGAGGAGTTCCGATGTGCGGGCCCACCTCAGACGAGCACATTTGGGGCATCGGCAGGAAGCCGACAACACCACAAGGAGCACCAGATGTTCACGAACGAATCGGTCAAGGCAGAGGTCGACTACCGCAGGGAGCGCCTCAGCCGCGACTTCCGGCAGCACCGGACCACCCGGGCCCGCCGGAACCTCGTCCACCTGTTCGGCCGGAAAGCCTGAAGGGAGGCAGACCATGTTCATGACACCTCAGTCGATCAAGGCAGAGACCACCTACCGCCAGGAACGGCAGTACCGGGCGGTGACCCGCCGGGAGCGCACGGAGCGCACCTCGCGGCCGGAGCCGCGCCGCACGCGCCGGGCCCTCCGACCCACCACCGCGGCATGACCGCCGGGACCGCCGTCCCTGACCCGATAGCACCGGTCAGGGACGGCGTTTTCGTTGCCGCGGGCGACCACCGGAAGGGCTGCCGTCGATTTGTGTCGGCTCCAGGGGCGAAGATGGACGACGTGCCCTGGACTTCGACACCTCTCGTCGGCCGCTCTACCGAGATGGCCGCCCTGCTCAGCGCCGTCGACGACGCCAAGACGCGTCGCGCCGGCGCCGTCCTGATGTCCGGTGACGCCGGCGTCGGCAAGACCCGGTTGCTGGACGAGGTGGCGACCGGTGCGCACGAGCGCGGTTTCGGTGTCCTGGTCGGGCACTGCACCGACTTCGGCGACGCCGGCCTGCCGTACCTGCCGTTCACCGAGATCTTCGGCCGGCTGGCCGGCGACCGGCCCGATCTGGTCGAGAGCGTCCTGACCAACTTCCCGGCGATCGGCCGGTTGCTGCCCACCCACCGCCTGATCGGCGCCCAGCCCGTGCCGCAGGACGGCCAGCTGGACCGGGCCGCCCTGTTCGACGCCGTCCTGGGCGCGTTCACCGCGCTGTCCACCAGCGAGCCGCTGCTGGTGATCATCGAGGACGCGCACTGGGCCGACGACTCGACCCGGGACCTGATCGGTTTCCTGATCACCCGGCTGACCGCCCAGCGCCTGACCCTGGTCGTCTCCTACCGCAGCGACGACCTGCACCGCCGGCATCCGCTGCGCCGCCCGATCGCCGAGTGGTCCCGCAATCCCCGGGTGCGACGCGTCGGCCTGCTCCCCCTGGACGCTGACGAGTCCCGTGCCCTCCTCAGCTCCCTGCTGACCGAGCCGCTGCCGGAGTCCGAGGTGCGACGCATCCTCGACCGCGCCGGCGGGAACGCGTTCTTCACCGAAGAGCTGGCCGCCGCGGCCTCGATGGGCGACGGAGAGGCCGTACCGCCCGATCTGGCCGATCTGCTCCTGGTCCGGCTCGACCCACTGTCGGACGACGCCCGCCAGGTGGCCCGGGTGATCGCAGTCGCCGGGCGCCGGGTGCCCCACGACCTGCTGAGCGCCGTGGCCGGGCTGCCCGAGCGAGAGCTCGACGTGGCCCTGCGTGAGCTCATCGACGCGCACATCATCGACGTACCGACCAGCGATCGCTACTACTTCCGGCACGCACTGCTGGCCGAGGCCGTGTACGACGACCTGCTGCCGGGCGAGCGGGTCCGGCAGCACGCGGCGTACGTGCAGGCGTTGAAGGACCAGACCGTCGCGGGGACGGCGGCTGAGCTCGCCGGGCACGCCACCCGGTCGCACAATCTGCCCGAGGCCTTCGACGCGCGCGTCCGGGCCGGCGAGGAGGCCATCTCGGTCGCCGCGCCGCAGGAGGGCCTGAAGCACTACGAGCTCGCCCTGGAGCTGTACCCGAACAGGTCGCCCGAGAGCAGCATCGACAAGACCTGGCTGATCGTGCAGACGGCGACCGCGGCGACGCTGTCGTCACAGCACTTGCGGGCCGTGAAGCTCCTCCGCAAGGCGCTCGCCGAGCTGCCCGCGGACGCTCCGAAGCTGGAGCGGGCCCAGCTCCTGCTGCCACTGGCCGAGATCGCCCTGATCATCGACCAGGACCAGGAGGCCAACGAGGCGATCTCGCAAGCGCTCAAGCTGGTCAACGACGAGCCGGCCAGTGTGTTCAAGGCACACGTCGCGTCGCTCTACGCCCGGGTCTCGGACGCGATGGGGCGGCCGATGGAGGCCGAGCGCTGGGCGCTGCGAGCGCTGGAGATCGCGCGCGAGGCCGGGCAGGAGTCCGCGATGGGCGATGCCGGGATCACCCTGGCCGTGCTCCGTCGCCGGGCCGGCGACCCGATCGGCGCGGTGCGGCAGCTGGAGGAGGCGGCCGTCCGGGCTCAGCTGGCCGGGGACGTCTCGGCGGAGGTGCGGAGCCGCTTCCTGCTCGGCTCGACGCACTACGAGCAGGGCGACCTGCAGAACGCGAAGACGGCGCTCGCGCGGGCGATGCAGCGAGCCGGCGAGCTCGGCCGGCAGTGGGCCGTGTACGGGTTCGACGCGCGGCGGATGCTCGGCCTGACCCAGTTCGTGCTCGGCGAGTGGGACGAGGCCGCAGCGACGGCCCGGATCGACTCGATGACCCCGAACGCTTCCGCCGCGGCGCTGCGGGCGGTGGAGTTCTCCGTCCGGGGCGGTCGTGGCGACACCTCGGTCGCGGAGGAGCTGGAGCGGCTGCGCAAGTGGTGGGACCTGGACGTGATGCTGCCGATCATCGGTCTGCAGCCCGCCGTGGACGCCTACCGCCAGCTCGATCAGTGCGCGGAGGCGGAGAAGCTGATCGCCGACGTATCCGCGTTGTGTTCGGACGTGTTCCAGAGCGAGTGGTTCATGGCGCGGATCCGGTTCTCGACGCTCGGGCTGCAGGTGTTGTGTCACCGGGCCGTGGGCGAACCGTCGGCCGCCGAAGAGCTGGTGGCCAGGGGCGCGGAGTTGCTCGCGGCCGGGCAGGCGACGGCTGAGAAGGGTCTGCCGCCCGGGCGGTTGATGGGCGTCGAGGGTCTGGCCTGGCTGGCGCGGCTGGAGGCGGAGTGGGAGCGGCTGCGGTGGCTGGCCGGGATCGACCCGCCGACGCCGGCGGACCACGTGTCGGCGTGGGAGCGGACGGTGGACGCGTTCGGGTACGGCTACACCTTCGAGCAGGCCTGGTCCCGGGTCCGGTTGTCGGCTGCGTTGCGTGCTGCCGGTCGCGTCGGGGAGGCGAACGAGCAGGCGGCGCTGGCGGCCGAGGTGGCTCGTGAACTGTCGTCGAAGCCGTTGCTGGACGAGAGCGGCGGCGTCGAGAGCAGCGGTGCGGCGAGCAGCTTGACCTCTCGCGAGACCGAGGTGCTCGCGTTGCTGGCCGAGGGCCGGACCAACCGGCAGTTGGCCCGGGAGCTCTACATCAGCGAGAAGACGGTCAGCGTGCACGTCTCCAACATCCTGGCCAAGCTCGGCGTCCGGTCGCGGACAGAGGCGGCCGCGGTCGCCCGGCGCGACGGTCTTCTCGACTGATCGCTCACGTCCGGCGCTGTGCGTGTCCGCCGAACGTGAGCGATCGGTGTGGGCGGTCCCGGGTGTGGGGCCCGGGCGTCCCTGATCGCCGGTCAGCCGTGGCTGCGGCGCGGTCCTGCTTCTGCTTCGGTGTGACGGGCTCGTGCGCGGGCTCTGGCCAGCTCGTCACCGGACGGTCCTCTGCGGCTACTCTCCGTCGGACGGTCCAGCCGGGTGATATCGCTGAACACATGCTGCGCGTGCCGCATCCTGGTCACAGCCAGTATCACGAATCCGGCCGCAACCAGCGTGAGGACCACCCAGAGTTGCCACGACATAGCCTCACCGCCCTGTACTCACCCCGTTCCCCCGCGTAATCACCATAGCTGCGTTCTCAGCGATTGGCGACGGCCTGTGCGCATTCCGTTATAGCCGCGCGGAGGTTCGTCACATTCGTTGCCAAATGCAATCACAAAGGGTGATCGGGCAACGATCCCTCGGTCGGGCGAAAACTACGCTCGGTCACCACGTGGGGTGAGTCGCCCGGCCCGGAAGATGTACGCCGCCCGGCCGTCCGCGGGTTCACGGAACGCGATCACCTCGTGCACGCCGCGCTCCGGCTCGGCCGCGATCAGCCGGGACTCGTCCAGCGGCACGTACCGCGTCCGTTGCGGTTCCGGCAGCAGCACCTTCGCGGCCTCACTCGTGGCCTCGTCCAGGACCCAGAACTCGCCGTCCTCGACGCTGATCGTCGCACTGAACAGCACGCCGTCGTACCGTCCGGTCACGAGCTCGGGCGAGATCTCGGCCGGCTCCGACGGCGGGACCGGTCGCTTCGGCAGTTCGACGCCGGCGGTCTCCCGCAGGACGTGGCCGACCAGTTCGTCATACAGGGCCGGCGTGTCGCCGCCGTTGGTGAGCAGCGCGACCGCGACCCCCTTGCCGGGGACCAGCCGGAAGTAGGCGGACTGGCCGATCGTCCCGCCGTCGTGACCGTAGAGCGGCCCGTCGAAGATCGACCAGCCGACTCCCCATTGCTCAGCCAGACCACCGATCGCCGGTACGTCGACCTGCGGCACCCACAGGCTGTCGATGGCCGGCCGCTCCAGCAGTGTCGCGTCCAGATACGCCCGCCCGAAAGCGATCAGATCGCTCGCGCTCATCGCCAGCAACGCCCCGGCCGGCGCCATCGCGTGCACGAGGCTCCACTGCGGCGCAGCCTGCAACGGCGCACCCGGCGTCGGCGAGATGTGCCCGAGCGCGACGCGGTACAGCAGCGCCTCGTCCGGGATCGTCGCCACGTGCTTCAGTTCCAGCGGTTCGACGATGTGCTCGCGCACCAACTCGTGATACGGCTTCCCCCGCAGCACCTCGGCGATCCGGCCGAGGATGACGAAGCCGGCGTTGTTGTAGGAATACCCGGCACCCAGCGGGACCTCCTGCGCAAGCCCGGGTACGACGTCACGCACGTAGAGCTCGACGCCGTCGTCGCCACGCGACGTCGGCGTGAAGGCGTCGCCGGAGAACCCGCCGGTGTGGGTCAGCAGGTGCCGCGGGGTGACGGCGGCGGCCGCGGCCTCGTCGGCCAGCTTGAACTCGGGCAGGTACTCGCG
Organism: uncultured Actinomycetota bacterium; assembly: GCA_963748245.1. Taxonomy (GTDB): domain Bacteria; phylum Actinomycetota; class Actinomycetes; order Propionibacteriales; family Kribbellaceae; genus Kribbella. The sequence continues at coordinate 221,302 of CAVVIA010000004.1, read as the reverse complement.
CACCGGCCGGTCGAGGTCGACCTTGCCCTCGGCGACCAGCTGCATGATCAGCGTGGTCGTCCACAGCTTGGTGATCGAGCCGACCTGGAACACCGAGTCGGTGGTCGCCTCGACGCCCGTGTTCAGGTTGAGCACCCCGGCCGCCGCCGCGCTCACCTCCCCGTCCGCGAACACCGCGATCGAGGCGGCCGGTACGTCGTACTTCCCGATCAGACGGGTGAGGTTCTCGTCGAGCCAGGTTTGCACGGTGTCACTCCTTCGACAGGACACGGATCAGGTTCGTGCCGAGGATCTTGCGAATGGTTGCCTCGGGCAACCCTCGGCGGAGCAGGGCCTCGGTGACCAGCGGCATCCCGGCCGGTCCTTCCAGGCCGGGGACGAACACCTCGGCGTCCAGGCCCTGGACGACCAGCGGCCGGTCGCAGGCCGGGATCTTCTCGTCGAACACCTCGGCGACGAAGTCACTGCCGAGGCCGACGTGGTCCTCGCCGGCCACGTCGACGACGTACTCGAGGTGATCGGCCAGGTGCTCGACGGTCGGTTTCTCGGCGTCGGTGAGGAAGCCGGCGAAGAAGTTCACGCAGACCACGCCGCCGGTCGCGGCGATCCCGCGCAACTGGTCGTCGGTGAGGTTGCGGTGGTGCTCGCGGAGCGCGAACGCGCTGGAGTGCGAGGCGACGACCGGCTTGGTCGCCAGCTCGAGGATGTGCTCGACACCGCCGCGGCCGACGTGCGAGACGTCGATCAGTACGCCGAGCTCCTCGAGCAGACCGACCGCTTCGACACCGGCGTGGGTGAGCCGGCTGCCGGTCGCGTCCTCACCCGATCCGTCGCCGAGCGCGCTGCGGCCGAAGTGCGTGAACGACACCATCCGGACGCCGAGCCGGTGCAGGGTCTGCAGGAGCTCGAGGTCGTTGTCGATCTGCGGACAGTCTTCGAGCGCCAGCACCAGCGCGATCCTGCCGTCGCGGCCGGCCAGGTCGGCGGCCGTCGTACAGAGGACGACCTCATCGGCGTTGGCTTCGGCGATCCGGTGCGCGGCCTCGATCATCCGCAGCGTCTCGCGCAGCGATCCCTCCGGCCGGAACTCGTCGTCGATGAACACCGGCAGCACCTGGACGTCGATCCCGCCCTCGCGCAACTGCGGGATCCACCGCTCCCGGAAGTACTCCGGCCAGCTCGCCTTCGGCCGTCGCGCCACCAGCATCAACAGGTCGTTGTGCGCGTCCGCCACCACCGCATCCCGGTGCAGGTCGTCCATCGATCCCCCTTCGTCGGCAGGTCCCAGAGTAACGTCGGGGCGATGAGGGTGCTTTCGGCTGAGGATGTTCGTCGGGCTGTCCCGATGAGTGTTGCGGTGGACGCTGTCCGGGAGGCGTTCCGGGAGCTGGCCGCGGGGAACTTCGTGTTGCCCGCGCGGCAGAGCTTCGGGGACGGGGCGGTCCTGGTGATGTCGGCGTACCACTCCCCGTCCGGGACCGCGGTGGTGAAGAAGATCGGCATCGCGCTCGACCAGGTGCCGGCGATCCGGGCCACCGTGATCTGGACCGGCGGCGGTGAACAGCTCGTCGCCGACGGCACCTCGATCACCACGTTGCGAACCGGTGCGGTCGTCGGTGTCGCCACCGATCTGCTCGCCCCGGCCGACGCGTCCCGGCTCACGCTGATCGGAACGGGCGCTCAGGCTCCCGACCAGGTCCGCGCGGTTCTCGCCGTACGACGTCTTGCCGCGGTGACCGTCACCGGCCGCTCGGCCGATCGCGCCGCGGCCCTGAGCACCTCATTGGCCGGCGAGTTCCCCGACGTGAAGTTCACGCCCAGCACGTCCGTCGACGACGCGATCGCCGACGCCGACATCGTCTGCTGCGCCACCTCGTCGTCCACGCCGCTCTTCGCCGCGGACGCGCTACCGGAACGCGTCCACGTCAACGCCATCGGCGCCTTCCGCCCGACCATGCGGGAACTCCCCCGCGAGCTTCTCGCCACCGCGTCCGTCGTCATGGTCGACCAGGAGGAAGCGGCCATGGAGGAATCCGGCGAGATCATCGACGCGGTGACATCCGGCGCCCTCACCAAGCTCGTGGAACTGGGCCCTGCGCTGTCAGACCCGCCGCAGCCGACCGGCCGGACGGTCTTCAAGTCCGTCGGCATCGGCCCCCAGGACTGGGCGATCGCCGCGGCCCTCGCGAAGGCCTAGGTCCAGCGGAGGACGCCCTTGCGGTAGGCGTAGAGGAGGCCGACCGCGACGAAGGCGAGGAAGATGAACATCTCGATCAGCGTCGCGAAGCCCAGGGCGGCGAAGACGGTGGCCCACGGGAAGAGATAGATCGCGTCCACGGCGAAGATCACGTACAGGTACGCGAACAGGTAGTACCGGATGTGGACCTGGGCCCAGCCCTCGCCGACCGGGTCGACACCGGACTCGTAGGTCTTGAGCTTGCCCTCGGTCGGGTAGGTGACGGTGAGCGCCTTGTTCAGCGCGAACGCGCCGAGCAGCCCGGCCAGGCCGAGGACGACGACCGCCGCGATGACGCCATAGCTCTCCGACACGGACAGCAGCTTAGTTGGTGCAGAGCAGGATGGAGTCGACCGCGACGTACGGGCCGTAGCCCGAACGGACGTCGGCGACCTGCAGCCGAAGCCGGGTGACGCCGAGGACCTTGTAGTTGAGCCAGGTCTCGGTCTCCTGCTTCTGCAGCACCGAGGTCATCGCCTTCGCGCCGTTGTGCAGCGACGTACGCACGGTCCCGTCGGTGAGGTTGCCCAGCCAGTTCCGCACGTAGCTGCAGCCGGTCGAGTCGACCTCGCCCCAGACGTACCCACCCTTGTCCGCGAGCAGATCGGCCTCCGCCCGCCGCGGCCCCTCGGCGGCGACAGTGAACTGCGGCATCGCGTCCACCGGTCGCGAGCACCCCTTGAAGATCCCGCGCCAGACGTAGTGCTTGAAGCTGATCATCAGCGAGATCGGCACCTCCGAGGTCGGACGATCCGGACTCGCATGTGATGCGGGCACGCCGCCGATCTGCAGCTGCCGGCCAGGTGGCAGGTGATCACAACTTGATGACGACACCCTGCCGTTTCTCACTCCGGATCGCAAGCGAGCCACTGCGGAGTGTGACACTGGACGATTTCGCCGTAGCCGACGACGTCCGATCCCCAACACCGTGTCCCAGGCTGTGGACCACCGGGGCTTCCGCATGGTTCTGTTCTAAGGGCGAACTAATATTGGGGTTATCGCCCTGAACTGGGGGGATCGACCTGTCGTCCACGAAACGGCCGGCCGACCCAAGCTTCGACTTGGAGATGAACAGAACAGTGACCATCGAGGTCAAGCAGCTCGACCGCGTGGTGATCCGCTTCGCCGGCGATTCCGGCGACGGAATGCAGCTCACGGGTGACAGGTTCACAGCGGAAACCGCATCGTTCGGCAATGACCTGTCGACGTTGCCCAACTTCCCAGCAGAGATCCGGGCACCAGCCGGAACGCTGCCGGGGGTGTCGTCGTTCCAGCTGCATTTCGCCGACCACGACATCCTGACGCCGGGTGATGCGCCCGATGTGCTGATCGCGATGAACCCGGCCGCCCTCAAGGCGAACCTGCGCGACGTACCGCGCGGCGCCACCCTGATCGTCGACACCGCCGACTTCACCGCCCGCAACCTGAAGCGGATCGGGTACGACGAGAACCCGCTGGAGACCGGTGAGCTCGACGGCTACCACGTCGTGCCGCTGAACCTGACCGGCATGACGGTGGAGTCGGTCAAGGAGTTCGGGCTGACCCGCAAGGACGCGTCGCGGGCGAAGAACATGTACGCCCTCGGCCTGGTGTCCTGGCTGTTCCAGCGACCGGTCGAGTCGACGATCACGTTCCTGGAGACCAAGTTCGCCTCCAAGCCGGATATCCGCGACGCCAACATCGCGGCGTTCCGCGCGGGCTACAACTTCGGCGAGACGGCCGAGGAGTTCTCGGTCCGGTACGAGGTGAAGCCGGCCAGGATGGCCACCGGGACGTACCGGAACATCTCCGGCAACCTCGCGCTGGCGTACGGCCTGGTGGCGGGCGCCCAGCGCGCCGGTCTGCCGCTGGTCCTCGGCGCCTACCCGATCACCCCGGCCTCCGACGTGCTGCACGAGTTGTCCAAGCTCAAGCGGTTCAACGTCACCACGGTCCAGGCCGAGGACGAGATCGCCGGTGTCGGCGCCGCACTCGGCGCCTCCTTCGGCGGTGCGCTCGGCGTGACCACGTCGTCCGGTCCGGGCATCAGCCTGAAGTCCGAGACGATCGGCCTCGGCGTGATGCTCGAGCTGCCGCTGGTGGTCTGCGACATCCAGCGCGCCGGCCCGTCGACCGGGATGCCGACCAAGACCGAGCAGGCCGACCTGCTCCAGGTGATGTTCGGCCGCAACGGCGAGGCGCCGCTGCCGGTGGTCGCGGCCCAGTCCCCGGCGGACTGCTTCGCGATCGCGATCGAGGCGACCCGGATCGCGATCACCTACCGGACGCCGGTGATCGTGCTGTCCGACGGTTACCTGGCCAACGGCTCCGAGCCGTGGCAGATCCCGGTGATCGAGGACCTGCCGACGATCGACCCGGACTTCACCCTCGAGCCGAACGCCACCAACGACAAGGGTGAGCCGACGTACCTCCCCTACCTGCGCGACCCGGAGACCCTCGCCCGTGCCTGGGCGATCCCGGGTACGGCGGGACTGGACCACCGGATCGGCGGTCTGGAGAAGGAGGACAAGACCGGCAACATCTCCTACGACCCGGCCAACCACGACCTGATGATCCGCACCCGGCAGGCGAAGGTGGACGGCATCACCGTCCCACCGCTCGAGGTGGACGACCCGGACGGGTCGGCTGAGGTGCTGGTGCTCGGCTGGGGTTCGACGTACGGCCCGATCGGGGCCGGTGTCCGCCGGGTCCGCAAGGTCGGCGGCAAGGTCGCGCAGGCGCACCTGCGGCACCTGAACCCGTTCCCGCCGAACCTGGGCGAAGTGCTGAAGTCCTACGACAAGGTCCTCGTACCGGAGATGAACCTCGGCCAGCTGGCGATGCTGCTGCGGGCCAAGTACCTGGTCGACGTGGTCTCGTACGCGCAGGTCCGGGGCATGCCGCTCGGCGCCGCGGAACTGGCCGAGGTGATCGGCAACCTGGTCGAGGAGACCGAGGGTATCGACGACGACGCCCGCCACCTGGGCGAGGCCGCGGCCAGCCTGACGCATGGCGAAGCGCTGCACACCGAGGCGAACGGCCGACCCAACGGCCAGTTGCACCACCAGGAGGGAGCGCGATGAGCACGGTCGACCTCGGCCTGCCGGGTCTGCCCGGCGGCCTGCGCGGCGTACCGGCCGCGACCGAGCCGCAGAACCGCAAGGAGTACGTGTCGGACCAGGAGGTCCGCTGGTGCCCCGGGTGCGGCGACTACGCCGTACTGGCTGCTTTCCAGGGGTTCCTGCCGGAGCTCGGGATCAAGCGGGAGAACGTGGCGATGGTGTCCGGGATCGGCTGCTCGTCGCGGTTCCCGTACTACCTGTCGACGTACGGCATGCACTCGATCCACGGCCGCGCGCCGGCGATCGCGACCGGTCTGGCGGTGGCCCGGCCGGACCTCAGCGTCTGGGTGGTGACCGGTGACGGCGACGCGCTGTCGATCGGCGGCAACCACCTGATCCACACGCTCCGGCGGAACGTGAACCTGAAGATCCTGCTGTTCAACAACCGGATCTACGGCCTGACCAAGGGTCAGTACTCGCCGACCTCGGAGCCGGGCAAGGTGACCAAGTCGACGCCGATGGGCTCGGTGGACAACCCGTTCAACCCGGTCTCGCTGGCGCTCGGCGCGGAGGCGACGTTCGTGGCCCGGACGGTGGACTCCGACCGCAAGCACCTGACGTCGGTACTGCGCGAGGCCGCGGAGCACCGGGGGACGGCGTTCGTGGAGATCTACCAGAACTGCCCGATCTTCAACGACAACGCGTTCGAGGCGTTCAAGGACCCGGAGACCCGGGACGACGCGATCATCCCGCTGGTGCACGGCGAGCCGATCCGCTTCGGCACGGACGGCCGCCTCGGCGTGGTCCGCGACGGCTTCGCCTCGCTGGCCGTGCGCGAGGTCGCGGACCTGCCCGGCGGCGAGGCCGACCTGGTCGTCCACGACGCCCACACCGACGACCCGGCGTACGCCTTCGCCCTGTCCCGCCTCACCGACGCCGGCGTCCTGCACCGCGCCCCGATCGGCGTCTTCCGCAGCGTCGACCGCCCCGCGTACGACGACATGGTCCGCCAGCAGATCACCACCGCCCAGGAAGCCCAAGGCACCGGCGACCTCCAGTCCCTGGTCACCGGCTCCGACACCTGGACCGTCAACTGATAAAGGCCCGGACGGCTTTCTGAAAGGCGTCCGGGTCTTCCACCCACGGGCAGCCGTCGTCAGTCGACCAGGGCGGCATAGACGGCGGCTCGTAGTTCGCGGCGGATGGGGTAGGTGGACGACGGGCGCAGCTGGGTCAGGAAGATGACGATGAGGTCGTCGGCCGGCGAGACGAAGAAGGCGGTCGAGGCGGCGCCGCCCCAGAAGTACTCGCCGGGTGTGCCGACGGTCTGGGCCACGACCGGGTCCAGCAACACCCCGAACCCCAGGCCGAATCCCTGCCCTTCGCGGCGCGTCTCCCCGCCGAGGTCGGCCATCGACGCCAGGTCGCGACCGTCGGGCAGATGGTTGGTGGTCATGAAGCGCAGCGTCCGCGGCCCGATGACGCGGACGCCGTCGAGCGAACCGCCGCCGGCCAGCATCCGGCAGAACCGCAGGTAGTCCCCCGCCGTCGAGACCAGCCCGGCGACACCGGACAGGAACGTTCGCGGTCCGGGTGTACGCGCTGGTCCGCGGGTCGTCGGCGAGGGCGAAGCCGCCGTCGGCGTACGCATAACTCGCGGCCAGCCGGCCGATGTTTGCCTCCGGCACCGAAAAGCCGGTGTCCGGCATCCCCAGTGGATCGAAGATCCGCTCCCGCAGATACTGGTCCAGCGGCAGCCCGCTGATCACCTCGCACAACAACCCGACCAGGTCGGTGGAGATGCCGTAGATCCACCGGGTGCCGGGATCGGCCTGCAACGGAAGGGCCGCGAGCCGCGCGGGTAACTCCGAGAGCGGCGCATCCGAGTCCATCCCGGTCAGCCCGGCCTCCTGGTAGAGCTTGCTGACCGGATGTTTGCCGTACGGCGCCGCCAGCCCCGACGTGTGCATCAACAGGTCCCGCACCGTCACCTCTCGCGTCGACTCCCCCGCGCCATAGACCTTCGGCCGGCCGAGTGCGGGCAGATACTTCACCACCGGGTCGTTCAGCTGGAACAGCCCCTCTTCGTAGAGCTGCATCAGCCCGAAGCTCACGATCGGCTTCGTCATCGAGTAGATCCGGAAGATGGTGTCCGGCCGCATCGCGATCCCACGCTCGGCATCCATCGAACCGCAGGCCTCGAACAGCACCACCCGATCCCGCCGTGCCACCACCGTCACCGTTCCCGGGTAGCGTCCGGCCGCGACGTACCGCCGGGCGAGTTCGGAGACGCGGGCGACTCCGAGCGAGGACATCCCCACCTCTTCAGCCGCAGCGGTCGACCACATCCAGCCTCCCTGTAACAATCACTTCAGAATCGACAGTATCTGAAACGAATGTTACTAGACAGTCTCTGCGGTTAACTTGGCAGATGAACGACCGGGTGGTCCTGGTGGTGGCGTACGACGGTGTCGAACTGCTGGACATCGCGTGCGTGACGTCGTGTCTGGACATCGCCAATCGAATCGGCGCGAGTCCGCCGTACCGGCATGTTCTGCTGACGCCGGGCGGGCACGCGGTCACGTGTGACTCGGGGGTGCGGTTGCAGGCGGACGCGGCGCTCGAGCAGTTCAACGAGCCGTTCGACACATTGCTGGTGTCCGGCGGGCTCGGGCACGAGAAGGCCGCCACGGATCGCCGGCTGGTCGGTCACGTACGACGGCTTGCCGCGCTGGCCCGTCGGGTCACGTCGGCGTGCACGGGTGCGACCGTGCTGGCCGAGGCAGGTCTGCTGACCGGACGACGGGTGACGACGCATTGGATGTACGCCGACCGACTGGCGGCCAGCTACCCGGAGGTGCAGGTCGACGCCGACCCGATCTACATCAGGGACGGGCATGTCGCGACGTCCGGCGGTGTCACGAGTGCACTCGACCTGACGCTGTCGTTCATCGAGGAGGACCACGGCGAGGCGCTGGCCCGCGGGGTTGCGATGGGGACGGTCGCGTACCTGCAACGGCCGGGTGGGCAGTCGCAGATGAGCATGTTCGTGGCGACCCGGCTGAGCGGCGATCTGCTGGTCCGCCGCATCCGCGACCACATCCACAGTCATCTCAGCACCGATCTGAGTACGCCGGCTCTGGCCCGATTCGCCGGCGTGAGTGAGCGGCACCTGTCGCGGTTGTTCCTGAACCACGTGGAACAGACGCCGGCGCAGTACGTGCGCGGTGTCCGGACCGAGGCGGCCGCACACCTGGTGGTGTCGGCCGAGCTTCCGCTGGCGGCGGTCGCGCGGCAGTGCGGTTTCGGGTCGACCGAGTCGCTGCGCCAGGCGTTCCTCGATCGGTACGGCGTTCCCCCGTCGACGTACCGCCGGGAACAGGCGAGCTGACCGCAGGAATCCGGCACGCTTCCACACGGATCCGGACGCGATCGGCCGACTGCGATCACGGTGGTCCGTGGTGTTCCGCAGGATCAGCCCATGAGGAACACGGCAGCGCCCCGCGGCCTGGCCGCCCGGTGGCCGACCGCGCTGGCACTGGTCACGATCGCAGGTGCACTCGGGCTGATCATCGGAACGGATCGTGAGGCCGAGTTCTTCGGGCCGGCGGTCGCGACGATGGCCGGGATCTACGTGATGGCGTACGCGATCGGGCGACCGTGGACGGCCTGGGTCGCGTTCGCCGTACTGAGTGCCGTGGCGACTGTCTTCCACACGCTTGACCAGGCAGACGTGTGGTCGGTCGAACCCGGCATCGGGATGACCGCGGTGCTGGTGGTGCTGTGGTTGTGGGCGATCGCCCGGCGCCGATTCACCGAGCCGACCTTCACCCTGGAAACCGCCGGGATGCTCTTCTTCGGAGCCGTCACCGTGCTCGTCGTCGCCACCCAGTCGACCACGGCAATCGTCGTGGCCGGCCTCGGCTGGCTGGCCCACGGCGCCTGGGACGCCTACCACTTCCGCCAGAACACGATCGTCAACCGCCCTTGGTCCGAATACTGCGGCCTCATCGACCTAGCCGTAGGCACGTCCCTCCTGATCGCCGCCGCAGCCTGAGGAGCTCCACATGACCTGGTTCATTACCGCACTGCAGAAGTACGCCGTCTTCAACGGCCGCTCCCGCCGCAAGGAGTACTGGTACTTCGTCCTGTTCGCGATCCTCATCTCAGGCGTACTCCGCCTGGTCGACACCGCACTCGACCTGACCTGGGGCGACCGGTCCACCTTCGGCATCCTGCAGGCCCTGTGGTGGCTCGCCGTACTCGTCCCGAGCATCGCCGTCCTGGTCCGCCGCCTCCACGACACCAACCGCACCGGCTGGTGGTGGCTGCTCAACCTCGTCCCCGTCCTCGGGCCGATCGTCCTCATCGTCTTCGCCGCCCAACCCGGCACCCCCGGCCCCAACCCCCATGGCCAAGACCCCAAGCGCACTGGAGTGCTCGTGACCGACACCGAAGAACGAAACTCTTGAGAGTCAGGAAGCCGTAGGACAGGAGGTAGTCAGAGCGGCGGTACGTCGACCGGTTGGTTTCCGAAGTTGGTGAGAGGCGGGAGGTCCAGGGCGATCGCTGCCTTCAGGCGGGCCCAACCGTGCGGGCCGAAGGGTTCTGTGGCGTGGGTGAAGTGGTGTTCCAGGGTTTGTGAGGCTGCTACGGCGGCCTGGTGTTCGAGGTCGGTGATCAGCCCGGCCTCACGGGCATCAGCCAGGTCGTCCCAGTCTTGGGTGCCGATGGTGCCGTCGCGGCGGAGGTAGGGGTCGAGTTCCAGGTCGACGTAGGTCCACTCGTTGTCGACGAACGCCGGCGGGGTGCTGATGTCCGCGACCAGCAGGCCTCCCGGGCGCCAGGTCGCGAACCACCAGCCGTCGCGCGGCACGAGGTGCAACGCGTCCTCGCCAGGGCCGCCCGGGCTCGTCTGGGCCACCTCGCAGAAGGTGCCGTCGTTGCCGCGGTGCAGTGAGTGCCGAGGGGTGAAGAGCCAGGTGCCGTAGTCGTCCTTCTCCAGCTGGTACGTCGGCCAGAGGCCACAACCCGTGGGACGTTTGCGCTTCCGGACGAAGGTCGTGGCAGGAGTCACAACAGCTCGCTCACGGTGTGGATGAGAAGACCGACCAGGGCGCCGACGACAGTACCGTTGATGCGGATGAACTGGAGGTCGCGGCCGACGTGCAGCTCGATCCGGGCAGCGGCCTCGCGACCGTCCCAGCGCTCGATGGTGTCGGAGATGACCGAGACGATCTCGCTGCCGTAGGTGCGGATGACGTACCCGACCGCCTCGGCCGCCCGCGCGTCCACCGTCGACCGCAGCCCGTCGTCGGTCTGGAGCCGCGTGCCCAGCTCCTGGATCGCCTTGGTCGCACGTACTCGCAACGCGCTGTCGGGATCGCCGATCGAGTCGATCAACGCGGTCCGTACGGCGTCCCACACCGCGGTGAGACTGGACCCCATGTCCGGGTGGGTCAGCATCCGGGCCTTGAACGTCTCGAAGCGATGCATCACGTCCGGGTCGTTCTGCAGATCCGAGGCGAGCTGACTGAGCAGCCGGTCGATCGCCATCCGGGCCGCATGCGTCGGGGTGTCCCGTACGTCGGCCAGCCACGCCAGCGCCTCGCGATGGATCCGGTCGATCACCATCCGGTCGACCCACTGCGGCGACCAGCGCGGCGCCCGCGGACCGACGACCTCGGCCAGCAACTCCCGATTGTCGCGCAACCAGTCGTGCGCCTCGACCATGAGCAGGTCGAACAACGCATGGTGCGCACCGTCGTCGACCACCGACTGCAGGAAGTGGCCCGCGATCGGGCTCAGCGGCTCCTCCACGAACCGCGGCAGCAGCGACCCCCGGACGAAGGCGGTCACATCCTCGTCGCCCAGCTTCGGCAGCGCCGCGCCGATGGTCCGCGCGCCCTCGGCCACGATCCGCTCGGCGTGGTTGCCGGAGGCAAGCCATTCACCGGTCCGCCGGCTCACCTCGGCGGTGCGCATCTTCTCCGCCACCACTTCCTCGGACAGGAAGTTCTCGGTGACGAACTGCTCCAGGCTCTCGGCCAGGCTGTCCTTGCGGGTCGGCACGATCGCGGTGTGCGGGATCGGCAGCCCCAGTGGCCGGCGGAACAGCGCGGTCACCGCGAACCAGTCCGCCAGCGCACCGACCATCGCGGCCTCGGCCGCCGCGTTCAGATACCCCCAGCCGCCGTCCTGGTGCAGCGTGACCAAATAGATCACCGCCGCGAGCACCAGCAACGACAACGCCACCGACCGCATCTGCCGCAGCCCGCGCCGCCGTACCTCGTCAGCAGCGCTCAACGTCAAGGTCGCCATACCCCGATTCAACCAAGTCGCCGGTGATCAGGCCGTGACTGGTGCTCCCGCGCCGTCGCGAGCAGGTGCTCGGTGCGGTGCATCGGCGTGCTGGAGTGAAGGCCTCGATGTGGGTTTCATCGTGGCCTTTGCTCCAGTGCGGCGAGGTGCCGTGCCGAGTGCCGCGCAGTAGGCGGGGGAGCACCAGTCACGGCCCGACCCTCAGGCGAGTCCCCTGTCGATCCATGAAACCTGAGATCAGCGCGAGGATCAGGCCGGCGACGGCGAGGCCGGCGCCGAGGCGGCTGGGCCATTCGTAGCCGTAGCCGGCGGCCAGTACGACGCTGCCGAGCCAGGCACCGAGCGCGTTCGCGATGTTGAGCGTCGAGTGGTTGAGCGAGGCGGCCAGCGACTGCCCTTCGTGGGCGACATCCATCAGGCGGGTCTGCAGCGCCGGGACCAGGATGCTCGCCGAGAACCCCATCGCGAACACCGCGACCAACGCGGTCGGCCTGCTCTGCGCCAGCCACCCGAACGTTCCGAGCACGACCGCGATCGCGATCAGACCGCCGTACAGGCTGCCCATCAGGGACCGGTCGGCGAGGCGGCCGCCGACGACGGTGCCGCAGGTCATGCCGACGCCGTACACGGCCAGCACGATGGTGACCGCGGCCTCGGAGAAACCGGCCAGATCCGTCATCGTCGGGGCGATGTAGGAGTACGTCGCGAACATGCCGCCGAACCCGACCATGCCGACCAGGAGCGCCATCCACACCTGTGGCCGGGACAGCGCGCTCAGTTCGCTCCGCACGTTGACGTCGCTGCCGACCGGCTGCGGCGCCACCCAGAACCAGACCGCGACCAGCGTCAGCACCCCGAGGGCGGCGACCGCGAGAAACGGCGCCTGCCAGCCGAGTTTCTGGCCCATCAGCGTGGTCAGCGGCACGCCGATGATGTTGGAGACCGGCAGCCCGACCATGCTCATCGAGACCGCCCAGGCCCGCCGGTTGACCGGCACCAACGAAGCGCCGACCACCGCGCCGATCCCGAAGAACGCACCGTGCGGTACGCCGGTCAGAAACCGCGCTGCCATCAGGAACTCGTAGCTGGAGGCAACGGCCGACAGAAGGTTGCCGAGCACGAAGACCCCCATCAGCCCGAGCAGCAACCGCTTCCGCCCGGTCCGCGCGCCCAGCGCCGCGATCACCGGCGCACCGACCACGACGCCGATCGCGTAGGCCGAGATGAGATGACCGGCGATCGGGATCGAGATGTTCACCCCGTCGGCGATCTGCGGCAGCAGCCCCATCGTGACGAACTCGGTGGTCCCGATCGCGAAACCGCCGGTCGCCAGCGCGAACAGCGCCAGTCCGACCGGCCGCCCGGTGGTCCGCTTGTCAGGAGTCACCGAAGTCGTCACACCTGATTGTCCCATGCCGGCCGGACCGCCAGGCCATCACGATTCGCGCCGGCGGCCGGGCGCGAGCGTCCGCGACCGCGACGAGCTCAGTTGTGATGGCCTGGCGGTCCGCAGCATGCAAGGATCCGGCATGGGCAACTTTGGGGACCACCAGCTCGGCATCTACCTGCAGGGCATGTTGCAAGGAACCAGGCCGGAGATCACCACCGATCTGGGCCGGCTGGAGTCCCAGGCGGCCGGGAAACTGTCGGCCGAGGCGATGGGCTACATCGTGCCGAGCGCCGGCAGCGGGGCGACCGCGCGGGCGAACCAGGCCGCCTTCGATCGCTGGCGCCTGGTGCCGCGGATGCTGCGCGGCAGCACCGAGCGCGACCTGTCCTGCACCATCCTCGGTACGTCGATGCCGGCACCGGTGCTCGTCGCGCCGATCGGCGTACAGACGCTGGCCCATCCGGACGGCGAGCTGGCCACCGCGCGAGCCGCCGACGCCCTCGGGCTGACCTACACGCACTCGACGCAGGCCAGCCACGCGTTCGAACAGATCGAGGCGAGCAACAAGTGGTACCAGCTCTACTGGCCGACCGATCGCGACGTCTGCCTGAGCTTCCTGCAGCGCGCGAAGGCCGGCGGGTACGGCGTTCTGGTCGTCACCCTCGACACCGGGACACTCGGCTGGCGACCGGCCGACCTGGATCGCGGGTTCCTGCCTTTCCTCAAGGGCGAGGGGCTGGCGAACTACTTCAGTGACCCGGCCTTCCAGGCGAAGCTGGTCAAGCCGATCGCGGAGGACCCGGCCGCGGCGGTGATGCACTGGGCCCAGATGTTCCCGAACCTCGGGCTGAGCTGGGACGAACTGTCGTTCCTGCGCGACAACTGGGACGGACCGATCGTGCTCAAGGGGATCACCGCGGTCGACGACGCCAAACTCGCGGCCGAGCACGGTGTCGACGGCATCGTGGTGTCGAACCACGGCGGTCGTCAGGTCGACGGTGCGATCGCTTCGCTGGATGCGTTGCCCGCGATCGCCGAGGCGGTCGGCGAACAACTGACCGTGCTGTTCGATTCGGGCGTCCGCACCGGCGCGGATGCGGCGAAGGCGCTCGCCCTCGGCGCGAAGGCGGTGCTGCTCGGACGGCCGTTGATGTACGGTCTCGCGCTGGCCGGGCAGGCGGGCGTCGAGCATGTCCTGCGGTGCTTCCTGGCCGAGCTCGATCTCACCCTGGCGCTGTCCGGGTACGCGAACCACCGCGAGTTGAACCGCGACTCGCTGGTCCGGGCATGAAGGCGGTCGTCTTCGATCTCGACAACACGCTCTTCGACCACACCGAGTCGGCGGCTGCCGCGATCCGCAGCTGGGTCCCGGACCTCGGCGGTACGGCGTCGGACGAACTGGTCGCGCAGTGGTTCGTGATCGAGGAGCGCAACTTCAACCAATGGCTGAGCGGTGTCGTCACTCATCAGGGCCAGCGACGCGGGCGCTTGCGCGACTTCCTGCCGCTGATCGGGTATCCGGTTCCGGAGCTCGACGAGGAGCTGGATCTGATCTACACCGGGTACCTTCGCCACTACGAGGCGAGCTGGGCGGCCTACCCGGACGCGCGACCGGCACTGGAAGTTGCCCGCAGCAACGGCTGGCGGGTCGGCGTGCTGACGAACGGGAGTACGGCGCAGCAGAACGCCAAGCTGGCCGCGATCGGGCTGGCCGACCTGGTCGACGTCGTCTGCACCTCGGAGTCCCTCGGCGTCAGCAAGCCGGACCCGCAGGCCTATCTACAGACCTGCGCAGCCCTCGGCGCCGAGCCGGCCGACACCTTGATGATCGGCGACAACCTCGAACTGGACGTGCTGGCGGCCCGGCAGGTGGGTTTGACGGCACACCACCTGGACCGGGCCGCCGGAATGACACTGACGGAGATCTTGGCTAGATCCCGCAGCTAGGGGCGTCCCACACGTTCGACGTCCGGATGTCCGCGTGCGTGTGGTCGTTGTGGCCCGGGTAGCCGGGACCGAAGATGCCGCCGAAGCCGTGGTTGCGGGCCTGCCTGGCCAACGTGCACAGTGAGTGGGAACCGACCAGGTCGGCCGACCGGCCGTAGAGGTGCTGGCTGTTGCTCGCGCCGCCGACCGCGTTGTTGCACGGGATGCTGCGGAACCCGCTGGAGACGTTCAACGGCTGGTCGCCGAGTGCGTGCCGCATCGCCTCCAACTGCCACATGGTCTGCAACGCGTTGGCCTTGGTCGCCGCCTCGCTCAGCGGACCTCCGTCGAACCCGGACCCGCCGCAGCCGTCGTCCAGCTCGGCGTAGGTGAAGTGGATCGGCGTGCAGTCGTCGTCCTGCAACGAGTAGATCTTGCTGAACGTGGCCGGTCCGGCGATGCCGTCGGCCCCGAGCCCGTACGCCGACTGGAACCGTTGCACAGCCGCCTTCGTGGCCGGCCCGAAAGCACCGTCGGTCGCCAGGTGGCCGCCGTACCCGGGCCAACCGGCCACCCGGATCTGCAGCTGGCGCACGTCCTCGCCGCTGGCGCCTTGGGAGAGGGTGCGGCCCCAGGTGTAACAGCCGTCGGCGTGGGCCTCTGTCGCGGTCATGACCTGGGTCGTCACAGTTGCGGCCAGCATCGCCGCGAACAGCGCGAGGATGGCCAGGATTCGGGGTAGGGGGTTGCTGAACAGTCGGGACATCGGACACCTCCGGGGCGGTGAGGAACCTGTCCGAGCCAGCATTGCGGCACAATCCACCCCTTGGCCAGCCCTCAGCGAAACTTTCTGACAAACGCCAGCAAAACGGCCCGGTCTGCGCGGCCGGTCAGATCCAGGACTGGAGGTCGGCGGCGTCCTTGCTGAGGCGGTCCGGGGAGTCGTCGGCCACGAACTCGAGGAGCGCGTCGATCTCACGCTCCTCGGCGGCGAGGCGGCTGAGCACCGGGCGCCACAACGATTCGCGGCCGGAGAGCGGGAGCCGGGTGTTCGACGGCCACCAGGAGAAGACGTGGACGGTGGTCAGCCACGGCATCAGCGCCTCGAGTTGCTCGAGGCACTCGGCGTCGCTGAGGTCGACCGGCGGCTGCCAGTAGGTCTTGAGGTTCGGCGCACCGACGTCGAGCAGCAGCGTGATGGTCGAGTCGACCTCGTCGGTCAGCGTGTTGCGGTGGAACTCCATCGCGATGTCGATGCCGGAGCCGGCCGCCACGTCGGCGAGCTCGGCCAGGCCGCGGGTGACCGCCATCCGGTCCCCCACCCCGGCGTCCGCCGTACCGACGTTGCCTGCCCAGACGCGGATCCGGGGTGCGCCGAGGGCCTCGGCCGTGGCGACGGCCGACCGCATCTCCTCGCGGTCGACACTGCCGGCCCGAAGGTAGGAGCCGTACGCCGAGATCGCCAGCCCACGGTCCTCACACCGGGCCTTCACCCGCTTGGCGGTGGCCAGATTCCCGAGCGGCACGTGCACGTCGCCACCCCACTCGATCGCCGCCAGCCCCGCGCCGGCCGCGACCTCGACCACCTCGTCGGCCGGCAACTGGCGGAACGTCACCGAGACCAGACCGGTCCTCACACCCACGGGTTCCTCCTCGTGTTCACACCTCCATCCAACCGCATCACACCAGCGCTCCCGACGGTGCGACCACCAGCCGTCTCACGTCATGAGCAAAGAAGGCAGATGCGGCTGTCGGAGGACTAGGCTGAGGACCGTGCCAGAACAGCGGAGGGGTTTCGTCTACGGCCTCGCCGCATACCTGGTCTGGGGCCTGTTCCCGCTCTACTGGAAGTTGCTGGACCGCTCCGGCGCGATCGAGGTGCTGGCCCACCGGGTCCTCTGGTCGATGGTGACGATCGCCCTGCTGGTCGTCGTACTGCGGAAGTTCGGCCGGGTGAAGGCGGTCCTGCGGGACCCGCGGCGGCGGTGGCGGTTGATCGCGGCGGCGGTGCTGATCTCGGTGAACTGGGGCACCTACATCTGGGGCGTGCACAACGACCGGATCGTGGAGACGTCCCTCGGTTACTTCATCACCCCGCTCTTCACCGTGCTGCTCGGCGTCCTGGTGCTCAAGGAGCGCCTGCGCAGGGTGCAGTGGGCCGCGCTCGCGATCGCCTTCGTCGCGGTGATCGGACTGACGATCGAGAACGGCCGGCCGCCGTGGGTCGCGCTCATCCTGACCTTCTCGTTCGGGCTGTACGGGCTGGCGAAGAAGCAGGCCGGCGCCGGGGCGATCGAGGGGATGGCGATCGAGACCGCGACCGTCGCACCGGTCGCGCTCGCGGCGATCGTCGTACTGGGTGCGCAGGGGCAGTCGACGGTCGCGGACAACGGCGTCTGGTACCTGATCGTGCTGCTGCTGGCCGGGCCGATCACCTCGGTCCCGCTGATGCTGTTCGGCGCGGCCTCGACCCGGGTGTCGATGACGACGCTCGGGCCTGCTGAACTACATCACGCCGAGCATGCAGTTCGCGCTCGCCGTGCTGCTGTTCCACGAGGCGATGTCGCCGATGCGCTGGGCCGGCTTCGGGCTGGTGTGGCTCGCGCTGGCGATCTTCACCTGGGACACGATGGCGCACCGGCGCCGGATCCAGTCGCTCGAACGGGCCGCGCTGACCGCCTCCGCAGTGTGACTGTTCGATCTCACCTTGCTACTTAGGGCAACCTAAGCCTTATGACGTTCACCTGACCTTCACTCAGTTACCGCCTGGCCTCCCTAGGGTCCCTGGACGTGACCAAGTTCCTGCCGCTGATCAGCCAGATCGGCACCCGCCACGGATCCCGAAGCTTCCGCACCTGCGAGCTCAAGTGCGCCAACCAGTGTGACCACCCGGAGCCGAACACCTCCGGCAACGAGCACATCCAGACGGTGATGCGGTCCGCGTTCTCGCGCCGCAACGTCCTCAAGGTCGGCGCCGCCGGAGTCGCGGCCGCCGGGGTCGGCGCGCTCGCGGCCAACCTGACCCCCGCGGCCGCCGACCAGTCGGCCGGTGCCGGCTACGGCGGCGATCACGGCAACGGAGCCTTCCCCGGCTTCGGCAAGCCCGGTGCGCTGACGCACGGCGTCGTACCGCCGAACCGCAAGGACGACATCGTCATCCCGCACGGCTACGAGCAGGGCGTCATCATCGGCTGGGGCGACCCGGTCGAGTCCGGCGCGCCGAAGTTCGACGCCTACAAGCAGACGCCCGAGGCGCAGGCCAAGCAGTTCGGCTACAACAACGACTACACGATGATCGTGCCGCTCCGCGACGACCGGAAGGCACTGCTCGTCTGCAACCACGAGTACACCGACGAGAACCTGATGTTCCCGACCGGCAAGTACGACCAGAAGACGATCGCCAAGATCGGCCTGGCCGCACACGGTATGACGGTGGTCCAGATCGAGCGCGTCGGCCGCAGCGGCCAGTGGCGCCGGGACAAGCAGGGCTCGAAGTACAACCGCCGGATCACCGCGACCACCAAGTTCGAGGTCACCGGCCCGGCCGCCTCCGACCCGCGCGTCGGGAAGGTTGCCTACGGCACCTTCGGTAACTGCGCCGGCGGCGTCACCCCGTGGGGCACCATCTTGTCCGGCGAGGAGAACTTCAACGGGTACTACGACGTGTCCGGGACCGTCCCGGCCGAGTACGTGGACAGCTACAAGCGGTACGGCGTCCCGACCACGGTGACCAAGTCCGCGCGGGAGTGGAGCACCGTCGACCCACGGTGGGACCTGAGCAAGACGCCGACCGAGGTGTTCCGGGCCGGCTGGATCGTCGAGGTCGACCCGTACGACCCGGCGGCGGCGCCGAAGAAGCGGACCATGCTGGCCCGGCTCAAGCACGAGGGTGCGACCACGACGATCACCGCCGACGGGCGGATCGCGGTGTACCTCGGCGACGACGAGAAGGGCGAGTACATCTACAAGTTCGTCTCGTCCGGGAAGTACGACTCCGACAACCGGAAGAAGAACTTCGGCCTGCTCGACGAGGGCACCCTGTACGTCGCCAAGTTCACCGGCGACGGCACCGAGGACGGCCTGTACGACGGTGTCGGCCAGTGGATCCCGCTGACCACGGACAAGAAGTCGTTCATCGACGGCATGTCCGTGCAGGAGGTGCTGATCAACACCCGGTTCGCGGCGGACAAGGTCGGCGCGACCCGGATGGACCGGCCCGAGGACGTCGAGCGCAACCCGGTGAACGGCCGGATCTACGCCGCGCTGACGAACAACGACAACCGCGGCGCGAAGTTCCCGGCCGACGAGGCGAACCCGATCGTGAAGTCGCACACCCGCGACACCCTGGACGGGCCGCTGATCGAGAAGGCCGGCAACCGGAACGGGTACATCCTGGAGATCAGCGAGGAGGGCGACGACGCGGCCAAGACCGGCTTCTTCTGGACCCTGTTCCTGGTCTGCGGCGACCCGGCCGCGCAGGAGACGTACTTCGGCGGCTTCGACAAGACCAAGGTGAGCCCGATCTCCTGCCCGGACAACGTCGCCTTCGACGGGTCCGGCAACCTGTGGATCTCCACCGACGGCAACGTGCTCGGCTCCAACGACGGCATCTTCACCGTCCCGGTGGCCGGCCCGAACCGCGGTCAGGTCAAGCAGTTCCTGTCCGTGCCGTTCGCGTCCGAGGCCTGCGGCCCGCTGGTGTCGGAGGACGACAAGACCGCGTTCGTCGCCGTCCAGCACCCGGGCGAGACCGACGACGCGACCTTCGAGAAGCCGACCTCGACCTGGCCGCACACCGACACGTTCCCGCGTCCGGCGATCGCCTGCGTCTGGCGTCGCGACGGCGGCCGCGTCGGTAGCTGACCGCCCGTCGGCAGGCCCGGCACCTCAGGGGGTGCCGGGCCTCTTGACTCCGGCTATTCAGGACATTTAGTATCCAGAACTATGAAGATGAACGAAGGCGTCGAGTGGGCGATGCACAGCTGTGTGAATCTCAGCTGGCTGCCCGGCGAGGCGGTGACCGCCAAACGACTCGCCGCCTTCTACGACCTTCCCACGGCGTACCTGAACAAGCAGCTCCAGGCACTCACCCGGGCCGGCATCCTGTCGTCGACCTCCGGCCCGAAGGGCGGCTTCCAGCTCGCCCGGGATCCGCGCAACATCAGCCTGCTCGACATCGTCGTCGCGATCGACGGCGCCGAGGACGCGTTCCGGTGTGCGGAGATCCTGAAGGACGGTCCGGGCGCCGATCCGCATGCGGACTACCGCAAGATCTGCCTGGTGTCGCAGGCGATGCGGGCCGCGGAGCTCAACTACCGGCGCGAGCTGGCCGGCCAGAGCATCGCCGACATCGTCACCCGGGTCGAGGAACAGTTCCCGGCCGCCCCGGACAACGCCCGGCGCTGGTTCGCGAACCTCAAGTCCTGACTTTTGTTGCCTATCTCAACCGTTTCCGCCGGAGTTGATTCTGGATGTCTGATATCCACAATAAGCCTCTTGTGCTCGCCCTGCTGGCGTTCGCACAACTGATCATCGCGATCGACTACACCATCGTGTTCGTCGCCGTCCCCGACATCGGCCGCGAACTCGGCTTCGCCGCCCACAACCTCCAGTGGGTGGTCAGCGGGTACGCGGTCGCGTTCGGCGGCTTCCTGCTGCTCGGCGGCCGGATGTCCGACCTGCTCGGCCGCCGCCGGATGTTCACCCTCGGCCTCTTCCTGTACGGCGTCTCCTCGCTGGCCGGCGGGTTCGCCACGTCACCCGAGCTGCTCGTCGGAGCCCGCGCGGTCCAGGGCTTCGGCGGTGCGGTCCTGGCGCCCGCCGTACTCTCGCTGATCGGCACCCTCTTCGCCGAGGGCCGCGAACGCAACCGGGCGTTCTCGATCTGGGGTGCCGCCGGTGGTAGCGGAATGGCGCTCGGCTCCTTGCTCGGCGGGGTGCTGACGCAGTCGTTCGGGTGGCCGGCGGTGTTCTTCGTCAACGTGCCGCTCGCGCTTGCCGGTGTGGTCGCCGCAGTCCTCCTGATCCCGGTGGACGCGTCGGCGCGGAGCGGACGCCGGTTCGACGTACCCGGCGCGGTGACTGCCACGGCAGGGATCACCTCGATCGTGTTCGCTCTGGTCCAGGGCCCGGCGACCGGATGGAGTGGACTGAGTGTGCCGGCTGCCGTGGTCGGCGTCGTACTGCTGGCTGCCTTCGCGTTGATCGAGTTCCGGTCGGCGGATCCGTTGATGCCGCTGCGGTTGCTGAGGATCCGGAACCTGCGGATCGGCGTCGCGGTCATCACTCTCTTCGCAGCCACCTTCGGCCCGTTGCTGTACTTCGAGACCGTCTACTTCCAGGACATCCACGGCTACAACGCTTTGCAGACCGGGCTGGCGTACCTCGTCCCCACGGTCGCGATCTTCGTCGGCGCCAACCTCGGCGGCCGGCTGGCGACCCGCTTCGGGCTGCATCTGACGTTGGCCGTCAGCCTGGGAGTGGGCGCCGTCGGTACGGCACTCCTGGGAGTGAGTTTGTCGACGAGTGCGTCGTACGCCGTACTGATCCCAGGACTGTTGATCCTGGGACTCGGCCAGGGCAGTTCGTTCACCACCATGTACGCCGCGGCGTCGACCGGTGTCGCGGCCGAGTACCAGGGCATCGGGTCCGGGATGGCGTCGACCGGTCAGCAGATCGGCAACGCGGTCGGCCTTGCCGTCCTGGTCGCGATCGCCAACCAGGGCATCGACGGCCTCGCCGACGACGCCCTCCGCGCGGCCACCACCCACGGCATCCGGGTCGCCGTCCTCATCACCGCCGCCGGGATCCTCGTCACCGCAGTCCTGGCCCTCACCGGCCGCAAGACCACGGCACCGGCGCTCGTCGATGCCGTCAGCAACTAACTCGCAAGGAGCTCAGTCATGAAGTCCGTCCTGATCCGCGCCACCGACGCCGAGAACCTGCCCGCCAGCGGCGTCACCCTCCTCGCCGACGTCCCCGACACCGGCGGTCACCTGACCAGCCACCGCTCGATCTTCAAGCCCGGCAAGGAGGGCGCTCCCCCACACCAGCACAAGGAGGCCGCGGAACTCTTCTTCGTCCTGACCGGCTCACTCCGCGTCCTCACCGGTGACGACATCATCCTGCTCAACCAGGGCGACTTCCTCGTCGTACCCCCGAACACCCCGCACGCCTTCGAGGCCGCCGGCGACTCGGACGCCGAGGTCCTCTTCGTCCTCACCCACGCCAAGCCCCGCTTCGACTACTACCGCCTCCTCGAATCCGTCTATCGAGGCGAAACACCCCCGACCGAACTCGCCAAAACCAGCGACCTCTACGACAACCACTACGTCGAAAGCCCCACCTGGCAGAGCCGATGACCGCCAGTGCCCAGCCCGTTGCACAACGGCTGGGCACTAGCTCTGACGACTTTGGGGCACAGTGAGGGGATGAGGCATGAGTGGTTGCTGACTGCGGAGGAGCGGGGGAACGACGCTACTGACATCGACGCCGACGGTGCCTGGGTCGAGGGGAACCTGGTTCGGGTGCTGGTGCACGGGGCCACGTACTTTCGGCGGTTGTACGACGAGCTTGGCCGGCTGCGAGGCGGTGATCGGGTGTATTTCACCGACTGGCGTGGGGATCCGGACGAGGCTCTGGTGGAGGATGGACCCAGTGTCGGATCGGTGCTGTGCGAGCTGGCTCGTGGTGGGGTGGAGATCCGCGGGTTGTTGTGGCGGTCGCACTCGGATCACCTGAACTTCAGTTCGCAGGAGAATCAGCGGTTCGGGGCCGAGCTGAACGAGGCCGGTGGCGAGGTGCTGCTCGACCAGCGGGTACGGCGGCTGGCCTCGCATCACCAGAAGATCTTCGTGATCCGGCATCGCGACCACCCGGAGGCCGATGTCGCGTTCGTCGGCGGGATCGACCTGTGTCACGGGCGACGCGACGACGTGCGGCACCTCGGTGATCCGCAGACCGCGCCGATGGATCCGCGGTACGGCGCCCGGCCGCCCTGGCATGACGTGACGCTCGAGGTGCGTGGTCCCGCGGTCGGCGATCTCCTGCGGTGCTTCGTCGAACGGTGGGACGATCCGCATCCGCTCGACCGGCGGACGCCGTACCGGATGCTGATCCAGCGGTTGGCCCGGATGCCGCGCCACCCGGCGAATCTGCCGGAGGCGTTCCCTGATCCGCCTCCGGCCGGGCCGCATACCGTGCAGGTGCTGCGGACGTACGCGCACAAGCACCCGGGGTTCCCGTTCGCGCCGCACGGGGAGCACAGCGTGGCCCGCGGTTACCTGAAGGCGTTCGCGCGAGCGCGGTCGCTCATCTACGTCGAGGACCAGTACTTGTGGTCCGCGGCGGTGACGCGCGGTGTGCGGGAGGCGTTGGTGCGGTCGCCGGAGTTGCGGGTGATCGCGGTCGTGCCGCGGTATCCGGATCAGGACGGCCGGATCAGTGGGCCGCCGGCACGGTTCGCCCAACTGGAGGCGTTGCGGTTACTGGAATCGGATCGCGTCGCGGTCTACGACCTGGAGAACGAGGACGGCGTACCGATCTACGTCCACGCGAAGGTCTGCATCATCGACGATCAGTGGATGACCTGCGGCTCCGACAACTTCAACCGGCGGTCCTGGACGAACGACAGCGAGCTGACCTGTGCCGTCGACTCCCCGGAGCTGGCCCGGTCGCTGCGATCCGAGTTGTGGTCCGAGCACCTGAGCACCGACGATCCCGAGCTCGACCCGATCACCGGCTTCGACCAGTGGCAGCAGCAGGCCGCCGTACTCGACGAGTGGCACTCCAACGGTTGCCAAGGGCCACGACCACCCGGCCGCATCCGCGCCCACAACCCCGAACCCGTCACCCGCCTCCAATCCCTCTGGGCAGGACGGCTGGCCCGCCACCTCTACGACCCGGACGGCCGCCCCCGCGCGATGCGACGACAGAACAAGTTCTAGACGGAGCGGGTGGCGACGAGGTCGCAGAGGGAGTCCAAGGCCTGGCGGGCGGGGCCTTTGGGGAGGGGGGCGAGGAGTTTGCGGGCGTCGGTGGCTCGGCGGCGGACGTCGTCTGCGGCCTGGCGGAAGGCGGGGTGGGCGCGGAGGAGTTCGAGGGTCTCGGCCAGGCGGGCGTCGTCGGAGAGATCCGAGTCGAGGAGCTCGAGCAACCGCGCGTCCGAAGCATTGGACGGGTCCGCCTGGGCGCGGAAGATCAGCACCGGCAGCGTGGGGACGCCCTCGCGCAGGTCGGTGCCCGGGGTCTTGCCGGACTGACCCGACTCCGAGGCGATGTCGAGGATGTCGTCGGCCAACTGAAAGGCGGCGCCGATCTCCTCGCCGAAGGCGCGCAGCGACTCCTGCACCTCGTCCGGCGCCCCGGCGTACCGGGCCCCGAAGAGAGCGGACGTCGCGATCAGCGAGCCGGTCTTGTCGGCGACGACCGACAGGTAGTGGGCCAGCGGGTCCTGGCCCTCGCCGACGCCGAGGGTCTCGCGGATCTGGCCCTCGACCAGCCGGCCGAAGGTGCGGGCCTGGATCCGGACCGCCTCCGGGCCGAGGTCGGCGACCAGGTCCGACGCCCGGGCGAACAGCCAGTCGCCGGACAGGATGGCGACCGAGTTGTCCCAGGCCGCGTTCGCGGTGGCCGAGCCGCGCCGGAGCGCGGCCTCGTCCATCACGTCGTCGTGGTGCAGGGTGGCGACGTGGGTCAGCTCGACCACCACGGCCGCCTTCACCACGTCGTCAGCGGCCGGCTCCGGACCGAACTCCGCCGCCAGCAGAACCAGCAGCGGCCGGAACCGCTTGCCGCCGGCAACCATGACGTGCTGCGCCGCCGCGGTGACGAACGGCGCCTCGGACTGGGTCGAGTCGCGCAGTACCTGCTCGACCGACTCCAGCCCAGCACGAACCCGGGCTTCGAGCGCCTCGTCGGCGAACGCGAAGCCCAGGCTCTCGGCCGGCAGCGGGGTCGGACTCAACGGATGAACTCACCCGCGCGGGCCGCCAGATCGAGTACCGGTCCGGGAACCAGGCCGAGCACCACTGTGGCGGCGAGACCGAGGGCGACGGCGGTCGTGGTCTGCCACCCGGGCAGGGCCACGTCCGGCGCGTCCGCCGGGAGGTCGGAGAAGAACATCAGCACGATCACCCGGACGTAGAAGAACGCGGCGACCAGGCTGCACAGCACCGCGACCACGACCAGCGGCCAGGCGCCGCCGGTCCACGCCGCGGTGAACACGGCCCACTTGCCGGTGAAGCCCGCGGTCAGCGGGATGCCGGCGAAGGAGAGCAGGAAGAAGGCGAAGATGCCGGCCAGCAGCGGCGACTTCTTGCCCAGTCCGGCCCAGCGGGACAGGTGCGTCGCCTCGCCTCCCGCGTCCCGCACCAGCGTGACGACGGCGAAGGCGCCGATGGTCGGGAACCCGTAGGTGACCAGGTAGAACAGCACCGCCTGGGTCGAGGTGATCCCGGTGAGGACGCCGTTCCCGGCCTGTGCGAGCCCGATGAAGGCGGTCAGCAGGAAGCCCGCGTGCGCGATCGACGAGTAGGCCAGCATCCGCTTCACGTCGGTCTGGGTGATCGCGACGATCGAGCCGACCACCATGGTCAGGATGGCGACGACCCACATCATCGGCGCCCAGTCCCAGCGGGTGCCACCGAGCGCGACGTAGAAGACCCGCATCAGCCCGATGAACGCGGCGATCTTGGTACAGGCCGCCATGAAACCGGTGATCGGCGTCGGCGCACCCTGGTAGACGTCCGGGGTCCACGAGTGGAACGGTACGGCGCCCACCTTGAACAGCAGGCCGACACCCAGCAGGCCGGTCCCGGCCAGCAGGATCGAGTCGGCGCCGGTCTCGCTGGCCAGCGCGTCCGCGATCCCGCCCAGCGACATCGTGCCGGCGTACCCGTACAGCAGCGCGATCCCGAAGAGCAGGAACGCCGACGCGAACGCACCGAGCAGGAAGTACTTCATCGCCGCTTCCTGCGAGATCAGCCGGCGACGCCGGGCCAGCCCGCAGAGCAGGTACAGCGGCAGCGAGAACACCTCGAGCGCGACGAACAGGATCAGCAGGTCGTTGGCCGACGCGAACAACATCATGCCGCCGACCGCGAACAGCGTCAGCGGGAAGACCTCGGTGTGCTCGACCTTGGCCGCGGTCCCCTCCCGCTCGGCCTCGGACCCCGGTACGGCGGCCGCCTGGCCGGCGAACGCGGACAGTCCGCCGTCGACCGACCGCTCGGCGAACAGCAGCACGCTGATCAGCGTCAGTGCGAGCAGGAGGCCCCAGGTGAACAGCGCCGGACCGTCGACGGAGATCGCACCCTGCGCCGCGACCAGTTCCTTGTTGTCGTTGATCAGCAAGGCGGTCAGCACACCCGCGACGACGACGGACACCACCGTGATCGCCAGCTGGGCCGCGTGCCGCAACTGCCGCGGCAGGAAGGCCTCGACCAGTACGCCGACGCACGCCGCACCGAAGACCACGAGCAGCGGCGAGAGTTCGCCGTACTCGATCTTGGGCGCGGTGAAGTCCGCCAGCGGCAGGATCTGCGCGATCACTTCTGTCCCTCCGTCACGGGGATCTCCGGAGCCTTGTCAGTCACGCCGACGCGTTGCATCGTCGACTCCACCGCCGGCTTGATGATGTCCACCACCGGCTTCGGGAAGATCCCCAGGCCGATGATCAGTACGACGAGCGGCGCGATCGCGAGCACCTCGCGCACGTTCAGGTCCTTCAACTTCTCGATCCCGTCGCGCACCGGCCCGGTCATCAGGCGTTGGTACATGATCAGGATGTAGAGCGCGGCCAGGACGATACCGAGGACGGCGATCACCGCGATCACCTTGTGCCGGCTGAACGTCCCGGCCAGCACCATGAACTCGGAGATGAACGGCGACAGCCCGGGCAGCGCCAGGCTGGACAGGCCGGCGAACAGGAACGTGCCGGCCAGCACCGGTGCCACCTTCTCCACTCCGCCGTAGTCGGCGATCCGCGCGGACCCGCGCCGGGAGATCAGGTACCCGGCGACCAGGAACAGCGCGGCCGTGGACAGGCCGTGGTTGAACATGTAGAGCGTCGACCCGGTCAGGCCCTGTGACGTCAGCGCGAAGATCCCCATCACGATGAAGCCGAAGTGCGAGATCGAGGTGTAGGCGATCAGCCGCTTGATGTCGGTCTGGCCGATCGCCACCAGGGCGCCGTACACGACCGAGATCAGCGCCAGCACCAGGACCACCGGGGTGGCCCACTCGGACGCGTTCGGGAACAGGCCCAGGCAGAACCGGATCATCCCGAAGGTGCCGATCTTGTCCAGGATGCCGACCAGCAGCACCGACGTGCCCGGCGTCGCCTCGGCGGCGGCGTCCGGCAGCCAGGTGTGGAACGGCACCATCGGCGCCTTCACCGCGAAGGCGAAGAAGAAGCCGAGGAACAGCCACCGTTCGGTGTTCTGGCTGATGTCCAGCTGCATCAGGTCGCTGAGCAGGTACGACGGGTCGCCGGCCTGGGCCGAGAGCACGTACAGCCCGATCACCGACGCCAGCATCAGCAGACCGCCGAGCAGCGAGTAGAGCAGGAACTTCACCGCGGCGTACGAGCGCTGCGCACCGCCGAAGCCACCGATCAGGAAGTACATCGGGATCAGCGTGGCCTCGAACAGCACGTAGAACAGGAAGACGTCGGTGGCGGCGAACACGCCGAGCGACAGCGCCTCCAGGCCCAGGATCCAGGCGAAGAAGGCCTTCTCCGACCAGCGGCCGTCCTTGGCGTCGTTCCAGGACGCGATCAGCACGACCGGGGTGAGCAGCGCGGTCAGCACGATCAGGACGATGCCGACGCCGTCGAGGCCGAGCGCGAAGTACGCACCGAACGGCTGGATCCAGGTGTGCGTCTCGGCGTAGTCCGCGGCACCGTTGCGCTGGTAGCCGACCGCGATGATCGCGGTCAGCACCAAGGTGGCGAGGGAGAAGCCGAGTGCGACCTGCTTGGCCAGCAGCGCCCTCGCCTTGGGCACCAGCATCGTCGCCAGCGCCCCGACGAACGGCAGGAGCAGTAACAGGGTCAGCCAACCGATGTTCACGACAACCTCACCGCGAGGAGGGCGACGACCACGAGTGCGGCGCCGAAGACCATGCTGAGTGCGTAGGAACGGACGAAGCCCGTCTGGAACCGGCGGAGCCGGCCGGACATGCCGCCGAAGAGCGCGGCCAGCCCGTTCACCAGGCCGTCCACCACGCGGTTGTCCAGCCAGACCAGCGTCCGGGTGAGGTACTGGCCCGGGCGCATCAGGACCGCCTCGTTCAGCGCGTCGCCGTACAGGTCACGGCGGGCGAAGGTGGTGACCGGCGAAACCCGGACGGGCGCCTCGCGCGGGATGTCCCGACGGAACAGCACGACACCGATGGCAGCGCCGACGATCACGGTCGCGAGGATGATCAGCGTCATCGCCAGCGCGCTGAGCGGCGGATGGGCTTCCTCGAAACCGGTCACCGGCTCCAGCCAGGTGACGATCCAGTCGTTGACGAAGTAGAGCGCACCGCCGACCAGCGAGAGGATCGCCAGGATGATCAGCGGACCGGTCATCACCTTGGGTGACTCGTGCGGGTGCGCGTCCTTCTCCCAGCGCTTCTCGCCGAAGAAGGTCATCATCATCAGCCGGGTCATGTAGAACGCGGTGATCCCGGCGCCGAGCAGCGCACACAGACCGGCCACGGTGCTCTCCGCGAAGGCGACCTCGATGATGTGGTCCTTGCTGAAGAAGCCGGAGAACGGCGGGATGCCGAGGATCGCCAGGTAGCCGAACCCGAAGGTCAGGAAGGTGATCCTCATGTACTTCGCCAGGCCGCCGTAGCGCCGCATGTCCACTTCGTCGTTCATGCCGTGCATCACCGAGCCGGCCCCGAGGAACATGTTGGCCTTGAAGAAGCCGTGGGTGAGCAGGTGGAAGATCGCGAACGCGTAGCCCACCGGACCGAGGCCGGCGGCGAGCATCATGTAGCCGATCTGGCTCATCGTCGAACCGGCCAGCGCCTTCTTGATGTCGTCCTTGGCGCAACCGATGATCGCACCGACCAGCAGGGTCACCGTACCGACGATGACGACGGCGGTGGAGGCGGCGTCGGTGTGCTCGTAGATCGCGCTCGACCGGGTCACCAGGTAGACGCCCGCGGTGACCATGGTCGCCGCGTGGATCAGCGCCGACACCGGGGTCGGGCCCTCCATCGCGTCCAGCAGCCAGGACTGCAGCGGCACCTGCGCGGACTTGCCGCAGGCCGCCAGCAGCAGCATCAGGCCGAGCAGCGTGGCCCAGGTGCTCGACAGACCCTCGGCGCCCGCGTCGACGGTGGCGAAGGCGGACGAGCCGAACAGCGCCCACATGCTCATCACCGCGAGCGAGAGGCCGATGTCACCGACCCGGTTCACCACGAACGCCTTCTTCGCGGCGACCGCGGCGGAGTTCTTGTGCTGCCAGAACCCGATCAGCAGGTACGACGCCAGACCGACGCCCTCCCAGCCGACGAACACCAGCAGGTAGTCGGCCGCGAGCACCAGCAGCAGCATCGCCGCGATGAACAGGTTCAGGTACCCGAAGAAGCGGCGCCGGCGCGCGTCGTGCTCCATGTAGCCGACCGAGTAGATGTGGATCAGCGAACCCACACCGGTGATCAGCAGCACGAACAGGATCGACAGCGGATCGATCAGCAGACTGAAGTTCACCGTGATGTCGCCGACCGAGAACCACTCGAACAGCCGGAACGTCTCGGCCCGCTCCTCGCTGGCCAGGCCCTGCATCTGGATGAACAGCACTACGCCGAAGGCGAAGGAGATCAGCGGCGCCAGCGTCCCCAGCAGGTGACCCCATGCGTCGGTGGCCTTGCCACCCAGCAGCAGGATCGCCGCGGACACGGCCGGAACCGCGACCAGCAGCCACGTCAGCTCATGACTCATCGGTGCTTACCTCAGTACTTGAGCAGGTTGGCGTCGTCGACCGAGGCCGAGCGACGGGTGCGGAAGATGGCCATGATGATCGCCAGCCCGATCACGACCTCGGCCGCCGCCACCACCATCACGAAGAAGGCGGCGATCTGGCCGTCGAGGTTGCCGTGCTGGCGGGCGAAACTGACGAACGCGAGGTTGGTTGCGTTCAGCATCAACTCGACACACATGAAGACGACGATGGCGTTCCGGCGCACCAGCACGCCGAGCGCGCCGATACTGAACAGAATCGCCGCAAGAACGATATATGGCTCGGTTGTCACAGCTTGTCCTCCTCGCCATATCCGGTCAGGTCCGTGCCCTCGGGCTCGGACGGCACCTCGTCGCCGACCTCGCCAGCGTTGAGCTTGCGGACCTCTTCGACGTCGGCCCGCTCCTCGGTTTCGGGGAACACGGTGCCACGTGCCTGGAGCACCCGCGAAACCGAGGTCGGTGCGATCGACCCGTCCGGCAGCAGGGCCGGCGTGTCGACGGCGTTGTGCCGGGCCAGTACGCCGGGCGTCGGCAGCGGACCGGGGTGTACGCCGGACTCGGCGTACTTGCGGATCCGGTCCTCGGCGTGGTCGCGCTGGGTCCGCTTCTTGGTCAGCCGCTCCCGGTGCGCCAGCATCATCGCGCCGAGGGCCGCGGTGATCAGCAGCGCCGAGGTCACCTCGAAGGCGAACACGTACTTGCCGAACAGCAGCTGCGCGATCGCCTGCGGGTTGCCGTCCGGCTGCGCGTCGGCCAGCCCGATCGGGTTGCCGTACACCGCGTTGCCGACGGCCGCGACCAGCAGGATCGCGATGCCGAGGAACGCCAGTCCGGCCAGCAGCCGCTGGCCGCGGATCGTCTCCACCAGAGAGTCGCTCGCGTCCACACCGACCAGCATCAGCACGAACAGGAACAGCATCAGGATCGCGCCGGTGTAGACGATGATCTGGACGGCGAACAGGAACGGCGCGTCCTGAGCGGCGTACTGGATGGCCAGGCAGATCATCACGGTGGCCAGCAGCAGGGCGGAGTGCACCGCCTTGCGGACCAGCACCATCGCGATCGCGGCCAGCACCATGATCGGCGCGAGCATCCAGAACGCCACCTCGGCGCCGGTGACGAGCGGCATCACTTGCCGTCACCACCCTCGGCCGGTACGGCGGCGCCGGTCAGTCCGAGGTAGTAGTCCTTCTCGGTGGTGCCGAGCTGCATCTCGTGCGGCGGCTCCTGCATCCCGGGCAGCAGCGGCGCCAGCAGGTCCTTCTTCTCGTAGATGAGGGACTCGCGGCTGCGGTCGGCCAGCTCGTACTCGTTGGTCATCGTGAGCGCCCGGGTCGGGCAGGCCTCGATGCACAGACCACAGAGGATGCAGCGCAGGTAGTTGATCTGGTAGACGCGGCCGTAGCGCTCACCGGGCGAGAAGCGACCGGTCGCGTCGTCCTCGTTGTCGGCACCCTCGACGTAGATCGCGTCCGCCGGGCAGGCCCACGCGCACAGCTCGCAGCCGATGCACTTCTCCAGACCGTCCGGCCAGCGGTTCAGCTGGTGGCGGCCGTGGAAGCGTGGCGCGGTCGGCTTCTTCTCGAACGGGTACTGCTCGGTGAACACCTTGCGGAACATCGTCCGGAAGGTGACCCCGAACCCGGCTACCGGGTCCCAGAGGGACTCTTTGACACTAGCCACGGCTGCCTTCCTTGCTACGGGTCTCAGTCTCGCTTCGGCTCGGCGTGTGAACGAGCGGTGGGGGCACCGGGAAGCCGCCGGCGAAGGCGTCGAAGTCCTTCGCGCGGTCGTCCTCGGTGATCTTCTCGGGCTTGGGCTTCTGCGGGACGAACATGGTGATCACCGCGATCAGCAGGACCACACCAGCGGCCACCAGCAGCGTCGAACGGCTGAAGGTGGTCTCCCGGCCGACCGCGCGGACGGTGGCGACCAGCAGGATCCAGCCCAGCGAGACCGGAATCAGGATCTTCCAGCCCAGCTTCATGAACTGGTCGTAGCGCAGTCGCGGCAAGGTTCCGCGCAGCCAGATGTAGAAGAAGATGAAGCACATCATCTTGCCGATGAACCACAGCACCGGCCAGTAGCCGGAGTTCGCGCCGTCCCAGATCGAGATCGGCCAGGGTGCTCGCCAGCCGCCCAGGAACAGCGTGGTCGCCAGCGCCGACACGGTCGCCATGTTGATGTACTCGGCCAGGAAGAACATCGCGTACTTCATCGACGAGTACTCGGTCAGGAAGCCGGCCACCAGCTCGCCCTCGGCCTCCGGCAGGTCGAACGGCGCCCGGTTCGTCTCGCCGATCATCGAGATCACGTAGATCACGAACGACGGGAACAACAAGAACGCGTACCAGCCCGGGATCGGGATCTCCGCGCCGAACAGGTTGATCGACTGGTTCGAGCCCTGCGCCGCGACGATCTCCGAGGTGGACATCGAGCCGGCGAACAGGAACACCGTCACCAGCGCCAGGCCCATGCCGACCTCGTAGGAGATCATCTGGGCGCTGGAGCGCAGACCGCCGAGCAGCGAGTACGTCGAGTTGGACGACCAGCCGCCGAGCACGATGCCGTAGATGCCGATCGAGGCGACCGCCATCACGTACAGCACCGAGACCGGCAGGTCGGTGAGCTGCAGCCGGGTGTACACGTCGGTGAACGGGATCCGCACCGTCGGCCCGAACGGGATCACCGCGAAGGTGAGGAAGGCCGGGATCGACACGATCACCGGTGCGGCGACGAAGACGAACCTGTCGACGCCCTTGGGCATCAGGTCTTCCTTGAACATCAGCTTCATACCGTCGGCGAGCGACTGCAGCAGACCCTGCGGGCCGTGCACGTTCGGGCCGATCCGGTGCTGCATCCGGGCCACCACCCGGCGCTCCCACCAGATGTTGAACAGCGTCAGGACGACGAGGAAGACGAAGACCAGCAGCACCTTCAGGCCGACGACCCACCAGGGGTCGTTCCCGACACCGGCGTCCGGCACCGCAAGCGGCAGTGCGGTCAGAGAGATGGGACTCATGCGCGTCCTCGCTTCGCTGCGGGCGCGCACGAGTCTTGACTGCTGAGCCCGTTGATGAACTCGCTGCGCTCGTTCATGAGTTCCCTCCGGCGATCGTCACGATCGAGCCATGGTCGGCGTGCAAGGACCGTCGTACGTGCGAGTCGGCCGAGTTGGTCGGCAGCCACACCACGTTGTCGGTCATCGGGCTGATCACCACCGGCAGCCGGATCGACCCGGCGTCGGTGCTGACCACCAGCTCGTCACCGTCGGCGACACCGACCCGGCGCGCGGTGGTGAGTGAGATCCGGGCGACCGGCGTCCGGGCCGTCGCGGTCAGGTGCGGTTCACCGTCGTTCGCGCGGCTCTCGTCGATCAGCATCCGCCAGGTCGACAGCCGGGTGGAGTCGAACGCGCCGAGCGACGGACCGGCCTGGTACGTCGGCTCCTGCGCGCGATCGCCGTCCCAGCGGCCGAGCTCGTCGAACTCGCGCTTCGCACCGGCCGGAGTGGTGAACCCGATCGAGCGGTCCATCTCCTGCGCCAGCGCCGCCAGCGCACGAACGTCGGGCATCGCGGCCGGGACCTTCAGCACCACCGGGAACGACCGCTCGCGGCCCTCCCAGTTGACGAAGGTGCCGTCCTTCTCCGCCGGCGGAACCACCGGGAAGACGACATCGGCGTGCTCGGTGACCTGGGAGTTGCGGACCTCGAAGCTGACCACGAACGGCGCCGCCTCCAGCGCGGCCAGGGCCACCGCCGGGTCCGGCAGGTCGTCGATCTCGACACCGGCAACCACCAGTGCCTGCAGTGATCCGGCCGCCGCGAGGATCTCGGTCAGGTCCCGTCCCGGCTGGGCCGGCAGGCCGTCCACACCCCACGCGGCCTGCATGTCGACCCGCGCCTGCGGGTCGGACACCAGCCGGCCGCCGGGCAGCAGCCCCGGCAGGCAGCCTGCCTCGAGCGCACCCCGGTCACCCGCACGACGCGGGATCCAGGCCAGCTGAGCACCCGTGTCGAGCGCGACCCGCAGTGCCGTCGAGTACCCGCCCGGCACGCCGGCCAGCCGCTCGCCGACGATGATGATCGAGTCGGCCCCGAGCGACGCCAGCGCGGCCGCTCCGGCCTCACCGGCATTGCCGAGATCAGCCAGTACGGCGGCCTCGGTCCCGGGCGACGCCGGTACGACGACACCGTCGAGCTTCTCGACACCGCGCGAACCGTAGGAAGCGACCGTGAAGACCTTGGTGCCGTGCGAGCGGACGCCCTTGCGCAGCCGCAGGAACACCGACGGCGCTTCCTCTTCGGGCTCGAACCCGACGAGCAGCACCGATCCGGCCTGCTCCAGGTCGCCGAACGTCGTACCGAGACCGGTGCCGGCCACCGCGGCGGCGAGGAAGTCCGCCTCCTCCGCGGAGTGCGGCCGGGCCCGGAAGTCGATGTCGTTGGTGCCGAGGGCGACCCGGGCGAACTTCGAGTACGCGTAGGAGTCCTCGAGGGTCAGCCGGCCGCCGGTCAGCACCGCCGCGTTGCCGCGGGCCGCGGTCAGCCGCTCGGCCGCGAAGGTCAGCGCCTCCGGCCAGGACGCCGGCCGCAGCTCGCCGTCCTCGCGGATCAGCGGGTGGGTCAGCCGGTCACCGGTGGTCGCGTAGTTGAACGCGAACCGGTCCTTGTCCGAGATCCACTCCTCGTTCACCTGCGGGTCGTCGCCGGCCAGCCGGCGCATCACCTTGCCGCGCCGGTAGTCGACCCGGATCGCCGCACCGGACGAGTCGTGCTCCGCCACCGACGGAACCGAGACCAGGTCGAACGGCCGGGACCGGAACCGGTACGCCGCGCTGGTCAGCGCACCGACCGGGCAGATCTGGATGGTGTTGCCGGAGAAGTAGCTCTCGAACGGCTCCTTCTCGTAGATGCCGACCTGCTGCAGCGCACCGCGCTCGACCAGCGCGATGAACGGGTCACCGGCGATCTGCTCGGAGAACCGGGTGCAGCGGGCACACAGCACGCAGCGCTCGCGGTCCAGCAGCACCTCGGCCGAGATGTTGATCGGCTTCGGGTAGGTCCGCTTGATCTCGGTGAACCGGCTCTCGCCGCGCCCGTTGGTCATCGCCTGGTTCTGCAGCGGGCACTCGCCGCCCTTGTCGCAGACCGGGCAGTCCAGCGGGTGGTTGATCAGCAGGAACTCCATGTTCCCGTGCTGCGCCTTGTCCGCCACCGGCGAGGTCACCTGGGTGCGCACCACCATGCCGTCGGCGACGGTGATCGTGCAGGAAGCCTGCGGCTTCGGCATGCCCCGGCCGTTCCCGGCGTCGGTGATCTCGACCAGGCACTGCCGGCAGGCGCCGACCGGGTCGAGCAGCGGGTGGTCGCAGAACCGCGGGATCTGGATCCCGATCTGCTCCGCGGCCCGGATCAGCAGGGTGTTCTTCGGAACCTTGACCTCGATGTCGTCGATGGTCACGGTCACCAGATCGGTGCGCTCCACCTCCGACCCGGCCGGCGGGTTCGCTTGGATCGTCATGCGCTTGCTCCAGCGGTAGCGAAGACAGTGCTTGCCATCGGGTCGAACGGGCAGCCGCCGTTCTCGAAGTGCGCCAGGTACTCGTCCTTGAAGTGCTGGATCGAGCTGGTGATCGGCGCGGTCGCACCGTCGGCCAGCGCACAGAACGACCGGCCGGTGATGTTCTCGCACAGGTCGAGCAGGGTGACCAGGTCCTCCTCGGTCCCCTTGCCGTGCTCCAGCCGCTCGAGGATCTGCACCAGCCACCACGTGCCTTCGCGGCACGGCGTGCACTTGCCGCAGGACTCGTGCTTGTAGAACTCGGTCCACCGCAGCACCGAGCGGACCACGCAGGTGGTCTCGTCGAAGATCTGCAGCGCCTTCGTGCCCAGCATCGAGCCGACCGACCCGACGCCCTCGTAGTCCAGCGGTACGTCGAGGTGCTCGGCGGTGAGCAGCGGAGTCGAGGACCCGCCCGGGGTCCAGAACTTCATCTCGTGCCCCTCGCGGATCCCGCCGGCCAGGTCGATCAGCTGCCGCAGCGTGATGCCCATCGGCGCCTCGTACTGGCCCGGCCGGGTGACGTGCCCGGACAGCGAGTACAGCGTCATGCCCTTGGACTTCTCGGTGCCCATCGAGGAGAACCAGTCCGCGCCGTTCTTGATGATGGCGGGAACGGATGCGATCGACTCGACGTTGTTGATCACTGTGGGGCAGCCGTACAGACCGGCGACGGCCGGGAACGGAGGACGCAGGCGAGGCTGCCCGCGACGACCCTCGAGCGAGTCGAGCAGTGCGGTCTCCTCGCCGCAGATGTACGCACCGGCGCCGGCGTGCACGATCACGTCCAGGTCGTAGCCGCTGCCGAGGATGTTGGTACCGATGAAACCGGCCGCCTTCGCCTCCTCGACCGCCTGCTGCAGCCGGCGGATCACGTGCAGCACCTCACCGCGGACGTAGATGAACGCGGTCGAGGCGCGGATCGCGTACGACGCGATGATGACGCCCTCGACCAGCGTGTGCGGCGAGGCGAGCATCAGCGGGATGTCCTTGCAGGTACCCGGCTCGGACTCGTCCGCGTTCACCACCAGGTACTTCGGCTTCGGGTTGTCCTGCGGGATGAACGACCACTTCATCCCGGTCGGGAAGCCCGCGCCGCCGCGGCCGCGCAGACCGGAGTCCTTGACCGCGGTGACCACGTCGGCCGGCTGCATCCGCAGTGCGGTCTGCAGTGCGTCGTACCCGCCGGAGCGCTGGTACGACGCCAGCTGCCAGGAACGGATCTGGTCCCAGTTGTCGGACAGTACCGGGGTCAGCATGGGTCAGTCCTCCTTCCGGGAGTCGTCGGTGTGGACTGCCTGCGACTCACGCCCGGGCTGGTCTTCCGGACGCGGGCCGGGGACGGGCTCGATCGGGGCCGGCGAGCCGCCACGGCCGCCGGGCGCCGTCCAGTTGCGCTCGCGGGCCAGCCGCAGGCCGGCCAGCGTCGCCTTGCCGCCGGTCGGGCCCTCGTCGGCGCGGCCGTCGGGGAAGCCGGCCAGCACGCGCTCGGCTTCCCGCCAGGTGCAGATCGTCGCACCGCGCGGCGACTTCACCTCGGTGCCCTCGCGCAGGTCGTCGACCAGCTGGGTGGCCGACTCCGGCGTCATGTCGTCGAAGAACTCCCAGTTCACCATCATCACCGGCGCGTAGTCGCAGGCGGCGTTGCACTCCAGGTGCTCGAGGGTGATCTTGCCGTCCTCGGTGGTCTCGTCGTTGCCGACGTCGAGGTGCTGCTTCAGCCGCTCGAAGATCAGGTCGCCGCCCATCACGGCGCACAGCGTGTTGGTGCAGACCCCGACGTGGTAGTCGCCGACCGGGCGGCGCTTGTACATCGTGTAGAAGGTCGC
This sequence comes from uncultured Actinomycetota bacterium, assembly GCA_963748245.1. GTDB lineage: Bacteria > Actinomycetota > Actinomycetes > Propionibacteriales > Kribbellaceae > Kribbella. The sequence goes on along the minus strand of CAVVIA010000004.1, from coordinate 184,036 downwards.
GACCGCGGACACCTCGGCGCCGGTCAGCCCGAGCACGTCGGCGCAGGCCTCGATGCCCTCCGGGGTGACCCGGCCCTCGACCGACTGCACCAGGTGCAGCATCGGCAGCAGCGCGGACCGGCCTTCGGGGTAGCGGGCGGCCAGCTCGCGCATCTCCGCGATCGTGGTCTCGGTGATGTTGGAGTCACCGGTGCTGTACGGCACCGGCACGTCGGTCGCTGTCGCGTGGTTCTCGGCCATCTATCGGTCCACTCCACCCATCACCGGGTCAAGGCTGGCGACGGCGACGATCACGTCGGCGACCTGTGCGCCCTCGCACATGATCGGCATCGCCTGCAGGTTTGCGAAGGACGGGTCACGGAAGTGCGCCCGGTACGGCTTGGTGCCGCCGTCGGAGACCAGGTGGCAGCCCAGCTCGCCGCGCGGCGACTCGAGCGCCACGTACGCCTGGCCGGCCGGCACCCGGAAGCCCTCGGTGACCAGCTTGAAGTGATGGATCAGCGCTTCCATCGACTCGCCCATGATGTGCTTGATGTGGTCGAGCGAGTTGCCCATCCCGTCGGAGCCGACGGCCAGCTGGCTCGGCCAGCCGATCTTCTTGTCGGCCACCATCACCGGCTCGCCCTCCATCTTGGCCAGCCGGTCGGCGCACTGCTCGACGATCTTCAGCGACTCGTGCATCTCCTGCAGCCGGACCCGGAACCGCCCGTAGGAGTCCGCGGTGTCCCAGGTCGGTACGTCGAAGTCGTACGTCTCGTAACCGCAGTACGGCTGGGTCTTGCGCAGGTCCATCGCGTACCCGGTCGAGCGCAGCGGCGGGCCGGTGATGCCCAGCGCCATGCAGCCGCTCAGGTCCAGGTAGCCGACGTTCTGCAGCCGGGCCTTGAAGATCGGGTTCGCGTTGCACAGCTCGGCGTACTCGGGCAGGTGCTTGTTCATCCAGGTGATGTACTCGCGGATCTTGTCCAGCGCACCCGGCGGCAGGTCCTGGGCGACACCGCCCGGCCGGATGAACGCGTGGTTCATCCGCAGGCCGGTGATCAGCTCGAACAGGTCGAGCGTCATCTCCCGCTCACGGAAACCGATCGTCATCACGGTGAGCGCGCCGATCTCCATCCCACCGGTGGCGATGCAGACCAGGTGGCTGCTGATCCGGTTGAGCTCCATCAGGAGCACCCGCATCACGTTCGCCTTCTCCGGGATCTGGTCCTCGATCCCGAGCAGCCGCTCGATCGCGAGGCAGTAGGCCGCCTCGTTGTAGAACGGCGACAGGTAGTCCATCCGGGTGCAGAACGTGACGCCCTGCGTCCAGGAGCGGAACTCCATGTTCTTCTCGATACCGGTGTGCAGGTAGCCGATGCCGCAGCGGGCCTCGGTCACCGTCTCGCCCTCGATCTCGAGGATGAGCCGGAGCACGCCGTGGGTGGACGGGTGCTGCGGGCCCATGTTGACGACGATCCGCTCCTCGGGCTCCTCGCCGAGGCCGGCCACGACCGAGTCCCAGTCCTGACCGGTGACGGTGAAGACCTTGCCCTCGGTGGTGTCGCGGGTGGTAGCATCGCAGCGTAGGGGTCTGTAGTGGTCATCAGTTGTACGACCTCCGCGTGTCGGGCGGTGGGATGACGGCGCCCTTGTACTCGACGTCGATACCGCCGAGCGGGTAGTCCTTGCGCTGCGGGTGACCCGGCCAGTCGTCCGGCATCTGGATCCGGGTCAGCGCCGGGTGACCGTCGAAGATGATGCCGAAGAAGTCCCAGGTCTCCCGCTCGTGCCAGTCGTTGGCCGGGTAGACCGAGACGACCGACGGGATGTGCGGGTCGGCGTCGGGTGCGGACACCTCGAGCCGGATCCGCCGGTTGTGGGTCATCGACATCAGGTGGTAGACCGCGTGCAGCTCGCGGCCGGTCTCGTTCGGGTAGTGCACGCCGCTGACGCCGGAGCAGAACTCGAACCGCAGCGCCTCGTCGTCGCGCAGGTGCCGGCACACCTCGACCAGCCGCTCGCGCTCGACGTGCAGGGTGAGTTCGCCGCGGTCGACCACGACCTTCTCGATCGCGCCGTTCCCGACCAGGCCCTCGAGCCGCTCGGTCGCGCCGTCGAACCAGGATCCGTACGGCTTCGGCGTACCGCCGGGCAAGGCGACCTGACGGCGCAGGCCGCCGAAGCCGGAGGTGTCACCGGTGCCGCGGACACCGAACATGCCCTCGCGCTGGTCCACCACCTCGGCCGCCGGGGTCTGAGCGTCACCGGCCGCCGCTGTCGCCGGAAGGTTCTCCGGCTGCGTGTCACTCATCGGCTACCTCGCTTCGCTCGTCCGCCGCTGAGCGACGGGGTCGCTGTGCTGTCTGTGCCCTCGCTCCGCTCGGTCACCGGAGCAACCCCTTCATCTCGAGCGTCGGCGAGGCGGCCAGTGCGGCCGCTTCGCGCTCCTGCAGCTCCGCGCGCTTGTGGGCGCCGAGCTTGCTGTGCTGGATGTCGTCGTGCAGCTTGAGGAACGCGTCCAGCAGCATCTCCGGCCGCGGCGGGCAGCCGGGCAGGTACATGTCGACCGGTACGACGTGATCCACGCCCTGCACGATCGCGTAGTTGTTGAACATGCCGCCCGACGACGCGCAGACACCCATCGCGAGCACCCACTTCGGGTTCGGCATCTGGTCGTAGATCTGGCGCAGGACCGGGGCCATCTTCTGGCTCACCCGGCCGGCCACGATCATCAGGTCGGCCTGCCGGGGCGACGCCCGGAAGACCTCCATGCCGAACCGGGCCGCGTCGTACCGCGGCGCGCCGGTGGTCATCATCTCGATCGCGCAGCAGGCCAACCCGAAGGTTGCCGGCCACAACGACGCCTTCCGCATGTAGCCGGACAGGCCCTCGATCGTGGTCAGCAGTACGCCGGCCGGAAGCTGTTCCTCAACACCCATGTCAGTCCCACTCCAGTCCGCCGCGGCGCCACACGTAGGCGTACGCGATGAAGACGGTGACGATGAAGATGACCATCTCGATCAGCCCGAACAGCGCCATCTGGTCGAAGGCGACCGCCCACGGGTAGAGGAAGATGATCTCGATGTCGAACACGATGAAGAGCATCGCGGTGATGTAGTACTTCACCGGGAAACGCCCGCCGCCGACCGGCTGCGGGGTCGGCTCGATCCCGCATTCGTAGGAGTCGAGCTTGGCCCGGTTGTAGCGCCTGGGTCCGACCAGCGCGCTCGTCACCAAGGTGCCCGCCACGAAGATCGCCGCGAGCACACCGAGAACGAGGATCGGTACGTAAGGGTGCATCGGGTTCCTGCTCCCTCCTTCAGCCGGTGGTCTGTCTGTCTGCGTTTCCGAACAGCACTGTGTTATCAGTACCGCTGTGGCTCATCTCACTCGCCCCCGCCGGTTTCAGGCGGCCGGGGCGACCTTGGTGAGACCGTTGATGATCTTGTCCATCACGTCCCCGTCGCGCGGGTCGGTGAGGTTGGCCAGCAACTTCAGGGTGAACTTCATCAGCGTGGTGCGCGGCAGACCGTACTTCGTGCACAGCCGCATCACCTCCGGATTTCCGATCAGCTTCACGAAGATCCGGCCGAGCGTGTAGTAACCGCCGTACTCCTGCTTCAGCGCCTTCGGGTACGCCGACAGCGCGCGCTCGCGCTGGTTCGGCTGCCGGTGCAGGGCCTGGGCGGCGACCTCGGCGGCGAACGCCCCGGACTCCATCGCGTACGGGATGCCCTCGCCGTTGAACGGGTTGACCATGCCGCCGGCGTCGCCGAGCAGCATCAGGCCGCGGGTGTAGTGCGGCTGCCGGTTGAAGCCCATCGGCAGGGCCGCGCCGCGGATCGGGATGGTCTGGAACTCGTCCCGGAACTGCCACTCCTCCGGGGTGTTCTTCAGCCACTGCTTCAGCAGGTCGGCGTAGTCGACCTTGCCGAACGCGTCGGACGTGTTCAGGATGCCGAGGCCGACGTTGACGGTGCCGTCGCCCATCCCGAAGATCCAGCCGTAGCCGGGCAGCAGGTTGCGCTGACCCGGGTGCTGCGGGTCGTCGGCCCACAGCTCCAGCCACGACTCGAGGTAGTCGTCGTCGTGGCGCGGGCTGGTGAAGTAGGTGCGGACGGCGACACCCATCGGGCGGTCGTCGCGCTTGTGCAGGCCCATCGCGATGCTGAGCCGGGACGAGTTGCCGTCGGCCGCCATCACCAGCGGCGCCCGGAACTCGAGGTCGGCACCGGCCCGGCGGCCGTTGTCGTCGACCGGCTTGGCGGTGACGCCGACGATGTGGCCCCGGTCGTCCAGGATCGGCGCGGAGACGTTGGTCCGCTCGTGCAGCCGGGCGCCGGCCTTGACGGCCTGCCGGGCGAGCATGTCGTCGAAGTCCATCCGGTTCCGGGTCAGGCCGTAGTTCGGGTGGCTGGACAGGTCCGGCCAGTCGAGCTGCAGCACGTGCCCGGCGCCCTGGATGCGCAGGCCGTAGTTGCGGATCCAGCCGGCCTCTTCGGAGATGTCGATGCCCATGTTGATGATCTGCTTGGTGCCGCGCGGGGTGAGCCCGTCACCGCAGACCTTCTCCCGCGGGAAGGCGGTCTTCTCCAGCAGCAGGACGTCGAGTCCCGCGTTGGCCAGGTGATAGGCGGCGGCCGAGCCTGCGGGTCCGGCGCCGACCACGATCACATCGGCTGTCTCGGCCTGCTGCCCGTGCGGCGCGCTCTGGCTCATCTCGATTCCCGGCCTGAAGTTTGGAGGCTGTGCGCTCGTGAAGGGATTCACGATCACTCGTCACTCGACAGTCTAAGTACTGCCTGACGTGGACACGAAACCGGCCCTGACACCCTTGTCTGCAAGCAATTTACGCGCAGATTTCCTTGCGTAATTAAGTCGGCTTGACCGCGCGATGGATGGCGACCAGACCGCCGGTGAGGTTGCGCCATTGCACCCTGGTCCAGCCGGACGCCTCGACCGTGCGTGCGAGCGGCTCCTGTGCCGGCCAGGCGCGGACCGACTCGGCCAGGTACTCGTACGCGTCCGGGTTGGTCGACACCGCCTTCGCCACCACCGGCACCGCCCGCATCATGTACTCCAGATAGGCGATCCGGAACGGCTTCCAGGTCGGGTGCGAGTTCTCCAGTACGACGAGCCGCCCGCCCGGCCGGGTCACCCGGAGCATCTCCCGCAGCGCGAGGCAGACGTCGTTCACGTTCCGCAGCGCCCACGAGATCGTCACCACGTCGAACGTGTCGTCGGCGAACGGCAGCCGCAGGGCGTCGCCCGCGATCAGGTCGAGCTCGGGGTAGCGGCGTTTGCCGACCCGGAGCATGCCGACCGAGAAGTCGCACGACACCACCTCGGCACCGGCCTCCAGCAGTTTGATGCTCGACGCACCGGTCCCGGCGGCCAGGTCGAGGATCCTCATCCCCTTCCGCGGCGCGATCTCGGCGAACGTCTGCGGCCGCCAGTGCAGCTTCTCCAGCCCCATCGTGGCCACCGCGTTCGTCCGGTCGTACCCCTCGGCCACGTTGTCGAACATGGCCGCCACGGCATGCGGTTCTTTGCTCAGATCTGCGCGGGTCACCTGTCTAGTGTCCTGCACCGCCCTCCGTGCGCCAGCTCCGGTGTCCAGGTGGGTGCATCGCAAGGCGGAGAAGCTGCCTCGATGCGGTGTTCATCGTGGCTGCTTCTCCAACGCAGCGAGGTGCCCGCATGGGCGCCGGAGATGGTGTGCGGAGGGCGGTGTAGGACGCGAGGTTGATCACGGCTCAGACAGGCGCCGAAATTCATTGGACATCGGGCAGGCATACGCTTGCATCTCGTGAGTGCATCTCCAGGGAGCCGGCCGGCCGTCGAGATCCGGGGCCGCGGCGCGAGCGAGGGGGGTTGGCGTGAGCTTGTCTGACCCGGTCCGACCCGGTGATCAGCCGGCGCCTCATCTGGTCATTCGCAGCCAGCGTGTCGACGGTGTGTCCGCGCAGCTGATGGACCATCTGCCCGACGAGGGCGGGCTGGCCTGGGTACGACGTGGCGACGGCCACGTCGGCTGGGGTGTCGCCGCCCGCCTCGACGTTGCCGGTGGCAACCGCTTCCAGGAGGCGGTGGCCTGGTGGAAGGAGCTGGTCGCGGCCGCGGTCGTTCGCGACGAGGTCGGCGTACCGGGGTCCGGGCTGGTCTGCTTCGGTTCGTTCGGGTTCACCGACGGCGACCCGAGTCAGCTGGTCGTGCCCGAGGTCATCGTCGGCCGCCGCGGCGGGACCACCTGGGTGACCACCATCTCGCCGGCCAGCTCGCTGACGGCGCCGCCGGAGCTCGTCACCCACGAGCCGTCGCCGGTGCACGACATCGCGTTCGCGGACGGCGCGCGCTCCGGCACCGACTGGTCGAGCATCGTCGCGGACGCGATCAAGCGGATCACCGCCGGCGAGCTGGACAAGGTGGTGCTGGCCCGCGACCTGATCGCGATCGCCGAGCAGCCGATCGACCTCCGGTGGCCGTTGCGCCAGCTCACGACGTCGTACCCGAACTGCTGGACCTTCGCCGTCGACGGACTGATCGGCGCGACCCCCGAGCTGCTGGTCCGGCGGGAGAAGGGGCTGATCACGTCCCGGGTCCTGGCCGGGACCATCCGCCGGACCGGGGACGACGCACACGACCTCGCGCTGGCCGCATCGCTGGCCCGGTCGAGCAAGGATCTCGAGGAGCACGAGTTCGCGGTGCGCTCGGTCGCCGACGCGCTGAAGCCGCACTGTACGTCGATGAACGTGCCGGAGACCCCGTTCGTACTGCACCTGCCGAACGTGATGCACCTGGCCACCGACGTCGCCGGCGTCGCCGCCAACGGCGCCTCCGCGCTCGGCCTGGCCGCCGCACTGCACCCGTCCGCGGCGGTCTGCGGTACGCCGACGGACCTGGCCCGCGACCTGATCGGCGAGATCGAGGGGATGAAGCGCGGCCGGTTCAGCGGACCGGTCGGCTGGATGGACGCGGCCGGCGACGGCGAGTGGTGTATCGCGTTGCGCTGCGGCCAGGCCGATCCGGACGACCCGCGGCGGATGCGCCTCTTCGCCGGCGCGGGCATCGTGGCCGGCTCCGATCCGGTCGCCGAGCTGGCCGAGACGAACGCCAAGCTGGTTCCGATGAGAGACGCGTTGGGAGACTGAGGGTGAAGCTGACCAAGTTCGCGCATGCCTGTGTCCGGCTGGAGAAGGACGGCAAGGTCCTGCTCGTCGATCCGGGAACGTTCAGCGAGGACGCCGTGTTCGAGCGTGCCGACGCGATCCTGGTCACGCACGAGCACCCCGACCACCTGGACGTGGAGCGCCTCAAGCGTTTGGATGCGCCGGTCTACACGAATGCCGGCGTCGCCGCGCAGCTCGCCGACCTGGGCGACCGGGTCAGCGTGGTCGCGGACGGGCAGGCCTTCGAGGCGGCCGGCTTCGCGGTCCGCGCCTATGGCAAGGACCACGCGGTGATCCTGCCGGAGCTGGGCGTTCCGTGCGAGAACGTGGGCTACCTGATCGAGGACGCGGTCTACCACCCGGGCGACTCGTTCACCCAGCCCGACCGCCAGGTGCACACCAACCTGGTCCCGATCTCCGGCCCGTGGTTCTCGCTGCCGCCGGCGATCGAGTACGCCCGCACGATCACCTCCGAGCAGACCGTCGGCATCCACGACGGCCTGCTCAGCCCGGTCGGCCTCGGCATGATGAAACGCTTCCTCGGCGAGTACGGCGGTCGCCCCTACCTCGGCCTGGCACCGGGCGAGTCCACCGAGCTCAGCTGACCCGGCACCGCCTCAGGCGGTGAACTCGACGTCGACGAAGTCGGCGACCGGGCGGTAGCCGGCTTCGAAGTAGATCTTGTTCGAGGTCGGGTTGGCCATGTCGGTGTAGAGGCACGCCTGGTTGCCCTGCGCAAGGATCTCGGCGGTCACGTGGCTGGTGAGCGCACCGGCGTACCCGTGCCGGCGGTGCTCGGGCGGCGTGTAGACCGGCCCGACCCGGCACGCCCCGAAGACCGCGTGGTGGTAGGCGACCATGCTCACCGGCTCACCGCCGGCTTCCCAGATCCACATCCGCTGATCGCGCAGCTGCTCCCTGGACCAGGCCAGGCGGTCTGCGCCGAGCTCCTCCGGGAAACCGTCCTTCACCCAGTCGGCGACCAGCTCGACCTCGTCGTCGTGCATCAGCCGCGGTGAACCGTCGGCCGACAGCGGCGTCAGCGTGCCGAGTTTGTGCAGGCGGGTGGCCTTGCTCTCGGACGCCGTACCACCTCGGCGCTCGCACCAGCGGTCGGCGAATCGCCGGGCGGCCGGGCGATCGCCCGCGACGCCGATCTGGTCGGTCAGGACGTCGAGATACGCGTCGGCGACGGCCTCGGCGTACTCGGGTCGCAGCGCGCCGAGGTACACCATCCGTCCCGGCGTGCGCATCGCCGCGCCGACGACGGCATCGGCTTCGTCGTGGACCGAGGCGAAGTACGACGGCTCGTCCTCCGCCGGGCCCGACCCCGTGGCGCGCTGGTGGACGTTGCCCATGATGAGAGTGTGCAGGACCGGATCCTGTTGCAGGAAAGGGAAAACCGTCTGCTCGAAGGCGGCTGCGTCACTCGTCACATGCACATCCATGCCTCCGGAGAATACGCCTGAGGACCCGGCGCGGTCGCCCGGATTTACACTGCGACCATGTCCACCACGCGGTTGCTCCTGCTCGGGGTCGTGCGGATCTTCCAGCCGGCCTACGGGTACCAGCTGCGCCGCGAGCTGCTCACCTGGAACGTGCAGGAGTGGGCGAACATCAATCCCGGCTCGATCTACACCGGCCTGCGGACGCTGGCCAAGCACGGCTACCTGCAGGAGCTCGAGGAGGGCCCGGGTCAGCGTCCGGGGCGTACGTCGTACAAGCTGACGGCCGACGGAGACACGGAGTACTTCACCCTGCTCCGCGAGATGCTGTGGACCGTGGACGGCTTCCACCCGGATCGGATGCAGGCCGCGCTCAGCTTCCTGTGGTCCCTGCGCCGCGACGAGGTGGTGGCCGCACTCGAGGCGCGGATCGTCCAGCTCGAGCAGCGCAACAAGGCCCAGCCGTTCTCGGAGCGCCAGATCCTGGAGGACCCGGCCACCCCGAATCACGTGGTCGAGATGCTCCGTATCGTCGATTCGCGCGACCGCGGTGAGCTCGAGTGGACCAGATCCTTCCGGGACCGGATCGCCGACGGCAGCTACTCCTTCGCCGGCGAGCCGGCCGACTGGACGCCGGCCCCGGGGATGGTCACCCACTGGGGCGAGATCCCCGATCCACCCGATTAATCAACATTGACTATTCAAAGTTGATTAAGTGAAACTTGTCCGCATGATGATCGAAGCGCGCGGACTGGTGCGTACTTTCAAGACCAAACGCGGCCCGGTGGAGGCCGTGCAGGGGGTGGATCTGGACGTGGCCGACGGGGAGATCGTCGGCTTCCTGGGGCCGAACGGGGCGGGCAAGACCACCACGATGCGGATGCTGGCGACGCTGATCAAGCCGACCGCGGGCAGCGCGACCGTGGCCGGCTGCGACCTGGCCGAGGACCCGGTCGGGGTCCGCCGCGGCATCGGCTACGTGTCGCAGAGCGGCTCGACCCTGCCGGAGGCGATCGCCGGCGACGAGGTCGTCGACCACGCCCGGCTGTACGGCGTACCGAAGGCCAAAGCGGCCGCCGACGGACAGCGGCTGTTCGAGGAACTCGACCTGCCCGGCCTGTGGCGGCGGCAGTGCAAGACCCTGTCCGGCGGCCAGCGGCGCCGTCTCGACATCGTGATGGGCCTGATCCACGAACCGAAGCTGATCTTCCTGGACGAGCCGACCACCGGTCTCGACCCGCAGGCCCGGGCCAACCTGTGGCAGCACATCCGCGGTCTGCGCGACCGCGGGGCGACGATCTTCCTCACCACCCACTACCTGGACGAGGCGGACGCGCTCTGCGACCGGATCCTGGTCATCGACCACGGCAAGATCGTTGCCGCCGGCACCCCGGACACCCTGAAGCAGCAGGTCTCGGGCGACGCGGTCCGGCTCAGCCTCGCCGATGCGGGCCAGGCACCCGCGGTGACCAAGATCGTTCGCGAGCTGGACGGTGCTACCGAGTTCGAGACCGACGGTGACGTGGTCGGTTTCCGGATCCCGCGCGGCGGTTCGGTGCTGCCCGGCCTGCTCCGCCAGATCGATGCCCAGGGCATCGAGTTGGCCGGGGTCGAGGTGCACCGCCCGACCTTGGACGACGTGTTCCTGACCATGACCGGGCGCTCGCTGCGCGACGACGAGAACGCTGCCAAGCCGGTCACCGAGGAGGCGATGGCGTGAGTACCCTTCGTGAGACCTGGATCGTCTTCCACCGCGCGATGCGGCTGACGCTGCGCAACCCGATGTGGGCGGTGCTGATGCTCAGCCAGCCGCTGTTGTACCTGTTCCTGTTCGGCCCGCTGCTGAAGCCGATCACCGCGCAGATCAGCGAGGGTGCGACCACGAACGCCTACCAGGTGTTCATCCCCGGCCTGATCGTCCAGCTCGGCATGTTCGGCGCGATGTTCGTCGGCTTCGGCCTGATCGCGGAGTACCGGGCCGGTGTGATCGAGGCCGACCGGGTCACCCCGGCGTCCCGGATGGCCCTGATGGCGGGCCGGGTTCTGCGGGATGTCGTCGTCCTCGTCGTGCAGACCTTGGTGTTGCTGATCGCCGCGATCCCGCTCGGTCTGCGGGCGCCGTGGGGCGGCGTCCTGCTGTCGCTGGTGATCGTCGCCCTGCTCGGTGCCACGTTCGCGTCGCTGTCGTACTCGGTCGCGCTCATCACCAAGAGCGAGGACGCGCTGGCCCCGTTGCTGAACGGGATCGCGATGCCGTTGCTGCTGCTGTCCGGCATCCTGCTGCCGATGCAGATCGGCCCGACCTGGCTGCAGCGACTGTCCGATATCAGCCCGCTCAAGCACGTGGTGAACGGGGTGCGGGCGCTGTTCCGCGGCGACATCGACAACAGTTCCTCGCTGTGGGGCCTGTTCTGGGTCGTCCTGCTGACGATCATCGGACTCGGTGTCGGCGCACGGACCTTCCGGAAGGAATCCGCTTAGGTAAGGCGTTGTTCATCGGGGAGTCGCCCGGCGGCGTTAGCCTCCGGCCATGCGCTCGCCGATGGTCCGTGGGGTGGTCGGCTCCGTCGTAGTCGCCGCGGCGAGCCTGGTGACTTCGGTGGTGCCGCCCTCCTCATGGGTGGCGTCCTTCCCGATCACCGGCGATCTGCGGGCCAGTCTGCCCGGCCGGATGGTCGGACTGTCGTTCATGGTGGCCGGGCTCGGGCTGATGGCCTGGGCCTGGCTGTCCGTGGGCCGGCAGGTGATGGCCGGCCTACGGCCTCCAGTCCTGCGCATGACGGCGTACTGGAGTGCGCCGCTGCTCCTGATCCCGCCACTGTTCAGCCGGGACGCGTGGAGCTACGCCGCGCAGGGCGCTCTCGTTGCCGAGGGCTTCAACCCGTACGACGTGGGCCCCGGCGTTCTGTCCGGCCACATCGTCGAGGCGGTCGACCCGATGTGGATGCAGACGCCGGCGCCGTACGGACCACTACCTCTCGCGTACGGCGGCCTCGTCGCGCGGCTGACCATGGACCCGTACGTGCTGATGCTGGCGCACCGTCTGCTCGCCGTACTGGGGATCGTGCTGATCGCCTGGTCCATCCCACGGCTCGCCGCCGCGTGCCGGGTCGATCCGGTGCTCGCGACCTGGCTGGTGGTCGCCAACCCGATGCTGATCACGCACGGGATCGGTGCCGCGCACAACGACATCCTGATGCTCGGACTGGCCTGCAGCGCCTTCGCACTGGCTTTGACAGGACGGTGGGGTACGGCGGCCGTAGTGGCCGGTGCCGCGGCTGCGGTGAAGCTGCCCGGCGGGTTGGTGGTGATTGCGATCGCCGCCGTGATGAGTCCGCTGGCCGGGCGCGCCCTTCGCTTCGCGAGCCTCGCCATCGCCGGTGCCGTGTCGGTGCTCACGCTGGTGACGATCGGCGAGCTGACCGGCGTGGGGTCGGGATGGTTGAGCGCCCTCGACGTACCCGGACTGGTCCGCTCACCGTTCTCGATCGCGAACCTGATCGGGATGGCCGCGTCCGGCGTCCTGGGCTGGCTGGGCGAGGACACCGCGGCCGAACAGGCGCTCCAGATCGTCCGGCTGGTCGGGATGATCGCGGCGGTCACGCTGATCGCCGTACTGAGTCTCCGGTCGTCCATCCATCACGCGGCGCGGGCTGTCGGCATCGCGCTGCTGGCGGTGGTCCTGTTGGGGCCGAGCGCACACGACTGGTACTTCCTGTGGTGTCTGCCGTTCCTGGCCGTCGCCCGCCCCGGCCGCCGGCTGACCACCACGATCATCGCGGTCAGCCTCATCTTCACCATCGCCGCACCGCTCAACTCCTCGCTGCGCGGCGCGACCATCCCGATCCTCACCACCACAGCCCTCGTCATCGCGGCCATCGCCCCACTCCTCAACCACCTGCGCACCCTGCACCCGGCACGGAAGGCGGCGGCCCCGCTCGAGAGCCCTGCCCGGGTTACAGCTGGGCTAGAGCGGACACCAGCGCCTCAGTAAGAGGGCGGTGGGACGTTCGGGGCACGCGTGCTTCCACGACATCGATGCCGGCAACCGTGGGAGTCAGTGCGGTGCGGAGTGCGTCGGGAGTCTCGGCCAGCGTGTACGGCGTGTTCGTCGCGGCACAGAGGGCGGCCAGGTCGGTGTTGTGCGGCGTACCGAAGATGCGCTCGAAGTGGGTGGCGTGGGTCGGGTCGCCCTGCTCGAGGGTGGAGAAGATGCCGCCGCCGTTGTCGTTGACCACGACGATGCGCAGGTCGGGGCGGGCCTCGTCGGGGCCGATGATCAGGCCGTTGGAGTCGTGCAGGAAGGCGAGGTCACCGATCAGCGCGTACGTCGGGCCGGCATTCGCCAACGCGGCTCCGACAGCTGTCGAGACGGTGCCGTCGATACCGGCCAGGCCGCGGTTGGCGATGGTGCGGATCGGGACGACCGGGGCGAGGTCGAGGTCGCGGACCGGGTTCGAGGAGGCGACCACGAGCATGCCGTCGGCACCGACCGCTTCGCCGACGATCGAGGCGATCCGCGGCCCGGTGAGACCGTCGGCGAGGACCTTGTCGATCACCGGACGGGCCGACTGGTCCGCGTGCTGCCAGCGCTCCAGCCAGTCGCTGGTGTCGGGCCCGGCGACCTCCAGCCCGGTGACGACGGCCGCCGCACGCCGGGCCGGGTCCGGCCACGGCCCGGTCGGCGACACCACGATCACCTCGACGTCGGGCCGGGCGAGCAGCTTGGCGACCGGCCGCGACAGCGTCGGGTGCCCGAACACCAGCACCCGCTCGATCTCCCCGGCCAAAGAGCTTGCCTGGAGCAACAACCGGTACGCCGTGATGACCGCGGGACCGGTCCGGGCCCGGCTGGACGGCTCGGCGAACAACGGCCACTGGCCGGCCTCGGCAGCCAACCGCGCGGCCTGCGACGCCCCGTCCCCAGCAACCACCACAGTCTTCGGCCCGGGAGACACCGCCGACGGCTGACCGGCTGCGGCATGCACAGCGGTCCAAGGCCCAGTACTACGACCATCCAGCGACTCAGGCCACTCCGGCCCGTCAGTCGGCACCAGCGGCTCAGCCAACGGGCAGTTGAGTTGCACCGGACCCGGATCCGACGACCGGGCTCCCACTGCGTTCGCCACCGCCCGTGCGACCTGTGAGCGCCAGTACGCGACCTGGCCGACCTCACGGACCGGCGTACCCATCTCGTGGAACAGTCGCACCGCAGACCCGAACACCTTGATCTGGTCCGTCGTCTGGTTGGCGCCGCTCCCCCGCAGCGCCGGCGGGCGGTCCGCGCTCAGCACGATCAACGGCAGCCCGCTGTGCGACGCCTCCAACACGGCCGGGTGCAGGTTCGCCACCGCCGTACCGGACGTCGTCAGCACCGGCACCGGCAGTCCGGTCCCCCGGATCAACCCGATCGCCAGGAAGCCCGCCGTACGCTCGTCGATCCGGACGTGCAGGCGCAGCCGGCCGTCACGATCGGCAGCAGCCAGTGCCAATGCCAGCGGCGCGCTGCGTGAGCCCGGCGCGACCACGGCCTCCCGTACGCCGCAGCGGATCAGCTCGTCGACCACCACAGTCGCAAACGCCGTGGACGGGTTCATCCCGCACTCCTCTTCTGCACTCGACTCATGCGCTCTTCCCACACTGCGGTCCGGGCTGCATCCGCCCGAGCCGCTTCCAGCAACGCAGGGTCCGGCTGCACAGGCCTCACCGGCAGGAAGCCGTCCACCGGCAGCAGGGGTTCAGCAACGACCTCACTGGTGAACATGGACACAGTGGCCAGCCCACACGCGTACGGCAGCTCCGGCAGCGCCGCAGCGAGCGCAACGCCGGCAGCGATCCCTACCGAGGTCTCGAGCGCGGACGACACCACCACAGGCAGTCCGATCTGCTCGGCGATCTCCAGACACGCCCGGACACCACCGATGGGCTGCACCTTCAGTACGGCGATGTCCGCGGCTTCAAGCTTCCTGACCAGCAAGGGATCCTCGGCCCGGCGGATCGACTCGTCCGCAGCCACGGGTACGTCGGTGCGGCGTCGTACCGCGGCCAGATCCTCCACCGCCGCGCACGGCTGCTCGACGTACTCCAGGTCGAAGCGGGCCAACACCTTCAAGCTTCTGAGTGCTTCATCCACCGACCACATGCCGTTGGCGTCGACACGCACGCGGCCTGACCCGATCGCGTCCCGCACGGCCTCCACCCGGGCGAGGTCGTCGGCCAACGTCTGACCCGGCTCGGCCACCTTCACCTTGGCAGTGCCACATCCGGACGCCTTCACGATCTCGGCCGCCTTCTCCGGCGTCACCGCAGGCACCGTGCAGTTCACCGGTACGGCGGTACGCACCGGAGCCGGCCACCCGTCGACAGCCGCCTCCCGCGCAGCCTGCAGCCAGGAGACACAGGTGGCGTCGTCGTAGTCCAGGAACGGGCTCCACTCGGCCCATCCGGCAGGGCCCTCGAACAGCATGCCCTCGCGCACCGTGATGCCGCGGAACTTGTTCTTCAGGCCGATCGAGTACGTGATCACCGCACGCCCTCCAGCAGGCGCTGCCGATCAACCTTGCCCGAGGCAAGCATCGGCAACGCGCTCAACTGCATGACCTCACGCGGCGCCCAGGTCCGCGGCAGCACCTCGGCCACGAAGTCCCGCAGCTCGTCCCGCCCGGCGTCACCCACCACGAACGCGACGACCCGGGTCCCCCACTCCGCGTCCGGCACCCCGAGCACGACCGCATCGGCGACGGCAGGGTGCTCGATGAGACGCGCCTGCACCGACGGCAGTGTCACATTCACTCCACCGGAGATCACCACGTCGTCCAGCCGCCCGACCACCCGCAGCCGACCGTCCACCAACTGGCCGCGGTCCTGGGTCCGGAACCACCCGTCCCGCAGCACCTCCGCGGTCAGCTCAGGCCGCAGCCGGTACCCGGAGAACAGCGTCGGCCCCTTGATCAGGATCCGCCCGTCGTCGAAGTCGATCGCCGTCCCGTCCAGCGGCACCCCGGCGTACACACAGCCGCTGCCGGTCTCGGTCATCCCGTACGCCGGGATCGCGGTCACGCCGGCCTCGGCCGCGCGAGCCTTCAGCGGACCTGGCGTCGAGGCGCCACCGATCACGATGGCGTCGAAGGATCGCAGGGCGTCCAGGTCGGTCTCGAGGTAGCGGGCCAGCTGGGTCGGCACCATCGCGGTGTAGCGCCGCGACCCGGTCATCGACGCGGCAGCGGCGCTGAAGCTGTCTGTCAGGAGCACAGGCGCCAGCCCGGCCAGCACCGACCGGGTGAGGATCTGCAGCCCGCCGACGAAGTACGGCTTCATCGGCAGCAGCCACTGCCCCGGTCCGCCGAGCCGGTCGTGGGTAGCGGTGGCGGACGCGATCAGCGCGTCCCGCGACAGCAGCACGCCCTTCGGCTCACCGGACGACCCGGATGTGGTCAGCACCACAGCACAGTCGTCCTCCAGCGGCTCGCCCGGTGCGGCGGCCTGCCGGACCCTGGCCGCATCCGCCGGATCGGATGGCAACGGGGCGAACGGCGTACCACTGCCGTCCAGTACGCCGGTAAGCGCGGACAGCACGGCGTCCGGCGTACCGGGGACCAGGCGCAAGGTAGACATGTCAGCAACGAGCGTACGGCCCGGCCGCGGCGGCCCAGCCCGCGGCTGACACAATCGGCAGTCATGGCCACACCTGCCCAATGGATCGAAGGCGCGCGCCCACGCACGCTGCCCGCCGCGATCGCTCCTGTCCTCGTCGGAACCGGTGCAGCCGCCTACCTGGACGGCTTCGTCTGGTGGAAGGCACTGCTCGCCCTCGGTGTCGCTCTGGCCCTGCAGATCGGGGTCAACTACGCCAACGACTACAGCGACGGCATCCGCGGGACGGACGAGAACCGGGTCGGTCCACTGCGTCTGGTCGGCTCCAAGGTCGCCACTCCGGGACAGGTGAAGACCGCAGCCTTCACCTGCTTCGGCGTGGGCGCGGTACTCGGGATCATCCTGTGTGCGACGTCCAACTGGTGGCTGCTGGTCGCCGGGGCCGCCTCACTGGTTGGTGCGTGGTTCTACACGGGCGGCAAGAAGCCGTACGGGTACAGAGCTCTTGGTGAGGTCAGCGTCTTCCTCTTCTTCGGGCTGGTCGCCGTACTGGGCACAACCTACGTGCAGGCGGAGACGCTGAGCTGGACCGCTCTGGCCGGCGCCGTGGCCATCGGCTCGATCGCCTGCGCCCTCCTGGTGGCCAACAACCTCCGCGACATCCCGACCGACACCGTGACCGGGAAGCGCACGCTGGCCGTCGTCCTGGGCGCTGCCCGGTCCAGGCAGCTGTACGCCGCCCTGATCGCGCTGGCCTTCATCCTCGCGGTCGCCTCGGCCTTGGCAACCCCGTGGACCCTCCTGGCCCTCATCGCCCTGCCACTGGCGGTCAAGGCAGTCAAAGTCGTCGTCAGCGACGCAGTAGGCCCCGCTCTAATCCCAGTCCTAAAAGCCACCGGCCTAACCGAACTGGCCTACGCCATCGGCCTAGCAGCCGGCCTGTGGATCGGCGCATAGTCCAACCCACGCGTGCACGCTGGGGAAGGAACTACTCGGGCTCGCGCCAGCGGCCGTTGGTGACGAAGGTTTCCAGGGTGGCCAGGTACGGCGCGATGTCGATGCCGTTGGTGCGGAGCCAGGCGTCGTCGTAGTACGTGTTGCCGTAGCGCTCGCCGCTGTCGCAGAGCAGCGTGACGATGCTGCCGCGGACTCCGGTACGACGCATCTCCTCGGCCAGCCGCAGCGAGCCCCACAGGTTCGTACCGGTGGAGCCGCCGACCAGGCGACCGGTCACCTGGGAGCAGAAGCGCATCGCGGCGATCGAGGCGGCGTCGGGGACCGCGATCATCCGGTCGACCACGCCGAGCACGAACGACGGCTCGACCCGCGGGCCGGCCGATGCCCTCGATCCGGGACGGGCGGCCGGTGGAGTAGTCGTCGTCACCGGCCTCGAAGGCGGGGAAGAACGCCGAGTTCTCCGGGTCGACGACCGCGACCGAGGTGTCGAAGCGCTGGTAGCGGACGTAGCGGCCGATGGTCGCCGACGTTCCGCCGGTGCCGGCGCCGACCACGACCCAGGTCGGGATCGGGTGCTGCTCGAGCTTCAGCTGGCCGAAG
Organism: uncultured Actinomycetota bacterium; assembly: GCA_963748245.1. GTDB lineage: Bacteria > Actinomycetota > Actinomycetes > Propionibacteriales > Kribbellaceae > Kribbella. The sequence goes on along the minus strand of CAVVIA010000004.1, from coordinate 166,290 downwards.
ATCGACTCGGCGATGTTGTTGTTGCCCCGCCAGTCGGTGGCCCGTTCGGCGTACGTGAACTGGTCCATGTAGTGGCCGCCGGTCTCCTCGGCCAGCCGCTTCGCCTCGCCGTAGATCTGGCCGGACCGCTCGACGAAGTGGCAGCGGCCGCCGTAGAACTCGATCAGCTCGACCTTCTCCTGGCTGGTCGAGCGCGGCATCACCGCGATGAACGGCAGGCCGAGCAGGCGGGCGAAGTACGCCTCGCTGACCGCGGTCGAGCCGCTGGACGCCTCGATCACCGTGGTGCCCTCGCGGATCCAGCCGTTGCACAGCGCGTACAGGAACAGCGACCTGGCCAGCCGGTGCTTGAGCGAGCCGGTCGGGTGCACGGACTCGTCCTTGAGGTACAGGTCGACCCCGGTGAGGTCGGGCATCGGGAACACGTGCAGGTGGGTGTCCGCGCTCCGGTTCGCGTCGGCGTCCACGATCCGGATCGCCTCGGACACCCAGGCCCGCGCCTTGTCGTCGCGCCGATCAACCTCACGACACACCGCGTCAACCTCACTCATGCGGGCCAGGCTAGATGCTAAGGCCCGGATTTGAGTATTCCTACGCTCGGTCACCGGACGCCTCCGACCGAGATCGGCTGGGCCGTCGTACCGCTCAGCTGGCTGCCCACCCTCCTCGTCGCCTGGCTGCTCAAACCCCGGCAGCGGCGACCCGGGAGCGAGCTAGGTTGGTGGAACATGACATCTGGGCAGCAGGGGGAGCGATGAGCGAGCACGAGGAGCGGCCGACGCGGCAGCGGGTCACGTTGACCGATATCAGTTCGCGGGCGTGGGAGCACCCGGCCGACCGCGGCGCGCTGGTGGCGCTGAGGCAGCTCAAGGGCTTCGACTTCGTCCTGCGGAAGTTGTCCGGGCTGATCAACGAGCGAGCCTTCCGGCTGCAGCTCCTCGGCGCGGCGATCCGGGTCGACGAGCGTCAGTTCCCGACCATGCACCGCCTCTACACCGAGGCCGGTATGACGCTCGACGTACGGCAACTGCCCGAGCTGTACGTCACCAACAGCCCGATCTGGAACGCCGTCACCATCGGCATGGACAAGCCGTTCATCGTCGTCAACAGCGCGCTGCTGCAAGGCATGGACGAGGAGGAGCTCCGGTTCACCCTCGGTCACGAGCTCGGGCACGCGCAGAGCGGGCACGCGCTCTACCAGTCCCTGCTGTTCTGGCTGATGCGGTTGACCGGCGCGGTGAACTGGTTGCCGATCGGTGCCCTCGGCATCCGCGCGATCATCGCCGCCCTGCACGAGTGGTCCCGGAAGGCGGAGCTCTCCGGCGACCGGGCCGGCCTGCTCGCCGTACAGGACCCGGCGGTCGCGCTGCGCGTCCAGATGAAGCTGGCCAGCGGTGGCCAGCTCGGTGAGCTCGACACCACCGCGTTCCTGGCCCAGGGCACGGAGTACGAGAGCTCCGGCGACCTGCGGGACAGCCTGCTGAAGCTGCTGCTGCTCGAGGCCCAGTCGCACCCGCTGGCCGTCATACGGGCGCACGAGCTGCGGCGGTGGGTGGACGACGGCGACTACACCCACATCGTGTCCGGCAGCTATCCGAAGCGGCAGGGCGACGCCGACGCGTCGATGTCGCAGGAGGCGAAGAACGCCGCGAAGTCCTACTCCGAGGCCTTCGCCCGCTCCCAGGACCCGCTGGCCAAGCTGGTGCGCGACATGGGCGACGGTCTCGGCGGCGTCCGCGACTGGGTCTCCACCAAGTTCCCACCGCGCTGATCCGTCCGCAGACAGCCGAAGGGCCCGCTTCCCCCCTCCCGGGAAGCGGGCCCTTCGAGTTCGTGGTCAGCCCATGTGCACGGGGGTCTGACCGTCGTTGGCCAGGTCCTTGTGCTTGATGGACAGGCCGACGATGGTGACGACCGCCGCACCCAGCATCAGGAACGTCGACCAGAGGAACGCGCGGGTGAACCCGTGCGTGGTGGCCACCGCGGTGAACTGACCCTCCAGCTGCTTCAGCTGCTCCGGCGACGAGCCGGACTCGGCCGCCTTCTGCAGGCCCGGGGCCAGCTCGGTGAACCGGTCCTTGATCGCGCTGGTGGAGATCGTGCCCAGCAGCGCCAGGCCGACCGCACCACCGATCTGCTGGACCGTGTTCAGCACCGCTGATCCGACACCGGAGTCCTCGTTCGCGACTCCACTGACCGCGGTCAGCGTGAGCGGCACGAAGATCAGGCCCATGCCGAACGACAGCAGCAGGATGAACGGCAACAGGTGGGTCAGGTACGACGAGTCCACCGCGAGCCGGCTGAATCCGAACATGCCGCCGGCCACCAGCACGCCACCTGCACCGGAGATCCAGCGCGGGTCCATCCTCGCCACCAGCGACGAGGCGACCTGCGCCGCGGCCACGATGCCGACACTGAACGGCAGGAACGCGAACCCGGTCTTCAGCGCGCTGTAGCCCATGATGTTCTGCACGAAGATGCCGAGGAAGTAGAACATCGAGAACATCGCCGCACCGACCACCAGCATCACGAAGAAGCTGACTCCGCGGGTCCGGTTCGCGAGGATCCGGAACGGCAGCAGCGCGTGCCGCGACCGGGCCTCGATCAGCAGGAAGACCGCGAGCAGGGCCAGACCGCCGAGGATGAACAGCAGCGTGAGCGAGTCGCCCCAGCCGTCCGTCGCCGCGTGGGTCAGGCCGTAGACCAGCGAGGTCAGACCCAGCGTTCCGGTCACCGCACCCGGTAGGTCGAACTTGCCGGTCTGACGCTCCGACTCACCCAGGAAGCGGAACGCGAGCACCGCCACCAGCAGGCCGATCGGAGTGTTGATGAAGAAGGTCCAGCGCCAGGACGCCTCGGTCAGCGCACCGCCGAGGATCAGGCCGACGGCCGCACCGGCCCCGGACATCGCGGCGTACACGCCCATCGCCCGGTTGCGCTCCCTGCCGGCCGGGAAGGTGGTGGTGATCAGCGCGAGCGCGTTCGGCGAGGCTGCCGCGGCCGCGACGCCCTGCAGGATCCGGCTGGCCAGCAGCACGCTCTCGCTCTGGGCGATACCGCCGATGAACGACGCCGCACCGAACAGCACGACGCCGAAGACGAACACCTTGCGACGGCCGAGGATGTCCCCGATCCGGCCGCCGAGCAGCAGCAGACCACCGAACGCGAGCGCGTAGGCGTTGACCACCCACGGCAGCGTGGCGTTGCTGATGCCGAGATCGGTCTGGATGTGCGGCAACGCGATGTTGACGATGGTGCCGTCCAGCACCACCATCAGCTGCGCCATGCTGATCAGCGCGAGCGCGATGCCGAGATTGCGATGGCCGTGGCCTGTCCCCGCATCGGATGCGGTGGCTCCGGTCACCGAGTCGACCGGCCGGTTCTCCGGCGGATCGGCCTTGACGACGTCTTCGGACATGAATATTCCCCTCTTGGGCGTAAGAGCATTGATTGCTGTGCGAACCGGCCCCTCACCGGTCAGCTCGCCTGCGACCCCCGCGCCGCAGGCAGGATCACGTTGTCGATCACTCGGAGGATCAAGTCGTCGGTCGGCGGGACGCCGAGGATGTAGGCGTGGTGCACGATGACCGCCGGCAACGTCACCGACAGCAGCTCCACGTCGACCTCCGGCGCGATCTCGCCGCGGGCAACGGCGCGCTCGTAGACCTTCCGCGTCAGGTCCAGCCGGGGCGCCAGGAAGCGCTCCTGGAACGCCTTCTTCAGGTCCGGGTCCCGGTGCATGGCGGTGACCAGACCGGCGATCACCGACATCGGTATCTCGTCGGTGAAGCCGCCGTCGCCGCACGACATCGAGATCAGGTCACCGCGCAGGCTGCCGGTGTCGACGTCCTCGGGCACCGGGCAGCCCTTCGCCCGGCTGATCGAGTCGACGACCAGGTCGGCCTTGGTGGACCAGCGCCGGTACAGCGTCGCCTTGCTGGCCTTGGCAGCCGTCGCCACCGCGTCCATGGTCAGCCGGTCGTACCCCAACTCGGCCACGACGGCCACGGTCGCGTCGAGGATCTCCTCCTCACGACCACCTTCGACCCGAGGCCGATGCCGCACACCCGCTGACTCCACCACTCATCACCCTGCGTAAACACATAGTCACCGATAGAACGAAACGGTTTCGTTTCATCCATCACTCTACGACTCATGTGAAGGAATGCACAAAGGATTTTGGCAGGAATTTCGAAGTGGCCTGCGTCACTCTGCGTACCAGTTGATCAGTGGTACGGCGCCGTCAGACGGTCAGTCGTCGTCCTCGGCGGTGCGGGACCGCTCGATCCGGTGGGCCATCTTCTCCGCGCGGTGCTCGATCTTGCCGGCCAGCCGGTCGCGGGCGGCGCGGAGGACGAAGATCGACAGGATGGACGAGAGGATCAGGGCCAGCAGCAACAACGGGAAGACGGTCAGCCAGTTGTTCAGGGCGAACCACAGCACGGCGAAGCAGGCGGCGAACAGGGCCGCCCGCAGGCCGGTGTAGATGGCGAACTCCTTCATCTCACACCCCAGCGTACGAGTGCAGACCGGAGACCAACAGGTTCACTCCGACGAAGTTGAAGATGAAGACGAACCAGCCGACGATCGCGATCAGCGCGGCCCGGCGACCACGCCAGCCCGCCGTCGCCCGCGCGTGCAGATAGGCGGCGTACACGACCCAGGTGACCAGCGACCAGACTTCCTTCGGGTCCCAGCCCCAGTAGCGGCCCCAGGCGTACTCGGCCCAGATCGGCCCGGCCACCAGGACGCCGAACGTCCACAGCGGGAAGGCGAACGCGAGCACCTTGTACGCCGTACCGTCCATCGCCTCGGCACTCGGCAGCCGGCGCAGTGAGGCCGACATGGTCCCACCGGCCAGCACCCGCCGCTCGGCGCGAGCCTTGATCAGGTAGAGCACCGACACCAGCCCGCCGACCGTGAACGCACCACCGGAGATCGCGGCCGCGGACACGTGGATGACGAGCCAGTACGAGTGCAGAGCCGGCACAAGCGGCCCGGCCGGGGTGTAGAGCGCGAGAGTCGCGAGACCCAGTACGGCGGCCACCACCAGCGTGACACCGAGACCCAGCCACTGCAGGCGGTAGCGGTGCACGAAGAGCAGGTAGACCGCGGCGACCGCGAGCGACGCCGTGATCGAGAACTCGTACATGTTGCCCCACGGCACCCGCTCGGCCGCGAGACCGCGCGTCACCACACCGCCCAGGTGCAGCACGAAGGCCAGCCAGGTCAGCAGCAGCCCGATGCGGCTGGCCGCATCCATCCGCTCGGTGCCTTCATCAACTGTGTTGCCGGCAGTGCTGCCGGTAGACCCACTGGGGGCCGACTCACCATCGGAGGCAACCAGAACCTCTTGCTTGACCTCAACCGTCTTCGCCACCGCGGAGCGGCCGGAGGCCCACTCGAAGGCGTGCGACACCATCGCCAGTGCGTAGATGACCGTGGCAGTCGGGACCAACAGGTTGGAGACTTGCGCGAAGGTCTCCGGGCTCATGGCTTCTCCTGCGTGTTCGGTTTGTCAGGTCTCAGGCTGTCGGTGATGGCCTGGAGTTCGTCGCCGAGGCCACGCTCGGGTCCGCGGTCCAGACCCGCGACCTCGACCACGGTACGCCCGTCCTCGGTCCGCACCCGCACCCAGGTACGGCGCGGGTGCACGAACAGCGATCCCATCAGCCCGAGGATCGCGAGCAGAATGCCGGCCAGCGCGAGGTCGGTGCCCGGGGTGTGGCTGACCTGCAGCTTCACCCAGCGGGTGTAGCCGTCGAAGGTGATCGAGCCCATCTTGTCCGGCAACGTGGTGGTCTCCCCCGGCGCCATCTGGAACCGCAGCTTGTCACCGTCCTGCTCGAACTGGGTGAGCTTCTCCTTGTCCAGCTGGTACACCGACTCCGCCTTCCCGGTCTCCGGCTGCGGCCGCCCGTAGTACGCGGTCATCACCAGCCTGGGGTCGAGGTCGTCGGGGAACACCGAGACCGGGCCGCGGTCGTCGATCACCGCCGTCGGTAGGAAGAAGCCCTCGAAGCCGAGCTGGGCCGGCCGGGCATCCGGTGCCTTGATCACCCCGAACGACGAGAAGTTGCCGTCCTGCGGCAGGAACGGCGCCGGACCGGAGAACGCGACCTTCCCGTCCCCGTCCTTCACCGTCACCTTCGGCGCGTAGCCGTGGCCGAGCAGGTAGACGCTGCTGCCGTCGAGCTTGAGCGGGTGGTTCACCTTCAGGTCGTACGACTTCTCCGGTGCGTCCGGCGTCTCCTGGTAGGTCAGCCCCGCGTTGAACTCGCGGGCGGCGCCGCGCTGCGGGCCGTCCACCTGGAACTTCACCTCGAAGTCCTTCACCGTCAGCGAGAACGGCGGCAGGGCGTCCTCGCTGAACACCCGGCCCGGCGCGAAGTCGTCGTACTGCGCCAGCGAGTTGGAGAACCCGTTGCCCACGACAACCAGCACGGTGCCGCGGTAGCCGAACAGCGAGCCCCAGGCGACGCCGATCAGCGCCAGGATCAGGGAGAAGTGGAAGAGCAGGTTGCCGGCCTCGCGCAGGTAACCGCGCTCGGCTCCGACTGCACCGTCGTACGCCTGCACCCGGAAGCGGCGCTTCTTGAGTTCGCGCGTCGCGACCTCGAGCATGTCGCCCGGTGCGTCGATGGTGAAGCTCTGGTAGCCGGCCAGCCGGTTCAGGTTGCGCGGCGGCTTCGGCGGCCGGGCGCGGACAGCCTTCAGGTACACGCCGAGCCGGGGCACCACACACCCGATCAGCGAGATGAACAGCAGCAGGTAGATGGCCGAGAACCAGGGCGACTTGTAGACGTCGAACAGCCCGAGCTTGTCGTAGAACGGCCCGAGTTTCGGATTCGCCTCGAGGAAGTCCGCCACTTTGATCGGGTCGATCCCGGTCTGCGGGATGAGCGACCCCGGGACGGCTCCCAGCGCCAGCAGGAAGAGCAGCACCAGGGCCGTCTTCATCGACGTCAGCTGACGCCAGCTCCAGCGCAGCCAACCGACCAGGCCCAGTGCGGGCGGCTCGTTCGGCGGCTCCGGCGGTGCGGCGGCGCGATCCTTGACCCCGTGATCTACATCGGTCATCTCACACCGCCGACCCGAAGTTGCTGACCCACTGCCTGAGGTCGGCGGTCATCGAATCCCACACTCCCGTCAGCAGCAGCAGTCCCACCGCGATCATCAGTACGCCGCCGATCCGGATCACCAGCACCTGGTGGGCCCGGACCCACGCCACCGCGCCCAGCATCCGCCGGAACGCCAGCGCCGCCACGATGAACGGAATGCCCAGCCCGAGGCTGAACACCATCGCCAGCGTCGCACCCCGCCCGGTGCTGCCCTCGGTCGCGGCCAGCGTCATCACGGTCCCGAGCGTCGGCCCGATACACGGCGTCCAGCCGAATCCGAACAGTACGCCGAGCAACGGCGCCGCCGCGATTCCGACGGCCGGCACCCGATGCACCCGCAGATCCTTCTGCAGGAACCCGAACCCGCCGAGGAACACCAGTCCCAGGACGACGGTCAGCGCGCCGAGTACCCGGGTGATCGCGGTCTGATGCTCGAGCAGCGCATCACCGGCAGCCCCGAAGACCACGCCGGTGAGGATGAACACCGCCGAGAAGCCGGCCACGAACAAGGCGGTCCCGGCGAGCATCCGCCCACGCCGGTCCGACCCGAGCTCGGCCGCCGACAGCCCGGTCACATAGGACAGATAGCCGGGCAGCAGTGGTACGACGCACGGCGAGAAGAACGAGATCGCACCGGCCAGCACCGCGATCGGCAGTGCCACCAGCATCGAGCCCGTCATCGACTCCGCGAACCACTCACCCATCAGCTGTCAGCCCGCGTCCTTCACCATTCCGAGCAGTGTCTGCTTGGTCACCGGCCCCAGAACACGGGACGCGACGTTGCCGTCCTTGTCGATCACCAGCGTGGACGGGATCGAGTTGGCGGAGATCTTCTGGCCGCGGAACTTCAGCAGCAGCTTGCCTTGCGGGTCGTAGATGCTCGGGTACGGCACCTTGAACACCTCGGCGAACTTCTTCGGCGCGGCCGTGTCCAGGTCACGGGTGTTCAGCCCGATGAACTGCACCGACGCGCCGAGCTCGGTGGCCGCCTCGGCGAACGCGGGCGCCTCCTCCCGGCACGGCCCGCACCACGAGCCCCACACGTTCATGACGACGACCTTGCCCTTCGCGTCGGCAAGGTTCCACGGCTTCCCGTCCAGCGTCGTACCGCCGAACTCGGGCGCCGCCGCGCGCTCACCCGCGGGGAACGACGCCACCCGGCCGTTGCCGCTGACGAACCCGGTCTGTCCCTGCCGGTTCTCCGCCGACTGCTGTCCCGAGCTGCAGGCCGTCGCCGCCAGCAACAGCGCGACCACGGCAACCGCCGTACGACGGACAGACATCACGCGCCGCCGACGAACTTCTTCGGGTTCTTCACCGGCAACAGATCCTTGGCCGGCTCGGCGTAGCCGACCGAGACGATCGACTCGCCGTGGAAGGTGAACGAGGTGAGGCTGGCCAGGCTGCACTGCCGCTTGCGCGGGTCGTGCGGCAGCCGGCGGCCCTCGATCGCGGACCGGACGATCCAGATCGGCAGCTGGTGCGACACGATCAGCGCCTCGTGCCCGGCCGCCTTCTGCCGGGCGGTCTCGATCGCGTCCCGCATCCGGCGGACGAGCTGCTGGTACGGCTCACCCCAGGACGGCTTGAGCGGGTTCCGCAGCAACCACCAGGCGCTCGGATTCCGCAGCGCACCGTCGCCGACACCGAACTTCTTGCCCTCGAACAGGTTCGCGGCCTCGATCACCCGCTCGTCGATGTCCGGGGTCAGCCCGAACACCTTGGCGATCGGCTCCATCGTCTCCTGGGCCCGCTCCAGCGGCGAGCTGACCAGGTGGACGATGTCACGGCCCTTGACGTGTTCGGCCACTCGTTCCGCCATCGTGCGGCCGAGCTCGGACAGGTGGAAGTCGGGGATCCGGCCGTAGAGCACACCGGTCGGGTTGTGCACCTCGCCGTGACGCATCAGGTGCACGACCGTCGTTTCGGTCACCGCTGCCCTCTCTATCAGTTCGGTACAGGCCTTCAGTTCTGTACTGCGGCTGCCGCGCGGGCGGCCGGGGCCAGGGCGGACTCCATTTCGCTCAGCGCGTCGTCGTCGATGGCGCTGCTGACGAACCAGGCCTCGAACGCACTCGGCGGCAGGTAGACACCGGCGTCCAGCATGGCATGGAAGAACGCCGCGAACCGGGGCAGCACCTGGGCATTCGCACCGGCGAAGTCCCGGATCTCGGCAGGTCCCTCCGATGACTCCACGAAGAAGACACTGAAGAGGTTCCCGGCCGCCTGGATGACGTGCGGCACACCTTCCTTGTCCAGCGCGGTGGCGACCAGCCGCTGGATGGTGGCCGAGGTCTCGTCGAGCTTGGCGTAGACCTCGTCGGTTGCCAGCCGCAACGTGGTCAGACCGGCCGCGGTGGCGACCGGGTTCCCGGACAGCGTGCCCGCCTGGTAGACCGAGCCCTCCGGCGCCAGGTGAGCCATCACGTCGGCCCGCCCGCCGAACGCGGCCGCGGGGAAACCACCGCCCATCACCTTGCCGAACGTCATCAGATCCGGCTGTACGCCGTCCACGCCGTACCAGCCGGAGCGGGTGATCCGGAAGCCGGTCATCACCTCGTCGGAGATGAACAGCGCACCGTTCTCGGTGCAGATCCGGGCCAGGAACGCGTTGAAGTCGTCCCGCGGCGGGACCACGCCCATGTTGCCCGGCGACGCCTCGGTGATCACGGCCGCGATCTGGTCGCCGTACTCGGCGAAGGCGGCGGCGACGGCGGGCTGGTCGTTGTACGGCAGCACGATCGTGTCCGCCGTGGTCGCTTCGGTGACACCCGGCGTACCGGGGATGCCGAGGGTGATGACGCCGGAACCGGCCTGGGCCAGCAATGCGTCCACATGACCGTGGTAGCAGCCGGCGAACTTGATGATCTTGGCGCGACCGGTGAACCCGCGGGCCAGCCGGAGCGCGGACATGGTCGCCTCGGTCCCGGACGACACCAGCCGGACCTTGTCCACCGGCGTCCGGGCGACGATCTCCTCGCCGAGCAGGACCTCGGTCTCGGTCGGCGTCCCGTACGACGTACCGCGGGAGACCGCGGCCTGGACGGCGGCGGTCACCTCCGGATGGGCGTGGCCGAGGAGCATCGGCCCCCAGGAGCAGACCAGGTCGAGGTAGCGGTGACCGTCGACATCGGTGATGTGACATCGGTCACCCGATGCCATGAAACGCGGCACGCCGCCGACGGCGCGGAACGCACGCACGGGAGAGTTGACCCCGCCCGGCGTGACTGCGGAGGCCCGCTCGAAGAGCGCGGCGGACTGTTCTGTGTGGTCGGGCACGGCCGCCATTCTCCCCGACCCGCCGGGCGGTTCAGCGGGCGGGCAGGGTCGATCGGCCCGGACAACCGAGACCAGGGGGTTCACAGGCACGTTGTTACGCGCCAGTATGTATACCCGGTCACCGCACGTACACGGTCTCGTCCGGCGCGTAACCCACGCACGGGGCGGACGTTAGACCAATAACGACGGCGACCGACCAGACGAAATGACGTGTCCGCAGCGTGGGGCCGGGCAGGTCGATGAGTCACCGGAGGGATCATCGATGGCGAAGGGCAAGCGCCGCGCCACGGGTAACGGATGGCGTCAGGTGGCGCCGTTGATTCCGTTGGCGTTGTTCGCGAGCGCGTTCACCGTCAGCGCCACGGACGATCCGGCCGTTGCCACCGCCTCGCTGGAGCAAGGGCTGTCCGGTAAGGACCCGGTCGTCGTACCGGCCAGACCGATCGCTGATCCGGCCAACGTGCCGGTGCCGGGTGTGGTCGGCCACGGTGTCGACCCCGGTACGCAGCCGACCCAGGTCGTCTCCGGCCTGTCCCGGAACGGGATCCCGACCCTTGCCCTGAAGGCGTACTCCCGGGCCCAGCAGGTGATGGCCCAGGTCGACCAAGCCTGCAACCTGCCGTGGACGCTCGTGGCCGCGATCGGACGGGTCGAGTCGAACCACGGCCGCTTCGGCGGCAACGCGCTGAACTCCCAGGGCGTCTCCGTCCCGGGCATCTTCGGCCCCAGGCTGGACGGCGTCAGTACGGCGCGGATCACCGACACCGACGCTGGTGCGTTCGACGGTGACGGCGCCTTCGACCGCGCGGTCGGCCCGATGCAGTTCATCCCCGGCACCTGGCGGTCGATGGGTGTGGACGGCGACGGCGACGGCGTGCGGAACCCGCAGGACATCGACGACGCGGCCATGTCGACCGCGGTCTACCTGTGCTCCGGCAAGACCGACCTGTCCAAGGCGAGCGATCTGAACTCGGCCGTGCTGCGCTACAACCACTCCCAGCAGTACGCCGACCTGGTGATCAGCATCGCCAAGGCGTACGCCGGTGGCAGCTGGATCGCGGTCGGCAACGGCACCGAGGACGACGACCAGGGCATCGACCGGGCCGGCGACCAGATCGGCGACGACCAGATCGACGCCCCGGCCGACGACAACCTGCCGCAGGCGGTGGACAACCCGACCTACCCGTCCACGGTGAAGCCGACGCAGTCGACCGTGGACCAGAGCGGCAAGCCGAGCACGGATCCGACCAAGACCCCGCCGTCGACCACCGAGCCGACGACCAAGCCGGCCACCAAGCCGCCGACGGACGACCCGACCGTCACGACGCCGAAGCCGCCCACGCCGAGCGCGCCGGCCCTGGCGACCCTGAAGACCGCGGCCGGCCTGATCGTCGGCACGGTCGGCAGCACGGTGACCGAGCTGACCAAGGCGACGCAGTACTGCCAGGCGGAGCTGGCGAAGGCGACCATCACCAAGCCGTCACAGGACCAGCTGCAGAAGTGCGTCACCGCCTACCAGACCGGCGGCACCAAAGCCGTCGACCAGGTCATCCGCAACCTGCTGTCCCTGCTCGGGCTGCTCGGCATCCTCGGTGGAGGCATCGGCGGAAGCTGACCTTCCTGACCGGCGCGCCTGCCCCCACCCCTCCCTGGGCGCGCCCCTGGCGACGCCACGGAGCACCTCCCCCCGGCTTCGTGGCGTCGCCCTTTTAACGTTAGATACAGCTATCGTTCTACCGGCCAAGCCTTCTCGATCGTCTGGCTGATCTTGTTGCCGGCCAGATCCGTCGCCGTCACCCGGAGGTTCGCGTACGACGCCTCCCCCGGCGCGACCGGGATCCGCGCCCCGACGGTGCCGCCGAATCCACGCGGGCCGAGGTGGAGCCGCTGCCACGTCGTGCCGTCGTACGAGATCTCGGCGGTGGTCCGGAAGAGCCCCGGGCCGCGGGCACCCGGCTGGTAGCCGGGCTTCAGGTCGAGCCAGCCGTCGGCCACCTTGTAGTCGACCTGGACGAGCGGCAGCACCGTCCGTCCACGGGCCGGCTTGGACAGGAACCGCCACTCGGTGTGGGTCGCGGTCGAGGTGGCCGCCCAACTGTTCGGCCCACGCTTCTGGTCCAGGACCAGGTCGTACCAGGCAGCCTTCTCCGGGACCGCGAACTGCGCGACGGACCAGTCCTTGCTGCCCAGCTCCACACCGTTGCTGCTGAGCTTGAGGCTCGTCACGTCACCGCGATCGCCCCAGCCGTAGGTGTCGCCGTCGCCGCTGACGTACTGCGGGATCGCGATCCGCACCGCGTTCTCGAACCGTGCGACGGGCAGGCCCTCGGACTCGCTGCCGGTGGCGTTGTAGGGGATCGCCGGACGCATCAGCGACTCCCACCAGCCGCGGGTGACCTTCTCGTTCGGGCGGTAGCCGCGGGCGATCGTGTACTCGTACCCGGACTCGTTCCACTCCCCCGCAATGGTCCGCTCGTCCCAGGTGACGCCCTTGAGGTCAGTGGCCAGGTAGTCGGTGCGGACGACCGGTCCGGTGACCTGACGCGACGAGGACAGACCGGTGGAGATGCCCGGCAGGTAGGCGGACCGCTGGTCGATGTGCAGGTACCACGCGTCGTTGCGGTTGTACTTCGTGGTCACCGCGGCCGGACGCATCTTGGCGATGTCGTACGTCAGCGGGCCGCTGACTGTGGACGGTCCGACGGCCAGGTCGTAGCGGTAGGTGCTGTCGAGCAGACCGTTGAGCTGGAACGTCACCGGCCCCTTGGCCAGCAGGTCGAGCAACTGCTGCCCCTGCTCGGCGCGGAGCAGGTAGAACGGGATGCCCTGCTCGGACCCGGTCGACCAGAACCCAGGCGCCTCGTTGTACATGAAGATCGCCTTCGCCCCGGCGTCCTTCGCCGCCTTGACCTGCGGCTCGACGTCGTCGTGGGAGCGCCAGCGGACCAGCGCCACCTTGTCCTTGGCTCCGGCCAGCTCGGCCGGCGTACCGTCGCCGCCGTTGAACAGCGGCAGCTTCTGGTTCCCCACGAAGACGGTCCGGTACGACGCTTCGTCCGGGGTCGGAAGCCGGAAGCTGCTCCCGGTGCCGCTGACGTCGACGGTCAGCTTGGGCTGGGCGACGTCCCAGCGCTGCACGACCTGGAAGGTGCCATTGGCAACTTTTCCGAAGTCCTGCACGTAGACGCCGTTCGCGACCTTCTCGTCGTAGGCCCAGCCGGAGACCGCGTCGCGGTTGCCGATCTTGCGGTGCCAGGCGAGGCCGATCCGCTGCGCTTCGGCCCGCAGCGGGGTCTTCACCGTCACCTTGTTCGCCGTCCGGGCGTCGAAGACGAAGGTACGGTCGCGGTCGATCCACTCGTCCGGGTCGCCCATCAGGGTGACCGAGTTGGTCCAGTCCGCCGCGTCGCCACCCATCGCGTACGCCATCACGCTGTACCGCCCGGTCGGCACCTCGAGGGTCCGGCTGCCGGTCTGGTCGAAGGCGATCGCGTTCACGTCACCGGTGGCCTGGTTCCACAGCTGGACGCCGCTCGCCCCGGTCTTCGTGGTCGCGGGCTGACCGTCGCGCCCGATCCCCTTCACCGTCACCTGGTGCATCCGTCCCCCGGCCGCGAACGCGAGCCCGGTCCGGTACGACGCGTTGCCCGCACGTGCCGTGACCACGCCGGAGTACTTGGCCGGCTGGGTCTTGGCCAGGTCGACGGTGACGGTCGCGGACGCCGTACCGCCGGCCGGGATCGTCAACCGGGACGGGCTGACCGTGACGGCAGCCTTGATCTTGGCGGGTGACTGGGCGTCGACGGTGAGGTCGAGGGTGATCGGCCGGTCAGAGTTGTTGCGGTAGGCAACCTTGCGGTCGACCGGCGCGGGAGCGGCGGATCCGCTCCAGGACAGGTCGCCGAAGAACAGGTTCCCCGTGTCGGGCAGGACCTTCGGGTCGAGTGCCTTCGGCAGGTCGATCCGGCCGAGGCCCTGCTCGTCGGTCCTCGCCGTGGCCGACGGGACAGCGGTCGCGGCCAGGGCGGCCTTCAGTTGCGTGCCGGTCCAGTCCGGGTGCCGCTGGGCCAGGATCGCGGCGGCGCCGGCGACGTGCGGAGTCGCCATCGAGGTGCCGCTCATCGCCGTGTAGTGCTCGCTGAGCACGTGGCCCTGCTCGGTGCCGGCCGCGCGGGCGGCGGCGATCTCGACGCCCGGCGCGGTCACCTCGGGCTTCAGCGCGCCGTCGCCGAGGCGCGGGCCGCGGCTGGAGAAGTACGCGAGCTGGTCGTCCCGGTCGACCGCGCCCACGGTCAGCGCCTCGGTCGCCGTACCGGGAGAGGCAACGGATTCCTCCAGGCCGGCGTTGCCGGCCGCGATGACGAACAGGGCACCGCTGGACTTGGAGAGCTTGTCGACGGCTTGGCTCATCGGGTCGGAGCCGTCGGTCGGCCAGCCGCCGAGGCTCATGCTGACCACCTTGGCGCCCTGCTGGACGGCCCACTCCATGCCGGCGATCGCCTCGGAGTCGTAGCCGCTGCCGCTGTTGTCGAGCACCTTGCCGACCAGCAGTTCTGCGCCCGGCGCGACACCCTTGCGCATGCCGTCGGACGCCGTACCGAGCACCGCCCACGATCGACGCGGTGTGGGTGCCGTGGCCGTGCAGATCCTGGACCGCCTGGTCGGGGATGAAGCTCTCCGAGGCGACCACCTGCTTGGCCAGGTCGGGGTGGCCGGCGTCGTACCCGGTGTCGAGGACGGCCACCTTCACGCCCTTGCCGTCGTACCCGGCCTTCCAGGCGGTCGGCGCACCGATCTGTTTCGTGGACTGGTCGAGCGTCGCGCGAGTGCGGCCGTCGAGCCAGATCTTGGTGACCTGGCTACCCGCCTTGAACGTGGTCGGGCCGCTGACGCTGTCCCAGAAGGTCTTCGCGTCGGCCTTCTGGACGCTGACCGCAGTGCTCCCGACGCTGGGCAGGGTACGGCGGACGGTCGCCGCCTGGGGTGCCGGCGGGGTGCTGCGCAGGGTCGATGGCGCGGTGAGGAGAAGCGGCAGCCGGTCGATGCGGGCGTCGTCGTACCCCTGGGCGACGAGGTCGGTGAGGTTGAAGAGTCGTTTGTCGAGGCGGCCTTCGGTGAGCAGCGGGTACGCCTCCGCCGGGACCAGGGTGAGGTCGCCGTCGAAGTTGCCGAAGTAGTACGGCTCGTCGCTGGTCAGCCGGGCGGAAACCTTGCCGTTCGAACTGGTGGTCAACTCGGCGACGTCACCCGTGACGAGGGTGATCCGGTGCGTACTCGCACCCGGCGTCGGCCGGTCGGTGCTGCTGCTGGTGGTTCCGCCGTCGGCGGCCTGCGCCGAGGTGGTCGCCAGCGTCAGGGAACTGGCGACCACCATCGCGAGCAGGCTCTTCGCGAGACGGGACGATCGGGTACTCACAGGGGTCCCTCCCGATGCCCCGACCCACGCGAGGCCATCTTCGGGAGCCTGACAGTCGCCCTCAGCCCCGGTCCACCACTCTTGGTGACGTACACCCGCCATGACCGGTTCTGGTCACGACGGCACCGGTCAGGCGAAGCGCTTGGCGACCTGCTCGGCGCGGTCGACCAGGTCCAGGTCGTACGCGACGCCGGGGACGTAGAAGTTCACGTAGTCGGCGCCGGCCTCCAGGGCGGCCTCGACCTTGTTCGCGATCTCGTCCTCGGTGGCGACGAAGTTGTCCTTGTCGAACTTCTCCCGGTTCATCGGGCCGAGCGCCTTCTCGGTGGCCCGCTGCGGGTCGTCGCCCTTGTCGATCGGGAAGATGTTGAAGTTGGTCGACTTGATGATCTCGTCGTAGTCGCGGCCGACCTTCTCGCAGTGCCCGCGCAGGATCGCGCACTTCTCCTTGATCACCTCGGGGTTGCCGCCGCCGATGTTCGCCGCGTCGGCGTACTGCGCCACCAGCTTCAGCGTCACCTGCGGACCGCCGCCGCCGATCCAGAAGCTCGGGTGCGGCTTGCGGACACCCTTCGGCTCGTTGATCGGCTGGTCGATCGAGTAGTACTTGCCGTTGTAGACCGGCTTGTCCTCGGTCCACATCTTGACGATGATCTCGGTCGCCTCGCGGAAGGCGGCCATCCGGGGCTTCACCTCGGTCCAGTCGTAGCCGTACGCCTTCCACTCGTGCTCGTACCAGCCCGCGCCGATGCCGGCGTACAGGCGGCCGTGGCTGGCGACGTCGACGGTGGACGCGATCTTCGCGTACAGCGCCGGGTTGCGGTAGCCGTTGCAGCCGACCATCTGGCCGATGTTCACCCGCTGGGTGTCGCGGGCCAGCGCCGCGGTCGCACTCCAGCACTCGAAGGTGGTGTTGTCACTCGGCTCCGGCACGGTGTGGAAGTGGTCGAACAGCCAGATCGAGTCCCACGACTGGTCGTCGGCGCGCTTGGCGACCGCCGTCATCGCCTCCCACTGCTCCACCGGATCCGCGATCTGCGCCAGGTCCATCTTCCAGCCCTGCGGAACAAAAATGCCGAAACGTGTAGTCATGTCCCCATCCTTTCCACCCACCCCCACCCCGGTCCATCACTCCAACTACTGAATTCGTTCTCAATCAGACCACTACAACTTCTGAATCCCCTCTGACGCGCCTGAAGGTGCGGCGGTAGGTGGTGGGGGTAGTGGCATAGGTCTTGGTGAAGTGCTGGCGGAGGAGGAGGGGTGTGGTGAAGCCGGAGAGGGTGGCTATCCGGGAGATGGGGAGAGCAGTGGTTTCGAGGAGCTCCTGGGCTCGGGTCAGACGTTGGCGGATGAGCCACTGGAGAGGTGTGGTGCCGGTCTGGGCGCGGAACTGGCGGGACAGGGTGCGTGGGCTCATCGCGGCCTGGGCAGCGATGTCGGCCAGCGTGAGCGGTTCGGCCAGGTGGTCGCGCATCCAGCGCATCACCGGCTCGAGGGAATCGTTGCCCTCGACAACGGGTGTGGTGATGAACTGCGCCTGACCGCCGTCCCGGTGCGGCGCCATCACCATCCGTCGCGCAACCGCGGCCGCGACCGCCGAACCGTGGTCGCGGCGGACCAGATGCAGGCAGAGGTCGAGCCCGGCCGTGACACCCGCGGCCGTCAGTACGTCGCCTTCGTCGAGATAGAGCGCATCGACCACCACGTCGACCTCCGGGTAGCGGCGAGCAAGGTCGTCGGCGTGCGCCCAATGCGTCGTCGCCCGTCGGCCATCCAGTACGCCGGCCGCGGCCAGCAGGAACGCACCGGTACAGATCGACGCAATCCGCACCCCACGCCGATGCGCCTCCCGCACCAGCTCCACCACCTCGTCACTCGGCTCGAAGGCGGCCGGCACGATCAGCGTGTGCGCCCGGAGCGCCTCGGTCAGTGGGTACGGCGCTTCAGCCCGCAAGATGGGCCGGTCATGCGCCATCAACGTCGTACCCGGTGAGCCGCAGACACGGACGTCGTAGAAGCGCCCGGCGGTGGCGAACACCTGGCACGCGCCGGCCAGTTCGAGCCCGATCGCGCCTTCGAGGGCGAGGACGGCAACTCTGATCATGGCGCGAATCTAGCTGATGATGTCTTTCCAGCCACTCCCGTTGCTGGACCGGCAGACAGCAGGCTGAGCGGTATGCGGATCGACGTCATGATGTTCGAAGGAGTGGCCGAGGTCGACGCGCTGTCGACGTACGCGGTGTTCGCGAACGCGAAGCGGCGCGGGCTGGCGGTGGATCCCCGCCTGGTGACCGCCGACGGCGCGACCGAGGTGACCGGGTGCTACGGAACGACGTTCGCGGGCCTGGAACCGTGGTCGCCCACCACCGCGCGGGTCCTGGCGGTGTCCGGCGGCTGGATCTGGGAGGAGGTCGAGCGCGGCGTGATCCCCAAGCAGCTGGCCGAGGCGAAGCGGGCCGGAGGCAACAATCTGATCCTGGCCGGGATCGACTCGGGTTCGCTCCTCCTCGGCGCCGCCGGCCTGATCGAGGGCCGCCCCGCCACCACCCATCGCGCCGACTACGAGCGCCTCAAGCCCTGGGCCGAGGTCATCGACGCCCGGGTCGTCGACGACGGCGACCTGGTCACCTGTGGCAGCGGCTGGTTCGCCGGCGTCGACCTCGCCTACTGGCTGCTGGAACGCGAACTCGGTGCCGCCGCCGAGGTCACAGCCATCGAGCAATGGACCGGCCGCGACCGCCAGGGAACAGTCTGGCGACGGAGTTAGATCAGCGTCTCGACCAAGGACCGCGCACCATTGGCCGGCCCTTTGATCCCGAGTGCCTGCACGGACGCGTAGGCACCCTCGAAGATCAGCGTCAGATGCGTCGCCAACCGATCGGGGTCGTCCGACGTCAGGTCCTCGGCCAGTACGACGAACTGGTCGTGGACCCACTGCTTCAGCCGGACCGCCTGCTGATGACTCGCCAGCGTCTCGTCCGGGAACTCGGTCAGCACCATCAGGAACGGGCAGCCGCGGCAAACCTCCGGCTGGAGCATCACGTTCTGCTCGTCGAACAGCGCCAGCACGCGCTCGCGCGGATCGTCGCCGCCGCGATCGAGCGCCGTACGGAACCACTCGCGGTAGGCCTCGTGTGCGCGGTCGACGTACGCCGCGATCAGGTCGTCCTTCGACGCGAACAGCCGGTACAGCGTGGTCGGCGCGATGCCCGCGTCGGCGGCGATCCGGTCGACGCCGACCGCCCGGATTCCCTGCCAGTAGAAGAGTTCGTGCGCGACCGCGAGCACGTGCGCTCGCGTGTCGCCGGAACTCCTGCGGGTTCTCACCAGACCAGGGTAGCAATGTTAGGGATCGTTCCCTATCGTTGATGTCAGGGATCGTTCCACTCGAGAAGGACTACCGATATGAGCTTGAACGGAAAGACGGCACTGGTCACCGGCGGCTCCCGCGGAATCGGGCGTGCCGCGGCACAACGGCTGGCTGCCGACGGTGCGCGAGTCGCGGTGCACTACGGCACGAACGAGACAGCGGCGAAGGAGACCGTCGAAGCGATCGCCGCCGCCGGCGGTGCGGCGTTCGCCGTCCGGGCCGAGTTCGGGACGGACGGCGCCATCGACGCCCTGTACGACGGACTGATCGCCGGGCTGGACGGCGCAGGTCTGGACATCCTGGTGAACAACGCCGCGGTCGTCGACTACGCCGACAACATCCACGACATCACACCGGAGCAGTTCGACCGACTGGTCGCGGTGAACGTGAAGGCGCCGCTGTTCCTGACCCAACGGGTGCTGCCGTTGATGCCGGACGGCGGCCGGATCGTGAACGTCTCGTCCGGCGTCACCTGGTTCGCCCAGCCGGAGATCACCTACGGAATGACCAAGGGTGCCCTCAACGTCTTCACCCGCTCGCTGGCGCGCACCCTCGGTCCCCGCCAGATCACCGTGAACACGGTCTCGCCCGGTATCACCGAAACCGACATGAACGGCTGGCTCCAGGACCCCACGTCCGCAGGCCGGGTCGCCGCCATGGCCGCCCTCGGTCGCCACGGCCAGGCTCCGGACCTCGCGGACGTCATCGCCTTCTTTGCCTCCGACGACGCCCGCTGGGTCACCGGCCAGGTCCTCGAGGCCAACGGCGGCCTCTGGCTGGGGCCGAACGAACGGTGACGGCGCACCGAAGAACGGGTAGTAGTCCCCGTCACCACGCCGCGGCGGCACTTGGCTACCGCGGCGGTGCGACTACTACCCGTCCTTCGGTACAGCGCGACTACTTGGTGCCGAAGGTGTAGGTGGTGGTGGACGTGTAGGTCTCGCCGGGGCGGAGGACCGTGGACGGGAAGTTGGGGTGGTTGGGCGAGTCCGGGAAGTGCTGGGTCTCGAACGCGAAGGCGTCGCCCTGGCGGTAGGACTTGTTGCCGATGCCCTGGAAGGTGCCGTCGAGGAAGTTCCCGCTGTAGAACTGCGCACCCGGCTCACTGGTGTGGACGGTGACGGTGCGGCCCTCCTCCGGCTCCCAGAAGCGGGCGGCGAAGCGCAGGCCGTCCTTGCCGGCGTCCGCGCCG
This sequence comes from uncultured Actinomycetota bacterium, assembly GCA_963748245.1. Classification (GTDB taxonomy): domain Bacteria; phylum Actinomycetota; class Actinomycetes; order Propionibacteriales; family Kribbellaceae; genus Kribbella. The sequence goes on along the minus strand of CAVVIA010000004.1, from coordinate 145,909 downwards.
AGCACGAAGTTGTGGTCGTACCCGCGCCCGATCACCAACTGCGGGTGGTCGTCCCGGATCCGCTTGCCGATCGCCGTCGGCCTGCTGAAGTCGAACGGCGTACCGGCCGTCGGTGCGATCTCGCCGGTCGGGATCAGCCCGGCGTCGACCGGGGTGTACGACGGCGCGTCCAGCTCCAGCACGTGGCCGTCGATCGAGCCGCTGCCCTCACCGGCCAGGTTGAAGTACACGTGGTTGGTCAGGTTCACGATGGTCGGCTTGCCCGCGACGGTCGCATGGTACTCGATCCGCAGCGTGTCCCGGCGGTCGAGCGTGTAGGTCACGGTCGTGGTGAGCTCACCAGGGAAGCCCATCTCGCCGTCCGGGCTGACATAGCTGAACGCGACCCCGACAGCCTTGTCGCTGCGGACGATCTCGGCCTTCCACACCTTCTTGTCGAAGCCGATGGTGCCGCCGTGCAACGCGTTCTCGCCGTTGTTGACCGGGATCTGGTACGTCGTCCCGTCCAGCGTGAATTGACCCTTCGCGATCCGGTTGCCGTAGCGGCCGATGGTCGAGCCGAAGTACGGGCTGAGCGTCGCGTAGTCCGGCAGGTTGTCGAACCCGAGGCTGATGTTCTCGGTCCGGCCGCGCCGGTTCGGGGTCTCGACCCGCTGGATGGTGGCGCCCCAGGTCAGCATCGAGATGGTGACCCGGCCGTTGGTGAACGTGTAGACGTCCACCTTCTGGCCGTCGGGAGTGGTGCCGAACGGGTCCTTGCGGATCTCGAACCTGCCGTGATGTTCGCCCATGGCGGTCAACTTATCCGGCGTACCAGCGGTCGAACCGGCCTGGGTGGCGGCGGCCGCGTTGCTGCTGAGAGCGCCTGCGGCGGCGGCACCCAGCCCGAGCGCACCGGCCGCGCGCAGGACCTGGCGGCGGGGTAGATGGTCGGACATCGCATTCCCCTCACTTGAATGGACGGTTGCGGCGAGAGCGTTCCCACGCTGACCCGGGCACCATAAGCACGCCAGTCCAGTGTTTGGAATAGTTCGTCACCGTTCGAATTCGTCCGATGACTGCATGACAGTCGAAACGCTCCGCAACCGCTGACCGGATCCGTCCGCCGCCGGCCCCGATCAGGCCTTCTCACCTACGACGGCCGGCCGCGAGCATGGACGTCATGAGCCGAACCGCACTGATCGTGATCGACGTCCAGGAATCCTTCCGGGTCCGCCCGAACTGGCAGGCCGTGAACCATCCCGACATCGCCGAGCGCGTCGACCGCCTGGTCCGCGCGGCCCGGGACAAGGGCGACCTGGTCGTCTGGGTGCTGCACACCGAGCCCGGCACCGGCGGTGCGTTCGACCCGGCCAACGGCCACGTCCGGCTGATCGATGGGCTCGAACCACTACCCGCAGAGCCGGTGATCACCAAGACGTCCCACAACGCCTTCACCACAACGAATCTGCAGCAACTCCTCACCCAGCACGGCATCACGCGAGGTAGTGATCAGCGGCATCCGCACCGAGCAGTGCTGCGAGACGACCACCCGGGTCGCCTCCGACTTCGGGTACGACGTCGTGTTCGTCACCGAGGCGACCGCGACCACCCCGCTGCCGCACTGGACGATGCCGGCGGACGCGACCCTCGAGGAGATCCTGGCCGATCCGCGGACGCTCAGCCCCGAGGTTGTCGCCGAGCGGACCGAGTACGCGCTGGCCGGCCGTTTCGCCACCATTCGGACGCTCGACGAACTGACCGCCGTACCCGTGCCATCCTGACCGGATGAGCCCTACCCACGTGGTCTTCCTGCTGGTGCCGAAGCTGCACCTGCTGGATCTGGCCGGGCCGGCGCAGGTCTTCTCGACCGCGAACGACCTCGGGTACGGCTACCGGCTGAGCTACGTGGCCGAGACCGACGAGATCCTGACGGCTCAGGGCGTCCCGGTGAAGGCCCGGCTGGACTGGCCCGACCTCGGTCCGAACGACCTGATCGTCGTACCGGGGTGGAGGTCGCCGCGGCTGTCGCCGGTGCCGCCGATCGGGCCGGAGACCCGGCAGCGGCTGCGCAGTCACCACGCGGCCGGCGGATCGGTGGCGAGTGTGTGCTCGGGCGCCGATGCGCTCGGGGCGGCCGGGTTGCTCGACGGCCGGCGCTACACCACGCACCACGACCTGACCGACGAGCTGGCGGCGCGGTACCCGAGGGCGTCGATCGTGCGGGACGTCCTCTACGTCATGGACGACCGCGTCATCACGTCCGCGGGGATCGCCAGCGGCATCGACCTCGCGCTGCATCTGGTCGCCGCCGCGCGGGGCGCCGAGGCAGCCGCGCGGGTGGCCCGGGAGATGGTCGTCTACGCGCGGCGCAACGGCGACGAGTTGCAGGAGAGCGCGATGCTGCGGCATCGCGGTCACCTCAGCGACCTCGCGCATCGGGTGCAGGACGTCATCGACGCCCGGTACGCCGACCGCCTGTTGCTCGCCGACCTGGCCCGGGACGTCGGCGTGAGCGAACGGACCCTGACCCGGATCTTCACGACCGCCATCGGGCTGACCCCACTCCGCTACCAGCAGCTCCTGCGGCTCGAGCGCGCCGAACACCTGATCGGCCACGGTACGACGGTCGAGGCGGCCGCGCGGGCGGTCGGCTTCGAGGATGCCCGGATGCTCCGCCGGCTCCGCTCCCGCACCGCCGAGCCTGTCGCAGGGTAGGCCTAGGTCCACCCCGTCGGGGGGCTCAAGACTCCTGAGTTCCGCTCTCGCTCCGGTCAGGCTCGTCCTGACCGAATCAACGAGAGGTGGCCAGGGTGAGCAGGGGATCAGTAACTGTGCGCGTCGCGCGCTGGAGTGCTACCCATCCATGGCGGGCGATCGGCCTCTGGCTGCTGCTCGTCGTCGTAGCGGTCGGGATGTCGGTGGTCATCCCGAAGCAGCAGGCGGAGAACAAGGACACGTGGGTCGGCCAGTCCGGCCAGGCCGCGGAGATGATCGAGAAGGCGGGACTGGGTGACCGCCCGACCGAGACCGTCCTGCTGACCGATCCCGACGGACCGCTGGACAAGGCAGCCGCGAGTACGGCGATCGCGCAGCTCCAGCAGAAGCTCAAGGCACTGGATTCGATCCAGGCGGTCGGAGAGCCGGTCTGGTCGGAGAACGGCAAGGCCGCGCTCGTCCCGATGGAGCTGAAGGGCACGGCGGACGATGCGTCCGACAACATCGAGAAGATCGTCGCGACCACCGCCGAGGTGCAGCAGGCGAACCCGGACCTGAGCATCGCGCAGGCCGGCAGCGCGTCGGTGGACGCGGGCATCTGGAAGCAGGTCGGCTCCGACCTGGCGAAGGCGGAGAAGCTCAGCCTGCCGATCACTTTCGCCCTGATGCTGCTGGCCTTCGGCGCGTTGATCGCGGCCGGAATCCCGGTGCTGCTCGCGTTCTCGGCCGTCGCCGCCGCCCTCGGCTTCTACGCGCCGCTGTCCTACCTGTTCCCGGACGGTGGCTCGGTGGCGAACGTCGTACTGCTGATCGGTATGGCGGTCGGCGTCGACTACTCGCTCTTCTATCTCAAGCGTGAACGCGAGGAACGCCAGAAGGGCCGCAACACCCTGGACGCCGTCGAGATCGCGGCCGCCACCTCCGGGCACTCGGTGGTCGTCTCCGGTCTGGCCGTGATCGTCTCGATGGCCGGCCTGTACGTCTCGCAGGACGCCACCTTCACGTCGATGGCGACGGCAACGATCGTGGTCGTCGCGGTGGCGGTGATCGGTTCACTGACCGTGCTCCCGGCGCTGCTCGCGAAGCTGGGTCACCGGGTCGACCGGCCGCGCGTCCCGCTGCTGTGGCGGCTCAACCGGCGCATCGGTCCGGGTGGCATCAGCCGTCGCATCCTCGCTCCGGTACTGCGTTACCCGCGCGCCGCACTGTCGATCTCCGCGATCGCTGTGGTGGCCCTCGCCGTACCGGCACTCGGGATGAAGACCGAGTCGGCTGATCTGAACACGTTGCCGCAGAGCATCCCCGAGGTCCGCACGTTCAAGGAACTGCAGGCGAACTTCCCGTCCCAGGGCGGTCTCTCGTACGACGTGGTCGCGCAGGGCGGAGGTGCGGTCGCGGCGTTGACGCAGCTGCAGGAGTCCGCCGTACAGACCGGCAAGTTCGTCGTACCGCCGGGCGAGGCGATCCGGCAGGCGGACGGGACCGCGGTGCTGACGTTGGTGTCGGTGCTGCCGGAGAGCAGTGCGAACGGCGAGGCTGCGCTGGGTCAGCTGCGGACGGACCTGGCGCCGGCCGCGCTGGGATCGGTGACCTGGGCGGTCGGTGGCGAGTCGGCCGAGTCGGTTGACTACGGCAACAATCAGCGGGACCGGCTGCCGTACGTGATCGCGTTCGTGCTGGCACTGACGCTGGTGATGATGGCGGTGACGTTCCGGAGCCTGGCGATCGCGCTGGTGACGACCTTGCTGAACCTGGCCTCGGTCGCTGCCTGCTTCGGCGTCCTGTCGCTGGTCTTCCAGCACACGTGGGCGGAAGGCATCCTCGGGTTCACGTCGGCCGGGTTCGTGGTGTCGTGGATCCCGCTGTTCCTCTTCGTGATCCTGATCGGGTTGTCGATGGACTACCACGTGTTCGTGCTCAACCGGATCCGGGAAGGCGTCGCGGCGGGGTTGACGCCGCGGGAAGCCGTCCGCAAGGGCATCACCGAGTCGGCCGGTGTGGTGACGAGCGCGGCCGCGGTGATGGTCTCGGTGTTCGCGGTCTTCGCCACCCTCGGCATGCTCGAGATGAAGCAGATGGGTGTCGGCCTGGCCGTGGCCGTCCTCATCGACGCGACCCTGGTCCGGATCGTGATGCTGCCCTCGATCATGGTCCTGCTCGGCCGGAAGGCGTGGTGGCCGAACAAGCTCGCGGCCGCCCCGGCCCCGGAGACCCGGGACCGGGAGTTCGCGCCGGTCTGAACCGTTACCCCAGCCGGTAGGCCGCGGTCAGCTTGCCGACCGCGGCCTGCAGGTTCCCGGTGAGGAGCAGGTGCTCGGCATCGGAGGTGAGCTTCGAGGCCGGCTCGTCGACGTTCGGCCCGATCCGGCTCTGCGCGATCCAGCGAGCAGCACTCACCACCGCATCGCCTTGAGCGTAGGAGTCCGCCTTGGTCCGCTCGAGGTACTTCCCGGACTGGGCGAGCGCGGCCAGCGCAACAGGTCCTTGTGGTCCCGACCAGTCCTTGACGTGGAGTGCGACACCGACGGCGACGCCCGCGGCCAGCGCATACGGATCATGCTTCTGCAGCAGCACGTTGCGCGCCTCGGCCAACTTCTGCCGGGCCGTCGCCTGAGTGGTCAGACCCCAGCCGTAGGGGTACTGCGGATCGTAGGACGCATCGCCGACATTCAACGGCTGCTGATCCTCCGCCCGCGGCCAGCTGACCGGAAGCCGACCGGTGAAGGGCTGCTTCCCGAACAGCACATCGGCGACACCCGCGCCCTCGGTGCCCGGCAGCCAAGACGCCACCAGAGCATCGATCTCGCCGAGCTGGTCGGCGATCACCTGCGGCCGGCCGGACACGATCAGCACGACACACTCCATCGCCGCGCACACCTTGTCCACCGCGGCCTTGTCGGCGTCCGACAGCAACAGGTCGTGGCCGTTGCCCACGTCACCGATTCCCTCGGCGTACGGGCGCTCGCCGACCACCACCACGCCGACGTCATGGCCGTCCAGCGGAGCCGATGCGTCCGCGCTGAACGTTGCCGACGGCGCCACTTGCCTGATCCCGTCCAGGATCGTCGTACCGGTGGTCGTCGGACCCGAACCGCCTTGCCAGCTGATGCTCCAGCCGCCCATCTGGTTGCCCAGGTCGTTCGGCGTTGCTCCCGGCGACGTAGACCTTCTCCGCCGGACTCAGCGGCAGCAGGTTGCCGTCGTTCTTCAGCAGCACCTGGGACTTCGCCGCCGCTTCCCGCCCGACCGCCCGATGCGCGGCCGACCCGACCGCGGCGATGCGCGAGGTGTCGGCGTACGGGTGCTCGAACAGGCCCAGCTTGAACTTCTCGGTCACGATCCGCCGGACCGCGTCGTCGATCCTGCTCATCGGGATCCGGCCGGCGGTGACCTCGTCGGTCAGGCCCTGGGTGAAGCCCTGGTAGTTCGTCGGCACCATGATCATGTCGAGGCCGGCGTTGATCGACGTCCGGATGTCACTCGGGTAGTCGCCCGGCAGTTGGTCGATCGCCTGCCAGTCGCTGATCACGAACCCGTCGAAGCCCATCCGCTCCTTCAGCACCCCGTTGATCAGCTCACCGTGGCCGTGCATCTTCACCGGCGCCTGACCGTCGATGGCCACACTCGAGTACGACGGCATCACCGTGCCGACCCCGAGATCCACCGACGTCTTGAACGGCGCGAGGTGCAGCGTCTCCAACTGCTGCCGGGTGACCTCGGTGATCCCCTGGTCGATCTTGTAGCTACCGGTTGTCGACGATCCGTATGTCGTACCGCCGTCGCCGACGTAGTGCTTCGCCGTCGCCAGCACGCGATTGTTCTGCTTGAGCTGGCTACCGTCGGCCTTGCCCTGCATGCCGGTGATCACGGTCGCCATCGACTGCACCAGCGCCGGATCCTCGCCGTACCCCTCGTACGCCCGGCCCCAGCGGTCGTCGCGCACCACGCACACACACGGCGCGAAGTCCCACGGGATGCCGGTGGCGCGAACCTCGGTCGCGGTCACTTCGCCGGTACGGCGCGCCAGGTCCGGGTCGCGGGTCGCACCGAGGCCGATGTTGTGCGGCAGGATCGTCGCACCGATCACGTTGTTGTGCCCGTGAACGGCGTCGACGCCGTAGATCAACGGGATCTGCAGCCGGGTCGCCTGCGCGTTCAGCTGGAAGTTGTCGATCATCGCCGCCCACGCGGCCGGGGTGTTCGGCGTCGGCACCGAGCCGCCGCCGGACAGCAGCGAGCCCAGCGCGTACGACGCGATGTCAGTGCGCGACCGGAGTGCGTTGCGTTCGGCCTGGGTCATCTGGCCGACCTTCTCCGCCAGCGTCATCCGGGCGAGCAGGTCCGCGACGCGCTTCTTCAGCGGGAGCTTGCTGTTCAGATACGGCAGGTCGTGTGCGTCGATCACGACGGTCGGCTGGGTCGACGGCGCCTTCGCACCGGTGACGGTGAGTTCCAGCGGGATCGTCTCGGCGACCTCGGCCGTGCGGTCCTTGCGGGTCGCGACGTCCACGGTCTGTGTGGTGCCGGACGCCGTACCCGCCGGGAAGGTGAAGGTGCCGGTGACCGGCGTGTAGTCGTCGGAGCCGGCGCTTCCGGTGCCGGTCTGGTAGGCGACGCTGACCGGCTCCTCGAGAGGGGTGCTGCCGGTCGTCGCGACGGAGATCTTGACCTTCGCGGTGCCGCCTTCCTTGACCGGGTAGACGCCGGCGTCGGTGACGACACTCGCCTTCAGTGCCGGGTCGGCCTTGCCGAACACCTCGACCTGGTCGATCGCGAACTCGCCCGGCGACCCGGCCGGCATGGTGAAGGCGTAACCCCACATCTGGGTCAGGTTGAGGATCTGGTCGATGCCGCCGACCGGCTGGTAGTCGCCGCGGTAGACGAGGTCGCTGAACGGGATCTCGACCAGGTGCCAGCCCTGCCAGTCGTCGGTGAAGCTGGTGTTCCACAGCTCGGAGGCCTCGGCGTTGGCGCCGCCGTCCTTGATCTCGAAGAAGATCCGCTTCCCCGAACCGGGCGGCAGCGGCGCGGTGTTCTGGCCGTACCACCAGAACCGGATGCCCTTGTGCGCCGACCAGTCACCAGGGTTCTGGTCGAACGTCACGTCGTGGCTGAACCCGCCCCAGCCGCTGATGTTGTACGTCCCGTGCAGCACCTTCTCGCCGGCCGGGGCGTCCGCTCGCGCCTGCAGTTCCATTGTCGGCGGGTCGTCACCGTCACTACCCCACCCGAAGATCCCCGGGTTCGGCGGCGACGCGAACGGCTCCGCCCCCTCGAACGCCGCCAGCACGATCGGCGCCGGATCGTCCGCCACTGCCGGCAGCGGCAACAGCCCCATCAACAACGCACCGACGGTGATGAGCGCCGTACGGCGTCTCGACCGCCGAACAACAGGCCAGCTGGGCATGGGCGACTCCTAGCCTCCGGCGCGGGCCGCACACCCGCGTCACGCGCCCGACTCTCAGCCCTCCGAAACCCCGGGTCAACCCCTCACCGGTTCCGGAACTAGAGCGCTCTCACGACCTCACGCATTGCCTGCATCGGCGAACGAGCGCAGGCTGGCCGGTAGAGGGTGGGTGACGGCTTGTGGCGAGGGGGGCCCTGACAGAACCGGCCCACGGCCCGGGGCCGTGGGCCCTGTGGACGACGGTCGTGGCGGGGTTCGGCACGCTGGTCGTCTCGGTCGCCCTCGCCCTCGCGGGCGATGAACTGGTCCGGCCGGGCCTGCAGGCACTGCTGTTCAACTGGATCACCGTCCCGTACCTGATCAGCGGGACCATCGCCTGGTGGCGGCGCCCGGCGAGCCGGCTCGGTCCGCTGATGATCGCGACCGGCTTCGTGATGGCCCTGACCGCCTTGCAGTGGTCGACGGTGCCGGTCCTGTTCTCCATCGGTCATCTGCTCGACCTGCTGCCCGCGGCGATGTTCCTGCACGTGTTCCTCGCCTACCCCACCGGTCGAGTGGCCGGACGGCTCCGCCGGCTGGTCGTCATCTGCGGCTACGCGACCGCGGTGATCCTGCAGCTCGCGAAGATCGTGCTGGGGATCAATCCGGACAGCCTCCTCACCATCACGACGAAGCCGCGTCCTGGCCGGCCGGATCGAGCAGGTCCAGCTGGTCACCATGAGCGTTCTGCTGCTCATCGGCGCCGTGCTCCTGCTGGTACGACGACCGTCCCCGAGCCTGGCGCGTCGACGGCCGGTGGCCTTGCTGGTGGACAGTTTCGGGCTGGCGCTGATCATGCTCGCGCTCCTCTTCGTCGCGGGTCTGCGGGGCTGGCCGCAGGTCGAAACGGTGCGGCACGTCACGTTCGCCGTCCTCGGGCTGGCGCCGGTCGTGTTCCTGCTCGGACTGCTCGACGCCCGGCTGGCCCGCACCGATGTCGGCGCGCTGTTGATGGAGCTGCGCGCGCACCCGGGCGGCGACCTGCGCGAACCGCTGGCGCGAGCCCTGCACGATCCGTCCCTGACGCTTGCGTTCTGGCTGCCGAAGTACGGCAGTTGGTCCGACTCGGAGGGGCATGCGGTAACGCTCCCCGGCGGGGCCGACGGGCGGGCGGCGCGGGTGATCTACCGCGAGAACGAACCTGTCGTCGCGCTCGAGTTCGACCGGTCGCTCGAAGACGAGCACGAGTTGCTGGACGCTGTCGCGGCAGCGGCCGGCATCGCCCTGGAGAACAGCAGACTGCAGGCAGACCTGCGGGCCCGCCTGCGTGAGCTGCAGGGTTCGCGCGCACGGGTCATCGATGCCGGTCAGCAGGAACGCAAGCGGCTCGAACGCAATCTGCATGACGGAGCACAGCAGCGGCTGGTCGCGCTGGCGCTCGAACTCGGACTGATCGCCGGCCGCTCCGCGAGCGACGCCGACACCAAGGCGCGTCTGATGCAGGCCAAGCAGCAGGTGACCGCCTCCCTGGACGAACTCCGTGACGTGGCACGCGGCATCCATCCCGCAGTCCTCACCGGGCACGGTCTGGCCGTCGCATTGGAGTCGCTGACAGCACAAGCCGCCGTACCGGTGGTGCTGGAGGTCATGGACGGCGGCCGGCTGCCCGAGCATGTCGAGGTTGCCGCGTACTACGTCGTCAACGAGAGCCTGGCGAACATCGGCAAGCATGCCGGTGCGACGGTGGCCTCCGTCCGCGTCACGCGGTCGGACGACCTGTTGGTCGTCGAGATCGTCGACGACGGCGTCGGCGGAGCGGACACCGAGCGAGGGTCGGGCCTGCGTGGTCTCGCCGACCGGGTCGAAGCGATCGGCGGCCGGCTGCGGATCTGGAGTCCCATCGACGGCGGCACCCGGCTCGAGGCGGAGATCCCATGCGGGTAGCCATCGCCGAGGACAGCGTGCTGCTGCGCGAGGGACTCACCCGGATCCTCGGCGAGGCCGGGCTGGACGTGGTCGCGGCCTACGACAACGCCGACGACCTGCTGCGGTTCGTCCGCGGCTTCCCGCCGGAGGTCGCGATCCTCGACATCCGGTTACCTCCGACCCACAACGACGAAGGTATGCGCGCCGCGCTGCAGATCCGCGAGCACCACCCCGACGTCGGTGTCCTGGTGCTGTCGCAGTACCTCGAGCTCGGTCTGGCGATGCAGCTCCTGTCCGAGTCGGCCGAGGGCGTCGGCTACCTGCTGAAGGACCGGATCAGCGACGTCGACGACTTCACCGGCGCGGTCCGCCGGGTCGCCGGCGGCGGCTCGGCCATCGACCCGAAGATCGTGTCCACCTTGCTGAAACGGCGGCGCAGCGACGATCCACTCGAGCTGCTGACACCGCGCGAACGCCAGGTGCTGGAACTGATGGCGACCGGCGCCTCCAACCAGGGCATCGCCGACGACCTCGTCGTCACCTTGCGCGCCGCGGAGAAGTACGTCTCCGGCATCTTCACCAAGCTCGGCATCCCGTCCACCCGCAGCGAATCCCGCCGGGTGCTCGCCGTCCTGCTGTACCTGCGCGCCTGACGGGACACCAGAAACCCGAACCCCTCCTCCACCGGTGGCCCGGTCTGCCGAACGCGCCCGGCGGCGCGAGTCTCGAGGTAGACCACTGGAGGCACCCCGTGAAGACCCGAATCATGCAGGACGAGCCCGACGACGGCACACCGGCCTCGATCAGGCAGCCCCCACCCGCCGAGAAGACATCCGGCCAGCACTCATCCATCAGGAGACCCGTCATGACGTTCATCCGCAATCACCCCATGGTCAGCTTCTTCGTCCTTGCCTACGCGCTCTCCTGGGGAGCTGTGCCGTTCGGCAGTTTCTTCGCCCCGGGCGCCCTGATCGCCGCCCTCGTCGTCGTCTTCCTGACCGAAGGTCTCGCCGGCCTCCGGGCGCTCGGGTCCCGGGTCATCCGCTGGCGGGTCCGCTGGGTCTGGTACGTCGTCGCGATCGCCGTACCACTGCTCGTCCACTTCGTGACGATCTCGCTCAACCAGGCACTCGGAGCGCCGGCACCGAACACCGGGCAGTTCACGCCCTGGTACAGCCTGGCGGTCGTCATCGGGATGATCATGATCGACCCCACCGGCGGTCCGTTCAGCGAGGAACCGAGCTTCCGCGGCTACGCGCAGCCGAAACTCCAGGCGACCCGTACGCCGCTCGTCGCGACCGCGATCCTGGGCGTTGCCATCACCGGCTGGCACGCGCCGCTGTTCTTCATCTCCTCGTTCGGCCTGCAGCCCTTCGAAGCGCTGACCACGATCGCCGTCACCTTCTGGTACGCGTGGCTGTTCAACCACGCGGCCGGCAGCGTGCTCATCACCCTGATCGCCCACGCCACCGAAGGCAGCGTCAACACCAGCGACCTCTGGCCGGCCGGGGCCGATCTGACCCGCGAGACCTGGCTGTACGTCGGCGTGTGGTGGGCAGTCGCCATCGGCCTGCTGATCGTCAGCCACCGCTTCTGGACCAGCCCCGCCCCCGCCATCGCCACCGATCCCGACCGAACCCCGGAGCCCGTCTCATGACGCGCCGGAGCGCGGAGCGAAGGGTTACCTAAGTCGCCTAGGGTCGGGATATGTCGGAGCCGGTCCTCGAGATTCCGTTTCATGATGCTTTTCGGTTCGATCCGTCGCCGACGTTCGGCGAGTTGAGAGAGAACCGGCCGGTCGCGCGGGTGCGGACATTGGCGGGGGCCGAGGTCTGGTTGGTGACCCGGTACGACGACGTGCGGATGGTGCTCGCGGATCCGCGCTTCTCCCGCGCGGCCGTGGTGAAGCAAGGCGCGCCGCGAGTGGCGTTGGCCAAGCCGATGCCGAACAGCCTGACCACGACGGATCCGCCGGAGCACACCCGGCTGCGCAAGCTGGTGTCGTCGACGTTCGCGCACCGGCGGATCGAGCGGACCCGGCCGTGGGTGGCGGAGTTGTCCGCGCAGCTTGCCGAGGATGTGGCCGCGGCCGGCGACGGCGCGGACATCCGGCAGCTGGTCGCGTTGCCGCTGCCGATCCAGGTGATCTGCCAGTTGCTCGGCGTACCGTACGAGGATCGCGAGCAGTTCCGTGAGTGGACCGAGCTCGGGTACAGCATGCGGATGGCGGAGAAGGATCTCGTCGAGGACGCGATGACGAGCCTGACCGCGTACATCGAGGCGCTCGTCACCAAGAAGCTGGCGAACGCCGATCAGCCGGCCGAGGACCTGCTCGACGAGCTGGTCCGGGCCCGCGAGGAAGGCGACCGGCTCAGTCAGGAAGAGCTGATCGCGTTCGGCGTGAACCTGCTCGTGGCCGGCCACGAGACCTCGGCGAACCAGATCTCCAGCTGTGTCGCGACCCTGCTGCGCTGGCCGGAGAACTGGGCCAAGCTCGTCGCGAACCACGACCTGGTGCCGTCGGCGGTCGAGGAGTTGCTGCGGTTCAACCGCTTCAGCGAGGTCGGCCAGTTGCGCGTCGCGATCGAGGACGTCGAGCTGCACGGCGTACAGATCAAGGCCGGCGAAGGCGTGATGGCGGCGCTGAACTCGGCCAACCGGGATCCCCGGGCGTACGACGAACCCGACGAGCTGCAGCTGGACCGGAAGGACAACAAGCACCTGTCGTTCGGCTTCGGACCGCACTTCTGCCTCGGTGCACAGCTGGCCCGGATCGAGTTGCAGGAGTCGTTGCTGGCGCTCGTCCGGCGCTTCCCGCGGATGAGCCTGGCCAAGCCGGCCGAAGACCTCGAGTGGCGACGCGTCCTCGTCAGCGGCCTCGCCGAACTGCCGGTGAACCTCGGCCTCGAAGGCTGAGATCCACCGGCAACCTGGCGATCAGTTCTGCGACGCGAACACGACCCCGTGCTCGGTCTCGTACTGCTCGATGAACCGCGCGGCCATCGGCTCGCTCGACGCGATCGCGTCGGCCAGAGTCTTGGCGGTGCGCTCACGACCCGCCGGCCAGTCCGACAGCAGCGCGTACGCACGCATCCGCTTCTTCTCCAGCACGGTCGGCTCCGGCTGGTCCGCGGCCGGCTTGGCGTCTTCGGTCTTCGCGACCACGACCGGCTCCGGATCGGGGAACACCTGCTCGACCTTGGGCGTGGTGATCAGTGCCGGCGGCCGGGTGTCCGTGGTGTCCGCGAACGGCGAGGGCGGCTGCGGCTTCTGCACCACCGGCTCGGCCTTCGGCTGCGGCGCGAACGGCCTGAGCTTGCCGTTCACCGAACCGTTCGCCGTGCCGTTGGCCGGGGACGCCGTACCGTTCTGGACGACGTGCTGCGGCTCGCTCTCGTCCTCGACGACGACCGCCTCGGCGACCGGCTCGTCGCTGTCGTTCTGATCGACGATCGCCATCAGCTCGCCGGTCCAGGCGTCCTCGTCGCGCAGCGACACCCCGGTGTTGTCCGCCCGCAACGGCCGCGGCTGCCCGCCTTCGAGCACCCAAACCGCTGCCGGCACGCGCGGCTCCTCGGACTGCTCCGGCGGCGGCGAGATCGCCTTGGTCAACTTGCTGGTGATGACCTCGTAGTTGATCCGCTCCTCGAGCATCCCGGCCAGCCGGTCCGGGTCGTACGTCGTCTCGGCGATCTTGGCCAGCCGCTCGTCCTGGTGCTCGGAACGGATGTACTCGGCAACGGTTCCGGCGATGGCATCGCGCCGGGACTTGTTCCGGATCTGGTGCTGGGCCGCGCGCAGGCTCTCGTACAGGCCGTACCCGTGCTCGATCGCCAGTGACCGCGCCAGCCAGGTGACCCGTGGCTCGCGGGCCCACTGGATGACTCCGTACACCGGGCCGGTCTCGCGCATCTGTCCGGCCCGGCGCAGCGCGTCCCGGCGGCGGGCCGAGCTGTGGATCAGCCACAGCACATAGGCGAACGCGGACAGGCCGCCGAAGCCGAAGGCGAGGAACCGCTCCTCCGGCCGCCAGTGGCCGACCACGTTGAAGACGACCGCGACCAGGGCCGCGAAGAACGACATCGCGCGGTAGGCGTAGGCCTGCTCACCCTTGCGCCGGCGCAGGTCGGCGAGTGCGGCGGTGGCGACACCACCGAGCTCCAGCACGGCCACCGCGGGCGTGACGAGGGCGATCTTGAGGAACGGCGAGAAGCCGGTCTCGGGCCAAGGGATGTGGGTCACGCCGGCCCAGACCTGGCCGACAAGTGCGGCCGCGGCCGCAGTAGCGTAGAAGGCGTAGGCGACCTTGTCCGCACCGGTGAGAGGTACGTTCGCCAGTTCGCCAGGACTGGTGCTGGTGGTGTTCTCCTGCAAGACGTGGTCTCCTGACCGGTTTGGGCTCTCCGGCAGTTTCGTCGGGTGATGGTACGGCGGCGGCCTCCCCCAACAGGGCGCTGCAAGAGGCTACCGGTTTCCGGCCCCGAAAGGGGAGGCGAATCCGGAAACGTATCGAACCTGCCCACTCGGCCGCCACTTCACACCTCCGAGTTTTAACCTCTTCTTTGTGCTTCCGACTTTGCGCTCACTGCCCGACCCTGCCGCACTGACGCCGTACCTGCAGGACCGCTACGGCCTCGCCTTCACCGGCTGCACGCTGCTCCGCTCCCTGGTGAACGACGTCTACGAGGTCACCACAACCGACACCAAGTACGTCCTCAAGCTCTATCGGTACGGCGGCCACGAGCCGGACGAAATCCGTTGGGAGACAGGGCTTTCGGCCCATCTGGTCGCCAGCGGACTGTCGACGCCGACGGTCCGTCCGCTCCCCGACGGCGACCCGGTCGGGCTGCTCGACGCACCCGAAGGACCTCGCCCGTTCGTGCTCCAGGAATTCGTCGCCGGGACCAAGCCGCCGTACCAGGAGGAGCTCTATCGAGACTTCGGCGTACTGGTTGCCCAGTTCCACGAATTGGCCGATTCGTACGTGTCAGAATTTCCCCGCCGGACGGCCGACTGGTCACAGAGTCTCGACGAACTCGGCCCGCGGCTTGCGCCCGCGGAGGAAAACCTGCTCCGAGACCTCGCCGAGGCTGTACGGAACAACCTCGCGCAGTACAGTCCGGCGCGCGGCATCTGCCATGGCGACGTCTCCCTCGACAATCTGCTGGTGTCCGGCAACGGTCTCACCTTGTACGACTTCGACCTGGCCGGCGTGGGTCCTCGCGCCGCGGACTTCACCGGTGTCG
The DNA here is from genome assembly GCA_963748245.1 of uncultured Actinomycetota bacterium. Taxonomy (GTDB): domain Bacteria; phylum Actinomycetota; class Actinomycetes; order Propionibacteriales; family Kribbellaceae; genus Kribbella. The sequence goes on along the minus strand of CAVVIA010000004.1, from coordinate 130,654 downwards.
CGTCGACGCCGTACTGGCAGGCTTTCAAGGCCGGCTACATGACCCGCCGTCCGATCACGGCGGAGGACGAGGCGGCCATCCCTTACCTCGGCGTCGCCGGGCGGATCTCCAACCTTCGGTTCCACCTGGTCGACAAACCGCTGATCCGCGGCACCGAGTCCCGCACCGAAGGCTGGGCCGACAGCGAACTGACCGCCCTCCGGCAAGCGGCCGACGAACTTCTCTGACACGTCAGGAAACTGACACTGCCCCGCTGACGTCCGGCGTCAGCGGGGCAGTGGGTCCAGCTCGGCTCAGCCGGCGGCCAGGGCCTTCTGGGCCTGAGCGGCCAGGTGGGTGGCGCGTTGGTCGTCGGACCCTCCGTCGGCGACCAGGACGGCGTAGCGCAAGCGGAGGGTGGAGCCGGCCTCGAAGGGGAGTTCCTCGGAGAAGAACGGGGCCGGGCAGACGGCGGCGAAGTCCTCCGAGCGGACGAACCACTGCGGTGGGTGCCGAACGTTGTCGGTGGCATCGGCGATGATGATCGTCGAGGCGCGGTCGTTGTTGTCGTGCTTGCCACTGAAGCCCATCCAGGCCGCCCGCTGACCGCGCAGCTCGTCCCGGCCCGTGCCCTGCTGCGCCAGCACGGTGCCGTTGGTGAACGACCGCGGTCCGCGCCAGAACAAGCCGCCGTACCCGGCGTTCTCCCGGCCGGCCGTGGTCGGGCTGCCGATCTGGATCGTCTCACTCGAGACGTTCGTCATCGCGGTCTCGTAGACCAGCACCCAGCCGTCGTCGGAGAACCGCGTGGTCAGCGACCGCGACTCGTCGACGACGTGCGCACCGGCCTGCGTCTTCCAGGACAGGTGGTGGGAGAACCGGACCAGGTCGTCGGACACGTCGAGCGCGTCGATCCGGTCGTGGTCCATCGAACCGTTGTTGTCGAGTTGCTGGTAGCCGGCCTCCTTGGAGAAGGTCGGGCCACCCCAGAAGTTCTCGTGCCCGAAGTGCGGCAGCGACCAGGTCAGGCCCTTGTGCCAGACGTGGTCGTGCGGCCGGAACACACTGACCAGGTCGCCGTCCAGCGTCCGGATCGGGTGCAGATAGGGCCGCGGCGACTCCAGTTGCGGATCGGTCGCCCGGTAGACGTAGGTGAACAGCTCGCTGTCCCCCGCCGTGACCTGGATGGACCGGCCGACAGCATGGTTACAGCCGAGGTTCTGCGTCATGAACTCTCCCGTTTCGATCGAATGATGGCCCACGGCGCCCCGAGTTCGCTGAACAACGCCAGCTCGTCGGAGGCCCGGTCGATCCACTTCTCCACATCGACCACGATCGGATGTCGCTCGAGCCCTTCGCCCTCCCAACGGACGAGGCCGGCCGAAATCTCGGCCGGCGCCGCCGCCACCCGCACTGCCTCGACGACCTTGGTGAAGCCACCGGTCGCGGAGAGCGGGCAATACAGCGGTACGGCGGGATCCGCGCGATGGGCGAGCAGGTTCTCCAGCAGGTCGTACCGCTCGTACTTCTCCACAGTGCCGTCAGGCAGCTCGAGGATGTCCGTGGCGTACTTCAGTACGGCGCGACCGGTCGAGCCGTGCACGATCACCTGCGGCTCGAGATGTTCCGCGGCGCACAGGGTCACCGCGATCAGAATCGTCGTACCCCGGCCGGTGACGATCCGGACCGTGGACGTGTCGTCGGACTCGATCTGGTTGGCCCGGAACAGCTCGGTCTCCACCGACCGTACGTCGTCCGCACCGGGCGAACCGTCCAGCAGCAAAGCGGCCGCGGTCGAGTGCGCGAGCGGATTCGTGACCGCACCGTCGACCACCGCAACCCCGTCGAGAGTACGGCGACCGGCCCAGCGCGCACGTTGGAAGTACTGCGCCTTCCGCACCCATTTGCCGACCGTGCTGATACCCCGGATCTCACCGAGCCGCCCGTCGGCGATCAGCCGCGCCAGCGTCAGCGTCGCCGTGGACGCCTGTGCCTGAAAGCCGACCTGGCATGCGCGGCCGGTCTCGGCAACCACAGCGGACAGCTGCTCGAACTCGGCCAGCGACGCCGTCGGCGGCTTCTCCAGCAGTACGTCGGCCCCCGCACGCATCGCCAGCTCGGCCAGCGGCACGTGGGTCTGGATCGGCGTACTGATGATCACCACGTCGACCTCGGTTGCCGCGAGCAACTCGTCCAGCCCGGCGAACACCCGGACGCCGGCGGGCAGGTCCTCGGCCGGCCGCGGATCGGCGACCGCCACCAGACGGGCGCGGCCGGCCTCGGCCAGCCGCGCCACGTTCCGGACATGTGATGCCCCGTGGCCGTGGACACCTGCCACGGCCACTCGAGGCACGTCGGTCATCGGCAATCAGTTGCCATCAGCAACACTTACTTGAGCTCCCCGTTGACCTCGTCGACGAATCCCTGCGCGGCCTTCTCCGGTGTCTGCCGGCCGAACAGTACCTCGGTGGTGTACCGCTGGATGATCTTCTCCACCTGACCGCCACCGACCGGCGGCGCCGGCGACGGGTCACCGAGCTCCTTGCCGATGTCCTGGATGAACTTGGCGGACGCGGCGTCGGCCGGCTGCAGCTTCGGCGTCACCGCCGCGCGGATCTCGGTGTTCGGCGGGACGCCCCGCTCGGCCAGCAGGATGTTCCCGGCCGCCGTGTTGTTGGACAGGTAGTTCACGAACTCGGAGGCAGCCTTCTGGTTCTTCGATCGCGACGAGATCGACCAGAACATGGATCCCTTGTAGTAGGAGCCGTTCGCGTCGGCCTTGCCCTCGACGCTGGGGATCCGGAGCAGCTTGAGCTCCTGGCCGGCCGCCTTGCTCATCGCGTTCAGCTGGTTGCTCCACATCCAGCTCATGGCCAGCTTGCCGGTGGCCATCGCGGACTGGTCGAGCGCGGCGTTCATGTCCTGGGAGACGAACTCCGCCGACGGGATGGCCTTGGCGTCGCGCAGCTTCAGCACCTGCTGGTAGAACGCGGTCACCTGGCCGGGCGAGACGCCGAGCTTGCCGTCCTGGGTCCACAGCGACTCGCCGTGCTGGCGGGCCCACAGGTTCAGCGCGGCCTCGTTGGTCCCCGGCGCGCCGGTCCCCCAGCCCTTGCCGTTGAGCTTGGTGCTGAGCTCGGCGGCGAGCTTGGTGTAGTCGTCCCAGGTCCAGGTGGTGTCGTCCGGAAGCGCCACGCCGGCGGCCTTGAAGATCGCCGGGTTGGCCACGATCGCGAAGGCGTTGATGCCGGCGTTGAGGCCGTAGAGACCACCGTCGAACTCACCGGCCTTGAGGGTGTCCTCCTCGAACTTGCCGGTGTCCAGCCCCTCGGCCTTCTTCAGGTCGAGCAGTGCGCCGCGGTCGGCGTACTCGCGCAGGTACTTCTCGTCCATCTGGATGATGTCCGGTGCGTCGTTCGCGGCGACCGTGGTGGCGAGCTTGTCCCAGTACCCGGACCACTCGCCGAACTCACCCTTGATCGTCACGTTCGGGTGGTCCTTCTGGTACGCGTCGATCGCCTGCTGGGTCATCTTGTGCGGGTGTCGCCACCCCACCAGGTGAACCGGAGGGTGACCGGGCCGTCGGCGGATCCGCTGTCGTCGCCGGCGCCGCCGGAGTCGCCGCCGCAGGCGCTGGCGGCCAGCAGGGTGGTGGCGATCGCGGCGGCGGCCAGGGCCCGCAGGCGACGGCCCGCGGTGGGTGGGATGTGCGGCCTCATGATGTGAACCTTTCGTGTTACTTGATGCCGGTGGTCGCGATGCCCTTGATCAGGTACTTCTGGCCGAACAGGAAAGCGAGGAAGACCGGGACGAGGGAGACGATCGACATCGCGAACATCGCTCCCCAGGAGGTGTCCGCGGTGGCGTCCACGAACGACCGCAGGGCCACCGGGACGGTGTACATGTCCGGGTCGGTCAGGTAGATCAGCTGGCTGAAGAAGTCGTTCCAGGTCCAGATGAACGTGAAGATCGCCGTGGTGGCCAGGGCCGGCACCATCAGCGGCAGGATGATCCGCAGGAAGATCCGGCCCGGCCGCAGCCGTCGATCCGGGCCGCCTCGTCCAGCTCGCGCGGGATGCCGCGGATGAACTGCACCATCAGGAAGATGAAGAACGCGTCGGTGGCCAGCAGCTTCGGGCATGATCAGCGGCAGGAACGTGTTGATCCAGCCCAGCCTGCGAGAACAGGATGTACTGCGGCACGATCACCACGTGGATCGGCAGCATGATGCTGAGCAGCATGATCGCGAACCAGAACTTCTTCCCGCGAACTCCAGCCGGGCGAACGCGTACGCCGCCATCGAGCAGGACACCAGGTTGCCCAGCACACTGCCCAGCACCACGACCGCGGAGTTCATCAGGTAGCGGCGTGAACGGGTCGGTCAGCGCGTTCCAGCCGTCCGGTAGTTGTCGATCTGCAGGTCCTTCACCAGCAGGCCGGGCTCGCGGAAGATCTCGTTGCCCGGCCGCAGCGAGCTGACCACCATCCAGATCACCGGGTAGAGCATCACCAGGGCGGCGACGGCCAGGGCGAGGTGGATCAGCACCGGCCGGACCCGGACCCAGCTGATCGTCGCCGGGCCGCTCGGCCACGGTCGCTGCGGAGCGTCTCAGTCATCGTAGAAGACCCAGTACTTCGAGGCGAAGAAGTTGACCGCGGTGAAGACCCCGATGATCACGAGCAGCAACCACGCCATGGCGGAGGCGTAGCCCATGTCGAAATTGCCGAAGCCCTTCTGGTAGAGGTAGAGCGTGTAGAACATGGTCGAGTCCGCCGGCCCGCCGGTTCCCCCGGAGACGACGAACGCCTGGGTGAAGGACTGGAACGCGTGGATGATCTGCAGCACCAGGTTGAAGAAGATGATCGGGGTGAGCAGCGGCAGCGTGATGCTGAAGAACCGGCGCAGCGACGCCGGCGCCGTCCACCGCCGCGGCCTCGTAGTACATCGCCGGGATCTGCCGCAGGCCGGCCAGGAAGATCACCATCGGCGCGCCGAACGTCCAGACGTTCAGCACCACCAGGGTGCCGAGCGCGGTCTCGGGTCGGAGATCCAGCCCTTGCCCTCGATCCCGAACAGGGCGAGGAACTGGTTGACCAGGCCGTCGGTGCCGAACACCTGGCGCCACAGGATGGCGATCGCGACGCTCGAGCCGAGCAGCGACGGCAGGTAGAAGACCGAGCGGTAGAAGGCCAGCCCGCGCACGCCGCGGTCCAGCACGAGCGCGAGCGGCAGAGCGACCGCCAGCTGCAGCGGCACCGAGACGAACACGTAGGTGAAGGTGACGCGCAGCGAGTTGTGCAGCCGCTCGTCGGACAGCATCCGGGTGAAGTTCTCGAAGCCGATCCACTGCGGCGCCTGGAGCAGGTTGTAGTCCGTGAACGACAGGTACAGCGAGGCCAGCATCGGCCCGATGGTGATGAGGAACAGCCCGAGCAGCCACGGCGCGAGAAACAGGTACGCGGCCAGATTGTCTCGTTTGCCGACCTTCCCCGCCCCGCCGCCCCGGTCAGGCACCTGCCCTGCCGGGTTTCTTCTGCCGGAGCGAACCGAGCTCGCCCAGCGCACTCATACTTTGTTACCTCCGGAAACCTCAGGGCGGCGGAAAGCGCTTGCCTTGGCCGGTCAAGTTAGCCCAGGAAACCGGTTCACACAAGACTTTGAGCCAACCTCGAACGGACCGGATGCGGACAGCTGCGAAGTATTGACAGGACAAAGTCGCGGGGAGACAGTACTGGACATTTGGCAACCGCTTACCAATGCATTTGGTACGCCGGACCCCTCTTGGAGGCTTCGATGCAGCGTCGTACGTTCCTCGCCGGCTCACTGACCACGCTGACGGTCGGCGCCCTCTACCCGGCCACCGCGGCCGGAGCGACCGATGCTGGAGTAGCAGCCGTGGACGAAGACTTCCTGACCGTACTGACCAACGCCAACCAGGCGCAGATCCCGCTGGTGCTGGCCAACCTGCAGAACCCGTCCGACAGTGTCCGGGCCGTCGCACGCAAGGCCCGCCGGCTCGTCTCCGGGTACGTCTGGGGCAAGTCGACGTACCACCATGACGCCTCGTTGCTCGCTCCCCTGCTGTGGTTGGCCGAGCAGCTCGCGGCGCGTCAGCACGAGGACGGCCTGTACGACGTCGGCAACCTGCACTCGCCGCCGGACACCTCGTTCGCCATCCAGGACATCTGCATGGTCTACGGGCTCCTCGACGCCGACGACCAGCCGGAGACCGAGCCGCACCGGGCGATTCTGGCGAACGGTACTGCGGAAGGCCGGGCCCGCACTCGCGAGCGGCGGCGTGCACACGCCCAACCACCGCTGGGAGATCGCGGCCGCGCTGGCCCGGACCCACCAGCTGTTCCCGGACCGCCGGTACGCCGCGCGCATCGACGACTGGTTGGACGAGGGTATCGACGCGACCCCGGACGGGATCTACAGCGAACGCAGCTCGACGTACGCCTCCGAGGTGACGAACCATTGCCTGCTCGGGATCGCCTGGGTGCGGAACAAGCCTGAGCTGCTCGAGTACGTCCGGCGCAACCTGGACGCGACGCTGTACTTCCTCGAGCCGAACGGCGAGGTCGACACGATCGCGTCCCGGCGGCAGGACCAGACCCGGATCCGCGAGGTCTGGTGGTACCTGACCCAGTTCCGCGAGCTCGCCCTGCACAGCGGCGACGGCCGGTTCTCGACTGTTGCCAAGAGCATCGAACAGCGAGGCACCGGTGAGATCGGCGACTTCCTGGCCGAGGTGCTGGAACGGCCCGAGATCGCGGCGGTCCTCCCCGCGCAGCAGCCGGCGCCGACCGACTTCGCCCAGCACTTCCCGTCGCAGGCGTCGGCACGGATCCGGCGCGACGCTCGGACGGCGGCGGTCTTCGGCGGAACGGACTTCCACGACATCCCGGTGATCGCGTCCGGCCTGTCCACGAACCCGACGTTCTTCAAGCTGCGCAACGGTGCCGCGATCCTCGACTCGGTCCGGCTGTCGCCGCAGTTCTTCAGCACCGGCCACTTCCGCAGCGACGGCATGCGCCGGACCGGACCGCGCACGTACAAGCTGGCGCAGGAAGTGAAGGTGCCGTACCACCTGCCGCTGCCGAAGCGGTACCGACGGGAGGACGGTCTGTACGCGCTCACCCTCGACGGGCGGTTCTACGCGTCGATGGACTTCCCGCACCGCCCGAAGCAGTACCGCACGCTGCGGACCGAGGTCACGATCGTTGAACTCGGCAACGGGTACGACCTGAGCTTCGAGTTCGACGGTGACGAGACGGCGTACGCGATCGAGCTCTGCTTCCGGGCCGGCGGCACCTTGGCCGGGGTCGAGGCGTTGGGGACCGCAGGCAATCACCAACTGGTCTCCGGCACCGGCTCCTACACGGTCGGCTCGGACCGGATCGAGTTCGGCCCCGGCAACGGCGCGGCCCGAGTCACGATGGACCCGGGCGAGCGCTACACCTACCTCGGCGGCAGCCTCACCCCGGACGGCCTCCGCGTCTACCTCACCGGCCGCACCCCCGGCCGCCAAACCCTGCAGTTGCGGACGTCCTAGGCAGTCAGGATCACCTTCGCGCGAGCATGCTCCGTCTCCACGTACCGAATGGCTTCAGCGGTCTGGGCCAGCGGGTAGGTGCGATCGATGGCCGGGATCAGCTGCCGGGCCTCGGCCATCGATCGGAGCGTCGCCAGGTTCTCCGCACTCGGCTTCGCGTCGTACGTGACGATCCGCTGACTGACGAAGCGGGACAGCAGGACGCCTCTGAGGATCAGCCCGACCGGGCCGAACACACTGCCGCCGCGGAATACGCCGCCACCGGACAGGACGAGTGTCCCCGCCGGCGTCAGCGCGCGGCGGAGGTGGGCGAGGGAGCGGTTTCCGACCAGATCCAGGACCACGTCGTACTGCCGGCCGGTGAAGTCGTCCCGCGTGTAGTCGACGATCTCGTCGGCGCCGAGCGTTCGGACCAGGTCGACGTTCTTCGTACTGCACACCGCCGTCACCTTCGCGTCGAGCGCCTTGGCGATCTGTACGGCGAACGTCCCGACCCCACCGGAAGCGCCGTTGATCACGAGTCGCTGCCCCGGCTTCAATTGCGCCACGTCACGCAGTCCGATCAGGGCGGTGTTCGCCGCGAGCGGTAGTGCGGCCGCCTGCTCGAACGTCAGGTTGGCCGGCTTGGCGTCGACCACGGTCTCCGGCGCCGCGACGTACTCGGCGAATGCTCCGGGTGCTTCGCCGTACACCTCGTCGCCGGGCTTCAACCGCCGGACCTCCGGCCCGACGGCTTCCACCACTCCGGCGAAGTCCGTGCCGAGGACCTTCTTGGGGGCGCGGAGCCCGAACGTCGCCGGATCCATCAGCCGGGCGACGTACGGATCGCCACGCATGACGTGCCAGTCGCGCGCGTTCACCGACGCCGCCCGGACCCGCACGAGCACCTCGTTGCCGCCGGCTCCGGGCTGGTCGATCTCTCTGATCTCCAGCGACTCCGGCCCGCCGTACCTCGCCTGCCCGACAGCCTTCATGCTCTGACGCTATCCGCCGGACGCGGCCGGCACATCAGGACAATCCCTAGCCGGCCCCTGGATTGCCGCGGCAGCGTCGCCGCTGGTGATAATTCGCATTATCATTGGGCTGCCGCTTGACTGGACACCGGGCGGCGGTCTACGGTGCCCGGGCAATGCGTATTACTGCGGAGGATTGATCCCATGGCGGACAAGGCCACCACCCGACTGACCCAGCGAGACATCGCCCGGCTGGCGCAGGTGAGCCAGACGACCGTGTCGCTGGTGCTGAACAACCGCAGCGACGCGACCGCGCGGATCCCGGCCGAGACGCGGGACCGGGTGCTGAAGGTGATCCGGGAAACCGGGTACCAGGCCGATCCGCTGGCCCGGCGGATGCTCAAGCAACGCAACCAGATCCTCGGTGTGTTCACCTACGAGTCGGTGTTCCCGAGCTCGAGCGGCGACTTCTACCACCCGTTCCTGGCCGGGATCGAGGACTGCGCGGAGCGGCTCGGCTGGGACCTGCTGCTGTTCACCAGTGCGCCGGTGACGTCGGGCCGGCGGCAGATCTTCCACGAGAACAACCGGCTCCGGATCGCCGACGGCTGCCTTCTCCTCGGTCGCCGGATCCCGGCCGAGGAGCTGGCCCGGCTGATCGCCGAGGGGTATCCGTTCGTCTCGGTCGGCCGCCGCGACGACGCCGGCGGCCCGGTCCCGTACGTCGGCGCCGACTACGCCACCGCGACCCGGATCGTGGTGGAGCGGGCCCAGGCGCTCGGGCACCGGCGCATCGCCTTCGCGGGTGCCGGCCTCGGCGCCGAGTCGTCGGCCGACCGGCTCCGTGGCTTCCGGCTCGCGGCCGGCAACCGCGCTCCCCTGCTCCCCACCGCGGACCGATCCGGCGGCCAGCTGCTCGAGACCTTGCTCGACCAGAAGATGACCGCCGTCTTCGTCGAAGAACGGGCGGACGCTGTCGCTCTGCTCGCCGCCGCAGCAGCCCGAGGTATCGACGTCCCAGCGGACCTCTCCGTGATCGCCCTTGGTGACTCGACCCGGCCGGCCGAGACCGACACCGACATCACCGGCTTCCACGTACCCCGCCGGGCGATGGGCCTGCGCGCGGTCGAGCTCCTGGAGTCCGTGCTGAGCGGCACAGCCACCGAGCACCAACTGCTGCTCCCCTGCGAACTGACCGACGGAACCACTCTCACACCACCGAAGGGTGTCTAGATGCATAGCGACGTACTGATCGTCGGCGGCGGCCTCGGCGGGGTCGCCGCGGCCCTCTCCGCCCTGCGGGCGGGTCGCTCGGTGATCCTCACCGAGGAGTTCGACTGGCTCGGCGGGCAGTTGACGAGCCAGGCCGTTCCACCGGATGAGCACACCTGGGTCGAGCAGTTCGGCATCACTGCGTCGTACCGCGAACTCCGTGAGGGGATCCGCGACTACTACCGTCGCCACTACCCGCTGACCTCGGCGTCGCGGGCGGCGGTGCAGCTCAATCCGGGTGCCGGGTACGTGTCCAAGCTCTGTCACGAGCCGCGGGTCGCGCTGGCAGTGCTGGAGGGCATGCTCGCGCCGTACCGGGCCAACCGGCGGCTGCTGGTTCTCCAACCGTTCCGGCCCGTTGCCGCCGACACCGATGGCGATCGGGTCAGCGCGGTGACGGTGCAGCACCGCGACACGGACGAGCAGCTGACGATCACAGCGCCGTACATCCTCGACGCGACCGAGACCGGCGAGCTGCTGCCGCTGACCGGCACGGAGTACGTGACCGGCTTCGAGGCGCAGAGCGAGACGGGTGAGCCGAGCGCGCCGGTCGAGGCGCAGCCGCTCAACATGCAGGCGGTGTCGTACTGCTTCGCGATCGATCACGTCGACGGCGACCACGTCGGGGACAAGCCGGCCAACTACGCGTTCTGGCGGAACTACCAGCCCCCGTTTTGGGGTGACCGGCTGCTGTCCTGGCAGGCACCGGATCCGCGCACGCTGGCCATATCGCAGCGGACGTTCACGCCGAACCCGGACGACGATCCGCTCGCGGTCGTCGCGGACCAGCGCCGTACCGGCGGCGACACGAACCTGTGGACCTTCCGCCGGATCGCGGCCCGCCGGCACTTCGAGCCTGGCGCGTACGACAGCGACATCTGCCTGGTGAACTGGCCGATGATCGACTACTTCGAGGGCGCGGTCATCGACGTACCGGACGCGGCCAAGCACCTGACCGCGGCGAAGGAACTGTCCCAGGCCGTCTTCCACTGGCTGCAGACCGAGGCGCCGCGTCCCGACGGCGGCGTGGGCTTCCCCGGGCTGCGGCTGCGCGGTGATGTCGTCGGTACGGCGGACGGCTTGGCGCAGGCGCCGTACATCCGGGAATCCCGCCGGATCAAGGCGGAGTACACGATCGTCGAGCAGGACCTGTCGGTCGCCGTCCGCGGACATCGCGGCGCGGCCGAGTACGCCGACAGCGTCGGGATCGGGATGTACCGCATCGACCTGCACCCGTCGACCGGCGGAGACAACTACATCGACGTGGCCAGCAGCCCGTTCCGGATCCCGCTCGGAGCGCTGATCCCACGCCGGGTGGAGAACCTGCTGCCGGCGAACAAGAATCTCGGCACCACCCACATCACCAACGGCTGCTACCGCCTGCACCCGGTCGAATGGAACATCGGCGAGGCCGCCGGGGCGCTCGCCGCCTTCTGCCTGGACCGCGGCGTCAGCCCCCGCGCGGTCCGCAACACCCCAGCCCTGCTCGACGACTTCCAGTCGCAGCTTCTTGCCCAGGGCATCGAGCTGGGCTGGCCGGAGGTCACCGGGTACTGATCGGGCCACGTGTGTCGCCGCGACGTTGAAGCCGCGTGGAAAGATAGGCACTGTGAGTTTCCACGCGGCTGCTTTCATCGCCACCAGTCTCGACGGGTACATCGCCCGGCCGGACGGTTCCATCGACTGGCTCACCTCGCGCGGCGAGCGGGCCGGCGACACGGGGTACGACGGGTTCATGGCGTCGGTCGACACCGTCGTACTTGGGCGCAACACGTTCGAGAAGGTGCTCACCTTCGACTTCTGGCCGTACGACGGGAAGCAGGTCGAGGTCCTCAGCACGACCCTCGCCCCGGACGCCGACGAGCGCGTCATCGTCCACCGCACCCTGGACGCCCTGATCGAGACCCTCAACGACCGCGGCGCCAAACGCGTCTACACCGACGGCGGCCGTGTCATCCAGACCTTCCTCCGGGCCGGCCTCCTGAACGAACTCACCATCACCACCGCCCCCGTCCTCCTCGGTGCCGGCATCCCCCTCTTCGGCGACCTCGACCAGGACATCGCCCTCACCCACAACGCCACCCGCACCCTCAAGGCCGGCTTCACCCAGTCCGACTACACCATCCACCGCTAGGCGAACTAGAGCCGGCCGACGCGTGCTACGCCCGCCGGCCGCCGCTGGAGTCGTTGGTGGTTAGAGGTTGAGCCCCTTGCTCAGGTCCCGGCCCTCGGACCAGGCGCGCCGAGGGTCCTCGGTCGTGGCACCCGGGAGCGGCCTGCTCGGACGGCGTCGTCGGGTTCATGCCGGCTCGCAGAGCGTCGGCCAGTTCGGAGCTGTCACGCGAGATGTTCGACGCCTCCGACCGCGTGGCGTCGAAGTCCTCGCGCAAGGTCCGGATCCCACCGCGCGCACCATCGACTGCCTGGGTCGCGTCGGCACCGGCTTCCCGGATCACGGCGGCCGTCCGGTCCTGGTCGTGGACGGTCCCGGGCACGTTCACCAACGGCTCGAGATTCTCTCGCGCGGCCCTCAGCCGCCACTCGGTCCGCTCCGCGCCCGCCATCGCACCGTGCACCGCACGGTCGAACGCGGCCAGCCGGTACCGGAGCTGATCGTTCGCCTCGGACCGCTGACCTGGCAACTCGTCCAGTTCGTTGAGAAACTCCCGACCGGACGCGATAGCCCGCGCACTCTGCTCGAGCCTGTCCCGCACCTCGTAGATGCCGCCCTGGGCCCTCCGCAGGTCCTCCTGAACGTCATTCGCCGCGTACCGCGCGGTCCGCAACGGGTACTCGGCCTCCTCCTGGTTCTCCGCGAACCGGACCCGGTTGGCCTGATCGGACAGCACGCCGACGCCGTGCTCCACGTCGCGCAGCCGCCTGTCGACCACATCGGTCAGGTCAGCCGCGTCACCCAGGGAGTTCCGGGCCGCGTTCAGCGCATGTGCGGTCATCTCCGCCAACGCCACCGCCCGCTCCGCCACCTGCTCGGGCGTCAACTCATTCGCGGCCGAACTCACTGACCGTCCTCGCTCTTGGGCCGTTGCCCAGCGACAAGAGCATCATCAGCAGCCAATGCCTCGCGCAACGACGCCCCGACAGCCCGGATCTCGTTCCGCGCAGCCCGCAGATCAGCATCCGGCGCCCGCTCGTCCGGCACCTCCACACCTTCGTTCTCCGGCACGCCCAACACTCCTCTCACCATTCGACAGCAGCCCCGAGCGTATCCCCATCCAGGCGCACCACCGCCCCACGCGCTGACCGGCCCGACCGGTCGCCCACCTGGTGCTAGCGGCAAGGTTCGCCGAGGTGGCGATTTCTGCTCGAGAATCCGCCTGACCTGGGGCAACCGAAATCGACGACTCGACGAACCGGTCCGGTCGATGCGCCGGATGCATGCGGACGGGCGGTTGTTGGTAGTCGGTCGCGCGGCAGCGCGAAGATCGCGGGCGGACGCCCGCACGGAAGAGCTGGGCGGGCGGGAGCGCACCCGTGGGGCAGGACCTCAGCGGTGGAGGAGGTGGACTGCTTCGGTGGCCCAGTAGGTGAGGATGGTGTCGGCGCCGGCTCGGCGGATCGACGTGAGGGTTTCGAGGATGGCGCGGTCGCGGTCGATCCAGCCGTTGGCGGCGGCGGCTTCGACCATCGCGTACTCGCCGGAGATGTTGTACGCGGCAACAGGGACGTTCACGTGGTCGCGGACCTGGCGGATGATGTCGAGGTACGCGAGAGCCGGCTTCACCATCACGATGTCGGCGCCTTCGGCCACGTCCAGGTCGACCTCGCGGATCGCATCGCGGGCGTTCGCGCTGTCTTGCTGGTAGGTCTTGCGGTCGCCCTGCAGGGACGATTCGACGGCTTCACGGAACGGGCCGAAGAACGCCGACGCGTACTTGACGGCGTACGCGAGGATCACCGTGTCCAGGTGCCCCGCCGCGTCGAGCGCCGTACGGACCGCAGCTACCTGACCGTCCATCATTCCGGACGGACCGACGACGTGTGCGCCCGCGTCGGCCTGCGCGATGCCCATCTCGGCGTAGATCTTCAGGGTGGCGTCGTTGTCGACGCGGCCCTCGGAGTCCAGTACGCCGCAGTGGCCGTGCGAGGTGAACTCGTCCACGCACAGGTCCGACATCACCAGGAGCGCATCGCCGACCTCGTGCACCGCGTCCCGGATCGCGACGTTCAGGATGCCCTCGGGGTCCAGCGCGCCGGAGCCCGTCTCGTCCTTCTCAGCAGGTACGCCGAACAGCATCACCCCGCCGATGCCCAGCTGAGCCGCCTCGGCGACCGCCTTCCGCGCGCTGTCACGGGTGTGCTGGTACACGCCCGGCATCGACCTGATCGCGATCGGCTCGCGGGCGCCTTCCCGGATGAACATCGGCAGGATCAGCTGCCGCGGTTCCAGCGTGGTCTCCGCGACCAGCCTGCGCATCGCCGCCGACGACCGAAGCCGCCGCGGCCTGACCTCCGGGAATCCACCAGACAAGGGACTAGCTCTTCCTGCGTGAGCCCGAGCGGCGCTCGGACGGACGGGTGACCGGTTCACCGGCCTCGATCATGGTGTCACGCCGGTCGGCACCGAACCGAGCGAGGGCGTCGGCCAGTTCCTCGGCGGACGGCGTCTCGGCCATCGCGTCGACCCGCAGGCCGTGCTCCTCGGCCGTCTTGAGCGTCGCCGGGCCGATCACCGCGATCACCGTCGAGGCGTGCGGCTTGCCGGCGATGCCGACCAGGTTGCGCACCGTCGAGGACGAGGTGAACACGACCGCGTCGAACTTGCCGGACTTGATCGCCTCGCGGGTCGGCGCGGGCGGCGGGGCGGCCCGCACGGTCCGGTACGCCGTCACGTCGTCGACCTCCCAGCCGAGATCGGTCAGTCCGGCGACCAGCGTCTCGGTGGCGATGTCGGCACGCGGCAGGAACACCCGGTTGATCGGGTCCAGCACCTCGTCGAACGGCGGCCAGTCCTCGACCAGCCCGGCGGCGGACTGCTCACCGGACGGGATCAGGTCCGGACGGATGCCCCAGGCACCGATCGCCTCGGCGGTCTTGTCGCCGACCGCGGCGATCTTCAGCCCGGAGAACGCCCGCGCGTCCAGGCCGTACTCGTCGAACTTCTCCCGGACCGCCTTGACCGCGTTGACCGAGGTGAACGCGACCCACTCGTACCGGCCCTCGACCAGGCCGCGGATCGCCTTGTCCATCTGCTGCGGGTTGCGCGGCGGCTCGACCGAGATCGTCGGCACCTCTTCCGGCATCGCGCCGTACCGACGCAGCCGGTCCATCAGCGGGCCGGCCTGGTCCTTGGTGCGCGGCACCAGGATCCGCCAGCCGAACAGCGGCTTGGTCTCGAACCAGGACAGCGCCTCGCGCTGCTCGACCACGGCACCGACCACGACGATGGCCTCGCCGGTCACCTTGGCCGTGCGCAGGTCCGCGACGATCGTCTCGAGCGTGCCGACCACGCTGGTCTGCAAGGTCGTCGTACCGCCGACCGTGGCGGCCACCGGGGTGGACGCGTCGAAGCCGGCCTCGACCAGCGCGGCGGCGGTTTCCTTCAGTACGTCGGTCGCGTTCAGCAGCACCAGAGTCTGCTTCGGGTGCAGCCGGGTCAGGTCGAGCTTCGCCTCGGCCAGGTCGAGGACGGTGACCTCGCGGTCGCCCTTCATCGTCAGCGGGATCCCCGCGTACGTCGGGACGGCGCTGACCTCGCTGACACCGGGGATGATGTTGAAGCCGATGCCCGCCTTCCGGCAGGCGGCCGCCTCCTCGGCACCGCTGGAGAAGGTGAACGGGTCACCGGTCAGCAGGCGTACGACGTTCGCCGCGGACTTGGCCGTCTTCACCACCAGCCGGGCCCGGGCGGCGACCTTCAGCGCCCGGCTGCCCTCGGCGCCGGACCCGTCGATCACCTCGACGCCCGGCCTGCAGTAGGTCAGGAAGGCGTCGTGCTCCGGTCCCTCGACCACGACGGCGTCGGCGTTCGCCAGCACGTCGCGGCCGGCCAGCGTCAGCAGGGAGGGGTCGCCCGGGCCGACACCGACGAAGGTGACGTGGCCGAGTGGTCTGGTCTGCTTGACCGTAGTGGTGGCGGCAGCCTTCGCCGGCACTTTCTGAGGTGTCGTCGATGCCGCGGTGGCCGCTGTCTTCGCGCTGCTCACGTCTGCCTTCGCCCTCGTCCTCGTCCTGCTCGTCTTCTTGGCCGTCGTGCTCTGTGCCGGTGTCATATTCGCTCCAGCAACTCGTTCGCCAGCGCTGTGCCCAGCGACACCGGGTCGTCCACCGGCCCGTTCGCCGACAGCCGCCGTACGCCGTCCTCCTGGCCGAGCGCTCCCCGTAGCCACAGCTCCGGGCCGTCCTCACCTTCGACCACCTCGGCGAGGGCACCGACCGGAGCCGTGCACCCTGCCTCGAGAGTGGCAAGCATCTGCCGCTCCGCCGTCACCGCTGCCCGGGTGGCCGGGTCCTCCAGCGGCACCAGGGCGGCCAGCACCGCGGTGTCGTCCGCCCGGCACTCGATGCCCAGGGCACCTTGTCCCGGCGCGGGCAGGACCTGGATCGGATCCAGCGTCTCGGTCACCTCGGCGAGCCGTCCCAACCGGGACAACCCTGCCCTCGCGAGCACCACCGCGTCCAATTTGCCATCGGCCACCATGCCGATCCTGGTGTCCACGTTGCCGCGGATCCCGGTGCATTCGAGGCCGAGGCCGAGCGCGTCCAGCTGCGCCACCCGGCGGGGTGAACCGGTGCCGACGAGGGCACCCTGCTGCAGCTCGCCGAGGGTCAGTCCGTCGCGGGCGACCAGCACGTCGCGCGGGTCCTCCCGCACCGGTACGGCGCCGATGGCCAGACCGTCGACCGGTGCGGTCGGAAGGTCCTTGAGCGAGTGCACGGCGATGTCGATCTCACCGGCCAGCAAGGCGTCGCGCAGTGCGCTGACGAAGACGCCGGTGCCGCCGATCTGCTCCAACGGCGCCTTGTTGACGTCGCCGGTGGTGACGATCGGGACGAGCTCCACCTCGTTGCCGAGTGCCCGTAGCCGGTCGGCCACCCAGGTCGCCTGCGCGGTCGCCAGGGCGGACCGCCGCGTACCAAGCCTGATCATGCGCGGTCACCTCCGGTCGCGTCGGCGCGGGTATGACTGGTCTGTTCCGGCGTCTTCGCGGCGGTGACCGCGTCGACGGTGGCCGGGTCCAGGGCGAACAGTTCGCGGAGTGCGTCGGCGTACGTCGGCCCGCCCGGATCGGCGGCCAACTCCTTCACCCGCACGGTCGGCGTGTGCAGCACCTTGTCGACCACCCGGCGGATGGTCCGGGCGACCTCGTGCCGCTGGGTGTCGTCCAGGCCGGGAAGCTTGCGGTCCAGCCGGGCCAGCTCGGCCTCGACCAGTTCGGTCGCCATCGCCCGCAGCGCGACCACGGTCGGCGCCACCGACGCGGCCCGCCGGGTCGCCTCGAACGAACCCGTCTCCTCCGAGACGATCCGCCGTACCTCTTCGATGTCGTCCTCGCTGCCGCCCGCCGTCCCGGCGAGATCGGCCAGGGTGACCAGCGTGACGCCGGGGATCCGGGCCGCCTCGGGTGCGACGTCCCGCGGCAGGGCGACGTCCAGGACGCCGAACGGCCGCCCGTCGGTCGCGTTCCGGATCATCTCCTCGGTCAGTACGACGCCGCGCGCGCCGGTGCAGGACACGACGAGATCGGCGTCGGCCAGTGCGTCGGGGACGGCGGCGAGCTGGATCGCCGTACCGCCGACCCGCTCGGCCAGCGCGACCGCGCGGTCGTAGTTGCGGTTGGCAATGGTCACGCTGGCGGCGCCGCCGTTGAGCAGGGTCTGTGCGGCCAGCGAGGCCATCGAACCGGCGCCGACGATCAGCGCGCGCCGGCCCTCGAAGCCGCCGACCGCGTCCAGGCCGGCCGAGACGACAGAGCGTCCGGCGGCATCGATCCCCGTCTCGGTGCGGGCCCGCTTACCGACCCGCAACGCGTGCTGGAGGACGGCGTTCAGATCGGTGCCGATGGTCTCCAGGTCCTGGCCGACGCGCAGCGATTCCTTCACCTGGCCGAGGATCTGGCTCTCGCCGACGATCATCGAGTCCAGCCCGACCGCGACCTGGAACAGGTGCGCGACGGCACCTTCCTCGAAGTGCACGTAGAGGTGCTCGGCCAGATCCAGCAGCGGTACGCCGGTGATGTCGGACAGGATCGCGGTGACCTCGTCCATCCCGGCGTGGAACCGGTCGACGGTCGCGTAGACCTCGGTCCGGTTGCAGGTGGCAAGGACGGCGGACTCCGAGACGGCCGGGGTGTGCTTGACGGCCAGAGCCAGCTTGGTCGCAGCGTCCGCGTCGAGCGCCACCCGCTCGAGGACGTTGATGTCAGCTGAGCGGTGGCTGATACCGACGACCAGGTAGCTCATGCGCCAACACCCCCGCCCACGCTCGGCAGATCGGTGAGACCGTTCATCGCTGGTAGTTCGGGCACCTCGGGGAGCGCCGCCTCTCCGGACTTTCGTTGTTCGTGGTACGCCAGGATCTGCAACTCGATCGAGAGGTCCACCTTGCGGATGTCGACGCCGGCGGGCACGGACAGCACCACCGGCGCGAAGTTCAGGATGCTGGTCACCCCGGCGGCGACCAGCCGGTCGCACACCTCCTGGGCCGGACCGGCGGGGGTGGTGATGACACCGATCGAGACCCGGTCGGCCTTGACGATGTCCTCCAGCTCGGCAAAGTCGCGGACCTCCATCTCGCCGATCCGCTCACCGACCAGGTTCGGGTCGGCGTCCAGCAGGGCCACGATCCGGAAGCCGCGGGTGCCGAAGCCGGAGTAGTTGGCCAGCGCGTGCCCCAGGTTTCCGATCCCGACGATGACGACGGCCCAGTCCTGGGTGACGCCGATCTCGCGGGCGATCTGGTAGCGCAGGTACTCGACGTCGTACCCGACGCCGCGGGTGCCGTAGGAGCCCAGGTAGGACAGGTCCTTGCGGAGCTTGGCCGAGTTCACTCCGGCCGCGGTCGCCAGGTCCTCGCTCGACGCGGTGGCGATACCGCTGTCCGACAGCGCGGTCAGGGCCCGCAGATACACCGGCAAGCGCGCGACAGTCGCCTCGGGAATGCCGCGTTCGGTTCTCGTCGGCGGGCCGGGGCGACGGCTGCTGGCACGCGTCACAATTCTCCTGGGGAACGTTCGTTCTAGCGGCGGTCTGACGGCCGCCGACCCTCCTTACTCTAGGAGCTTGTGAACGTGAGAACAAAATCGGCGGCCGCCGAGGTGACCGACAGCACTAGGTTGCGTCTGGTGATGTCGCGCCGTAGCGAGCAGGTGCTCGGTGCGGTAGCTCGCCGTGCTGGAGTGAAGGCCTCGATGCTTTTCCATCGTGGCCTTTGCTCCAGTGCGGCGAGGTGCCGCACCGAGTGCCGCGCAGTAGGCGCGGGATCACCAGACGCAGCCTTAAGCGGTCAGTGCCTTTCGGAGCCTGGCCGGGTCGACCCGCCAGAAGTCGTGCTGCTTGCCGTCGACGAAGGTGACCGGGATCTGCTCGCCGTACTCGGTGAACAAGCGGTCGTCCTGGGTGATGTCGACCTCGGTCCAGTCGACGCCCAGCTCGGCGCAGACCTGCTCGACGATCGCCCGGGCGTCGTCGCAGAGGTGGCAGCCGGGTTTGCCGTAGAGGGTGACGCGTGTCATTTCCGCAGTTGTCCCTTGGCGACCTTGCCGGTGACGGAGTGCGGCAGGTGGTCGACCACCGCGATCTCGACCGGGCACTTGAACCGGGCCAGCCGCGTCCCGGCGTACTCCAGCACCTCGGCCGTGTCCACCGTCGCCCCGGTCTCCGGTACGACGAACGCCTTGACCGCTTCCCCGGTCTCCTCGGACGGTACGCCGATCACCGCGGCCTCCCGTACGCCGGGAGCGCCGACCAGGACCTCCTCGACCTCGCTCGGGAAGACGTTGAACCCGGACACGATGATCAGCTCGCGCAGCCGGTCGACCAGGAACAGGTCGCCGTCGGCGTCCAGGTAGCCGACGTCACCGGTCCGGTACCAGCCGTCCTCGTCCGGGCCGTCGACACCGTCCGGCCAGTAGCCGGAGAACAGGTTGCCGCCGCGGATCAGGATCTCGCCCGGATCGTCACCCTCGACGTCCTCGCCCTGGTCGTCGGCGATCCGGAGCTCGATGTTCGGCAGCGGACGGCCGACCGAACCCGGCTTCGGGTCGTGCTCGCCGAGAGTCGTGGTGACCCCAGGGGACGCCTCGGTCAGGCCGTAGCCCTGGTGCACGAACTTCCCGGTCTCCCGCTCGAACCGGTCGGCCAGGGCCGGATCGAGTGTCGACGCACCGGTGAGGACGACCTTGACCGTCCGCATCGCGTCCCGCAGGTCGGACCGGGCCAGCATCGCGTGCAGGGCCGGCGGTGCGAGCGGCAGCCGCGTCACGCCATACTTGCCGATCAGGTCGAGCGTGTGGCTGGAGTCGAAGCGCTGGTCGATGACGAGTGCGGCGCCGATCGCGACGGCCCAGCCGAGGACGGCGTTCAGGCCGAACGCGTGGAACATCGGCAACACGCCGAGGACGATGTCCTCGGGACCCATCCGGTCCTCGCCGAGCTCGGACAGATTCTTCACGTTGGCGGCCAGCGCCCGATGGGACAGCATCGCCGCGCGCGGGTCCCCGCTCGTCCCAGAGGTGTAGAGCAGGACCGCGAGGGTCTCGGGGTCGAGCTGCGGAAGTAACGGAGCGTCACCTTCGAGCTCGCCGGCCCGGACCGTCCGGAGGCCCACGATCTTGCTCGCGAGGTCCCCGTCGGCGATCGCGAGGCGGGCGCCGGAATGCGCCACGACGGTACTGATCTCGCTCGCCGTCAGCCCCGTGTTCAGCGGTACGGCGACCAGGCCGGCCCGAAGAATCCCCAGGTAGGACGTGACGAAGTCGACGCTGTTGGCCATCAGCAGGATGACCCGGTACCCCGGCACCAGACCGGCCGCGGAGAGCCCCTGGGCAGCCCTGTCGACAGCGGCGTCGAGCTCGCTCCAGGTCAGCCGCCGGTCCCCGTCGACCAGCGCCAGACGTTCACCGTGACGTTGCGCTGTGTCACGAAGAATGTCCGCGAAATTGAAGATCACCAGGCGAGTCTGCCATGAGCCGCCAGGGTCCTCTCCCGTGGTCGGGGCATCTTCACGCGATCTGCGCGCGAGGCCGCAGCGAGGCGGGGCAGGAGGGGTGAAATTCGAGAATCGGCACGCTCGTAACGGTTGCAGCAGAGCGTGACGGGATATATACAGGTGAACTCGTGGGCGACCTTCTGCTGAACCTCACACTGCAGAAACCGTCCGCGCGGGGAGACCATGCGCGTTGATCCCCGACAGCTTGCTGCGCCGCCAGGCGAGAGCGGCCGGCTGGCGCATTCGTGACGATCGGACCGGACGGAAGGCGGCACGCCTCGGACTGTTGACAGCGGGTGCCCGACGCGTAACGCTCGGTGCTGTCTCAGCCGCTGTGGCCATCCGCGGATGTGTCAGAAGACGTGTCAGTTGAACGGGGAGAAATCTTGACGACGCCGGAGCCAAGCCCGGACGGGATGAGACGTGCAGAGCTCGTCGATCGCGCCCAGGCCGGGGACGTCGGTGCCTTCGGTGAGCTGTACGACGAGTACTCGCTCACCGTCTATCGCTACATCTACGCACGGGTGTCGTCCTCGGCACTCGCCGAGGACCTGACCAGTGAGACGTTCGTCCGGGCGCTGCGGGCGCTGGACTCGTTCCGCTGGCAGGGCCGGGACTTCGGCGCCTGGCTGGTGACGATCGCCCGGAACCTGATCACCGACCACTACAAGTCCGGCCGGGTCCGGCTGGAAGTGGTCACGGACGAGATCGAGACGCACGACCGGCAGACCGAGGGGCCGGAGGTCGACGTCCTGGCCGCCGCCACCGCCGAGGTACTGCGGGACGCCGTCGCGAACCTGCCCGACGAGCAACGCGACTGCCTGACGATGCGGTTCTTCGCCGGTTTGTCGATCGCGGAAACGGCCAAGGCGCTGGAGAAGTCCGAAGGCGCCGTCAAGCAACTGCAACTGAGGGCCGTACGGCACTTGGCGAAGGTTATCCCCAAGGACTTGAGGTGAGGCGGATGACAACGAATGTCTTTCGTAACCCGTCAGGGAGTTTCCTCGTTTGCCTGATGAGGACCTGTCGGTGACCCCGGCTGGCCATTGAGGAGAACGAGAACTCATGAGTGACCTACACAGGGCTCGAGCGCGCGCGGAGACCTTCGCGCACGCCGTCGATCACGGGCCCCGTCACTCTTCGCGACTGAGCGATGACCCCGAGCTGATGGAAGCTGTGGATCTGGTCGGACGGCTGAGGACCGCCGGCGCAGTGGCACCGCGACCGGAGTTCAGTGCCGAACTGCGGCACCGCCTGCTGGAGCAGGCGGCGGCCAGGGCGGCAACGACGACTCCGACGATGGTGCGCAGTACTCCGGACGACTCGGACGACCCGCCGACCCGCGAGGACGTCGACGCGTCCGTGACAGCTATCCGCCATCGTCACGGCCGGCGTATCCGGCTCGTGGCCAGTACCGCCGCGCTGGTCCTGCTCGGAGGTGGCATCGGTTCTGCCGCCGCCGCTCAGCAGGCGATGCCCGGCGACACCTTGTACGGGATGAAGCGCAGCATCGAGAACGTCGCCACCAATGTCGGGGTCGGCGACGACTCCCGCGGCCGGCGCGATCTCGAGCACGCGATGACCCGGCTGTCCGAAGTCCGCGCGCTGGCCGAGTCCGGCGGCGACGTGGGCACGATCAACGCCACCCTCGACGACTTCTCGGCACAGGCCCGCAAGGGCGTGTCCCGGCTGGTCGCGTCGTACCAGCAGGACGGTGACGCCGGTTCGATCACGGCGGTCACGGGCTTCATCACCAGCGCCCGCCAGGCTCTTGGTGAGCTCGCACCGAAACTGCCGCCGGAATCGCTGAAGTCCGCCGTCGAGGCGCTCGCCACCATCGAGCAGCTGGCCCAGCACAGCTCGGCCGCCTGCCCGAGGTGCGAGCAGCCGAAGCCGGCCAAGAGCGGCAATCAGCCGGCCGCGCCGAACACGAGCAACGAGCCGAGCCCGGTCAACGGCGGTCCGAGCACGGCCCCGTCCAGCAAGCCGACCACGGGGACGAGCGCGAAGCCGGGTACGACGCCGAGCCAGCTGCCGAACACGACGATCGTGCAGGAGTCCAACACTCCGCCGCCGAGTCTGAAGACGCCACCGAAGCCGTCGACGTCCACCTCGAACTCGACCCCGACGGTCGTCCCGACCCTGCCCACCCCAGGCACAACGTCATGGCCCTGGCCATTCCCGACGCTGTCTCTGCCGAGTACGCCGCTGATCAACCTGCCCGGCGTCATCCAGACCCTTCTTCCACCCTGGAAGTAGGTCCCTGACACCACGAAGCCCGGCGCGAATCCCGCGCCGGGCTTCGTGTTTCGGGTGGGATCAGAAGAAGACGCTGCGGCGTTGCATCAGCAGGGCGTAGAGGGTCTGCTGGATGGTCTCGCGGACCTGGTCGGTGACGTTGAAGACGAGCATCGGGTCGTCCGCGGCGCCCTCGGGGAACTCGTCGGTGCGGATCGGTTCGCCGAACTCGATCAGCCACTTGGACGGCAGCGGGATCAGGCCGAGCGGTCCGAGCAGCGGGAAGAACGGTGTGACCGGGATGTACGGCACGCCCAGCAGCCGGGCCAGCGACGCGATGTTCCCGACCAGCGGATAGATCTCCTCGGCCCCGACGATCGAGCACGGCACGATCGGTACGCCCGTCCGCATCGCCGCGCTGACGAAACCGCCCCGGCCGAACCGCTGCAGCTTGTACCGCTCGCTGAACGGCTTCCCGATCCCCTTGAACCCTTCCGGCCACACCCCGACCAGGTCGCCCCGCCCGAGCAGCCGCTCGGCGTCGTCGTTACTCGCCAGCGTCGCGCCGCCCTTACGCGCCAGCTCGCCCACGAACGGCGTCTGGAACACCAGGTCGGCCGCGAGCGTCCGCAGCGGCCGGTGCGCGTGGTCGGCGACGATCAACTGGGTCACGAGTCCGTCCAGCGGCATCGTGCCGGAGTGGTTCGCGACGATCAGCGCGCCACCGGAGTCCGGGATGTTCTCCGCACCGCGGACCTCGACCCGGAACCACTTCTCCGCCATCGGCCGCAGCAACGGCAGCATCACCTGGTCGGTCAGGTCCGGGTCGTACCCGAACTCGTCGACCTCGTACTCCCCGCTCAACCGCCGGCGCAGGAATGCGAGCCACGCCGCGACCCGCCGCTCCCCCTCCTCGCCGAACAGTCTCGCGCACCACCCGCTCGAGCCCGGCGAAGTCGAGACCGGCCGGGGCTTCGACCAGAGGAATGTCGTCGATGACCGGCTCGACCGGCACCTCGGCGGGCTGACTGCGGGCAGGCTTCCGCTTCTTCGGCGTCGACCGGCGCCCGGCGCCCGGCCTGGCGAGTGCGCGGGCAGCCGCGGAGGGCGTCGTACGACGGCCGCTGCCGCGACCCGGTCGGCCGCCAGAGCCGATCGGGATCACCTCGGCGTCAGCCACGCAGCGCCCCCAGCCCGGCGCTGAGCAGATGGGACGCCTTGGAGACGGCACCCGGCCCGAGCGAGTCGCGGAACGCGTCGAAGGCGCCCGCGGTCGTGTACTTCGGCTCGAACCCGAACTCGGTCCGCATCCGCGTCGTGTCCACCGCGCGCCCGTAGGTCAGGAAGGTGATCTGGTCCGGTGAGAAGTCCGCCAGCCGCGCTCGTCGTACGGCGGCCGCCGTGCTGGACGCGGTGAACGGCGGCAGCCGCAAGGCCGGCCGGCCGAGCCGCCGGATCGCCTGGGAGAGCGCGAGGATCCCGTCGCCGGCCAGGTTGAAGGTGCCGGGGAGGTCGTTGACGGTGGCGTGGTGGATCGCCTCGATGCCGTCGTCCTCGTGCAGGAACTGGAGGCGGGCGTCGTACCCGAAGACCGTCGGGATGACGGGCATCGAGAAGTACCGGGTGATCGGGGAGTCGGTCTTGGGACCGATCCAGTTCGCCATCCGGAGGGTGGAGACGCAGACATCGGGCCGGCGCCGGGCGAACCCGCGCACGTACCCCTCGACCTCGACCGCGTCCTTGCTCAGCCCGGTCTGATGGATCGCCCGCGGCGCCATCTCCTCGGTGAACATGGCCGGGTCCCGCGGACCCGCGCCGTACACGGTGGTCGACGACTTCACCACCAGCTTGGCCACTCCGGGCGCCTTCTGACAGGCGGCCAGCAGCTGCATGGTGCCGATGACGTTGATCTCCTTCATCGACGACCGGCCGCCGGCACTGCCCGGGGTGGCCACGACGCCGGTGTGGACGACCGTGTCGACGTCCTCGGCGGCGATCACCTTCGCGATCACGGGGTTGCGAATGTCGGCCCGGACGAACCGGACCCGGCCCAGCTCGGCCCGTGGCGGAATCACATCGATGCCGAGCACCGTGCCGATCGACGGGTCGTCGGCCAGCCTGCGGGCACAGCGAGCACCGGCGTCCCGCGAGACGCCGGTCACCATTACTACCTGTGCCACGAGAGACCACCCCCAGCCAGACAGCAACCCCACTTGACACCGCGCCCTGTTCCGGCGCGGCGGGACCTGCTTACTTGCCGAGCTTGCGGCGCTGCACCCGCGTCTTCTTCAGCAGCTTGCGGTGCTTCTTCTTCGCCATACGCTTACGGCGCTTCTTGATAACCGAACCCACAGTGGACCTTCCAAACCTAAAGAGAACGTCGGCAAAGCTTACCCGTAGGTCACCGCGTCAACCTAAAGCGGCCGCCTGGGTAGGGTGGAGGCTCGACCTGGGGAGGCTGGCATGAAGGCTCGGTACGACGGTCTGGCCGACTGGTACGAGGAACGGTTCGTGGCCGGCGCGGAGCCGCATCAGCCGGGGCTGCTCGACCTGCTCGGCGCCGGATCCGGCCCGTGCCTGGACATCGGCTGCGGCACCGGGCGCAACTTCGAGACCATCCGCACGAGCGGCCGCAGCGTCGTCGGTGTGGACTACTCCGCCGACCAGCTCCGGGTGGCCCGGACGCGCACCGACGGTCCGCTGATGATCGCGGACGCCGCCGTACTGCCGTTCGCCGACGCGACCTTCGACACCGCGATGATGATGTGGATCTCCACCGACGTGGACGACTTCGGCAAGGTCCTCCGGGAGGCGGCCCGGGTACTACGTCCTGGCGGGGTGCTGGTGACGTACGGCGTCCATCCCTGCTTCAACGGCCCGCATGTCGTCTACAACGGCGACGACGGGAGCCGGCTGATCCACCCGAACTACCGGACACCGGGCTGGCACGCCGAGTCGCCGTGGTGGGCCGAGGACGGCATTCGCCGCCGCGTCGGCATGCGCCACATTCCCCTCGCCGAGTACCTCAACGCGTTCCTCACCACCGGCCTGACCCTCGAACGCTTCGAGGAACCGGGCGGCTTCGAGGTCCCACACGCCTTGGCCGTCCGCGCCCGGCGGCGGGCTCTCGGCTGAGACGCTCACGCCGCCTTGCGGGTGGGGATGTGGATGGGGTCGGTGAGGACGGCCAGGTGCGGCCCGGTGGCGGCGCGGGTGACGGTCGACTGGTCGGAGGTAGTGCCCGCGTAGGCGGCCGGGGTGAAGGCGACGGCGGCGAAGCCCAGGCTCACAATGGTGCCGACGGCAACGGTCTTCACGATCTTGGTGCGCATCAGATGCTCCCTGGAGGTCCGGTGCCGGGCTGATTCCCCGGCGATGACTCAATCCTGATCGCCCGCACTGCGACCGCCCTGTGAGCATCCTGTGAGCTTCCTGTGAGCGACTGCCTAGAGGTAGTCGCCGACAGGACCGAGGGTCAGAAGGCCTGAGCCGGCTCCGGCTTGTTGGGAAGCGGCGGGCGCCAGGGCGGCTCGGGCTCGGGCCAACAGTTGCTTATCGTTGAGTGCTTGCGCCGCGTGGGCTGTCAGGCACCAGAGGGCTTCCAGCAGGAGGCCAGGCGGGGGTTCAGGGGTGAGCTGCAGTGCCGCGCGTGCCTCGACCAGCAGGTCCTGCGACAGGAGCACGAGCGGGCGGACCCATGGCTCATAAGGCCCGTACTCCGCGTCAGGCACCGGCAGACCATGCCGCACATGATGACAAGCAAGAGCCAACGCCAGCAGGCCCTCCTGCAACCCAGGCATGCCCGCGCCCACCAACAGCTCGGCTGCCTCGCGGTACGCCGACTCTGTGTCCACCAGCATCGCGCGGTACCACTGGGTGAAGACACCCACCAGTGGAAGCTCATGCCGAGCGGCTAGCGCGTCAGCGGCCGCTGCATGGTGATCTGCGGTCGCGAAGTCGCCGAGCGCACTACGCGCCTGCAAACGGATCAGATGCCCGAGCACCTCGTAGCTGACCAAACCGTGCCGCGCTGACAGGTCAACCAGCTCCTCACCGATCGCATCACGCTGCGGAGCGAGGCCGGCGCGGTCACAGGTCTGCATGAAGACACCGTTCAGCGCGAACCCGAGCAACGCCGGATCATCCAGCCCACGGGCGATCTCCTCCGCCTCCCGCGCCGCCTCCGCCGCACGAGGCTCCCGCGAACCGCGCGACTCCAGCGCAATCGTGGCAAGGAGCCGAGCCCGAGTCGCCTGATGCTCCTGGGTTCGCAGCGCACGCTCGGCCGCCGCCACAATCGCCGCCGCCTGCGCTTCGTCGTCCGACCGAGTCCAGATCGCCGGTACGTCGTACGCACCGATAACCCGCGCGGTCAGGTCGGGATCGCCAAGCTCCTCGGCCGCAGTGACAGCTGCAAGCCGGTGGCGGCGTGCAGCCTCGAGCCCACCGCCTCCTGTCACCGCGAGGTTGCGCAGCAACCCAACAGTCGACTCCAGCCGCGCACGGGCGCCTGCACCAACAGTCCGGTCGTACGCCGCAGCTGCCTCCTCCCACACCCGTCCCGCCGACGCAGGCTCCAGATGCTCGGCCTGGTTGAGGATGTCGGTCTCCAATCGACTCAACGCAGTACCGGGATCGACACCGAGCTGGTCGATCAGCATCGAGCGGGCGCGACGCAGTACCGCCAGAGCATCGCCCTGCCGACCAGTCCGGTACAGCGCGAGCGCCAGCAACCGCCACGCCTCCTCGCGCCACGGATGCTCGGTCACATGCGCATCCAGCTCAGGCACAGCCTCGGCTGCGAGGCCCAGCGCGAGTCGTGCCTCGGCCTGGCGCTCCACAGCTCGGAGCCGCAACTCAGTGAGCCGTGACCGCTCGGCCTGCGCCCAGCCCTCTTCAGCGAAGTCGGCGTACGCCGGACCACGCCACAACGCCAGCCCCTTCGACAGCTCAGGCAAGTCGGCAGCAACCGCCTTCTCGAACCGCCAAGCGTCGACAGCCTCAGTCCGCAACGCATAGCCAGGCCCTTCGGTCACCAGCAGACTGGCCGGTGCCCGCGGCGCGCGGTCCGGTTCCAACGCGCGCCGCAGCGAGGCGACGAACGTCCGTACGGCGCTCAGCGCGCCATCAGGTGGGTCGAGCCACAGATCGTCGACCAACCGGGTCGCCGGTACGACGCGACCGCGAGCCACGATCAGCCGGGCCAGCACCGCCCGGTGCCGCGGACCCTTGAGGGCCACCGGCCGCCCGTCGTCATCCCAGGCCACCACCGGCCCGAGCACCCCGAATTCCACCCGGCCACCGTAGCGCTCATCCACTGCTCATCCGTGTCCGGAAGGCTGACAGCCATGAAGATCAACGGATTCGACTACCAGCGCGTCCCCGGCGTGGGCGGTGTCTCGCTGAACGTCGCGATCGGCGGTTCCGGTACGCCGATCGTCCTGCTGCACGGGTTCCCGCAGACGCACCTGATGTGGCGTCACGTCGCCGCCGACATGGCCGCCGACCACACCGTCATCTGCCCCGACCTCCGTGGGTACGGCGCGAGCGACAAGCCCACCGACGACTACTCGAAGCGGACGATGGCCGCCGACATCGTCGCGATGGCGCGGGAACTCGGGCACACCACGTTCGCGCTGGCCGGGCACGACCGTGGCGCGCTGGTCGCCTTCCGAGCCGGACTCGACCATCCGGACGTGATCACGCACCTGATGTGCCTCGACGTACTGCCGACGCTCGACATGTGGGACGTGATGCACGGGGCGAGCGCCGCCGTCGGCTTCCACCTGTTCCTGATGGCGCAGCCACCGGGGCTGGCCGAGACCATGATCGCCAACAGCGCGGACACCTTCTTCGACCACTTCCTCACTCTGTGGGCGAAGGACACCGAAGCGATCCCGGCCGACGTCCTCGCCGCCTACCTGGACGCGTGCCGGGCCGCGGTCCCGTCGATCGTGGCGGACTACCGCGCATCGGCGACGATCGACGTCGCCCAGGACCAGGAGGATCTTGCTGTGGGCAACAAACTGCGGATGCCGACGAGCGTGATCCAGCAGGACTGGGGTGCGGCACTCGGCTTCGACGCCCGGGCCCTGTGGAGTGCCTGGTCGACCGATCTGCACCACCGGACGACGTCCGCCGGCCACTTCATGGCCGAGGAGTCCCCGGCAGAGATCACGACGGCCATCCGCGACCTACTGAAACGCTGACCGATCCGGACGTAACGAAGCGGCCGGTCCCCAGGGGATCCGGCCGCCTCGCATCTCGTGGTTATCCGGCTTGAAAGTAAGCGCCCTTGAGGTAGTCGTGCACGGCGTCCTCGGAGACCCGGAACGAACGACCCACCCGCACCGCGGGCAGCTCACCGGAGTGCACCAACCGGTACACGGTCATCTTGGACACGCGCATGGCCGTGGCGACCTCCGCCACGGTCAGGAACTTCACCTCGGCGAGCGGTTGCTCACCACCGGACTTCTTTGATGCCATTGCGCACCGCACTTCCAGCACGGATCGTGCGCCGGCTTCCCCTCCGGCACCTCCGTCCGTGCATGTAACGAGCGTAGTGGCTGTTGGTACGAATGGGAAAGAGGGGGACTCCTGTGACTAGTACGAGGGGTCCAGCCCCAGCAGCGGGAAGCTGATGTCGCGGGTCGCCTTGATCGAGCGATCCAGCCAGGTGTCCGGGTTGTAACCGGTCGACCAGTCTTCGTACGACGCGTCCCGGCCGTCCGTCATCCGGAGCGGCGCGGTCCGCGCGTACCGGATCCGGACCTCCTCGCGCCACGACTCCGGCACCGGCGTCAGCGGGTCGATCGGGCTGCCGGCCACGATCGCTAGCAGGTGGCTCCAGGCCCGCGGTACGACGTCGATGATCGCGTACCCGCCACCGCCGGTGGCGACCCACTTACCGCCCGCGACCTCGTGCGCCAGGTCGTGCAGGGCCAGGTACGCCGCCCGCTGCCCGTCGACCGACTTGGTCAGGTGGGCCAGCGGATCCTCGACATGGGAATCACACCCGTGCTGCGTGACCAGCACGGACGGCCGGAACGCCTTCACCACATCCGGCACGATCGCGTGGAACGCCCGCAACCAGCCGGCGTCGCCCGTCCCCGGTGGCAGCGGGATGTTGACCGCCGTACCCTCCGCGCCCGGCCCACCGGTCTCCCCCGCGCTCCCGGTGCCGGGGAACAGCGTGGTGGGCGACTCGTGCAGACTCACCGTGAGCACCCGCGGGTCGTCGTAGAACACCGTCTGTACGCCGTCCCCGTGGTGCACGTCGACGTCGACGTACGCGACCCGCTCGGCGCCGTGGTCGAGCAGCCACCGGATCGCGATGGCGGGATCGTTGTAGACGCAGAAACCGCTTGCTGCGTCAGGCATCGCGTGATGCAGGCCGCCGGTGATGTTGGCGGCGTGCAGGACGTCGCCCTCCCACACCGCCCGGGCCGCCTCGACGGAGGCGCCGACCACGTGCGCGGACGCCTCGTGCATGTGCGGGAAGCAGTACGTGTCCTCGGTGCCGAGACCGTGCTCCGGGTCCGGACGGTCGGGATCGTCGCCCGCCCGTTTGACCGCGGCGATGTACTCGGGGGTGTGCACCGTCCCGAGCAGTGCGTCGTCGGCGACCGGGGCCGGCACGACCTTCAGTTGGTCGAGGACGCCGAGCGCCCGGGCCAGCCGCACCGTCAGATCCACCCGGATCGGACTCATCGGGTGACCATGGCCGAAGTCGTACGCCGTCAAACCGTCGTCGAAGACCAGCATCGCCTCACCACTCATGCCTCCGACCTTAGCCTTGGCCGAAGGTTCGGGGTGAGTCGAAAGGATTGCGGGTGTGATCGAGGGGACTGACGATCGGGTGACCCGCCCCTACGGCGCGTTGTCCAAGGCCGCGATCCGGTGGTACGGCGCTCTGACCGGCGTACCACTCACCCGACTCGAGGCCGAGCAGAACGCGAACGCCACCGTCGTCCCCGCGGCGCCAACGGGATGGGCACTGACTGCACGCACCGGGTCGCGGCCAACAACGGGCCGCAGGCAACCATCACCTACGCGTCCGTGCCTACAGGGTCTGAGACATCAGGGTGAGGCGGCGGCCGGGGTCGTTGAACGTCTCGGCCCGGCCGGTCGGCAGGAAGCCGGCCCGGCGGTAGAAGGCGGCGGCTCGCGGCGCGGCGTCGTACACCCAGAGGAGCAGGCGTTTGAACGACTGCTCGCGCGACCAGGTCAGGAGCTCGGCGGTCAGAGCGTCGGCGACACCGCGGCCGCGGGACTCCGGCGACACCCACATCGCGAGCATCAGCGCGGCGTCGGGGTCGCGTTCCTCTTCCCCGGCCGGTACGCCGGTGACCATGCCGGCCGCGTGATCGTCGACCTCGGCCAGCAGTGTGACCTTTTTCGGTCTCCCGAAGCCGCGTCCGCCAGTCGGCCTCCAGCAACGCAACCGAGTCCTGGTAGGTGGAAGCGGTCGGCGCAACACCCCTCCAAGGCCGCGCCGACCGCTTCCGCAGGGACCGATCCACCTGGTGGCTGATCTGGTCGAGAACCGTCCCCCACAGGCGGGTCGACCAGGTCGATCGAATGGCTACTGGGAGTCACAGGTGGCCCTGTAGCCGGTCTATCGGTGCAGGACTGCAAGTCGTTACAGAATTTGCAGGAACCTGCAAACCCGCTGTGATTCGATTGCGGAGGGTTACCAATGGCGGTCTAGTCCTGTATGGTAAGCGGTCCGGCCCAGGCGGTAGGCAACTTCATGCAACGTTGAGCATCGGACTTGCGCTGAGTAGCCGTCAGGCTTCAAAGTTCGGTCCCGTGAGGAAGCCTGTGAGCTCGATGAGACCCAATCGACGGCAAATCTTCACGGCGGGGGCCGCAGTGGCTGCCTCGACCGTGGCCGTCTCCGCAGTGACCGCCACCGAAGCGGCCGCGGCCGACGGCGGGCCGTACGGCTCCGGTGTTCTGGGTTCCTGGACCAACGCGACCCGGGCCATCTCGACCGCGGCGCAGATCCAGCGCACCCGCCAGACCAACGGCGTGTACATGTTCGGCGACAGCATCGCCATCCAGGACGGGAAGTCGCTGGCGACCCGGCTGCTGAACCGCGACGGTAGCCAGCTGGCCGTGCACAACTGGTCGAGCCGGCCGACGTCCGGCGCGGTCGACGCCCTGCAGCAGTGGGCGTCGACGTACGGGCTGCCGCGCCGGATCCTGATGGCGTCCGGGTCGAACGACATCTTCGACCCGCCGAAGTTCGCGGCCCAGGTCGACCGGGCGATGAGCATCGTCGGCCAGACCCGGACCCTGTTCTGGATCAACCTCCAGGTCGTGCGCAAGGCCCAGACCGCGACCGTGCAACTCGCCGACCAGCGCAACAGCTCCTGGCTCAACATGCAGTTGTACGACGCGCAGGAGAAGTACCCGAACCTGCGGATCATCCGCTGGGCCGAGTGGTTGTGGGTCAAGCCGTACCGCCTGACCAACTACCTCCGCGACGGCGTGCACACCTCGATCCCGCTCGGTCAGGACGCCCGCAACGAGCTGACCGTGCAGGCGCTCACCCAGCGCTAGATCGGGCTGGCGCGCGCTCCCGCGCTCCGGCTACTCTGGTCAGGTGAACACGAACTTGCAGCTGTGGTGGGCCGTCTAGGGCGGCTCCCTGTTCACGTGCATCCGAGAGGCCGCCTCGCCGAGGCGGCCTTTTCCATGTCCTCGGTGGGGCGTCCACACACCGAAGGGCATTGGAAATGACGTCTCTCTCCGGAATTACCCCGTCGGGCCGGCTGACCCTGGGCAACCACCTCGGCGCCCTCCGCCGGTTCACCGACCCGAACGGCTACTACTTCGTCGCGAACCTGCACGCGATGACGACCAAACACGATCCACGCCGACTCGCCGCGCTGACGCGGGAATGCGCGACGCTGATGCTCGCGGCCGGCATTCCACCGGGCACGGTCTTCGTGCAGTCCGACGTACCGGCGCACGCCCAACTCGCCTACCTGCTGGAATGTACGTCGTACGTCGGCGAACTCTCCCGGATGATCCAGTACAAGGAGAAGGGCAAGGGCAGACCGATGACCCGGGCCTCGCTGTTCACCTATCCGTGCCTGATGGCCGCCGACATCCTGCTCTACGGCTCGGATCGGGTGCCGGTGGGCGGCGACCAGGACCAGCACGTCGAGCTGGCCCGTGACATCGCGATCCGGTTCAACCGCGAGTACGGCGAGACGTTCGTCGTACCGCAACTGGCCAAGGCCGTGCTCGCCACCCGGATCAAGGATCTGTCCAACCCGGCCGCGAAGATGAACAAGTCCGACACCGACGACGCGATCGGGACGATCCGGCTGCTCGACCCGCCGGACGTGATCCGGCGCCAGGTCATGCGGGCCGTGACGGATTCCGGGAACGAGGTCCGTCACGACGAGGCGGCCAAGCCCGGTGTCACCAACCTGCTCGAGATCCTGGCCGCGTGCACCGACGGCGATCCGGTCGCGCTGGCCTCGTCGTACTCGTCGTACGGCGAGCTGAAGCAGGACGTCGCGGACGCCGTGCTGGCCGTGATCGAGCCGCTGCAGAAGGAGTACGCGCGGCTGGCATCGGATCCGGGGGCGATCGACGACCTGCTGGCGCAGGGGCGGGACCGGGCGATCGAGGCGAGCCGGCCGCGGTTCGAGGCGGCGGTCCGGGCGATGGGCCTGGCCGGTTCGGTTTCGGGTGGGTCGGGGGTGGCAGGATCGGCGCCATGAAGATCCGCGCCGCCACGTTCAACATCCGCAACTCCTCCGCCCCGGACGGCGACAACGCCTGGCCGGTCCGGCGGGGTGCGACCGTGGCGGCGATCGAGGCACTGGACGCGGACGTGGTCGGGCTGCAGGAAGTGCTGCCCGACCAGCTCGAGTACCTGCGCTGGCGGTTCTCGCGGTACGAGATCGTCGGCGTCGGCCGGGACGACGGGATGAGCGCCGGCGAGCATTCGGTCGTCCTGGTCCGGCCCGGCGACTGGAAGGTGGAGAAGTACGAGACGCGCTGGCTGTCCGACGACCCGGGGACGCCGGGATCGGTCGGCTGGGACGCGGACCTGACCCGGATCGCTACGCTGGTCTGGCTGCGGCACCTGAACGGTACGACGATCGGCGTCGCGAACACGCACTACGACCACGCCGGCGAGGTCGCCCAACTGCAGTCGTCGCGGCTGATCGCCCGCTGGATCGCCGGAGGCCTGCCGTGGATCGTGATGGGCGACCTGAACGCGACACCGGACTCGCCGCCGCTGAAGGCGTTGACCTCGGCCGGTCTGCGCAACGCCGTACCGATCGAGGCCGGCGGCAGCTGGCACGACTTCACCGGCGCCGAGGACGACGACCGCATCGACCACATCCTCGTCACCGACCGGTGGACCGTGGTCGACGCGGCCGTGTCCCACGTCCGGCCGGGTGGCCGGATGCCGAGCGATCACTGGCCGGTGGTCGCGACGCTAGATCTTGGCTAGCACTTCTTCCCGCAGCCGTTCGAGGGCGCCGAAGCGGCGGTTGCCGGAGCCGAGGAACGAATCCGGCACGAGCAGCTCGTCGATCCCGGCGGCCGGGTACTGCGCGACCGTGTCCAGCACTTCCTGCGCCGATCCCATGATCACGTGCATCTTGGCGCAGTGTTCTCGAGCTGGTAGCAGGTGCCGCCGCCTGGTTCGCGACGACGGCGGGATGCCGGTCAAGCACCCTCCTGGGCCGCCAGCACCGCTTCGCCGTTCTCCTCGGCCCACAGGGTGAGCATCCGGACCGGACCCATCAAGGTGCGGCCCAGGTCGGTCAGTTCGTACTCGACCCGTGGTGGGACGCCGCCGTGGTCACCTCGTTCGACCAGACCGTTCGCCTGCAACCGGCGGAGCGTCTGGGTCAGCACCTTCTTCGAGATCCCGCCGATCAACGTGATCAGCTCCGAGTGGCGCCGCGGTCCTTCGTTCAGGCCCCACAGGACGACCACGGCCCACTTGTCCGCGATCACCTCGACCGCCAACCGCGCCGGGCAGTCGGCGAGAAACACATTGCCGGGATCCAAACCGTCCACGGCCGTCAGGGTACCCAGAGGTTCCCACGCAGCTCTCTACCGTCTCTTGCATGCCAGGCTTACCGACAAGCACGCACAGACTGTTCACCGAGCCCAAGGACGTCACCGTCATCACCCTCGACCCGGACGGGTCACCCCAGGCATCGCTGGTCTGGGCCGAACGCGACGGCGACGAGCTCCTGATCGGCGTCCAGCAGAGCCACCGCAAAACCCGGAACCTCCAGCGCGATCCCCGCGTGACGCTGATCGTTCAGGACGACCGCACCAGCCCTCGCGGCCTGACGCAGTACCTGGTCCTGCGTGGCACCGCGCAGCTCGAAGGTCCCGGAATCCCCACCGACTACAAAGCCCTGATGGACAGGCAGTCCCAGCGCTACCTCGGAAAACCCGAGTTCCCGTACGGCGACGGCGTCTTCGCCGACGCGATGATCGCCCGCATCACCGTCGACCGGGTGACGGGTGAAGGGCCGTGGGCGGGTTAGACGATGTGCCAGCGCATCAGGAAGGCACCCACGGACAGGATCAGGTAGGTGAGGACCAGAAGGGTGCCGATGCCGGGGCGGGGGCGGTGGTGGCGGGTGGGGTTGGCGGCGGCCTGGAGGCGCAGGGATTCCATCACGGCGCCGACGTACGCGGTCCGGTCCTTGGGGATGCCGTTGATCTCGTTCTCGTCCTGGCCGCGCACCAGTACGACGTTGTCGTCGCCGACCTCGATGCGGTCCACGTCCTGCCAGGCGAGGCTGCGGATCAGCATGCTGGTGCGGGCTTTGAGACCGGTGGACGTCAGGACGACCCGGTAGAGAACCACGCCGCCGGCGATGCGGACGACCGAGGCGCCGATGATGATGAGGAGGCCGACGGCGAGCATGTCGCGGGCGCCCATCCAGAGCCAGGAGTTCAGTGCCGGTACGGCGATGAACGGGGTGACGAACAGCGCCCAGGCCCACCACGGCGCCGGATCCAGCGGCACCCGCCACGGCAACTCCGGCGTCACCTCTTCGGGCGCAGGCGTGGTGGCCGGATCCACCGAACGTTTACCCATGGGCGGGACCATAGTCGACTCATCCCTTGAACACGGCAGGAAACTGCGGCGCTAACAATAACGGCCGCCCTGGCCAAGGTGTTACTCGGCGGCCAACGCCCGCGAGCGGTTGCGGGCCGCTTCGATCGCCGACAGGAACGCCGCGCGGACCTTGTGGTCTTCCAGTTCGCGTACGGCGGCCGCCGTCGTACCGCCCGGGGACGTGACCCGCTCGCGCAGCACAGTCGGGTGCTCGCCCGTCTCGCGCAGCAGCTTCGCGGACCCGACCACCGTCTGTACGACGAGCTCGGTCGCGGTGCTACGCGGCAGGCCCATGTGGACGCCGGCCTCGATCATCGCCTCGACCACGAAGAACAGGTACGCCGGACCGGACCCGGAGATCGCGGTCACCGCGTCCTGCTGCTTCTCCGGCACCCGGATCACCCGCCCGGTCGCCGCGAGCAGACTCTCCGCCAGCTCGAGGTGGCTCTCGTCGCAGTGCGCACCGCGGGAGATCGCCGCCATCCCCTCGTCCACCAGGGCCGGGGTGTTCGGCATGACCCGAACCACCGCGACGCCCTCCGGCAGGCGGGACTCGATGAAGCCGGTGGTGACACCCGCGGCCATCGACACCACGGTCTGCGACGCCACGATCGCCGGAGCGATCTCGCTGAGCAGATCGGCCATGTCCTGCGGTTTCACCACCAGGACCAGCGTCTCCGCCTTCGCCGCCGCGTCCACGTTGGACACGACGTCGACGCCGTACCGCTCGCGCAACTCGGCGGCACGCTCCTCACGGCGCTCGGTGATGAGGAGGTCCTCCGGTCGCCGCCCGGCCCGAATCAGCCCGGACAGCAACGTCTCCCCCATCACACCGGCCCCGAGAATGGCCACCCGACTAGTCATGACCTCAGGTTACTGATCCGGTCCGCCCGGGCTGCGGCAGGTGCCCAGTGGGCGGGATGTCTACTTCTTGCTGATCAGGGAGCGGGCGAAGAACTGCAGGTTGGCCGGGCGCTCGGCGAGGCGCCGGACCAGGTAGCCGTACCAGTCCTCGCCGTACGGGATGTAGACGCGCATGGTGTGCCCCAGCGAGGTCAGCCGGAGCTGCTCCTCGGGGCGGATACCGAAGAGCATCTGGTACTCGTAGCTGCCCGGCCGGCGGTTGGCGCGGTCGGCGAGTGAGCCCGCGATCGCGATCAGCCGCGGGTCGTGGGAGGCGATCATCGGGTAGCCGGCGCCGTTCATCAGGATCTTCATCGCCCGGACGTACGCCTTGTCCACTCCCCGCTTGTCCTGGAACGCGACCGACTCCGGCTCCTTGTACGCACCCTTGCAGAGGCGAACCCGGGAGCCCGCGTGGGCGAGGTCGCGGCAGTCCGCCTCGGTACGGCGCAGGTACGCCTGCAGCACCGCACCGGTCTCCGGGAAGTCCTGGCGCAGCTCGCGCAGGATGCTCAGGGTGGAGTCGGTGGTGGTGTGGTCCTCCATGTCGAGGGTCACCGTCGTGCCGGCGTTGCGGGCCGCGTGGCAGATGGTCCGCGCGTTCTCGAGCGCGATCTTCTCGCCGTCGCCGGGCAGCGCCTGGCCGACGGCGGAGAGCTTCACCGAGACCTCGGCGTTCGTGGTCAGGCCGGCGTCGGACAACTGCCGGAGCAGCTCGAGGTACGCGTCCGCGGTGGCGGTCGCGGCGGCCAGGTCGGTGACGTCCTCACCGAGGTGGTCGAGAGTGACGTACAGGCCGTTGCTGACCAGCTTCTCGGTGGCCAGCACGGCCTCCGGCGCGGACTCGCCCGCGACGAACCGCGAGACGATGCCGCTGGACACCGGGAGCGACGAAACGGCCTTCTTCATCTGGGGGCTGCGGGACATGCCCAGCAGGACTCGCCGAAGCACTACGTGTTCCTCCTCATCAACCCACCCGGCCCGGAAATGTCACAGCATGCCAGTGGTGTCAGCAGGTTACGTGCCTGAACCAGACGCTCGCTAATCGTGTGTCCGGGACCACACCACCAGGTCCACTGGTTCGGTGACCGCCTGTGCTCGCACCCCCGCCGGGAGAGGATGCGGTATGCCCATCTTCAAGCGTCGCAGGCGAAGCACCGGGGAGGCCGACCCGATCGGCGCGTTCTGGTCCTGGTGGACCGGATCCGGAGCCGCGATGGTCGCCGACGCGATCGCTCGTCAGCAGCCGACCGAGACGAGCGCCGTACTGTCCGAGTACCTCGGCCGGATCCACAACGACCTCGAGTGGGAGCTCGGACCTGGCCTGCACGCCGACCACGTGCTGATCGTCACCGCGGCCGGCGACCCGGGCCTGCGGGCGACCGCCCGGCGCTGGCTGCGCGCGGCACCGCCGTCGGACCAGACCTGGGAGTACGCCGACCTGCGCCGGCCCGGACCGGCCTTCACCATCCGGTTCGACGGGCTGCCGCCGATCGCGATCGACGAGGCCGTGGTGACGCTCGAGCCCGACGCTGCCGCGATCCACGTCGGTCTGCATCACCCGACCTTCCCCGAACTGCCGGTCGACGTACAGCGCCGGGTGACGTTCCTGATGCTCGACCTCGTCCTCGGCGAGGAGATGGTGGAGACCTGGGTCGGCGCGATCGACACCCTCACCGACGTCCCCGCGGACATGAAGCCGATCGAGACCCTGCTGCCCGCGGTCGCGGCGTTCGCGGCCGAGCACACGCTGGAGGACGGCAGCCCGGCCTGGAAGATGCTCGAAGGCGTCCGGGACGGACACCGGCTCATCGCCACCGCGGAGTACCCGCTCCGCTCGATCCGCCGCCCGCACCTGGACACGCACGCGGCGATCTCGATCGGCTACCCGGTACGGCGTGAGGACGGCCTTCCGGAGGCGGACATGCTGGACGAGCTGCGGCAGTTCGAAGACCACCTGACCGACCGGCTCGGCGGCTCCGGCAATCTGCTGGCACACGAGACCTCGGCCGGCACCAGGGTCCTTCACTACTACGTCGACGGAACCACCCCGGCAGGCGAACAACTCAAGGCCGCCATCACCGGCTGGCCCCACGGCAAGGTCACCGTCGCAGTAGCCCCCGACCCCGCCTGGGAGGGCGTCTCCCACCTCGCCGGCTGAGTCAATTTTGCGATTTGTGTAACGCTCCGTGTTCCGGGGCCGATATCCAGCCGGATGCTCTCACGCAGGGTCACTGATTCGCGGGGAGGGCACCACTGATCCGGTCCATGGGGGGTCGGGCACACTGGGGAGGACCGTTACACCATGAAGTACATCTCCACGGGCCGCGCGGCGGTCGTGACGCTGGCCGTAGCCGCCACCGTTTTCGGTCTGTCCGGGTCGGCCAACGCCGTCCACGACAGCTCCAACGCCACGGCCGCCGTGGTGCAGCCGGGACCGAACACGGTCGGCTCGCCGCAGATCAAGGACGGCCAGGTCTACGGCTGGGACATGGCCAACAACACCATCCCGTGGCTGAAGCTGGGCTCGGACCTGCGGGCCGAGATCCGCGCGGCACAGACCGCGACGGTGAAGGACGGCGCCGTGACCACGTCCAAGATCGCACCGAAGGCCGTCACCGAGGACAAGCTGTCCGACGCGCTCAACGCGAAGATCAACGCGAGCGGGCCGTCGTACGAGGCGAACTGGGGTGAGATCTTCCGGAACACGATCGGCAACGGCCGCGCGCAGCTCGGTCAGTCGAGCGCCGGTGCGGGACTGAGCCTCACCACCCCGACCGCGGCCGACGCGGTGCACTTCGGCAACGAGGCCGCCTTCGCCGGCGACCCGGTGTCCCTGACCACGGTCAAGTACGAGGTCTTCACGACCGGCGAGAACTCGGCCAAGGGCCCGAACAACATGCCGTCGATCAAGTTCGAGCTGAACCCGGACGTGAGTGGCGCGACGTACACCACCCTGGTCTACGCGCCGGACAACTCCGCCTCGAACGTCTGGACCTCGATCGACGCAGGCGCCGACACCGGCAAGCACTGGGGCTTCACCGGCTCCTACTTCAACGCCGACCCGACCCGCTGCGGCCTGAACGGCGCTCGCTGCACGCTGGACGAGGCCCTCGACGTCCTCGGCTCCAACGCCAAGTTCATCAGCGCCGGCGTCGGCAAGGGCCGCGACTTCGAATTCCACGGCGCCGTCCGCTCCCTCACCATCAACGACACCACCTACAAGTTCACCCCCGGCGGCGTCCTCACCAACTGACACACCTGAAGACGTGACCCCGGGCTCCTTGCCCGGGGCAACGTCTTCTACAAATAACCCACGCGCCCGCTCCGCGCGCTCCTCCATCGCGTGCGTACGTCAGACGTTCCCGCCCGCCCTTTGCGCGCGGCGACCGCCGCTGAGTCGACCACGAGGTAGTCCCGGCCACCCTGACCACCCAGCGCCGCCGCCACGGCCGCTCCTGCGTCGCGGCCTCGCCGGCTGCTGAACCGTGGACCCTTCGTCTGGCTGCACCGGCGAAGTCCGACCGGCCCGTTCAACGATTAGGCGGCCTGGGGCGCGCCAGACGACGACCGCCTCACCCCGCGCGGGATGAGGCGGTCGACGAGGGTCTGCGGCATGCGCCCAAGGAACTGCGACCTCGCATCGTCAACATGCCCGTCTGGCCCGCCTTGCTCGGTTCATGCGTCTGGTGCCGGCTTCGGTGCTCGGTGGGTGCCGGTGGGGTCGACGTGGAACGCGAACCCGTTCGGGGTGATCCACTCCACGGTCTTGCGGTCCAGGCGGCGCACCTTCCAACGGCCGTGCGTCTTCACCCTGTGCGGAAAGCGGCGCAAGGGTGCGAGGTTGGCTGGATTGGTTTGCCCTGGCGGGCCGAG
The DNA here is from genome assembly GCA_963748245.1 of uncultured Actinomycetota bacterium. GTDB lineage: Bacteria > Actinomycetota > Actinomycetes > Propionibacteriales > Kribbellaceae > Kribbella. The sequence goes on along the minus strand of CAVVIA010000004.1, from coordinate 89,587 downwards.
GGGGTCGTAGGGCTGGATGTGGTCCAGGTCCATGGCTGGGTGGGTTTCGCGGGTGCCGTAGGGGAACACCTCGACCGGGTGTTGGAGTTTTACGCGTTCGCGGATCCGGTCGGGGATCTCGTAGGCATCGACGCTGACCGCGTCGTGCAGGTCGATCACCGGCTTCACGGTGTAGGGACCGTGCCCGATCAGTTCGCTCAACTGCGACGCGAGCAGCGGACCGACATCTTCCACCCGTAGGACGCCGGTGCCGGTGGCGAGGGTGTGATCGGTGAGATGGACATAGATCTCGGTTTGCCCGGGGCGCAGGCGTCGGCCCGCTCGTGGGTTGACCGTGCCGGCTGCGGAGGCGGAGGCGCTGGCGCTGCTGTGGGCGGCGTGCCTGACCTGCGCAAGCCGGGCATCCAGCGCGCGTCGAGCCTCGGCATCGAGGGGTTCGCCATCGTCGGTATCTAGTCGCAGCCCGGGATCGAACGGCTCGACAGCCTCCGGGAAGGGTGCGTCGAGGGGGTCGGGCAGATCACTGTCGCTGGGATGCGGCGCGTCGCGGTCGGCCTCGTCGTCCGGGCCAGGGTCTGCCCAGTCGCCCAGTAGGCCCTCGTCGGGCGTGCGAGCACCGCGGTCCGCGCCCGCCGGGTTGGGGCGGGGATCGAGCGACCAGGCGGTCAACTGTCGGTCGCGAGTCGGGGTTGCCGTACGGGCACAGCCCCGTTCGGGAGCTGGGTCTGCGGATGTTGGGCCAGCACTCTGGCCCGGGGACGCGTCGGCGCCTGGAATGGCGTCGCGGCCTGTGGCCGCTGCTGCTCGCGGGCCACCATCGTTGATGGTTGCCTCGGGTGATGGGTCGGCCAGATGGGTGCCTGGGTCTGTGGCTGCGTCGGCTGGTTGGCCGCCGGAGCCTGCGCCTGTGCCTGTGGCTGTGGCAGCGGGTGTTCCAGGTGGGGCGGGGTGGGTGTTCTGGAACAGGCGGGCTTGGTGGAGGAGTTCTTCGGTGTAGCGGGGGTCGGCGATGATGCCGACCGCGTCCGCACGCCGGCGCTGCAGGGAGGCGGTGTCACCGAGGATCTTCAATGCTTCGGCGATGCTGGTCAGGCGGGCATCGAAACGGATCGCATGACCGGTGCCGGTGCGGATGAAGATCTTCTTGGTGCCGTGCTCATCGGAGCGGCCGAGATACACGCCGCGTTCGCGGGCCTTCTCCTCGGCCTTCTTGCGGGCGCCGTCGGGGTCGGCGTGTTTCTTGGCGGCCTCGACGATCTTGTCCAGCCGGATCGGGGTCAGGGAATCAACCACCCGGGCGACGCGCTGGTCGACCGACCGGGCGGACTCCTCGGAGAGTTCGAGGCAGGCGGTGGCGATCTTGCGGGCCTTCCACGGGGTCGCCTCACCGGCCTGGACGCGGGCCCAGGTCAACGGCAACCGGTGCCGCAGAGCCAACGCCTGGCCGATCAGGTCGGCGGCCGCGCCGGGCGACAGGCCGATCATCACGCCGAACTCGGCCGGGGCGAACTCGGCGATCTCCGGACAGCCCTCGCCGCCGAGCACGATCGCGCGTTCGCGGCCGTCGCCCAGGCCGCGGCTACGGCCGGGGCGGGTGGGGCAACGGTCGGGGTGGTAGCGGTCGGCGTAGGTCTGGGCGTGTTCGAGCAGACGCATGTCGACGCGGTTGGACTCGGCGCGGTGTTCGGCGGCCGACTCGAGCAGGTCGGGCGTCGAGAGCGTGGTCAGGTCTCCTTCGAACATGTGTTCGATCTTACGCCTAGCGCGGCAGTGGGCGCAAAACCTGTGGTGACCTCGATTCCCTTATCCACAAGGGGAAACATCACATTCTGCGGCCGAGGAAAACGGGTAGGCACAAGCGCTGTGGCATCAGACTGATCCGGACGACTGTGCAGCGAGTGACGTCTGGTCTGGCGCGCGCCTGTCCCCCTCAAGACGACGCGCGCCAGACGATCTTGCGGCCGCCGGGCCGACCGCGTGTCCACGCTGAGCGTAGGCAGCAAGGGCACGAAGCGGGCGACGCAGGAGCACGCATAGTGGCAGCGACAACTGATCACAGTCCTCGGGTCCCGTGGTTGTTGATGAAGCGGCGGTAGCCGCGTGCAAGGGGAGGCTCAGGCTGTGCGGCGGCGGAGGGTTGCGGCGCCTAGGCCTAGGGCGGCGAGGATGAAGGCTATTACTACTAGGGCGTCGACGCCGGCGCCCTGGCCGAAGCCGTTGCCTTGGGCAACGCCTGTTACCGCGTCGACGGCGTACGAGAGCGGGAGGACGTCGCTGACGGCGTGCAGGACGTCGGGGAGTTGGTCGCGGGGGACGAGGAGGCCGCAGAGGAGGATCTGCGGGATCATCACGGCCGGCATCATCTGGACGGCCTGGAACTCGGTTGCCGCGAAGGCGCTCGCGAACAGGCCGAGCGCCGTACCGAGGACGCCGTCGAGGACTGCGACCACGCCGAGTTGCCAGGGGTCGCCGCGGATGTCCAGGTCCAGTGCGTAGAGCGCGATCGACACGACCACGACGGCTTGTACGACGGCGATCAGCGCGAACGCCAGCGCATACCCGAGCAGGAAGTCGAGCTTGCCCATCGGCATCGTGAACAGTCGCGACAGCGTGCCGGTGGAGCGTTCGCGCAGGGTCGCGACCGAGGTGACGACGAACATGATGATGGACGGGAACACCGCGAGCAGCGGCCCGCCGATGCGGTCGAAGGTGTCGGGCGAGTCGGTGAACATCCACCACATCAGGCTGACCAGCAACGCCGGCAGCACGATCAGCATCGCGACCGTACGGTGGTCGCGCCGCAACTGGGCCAGGACTCGCGCAGCGACGGCGAAGGTGACTCGGAGCGTCATCGCGCACCTGCCTTCCGCTCGATCAGGGTGAGGAACACTTGCTCGATGTCGTCCGTGCCGACCGAGTCGAGCAGGGCTTGCGGGGTGTCGTCGGCCAGCAGGTCGCCGTCGCGCATCAGCAGCAGCCGGTCGCAGCGGATCGCCTCGTCCATCACATGACTGGAGACGAGGAGGGTCGCGCCGGCGTCGGCGAGTTGGTGGAAGAGGTTCCACAGGTCACGCCGGAGCACCGGGTCGAGACCGACGGTCGGTTCGTCGAGGACGAGCAACTCCGGACTGCCGAGCAGTGCGGCGGCGAGTGAGGCCCGCGACGACTGACCGCCGGACAAGCGGTCCACGCGTACGTCGGCGTGCGTCTGCAGATCGACGGCCTCGATGACCCGATCGACGTCTTCGGCCGGCACGCCGAGTACGGCGGCGAAGAAGCGCAGGTTCTCGGTGACGCTCAGATCCCCGTACACGCTGGGTTCTTGGGTGACATAGCCGATCCGCCCGCGCAGCTTGGGCGCTCCGGCAGGTTGACCGAGTACGGCGACGTCGCCGGTGACCTTGGCCTGGAGGCCGACGATCGCACGGATCAGCGTCGTCTTGCCGCAGCCGGACGGCCCGAGCAGCCCCGTCACCGTCCCGGCCCGGAGGTCGAACCCGACCCCGTGCAGGACCTCGCGGTCGCCGCGCACCACCACGACATCCCGGCAACTCACCGCGTTTTTCATCATGTGATGAATTTAGACCGCAACGCATCCCGTTGGCAAGAGCGAAGAGGTCTCAGATCACGCCGTGACCGGCGACCGCACTCAGCGACTCCAGGTCCGGGTCGCCGTACCGCTGCCGAAGGGCGCCGAACGCGATCACCTTGTCCGCGCCCCAGCGGCCGACCGCGTCGGCGTACGTGTCGCCGGAGACGAAGACCGGCGGTGTCCGCTTGCTGTGGAACTTGTCGGCGTACATGACGAGTTCCTCCTCGGGCGACCCGGGAATGTAGTCGTCGACCGGGATCGGCAGTGCTTGCCGCCGTACGTCGTCGCGCGTGATGCCGACGCCGGTGTGCCGGGAACAGAACCGGCTGATCTTCTCCGGGAAGCCGAGGCTGTGCAGAAGGTCATGCCCGAGTACGCCGTGCCGGACGTAGCCGACCGTGTCGAGTTCACCGGTCGGGGTGTAGAGGAGGTAGACGCCGATGTCGTGCAGGAGAGCGCCGGCCCGGACCAGATCGGCATCGAGATCCAGCCCGGCGACGAACTGTTCGGTGATCCGGCAGACGAGTTCGCAGTGGTGGTAGACCGACTCGAAGGCTTCACGAGTCGGGGCCTGATCTCGATGCAGGGCACGGATCTCGCGGTCGGTGGGGATACCGGTCAAGTGAGGTACTGCTCGATCGCCGGCGTGATCCGATCGACGAGGGTGGCGACGTCGGTGGAGGCGACGGGCTCGAGTTCGACCACATAGCGCACCAGCGCCAGGCCGATGAGCTGCGTTGCGATCAGGGTGACGCGGAGTTTGGCGTCGGGCAGGCCGAGAACCTGGGAGACAGGTTCGAGGATCATCTTGGTGATGCCCTCGCGCATCAGCCGGGCGACCTCGTCGCTGGTGACGACGCTGCGCAGCATCGCCTTCATCCGTTGCTGTCCCTCGTCCGACTCCCAGACGCCGAGGAAGATCGTGACGATGCGCCGGCCGAGTTCCTCGCGCGGTCCGTCGAGGATGCCCGCGGCCACCTTCCGGGGGTCGATCGGGAGGGACATCGCCTCGATGAACAGCGAGTCCTTGCTGTCGAAGTAGTGGTGCACGAGTGCCGCGTCCACGCCGGCCTCGCGGGCGATCGCGCGGATCGAGGTGGCCGCGAAACCCTTGTCCGCAAAGGATTCCCGGGCCGCACGCAGGATCTCTCCCCGCGTGTCCGGCCCACCGGGACGACGCCCGGGCCGACCGATCCCGGCCGACGACGGGGTCATGTGATGAGCTCCGAGATCTCTCCCTCGGGGGTGACGGCGAAGGAGGACCGCCGGGAGGTGCGGACGAAGTGCTTGCGGGTGAACTCGAGCGACTCGACCAGGTCGACCTCGCGTTCGGACCGGCTGGTCGCGCGGCGGGTGTTGATCTCGATGATGATGTGACCGCGGAAGTCCTGGTTCGCCAGCCCGTTCAGCAGGTCGGCGGCCCGCTGGGTGCCGCGACCGGGCACCAGGTGCTCGTCCTTCGCGGAGCCGGTGCCGTCGGTGAGGTGGATGTGGGTGAGGCTCTTGCCCATCGTCGCCGCGAGCTCGACACAGTCCTGTTCGGCCGTCGACGAGTGGGACAGGTCGAGGGTGGTGTGCGCGTAGTCCTGCTCGGTCGGGTCCCAGCTCGGCGCGTACGCCTGCAGGCCCCGGCCCGGCGCGCGCCACGGGTACATGTTCTCGACCGCGAAGACCACCCCGGTCTCCTCCTCCAGCCGCGCGATCCCCTCGACGAAGCCGCGGGCGTAGTCCCGCTGCCAGCGGAACGGCGGGTGGACGACGACCACATCGGCACCGAGGTCCTTCGCGGCCTCGGCACTGCGCTCGAGCTTGCCCCACGGATCGGTACCCCAGACTCGCTGCGTGATCAGCAGACACGGCGCGTGGATCGCCAGTACCGGCAGCTGGTGGTAGTCGACCAGCCGCTCGATCGCGTCGATCTGGGTACTCAGCGGGTCGATACCGACCATCACCTCGACCCCGTCGTACCCGAGCCGGGCAGCCAGCTCGAACCCGCTCGCCGTCGACTCGGGGTAGACAGAAGCGGTCGACAGGCCGATCCGGGCGGTCTTGCTGGTGCTCATCTGGTGCCTTCGCGGTGGTTCGTCAGGGGTGATGCTTCATCGGGGTTCCAACTGGTCGAGCCGGGACAGAATGACACCTTCCCGCAATGCCCACGGACAGACCTCCAGTGCGGGCACGTCGAAGATGTCCATCACCGCATCCGCGACCATCGCGCCGGCGAGCAGCTGCGGCGACCGGCCGGCCGACACCCCGGGCAGGTCGGCCCGCTCGGCGGCGGTCATCTTGGTCAGCTTCGGCACCCACTCGGCCAGGTCGTCCCGGTCCAGCACGCGCGGCACGTACGGACCGTCGTCGGACGGCGCGGCGCCGCAGATCCTGGCCAGCGACCGGAACGTCTTGCTGGTGGCGACCGAGCGCTGCGGTTTGCCGGCCCGCAGGACGGTACCGGCGACCGCGGCCATCTCGATCCGGATCTGCTTCCGCAGCGCCCGCACCTCGTCCTTGTCCGGCGGGTCTGACGTCAATCCCTCGCGGGTCAGCCGGCCGGCGCCGAGCGGGACCGACACCGCGACGGTCGGCTCCTCGTCGGATCCGGCGGCGATCTCCAGCGAGCCGCCTCCTATGTCGAAGACCGCCACGCGCCCCGCGGACCACCCGAACCAGCGTCGTACGGCGAGGAAGGTCAGCCGCGCCTCGTCCTCACCGGTCAGCACCTGCAGATCGACGTCGGCCTGCTTGCGGACCCGGTCGAGCACCTTCTCGCCGTTCGGCGCCTCGCGCAGCGCGGAGGTGGCGAACGCCAGCACCGACTCGCACCCCTTGTCCTCGGCCAGCTCGGACGCTTCCTTGATGAACGACACCAGCCCGTCGGCCCCGGACTCGGCGATCTTGCCGTCCTTCTCCAGGTGCTCGGCCAGCCGCAACTCGGTCTTGTACGAGTACGCCGGGAGTGGCGCCGCACCGCGATGTGCGTCCACCACGAGCAGGTGGACGGTGTTGGATCCCACGTCGAGTACGCCGAGCCGCATACCCTCACGCTACTGGACCGGCGTTCGGCGGGCGCGTTCCGGAGTCATCGTTCACAGATACGGGGCATTCGCGCGTACGCTTTCCAGGTGCCTGAGGTTTCTCTCGATTTTCCCCGCGCCTGGGTCGAGTTCATCGATCCGGAAGACCCCGACCAGGTGTTCCGCTGCGACCTGACCTGGTTGACGTCCAACTGGTCCTGCATCTTCGGCGGTGGCTGCCGCGGCATCTACAAGGGCCGGCCGAACGACGGCTGCTGCACGCTCGGTGCGCACTTCTCCGACGATGACGACGAGAAGCGGGTGAAGGCGTACGTCAAGGAGCTGACCAAGGAGGACTGGCAGTTCCGCAAGGAGGGCCGGAAGAGCGGCTGGGTCGAGACCGACGACGACGGCGACCGCAAGACCCGGGTCTGGGAAGGCGCCTGCATCTTCCTGAACCGGCCGGACTTCCCCGGTGGCGGCGGCTGCGCGCTGCACGGGCTGGCCCTGAAGAAGGGCGTGCACTTCGTCGAGACCAAGCCGGACGTCTGCTGGCAGCTCCCGATCCGCCGGACCTTCCGCGAGGTGGAGCGCCCGGACGGTACGACGTACACCGAAGTCGGGATCGGCGAGTACGACCGGCGCGGCTGGGGTCCGGGTGGGCACGACCTGGACTGGTACTGCACCGGGAACACCGAGGCCCACATCGGCGTCGAGGCCGTCTTCGAGTCCAGCAAGGTCGAGCTGCAGACCCTGATGGGCCACAAGGGGTACGACGTCCTGGCCGCGTACTGCCGTGAGTACCTGGAGGCCGGCCGGCTTCTGCCGCACCCGGCCTCTAAGTGATCTTCCCGTTGTCGACGAGCCAGCCGATGGCCTCCAGCGTGGCCTCGAGGGCGGAGTAGCGCGGCCGGAAACCGAGCAGTCGGGCGGCCTTCTCCATCGAGCAGTGCGGACTGTGGGCGATGTGGTCGTACGTGGCCGCCGCGTCGCGCTCGGACACGGTCCGCCGCCACTCGTCCCACGGCAGGAAGGTCAGCCGCGCCTCCTGTCCGAACGAGCCGGCCACTCCCTCGGCGTACCCACGCAGGGTCATCGCCCCGTCGGCGACGGCGTGGAAGCTCTCGCCGATCGCGACCGAGTGGTTCCGGATCGCGGCGAGGAACATGCCTGCCACGTCAGCCGCGTGTACGTGCTGGATCGTCTCCAGGCCGAGGTTCGGCAGGGCCAGCTCGTCGCCGCGGGCAAGCTTCTCGAACACGCCGAGGTCGAGGTTCGCCGCCGGGTTGATCGGCGTCCAGCCCGGTCCACTGATGTGCCCGGGATGAATCAGCGTGACCGGGAGGCCGTCGCGACGGGCGCGGTCGAGTAGGTAGCTCTCGATCGCGGCCTTGTTGATGCCGTAGTCGCCGAAGGGCCGGCGCGGCGCGTCCTCGCGGGTCGGCACGGTCGCGCTCGGACCGTGCACCCAGATCGTGCCGCAGTGCAGCAGGTGCTGGACCTTGCCTTCCACTGCCTCGGCGAGCTGCCGCGCGCTGGCCTCGGTGAAGCAGATCAGGTCGATCACCACGTCTGGTCGCAGGTCGGCGACCCGTTGCCCGAACGTACCTGCCGCGTCCTCCGCGTCGCGGTCGGCGGCGACCATCTCCACCCGGTTCCAGGCTCCGTTCGACTGGTACGGCGACCGTTCGCCACGACTGAGGACGACGACCTCGTGACCGAGCCGGACCAGCTCGGGAACCAGATACGTACCGATATGGCCGGTGCCACCGATGACGACTGTGCGCATGGCCCCGAGCGTATGCGACACCCCCGACGCCGCAACCGTCGGTGATGGGGGTCAGAATGGCTGGCATGCGTCTGGATCATCTGTCGTACGCGTGCGGGCCCGATGGTTGCCCGGCGACGCTCGAGCGGTTGTCCACGCTGCTGGGCGCCGAGTTCGTCGACGGCGGGGTGCACCCACGGTTCGGCACCGTGAACCACATCCTCCCGCTGGAGAACGACCGCTACATCGAAGTCGTCGACGTCCTGGACCACCCGGCCTCCGACAAGGCGCCGTTCGGTCAGGCGGTGCGCGCCCGCAAGGAGCTCGGCGGCGGCTGGCTCGGCTGGGTGGTGGCGGTCGGCGACATGGAGCGGATGGAGAAGCGCCTCGGCCGGGAGGCGGTGCCTGGCAACCGGCACCGGCCGGACGGGGTGAACCTGACCTGGCGCCAGATCGGCGTGAAGGGCCTGATCGCCGACGCGCAGCTGCCGTTCTTCGTGCACTGGGACGACCTCAGCGAGCACCCGTCGGTCGGCGGCAAGGGCGTCAAGCTCACCGCCCTGGAGATCGCCGGCGACCCGCACCGGGTCACCGACTGGATCGGCCACCCGGCCGACCACCTTCTCGACGACCTGGACGTCGACTGGCGCCCCAACGGCCAGCCCGGCCTTGTTTCCGCCGTCTTCGAGACACCGACCGGGACGGTCCGGCTGTAAAGCGCCGTACCTAGTGGATGTTCTCGAGCTCCGCCAGTGAGGTCTCGAGATGGACGAGCAGCCGCTGGAGGTGCGGGACGGTCCGGCGGCAGCCGACCAGGCCGAAGTGCAACTGGTGGTCGTAGCTGGTCACGCTGATGTTCAGCGCCTGCCCGTTCAGCACGATGGACGCCGGATACATGCCGAGCAGCCGCGACCGGTTCCAGTACAGCGGACTCTCGTCCGGGCCGGGCACGTTGGAGATGACCACGTTGTACGGCGGCGTCGTACGGCCGGCCACACCGGGCAGGACGGCCGCGGGGCCGGCGACGCCGAAGCCGACGGCGCCGATCATCAGGTTCTGCAGCGGGGAGAGCGCGGACAGAACTCCCTTGCTGTAACTGGTCGACGTCATGATGCGGTGGATCCGGCGGTCCGGGTCCGTCTCGTCGGTGGCGAGGTCGGCGATCAGCGTGCTGAGCGAGTTCCCGCCACCGGGTGCGTCGTCGCTACCGCGCAGCGACACCGGGACCATCGCCGTCAACGCCTTGTCCGGCAGGGCGTTCAGCTCGAGCAGATAGTTGCGCAAGGCACCTGAACACATCGCCAGCATCACGTCGTTGAGGGTCGCGCCGGTGATCGCGCGGACCTTCTCCAGCCGCTCGATCGGCCAGGACTGGGCGGCGAACCGGCGCGTCCCGGTGATCGACTGGTTGAACATCGTCCGCGGCGCCGGGAACGGCACGGTCGAATGCAGCAGGCTCTTCAGCCCGACCGGCGTGAGGCCGGCCAGGTCGGCCAGCACGCGCCCGGCGCCACCGGCTGCCTGCGCGGCGCCCGCGAGGGTCCGGCCGGGAACGCGGCCGACGGCCGCCAGCAACTCGGCGGCGGTCGGCATCCCGCCGGCATCCACAGAGCCGGTGCTGGGCGACGGCTCGGTGCTCGGCAGCGCGTAGGTGGCGGGCATGGAGGTTCTGGTCGGATCGGTGGTCAGCGTGTCCTGCATCCAGCGCAGTGCGGTCACGCCGTCGATCATCGAGTGGTGGACCTTGCTGTAGATCGCGAACCGGCGACCCTCCACGCCTTCGATCAGCTGCATCTCCCACAGCGGCCGGTGCCGGTCCAGCAGGGTCCCGTGCAGTCGGCTGGTCAGCTCGAACAGTTCCCGGAACCGCCCCGGCCGCGGCAGCGCCGACAACCGCACGTGGTACTCGAGATCGATCTCGTCGTCCTGGTCCCACGACCAGTAACCGAGGTCGAGCGGCCGGTTCCGCACCCGCCGGGCAAACAAGGGATTGATCGTCTGGGCCTCGACCATCTCGTGGTAGAGCCGCGACACATAGTCCCGGGAGACCTCGGGGAACACGTGATCCCGCCCGGCGCCCTCGGGCAGCTCGAACAGCATCAGCCCGCCGACGTGCATGGGCTGCTCACGGGTCTCGCCGAGCAGGAACATCGCATCCAGCGGCCCGACCGCGGTCATGCGCCCTCCGCTCCCGACCTGGGTTCCTGACGACTCATCGTCGCCACCGGGAACCCAGGCCGTCTACCCCTGCTCACAGCGCTTACCGAGATTTTGTTATCCCATCAGCTACTGAAGCAGAAGGTTTCCTCAGTCGAGGGGGCGGTAGTTGACGCCGATGGCCTCGATCCGGGTCAGGTGCGGGCGGAGCCGGGTGAGGAACTCGTCGTACGACGTCTTGGGCGAGCCCCAGGCGCGTTCGGCGAAGGCGGACAGACGCGGCAGCAGCATGTAGCCGACCTGCTCCGGGCCTTCCATGTACTCGGTCCAGATCTGGCACTGGGTTCCGACGATGCGGGCCTGCTCCTCCTCGGTGAGACCGCTCGGGATCACCTCGAAGTCGTAGACCTTCTCCAGCGGAATGAAGTTGCCGATCGCGAGCGGCTCGGTCGCCGGGTCGCCCTGGTAGTAGTCGAAGTACACCGACTCGCACGGCGCCATCACGACCTCGTGGCCGGCCTTCGCGGCGACCTCACCGCGCTGGGCGCTGCGCCAGGCCATGATGACCGCGTCCTTCGGGCAGTCGGTCTCGACCATCTCGTCCCAGCCGACCAGCCGGCGGCCTTCCTCGGCCAGCACCGACGCGACCTGCGCGGTGAACCAGCCCTGCAGCTGCCCGGCCTCGGTCAGACCGAGCTCGGCCTGCCGCTTCTGGGCCGCCTCGGCCTGCGTCCACTGCACCGACGGGCACTCGTCGCCGCCGAGGTGGATGAACGGGCTGGGGAAGATCTCCAGCACCTCGCGCAGCACGGTCCGGACGAACTCGACCGTCTCGTCGTTGACGTTCAGGACGTCGTCGCTGATCCCCCAGATCTCCCGGACCCCGAGCTGGGTGTCGGGGAAGTTGCCGAGCTCCGGGTACGCCGTGATCGCGGCCTGCATGTGACCCGGCAGGTCGATCTCCGGGACCACGGTGATGCCGCGCTCGGCGGCGTACGCGACGATCTCGCGCAGGTCGTCCTTGGTGTAGAACCCGCCGTGGCGCTGACCGTCGTACTCGAACTCGGTCTGGTGGTGCGTCATCCTGCCGACCATCGACTGGTCCCGCCAGGCGCCGATCTCGGTGAGCCGCGGGTACGCGTCGATCTCGACCCGCCAGCCCTGGTCGTCGGTGAGGTGCAGGTGCAGCACGTTCAGCCGGTGCAGGGCGATCACGTCGAGCACCTTGAGCACGAATTCCTTCGGCATGAAGTGCCGGGCGACGTCGAGCATCATCCCGCGCCAGCCGAACCGCGGCGCGTCCGCGATCTGCACCGCCGGCACCGCGACCTTGCCGTCCTCGGCCGGCACGGCGGCATCCAGCAGCTGCTCGTACGTCGTCTCCGCATGCCGGAGCGCGTCCTCGGACCCGGCCGACAGCCGGGCACCGTCCGGGGTCACGTCGATCCGGTACTCGGTCTCGCCGAGGTTCTCCACCACCGTCCGGACCGCCTCGGCCGCCGGATCCTCGGCGATCCACCGGCCTTCGGTGACGGTGAGTTCGCGCGGGGCAGGGACGATCGCGATGTCGGGCATCCGGACTCCAAAGCAGGGTGGGTCGAATTACGTCAGAACGATCCTATAAGCGAGGATCGGCGCACGTCTATGTTCGGAACTGCGTATAACTCGGATGCTGAGAACGTTGCCGAGCATCCGAATCCAGCTGCCTTCCCGGTCAGGTTGATGAGAGGGTGAGCCCGTGACCACCGACCAGAGACCTGCCGATCTGCAGCGGACCACACTCAAGGTCCTGGTGGCCAGCAACGCGTTGGGTGGGGTCGCGACGGCCAGTGGGTTCGCCGTGGCCGGTCTGCTCGCCGAGAACGTCTCGGGGTCGACCTCGCTGGCCGGACTGGTCGCCACGTCGACCACTCTGGGTGCTGCGCTGCTCGCCGTACCGCTGGCTCGGTTGGCACGGTCTCGTGGGCGTCGGATGTCACTGACGACCGGCTACCTGATCGCGTTCGCCGGTGCGCTGCTCACCATCGTCGCGGCCCAGGTCGACTCGCTTGTCCTGCTCCTGTTCGCCGGTTGCCTGTTCGGTAGCGGCTCCGCGTCCAACCTGCAGTCCCGGTACGCCGCGACGGACGCCGCCGAACCTGACCGCGTCGCACGCTCGTTGGCGATCGTCGTCTGGGCCACCACGATCGGTGTGGTCGTCGGCCCGAACCTGACCGGGATCGGCGGCTCGGTCGGTACGTCGCTCGGTCTCCTGGCGCTGGCCGGGCCGTACATCTTCTCCGTGTTCGCCTTCGGTATCAGCGTGGCCACGGTGTGGTTCGGTCTGCGCCGGCTGCACCAGGTGACGCCCAAGGTGAAGCTGGAGCGGCAACCGATCGCGGCGACCTTCCGCCTGGTCGTGGCGATCCCGCACGCCCGGCTGGGGCTGCTGTCCATCGCGACAGCGCACGCGGTGATGGTCGGAGTCATGTCGATGACGTCGGTTCACCTGACGCACCACGGTGCCTCGCTGACGATCGTCGGCTTCGTCCTCAGCGGTCACGTCGCCGGCATGTTCGCCCTGTCGCCGTTGACAGGCTGGCTGGCCGATCGCCTCGGCCGCATCCCCACCATCGGCATCGGACTCGGCGTGCTGGCCATCGCCATGACCCTCGCAGCCGTGGCACCGGACGACGCGCACAGCCTGACCGGCGCGGCACTGTTCCTGCTGGGCCTCGGCTGGTCGGCCTGCCTGGTCGCCGGCTCCACTCTGCTGTCCCGGTCGGTTCCCGAGGACATCCGCACGTCGGCGCAGGGCCTCTCCGACCTCACCATGGGTGCGCTCGCCTCGATCGCCGGCATCGCCTCCGGACCGGTCCTCGCCTACTTCGGCTTCCACTGGCTCGCGGTCGGCTGCGGACTACTCCTCATTCCGGCCGCCGTCCTCGCCGCGACCACCTCCCAACGCTTGCCTCAGGCAACGTAGGTGACGGTGCGGGCACCGGGCGCGCTGCCAGGCGAGGTCGCCGATGTGCAGGCGGGACCGCTCACTCCAGGTCCGCTGGACCAGCTCCTGCATCGCCCTCAGGTCCTCGGGACCCGCGTAGTCACGTCGCCGCATCCAGCAGACTGTACGGCCACGGCCCGGTGGAGCGAGCGGCTATGGTCGGGCGATGTGAGCATCGCGGACGGTGGGATCCCGAGTCCCAATATCTGGCATCACCCGAAGGTCTACGAGGTCGAGAACCGGGCGGTGGACCCGGACGGAGTGATCGAGCCGGCCCTGCGGGCGATCCGGGACTGGGCCGGCGCGACGGTGCTCGACATCGGGTGCGGGACCGGGTTCCACCTGCCGATGTTCGCCGCGACCGCGGCCCGGGTGATCGGTGTCGAACCCCACGGTGCGCTGGCCGAGGCGGCCCAGCGCCGGACCCGCGCGCTGCCGAACGTCGAGGTGCGGCAGGGTACGGCGCAACGCCTGCCGGTGCCCGATGCGTCGATCGACGTGATGCACGCGCGCTGGGCGTACTTCTTCGGGCCGGGTTGCGAGCCGGGACTGGCCGAGCTGGACCGGGTGATGCGGCGCGGCGGGACCGCGTTCGTGATCGACAACGACGGCAGCCGGTCGACGTTCGGCCGCTGGTTCAGTACGGCGTACCCGATGATCGACCCGCCCGTGGTGGAACGGTTCTGGACCGCGCGGGGCTGGCACCGGACCCGGTTGGACATGGGCTGGCGGTTCGAGAGCCGGGCGGACTTCGAGGCGGTGGTCCGGATCGAGTTCACCCCGGCCGACGCCGACCGGATCATCGCGTCCCATCCGGGTGCCGAGGTCGACTACGCGATCAACCTGTGGAGCAGAACCTTCTGAACATCTTCTGGAACGGCGCGCGGCGACGCCTGCGAACGGACCTGCACTCCCCATAGGGTTGACGGACCACTCGACCGGGCCACTGGGGAGGCGCCAGCCACGGATGGACGGACTGCTGCTCGAACGCATACCTGGTCTGCCGGAGAAAGTTCTGATCGAGGTCGGTGAGCAGCGAGCCCTGGTGATGCCCACTGCCGCCGCGGCCAGGCGCCTGGCCGATCTGGTGATCGGCGTGGAGGATCCGCCGGACGGTGCGGTGGTCAAGACCGGCGGTGCGGTCCGGCTGGTGCCTGCCGAAGGCGGACTGCTCCCACACCTGACTGTGCTCGGCAATGTGATCCACGGGCACACCGTGGCTCATCGCGTGACCCGTCAGGCAGCCAAGGAGCTCAGCACCCAGACGGCGAAGTGGTGCGGGCTGGAGGACGTGCTGGCCCGCTACCCACACGAGATCACCTCAGGCCGTCGTCGCCTGGCCGGTGTGGCCAGAGCACTCCGCGCCGATCCGCGGGTGATCGTGCTGGAAGATGCCGGTGGACTGCCGACGTGGGGATCTCTCCTGGGGCTCCAGTCCAACCCGGAAGTCAAGAGGGCCGCACTGTTGCTCATCACCACCGACGCCGGGCGTACGACGGGCTTCGGCGATGACGAGTAGTCGTCGGGCATTCCTGGGGGCAGCGGCGACGCTCATGGTCGCGGGGTGCTCGAGTGATGTTCTCGGCCTGCGCCGTAGTGTGCGTGTCGCGGTGAGCTGGAGCGGCCAGGAGTTGCGGGCGTTCCACGAAGTCCTCGACGGCCTTGGCGAGCTGGACTATCCGGTGGAGGTCGTGCCACTGGGCGACGACATCTCGACGGCCTTCGGCGCGCGCTCCACCCGTCGGCCGGACATCGTGATGCTGCCGCAGCCCGGACTGGTCCCCCGCCACCTCCGCAACCTCGAGCCCATCCCGGACGACCTTGCTGATCGTGGACGAGCGCACCTGTGGGCCGAGCTCTTGGTACACGACGGAACGACGTACGGGGTGCCGTTCAAGACGGCGCACAAGTCTGCGGTCTGGTACCGGCCCTCGGTGTTCCGCGAGGTCGGCGTACAGCCGCCACAGCTCTGGTCGGACTGGCTGACAGTCAACAGGTCGCTGTCTCTTGCCGGGATCCGGCCGCTGTCACTGGCTGCTGGGGACGGCTGGGTGCTCACCGACTTCTTCGAGAACGTGCTGCTCGGCATAGCGCCCACTGTCTATTCGGCACTCGCGACAGCCGACAGTCCGCATCCGTCCCGCCAGCCGGAGATCGCTGCAGCGCTTCGCCTTCTGGGCACGATGTGGTCGGCTCCGGAAGCACTGGCCGGCGGTGTGGAGCGGTCGCTCGTACAGCAGTTCCCTGACGCAGTCGTGGAGGTCTTCGGACACCGCAGAGCCGCCATGGTCCTGGCCTCCGACTTCGCCGAGCCGGTGGTGCGGTCGTTCGCCGCAGACCCCGACGACGTGGGCATCTTCACGTTCCCACCACTCGCACCGGGTGCGGCAGCGCCTGTCGTGGTGGGCGGTGACGTGATGGTGCTGCCGAAGCCCACCTCCGACGACGCCTTGGATCTGGTACGACGACTTGCCGCACCGGCCGCTGTGGACCCGTGGATCAAGGAGGGCGGGTTCCTGGTCGACGGACGGGACACCGGCTACTCCCCCGAGCTCACCCTGCTCGCCAAGCAGTTGGCGGGGCCGGGCGGGCTGTTGCAGTTCGACCTGTCCGACCGGCTGGGACGACTCGGCGACATCAACGGGCTGTGGCGAGTCCTCACCGACTTCCTCGTCCGCATCGGCGACCGCGGCAGTGACGTCGTACCGGACGCTGTGGACGCGGCGATGACCGAGTTGCGGAAGGTGGAGAGCTGATGGGCTTGCAGAGCAACGGCCTGTCGCTCGAGGTCGTCGGCCGCGAGGTGAGCGGCCGCCCGGTGCCCGGCAAGGCGCGCCGGCCGTCCGGGCCCTACCTGCTCGGCCTGCCGGCGTTGCTGTTGAGCTGTCTGCTGTTGATCCCGATCGGGGTGACGGTGGTCGCGGCGTTCCGGACACCGAGCGGTTTCGGGTTCGGCAACTTCGCGGTGATGGGCGACCCGGACGCATTACGGGCTGTGGGCAACAGTTTGATCTGGGTCGCGGTCGCGTTCGGGCTGGTGGTGGTCGGGTTCTTCCTGGCCCTGTTGAGTTATCGGCTCCCCGGACTGACGTCGTTCCTGCAGCCCGCGCTGGTGCTCCCGTTCGCGGTGTCGGTCCTGGTGTCGGGTGCGACGTTCCGGCTGATCTTCGACCCGGCCCCCGAGCGCGGCACGGTGACCGCGGTCTGGACCTCCCTGTTCGGGTCCAGCCCGGTCTGGCTCGGTCCCGGCCTGGTCTGGCTCGTCCTGGTGTCCGCCTTCGGCTGGACCTGGCTCGGGTACGTCGTCTCGTTGTTCCGCGCCGGTCTGGACGCCATACCGGACGACGTGAGCCGCACGATCGCCGCGGAAGGTGTCACGGGGTGGCGGCGGCTGTTCGCGTTGGAGATCCCGCTGGTCCGGCCGATCACCGGTGTGGTGACGCTGACCCTTGTGATCGCGGCAGTCCGGGTCTTCGACCTGGTGCTGATCGTCGTACCCGGGCCGATGCAACAGTCTGCCGACGTACTGGGGCTGAACTGGTGGCGTGCCACGACGACAGGTGACGACCCGGGCCGTACTGCGGCGCTCGGTGTGGTGCTGTTCGCGATCGTGGCCGCTGTCGGGGTGGTCGGCGTACGCGGTCTGCGTCGACGTCGATGGGCGATGCCGGTGCCCGTGGTGACACCTGACCCGTCACTGGGCCGGCCGAAGCCCAGCAAGCGAGTACGGCGGATCGGATGGACGGTCGGCTTTGCCGTCAGCCTGGTGTGGATCCTGCCGGCCGTGGTGTTGGTTGCCACCGCACTGCATTCTCCACGCGAGGCAGGACTGCGAGGCTGGTGGTCGCTGTCGGGTCTTGGGTTCTCGTCGTTCGCCGCTGCTGCGAATGTCGGACTGTTCCGGGCGTTGCTGTCGACAGTGCTGATCGCGGGCGCAGCAACGGCTGTGGTGCTGGTGATCGCCGTACCGACTGCCTATCTGGTCGCGTGGGGTGGATTACCACAGTGGCTGGGGCGTGTGGTGACGTCTGTGTTCGTGGTGCTGGCAGTAACGCCTGTGCAGATGTACGCCGCTCCGTTGCGGGATGCGATCGGTACGGCGGGGTTGGCCGGCTCGCGGATCGCCTTGGCCTTGGTCCACGCGGCTGCTGGTCTGCCATTCGCCGTACTGCTGTTGCGATCGGCGTTCGCGTCGGCGCCACCTGCGTTGGTTTCCGAGGCATTGCAGGGTCCTGCGCGGCAGAGCGCCGTACTGGCGACTGTGCAGCGGACGTATCGGCCCGCACTGGTTGCTGTGGCGGTGCTGGAGTTCGCACTGGTGTGGAACGACTTCATCGTCGGCTTCCTGATCAGTGGCCCGGGTACGACGCCGTTGTCGCTGGTGTTGTGGGGTGAGGCCCGGCAGTTCTCCGCCTCGGCCGGGGCGGTCGCCGCTGCTGGTGTGGTTGCCTCCGTCGTACCTGTGGTGCTGATGCTGACGTTCTGGCGAACCGTGGTACGCGGGCTGACCGTAGGAGGCAGGCCGTGACGGCACCTGCGCCGGAGACGGAGCGCCCACCGAAGGTCGAGGAGCAGCAGACCCGACGGCGGGGTGGCTTCTTCGGCCGCAGCGCACTCGCGTCCGGGCTCCTGACCGGACTCCTGGGCGAGAGGTTGTCGGAGAGCCTCGACAGCGGCGGCTGGGTCCGAGTGGCGGGATTCATCGTGGCCATCGGCTGTGCGCTGATCTGGGCGTACTACGACGTCCCGGTCGCCTTGCGCAGGTACCGGCGCTGGCGGCACGGGACTGCCATCGCGGCGGAGGCTCGAGAGCTCCACACGGCGGCGGAAGAGGCAGAGCAGTGGGTGATCAGGCTCGGCTCCGGCAGTGGTGGGATCGCCGCGGCAGAGTGGTTCTCGATGAACGAGTCGCGGCTGCGCGAGTTGCTGATGACGGAGAAGGCGCGGGACGACACTGCTGACGACCTCGCACGGATCTGTGACGCTCTGGAGGTCTGGTACCTGCGGAGGTGCGACCCTGGGGCGCTGTTGGAGCTGAGCGAGTTCCTGACGGCTGTTGCGGATGCGAGCGGACGGCGTGACCTTGCGGAACTCGCTGCGGCTCGGGCAGCGACGGCGTACCGGCTGATGGGTGACGTCGAGGGGGCGAGCACCCGGCTGGGCTTCTCGGACAACGTGGCGACACACAGCCGTACTGCGGCCGCGATGACGACTCGTCGGCAGGTAGAGCGGGCGCTGCTGCATCTGGAGCGGGCGGAGCAGGCACCGGCGGGCAACGACCGCGACGAGGCCGTCCTGAACGCACGTGACCGGTTGGGGGACGCGCGGCTCAATCGACCGGGTCCTGACCTGGCTGCCGAGGTGGCGATCTCCATCAACCTCGCGATCGTGCACCTGTATCAGCAGGACCCCGAGAACGCCCTCGACCACCTCCGTACGGCGGCCGCGCGGGCCACGGCCGCTGGTGACATCAGCGGCCACGCACATGCGCTTGAACTGCAGGGTGTGGCCGCGTGGATGCAACGCAGCCCACACGAGGCCAAGGGCTGGTGGGAGTACGCCGAGAACCTGTACGCCGAGATCGACGAACGCGAGGGCCGCGCGCGCTGTCTGCAGCATCTGGGGTCGGCGGAGGTCGTCGCCGGACGGTTCGAGGAGGCCCTGGAACTGCTCGAGCGGAGTGCGCTGCTGCGTCAGTCCGAGAGCGAACTGCTGACGACGTATCTCGAGGCCGCCCGCCGGACCGGGGCGGTTCCGGCGGTCAATCCGGGCCCCGATCCCAACCCGACCATCGGCTGGCTCCGCCGCCGTCTCGCCCAACTGCGGAACCACTTCAGCTGAGCCTGTGGACAGGCTGCCGGGATTTGTCGGCAGCTTCGCCTAAGTTGTTCGGCATGGCGAAGGCTGCGGGGAGCACGAAGGGAAAGCCGGCGTTCGCGTGCTCGGAGTGCGGGTGGACGGCGGCCCGCTGGATCGGCCGGTGCGGCGAGTGTCAGGCGTGGGGCACGGTCTCCGAGGTCGGCGCGCCCAAAGCCGCCCGGATCACGGCCGGCCCGGTGTCGTCACCCGCGATGCCGATCGCCAAGGTGTCCGCGATCGAGGCCGAGTCCCGCCCGACCGGGATCGGCGAGCTGGACCGGGTCCTCGGCGGCGGCGTCGTACCGGGTGCGGTGATCCTGCTCGCCGGTGAGCCCGGTGTGGGCAAGTCGACGCTGTTGCTGGAGGTTGCGGCGCAATCGGCTCGGCGGGGTCAACGGACGCTCTATGTGTCGGGTGAGGAGTCTGCGGCCCAGGTGCGACTGCGGGCCGGGCGGACCGACGCGTTGGTCGACGAGTTGTACCTCGCGGCCGAGACGGATCTGTCCACGGTGGTCGGCCAGGTCGACGCGGTCGACCCGTCGTTCCTGGTGATCGACTCGGTGCAGACGATGGCGCATCCCGAGGTGGAAGGCGCGCCCGGTGGGGTGACGCAGGTCCGCGAGGTCACCGGGGCACTGGTGCGGCTGGCGAAGGAGCGGCACATCGCGGTGGTGCTGGTCGGTCACGTCACCAAGGACGGTGCGATCGCGGGTCCGCGGATGCTCGAGCACCTGGTCGACGTGGTGCTGGCCTTCGACGGCGACCGGCATTCCGGGTTCCGGATGGTGCGGGCGACGAAGAACCGGTTCGGGCCGTCGGACGAGGTCGGATGCTTCGACATGGTCGACACCGGCATCGTCGAGGTGACGGACCCGAGCGGCCTGTTCGTCTCCGAACATGCCGAGCCGGTCGCGGGGACGTGCGTGACGGTGATGATGGAGGGCCGCCGTCCGCTGCTGGCCGAGGTCCAGGCCCTGGTCGGCCCGTCGGCGACACCACAGCCGCGCCGGACCACGTCCGGGCTGGAGTCGTCCCGGGTCTCGATGGTGCTCGCCGTACTGGGGAACCGGGTCGGGCTGAAACTGTCCGACCAGGAGGTGTACGTCGCCACCGTCGGCGGCGTGAAGATCGCCGAACCGGTCGCGGACCTCTCGGTCGCGATCGCGGTCGCCTCCTCGGTGATGGACCGGCCGATCCACCCCGGCCTGATCGCGATCGGCGAGGTCGGCCTGGCCGGCGAGGTGCGCCGGGTCGGCGGCCTGGAGAAACGCCTGGCCGAGGCCGCGCGGCTCGGGTTCACCAAGGCGATCGTTCCTGCCGATGTCCCGAACCGCGGTAAAGAGCTGAAACCTATGGACATGCAGGCGAAGTACGGCCTGCGGGTCTTCGCCGCCGCCGACCTCCCGTCCGCCCTGCTGGCCGCCGGACTCACCTGATCCCGACCAGTGTGTTTCCGCCCACACCGGACCGCGTGGGGTGAGACACGGCATCCACGGGCGCGAAGTGGGGAACGTACTCTGGGGGACGCCCCCCACCGGGTTCAGCGTGGAACCTGGGACCCCACCGGCGTTGCCGGGTTGATCGCAGGAGCACTCAGATGACCGGTTCCAGAGTTGTCGCGCTCGGCCACTACCAGCCCGAGCGGGTGCTCACCAACGACGAGCTCGCCACCATGGTGGAGACCAGCGACGAGTGGATCCAGAGCCGGGTCGGCATCCGCGAGCGCCGGATCGCCGCACCGGACGAGCAGGTCGACGAGATGGCCTGGCGGGCCGCCGAGAAGGCCGTCGCGAACGCCGGGATCGACACGGCCGAGATCGACTTCGTCGTGGTCGCGACCTGTACGGCGATCGACCGCTCCCCCAACATCGCCGCCCGGGTGGCCAACCGGCTCGGCCTCGGCAGCCCGGCCGCCCTCGACGTGAACACCGCGTGCTCCGGATTCGCGCACGCGATGGCGACCGCCGATCACGCGATCCGGGCCGGCGCCGCGTCGAAGGCGCTCGTCATCGGCGTCGAGAAGCTGAGCGACTTCACCGACTGGACCGACCGCACCACCTGCGTGCTGATCGGCGACGGCGCCGGCGCGGCCGTGGTGGTCGCGAGTGACGAGCCGGAGATCGGCCCGGTGGTCTGGGGTTCGGTGCCGGAGATGTCGGACGCGGTCCGGATCGAGGGGCACGACGCGAAGTTCGCGCAGGAGGGCCAGAGCGTCTTCCGCTGGACCACGACCCAGCTCCCGGTGATCGCCAGGCAGGTCTGCGAGAAGAGCGGGATCGCTCCCGAGGACCTCGGCGGTGTCGTCCTGCACCAGGCCAACCTGCGCATCATCGAGCCACTGGCCAAGCGCCTCGGCGCGGTCAACGCGGTGGTCGCCAAGGATGTCGTCGAGTCCGGCAACACCTCGGCCGCGAGTATCCCGATCGCCCTGTCGAAGCTGATCGAACGGCGCGAGATCCCCAGCGGCGCGCCGGTGCTGCTGTTCGGGTTCGGCGGCGGTCTGTCCTACGCCGGTCAGGTCATTCGCTGTCCGTGACGGCTCAGCGGTCGGGCCGGATCCGGTCGATTCACACGGGAAACCGGCGTGCACGTGGCACGTGCACGGGCGTATGCACGCGCACGTGCAAGCGCCGGTGATCCATCGTCCGCCGACTGACCGGTAGCGGGGGACTGCGGCCCCACCGCGCCGGGACAACCGCATAGACTCAGTCAGCGTGGCCCCCAATTCCGACAAGAACAGCACCGGCGCCCGGATGCGCGCGACCCTCGCGGCGGTGGCACCCGGTACCGAACTGCGCGAAGGCCTGGAACGGATTCTGCGCGGGCGTACCGGCGCCCTGCTCGTCCTGGGTCACGACAAGACGGTCGACTCGATCTCGACCGGCGGCTTCGAGATCGGCGTCGAGTTCTCCGCGACCGGCTTGCGTGAGCTCAGCAAGATGGACGGCGCGATCATCCTCGACCGTGACGTCAGCCGGCTGATCCGGGCCGCCGTACACCTGATGCCGGACCCGTCGATCTTCACCGACGAGACCGGCACCCGGCACCGCACCGCCGACCGGGTCGCCCGGCAGACCGGGTTCCCGGTGATCTCGGTGTCGCAGTCGATGCACATCATCGCGCTGTACGTCGACGACCAGCGGTACGTGCTGGAGGACTCCGGCGCGATCCTGTCCCGCGCCAACCAGGCCCTCGCCACCCTGGAGCGGTACAAGCTGCGCCTCGACGAGGTGTCCGGCACGCTGTCCGCGCTGGAGATCGAGGACCTGGTCACCGTTCGCGACGTGGCCGCCGTCGCCCAGCGGCTGGAGATGGTCCGGCGGATCGCCACCGAGATCGACGGGTACGTCGTCGAGCTCGGGACCGACGGCCGGCTGCTCACCCTGCAGCTCAACGAGCTCGTCGCCGGTGTCGCCGGTGAGCGCGAGCTCGTCGTCCGCGACTACCTGCCGCCGGCCGCGGGTCGCAAGCCGAAGACGGCGGACGACGTACTGCTCGAGCTCGACGCGGTCAGCCCGACCGATCTGCTGGACATCGGGCAGGTCGCGCGGGCGCTGCAGCTCGGTGGCGCCGAGCAGCTGGATGCGGCCGTGACGCCGCGCGGCTACCGCCTGCTGGCCAAGGTGCCGCGCCTGCCGGGGGCTGTGATCGACCGGCTGATCGACCACTTCGGCCACCTGCAGAAGTTGCTCGCAGCAAGCATCGACGACCTGCAGACGGTCGAGGGCGTCGGCGAGAACCGGGCCCGCACCGTCCGCGAAGGCCTCTCCCGGCTGGCCGAGTCGAGCATCCTCGAACGCTACGTCTGACCTGCAGCACCTACCCACCCCCGGTTCGCATCGTCGAGCCGGGGGTGGGTTGCGTTCGGGCCGTCGGCGAGTAATACTCCAGATGGAACATTTCGCGCGGAACAATCCGGACGGAGGATGATGGCCGAACTGACCCCGCTGGCGATCTCGGTGCTGGCGTTGCTGAACGAGCGGCCGATGCACGCGTACGAGATGTACCAACTGCTGATCAGCCGGCAGAACAACCGGATCGTCAAGGTCCGGCCCGGCTCGCTCTACCACACGGTCGAGCGGCTGGCCGGCCAGAACTACGTCCGCGCGACCGGCACCGAGCGGGCCGGCAACCGCCCCGAGCGGACCACGTACGAGATCACTCCGGCCGGCGACGAGGCGCTGAGACACCGGGTGGAAAGCGGACTCGAGAAGTACGTCTACGAATATCCGCTGTTCCCGGTGGTACTGAGTGAGGCACACAACCTCGACGTCGAGGACGCGCTGCTGCGATTCCGCCGCCGGGTCGCGGACCTGGACGACTGGCTGGCCGATCTGGACCAGGCGATCGCCGCCGCCCGCGCCGTCCAGACGCCCGAGCAGTTCTGGATCGGCGGTGCCTACGTCCGGGCCCAGATCGCCGCGGAGCGCGACTGGCTGGCGACCACCATCGAACGGATCGAGAGCAAGGACCTGCCATGGCAACCCCGCAACAAGTGAGGCCGCAGGTGCGGCCGTGGCCGGCGCTCTGGGCGCTGGTGATCGGCTTCTTCATGATCCTGGTCGACTCGACGATCGTGTCTGTCGCGACCCCGGCGATCATGACCGAGCTGCAGACCGACGTCGGCAACGTGATCTGGGTGACCAGCGCCTACCTGCTGGCGTACGCCGTACCGCTGCTGGTGACCGGACGACTCGGCGACAAGGTCGGGCCGAAGAAGGTCTATCTGACCGGTCTGGCGCTCTTCACCGCCGCTTCGGTCTGGTGCGGCCTGACCACCTCGGTCGAGATGCTGATCGTGGCCCGCGTCTTCCAGGGTCTCGGCGCCTCGATGATGACGCCGCAGACGATGGCCGTGATCACCCGGATCTTCCCGGCGGACCAGCGCGGCCGGGCGATGAGCCTGTGGGGCGCGACCGCCGGTGTCGCCACGCTGGTCGGCCCGATCCTCGGCGGTGTGCTGGTCGACGGGCTCGGCTGGGAGTGGATCTTCTTCCTGAACGCGCCGATCGGCGTGGTCGCGTTCGTACTGGCGATGCGGCTGGTGCCGGACCTGCCGACGAACGAGCACAAGTTCGACCTGATCGGGGTGGCGCTGAGCTCGATCGGCCTGTTCTGCCTGGTGTTCGGCATCCAGGAGGGGCAGAAGTACGACTGGGGCACGATCAAGGGCCCGATCTCGGTCTGGTCGCTGATCATCACCGGCCTGGTGGTGCTGGCGATCTTCGTGCTGTGGCAGGCCCGCAACCGCGGCGAGCCGCTGCTGCCGCTCGGCCTGTTCAACGACCGGAACTTCTCGCTGGCGAACACCGCGATCACCTCGGTCGGCTTCGCGATCACCGCGATGACGTTCCCGCTGATGCTCTACGCCCAGTCCGTCCGCGGCCTGAGCCCGACGAAGTCCGCGCTGCTGCTCGTCCCGATGGCCGTCATCACGGGTGCGCTGTCGCCGTGGGTCGGCAGGCTCACGGACCGGACCCACCCGCGGTACCTGGCGAGCTTCGGCCTGCTCTGCTGCTCCGTCGCGCTGTTCTGGCTCAGCCAGGTGATCGAGCCCGACGTGCCCATCTGGCAACTGTTGCTGCCGATCGCCCTGCTCGGCGTCGCCAACGGCTTCATGTGGGCCCCGATCGGCAGTACGGCGACCAGGAACCTCCCACTGCATCAGGCCGGCGCGGGTGCGGGCGTCTACAACACGACGCGACAGGTCGGCGCCGTACTCGGTAGCGCGGGCATCGCCGTACTGATGGAGTCGCGGCTGGCGCACAACCTGCCGGCCGCGCCGGGCGGCGCACCGGCGGGTGAAGGGATGATGAGCGGGACGCTGCCGGAGGCGATGCACCAGGGGTTCAGCGACTCGATGGCGCAGTCGCTGATGCTGCCGGCCGCGGTGCTGTTGATCGGGCTGGTCGCGGCGCTGCTGTTCACCAAGCCGCAGCACCTGCGGAAGGCACCGGCGGCGCGCGTCAGACGACCTGGAAGGCCTGCACAGTTGACGCGCGGTCGTCGAAGACTGCCTTGACGACATAGGTTCCGGGCTTGGCGGTCGGCTGGCCGGGCAGGCAGCCAGGTCCGGACCGGCGGCCGTTCCACGGCACCGTGGTGGTCGCCTGCTTGCCCTTGGCAACCACCAGCGTGGTGCGCTGAACCGCTTGCCCGCAATGGGTTGTGGTCCAGATCAGGTCGTTGCCCGACATCACCGTCACGGTCAGCGCGCCGGAGTCGATCGAGGCCTTGCACTCGTCCGAGACGGCGTCGAACCGGACGACGAAGTTCAGCACCGAGCCCGAGACGATCTTCCGGTTGGCGGGCAGCACCTCGACGCGGAGGTCGTTGCCTTCGCACGTGGTGTCCCGCGGCGTCTCCGACGTCTTGGCCGGCTTCTCGGATTTCTTCTCGGTCGCCGTCGGGGACGTGGTGGGCGCGGTCGGCGGGGCCGTCGTCGGGTTCTGCTGGGGGCCGCTCGCGGCCGTGTTCTGCGGGTCCTCGCCGCCGCCACCACCGAACAGCCGGAGGACCAGGAGGAGCAGCAGCGCCAGTACAGCAAGCACCAGTCCCCGGCGGAACCAGTACACGCTGGCGGGCAGATGCCCGACCGGACGGAGCAGGCTGCTCATGCTGGCACCCTAATATCGGCTCTGTGCTCGACCAGTCAGGCTCGCCGCTCACACCCACAGCTGCCGCTCTGCACGGGCCGGTGCTCCAGTGGTACGACGCCAACGCGCGGGAACTGCCGTGGCGCGAGCCAGGGGCCGGTGCGTGGGCGGTGATGGTGAGTGAGTTCATGCTGCAGCAGACACCGGTCAATCGGGTGCTACCGGCGTACCAGGCCTGGCTGGAGCGGTGGCCTAAGCCGGTGGACCTGGCTGCAGAGCCGCCAGGAGAGGCTGTGCGGGCCTGGGACCGGCTCGGGTACCCCAGGCGCGCCCTGCGGCTGCACGCGGCGGCTCAGGCGATCGTGGAGCGCCACGGCGGCGAAGTGCCGGACGACCACGACGCTCTGCTCGCTCTGCCGGGTGTGGGGACGTACACGGCGGCTGCCATCGCGTCCTTCGCGTTCGGCCAACGGCACGCGGTCGTGGACACCAATGTGCGCCGGGTGCTCGCGAGAGCCCTCACCGGCGTCGCACAGCCGACCATCTCCCCCACTGCGGCCGACCAGCGGCTTGCTGTGACCGCACTGCCTGCTGACGAGCCGACAGCGGCCCGCTGGGCGGTGGCGTCGATGGAGCTCGGTGCACTGGTCTGCACAGC
The DNA here is from genome assembly GCA_963748245.1 of uncultured Actinomycetota bacterium. GTDB lineage: Bacteria > Actinomycetota > Actinomycetes > Propionibacteriales > Kribbellaceae > Kribbella. The sequence goes on along the minus strand of CAVVIA010000004.1, from coordinate 62,960 downwards.
GCGTACGCCGAGATGCGGCGACTGCCCGATCCGGAGCCGGTGCGCGTGGGTCCTCGCCGGCAGTCCGCCGTACGACGGTCCGCCACGTCGAGGGCAGACGTACGAAGGCACCGACCGCCAGGTCCGCGGTCGTCTGCTGGCCGTGCTCCGCGCCACGACAGGCGCCGTACCCAAGAAGAGCCTGGACGCCTGCTGGCACGACAAAGCGCAACGGGAACGTGCGCTGGACGGCCTGGTAGCCGACGGCCTGGTCGAACCTCTCCCGCGCGCCCGCTACCGCCTACCAAGCTGAGAGGCCGGCCCGGACTTCCGGACCGGCCTCAGAGCCTTCAGTTCTTCTTGCTGCCGGTGGTGGCTTGCTCGTCGTCGTCGGTCAGCAGGTCGAGCGGCATCGCCGGGCTGCCGGACAGCGTCGCCAGCATCTGGCGGACGTTGGTCAGCTGCGCGTTGATGCTGTCGCGGCGCTGCGTCGCGGCGGCGAGCTCGCGCTCGGACTCGGCCCGGATCCGCTCCGCCTTGTCCTTCGCGGCGGCGACGATCTCCTGGGCCTGCCGGTTCGCGTCGGCCAGCTGCTGCTGGGCCAGCCGCTCCGCCTCGGAGCGGGAGCGGTCGGCCTCGCGCTGCACCTGCGCGGCGCGGTCGGTGACGGCGGCCAGCTGCTGCTCGGCCAGCGCGGTCCGGGCGGCGAACTCCTGCTCGACCTTGCCCCGGCGCTCGGCCAGGGTGGTCTCGAAGGCGGCCGCGGCCTGGGCGGACTTGGCCCGCTCCTGCTCGTACAGCGCCTGAGCCTCGCTGCGCCGCGCGGTGGCGTCGCGCTCGGCCTCGTCACGCATGTCGTCGGCCTGGGTGCGCGCCTCCTCCAGGATGCGAGCAGCCTCCGCGTCGACCTCGCTCTTCCAGTCCAGGGAGTACTGCTCGGCCTCCTTGCGGACCTTCTTCGCGTGCGCCTCGGCGTCGGCGACGATCGCCTCGGCGTCGGTGCGGGCACGGGTGACCAGGTCACGGGCCTCGTCGTCGGCCAGCGACAGGATCTTCGCCACCCGCTCACCGAACTCGGTGAACGTCGGGGCACGGTCCTTGCTCTCCTCCTGCGCAGAGATGACGGCCGACTCGGCGGCGTCCGTCCGGGTCTGCAGCTCCTGCACGTGCCGCTGCAACTGCTCGGACTGCTGCTGCAGCGCGGTCAGCGAGGTGGTCAGCTCACGGATGTGCTGGTCCACCTGGGCAGGCTCGTAGCCACGCAGAACGGTGCGGAACGGGGTTGGGCTTTCACTGCTCATGTCTTCTGATGCTCACTTCGGTGGGTGGGTGGATCACACATTGTCACTGACAAGGATCTGACTGTCACGTCCTCATCCTGATTCCCCCGTGGAACCCTCGCTGGAGGACATTCCACCACCTGGACGGAATCCCGGTACAGCGAGTGCCTCGATCACACCCGAAAGCTGGGTGAGCTCCTTGGTGATCTCATCACGGCGCTGGTTCAGCGCCGCGACCCTCGCCTCGGCGTCGGCGAGAAGTTTTCGGGCCTGCGTCCGCAGGTCGTCGGCGTGCTCACGAGCCTGCGCCTCGATCTGCTGAGCCTCGGCGCGGGACTTGCGGATCACGTCGTGCGACTGCCGCTGGGCGTCGGCGAGATCATTGGCCGCGCGCTCGCGTAGCACCTGGGTGCTGGCCTCCGCCTCGGCCTCGCGGCGGTTCGCCCGCTCGATGATCTCGCGGGCATCGCTCGCGGCGGTCACCTTCAGCCGGTCGACCCGGGCGTGCGCCTGGGCGGTGACCTTCTCCGCTTCCTGCTTGGCCGCGGCCAGCGTGGCCTCGGCCTGCTGGGTCGCGGTCGACAGCGTGGTCTCGGCGAGCGTGGTCAGCTCGGCGTTCTCCCGGGCGATCGCGTCCTTGGTCTGCTTGAGCCGGCTGGTCGTCCGGCCGACCACGCGGCGAAGGTGCGCCCGCTTCTGCCGCATCAGCTCGGCCGCGTCGGCGGCGGCCTGTTCCCGGATCGACTGCGCCTCGGACTCGGCCGCACCGATCAGGTCGTCGACCGTCTTCTTGCTCCAGATGGTCTGCTTCTCGGCCTCCGCGAGCGCCGTCTCGGCCGCCTTGTTCGCGTCCTCGACGATCCGCTGCGCCTCGGCGGTCGCGGTCCGGCGGTCGGCCTCGATACTGTCCACGACCAGCTTGGCCTGCGCCCGGGCGTCGGCCATCAGCCGCTCGTTACCGGCCTCGGCCTCGGCCTTGCGCTCGGCGATCTCGGCGACCGCCTCGGCCCGCAGCTTGTCGATCTCGAGCGAGATCGCGGCCAGCTTGGCCCGCTCGGTCTCCTCCAGTTCGGCGGTCCGGCGCTCCAGCTCGGCCCGGTTCTCGCCGCGCAGCCGCTCGATCTCGGCATGGGCCGCGGCGATCTGGGCGCGGGACTTCTCCCGGGCCGCCTCGACCTCGCGCTCCACCGCGACCCGCAGGTCGGCGGCCTCGGTCTCGGCCCGGGCGATCAACTCCGCCTCGTTGCGGACCGCGGCCTGCGACACCAGCGCGGCCTGCTCGCCCGCGTCCCTGACCAGCTGCTGTGCCTCGCGGCCGGCCCGGTCGACCGTCTGCTGTGCGGACTCCCGGGCCAGCCGGGCGTCCTCGAGCAGTTCGTCGCCCTCTTCCTCGAGTCGCGCCGCCTCGGCCTCGGCCGCCGCGACCCGCCGGTTGGCCGCGGCCTGCGACTCGGCCCGCAACCGGTCGGCGGCCAGCTGGCTCTCGTACCGCAACTGCTCCGCCGCGGACTCGGAATCGGCCCGGCGGTTGGCTACTTCTTCGGCGACGGCGGCCCGGAGTTGCTCGGCCGCGGACTCGGAGTCGGCCTTCAACCGCTCGGCGATCGCGATCGCCGAGGCGCGGACCCGCTCTGCCTCCGCGGTCGACTCCAGCTGCAGCTTCTGCGCCGCGGCCGCGGCATCGCGTCGTACCCGGTCGGCCTCGGCGGTGGACTCCGACGTGAGTCGCTCGGCCGTCGCCTCGGCCTCGGCGCGGACCCGGTCGGCCTCGTTCTGGGACTCGGTCCGGAGTTGTTCGGCGGAGCGCTCGGCATCGTTGAGCAGCCGCTGCGCGGCGGACGTCGCCTCGGCCCCCATCTTCCTTGCGGCCGCCTCGGCCTCGGCCGTCAGCCGCTCGCTCTCGGCGCGGACCCGGTCCGCCTCGTCGCGGGCGAGATCGTTCTCGTACTCCGCCTGTTCCCGCAGCGTGTCGGCGATCCGCTGGGCCCGCTCGAGGACTCCACCCGCCTGCCGCACGCCAAAGGAACCGGTGTCGGCGACCGGTTCCTGGGTCAGTGGCAGACGCGGTGCGTCCATGCGACGAGATGATTCCATCCCCGGCCCCCTTTCCGACAGTCCGGGTCCGATCAGCGTGGTCACAGCGTTACAACGCGGCACCTGGGTGGCAGGTAACTTCTTTTTCATGCCGCTGCGCGATCTTCCCACCGAATCGAAGGCCGCGGCGGCTCTTCTCCGTACCGATCTGATCACTCACCGCAGGACCATACGACGTTCCGGCCGGCATGGAGTCGTCCTCGCGTGTCTTGCTGCTGCTACCGCATTCTCGGTGCTGGTGCCCGGCCCGGCGGGCACAGGCTGTTACCTCTGGCGGGCGACCACTCAACCCACCGGCGGACGTGGTGCGGCCCTCGCACTGCCGGTGGCGATCGTACTGCTGGTGCTCGCGGATCGCTTGTCTGCCGACAGATTCCGGCTTCGCCGGCAGGTCCGATCCGTGGGTACGGCGGCGATCGGACTGATCACCGTAGCGGCCTGGACCGGATTTGCCACACAGGGCCGACCGAGCTGTACGACTTCACCGGCTGTGATCGGGACGATTGCCTGCGGCACCCTCGCGACGGCCGTCGCCGCGCACTGGGCGACCCGTTTGACACCCCCTTGGACGGTGCCTGACGACGAGTCCGGGGCCGGGTCCGCCGAGCCGCTCAATCAGTCCGAATTACGGGCAGTCTTTGTCCAACTCGTGGCCCTTGTCGACGCGTGGACGCCTTTTCGCTTCCGACTGTTCCCCTTCGCGTCCGGCACGCTCGCCGTACTGCTGGTGCTCTCGACGGTCCTGCCGTGGCGGGAGCTGATCGATCCGGTCGCACTCGGGCCGACTGCCGCCGAAGCCGGTCTAGCCCGATCTCAGCTGTGGGAGATCCCGTCGGCCCGGCTCTGGGCCGTCATCGTCTGTGGGCTGGCGGTCGCGACTCTCGTCTCGTCCGGCCTGGTACGACGAGTAGCCGCCGTCGCCACCGGGTCGGCAGTGGTTGCCGGGCTGGCGTCTCAGCTGTTGTGGCTGCCGCCCGGCTTGCCCTCAGGTGTCGGGTATCGCCCGGCAATCGGTGCCTGGACCGCACTCGGTCTCGGGCTGCTCTTGTGCGTGGCAGGTCTCACGCGTCGGCTTGTGATCGCTGGAGCAGCTGTGGTGGGCGTGCTGGTCGGTGTGCTCGTTCCGTCGGCCGTTGGCACGCCGTACCAACCGCCTGTAGTTGCTGGGGTTCCACAGCGTCTGCTTGACCTGCAAGGTGGCCAGCTGGTCGATCGCCTCGGCATGCGGGTTGCCATCGGTACGTCCGACCCGCTGGACTCGCTGGCCGGGACACTCGATGGGACAGCCGGGCAATGGCTGCTGGGCCGGACCGGGTCGGAGAGCTCGACAGTGTTCGCGTACGACGACGGCGTCGCGCTCCCCCAGGTCACGCTGAACCACGGCGCGGCTCCGCCCGCACTGTGGGGCGTCTCCGACAATCACATGGTCCTGCTCGCCGGTGGAGCACTGGGACAGCCGTGGGCGATCGTCTCGGTGCCACTCGACCTGGTGAGTGCCGACATCAGCCTGAGTCACAAGAACCAGGACGGGTCCTACTACGTGACGCCTGGCGTGGACCTGATCGCGAGCGGCATCGGCCCCGCCCTCAGCCACCGCAACGCCGACAGGTCGATCAGCGTGTGGGGATCAGCGACCACCTGGCAGATCCCGGCGAACCAACTGCGCAAGGGAATGAACCTCGCCGACTTCGCGATCGCCCCCGGCCCGGGTTCACGGGGCAACGCGGTCTCCAGCGGTCCGGACGGTACGACGGCCTGGCGGACGAGCGAGACGGGGTTGGCGATGGTCCGGCCGGGCGGAGTGCCGCAGCAGCTCACCGGAGTGGCGCCGGCTGGTTGTGTCCTGAGCAGTGACGCCGCCAGTTCGTCGATGACCGTCGACGCCTTCGCAGTCGATGTGCGAGGCAACTTGTGGCTGGGCGGTGGTGCTCCGACCTCGGTCATCACTCCGGACGGCGTACTGCGCAAGCTCCCGGGTGGGGCCGAGGGTGTCGACAGCATCGAGGCCCGGCCGGACGGATCGGTGCTGCTGGGGACATCACCGGGTGGTGGGGATCAGGTTCTGCAGATCCCTGATGCGGCCGGCTGCTGCGGCGTCGTACCCGGCTGCTCCTGCGCCGGAGCCGCGATGCGATCGCCGGAAGCCTGTCGACGGTACGACGACGTTCCGGACGTCTGTGGTGTCGTCAGTCCCGGCCATCGGTACTGGGGTGAGTAGACAGCTGGCCCTGGACGCGGTTGGACGGCTGGTGCGGGTGCGATTGCCGTTGGCGGCTCGTGCCTTCGCTCCGGACGGCCAGGGCGGCGTGTGGTGGACGACGGCCGGTCGTGGTTCGACAGAGAGCGCCGTACATCTCGTGCGTGGCCGGTCGACGGCGGTGCGGGATCCCCAGCCGACGCCGGCGAATCAGAAGGGTGAGTTCGCCGCGGCTGCCGGGGATCGTCTGGTGACTGCTGTCGGTGCGGGCCTCTACAACTTCTACGGCCCCGGCGAGGTCGTGCGACGCGTGCAGGTCAAGGGTGAGCTGCGGCCGGGCGGCTTGGTGCAGCTCGCGTCCGGGCACGTCGCGATGGTCCTGGGCGAGCAACTGGTCCTGGTCGATGCTGACGGCCGGACGACAGTCCTGCTCGGTGGATCGACGTCAGGCTGGCCGGTCTCGGCGACCGGCGTACCGGCATCGCAGTGGACGGCTGACGGCAGTTGGTTCACCGGCCCGGACGGCAGGCTCTGGGGGTACGACGGAAGCCACCTGGTGCGCGTGGATGCGCCGGGCCGGGTCACCGTGATCGCAGGACCTCGGCAGGGTGTCCCACAGGCCGCCGACCAGGTGACCGTGATCGGCCCGGCACTCTACTTCCAGCTGGGCAACGACCTCATCCGCTTGGAGGCCGCCGGATGACCGACTTCCCGGACGAGGAACTGCCTCGCCGACTCGATGAGGCAGAAACCGAGCTGGCCCGTTCCGAGCATGGATGGTTCGCTCGAGCCACCCTCCTGGCTGCCCTCACCACCGGCGTCACCGTCCTGCTGCCCTGGACCTACACCAGGCGCTACGGCCTGTCGGTCTGGCAACTGGGCCTGGAAACCCAACCGGCGCTCGCCTTCACCTGCCTGGTCGGCATCATCACCTCGGCGGTCGCGCTGGCCCTGAAGCCCGGCGCCCGCACGCGAGCGGCCACAGGTGTCACCGCCGTGATCGCCATCGTCTGCCTCGCCATCGCCTGGCAGGCCAGCACCGCCGACACTCTCACTGACACGCTCACTGGCACCTGGCCCGGCCCCGGCCCGGCCTTCACCATCGCCGCGTCGGTCCTCTGGCTCCTCGCCGCCACGCTCCAACTAGTTGCCCAGCACAACAACCAGGTCGCACCCGACGACCCCGCGGACATCTCCCGGGCCGTCACCCGGCTGCGCCGCACCCGCTGATTTCACTCCCGGGAGGGAGGTGGAACACTCTCGCGGCTGAGGTGGGCCGCTGGGCTCCGGCTGGACAGTGAAGGCACTGACGGCTGGAGGAAGCGATGAGCAGTGTTGGCGTCCGGGAGCGAACCGCGAACACGTTGCCGGTTCTGGTGGCGGCGTTGTCCTTGGTCTACGCGGCTGCCGGGTTGGCCTGGTTACTGGGAGCCGGTGGTTATGCGTTCGGCCCGGTGCCGCCGGACGGTGAACGGCTGTCGTTGCTGGCTCAGGTGCCGGACGAGGTCGGGGCGGGGCTGATCGCCGTACTGGGGATCCTCGGGGTGCCGGCGGCGTTCGGGCATACCCGGACCGAGTGGAGTGCGACGGCGTACCGGCCGTTGCTGGTCTTCACGGCGTTGCAGGTGGTGGTGTTCGGGCTGCTGGCGCCGAGCGTCACGGTGGTGATCATGGTCGGCTACCTGCTCGTCCTGGTCGGCCTGCCGGCCGGGATCGTCTGGTTGATCGTCGGGGCCTGGAAGCAGCCGGCGACGCGGGCGTTGCTCCTCGCGGTGGCAGCAGTCGTGATCGCGGTCGAGCTGACCACCGGGCTGTTCGACTGGGCCGCGTTCCGCGAGGTGGCCGGGGGCATCGCGGGCGTACCCGCGAAGGTCGGGACCACACCGCTGTTCGTGTCCGGGGCGTTCCTGCTGGGTTGTGGGTGGGCGCTGCTCGGCGTCCGTGGGCTGCGGAGTGCGCGTGGGCGTTGCCTTCGCTGTGGTCGCCCGGGCGCGAGCTGGACGCGGCCTGAGTCGGCTCGGTGGTGGGGATTCTGGGCGACGATCGTGGCGGTGCTCTGCCCGATGCCGTACGCGCTGCTGCGGATGACGTGGTTGCTGCCGAACCCGATCGGTTTCGACGCCGACGAGCTGAACGCCGAGCCGGGGATCAAGCTGTTCGGCCTGGGGCTCGGGTTGATCGCTCTGGCCGCGGGCATCGTGACGCTCGGGCTGATCCGGCCGTGGGGTGAGGTGTGGCCGCGATGGATCCCCCTGGTCGCCGGGCGGCCGGTGCCGATCAAGGCGGCGGTCATCCCGGGCGCCGTTGCCGCCACGCTGCTCCTGGTCAGCAGCGCCTCGCTGATCGGCCTGCTCTGGACCTTCGACGCCTCGCTCCTCGAGAACGTCCTGTTCGTCCTGATCCTCCCGTTCCCGCTCTGGGGCGCCTCAGTCGGTCTGGCCACGGCGGCCTACTACTACCGCCGCCGCGGCCAGTGCGCGGTCTGCCAGGCCCCTATTTGATGGTGGCCGGCGGCGCCTGCGGGGTGTCGTCGGTCCACCCCGAGAGCAGGACCGTGTTGTCGCCGTTCTTCCCGCCGGTGTGGCTGCTGCTCAGCAGTTTGCCCGTCCTCGGGTCGATGATCAGCTGCAGTTTCAGCTGGTACGCCGGGAAGGAGAACCCGACCGCGGTTCCGGTCCGGCCGGCCAGGTCGACGACGTTGTGCTTGACCGTGGCACCCGGCAGACCGGCCAGCAGCCGGTACGTGGCCGCACGGACCTTGGGCAGGGCGGGGGTGTCACTCAGCAGGCCGGAGGAGATCTGGGCCAGGGCCGAGACCTGGGAGGCATCAGGAGCAGTCCCCGACGCCACCTTGAGGAGTCGGGCGCGCAACTCGTCGGACGTGGAGGGCAGCGCCAGGACGTCGTCCAGCGTGGCGTTCAGGCCGAGAGCCAGGTACCTGTCCGCACCGTCTCGCAACTCGAAGAAGGTGGCTTCGCCCGGCTTGGACGAGAGGATCCGGTCCTTCCCTTCCTGGGTGTCGGCGGGTCCGGTGTTCCAGCTCGACGGAGAGCCCGCACGGCGCCAGGCGGCCTCGTCGGCCGGGGTGGCAGGAGCTGCGCCCAGCGAACGGGTGCCGAGCCAGCCGGTGCCGCCCTTCAGCCCGGTCCAGGTCTCGGTGACCACCAGTTCGCGCAGCTTGTAACCGCCCGGCCCGGCCGGCTGCGACCCGCAGCACACGATCTTGCCGGGCATGACCGTCCACTCCCTGCTCTGGACCTTCCTGACCCGGAAGTACGCGCCGGTCGTCGCTTCGGTCTTCTCCTCGTGGGCCGCGGCGACCAGCAGCACCTGCCCTGCCGACAGCTCGGCCACCGGCCCGGGTGCCGACCCGGCCCCCGGAGGCGCCGAGACGGCGGGGCCCGAGCCGGGCGACAGCACCAGCGGTACGGCGAGGGCGCCGATCGCGACCGCCGCGGCGACAGCCGTCACGCCGACTCCGGTGAACCGGCGACGACGCGCGGCCCGGCGGGCCCGGGCGAGGTCGGCCGAAACCTCGGCGTCCGTGACGACGGGCGCACTCCCGGCGGCCTGGTCGAGAAGGTTCTTCAGATCATTCATCGCACATGCTCCACTGAGTCAAGGGGTTCGACGATGAGGTCACGCAGTTTGTCCAGGCCGCGGGCTGTCTGGCTTTTCACCGTGCCCGGGCTGCTGCCCATCAGTTCGGCGGCAGCGGCGACGTCCAGGTCGCAGAAGTACCGCAGCACGACAGCGGCCCGCTGGCGCTTGGGCAACTGCTCCAGCGCGGCCAGGACGGTCAACCGGTCCTCGGGTCCGGCCGCGGCCGGCGGCCTGGGCTCGGACACCTCGTCGGTCAACGTCTCGCGATGACGCCAGAACCGGCGCTTCTCGTCCAGAAAGACGTTGACCAGGATCTTGTCGGCGTACCAGCTGGCTCCGGTCTCGGGGCTGACCGCGCCCCATTTCAGGTACAGCTTGGTCAGGGCCGTCTGCACCAGGTCCTCGGCCCAGTGCGCGTCGCCGCTGGTGAGCAGCCGCGCGATGCGCACCATCCGCCCGCGGTGCGCACTCACATAGTCGGTGAACTCCTGATCGCGGTGGCTCGCCACACGTCCTCCGGTCGGTTCGGCGTTTCCTCACCGTTGATTACTGGGTGGAGCGAGCATCCGGTTGCATCCGCGGCCACCAGAACGGCAAAGGGCCCCGCGGATGAGAATCCGCGGGGCCCTGCTGCCTGCTACCGGCTCAGGTGTCCTGGAGGCCGGACGAACCGCCGGCCATCTCGGTCAGCTCCAGCTCGGGTGAGGTGGTCTTCGGGGCGCCCTTGAAGGTGAAGTACTCCGGCAGGCCGTCTTCGCCCACCGTCCCCTCGGGGGCCGCGTCGACCAGGACGATCTGGCCGGGGCGCAATTCCCCGAACAGGATCTTCTCGGCCAGCACGTCCTCCACGTCACGCTGCAGCGCGCGACGCAGCGGGCGAGCACCCAGGACCGGGTCGAAGCCACGCTCGGCGACCAAGGCCTTCGCCGCCGGCGTGAGCTCGATGCCCATGTCCTTGTCCTTCAGCCGCTCCTCCACCTGCCCGACCATCAGGTCGACGATCTTGACGATCTCTTCCTTGCCGTGCTGGTGGAACACCACGATCTCGTCGACCCGGTTCAGGAACTCCGGCCGGAAGTGCTGCTTGAGCTCCTCGGTGACCTTCGCCTTCATCTTCTCGTACGAGCCGCCGACGTCACTGGCCTGCGAGAAGCCCAGGGAGACCGCCTTGGCGATGTCCTTGGTCCCCAGGTTCGTGGTCATGATGATGACGGTGTTCTTGAAGTCGACCACGCGGCCCTGGGCGTCGGTCAGACGACCCTCGTCCAGGATCTGCAGCAGCGAGTTGAAGATGTCCGGGTGGGCCTTCTCGACCTCGTCGAACAGCACCACGGAGAACGGCTTCCGGCGGACCTTCTCGGTCAGCTGGCCACCCTCTTCGTAGCCGACGTACCCAGGCGGCGAACCGAACAGCCGGGACGCGGTGTGCTTCTCGGAGTACTCCGACATGTCGAGGCTGATCAGCGCGTTCTCGTCGCCGAACAGGAACTCGGTCAGCGCCTTCGACAGCTCGGTCTTACCGACACCGGACGGGCCGGCGAAGATGAACGAACCGCTCGGGCGGCGCGGGTCCTTCAGGCCGGCGCGGGTACGCCGGATCGAGCGGGACAGCGCCTTGACCGCATCGTGCTGGCCGATGTAGCGCTTGGCCAGCTCCTTCTCCATGTCGAGCAGCCGGGACGACTCCTCCTCGGTCAGCTTGAAGACGGGGATACCGGTCGCGGTGCTCAGCACCTCGGCGATCAGCTCCTCGTCCACCTCGGCGACGACGTCCATGTCGCCGGCCTTCCACTGCTTCTCCCGCTCGGCCTTCGCGTTGATCAGCTTCTTCTCGTCGTCGCGAAGGCTCGCGGCGCGCTCGAAGTCCTGCGCGTCGATCGCCGACTCCTTCTCCCGGCGCACGTTCGCGATCTTCTCGTCGAACTCGCGCAGGTCCGGCGGAGCCGTCATCCGGCGGATCCGCAACCGGGCGCCGGCCTCGTCGATCAGGTCGATCGCCTTGTCCGGCAGGAACCGGTCGGAGATGTAGCGGTCGGCCAGCTGCGCGGCCTGCACCAGGGCCGGGTCCGTGATGGTCACCCGGTGGTGTGCCTCGTACCGGTCCCGCAGACCCTTGAGGATCTCGATCGTGTGGGCGATCGACGGCTCGGCCACCTGGATCGGCTGGAACCGGCGCTCCAGCGCGGCGTCCTTCTCGACGTACTTGCGGTACTCGTCGAGGGTGGTCGCACCGATGGTCTGCAGCTCGCCGCGGGCCAGCATCGGCTTCAGGATGCTCGCGGCGTCGATCGCGCCCTCGGCCGCGCCGGCCCCGACGAGGGTGTGGATCTCGTCGATGAACAGCACGATGTCGCCGCGGGTGCGGATCTCCTTGAGCACCTTCTTCAGACGCTCCTCGAAGTCGCCGCGGTAGCGCGAACCGGCCACCAGGGCACCCAGGTCGAGGGAGTAGATCTGCTTGTCCTTCAGTGTCTCCGGGACGTCACCGCGGACGATCTGCTGGGCCAGACCCTCCACGATCGCGGTCTTGCCGACACCCGGCTCACCGATCAGGACAGGGTTGTTCTTGGTCCGCCGGGACAACACCTGCATGACCCGCTCGATCTCGGTCTCGCGCCCGATCACCGGGTCGAGCTTCGATTCGCGGGCGGACTGGGTGTAGTTCCGGCCGAACTGGTCGAGCACCAGAGAGCTGCTGGGAGCACCTTCGGTGGTCCCGGCGCCGGCCGTGGCCGTCTCCTTGCCCTGGTACCCGCTCAGCAGCTGGATGACCTGCTGACGGACCTTGTTCAGGTCCGCGCCGAGCTTGACCAGGACCTGCGCTGCGACTCCCTCACCCTCGCGGATGAGGCCGAGCAGGATGTGCTCGGTGCCGATGTAGTTGTGGCCCAACTGCAGGGCCTCGCGCAGGGAGAGCTCCAGCACCTTCTTGGCGCGTGGGGTGAACGGGATGTGCCCGCTCGGTGCCTGCTGCCCCTGGCCGATGATCTCCTCGACCTGGGAGCGGACAGCCTCGAGCGAGATACCCAGGCTCTCGAGAGCCTTGGCGGCGACACCCTCACCCTCGTGGATCAGGCCGAGCAGGATGTGCTCGGTCCCGATGTAGTTGTGGCTGAGCATCCTGGCCTCTTCCTGAGCCAGGACGACTACCCGACGGGCGCGGTCCGTAAATCGTTCAAACATCGCCAAAGCGCTCCTTGCCTCAGAGGAGTCGGACGTGCCGTGTTGGCCGACCCCCGTACATGCATGCTAGTCCCCGGTGCGGACAGGCTCGCTCTCGGCGAACAAATGCTCACCGCTCAGCCGGCCGCCCAGGAGGCATCACAAGGGAACAACCCCACGGATCTCCAGGGTGTTCCCGCTCAGGACCGATCGGACAGGATGTTCGCCACCAGCGAATTCCTCGAGCTTCCTGCCGTGTCAGTCACCCAACGGACGGACGCCCTAACAGTCGGCACCAGCTGAACTGTCCACACTGTGAAACAACCGGAATGCGGACGGTCCCGGCGCCTTGTGGCACCGGGACCGGCAGTCCTTCGGGAATTCTACTTGGCTTCGTTGTACGCCGCGCGCACCTCGGCCGAGATCCGGCCCCGCTCGCTCACGTCGTAGCCGTTCGTCCTTGGCCCAGGCCCGGATGTCGGCGGAGTCCGACGCCGACCGGCCACGGCCCCGCGCCCGGCCCACGCCACCGCGGCGACCGGACACCCGGCGTCCCGCACCGACATAGCCGGCCATGGCGTCGCGCAGTTTGGCGGCGTTCTTCTTGGACAGATCGATCTCGTACGTCGTGCCGTCCAGTCCAAAGGTCACGGTCTCGTCGGCCTTACCGCCGTCAAGATCGTCCTCGAGAACTACCTGCACCCTTTGCGCCATCGATGACAGTCCTTTCCGCGCCCGTCACCGGGCCGCAATCCCCCTGCCGTTTTGTTTGCACCTGATTTGTACCGCACAAACCGGGTTCGTGTCATTCACATCCCACAATGTGCGGGAAAGATGTGACTAAACCCTCCGGTCGACCCGGCGCCGATCGGCACTGTGCTGTCGTCGTGACCTTGAGTATTCACACGACCTGAAACCGGCTGGACCAGAATGCCGGGGACCCGATCCGGAATAACTCGGGACCCCGGCATTTGCAGTGACCGTCCGTTGTGCTATGCAACGATCCTGCGACCGATTCGCGGAATCACTCCGGCCGCAGCAACGGGAACAGAATCGTCTCCCGGATACCGGCGCCGGTGAACAACATCACCAGCCGGTCCAGGCCCATCCCCATACCACCCGCCGGAGGCATCCCGAACTCCATCGCGCGGAGGAAGTCCTCGTCCAGCTCCATCGCCTCCGGGTCGCCGGCCGCGGCCAGCATCGACTGTGCCACCAGGCGTTCCCGCTGGATCACCGGGTCGTTCAGCTCCGAGTAGGCCGCCGCCGAGCTCGACCCCGTTGATGATCAGGTCCCAGGCTTCGACCAGGCCCGGAATTTCCCGGTGCGGCTTCGACAACGGCCGTACCGACTCCGGATAGTCACGTACATAGGTGGGCTGGATCAGGGTGTGCTCGACCAGCTTCTCGTACAACTCCAGTGCGATCTCGCCGGCATTCCAGCCGGGCTGCAGGTCGACATCGTGCTGCTCGGCCAGCTTCGTCAGCGTGGCCGCGTCGGTGCTCTGGTCGACCGGCGTACCGACCGCTTCGGAGACGAGTTCGAAAAGGGTCGCATGCCGGAACGGCCGGCCCAGGTCGATGGTCGAACCGTCGCGCGCGGTGACCACGGTGCGACCGACCGCCCGGGCCGCGTTCCGGATCAGCCGCTCGGTCAGTTCGGCCATCGTGTCGTAATCGCCGTACGCCTGATAGGCCTCGATCATCGAGAATTCCGCCGCATGGGTCGAGTCGAGTCCCTCGTTGCGGAACGTCCGGCCGATCTCGTAGACCCGGTCGACGCCGCCGATCATGGCGCGCTTCAGATCGAGCTCGAGCGCGATCCGCAGCTTCATCTCCTGGTCGAACGCGTTCAGGTGGGTCGAGAACGGCCGCGCGGCGGCGCCGCCGTTGGTCAGTTGCAGGACCGGCGTCTCGACCTCGATGTAGCCGTCCGTGTCGAAGCTCTGCCGCAGCGACTTAGTACGGCGGCCTTCGTCCGGACCATCTCGCGTGCCTCGGCGCGGACGATCAGGTCGACGTACCGGAGCCGGACCCGGGCCTCCTCGTTCAGCGGCTTGTGCTCGTTCGGGAGCGGGCGCAGCGTCTTGGCGGCCATCTGCCACGCCGGTCGCCTGCACGGACAGCTCACCGCGGCGGCTGGTGATCACCTCGCCCTGGACGGCCAGCAGGTCGCCGATGTCCACCAGCGCCTTGAACCGGGCCAGCTCCTCCTCGCCGAGGTCGGCCAGCGACAGCATCACCTGCAGCTCGGTCCCGTCGCCCTCCCGGAGCCGGACGAAGCAGAGCTTGCCGGTGTTGCGCAGGAAGATCACCCGGCCGGCCACCGAGACCTGCTCACCGGTCCGCGTGTCGGGCTCCAGCTCCTGCCCGTCGTACTTGGCCCGCAGGTCCTTCAGCAGGTGCGTCCGGGGCACCGAGATCGGGTACGGCTGCACTCCCTCCGCCAGTAGGCGGTCACGCTTCTCCCGGCGGACCCGCATCTGCTCGGGCAGGTCGTCCTGCCCGCTGTCGGGGTTCGCCGGGTTCACGTGTGCGTCAGTCATGGCTCAAGGCTAGTGACTGAGCACCTTTTCAGCCGAATCGTTTGTCTGCAGGCCCTTGACACGCAGCACCGGGACAGCCGCCGCCACCGCCGCGACGACGCAGGCCGCCCCACAGGCCACGAAGGTCATCCGGGTGCCGAGCAGGGCGCCGAGGAAGCCGCCGAGCATGAGGGCGAACAGGGTGCAGGCCCGCGCCGTCCCGTTGAGTGCCGCGACCACGCGTCCCCGGACGCTCTCCGCGGAGCGGGTCACCATGAGTGTGCTCACCGCGGCGTTGAGTACGCCGCTCCCGAACCCGATCACGGCGGACCCGATCATCAGAACCACGACCCCGTCGGCGAAGCCCATCAGCACACTGGCGATCCCGATGGCGGCCATCCCGGCCAGCACGGCCCGGGACTGGGCCATGGTCCGCACCAACCGCCCGGTGAGCCAGGCGCCGACGATCGCTCCAGCGCCCTGGACGGCCACGACCCAGCCGTACCCGGCCGCGTCCAGCCCGATCTCGTCGGTGACCAGGAAGACCTCGACCACGTTGACGGCCTCACCCGCGAGGATGAACAGCCACAGGCACGGCACCAGGATCCGGAGCAGCGAGTCACCGAAGATGCTGCGCAGGCCCGCCATCACGCCGCCGCGCTCGCGTACGGCGCCGGCCTCCGGGCGACGGCGCGTCGCGACGACCCGGGCGACGCCGGCCAGCACCAGGAAGGTCGTGGCGTCCACCAGCAGGGCGCCGCGGTCGCCGGACCAGCCGACCAGTACGCCGCCCACCGCCGACCCGACCAGCGTCGCCACACCGATCAGCGCCTGACTCGTACCGGTGGTGCGGCCGACCAGGTCCTCCCCGACGATCCGGGGAATCAGCGCACCCCAGGCCGGCCCGGCGACCGCCGTACCCAGTTGCAGGACACAGACCAGCGCCAGGGTCTCGGCCATGCCGTGACTGAAGGCCAGCCCGATTCCGGCGACCGCCTGCAGCAACGACGCGCAGACCAGCACCGTGCGGGAGTCGTAGCTGTCCACGATCCGGCCGGCGAACGGGATCATCACGACCGTCGGTACGGCGAAGGCCAGCAGCAGGGCGGTCATCGCGCCCGGACCGCCGTACTCGGAGACGCGCAGCATCAGGGCGATGAGGGCGACCGAGTCGCCCGCGTAGGAGAGCGCACGGGCCGGCAGCACCAGCCGGATGTCGCGGAACGACCAGATCGAAGTCTGAAGTGATTGCTTCACAACTATGAAGTTAATGCTTCACGTTTACCGGCGTCAAGGGATTCGCTACGCTGACGCCGTGGCCAAGAAGAAGCGCGTGGTGATCGACGACCCGCGGGCGATCCGCGCCCTGGCGCACCCGGCCCGGCAGCGAGTGATCGACGAGCTCTTCAACGGCCGGGTGCTGACCGCGACGGAGTGTGCGGAGCTGGCCGGCCTGACGCCGTCCGCGATGAGCTACCACCTGCGCGCGCTCGAGCGCTGGGGCATCGTCGAGCGGGCCGAGGAATCGGCCGACGGCCGGGAGCGGCCGTGGCGCGCGGCGGCCGGCAGCCTGATGATCTCGTCCCAGTCGAACGAAGCCGGCCGGCTGGCCAGCCAGGCGATCATCCGGTCGTCGGTGGACCGGGTGCTCGAGCACTTCGAGCAGATGCCCGCCGACGACCCCTGGGACGACATCAGCTCGCTGAACCGGTCCCGGCTGTGGCTGACCCACGAGGAGGCCAGGGAGTTCGGCCAGGAGCTGATCGAGCTGGTCGACCGCTACAAGAAAGGCCGGACGCCGGCCTCGCACCCGGCCGGTACCCGCCAGATCAGCACGCTGCTGGCCGTCGTACCGATGGGGAAGCCGCCACAACAAAGCTGAACCGTTAGCTACGGAACCACGGATCCCGGGGTACCTTCGAAAGAGAGGTACTTCCCACCGCCGGGTGGTCGTCATGCAGTCCTGGTTCCTGTGGTTGATCCTCGCCGCCGTCCTCGGCACCGCCGAGTTGATGACGGCGACCCTTGATCTGCTCCTGCTCGCCGTCGCCGCGCTGGCCGCGGGCGGGGCGGCCGGGATCGGGCTCCCCATCGGGCTGCAACTACTCGTGTTCGCCGCCACCGCCGCCGCGATGATCACGCTGGTCCGGCCGGTGGCCCGTCGTCACCTGATGTCGTACCCGCAGCTACGCAGCGGCGTCGCCGCGCTGGTCGGGCGCGAGGCCGTGGTGCTGAGCCCGGTCGGCCGCGAGCCCGGCCGGGTCAAGATCGGCGGTGAGGAGTGGAGCGCGCGGTCCTACGACCCCGACCTCGTCATCCCCGCGGGCACCACCGTGGACGTCTTCGCCATCGAGGGGGCCACCGCCCTCGTCCATCCCCGGGAGGATCCATGGCCGAAATGATCTTCGGGCTGATCGTCGCCCTGCTCGCCGTCGTACTCGTGCTCCGGACGGTCCGGATCGTGCCGCAGGCGCGGGCCAGCAACGTCGAGCGCCTCGGCCGCTACCTGCGCACCCTCGAGCCCGGCCTGAACATCGTCATCCCGTTCATCGACCGGCCCCGGCCGCTGATCGACCTGCGCGAGCAGGTTGTCTCGTTCGAGCCGCGCTCGGTGATCACCGAGGACAACCTGGTCGTCCACATCGACACGGTGCTGTACTGCCAGGTCACCGATCCGCGGGCCGCGGCGTACGAGATCGCCAACTACATCCAGGCGATCGAGCAGTTGACCGTCACCACCCTGCGCAACGTCATCGGCAGCCTCGACCTGGAGAAGGTGCTGACGTCGCGCGAGCACATCAACTCCACCCTGCGCGGCGTCCTCGACGAGGCGTCCGGCAAATGGGGCATCCGGGTGAACCGGGTCGAACTGAAGGGCATCGAGCCGCCGCCGTCGATCAAGGAGTCGATGGAGAAGCAGATGCGGGCCGAGCGGGAGAAGCGGGCCGCGATCCTGGGGGCCGAGGGACAGCGGCAGGCCCGGATCCTGACCGCGGAGGGCGACCGGCAGGCCGCGATCCTGCGGGCCGAGGGCCAGGCGCAGGCGATCGACACGGTGTTCCAGGCGATCCACCGCAACGACCCGGACCCGAAGCTGCTCGCATACCAGTACCTGCAGATGCTGCCCGAGCTCGCCAAGGGCCCCGGCAACACGTTCTGGGTGATCCCGTCCGAGGTCACCTCGGCACTGCAGAACGTGACCAAGGCGTTCAACGGCATCACCCCGGAAGTCGCGAACGGCAAGAACCCTGAAATAACCCCGGACTGATGCCCTGAGCCACTAAACCGGTTGTCCGCGGATGCCACCATGGAAGACATGGGGGTACTGGGGCACGCGCTCGCGATCGTCGTTCCGACCGGTGGGATGGCGATCGTCGCCTATCTGGTCGTCGGTCTGGTCATCGGGATCGAGAGCATGGGGGTGCCGTTACCGGGTGAGACGACGCTGATCGCGGCGGCGCTGCTGGCGTCGCAGGGACACCTGCGACTGGAGGTCGTGATCGCCGCGGCCGCGGCCGGGGCGATCATCGGCGACTCGATCGGCTACTACATCGGCCGCAAGGCGGGCCGTGGGCTGTTCGATCGGCTGGGCCGGCGGTTCCACCACTTCTCCGAGGACCGGATCCTGCGCGCGGAGAAGTACTTCCAGCGGTACGGCGTCTGGACCGTGTTCTTCGGCCGGTTCGTGGCCCTGCTGCGGATCTTCGCGGGTCCGATGGCCGGCATGCTGCGGATGCCCTATCCGCAGTTCCTGGCCGCGAACGCGGGCGGCGGGATCGCCTGGGCGACCACGATCGGGATCGTCGCGTACAACATCGGCGACAACGCGGACAAGATCTTCGGCCAGCTGTCCATCTGGGCCCTGGTCGTCCTCGTGCTGGCCGCCGTCGCGGCGTACACCTACTACCGGATCCGCCGCCGGCACCGCGCCGTACCCGCGCCGGAGCCGCAGCCGGCGTCAGCGGACGTTTAGCGGCAGCGGCGGGGTCGTGGTCCCGTTCATCGGCCGGCCGAACATCATCGCGCCCGGAATGACGAACCGGTAGGAGAAGGCACCCGCCTGGGACGCCTTGAACAGCAGTGAGGCCTGCCCGTTGCGGAGCGGCACCGCCTTCAGGCTCACCCACTGGCGGGTCTGCCGGTTCCACGACTGCAGGATCGCGGTCGAGTTCATCGCCGGTTTGACCGTCGTGTAGACCAGCACGTTGTCGCCGCGCCGCTTCGCCGGTCCGCCGACGAACCCGGCCGTCGCGACCCGGACCACGCTCTTCGTGTACGCCGGCCGGCTGCTCGACGTACCGGTGAGGACGCCGACGCGGGTGTAGGCCGGCACCGTGATCTTGTACGGCCGGCTCGGGCCGTTGATCATCGGGATGTCGTAGTGCCCGCCTGCTGTCGTCGAACCACGGGCCGCCGGGGTCCACCGGGCACCCGGGGTGAGCTGGGTCAGCACCACGACCGGTACGCCGGCCGGAGTGGCTCGGCGCTCGACGCAGGCGGTCTCCGCCTCGCAGACGACCTCCTGCATGACCACGCGGCCCCGGACGTGCACCGGCACGCTGAACTGGGCCAGTGCGGGCACCACACCACTGACCGAGCTGGTCAGGCCGAGCACCTCGCCGCCGATCCGGGCGCTCCACTCGTTCTGCGCCCGCAACTGGAACAGGTACGGCGGCTGGAGGCTCTTGACCAGCTGCTGCGTCGACGTCGTCCCCGGACCGATCGCCTGCATCGTGCCGCCGGGCCGCCCGACCATCGGCACGTAGCGCTGGGTCTTCGGGCCCTTCACGTCCATCGGGTCGTTCGGGGTGAAGTCCTGCGGCGCCACCGGCACCGACCACTTCACCAGCACCCCACGGCCCATCGGGGTCGCCGTGGCAGCACCCGGGCGGACCGGGCCGTCGGTGTCGAACACCTCCGAGCGCGCGACCTTGCTGGTCACGCCGCCCTGCGACGTCCCGGTGGCCACCGCCACCTGGTAGTTGCCGTCCGGCGGGAACGCCGAGGTCGGGATCTCCCAGGTGTTCGCCTCGGCGGCGCCGACGTACTTCACGTACGACGGACTGCTGCTGAGCACACCCTCGATGGTGATCCGGTTCGGGGCGTTGTCGTCCTTCCAGCTCACCTGGACCGCGGTCCGGCCGTCACCGGCCCAGGACACCGTCACGTCGGCCGGCATCGGGTCCGTCTGGCAGGCGGTCAGGGCGGTGGTGCCCACCAGCACCGCCAGCGCCAAGGCGAGCATGCGCCGCACTCCGACCACCTCGTCTCAGCTGCCTCACAACCGACGGGTGAACGATACCCATGACCTGGTACCCATCCTGCACCTACGTTGCGGGATCGGTACATCACTCAGGCTGGTTGTCGGCAGGCCCGCCGAGATGGAACCTGGTCGTGACGCCGCTGTACATCAGGTGCGTGACCAGGCCCTGGGCGGCGTGCGGCAGATTGTGGCAGTGGTCCATCCAGACCCCGGGGTTGTCCGCGACGAACGCGACCTCGTAGATCTCGTTGTCCTCGACGTTGAGGGAGTCGGTCCACCACGGGCTCCCGGTGGCGGCGACCCCGTCGCGGCTCAGCACGACGACATGGTGACCGTGCAGGTGCATCGGGTGGACCTGGCCGGAGGCGTTCTCGATCGTCATCCGGACGACGTCGCCCTCGGTCACCATGAACATCGGGACGTCGGGGAACTGGTGCCCGTTGATCGTCCACCACAGCCCCGGCCGCCCGTCGAAGAACCCGGGCCGCCGGCCGATGGTGTAGTCGAACGTCCGGGTCGCCTTGGCCGGATCGAGTCCGAGGTCAGCCGGCTTCCCGTACGACAGCAGGTCGACCTGGTCCGGCGGTTCGGCGCCGGTCGGGGCATCGCCCTCCCCGATCACCAGAGTCGTCGGCCCACCGCCCAGCCCGATCCGCACCGCCGAGCCCCGCGGCATGGTCAGTTGCAGGTCGATCCGGCCGCCCGCGGTGACGGTCACGGACTTGTTGCTCACGTCCGGCGGCGCGTTCACCTCGGTCCCGTCGACGGCCACGACCCGGTACGACGCTCCGTCGACCCAGGCGGCGAACGGGCCGTTGTCGGTGTTGATCAGCCGGACCCGGACCGTCGGTCCAGGTGCGGCCACCCGGCGTTCGCCGTACCCGCCGTTGACCGTCCGCACCTTGTCGTAGGTGTGCACGGCGGCGACCACGTCGGCGGGGGTCGGTTCCACGATCAGTACGCCGTACAGGCCCTTCTTCACCTGTTCGTGCGAGACCTGATGGGAGTGGTACCAGTACGTGCCGGCGTCCTTCGCGACGAAGCGGTAGTCATGCGACTGGCCGGGTTGCACGGCGTCCTGCGTGACCCCGGCGACACCGTCTTCGGCCGCGGGTACGTCGACACCGTGCCAATGCAGCGTGATTCCGTCGGGCACGGACTCGTTGTGCAGGGTGACCTGGATCAGATCGCCTTGCTGTGCGACGATCTCGGGCCCTGGTGAGCTGTGGTTGAGGGTGAAGCCGTCCGTCGACCCGCGACCGGGGATGTCGAATCGCTCCTTGCGCGCAACGAACTCCACGACGACATCAGGTGTGCCGGACGGACCCTTGAGCGTGCTGACGTCCGGCCCGTCGTGGGCGTGCGTCGCCGGCCCGCCGCCGTAGTCGGCGTACCCCATCTCCATCGGAGACAGGTCTCCCGGCACCAGGCTGCGCTGCCAGAACCACGCGATCGGTGCGAGGACGACGATCGTCGCCAGCACTGCGATCACGGTACGGCGACGTGGCCGCCGAGCCATCAGCGGACGGCCACGCAGTCGTCAGTTGCCAACGGCATCTACGTGGTCGCCTCGGTCGTCGGCGTCGCTGTCTGCTCGGGCACAGCCGGCGCCGGCTGTGCTCGCCGGGCGGCCATGCTCGCGGCCCCCAGGATCAGGAAGGCGTTCAATCCGTGCAGCGCGCCGATCGCTGGGGCGCCGAAGGACACGATGGCCAGCACGACCTGCAGGAAAACCAGCCCGAACACGATCAGTGCCCACTTGACGCCGCCGTTGACATGGGCGAAGAAGGACACGATCAGCAGCAGCAACGCGAGCAGCGGGATGACCCCCAGCCCGAGGATGCTGTGCAGGTTGTGACCCAGGTTGCGCTCGGAGTTCTCGTCCAGCACCAGGCCGCCGTCGATGTCCTTGAGTGCGGTGAACCAGGCGAGCGCGACCGACATTGCCTGAACCACCACGCCGATCGCGATCAGACCGGCCAGCGCACGATAAACAGACTTCATGCTTTCCCCCCACCCCGGAAGTCGTTCATCTCATAGTGATCCAGCGCACATCAGGGCACAAGAGGTACGGCCCGATGAGGCAACTTTCTGACACCGGTGGGTCTAGTTGTTGCGGGCAAACGCCCGGTACAGACCGTGCAAGGTCAGTAGCGGTTCGTTGCGGACCGGCGTCGCCAACTGCTCGGCCAGCAAGGGCGCGAGCGCGCCGGTGAGGACGACCGCGGTGGTGTCCGCCAGGGACTGCTCCGCGCGGATGCGGGTGACGAGTCCGTCGACCAGGGCCGCGAAGCCGTGGATCGCACCGGACTGCAGGGCTTCGACGGTGTTCTTCGCGACCACCGATCGGGGCCGGACCATCTCGACCCGGCGCAACTGCGCCGCCGCCTGGCCGAGCGCGTCGGTCGCCGTCTCGATGCCGGGGGCAATCACTCCGCCGATGAAGGCGCCGGCCGGGTTGACCACGTCGATGGTGATCGCCGTACCGACGTCGACGACGAGGCACGGAGCGCCGTACAGGTGGACCGCCGCGAGCGCGTTGGCGATCCGGTCGGTGCCGACCTCACGCGGGTTGTCCACCAGCACCGGCAGACCGGTCTTGACCCCCGGCTCGACCACCACACTCGGTACGTCGTGGTAGTACCGCGCGACCACGTCGCGTAGCTCGTGCAACACGTGTGGTACGGCGGAACACACCGCGATCCCGGACACCGCCGACTCCCCGGCGAGCAGGCCCTGGAGCAGCACGGCCCACTCGTCCGCCGTCCGGCGGGGATCCGTGCCGACCCACCAATGCCGCTTGACCGACCCCTCGAACACCAGGCCGACGAGGGTCCGGGTGTTCTCGACGGCGACGGCGAGCAGCATCAGGTCTCCCGGAGATCCAGGGCGATGTCGAGCACCGGCGCCGAGTGCGTCAGCGCACCGACTGCCAGGAAGTCCACCCCGGTCTCGGCCACAGCCCGGGCCCGATCGAGGGTCAGTCCGCCGGACGCCTCCAGCCGGGCCCGGCCCGCCACCTTCTCGACGGCTTCCTGGAGCAACGGGATGTCCATGTTGTCCAGCAGGATCAGGTCGGCGCCGGACTCGACCGCGATCAGCGCGTCGTCGACGGAATCCACCTCGACCTCGACCGCGATCTCCGGATACGCCTTGCGGACCAGCCGGAACGCCTCGGCGACCCCGCCGGCCGCGATCACGTGGTTGTCCTTGATCAGCGCCGCGTCGGACAGGCCCATCCGGTGGTTCTTGCCGCCGCCGCAGCGGACCGCGTACTTCTCCAGCGACCGGAGCAACGGCATCGTCTTGCGGGTGTCCCGGATGACCGCACCGGTGCCCTCGACCGCGTCCACCCAGCGACGGGTCAGTGTGGCCACACCGGACAGGTGGCAGAGCAGGTTGAGCATGGTGCGCTCGGCCGTGAGCAGCTGCTGCGTCTTGCCACGGATCGTCATCAGTACGTTGCCCTTGTGCACGACCGCGCCGTCGGAGACCGAGTACTCGAGCTCGACCTCTGCCGGGGCGGCGACCAGCCGGACCACCAGCTCGGCGATCTCCAGGCCCGCGACCACGCCGTCGGCCCGGGCGACCAGCTCGGCGACCGAGACCTGGTCCGCGTCGACCGTGGCCGTGGTGGTGACGTCCACACCGCCGGCCAGGTCCTCCTCGATCGTGGCCCGCACGAGGTCACCGACCCATTGCCGGTCGACAGTCTCATCCATGCTGGGCATTCCCCTCGGTTTCGTGCGGAACGAACCTCGTCCGCGGGACGGCTCGGTCGCCGTCGGCCGGCAACGTGAGGTCCAGGTTGCCTGACCACTGTGCGTCGTCGCGATCGGGGTGGTCCTCACGCCAGTGCGAGCCGCGGCTCTCCTCGCGTGCGGTGGCGGCGGCGATCAGCGCGGAAGCCACCGTGACCAGGTTGGTGGCCTCCCATCCCGGCGTACCCGGCTCGCCGGCCGGAAGCTCGATCAGCTTGCCGAGAGCCGCACCCGCCTCCGACAGCCCGCTCGCACTCCGGATCACCCCGGAACCGACCGTCATCACCCGCTGCACCTCCGGTACGACGTCCGCGTCGACCAGCCCGGGGACGCGGCTGTCGTGGGCCACCTCCCGCAACTCGGGCAGGCCCTTGGCCAGGTGAGCGGCGATGCGACCGGCGAAGACGAGACCTTCGAGCAGGGAGTTCGACGCGAGCCGGTTGGCGCCGTGCACACCGGTGCAGGCGACCTCACCGCAGGCGAAGAGCCCGGGCACGGACGTCTGACCGTGCAGGTCGGTCCAGACCCCGCCGGAGGAGTAGTGGCACGCGGGCGCGACCGGGATCAGCTCACGGACCGGATCGATACCGTGCGAACGACAGGACGCGAGGATGGTCGGGAACCGGACCCGCCACTTCTCGTCGCCGAAGTGCCGGGCGTCGAGGTAGACGTGATCCTTGCCAGCGGCAAGCATCTGCCGCATGATCGCCTTCGCCACGATGTCCCGCGGCGCCAGGTCGGCCAGCTCGTGCTGGCCCTGCATGAACCGCTTGCCCTCGTGGTCGACCAGGAACGCACCTTCGCCCCGGACCGCCTCGGACACCAACGGCTGCTGGCCTTTCGCGCTCTTGCCCAGCCACAGCACCGTCGGGTGGAACTGGACGAACTCGAGATCGCGCACCTTCGCCCCGGCCCGCAGCGCCAGCGCCATCCCGTCACCCGTCGACACACTCGGATTGGTGGTGGCGGCGTACAACTGGCCGATACCGCCGGAGGCGAGGATGACCGCACGACTGCGGATCGCGCCGACACCGTCCAGCTGGCCCTCGCCCATCACGTGCAGAGTGACGCCGGCGACGGCGCCGTCCTCGGCCGTCAGCAGGTCGATGACCAGGGCGTGCTCGATCAGCCGGATGTCGGGAGCCCGCTTCACCGCGGCGACCAGCGCCCGCTCGATCTCCGCGCCGGTCGCGTCGCCGCCGGCGTGCGCGATGCGGTTGCGGTGATGCCCGCCTTCCCTCGTCAGCGACAGGTCCCCGTCGACGGTGTCGAACCGCGCACCCAGGTCGATCAGATCCCGGACGGCGTCCGGCCCCTCCGTCACCAGCGCCCGTACGGCCTCCGGGTCGCAGAGCCCGGCGCCCGCGACGAGGGTGTCCTGCAGATGCTCCTCGGGCGAGTCCTCCGGGCTGAGGGCGGCGGCGATGCCGCCCTGGGCCCACTGGGTCGAGCCGGACGCGACGACGTCCTTCGTCACGACCAGGACAGAGCCGAGTTCACGGGCCTTGAGGGCAGCGGTGAGCCCGGCGATCCCGGATCCGATCACCACCACGTCGACGGTGTCGGTCCAGCCGGGTTCGGGCGCGGCCAGCCGTTGCGGCACAGCAGGAGCGGTCATCCAGCGACCGTATCAATCGATTTCACCGCAGCGTGATGGAAATGTTGTCAATGAGACGGGTGATGCCGACGCGGGCGGCGATCAGCATGCGGGCCTCGCCGGGGCCGATGACCGGGCCGAGATCCGGGGCACGCAGGGCGAGATAGTCGATCTTCACCGACGGCACCGCCTCCAGCTCCGCGTGGGCGGCGGCCATCACGGCGTCCGGACCGTTCATCCCCGCCTTCGCACCAGCGGTCAGCGCCCGGTGCAGCACCAGCGCCTCGTCACGCTCGGTCTCGTCCAGGTACCGGTTGCGTGAGGACAACGCGAGACCATCCGCTTCGCGCACGGTCGGTACCGGCACGATGTCGACGTCCCAGTCCAGATCGCACACCATCTCGCGGATCAGCGTGAGCTGCTGGTAGTCCTTCTCGCCGAACAGCGCCAGATCCGGCGCGGTCAGGTGCAGCATCTTCGCGACCACGGTCAGGACTCCGGCGAAATGGCCCGGCCGGACCATGCCTTCCAGTTCGTCGGCCAGCGGGCCGGGATGCACCGTGATGGACGGCTCGTTCGGGTACAGCTCGTCGCGGGACGGGTTGAAGACCAGGTCGACGCCCTCGTTCTTGGCGATCGCCAGGTCGCTGGCCAGCGTGCGCGGATAGCGGTCGAAGTCCTCGGCCGGCCCGAACTGCAGCGGGTTCACGAAGATGGTCAGGACCACGCTGCCGTCGGGACCGACCCGTTCCCGGGCCTCGGCGAGCAGGGCCGCGTGCCCGTCGTGCAGGGCGCCCATCGTCATCACCACCGCCCGCGGCCGGATCGCCGCCGCCGCCCGCAGTTCGGCCTTGGTCTGGGTGAGTCTCATCGCGGTGCCTCCCCTGTCCGATACCGCTCGCCTGGTCCCCCGGTCAGCACCTGGTCGAACCGGGCCGCCGTCTCCGGGTCCAGCCGCCCGTCCGCCGCGGCCAGCTCCACCGTCGCCCGGGCCAGCTCGGCGTACGTGCTCGCCGTCCGGGTGGGTGGGATCTGACGCAGCCCTTCCAGATGTGAAACCACCGTGTCGACATCGCCCCGGGCAATCGGCCCGGTGAGCGCATGATGACCGGATCGCAGCGTGTTGTCGAGGGTTGCGGTCACGAGTGGCCGGAGTGTCGCGGCCGGATCGTCCACCCCGGCTTCCCGCAGTACGGCGAGGGCCTGCGTAAGCAACGTTGTCAGGTGATTCGCGCCGTGCACGAGACCCGCGTGGTAGAGCACGCGCTGCTCGTCGGCCACCCACTGCACCTGCGCTCCGAGCGCCTTCACCAGCCGCTCGACCAGCTCCGTGGCCTCGGCCGGCGCGGTCGCCGTGAACATGACGCCTTCGAGACTCACCGCACCACCGGGGAACGTCATCGCCGGGTGCAGCGCGACCGGGGTCGCTGCTGAGGCGCCGAGTGCCTCGAGGCCGTGCGCTCCGGACAGGTGGACGACGTACTGGCCGCTGGTCAGCGGGAGATCTCGCGCAACCTGCTGGATCAGGTCGTCCGGTACGGCGACCAGGACCACGTCGGCCCGGGTGGTGACCTCGTCAGCGGTCAGCACCGGTACATGGGGAAGGAGCCGGGCGGCGCGTTCGCGTGACGCGCTCGACCGCGCGGTGACACCGACCAGGGGATGCCCGGCAGCCGCCAAGGCTGCTCCCAGGGCGGTTCCGGCCCGGCCGGCTCCGATCAAGCCGATCCGTTCCATACTCACTCTCTTCGTTCCAGTCCCGCACGGGGGTACCAGACGATCTGCCTTCAGCCTAGGCGATGAGAGCATGCGGTGGTGAGCGATCCATGGGTCACCTTTCGGGAAGGGTGGGAGGCGGCGCTCTACGGGCCTGAGGGGTTCTACCGGCGGGAGCGGCCGGCTGCGCACTTCCGGACCTCTGTGCACGCGTCTGCGTTGTTCGGGCAGGCGCTGGCTCGGCTGGCTCGTGCGGTCGGCGCCTCGGAGGTTGTGGACATCGGCTCGGGTTCGGGCGAACTGGGCGACGTGTTGCGCGCTGAAGGTCTGACAGTCGTCGAGGTGGAGTTGGACGACGAGTTGCCGCCGTCGATCGCGGGACTGGCGATCGCCAACGAGTGGCTCGACAACGTGCCGTGTGACGTCGCCGAGCTCGACGAGGACGGCGTACCGCGCTATCTGCTGGCCGATCTGTCCCTCGGTGACGTTGTCTCAGGCAACGATCTGCACTGGCTCGAGGAGTGGTGGCCGTTGCGGGAACCGGGTGATCGGGCCGAGATCGGAAGGGCTCGCGATCTGGCCTGGACGTCGGTTGTCGAGCGGCTTGTCGATGGTGGGATGGCAGTGGCGATCGACTACGGGCACGTGCGTGCGGGCCGGCCGCCGTACGGGACTGTCACCGGCTTCCGGGCCGGGCGCGAATGTGACCCGGTGCTGGACGGCTCTTGCGACGTGACTGCGCACGTGGCCCTGGACTCGCTGGGTGGGTCCCTGGTGCTGCAGCGGGATGCCCTGCGGGCTCTGGGAGTGAGTGCGGCCCGTCCGAGCCTGGAGCTGGCTCAGACGGAACCCCTGCGCTACGTGGCCGAGCTGTCGTCGGCCGGTGAGGCTGCGGAGTTGCTGGACCCGTCTGGGCTCGGCGGGTTCGGCTGGGTGTGGACAGCGGTCGGTGAGGGCACCAGGCGACGGGCTTCGCGGGCCCTGACGGCCTGAGCCTCCAAGAGCTGTGCCGCCTCGAACTGGTCGCGGTGCAGGGCGATGGCGTCGGCCGGGCCGAGTGGCGTGTCCACGTGCACGTTGGCGAGGCCCAGACGCCGTTGGAGCGGCCCCTGCTCCAGTCGCACCGATTGGGTCTTGTGGTGCAGGACGATCGACGTACGGCGGCTGACCCAGCCGCGCGTTGTCACGAGTACCTGCCCGTCGTAGCCGTACGAGAGGTAGCGCCAGCCGATCGGGCGCAACCGTTTGGCCCGCTCGGGTGCCTGGTGCATCTCGATGCGGGAGAGGTCCAGCCCCTGCAGGATGCGGGCCAGCACGAAGGCCACGTCGGCACGTTCTCCGACCGGTAGGAGCTGCGCACCCTCGCGGTCGTCCTCCCCCTCGGACGGATTGCCGGCCACACCGGCGATGTCCAGGTCCACGCGGGCCCAGCCGAGCAGCCGCCAGATGATCGGCTCGGTGATGAGCAAGCCCTGTACACGGCCAGGCGGCACGGTCTGGCGCTGGACGTCGAACAGGCCGCGCTTGGTCCGCAGCCCGTGGTCGGTCTCCGACAGGGTGAAACCGTGGTTGCCGACGACCTGCTTCCAGATCGGCTGCACGACACCGAGCAGCAGCGGCACAGCGGCGAACAGGCCGATGTGGAACTCGAACACGCTCGTCGCGACGATCAGCCAGATCAGAGCACCGGCGCTGGCGAGGACGGTGGAGGACAGCAGGGTCGCACCGAGCAGGCGGCTCGTCGGGACGACCAGGATCGGCGCCGGCTCGGGCTGCTCCCGCTCCCCGGTGTGCTCGACCGCCTGTTCACCCTTGGCCCGGACCAGGAGGAGGGTGCGGAGGCTGACTGCTTCGTCGTACCGGAAATAGCTCAGCTTGCCGTCGCTCTTGCCGCCGCCGGCGACATCCATCCGCAGCTCGGCCATCCCGAACAGGCGGGCGACGAACGGCTGCGCGACGTCGATCGCCTGGATCCGGTCGAACCGGATGATCCGGGTCCGGCGGAACAGGAACCCGCTGTCCACCCGGATCGCGTCGTCGGTCAGCTGCCACTTGGTGAACCACCAGGACAGCGCGCCGAGCAGGATGCCGCCGACCAGCACCACGGCCAGGCCGATGCCGGCCAGCGGGAGATTGCTGCGCAGGCTCTCGTTGTTCGCCATCGCGAACAACGCGACGACGAAGTACCCCCAGCCCTTCACGAACGGCGTCAGCGGATGCAACCGCGCCCCGGTCGGGTCCACCGGCGGCTGCGGCTGGGCCGGCTGCCGCTCGGTGGTTTGCTGCCCGGTGGCGTCGTACGGCCCGGGCGTCGGCTCTGTCACAGGCCCCACGCCTGCGCCTCGCCGAGGGCGGAGAGGCGGTCCCGCAGGCGGCTCGCCTCGTCCGGGTGCAGGCCGGGGATCTTCGCGTCGGTCGCCGGGGTCGCGGTGTGCAACTCCACCGTCGCGATCCCGAACGCCCGCTCCAGCGGTCCGGCGGCCACGTCCACGAACTGCATCCGGCCGTACGGCACCACGACCAGCTGACGGAACATGATCCCGTGGCTGACCAGCAGCTCGTCCTCGCGCTCCGCGTACTTCCAGGACCGCTGGTTCCGGCCGATCAGCACCCACGACCAGCCGAATCCGGCCGCGAACAGGACCAGCGCCAGGGCGCCGTACACCCAGCCCAAAGTCAGGCCCAGGGCCACCAGAGCCACCAGGCCGAGCACGCCCAACGTGAGGCCCGCGTTCAGCCGCCGGACCGAGGCCAGCTTCGGCGAGACCGGCGTCCAGGTGACATCCGAAGGTGCGAAGAGCTCGTCCACGCCCCAAGCCTGTCACGATAGTGGTCATGAGTACCGAACGAGTGGTGGGAATCGGCGCGGGAGCCGCGGGGCTCGACCCGGTGTACGAGCGGGGCGGGACCGGGAGCGGCTCGGAGCTGGCCACCACCGACATGGTGCTCAACATCGGTCCGCAGCACCCGGCCACCCACGGCGTGCTCCGGCTCCGGCTCACCCTGGACGGCGAGCGGATCATCGGCTGCGAACCGATCATCGGCTACATGCACCGCGGCGCGGAGAAGCTGTTCGAGGTCCGCGACTACCGCCAGATCATCGTGCTGGCGAACCGGCACGACTGGCTGTCCGCGTTCAGCAACGAGCTCGGCGTGGTCATCGCGGTCGAGCGGATGATGGGCCTGGAGGTCCCGGTCCGGGCGATCTGGCTGCGCACCCTGCTGGCCGAGCTGAACCGGATGCTGAACCACCTGATGTTCCTCGGCTCCTACCCGCTCGAGCTCGGCGCGATCACCCCGGTCTTCTACGCCTTCCGCGAGCGCGAGACCCTCCAGGCGGTGATGGAGGAGCTGTCCGGCGGCCGGATGCACTACATGTTCAACCGGGTCGGCGGTCTGAAGGAGGACCTGCCGTACGGCTGGCTCGGCCGCGCCTCGGCCGCCTCGGCCGCGGTCCGGAAGCGGCTGCCGGACATCGAGGACATTGTCCTGGGCAACGAGATCTTCCGGGCCCGCACCGTCGGCGTCGGCAGGCTGTCACCCGAGCTGATCGCGCAGTACGGCGTCTCCGGCCCGATCGCGCGGGCCTCCGGCGTCGACGCCGACCTGCGCCGCGACGAGCCCTACCTGGCGTACGACGAGTTGCAGCGCGACGGCGTACTCCGGGTCGTCACCCGGTCCGACGGCGACTGCTTCGCCCGGTTCTGGGTGCTGCTCGAGCAGGTGAAGGCCTCACTCGACCTGGTCGACGCCTGTATCGACAAGCTCTCGTCCATGCCCGCCGGGCCGGTGAACGTCAGGCTGCCGAAGATCCTCAAGGTCCCGGAGGGCCACACCTACGCCTGGACCGAGAACCCGCTCGGCATCAACGGCTACTACCTGGTGTCCCGCGGCGACAAGACGCCGTGGCGGCTCAAGCTCCGCTCGGCCAGCTTCAACAACATCTCCGCGCTGCCCGCCCTTCTCCCCGGCACCGTCATCCCGGACATGATCGCCATCCTCGGCAGCATGTTCTTCGTCGTCGGGGACATCGACAAGTAGTCAGCCGATCGCCTGGCGGATCAGGTCGAGCACCGGCTCGCGGAGCCCGGCCGAGACGGCGAAGGTGCCGCGCGACTCGGGCGAGTGGTCGGAGCCGTCCAGGTCGAGCACGACCACGCCGGCCTCGCGGGCGATCGCGACACCGGCCATGGTGTCCCAGGGCTTGTTGGAGAACATCACCATGGCGTCGAAGTGGCCGGCCGCGACCCAGGTGAGGGCGGTGGCCGCCGTACCGATCATCCGGATCCGCTGCACCCGCGGGTAGAGGAGCTCGGTCAGGGCGAGACGCTCGACGTTCTGTACGGCGGCATCGGGGCCGACCGCATAGTCGCCGACGGCAACCAATGCGCCGGACAGGTCCGCGCACTCGCTGCCCCGGATCGGCTGCCCGTTGCAGGTCGCGCCGAGGCCCTCGGCGGCGGCGTACCTGGTCCCGAGGGCGGGGTGGTCGATGACGCCCAGGACCGCACGTCCCTGGTGGATCAGGCCGAGCGAGATCCCCCACAGCGGCGCGCCGTGGACGAAGTTCACCGTCCCGTCGATCGGGTCGAGCACCCACCTGGTCCCGTCGGTCGCGCCGCCCTCCTCCTCGCCCAGCACGCCGATCTCCGGTGTCTCCCGCTCCAGGAAGGCCCGGACCGCCCGCTCCACCGCGAAGTCCACCTCGGAGGCCATGTCCCGATCACCCTTGGACGTCAGCTCCCCCGGCGCCCGGGTGTCGGTCACCGTCCTCCCCTGATCGACAGCGGCTTCGGCGACCTTCAGCAGTTCGGAGATATCCACAGGGCAGAACCTACGCGAACTGCCTCACGCTGTGCCGGACTGCTCCCATCGGCGGCGCCAGGATCGGATCGCCGTGACGGCACCGAGGGCGAGCAAGCCCGCGGCGGCGGCCTGGCCGACCTTGCGGCGGCAGCCGAGGTCCTTGCACGCGGGGATCGGGTACGGCTGGCCGGGATTCAGCTCGTGCGTCTCGTCGGCCGACACGTACGCGGTGGTCGCCGGGAAGTCCCAGCCGTCCGGGTTCAGCAGTCTGTACCAGTACGCGTCCTCCCAGGCCTTCAGCCGGCAGGTCACGTTCACCGACGGTGACTCGAACGGTGTCGGACCGAGCCGCCCGATCGGCAGATGATCCTGGTTGTAGACCGTGACGTGTCCCTGCGGATCGTTCATCGTCACAGCCGGGAAATTCGCATCCAGCCCCATGATCGTCCCCTCCCCACCTCGCAGTATGGGACGGGACGGCGTACTCAGGAAGCGGCCAGGCCCCGAAGTTTGAGATCGACCACGGTCGGGGCGTCGGCCTGGGAGTGTTTGTCGCCGGCGGCAACGACCGTGGCGACCTCCTGGTCGATCTTGTCCAGCCGCTGGTCGATCGTGTCCAGCCGGCGCTGCATCAGGTCGACGAACTCGGCGTTCTCGACCACGCGGGCACTGGTGATCCGGGAGTACTCCTGGGCCACCTGGGCCCGTTCCTCGGAGTGGGCCAGGCGTTCGACCAGGAGCTGGTGGCGGACCAGCACAGAGGCACCGACGGCGACCAGTACGGCGATCACGGCGGCCGCCCGCAGGATCCATGCGTTCTGCGAGAACAGGGCGATCGACACGCCCAGGCAGACGATCACCAGCAGAGAGTTGGCGACGGCGAGAACAGTGGCCCTGGTTCGACGGCGGTTACCCCTTGAGCCCATGGACCGACATGTTAGGGGGTCTCGTCGGGGTCCTCGGGAATACGACACGCGCGTTCGAGCAACAATCCGGCCGTGACGACCAGCACAGAGACCACCGCCGCGGCACCGGCCATGATCACACGGGTGCGGGGCCCGGAAGAGCTCACCGCTTCCAGGAAGGATAACGCGAACCCTGCGTAAACACCGGCGCACAACGCGCCGACGAACGCGCTGGCCTTCCCGAGCAGCAGCAGGAACACCGCCCGGGCCGGCTCGACCCGTTCCCGCCGTACCTGGATCCGCTGGTGGGTGTTGCGGGCGGCGGCGAACAGCAGCGCGGCCAGGAACGCCCAGGCGACCAGCGTCAGCCAGGACACCGCGGGCGCCACCCCGCCGCCGGACTCGATCGCCGTCACCAGGGTCAGTCCGACCGCCGCCCCGAGGACGCCGATCGCGACCAGCAGCCAGCGTGAGGTCGGCCGGACCGAGCCCGGGCGCGGCGGTTCCTTACCGTGCTCATCGCCGGGCGCCCGGCCGGGCTCGGGACCGCCGGACACCACTACTGCAACTCGATGTCGAGCTTGGTCACACCGTCCGAGCCGACCTTGGCGAGCAACTCGGCCACCGGACCCCGCCCGGGCAGCACCGCGTCCGGCTCGATGTCGAGCCAGGGCGCCAGCACGAACGCACGCTCGTGCGCCCGCGGGTGCGGAACGGTCAGCTCCTCGGACTCGATCGTCTTCTGCCCGTAGGTGATCAGGTCGACGTCCAAGGTCCGCGGAGCGCCCGGAATGCCGCGCTCCCGGCCGAACGCCTGCTCGACCGCGTGCGCGCGGTCCAGCAACAGGTCCACCGCCAGCGTGGTGTCGGCGAGCAGGACGACGTTCAGATACGGTCCGGACTCCTCGGGACCGCCGATGGGCTGGGTCTCGTAAACCGGCGAGACCTCGACGACCACGACGTCCGGGGTGTCTCGCAGTGCATCGACCGCGCCCTGCAGGTTCGCCTCACGGTCGCCGAGGTTGCTGCCGAGCGACAGGATCACCTGGCGGATCGGCTTGAGGCCACCGCTCAGGGTGTCCGCATCGATGACGTGGGGACTAGGGGTCTCAGTCACGAGGGTTCTCCGGCTCTGCGCTGCACGGTCAGGACAACGTCGTCGAACGGCACCGTGATCGGTGCCGAGGGTTTGTGGATGGTCACCGCGGTCCCTGTCACCCGCCGGTCGGCGAGGCACAGGTCGGCGATGCGCTGGGCGAGGGTCTCGATCAGGTCCACCGGGTCGTTCTCGATCGCCTGGTGCACCCTCTCGGCCACCACCCCGTAGTTCACGGTGTCGGCCAGGTCGTCGGAGGCCGCCGCGGTCCTGGTGTCCAGCTCCAGCCGGACGTCCACGACGAACTCCTGTCCGTCGGCCCGCTCGTGCTCGAACACCCCATGGCGCCCGAAGCCGCGGATGCCACGGATCTCGATCACATCAGGAGGCAGAATGCTGTGC
The DNA here is from genome assembly GCA_963748245.1 of uncultured Actinomycetota bacterium. Taxonomy (GTDB): domain Bacteria; phylum Actinomycetota; class Actinomycetes; order Propionibacteriales; family Kribbellaceae; genus Kribbella. Next base: position 28,574 of record CAVVIA010000004.1, on the reverse strand, counting down.
TCAATGGTGACCTCGCTCCGCTCGCTCACGGCGCCTCCTCCTGTCGGCCCCCAGACGACAGTACCGGGGAGGCATGGTGGATCCACAACCGCCAGCCGGAGGAAGTTCTGCGGAAGACGTTCGTGGCCAGTGCCTTGCCGCCGGCGAATCCCTCCTCCGGAGCGCCCTCGCCCGAGGACAGGACATTCTCCGTACACGTGACGTATGCCACGTCTTCATCCACGCGGACCTGGACATCGGTCAGGAAGAACTGGATGTACGGCGTGTTGGCGAAGATCATCGCCCAGGCCCGCATCATCTCCGGGTACCCGTAGATCGCCGCGTTCCCGGGATGGATGCAGACCGGGTCGGGCTCCGGCAGCCAGACCGCCGCCATCAGATCCAGGTCACCGGCCTCGAACGCGTTGTAGAACGCGGTGTTGGCGGTCAGCACGACGTCCTCCACCGTGGCACCGCGCGCAGCACCCTCACCGCTGGTGCCCTGCCGCGGACCTCCGGGTCCGTCCGTCATACCGTTCCCCATCTCTTCGCCACCCGGACCGCGTCCGCGCTCGGTGCCACCGCGTGCGCCCGGACACACCAGGCTCCCGCGGCGGCGGCCAGGGCGGAAACAGCCGCGCTCGCTTCGTCTCGTCGTACGGCCGGTCTGGGTTCACCGGTCTGCTCGTCGGCGAGCAGCCTACCGAGGAACGCCTTTCGGGACGCACCGATCAGCAACGGTCTTTCCAGTACGGCGAATTCCCGCAGCCGGCGCAGGATCTCCCAGTTGTGGTCCGCGTTCTTCGCGAAACCGAGTCCTGGATCGAGGACGACCCGGTTCAGGTCGACGCCGGCCGACCGCATCACCTCGATCCGCTCGGCCAGTTCCGCGACCACCTCGGCGACCACGTCGTCGTACTCGGCCTTGTTCTGCATGTCGATGGAGTGCCCGCGCCAGTGCATGCAGACATACGGCGTACGACGCTCGCGCCACCAGCGCCAAGCATGTCCGGATCGGCCTGGCCGCCGGAGACGTCGTTGATCATCACGCGCGCCGGCGTCGAGGGCGAGTGCCGCGACTCTGGACCGCATGGTGTCGACCGAGATCAGCGCACCGTCGGCCGCGAGCGCCTCGATCACCGGGAGCACCCGGCGGATCTCCTCCTCGGGTGCGGGTCGCTCAGCCCCGGGCCGGGTCGACTCCCCGCCGACGTCCAGCAGGTCGGCGCCTTCGGCCAGCAACTCCCGGCCGTGCTTGATCGCGGCGGCCGGCTCGAACCACTCGCCGCCGTCGGAGAACGAATCCGGCGTGACGTTGACGACACCCATCACGAGACACCGATCCACCACCGGCAGCCCGTCGACACGACCCCAAGATTCAGTTCCCACCCACACACCGTAGTAGCCCCCACCCACACACCGGGAGGCGCCCGGAGCGGTTAGTTGCTCAGAACCAGCCGGGACTTGGTCGATTTCAGCACTTCGGCGATGGGTTGGGCGTACGACTCGTTGGTCTGGCCGTACTTCTCCAGGCACTGGCCGTTGATCAGCGCCGCCCCGCTGGTGATGCCCTGGGCGTAGTTGCCGGTCATGTTCGCGCCGCCGGAGTCGCCGCCCTCGACACACGCGGTGTGCTGGAACAGCCCGCGGACGACCTTGTTGCTGCCGTAGTTCACGGTCACGTTCCGGGCGACGATCTTCCCGCAGGTCCAGCCGGTGCTCTTACCCGACTTGCACAGCGTCGAGCCGATGGTGGAGTTGGCGGTCCCCTTCACCGCGATGTTCCCGGCACCCCAGCCCTCGATGTACCCCTGCTGGTTCCAGCCCTCGATCACCCCGACCGTGCCGAAGTCGTTGCCCGGGAAACTCGACGTCCGGGTGTTGCCGAGGACGTACCCGTTCCGGGAGAAGGACGGCTTGCCGGCGGTGCAGTGCCCGGCGGTGAGGAAGATCCGGGTGCCCTTGGTGGTCCGGGCGTTGAACCCGAGCGAGCAGACGTACCCGGTGTTCTTGTCCACCCGGACCCCGCCGCGGAGGCTGAAGTCGTCGGCGGTGGTGGTCACCCGGCCGGCCACCTTCCGGACCGTCACCTGGTCGCCGTTCGACTTGGCCCGCTCGAGGAACCGCTCGGTGATCAGGTCGCGCGCACCCTTCGGCACGGTGACGACCACGGTGCCGGAGATGGGGTCGACGTACCAGGACCGGACCTTGCCCGCACTGGAGCCGGCGGCCAGGCGGTTCAGCTCGGCCTGTACGGCGTTCAGCTGGTCGGCGGTGAAGCGGACGAGCTTCGGGATCGCGCCGGCCTGACGGACCAGCTGAGCGGTGGACAGGTCGGACACCGCGACCACCAGTTTCCCGGCGTCGTCGTAGTAGCTGCCGACCGCTTTCGACCCGAGCTCCGATTCCAGCGCGTCGGCGACCAGCGGAGACTTGTCCGTCGCGTGGTCGACCGGCCCCACCTGAGCGGTCTTCCGCTCACTGCGGGACTCGGCGCTGGCCCAGTTCGCCGCGACCAGCCCGGCGGCCGTCAGTACGACGACTCCGGCGAATGCGGCGCCGACCCGGTAACGCCCTGACATCTGTCCTCCTCACGCCGGTGCGAGGTCCCCGTCGACCAAGCACCACTACGGAAAGTAAACGCTCAGCGACAGAATGTCCACAGACATCGGCTCTCAAACGTCAACGAGTCGGCCGGCCGGAGGCTACGGTCAGCTGACGATGAGGCTCATCGCCTCGGCGCGGGTGACCGGGTTGCGGAGCTGGCCGCGGACGGCAGAGGTGATCGTCTTGGCGCCGGGTTTGCGGACGCCGCGCATGGTCATACACAGGTGCTCGCACTCGATCACCACGATCACGCCGCGCGGCTCCAGCAACTCGAGCAGCGAGTCCGCGACCTGGGTGGTCAGGCGTTCCTGCACCTGCGGGCGCTTGGCGTACACGTCGACCAGCCGGGCGAGCTTCGACAGCCCGGTGATCCGGCCCTCCCGGCTCGGGATGTAGCCGATGTGCGCGACACCGGTGAACGGCACCAGGTGGTGCTCACAGATGCTCCACACCTCGATGTCCTTCACCAGGACCATCTCGTCGTGGCCGAGGTCGAACGTGGTGGACAGCACGTCCTCGGCCCGCTGCCCGAGTCCGGCGGTCATCTCGGCGTACGAGCGCGCGACCCGGGCCGGGGTGTCCAGCAGCCCTTCGCGGTCGGGGTCCTCGCCGATCGCGATCAGCAGCTCCCGGACCGCCCGCTCCGCCCGTGCATGGTCGAACTTCGGCGACGTCATCCGGCCACTCTAGGGTGCGTCTCTCAGTTTCCTGCAGTCGCGAGCAGGTGCTCGGCGGAGTGCAGCGCAAGGCGGAGGGCGAGGCTCGGAGTGGGGTTCTCCGTGCCTCGTCCTCCAACGCGGCGATGTGCCCGCCGAGCGCCGCGCAGCACGCAGGAAACTGAGAGACGTGCCCTAGACAGCGAACGCCGCCGCCCGGGTGGGCGACGGCGTTCGCTTGAGCTGAGCTGGTTGCCGGGGACTCAGTCCTTCGGCGACGGCGGGGTCGGGCCGCTGCCGTAGTTCGGCGGGTTGATGGCCTCGTCCGGGCCGACCGAACCGCCGGGCAGGACGTCGGACAGCGAGCCGTTCTGCTCGGCGCGCGTCGGCACCGGCATCACCGGCGGCTGATCCGACGGCACGCGGGTGGACGAGCCGGTCCAGGCCGGCCGCCGCTCCCGCTTGACCACCGGTGCGAAGACCCGGGCGATCTCGTTCTTGTCCAGGGTCTCCTTCTCCAGGAGTTCCTCGACCAGGTGGTCCAGGACCGCGCGGTTCTCGACCAGGATGTCGAACGCCTCCTGGTGCGCGTTCACGATCAGCTTGCCGACCTCCTCGTCGACCGCGGCCGCGATCTCCTCGGAGTAGTTCCGCTGGCTGCCGAAGTCGCGGCCCAGGAACGGCTCGCTGCTGTCCTGACCGAACTTGATCGCGCCGAGCCGCTCGGTCATGCCGTACTGCGTGACCATCGCCCGGGCCAGCGCACTGGCCTTCTCGATGTCGTTGCTGGCACCGGTGGTCGGGTCGTGGAAGACCATCTCCTCGGCCGCGCGGCCACCGAGCATGTAGGCGAGCTTGTCCAGCATCTCGGACCGGGTGGTCGAGTACTTGTCCTCGTCCGGCATCACCATCGTGTAGCCGAGCGCCCGGCCCCGCGGCAGGATCGTCACCTTCTGCACCGGGTCGGAGTGCGGCAGCGCGGCGGCGACCAGGGCGTGCCCGCCCTCGTGGTACGCCGTCAGCACCTTCTCCTTGTCCGACATCAGCCGGCTCCGGCGCTGCGGACCGGCGATGACCCGGTCGATCGCCTCGTCCAGCCCGCGGTTGTCGATCACCTGCTGGTTGTTCCGCGCGGTGAGCAGGGCGGCCTCGTTCAGCACGTTGGCCAGGTCCGCACCGGTGAAGCCCGGCGTACGACGGGCGACCGCCCGCAGGTCCACGTCCGGCGCCATCGGCTTGCCCCGCGCGTGCACCTTGAGGATCTGCTCGCGACCGGGCAGGTCCGGCGCGTCGACGGCGATCTGCCGGTCGAACCGGCCGGGCCGCAGCAGCGCCGGGTCGAGCACGTCGGGCCGGTTGGTGGCCGCGATCAGGATCACACCGCCGCGGATGTCGAAGCCGTCCATCTCGACCAGCAGCTGGTTCAGCGTCTGCTCGCGCTCGTCGTGGCCACCGCCGAGGCCCGCGCCACGGTGCCGGCCGACGGCGTCGATCTCGTCGATGAACACGATCGCCGGGGCGTTCGTCTTGGCCTGCTCGAACAGGTCGCGGACCCGGGAGGCACCGACACCGACGAACATCTCGACGAAGTCCGAACCAGAGATCGAGTAGAACGGCACGCCGGCCTCACCGGCGACCGCACGGGCCAGCAGGGTCTTACCGGTACCGGGCTGGCCGTAGAGCAGCACGCCCTTCGGGATCTTCGCCCCGACCGCCTGGAACTTGCCCGGCTCCTGCAGGAACTCCTTGATCTCGCCGAGCTCCTCGATCGCCTCGTCACAGCCGGCGACGTCCGCGAAGGTCGTCTTCGGGGTGTCCTTGGTGATCAGCTTGGCCTTCGACTTGGCGAAGCTCATCACCCGCGAGCCGCCGCCCTGCATCGAGTTCATCAAGAAGATGAAGACGACCGCGATCAGCAGGAACGGGATCAGGGTGGAGAACACCTGGCCGATGAAGCTCGGCTTCGGGTTCTCGACGTCGTACCGCTCGATCTTCTTGTCGTCGAACAGCTTCTGGATCGACTGGCCGAGGGTGTTGGCCTGGCCGTCGACCCAGTGCGCGCGCACCTTGGTGCCGTCGGTCTTCTCGACCCGGATCTCCTGGTCCGGGTCGATCAGCGTCACCGACTTGATCGTCTTGTCCGAGGAGGCCGTGGCCTGCTGGATCAGCTGCACGACCTGGCCGGTCGGCTCGGTCTTGTACCCGGTCGAGCCGGTCAGGAGCTGTCCGATCACCAGAACGCCCAGGAAGGCGACGACGATCCAGAACAGGGGTCCGCGGAAGATGCGCTTCACGTCCATGATCGAGGCCTACGCCCCGTCCCTCCTAGCTCGGCAGGCCCGGGTATGCGGGCTTGAGACGGTAACACCAGTCCAAGTGTCTCGTGCCGGGCAAGCCTGCCCACCACGAGGGTCACTCAAGGACGGTAGAGCCAGTTGTACAGGCTGTCACCAAGTCTGCCCCGGGTACGGCGCGCAGGCACCCCTCCGGCCGGAATTGGCCCGGCCTGCCAGGGTCCGGATTGCCCGGATCCGGGCAAACGGGGGGTCAGGAGTACACGTGCGGTGCAAGGGTGGCGACGCAGCGCAGGTTCCGGTACTTCTCCGCGTAGTCGAGCCCGTACCCGACGACGAACTCGTCCGGCAGCTCCAGGCCGACGTACTTCACCGGGACCGCCATCTTGGCCGCGTCCGGCTTCACGAACGCGGTGCACAGCTCGAGCGAGGCCGGCTTGCGCGACTCCAGGTTGCTGACCAGCCAGCTCAGCGTCAGCCCGGTGTCGATGATGTCCTCGACGATCAGCACGTGCCGGTTGGTGATGTCGGTGTCCAGGTCCTTCTGGATCCGGACCACCCCGGACGACTTGGTCCCCGACCCGTAGGACGAGATGGCCATCCAGTCCATCTCGATGTGCCGGCTGAACGACCGGGCCAGATCGGCCATCACCATCACCGCGCCGCGCAGGACGCCGACGATGAGGAGGTCCTTGCCCTCGTAGTCCCGCTCGATCCGGCCGGCCAGTTCCCGCAGCTTCGCCAGGATCTGGTCCTCGGTGTAATGGATCTTGCTCAGGTCCTTCTCGATGTCCGCCGCATCCACACGGATCAGCCTGTCACATCCGGGCCGAGGACGATGAATCCGCCCCGCCTGGCCGCCCGGACGCCTTGCGGTAGGTCGATCCATCGCTGCCCGCGCCAAGCGGTGACGAGTTGGTCGACGGCCGCGATGTGCCCGGCGGTGAGGTCCGTGGCGCGGCATCCGGCTTCCAGCGCGGCCTGCCGCAGCACCCGGGTCCGTACGGCGTCCGGCTCGGCCGCGAGGGTGGCCAGGTCGCAGTGCACTTCACTGTCAGTACGACGTACTGCGGTCTCCGCGAGGTCAGCCGCGAGCATGTCGAGCGCATCCGCATCGGCCCGGAGCAGTCCCGCCGTACGGGCCAGTGCGTCGATCACGCCAGGCCCGAGAGTCTCCTCCAGCACCGGCAGCACCTCATGCCGCACCCGGACCCGAGTGAACTGCGGATCGTCGTTGTGCGGGTCGTGCCACGGCCGCAACCCCGAAGCGACGCAGGCCGCAGCTGTGGTGGCTCGTGGCAGCTCCAGGAACGGCCGACGCAGCAGTCCTGCGACAGCAGACATCCCAGCGAGCGACCGAGCGCCGGAACCCCGGGCAAGCCCTAGCAATACAGTCTCGGCCTGGTCGTCACGAGTGTGAGCGAGCAGTACGACGTCCGCCCCGAACTCGTCGGCCGCATCGCGCAGAGCGTCGTACCGGGCCGTCCGTGCGGCTCCCTCAGGGCCGCCTTCGCTGCCAACCTCCACAGGACGCACCTGCACGGGGTCGAGGCCCAGCGACCGGCACTGATCGGCAGCGATCTCAGCGGTCTGGGTGGAGTCGGCCTGGAGTCCGTGGTCGACGATGACGGCACCGGCACGCAGCTTGAGCTTCGGCGCCTCGAACGCTGTCGCGGCGGCCAGGGCCAGCGAGTCCGTGCCGCCGGAGCAGGCCACCAGGACGGTCGTGCCCTGGGGCAGCTCGGACAGCATCGAGCGCACTGCCTCCCGCGTGCGCGCCACAGCCGGGTGCAGCTTTCCCCTTCTGTGTTCCACGAGCTCCTCGGCAGCCCACCTGGCCGGAGGCTCAGCCGTGGAGTCGGGAGACCCAGGCATCGGGATTCGCAATCTCGTGCTTGGTGGGCAGCGTGTTCGGCCCGGTCCACACTCGGTTGAAGCCGTCCATCCCGACCTGCTCGACCACTCGGCGGACGAACGCGGCGCCGTCCTTGTACTGCCGCAGCTTCGCGTCCAGGCCGAGCAGCCGCTTCAGCAACTGGTCGACCGGGTTGCCACTCTGCCGGCGCGACGTGAACTTGGACCGGATGGTGTCCACGGTCGGGATCACCGACGGCCCGACCCCGTCCATCACGAAGTCGGCATGACCTTCCAGCAACGACATGACCGCGGTCAGCCGGTCCAGCACGGCCCGCTGCTCAGGCGACTGCATCAGGTCGACCAGGCTCAGCTCGGCCTCACCCTTCACCGACCGTCCCAACCGCTGCACGGCCTCCCGGAACATCGCCGCGTACGCCGACGCGTCCAGCTCGGCCTGGTCGAGGAACAGTGCGATCTCCGACCGCAGGTGGTCCCGCAACCAGGGCACCGCGGTGAACTGCACCCGGTGCGTCTCCTCGTGCAGACACACCCACAACCTGAAGTCCCGCGGTACGACGCCCAGCTCGGACTCCACGTGCATGACGTTGGGCGCGACCAGCAGCAGCCGGCCGGTCAGACCAGGACGGTCCGGATCCGGCTCGGACGGGTAGAACGGGTCGAACTGCCCCAGCACCCGGGAGGACAGGAACGCGAGCAGCGCACCGGCCTCGATCGCCGTCACCCGGGAGCCGACCGCGGACGACAGGCCGCCGGCCCGCTCGGCCTTCTCACGCAGCTTGTCCGCCAGCGGCTGCAGGACGGTCCGGAACCCGTCCGCGTTCGCCTGCACCCAGCCGGGCCGGTCCACGATCACCACCGGCGCGGTGGCCGACGTGGCCTGCAGCCCGGTGAACTCGCGCACGTGGTGCTCGGAGTCGGCCGCGAACTGGCGCAACTCGGCGACCACCTGATCCGCCTCGGCGCGGCTGACCGCCGGACCGGGACGGAGCAGCTTGCGCGCCACTCCCGTCGCCAGCTGCCAGTCGACCATCTCCGCCGCTGTAGGGCCTTCCGCCGTACTCATCCACGTCCTCGCTTCGCTCCGGGCGCGGATGAGACACAAGGCACGCTGTGCTCGATGATGAACTCGCTCCGCTCGTTCATGTGTCGACCCTAGTCGCATGTCCCAACATGCGCCCGCCGATCAGACGGCGCAGCCGCAATTGGCCAGCGCTGCGGAGGCCCTGTCGAGGGCGGCGCGTGCGGCCAACGTCTTGGGCACCGGAACGCTGTCGGTCGCCACTGCGAACACCAGGAGCGTGCCAGTGCGGTCACGAACCAGTCCGGCCAGGCTGTGAACCCCAGTGAGCGTGCCGGTCTTCGCACGGACCAGTCCGGTGCCCGGGGCAGTTCCCGGAGCGGCGAACCGGTCCTCGAGGCTGCCGGTGAACCCTGCGACCGGCAGCCCGGTGAGCAGATGCCTCAACTCGGGGTGGTCGTCGGACGCGGCTACCCGGACCGCACCGGCCAGCACGTCCAGCGGGACCTGGTTCGTCCGCGACAGCCCGCTCCCGTCCTCGATCGTGGCCTTGCTGACATCCACGCCGAGCTTCGTCAGCGTCGCCTTCACTCCCTTGACGCCGCCGACGTACGAGCCGCCGTTCTTGGTCGCCAGGCCGACATGCCGCAGCAGCACCTCCGCACCGTCGTTGTCGCTGTGCAGGTTCACGTACTCGACGATCTCGCCGACAGTCGGCGACGCCACCTGCGCAAGGGCCTTGGCAGCAGGAGGTGCGACTGCGGGCGTGGGGATGCCGGCCACCTTGATCCCGGCAGCCTTCAGTTGCCCCACGAACGCGACAGCCGCCGCCTGCGCCGGAGAGGGAGCCCGCTTGGCCATGCCCGGAGTCAGGCGGCCCTCATTCACCCACAGCGCGGAGGTCGGAGCCGCGATGCCCTCGGGGACGTACTTCGCCTCCCAGTTCGCGTTGATCGCCGGCCCGGTGAACAGCGAGGCGTCGTACCCGAGAGTGACGCTGCGGATGCCCTGCGCCTTCAGGGCGGCCGCAGTACTGGCCGCAAGGGTCTGCAGCGAGGCACGCGTCGGGTAGTCGTCGGGATCGGTCTGACGCTTGACGGTGAGCAGAGGGTCGCCGCCGCCGACCAGAATGATCGAGCCCTTCGCGCCGCTGACCACCTTCGTGGTGAACGTACGATCCGCTCCGATCGTGTCCAGCGCCGATACCGTCGTCAGCAGCTTCAGCGTGGACGCAGGCACGTACGGCGTCGCCGATCCGACCGAGAACACCGGCTTGCCGCGCGAGGCGTCGTACACGTAGACACCCCGGTGCTTGCCGAGCGCCGGGTCCTTGAGGATCGGCGCCAGCACCTTCTGTATGCCGGCTGCCGTCGGTGCGACGCCCTCAGCCTTCGCCGGGGCCAGCACTGCCGGCGCCTGGACCTGCGCGGCCTGAAGGGATCCGGGTACGGCGTCTGCCCCGCTCACCAGGCTCACGCAGAGCGCTGTGGCGAGCAGCGTGACGAACACCGCACGAGGAGGACGGACCACCGGGCTGCTCCTGTCATTCGGTCGGTCGGAACCGTGACAGTATCTGCCGTATGGAGTTCGACGTCTTCATCGAGATCCCCAAGGGCACGCGCAACAAGTACGAGCTGGATCACAAGACGAACCGGCTGCGGCTCGACCGCACCCTGTTCACGGCCACTCAGTACCCGTCCGACTACGGGTTCATCGAGGACACCCTGGGCCAGGACGGCGACCCGCTGGACGCACTCGTCCTGCTGACGGAGCCGACCTTTCCGGGCTGCCTGATCCGAGCCCGCGCGATCGGCATGTTCCGGATGACCGACGAGAAGGGGCCGGACGACAAGGTCCTCTGCGTCCCGGCCGGCGACCCGCGGCAGGAGCACCTGCGCGACATCCACCACGTGCCGGAGTTCGACCGGCTGGAGATCCAGCACTTCTTCGAGGTCTACAAGGACCTCGAGCCGGGCAAGTCCGTCGAGGGCGCCACCTGGGTCGGCCGCACTGACGCCGAGACCGAGATCAGCGCGTCGTTCGAGCGCCTCAAGACCGAGGGCCACTGACCCCGGACCGTTCTCACGGGCGGCCGAAGAAGTCCGGCGGCTCCCAGTAGTACACGCTGTCGATCCGCACCGGCGTGCCGGTGCGCGGCGCGTGCACCATCCGGCCGTTGCCGAGGTACAGGGCGACGTGGTGGATCGTGCCCGGGTCGTCCGGATCGACCGACCAGAAGATCAGGTCACCGGGCCGCAACTCGTCCTCGTCGATGTGCCGGACCTGCTCGTACTGCGCGACGCTGTAGTGCGGCAGGTACACCCCGGCCTTCGCCCAGGCAGCCTGGGTCAGGCCGGAGCAGTCCCACCGGCTCGGGCCGGTCCCGCCCCACAGGTACATGTCGCCGAGCTGGTCCAGCGCGAAGTCGATCGCGGCCCCGGCACCCTTCCGGAAGGGAGTCGGCTTGTCGTCGTCCCGCGGCCGGTCCGGCTGCTTCTTCGGCGGCTTCTTCTTCCCCGGGTTCTGCTTCTGCTCCTCGCGCCGTTCCCGCTCCTCGCGGGCCCGCTCGGCCGCCTCCCGGGCCTTCTGGGCCGCTTCCCGGCGGCGCTCGGCGGCCTCGCGGGCGGCGATCCGGCGCTGCAGCTCGGCCGCCTTCTTCGCGGCGAGGGCGGCGGCTCGCTGGCGCGCAAGCTCCTCGAGTCCCCGCTGCCGCTGGGCGGCCACCTTGATCGACGTGTTCTGCAGGACCGCGAGCTGGGTGATCGCCTGTTTGCGCTGAACGCCCATCGCGCTGACCGCTGACGCCTGTGCCTGCTCCGCGGCCTCGGCCGCCTTCTTGGCCTTGGCCGCCTCGTCGGTGGCGTGCTTCACCTTGGTGACGGCCTGGTCGGCCTGCACCTTGAACAGGTTCGTCATCACCTGGGTCGCGGTGTAGCGCAGGTACGAGCCCTGCATCGCGGCCGACACCGACCGGGCCGCCCCGGCCGAGTCGAGCAGCTCCTGCGGACCCTCCGCGGTGAACAGCGGCCCGAGCTTCGCCACATCGCCGCCACCCTGGTACGACGCCGCCGCGAACCGGCCGATCTGCTGCCGCTGGGTCGCCAGCGTCTTCTGCGCCTTGGCCGCCCGGGCCGCCGCCTGGGCCGCCTCCGTCTTCGCCTGCTGCAGCCTGTAGACCGCTCCGTTGTAGGCCTCGGCGGCGATCCCCGACGCGACGCCGAGCTGCTCGAGCCGCGCGCTCGCGGCGGCCAGCTGGTTCTCGATCGCGGCGACCTGGCCCGCCTTGGCGGTGGCGGCCTGCTTGGCCCGCTCGACCGCGGCCTTGGACGGAATGACCGGCGGCTTCGGCTTCGCCTGCGCCGGGACGGGTATCACGGCCATCGAGCCGGCCAGACAGACCGCGAGCACCCCGGAGAGCAGCGCTCTGCCGGTCTTCCCCGTGCTCGCAACCCGCCGACCGGACGTGGCCCTCGAGGGGGTCCGCATCGGTCGTTCCTTCCGCCGGTCACGAACCCCTTCCCAAAGGTTCGTGAACTTTTGGTCCTCATGGACCTCATACGCGACACTAGTTGCCTGTAGCCCCATTGGGAACACCTTTCACACAAGTAACTTTGTTTCACCTGCGTGTCGGCTTGACAAACTACAAGCTTGTAATTCCGCGCCCGCAGTTACCGGCCGGCTGCCAAGAGCAACCAGACCGGGCCTTGAACACGAACTGGGGGCCTGGCACAGGCAATAACCTGTGCCAGGCCCCCAGAGGGCGTTCACACCCCCGGCGGGCGTCCTTCGGCACGCGCCGGGGTGGGTGTCAGCGGAGGGTGTAGGAGGCCACCACCGGGAGGTGGTCGGAGGCGGGCGAGACCGGAACCGAGGCCTTCTTCGGCGTCACCTGGGAGCTGTGCAGCAGGTAGTCGATCCGGGCCGTCGCGTTCTCCGCCGGGATGGTGTAACCAGGCCCGATCCCGACCTCGGCCCAGGTGTCCGACAGCGACGTCAGAATGGTCTTGATCTCCGGTGTGTCCGGACGGGCGTTGAGGTCGCCGACCAGCATCGTCGGCTTCTTCGAGGCACCCAGCACCTCGACCACCTTCTGCGCCTGCTCCAGTCGCTCGGCGTCGTTGTTGTGGGTCAGGTGGGTGTTCGCGAAGCGCAGGTCGGCCGCGCGCACCTTGATCGTCGCGACCGCCAGACCGCGCTGCTCACCGGCCGGGTACTTCGGCAGCAGCGTGTTGGTGAAGTCCTTGATCGGGTACCGCGACAGGATCGCCGTACCGTACTGCCGGTTCGGCTCGCCCGGATTCAGCGGCGGCAGGTCGAGGTTGGCGGCGTACCCGTAGTGCATCTTCAGCCGCTCGGCGAACCAGGCCGGCTGATCGACCCAGTTGCTCCGCTCGCTCCAGTGCCGGTCCACCTCCTGCAGCCCGATCACATCCGCCCCGGACTTCTCGATCAGGACGGCGATCCGCTCCAGATCGAGGACGCCGTCGATACCGGCACCGTGGTGGATGTTGTAGGTCATCACGGTCAGCGGGCGGCCCGGCCGACCTGCGGTACCCACCGGGTCGGCAGCTGCCGCGGTAGGTATGAGCATCAACAGTCCCGCAATCGTCCCCAGCAAGAGTTTGCGCATGCCCTCATCCTGTCGGGAGGTGGGCGACTCTCGCGCGACGTCCGAGTGTCGCCCACCTGAACATCACCGAGTCAGGCGCGCGACCGCACCCCGGGCACCGGAGGCCCAGCAGCCCGCCTTGACGCCGTGGCCGGCGCACTCGACGCTGTCGAAGCTGCCGTCGTAGAACTGCTTCCAGCTGCGCCCGCCGTCGTAGCTCACATCGCTGCCCGACGGGCCGACCGCGATCACGGTGGCGGGCGAGTTCGGGACGAACGCGGAACCGCTCCGGTATCCCTTCGGCGCCTTGTCCGCCGGGACCAGCTTCCAGCTGCGGCCGCCGTCGGACGTGACGGACGCTGCCTTCACCGCCTCGGTCGGCTTGAGGAAGTCACCGCCGACCGCGACGCCGAACAGCGAACCGCGGAACGCGAGGCTGAAGATCCCGGCCGCCTCGCCACTGGCCATCGGCGAGTCGGCGACCGTCCAGTGCTTGCCTCCGTCAACGGTCCGGAACACCCGCGGCCGATCGCCGCCGCCGGTCGCGAACCACGCCGTACGGCCAGGTCCGGCGACCAGGCAGGTGCCGCTGGCCGCGAACGCGAACTCACCCGGCAGCGCGGCCGGCATCCCGGCCGTCGACTGCACGTTCCACGACTTGCCGCCGTCCGCGGTCGCCAGGATCCGGAACTTCCCGTCGACGGGGTCGCTCAACGCCAGCCCCCGCTTGTTGTCATTGAAGTCGAGGCAGTCGTAGAAGGCGTTCGGGTCGGTGTTGCGGAACGTCTCGGTCCACGACGCGCCGCCGTCCACGGTCCGGTAGATCCGCGAGTCCTCGCCGTTCCCGATCGACAGCACCACCGCGCGCTTCGCGTCGAACGCCTCGACATCCCGGAACTGCACCGTCTCGGCGCCGGCCGGGCTGACGTTCTGCCAGCTCTTCCCGCCGTCGACGGTCCGCAGCACCGTCCCAGCAGATCCGCCCACCCAGGCGACGTCCTTGCTGACCGCGGCCAGCCCGCGGAACTGCGCCGTACTCCCGGTCGGCGTCAGTTCCCACTGGTACGACGGCCGGCCGCTCGCCTGGGCGGGGACGAGCTGGGACATCAACAGCAGACCTCCTGCCGCAATCGCGGCCACACGCAGGATTCTCATGCGGGGCAACCTAGCCCAGAATCACAGCGCGGTCAGCCGGAAAGACTGAGCAGAACCGCCGTTGCAGGTCAGTTGAAGGTCGACGAGAGCCGGGTGTTGGTCTCGTAGTTCATCGCGTTGTGGCCGAAGTTTGCGTAGATCATCTTGTAGTCCTATTTCAGAGCTTAAATTGACTCATGACCTAAGGGCGGTCGAGACTCCGCCGGTCCCGGAACTCTTGCCGTCGCCGCGCGCCGCTGTCACCCTGAGCCACCGACCTTTGAAGGGGCCCGCAGATGGAAGACTCCGTGCTGACCTCGGTACTGCTGCCGATCGCGCTCGTGATCATCATGCTCGGCCTCGGCCTGACCCTGACCGTCGCCGATTTCAGCCGGGTACTGCGGATGCGGCGGGCCGTGTTGATCGCCCTCGGCCTCCAGGTGATCGTGCTGCCGCTGATCTGCTTCGGCCTGGTGGAGCTCTTCGGCCTGGCCCCCGCGCTGGCCGTCGGCATGATGCTGCTGGCCGCCTCCCCCGGCGGTACGACGGCCAACCTGTTCAGCCATCTGGCCGGCGGCGACGTCGCCCTCAACGTCACCCTGACCGCGGTGAACTCGGTCCTCGCCGTGATCACGCTGCCGATCGTGGTCAACCTGTCCCTCGACTACTTCCTCGGCGACGGCCAGATCGGCCTGCAACCGGCCAAGATGCTGCAGGTGTTCGCGATCGTGCTGGTCCCGGTCGCGCTCGGCATGCTGATACGGAACAAGCGGCCGGCCTTCGCGGAGCGGATGGTCCGGCCGGTGAAGATCGGCTCGATCCTCGTTCTGGTGCTGGTGATCTTCGCCGCGATCTACACCGAGCGCGACAACTTCCTCGACTACCTCGCCGCCGTGGGTGTGGTCGCCGTACTGCTGAACGTCATCAGCCTGGCCCTCGGGTACTCCGTACCGCGGCTGGCCAAACTGGGTGAGCGGCAGTCGATCGCCTGCTCGATGGAGATCGGCATCCACAACGCGACCCTGGCCCTCACCATCGCGCTCAGCCCGTCGCTGCTCGACAACAGCGAGATGGCCATCCCGGTCGCCGTCTACGGCATCGTCATGTTCTTCCCGACCGCCGCGTTCGCCTACTACCTGAGCCGCCGGACGACGCCTCAGCGCGCCGGATCGAGTGTCTGACTGCCGAGCACCGACAGGAGTTCGAGCTCCAGCAGCACCCGGACGCCGACGAGATCCTGGTCGACCGGGTCCGGTTCCTGCGCGAGGCGGAGCGGGAGAACCGGTACGACGCCGTGGTCGCTCAATCCGTCGTACTAGGACAGAGCGTCCTCGATGCGTTCGACCTTGGCGGTGAGCTGGCCGATGTAGCCGGGCCGGATGTCCGCCTTCAGGACCAGGCCGACCCGGGGCGAGACGGCGGCAACCACCTCGACCGCCTGCTTGACCACGGCCATCACCTCGTCCCACTCCCCCTCGATGTTGGTGAACATCGCGTTCGTCTCGTTCGGCAGCCCGGAGGCGCGCACCACGCGAACGGCCTCGGCCACCGCCTGGCTCACGCCTCCGGTCTCGTCCCCACCGGAAGGGCTGATGCTGAATGCAACGATCATGCCTCCAGCTTGCCAGCCTCTTCTTCCTCGGCTGCACGGCGTTCGGATGCTGAGGTGGTGAGGAGGGACTTCTCCTTGATGAAGACGATCGCGACCAGGGCCAGCGCGGCGATCGGCACCGAGATCATGAACAGGTCCGCGGTCGCGTTCCCGTACGCCTCCTGCACCGCGATCCTCACCTCGTCCGGCAGCTTGCTGATCTCCGGTACGGCGCCGCCACCCTGGGAACCGTCCATCCCCAGCGACGTGGCGACCTTGTTCGCCAGGACGGCGCCGAGCGCGCTGACACCGATTGTTCCACCCATGCTCCGGAAGAAGCTCACCACCGAGGTCGCCGCACCGAGCTCCCGCGCCGGTACGTCGTTCTGCGCGGCGAGCACCAGGTTCTGCATGACCAACCCGACGCCGACACCGAGCACCACCATGAACACCGACATCCGGAACGTGCCGGTGTGGGCGTCGATCGTGCCGAGCAGCGCGAGCCCGATCGGCAGCAGCACCCCACCGGCGACGAGGTAGATCTTCCACTTCCCGTACTTCGTGATCAGCCCACCGGCGATGGTCGACGACACGAGCATCCCGAGGATCATCGGCAGGCTCATCAGCCCGGCCGACGTCGGCGAGTGCCCCTGGGCGATCTGGAAGTACTGCGACAGGAAGACCGAACCACCGAACAGGGCCAGGCCGACCAGCATGCTGGCGACCACGGACAGCGCGACGGTGCGGTTGCGGAACAGGTCCAGCGGAATGATCGGCTCCGGGTGCCGCGCCTCGACCACGACTGCGACCGCGAGCGCGACCACAGCGACGCCGACCAGCGCGAAGCTCCAGCCCGACACCCAGTCGAACTTGTTGCCGGCGAACGTCGACCAGACCAGGATGATGCTCACTCCGCTGGTGATCAGCAGGGCACCCCACCAGTCGATCTTCACCTCCCGCCGGATCGTCGGCAGCTTCAGCGTGCGCTGCAGCAGGAAGATGGCGACCAGCACAGAACGGCACGCCGACCAGGAAGCAGGCCCGCCAGCCGAGCGGCGAGTCGACCAGGAAGCCGCCGAGCAGCGGCCCGCCGACGGTCGCGGAGGCGAAGATCGCGCCGAAGATGCCGGAGTACCGGCCGAGCTCGCGCGGCGGGATGATCGCCGCCATCACGATCTGCACCAGCGCGGTCAGACCGCCGGCGCCGATCCCCTGCACGACCCGGCTGGTCAGCAGCAGTTCGACGTTCGGGGTGAAGCCGGCCACCAGCGAGCCGACCACGAAGAACGCGAGCGACAACTGGACCAGCAGCTTGTTGTTGTAGAGGTCGGCGAGCTTGCCCCACAACGGCACGGTGGCCGTCATCGCGAGCAGCTCGACGGTGACCACCCAGGTGTAGACGGACTGGCTGGCCTCCAGGTCCGCGATGATCCGCGGCAGCGCGGTCGACACGACGGTGCCGGCCAGGACGGCCACCAGCATGCCCATCATCAGGCCGGAGATGGCCTGGGTGGTCTGCCGCGGGGTGAGGGTCGTGGTGGTTGCGGTGACCTCTCCCGCGACGTCGCCGGAGATGTCCTCGGCGACGGGGAGGGTGACGAGGTCGTCGTCATGAGTGACCTTTCGTAGTCGGGTCGAAGCCGGGGTCGATGCCCTCGGCAAGTAGTTGGAAGCCTTCGGCGACCAGCTCGCGGACGGGCCGGTCCGGAGCGGCCTTGTGCAGCTCCATCGCCACCCGGCAGGCGGCTCCGGAGGCGCTGACGACGAGGGCCGGGCGCACCGAGGTGGCCGGCTCGCCCATCCGCTCGGCCAGCGCGGCGGTGAGCTGCCGCTCGTCGTCGAAGCTGGACATCATCAGCTGGTAGACCAGGTTCGGCGAGCTCATGATCAGTTCGCCGCGGCGGGACAGTTCGCCCTCGCGCTCGAGATCCGCCAGCACCTCGCTGACGACGTGCCACATCGTGGTCAGCGGCGACTCGTCGGCGGGCGCGGTCCGCATCCGCTCCAGGGCACGCTCCATGTGCTCGGGATTGCGCCCGAGGATCGCGTGCTCCTTGTGCGGGAAGTAGTTGAAGAAGGTCCGCACCGACACGTCGGCCGCCTCGGCGATCTCCTCGACCGTGACGTTGTCCGCGCCCTTCTCCAGCGCCAGCCGCAACGCCGCCTCGGCCAGCGCCGCCCGCGTCTCCCGCTT
Source organism: uncultured Actinomycetota bacterium (assembly GCA_963748245.1). Lineage (GTDB taxonomy): Bacteria > Actinomycetota > Actinomycetes > Propionibacteriales > Kribbellaceae > Kribbella. The sequence continues at coordinate 10,614 of CAVVIA010000004.1, read as the reverse complement.
CTTCCGCTCCCGCAACCCGCCCTCTGCCTGCTTCACCCGACCAGGCTAGGAACAAACTTGCACTCACTGCAAACTATTAATCCTGAAACTTTGCACTCACGCACAAATCTGCCCGAACGGGCAGTGGTGGACTGCGGGACTGATAGAATTACTAAGCAGCCTCCGGAGCGGATTCCCGCCCTCGGAGGCTTTTTTTATGCCGACACTTCTCTACCGAGCCGCCATCCGGGATCTCCGCGGCACCGACATCCTGCCGCTGAGCCACCTCCGGGACCGCCACCCCGACATCTACGAACGCGAAGCCGCGAAGTACTCCTACCGGCCCCAGACGATGGACAACCCGGTCCACCCGCTCGACTGCCGCTGGAGCGATGTGGTCTTCCTGTCCCCGGTCCACCCCGCCCCGATCTTCGCCGCGCTCCGCGAGGCCGGCCGGGTCGGACCGACCACGCTCGCCTACTGGACCATCGACGCCGACCTGCTCGACCCCGACCGCACCTGCATCCTGCTCAAGCGCCACGATCCAGAGTTCCGCCCACAGCCCGCGACCGACTACCTCCCCTACAGCGCCGCGACAGTCGCCACGCTGACCACCCCGTCCGCCAAGGCGCTCGATCGACTGCGGAACCTCAACGCCACCGAGCCGCTGCTCCCCTGGGCCGACATCCCGCACATCCTGCACCGCGGCCCGATCGCAGTGACCCGTTTCCGTGACGCCGATGGTCGACCAGTCACCGCTTGAGTCGCGGCAGCCAGGCGGGGACGGTACTGCGGTAGTCCTCGTACTGAGCGCCGTACTGCCGAAGCAGCGCGGGTTCCTCGTAATACCTGACGAACGCGGCCATCACGGCCCACGCGATGACGCCGTACCCGAGGATCCAGGGGTCCAGGAAGGTGAGGGCCTGGCCGAGGATCGCGGTGACGACTCCGACGTACATGGGGTTGCGGACGAAGCGGTAGTCGCCGCCGACCACGAGCTCCTCGGTGGGCGCGACGGGCGCCGGCGTACCGCGTCCCTCCCGGACGAAGCGCACGAACGCACGCAGTACGACGTACGCCCCGGCGGCCACCAGCACGAGCCCCGGCCAGAAGCGAGGGCCGGCCCAGCCACTGATCCACCAGGGGATCACGCCACCCACCACGCACGGTGCGGCGAAGAAGAACGCCGTACTGCCCAGCACGGCCTTAAGCATCGTCGAGCCTTGCGATCACGCGATCCGACAACTCACAGAAGGTCTCGAGCTCGGCCGGACTCAGGCCGGCGAACCAGTCGGCCACCGCGCCATGGTCACCGGCGTCACGCTGACGCCAGTACGCCGTGCTGTTGTTCGTTGCCGATAGCAACTTGCGGCGGCCGTCGTCAGGATCGGGCTCGACCTGCAACAACTCCTTGCGGACCAGGGCCGCGACGATCTGCGCGACGTTCTGATGCGTGCTCCCCAACGCGGCCGCCGCCTCGGCCAGTGACGGCTTGCCCATCGCCGTCACGACGGTGATCAAGGCGGCCTGCTGGGTGGTGAGCCCGTCGGCTCGGAGCCGCTCATCCATGGCGTAGCGAAGCTTCTGGGCCAGCATCAGCGTCGTCCGGAACGCCCGGACCGACGGCACCAACTCCGAGCCCGCACCGATCCCGAACAGTTCCTCACTCTTGTTCCGTGGCGACATAGGCAATATATTACCTATCACTGTCGAAGGGGGCAACCGTGATCTGCCTGCTACCGCACTGCGCCTATCTGTCCGAGACCTCCCGGATGCTCGAGCTGCACCGTGCACTCACCGAGCTCGGCGTCGAGGTCCGCGTCGCCACCCACGGCGGCCCGCACGAGCGCCTGCTCGCCGAGGCCGGCATCCGGTACGACGTCCTCGGACCGGGCATGACACCGGCCCGAGCGGCCCGCTTCGTCGGCTCGGCCGTCGGGCTCGGCGATCCCCGGCAGAGCATGTACGACGACGCCGAGATCCAGACCTATGTCGCGGCGGAGGCGGAGTACTTCCGCGCCAACGGAATCACCGTCGCCGTCACCGGGTTCACCGTGACCACGTTGCTGTCCTCGCGACTGGCCGACGTACGGGTGATCACCGAACATGCGGGCAGCTTCGTGCCGCCGGTCTTCGAACACCGCCTGCTGCCGGCACCGAGCCGACCGGTGGATCCACGGCTGAAGCGCGCACCTGACTGGCTCGCCCGATTCCTGATCAACAGGACGTGCAACCGGACCACGGCGTACACCGGCGGCTTCAACCGCATGGCCGAATCGCTCGGTATAGAAGGAATTCCGAGCCTGGCCGCACTGCTGCTCGGCGATCTCTCACTGGTCCCCGAGATCCCCGAAGTAGTCGGAATCTCATCGGCCGAGATCGCCGCCTGGCGACCCGGCAAGGGCTATCGCGCCACCTCGCGGCTCACGACAGTCGGACCGCTCTACGCCCACCTGGACCTCCCGGTCCCCCTGGCGGTGCAGAGATTCCTCGACCGCCCAGGGCCGACGATCTACCTCGCGATGACGTCGACGCCGCCCGCTCAGGTCCGTACGGCGATCGCCGAGCTCAGCCGGCTCGACGTACGCATCCTGGTCGCCGGCACGATCCACGACCTCGGCGACCTGGCCACCGACCGAATCATGATCGAGGGCGTCCTGCCCAGCCATTTGGTCATGCCGCAGGTCGATCTCGCAGTCACCACCGGCGGCCAGGGCAGCGTGCAGACGGCGATGGCCAGCGGCACGCCACTCCTCGGCATCCCCCTCCACATCGAGCAGGACCTCAACGTCGCCCTGGTCGAACGCCTCGGCGCGGCCCGCCGCCTCCGCCGCACCGACAACCTCACCGACCTCGCCACCCGGATGCTCACCAACCCCACCCACCGCGAAGCCGCCGAACAAATCCAGAAGCTCTACGCCGCCGTCGACGGCCCAGCCGAAGCCGCCAAAGTCATCGCAACCTACTGACGGCCGTTGTGTGTAGAGATTCTCTGGATCTCAGATTGACTCACGCCAGCGCTGCATCGCCGAGAACTGAGTTCAGGCGCCGGTGACCACCCGCTTGTAGTAGGCGCGGGCATCCTGCGTGCGGCCCGCGCCCAGCACCCGGAGCGCTTCCGCGAGATCGGGATAGCGGGCGTCCAGCAACTCCGCGGCGCCCTGGAGGTCGGAGGCTGATGCGACATGGCGGAACAAAGACTGGATCGCAGTGACCGGATCCCCCGCCTGGGGCGCAGGCTCCGTCGAAGCCGCGGCGCTCTGGTCGATGGTCAGACTTGATCGCTGGGCCGCACGCACCTCTTCGAGTCGCCGCTCCTGCTCTGCCCTGGAGAGCGCGTCCCAGCTCCGCTCCCCCACCATGGCCTCGAGCTGGAGCAGCCTCGCAAGGACGGCCGGGTTGCTGATCTTCGCTCGCTGCCCCGACATGAGCTGCGACAGCATCGGCGCAGACAGCCCGAGCAAGCTCGCGAGCTGAGCTTGTGAGAGCCCGAGCCGCGCGAGCAGGCGACGGAAGCGGTCGCCCAGCAACTCGCCGTACCACTCGAGCTGCAACTCGAGGTTCCGCGCGTGTGCGTCAGCCACACCGCCTCCATCCCTCGATTACGGTTTGCAAATTGCAGATGCAAACGCTAGATTCTCCACTTGTACAGCCTCAAACTCCTGGAGACTCCATGATACGACGTTCAGCCGCACTCATTGCAGTGCCGGCGCTGATCGCCGCATTCTCATTCGCGAACACTCCCTCAGCAGTGGCGGAGGGCGAACTGTCCCCCGTGATGGTCGTGCTGGACTCCTCCGGCTCGATGACGGCCCGAGACGCCGGTGGCGTGGGAACGCGGATGGACGCTGCCAAGCGAGCCGTCGGCTCGATGGTCGACGGCCTTCCCGCCCAGGCTCAGGTCGGCCTCGCGATCTACGGCGCCGGGACCGGGTCGAGCGGCTCCGAGAAGGCGGCCGGCTGCAAGGACGTCCGGGTGGTCCAGCCCGTCAAGACCGTCGACAAGCCGGCGCTGAAGGGCGCTGTCACGGCGACGAAGGCGAGCGGCTACACCCCGATCGGCCGGGCGCTGCGCGTCGCGGCCGCTCAACTGCCGAAGGAAGGACAGCGCTCGATCGTCCTGGTGTCCGATGGCGAGGACACCTGTGCGCCGCCGCAGCCTTGCGAGGTGGCGAAGGAACTCAGCAAGCAAGGAGTCGATCTCCACGTGCACGCGATCGGCTTCCGGGTCGACGCCAAGGCCCGCGCGCAGCTCGCCTGCATCGCGCAGAACACCGGTGGCACCTATCACGATGCCGCCGACGCCGACTCGCTGCTCGGCGTACTGGGCCGGGTGACGGAACGCGCGCTGCGGCACTACGAACCGACCGGTAAGCCGATCACCGGTACGGCGGATCCGTTCACGGCGCCCACGGTGGCCCCCGGGCAGTACCTGGACACGCTGGACCCGGTCGAGGAACGCTTCTACGCCGCCGAACTGAAGGCCGGTGACACCGCGTACTTCGCGGCGACGGCGGTGTTCCCCCGCGGCAACCCCCGCGACCTCGAGGTCCTCGACATCAACATCACCGGGCCCAGCGGGGCAGACTGTTACCACCGCGAGCGGGAGCTGAACACCCGGGCGAAGAACGACGGCGGGTCGTTGACCACCGTGCTCAGCTGGAATGGCCTCGTTCCCGGTTCGTCGAGGCCCAAGGGCTGCAGCGTGCCCGGCAAGTACGTCTTCCGGGTCACCCGGGACGCGAAGGACGGCGCCGATCGTGTACCGGTCGAGCTCCTGCTCCGGATCGAGCCGCCGGTGACCGGCAGCATGGGTGAGCCGGCTCAGGCGAGCCTTGTCGAGTTCGCCCAGCAGCCGGCTGGTGCGGTCAGCCCGGTTCACGGCGGCGGTTCGTTCAACGAGGCAACGACTCTGGGGGGCTCCGGTCGCTATGGCGAGACGATCTTCAACGGCGAGGAGCTGTTCTACCGCGTCAAGCTCGAGTGGGGTCAGGGTCTCGCGTACCGGGTCACCTTCGGCGGCAGCCCCGGCGCGGGCACGACGAACATCCGGACCGGTCTGTTCAGTCCGGTCCGCTCGGAGATGAAGTTCGACACCACGGCCTACACCGGCGTGACCAAGATCCTGCCGTCGAGCGGCAAGGGGATCGCGACACCGCGGACGGCCTACCTGAACCGAAACGCCGGCGACGCCCTTCTACGGAAGGCGAGTGTCGACGGCTGGTACTACATCGTCGCCAAGCTCGGAGTCCCCTTCGGCAGCAACCAGCCGGGCGGGGTACCGGTGACCATCGACGTGGCGGTGGCGGGCGACAAGGTCGGCGGACCGGAGTACGGCGCGTCGACGGGTGAGACGCCATCGACCCCGACGCCGACGGAGGCGTCCTCCCCCACGGCGTCCGCATCGCCCACTGCGGCCGGTGGCACGGGTGGGGACGACAACGCTCAGCCTGCGTCGACCGAGTCTTCGTCACCGCTGCTGTGGATCATCGGCGGTGCGGTACTGGTACTCGCCGTCGCGATCGTTGCCGCGGCGCTCATTCTGCGGCGTCGCAGGCCTCCGGCGCCGCCGATGTACTCGAACGGTCCGGCGCAGGGCTGGTCTAACCGGCCTTGATCCAGCGATAGGTAGAACCCTGCTGACGGCACTCGACCCGGGTGCCGTCAGAGGTCGTTTCCACACTTCCGACCTCCTGCCAGCCGCAGGCGCTGCCGAGTTTGATCTGGGAGTTCGGCGCCGGGGTGACGGGCCATGATCTTCGGGTTCGCCGAGATCTGGCACTTCGTCGTCATCGCGACCGTCGTCGGCGCCGCCGACTCCTTCTTCGGCCCCGCGTTGACCGGCCTCATCCCGCAGACTGTCAGCCGCGACCGGCTGCAGGAGGCGAACGCGCTGATCGGACTCTCCCGGAGCGGGAGCTCGATCGTCGGTCCGGCCGCCGCGGGCGTGATCGTCGCTCTCGCCGGGGCGGGCTGGGTGCTCGCCGCCGACGCGGGCGACCTTCGTGGCCAGCGCCTGTTCCTCTCCCGCCTGCGCGTGACGCGGCACGAGACGCTGCAGCGGCGCAGATGTTCTTTGCTCGACTCGACGGCCGGCTGGCGCGAGGTGCGGTCGCGGGACTGGGTGTGGGCGAGCCTCCTCGGCTTCGGGTTCGGCAACCTCGGCTGGGGAGTGCAGAACATTCTGGGGCTGCTGGTCGCGAGAAACGAGCTGGGTGGCCCCGAAGCGTGGGGATTCATCGCCGGCGCCTCGGGGATCGGCGGTCTCCTCGGCGGGCTGGTACGTTTTTCGTCGGCGCCCTTCGCGGATCCTGCTCATGAGCACGGTCGGCGACCTTCCCGATGGCGCTGCACGTCGCCACGTTCGCGCTCGCGCCGCCGGTCGCCGTACTGATGGCGACGGTGATCTTCAGCTCGATCGCGATCGTCGTCTTGAACACGCTCTGGGAGACGACGATCCAGCAGGAGATCCCGCAGCACGCGATCTCTCGCGTGAGCTCCTACGACTGGGCGGTGTCGCTGATCTTCATGCCTATCGGCTTCGTCTTCTGGGACCGTTGTCCGAGTGGATCGGGGTGGACACGACATTGCTCGTCGGCGCTGCCGGGATCGTCCTGGCGCACGCGCTGGTGCTGCTCGCACTGGCCATCTGGACCGGGGCCGCTGTTCGCGCCAGGGCGAGCCCGAGCCGGTTCCGCAGCCGGTTACGCCTTAGCCGCCGCGGCTCCTCGTTCGGGAGGTGGATCGCGCGGCCCAGTGCGACGAGACCTGCCTCTTGACATCGCCTCTGAGAGCGTGGGGTGCGCCGCCATGCCGTCTGCGACTGTCTCGACCGTGGACTCGGCGTCGATCGCGACCGTGCCGGCCTCGATCAGGTCGGTCACGTGCGGGCCGACCATGACGATCCCCAGCAACTCTCCGTACTTCGTCTCGTGGATCGACTTGACCCAGCCGACGGTCTCCGCCTGCATCACCGCACGAGCGTTCGCGACCCATGGGAACACGCCCACCGCGACGTCGTCGCCGTGCAACTCGCGCGCCTGCGCTTCGGTGAGACCGACGCCGGCGATCTCCGGATCGGTGTAGATCGGCCGCGGCACCGCCGGATCGCCGATCGTCGCCTCGTGGCCACAGGCATTCTCGGCGGCGACCTCGCCCTCGCGGAAAGCGGTGTGGGCGAAGCGCCAGTAGCCGGCGCAGTCGCCGACCGCGTAGATGTTCGGGACGGTCGTGCGCCGGTACTCGTCGGTGGCGATCCCCTTGCGCTTGTCGAGCTCGACGCCGATCTCCTCGAGCCCGAGCCCTTCGACGAGCGGCCGCGCGGCCGACGCTCACGAGCATCAGGTCCGCCTCGACGGTCTCACCTGTCGCCGTAGTGGACGGTCAGCTTGGAGCCGTCGTTCTCGACCCGCGTGCACTGCTTGCCGAGTTCCAGCGCGATCCCGCGCTTCCCGAACTGCCTTCGCCAGCTCCTTCGCCGCGTCCGCATCCTCTTGCGGGATCAGCGTCTCGAGCATCTCGATGATCGTCACTTCCGAGCCGAAGCGCTGGAAGATCGAGGCGAACTCGCAGCCGATGATGCCGCCCCCGAGAACGACCAGGCGCTTCGGAATCTCGGTCTGGGCGAGCAAGCCGGTGGAGTCGACGCAGCGGGGCGAGTCGAGCCCTTCGATCGGCGGCATCATCGGGAACGAGCCCGTCGCGACGATCGCCTGCTTGAAGGACACGTCCTCCCCGCCTTCGACCGCGATCGTGTTCGCGTCCTTGAAGCGGCCCTTGCCCTTCACCCACTCGACGCCGTTCGCCTTGAACAGGCGGCGATCGCCGCCGGTCATCTGCTTGACGACGCCGTTCTTCCACTCGACCGCGTGCCGAAGTCGAGCTCGGGCTTCGCCCACTTCACGCCGAACTTCGCGAAGATCTCGTCCGCCGGGTGCAGCGCGTGCGCGGTCTGCACCCACGCCTTCGTCGGGATGCAGCCCACCCGGAGGCAGGTGCCGCCGAGCTCCGGCTCCAGCTCGATGCAGGCGGCCTTCGCGCCCAGCTGGGCTGCGCGGATCGCTGCGGTATACCCACCGGGGCCTCCGCCCAGGACGGCGACGTCAACTTCCATCTCGTCAGCTCCTCAGTCGGTAGTCGGTTCGATGCTAGCTCCGCTACCATCGTCCACGCCTCGTCGCCCTCGTCGACGACCTCGAAGCCGTGGCGCTCGTACAGCTTGCGGGCGGGGTTGCCCGGCTCGACGTTCAGGCTGAGCCGGCCGTAGCCCGCTGACTGTGCTTTCTGAATCAGAGCGCTGAGCAGGTCATCGCCGATCCCGTGGCCGCGCTTCGACGGCACGACCGCGATCGCGAGCTCGGGCGTCGCCTCGTCGACGAAGCCGTAGCCCGGCTCCGCCGCGCTGAAGAGCCGGAACCAGGCGGCGCCGACCGGGAACCCGTTCTCGAGCGCGATCAGCGCCGTGTCGCCGGGTCTGCCCCACCCCCGCACATAGCGGGAGACGAGCGACCCCGGCACACGCTCCCGCCAGTAGTACGCGTGGTGGAGCATGTCCCGGAGGAACCGGACGTCCTGGGCGCCGCCGCTTCGCAGCAGCACCTCGCTCACGGGGTCAGGGACTGCGCGAGCTGGATGCGGTTGCCCTCGGGGTCGAACACGTCCACGAGCCTGATCTGCCCGTGCAGCTCGAAGACGACTCCCACCTCGACGCCGGCCTCGCGCAGGCGCTCGGCGGCGCTCTTCACGTCCTCGACGTCGACGTGGGCGACGCCGCCGCTCTCGTCGGGCTCGCCTTTGGCGAGCGCGATCTCCATCTCGCCGTGGGTGAGCCGCGACCAGCCGTCGTCGAAGTCGACGAACACCTCCTCGAAGCCGAGCACGTCACGGTAGAAGGCGCGACCCCGGTCGAGGTCTCGCACCCGGTACCAGACCGTGGCCACGCTCAGAGCGCGAGCGCGGGCTCTTCGAGCAGCTCCTTGACGGTGCGGAGGAACTCCGCGCCGTCGGCGCCGTCGATCGCCCTGTGGTCGCAGGTGATCGTCATGCTCATCAGCGGGCGTACGACGACTTGACCATCGCGGACGACCGGCTTCTCCTCGATCGAGCCGACGGCGAGGATCGCAGCCTGCGGCGGGTTGAGCACCGCGACGAATTGCTCGATTCCGAACATGCCGAGATTCGAGATCGAGAACGCGCCGCCCTCGAGGTCGGCCAGCTGCAGCTTGCCGTTCCGGGCCCGCCCGACGAGATCGGCCGCGCGGCGGCGATCTCCGGGATCGTGTGCCTGTCGGCGTCGCGGATCACCGGCACGACGAGGCCGTTCGGCCCCGCGACGGCGATCCCGACGTGCGCGTAGGGGAAGCGAAGGATCTTGTCGCCGGCGAAGTGCGCGTTCACGGCCGGATGACGGACGAGCGCAGCGGCGCACACCTTGGTCAGCAGGTCGCTCACGGTCGGCTTCGTCTCACCCTCCTGCAGGCGCGCGACCAGCCGCTCGCGCAGCTCGAGCCCCCGGGTCATGTCGACCGAAAAGCGTCAGCTGGAAAACCGGCGCCTGCCACGCTTCGGTGAGACGGCGCGCGATCGTCTTCCGCGTCGACGTGAGCTCGATCTCCTCGACCTCGCCGGCGGCTGCCGCGACGCCGCAGCAGCCGCCTCGGGGCCGCGATGATCGGCCCACGCTCGACATCCTCGCGACGATCCGGCCCTCGGTCCCGTGCCCTGGAGCTGCGCGATGTCGATCCCCTTCTCCCGCGCCAGCCGTCGCGCGAGCGGCGAGGCCTTGACGCGGCCGTCACCGGAGACCTTGTTGCTTGAGCAACTTGCGCCGTCTCGGCCGCGGCGGTCGCAGCGGCGGCTTGCCGGCCGCGTTCACGCTCGTCGTCCATCTCCTCCGCGGGCGAGCCTTCTCTCCGGCTCGTCCTCGGGCTCGGCGGCGTCGCGGCTCGTGGCCTTCTCCTCGTCCTTCATGGCGCGCTGCCGTTCCCGGACGGGACGTCCTCCCCTTCCTTGCCGATGAAGGCGATCGTCTTGCCGACCTCGACTTCGCCGGAATCGACGAGGATCTTGAGCAGGACGCCGTCGGCCTCGGCCTCCACCTCTTGAGTGACCTTGTCGGTGTCGAGCTCGTAGAGCGGCTCGCGCTTCTTGACCGGCTCGCCCTCGCCCTTCAGCCACTTGACGATCGTGCCGGACTCCATGCCCTGGCCCAGCCGCGGGAGCTTGACCTCGGTGGCCATCAGCTTCTCGCGCCACGGTCCGCTTCACAGCTTCGAGCACGTCGGCGGCGTGCGGGACGACCCATTGCTCCATCGCGGGCCCAACGGGAGCGGGGCGAACTTCGCTCCCACACGCTCGATCGGAGCGTCCAGGTAATCGAAGGCGCCCTGCTGGACGACCGCCGCGAGCTCGGCGCCGAAGCCACCACGCATCTACCCTCTCGCGCCCGGCGGCACACCGCGTCGTCTTCTTCCAGCACGCGATGATCCCCGCCGCCCCAGCGGCCTGGAGCGTCCGCGGATTCACTTGACTCCGACCGAGATTCCCTCCTGCTCGGCGTCGTCGGCGGCCTGCAGCGCCTCGGTGGACCATCCGCCCGATCGCGACGACGGTGACGTCCGAGCCCTCGCGCATGAC
>CAVVIA010000003.1:0-809565 GCA_963748245.1 uncultured Actinomycetota bacterium | reverse complement strand
GCCTTCTCGGTGGCCAGGTTGAACAGCACCCGGGTGACGCCGGGGACCGGGATCCTGACGTGACGATCCACGACCTCCGGCTCCGGGGCCGCGGTTGGGTTGTCCACCCTGCCGCCCAGAGGCTCTGTGGTGCTGAAGCGCGCGTACGTCCTGATCCGGTCGGGACCCTCCATCGTGCAGGTCGACAGGATGGACTGGTCCGGGGCGAGGAACATCGCGTCGAGCTTGTTCTGATCGCCGGCCTTCACCACGACCTTCCAGCGGGCGTCGATCACGCCGGTCTTGTCGCCGGGAGGGCCGCCCCCGCGCTCCTTGATCGAGACGAGATTCTCGTTGTCGTAGATCTTGCAGCGCCTCAGCACCTCGGCGTCGGACAGCGGGCTGATTGGGGGCGCGGGCTTGGCCACCTGACCGGAGTCCGTGTCGATCACCTGGCCGTTCTGGTCGATCGTGATGCCGGCCGGTTCCACGCTCTCGGTCCGCGTCGAGGACCAGGCGGCGACGCCGCCGACGATGGCGGCGGTGGTGAGGACCGCGGTGGAGACGGTGGCGATGCGCGTCCTGCGGACCGAGCGCCGGGCGCGGACGAGGATGTCCTCGACGTCGGTGTGCAGCGGCTGGTCCGCGTCGTCGGCCGCGGCGGCCAGCAGTCGTTCGATGTCGTTGCTCACGAGGCGCTCCTTTCGGTCTGGTCGAGTAGTTCGCGCAGGCGGGCGAGGCCGCGGGAGGTCTGGCTCTTCACTCCGCCGGTGCTGATGCCGAGGACGTCGGCGGTCTGTTCCAGGCTGAGGTCGGCGTAGTGGCGCAGGACGACGCAGGCCCGCTGACTCGGCGGCAGGGCGCCGAGGGCCTGGACCACGAGGAGGCGGTCGTCGACCGTGGCCGCGGCGTCGGGCAGCGGCGGAACCTGTTCGTCGGTGTCGACGAGACGCTCGCGGCGCCACGGCTTCCTGGACTGGTCGAGGACGGCGGTGACGACGCAGCGGTGCGCGTAGCCGTTCAGGCCGTCACCGCGATCGATGCGGTTCCAGCGGCGGTAGACCTTCACCAGAGCGTCCTGCGCGGCGTCCTCGGCACGATGCCAGTCGCCGCACATCAGGTACGCCGTACGTCGCAGCCGGCGGATCGTGATCGCCGCGAATTCGGTGAACTCGGCATCGTGGCGTGCTCTCATATCCCTCCCATCACAGTCTCGGGGAAGGAACGCGATCAGGCGGCAGGAAGGTTGCAGTGCCGCGTAACAGGGCACCCATCATTGCGTTGGATGATGTGACCCTCCCGTCCCTCCGGAACCGGGGGACTCGTCAGAGGGTCTTTGACAGCGGTGGGAGGATGCCTTCATGGCGATGACAGCACAGGTGAAGTCCGAGTTGACCAGTATTCAGGTCACGAAACCCTGTTGCCGCAAGGCCGAGGTGTCGTCCGTGCTGCGATTCGCAGGCGGTCTGCATCTCGTCTCCGGACGGATCGTCGTCGAGGCCGAACTGGACAGCGGGGCCGCCGCCCGGCGGCTGCGCAAGGACATCGCCGAGATCTTCGGGCACCCGTCGGACGTGGTGGTCATCTCCCCGTCCGGTATCCGTAAGCAGACCAAGTACGTCGTCCGCGTAGTGCGCGACGGTGACGCGCTGGCCCGGCAGACCGGCCTGGTGGACAACCGCGGCCGTCCGGTCCGGGGTCTGCCGCCGGCGGTCGTCTCGGGTGCCTCCTGCGATGCGGTGGCGGCGTGGCGTGGCGCGTTCCTGGCGCACGGTTCGCTGACCGAGCCCGGCCGGTCGTCCTCACTCGAGGTGACCTGCCCCGGTCCGGAGGCGGCGCTGGCTCTGGTCGGTGCGGCCCGTCGGCTCGGCATCGGGTCGAAGGCCCGCGAGGTGCGCAACGTGGACCGCGTGGTCATCCGCGACGGCGACGCGATCGGTGCGTTGCTGACCCGGCTGGGTGCGCACGAGTCGGTGCTGGCCTGGGAGGAGCGCCGGATGCGCCGCGAGGTGCGCGCGACCGCGAACCGGCTGGCCAACTTCGACGACGCGAACCTGCGTCGTTCGGCCCGGGCCGCGGTCGCCGCGGGTGCGCGGGTCGAGCGGGCGCTGGAGATCCTCGGGGACGACGTACCGGATCACCTGCAGGTGGCGGGCAAGCTGCGGCTGGAGCACAAGCAGGCCAGCCTCGAGGAGCTCGGCCAGTTGCACGAGCCGGCGCTGACCAAGGACGCGGTGGCCGGCCGGATCCGCCGCCTCCTCGCGATGGCCGACAAGCGCGCCTCCGACCTCAACATCCCCAACACCGAGGCCAACCTCACCCCGGAAATGCTCGACCCGGCCTGACCCTCTCCCTCGCGGTACGGCGGTCTCCCTCGGAGGCCGCCGTACTGGTGTCCGGGGTCCGGAACGCGGACGGTGACGTGTACCAGCAGGTGGTCTGGTCTGGAACCCGCCTTGGGACACCGGTGGTCTGATGTGGACGGTACCAGTTGGTCGAGTGGGCTGTTGGGCTAGTCTTCGGGCTGTAGCGGCAGTGCTCGAAAGCTAGTTCTGAGGAGACGCAGTCCCGTGACCGTACGCGTAGGTATCAACGGCTTCGGCCGGATCGGCCGTAACTTCTTCCGCGCCGTGCAGGCGTCCGGTGCCGACATCGAGGTCGTCGCCGTCAACGACTTGACCGACAACCAGACCCTCGCTCACCTGCTGAAGTACGACTCGATCCTGGGCCGCTTCCCCGGTGAGGTCTCCGCCACCGACGACGAGATCAGCGTCGCCGGCCACAGCTTCAAGGCCTTCGCCGAGCGCGACCCGGCGAACCTGAAGTGGTCCGACGTCGGCGCCGACGTGGTGATCGAGTCGACCGGCTTCTTCACCGACGCCACCAAGGCCAAGACGCACGCCGACAACGGCGCCAAGAAGGTCATCATCTCCGCCCCGGCGAAGAACGAGGACCTCACCGTGGTGATGGGTGTGAACCACGACCTGTACGACGCCGAGAAGCACACCGTGATCTCGAACGCGTCCTGCACCACGAACTGCATCGCCCCGCTGGCCAAGGTCCTGCACGACGCGTTCACGATCGAGCGGGGTCTGATGACCACGATCCACGCGTACACCCAGGACCAGAACCTGCAGGACGCCCCGCACAAGGACCTGCGCCGCGCCCGGGCCGCCGCGCTGAACATCGTGCCGACCTCGACCGGCGCCGCGAAGGCGATCGGCCTGGTGCTGCCGGAGCTGAAGGGCAAGCTGGACGGCTACGCGCTGCGGGTCCCGGTCCCGACCGGTTCGGCCACCGACCTGACCGTCACCGTCGGCCGCGAGGTCACCGCCGACGAGGTCAAGGACGCCTACAAGGCGGCCGCCGCCGAGGGCTCGCTGAAGGGCTACCTGACCTACACCGACGACGAGATCGTCTCCACCGACATCGTCACCGACCCGGCCTCCTGCATCTTCGACTCGGGCCTGACCAAGGTGATCGGCAACCAGGTCAAGGTCGTCGGCTGGTACGACAACGAGTGGGGCTACTCGAACCGCCTCGTCGACCTGGTCAACCACGTCGGCGCGTCCCTCTGACGTCTCCCGTTCGCTAGTCGCGTCCGAAGAACTGTGGCCTGTCGTGCCCCGGTTCTTCGGACGTTGGCGGTTCCACCGAAGGAAGTTGGACTGTGAAGACCATCGAAGACCTCGGGGACGTGGCCGGCCTGCGGGTGCTGGTGCGCTCCGACCTGAACGTGCCGATCAAGGACGAGACGATCGGCGACGACGGCCGGATCCGGGCCAGCCTGCCGACGCTGGTGAAGCTGGCCAAGGCCGGCGCGAAGGTGATCGTCACCGCACACCTCGGCCGCCCCAAGGGCACGCCGAACCCGGAGTTCACCCTGGCCCCGGTGGCCAAGCGGCTCGGCGAGCTGCTGGAGCCCGAGGGCATCACGGTGCACTTCGCCGCCGACGTCACCGGTGACAGCGCGCAGTCCGCCGTACAGGAGCTGGACGAGGGTGAGGTCCTGCTGCTCGAGAACGTGCGGTACGACCCGCGCGAGGAGAGCAAGGACGAGACCCAGCGGGCTGCGCTGGCCGAAGAACTCGCGGCCCTCGCCGACGTGTTCGTCAGCGACGGCTTCGGTGTCGTCCACCGCAAGCAGGCCAGTGTGTACGACGTCGCGAAGCAGCTCCCGCACGCCGCCGGCGGCCTCGTGCTCGCCGAGGTCGACGTACTGAAGAAGCTGACCGAGAGCCCGGAGCGGCCGTACGTCGTCGTCCTCGGCGGCGCCAAGGTGTCGGACAAGCTGGCGGTGATCGACAACCTGCTGGCCAAGGCCGACAAGCTGCTGATCGGCGGCGGCATGGTCTTCACCTTCCTGAAGGCGCAGGGCCATGAGGTCGGCAAGAGCCTGCTCGAGGAAGACCAGCTGGACACGGTCAAGGGCTACCTGGAGACGGCGAAGGCCAAGGGTGTCGAGATCGTGCTGCCGACCGACATCGTGGTCGCACCCGAGTTCAAGGCCGACGCCCCGGCCACGGTCGTCGCCGCGGACGCGATCCCGGCCGACGAGCTCGGCCTGGACATCGGCCCGGACTCCGGCAAGGCGTTCGCCGCCGAGATCGCCGGCGCGAAGACGGTGTTCTGGAACGGCCCGATGGGTGTCTTCGAGATGGAGGCGTTCGCCGGCGGAACCAAGGCGGTCGCGCAGGCGTTGACCGAGGTTGACGGCCTCAGCGTGGTCGGCGGCGGTGACTCGGCCGCGGCGGTCCGCCAGCTAGGCTTCGCCGACGACCAGTTCGGGCACATCTCCACCGGCGGTGGCGCGTCGCTCGAATACCTGGAGGGCAAAGAGCTCCCGGGTCTTGCTGTTCTGGAAGAGGACTAATCCGATGGCTGACACTGCAGCTGCCCGTACGCCGTTGATGGCGGGCAACTGGAAGATGAACATCAACCACGTCGAGGCCGTGCACCTGGTGCAGAAGCTGTCGTGGACGCTGCAGGACAAGAAGCACGACTTCGAGCGGGTCGAGGTGGCGGTGCTGCCGCCGTTCACCGACCTGCGCAGCGTGCAGACGCTGGTCGACGGTGACCGGATGAAGATCAAGTACGGCGCCCAGGACGTGTCGAAGTACGACGCGGGCGCGTACACCGGCGAGATCTCGGCGGCGATGCTGGCCAAGCTCGGCTGCACCTACGTGCTCACCGGTCACTCCGAGCGGCGGCAGTACCACAACGAGGACGACGCGCTGGTCAACGCCAAGACGGTCAAGGCACTCGAGGCCGGGCTGACCCCGATCGTCTGTGTCGGTGAGGGCCTGGAGATCCGGAAGGCCGATGGTCACGTCGACCACTGCCTGGGGCAGGTCGACGCCGCGCTGGCCGGGCTGAAGCAGGACGACGTCCGCAAGCTGGTCATCGCCTACGAACCGGTCTGGGCGATCGGCACCGGCGAGGTGGCCACCCCGGACGACGCGCAGGAGGTCATCGCCGCGATCCGGACCCGCATCGAGGAGACGATCTCACCCTCGGTGGCCGACTCGGTACGGATTCTTTACGGGGGGTCGGTGAAGATGGCCAGTGCAGGTGGCATCATGGCCCAACCGGATGTCGACGGCTGCCTGGTCGGAGGTGCGAGCCTCCAGGTGGACGAGTTCGCCGGTATCTGCCGTTACCTGGACCTTCAGTTAGGCTACTCCTCGTGATTCTCGCTTTCTCGATCGTCGTTCTTGTCTGCAGCCTCATCCTCACGCTGCTCGTGCTGCTGCACAAAGGCCGCGGTGGCGGTCTGTCGGACCTCTTCGGTGGCGGTGTGTCGTCCAGCCTGGGCGGATCCTCGGTCGCCGAGCGGAACCTGGACCGGATCACGATCGGTGTCGGTCTGATCTGGTTCGCCGCCATCGTCGCGCTCGGCCTGCTCTACAAGCTCGGCTGAGGGGAGTAGGTTCCCGTGGCTGGTGGTGGCAGTGCGATTCGTGGCAGCCGGGTCGGTGCAGGCCCGATGGGTGAGGCGGAGCGCGGCGACACCGCGCCCCGGCAGCGCATCGTGTTCTTCTGTGCGAACGGGCACGAGACCGCGACGGTGTTCGCGGTCGAGGCCTCCATCCCGGAGGCGTGGGACTGTCCGCGGTGCGGTCTGCCGACCAGCACCGATGTGAACAACCCGCCCCCGCCCCCGAAGATCGAGCCCTACAAGACTCACCTGGCCTACGTGAAGGAGCGGCGCAGCGAGCAGGAGGCGGCCGAGATCCTCGAGGAGGCCCTGGAGAAGCTCCGCGCCCGGCGCGCCCGCGGCGAGGTCATCTTCTAGGTACGTCGCAACAGCCCGGACCGATCGTGATCGGTCCGGGCTGTTGGCGTTTCACGACCTGTGGGTGCTGCCGGGGATGACCAGCCCGGACTCGTAGGCCGCGATCACGGCCTGCGTGCGGTCACGCAGGGCAAGCTTGCCGAGCAGGCGGCTGACATGGGTCTTGACGGTCTCCTCGCCGACCACCAGCCGGGTCGCGATCTCAGGGTTGGACAGACCCTCGGCGATCAGGCCGAGCACCTCGATCTCGCGCGGGGTGAGGTGGTCGAGGACCACGGTCCTGGCGGGGTCACGCGCGGGCCGGAGCCGGGCGAACTCCGCGATCAGCCGGCGGGTCACCGACGGCGCGAGCAGACCGCCGCCGGACGCGATCACCCGGACCGCGTCGAAGAGGTGCTCGGCGGTCACGTCCTTCAGCAGGAACCCGCTGGCGCCGGCCGCCAGTGCGTCGTACACGTGCTCGTCCAGGTCGAACGTGGTCAGCATCAGAATCCGCGGGCCTGGTGCGCGGCCCGCGTCGGCGACGATCAGCCGGGTCGCCTCGATACCGTCCAGGACCGGCATCCGCACATCCATCAGGACGACGTCCAGGGGCTGCTCGCGGCACAGCAGGACCGCCTCGGAACCGTCGGCCGCCGTACCGGCGACGACGAAGTCCGGCTGGGTGCCGAGGAGGGCGCCGAACCCGGCCCGGACCACCTCTTGGTCGTCGACGACGGCGATGCGGATCGGCGCGGTCATGGCACATCCGGCGGGATCGGCAGGACGGCCTCGACCACCAGACCGCCGCTCGCCGACGGGCCGACGGTCAGGGTCCCGCTCACCATCGCGGCGCGCTCGCGCATGCCGACCAGCCCGTGCCCACCTGCGCCGTCCAGATCCAAGGCATGGTCCAAGTCGTGGTCTACGGCATGGTCGAAGTCGTGGTCGAAGTCGTGGCCCGGGCCGTTGTCGCGGATCCGCAGGCGGAGTGCCTCGGCGGTGAAGTCGAGCTCGACGTCCGCGGCCGCACCGGGTGCGTGCCGGCGCACATTGGTCAGCGCCTCCTGGACGATCCGGTACGCCGTCAGCTGGACGCCCGGGTCCAGCGGTACCACGCAGCCGCGCACGATCAGCCGAGTGCTGGCGCCCGAGGACGCCCGGGCTTCGTCGACGAGGGCGTTCAGCTGTTCCAAACCCGGTTGCGGTGCCCGGACAGGGCGGGTGTCGGTGTCGATGTCCTCGCGCAGTACGCCGAGCAGCCGGCGCATTTCGGTGAGCGCGGACCGTGCGGTGTCGCCGATCGCGACCAGCCGTTGCGCGCCCTCCGGCGGCAGGCCGGGTGTCGTCAGCCGTGCGGTCTCGGCCTGCACGGCGATGATCGAGATGTGATGCGCGACCACGTCGTGCAGCTCGCGGGCGATCCGGGCCCGCTCACCGCGGGCGGCGTACTCGAGCAGAGTGTCCGCGGTCGCCTGACCGGCTGCGGCGGACGCGGCCTCGACGCCGCGTTCGCGGAGGGCGGTGCCGAGCAGGACCGCCGCGGTCATCAGCACCAGCGCCACGCTCGGGGCCGGCCCCGGCTGCCCGAGTGCGAACAGCGCGAACGGCAGCAGGAACGGGAACACGACCCGGCGGGATCGGCGCCGCGCCAGCCAGTACAGAGCGATGAGCCCGGCCAGTAGCCCTGCGACGTACGGCGGTTCGGGACCGGCGAGCAGCACGGCGTTCGCGAGGGTGACGGCCAGTGTCGTCGGAACCGGATGGGCCGGCAGGAACACCAGTGGCACCGTCGACAACAATCCGAGCAGGAACGCCGTACCCAGATCCATACCTGCCCCGTCACCGCGCCCACCGGCCTCCACGACGGCGAGCAGACCGAGGACGGCCGCCACGACGACGAACACATCGCGGGTGTCGGCGATCCTGCGGACGGCAGTACGCGCCCGGGCGCCCAGCTCACGGACCTGGCTCACGTCGTCATTGTCCGCCCGCCAGGTCACCCCGGCGTCCCCCACGCGAGGGACGGCGGATCCGCTCGGCAGCGTGACGACAGCCGCCGGACCGGACCGTAGCGTCAGTTGGCATGGAGGCCAACACCGTCGAGGTCCGCGAACTGCACAAGACGTACGGCGCCACCGTCGCGGTGGACGACCTGTCCTTCACCGTCGGGCCGGGTCAGGTGACCGGCTTCGTCGGTCCGAACGGCGCCGGCAAGTCGACGACGATGCGGCTGATCCTCGGGCTGGACGCGCCGGACGGCGGCAGCGCGCTGGTCGGTGGCCGCCGCTACCGGGACCTCGCTACGCCGTTGCGCGAGGTCGGCGCACTGCTCGACGCGGGTGCGATCCATCCTGGCCGGAAGGCACGTGACCACATGCTGTGGATGGCGCAGTACAGCGGTTTGCCGGCCCGGCGGGTGGACGAGGTGCTCGAGCAGGTGGGCCTGACCCAGGTGGCGCGGCGCCGGGCCGGTGGGTTCTCGCTGGGCATGCGGCAGCGGCTCGGTATCGCCGGTGCATTGCTCGGGGATCCGCCGGTGCTGCTGTTCGACGAACCGGTGAACGGGCTGGACCCGGAAGGCATCGTCTGGATCCGCGGCCTGCTGCGATCGCTGGCCGCCGAGGGCCGGGCGGTGCTGGTGTCCAGCCACCTGATGGGTGAGCTCCAAGACACCGCGGACCATCTGATCGTGATCGGCCGCGGCCGGCTGGTCGCCGATACCACAGTGCGTGAGCTGGTCGCTGCCGCGTCGGCCGATCGGGTCGTCGTGCGCACCGCGCACCGGACCCAGGCGATGACAGTGCTGGCGAACGCCGGCGCCACGGTCGCCGCCACCGACCACGATCGGGTGACAGTGACCGGGCTGACGTCGGAGTACGTCATCAAGGTGCTGAACCAGCACGCTCTCCCGTTCACGGAGGTCGCCGCGCACAGGGCGTCGCTGGAGGAGGCCTACATGGAGCTGACCCGGGACGCGGTCGAGTTCGCCGCTCACACCCGACCACTGGAGGCGTGAGCGATGAAGGGTTTCCTCCGCGTGCTGCACGGGGAGTGGACGAAGTTCCGCTCGGTGCGGAGCACCACGTTGTGCCTGCTGGCCGCGGTGGGTGTGAGCGTCCTGCTGGAACTACTGGGGTCGCAGGCCGGCTCGACAGATGCCAACACGCAGCCGCGGTACTCCGACCAGGCCTACTTCGTGCACAAGCCCCTGGCCGGCGACGGCTCAGTCGTCGCGCAGGTGGTCAGCCAGCAGAACAGCCACGGGTGGGCGAAGGCGGGACTACTGGTGAAGGCCGAGGTCGCACCGGGATCGCCGTACGCCGCCGTCTTCGTGACGCCCGAGCACGGTGTGCGGATGGAGGCGATGTTCGACACCGATCGGGCCGGATCTGCGAATGGGGCGCCGCGCTGGCTCAAGCTGACCCGGACCGGCAGTTCGATCACCGGGTACGAATCGGCCGACGGTGCCGACTGGCGCGAGATCGGCACGATGACTGTGGCGCTGCCGCAGGACGTCGAGGTCGGCCTGTTCGTCGCGTCGCCACCGTCGTACGTGTCGACACGGACGGGAAGCGGTACATCGATCGGCATCGTGAACACGGTCGGTACGGCGACCTTCGACGACGTAACAGTGACCGGGCCGGCGACGGCCCGGGACTGGACGGGGGAGAACATCTCGACGCTGCCCTCGAAGCAGACCGGGGGGATTCCGACCGGCGACCTCAAGCGGACGGATGACACCTTCACGATGACCGGATCGGGTGACATCTCCGGGTACGGCATCGCCAGTTGGCACTCGCCCGGCGATGACGACGTGGTGCTGCTCAGCCTGTTCGGCGTACGGGTCGGGATGATCGCGGTGATCGCGCTCGGCGTGCTGTCGATGACCGCCGAGTACCGGACGGGGCTGATCCGGACCACGCTCGCTGCCGGGCCGCGGCGCGGTCAGGTGCTCGCGGCGAAGGCGGTTGTGCTCGGCGGCACGGTGTTCTTGACCGGGCTGGTCGCCTGCGTGGCCTCGTTCCTGCTCGCCCAACCGGGGCTGCACTCGGGCGGGTACAACCCACCGGCGTACCCGCACGTGTCGTTGCTGGACAGCGAGAGTCTGCGCGCGGTCGTCGGCACCGCTGCGTTCCTTGCCCTGGTCGCGCTGTTCAGTCTCGGCGTCGCTGTGCTCCGCCGTCGTACGGTCGGAGCGATCGTGTTCGTGATCGCGCTCATCGTGGTACCGCAGATCGTCGCGCCGGTGATCTCTCCCGAGGCCGACGTGTGGATCAGCCGGGTCACGCCGATCGCCGGGCTGGCCGTCCAGCAGACGGTCGACCGCGCCGGGCAGGTCATCGGTCCCTGGGCAGGGCTGGGGGTGCTCTGCGCGTATGCCGTCGTCGCACTCGGCCTGGCTCGCTGGCAGCTCGGCCGTCGGGACGCCTGATGCCGGCCGGGCGGCCGCTGCGGGCCGAGTGGACGAAGCTGCGCACGGTACCAAGCACTGGTTGGACGCTGCTGGCGATCGTCGTGGCGACGACCGCCATCGGCGCCCTGGTGACCTGGGACCTCACGCCACCGGACTGCGAGCGCCCGGACCCGTCGTGCGACTTCGACCTGACCAAGTTGAGCCTGTCGGGCGTCTATCTCGGACAGGCGGCGGTGATCGTGGTGGCAACGCTCGCCGTCACCGCCGAGTACGAGACCGCGATGATCCGGACCACGTTGGCGGCCTGCCCGCGCCGGCTCGTCGTACTTGCCGCGAAGGCGGTCGTCGTCACCGCGGCGGTCGTCGGGGCCGCCACCATCAGCATGCTTGCGTCGCTGCTGGCAGGTCGTGAGTTCCTGGCCGGCAACGGATTCACCGCGGCCGCGGGCTACCGGCCGCTCTCGCTCGGCGACGGGCCGACCCTGCGCGCGTACGGCGGAACCGTGCTCTACCTCGGCCTGGTCGCGCTGCTCAGCCTCGGGGTCGGCTTCGTCGTCCGCCACACCGGCGGCGCGGTGACGATCCTGCTCGTCCTGCTGTACGTCGCGCCGATCGTGACGATCGCCGTCACCGATCCACGCTGGAAGGAGTGGATCGAGAAGGTGTCGCCGATGACCGCCGGCCTGTCCATCCAGGCGACCCTCCGCCTGGACACCCTGCCGATCGCCCCGTGGCCCGGCCTCGGCATCCTCGCGCTGTACGCAGTCACCGCACTCACAGCAGGCTTGGTGCTGTTCCGGATCCGTGACGCGTAGGCGCTACGGCTGTCGGGCGAAGAGTTCGTTGAGCTCGGCTTGGGGGATCTGGCCGGCGGCGAAGTCGATCGTGCCCGTGGTGAGCAGCTCCTGCGCGGCACGTCGTACCAGGCCCAGTGCGGCGCGGGCGATGCTGCCGCCGAGGCTGACGCGAGTGACGCCGGCGGACTGCAGCTCGCCGACGGTGAGCGTCGATGAGCCCAGTCCCAGGACGACGTTGAGCGGGCCGGCGATCTCGCGGACGAGCGTGGCGATCGCGTCGACGTCGTTGACGCCGGGGACGTAGAGGCAGTCGGCCCCGGCCGCGCGGAAACGGTTCGCGCGGTCGATCGAGTCCGCGAGAGACGTCGGCGTACGCAGGAGCTGACCGTCGGTGCGGGCGGTCAGGACGAACTCCGGACCGGCAGCCTCCCGGGCCGCGACGATCCGCTCGACCGACAGCTCGACGTCGTACAGCTCCCGCCCGTCGTAGTCCTCGATGTTCCCGCCGGCCAGGCCTGCCTCGCGCGCCAGCGTGATCGTCTCCGCGACCCTTTCGGGCGCTGACCCGTAGCCGTCCTCGAGGTCGCCGTTCACCGGTACGGCGCTCGCCGCGGTGATCTCCTGGACCCGCGCGAACATGTCCTCCCGCGACAGCGCCGGCGCACCGTCCGGCAGCGTGTGGTCGCCCTTGCCGAGCGAGAACGCGATCCCGGCGCTGGTGGTCGCGATCGCCGGGAAGCCGGCGTCGGCGAGCACCACCGCGCTGCCGGCATCCCAGGCGTTCGGCATGACGAAGAATCCGTTGTGCAGTTCGCGAAACGTCATACCGTCATCCTCGCAGCCGTGGTGGATCGGGAGTGAGGACACCCTCCGGTGGGCTTGAACAGGAAATAACAGGCCCCAGCCCACCAGTTCCTGTCCAAGCCTTGCGGATCAGGTGCGTGGTGCCCGGATACCGCTGGGGATTTCCTCGGCCGATGCTTCGTCGAGCAGCCAGAGCGTGCGGTTGAGACCCTTCACACCGGCCGCCGGGATCTGCAGCCGGCCGGTCTCGGCCAACGCCAGCCGGACCGCCTTCGCCTTGTCCTGGCCGGAGACGACGAACCAGACCTCGTGCGACCGGTTCAGCGCCGGGAAGGTCAGGGATATCCGGATCGGCGGCGGCTTGGGGGCGCCGTGGACCGCGATGGACGAGACGTCCTCGGAGTGCAGTCCCGGGTGCTCCGGGAAGAGCGACGCCACGTGCCCGTCGGGACCGACGCCGAGCAGCAGTACGTCGAACGTCGGTACGCCGTCCCGATCGCCGGCACTTACGCCTTTCGCCAACTCAGACGCGTATGCGGCAGCGGCCGCCTCCGCGCCTTGGCCGGTGTCCGCGGGCATGGGGTGGACCAAGGCCGGGTCCACGTCCACATGGTCGAGCAGGGCTTCGCGAGCCTGTGTCTCGTTCCGGTCGGGGTCGCCGTCGGGCAGGAAACGCTCGTCACCCCACCAGAACTCGACCCGCCGCCAGTCGATCGCGCTCCGGGCCGGCGACTCCGCCACAGCCCGGTAGACGACCGAGGCGACCCTGCCGCCGGTCAGGACGACCTGAGCGACCTTGCCGCTGCTCTGGACGTCGACCAGCCGGGTGATGAGCCGGGCCGCGACGGCGTGGGCGAGGCCCTCGGCGTCGCGGTTGACCAGGATCGACGGCGAGCTCATGACCGCCCCGCCACCCTCTTACCCGTGCTCTTCTTGGCCGCGGCCTTCTTCGCAACCGCCTTGTCCGCAACGGACTTCCCAGCAGCCGTCTTCCCAGCACCGGACTTCCCAGCAACGGACTTCCGGGCCGCGGACTTCTTCGCCGCGGTCTTGCCGGCAGTGGTCGTGGCGGCAGTGGTTTTCGCTGCGGACTTCTTGGCCGCCGTCTTCTTCGGTGCCGTCTTCTTCGGGGCCGGCGCATCCGCGGCCGCCGTCTGCGAGGCGGCCTTCGACGCCGCGGTCTGGGCCGACCGCCGGTCGACCGCGCTCACCGTCTTGGCGTCGGCCGGCATCGCCTCCCGCTCGACCATGCACGCCAGCGTCCGCGCGTACACGTCGTCCGGGTCGAGCCGCCGCAGCTCCTCGCTCAGCAGCTCGGACGTCGTACGGCGCTTCAGCGCGACCGGCCGATCGGGCTGCCCCGGAATGCTGAACGTCGCCACCGCACCGTCCGGTCGCGTCAGCGAGATCGGCCCGGTCGGCGTGAACATCCGGACGGCGGTGACGCCAGGGCCACGCGAAGTCTTCTGCTCGACCGCGACGCCGAGCTGCCGCTGCAACCAGGCCGCCATCAGGTCGGCGCTCGGGTTGCCCTTGGCCGACACCACCTCGGCGCCGGTCACCTTCGTCGGGTACTGATCGAGCGCCGCGGCCATCAGCGCACGCCACGGGGTCAGCCTGGTCCAGGCGAAGTCGGTGTCACCGGGCTGGTAACCCTCAGCTCGCGCCGAGAAGTCGACCGATGCGCGCCGGGTCGCGGCCGCGTCGGTGACCTTGCGACGACCCAGCCGGCCCAGCGGGTCGTCCGCGGGGACCTTCGGCCCGCCACCCGGCCACCAGACGATGACCGGGGAGTCGGGCAGCAGCAGGGGAGTGATGACGGACTCCGGCACCTTGGCCAGCTCACCGTGCAGCCGCAGCAGCACCGCCTCGCCCGGAATACCTTCGCCCACACGTACTTCGGCGTCCAGACCGGATGCGCCCCGGCCTGGACGCAGGATCGCGACCAGGACGCGCGAGGGGTGCTCGCGACCGGCCTCGTTCGCGGCCTTCATCGCGTCGTGGTGGGACGCCTCGTCGACGACCACCACGATGGTGCCGACCATGCCCATCGCCGGTGAGCCCGCGTTCCGCCGGGCCCGCAGCAGCGCCGAGGCGATCTCGCTCGACGTCGTGTCGGTCAGGTCGATGATCATGGCCGCCTCCAGGCGCGTCCGTCGCGGGCGAGCATCTCGTGGGCGGAGTCGGGACCCCAGCCGCCGGACTCGTACTGCTCCGGCTTGCCGTGCTTGGCCCAGTAGTTGATCACCGGGTCGAGGATCTTCCAGCCCAGTTCGACCTCGGTGTGCTGCGGGAACAGCGGCGGGTCGCCGAGCAGGACGTCGAGGATGAGCCGCTCGTACGCCTCCGGGGAGGACTCGGTGAAGGAACCGCCGTACGCGAAGTCCATGTTCACGTCGCGGATCTCCATCGCGGTACCGGGCACCTTGGCGCCGAACCGCATGGTGATGCCCTCGTCCGGCTGGATCCGCAGCACCAGCGCGTTCTGGCCGAGCTCTTCGGTCGCGGTCTTGCTGAACGGCAGGTGCGGCGCGCGCTTGAACATGACCGCGACCTCGGTGACGCGGCGGCCGAGCCGCTTGCCGGTGCGCAGGTAGAACGGGACGCCCGCCCAGCGGCGGGTGTCGACGTCCACCCGCAGCGCGGCGAAGGTCTCCGTCGCGGAGTCCTGCGGGATGGCGTCCTCCTGCAGGTAGCCCTTCACCTTCACGCCGCCGGCCCAGCCGGGGGAGTACTGGCCGCGTGCGGTGTGCAGGTCGAGGCGGTCCGGCAGCTTCACCGCGGCCAGCACCTTCTTCTTCTCCTGCCGCAGCGACCAGGCGTCGAAGCTGACCGGCTCCTCCATCGCCACCAGTGCGAGCAACTGGAGCAGGTGGTTCTGGATCACGTCGCGGGCCGCGCCGATGCCGTCGTAGTACCCGGCCCGGCCGCCGATGCCGATGTCCTCGGCCATGGTGATCTGGACGTGGTCGACGTAGTGGCTGTTCCAGACCGGCTCGAACATCGCGTTGGCGAACCTCAGCGCCAGCATGTTCTGCACGGTCTCTTTGCCCAGGTAGTGGTCGATCCGGAACACCGCCTCGGGCGGGAACACGGACTCGACCACGTGGTTGAGCTCACGCGCGCTCTTCAGGTCGTGGCCGAACGGCTTCTCGATCACGACCCGCCGCCACGAGCCGGGGACCTCGTCGGTCAGCCCGTGCTCGGACAGCTGCTGCACGACCTGCGGGAACAGGCCGGGCGGGATGGACAGGTAGAACGCGTGGTTGCCGCCGGTGCCGCGGGTGACGTCCAGCTCGTCCACGGTCTCCCGCAGCCGCTTGAACGCCTCGTCGTCGGTCAGATCGCCGGGCACGAACCGGAAGCCCTCGGCCAGCTGCTGCCAGACCTCCTCGCGGAAGGGGGTCCGGGCGTGCTCCTTGACCGAGTCGTGCACGACCTGGGCGAAGTCCTGGTTGGTGTAGTCGCGCCGGGCGAACCCGACCAGGGCGAAACCCGGTGGCAGCAGCCCCCGGTTCGCCAGGTCGTAGACCGCCGGCATCAGCTTCTTGCGGGCCAGGTCACCGGTGACACCGAAGATCACCAGGCTGGAAGGCCCCGCGATCCGCGGCAGCCGCCGATCCTGCGGATCGCGCAGCGGGTTGACCGGGCCGGTCAGCTCTTCGTCGAGCTCAGCGGTCATCAGCCGCTTCCCTCCGAGGGTTTGTCGAAATCCGGACAGGGTTAGTTTCCGAGCAGAGCGATGAGTTGCTGTACGCCGCTCGCCGGGTCGGTCAGGTGGAGTCGCAGTACCGGTCGGCCGCGCTCGGCCAGGACGTTCGCGTCACCGGCCGCCTGGGCCGAGATCAGCGTGCCGAAGGTGAACGGACGGTCGGGGATCTCCACGTCCGTCGGGTGGGCCGCGGTGATCTGCAGGAACACACCCTGCGGGTGGCCGCCCTTGTGGTACTGGCCGGTGGAGTGCAGGAACCGCGGACCCCAGCCGAAGGTCACCGGCCGGCCGGTGACCTTCGCCAGCGCCGGACGGACGCCTGCCAGCGACGCGTCCCGCTCGGAGTCGAGGTAGGCCATGACGGCCAGGTAGCCATCGGAGTCGAGCTTGCCGAGCAGTACGTCGACAGCGCCCTTCAGCGTGTCGACACCGTCCAGCAGCCCTTCCGAGCCACGAACCTCGACCACACCGTCGGTGAACGCCGCCGCCTCCGGCTCGGGCTGCGCATCGAGCAGACCGCGCGCGGCCTTCTTCGCGCTCTCCACGTCCGGCTGGTTGAACGGGTCGATGCCCAGCAGGTAGCCGGCGACCGCGGTCGCGACCTCCCAGAGCAGGAACTGCCCGCCGAGCGAGCCCGACGTCAGAGCAGTCGGTACGCCGCTCGTCGCCTTCTCGGCCAGCAGAGCGTTGGTGAGGTCCGAGGCCTCGCTCCGCAGCTCCGGCGCGTTGGGCTCGACCGCGACCGGCAGCACACCGGTCCCGTTCTTGCCCGTGCTCTCCGCGATCAGCTGCTCGGCCCAGTCGGGGAAGCCGACGATGTCCGAGCCGTCGGCCGCGACGATCGCCTTGTCCCGCCCGGCACTGGCAGCCAGTACGGCGCCCAGCCACAACGCGGG
Organism: uncultured Actinomycetota bacterium; assembly: GCA_963748245.1. Taxonomy (GTDB): domain Bacteria; phylum Actinomycetota; class Actinomycetes; order Propionibacteriales; family Kribbellaceae; genus Kribbella. The sequence continues at coordinate 792,686 of CAVVIA010000003.1, read as the reverse complement.
GTTGTCGGTCGAGTCGGCCTGCAGCGCCGGAGCGGCCTCAGCGGCCTGGTCCAGCAACTCGGCGATGTCGGCCCCGGCCAGCCCGGAGGGGACCAGCCCGAACGCGGTCAGCGCGCTGTAGCGGCCGCCGACGTTGGGGTCGGCCAGGAACGTCTTGCGGTAGCCCTCGTCCGCCGCCAGCTTCTCGAACGGCGAACCCGGGTCGGTCACGACGATCACCCGGGACGCGGCGTCGATGCCGGCGTCCGTGAACGCCTTGACGAACGCGCGCCGGTGGCTGTCGGTCTCGACGGTGCCGCCGGACTTGCTGGACACCACGATGACCGTCTTCTGCAGGTCGCCGGCCAGCGCCCGCGCGATCACGCTCGGGTCGGTCGAGTCCAGGACGACGAGCTCGACGCCGGCCGTCCGGGTGATCACCTCGGGAGCCAGTGACGAGCCGCCCATGCCGGACAGCACGATCCGGTCGAGCCCTTCGGACCGGAGGTCGGCCTGCAGCGCCTCGATCTCGGCCAGCAGCGGCCGCGAGGTCTCGTGCAGGTCGACCCAGCCGAGCCGGATCGACGCCTCGGGCTCGGCGTCCGGACCCCAGATGGTGGCGTCCTTGCCGGCGATCCGGGAGGCGATCTTCTCGGCGACCAGCTTGTCGACGACCTCGGCCCAGTCGCCGTTCTGCGTGCTGACGTTCGGAGTGCTCACTTGGCCGCCGCCTTGAGGGCCGCGGTGACGGTGTCCTGCAGCTCCGACCAGGACGCGTCGAACTTCGCCACGCCCTCGTCCTCGAGCACCTGCACGACCTCGTCGTACGAGATGCCCAGCTTCTCCAGGTCCGCGATCACCTTGCGGTCGGCGTCGTAGTCGCCGCGGACCGTGTCGCCGGTGACCTCGCTGTGCTCGGCGGTCGCCTTGATGGTTGCCTCAGGCATCGTGTTGACCACACCGCGGGTGACCAGGTTGTCGACGTACAGGGTCGGCGGGTACGCCGGGTCCTTCACGCCGGTGGACGCCCAGAGCGGACGCTGCGGCTTGGCGCCGGCGGTCTCGATCTCGCGCCAGCGGTCGGAGGAGAAGATCTCCTCGTACGCCTCGAACGCGAGCCGCGCGTTCGCGATCGCTGCCTTGCCCTTCAGGGCCTTCGCCTCATCGGTGCCGATGGCATCGAGTCGCTTGTCGACCTCGGTGTCCACCCGGCTGACGAAGAAGGACGCGACGCTGGCCAGCTTGGTCACGTCGTGGCCGTTCTCGATCGCCTGCTCCAGGCCGGTCAGGAACGCGTCGGCGACGGCCTTGTAGCGGTCCAGCGAGAAGATCAGCGTCACGTTCACGCTGATCCCCGCGGCGAGCGTCTCGGTGATCGCCCGCAGCCCCTCCTGGGTGGCCGGGATCTTCACGAAGACGTTGTCCCGGCCGACGGTCTCCCACAGCTCCTTGGCCTGGGCGATGGTCTTGTCGGTCTCCCGGGCCAGACCGGGCTCGACCTCGATCGAGACCCGGCCGTCGACCGTGTCGGTGTCGTCGTACACCGGCTTGAACAGGTCCGCGGCGTCGCGGACGTCGTCGGTGGTGATGACCCGGATCGCCTGGTCGGTGGAGACGCCCTCGGCGGCCAGCTGGGACACCTGCTCGGCGTACGCGTCGGCGTCGGAGATCGCCTTGGCGAAGATCGTCGGGTTGGTGGTCACCCCGCTGACATACGAGTCGTGGATCAGCGTCTCCAGGCTGCCGCTGGTCAGCCGTTGCCGGGAGAGGTCGTCGAGCCAGATGGAGACACCCGCGTCGGCGAGTGCTTTCAAGCGATCGTTCATGTCCGAAGCCCTCCGAAATGTTCTGTTGTGGTGGTGTCAGTTGCGCTCGTTGGTGGCGTCGGCATCGGGGTCGGCGCTCACCGCCGGGTCGTCGCCGGGGCCGATTCCGCCGGCCGGGCGACGCCCTGCCGGTACCCCGGAGCCGCCGAGTTCCGCGGCGGCGGCGATGCTGTCCTTGGCGGCCTGGACGACGGCCGCGGCGGTGATGCCGAACTCGTCGTACAGGACCTTGTAGTCGGCGGAGGCGCCGTAGTGCTCGAGGCTCACGCTGCGGCCGGCGTCACCGACGATCTCGCGCCAGCCCAGGGCGATCCCGGCCTCGACCGAGACCCGGGCCCGGACCTGCGGCGGGATGACCGCGTCGCGGTAGGCGTCGTCCTGCTCGTCGAACCACTCGCGCGACACCATCGACACGACCCGGGCCTTGATGCCCTCGTCCGCCAGCGTGTTGCGGGCCTCGACGGCCAGCTGCAGCTCGGAGCCGGTGCCGATCAGGACCACGTCCGGCGTGCCGTCGGTGTCGAGCAGCGTGTAGCCGCCCTTCTTCACGTTCTCCGTGGTGGCGAAGCCGTCGGTGCCGCGCGGGAAGACCGGCACGTTCTGCCGGGTCAGCGCCAGGCCGGCCGGGCGGTCGGTGTGCTCGAGGATCGCGGCCCACGCGGCCGCGGTCTCGTTCGCGTCACCGGGGCGTACGACGTCCAGACCCGGGATGGCCCGCAACGCCGCCAGGTGCTCGACCGGCTGGTGGGTCGGACCGTCCTCGCCGAGGCCGATCGAGTCGTGCGTCCACACGTAGGTGACCGGCAGCTTCATCAGCGCGGCCAGCCGGACCGCCGGGCGCATGTAGTCGCTGAAGACCAGGAACGTGCCGCCGTACGGACGGGTGCCGCCGTGCAGCGCGATGCCGTTCAGGACCGAGCCCATGCCGTGCTCGCGGATGCCGAAGTGCAGCACCCGGCCGTACTCGTCGCCCTGGAACTCCTTGGTGGAGAACTCGGCGGGGATGAAGGACGGCTGGCCCTTCGGGGTGGTGTTGTTCGAACCGGCCAGGTCGGCCGAGCCGCCCCAGAGCTCGGGCAGCCCGGGCGCCAGCTTGGTCAGCACCTCACCGGAGGCGGCCCGGGTCGCGACGCCCTTGGCGTCCGCGTCCCAGCTCGGCAGCGCGTCCGCCCAGCCGGCCGGAAGGTCACGGTTCGCCAGCCGGGCGAACAGTTCGGCCCGCTCCGGCGACGCGGCCTTCCAGGCCTCGAAGCCGGTGTTCCACTCGTCCTCGAGCGCCTTGCCGCGCTCCAGCGCCTGACGGGTGTGCGCGATCACGTCGTCGGCCACCTGGAACGTCTGCTCCGGGTCCCAGCCGAGCACCTTCTTGGTCGCGGCGACCTCGTCGGCGCCGAGTGCGGAGCCGTGGATCTTGCCGGTGTTCTGCTTGTTCGGGGCCGGCCAGCCGATGATCGTGTGCAGCCGGATGAAGCTCGGCTTGTCGGTGACCGCCTTGGCCGCCTCGAGCGCGTCGTACAGGGCCTGGACGTCCTCCTCGTAGCCGGTGCCGCCGTTGGTCCAGTCGACGTCCTGGACGTGCCAGCCGTACGCCGCGTAGCGGGCCGCCACGTCCTCGGAGAAGGCGATGTCGGTGTCGTCCTCGATCGAGATCTTGTTCGCGTCGTAGAGCAGCGTGAGGTTGCCGAGCTTCTGGTGGCCGGCCAGCGAGGACGCCTCGGACGAGACGCCCTCCTCCAGGTCGCCGTCGGAGGCGATCACGTAGATCTGGTGGTCGAACAGGCTCTCGCCCTTGGCCGTCTCCGGGTCGAACAGGCCGCGCTCACGGCGGGCCGCCATCGCCATCCCGACCGCGTTGCCGACACCCTGGCCGAGCGGACCGGTGGTCGTCTCGACGCCCTTGGTGTGGCCGTGCTCCGGGTGGCCCGGGGTCAGGCTGCCCCAGGTGCGCAGCGCCTTCAGGTCGTCCAGCTCCAGGCCGAAACCGGCCAGGTACAGCTGGATGTACAGGGTGAGGCTGGAGTGACCGGCCGAGAGCACGAACCGGTCGCGTCCGGCCCACGCCGGGTCGGCCGGGTTGTGCCGCATCACCTTCTGGAACAGCAGGTACGCCGCCGGCGCCAGGCTCATCGCCGTACCGGGGTGGCCGTTGCCGACCTTCTCGACCGCGTCCATCGCGAGCACCCGCACGGTGTCGACCGCGCGCTGGTCGAGCTCGGTCCATTCAAGCTTGGGGCTGGTCTTCTCCGTCACGCCGGCGGCGCTCCTCTCGATGGCTGCGAAAACTCCGTCTGGTCAGCGTCGAGGGGATCGCTCCGCGACCTACCGGCCGGTCACGATCGCGCCCCCGCGCATCACCGTGAGCGAGCCTACTCGCCCGGGCGTTCGACGCCTTCCATAGACTCGGAACCCGGACCACCTGCCCCTTGTTCCCGACGTCTCGCACATCACACGGATGACTCACCCAGGGGGGTGCGAGACCCTCCTACGGGGCGTCGTAGACTGTCGAACCGTCAGCGCCGGGCGTCCGGCGTCAGCCCACTAAGTTCGAGGTGTTCGTGACGGCCGTCGACCCGCGTCCAGCCGCGACGACGTCGTACCCGGCGCCGCTGCCGGACGGCGAAGCTGTTCTGAGTCCGTCGGTGCGCGACGTGGTGAAGGCGTACGTCGGTCTGACCAAGCCACGCATCATCGAGCTGCTGCTGATCACCACGGTGCCGGTGATGTTCCTGGCCGCCGGGGGAGTGCCCGGGCTGGGTGTCGTCGCCGCCACGCTGGTCGGCGGGATCCTCGCGGCCGGCAGTGCGAACACGATCAACTGCGTGCTGGACCGCGACATCGACGAGCAGATGCGCCGGACCCGCCGCCGCCCGTTGCCGCGGCACGCGGTCAGCCCGAAGTCGGCGACGATCTTCGGCGTCGTCCTCGGCATCCTGGCCACCGTCGAGCTCGGCCTGTTCGTGAACTGGCTGTCGTCGTTCCTGGCGCTCGCGGCGAACGCGTTCTACGTGTTCGGCTACACGATGATCCTGAAGCGCCGGACCGTGCAGAACATCGTCTGGGGCGGGATCGCGGGCTGTTTCCCGACGCTGATCGGCTGGACCGCGGTCACCAACGAGCTGGCCTGGACGCCGTTCGTCCTGTTCCTGGTCGTGTTCTTCTGGACGCCGCCGCACACCTGGGCGCTGGCGATGCGCTACCGCGAGGACTACGCGTCGGTCGACGTACCGATGCTGCCCGTGGTCGCCACGCCGGTCGCCACCGCGCGCCAGATCATGGCGTACTCCGTGGTCATGGTGGCCACCTCGATCGCGCTCTGGCCCATCGCCGACACGGGGTTCGTCTACCCGCTGGCCGCGATCGCCCTGGGCGTCCTCTTCCTGCGCGAGGCCCGCGCGTTGTTGCTCCGGGCCCACACCGGAGCCGAGGGCGCGGCCCTGCGGCCGATGCGGCTGTTCCACTTCTCCAACATCTACCTGGCCCTGCTGTTCATCGCCGCGGCCATCGACCCGCTGCTGCACTGACCATCTGCGCACTGCGGTTGACGCTGCGCGCACAGCTGGGCACGAAACCTTATCCGGCCCCGCGAGACCGGCCTAGCTTGCGGGCATGACGACATTCGATCGAGAGTTCGTGCACCGGATCGGCTTGAACGTCCCGCGCACGGTCCGCAGCGGCCCGGACGGCGCTCACGCTCTGCACATCTCCACCCCGGCCGGTTTCGCCGAACTCATCGCCCGCATCGGTACGCCGGTCCACCTGGCAACCCCGGAAACGGAGCTCGACATGGAGCTCATCATGGCGGTGACAACCGAACTGGGCGACGTCGTCCTCGGCCCGCCCGGGATGCTCCCGTCGGACTACGCCAAGGCCTGATGCTCGATCAGGTCGGCCGCTCGAGTGGCGCCGTCCACCGGCTGGACGGTCGCGGCAAACGTCCTTGTTCGTTCGATAGAGCCGTCGGTGAGGACGTGGGACAGGGCCCGGGTCAGCCGGGCGCGGGTCAGGGTGCGATAGGGGAACGTCGTACCCAGGCCGGAACGGGTCAGGCGCCAGCCCCAGAAGGGCTGATCGAGGAAGACGCTGACCACGACGGACGGGATCCCGGCCCGGGTGACGGCGGCGGTGGTGCCGGAGCCGCCGTGGTGGACGGCCGCCACGCAGCGGGGCAGGACCTGCTGGTGGTCGAGGTGCTCGTCCACCAGGTACAGCGTCTCCGGGAGGTCCTCACGACGTACGCCGTACCGCGTCCAGCCGGCCCCGATCAGGCCTCGGATGCCGAGCCCACGGGTGACCGCGGCCAGGTCGTCGATCAGCTCACTCGGGTTCAGGACCGGCATGCTGCCGAACCCGAAGTACACCGGTGGTGATCCGGAATCCAGCCAGTCGTCCAGCCCGGCCGGGACAGTTGTCTCGCCCAGCCGGGCCCGGAGATCGGCGTCCGGTACGGCGGGTCCGACGAGATGTTGCCCCGAGCCCCAATCGGCGGGTCGCGGGACGAGCCCCGGACTGACGACGTGCAACGACGGGAGCGCCTCGAGGTCGGGACGCCTGGTCAACCGTGCGGCTCCGAGTCGCGAATTCGGCGCAACGCCCGTCCTGCTCGCCGAGCGCGGTGCCCTCGGCCTGGACGAAGAGCATGTACCGCTGCGGGTCCTGTTTGCGGACGTGTTCGGCCGTACGGCGAGCCTCGCCCGGACCCGACCGGGACACGATCACCCGCAGCGGCCCGACGGTTCCAACGGTGAGTTCGTCGCGGGCATCCGGCGGCTCGTCGAGCCGGATGTCCAGTCCGGCGACGGTGTCCGCCACGACGTCGTTCCAGTAGGCCGTCCGGGTGCGTTCCGGTTCCGCGACAGCCTTCAGCACGGTCCGCATTCGGCCAGTCTGTGCGGCTCTTCGTGATCGGGCAACCGCCTTTGCCGTCTGTGCCGGGGTCGTGGCGGTGAGTTTTCCCGTTGACCAAATCGTGATCTGGTGTTGCGATGACAGGGTCTGTGGAGGGGGTTCCACACCTGGGGAGGCACAGATACAGGGGGTTCGCAGTGGGGGTACGAACACGTATAGCCGCGGTCGCAGCAGTGGCACTCGCCGGGTCCGTGCTGGTGGCCGCACCGGCCGACGCGGGCAGCAAGAAGTACGGCACCACGATCAAACCGGTGGTCTCCGGCCTGATCAGTCCGCGTGGTGTCGCCACGTTCGGCGGGAAGATCATCTACAGCGTCGGTGACGGCTCGGTCTACGAGGCCTGGGCACACAACGGCAAGGTCATCCGCAAGCTCGGCCAGGTTCCGGGCGGGTTCGCGCCGGCGATCGACACCAACAAGTGGGGCGTCACGTACGCCCTGACCGGCGCGGGTGGGGAGCCGGGTGCGCCGTTGCCTCCGGGCAGCGCGACGCTGTACAAGCTGCGTCCGGGCAAGGCGCCGCTGAAGATCGCCGACATCGGCAAGTACCAGCTGACGGATCCGGATCCGGACAACCAGCAGGACGGCCCGCCGACGGAGTCCAACCCGTTCGGTGTCGCCGCGCTGAAGGACGGCACGGTCCTGGTGGCCGACGCCGCCGGCAACGACCTGCTCAGGGTCTGGCCGAACGGCCACATCAAGACCGTCGCCCGGCTGAAGCCGCGCACGGTCAAGGTTCCTCCGGGCTTGGGCACTGAAGCCCCACCGGCCGGGACCAAGATGGTGGCCGAGGCGGTCGCCACTTCGGTGACGGTCGGCTCCGACGGCTACTGGTACGTCGGTGAGCTCCGCGGCTTCCCGGCCACGCCAGGGACGTCGCAGATCTGGCGGATCAAGCCCGGCTCGTACAACGCGGTCTGTGACCCGGCCAAGCCGTACAAGGGCAAGTGCACCCGGTACGCCGACGGCTACACGTCGATCGTCGACCTGGCCGGCGGCCCGAAGGGCACCCTCGCGGTCGTCGAGCTGGCGAAGGTCAGCTGGTTCCAGTGGGAGCTGGGCGGCTCGCCCGTCGGCTCGCTCTACCTCCAGTACCCGGGCAGGTGGCACAAGGCCGGGTACAAGAAGGAGCTTGCCCCAGGCAAGCTGATCCTGCCGGGCGGTACGGCGATCAGCAGTCGCGGCAGCGTGTACGTCTCGTCACCGCTCTTCGGCCCAGGAGCCGTGTACCAGGTAGTGGCGAAACGCTGAGAGCCACCCGGGGTGCCAGGCCTACTCACCGGGCCTGGCGCCCCGGGTCCTCGCTAGGTGGCCGGCGTGCCGCGTTCGCCGTACACGGCTGTCACCAGGGCGATCAGCACGGCGGCGAAGAACATGTGGACGAGCACCAGGACCCAGGGCAGTCCGGTGAAGTACTGCGTGAAGCCCACAACTCCCTGGAGTAGCTCCATCGCCAGCAACCACGCGGCCAGCTTCCGCAGCGTCCGTGAGGTCGCCGTCACCCGGGTCGCGATCACCAGCGCGATCGTGATGCCCAGCAGGCCGAACACGACGTCGGCGTGCAGTTGGCTGATCAGCGTCTCGTCGAACCCGTTCCGCCCGGTGTCCGGATCACCGGAGTGCGGACCGGCACCGGTCACCAAGGTGCCGAGGGCAACGGCCAGCCAGACCGCCACCACAGAGGCGGTCGCGAGCGCGCGAACCACCGGGGGAGTGTGCGGGTAGGGACTCGTCCGGGACCGTCGCATCAACGACACGGTCAACGTGATGATCACCGGTGAGATCAGGAAGTGCGCCGAGACGATCCACGGGTTCAGGCCGGTCAGCACGCTGACACCGCCGATCACCGCCTGCAGCGGGACGCCGAGCGCGGCGGCCGTGGCCAGCCGGCGCAGGTCCTTGCGCACCGGGCGGTACCGCATCACCGCCAGCCAGGTGCCGATCGCGATGACGGCGACCACGAAACCGAGCATCCGGTTGCCGAACTCGATCGCGCCGTGCATGCCGAGCGCGCTGTGCGGCACGTACGACTCGTCGGTGCACTGCGGCCAGGTCGGGCAGCCGAGGCCGGAGCCGGTCAGCCGGACCAGTCCGCCGGTCACCACGATGCCGATGTTCGCCACCACCGACGCCCAGCCCCAGCGCCGTACGACGTCCAGGCTCGGCTCCGGCACCAGTCGCCAGAATCCGGTGACTGGTGCGGTCTCTTGGGGTGGGGTCTCCGTGCTCATCACCGGCACACTCTAAAGAAGCGCATGCTCAGTCCCACCGGAAGGTCCGGGAGACCAGGTATCCGAGGACCCCCGCCCACAACGCCAGCGACAGCGCAGCGGCCCAGGGGATGACACCTTCGATGGTCGAGTTCGCCAGGCCGTTGGCCAGCGCGGCGCTCGGCAGCAGGCGGATGACGCCCTGCATGCCCTCGGGGTACTCGTCGACCGGCGTGAGCACCGCACCACCGACCAGCAACAGCAGATACAGCAGGTTCGCCGCGGCCAGCGTCGCCTCTGCCCGCAGTACGCCGGCCATCAGCAGACCGAGCGACGCGAAGGCGGCCGTGCCGCACAGCACCATCAGCATCACCCCGAACACAGCGTCGAACCCGCCGGTCGGGTTCCAGCCGAGGGCGAACCCGGTCCCGATCAGTACGCCGAGCTGGATCAGCTGCACCACCAGCACGGCCCCGATCTTCCCGGCCAGCAGTCCGGTGCGAGACAGGGGAGAGGCGCCCAGCCGCTTGATCACGCCGTACCGCCGCTCGAACCCGGTCGCGATCGCCAGGGAGGTGAACGACGACGACAGCACGGCCAGCGCGAGCACCCGGGGCACAGCGTCGTCGATAGCCGCCCCGTCGCCCAGGGGCAGCCGGTTGCCGAGCCCAGTACCGCCGAGGAGCAGGAGGAGGCCCAGTGGGATCACCAGGGCCAGCAGCAGCTGCTCACCGTTGCGGATCAGCAGCCGGAACTCCATCCGCGCATGCGCCATCACCTTGCGTGGCCAAGGCGCACTGCCTGGCTTCGGGGCGTACGTCGTCGTACTCACTTGTGCTCCCGGCGCGGAGGTGCGGTCAAGGCCAGGTAGACGTCCTCGAGCGACTTGGTGCCGTGCTCGGTCAACGTGTCCGGGCTGCCGGAGGCGATCACCTTGCCGGCCGACACCACGTGGACCTGGTCCGACAGCTGCTCGGCCTCGTCCATCGCGTGCGTCGTCAGGACCACGGTCACGCCGTCGTCGCGCAGATCGCGGATCAGCTGCCAGATCTCCCGCCGGCCGTGCGGGTCCAGCCCGGTCGTCGGCTCGTCCAGGAACGCGATCTCCGGCCGGCCGATGATCGCCAGCGCGAACGAGAGCCGCTGCTTCTGCCCGCCGGACAGCCGCCGGTACGGCGTCCGGCCGCAGGTGCCGAGGTCGAGGCGCTCGACCAGGGCCGGAATGTCCAAGGGGTGGGAGTGCAGGGTGGCGACGTAGCGGAGCATCTCGATCGCCCGGACCCCGGACCAGGCGCCGCCTTCCTGCAGCATCACGCCGATCCGCGGCATCAGTGCGTCGTGGTCGGCGATCGGGTCCAGCCCGAGCACCCGGACCCGGCCGGATTCCGGACGACGGAAGCCCTCACAGCTCTCCACGGTGGTGGTCTTGCCTGCCCCGTTGGGGCCGAGCACGGACGTCACCGTCCCGCCGGTTACGGTGAGACTGAGGCCGTTCGACCGCGGCCTTCTCGCCGTACCGCACGACGAGGTTGTCGATCTCCACCGCAACTGGCACAACGGCAGCATAGAGAACCGCCCGACGTGACGTCGCTCACGCCCGGTCTTCACGCCCCGCGTGAGCGTCCGAACCGGTTAGGGGACCCTTATTTGAAGGGCCCGGTGAATTACGCGACACTGATGTTGTGAAAACTCCTGCGACGAACGGACCGGTGCCCGCGGGCGCCTCCGCTGTTGCTGGAATCATGCGGGACGAGTCCACCCGGGACCGGGTCGCACGCTCGATCCTGACCAACGGCCCGTCCAGCGCCGCGGTGCTCGCGGAGCGCCTGGAGCTGACCCCGGCGGCTGTCCGCCGGCATCTCGACCATCTGCTCGAGGAAGGCCTGGTCGAGTCCCGCGAGGAGCGGATCTACGGCCCCCGCGGCCGCGGCCGACCCGCGAAGGTGTTCGTGCTGACCGACACCGGCCGGCACGCGTTCCACCAGGCGTACGACGACCTGGCGGCCACCGCACTGCGGTTCATCGCCGAGTCCGGCGGTGACGAGGCGGTCGCGGAGTTCGCCCGGCGCCGGGTCTCCGAGGTGGAGCAGCGGTATCGGGAGCTGGTGGACGCGGCTCCCGAGGACAAGAAGGCCGAGGTGCTCGCCCAGGCCCTCACCGTGGACGGCTACGCCGCCTCCACGGCGAAGGCCGCGCACGGAGAGCAGCTCTGCCAGCACCACTGCCCGGTCGCGCACGTGGCCGAGCAGTTCCCCCAGCTGTGCGAGGCCGAGACCGAGGTGTTCGCCCGGTTGCTCGGCAAGCACGTCCAGAGACTGGCCACCATCGCCCACGGCGACGGTGTCTGCACCACACATATCCCCGGCCCCCAGCCGGTTACCCCTGTACACGACGGCGAATCTGCGAGGACACGATGACGCAAACCGCTCACCCCGAACTGGAAGGCCTCGGCAACTACCAGTACGGCTGGGCCGACTCCGACGCCGCCGGCGCGGTCGCGCAGCGCGGCCTGAGTGCCGACGTGGTGCGGGGCATCTCCACCCTCAAGAACGAGCCGGAGTGGATGCTGGACCTGCGACTGAAGGGCCTGAAGCTCTTCGACCGCAAGCCGATGCCGTCGTGGGGCGCCGACCTGTCCGGGATCGACTTCGACAACATCAAGTACTTCGTCCGGTCGACCGAGAAGCAGGCGTCGAGCTGGGAAGAGCTGCCCGAGGACATCAAGAACACCTACGACAAGCTCGGCATCCCGGAGGCGGAGAAGCAGCGCCTGGTCGCCGGTGTCGCCGCGCAGTACGAGTCCGAGGTCGTCTACCACCAGATCCGTGAGGACCTGGAGGCCCAGGGCGTCATCTTCCTGGACACCGACACCGGCCTGAAGGAGCACCCGGAGATCTTCCAGGAGTACTTCGGCTCCGTCATCCCGGTCGGCGACAACAAGTTCGCCTCGCTGAACACGGCGGTCTGGTCCGGCGGCTCGTTCATCTACGTGCCCAAGGGCGTCAAGGTGGACATCCCGCTGCAGGCCTACTTCCGGATCAACACCGAGAACATGGGCCAGTTCGAGCGGACCCTGATCATCGTCGACGAGGACGCCTACGTGCACTACGTCGAGGGCTGTACGGCGCCGATCTACAAGTCGGACTCGCTGCACTCCGCGGTGGTCGAGATCATCGTGAAGAAGGGCGCCCGCTGCCGCTACACGACGATCCAGAACTGGTCGAACAACGTCTACAACCTGGTCACCAAGCGCGCCACCTGCGAAGAGGGCGCGACGATGGAGTGGATCGACGGCAACATCGGCTCCAAGGTGACGATGAAGTACCCGGCCGTCTACCTGATGGGCGAGCACGCCAAGGGCGAGACCCTGTCGGTCGCGTTCGCCGGCGAGGGCCAGCACCAGGACGCCGGCTCGAAGATGGTGCACAACGCGCCGTACACCTCCAGCTCGATCGTGTCGAAGTCCGTGGCCCGCGGTGGCGGCCGGACGTCGTACCGGGGTCTGGTCGAGGTGGCGCCGGGGTCGCACCACAGCAAGTCCACGGTGCGCTGTGACGCGCTGCTGGTCGACACCATCAGCCGCTCGGACACCTACCCGTACGTCGACGTCCGCGAGGACGACGTGGCGATGGGGCACGAGGCGACCGTGTCCAAGGTCAGCGACGACCAGCTCTTCTACCTGATGAGCCGGGGCATGGCCGAGGACGAGGCGATGGCGATGATCGTCCGCGGCTTCATCGAGCCGATCGCCCGCGAGCTCCCGATGGAGTACGCGCTGGAACTGAACCGACTGATCGAGCTGCAGATGGAAGGGGCCGTCGGCTGATGTCCGCCGCTGAAACCCTTGTTGCCACCGGTAACAGGGCGCACTCCCACGGGCCGGGTTCGCCCGTCCCGCTCCAGGCCCGGAGCGAGCGGCCGACGTCGTACGACGTGGCCGACTTCCCGGTGCCGCACGGGCGCGAGGAGGAGTGGCGCTTCACCCCGGTCAAGGCACTCAAGGCTCTGTTCGCCGACGAGGCCGGCACCGAGACCCCGAAGATCGACGCGTACGGTCCGGAGGGTGTCGTCTTCGAGACCGTCGCGGCCGACGCGCTGAAGGTCGGTACGCCGCAGGACCGCGCCGCCGCCGTCGCCTGGACCCACGCGACCGAGGCACTGGCGGTGCGGATCCCGGTCGAGGCCGAGCTGGCCGAGCCGGTGCACGTGAACGTCGCGAGCCTCGGCGCCCGCGGCTTCACCCACCTGATCGTGGACGCCGCCCGGCACAGCAAGGCGATCGTGATCATCGATCACACCGGCGCCGGTGAGCTGAGCAGCAACGTCGAGATCGTCCTCGGCGACGGCGCCGACCTGCGGGTCGTCTCGATCCAGCAGGCCGACCACGAGTCGATCCACCTGGCCCAGCACGACGCGCTGGTCGGCCGGGACGCCCGGCTGCACCACGTCGTGGTCACCCTCGGCGGCAAGGTCGTCCGCGTCTCCACCAACGTCCGGTACGCCGGTCCCGGCGGCGACGCCGAGCTGGTCGGGGTGTACTTCGCCGAGACCGGTCAGCACCACGAGAACCGGCTGTTCGTCGACCACGAGGCGCCCCAGTGCAAGAGCAACGTGCTCTACAAGGGCGCGCTGGCCGGCGACCACGCCCGCTCGGTCTGGATCGGCGACGTCCTGATCCGGGCCGCGGCCGAGGGCACCGACACGTTCGAGCTGAACCGGAACCTGGTGCTCACCGACGGCGCCCGCGCCGACTCGGTGCCGAACCTGGAGATCGAGACCGGCGAGATCGAGGGCGCGGGGCACGCGTCCGCGACCGGCCGGTTCGACGACGAGCAGCTGTTCTACCTGCAGGCCCGCGGCATCCCCGAGGACGCGGCCCGGCGGCTGGTGGTGTCCGGCTTCTTCAACGACATCATCGGCAAGCTCGGCGTCGCCGAGGTGGCCGAGCACCTGCACGACGTGATCGAGGAGAAGCTGGCCCGGACGGCCGAGCTGAGTGCGTCGGCCGCTGCCGCGACCGGGCAGAGCACGGCGGTCGCGGGTCAGTGAGCGACAGCTTCGAGCGCGCCTGCGCCGTCACCGACGTACCGGACGAAGGAGTCGTCCCGGTGGAGGTCGGCGGCGTCGAGGTCGCGGTCGTGAAGAGCGAGGGACAGTACTTCGCGGTGCGGGACGAGTGCTCGCACGCGCAGATCCAGCTGTCCGAGGGTGACGTCGGCGAGTGCCAGATCGAGTGCTGGCTGCACGGCTCCCGCTTCGACCTGCGCACCGGCGAGCCGACCAGCCTGCCCGCGTACGACCCGGTGCCGATCTACCCGGTCCGGCTGGACGGCGACGATCTGATGGTCGACGTCAAGAACCCCCTGAACCAGGCATCCCTGTAAAGCGACGGAGATAAAGAAACCTCATGGCGACACTCGAGATCCGCGACCTGCATGTGTCGGTCGACACCGAGAGCGGCCCGAAGCAGATCCTGCGCGGCGTCAACCTGACCATCAGCGGTGGCCAGACGCACGCGATCATGGGCCCGAACGGTTCCGGCAAGTCCACCCTGGCGTACTCGATCGCCGGCCACCCGAAGTACAACATCACCAGCGGCACCGTCACCCTCGACGGCGAGGACGTCCTCGACATGAAGGTCGACGAACGCGCCCGGGCCGGCCTGTTCCTGGCGATGCAGTACCCGGTCGAGGTGCCCGGTGTGTCGGTGGCGAACTTCCTGCGCACCGCGAAGACCGCGATCGACGGCGAGGCGCCGAAGCTGCGCACCTGGGTGAAGGATGTCAACAAGGCGCTGTCCGACCTGGAGATGGACGCCGACTTCGCCCAGCGCAACGTCAACGAGGGCTTCTCCGGTGGTGAGAAGAAGCGGCACGAGATCGTCCAGCTGGAGCTGCTGAACCCGAAGATCGCGATCCTCGACGAGACCGACTCGGGCCTCGACATCGACGCGCTGAAGGTCGTCGCCACCGGCGTCAACCGGTTCGCGGAGCAGGGTGACAAGGGTGTCCTGCTGATCACCCACTACACCCGGATCCTGCGCTACATCAAGCCGGACTTCGTCCACGTCTTCGTCGACGGTCGCGTCGCCGAGGAGGGCGGCCCGGAGCTGGCCGAAGAGCTCGAGGCCAACGGCTACGAGAGGTTCCTGAAGGCAGGCGCGAAGTGACCAACGCCCGGACGTTCAGCAGTCCCCTGGACCTGCAGTCGGTCCGGGCGGACTTCCCCATCCTGTCCCGCGAGCTCGCCAACGGGTTCCCGCTGGTCTACCTGGACTCGGCCAACTCGTCGCAGAAGCCGCGCCAGGTGGTCCAGGCACTCGAGGACCACTACCTGATCCACAACGCCAACGTCGCCCGGGCCATGCACCAACTCGGTGCCGAGGCGACCGCGGCGTACGAAGGCGGCCGGGACAAGGTGGCGGCCTTCATCGGCGCCCCGTCGCGGGACGAGATCGTGTTCACCAAGAACGCCTCCGAGGCGCTCAACCTGGCCGCGCACACCCTCGGTGCGTCGCTGAAGCCGGGCGATGTCGTGGTGATCTCCGAGATGGAGCACCACAGCAACATCGTGCCGTGGCAGCTCGCCTGTGAGCGGACCGGCGCGACGCTGAAGTGGTTCGGCGTCACCGACGAGGGCCGGCTCGACCTGAGCAACGCCGACGAGCTGATCACCGAGAACACCAAGGTCGTGTCGCTGACCTGGGTCTCGAACGCGCTCGGCACGATCAACCCGATCACCGACATCGCCGCCAAGGCGCACGCGGTCGGCGCGACCGTCGTCGTGGACGCGTCCCAGGCGGTGCCGCAGTTCCCGGTCGACGTGTCGACGCTCGGGGCTGACCTGCTGGCCTTCACCGGTCACAAGGTGGTCGGCCCGACCGGCATCGGTGTGCTCTGGGGCCGCTACGACCTGCTCGCCTCGTTGCCCCCGTTCCTCGGCGGCGGCGAGATGATCGAGGTCGTCCGGATGACCGGATCGACGTACGCCGCGCCGCCGGCCCGGTTCGAGGCCGGTACGCCGCCGATCGCCCAGGCGGTCGGTCTCGGTGCGGCCGTCGACTACCTGTCCGGGATCGGGATGGACAAGATCGCCGCCCACGAGCACGCGATCGTCGAGTACGCGCTCGAGGGGCTGAAGACCGTTCCGGGGCTGACCGTTCTCGGCCCGGCCGACGCGACCGATCACGGTGGCGCGATCAGCTTCGAGCTGGACGGCGTCCACCCGCACGATGTGGCGACCGTGCTGGACACGCGCGGAATCGCGGTACGGGCCGGGCACCACTGTGCGCGGCCGGTGCACGAGCGGTTCGGCGTACAGTCCTCGACACGGGCGTCCTTCTACCTCTACACGACCCCGGAAGAGATCGAGGCGCTGGTCGACGGCCTCGGCTTCGTCCGTTCCTTCTTCAAGCTTGCTTGACAATCAGACGCAGTAAAGGTGGCTTGATGCAGCTCGACTCGCTGTACCAGGAGATCATCCTGGACCACTACCGCAGCCCGCACCACGCGGGTCTGGCGGAGCCGTACGACGTGGAGGTGCACCACGTGAACCCGTCCTGCGGGGACGAGGTCACGCTCCGGGTCGAGCTCGACGGTGACACGGTGACCGGCGTGACGCACGAGAGCGTCGGTTGCTCGATCAGCCAGGCCGCCACGTCGGTGATGACCGACCTGGTGCTCGGCAAACCGGTGGCCGAGGGGATGGCGACGTACGAGAAGTTCCTCGAGTTGATGCAGGGCCGGGGGAATGTCGAGCCGGACGAAGAGGTTCTGGAGGACGGCGTCGCGTTTGCCGGCGTCGCGCAGTTCCCGGCCCGGGTGAAATGCGCACTGCTGGGCTGGTCGGCCTGGCGGGACGCGACCGCGCAGGCACTGGCCCGCACAGAAGGAGTGAGCAATGGCTGACCAGACCGACGAGAAGATCGAGCTGCCCGAGGTCGACCTGACGGCGGCGGCTCAGCCCGGCACGGAGCCGGCCAAGGTCGAGGACGTGAACGAGGCGCTCAAGGATGTCGTCGACCCCGAGCTCGGTATCAACGTGGTCGACCTGGGCCTGATCTACGGCATCACCGTGGACGACACCAGCACCGCGATCATCGACATGACGCTGACGTCGGCGGCCTGCCCGCTGACCGACGTGATCGAGGACCAGACCCGGATGGCGCTCGACGGCCTGGTGAACGACTTCCGGATCAACTGGGTCTGGATGCCGCCGTGGGGTCCGGAGAAGATCACCGACGACGGCCGCGAGCAGCTCCGCGCCCTCGGTTTCAACGTGTGACACGCGTTGTCCCGCAACGTCACCGTCGCACCGGAGCGGTTGGACAGGTGGCTGACCGGCTTCGGTGACCGGCACGGCGCGACGGCGTACGACGTCACTCCGACGACGGCGACCGTCACCGCTGAGGACGGATCCATCGCCGTCGTCGACATACCGTTCGCGCCACTCGAGGCCCTCACTCGTGAGGGCCTCGTCGCGCATGTCCAGGCCGACCATCGGCTCGGAGTCCTGCTGGTACGGCGTGGTGGCTACGGCGCCGGCGTGTTTGCCGGGGGCAAGCTCATCGACTCGAAGGTCGGCTCACGCCATGTGCAGGGGACGACGAAGGCCGGTGGTTGGTCGCAGCAGCGCTATGCGCGGCGGCGCGACAACCAGGCCCGCGAGGCCTTCGCCGCGGCCACCGAGGTCGCCGTCCGGATCCTGGCTCCGGCGCGGCTGGACGCGCTCGTGTGCGGGGGAGACCGCCGGGCCGTCGACACCGTGCTCGAGGACCCGCGGCTGCGGGACCTGGTGGGACTCGTCCGGCCGCCGTTCCTCGGCGTACCGGATCCCAAGCAGAAGGTGCTCGAGCAGGCCGGTGTGGACGCCCGGGCGATCCGGATCGAGCTGACTGATCCTCAGGAGCCGTAGAGCGTGCGGAAGTCGGCCAGCGTGCCCCGGTAATACTCCAGGTCGTCAGTGAGCTTCGCGCGGGTGACCAGCTGGGGATCCTGTGCCACCGCCTGCCGGCCGAACTCCGACCAGACCGCCTCGGGCGGCGCCACGTCGGCGCCCTCCGGTAGGAACTTCAGCGCCTCGCCGACGGCTTCGGCGGCGAACTCCCAGTTCAGCTCGACAGTATCCCGGTCCTGGTCGGGCCCGCCGGTGTAGGCCATGTCGGCCTCGAGCGCGCGGCGTGCGTACGTCGCCGCGACCACGGCCCACTGGGCGGCGTCGACGAGTTGGGACACGCCGAGCCCGAACCGCGCGCCGACGATGCGGGCCGCGTCCTCCGATGCGTAGGGGATCGCGATGTCACCGGCCGCGGACGCGAGCGTCCAGGCCTCCTCGCGTTCGGCGAGGTTCTCGCCCGGGACGATCGGCGCGGGCTCGGCGGCCGGAGCGGACTGGTCGGCGGCGGTCGTCAGGCTCACGTAGACCTGTGCCTCGGCCAGCGTCCTTGCGGTCAGCATCGGTTATCTCGCTCCTGTCTCTCGGCCCCGCTCGCGGTAGGTGTCGCGGGCTGCCAGCAGCCGCTCCAGCCGGAACCGGTCCGGCTCGGCCTCCCAGAGCGCCCGGCCTTGCGGCGTCCAGAACTCGTCCTCCGGTACGGCGTCCTGCCCGGTCGGCACGAACTTGATCACCTCGTCGACCGCGGTCGCGGCGACGGCCAGCACCTTACCGGCCGCGCGCGGATCGGTGGGGACGTCGGCGGTGGCCCGGTCGGCCACGTCCATCCACTGACCCGGATCCAGCAGCTCGGACGGCTCCGGACCACCGAACGTCGGCCAGCCGGCCACTCTGGTCTCGCGTGCAGGCAGACCGAACAGGTACTGCCGCTCGACGCCGCAGCCGGGACAGATGCCGGCGTAGCTGATCGCCAGCTCACCTTCCACGTCGGCCAGCCCGTCCTCCCACGGCGTGTCGATCGATCCGCAGTTGGGACAGGGATGCAGCTCCAGGTAGAGGTGCGCCTCGTCCCTGGTCCGCGCCACTGCGAACGCCATCCCGCCTCCCTCATCGTGTTGCGCCGTCACTGACCCCCCAGGGAGCTCCCGCTCACCGTCGGTGCGACGGCCCGGCTGGCGGCCGCGCCTCCGACGGTCGGCTTCTGCCCCTGACTGGCCGCCGGGGTCATCTGGCGTGCAGTCCGGCTGTAGTCGAGCCCCTTCAGCATCGCCGCCGGCACCCCGTTCTGCTCGAGCGCGGCCGCGACCTTCGTACTGAAGTTGCCACCGCGCTCGGAGGTGTTGAACAGCTCCCGCAGGTCGACCCGGATGCGCCCGTCACCGGACGGGTGCGGGCTCTGGGCCATCTGCACCAGTCGCCGGTCCAGGCTCGCGAAGGCCGCCGCGAACCCGCCGTCGTCGACACCGGAGAGTACGACGCGGACACCGTCCTCGTCCTGGACCGGGACGGCCTGGTAGAGCCGCTCCTGGCCGTCGGCCTCCTGCACGGCCAGCACCACGGTCTTCCGCTCGGCCATGGCCTTGTCGATCGCGGCCAGCAACGGCTGGTACGGCTGGTACGTCCGCTGCCCGGACGCATCTTCGCCGTACTCCGTTGCCCGCAGATCCGGCTTGCCGAGTTTCTCCGGCATCGCCTGCAGGTGCATGCCGTCCAGCGAGATGGGGCCGCCGGACTCCATCTGCTGAAGGATGCCGAGGTACTCGTGGCGGAGCATGCGCACGTAGAACTCGCCGCGTGCGGCGTCCGGCAGGTGCGTGGTGTTCCTGATCGACGGGGTGCCGCGGCCGGTATCGGTCTGCTGGTTGATCGTCAGGTCGTAGCTGACCGGGAACCGGACGTCGACGAGGTCACCGTTGCGGGTCGCGATCGTCTCGTACCGGGTGCCCATTGCGTCGGAGGCCTGCATCTTGACCTGCTCGCCGACCGACGTGGCCATCGACACGACGCCGTTGTCGAAGCCTCCGGTCACCGTCAGCGGCGTGAGCTGGTTGCCGGTGGTAGAGGTCTGCACCTTGTGCTGGTATCGCCGGACGATGCCCGACTGGCCCGGTACGCCGTCGGTCAGCAGCTCGATGCCGACCGGCCGGGCGTTGATCTGGACGGCGATGGTGTTGCGGCCGTTGCCGCGCCCCGTCAGCGGCTCCAGCTTGAGACCGCCGGGGCTGGTCAGCTTCTCGAACTTGGCTTCCAGCGCCATCGGCAGCAACTGGGTCCCGATCGCCACCTCGTGCTCGGCCAGGCCGGCGACTCCGAGCACGTCGGGCCGGGCCAGCTGCTCGGTCAGCCGGTTGTACAGCTCGTCGGTGACGGCCGCGCCCTCGCGGTACGGCAGCATGGAAGTGACCTGTGTGCCCTCGGGCATCTCGAACGAGCGGTGCTCGGGGCTGAACTCCCCGGTGGCCTGCTCGGCGCCGGGGGCCGGGGCTTCGCCGACCACGCCGCGCGGGACGAATGACCTCAGCACGGCGCGCAGCTCGCGCTGCTGCGCGGTCGTGGTCAGCTCGGCCGGAGTGGTCCGGGTGAGCCGCCACCGGGTGCTCGACATCGCCGCCGCGCCGGCGCGATGCACGCGTGCGACCTCGGTGGTGAAGACGATTTCCCTGTCCACCGGCGTCAGGTCGAGGTCGCCGGTGCGGTGCAGGGTGGTGTTCTGCTCGCCGCTGCCGGCCGCGACCTGCCGGAGACGCTCGGAGCTGAGTCCGCCCGACATCGACGTTCCGTCGCCGCCCTCGCCCTTCACCTCGATGCTGCCGGGGTAGGTGATGTTGCGCCCGATCGACTGGTCCCGGCTCGCATAGTCGTACTTCTGGTCGAAGTCGACCGCTTCGACCTTCGGCAGGCCGGGAGTGCCGTCGACCAGAACGTCGCCCTCGAAATGAGCCTTGACGGTGACGAGGAGCAGGTCGGGGTTTTCCTGCCCTTCGACCGGGATCTCGATCGGGGGAGCGGTGTAGCCGCGCGGGCCGAGCATGTTCACCAGGTGACCCTTGAAAGCGTCCTTGGCCATGGTTGCCTCGAGCGCCGGTGCGAGCAGTTGGTCGGTGGCCAGCCGTCCGGGCGCCACCTCCTCGACCTGCTCGCGGATCTGCGGGAGCAGATCGACGTCCCGCCGCGCGGGTCCCTCTTCCTTGAGCTCGTAGGGCTGGCTCGAGCCGAGCGTGGCCCGGTAGGAGCTGGGCAGGCCGACAGCCCGCTGCTCGCCGGCCATCTGCTCGGTCCGGGCCAGATCGTCCGCCAGGCGCTCCGCAGGTGTCGGTGCGGTCGATTCCGGGAGCTGGGCGTGCGCGAGCACCTTCCGGCTCAGCCGCTCGTCGTCGTGCTCCGCGGCCAGGCCCGTCGTCACACCGGCCTTCGCCCGTTTGTAGCGGCGGACGAAGGCGGCCGCGGTCCGCGGACTCATCTCGACCTTGCCGGTCAGGTATCGCTCGGCCACATCGGCGGCGACCGGCAGCGGGAGGTCGAACTCCTCGCGCCCGTACAGCTCCAGGGCGGTGTACTCCGGGATCGACTTCTGGATCAGCGCGTCCTGCAGCGGCACTGTCTGCACGACCTTGCCGTCCCGCATCACGTCGGCCACCATCCGGTGCCGCTCGAGGAGCTCGTAGTGCACGCCGACGTTGACCAGCAACCGCTCGTCGCCCGACGTCTGACTTGTGCCGGTGGACTGCGATCGGCCGGCAATCCTGCCACCGCCCATCTTGCCGCTCACCGTGGACGCGCCGTCCGCTGCGGCGGCCGGCCCGCCGCCGACCTCACCCGACACCCCGCCCGAGGTCGAGCTCCCGGAGGTGAAGCCGGTGTCGACCATGGTGAAGTTGATGTCACCGGTGACCTGCGTGTTGATCGCCGCGAACGTCTGGCTGACCGGTTCGCTGCGAATCACGACCTTGTAGCTCTGCGGCAGCAGCGTCCGGTCTTCCAGCGCCTGCGCCGGGTTCGCCGGCGCCGGCGTGATCACCATGGGCAGCTCGTACCGGCCGGAGGTGATCCACTCCGTGTTGGAGAGCATGGCATCCGGGGTCAGCGCCGTGTACAGCTCGGCGAAGCCGACGGTGTCAGCGCGGATCGCCTCCACCGCCGAGTACAGCCGGTCGCCCGGGTTGCCGGCGTCCATCGCGACCGGGATCGATCGGCTGACGGCCTCGGGGTGCGGCGGGTCCGGGTCGGCCTCGACCACGGGCTGCTCGGCCTGGGCCAGCGTGCTGTCGTACGCCACCGACACCGTGCCGATCACGTCGGCCAAGGGCTCGGAGTCGCCGTCCGGGGTGATCTCGGTGAAGGTGATCTGGACATTTTGATCGAGGTTGTCGACCGGGGCGCTGCTCTCGTGCAGCGTGACCCGATTGATGCGGCTCCCTACCGCCTGGCTGAAGGAGCGCGCCAGGGCGTTGCGGCTCAGCTTCAGGCCCAGCCGGCCGATCAGGCCCGGCTGTCCCTTCGCCGGCCCGTCGCCGATCCCGGCACCGCCGGACACCGGAACGGATCTGGAACGGCCGAGGACCGCCTGGATCGCCCGGGAGCTGATGCCGAGCCGGGTGATGGTCCGGGACGGGTTGCTGCCCGCGGCCTTGACGTCGTCGAAGTCCTGCGTGAGCTTCAGCCGGAACAAGCGGTCCCGCGGCGTGCGGCCGGAATGGTCGACGAGGTGAATCAGCAGGCCGGACTGGCAGGCCGTGTTCATCGCGCTCACGATGCGGTAGTCGGTGAAAGTCTCCATCACGCGGTCGTAGTTCCGCTGCTGAGCGGCCCGCTCCCGCTCGGACAATCGCTCGTCCTCGCGGGGCTGGAAGTTGCGGTCGAGCGGGGGCACCAGGCCCAGCTTGCGCAGTCCGGTCAACGCCTGCTGCCGGGCCTCGTCGACGCCGGTGAGCCCGTCGGGCAATGCCTTGCCGGTGCCGCGCAGCTGGTTCTCGCCGGTCCCGTGCCACGGCGGCAGGGTCTGCGGACCGGTGGGCGGTTCAGGGTCGCCGACCAGGAGCGCGCGGCCGTGCTGGTCGAGCCGGATCTCGCCGTCGTCGTCACGCAGTACGGCGTCCCTGCCGACCGGAGCGCCGGCCCGCAGCAGCCGGTTCGCCGTCAGCCGCAGCTTCGCCTTGCAGGTGTCGGAGATGACCACCGGCGCGGCTTCCGGATCGCCGATCTTGCGCAGCGTAGCGGTGACCTGGAGGTCGACCAGGACCCCTTGGGTCGGGGACATGTCGCGATCGACCACCGGCGTGATCGCCGTCGTATTGACGTTCAGCCCGCCCTGGCGGGACACGTTGCGGCCCACCGAGACGTTCGCCGACGCAT
The DNA here is from genome assembly GCA_963748245.1 of uncultured Actinomycetota bacterium. Classification (GTDB taxonomy): domain Bacteria; phylum Actinomycetota; class Actinomycetes; order Propionibacteriales; family Kribbellaceae; genus Kribbella. The sequence continues at coordinate 769,523 of CAVVIA010000003.1, read as the reverse complement.
CCGCGGTGGTCGGACCTACGTCGGTCAGCGCGGTCGGGCTGGGCAGGTAGGCCGGAACGGGCTGGGCGGGATCGAGCGGTTGGCCGGGGAAAGCGACCCCCGCCGAGCCGGTCAGCGAGGTCCCCGACGTCCGGCTGGCGCTGACGCCGGCGATGTCGACCTCGACCTTCTCCTGGCCCAGCTCTGCGGTGCAGCCGCCGATCAGCTCGGCGGTGGCCCAGACCGGCTTGACCTCGAGCGTGAGCCGGTACGCCGCCTTGCCGTCAACCTGGATCGTCCGGCTCAGCCCGCCGGGCTTGGCGAACTCGCCCAGCAACCGGTGCGGGGCCTCGGTGACCCGCGCGAGGATCTGCTCGTACCCCATCCGGTCGATCTTGCCCAGCTTTTGCCTGGCCTGGGCGACCAACCGGTCGTTGACGCTCTGCAGACCGGTGATCTGGGTGACCGTGTGCCGCGGGAATCCGGCTTCGAGGTCGGCGGCGTGGCCGAGTTGCTCCAGCGTCACGGTGTCGGTCGGCGCCTTGATCGTGTAAGGGCTCGGGACCCAGGTCAGCTGCTCGCCGGCGCTGACCGGCGTGACCTCCGACCACGGCTCGGTCGGCGAGTTCCGGACCTGGATCTCGTAGGTGCCGTTCCAGCTGTAGGGGATCGACTCACCCTTGTGTACGTCGACCCAGCCGAGCTGACCGTGGGCGCTCACCCCGGCGGTCACGGCGAGCGTCCGGCCGGTGCCGGCGTCGACGCGCGGCGCGAACACCTGCGAGGCCGCCTGGACGGCGGATCCCGGCGGTGCGGCGGCCATCAAAGGCTGCAGGTTGACGCCGACGGAGACGTTCCGGACGTGGGTGTTGGTGATGGAGTTCCCGGGGCCGCCCTCGCCGAGGGTGGCCAGCATCTGCTCCGCGATACCGTAGTCGAGGCCGGTCAGCTCGCGCAGGTTCTCGGCCTTGATCCGGACCCGGACCTGCCTGACCCTGCTGACGTCATCGTCGGGATCGCCAGGGACGTCGATGACCAGACCGTCCGAGAAGAGCTTGCGGTACTGGCCGCCCGGGACCGGGACCGGGCCGCTGCCGGGGAGTTGCACGCCGCTGCGGCTCGTCCGCAGCGCCGCGTTGATCGCGTCGACGGGCAGGTTCAGGTGCCGGTCGGTCGGCACGCCGGCCTCGAGATTGTCGACCGGCAGCGCTGCGCGCAGGCTCGCCTGGTAGCCCTCCGTCCTGGCGGCGGCCTCGCGTGCCAGCTCGGCGATCTGCTCCGGCTCGTGGTCGGGGTTGTCGAGCCGGGCGAGCAGGGCCTGGTAGTCGGCCAAGGCGCTGCCGGCATCGTCCGCAGCCTGCTGATAGGCGGACGCCATCTCGGTGTGGCGGCGCGCCTTCTCGAAGGCGGCGGTCGCCTCTACCCGCAGCTTCCGGGCCCGCTCCGGCGCACCATGGTCCTTAAGCAGATCCTCGGCCGCCGCGAGGTCGACTTTGCCGGTTGCGTGATCGGCAGTCGCTGCTGCACTGTCGCGCTTGATATCCACTTGGTTCTGCAGGTCCGCAGCCGCGGCCTCCAGAGCGGCGATCTGGTCGACGACCTGTTCACGCAGGTGCTCGGGGGTGTTCGGATCGGGGTGGGCAGCCGCGACAGCTCGTTCGGCGGCGATGCCCTCGACGACCGCATCGGGGGAGTAGATCGAGTCCTGCGCCCAGGGCAGCGTCGGCATGGTGCCGCTCCGCCACCAAATCGCACCGGCCTGGAGGCGGATGTCGCGTTCGAGGTCCGCGACACTGCGCGGCCCGCTCGGCTGACCGTTCGCGCGGATTTCGGCCTGTGCCTGCGCCCAGTCCCGGGACAGCTGCTGGTAAGCGGCGTAGTCCTCGTTGAGTCGCTGCTCGCGCCGCTCCGAGCCGAGCATCGGGCGCATCCGCCTGAGGATCCCGCGCGGCTGCTCGGCCTGTTCCGCCTGCAGTTGCTGCGTCATCCGGCTGAGCTGGCGGACCCAGATCTGGCGGTACTGGTGCTCTGACACCCACGGCGCGATCCGCAGGATGTGCGGGTCCCTCGACGTACCGGACCGGAGCGTGCCATGGGCGGCCAGGCCGCGGTCCGTCGGCAGGATCTCGACGCGGAAATGCTGCGGTTCGTCTCGGGCGGTGAGCGTCATCGTCGCCAACCGGGACTGCCGGTTGACGGCCGGTCGACTCGTGACGGACGAACCCAGGTCGACCTCACCGAGCTGTGTCAACGCGGCCAGTGCGGCCAGCTCAGCCTGGTGGGCGTCTGCGGTGGCCGTTTGGCCCCTCGGGTCCAGAGCGGTCCCCCGAACCACCCGAGTGTCGAGGCGCCGGTGGCTGACGCCGACCGGATTCCGGTGCCGGCCGGAGCGCGGCTGCACCGGGGTCGGCGTACCGAGCTCGGTGGCGTTGCGGTTGATCTGCTGTGCCGCCGAGACGATCGCGGTGGCGACCGGGACCCGGGCCTCGCCAGGCATGGCAGCGAGCCGTTCGGCCGCTTCACTCGACTCCTGGGCCGCGAGGCGCAGGGTCAGGCGGAGCATCTGCGTCGCCTCGGCGCCGCGCAATTGGTCCAGGCCGGGTGTGTTGAGCAACCGGTCGAGGGCGTCGATGGCACCGGCCTCGGTCGACTGGCCGCGGACCCGCGCGATCTCCGCGCCGAGTACGGCGACAGCCTCGGCAAGCAGCCGGTCGTCGCCGGCCCGGTCCGCGGCGCGCTGGCCGAGCCGACTCTCCAGTGCCTGGACCACGTCCGCGGGCAGGACGTCGCGTCGACTCGTCAGCCAGATCCGGCCGTCACGCAGCGGCACAGCTGACGGCACGACAATGCCCAACGCGGTTCCGAGTGTCGCGCGAGCGCGGGCCACTGGATCCGGGGCGGTGACACCAGGCGTCGTCAAGACGACCCACCCCTCCCGATCGCGACTCGGTGACCACCAGTTGTCACCGAGCCTCTGGTCCCGGACGTTAGCAAACTTTCGGTCACTGGCCAGCCACTCAAATCACCCGAACAGTTAACGATTTACGCCTGCCACGTCCCTACGATCGTCACATGACCGACCGGCTGGGAGCGTCCGAGTGGAGTGTCCCCGAGGCGCGGAGCGTGGTGGCCCAGCTGCGCCACGTGGTCACGACCGGCCCGGAGTACGACGCTGTCGAGTTGTTTCTCGCTCTGTGTGACTACCTCGACCAGCTCCACGGTTCCCTCGGATTCGACCGGATCCTGCCCGAGGCGGAGCGGTCCGCACTGGCTCAGGTCGTACGGCGGGTTCGCGGCAGGTCCGCCGTACCGGATGAGGACGGTGAGCGGCTCGTGCAGCCGGTCAACGCGGCCGTCACCCTCGCCGAGGGACGGGAGCTCGCAGCACAGTTGGCGGGTGCCGACGGGGTCCAGCGCGAGCTCGGTCTGGCCCTGCAGGGACTGTTTAGCTATCTAGACCAGTTGCATGGCGGTCCCGGGACTTTCACCGAGTTGCTGACCTCGGAGGAGCGGGAGCGGGTCGCGAGCCGATAACGGGGCGGCCTTGTGTGCCAGATGGCACCTACCTGCCATTACGGTAGGGCCCGTGAGTCTCTCGTCCTCCACGCGTACTTCCTCCCAAGGCACCCGCGGAGCGGGCAGATCGGCCGGCAGTGGTACAAACCGCCTGCCGAGTGGCCGGGAACGCCGCCCCGCCTTGGCCGCCCTCGCTGTGATCCTGATTCTGCTCGGCGCGGCCGGTTCCGCGCTGATCGCGGTGAACAGCGGCAACCGGTCGGACTATGTCGCGATCGCCGCCGACGTCGGACCCGGCCACAAGCTGGACCGCAAGGATCTGTCCCGCGGTGACCTCGCCGGCGCGACCGGCAGCCTGATCCCGTGGTCGGAGGCCGAGAAGTACCTCGGCCAGTACACGACGACCAAGCTCTACAAGGATCAGTTCGTCACGCCGGACAACTTCACCGCGGAGAAGCCCATTCCGGCCGGCGGTGCGCTGGTCGGTGTGAGCCTGGAAGGCGGCCGGGCGCCGTCGGACGGGATCGGTGTCGGCGACATCGTCGCGGTGATCCGCGTCCCCACCGCCAACCAGGACGAAACGCCGGCCACGCCGCTGGTCACGGCCGCCGAGGTCACCGCCAGCTCGGGGGCGATCGCGGACGCGAAGACCAATGCGAACACCACCCTCAACGTGACCGTCCTGGTCCCGACCGACAAGGCGACCGCTGTCGCGGCGGCCGCGGCGGGGAAGACCCTGGTGCTGACGAAGCTGAACCCGGCCACCCCGCCCGAGGTCTCCCGCACCGACGGAGACGGTTGATGGCACTGGTTGCACTGGCGAGCGCGAAAGGCTCGCCCGGGGTGACGACTGCCAGCCTCGTCTTCGGCGCGCTCTGGCCGCGGCAGGTCATGCTGGCCGAGTGCGACCCGGCCGGAAGCGACGTAGCGATCCGGATGACCGCACCGGGCGGCGCACCGCTGAACTCGGACCGCGGTCTGGTCAGCCTGGCCGCCGCCAGCCGTAAGGGCCTCAGTGACGAGGTGATCCTCGCGCACAGCCAGCAGCTCGACGGGGGACTCGACGTCATGCTGGGGGTCCGCTCACCCGAGCAGGTCGGGGGCATGGGCGGTCTGTGGCATCCGCTCGGCATCTCGTTCAACCAGATGCAGCACGGCGACGTACTGGCCGACTGCGGCCGCATCGGTGCCTCGTCGCCGCAACTTCCCGTCATCCAGTCCGCCCGCCTCGTCGTCCTCGTCTGTACGGCGACCGGCTCGTCGGTAGCGCACCTGCGCGAGCGGCTGTCGTCACTGGTGCACCATGTCGACGCACAGCTCGGTGTGGTCGTGGTGGCGGACCCGAAGCGGCGTGACGGCGTCAAGCAGGTGTGGTCCGTGCTGGACGCGATGTCCGTGCCGGTGCGGCACCGGTGGCACCTGGCCTACGACCCGGTCGGTGCGGCGTTCTTCGACGGGCGCGGTCACGGGCGGCTGGACAAGACGCAGCTGATCCGGTCCGCCACCGACATCACCGCGGAGATGGCCGCGCTCGTGGCGGCACCGCCGCCGCACGAGTTCGACATGGCACAGGCGGCGTTCCCACCGGGGGAGTGGGATACGTGAGCGAGCGGAGCGAGGTCACCATCAAGCACAGCCCGCTTCGTGTCTCATCGGCGCCCGGAGCGAAGCGAGGACGTCGATGAGTGCCGACCAGGAGCTGGTCCGCAAGCTGCGCGTGCAGGTCGCCGAGCGACTGAACGAACAGCGTCGCCGGGACCAGGTGAACGGCGTACCTCCGATGAGCGCGGAGGACGAGCGCGAGTACGCCCGCTCGCTGATCGTGCAGGTGCTCGAGGACCACGCCCGCTACGAGTTGGCCGAGGGCCGGACGCCGCCCACGCCGGACGACGACGCGCAGATCGCCGGCGCGATCCACTCGGCGCTGTTCGGGGTCGGCCGGCTGCAGCCGCTGATCGACGACCCCGACGTCGAGAACATCGACATCAACGGCTACGACCAGGTCTTCGTCCAGTACGGCGACGGCCGCGAGGAGAACCCGGGTCCGGTCGCCGAGAGCGACGACGAACTGGTCGAGCTGATCCAGGTGCTGGCCGCTCACGCGGGCCTGACCAGCCGCCCCTTCGACTCGGCGAACCCGCAGCTCGACCTGCGGCTGCCGGACGGGTCCCGGCTGTCCGCCGTCATGGGTGTCACCGCGCGCCCGGCGGTGTCGATCCGGCGGGCCCGCCTCGGCCGGGTCTTCCTCCGCGACCTGGTTGCCAACGGCACCATCTCCGACGACGTCGGCTCGTTCCTGCGGTCGGCGGTCGCGGCCCGGAAGAACATCATGATCGCGGGCGCGACGAACTCCGGGAAGACGACGCTGCTGCGCGCGCTGGCGAACGAGATCCCGCGGCACGAGCGCCTGATCACGGTGGAGCGCTCACTCGAGCTCGGGCTCGGCGAGTTCAAGGACCTGCACCCGAACGTGGTCGCGTTCGAGGAGCGGCTGCCGAACTCCGAGGGCGTCGGCGAGGTCAGCATGGCCGACCTGGTCCGCCGCTCGCTGCGGATGAACCCCAGCCGCGTCATCGTCGGTGAGGTGCTCGGCGACGAGATCGTCACCATGCTGAACGCGATGAGCCAGGGCAACGACGGCTCGCTGTCGACGATCCACTCGAACAGCTCGATGGAGGTGTTCAACCGGATCAGCACCTACGCGATCCAGGCGATGGAGCGGCTGCCGATGGACGCCACCCAGATGCTGATCGCCGGTGCGCTCGACTTCGTCGTGTTCGTCCGCAAGCAGAACGACTACCAGCACGGCGGCGGCCTGAACCGGTACGTCGAGAGCATCCGCGAGGTGACCGGCTGGGACGGCCGGGTGCTGTCCGGCGAGGTGTTCGCACCGGGTGTGGACGGCCGCGCGGCCGCGCACGCGCCGATCGCCTGTATGGACGAGCTCGAGCACTTCGGGTATCAGCCGCTCGTGCACGGAACGTGGGCGTGAGGTGAGGCCGAGATGAACGACCGGACCCTGCTCGCACTGCTCTGCGGAGCGGTGGTCGGCGGCGCGCTGCTGCTGCTGATCGTCGCCATCCGCGGCACCGCGCCCCGGCAGGAATCCCCGTCGCTGTTCCGGCGGGGCAACGTCGAGGGACGGAAGAACCTGATCCGGGTCGGCACCGGCATCGGCGTCGGTCTCGTCGTCCTGGTGGTGACCCGCTGGCTGGTGCTGGCCGCCGCGCTCGGTCTGCTGGCCGCGCTGGCCGACCGGTTCTTCGGCGGCACCGGTGAGGAACGCCGCGCGATCGATCGGCTGGAGGCCCTGGCCACCTGGACCGAGGCGCTGCGCGACACCATCGCCGGCGCGGTCGGGCTGGAGCAGGCGATCCCGGCCACCGCGATCAACGCGGCCCCGGCGATCAAGCCCGGCCTGAACCTGCTGGTCGACCGGCTGCGCATCCGCGAACCGTTGCCCTCGGCACTGATGCGGTTCGCCGACGACCTGAACGACCCGTCCGCCGACCTGATCGTCGCGGCCCTGGTGCTGAACTCCCGGCTCCGCGGTCCCGGTCTGCGCGAGGTGCTCAGCGCGCTGGCCGACTCGGCCCGCGAGGAACTCGACGTACGGCGGAAGGTCGCGGCCGAACGGCGGTCGACCCGGCGCTCGGTCCAGGTGGTCGTCGCGATCACGCTGCTGGTGGCGGCGGCGCTGGTTCTGTTCAACCCGACGTACGTCGCGCCGTACACCAGTTTCATCGGGCAGTTCGTGCTGTTCATCGTGATCGCGCTGTACGCGCTCGGACTGGTCTGGCTGCGCAAGCTGGCCAAGATCGAGGTCCCGGAGCGGTTCCTGATCGGCAGCAACGACAAGCGGGCCAAGCGGGCCGGCGACGACCGGATGGAGGTGGTGGGCGGATGACGTGGGCTTTCATCACCGGTGCTCTGGTCGGACTCGGCGTGTACCTGCTGGTGCGGATGTTCATCAAGCCGTCGGCGAACGTGCTGTCCACCATCGCCCGGATCGACGCCGGGCGGACCGGGTACACGAACGCCGCGACCGCGAGTGCGGCCGGCGAGCGGGTGCTCGGCGGTCTCGACAAGGCGAAGGCCTCGCTCGGCCGGCGGCTCGAGTTCGAGGCGACCGCGCGCGGCTGGGCGTTCGGCAAGCTGCGCCGCGATCTCGCGGTGATGAACCAGCCGTTCGCCGCGATGCTCGCGACCAAGGTGTTCTTCGCGCTCGGCGCGATGATCTTCATCCCGATCGTGCTGTTCCTGTTCGGGATGCTCGGTCTCGGCGCACCCGGCGCGACCCCGGCGATCGTGACGCTGGCCGCGATGGCGTTCGCGTTCTTCCTGCCCGACCTGGCGTTGCGGCAGGAGGCGGAGGCGCGGCGGCGCGACTTCCGGCACGTGGTCGGCAGCTTCCTCGACCTGGTCGCGATGAACCTGGCCGGCGGCCGCGGTCTGCCGGAGGCACTGATGACGGCGTCCACCATCGGCGACCACTGGGCGATGGCCAGGATCCGGCAGGCGCTCGCGAACGCCCGGCTGATCGGCATCACGCCGTGGGACGCGATGGCCCGGCTGGGCGAGGACCTCGGCGTCGAGGAACTGCGCGACCTGGCCTCGGCGCTGGCGCTGGCCGGTGACGAGGGCGCGAAGATCCGGGCCTCGCTGCTGGCCCGGGCAGCGTCGCTGCGGCGCAAGGAACTCGCGGACGTCGAGGGCAAGGCGGGTGAGCGGTCCCAGTCGATGCTGGTCGCGCAGCTCGTCATGTGTGCCGCGTTCATGTTGTTCCTCGGCTTCCCCGCCGGAATCGCGATCCTGGGGAACTGAAGTGGGTAAGAGGGTGTCTGGAAACTCTGCGCCGTCGCGAGCAGGTGCTCGGCGGAGTGCAGCGCAAGGCGGAGGACGAGGCTCGGAGTGGGGTTCTCCGTGCCTCGTCCTCCAACGCCGCGGTGTGCCCGCCGAGTGCCGCACAGCAGGCGCAGAGTTTTCAGACACCCTCTTGGATCCGGCGGACGAGTTTGTCCGTCGTACAGGGCATACTGAGGCCCGCACTGGGCCTCATGACTGGGAAGGCATTCGGATGACATCGGAACTGCAGTTCTGGCGGGCGATGGCCGGCTACGCGGTGGCGCGGGCCCACACCCAGCGGGCCCGGGCTCGGCAGGGACGGACCCAGGCCGGCGCCTCCGCGCTGGAATGGGCCATCATCTCGGCCATCCTGGTCGCCGCCGCACTGGCGATCGGCCTGGTCGTCCGCCGCGTCATCGACAAGCGCACCGGCGAGATCGAGAACGGCTGATCCCTGGTGCCGCCCCGCCACGCTCGCGCCGTACCGTCGCGTTCACCTTCGCGCCGGTACGGCGTACTCCGTCCGTCCCCGCGCGGGAAGCGCCGGCGGAATTCCGAGCGGGGTGCGACCTCACTCGAGCTGGCGATCCTGGCACCGCTGATCCTGGCGCTGATCTTCATGTCGATCCAGACCGCGCTGTGGCTGTACGGGCGGTCGGTCGCGCTGAACGCGGCCCAGGAAGGTGTTTCGCGGCTTCGCCTGGTCCAGCCGCCGGTGTACACGACCGGGGTGAGCGAGCAGATCCGGGCCGACATCCAGGCGTACGCGCAGCAGCTCGGCGGGACGACGCTGCAGAACGCCGACGTGAAGACGCCGTCGTACAACAACCCCGAAGGCATGGTCTCGTTCACCGTGACCGGTGACACCGTCTCGCTCGTTCCCGGCCTCACGCTGCACGTGGAGCGCACCGCGACCGGGCCGATCGAGCAGTTCGAGGCCGACGACAAGTGAGCGAGGACATGGTGCGGACGCTGGGGATCCGTCGGACACCCCGGCATGCCCGGCCGGTGGTGCGGTACGTCCGCTCCGCGGGCCGGCACCGGAAGCCGACCGAGCAGGGCACGATGGCCCTGGAGCTGGCCGTGCTGGCGCCGATCCTGCTGATCCTGTTCATGTTCCTGCTGGCCTGTGGGCGGTACTTCCAGACCTCGTCGCTGCTGGAGAGCGCGGCCCGCGACGGCGCGCGTTCGGCCAGCCAGGCGCGCTCGCTCGGCGAGGCCCAGGGCCGCGTCGACGACGCGGTGAACCGGACGATGAGCCAGGCCTTCAAGTCCTGCAAGGAAACCGCCAGCGGCACCATCACCACCGACTTCGCCGCCGGTACGCCGCTGTCGGTCGAGGTCACCTGCACGATCGACTACCGCGATCTCGGCCTGCTCGGGATCGGCGGCGACACCAAGATCACCAAGCGGTTCAGCTCGTCGGTCGACCCGTACCGGGGTGTTCGCGATGGCTCCTGACCGCCGCTCCCGGGTCGTCGAGTTCTTCCGGATCGATGCTCCCAGCAACCATCGGCTGATCGGCCGCGGTGCGCTCAGCCCCGCGGTGGCGATCCTGGCGGTGATGATCTTCACCCTGGCCGGCCTGGTGATCGACGGCGGACGGCAGCTCGGGGCCCGGTCCCGTGCGGTCGGCTACGCGCAGGAGGCGGCCCGGGTGGGTGCGGCCACGATCCAGCTGAACAACGCCGAGGCCAAGATCGACACCGCCAAGGCGGCCACCGCGATCAGCGCCTTCTGCGCCCAGGTCTCCTCCAACGACCCGGCCGTCACCTCCTGTGCGCCCACCAAACTCACCGAGGAACAGGTCGACATCAGGGTCGCCATCGACAACAAGACGACGTTCCTCGGCCTGATCGGCAAAACCAACCTCAAAGCCTCCGGCATCGGCACCGCCCACCCCGAACAGGGCGTTAAGAAAGCCGACGACAGTCCGACCATCCCGCCGATCGTCGTCAACCCGACCACCGACGGCCCCGGCGCGCCGATCACCACCGCGCGGCCGCCGACGATCGACCTGCCGTGCCCGACCTGGACCGTGGGCTCGCCGACGCCGATCTGGACCCTGACGCCGTTCCCGTTCCCGGCGTCCTGCTCGCCGAACGTCACGCCGACGCCGGACCCGTCCGGCACACCGCCCCCGAGCGAGAGCCCGTCGAGCACGCCGCCGACGAGCGGGCGTTAGAGACCGGAGGATTGTCTTCGTGCATAGGTTTGCTATCCCCGGCGTGGTCCTGGCGGCCGCGCTGCTGCTGACCGCCTGCCAGAAGGACTCCGGCGACGGCGGCCGCCCGATCCCGGTCGGCGGCGACTCGGGTACGGCGACGTCCGGCACGCCGTCCACCTCCGCGAGCGAGCCCAGCACCGAGCCGTCGCAGCCTGCCACCACGGCCGAGCCCACCGCAAAGCCGAAGTCGCAGGTCATCATCAAGGCTGGGAACTTCGCGTCCAATCCCGCCGTCCAAGGCCTCGTGAACAGCTATCCGCTCTACTTCCGGGCGCTCGTCAGCAAGGACGACACGATCCTGAAGAAGCGGTTCCCGTCGTTCTTCTACGCGGACGTGTCGCCTGGGATCCTCGATGCCCAGCGCAACGGCTGGATCATGCGCCCGCCGGGGAGCGTGGTCGTCGTGGGAGCGCGCAGCCAGCCGGACGGCACCGTCCGGGTGCAGACCTGCCGCTCGCAGACGACGCAGTACTGGGATCCGAAAGGGCGTGCCTGGACCGTGGTCACCCCGAAGGGCTCGCCGGAAGTCATCGAGATGATCAAAACCGGCATCGGCTGGCTGCCTTACCGCCTGGCCCCGTCGAAAGGCGTGAGCTGCGCGGGCGTCAACTATCCGGCCTAGATCAGAACACCTGAATTCACATTCCGAATAGGTGACGGGGCATTGAGCAACGGGCATGATGCACCTGGTCGAAGATAATCTGCGGGTAGCCGAGTCTGGGGAGTGAGGATGCACAACCGAGTGGGCCGCGGACTGCTCGTCCTGAGCGCCGTACTCGCACTGGTCATGGTCGCTCCGGCCACCACCGCCACCGCCGACACCATTCACACTGGCAACACGGTCTGCAGCATGTACGTCAACTCGGTCGGCTTCGGCGCGTACTGCAGCTCCGGGCAGCCCTACCTGGGTACGGGAACGCCGCCGCCCACGTGGCGAGAGCGATTGGGCGGCAGGCCCTTCATACCGTGCCGTGACTTCGGCATCCCGGACGGCATCCGGCTCCCGAAGGCGCCGGAGGGCAAGAAGTGGGTGCTTCGGATCACGATCACCGACTACGAGCTCGACACCTACAACGGTGGCCCGAAGGCTCACCTGGAGCGCGCCTACGTCCCGGTGAACGCGGCCGAGGAAGCGCAGTGCCCGCAGCCGGATTACATGGACTACTTCTGGTACACCTTCAAGAGCACCTATCCGGCCCCGGCGCTCGTGGTCAAGCCCACCTTCACTCCTCGCGTGAACGTACCTGCCTTCTTCTCGCTGACGAAGGAGAGCTCGGAGCAGTACAAGACAACTGGTGAGTTGAGCGGATACTTCGATCCGACGCACAACCTGACGATGCGCGGCATGGTCGTCGAGATGAAGGTCGATCCTGGTGACGGGACGGCGCCGTTCACCTGCAAGATGGGGACGACTCCGGCTGACGACCCGGACGGGTACGACGAGACGCAGGATCCGTTCCACCAGATGAACACGTGCAAGCACACGTACAAGAGGTCCAGCGCGAACCAGCCGGACGGCATGTACACGGTGAAGCTGACCATCACGTGGGACGTGTCGTACTGGATCGGCAGGGACCGTGGCGGCTGGCACTCGATCGGTGAGGCCGACGTGACAGCGGTACAGAGGTTGCCTGTGCAGGAAGCGCAGGCTATCGGTGGATGACGGTGGGGGTCCGCGGTCGGACATGGAGGGACCACGATGGTGAAGACTAATGAGCCGGTGCAGGCGGCGCGGTTGCCGCAGCGGCGGTCGGCGAGTCCGGGCGCGGACCGGCTGAAGGGCTTTGTTGCACTGCTCGCGATCCTGGCGATCGTCGGCGGTGTCCCGTACGTACTGGTGCGGTTCTTCGGTACGCCGTGGCCGGAGCAGATGCCGAGCCGCGACGTCCTGTTCAGCGAGCTCAGCATCGAGACGGTCCTCGGCATCATCGCGGCCGTCATCTGGATCGCCTGGCTGCACTTCGTCGTCTGCCTGATCGCGGAGGCGGTGGCCGAGATCCGCGGCCACGGTCTGTCGCCACGCATCCCGCTCGGCGGCGGCTCGCAGGGTCTTGCCCGCCGGCTGATCTCCACCGTCGTCCTGATCGGTGCCGCCGCCGGCGTCAGCCTGCCGGTCGCGAACGCGGCCACCACCACCCACACCGGCTCTCCGACGGTTGCGACCGCGACGCAGGACGGCGACAAGGGCTCGCGGGACTCCTTCCGCCAGACCGAGGCGCGCAGCACGGTTCTCAGCGGCAACCAGGCCAAGACCACGCACACCGGCGTACGGACCAACAGCGACGACAAGGGCCAGGTGATCAAGTACACCGAGGTCCGCCCGCCGCAGGGCCGGAACTACGACTGCCTGTGGGACATCGCCGAGCGGTACCTGGGTGAAGGCCGCCGCTACAAGGAGATCTACGAGCTCAACAAGAACAAGCTGCAGCCCGACGGCCGCCGGCTGACCAACCCGGATCTGATCCTGCCGGGCTGGCAGGTCCGCCTGCCCGCCGACGCCAAGGGCGCCGGGGTGCACACGGTCCGGGTGAAGATCGACCACACCACGATCGGGACGAAGGTCAGCCAGGGCACCAAGACCACGACGTCGACCGGCACCAAGACCACGACCTCGACGGGGACCAAGACCACCACCAGCACGGGTACGTCGACCGGCACCAAGACCCAGCCGGGTCCGGGCAGCCGCTGGTCCGAGCAGGGCACCGAGGCGGGTTCGTCGATCAGCATCGGCAGCGCGACGAAGGACCCGGGTGCGAAGAACGTCAAGCCGGGCGAGCCGGGAATCTCGGTCGAGCCGCACGTTCCCGGCACGACGCAGGCCGAGCCGGGCGACCCGGCAGCAGGCGGCACCAAGGTGCCCGAGCCGGTGCCGGTCGCGGTCGACGACGGCTTCGATGCCACCCAGGCCGGGATCTACGGCTTCGGCGCGACCCTGCTGGCGGCCGGTCTCGCGCTGGCACTGAAGCGGCGCCGCGGCTGGGCACTGGGCCCCGGTCCGAAGGCGGCCGGGCACCGGCAGACCGAGATCGGCCTGCGGCTCGCGTCGGACATCCCGACCGCTCAGTTCGTCGACAACGCGCTGCGGCAGCTCGGTGCCGAGATGACCAAGGCGAGCCGGCCGATGCCGAAGGTCGTCGCCGCGCTGGTGACCGACCGCGCGCTGACGCTCGTGCTCGACCCGTACGAGGCGCAGACCCCGCCGCCGGCGCCGTGGCAGATCATTGCCGACGGCACCCGTTGGACGCTGCGCCGGGCCTATGCGCCGAGCGGTGAGGTCACCGCGCCGGCGCCGTACCCGACGCTGGTCACCATCGGGCGGAACGCCGACGGCGCGACCGTGCTCGTCGACCTGGACACCGCGAACGGGATCGTCAGCTTCGGCGGCGTGAACAACCCGTCCCGCGACGTGGTCGGTTCGCTCGCGGTCGAGTTGGCGACGAACCTGTGGTCGGAGGGTGCACACGTCAGCATGGTCGGGTTCGGCGACGACCTGTCCTCGCTGTCGCCGAGCCGGCTGAGCTACTGGGTCCGGCTCGACGACGCGATCGCCGAGGTCACCCGCCGGACCGAGGCGCAGGTGCAGGCCTGTGCGCGGCGCAATGTGGGCTCGGTGGCCGAGGCCCGGATGGCCTACCCGGATGCGGCGTTGTGGGGTGCGGAGATCATCTTCGTGTCCGCGCCGCCGTCGCCGGAGGAGCAGGACGAGCTGAACCGGCTGGCCGCGGACCACCGGCGCACCTTCGCCGTGGTCGTGGTCGGCGACGTGATCAACTCGCCGTGGCGGTTCGTGGTGGACGAGAAGAACGAGGCCGTGTGCCGGCTGCTCGGGCTCGAGGTCGATGCCCACAGCATCAATCCGGCGCAGTTCGCCGACCTGGTCGGGCTGTTCGAGGCGGCCGAGTCGGACTCGCTGGACAAGCGCCGGGCCGAGCAGGACATGCCGGCGTACGAGTTCTCCACCACCGATCTCAGCCTGCCGGCGCCGGTCGAGGTGGACCTGCTCGGGCCGGTCGAGGTGGACGCCCGCGGCGGGATCGAGGACGGCCGGATCCAGCTGTCGACCGAGATCGTCGCCTTCCTGGCCAGTCAGGACTACGGCGTGCACCCGAACGTGCTGGCCGGTGCGATCTGGCCGCGCGGGATCAGCGAGGAGCTGCGGGACGCGGCGCTCGAGCACACCCGCCGCTGGGTCGGCGTCGACGCGATGTACTCCGACGAGTCCGGCCGCTGGATGCTGAACCGCAGCGTGGTCCGGGTCGACTGGGACGTGTTCCGCACGCTGGCCAAGCAGGCGACGATGATGGACGACCCGCGCGCGGCCGCTGTCGACGGCGCTGAGCCTGGTGCACGGCCCGGCCTGGTCGGGCCTGCCGGCCGGCCGCTACTCATGGCTCGCCGCCTCGGGGATCGAGCGCCGAATGGTGGAGGCGGTCGTCGACGCCGCGCTCAAGCTGGCGGAGGCGTCGCTCAACCACAACGACGGCGGCCTGGCCCGCACGGCCCTTCAGACCGGCCTCAGCTTCTCGCCGGCCTCGGAGGAGCTCTGGCGAGCCACCCTCCGCCTGGCGTCCCACTTCGGTACGGCGGCCGACGTCACCAACGTGGCCAGCCAGATGTACGCCGCTCTGACCCGGCACGGCGGCCCGCGCGGCCCCGAAGCCGAGACGGACGCCCTGGTCGACGAACTCCTCCCGGGCTACCACCGCCCGGCCGCGGTCGCCTGACCCTGCACACGAAACCGCCCTGTACGCCGGATCCACCGGAGTACAGGGCGGTTCGTCGTACTGGCTAGAGCGCGTCGGCCGACCAGGTGTCGCAGGCGGTCATGTCGCCGGAGTCCATCCCGGTCTTGAACCACTTCATGCGCTGTTCGGCGGTGCCGTGGCTGAAGCTTTCCGGGGTGACCTGGCCCTGGGTCTTCTGCTGGATGCGGTCGTCACCTACGGCCGCTGCGGCGTCGAGGCCGCGTTCGATGTCGTCGTCGGTCAGGCCGCTGATGAAGGTGTCGCCGTCCCTGTCCCGGACGGTGGTGGCGTGGTTGGTCCAGATGCCGGCCAGGCAGTCCGCCTGGAGCTCGGAGCGGACCGCGTCGGAGGTGGGCCCGTTGCGGGTCTTGATCCGGCCGAGGATGCCGTAGAGGTTCTGGACGTGGTGGCCGTACTCGTGCGCCACGACGTACGCCTCGGCGAAGTTGCCGCCCTTGGCGTTCAGCTCGGTCTGCAGGGTCTGGAAGAACCCGAGGTCCAGGTACACGCGCTTGTCGCCGGGGCAGTAGAACGGCCCGACCGCGCTGGTCGCCGGTCCGCAGGCGGTGCTGACCGAACCGTCGAACACCCGCATCGGCGCCCGGACGTACTTCTTGCCCCGGCGCGGCAGTTCGGCGGCCCAGAACCCCTCGATCGAGTTCTGGTAGAAGACGAACCGGCAGTCCGGGTTGCTCTGCAGGTCCGCGCCTGTCTTGCAGGAGTCCAGATTGCCGGCCGCGGTGTTCTGCACCGTCGGTTGTTCGCTGCTGCCGTCACCGCCGGGCAGGCCGCCGTTCAGCAGCACGATGAGCACGAGCAGGATGATGCCGCCGATCCCGCCGCCGACCGGGATCATGCCGCCGGGCAGCAGTCCGCCGCCGCCTCCGCCGCTCCCGCGGGTGTCCTCGACCCCACTCGTGTCGAGATCCGCATCCGGATTGAATTTCACAGCGCTTACACTAGACCTCGGTTCGGGGATTCCTGCCGTGTCGTGACGCAGTGCTGCCGACCCGCCACAGACCGACCCCGACCGCCTTCGACCCCTGAGGACGCCTGCCCCGCGATGATCACTGTCTCCAACCTCGAGGTCCGTGTGGGCGCCCGTCAGTTGCTGGCACCTGCCTCGTTCCGGGTCGGGCCGGGCGACAAGGTCGGTCTGGTCGGCCGGAACGGTGCCGGTAAGACCACGCTGACCAAGATCCTGGCCGGCGAGGGCCTGCCGGCCAACGGCTCGGTCAACTCCTCCGGTGAGATCGGCTACCTCCCGCAAGACCCGCGCACGGGCGATCTCGAAGTACTGGCCAGGGACCGGATCCTGTCCGCCCGGGGTCTCGACGAGGTCGTCCGGCGGATGCGCAGCGCTGAGAAGTCGATGGCCAGCGCGGACGAGAAGACCCGCGCGAAGGGCATGCGGCGGTACGAGCGGGCCGAGGCGGAGCTGCACTCGGCCGGCGGCTACGCGGCCGAGTCGGAGGCGGCCCGGATCGCGGCGAACCTGGGACTGCCGGATCGGGTGCTGGGGCAACCACTCAACACGCTGTCCGGCGGTCAGCGTCGCCGCGTCGAGCTGGCCCGGATCCTGTTCTCGCAGGCGGAGACGCTGCTGCTGGACGAGCCGACCAACCACCTCGACGCCGACTCGATCGTCTGGCTGCGCGACTTCCTCAAGTCGTACGGCGGCGGCGTGATCATGATCAGCCACGACGTGAGCCTGCTCGAGGAGACCGTCACCCGGGTCTTCCACCTGGACGCGAACCGGGCCGAGATCGACGTCTACAACGTCGGCTGGAAGGCGTACCTGACCCAGCGGGAGACCGACGAGCGGCGCCGCAAGCGGGAGCGGGCGAACGCGGAGAAGAAGGCCGGCCAGCTGGTCGACCAGGCGAACAAGATGCGCGCCAAGGCGACCAAGGCGACCGCGGCCCAGCAGATGCTGCGCCGGGCCGAGCGGCTGATGTCCGAGCTCGAGGGCGAGCGGAAGTCCGATCGCGTCGCGAAGATCGCGTTCCCGACGCCGGCGCCGTGCGGCAAGACGCCGTTGATGGCTCGCGAGCTGTCCAAGTCGTACGGGTCTCTGGAGATCTTCACCGACGTCGACCTGGCGATCGACCGGGGCTCGCGCGTCGTCGTCCTCGGGCTGAACGGCGCCGGGAAGACCACGCTGCTGCGGGTGCTGTCCGGGATCGAGAAGTCGGACACCGGCGAGGTGATCGACGGGCACGGGCTGAAGCTCGGGTACTACGCCCAGGAGCACGAGACGCTGGACGTGAACCGGACCGTGCTGGAGAACATGAAGACCGCGGCACCCGATCTGAACGAGACGCAGGCGCGGAGCGTGCTCGGCTCGTTCCTGTTCACCGGGGACGACGCGGACAAGCCGGCCCGGGTGCTGTCCGGCGGTGAGAAGACGCGGCTCGCGCTGGCGACGCTGGTCGTCTCGGCGGCCAACGTGCTGCTGCTGGACGAGCCGACCAACAACCTGGATCCGGCCTCCAGGGCCGAGGTGCTGAACGCGATTCGCTCGTACACCGGTGCGATCGTGCTGGTCACCCACGACGAGGGCGCCGTCGAGGCGCTCGAGCCGGAGCGGGTCCTACTGCTCCCGGACGGCGTCGAGGACCTGTGGACGAGCGACTACGCCGACCTGGTGTCGCTGGCCTGAGTGGCGTTCTCCACAGGTGATGTGGACCTCGTCGAAACGAGGTCCGTTTCGCGTATGTTCCTGGGCATGACAGAACTCGGACTGCGGTTGACGGTGGACGGGCCGGTGGCGCGGGTCGTGCTGGACCGGCCGGACGTGCGCAACGCACAGACCCCGGCGATGTGGCGGGCCCTGGCGGAGTTCGGTACGACGCTGCCACCCGAGGTCCGGGTGGTCGTCGTGTCGGGGGAGGGGCCGTCGTTCTCGGCCGGCCTCGACCGGCGGCTCATCATGGGTGAGAACGCGGACGGCGAGGAGCCGCTGCTCACCCTCGGGACCAAGCCGGCGGCCGAGGTGCACGAGACGATCGCCGGGTTCCAGGCCGGCTTCTCCTGGCTGCGACGCCCGGAGATCGTCAGCATCGCCGCGGTCCAGGGGCACGCGGTGGGCGCAGGGTTCCAGTTGGCGTTGGCCTGTGACCTGCGGGTCGTGACGCCGGACGCCCGCTTCAGCATGCGCGAGCCCGCGCTCGGGCTGGTCCCCGATCTGGGCGGAACGCAGCCGCTCGTGCAGTTGGTCGGCTACTCCCGGGCGCTCGAGATCTGCGCGACGTCACGGTGGGTCGAGGCGGATGAGGCTAAGGAGCTTGGTCTGGCGAACATCGTCGTACCGGCGGAAGAGTTGGCCGGCACGGTGAAGGATCTGTCCGAGGCGTTGCTGGCGCCGCTTCCGGGGGCGATCCGGGAGACGAAGGCGCTGCTGCTCGGCGCCGCGGATCGACCGTACGACGAGCAGTTGAAGGCCGAGCGGGAGGCTCAGGATCGTCGGTTGAAGGAACTGTTGGCAAGTTTCGGGTGAGACGGTCGGCGAGCCGGCCGAGGAGGGCCAGCAGCAGGACCGCGATCACGGAGACGACGAGTTGGACGAGCACGCTGTTCATCGTCGCCACGCAGTGGCGCGGCCGACAGTGGCAAGGATGCCGGTATCCGATAGATTCTGGTCATGCATCGCGTCGCTGTGGTTGTCGCCGATCGCGTCAAAGCCCTGGAGCTCGCGATCCCCGGCCAGGTGTTCGGGACCGCCCACTCACAGGACAAGCCCGACGGGGCGGTCTTCGGCGCTCCGCTCTACGAGGTGGTCATGTGCGGGGAGCGACCTGACCTCGTCGCGTGCGGCCGCGGCGGAGTGGAGCTGTTCCGGCTCACCACGCCGGACGACCTGGCGGAGGCCCTGACCGCCGACACACTGGTCATCCCGGGGACCCGCACGGACATCGAACCGGCGGCCGAGGTGGTCGACGTCATCCGGCAGGCACACAGCCGCGGTGCCAGGATCGCCTCGATCTGCTGCGGCGCCTACGTCCTGGCCGCCGCGGGGCTGCTCGACGGACGCCGAGCGACGACACACTGGACCTCTGCCGGGGACTTCGCCCGGCGGTTCCCCCGGGTCGAGGTCGACCCGAGCGTGTTGTTCGTCGACGAGGGCGATGTGCTCACGTCGGCCGGGGCGGCGACCGGCCTCGACCTGTGCATCCACATGGTGCGCAACGACTTCGGGGCGGCGGTCGCCGCCGAGACTGCCCGCCATATCGTGATCCCGCCGCAGCGTGCCGGCGACCAGGCACAGTTCATCGTGCACCGGGAACCCACCGCCGACAGCGGGTCGCTCGAGCCGACGATGCGCTGGTTGCGCGAGCGGGTCGGCGAGCCGTTGACGCTGGCCGACATGGCCCACCATGCGGCCGTCAGCCCGCGCACCCTCAACCGGCGATTCCGGGAACAAACTGGCATGACACCGCTGCAATGGCTCCTCACGCAGCGCGTCCGCCACGCCCAGGAACTGCTGGAAACCACAGCGCTGCCGGTCGAGGACATCGCCAGACACTGTGGTTTCGGCACCGCGATCAATCTGCGCCAGCACTTCACGCGGCGGGTGCACATGTCCCCGTTGGCCTACCGCCGCGCCTTCCAGCCCCGCTGACGAGCCGGCTGCCTAGTGCCAGTTGCTGATGCGGACGTCGTTGGGAGCGGGTTCGCCCTTGCCGGTTTCGACGAGCTGCTTGAGGCTCATCAGGAAGGTGGCCCACTTGGTGCTGCAGTGGTACATGAACTCGACCGGCTCCTTCCAGCCCTCGTGCCGGAACAGGACGATCGTGTACTCGTCGGCCTGGAAGAGCTCGAAGCGGACGTGGGTGCCGATCCACTCGTCCGGGCCGCCGACGACCTCCCAGCGCACTAGCTCGCCCGGCTGCGCGTCCAGAACCTTCATGTCGAACCCGCTCGGGGCCGGTGCGCCGGCGAAGCGGAACTCGATCACTCCGCCGACCGCACTGTCGCCGCGGGTGTCTTCGGTCCACCAACCGGCCAGCCCGTCGATGGTGGTCAAGGCCGCAAAGACGTCCGCTTGCGACGCCGTGATGCCGATCCTGTGCAGGATGTCGTTCATGGTCAGTACCTCTTTCTGATGCGAGCGCCCGCAAGCGGGCAGGGGTGATCGCGTCAGCACATCCGTGTGCCGACGGTGTGTTGTTGTTCGTTATGGGGTCAGCTCTGCCGACGCTGCTGGATCGCCTCGGCCATCCGCTTGATGCGCTGCAGCCGGCCGTCCCAGGCGTCCCGGACCGACGACAGTTGTGCGACCGCCCGGGCGAGCTGGGCCTCGTCCACCGTGTACAGGCGTTCGCGCCCGGACGGCGTGACGTGGACCAGGCCGACCTTCTCGAGTACGGCGAGGTGCTTGGCGACCGCCTGCCGGGTGACCGGCAACCGGTCGCTCAAGGTGGTCGCCGTACCCCCGCTGTCGGCCAGCAGGAGATCGAGCATCCGCCGCCGGGTTGGATCTCCCACCGCCGACCAGAGTTCGTCGTCGACGGTGTCGCTCATGGCGTCGACACCAGCCGGTCGACGTACGTGACCAGGCAGGGGAGGAAGTAGTCCCAGCCGGTGACGTGATCGCGGTATTCCTCGTCGGTCCGGGCTGCCTCGTCGAACCCGGTCTCGGAGAACCGCAGCAACGTGCCGGCACCGGACGGGATCAGGTCGAACGTCGCCAGGAGTGAGTTGGCCGCGGTCGCGACGTCGCCCGCGTCGTGCACCCATCGGAAGGAGAACCGGCGGGGCGCGTCCGCCTCGATCACCGTGAGCGGGACGACCTTGTCCGCGCCGAACGAGACGAAGCCGGTGGCACCGGGCGTCGCCTCGACCTCGGCGTCGTCGGGCCACCACTCGCGCAGGTGCTCCGGCGTACTGATGACTTCGTAGACCACCTCGGGTGCGGCGTCGATGTGGATCTCCCGGTCGATGCTGCGCTGCCCCATCCCACGTCTCCTGTCATCCGCAACCTTTGGTTGCATATGACTGTACGGCGCACTGCCGCGATATGCAACCATTGGTTGCTCAAGGCTGGGACCGGGAAGTTCGGGACGACCCGAAGTGTTGTCAAGGTTGACGAGAAAGAGCTGGGGAGGAACCGGATGTCAGGCATGAGGCCGATGGGCGGCGGCATGGGTATGGGCGCCTACGGCTGGCGCCGGCAGGACGCGTCCGTGACCGGGCAGAAGCTGGCGAAGGGCACGTTGCGCCGCATCATCCGGTTCGCGAAGCCGTTCCGGGTGCACATCACCCTGTTCCTGTTGCTGGTGATCGTCTCGGCCTTCCTGGTGATCGCCTCGCCGCTGCTGTTCAAGAAGATCGTTGACGACGGCATCATGAAGGGCGACGGCGGTCTGGTGACCGCGCTGGCCCTGGTGGTCGCTCTGCTGGCGGTGGTCGAGGCCGTCCTCGGCCTGATGCAGCGATGGTTCTCGGCCCGGATCGGTGAAGGCCTGATCTTCGACCTCCGGACCAAGGTGTTCGGGCACGTCCAGCAGATGCCGGTCGCGTTCTTCACCCGGACCCAGACCGGTGCCCTGGTCTCCCGGCTGAACAACGACGTGATCGGTGCGCAGCAGGCCTTCACGTCGACGCTGTCCGGCGTGGTGTCGAACATCATCAGCCTGATCCTCGTGGTCGGCGCGATGCTCGTGCTGAGCTGGCAGCTGACCTTGGTGGCGATCCTGATGCTGCCGGTGTTCCTGGTCCCGGCACGGATCCTGGGCCGCCGGCTGGCCGCGATGACGCGGGAGCAGATGCAGCTCAACGCCGACATGTCGACGGCGATGACCGAGCGCTTCAGTGTTGGGGGAGCGCTGCTGGTGACGCTGTTCGGCAAGCCCGAGCTGGAGAACGAGGGCTTCGGTGACCAGGCCGGACGAGTCCGCGACCTCGGCATCCGGATCGCGATGCTGGGCCGGGTGTTCTTCACCGCACTGACTCTGGTCGCCGCGCTGGCCACGGCGCTCGTGTACGGCGTCGGCGGCAACCTGGCCGTTCAGGAGGTGCTGACCGTCGGGACCTTGCTGGCCTTGGTCGCGCTGCTCGGCCGGCTCTACGGTCCCCTGACCGCCCTGTCGAATGTGCGCGTCGACGTGATGACCGCGCTGGTGTCGTTCGAGCGGGTCTTCGAAGTGCTCGACCTCGAGCCGATGATCAAGGACGCGCCCGAGGCCAAGCCGTTGCCGAACGGTGCCGCGAGTGTCGAGTTCGACCACGTCGCGTTCTCCTACCCGACCGCCGACCAGGTGTCGCTGGCGAGTCTGGAGTCCGTGGCGGTGCTGGACAAGCGGGTGCACGCACAGGTCCTCGAGGACATCAGTTTCGTCGTCCGCCCCGGTCAGATGGTCGCCCTGGTCGGGCCGTCCGGCGCCGGCAAGACCACCATCACCAACTTGGTCGCGAGGCTGTACGACGTCGCGGGTGGAGCGGTCCGGGTCGGCGGGAGCGACGTACGTGACGTGACGCTGCAGTCGCTGCATGACGCGATCGGGTACGTGACCCAGGACGCGCACATGTTCCACGACTCGATCCGGGCGAACCTCGCGTACGCGAAACCGGATGCCACCGACGACGAGATGATCGAGGCCCTCAGATCGGCCCAGATCTGGGAGCTGGTGTCGGCCCTGCCCGACGGTCTCGAGACGGTCGTCGGCGATCGCGGTCACCGCTTGTCCGGCGGTGAGCGCCAGCGGCTCGCGATCGCCCGGTTGTTGCTGAAAGCGCCGCGCATCGTCGTCCTGGACGAGGCCACCGCGCATCTCGACTCGGAGTCGGAGGTCGCCGTTCAGCGGGCTCTGGACACTGCACTGGAAGGGCGTACGTCGCTGGTGATCGCGCACCGGTTGTCCACCGTGCGCAACGCCGACCTGATCCTGGTCGTTGACCACGGCAACATCGTGGAACGCGGCACGCACGAGCAACTGCTGGCCCGGAACGGCGAGTACGCCGACCTGTACCGCACCCAGTTCACGGAGTCGGGTACTGCCGCAGGTGTCTAGGAGTATCGTGAGGTAGCAGGGGAGGGAACGATGATCAAGCTGGCCTTGGTCCTCGCCGCCGGTTTCGCGGGCTTCAAGCTCGCCTACCACTCCGAGGACGGCCGCCACTACGGCAAGCTCGGCGACAGCACGTTACGAACCAGTCTCTCGTTGCTGATTGCGATGCTCGCCGCAGGTGTTACCTACGCGGCACTACTTTCGCACTAGCGGTCGGTAGCGGCTGCCTTCTGCGGGTCATGCTCCAGCAGGTGCAGGACGGGTACGCCGAGGTGACGGCGGGCCGAGTTGGTCCAGTCGAGGTGGAAGAATTCGGCGACCACGTGCGGCCGGGTGAGGATGATGACCTCCTGGCCGTCGACCTGGTCGACGGTGGCGATCAGGGCGTCGATCGGCCGGTCGTGGGAGATCCCGCCTTCGGCGGTCTGGCCCAGGTCGCGCAGCCGTTGCACGCTGCGCCCGGTGCACCCCTTCGCCTCGGTGTCGATCGCCTTCTGTGCCTCGGCGAGGTCCTGGCGCTGGGTGGCCAGCCCCGGCCCGTAGAGGTCGGCGGTGCCGAGCGCGCTGATGGAGGCCTCTACTCCGGCCTCGGCGTTGTGGCATGGCACGAGCACGTGGTACTTGACCGGCTCGGGCATGTCCTGGTGCAGTTCGACGACGCGTTTCGCGTCGGGCTCGGACAGTTCCTGTTCGACGAGCAGTACGACGTCGTACATGTCGCAACCTCCGGTTCGTACCAGTCGGTATAACCCAATGATGCCCCCACCAGCCCTGGTTCGCGCCCTCCTGAGAACGCGGTTCGGTGAACTCTTTTCCGTCACTAGTTGACGTATCCACAGAAGGTGAGAATCAAACGGGTTGATGACTACCGAGTGCGGTCGAGGCGGCGGCGACCGTAGGTGCGCAGCGCCCGGAGCAGGTCGATCTCGCGGAACGCCGGCCAGTAGAGGTCACAGAACGCGATGTCCGACCGGGTGGTTTGCCAGAGCAGGAAGTCCGACATCCGCAGCTCGCCGCTGGTCCTGATCACCAGCTCCGGATCGGGCAGGTCCGGCAGGTACAGATGCCGCCGGATGTCGTCCTCGCTCAGCCCCGCCGCGACGTCTGCGAGAGACTGCCCCGACCCGGCGGCCTCGTCCAGCATCCCGCGTACGGCGTCGATCACCTCACCGCGGCCGCTGTACCCGATCGCGATCGTCAGGTCGCCGGCATCCGCTCGATCGCGGGTCGCCTCGACCGCGTCCTTCAACGCGTTGGCCGTTGACGAGGGCAACAGGTCAAGCTGTCCCGCGACGTGCAGTCGCCAGCGGTCATCCCGTCGTACCTGGTCCGCCAGCACCGTCTCCGTGAGCTGCATCAGGTAGTCGACCTCGGCCGAGTCACGCCGCCGCATGTTGTCCGCCGACGCCACCCAGGCGGTGACACAAGGGATCCCGGTCGCAGCGCACCAGCTCAGGAACTGATCCAGGTGCTCGGCCCCGAACCGATGGCCCACCCGTACGTCGTCGTACCCGGCCTGACGGGCCCAGCGGCGGTTGCCGTCCATCACGATCGCCACGTGCTGCGGCATCGGCAGTCCGGCCAGCTGGCGTCGCAGTACCCGGGTGTAGAGCTGGTAGAGCGGCCGCATCAGCTAGTGGCGCTGGTGAGTACGTCGGCCAGGTCGAACTTCAGCGGCTCCTCGAGCTGCTCGTAGGTGCAGGAGTCCGGCGTACGGTCCGGACGCCAGCGGACGAACTGGGCGGTGTGCCGGAAGCGGATGCCCTCCATGTGGTCGTAGCGGACCTCGACCACCAGCTCCGGCCGCAGCGGCGTGAACGACAGGTCCTTGCCCGCCTGCCACCGGCTGCCTTCGGCGTTGCGCGGCGTACGCACGCCTTCCTCCTGCTTCGCCCAGGCCCAGGGGTGCTCGTCGAAGGTGGTGACGAGCGGCTGCATCTCCTGGAAGAGTTCCTTGCGCCGTTCGAGCGGGAACGCACCGATCACGCCGACGCTGGCCAGCGTGCCGTCCTCGTTGTAGAGGCCGAGCAGCAGCGAGCCGATCCGGTCCGGCCCGCTCTTGTGGATGCGGTACCCGGCGACCACACAGTCCGCGGTGCGCTCCGGCTTCACCTTGAACATGACCCGCTTGTCCGGCTGGTAGATGCCGTCGAGCGGCTTCGCGATCAGTCCGTCCAGGCCGGCGCCCTCGAACTGCTCGAACCACTGCCCGGCGGTCGTGTGGTCGGTCGTCGCCGGGGTGACGTGGATCGGCGCCTCCACGTCGGCGAGCGCTTCGAGGAGTGCGGTACGGCGTTCGCTGAACGGGCGTTCCGTGTAGTCGTCGTCACCGAGGGCCAGCAGATCGAACGCGACGAACCGGGCCGGCGTCTTCTCCGACAGCATGTTCACCCGGCTCGCGGCCGGGTGGATCCGCTGCTGCAGCACCTCGAAGTCGAGCCGGTCGCCGGACTCGCCGATCACGATGATCTCGCCGTCGATCGCGCAGCGCTCGGGCAGGTTCGCCTTCACCGCCTCGACCAGCTCCGGGAAGTACCGGGTCATCGGCTTCTCGTTCCGGCTGCCGATCTCCACCTCGTCCCCGTCCCGGAAGATGATGGAGCGGAACCCGTCCCACTTCGGCTCGTAGCTCAGCTCGCCGCGCGGGATCTCCTTGACGGGCTTGGCCAGCATGGGCTTCACCGGCGGCATGATCGGCAGTCGCATCCCGTCATTCTCACCCACCAACCGCCCACCGGCCAGGACCGCAACCCCGCCGCCCAGGGCCCAGTGGACAGTGGCCTGGCGTGGCGCTGACAATCTGAGGATGACATCGGTGCCGGTGGAGGGGGCGCGTCCGTCGGATGCGGAGCGCGACCGGGCGCTGGCGATCCTGCGGGACGGCGCCGGATCGGGGCGGTTGTCACACGACACCTTCATCCGGCGGATGAACTTCGTCCTGCGGGCGCAGAGCCGGGGCGAGCTGGCCGCAGCGACCCGCGATCTGCCCCGGCCCGAGCCCCGGGTGGTGGCCTGGTTCCGCGAGGTCCTGGCCCGGGTTCCGCGGATCGCGGTCGTACCGCCGGCCGTGCAGCTTCCCGGTCTCGCGCTCCCGCCGGCCGGCTCGCCGACGGTCCGGATCGGCCGCGGCCCGGGCGCGACGCTGCGGATGGCAGACATCTCGGTGTCCCGGTTTCACGCCGAGTTGCGGCACGCCGGCGACGGCTGGATGCTGCGCGACCTCGGCTCGATGAACGGCACCTAACTGAACGGGTTGCGCATCACCACCCCGGTCCGCGTCCGCGCCGTGCGACCACGTCCGCTTCGGCTCCGTCGCCTATCTCCTCACCTGGGCGGACCAGTAGTTGCATCCTGTACTTGGGTACAGGTTTACCGTCGAACCATGAGTACGACGAACTGGGTCCCGCAATCCTGCACCCTGCCGCCCGCCGAGCTGACCGCCCGGCGGCCGGCGACATGACTGGGCTCCGCTCCGGCCAGGTCGCGGCCGCCGCGGGTGTCAACCTCCAGACTCTCCGGTACTACGAGCGCCGTGGACTGATCGAGGAGCCGGAGCGCAGTCTCGGCGGGCACCGGATCTACCCGGAGGAGGCGGTCACCACGCTGCGCGTGATCAAGGCCGCGCAGCGTCTTGGCTTCACGCTCACCGAGGTGTCGGACCTGCTGAAGGCCGCCAGGCATCGGCACCGGGTCGGCGAGGGCGCCGGGCTGCAAGCACGGGCGCGCGAGAAACTGGCCGATGTGGAAGCCAAGATCGCCGACCTGACCGTCATCGCCGAGAGTCTCCGCGCCGGTATCGCCGCCGGCTGCGACGACCTCGAAACCTGCGCCGGCAACCCCGACTGCCCACTCCCGTTCACCGACCTGGCCGCCCGCACGTGACGGTCCTGCGTTCGGTGCTGTTGTTCGTCCTGGCAGCACTGGCGGAGATCGGCGGTGCCTGGCTGATCTGGCAGGGCTGGCGGGAGCATCGGGGGATCTGGTGGATCGCCGGCGGCGTGATCGCGCTCGGAGCCTACGGCTTCGTGGCGACCTTCCAGCCGGACCCGAACTTCGGGCGGATCCTGGCCGCGTACGGCGGAGTGTTCGTCGCCGGATCGCTTGCCTGGGGCATGCTCGTGGACAAGTTCCGTCCGGACCGCTGGGACCTGCTCGGTGCCGCCGTCTGCCTGATCGGCGTCGCCGTGATCATGTATGCGCCGCGGGACTAGCAGGCTCGAGGATCGTCGGGTGTGCGTCCGGGCAGGCGTCCCACCACGGCCGGACCGCCGCGTGCTCAACAACATCACCACCGACACCGGCAAGGTGCTGAAGGCCTTCTACGACGGGCTGAACCTGCAGCCGGAGGAGAACACCGAAGGCGCCGGCCGGTCCGACGACGCCAGCTTCAAGAACGCCGGGATCCCGACCAGTGGTGTCGCCGCCGGTGCGAGTGCCCGCAAGACCTCGGCCCAGGCCCAGAAGTGGGGCGGTACGGCGGGATCGGCGTACGACCCGTGCTACCACGCGGCCTGTGACAAGTACCCGTCGAACGTGGCGGCGACCGTGCTCGACCGCAGTGCCGACGCGGCGGCGTACGGGTTGTGGAAGCTGGCAGCCGGTGAGCCTCCGGCCGGCAGCGACTTCAGCCTGGCCGTGGACCCGGCGTCCGGATCCGTGGCGGCCGGCTCGTCGGTCCAGGCGACCATCCGTACGACGACCACCAGAGGCGAGGCGCAGTCGGTCCAACTGTCCGCGACCGGACTGCCGAGCGGTGCGAGTGCGAGCTTCTCGCCGTCGACGGTGACGTCGGGCGCCACCTCGACGCTGACTGTCGCGACCTCGGCCTCGACTCCGGCCGGGACGTACCAGGTGAGTGTGAAGGCGACGGGCGCTGTCAGCCAGGCGACGTACAGCTTGACCGTGACCGGCTCGTCCACCGGCACGGTCACGGTCCAGAACCCGGGCAGCCAGTACGGGTTCGTCGGATGGCAGAGCTTCCCGGTCCAGGTGCGGGCGACCTCCAGCACCGGACAACCGATCACCTTCCGGGCGACCGGACTGCCGCCGGGGCTCTCGATCAGCCCGGCGGGCGTGATCTCGGGGACGCCGAGCGGCCGCGGCTCCTATCAGGCGACGGTGACTGCGACTGACAGCTGCGGCGCGTCAGGAAGCACCACCTTCGGCTACACCATCTGGTAGGCGGCCACGGCCCGAGCCCCGGATCGGCACCAGGCGATCCGGGGCCCACCCCTGTCAGCGATCCGCGACGATGCGGCCGCCGGCCAGGAAGGGGTCGAACGACCCGTGAGCGGTCGAACCGTCCTTGGCCGGGATGACGTCCTGGGAGTACTGCGCGATGTACACCCGCCGGTTCCGGTCGGTGAGGTTCGGTCCGCTGCGGTGGATGACGACGCTGGAGAAGACCACGATCGAGCCCGCCGCCGCGGTCATCGGGATCCCCGGATCGGAGCCGAAGTAG
Source organism: uncultured Actinomycetota bacterium (assembly GCA_963748245.1). Lineage (GTDB taxonomy): Bacteria > Actinomycetota > Actinomycetes > Propionibacteriales > Kribbellaceae > Kribbella. The sequence continues at coordinate 740,741 of CAVVIA010000003.1, read as the reverse complement.
CAGACCATGTCGTTGAGCTCGGGGTCCCGGATGTGCTTGATGTAGGACTTGATGCCGGACCGCGAGTACGGGAGCAGGTAGACCGAGCCGTTCTCCTCGGTGACGTCGTCGAGGGCGATCCAGCAGGTGAGGTAGGGCTCGTGGTCCTCGTGCACGTAGCCGGAGTCCTGGTGCCAGGCGAACGCCGTGTTCGGGTCGCCGGCCTTGATCACGTACTGCTCCCAGAACAGGTACGCGTCCTCGCCCAGGGCCGCGCGGCAGATCTCGGCCATCGTGTCGCTGAACAGGAACTGCCGCAGTTCGGGCCGGTCCTGGTAGATCATGCTGCTGAAGTACCGCTTGCCCCGGTGGTTGATGCCGAGCGTGTCGGTACCCGCCGCGTCCATGGCGGCGTCGAGCTTGTCGATCGAGTACTGCGCTCCGCCGCGCAGCAGCTCGAGCTGCTCGTCGGTGAGCACGCGGTCCAGCACGAAGTAGCCCTCGTCGCGGAACTGGTCCAGGTGCGCGCGCGTGACCAGGTTGGTGGTCGATGTCATCGTGCGGTCCTCCGGTCGCTCGGCTTGTCCCTTCCACCGAAACGCTAGGGCTGCAGCGCCGGGCAGTGAATGTCTCCGCGCGACCCGGGCATGAACATTCTGGCGTTCCACCGGGTACTGTCACCGGCATGACCGAGCGGACGATCGTCACGATCGCCGAAGGCCCGGTGACCAGGCTCGGCCAGCTGGTGCTGGCAGGCGAAGTGATCGACGCCGAGCCGATCATGTCGTCGACGCTGCGGGTGATGGACGCGTACGTGCTGTCGGTGCTGATCGATGGCGAGGGCAACTATCGCGACGCCGACGGGCGCGTCGAGCGGATCCGTCCGGGCGCGCACACGATCGTGCCGCCCGGCTTCCCGCACACGTACCACACCGACCCGGGGGAGCGGTGGACGGAGCTGTTCGTCGTCTTCACCGGACCGCTGTTCGACTCGCTCGCCCACCTGTCCGGCGCCGGCCCGCGGTACCCGGTGCCGCTGCCTTCCATCGAGGCGCTGCGCACCGTACTGCGCTCGCCGCCTCGGACGCGCCGGGTCGCGGAGCATCAGTTGCTGGCGCTGGCCGACTGGCTGATCGACACCGACGACACCGTGGACAGCCCCGAGCTGAGCATGGAGATCGTGGACGCGGTGGGCCGGCTCGCCGACGACCTCACCGCGAGCACGGACCTGGCCGCGGTGGCGGCCGAGTCGGGGCTGAGCTACGACACGTTCCGGCGCCGGTTCGCGGCACAGGTCGGCCAGACGCCGGCCGCGTTCCGGAACGCGCGCCGGCTGCAGGCGGCGGCCACGCTGCTGCGGCTGACCGACCTGACCCACCGGGAGATCGCCAGGACCCTCGGTTTCGCCGACGAGTTCCACCTGTCCCGCCGCTTCCGGACCCACTTCGGCGTACCGCCCCGCGACTACCGCCGATCCTGAGCCGCGTGGTCAGGCGAGTTGTTGCGCGCCCGGGCGGGGGATGGCTGCCAGCAGTTTGCGGGTGTAGGGGTCTTTGGCCTCGCCGATGACCTCGAGCGTCGGCCCGCGCTCCACCATCACGCCCTGGTTGAGCACCATCACCTCATCGGCGAGCAGCCTGGCGCTGAGCAGGTCGTGGGTGATGTACAGCATGGCGATCCCGCGGTCGCGGACCAACTGGTCGAGCAACGCGACGATCTCGGCGCGGATGGACACGTCCAGCATCGAGATCGGCTCCTCGGCGACCAGCACCTCCGGCTCGGGGGCCAGCGCCCGCGCGATGACGACGCGCTGACGCTGCCCACCGGACAGCTGGTGTGGCAGCTTGTCCAGGTACTGCTCGGCCGGGCTCATCCCGACCGTCTCGAGCAACTCGGCCGCCCGCGCCCGGGCCTGGCCGCCGTCCAGGCCGAGGTGGTTGCGCAGCGGCTCCACCTGGCCCGGGCCCGGTACGGCTGGTCCGGTCCGTGGTGGGGCCGCTGGTTCTACGAGTCCGGCGGCGGCGCGCTGTTCGACCTCGGCGTGTACAACCTGACCAGCCTGTGCGGGTTCTTCGGCTCGGTCCGGCGGGTCACCGCCATGGTCGGCACCGCCGTACCGAAGCGCGAGGTCAACGGCGAGCCGGTCACGGTCAGCGCCGACGACAACGCACACATCGTGCTCGACTTCGGCAATGCCCGCTTCGCCTCGATTGCGACCGGCTTCACCATGCAGAAGTACCGGTCGCCGGCGATCGAGCTGTACGGCGCTACCGGCGTACTGCAGTTGCTCGGCGACGACTGGGCGCCGGACGGGTTCGAGCAGTGGTCGAACGACCGCGGGTCCTGGGAGCTGTTCGGCGAACGAGATCCGCACTGGCCGTGGACCGACGGCCTGCGCCACCTCGTCGAGTGCATCGAGAACGGTACGTCGACCGTCACCCGTCCCGAGCACGCCTTCCACGCGCTCGAAGTGATGCTCGCCGCCAAGCAGTCCGCCGCAGAGGGTCGGGTGATCGACGTGACGAGCACCTTCCCTGACCTCGACTACGGTGCGCCCACCCGTGCCGCGGGAGACACCCGCCCCGCCCACGACCCCCGCACGGCCTGACGTGCGAGGGTCCACTGGTGCCCCAATCAGGCTCGACTGGAACCTGGTGGTCAGGCGAACGGCGTGTGTGGATAGCTTGCAGGGGTTCGATTTGGGGTCGGCAAGTCCCTTGAGGCCATCGTGCGGTGTACCGAACGACGGGTAGTAGTCGGCTGCGATGCGGTTCGGTCCGGGGTGTCCAGGCGGGGATGGACTTGTCCGAGGGCGCAGCTTCCGACTACTACCCGTCCGTAGGTACGCCGTCGCCCCTCGTACGACCGGCAGAACCTGACCCACATCAGGCAGGAGAGCTCATGTCACGGATGAGGACGACCTTGCCGGTGGTGGCGCGGTCTTCCAGGGCACGGTGGGCCTGGGCTGCTTCCGAGAGGGGGAAGCTGGTGGTCAGGGCGTGCCAGCGACCGGAGAAGGTTTCTTCGAGAGCCGCCTTCTCGAACTCGCGCAGCCTCGGCATCATCTTCGGCCCGATCGCCCAGGTCGCGGAGAGGCCGCGGCTCATCAGGTCCTCGGTGGTGAGCTGGATCGGGCCGCCCCCGGACCAGCCGAACATCAGCACCCGGCCGCCGATCCCGAGCAGCTCGAAGGCCTGCTGACCGTTCTCGCCGCCGACACCGTCCAGCAGGACCGTGATGGCCCGATCGCCCAGCTCGGCCTTCAGCGTGGCCGGCCAGTCGGGATCCTTGTAGTCGACCGCGTAGTGCGCACCGAGGTCGCGAACCTGTTGCACCTTCTCCGCGCCTCCGGCCAGGCCGATCACGGTCGCGCCGACATTGCGCGTCGCCTGGACCAGGTAGCTGCCGATCCCACCGGCGGCAGCGGTGATCAGTACGACGTCATCGGCCGTGAGCCGCGCCTGCGACAGGATGGCGGCCGTCGTCCGTCCGGTCCCGATCGTGGCGACCGCCTGGGCCGCGTCGACATGGTCCGGAAGCTCGTACAGCGACTCCACCTTCGCGACGGCGAGCTCGGCGTAGCCGCCGGGCACCGGGCCCAGATGCACCACGACCCGCTTGCCGATCCAGGTCGCGTCCGTCTCAGGACCTACTGCGTCCACCCGGCCGGCGACCTCTCGGCCCGGGATGGTCGGGAGCTCCGGCACCGCAACCGGTCCGCCGCCCGCGGTGCCCGCCCGGAGCGCCGTGTCGAGGAGATGGACGCCGGCGGCCTCGACCCGGATCAGCACCTGTCCCTCGCCGGGGACCGGATCCGGGACGTCCTCGTAGCGCAGATTCTCCGCCGGACCGAACTCGTGCACTCTGATCGTCTTCACAGCTCGAGAACCTAGAACCTCAAGATTGCTTGAGGTCAAGGTGTCCCACTTTCTTACCTTGTGTATTAAAGTGCGGTCAGGGACTGAGGGAGGGACGGTGCCGTGGCGAAGATTCTGAAGGGTGCGACCGCGCAGGAGACGCACAGCGCGATCCTGGACCTGATCCGCTCCAGCGGGACGGTCACCCGGGTCGATCTGGCCGATCGATCCGGCCTGACCGGGGCGTCCATCTCGCGGATCGTGAAGCAGTTGCTCGCCGACGGCCTGATCGTCGAGACCGGCTTCGGCGACCCGACCGGCGGCAAGCGGCCACCCTGCTGCAGTTCAACCCGCGCGCCCGGCACGCCGTCGGCATCTCGCTCGACACGCCCAGCATCGACGTACGTCGTCACCGACATGAGCGGCCGCGTGATCGAGCAGTTGTCGTCGCCGCGGGATCGGCCGGGACACGCCGGCCACCGCGGTCAAACGGATCACCGCCGAGCTCGAGGACCTGATCGTCAAGGCGGACATCGAGCCGGCGCACCCTGGTCGGCGTCGGGGTCGCACTGGCCGGCCGGCAGGGCGGGCGGAGGGATGCGGCTGCTGCGCACCGACGCGTCGAAGTACGCGTGGGAGCTCGTTCGCCGTCCGGGACACGCTGAGCGCCGCGATCGACCACCCGATCGTGGTCGAGAACGACTCGACCTGCGCCGCGATCGGTGAGTTCTGGGCCGGCCGCATCCCGTCCGCGAACGACTTCGCCACCGTCTACATGGCCGCCGGCTTCGGCCTCGGCCTGGTCACCAACGGCGACGTCTACCGCGGCTCGTCCTCCAACGTCGGCGAGATCGGCCACATGGTCCTCGACGTCAACGGCCCGCCTGCTGGTGCGGCAGCCAGGGCTGCCTCGAGAGCCTGGCCGCGCCGGCCGCGGTCGTCGAAGCGTGCCGAGGAGGACAGCCTCGGCCTGGTCAACGAGCTGGCTCTGCGCGGTCGTCGGACCGCGGTCCGGCTGGACTTCGCGAAGTCGCCCGGGCTGGCGGCCGCCGGACCACGCGCAGGCGTGCAGCTCATCGAGGAGTCGGCGACCTACCTGGCCAAGGCGTTGCTGTCGGTCACCAACCTGCTGGACCTGGACCAGATCATCCTGGCCGGCCCGGGTTTCAGCGGCGGCGGGCGACATCTACGCCCGCATCTGGCAGGCACCTGGATCAGCCGGCTCGTCGTTCGTCCGCGCGTGCACCCGACCCGGGTCGAGCTGTCCCGGTCCAGCGCATCTCCGCGCCTGGGTGCCGCGTCGCTCGTGCTGCACAGCCGGCTGACGCCGCACCAGACGTCGAGCCGGCTGGCCCTCGCAGCCCACTGACCCCTCGCCGAGGGCCGACCTGTCAGACGCTGGGCGGCCAGGACCGCCACAGGTTCTGACAGTCAGCCCACGGGTGAGCCTCAGGCCTGCTGCTGCGCCGCGAGGAAGTCGCTTGAACCAGAGCCCGCTCTTCTTCACCGTCCGCGCCTGGGTCGCGTAGTCGACGTAGACGATGCCGAAGCGGCGGCTGAAGCCGAAGGCCCACTCCAAGTTGTCCATCAGCTCCAGGCGAAGTAGCCCTTCAGCGGAAGGCCCTGCGCCACCGCGTTCGCGCGCAGACGCGCGGTGTGCTGCTCGAAGTAGTGCCGCCGCTCCTCGTCCTCGACCGGCCCGTCCGCGCTCACTTGGTCGGGTACGCCGCGCCGTTCTCGGTCATGTACAATCGGCAGGTCCGGCGCGAGCGCTCGTCGATCATGACGAGGATGTCGACGCAAGCCGTCGCGCTGGATCTGCCAGCCCATCTGCGTCTTGTCGGCAGCCGGTGTCGACGGCGGCGACGTTCTCGCTGCCCGGCTGGGCGCTCGGCACCGCCCGGTCGACGAAGACCGGCCTCCTCCGGCGCCGGCCGCGGTGTGCGGGCAGTAGTAGTTCACGCCCATGAAGTCGACGGGCCCGGATCACCGGCAGATCGGCCTCGTACTCCCGAACCAGTCGCTCATCCCGGTGTCCATCAGGACGTCGGCCGGGTACTTGCCCGTGCCAGCAACGGCTCCAGGAACAGCCGGTTCCGATGCCGTCGACGCGCCGCGCGGCCTCGCGATCCGCGCCGAGTCCGACGCGGCATGGATCGGGTCGGGTTCAGCGTGATGCCCAGGACCGAGTCGTTGCCGGCTCAGCGCATGGCTTCGAGCGCCAGGCCGTGCCCGAGCAGCAGGTGGTGCACGGCCTTCAACGCGTCGGCGCCCCCTGTCCGTCCCGGGCGCGTGCACGCCGTTGCCGTAGCCGAGGAAGGCCGAGCACCACGGCTCGTTCAGCGTCATCCAGTGCTTGATCACGTCGCCAGCGCGTCGTGGGTGACGCCGCGTAGTCGCGGAACGCGCTCGGCCGTGTCGAGGACCAGCCAGCCGCCCGCGTCCTCCAGCGGCTGCGGCAGATCCCAGTGGTACAGCGTCGCGTACGGCGTGACGCCGTTCTCGAGGCAGGTCTCGGCGATCCGGCGGTAGAAGTCCAGCCCGGCCGGGTTGGTCGACGCCGGTGCCGGCCGGGATGATCCGCGGCCAGGCGATGGAGAACCGGTACGCCTTCAGGCCGAGCGTCGCCAGCAGGCGGATGTCCTCGGCGTAACCGGTGGTAGTGGTCGTCGGCCACGTCGCCGGTGGTGCCGTCGGAGATCCGGCCGGGCGTGTGCGCGAAGGTGTCCCAGATGCTCGGACCGCGCCCGTCCGTGGAGACGGCGCCCTCGACCTGGTACGACGCTGTCGCCGCGCCCCAGACGAAGTCGGCGGGCAGGGAAGCCGTTCGTCATGGTGTCTCCTCTGTGCCCTCGACCCAGTACTGCTGTTCAGGGAGCTGGGAGTCTAGCCAGTGCTACGCGGGTAAGGAGCGCTCGAGCACGTGAAGAGCTGTCGCGCTTCCAGGGAGGCTCGAGCAGCGCGTCGAGCCGGGCCGGCCTGCTGAGCCCGACGACGGTCCCGCGCGACCCGCGGATCGTCCGACCGAGTGCCGGCAGTGCGGCGGTGGCCAGGTCCGTGCCGTGCTCGGCGCAGACGCCTTGTCCATCTCCGCGACAGCCTCCAGTATCGCCGGCTGGCCTCGCGGTAGCCGTACTTCGTGGTGCCCTGCCGGGCTTCGCCAGCATGCCGCCGCCGTAGACCGCCGCGTTGACCACGCGCGACGCCCGTGGTCGACCGCCTGCGCCGGACCAGCTCGCTCGGCGCTGTGGTCGACCAGGGTCCAGCGGTTGTGCACCAGCAGCACCTCGAAGCCGCCGAGGGCGAGGTAGCGCTGCATCTCGCGGGTGGTGCCGCCGGCCAGCCCGACGTGCCCGATCACGCCCTCGTCGCGCAGCGCCATCAGGGTGTCGACGGCGCCGCCGGGGCCCGACAGCTCGTCGAAGTCGTGGAACTCGGGGTCGTGCAGGTAGACCAGCGGCAGGTGGTCCAGACCGAGCCGCTCCTTGCGACTCGGCGACGCTGGCCCGGACCCGGGCGCCGGAGTAGTCCCGGCCGCGCGCGTCCACCTTGGTGGCGACCAGGAAGTCCGCCGGCAGCCCGCCGCACGCCTTGATGGCCGGCCGATCCGCCGCTCGCTCTCGCCGCCGCTGTAGCCGTTGGAGGTGTCGAGTACCAGGACAGGGGAGTCGAGCACGTACGCGCACCAGGGCGACGCCGTCGTCGTGGGTCGACCTCGTGCCCGAAGTTCTCGGGCATGCTGCCCAGCGGCGCGCCCGCCGACGGCCACGGCCGCAACGGTGAGGCCGGTGGAGCCCAGCAGGCCGGACCCAGTCGTCGCTGCCCGGGCGCGCGTCACGCGGCCGGGCCGTCGGTGGGGGCGAACAGGAAGCCGTCGGCGTCGGCGCAGCACGGTCGCTGCCGCGATCGGCGTTGACGACCGCGGGTCGACGCCGGTCGGTCGGGGCGGTTGCCGGCGAGCTCGGCGCCCAGCCGAAGCCGGCGACGTCGGGCTGGGGCTCGCGGGTCTGCTTGTCGGCCTCGTAGGTGAACACCTCGAGCACCGTGCGCCCGACTTGAGGTAGCCGATGCTGAACCCCCGGGGGTCGTGCGGCTGCTCGATGGTGCCGATGAAGGAGAAGCCGTAGCGGCGGCGTAGAAGGCGTCGGTGGTCGGCCGCGGTCGTCGACGGTCACGGCGACGTGGTCGAACCGCGGCCGCTCGGGCACGCCCAGCGCGCGCTCCGCGGCCACCCCGTCGGCGTCGAGGACCTGCGCGTACTGCAGGTCGCCCTCGACAGCTCGAGCAACGTGCCGTCCGGGTCGTAGAAGAAGCAGATCCGGACCGCCGCCCTCGGCATTCGAGCGGGTCGAGGTGGAACGGCGACCCCGGCGGCCTTGAGGACGTCGGCCCGCGGGTCGACCCGGTCGACCTTGAACCCGACGTGGCGGAAGCCCTGCTGCAGGTCGTCGGCGACCCAGGTGCTGGCTCCGCGGCCGTTGCCGACGGCCCGCAGCTCGAGCGTCGCGGTCACCGGTCGAGGACGGCGCGCTCGGCGGTCGGCTCGCCGACCACTGCGGCGTCGAGGAACTCGGTGTAGTAGTCGACCGAGCGCTGACGTCGGTGCAGTTGATGATCATGTTCTGGATGGGCATGGCGGACCTCTTCTCTGGATGGCAGACGGCAGACGGTGGTGCGGTCGCCTCGAGCCGGTCGATGGTGCCTCGGCCGAGCGGGTGGGCTACTTGACGGCGCCGAGCGTCATCCCGGCGACGAACTGGTGCTGCATCCGGACGTAGACGATCACCACCGGGATGATCGACAGCGTCAGGCCGGCGGTGAGCGTCGGCCAGTCGGTGGAGTACTGGCCCAGTCAGGGTGAACAGCACCGGCTGCAGCGGCAGCGTGTCGGTGTTCTGCAGGACCGTGTTGGCCATCAGGAACTCGTTCCAGGTCTGAGAGGAACTGGAAGATCACCACGGTCGCGATGCCCGGGCCGGGCCAGCGGCAGGATCACCCGGCGGAAGATCGTCAGCTCGCTGGAGCCGTCGACCCGGGCCGCCTCGATCAGCTCGTCCGGCAGGGTCTGGAAGAACGCCCGCATGAGGAACATCGAGAACGGCGCCGACCCGGAGATGTAGAGCACCAGCAGACCCGGTCTGGCTGTCGAGCAGGCCGAGGTTCTTCAGCTGCAGATAGAGCGGGATGATCAGCGCCGTCGACGGCATCATCAGCGTTGTCAGCAAGCAGCAGGTACAGCGTGTTGCTGAACGGGAAGTCGAGTTTGGCGAACGCGTAGCCGCTCAGCGTCGCGAAGACCAGGACGCCGACGACGGTGACCGAGGTGATCCAGAGGCTGTTCCAGAAGTGCAGCGGGAACTCGATCGACGTCCAGGCCTTCGGGTAGGCCGCCCCGGTGATGCTCCGCGGGAAGAACGGCCCGTAGAACATGGTGTTCTGCGGCCGCAGCGAGGTGAGCAGCAGCCAGACGAACGGGAACGCCATCAGCACGCAGATCGGCGCCAGGACGAAGGTCGCGAACGTCTTGCCGAACGGCAGCCGACGGGGTGCCAGTCCGCTCGCCTCGGGCGAGCGCCGGTCGTCGGGGCCTGCAGGGTCGCGGTCACCGCTCCGCCCTCCGGGCAATGCCATCTGGGCGACGACGGCGAGCATGCACATGACCATGTCACGACGCTGAACGCGCTACGCGTAGCCGAACTGGGGATCGACCCCGACGTCGAGCCGAACGCGAGGTTGTAGAGGTAGGTGCCGAACACCTCGCTGGCGTGGTTCGGGCCGCCGCCGGTCATCACGAAGATGATGTCGAACGCCTTGAACCCGTTGAGCAGTCCGAGGCTGACAACGAGCCCGGTGACGACGCGCAGGCTCGGCACGGTGATGTGCCGGAACCGCTGGACGGTGTTGGCGCCGTCCACCTGCCGCGGCCTCGTACAGCCCCGGGTCGATGCCCTGGATGCCGGCGAAGAAGATCAGCATGGTCATGCCGATCCCGCCCCAGATCGTCGACCACGATGATCGCCGGCAGCACCGTCGTCTGGTCGGCCAGCCAGGTGCTGCAGGCTGTCCAGACCGATCGACCCGAGCAACCGGTTGAGGGTGCCGATGTTGGGGTCGTAGATCAGCTTCCACAGCACCGCGGACACCACGAACGAGACGATGCCCGGGATGAACAGGATCGTCCGGACGAGGACGCCGACCCGCGCCAGACCGCGTTCACGAGCACGGCGATGACGATGCCGAAGAACGTGAGCACTGCCGTGGTGACACCGGTAAGCACCAGTGTGATGATCAGCGCCCGGTGGGCGACCGGGTCGCGACAGCATCCGGCTGTAGTTGTCGAAGCTGACGAACCTCGGCGTACCGAAGCCTCCCCACGTGGTGAGGCTCAGGTAGCCGTCTAGAGGATCGGCCAGCGCACGAACGCCAGGAACAACGCGAACGTCGGCAGCACGAACAGGTAACCGGCGACCCGCTGCGACTGCTTGAGCGGGACCCGAACCGGTACGACGCACGGCGGGGGACGTGGACGTGCTCTGGTGGCCGAACGGGACAGGGTTGTCACCGATCCGATCAGCCGCCCTTGGCGTTCAGCACGGCCGCCTGCATCTCCTTCGCGACCTCCGCCGGCTCGCCCTTGCCCTCGAAGATCTGGACCAGCGGATCGCCGGCCGCGACCGAGCCGTTGACCGAACGGGATGTGCGGGCAGCCCTCGCCGTCGAGCAGCCAGGACGTCATCTGCTTCATCATCGGTAGCTCGATCCGCGGTCGCCGCGCTCTTGGTGGCCGGCATCGAGTTCGACTCGTTCATGGTGGGGGAGTACTCGTCGGCGGAGTACATGAACCTGAGGAACTCAGCGCCGCGTCCTTGTTCTTGCTGTTCGCCGACACGGCCCAGCCGGCCCCGGCCTGGTTGGCGGTCCAGTGCTGTTTCCCGGCCGCGATCGCCGGGGTCTTCATCACCTTGTACTTCTTGACGAACTCCGTAGAGGCGTCCTGGACGAACCCCTGCGGGGTCCACGATCCGTTGAACAGCATCGCGGCCTTCTCGGTGTAGAACAGTTGTGGCGCCTGGTCGCCGCAGGTGCCCGTCGTCCCGGGCTGGAAGACGCCGCCCTTGACGATCTTCGATCTGCAGCTCGATCGCCTGGACCACGTTCGGGTCCTCCTACGTCGTGCCGTCCTTCAGCTGATCGAGTTTGAGGTAGAAGGTCGGATCGTCGGCGACCTGGGTGATGCAGCGGCAGGAAGAAGTCCAGCGAGCTCGTGGTCGGGTTGCAGCTCAGTGCCACCGGGTGCTTGCCGGTGGCGCGGATCTTCGCCGCGGCCGCGATCAGGTCGTCCCAGGTCTCGATCTCGTCCTCGCCGACACCGGCCTTCTTCAGCAGGTCCGGGTTGTAGAACAGGCCGAACGTCTGCGCCATCCAGCCGACCGCGTACTGCTTGCCGTCCAGGGTGTACTCCTGGTTGGCGGAGTCGAAGAAGTCCTACAGGAAGTCGTCGCCGAGCTCCTTCTTCAGGTCGGCGGAGATGCCGCCGGTGCCGTAGGTCAGCGCCCGCGTGTGCGGCGCGAAGATCTCCGGCACGTCGCCGCCGGCCACCGCCGCCTGCAGCGCGGGCAGGTACTGGTCCGGGGTGCCGAAGATCCTGTTCTCGACCTTGATGTTGCTGTGTGCCGCCTCGAACTTCTCGATCAGCTTCGGGAACTGCGCCTCCTGGTCGTTGTACCAGGACCACATCCGGACCACGGCCTTCCCGCCGCTCGTGGTCCCACCGCCGCTGCTGTCACTGCCACCACACGCGGTCAGCGCCGACCCCAGTCCCAGCGCCGCCGCCCCGCCCAGTGCTCCCTTGAGAACCGTCCGCCGCCCCACCGTCCCGGCTTCCCGCCGTTCGCTCATACCGACTCCTCAGTCGCTCACCTCACGAAGGCCTTATCAACTTCCTAACTGAAAGTAAGAAAGTGGTCAAGGTCACGTCAAGGTTCCCGGCCAAGTTTCCGGAGTTTCCCAGCTGAGACGCGGGGAAGGACCGCGGCTGGGCGGCCCATAAGGTTGGGCACATGGTGATTCGGTTGAGCGAGCGGTGGCCGGAGGTGAGCTCGGACCGGCTGCTGTCCGAGTGCGTTCCACCGCCGCGCTTCGCCGACGTACGGTTCTCCACCTACCGGCCGGCCGCGGACGAACCTTCACAGGCCGACGCGCTCGCCGTGCTGACGTCGCGGGCCGTCGGGCTGGCGAAGCCGCAGCAGGCGCCGAGTCTGTGGTCGCGTCTCCGCGGCCGGACCGAAGTCGCCGGCAAACCCGGCGTCTACCTGGACGGCGGGTTCGGCGTCGGCAAGACCCACCTGCTCGCGTCGCTGTGGCACGAGGCGGCCGGGCCGAAGATGTACTGCACCTTCGTCGAGCTCACCAACCTCGTCGGCGCCCTGGGCCTGCGCACAGCTGTCGAGGAACTGTCGTCGTACCGGCTGATCTGCATCGACGAGTTCGAGCTCGACGATCCCGGCGACACGATGCTGATCTCCCGCCTGCTCGGTCAGCTGGTCGCCGCCGGCGTCGAGCTGGCAGCCACCTCGAACACGTTGCCTGACAAGCTCGGTGAGGGCCGCTTCCAGGCGATCGACTTCCTCCGCGAGATCCAGGCCCTGTCCGCGCACTTCGACGTACGCCGCATCGACGGTCCCGACTACCGCCACCGCGGCCTGCCGGTGGCTCCCGATCCCTGGCCTGACGAGAAGGTGGAGGCGAGCGCCGTCGAGCGAGCCAACGCATCCTGCGACCACTTCGTCGACCTGCACCACCACCTCGCCGAGTTGCATCCCAGCAAGTACGGCGCCCTCCTCGACGGCGTCGACACGGTGGGGATCACCGACGTCCGCCCACTGACCGACGAGAACGTGGCCCTGCGCGTGGTGGTCCTGGCCGACCGCATGTACGACCGGAACCTGCCGCTCCTGGCCGGCGGCGTGCCGCTGGACCAGTTGTTCTCCGCCGACATGCTCAAGGGCGGCTACCGCAAGAAGTACCTCAGAGCCCTGTCGCGCCTGATCGCCCTGGCCCGCCTCACATAGTTGTTGCGGGTCTGGGGTGTCTTGTCGCTCCCGGTCGCCGCGGTGGCGATTCTTGTCATCGAAGTGGTTCTGCAGCGGCGGCGGAACCGCCTACGGCAGGATCGATAAGGCAGGATGGGCGGATGGCGAAGCAAAAGAAGAGCCAGGCGGCGGATCAGGGTGGGCTGCTCGAGCAGTTGCGGGTGCCGTCGGGGCCGGTGGATCTGAGCAAGTACGACACTCGCGCGACGCCCGGGTTCACCGGGACCAAGGACGAGGGCAAAGCCGCGCTGGAGAGCCTCGGTGCCGAGCTGTCCGACTGGCAGGAGCGCCTGTTCGCCGAGGGCCGCAAGGGCGGGCAGCGCAGCGTGCTGCTGGTCCTGCAGGGGATGGACACGTCCGGCAAGGGCGGTGTGATCCGGCACGGCGCGGGCCTGATGGATCCGCAGGGTCTGAAGATCACCTCGTTCAAGGCGCCGACGCCGGCCGAGAAGCGGCGCGGGTTCCTGTGGCGGATCAAGCAGGCACTGCCCGACCCCGGGATCATCGGGATCTTCGACCGGTCGCACTACGAGGACGTGCTGATCGCGCGGGTCCGTAACCTGGTCGCGCCGCCGGTATGGAACCGGCGCTACGGGCAGATCAACGACTTCGAGGCCGAGCTCGCCGCGAGCGGCGTGACGGTGCTGAAGTGCTTCCTGCACATCTCGCCGGAGGAGCAGAAGGCGCGGCTCGAGGCGCGGCTGGACGACCCGACGAAGCACTGGAAGTACAACCAGGGCGACGTGGACGAGCGCAAACTCTGGCCGGCGTACATGGAGGCGTACGAGGCGGCGCTCGAGCGCTGCAACAGCTCCGAAGCGCCCTGGCTGGTGGTCCCGAGCGACCGCAAGTGGTACCGCAACTGGGCCGTCACCACGCTCCTGCACGAGACCCTGACGACCCTCGACCCCGAGTGGCCGAAGGCCGACTTCGACGTCGACACCGAGAAGAAGCGCCTCGCCGCCACCTGAACCCTGAAGGTCAGGCGTCCGGGTCGATGTCGTGCCGGCGCAGCAGGGCGCGCAGTTCGGCCACCTGCTCGTGCAGGCGTTCGTTCTCGTCGAGTACGGCGCTGAGCTCGGCGAGCAGGTGGTGACGGCGACCGAAGGTGGTCCAGGTGGTGCCGGAGTCGTCGGCGAGGAAACCCGCCACGGCTGACTCGACCCGGTGCTTGTGGCCGCGCCAGTCGAGCACCTTGGCGCGGATCTCGTCGAGCTCCGCGCCGAGCTTCATCAGGATCTGCGCGGCCACGCCTTCGCCGTCACGCAGCAGGCCGAGCAGCAGGTGCTCGGTGTCCAGGAAGTCGTCGCCGAGGTCGCGGGCCTCGGCGTAGGCGTGTTCGAGCGTGCTCTTCGCGCGCGGTGTGAACGGGATCGTGCCCGACGTCGGATGCGCACCGCGGCCGATGATCTCCACCACGAGATCACGGACGGCAGGTCCGGTGATGCCCGTCCCCGTCCGCCGTTGCGGGGGTATCGGCGTCCCGGTGAGCACCTTCGCCGCCGTCCCCTGTCCTTCCTCGATCAGCCCGAGCAGGAGGTGCTCGGTCCCGATGAAGTTGTGCTGCAGCCCGCGGGCCTCGGCCTGCGCCAGGACGACGACCCGCCGCGCCCGGTCACTGAACTTCTCGAACATCCCCACACCCCTCCACAACTCTTCGCCGCCGAGCGCGGCTACCTGGTCCTCGAGTCGCAGTTCGACGTCGAGGTGCTGCTGGAGGTCCTCGGCCGTGACCCGCTCCGGCCTCAGCCGGACGCGCAGAAAGTCGGCGACCTCAGTTGGCGTGACTTCGTCGGCCGCGAGCCGGTCCAGCAGTTCGTCCCATTCGCCGACCGGCTCGAGCCGCAGATCCGCCTGGTTCACCGCGACGAACTGCAGCACGACCGCGACCGTCACCACGCGGTTCGAGCCGTCGAACGCGCGCGCCCGGATCAACCCGGACAACATCACCGCCGCCGCCTCTGCCAGCCCGTCGGTACGGCGTACGTCGGCCAGCACCTGATCGACCGCATCCAGGTTCGTTCGCTCGACCGCGGCCTCCGACGAGCAGCGCAAGACCCGGGCAGCCACCGCGAGTACGTCGTACTGGTCGAGGAACCGCATCAGGCGTCTCCGCGGAGGCGTCGCAGCGACTCCTCGTGGCGGGCCAGGTTCTCGTCCAGGAGCCGGCTGAAGCGGCGATCCTGGGTGCGCTGATCCACCAGCGCCGCGATCGCCTCGCGGGCGACATCCGATACCGAACGCCCCTCGACCGCCGCAACCGTCTGCAGCCGCTCCGCCAACTCCGGATCCAGCCGCAACAGGATGTTCTTGGTCTCTTCCTTCGCCATAGATAGCAAGATATCACTCTATCTAATCGCCGGATAGGGTGAAGGAGTGGAGACTCTGCGCGCGGACGTTGTGGTGGTCGGGCTCGGGGCGTTCGGGTCGGCGGCGTTGTGGCGGCTGGCCGAGCGCGGGGTGACGGTCGTCGGGATCGAGCGGCAGGGGATCGGGCATCCGTTCGGGTCGTCGCACGGGAGTACTCGGCTGTTCAGGGTGGCGTGTATGGAACATCCCGGGCTGACACCGATCGCGCAGAAGTCGCTGGCGCTGTGGACCGCGCTGACCCAGGAGACCGGCGAGCTGTACGTCCGCCAGACGGGCTCGCTCAATGTCGGTGCACCCGGCAGCCGTCCCGTCAGCGGTGCATTACGAGCCGCCGCCGAGGCAGGCGCCCCGACCACAGAGCTGAGCCACGACGAGCTCACAGCCCGCTTCCCGCAGTACGACGTACGCCCGGAAGACGTCGCCGTCTGGGACCCGGGCGCCGGAATCTGTTACGCCGAGCCGACCGTCCGGGCGCAGGTCGCGGAGGCGCAACGGCTCGGCGCCACGGTCTATCCGCACACGATGGTGACCGCGATCGACCTCCAGCCGGATCACGTCGAGGTCCGGACGCCGACCATCATCATCAGGGCGGATCAGGTCGTCGTGTGCGCCGGTGCGTGGCTGGGCAAGCTCGTTCCCGGTCTGCCGCTGTCGCCGCGCCGTACGCCGCTGTTCTGGTTCCAGCCGAAGGACCCCGGGTCCGACGTGTTCCGGCTGAGGAACTTCCCGTCGTTCATCTGGGAGTTCCCGGACGGCCGCGGCTTGTGGGGTCACGGCTCCGACGAGGACTTCCTGGTCAAGGTCGGTCT
The DNA here is from genome assembly GCA_963748245.1 of uncultured Actinomycetota bacterium. Lineage (GTDB taxonomy): Bacteria > Actinomycetota > Actinomycetes > Propionibacteriales > Kribbellaceae > Kribbella. The sequence goes on along the minus strand of CAVVIA010000003.1, from coordinate 724,634 downwards.
CGACGGTGCGGAGCGCGAGAAGGACTTCGATCCCGACGAGCTCGATCGCTACATCCACCCGCGCGCGGACATCGCCGAGCTGGCGGCGGCCATCACCGCCTCGTTCCCGGACCTCGATCCGGAGCCGGTCAAGGTGATCCCGTGCATGGTGACGGACTCACCCGACGGCCAGTTCCTGGTCGGGCGACGCGACGAGCGGCTCGTGGTCGCGGGCGGCGACAGCGGTCACGGCTTCAAGCATTGCGCGGGAGTCGGCGAGCTGCTGGCCCAACTCACGACGAAGGAGACGCCGTACACCGACGTCTCCTTCATCGATCCGATGCGGTACTAGGCCGTGCGGACGAGCTCCGGGCGTACGACGGTCGGACGCGGGGCCGGCGCCAGAGTGAGCAGGTCGAGGCCGGCAACGCCGTACCGCAGCAGCACGAGCCGTGCCACCTCAGCGCTGACACCGAGCGGCCGCGAGACGGCGACAGCACCGGCCCGGCGGGCGGTCGACTCTGCGCGGTCCGGCAGCACGCCGGGCGCGAGGAACAGCGAGCCGACAGCCACGTGCCGCCGACCCTCCAGCCGCCACTTCAGCACGGCCTCAGCCGGCGACGGCGTGGCAGCGCAGGTGAAGGCCGCGGTCACCGGCAGCTTGTGCCGCTGACCCCACAGCCGCGCGAGCCGGGTCACGCTCGCGTTCGCCTGCGAGTCGCTCGAACCGGCGCACGCCAGCACGAGCGCGTCCAGCTCCCGCACCCGGCCGTCCTTGAGTTCGGCGCGCATCCGGCGATCCAGGACGTCGAGCAGCGACTCGTCGTACCCGAGCACGTCCGAGGCGATGATCCGCACCGCGGGGAAGCGGCTGCGGGCCTCGTCGACGACGGCCGGTACGTCGATCCGGGCGTGGTACGCCGAGGAGAGCAGCAGCGGCAGGACGACGACCTCTTCAACCCCCTCGGCGGCGAGCTTGCCGATCACCTGGTACGGCGTGGGCGGGCAGTGGTCGAGGAAGGAGGCTTCGATCCGCAGGTCGTCACGCAGGTCGCGCAGGCACTTGACGAGGGCGTGGACGGTGGCGGCCGAACGCGGATCGCGGCTGCCGTGGGCGAGGATCACGAGCGCTGGAGCAGTCACAGCAGTTCCCCTTCTTCGTCGTCGATCATGCCGGCCGCGAGCGTCCATCCGTCGTGGGCGTCGATGAGCAGGAACGATCCGGTGATGGCGTTGCTGGAGTACGGGTCGGCGGCCAGCGGTGCGGCGACCTTGAGCTGCACCTTGCCGATGTCGTTCAGGTCGAGCCCGGCGGCGTCGATGACTCCGAGCGTGTCCAGGTCCAGCGCGCCGTTGATCTTGGTCACGATGGCCTGGGCGGTTGTGGTGGTGTGCTTGATCAGCAGCCGGGCGCCCACACTCAGCGGGCGGTCGGACAGCCAGCACACGGTGGCGGCGATCTCCCGGCGGGTGCCGGGGGAGGACTCGGCCGCGACGATGACCGAGCCGCGGGCGACGTCGAGGTCGTCGGCCAGCCGGACGGTGACTGCCTCGCCGGCGACCGCGGACGGCCGCTCGGCGACCGCGGTCGAGGTGACGGTGACGACCGCCTTGTCGATCCCGGCGACGGACGTACGGCGGCCGGCCGGCAGCACGACCACCTGGTCACCGACGGAAACGGTGCCAGAGGCAACGGTGCCGGTGTAGCCGCGGTAGTCGCGGTACTCGTCGTCGGTCTGCGGGCGGATCACGTACTGGACCGGGAACCGCAGCGCCTCGCGGGAGGTATCGGTCCGGCCGTTGGCGTTCTCCAGGTACTGCAGCAGTGTCGGGCCGTCGTACCAGGGGGTCGCGGCCGAGCGCTCGACCACGTTGTCGCCGACGAGTGCGGACACCGGGATGGCGTGCACGTCGGCGATCCCGAGTTGGTCGGCGAGCTGTCCGACGTCCTTGGCGATCCCGGTGAAGACGGCCTCGTCGTACCCGACCAGGTCGATCTTGTTGACCGCGAGTACGACGTGCGGGACCCGGAGCAGACCGGCGACGGCCAGGTGCCGGCGGGTCTGCTCGAGGACACCGTGGCGGGCGTCGACGAGGATGATGACCACGTCGGCGGTGGATGCGCCGGTCACGGTGTTGCGGGTGTACTGCACGTGTCCGGGGCAGTCGGCCAGGATGAAGGATCGCTTGTCGGTGGCGAAGTACCGGTAGGCGACGTCGATCGTGATGCCCTGCTCACGCTCGGCCCGCAGGCCGTCGGTGAGCAGCGCGAAGTCGAAATCAGTACCGTCGCCGCGGGCCCCTGGTCTATTCGCTGTGACCGTCTGCACGTGCGCGATCTGGTCGGCCAGGATCGCCTTGCAGTCGTGCAGCAGCCGCCCGACCAGGGTCGACTTCCCGTCGTCGACCGAGCCTGCGGTGGCAAGCCGGAGGAGGGTGCTCATCAGAAGTACCCCTCTCGCTTGCGGTCTTCCATCGCGGCCTCGCTGACCCGGTCGTCGGCGCGGGTGGCGCCACGCTCGGTCAGCTCGCTGGCCGCGACCTCGACGACCACCTCGGCCGGCGAGCTCGCGGTCGAGGCGACCGCGCCGGTGCAGGACATGTCGCCGACGGTCCGGTACCGCACCACGCGCCGGGAGACGGTCTCGCCGTCGCGGGGCTGGGAGTAGGGGCCGACGGCAAGCAGCATGCCGTCGCGCTCGAACACGTCCCGCTCGTGGGCGTAGTAGATGCTCGGCAGCGGGATGTCCTCGCGCTCGATGTAGTTCCACACGTCCAGCTCGGTCCAGTTGGACAGCGGGAACACCCGCACGTGCTCGCCCGGGCGGTGCTTGCCGTTGTACAGCGACCACAGCTCGGGGCGCTGGTTGCGCGGGTCCCACTGACCGAACTCGTCGCGCAGGCTGAAGATCCGCTCCTTCGCCCGGGCCCGCTCCTCATCGCGGCGGCCGCCGCCGAACACCGCGTCGAACCGGTGCCCGTTGATTGCGTCCAGCAACGGAACGGTCTGCAGCGGGTTCCGGGTCCCGTCGGAGCGCTCCCGCAGCCGGCCGTCGGCGATGTAGTCCTCGACGCTGGCCACCTCGAGCCGCAGCCCGAGCGCGTTCACGGTCGCATCGCGGTACTCCAGCACCTCGGAGAAGTTGTGCCCGGTGTCGACGTGCAGCAGCGAGAACGGGACACCGGCCGGCGCGAACGCCTTCCGGGCCAGGTGCAGCATCACGATCGAGTCCTTGCCACCGGAGAACAGGATCACCGGCCGCTCGAACTCCGCCGCCACCTCACGGAAGACGAAGATGGACTCGCTTTCCAGGGCGTCCAGCTCGGTCACCGTCTGGGGCGCGCTCGTCGTGCTCAGGGTCGCCTCCGGGGCGATGAGGGCGGTCATGGGGCCTCCCGGCCTGGACTGAGGAGCGGAGGGAGCGAAGCGACTGGAGTGACGAGGGAAGGCCGGGAGCCAAGGCCCCATGACCACGCCGGCGCCGAAGGCCCGGCCAAAAGCACGGTCATGTGTGCAGCCCGCATTCGACCTTGCCGGTGCCGGCCCAGCGGCCGCTGCGCGGGTCTTCACCCGGAGCGACGCGCTGAGTGCACGGCTCGCAGCCGATGGACGGATAGCCGTCGTACTGGAGCAAGTTGACCAGTACGCCGTTGTCCGCGATGTAGCCGTCCAGGTCTTCCTGGGTCCACGGGGCGATCGGGTTCAGCTTCACCATGTCGCGCTTCTCGTCGTACTCGACGAGCGGGGTGTTGGCCCGGGTCGGGCGCCTCCTCGCGCCGTACGCCGGTCACCCAGGCCTTGTATCCGGCCAGGTAGCGGTTGAGCGGCTCGACCTTGCGCAGTGCGCAGCACTTGTTCGGGTCGCGGTCGTGGAGCTTCTCGCCGTACTCGGCGTCCTGCTCTTCGACGGTCTGCTTGGGGGTCGCGTTGATCAGGTGGATCGGCAGCGTCGCCGCCACCGCGTCGCGGGTGCCGATGGTCTCGGCGAAGTGGTAGCCCGTGTCGAGGAACAGGACATCGACACCAGGGGCCGCCTCGGCCGCGAGGTGGGGGAGTGCCCCGTCTGCCATCGAGGCGGTCACCACCAGTTCGTCACCGAAGGTCTCCCGCGCCCACGCCAGCACTTCCTGCGCCGAGGCGTCGGCTAGTCGTTCGTTCGCCTCTTCGGCGAGCGTCTTCAGATCCGTACTCATTCCACCGTCACCCGCAGTCCGATCATCTTCAGCTGGAACACCCGCGCACACGGCCGGCACTCCCACGCGCCGTGCCCTTCCTCGGAAGGACGAAGGTCCTCGTCCCCGCAGTACGGGCAATAGAGAGGTGCCGCTCGCTCGCTCACTGAAGTGCCTCCTCATCTGCTCGGGTGACCCACTGGGCGAAGCGCTCGCCCTCGTTGCGCTCCTTCAGGTAGTTCTGGGTGATGCGCTCGACGTAGTCGGCCAGACCCGCCGACGTGACCTTGTGGCCGCGCAGCTTGCGGCCGAAGCCGGCGTCCAGCCCGAGGCCGCCGCCGAGATGGACCTGGTACCCGGGCACCTGGTTGCCGTCGGCATCGCGGACCAGCTGGCCCTTGAGGCCGATGTCGGCGACCTGGATCCGGGCGCAGGAGTTCGGGCAGCCGTTGACGTTGACCGTGATCGGTACGTCGAGCTCGGGGATCCGCTGCTCCAGCTCGTCGATCAGCTCGGCCGCCCGGGCCTTGGTCTCGACGATCGCCAGCTTGCAGAACTCGATCCCGGTGCAGGCCATCGTGTTCCGCCGCCAGGCCGACGGCCGGGCCTGGTAGCCGAGCTCGCCGAGCTGCTGGACCAGCGACTCGACCTTCGACTCCTCGACGTCGAGCACGATCAGCTTCTGCTGGGCGGTGGTCCGGATCCGGTCCGACCCGTGCGCGGCGACCACGTCGGCCACCTTCGCCAGCGAGCTGCCGGAGACCCGGCCGACCACCGGCGCGACGCCGACGAAGTACCGGCCGTCCTTCTGCTTGTAGACGCCGACGTGGTCGCCCTGGACCGCGGGCACCTCGGGCGCGGGGCCGTCGATCAGCTTCCGCTTGAGGTACTTCGATTCGAGAACCTCGCGGAACTTCTCTACACCCCAGTCGGCGACCAGGAACTTCAGCCGGGCCCGGTTCCGCAGCCGCCGGTAGCCGTAGTCGCGGAAGATGCTGGTGACCCCCCACCAGGCTTCGTGCACCTCGTCGAGCGGGATCCAGGTCGCCGAGCCGCTGCGCGAGCATCGGGTTCGTGGACAGGCCGCCGCCGACCCACAGGTCGAACCCGGGGCCGTGCTCCGGGTGCACCACGCCGACGAAGGCGATGTCGTTCACTTCCGGTACGACGTCGTGCGACGGGTGACCGGTCATCGCGGTCTTGAACTTCCGCGGCAGGTTGGAGAACTCGGTGCTGCCGATGTACTTCTCGACGATCTCGTCGATGGCCGGCGTCGGGTCGATGATCTCGTCCGCCGCGATCCCCGCGACCGGGCTGGAGATCACCACCCGCGGTACGTCACCGCAGGCCTCGGTGGTGTAGAGCCCGACGGCCTCGAGCTTCTGCCAGATGGCCGGCACGTCCTCGACCCGGATCCAGTGCAGCTGGATGTTCTGCCGGTCGGTGATGTCGGCGGTGTCGCGCGCGTAGGTGCTGGAGACCTCGGCGATCACCCGCAGCTGCTCGGTGCTGAGCTGGCCGCCCTCGATCCGGACCCGGAGCATGAAGTACTTGTCGTCCAGCTCCTCCGGCTCCAGCGTCGCGGTCTTACCGCCGTCGATCCCGGGCTTGCGCTGGGTGTACAGACCCCACCAGCGGAAGCGGCCGCGCAGGTCGGCCGGGTCGATCGAGTCGAAGCCGCGGTGCGCGTAGACGGTCTCGATCCGGGCCCGGACGTTGAGACCGTCGTCGTTCTTCTTGTTCTCCTCGTTCTTGTTCAGTGGCTCGCGATAGCCGAGCGCCCACTGGCCTTCGCCCTTGCCCTTGCGGGGGCGGGCCGGCTTGCGGGGAGCAGAGGTGACGCCAGTCATCGGGAACGTGTCCTTGTCCTCGTGACAGGTGCGTCCGCTGGCGGTGGGCTCGAAGCGTCGTCGGTTCGATGCGTTCCGCGCGGTGCGCACCCAGCGGTGATCGGGGGTGATCAGGGGCCGTCATTGGCCCGGCGGGGTCGCTGTCAGAACATCGAAGGACAACAGATGGCGCTGCGCATCCGCCCGAGGTCGACATGAATCCGACCTACGAGATGAGTGGAGCGGGCAGCGAGCATGCTGATAAGCGTCAGCGCCAGCGCCTGACAAATCAACTCCCTATCCTGCATCGTGAGACCTGGTCTCACGATACGGCTATCTCTAGCAGTCTGGTGGAGATTGCTCCGAGGGCTCGAACTGTTTCACAAGAACTCTTGCGCAAGAACTCTTGTGCGTCCTATCGTGCTGCCATGACACCCGCCAACCGCCGTCGTGCCGAGCCCTCCGTACTGGCCGCGATCCACCATCCGCTCCGCCGCCGGCTGCTCGATCTGATCTACATCGACGGCCCCGCGACCGCGACCCGGCTGGCCGAGGCCACCGGCGAACTGGTCGGCAACATCAGCCATCACCTCAAGGTTCTGAGCGCGGCCGGGGTGATCGAGGAGGCTCCCGAGCTGGCCAAGAACCGGCGCGAACGCTGGTGGAAGGTCGCCGACTCGTCCTCGTACTCGTGGTCGATCGCCGACGCCAAGGGCGATCCCGCAGCCGAGCTGGTCGCGGCCACCGCCGAGGACGCGAACCTGGCTCATCACGTCGGCAAAGTCCGGCAGTGGTTCGACATGCGGTACGAGTTCGAGGAGCCCTGGGTGCGGGCGGCGTACGCGACCGAGAGATGGCTCACATTGACGCCGTCCCGGCTCGACGAGCTCAGCGAACGGATCGAGGAACTGGTCCGCGAGTACGCCGATGAACCCTCCGAGGGCGACGAGGCGCACAAGGTGTTCTTCTTCGCCCACGCGGTCCCCGCCCGGCCATGAGCACCGCCGCAGAGGTCTTCCCGCCGCTGCGGCGCGATCGCCGGGTGCACGGCTGGATCATGTCGACAGCGATCTCGCAGGCGGGCGACATGGCCTGGTACGTCGGCCTGGCCTGGAGCGCGGCCCAAGTGACGACGCCGGCGGGCGCCGGTCTGGTGATGGGCATCGGCGCCCTGCCGAAGGCACTGGTCCTGTTGTACGGCGGCGCGCTCGCGGACCGGTTCGACGGCCGGCGCACGATGATCCTGGCGAATCTCGGGCGCATCGTCGTCCTGACCGTCGCAGCTGTCGTGCTGCTCGCGTGGGGTCTGTCGTTGGGGTTGCTGCTCACGGTCGCGGTGGTGTTCGGAGCGGTGGACGCGCTCTACACGCCGGCCTCCGGGACTTTGCCCCGGCGGATGGTGCGGTCCGAGGATCTGGTGAAGCTGACGGCCGGATCGCAACTGGCGCACCGGCTCGCGGTGTTCGTCGGAGCGCCGCTGGGTGGTCTGCTGGTGGCATCTGGTGGTCTGGCCACGGTGATGATCGTCGACGCGGTCTCGTACACCGTGATCGCGGTCGCGCTGGCGTTCGTGGTGAAGCCGCGGCTGCCGCAACCGGTGTCGACGAGCGGATCGATCCGGGCCGATCTCCGGGCCGGCTTCGCGTACCTGCGACGGGACACGCGGGCGCGCACGCTGGTGATCGCGTTCTCGGGCCTGAACCTGTGCGTGGGTCCGGTGCTCGCGGTCGGGCTGGTGCAACGGACCCATGCGGCGGGCTGGGGGCCGAGCGCGCTGGGGTGGTTCGAGGCCTGCTCGGGCATCTCCGCGGCGGTCGGCGCGCTGGTGGCGATGCGGTGGAAGCCGGCCAACCTGGCGCGGAGCGGCCTGCTCGCGCTGGTGGTCCAGGCGGCCGGCTGTGTGCTGATCGGCCTGGTGCCGCAACTGGGGATGTTCGTCGCGATGGCGATGATCGGTGCGACCGCCGGGCTCGCGTCGGCACAGTTGTCCGCCGCTTTCCAGCAGACCGTCGACCCGTCGTACCTGGGCCGGAGTTTCAGCATCGTCAACCTCTCCGACGAGGCGATGATGCCGGTCGCCATGACCGCCTTCGGCGCCTTCATCAGCCTGACCAGCATCTCCCTCGCCTGCGCCGTCATCGGCACAGCATTCGCCGCCCTGATGATCTGGTCGGCGGTGAAGGTGAGCCGCTGAGCGATACTGCTGGGGGGATTGGGGTGGGGTGGATGAGTGGTGTGCCGGTGGAGACGGTCACGATGTTGTTCTCGGACATCGAGGGGTCGACAGCGCTGCTGACCCGGTTGGGGCACCGGTACGTCGAGGTGCTGGATGACCACCGTCGCATCCTGCGCAGCGTCTGGGCGGCCACCGGCGGTACGGAGATGTCGACCGAGGGCGACAGCTTCTTCGTCGTCTTCCGTACGGCTGCCGAGGCGGTCCAGGCGGCCGTCGCGGCACAGCGCGGGCTCGCCGGCCATGACTGGCCGGCAGGCGAACAGTTGCGGGTCCGGATGGGCATCCACACCGGCACACCCGGCGTGCTGGACGGCGACTACTGGGGCATGGACGTACACCTGGCGGCCCGGATCGCCGCTTCGGCGCACGGAGGTCAGGTGGTGATCTCGGCGGTGACCGGTGACCTCGCCGGCGGCACGCTCCCCGATGGTGCGTCGGTGCGGGATCTCGGCGTACATCACCTCAAGGACATCCCCGAGGCCGAGCAGCTGTACCAGTTGACCGTCGCGGGTCTTGGCGAGGACTTCCCGCCGCTGCGCACCGTCGGTACGGCGACCAGCCTGCCCGCGTCGGCGACACCTCTCATCGGCCGGGACGACGACCACGCACGACTGGCGGAGATCTTCGGTGCACCGGACGTCCGCCTGGTGACACTCACCGGACCCGGTGGTACCGGCAAGACGAGGCTGGCCGTCTCGGCGGCCGAGCGGCTCTCCGGGGGATTCGGCAACGGTGTGTACTTCGTGCCTCTCGCAGCCGTGGCCACCGAGCCGGTGATGTGGACGTCGATCGGCGAGGTGCTGGACCTCCCACCGAGAGAGCGCCGGCCCGAACGCCTGCTCGCCCACCTGGCGCGCCGTTCGCTGCTGCTGGTCCTCGACAATCTCGAGCAGGTCGACGGGGCCGACAGGGTTGTTGCCCGCATTCTCGAAGCGGCGGCCGGGATCGGCATCATCGCGACGTCACGACAGCCGATCGGGCTGAATGCCGAACGTCAGTACCCGGTCCAGCCACTCGCGCTGCCCGACGACGTCAGCTTGTCCGCGGCAGGACGTTCCGCGGCGGTGCAGCTCTTCGTCGAACGCGCGCGGGCCGTGCGTCCCGGGTTCGAGCTCACCGAGGAGAACGTCGCCGAGGTGGTGGCGATCTGCCGCCGGCTGGACGGACTGCCGCTGGCCATCGAGCTGTGTGCGACCCGGATCAAGGTGCTGACCACCAAGGCGCTGCTCGGCCGGATCGGTCAGGCTCTCGACCTCGAATCCCGGAGCAGCGTGACGCCCGAGCGGCAGCGGACGCTTCGCGAGACCATCGCCTGGTCCTATCGCCTGCTCGGTCCGGCGCAGCGCGGCGTCTTCCGTCGGCTGGCCGTGTTCGCGGCCGGTGCCGACCTCGACGCGGTCGCAGCCGTTGCCCTCGGCCCCTCGCAGCAGGCCGACCCGCTCGACGTGATCGTGGAGCTCAACGACGCCAGCCTGGTGAAGATCACCGAAGGTCCGGACGGGGGATCGAGAATCTCGCTGCTGCAGACGATCAGCCAGTACGCCGAGGACGAGCTACGCGCCGCGGGCGAGGCGGAAGCCGCTCGCCGCGCGCATGCCAGGTACTACACGGATCTCGCCGAGCACCTGCAGGTCGTGCGGGAGTCGACCACGTGGTCAAGTCTCGAGCTGGCCAAGACCGAGCTGGACAACTTCCGTGCCGCCCTCGGCTGGGCGGTGGACGATCCGGCCGCTGCCGACGGTGATCTCTCCGTCGGTGTCCGGCTGTGCGCCGCCCTCAGCTGGATGTGGGTGCTGGGAGGGTACGTCGCCGAGGGCCGCCGCTGGTCCGAACGGATCGTCGAGCGAGCCGCCGGGACACCGTCGCGAGAACTCGCCGCCTGCCTGCGGGGGTTGGGGAATCTCCTTCTGCTGCAGGGCGAGATCGACCGCGCCCACGAGGTGGCCGGCCGAGGCCTCGCGATGGCGAGGACGCTGGACGAGCGCACCGAAGTGGCGCTGGCGCTGAGCCTGCTGGGCACCGCCCAGGGCGCGGCCGGAGAGGTCGAGGTCGCCCGTGATTCGCTGTCAGAAGCGCTCGACCTGCTGCGCACCCTCGACGACAAGGGCGGCCTCGCCAGGGTCCTGGGAAACCTCGGCGGTATCGAGGAGCGACTGGGCCGGCTCGATCGCGCCGAGGCGTTGATGCGGGAGTCGCTGGCGATCTACGACGACATCGGAGACGTCCACGATGCCGCCGTACAAGGCCAGAACCTGGCCTATCTGCTCACACTCGCGAACCGCCTCGCCGAGGCGAGCGAGCTGGCCGCCGGCCTGGTCGGCACGGTGGTGTCGCTCGGCAGCCCCAGCCTGACCATGGCGTTCGCGAACACCGTGATGAACATCCTCCTCCGGCACGGCGATCCCGCCGGCGCCGCGCACCTGTTCGGCGCGGAGGAGGCGATGGGGGATCGCCTCGAGATGCCCAACCCGCACCGGGACGAAGAGCTCGCGGAGGCGCTCGACCTGATCGGCGGCGTGATGTCGGCCGAGGACTGGGAGACCCACCGGCGCCAGGGCCGGCTGGAACGCGTCGAAGATCTCCTTGCCCGCTTCCCGACCGTGCCCGCGTCCGCGACCCAGGCGTTCAGCGAGGGCGGTCCGCCCGCACCCGCCGCCTCATGACCAGACCGGGGATGCCGACCGCGAGCACGGCTGGGATCGCGGCGACGATCCCGAACCAGAGAAACATGGCGAGGTAGCCGTAGGCAGCGTTGTCCACGTCCGCGTCCGCCACTGCAAGGAGGACGAGGCTCCCCACGAACGCAACCACCATCAGGACCGCGATGATGATTGCGAGCCAGACGAGAATGCCGGCCCATCGCCGGTAGCCGGCGCTGACCCCGGGGGCTTGCGGTGGCACGTACGCCGTTGGCGCACCGGGCATCTGGGCCGGGTGAGGGCCTGGCCGCTGTTCAGACATGGGCCCAGTTCTACTGTGCGCGGGGGCCACTATCCACGTGTGAGTGGCCAGGCCTTGATCAGTTGCTCGAGGTCCTTGTGGATGAAGGCGAAGAAGTCGGCCGCCTCCGACAGTCGCCGGCCGACAGTGGTGTCCGCGCCGAAGAGGTCGGCGCCGGAGCGGCTGGTCGACTCCCACTCGGCGAGTGCGCTGTTGCGGCGCTCGAGGATCGCGGAGAACACGTCGTCGCGGATCCGGTAGTGGTCCTTGCGCGATCCGGGGAGCCGCTCCCGGGAGATGAAGCCGACCTGCAGCAGTTGCCGGACGGCGCCCGACACCGCCGGCTGGCTGATGCGCAAGGACTCAGCCAGCTCGGCGGACGTCAGCATGCCGGTCGGGCTGACCAGCATCCGTCCCATCACCCGGGCGGACATCGTCGGTACGCCGCTGTTCACCAGTACTCCGGCGAATCGTTCGACGTACTGACTGATCTCTTCAGGGGTCGGGTCAGGCGGCATGAACGCACTCTACCGCAACTATCACAACTTTCTGATAGTTAGAGTGGTCAGCTGAGCTCGAGCCCCGGGTACAGCGGGTGCTTGTCGAGCATCTCGGCCGAGGCAGCCTTGGTCTTGTCCGCGACGCCGTCGGCGAGCACGTACTTGGCCTTCGACGGCGCACCTGCCGAGGTCGTGGTCGGCGTGGTCGAGGACAGTACGTCGACGATCAGTTCGGCCACCCGGTCGAACTCGTCGGCCCCGAAGCCGCGCGTGGTCAGAGCCGGCGTACCGATCCGGACACCCGAGGTGTACCAGGCACCGTTCGGGTCCCGCGGTACGGCGTTCCGGTTCGTCACGATGCCCGCGTCGAGCAGCGCCGACTCGGCCTGCCGCCCGGTGATCCCGTACGACGACACGTCCAGCAGCACGAGGTGGTTCTCGGTGCCGTCGGTGACGAGCTTGACGCCACGCTTCATCAGGCCCTCGGCCAGCACGACCGCGTTGTCCGCGACCGCCTGCGCGTACTCCTGGAACGAGGGCTGCCGGGCCTCGGCCAGCGCGACCGCCTTCGCCGCCATCGTCTGGCTGAGCGGCCCGCCGAGCACCATCGGGCACCCGCGGTCGACCGCATCGGCGTACTCGGGCTGGCACAGCACCATGCCGCCGCGCGGGCCGCGGAGCGACTTGTGCGTGGTGGTCGTGGTGACGTGGGCGTGCGGCACCGGGTCGAAGTCGCCGGTGAAGACCTTGCCCGCGACCAGGCCGGCGAAGTGGGCCATGTCGACCATCAGGGTGGCGCCGACCTCGTCCGCGATCTCGCGCATCTTCGCGAAGTCGATCTTGCGCGGGTACGCCGAGTAGCCCGCGATCAGGATCAGCGGCTTGAACTCGCGCGCCGTCGCGGCGACCTTGTCGTAGTCGAGCAGCCCGGTCTCCGGGTCGGTGCCGTAGGAGTGCTGGTTGAACATCTTGCCGGAGATGTTCGGCCGGAAACCGTGGGTCAGGTGGCCGCCGGCGTCCAGCGACATACCGAGCATCTTCTGGTCGCCGAGCGCCTTGCGGAGCTTGGTCCAGTCCTCGTCGGTCAGGTCGTTGACGTGCTTGGCGCCGGCCTCGGCCAGCGCCGGGGACTCGATCCGCTGGGCCAGGATGGCCCAGAAGGCGACCAGGTTCGCGTCGATCCCGGAGTGCGGCTGGACGTAGGCGTGCGGTGCGTCGAACAGGGCCTTCGCGTGGTCGGCCGCGGTCTGCTCGACCGTGTCGACGTTCTGGCAGCCGGCGTAGAACCGGTGCCCGATGGTGCCCTCGGCGTACTTGTCGGACAGCCAGTTGCCCATCGTCAGCAAGGTGGCGGGGGAGGCGTAGTTCTCGCTCGCGATCAGCTTCAGCGACGAGCGCTGGTCGGCCAGTTCGGCCTTGATCGCGCCGGCGATGGTGGGTTCCACCGCGCCGATCACCTCGAGCGCGTTGCGGTACGCGGCCGATGCGGCGGCGGCATCGAAGGTTTGAGTCATCGTTGTCTCTCCTGCGGTTGCAGTGGGTCGAAGGCACCCAGGCGCACGGTGCCGCCGTTCTTCGCTCCCCGGTGGTACTCCACCTCAGCGCGCCAGTCGCGACATCTCACCCTATCGTGCGCTCGACGATCTCCTGGAACGGTGTGGTCCGCGGAAGGGTGCCGAAAACGCCGCCCCAGTCGTTCGCCAGCCGCGACGCGACGAACGCGTCCGCGACCGCGGGCGTCGAGTGCCTGATCAGCAGCGACGCCTGCAGGCACAACGCCATCCGCGCCGCCAGCCGCCGCGCTCCGGCCTCGGCGCCTTCGATGTCAGCAAGCGCTTGCAGTACGTCGTTCACCGCGGCATCCAGCCGCTGATCCGCGCCCTGACACGCGGCCATCTCCGTCAGCCACGCCTCCAGTGACTCCGGCCGGCGGAGCGCCCGCAACACGTCGAGCGCGTTGACGTTGCCCGACCCTTCCCAGATCGAGTTCAACGGCGACTCCCGGAACAGCAGAGGCATCCCGGACTCCTCCACGAACCCGTTCCCGCCGAGACATTCGAGCGCCTCGGCCACCATGAACGGCGTCCGCTTACACACCCAGAACTTCGCCAGGGGGAGTGCGATCCGCCGGAACGCAGCAGCTTCGGCCGCGCCCGCCGCTCCCTCCCCACCTACCTCGACCGCCGGCGAGGGATGTATCGACAGCAGCGGCGAGGCGCATGGCGAGGGCCGTCGCCGCCTCGCTCTCCAGTGCCAGATCGGCGAGCACGTTCTGCATCGCCGGCTTGTCACTCAGCAGCCCACCGAACGCACTCCGGTGCTGTGCGTGCCAGATGGCCTCGACCAGCGCACGACGCTGGAGAGCGGCGGATCCGAGCACACAGTCGAGCCGGGTCGCGGCGACCATTTCGATGATGGTGCGGACGCCGGCACCCTCGTCGCCGAGCCGGTAGCCGACGGTGCCGTGGAACTCGACCTCGCTGGACGCGTTCGACCGGTTCCCGAGCTTGTCCTTCAACCGCTGCAGGGCAAACGCGTTCCGGTTGCCATCGGCAAGGACCCGCGGTACGACGAAGCAGCTCAGCCCCTCCGGCGCCTGGGCGAGGACAAGGAACACGTCGACCTGCGGCGCCGAGCAGAACCACTTGTGCCCGTTCAGTTGGTACTCGCCGTCGCTCCCGGTCGGCGTCGCGGTGGTCAGGTTCGCCCGGACGTCGGAGCCGCCCTGCTTCTCGGTCATCCCCATCCCGGCGAGTACGCCGGTCTTCTCGGCCGCGGGCAGCCGGCGGACGTCGTACTGCGTCGACGCGAGCTGGGGGATCCACTCCTTGGCGAGCCGCTCGTCGGCCTTCAGCGCCGGGACGGCGGCGTACGTCATCGAGATCGGGCAGCCGTGACCGGGCTCGACCTGGGACCAGAGGTAGAAGCCGGCGGCGCGGGTCAGGTGCGGCGAGGGCCGGTCGCTGGTCCACGGCGCAGCCTGGAGGCCGAAGCCGACTGCCTGCTCCATCAGCCAATGCCACGACGGGTGGAACTCGACCTCGTCGACCCGGTGCCCGTAGCGGTCGTGGGTGCGCAGTACGGGCGGATTCTGGTTCGCCGGGAGCGCCTGGGACAGCGCCTCCTCGGACCCGGCCAGCGCGCCGATCCGGTGCAGACCGGGGTCGTCCGCGAGGCCGCCGTACGGACGCAGAGCGTCACCGAGCGCCGCGTCCCTGGTGAAGAAGTTCACCCCCTGCAGTGGGGGAGCCTGATTCGTTACCGCAAAAGGGTCCGCCATGTCAGTACGGTAAGCGGTATGGCACGTTCTGGGGCAGGACCCACGGGTGGGAGCTCCCTCTCATTGGCATGGGTCCGCAGAATCCCCGCGACGATCTGGAAGCTGATGACCCAGACCGTCGGTGTCTGTCTGCGCTACCGGGTCACCGGGCTCGCGGCCGAGGGAGCGTTCTTCGCCATCCTCTCGCTGCCGCCGCTGATCTTCGGACTGGCCGGAAGCCTCGGGTACATCGCGAGCCGGTACTTCGAGGTCGAGACGATCGACGAGATCAAGCAGCAGATCGCCGAACTGGCGGCCCGGGCGCTGACCGACGACTCGGTCCAGAGCGTCATCGTGCCGACCCTGAACCAGGTCCTGAACGGCGGCCGGCCGGACGTCATCTCGATCGGTTTCGTGCTCGCGCTGTGGTCCGGCAGCCGGGCGCTGAACGTGTTCGTCGACACCATCACGATCATGTACGGGATGGGCGGCAAGCGCGGCATCGTCCGGACCCGCGCACTGTCCTTCTCGCTGTACTGCGCCGCCCTCGTGATCGGCGTGATCGTGCTCCCGCTGGTGCTGGCCGGTCCGGACGCGGTCGACGCCCTGCTGCCGGAGCGGCTCGACTTCCTGAACCAGCTGTACTGGCCGGTCGTCACGATCCTGTCGGCGGGCTTCCTGAACACGCTGTACCACCTGTCGGTCCCGGTGCGGACGCCGTGGGTGTCCGATCTGCCGGGGTCGTTCCTGGCGTTGTCGATCTGGATCCTGGGCAGCTTCGTACTGCGCTGGATCCTGCAGAGCACGGTCGGCGGTACGTCGATCTACGGTCCGCTGGCGGCACCGATCGCCGTACTGATGTGGCTCTACATGTCGGCGATCGCGGTGTTGATCGGCGCTGCGCTGAACGCGGTCGTGGACCGGTTGTGGCCGCACAAGTCGCGGGCGACGGAGCCGGTGGCCGGTGTTCAGGCGCGGAAGGACGCCGAGGACGAGGTGGAGCCGGTGATGAAGGCCGAGCCGGATCCGCACCACGACCACACGCTGACCCCGCTCGAGCAGCCGGCTCCCGTCGTACCGGTCGATCGCTCGCACCCGACCCCGGAGGACCCGAAGCCGTCGACCGGTGACGGTCCTCCGCGCGACGGTGCCGTGCCCCGGCCTGCCGACGGTGCGCCGCGGGCGCAGCGGAAGCCGGAACCGGTCGGAGAATCCGGTGCGCAAACCGAATCCGACGACCTACTCTGACGACATCAGCCGGTCCTTGATCAGGACCACGGGACTTCGGAAGGGAGGCGGCCACCATGAGCCTCGATCGGGCCCGCCGGGCCGAGGCCTCCCGCACTGTCCGTCCGCTGAGCTGATCTCGCGGCCGGACCCTCTGAAAGGTTCGCCGCATGTCAGCAACACTCCAGGCCCTGGGACTCGACAGCACCACGGCCGAATACCTCGCATCCGTCCCGGACGAGCTCGTGCCGGGGCGCGTCGCCCGGGTCGACAAGGGCATGGCGACGGTTCTGACCGAGGACGGTCCGGTCCGCGCGACCTGGTCCGGTGCGCTCCTTGCCGCGATGGCCGAGTGACGCCCATGCCGGCCCATGCACCGGGGACTGGGCCGTACTGCGCTACTGGCCGGACGACCGGATCACGCTCGAATGCCTGGCCCCACGCCGTACGGCGATCGTGCGGGCCGAAGTCAGCGGTACGTCGAAGGGCCAGGTGCTGGCCGCCAATGTCGACGTCATCGCGATCGTGGTCGGGCTGCATCCGGAGCCGAACATCGGCCGGATCGAGCGCTTCCTCGCGTTGGCGTGGGAGAGTGGCGCGCGGCCGGTCGTCGTACTGACGAAGGCAGACCTCGTCGGTGATGCGGAGTCGATTGCGGACGACGTAGCGCGTGCTGCGCCGGGGGCCGACGTACTGGTGTGCAGTGCAACCACCGGTGAGGGCCTCTCCTCGGTGCAGGAGTTGCTGGCTGGTGACGCGACCGTGGCGCTCCTGGGGTCGAGCGGGGCGGGCAAGTCCTCGCTGGTGAACGCACTGGCCGGTGTGGAGTTGCTGGACGTGCAGGACATCCGTGACGACGGCAAGGGCCGGCACACCTCGGTGCGGCGTGAGCTGATCGTGTTGCCGGGTGGTGGGGTCGTCATCGACACACCGGGGCTGCGGGGGATCGGGCTGCAGGAGTCTGGCGAAGGGCTGGCGGCTGCGTTCCCGGACATCACGGCGCTGGCCGAGCAGTGCAAGTTCAAGGACTGCGCTCACCTGACCGAGCCCGACTGTGCCGTGCGAGCCGCGCTGGAGGATGGCACGCTGCCGCATCGCCGCTACGAGAGCTGGACGAAGCTCCAGCGCGAAGCGGCCTACATGGCCCGCCGCAACGACCTCCGCCTCCGCGCCGAAGCCAAGAAACAGTGGGCCCGCGCCTCGAAGTCCTACCGACGGGACAACAACCCGCGCCCGTAGCGACCCGTTTCTTCCCGGGTTTCTTCCGGGGTGAAAGGATCGGGGTATGGATCGAGCGGTGCTGGTGACGGGAGCGTCCCGGGGGATCGGTGCGGCGACGGCGCGGGCGTTCGCGGCGGCGGGGGACCGGGTGGCTGTGCACTACAGTTCGTCCGCCGAGGCCGCGGCGATGGTACTGAAGGAGTTGCCCGGGTCGGGGCATGTGCTCGCGCAGGCCGACCTTGCCGATCCGGCGGCGATTCAGACGATGGTCGACGACGCCGCGGCGGCTCTGGGCGGCCTCGACGTACTGGTGAACAACGCCGGCGTGTACCACCCGCATCGCATCCGTGAGGCGACGTACGCCGAGTGGCAGCAGGCGTGGGCCGACACCCTCGCGGTCAATCTGGTCGGCCCGGCGAACGCGGCGTGGTGCGCGGTCCGGCACATGGGCCGCGGCGGGCGGATCGTGAACGTGTCGTCGCGCGGCGCGTTCCGGGGCGAGCCGAACCAGCCCGCGTACGGCGCCTCGAAGGCCGGCCTCGTGTCGTTCACACAATCACTTGCTCGCGCCCTCGGCCCGGAGGGGATCGCGGTGACCGCGATCGCTCCCGGCTGGACCACCACCGACATGGCGTCGATCCACCTGGTCGGCGAAGGCCACGACCGTCGCCGGCTGGAGAGCCCGCTCGAGCGCGTCGCCGACCCGTCGGAGGTCGCCGCGGCCATCCTCTACCTCGCCTCACCCGAGGCCGAGTTCGCCACCGGCACCGTCCTCGACTTCAACGGCGGCTCCCACCTTCGGATGTAGGCGCAGTCGCTGCCTCAGGTGCGCGCGGTCAGCCTTCGCCACCACCACCGTCGCCACCGCCGTCGCCCCAGCTACTACCGTCGTACCCGCCACCACCGTCGTACCCACCACCGTGGGCGCCGGCGTCACCCCAGACTCCGGCGGTGCCGGCCTGGGTCTGGAAGCTGGCCAAGGCGATGTAGCTCGCTCCCGCCCCGGCGCCGAAGTACCCCTGGCCGTACGGCATGACCGCGACACCGGCCTCCCAGTACGGCACCCGGCGGCTGTGGAACTGGACGAACCTGACCTCGGGTTCGTCGCCGGCCCGGATCCGCGCGGCGTCCTGTGCACACGCCGGAACCGTCCGCGTTCCCACCTTCGGCTGGGTCCAGACCACGTCTGTCGTCGACGGACCGTGCTGCGGGTTGAAGAAGCACGGCACCCTGCGCTCAGGCACCTGGTCGCCCCGGGCTCGCGCCTGCACGCAGACGATCGCGTACCGGCCAGTCGCGAGCGTGTCGGTCACCGCGCTGATGTCGGCGGACTTCCGGATGCCCTTCACGGTCCGCTGTGCGGCCTCGTACGCATCGAGAGCGACCTGATAGTCAGCCCGCGCATCAGCGTCGAGCGTCTGTCCGGACACGTGAGTGTCCAGCCGCGTGAGTTCCTCCCCAAGCAGCGTCACATCCTCGTCGGCCAGCTTGCGGATCTCCTCGAGCTCCTCCGCATCACCGTGCCGCGCTGCGCGCCGATCCCACGCGTACCGGCTCGCAAGCACCGCCGCACCGCCCCCTAGGGCGGCGAATAACCACCACATCCATCGACGGTACCGCCGAAAACGGGTCGGCGGCAGGGTAGTCACCTTGCTAAGGTCACCGCCGTGCATCGAATCATCACCCCGCCGGCCGCCGCTTAGCGGACGGCCGACCTCATCCCGCTCGGGTCTGACCTGAGCTCCTTCGGGCTGTTCGCAGACGCCCCAACCTCTTCTTGCGAACACCCTGGAGTGTCTGATGCACCACCGTCTCGCGCCCTCGACCGGGCGCGGTCTCCTGTACGTCGCCCTGGCCGGACTCGCCTGGGGCACCGGCGGCCCCACCGGCGCCCTGCTCTTCCAGCACAGCGGCCTCAACTCGACAGCCGTCTCGTTCTGGCGTCTCCTCGGCGGCGCCATCTGGTTGGCCATCGCCTGCCGCGTGCTCACCCGCGGCCCGATCGGCCGGCAGTTCGCCGCTGCCCCGATGCGCTACCTCCTGAGCGGCCTCGGCCTGGCCGTCTGCCAGCTCGGCTACTTTGCGGCCATCCCACGAATCGGCGTCGCCGTCGCCACAGTCGTCTCCCTCGGCGCCGGCCCGGTCTTCATCGCCCTGGGAGCCCGTGAGCGCATCACCGGCACGCTGCTCATCGCCGTACTGGGTCTCGCCCTCCTCGTCTCCGGCGACGGAGGCGCCGGCCACGGATCGCTCGTCGGTATTGCGTTCTCGCTCCTGTCGGCTGCCGGCTACGCGCTCACTACTCTGCTCAACCGCGACCAGCAGGACCCGATCATCAGTGCGTTCCTCGGCTTCACGGCCGGTGCCATCATCCTGTTGCCCGTGGCAATGACCGGCGGCATCACGCCAGCCGCAGCGAGTTGGCCTCTGCTCGCGTACTTCGGCCTGGTCCCGACCGCAGTCGCCTACGCCCTCTTCTACACCGGTCTCCGCGCGATCCGAGCCTCCACCGCAGCCGTCATCGCACTGATCGAACCACTCCTGGCTGCGGCCATCGGCGTACTCGCCTTCCACGAACATCTGACGACGGTGAGCCTCACCGGGGCCGCCGTACTCCTCGCCGCAGTTCTGCTCCAAGCCCGGCGCGAGTAGCGAGGTCACGCCTCCGAGGCACGTTGCAACCATTCGCGAATCAGCGCACCGAACAGCTCGGGTTGCTCGATCTGAAGGTTGTGCCCGGCAACATCCAGTACGGCGTACGTCGCCCGCGGATAGTGGGGGAGTAGCGCGTACTGGTCCTCGAAGCCCGTCACCGAGTCCTGCCTGCCGCAGACGATCAGCATCGGCCGCGCGTAGGCAGGACCGCTCTCCGGAGCGGTCGACAGAGCCCAGTTCTTCTGGATCCGGTCGAGTGCCTCGACGTCGGCCGCATCCAGTCCGGTCGCGACGTCGGTGCGATAGGCCTTCAGCGCGGCAGCGGTCTGGACTACAGCGAGGTCGGTGAAGTCTTCGCCCTCGGTCAGCGATTCGAGGACGCCTGGCTCGGTCCGCAGGACGACGTGCTCGGGCACGGTCCGGTCGGCGTGCATCAGCGCGGTGCCGATCGGGCAGATCAGCGCGACTCCGAGGATCTGTTCCGGCCGCTCGGCGATCAGGCCGCGGGCGAGGTAACCGCCGTACGACTCGCCGATCAGCAGGAACGGCTCGTCCCCGATCTGTTCGTCGATGTACGCGCGGACCTCGGCCATGATCCCGTCCGAGCTGTCGATCGCACCGGCCGGCGTCTGCCCCATTCCGGGCAGGTCCGGGTAGAGCCGTCGGTAGCCGGGCACGTCGGCGAACACCGGCTCGAGGCAGCCCGACATCAGCCGGTGGTCGGGTGTCCAGCCGTGCAGCGAGAGCACGTGAACGCCCTCGCCGAAGGACTCGTGGTGCAGTGCCATCACAGGTGCCTTTCGCCGTTCTCGATCGAGCCGCGACCAGTTGTAGCAATCCTCGCCGACAGTTTTCGGCCGGACGTAGGCGGATCCGGGCGTTCGGTGCTACATCTGTCAGAGGGAGCTGCCCGATTGCCCCTGCGTGATCGGGTGGTGACGGGAGAGGGGCTGCCATGACGACTGCTGCGATGGCTGCCGAGTTCGGGGACTTCGCCGACTGGACAGCCGACGCGGTCGAGCAGCTCGGCGCGGGGCATGCGATACCTGCCGCCTGCCGGGGCAGTTCGAGTCCGGCCGCGCTGGCCTGGCTGGCCGAAGCGTGCGGACTCGCGCCGGGGGAGACGTTGCTCGACGTCGGAGCCGGGGTGGGTGGTCCGGCGGCTTGGGCGGCCGAGCGGTTCGGGGTGCGGCCGATCCTGGTGGAGCCGATGCTTCCGGCCTGCCGGGCCGCGGGCCGGCTTTTCGGCCTGCCGGTGGTCGCCGCCGACGGCGGGCGACTTCCGTTGCGCTCCGGCACGGCCGATGTCGGCTGGTGCCTGGGCGTACTGTGCACCGTCGAGGACAAGACGGCTCTGCTCAGCGAACTGCACCGGGTCCTGACGACCGGAGCCTCGTTGGGTCTGCTGGTGGTTGTCTCCCGGGCTCTGCGGCCGCTACCGGCGCCGGATGGCAATCACTTCCCGACCCAGCGCGAGCTCGACGGATCGCTGGCGGACGCCGGGTTCGAACTCGTGGAACAGATCGAACGTCCCAATGCCGCACCACTGTCCTGGTCCCGCCGCGTCGAACAGGTGGCAGCAGCCGTCGCGGCCAAGCATCAGACCGATGAGGCGTATGTGTTGGCCGCGCGCCAGACCGAACGTCTCCACCACCTGCTGAGCGCCCGGCAGGTGTCCCTCGAGCTCATCCACGCGGTCGCCCGCTGACCTTGTGGAAAACCTCGATCCGTCCTGGCCCGAGCGGGTTAGGGTCGCATCATGTCGAGTCGAACCCCGCACGGTCCCGTCCCCGATTCCGCCGTACTGCGTGCCAGGTTGGAGCGCGCCCGCGAAGTCGCCGCCGGCACCGGCCTGCTGATCGCGCCCGGGTCGGATCTGCGGTATCTGCTCGGGCGGGCGGGTGATTCGCTGGAGCGGCTGACCACGCTGGTCATCCCGGCAGCGGGTCCGCCGGCGCTCGTCGTGCCGAAGCTCGAAGCGCCTGGGTTCGCCGACCTGCCGTTGGCGGAGCTCGGGGTCGAGGTCGTCACCTGGGTCGATGGCGACGATCCGTACGGCGTTGCCGCCGAGCGGCTGGGCGGACCGGAGCGCGTGGCGGTCAGCGACTTCACGCCGGCGCTGCATGTGCTGGCTCTGCGCGAGACGTTGCCGAAGGCCGAGCAGGTGCTGGCCGGGCCGATCGTGCGCGAGCTCCGGATGCGGAAGGACGCGGCCGAGATCGAGGCGCTGCGGAAGGCGGGTGCTGCGATCGACCGGGTGCACGCGCGGGTCGGCGAGTGGTTGCGGCCGGGCCGGACCGAGGCTGAGGTCGGCGCCGACATCGCCACGGCGATCGTCGAGGAAGGCCACGCGCTGGCCGAGTTCATCATCGTCGGCAGCGGGCCGAACAGTGCGAGTCCGCACCACGGCGTGTCCGACCGGGTGATCGAAGCCGGTGACGTCGTGGTGGTCGACATCGGCGGACCGGTTGCCGAGGGCTACAACTCCGACTCGACCCGGACGTACGCGGTGGGTCGACCGCGCGACGCGGATGTCGCCGCGACGTACGCCGTACTGCGGGATGCGCAGCAGGCGGCGGTGGACGCGGTGCGGCCGGGGGCGTCCGCGGAGTCGATCGACGCGGCGGCGCGGGACGTGATCGCGGCGGCCGGGTTCGGCGACTTCTTCATCCACAGGACCGGACACGGGATCGGGCTCGACGTCCACGAGGAGCCCTACATCGTCGGTGGGAACGGGCTGATTCTCGAGCCGGGGATGGCGTTCAGCGTCGAGCCGGGGATCTACCAGCCAGGGCGGTGGGGTGCGCGGATCGAGGACATCGTCGTGGTCACCGAGAACGGCGTCGAGCCGATGAACCGCCGCCCGCACGACCTGGTGGTGCTGTGACTCAGCCGGCCCGGAAGGTCTTGCGGTAGGCGAGGGGAGAGACACCGAGTTCGGAGCGGAGGTGGTGGCGCAGCGACGCGGCAGTTCCCAGGCCGGCCGACTCGGCCACGCGGTCGACGGACAGGTCCGTGGTCTCCAGCAAGTGGCACGCGTGCCGCACGCGTTGCTGCAGGAGCCACGTGCCCGGAGATTGACCCGTCTCGGCCTTGAACCGCCGGCTGAAGGTGCGCACGCTCATCTGGGCGTAGGCGGCCATCGCGGCGAGACTCAACTCCTCGTCGAGCCGCCCCAGCGCCCACGCGCGGGTCGGCGCCGTACCTTCGCTGCCCTCGTCCGGGACGACGCGTTCGATGAACTGTGACTGCCCACCGTCCCGCCACGGCGGGACGACGCAGTGCCGCGCCGCCCGGTTGGCGATCTCGCTGCCGAAGTCGCGCCGGATCAGATGCAGGCAGAGGTCGACGCCCGCGGCCAGACCCGCGGACGTGACGATGTCGCCGTCGTCGACGAACAGCAGGTCCTCGTCCAGCTTCACCCGCGGGTAGAGGGCACGGAACATCTCGGCCCGGAGCCAGTGGGTCGTCGCCGGCCGATCGTCGAGCAGGCCGGCTGCGCCGAGCACGAACGCACCGGTGCAGATCGACGCGATCCGGGTGCCCGGCCGGATGGTGCCGAGGGCTCTGGCGAGATCGTCCGGGAGCGTGCCTTCGTAGCGCGGCTGGGCGATGTACGTCCCCGGGATGATCACCGTGTCGGCTTCGGCGAGCGCCTCCGGCCCGTAGTCCGGGATCAGGCTGAACCCGGCACCGGCCCGGATCGGCGCGATCTCGAGTCCGCAGATGCGTACGTCGTACAAGGCCGTCCCGTCGGCCTTCGTCGCCGCGCCGAACACCGTCGGCGGAATGGTCAGGTCGAACCCGACCACCGGCTCCAACGCCAGGACGGCGACCACGTGCGGCCCGACTGCTCTCAGCTTGGCCCGGCCGGTGCTGGAAGTACGCATGGCCATATCTTGACACATGCTGGCATTCTGGCCACTGGTTTGAGGGTGGGCGAGACGGCAATCTATCCGGGTGACGCAGATTGTGGAGAAGAAGACTGCCCGGGTGCACCTGGCCTGGGCAGTCGCCGCGGTGGGGTTCGTAACGCTGATCGGGGCGGCCGGGTTCCGCTCGGTGCCGGGGGTGCTGCTCGACCCGTTGCACGACGAGTTCGGGTGGTCGC
The DNA here is from genome assembly GCA_963748245.1 of uncultured Actinomycetota bacterium. Classification (GTDB taxonomy): domain Bacteria; phylum Actinomycetota; class Actinomycetes; order Propionibacteriales; family Kribbellaceae; genus Kribbella. Next base: position 700,504 of record CAVVIA010000003.1, on the reverse strand, counting down.
ACGCGACGATCTCGGCGGCCGTGTCGATCAACCTGCTGCTCTACGGCCTGATCTCGCCGTTCGCCGCGGCCCTGATGGATCGGCTGGGGCTGCGTCGCGTGGTCAGCGGTGCCCTGGTGCTCATCGCGCTCGGCAGCGGGCTGACCGTCTTCATGAGCTCGTCCTGGCAGCTCCTGCTGTGCTGGGGTGTGCTGGTCGGTATCGGTACCGGGTCGATGTCGATGACGTTCGTCGCGACGATCACCGGTCGTTGGTTCGTTCAGCGCCGTGGACTGGTCACCGGCATCCTGACCGCCGCGGGTGCGACCGGGCAGCTCATCTTCCTCCCGCTGATCGCGAATCTGGCCAGTGCCTACGGGTGGCGCGTCCCGGCGCTCGTCGCTGCCGGCACAGCGCTGGCCGTCGTACCGCTGGTGCTGCTTTTCCTGCGGGACTACCCGAGTGATGTGGGTCTGCGGGCGTACGGCGCTCCAGAGGGGAGCACCGCGGGTCAGCGGGTCGAGACGTCCGGCAGTAGTGCGCTGCGGGCGTTGAGCGCGTTGCGGTCCGCGATGCGCCGGCCGGCGTTCTGGATGCTCGCGGGTGGCTTCGCCATCTGCGGTGCGTCGACGAACGGACTGATCGGCACGCACTTCGTCACCGCGGCACACGACCACGGCATGCCGGTGACGACTGCCGCGTCGTTGCTGGCCCTGGTGGGCGTGTTCGACGTCGGCGGCACCATCGTTTCGGGCTGGCTGACGGACCGGTGGGATCCGCGGTACCTGCTGATCGGGTACTACTCGCTGCGGGGGTTGTCGCTGCTCGTCCTGCCGTCTCTGCTCGGTCCATCGGCTCAGCCGAGCATCTGGGTGTTCATCATCTTCTACGGTCTCGACTGGGTCGCGACCGTACCGCCGACCGTCGCACTGTGCCGGGAATGGTTCGGCGTGGACGGGCCGATCGTGTTCGGCTGGGTGTTCGCGTCGCACCAGATCGGTGCCGCATTGGCTGCCACCGGTGCCGGCGCGATCCGGGACGTGCAGGGCAGCTACAACCTCGCCTGGTACCTGGCCGGCGGGCTCTGCGCGCTGGCCGCGCTGATGTCCGCGAGCATCGGACGCCGACTCGTGACCGCCTGATCCTTCGGCTAGCCTCGATCCAGGTTGAGGTCGGAGGGATGACGGGTGGACATCGAGCCGGGTGAGTTGACGGTCGGGCAGTTGGCGGAGCGCAGTGGCGTGGCGATCTCGGCTCTGCATTTCTACGAGCGGCAGAACCTGATCGTCAGCCGTCGTACGTCGGGCAACCAGCGCCGGTACAAGCGCGACACGCTCCGCCGGGTCGCGCTGATCCGGATCGCCCAGCGGGTCGGCATCCCGCTCGCGGAGGTGGCCGCGATCCTGGCACTGCTGCCGGAGAACCGCACGCCCACCCGTCAGGACTGGGAGCGCATCTCCGAGTGCTGGCAGGCCGAGCTCGACAAACGCATCCTGCATCTGGAACAACTCCGCGACGACTTCAAGGACTGCGTCGGCTGCGGCTGTCTCTCCCTCGACCGCTGCGCCCTGGCCAATCCGTACGACGCTCTGGCTGCGAAGGGTCCTGGTCCGCAACGACTGGTCACCGCCGGCGGCGAACCCTGCCACCCGGGAAAGTGCGCCTGAGCGGGCATCGGCCGCAGCCGATGCCCGACGACCTGACGCGTCAGCCCCACTGGCCGGGCACGTAGTCTCCGGCCGGTCGCTGGGTGATGACGTTCAAGCGGTTCCAGGTGTTGATCAGGGCGATGAGTGACAGCAGCGCGGCGAGCTGGTCCTCGTCGTAGTGCTTGGCCGCGTTGGCCCACACCTCATCGGGAACGCCACCGGCCGCGTCGGCGATCCGGGTGCCCTCCTCGGTGAGTTCGAGGGCCGCGCGCTCGGCCTCGGTGAACACCGTCGCCTCCCGCCAGGCTGCGACCAGGTTGAGTCGCAGCGAGGACTCACCGGCGTGGGTCGCGTCCTTGGTATGCATGTCGATGCAGTAGCCGCAGCCGTTGATCTGGCTGGCGCGGATCTCGACGAGGTGCTGGGTCGTTTCGGGCAAGGTCGAGTCCCACACGACCTTGCTGGCAGAGGTGATGTACTTCAAGACCTTGGCCCCGACCGGGTTGCCGACGTGGTCGAAACGGACGTCCATGATTGATCTCCTTGGTCAGTTCTGAGCTACACCCGGACCGACGAGACAGCGCGGCGCAGTGTGAGCCCTCCGGAGAGTGACCTAGGTCTCGGGCTCTGACACCGACCGGGTTGTCCACAGGTCCGGTGGTTGCTCGCAGCGGACTGGGGGTGCGGGCGTCTAGGGTCGTGGCATGGCTGACACCAGTTCGACCACCAGCACTCTCACCGAGGCGCGCGCCGGGATCGCCGGCGGCGTGATCACGGCGATCGCGGGGGAGAGCGCGCGATTGCGGGCCGATCAGGAGACCGCGGTCGCCGCCCTGTGCGAAGCGAGTGCGCGGGTTCTGGTCGTGCAGGCGACGGGCTGGGGGAAGTCGGCGGTGTACTGGGCGGCCACCGCGATCCGGCGGGCCGAAGGCGCCGGGCCGACGCTGGTGGTGTCGCCGCTGCTGTCGTTGATGCGCGACCAGGTCGCCGCCGCGAGCCGGGCCGGACTGCGCGCGGCGACGCTGAACTCGAACAACATCGACGAGTGGTCGAGCATCGAGCACGACCTGCGCTCGGGTGCGATCGACGTACTGCTGGTGTCGCCTGAGCGGTTGGCGAATCCTGGCTTCGGCCGGCGGGTGCTCGACGGGCTGGCCGGGCAGGTCGGGTTGCTGGTCATCGACGAGGCGCATGCAGTGTCCGACTGGGGGCACGACTTCCGGCCGGACTATCGCCGCGTGTCCGACGTACTGCAGCAGCTGAACCCCAAGACGCCGGTGCTCGCGACGACTGCGACGGCCAACTCGCGGGTGACGGACGACGTCGCTCATCAACTGGGGGAGTCCACGCTTGTACTGCGCGGGCCGCTGGCCCGGTCGAGTTTGCAGTTGGCTGTCGTGGATGCGTTGTCGCCGCTGGATCGGTTCGCGTGGGTTGTCGACCATCTACCGAAGTTGCCGGGCTCGGGGATCGTCTACACGTTGACCGTCTCCGATGCGCAGCGGCTGGCGGCTGCGATCCAGGAGGTGCATGGTCGGGACGTGCCGGTGGCGGCGTACACGGGTGGCTTGGATGCCGGTGAGCGGGAGCGTCTCGAGGACGCGCTGCGGGCGAACGAGTTGAAGGCTCTGGTCGCGACGTCGGCGCTCGGGATGGGTTACGACAAGCCGGACCTCGGGTTCGTGGTGCATGTCGGATCGCCGCCGTCGCCGGTGTCGTACTACCAGCAGGTCGGTCGTGCCGGCCGCGGGATCGACCACGCCGTGGTGGCGTTGCTGCCGTCGGATGCCGACGCGGGGGTGTGGGACTACTTCGCGACCGCGACGATTCCGGTGCCGGAGAACGTGAATCGCCTGCTGAATGGGCTGGACGGGTACGGGCCGGACCAGCCGGCGACCGTCCCGGCGTTGGAGGCGGAGACCGGTCTGCGTCGGACCCGGGTCGAACTGATGCTGAAGCAGCTCGCGGTCGACGGGGTTGTCGACCGGGTCGAGCGCGGCTGGGTGCGGACCGGCAAGGACTGGACGTTCGATGCGGCCCACTACGACGGGATCGTGGCGGTACGGCGGCGCGAGGCGGACATCATGCGGGCGTACACCCGCGGCGACCGTTGCCTGATGCAACTTCTCCAGGAGTCGCTGGACGACCCGTCGGCGGAGCCGTGCGGTCGCTGCTCGGTCTGCCTCGGCGAGTTGCCCGACCCACTCCGGGCGAAGCCCGAGGCCGAGACCGTGCAGGCGATCATCCGGCTGCTCCGCGGCGAGGTGCACATTCTGGAGCCGCGGAAGATGTGGCCGGGCGGTGCGTTCGGCGCGAAGGGCCGGATCCCGGCCGAGCTGGGGGCTGAGCCGGGGCGGACCATCATCTACGCCGACGCACCCGAGTGGCGGGAGGTGTTGCGCGGTACGTTCACCGACGCGGTCCTGGATCCCGACTCGCTCGAGGCGCTGAAGGCGGGAGCGGTGGCGGCGCTTTCACGGTGGCGCGGGTCCTGGTCCAGCCGCCCGGAGGTCGTCGTACCGCTGGCGGCTGCAGGCTACGGACGCTTGACCGGCGAGGTCGCGGAGCATGTCGCCGGCGTCGGCCGGCTTGACCGGGCCGAGCTCACCGTGAACCGGGCGGGCTTCGCCGATGACCTGTCCTCAGCCGAGGAGGCCAGAGTCTGGCGCGACGGCATCGCCGTGGAGACCCGGCAGCTGTCAGCGGCCGCACGGTCCTCCTGCTGGCCGACGCCTCGTCCTCCCAGTGGCCGATCACCGTCGCCGCCGCCAAACTCCGCGAGGCGGGCGCCGCCGCGGTGCTCCCGCTCCTGATCCACAAACGCCCGTGACTACTTGGTGTTGGCGAGTTCGGGGGTGGACTCGACGAGGGACTTGAGGTCGGCGAGCAACGCCGGCCAGCCCTCGCTGATCATCTCGCGGATCGCACTGCCCGGCTCGAAGCCGGAGTGGACGACGGTGAGCTTGACCTGCTCACCGACGGGTTCGAGTTCGAAGCTCGCCTTCGACAGCGGCTCCCGGCTGGTCTTCTCGAGGAGCTCGTCATCCCATTCGACGGCCTTCGCGAACTCCCGCGTCATGGTGTGCCAGGTGTAGGCGAGCCGCCGGTACGGGTCGTGCTCGAGGACGACCTGCCCCGGCCCGGCCATCGTGACGTCACCGTGGTGCCAGATCATCTCGGAGCCGACCTTCCAGTCGGTCTCGAACCGCTCGCCCCAGTACTGCTCGGTGAACTTCGGGTCGGTCAGCGCCTGCCAGAGCCGCTCCGGCGTGGTCCTGATGTACGTGGTGTAGACGAAGTCGGTGTCGCTCATGTTCTCGGCCTCCAGAACCGTTTTGAGATCGGCGAACAGTTCCACCCGCCGACGGTCGTACTGGTTGATCCAGCGGTCGGCGATGGCGTTGATCGGCTCGGCGTTGAGATAGTGCAGCTTCTCCCGGCCGCGCCAGACGATGGTGACGAGGTTCGCGCTCTCCAGTACGGCGAGATGCTTGCTCACCGACTGCCGGGCCATGTCCAGGCCGGCGCAGAGCTCGCGCAGCGTCTGGCCGTTGTCCGCGTTCAGCCGGTCGAGCAGCTGACGTCGGCTCGGGTCGGCCAGGGCGCGGAACACCTCGTCGTCCATCGCTCTCCGATCGCTTAGGCAGCCGTTTGGCTGCATGACAACAATAGGCAGCCGCCCGGCTGCATGTCAAGGTGGGGAATCCGGTTGACGCCGATTGGAGGATGGGCGGGTGGAGATCGAGAGCCTCGGGTTCCGGACCGACCTGCTGTTGCTGAAGCTCAGCGGGAGCGAGTTCGAGGACGCCGGTGAGTACGTCGTCGTGCGCACGCCCGACAATCCCGGCTACTGGTGGGGGAACTTCCTGCTGTTCCGGACGCCGTTCGCGCCGGGCGACCTGCAGGCCCGGCTGGCGGCGTTCCACGCCGAGTTCCCGGCCGCCAATCATGTTGCCTTGGGCATCGACAATGTGGACGGTGTGGTCGGCGCCGAGGACGAGCTGGTCGCGGCCGGGATCGAGGTGGCCCGGGACGTGGTGATGACGGCGAGTGAGGTCGTCGCGCCGAGCCGTCCGAACGACGAGTCGACGTACCGGTACCTGAGCAGTGACGACGACTGGGAGCAGCTGCTGCAGCTCGGCCTCGCGACTGCTCCGATGGAGGTCGACGAGGGCTACATCGACTTCAGCCGGCGCAAGCTCGCGTCGAGGCGAGCACTGGTGGCGGCCGGACACGGGAAGTGGTTCGGCGCGTTCGAGGGCGACCGGCTGCAGAGCTCGCTCGGGCTGATGTTCGACGGCGAAGGGCTGGCGCGGTTCCAGAACGTGCTGACGCATCCGGATGACCGCAACAAGGGGATCGCGAGCACACTGGTTCACCGCGCGTCGACGTACGGCCTCACCGAAGGCGGCGCGAAGACACTGGTGATGGTGGCGGATCCGGAGTACCTCGCCATCCGGCTCTACCGGGCCCTCGGATTCAACGACACGGAGACGCAGCTCCAGCTACAGCTCGCCCCGCCGCCGTCCTGACCGCTGCGCGGGGCGTGGCAGGGTAGGGATATGACTGAGACTGATGTACGGCGTGGGGTCGTTCTGATCACTGGTGGGAGTCGCGGGATCGGGGCCGCGGCGTCGGTCGCGCTGGCCGCCGACGGGTGGGATGTCGGCGTGAACTACCGGACCCGCGCCGACGAGGCGGCCCGTGTCGTGAAGGCGTGCGAGGAGCTCGGGCGGCGGGCGATCGCGGTGCAGGCCGACGTGACCGAGGCGGATCAGATCGAGCGGCTCTTCGACACGGTCACCGCTGAGCTCGGACCGATCGGTGCCGTGATCAACAATGCCGGCATCGTCTCGCCGTCCGGCCGGGTCGCCGAGTACGACGCCGCCCGGCTGGAGCGGGTGTTCCGGATCAACGCGATCAGCGCGATCCTGGTCGCCGGTGCCGCGGTACGACGGATGTCCACGACGTACGGCGGATCCGGCGGAGTCCTCGTCAACGTCTCGTCACGAGCTGCCGTGCTCGGCTCGGCCGGCGAGTACGTCGACTACGCGGCCAGCAAGGCTGCCGTCGATGCTCTGACCATCGGCCTGGCGAACGAGGTGTCGAAAGAAGGCGTCCGGGTCCTCGGCGTCCGTCCGGGGCTGATCGAGACCGACATCCACGAGGAAGGCCGGCTGGAACGGATCGGGACCACACCTCCACTCGGCCGCCCGGGCAAGGCCGAGGAGGTCGCCGAGGTCATCACCTTCCTCGCCTCCGACCGCTCGTCCTACATGACCGGGTCGACAGTCGACGTCGCCGGCGGGCGGTAGGACCGGGTCGCCTGGGAGGTGCCGGGCTGGGCGTGGGCCCGGCTTCGCGTCAGGCGGCCGGCGGGGCGAAGAACTCGAGGGCGATGCCGTCGGGGTCCTTGAAGGACAGGCCCGAGCCGTAGTGGGCGTCGACGATGCCCCCGTGTTTGATGCCCAGGTCGTCGAGTCGGTCCTGCCAACGGACGAGTTCGGCGCGATCCGGACAGCTGAAGGAGACGTGGTCGAGACCCGGTCGGCGCGGGCTGAACTCGCTGGACCACTCACCGTCCGGGAACGTGTGCAACCCGAACAACTGCCCGCCCTCGATGGCGTACACCACGTGCCGGAACGGTCCGGTGTCCTCGTCGAGGACCGGGTCGGCGGCGAACAGGTGTGAGTACCACGGGACGCTGAGTTCGAGGTCCGTCACGGTCACGGCCACGTGGGTGATACCTGGGAACTTCTTCACTGAACAACTCCTGTCTGTTGATGGCTCTTCGGTGTGCTGGGTGATGGTTCGGCGGCGACGAACGCCTCGGCCGACCACCAGCGGCGGAACGTGTCCAGTCCGACTTCGTTCGCCAGTCCGGTGGTCTGGGAGACATGCGCCAGGACCGCGTTGATCTTGCGATCCAGTTCGGTGCCGGCGAACTCGGCGTACAGGGCAAGCTGCTCGTCCGGTGTGACCGGAGGGCTGCCCCAGATCCACAACCCGAGGCGATCGTTGAGTTCGCCCCACTCCTCGTGGAAGCCGGGCGTCAGCGTGGCGTACAGCAGCCGCGCCTTCGCACCGGATGCCCGCCACGCCTCCGTCGTCCACGCGCACACCGCGCGATGATCGGCGTGGCCGGTCATTCCGTCCGGCCCGAAGGTCAGGATCGTGTCCGGCTGGACCTCCGCGATCAGCTCAGCGACCGACGCAACCCCTCCGTCTGCATCGGCACACTCCCCGTCGCGGTAGCCGAGCCAGCGGTGCTCGAGGACACCGATCAGCGCAAGACTGGTCCGGAGCTCCTCTTTCCGCATCTCGGCGAGCTGCTCCCGCGACACGGAATCGTCCTCGGTGCCTTGCTCGCCGTACGTCGCTGTCGCCACAACGACCCGGTGTCCGGCGTCGCGCAGGGCTCCCATCAGCCCGGCGGACAGGTAGGCCTCGTCGTCGGGATGGGCCCAGACACCGAGGACGGTCCCCAGGTTCTCGGTGATCGGACGCGTTCGCTCCTCCGGCACGGTCATGAGGTCTCGACCTCGATGGTGACCGGCACCTGGTGGGTGACGATGCCGAGGACGGCCGAGCGGGCCTGGGACCGGGCGACCAGTTCGCGGAGCTCGTCCGGCGGGGCGTCGCCCTTGACCGTGAACCGTACGGCGAGCTGCGGGTCGGCCGCTGGAAGCGAGTCCGATGTCGCCTGTGACGGTGGAGTGCACCTCGATGAGCCGGATGTCGCGGTCGGCGGCGATGGTGGCGAGCTCGGCGGTCAGGCAGGCGGCCAGCGCGTGCAGCACGTACTCGACCGGTACCGGCCCGTTGTCGCGTCCCGCGAGTACGGCGGGGCGGTCGGCGTCGAAGTGGAACGTGCGCTCGTGCGTGCGTTCCTCTCCGGCTCCGTAGTACCCCTGGATGGTGCTGCGGCTGTGGGTGCCGCTCAGCCACTGGTTGCCGGCCCGGAACTGGAATCGGTCCGTTTCATTGCGGGTGAATGACTGCATGCATCCTTTGTAGGGCGCGCCGCCCTGGTGAGAATCCGTCGCGACTACCTAGATCGGGCGCCTGACCTACCGAGGTCGGGTGCACAATCGGGTGGGGGTGGGATGAATGCTCGAACGTGAGCGGGAGCTGGCGGAGCTCGCCGCGGCGGTTGAGGAGGCCAGGGCGGGTGACGGCTCGGTCGTCCTGATCGCGGGGGAGGCCGGGATCGGCAAGTCGAGTCTGATCGGTGCGCTGCCCTCGGTGCTGCCGTTCGGGACCCGCCTGCTGGTCGGCTACTGCGACGACCTGGCGACTCCGCGTGTGCTCGGGCCGCTCCGGGACCTGGTCGGCAGCGTGGGCGGAACGCTCACCACAGCTCTCGAGTCCGGCGACCGCAACGGCGTGAGCGACGCCCTCAGAGCCGAGCTGGACCGGCCGGAGGATCCGACCGTCCTCGTCGTGGAGGACATCCACTGGGCCGACGAAGCGACTCTCGACGTCCTGAGATTCCTGGTACGGCGGATCGCCAGCCTGCCCGCCGTACTCGTGCTGTCGTATCGGGACGTGGAGCTGACCAGGGACCATCCGCTACAGCAGCTGCTCGGGCTCGCAGCGGGCACGCCACGACTGCGACGGCTGCGCCCGGAGCGACTGTCGGCCGCCGCGGTGGACCGGCTCGGCGCGCACACCGGGATGGACACCGAGCGCGTGTACGCGGTGACGGCGGGCAATCCGTTCTTCGTTACCGAGATCTTCGCCTCGGGCGACCTGGAAGGAGTGCCGGACACTGTCGCGGAGGCGGTCGGCGCCCGGTTGGCGGGCCTCGACGGATCGACCCGGGATGCGCTGGAGCTGCTGGCCGTCGTCCCGTCCGGGGCGGACCGCTGGTTGGTCGAGGCGGTGGTTCCGGGCGGTCTGGCCTCGCTCGCGGCGGCCGAGCGGCGCGGCGTACTGCGCGTCTCTCCGGCCGGCGTCGGGTTCTCGCACGAGTTGGCCCGCCGTGCGGTCGCGGACTCCATGCCGACGGCCCGGCGGGTGTTCTGCAACCAGGCAGTGCTGGCGGCTCTGGTCGATCGGCACGACGAGTGCGACCTGTCGCGCATCGTCCACCACGCGGCCGAGGCAGGCGCCGTCGAGGTGCTCATCGCCCACGGCACGGCGGCGGCGCGGGAAGCTGCCGTGGCCGGGGCGCATCGGGAGGCGGTGGCGCACTACCGGTTGGTGCTCGACCATCAGGAGGCGTTCTCGCCGGCTGAGCAGGCGGACCTTCTGGACGGGTACGCCGTCGAGTGCTACACGGTCGGCTCCGCCGCTCTCGCCGTACAGGCCGAGGAGGAGGCGGTCGGACTGCGCCGCACGCTCGGGGATCCGCGGGCTCTCGGGCTGAGCCTGCGGTGGCTGTCCCGGATGCGGTGGTGGGCGGGCGACCGTCCGAAGGCCGAGCTCAGTGGTACGGAGGCGATCGAGGTTCTCGAGCACGCGGGGGACCGGCGTGCGCTGGCGCTTGCCCTGAGCAACCAGTCGCAGCTGCGCATGCTGGCCGGGCGCCGGGACGAGAGCGTCACCATCGGGCTGCGCGCCGTCGCGATGGCGCGCGACATCGGCGACGCCGGCCTGTTGTCCCATGCCTTGAACAACGTCGGTACGTCGCTCTGGGACGACGGGCAGCCCGAGGGACAGAAGATCCTGGCGGAGAGCCTCGCCGTCGCCCTGGCGGCCGACGAGTTCGAACATGCCTGCCGCGCGTACACGAACATCGTGTGGCACCTGCTGGACGTGCTCGCGTTCGCGGAGGCCGAGCAGCTGCTCGAGGACGCCATCTGCCTGGCCGGAGAGGCCGAGTTCCACGGGTTCCTGCGTTATCTGCACGTCACGCGCAGCATGGTGTACCTGGCGCTCGGGCGGTGGGACGAGGCCGAGCGCGAGGTCGCCGGCGCAGGTGACGCCGAGGTGATCACGCGCTGCCCCGCACTGGTCGTCGCGGGGACCGTTCGGGCCAGGCGAGGGCTGGACGACCACGGGATGCTGGACGAGGCCTGGGAGCTCGCACACCGTCTCGGTGAGGCCCAACGCCTTGGCCCGGCAGCGGTCGCCCTGCTCGAGGCTGCCTGGTTGCGCGACGACCTCGCGAGCGTCGTACCACTGGTGGAACCGGTGTACGAGGAGGTGCGGCGGTTCGGCCGGGACTCCGCGACGGCCGGGCTCGGGTACTGGATGCGGGTCGCCGGCCAGGCAGTGCCGGTGAAGGAATCCGACCATCCGTACAGCCTGCTGGCGGCCGGCGAGTGGCGGAAGGCGGCCGATGCCTGGCGGTCGGCCGGCTGCTCGTACGAGTACGCGCTCGCCCTTGCCCAGAGCAGTGACGCGGAAGATCTGCTGTCCGCCCTCAGCATCCTCGACGGCCTGGGAGCCGAGCCGCTCGCACGCAAAGTCCGTGTCCGGCTGAGGGAGCTCGGGGTCAACCGCGATCCCACGCGGTCGGGTCCAGTCGACGAGAGACAACCCCGCCGGACTCACCGAACGGCAGACCGACGTGGTCCGGTTGCTGGCCGAAGGCCTCACCAACGCCGAGATCGCCGCGCGCCTGGTGCTGTCCGTCCGTACGATCGACACTCACGTCGCCGCGATCCTCGGCAAACTGGGCGCCAAGACCCGCCGCGACGCCGCGACCCGCGCCAAGGCTCTCGGCCTCCTGCCCGTTTGAATGGGAGGCTTACGGGGTCAGCGTCTCGAGATGGAGGTACGGCGTGGGATTGCGGCCGGTGGATCTGGCCCGGCGGGCCGGGATCTCGACACAGCTGGTGCGCAACTACGAGGCCGCGGGGATCCTGCCGCCCGCGCCGCGATCCGAGACCGGGTATCGGCAGTACGGCGACGCGCATCTGTCCGCCTTGCTGACGTACCGGGCCCTTGCGCCGGGCTTCGGGGCTGAGGTCGCCACGGAGATCATGCAGGCGGTGCACGCCGGCGACGAAGCGTTGGCCTACCGGCTCGTGGATGCGTCGCACGCCGGGCTGCACCAGCAGCGGCTGGCGACCGATGCGGCCAGTGAGGCGCTGGGAGCCGCGGCCGCCGAGTTCCTCGATGACCCGCCGGCGGCGGGACCGTCGTTGCTGGTGGGGGAGTTGGCGCACCAGTTGGGCGTGCGTACGTCGGCTCTGCGGGTCTGGGAGGCGGCCGGCTTGCTCGCGCCGACGCGGGAGCCGGGGACGAAGTACCGGCGCTACGGGCCTGAGCAGGTCCGGGATGCGCGGATCATCCACATGCTGCGGCAGGGGCGCTACTACTTCGAGCAGATCAAGCCGGTGATCGAGGGACTACGTCGTACCGGAAGCACGGAGGCGTTGCGGGACGCGATCGCCGAACGCCGTGCCGCCCACGACCAGCGCACCAAGTCCATGCTGTACGGCGCCGCCCTGCTCCATCAGCTGATCGAGGAGAAGCGGTCACTGCGGGACGGCTAGGTGGGTCGGTTCCGAGCGGCCCCGGACGGTGACCTGGTCGCCCGGACGCCAGTGGGCGGCCTCGGCGGGCGCGGCTTCGTTCACCGCGGTCATCGACGCGATCAGGCGGGCCGGGGTGGTCTTGGCGAGCTCGGTCAGGCGGGCGGCCTCGTTGACCGGGTCTCCGATCACGGTGTACTCGTGGCGCCGTACGTCGCCCACCGTGCCGGCGACCACAATGCCTGCCGTCACGCCGATGCCGGCGGTTGCCTCGGGCAACTCCTCGGCCAGGCGGCGGGCCAGCGTGCGTCCGGCCTGCAGCGCACTGCCGGCCGCGTCCGGCAGCTCGGCGGGGGCGCCGAAGACGGCCAGCGCGGCGTCGCCGGCGAACTTGTTCACGAACCCGCCGTGCCGGACCACCTCGTCCACCACGATCGTGAAGAACCGGTTGAGCAGCTGGACCACCTCGGTCGGCGCCCGTTCCGCCGCGAGCTCGGTGGAGCCGACCAGGTCGACGAACAGGACGGCGGCGAACCGCTCCTCCCCACCGAGCCGGTCACTGGTCAACGCCTCCCGCACCACCTCGGGACCGACGTACCGCCCGAACAGGTCCCGGATCCGCTCGCGCTCCCGCAACCCCTCGGCCATCTTGTTGAACCCGGCCTGCAACGAGCCGAGCTCAGTGCCGTCGAACACCGGGATACGGACGTCCAGCCGGCCATCACCGATCAGCGTCAGCGCGTTCCGCACCGACCGGACCGGCGCGACCACCGACCTGGCCGACAACATGGTGAGCAGCCAGCCGTTCAGCAGCACGACCATGCCCAGGGCAAGGATCATCACCGACAGCCGGGTGGCGGAGACGTCCTGCTCGATCAGCGCGAGGACGGCGGCCAGCATCAACCCGGCGACCGGGACCGCCGATCCGGCCGCCCAGAAGAACACGGTCCGCGTTTTCAGGCCGGCCGCGAGCAGTCGCCGCGGTGGCGCGGAATCGGCCAGCGCCCGCGCCGCGACCGGCCGAAGCGCGAACTCGGTCAGCAGATACGAGACCGCGCAGGTGACGATCGCGCCGTCGACGATGGTCGCCGCGATCCGCAGCGCGTTCTCCGGCTGCAGCACCAGCGTCATCACGGTGAAGATCACGCCGGCCAGCAGCCACAGGAAGACCTCGATCAGAGTCAGCCGGAGCGGCAGCCGCAGCGTGGCGATCTGCTCCTTCCGGGTGGCCGGCCGCTCCTCGTCCACCCACCGCGTCACCCGGCGGGTCAGCCGCGTACTCCAGACGCAGCCGATCATCACCGCGATCAGGAAGTACGCCGGGATGGTGACTGCCTCGAGCATCTGGAGCCGATGGACCAGCGGCGGCCCCGGCAGCACGAACACCGCCAGCACGAACACGACCGCGGCACCGATCAGATTGCTCCCGATCGAGAATGTCATCATCAGCACCCGCAGCCGGAACCGCAGCACCCGCGGGCTCTGGTCGACAGGTCCGAGCAACCAGGATCCGAACGGACGCCGCTTCAGCACCAGCTCCGGACTTCCCTGGGACATCATGGTCACAGTCTGCTGGTAGGCACCCCCGATTCCGCAACCGCCTTACCGCGCCGAGGAATTGAACGAGGTCGCTACCCTAGGTGATATGTCCGTGGGGTGGCAGGTCTCGCTGGTTGCTCTCGCGGCGGCCGTCCTGGTCGCCTGCTCCGACGACGGCGCCGCTCCCCAGCCCGCGCCCACGACGTCCAGCCCGGCACCCGCGGCCACCGCACCGACCACCCCACCGGTCGACACGCCGGCACCGGCCCGGACGACGCCGGCCAGGACCCAGCCGCTGGTCCTGGCGATCCACCCCACCCGCGCCGCCCAGGACATCGACATCACCACGGCCCGCTCGATCGCCCGGGGAACCCTCAAGTCCTGGCGCGGCTTCCAGGTCGGCTCACTCCGCCGGGCGCAGAATTCGACGAACACTCTCGCCCTGGTGCCCGCCTCCGCGGCCGGCCCGTCCATCCGCCCGCTCACCGTCGCCGGCATCGACCCGTTCAAGGACCCAGCGGCTTACCCGCTGCGAACCGCCGGACCGCAAGCCGCCGCTGACGTCATCGACCTGACCGTCGGCGGTGACGTCATGCTCGGCCGCCGGGTAGCGACCGCCGCAGCCAGGACCGGCGACGTCTCCAGACCACTGCGCGCGATCGGACCGCAGTTGGCATCCGCGGACCTGACCGTGGTCAACCTCGAGAGCACGCTGTCCCAGGCGGGCACGCCCCAGCAAGGCGGCGACTCCTTCGCCGCCCCACCTGGTGTCGTCGCCGGACTGCGTGACGCCGGCGTCGACGTACTCTCGCTGGCCAACAACCACGTCGGCGACTTCCAGCAGCGCGCCCTGCTCGACACGGTCCGCCTGGTGCGAGCCGGCGGCATTCAACCGGTAGGGGCCGGCGGCAACCTCACCGAGGCTGCCCAGCCGGTGATCGTGACACGCGCCGGCGTGCGCTTCGGCTTCCTGGCCTTCAACGCGATCGGCGAGACACCGCGCGCGACAGCCACCAGCCCGGGCGCGTTCAGCCTGCGAATGCCACCACGGACGGGACCGCTCAACGAGGCAGACCTGGCCGCAGTCACCCGTGCGATCCAGACGCTGAAGTCAGCGGTCGACGTGGTCGTCGTACTGCCGCACTGGGGTCAGCAGTACACCCATACGCCGGTGTCGGCGCAACGCACAGTTGCAACTGCACTCACCGAGGCTGGAGCCGATCTGGTCATCGGTGGCCATCCGCACTGGGTGCAGAGCGTGGAGTTCCCAGAGGGCAAGGTGGTCGCGCACTCACTGGGGAATCTGGTGTTCGACATGGACTTCTCCCAGCAGACCCAGGAAGGCGTGCTGCTGGAACTCACGTACTGGGACAAGACTCTGAAGGCTGCCCGTCTCACGCCGTACGTGATCGGCAGCGACTTCAGCCCGCGTGTGGTGACGGGCACGAGGGCCGAGCAGATCCTGGCCGACATCCGCTAACTGGCCAGCCAGGCGCCGACCACGCGACCCATCCGGCCGAGCTGAGCCGGTGACACGACTCGGGGCAGGTCACGTGCGCTGTGGTATTCGGCGTACGGCGTACTGCCGAGACGGACTCCTGATAGTCCGGAGCGGACGAAGGACCAGTGGTCACTCGACCTGTTCACGCAGGCGCGGCTCTGCACGCCTGCACGAGCCGCGACGGCCCGGAGTTCGTTGCGCAGAGCTAGGTCGTTCGCTTGGGCAGAGCAGATGGGTACGACCGTTCCGACGCCGACACGGTCGAGGGAGACCATGCCGCGCAGCGCGGTGCGTTGGGCTGTCGGCAGGGAGGCGACGTACGCGCGGGAGCCGTAGTGATGGCGGTTGTCGCCGTCGCCGCGAGGCTCCTCGGCGCCGAAGGCAACAAATGCGGTGGGCAGGCGCTGAGGGAGCTGAGCGGTGCCGAGCAGGACGGAGACACCTGAGGCGTTGTCCTCGGCTCCGGGAGCCTGCGGGACGGTGTCCAGGTGGGCTCCGACGATGCGGTGCGGTGCTGCGGGGTTGAAGCCGGGTCTGGTGGCTATGAGGTTCCAGGTCGTACCGGCACGGACGGGGACGCCCCAGGAGACGCCTGCTGGGACTCGGAGCGCCTGACGACGCGTCTGGTAGCCAGCGGCCGCGGAAGCGCTGTTCCAACCAGGTCAGTGCCTGCGCGTACGTCGTACTGGTCGCTTCACGGGGTCCTAGACCGGCCAGGTACCGCACGGTGCTCATGGCGGCAGCGCTGTCGAAGGCGGAAGGCCGAGGCGTGGTCGGGGCAGGCGTGGACGGCGCTGATGTGGGCGGCGCTGACGTGGTCGGGGGACGCGGAGCCGAGGTGGTGGCGGGAGGCGGGGCAGTCGTGGGCGTCGGGACGCGGGTGGACCCTGTGCTGGTGCACGCGGCGGTGGCCAGCAGAGTGACGACGGCGGCCAACGGTCGGGTGGCGGCCCACATGTGTCCATCGTGCCGGGTCTGATCAAATGTGGGCCTTTTGGCACGGTGGTGCTGATGGCTCAGATTGGCCGCCCCAACCGGCTCCGCCGTGGGTACTGTTCCTCGGACACCTGACTCGGGGAGCAATCCGTGACGCACGATCGCCACTCCTACGCCGAACCTGCCCTGGTTCGGACCACCCACCTCGAACTGGACCTCGAGTTGGACTTCAGCGAGAAGGTGCTGGCCGGTAGTGCCACGCACACCCTCGCCTGGACCGGTGCCGGCGACCGGCTGGTGCTCGACACTCGTGATCTGACCGTGCTCGCGGTGGAAGGTGCGACGGCGGACGGCTGGGAGCCGCTCGAGTACAGCCTCGCCGAGCCCGACCCGGAGCTCGGGTCGGCCCTGCTGATCCGCACTGCGCGGCACGAGCGGGTCCGGGTCAGCTACCGCACCGCGCCGACCGCGACCGGTCTGCAGTGGCTGGAGCCGTCGATGACGGCGGGTGGCGTGATGCCGTTCATGTTCAGCCAGTCGCAGGCGATCCACGCCCGCAGCTGGGTGCCGGTGCAGGACACTCCGGGCGTGCGGTTCAGCTACGCCGCCCACGTCACCGCGCCGCCGGAGCTGATGGTGCTGATGAGTGCCGACAACGGTACGACATCGCGCCGTACCGGCTCGTACGACGTGGTGATGCCCGAGCCGATCCCGTCGTACCTGCTGGCGATCGCGGCCGGGGACCTGGTGTTCGAGCCGATCGGCGACCGGACCGGGGTGTGGGCCGAGCCGGAGATGGCCCGGCGGGCGGCGACCGAGTTCGCCGACACCGAGGAGATGATGCGGGTCACCGAGGCGCTGTTCGGCCCGTACCGCTGGGGTCGCTACGACCTGCTGGTGCTGCCGCCGTCGTTCCCGTACGGCGGGATGGAGAACCCGCGGATGACGTTCGCGACGCCGACCGTGGTGATCGGCGACAAGTCGCTGGTCAGCGTGGTCGCGCACGAGCTGGCGCACAGCTGGTCGGGCAACCTGGTCACGCAGGACAGCTGGGACGACATCTGGCTGAACGAGGGCTTCACGTCGTACGTCGAGAACCGGATCGTCGAGGCGGTCTACGGCACCGAGTTCGCGGTGATGGAGACGGCGATCAAGCAGCACGCGACGGTGATCAAGCTGGACCCGCTGACCCCGGCCGAGCTGGCGGTGGAGCTGCCCGGACTGAACCACCGCGCGGAGTACCACGGGACGACGTCGATGGGCCCGCTCAAGGGGTCGTGGTTCCTGTCCTGGCTGGAGGAGCGGTTCTCGCGGGAGGTCTTCGACCCGTTCCTGCGCGGGTACTTCGACCGGTTCGCGTTCCGCAGCATCAACTCCGAGGACTTCGTCGACCACCTCGAGGAGCACCTGCTGGCCCAGCACCCCGGTGTGGTGACGGAGGCCGAGCTGGCGGCCTGGCTGGACGAGCCGGGCATCCCGGCGTTCGCGCGCCGGGCGGAGTCGGAGCGCTTCCAGATCGTCGACCAGGCGCGGGACACCTGGCTGGCGACCGGTGAGCTGCCGGCCGGTGCGGCGCGGTGGACGACGCAGGAGTGGCTGCGGTTCCTCGACGCGGCTCCGGATGTGCTGAGCGCCGAGCAACTGCAGCAGCTCGACCGCGAGTTCGACCTGACCGGTACGGCGAACGGCGAGATCGCCCGGCGCTGGTACCAGATCGTTGCCGCCAGCAGCTACGAGCCGTCGTACGCCGAACTGGCCTCGTTCCTCACCCGGGTCGGGCGGATGAAGCTCGTGCTCCCGGTCTACCGGGCGCTGGCCGGGACGGACCGGGCGTTCGCCGCGGAGGTGTTCGCGAAGGCGCGGCCCGGCTATCACCCGATCACCACGGCGGCGGTGCAGAAGATCCTCGGCCAGTGATCCCGTACCCTGGTCACCCGAGAACCTCGACGATGGCCCGGGCGCGCCGCGAAGCGCCTTCGCAGATGAACGAGATTCCTGCCGGGAGGGTTGTTCCGGCCGCTCGATGAGCGGCCCGCAGGTCCGGGTGCGGAGCCCGAAGGACCTCAGACACCAACGCCGCCGCCGGTCCCACTCCTGCTGGGACCACCTGCTGATCGCACCGCTCTGGCCGAAGCACGACGTCAACCTCGGCCGGCTCGTTGGTGCTCTACCGCCTGTCCGGGCTGCTCGGGGTACTGCTTCAGAGGTACTGCGTCAGAGGTACTGGGCGAGTCCGTGGCCGAACGACCAGTCCGGCGACTCGTTCTCGGTCACCGTGACCAGGACGTTCTTCGGGTCGGTCCCGGCGTACTCCTCGACCAACTCGGCGATCCTGCGGTACATCGCCTGCTTCAGCTCCGGCGGCCGGCCGGCGCGCATCGTGATCGCGACGAACACGACGCCGTCGTCCCGGTGCACGTCGAGGAAGTCGGCGTACCGCAGGGTGCCGGCCGAGCCGTCGTGGCTGGTCAGCACCTGGAACAGGTCGTTGGACGGGATGTCGATCGTCTCGACGAGGGCGTCGTGGACCGCGCGGCCGAGGGCGGCGAGGCGGTCGGGGTCGGCTCGGAGTGCGTCGATGCGGACGAGGGGCATGCCGCCATACTAGTAGGTACAGACCTCGAGGGTCCGGCGGTTGTCCGCGTGCGTGGGGTGGTAGCCGAGCCGCTCGTTGACGCGCAGCATCGGTGCGTTGGTGCTCACCGTGTCGGTCAGGAGCGCGTCGAGGCCGGGAAAGCCGGAACGGACCTGGCGGATCTGCTCGGCCTTCATCCACAGCGCCAGACCGCGGCCGCGGTGGGGTGGGAGGACAGCGGTTCCGTAGTGCTGGGCCTCGCCCTTGCCGTCTCCCGGTACGACGAGCTCGGTGAAGCCGACGATCGCGCCGGTGGACTCCTCGACGGCGGCGACCGTGCCCAGGTGCTCACCGCGTTGCTCGATCACCTGAGCGGCGTACCGAGTCCGCTCCACGTCCCAGGCGTCCTCGCCGTACGCGATCCCGCCCGTCGGCGCGTCGTCCATCCCGGCCCGTGCGTCGGTGAACGTCTGCGCCAACTCATCCGGTACGACGCCCGCCCACGACACCAACCGATACCCCTCGGGCCCCTCGACCGACACGGTGTCGGTGGAGGCGAGCCGCAGTTGCGCGTAGATCAAGGTCAGGCCGACAGTGAACCCGTGGTGCTCCAGGAACCGGTCGGCGGCCGAGTCGACCCTCGCATCGGCCAGGAGGGTGCGCACGTCGTGGTCGCGAGCAGCTGTGACGACCGCATCGAGGAGTTGAGAACCGATGCCGCGCCGGCGCTCGGCGGGATGGACGTTCAGTTCGAGCTCGGCCAGGTGGCGCGTGGGACTCGCGGCTGTTGAGGCGGAGGAACGCGGACCCGACCGGGTTGCCGTCGCCGTCCGCGGCCAGCCAGGCGATCCGGCGACTGAACGGCCGGAAGTCCGGATCTGTCAGGGGAGTCAGTCTGATGCTCAAGCCGCCAAGATAACGCCGCCCCGGGATCACGTGCCGCCGCTACGGCAGATCGGCTAGCGTGCGTCTCTCAATTCCCTGCAGTAGCGAGCAGGTGCTCGGCGGAGTGCAGCGCAAGGCGGAGGGCGGGGCTCGGAGTGGGGTTCTCCGTGCCACTCCTCCAACGCGG
Organism: uncultured Actinomycetota bacterium; assembly: GCA_963748245.1. Classification (GTDB taxonomy): domain Bacteria; phylum Actinomycetota; class Actinomycetes; order Propionibacteriales; family Kribbellaceae; genus Kribbella. The sequence continues at coordinate 680,826 of CAVVIA010000003.1, read as the reverse complement.
CGATGTGCCCGCCGAGTGCCGCGCAGCACGCAGGGAATTGAGAGACGTGCGCTAGCGTGCTGCGAACAGTGCGCGCGGGGGAGAGGAGACGGTCGGGTGGACCATACGGGTGAGGTGCGGACGATCGGTGCCGACCATGTCGCGCTGCGCGAGCAGGTACTCGCGGAGCTCCGCCGGCGGATCGTGGACGGCGACTACGCCCAGGGCGAGCGGCTGACCGAGACCCGGCTGGCCGACGACTTCGGTGTCTCCCGCAACCCGGTCCGCGAGGCGCTGCGCGTGGTCGAGGCGGAGGGTTTCGTCCAGATCCTGCCGCGCCGCGGTGCGGTGGTGGCGACCCTCGACGAGACCGCGGTCCGCGACCTGTTCGCGGTCCGCGAGCAACTGGAGACGCTGGCCGCCGGGCTGGCGGCCGAGCGGGCCACGCCGAAGGACGTCGCCCGGTTGCGCAGGCTGCTCGATGACGCCAGCGCGGCGACCGACGGCAAGGACTTCGACCGGGTCGCCGAGCTGAACAGCGCCTTCCACCGCGCGGTGATCGAGGTCAGCGGCAACCGCTGGCTGCTCGTCGATCTCGGCCGCGATGTACCACCACGTGCACTGGGTCTTCCGCGTCGGCGCCGCCCAGCGCGCACCGCACTCGTGGGAGGAACACATCCGCCTCGTCGACGCCATCGCAGCCGGCGACCGCGAGGCGGCGACCACCGCCGCCCGCCTGCACGTCGAGGCCGCCGCGAAGGCGGCCCTCAACGGCACGGCTCAGCGGCCGACGGCGTAGCCCTGCATGCCGCGCGGGTTCGCAGCCGCGGCGAGCACGCCGTCAGCCTCCTTGCGTACGGCGCACAGCCGGCCGAGGCTCCACGCGTCGCGCCTCGGTGACCACGTGCCCGCGTCGTACCAGCTCGTCGCGGACCGCGGCGCCCAGACGGCTCTCCATCACCAGACCACCCGGCTCGGTCGCCCGCGGGTAGAACGACGACGGGAAGCCGGTGGTGTGCCAGGCCGGCGCGTCGATCGCCTCCTGCAGATCCATCCCGCCGCCCAGGTGGCGCAGCAGGAAGAGCAGCTGCCACTGGTCCTGCTGGTCCCCACCCGGCGAGCCGCAGGCCAGCACCGGCTGCCCGTCCGTGAGCACGAGCGTCGGGGTGAGCGTGGTCCGCGGCCGCAGGCCGGGCGCCAGCGACGACGCCAGCCCTTCCTCGAGCCAGAACATCTGCAGCCGGCTGCCCAGGCAGAACCCGAGCTCGGGGATCGTCGGCGACGACTGCAGCCAGCCACCGCTCGGGGTCGCGGAGATGATGTTGCCCCACCGGTCGATCACGTCGACGTGACAGGTGTCGCCACGCGTCACGCCCTCGGACGACACAGTCGGCTCGCCCGTCGTCGCGTCGACCGAGACCGTTGCCGCACGGCAACCGACGGCAGCACCGGGTCGCGGCCGTCCGGACTGCCCGGGCGCAGCTCCGTGCTGACGCGTCCGGCCCGATCAGCTTGGCGCGCTCGGCGGCGTACGCGGGGGAGAGCAGCGTCTTCAGCGGTACGTCGGCTCCGTCGCCGTACCAGGCCTCACGGTCGGCGTACGCCAGCTTCATCACCTCGACCGTCGTGTGCACGCCCTCCGCACGGTCGGTCCAGGTCGACGCCGGGTCGCCCAGCTCGGCCAGCACGGCCAGCGACTGCAGCAGGGCCGGCCCCTGGCCCCACGGCCCGGTCTTCGCGACGGTGTGCCCGTTGCCAGTCGAGCGTCGGCCGGCTCCTCCCAGCTCGCCTGAACGCCGCCATGTCGTCGCCGGTGACCAGGCCGGCGTGGTCCGCGCCGCTGGAGTCCCGGTGCGGCAGCCGGGAGAACCGGTCGATCGCCTCCGCGACGAACCCCTCCCGCCAGCTCGTCCGAGCCCGCTCGATCTGCGCGACTGCCGGTCGGCACCGGCCGCCTCGGCCTGGTCCGGACCAGCCGCTCGAGCGTGTCGGCGTACGCCGGGTTGCGGAACACTCGTCCGCCCGGCGGCGGCGCGCCGTCCTGCAGCCAGAGCGCGGCCGAGGTCGGCCAGTGCTCGGTGAACAGGTCCTGGACCGTGCCGACGGTGTCGCCGACCCGGGCGACCAGCGGGTGCCCGTTCGCGGGCGTAGCCGATCGCCGGCTCCAGTACCTCGCGCAGCGGCAGGCTGCCGTGGTCGCGCAGCAGCAGCAGCCAGGCGTCGACAGCACCCGGTACCGCGGCGGCAAGCGGTCCCGAGCCCGGGATGAGCGCCAGGCCGAGGAGCGGAAGTGCTCGATCGTCGCGCCGGCGGGAGCGAGCCCTGGCCGCACAGCACCCGCGGCGTCGGGTCGTCCGCGGTGGCGATGATCGCCGGCACCTCACCGCCCGGCCCGTTCAGGTGCGGCTCGACCACGTGCAGCACGAACCCGGCCGCGGCCGCGGCGTCGAACGCGTTGCCGCCGAGCTCGAGCATCCGCATCGCCGACTGCGACGCCAGCCAGTGCGTGGACGAGACCATCCCGAACGTGCCGCGCAAGGTCGGCCGGGTGGTGAAGGTCATCGGGCCTCCCGGCCTGGACTGAGGAGTGGAGGGAGCGAAGCGACTGGAGTGACGAGGGAAGGCCGGAGTTGAGCCCCATGACCCGCCGCGCCGGAGGCGTGGCATCAGTACAGTCATCGGGAACTCCTTCGGCTGTTCGTACGTCGGGGCCGGTGCCGTCGTCGTCACCAGGTGACAGGCGACCTGGTGTCCACCTTCTCCGATCACCCGCGGCTCCGGCACGCTCGTCCTGCATGTGTCGATCGCCACCGGGCACCGGGTGTGGAACCGGCAGCCGGACGGCGGGTCGATGGCCGACGGCAGGTCGTCACCGAGCAGCACCGGCTGCCGCGCGCGCTGCTCGATCGGGTCCGGCACCGGCGCCGCCGAGAGCAACGCCTGGGTGTAGGGGTGAGCGGGTGCGCCGAAGATGCGCGTCGCGCGGGCCTTGCTCGACCAGCTGGCCCAGGTACATCACCGCGACCTCGTCGGCCAGGTACTCGACGGCCGACAGGTCGTGGGTGATGAACAGGCAGGCGAAGCCGAGGTCCCGCTGCAGGTCCGCCAGCAGGTTGAGCACTGCTGCCTGGACCGACACGTCGAGTGCGCTGGTCGGCTCGTCTGCAACGAGCAGACGCGGCGTCTGAGATCAGTGCGCGGGCGATGCTGACCCGCTGCCGCTGACCGCCGGACAGCTCGTGCGGTGAGCGCTGGGCGACCTCCGGGCGCAGTCCGACCCGGCGCAGCGACTCGGCACGGACCTTTGCGGGGATGTCGCTTGCCGGCGCATGAGGCGCAGCGGCTCGCCGACGATGTCTCCGACCGACAGCCGCGGGTCCAGCGAGCCGGCCGGGTCCTGGAAGACGATGGACACGTCGCGACGGTGTGGACGCAGCTGCCGACGGTTGAGGTGGGTGATGTCGGCATCCGCGAGTCGGACGGTCCCTCCGGTCGGCTCCAGCAGCCGCACGATGCAGCGGCCGACTGTGGACTTGCCGGAGCCGCTCTCACCGACAAGCGCGACCACCGAGCCCTTGCCGGATCCGCAGTGTCGACGCCGTCGACGGCCCGGACCGGGCCCGAAGTGCATGACGAGGTCTTCGACCTCCAGAGCGAGGTCGGTCATCGGGCCTCCACTGGTTCTCTGACCGGGTTCCAGCACGCGACTCGGTGCTGACCAGGTGTCAGTGTCCGGTTGGGACGTCGTACAGGTGTCGACGGCTCTTGGGCAGCGGTCGGCGAAGGTGCAGGCGTCCGGCTGATCGGACAGGACCGGCACCAGACCGGGGATCTCGTTGAGGCGGTGAGTCCCGGCGTGACGGCCGGCGGCCGGTGATGCGCCCAGGAGGCCGGCTGTGTACGGGTGCTGGGGATGGGCGAACAGGTCGTGGACCTCAGCGGTCTCGACCACGCGTCCGGCGTACATCACCGCCACCCGGTCGGCCAGGTCGGCGACGACGCCGAGGTCGTGGGTGATCAGCACGATGCTGGTGCCGAGCCGTTCGCGCAGTTCCCGCAGTACGTCGAGGATGCCTGCCTGGATCGTGACGTCGAGCGCGGTGGTCGGCTCGTCGGCGATCAGGACCTTCGGGTCGCAGGCAACGGCCATCGCGATCATCACCCGCTGCCGCATCCCGCCGGAGAGCTGGTGCGGGTAGTCGCCGACCCGACGCTCGGCGGACGGGATGCCGACCAGCTTGAGCAGCTCGATCGACCGGTCCCGGGCCTGCCGGCCGGCTGAGACCGACGTGGGTCCGCAGGACCTCGCCGATCTGGTGGCCGACGGTGAAGACCGGGTTCAGCGACGTCATCGGCTCCTGGAAGATGTACGCCACCTCGCGGCCGCGGATCGACCGCAGGGTGCGCTTGTCGGCGCCGATCAGCTCGACGCCGTCGAGCTGCACCGAGCCGTCGACCGTGGCGGTGCGGGGGAGCAGACCGGCCAGGCTCATCGCGGTCACGCTCTTGCCGCAGCCGGACTCGCCGACCACCGCGAGCACCTCGCTCTCGCCGACCTCGAGGCTCACCCGGTCGACCGCGGACAGCGTCCCGTCCTCGGTCCGGAAGGTGACGGAGAGGTCGTTGACCTCGAGCACGACGTTGCTCATCGGCGGCTCGCTTTCGGGTCGAGCGCGTCGCGCAGGCTGTCGCCGACGATGTTGAACGCCAGCGTGAGCAGCATGATCGCCACGCCGGGCATCACCGCGGCCCACGGAGCGCGGGCGGCGAACTGCTGGGCGTCGGACAGCATCGTGCCCAGGCTCGGCGCCGGCGGCTGGATGCCCAGGCCGAGGAACGACAGCACCGCCTCGCCGAGGATCGCGGCCGGGATCGCGACGGTCGCCTGGACGATGATCACCGACGCGGCGTTCGGCAGGATGTGCCGGCCCAGCACCCAGGCGTCGCCGGCACCCTCGACGATCGCGGCCGCGACGAAGTCGAGCGACTTCAGCCGCAGCGTCTCGGACCGGACGATCCGGATCACGCCGGGGATCTGGGCGATCCCGATCGCGATCGCCGCGTTGCCGAGGCTGGCACCGCGGATCGCGGCCAGGCCGACCGCGAGGATCAGGAACGGGAACGCCAGCACCAGATCGGTGAACCGGGAGATCAGCGCGTCGATCGCCCGGAAGTACCCGGCCATCAGCCCGAGTGGTACGCCGATCACGAGCGACGTCGCCACCGCGAGCAGGCCGACATGCAGTGACGCTCGCAATCCGTACATGATCCGCGCGAGCACATCACGACCGAGGTCGTCGGTACCGAGCAGATAGCCGGCCGTCCCGGGTGGTGCGAAGGCTTGATCCAGCTGCGTTTCCGTCGGCTCATGGGGTGCGAGCCAGGGCGCGAACACCGCAAGGATCACCGCCATCCCGAGTACGACGAGACCGGCGATCGCCAGTGGGTTGCGGAGCATCCGCCGTACCACCTTGCGGCGGTTGCTGCGCAGCGGCGTCCCCGCGGTGACGGTGACGTCAGTGATCGCCATCAGGCATCACCTCGCACCCGGATGCGCGGATCGATGACCGAGTACAGCAGGTCGACCAGCAGGTTGATCAGGATGTACGCCGCCGCTGTGATCAGGACGACGGCCTGGATCACCGGGTAGTCGCGCTGGAAGACGGCGTCGACGGTCAGCTTGCCGAAGCCGGGGAGCGCGAAGATCCGTTCGGTGACCACGGCACCGGAGATGAGGGCGCCGAGTTGCAGGCCGACGATCGTGATCACCACGATCAGGCTGTTGCGGAGCGCGTGCCGGCCGATCACCGCGCGCGGTGAGAGGCCTTTGGCTTCCGCCGTACGGATGTAGTCGGCGCTCAGCGCGTCGAGCATCGACGATCGGGTCTGCCGCATGATGACCGCGGCCAGTCCGGTGCCGAGGATCAGTGCGGGCAGGATCAGGTGGTGCAGGTTGTCGACCGGGTTGGTGAAGAACGGCACGAACCCGGATGCGGGGAAGAGGCCCAGGGCAACGGACAGGTAGAGGATCGCCATCAGGCCGAGCCAGAAGTTCGGCACCGACAGGCCGAGCAGGGCGAGCGCGTTCGCCGCCCACTCGGCCGGACCTCCCCGCCGGACGGCGGCGACGACGCCCGCGCCGACCCCGATCACACTGGCGACCAGGATCGCCAGGATCGACAACTCGATCGTGACCGGCAACGCGTTCGCGATCATCGTGGTGACCGACTCGCCGGTGCGGATCGACTGACCGAGGTCACCGCGGGCCGCGTGACTCACGAACTGCCAGAACTGCACCAGCAACGAGTCGTCCAGCCCGTACTGCTCCCGGATCGCCCGCAGCGACTCCGGATCCCGGTCCTCGCCGGCGAGCGCGAGCGCCGGATCACCCGGCAGCGCGCGGACACCGACGAAGACGACGATCGTTGCCAGGATCAACGTGACGATCGACTGCCAGAACCGGCCGAAGAGGTACCGTCTCACTGGGCGTACCCGGCGAATGCTGCGCGCAGGACCCCGTCCGGGTAAACCTGGATGCCGAGCACCTTCTTGGAGACGCCGGTCAGGTTGCGCTGGCGGTACAGGTAGATGAGCGGGTCGTCCTGCTGCAGCTTCGTGACGACGTCGCCGTACAGCTTGATCCGCTCGGCCTTGTCGGTCGACTGCCGCGCGTCGGTGAGCAGCTTGTCCACCTCGGGGCTGCTGTAACCGGCGACGTTCTGGCTGCCCGTCGAGCCGACGAAGTTGAAGATGTTCGCGTCCGGATCGACCCGGCCGGACCAGCCGAGCTGGAGCAGCTCGAAGTCACCGCGGTCCTGCTGGTCGAGCAGCGAGGCGTACTCGACCGGCTTGATCACCAGCTCGAACCCGCCGTCCTTGACCATCGCCTGCAGCGCTTGCGCGAGCCGGAGGCTGTCGGGGTTGTTCGAGGTGATCATCGTGACCTTGTACGGCGTCGGGGCGCCGGCCTCGGACAGCAGTTGCTTCGCCTTCGCCGGGTCGTGCGGCGGACAGACCTGAGCGGCGTCGGAGGTGAACTCGCTCTTCGGGGAGACCGGTGAGCACGCGACCGTGTTCAGCCCGTTGAAGATCGACTTCACCAGCGCCTCGCGGTCGATCGAGAGCGCCAGCGCCTGCCGGACCTTCGGGTCCTTGGCGATCGGCGTGTCCAGCGGCTTGAGCGGGTTGCCGATCCCGTTGGCGTTCGCGATGTTGACGGTCAGGCCCTGGTACCCGAGCGACTGCGACTGCAGCACCGTCATGGTGCTGTCCTTCTGCAGCGACGGCGCGTCCTGGGTCGACAGCGAGTCGGCGACCTGGGCGTCACCGGACTTCAGGTTGGCCGAACGGATACTCGAGTCGGTGATGATCCGGTACTCGATCGCGTCCAGGTGCACCTTCGCGGCGTCGTAGTACAGGGGATCCTTGACCACCTTGATCGAGTTCTGCGCGACCCGGCTGGCGAACTTGAACGGGCCGACGCAGACCGGCGCGGTGGAGAAGTTGGCGCCGAGCTTGCTCACCGCGGCCGGGCTGAGCACCATGCCGGCCCGGTCGGCCAGCGCGGCGGTCAGTGGTGCGAACGGCTTGGAGAGCTTGATCACCACGGTGTTCGGGTCCGGCGTCTCGACCGCGCTGATCGGGCCGAGTTCGCTCTTGCGGCCGGAGCCGGCCAGGGTCAGACCGCGCTCGATCGAGACCTTCACCGCGTTCGAGTCGAAGGTGCCGCCGTCGGCGAACTTCACGCCCTGCTTCAGCGGGATGCTCAGGCTGAGACCGTCGGGGGAGATGGTCGGCAGCGCGGTCGCGAGCTGCGGCACGATCTTCGCGTCCGGGCCGAGGTCGTAGAGCTTCTCGCACATCGTGTGGAAGACGTACCGCGAGTACAGACTGCGCGACAGCGACGGGTCCAGCTTGTCCGGATCGGCGGACAGGGCAACGGTCAGCGTGCCGCCGCCCTTCACCTTCGCGGGGTCCGCCGGGTCTCCGAACACGTCCTGCCCGGTGGCCGGCTGCGCGCCACCCTCCGCGTCGCTGCCGGCCGGTTCGACGGGTGAGCAGGCGGTCCCGACCAGGGCCAACGCAATCACCCCGACAGCCGCTCCGAAAGCCGTACGACGGGTGCGGCCAAGCGTCGTACGACGGGCCCAGCTGGAGCGGTTCAGCAACGAGAGAGTCATGAGATTGGTCGCGGGGGATGCCCCGCTGTTTGAACGGGGAGGAACCGCGACTCCCTCCCTTCGGAGATCGGGGATTGTCGGTCCCGGCTGGTTGGGTGATTTCCATGTCCCGGTTCCGGATGTACCCGACAACTGCGCAGCAAGCTGTCTTGCTGGAGCAATGCGGGCATGCCCGGTACGTGTGGAACCTGGCGCTTGAGCAGTGGTCGATGTGGACCCGCGACAAGGGAGCGACGCCCGGGTACGTCGAGCAGGCACGGCAACTGACCGACGCTCGCGCCGCGTTCGACTGGCTGCGGGGTGGGTCGCAAACCGTGCAACAGCAGGCGCTGCGAGACTTCGACCAAGCCGTCAGAAACTTCTACGCAGGTACCCACCGGCGCCCGACGTGGCGACGAGCCGGGCTGCACGAGGGGGTCCGCATCGTGGGTCTCGCGGCATCCCGCGTCAACAAGGTCAGTCGGAAGTGGGCCGCGGTCAATGTGCCGAAGATCGGCTGGGTGCGGTTCCGGCTGTCCCGTGCGGTTCCCGCTGCGAAGTCGTACCGAATTAGCCTCGACCGGGCGGGCCGCTGGCACATCGCCTTCGCCGCAGTCCCGCCACCGATCGCCGCACCAGGTTCGGGTGATGTCGTCGGTGTGGACCGTGGTGTGACGGTCTCGGCGGCCCTGTCCACCGGTGAACTGCTGACCTGCCCCGGGCTGTCCAAGGCCGAGCAGGCACGCCTGAAGCACCTGCAGCGTCGCCTTGCCCGCGGTACCTCTGACTCCAAGCGGCGCCAGCGGACAAAGACCGCGATCGCGAGGCTGCACGCACGTGCCCGCGACCGGCGCAAGGACTGGGTGGAGAAGACCAGCACCGACCTCGCCCGCCGGTTCGACGTCATCCGCGTAGAAGACCTGCGGATCGCGCAGATGACCAGGCGACCCAAACCAAGACCTGATCCCGAACGACCCGGCATGTTCCTGCCGAACCGGCGCAGCGCCAAAGCCGGTCTGAACCGAGGCATTGTGGCCAATGGCTGGGGACCGCTCGTCCAGCGCCTGGAACACAAGGCCGCCGGACGGGTCGAGAAGATCAACCCTGCGTACACCTCGCAGACCTGCAGCGTCTGCGGGCACTGCGCACCGGAGAACCGTGAGAGCCAAGCGGTCTTCCGGTGCGCGGCCTGCGGGCATCAGGCGAACGCGGACGTCAACGCGGCAGTCAACATCGCGGCCGGACGGGCCGTCAGCGCACGCCAAGAGACGCCTGTACGGGTCTCGCCGAAGCGTGAACCTCAACACGCTGCCTCCGGGTAGTGGTTGGAATCCCCGTCCCTCGGGGCGGGGAGGACGTCAACACGTCCTCCTGGTTTGTCGACTGTTTCATGTATACAAGGCACCCGTGCAAGTGAATCGGCGAGTTTGTGTGAACCTTTTACGACTGCCCGCCGTACTTCGTATTGAACGTTCAAGAGCCGACCGCCGCCGGGCCGCCGGAGACTGCTGCACGTCTCCGGCGGCCCAGGTGTCAGCCGGTGACCGGATAGCGGAGATCACCCTTGGGCAGGGGGTCTCCGGTCAGCGACAGGGCCATCAGGTTCGGTCCGTCGAACTCCGGATGATGGATGCCGAACCCGGTCGCCTGCCGGAATCCGAACCGCGGGTAGTACTCGGCGTGCCCGAGCACGACCAAGGATTGCTCACCACGATCACGCGCCGTGTCGAGCGCCGCGATGACTGCCGCGCTCCCGGCACCTCGACGCTGGTACGACGGCAGGACGGCGACCGGCCCGAGGGACAGGACCGGAGTGTCGCCGATGTGGCAACGGGTGAGCAGCGCATGGGCAACGGGCAGATCGTCGACGGTCGCCACGAACGACAGGCCGTCGATCCAGGCGACCGGGTCGGCACGCAGTGCGTCGAGGAAGTCGACTTCGAACTGCCGGCCGAACGCCTGCCGGGTGAGGTCACGGATGGTGTCGACGTCCGCGCTCGTCTCGGCGCGGGTCTTCCAGGTGTTGGACAACGGAGAAATCCCTTTCGGGCCAGGGATTCCGCGGCGCTCAGGTCACGCGGAACCCAGGGTGAGTTGGATGACCGGAATGGCTGCCGCCCAGGCGACAGCGCCCGCTGACACGGTCATCAACCCACCTCCTACCTTCTCCCGAAGTTCGTCGTTACCCTATCCGGCGCTCGGGACCTGACGCACTGGATTTACCAGTCCGTGGTCAGCGCGCTGAGCGGGTCCGAGTTCGCCGGCGCGGTCGGAGTCCAGGTGTCGCCGACGAGCCGGTACGGGTGCCAGTGGCCCTGGTGGTCCAGGCGGAGCTGGGTGTCCGCTCCCACGGTGATCCGGTTGTCGAGGATGTCGACGGTGAACTCGGCGGCGACGAGTTCGGTGCGGGCACGGGCCAACTCCGCGGCGGCCGGGGTCCAGGTGTGTTCGAGGACGTCGAGTCCGGGCGCACCGCCGTACCGCCAGGCTTGGATGCCGAGGGCAAGGTCTGCTCCTTCGGCCAGGGAATCGGTGAGCTCGGGGAAGTCGGCGGCGAGGCGTACGGCGTCCTGCCACTCGTCGAGCGGCTGCGGCTCCGGCGTGCCGTGGAGCAACGCGTTGAGGAGCGCTCGGGCTCGACGTGATGCGTCGAGAACGAGCAGCGGGAGTGTGGCCGGGGTGAAGCCTTGTGGCGGCTCGATGCCGCTGACCGCCAACTCGTCGAGCGTCACCTTCCCCGGCAGCTCAGGTACGTCGGGCAGCGCACCGACCGTCGCGGTCAGCACGTCGGCCGCCGACACCCCGGCGGGTGGCGCATCGGCCGGGGCTGCGTCGGCCGGCGTTGTCGCGCTCCGGGTTTGGAGCTGGTCGAGCAGGTCCTCGCGGGATCGACCGCGCAGAAGCAGCAGGACGAACGGGTCGGAGTCGAGCAGCCAGGCGACCTGGTAGGAGAGTCCTGCGGCGTGCTGGCAAGGGAGTTCCCAGGAATCACACGTGCAGGCGGGATCGAGGTCGCCGATGCCGGGGAGCAGCAGAACGCCCGCATCGGAGGCGGCCTCGACCAGATCGTGCGGCATCTCGCCGTCGAGCAGCGCCGCGATGTGGCCGGCGCGCGCCGCGACCTGATCGAGGAAGCGGCCCCACTCGTCCTCGCTCAGCTCGTCCACCCGGACGACGGACTCGTAGGTGTCCTCGGGGGAGTAGACCGTCGCCGCGATCCGTCCGGGGCTGATCGTGATCGTCCCGACCTGCCCGGAGTTCGCGTACCGCCGTCCCTTCCGCAACTGGTCGGAGTCCAGCGATGTGTCCTCCAATGCCTGCACCCAGGCACGCGCCCACCACGACCGCCCGCGCGTGCTCCGCCGCTGAGCCTCGAATGCCGGGAATCCCCGCGCCTCGGTCATCGCAGCCCACCTCGCAGCTCGACCAGGTCGGCCAGCTCGGCGTCGGACAGCTCGGTCAGAGCCGCTTCGCCGCCGGCCAGCACGGCGTCGGCCAGTTGGCGTTTGCTGCTGAGCATGCTCGCGATGCGGTCCTCGATGGTGCCCTCGGCAATCAATCTGTGCACCTGGACCGGCTTGGTCTGGCCGATCCGGTACGCCCGGTCGGTCGCCTGATCCTCGACCGCCGGATTCCACCACCGGTCGTAGTGCACGACGTGATCCGCCCGGGTCAGGTTGAGACCTGTCCCGGCCGCCTTCAGCGACAGCAGGAACACCGGTACGTCACCCTCCTGGAACCGCTCCACCATCTCCTCCCGCTTGTGCACCGGCGTGCCGCCGTGCAGCAACTGCGTGCCGATGCCGCGCTCGGCCAGGTGACGTTCGAGCAGCCGTGCCATGGCGACGTACTGCGTGAACACGAGGACGGCGCCGTCCTCCGCGACGATCGTCTCCAGCAGCTCGTCGAGCAGCTCGAGCTTGCCGGACCGGCCGGTCAGCCGCGCGGACTGGCCTTCCTTCAGGTACTGCGCCGGGTGGTTGCAGATCTGCTTCAGCCCGGTCAGCAGCTTCACGATCAGTCCACGCCGGGCCATTCGGTCGCTGGCCTGCACCTCGGTCATCAGCTCGCGAACCGTCGCTTCGTACAGCACGGCCTGCTCGCGGGTGAGCGACACCGGCTGATCCGTCTCGGTTTTCGGCGGGAGCTCCGGAGCGATCCCCGGATCCGACTTGCGGCGCCGGAGCAGGAACGGCCGGACGAGTTTCGCCAGCCGTTGCGCGACCTCTTCGTCCTTGTCGGCCTCGATCGGCGCCGCCCACTGGTTGCGGAAGGTCCCGAGCCGGCCGAGCAACCCCGGGGTGGTCCAGTCGAGAATCGCCCACAGCTCGGACAGGTTGTTCTCCACCGGTGTGCCGGTCAGCGCCACCCGCGCCTGCGACGGCACGGTCCGCAACGCCTTCGCCGTACCGGACGAGGGGTTCTTCACATGCTGGGCCTCGTCCGCGACGACCAGCGCCCACCGATGCTCAGCCAGCCGTACGGCGTCCCGCCTGAGCGTGCCGTACGTCGTGAGCACGAACCCGTCCTCGGCGCCGTCGAGCGATCGCGTCGACCCGTGGAAGCGGCGTACCGGCGTACCTGGCGCGAAGCGCTGGACCTCCCGCTCCCAGTTGCCGAGCAGGGACGCCGGACAGACGACCAGCGTCGGGCCGGCGGTGTCGGGCGAGGTCTGGCGGTGGAGGTGGAGCGAGATGAGGGTGATCGTCTTGCCGAGACCCATGTCGTCGGCGAGACACCCGCCGAGGCCGAGCGAGGTCATCCGGGCCAGCCAGCGGAGACCTCGCAGCTGGTAGTCGCGCAGGGTTGCCTGCAGCTCGGCGGGCGCGTCGATCGGTTCGTCGGCGCGGTCGGGGTCGGCGATCCGGGCGCGAAGGTCCTCGAGCCATTGGGTCGGCTTCACCGCGATCCGGCGGCCGTCGACCTCGGCGGTACCGGTGAGCGCGGCGCCGAGTGCGTCGATCGCGGTGACCGGTTTGAGGATCCGCTCACGTGCCTTGCGGGCCAGGTCGGGGTCGATCAGCATCCACTGGTCGCGCAGCCTGACGACCGGACGGGTCGCTTCGGCCAGCTGGTCCATCTCCGCCTCGGTGAGCGGGTCGTTGCCCAGCGCAACCTGCCAGCTGAAGTCGAGCGTCGCGTCTCCGCCGAAGAAGCTGGGCAGATCGCTCGGAGGCTTGTCCGAGGAGGTGATCGCCGCCCGCGCCGTGAGCGCCCGCCCGAGACTGCGCGGCCAGTGCAGATCGACCCCGGCGGCCGCGAGCCGCTGCGCCCCGCCTGCGAGCAACTCGGCGACCTCTTCGTCGGACAGCTCGATCCGATCCGGTACGGCGGAGTCCAGCAGCCGACCCAACGGCGTCCACACCCGGCCGGCTCGCCGGATCGCCAGGGTCGCGTCGATCCGGGCCCGCGGTCCGAACCCCGCGATGTCCTCGGCCCAGACGTCATCCGCGTCCCGGACCAGCGTCGGATCCTGCAGGCTGTGCAGCTGCACGACCGCCCGGAAGGCCATCGACTCGGGCAGCTCGATCCGCAGCGAGATCCGCACCCCGCTGTCGAGCCCCACCGAAACCTCATCAGCCCACGAGCGCAGCCGCTCGGCCCGCTGCGGCAACGGGGCGGCGAAGAGGTTGGTCTTGTGAGCCTTGGCGGCCGCAGGGGACCGAGGCATCCCATCCGCCACCGCATCCACGAAAGCCCGCACCAGATCCTCAGCCACCGGCAACCGCACGTCAGCCGGCTGAGCGGACCGGGAGAGTGCTCCGGTGGCGGGCTGGTCGGACACGGGGAGAGCCCGGGCCGTTGGTGGCATCGACTCCGCCAAGGAGAGAAGGCGAGTCACGTCGGCGGCATCGAGCGGGCCTACTCGCCAGGCGTCGTGGCCGTCGGGGGAGACACCGGGCAGCAGCTTGCCGCGGGCAACCAGCTGGAGGGCGGCCAGCGAGGCCGCGCCCCAGAAGGCAGCCGAGGAATGCGCACCAGGGCTCTGGCGAGCGCGACCGAGCAACGGGACCGCTTCAGCGACCGGAACCTCGATCGCCCGGACGGTCACCAGTTCGGAGTCGACGACCAGTTCGAGCCGGGACTGCTCGCCCGCGCCGAGCGGTAGTTCCCCGCCATCCGGTTCCCAGAAGCACACCCGACCTTCGCGCGGCGGATCGGCCGGCCTGAACACCACCGCACAACCAGCCAGCCCTTGCTGCCCCGTACCCGACAACCCGACACCCTCCTAGCACGTTCACAACCTCACCCTCCGACCTGCCGACCGCACGCCTCAGACCGTGACCACCTCCGTGTCGGAGTGGCCGGAGCCTGGCTGGTCGAACTGGGTTCGGTAGAGCTCCTCGTACCGACCGCCCGCGGCGAGCAGATCCGTGTGCGTGCCCTGCTCGACGATCCGCCCGGCCTCGATCACGAGGATCTGGTCGGCGGCCCGGATGGTCGACAGCCGGTGCGCGATGACGACCGCAGTACGGCCCTCCAGAGCCTCGGTGAGAGCCGCCTGGACGGCAGCCTCATTGGTCGAGTCCAGCGCGGCCGTCGCCTCGTCGAGGATGACCACCCGGGGCTGAGCCAACAGCAGCCGCGCGATCGTCAACCGCTGACGCTCGCCACCCGACAGCCGATACCCACGCTCACCGACGACCGTGTCCAGCTCATCCGGCAGCGACCGGATCAAGTCACCCAACCGCGCCCGCGTCAGCGCGTCCCACAGTTCGTCCTCGCTCGCCTCCGGCCGGGCCAGCAGCAGGTTCTCCCGGATGCTGTCGTGGAACAGGTGCCCGTCCTGGGTGACCATGCCGAGCGCGTCCCGCAACGACTCCGCGGTCACGTCCCGTACGTCGACGCCCGCCAGCTTCACCGAGCCCGAGTCGACGTCGTACAGCCGGGGGATGAGCTGGGCGATCGTCGACTTGCCGGCGCCGGACGAGCCGACCAGCGCAACCATCTGACCTGGCTCGGCGCGGAACGACATGTCGTGCAGTACCTCGACGCCACCGCGGGTGTCGAGTTTCGCGACCTCTTCCAGCGAAGCCAGCGAGACCTTGTCCGCCGACGGGTAGGCGAAGCGCACGTGCGAGAACTCGACCGACACCGGTCCGTCCGGCACCTTGCCCGCGTCCGGCTTGTCCTTGATCAGCGGCTCGAGGTCCAGCACCTCGAAGACCCGCTCGAAGCTGACCAGCGCCGTCATCACTTCGAGCCGCGCGCTCGCCAGCGCGGTCAGCGGTGAGTAGAGCCGGGTGAGCAGCAACGCCATCGCGACCACGTCACCCGCGTCGAGCTGATCGCGCAACGCGTAGAAGCCGCCGAACCCGTAGACCAGAGCCAGCGCGAGCGCCGACACCAGCGTCAGCGCGGTGACGAACACCCACTGCACCATCGCCGTCCGTACGCCGATGTCCCGCACCCGCCGGGCCCGAACGGCGAACTCCGCCGACTCGCGCACCGGCCGGCCGAACAGCTTCACCAGCGTCGCACCCGGCGCCGAGAACCGCTCGGTCATCTGGGTGCTCATCGTCGCGTTGTAGTCCGCCGCCTCGCGCTCCAGCGCGGCCAGCCGGTTCCCGATCCGGCGGGCCGGAATCACGAAGATGGGCAGCAGGACCAGCGCGAGCAGCGTGATCTGCCATGACACCCCGAGCATCACGACCAGCGTCAGCACCAGGATCACCAGGTTGCTGACCACGCCCGAGAGCGTGTCGCTGAAGGCTCGCTGCGCGCCGATCACGTCGTTGTTCAGCCGGGAGACCAGCGCACCCGTCCTGGTCCGGGTGAAGAAGGCGATCGGCATCCGCTGGATGTGGTCGAACACGGCGGTCCGCAGATCGAGGATCAGCCCCTCACCGATCCCCGCCGACAGCCAGCGAGTCAGCAACCCGAGCCCGGCCTCCGCGATCGCGATCACCGCGATCAGGACGGCGAGCTGCAGCACTGTGCTGAACGGTTTGCCGTCGACGATCGCGTTTACCACCCGCCCGGCCAGCACCGGCGTCGCCACCGCGAGGACCGCGGCTCCGACGCTGAGCGCCAGGAACGCGATCAGCGCCCGCCGGTGCGGACGCGCGAAGGCCAGGATCCGTTTCAGCGTCGCGCGCGAGAACGGGCGCTTCTCGTCCTGTCTGTGCATCGCGTGGTACATCGACGTCCACGCGGTCATTTCCATACTCACGGCGAGACTCCGGCAGCTCGGTTGTCCAGGAAGTACCGATGATCCCGCGGATCACCGACAGTTTCCGACCGTAGAACCTCAACAATCCTTGAGGTCAACCCACACCCCCACCCGAGCTGAACTGAGTACACTGTACGAAGTAACCGGACGAGTGTAGCCACTCCGAGAGAATCGCGCACATGAATCAGGAGTACAGCGGCAGCGGGGACCCGGCGAAGAGCCTGGAGTTGCTCTGGCGGGGGCGGCCGCGGGCGACCCGCGGGCCCAAGCCGGCGCTGACTGTCGAGCGGATCGTCGAGGCTGCGGCGGGGATCGCCGATGCGGAGGGCATCGCCGGCCTGTCGATGCGCCGGGTGGCCGACGAGCTGGGCGTCGGGGCCATGACGCTGTACCGCTATGTCCCCGGCAAGGCCGAGCTCCTCGACGTCATGCTCGACACCGTGTACGGCGAACTGCCGCGACGCGAGGTGGACGGGGACTGGCGGGCCAGGCTCGACGAGGTCGCCCGGGAGAACCGCGAGCTCTACCTGCGCCACCCGTGGCTGCTCCAGGTCGCGATCAACCGCCCGCCGCTCGGGCCGCACGTGATGGCCAAGTACGAGTACGAGCTCGCAGCCGTCGAGGGGATCGGCCTGACCGACATCGAGATGGACGACACGGTCGCCCTGGTGAACGGCTACGTGCACGGCGCCGTACGCACCGCGGTGGAGGCGCGGCAGGTGATCCAGCGGTCCGGGATGACCGACAAGGAGTGGTGGCTGGCCCACGTCCCGCACCTGGACAAGATCGGTGACGCGCAGAACTTCCCGCTCGCGTCGCGGGTCGGATCGGCGGTCGGGAATGAGTTCGACGCGCCGTACGACTCCGATCATGCGTTCGAATACGGTCTGGAACGGCTGCTGGACGGCGTATCCGCACTGGTGGAGAAGCGGTCCGGACCGAAACGCTAATTGTGTTTGTGAGTGAGTACTCACTCAGTTACTCTCGACGAGTGAGTCCACGAGCGACACCATTACCTCCCGACGAGCGGCGCGCGGCCATCGTCAAAGCCGCCCTGCCGCTGCTGGAGGAGTTCGGCAACGAGGTCAGCACCAAGCAGATCGCGGAGGCGGCCGGGATCGCGGAGGGCACCATCTTCCGCGCGTTCGGCAGCAAGGACGCGCTGGTCGACGCGACGCTGGCCGCTGCCATGGACACCAGGGACCTGATCACGGCCCTCGAGCAGATCGACCGTTCGCTGCCGCTGCGGGAGCGAACGATCGCCGCCGTCGAGGTCGGCCAGAACCGGTTGCGGAGCCTGTTCAAGCTGATGTTCGCGCTGCGGATTCGTCGCCCACCCGACGTGAAGACCACGCCGATGGACGAGGCGCGTCGCAAGCGGGAGTCGGACCTCGCCAACGCGGCGTTCGCCGACCTGCTGCGGCCGGACGCGGACCAGCTGCGGGTTCCCCCCGAGGACGTGGTCCGCCACATCGGCATGCTCACCTTCTCGGCCACCCACCCCATGATTTCCGGCGGCCAGGCGCTGACCGCCGAGGAGATCGTCGACTTCGCCTTCGACGGTCTGCGCCGGCACGACACCGGTCAGCACCCGACCTCCGAGGACATCGCCGCGTTCGCGTCCGGCGGTGCCCGCCATCACGACTCTGGGGAAGATTGATGCTACTTCGCATCTTGCGTACGCACTTGCGGCCGTACGCGGGAAACCTGTCCGTGGTGGTCGTCCTGCAGTTGATCGGGACGATCGCCTCCCTCTACCTGCCCAGCCTGAACGCCGACATCATCGACGACGGTGTGGCCAAGGGTGACACCGACTACATCATCCGCACCGGGGGCGTGATGCTCGCCGTCAGCGTGGTGCAGATCGTCTGCACGATCGTGGCCGTCTACTTCGGCGCCAAGACCGCGGCGCTGTTCGGCCGCGACGTCCGGGCCGCGGTCTTCCACCGGGTCGGGGAGTTCTCCGCCCGGGAGGTGAACCAGTTCGGCGCGCCGACGCTGATCTCTCGCAGCACGAACGACGTCACCCAGATCCAGATGCTGGTGGTCACCACCTGCACGATGCTGGTGGCCGCTCCGATCACCATGGTCGGCGGTGTGGTGATGGCGGTCCGCGAGGACGTCGGCCTGTCCTGGCTGGTGGCCGTCGCCGTACCGTTGCTGGCGGCATCGATCGGCGTCATCGCCAGCCGGATGGTCCCGCAGTTCCGCAAGATGCAGAAGAACATCGACGGGGTGAACCGGGTACTGCGCGAGCAGATCACCGGGATCCGGGTGGTCCGGGCCTTCGTCCGCGAGCCGCACGAGGTGGAGCGCTTCGGGTCGGCCAACCAGGACCTGACCGACACCGCGGTCCGGGCCGGCCGGCTGATGGCGCTGGTCTTCCCGGTGGTGATGCTGATCCTGAACATGTCCAGCGTGGCGGTGCTGTGGTTCGGCGCCTCCCGGGTGGACAGCGGCACGATGGAGGTCGGCGCGCTGACCGCCTTCCTCAGCTACCTGATCCAGATCCTGTTCTCGGTGATGATGGCGACGTTCGTGATGATCATGGTGCCGCGGGCCTCGGTCTGCGCGGACCGGATCTCGGAGGTGCTCGACACCGAGTCCTCGGTCCGGCCGCCGGTCACCCCGATCAGGACCTTCACCGGCCGCGGCCAACTGGTGTTCGAGAACGCCTCGTTCCAGTACCCGGGTGCGGCCGAGCCGGTCCTGCGCGACATCAGCTTCGTCGCGTCGCCGGGACAGACGACGGCGATCATCGGCAGCACCGGTGCCGGCAAGACGACGCTGCTGTCGCTGGTTCCCCGCTTGTTCGACGCCACCGCGGGCCGGGTGCTCGTCGACGGCATCGATGTCCGGGAGATCGAGCCGGAGGCGCTCTGGGAGCGCATCGGTCTGGTGCCGCAACGCCCGTACCTGTTCTCCGGAACGGTCGCCAGCAACCTGCGGTACGGCAATCCGGACGCCACCGACGACGAGTTGTGGGAGGCGCTCGAGATCGCCCAAGGCAAGGACTTCGTCGAGGCGATGGCAGAAGGGCTGAACGCGCCGATCGCGCAGGGCGGCACCAATGTGTCCGGCGGTCAGCGGCAGCGGCTCGCGATCGCCCGGGCACTCGTCCGCAAACCGGAGATCTACCTGTTCGACGACTCGTTCTCGGCGCTCGACCTGTCCACCGACGCCCGGTTGCGGGCAGCGCTGCGGCCGGTGACGGCGGACGCGTGCGTGGTCATCGTCGCGCAGCGGGTCTCGACCATCGTCGACGCCCACCAGATCCTCGTGATCGAGGACGGCGCGATCGTCGGCAACGGCACCCATCAGGAGCTGCTCGACAGTTGCCCGACGTACGTCGAGATCGTCGAGTCCCAGCGGTCGGCGGAGGAGGCTGCCTAATGTTTTTGTCAAGCAGCAGTAGCCGCGGTCTTCCGGTAGTCGGGTTGGTAGGGCTGTCGGGTTCGCAGGAGGGCGTGCAGGACGTTGATGCGTCGTCTGGCGAGTGCGATGAGGGCTTGGTGGTGTCGTTTGCCTTCGGCGCGTTTGCGGGCGTAGAAGGCTTTGCTGGCGGGGTCGCGCTGGATAGCGCAGAAGGCGGATTGGTAGAAGACGAACTTCAGTGTCTTGCTGCCGGCGGTGGCTCGGCGCAGGTAGTGCATCTTGCCGGATTGTTGCAGCACGGGCGCGAGGCCGGCGGCGGAGGCCAGTTGGTCCGCGGTGGCGAATCGGGTCAGGTCGCCTGCCTCGGCGAGGAATTCCGCGGTGAGGGTGGCCCCCATGCCGGGCAGGCTGCGGATGAGGGCCGCGTCAGGGTGGGCGTCGAGGTCGGCGCTGATCTGGTTGTCGAGCTCGTTGATTCGGCGCCGGGCGGTGATGGCTTCGGCGGCGAACTCGCGGACGAACTCGGCCAGCCGGTCCTGACCGGGAACGACGGTGTGCTGGGCCTGGGCAGCGGTAAGCGCCTTGGCCACCAGGGTCTCGGCGTACGTACGCCGGACTCCCACCCGTTGGAGGTGTTCGGTGATCCGGCGGCTGCCGGCGCGGCGGATGTCGTGGGGTGTGGCGTAGCGGGCCAGCAGGTGCAGGTCGGACAGGTTGGTGACGTCCACAACGCGCTCCAGGCCGGGGAACAAGCTGGTCAGCGTGTCGCGGAGCCGGTTCAGCCGGCGGGTCTGTTCGACGACGAGTTCGCGGCGGCGGGCGACCAGCAGCCGCAGGTCGACCGACAGTTCGTCGGGCTCGCTCAGCACCCGCCAGTCGTCACGCAGCCGCAACTGGTCGGCGATGGTCTTGGCATCGCGCGGATCGGACTTGGCCTCACCGCCCTTGGTGGCACGACGGGCGCGGTTCACTACCAGCCCGGGCACATGCACCAGGCGGATCCCGGCGTCGAGCAGCATCGCGGTCAGCAGGCTCGCGACACCACCCATCAAGTCGATCCCCACCGTCAGTTCCGTCATCTCGCCGTGCTCGGTGGCGGCTTCGCGCAACTGCCCGATCAGCGCACTGATGCTGTCAGGGTCGTTGTCCACCCGCCGCGACGACAACACCTTGCCGCCATCAGCGAGCACGACCGCGACCCAATGGAACTCCTTGGCAACGTCGATCCCGACGGCCACTCTCATCGATCCCTCGCTTCCCTCGATGCCGCTGTGATGCATCCTCGTTCCGCCGTCAACGCCCTACATAGCGATGGTTCGCAGTGCCCAATCAGCGGTCAGAACCGAGGGGCGGGACAGGGGGCCAAGCCTCCCAAGCCATCAAGGGCAGCCAGCATGAAAACCATCCCTGCCCCGCCTGCACCACCGATCATTCCGGACGAACGGCGGCTTGACATGAAAGGTAGGGCGGCATGAGTGACGAGAAGCAGACGCCGCCGGTCTCTGCCAACGGGCAGGCTCCGTCCGAGGAAGGGGCCGCGGTGACCGTGAAGGCGACCGAGCGGCCGACCACCGGCCGGGCGTTCGGGCCACCCGGCGGGATCCCGGGGGACAAGTCGCTGAACTTCGGGCCGTCCGCGAAGCGCCTGCTCCGCCGGTTGCGCCCACACCGGACCCAGGTGCTCGGTGTCGTCCTGCTCGCGGTCTTCAGCGTCGGCCTGTCGGTGCTGGGGCCGAAGATCCTCGGTAGGGCGACCGACATCATCTTCGCCGGCGCGATCGGCAAGGGGCTGCCCAGCGGACAGACGAAGGAACAGGTGATCGAGCAGACCCGCGCCTCCGGCAACGGCCGGCTCGCCGACCTGCTGCAGGGGATCGACCTGATCCCGGGCGTCGGCATCGACTTCGATGCCCTGCGCAACGTCCTGCTGTTCGTGCTGGGCCTGTACGTCGGTGCGTTCCTGCTGTCCTGGATGCAGGGCTACATCCTGAACGGCATCGTGCAGCAGACGATCTTCGACCTGCGGTCCGAGGTGGAGGACAAGCTCAACCGGCTGCCGCTGAGCTACTTCGACGGCGCGCCGCGCGGTGAGCTGCTCAGCCGGGTGACGAACGACATCGACAACATCTCGACCAGTCTGCAGCAGACGCTGAGCCAGCTGCTCACCTCCTTGCTGACGGTGGTCGGTGTGGTCACGATGATGTTCGTGGTCTCGCCGCTGCTGGCCCTGATCGCCCTCATCACGATCCCGATCTCGATGATCGTCACGGCGGCGATCGCGAAACGGTCGCAGACCCGGTTCGTCGCGCAATGGCGTCATACCGGTGCACTGAACGGCCAGATCGAGGAGGCGTTCACCGGGCACGAGCTGGTGAAGGTGTTCGGCCGGCAGAAGGAGATCGAGGCGAGCTTCGCCAAGAAGAACGAGGAGCTGTACCAGGCCGCGTTCGGAGCCCAGTTCATCTCCGGCCTGATCATGCCGCTGATGATGTTCATCGGGAACCTCAACTATGTGGTGATCGCGGTGATGGGCGGTCTGCGGGTCGCCTCCGGCACGATGTCGCTCGGTGACGTCCAGGCGTTCATCCAGTACTCGCGCCAGTTCACCCAGCCGCTGACCCAGGTCGCGTCGATGGCGAACCTGCTGCAGTCCGGGGTGGCCTCGGCCGAGCGGGTGTTCGAGGTGCTGGACGCCAAGGAGCAGGTGCCGGACGACGCGACGCCGGAGAAGGTGACGGACGCCCGCGGGCGGGTCGAGTTCGAGCACGTGTCGTTCTCGTACGACCCGGACAAGCCGCTGATCACCGACCTGAGCCTGGTCGCCGAACCCGGTCAGACGGTCGCGATCGTCGGCCCGACCGGTGCCGGCAAGACCACGCTGGTCAACCTGATCATGCGGTTCTACGAGCTGAACGGCGGCCGGATCACCCTCGACGGGGTCGACATCACCGAGCTGACCCGGCACGACCTGAGGTCGCGGATCGGCATGGTCCTGCAGGACACCTGGCTGTTCGGCGGCACGATCCGGGACAACATCCTGTACGGCAACCTGAACGCGACCGAGGAGGACATGCTCGCCGCGGCCAAGGCGACGTACGTCGACCGGTTCGTGCACAGCCTGCCGGACGGGTACGACACGGTGATCGACGAGGAGGGCAGCAATGTCAGTGCCGGTGAGAAGCAGCTGCTGACCATCGCCCGGGCATTCCTGGCCGACCCGCAACTGCTGATCCTGGACGAGGCGACCAGCTCGGTCGACACCCGCACCGAGGTGCTGGTGCAGCGGGCGATGGCCGCGCTGCGCTCGGACCGGACCAGCTTCGTGATCGCGCACCGGTTGTCCACGATCCGTGACGCGGACCTGATCCTGGTGATGGAGAACGGCTCGATCGTTGAGCAGGGCAACCACAACGAGCTGCTCGCCGTGGACGGCGCGTACGCCCGCCTGTACAACGCCCAGTTCAGCGGCGCGGTCGTCGACATCGACGAGGAAGCACCGGCGATCGCCGCCCCGGTCGGGGCGCCCGCAGCCCGGCCCTGACATGGCGGAGGGCGCCATCCACCTGGATGGCGCCCTCAACCGGTTCTCAATCCTTCGGGACTACCAGGTGTGGCCGCAGGGCGAGCAGGACCCCGAGCGTCGCGTAGCCGATGAGGAGGTGGGTGCCGCCGATCCAGCGGGAGGCCTGGTCGCCGAAGAGGATCATCGACGGGACCGTGACGACGGCCCAGCTCTCGGCGATCAAGGGCCACCAGCGCAGGACGCCTCGCCAGCGGCCGGCGAAGGCGATCTTCACCGAGATCACTGCCATCCCGAGCATCGACAGCGGCCAGCAGATGTCCAGCGGGACGAGCCACGCCGCGTCCTGGTGCGGTGACGGCAGTACCCCGTGGAGCAGCGACCAGACACTCGCGATCCCCAGGATCACCGCCTCCACCTTCAGCAGTACGACGGAACCTCGGCCCAGCCCGGTCGCCCGGGTCCGGAACTGGATCGCCAGCAAGCAGAACACGCCGAGCTGGAACGCGAGCCCGGTCAGGTCCCCGATCCGCTCCTGCACCCCGTCGTTCACGGTGCTGAACGCGAAGATGCTCGCCGCCCAGGCCAGCGTCCCCGCGGTCAGGCCCAGACCCAGTCGCTGGATCCTGCGCACCTCCACACCGGTCCGCGAGGCCGTCGTACCGGCGTACCCGACGTCGGTCCGGACTCGCGCTGGTGTCTCCGTCATGATGGTTCCTTCCTCCCCTGGGGTACGGCGTACCTCCTGACCAGAACTCTCCGGGGCACGGCGACCCGAGCGGCAGGTGCCGCGGTCCTGAGCTGTGTCCCGAATCAGGACGGGACAGTTGACCCGCGACGGCGGGACACACTCTGGGTGACAATGCAGCGGTGGGGGAGGACACACGGAGGCGCTGGGGGCCGGCTGCACTCGGGGCAGTCGCGCTCCTGCTGGTTGCTGCGACCGTGGTCCTCGACTTCCGCAACGGCACCGCCATCCCGCCCGCAGCCGAGCTGGACGAGGGCTGGCCGGCCGCGCTCTCGGGCCTCGCGCAGCTGGTGCCGGGCCTGCTCCTTCTGCAGCGCCTGCCACGTCACCCGATCGCCTGGATCCTGACCGGATCCGGGCTGTTGTGGATCCTCGACGGGTTCGCTTCGAGCTGGGCGACGTACGCGATCTACACGTCTCCAGGGTTGCCCGGCGCATCGGCGGCGTACTGGTTCTACTCGCGCTTCGGAGCGTTCCTGCTGCTCGGGTTGCCGCTGCTCATCCTGCTGTTCCCGGACGGGAAGCTGCCCACCGCGAGGCTGTGGCGCTGGCTGTCGATCGTCAGCCTCGCCCTGACCGTACTGCTCCCACTCCTTCTCCTGGTCACGCCGATCGACGTCATGCAGCGCTACCACGACGCAGCGCTACCGCCCGAGATCATGCGGCTGTCGCTGGATCCGTTCAGCATCGACCTGTCGTACGGCGTCTGGGAGCCGCTCCTGCGCGTCGCCTACACGGCTGTCCTGGTCAGCCTCGTCGTACCGTTCGCCGTCACCGTGCACCGCTACCGGGCAGCGGAGCGGGAGCGGAGGGCGCAGATCCGCTGGCTGATGTGGGCCGCGCTGATCGACATGATCGTGCTGATCGTCCCGTTCGAGAACCCGCCCGCGGTCCCGGCGATCATGTTCGGCCTCGCCATCGCCCTCACCTCGGCCGCGATCGTCGTCGCCGTCACCAAGCACCGCCTGTACGACGTCGACCGGTTGCTCCCGGCCACCTTCCTGTACGGCGTCCTCGCGGTCCTCGTGGTCGGCGTCGACCTGGCCGTGTTCGCGATCGCCGGTGGTGTCCTCGGCGAGCGTGATGCCGCGCTGGTCGCGATCGCCGTCGTCGCCGTGATCTACGCGCCGCTGCGGAGCCGGCTCTGGCGATGGGTACGACGTCTCGTCCGCGGCTCCCGCGACGACCCGTACGCGACGATGTCCACACTGGCCGAGCGGCTCGAGTCGGCCGCGGACCCGGACGAGCAGCTCCGTGCGGTCGCCCGCACGCTGGCCGAGGCCTTCCGGCTGCCGTACGTGCGGGTCGAGATCGAGCGGCCAGGCGGTCAGCTCGCGATCGTCGAGCACGGGCGGGAATCAGGCCCGACGCACGCGCTGCCGGTCGGTTATCGCGGTGAATCCGTCGGCCGGCTGGTGTTCAGCCCTGGCGACGGTACGGCATTGTCCGAGCGGGATCAGCAACTACTGGGTGACCTGGTCAGACAGGCTGCCGCGGCAGCGCGGGCCAGTGAGCTGAGTGCAGAGCTGCAGCAGGGCCGGAGTCGCCTCGTCGCCGCCCGCGAGGAGGAGCGGCGGCGGATCCGGCGGGATCTGCACGACAGCCTGGGTCCGAGCCTCGGCGCGGTCGCGCTGCGGATCGAGACCGCCCGAAATCTGGCTCAGTCCGCACCGGGCGAATCCGATCGGATGCTCGAGCAGGCGACGACCGAGGTCGCTGCCGCGCTGGCCGACGTACGCAGACTGGTTCATGACCTGCGTCCGCCGGCGTTGGACGAGCTCGGCCTGGTCCGGGCGATCGAGCAGCAGGCGGAGCGTTTTCGGCTCGGCGGGCTGGCGGTGTCGGTCGACGCGGAGGCGATCGGACCATTGCCTGCCGGCGTCGAGGTGGCGGCGTACCGGATCGCGTCGGAGGCGCTCACGAACGTCGCTCGCCATGCCGAAGCCAGCCGATGTGACATCACGCTCACGGTGGACGGGTCGGCGCTGGAGTTGTCGGTGAGCGATGACGGCATCGGGATCGGCGAGGAGGTGACGGCGGGCGTGGGGATGTTGTCGGTGCGGGAACGGGCCGCCGAGCTGGGCGGGGTCTGTAGTGTCACGTGTCCGGCGAGCGGCGGGACCGTCGTGCGGGTGACGTTGCCGCTGGACGCCGTACCGGAGGTTGTTCATGGGTGAGACCGTGCGGGTGCTGCTGGCCGATGACCATCCCGTCTACCGCGACGGGCTGGCCGCGTTGCTCGGATCGCTGGACGGCGTCGAGGTCGTCGGTACGGCGGCCGACGGGGTGGAGGCGGTGGACGGCGCGCGGGAGCTGCAGCCGGATGTCGTGGTGATGGACGTGCAGATGCCGCGGCTGGACGGGATCGAGGCGACCCGGGCGATCACCGCGGACAGTCCGCATATCGGGGTCGTCGTACTCACGATGGCGGAAGAGGACCAGACGCTGTTCGCCGCGATGCGGGCCGGGGCGCGCGGGTATCTGCTCAAAGGCGCGAACCAGGCAGAGATCGTGCGGGCGATCACCGCGGTCGCTCAGGGCGAGGCGATCTTCGGGCCGGCGATCGCGCGGCGGGTGGCCGAGTTCTTCTCGGCCGCTCCGGCCGCCGGCCCCGGCAGTCCGTTCCCGCAGCTGACCGCGCGGGAGCACGAGATCCTCGCACTGGTCGCGGCCGGGCGGTCCAACGCGCAGATCGCGTCCGAGCTCTTCCTGTCGCCGAAGACGGTGCGGAACAACGTGTCGAACATCTTCGCCAAGCTGCATGTCGCCGACCGCGCCGAGGCCATCATCCGCGCCCGCGACGCCGGACTCGGCCGCTAGGTTTTTGACTGAGCGATAAAGAACGGGCTACGGTCAGTTCGTGGCCAGACCCCGGGAGTTCAGCGACACCGCCGTACTGGATGCGGCGATGGAACTGTTCTGGGAGAAGGGCTACGAGGCGACCACGACGCAGGATCTCTGCGCGCGCACCGGGCTGGGCCGGGGGAGTCTCTACAACGCCTTCGGCAGCAAGCACGCGCTGTACGAGGCGGCGATCAAGCGGTACGCCGAGACACGCGCGGCACTGCAGTTGCGCGAGCTGGCGCCGGCCGGCGGCTCTGTGCGGGACCGGCTCCGGGATCTGATGGTCGCGATGATCGACCTTGATCTGAAGGATCCTGGACGGCGCGGGTGTCTGGCGCTGAACGCGGCCGGCGAGACGGCCGGCCGAAGCGGTGAGGTCGCGTCGTTGGTGCAGCGGCAGTTCAAGGATCTCGAGGAGGCGCTCGCGGTGCTGATCGCGGTCGGTCAGCACACGGGGGAGTTGTCCGCGTCCAGGTCGCCGGTGCAGGCGGCCCGGATGTTCCAGAGCGCGTACTACGGCCTGCGAGTGCTTGCCAAGGTCACCGATGACCGGCAGGCGCTGCTCGACGTGGCCGACGGGGCCGTCGCCGCGCTCTGAACCAAGAGCTTCCCAGTCGTTCTGGGCTGCCCATGTTTTGTACTGAGCGATAAAGAACCGAGGAGATCATGCGAGGCACACTTCCGGCGCTGATGGTCTGCGTCTTCGGCGTCACCACGGGCGAGTTCGTGCTGGCCGGCATCCTGCCCGGGGTGGCGGCCGAGCTGGACGTGTCGATCCCGGCCGCCGGGCTGCTGGTGACGGCGTACGCACTGGGCATGATCGTCGGCGGACCGTTGCTGACCGCAATCACCGCCGGCCGCGTCCCGGAAACCGCTGGTGCTCGCGCTGCTGGCAGTCGCAATCGCCGGCAATCTGATCTCCGCGCTGGCTCCCGGGTACGGCGTCCTGTTCGCGGCCCGGGTCGTGACCGCCCTCGTCACCGCGACCTTCTTCGCCAACGCGATCGTGATCGTGGTGTCCGCGGCCCGGCCCGGACGAGAGGCCTCGGCGGTCGCGAAGCTTGCCCTCGGCATGAACCTGGCGATGATCCTGGGCGCACCGCTCGGCACGTACATCGGCGCCGCGCACGGCTGGCGAGCCACCTTCCTCGCCATCACGGCCTGCTGTGCCCTGGGCCTGCTCCTCGTCGCCCGCTTCGTACCGGCTGACCACACTGGGACAAGGAGCAGCGCCCTGGGCGAGTTCACGGCGTTCAAGGACCGGGACCTGCAGTTGGCGATCGCGGTTACGGCGGTCGCCAACATCGGTCTGCTGACGGTGTTCACGTACCTCGCGCCGCTGCTCACCGAGGTCGGCTCGTTCGCTGCCGGCGCGGTCGCGCCGATGCTGCTCGTGTACGGCATCGGCGCGGCGCTCGGCAACCTGGCCGGGGGCTGGCTGGCAGACCGCGCCCTGCTCCCGTCGCAGCTCGTCAGCCTGGCCGTCCTCGTCGCGATCCTGCTGGCGCTCTGGACATCGACCGGTACGGCTATCACCCCAGTGCTCATCTTCGCGGCCGGAGCCGTCGGGTTCTCGGTCATTCCGGGGATGCAGATACGCGTGATGGCCACAGCCTCCGCCGCTCCGACCCTGGCGATCGCCGTGAACGCGTCGGCGTACCAGGTCGCGGCCGCGTTCGCGGGTTGGCTGGGCGGCCGGGTGATCGCGGGACCCGGGCTCCGCGCGATCTACCTGGCCGCGGCGCTCACCACGGTCCTCGGGATCGGGCTGAGCGCCGCGGCCTGGCGCCGCGAGCGGAACGCCGTACCGGTGAAGGTCTAGGGCACGTCTCGGGTGAGGCGGCGTACGGCGAGTTCGGCGAGCAGGGCGGCGCCGTCGGGGAGGACGGAGTCGTCGAAGTCGGCCAAGGGGGAGTGATTGTCGGGCGCGGCCTCGTGGTCGGCGGATCGGCACGCGCTCAGGTTCAGATAAACGCCGGGAACCTCGTTGAGGACGTACGACATGTCCTCGGCGCCGCATCTCGGGTTGGTGCGTTCGCGGAAGCGTTCGGGCCCGAAGAGATCGATGATCGTGTCCCGGGCGAAGTCGTACTCCGCGGTGTCGTTGACCGTCACCGGATAGCCGAGGCTGTAGTCCACCTCGGCGGTCAGGCCGTGCGCAGCCGCCATCGCCTCGACCAGTTGCGTCGACGCCAGCTGCACCTTGGCGCGGGTCTCCGCGGAGAACGTCCGGACCGTCGCGTCGAAGACGGCGTCGTCCGGGATGATGTTCTCCTTCGTCCCACCCGCGATCCGCCCGACCGTGACGACGACCGGGTCGAACACGTCGAACTGCCGCGTCACCATGGTCTGCAGCGCGACCACGATCTCGCAGACCACGGGAATCGGATCCTTGCCGCGGTACGGCGTCGCCCCGTGCGTACCTGCTCCGACGACGCGCACGTGCAACTGGTCGGCCGCCGCCATGAACGCGCCGGGCTTGCTGCTCCACATCCCGAAGGGCTGGCCTGCGGACCCGACATGCAGGCCGTACGCGGCATCCGCGCGGCGGCCGGCGGCGTCGAGCACGCCCTCGCGGATCATGATCGGCGCCCCGCCCGACGTCTCCTCACCGGGCTGGAACATGAACACCACGTCGCCCGGCAGTTCGGCGCGCATCGCGGACAGGATCTTGGCCGCGCCGACCAGTCCCGCGACGTGCAGGTCGTGACCGCACGCGTGCATCATCCCGACGTGCTGCGACACGAACGGTACGTCGGTCCGCTCGGTCACCGGCAGCGCGTCCATGTCGCCCCGCAGGAGGACGACGGGACCCGGTCCGCGGCCGCCACGCAGTACGGCGGTGACCGAGGACAGCTCCTTGCCGAGCGTGACCTCCAGCGGCAGGCCCTCCAGCGCGTCGAGGATCAGACTGCTGTGTCTTGGGCAGCTCGAGGTCGTACTCCGGGACCTGGTGCAGCGCACGCCGCAGAGCGATGATCTCCTCGCCGAACCGTCCGGCCAGCTCCAGCGTGGACGTCATGCCGCAGGACCCAGCTTGAGCGCAGACATCACGCGCTGGGCGCTGCCGCCGAGTTCGAGGAGCTCGACCAGGTCGAGCCAGCGCTCGGGGTCCTTGCACCTCGTGCGGCATCGTCGCGTCGAACGTGCCGACCGGGGCGTCCTTGGCCACCGCGACCACCTTCGGGGCGACGTCGAGGTAGTCGCTCGCGTCCAGGATCTTCCGCTTCACCGACGGCGACATCGGCGTCCCCGGGTCGGCTGCCGCCTTCCGGATGCTGTCCAGGTCGCCGTACGCCGTGACGAGTGAGGCGGCCGTCTTCTCGCCGACACCCTTCACGCCCGGCAGGCCGTCGGACGCGTCACCGCGGAGCGTGGCGAAGTCGGCGTACCGGTTGGCGGGGATCTCGTACTTCGCGAGCAGCGCCTTCTCGTCGTACACCTCGGCCCGGCCGACGCCGCGCGCGGCGGTGTAGACGACGCGGATGCCGCGGCTGTCGTCGATCAGCTGGAACAGGTCCCGGTCGCCGGTGACCACGTCGACCGGCATCTTCGCCTGGTGCGACAGCGTGCCGATCACGTCGTCCGCCTCGTGGTCCGGCGCACCGACGACCGCGATGCCGAGGGCCTCCAGGCAGGCGCGAATGTACGGCACCTGGGCCTCGAGCCGATCCGGCACGTCCTCGACCTGCTCACCCTTCGGGCTGACGAACTCGACCCGCTGCGCCTTGTACGACGGGATCAGCGCGACCCGCCAGGACGGCCGCCAGTTGTCGTCCCAGCAGGCGACCAGGTGGGTCGGCCGGTGGTTCTCGGTCAGCCGGGCGATGAAGTCGAGCAGCCCGCGCATCGCGTTGGTCGGCGTACCGTCGGCAGCCTTCATCGTGTCCGGCACCCCGAAGAACGCGCGGAAGTACAGGGACGCGGTGTCCAGCAGCATCAGTCGCTGCGGTCTGTCTCAGCCATGGGTGATGCTTTCATGCGCGGGGCGCTGCAGCGGCGAGTAGGGTCTTTCACGTGGAGGACCTTGACCGCAAGATCGTTGAGCTGCTGGCGACCGATGGCAGGATGAGTTTCACCGACCTGGGCAAGGCGACCGGCCTGTCCACGTCGGCGGTGCACCAGCGGGTCAAGCGGCTCGAGCAGCGCGGCATCATCCAGGGGTACGCGGCAACGGTCGACCACACCGCCCTCGACCTGCCGCTGACCGCGCTGATCTCGATCCGGCCGATCGACCCGTCCCAGCCGGACGACTCGCCCGAGCGGCTCCGCGAGGTCCGCGAGATCGAGTCCTGCTACTCGGTCGCCGGCGACTCCAGCTACATCCTGGTCGTCCGGGTCGCCTCGCCGGCCGCCCTGGAGAACCTGCTGGCCGTCATCCGCGCCCGCGCCAACGTCTCCACCACGACCACCATCGTCCTCAGCACGCCGTACGAACGCCGCCCGCCAGCCCTCTGAGACCCACCCAAGGACACCGCCTTCGGCGGGACAGCTCTCCCGCCTCCGGCGGCGCAGCGTATGGATCACAAGAGTGATCGGCGAGACCACCGTGGCCAGGCTCACGTTGTAGGGGACCGAAGGACAGGAGGTGTTGGTGGCCGAGCTCACCGGTGACGCTCACGTTCGAGTCGGGTCGGCGCGCGGGATCGGACATCTCCTGTGTTCGGTACCCGATAGGGTCGGGCGGGTGCGCGAGCTTTGTTGGTCGATCTGTTCAGCACTCTCGTTCCCGGCGGCGACGCCGAGCGTGACGTGGTCAACCAGGCGATGGCCGAGTTGCTCGGGGTGGAGCCTGCCGCGTTCACGCGGGAGTTCGCCGCGACGTCGTACGAGCGCTTCACCGGAGCGTACGGCGATCTGCCCAGCACGTTGCGTGTGATCGCTCAGCGCACCGGCGTCGACCCGACCGACGAACAGGTGCACGAGGCAACAATCCTGCGCCGGAACCTGTCCCGCCGGCTCCTCAACGCCGCCCCGGCCGGGACGCTCGGCGCGTTGGCCGAGCTGCGGTCAGCCGGGTGGCGGATCGGACTGGTCAGCAACATCACCTCGGAGACCCAGCTCCAATGGCCGGCCAGCCCGCTCCCGCCGTACTTCGAGACCACCGCCTTCTCCGCCGAGGTCGGCGCCGCCAAGCCCGAGCCCGCGATCTACCTCGCCGCCTGCAACGCCCTCGGCGTCGAACCCGCCGACTGCATCTACATAGGCGACGGCAACGACCACGAACTCCCCGCAGCCGCAGCCCTGGGCATGCACCCCATCCGCACCACCGAACACTCCGACAGCGACCCGACCTGGACCGGCCCCACCGTCACCTCGTTCGCCGATCTCCCCGACCTGATCGGCATACCTGCCTGACCCTCCCACGACGGGAGACGTGAGGATGGCTAAACCACTTCGAGCGGCACGTGCGGGCCGGCCGCGAAGTTGCAGCCTTCGATGCCGTCCCCTGCGTTGTCGGCATCGAAGGCGGTTCGGGGTTAGTTGATGTGTAGCAGCTTCTGGGCTTCGGCGGCCTTGCGGGAGGCTGCTGCGTGCTTTTCGGCCTCGGCCAGGGAGGTGCCGGCGTGTTGCTTCCACCACTCCTGGCCCTCGGCGGGGAGGCTGTCGATCGGGTCGTAGTACTCGTAGGTCCGGTTCAGCGCTTCCGGGTCCTGCTGCTCGATGCCGGTGCGGTAGTTCTTCTTCCAGT
Organism: uncultured Actinomycetota bacterium; assembly: GCA_963748245.1. Lineage (GTDB taxonomy): Bacteria > Actinomycetota > Actinomycetes > Propionibacteriales > Kribbellaceae > Kribbella. The sequence goes on along the minus strand of CAVVIA010000003.1, from coordinate 648,336 downwards.
ACGAGATGCCGCGGACCTCGTCGTACTCGGACAGCTGGTGCACCCACCGCTTGCCGACGTACGGGACGTCGCAGACGATGCGCGGCGTGGCGAATCCGGGCAGGTAGCCGAGGATCCCGTGCTGCAGGTGCTGCGCGTCGCGCACCGACACCCGCCAGTGCTCGGAGAACGGGATCATGTCGCACATGTAGAAGTAGTACGGCGTGATGGTCGCGCCGTCGAGGAGCGCGAAGCACAGGTCGAGCAGCTGCGGGACCGAGTCGTTCACCCCGCGCATCAGCACGCCCTGGTTGCGCACGTCGCGCAGACCGGCCTCGAACATCGCCTTCGTCGCCTCGGCCACCAGCGGCGTCACCGACTGGGCCGCGTTCACGTGGGTGTGCATCGCGATCATCACGCCGCGCTGCCGCGCGATCGTCGCGACCCGCTCGACACCGGCCCGGACGTCGTCCGACAGCCAGTGCTGCGGCATCCCCATCAGAGCCTTGGTGGCCAGCCGGATGTCGCGGATGTTCTCGATCTCCAGCAGGTTGGTGAGGAATGTCTCGAGTCGCGGCCACGGCATGTTCGCCACGTCGCCACCCGACACGACCACGTCCCGGACTCCCGGCGTACGGCGCAGGTAGTCGAGCATGTCGTCGAGCCGGGTCTGCGGCTTCGCCACGAACTTCAGCTTGTCGATCACCGGCGTCGAGTTGCCGACCAGGTCCATCCGGGTGCAGTGACCGCAGTACTGCGGACAGGTCGGCAGAACCTCGGCCAGCACCTTCGTCGGGTAGCGGTGGGTCAACCCCTCCGTGGCCCACATCTCGTGCTCGTGCAGCGAGTCCCGAGTCGCGTGCGGGTGCGACGGCCAGTCGCTGCGGCGGTCGGTGAAGACCGGCAGCATGTAGCGGCGGACCGGGTCCGCGTAGAAGGCCTCGGTGTAGTCAGCCGCACCGGAAGGCACGATCGTGTTCAGCATCTGCGGCGGCAGCAGCATCGACATCGTCGCCCGCTCGGCCTGGTCCCTGGTCAGGTCCTCGTACAACCGCTCTTCGAGCAGGTCGCCCATCACGTCGCGCAGTTGCTTGACGTTCTTCACGCAGTGCGAGCGCTGCCACTGCACGGACCGCCATTCCTCGGCCGTGACGTCCTTCCAGCCGGGGATCCGGGTCCAGTCGGGCTCCACCAACTCGGCTCGCTGGTACGCGTACGGCTGACCGGCCAGATCATGGTCACTGGGCTCCGGTACGGCGAGATCAGGGGTGATCACGTCGGTCACGAGTCCTCCGGGGTCTTCAGGGGTGATGCGGTCTCATGTGAGGATAGCGATAGAACTTCCCTCAGATCCAACAGTACGCCGCAAGAATTCTCGTCAGAACACGATCTGAGTAGTATTTTGCCTGACTCGAAGGAGGCCTTGTGTCGTCTAGCCCGGTAGGACTGCACCGCGTGATCACCCCGTCCGGCGTGTTGCCGCAGGCGGCGGAGAAGCTTGATGCGCGGGCCGAGATCTGGCCGGACGAGGTCCGGATCGCGGTCGAGCGGCTGAACCTGGACGCCGCGTCCTACCGCCAGCTCGCCGAGGCGCACGGCGGCGACGGTACGGCGGTCCGCCAAGCCGTCCTCGACATCGTCGAGGCGCGCGGCAAGATGCAGAACCCGGTCACCGGTTCCGGCGGCATGCTCGTCGGCGTGGTCGACGAGGTCGGTCCGGAGTCGCCGCTCGGCGTCGTACCCGGCGATCGCGTGGCGACGCTCGTCTCGCTCACCCTCACGCCTCTGCGGATCACCGACGGCCTCGCCGACTGGGACGGCAACAGCGAGCAGGTGCCGGCGCGAGGTCACGCGATCCTGTTCGCCCGCTCGATCGTGGCGAAGCTGCCGGACGACCTGAAGCCGGAGCTGTCGCTGGCCGTCATGGACGTCTGCGGCGCGCCCGCGCTGACCGCTCGCGTGGTCCGCCAGTATGTCGACAAAGGCACAAAGCCTGTCGTGTCAGTAATTGGCGGCGCAGGTAAAAGTGGGTCGCTGTCACTGGCCGCCGCCCGGCACGCCGGCGCGGCCCGGACGATCGGCATCGTGCCTGTGCAGGCCGAGTCGGATCGCCTCGAAGCTGCCGGCCTCGCCGACGTCGTCGCGCTGGCCGATGCCCGTGATCCGGTGGCTCTGGCCCACGCGGTCCAGCAGGCCGGGGGACCGGCAGACATCACGGTCGTGTGCGTCGACGTACCAGGTTGCGAGCATGGCGCCGTACTGGCCACCGCGGCCGGCGGCACGGTGATCTTCTTCTCGATGGCGACCTCGTTCTCCGCCGCCGCGCTCGGTGCGGAAGGGCTGGCCGCGGATGTGACCATGCTGGTCGGCAACGGGTATGTGCCCGGTCATGCGGACTATGCGATGGAACTGCTGCGCACCGAGCCGGGTGTCCGTGGACTGTTCGAGAGCAGGCTGGCGGAGGATTGATCCGTGCGCACACTTCTGACGAACGGTTCCGTCTACTCTCCCGCCGACCCGCACGCGACCGCGATCGCGTTCGACGACGGTGTGGTCACCTGGCTCGGTGACGACACCGGTGCCGCGTCGTACGCCGAGGGAGCGGACGAGGTGATCGACCTCGACGGCAAGCTGGTCACGCCGGCCTTCGTCGACGCCCACGTCCACACCGCGCAGACCGGTGCTCTGCTGACCGGCCTCGACCTCGCCGGCACGACTTCGCTGACTGAAGCCCTCGATCGGCTCGCGTCGTTCGCGCAGACGCTCCCGGCCGACGCCGTGATCGACGGAGCGGGCTGGGACGAGACGAAGTGGCCGGAAGGACGCCCGCCGACAGCCGAGGAGCTGGACCGCGCGGCTGGAGGTCGCAGGGTCTATCTGTCCCGCATCGACGGCCACTCCGGGGTGATCTCGTCCGCTCTGGTGCCGGCGGCGCAAGGCGACGGCTACGACCCGAGCGGCCGGGTAGAGCGGGACGCGCACCACGCGGTCCGAGACGCGCTGAGCGAGCTCATCGGACCGGACCAACGGCGCAAGGACGTCGAGGCCGCGCTGAAGGCGATGGCTGCGAAGGGGATCGGCGCCTTCCACGAGATGGCGGCGCCGCACATCGGGCCGCTGTGGGAGCTGCCGCTCGTCCGGTCAGTGGCCGACGAGCTCGGGCTCTCGGCGACGCTGTACTGGGGCCAGCCGGGTGTCTTCGAGCACGTCGAGACCTACGGGCTGGCCGGTCTCGCCGGCGACCTCAACGCGGACGGTGCATTGGGCTCGCGTACGGCGGCTTTGCGGGAGACGTACGCCGATCGCGCGGACCACCGCGGCCACGCGTACCTGACGGCCGAGGAGATCGCCGAGCACGTCATCGCCTGCACCGAGCGGAACGTCCAGGCCGGCTTCCACTGCATCGGCGACCAGGCGCTCGACAACATCGCGCGCGGATTCGAGCTCGCCGCCGAGAAGGTCGGTCTCCAGGCGCTGGTCGCCGCGCGGCACCGGCTCGAGCACGTCGAGATGCCGAACGAGGAGACGATCGCGACGCTGGCCCGCTGCGGGGTTGTCGCAAGCGTCCAGCCGATGTTCGACGCGCTCTGGGGCGGCCCGGACAACATGTACGCCGAGCGGGTCGGCGACCGGTGGCAGGGCATGAACCCGTTCGGTTCGCTGGCGCGTGCGGGCGTCGTACTGGCGTTCGGTTCGGACGCACCGGTCACCGAGGTCGGCGGCTGGGAGGCCGTGCGGGCGGCCGCGTTCCACCACGAGCCGGGGGAGCGGATCACCGTGCGTGCCGCGTTCCAGGCCCACACCCGAGGTGGCTGGCGGGCGGCCGGGATCGACGACGCCGGCGTGCTCGCTCCCGGTGCGGCGGCGACGTACGCGATCTGGCAGAGCGACGCCGAACTCGTCGTACAGACGCCGGATTCGCGGGTCGCAGCCTGGTCGACCGACCCGCGCGCCGGGGTGCCGGTGCTGCCGGACCTCAGCGACAACTCTCCCGTGCCCACTTGTCAGCGGACCGCTGTCGACGGCCGCATCGTGTATGAATCCGAGGGATGGTCGCAGTGACGCGTGCGGTGAAGAAGCTTGACCTTGATCCGGTCACTGTGCGGAAGGCGCGGAGCCTGGCGCGGAAGGCCGGGCGGCCGATCGTCAATCTGGCCAAGCAGCACACCACGGTGTCGGTCGAGCGAGCGGTACTGCGGCTTGCCGGGCTGACCGGCGCGGACACCGAGGGCATTCCGTGGGTGAACCGGCTCGCGGACACGGTCCGTGCGGATATCGGGCTGGAGCACGGCCTCGCGTTGCCGGTGTGGGATGCGCTGGTGCGTGGCGAGGCCGAAGATCTTGCTGTGCTGGCGCAGAAGGCCGCATCCGGGTCGGTGACCTTCCGGCTGCCTGAGGGACGGGACGCCGTACGGGCCCGGGCCGCGTCGCGGAAGGCCGCGGCGGCCGGGATGAAGCGGATCGACGCGCGACGGCGTGAGCGGGACCGGCTGATCAAGCGGCACGGCGACCCGGAGCAGCGGCCGTGGATCTACCTGATCGTTGCCACCGGCGACATCTACGAGGACATCCCGCAGGCGCAGGCGGCGGCTCGCGCGGGTGCCGACATCATCGCGGTGATCCGGTCGACCGGGCAGTCGCTGCTCGACTACGTGCCGGAGGGCGCAACCCGGGAAGGGTTCGCCGGGACGTACGCGACGCAGGAGAACTTCCGGCTGATGCGGGCGGCGCTGGACGAGTCGTCGAAGGAGCTGGGCCGCTACATCCGGCTGACCAACTACGCCTCCGGCCTCTGCATGCCGGAGATCGCGACGCTGGCCGGGTTGCAGCGGCTCGACATGATGCTGAACGACTCGATGTACGGGATCCTGTTCCGCGACATCAACCCGATCCGCACCTTCGTCGACCAGCGGTTCAGCCGGCAGATCCACGCCCGCGCCGGGATCATCATCAACACCGGCGAGGACAACTACCTGACCACGGCGGACGCGGTCGAGGCCGCGCACACAGTCACGGTCTCGCAATTGCTGAACGAGTACTTCGCGAAGGAGGCCGGGCTCGAGGACTGGCAACTCGGCCTCGGGCACGCGTTCGAGATCAACCCGGACCTGCCCGACTCGTTCCGGCTGGAGTTGGCGCACGCGATGCTGGCCCGGCAGTTGTTCCCGGAGGCGCCGCTGAAGTGGATGCCGCCGACCCGGCACATGACCGGCGACGTGTTCCGCGGCTACCTGCTGGACGGCTTCTTCAACCTGGTCGGCGCGATGACCGGTCAGGGCATCCTGCTGGTCGGCATGATGACCGAGGCGGTGGTGACGCCGTGGATCTCCGACCGCGACCTGGCCCTGCAGAACGTCCGCTACGTCTTAGGTGCCGCCGGCAACCTTCATGAGGACTTCCGGCCGGCGCCGGACGGGTTCATCGCGCAGCGCGCCCGGCAGGTGCTGGGGGAGTCGGTCGAGCTGCTGGAGGAGATCGTCGACGACGGTCTGCTGAACGCGATCGGCGACGGAACCTTCGGCCTGATGAAGCGCCCGCAGGACGCCGGCCGCGGTCTGGAGGGCGTCGCGCGCAGGTCGTCGGAGTACTACAACCCGGCGATCGAGCTGTTGGAGGAGGACCAGTGAGCATCATCCGGCCGTACGGCGACACCACCGGTGACGGCATGGTGCAACTGTCGTTCACCTTGCCGATCCCGCATGACAAGCGGGCCGAGGGCGCCGCCGCCCAACTGGCGAACAAGATGGGCATGGACCCGGCGCTGGTCGTGCACGCCAAGGCGATGGGACCCGACTTCACCTTCTTCGTGGTCTACGGACCGGTGAACCACCTGGTCGACACCAGCAAGGTCGAGGTGATCGAGCGCGACTACCCGCTGCTGTCGCCGAAGGAGGTCAACCTCGCGATCCGCAAGACACTGCGCCGCCGGCTGACCATCGTCGGTGCGTGCATCGGCACCGACGCGCACACGGTCGGGATCGACGCGATCATGAACATCAAGGGGTTCGCGGGGGAGAAGGGCCTGGAGTACTACCGCGAGCTGAAGGTGGTGAACCTCGGCGCCCAGGTCGCCGTACCGGAGCTGGTCCGGCGGGCCAAGGCGGAGAAGGCGGACGCGATCCTGGTGTCGCAGGTGGTCACCCAGCGGGAGGCGCACGTGCTGAACACCAAGGAGATGTCGGCCGCGTTCCGGGAGGCGTACGCCGAGGACGCGCGGCCGGTGTTGGTTGCCGGTGGCCCCCGTTTCACCGAGCAGATGGCCGGCGACCTCGGCGTCGATCGGGTCTTCGGCCGCGGTACCACGCCGGGCGAGGTGGCCAGCTATCTGGTCGACGCCCTGGTGACCAAACGCAAGCACAGCACCCCGAGTACGAGGAGCGCATAGGTGTCAAAGGCAACTATCGGTCTGTCCGTGTCGCATCGGCGCTACGTGCCGTACAGCCACGCGCACTACGCCGGGAACCTGGTCGACGGTGCCTACGTGCTCGGACTGTTCGGCGACGTGGCGACCGAGGTGTGCATCCAGGCCGACGGTGACGAAGGGCTGTTCGCGTCGTACTCCGACGTGCAGTTCCTGCAGCCGCTGCGGGCCGGTGACGTCGTGGAGGTGACGGCGACGATCACCCGGGTCGGCAACCGGAGCCGGGAGCTCGAGTTCAGCGCGTCCGTGGTCTGCCGGGGCCGGCCGGACAAGTCGGAGTCAGCAGCCGAGGTGCTGGCCGAGCCGCTTGTGATCACGCGCGCAACCGGGACGGTCGTCGTACCGGTTGAGTGACGATTAGTTGCCCAGGGTAATGGATACGTGGAGTGCCGAGACGACTCTGTAACGTGACTCCGGTGAATGGTCCTCGTTTTCCCGGCTAGGGCAGGCGAATCTGTTACAACGGCCTCAAGGAGCCGGTGGAGAGGTTGACACGGTCGCCGTCAGCGAGCATCGTTTTGGGAGTCGTCATATCCCGTTGTACCAACGGTCACATGAAGTTCGGCCACCGGATGATCCCGCGACGCTGACCAAGCCAGTGCCAGGCTTGAGTCGACGGGGGCTGAGATCGCCGGTGGTTAGCCCCCCGCGGGGCAGAGGTGGAAGAGGTTCGGCGCCCAGTAGACAACAGCCGTACGGTTTCGCAGCCAGCGGGTCGGCGGTTGGTCCGAAGGAGCGCCGAGCCTCTTTCCTTTTGCAACGGGGCCGGACGGTTCGTCGGCGTCTCGAGTTTTACCGAGGTCCGCTCGGTTCCTCGCACTCCGTTGATACTCCTTCACGTTCCGCAATCGGTGCCCAATGGCTACTGACCGGATACATTGGCGTGTCCGGGACGTTGTACGGTCATGCGACCGGCGTTCGCCGGGACAGTGAGGACAAGGGGTTACCGCGTGGACCGGTTGAAGGCTCTGGGACGCGTCCTGCCGAGGGTCGTCGTGGCGGTGGCCGCGGGTGCCATGCTCGGCTTCGCCTTCGAACCGCACGACCACCCCTGGCTGACCATCCTCGCCGTACCGCTCTTCCTGGCCGCGCTGAACGGCGCCTCGGCCAAGGGCGGTTTCCTGATCGGTGCCGGGTTCGGCATCACCTACTACCTCGTGCTGGTGCCGTGGCTCAGTGTCATCGGCGGCGACGCCGCGATCGCGCTGGCGGTCCTCGAAGGCCTGTTCTACGCGGTCTTCGGCGCGTTCGCGACGCAGGTGCTCAAGCTGAAGCTGTGGCCGCTGTGGATCGCGTGCCTGTGGGTGGCGACCGAGTTCGCGACCGCGTCGGTGCCGTTCGGCGGGTTCCCGTGGGGCCGGCTGGCGTGGGCGTTCTCCGATTCGCCGCTGGGCAAGCTGGCGGCGTTCGTCGGCATCCCTGGCCTGAGCTTCGCGGTCGCGTTGCTCGGTGTCCTGTTGTACGCCGTGCTGCGGCCGAAGAGCACGCTCAAGCTTCGGGTCGTCGCGCTGGTCGCCGGAATAGCGATCGTCGGCGGCAGTGTGCTGATCAACCTGCCGACCGAGGGTGACGGCAAGGTCGTGAAGGCGGCGATGGTGCAGGGCAACGTGCCGGGCAAGGGCCTGGAGTTCCTCGGCCGCGCCCGGACCGTGACCCGCAACCACCTGAACGCGACCCTCGACCTGCAGAAGCGGGTCCAGGAGGGCTCGGAGGACAAGCCGGACATCGTCATCTGGCCGGAGAACTCGACCGACATCGACCCGTTCAAGGACACCGAGACCCGGGCCGACATCGAGCAGGCCGTCAAGGCCGTCAACGTGCCGATCCTGGTCGGCGCCGTACTGGAGGGCCCCGGTCCGAACGAGCGGCAGACCACCGGCGTCGTCTGGGACCCGCGGACCGGCCCCGGCCAGATCTACGCGAAGCGGCACCCGGTGCCGTTCGGTGAGTACATCCCGTTCCGCGAGCAGCTGCTGCCCTACATCAAGCGGCTGGAGATGGTCGGCCGCCAGACCGCCCCCGGCAAGGTTCCCGGCGTGCTGCCGATCGGCGGCGTCACGTACGGCGACGTGATCTGCTTCGAGGTCGCGTACGACGACGTCGTCCGGGACGTGATGAAGGGCGGCGCCCAGGTCCTCGTGGTGCAGACGAACAACGCGACGTACGGCGACACCGGGCAGCCCGAGCAGCAGTTCGCGATCACCCGGATGCGGGCGATCGAGACCGGCCGGACCGTACTGATCGCGTCCACCAGCGGCATCTCCGGTGTGATCCAGCCGGACGGCACCGTCGAGCACAAGTCGTCACAGTTCGTCCCGGATGTGTATGTCGCCTCGGTTCCGGTCCGCGATACCCATACGCTGGCCACCACACTCGGCGGCTGGCCGCAGTGGATCTTGACCGGCCTGGGGATCCTGGGAGTTGTGCTCGCGTTGGTGGCTCGCCGCAGGCGGGCGACCGGCGGCCCGGAGACCCCGCCGGCACCCACGCGCAGCCGCGAAAAGGTCCCGGCCTGACCCTCAGGCCGGCTCGGAACCGGTGACAGTGCCGTCGCCGGAGGCAGGAGTAGTTCTAGCGTGAGTAGCCCCTTCGCGGATCTCGGCCGGATCCTGGTGATCATCCCGACGTACAACGAGGCCGAGAACATCGAGCCGATCGTGCGCCGGCTGCGCGACGCCGTACCGGAGGCCGACGTCCTGGTCGCCGACGACAACTCACCCGACGGAACCGGCGACCTGGCCGACAAGCTGGCCGCGAACGACGACCACGTGCACGTCCTGCACCGCAAGGGCAAGGAAGGCCTCGGCGCCGCGTACATCGCCGGCTTCCGCTGGGGCATCGAGCGCGAGTACGGCGTCCTGGTCGAGCACGACGCGGACGGGTCGCACCAGCCCGAGCAACTGCCCCGGCTGCTGACCGCCCTGCGGGACGCGGACCTCGTCCTGGGGTCGCGGTACGTCAAAGGCGGCGCGGTGCAGAACTGGCCGAAATCGCGCGAGATCCTCAGCCGCGGCGGCAACATCTACACCCGGCTGGCGCTCGGCGTACCGCTGAAGGACGCCACCGGCGGGTATCGCGCGTTCCGGCGAGCAACACTGGAGGGGATCGGGCTGGACGCGGTCGCCTCCGCGGGCTACTGCTTCCAGGTCGATCTGGCGTGGCGAGCGATCAAGGCCGGGTTCCGGGTCGTGGAGGTGCCGATCACCTTCGTGGAGCGGGAGCGCGGTCAGTCCAAGATGTCGCGGGCGATCGTGATCGAGGCGATGGCCCGGGTCGGCAAGTGGGGCCTGGGTCACCGGGCACGTCAGCTCCGAAGTCTGGTCAGGAAGGGGTAAGACATGCCGTGGTTCGTGGCGCTCGCGCTGCTGGTGGTTCCGATCCTGGAGATCTACGTGATCATCCAGGTCGGTCAGGTGATCGGCGGCTGGCCGACGGTCGGGCTGCTGCTGGTGGAGAGCGCGCTCGGCGCCTGGCTGATCAAGCGCGAGGGCCGGCGGGCATGGAACGCCCTGCAGAACTCGCTGCAGACCGGGAAGATGCCCGGTCGCGAACTGGCCGACGCCGCCCTGGTCCTGATCGGCGGCACGCTGCTGCTCACACCCGGGTTCGTCACGGACATCTTCGGCTTCTTCCTCATCCTCCCGTTCACCCGGCCACTGGCCCGGCGCGGCCTGTCCGGCTTCCTCGGCCGGCGACTGGCCACACAGCTCGGCGGTGCGAGCTTCACCAGCTTCATCCCGGGCGCCGGCCCGGGTGGCGGTCCCGGCCCCGGCGCCGGACCGGGCTTCGGCCCCGGGGCGCCGAGGCCGACTTCGTCCGCGGACGACGTGATCCAGGGCGAGGTCATCGACCCCGACCAGAAGAAGTAGGTTTCTGTCCCACGCGTGCTACGCAGGCGCTTCTTTGGTCGCTCCGCTCCTCGAAGCGCCTGCTACGCCCGCTCCCCCCACCCCCGGCTTGGCGCCGGTGCATCCGTGCCGGCTCCCGCCGGCATCTGCGGGCTGCCGCCCGCGTCGACCGCTAGTCCGGCGTCCGTCGTCAGCAGCCCGCGGCGGCGGCGACCGCGACCTCGCGGGGTAGGGGGTTGCGGAACAGCGGAACGCAACCTGGCCCGAAGAAGCAGTTCCGATCAAGCCGATTGCCGGCGTCTCTTGGGCTGTTAGTCTGCGCGCATGTCAGACCTGGGGCCCGTTGCCTGGCCGCCTGAGCCGATCAAGACCGAGCGACTCGTGCTCCGTCAGCCCGAGGCCCGGGACCGTGCGGCGTTCATCGAGCTGCTGGCGTCGCCAGAGGTGCACACCTACCTCGGCGGCCCTCGTCCGCGTGACGAGCTCGAGCGCGAGATGCCCGGGGTACCCGCGCGGTGGCCCGGGAGTTTCGTCGTTGATCTCGACGGGGCGATGATCGGCCAGATCCTGCTCAGGAGAGCAGCGGAGAACAGTCGTCCGGCTGCTGCGGGGAAGGCTGATCTCGGCTACCTGTTCCTGCCGCGGGCGTGGGGATCCGGGTACGCCGCAGAGGCGTGCGCGGCGGCACTCGACTGGTTCGACGGCGTCCTGCCCGGCGAACCGGTGGTGCTCTTCACTCAGTCCGCCAACGTCGGCTCGATGCGCCTCGCGGCGAAGCTGGGGTTCACCGAGGTAGAGCGGTTCCGGGCCTGGGACGCCGAGCAGTGGCTCGGCCTGCGGTCCCCGGTCATACCGCCCGCTTGAGCCCGAGGCCGCCAGGGTGCGCCTTCTGATGGGGTGACTGCTCCGAAGACCAAGCAGAGAGCGCGAGTCGGCCCTGGTAACCCACACCAGCAACGTGGTCGAGCGATAGCGAGTAATCCGCGGGCGGCAGACCGCAGGCTGCCTGCGTAGCACGCGTGGGTGGTTCTCAGTCTTACTCCGCGAACGGGCCGTTGAAAGCCAGCTTGGTGAAGCGTTCGGCCATTCGATGGTGTGAGGGACCGTCAGGGTGCAGGTCGTCGGGTAGTGGGAACTCGGCGTTGTCGGCTGCTCCGTAGAGTTCGCGGCCGTCCAGGTAGTGGAGGTTGGGGTCGGTGAGGGAGCGTTGGGCGACGATGCGGGACAGGTCTTCGCGGATGACGTTGAGGGTCAGCTTTCCGGCTGGGATGTCGGCGGGATCGCCGGTCGCCTGGAAGCGCAGCTCGCCTCTGCTCAGCGCCTCCAGGTCCCACATGGTCGGACCCGGGGTGTCCTCGTGCATCGGGCACAGGACGGCGGAGACGACGAGCAGCGGGGTCGTGGGATGGCCTTCGCGGATGGTGTCGAGGAAGCCGTGTACTGCGGGGCCGAAGGCGCGCCGGCGCATCACGTCTGCGTTCACCACGTTGATCCCGAGCTTCACACTGATCAGGTCGGCGGGCGTGTCGCGCATGGTCCGGGCGACGAATGGCTGGAGCAGGGCGCTGCCGCCGAAGCCGAGGTTGATCGGCTCCACGCCGGCGAGTGCGGCGGCGTGGGCTACCCAGGTGCCGGTCGGGCTGGTCGCGTTCGAGCCGTGGCTGATCGAGCTCCCGTGGTGGAGCCAGACTCGGTGGCCCGGGTCGGCGGCCGGTCCGATCGGGGCATCGGTGCGGAGGGCAACGAGTTCGGTGGTCTCGGTGTGGGGCAGCCAGATCTCGACCGTCTTGTCCTCGGCGGACAACCCCGCGACTCGGACCGTGCCGATCTCGCCGGACTGCTGCGAGGCCGCTCCGGTGGTGAGGTCGATGGCCAGCACGTTGCCGCCCGGTACGGTCGCCTGGTCGACCAGCTCTCCGTCGACGAGTACGTCGTACACACCGTCCGGCGGATGCGGTGCGCCCGTGTACACCCGCTTGGTGGGCCGCGTGTCCAGCTCGATCGCGGTGGCGCGAGTCCTGAACACCAACCGCACCCCGGACGGCTGTGCCTCCACCATCTCCAGCTGCGGATCGTCGTACTGCTTCCGCGCCCACCCAGGCAACCGATGAGGCAACACCCCCACCTCGGTCCGCTCCAGGTCGAGCGCACCCCGCAGCAGGTCGGCGGAAACAGACGTCGTCATCCAGCTCGGCATTGCCCCAGTATGTACAAATGAACCAAGGTCCCGCGCTGGTCCCCGAGCTCCTCGTGGAGTCAGTTGCCGCGAGCATCGACTTCTGGTGTGGGCTCTGCGGCTTCGAAGTGCGCTACGACCGGCCGGAAGAAGGCTTCGCGTACGTCGTCCGGGGAAGCGCCCACGTGATGCTCGAGCAGGTCGGCGTCGGCCGGAACTGGCTGACCGGGCCGCTCGATCGCCCGCTCGGGCGGGGTGTGAACTTCCAGATCGGGGTTCCGGACATCGCGCCGATCTGTTCGTCGCTGCGTGCGGCCGGCTGGCCGCTGTTCATGGAGCCGGAGACGAAGTGGTACCGGACCGGCGACGGCGAGACCGGCGTCGAGCAGTTCCTCGTCACCGACCCCGACGGCTACCTGCTCCGCTTCCAGGCGTCGGTACGGCGGCGCTGACGCACAAAACGAGCCCCCACCGCGCCGTTGCGGTGAGGGCTCGTTCGGTGCTGTCAGGCGGTGCGCTTGGTGCGGTGCAGGTGGGCCGGGCCGATTTCGCCCTTCCGGAGCAGCTCGACGCGCTCCGCGAGGAGCTCCTCGAGTTCCGAGATGCTGCGGCGCTCGCGCAGCATGTCCCAGTGCGTACGGGCCGGCTTCTCCTGCTTCGGCTCCGGCTTCTCACCGGTGGACCGGGCGGCCTCGCTGCCGCAGTGCGGGCACTCCCAGATCGCGGGCACCTCGGCGTCGTGCGCCATGGTGACCTCGACCACGTGGCCGCGGGGGCAGTCGTACGTGATCATCTGGCGCGGCGCGAACTCCACACCGCGGTCATCCTCGAAGCTGACCCCACCCAGCCCCGAACCACGCAGTACGCGATTAGACATGTCAAACCTCCGAGATCGTCATCCGTGCCAACGGTCGGCCGGCCCGGATCATTCCCATTTTGGCATGCCCGAGCCATATGTACGCACCTGACAGCGCCGTCGTGACACCGTGTCATCGACCGTTCACATATCACGGTGTGTCGCCAATGATCGGCACCGTCGCCTGACATGAGACGCGCCAAGTTCACAGCGAGTTGCCAGGATTCGAGAATCAGTTCCTCAGCAAACGTCCTTGGCGTCTGCGTCCATGGGTTCAGCTGGGGTGCTACCCCGCCACAAGCTCCGTGGCCTCAGCGTGCTCAACGTGGCCCTGGTGGCCGTCGTCCTGGCGGTCGCCGTGACGGCCTATTTCCTCTTCTTCCGCACGGATCAGCCGGCCGCGAGCGCGACCCGTCCGACCGTGGCCGTCGCCCGCGGCGAGGTGACTGCGAGTGTCAGTTCCAGCGGCACCTTGCAGAGCTCCCAGACGGCCTCACCGCAGTTCGAGACGTCCGGGACCGTGACGCAGATCATGGTGAAAGTCGGCCAGGTGGTCGCCAAAGGGACGGCGATCGCGAAGATCGACCCGTCCGCGGCCGACCGGCAGCTCCGGATCGCCGAGCAGAACCAGATCGCCGCGGCCAACTCGGTCGACGCCGCCGAGGAGTAGCTGAGCGACGCCCAGGACGCCGCCGAAGCCGCTGAAGAGGCTTCCGCGTCCCCGACACCCACCGCCGGCCAGCAGAGCAGCCAGCCCCAGAGCAACCAGGGCCAGAGCCAGAGCCCCGAGGTCGCCGTCAGCAACGCCGAGGCAAGCCTGGCCCGGGCCAAGGCGGACAAGGAACAGGCCGACCAGGACGTCGAGGCGGCCCGGGCCGCGGTCGACGCGACCACGCTGAAGGCGCCGATCGCCGGCACCATCACCGCGATCAACGGCTCCGTCGGCTCGGTCACCGGCGGGTCGAGCTCAGGCAGCGGTTCAGGTTCGACCTCAGGTCAAGGTTCAGCCTCTGGCACGACCTCGAGTACGACGGCAACCTCGAGCTCAGGGTTCGTCGACCTCGCCGATCTGAAGTCGCTCCAGGTCGTCGCCGCCTTCGCCGAGGCGGACGCGATCAAGATCAAGGCCGGCCAGTCGGCCACCGTCACCCTCAACGCCGAACCCGGTACGACGCTGACCGCGGCACTCGCCTATCGGCGCAGATCCTGCAGACCAGCCAGGACACCGCCGCGACCTTCACCGCCCTGCTGGCGACCGTGGCCGCGATCAGCCTGGTCGTCGGCGGACCTCAAGGCGGGGGAGCAGGTCGTCGTCAGCGGCCAGAGCACCGACGGCTCCATCACGGCCGCCACCATCCGCCAAGGCGCCTCCCCGGCGCCTCCCGCACCCCGGGCTTGACGCCCTGTCGCTGAGCCAGTACCCCGGCCGGGCGCGCGTCTGGTGCCACACGTACGTGGCGGCGTACCGAAGCACGGGTAGTAGTAGATATCGGCGTCGTCCGACAAGTCGATCGCCCGCCTGGGCACAATGACCAAACCTCATCGCAGCCGACTACTACCCGTGCTTCGGTACGCCACACAAGGATCCACAGCGCGCGGTCACCCCGCCGACACCACCGGCCCGCTGCTCCAGCCCGATATGCGACCAGCCGGGCCGCGGTGGGACCAATTCCGTTGTGCGCTGTTCGGAGCGCCTGGCAGTGTGCGGTGGCATGGCTTCGGAGGAGTTGCAGCAGGCATTGACCGTGGACCGTTATCCGCGGTCGTCGGCGTACGACCAGCAATGGGTCGTCGACAATCTGATGGGGCCGCATCCGTTGTGGCAGGTCGAGGCCCTGATGCAGGTGATGACGCTGGAGCCGGGGATGCGGGTGCTCGATCTCGGCTGCGGTACGGCGCTGTCCTCGATCTTCCTGGCCCGTGAGTACGACGTCGAGGTCTTCGCGGCCGATCTCTGGGTGAAGCCGACTCAGAACTGGGAACGTGTCGAGGCGGCGGGACTGGAAGGCCGCGTGCATCCGATCTACGTGGACGCCCGCGACCTCCCGTTCGCCGCCGACTTCTTCGATGCCGTCGTGAGCGTCGGCTCGTACCACTACTTCGGAACCGACGCCCGCTATATGGCCGACTTGTCCGCGGTCGTCAGGCCGGGTGGTTCGATCGGCATCGTCGTGCCGGGCCTGCACCTGGAGCCGGGTGCGCCGCTGCCGTTGTACCTTGCCGAGCATTGGGTGCCCGATTTCGCCACCTTCTTCGGTCCGGCGTGGTGGCGCCAGCTCTGGGAGCGGACCGGCCTGGTCACCGTGCAGGTCGCCGACCTGGTTCCCCACGGCTGGGAGGACTGGCTGCGCTGGCTCGAGGCATGCAACCTGGTTGGGCGCGGCTCGGCGCCGGATGAGGCGATGCTTCGCGCCGACGGTGGAAGGCTGCTCAGTCAGACCCGCGTCGTGGCCCAGGTCAGATAAGCGTCGGCTGGGTGTTGCCGGCTTCGGTGATGCCTCGGCGCATGTCCACGCGGGAGAGCAGGAGCAGGCCGACGACGAAGAAGAGGCCGAGGGCAACGATCGCAGGGCGGTAGGAACCGGTGATCTGGTGCACCAGACCGAAGACGAGCGTGCCGAGCCAGGACGTGCCGCGCTCGCCGGCCTGGTAGAGCGAGAAGTACTCGGCCTCGCGGCCCTCCGGGATCAGCTGGCTGAAGGCCGACCGGGACAACGCCTGCGTGCCGCCCAGGACGACACCGATCGCAACCCCCATCGCGAGGAACGGCACGATCTGCTCCGCCGGCAGCATGAAGCCGGCGATCACGATCAGGATCCAGAACACCAGCCCGCCCATGATGGTGCGCTTGGTGCCGAACCGCTTCGCGAACCGCCCGAACGCCAGCGCCCCGAAGAACGCCACGAACTGCACCAGCAGGATGGTTGCGATCAGCACCTGGGTCTCGAACCCGAGCTGCTTCTCGCCGTACGTCGACGAGACCGAGATGACGGTCTGGATGCCGTCGTTGAAGAACAGGTACGCGACCAGGAACAGCAGCGTCATCGGATAGGTCCGCATGTGCTTGATCGTCGCGGCCAGTTGACCGAAGCTCTGCCGTACCAGGTTGCCGCTGCGGACCGGGACGACGTGCGTCGGCGGCCGGTTGCGCAGTTTCACGAACGGGATGAACGTGAACAGGCCCCACCAGAGCCCAGCGGACAGCAGGCTCAGGCGGACCGCCGTACTTTGGCTGAGGCCGAGCGCGTCGTGCGCGGTGACGACGGCCAGGTTGATCGTGAGCAGGATGAAACCGCCCAGGTACCCGAACGCCCAGGCACGGGACGAGACATCGTCGCGGTCGTCCGGACCGGTGATGTCGATCAGGATCGAGTCGTAGACGACCAGCGACGAGCCGAGACACAGGTTGCCGATGAAGAGCAGTAACGCGCCGAGCTCCCAGCGGCCGCCGCCGACGAACACCATGCAGCACGCGGCCAATGCGCCCGCCCAGGCGAAGCCGCACATCAGCAGCTTCTTGCGCTCCAGGCGGTCCGCGATCGCACCGACCACGGGCAGGAACAGCGCCGACACCAGAGTTGCGACGGTGACGACATAGAACGCGAGCGAACCGGGGGAGATGCCCAGGCCGAGTACGTCGAGATTGGTGTGGCAGGGCTTGTCCGTCGTACCGACGTATCCGCAGGCGGCGGTCTCGGCGACCGAGGTCAGGAACGGCGCGAACAGCACCGTCCCGACGGTGGTGACGTAACCGGAGTTGGCCCAGTCGTAGAGGCTGAAACCCCAGTACTCACGCTTGTCGACCGCCGCCGGGGCGGAGAGAAGTCCCATGCGCGGAAGTGTGTCAGGTCAGGGGTACGAAGCGGCGTACCCGTGGATAACACTTCAGCTCCCGTCACCAGGGATAGAAGGTCCGGTTCCCGGGCCGATAGACGGCGAGGTCGTCCCTGAGGTCGGCGTTCCAGTCGCCGATCACGGGCAGGTCGCCGGTGTTGCCGAAGGCGACGCTGCCGCTGATGCCACGACGGTAGAACCTGCTGGGTCCGGGCCGGTAGACGCCGAGGTCGTCGACTCCATCACGGTTCCAGTCGCCGATGACGGGGAGGTCGCCGGCGTTCCCGTACGCGATGTCCGGTCGTCCGGGGCGGTGGAAGGTACTGGTGGCCGGGCGGTAGACACCGCTCTCGTCACCGGGGTATCCATCCCAGTTGCCGATGATGGGAATGTCGCCGGCGTTCCCGTAGGTAAAGTAGCCCACCTGCCCTCGCCGGTAGAACCTGCGTTCACTCGGTCTGTACACCCCGACCTCGTCGGCGCCGTCCTGGTCCCAGTCGCCGATGATCGGCTTGTCGCCGGTGTTGCCGAAGGGGATGTCGATGCTGCCCCACAGGTAGAAGGTGCTGTTGCTCGGGCGGTAGACGCCGGGCTCATCGTCACCGTCGCCGTTCCAGTCACCCGCGATCGGAATGTCGCCCGGGCTGCCGTAGGTCAATGGGCCGGGTAGGTCGGCGTGCGCCGGCGCGGATTGGAGGCCGAAGGTCGCGATACCCGCGACCAATGCTGCCGCAGTTGCCAGACGTGACCCTCTACTTCGCATAGCTGAACTCCTCGATCGGCGGTCGGTTGCCTCCCATCGAATCCGCCGTCACTTTCAAAGCACTTTCAGTGCCCGACTAAGGCCACTGGCTCCGGTCGACGAGTACGTCGCGGAGGAGGTCGGTGCGGTCGGTGATGAGGCCGTCGACGCCGGCGTCGAGCAGACGGTTCATATCGGCGGGATCGTCGACGGTCCAGACGTGCACCTGCTTGCCGAGGGCATGGGACCGTTCGACCAGGCCAGGGGTGAGGACGCGCAGGCGGCCGAAGCGTTCCGGGATCTGCAGGCACGCCCCGCCGGACTTGAGCGGGATCGGGACGAACCTGATCAGCGCCGTCTCCCAGTCGCCGTACCCGGTGCAGAGACTCGGGCCGAGTTCGCGGCGGATCCGCCGGACCCGTGACTGGGAGAACGAGGAGACGCAGACCCGGTCGATCGCGTTGGCCGCGCGGAGTACGTCGCCGGCCGGCTTCAGCCCGTTCTCGGCCTTGATGTCGAGGTTGAACTTCGTCTGCGGGAAATGCTCGAGCAGTTCGTCCAGCCGGGGGATGGGCTCGTGGCCGTTGATCTTGGCCTTGCTGACCTCGGACCAGGGCAGCTCCGCGACCACGCCGGTCCGGTCGGTGACCCGGTCCAGGCGGCTGTCGTGGAAGGCGATGACGACGCCGTCGCTGGTCGCGTGCAGGTCGGTCTCGAGGTACCGGTAGCCGAGGTTCACCGCGTGCTCGAAGGCGCGCAGGGAGTTCTCGTAGCCGAGGTTTTCCGGGTGCAGTGCGCCGCCACGGTGGGCCATCGCGATCGGCCCGTCATGGACGAGGTAGGGGTACACGACGGAAAGTATGTACCGTTTGGATGGTGACGGTACTCAGCCCCCGCCCCGACCTGTGGACCCTCGACCCCGACGTCCTGCACTTGAACCATGGTTCGTACGGCGCTGTGCCGCGACGGACCCAGGACCTGATGGCCGCCCTGCGCGCCGAGACCGACGCGAATCCGATGCTGTGGTTCCGCTCGGTCGCCGCCCGGCTGACCACGAGCCGCCTCGACCTCGCGTCGTACCTCCGGACCGACCCGGAGGGCTTCGCGCTGGTGCCGAACGCCAGTGCCGGCGTCACCGTCGCGCTGGCGACTCTGCCGATCCCGGCCGGCAGCCGGATCGTGCTCACGAACCACACGTACGGCGCGGTGCGCTACGCCGCCGAGCGGTTCGCCCGGGCCCGCCAGGCCGAGGTGGTCGTGGTCGACGTACCGCTGGAGGCCGACGACGAGACAGTGGTGTCGGTGATCGCGGCCGCGCTGGACCGGGCCTCCGTCCTGATCGTGGACCAGATCAGCTCGGCGACGGCGATGGTGTTCCCGATCGCGGCACTGGTCGACGTCTGCCACGACCGCGGCGTCGCAGTCGTCGTGGACGGCGCGCACGCCCCCGGGTTGATCGACGCGCCGGCGGCCGACGGGGCCGACTTCTGGACCGGGAACTTCCACAAGTGGCCGGCCTCACCGCGGGCGACGGCCGGTCTCGTGGTGGCGGAGCAGTGGCGGACGCCGGCGCTGCCGCTGATCGTGTCGTGGTCGGAGTACGACGAGCGTCTGCCTGAGCGCTTCGACATGCAAGGGACGTACGACTACGTGCCCTGGATCGCGGCACCCGAGTCGCTGCGCGTCCTCGAAGAACTCCAGTGGCCGGTACGCCGGGCGCAGTTGAGCGACCTGGTCGACGAGGGAGCCCGCGTGATCGCGAAGGCGCTCGGGACCGGGATCGCCGAGGTGGTGCGGCCGGCGGCGACGATGCGACTGGTCGAGCTGCCGTCGCACGTCGATCTGACCGCGGGCGAGTCGCTGAAGGCGCGGGTGTCCCGGGACCTGAAGGCCGAGATCACCCTGACCGGTTTCGACGGCCGTGGATTCATCCGCCTGTCCGCGCACGCCTACAACTCGCTCCAGGAGTACGAGGAGCTGTCCGAGCGGTTGCCGGCGCTGCTCTGAAGTTCACTGAAGGACCGTTCGCCATGCACAGCCAACTCGGCCAGCACGGCGGCCGGCATCATCACCGACGGGTACTGCCGCGACACCGCCGAGATCGTCGCCCAGCGCACGCCGATCTGCTCCGGGCAGCGGCCGCACCATCATTCCGGGCCGGATCAAGGTGGTCGAGACCCAGGCCACGATCTCCTGCGGCGGCACCCAGGTGAATCCCGGCGACATGGTCGGCTGCGACGACGACGGCGTGATCGTGGTCCCGGCGGAGGTCGCCGACGAGGTCGCGGTTCATGCCCGGGCGATCCTGCTGGCCGACATGCGCGTGCGTCGCAAGCACTACGAGGCGCTCGGCATCACGCCGGACAGCTCGGTCGACCACGAGGCAGTCGAGGAGTACTACGCAGCGTCTGCAGCCGATGACACCTTCCGGGGCCCTGGCCAAGTTATTCCTCGTCACACAGCCACGCAGGAGGAGCCTTCCGGCCGGCTTCACCCCTTGATCGCGCCCGACGTCATGCCGGCGACGATCTGGCGGTTGAAGAACAGGAACATGATCAGCGGCGGGATCGTGATCAGCAGGATGTTCATGAACAGCAGGTTGTACTGGGTGCTGAACTGGCTCTGGAAGTTGTAGAGGGTCAGCTGGACGGTGGCGTTCTGGTCGCCGGGCAGGAAGTACAGCGGGTTCACGAAGTCGTTGAACACGGCGACCGACTGCACCACGATGACGGTGATGATGACCGATCGCAGCAGCGGGAAGATCACCCGGAAGAACAGCCGCAACGGCCCGGCGCCGTCGATGATCGCGGCCTCGTCGAGTTCTCGCGGAATGGTCGAGACGAACGCCCGGAACAGCAGGATGCAGAACGACAGCCCGAACGCGATCTCGATCAGGATCAGCCCGGGCATGGTCCGGAACAGGCCGAGCTTCTGCAGCACCCAGATCGTCGGGACGACGGCCGGCGGGATGATCAGCCCGGACAGCACCAGGAAGTTGATGAACGGGTTCCACCGGCTCTTGCGCCGTTGCAGCACGAACCCGGCCATCGCCGCCAGCACCACCATGACGGCCACGCTGGCCACGGTCAGGATCGTGCTGTTGATGAAGGCGATGACCAGCATGTAGTCGCGGGCCTTGACCACGTCGATGAAGTTCTGCACGATCCGGAACTGGTCCGGCCAGGAGAAGTCGAGCGTTCGCGGCCTGCTGCCGGTCCTTCACCGCGGTCAGCACGATGAAGGCGAACGGCACGACGAACACCACGATCGACGACACGATCGCGACCGCGCTGAGCAGGTAGCTGCGGCCCGGCCGGTGGTTGACGAGTTCGGAGGTGCTCACAGGTCCACCTCCTTGCGGTTGAGGAACCACGACAGCGGCAGGACGATCGCGGTGACCACCAGGAACAGCACCACGTTGCCGGCGGTCGACAGGCCGTAGAAGCCGGCCTGGTACTGCTTGTAGATGACCGACGCGATCACGTCGGAGGTGAAGCCCGGACCGCCGCGGGTCATCGCCCAGATCAGGTCGAACGAGCGCAGGCCGCCGATCAGCGACAGGATGATCACGGTCACGGTGGCCGGCCGGGCCAGCGGCAGCACGATCCGGCGGAACGCTCGCCACGAGCCGGCGCCGTCGACCTGGGCGGCCTCGAAGTACTCCCGCGGGATCGACACGATGCCGGCGATGTAGATCAGCGTCGCCAGCCCGACGCCCTTCCACACGTCGACCAGCGCGACCGACAGCAGCGCGCACTTCGGGTCGGTCAGCCAGCCCGGCCCGTCGATGCCGATCACGCCCAGGGCGCCGTTGATCAGCCCGCGTTCGGGGTTCATCAGCACGGTGAAGGTGATGCCGACGCCGATGGTGCTGACCAGCACCGGGAAGAACACCACCGACCGCAGATAGCCGCGGGCGACGATCCGCGAGGTCAGCAGCACGGCCAGCAGCAGGCCGAGCACCACCTTCGACCCCGACGTCACCACCGCGTAGATCAGCGTGTTGGTGAAGCCCTTGACCAGGGCGGGCTCCTGGAAGAACATGCACGAAGTTGTCCAACCCGATGAACTTGGACTCGAACAGCGTCCACCGGGTCAGGCTGAAGTAGAACGAGGCGAAGGTCGGGACGAGGAACAGCACGCTGTAGATCACCGCGGCGGGCAGGTAGAACCAGTACGGGTACGGCGTGTAGAACCTGCTTCCCGGCCGCGGGTGCGGCCGGGGTCGACGTCAGTCGCGGCTGCGCGGACGGGTCCGTGGTGACGGTCATGCCGGGCCTCACCAGCCCGCCAGTCCGAGTTGCTGGGCCTGCTTCTTCACGTCCTCGTCGTAGAGCGCGGCGCCGTCCTTGGCCTTGCGGATGCCGGAGCCGACCTCGACGGTGATCTGCTCCAGCGCCGGGCCCTTCACCGGCGACACGAACTCCAGCGCCAGGCTGGACGCGCCGTCCTTGTCGAAGTACGGCTGCATGTCCTTGATCGACTGCGGTACGTCGGCCGGCAGCTCGCAACCCTTGACCGCGTACGGGCCGGTCGGGACGCCCGCGGTGGCCAGCGACTTGCAGCCGTCCGGGCTGGCGACGAAGGCGAGGAACTTCTTCGCCGCGTCCAGCTTGTCGCCCGTCGTGGTGTTCGGGATGTAGACGCCGCCCGGCGTCCACACGGTCAGGCCGTTCTTGCCCGCGTCGTCACCAGGCAGCGCGAACAGACCGACGTCCTTGGCGGCGTTCGGGTTGGTGGCGACCATGTCGTTGACCACACCGGACAGGATCGGGTAGTGCGCACCCTTGCCGTTGGCAAGCATCTTGAGGCCGTCTGGCAGCTTGGCCGAGGCGAAGTCCTTGTTCTGGTAGCCGGCGTCGTGCACCTCCTGGGTGTGCTCGAAGCCCTTGATCGCGGCCGGCGAGGTCGCGTACTTCGCCTGGTTCTTGGTGTACTTGTCGGCGAAGTCCGGCTCGGCCGCCGCGACGTTGTGGAAGTCGCCGAGGACGAACAGCTGCGAGGTCCAGGTCTCGCCGTAGGTCTGGATCACCGGCGCGATCCCGCCGGCCGCCTTGATCTTGGCGTTGTTGGCCATGAACTCGGCCCAGGTCGTCGGCACCTGCAGGCCGAGCTTGGTGTAGACCGGGATGCTGTAGAGGACCGCGCCGCCCATGAAGCCGCCGGACGGCACGCCGTAGACCTTGTCGCCGGCCGTCACCGTCTTCTTGAAGTTCTCGTCCAGGTCGCCGACGTAGGGCTGGTCGCTGATCGGCGACGAGGTTCTTCTCCGGCGCGATCGCCTGGAACAGCGACCCGGTGTTGTAGCCGAACACGTCGGTCATGTCGCCGGTCGACAGCCGGGTCTTGACGATGTTGTCGCCCTCGGTGCCGCCCGGCCGGGTCTCGACCTTGACGGTGATGTTCGGGTTCTTGGCGGTGAAGTCCTTGGCTGAGCTGCTCGGCCTCCTTGACGTCCTGTTCCTGGTTGCCGACCAGGTAGGTGATCGCGACCGGCCGCCGCCCCGGCATCGTCACTGGAACCGAGACTGCCCGCGCTGCACGCGGTCAGAGCGAGCGAGCCGGCCGCGAGCGACGGCCAGTCCTCTCGTACGTGGGCGGAACGTCATCATGACCTCCAAGGGATGTTTCTTCAGGGCATCTGCATCGGGGCGGGGGTCGGGTCGGGGTCAGTTGTGCGAGACGGCGTCGAGCTTGGCCTGCAGGGCTTCGGCGCTGGGCGAGAAGCCCCGCGGGCTGATGGCCTCGACCAGCTGGTCGGCCGGCTGGTCCAGGTACGCGCTCGAGCTCGCGCGGCGAGCTCGGCGTCGTCGGCGACGATCTCCGGTTCCTGGGCCGCGGCGACGACCGCGTCCCAGCTGGGTTCGTGGTCCATCAGTTGCCGGATGCTCGCATCCGCGGGCAGCGCCGGCGTCTCGGCGGACGGGTCGTCCGCGGTCCACTCGTGCGTGCCGTGACCGACCTCGACCGGTGCGCCTTCACCCGGTACGTCGACCAGCGCCCGCGAACCGACCGGCACGGTGACGCTGAGCCGGACCTGTCCGTCGGACCGCGTCCACGACACCGCGGCCTCGCCGTACGGGGTGAGGTGCTTGGCCGACGCGTTGGTGAGGTGCGAGGTGAGCAGCGGGCGTACGACGATCGTGCGGTAGCCCGGGTCGCCCGGCGGCCAGGCCGGCGACCCGGCGGTGCATCCAGTCGGCGACCGCGCCGAGGGCGTAGTGGTTGAACGACGTCATCTGGCCGGGGTTGATGCTGCCGTCGGGCAGCATGCTGTCCCAGCGTTCCCAGACAGTCGTCGCGCCCATCGTCACTGCGTACAGCCAAGAGGGGCAGCCTGTCTGCTAGCAGCAGCCGGTACGCGAGGTCTGGATGTCCGGAATCGGCCAGCGCGTCGGCCATCAGCGGCGTACCGACGAATCCGGTGCTGATCCGGAAGCCCGCCGTCCGGACCAGGTCGGCCAGGCGCTCGCCGGCGCGCTTGCGCTGAGCCTCGGTCGGCAGCAAGGCCCACTGCAGGGCGAGGGCGTAGTTCGTCGCGGCGTCGCTCAGCACGCGACCGCCCTCGGTGGTGTACTCGCTCGCGAACGCCTGCCGGACCCGGGCGGCCAGGTCGGCGTACTCGCGCGCCAGGTCGGCGTCGCCGACGAGCTCGGCGGCCTGGGCGACGACCTCGGCCGAGCGGGCCAGGTGCGCGGTGGCGATGACGTCCGGGTCGGCCTTCGCGCGGAAAGGGTTGTCCGGCGGCGCGGTCGGGTCGAGCCAGTCGCCGAACTGGAACCCGCCGGACCACAGCAGGTCGCCGCCGGCCAGCTCGGCCATCCGGTCCACCCAGGCGCGCATGCTCGGCAGCTGCCGAGCGAGCAGCGCCGCGTCGCCGGTGCGCTCGTAGATCACCCACGGCACGATCGTTGCCGCGTCACCCCAGGCTGCCGTCGCCGGCCGCGGCGTGCTTGAGCACGTCCGGTACGACGAACGGCACCGAGCCGTCCTTCTGCTGCTCGGCGGCGAGGTCGGCCAGCCAGCTGGTCGAGGAACCCGGCGCTGTCGAACAGGAAGCTCGCGGTGGGGGAGAAGACCTGGATGTCGCCGGTCCAGCCGAGCCGCTCGTCGCGCTGCGGGCAGTCGGTCGGCACGTCGACGAAGTTGCCGCGCATGCCCCACACGACGTTCTCGTGGAAGCGGTTGAGCAGCTCGTGCGACGACTCGAACCAGCCGGTCCGGCGCAGGTCGGAGCCGACCACGACGGCTTCGAGATCCTCGAGCTGAAGGTCGCTGACACCGGTCACCTCGGCGTACCGGAAGCCGTGGAAGGTGAGCGGCGGAGTCGAGGGTGACCTCGTCCGGTCCGGCCAGGACGTAGGAGTCGGTCGCCTTGGCGGTGCGCAGCGGCCGGACGCCGAGCTCGCCGTTCTCCAGCACCTCGGCGTGACGCAGGACGACCTCGTCGCCCTCGGCGCCGCCGCGGACCGTCAGCCGGATCCGGCCGACGAGGTTCTGACCGAAGTCGACCAGGGTCTTGCCGGACGGCGAGGTGGTGATCTCGACGGCGGGCAGGACGTCGGTGATGCGGACCGGCGGGCCGTCGGGTGCGACCAGCAGGCCGAGGTCGGCGTCGAGGACGTCGACCGGGGTGGCCTCGCCGGGTGTCCGACGGAGGTCGGTGCGCTGGCCGTCGTACAGGTCGTCGGCGACGATCGCGCTCTCGCGTGACGGTCCAGGTGTCGTCGCTGGCGAAGGTGTGGACCTGGCCGTCGGCGGTGGTGACCTCGAGCTGGGCGAGCACGGCGAGCCGGTCGCCGTACAGGGCGTTCTTGCCGTGGAAGCCGAGCCGGCCGCGGAACCAGCCGTTGCCGACCAGGAACTCGAGCCGGTTCTCGCCGGACCGGACCAGGCCGGTGACGTCGTACGTCTGGTAGCGAAGCCGCTGCTGGTACGCCGTCCAGCCCGGCGCGAGCTCGTCGTCGCCGACCCGCTCGCCGTTGAGTTCCGGCAGGTAGATGCCGTGGGCGGTGGAGTAGAGGCGGGCCTTCACGATGTCCGCGGGCAGCTCGGCGACGCCGGCGAGCAGGGGAGCGGGGGAGCCGTCGGCGTTGTCCCGCGGGCTGACGAAGCGAGCGGTCCAGTCGTCGGCGCCGAGCAGACCGGCCTCGACGATCGCCGGCTCACTCCACTCGCTCCAGTCGTCATTACCGCGGACGCGCACGCGGACCTGACGCCGACTCGCGCGACGTCAGCGGGTCGCCCGGCCACGGGACCAGGACCTGATCGGGGGACTGGACCGTGTACACCTGAGCCGTGGCGGTGTTGGACCCTGTCCCGCCCCACCCCCGTCGCTGATCTCGACCTCGTACGCCGCCTGCGTGTACCCGGCGTCAGCGGTCGGGATCTGCCACGACAGCCGGGGCGTCGCGGTGCCGATGCCCAGGACGGGCCCGGCATCGGTGCGGTGTTCGAAGCGGAGAGAGGTGGGTGCGGCGAGGTTCGACATGAGTCTCCAACCGACGAGTGAAACGATTCATTAGGTGCTGTGACAAACGGGCTCGGTCTGTTACGGATTGATGGCGAGGACGTTTCGCCTGTCCCCCGATCCTGCAGCCGCCAATCGTCAGGGACTAGCCCGAAGTGCACTCGTGGTAGCACAAAATGCACCTTGGACCAGTATCGTGTAGACATGGCCGACGAGCCGGTGACGCATTCCGGGACGCTGCTGCACTTCGTCGAAGGGACGCTGGTGCACGCGGGGCCGCACGTGCACGAGAACAGCCATCCGCTGCACACCCACAGCTTCTTCGAGATCGCTCTCATCACCGGCGGCGAGGGCGTCCATCACAGCCTGGCCGGCCGCCAGCAGCTCGAGCCCGGTGACCTGATCCTGCTCCGGCCGGGTGTCTGGCATCAGTACGACGAATGCCGCGGTCTTGCAGGTCTACAACTGCTGCTTCTCGGCCGACCTGGTGCAGCGTGAACTGGCCTGGACGCGCGAGGATCCGCTGCTGGGTTATCTGTTGTGGACTGGTCCGTTCTCGGCACAGCGGCGCGGCATGCTCACCGCCCATCTGGAGCCGGGCACGATGAAAGAGGGCCTCGAGCACCTCGACGAGCTGAGGCGGTTGCGCAACCAGTCCTTGAGCCGGCATCGCGGCGACGTCGTCGGCTGGCTGTCGCTGTATCCTGAGCTGCGTGGCGCGGACGGTCGCCGAGCATGGTGACCGCGGTGAGCTGACCCATCCCGCCGTACTGGATGCGATGCGGATGATGGAGGCGGACCCGGCGCGCCAGTGGACGCTGACCGATCTGGCACACGAGCTGCATCTGGCGCCGGGATATCTGGTCCGGCTGTTCAAGTCGACGACCGGGCTGCCGCCGATGGCGTACCTGTCCCGGCATCGCGTCGAGCTAGCGGCCGACCAGTTGCTGCACACCGACCTGCCGATCAGCCGGATCGGCGAGTCGGTCGGCTGGCCGGATCAGAACTACTTCGCCCGCCGGTTCAAGTCCCATTACGGGCTGAGCGCGTCGTCCTATCGACAACGTTTCAACGCCCGGAAGCTCAGTCCGTCCGCGCGCTGATCAGGAGTTCGAGGCCGTCGAGGATGCGGTCGAGGCCGAACTCGAGGCCCTGGTTCTCACTCGCCCGCCGCGGTCTCGCATCGCCGCGGCGAGGCTCGGGAACCGGGCCGCCTCGGTGGTGAGGATCCCGGCCAGTGGCGATCGATGTCGTCCTCGGTCAGACCGGTGCGTGATGGTCTGCTGGGCGAGATTCCGGACATGGCTGGTGAGGACCAGGATCGAGTCGAGCTGCTCGCCGCCGGTGAGACGTGAGCCGGCCAGCGCCTGGATGCCGCGGTCCATCCAGGTCAGCTCGTTCGGGCCGAGCAGGCGGCGGCCGACCGTGGACTGCAGCAGCCACGGATGTTCGGCGAAGGCGGCGTACAGATCGAGCGCCCAGGTCTTCAGCGCCTCGCGCCACGGCAGGCCGTTGCGCTCGGGCGGCAGGCCCGATGGCCCGATCGCTCATCACCGCCACCAGTTCCGCCTTGCCCGGGCACGTAGCGGTAGAGCGCCATCTTGGTGACCGGCAGGTCGTCGGCGACCCGCTGCATCGAGACGGCGTCCAGACCTTCGGCGTCGGCGATCCGGATCGCGGCCTCGGCGATACCGGCCAGCGTCATCGCCGGCTTCGGGCCGCGGCTCGGCTGGTGCTGCCGGCCCCAGAGCAGTTCGGTCATCCGTCGTCCCTTCCGCCTGACGCTTGAACTGTGTCTACCATACACATTACTGTGTCCGACGGACACAATTAACTCTGGAGGCGACGATGAAGGTTCTGGTCTCGGGCGCGAGCGTCGCCGGTCCGGCGGTGGCGCTACTGGCTTGGGCGGTACGGCTACGACGTGACAGTCGTCGAGATCGCGCCCGCGCTCCGGGAGGGCGGCTACGCGGTGGACTTCCGCGGTCCGGTGAATCGGGAGGTCCTGCTCGCCGGATGGGTGTGCTCGAGGATCTGAAGGCGCGGCAGACCGGTGGCAGTGCGATGCGGTTCGTCGACGCGGCCGGCGGCAGTTGATGCGGTTGCCGGCCGAGTTCGCCGGGGGAGACCTGGAGGTCCTGCGCGTCGGACCTGTCCCGGGTGCTTGTACGAGCACTGCCGGCGACCGGCGCGGAGTACCTGTTCGGCGACTCGATCGCGACGTCTGACCGAGCACGCGGCGGCGTCGACGTGCACCTTCGAGAGCGGGATCGAGGAGACGTACGACCTCGTGATCGGGGCGGACGGGTTGCACTCGATCGTGCGGCGGCTGGCGTTCGGGCCGGAGCAGGACTACGTCCGTCACCTCGGCTACTACATCGCCGGCTGGGAGGTGCCGAACACGCTCGGGATCTACCGGCGATGCGCTGATGTACAACGTGCCCGGGCGGCTGGCGAGTGTCGGACGCGGACCGGCGCGACCCGGCGATGGCAGGAGCGATGTTCGTCGTTCACGTCCCCGGAGCTCGACCTACGACCGGCGCGATCGCGACGCAGCAGAAGGCGATCATCGCGGCTGCCTTCGCGGATCTGGGCTGGCACGCTCCGCAGTTGCTCGCAGGGTTGCCAGCGGCAACGGAGCTGTACTTCGACTCGATCAGCCGGGTGGACGTGGATCGCTGGTCGGCCGGGCGGGTCGCGCTCCTCGGCGACGCCGGGTACGGCGCGACCGTCGGCGGCATGGGAACGAGTACGGCGGTGGTCGCGGCGTACCTCCTGGCCGGGGAGCTGGCCACGTCGGGCGGCGACTACCGGGCGGCGTTCCAGCGTTACGAGGCGCAGTTACGCAAGCCCGTGGCGAAGACGCAGAGCGGCGGCAACCGGACCGGGAAGTTCCTTGCCCCGGGCACCCGTTTCGGCATCGCTGCACGGAACCGGCTGCTCTCGCAACCGTTCCTGCTGCGTCAGATGCTCAGGCTGGGGGAGAAGGTGAGCAACCTGGTTGCTCTCCCCAACTACTCAGCGAGCAGCGGCAGGGTGTGCAGGAATGACTCCCAGGAGTCGGGGAACCACCCTGGGACGCCGAGCACGGCCAGGTAGAGCCAGATCGCGACGAGCACACAGAAGAACAGCGCGACCGTGCCGAGCGTCTTCAGCCAGGCCGGCTGCTTGGCGGTCCAGGCGGTCAGCTCCTTGACCCAGTCCTTCACCTTGTAGAGCAGGCGCTGGGCCCACTCGAACTCGCTGGCCAGGACGGCGAGACCCGCGATGAACAAGGGAATGCCGCCGGGGCCGGGCAACCACCCGGTCAACGGCGCGGCAATCAGCAGAATGCCGCCCACCACACCCACACCGATCCGATAGATCAGATGCTTCTTCGGATCCGCCCGTATCCGCCGCCGCCACTCCCACCGGTCGTCCTGCGCGTCCAGTGTGATGTTGTGATCAGTGCGGTCGGGTCCCCTCTTCTCGGCCACGCCCCAAGCGTACGTGCTGCATCAGGCAATCCCACGCCCCGCGCCGTAACGAAATGACGGCAGGCAACGGATTCCGGGAACCCGCCGCCTGCCGTCACTCGAACATGCGGTTCAGAAGTTGATCATGTGCCCTTCGAGGCCGTGGAAAGCCTCCTGCAACGCCTCGCTCAGGGTCGGGTGGGCGTGTACGTTGCGGGCCAGTTCCTTGGTGGTCAGGTCCCACTTCTGCGCCAGGGTCAGCTCGGGCAGCAGCTCGGTGACCTCGGGGCCGATCAGGTGGGCGCCGAGCAGTTCGCCGTACTTGGCGTCGCTGATCACCTTGACGAAACCGGTCGGGTCGCCGAGGCCGTGGGCCTTGCCGTTCGCGGTGAACGGGAACTTCGCGACCTTGACGTCGTACCCCTTCTCCTTGGCCTGCTCCTCGGTGTACCCGAAGCTGGCCACCTGCGGCTGGCAGAAGGTCGCCCGCGGGATCATCACGTGGTCGAGCTCCATCGTCTCGACGCCGGCGATGGTCTCGGCCGCGATCACGCCCTGCGCCTCGGCCGCGTGCGCGAGCATCAGCTTCGCGTTCACGTCGCCGATGGCGAAGATGTTCGGCACGTTGGTGCGCAGGAAGCCGTCGGCCTCGATCGCGCCGCGCTCGGTCAGCTTGACGCCGATCTTGTCCAGGCCGTAGCCGTCGACGCGGGGCTGGAAACCGATCGCCTGCAGCACCTTGTCGGCCTCCAGCGTCTGCTGGTTGCCGTCCTTGCCGGTGACGGTGACCTTCACCTTGTCGCCGGAGTCGTCGATCGCGTCGACCCGGGTGGAGGTGAGGACGTCGACGCCGAGCTTCTTGTAGGCCTTGGCCAGCTCCTTGGACACCTCGGCGTCCTCGAGCGGCACCATCCGGTCCAGGAACTCGACGATGGTGACCTTCACGCCGTAGTTGGCCAGCACGTAGGCGAACTCGACGCCGATCGCGCCGGCGCCGGCGATGATGATCGAGCCGGGCAGCTCCTCGGTGAGGATCTGCTCCTCGTACGTCACCACGCGCTCGCTCAGCTGCGTGCCCGGCAGCAGCTTGGTGGTCGCGCCGGTGGCGATGATGCAGTTGTCGAACGTGACCGTCTCCGAGGCACCGTCGTTCAGCGAGACGTCGAGGGTGTTGGCGTCGGTGAACGAGCCCCAGCCGTCGAACTCGGTGATGCCGTTCTTCTTCATCAGGAAGTGGACGCCCTTGACCCGGCCGTCGGCGACCTTGCGGCTGCGCTGCACGGCGGTCGGGAAGTCGAAGCTGACCTCGCCGCTGATCCCGAACGTCTTCGCGTCCGCGCGGAAGATGTGCGCCAGCTCGGCGTTGCGCAGCAGCGCCTTGGACGGGATACAGCCCACGTTCAGGCAGACACCGCCCCAGTACTTCTTCTCGATGATGGCGGTCTTCAGCCCGAGCTGGGCGGCGCGGATCGCCGCGACGTACCCACCCGGACCTGCGCCGAGGACAACAACGTCAAAGTGCGAGGCCATGCAGTGAACTTTAGTGGGTCGCACCAGCGATCCGGACCAGTGGTACGACGCTCGGCCGCGAGCGTGACCGGGGTCACCGAACGGCCGGTCCCGCGGTCACGATCAGGCGATCTCCCCGGCCCGATGGTCACGGTCCGTGAACTGGGGTTTCGTCGGGACCGTTCGACGCCTACGCTGGGCACGCGCGGGGGCCGTCACCTCCCTGCGCTCGCGTGAGGCGATCGAGGATGGGGGCCTGATGGGCGTGGGGAGCCGTCGGGGGCTGCGATTAGCGGCACTCGGCACACTGCTGGCGGTGTTCGCGCTGCCCGCCTACGCCGACGATCCCACCCCACCGCCGCCCGCGTCCGTCACGGACGTGAACAAGACACTCGAACAGCTCCAGGCCGAGGCAGCCGCCGTACAGGCCGATTTCGCGAAGGCGACGATCGCCTACACGAACGCCCTGAAGGCCGCGCAGACCGCTGAGGCGGCGGCGAAGACGTCGGAGACCGCGGCGGCCGCGTCGAAGGGCAAGGCGGACGAGGAGCGCAAGCGGCTCGGGTTGCTCACCGTGCAGGCGTACCAGACCGGCATCCCGACGGTGATGGGCGCCGAGTCGATGCTCTGGTCGCTCGCCCCGATCGCGGAGAACCTGCAGGAGATCGCCGACCGGCAGACCGCCATCAAGCAGCTCGGCAGCACGCAGGTCTCGCAGTACCAGACCGCGATGACCGCCGAGAACGCGGCCACCAAGGCGAAGGCGGAGGCGACGAGCAAGCGGGCCGCGGCGAACGAGGCCGCGGGCAAGGCCAAGCAGCTCAGCGCAGAGGTCCAGCAGAAGGCCGCCGACGCCGCGCTCATGATGGAGAGCCAGGCCGCCGATCTCGACGGCGCGTCCGCACTCTCCAAGCAGCTGCAGGTCGCCCGCAATCAGCAGGCCTTGGCCCGCTGGCAGACGTACCTGACCGAGCTCGCGACCGCCAAGATCACGCCGCCGGCCGCCGCCGTGCTGAAGAACCCGGCGAAGCTTCCCGCCGGCCTGCTGCCGCTGATCGACGCGGGTGCGCCCGTCGCCGGTGCGGCGTCCGTGGCGCAGGGCGGTCGGGCCATCCGAGTCTTGTCCGCGGAGACGATCCGGGCGGTCAACCGGGCGTTCAGCCTCCTCGGCAAGCCGTACGGCGTCGGTGCGACCGGCCCGGACAGCTACGGCTGTCTCGGCGCGGCCCGGGTCGCGTGGCAGCCGTACACCACGCTCCCGAACCTGGTCGGCAAGGTCTACCCGAACTACCAGGCGGTGAAGCCCTCCCAGATCCAGCCCGGCGACCTGCTCGTGATGGGCAGCAAGTCGCTCGGCCTGTTCCACATCGGCGTCGCGCTCGACAGCGGCGAGATGATCGCCGCCGACGAGTCCAAGGGCTCGGTCGTCGTCACCCGGGTCCCGGACAACCTGTACGCCGCTCTTCGCCCGACGCTCGGCACGCCGGTCAAGTCTCAGGTCGCGCCGGTCGCGACGTCGGAGGCCTACGCGTTCCGGTGCGGCAACACGGCAACGTCGTACAACGTCGGGACCGGATCCTGGACCTGGCCGCTGGCCGAGGGCACGTACGAGATCGGTGCGTCGTTCGGCCAGGCCGGGTCGATCTGGGCGACCGGGGTTCACACCGGCCAGGACTTCCCGGCCGCCGTCGGGACAGCGGTCCGCGCGGTGACGTCCGGTGTGGTCCGGGTCGAGCACCCGGCCTGGGCGGGGAACCTGGTGCGCATCGACCACGGCAACGGGCTGGAGACGCTGTACGGGCACCTGAGCTCGGTCGACGTGGCTGACGGCGCTCAGGTCACGGCCGGGCAGCGCATCGGCGCGGTCGGTTCCGAGGGGAACTCGACCGGCCCGCACCTGCACTTCGAGGTCCGCCTCGGCGGGGACGCCGTCAACCCGATGCCGTTCCTCGCGACCGGTAGCGCGACCGTGGGCTGGGGTGGCTACAGCAACGGCATGATCCCGGCGAGCAAGCTCTGTGCGCTCGCGTCCGGCCACATGCTGCGCTGCGACGCGGCTGCCGCCTACCTGCAGTTGGCGCGTGCCTATCGGGCCCAGTTCGGCAAGACGCTGTGCATCACCGACTCGTACCGCTCCTACTCGGCGCAGGTCAGCCTCTACGCCCGCAAGCCCTCCCTCGCCGCGCTGCCCGGCACGTCCAACCACGGTTGGGGCGTGGCCGTCGACCTCTGCGGCGGGGTGGATCGCTTCAGCTCGGCGCAGTACCAGTGGATGAAGAGCCACGCGTCCCAGTTCGGCTGGGTCCACCCGTCCTGGGCCGACCAGGGCGGCTCCCGCGAAGAGCCCTGGCACTGGGAGTTCGGCAAGCCGGCCGTCTCCTAGCAGCAGACGCGCGGAACCTGCGCGGCTGCTCGTTCGTGGCTCCAGCATGAGAGCTAAGTACGACGAGGTGGCCGCTGACTACGACGAGTGGGTCGGAGGCGGCTCCGCCCTCGACGATCCGACCTTCGCCGAGCTGATCGGCGAGGTGACCGGTCAGGAGATCTGTGTCGTCGCGTGCGGCCAGGGTCGCGAGGCCCGCTACCTGGCCGCGCAGGGGGCGGTCGTCACCGGCGTGGACCTGTCCGAGAAGTTGCTCGAGATGGCCCGGCGGCATGAGGAGACCGGGCCGCGGGGTATCTCGTACCGGCACGGTGACGCGCACACGCTCGAAGGACTCGCGGACGACTCCTTCGACGGAGTCGTCTGCTACATGGCGCTGATGGACATCCCGAACCTGGACGATGCCGTCCGATCGATGGCCCGCATCCTGAAGCCCGGCGGCTGGTTCGTCATCTCCATCACCCATCCCTGCTTCAAGACCCCCGCCACCGGCGAGCTCGTCGACCACGTCGACCAGAGCGTCCGGCGTACGGTCGGCAAGTACTTCGTCGAGGGCTATTGGGACGGCCCGGGCCTCCATCGCAACGCCCTCCCGGTCGGCGCCTACCACCGCATGATCAGCACCTACGTGAACACCCTGTCCACCGCCGGCCTCGTCATCGATCAGCTGAGGGAAGTCCCCGCCGACACACCGGTCTGGCGCGAGGTCCCGCAGTTGCTCTACGCCCGCGGTCGCCTTTCCTGAAGGAACTTCGCGGCCAGGGCGGCGGTGAACAGCAGGAGTACGGCGCTGACCGCGACGGAGACGTGGAAGCCGGTGGTGAAAGCGTCCCTGGCGGCCGGGGATGAGAGGGCCTCGCGGGTCAGGTCGGCGTTGCGGCCGAGTTCATTGCGGTAGACGGCGGTGATCAGGCTGCCGAGCAGGGCGATGCCCAGGGCGCCGCCGAGCTGGGGTGCGGTCGAGGAGATCGCGGCCGCACCACCGGCACGCTCCGCGGGTGCGGCGCCGATCATCAGGTTGGTGGCCAGGGCCATCGTCGGGGCGAGGCCGGCGGAGATGATGATCGAGCCGGCGACCAGGAGCCAGAGCGGGCCGACCTGAGTGAGCACGATGAAGCCGATCACGGCCAGCACGAGACCGCCGGCGATCACCCGCCCGGGAGCGAAGCGGTGTGCGAGACGCGGTGCGAGCAATGAGCCCGCGATCGTGCCGGCGGCCGACGGCGCGGTCCACAGCCCGGCCTCGAGCGGATCCAGACCGTGCGCAAGTTGGAGGAACTGGGCGATCGCGTAGTTGACGCCCCAGAGCACGAAGATGGCCAGCGCCAACGCGATCGCCGAGGCACTGAACGCCCGGCTCGCGAAGAGCTCGAGGTCGACCATCGGGTCGGCCAGCCGCCGCTGCCGCCGGATGAAGACAACACCGAGCACCAGGCCGACCGCAACGGCCCCGAGCCACCTCCAGGCGAACCCGTCCGCGGCGATCTGCTTCAGCCCGTAGACCACCGGCAGGATCGCGGCCATCGACAGCACCGCGCTGACCGGATCGAGTCGTTTGTTCCCCGGAGCCCGGTACTCGGGCAGCAGTCGCGGCCCGGCCACCAGCAACGCCGCCATCACCGGCACGCCGACCAGGAACACCGAGCCCCACCAGAAGTTGTCGAGCAACCAGCCTCCGACCAGCGGCCCGATCGCCGTACCGCCGGAGACACTCGCGACCACGATGCCGATCGCGACCCCGCGTTGCCGGGTGTCCTTGAACATCGACGCGACCAGCGAGACCACCGACGGCATCAGGGTCGACCCGGCGATCCCCATCAGCGCCCGCGTCCCGATCAGCATGGCGGGATTGACCGAGTACGCCGCCAGCACCGAAGCGACGCCGTAGACGGCAGCACCGCCGAGCAGCAACCGCCGTCGACCGATCCGGTCGCCGAGCGCGCCCATCGTGACCAGCGAACCGGCCAGCAGGAACGCGTAGATGTCCACGATCCACAGCAGCTCGGACCCACTCGGCCGCAGGTCGGCGGCGATCGACGGCAACGCCAGATGCGTCACCGTCAGCTCGAGTGACGCCAGCAACGCGGGCAGCGCGAGCACGGCCAGCCCGACCCACTCCCGACGGCCGGCACGGGAAATCTCGTCTTTGGTTGAGGTCACCGCGCAAGTTTGGAACCTCAACTTAAGTTGAGGTCAACTAGCGTTCGGTGACGTCGCCGAGGACCGGTTTGATGTCGACGATCGGAGTCTCGTCGAGGGCTTCGAGGTGCTCGACCTGGAGGCGTAGGTCGCCGGTCGCGATGATGGTGACGCGATGCAGTCCGAGCGGGTTGGGCCGGTCGGGGGAGCGGGTGCTGAAGACGCCGGTCTCGGGCCGGGTCCGGTCGCCGCGCGGATGGACCGCGAGCACGTCGCGGTCGGCCCGGTCGAACCAGGTGATGACGATGACCTCGTCGCCGACGGCGAGGTCGCGCAGACCGTCGCGGACCGACTCGTCGAAGTCCAGCCAGGCGCTGGGAGCACCCTCGTCGGGTTGGCGCGGCGCCTCGTCGCGGCTCCTCAGCACCGACTCCACCCGGCCGATCGGCCGGACCACGAACTGGCGCGTCATCAGCCCGGGAACCGGTAGAAGGTTTGCAAGGGCTCGCCGGGGGTGTGGACGTGGAGCGCGAAGCCGGGGAACGCGGTGGTGTCGACGAGGCCACCGCCCGGGGACGGGGGCTCGAAGGGGAGCGGGACGGTCGAACGGATGCCAGGGGCGCCGAGGACGGGGTGGCCGGCGAAGCTGGTGACGATGGCGTTGTGGACGTGCCCGGTGAGCAGCGCGGTGATCGGCTTGCCGGTCAGGACCTCCTCGAAGCCTTCCCGGGATCGCAGCATCCACTGGTCCATCACGGGGTGATGCAGGTCCAGCGGCGGGTGGTGGAACGCCACGAACACCGGCCCGTCGAACGGCTGACGCAGTACGTCGTCCAGCCAGCCCAGTGACGCCTCGGTCAGCAGGCCGTGGTCCTCGCCCGGCACGGTGCTGTCGACCAGGACGAAGCGCGCTTCGCCGACCTCGCGCACCTGGTGGACCGGATGGCCCTCGCCCGGCGAGTCGACGTACGCGGTCAGGCCGGCCCTCAGCGGTGCGCTGACGTCATGGTTGCCCGGCAGCATCAGCACCGGCACGTCCGTCTTCAGCTCGGCTGCGAGCTCGGCGTACTCCGCCTCCAGGCCGTGGTCGGCGAGATCGCCGGTGACCAGGATGACGTCGACCGGCCGGCTGAACTCGCCCAGGTACGACGTGATCCGCCGCAACCGCGAGCGTGCCTCCTCCGAGCCGTCGAGATGCGGGTCACTGAGGTGCGCGATCACGTACATGTCTGCACCCTAGGGCACGTCTCTCAATTCCCTGCGTGCTGCGCGGCACTCGGCGGGCACATCGCCGCGTTGGAGGACGAGGCACGGAGAACCCCACTCCGAGCCTCGTCCTCCGCCTTGCGCTGCACTCCGCCGAGCACCTGCTCGCTACTGCAGGGAATTGAGAGACGTACCCTAACCGCAGAAGCCGCCCGGCAGATCGTTGCAGGGAACCAGCCCGCCCCGGGCCAGCACCGGCCGTGCCTGCGCCGACCGCAGATAGTCGAGGAATGCCGCCGTCAGCGAGTCCGCCTCGGGTGACTTGTAGGTGTACGCGTGCTCGACTTCCCAGAACTTGTACGACCTGTCCGCCACCTTCGCCGCATCCGGTACGACGCTGTCGATCGAGGCGACCGTGATCTCCGGGTACTTCCGCGCGCTGCCGAGTTCGGCGTACCCGATCGCCCCGTCGATCTCGTTGACCCGGGTCAGCAGCTCTTCCGTCGTACCGACCTCGCAGCGGTGATGTTTCGCGACCGGGTCGTCGCGGCGGCAGTCGTCGGAGGAGATGCCGAGCTCCTGGTCGCCGGCCAGCACCTTGTCCCGGAACACCCGCCGGGAGCCCGAGTCGGGTCCGACCCGGCTGACCATCCGGATCGGCAGGTCCCGGCCGCCGAGCTGCTTCCAGTTCGTGATCCGGCCGCCGTAGATGTCGCGCAGTTGCGCGGTGGTCAGCCCGGTCACGTCGGACGACCGGTTCACCGCGACCGCGAACACCACCACCGCGACCGGTTCACCCCACAGGTCCGGTGCGTCTTCCGCCGTACCGTCGGACATCGCGATCAGCTTCTCGGCCGCACCCGCGTCCTGGGCGCCGGTCTCCTTCAGGGTGCGGATACCGCTGCGGCTCCCGTTCGCCGCGATCGTGATGTCGGCGTCGGTGCAGTCGGCCGCGTAGGCGGTCCGCACCTCGCGCATGGTCGACTCGACCGCGGTCGACCCGATGATCCGCACCTGCCCGGAGGCACAGTTGTCCGGCGGCTGCAGGACGTCGACCACGAACAACGCGACCAGAGCGCCGACCAGCAGCAACGACAACGCACCGAACATCAGCGACCGGCGACCGGGCCCGCGCGGCCGCGGTTCGTGATAGACCCCGCCACCGGTCGAGCCGCCGGCCAGATAGCCGGCATGGGTCACGCCCTTGCCGGTCCCGGACAGCACGAGCAGGAACTTGAAGTGGTCGCCGCGGTTGATCGCGATCCGGGGCAGCACCAGCTTGCTGGTGTCGACGTAGTTCGCCGGGACGAGCCGGCGCTGCAGCATCTCGCCGAGCGAGTTCGGCTGCGCCTCGGTGACCTTCAGCCCGACGATCTTGCGGTCCGGGAACGCGAAAGACACCTTTTCGTGCATGTCCTGGGGATCGATGTCCATCCCGCCGGCGTTGTCCAGCCGGAGCAGCACGATGCTCGGGTTCTCGACCACCGCGTCCTGGTGGCGTACTTCGACGTCGACCATCCGCTGCGTCTTGTCGGCGCTCGGATAGACCCCGATCGGGGCGTCCACCTGGACCCGGTAGACGAGGCGCTTGCGGCGCAGGATGTATCGGTCGATCAGCCAGGCGACCACCGAAGCGATCAGAGCAATGGCGGCGATGATCGTCTCGAGGTTGATATCGCCCAGACCCGTGAAATCCAATTGTTCCCTCCTGCGCAAACGCTATCCAGACCCGGTGAACGGGTGCTTACCGCGCGGTGACGTACGGGGTGTGGGCTTGGCCGGGTCGGGAGGTTCTGCGAGATTGGACGGCATGGCTGAACAGGTTGACGTGGTCGTGATCGGACTCGGGGTGGGCGGCGAGGAGACGGCGGGACGGCTGGCGGAAGCCGGGCTGAACGTGGTCGGGCTGGAACCGCGGCTGGTCGGCGGTGAGTGCCCGTACTGGGGCTGTGTGCCGAGCAAGATGATGATCCGGGCCGCCAACCTGATCGCCGAGACCCGCCGGGTCGACGGCATGGCCGGTACGGCGTCCGTGCAGCCGGACTGGGCGCCGGTGGCCAAGCGGATCCGCGAGGAGGCGACCGACAGCTGGAACGACCAGGTCGCGGTGGACCGGCTGGTGAAGAAGGGCGTCACGTTCCTGCGCGAGCGCGGCACCATCACCGGTCCGCGGACGGTCGAG
This sequence comes from uncultured Actinomycetota bacterium, assembly GCA_963748245.1. GTDB lineage: Bacteria > Actinomycetota > Actinomycetes > Propionibacteriales > Kribbellaceae > Kribbella. Next base: position 609,136 of record CAVVIA010000003.1, on the reverse strand, counting down.
GCCGCCGACCGGGAGTTCGAGGCGTCCCGCGGCATCGTGATCGCGACCGGCACCGTCCCACTGGTGCCGCCGATCGACGGTCTGGCCGGTACGCCGTACTGGACGAACCGCGAGGCGATCGAGGCGGACACGCTGCCGGCCTCGCTCCTGGTGCTCGGCGGCGGCGCGATCGGGCTGGAGCTGACCCAGGTGTTCGCCCGGTTCGGGGTCGACGTCACCGTGATCGAGGGCGCCGGCGAGGTGCTGTCGATGGAGGAGCCCGAGTCCGGTCAACTGGCTCGCGAGGCACTCGAACGCGACGGCGTCACGTTCCACACCGGCGTCCACGCCGAGAAGGTCGGGTACGACGGCGGCACCTTCTCCGTGACGCTGGAGGACGGCAGCACGGTCACCGGCGAGAAGTTGCTGGTGGCAACGGGCCGCCGGGTGGACGTGAAGGGGCTCGGCCTCGACCAGGTCGGCATCGATCCCGGCGTACGGCGGGTCGAGGTGGACGAGCACGTCCGGGCCGCGGACGGGGTCTGGGCCGTCGGTGACGTGACCGGTGTCGGCGCGTTCACCCACAACGCGATGTACCAGGCCAACATCGCGGTGTTCGACATCCTCGGCAGCGAGGGCGCGCCGCTGGCGAGCTACCACGCGATGCCGCGGGTGACGTTCACCGACCCGGAGATCGGCGCGGTCGGGATGACCGAGAAGCAGGCGCGGGACGCCGGTCTCGACGTGAAGATCGGGTCGAGCCAGATCCCGTCGTCGACCCGGGGATGGATCCACAAGGCAGGGAACGAGGGCTTCATCAAGCTGGTGGTCGACAACGAGCGGGGCGTGCTGGTCGGTGCGACCAGCGCCGGCCCGACCGGCGGAGAGGTGCTCGGTGCGCTCGCGGTGGCCGTTCACGCGGCCGTTCCCGTTCACACTCTGCAACAGCTCATTTACGCATACCCGACATTCCACCGTGCGATCGGGGATGCGCTGAAGCAGTTGTGAGATCGCTTGTTGCGATCCTGTCGCAACAAGCTCAAACTGTGCAGGTGCATGTTCCTGACGGTTTCTTCGATGCGCCGACCTCCGTCGCGACCGGTCTGATCGCGGCGGGAGCGGTCGGCGTCAGCCTGCAGCGGGCGAACCGGGAGATCCGCGAGACGGGTCCGGCGCTGGCCGGGCTGACCGCGGCGTTCGTGTTCGCGGTGCAGATGGTGAACTTCCCGGTCGGTGCGGGGACGAGCGGGCACCTGCTCGGCGGTGCACTGGCCGCGGCCCTGGTCGGGCCGTGGACCGCCGTACTGGTGATGTCGACGGTGCTGCTCGTGCAGGGGCTGCTGTTCGCCGACGGCGGTCTGACCGCGCTCGGCACGAACATCACGCTGATGGGCATCATCACTGTGCTGGTCGGCTACGTCCTGATCCGCGGGCTGCTGCAGGTGCTGCCGCGGCGGATGGGCAGTGTCGTCCCCGCGGCGACAGTCGGCGCGCTGGTGTCGGTGCCGGTCGCCGCACTCGCGTTCACCGGGTTGTACGCGATCGGCGGCGCGGTGGACATCCCGCTCGGGCAGCTCACGACCGCGATGGTCGGCTGGCACATCCTGGTCGGCATCGGTGAGGCGGTCATCACGGGCGCCGTCCTGAGCGCGGTCGTCGCGACCCGGCCCGACCTGGTGTACGCCGCTCGCCACCTGCAGCGGGACCTGGTCCTGGTCGATGCCGACGGCAACACCTCGACCGTGTCGCCGGACAGGCCGATCGCGGCCAAGCCGGCCGGCCGGACGCTCGGCGTCGGGGTCGCGATCACGTTCCTGGTGGCCGGCGGCCTCAGCCTGTTCGCGAGCGCGCATCCGGACGGTCTCGAGTTCGTCGGCGCCAAACTCGGCTTCGAGGGCGCGGCCAAGGACTCCGCGGTCGCGGGCAGTCCGCTCGCCGACTACGGCGTCAGCGGGATCGGCAACGCCCAGGTCTCCGGCGCGCTGGCCGGCATCATCGGCGTCCTGGTCACCATCGTCGTGGGCCTGGCGATCGCCAAGCTCGCCTCGGTCCGCGCGAACCGGGCGTCATGAGTGGTGACGGTCTTCTCGTAGCGGTGGACAGCCGGGTCCACCGCATCCCGGCGCAGGTGAAGATCGTCGCGCTGTTCGTCTTCGTCCTCGCGGTCGTGTCCACGCCCGCCGCGGCCTTCTGGGCGTTCGGCCTGTACGGCGTGATGCTCGTGGGTGCCGTGGTGGTGGCGAAACTGCCGGCGCTGGTGGTGTCGCGACGGCTGACGGTGGAGACGCCGTTCATCGTGTTCGCGCTGCTGCTGCCGTTCGTCGCGACCGGGCCGCAGGTCGACGTACTCGGACTGGAGTTGTCGGAGTCCGGTGTACTCGGGGCGTGGAACGTGCTGGCGAAAGGGACGCTCGGCGTGATCGCGGCGATCCTGCTGTCGGCGACGACCGCGCCGCGGGACCTGCTGGCCGGCCTCGAACGGCTCCGGCTGCCGTCGACGCTGGTGGCGATCCTGTCGTTCATGGTCCGGTACCTGAGCGTGGTGTCCGACGATCTGCACCGGATGCGGATCGCCCGTGAGTCGCGCGGGTACACCGGCGGCCGGGCCGGTCATCTGAAGGCGGTCGCCGGGGGAGTGGGCGCGCTGTTCGTCCGCAGTTTCGAGCGGGGTGAGCGGGTGCATCTGGCGATGCGGTCGCGCGGGTACACCGGCCGGATGCCGATGCTGAGTGCCTCAGGTGCCACGTCCGCGCAATGGCTCCAGGGGCTGGCGATCTCCCTGACCGCAGTCGTCATCGCGGTCGCCGTTAGGGTGGTCGGCTTGTGAGCGGTCCCGCGATTCACGTCGAGCGTCTTGTCTTCGCCTACCCGGATGGCCGGCAGGCGTTGTTCGGTGTGGACTTCACCGTCCAGCGCGGTGAGCGGGTCGCACTGCTCGGCCCGAACGGCGCCGGCAAGACCACGCTCGTCCTCCACCTGAACGGGATCCTCGGCTCGGTGGCCGGCGGGACCGGGAGCGGCCGGATCCAGATCGGCGGGACGGGCCTGCACCGCGAGCACCTGCCCGAGGTACGGCGGAAGGTCGGGCTGGTGTTCCAGGACCCGGACGACCAGTTGTTCATGCCGACCGTGCGGGACGACGTGGCGTTCGGGCCGGCGAACCTCGGTCTGCGCGGGTCCGAACTGGACGAACGGGTGCACGAAGCGCTGGTGCAGGTCGGCATGCAGGATCACAAGGATCTGGCGCCGCACCACCTGTCGTTCGGTCAGCGGCGGCGGGTGGCGGTGGCGACGGTCCTGGCGATGCGGCCCGAGGTGCTGGTGCTGGACGAGCCGTCGAGCAACCTGGACCCGGCCGCGCGGCGGGAGCTCGCCGACATCCTGGCCGGTCTCGACGTGACCCTGCTGATGATCACCCACGATCTTCCGTACGCGTTGCAGCTGTGCGAGCGCAGCCTGCTGATGGACGACGGCCGGATCGTCGCCGACGGCAAGACGCGGGACCTGCTCGGCAACGCCGAACTGATGTCCGCGCACCGGCTCGAACTGCCGTACGGCTTCGACCCCCTCTCGGTCTCGGGCCCGGAACGCTGATCAGGAGCCCGCGCTGGTCTCCACGGCCAGTGCGGGTGGCGCCTCGAACGCCGACCTGAGGCGGCCGCGGGAGGCGGTCAGGTGGGCGTTCATGGCAGCGTCCGCGGCCTCGGCGTCACGCCGCCGGATCGCGGTGACGAGCAGGTCGTGCTCGTCGAGCGCCTTCTCGGCCACCCGGGAGTCGCGCAGCAACCGGAACAGCTGGAGATGGCAGTGCAGCTTGGCGAAGATCTCCGCGAAATAGCTGTTCCCGGTGGCGCTGATGATGGCCTGGTGGAACTCGGCATCCTTGCGCGCGAAGGCGCCGTACGACATCGTGCCGGCCTGGTAGCGGGCCCGCATCTCGGCAGCGATGTCGGCGATCCGCTCGATCTCGACCCGCTGGTGCCGGCCCGCCGCGAGGCCTGAGCAGTACGGCTCGATCAGGAATCGCGCCTCGAAGAGATCCTCGAACCGCTCCGGGGTCAGTTTGGGGCTGGCGGAATATCCGATCAGATGTGTCTTGGTGACCAGATCCTCCGCTTCGAGCCGGTTCAACGACTCCCGCACCGGCGTCTGCGAGACGCCGAGCTGGCGGCTGACGACATCGACCCGGATCCGCTCACCGGGCTGAATCGCGCCGTCCAGCAGGAGAGTCTGCAGTTGCTCGTAGACGACGTCGCTCATCCGGGCGCGCTCGGGACGCTCGGCACCGCGTTCGCTCATGAGGATTCCCTCGGGTCGGGGAGCAGATCTGTGAATTCGTATACACGAACCATTGCAAATCATATCCGATCTGATCTAGCCTCCCAAGAACCGCCCGCTGTATACGAATTCATCGCCTCCACCCCTGGGATGGCCGACGTGCACACAGACCTCGCAACGGCACAGTCACTGGCGGAACGACTCCTGATCGCCGGGGGTGTTCCCGCCCCGGCGGCCGCCCAGCAAGCCGAACTCCTCCTGATCGCTGAGGCGAAAGGCATGCCGTCCCACGGCCTGCTCCGGCTGCCACGGCTACTGCGCAGGATCGCGAACGGCACCGCGAGCCCGACCAACACGGGCAAGCACGAATGGCTCAGCCCGTGCTACCTGTCCGTCGACGGCGAGCAGGGCCTGGGACCGGTCGTCGCGGTCCGCGCCCTGGAGGCGGTGGTACCGGCAGCCGAGCGCCACGGCGTCGCGGTCTGCTCGATCACGAACAACAACCACCTCGGCATGCTCGGCTACTACGCCGGCCGGATGGCGGAGCGCGGACTGGTCTGCCTGGGGATGACGACGAGCGAGGCCCTGGTCCACCCGTGGGGCGGGACCGAGGCGATGCTCGGGACGAACCCGCTGGCGCTCGGCGTCCCCGCGCGGCCCCACCCGCTGGTGCTGGACATGGCGACGTCGCAGATCTCGATGGGCAAGGTCCACGACCACGCGCTCCGCGGCGTCCCGCTCGAGCCGGGCTGGGCGCTGGATGCCACCGGCAATCCAACGGTCGATCCGGTGGCGGCCAAGTCCGGATCGATCGCGCCGTTCGGCGGGCCGAAGGGGTACGGACTCGGCCTCGGACTGGGCGCGATGGTCACCTTCCTGACCGGTGCCGCGTACGGCGCTGCCGTCAGCGGCACGCTGGACGACGACCGCCTGAGCAACAAGGGCGACGTCTTCATCCTGATGAGCGGCGGCCGCCACCCGGCCTCCGAGTACCTCGACCAGGTCCGCGGCAGTCGGCCGGCCGATCCGGCCACGCCGGTCGCGGTTCCCGGTGACGGCGCCCGGGCTCGGTACCTGGAATCGGTTGCCCACGGCATCGACGTACCCGACGGCCTGTGGCGCGAGCTGACCGCCTGCCTCGGCGCGCGGCCGGAAGCAGCGCTGGCCGAATGACCCGCCCCCGACCGGACAAGGACCAGCCACGATGACGATCACCACCACCTCGTTCGGCGTCCAGCGAGCACCGCGCACGGTCGTCTTCGGCGCGGGCCAGCGCTCGATGCTCGGCCGGCACGCCGCGGAGTACGGGCGGAAGGCGCTCGTCTGCACGGACCGGCGGCTGGCGGCCTCGGCGGAGTTCGCCGACCTGATCAGCGATCTCGAGGACCACGGGGCCGAGGTGAGCGTGTGGTCCGACACCGCCGCCGAGCTACCGGTCGCCGACATCGACGCCTGCTACCGCGCGATGAAGGACGCCGGGATCGAGGTGGTGATCGGGATCGGCGGCGGTAGCTGTCTCGACCTGGGCAAGGCGCTGGCGCTGCTGCTCAGCCATGGCGGCCCGATCGATCAGTACTACGGGGAGAACGCCGTACCCGGACCGGTCCTGCCGATCATCGCCGTACCCACCACCGGCGGGACCGGGTCCGAGGTGACGCCGGTGTGTGTGCTGAGTGACAGCCGGCGCGAGCTGAAGGCCGGCATCTCCTCGGCCTATCTGATTCCTTCGGTGGCGATCTGCGATCCGGAACTGACCTACAGCTGTCCGCCCGGACTGACCGCCAGCGCGGGCGCCGACGCGGTGTCGCATCTGGTGGAGTCGTTCACCGCGATCCAGCGGCCGCCCGCGGCAGTCGGTGAGGGCCGGGTCTTCATCGGCAAGAACGTGATCAGCGACTCGTACGCACGCTGGGGACTCGGGCTCCTGGCGCGGGCGCTGCCGGAGGCCTTCGAGCATCCGGACGATCGGCAGGCACGCGCTGACGTGATGCTCGCTGCCAACGCCGGCGGCTATGCCCTGGGAGTGGCCGGAACCGCGGCGGCGCATGCCCTGCAGTACCCGATCGGCGCCCTCACCCACACTGCGCACGGTGTCGGAGTCGGCGTTCTTCTCCCGTACGTGATGCGGTACAACGCACCCGCGCGGGTCGGTGAGTTCGCCGAGATCGCGGCGATCCTCGGTGTCGCGGGACCAGGTGATGACGAGGCACGGGCGCTGGCGGGGATCGAGGCCGTCGAGCGGCTACTGGACCGGATCGGCATCCCGCCCACGCTCAAGGAACTCGGCCTCACCGAGGACCAACTGTCCTACGTCGCGGCGATGGGGCTGAAGTCGGCCCGGCTGGTCGACAACAACCCCCGTCCGCTGGACGCCGACGCGCTGTACGAGATCACTCGTGCCGCGTACGCCGGCGATCGAAGCAACCCGTTCTGACCAGGCGTTGGGAGCCCATCAGATGATCTCTCCGCACGATCTGTTCATCGACGGCCAATGGCGACCGGCCGCCGACGGCCGGCGTTTCGCAGTGCACGATCCGGCCGACGGGTCCGAGCTGGCCAGGTTCGCGGCGGCCACCGAGGCGGACTGTCTGGCCGCCGTCGACGCCGCGGCAGACGCACTGGCCGGCTGGGCCGCGACCCCGCCGAGGCAGCGCTCCGAGATCCTCCGCGAGTGCTTCGGCATCCTGACCGCGGAGCGCGAGCAGTTGGCCGCCGTCATCGTCGCCGAGAACGGCAAGGCGTACGCCGACGCACTCGGCGAGGCCGCCTACGCCGCGGAGTTCTTCCGCTGGTTCGCCGAGGAGGCGGTCCGGATCGGCGGCGACTTCAGGCTCTCGCCGGCGGGCGACAAGACGATCGTGGTCCGGCGCGATCCGATCGGGGTGTCGGTCCTGATCACGCCGTGGAACTTCCCGGCGGCGATGGCGACCCGCAAGATCGCCCCCGCGCTGGCAGCCGGTTGTTCGGTCGTACTGAAACCGGCCAGCCAGACTCCGCTCACGGCCGCCTACATCGTCGAGGTCCTCCGCCGGGCCGGTGTCCCCGCGGGGGTGGTGAACCTGGTGACGCCGGTGCCCACGGGGCCGGCGGTGAGCGCGATGCTGCACCATCCCGCCGTACGCAAGCTGTCCTTCACCGGCTCCACCGAGGTCGGCCGCCTGCTGCTGCGGGAGGCCGCCGACCAGGTGGTCAGCTCGTCGATGGAGCTCGGCGGGAACGCGCCGTTCGTGGTGCTGCCCGGTGCCGACCTGGACGCCGCGGTCGAGGGTGCGATGGTCGCGAAGATGCGCAACGGCGGGTGCGCGTGTACGGCGGCCAACCGGTTCTATGTGCACGACTCTCTCGTCGAGGAGTTCAGTACCCGGATCACCGTGGCGATGAAGGAACTCACGATGGGTCCGGGCGCCGATCGGTCGAACGACGTCGGCGCTCTGGTGTCGCCGGACGAACGCGACAAGGTGTCCCGGCTGGTCGAGCGTGCGGTGACCGAAGGCGCGACGGTGGCCCTGGGCGGAGAGACGCCGCAGGTCGGTGCCTTCTACCCGCCGACGGTGCTGACCGGCGTGCGGCACGGGAGCGAGATCAACCAGACCGAGATCTTCGGCCCGGTCACCGCGATCGTGTCCTTCAGCGACGTCGACGACGCGGTCGCGATGGCGAACGACACGATCTACGGCCTGATCGCCTACGTGTACGGCGATCCCGGCCAGGCCCTCGCGGTCGCGCAGCGGATCGACGCCGGCATGGTCGCGGTCAACCGGGGCGTGCTGAGCGATCCGGCGGCTCCGTTCGGGGGCACGAAACAGTCCGGGCTGGGTCGCGAAGGCAGTTCCGAAGGCATCCTCGAGTTCCTCGAGGAGAAGTACATCGGGATCGAGGTGTGATCGATGGCCAACGCCGTACTCCCGACGCTGAAACCGCCGGACGTCGACGGTGGCACGCCGGCCCGCAGACGGGCGCGGGTCAAACCGAAGCGGCAGAACCTGGCCGGCTGGCTGTTCGTCGGTCCGGTGATCTTCGGGGTGCTGTTCTTCCAGCTCGCACCGGTCGCTGCGTCCCTGGTGGTGTCGCTGACCAACTGGTCCGGGCTGAACAAACCGGAGTTCCTTGGCCTGGGCAACTACCGCGAGCTGTTCACCGCCGACGACACCTTCTACTCGTCACTGCGGAACACGGTGATCTTCACCGTCGTCGTGGTCGTCCTGACCATCCTGATCGGGCTCGGCCTGGCGGTGCTGTGCAACCAGAAGGTCAAGGGCATCGGGATCTTCCGCACCCTGTACTACTCGCCCGTGGTGACGAACGTGGTCGCGATCGGGTTCGTCTGGTTCTGGCTGTACGACCCCGACAACGGGTTGTTCAACTCGACGCTGAAGACGATCGGGATCGACGGGCCGGCCTGGCTGTCGGACACACGTACGGCGCTGATCGCGGTGATCATGGTCGCGATCTGGCAGGGCGTCGGCTATCCGATGGTGATCCTGCTCGCCGGCCTGCAGAACATCGACCCGGCCCTGACTCGAGGCGGCCACGGTGGACGGGGCGACGGCCTGGCGGCGGTTCTGGGCGGTGGTCTTCCCGCTGCTGACGCCGAGTCTGTTCTTCCTCACCATCACGCAGTTCATCACCTCGTTCCAGGTGTTCGGGATCATCTACGTGATGACGTCCGGCGGGCCGAACAACGCCACCTCGGTGTTCATCTTCCACATCTACGAGGCCGCCTTCGGGCACGGCCGGCTGGGCTACGCCTCGGCGATGGGCTGGGTGCTGTTCGTCATCGTCGGCGTGGTCACCGCAATCCAGTGGAAGATGGAGAAGCGGTGGGTGCACTATGACAACTGACATCGTCACCAGGCCGCCAAGACACTTGCCCCGGCGGATCGTGGTCTTCGCCACCCTCCTGTTCTTCGCCGTCGTCTTCGCGATGCCGCTGCTCTGGATGGTCAGTGCCTCGCTCAAACCCGAGAACGAAGTACTGCAGACGCCACCGACCTTCATCCCGTCCACCTTCCAGTGGGCCAACTACTCCCAAGCCGGCGACGGGCTGTTCCCGTTCTTCGTCAACAGCGTCAAACTCGCCGCGCTGAACGTCGGGTTCCTGCTGCTGTTCGCCTCGCTGGCCGGCTACGGCTTCGCCCGGCTGAACTTCGCCTTCAAGAACCTGGCCTTCGCCCTGTTGTTGTCGACGGCAATGATCCCGAGCATGGTCTACCTGGTCCCGCAGTACATGCTGTTCCGCGAGATGGGCTGGATCGACACCCACTACCCGCTGTGGATCCCGAACGTGCTGACGCCGGTCTTCGGCACGTTCCTGCTCCGGCAGGCGTTCCGCGGCGTCCCGATGGAGCTGGAGGAGGCGGCCAAGCTCGACGGCGCGTCCACCTTCGGCACCTTCTGGCGGATCATGCTGCCGCAGGTGAAACCGGCGCTGGCCGCGGTCGGCGCGCTCACCTTCATGGCGTCGTGGAACGACCTGTTCGGGCCGCTGATCTTCCTCAACTCGACGCGGTTGCAGACCATGCCGATCGCGCTCGCGCTGTTCAAGGGTGAGTACTTCACCCAGACCAACCTGATGATGGCGGCCGCGACGCTGACGATCCTGCCGCCGCTGCTGCTGTTCCTGATCGCGCAGAAGTACTTCGTCCAGGGCATCACGATGTCCGGCCTGAAAGGATAGAGCATGCGGATCACCCGGATCGAATCGATCATCCTGCTCGACAAGCTGCACATCGTGAAGGTGCACACCGACGAAGGCCTGGTCGGCGTCGGCGAGGTCAGTCCGATGAACGCCCACGTCACCCACAGCGTGGTGGAACAGGCGCTGACGCCCCTGCTCTCGGCGAGGAAGCCACCGACATCGAGCGGCTGTGGCGCCGGCTGTACACGAAGCCGTACAAGCTCGGGCCCGGCGGTGCCCAGCTGAACGCCATCGCCGGCATCGACATCGCGCTGTGGGACCTGCTCGGCAAGGCCGCCGGGCTGCCCACCTACAAGCTGCTCGGCGGGAAGTACCGCCAGAGCATGAAGGTCTACGCCAGCTCGATGGCGCGCGGGATGACGCCGCGAGGAGGAGGCCGAGCGCGCGCAGTCCTTCCAGGAGAAGGGCTTCCACGGCTACAAGATCCACTCGTCGACGCCGTGGATGCACGACGACGGGTTCGACCAGACCATCGCGACCGTGACGGCGGTCCGGGAACTGGTCGGCGACGACTTCCCGATCCTGGTCGACGTCAACAACGCGTACTACGAGCACACCGCGATCAAGCTCGCCCACGCGCTGGAGGACCTCGGCGTCTGGCACTTCGAGGAACCGCTGGCCGCGCACGACTACGCGGCGTACGGGCGGCTGGCCGACGCGGTCGACATCCCGATCGCGGTGGGGGAGCAGGAGTACACCAGCTGGCAGTTCCGCGAGCTGATCCTGCAGGGCCGGGTCGACATCCTGCAGCCCGACGTCATCAAGTGCGGCGGGATCACCGAGTTCAAGAAGATCGCCGTCCTCGCCGACACCTTCACCAAGCCGATCACCGTCCACAACACCCAGCAGACGATCGGTACGTCGGCGCACGCCCACCTCTGGGTCAGTACGCCGTCCTGCGTCTACCCGCAGGAGTACAACATCGAGCACAACCCGATCCTCGACGACGTGCCGATCTGGCGAACCCGCTCGTCCCGGTGAACGGGGAGATCACGCCCTGGGAGCTGCCCGGGCTGGGTGTCGAGCTGGACGAGGACGCGCGCCGATCGACCAAGCTGCGCACCAACTGAGAGTCCACCCCTGACAGAACAGGAACGACCATGACCGCACCACAGATTTCCCGGCGATCGATGCTAAGAGCCTTCGGCCTGACGACCGGGGCGATCGCGGCCGGTGTGCCGCTGTCCGCCTGCGGCGGCAACGGGCGCCGGGGGAGGAGGCGGCGGCAACGCTGTCCTTCCTGACCTGGGACACCAACAGCGGTACGCCGCTCTACACGGTCGCGGAGAACTGGGCCAAGAGCGCCGGCAAGACGCTCGACATCCAGTCCGTACCGGGTGACGACTACGACACCAAGCTGCGAACGGTGCTGTCGTCCGGCGCGGCGCCGACGGCGATCCGGATCAACGACGACTACGTCGACGGGTACTACGCCGAAGGATCCCTGCTCGACCTGCGGCCCTACCTGGAGAAGGACGGCATCAAGCCCGACGACTACTTCCCGGTCGCCTTCAACTTCCCGAAGCAGTCCGACGGCGCGCACGCGGCCTGGCCGATCATGACGAACCCCGGCGTCATCTACTGCAACACCGACGCGTTCGAAGAAGCCGGCGTCGAGCTGCCGCCGAAGGACTGGGCCGACGAGCGGCTGGACCTGGGACGACTTCCTCGACGCCGCGAAGAAGCTGACCAAGCCGAACGGCGAGCGGTAGGGTGCACTGATCTTCCCGGACACCTCGCTGGAGACCGTCTGGCCGGTCAACAACGGCAGTGACGGCATCTACTCCAAGGACGCCACCCGCTTCACCCTGGCCGAGCCGCCGGCCGCCGAGGCCATCCAGTGGATCGCCGACCTCGCCCTCGTGCACAAGGTGCACCCGGACTTCGCCACCGTCACCGCCGGCCGGCAGACGCCGAACTGGGCGCTGTCCCAGCTGGGCACCGGCAAGGTCGCGATGCTGCTGGCGCTGACCAGCGGCATCCCGTACCTGCGCAGCAACGCGAAGGTGAAGTGGGACATCTTCCCGCCGCCGATGAAGGTCGCCCGCAAGACCGTGAACACGATGACGGTGCTGGCGATCCCGAAGGCGTCGAAGGACCCGGACGCGGCCTGGGACTTCCTCAAGTACTGCGCCGGCGCGGACGCGTCCAAGCTGCTCGCCCAGTCGCGCGGGTTCATGCCGGTCAGCAAGAGCTCGTCGGAGCTGTTCGTCCCCGACGACAAGGGCCCGGCCAACCTCGCCCTGGTCACGCTGGCGCTGGACAACGCGGTGAACGAGAACTTCAGCCGCTACATCGAACGCGCCCGGACCATCTACCGGCCGGTGCTCGACGACGTGTGGAGCGGCAAACGGCCCGCATCGGCCGCGCTCGGCAGCGTGAAGCAGAAGGTCGAAGACGTGCTCGCGGGCAAGGGGTGACGATGAAGATCACCGAGATCAGCGTCGAGGTGGTGTCGGAAGCCCAAGGCGCACGCCGTCCGGGACGCGATCCAGCTGCTCGACCGCGACGGGCGCACCCGGGTGCAGATCGACACCGACGAGGGCGTGAGCGGCGTCAGCAACACCTACTTCGGCCGGGTGGCCAGCTCGCCGGCGGTGCTGGCGCAGATCGTCACCGAGCAGCTGGCGCCCGCGATCGTCGGCGAGGACCCGACGCTGATCCGCGGCATCCGGCACAAGCTGCAGACGCTCACCGACTACCAGGGCACGGCGGGGCTGTCGTCGTACGGGATCTCGGCGATCGATCTGGCGTTGTGGGATCTGCTGGGCAAGTCGCTGGACGTGCCGGTCTGGAGGCTGCTCGGAGCGCAGCGCACCGCGATTCCGACGTACGCGATGGTGGGCTGGCTCGAGCTGGACGTCACGGGCCTGGAGACCGTGTCGGCCAAGGCGATGGAGCAGGGCTTCCGGGGCGTGAAGATGAAGGTCGGCGGCGGACCGCTCAGCGAGGACGTCCGCCGGATCCAGGCGGTGCGTGCGGTGATCGGCCCGGACGCGCCGCTGATGGTCGATGCCAATCAGGCGTTCGAGTACTCCGAGGCGTTGCGCCGCGGGCGCGTGTACGAGGAGCTCGGCTGCAGGTGGTTCGAGGAGCCGTTGCCCGCCGCCGATACCGACGGGCACGTCCGGCTGGCCGAGAAGCTGGACATCCCGATCGCCACCGGCGAGAACCGGTACGGCCAGGCCGCCTTCCGCGACCTGATCGCCCGTGGCGGCGTGGGCGTCGTACAGCCGGATCTGCGGCGGGCCGGTGGGCTCACCGACTGCTTGGAGATCGGGCTGATGGCGGCGGGGTTCGGCGTGCCGTATGCCTCGCACGGCGGTGGCGCCCACATCCACGTGCTGGCCGCGCTACCGAACACGATCTATGTGGAGAGCGGACTGCTGCCGGCCGACGGTCGGGTCGAGTTGGTGGACGGCTGTTATCCGTTGCCGCTCGGCCCTGGTTTGTCGTCCTGGAACGACTGACCGGAAACGCGGCCTACCAGGATCGGCAACTGGCGGTGAATTTCTTACCAGACCCTTGTGTGTTACTCACGAGTCGGCGAAGGTGACTTTGAGTACTTCTGTCGCCACCCCTCGCACATGCAAAGGCGGTCCGCCCCATGAAGTCCATCGCCAGTCTGCTGTCCGTTGCGGCCCTCGGCGCCGCGATGCTCGTCAGTCCCGGGATCGCGCACGCGGCCGCTCCCAACTACGTCGCACTCGGTGACTCGTACGCCTCGGGCGTCGGCACCCGCAGCTACATCGCCGACAGCGGCTCCTGCCAGCGCTCGACCAAGGCCTATCCGTACGTCGACGCGGCCCGGATCGGCGCCAACCTCACCTTCGTCGCCTGCTCCGGCGCCCGGGTCGCCGACGTCACCGCCAACCAACTGGCGTCGGTGACGGGGTCCGCCAACCTCGTCAGCGTCCAGGTCGGCGGCAACGACGCCGGTTTCTCGTCCGTGATCACCGAGTGTGCCAAGCCGTCCTGGCTCGGTGACTGCACCGGCGCGGTCAACAACGCCCAGTCGATCATCAACAACACGCTGCCCGGCCGGCTGAACGGTCTGTACGGGTCGATCAAGAGCAAGGCGCCCTCCGCACGGGTCGTCGTGGTCGGCTACCCGCGTCTGTTCAACGGCACCGACTGCAACGCCGGCACGTTCTTCAGCCCGACCGAGATGACCCGGCTGAACCAGACCGCCGACCTGCTCAACTCGAAGGTCGCGGCCGCGGCGAGCGCAGCCGGGTTCAGCTTCGTCAACCCGACCTCGCTCTTCATCGGCCACGCCGTCTGCGGCAGCCCGGAGTGGATCAACGGCCTGTCCAACCCGGTCAGCGAGTCGTACCACCCGAACGTCGCCGGCCAGACCGCCTACGCCAATCTGGTCGAACCCGCCCTCGACTGACGAGGTCATTCAGTCGGACAACCGGTCTGCCGGACAATCCGGCAGACCGGTTCTTGCTGCGCAGAGTGTCGGAGTGTGGTGTCATGCTGGGGTGGTGCAGAGGTCTGGTGACTGGCTGTTAGCGACTCGGTTCCAGGCCAATTGTTTGGCACGTCCGGTGGACGAGGCCGGCCCCGGAGGGGTGGCCGACGTCGTGCGCCGGACGGGGGGACTACAGGCGCAAAGCTGGCGCGGCGCCGCGTACGCCGTCCGGGCCCGCTCCACAGCGACCACCTTCGCCGACGTCTCCCGCGCGCAGGAGACCGACCGGTCGGTCGTCCGCGGCTGGTTCATGCGCGGCACCCTCCAACTCGTCGCGACCGAACAGGCCGGCCCGTTGCTCGGGCTCCTCGGCCCGAAACTCATCAAGGACACCGAGCGCCGGTACGGCGAACTCGGCCTGACGTCGTTGATCCGTGCCGAAGCGGCCGACGTGATCGAGGAGCATCTGCTCGCCAACGGACCGACGAGTCGTTCGGGGTTGGCCGACGTACTGGTGAAGGCCGGGCTCATCGCTGAGACCAAAGGGCAGCAGGTCTATGCACTCATCCGGCACACCGGCTTGCTCGGGCGGCTGTGTTACGGACCGGGCCATGACAAGGCCGAGACGTGGGTCGCCGTACGCGACTGGCTGGGCAAGCCGCTGTCCCTCGACGGCGATCTCGAAGACCTCGCCCGGCGCTACTTGGCGGCGTATGGCCCAGCTACCGCACGCGATTTCGCGACCTGGTCCGGCCTGCCGGTGCCGACCGCACGCTCCGGGGTGGAAGCCGTGGCGTCGATGTGGTTCGAGGTCGACGGCCAGGAGTTCGCGGCGGTCGCTGACCTGCCTGGTTCCCGCGACGTGCGGCTGCTGGGGGAGTTCGACCCTTACTTGCTCGGGTACGACGACCGCCGGCACGCGCTGGCCGACGAGTACCGCACGCACATCCACCCCGGTGGCGGAATGCTGCGGCCGGCGGTGGTCGAGGGCGGCCGCGTGATCGGCGGGTGGAAGCACTCCGACCGGTCGTACGAGCTCTTCGGCGACCAGACTCCGGCGCCTGACCAACTGGCCGCGGAACTCGAGGATGTGGCCCGGTTCGCCGGTTGATCGTATATGCCTCATCCGGTATATATGGGGTCATGACCGAGACCCTGAGTACGGAGAACGGCCGGACCGTCCTGCGGATGGAGCGTGAACTGCGGCATCCGGTGGAGAAGGTCTGGCGGGCGATCACCGAGCCGGGCCAGCTGGCCGGGTGGTTCCCGGCCGCGGTCGAGCTGGACCTGCGGCTGGACGGGCCGATCACGTTCACCTTCGAGGAGGACCCCGGCGCACCGGTGGACGAGCAGAGCCGCGGAGTGATCCGCGTCTACGAGCCGCCGCGGCTGATCGAGTACACCTGGGGCGACGAGGTGCTCCGCTGGGAGCTGGTCGCGTCGGCCGACGGGTGCACGCTGCACCTGACGGCAACGCACGACGACCGGCCGGGATCGGCGAGCTTCACCAGCGGCTGGATCCAGTGCTTCGACGCGATGGAGAAGGTCCTCGGCGGATCGGCGGTACCGGAGAAGGACTACCGCGTCCTGCACGAGCACTTCGTCAAGGTGTACGGCCTGGACCGCGGTGTCGTGCTCGACGACGGCGGGGTCCGGTTCGAGCGGCAACTGGTCCGGCCGAAGGAACTGGTCTGGCAGCTACTGGCCGGCGCGGCGACCGGGTCCGTCGGCAGCGCGCCGCCGGCCGGGTTCGTTGCCAAGGGCATCGAGGCCGGGCCGGTCACCGACGTGGCCGAGCCGGAGCGGCTGACCTACTCCTGGTCGCAGGGTGACGTCACCTGGACCTTCCGGGACGGCAACGGCGGAGCCCGCCTGGTGCTTGCCCAGACCGGCCCCGCCGCCGACTACCTCGATGCATGGCACGACCTGATCGAGTCGCTGGCCGCCGACCTAGTGACCCGCGACGTACAGCCGTAGGTGATCCGCGGTCAGCGTCGGGCTGCTCTCGACCAGGTCGGCGGGTGTGCCGGTGAACACGACCTGCCCGCCGTCGTGGCCGGCGCCCGGCCCGACGTCGATCAGCCAGTCGGCATGGGCCATCACCGCTTGGTGGTGCTCGATGACGATGACCGTGTTGCCGTCGTCAACGAGTGTGTCGAGCATCGCCAGCAGTTTGTCCACGTCGGCCAGATGCAGACCGGTGGTGGGCTCGTCGAGGATGTAGACCGACCCCGTCTTCCCCATGTTGATGGCCAGCTTCAGCCGCTGACGCTCGCCACCGGACAACGTGGTGAGGGGCTGACCGAGACCGATGTATCCGAGGCCGACCGTCGACAGCCGGTCGAGAACGCTCCGGGCCGGGCCGCGGGTGAAGAACTCGCGCGCTTCCGTCACGGTCATCCGCAGTACCTCGCTGATGTTCTTGCCGCGCAACGTGTAGGCGAGCACCTCGGGGGTGAACCGCGCGCCGTTGCAGTCCTCGCACACCGACGAGACCTCGGCCATCATGGCCAGGTCGGTGTAGACGAGACCGATGCCCTTGCAGGTCTTGCACGCACCCACCGAGTTGGCGCTGAACAGTCCCGGCTTCACGTTGTTCGCCTTGGCGAACTCGGCCCGGATCGGATCGAGCAGACCGGTGTACGTGGCCGGATTGCTCCGCTTCGACCCGCGGATCGGCTCCTGCCCGGCGATGATCACTCCGTCCCGCCCGGCCAGCGAACCGTGGATCAGTGAGCTCTTGCCGGATCCCGCGACGCCGGTGACCACGGTCAGCACGCCGAGCGGGATGTCGACGCTGACGTTCCGCAGGTTGTGCAGGGTCGCACCCTCGATGGACAGCTTGCCGGTCGGACGCCGTACGTCGTCCCGGACGGAGACCCGGTGGTCGAGGTACCGCCCGGTCAACGTGCCCGACTTCTTCAGCCCGTCGAGATCACCGGCGAAGCAGAGCCGCCCGCCGGCCAGGCCGGCGCCCGGGCCGAGGTCGACGATGTGGTCGGCGATCCGGATCGTCTCCGGCTTGTGCTCGACCACCAGCACGGTGTTGCCCTTGTCCCGCAGTTGCAGGAGCAGGTCGTTCATCCGCTGGATGTCGTGCGGATGCAGTCCGATGGTCGGCTCGTCGAACACGTAGGTGACATCGGCGAGGCTCGACCCGAGGTGCCGGACCAGCTTCACCCGCTGCGCCTCACCGCCGGACAAGGTCGACGACTCGCGATCGAGGCTCAGGTACCCGAGCCCGATCGTGACCATCGAGTCCAGCGTCTGCCGGAGCCCTTCGATCATCGGACCGACACCGGGCTGGTTGATCGTGGCAACGAACCCGGCCAGGTCGCTGATCTGCATCGACGAGCACTCGGCGATGGTCCGGCCGTCGACGGTGACCGAGCGGGCCGCCTCGTTCAGCCGGGCGCCGCCACAGGCCGCGCAGGTCGCCTGCCGGATCGCCCGGTCGGCGAACGCGCGCAGGTGGCTCTGCATCGACTCGCGATCCTTGCCCAGGAAACCGCGCTTCAGCTTCGAGACGAGGCCCTCGAAGGTGAGGTTGCTCTTGCCGAGCCGGATCTTGGTCGGCTCCTGGTACAGGAACCGCTCCCAGCTCTCGGCCGGGTAGTCCTTGAGCGGCAGATCCGGATCGAACAGCCCGGTGGTCGCCATCAGCTGCCAGTGCCAGCTGTCGACCGCGTACCCGGGCGCCTTGATCGCGCCCTGGTTGAGGGTCTTGTCCCGGTCGACCAACTCGTCCAGCTCGAACTCGGTGGTCCGGCCGAGCCCTTCGCAGTTCGGGCACATCCCGTCGGCCAAGTTGAAGCTGAACGCTCCGGGGCCGCCGACGTACGGCGTCCCGGCCCGGCTGAACAGGATGCGGAGCATGGTGTGGGCGTCGGTCGCCGTACCGACGGTGGACCGGGAGTTGGCGCCGATCCGTTCCTGGTCGACGATGATCGCGGCGGACAGGTTGCGCAGCGAGTCGACGTCGGGCCGGCTGCGGCTGGGCATGAAGTTCTGGATGAAGGCGGTGTAGGTCTCGTTGATCAGCCGCTGCGACTCGGCGGCGATGGTGTCGAAGACGAGGGACGACTTGCCGGAGCCGGAGACTCCGGTGAAGACGGTGAGCCGGCGCTTGGGGATGTCCAGCGAGACACCGCTGAGGTTGTTCTCGCGGGCTCCGCGCACCTGGATGGCGTCGTGACTGTCGGCGGCCGTGTGACCGGCGGAAACGGTCGATTCGGTAGCAGGCATCCTTCAATTGTGACATTGAACCAGTCGTAACAACCTTGCCTGCGAGACCACGCCTGAGGCGCTGGGAAAAGTTTATACGCCCGACGAAGGTTTGCGGGCGACCTGACCGACCTGATCGAGCAGTTCCTGCAGTTGGCCGGCCAGTTGTTCGCGGCTCGCGGGCGATAGGGAGGCGACGAGTTCGGACTCGCGGGTGAGCACCTGGTCGACGGTTCGCTCGATCAGGTCGTGCCCGGCCTCGGTGAGGGTGACGAGCACGGCCCGCGTGCCGTCGTCCGCCGTCCGGCGGGTCACCAGTCCGGAGTCCTCGGCGCGGGCGACCCGCTGCGAGATCGCCCCGGCGGTGACGAGGGTACGGCGGCTCAACTCGCGCGTGCTCAACTCGTACGGCGTCCCGCCCCGGCGCAGCACGCCGAGCAGATCGAGGGTGGCCGGGTCGATGCCGAGATCGGCGAGGAGCCGGCGGCGGTCGTCGGCGAACAGTTTGGCCAGCCGCCACAGGGGAGTGACGATCTCGATCGAGTCGGTCGGCGTACCGGGCCGCTCCCGCTGCCAGGCCTGGGCGATCTCCGCGGCGGGGTAGGGGCTCGGCGGGTCGAAGGGATAGCCGTCACGCGAGGGTGCCATGGTCACCATGCTACGTTTAGACCTAAACATTTAGATCTAAACGTGAGGACGAACATGAGCCGGATGATCGTGGTGACCGGTGGAGCGACCGGAATCGGGCGGGCCACCGCCGAGCGGTTCCGCGCCGACGGCGACGACGTGGTGATCACCGGCCGCCGCGAGGACGTGCTGGCCAAGACGGCCGCCGACCTCGGAGCCAGGGGAGTGGTGTGCGACGCGACCGACCCGGAGCAGGTCCAGCGACTGCTCGGCGAGTTGCCGGAGCAGGTCGACGTACTGGTGAACAATGCCGGCGGCAACACCGACTTCGGTCGTGAGCAGGGCGGACTCGCGCAACTGAAGGCGAACTGGCTCGCCAACCTCGACGCCAACCTGCTGTCGGCCGTCCTCACCACCACCGCGCTCGAGTCGCGATTGACGACCGCCGTCGTCCACATCGGCTCGATCGCCGGCGCCCGTGGGGCAGGATCGTACGGCGCGGCCAAGGCGGCGCTGACGACCTGGAATCTCGAGGTCGCGGCCGAACTCGGCCCGCGCGGCATCACCTCGAACGTGGTCGCGCCCGGTTTCACCGCGGACACCGAGTACTTCCAGGGGCGGCTGACCGACGAACGCCGTGCCTGGTTGCTTGAGGCAACGCTGACGAAACGCGAGGGCACCGTGACCGACATCGCCGAGACGATCCACTTCCTCGCCTCGGCCGGCGGCCGGCACCTCACCGGCCAGGTGCTGCACGTGAACGGTGGGGCGCTGACCAGTCGCTGAATTCTTGACAACGTGGGCAGATGTGACAATGGCGGCATGCGTGCCACCGTCAAAGATGTCGCCAAGCTGGCCGGGGTGTCCCCGAAGACGGTGTCGAACGTCATCAACGGCGTCGTTTTCGTCCGTCCGGAGACCCGGGCCCGGGTCGAGCAGGCGCTGAACGAACTCGACTACGTACCGAACATGAGCGCGCGCGGTCTGCGCAACGGCCGGTCCGGGATGATCGCGCTCGCCCTGCCCGATCTGCTCCGGCCGTACTCCGCGGAGATCACCTACCTCGTCGTCGAGTTGGCGCACGAGCGTGGCTGGGGTGTGCAGATCGAGCAGACCGCGGCCGAGCCG
Source organism: uncultured Actinomycetota bacterium (assembly GCA_963748245.1). GTDB lineage: Bacteria > Actinomycetota > Actinomycetes > Propionibacteriales > Kribbellaceae > Kribbella. The sequence continues at coordinate 588,785 of CAVVIA010000003.1, read as the reverse complement.
AACCGCGAGTTCGAGCTGCTGTCCAAGGGACGTGCGCACCTCGTCGACGGCCTGATCCTCAACCCGGTGAACCTGGACGACAGTGCGGTGATGACGGCCGGTCCGCTGCCGCCCGTCGTACTGATCGGTGACGTCGACCAGGATCTGGTCAGCCAGGTCGCGATCGACAACGTCGCGGCGGCACGGGACATGACGAAACACCTGCTGGCGCAGGGCTGCCGGCGGATCGCAGCCGTCGGTACGCCGGAAATCCCCCGCGGATCGAGTGGTACCGGTGTTCTCGGGGGCACTGCGGACGCACCTGGAACGGCGGCGTCCAGGCTGCGCACGGCGGGTTATCGGCAGGCGCTCGAGGCGGCCGGCGTACCGCGTGATCCGGCGCTCGAGATCAACCTGGATCGGTGGCGGCCGGAAGGCGCGGCGACCGTGGTCGGGAAGTACCTGACCGAGCATGAGTTGCCGGATGCGTTCTTCTGCTTCACCGACACGGTGGCGTCCGGCACGCTGGCGGCGTTGTGGGCCGCGGGGATCGGCGTACCGGAGCAGACGCTGGTGGCCGGATTCGACAACATCCTCGAGAGCCAGTTCATGATTCCGCCGCTGACGACGATCGATTTCGACCGGCGCGAGTTCGTCCGGTCGGCGCTCGATCTGCTCGCCGAGCGGATGGCCGACCGGGACGCGGCGCCGCGCCGGGTGATGATCCCGCACCGCCTCATCGAGCGCGCCAGCACCACACGCTGACCGACAACTTTCCTCAAAGACGCCTTCGCCCTGCTGGTGAACCTCGGTTTACCGGGGCGCTGGTTGTGGCGGTTGTCGTTCTCCTGCCCTGTGCGTCATGAGTTCGTACACGTTGAGCCGCGGAATCAAACAAGGTCACAAGCCTGGCGAAAATCCCTGGAGCGTGTCCAGAATGGTCGCCCTGCTGGTCCTGGTCTTCCTTTTCTTCCAGCGCCAGATCATCAAGGGAATCGCAACCACGGGGTTCGGTGGTTGCGAGTGGGCTGTTAGTAGTAAGACCAGTGCTTTAAGTGGGCGCTTACCATCGCAAGTTTCGGTGGTTTGTAAAAGCTGGACAGCAGTTCCGGTACGCGGGATTCCGGTCACTATCCCTTGCAAAGGTGGTCACTCTCAGCAAGGCTCGGCTGATCACTTCCGCGTCGTTTCCGGGTGCGGGAAGGACGGGGAGTGTGCGACTGCTGCGTCGTACTGCGTCGTGTCACGGTCGTGAGACGGCAGTCGCGCCAATCCGCCACTCGGGGACAACCATGAGAGAAGGGGGAAGTGTGTCAGCGATGACAAGGCTCGCCGAGCAGTGCCGTGATGTGAGGAGTCACGGCAAGGCAGGACTCGGTCGGGCTTCGATCCAACCGGCGGTGTGTACCGGCATCCACGAGGTGAACTCGTCGATCCCGTCGGTGCAGCCGCGACGCGTGGCGGTGCTCAGACTGAGCAACGGAATGACCACCACGCTGCGACTCGGCGACGGCGCCGTTGCGCCGGAGCAGGGCGCCACAGTGTTCGTCCGAGGTGGCCGGGGCATGGGTGATCAGCCCGCCTCAGGTGGGGTCATCCTCGCGTCGGGCGCCCCTGGCTGAACACGAAGGGGCCCGTTGCAGGGCTGAGTCAGTGACTCGCCGGTCTCAGGTGCCAACGCCCAGCTGAGGCCGGCAAGTCCCTGGAGCGGTCCGGTCAGTTCTCCATCGGATCCGTGAGCGCACGGATCTCGATCGGCGAGAATCGCGCTTCCGGCAACCGGGCGGCGATCTCCGCCGCCCGCTCCGGACTGCAGTCGACCAGGTAGTAGCCGGCCAGCACTTCCTTCGCCTCGGTGAACGGCCCGTCGGTGACCGCCGGGACGCCGTCGTTCATCCGCACCACCCGTGCGTTCGCCGTGGTCAGTCCGAGGCCGTCGAGATACTCGCCGTTCGCCTGCAGCTCCTCGGTGAGCTTGCGGTGCTGGTCGAGTACGCCGTCGATCCCCTCCGCGTGCAGGGCGTCCCAGGTGTCGGTGTTCCCGTAGATCAAGAGCATGTACTTCATCACTGCCTCCGGTTCCGGTTACCTGGGTACGTCGGAGCGCCGATGCCCGTCTCGACACAGTGCTGCATCCTTCCCCGCCCCGCCGCCCCGGTCTGGCGCTCCCCGACGTTACTCGCTACCAGGTGGCACCGGCAGGTTCGCGGACCGTGGTGTTGAGCCGGTTGAACAGGTTGGTCAGCCCGATCATCAAGATGATGGCGGACAGTTCCTTCTCGTCGAAGTGGTCGGCCGCCGCGGCCCAGATCTCGTCCGTCACCGCGTCCGGCCGGTCGGCGATCCGGGTGGCCGCTTCGGCCAGCGCGAGCGCGGCCCGCTCGGCGTCGGTGAACAGGTCGGACTCGCGCCACGCCACCACCTGGTGCAGCCGCTCGTCGCTCTCGCCGTTCTTCAGCGCCGACTTGATCCCTCCGAACACACAGGGGGAGCAGCCGTTGATCTGACTTGCCCGCAGGTGCACCAGTTCGAGCGTCGTCCCGGACGCACCCGACTGGCCGATGGCTTTGTAGATGTTCTGGATGCCCTTGGTGGCGTCCGGCAGGATCATGGCGGGGTTGGTCATCCGAGCGTTCATGGGAGGGTCTCCATCAGGTCTGGTGTGTTGTCTTCATCCTCCTGACGGAGGCTGGCCGGAAGATGTGACACGAGCGGCCCGAAGGTCTTTCCCGAGTCGTTCCTCCACCGGTACGGCGGGATCGGAGTACTGCCCGGTCAGGCAGATCGGCCCGGTCCAGCCGAGTCGTTGCAACGTCGTGAAGACGGCCGCCCAGTCGGACATCCCCTCGTCGCCTTGGCCGAAGTACGTCTTCCAGCCGCTGTCGGTCTCGATGTACTTGGCGTTCTTCAGGTTGACGATGCCGAGCCGGTCCAGGCCGAGTTCGAGTGTCACCGCCGGATCGTCGCCGGCGAGTGCGTCGTGGGCCGCATCCCAGACCAGCTTGAAGTGTTCGGGCAGTCCGTCGAGCACCTGCAGCACGCCGAGGGTCGACGGCACGAACCGTCCGTGATGCGGCTGGATCCCGACCTGTACGTCGTACTGCGCGGCAAGGACGGCCGCTGCCTCGAGTAGTCCACGTGTACGTCGTACCGATGCCGCGTAACCATCTGGGCCGAGCTCGGCCATGATCCGGATCATCGGGACGCCGGCCTGGGCGCAGGCGGCGAAGACCCGCTCGGACAGGTCGCTCGCGATGCTGATCGGTTCGATGCCTTCGGCACGTAATTGCTCGGTGAACTTCGGCAGGTCGGCCTCGGCCGTGGCCGGGGTGACGTAGGCGGTGTCGCGGACCGGGATCTCGGCGCCGGTGAAGCCGAGTCCGGCGACCAGCCGGCCGAGCTCGTCGCCGGGCAGCGTGGACCAGGGTTTGGTGAAGACGGACCACAGATAGGTCATGGGTCAGCGGCCTCCTAGTCCGCTCCTGGTGATACCACGGACTAACCAGCGTTGAGGGGCTTCGGTCGTCATCGAACTGATCGCGGGGGATCCCATCCTTCAGACGGGCAGGAACCGCGACTCCCTCCCTTCGTGGATCAGGGATTGTCGGTCCCGGCTGATTGGGTCGATTCCATGTCCCGGTTCCGGATGTACCCGACTCGCGCGCAGCAGGCTGCGTTGCTGGAACAGTGCAGGCACTCCCGGTACATATGGAATCTCGCGCTTGAGCAGTGGTCGATGTGGACCCGAGACAAAGGCCCGACGCCTGGGTACGTCGAGCAGGCACGGCAACTGACCGAAGCTCGTGCCGAGTTCGGCTGGCTGCGGGCCGGGTCCCAGACCGTCCAGCAGCAGGCGTTGCGGGACTTCGACCAGGCCGTCAAGAACCTCTACGCAGGCACCCACCGGCGCCCGACCTGGCGCAAAGCCGGGCTGCACGAAGGTTTCCGCATCGTCGGCCCGCAAGCGGGCCGGGTGGTCAAGCAGAGCCGCAAGTGGGCCGCGGTCAACGTGCCCAAGGTCGGCTGGGTGCGGTTCCGGCTCTCCCGCCGGATACCCAACGCGAAGTCGTACCGCATCACCCGCGACCGGGTGGGGCGCTGGCACCTCGCGTTCGCCGCGATCCCGCAACCGGTCCCCGCACCCCGCACGGGTAAGGTCGTCGGTGTGGACCGGGGTGTGACCGTATCGGCGGCCCTGTCCACCGGTGAGCTCCTCTCGTGCCCCGGGCTGTCGGAACGCGAGCAGGAACGGCTCAAGCACCTGCAGCGTCGCCTCGCCCGGTGTCGTCGCGGCTCGAACCGGCGTCAGCGGGTGAAGGCCGCGATCGCCACGTTGTATGCCCGGGCCGGCGACCGCCGGAAGGATTGGGTGGAGAAGACCAGCACCGACCTCGCCCGTCGCTTCGACGTCATCCGCGTCGAGAACCTGCGCATCGGCCAAATGACCAGGCGCCCCAAGCCCAAACCCGACCCGGACCGACCGGGCGCGTACCTGCCGAACCGGCGCCGCGCCAGGGCCGGACTGAGCCGCGGCATCCTGGCCAACGGCTGGGGACTGCTCGTGCGGCGCCTGGAGAACAAGGCCGTCGGGCGGGTCGAGAGAGTCAACCCCGCATACACGTCGCAGACCTGCAGCGCCTGCGGGCATCGCGCACCGGGCAACCGCAAGAACCAAGCGGTCTTCCGATGCGTCGCCTGCGGACATCAGGCGAACGCCGACGTGAACGCGGCAATCAACATCGCGGCCGGACGGGCCGTCAGTGCACGCAGAGAGATGCCAATACGGGTCTCGCTGAAGCGTGAACCTCAACACGCTACCTCCGCGTAGTCGTTGGAATCCCCGTCGTTCACGGCGGGGAGGACGTCAAAGTGCACCAGCCTTCGCCTGCTGCTGCTACTTCCGGAACGTTGCCCATGGCACCGGCTCGGCTGGTAGAAGTCGTCCAGGTCGAAGTCGGGGTCGGCCGCGATCAGGTCGTCCAGCGGCCGGTGTGCGCCACGAGCGGCGTACGTCGGAATCAGCGTGCCGTTGATGGCGGTCACCAGGCCGGCCGTACCGCTGACCAGCTGCAGATCGAGTTTGGTCGGGTATCCGTTGGACGGGTGTCAGGGTCGGGACCGACTTCACCTTCAGCTGTTGTTCGACGTACTTGCTGAAGTCCTCCCAGACCTTCTTCTCCGCGGCACTGCTCGACCACATCGCCCAGGTGGCGGCGCCGGCCGGTGGTCCGGACGAGCAGCCGGCGACGGCCGCGCCCAGTCCGGCCAGGCCGGTGAGTTCGAGGAAGCTGCGGCGGGACAGCCTCTGATGCATGGCACTCCTCAGCTGTAGTCAAGGTCGATCGACTCGGCGCGAATCCGCTCCTCGTCGACCTGGACGCCCAACCCGGGGGCGGTGGGGACCGTCGCGACGGCCTTGGTGATCGTGAGCCCCTCGACGTACAGGTCGGAGAGCAGCTCCGGCCCGTTCAGCTCGGCGGGCAGGGCGAGGTCGAGCTGGCTGAACACGTGCAGCGCGGCCGCGAAGGCGACACCGCAGTCGGTGAGGCCGCTGGCCAGGATCTCGAGACCGCCGGCCACGGCGGTCTGGGCGGTTTTCAGGGCGTTGCGCAGGCCGCCGGACTTGCACACCTTGACGACGACCAGGTCGGCGGCTTCCAGCCGGATCGCCCGGGCCAGGTCCTGCGCGGAGAAGCTGCCCTCGTCGATCGCGATCGGCAGGTCGATCAGTCCGCGCAACCGCTGCATCGCGAGCGTGTCGGTGCTCGGCACCGGCTGCTCGACACAGTGGATCGTGCGGATCCCCGCCGTACGGTCTCTGAGTTGTTTCAGCAGGCTCGGGCGATACGACTGGTTCGCGTCGAGCCACAGCGGTTTGTCGCCGGCCACCTCGGCGACGGTCTCGATCGCGGCGGTGTCCGCGTCCAGATCGCCGCCGATCTTGACCTTGTACGCCGAATAGTCCGAGGACTGCAGCGCATGCTCGCGGACGGCGTCCTGGTCGCCGACCCCGATCGCGGAGCACAGCGGGATCTCGTCGTACACCTTGCCGCCGAGCAACGCGTGGACCGGTACGCCGGCCAGCTTGCCGGCCGCGTCGTGCATCGCGACATCGACGGCGGCCCGGGCGAACGGGAAGCCGTTCGAGACCGCGGGGCTGAGCCGCTTGGCGGCGCGCTGGTGGAAGAGCTCGACGTCGAACGGGGTGAGTTCGAGCAGGATCGGCGCGAGGTGGCGCCTGATCACCACAGCCATCGTTTCGGCGGTTTCGTAGCTCCAGGTCGGCAGCGCCCGCTGCTCACCCCAGCCGACCACACCGTCCTCGGTGGTCAGCTTCACGAAGATGACCGCGGTGGCCTGGTCCGGTCGTTCACCGGGCGAGCCGACCGCGCCGCTGCCGAGGACGAAACGGCGCGCGAACGGCACCGCGACCGGGAACACTTCGACTTGGGTGATCCGAGACATGGCGTCGTCCTCTCAGGCCGCGATCGACCACACGGCCGGGTCCACGAAGCTCGGACCGCGACTGCCGTCGTCGAGCCACTTGAGGACGTCGGTCAGCACGTAACCGGCGAGCGCGAGGTGACCCTCGGCCGTGTCACCGGCGATGTGCGGGCTGAGCAGGAGGTTCGGCGCTTCCAGGATGGTGGCGCCGAACGACGGCGGCTCGGGGTCGTAGACGTCGAGAGCGGCGTAGAGACGGCCGTCGAGAACGTGGTCGAGCAGCGCCTGCTGGTCGATCGCCGGGCCGCGGGACGAGTTGACCACGATCGCGCCGTCGGGCAGCTGCTCGATCAGCTTGCGGGTGACCATGCCCTTGGTCTCGGGGACGTTCGGGACGTGGATGGTGACGAAGGTGCTCTGCAGCGCGTCTTCGAGGGTGGTGGTGCGGACGCCGAGTTGGTCCGCGCGCTCGGCGGTCAGGTACGGGTCGTAGACGACGAGGTCGCAGCCGAAGGGTTTGAGCAGGGTGATCAGGGCGCGGGCGGTCGAGCTGGCGCCGATGATGCCGACCTTGGCGCCGGCCAGTTCGTGCCCGCGGAAGGCGGTCTGCTTCCAGCCGCCCTGCCGGATCGCGTGGTCGAAGCGGGGGAGCCGGCGGGCGAGGGTGAGCATGGCGGCCAGGCAGTACTCGCCGACCGACCAGGCGATCCGCGGCCCGGCGGAGAAGACGGCGACGCCTTGGTCGAGGATGACCGGGTCGATGAGGTTCTTGACCGAGCCGGCCGCGTGGGCGACCACGTTGGGACCGTTGCCGTCGGACCACAGTCCCTTGGGGAGGTGCGGCGTACCCCAGCTGGTCAGCAGGACATCGGCGCCGGCGACCAGGCCGGGAAGCGCTGCCGGGTCGAGCGCCGACGGCTTGCCGGGCGACCCCGGGCCGGCGGCGTGCTCGGCCCCGGCCCAGACGACCTCGAAGCGGTCCTCGAGCAGTCGGCGGGTCTGCGGGTCGACGACATCGTCCGCGCGTTCAGGCGTGAACAAGGCAGCGAGTCTGGGCACCGTGTGGGCTCCTTCAGTTGGACGTTGCCTAGACGGTAGGCGCTTTCCGTTATGCACGTCCAAGCCCGATTTCGTATTGACCGATACCGCGCGGGTATGGGTACGGTGCCGCCTATGGACCTCTCGCTGCAGCAACTCCGTGGTTTCGTGGCCGTCGCCGAGGAGCTGCACTACGGCAAGGCGGCGCAGCGGCTGAACATCACCCAGCCGCCGCTGACCCGTCAGATCCAGGGGCTGGAGCGGACCCTCGGCGTGCGGCTGTTCGACCGGACCGGCAGGGGAGTGCGGCTGACCGCCGCCGGCGACGTCTTCCTGGAGCACGCCCGGCGGGTCCTCGCCCTGCTCGAAGTGGCTCCGGACGCGACCCGGCGCGCGGCCGACGGGCAGACCGGGACGCTGCGGATCGCGTTCACCGCGATCGGGGCGTACGCCGTCCTGGCCGACTTCCTCACCATGGTCGGGAAGCGGACGCCGGCGGTGACGTCGGAACTGACCGAACTGGTCAGCCCGGCGCAGTTCGAGGCGCTCGCGACCATGGAGATCGACATCGGGCTGGTGCGGCCGCCGATCCCGGCCGGGTTCGAGTCCGTTCTGGTCCACTCCGAGGACCTGGTGCTCGCCGTACCGGCCTCGCATCCGCTCGCGGTCGGGCAGGGGCCGGTCGCGTTGGCTGGACGTGACCGACGACTACATCGGCTACAGCCCGGAAGGGTCGCAGTACCTGCATGACATCTGCGCGGCGATGATCGGGATGGATCGCTACGCGGTCAGCCAGTTGGCCTCGCAGGTGCCGACGATGCTCGCCCTGGTCCGGGCGGGTCTGGGGTGTGCGCTGATCCCGCGGTCGATCATGGCGATGGGCGTGGAAGGTGTTCGCTACCGCGAACTGGACTCGGCGGACGCGCACTCGGTGACACTGCACGCCTGCTGGAACCCCGACAGCCCGAACCCCGCGCTGCAGCGGCTGGCGGAGTCGTTGCGGGACAACCCGCATCTCGACGGGTGAGTTCTCGGGTAAGGTGGCTGGCGACAGATTGACCGACTGAGGAGGTGGGACCGATTACCGCTAGGGCAGGTTGGTTGCTCCCGCCTCGAGAAGTCGGCGTCATTCGCTGACCGCGGGAGCCTCGTAGTCGAAGGGTCTCCGTGTCTGTATCTTCTGTTCCTTCCTTTGAGCTCTCCGACGCAGTCGGCCGGCTGCATGCGGCCGGCTGCGTCTTCGCCGAGGCCGAGGCCGAGTTGATCGCCTCGACCGCTCGGGACGTTTCCGAGCTCGCCGCGATGGTGGAGCGCCGGGTGGCCGGGTTGCCGCTCGAGCATGTGCTGGGCTGGGCGTCGTTCCGCGGCGTTCGGATCGCTGTCGATCCCGGTGTGTTCATCCCACGTCGCCGTACGGAGTTCCTGGTCGAGGAGGCCTTGCGGGTCACGCGACCAGGAGCCGTCGTCGTCGATCTGGGCTGTGGATCCGGCGCGCTCGGCGTCGCGGTCGCCGCCGAGCGGCAGGTGTCCTTGTACGCCGCCGATATCGAACTGGCCGCGGTCGCCTGCGCACGGCGCAATCTCGTGCCGTGGCAGGGATCGGTGTACCAGGGTGATCTGTTCGCCGCGTTGCCGGACGAGTTGCGCGGCCGGATCGACGTACTCCTGGCGAACGTCCCGTACGTGCCGACCAACGAGATCCGGTTGTTGCCCCCGGAGGCCCGTCTCTACGAGCCGCACGTCACCCTCGACGGCGGCCCGGACGGCCTGGCCACCTTGCGCCGGGTCGCGGCGGCGGCGCCTGAATGGCTCGCCCCCGAGGGTCACGTGTTCGTCGAGATGAGCGAGCACCAGGCACCGCTGGCGAGGGCCGTGCTGCGCGAGCACGGCCTCGCCGCCGACATCACCTCCGACGACGAGCTCGGCTCGACCGTTGTCCACGGCATCAGACCCGCCGCTGAACGTGCAGGAGGTACTCCCGCCGGTTGAGCGGGTCGTGGTCGGTGCGCCGGCGCTCCGGGATCGGGCCGGTCACCGGCTGATAGCGCTCGAACGCCGACTCCAGCACGCCCTCGCCACGGGTGAGGGCGGGGAGTTGCTGTTCGAGCTGGTAGACGGCGGCCGCCGGGATTTCTCCTTCCAGGGTTGAGGTTTCGGCGGCCAGGGCCGGTACCTGCGGGATCGCGCGGAGGCGGGCCAGAGCAGCCAGTACGGCGCGCGTCGTGTCGGTCGGGATCTCCAGCTGGAACCGGTGCATCGGCTCGTGGACCGTCGTACCGGCCTGCTGGAGCGCGGTGATCAGGACGAGCGGTGTCAGGAAGCGGAAGTCGCCGGCCGTGCTCGACATGCTCTTGTCGAAGACGGCATGCGCGTGACTCTGCCGCGCCGAGTAGCCCGAGTGCGTCATCACCACCCGCGCGTCCGGGATCTGCCAGCCGTGGATGCCTTGTTCGAGCGTCTCGCGGACGGTCTCCTCGACCGCCTTGATGAACGCGTACGGCATCGATCCGAGCTCGACCTCCAGTTCGAACGTCACCCCGGTGTTCACCGGCGCCGCCTCGACCCGCAGGCCGATCGTGGCCAGGAACGGGTTCAGGTCCTTCTTCTTGAACTCGACCGCCTGCCCCACGCCGTCGATCCGCTCGATGCAGATCGTGGTGGTCTCCCGGAAGTCGACGTCGATCCCGAACTCGGTCGCCAGCATCGTCTGGATGACCTCCTTCTGCACCTCGCCGTACAGGGACACGTAGGTCTCCTGGCGCAGATCGTCCTGACGCAGGTTGATCAGCGGGTCCTGCTCGGCCAACTGGGTGAGCGCGACCCGCAGATTGCCCTTGTCGGACGGCTGGACCGGCGAGATCACCGTCTCCAGCGTCGGCGGCGCGAAGAATCCGCCGGTTTCCTTCGCCGGTTCCTGCGTGGTGGAGGTGATGCGGTCGCCGATCTGGATGTCGGCCAGGCCCCACAGCTTGCCGATCTGACCGGCCCGTACCTCGGCCGTCGGCGGGGAGCCGAAGACCTCGAGCGCGGTCAGCTTCGCCTCGCCGCCGCTGCCGAACCGCAGTCGCTCGCGGACGTGCGCCGTACCGTCGAACATCCGCACGTAGGCGACCTTCTCCCCGGCCGGCCCGCGCTCGACCTTGAAGACCGAGCCGTCGACCGGTTCGGTCGTCGAGCCTGAGGCGAGGGGGAGGAGGTCACGGATGCCCGTCGGTCAGGGCTTCGGTGCCGGCGCCGGTGATCGCGGAGCCGAAGTACACCGGGTGCACCAGCGCCTGTTTCGTCTGTACGGCGAGGCGGCGGTGCAGCGCGTCGTACGTGAGCGCCTTCTCGTTCTCCACGAATGTCGCCAGCAGTTGGTCGTCGTGCTCGGCGAGCACCTCGAGCAGGTCGCCGTACGGATCACTCGGCCCGTACGGCGTGAAGGCCGCGCTGCGCGTGCCGAGACCGCTCGCCGAACCCATCGGCACGATCGCGGCCGAGAGTTTGTCCGCGATCGACTTCAGCACCGGCTCGTACTGCGCCCCGGCACGGTCGGCCTTGTTGACGAAGATCAGCGTCGGGATGCGGAGTCGCTGCAGGGTCCGCATCAGCACGCGGGTCTGCGCCTGGACGCCTTCGACCGCCGAGATGACCAGTACGGCGCCGTCGAGCACGCTGAGCGCCCGCTCCACCTCGGCGATGAAGTCCGGGTGACCGGGAGTGTCGATCAGGTTGACCGTGATGTCGCCGATCGCGAACGACACGACCGCCGACTTGATGGTGATACCGCGCTGGCGTTCCAGCGCGAGGGAATCGGTCTGGGTGCTGCCGTCGTCGACGCTACCGATCTCGTCGATGACCCCGGCGGCGTAGAGCAGCCGCTCGGTCAGGCTCGTCTTACCGGCGTCGACATGCGCCAGGATCCCTAGGTTCAGTAATTTCACAAAGCTTCATGTCCCTTGAACAGGTGTCAGTACGGTCCGCGATAGACATGAAGCGAGGTCGCATCGCTGCGCTCCTTTGACTCGACACCTGCTGTTACCGACTCGAGTACACCAGCCCCGGTCGCGACCGGCAAAACCTTTTAGCTGTCGGGCTTCAAGGTCGCTACCCTGGCGTGGTGACGCCGCCCAGTCTCAACTATCGGCACCGAATTGGCCGCATGAGGCGGTACTGGCTGCAGGCCAGGGTGATGTGGCGTGCGTGCCCGGGCTGGATGCTCGCGACCGTGATCGTCGTGGTCCTGGAGGCAGCCGTGGGGACCGGGCTGATGGTTGCCATCGGCCAGTTCATCGCCGCGGTGTCCGACGACGGGTCGGTGTGGCCCTGGTTCGGCGTGCTGGGCGGGCTGATGATCAGCGGTCCGTTGCTGTCGTCGTTGATGGGCTGGCTGAGCGCGCGGACGACGGCGGCGACGGCTGCGTACGTGCTGGAGTTGCTCGCTGAGACCAGTCTGCGTCCACCGGGTCTCGAACTGCTGGACTCACCAGGGTTCTCAGGTCGGCTGCAGGCCGTGGTGGAAGCGACCCGCGACTGGACGTTCATGTTCGGGTTGAACAGTACGTGGCAGGTGCTCAGCTCACGACTCGCTGGGGTGGGGGCGTTCGTCGTACTGCTCACCTGGCGGTGGTGGGTGCCGTTCGTGGTCGCGGGCTCCTTCGTGCTTGATGGCGTGGACGTTCACGCGGTGGGTGGACGCTTCGTTCGACCGGGTGATGCAGACGTCGGCAGGACCTCGACGGAGGTCGGCGTACCTGCGTGGACTGTTGACGCAGTCGGCCTCGGCGAAGGAGGTACGGCTCTTCGGGTTGGCGGACTGGTTGCTGGAGCGATACCGGTTCACCTGGCTGTCTGCGATGGCCGAGCTGTGGACGCTGCGGCGGCGCGGTCTCCGGCCTGTGTACCTCAGCTGCCTGGTGACGGCGGCGGTGATCGCTGGAGTGCTGACGCTGCTGGCGAATGACGTGGCCGACCGGCAGGTTGGTGTGGCGGCTGTGGTGACGCTGCTGCAAGCAGTCCTGGCGATGGATGCGTTCGGCATCCTCGGTGATGCGCAGCGGGCGCTTGGACAGTACGCCGCAACTGTCGCCGGACTGGTCGGGCTCCGCCGCGAGGCCGGTCTGCCGCCAACCGATCTCGCAGCGTCGGCCTCCTTGGTGCCGCGACAACCGAGTGGTGCGTTGTCGGTCGAGCTGAAGGACGTCACGTTCACCTATCCGACCCGCACCGAGCCGACCTTGTCAGGGCTGAGCCTCGAGATCCCGGCGGGGCAGTCGATCGCCGTCGTCGGCGCGAACGGTGCCGGCAAGTCGACGCTGATCAAACTGCTGTGCGGACTCTATCGACCCGACAGCGGCACGATCACGGTCGGCGGCAACGATCCGGCGGAGGAGATCGCCGGGCACCCGCGGGTGGCCGCGATCTTCCAGGACTTCGTCCGCTATCACCTTCCGCTGCGCGACAACGTCGGATTCGGTGCCGTTGCCATCCGCGACGAGCAGCCCGTGCTGGACAAGGCGCTCACGGATGCGGCAGGCGGCGTACTGCTGAAACGCGTCGGCTGGGAGACGGTCCTCTCGCCCGAGTACGACGGCGGCACCGAACTGTCGGGTGGTCAGTGGCAACGGGTCGCGCTGGCTCGCGCCCTGACGGCTGTTGCGGGTGGCGCCGGCGTACTGATCCTGGACGAGCCGACCGCGGCGCTGGATGTGCGGACCGAGGCTGCTCTGTTCGACCGGTTCCTGGACATGACGGCCGGTGTCACGACGATCCTGGTGACGCATCGACTGTCGAGTGTGCGGCACGCCGAGCGGATCGTCGTACTGGATCCGGAGCGGGGGATCGTCGAGGACGGCAGCTACGACGACCTGATGGCCGCGGATGGTCAGTTCGCCGGGCTGTTCCGCCTGCAGGCCGGGCGGTTCCGATGAGGCGCGGCGTGTGGATGGTGCTCACGGCCGCCTTCCGCGTCAGCCCCGGTCTGGCGTTGTCGTGTCTGGCGGAAACCGTCGGCCGGCTGCTGCGCGCGGCGACTCCGTGGTTCCTCGGTCTGTTCGTCGCCGGCGCGATCGCGGCCGATCGCGGGCAGATGCTGGTCGCGGTCGCCGCCCTGGTGGCTGTGTCCGGGCTGCAGAACCTGCTCGGCATCGTCGGCACGAATGCTCGGATCGCGCTGATGGAGCGGGTCGGATTCGACTTCGACGCCAAGATCGCGGAGCTGATCGCGCGGGTCCCGACGCTGGAACATCTCGAGACCCCCGACTATCTCGATCGCACCCAGAACCTGCGGGACGGCCAGGGGACGCTCGGCGGCGCGCTCAACATGCTGCTCAACATCGTGAACAACCTGGCCTTCGCCACCGGCATCCTCGTCGTCGCGGCAACGGCGGACTGGCGGCTGCTGATCCTTGCCGCCCTCGGCTTTCCACGGCTGCTGACCGGCCGGTGGACCACTCGCTGGGGCCGTGCGGCCGAGGAAGAGAGCGCCGCGCCCTCGCGGTTGACGCAACACCTCGTCGACCTGGTCACGTCGCCGTACGGCGGGGCCGAAGCGCGAGTGTTCGGACTACGGCAAGAACTGCGGCACCGAGTCCGGGACAGCGCGTCCGCCTGGCAACGACCGTTGGTCCGCGGTGCACGGAAGGGCGCGCTGTTGTCGGCCGGGATCTCGGCTGTCTTCTTCGGTGCGGCGATCGGCGTCCTCGGCTGGATGACGTACGACGCTCTGCGTGGTGCCGTATCGGTGGCGGCGCTCGTGGTCGCGGTCACCGCGGTGCGCGGGCTGGAGAACGTGAGCGGCATCCTGACGAACGCCGTACAGGACACCGCCAGGCTGCTGCGGAACGTGTCGCGTTTCGTGTGGCTGCAGGACTACGCCGTACAGACAGCCGGAGGCGGTACGGCGGAACCGCCGGAACAACTGGAGTCCGGGATCCGGTTGGACGCCGTCCGGTTTCGCCACCTGGGATCGGACTCCGATGCGGTGGCGTCGGTGGATCTCGACCTGCCGGCCGGTTCGGTGGTCGCTGTGGTCGGCGAGAACGGCGCGGGGAAGTCGACGCTGGTCAAGCTGCTGACCGGTCTGTATCGCCCGACCGAGGGGCGGATCCTTGTCGACGGCAAGGACCTCGCCGAGTTCGACCCCGCGGCGTGGCGGTCGCGGCTGTCCGGCGCGTTCCAGGACTTCGCCGATTTCGAACTCCTTGCCCGCGAGGCAGTCGGCCTCGGCGACCTACCGGCGATCGACGACGAGCCACGCGTCCACCAGGCACTCCGGGACGGCGCCGCCGAGGACGTCCTGCACGCGCTGCCGAACGGTCTGTCCACCCAGCTCGGAACCACCTGGGACGACGGTGTCGACCTGTCCGGCGGCCAGCGCCAACGCCTGGCGATCGCGCGCGGCCTCATGCGCCACCAACCGCTACTACTGGTCCTGGACGAGCCGACCTCCGCCCTCGACCCAACCACCGAACACGAACTCTTCCAGCGCTACGCCGACGCCGCCCACCAGGCACGCACAACCAACGCCATAACCCTCCTGGTCACCCACAGATTCACCACAGTACGAGTCGCCGACCTGATCGTCGTCATGCACGCCGGCCACATCGCCGAAGCCGGCACCCACGAAACCCTCCTCACCCAAGGCGGCCACTACGCCGACCTCTACAACCTCCAAGCCCACGCCTACCGCCTCAGCTAATCAGGGTGCCGACGTGGGTGCCGGTGGCGATGTTGGTGGCTGCGGTGGGGCGGTCGATGTCGAAGACGTGGAGGGGGAGGTTGTGGTCGCGGGCGAGAATGAACGCAGACTGGTCCATCACGCCGAGGCCGCGGTCGATGACTTCCTGGTAGGTCAGGTGGTCGAAGCGGTTGGCGGTGGGGGACTTGTTGGGGTCGGCGTCGTACACACCGTCGGTACCGTTCTTGGCGACCAGGAGGGCGTCGGCCTCCAGTTCGATCGCGCGCTGGACGGCGGGATAGTCGGTCGTGGTGAACGGCTGACCGTTGCCACAGGCAAGTAGGACGATCGAGCCCTTCTCCAGATGGCGGAGCGCACGGAGGCGGATGTACGGCTCGGCCAGGTTGTTGATCGGGATCGCGGTCATCAGGCGTACGTCGTCCGCACCCAGAGCCGAGAGTCTGCCGCGGAGCAGCACGGCGTTGATCACCGTGCCGAGCATGCCGATGTTGTCCGCCTCGACCCGGTCGATGCCCCAGTCGTCGGCGCGATTGCCGCGGAACACGTTGCCGCCACCCACGACCACCGCGACCTGCACACCGGTGGCGCGCAGGGCGATCACCTCGTTGGCGAGGTGGGTGAGCCGATCGCTGTCGAACCCGAATTCGTTCGGGCCCGCGATCGACTGACCGGACACCTTCACGACGAGCCTGCGATACATCTGCATGCGGCACATTCTGGCGCTTCGCGGGTGGGGTGCGGCAGTCTGACGAGATGACGGTCTTCAAGGAGGAGAACCTCGCTGGGGCTCGGTTCGAGGAGCTTTCGTTGCGGGGGGCGGTGTTTCGGGATGTGGATCTGGGGGAGGCGACGTTCGACAACGTCAACTTGAGTGGGGCGACTGTTCATGCGTTGGTGCGGGATGTCGCGATCACGGGGGAGGTTCGGAATCTGACGGTGTGGGGTGTGGATGTTGTGCCGTTGGTTGAGGCTGAGTTGAATCGGCTTCAGCCGGGCCGGGCGAAGATGCGGCCGGTTGATGCAGACGGGTATCGGGAAGCGTGGGAGCTGCTCGCGCGGTTGTGGGGTGAGACGGTCGAGCGGGCCCGGAAGCTGCCGTCGGCGAAGCTGCACGAGTCCGTGGGCGGGGAGTGGTCGTTCATCCAGACGCTGCGGCACCTGGTGTTCGCCACGGATGCCTGGGTACGGCGTGCTGTCCTAGGCGACCCGGCTCCGTGGGACCCGCTGGATCTGCCGCACGACGAGATGCGTGACACGCCGCCCATACCGCGGGATCGCGCCGTACAGCCGTCACTCGACGAGGTGCTCGCGCTTCGGGCCGACCGGATGGCTACGGTCCGTGCGCTCTTCGCCGAGCTCACCGACGAGCGGCTCACCGAGATGACGGTGCCGGTGACCGAGCCCGGATACCCGGAATCGGAGAGTTACCAGGTCGGCGACTGTCTCAGCTGCATCCTGAGCGAGGAGTGGGAGCACCGGATGTACGCCGAACGCGACCTCGCCGTACTGGAATCCGGAAAATCTCAGAACTGAGGTGTCGAGTTCGGTCCCGGCGGTTCGACGCGTAGGCGAGAACACACCGACAACCTTCGGGAGACACACATCATGGAACTCAGCGTCAACATCTTCGTCAGCCTGGACGGCGTCATGCAGGGCCCGGGCGGACCGGACGAGGACCGCAGCAACGGATTCGGGCACGGCGGCTGGCTGGTGCCGCACGCGGGCGAGGGCCAGCTCGACCCGGTCGACGGCTGGTTCCGGGAGGCGGACGCGATCCTGCTCGGGCGGTCGACGTTCGAGATGATGCGCACCTTCTGGTCGCAGGTGACGGTCGAGCCGGACAACATCGTCTCGACCGCGCTGAACACGTGGAAGAAGTACGTCGTCAGCAACACGCTGTCCGACGAGGACGCCGCCTGGGGTGACACGACCGTCCTGCGCGGCGACGACATCATCGACCAGGTACGGCGGTTGAAGGAACAGCCGGGGCGGGAGCTGCAGGTCCACGGGAGCTGGCAGCTCGCGCGCACGTTGCACGACGCCGGCCTGGTCGACACCTACCGGCTGATCCAGTTCCCGGTCGTGGTCGGCACGGGTAAGCGGTTGTTCGAGGACGGCGCCGTACCGGCGACGTACAAGATCACCTCCGGGGAGCTACTGAAGGGCGGCTCCGGCGTGGTGTCGCTGACGCTGCGGCAGGACGGTTTCGGGTCGGTCGGCACCGGCGACATCGTGGTCGAGGACGGCAAGGAAGTCCTGATCTGACGCTGTCGGCGCTCTGTCCTAGTCTCGATGCACCGGTGATTGGGGCAGGGACATGGACGTAGTGATGACACAGGCCATCCTGGACGCCGGTCTGGACGACTGGCGCAAGCTTGCCCAGGGCCTGCACGGCAGATTCCTGACCGGCTCTTTCGCCGACGGCCTTCGCTTCGCGGAGGCCGTCGGCGAGGGCTGCGCGGAGGTCAGGCTCGGTGACTCGTTCGTCGACCTGAAGCTGCTCAGCGAGGACGCCGTCTACCGGGATGACGACGGCGTCGAGCAGGTGGTCTCGTGGGTGACCGAGCGCGACATCGATCTGGCGCGGCGGATCAGCTCGATCGCGCAGTCGATGGGGATCGCTGCCGATCCTTCGGCGGTGCGGCAGCTCGAGCTTGCGCTGGACGCCGTTGACCTTGCGGCGGTCGGTCCGTTCTGGGCCGCCGTACTCACCGGCAGCACGGAGACGTACGAGTCCAACGACGTCGTCGATCCGACCGGACGCGTGCCGAACCTGTGGTTCCAGAGGACCGACGCGCACGGCACCCCGCGACAGCGCTTCCACGTCGATCTCTGGGTGCCGCAGGACGTCGCCGAGGAACGGATCGCCGCCGGAATCGCGGCCGGCGGCCGGATCACCTACGACAAGGAAGCGCCGGCCTTCACCGTCCTCGCTGACCCAGAAGGCAACAAGGTCTGCATCTGCACCTGTCTGGGCCGCTGACAGAATGGGCCGCTGACAAAATGAGCCGCTGACAAAACCAGGAGCGTTCGCCACTGCTTGTTGGCTACAGTCGGGCCATCGTTCGATCGAGGAGGTGGGTCATGACCTGCATGGCTATTCGGTTCCGTACCGACCCCTCCTCGTCTGCTCACTGACACTCCGGACCGGTTGGTACGTGGCGGCGTAGGCCGCGGGTCCCGTGCGCCCACGCGCACCCCGTACCGACCGAACCGGAGTTGTCCACAGTGGACACACAACTGAATGCTGCCCTCAACCAGGCCCTCGAAGGCGTGCCGTACGACGCCTTGCGCGCTCGCGTCGCCGCCATGTCAGCCCGCTACCGCGCCGAGCAGGTCGACGACACCACCCTCGGCATGGCGGACGAGCTCGACTGCCTCGCGTACGCCGTCTTCCGCATGCCGGCCACCTACCACGCGATCCGCGCCGCCCTTCTCGCCGTGGACACCCGGACAGCCACGCACCTGGACCTCGGCGGCGGTACCGGAGCCGCCGCCTGGGCCGCCACCGACCTCTGGCCGACGGTCACCACCGAGATCGTCGAGCGACAGCCGGCCGCCGATCGAGCTCGGTCGCCGCCTGATCGGGAACATTGCCAGCAGTAACCAACGCTGGACCGTCGCCGATCTCCGCCGCTGGACCCCGGACCGCAACGTCGACCTGGTCACGATCGCCTACGTCCTCAACGAACTGACCGAAGCGACCCGCCACCGACTCGTCACCGCCGCGGTCGAGACCGCGGACACCGTGGTCGTCGTCGAACCCGGCACACCCCGCGGCTTCCAGCGGATCCTCGACGTACGGCGGCAACTCATCCAGCACGGCATGACGATCGCCGCACCCTGTCCACACCAGCACGCCTGCCCGCTGACCACCACGGACTGGTGTCACTTCGCCGTACGACTGCCGAGAACCGAACTCCATCGCCTCGCCAAGAACGGAACCCGCAACTACGAGGACGAGAAGTTCACCTACCTCGTCGCCACTCGCGCATCCGTCCAGCCCGCCGCAGCCCGCATCATCACGCGACCGACGCGTCCGAAGGGCCAGGTTGTGCTGGATCTCTGTGTCGCCACCGGCGCTCGACAGCGACTGGTGGTCAGCAGATCGTCAAAGGAGGCGTATCGCCAGGCCCGATCTGCCGACTGGGGTGATGCCTGGGTACCGAACGACAGGAGGTAGTCGAGTTGGTCGGCGTGTGCGCCGCGTGACCGCCTGAGTCAGGCCGGGCTGGGGCCGATACCTCCTGTCCTTCGGTACCCGTCAGAGGTCGTAGCCGCCGGAGGCCTCCAGGGTTTGGGCGGTGATCCAGGCGGCGTCGGGGGAGAGGAGGAACGCGATCACCTTGCCGACGTCGTCTGGTTCGCCGATCCGGCCGAGGGCGGTCCGGGCGGCGAGCGGCGGGATCAGCTCCGGGTACTTCGCGAACGCGTCGTCGCCGAGGCGTGTGCGGGTCACGCCCGGCGCGACCGCGTTCACCCGGATGCCGCGAGCGCTGAACTCCTTGGCGAGGTAGCGGGTCAGCACCAGTTGGGCGCCTTTCATGCTCGCGTAGACCGAGTACCCCGGCTCGGGCCGGGTGTTGTCGAGGGCGGAGCTGCTGCTGGTGTTCACGATCGCGCCGCCGTCTGCGAGCAGCGGCAAGAGGGTCTGGGTGAGGAAGTACGGACCCTTGAGGTGGATCCGCAGCATCTGGTCGAACAGTTCCTCGGTCGTCTCCTCGAACGGCACCGGGTGCTGCCCGACCCCGGCGTTGTTGACGAGGAAGTCGAACGAGGACCGGTCCCACTTCTCGGCCAGGCTCTCGCGCGACGGCAGCCTTGAAGTCGTCGAAGGTGTCGCTACGACTCACGTCCAGCGGCAGCGCGACCGCCGTACCGCCGTCCTTCTCGATGCGTTCGGCCGTTTCCAGGCCGCCGGCCGCATTGCCGTGGTAGGTCAGGATCACCCCGACGCCGCGCTTCGCCAGCTCGAAGGCCGCGCTCTGCCCGATGCCGGAGCTCCCGCCGGTGACTAGTGCTACTTGCCTGATCATGTCTGTCATGCACACCAGTACACGATGCGGACGCGTTTAGTTGTTAGACAATTCCGAGCGATCACTTGCACGATCCTGCCGGACTTACGGCAAGGCGGGTTGCGCCGTGAGGCGGGTGGCGTCACGGCTGGGCGGCGTACCGAACTCGCGCCGGTACTCGCGGCTGAACTGCGACGGGCTGTCGTAGCCCACGGCGTACCCGGCACTCGTGACGTCCTCGCCGAGCCCCACCAGCCGCAGCCGCGCCTCCTGCAGCCGGATCTTCTTCTGGAACTGGATCGGCGTCATCGCCGTCACGGTCCGGAAGTGCCGATGGAACGCGGACGCGCTCATCCCGACCATCGAGGAGAGTTCCTCGATCCGGAACGGTTCGGTGTAGTGGTCGCGGATCCACCGGATCGCCCGGGCGATGTGCGACAGGCTGCTGTCGGCCAGCCCGATCTGCCGTACGGCGGCGCCGTTCGGACCACGCAGCAGTCGCCAGAGGATCTCCCGCTCGATCATCGGCGCCAGCACCCGCGCGTCCTCGGGATCGTCGGCGGCCCGCAGCAGCCGGACCACCGCGTCGATCAACTCGGCCGACGCCCGGTTGACCGAGAGACCGGCCGTCGCGCCTTCAGGCCGGTGCTCCAGCAGCAGCGAGGCGATGGCATCCGGGCGCAAGGTGAGCCCGACTCCCAGGCACGGCTTCTCGCGGGAGGCCTCGGTGAAATGGCCCGTGACCGGCAGATCGACCGACACGACCAGGTAGTCGCCGGCGCCGTACTCGAAGACCTGGTCGCCGACCGCCAGCCGCTTCCGCCCCTGCGCGACGAGCGCGAACACCGGCGTCGCCAGCGAGGCCATCGGGGGAGTCGGGGCATCCACGTACGACAGCAGTACGCCGTCGATCGGCCGCTCGCGGCGAGCCGCGGCGGCGATCAACGAACACAACTCCGCCATCGCTGTCTCCATAACAGCTTCAGGCTACGCACACGGTCTACCTCAGGGTGCGATGACCAGGCGGGTGATGAGGTTGTTCTCGAGGGTGAAGGTGTACTGGAGGTCGACGCTGCCGCCGGGGAAGTTCCCCTCGAGGTGGTTGACCGCGACGTAGGTGTTCGCGTCGATCTTGCGGGTGCTGATGAGCTCGGTCGTGTAGGTGTACTCGACCGCCGCGGTGCTCAGCCAGTCACGGATCTCGTCGCGGCCGCGATAGGTCTTGCCGTCGTCGGTGACCACGGCGTCGTCGGCGTACAGGGAAAGGGATGGGGCGGCCAGGTACTCGGTGATTGTTTTCGGCAACATGACTCAACGCTCGGGTCTCTCCCGGGGAGAGGGTCAAGAAGTTGACTCTCTCCCCGGGAGAGGGTGCACAGTGGCGGAGTGCAGGGCGGGCTGACGATCGGCGAGTTCGCGCAGCTCACCCATCTGAGCGTGCGGACCCTTCGCCGCTATCACGAGAGTGGGTTGCTGGAGCCGGCCGCGGTCGATCCGTTCAGCGGATACCGGTACTACACGAGCGAGCAGATCCCGTCCGCGCAGGTGATCCACCGGTTGCGGCAGCTCGATGTGCCGCTGGCGGAGGTAGGCCGGATCCTCGCGACCGCTGATCCCGGCGAGCGCGCCGAGCTGATCGCCGGGCACCTCGACCGGCTGCAGGAGTCACTGGACCGGACTCGGGCGGCGGTCAACTCGCTGCAGCGACTGCTTCGGCCCGAGCCGGGTGAGCTGGAGGTGTCGCTGCGCTCCGATCCGGCCAGGATCGTGGCCGCGATCACCGATGTGGTTGACGTCGGCAACGTTCTGGAGTGGTACGACGGCGCGATGGCCGAACTCGATGCGGTCGTGGAAGAACGGCTCGGCCCGCCGGGAGGGCGTTACGACAACGAACTCTTCTCGGCCGGCCGTGGCACGGTCGTCGTCTACCGGCCGGCCGGCGACCCACCGTCGTACGGTCGGGTCAGACCGGTCGAGCTGCCTGCGGTCGAGCTCGCGGCAACGGTCCATCACGGCGCCCATGACGACATCGACGTCACCTACGGGCGGCTCGGCGCCTGGGTCGTCGAGCATGCGCTGGCCGTCGACGGTCCGGTGCATGAGACGTACGTCGTCGGTCCACGAGACACCCCGGATCCGGCCGCGTGGCGGACCGAGATCGGCTGGCCGGTGTTCAGGGTCGGTCCGTAGTACGGCGCCATTCCTGCGGGGTCATGCCGTGGGCCTGGCGGAAGCGGCGGGTGAAGTGGCCGGGGTCGAGGAAACCCCAGCCGGCCGCGACGGCGGCGATGGGGCGGTGGTGGTTCGCGGGGTCGGCGAGTTGGCGGGCGGCGCCTTTGAGGCGCTCGGTGATCAGCCACTGCTCGAGGCTGAGGTGATGCTCGGCGAAGAGCTTGTAGAGGTAGCGCAGGGAGATGTTGTGCTCTGCCGCGATGCGGGACGGCGTCAGCTCGGGGTCGGTCAGGTGCTGCCGCGCGTACCAGGTGATGCGGGTGAACAGTACGTCGGCCATCGCGGGACGCTGCTGTGCATCGTCGTCCGCGGCGGAGGTGAGCAGGGCCCGGACAAGCTGCGTCGTCGCCCCACCGACCATGTCCGCCGACTCAGTGCCTTGCAGCGAGTTGATGATGCCGGGCAACACGGTGAGGTGATGCAGCATCAGGTCGTACAGCGGACTGCTGGGCAGTCGCCGTGCGGCCGTGCGGATCGTCTCGACGCTCAGCCCGAGGTCGTCGTAGTCGATCTGGAACGCCTGGGACGCGCCACGACCGCTCCAGGCGTAGTCGTACGGCGCGGTCAGGTCGACCAGCATCAGCTCCCCGGTCCGGACCCGCTGATCCGCTCCGCCCTGACTGAACACCCCCGACCCGACCACCTGCACGGCCAGTGCGAGCCGCTCCGGACCGCCGATCCGGACGTGCTTCGGCGTACGGACCAGCCGGATCCCGGAGCCCTCGTTGCGGAACAGATCCGGTGTTCCGAGCCGCCAGAAGTCCATCCGCGCGTGCACGTCGCCGGACGGATCCTCGTGCTCGACCCGCGACGGCACACTCGCCGACATCATCGCCGCGTAGAACGCCTCGGCCCGGTCCTGTCGCGGCAGTACGGCGGTATCGAGCAGCACGGCCATCCACAACCCCCTCCACCCCTGGAACCTGGGGGGCGAACTGTGCACACACAGCCCAGATCCGTGCACGCACATCCTACGGAGGACGGCGTCCGGACAGCTACGTTTTCCGGCAAACCTCCCGGACGGAAGGACACACGATCATGCCTGCTGACACCATCGTGCTGGTACACGGATTCTGGGTGACGCCGCGGAGCTGGGAGCACTGGATCACGCATTACGAGGCGCGCGGCTTCAAGGTGCTGGCGCCGTCGTACCCCGGGTTCGAGGTCGAGGTCGAGTCGCTCAACGCGGACCCGACGCCGGTACTGAAAGTGACCGTGCCGGCCATCATCGACCACCTGGAGTCGGTGATCAGCGCGCTCGAGGCACCGCCGATCATCATCGGGCACTCGGCCGGCGGGGCGTTCACGCAGATCCTGCTCGACCACGGGTTCGGCGTCGCGGGGGTGGCGATGAACTCCGCTCCGACCGAGGGGGTGCGCGTCGTCCCGGTGTCGCAGGTCAAGTCGACGTTCCCGGTGCTGAAGAGCCCGGCGAACCGGCACAAGACGGTCCCGCTGACGTTCGAGCAGTGGAACTACGCGTTCACGAACACGTTCGCCGAGGACGAGGCCCGCGCGCTGTACGAGCGGTACGCGATCCCGGCGAACGGCGGGATCCTGTGGGGCAGCGTGCTGGCGAACTTCCAGCCGGGTCACCAGGACACCTGGGTCGACTACCACAACGACTCGCGCGCACCGCTGCTGTTCGTGTCCGGCTCCGAGGACCACATCATGCCGCCGGAGATCCAGCGCTCGAACGCCAAGCACTACAAGTCCAACACCGTCACCGAGATCCGCGAGTACGACGGTTACGCGCACCTGCTGCCCGCACAGGAAGGCTGGGAGCGGATCGCCGACGAGGTACTGGACTGGGCGCTGGCCCACTCGTGAGTCTCGCCCGGATCACCCATATCGGCGGCCCGACGACGCTGATCGAGGTCGACGGGTGGCGGCTGCTCACTGACCCGACCTTCGACCCACCGGGCCGCCGGTACACGTTCGGATGGGGTTCCTTCTCGGTCAAGCTGGCCGGGCCGGCCATCGGCGTCGACGAGTTGCCGCCGATCGACGCCGTACTGCTGACGCATGATCAGCATGCCGACAACCTCGACGACCTGGGGCGCGCGCTGCTGCCGCGGGTGGGTGCGGTGGTGACGACGGTGGCCGGTGCTGCGCGGCTTGGTGGTGGGGCAGTCGGGTTGGCACCTTGGGCCGTCCATACGCTGACCGCGCCGGGGCGCCCGCCGCTGTCGATCACGGCGACGCCGTGCCGGCACGGGCCGCCGCTCAGTCGGCCGATCACGGGCGACGTGGTCGGGTTCGCCCTGCAGTGGCCCGAGCAGGAGCATGGCGCGTTCTGGGTATCGGGGGACAGTGTCCTGTACGACGGTCTGCGGCAAGTCGGCGGTCGATTCGACGTGGGGACGGTGCTGCTTCATCTCGGGGCGGTGCGGTTCGGGGTGACCGGGCCGCTGCGGTACTCGATGACTGGGCGGGACGGGGTTGAGCTGTGCTCACTGCTGCGGCCGCAGACGGTGATCCCGGTGCATTACGAGGGGTGGAGTCACTTCTCGCAGGGGCGGTCGGGGGTTGCGGGGGCGTTCGCTGCCGGTGGTCTGGACGCGCAGTGGCTCGAGCTCGGCGTGACCGGGAGCGTCTCGATCTAATCGGCGGGCGCTTCGCGGGATGCTTTGGCAGCATGTGCGGCATGGCTGGTGAGCGCTTGGACGGGGGATTCGACGAGGGTGCGTCGTTGGTTGACGGCATCGTTCATCGCACCGGGGGCGCATGGACCGCTTCGGTGCACGCGCTTCTCGCTCATCTGGAAGCGGCCGGATTCGAGGGTGCGCCTCGACCGCTGGGGGTGAATGCCGCGGGGCGGGAGATGGTCAGCTTCCTACCCGGAGAGACGGTCGGGAACGCACGGCCTTGGCCGGCGTGGACGCACAGCGAGTCGGCGTTGGTGGACGTGGCCGCGTGGTTGCGTCGCTACCACGCGGCGGTCGCCGACTTCGTGCCGCCGACGGACGCTCGCTGGCGCGAGGGGGAGACGTGGCGGCCCGGCCTGATCGTCGCGCACAACGACGCGGCGCCGTACAACGCGGTGTGGAACGCCGACGGCCTGGTCGGTTTCGTCGACTGGGACATGGCCGGGCCGGTGGCGGTCGAGCTGGACGTCGCCTGGGTCGCGTTCTCCTGGACGCCGTTCCATGCCCCGCATGTCGTTGCCGCCGAAGGCTTCACCGACCTGGCTGCCCGCCTGCCCCGCCTCGAACTCTTCCTCCGCGAATACCAATGGGCAGGCACCACCGACGACATCCTCGCCCTGATCGGCCAACGCCTCACCCTGCAGTTGACTCTCATGACCCAAGCCGCCGCCTCCGGCGACCCCACCTACCAGCGCATGCTGTCAGCCGGCCGTCACCAAGACCTACAGACCGCCCTCGACGCCCTACCCTGACTTCGGCCTCAGGACGTACGCCGTCTTCTCACCCGCGTCGAACCCACACGCCTGGTAGAACGCGTGCGTCGACTCCCGCCGGGATCCAGTCATCAGCATCACCTTGTAGCAACCGGCATCCGTGGCCGCCTGCACCGTGCCGGCCATGATCCGCTTCCCGAGCCCGGTCCCGCGCACCTCGGCGTCGACGACCACGTTCTCGATCACGGCGTACGGCGCCAATCCGCGAGTGAGATTCGGGATGAGGTTCAGGTACGTCGTCGCGACGACCCTGCTGTCGACCTCGAGCACGAACAGGCGCAACCCGGGGGTCCTCAGGATCTGCGTGAACACCTCCTCGCCGCCGGCGTCGCGCCGTACCGGATCCGCGGGATGCAGCTGCTCGTACAACCGCATGACGGCCTCGAAGTCGCCGGCTTCAGCCTCACGAAACATGGGCTGAAGCCTAGTGGTCACCAGGGCACGGGGCCGTCTTCGCTGTGGAACGCGGCGGTTGGGCCGTCGGCGTCGAGGGTGGCCAGGCGGACGAGGCCTGCGGCGCCCTCCGCGACCGTCAGGAACCCGGTGTGGTTGTTGCTGTCGGTGTCGACGTACCCCGGGGCGACGGCGTTGACGAGGATGCCGTCCTTCCGCAGTTCGTTGGCGTACTGCACGGTCAACGCGTTGAGCGCTGCCTTGGACGGCACGTACGCCGCCGACGGCAGCAGCGCCGTGAACGGTCCTTCCGGGTCGGCGGCGAGCGTCACCGATCCGCCATGGCTGCTGACGTTGACGATGCGTGGTGCCGGCGACCGCCGCAACAACGGCAGCATCGCGTTGGTCACCGCGATCACCCCGAACACGTTGGTCTCGAACACCGCCCGAACCATCTCCAACTCGACAGTGCTGGGGACCTGATCGGTCGCGTCCATGGGCGACACCTGTCCGGAACCGGTGATTCCGGCGTTGTTGATGAGTACGTCGAGATGCCCGAACCGCTCCTCGATGTGCTTCGCGGCCGCCTGGATCGTGGCCGGGTCGGTCACGTCCAGGGCAAGTGCGTGCACGTCACCGCCCGCCGCTCGCAGCGCGGCCGCCGCCTCCTCGCCACGCTGCAGGTCTCTGGCGCCGATCAGAACCGTCATCCCCTGCGCGGCGAGTTGCTCGGCAGCCCCACGGCCGATCCCTTTGTTCGCCCCGGTCACTAGCGCGATCTTGCTCATGCGTTCGTCCTCACTTCTCGCTCATCTCCTGAACGAACACCAGATGCCGCCCACCGCGCCCCTGTGACGGCCCCACGAGGTGACGAACACCACCGCCCCGGATGTCACAAACACGGGTCGAGGTGCGCCGGGCGCCCAAACACCTGGGTCTGACCATCCACGGGGTCTAGGCAGCGGTCAGGGCCGTCCGACGAGCAGGCAGAACGGGTGGCCGGCCGGGTCGGCCAGGACGTACAGGGGTTCGCCGCCTTCGGCCGTGCGGTCGAGGAGCACCTCGGCGCCGAGTTCTTCCGCGCGTCGTCTGTGGTGCTGCAGCTCCTCGAGTGACGGTACGGCGTAGTCGATGTGCAGCTGCATCGGTACGTCGTGCGACGGCCAGGTCGATCGCGGCAGGACTTCGACCTGCTGGAACGCCAACTGCCGATTCCCGTCCGCATCCACCAGCACCAGCCAGTCGGCGTCGTCGACAGCACCACTCGCCGGTGGCTCGTCCCCAGGCCGGTACCGCAACCCGAGCAACTCCCGGTAGAACTCGGCCAACCCACGCACATCCGTCGTGTCCAGTGCGGTGTGCATCTTCCTCGGATAGCTCGCCACAACCCTCTCCTCATCCACCGGAGCTCACGAACACCCCTTCGATACCACCCACCGCCGACGTTTCAGGTCGCGGAGCTCCGGGCGTGGTGGAACATGGCGGCGATCGCGGCCAACTGGACGACGACAGCCACCAGAGCGAACGGCGACGGGTCGTCGGCCAGGCGAACGATCGAGATGATCGGGCAGAGGAGCCAGAGGCAGGCGATGAACAGGTAGAGCCTCGGGCCGAGGGTGCCGTCGCGGGCGATGCGCAGGTCGGCCCGGCGAGGTTCGATCAGCCGGAAGATCGCGACCGAGACGCTCATCACGATGGCGACCACGATGGTGGCGGGTGTGGTCTCCAGGAGTGGGGTCTGCACGGTGCGCGAGAGGCCGAGCAGCGCCGGCGCGCCCAACGCGAGCACGAGCGCGACGACGGCCAACGCGTCTCCCGATGGCCAACCGGAGGCGCGCCGGCGCTCAACAGGTTCGCCCGACACGCGGGTCACCGTATCCGAAATCCTCTCGTCTGACGCGGGCAGGTCCGGCACTATCGAGGTGTGGATGGACGGGGATTGGCTCGCGGGTACTACGACGAGGTGGTCGGACCGTTGCTCACGGCCAAGTGGCCAGGGCTCCCACACGCCGCCGGCCGGCTCGGCGGCGGGTCCGACGTACTGGGGCTCGACGACGCGACGTCCCGGGACCACGACTGGGGTCTGCGCCTGACGCTCCTCGTCGACGAAGCCAGTTGCGACGAGGTGGACGCGTATCTCGCCGCGAAGTTGCCCGAGACGCACGCCGGCCTGCCGACGCGCTTCCCGTTCACCGGGCAGACCGAGAGCATCCACCACGTCGAGGTCGCATCGGCGTCGGGCTTCGTCCAGGGGCGGCTCGGGTTCGACCCGCTCAACGGATTGTCGACAATCGACTGGCTGACAGTGACCGGCCAGGCCGTCCTGGAGGTCACCGGCGGGCCGGTGTTCGTCGATCACGCCGGCGAGATCTCCGCCGTCCGCGATCGGCTGCAGTGGTACCCGGACGACGTCTGGCACTACGTCCTGGCCTGCGACTGGCTCCGGCTCGTGGAGGAGATGCCGTTGATGAGCCGGGCCGGGGATCTCGGCGACGACATCGGTTCCCGGGTGATCGCGGCGCGGTTGGTCGATGTCGCGATGCATCTCGCGTTCATGATCGAGCGGCGTTGGCCGCCGTACTCGAAGTGGCGCGGGACGTTGTTCGCGCAGCTGCCTTGTGCGCGGGAGGTGGGTGACGCGCTGCGGAAGACGTTGAAGGCCGACCACTGGCGGTACCGGCAGCAGCAGCTCGGCCGGGCGCTGGAGCACCTGCTGAAGCGGCAGCAGGCGGTCGGGCTGCCGGCACCAGGGCCCGCGACCGTGGACTTCTGGGATCGCCCGTACCTGCATCCGAACGAGGCGATCGTCGCCGGATTGCTGGCCGACGCCCCTGACTTGCCACGCGGCCGGGGCAGCGTCGAGCAACGGACGGACAACGTCGCCGTACTCGTCGATCCCGCTGCTCGACGGGCCGCGATCATCCAGCCGTAAGCCCTTCGGCCGAACTGCCGCGGAAGGCCCGCCGATAACTGTCCGGCGGTACCGCAACGACCCGCTTGAACTGACGCCGCAACGTGGTCGCCGTACCCATGCCAGTCGCCACAGCGATCGACTCGACACTCTGATCCGTCGTCTCCAGCAGCTCCTGCGCCCGCCGGACCCGCTGCGTCAGCAACCACTGCAGCGGCGTCTGCCCGGTCACCGACCGGAACTGCCGGCCCAGATGGCGAGGACTCGTGTTCGCCCGCCGAGCCATGTCCGTCACGGTCAACGGCTCGTCCAGCCGCTCGAGCACCCACGCCAGCAACTGGGCAAGCCGGTGGTCGCCACTCACCTCGACTGGTGTGGCAACGAACTGTGCCTGACCGCCAGACCTGTGCGGTGGTATGACAAGTCGTCTTGCCACACTGTTGGCAATCGACGCCCCGTGATCGAGCTGGATCAGGTGCAGGCTGAGATCCACCGCGGCGGCCTTGCCGGCTGAGGTGAGCACACTGCCGTTGTCCGTGTAGAGCACGTCCGGATCGACCTCGGCCAGCGGATACCGCGCACTCAGCTCCGCGGTGTGGGCCCAGTGCGTCGTCGCCCGCCGACCGTCGAGCAGGCCTGCGGCGCCGAGCACGAACGCTCCCGTGCACAACGACGCCACCCGCGCACCTGCTTCATGCGCCGCACGTACGGCGTCGATCAGCTCAGACGGCGGTGGTTCGTCGACATCGGCGCACGCCGGCACGATCACGGTGTCGGCGCTGACCAAACGCTCCAGCCCAGCGTTCGGCGTGACCGCGAACGGGCCGACCTGCACCGGCCCGGGTCCGCAGAGCAGGACGTCGTACCAGCTCGCCGACGCTTCGAGCGGGGAATTGCCGAAGATCTCGTAGGCCACGCCGAGCTCGAAATGGAGGAGGTGGCCGGCGGTCGCCAGCGCGACGGTGTGCATGTCCGAAAGTGTACGCATGGTGTCGTTCCGGACTCTCACGCTCCAGGGCGTCGTCCGGCGAGACTCATCGAACCGATGAGTGGAGGAACACGAATGTCTGCAGTTGTGGTCTATGGAGCGACCGGGCACACCGGCCGCTTCGTCGTCGCCGAACTCGCCGAGCGCGGCTTCACGCCGATCGTCTCCGGCCGGGACGCGGCCCGGCTGACCGGGGACGACGTACGCCCGGCGAGGGTGGACGACCCACGGGCGTTGGACCGCGCGCTCGACGGCGCGGCAGCGGTCATCAACTGCGCCGGCCCGTTCGCGACGACCGCGGGCCCGGTGGTCGAGGCGGCCTTGCGCGCCGGGATCCCGTACGTCGACGTCGCGGCCGAGATCGAGGCGAACGCGGGGACGTTCGCCGACTACGCCAAGGCCGAGACGCCGGTCGTTCCGGCGATGGCGTTCTACGGCGGACTGGGCGATCTGCTCGTCACCGCGGCGCTGGGGGAGCGGACCACAGCCGACGAGGTGCACGTCGCGTATGGCTTGAACAGTTGGCATCCCACGCCGGGCACGCGGGTGGCGGGAAAGGTGTCGCACGACCGCCGGGCGGGGCGGCGGGTGCGCTTCCGGAACGGCGCGCTCGAGTATCACGACGACAAGCCGGCCCAGCTGGAGTGGCAGTTCCCGGAGCCGCTCGGGCGGCGGACGATGATCGCCGACTTCACCATGGCGGATGTCGTGACAGTTCCCAGTCATGTCGACGTACCAGACGTGCGCACATGTATGACAGTTGAAGCTGCCACAGATCTGGCCAATCCGGACACGCCGGCGCCTGGCCAGCACGGGAGCGCCGATCAGACCTTCGTCGTCGACGTCGTGGTCCGCGCCGACGGCGTCGAGCGGCGGGCCATCGCTCGCGGTGGCGACATCTACGCGGTGACCGCGCCGTTGGCGGTGGAAGCGGTACGGCGGTTGCTCGCCGGCGAGACGCGGTCGACAGGCGTGGCGTCGGCCGGGGCAATGTTCGACGCACCCGATTTCCTGCGGTCGCTGGCGCCGTACATCTCGGTCGAGCTGCCATAACCCCGTACCTGCGAGAGGATGTGAGCCTCCCCGCAGCACGTCCGCCCACGTCCAGCCGGAGGCCGCCCCCATGAATCTCAACCGTCGCGACTTTCTCCGGGTGAGCGGCGCGGCCGCCGCCGGAGCCGTCGCCGGATCAGCTCTCACCGCCGCCCCTGCATTCGCCGCGGAGATCGACTACACCGCTCGCCAGACGTTCGACGACTGGGACCGGCTGTTCCAGCAGGGCGGTCCGGGGCAGCCGGATCAGCCGAACGACAACACCAACGCCGACGGCCGGTCCGGCATGCTGGCCTGGAGTCAGTCGTATGTGCTGCTCGGGCTGGTGCGGATGTACGAGACGTACCGCGACACGTACTACCTCGACCGGTTGATCGACAACGTCGACCAGGTCCTCTCGGTCCGCGACAGCGAACGCGGCGTCACGGACTACCGCGGGCTGTCGCAGCCGGCCTGGCGGGCCGATCACCCCTACACCACCGGCTACACGACTCTTGCCGATAGCAACGGTCATCCGGTGCTGGAGCTTCGGCAGGCTTTGCCGTACGCCGAGGACACCAAGGTGACCGTGAGCGCCGGATCTCGTCCGGACGCCTTCACGGTGCAGTTGGTGAATACGCAGGTCAACCGGACCGTGACGCTGACCGATCTCACCATGGATCCGGCCGAGTCCGGACTACGCGGTGAGCCGGATCTACACGGCCGCGCCTGGGCCGTTGCAGCTGACTGCGCTCGATGTCTCAGGAGGCGCGGGGCTCGTCCCGGTGACGGGTGAGTTCCCGATGCTGACCAAGCCGGTGATCTTCGCCGTACACACCGGAATGATCACGTACCCGATCGCGAGCTTCGTCCGGCTCGTGGGTGAGTCGCCGGCCCTGCGGCAACGCTACCGGGCGAAGGCGGCCGAGTATCTGACCGCGTGCCGCGAGGCGGTCGCCGTCCACGACTGGGAGTACCGCGAGACGACGGCGGGCGGTGGATACCTGATCTGGCCGAAGGAGCAGCCGCTCGCGTACGACGGGTGCGAGCAGCCGATCAACCAATCAGTCGGACTCGGCCAGACCCTGGTCGAGCTCGCGCTGGCCACCGGTGATCGCGGGTATCGGCGGAAGGTCGCCGCCCTGTCGAAGATGTTCGCCGGGCAGTTGGTCGTTGACGCCGGAGACGCGTACCAATGGCGCTACTGGCCGATGGGTGGGCGCGTCTACGAAGGTTTCGCCAAGACAGGGTCGCCGGCCACAGACGTCTCGATCTTCACGCCATCTGGTGGACCCGCTCGGCAGTTCGAGGACATCAGCCATGGTGCGATCGATGTCGAGTTCGCGGTGCGCGCCTTCCGGGCCCGGCTCGGCTTCACCGGCGCGGACATGGCCAGGCTCGCCAGGACCTACACGCAGAACGTCGCAACCACCGACGCCGACGGACTGCCCGCGATCAACACCACGGTCGCAGGGACGGCGATCGGCGCCGCCTCGGTCGCGCACCAAGCACCCCGCTGGATGCAGGCAGCCCCGTGGGATCCAGCCGTCCACCAGCACTGCCTCGCCCTGTACAACCGCTACCAACCCACCCCCGAACGAGACGGCCAACAAGCCATCGGCTTCGGCTGGCTCCTCGCCAACGTCGCCTACCTCAACTGGGGCAAGAAGTACGCCGGGTAGCCCGAACGCCTGCCCAGTCTGCGCCATCCGCCTACGCGCAGCAGAACGACGCCGTCGACCCAGCTGTTCAGCCGGGCGTCGGCCGGGTTGGTAGTAGCGTCGGGGTGTGGCTGACTTTGTTATGCGGCGGTGGGATCTGACGCCGCATCCCCATCCGCAGGCTCCGCTGCATGTTCATGACCGCGGCGACGAGGGGTTCGTCGTGCTGTCGGGTGGGCTTGCTGTCACGCTCGGGCCGGAGGTACGGCAACTCGGTCCCGGCGAGTTCGTCGTCGTACCGGCTGGAACGGCGCACACCTTCGCGACGGTCGGTGACGTGCCGACATCGGTGCTGGTGACGATGACACCCAACATCGACGCGTTGGTCCGCGAACTGCACGAGGTGCCCGAGGACGAGCGGCCCTTGGTCTGGGCGCGCCACCATTCGCGCATGCTCTGACAACTTTGGTCCCCCCGGGCGCATCTAGTAAGTGTCCAAGGGGGGCATCGTGAAGTCGTTTCACACCATCAGCACCGGCCACATCCGTTCGATCCGCAGTGCGTGCTCGCAGCCGCAGTTCCGGTGGGAGCGGTTGATGTCTCGACGGGTGCCGATGTCGACCCTGCACCGGCCGGCGCTGTCCTGCCGGGTCCGCCCGCGCGGTGAGTCGTGAAGACGGCCGTTGCACTGCCGGGCGACTACGTCGTCCGGCCTCCCGGGCCCGCTGACGCCAAGGCGATCTTCGAACTCCGCTCGGCCTACAACTCGGCGGTCGTCGGATTCGCCGACTGCACACTGGACCAGATCGCCGACAGCATCGTGGAGCCCGGCTTCGACCGCGTGACCGATGCGTGGCTCGTGCTCGCCGGGGACGGTCAGCCGGCCGGCTACGCGACAGCGTTCGGCCAGGGCGACCGTCAGACGGTCGAGATCGACGTGGCATCGCAGCGCCCGGCGGTCGCCGCCTGGCTGCTCGAACAGGCGCTGCAGCGAGCCCAGGAGATGGGTCGCGTCGCCGGCCACGCCGAAATCACCATCGACTCCTACGTCTACCGAGCCGACGAACCGTTCGGCGCACTCCTGGCCGACCACGGTTTCGCCACCGGTACGACGTACCACCGGATGCGCAGAGATCACACCGGACCGCTCCCCGCCGCAGAGGTACCGGCGGACATCGTGGTCCGTCGAGGCGCCTTCGACGACGCCGGCCGTCGCGCGGCTCACGACGTCATGATCGACAGCTTCCGCGGCCAGTTCGGCTTCGTGCCGCGCCCGCACGAGGAGTGGGTCGAGGCACGCGAGGCCCAGGCGACGTTCGACTGGTCCCAGCTGACGGTGCTCGAGGTCAACCGGCGCGCGGTCGCGATCCGCGACTGCAACGACGCGTTCGTCGAAACCGAGAACTGCGGCCACATCGGCATGCTCGGCGTGGTCCAGCGCTTCCGCGGCCGCGGACTGGCGAAGTACCTCCTGTACGACGCCTTCGCGCACGACGCAGCCGCCGGCCGCACCGGCACGATCCTCCACGTCGACACCAACAACCCGACCCAGGCCCTCCGCCTCTACCAGTCGGTCGGAATGACACCCACCCTCACCTACACCGCCTACCGCCGTACCCTCCAAGTCACCTGAGCCGCGGTCACGGAGTGTGATTGGTGGGAGCCGGCCGGGGGAGCGTGGCATGATCGTGGGGTGGCTGGGGTCAAGGATCTTCGGGATCTTGCGTTGTTGCGGCGGGTGAAGGACCGGATCGATCGGGAGTACGCGCAGCCGCTCGACGTCGAGGCGCTGGCGCGTGGGGTGAACATGTCGGCGGGTCACCTCAGCCGGCAGTTCAAGCTCGCGTACGGCGAGGCGCCGTACAGCTACCTGATGACGCGGCGGATCGAGCGCGCGATGGCGATGCTGCGGATCGGTGAGCTGAGCGTCACCGAGATCTGCTTCGCGGTCGGCTGCTCGTCGCTCGGGACCTTCAGCACCCGGTTCACCGAGCTGGTCGGCGTACCGCCCAGTGTCTACCGGGAGCAGGAGGAGGCGCGCTCGACGGAGGGGATCCCGGCGTGCCTGGCGAAACAGGTCACCAGACCGATCAGGAATCGAGAAGCGCCGGCCACTGAGCGCCAACTAGCGTGAGCGCCATGGACATCACCATTCAGCAGACCTACTTACCGCACAACGATCCGGACGCCGCCGTGGCCTTCTACCGCGACGTCCTCGGCTTCGAGGTCCGTATGGACGTCGGGTACGAGGGGAAGCGCTGGATCACCGTGGGCCCGGTCGGCCAGCCCGTGTCGATCGTGCTCTATCCGCCGGACGCCACCCCGGGTCTCACCGACGACGAGCTCCGCACGGTCGTCGAGATGATGGCCAAGGGCACCTACGCGAGCATCAACCTCGGCACTCCCGACCTCGACGCCACCTTCGCGAAGATCGAGGCCACCGACGCCGAGGTGGTCCAGGAGCCGACGGACCAGCCGTACGGTGTCCGCGACTGCGCGTTCCGTGACCCTTCGGGGAACATGATCCGCATCGCGCAGCAGGCCGGCTGACAGCAGCCGGCTTCCCGGGTTGAGGCGCGCGACCCCGCGCCTCAGCCGGGCCGCGCCGCGATCGCCGACAGCAGAACCGGAACCGGCCCCAGCGAGCCGGAAGACCGCCGCGAAGCTGGTTAAATCGAGCCACGCGCCGATGGGGGGCCGGACACGCGGTCCCCGCCCACAGATGGAGACCCACGATGACCAAGGCCACGAGGAAGACAGCATCGTCGCCTGCGCCGCACGCCGCCGACAGCCACGACCTGATCCGCGTCCAGGGTGCGCGCGAGAACAACCTCAAGGACATCAGCATCGAGATCCCGAAGCGCCGGCTGACGGTGTTCACCGGCGTGTCCGGCTCGGGGAAGAGCTCGCTGGTGTTCGGCACCATCGCGGCGGAGTCGCAGCGGATGATCAACGAGACCTACAGCGCGTTCCTGCAGGGTTTCATGCCGAACCTGTCCCGCCCCGAGGTCGACATGATGGACGGTCTGACCACGGCGATCATCGTGGACCAGGAGCGGATGGGCGCGAACCCCCGCTCGACCGTGGGCACCGCCACCGACGCCAGCGCGATGCTGCGGATCCTGTTCAGCCGGCTCGCCAAGCCGCACATCGGCCCGCCGACGGCCTACTCGTTCAACGTCCCGAAGCGTACGGCGACCGGCTCGATGGTCGCCGACAAGGGCCACGGCGAGAAGACCGTGGTGCGCAACGCGGTCTACCACGGCGGTATGTGCCCGCGGTGTGAGGGCATGGGCGCGGTCACCGACTTCGACCTGACCGCGCTGTACGACGACAGCAAGTCGCTGAACGAGGGCGCGCTGACCATCCCCGGCTACAGCATGGAGGGCTGGTACGGCCGGATCTTCCGCGGCAGCGGGTACTTCAACCCGGACAAGCCGATCAAGAAGTACACCAAGAAGGAACTGCACGACCTGCTCTACCGGGAACCGACCAAGGTCAAGGTCGAGGGCATCAACCTGACCTACTCGGGACTGATCCCGGCGATCCAGAAGTCGTTCCTGTCCAAGGACGTCGACGCGATGCAGCCGCACATCCGCGCCTTCGTGGAGCGGGCGGTGACGTTCCAGACCTGCCCGGACTGTGACGGCACCCGGCTCAGCAAGGAAGCGCTGTCGTCGAAGATCAAGGGCAAGAACATCGCCGATCTGTCCAAGCTGCAGATCAGCGACCTGGCCGACTGGATCCGCGACCTCGACGAGCCGTCGGTGGCCCCGCTGCTCGCCGGGTTGCAGCACCTGCTCGACTCGTTCGCGGAGATCGGCCTCGGCTACCTCTCGCTCGACCGGCCGGCCGGCACGCTGTCCGGGGGAGAGGCGCAGCGGACCAAGATGATCCGTCACCTCGGCTCGTCGCTGACCGACGTCACGTACGTCTTCGACGAGCCCACGATCGGTCTGCACCCGCACGACATCGAGCGGATGAACAACCTGCTGCTCCAGTTGCGCGACAAGGGCAACACCGTGCTCGTCGTCGAGCACAAGCCGGAGACGATCGCGATCGCGGACCACGTCGTCGACCTCGGCCCGGGCGCCGGTGCGGGCGGCGGCACCGTGTGCTTCGAGGGAACGGTCGACGGACTGCGGAAGAGCGACACCACCACCGGCCGGCACATCGACGACCGCGCGAAGCTGAAGGAATCGGTCCGTTCGGCCGCCGGCGCGATGGAGGTCCGCGGGGCGTCGACGAACAACCTGCAGAAGGTGAACGTCGACATTCCGCTCGGCATGCTGTGCGTGGTCACGGGTGTCGCCGGCTCCGGCAAGAGCTCGCTGATCCACGGCTCGGTCGCCGACCGCGAGGGCGTCGTGGTGATCGACCAGGCTGGGATTCGCGGCTCGCGTCGCAGCAACCCGGCGACGTACACCGGACTCCTCGACCCGATCCGCAAGGCGTTCGCCAAGGCCAACGGCGTCAAGCCGGCCCTGTTCAGCTCCAACTCCGAGGGTGCCTGCCCGACCTGCAACGGCGCTGGCATCATCTACACCGACCTGGGTGTGATGGCGACCGTCGAGTCGACCTGTGAGGAGTGCGAGGGCAAGCGGTTCCAGGCGTCGGTGCTCGAGTACACGCTGGGCGGCCGGAACATCGCCGAGGTCCTCGCGATGTCCGTGAACGAGGCCGAGGAGTTCTTCGAGGATGGCGAGGCGCGGACGCCGGCCGCCCACAAGATCCTGGACCGGATGGCCGACGTCGGGCTCGGATACCTCACCCTCGGCCAGCCGCTGACCACGCTGTCCGGTGGTGAGCGCCAGCGCCTGAAGCTGGCCACTCAGATGGCCGAGAAGGGGGACATCTACATCCTCGACGAGCCGACCACCGGTCTGCACCTGGCCGACGTCGAGCAACTGCTCGGCCTGCTCGACCGGCTGGTCGAGTCCGGCAAGTCGGTCGTCGTCATCGAGCACCACCAGGCGGTGATGGCCCACGCCGACTGGATCATCGACCTCGGCCCGGGTGCCGGTCACGACGGCGGCCGCGTCGTCTTCGAAGGCACCCCGACCGAGCTGGTCGCCGCCAAGTCCACCCTGACCGGGCAGCACCTGTCGTCGTACGTCGCGTGAGAGGTTGACCCTGACGCAGGGTCAACCTCCCAGCATGGTCGGCATGACCACAAACACTGCGATCGAGGTCGCCGGACTGTGCAAGTCGTACGGCG
Organism: uncultured Actinomycetota bacterium; assembly: GCA_963748245.1. Taxonomy (GTDB): domain Bacteria; phylum Actinomycetota; class Actinomycetes; order Propionibacteriales; family Kribbellaceae; genus Kribbella. Next base: position 550,772 of record CAVVIA010000003.1, on the reverse strand, counting down.
ACCATCAGGTGATCGCCGGAGTCGACCTCACCGTCCCCGCCGGCACCGTCTACGCCCTGCTCGGGCCCAACGGTGCCGGCAAGACCACGACAGTCCGGATCCTGTCCACCTTGCTCCCCGCGGACGCCGGTGCGGCACGGGTCGCCGGGTACGACGTACGCCGCGAAGCCGACCAGGTCCGGGCGTCGATCGGCGTGACCGGCCAGTTCTCCGCCGTGGACGAGCTGCTGACCGGGCGGGAGAACCTGCGGCCCGCCGCCTGCTCGACCTGCTGGAAGACCGAGGCTGGACCGGCTGGACCAAGCTCAAGCGTGTGAAGCCGCCCGTTTGACCGCTTCGGTGCTGTTCACTGGGTCGGGTGGGGTTGAGTAGCCGGGTGGTGAGTTTGCCGGACGGGCCGCTGGATCGGGTGTGGTCGGCGGAGTGTGACACCGCGACCGGGTTCAGCTCGCTTGCCGCGGTTGGGCCGGGGATCGGGTTTGCGCGGATCGGTGGGCGGTGGGCGGTACATCTGCGCGGGCCGGCGACGAAGGCGACGGCGGCGATCTGCCCGGCTGATTCGGAGTACTTCGGGGCTGACTTCCGTCTGGGGGCGTACCTGCCGATGTTCCCGCCGAGCCGGCTCGTGGACTTCCAGGACGCGGTGCTGCCGTCCCTGCCGGACGGTCGGATCCTGCTGGACGGGCGTGCCTGGGAGCTGCCGACGCCGCAGAACATCGACGTCTTCTTCGACCGTCTCGCGCGTGCCGGGCTGCTGGCTTTCGATCCGCTGATCGACGAGCTGCGGCACGATGTCGCCGTACGCGGTCTGCCGGAGCGGACCGCCCAGAGCCGGTTCGTGCGGGCGGTCGGCGTACCGCGGCGCACGCTGCAACTGATCGAGCGCGCGAGGCACGCGATGCAACTGTTGCGCTCGGGTACGGCGATCGCGGATGTCGTCTCGGAGGCCGGGTACTACGACCAGCCGCAACTGACCCGGCAGCTCCGGCGCCTCATCGGCCACACGCCGGCCGAGGTTGCGCGGGGGAGCGTGGTCCTGGGCTTGTGACCTGCGGTTCGGTACAAGACAGGCGCTGACCGCGGTCGGTACGTTCCCCGCCATGAAGCTGATCGAATCGACGTACCTCTCCCTGGACGGCATGGTCTCCGGCGACAGTTTCTGGGGCGCGCAGATGCGGTTCCAGGACGACAAGCACATCGAGTACGCCGCCAAGCTGCTCGACTCCGCCGACGCGCTGCTGCTCGGCCGGGCGACCTACGAGGTCTTTGCGGTGTCGTGGCCGAGCCGGAACGACGTACTGGGCGAGAAGATCAACCCGCTGCCGAAGTACGTCGCGTCCCGCACGCTGACCGAGGCCACCTGGAACGCCGAGATCCTCCCCGGCGACGCCGTCGACGCGGTGGCCGAACTCAAGGCCTCCCGCGAAGGCACCCTCCTCAAGTACGGCACCGGCTCCTTCAGCCGAGGCCTCCTGGAGGCCGGCCAGCTCGACGAACTACACCTCTGGCTCTTCCCGTTCATCGCCGGCTCCGGCGAGACTCTCCTGCCCGACCTCCCGACCACCGACCTCAACCTGACCGAGGTCACCCAGGTAGGCAACGGCGTCGTAGTCCTCACCTACGCACCCCACGCTTAAGGTTGGTGCGTGGCTGAGCCGGAGCTGATCGAGTCGACGGGGGATGTGCACTGCGACCGGATCGCTTCGTCGATGGGGCGGAGTACGCGCGTGCACGCGCGCTGAGTGAGGACTGTGGTCGGCTCACGCCGATGATGCTGGAGATCGTGCTGGTCGGCGAACGAGGACTTCGTCAACCCGAAGGCGTCGGCCCTGCGCTGAACCTCAAGCTCGCCACCCGGCTCCTGTACGGCGAGGACATCCGGCCGGGACTGCCGCCGTACGACGCCGACACGTATGTCCGCTCGGTGGTCCACACGCCGTACCTGAGCTACACCTACCCGGTGCAGCGCCGCAACGGACCGCTCGTCTATCCACTCGACCACATCGATCCCGACGGTTTGTACTTCGGCTTCGACCAGTGGACGGACGCCGCCGACGAGCCCAGCACGAAGTTGCTCATCGCAACAGTCGGCTGGACGGCCACCGCGATCATCGCGCTCCACAGCGCTCAGTACGTCCGGGACAAAGCAGCATGCGTCGAGCTCTACCGGAAGTACGTCGCCGACCAGTGGACCGATCTCGTCACGCAAGTGCACGACCTGTGCCGCAACCGTTGGCACTACCGGCTTCCGTCCATCGCCACCGGCCGGCAGACACTCCGCGACCTCTGCAGCCGCACGCTGGACTTCCAGAACCACTTCCTCGAGCTGTACCGGCAATACCAGCTCGCCGAACTCGCCTCCGGCGACGCAGATCGCCGGCAACTCGCGGCGAAGCGATTGACCCAGATCGTCTTTCCCTCATGACTCCATCGAGGCACCGGCCGACCGCAGCCTCTCGGCCAGCACGCGACAACGGCTCCCGAGCTCCGGCGGGTCGAGCACCTCGAAGTCGTGTCCCAGCAGCAGCACGTGCATGAGCACGAAGTCGAGGCTGCCGGCCCCACTGAGCACCTCGCAGCGCTCACTCCCACGCGGTCGTACGACGGCCGCCGACGCCGGAATCTGCGCACGCACCGTCTCGGCCGGCGCGTGCACCAGGAACCGCGCCTGGTGCGGATAGACCCGGCTCGCCACGCCCTCCTGCACGAACGTCGCCGCGTCGGGCGCCGCACGCGGGCGGAAGCGCCACGTCCGGGCAGACACCTCGGTCATCCGGTCGACGCGGAAGCTCCGCCAGTCGTCGCGATCGAGGTCGTAGACGAACAGGTACCAGCGCCGGTCGGAGGCGACCAGACGGTACGGCTCGACCCGCCGTCGCCGTACCTCGTTCCCGGACGGGTAGTCGAAGTCGGCCTCGACCTCGTCGCGGCAGGCCCTGGCCAGCGTCATGAGTACCTCGGGGTCGACCGGCGTGCGGCCTCCGCTCGAAGGACTCCACCGAGCCGGACAGCGCGCGCACCTCGTGCCGCAGCCGGATGGGCAGCACCCGGTCGAGCTTGGTCAGCGCCCGGAGCGCGGCGTCGCCGGCGCCGGCTACCGCGCCACCCGCGCCGGCGAGCAGCGAGACCGCGGTGGCGATCGCCTCCTCGTCGTCGAGCAGCAGCGGCGGCAGGTCCTGCCCCGGGCCGAGTTGGTAGCCGCCGCCGACGCCCTGGCTGGCGTGCACCGGGTAGCCGAGGGTGCGCAGCCGCTCGACATCGCGCCGTACCGTGCGCGGGGTGACGCCGAGCCGGTCGGCGAGCTCGGGCCCGGTCCAGACCTGGCGCTGCTGCAGCAGGCCGAGCAGGGTGAGCACCCGCTCCGTCGTACCTCGCTCGTCACCGCCCATGTCTGTCTACCTTGCCAGAGATAGCGGACCGATCCTGTCCGCTAGGGGTGCGAGAGTGGTCTCAACGAACCCGAATACGAATGGAGCAACCCGATGAGCCGGCAGATCCAGGTCACCTTCGACGCCCACGACCCGCGGGCACTGTCGACCTTCTGGCGTGACGTCCTGGGCTACGTCCACCCAGGTCCGCCCGGAGTCGAGGTGCCCGAAGGCGTCGAACCGCTGGACGCGTGGGACGAGTTCCTGGCGAAGATCGGCGTCCCGGAGGAAGAGCGCAACTCGCGGTCGGCCATCGAGGACCCGGAAGGCGACGGGCCGCGCGTGTTCTTCCAGCAGGTGCCGGAGGACAAGGTCGCCAAGAACCGCGTCCACCTCGACGTGCGCGCGGCCCCCGGCCTGCAGGGCGACGAGCGGATGGCCGCACTGGAGGCCGAGTGCGACCGACTGGTGGCGCTGGGAGCCAAGCGTGTCCAACGCTTCGAGCCGGCCCCGCCGATGGCCTTCGGCACCATCACGATGACCGACCCCGAGGGCAACGAGTTCTGCCTGGACTAACCGACGGCGAACAAGCCGGCGTTGAGGAAGACGGGCCCGAACGTGTCCTCGCGGTCGGAGCGGACCGCGCGGACCTCGATGGGGTCGAGCGGAGCGAAGATGTCGGTGAGATCGTCGAGTGAGAAGGCCATCCCGCCTTCGGTGTCGCCGGTCATGACGATCCGGTCGTCGTTCGGTGTCTCCATCCGCTCGGCCGCGAACGTGACGATCCCGAACCGCCGGCCGGCCAACGGCAACACGCGTTCGAGATACGTGATGCGGCGGTGCGGAGCGAGGTGATGGAAGCAGCCGGAGTCGTAGACCAGGTCGAACGGCCCGGTCGGCAGCGGATCGCGCAACACGTCCACTGCTGTCAGCGTCACCGACTCCGGCATCGCCGCCCGCACCTGATCCAGCAGGCCCGCCGCCAGGTCGATCCCCACGACGGTGGCACCCTGCTCCGCGAACCACCTGCTGTTGCGCCCGGCACCACACCCGACATCCAGCACCCGGGCCCCGTCCAGGCTCCCCAGCAGCCCGCGCTCGTACCAGTCGACGAGCGCCTCATCCGGCAGTTGAGTGGCCAACGGATGGCCCGGCCTCGTCAGCAACTCACGCCAGAACTCAGCAGCCGCCCCGGCCGTCCGATCCCCGCGCTCACTACCGTCCACAACCCCGTCGAGCAGCGCGAGCAACTGCTCGACGGTGTGAATCCGCCCAGCCACGTCAGCGCCACCGCGCCGGATCTACCAAGTCACCCAGTACTCCGTCCATAGGAACAACTTAGCTGGGATGATCGGCCGCATGAGTGCGGCAGAGGAACTGGTCCCCGACTACAACCCGGCCTGGAAGTCCGAGTTCGCGGAGCTCGGCGCGGCTCTCCGGCAGGCGCTGGGCGAGGCGGCCCTGAGGATCGACCACATCGGGTCGACGTCAGTGCCGAGGCTGGCCGCCAAGCCGATCGTCGATGTCCAGATCTCCGTCCTCAGCCTGGAGCCCGTTGACGCCTATCGGCCGGCGATCGAGTCGTGCGGGTTCGCCTGGCAGGCGAACAACCCGGAACTGACCAAGCGCTACTTCCGGGAGGTGCCGCCGCGGCCGCGCACCCATGTCCACGTCCGCCGGAGCGGGAGCTTCGACGAGCAGTTCGCGCTGCTCTTTCGCGACTACCTGCGGGTGAATCAGGAGCGAGCGGCTGCCTATGCGGCGGTCAAACGCTCGGTCGCCCACCTGCTCCTGACAGATCGCAACGCCTACGTGGACGCCAAGTCTCCGTTCATCTGGGACGTGATCAGGGAAGCGGACGAGTGGGCGCAGCAGACCGGCTGGCAGCCCAGCCCCACCGACGCCTGACCTCTCAGGGGCTCGTGAGGATCACCAACTGCTGAGTCGCTCGGGTCATCGCGACGTACCGGTCGACCGCTCCTTCGATGCCGTCGCCGAACGTCTCCGGGTCGATCAGGATGACCAGGTCGAACTCGAGCCCCTTCGACAGTTCCGGCGTCAGCGATTGCACGCGGGACGTCGTACGGAACGTCGGATCACCGATCACGCACGCGATTCCCTCCGCGTGCTCGGCGAGCCAGGTGTCCAGGATCGAGCCCAGTTCGGCAGTTGAGCCGTGGACGACGGGGACGTCGCTGCTGCGGATCGAGGTCGGCACGTTGGCGTCGGGGAGCGCAGCCCGGATGACCGGCTCGGCTTCGGCCATGACCTGCTCCGGTGTCCGGTAGTTGATGCTCAGCGAGGCCAGGTTGATCCGGTCGAGCCCGACCCGCTCGAGCCGCTCCTCCCACGACTCGGTGAACCCGTGCCTGGCCTGGGCGCGGTCACCGACGATGGTGAAGCTCCGGGACGGGCAGCGCAGTAACAACATTTGCCACTCCGCGTCGGTCAGTTCCTGCGCCTCGTCCACGACGATGTGCGCGAACGGTCCGGCCAGCAGGTCCGGGTCGGCGGCGGGCAACGCGGTCACGTCGACCAGGGCCTCCTGGATGTCCTTCCCGCGCAGCATCGGCGCCCAGCCTTCGTTGTCGTGGGCATCGACAATGTGGCCGATGACGTCGGCCATGCGTTCGCGTTCAACCGCCGCGGCAGCCTCCTGCCGGCGCTTCCGCCGGGACGCCTCAGGGTCGCCGAGCCGCAGTCGGGCCGCATCCAGCAACGGCAGATCGGACACCGTCCAGGCCTCGGGCTCCTCGCGCTGCAGCTTCTTGACCTCGTCAGGCGTGAGCCAGGGCGCGCACATGCGCAGGTACGCCGGCACCGTCCACAGATCTCCGACGAGGTCGGTCGGCTCGATCAGCGGCCAGGCCTTGTTGAAGGTGCTGACCAGGTCCTCGTTCTGCTGCAGCGACCGGCGCAGCATCTCCTCCGAGATGTCCTCGTCTTCGTATTCGTCCGCGTGCTTGTCGATCAGGATCGTCAGCAGTTCCTCCCAGACCTGGTCGCGAGCCTCGTTGTGCGGCGTCGCCGGGTCGGCCGCTCCGAACGCCTCGGCCCAGTCCGCGGCGCTCAGGTAGAGCTCGGACCAGTGGGTCTCGACCGTCATCGGCTTGGTGGGCGGCTCCTCGTAGAGCTTCACGGCCGGCTCGATCGCCTTCACCATGTCCGCCGACGACTTCAGCCGGGCCACGTCCAGGTCCGGCTCGTCCGCTGCCGCCGTACCTTCGGGAAGCATGTCCCGCAGGGTGCAGGTCTGCACGCCTTCCTCACCAAGACTCGGGAGTACGTCGGAAACGTAAGCCAGGTAGGGCTGATGCGGACCGACGAACAGTACGCCGCCCCGGCGATGACCGAGCCGAGGGTCGGAGTACAGGAGGTACGCCGTGCGGTGCAGAGCGACCACGGTCTTGCCCGTACCCGGACCACCGTCGACGACGAGCGCACCGCGCGAACCCGCCCGGATGATCGCGTCCTGGTCGGCCTGGATGGTTCCGAGCACATCGCGCATCCGGGGCGACCGGTTGCTGCCCAGGCTGGCGATGAACGCGGACTGGTCGTCGAGCGAGGCGTGGTACCCCTCGAGACCGTCCGAGGTGAACACCTCGTCCCAGTAGTCCGTGATCCGGCCCCGGGTCCAGCGATACCGGCGGCGGCTGGCCAGACCCATCGGATTCGCGTGGGTCGCGCCGAAGAACGGCTCGGCCGCGGGGGAGCGCCAGTCGATCAGCAGCCGGCGACCGTCGCTGTCGGTGAGCCCGAGCCGCCCGATGTACACCGGCTCGCCGTCGTCTGCGCCGACGATGTGCCCGAGACACAGGTCCAGCCCGAACCGGCGCAGGGCGCGGAGGCGAGTCGTCAGCCGATGGATCTCCAGGTCACGGTCCAGTGCCTCCTGACCCTCACCGCCGGGCGCCTTGCGGGTGGTGTCGAGGCGCCCGGACAGCTCGGCGATCGTCCGCGCGAGACTCTCTGCGATCGCCGCGAAGTGCTTCTCGTCGCCGGCGATCAGGGTCGGATCAGCCTTGGGGGAGAGGCGGTCGGGAAGGTCGAATGCGCTTGTGGTCAAGGAATTCACGTCAGCAGCTCCAATCGAGCAGCAGCTTCGCGGCCACCGCTGCGCCGTCGGTGCGAACGACGCCGGCCACGGCGGTCGCTCGCTCGCGAGTCTCTTGGGTGAGGGCAGTCTTGAGGGCAATGGACAGGGACTCGGTGGTCGGCTTCGGACCGTCGTGTGCGACGCCGATCCCCAGCTCAGCGACTCGTCCGGCCCAGTACGGCTGGTCCGCGGCCTGCGGTACGACGACCTGCGGCGTACCGGCCCGAGTCGCCGTCGTCGTGGTGCCTTGCCCGCCGTGGTGAACAACGGCGGCCACTCGACTGAACAGGGTCTGATGGTTGACCTCGCCGACGACGAAACAGTCGTCACGGTCGTCGATCGCGGACAGGTCGGCCCAGCCGCGGGCCAAGACCGCACGGCGGCCCTGAGCCCGGACCGCTTCGATGACCACCTGGGCCACGTCCGTCGACCCTCGCATGGACATGCTGCCGAAACCGACGTACACCGGTGGAGCATCAGCCTTCAGGAACGCTTCGAGGTCGTCCGGAAGGGGTCGAACATCGGGCAGGATCCACGAGCCGGTCTGTACGACGTCGAAGTCCGGCGTCTCGCGCCACGGGTCCAGGGTCGGGTCGGTCGCCAGCCACGGCTGGTTGCCGATGACGTAGTCGCGGACATCGCCGACCGGCGGCAGGCCGATAGCGGCCCGGTTGGTGTTGAGCGCCGTACCGAAGAGGACATTGTTGCTCTCGGCATCCAGGTCCCACAGGACCCGGTTGCCGGTGACGTCCGGCGGGAACGGGCGGCCCGGGTACGCCAGCGGCGCCCGGTCCGGCGACGGCAGCGTGAGCTGCTGGAACGTCACGGAGACCGAGCGAATACCGAGCTTCTCGGCCACCGACAGCGCGCCGGCCGCAGCCGGGACCATGCCGGTCGCCACCAGTGCGTCGCATCCCTCGGCCGCCGCGGTGATCACCTCGAACTGGCTGGCGATCACCGCGGCCGCACGCTGGGGGAGAGACGACGGTGACGGCGCCCCGGTCGACAGCGCCCGCGCCGACTGACCGACCGGTATCAGCGGTACGCCGACATCGTCCAACCGCTGCGCGAAATCCTCGTCCGGTGGCGCGCACACCAGTACCTCCGTACCGAGCTCTCGCAACCGCACCGCAAGTGCCACCAGCGGTTCGACGTCCCCGCGCGACCCGTACGTCGACAACAACACACGCACTCCGCAACCCCCAAGTTGTCAGGTTTTCTGCCTACGGCCGACGATTGTGCGGCATGAACCGGGGCTTGCGGCAAGCCCACCCGTGCGCTATAAGTTAAGTACGGAAGGAGAGTTGCGACTCGCCTTCCTTTTCTTGTGTCTGCTGTAGACACGCGTTCCGGCTCGGTTCAGGCAGGTTTCGGGCATGCCGAAGCCCCCGCCGCCTGACTGGCAACGACGGGGGAGTCGGACGAGCGGGGTGTGCTACCGGGGCGTCAGGACACAGAACTCGTTGCCGTCGGGGTCGGCCATGACGACCCAGCTGACGTCGCTCTGACCGATGTCGAGTCGAGTAGCTCCGAGCGAGATGAGGCGCTCGACCTCTGCCTCCTGATCACCGTCGGCAGGCGGCGCCAGGTCGAAATGCAGCCGGTTCTTGCCGGTCTTCGTGTCGACGGGCGGGCCGCCCCAGGTGATCTTCGGACCGCCGTGCGGTGAGCGGACCGCGGTCTCCTGGTCCTGGTCCCAGACTAGTGGCCAGTCCAGCGCCTTGCTCCAGAAGTAGCCAACCTCCTGGGTACCGTCGGATGCGAGCGCGCCGATGAATCCGCAGTCGGCCAGGAAGTTGTTGCCCGGCTCGATCACACAGAACTCGTTGCCTTCGGGATCGGCGAGCACGACATGAGGTTCTTCCGGCGACTGCCCGATGTCGATGTGGCGGCCGCCGAGTTCGAGCGCTCGCGCCACCGTCTGTTGCTGCTGCTCGAGGGACGCACTGGTCAGGTCGAAGTGCATTTGGTTCTGCCGGATCTTCGGCTCCTGGCTCGCGACGAACCGGATCCGGAACCCGGTGTCGTCGCTCGGCACCAGGGTGATGCCGTCGTGGTGATCGTCGGCCGTCTTCCAGTCCAGCAGACCGCCCCAGAAGCTCGCGAGCCCCTGCGGGTCGTGTGCATCGAACGTGAGCGCAAAAAGTTGGGAAGTCATCCGGCTCCGCATCTCCGATCTGCTGACGCACCCGGGGCGCGTCCGGCCTGAGGTCTATCACGCTAAGGCGCTCAGAACCCACGACGCAACGCGATTAATCAGGCGCACGCCGGGATGGGTCGTCCTCGCCGGGAGGACCGCATGCGCTCCTCCCGGGGCCAGCCGCAAATGGACCTGCGCCTCCCGGGACGGGTGCGGCATCATCGGCGCCATGAGTGATGGCTCGTACATTCGGGTGCAGGTCGAGTATCGGGGGCGCCTGGGCGTCGAAGTGGGCGTTTTCGTCGCGGTCGATCATCTCCGGCGAGCGGGTCGACTGTCTCCGGCCGAAGAGACGCGCTACTTCGACATCGACGACTGGTTCAACGAGAACCTGCCCAACCCGGACTTCTACGCCGACGGCAACAGCGTCGGTGCAGTGACATGGTTCAGGCCGCCGATCCCGCCGGAGATGCAGGAGCACATCGACGAACTGTGTGGGATTCTGACGGCTCACGGCGTTGCCTACCACCGGGTGACCTCGGACGAACCCGGCACAGTTGTCTACGAAGACGAGTTCCAGGTCGGGGTGGTCCCACACGTGCGTGGCCAGCCGACGCCGCTGGGGACAGGGATCACGCTGGCGCCGACGACGGCGGGTTCCAAGCGGGCGGTTGCTGAGTCCAGTGTGCGCCACGTGCTCTTGGATGCCGACGGCGTCCTGCAAGATCTGCCCGGAGGCTGGTACGCGGCCATGGAGCCGTATCTCGGTGACAGGGCCCGTGAGTTCCTCCACGAGACCTGGTCTGACGAACTGCCGATGCTCGCCGGCCGGGGCGACTACATGCAGGTTCTCGCGGCGACACTCCAGAACTACGGCGTGGTCACGCCGGTGGCCGAGGTGTATACCGCGGTCTGGAAGAACATCGCGATCATCGAGGAATCGATCGGGATCGTGCGAGCACTCACGCGGAACGGATACGGCGTCCACCTGGGAACGAATCAGGAACGCCATCGTGGCGCTCACATGCGGACAGCCCTTGGGTACGACGACCTGTTCGACGTGAGTTGTTACTCCTACGACCTCGGTGTTGCGAAACCCGACCCGGCGTTCTTCGCCCAGGCGGCGCGCCGGATCGGTGCCGACGTCGGAACGATCCTCTTTATCGACGACAACGCGCGCAATGTCGACGGTGCCCGGGAGGCCGGGATGGTCGCCGAGCAATGGGACTTCACACAGGGCCACGACCTGCTGCTCGAACTCTTCTCCAAGCACGGGGTAGCCGCAACCATGCCCGCCGACAAACCGAACCGGTAACGGGGGAGCACCATTCTTCGGCCTTCAACCGCTGATCCGGCGCCGGTCGGGGGACCGGGCTAGGCGAGGCTGGCAAGGACCTCGGCCATCGCGGCGTAGCTCTCGCGGACCGCGTCTGGCTTGGCTAGCCGATGACGCTCGAGGCGTATCGCGCCAAGGTGCCGAGCCTCGTAGACCTGAGCTCGCCACATCTGCTCAGACGTGCGTTCCAAGGCACAGTAGGACTCCCAGAACGCCTCGCGCTCGTCGGCCTTGGCCGCTGCCATCCGGATGGTCCAGTCGGCCGCGGGGTCCCCGAACCATGTGCGGTCGAAGTCCAGGACACCAGTGATCACCGGCTCGGGGGCCGCCGGGTCCATCAGGACGTTGATGGTCCACAGGTCGCCGGTCAGCAGCCTCGGTTCGGTGATCTCATCAAGCACCACGCGGTCGTGCGCGGCGGCGGCCGCGACCTTCCGAATGTCGGCCGCGTCCAGGCCGGCGCCGTCCAGATCAGCGGCGATCTCCTCCAGTGAGGCGAGCACCGCCCCGCTCCATGTGGCGTATGCCGGACCTTGGACAGGCCCGAAGGACGAGCCTCGTACGTCGTGCACGGAGCGGGCGATGGCGCCCACCTGGCGGAAGAACGTCGGCCACGTCGTGCGCGGATACGTGCCCAGGCGCTCCGGCGCCGGGATGCCGTCCAGATGGGTCTGGATCATCCAATCCCGACCGATCACCTCGTGCGACCAGTCCGCAGCAATCACCTGCGGCATCAGCGGCGCGATCACAGACAGCCACGGCAGACTCGCGTACTCGTTCCTCATCAGGTGCCGCTCGCTGCGGAACTGGCGGCCGTCCTCAGGTGCGACCCGCAAGATCACCGGCCGCTCCTTCCCAGCGAGCGTGAGGCGGTAGACGTTGTTGTACAAACCTGCGCCTAGCTCGACAGCGGACGTCGGCGTGGAGGCGCCTCCGAATGCCCGTAGGCAGACATCCGCGATCTCCTCTGCGGTCAGTGACTGCTGGAACGCCTCCGAGGCGCGCTCAATCGGCCGGAAATCCACGCCGTCCAGAATGCCCCCCTGGTAGGCCATCGCCCCACAAACGGGTACGGCGCTACTGTCCGACGCACCCACTCGCGGTCGTGGCAAGGAGTGGCTGCGTGGGCGAGGGAGTTGGCGCCGGCCGGGTGGCGTGTCGCATCGCCGTATACAGGTAACGGCATGTGTTCTGCGGGTTCGGGTTCGGATGCCAGGTGCACGTGTCGAGCTTGAGCAGAGACCCAGCTTGCTAGTTGTGGTCCGCGAAGGCGGGAAACAGTCTCGGTGGGGGTTTGCTGGCGTCGGTCCAGCGCTCTGTCATGGCGTCGGCCAGTTCGCAGAACCAGCGCGCCAAGTCCGGCAGGGTGCCAGCGCGATCGGTCAGCCGATTCAACACCCCGATCTGCTGGACAAGCTGTGCACGACGGCGCCAACTGTCGTGGGGACTCTGGTCGGTTCGGGCGATCACCGGAAGGCGGGTCACTCTGCTGGCGAGTGCTGCTGCCGCACCAACTGCGAGCATCTTGTCGTACCCATGCAACGCGTCCGCAGCGAGGGAGGTTGCGAGCGTGTTGCGGTAGGCGGTGAGTCCGTCCAGTACGGCCTCTTGTCGCTCGATCGTCAACGGGTAGTGCATACCGGACTTCTCGGGATGTCTTTTTGGCGGCCCCGAATCGTAGCCGCCGGCTCGGTTCGAGCTGGTCCTTGTGCTGGCGACGGATGTTTGCGTCGCGCAGCTGCTGCCCATCTTCTGGTCTACTTGTTCGCGGTCCGTATGGCGCGTAGGCGAGAAAGCTCGGCGCTGGCCAAGCTGAGTGAGTGGCCTGGTCATGTCGTCCAGGTGCGAGTTCTCGCATCTGATGAAACTCGCACTCTTAAACTGGCAGGAACGGGAGTTGAAGAGCCGGGAGTAGGGCGGACAACAGGGGTAGCGGAACCACCGGATGTCCGCACCGGCTTGGCTGAGGCGGACGAAGACCGGTTCGGGAGCGGTGATGCGATCGTTGTCGCCTAGTTGACCTGCGACGCGTGCGCCGCCTACTGTCCGGCCAGCTTGGCCACGACCGGCGCGAGTGTGTCGGCAAAGTCGGCGCCGATGACGAAATAGGAGAAGCCGATCTCCTCGCGTCGGCGTTGGATTTCTTCGGCGGCTGCTGCGGGGTCACTCGGAAGTATGACGAGCGAGTCGGCCGCGCGGAGCGCTGCGGTGTCGAGGTTGGGCGGCGCCATGAACGGAGCGACACCGTCACCGACGGCGGCGACGTGCTGGGCGAGTTCGATGTCTCGGCGGCCAGCAAAGTCGCGTACCCGGTTCGTGGTTTCGACCCGATCGTCTTCCGGTGAGAGTACGAACGTGACTGCGTCAGCGACTTCGAGCGCCAGCGCCTGCGACTTCGGTCCGCTCACCGCCATGACAACCGGCGTGTGCAGATCAGGGCCGTCGAACGTACGTAGGGCGGCCACGGTCTCGCGCATTCTGGCACGACGCTCAGCTGGGGAGACGGCAGGCCGCCCCAGCTCGACTTCGATCCCGGGTCGGCCGGCGCCGATGCCCATTTCGAAGCGGCCTTCCGTGAGTACTGAGAGTGAGTGAGCTTCCCATGCTGTGCTCCATGGTTCGCGCAGCGCGGCGGCATAGACCCACGAGCCGATCCGCAGGTCAGCGAACGCGGCCGCGGTTGCCAGCGTGGGGCCAAGTGCTGGTTGCCACGTAGGAACGTCGGGCATCAGCAACGTTGAGTAACCGCTGTCGGCGATGCGGCGCACGCGGTCTCGCCACGTCGGCAGGTCAGAACTGAGCGGGGCAACGACCCCGAAGCGGAATGGTCTGGTTGCTCGCCTGGCCTGGTCGGGCATCGTGGTTCTCCTTGAGTCTGGGGGCCTTGTTCGGTCCGGTTGTCCTATCCACGAACCGGCCACCCAGAATTCGACAACGCCGCACAAGAACTTCGACACGCCTTCCGCCTCGGGGTGGGTGTGCAATCTGGGGATTGACCTGCGGGAACGCGGGCGACGTGGAAGACGGGAGTAGTCGCATCTACTTCTACTCCCGTTGCTAAACTGGCACTGCGACGTGTTCAGGTGCGACGAGTAGGGGAGCGAGGGCGACCGATCGCGGCACTCCGGCGCGGCCCTGGAGTTCACGCGACGACGATTTCGACCGGGATGTTTCCCTGGGTGGCCAGGGAGTACGGGCAGGAGCGATGTGTTGCCTCCAGCAACTTCTTGCCGGGTTCTCCGCTCAGGTGATCGGGCAGCGCGATCCGTAGAACAGCAGCCAGGGCGAACCCCGGGCCGGTGGGGACAAGGCTGACCTCGGCGGTGACCGCGACTTCCTTGGCGTCCAGGCCCTGGCGCTGGGCGATGAGATCCATCGTGGTGGAGAAACAGGCGGCCCAACCCGCGGCGAACAGTTGCTCGGGGTTGAGGCCGTCGCCGGTTCCGCCCATCTCCTTGGGCAGTGCGAGCTTGACGTCCAGCCGCCCGTCGGAGCTGACGGCGCGGGCGTCGCGACCGGATGAGGTGGCGACGGCCGTGTAGGTGGGATTCATGGGCTTGCCTTCCGAATCGTGTGACTGCGAACGCCGTCCACGATCACCTCTGCGAGGAACAGCCTCAATTACCTCCTTGGTGCAGCGAGTCGCGTTACCTGGTGGGTAATGGCTGGTCGCGGGCACTCGCCGTACGCTGAACTGGCCATCAAGACCGCTGAGAATGCGACGACCGCTATGACCGCAGAAGTTCTGGAAGAGCCACAGACAGTCGGCGAGCTGATTCGCTTCTGGCGGGTGCTCCGGCGCCTGAGTCAGCTCGAGCTGGCCCTCGAGGCCGAGATGTCGACCAAGCACCTCAGCTTCGTGGAGACGGGGCGCGCGCAGCCCAGCCGGCAACTGCTGGTTCATCTGTCGAACCACCTGGACCTGCCGATTGCCGAACGCAACCGCCTGCTGTTGACCGGTGGATTCGCTCCGATGTACCTCGACCAGCCGTACGACTCCGAGGCGATGCTGCCGCTGCGCGAATCCCTGCACCGGCTGCTCGAGGCGCACATGCCCAACCCGGCGCTGATCGTCGACGGGCTGTGGAACCTGATCGACGCCAACGACGCGGCTTCCCTGCTGTGGGCCGGAGTGGATCCCGAACTCCTGAAGCCACCGCTGAACATGCTGCGACTGTCGGTCCATCCCGGCGGTCTGCCCAGCATCTCGTCCATGACCGCCGCCTGCAGCCTTCCGCTGATTCGCCAACTGAAACGCAAGAGCCGCGACAATGCCGACAAGCAACTCGCCGAGTTGATCGACGAGGTCGAGTCCTACCTGCCCGGCAAAGCACCGGCAGCCGCTGTCCAGCAGCCGATGGTCACGCTCGAACTCCGTACCCGGTTGGGCGATGTCCGGCTGTTCACCTTGATCGCCACGATCGGAGCTCCGCTCGAGGTGACGGCAGCGAGCCTCGCGATCGAGACCTTCCTTCCCGCCGATGCCACCAGCGCCGACCGCCTGCGCAAACTCTCTCGTTGAACGAGAGTCTTGCGCGCTGACCTGCACAGCCGGCAGACGGTGTAGGAGTCAGTGACATCGCTACGGCAATCCGCTCACTCCGTGGCAGGGACCGGAGTTGATGAAGCTTCTGCAGCTCCTTCTGCGTGAACGCTCGCCGTCGTGGCGGCACCGCGTCATCGGTCGTGTGGCGAGGGGTGTTCCAGTCGAAGGCGATGCGCGGGGACATCGCCGAAGGTCTGCTCGCAAAACTCGCCCCAGCCGTAGGTCGACGACGAGGTGTAAGCACACAACATCGCGATCGCGTTGCTGTCCGAGCGCAGTGTCGTGAGGCTGATCGGCTTGTCGCCGGAGCGGCGCTCGGAGAACCCGCGGAACGAAGCCCGGAACTCCCTGCACTACGTACCTCGCATCCGTGGAAACCTGCATCTAATGCAGGAAACCTACGGCGATCTGCGCAGATGTACCGGGAGGCTGGCTCAGCGTGTCGTTGCCCGTCGAGCGCAATGTGGGGATTGACCTGCAGGAACACGGTCGACGTCGACAGACGGGAGTAGTCGCATCTACTTCAACTCCCGTTCTTTATGCGCCGATAAGCGACATTATGTCAACTAGTGGTGGTTTCGCCTCTGCTCGGGGTCCCCCGGCGGTCCGGAAAGGTTCTTGAAAGAAGTCCGGCATACGGTGTCGGATCGGGGCTGAGGTGTTCGTTGCAGGAGTGAGCGGCCGCCCAGGAAGATGTCACCGAACCACAGGAGATGATCCGAGATGCAGTATCTGGTTTCCGTGATTGATGACAAGAGCAATCCCGGCAGCACGGACCGGCAGCCTGCCATCAGCGCGTTCAACGATCGGCTGATCGCCGAGGGCTACTGGGTTTTCGCGGGCGGACTCACAGACACCAACGCGGCCACGGTGATCGACAACCGGGGCGAGCAGGCGGTGTTCAGCGACGGGCCGTTCGTGGAGTCGAAGGAGTACCTTGCCGGCGTCTGGGTGTGGGAGGCCCCCGATCTGGATGTGGCGCTCAAGCTCGCCACCGAGGCGTCGAAGGTCTGCGATCGGAAGATCGAGGTGCGGCCATTCCGGTGAGCGACGTCGAGGAGGCGATCACCCAGGTCCACCACGAGGAGTGGGCGCGAGTGGTCGCGAGCCTGACCCGGCGGTTCGGTGACCTCGACATCGCCGAGGAGTCCGCGGCCGAGGCGTTCGCAACCGCTGTCGAGCGGTGGCAGGACGACGGAGTACCTCCCAATCCCGGCGCCTGGCTGACCACCACCGCCAACCGCAAGGCGATCGACCGGATCCGGCGTGAGACCAAGCGCGACGACAAGCACAAGGAGGCTCAGATGTTGTACGACGACGACCCGCCCGAGCCCCTCGGTGCCATCGACGACGAGCGGCTCCGCCTGGTCTTCACCTGCTGTCACCCGGCGCTCGCGATGGAGACCCGCGTGGCGCTGACGCTGCGCATGGTCGGCGGTCTGACCGTGCCCGAGATCGCCGCCGCGTTCCTGGTGCAGGAGACCACCATGGGTCAGCGGATCACCCGCGCGAAGGCCAAGATCAAGGCGGCTCGTATCCCCTATCGGGTGCCGTCCGCGGAGGATCTGCCGACCCGCGTCTCCGGCGTGCTCGCCGTCCTCTTCCTGGTCTTCAACGAGGGCTACCTGGCGACTGGCCCCGGCACCGATCCGGTCCGTCACGACCTGACCGCCGAGGCGATCCGGCTCACCCGGCTGATCCGCGCCCTCCTGCCGGACGACGGTGAGGTGGCCGGCCTGCTGGCGCTGATGCTCCTCACCGAGGCGCGCCGCTCCGCCCGGGTTTCGGCGAGCGGTGAACTGGTCGCCCTCGACGAGCAGGACCGTGGAGCCTGGGACTCGGCGTTGATCGCCGAGGGGCATCGGCTGGTGCGCGAGCGCCTGGCCGCCGGGGTGGCTCCGGGTCGCTACCAGATCCTCGCGGCGATCAACGCCGTGCACACCTCCGCCCGCGACGTACGCGACACCGACTGGTCGCAGGTCGTCGCGCTGTACGACCAGCTCGTCCGCCTCGACCCGTCGGCGATCGTCGCCCTCAACCGGGCGATCGCGGTCGCCGAACTCGACGGTCCGGAGGTGGCGCTGGCGGTCGTCGACCGTCTCGACGACACGTTGGCCGGATATCACGCCTACCACGTGACCCGCGCCGACCTGCTGCGCCGGTTGGGCCGCAGTCAGCAGTCACGCGCGGCGTACGACAAAGCCATCGAGCTGGCGGGCAACAGCGCCGAGATCGCCTACCTGACACGCCGCCGCGATCAGCTGGGGTAATCCGGCCAACTCCCCCGGCGTCAAGGCTTGGTGCTGTAGCGGAGGTAGAGGACGCCGTTGGTGAACCGGCGTTCGTCGAGGAGTTCGAGGTCGACGGAGACGTCGTCCGGGAAGAATCTGTTGCCGCCGCCAACGATTGCCGGCCCGACGTACAGCTGGTACTCGTCGACCAGCCCGGCCTTGATCGCCTGCGCGGCCAGATGCGGGCCGTCGACCGTGATGTCCAGCTCGGACGCGGCTTTCAGTGCGCGTACGGCGTCCGGGTCGAACGTCGGTTCGATCCGGGTTCGTTCGCTGGCGACCTCACGCAGTGTGGTGGAGTAGACGACCTTCTCGGTCCCCTGCCAGATCCGCGCGTACTCCTTGATGAACGGCGGCTGGTCCGGCAGCGTGTGGGCGGTTTCCCAGTAGACCATCGTCTCGTACATCCGCCGGCCGTACAGATACGTGCCGATCCCCCGGCTCAGTTCGCTGACGAACTCGTGCGACTCCTGCTCCGGCGCTCCCCAGCCGAAGTTTCCGTCCCGGTCACTGACGTAGCCGTCGAGTGAGGTGATCATCGAGTAGATCAGCTTGCCCATCGCGAGCCTCCTGAGGTTGTCCTGCACCACAGCGTGCGCCGATCGGACTCATGCCGTCCAATGCCAATCTCGGCGCTTATTCATAGACGCCATCGATGCGTGGGGCGATGTGGGTGGCAAACTGCTCGATCTGACGCGCCGGCTCCCCCACCGGCCAGATGTCGACACGTTGGCAGCCTGACTCGGCGTACCGGGACAGCAATTCAGCGCAATGGCTCACGGGCCCGACGCATACTCGCTCGCGGAGTTCCTCGGGTTCACGGTTGAGCAAAGGGCCGAGGACGTCGTGGAGAATGCGATCGCGTTCGGCTCGATCCTCGGTCACATAAGTCCACATCGTCACGAGCGCGTTCGGGAATGCGCCGGCCGGACGGCCTTGCCGGTCGAGTTCTCCGGCCAGGCGTTCCCGCCCGGCCGCGAACTGCTCAGGAGTTGTGTTGTACGCCGAAGCGAGCCAGCCGTCCGCCAGCCGCGCGACTCTGCGCAGCCCGGCCGCTGATCCCCAGCTCCCGATCCACAGCGGAACGCCGCCGTCCCGCACCGGCGAGGGCGACAGTTCGCCGTCGGGCAACGCGTAGAAACGCGTTTGCTCAGGGGGCGGCGTCCGGCCCAGGAGCGCGCGAAGAATTGTCACTGCCTCCTCGAAACGGCTCCATCGATCCTCGAACGGTATTCCGGCGGCGGCGTAGTCCCGCCGCGACGAACCCGGGCCGACGCCGGCGATGAGCCGCCCGCCGGACAGAACGTCAAGTGCGACAAGGGTTTTGGCGAGCGGCACGGGCCCGCGCAACGCGACCAGGGAGACCGTCGTGGCCAGCGTGAGCTCTCCGGAACGCTCCAGCACCGCGGCGAGAGCGGTCGGCCCGTCGAGCCAGGGCGTGGAGAACACGAAGTGGTCGTTGGCCGACACCGCGGCGAACCCACCCTCGCGCGCCGCGTCCACGGTCGCCCGGAGCCGCGCGAGCGACAGCCCCTCGCCGCCGAACTCCATCAACGGCAGATGAACGCCAAGGTCCACTCAACCCTCCCACCGGTCGCCACCTCAGTATGCGACCACCAGTCGGCGAACACGAGAATCATCGGGGAGAAAATGTTGCCCGAAAAGCTGGACGGAATTCACAGCTGGGCTTATCCTGACCAAATGCAGAATTCACAGAAGAATGCACCCTTACCAATTAACTTATCATCAGAAAATGCACGGCGCAAGTCGTTGATCGGCGATCTCCCGGTCGAGCGCATCGGCTTCGGCACCAAGCGCCTCGCCGGCGGCATCGGTCAGCACACGCAGGAGCAGGCGATCGCCCTGCTGCGTCACGCCGTCGAGCTCGGCGTCAACCACGTCGACACCGCCGACTTCTACCCGTCGTACGGCGGTTCCGAGCGCTCGCTCGAGTTCACCAGTCTCGGCTGGGCCAACGAGGTGGTTCGCCGTGCGCTGGCGCCGTACCCGGAGGATCTCGTCATCGCGACGAAGGTCGGGCCGACCGA
The DNA here is from genome assembly GCA_963748245.1 of uncultured Actinomycetota bacterium. Lineage (GTDB taxonomy): Bacteria > Actinomycetota > Actinomycetes > Propionibacteriales > Kribbellaceae > Kribbella. Next base: position 530,947 of record CAVVIA010000003.1, on the reverse strand, counting down.
GGCCGGTCTGGCGTCGCCGGATCAGTTGCGGGCCCTCGTCGAAGCGGACCTGCGCAACCTCGGACGGGACGTCCTCGACGTCGTGTACTTCCGCCAGGCCGGCCTCGACTCGGTCGCCGAGCATTTCGGAGTCCTGGCCGAACTGCGGGACAAGGGGCTGATCCGCCATCTCGCCTTGTCCAACGTCCGGATGCACCACATCGCGCAGGCGCAGGCGATCGCGCCGGTCGTGGCGGTGCAGAACAGGTACGGCGTGGGGTTCGGCCGGGTCAACGACGAGATGCTGGCCCTGTGCGGTGAGCAAGGGATGGCCTTCGTGCCGTTCTTCGCCGTCACCGCGGCGGGTCGCGAGACAGGTGGTGTCGCCACGGACGATGCGGTGCTCGCGATCGCCCGGGAGCACGACGCGACACCGGCTCAGATCCGGATCGCCTGGACGTTGAGTCGTGGCGACCACGTTCTCGCCATTCCCGGCACCGGCAGTCTGGACCACCTGGCCGAGAACGTGGCCGCCGGCGACATCCGCCTCTCCCCCGAGCAGATCGCCGTACTCGACAATCTCAGGGACGACTGATGACGCGGTAGCGCAGGTGGGTCGCGTCGCGGCCGCGGCGGACGTCGACTGTCTCCAGCTCGATCTGCTCGGCGTCGAGATGTTCGAGGAGGCGGCGGCCCTGGCCGAAGATGACCGGGACGAGATGGATCTGGATCTCGTCGAGGAGGCCCGCCTTCAGGCACTCTGAGGCGACGGTGACGCCGTGCACGAGCACGTTCTTGTCACCGGCGGCCTCCTTGGCCTGATGTACGGCGGCCGCCAGGTCGCCGAGGTACGTCACCAGGGGCCAGTTCGCGAACTCCGGCTCGGGCTGGTGGCGGCTGTAGATGAAGATCGGGACGCCGTCATGGTGGTCGCCGCCCCAGCCTCCGGCCGGTTCGAAGGTGCCGCGGCCGGCGACCACCGACCCGGTCGACAGCGCGTCCTCGAGCACCCACCGGTCCTCGTCCTCGTTGGCCGGATCGTCGAGCCCGGCGGTCCATTCGTGCAGCCGCAGTCCGCCGTCGCCCAACCCGTGGTCCCGCGTCTCGTTGGGTCCGGCGACGAACCCGTCGAGGGACATGGACATGTACAACACCGTCGATGACATGGTCGTCTCCTTGGTCGATGAACGGCCGGCTGGTCCAACCGCTCACCTGTCCGTCGATCGCGTCCACGACCATTCGACACTTCGGTCAGTCGTAGTAGCGGCGGACGCTGGAGCCGATGCGGGTGACGTCGGTGCCGTAGATGTGCAGCGAGATGGCGGTCGTGTCGGTGGTGTTGTGGACGCGGTGGATGTCGCCGGGCGGGGCGAAGCCGCTGACGTCGCCGACCTGGTTGTCGGCCGAGCCGATCAGCCGGAGGTCGGCGTCGTACAGATCCTCGTGCTCGACGCCCTGGAGGACGCCGAAGACGCACCAGGTCACGTGGTCGTGGATGCGGGTGATCTGACCGGGCCGCCAGACCAGGCCGATGATCGAGAACGACCCGTCGGGCTCGACGTGCAGCACGTGGCTGCCGTAGCTGTCCGGTGAACCGTCGCGCTGCTCGGCGGTCAGTACGTCGGGGCCTGGCAGGTGCAGGCGGAGCTGCTCGGCGACGAGATCGGCGGTGTCGGACCAGTTCGCGTGCTTGCCGACGGCGGTGCGGACACCGTCGGCCAAGGCGGTGATGGGGTGAGTCTGGGTGGTTGTCATGGTGGTTGTCATGTTTCGAGGGTGCGCGCCCTCGACCTATAACGTCCAATGCCAACTTTCATGGTCATTGATAGATATGGTTGATGCATGCTGGACGTCACCCGACTGCGCGTGATCGAGGCTGTCGCCCGCCACGGCTCTGTCACCGCGGCGGCCAAGGAGCTGCACTACTCGCAGCCGTCCGTCACTCACCACCTGGCCCGGCTCGAGGCCGAGACGGGTGCGCAACTGCTGCAACGCGTCGGCCGCGGGATCCGGCTCACGCAGGCCGGACAGCTCCTCGCCGACCGCGCCGCGGAGATCCTGGGCCGGATCGACGCGGTTGATGCCGAGCTCGCCGCGCACGTCGGTCTGAGCGCCGGCCGCGTACGCCTGGCCGGTTTCTCATCCGCCATCGGATCGCTCATCCCAGGCGCCGTCGCCGCACTGGCCGGCACCCATCCTGGTCTGCAGATCGGGCTGACGGACATGCATCCGCCCGAGGCGCTCGAGCTCCTGCGCACCGGCAAGATCGATGTCGCCGTCGTCTTCCGGTACGACGAGACCGAGCCGGAGCCGACCGGCGTACGCCTGCACCACCTGCTCGACGACCCGCTCTACCTGTTGTCGTCGGGCCAAGGGCAACGAATCGCCGACCTGCGGGACGCGACGTGGATCGCCGGATGCGACCGGTGCCGCAGTCATCTGTTGTCGCTCTGTGCGGAGGAGGGTTACGAGCCGCAGATCGGCTACACCTCCGACGACATGGTCGTGATGCAGACGCTCGTCGCCGCCGGACTCGGCGTGACGACCATGCCAGGTCTCGCTCTGCGCGCTCACCGGTCCGACGGGATCGTCGCGACCGAGTTGCCGGGATCACAGCGGCACGTCTACGCGGCGACGTACGGCGAACCACCCGATCCGCCCGCCACCGCGGCCCTGGTGGCGGCCCTGACGGAGGCGGCGACGTCGGGCTGAGTACGATCGGCCCGCCTGTCCGCACGACGACAAGGACCGTGGATGCGAGCCGTTGCCTTCTTCGATGTCGACGGCACGCTCGTCCCCGGGATCTCGTCGGCCGTGCACCTGGCCGGGTACCTCGGGCAGGCGGAGGTCGTGGCCGAGGCGGAGGCTGCGTGGGATGCGGGGCTGGTGTCGGCGCGGTATGTCGAGGAGCTGGACGCGCGCGGCTGGGCTGGCACGAGCGAGGCACAGATCCGGGAATGGCTCGGGGCGCTCCCACTCGTCGACGGAATCGCCGAGGTCGTGGAGTGGTGCGTCGATCATGAGGTGATTCCCGCGCTGGCGACGCTTGCCTGGCATCCGGTGGGTGTCTATCTGTGTGAAACCTTCGGCTTCGTCGACACCTGCGGCCCGATGCTGGAAGTGCGGGACGGGATCTACACCGGCATTTCGCTGACCAGCTACGACTCCCAGGCGAAGCGCGATTTCGCCGAGCGCTTCGCCAAACAGCACGGCTTCGCGCTGGACCGCTGCGCGGCCGTCGGCGACAGCCTCTCCGATCTCCCCTTGTTCGCAGACGTCGGCCTGGCCGTCGCCTTCAACGCAACCGACCGAGCCCGAGCCCTCGCCGACATCGAAGTCACCGGCCAGGACCTCCGCGCCGTACTCCCGTGCCTCGAGGCATGGCTCAAGTCATGAACTCTCGGTGATCCCTCGCCGATGTCACAGGGTCGGGGTGGGCCGTGTCATCAGGGTGAGAGCATCGGCGGAAGGAATGAGCATGCGAGTCTTCGTTACCGGAGCGACTGGAGCCCTGGGGCGGCATCTGGTGCCTGGGCTGGTTGCGGCGGGGCACGACGTCACGGCGACCACCCGCTCCCCCGGCAAGGTCGCGCAGTTGCGTGCGGCCGGCGCGTCGCCGGTCGTCGTGGACGGGCTGGATCGCGAGGGCGTGATCGCCGCCGTGTCGGCCGCCGAGCCCGAGGTGATCGTGCACCAGATGACCGCCTTGGCCGAGATGCGGAGCCTGCGCAAGGTGGACAAGGTGTTCGCGGCCACGAACGCGCTCCGGACCCGCGGCACGGACAACCTGCTGGCGGCCGCCGAGCGAGCCGGCACCCGCCGGGTCGTCGCTCAAGGGCACAACTTCGTCTACGAGCAGTCCGGCGGGCCGGTGAAGACCGAGACGGATCCGCTCATCTCGAAGCCCGTTCCGTCCGCGGTGGCGACGTTGGCGGCGATGAAGTACGTCGACCAGACCGTCCCGCTCAAGGCACCCGAGGGAATCGTGCTGCGCTACGGCACCTTCTACGGCCCGGGCGCCTCGGACCCGATGGTCGAGATGGTGCGCAAGCGGCAGATGCCGATCGTCGGCAGCGGCGCCGGAGTCTGGTCCTTCATCGAGACCAGTGACGCGGCCGCCGCCACGCTCGCGGCGGTCGAGCGCGGCGAGCCCGGTGTCTACAACGTCGTGGACAACGAACCGGCGACGGTCGCCGAGTGGCTGCCGTACCTCGCCGAGGTCGCGGGCGCGAAGCCGCCGATGCACGTGCCCGCCTGGCTCGGCAAACTCCTCGCCGGCGACTTCGTCCTCGCCCAGATGACCACCGCCCGCGGCGCCTCGAACGAGAAGGCACGCACGAAACTCAGCTGGGAGCCCAAGTACCCGAGCTGGCGCGACGGCTTCCCCGCCTGGGTCAACGCCTGACGGCCGACGCCCCCCGCCGACGGCGAGCCGAGCACCTGACGGCTTAGGTTTCGTTCAGGCGTCCTTGAACGTGACGTCGGCCGTGGTCTCGACGGCCGCCGTCCGGCCCGGGGCGCGGTGGTACTGCCAGTACATGTTCGTGTGAGCGATCACCTTGTCCGGCGGCGGGGCGCCGTACTCGGTGAGGTCTTCGGTGGTGTGGGCGTCACCGACGAGTGTCACGTCGTACCCGCGGACGAAGGCGCCGTGGATCGTCGAGCGGATGCACTCGTCGGTCTGGGCGCCGCTGACGAAGATGCGCCCGATCCCGGCCTTCGCCAGCACGTCCTCGAGGTCGGTCTCCTCGAACGAGTCGGCGAACGTCTTGTGGACGAGCGGCTCCGACTCGTCCCGCTTCAGCTCGGGGACGAGTTGCCAGTTGTCGCTCTCCTTCGGCAGATCCTCGCTGTTGTGCTGCACCCAGACGACCGGCACGCCGCCGGCGCGGGCCTTGCCGACCAGGGTGCTGATGTTCGCCACCACCTGGTCGCGGTCGTACCCCTCGGACACGACGCCCTGCTGGACGTCGATCACCACGAGTGCCGTGTTCGGCCGATCTGACAACGTGGACATCTCGTTCCCTCCCTCTGCCGGGTTGCACGACGAACGCTAGAGGTACCCACCGACAGTCTCTGCTCAGGAGACCTTCCAGCTCCTCAACCGCAGCCGGACGGTCGGTACGTCGCCGTCGTCGAGCTCCTCGGCCCTTCGTACCGCCGCCTTCACGGGCAGGATGTAGCGCCCGTCCTTCGGGAACATCGACGTGTCCCAGACGCTGTCCCCGATCTCGGCCTGGACCGGGATCATCCCCCAGCCGTAGGTGACGAAGTTCGCCTCGGCCTCGAAGTACGTGCTTTCCTCCTCCGGAACGGTGATGAAGTACCACGGGGCCGGTCCGCGCCAGAACCAGATCTCCCCGGCGAACTCGATCTCAGTCACAGGTACTTGCCTCCAGCAACCGTCGGGCGAGCAGGCGGCCGGCTTCCTGTAGTTCGGGCGAGCCGACGATCCGGTACGGCGCGTCGATCGCGGTGAGGTGGGTTGCGTACCAGTCCGGCTCGTTGGTGCTGGCGAGGAGCCGGGTGTGGTCCGCGTCGATCTCCTCCAGCCGGCCCATGCTCCGGGGGATCCAGCAGGCCGCGTCCGCGATCGGTGCGTCGATGACGACCTCGATCTTGTACTTCCAGCCCAACGCCAGATGTTCCTCGACCGCCGCCAGCGGATCCAGATCCTCGGGTAGCGTGAAGGTCGCGTCCGGAGACGGATCCACCCGCTTGATCTTGTCCACCCGCAGCACTCGCTTCGCCGACTTGGAGTGCGACCAGCAGAGCAGGTACCACCGTCCCCGCCGTACGACGACCGCCCACGGATCGACGTCCATCGTCCAGCTCTCGCCCGGGGAGCGTTCGTAGTCCAGCAACACGCGGCGCTGGGCGGTGCTGTGTGACACCAGTTGGGCCGTCACCGAGGGATCGGGAGTGCGAACCCCCGGATCGGGCCCGCGTGCACTCACCCGTCGTACGGCGTCGGTCGCACGGGCGATCGACTCCGGCAGCACCCGGATGATCTTGCCGAGGGCGTCGTCCACCGGATCGTCCGCGCCGCGCGGGCCTTCGAGGATCGCCATCACCAGACCGAGCGCTTCCGCGTTGGTGAACATCAACGGTGCCAGCCGCAGGCCACGGCCGACGCGATAGCCGCCGTACGGGCCGCGGACGGATTCGATCGGTATGTCGGCCTCGCGCAGGATCGCGACGTACCGCCGGGCCGCCCGCTCGGACACCCCGAGCTTGTCCCCCAGCTGCTCGGCCGTGATGCCCGGGCTGTTCTGGATCAGCTCGAGCACCATCAACGTCCGGGCCGTCGGACTCACGTCGTACGCCATACCTCACCATTCCGGAAGTGAATCGTCCGGAACCGACTGTACTGTCCAGCCATGGACACGGAAACAACGCCGCAAGAGCCACCGATCGCGGGCAGCGAGGTCGACACCCTGCTCGGCGCGCTGGAGCGCAATCGCCGGACCTTCGCGTGGAAGTGCGGCGGCCTCGACGCCGAGGGCCTGAGCGCCAAGCATCCGCCGTCGACGGTGACGCTGGGCGGCCTGCTCAAGCACCTCGCTCTGGTCGAGGACGAGTACTTCACCGGCCGGCTGCACGACCGGGACCTGCCCGCGCCGTGGGACGCCGTCGACTGGGACGCGGACCCGGACTGGGAGTGGAACTCCGCCGCCGACGACTCCCCCGAGGAACTGATGTCGCTGTGGCAGGCCGCCGCAGAGCGCTCCCGCAAGGCGGTCGCAGAGGCGTTGGCCACCGGTGGTATCGACCAGCTCGCGAAGCGTTCCCGCAACGGCCGGTCGGCGAGTCTGCGCTACATCCTCGTCGACATGATCGAGGAGTACGCCCGGCACACCGGCCACGCCGACCTCATCCGCGAATCCATCGACGGCCTCGTCGGCGAAGGCGTGCCAGGCTGACCACGACAACCAGCGCGGGGAGCGACATAAGTGCTCAGCGGGTGAGCGGTTTGTCTGCGAGCATGGACGGGTGCGGGCGGATCGATTGGTGGCGGCGTTGCTGCTGTTGCAGGCGCGCGGCCGGGTGACCGCGGCCGAGGTGGCCGGCGAGCTGGAGATCTCGGTGGCGACGGCGCGGCGCGATCTCGAGGCGTTGTCGACCGCCGGTATCCCGGTCTATCCACAGGCAGGGCGCAACGGCGGCTGGCAGTTGATCGGTGGCGCGCGCACCGATCTCAGCGGGCTCACGGCTCCGGAGGCGCAGGCGCTGTTCCTGCTGGTCGGGCCGGCGGCGTCGATCGCGCCGGACGCGAAGGCCGCGCTGCGGAAGCTGGTGCGCGCACTCCCCCAGACGTTCCGCGAGCATGCGGAGGCCGCGGCCGAGGCGGTCGTGATCGACCCGGCTCGCTGGGGTGAACACACCAAGGAACGCCCCGAGCTGGTGCGCCGGTTGCAGGATGCCGTCGTACGACGCCTGAAGGTCCGATTGGTCTACGCGGGACGCGGGCGGGAGGAGTCGGAACGGTTGGTCGATCCGCTCGGGCTCGTGGACAAGGACGACATCTGGTACCTGATCGCGGGGACGCCGAAGGGGCAGCGGACGTTCCGGGTCGAGCGGGTGGTGTCGGCCGAGCTCACCGACGAGCCGTTCGAACGCCCGGCCGATTTCGACCTGACCACGGCGTGGAACGAGATCGTCGAACAGATGGAGGTACGGCGCTCCGGCCTGACCGCGACCGTCCTGATGGACGAGCGGCACCTGTGGGTGATGCAGGACCGGCTCGGGCGGCACTGCGAGGTCGACGGGATGGAAGGCGACCGGGTGCGGATCAAGGTGACGGCGCCGACGCCGTTGATGATCGCGCAGCACCTCGCTGGTTGGGGCGGATCGATCGAGGTACTGGATCCGCCGTCGGTGCAGGCCGAGCTGGCCCGGCTCGGAAGTGAGCTCGCGGCTCGCTACAGCGGGATCGCGTAGAGGATGAAGCCGCGGTTCTCGGCGACCTGGTCGTAGAGGCGCCGGGCGGTCTCATTGGTCTCGTGCGTGGACCAGTAGACGCGGCCGCAACCGCGTTCCTTGGCCCAGTCGGTGACGGCCTCGATCAACGCTCGGGCAACACCTCGGCCGCGCGCCTCGGGAGCGGTGAAGAGGTCTTGCAGGTAGCAGGAGTCGGGTGCCGTCGTGCTGGCGTGGGTGAGAAAGTGCGTGATGCCGACCAGCCGGCCGTCGAGGCGGGCACCGAGGGCGTGGAGCTCGTCACCCTGCTCGAATCTGGTCCAGGCCTGGTCGTAGAACCCGTCCGGCATCGTCGCCCGGCCGTAGAACTCGTTGTACCGGGTAAACAGTTGCTGCCAGGTGTCGCGATCAGGCGGTTCCAGCGGGCCGATGGTGAGCATGTCCGGCACGGTGCCACACCGGAGGGCCGATTGGACCACTGGGGTGAGTAAGGTGCGATGGTTCGTCTTGTTCCGTCAACGTCTTTCAGGAAGCGTCCGTGACCACATCCCCTCCCCAGCCCCCGCAGAACCCGTACCCCGGCCAGCCGGGTGGTTACGGACCGCCGCCGGAGCAGTTCCCGCAGTACACCCAACAACCCCAGGGCCAGCCTCCCGTTCAGCCGCCGTACCAACAGCAGCAGTTCCAGCAGCAGGCGCCGCCGCACCAGCAAGGCCAGCCGTTCCCGCAGCAGGGTCAGCACCCGCAGCACCAGGGCCAGTTCCCGCAGCAGCAGGCGCAGCCGATGCCGCAGGGTGCGTTGCAGTGCCGGTTCTGTGGTGCCTTCCCGGCCGAGCAGGCGACCGTGCGCGGTCACCAGGGCATGATCGTAGTGATGCGGTTCCTCAAGCTGCAGGGCCCGTTCTGCCGCACCTGCGGGATCGCGACCGTCCGGGACATGACCGCCAAGAGCCTGTGGCAGGGCTGGTGGGGTATCGGGTCGATGATCGTCAACCCGATCACGATGCTGATGAACATCGAGCCCTGGTCGAAGTTCCGCAAGCTGCCCGAGCCCGCTCCGGGTGCGCCGGGCCGGCCGATGGATCCGGGCAAGCCGCTGTTCCAGCGCCCGGCGATGGCCATGCTGTTGCTCCCGATCGCCCTGATCGCGGCCATCGTGGTGATCAACCTGACCATCACCACGGCCTCCGAGGCCGAGGTCGGCGCCTGCGTGGTGAACAAGGGCACCGCAGCGAGCCCGAACGTGGAGGTCGTCGACTGCGCTTCGTCCGAGGCGGAGTACAAGGTCGTCGGCAAGCTCGACGACACCATCGACGACTCGAAGTGTTCGCAGTTCCCCGGCTACGAGGCGGCGTACACGTCCGAGGTGGGCTCGCAGCGGTACACGCTCTGCCTCGCCCCGATCTGAGCCTGGTGCGCGTGCCGGTCTACGGGTAGTAACCGTCGACCGGCACCTTCGCCTCGTCGTACAGGGCCGGACCTTCCTGCGGTACGGCGGGGAAGCTGCCACTGGTCTTCAGACCGTTGAGCTGCTCACCCGACAGCGCGTAGACGACCCGGCCGAGGCCGGACCGGGCCAGCGCGCCCGAGCACATCTCACACGGCTGGCAGCTCGTGTACATCGTCGTCGCCGCGGCCGTCTCGGCATCGAGCTGACTGGCTGCCCAGACCGCGAGCTTCAGCTCCGGGTGGAAGCTGATGTTCGCGTCGGTGATGGTGGAGTTCTGCTCCTCCACGAGCACCGTCCCGTCCGGTCCGACCAGCAGCGAGCCGAACGGCGGGTTGCCGGATCGGCGCGCGGCCGCGGCCAGCTCGATTGCGCGGCGGAGGAAGCCTTCTGCTTCGGGGGTCACGTGTTCTCCAATCGTCGGTGCGCCGCGATCGTCGCGAGCGCTTCCCAGGCCGCCTCGGGCCGCTCGGTCTCGGCGGGATCCCCAACGAAGGGATCCAGTACGACGCTCCGCGCGCCGAGATCACGGAGTGCGTCGAGATCGGCCAGCACCTGGTCGAGCGAGCCCTCACCCGCGACCCGCTCGTCCTCCGGCAGGGCCGAGGGAGTCAGCCGGAGCAGGATCCGCGGCGCGAACTCGGGCACCGGGCGTTCCTCCTCGGCCGCGATCGCCCGCAGCCGATCCATGGCCGTGCGCATCCAGTCGACGCGTTCCCGGAGCGGGTGCCACGCGTCGCCGAGGCGGACGGCCCGGCGGAGTCCCGCCGTACTGCGGCCGCCGATCCAGAGCGGGATGTGGCCGCCGCCGTAGTCCTTGTCGTTCGCCCAGGCGCGACGGATCTCGATCAGGGTCTGGTCGGTGACGTGACCACGCCGGTCGAAGTCGGCGCCCAGGGCCTCGAACTCCTGGCGGGCCCAGCCGACGCCGACGCCGAGGACGAGCCGGCCGCCGCTCAGCTGGTCGAGGTTCGCGGCCATCCTTGCCACCAGCAACGGGTGGCGGTACGGCGCGATCAGCACCGTGGTGCCGAGCCGGACCCGATCGGTGACGCCGGCGAGCCAGCTCAGCGTGGTGAACGGCTCGTAGAAGGGTGCTGGGTACTGCTCCGCGACATCAGGAGTGATCGCGACGTGGTCGGAGACCATCAGCAGGTCGTAGCCGAGGCCTTCGACCGTGCGCGCCCAGTCGCGCAGCCGGCCCGGGTTCGTGCCGGGGCCGAAGTTGGGGACGTTCACACCAAGTTCCACGCCGTTCAGGCTATCCAGCCGGGTGGTCGGTTTTGAAGGGAATGCTCCCGGTGTGCGGCGGTCTCCGCCGTGGAATCGCCGGTATATTCGCGGTATGACCGAGACTCTCGATCAGACCGACTGGGCCATCCTGGTCGAGCTGCAGAACGACGCCCGGATGTCGCTGACCGAGCTGGGCCGCCGGGTCAACCTCAGCGCGTCGGCGACCACCGAGCGGGTCCGCCGGCTCGAGTCGACCGGGATCATCACCGCGTACCGCGCCGACGTGGATCTGACGAAGGTGGGTTACCCGGTGCTGGCCGTCGTACGGCTGAAGTACCCGGGCAACAAGCACGCGCCGCTGCACCAGTTGCTGAAGGAGCGCCACGAGATCCTCGAGTGCCTCCGGACCACCGGCGACGACTGCTACACCCTCAAGGTCGCGGCCGCCTCGATGCCGCATCTCGAGGAGCTGGTCAACGAACTCACCGAGTTCGGCAGCACCACCACCAACCTCGTCTACTCCCAACCCCAGCCCTACCGCGGCCCCCAGCAGAACTCCGTGACGTCGTAGGCTTGAGGGGTGAGGGTGCTCGTCACTGGAGCCGGTGGGTTCCTGGGGAGCGAAGTGGTGCGCCTGGCCGGGCAAGAGGTGGTACCGACCTACTACAGCCGGCCGGTTCCGGGTGGGGTTCGGATGGATGTCCGGGACCGCGGCGAGGTCGAGGACGTCATCCGCAAGGTCCGCCCGGACGGCATCATCCACGCGGCCTTCCGCCAATCCGACTGGGCGACCACAGCCGACGGTCCTGCGAACATCGCCTTCGCGGCACGAGGCACGCGGCTGGTCTTCGTGTCGACCGACGTGGTCTTCGGCGGTCGCTCCCAGCCGTACGACGAGGACGCGAGCCCCTGCCCGGTCACGCCGTACGGCGCGGCGAAGGCAGCAGCCGAAACCGCGATCCAGGCGATCGACCCGTCAGCCGTGATCGCACGGACATCGCTGATCATCGGGTCCGACGGCCGATCGCAGTCCGAGCGTTTCGTGCACGCACTGGCCGCCGGCGAGCCAGGAGCGTTGTTCACCGGGAACATCCGGTGCCCGGTCCACGTGACCGATCTGGCGTCGGCGTTGCTCGAACTCCTCGAGTCCGACGCGAACGGGCCGGCCCATGTCGCCGGCCCTCAGGCGGTCACGCGCCTCGAACTCGGCCGCCTGATCGCCACCCGCGACGGCATAGACCCTCACGCCTTGCCGTTCACACCAGGCCCGCCCTCGGACGTTCGCCTCGACGGAACGAGAACGCAGACGATGCTCCGGACCCGGCTCCGGGGTGTGCGCGAGTTCCTGGCCGGCTGACTCAGGCGGTCTCGTCGACCGTCGTGGTGACCGGGGCGCCGAGCTCGACGGTGCGGCTGACGGTGCAGAGGCGGTCGTGGGACATCTTCACCGCGCGCGGCAGTGCCTCGCGGGCCTTGTCGCCGGCCTCGCCCTCGGGGAAGCGGATGGTGAACTCGACGGCGAGGTTCTCCATCCGGTTGCCCTCCTCGGGGTCGCGGACCTTGTCGCCGCGGACGACCGCCCGGAACTCGGCCGGCTCGGCCCGGCGGCTGACCACGATGTCGACGTCGATCGCGGAGCAGGTCCCGATCGCGGCCAGGAACAGCTCGACCGGCGTGAAGTCGGTGTCCTCACCGCCGGAGCCGACCCGGATGGTGCCGCCGCGTGCGTTGCGGACCTCGTAGCTGCTGTTGGCCAGGCGCTCGAACTGCACCTGCCGGAGAGAGTCGCCCATAACCGTCGCATTCTGTTGCTTGTGGCAACGTCAGAGATTCTTCAGTGCCTCGGTCACCGGGGTCTGGCCGGCGACGAGTTCGAGGGTCCGGCCGATCGAGGCCGGGGTCGTGCAGAGGCCGGCCAGGACCAGCGCCACGTCGTCGCGGGTGATCTTGCCGTTGCCGATCTTGTCCGCGAGCCGGACCAGGCCGGTCCCGGGGTCGTTGGTGAGGCCGCCGGGTCGGAGGATGGTCCAGTCCAGGTCGCGCCGCCGGAGGTCCTCCTCGGCGGCCCACTTCGCCTTGAGGTAGACGGTGAACACCTCGTCGTCGGTCAGCGACTCGGCCCGGTCGGCGTTGATCGAGCCGACCTGGATGTGCCGTCGTACGCCGGCCTGCTCGGAGGCGTCCGCGAACAATGCGGCGGCCCCGCGGTCGACCGTGTCCTTGCGCGCCGCTCCACTGCCCGGCCCGGCACCCGCGGCGAAGATCGCCACGTCGGCGCCCGCCAGTACGCCGGCCACGGCCGCGACGTCGGCCTGCTCGAGATCCATTACGGCGGCCTGCCCGCCGGCGGCGGTGATGTCGTCCTCATGGTCGGGGTTGCGGACCATCCCGACCACCTCGTGCCCGTCGCCGGCCAGCAGCTTGGTCAGCCGCAGCGCGATCTGTCCGTGTCCACCCGCTATCACCACTCGCATGATCCGAGCCTAACCCGCCGCGGAATCAGGCAGACTGCTCACGTGCCGCACGCAACGACCGCCGACGGGCAGCGGATCGCCTACCAGGTCCGGGGCGACGGGCCGCCGCTCGTCCTGCTGGCCGGCCAGTCGAACAACCACACCTGGTGGAATCCGGTCCGCCCCGACTTCGAGGCGTCACACCGGACCATCACCCTCGATTGGCGTGGCACCGGGCACAGTGACAAACCGGATGCGGTCTACAGCACACCCGAGTTCGCCGACGACGTCATCGCCGTACTGGACGACCTCGGTCTGGCCAAGGCACACGTCTACGGCACGTCGATGGGTGGCCGGGTCGCGCAGTGGGTCGCGATCAACCACCCGGACCGCGTGAGCGCGCTCGTGCTCGGGTGCACTTCACCCGGCGCGGCACACGGCTACGAGCGAAGCCAGGAGATCCGCCGAGCGCTCGCCGACCCCGGGCGGACCGGCCGGGTGCTGCTCGATCTCATGTACACACCGGGGTGGCTGGCGGCGAACCCGGGTCCGCACCCGGTCCTGGGTGACTCGCGGATGCCGTCGTACGCGAAGGCGCGGCACCTCGTCGCGAGCAACGAGCACGACGCGTGGGACCGGCTGCCCGGCATCACCGCGCCGACGCTCATCCTGCACGGGACGGACGACGTCTTCAGCCCGGCGGCCAACGCCCAACTCCTCGCCGACCGCATTCCCGGCGCCCGCGCCGAGCTGATCGAGGGTGCGCGGCACGCCTACTTCCACGAGTTCCATCTGACCGCCGGCCCGCTGGCGCTGGAGTTCCTCGCTCAGTCGGACTGACGCGGCTCAATCGGGCTGACGCGGCTCAATCGGACTGCCGCAGGATCGGGCGGAGCGCGTCCAGTACGGCGGGATCCTCGATGGTGGACGGGACCGGCTCGTCCCGGCCGTCCGCGATCCCCCGCATCGTCTTGCGCAGGATCTTCCCCGACCGTGTCTTCGGCAGCGCGTCCACCACCGACACGTCCCGGAACGCGGCCACCGGCCCGATGTCCCGCCGTACCGCGGCCACCAGTTCGTCCCGCAGCACGTCGTCGGCGATGTCGGCACCGGCCTTCAGTACGACGAGGCCGCGTGGCAGCTGACCCTTCAACGCGTCGTGGACGCCGATCACCGCGCACTCGGCAACAGCGGGATGGGCCGCGAGTACCGCCTCCATGCTGCCGGTCGACAATCGGTGCCCGGCCACGTTGATCACGTCGTCGGTGCGGCCCATCACGAAGATGTAGCCGTCCTCGTCGAGATAGCCGGAGTCGCCGGTCAGGTAGTAGCCGTCGTACCGGCTCAGGTAGTTGTCGATGTAGCGCTGGTCGTCGCCCCACAGTGTCGGCAACGCACCCGGCGGCAGTGGCAGCTTGAGCGCGATCGCGCCCTCCTCGCCCGGCGGCAGCTGAGCGCCGGCCGCGTCGAGGATCTGCAGGTTCCAGCCGGGCATCGGGACGGTGGCCGAGCCGGGTTTGGTCGGCAACGGCTCGAGCCCGCGCGGGTTGGCCGCGATCGGCCAGCCGGTCTCGGTCTGCCACCAGTGATCCACCACCGGTACGCCGAGATGCTCGTGGGCCCAGTGGTACGTCTCCGGGTCGAGTCGCTCGCCGGCCAGGAACAGCGTGCGGAAGCTGCCGAGCTCGTACTTCGCCACCTCCGCGGCGGACGGGTCGACCTTCTTGATCGCGCGAAACGCCGTCGGCGCCGTGAACAGCGCCTTCGCGCCGTGGTCGGAGATGACCCGCCAGAACGCTCCGGCATCCGGCGTACCGATCGGCTTGCCTTCATAGAGCACGGTCGTGGCGCCGACCAGCAGCGGCGCGTAGACGATGTAGGAGTGACCGACGACCCAGCCGACGTCGGAGGCCGTCCACCACACGTCGCCCGGACCGATGTCGTAGACCGCGCGCATCGACCAGGCCAGTGCGACCGCGTGACCGCCGTTGTCGCGGACCACGCCTTTCGGCTTCCCCGTCGTACCCGAGGTGTAGAGGATGTAGAGCGGGTCGGTCGCAGCCACCGGGACCGGGTCGGCGGGTTCCGCGCCGGCGGTGAGCTCGGTCCAGTCCAGGTCGCGTTCGCCGAGCTTGGCCAGGGCCGCCTCGCGCTGGAGCACGATCGTGTGGTCGGGCTGGTGCTGGGTGAGCTCGAGGGCGGCGTCGATGATCGGCTTGTACTCGACCACCCGGGTCGGCTCGATTCCGCAGGACGCGGCCACGATGACGCGCGGTGTGGCGTCGTCGATCCGGGCGGCGAGCTCCTTGGGTGCGAAGCCGCCGAAGACCACGGAGTGGATCGCACCGAGCCGGGCACACGCAAGCATGGTGATGGCGGCTTCCGGCACCATCGGCATGTAAACGATGACGCGATCGCCCTTGCCCACCCCCAGTGACCGCAGGGCGCCCGCGAACACCGCGACCTCGTCCCGCAACTGCTGATAGGTCAGGGATCGCTTGGTCGCGGTGACAGGCGAGTCGTAGATCAGCGCCGTCCGGTCACCGTGGCCCGCCTCGATATGCCGGTCGAGCGCGTTGTACGACGTGTTCAGCTCGGCGTCCGGGAACCAGCGGTAGAGCGGTGCGTTCCCGGCGTCGAGCGCACGGGTCGGCGGCGCGGTCCAGGAGATCGCTTCCGCCGCCTCCAGCCAGAACCCTTCCGGATCCTCGAGACTGCGCCGGTAGTCCTCGTCGTAAGCACCCATCCACTCATCGTGGCAGGGTTGAGGCATGACGGTAAGTCTCGGCGAGGTGCGGGCGGCGGCGGAGCGGATCGCCGGACGGGTACGGCGTACCCCGGTGATCCAGGTGGCGCCGGGCCTGACGTTCAAGCTGGAGCTGTTGCAGCACACCGGCTCGTTCAAACCGCGCGGTGCGTTCAACCGGTTGCTCACCGCAAAGGAGAGCGGCGAGCTCACCGGTCACGGCATCGTCGCGGCCTCGGGCGGCAACGCCGGACTCGCGGCCGCCTACGCGGCCCGGGAACTCGGTGTCCCGGCGCGGATCTTCGTACCGGTCACCGCTCCCGCCCCGAAGGTCGCCAAACTGCGCACCCTCGACGCCGAAGTCGTCCAGGTCGGGAACGAGTACGCCGAGGCGTACCAGGCGGCCCTTCAGGCACGAGACACGTCGGGTGCACTCCTGCTGCATGCGTACGACCAGCCGGAAGTGGTCGCCGGTCAAGGCACCATCGGACTGGAACTCCTCGATCAGGCGGGCATGTTCGACACCGTGCTGGTCGCGGTCGGCGGCGGCGGTCTGATCGCCGGCATCGCGACGGCGATCGGTGACAACGCCCAGGTGATCGGCGTCGAACCCGAGCTCGCACCGACCCTCCACGGCGCCCTCGAGGCCGGGCAGCCCGTCGACGGCCCGGTCGCGGGCGTGGCCGCGGACTCGCTGGGTGCCCGCCGGCTGGGTGACCTGGCGTTCGCAGCGGCGCAGCGGTACGACGTCCGGTCACTGCTGATCGACGAGGACGCGATCGTTGCCGCCCGCACTGAGCTCTGGCGCGAACATCACCTGGCGGTCGAGCACGGCGCGGCCGTCGCGTATGCGGCACTGGCCGCCGGCGTTTACAGACCCGCAGGTGGCGAGCGGGTCGTCGTCGTGGTGTGCGGCGCCAACACGGACCCGGCGACCTTGACCTGACCGGCGCCCCGGCCCGCGTCGCTCAGACGACCGGGCGGCGTTTGGGCCGGTCGTCGGCCAGGATCCAGGCGGCCAGGACGCCGGCGATTGCGCCGAACAGGTGGCCCTGCCAGGAGATGCCGTCCTGCGGCAGCAGGCCGCCGAGCAGCGCACTCCCCCACACCAGCACCACGAGTACGCCGACCAGCACCTGACTGAGCCTGCGGTTGAAGATCCCGCGCGCGATCAGGTACGCCGCGAACCCGAAGACGAGACCGCTCGCGCCGATCGTGATGGTGTTCGGCGGCGACACCAGCCAGGTGCCGATGCCCCCGATGACAGTCACGATCGCGGTGACCGCGAACAGTCGCGCCGCACCGCTGATGGCGATGAGGGCGCCGAGGGTGACCAGGGGCAGTGTGTTCGCGATCAGGTGGCCGAACCCGAGGTGCAGGAACGGCGCGGTGACGACGCCGAGCAGGCCTTCCGGGTCGCGCGAGATGATCCCGTACTGATCGAGCGCCCCGTTCATCGCCGTGTCGACGATCTCGCTCAGCCACATCAGCCCGACCAGCAGGCCGAGCAACTTCAGCCCGCCACCGATCCGGGCCGCCTCAACGGCCCGTCCCGTCCGCTTCGCGGGCGTCTGAAAGCTCATCCACGTCCTCGCTTCGCTCCGGGCGCGGATGAGGCACGAAACGCACTGTGCTTGATGATGAACTCGCTCCGCTCGTCCATACCCCCAACGATGCCGTATCCGCTCAAATCTCAACCCGTGGCAGGCGCGGCGACAACGCAGGGTGATCTCTGCGATACTCACCGTGCCTGTTGGACGACGGGGGTGGGGCCGTCGTCGAGAGGCCGAGTGAGGTGTGGGGGAACCGCGATGCCAGTAGCCGTCTATGTGCTCGGCCTGAGCATTTTCGCTCAGGGAACGTCGGAGCTGATGCTCGCCGGGCTGCTGCCTGAGCTGTCAGCCGGTCTGCACGTCTCGATCCCCGCGGCCGGGTTGCTGATCTCCGCGTTCGCCGTCGGCATGCTGGTCGGCGCACCCGTCCTCGCCGTCGTCACGCTGACCTGGTCCCGTCGTACGGCGCTCCTGCTCTTCCTCGCCGTCTTCGCCCTCACACACGTCGCCGGTGCGCTCACGCCGAACTACGCCGTACTTCTCGCCACCCGCATCGCCGGTGCCTTCGTCTATGCGGGCTTCTGGTCCGTCGCGGCCGTCACCGTGGTCGCGCTGGTGCCGGCCACCAGCCGCGCGCGAGCGATGAGCATCGTCACCGGCGGCCTCACCATCGCCACCATCGTCGGTCTCCCGGCCGGCACGATGATGGGCCAGCACCTGGGCTGGCGTACGGCGTTCTGGACCGTCGCCGGACTGTGTGTCCTGGCAATGGCCGGCGTCCTGGCGACCATCCCCGGCGGCCGTCCCGATCCGGAGCAGACGCCGCGACTCCGGGACGAGGTCCGCGCCCTCGGCAACTCGCGGCTCTGGCTGGCGTTCTGCACCACCGCACTGGTCACCACGACCATCCTGGTGGTCTTCAGCTACCTCGCTCCCCTGCTGATCCAGACGACCGGGCTGACACCGGCCGCCGTGCCCGGCGTCCTGGCCCTCTACGGCCTCGGCTCGTTCATCGGCATCACCCTCGGCGGCCGGACCGCGGACGCGCTGCCCTTCCACACCCTCTTCACCGGCATCGCCGGCCTGAGCATCCTGTCCACGGTCCTCGCCCTGACCGCGAGCAGCCCGATCGTCGCCATCACGGCCATCGTGCTGCTCGGCGGCTTCGGCTTCGCCACCAACCCGGCGCTCAACGCACGCGTCTTCAGGCTCGCCGGCGACGCGCCGACCCTGGCGACGGCGATCAACTTCTCCGCGTTCAACGTCGGCATCACCGCAGGGCCGTGGCTCGGTGGTCTGGCGATCGACGCCGGCGCGGACTACTCCGCGCTCGGCTGGATCGCCGTCGCCACCGGGCTCACGGCCCTCGGCACTGTCGTCGTGGCAGCCCTGCTGCCGGTCAGTTCACCGGACCACTCGAGTCGATATGGGTGGGGTCGAACTCGGCGTGCCGGTTGAACACGTACTTGTTCAGCAGCCAGGTGACGGCCCACAGGCCCACACCGATCAGCATCAGCCAGCCGGCGATCTTGTAGTCCGCCGTCGCCCGCCCGGACAGCGGGCTGGCCAGGTAGGCGCACAGCACGGCGCCCAGCACCGGAAGGGCGGTCGGAGCGCGGAAGTGCTTGTGCTCCGCCGGGTCCCGGCGCAGCACCAGGACCGCGACGTTCACGATCGCGAACACGCACAGCAGCAGGAGCGCCGTCGTACCACCGAGGGCGGCCAGGTCGGCGTACCCGATCAGGAAGAACGCCAGCAACGTGGTGAACAGGATCGCGATCCACGGCGTCCGGCGCTTGCGCAGCACCCGGCCGAGCGGACCCGGCAGGACCTGCTCGTGCGACATGCCGTACAGCAGCCGGCTCGCCATCAGCATGTTGATCAGCGCCGAGTTGGCGACCGCGAACATGGTGATCCAGGCGAAGACCTCGAGCGGGAAGCCCGGGGCACCGGCCGAGACCACCTTCAGCAGCGGAGTGGAGCCCTGGTTCAGATCCTCAGGCGACACCAGGGAGACCGCCGAGATCGCGACCAGTACGTAGATGACACCGGTGGCGCACAGACCGATCAGCATGATCTTCGGGAAGATCCGGACCGGATCCTTGGTCTCCTCGGCCATGTTCACCGAGTCCTCGAAGCCGACCATCGCGAAGAACGCGAGCGCGGTCGCCGCGGTGACGGACCCGAACGCGTGCTCACCCGACGGGGTGTTGAACTCGGTCAGCCGGGACGTGTCGCCGTCGCCGCTGCCGATCGCCCAGACACCGATCGCGATCACGATCAGCAGACCGCTGAGCTCGACACAGGTCAGTACGACGTTCGCCTTCACGCTCTCGCCGACGCCGCGCAGGTTCACCAGCGCGATCAGCGCCATGAAGCCCAGCGAGGTGATCATCAGCAGCGAGCCGCGCTCGGGGTCGATGTCGGCGGCGGAGAAGAAGTTCGCCGCGAACGCCTTCGACGCACTCGACGCCGAGGTCAGACCCGAGCACATCACCGCGAAGGTGAGCAGGAAGGTGAGGAAGTGGATCCCGAACGCCTTGTGCGTGTAGACCGCGGCGCCGCCGGCCCGCGGGTATTTGGTGACGAGTTCCAGATAACTGGTGGCGGTCAGCAGCGCCACGATGAACGCGCACAGGAACGGCAGCCAGACCGCGCCGCCGACCTCGCCGGCCACCTTCCCGGTCAGCGCGTACACGCCGGTACCGAGGATGTCGCCGACCACGAACAACAGCAACAGTCCCGGGCCCATCACCCGTTTCAGCTCAGGCCGGTCGCCGGCTTTCTTCGGCGCCGCATCTGCACTGGTGCCCTCACTCATGCCTAGCCTCCCTGGATCGGTCCGACAGTCGACCACACCCGGGGTGCATCGGCCAGCACTTTGCGTGACCTCGGCACGCCTGTAACCGGAAGGTGACCGGCGGCCTGCGAGCATATGGCCCGTGATGCACCTTCGTCTCATCGTCCCACCGGATCGCAGCACGCGCGTCCTGGACACGCTCGTCGGCGACCCGCGGGTGACCAGCATCGTCAGGCTCCCCGGAGCGGCGCAGCGCCCCGCGGGCGACGTGATCGAGTGCGACGTCACCCGCGAGGCGACCTCGGAGATTCTCGGCTGGCTCAAGCAGCAGGGCCTGTACGACGACGGTTCGGTGGCGCTGGCGCTGGTCGACTCGGCACCGTCCCGGAACGCCCGCGAGACCGAGAAGGCCGCGCCGGGAGCACCCGACGATGCGGTCATCTGGGACGCGGTCGTCGACCAGGCCTACAACGAGGCCAAGGGTTCGTGGGTGTACTACGCCTTCCTCACCCTGGCCACGATGATCGCAGCCGTTGCCGTGGTCACCGATTCGTCGATCCTGGTGGTCGGCGCGATGGTCGTCGGCCCGGAGTTCGGCGTCGTCGCGGCGCTGGCCGTCGGCATCGCCTTGTGGAATCCCGGTCTGACCTGGAAATCGGCGCGACTGCTCGTGCTGGGGTTCGTGCTGGCGATCGCACTCACCGCCTTCGCCGCGTTGCTTGCCCGGGCGGCCGGCTGGATCGATGTCAGTGACGTGACGGCCGACCGGCCGTTGACCGGATTCATCTGGCGGCCGGACAAGTGGTCGGCGGTGGTCGCCGTACTGGCCGGCTGTGCGGGAGTGCTGTCGCAGACGGCCGGGCGGGCGAACGCTCTGGTCGGGGTGTTCATCTCGGTGACCACGGTGCCGGCCGCCGGCGACCTGGCGTTGTCGCTCGCACTGTGGGTGCCGAGCCATATCGGGGGCGCCGCGGCGCAACTCGGGATCAACCTCGCCGGGATGACCGCGGCCGGGGTGGTGACGCTGCTGCTGCAGCGGAGGATCTGGCGGATGTACCTGCGAGCCAAGCGGAGGAAGGCGCCGGGCGCGCGCGTTGAGGCTTGATCGGGCGTCCCCTGTCCGATCCGCGCGCGCCCCGCTCAGCTAGTCGTACCCCATTCGGGGGTCCCGCGCACCAGCGAACGGGCTGACGTATGTCGGACATGGCGCGAAGTCGCCACGCCCGGGAAAACGAATGCCGAGGTTCGGGGGACGGGATAGCCTGTCCGGGATCCGGGCGTAGTGGAGGGATGGATGCTGGAGTCGCTGGGGGTGGAACCGGCCGACGAACAGGCCTACCGCGCGCTGCTGACCGCTCCGGGGTGCGACCTGACCGAGTTCGCCAAGCGTCTCGATCGGGACGAGAAGGAGGTCCTCGCGACGGTCGAGCGGCTCGAGGAACTCGGGCTGCTGACGACG
Organism: uncultured Actinomycetota bacterium; assembly: GCA_963748245.1. Lineage (GTDB taxonomy): Bacteria > Actinomycetota > Actinomycetes > Propionibacteriales > Kribbellaceae > Kribbella. The sequence continues at coordinate 509,357 of CAVVIA010000003.1, read as the reverse complement.
ACCGCCGACGATCCGCCCCGGCTGTTGCCGACCCGCCCCGACGTGGCGGTCGACGCGCTGGTCGCCGTACGGCGGGCCGAACTGGACCGGGTTCGCGCCGAGGCCCGGGTGTTGCTGACCGAGTTGCGGGCGCAGGAGCAGCACCGCCCGGAGAACCTGGTCGAGGTGATCGTCGGGCAGGATGCGATCGCGGCCAGGTTCGCGCAGTTGCTGAACGGGACGCACGAGCAGTTGCTGGTGCTGGACCGGCCGCCGTACGCGTCGCGGCCCGGTGAGTCCGAGCCACGGGTCCGGGGGCTGCTCAGGGAGGGTGTGGTTGTCCAGGGCATCTACTCCCCCGACTCCCTCGACGTCCCGGGCGGTGTGGACGAGGCGTACAGCGCGGCCGATGCCGGCGAGACGTCACGGGTGCATCCGCAGGTGCCGATGAAGCTGGCCGTGTTCGACCGCAAGGTGGCGCTGCTGCCGTTGGCGGTCGATCAGTTGGTGGACAGCGCCCTCGTGGTCCATCCGTGTGCGCTGCTCGACGCGCTGATCGAGATGTTCACGCTGCTGTGGGATCAGGCCGTGCCGGTGGTGCCGCCGGCCCGGACAGATCCGCAGGACGCGCGGTTGATGACGTTGCTCGCAGCGGGGTTCAAGGACGACGCGATCGCGCGGCAGCTCGCGCTGAGCAGTCGCACGGTCGGCCGGCGGGTCGCCGAGCTGATGGAGACGCTGGGTGCGCGGACCCGGTTCCAGGCCGGGATCCACGCCCAGCGCCGCCATCTGCTCGAGGACGACTGACTCAGCAGGTGCCGAGCATCTGCTGCAGAGCGGTCTTCTCCGCCGACTGCAGCGACAGGCCGTAGGTGTGCTTCACCCAGATCCATTCGCGTGCGTAGATGCAGTGCACCGACGTGTTCGGCGGCTTCCACGCCGACGGGTCTTTGTCACTCTTCGAGCGGTTGCTCGACGCAGTGACCGCGATCAGCTGCGAGATGCTCAGGTCGTTGGCGAACTGCTGACGGCGAGACGTGCTCCAGGCGTTCGCACCGGACTTCCACGCCTCGGCCAGCGGCACGATGTGGTCGATGTCGATGGACGAATCGTCCTCGACCCAGGTGGCGTCGTACACGCTGTACCAACTGCCGGCGGTCGGTTCGCACTGGCTGTCGACCGTGACGCCGGTGCCGTCGCGCTTGAGCACCTCGTCGCGGGTGTCACAGGTGCCGGACTGGGTGATCCAGTGCGGGAACAGATCCCGGCTGTAGCCGCTGGTGGAGCCCTCGGCCTTGACCGTGAGACCTGCCAGTTGGGTGGCCGCCGTACCGGCAGACGGCGGGGTGGGTGGGTAGGCCAGCGCCGGTCCGGCGCTCAGGGCCCATGCCGTCACCGTGGCGACGGCAGTGATCATCAAGGTGGTGAGACGTCGCATCAGTCAGGCCTCCGAAGGGTCGGGCGGGTCCCCCCTGACATGCTGCCCTCAGCCTTCCCCGATCACTCGGAGTAGGAAACCACTCACCGATGAAAGCCGCGTGAACGCTCCAGCTCAGGCTGGTGCCGGTGCAGCCGGCTCGAAGCTCGCCAGCATCTCCTCCAAGGCGTGCTGATCCGGCCCGACGAACGGATCGGCTCCAGGTGCCGTCTCCAGCAGGTCCAGAAACTCCGTCGTGTGCCTCGGCGCCGGTGGCAGGTGGCTGCTGAGGATGACGTCGGGGTCCATCTCCCGGAGCGGCTGGACCGTACGCCGGAAGCGCTCCTGATCGACGTTGTGTACCCACGGACTGTCGATCGTTGCCCACAGCAGCTGTCCGCCGCGGAGCGCATCGGGCGGAGCATCGCTGACATCACCACAGTCGGCCAGCTCCGACGTCGGCATCGGCGCACCGAAACAGTCGGAGCTGAAGCATGCCCGTGAGCGGTCGTCGTAGAAGCCGACGGTCGCCGGGCTGTCGTACAGCGGCGGCCGGAACGCGGTCACGGTCCGGTCCGCCATCGCCAGCGACTCACCGGGGTTCAGCAGGTACAGCCGGTCCATCGGCAACGGCCGCTCGGTCGACATGATCCCGGCGCCGACGAAGGTCGTGATCAGGCGCGCCTGCGGGGCGGCTTCGAGCAGGTCGAACAGCGAACCGGTGTGATCCCGGTCCGGGTGGGTGAGCCAGATCCATCGGACGTCCTGCGGATCAACCACCGAACCGAGCGCGTCCATGAAGCCCCGGTCCGGCAGGCTGAGCCCGGTGTCGACCACCAACGGCTCCGCCCCGAGCAGCACGAAGGCATTGACGGGCAGGAACCCGATCCCTGGCACCGGAATGTGGTCGCTCAGCACGCTGATGTCAGCGCCGACACGGTTGATCCGCATGATGGTTCCCCCTTGGAGTCCCGCCGTCACCGACGGCGAGAAGCCGAAACCGCTGCTCTTCGGAGCGTCCGCCGCGGCCCGCGCGCTGTCAAGAACCTGCCGACATCCCCTGTTTACAAGGCTTCATGGTGCCGAAACGCCGTACCGGTATACAGGCGACACCATCCAGTGAGGAGATGCCGATGGCAACCATTGGTGAGCATGCCGCTGCCCTGCTGCGTTCCGGCCTCGGCCGCCGGGACTTCCTGCGCGCAACCGCCGCTGTGGGCGCCGCCGGTGTCGCTGCCTCGACAAGTACGGCGAGCTCCGCGCAAGCCGCCGTACCGCGGGAGGTGCTGCAACCGGGCAAGGGACCGATCCACGGTCGTCACTACCTGCGGTCGACGCCCGACCAGGTCCGGTGGGGCTACGTCCCGTCGCTCGACAGTACCCCGGCACTGCGCGTGAGGTCAGGCGAGACCGTCACCGTCGACACCGTCTCCCACGAAGGCATCCTCGAGGACCAAGGCCGGGACCCGGTCGAGTACTTCGCCCAGCATGGTGTCACCCGGTCGTCGGTGCTGGACGACGCCGTCGCCATCGCCCGCGACTACGACCGGACCACGCGGAACTTCGACGTCGACGGGCCGCACGTCGTCACCGGCCCGATCTTCGTCGAGGACGCGAAACCTGGCGACGTACTCAAGGTGGAGATGCTGTCGATGCTCCCGCGCGTCCCGTACGGCGTGGTATCCAGCCGGCACGGGAAGGGAGCACTCCCCCGGTTGGCCGGCGGCGCGGTCCCAGCTGGGATCACGATCGACGAGATCCTGCCGCCGGTGGAGACGGATGGCCGGGAGACCGGCGACCCGACCCGCTACGGCAACGTGTCGGTGTTCACGCCGGTCCGTGGCGGGCGCGGGGTGATGGCGCGCGGCAAGCGGCGCGAGGTGACCTTCCCGCTGACCCCGTTCATGGGGCTGATGGGTGTCGCCTTCGCCGGCTCGGCGTCGCCGACAGCGCCGGAGCTGAACTCGATCCCGCCGACTCTCGGCGGCGGGAACATCGATATCAATCTGCTGGGCGTCCGGTCCGCGTTCTATCTGCCAGTGTTCGCCGAGGGCGCGCTGTTCCACGTCGGCGACCCGCATTTCGCGATGGGCAACGGCGAGGTCGCGCTCACCGCGCTGGAGGGTTCTCTGCGGGCGACCTTCCGGCTGGCGGTCTGCAAGAAGGGCTCGGGTGACGCGCCGTCGGTGGCATTCGGGTACCCGTTCGCGGAGACGCCGGACGCTTGGGTCCCGATCGGCCTGTCTGACCCCGACGGCAGCCAGAACGGTCAAGGCAACGACCTGAACATCGCCATGCGTCGCGCGGTCGTGAACGCCCTCGACTTCCTCGAAACCGACCACGGCATGGATCGGGCGACCGCGTACGCCTATCTCTCAGCTGCGGCCGACTTCGAGGTCTCCCAGGTCGTCGACCGGACCACCGGCGTTCACGCCGTAATCCGCAAGTCCGACTTCAACTAGTCGCCTCCTTCAGACCGGGCCCGATCGTGCTGGGAAGGACGCAGCTATCCCGGAGCAGCTCACCCGAATGGTCACACCCACCTGAGCAATCACGGTGAACAGATCGTGTCGCATGGTGGTCAACCAACCAAGGGGTCATCGAGTCGTGGATCTCTGCTCCAGAACCGGACCGGCGACGACAGAAAGTCACGACTCGGCGAAGCGACCAGAGCTGTCCTAGGCGTGCTCCACCACGGTGAGCGTCCAGCCGGTGCCGGTGCGGTCGAGTTCGGCGTTCCAGCGTTCGGCGACCAGCTTGTGCAGGGACTTCGGCGTTCCCGGATCCTTGCCTGATTCAAGGAGATGGCGGGCGACCTGGCCGCGGGTGTGCTTGGCGTTGTGGGAGACGACCGATCGCACGCCGCCGCGTTCGCGGACGACGTTCACCGAGACCCACTTGGCGGCCTGGTCCCCGCTCGGCCGCCAGGCGGAGACGTAGGTGGACGATCGGCAGTCGACGATCACCCCGTCGGCCTCAGCCAGTACGGCGGCCAGCGGATCGCGCCACACCGACGCGAGCGGTCCGAGGCCCGGCAGCGTCGTACCCATGGAGAGCCGGTACGGCGGTACGCGGTCGGACAGCCGCAATGCGCCCCACGCCGCGGACACGACGAGCAGGCGGTTGCCGGCCCGCCGCTTGCTGCCGGCCGACAAGGTGGAGTAGCCGAGGGCGTCGTACAGCACCCCCGAGTAGAGCTCCGACACGGGCACGGCCGGTTCGGTGCGCCAGCGGGTGTTCCGGTCGACTTCAGGCTGGAGCGAAGCACCGACGCCCAGTACGTCGTACGCGTCGGACGAGGCGGAGACCTTCGCCAGCGCCTCGAGGACCTGCTCGCGGACGGGGTTGAGCTCCGGGAACGACAGCGACGCGTGATCGACCGCGCGGCCCCGGGACCGTCCGCTCTTGCCCTCGGACGGCGGCAGGAGAATCAGTGTCATGGGGCCTCCCGGCCTGGACTGAGGAGCGGAGGGAGCGCAGCGACTGGAGTGACGAGGGAAGGCCGGGAGTCAAAGCCCCATGACACCCGCGCCGGAGGCGCGGCATTCAACACGGTCACGTCAGGTCGTCCAGGGCGGCCAGGTCGGCGGCGGTCGGGTCCCAGAGACCGGCCGCGACGTTCTGTTCGATCTGCTCCGGCCTGGTCGCGCCCGCGATCACCGACGCCACCGCGGGCTGCGCCGCGAGACCGCCGATGGCGACGTCGATCAGGCTCAGGTCGCGCTCGGCCGCGAACGTCTCCAGCGCCTCGATCTTGTCGAAGTCCGCCCGTGCCAGCCGCTCCGGCTGGGTCGCGAGCCGGCTGCCCTCGGGCGCGTCCTCGCCGCGCTTGTACTTGCCGCTCAGCAGCCCGGAAGCCAGCGGGAAGAACGGCAGGATGCCGATGCCGAGGTGCTCGCAGGCCGGGACCAGTTCGTCCTCGACATCGCGATCGAGCAGGGAGTACTGGTTCTGAGCGCTGATGAAGTGCTCCAGGCCCGCGGTCCGGGCCGCCCAATCGGCGTCGACCACCTGCCAGCCGGCGAACTGCGAGCTGCCGATGTACCGGACCTTGCCCTCGGCAACGAGCTCCGACAGCGCCGCCAGCGTCTCCTCGATCGGGGTGACCTGGTCCGGGAAGTGCAGCTGGTAGAGGTCGATCCAGTCGGTGCCGAGCCGCTGCAGGCTCGACTCGACCGCCTTGCGGATGTACCGGCGCGAGCCGCGGACCCCCCAGTCCGGGCCGTTCACCCCCTGCATGTCGCCGCCGAACTTGGTCGCGATGACCACCTCGTCGCGGCGGCTGCCCAGAGCCTTGCCGAGCAGCTCCTCGCTGGAGCCGTGCTCACCGTGGTAGATGTCCGCGGTGTCGAACAGCGATGATTCCCGCGTCGATCGCGGCGTTCACCACCGCATCCGTCCGGGTCGCGTCGAGGCGCCGCCCGAAGTTGTTGCAGCCCAGTCCCACCACGCTGACCGTGAGGCCGGAGTCGCCCAGCTGCCGGTACTCCATAGCACTCATCCACGTCCTCGCTTCGCTCCGGGCGCGGATGAGGCACGAGTCCGACTGTGCTTGATGATGACCTCGCTCCGCTCGCTCATGTGCACAGCCTAATGACCGGCATAGAGTTGCCCGCATGCCGAGTCTCACCGTCGACGGCGCCCGTACCCGGGCCGCGTCACTCTCCGTCCAGTCCTACGACGTCGACCTCGACCTGACCCAGGGCGAGCGCACGTTCGGATCCACCACCACGATCAGGTTCACCGCCGCCGGTACGACCACCTGGCTGGACGTGAAACCGGACGAGCTCGTCTCCGTCACGCTGAACGGTACGGCGGTCGACGTCGCCGGGCTGAACGACGGCCGGCTCGAGCTGACCGGTCTGCAGCCGGAGAACGAGCTGGTCGCGGTCGCGTCGATGCTCTACTCGCACGACGGCGAGGGACTGCACCGGGCGGTCGACGCCGCCGACGGTCTCGCCTACACGTACGGGATGTCGTTCCTGGACGCGGCGCCGCGGATCTTCGCGTGTTTCGACCAGCCTGACCTCAAGGCGCCGTACCGGATGAAGGTGACCGCGCCGCCGGAGTGGCTGGTGCTCGGGAACGGCGCGGCCGCCCAGGTCTCCCCCGGTCGCTGGGAGCTGGCCGAGACGCCGCCGCTGTCGACGTACTTCGTCACCGTCGTGGCCGGGCCGTACCACCAGATCACCGACGAGCACGACGGGATCCCGCTGAGTGTGGTGGCGCGGCAGTCGTTGCGAGAGGCGCTGGAGCGGGAGGCCGAGGACATCTTCACGGTGTCCAAGCAGTCCTTCGACGAGTACCACCGGATGTTCGGCTACCGGTATCCGTTCGGTGAGTACCACCAGGCCTTCGTGCCCGAGTTCAACGCCGGCGCGATGGAGAACCCGGGCTGCGTGACGTTCCGCGACTCGATGGTGTTCCGGTCCGCGGTGACCGACGGCGAGCGGAGCAGCCGGGCCCGGACCGTGGTGCACGAGATGGCGCACCAGTGGTTCGGCGACATCGTCACGATGGAGTGGTGGAACGACCTCTGGCTGAACGAGTCGTTCGCCGAGTACATGGCCCACCGGGTCTCGACCGACGCGACCCGCTACACCGACAACTGGATCGACTTCGCGTTCATCCGGAAGTGGTGGGGGCTGCAGGCCGACCAGCGGTCGTCCACCCACCCGGTCGCGGCCGACCCGGTCAAGGACGCGCTCGCCTCGCTCGACGACTTCGACGGGATCTCCTACGCCAAGGGCGCCGCGGTCCTCAAGCAGCTGGCCGCCTACCTCGGTGACGACGTGTTCCTGGCCGGTGTCCGGGCGCACATCCGGTCGAACGAGTTCGGCAACGCGACCTTCGGCGACCTGGTCGCCAAATGGACCGAGGCCGGCGCGGTCGACCTCGACAACTGGGCGCAGCATTGGCTCCGCACCCCGGGCCTCGACACGATCAGCGCGTCCCGCACCGACACCGGCATCACGCTGCGCCGCGTCGCCCCGGCCGAGTTCCCGGCCACGCGTCCGCACAAGCTGACGGTCGGCGGGTACGACGCTGACGGCCGCGGTACGACGGTCGACGTACTGCTGGACGCCGACGAGGTGGAGGTGGCGCTCGACCCATCGGTCGCCGTGGTGATCCCGGACGCGGGTGACGACACCTGGGCCAAGATCCGGCTCGACGCGGACAGCCTGGCGAACCTGCCGGCGGTGCTGCCGAAGATCTCGGACGGCGTGACGCGGGCCGTCGTACTGAACAGCATCAGGGACTCCGTCGCCGACGCCGAGCTCGACCCGAAGCTCGGGTTCGACGTGCTGATCGGGGCGCTGCCGCACGAGACCAGCGACATCGCGGTCGGCACGATGGTCGGCTGGGCGAACACGCACCTGCTCGGGGTCTACCTGCCCTACGAGCCGTACCGCGGTCAGCTGGCCGACGCACTCGGTGCGCGCCTGCAGACCGCACCGGCCGGCAGCAGCCTGCAGCTGGCGGTGGCCCGTGGGTACGTGCGCTTCACCGATGAGGCTGGTGTGCTGACCGGCTGGCTGAACGGTGAGGGCGTGCCGAACGGGCTCGCGATGGATGCGGATCTGCGGTGGACTGTCCTGCTCCAGCTCGCCCGGCTCGGTGTCATCGGCGATGCGGAGATCGACGCCGAGCTCGAGCGCGACACGTCGTCCGAGGGCGTCGTCCACGCGGTCCGCTGCCGTGCCGCGCTGCCGACGCCGGAGGCGAAGGAGCGGGCCTGGACGCTGATCATGACCGACGCCGACGTCGCGAACTACGAGCTCTACGCCGCGTGCGAGGGCTTCTGGCATCCCGGTCAGCTCGAGCTCACCGCGCCGTACGTGGACCGGTACTTCGCCGAGATCTCCGGCACCGAGAAGCTCCGGTCCGGCTGGGTGGTCGCGCAGAGCGCCAAGCTCGCCTTCCCCCGGTACGGCGTCGCGCAGCCGGTCGTCGCGCGGGCCTCGGACCTGGTCGCGGACGAGTCGGTCGCGGCCGGCATCCGGCGTTCTGTCGGCGACAGTGTGGACGACCTGAAGCGGGCTCTTGCGGTCCGTTCGGCGTTCACTGGCTGACCTTCAGGTCGCAGTCACACCGTGTTGTGACTACTGTGACTGGTGTGATCACAAGGACCCTTGTGAGCAGGCAAGATGTGATTTCGTGACGTAACCTCCACAATGACCGCGCGGCACGGCGCGCCGGTCTTGGTCTGGCAGTACGTCCCGGGAGAGACTGTCGAGAACCGCACAGGAGAACAAAGGCAATGCGCGAGGCGAGGCTCGTCGGTCTGAGCCAGGATGGCAAGCAACTCATCCTGGCGATGGCAGAGACGGGTGAGGAGTTCGCCGTCCCGGTCGACGACCGGGTGCGTGCGGCCCTCCGCGGCGACCGTGCCCGACTCGGCCAGCTGGAGATTCAAATGGAGAGCGCGCTGCGCCCACGAGACATCCAGGCTCGTATCCGCGCCGGCGAAAGTCCCGAGGCGGTCGCAGCCGTCGCCCAGATGCCGATGGAACGCGTGATGGCGTTCGCCGGCCCGGTCCTGGCCGAGCGGGACCACATCGCCAGCCTCGCGCAGCGCGCCTCTGTCCGCCGTCGTGGCGGCGCCGACGCCCCGGCCCGCAACCTCGGTGCCTGGGTGACCGAGCGGCTCCGCACCCGCCAGGTCGATCCCGACGTCGGCCGAGTGGGACGCGTGGCGGCGTGACGACGGCCGCTGGGCGGTTCGCGTCTCCTACTTCGTCGAGAGCGCCGACGAGGCGGAGCAGAAGGAAGAGAAGATCGCGATGTTCGCGTACGACGCTCCCGGTCGGTACGCGGTCCCGGACGACGACGAAGCCCGCTGGCTGGTCGGCGAGCAGGCCCAGGTGCTGCCGCCTCCGGTCCAGCCGACCCCCCAGCCCGGCGAGCGCCGGTTGTCCGCCGTCGCCGACATCGACCTGGCCCTCGCGCCGGACCACGGCGCCGACAGCTACGAGGCCGGCTTCGAGGACACCGTCAGCCTGTCCCGCAGAAACCAGCCGGTTTCCCGCGACAGCGGGCGCGACTCGCGCGACGTCGGTCGCGATGGTGGGCGGGAGCACGGCCCCGAGGGGTTCGCCGCTCGGGAGAGTTCTCGGGACGTTTCCCGCGACACGGAGCGCGGTCCGCGGCGGGTGCACTCGGTCCCTGACCCGGACACCGAGCCGACGCTGATCGACGTACCGACCGAGCAGCCGCCGGCCCTGCGTCCGGCGGTTCGCGCGGTCGAACGGCCCACCGAACTCCCGGTCGAAGCAGCTTCGCTGACTCCGCCGGAGGAGCGTGCCGCCGCCCGGGAGACCCCGTTCACCGAGCGCCGCACACCGGCACCAACCCGCCGCGTGCCCGAGGACCGCACTCCCCCGGCCGCGCCCGTGGAGACACCCGCCGCGCCTGCCCAGGCTGAAGAGCCCGCGCGGCCTGCCCCGAAGCCGGCAAAGCCCGAGCCTGCGGCTCAGGCGGCTCCGGCCGCTCCCGCTGCCGAGGTTGCGACCGAAGAGCCCGCCGCCACCGAAGAGATCTCTGCCGAGCCCAAGAAGAAGCCGGCCCGCCGCAACAACAAGCGCGCCAGTGTCCCCAGCTGGGACGAAATCATGTTCGGCAAGAAAGCCGACTGACCTTCGCAACGCCTGGCTTGCTGACGCATCACGGACAGTTGTCCCGGATGGCGGACGGTGTTTGGTATCCGCAGGGCGAGCTGTCATGATCTTCGGCATGCAGATGCTGTGCTGTTGTTGCTGTTGTCGCTGACGCGCGCCGTCTCCGGCGCACGAGGCCCTGCCCCTTTCCGTGGCCCGCCCGCCGACACCAGCACTCACAGGATCTTCTCGCATGAATCTCCCGGCCTTCGCCGATCTGCTCGCGTCCCGCGGCCTCCGCCTGCTGCCCGGCTCCCACGCCGTCCCGGTGGAGCTGCTCGTACAGTTGCCCGACGCAACAATCGCCCGGTTCACGGCCCGCGGCACCACGCTGCGGCTGAGCCGCTTCTCCCCCGACGCGCTGACCGTGATCACGATCGCCGCCGAGTGCGGTTGCGGTGACCACCACCCGCAGACCGGCCCGACCAGGGTTTCTCTCAGCCGGTACGCCGTACCGCTCGACGAACGCACGATCGACGGCGAGCTGCTGTTCGGCTGGCAGTCCCACGAGGCCGGCCTGCTCCGCCTCCCGGACGCCGCCAGCCACTTCTTCACACTTCTGGACGAACTCCAGACCCCGGACCGAGTCCTCGTCGGCGTCGCCTGAGCCGTACGGCGAAGTCGACCGCGCCGGCGTGGCCGGTCAGGGACGCCGGTGGGCCGGCTCGCGGTCGTCGTAGTACTTGCGGGACTCCTCGACCTTCGCCAGGTTGGGCGACCACTCGGCCAGTGCGTGGAACAGCGGCCCGAGGCTGCGGCCCAGGTCGCTGATCTCGTACTCGACCCGCGGCGGCACCTCCGGGTAGTACGTCCGGACGATCAACCCGTCCCGCTCCAGCTGCCGCAACCGCTGCGTCAGCACCTTCGGCGTGATCACCCCGATCCGCCGCTCGAGCTCGACGAACCGCTGCCGGCCGAACTCGTTCAGCGTCCACAGGATCGGCGTCGTCCACCGGCTGAACACCACGTCGACCACCGGCGCGATCGGGCACGCCTGCACCGGATCCACCTGTGTGCTCTCGATCACACCAAGCCCCAATCCCAATACTTTCCTCTAGGTACCTACTATGCCAGCGCAAGTAGCGTCCTCGTCAGTCAACCGAACGAACTGACAACAAGGAGCGAACATGATCGTGGTGACTGGCGCGACGGGGAACGTCGGACGGCCGCTGGTGCAGGCGCTCGCAGCGGCAGGCGAGCAGGTGACAGCAGTGTCGCGACGGACTCCCGAGCCAGATCTCCCTGTGGGTGTGCGGTTCCGGCAGGCCGACATGTCCGAGCCGGAGAGCCTGAAGCCGGCGCTCGAGGAAGCCGAGGCGGTGTTCCTGCTGACCTCTCCCGACTTCCTGGCGAACGGCAATCTCACTGACGTCGTGAACGTCGTGCGGGCGACCGGCGTGCAGCGGGTCGTGTTGCTGTCCTCCCAGGGCGTCGGCACCCAGCGCCACCCGTCGGCATTGGAGGACGCCGTCACGTCGTCAGGTCTGGAATGGACGATGCTGCGGCCGGGCAACTTCGACTCGAACGCCTTCCAATGGGCCGAGTCGGTCCGTGCTCGCCGGGTGCTCGAGGCGCCGTTCGGCGACGTCGCGCTGCCGGCCGTCGACCCGGCCGATATCGCCGAGGTCGCTGCCGCGGTGCTGCGTGAGCCCGGCCATGGCGGCACGATCTACACGCTGACCGGGCCGGAGCCGGTCTCACCGCGGCAGCAGGCAGCGGCGATCGCAGCGGCTGTCGGCGAGCCGGTGCGGTTCGTCGAGTTGAGTCGCGACGAGGCTCGAAGCCGGATGCTCGGCTACATGCCCGAGCCGGTCGTGGACGCCACCCTCGCAGTCCTCGGTACGCCGTCCGCCGACGAGCAAGCCGTCAACCCGGACATCGAGCGCGTCCTCGGCCGACCGGCACGAACCTTTGCCGACTGGGCCGCCCGCAACGTCGGTGCCTTCAAATAGCTCACCGAGTGCTGAGTGCTGCGCGGCGGAGTTTGCGCAGGTGGCGCAGGTTCTCGCCGGTGAAGATCGCCAGCGCGGCCCAGATCAGCGCGAACCCGGCGAGGCGCTCGGGCGGCATCTGCTCGCCGAACACGAACACACCGAGGACGAACTGGACCGACGGCGTCAGGTACTGCAGCAAACCGAGGTACGTCAGCGGGATCCGCCGTACCGCCCCGGCGAAGAACAGGAGCGGAATCGCCGTGGCCGGGCCGGCGGCGATCAGGAGCACGGTCGTCGACCAGCCGTCGTGCCCGAACGCCGCCCGGCCCACGAACTGCAGCCACACCAGGTAACCCAGCACGACCGGCAGGATGATCGTCGCCTCGACGGCGAGGCCTTCCAGCGCCCCGGTCGCCGCCTTCTTCTTCAGCAAGCCGTACGTCGCGAAGCTGAGCGCCAGCCCGACCGCCACCCACGGCACCCGCCCGTAGTCGAACGTCAGCCACGCCACCGCCACCACGGCGAGGCCGAGCGCGAGCCACTGCGGCCGACGCAGCCGTTCGCGAAACAGCACCACCCCGATCACGACTGTGATCAGCGGGCTCATGAAGTAGCCGAGCGACGTCTCCACCACCCGCGTGTGGTTGACGCCCCAGATGTAGAGGTACCAGTTGAACGCGATGACCACCGCGGCCGCGCCGAGGAACCAGAGCTTGGTGGGCTGCTGCCTCAGTGCGCGCCAGCAGTCGGAACGCGGACGTACCCACAGCAGCAATGCGATGAACCCGAGAGTCCAGACGAACCGGTGGGCGAGGACCTCGACCGCGCCGGCGCCGTCGAGCAGCCGCCAGTACAGCGGCAGCAGCCCCCAGATCCCGTAGGTCGAGGCGCCGAACAGCATGCCTCGCTTCAGCGACGCCTGACCGTCGTCGGGCACCTGGACCCGCGGCTCGGTTGTTGCTGTGGGCGCGGACATCTCAGGTCACCACGCGGTACTTCAAGTGCGTGACGCCGGGCGCCTCGACGGCCCGGATCTGCTCGAGCCGCACCTTGGTGTCCCCGGGGCCGAAGATGCGAGCACCGTCGCCGAGCAACAGCGGAACAACGTGGAGCTCGAGCTCGTCCAGCAGTCCCGCTGCCAGGTACTGCTGGGTGATGCTGCCGCCGCCCCACAGCATGACGTCCTTGCCGCCGGCGGCCTTCTTCGCCTGTTCGAGCGCGGACTCGATGCCGTCGGTGACGAAGTGGTAGGTGGTCCCGCCCTCCATCTCCACGGACTCACGCGGGTGGTGCGTGACGACGAAGACGGGGTAGTGGTACGGCGGGTTGTCACCCCACCAGCCCTTCCACTGCTCGTCGCCCCAGTCGCCACCGCCGATCGGACCGAACATGCCCCGGCCCATCACCGCGGCGCCGATGTTCTGAGTCGATTCCTCGACGATCCGTTCGCTCTCGTTCACCTCGCCGCCGGATTTGCCGTGACCCTCGCGCCAGGCGGCCAGCGGAACGATCCAGTCGTGGAGCCGCTCGCCGCCCTCGCCGAGCGGGTTCTCGTCGCTCTGGTTCGGGCCGGCGACGAAGCCGTCCAGCGAGATCGAGATATGGCACCGGAGCTTGCTCATCTTCAGTCTCCTCACCGGGCGGCCACCGTGACCGCTTGTGCTTGCCAGCATGGGTCAGCCGCTAGATGACGTCTAATGCCAATTCATCGAGGAACATATTGATATCTTTGATTTATGCTCAACCTGGTTCACCTCAAGGTCCTGGCCGCGGTGGCGCGACACGAGTCGGTGACGGAGGCGGCGCGCGAGCTGCACTACTCGCAACCGTCGGTGAGTCATCACCTGTCGCGCCTCGAAGCGGCCACCGGCGTCAAGCTCGTTCAGCGCGTCAGTCGTGGCATCCGGTTGACGCCGGAAGGGCAACTGCTGGCGAACCGGGCCGCCGAGATCATCGGCCGCGTCGATGCGGCGACCAACGAACTGGCAGCCCAGGTCGGTCTGCAGTCCGGGCGGGTGCGCCTGGCCGCCAACTCGTCGGTGCTGAGCACGATCGTGGCGAAGGCGGCCCCGACCCTGACCCAGGCGCACCCGGGACTCGAGCTGATCCTGATCGACCGTCATCCGGTCGAGGCGCTGGAGATGCTGCGCCACGGGAAGATCGACGTCGCGCTCGTCTTCCGGTACGCCGACGCCGCGGCCGAGGAGGAGGGATTCCGCCTCGATCACGTCGGCGACGACCAGATCTACCTCATTAGTCAGCGACCCGACGACAGCATCGCGAACCATCGCCACTCCGCCTGGATCGGCGGTTGTGAGCGGTGCCAGGACGAGCTGACCGCCGTGTGCCGGAAGGAAGGCTTCGCCCCGCGGATCGGATCACTCAGCGACGACATGGTCGTCGTGCAGTCGCTGGTCGCGGCCGGTGTCGGCGTCACGACGCTGCCCGGGCTGGCGCTCCAGGCCCACCGCCGGCCCGACGTCCACGCCACCGAGATCACCGGCTACCACCGCCGGATCTACGCGGTCACGTACGGCGCACCGCCAGACCCGCCCGCCACCATCGCCCTGATCGAAGCCATCCGGAAGTCCATCCAGGAACCGCGCTGACTTCCGGTCGCCTTCGGTCGTGAGCATGTTCGGACCCGCACACTTCAGTCGCTCGGGCTTGGGCTCTTGAATTAGTAACACGCTTGGTTTAACTTATCCGCGCAGCTGCCTCAGCTTGTCCTTCCAGTCCGCCATCTGGAGGTTTCAGCATGTCCAGACGTCTGCTCGCGGGGGTTCTCCCTGCCCTACTGCTGACCGGTGTGCTCGCCACGCCGGCCGCACAGGCCGCCACCATGTACCCGAGCGGCGTCGGCGCCGACCTCGGACCCACCCCGACCACGCTCGGCATGCAGCCCGCCGCCGGCGACGATCCGGCCGGTCTGCAGACCGGTACCGAACAAGGCCGCAACTACTGGCGCACCAACCAGGCGGCGAACACCAGCTACCTGGAGTTCGACGTCGACCGCGACTATGTGGACGAGATCGGCACCGACGACGTCCTGGTGACGGTGACCTATCTCGACAGCGGCACCGGCACCCTCGAACTCCAGTACGACGCAGCCACCAATCCACAGGCGGACACCGAAGATGTCCAACTGGCAAACACCGGCCAGTGGCAGACCGGCACCTTCGCACTGACCGACATCGGCTTCACCAACCGCCTCGGCGACGCCGACCTCAGACTCTTCGGCAGCGCAGACATCACCGTCGCGAGCCTCCGCATCAGTACGGCGGGCGCCTCGACCCAACTCGGCGCGGCACCGATCCAGATCGGCATCAGCCCACGCGCCGGCGACCGGCCGGAGAACCTGATCACCGGTGTGCAGGACGGACGTCCGTACTGGCAGACCGACCGCACCGCGCCGGCGCCCGGCACCAACTTCTTCTACATGAACGTCAGTGACACGTACTTGTATGACAACCGCACCAGTCTGACTCTGATCAGTGTCGACTACTTCGACGAAGGCAACGGTCAGTTCGGACTGCACTACGACTCCCCCGGTGAGACGATCCCGGAGCGGTTCAAGAACTCCGAGCTGGTCAGCTACGGCGACACCAAGACGTGGAAGACGCACACCTTCGCCCTCCCGGACGCCGTGATGACGAACCGCTCGAACGGCGCCGACTTCCGCATCCACAACGGAGACGGGTCGGTCGATCTCAAGGTCGCGGCGGTCCGGGTCGCCAAGGTCGCCGGCACGCTCGACGTCACCGAAGGCCTGGTGGACCTGATCGACGGAAGCGGCCCGGGTCGAGAAGGCGGCCCGTGAAGGCACCCGCGACGGGCAGTACCCGGCCGGCAGCCGAGCCACCCTTCGTACGGCGATCGACGACGCCCGTGCGATCGCGGCCACTCCGGGCGTCACCGACGTACAGGTGAAGGAAGCACTGCAAGCTCTGCAGGCGAAGCTGGACGCATTCACACCGATAGACACCAACTTCGCACCGGAAGGTACGGCGACCGCGAGCAGCGGAGCCGACGCGGCCAACGTCAACGACCGCGACCACGACACGGCCTGGACCAGCGGCCAAGGCGACTCGTGGCTGCAACTCGACCTGGGCACGCGCCGGCCGGTCAACGACGTACGGGTCGAATGGGCGCAGGCCTACTCCCCCGACTACACCGTCCAGGTCTCGAACGACGGAACCGGCTTCACCACGGTCGGCCGCACCGGATCACCGGGCGCCAACCAGTTCAGCAAGACGCGCTTCGCGACCACCAGCGCGCGGTACGTCCGGGTCGCGATGACCGGCGCCGAATCCTTCATCGTCAAAGAACTCCAGCTTCGCGAGTCCCCGGTCGTCAGCCCGAAGCCCAAGCTGGTCAAGACGGTCCATCCCACCGAGGACGGCGTGATCGCGGACTTCGACGCCACCGAGTACGGCGCCGATCGCACCGGCCGGCGTGATTCGACCAAGGCGATCCAGCAGGCGATCTACGCCTGCCAGGACGCCGGCGGCGGCACGGTCTGGCTGCCGGCCGGTCGGTACCAGGTGTCCGACACGATCGAGGTGCACGCCTTCTGCACCCTGCGCGGTGATCACGGCCAGGCGCCCGACTACGGCACTGTCGTGATCGCAAACCTGAAGTCCGGCGACGACGGTCCGAGCCTGTTCCGGATCGGCGGCAGCGCCGGCGTCCTCGGCGTCACCACCTACTACCCGAACCAGAACGCCACCGACCCCGTCCCGTACAACTACACCTTCGAGATCCCCGGCGGTGCCTGGATCGGCAACGAGAACTACATGATGGCGACCGTCGCCGACGTCACCCTGCTGAACTCCTATCGCGGCATCGGGATCAGCACGATGGCCAACGACCGCGGCAACGCGCCCAGCTCCGGCCAGGTGCACGAATCGTCGACCATCCGCAACATCCGTGGAACCGCCCTCCTCGAAGGCGCCCGCGCCTACAACGGCGCCGACGTCGGCACCTGGGAGAACGTTGCCTTCAGCAACTCCTACTGGGCGGACGCGCCGGCCGCGTACAACCCGCCGGCCCGCCAAGCCCTGGACACCTGGACCCGGGCCAACGGCACCGGTCTCGTCCTGGGCGACCTCGAGTGGGACCAGTTCCACCGGATCACGCTGACCGACTACAAGGTCGGCATCCACGTCGTCGCCGGTCAGCGCGCCCAGTTCACCGGCAGCTTCCTGCAGCCCGACGTCCGCCGGACCGACATCGGCATCCTCGTGGACATGATCGACGACCGCTGGGGTATGACGCTGGCCGCCGGCCGGATCGAGGGCAGCGAGCACGCGATCCAGAACAACGCGCGCGGGTACGTGAAGGTCACCGGCACCACGCTCACCGGCGCGGTCGACGGCATCGTCCACCGGATGTCCGGTACGGCGCCGACGTACCAGCAGAAACCGCTGCCCAAACCGAAGCAGACCTTGTACGTCGCCGACGCGCCGCACGGGGTCGGGTATCTGCCGGCCGCCGACGCGACGAGCGCCGTACAGAAGGTGCTGGACAGGGCCGGACGGGACGGCGGTGGGATCGTCTACCTGCCCGCCGGGTGGTACCGGATCGGGACGCATCTGACCGTGCCGGCGAAGGTGGAGCTGCGCGGGGCGTCCGCCGTACCGAACCGGGATCAGTCCGGCGCGAGCGGCGGCACGGTCCTGCACGCCTTCGAACGCGACACCGCAACCGCACTGGTCACGCTCGGACGGAGCTCGGGTCTTCGTGGGCTCCGAGTCTTCTATCCCGACAACAACCCCGGCAGGCCGGAAGGGGTCGTGCCCTACCCGTTCGCGGTCCGCGGTCAGGCCGGCGGCAACTACGTGATCAACGCCGGCTTCCCCAACACCTGGAACGGACTCGATCTCAGCGGCGACGACATCGTCGTCCGCAAGGTCGCCGGCGCCTTCTTCGACCACGCGATCAAGCTCGGCCCGGGCCGCAACGGCCGGATCGAGGGCGTGCTGTCGAACGGCAACGCGGTCACGCGGGTCGGCTACCAGCAGCCGTACTGGATGAACGAGGGCAACATCTTCGAGCTCGTCATCGACAAGTACATGCGCAAGACCGCCAAGATCGTCACCGTCGACGGCGCGACCGGGCTGACGCTGCTGAACGTGTTCGCGTACGGCTTCCACGACGGCCTGGTGGTGAACAGCGGCCAGGTCGACGCCTTCAACCTCGGCACCGACAACCTCGGCGCCGACGGCTACACCGTGAAGGTGGTCGGCGGCGACGTCGAGGCGACCAACCTCGCCCGCTACAACGGCGCCACCAGCACGGGTCCGGTCACCCTGCGCAACGTGATGGTGATCAACGTGGTCCAGCGCAGCATCCAGATCGCGGCCAACGGACCCGGCACGGTACGGATCGACGGCAACGAGTCCGAACCGGGGACGTACGAGGTCGGCGCGCAGGTTACCGTGACGGCGACGCCAACATCGGATAGCGTTTTCCAGAACTGGACCGTCGACGGTGCGGTGGTCTCGACCGATGCGTCGTACACCTTCACCGTCGCAACGGACCAGGTCCTGACCGCGAACTTCACTGCCAAGTAGGAGCGAGATGGCTGACCCGACACAGCACCAGGTCGCGATCGTGGGGTGCGGCATCATCGGCCGCACCCACGCCGACACCATCGCCGAGCGACCCGACGCGACCGTGACCGCACTCGTCGACGGTGACGCCGCCGCCCGTGAGGCGCTGGCCGCCCGGCTCAAGGAGGCCGGTCATCCGGAGCCGAAGGTGTACGACGACCTGGCCGCAGCGCTGGGCGGGTCGGACGTCTCGGTCGTCGCGATCTGCACGCCCAGCGGGACCCACGCCGCGCTGGCCGAGCAGGCCCTCAACGAGAAGAAGCACGTCGTCATCGAGAAGCCGCTCGATGTCGAACTGACCCGGGCGCGGCGCCTCGGCGCGGCCGCGGCCCGGGCGGCGAGCCACGGTGTGGTCTCGTCCGTGATCAGCCAGCACCGGTTCGACGCCAGTAGCGCGCTGGTCCACGAGGCGATCCAGGCCGGCCGGTTCGGTCAGCTGACGTCCGCCGTCGCGACGGTTGCCTGGTGGCGCAGCGACGAGTACTACGCATCGGCCGGCTGGCGTGGGACCTGGGCGCAGGACGGCGGTGGCGCGCTGATGAACCAGGGCGTGCACACCGTCGACCTGCTGCTGTGGTTCATGGGCCGCCCGGTCAACATCCAGGCGCAGGCGCTGCGGGCGGCACACCACGAGATCGAGGTCGAGGACACGGTGGTCGCGACGCTGACCTTCGAGTCCGGTGCGGTCGCCACTCTGCACGCGACGACCGCGGCCTTCCCCGGCGGCCGCACGCGGGTGTCGGTGCACGGGACCGAGGGCGGTGCCGAGGTGGAGGACGACCTGCTCCGGCGGTTCAACGTCGACGGTTCGACCGATGACGCGAAGGTCGACGCGGGTCCGCCCGGCCGTCACCAGGCGCAGTACGACGACATCCTCGGCGCGATCGCGAACGGCGGACAGCCGGGGATCACCGTCCAGGACGCGATCGACGCGCTCGCCACGGTCCGCGCCGTCTACATCGCCTCGACCCTCCAGCGCCCGGTGAAGTTCATCGACGTCCTGGAAGGCCGCTACGACGACGTCGACGTCTCCCGCGGCATCCGCCTGCCACCCAACTAGGAGCCAGGCGAACGGTCGTTGAGGATGCGCTGGTAGAGGTTGCAGTCCCGCCAGGCTCCGGCGATGTGCAGGTACGTCGGGGCGAAGCCGATCCGGACGAAGCCGGTGCGCTGAAGGACACGTTGCGAAGCGACGTTGTTCGTCAGCGTGCTGGCTGCGACCCGGTGCAGCTTCAGCTCCGTGTCGGCGATCTCGAGCACCGCCTCCAGGGCCCGCGTGGCCAGGCCGCGGCCGACCGCGTCGGCGGCGAGCCAGTAGCCGACGTCGGCGTTGCGGAACGGGCCGGGTACCAGGTCGTTCAAGGTGATCGCGCCGACGATGCGATCGCCTTCGGCCAGTACCCAGGGCACGACCTGTCCGTTCTTGTACCGCTCGAGCGAGCTGGTCAGCCGCTCCAGTTGACCGGCCGGCGTGAACCAGGACTCGGCCCGGTCCGGTTCCCAGGGCTTGAGGTGGTCCCAGCTACGGGTGTAGGCGTCGGCCAGGCCGGCGGCGTCGTCGAGCGTGGAGATGCGGAGCTGAACGTCCGGTGTCAGCGGGCGGGGAGAAATCACTTGGGCAGCCTACGCGCCTGACTGGATCCACTGACCCGTGGCGTGAACGCGTCGTGGAAGATCGTCGACGCGGCCCCGACCGCGGCCGCGTCGGTCTGCAGCATCGACTCCTCCACCGCGACCGGGCGGGTCTCCCGGGCGACCGGGTGCGCGTTCACCGCCCGGCCGATCTCGGTCAGGAAGATCTCCGAGATCTCCTTGCCGAACGCGGGTCCGCCGAGCACGACGAGGTCGATGTCGAGCAGGTCGACCAGGCCGACCGTGCCCTGACCGATCACCCGGGCGACCTGGGTGACCGCCTTCACGGCCGCCTCGTCGCCGTCGGCCGCCGCCTTGCAGACCGCCTTGTACCGCTTCGCCTCGTCGGTCGCGCTCGGGTCCGTCTCGACGTACCCGTACTCCGCCGCGATGACCGGCAGCGAGGCGGTCGGGTTGCACTCGGGCACCATCCGCGGTCCGTCGTCGGTGTCCCACTCCCCCATCCGGAGCGCCGCGATCTGGCCGAACTCCCCGGCGTTCGCCGTACCGCCGCGGTAGATCGATCCGTTCAGGATCAGGCCGCTGCCGACGCCGGTGCCGAGGTAGAGATAGGCGAAGTCGCGGGCCCGGGCGGAGCGGCCGATCCAGCGTTCGCCGATGGCGGCCGCCGTACCGTCCTTCTCGACCAGGACCGGGTGGTTGAGCTTCTCCTGCAGCAGGTGCCGGATCTTCAGCCCGCGCCAGGCGGGCTGCAGCGGGAGTGCGAGCAGCGTGCCGTCGGCGTTGATCGGCCCGGGTACGGCGACGCCGACACCGAGCATGGAGTCGAGGTCGACCTGGCTGATGCTGAGCGCCGCGGTCACGGTCGCGGCGGTCAGGTCGACCAGCTTGCCGGCGCTCAGATCGTCGGCGAGATCGACCGTCTCGCGACGGACGATCGTGCCGTCGAGGTCCACGACCGCGACGGTGAGCAGTTCAGGGTCGATGTGGATGCCGACCGCGTGGGCGGCGGTCGAGCGCATCCGGACCGGTGTCCGCGGCTTGCCCAGCCGCTCGGCCCGCTCCTGCGCCTCCTCGACCAGCAGGCCTTGCTGCAGCAGGATGCGCAGGATCCGCGAGACCGACTGCTGGGTGAGCCCGGTCCGGCGGGCGATCTCGGTCCGGCTGATGGTGCCGGCCAGCCGGATCGTCTCGATGATCACGGCCTCGTTGAACGAGCCGAGGTCGTACTGGTTCGCCCCGGCATGCCTCAGATCATCGTTGTCCGGCACCTGCCCACCTCCCCGTCTCTGTCCGTGACTAGCCGAGATCGTACTGCGCGACCACCGTTGTCACGGTGCTTCCAGGGCCCCGTCGATGCGTCGTACGCCGGCCGCCCACTCGTCGTGTCCGGACAGTTGCGCGGGATAACGGGCGGCCGCCTCGAGATCGAGGTCGATGCCCCAGCCGGGCGCGTCGTTCGGGGTCAGCCAGCCGTCCTCGATCCGCAGCGTGCCGGGGAAGACCTCATGCGTCGCCTCGTTGTAGAGGTGGCCCTCCTGGATGCCGAAGGCAACGGAACTCACATCGAGCGCGACGTTCGCCGCGGCTCCGATCGGCGACGTGTCGCCGGGGCCGTGCCACGCCGTACGCACCCCGCACAGCTCGGCCAGGTCGGCGAGTTTGCGGGCCGGGGTCAGGCCGCCGATGTCGGACACGTGCGACCGGATGAAGTCGACGCCGAGGTCGCGGATCAGGCGGACGGCGTCGCCCATCGAGGTCGTCAGCTCACCGACCGCCAGCGGCACCGGCGAGGCGGCCCGGACCTCGGGCAGCCGGTCCCAGTGCTCGGGCGGCAACACGTCCTCGAGGAAGAACAGCCCGTACGGCTCGAGCGACCGGGCCAGCAGCACGGCCTCCTTCGGCGTCAGCCGCGAGTGCACGTCGTGCAGCAGTTCGATGTTGTCCGGCAGTGCCTGGCGGGCCTCGGCGAACAGGTCCGGAGTCGTCCGCAGGTAGTCTCGCGCCGACCAGCCGTTGTGGTACGGCGAGTCCGGGTAGAGCGTCGCCAGCTGCGGGGCGCCGTACCCGCCGCCGCCCGGTGTCGACATCTGCAGGCGGACGTGCCGCCAGCCCTGCGCGACGAGCTTCTGCGCGTGCTCCAGGGTCTCCTCGATCGTGCGGCCGCTCGGCGTGGATGTAGGTGTCGGCGGCCGCCCGGACCTTGCCGCCGAGCAGCTCGTGGACAGGCATGCCGGCGCGCTTGCCGGCGATGTCCCACAGCGCCTGGTCGATGCCGGAGATCGCGTTGTTCGTCACCGGTCCGCCGCGCCAGTAGCCGGAGAACCCGGCCAGCCGGGTCAGGTCGCCGATGTCACCCGGGTAGCGCCCGACCAGCAGCCGGGCCAGGTGCTCGTCGACGAACGTCTGCACCGCCTTCCACCGCTGGGTGAAGGTCGCGCAGCCGAGGCCGTACAGTCCCGGCTCGGTGGTGTCGATCTTCACCACGACCAGCGGGATGCCCTGCGGCGCGGTGACGATCGCCTTCACCTCCCGGATCCGGACGTCGTCGCGGACCGGCCAGGGCTGGTCGAAGTTCGAGGGCATTTCAGATCTCCAAGGGAAGGGTCGGCAGGCCGAGAACGTGCCGGGCCCGGAAGCCGAGCACGGTCCGGGCCGCGGTCAGGTCGATCGGCACCTCGCGCCCGACGAACCGCCGCAGCCGCGGCACGTCCGGCGCGAAGGCGTCCAGCAGAGCCTCGGTCTCGTACGGCGCGTTCGTGGTGTCAGCGGCAACGAAGAAGGTATGGGCCCCGGACAACGAGGCCGTCAGCCCCAGCTCGATCGCGTACGCCGCGTCGCGCGAATCCAGGTAGCTCCAGGCCTCCCGCAGTCCACCCCGCGGATCGCGCCGCGCCCCGTCGGCCTGCTTCTGCAGGACGTCGACCGAGTTCACGTGCGGGAACCGGAACGCGACCACGTCGATGCCCCACGTCCGCCAGGCCATCCGGGCCGCGTTCTCGTCGTTCTGCTTGGACAGCGAATAGGCATCGCCGACGTCGGTCGGGATCTTCTCGTCGAGCGGGAAGTAGGCCGGCCGGATGTCGTGCGGGTTGAACGGGATCCCGGTCGCGTTGATGCTGCTGGCGATCACCGCCCGGTCGATGCCGAGCGCACCGGCCTGGGCCAGAACGTTGAACGTCGACACCACGTTGATGGTGTAGACGTCGTACGGCGTACCGGCCGAAGGGTGAGCCAAGGCGGCCAGATGGACCACGTACTCGGCATCGGTGAGCGCCTCGGCCACGTCGGCCTCGGACCGGGTGTCGCCGATCAGGATCCGGTCGGCCTTCAGGTCCGGGTGCTCGACGTTCGACAGCGTGGTCACCAGCGCGCCGAGCTCGGTCAGGTGCTGCACCGTGACCAGCCCGATCCGCCCCGCCGCCCCCGTGACCAGCACACGCCTGCCGTTGAGTGATGACGTCACTCCTTGATTCCTCCCGACATCCCAACCCCTCTCAAGAACTGCTTCTGGAACACCAAGAACAACACCACAGGGATCAGTACCGCCAGGAACAGGGCACTCATCTGCAGCGAGATCTCCGTGGTCTCGGCCACCCGAGGCAGGGCCACCGAGATCGGCTGCAGCCGAGGATCCGGCAGCACCAGCAGCGGCCAGAGGTAATCCTTCCAGGAGCCGATCACGGTCAGCAGGGCGACCACCCCCACGATCGGTTTCGACAGCGGCAGCACCAGCGAGGTGAACAGCCGTAGATTGCTCGCGCCGTCGATCCTGGCCGCCTCGATCAGCTCGCGCGGGATCGAGTCGAAGTACCGTTTCATCACCAGGATGTTGAACGCGCCGGCCGCCTGCGGCAGCCAGACCGCCCAGAACGTGTTCTGCAGGTTGACCCCGAGCAGCGGCATCTTCAGGATCGTCAGGTACAGCGGGACCAGCGAGATCACGCCCGGCAGGAACAGCGTCGCGAGTACGGCGCCGGTGATGATCGGCCCCCATTTCGGCCGCAACACGCTCAGCACGAAGGCGCCCGTCGTACACACGAACAGGGTCGACAGCAGCGAGCCGATCGCGATGATCGCGGTGTTGCCGAGGTACGACCCGATCTGTACCCGCGTCCAGGCGTCGGGGAGGTTGTGCCACTGGATCCCGGACGGCCACAGCTGCATCGGGCCGCGCAGGATGTCCTGGCTCGTGGACAGCCCGGACTTGAGCAACCAGAGCAGCGGCCCGACACCGGCGATCACCACGCCGACGAACAGCAGCACCTGGATGCCGGGCAGGCCGTAGCGGATCAGTGAGCGCTTCCGGTCGGCGGTCGAGATGATTCCACGTTCGTGACTCATGTGACGCTCCAGCGGCGGGTCATGAAGTGGTAGGCGACGGACAGTACGCACAGCACCCCGGCCAGCAGCACGCTGAGCGCGGTCGCCGCGCCGAAGTCGCCGTTGATGAACGCGTACCGGTAGATCA
The DNA here is from genome assembly GCA_963748245.1 of uncultured Actinomycetota bacterium. Lineage (GTDB taxonomy): Bacteria > Actinomycetota > Actinomycetes > Propionibacteriales > Kribbellaceae > Kribbella. Next base: position 484,692 of record CAVVIA010000003.1, on the reverse strand, counting down.
GCAGCAGGATCGTCGTCGTCGCGTTGTCCGGCCCGCCGCCGGTGAACAGGAACGGTTCGGTGAACACCTGGAACGTCCCGATCAGCTGCAGCAGCATCATGATCAGGATGATTCCGCGGATCTGCGGCAGGGTGACGTGCCAGACCCGCTTCCAGATCCCGGCTCCGTCCAGCTCGGCCGCCTCGTACAGTTCGGTCCGTACGCCGGTCAGGGCGGCCAGATAGATGATCGACGTGGCGCCGGCCCCGGCCCAGGTCGCCTCGAGCACGATGGCCGGCATCGCCAGGTCCGGCGAGTTCAGCCAGGCGAACGGCCCGATCCCGAACCAGCCCAGTACGGCGTTGAACACACCGGAACCGCTCGGGTCGTAGAAGAACTTCCACAGCAGGATCGCCGCCACCGGCGGAACCACGGCCGGCAGGTAGGAGATCACGTTGTAGAGCCAGCCGGTGCTGCGGAGCTCGCTGATGAACACGGCCAGGAACAGCGGGACCGGGAAGCCGAAGATCAGCGCGAGGAGGGCGAAGTAGAGCGTGTTGACCGCTGCCTGCGGCAGCTGCGGGTCGGTCAGCACGTAGCTGAAGTTCGCCATCCCGACCCACTCCGGCGCGGTGACCAGGTTGTTCTTCTGGAAGCTGAGCACCAGACCGCGGACGATCGGGCCCCAGGAGAAGTACAGGAAGGTCACCACCAGGGGCAGGGCGAAGACGATGGCACTCAGTCCGCCGGAGTGGTACCAGGTGGCAACACTCCGGCCGGACTTCGGTGTACGTAGGAGGGACATGCGCTACCGGGCCAGGCGCGCGTCGATCTTCGATGCGGCGTCCGTGAGCAGCTTGTCGATGTCCGCGTCCTTCTTGGTCAGCACCTGCTGGACCACCGGGTCGAGCAGTGCGTAGACCTCCTGCGCCTTGTTGGACGGCTCAGGCAGCAGCTTGAGCGTCTTGGTCGACTCGACGTACCCGTTGAACTGCTCGATCGGGACGTTGTTGTACGGCTTGCGCCAGGTGTTGTAGCGGTCGTACGTCTCCTGGCTCAGCGGGGTGATGCCGGGCCGGCCGACGAAACCCTTGTCGGCGATGGAGTCCTTCGCGTTCTGCACCGCGAGCTGCTCGTTGGTGTACTTGTCGAACTCCTGCGACTTGATCCACTTCAGCGCGGCGACGATCTCGTTCTTCGACGCCTTCGGGTTGATCATCTTGATCGAGCCGCCGGTGAGCGTGCCGTGCGGACCGCCGTCCTGCGGCAGCGCGCCGTGGCCGTAGTCGGCCGGCTTCATGGCGAAGTTCTTCACGCACATGTCGTACGCGTCGGGTGCCTGCAGGACCATGCCGATCTTGCCGGCCGCGAAGTCCTGCCGGACCTCCTCCTGGTTGTAGAGGAAGTTGCTGCCCATCGTGTTGTCGGACCAGCGCATGTCCTTCAGCAACTGCAGCGCCTTCTTGGTCGGCGCGTCGTTGAAGGTGCTCTTCTTGCCGTCCTCGCTCTGGACCGAGCCGCCCATGCTGTAGGTCATCGTGGTCAGCATCCAGCCGCCGGTGTTGTCCTTGGTCAGCTGCGCGTAGCCGGCCTGGCCGGTCTTCTCGGTGATCTGCTCGGCGTACTGACGGACCTCGTCCCAGGTCGTCGGCGGCTTGTCCGGATCCAGCCCGGCCTGCTTGAACAGCGCCCGGTTGTAGGCCAGACCGACCGAGAAGACGTCGATCGGTACGCCGTAGACGCGGCCGTTGTCGTCCTGGACGATCTTGAGCACGTCCGGGTTCAGGTCCTTGGTCAGGTCGACCAGCTTCAGCTCGTCGGTGATGTCCGGCAGCTGCTTGTTCGGGATCATGTTGGCCGGCTCGGTGAAGCTGATGTTCATCACGGTCGGCAGCGATCCGCCGGCCACCTGGGCCTGGAAGGTCTGCGCGTCCCACTTCGTCTCGGTGGACTTCACCGTGATGTTCGGGTGCGCCTCGGTGAACTTCTTGATGTTGCGTTCGAACGCGGCGATGTCGTTCGGCTTGTCCGGCGTCGGGCGGTCCCCGATCGTGATCGTCACCGGCGCGTTCTCGTCGATGGTCCCGCCGGCATCGGCGGCCGGCGTCGTACCGTCCGCACAACCGGCCACCGCGAGCACCAGCCCTGCCAGCCCGAGCCCGGCGCCCCACCTGCTCACTCTCGTCATCGGAACTCCTCAGGTTTCCGGATGCCGCCGGTGTGCTCTGAGCCGCACACCGACCAGGTCCCGAGTAAGTTAAACCAAGCGTGTTACTTTCTCAATGGGTAGAAGCCCTCCAGTTGCGGGAGCGTTATCACTCAGCTGTCGAGGTCGCCCAGCGGCATGTACTTGGGTGACTGCGGGTCGGCGAGGAACTCGAGCAGGAGGCGGTTCACCAGGTCAGGTTTCTCCAGCGGCGCCGTGTGGGAGGCGCCCGGGATGACGGCGAGCTGCGCGTCCGGGATCGCCCTCGCGACCGCGACATTGTGCTCGATGCGCACACAGTCGTCGTCGCCTTGCATGAGCAGGACCGGCATCGGCAGGTGCATCAGGTCGGCGGGCTCGATGTCGGGGATCGAGGTCCACATCGTCGTCCACTTGGCGAAGACGACACCGAAGTGCTCCGGACCGTCCGGTGACAACCGCTCGTAGTCCGAACGGGCGACCGTCGCGAGTTGCTCGAGACCCTCGGGCGTCGTCATCAAGCGGTCGTTGGCAGGCGTTCCTCCGGCCCTGGTCAGCTCGGTGCCGATCATCACCAGCTTCCGGACCAGGTCCGGCCGGCTCAACGCCATCCGCACCGCGACCTTGCCGCCGTCGCTCCAGCCGACGACGTGAGCCGAACCGAGTCCGAGCGCCGCCATGAACGCGACCAGGTCCGCGGCGAAGGCGTCCATCGTGGCCGGTCCCTCGACATCCGGACTCCGCCCGTGCCCGCGCCGGTCGGGGACGAACACCTGATAACGCTCGGCGAGCGCCGGCACCTGCGCTGCCCAGCTGTCGCCGGCCGTCGCACCACCGTGGATCAGGACGACCGGATCTCCGTCGCCGGTCACTTCGCAGTACGTCCGCACTCCCCCGGCATCGATGTACTCGCCCATGCCGCCATCATCCGCCCGCCCGGCAAACCTGCATTTAGGCCATAACCGAAACCCGATCATGCTCTAGCCTGTTGGGATGCCGCAACCTGGTTCGGATCCAGCTCTAATCGGTGGAGGCGCGGCCGCAGGTCGGCGAGGATGATGTCATGTTGCTCCGACCCGCGACCGCCGACGACTTCACGTTCCTGACCGAGATGTTGCTGGAGGCCTACAACTGGGACGGGACGCCCTCGTTCACCCTCGACAAGCTGCGCGCGGAGGACAAGGCCTGGCGGTACGTCGCCGGGTGGCCGCGCGCGAGCGACTTCGGCGTGATCGCCGAGATCGATGGCACCCCGGCAGGTGCGGCCTGGGCGCGTCTCCTCACCGCCGAGCGGCCCGGTTACGGCTACATCGCCGACGACGTCCCTGAGCTGTCTCTCGGCGTCTCCCCCGCGTTCCGCCGCCGAGGCATCGCCCGTGCGCTGATGACCGAGCTCATCCGGACCTCGCCGTACAAACGACTGAGTCTGAGCGTCGATCCGGCGAACACCGCGGCGAAGCTCTACCGCTCGCTCGGCTTCGAGACGGTGGGCACGGTGGAGACCTCGGAAACCATGGTGCTCGAGCTCTAGCCGAAGTTGCGGACGCGGAACTGCATGGCTCGGTACGGCCAGCCGGCGTCGGTCTTCCACTGGCTGACCGACAGGTGCAGGTCGCTCAAGGTGGAGCCGGGGATGATGTAGCCGCCGTACAGCTGGGCGACGTGGTTGTCGTCCTCGGAGCCCCAGGCGCCGCCGTAGATGAGCGTCTGGCGATAGGCCGTGTAGAGGTTCGAGGTCGGGGTGTCCATGATGATGCCGTCGATCCGGTAGTCGCCGGCGTTGAACCACGTCAGGACCCACTTGCCGCCCAGCGGCCGCAGGCAGAGTTCGCCGAAGCTGCCGGTCAGGATGGGTGTCGCCGGATTGCCCCAGGCCCAGACGCCGTCGCGGAAGCCCCAGGGTTCGTACGCCGCCGGATTGGCGATCTGGTTGCTGCGGACCCGCTTGAGAATGATCGGCTTGTTGCGCTGGAAGCCGGTCGAGCAGACGTACACGTAGCCGTCGTTGCCCTCACCCCAGCTCAGGCACTGGAACAGCCCACCGTCGATGTTCGGGGCGAACTTGGCGCCGGTGTGATACCAGTTCGCCCCCGAGTTGTCGCTGCGCCAGATCTCGGTCCAGACCACGTTGCCGAGGCCCTTGTTCACCATCACGTGCAGGTACATCGACCCGCCGATGGTGATCACGTCCGACGGCAGCACGGTCGAGAACACCGGGTTGTCGTGCTCGTACTCCCACAACTGCTGCGCGGCTGCTCCACCGACGGCCCCGGACCACTTGACCCCGTTGTTCAGGTCGGTCGTGGTCGACCACAGCGCGACGGGTGACCGCCACCAGCCGCCGCCGACGAACGGCTGCTCGAAGGTGTCGCCGAACACGAACAGCACCCGTCCGTCCGGCGTCCGCGCCGGGATCCCCAGGTCCGTCGCCGCCATCCGGAACCGGTCCGTCAACCCCGGCCCGGTCAGGTCGGCCACCTTGTTCGTCAGGACGGCCTGGCTTCTCGCGGCGGCCGGCAGACCGGGTACGGCGGCCACCACACCGGCACCGAGAACAGCACGCAGGAACGTGGATCGCTTCATCAGATGACTCCCATGGGGCGGATTGGAAATCGATTTCTCAGGACGATCCCGCAACCGCACCGCGGAGTCAAGACCGGGTTGATCCCTTTCCATCACCGCCGAAAGGCGGAGTCAGGCCCGCCCGGTCGCCACCGGCCGGGACGGGTCGGTGATCCACTCCGACCAGGAGCCGACGTACACCGTGGCGTCTACGCCGGCGATCTCCAGCGCGAGGGCTTCATGGGTCGCGGTGACACCGGAACCGCAATAGACGCCTACCTGGGTCGACCCGCTCACGCCGAGCTTCTCGAAGCGTTCGCGGAGTTCGTCGGCCGGCAGGAAGTGGCCGGTCTCGCCCACGTTGGCGGTCGTGGGTGCGTTGACTGCACCCGGAATGTGCCCGGCGACCGGGTCCATCGGCTCGACCTCGCCGGCGAACCGCTCCGGCGCCCGCGCGTCCAGCAGCACCCCAGCCGCGGCAATGTCAGCCGCGCCCTCGGCATCCAGCATCGGGATATGCCCGGCTGTCGCGATGAACGACCCGTCACCATCGGCCGGAACCTCGGTCGTGACCTCTCCCCCGGCCGCCTGCCAGGCCGCGAGTCCGCCGTCGAGTACGCGGACGTCGCGGACGCCGAAGTACCGGAAGACCCACCACGCCCGTGCCGCCGCGGTCGAGTTGGCCGCGTCGTAGACGACCACCGGCGTACTCGGGCCGACTCCGGCCCGGCGCAGCGCCGCGGTCACGGTGGTTGCTGCCGGCAACGGGTGTCGGCCGGGCCCGGGCGGTCCGGCCAGCTCGGTGTCCAGGTCGACGAAGTGCGCCCCCGGGAGGTGCCCGGCGTCGTACGCCTCCCGTCCGGGCGGACCGGCCAGATTCCAGCTGACGTCGATCAGCACCGGACGCTCGGCCAGAGCGCGCAGCTCGTCGACGGTGATCAAGGGACTCATGATGCGGCTCCTCCGAAGGGCAGGACCTCGGGTGAGAGGGTGGCGCGGGCTCGGGCCTGGGTGAGGCGGCGGCGGTGATGCCGGCGGCAGAGCACCTCGTACGCGACCTCGTGGTCGTGCGACACGATGTCACCCACCACCAGCTGTTCGCCCTCCGTCACCATCTCCCCACCGATCGTACGGGCGTTGTGGGTGGCCCGTTCACCGCACCAGCACAAGGCCTCGACCTGGAGCAGCTCCATCCGGTCGGCCAGCTCGACCAGCCGGGCCGAACCGGGGAACAGGGTGGCGCGGAAGTCGGTCAGGATGCCGAAGCAGAACACGTCGATCTGCAGCTCGTCGACCAGCCGGGCCAGCTGCTCGACCTGCAGCGCGCTGTAGAACTGCGCCTCGTCGCACACCACGTAGTCGATCCGGCCGCCCTGGGTCAGCTCGCCGACGACGAACTCCCAGAAGTCGAACTCCGGGCGCACCTCGATCGCCTTGGCCGCCAGCCCGAGCCGGGACGAGAGCACCGACTCCCCGGCCCGGTCGTGGCTGGTGAAGATCCGGCCGAGCCGGCCCCGGGCCTTGTGGTTGTGGTCCATCTGCAGGGCGAGGGTGGACTTGCCGCAGTCCATGGTCCCGGTGAAATAGAGCAGTTCAGCCACGGGCGTTCATCCTGCCAAGTCAGCGGATCACACCGCACCTCGGGGTGGCGCGTCGTACCAGGTCGGTACCGTTCTGGGCGTCGGCTTTGGTTCTGAGCCCCCGTCCGGTTTGAATGGATCGTGCGCAAAGCTCTGGTCCTGCTCCTCGCGGCCTGCCTGATGACCGCGTCCGCCACCCTTCCGGCGGCCGCCGTTCCGGTCCAGTCCGCGGTACCGGATCGGGTGGAGGCAGGACTGCGGGCGTACCTGGTCATCACCGAGCCGAACCAGACCGGCAAGGTCACCGGCGCGATCACCTCCAACGGCGGCAGCGTCTACGCGACGTACGACGCGATCGGGGTGATCGTGGCCCACTCGAACGCGACCGACTTCGTCGCCAAGATGCGCGACGTCGACGGGGTTCAGAAGGCCGGCGCCACCCGCACCTCGGACCTGCCCCCCGACGTCGGCGCACCGGCCGTCCCGGCGCAGGTGCCCGAGGTCCCGAGCACGACACCGGAGACCGACCGGCCCGACATGGCCCAGATCGGCGCGAACCGGGCCTGGGACAAGAACCCGGGCGCCAAGACCGTCACCGTCGGCGTGCTCGACACCGGGGTCGACGACCAGCACCCGGACCTGAAGGCGAACTTCGACGCCACCAAGTCCGCCTCCTGCGCCTACGGCAAGGCCGACACCCGGCCCGGTGCCTGGCGACCGGTCGGCGAGCACGGCACGCACGTGGCCGGCACGATCGCGGCGGCCCGCAACGGCGCCGGCATGGTCGGGGTCGCGCCGGGCGTGAAGGTGTCCTCGATCCGCGTCGCCGAGGCGGACAGCCAGTTGTTCTTCCCGGAGAACACGGTCTGCGCGTTCATGTTCGCCGCCGACAAGGGCGTCTCGATCACCAACAACAGCTACTACGTCGACCCGTGGCTGTTCCTCTGCCCGTCGGACCCGGACCAGGACGCGATCGCGGAAGCGGTACGGCGCTCGGTCGCGTACTCGGACTCCAAGGGCGTCGTGAACGTCGCCGCGGCCGGCAACGAGGACTACAACCTGGCCGCCAAGACCGACGACGACTCGAGCCCGAACGACTCGACACCGGCTCTGCGGACCGTGACGAACGACTGCATCAGCCTGCCGACCGAGCTGCCGAGCATGGTCGTGGTCGCGTCCGTCGACGCCGCCGGCGCGAAGTCGCGGTTCTCCAACTTCGGCGAGAACAAGATCAACGTCGCCGCTCCCGGTGAGAGCGTCTACTCGACCGTCCCGGGCGGCGGCTACGAGTCGATGAGCGGTACGTCGATGGCGTCGCCGCACGTCGCGGGTGTCGCCGCGCTGCTCCGCAGCATGGACGCCAAGCTCACGACTGCCCAGGTCCGCGCCAAGCTGGCCCAGCAGGCCAACGATCTGGCCTGCCCGCCCGGCGCCTCCGGTGAGTGCATCGGCCCCCAGGCGAACAACTCGTACTACGGCGAGGGCATGGTCGACGCGGCCGAGGCGGTCGGCGCGGCCGCCGCCCAGCCGCAGGGAGCCATCTCGATCACCAAGCCGTCCGACCAGCTCGGATTCGGCGGTGCACCGGCGATTCCGCTGCTGCTGAAGGGCTCCGGCGGCACGGGCGACATCAGCTACTCGGCGTCGGGGCTGCCGCCGGGCCTGAGCATCGACGCCGAGCGCGGCTGGATCACCGGCGTACTCACCCCCGGCTCCGGTCGGTACAAGGTGACCGTGACGGCACGCGACGGCGAGGCGAAGACCTCACAGGCAAGCTTCTTCTGGAACGTCTGGAGCTTCTAGAAACCCGGATCGACGAGCAGCGGGATCGCCATCTCGTCGTCGGTCAGCGACCCGTGCAGACCGATCAGCCCGGCCTCCTGCGGTGAGCGCTGACTCGCTACCAGCGCGACCGGCCCGAGCGATGCGACCACGACATCGCCCAGTCGCGGCGCGACCCGATCCTCGACGCTGCCGAACCATCCGAGCCCGACCGCCTCGTCACGGCTGAGCACCAGCGCTTTGTCGCCCAGCCGCTCCCGGTACGTCGCCAGTACGTCGGCCTCCGCGCCGTCGAGGCAGTACAAGTGCCGGAAGCGCGACTCACCGCCCACCAGCCGAAGACCGGCGGTCAGGGCCGGCTCGGCGTCGAGGTCGACCCGGTTCTCCGGCGCGACGTCGATCATCCCGTGGTCGGCGACGACCACGAGTACGGCGTCCCGCGGCAACGCGGACCGGACCTGCTGGGCGAACGCGTCCGCCGCAGCCAGTTCCTTGCGCCACTGCCAGGACTCGGAGCCCTGGTTGTGGCCGGTGTAGTCCAGCTGGGAGTCGTACACGTAGACCAGCGACGACTTCCCCTCGCGACTGGCGAAGCGAGTCGCGTCCAGCCGGTCTTCCACGGTGTCCGCACCACGATGCGCACTCCCCCGGAACGCCGCGGCGGTCAGACCGGACGTGTCGAAGCGAGCCTTGCTGACGTTGCGGGTGGCCACACCGGCCGCGGCGATCCGCTCGAAGACTGTCGCGTGCGGCTGCCACCTCCGCGGGTCCACCGGCGCATCCCACGACAGTGCGTTCAGCAGCGCACCGGACTCGGGGACGATCGACGTGTAGCCGACGATGCCGTGTGCACCAGGCGGGAGACCGGTCCCGAGGCTGGTCAGGCTCACTGCGGTCGTCGAAGGCACTCCGGCGGTCAGGCTACGACCTGTGGGCAGCAGCGACGCCAGGTACGGCGCGACGTCCGCATGCCGCTGCAGCAGGTTCCACCCCAGTCCGTCGAGCAGCAGCACGGCGTACCTGGACGCAGGCGGCAGGCCGAGGACGTTCTGCTCGTGTGGGACTGAGAGAGCGCCGGCGACTGATGGCAACACGTCGGCGAGCGCCCCACCGCCGTACTGTGGGCTGACCGGCTCGGACATCGGCACTACTTGCTGGTGGCGAACGACAGCGCCTGCGCGAAGTCGAGCACCTGCTGGATTCCGGCCGGACCGTCGGCCGCCGCGCTGATCCGCAACGAGATGTCGTCGGCGGCGACCGAGCCGGTGTACCCGTGGTCCGCCTCGCAGTTCGGGTCGGCGCAGACGGCCGGCTCGAGGTCGATCCGGTTCACCATCCCCCAGCCGATGGTCAGCACGACCTCGCCGCCGCCGGCCACCGCCGGGTCGGACTTGCCCGAGGCATAGCCGGCCGGATTCGGCACCACCCGGTTCACCACCACCGCGTTCACCCGCTGCAGCGGGATCGCCTCGGTCGAGGTCGACGCGTACGGCGCCCGGATCAGCTCGTCGGCCGCGTGCTCGTCGGTGTGCCCGACGATCAGCCGGGTCGGGGTCAACGCCAGGATGGTGATGTGCCGACGGACCTCGTCGCGGTCGAACGTCGGCTCGTGCTGCAGCACGAAGGCGGTGATCGGTTCGCCCGCGATCGCCACCGCGAGCGAATCCGTCACCACGTCCGGGTAGTAGCCGCACCGATCGATCGCCTCGCGCAGCGTAGAGGAGACGTCAGCGAGTTCCGGCACATTCAGGTCACGCATGCCCTCATCCTCGCACGACCCGGTCCCAGCGCGATTTCCCCTTGTGGACAACCGCGATCAGTTCGCACTTGCCTTCCGCAGCACCGGCGCCCCGGCGGCACCGGCGACGGCGACCAGCACCAGCCCGGCCACGATCTGCCCGATCAGCAGGAGGACGCCAGAATTCCCCTCCGTGATGATCTTGCCGCCGCTGAGCGCGAGCCCGCACAGCGCGCCGAACCCGACCACCGGCAGCCCGACCCCGAGCACCGGTACGACGGCCGCCAGCCGGGCCGACCGTTCGATCACCGACAACGGCACCCCGGACCGCCGCAGCGCGCGGGCGGGAGCCGCCTGGTCCAGCGCCGTACCGACCGCTCCGGCGGCGGTCGAGGCGGCCACGGTCAGGAACACCAGCGCCAGGAGCAACGCCACCCCGATCCGCATGTCCTGGTACGACGGATCCTCGTTCTCACCCGGCATGAACACCGAGATGAAACCGGTGACGAAGCCACTCAGCACGAGCGCGGCCACCGGCCGGAAGGCACCCTTCGGATCGTCAGCCAGTCGTCGCCCGGCCAGCAGCCCCACCGGACCGTTCGCCAGGTTCGCCAGCGTCTTGCCGATCACCTGAACCGCCCACGGCCCGATCACCCGTACGGCAAGTGCAGCCATGCCGATCCCGATCAGCAGCGGGAGGACGGCTGCCTGCATGCCGTAGTACGCCAGCACGATTGGTCCAATCACCAACAGCCCCAGCCGCAGTGCACTGGTCGCCTTACGCGTCTGACCACGGACGACGCCCAGCGGGGTGATGCTGACGCGGCCGAGCCCGATCAACGCGCTGAGCACGGACAGCACGGGTACGGCGGCCAGTACGACGAGCACGTTCCACCAACTGACCGTGATGTCCTGGATGAACCAGCGACCGCCACCCAAGGGGATGCGCGCGATGAGCGGCGTCAGGACCGTGTAGCCGACCAGACCGACGACTGCACCGCCCAGGCCGAGCACTGCCTGTTCCACGGAGCTCAACCACAGCACCTGGGTCCTGGTGGCTCCGGCAAGGCGCAGCGCGGCCAGACGGTGTTCACGGCGCTTGGCAGCGACACCTGCGGCCTGGCCGACCAGGCTGAGCAGTGGGAACAGCACGAGAGCGATGCCGAAGGCAACTGCAATCAGCAAGCCGAACATGCGGCTGTCCATCACGTCATCGCGCCAACTGGAGACGTACTGCGGGTGTTGTCCCACGGCGCTCGGGGCCACGCCACGGATGAGGATCAGCTCTTCCGGCGAGGACAGACCCTTGTCACTGATCACGCCGGTCGGCTGCTCGACGCCGTACTGCTTGCTGAGGCTCGACCAGTGCTTGGCGAGTTCGGGCGAGACGAAGACCTCGCCTGGCTTCGGGGTGTGGTCGATGCCAGGCGGCGGTGGGAGTTCGTTGGGCCGCAGGGTCGCCAGGTCGAGGCGGAGCAGGTGGTGGCCGTCGACCTTCTGGTCGTCGTCCTGGTTGATCGCGCCGATCGCGGTTGCCGGGTCGGTCCGGTCGGCGCTGCGCCAGCCGATCCGGTCGGATCGGTGAACCAGGCCGAGCGATCCGGCGATCAGGAAGGTGACCAGCAGCGAGACGACGGCGGTCGCGCCGAGCGCGGCCAGGTTGGCCGCGCGGCCGCCCGGTCCGGGCCGGCGGACGAACCGCAGCCCGAGGTCGGTCATGGGGTTCATCGTTGGGCCCCCAGCGACTCGCTCACGCGGCCGTCGACGATCCGCAGTACCCGATGGCAGCGGGCGGCGACGGCGTTGTCGTGAGTCACGACCACGACGGCCGCACCGCGATGCGTGGCGGCGCCGACGAGCAGATCGATGACCTGGGCACCGGTCGCCGCGTCGAGGGCGCCGGTGGGTTCGTCGGCGAAGACGGCCTGCGGCTCGCCGACCAAGGCACGCGCGATCGCGACACGCTGTGCCTGACCACCGGAGAGTTCACCTGGACGGCGACCGGCCTCGGCGGTCAGGCCGACCTGCGCGAGCACCATCCGGGCCCGGCCGACCGCATCACGCCGGCTGACACCGTCGACCATCAAGGGCAGGGCAACGTTCTCGTCGGCGGGCAGCTCGGCGAGCAGTTGGTTGTCCTGGAAGACGAAGCCCAGCCGGCGGCGCCGCAGTACGGTCCGGGCGGCGTCGTTCAGCTGATCGACCCGTTCACCGGCCAGCCAGACCTCGCCCTGATCCGGGGTGAGGATGCCGGCCAGGACGTGCAGGAGCGTGGTCTTGCCGTTGCCGCTCGGGCCCATCACCGCGAGCGCTTCGCCCGACCGTACGGCGACATCCACGCCGGCCAGACCGACGACGTCGCCGTAGTACTTGACCAGGCCGTGACCGCTGAGGACGACCTGCTGTGGCGTGAGTTGGGGACTCTGGAAGCTCATGCCCCAGAGCCTTCCGCGGACCAGCCCCGGGAACGTCGGCCCGAGGACCGGTCCTGCTGTCGTCCAACGGCGTCCTTCGTCGCCTCGTCGTAGTACTGGGGTCGTACGTCAGTCGGTCCGGAAGGCGGACGGGTAGGCGTCGCGGTAGCTCAGGATCGGGCCGGTCGGGGTCTCGACGGTCTCCGCGTTGAGCATCGCGTGCACGATCGCGCGGGACAGCGTCCGGGCTCCGGCTGTGTAGAGCGTCTCCAACTGGCCGAGCGCCGCCGGGTCGGTGACGCCGAGCCGAGGGCGGTCGTCGTCGGGGATGCGGGTCGAGAGCGCGAAGATGCTGTCGCCGTCGACCAGCGTGTGGATCGGGTCGATCGCGCGGGCCAGCCCGTCGTGCGCGACCATCGCCATCCGCTTCGTCGCCGCCTTGTCCAGCGGTACGTCGGTCGCCAGCACCGCGATCACGGTGTTCATCCCGGAACTCGGACCGGGGATCAGGTTCCGGCCCGGGGTGACGAGGGCCGGCTGCTCGGTCGGTGTGCGCAGCTGAGTGAACTCGTCGCCGAGGCCGAAGCGAGCGCCGTACAACCGGCCCTCGGCGTCCACCGCCGAGCCGGCCGCGTTCACGATCACCAGCGCGCCGACCGTCGTACCGTCGTCCAGTCGGACACTGGCCGAGCCGACGCCGCCCTTGAGGGATCGCGCCCGGGCTCCGGCGCCGGCCCCGTGGTTGCCGAGGGCAACAGGACCGTCGGTGGCGGCGGCGATCGCGTCGGCACCCCAGGACGGCTCGGGCCGCGCGGTGAACTCACCGCCGCGGCCGAGGTCGAAGATCACCGCGGCCGGCACGATCGGTACGACGTCCCGCTCCCCCACTCCGACACGCACTCCTTCACCGCGTTCCTCGAGCCAGCGCATCACCGTGCCCGCGGTGTCCAGGCCGTACGCACTGCCGCCGGTCAGCACGATCGCGTTGACGCCGGAATTCGAGTTCACCGGATCGAGCAGATCCGTCTCCCGCGTCCCCGGCGCTCCGCCGCGGACGTCCACTCCGGCCACCGCCGTACCAGGCAAGTGGATGACCGTGGTCCCGGTCAGGTACGGCGCGTCGAGCCGCTCCACCTGCCCGACCAGCACTCCAGGAACATCGGTGATCGCGTTGTGCGGACCCGGCGTCATCGTCATGGGCACTGTTTAGCATCCCGCCGAAATCCGGTTGCGGCGGAGATTAGCTTGGAAGGCATGAACACCGATCTGCTCTGTGGTCTGCTGGCCGAACCGTCGAGGTTGCGGACGTACTCCGCGGTCGTCCTCGGCGCCACCACCCCCGAGCAGGTTGCCGGAAGCACCGGACTGACCGCGCCCGCCGTCCACAAGGCTCTGCAACGCCTGGCCAAAGGCGGCCTGATCACCGACTCGGGAACCGGTCTGCGTGCCGACGAGGCGGCGTTCAAGGATGCCGTGCGACAAGGACGGCCGGAGCGGGAGCCACTCGATCCGGACCCGGAGCGGGACGCCGTCCTCAAGTCGTTCATCCGCGACGGCCGGCTGACCATCTTCCCGACCGTGCCGGGGCATGACGAGCATCCGAACGGAAAGTCCCGTTAGCGGGCGCGCCAGCTAACTATTCGATCTTGTCCTGGTCTGGGTCGTGGGACCTGCCTTACCTTCGGCGTCTATGCCAGTTGAGTTCTTGAGTGATGGCGAGGCGGCCGCGTATGGCCGGTTTTCGGGTGCTCCGTCGCAGGCGGAGCTGGAGCGGTTCTTCTTCCTGGATGATGGGGATCGGGCGCTGATTGCTGAGCGGCGCGGGGCGCACGCCCGTCTCGGTTTCGCTGTCCAGTTGACGACGGCTCGGTTCGTGGGGCGTTTCCTGGCGGATCCGCTGGATGTGCCTGATGAGGTGCTGGTGTATCTGGGTGAGCAGCTCGGGATCGTGGAGGTGTCGCAGGTCAAGCGGTACATCGAGCGGCGCAGCACGCCGTTCGAGCACCAGGAGGTGATCCGCGCGGCCTATCAGCTCAGGGAGTTCTCCGAGGCTGAGGCCGAGTTCACGGCCTGGGTGGATTCGCGGGCCTGGAATACCGGCGACGGCAAGAAGACGATCTTCTTTGACGGGGTGACGTGGCTGCGTACCAACAAGGTGCTGCTGCCGGGCGTGACCACGTTGGCGCGTCTGGTCGCCCGGGTGCGGGATGAGGCCACCGACCGGCTCTACGGCACGCTGGATGCGGTGTTGTCGCGGCGCCAGCGGGTGATGCTGGGGTCGTTGCTGGAGGTTCCGGATGGCAGGCGCGCTTCGGATTTGGAACGCTGGCGCAGGGGTCCGGCGGGGCCGTCGGGCAAGAACTTGGAGAAGGCACTCGAGCGCGCCGCGGAGATCCTCGGCGTCGGTTTGGGGGCGATGCCGCTGCCGCTGGAGGTGCCGCATCGGCGGATGGTGGACCTGGCCCGGTACGGCATGCAGGCTACGGCCTCGACGCTGCGCCGGCATGGCCCGTCGCGTCGGCTCGCGACGCTGCTGGCGACGGTTGTCTACCTGGAGGGCAAGGCGGTCGACGACTGCCTTGAGCTGCTGGACCTGCTGGTCACCACCGAGTTGGTGGGCAAGGCCGAGACCGCGACCAGCAAGGAGCGGGCACGCCGGCATCCGAAGCTGGCCAAGCACTCGGCGACCCTGGCCGCGGCTGTTGAGACGTTGCTGGAGGTTACCGAGTACGGCGATGAGCTGCGGCTGGATCAGGTGTGGGAGGCGATCGACGCGATCGTGTCTCGTCGGGAGCTGAGGGAGGCGGTCGCCGCGGTGAGTGAGATGGTGCCGCCACCCGGCGCCGACGCCGACGGGGAGATGCGCGCGCTGCTGGCCTCCCGGATCGCGACAGTGTCGGGGTTCCTCAAGACATTGACGTCGGTGATCGAGTTCGGCGCCAATGCCGAGGGCGCCCGGACGCTTGGGGCGATGAAGCAGTTGCCGCGGCTGCTGGACGGCCGCAAGAAGCAGGTCACCGAAGCCGACATCGACCCCGAACTGGTGACCGGATCGTGGAAGCGGCTGGTGTTCAAGAGCCTGCCGAACGGCAGCAGCGTGGACAAGAACGCCTACACCATGTGCGTGCTCACCCAGTTCCATCGCCATCTCAAGCGCCGCGACGTCTACGCCGAAGCCTCAGCCCGCTGGCGAGACCCGCGCGGCCAGCTGCTCGACGGCGCGCGGTGGGAGGCGGCCAAGGGCCCGGCGCTGGTGGACCTGCAACTGCCGGAGAATCCCGAGCGGTTGCTCGCCGAGCACGCGATGGTGCTCCACCTGGCCCTCAACGATGTCGCGTCCCGGGCCGGGCAGAACGGCCGGGACGTGAGTGTGGCCGCGGGTGCGGGCGTGACGGTGGATGCGGAAGGACGCCTGCACGTGGCCAAGCTGACCGCGCTGCCGGAATCGCCGTCCTTGAACGACCTGCGGAAGCGGGTTGCGGCCATGCTGCCGCGCGTCGACTTGCCGGAGCTGCTGTTGGAGGTGATCGGGCGCGTGCCGGCGTTCGAGGCCGCGTTCATTTCGGCCGCTGGTGGGGTGAGCAAGCTCGCCGATTTCCACATCTCGGTCGTGGCCTGCCTGACCGCCCAGGCGCTGAACATCGGCTACGCCCCGGTGGTCAAGGCCGGGACATCGGCCCTGGAGCGCGGGCGGCTCTCGCATGTGGCGCAGAACTACCTGTCGGCTGAGACCTACACGCTGGCCAACGCCCCGTTGATTGACGAGCAAGGCCAGATCGGGTTCGCCCAGGCGCTCGGCGGCGGTCTGGTCGCCGCGATCGACGGGATGCGGTTCGTGGTGCCGGTGCCCTCGATCTACACCCGCCCCAACAAGAAGTACTTCGGCCGTTCGCGCGGGGTCACCTGGCTCAACATGATCAACGACCGTGGCGTGGGACTCGGGGCAAAGGTCGTCACCGGCACGGTCCGCGACTCGCTCCACATGATCGACGTGGCATTCCGGCGGGACGGAGGCCCGCGCCCCGAGATTCTGGTGACCGACACCGGATCCTACAGCGACGTGGTCTTCGGCCTGGTCCACCTGCTGGGCATGCAGTACCGGCCCGCGCTGGCCGACATCCCGGATCAGAAGGGCTGGCGCATCCAGGACGCCGATTACCGCAGCCTGTCCCGCTTCGCGCGCGGGAAGATCGACCTGGACAAGATCACACGGCACTGGGGCGACATCCTGCGCGTCGTGGTGTCGATCTACACCGGCGAGATCCGCGCCTACGACCTGCTGCGCATGATCCAGCGAGACGGCAACCCGACCCCGCTCGGGGACGCGATCGCCCACTACGGGCGCATCTTCAAGACGCTGCACATCCTCACCTACGCGCTCGAAGAACCCTACCGCCGCGACATCAAGGGCGTGCGCAACCTGCAAGAGTCCCGCCACGCCCTGGCCAGCAAGATCTTCCACGGCAAGAAGGGCGAGCTGTACCAGCGCTACTACAAGGGCATGGAAGACCAGCTCGGCGCGCTCGGCCTCGTCATGAACTGCGTCACCCTGTGGAACACCGTCTACATGGACCGGGCCCTCGGCCAGCTCAAGGCCGAGGGCTACCCGCTGATCGAGGAAGACCTCGCCCGGCTGTCGCCCTTCGTCCGCCAGCACATCAACGTGATCGGCACCTACTCCTTCGCCCTGCCCGATCTCGGCCCCGCCGGCATCCGCCAGCTACGTAACCCCGACGAACCGGACTGGGACGACGACATCCAGTAGACCGCCGTCACCGGAACCGTGGCGTTGGTGGCCCGGGGCCGGTCGCAGAGGGCGTAACACAAGCGAACGCCTGTGGCGCTGGCGCGGCGTGTCGTCTGCAGCAACATGCAGTGCGGTTGCAGGCCAGCAATTCGAACGATAGAAAGTCTGTTGTCTATACCGGTGCCGCGGGGGCTGCGCTGGTGCTTCCGCCCCTTCGTCTGCTGGAGTGCCCCATGCGCCGCGCCCGTAGGTTGCTGACGTCTGCCCTGGTTCTGTCTCTTCCGGCATCGCTCGGAGTTCCCACCACCGCTCTCGCGCATCCACAACAGGTTGCGCAAGTGCCTGTACAACAAGCGCCTCGTGCGGCCGTCGGCCCGCTTGCGCCGCCTGTCCCCGCGCGGGTCGTCAACGCCTCGAAGGCAACCGCTGGAGCCATGACGGGGAAGCCGGCGCGGGTGCGGGAGTTGGAGGAGCGGCGTACGGCGTCGTCGAAGAGCTACCGCATGTCTGATGGCACGACGCAGGTGGTGTTGTCGACGGAGCCCGTGCATTACAAGGATTCCAAGGGCAAGTGGCAGCCCATCGACACGAAGGTGACCGCGGGCTCCGGTGAGGATTCTTTCGAGAACGCGAAGAACAACTTCCGCACGCGGTTCGGCAAGTCGAGTGATCGGTTGTTGACGTTCGAGGTGGGCGGCGAGTCGATCAGTCTTGGTGCAGCGGGTGAGAAGCGGGCTCTGACGCCGCTGACGAAGGACTCGTCGGTGGCGTTCCCGGATGTGTTCGGTACGGCGGATGTTCGGTACTACGTATCCCGCACCGGCGTGAAGGAAGCCGTCGTGCTCACCGCAGCCGCCGACGCTGCGGACGAGTACACGTTCGAGTTGCGGACCAGTGGTTTGACGGCGAAAGCGCAGCCGGACGGGTCGATCGGGTTCTTCAAGAAGAACGACGACGAGCTTGCGAAGTACGTGATCCCGGCGCCGAACATGTACGACTCGTCGACGCAGAACCGGCTTGGCCAGCCCGGCTACTCGGACAAGATCACCCAGACGATCAGCCAGCGGGGCGGCAAGACGCTGCTCACGCTCAAGCCGGACCAGACCTGGCTCAAGGCGAAGGAACGCGTCTACCCGATCCTCATCGACCCGACGATCGTGGTTGTACCGGATCCGGCGGCCGCGCAGGACACGTCGATCTCGGAGGCGAACGCGACATCGACGTACGGTACGAACCCGACGGTTCTGGTCGGTGACGACTTGAGCCACAACACGTGGCGGGGCCTGTTGAAGTTCGACCTGTCGATGATCCCGAGCACGACGACGATCCGGTCGGCTGATCTGAACGTGCACTACGGTGCGGGGTTCGGCGGAGACTACAAGCTGCCGTTCTCGGCGGTGAAGGTGACCTCGGATTGGTTGGAGTCGACCGCGACGTGGGCGTCGATGAGTACGGCTTTCAACGGGACGTACGCGAACAACACGGTGCTGGTGGACGATCAGGACACGTTGTCGTCGTCGTACGAAGGATCGTGGAAGTACCAGAGCAACGACCTGGCAGTCAACGATTCGTTCTCGTATGCGCCGACCGGAACGACGCCGGACACGTTTACGTGGAATGCGCGGGTGCCGAGCGACGGCGACTACCAGGTGCAGGGCTTCTACTTCCAGTCGTCGGTCCGCGGCCAGTTGCCGACGACGCTGGTTGGTGCGACGGCCGGCGGCCAGGTGACGACGCAGTCGACGACCTGGAACCAGACGGCCGGTGTTGTTGGGGGTGCGCAGTGGTACACGCTGGGCACGATCCATTCGCGTCCGGGGAACACGACGCAGGTGAAGATCACGCGGCAGCAGTCGCCTCAGACGGCGACGATTCCGGTCGCGGATGCGATGAGGTGGACGAAGTACTCGACGGCGACCAAGCAGGTCGGCGACCGGGACGGCTGGCACTCGTACGCAATGGGCAGCTATGTGCAGTCATGGCTGAACGGATCGTCCCCGAACTACGGCGTGATGCTGAAGGCCGTCGACGAGAACCCTGCGACCGCGCCGGCGGGCGGTCTGTACTACAGCGCGAGCGAGGCGACGTACGGCGGGGAGACCGCGGCGCGGCCGAATCTGGTGGTCACCTACGACGAGCCGGGTGTGGCGCTGAACCCGCCGTCGACGATCAACGCGTCCGGCGCGGAGCTGACGTGGAGCAAGTACATCGATCCGACGCCGGCCGATGAGGACGATCTGGTGGAGTACCAGATCTTCCGGGGTTGCCGCGCGCTGCCGGGCAACGGCTGTGCCACGCCGGTTGGTGACTACTTCTCGACCACGGCCCCGGGGGCGACGGAACTGGTCGGCACTGTCCGGCCGGATGTCACGTCGTTCACCGACGAGACCGCGGATCCGTCGACTGCCACCGAGCCGGCGACGTACAGCTATTGGGTCGTGGCGCGGACGGTGGGTGACGGCACGTTCAACGGCAAGGCTGCGTCGAACGTCCAGACCGTGACGATGCCGCGCGAGGGCCGGATCCTGCGGTCGTTCAGCGGTGATATCTCCGACACGACCCTGAGCAAGTCGCAGCCGACGACGAACCTGTCGCGCCCGGACGGCGGCGGTACGCCGAATACGCGGTATTGGGTGCAGGTTGGCAACAACCATCCGACGTACGGCGTCGAGCGTGCGGTGTTCGAGTTCGATACTGCAGCTGTCAAGCAGGGCACGAAGGTCACCGATGCCCGGGTGGAGCTGTTCTCGAACTACGGTTCCGGTACTGGTCAGGCGGACTTCGATCTGTACGGGCTGAACAGGGACTTCGTCGAGACCGAGGCGACCTGGAACCAGGCGTCGTCGACGATCAACTGGACCACCGCGGGCGGCGACTACGACCCCGCCCTGCTGGGATCGGTCAGACCCAACGACAACGCGCAACGGCTGACGCTCACCTCAGCCAGCCTGCTCACCAAGCTGCAGTCCTGGGTCGACAACCCGGGCGACAATCACGGGCTACTGTTGAGGACGCGTGATGAGGCGCCGGCTGCGGCAGGTCAGCAGTTGGTGAGCATCACCAACAGCGAGTCGCCGGACACCCTGTTCCGCCCGCGCCTGTGGGTCGAACACCTGGCCAAGAACGAGGCCGAGACCTACCAGGCCGACGAGATGCCGGAGCGGTTCGTTCCGGGCACCACCATCACCACCCCGGTCACCGTGACCAACACCACCAACCAGACCTGGCCGGCGGGGTTGCAGTTGTCGTATCGCTGGACCGAGCCGGGCGACACCACCGACATCACGGTGTCCGGCGATCGGAACTTCGTACCGCTGGAGCAGGCGCTGGCGCCGGGCGAGTCCAAGACGGTGCCGCTGCCGATCCGTACCCCGATCAACTCCGACACGGGCACGAAGCGGCTGGCCTATGACCTGTATCTGGACCTGTGGACCGGCAGCGGCTGGTTCTCCGACGACGGTCCCGCCGTCGTCGAACACCACACACCCGACGCAGGGCTGCGCGGTCGTCACGACGGGGTACTTGTGTGTGGATCGGTACGTGGAGGACCCGACCTCGAACCAGTTGGGTCTGGAGAAGTTCCTGTCCTACACCGGGGAGGAGACCGGCGCCGGATCACAGTTCCTGACCAACCTGTACAGCGGCAACGCGGTCTGGTCCTACGACGCGATCTCCAACCCGTCGATCGGGCCGTCGGCGTTCGTGCGGCTGGCCTACAACAGCATGGACGGCACCGACCCGGCGGCCGGGTTCGGGTTCTCCGTGCAGCCGGCAACGCTGACGAGACTGGGCAGCCGCCTGTCTGTGCCGAGTGGCGGCAGTACCAACAACCTGATGACGTTCGTCGACGGTGACGGTACGACGCACACCTACAAGCTCGCCACACAGTCGGCCAATCTGCTGACCTACACGCGGCCGGCCGGTGTGTCGCTCGATCTCAAGCGTGACCTGACCGAGGATGCTGCGCGCCAGTGGGTGTTCAGCCGGCCGGACGGCACCCGGTTCTACTTCCACAAGGACACCGGCCGCCAGACCTCGGTCGTAGACCGCAACGGCAACACCATGTCGTTCAACTACGACGGCAGCGGCCGGCTGACCTCGGTCACCGACGCATCCGCCCGCAACGTCCTGACGCTGGGGTACGACACGGCCGGGCTGGTCTGGATCCGGGACATCTCGGGCCGTGCGCTGAAGTTCAGCTACAACAGCTCCCACCAGTTGACCAAACTCGAGGACGGCGGCGCGTTCGACCCCGCCACGGCGACGTTCGGGGAGGGCGCGCCGGTCAAGTCGTTCTTGTTCGGCTACACCGACAACTCCAACAACAGCAACACCAAGCTCAACTCGATCAAGGACCCGCGCAACGCCGAGACGAAGGTCCAGTACTACACCCCGACCGAGAACTCCACCTACGCTCTGTGGCCGAAGACCTACACCGACCGCCGCAACAACAACACCACCTTCTCCTACGCCGACCCCGACGGCTCGGCCGCGAAAGACATCGTCGCCACCGTCACCGACGTCAACGGCAGCACGCCGTCGGTGACGACGTACCGGATGGACGGCTACGGCCGCACCACCAGCATCCTCGACGCCAACCAGAACGCCACGGGCGGCACCAAGGCCACCCTGCTCGCGTGGGACTCAGACCACAACGTCATCCGTCTGCAGGAGCCCAACGGCGCGGTCTCGACCTGGGAGTACGACCCGAAGACCGGCTACCCGCTCAAGGTCCGCGACGCGATGGCGATCAAGAACGGCCAGCCGGGTGTCGCGCTGACCTACGAAACTCTGACCACCGGTGCGCAGCCGACCGTACTCGAGTCCAAGACCAGCGCGGCCGGCCGCACGGACACATTCACCTACGACGCGAACGGCAACGTCAAGACGGTCAAGAACGGTCGCGGCTTCGGACCGACCTACACCTACAACCCCAACGGGACGCTCGCCACAGCCGCCGACGCTCGCGGCAACGCGACCCAGTACACGACATATGCTCCGAGCGGGTACCCGACGAAGATCATCGACCCGCTGCCCGCCGAGACCGACTTCTTGTATGACGACCGCGGCAACGTGGTCCAGGTCGCCGACGCCCAGGACCGCGTCACGACTGCCGAGTACGACGCGTTCGGCCGGCCGACCAAGGTCACTACGCCGTACGACGGCACCGAGACCCGGACGAATGTCACCGAGTACGACCTCAACGACAACGTCACCAAACAGACCGCACCCAACGGTGCGCAGACGTCGAGCACGTTCGATGCCGCCGACAACGTCCTGACCAAGACACTGCCCGACAACAACACCACCGGGCGCCAACTCGCCTACACCTACGACGTGCTGGGGCGCAAAACCACCGAGACCGCGCCGAAGGGTGTTGCCTCGGCCGGGGACCCGAACGACTTCGTCACCAAGTACACGTACGACCGGGTCGGTCAGGTGCTCGAAGGTGGAGACGCCGTTCGTCGACACCGACGAGTCCACCAAGACGCCGACCACGACGTACGAGTACGACCTGGTCGGCAACCAGACCACAGTCATCGATCCGGTCAGGAACGCCTCGCCCGCGACCGACTACACGTCGAAGATGGTTTATGACCTGAACCACAGGGTCACCGCTGTCACGGATGCGGCCGGCTACACCAGCAAGAAGGTGTACGACGCCGACGGCCTGGTGACCGCGGAGATCAACCAGACCGGTCACGCCAAGACAACCAAGTACGACGAGGCCGGGCAGCCGATCGAGGTCAGCGTTCCGCACACCCCGATCGGGGGCCACCAGGAGCAGCGGGTCACCAAGCTGACCTACGACGAGGCCGGCAACGTCACCCGGGAAACCCGTCCCAGCGGCCGGTATTCCGAGACCGTGTATGACAAGAACAACCGGCCGGTCCAGAAGAAGTCCGCGTTCGACGCCGCGGACGAAGACTACGACACGCCGTCGAGCACGTTCGTTCAGTACTACCCGACCGGTGAGATCAAGGCCCAGTCGGAGCCGACGTTCGGGAGCTCGGGTTCGCAGTGGACGAACTTCACCTACCACGGCTCCGGCGATATCAAGACCTCGACGGATCCGTGGCAGATCGCGACGACATACAAGTACAACCCGCTCGGTCAGCAGACCGATCGCACGATGACCGTGCCCGGCGACGACGCCAAGCGCACCCAGTCGTGGGGCTACTACCCCGACGGCGCGCTGCAGTCCCGCTCGGACACCGCTGCGCAGCAGCCGGTCGACGTGATCGACAACGCCGACACCTGGCAGACGACCTCGACCGGCACGTGGACGCCGGTTCCCGGCGGCACCAACACCCAAGGCGCCAACTACCTGACCCACGCCGCGGCCGCGGCCGGTAGCCCGGAGGCAGGCGACACCTTCAGTTGGCGGGTGCTGCCGGATGTGGCTGGTTCGTTCGACGTCTACGCGTCCTGCCCGGTCAACACCAACGCGACGACAGCAGCGACGTACACGATCAACCACTCCACCGGCGCCGCGACCAAGACGGTCGACCAGAAGGCCTGCACCGCGGCCACACCATGGATCAACCTGGGTAACTACTCGTTCCCGAACGGTGTCGCCAAGACGATCACCTTGAAGCCGTCGGCCACCGGCTTGGTGAGCGCCGACGCGATCAAACTTGTCTCGACCAGCCCGGTGGAGTCGCGGTCGTTCACCTACAACTACGACCAGAACGGCCAGCAGACCGAGGTCAGGGACAACAACCCGAACGCCCTGACCGACACGTTCAAGATCACCACCGACGGCCTGGCCCGCACCACCCAGGTCCAGGAGCTGAAGGCGACCCAGAACCGGGCCACGACCGACTACACCTACGACCTGAACTCGAACGTCTTGTCGACGCACGCCCAGCGTCCCGCCGGCACCAACAACCTCCAGGTATCGAGGTACACCGCCTACACCTGGGACGTTCGCAACCTGGTGGACACGGTGAAGGCGGGCGAATCGCCGACCGGGTCGCTGGACACGTGGAACTACACCTACGACCCACGCGGGCTGCGCTCCACGGTCACCAAGCCGAACGGCAACATCACGACGCAGACCTATCACGAGGATGGTCTGCTGCGGACGTTGGTGGAGAGGACCAAGCCGGTCAGCGGTAACCAGCTGGTGTCGTCGCATTCGCTGCGGTTCAACCCTGACGGTGACCGTTCCCAGGACGTCGAGAAGGTCCTCAAGGCTGGCACGTCGGACTACCTCGACCAGGCGTCGAACTACACCTACACCCCGGCGCAGCAGTTGAAGCAGGTCACCAAGACCGGGGTGGAGAGGGGCGACAACGAGTCGTATGTGTACGACGCGGCCGGCAACGTCACCTCGCAGACCATCGGCGCCACCACCTCGACGATGACCTATGACCGCAACCGGCTGGTCAAGACCGTCTCCGGTGCGACCACTCAGAACCACCGCTACGACCCCTTCGGCCGCTCCACCACCACCGATGTCGGCGCGCAGGTCGTCGAGCAGAACGCCTACGACGGCTACGACCGTCTCACCCGCCAGCAGAAGTTCGACAGCGCCGGCAACCCCAGCTACACGCGGAACCAGACCTACGACCCGTTCGACCGGGTGGTGAACCAGTCCGAGAAGGTCGGCACCGCCCAGTCGATCTCCACCCGGTACACGTTCGTCGGTCTCGCCGACCAGGTGGCGATCGAGGAAGAACGCGACACCACCGGTGTCTGGAAGGTCGCCAAGTCCTACTCCTACGGCGCGCAGGGCGAGAACCTGTCCCTGATCGACTCCCCGGTCAACGGCACCACGTCGAAGAAGTCGTTCTACGGCGCCAACCCCCGCGGCGACATCGAAACCCTGACCGACGCCACCACCGGGGAGACCACGTCGACGTACCGATACACCGCCTACGGCCAGCCCGACAAGAAGGGCACCACCGGCGACGACGAAATCCACGACGATCCCACCCTCGACGCCGACATCGTCAACCCGTACCGGTTCAACTCGGCCCGCTTCGACGGCGCCACCGGCACCTACGACATGGGCTTCCGCGAATACAACCCGGGCCTGAACCGGTTCCTCACCCGCGACCTGTTCAACGGCGCCCTCACCGACCTCGCCCTCGGCACCGACCCCTGGAACGCCAACCGGTACATGTTCGGCGGCGGCAACCCCATCAGCCGCATCGAACTCAACGGCCACTACGCCATCGACGAAAACGGCAAACGGCTGTACTCGGGAACACCGACCATCACCCTGCCTGGCCCCGGCCCAACGTCCACCGACCCCGGTGCGGGCCCCACCAAGCCAACTGAGTCGTCGACCATCCAGAAGGTCTCAAACTATTTCGCTCCCGGCAAGTTCGGGAAGAACGTGACCGAGGACGCCGTCGTCGAACCGGTCCAGGAAACCGCCGAGGCCTGCAAGGCCGCCATCCAGATGCAGAACTACCAGGCCAACTGGCAGAACTGCAAGACAGGCACCGCCCTGACAGCGCTCGGCTTCACCGGCGGAGGCAAGGTCGTCGGAGCCGGCGTCAGGACACTACAGGGAATGGCAGCCGCCCGAGCCGAGGCCGAAAGCGCACGCCTTCTGACCGGCCGCCTGACCACCAGCGCGACGAGGGCCGGCATCACGATCGACCGGCAAGCGGTTGGTACGACAATCAGTGCGCAGAGGCAGGCGCGTCACGTCGCTGGGCCGATGTACAGGCATGGTGGATACTTTGACGATGCGGCCGATGCACAGAAAGTGCTTGACGAGTTCCATAACGGATCTGCTGAGGTGCTTGGCGTGACTGGAAGTGGGAACATCGTGGTTCGTTCAGCAAACGTGTCAGCGTTCAACCACAACCCGCGGTCCGGGTTCTTGAACCAGCCGACAAATGTCTTTTTCATCAAGGGAACCAAGTCGGTTAGTATCGTCCCAGGGAATCCGGGGTGGACGCCATGAGGCTGCCCGCTCCTGACGACATGGGTGACGCTCCGGTGTGGGAGAACTACGTGATTGCACAAGCGGCCCACGCCTCCCTGTCTTTGATTCCACCCAACGCGCTCGCGTTGGGCGTGGAGGTTCATGGCCTTGACGTGACGTTGCGTTGTCAGCTTCGCGTCTTGTCTCAGCAGGACGAGGCGGATCTTGATGACATTGTCGGCGAGCTCGAGGTGTTGTTGGGCAGCCAGGCGAATGTGACGCGTTCTCAGGAGATTCGAGATGTGCCGCAGGTAACCCCAACCGACGGCATAGGGTGGATTTTCATAGCTAGGGACTGATCCGCACGCGTAAGTGGTCACGTCGTCGACGGCGTGGTTGGTTGATCTGGGCACCGAGGTGTTGATGATGGTGCGGTGCCCGCCGATCGCCGTCCTACGAGGAGCTGGCCGCGCTGGTGCGGCAGGCCGAGCAGATCGAGCCGTTGAGGGCCAAGATCGCCGAGCTGTAGCGGCGGCTGGGCCAGCGCAGTCAGAACTCGTCGAAGCCGCCGCCGTCGGATCCGCCATTTGTGAAGCCGGCTCCGAGGTCGCTGCGCGGCAGCGGACACATGCCGGTCGGGCGCGGGATCCGTTCTCATCGATCAATTGGGATACACCGATCTACATCAGAGGCTGGACCTCATGATTGGCAAGCATCGCTGGCGTTGGCCCGAAATCAGCCACAACGGACCTCGAGTTCCCGGCGAGGTGAAGAGGATCTCAGGCGGCGATCTATCGAGACTGTGTCGAGCGGCGGTTGCGGCTGGGTGGAGCGCCACGGGCCGATCGACCCCCTCTGTGTCAAGGTTGATGGAGGCAACATTCGATCTTGAAATAGTGTGCTGAGGGCGAGCGAGGAGTTCATTCCGACAGTGAGTTCGATCAATGGGCAGGTGCCTGATCCGGAGGTTCCGGCGAGGGCGCGGACGCGGAGGTATTCGGCGTCTTATAAGGCCAGGATCCTGGCCGAGTACGAGGAGTTGGACAAGGCGGGTAAGGGTGCGTTGTTGCGGCGGGAGGGCCTGTACTCGTCGCTGATCTCGGCGTGGCGAGACCAGCGGGACAAGGGCGCGTTGGCGGCGCTGGCGCAGCCGTCCGGGCGGCCGGCGGCTGATCCGCGGGAGCGGGAGAACGTCAAGCTGCGCAGGGAGAACGAGCGTCTGCAAGCCGAGCTGGACAAGGCCCGCAAGGTGATCGAGGTGCAGGGAAAGCTCTCCGCGCTGTTGGGTCAGCTCGCGACCGACAGCCCGACCAGCGGGAGCGAGCCCACGCCATGATCGACGACGCGATCACCGAACTCGCGCCGCTGGTCGGGGTCCGGCAGGCCTGCCGGGCGACCGGCCGGGCGCAGGCCAACCATTACCGCCGGCACCGCAAGAGCCCGGCCCCGGTGAGGCCACCGCGCGAACCCAGGCCGCAGCCGCGCGCGCTGTCGACGGCCGAGCGGGCGCAGGTGCGGGCGGTGCTCAACAGCGAGGAGCACGTCGACAAGGCGCCGGCGGCGGTCTACCACGAGCTGCTCGACGACGGTGTCTACCTGGCGTCGGTCTCGACGATGTACCGGATCCTGCGCGACCACGACGAGGTCCACGAACGGCGCCGCCACGCGGTGCATCCGGCCCGGGTCAAACCCGAACTCGTCGCGGCCAGACCCAACCA
Source organism: uncultured Actinomycetota bacterium (assembly GCA_963748245.1). Classification (GTDB taxonomy): domain Bacteria; phylum Actinomycetota; class Actinomycetes; order Propionibacteriales; family Kribbellaceae; genus Kribbella. The sequence goes on along the minus strand of CAVVIA010000003.1, from coordinate 457,100 downwards.
GGTGTGGTCGTGGGACCTGCAATGCCGACGTCGGCATTGCAGGTCCTATGCCGACCTCCGAACTATGCCGACCACTCTTGCGATGGCGCAGGTGATCAGGGGTGCTGAGGTTCGAAAGGTCGGCATAGTCGCGTAGTTGCGGTCACGCTTCAGACACGGAGTGTCTGGAGGTGAGGTCCGTGACGAAGAGATCGCCGACGGCCCGGCCGCATCGCGGTTCGGATTCCGCGGGTGCCGGCGGGACCCTTGGCGCCGACGGTGCTGGGCGAATGCTCGGATTGGTTGGCTGCGCAGGGCTACTCGCGCGGGGTCAGCGGCCGGGATCGTGAATCTGCTGGGGCGTCTGAGCTTGTGGATGCGGGTGGTGGGCGCCGGGGTCGATGACATCGACGAGGACCTGCTCGCCCGGTTCGTCGCGGCGGAGCGCTCACGAGACTTCGTCTGCGTCACTGTGAAGAGCTCGATGGGCACGATGCGCCGGTTCTTGCGGCCGCTGGCTATCTGGGGGTGGCCGAGGTCGACGTGGGTCAGCTCACGCCGGCCCAGGCTGCGGTGGCGGACTGGCGTTCGTGGATGCGTGACCAGCGTGGTCTGACCGAGAAGACCATCGCGGCCCACTGCCACTACGCCGCCGGGCTCCTTGACGGGTTGACGGCGGCGGCGGGCTCGGTGGAGTGGGACCGGCTCGATGCGTCGGTCGTCAACGCCTACGTCGCCGAGCGGGGACGCCCTTACGGCGTTGTTGCCCGTGCTCACATCGTCGATTCGGTCCGCTGCCTGCTGCGGTGGGCGTTGAGCACCGGCCGCCTCGACCGGGACCTGGCCGCCGGGATCCTCAAGCCTCCCGGGACGCGGCGTCGGGCTGCCGCGAGGGGTGGGCGCCGAGCAGGTCGCGGCCTTGCTGGGCGTGTGCGATCCGGCCACGGCGATCGGGGCGCGGGACCGGGCGGTCGTCATGATCCTCGTGCGGCTGGGCCTGCGCGCTGGCGAGGCCGCCCGTCTGAGGCTCGACGACATCGACTGGGCGAGTGGACAGGTCAAGGTCACCGGCAAGGGCCGTGAGCATCGTGCTGCCGCTACCGGTCGATGTGGGCCAGGCTCTGGACGGCATGGTTGCGGCTTCGACCACCCGCTCTGGACCGGGCCGTGTTCGTGCGGATGAAGGCGCCGCGCCAGATGATGACGGCCTCGGCGATCTCGGGGATCATCGCCCGGTTGTCGGATCTGGCGGGGATCGACCGGATCTACGCGCACCGGCTCGGCACACCGCCGCGATGGACGTCCTGGCCGCGGGTGGCACCTTGACCGAAGCCAAGGAGCTCCTGGGCCACGTCTACACCGTCACCACGATGGCCTATGCGAAGGTCGACCTCGCATCGCTGCGCGAGCTGGTCGTCCCGTTCGGGCAGGTGCCGCGATGACGACCCTGCGTGAACGACTCGACGAGTACCTGGCGATGCGCCGGTCCCTCGGGTTCCAGCTCAACGACATCGAACGGCAGGTCGGCCTGTTCTGCGCCTGGCTCGAAGCCCGCGGCCAGACACAGACCTTCACCATCGACGACGCCGTGACGTGGGCCCGGCTCAACCCCGACGCGCACCCGTCGTGGTGGGCGACCCGGCTGTCCTTGGTGCGCCGCTTCGCCGCCTACCTCAACGCCAACGGTGTCGACGTCCCCGTCATCCCCAACGGCTCTGCTGCCAGCCAGGAAGCCCCGAGCCGTGCCCTTCATCTACAGCCAAGAAGACGTCGATGCGTTGCTCGCCGCCTGCGACACCGAGTTCGCCGACGAGCGGATCGCCGCGACCGTCCGCACCGTCATCGGGCTGCTCGCCGCCACGGGCCTGCGGATCAGCGAAGCGCTGAACCTGGGAGTCGACGACATCGACCAGGACAACGACGTGCTGGTGATCAAGGCCGCGAAGTCTGACCGAGCGACTTGTCCCGGTGCACCCATCGACCACGGCCGCCCTCAGGCAGTACATCGCTCTGCCTGCCCGGACGGCCACACACCCCGACCCCCACGGCCCGGTCTTCGTGACCACCAAAGGAACCGGGTACGCCTACGTGTCTTTCCAGTCCCTGTTCAAACGAGTCCGGGAGGCTGCCGGGCTCACCCCGCGCGGCAGAGCACGCCCCCGCCTGCACGACCTGAGACACACCTTCGCCACCGCGCACATGACCGCGGCCTACGCCCACGGCGGCGACCCCGACCGGGTGCTGTCGCTGCTGGCCACCTGGCTGGGGCACTCCGACGCCGCCCACACCTACTGGTACCTGACCGCGACCGGGGAACTCATGGCCCTGGCCGCCGGAATGCTCGAACCCGTCCCCGAAGGAGAACCGTCATGAACGCCCTGGCTACCAGCCTGCAGACCTACTTCACGACCTTCGCCCACACCCAGCGTGACCTGTCTGCCAACACGATCACCTCCTACCGCGACACCTGGCGGATGCTCCTGAAGTACCTGACCTCGACGCTCGGGGTTCCCGCGGACGCGCTCGACTTCGACGCCGTCACCGCGACCAACGTCACCGGGTTCCTCGACCACCTCGAACAAGAACGCGGCAACAGCGCCAGAACCCGCAATGCCCGGCTGACCGCGATCCGCTCCGTGCTCGGCCGGGCCCTGCCCGACCATCCCGAGCACGCCGCGACGATCACCCAGGTCCTCGCGATCCCACCCAAACGCACCACCAGGCCCGTCATCGAGTTCCTCACCCCCGACGAGGTCGACGCCCTGCTCGCCGCACCCGACCCCACGAACTGGACCGGACGACGCGACCACGCCCTGCTGGCCATGACAGTGCAGACCGGTCTTCGCATCAGCGAGATCTGCTCACTGACCCACGAACGACATCCACCTCGGCACCGGCCCCCACATCGCCTGCACCGGCAAAGGACGACGCCAACGCATCACCCCGCTGACCCGGGCCACCGTGAGCACCATGACGACCTACCTCGCAGAACGGATCACCCGCCCTGGCACCGCGCTGTTCTGCGGCCCCCACGGGCAACCCCTGTCCCGCGACGCGCTCGAGCACCGCCTCGCCAAACACCTCGCCACCGCAACGGCCACCTGTCCCAGCCTCGCCGCCAAGCACGTCACGATGCACACCCTGCGGCACACCGCAGCGATGAACCTCCTCGCCGCCGGCGTCGACGTCTCCGTCATCGCACTATGGCTCGGGCACGCCGACACCCACAGCACCGACGCCTACCTCCACGCCGACATGGCCATCAAGCAAGCCGCCATCGACCGGACCAGGCCACCCGACGTGAAACCCGGGACCTACCAGCCCGAACCCGACATCCTGGCCTGGCTCACATCCCTCTGACTATGCCGACCATCACCGCCCGAAAGCCGCACCAGCATGCACCATCGCCAGGACGACGTCGGCATAGTTCGAAGGTCGGCATAGGACATCACCAAGCTGCACGGCCCGGCGAAGTGGACCTGCTACTACCTTTACGTGATCATCGACATCTACAGCCGCTACGTTGTCGGCTGGCTGCTCGCCGAGAACGAGTCGGCCGTGCTGGCCGAGAAGCTGCTGGCCGACTCGATCGCCAAGCACGGCATCGACCGCGATCAGCTGACCCTGCACGCCGACAACGGCTCCTCGATGGCCTCCAAGCCGGTCGCGTTCCTGCTCGCCGACCTCGGCGTGACCAAGACCCACTCCCGGCCGCACACCTCCAACGACAACCCGTACAGCGAGGCGCAGTTCAAGACTCTGAAGTACCGGCCCGACTTCCCCCAGTCGTTCGGATCGCTCGAGGACGCACGCGCGTTCGGCTTCTTCGGCTGGTCACCGAGCACTACCACTCCGGCATCGGCTGGCACCACCCGATCGACGTCCACTACGGACACGCCCACGCCATCCGCCAGGCCCGCGCCGACGTGCTGGCTACCGCCCACACCCGCAACCCAGAACGCTTCGTCCGCAAACACCCCGAACCACCCGCCCTGCCAACAGCAGCGTGGATCAACAGACCCAGCAACCCCGACGAGAAAGCGCAGCGACCGGTTGACTCAATGAACCCCTAACCAACCCGCCTCAAAAATCTTGACAGCTTCCGACCTGGCTTGACGCCCACGCTGGCAAGCCTGAGTTCGCGTACTTGACCGCCCGTGTCGTCGAAAGCCCCAGCGCTCTCAGGTGTCTGGCGACGGTTCGCCCCGTGGACGGTGATGTTGTCGCCTTCACCTTGGATGTGTCGAGGACGATCTTCGATCGATTGCCGACGATCACGCCAGAGGAGACCGTCGAACTGCTGCATCGGCTCTTGGCCAGTGCGCCGTTCTTGCCCGTCGACTCGATGCCTGGTTGGCGTGACAAGGCTTGAAGTTGGCCTTTGAGGGTAGCCCCGGAGATAGACGACCACCTCGCTGTAGGCCAGGGGCTCCCGAACGTGTCCCCCAGCCGCAAAAGTAGCTGCGGCGGGATGTTGTTTCATAGGTGGTCGCTCGTGAAACACCTCGGCGGCCGGCGGCGGTGAGCGGGCATCGGTGTTTCATGAGTCGTTGCAAACAAGTGGACGGGTGAAACGTACTCATGAAACAGTCGGTCGCTGTGAACATCGACCGCCAGGACTACCAGCGCGTGGAAGCGTACGCGTGCCCGATGTCCACCTGCGCCGCCCCGGCTGGCTCACCGTGCCGTACGGGGAAGGGGAAGGTGGCGGTCCAGTACCACACTGCCCGCTTTCGGCTCGTGCCGCGGCTTGCCAAGGTGTTCAACGTGCCGACCCCGGCCGTACGCCGGCCGGGATCTGTATGGACCGAGCTCCCGCCGCCGGTCGAGGTCGGCGGCGAGCCGGTCGGACATGTTCGGATCGGGTACGCCCGCGCCTCAACCACGCGCCAATCCCTGGACTCCCAACTCGACGCCCTCTCCGGTGCCGGTGTCACTCGTGTCTTCTCCGAAAAGATCTCTACCCGGGCCAACCGCAGGCCGGAACTGGAGACCGCGGTCAAACTGGCCCGCGAGATCCGCAGCTCCGCCGTACGGGTCACCCTCGTGGTTCACGAACACAAGCGGCTCGGCCGCGGCATCGAACTGGCCGCGCTGGCCGAGGAACTGAAGGCCAACGACATCGGCCTGGAGTTCCTCGCCGGCGAGCTCCAGGGCTCGCACGACCCGTCGGGAGTGGTCTTCACCGTGCTGGCCGCCCTGTCCGGTATGGAACGCGAGTACATCAGAGACCGCACCCTGGAGGGCCACGAGTCGGCCCGCAAGCGCGGCAAGACCATCGGCGGCGCCGGCGTCACCGACCAGAACATGCTGTCCATGGCCCTGCACCTGCGTCAGCAGGGAGTGAGCCTGCGCGACGTCGCCAAGCGCCTCGTCATCACCACGGGCAAGAAGAAGGGGCAGCACCCCTCGCCCGCAACCGTGCTGCGGATGCTGCGCGAGCACGGCGAACAGACAGCAGCGCCCCAGGCCGCAGAATCCATCGCCGAAGCACATCCGAACGGAAAGTCGATAAGCCGCCGAACCGAGACCTGCTAACGGGACTTTCCGTTCGGATGCTCGTCATACCCCGTGCCGGCGAAGTTCCGGATCGTCCTGGAGTACATCGTCACCAGCTTCGAGCCCGGCCGCAGCTACCCCGAGTCCGAGGTCAACGAGCTCCTCAACCGCTGGCACCCCGACCACGCCGCCCTCGGCCGCGAACTCGTCGACGCCGGCCTGCTGAGCCGCTCGGACAGCATCTACGTCAGGTGAGGCGGCGGGCCGGGGTGTCCTGGCGGGGCTTCTCGTTCGGGGCGATGCGGATCGTCGTGTCGAGGACCGTGGCGCCGTCGGGGCCGACCAGGACCGAGCGGAGGTCGAGCTTGACGACCTCCTCGAGGTCGAGGGTCAGCCGGGAGACCCGGTGCAGGAGGTTCTCGATCGCGGAGATGTCGACCGGGTCGGTGCCTCGGTAGCCGTAGAGCAGCGGCGCCGCCCGGACCTCACGAACCATCTCGGCGGCGTCGCGCGTGGTCAGCGGCGGCATCCGGTACGACCGGTCGCCGAGGAGATCGGTGGCGACCCCAGACAGACCGAAGGTGACCACCGGCCCGAACGACACGTCCTCCAACGCCGAGATGACGACCGGCACCCCGGGCGGTGCCATCTTCTGTACGACGAACTGCGCGCGCTCCGGATCGGACGCGACCCCGAAGGTCTGGGTCATCTCGGCCCAGGCCCCCCGCATGTCGTCCTCGTCATGGATGTGCCGCCAGATGTCGGCCAGGTCCGGCCGCATCCGCCACTGCTCGGCGGTCGCCTTGAGGATCACCTCGAAGCCGAGATCCTCCGCCCGCTGCACCGCCTCGTCGGCGCTCTGCACCGGGAACGCCGGCAGCACCGAGATGCCGTAGAAGCTGAGCAGCATCTGCCGGTCCGCGTCGTTCAGGTCGGCGCCGTTCGGATGCCGCTGCAGGTACTCCGCGACGAAGTCCTCCGCCGCCCGGGTGTCGATGTCGGGCAGGTCGGGGATCCGGCTGTCCGACCGGCGTCGCCACTCGGCGTACTGCGTCGCCTTGGCCAGAGCACCCACGGCGTACTGCGGGTTCAGGAACGACGGAATCGAACCGCGTGCGGCACCGCCGTCGGCGTCCGGCGCCCGGAGCTCCTCGGGCACGCTGCGCGAGGCGAGGAAGGTGGACACGACCGGCTTGTCCGATCCTGCGGCTGCCGCGGCTACCACCTGCGCGACCTCGGCGCCGTTCGACTGGACCGGCGGTGTGTAGATCACGACGACCGAGTGCACGCGATCGTCGGCGAAGACGTCCGACAAGGCCGCGCCGAAGTCGTCGGCGGTCGCGTCGGGGCTCAGGTTGCGCGGCTCCCCTGCGACGTCCAGTCCGCAGCCGGCCATCGTGTCGAGTGCGAGCAGGGTCAGCGCGTCCGAGTTGCTGACGATCGCGACCCGGCGTCCCTTCGGCAGCGGCTGGTGCGCGAGCAACTGCGCGACGTCGAACAGTTCACCGGTGGTGTCGACGCCGATCAGGCCGCTCTGCCGGAACATCGAGTCGATGGTTGCGGCCGGCAACTGGCTGCGCCGGACCATCTGACCGAGCGGCACACCCTGAGTGGTCCGGCCCGACCTGAGCGCGACCACCGGCTTGCGTCCGGCCAGCCGGCGCGACACCCGGCTGAACTTGCGCGGGTTGCCCAGCGACTCCAGATACAGCAGCACGACCTCGGTCGACTCGTCGGAGTACCAGAACTGCATCAGGTCGTTGCCGGAGACATCGGCCCGGTTGCCCGCCGACACGAAACTCGACAGGCCCAGGCCACGCCCGACCATGTCGGCCAGGATCGGCACCCCGAGTGCACCGGACTGGCAGAAGAACGCCACCCGGCCACGGCTCGGCATCAACGGCGAGAGTGTCGCGTTCAGCGACACCCCGGGCGCGGTGTTGATCAGCCCGAGCGCGTTCGGCCCGATCACCCGCATCCCGTACGACCGGGCCAGCCCGGCCAGGTACCGCTGCCGCTTCCGCCCCTCGTCCCCGATCTCGGCGAACCCGCTCGACACCACGACCAGCCCGCGGACGCCCTTGGCCGCACAGTCCAGGACCACGTCGGCGACCATCTCGGCCCGGACGGCGACCACGGCCAGGTCGACCGTGTCGTCCACGTCCCTGATCGTCGGGTACGCCGGTACCCCCTCGATCTCGGCCGCCTCGGTATCGGTGTTCACGGCGTACAGGCGACCGGTGAAGCCGCCGTCGCGGACGTTGCGCAGCAGCGCGTTGCCGATCGTCCCCTCCCGCCGGCTCGCGCCGATCACCGCGACACTCGACGGGGCCAGCAGCCGGGCGATCGACAACGCCTCCGACCGCTGCTCCCGCGCCTGCATCACGCCGAAGGACGTATCGGTCGGCGCGATGTCGAACTCGACCATGATCACGCCGTCCTCGAACTCCCGCATGACCTTGTAGCCGGCCTCGGTGAAGACGGTGATCATCTTGCGGTTGTCCGGCAGCACCTCGGCGACGAACCGGGTGATGCCGTTCTCCCGGGCCGCCTGGGCGAGGTGCTCGAGCAGCAGCTGGCCGAGCCCGCGGCCCTGGTGCGCGTCCTCGATCAGGAACGCGACCTCCGCGGTCCGCTGTCCGGTCCGCTCGTACCGCCCGACGCCGATCATCTCGCTGCCGACGGTGACGATCAGTGCCGACCGGTCGTGGTAGTCGACCTGCGTGAACCTCGCCACATCCCGGTCCGACAGTTGTGGGTACGGGGCGAAGAAGCGGTAGTACTTCGATTGTTCGGACACCCGCGCGTAGAAGGCGACCAGCAGGTCGGCGTCGTCCGGAGTGATCGGCCGCAGATGCGCCGTGGCACCGTCCCGCAGTACGACGTCCGCCTCCAACTCTGCCGGGTAACCGGCGGGATGGTGCGGGCCATACTGGGCCGGTCGCTGAGTCACCCGGCCAGCCTACTCAAACAGCCCGATGGGAGGTGGTGAATTTGGTCGAGCGGATCGCACCGGTGCTGGTGTTCCTGGTCGCAGTGACCGTCATCGCCGAACTGGCCGACGAGGCGAAGCTTTTCGACGTCGCGGCGCGGGAAGCCGCCCACCTGGCCCGCGGCCGGGTCTGGCGGCTCTGGCTCCTCGTCGTCGCGCTCGCGACCGGGCTGACGATCGTCCTGTCCCTTGACACCTGCGCGGTCTTGCTCACCCCGGTCGTGCTCGCGATGGCGCGTCAGCTCGACATCCCACCGAAACTGTTCGCGTTCACCACCGTCTGGCTGGCCGGGACCGCCTCGCTGCTGCTGCCGGTCTCCAACCTCACCAACCTGCTCGCACTGCATCAGTTCCGCCGTCTCGACGCTCATTTCCTCGCCGTCAGCTGGCGGCCGGCAATCGCGGCGATCGTGATCACGGTGGGTGTGCTGGCGGTTCTGTTCCATCGCGATCTGCGCCGGAAGTACGTCGTACCGCCGACTCCGCACGTCGATGACAAAGTGTTGTTCTGGGGCTCAGCAGGTGTGTGTCTGCTACTCGGACCAGCATTCGTATCCGGAATCGACGTCGCCTGGCCGGCGAGCATCGGGGCGATCGTTCTCGTTGGGCTGTTCGCCGTGCGGCGACGGGCCGCGCTCAGGTGGTCACTGATCCCGGCCAAGCTGGTCGCCACCGTGGTCGGCCTGTTCCTCGTCGTCGGCTTCCTCACCGACCACGGGCTGGACGCCGTACTGAGCCGGATCGCCGGCGGCACGTCGGAGCTCCGGTTGAGCGCGACCGCGGCCCTCGGTGCGAACCTGGCCGACAACCTCCCCGCCTACCTGGCGATGGAACCGGTGGCCGCCGACAGCCCGCACCGGATGATGGCGCTCCTGATCGGCGTCAACTGCGGCTGCCTGCTCACTCTCTGGGGCTCCCTCGCCACCCTCCTGTGGCGAGACCGCTGCGACGCCGCCCGCGTCGACATCTCCGTGGTGGTCGTTCCTCTGGCGCGGCCTGATCCTGACCCCGCTCGTGGTCAGCGGCGCCGTCCTGGCGCTTGGCTGAGGCCGCCTGCGTTTACTGATTGGTAGTGGCTGGGCAATAGTGCGGGCATGAGCCCAGCGGACAGCACCGAACAGAGCACCACGGACGTCACCCGGGAGTTCCGGGAGGCGCGGGACTTTCTGGTGGCGCATCGGGAGGACTACGAGACGGCGTACCGGGATTTCAGGTGGCCGCACTTCGACCGGTTCAACTGGGCGCGGGACTGGTTCGACGCGCTCGCGGTCGAGCAGCCCGAGGTCGCGGCGCTGACCATCGTCGAGGAGGACGGTGAGGTCAACTCCCGGACGTACGCCGAGATGGCCGAGCGTTCCCGTCAGGTGGCCGGCTGGCTCACTGAGGCCGGCCTGCAACCGGGCGATCGGGTCCTGATTGTGCTCGGCAACACGGTGCCGCTGTGGGAGACCATGCTCGGCTGCATCCGGGCCGGCGCGGTGATGATCCCCGCGACCACATTGCTCACCGACGCCGACCTCGCGGACCGGATCGATCGCGGCGGCGTCCGGGCCGTGGTCACCAGCAGCGCGGACACCGGCCGGTACGCCGGGATCGCGGACCACTGCATCCGCGTCGCCGTCGGCGCCCCGGTCGAGGGCTGGCTCCCCTTCGACGACTCGACGTCGTACGACGGTCCGGTGCCGGAGGTGGACACGTCCGCGCACGACTCGCTGCTCCTCTACTTCACCTCCGGTACGACGAGCCGGCCGAAGCTCGTCGAGCACACACAGGTCAGCTACCCGGTCGGTCACCTGTCGACCATGTACTGGATCGGCCTCCAGCCCGGCGACGTCCACCTCAACGTCTCCTCGCCCGGCTGGGCGAAGCACTCGTGGAGCAACGTCTTCGCCCCGTGGAACGCGGGCGCGACCGTCTTCCTCTACAACTACACGCGCTTCGACGCCGAGAAGATGCTGCAGGTCCTGCAGACGTACGGCGTGACCACGTTCTGCGCACCGCCGACGGTCTGGCGGATGCTCATCCAGGCCGATCTGTCCGCGGTGAAGGTGCAGATCCGCGAGTGCATCTCGGCCGGGGAGCCGCTCAACCCCGAGGTGATCGAGCAGGTCCGCAACGCCTGGGGCATCACCATCCGGGACGGGTACGGGCAGACCGAGACGACCGCCCAGATCGGCAACTCCCCCGGTCAGGAGGTGAAACTCGGCTCGATGGGCCGCCCGCTGCCCGGCTACACGATCGCGCTGATCGATCCGGCCGGCGACGAGGTCGGCGACGACGGCGAGATCTGCATCGAACTCGCGCCGGCGCCGGTCCCGCTGATGCGCGGCTACCGCGACGCCACGGAGCTGACCGCGGAGGTCATGCGCGGTGGCCACTACCACACCGGCGACGTCGCGAGCCGGGACGAGGACGGCTACATCACCTACGTCGGCCGCTCCGACGACGTGTTCAAGGCCAGCGACTACCGGATCTCCCCGTTCGAGCTGGAGTCGGTGCTGATCGAGCATCCGGCCGTCGCGGAGGCAGCCGTCGTACCGTCGCCCGATCCGGTCCGGCTCGCGGTGCCGAAGGCGTACGTCGTCCTGGCCGCCGGTCACGAGCCGTCCCGGGAGCTGGCCGGGGAGATCCTGCAGTTCTGCCGGGACCACCTGGCGCCCTACAAACGGATCCGCCGGATCGAGTTCGCCGACCTCCCGAAGACCATCTCCGGCAAGATCCGCCGAGTCGAGCTTCGCGACGACGAGGCCGCCAAGGTGGACGCCGGGCAGACGGCCGAGCACGCGTACGACGAGACCGACTTCAGACAAGGGTGAGTCAAGCAGCCTGGGCCCCGGACAGGCGTGCTGAAATGGGCGGATGTCCTTCGACACCGGTCTAGGCCTCGCCGCCGTGGTCGTCCTGCCGCTGCTGATCGCGATCGGCGTCGCTGCGTCCCGGTACGCCGGACTGCGGCACGACAAGGGGATCGTCACCGCGGCTCTGCGAGCCGTCGTGCAGTTGACCGCGGTCGGGCTTGTCGTCGGCGTGGCCCTCCAGAACACGCTCGGCGCGATCGCGTTCGTGCTGGTGATGTTCGTCGTCGCCACCATCACCAGCACCCGGCGGATCCACTCGACGGCCGCGATCCCCCGGCAATGGGTCTACTGCGCGGCCGCGATCGGCTGCGGTGCGTTCGCCGTACTGGTGCTGCTGATCCTGCCCGGGGTGGTGCCGCGGAACCCGGCCACGATCCTGCCGATGGGCGGCATCATCATCGGCGGCGCGATGACCGCCACCACGCTGGCCGGCCGCCGGGTGCTGAGCGAGTACGGCACGCCGGTTCGGCGAGTTCGAGGCCGGGCTGTCGATCGGCCTGCTGCAGCCCGACGCGTTCAAGCTCGTGGTCGGGCCGGTCGCGGGTGACGCGCTCCTGCCCGTACTGGACCAGACCCGGACCGTCGGCCTCGTCTCGCTGCCCGGCGCCTTCGTCGGCATGGTCCTCGGCGGCGCGTCCCCGACCGAGGCCGCCGCATTGCAACTCGTGGTCCTGATCGGCCTGATCGCGGCCGAGGCCCTGGCGATCCTGACCATCACCGAGCTACTGGCCCGCTCGGCCCTGCCGGACGGGCGTACGGTTTCCCCATGACCGATGACAAGACCCTCTTCAGCCGGATCGACGAGCTGGTCGCCGAGGAGCACGAGCTGCGCACCAAGCACGCCGCCGGGCAGGTCGCCGACGAGGACGAACGGACCCGGCTGCAGGCGCTCGAGGTCGAGCTCGACCAGTGCTGGGACCTGCTCCGGCAGCGCCGCGCCAAGCGCGAGTTCGGCGAGAACCCCGACGACGCCCAGGCCCGCCCGGCCGGCACCGTCGAGGGCTACCTCGGCTAGGGCACGTCTCTCAATTCCCTGCGTGCTGCGCGGCACTCGGCGGGCACATCGCCGCGTTGGAGGACGAGGCACGGAGAAACCCACTCCGAGCCTCGTCCTCCGCCTTGCGCTGCACTCCGCCGAGCACCTGCTCGCTACTGCAGGGAATTGAGAGACGCACCCTAGAAACCGCGCAGTTTCTCCGGGGTGATCCGGATGATCACCGAGTAGTCGGCGTGGAACTGCTCGTTCGTCATCCCCAGGTCGGCGATGTCCTGGCCGTACTTGTTGTTGTACGCCGCCAGCTCGTCACCGCTGATCGGGTCGTCGTCGATCACCGCCGTACCCGAGATCACTCCGACGTCGCCGCCGGTGTGGGTGGCGTTGAAGTTCAGCGCCACCTGCGGGTGGGCGGCGATGTTGTGCAGCTTGGCCTTGTCCCGCTGGCTGGCGATCAGCAGCTGGTCGCCGTGCCAGAGGAACCAGACCGGGTTCGGCGCCGGCGTTCCGGACTTGCCGACCGTGGTCAGCCACAGCACCGTCTCGTCGTCCAGCTGCCGCGCGATCCGCTTGCCGAAGTCGGTGGACGTGTCGATCGAGATCATCAGAACCCTTCGGTGTCGATGGTCAGTTCGGCCCCAGACGGCCCCACTCGATCGCCGGGCAATGGTTCATCACCATCGTCAGCCCGGCGGCCGTGGTCCGCGTGTAGGCGTCCGGATCCACTACATCCAGCTGGAACCACACCGCCTTCGCGTTGATTCCCACCGCCTGGTCCGCGATGTCGCCGGCCAGCTCGGACCGGACGAACACGTCGACGCAGTCCACCGGGAACGGAATCTCGGCCAGCGTCGCGTACCCCTGCTCCCCGTGCACCGTCTCCGCCGACGGATGCACCGGCACGATCCGCTTCCCGTGCCCCTGCAGGAACCGCGCCACGCCGTACGCGGCCCGGCTGGTGTTGTTCGACAACCCGACCACGGCCCAGGTCTCGCAGTCCGCGAGGATTTTCCGGATGTCACTGTCCATGACTCGATCCTCTCTCGCCGCTCAACCGCGAAGGTAGGTGAGTACCGCGGACACCCGCCGGTCGAGACCGTCGTCCAGCCGGAGCTTGGCGAAGATGTTCCCGACGTGCTTGCGGACGGCGGCCTCGCTGACGACCAACTGCTCGGCGATCGACGCGTTCACCCGGCCCTCCGCCATCAACGCGAGAACCTCCAGCTCCCGCGGCGTGAGTGCCGACAACGGCCCGTCGTTCCGCCGCCGCGCCAGCAACTGCCGGACCACCTCCGGGTCCACCACGGTCCCGCCGTCCGCCACCCGGTCGAGCGACTCGAGGAACTCCGCGACGTGCCCGACCCGGTCCTTCAGCAGGTACCCGATCCCGCCGGTCGTTGTCTCGAGCAACGTGGACAGATAGGCGTCGGCGACGTACTGGGACAGCACCAGGATCCCGATCGACGGCAGCTCGGCCCGGATCGCGGCTGCCGCGCGCAGCCCTTCGTCACTGTGCCCGGGCGGCATCCGGACGTCGGTGATCACCACATCCGGCGGTTCCTTGCGTACGACGGCCAGCAGTGTGTCCGCGTCGCCGACAGCGTCCCGTACTTCGTGGCCGGCGCGATCCAGGATGCTGGCCAGGCCCTCACGCAACAGCAGCGAGTCTTCGGCCAGCACGATGCTCAGTCGCCGAGTCGGCACGGGCACTCCATCCTCAATCGAGTCGGCCCACCGGGTGGGCTGTCGATGTCGAGTGTGCCTCCCAAGGCGTCCAAGCGGGTCACCAGCCCGGTGAGTCCGGTGCCGGCCCCGGCCCGCGCGCCGCCGACGCCGTCATCGGTGATCGTGATGACGAGGCGATCCCGCTCGACCCACCCGCTCACGTCGCAACTGGTCGCCTGCGCGTGCTTCGCGACATTGGCCAGCGCCTCACTGACGACGAAGTACGCCGCCGCCTCGATCGGCGGCGGCAACCGCGACGACAGCGTCAGCTGAACACTCACCGGCAGCGGACTCCGGTCCGCCACCTCCAGTACGGCGGCCTCCAGCCCGTGGTCGACGAGCACGCGCGGGTGGATCCCGCGGACCGCCTCCCGCAGATCCGCCAGCGCCGCCTCCGCCTCGCCGTGCGCTTTCACGACCAGCCGCTTGCCTTCGCCGTCCGGCAGATCCAGCTCAGCCAGTCCCAGCGTCATGGTGAGACCGACCAGCCGCTGCTGTACGCCGTCGTGCAGGTGCCGCTCGATCCGGGCCCGCTCGGTCTCGAACGCGTCGACCAGGTCCAGCCGGGACCGGCGCAGTTCGGCCAGGTTCCGCTGCAGTTCGTCCTGCCGCGGACCCAGCATCGTCTTCGCCAGAGCCGCTTCGGCGCCGGCGAGGACACCGAGCAAGTAGGAGCTCACCGCGTAGAAGACCGGTCCGAAGGCCAGCAGGAAGATGAACCCTTCCTGCGCGCTGTCCAGGATCCACGGACCCATGCCCAGCTCGTCGCCGTCGGCGATCACCGGCGCCGCCAGCGTGACGCCGAGGACGGTGGCGCTGATTCCCGCGAGTGCGGCGCTCAGCGGCCAGACGAACACGCCCAGCACGAACCCGTACCCGAGCGCCCGCAGCGACGCCTGCTCCCGGCGCCGGAACCTCAGCTTCTCCCGCCGGGACAGCGACTCCGGCATCTTCGCGTGCGGACTGCTGATCCCGTCGAGCAGCATGAGCCCGGCCCGCGACCGCTCGACCCGGCCGATCACCACCCCGATCAGCGGGAACAGGGTGATCAGCAGGACCCCGATCAGAATCGGGCTCAGCACCGCACTCGCCGCCGCCAGGCCGAAGAGTACGGCGATGGTCAGCACACCCGCCGGCACCGAGCTGAGCAGGTAGGCGTAGCTGCGCCACGGCCAGGACGACACCAGGAAGCGCGGCGATGCCATCGCCGACCAGGCCGTCATCGGTCTCTCCACGCTGCCAACCCTAGGTCCGAGGCGGCGCGCAGGACGGTAGCGTGCGCGCTACTGCAGGTCTCCTCTCGTGGGCCAGGGTCTCGGCGGCCGATTCAGGATTGCCTGGTTCCATGACCGCTACCGCGCCGACGCACTCGAGCGTCGCAACCACAGAAGCGCCGGCCTTGCTGCTGGACGGCATCACGAAGACCTACCGGTCCAAGGCCGGAGCGGTCGATGCGCTGCGAGGCGTGACCTACCACTTCCTGCGCGGCTCGTTCACCGCCGTGATGGGCGCGTCCGGCTCCGGCAAGTCCACACTGCTGCAGTGTGCGGCCGGACTCGACCAGCCCACCAAAGGCACCGTCGTACTCGGCGGAGTGAACCTGCACGGGCTCAACGAGGTCGCCCTGACCAAGCTGCGCCGCGAAAGAGATGGGGTTCGTCTTCCAGGCCTACAACCTGCTGCCGTCGCTCACCGTGTACGACAACGTCGCACTCCCCCTGCGGCTGACCGGTCGCCGCCCGAACCGGAACGACGTACAGCGGGTGCTGGAGCAGGTCGGGCTGGAGGGCATGGCCAAGCGACGGCCTGCGGAGTTGTCCGGCGGACAGCAGCAGCGGGTCGCCATCGCGCGGGCGCTGATCACGCGGCCGTCGGTCTTCTTCGCCGACGAGCCGACCGGTGCGCTGGACAGCGGGACCAGCCGGCAGGTCCTGTCGTTGTTGCGTGAGGCAACCGACCGGTCCGGGCAGACCGTGGTGATGGTGACCCACGACCCGGTCGCGGCCGCGTACGCCGAGCGGGTGCTGTTCCTGTCCGACGGTCTGATCGCGGGTCATCTCGACCGCGGGACGCCGGCCCAGATCGCCGCCGCCATGAGCTCGCTGGAGCGATGATGTTCCACCTCAGCCGACAGACCGTCAGCCGTCATCGATCGCTGTACGCCGGCTCGTTCATCGCGCTGGCCGTCGGGGTGTTCCTGCTCGGCCTCGCCGCCACCGCGACCGCCGCCACGGTCGCGTACAGCGGCCCGTTGGCCGAAAGC
Source organism: uncultured Actinomycetota bacterium (assembly GCA_963748245.1). Lineage (GTDB taxonomy): Bacteria > Actinomycetota > Actinomycetes > Propionibacteriales > Kribbellaceae > Kribbella. The sequence goes on along the minus strand of CAVVIA010000003.1, from coordinate 440,790 downwards.
ATGACCGTGACGACACTGGGCAGCCCCGACACCGCCCCTCAGCAGGTCCGGATCCCGCTGTCCGACGCGGATGTCTCGGGACTGCAGGTCGTGCTCAGCATGGTCGGCGCGATCAGCGGGTTCATCACGATCTTCGTCATCGCCAGCACGTTCGCCTTCGCGGTCGCCTCGCGCCGCCGGGAGATCGGCCTGCTCCGCCTGATCGGAGCGACGCCGCGGCAGATACGGCGGATGGTCCTCGGTGAAGCGTTCGTCGTCGCACTCGCGGCCGCGCTGACCGGCGCGGTGCTCGCTCAGTTGGCGACTCCCCTGCTGCTGCGCAAGGCGTCGTACACCGAGCTCGCACCGGTGAAGCTCGAGCCGGCCTCGCCGTGGGTGCCGCTGGCGATCGCGGTCGGCGCCGGGATGGTGGTGGCGATGCTGGGGGCACGGTCGGCAGCGCGCCGCGCCGGGCGGGTCGGACCGGTCGACGCGCTGCGGGAGGCATCGCTGGAGCCCCCGCGGATCGGGCCGGTGCGGATCGTTTTCGGGCTGCTCTTCCTGGCCGGATCGATCACCCTGCTCACCCTGATCCGGCCGTCGACCGGCGAAGTGGCGATGCCGCTGGCGATGTTCACCCCGATGCTGCTGGTGATCGCGCTGACCCTGCTGGCTCCCATGATCGTGCCGTGGATCGCCCGGTTGTGGGCGGTGCCGCTGACCGGGTGGACCAAGGTGTCGGGTCTGCTCGCACGCAGCAACGTCGTGACCGCGCCCCGCCGCAGCGCGTCACTCGCGGCCCCGATCCTGGCCATCTCGGCGGTCGCCGGGTCGATGGTGCTCAGCCTCAGCTTCGCCGCCGACAGCGCCGAGGCGAGCATCCGCGACACGCTCCGGGCGCCCATCGTCGTGACCGGCTCCGATCTCCCCAGCGTTCCCGGAGTCGCCGCCGTGGACGCCGGCCTGCCGGTCCAGTTCGTCCGCATCGGCCAGGACTACGCCGAACTCGAGGACGCCGAGGGCATCGACCCGGCGATCGCGACCCGGACCCGCGACCTGACCGCGCTCTCCGGGGACATCAACCGGCTCACCGGCAACACTGTTGCCATCAGCAAGGAGATGTCGGGGTTCGAGGGCTACCGGGTCGGGGACGAGATCCCGGTGACCTTCCTGGACCGGACCGAGGTCAGGCTGAAGGTCGTCGCGATCGTCAAGGACGCGTTCGGGGTGAACCCGTCGTTCCTGGTCCCGCACGACCTGGCCCGCAAGCACGCTCCGACCGCCAAGCCCGACCACCAGTTCGTCCTTCCTGCCGACGGGGTCGACGCGGCTGCCTTGGTGAGCCAGGACTGCCGAACGCCGTACCGGCTGCCGAGTGGGAGGCGGAACAGGCGGACGGCCTCCGGGAGGGCAACCGGTTCGGGCTGATCCTGCTCCTCGGACCGGCCGCGCTCTACAGCGCCATCGCGATCGCGAACACGCTGCTGATGGGCAGCCTGCAGCGGCGGCACGAGTTCATCACCGCGCGACTGCTCGGAGCAACACCGGCCCAGATCCGCCGGATGGTGCTGTGGGAGTCGTCCCTGGTCGGCGCGGTCGCGCTCAGCCTCGGTACGGCGATCACGGTCACGGTCGGGATCCTGATCCGGCACGCCATGACGGAAGGCCTGGCCGACGTACCGGTGACCGTGCCGTGGGGTGTGCTGCTGGGTATCGGCGGAGTCTGTCTGACCCTGGCGGTAGGGTCCGCTCTGGCCCCGACGACGTACATCCTGCGCCGGTCGCAGCCGTCAGCAGCGGTGGATTAGGTATGGACTAGACCAGCTGCGGCGACTGTCCGGCACGGATGGCGGGTCGTGGCCGGGCAAACCGCCGTTCACCAGGGACAATGGGCACGGCGCCGGACCGTCGCGGCGCCGTACCGGTTCGATCGAGGAGCTGTCACACCCGCATGGCACGCCGTACCAGCACCACCGCCGAGCCCGAGGACTTCGAGGAGCACATCCTCGACGTCGACGTCTCCGACGAGATGCGCACCAGCTACCTGGAGTACGCCTACTCGGTGATCTACTCCCGGGCGCTGCCGGACGCGCGGGACGGACTGAAACCGGTCCAGCGGCGGATCCTGTTCTCGATGGCGGAGAACAACATCCGCCCCGACCGCGGTCACGTGAAGTCGGCCCGCGTCGTCGGTGAAGTGATGGGTAAGTACCACCCGCACGGTGACGGCGCGATCTACGACGCCCTGGTCCGGACCGCGCAGCCGTGGTCGATGCGGGTCCCGCTGATCGACGGCCACGGAAACTTTGGATCTCTGGACGATGGTCCGGCGGCGATGCGTTACACGGAATGCCGGATGGCGCCGCCCGCGGTGGCGATGACGCAGGGACTGGACGAGAACGTCGTCGAGTTCCGGCCGAACTACGACGGCCGGGAGGAAGAGCCGTCGGTGCTGCCGGCCGCCTTCCCGAACCTGCTCGTCAACGGCGCGGCCGGGATCGCGGTCGGGATGGCCACCAACATGGCCCCGCACAACCTGGTCGAGGTGATCCAGGCGCTGCGGCACCTGATCAAGACCCCGACCGCGGACCTGGACGACCTGATGCGGTTCGTCCCCGGCCCGGACCTGCCGACCGGCGGCAAGATCGTCGGCCTGGACGGCATCAAGGACGCCTACGCCACCGGCAAGGGCAGCTTCAAGATGCGTGCCACCGCCCGGATCGAGAACGTCACCCCGCGGCGCAAGGGCATCGTGGTCACCGAACTGCCGTACTCGGTCGGCCCGGAGAAGGTGATCGAGAAGATCAAGACCCTGGTCCAGTCGAAGAAGCTGCAGGGCATCGCCGACGTCAAGGACCTGACCGACCGGGCCCACGGCACCCAGCTGGTGATCGAGGTCAAGAACGGCTTCGTCCCCGAGGCCCTGCTGGAGCAGCTGTACAAGCTGACCCCGCTCGAGGACGCCTTCCACGTCAACGCGGTCTGCCTGGTCGACGGCCAGCCGCGCACCCTCGGCCTGAAGGAACTCCTCGAGGTCTACCTCGGCCACCGGTACGACGTGGTCCGGCGGCGCAGCGAGTTCCGCCGGAAGAAGGCCCAGGACCGCCTGCACATCGTCGACGGCCTGCTGATCGCGATCCTGGACATCGACGAGGTCATCCAGATCATCCGCAGCAGCGACGACGCGGCCGAGGCCCGCGGCCGGCTGATCGAGATCTACGACCTGTCCGAGGTGCAGGCCAACTACATCCTGGACATGCCGCTGCGCCGGCTGACCAAGTACTCCAAGCTCGAACTGGAGACCGAGAAGGGCGAGCTGGAGCGCGAGATCGAGCGGCTGACCGCGATCCTCGAGGACGAGAACCTGCTCCGCAAGACGGTGTCGGACGAGCTGGCCGAGGTCGCCAAGACCTACGGCACGCCGCGCCGGACCGTGCTGCTGGAGTCGTCCGGCGCGACCAAGACCGCGGCCGTGCCGCTCGAGGTCTCCGACGACCCGTGCTGGGTGCTGATGAGCTCGACCGGGCTGCTCGCCCGGACGAACGGCGTCGAGCCGTTCGGGACCGGCGACACCCGGGCCAAGCACGACGCGATCGTGTCCGCGGTGAAGAGCACCGCCCGCGGTCAGTACGGCCTGATCACCAGCGCCGGCCGGCTGATCCGGCTCGAGTCGCTCGACCTTCCCGCCGTACCGACGACGGCGAACGCGCCGAACCTGCAGGGTGGTGCGCCGGTGGCGGAGTTCGTGTCGCTGGAGCCCGGTGAGAAGGCGATCGCGCTGACCACCATGGATCCCGACTCGATCGGTGTGGCGCTGGGTACGGCGGGCGGCGTGGTGAAGCGGGTCCTGCCCGACCACCTGAGCAACCGCGACGCGTGGGAGATCGTCCGGCTGAACGACGGCGACGCGGTCATCGGCGCGGTCGAGCTGACCACGGGCGACGAGGAGCTGTGCTTCATCACCTCCGACGCGCAACTGCTGCACTTCCCGGCGTCCGTGGTGCGTCCGCAGGGCCGGACCGCGGGCGGTATGGCCGGTGTCCGGCTGGGCAAGGACGCGAAGGTCGTGTACTTCGGTGCCGTCGACGGCGGCCGGGAGGCGCATGTCGTCACCATCGCGGGCTCGTCGTCGGCGCTGCCGGGGACCGAGGTCGGTGCGGTGAAGGTGACGCCGTTCAGCGAGTACCCGGGCAAGGGTCGCGGCACCGGCGGTGTGCGCTGCCAGCGGCTGCTCAAGGGCGAGGACGGGCTGCTGCTCGGATTCATCGGTGCGGCCCCGGTCCGGGCGAGCGCGAGCAGCGGTGCGCCGGTGGAGCTGCCGCCGATCGACCCGCGGCGCGACGGTTCCGGCGTGCCGGTGGCTCAGCCGATCGCCGCCTGCGCTCCGGACAGTGTCAGCTACATGGCAGGCTGACCCCATGAGAAGACTGCTCGCGCTCGGCGCGGTGCTGGTGCTGGCGCTGGCGGGCTGCAGCGACGACAAGAAGGACACCGACGGTGGCAACGGTCAGTCGGGCGACGACCCGGTCGCACTGCTGACGGATGCGAAGAAGACCATCGACGAGGCCGCCAGCGTGCACATCGTGCTGACCGGCCGGGACATCCCGGAGAGCGCGCAGGCCCTGTCCAAGGGTGACGGGGTTGCGACGCACGCACCGGCGTTCAAGGGCAAGCTGACCGTGCGCACCGCCGGCTCGCCGATCGACGCCGAGGTGGTCGCGGTCGGCAGCAAGGTGTACGCCAAGCTGCCGTTCACGACGGCCTTCATCGAGCTGCCGCCGGCACAACTGGCCGCCCTCGGCGCGCCGGACCCGGCCGTCCTGCTGGACCCGGAAAAGGGCCTGACCTCGGTCATGCCGACCGTGAAGGACCCGCAGATCAAGGGCGAGACCCGGGACGGCGCCAAGGTGCTGACCGAGGTCACCGGCACGATCCAGGGCAAGTCGCTGCAGGGCATCTTCCCGAACGCGCCGGGCGACCAGGACTTCCCGAGCACCTTCAAGATCGACAAGGACTCCAAGCAGTTGGTGTCGGCAACGATCACCGGCCCGTTCTACGACGGCGCCACCAGCAGCTACGACGTCATCCTGGACCGGTACGGCGAACAGGTCGAGATCACCAAGCCGTGACCGAGGACCCGCCCGCGGCCAACCCCAGGGTTCGGCTCACGCTCGCCTCGATCGCGGTGGCGTTCGCTGCTGCCGATACGTACGTCGTCGTACTGGCCCTGCCGGACATGATGTCCGGGGTCGGCCTGTCGGCGGACGAGTTGCAGCGGGCGGCGCCGATCATCTCCGGGTTCCTGCTCGGGTACATCGCCGTACTGCCGTTGATCGGGCGGATCGCCGATGTGGTCGGGCGTACGCCGGTCCTGATCGGCGCGCTGATGTTGTTCGCGGTGGGATCGCTGATCACCGCCGGGGCCTACGACCTGTCTCTCGTGGTGATCGGGCGGTTCCTGCAGGGTGTCGGCGGTGGTGGGCTCGTGCCTGTCACGTTGGCGTTGGTCGCGGATCTGTGGCCGGCTGAGCGGCGCGGACTGCCGCTCGGCGTGGTCGGCGCAGTGCAGGAGCTCGGGTCGGTGCTCGGTCCTCTGCTGGGCGCTCTCGTGCTCGCTGTGGCGGACTGGCGGTACATCTTCTGGCTGAACCTCGTCGTCGCGCTCGTGCTCGCACTGCTGCTGCGCGGTCTCCGTCCACCACCCCTGTCGGCAGCCGTCGGCTTTGTCGCTTGTCTGGCGCTCGGCCTCACGCTCACCGCACCCGAACGGCTGGCGACCGGTGTCACGCTCGGCATTCCCTTCGTGCCGTTCTCCGGCGACTCCCGACTGCTCACGCCGATCGGCGTCGTCACCGCCGTCCTGCTGCTGCTCTGGATCGCGCTGATGCTCCGCAAGACCCGGCTTCGGGAGACGCTCGCCCAGGTCGACCTCGTGGGCGCGTTGCTGCTCGCGCTAGCTCTGGCTGGTGTCGTGCTGGCCTTCGCTACGGCCGACCCTGAGCGTGAGCTGATGGCGCCGGCCGGGCCGTGGTTGCTGGTCGGTGCTGCTGTGTTCGCCGTGGCCTTCGCGGTCTGGCAGCGTCGTACGGCGCGGGCGATCGTGCCGCACGGATTGCTCAAGGCCGCGCCGGCGTGGGGTTCGTTGGTGGTGAGCTTCCTGGTCGGCTGTGCGTTGATCGCGGCGTTGGTCGACGTCCCGGTGTTCGCCCGGACGACCCAGGGCGGCGGGCAGCTGGCGGCTGCGTTGGTGTTGCTGCGGTTCCTGATCGCGTTGCCGGTCGGCGCGGTGGTCGGCGGCTGGCTGACCCGGCGCTACGGGCTCGGGCTGATCACCGGGGCCGGGCTCGCGTTGGCCGGGGCGATGTTCGCGGTGATGGCGTTCTGGGGTCGGGACGCGCTCGATCACTGGCCGGCGACCGTCGTACTGCTGCTGTGCGGCTTCGGATTCGGGCTGGCGTTGTCGCCGGTCAACACGGCCATGCTCGGGGCCACTCCCCCGGACAGCCACGGCCTGGTCAGTGCGCTCGTCGTGGTCGCCCGGATGGTCGGCATGCTCGTCGGCGTGTCCGCGCTCACCGCGATCGGGCTGCGGCGGTACTTCGCGATCGTCGACGACATCCCGTCCCCGAACGAGCTGTGCCCGTCCGCGCCGGGGTCGTGCCGTCCGTTCGTCGACGCACTGCGCGACGCGGCCGTTTCACAAGTTCACACGATCTTCGCCGGAGCCGCCGCCTGCGCCTTCCTGGCCGCGATACTGGCCGTGCTGCTGCTCGGCCGACGTGGCGTTGTGCACAGATGATGGTCATCGTGCCGGACACCCGTCCCGGCTGCCGTACCGTGATCACGTGACCGCACGACTCGACGCGACCGGCCGGCCAGGCCTGTGCTCGACCTTCTGCCGAGAGCTGCGCGAGCCGCTCGCCGGTACGGCGGTCGTGGCAGCAGGCTGGCTCCTCGTCGAGCAACCCGGTCCCTGGGGTGCCAAGGCGCCGACGCAGAGTCATCTCGACCGGGAGTTCGGCGGCGCGATCGACGCGGCGTGCAAGAAGGAGGACGTCCGGTTCGGGCTGATCCGCTCGCCCGGCCGGCACCCCGACCCGACCGAACGGTCACATCAGGTGTACGTCGCCTCGACCACACCCGGTCGCACCTGGCTGCTCGGCGGCTGTGTCGCCGACCCGCTCGAACTGGACGCCATCGACCTCGAAGCCGTCGGCCGAGGCGATCGGGATGCCGTGATCGACTCGCTGCCGGTGCTGACCTTGGTCGACGAGCCCGTGATGCTGGTGTGCACCAACGGAAAGCGGGACGAATGCTGCGCGCTGCTCGGCCGCCCGCTGGTCCACGGCGCTGGCCGCGGTCGCGACCCGGCCGGGTCTGGGAGGCGAACCACCTCGGCGGGCACCGGTTCGCGCCGACCGCGACGCTGCTGCCCGCCGGGACGATGCACGGTCATCTGACCGCCGAGACCGCGGTCGCCGTGCTCGAGGCCGGCGGTCGTGGTGAAACCGTCCTGACCGGTCTGCGCGGCCGATCGACCTGGACCAAACACGGTCAGGCCGCGGAAATCGCCGTACGCCGGCTCATCGGTGAGCTGGCACTGGACGCCCTCAGTGTCGTGGGCGAAGACCTGGGAACCGTCGTCGTCGCCCATCGCGACGGCCGGTCCTGGATCGTTCCGGTCACCAGTGCACCTGCTGATCCACCACGTCCGGAGTCCTGCGGAAAGGAGCCGTTCGCCATGTCGATCCTGCATGCCGGAACACCAGTACCAGGTGAGGTCGCATGAGCAGCGGGTTCGAGGACCTGCTGGCCGCCAATGCCGACTACGCGAAGGACTTCGCCTACGGCGGGTTCGACGGGATCGCGCACGCCGGCGTCGGCGTCGTCACCTGTATGGACTCACGCATCCCGCCGCTGGAGATGCTCGGCCTCAAGCCGGGTGACGCGAAGGTCCTCCGCAGCGCGGGCGGCCGGGTCACCGAGGTGACGATGACCGGTCTCGTGCTCGGTGTCCAACTGCTCGGCGTCCGCCGGATCATGATCATTCCGCACACCCGCTGCGCCATGGCCGCGATGTCGGAGGACGACCTGCGCACCAAGGTCGAGACCGCGGCCGGCAAACCGGCCGGCTACCTGCCGATCCACGTCATCCCCGACCAGCTCGAAGCTCTCCGGCACGACGTCACCGCCGTCCGCGACCATCCGCTGATCGGCGACGACATCCTGGTCGGCGGCTTCATGTACGACGTCGACAACGGCCGCCTCTCCCAGATCGACTGACACCTCAGGAGCTGCCGACCGTGCCGGGCACCGCCCTCCCCCAGCTCACCCCGCCCGCCCTCCGTCCGTTGCCGCTGGCAACGCTGCGCCCGCGCGGATGGTTGCTGGAGCGTCTCCGCCTGCAGGCCGACGGCATGGCCGGGCACCTGGACGAGTTCTGGCCCGACATCGCGCGGAGCGGGTGGATCGGCGGCGACGCCGAGGGCTGGGAACGGGGACCGTACTGGCTCGACGGCATCACCGGGGTCGCCTACCTGCTCGACGACGAGCGGCTGAAGGCGAAGGTGCGTCGGTGGGTCGATCACATCCTCGAGCACCAGCACCCGGACGGCTGGTTCGGCCCGCGTTCGGGTGCGGCGACGTACGCCGATCATGACGTCTGGCCGCGGATCATCGTGCTGAAGGCGCTCCTGCAGCACTTGGACGCGACCGGAGACGAGCGCGTGGTCCCGGCCGCGATGCGATTCCTCCGGCTGCTCGACGTACTGCTGGACGAATGGCCGCTCCAGGAGTGGGCGCGGTCGCGGTGGACCGACATCGTCTGGGTGATCAACCAGCTGCACGACCACACCGGCGAGGAGTGGCTGCTGCCGCTGGCGGCGAAGTGCGAGGCGCAGGGCTTCGACTGGTTCGGGTACGCCGCCGACCTGCCGTTCCGCGGCAAGGTGGACGAGGCCACGTTGCTGGCGATGAAGGACCAGCACGACGGCAACTGGATGAACGACGTCTACCTGTCGTCCCACGGCGTCAACGTGGCGATGGGTCTCAAGGCGATGCCGGTCTGGTGGCGTCACGACCCGAGCGACCAGAAGGCCGTCCTTCTGCAGCTGATCGCTGCGTTGGACGAGCACCACGGCCAGCCGAGTGGCTTGTTCACCTGCGACGAACACCTTGCCGGCCTCCACCCGAGTCAGGGCACCGAGACCTGCACCGTCGTCGAGCATCTCGCCTCGCTCGAAGTCGCCCTCGAGTCCTGGGGCGCGGTCGAGCCACTCGCCGACCGACTGGAGCGCCTCGCCTTCAACGCCTTGCCCGCGAGTACGTCGCCCGACGAGTGGACCCACCAGTATGTGCAGCAGGCCAACCAGGTGATCTGCCACGTCACTGAGGACCGCGTCTACACGAACAACGGCCCCGACGCGAACGTCTTCGGCCTCGAGCCCCATTTCGGCTGCTGCACCGCCAACCGCCACCAGGGCTGGCCGCGCTTCGCCACCCACCTCTGGATGCATGCCGGCGACGGTGCCCTCACCGCCCTCTCCTACGCGCCGTGTTCCTTCGAGTACGACGGCCTGTCCGTCGACGTGGCCACGGCCTATCCCTTCGAGGACGACGTCACGATCACGGTCAGCGGCTCCGGCGTCGTACCCCTGAACCTCCGCATCCCGGCCTGGTCCGCCGGGGCCACCGTCGACGGCGAGGCTGTTGCCGCCGGCACCCTTCACCAGGTACGACGTGACTGGTCCGGCGGGCCGCACGTCGTACGACTGCACCTGCCGGCCGCGGTCGAGGCAGTCCCCCGCCCGGCCGGCGCGATCGCCCTCGAACGCGGACCGTTGGTGTTCTCCCTCGCTGTCCCGGAGCAGTGGAAGAAGATCGGCGGCGAGGAGCCGCACGCCACCTACGAGGTCCACCCGACCGCGCCGTGGAACTACGCGATCGACCCGGACGAGATCCGGCTCGACCGTCGGGCCGTCACCGAGCACCCCTTCACGACGACGCCTCTCCGGCTCCAGGTGAAAGGCAGGCTGGTGCCGGACTGGACCCTCGAGCACGGCGCCGCCGCCGCACCCCCGCCCAGCCCGGTCACCACGGCCGGCGCCTCCGAAGACCTGACTTTCATCCCCTACGGCTGTACGAATCTCCGCGTCACCGAACTGCCCCGGACGCGCTGACCCGTCCGTGCCGCCTGGTCAGAGTTCGTCGACGACCTTGATCTCCTCGACGACGGCGGAGCCTTCCCGGACGACCTCGAAGGCCTGCTTGACCTGCGGAATCGTCGGCACCAGCTCGCGGACCGCCTTCAGGCTGTCCTCCGAGTCCCAGCGCCACACGCCGACCCACTTGCCGTCCTCGAGCTGACCGAGGCGTGCCTCGGTCAGGCCGGACCGGGCCGTCCGGACGGCCCCGACCAGGGCGGTGTGCAGGCTGCGTACTTCGTCGGGCGTCACGGTGTCGACGGCCTCGAAACGGGTCACTGCGATGAGTGTCATGACTAGATCCTCTCACTAGAGTTGACTTATAGCGAACGAATCTAGAGATAGACTCTAGTCATGACCGCTGTCAAGCGACTTAGCAAGCGCGCGGAGAAGGCGCTGGAGACCCGGCGACGGATCGTTCAGGCGGCGACCGACCTGTTCGTCGAGGACGGGTACGGCGCCACCAACCTGCAGGAGATCGCCGACCGGGCCGGCGTCGCCGTCCAGACGATCTACTTCGTCTTCGGCAACAAGCGCGCCCTGCTCAAGGAACTCGTCGACACCACCATCGCCGGCGACGCCGAGCCGGTCGCCACGCTCGACCGCCCCTGGTTCACCGATGCCGTGGCCGAGCCGACCGCGGTCGAGATGCTGACCGCGTACGTCCCCGGGTCGAGTGCGGTCCTGGCCCGGGTCTCACCGATCATGCGCGTGCTGGAGGCCGCCGTCGCCAACGATCCGGAGGTCGCCGCACTGTGGCCGCAGGACGAGGACCTGCGGTACGTCGTCCAGCGCACGGCCGCCGAAGCGTTCGTCACCAAGCCGGGCGCACGGACAGGACTCACCACTGAGGAGGCGGCCGACCTGCTCTACGGCATCCTCAGCCCCGAGCTCTACCTGCTGTTCGTCCGCGATCGCGGCTGGTCCCATGACCGCTGGGTGGAGTGGGCCGGCCAGACCCTCCGCACCCAACTCTGTGGATCTACCTCACGATGACCTTGCCGGTGTCGAGTTCGTAGTAGGCGCCGACGAGTTTGAGCCTTCCCGCCTTCTCCAGCGGGCTGATGACCGAGGACTGGCGGAGCTTGGCGAGCGTCAGGTCGACGTTGGCGTGGACGGCGTTGGTGAGGCGGTCGCCCGGCTTCCCCGCGACCTGACGGACGGCGGGCGCGAGGGTGTCGACGAGGTAGCCCATCTCCCCCGCTTCGGCGGTGCGGTGGCCGGAGTCGAGGGCCTTGATGGTGGCGGTGAGGGCGCCGCAGCGCTGGTGGCCGAGGACCATCAGCAGTGGCGTGTGCAGTTCGGCGACGCCGAACTCGAGGCTGCCGACGACCGAGTGGTCAAGCGCCTCACCGGCACTCCGTACGACGACGAGGTCGCCGAGCCCCTGGTCGAAGATCAGCTCGATCGGCACCCGGGAGTCCACGCAGCCGATCACGGTGGCGAACGGCTCCTGACCCTTGCTCACGGCAACCCGCCGGGCGACTCCCTCGTCGAGCTTCTCCTCGCGGTCGGCGACGAAGCGCGCGTTGCCGTCCAGCAGCCGCTGCAGCGCTTGGTTGCCGTCCACAACAGCCGGCGGACTCGGTGGATTCGTCCCGATCGACTGGGCGGCCGGGGTGGACGCCGTACCGGACCCTGTACCGGACTCAGCGCAGGCAGTCAGGGCGGCGCCGCCGGCTCCGGCGACGAGAGTAGTGTGCAGGGCTCTGGTCAGGAACCGGCGCCGCGAGGTGATGGGCGCCGCGGCAACCGACCGGCGACGAGACGTGATGCTCAACTGTGCTCCTTGGAGAAGGCGGCGTGGGGCGAACCGCCTTCTGCGTGCGGTGCAGGTCATGCTGCTGTGGTCACTGTGCCCGCAAGTGGCCGTCAGTCGGCGAGGATGACCGGGAACGCGTCCACGACCGACCCGAGGTGGTGGTCCGCAATCGGCGTCGGCACGTCGTGATGGTCGCCGATCCGGATGGTGCTGAGATTGGCGTTGACCCCACCGGCGATGTCGTACGACGGATGGTCGCCGACCATCCATCCGTCGTCCAACGTCGCCCCGGCTCCCTCGGCCGCAATGGCAAAGATCCGGGCATCGGGCTTCCGCACGCCGGCCGCCTCCGAGATGCAGCAGTAGTCGACCGCTTCGGCGATCCCCGTGTGCTCGAGCTTCCGGCTCTGCTGGACGACGTTCCCGTTCGTCACCACGGCCACTCGCCATCCCGCCGTACGCAACGAAGCCAGCCCGTCCAGCACCGATTGCTCCACCCAGGTGAACCCCGGATGCTCCCGGTCGTAGTCGGCCACCAACTGCTCGACCGGCGTCACCACACCAAAGGCTTCGCGAACCCCCGCGAACAACTGCGGCCGCGGCGTGAACCCACCTTTGTCATGAGCAACCAACCAGTCGACCGCGTCCGTGCCAAGCCCTGCACGCTCGACCCACCAACCTGCCCAGGCCGAGAAGGCCCCGTCCCGATCGATCAGCGTGTTGTCCAGGTCGAAGCAGGCGAGCCGCGGGTGCATGGAAGCATCATCGCCGATCCCTTTACAGGATGGGCGTCTGGGCGTTTGCTGAATTCAGGGCCGCCGGCGCATGTCCGCTGCGGCGATCGTTCATCGGGGGAAGATGCCACTGGCATCAACGCGGCAGAGTCGCCTGGTCGCGCTCTGCTCGGGAGGGCCCGTGCTGCCACGCATTCGGAGTGTGACCGAACGCGTCCCGCCGCCGGGACAGCACCACGAATGGAGGGGACCAATGCGTAGGTTCGCACTGGTCGTTGGAATTGTCGCTGCGCTCGGGCTGGGCGCAATGCCGTCGGCGCTCGCCGCCAATCCGGGCGTCGTTCACTTCGCCTTCACGGAATCGTTCACCGACAGTAATTTCTGCGGCACCGGTCAGGCGGTGGAAACCACGATCTCCGTCATGGGAACAGAGTTCTTGGCACCCAACCAGCCGGTCGACTCCCGCACCGTCAGCCAGGTCACCGTCGTCTACACCAACCCGGACAACCAGGCCACAGTCCTACGGCGCGCCGCCGGACCGGTTTCCGACACCATCATCTCCGGCGACCCGCAGGGTGTGCACACGGTCGAGACCACCGTCCGCGGGCTGGCCGGGCTCCTGCGCACCGCCGACGGTGTCGTCGTGCTGGGAGCGGGCTACCTCGTCCTGCACGAAGTCTTTGACGGCGAGGAATTCGTCAGCCGCGAGATCGCCATCACCAGGGGACCTCACCCCAACGCTGAGAGCGACCTGGCCCTGTTCTGCGAGGTCACGACGGCCGCGTTGGGCCTGGCCTAGCCGCCGGCCCGCCCGCGGTGTCAGAACTCAGACGTCGATGCGGTTCTCGTCCAGTTCGTAGGCGCCCTGGACCAGGAACTCCTTGCGGGGCGCCACGTCGTTGCCCATCAGCAGGTCGAAGACCTGGGCGGCGGCCTCGCCGTCGTCGACGGTGATGCGGCGCAGGGTGCGGTGGCGCGGATCCATGGTGGTTTCGGCCAACTGGTCGGCGTCCATCTCACCGAGACCCTTGTAGCGCTGCGGCGGTTCCTTCCAGCGCACGCCCTTCTTCATCAGCTCGGCCGTCTTCCGCTGGTACTCGGCGTCGCTGTAGGTGTACAGGTACTTGTCCTGCCCCTTCTTCGGGTTCGTCAGCTCGAACCGGTGCAGCGGCGGTACGGCGGTGTAGACCCGGCCCGCATCGACCAGCGGCCGCATGTAGCGGAAGAACAGCGTGGCCAGCAGGCAACGGATGTGCGCGCCGTCGGAGTCGGCGTCGGCCATGAAGATGATCTTGCCGTAGCGGACCTGCTCGAGGTCGAAGCTGCGGCCCGACCCGGCACCGACCACCTGGATGATCGAGGCGCACTCGACGTTCTTCAGCATGTCGCCGACCGACGCCTTCTGCACGTTCAGGATCTTGCCCCGGATCGGCAGCAACGCCTGGAACTCCGAGCTCCGGGCCAGCTTCGCCGTACCGAGGGCCGAATCGCCCTCGACGATGAAGAGCTCGGAGCGGTCGACGTCGTTGCTGCGGCAGTCCGCCAGCTTGGCCGGCAGCGCCGACGACTCCAGCGCCGTCTTCCGCCGCTGCAGCTCGCGGTGCTGACGGGCGGCCACCCGGGTCCGGGACGCCGCAACCACCTTCTCCAGCACGGCGCGTGCCTGGGCCTTGTGTTCGCGCTTGGTCGAGGTGAGGAACGCTTCCAGCTCGTTCTGCACGACCTTCGCGACGATGCGCGAGGCGGCCGGCGTCCCGAGGACCTCCTTGGTCTGGCCGTCGAACTGCGGCTCGGCCAGCCGGACCGTCACCACCGAGGTCAGACCCTCCAGGACGTCGTCCTTGATGATCTCCTCGCCGTTCTTCAGCAGCCGGGTGCCGTCGAGTGCGCTGGCGAAGCTCTTCGACAACGCCCGCTCGAAGCCGGCCACGTGGGTGCCGCCCTTCGGCGTGGCCACGATGTTCACGAACGACCGGAGCTCGGTCTCGTACCCGTCGCCCCAGCGGACCGCGATGTCGACCTCGAGCTCGCGCTCGACGTCGGTCGGGGTCATGTGGCCGGCGTCGTCCAGCATCGGCACGGTCTCGGTGAAGTTGCCGGTGCCGTTGAGCCGGATCACCTCGGTGACCTTCTGGTCGGTGGCCAGGAACTCGCAGAACTCGCTGATCCCGCCGTCGTGCTTGAACGACTCCTCGGTCACCTCGTCGCCGCGCTCGTCCCGGATCACCAGCTCGAGCCCGGGCACCAGGAACGACGTCTGCCGCGCCCGGGTGACCAGCTCGTCGTAGTTGAAGGTCGCGTCGCGGGTGAAGATCTGCCGGTCCGCCCAGTACCGGATCCGGGTGCCGGTGACGCCCTTCTTTGCCCGGCCGGCCTTGCGCAGGCCCTTGGCCGGGGTGAAGCTCGCGCTCGCACCCTCGACGTCGAACTCGCCGGCCACACCGCGCCGGAACGAGGTGGTCCAGACCACACCGCCGCGGTCGACCTCGACGTCGAGTCGCGCGGACAGCGCGTTCACCACCGAGGCGCCGACACCGTGCAGACCGCCGGAGGCGTTGTACGAACCGCCGCCGAACTTGCCACCGGCGTGCAGCTTGGTGAACACGACCTCGACACCGCTCAGCTTCGTCTTCGGCTCGATGTCCACCGGGATGCCGCGGGCGCGGTCCTTCACCTCGACCGAGCCGTCCTTGTACAGGACGACGTCGATCCGGTCGCCGTGCCCGGCCAGGGCCTCGTCGACCGCGTTGTCGATGATCTCCCACAGGCAGTGCATCAGGCCGCGGCTGTCGGTGGACCCGATGTACATCCCCGGCCGCTTCCGGACCGCCTCGAGACCCTCGAGGACGAGCAGGTGGCGGGCGTTGTACGTCGGGTCGAGCTCGGTACTGCGAGGCGTCGGGGCGGCCACTGGGCTCCTTCACTGGTTCACACGCTGACTGCACCGCGTCGCGGACCGGCCGGGTCCGAACGCATGTTCCCACCCTATGCCGCCGTACCCCCAAAACCTGGCAGGCGGGGCGGTGTGGACATCTGACCTGTACCGGTCGTTCCGGTGTGGAGGCATCGTCGCCGGGGTTAACCGGCGGCAGGTGCGAGCAGACGAGAAAGGTGTTTCCGCAGGTATCGATCCGGACTCGATCCAGAGTGGTGTACGACACTCCGATCATCAGCGCACTGTGACGATCCCATGGCGCACAGTGAAAGAAGACACGCCCGACACTCGCCGGAAACAACAATTCGCCTGCATTCGAAACGATTCCTCGTCAGGATGCGTCATACGGGAACAGGTGGTTCGTCTCACATACGGACACGCTGCCCCTACCGGGAAGCGAACCGCATGTCAGGATGTTGCTATCTGGTGAGTACGGAACTAGATGAGATGAGGCCTCAAGTGACTACAGCACTCGCCCCGAGTTCGACCCTGTCGGCTGCGGACCGTTGTGACCGCTGCGGCGCGCAGGCCTACGTCCGTGTCACCCTGACCAGCGGTGGGGAGTTGCTCTTCTGCGCCCACCACAGCCGGGAACACGCGGAGAAGCTGCGCAACATCGCGATCACGATCCACGACGAGACGGGTCGGCTCGACGCCGAGCCGACCGTCGCTGCGGCGGAGGACGAGCGGTAAGCCCTAGCTTCACAAACGCGCCAACGACGGCGCCAAAGTCATAGAGGCTTGTGATGCCGGTCACCCCAAGGGCGGCCGGCATCCTTCACGTTCAGACCATGGGTACGTCGGGTGGAGGGCCGTGGCGGCGGAGTTCCTGCCAGGCCCGGGCCAAGCGGTCGACCGCGTCGGTGAGCACCGGCTCCGGATACGCGAACGGCACCCGCAGGTGGTCGTCGTACTCCCCGGTCGGATCCATCGCCCGACCGGCCACCACCTCCACGCCGTGCCGCAGCGCCACCTGGGCGAACACCCGGGCATCAGTCTCCGGCAACCTGATCCACAACGCCGACCCGCCCTCGGGCTCCGACCATTCCCATTCGGGCAGTCGTTCGGTCAGCAACTGACCCATCAACCTCCGCCGTCCGGTCGCGACCCGAGCCCGCGCCGACGTCAGTTCCGTCAACCGAGGCAGCAGCCGGGCGGTCAGTGCCTGATCGATCACCGGACTGCCCAGATCGGCCAGCGCCTTGTGCCGGGCCAGCCGCTCGGCCAGCGGTCGCGACGCCCGGATCCACCCGATCCGCAGCCCGCCCCACACCGCCTTCGACACCGACCCGATCGACAGCACCTCGCTTCCGTCCGGCGCGTACGCCGCCAGCGGCGGCGGGATCGAAGGCCCGGCCGGATCCCACGCCGAATACGCGTTGTCCTCGACCACCACGACGCCATGCTTGGCCGCCAGTTCGGCGACCTGCCGTCGCCGGTTCGCCGACATCAGCCGCCCGGTCGGGTTGTGGAACGTCGGCATCACGAACAACATGGCCGGCTGATGCTCCGCGAATGCGGCCGTCAGCAGATCCGGCCGGATCCCGGCGTCATCCAGCGGTACGCCGACCACCCGCCCGCCGGCCGCCCCGAACAGATCGAAGCAACCGGGCCAACTGGGCTGCTCGATCACCACGGCCGCACCGGTCCGCAGGTACATCTGCGTCACCAACGCGATCGCCTGATGTGCACCCGTCGTGACCACGATCTCGTCGGGTGACGTCGGCAGACCGGACTCGTCGAAGTGGTCGGCGATCCGCTCCCGCAGCACCTGGAGTCCACGCGGGTGGTACCCGACGTCGTCCAGCAGCGTGGGCAGGTCACTGGTCGCCAGGTCGATCAGTTCATCGGCGAGCTCGGGCATGCCGGGATCGACCGCGTACGTGAGCGAGATGACCTCGCCCGGACCGACCGCGATCCGATGGAAGAGCGACTCGCCGTACCCCGCCGGCATCCGTTTGTCCGCCCGGGAACGACCACGGCTCGCCGCGCGCGCGATCGTCGTACCGCTCCCCCGGCGGCTCTCGACCAGGCCGCGGGCGCGCAGTTCGTCGTACGCCGCGACGACGGTCGAACGACTCACCGCCAGCGCCTCGGCGAGGCGGCGTTCGGCGGGCAGCCGGGCGCCGACCGGGAGCTCGGCCGAGCCGATCAGGGAAGCGATCGCGTCGGCCAGCCGGCGGTACAGGCCGCCGCCGCGACCGGTCAGCCGGCCGCCGATCAGGTCCGCCAGGACGGCGGCATCTCCAGAACGGTCCACTTCTCCCCCTATTGGCTCGGGTGGACTGCTTCTCGCGCCGCCAGGCTAGTACCAGAAGGCAGTCCAGTTCGAGAGGGAGAAGGCTCATGGGGATCGCGCAGCTTTTGGGATTCGCCGGTACGACGGTGGTGCTGGTCGGAATGCCGGGGCCGAACAACCTCTACATCTCGCTCCGCAGCCTGACCCAGGGACGCCGGGCCGGTGTGGTGTCCGCTCTGGCCATCGAGACCGGCACGCTCGTCTACATCGTCGTCGCCGCACTGGGACTGGCGACGCTGGTCAAGGCGTCGCCTGCGTTGTTCACCGCGATCACTCTCGCCGGCGCGCTGTACCTGGCCTACCTCGGCGTGAAGATGCTCAAGGCGCCCACGACCGAGCCGGCAGGCGGCGTCCCGCCCGCACCGCTCGCCCGCGTTTTCCGCGACGGCGTGGTGGTCAACTTGCTCAACCCGAAGGCGGCCCTGTTCTTCCTGGCCTTCCTCCCCCAGTTCACCAGCCGCGACGCCGGCCCCGACCAGCTGCGCACCGAGATGCTCCTGCTCGGCGTCGGCGCCCTGATCATCGGCCTCACCCTCGACCTCTGCTACGCCGTCGCCGCTGACGCTCTCGGCCGCCGCGTCCGCTCGGTCCGCGCCACCAGCCACTGGCGCAACCGCTTCGTCGCCGCCGTCTACCTCGTCCTCGCAACAGCCGCCGTACTCACTGTTTGACGAACATCCAGCGCTGGTCGGCGGATCAGTGCTGGAGGTTCTTCGGGGCCTCCAGCACTGTCAGTTCGCCGGGGACGCCGGCGTCGGCGCCGGACTGCCAGTGGAGGGACAGGCGGTCTGGGCCCAGGCGGAGGCCGGAGACGGTCAGGGACTGCCAGGGCATCGAGTCGGCCGGGTTGAGGACGAGGGTGCCGCCTGGGACGTCGGGTTCGATGCCCAGGGCCGCGACGACCACGGCGATCGCCGAGGCGGCTGCCCAGGCCTGCGGGCGGCACGACAGCGGGTACGGCGTCGGTGTCGACTCCTCCAGCTGTCCGCGGCCGCCGTACAGCTCCGGGAGTCGGTAGTCGAAGGCTTCCGCGGCGCGGATGAGGCCGTCGACGTACGACGATGCGCGGGCGGAGTCGCCGGTCGCGTACAAGCCCTCGATCGCCATCGCGGTGTCGTGCGGCCAGACGCTGCCGGTGTGGTAGCCGAGCGGGTTGAACCGGGTCATTGCCGTGGACAACGTTCGGAGCCCGAAGCCGCTGTCGAGATCGCCGCCGGCCAGGACGTCGGCGACGGTCTGCTCTTCTTCCGCGTCCAGTAGCCCGGTGCCGAGCAGGTGACCCATGTTGGAGGCCCGGCCCGCGACCGGGTTCTTCTCGCCGTCGAGCGCGATGGCCGGATAGCCGTCGACCCAGAAGGCGCTGCGGAACCGCTCCTGCAGCGCGGCCGCCCACTCGCGCCACTCGTCGCCGGACTCGCCGTGCGCCTCCAGCAGCTCGGCTCCCTTGACCGCTGCGGCGTACGCGTAGCCCTGGACCTCGCACAACGCGATCGGTGCGGTGGCGATCGTGCCGTCCGGCCACTGCACCGCGTCGGCCGAGTCTTTCCAGCCCTGGTTGGCCAGGCCGTGGCCCGACTCGTCGACGTACTCGAGGAAGCCGTCGTCGTCCGGATCGGCGTACTCCTTCATCCAGGTGAGCGCGCGGGTGAGGTTCGGCAGCAGCTCCCTGACCTCGCCGGCGGGCATCCCCCAGCGCCAGGCCTTGTGCAGGGTCATCACCCAGAGCTGGGTGGCGTCGTGCGTGCCGTAGTACGCGGCGGGAAGGACCAGTCCGCCGCCGTGATCGGCGACTTCGGCGCGGAGCTCGTGCGGGATCTTGCCCGGCTGCTCGGCCGAGTCCGGGTCGACCTTGGTGCCTTGCCAGGCGGCCAGCGCCCGGAGTGTTCCCGCGGCCAGCTCCGGATCGACGGGGATCAACATGCCGGACGAGATCAGCGAGTCGCGCCCGAAGAGGGTCAGGTACCAAGGCGGTCCGGCGCCGAGGTAGCGATCGTCGCCGGCCGCGAGTTGCAGGGCCTGCAGGTCCGCGAGCGACCGGTTCACCCAGCGCTCCACGCGCTTGTCGTCGCAGTCGACGCCGAACTTGTACGGCGACTGGGGTGCCGGTGGGTCGATGCTGAAGTCGGTGGTGCCCTTCGGGAAGTCGGCGGTGACCTGCACCGTGAGGGTGAACTCCTCCCCCGGCTCGAGCCGCGGTCTCGCGGTCACACCGGGGTCGAGGCGAGCGGTCACCCGGGTGCCGGAGTTGTCCCAGTGCAGCCGGGCCGCGCCGTCGTACGCCGGGCTGAGCTCGGGCAGGCCCGCGGCCGCTCCGCTGCGGACCGCCGCCGTCCCGGCCAGATCGGTGCCGAGCGCAACGTCCAGGCGGCACTCGACCGTCGCGCGGGACCGGTTCACCAGCCTGATCTGCTCGGTCAGGCCGTCGGTGCCGACCTCACGGGTGCGGTACAGCATCACGGTCGGGTCGTGCCGGTTGGAGTCGCCGAGTCCCTCGACCACAGCGACGTACTCATGGCACGCGGCCGTGCGTTCGTCGGCGTGGACCGGGACCGGGGCTCGCCGTCGATCGTGACGCTGAGCCGGGACAGGATCCGCCGGTCCCGGGCGTAGACACCCTCCGCGCCGGTGCCGGTGAGCTGACCGGAGCGCGGCGAGAGAACCACCCAGGGAGCAGCGAGTGCGGTGACGAGTTCATGCAACTGAGGCATGTGTCCACACTAAAGGGCCCGCTGTGCGGCAGAGTGGCGGTGTGAACTCTGTTGCGACCATCCTCGTCGGGGTGGCGATCTTCGTCGGCATCGCGGGCATCGTCGTCCCGATACTGCCCGGCGCGCTGCTGAGCCTGGCGGCGATCCTGGTCTGGGCGCTGGAGGAGCAGAGCCCGACCGGCTGGACCGTGCTGGCCGCCGCGGTCGTCCTGATCGGTGCCAGTCAGGTGGTGAAGTACGTCGTACCGGAGCGACGGCTCCGGGAATCCGGAGTGCCCCGGCGGTCGATGTTCGTCGGCGTCGTGCTCGGCATCGTCGGGTTCTTCGTGATCCCGGTGGTCGGCATGTTCGTCGGCTTCCCGCTCGGTGTCTACCTGTCCGAACGGCAGCGGCTCGGCGCCCATGCGCACGCCTGGACGTCGACCAAGCACGCCCTGCGGGCGACCGGCCTGTCGATCCTGATCGAGTTCATCGGTACGTCGCTCGCCGCCGCGGTGTGGCTGGCCGCCGTACTGTTCGTGGTCTAGTCACGCCCCGGAGCCAACCGATTGCCAGGGTTTTCTTAGCCGCACCGGAGCTTCGTCCAAGGTTGGCGAGGCAGTGTGAGAGAGACCAGTGCCAGGTGCTCGGCCTGGCACGCAGTACGGAAGGCACTTCAGCATGGCGTCGTATCAGAAGCTCATCGAGAACCGCTGGCGGCTGGCCGGCACGGCGGCGGCGGTGCTGGCCATCACCACGGCAGGCGGAGTCGCGTGGGCGACGAGCAGCGCGGACCCGACCCCGTCCCCCTCGGCCTCACCGTCCACTCCCTCCACCACACCGGACAAGCCGGGTGAGCCTGGCAAGGGCGGTCCCGGTCACCGCGGCCAGTTCGGCCTCGGCGGCGCGCTGCACGGCGAGTTCGTGGTCAAGAAGGACGACGGGACCTACCAGACCGTCGCGACCCAGCGGGGCGAGGTGACGGCGGTCAGCCAGGACTCGATCACGGTCAAGAGCGAGGACGGCTACAGCCGGACCTACACGATCACGGAGGACACCCTGGTGAACGCTGCCCGGGACGGCATCGACGACGTGAAGACCGGCAACACGGTCACCGTGTCCGCCGTGGTCGCCGACGGCAAGGCCACCGCCTCCTCGATCAACGACGGCACGGTCCGCGACGCGGCCGGTGAGAAGTGGGGTTTCGGCCGCGGACCGCGGTGACGACTCACAACTGATTGCCAGGAACCTTCCAGGCTTCACACGGGTAGTGGCGGCAGACTGAGGGCATGAGCCCGCATCTGCTGGTCGTCGACGACGAGCCGAACATCGTCGAACTGCTGTCCGCGAGTCTGCGTTTCGCCGGGTACGAGGTCACCACCGCGACCCACGGCGCCGAGGCACTGCGGAAGGCCCGGGAGGTGGAACCCGACCTGGTCGTGCTCGACGTGATGATGCCCGGCCTGGACGGCTTCGAGGTGGTCCGCCGGCTCCGCGGTGAGGATCGGCACGTGCCGGTGCTGTTCCTCACCGCCCGCGACGCGGTCGAGGACAAGGTGCTCGGCCTGCACACCGGCGGCGACGACTACGTCACCAAGCCGTTCAGCCTGGACGAGCTGGTCGCCCGGGTCCGTGCCCTGCTCCGCCGGGCCGGCCACCGCGAGCAGGCCACGACCGAGGCCGCCGTACTGCGGTATGCCGACCTGGAGCTGAACGAGGACAGCTACGAGGTGTTCAAGTCCGGCCAGGCGGTCCAGCTGTCGCTCACCGAGTTCAAGCTGCTGCGCTGCCTGCTGGAGAACGCCGAGCGAGTGATGTCGAAGGGCCAGATCCTGTCCGCGGTCTGGAACTACGACTTCGCCGGTGATGCGGGCGTGGTCGAGTCCTACATGTCGTACCTGCGCCGCAAGGTCGACACCGGCGACCAGAAGCTCCTGCACACCGTCCGGGGCGTCGGCTATGTCCTGCGCACGCCGCGAGGCCCCAACTGATGCAGCTCACCCACCGGCGTTTCACCGACCGGTATCCCCTCCGCGTCACCATCGTCGTCGTAGTCCTGACGCTGGTGGCGCTGGCGCTTGTCGTGTCCGGAGTCGTCGCGACCACGATCATGCGCGGCTACCTGGTCGACCGGGTCGACACCCAACTGACGAAGACGGCCCAGGTGTTCCAGCATGACGACGGCGGCCCGACCAATCGGCCGCCCCGGCCGGGTCAGGGCCGGAACCGGCCGCTGCCGAGCCTCATCGTCATCCAGTTCAGCAACTCCGAAGGTGCACCCGACGAGTCGCCGTACCAGGCCCCACTGGCCGAGACCGAGCCACTGCCGGACCTGCCGCGACTCAACCTCAACCAGGTGCGCGCGCTGGACGGCAAGCCCTTCAACACCGATGCCGAGTCGGGCGGCGCGAGGTGGCGTGTCGTGGCGTTGCCCCTGGACAACGGCAACGGCTCCGTGATGGTGGCCCAGAGCCTGGGCGAACTGGATCGCACCATCCAGCGACTGATCGGCATCCAAGCCGCGGCGGCCCTGATCCTGCTGGTCCTGCTGGCCGGCGTCGGGACGTACGTCGTACGGCGAAGTCTGCGCGGACTGGAGGACGTCGAGCACACGGCGGTCGCGATCGCGGGCGGTGATCTGAGTCAGCGGGTGCCGCAACGGGATCCGCGGACCGAGGTCGGCCGGTTGTCGCTCGCGCTGAACCAGATGCTCGGGCAGATCGAGAACGCGTTCGCCCAGCGGACCGCGTCCGAGTTCGCCGCCCGCCGGTCCGAGGACGCGGCCAGGCAGTCCGAGGACCGGATGCGGCGGTTCGTGGCGGATGCCTCCCACGAGTTGCGGACACCGCTGACCTCCATCCGCGGGTTCGCGGAGCTCAGCCGGCAGCGCGGTGACACCACGGATGCGGACACCATGCGGCGGATCGAGGACGAGGCCAAGCGGATGGGCCTGCTCGTCGACGACCTGCTCCTGCTGGCCCGGCTGGACCAGCAGCGACCGCTCAAGCTGGAACCGGTCGACCTGCTTCCGGTCGCCGCGGACGCGTTGCACAACGCCCAGGCGGTGCAGCCGAACCGCGACATCTCGCTGAAGATCCTGCCGGACTCCGAAGCACCGGTGGTCGCGGGCGACGAGGCGCGCCTGCGCCAGGTCCTCGGCAATCTGGTCAGCAACGCACTCCACCACACCCCGCCCGAGGCACCGATCACGGTGTCGGTCGGTACTCGCGGCGGCGAGGCGATCCTCGAGGTGAGCGATACCGGCCCGGGCCTCGACGAGGAGCAGAAGGCACGCGTCTTCGAACGTTTCTACCGCGCCGACTCAGCCCGGACCCGCGCCACCGGTGGCTCCGGCCTCGGACTGTCGATCGTGGCCGCCCTGGTGGCCGCGCACCGCGGGCATGTCATCGTCACCGACACCAGCCCGCACGGCGCCACCTTCACCGTTCATCTACCACTGACCCCATGAAGCGCGCCTCGGCCGCCTCGGTCAACGAGTGATCGGCACCTCGGCTCCGATCCTGGCGGACTCGTAGATCGCCGTCAGGATCCGGGCCATCTCCAGGCCCTGCTCCGCCGTCGCGTCGGCCGGGATCTCACGACGGCAGATCCGCAGGAAGTGGTCGATCTGGTTGGCGAACCCGACAGTGAAGTCGAACCCGAGGGAGTCGATCTGCGGCTGGATGTGCAACAGGGTGTCGTGGCGCTCGGTGATCATCAGCAGCTCGGGCTCGATCTCCGCTCCACCCTTGTCGCCGTGGATCTTCACACTCGTCGCGTTCCGCGCGTGCAGGGAGTACGACGTGTCCACGTCGAGGACCGCCCCGTTCTCGAACCGGACCTGCGCGGTCGCGTAGTCCTCGACGTTGTTCACCCGCGACTCGGACGCGGCCCGGTACCGGGACAGGTGCTGGATGTTGTCCCGGGCACCGAGCGGGGAGAACGTCGCACCCGACACCGAGACCACGGTCGGCATGCCCATCAGGTACCAGCACAGGTCGATGATGTGGACACCCAGGTCGATCAGCGGGCCACCACCCGAGATGTCGACGTCACCGAACCATCCACCGGGGTTGCCGGCGGCACGGATGATCGTGGCCCGCGCGGCGTAGATGTCACCGAACTCGCCCTCATCCAGGAAACGCTTGGCTACCAAGGCATTCGGGGCGTGGCGCCGGACGTAGCCGATCTGCAGAGCCTGACCGGTCTCCTGGGTCGCACGGACCAGCGACTCGGCCTCGGCGACCGTCACGGACATCGGCTTCTCGACCAGTACGTCCTTGCCGGCTCGCAACGCCGCCTCCGCGATCTTGGCGTGCAGGAGGTTCGGTACGCAGATACTCACAGCGTCGACCTCGGGGTCGGTCAGGATCTCGTCGACGACATCCGTTGCCCGCGGTACGCCGAACTCGTCGGCTCGCGCCTTGGCCCGGGTCCGGTCGATGTCGCACACGGCCACCAGCTCGGCCTGCGGGTTCTGCTGGTACGAGATCAGGTGCTGGGTCGCGATGGCACCCACACCGATGACAGCAATTCGGGTCGTCATATCAGGCAGCTCCTGCCAGTCTGAGGATGTTGTTGAGCGAGCGCTCGATGGCGTCCGGAGTCGACTCCAGGCCCTCGAACTCGAGGCTCACCGGTAGGTCGGGCTTGGTGCTGACCAGCGCGAGCAGGCCCGCCAGGTCCAGGTCGCCGTGTCCGGAGATCGTGCCGAGCAGGTAGTCCCCGGCCAGCGTCTTCAGCCAGCCGTCCCCCGCCGACCGGCGGATGTGGAAGTCCTTCACGCCCACGGACGCGGCGATGTCGATCAGTCCGGCGGCAGTCTTCCCGGGCACCTCGCCGACGCAGAGTCCGTTGCCGAGATCGAGGGTGACCCGGAAGTTCGGGCGGTCCACGGCGTGGACGAGCCGGGCCAGCCGGTCGCTGCCGTTCATGAAGAAGCCGTGGTTCTCGATCGTCGACACGATGCCCAGCTCCGCGGCGTGGTCGGCGACGGCCCGGCAGCCTTCCACGACCTGCTCGAACGTCGACTCGAACTCCCCCGGGTCCTGTTCACGCCAGGCCCACGGGGCGACGTCGTGACGGAAGATGCGGGCTCCGAACCGGTGGGCGACGTCCAGCTGCCGGCGGAGGCGGTCGATCTCCTTGTCCTCCGCCGTCCGCAGGTCGCCGCTGACCAGGTAGTTCACGATCGGTACGCCGATGTCGTCGGCGTGCTTGGCCGTTTCGCGAACGATGTCGTCGCGCTCCAGGTAGTACTCCCCGTCCATGGCTGCGATCTCCAGGTGGCCGGCAGGTGATGCCGCCACCCAATCCAGCACACCGATCAGGTCCATCTCGCCGCTCGCCATGAGCGCGCGAAAGCAGTATGAGCTGACTCCTAGTTTCACGTACTGGTCCTCTCAATGTCGTGAGTGAGTTGGGTCCACGGACTCGGGTAGTCGTGAACCCCGTAAATGCTGGAACTGAACTGGTCGAACGCGTTGCCGGCCGCCCCGAGCACCACGGCCTCACGGCCCAGGACCGAGGCCACGAACGGTGGGCGCTCGGGGAAGATCAACTCCCTCCCGACCGCTGCCGCGAGCGGACCGAGGAGTGCGCCGGTGTCCCGCGGGAGCCCGCCCCGGACAACCACGACTTCCGGATCGACGACCAGCAGCACGGTGGCGATGCGTCCGGCGATCTGCGCGCAGAAGTCCTGGATCTCCGCGCGGGCGTCCGGCTCGCCTGCGGCTGCCGCCGCCAGCACGGCGTCGCCGGACGGGTGCGAACTCCACCTCAGGTGCCCCCGCTGCGCGTTCCGCGTCCAGCGCATGCCTCGCTGCGCTCCGAGCTCCCCGGCGAGGCGGTGGCGTCCTTGCCGGATGACTCCGTTCAGGACGATCGACACGGACAAGCGACGACCGATCTGGAGGTAGACGACATCGGCGTACCCGCGACCCGCGCCGCCGCGCTGTTCGGCAAGTGCTGCCAGCTTGATGTCGTTGTCGACGGCAACTGGAACGCCCAGGTCCTGTGACACGGCCTCCGCGATCGGCAGGCCGACGAGTTCGGGCAGCGCGAGACTGGCGCGCAGCTGACCGCTCGTCTCGATCACCCCGGGCAGAGCCACGCCGACCGCGCGAAGCCGCTCGAGCTCGATCGAGCCCCCTTCGGCTGCGGCGTGGATGGCGCGCTTGATCACCGAGACGTCGGCGCGCCGGTCCCGCTTCAGTTCGGTGTAGCCCAGCCGACGGCCGGACAGGTCGCAGATGACGGCCCGTGCCCCGCGCGGCCCGAGGTCGACGCCTGCGACCAGCCCAGTCTCCCGCGCGAACCGGAAGGCACGCGCGGGCCGCCCGGGCCCGAGGGTCGATGGGCCGGTGGGCTCGACCAGACCGAGCTCGAGGAGATCGTCGAGCACGGCGTGCACCGTGGGTCGCGACAGTCCGGTCTCCGCGCTGATGACTCCTACTGTCCGCGCTTCGTCGGTGTCCGCCAGGAATCGCAGGCAGGCGACCTGGTTCTCCGATCTCTCGACCTGAGCGGCCCCTCGCGCGGTGTGCATCGATCCCCACTCGTTATGAAACCGGATTTAATAAAGACGGTAGCAGAACGGCTGGACCCATCGCAATTGTGGCTTGAGGCAACGACTGTCCGGCTGCCGGTCATCGCTGCAGGATCGTGCGCTCCACCAGCGTCCACGTGGTCGTGGTCAGCAGGTACAGCCCGGCCGCGAGCGGGACGAAGGCCGCGGTGGCCAAGGTTCCGAACGGAAGGATCAGGGCCAGCCGGCGGGTCAGCGGTGTCGCCGTCGCGTCCAGCTGCCGCACCTGCAGGCGGGCCGAGAACCACGCGACGACCGCGAGCAGTACAGCGAGGGCCAGGAACGCCGGCGTCCCGGTGAGGACCGGCCAGTGCTGACCGAGCGGCGCACCGAGCAGGCTGCCGCTGATCAACTGGTTCGACTCCCCCGCCACGGCCGCGCGCGAGAAGAGCGTGTACATCAACCAGAAGAACGGCAGCTGCGCGAGCATCGGCAGGAAACCGGCGAACAGCGTCGTCCCCGACTCCGCCTGCAGTTTCGCGACCTCGCGCCGTACACGCTCCGGATCTTTCTGATGGCGTTGCGTGATCTCACGCAGCTGGGGCATCAGCTCCGCGCGGGCTTTGAGACCACGGTGCGCCCGGAGACTGAGCGGCAGGAGCAGCAGGCGTACGGCGAGTGTGCACACGACGATCGCGACGACAGCGGCGTACGCACCGGTGAGCGGCTCGATGGCGGTGACGAGTGAGGTGATCAGGTGATAGGCACCGGCGACCGGTGCCTCCAGGAAAGAAGGCATGACAGAACTCCACGAGGTAGACGGAACGGTTAGCGAGGTAGCGCGCTAACGTCCGGGTGCTCGTGGGCGGGGCCGCCCGGCCGCGTCGGGATCGCGGAGCCGCAGGAACGCGGACTCCTCCGCGATCTCACGGACCGACGTGGCGATCGCGAGAAGCGGAGCGGTCGCGGGCGCGGAGGACCGGGCGACCAGGAGAAGCGTGAACAGCAAGGCCGCCGCCGTGAGTACGGCGGCGGCCAACGAAGCCGTATCGAGGACAGGGATGACCAGCGCAAGCACGCCGGCGATCCACTGGCCCATTGATCAGTCCAGGTAGTCGCGGAGGACCTGTGAGCGGGACGGGTGGCGGAGCTTCGACATCGTCTTGGACTCGATCTGCCGGATCCGCTCCCGGGTGACGCCGTAGACCTTGCCGATCTCGTCCAGCGTCTTCGGCTGGCCGTCGGTCAGGCCGAAGCGCATCGAGACGACACCGGCCTCGCGCTCGGACAGCGTGTCCAGGACCGCGTGCAACTGCTCCTGCAGCAGCGTGAAGGAGACCGCCTCGGCCGGCACGATCGCCTCGGAGTCCTCGATCAGGTCGCCGAACTCGGAGTCGCCGTCCTCACCGAGCGGAGTGTGCAGCGAGATCGGCTCGCGGCCGTACTTCTGCACCTCGATGACCTTCTCCGGGGTCATGTCGAGCTCCTTGGCGAGCTCTTCCGGAGTGGGTTCGCGACCGAGGTCCTGCAGCATCTGCCGCTGGACGCGGGCCAGCTTGTTGATGACCTCGACCATGTGCACCGGGATCCGGATGGTCCGGGCCTGGTCGGCCATCGCGCGGGTGATCGCCTGCCGGATCCACCAGGTGGCGTACGTGGAGAACTTGTAGCCCTTGGTGTAGTCGAACTTCTCGACCGCACGGATCAGGCCCAGGTTGCCCTCCTGGATCAGGTCCAGGAACAGCATGCCGCGGCCGGTGTAGCGCTTGGCCAACGACACCACCAGGCGCAGGTTGGCCTCGAGCAGGTGGTTCTTCGCCCGGCGGCCGTCCTCGGAGATCCAGTCGTACTCGTCGCGGACCTTGTCCTTGAGCTTGGCGGCCTCGTCGCCCAACTGCTCCTCGGCGAACAGGCCGGCCTCGATCCGCTTGGCGAGCTCGACCTCCTGCTCGGCGTTCAGCAGCGGGACCTTGCCGATCTGCTTCAGGTAGTCCTTCACCGGGTCGGCGGTCGCACCGGCGACCATGACCTGCTGCTCGGGCTCGTCGGTCTCGTCGGCCTCGGAGACGACGAAGCCCTCGTCCTCGGTGAGCTCCTTCTCCAGCGGCTTCACCGCGTCCGGACTGAAGTCGGCCTCGTCGACCTCGTCCAGTGCGCGCGGCTTGCCGGTCTTGGGATCAATCGCCAAACCGGCTTCGGAGACGGCCTTCTTCGCCGGCGCCTTCTTCGCGGCGGCCTTCTTCGCGGGGATACCGTCCTCCTTGGTGGCGGCAGCAGACTTGGCCGCGGCCTTCTTCACGGCCGCCTTCTTGGCGGGCGACTCGGTCACTCGGGCGCTGGTCCTCGGAGCCGTGCTGCGGGCAGTGGCGGCCACGGCCCGGGCTGACTCGGCGGGAAGATTCTCGGACGAGCTGGACGACACGAATTACCTCTCGTCTGACGCAGGGTTTGTAATACGGCGGTACGACGTTGTTGGTGCTGGCGATGCTGATTCCGGATACGACTCAGTGCGGCTGCTCGCTGGTCAGGCGGCGGCAACACTACATTGTAATCCGCGAACCAAGCCCGAGCGCGCCGCGACCCCCCGAACGACGTAGTCAGGCCCCTGCCGGGCGGTCGATGCCGCGCCGGTCGGGGCCTGAACACTTCAACGTTCAAATGTTGCCTTCTCAGTCGTCCTCAGCCGTTCCGGGTCCGACGCAGCGGCCGGGCCACCACGCGTTGCTGGACCAGCTGCTGTTCCTGCTTGAACTGCCGCACCTTCACCAGCGACGCAACGTCGATCACGTCCGCGACGGACTTGTACGCGCCGTCCTCGCCGTACGGCTCGGATGCCTCGCGCCAGCCCCGCGGCCGGACCTTGAGTTGCTTGCCGAGCAGCGCGACGAAGATCTTCGCCTTCTGCGCGCCGAACCCCGGCAGGGCCGACAGCCTGGCCAGCAGGTCGTCCCCGGACTTCACATCGGACCAGAGGCCCGAGGCGTTACCGCCGTACTCCTCGTCGAGGTGTTTGGCCAGGGTCTGGATCCGGGCCGCCATCGCGGTCGGGAACCGGTGCACGGCCGGCGGGCCGGCCACCACCTCGACGAACGCGTCCGGGTCGTAGTGCGCGACGGTGGACGGGTCGAACGGACCGGCCATCCGTTTCGCGATCGAGACCGGGCCCGCGAACGCACGCTCCATCGGGATCTGCTGGTCGAGCAGCATGCCCACCAGCAGCGCGAAAGGATCTCTGCTCAGCATCTCGTCGGCGTCGGGCTGCTGTGCGAGGCACAGCTTCTTGCTGCGTGTCGAAGTCACCTCAGTCCTCCCCTTCGTCGGCCTTCACGGCCAGCACCGGACACGGTGCGTCGAGCAGCACCCGCTGGGCGTTGCTGCCGAGGATGAGCTTGCCGACCGGGGACCGGCGCCGAAGTCCGATCACGATGAACTCCGCGTGCACCTGCTCGGCGACGGCCACCAGGTCCTCCGCCGGATCGAGTCCACGCACCAGTTGCCGCACCTCGTAGGGCACGCCGGTCGAGTCGAGCTGTTCCCGTACCTCCGTCAGCGCGGCGTCACTCGCCGCGGCCTCATCGCTGTCGAAGCTGCGCCCACCCCGGTGTGAGTTCACCACCACCAGCTTCGCGTCACGAAGCGTCGCCTCTTCCGCCGCGCGTCGAAGGGCTGCACGGCCCTCCGCCTTCGGCACGTAACCCACGACGATGGTCGTCATCGCCCTGCCTCACCTCCGGGTGTCGTGTCGACCCGTTCCGAACGATACTGCTCCCGACCGTGGTCGGCATCCGCTGGATTTACACCAGCTGTGTCGCGGTCGTGACGGACGGCTGATCGTCGTGCGGGTAGTACTCCACCATCGGCGCGGCCCACCGTTGCGGCCGCCACGCCGGTGCCCGAGTACTACCCGCGACGGGTCTCTCTAACCTTCCGGTGGCCACACCTTTGCAGGGCTGTCACCCAACGCGCCACCCCTGTAGGCCGGGTCGTTATCGAACTCCTCACCCCGTTGCCTTGGGCAAGCGCGCGCCAGTTCCGCCCGGCTGACCGAGGTTCCGCCTCCGGCAGGGCGCTGTGTGACCGTCGGTTGTCCTACGTTGTCTGGCGGGCTAACCGGTTCAGTCGATCGGCCATTCGTGCACGGGAGTGTTCTCGTGCATGTGGTCGGAGTACCGGCGGAGCATGCCTCTCAGTGCGTCGCGGCGGCCGTGAGATCCCTTTGTATACAGTCGATGAAACTCGTCGGCCTGCCAGGCGGCGCCGTTGCGGTTGGTCAGGCAGCGCTGCTCGATGATGCCCAGCAGCCGGTCCCGCACCGAGGTGTCCACGCCCCAGGCGTCCAAACCCCGGGAGGCCAACGGGAGGAGGCGTCTCAGCACGAGCTCGGTCGCGCGCGCCGTCCCGACGCCGGGCCAGAAGACCTCCGCGTCGATGCCGTGCCGGGCCGCTTCGTGGAAGTTCTCCTCCGCCGCGCTGAACGACATCTGCGACCAGATCGGCCGTTCGTCGTCGGCCAGCGCGCGGACCAGGCCGAAGTAGAAAGCGCCGTTGGCCATCGTGTCGACGACGGTCGGGCCGGCCGGCAGCACGCGATTCTCCACCCGCAGATGCGGCTTCTCCCGGACAACGTCGTACACCGGGCGATTCCAGCGATAGATCGTCCCGTTGTGCAGCCTCAATTCCGAAAGGGCCGGGGTGTCGCCGCGGTCCAGGACGGCGATCGGATCCTCGTCGGTGGTGACCGGCAGCAGGGCCGGGTAGTAGCGCGAGTTCTCCTCGAACAGGTCGAAGATCGAGGTGATCCACCGTTCACCGAACCAGACCCGCGGCCGGACGCCCTGCGTCTTCAGTTCGTGGGTGCGGGTGTCGGCGGCCTGCTCGAACAACGCGATCCGGGTCTCCCGCATCAGTTCCTTGCCGAACAGGAACGGCGAGTTGGCGCCGACCGCGAGCTGCACCCCGGAGATCGCCTGGGCCGCGTTCCAGTAGCGTGGGAAGGCTTCGGGCGTGACCTGCAGGTGGAACTGCGTCGACGTACAGGCGGCCTCCGGCACGATGCTGTCCGCGGTCACCGACAACCGCTCGATCCCGTCGATCGCGATCCGCACGTCCTCGCCGCGGGCGGCGAAGATCTGGTCGTTCAGCAACGCGTAGCGCGGGTTGGTGCTGAGCGCCTCGCGGTGGATGTGGTCGGTCATCAGCGTCGGCAGGATCCCGACCACCACCATCGACGAGCCGGTCCGGGCCGCCTTCTCCTCGGCCGCGTTCAGGCTGTCGCGGATGTTCGACTCCATCGTGTCCAGCCCGATGCCGTCGATCTGGCCGGGCGGCACGTTGATCTCGATGTTGAACTGGCCCAGCTCGGTCTGGAACGCGTCGTCCTCGATCGCGCTCAGCACCTCGGAGTTCTTGAACGCCGGGTCGTAGTGGTCGTCGACCAGGTTCAGCTCGATCTCGATCCCCGTCATCGGCCGCTCGGGAGCGAACCTGGCCTCGCGCAACATCCGTGCGAACGCGTCCAGATTGCGATGGACCTGGTCGCGGAACGCCGTCCGGTCTGCCCGGGTGAACTCGACCCGGTCGACTTCCTCACCCATCTGCGCCTCCCGTGGTGGCTACTGAGCCTCAGTCTGCCTGAAGGTGCCCTCAGATGTGAGGCGCAATCGCGTGGTGACTCAGACCGGATAGACGATGAAGTGGTCGCGGTCGATCCGGACCGGCTGCGGTCCGGCCTCCTCGAGTACCCGGGCGAGCTCGGTCAGTACGGCGGCCGCCAACTCCAACGGGTGTTCGGCCGGGTGCTCGGCGGCCCCCATTTCGTAGTCCTCCCCCGGCCGCCGGGTCAGCTCGATGTGCGCCCCGAGGACCCAGTCGACAGGATTGCCCTCGGCAACAAAACCGGCGAGCCGGGCCACGCTGGCGCGGAACGCCGGCCAGTCGAACACGTACAACCGTCCCGGGTACAGCGAGTCGCCGCTGAACAGCAGTCGCGTGGTCCGGTCGTAGACGGCGATGTGGGAAGCGTGGTGCCCCGGGATCGGGATGATGTCGAGGACCCGGTCGCCAAGGTCGAGCTGGACCACGTCGTTCGGCCAGTCGCCGATCCCGAAGTACGCCGCCACGTCGTCGGCGGACTTGCCGACGACATCCTCGAACTCCGGATCGCCGCCGACGTGATCGCCGTGGCTGTGGGTATGGGCGACGATCAGCCGCTGACCGGACAGCAGCCCGTCCACCACCGGCCGGAGGTTCGCGTCGCCGGTCCCGGTATCGAGGAGTAGGGCCCGTTCGGTGCCGAGCAGGAGGTAGATGAACGGCCCTTCGAAGTTGGTCCGCAGCGCCTGCCGGATGATCACGGTGCGATCGTCGTACCAGTGCACCTGGTGTTCCGGGGCGTCGGGATCGGTGCCATCGTCCCACCGCTCCGGGAAGCTCGTCATGATCCGATAGATAGCACGTGGCCGAAATTGTCCGTGCGACCGGCGAGACTAGGTCTGTGCGTGGTGAACCGTCGGTGCTGCATGTCGATCTGGACGCGTTCTTCGCGGCCGTCGAGCAGCGGGACAAACCGTCGTTGCGGGGCAAGCCGGTCGTGGTCGGCGGGATCGGCCTGCGCGGAGTCGTGTCGACCGCGTCGTACGAGGCACGCAAGTACGGCGTCCGGTCCGCGATGTCGACCGCGGAAGCACGCTCGCGGTGCCCGCACGCGGCGTACCTGGGACCTCGGTTCGAGGTGTACCGGCGGACGAGCCAGGCGGTGATGGCGGAGATGCGGGCGCTGTCGCCGCTGGTCGAGCCGCTGTCGCTGGACGAGGCCTTCGTCGACCTGTCCGCGGCCGGGCTGACCGGATTGACGGACGACGACGTGCGCGCCATCGCGCAGGACCTGAAGGACGCCATCCGGAAGGCGAGCGGCGGTCTCACCGCCTCGGTCGGCGCCGGTACGTCGAAGCTGATCGCGAAGATCGCCAGCGACCTGGACAAGCCGGACGGCGTGGTCGTCGTGCCGGCGGGCACGGAGGCCGAGTTCCTCGCGCCGATGCAGGTGACGGTGATCCCCGGTGTCGGCCCGGCGACCGCGCAGCGGTTGAGTATGGCCGGCGTACGGACCGTCGCCGAGTTGCAGCAACTCGACGAGGACGAGCTGATCCGGCAGGTCGGATCGGCGCACGGCTCGAGCCTGTACCGGTTGGCGATCGCCGCCGACGACCGGCCGGTGGTGAGTGATCGCGAGACCAAGTCGGTGAGTGTCGAGGACACCTTCGAGACCGACATCATCGACCGCTCGCTGCTGGCCGCCATCGCCGACCGGATGGCCCACCGCGTCGCCGAACGGCTGCGGAAGGCGCAACTGTCCGGCCGGACCGTGACGGTGAAGACCCGGATGCACGACTTCACCACCCACACCCGGTCGTCCACGCTGGCCGGGCCGACCGACGACGCGCGGGTCGTCGCTCGGGTCGCGCGCCGGCTGCTCGAGGAGAGCGACATCTCCGGCGGCATCAGGCTGCTCGGTGTAGGCGTCTCATCATTGGCCGACTGGATCCAGGACGACCTCTTCACCGAGAGCGAGTACGCCGACGCGCCGCCCGAGGTGGTCGACCTGCCCGAGCGCGCTCGCGACCTCACCGGGTACTACCCCGGCCAGGACGTCGAGCATCCGGACTACGGCCGCGGCTGGGTGTGGGGCTCCGGGCTCGGCCGCGTCACGGTCCGGTTCGAGACCGCGGACACTCCGCCGGGACCGGTGCGGACGTTCGCCGTGGACGATTCCGCGCTGTCGAAGGTGGCATCATCCGGACCTGATGACGGCGACGAACCCGAAAGCGACCAGAATAGGTCGACTGAATGAGGAACGGCGGGGGTCTACCCGTTCTGCGCACGCTGCACCGCGTCGTCGATCGCCTGGTGATGGTCGGTGGGCCGCGCTCGGAGGCCAAGCTGCTCGCTCAACGACGCAAGCGCACCGACAAGCAGGTGACACAACCCTCGAGCTTCTCGAACTCGCTGATGTCCACGACGACCGGCGTGTAACCGAGCTGCTCGAACAACTCCGCGGACTTCGGCGCCGACGCGGCCATCAGGAGCCGGTCCTCCCCCAGCAGTACGACGTGCGCCCCGGACTCCTCGGGGACGGGCTTGAACGCCTCGAACGCGTGTGGGTCGTCGACCAAGGGCTCGTAGCCGATGACCGTCCCATCGGGTAGCGCCGTCACCGCGGACTTGAGGTGCAGCACCTTGCTCACGGGTACGGCGTGCACGGTCGCCCCGAGCGGCCCGAGTGCCTCGGCCAGCTGGCGGATGCCTTCCTCGTTCGTGCGGCCGCCGAGTCCGGCGTACACGGTCGAACCGATCTTGAGGATGTCGCCGCCGTCGAGGGTGCCGGGTTCGGTGATGTGGGTGATGCGGTAGCCCTCCGCGGCGACAGCCTGCTCGGCCGCTGCGGCTTCCGGACGGCGCTCCTCCGCGCCGGCGCGGGCGATCACGGCCAGGTCGCCGTACACGACCATTGTGTCTTCGATGAAGACGCAGTCCGGGCACTCGACGATCGCCGGCACCTCGACTGTGGTCCAGCCGGTGGCCCTGAGCGCGTCGACGTACTGCTGCCACTGGCGGACGGCGAGGTCCGCGTCGACCGGCGTGCGCTCGATGTGGGTGACGATGCCGTCGGCGAGGCGAGGGCTGGGGCGTCGGACCAGGGCTGTCGGCATGCCTGCAGGTTAACCGGTAGGGGGCTGGGTACCGGCCCGGCAGACATTCGTGAACCTGGAGGGGTACAGATGCCGAAGATCCTGCCGGCGACCGGCGGCGACGTCGTGGAGATCATCCTGGCCGACCACCGGTGGTTCGAAGAGGCACTGCGCGAGTTGCGGGATGTTCAGAGCGACCGGTCCGCCGTGCTGGCCGACCTGGCGACGGTGCTGATCGCGCATGCGGAGGCCGAGGAGTCGAAGGTCTACCCGGCCCTGCGGATGAAGAAGGCGATCGACTCCGAAGAGGTCGAGCACTCCGAGCACGAGCACGACGAGGGCAACGAGGCGCTGCTCGAACTGATGGAGGTCGAGGACACCGGCAGCGAGGACTTCAGCGAGAAGCTGCACGAGCTGTCCGAGGCGCTTTCACATCACTTGGACGAAGAAGAACGCGACGTGCTCAACCCCGCGCGGACAGACGTGTCCGAAGAGGTACGGCGCCAGTTGGGCGACGCCTTCGCCGAAGAACGGGCCCGGCTGATCGACTCCGGCTGTGGCGACATCGCCAACGTCCGGAAGCTCGTCGAGGCCGCCTGACCCAAGGCTCACAGCGGAATTGTGAGGCCCTCCTCGGCCGCGATCACCTCGCCGCCGAACGCCGGACGCGCCTCGGCGACCGACACCGAACGATCCGAGCCCGGCCAGAAGTGGGTCAGCAGCAGTCGCGTTGCGCCTTCGGCGCCGCGGGCTGCCTCCGTCGCAGTCATCACGTAGCGCGGCGTGGTGTGCGGTGACGGTCCCTGCAGGGTCGCGTCGGAGATGAACAAATCGGTGCCTTGGGCAAGCTTTGCCAGTTCCGGTGACGGTCCGCTGTCGCCGGTGTAGGCGACGGACACCCCAGGCGCGGTCAACCGGACGCCGAGGTTGGTGACGTAATGCGGCAGCAGCACGGTCTCCAGCGCGAACGGCCCGATCTCCTTGGTCCCGGCGAGGTCATGCACGTCGAAGACCGTCGCCGGATCGGGGTTGGGCTCGAGCGCTCGCAGTACGTCGACCACGCCCGGCGGACTGTAGAGCGGTATCGGCGCAGCGTCGGGTGCTTCGTAGTACCGGACCCGGGCAAGTGCACTCACGTCGACGCAGTGGTCCGGGTGCTGATGGGTGACGACGACAGCGTCGACCTCACCGGTCGGCACATGGCGCAGTAGCTGTGGCAGGGCGGCGTACCCGAGGTCGAGGACGACCTTGAAGCCGTCGTACTCGAGCAGGAAGCCGGCGCACGCACGGCCGGCTTCGGGCCACGCGCCGCACGAACCGAGGACGGTGAGCGACCGCACCTCGCTACCGGACCGCGAACGGCTGATCGGTCGGGACGATGTCCTTGCCCAGCGGCAGCAGCGAGATCGGGATCAGCTTGAAGTTCGCGACGCCGAGCGGGATGCCGATGATGGTGAGGCAGAGCGCGATCCCGGTGGCCAGGTGCCCGAGGGCCAGCCACCAGCCGGCGAAGATCACCCAGATGATGTTGCCGAGTACGGCGCCGGCCCCGGCGGACGGCTTGTCCACGATGGTCCGGCCGAACGGCCAGAGGGTGTACCCGGCGATCCGGAAGGCCGCGATACCGAACGGGATCGTCACGATCAGTACGCAGCAGACGATGCCGGCGATCGCGTACCCGATCGCCAGCCAGAACCCGGCCAGCACCAGCCAGATCAGGTTGAGCAGTGTCCTCATGCCACCCAGCCTGCCACCCGCCGGGTGTGCTCCAGTACCAGCCGCGCCACAATCCCGGGATCATTCCGGGGCAACCAGCGCCCGCCCCTGACGGATATCCGGACGCCGTCCGGGCTAGTAGTAGTCGGTGCTGAGGGTCGCAAAGGTCATTCCTGCCTTGACGAGGCGTGCTCGGAGGGCCGGTCCCATGGCGGCTGCCGTGGTGGTCTGGCCTGCTGTCGCGGGGAGGTCGTCGAGGGCGAGACAGAGGGCACTCTCCCCGAGCATCTTCGCTGTCTCGTCGTACCCGGGATCGCCGCCGGCGACCTCGGTGATGACCTGCTTGCCGCCGCCGCGGCCGACGAAACGGGCGTTGAACCAGGACTTGGCCCGGCGTTCGGGAGTCGGGCCGTCGCCGGCCTTGAGCCGGTTGAGCAGGGCGTTGCGGGCCGGTGGGATCTGGGCAGCCGCTACCAGCAGCGCGACCCCGCCGATGCCTGCGGCAACCATCGGCAAACGCTTGACCGCGGCGTAGTGCGAGTAGCGGAAGTCGGGGCCGTAGCGGTCGAGCAGGCGGGCGGAGTAGCCGACGATCTGCGGGTCGACGGTCGGCAGCGGTACGGCCCAGAAACCCTGCTGGCGGTGGATCTTGCCGGGGACCGCCTTCGCCGATCGTCCTTCGGGACGTTGCTCGGCGCGACGCCTGGCCCGGTGCGCTTCGAGGTTCTGCTTCGGGCGTGAGAACGCGGTGATCGCGGTGTGGAACGTGCCGCCGGAGGGCCGGCCGCCGCCGCGAAGCAGGCAGTCGACCTGGATCGGGACGCGCTCGGGCAGCTGCTCGACGGTGTACTGGACGCCGAGGTCGTACGGGATCGAGTCGAAGCCGCACGCGTGGACGATGCGCGCACCGGTCTGGACGGCTCGCTCGTGGTAGGCGACGTACATCCGGTCGACGAACTCGGACTCGCCGGTCAGGTCCAGGTAGTCCGTGCCTGCGTCCGCGCAGGCCGCCACGAGTTGCTCGCCGTACTGGATGTAGGGGCCGACTGTGGTGACCACGATCCTCGTCGACTCGGCGAGGTCCTTCAGCGACTTGGGATCGGTGGCGTCGGCGTACAGGACGTCCTTGCCGAAGCCTTCCAGCTTCGCTTGGTTGCGGCCGGCAACTGCCCACTTGAGGTCCGGCGGGGCGTTTTTCGCCAGGTACTCCGCGGTCAGCGCGCCGGTGAACCCGCTGGCGCCCAGGAGTACGACGTCGTACGTCATCGTCCGGCAGCCTTCTCGGTGTCGGCCAGGCCGCCGGCGCCGGATGCACGGGTGGACGCGGCGGCACCGCGGGCCTCGATGTCGGCGAGTGCGGCCCGGTCGGCCTTCGGCACGCTGAACCGGGAACCGGCCTCGATGACGTGCGGGATCAGCCAGCGGAACACCTTCAGCGCGCCGATCCACCCGGGCACGTGCACGACCCGCGAACGCTTCTCGATGCCCCGGGTGAACTTCTCCACTGCGAACTCCAGCGGGTACACCTTGCCCGCCAGCGGCACCCCGGTCCGCACCTTGCCGAACACCGGGTGCTCGTCGACGCCACGGACCATGTCGGTGTCGACGAAGGTCATGTGCGCGACACCGACCTTCATGCCGAGGTGCTTGAGCTCGACGCGCAACGTGTCGCCCATCGCCTCCACGCCGGCCTTGGCCACGTTGTACGACGCGAGTCCGGGAATGTGCACGATCGCCGCGAGGGACGAGACCAGGAGCAGGTAGCCCTTGCTCTCCAACAGGTACGGCAAGGTGAGGTGGACGGTGCGCCAGACGCCGTACAGGTCGACGTCGAGCACCCGCTCCCACACCTTCGGGTCCATGCTCCGGCTGAACCCGGGCGCCGCGATGCCGGCGTTGGCCATCACCACGTCGATCCGGCCGTAGCGCTCGACCACTCCCTCGACCGCGGCCCGCAGCGACTCGGTGTCGGTGACGTCGGCCTCCCACCAGCCGGCGTCCGGACCGCAGTCCTCGGCGACCTTCTTCAGCTCGTCCGGCTCCAGCCCGATCAGCGCCAGGGTCGCACCCTGCTGCGCAAGCCTGCGGGCCACCGCGGCGCCGATGCCACGAGACGCTCCGGTGATGAGGACGACCTGGCCGGGCAACGGACGCATCGCGGACCTCCAGCTTTGTTGAGTGGGTACTCAACAGTAAGTGACTGTTGACCGAATACTCAATAGACTGGCCCTATGAGCCAGACCTCGTCCGCCCGGCTGCGCCCAGACCAGCGGCGCGCGCAGATCCTCGAGGCCGCCCGGCGGGTCCTGGTCGCCGACCCGCACCGCGAGCTCAGCGTCGAACTGGTCGCCGCCGAGGCACAGGTCTCCCCCGCCCTGCTGTTCCACTACTTCGGCTCGAAGAAGAAGTTCCAGTACGCCGTCATCGAGGAAGCCGCCGCCGAAGTCATGCTGCGGACCGCACCCGACCCCTCGCTCCCGCCGGATGAACAGCTCCGCTCCGGCATCCGCGCGTTCGTCCGCGCCGTACTCGAAGCCCCCCAGCTCTACCGGGCCACTCTGCTGATGTCGGCCGCCGGCGATCCCGCCGTACGCGCGCTGCACTCGGAGATCCGCCAGGTGTTCAGCACCTGGGTCGTCGGCGCCGTCGCCCAGCGCGGCATCGAGATCACGCCGACCGTGGAGCTCGCGTGTCACGGCTGGCAGGGGTACGTCGAGCAGACCCTGATGACCTGGATCGACAACCCGACGATCTCCGCCGACGAGCTCGAACACCTCTGCGAGGGCTCGCTCGACGCCATCCTGTCTACGACTCGCTGAACGCGGTCAACGCTTCGAGAGTCGCTTTGGCCATCCGGTCCGTCTCGTCCGCGCCGACAGCATTGCGGAGCCTTTGGTCGACGTCGTTCAGCACGACTCGGCAGCGGTTCAGCAGTTCGTGACCCGACTCGGTGACCTGGAGTTCGGCGGTGCGACCGCGGCCGGGGGCGGTACGGCGCTCGACCGCACCCATCTCCTGGAGCTGCAGCAAGGTGGATTGCATGCTCTGGGCGGTGATGCCGTCGCGACGGGCCAGCTCGCTGTAGGAAAGGCCGGGCTGGTGGGCCAGGTGGCCGAGCGCCGAGAAATGACGCATCGAGAGCCCTTGCCGGCGCAGTTCCGCATCGGCCCGGTCGCGGAGTTGGCGGCCGAGCATCATCAGCAGCAGCGCGGGGCTGATCGGCGGCTGACCGGTCCCATCCGTCGGCACATCAGTCATCGGCACATCATGACAGCAGGCCTAGTTTCAGCTTGGCTGATACTTGAGTTACAGTCTGCCTGAAACTCGCCCTCGTCGTGCGGAGAACGGATCCCGGATGAACAAGTTCCTGCTCAGCGTCCACGTACTGGCCGCCATCATCTTCGTCGGGCCGGTGACGGTCGCGGCGAGTATGTTCCCACCGCTCGCCCGGCGCACGCTGGCGTCCGATCAGCCGGAGACCGGCGTGCTGAAGGTGCTGCACCGGATCAGCCGCGGCTACGCCGTCGGTGGGCTGACCGTGCCTGTGTTCGGCCTCGCTGTCGCCGCCGGGCTTGGGGTGCTGACCGACTACTGGCTGATCGTGTCGATGGTGTTGACCGCTGCCGCGGCCGCTGTGCTGGCGTTCGTCGTACTGCCCGCTCAGGGTCGGATGCTGGCGGCGGCTGAGGAATCGCGTGAGGTGCGGGACGGCGTACTGCCGCAGGCGAAGGCGTTGTCGATGACGACCGGGATCTTCGCCTTGCTGTGGGCGGTCGTCGTGGTGCTGATGGTTGTCCGGCCCGGCTCGACGACGGGGGTCTGATGAAGGTGCTGAAGGTTGCGGCCGCTGTCGAGGCCGTCAGTGTCTGTCTGTTGTTCCTCAATCTGTTCACCGTGCACTGGTCGTCTGTTTCGTCCGTACTCGGGCCGACGCATGGGACGGCGTACCTGGTGACGATCGTGACGGCGCTCACCGCGGCGGGTGCTTCGACTCGGGCGAAGGTGCTGTCGTTCGTGCCGGCGATCGGCGGGTATCTGGCGCTGCGCGATCTGTCGGTGCGGGCGCGTTAGGGTTTGGGCGTGCTGACGGTCGCCACGGTGAATGTGAACGGGATCAGGGCTGCTTTCCGGCGGGGGATGGCGCCGTGGCTGGAACGGACGGACCCGGACCTGCTGCTGATGCAGGAAGTCCGGGCCACTGACGACGTACTGCGGGAACACCTCGGCGGCGACTGGAACATCGCGCATGCCGAGCCGTCGATCGACGGTCACAAGGGCCGGGCCGGTGTGGCCGTCGCCAGTCGCCGGCCGGTCAAGGACGAGCGGGTCGACATCGGGCCGGAGCGGTTCGCCGGGTGCGGGCGGTGGATCGAGGCGGACGTCGTCCTCGATGACGGGTCGACGCTGACGGCGGTGAGCACGTATGTGTTCACCGGGGAGTTCGAGACGCCGCCGCGGCAGGAGGAGAAGTACGCGTTCCTGGACGCGATCACCGCGCGGCTGGCGGAGTTGCGGGCCGACGGCCGGCACGTGCTGATGTGCGGCGACCTGAACATCGCCCATCGCGAGGTCGACCTGAAGGCGTGGAAGGCGAACCGCAAGAAGAGCGGCTTCCTGCCCGAGGAACGCGCCTGGATGGACCGGCTGTTCGACGCCGGCTGGGTCGATCTGGGGCGCCGCTTCGGTGGTGAGGGACCCGGCCCGTACTCGTGGTGGTCGTGGCGCGGGAAGGCGTTCGACAACGACGCGGGCTGGCGGATCGACTACCAGATCGCCTCCCCGGACCTGGCCGCCGCGGCCACCGGATGCGAGATCCACCGGGCCCCGACGTACGCCGAGCGCTGGAGCGACCACGCCCCGGTGGTGGCGACGTACTCGCTCTGATTCCGGGGCTGTCTCCGGTGCTGTCTCCGGGGCTGTCTCCGGGCCTGTGGATAGTGGCGACCGGTTGTCGCCGTCGTTGGGTAGTCTCGCGCTATGTCCGAGAACGAGTCCTCTGTGAAGCCCCCGGTTGCTGCCCGGAAGCCGGTCGAGCGTCGTCATCACGGCGACGTGTTCGTCGACGAGTACGAGTGGTTGCGGGACAAGTCCGACGACGAGGTGCTGGGGTACCTGCGCGCCGAGAACACCTACACCGAGGCCCGCACGGCGCACCTCGAATCGTTGCGTGAGGCAATCTTCAAGGAGATCTCGGACCGGACGCTGCAGACCGACCTGAGCGTGCCGGCCCGGCACGGCGGGTACTGGTACTACTCGCGCACGATCGAGGGCAAGCAGTACGGGATCCACTGCCGGGTGAAGGCGGACGGCGACGAGCCGCCCGCGACCGACGGCGAGATCCCCGGCGAAGAGGTGATGCTCGACGGCAACGAGGTGGCCGGCGACTCCGAGTTCTTCTCCCTCGGCACGGTCGACGTCTCCCCCGACGGCCGGCTGCTGGCGTACTCCGTCGACCTCAAGGGCGACGAGCGGTTCACCCTGCGGATCAAGGATCTGGCCACCGGTGAGCTGCTGCCCGACGAGCTGCCCGAGGTGCACTACGGCTCCGCCTGGTCCGCCGACGGGTCGACGATCTTCTACACCAAGGTCGACGACGCCTGGCGGCCGTACCAGGTCTGGCGGCACCCGCTCGGCGCGGCCGACGACGTCCTCGTGATGGAGGAGCCGGACGAGCGGTTCTGGGTCGGCGTCGACCTGACCCGCAACGAGCAGGCGATCATGATCGGGCTCGGCAGCAAGCTGACCAGCGAGGTCTGGCTGCTCGACGCCAACGACCCGGCCGGTCAGCCGGTCGTGGTCGCACCCCGCCGTGACGGGGTGGAGTACGACGTCGAGCACGCGGGCGACCAGCTCCTGATCACGCACAACGCGGACGCGGCGAACTTCTCCCTCGCGACCGCCTCGCTCGACTCCCCCGGCGCGTGGACCACCCTGATCCAGGGCGACGAGACCAGCCGGCTGCTCGGCGTCGACGCCTTCGCCGACCACGTCATCCTGTATCGCCGGCGCGACGCGCTCACCGAGCTGGCGATCATGCGCCGTACGCCGGACGGCTTCGGTGCGCCGGAGGTGCTGGAGTTCGAGGAGCCGATCTACACCGTCTCCCCCGGCCGCAACGACGAGTGGCACGACACGCGCTACCGGTTCGGCTACACGTCGCTCGTGACACCTGGTTCGACGTACGACGTGAACCTTGCGACCGGCGAGCGCCGGCTGCTGAAGCAGCAGCCCGTTCTCGGTGGGGTCGATCTCGGCGCCTACACGCAGTACCGGGAGTGGGCGACGGCGGCCGACGGGACGTCGGTGCCGATCTCGCTCGTCGCGCGGAAGGACGTGGCGAAGGACGGGAACGCGCCGGTCGTGCTGTACGGGTACGGGTCGTACGAGAGCTCGATGGATCCGTGGTTCTCGATTCCGCGGCTGTCGTTGCTGGACCGCGGTGTGGTGTTCGCGATCGCGCACGTGCGGGGTGGGGGTGAGCTCGGGCGGCACTGGTACGACAACGGGAAGATGCTGACCAAGCGGAACACGTTCACCGACTTCATCGCGGCGGCCGAGCACCTGGTGAAGGACGGCTGGACCCGACCCGAGCGGATCGTCGCGCAGGGTGGCAGCGCGGGTGGTCTGCTGATGGGCGCGGTGGCGAACCTGGCGCCTGGAGCGTTCGGCGGCGTCG
Organism: uncultured Actinomycetota bacterium; assembly: GCA_963748245.1. Classification (GTDB taxonomy): domain Bacteria; phylum Actinomycetota; class Actinomycetes; order Propionibacteriales; family Kribbellaceae; genus Kribbella. Next base: position 396,587 of record CAVVIA010000003.1, on the reverse strand, counting down.
TGGCCGAGGTGCCGTTCGTGGACGCGCTGACGACGATCCTGGATCCGTCCTTGCCGCTCACGGTGATCGAGTGGGAGGAATGGGGCAACCCCCTCGAGGACGCCGCGGTGTACGAGTACATGAAGTCCTACTCGCCGTACGAGAACATCAGTGCGCAGGAGTATCCGCGGATCCTGGCGATCACCAGCCTGAACGACACCCGGGTGTTCTTCGTCGAGCCGGCCAAGTGGGTCGCCAAACTCCGCGCCACCGCGTCCGGAAACGTCGACGTCCTGCTCAAAACCGAAATGGAGGCCGGCCACGGCGGCCGCTCCGGCCGCTACGACGCCTGGCGGGAACTGGCCTTCACCCTCTCCTGGGAACTCGACACCCTGGGCCTCGCCTGACCCAGGCCGGGCCGGCTGAGCCTCGCCACCGTGCTCGCGGCGGCGGGGCGACGCCCGGGAGGCGTTCGGCGGCAGCGCGTGACCGTTTCGCGCGGGAACACGGCGGGTACCTGCGGCGTTGCTGTTCGATGGAGAGACCAATCGTGTGTTGTGCAACACATCCGGCGGCCGGAACTGCCCGGAATCTGCGGAGATTCTCAGCTTCGGCCGCCGGTGTGCCGCTGGATCCGTCCGGCGGAATAGCCTCAAAATCCCGCGGGAGGTGCGTGATCACGCCGAAATGCGCGCACATCCGGGCCGCGACGTCCGGCAAACGGCCGTCAGCGACCCGGCAGAACCGGGTTTCCGGCCCTGATCGGTGCCGGGAACTCTCAGGGAACGTTCAGGCTGTTTACACACTCGTCGTGGAATCTTGAACCTCACTCGAGCGTTGCTCTCCATGTAACGACGAAGGGAGTTTCGGTGGCTCGCACGACTCGTGTCCGCACCGCGGACGACGGTATCGACGGCAAGGACAGCGTCGGTCTCTACCTCGAAGAGATCGCGCGCACGCCCCTGCTGACCGCTGAGGAAGAAGTCGAGCTCGCTGAGACGGTCGAGGCAGGTCTCCTCGCGGAGCAACTGCTGGCCGAGGGGCGGGTTGGACGCAAGAAGGGCGGAGCGCCCAAATATGCGACAGAGGAAGAGCTGGAGTGGCTGGCCGAAGCGGGCCAGCGCGCACAGCAGCGGTTCGTGACCGCGAACCTCCGACTGGTGGTGTCGATCGCGCGCCGCTACGGACGATCCCAGATGCCGCTGCTGGACCTGGTCCAGGAGGGCAACACGGGGCTGATCCGTGCGGTGGAGAAGTTCGACTACCGCAAGGGATTCAAGTTCTCGACGTACGCGACCTGGTGGGTGCGGCAGGCCATCACCCGCGGTATCGCGCAGCAGGCCCGCGTGGTCCGGCTGCCGGTGCACGTGGTGGAGCAGCTGAACCAGATCGGGTCCGCCCGGCGCACGCTGGAGCGCAAGCTCGGGCGGGAGCCGGAGATCGACGAGATCGCGGCGGAGCTGGACCTGGAGGTGGAGCGGGTCAGCGAGCTGATCCGGATCGGCCGGGACCACATCAGCCTGGACAACCCGATCGACGACGAGGGTGAGACCTCGCTGGGCGACCTGATCGCGGCCGAGACCGCGCCGGGGCCGGACCAGCTGGTCGCCGACGCGTCGGACCGCTCGGGCCTGTTCAGCCTGGTCGACCAGCTCGACCCGCGGTCCGCGGACGTGATCCGGCGCCGGTACGGCCTGCACGACGGCCGCCAGGCGAAGCTCGCCGACATCGGCGCCGTGCACGGCATCTCCGCCGAGCGCGTCCGCCAGATCGAGCGCGAGGCGCTGGGCCGGCTGCGACTGCTGGCCGACCCGACCCTGGCCGCGTAACGCACGACCCCGAAACCCCACCAAGGACCCCCGCCGCCCTCCCGGCCGGGGGTCCTTTCACGTCCTGCCCGCCTCCTTTCGCGCACTGCCCATCTCAGGGGTCAACCCCTCCCGTGGTGGGTTGCGGACCCGGATTCTGGGTGCGCAACCCACCAGCTCAGGGGTTGACCCCTCAGACGTCGGTGGTCAGGGGAGGTGGATCCAGGACTCGACCGGGAGGTGGTCGCTGGGGAACTGGCCGTCCTTGCTGAAGGTGTTGATCGAGGCGTTCGAGACCCGCAGGCCCGGGGTGGTGAGGATCCAGTCGATGCGGTTGCCGTTCGGGGTCAGCGGCCTGTAGCCGTGGAAGGTGCCCCAGAGCGCACTGCGGTGCTCGGCCGTGACCCAACTGTCGGAGAGCTTGCCGCTGGTGACGAGCTTGTCGTAGACGTTCACCCCCGCCGCGGCGGCCTCGTTGAAGTCACCGGTCATGATCACCGGCAGCGCCGGGTCGAGCGCGGCCATCCGCTGCAGGATCAGGTCGGCCGACTTCGACCGCGCGGTCGCGTCGAACGCCTCCAGGTGCGTGTTGATCGCGTAGAACTCCTTCGACGTGGCCTTGTCCTTGAACCGGACCCACGTCACCATCCGCGCGCAGCAGCCGCCCCACGTCTTCGAGCCGATCACCTCAGGCGTGTCCGACAGCCAGTAGTGGTCGTACTCCAGCGGCTGGAGCCGACGCGTGTCGAAGAAGATCATCATGAACTCGCCCTTGCTGCCGCCCTCGCGGCCCAGCCCGATCGAGTCGTACGACGGCCCGAGGTCGGTGGCGATGTCCTGCAGTTGGGCGTAGAGCCCTTCCTGGGTGCCGATCAGCTGCGGCCGCGCGCTACGCAACTGCTCGCGCATCACCGGCCGACGGGCGCTCCACTCGTTCGGCGGGGTGTCGCTGGCGTACCGCAGGTTGTACGACATCACGTGCAGCGGCTGCGCGCCGCCGCCGGCCGTCGCGGCCTCGTCGTACTGGTTCGTGGCGGCCTGGGAGACGCCACCGCTGAGGGTCAGGCCGGCGACAGCCGCCGCCACGAGAGCGGCGAATCTACGGCGGGTGCTGAACATGGTTGGAAACCTCCATGGGCGGGGAGCTCGGAGGTTGGACGTTAACCAGATTCGGTGTCCGGCGGCTAGCCGTAGCGCGTCGAGTACGTGACGGGACGGTTCAGGCGACGGCCTTGTTCCAGGTGTCGATCAGGCCCGGGAGCTCGGCGAGCCGGTGGACGGTCGCGTCCGGCGTACCCTCCGTGTGGCCGATCTGCTCGACCGGGATCGCGCTGTGCGGGATGTGGGCGGCCCGCATGCCGACGTTCTGCGCGCCCCAGACGTCGTCGAACAGCCGGTCGCCGACGAACAGGCACCGGGCCGGGTCCGTCGCCCCGACCGCCGTCATCGCGGCCAGGAAGGCCTCCGGATGCGGCTTCGTGTACGAGATCTCGCTGGTGTAGACCGCGCCGTCCAGCAGCTCCAGTACGCCGTCGCGCGCAAAAATCTCCTCGTGGTGCCGGCGCGACCAGATCGTGTTGGACAGCACGCCGACCTTCAGGTCGCGCGCCCGGAGGTCGTGCAGCGTCTGTACGGCGTCCGGCTCGAGCTCGGTGTGCGGGTGCCACTGACGCTCGTACTCCGCCAAGGCCGCCGGCGTCATCACCACATCGGCCTGCAGGCACACGTCTTCGAGCGTGCTGCTCAGGTGCTCGTCGCGGGAACGCCGCCAGGCGGACCTCTCCGCCTTGTCCAGCCGGGCCGCCAGCTCGTCCGCGTTGGCGTCGTCGATCAGCTCCGCCACCGACCGCCACACGGCGTACAGGTCGATGTCGTGCCAGGTCGCCAGCGTGCCGCCCCAGTCGAACAGGACGGCTTCGATCGGTTCGGTGTTCGCGTTCGTCACAGCGGATACCTTGCCAGACCGCACCGACAGTTCTCCCCCGGTTTTCTCAGCTCACCCTGGCGACCTGGTTCCGCTTGGCCAGCCAGACGACCGCGGTGGCGTAGAAGGCCAGGCACGGCACGTCCACGACCAGCAACGTCCACGGTGCCCCGCCCTGCTCGTCCCAGCCGTCCAGCTGACCCATTGCCGCAGGCAACAAGAAGGCGAACAGGTTGTTCAGCGCGTGCACCGAGATGGCCGCCTCCAGCCCCCCGGTCCGGACGGTCAGCCAGCCGATCGTCATCGCGAACACGAAGATGTCGGCCATCGCCCAGCCGGTGTACCCGTGCGCCGACACGAACACCGCACTGCTGATCACGATTCCGGGCCACGGCGTCCGCAGGAGAGCCTTGAACCACTGCGCCCGGCCGGCCACCTGGTCCGGTCCGTACGAGCCGACCGCCTGGATCAGCCAGCCGCGGAACACGAACTCCTCCGCCGCCGACTGGAACGGGACCAGGAAGATGATCACCAGCGCCGGTACGACGAACGCGGCCAGACCCACCCACGAGCCTTCGTCCGCCGCGACCGGGTCCTCGGACGGGAAGATCTGCTCGACCAGCAGGCCGAGGGCGTAGGAGAGCACCAGGTAGCCGAGGCCGGGCAGGCAGGTGACAAGTAGCCAGCGCCAGCGGATGCGGTTGAGCACGGACGCCACGCTCAGCAGCGGCCGGCGTTGCACGAGCCAGGCGGTGAGCATCACGAGCGGCGTCAGGATGCCGAGCATCACCAACGTGACCGCGAGGTTCTCGGTGTCGCTCGGGAAGATGTCGTTGCCCTGCGGCTCGGTGAACTCGCCGGTGACCAGGCTGTGGACGATCTCCCAGCCGACGAGCACCGCCGCGGTGAGGAAGAACGCGCCGGCGGCGAGGAACACCGTGCCGACGATCGGGCGCCACCACCGATGCTTCGTCGTCCGGGCCAGGCGGTGGTACGGCGTACCGGGTGGCGCGGCGACGATGCTGGGCTCACGGACGGCGAACTGGCCCGGGTACGGCGGCGGACCACCCCACTGCGACGGACCGCCAGGCGGCGGATACTGCCCCGGCGGATACTGCCCGGGCGGATACTGCCCGGGCGGCGGGTACTGCGCCGGCGGGTAGTGGCCCGGCGGCGGGTATTGCGCTGGTGGGTACTGCGCCGGCGGTGGGTACGTGCCGGGCTGGGGGTAGGGCGGCTGTTGCGGGTACGGCGGTTGTTGGGGGTACGGCGGTTGTTGGTACGGACCCTGCGGTGGATACGGCCCCTGCTGCGGATGGGGTGCCGGAGGTGGGTACTGCCCAGGCTGCGAATATGGGCCGGGGCGCGGCGAATCCTGCGGGCGCGGCTCGCCTTCTTGCGGGTCCATGAGTGGACTCTAGAAGATCGGCACAAGTAGCACTCGGAGGAGAGCCAAGTGGTGACAGATCCGACACCCGGACCGACCGCGTCGACCCGCGCACTGCCCCAGTCGGTTCTCATGCCGCTGACCGGATCGGCCATCTTCCTGGTGGTCCGGATCGAGCCGGGCGGCGAGGAGCAGACCCGCGAGCTGCTCGAACGGGTCAGCGGTCTCACCCGTTCGGTCGGCTTCCGCGTGCCGGCCGGAAACCTGTCCTGCGTCACCAGCATCGGGTCCGAGGTGTGGGACCGGCTCTTCAGCGGCCCGCGGCCGGCCGAACTGCATCCGTTCGTCGAACTGCGCGGCGCAAAGCACCACGCCGTCTCCACCCCCGGCGACCTCCTGTTCCACATCCGCGCCGGCCACCAGGACCAGTGCTTCGAGCTCGCCAACCAGATCATGAACGGTCTCGACGGCGCGGCGACGGTGATCGACGAGGTCCACGGTTTCAAGTACTTCGAGATGCGCGACCTGCTCGGTTTCGTCGACGGCACCGAGAATCCGGTCGGTTCCGAGGCCGAGGACGCCGTACTGATCGGAGCCGAGAACCCCGCCTTCGCGGGCGGCAGCTACGTGATCGTGCAGAAGTACCTGCACGACCTGAAGACGTGGAACGCGCTCACGGTCGAGCAGCAGGAACACGTGGTCGGCCGGACCAAGCTCGAGGACATCGAGCTGTCCGACGATGTGAAGCCGGACAACTCGCACATCGCCCTGAACGTGATCGAGGACGAGGACGGCAACGAGCTGCAGATCCTGCGCGACAACATGCCGTTCGGGACCATCGGCACACAGGAGTTCGGCACCTACTTCATCGGCTACGCGAAGTCCCCGTCGGTCACCGAGCTGATGCTGCGCCGGATGTTCCTCGGCGAGCCCGAAGGCAACTACGACCGCATCCTCGACTTCTCCACCGCGGTCACCGGCAGCCTGTTCTTCACCCCGGCGGCCGCCTTCCTCGACGACCTCCCACCGACTCCCTGACCCACCCTGAAGGGGCAGGGAGCCGGGAGAAGACTCACTCCCCGAACAGCGGCTGGTTGGCGTAGGCGACCGCGGTCCAGCGGAAGTAGACCGGGTCGTTGAACGTGGTCGGCACCTTGCCGAGTCCCTTGATGACTGTCGACGTGCCGTTCGCATGGCCGACGGCGTACAGGTAGCCGGACGAGGTGTCCTTGTCGATGCCGAGCAGTACGACGCCGTACTGGCCGCAGCGCTCGGCCACGAGAGTCTCGAAGCCCTGCCAGGTGGACGTCCGCACCGACTTCACGATCGGCTTCATCGGCGAGGTGACCGGGATCCGGATCGTGTAGAGCGCGCCGCCACGCGTGGTGGCCAGGAAGGTGTCGTAGGTGCGCGTCTGGCTGATCAGCGTCATCGTCTTCACCGCCGCGAACCCGGGGTAGGAGCCGGCCGCGCGCCAGGTCGAGCCGCTCGCCTGCCAGCGAAACAGGGTGCCGTCGTTCCGGAGGCCGTAGTAGTGGGTGCGCGCGAAGTTCTGCGCCGCTCCCTTGTCGTACCAGGACTTCTCGAAGTAGGTGAACTTGTCCCAGCCGCCGCCGATCCGGGTGAAGTAGACCTTCGGGTCCGAGCCACCGGTGCGGTAGATCGCGCTGTACATGGTCGAGTTGAGCACGACCTCGCCGTAGTGCGCCCACGTCGCCGGCACCTCGGGCTCGATGACCCAACTGCTGCTCAGCCGGGCGACGCCGTCCGCGAACCGGTCGACGGCCTGGGTCGACTTCGAGCCGGCCGTCGGCGGCGTGGTCGCGGTGATTCGCTGTCCCTGGTGGTCGCCTCCGGCGTTCACCGAGCCCAGCGACAGCTCACACGCGGCTGTGGGCGAAGCTCCGGCCGTCGGAGCGGTAGCACCCGTCGGCGCGGCATGCGCGGGTGTGGTCGCGAGACCCAGAAGCAACGCGGCGGCAGCGGCTCGTCCGAGCGTCATCGTCGTCCTCCCAGCTACGGTTTCGTACTCTCGATGCGCGGGCGCCCGGGAAAGTTGCGGCACCCGAAAGTGTCGGCGCGATGGGCGAGACTGGGGACATGTTGCTCTCCGAGGTGGTCGAGACGTCGACCGGGCTGGCCGGGACCCGCTCACGCCTGAAGAAGGCGGAGCTGATCGCCGGGCTGCTGGCCACCGCGACCGATCCGGACGAGACCGAGGTCGTTGTCACCTACCTGTCCGGCGAGCTGCGCCAGCGCCGGACCGGGGTGGGCTGGCGGACGCTGACGGACACGCCGGAGCCGGCCGAGACGCCGTCGCTGACCGTTGCCGAGGTGGACCGAGCGTTCGCGGAGCTGGCCGAATTGGCCGGTCCTGGGTCGCAGGCGCGGCGGCGGGAGGCGGTGGACGCGCTGTTCGGGCGGGCGACCGAGGCCGAGCAGCGGTTCCTGCGGTTGCTCGTCAGCGGTGAGCTGCGGCAGGGCGCGCTGGACGGTGTGATGGCAGACGCGGTCGCGCGGGCGACGGGCATCCCCCTGGAGAAGATCCGGGCGGCGACCATGTTGCGTGGCGCGGCGGCTCCGGTGGCGGTCGCCGTACTGACCGAAGGAGAGGCCGGGCTCGCGCAGTTCGGCCTGGAGGTCGGTCGTGGGGTGCAGCCGATGCTGGCGCAGTCAGCCACGAGTGTGGACGAGGCGCTTGGGAAGACGGGTACGCCGGCCGCGCTCGAGTGGAAGCTGGACGGGATCCGGATCCAGGCGCACCGCGACGGGTCCAAGGTCGTGGTCTACACGCGGACGCTGGATGACATCACTGTGCGGGTGCCTGAGGTGGTCGACGCTGTGCTCGCTTTGGACGCCTCGAAGGTCGTCCTTGATGGCGAGCTGATCGCGTTGCGGCCGGATGGGCGGCCGGAGGCGTTTCAAGTGACGGGGTCGCGGACGGCGACGCGTGCGGCGACCGGGCCCGATTCGGTGCCGCTGACGCCGTACTTCTTCGACATCCTGCATCAGGACGGGCAGGACCTGCTCGGGCTCGACGGTGCGGCACGACACGAGTGGCTGAGCAAACTGATCCCCGAGGAGCAACGGATTCCGCGGGTCGTGACCGACGACGCCGAGGAGGGGCACGCGTTCTTCCTCGACGCGGTGAAGCGCGGCCACGAGGGCGTGATGGTGAAGTCCCTGACGGTGCCGTACGAAGCCGGTCGGCGCGGGTCGGGCTGGGTGAAGGTCAAGCAGACGCACACGCTCGACCTGCTCGTGCTGGCGGCCGAGTGGGGTCACGGACGTCGTACCGGTTGGCTGTCGAACCTGCATCTGGGCGCCCGGGACTCGGAGACCGGCGAGTTCGTGATGCTCGGGAAGACGTTCAAGGGACTGACGGACGAGCTGCTGCGGTGGCAGACCGAGCGGTTCCAGGAGCTCGAGGTACGGCGGGATTCCTACACCGTCTACCTGCGCCCGGAGGTGGTGGTGGAGATCGCTTTCGACGGAGTGCAGACGTCGCCGCGCTACCCGGCCGGGATGGCGCTGCGGTTCGCGCGAGTCCTGCGTTATCGCGAGGACAAGCGGCCCGAGGACGTTGATACGGTGCAGACCGTGCGGGGTATTCACGAGGGAGCTGGCGATGAGTGAACCGGCGGAGGATCCGGACGTGGCGGCGCGGCGGATCGCTCGCGAGTCGTTGGACCAGGACGATCCGACCGGTTGGTTCGAGCGTCTCTACTCGGCGGCTTCGGGCGGCGATGCGGTGGTGCCGTGGGATCGCGGTGCGGCGCACCCGATGCTGGCCGAGTGGGTCGAGGAGTCGCAACCTGCCGGCGCCGGCAAGACCGCGCTCGTCGTCGGCGCCGGGACCGGGTGGGATGCCGAGCTCATCGCGGACCTCGGCTACACCACGACGGCGTTCGACATCTCCCCCACCGCCGTCGAGGCAGCTCGCCAGAGTCACCCTGGCTCGAAGGCGGAGTACGTCACCGCGGACCTGCTCGCCCCGCCGGCCGAGTGGCACCGTGCGTTCGACCTCGTGGTCGAGATCTACACGGTCCAGGCCCTCCCGATCGAGCTGCAGGCGGCCGCGATCAAGCAGGTCGGCGAGCAGGTCGGTCCCGGCGGCACCCTTCTCGTCATCGCCGCGGCCCGGGCCGACGGCCAGCCTGACGAGGCCGTCGAAGGCCCGCCCTGGCCGCTGACCCGCGCGGCCATCGACTCCTTCGCCACGTCCGACCTCCGCCTCATCCAGGTGGTCCAATCCCCCAGCCCGGTCGATCCGGCCATCCAGCGCTGGCGCGCCGAGTACCTTCGCGACTGACTCGGCCGCGGATCACAAAGCGTTCGACACGCGTCGCTCCACCGAGCAGACTGCGCACTTCGGCGGTGCCTAGCTGACGAGGAGCAGAATGAGTTCGCCTTGGGGTCGGGTCGAGCGGATGGATGCCGAGTGGGTCGCGGCGCAGTTGGCTGAGGAGGCCGGCGTACGGCTGATCGTGGAGGGTCCGTGTTCCGGTGGGGAGGTCGGAGCAGCGTTCGCGCGGTGGCCTGATGGTCGGAGGTCGGTGCTGAAGTGGCGGCCGGGCACCCGGCTCGAGGACCTGCTGGCAGGGCCGATCGCAGTGTCGGAGGCGATGCGTGCTGCCGGTGCGCCGGTCCCGGAGACACAGTTGGCCGCGCAGCTCGGGTCCGCGATCGCCACCGTGCAGGAACTGTTGCCTGGGGCACCGGTCGCCCAGCTCGACTCGGCCGGGCTGGACCAGGCGCTGGCGTTCAACGAACTTCAGGCCGGTTTGCTGGCCGACCGTCACGACATCCCGCCGCTCGAGTTGTTCCTGCTCGAGGACGGGCCGGGCTTCTGCTTGCACGGTCCGCTGCGCGCGCACAATCGCCGTACCGCTCACCTCGACGACTGGATCACCGCGGTCGGCGCCGAGCACCCCGGCCCGCTGCGCGGTGACGATGCGGTGCACGTCGACTTCCACCCCGGCAATCTGCTCGCCGTCGACGGCACGATCACCGGCATCATCGACTGGGACGGCGCGGGTCGCGGCGATCGCCGGCTGGACCTGGTCACGCTCCGCTTCGGCATACCCGGCAACAAGCCCGACCGCACAGTCGTCGCACGCCTCGACGACGCACTCGACAGCTTCCCGGACGACCTGCTCAGACCGCTCTGGGCAACGATGAGCCTACGCATGGTCGACTGGGCAATCCGCCACTTCACCCCAACCGCAGTCGACTACTGGCTGGACCTCGCAGAGTCCCGAGCCGACTAGACCTCAGGATTCCCCGGGGCCTCGGACTCGCCCTCCAGGACGAGGCGGAAGCCGCTCGGCGTGCGCAGGACCAGCCGCCGGTAGCTCCAGCCCGGCGCCGGATCGTTCTGCTCGAGTTCGAAGTCCACTCCCGCGGCCCGGCAGCGTTGCATTGCAGCGTCCACGTCGGTCACGGCGATCTGCCAGGTCAGCACACTTGCCGGATCGTTCGGGGCGGACGCCTGCTGGATCCCGAAATGGATGCTGTCGGTGCCGAACGCGATGAACTCCGGGTACTCCGGACCCTGGTAGATGACCGGGAATCCGAGGCGTTCGTAGAAGTCGCGTTCGGCCGCGAGATCGGCGACGTTCAGCACGGGCGCGAGCCGGCTGAAGAGTGCGTCGGGTCCGGACTCGATCGTCTCGACCTCGGGTGCGGTCGTGCCTTCCACCTGTGCCTCCACTCATCCGATGTGTCATCCAAGGTATGAGAGTTTGCGGCCGCCAGCACAGGGCGGGGTCGGCGTACTTGCCGCAGGCCAGGCTGCTTTTCACGTCCTCCTCGAAGGTGCCGTACGCCGCGTCGCAGGCTCTCACAGCCGTCACATCGACTAGAACATATGTTCGATAGTGCTGTATTGTGGGTTCATGGCGGGGAACGGTGAGGTTGGGCCGACAGCGCTGCGGATGATGCTTGGCAGTCATCTGCGGAGGCTGCGTGAGCGGGCGGGGGTGAGCCGGTCGGATGCCGGGTGGGCGATCCGGTCGTCGGAGTCGAAGATCAGCCGGCTGGAGCTCGGCCGGGTCGGGTTCAAGGAGCGCGACGTCCAGGACCTGCTGACGCTGTACGGCGTTTCCGAGACGCGCGAGCGGGAGCGACTACTGCAACTGGCCCGGGAGGCGAACAACCGCGGCTGGTGGCATCGGTACGGCGACATCACGCCGGACTGGTTCGACGCGTACCTCGGGCTCGAGGCGGCGGCCGAGCTGATCCGGACGTACGAGATCCAGTTCGTGCCGGGCCTGCTGCAGACCGCCGACTACGCCCGTGCCGTTGCCCGGCTGACTCCCGACAACGCGCGCTCGGAGAACGAGGTCGAACGCCTTGCCGATCTGCGCACCAGGCGTCAGCGCGTCCTCGATCGCGAGCCACCGTTGAAGCTCTGGGCCGTCATCGAGGAGTCGGTGCTGCTCCGCCCGATCGGCGGCCTCGAGGTCCTGCGCGATCAACTCGGCGCACTCCGCGCCGCCGTCGAGCGTCCGAACATCACCCTCCAGATCATCCCGGTCGACAGCCCCGGCCACGCGGCCACCGGAGGAGCCTTCACCATCCTCCGCTTCCCCCAGCGCGACCTCCCCGACATCGTCTACCTGGAGCACCTGACCAGTGCCCTGTACCTCGACAAACGAGAAGACGTCGACACCTACACCCAGGCCCTCAACCTCCTGGCCTCCACCGGTCCCCCACCCCAGTCAGCCCAAGACCACCTGACAGCCCTTCTGAACCAGCTGTCCGCCTAGGGGTGAGCCGTCGGCGGCTCCGTGCCGTCGGGTGATTGGGACTTGAGGTGCTCTACTCGGCCTTGGTCTTCGCCGGCGTCCAGCAGGTTGCCGGCGGGGGCTCGGTTGGCGGGGTACTCGGCGAGCGCTATGTCGGGGTGGTGGAAGTCGAAGGCGGGGCTTTCGGAGCGGATGCGTGGGAGCTTCTCGAAGTTGTGCCGTGGCGGCGGGCAGCTGGTGGCCCACTCCAGCGACCGGCCCCAGCCCCAGGGGTCGTCGACGGTGACTCGTGGGGAACGGCGGGACTTGTAGACGTTGTACAGGAAAGGCAGCGTCGACAAACCAAGGATGAAGGCTCCGACGCTCGACACCTGCTGCAGCGTGGTGAAGCCCTCGTTCGCGCCGTACGTCGCGTAGCGCCGCGGCATCCCCTCGACACCCAGCCAGTGCTGCACCAGGAAGGTGGTGTGGAAGCCGATGAACAGCAGCCAGAAGTGCAGCTTGCCGAGCCGCTCGTTCAGCATCCGGCCGGTCATCTTCGGCCACCAGAAGTAGAACCCGGCGAACATCGCGAACACCACCGTGCCGAACACGACGTAGTGGAAGTGCGCGACCACGAAGTACGAGTCGTTGAGCTGGTAGTCCAGCGCCGGCGAGGCCAGGATGATCCCGGTCAGACCGCCGAACAGGAACGTCACCAGGAACCCGACCGCCCACAGCATCGGCGTGTCCAGCGACACCGAGCCGCCCCACATGGTGCCGATCCAGTTGAAGAACTTCACCCCGGTCGGCACCGCGATCAGGAACGTCATGAACGAGAAGAACGGCAGGCTGACCGCTCCGGTGGTGAACATGTGGTGGGCCCACACCGCGATCGAGAGTATGCCGATCCCCAGCGTCGCGGCGACCAGACCCCAGTACCCGAAGATCGGTTTCCGGCTGAAGACCGGCAGGATCTCGGTGATGATGCCGAAGAACGGCAGCGCGATGATGTACACCTCGGGATGCCCGAAGAACCAGAACAGGTGTTGCCACAGCAGCGCACCGCCGTTGGCCGCGTTGTAGATCTGGGCCCCGAGGAGGCGATCCGCCTCGAGCATCAGCAGTGCGGCCGCGAGGATCGGGAACGCGATCAGGACCAGGATCGACGTGACCAGGGTGTTCCAGCAGAAGATCGGCATCCGGAACATCGTCATACCGGGTGCGCGCATGGTGATGATCGTGGTGACGAAGTTGACGCCGCCCAGGATGGTGCCGAGGCCGGCCATCCACAGGCCCATGATCCACAGGTCGCCGCCGATGCTGGGTGAGCGCTCGACCGACGAGAGCGGTGCGTACGCCGTCCAGCCGAAGTCGGCCGCACCGCCCGGGGTGAGGAAGGCGCCCGCCGCGATCAGTCCGCCGAACAGGAACAGCCAGTAGCTGAACATGTTCAGCCGCGGGAACGCGACATCGGGCGCGCCGATCTGGACCGGCATGATCACGTTGGCGAAGCCGACGAACAGCGGGGTCGCGAAGAGCAGCAGCATGATCGTGCCGTGCATGGTGAAGAGCTGGTTGTAGACCTCTTCGTTCACGATCTGCAGGTTGGGTTCGGCGAGTTCGGCGCGGATGATCAGCGCCATCACGCCGGCGAACAGGAAGAACATGAACGATGTGACGAGGTAGAGCTGACCGATCACCTTGTGGTCGGTCGTGGACAGCAGCTTGCCGATCACCTGCCCCAGCGGCCGCCGCGCCGTCCCGGCGGCGATCGGCGTGCCGGTGTGTTCGGTGATCCCGGTCCGTTCGCTGACACTCGCCATACGACCTCCCGTGCCCCCACTCCGCGCCCGGAGTACTCACGCTCCTCCGATTACACACCCGTCCGCCGCAGGACAACAGACGTCACCCCGGTCACGCTCCGTCGCCTCAGCAACGGAGCGTCAGCGCATCGGTCCGTTCGCAACCACAGCCTGTACGTCGGCCAGCCGCAGCTCGGCCGGGTCGAAGTCCGTCAGACACCACGTCGCCCCGGCGGCGGCATACGGGCGTACGTCGGTCGACGGAGGCAGCGCGATCACCACGTCGAACCCGTCCAGGGACCCGCGCTCGGCCGACACTGCCGCGACGGCCGAAGCCACTTGGTCCGGTGACGTCAGATTCACCGGGAAGTACCCGTCGTACCGTGCCGCTCGTCGGATCGGCTTGAGATTGCCTGGAAACCCGGCGCACCAGATCGGGATCCGGCCGGTCACCGGCCGCGGCTCGAAGCGCACCGAGTCGACCAGGTAGTGCCTGCCGCGATGGTCGACCGTCTCCCCCGACCAGCCGGCGGTCAGGATCTCCAGGCACTCGTCCAACTGCTCGGCGCGGACCCGGTCGTTCACCTCGTCACCGGCCCGCGAGAACTCCCCCGCGAACCGATCGCTGCCCAGCCCCACCCCGAGTGTCAGCCGACCGTTGCTCAACACGTCCAAGGTGGTTGTCTCGCGCAACAGCTTCACCGGCCGGCGCCGGGCGACCGGTGTCACCATCGGCCCGATCCTGAGCCGCTCGGTCGCGACGGCGACCGCGGTCAAGGTGATCCACGGATCCGCCACCGCGGAAACGGGAGGTCGCCACCACAGCTGGTCCCAGACGAACAGCCCGTCCCAGCCGGCCTCCTCCGCCGACGCCGCAAGCCGCGCCATCACCCGCGGATCCGCCAACTCGTCGAACAACGGAACCCACACCGCGTGCAGCATCAGCGTCCTCCGGTGTGCTGTACGACGGCATCGACGAACTCGTCCCACAACGCCTCGGGCACCCCGTGCCCAGCACCCTTCAACACGACAAGCGAAGCACCAGGCACTGCATCGCGTATCGCCTCTCCATGCGCCAACGGCAGCAACGGATCCAGCTCACCGTGGATGACCAGCACCGGCATCGAGAGATCGCCGAACCCGCCGTGCACCGGCCCGTCGAAGTCGATCAGGTAGGGATTCGTCAACGACGCCTCGAAATCACGAGCGCGGGCGATGTCCCGCCGTACCAGGTCCCGCATCGACTCGAGGTCGACCTGCGGACCCATCTCGGCAGCAGCCATGCGTGCAACGTACTCCGCCAACGCGTCGTGGTCGGTGAAGTCGGGACGCTCGAAGCGAGGCATGTCGGCCGAGGGCGGCGGAAGGTCGTCCGCCCCGGTGCTCGTCGACACGAAGGTCACGGACGCGACCCTCGTTGGATTGTCGACACCGAGCACCAGCGCCACCCCACCGGACATCGACACGGCGACCACATGGGCCCGCTCGATGCCCAGGGCATCGAGTAGACCGACCGCGTCGACGGCCAGGTCGCGCATCGCGTACCCGGGCCGGCCGGGCGGGTACGACGTCGATCGCCCGGTGTCACGCTGGTCGTACCGGATCACGTACCGCCCGCGGCCGGCCAACTGAGCGCAGAGGCGCTCCGGCCACCAGAGCATGGACGCCGAGGCGCCGTGGATCAGCAGCACAGCCGGGTCGGCCGGGTCACCGAAGGTCTCGGCACACAGTTCGACACCGTTGACGGGATAGATGCGCTCCATACCCACGACGCTAAGCGCCCGCCTGCTATCACGAAAAGCGATTGTTTCCGATCAACATGATCGCCATCAGGAATAGACAGGCCGGCCGCACCGAAGCGCGACCGGCCTGACAACAACCAAAGGCTCAGGTGACGGTCAGAACCTTCGACGCCGTCTGCGTGCCCTGGTGATCCGCGTCAGCCAGCCACACGACCCGGTACGTGTACGTGCCACGCGCCGTCGGCTTGATGCTGAACGCGTACTTCCCGTTCGTCGCCAGCTTCCCCGTCGTCACCGCGACCCACGAGGTCCCCGACCGCCGCTGCAGATACACGGTCATCCCCGCGTGCGGCGGGTTCAGGTAGCCGTACAGCGCCGCTGCCTTCCCCAACACCATCGACCCAGGCACGAGGTACGCCGACATCGCAGGCTGCACCTGGACCAGCAGAGCGGTGCTCCGCGTCCCCAGCAGGCCGACCGCACCGTTGTAGCCCCACATGTAGTACGTCGACACGGTCGGCGTCTGCGCCGAACTGACCACACCGTTGGCATCCGACGTGAACTGACCGGCAACGGACCACTTCGACGCGGTCTTGGCCTTCGCGTACAGCACGACCGGAACACCGGCCAGCTTGGCGCCGTCGTTGATCCGCGTCACTGTGGTGCTCAGCGTGGACGCGCGGGTGTACATGATCGTGGCGGCGCTGGCCGTGATCGTCGCCTTCGTGCCGATCAGGCGTGTGTCGACCCCTGGACCGATCTTTCCGGTGCTGTCCTTCACGAAGGCCCGGTAGGCGTAGCTGGCGGAGTTCGGCAGGCCTGTCACGGTGTACAGGCTCGCGGTGCCGCTGTAGATGGCCACACCGGACGTCGCCAGGGCCGGCGGGGTGTTGCCCGATGCACCGCGGACGATGATCTGGCCGATGGTGGTGTCGGCCGGCTTGGTCCACCGCAGTGTCGCCGCGCCAGGTCCACCGGTCACGCTGAAGCTGCTGACCGGCGGCGGCGGCGCGGTGAGGTCCACCCAGTTCTTGTCGATGTTGACGGTCACGCCGCCGTTGGTCTCGCTGACATTGCCCTGGTACTGGTGCACCCGCTGGTGGTTGGTCCAGGACGTGGCCGGAATGAACCGGCTCGTACCGACCGGCGTCGCGCCCCAGTGCGCGAACCACAGGTTGTCCGGCCGCGTGTACGCCGTACTGCTGTAGGCGCTCACCAGGTCGACTCCGCCCGAGCCGGCTGCGACGTACGCACCGCCGACGTACCCGCGGGCGTTCAGCTCCTGGGTCCACCCGCTCAGGTAGGACAGCACCGAGGCCTTGCAGGCCGCTGTGGATGGGTATGCCTCGATGTCGCTGTAGATCGCACTGCGCTGGGCGAAGCCGAGCGCTTGCGCAGAGGCAACCGCGTTGGCCGCCGCAGTCTTGCCCTGTGCGAGCGCGGTCGCCGGGACGGTCGACATCTTGCTGCTGTAGGTGGTGCACGGTGCCTGCATACCGACGTCGATGAGCAGGAACTGCCAGCCCTTGCTCGCGTTCGTGGACACCCAGTCCGGCGTCAGATTCGGCTGCTGGCAAGCGCGCAGCCCACCGCTGATGTAGATGCCGACGGCCTTGTAGGCCGGCAGCCAGGCGTCCATCGTCGACTGACTCGGCGCAGCGCAGGTGTCGAACGCGTTGCCATTGAAGGTCCCCGTAGCAACCACGGACGCCGCGACAGCAGCGGGCTCGACGGCCTGTGCGGACTTGGACTTCGAGACGACCCGGCCCGTAGCCAGTACGTCGTTCGCCGTCTGCTCGTCACCAGGTGCGTAGTACGCGGTGGCCAGCACGCCGGCATCAGGTACGGCGCGGCGCAGCAGACCGGGCGTGGACGGCTCGGCCGCGGTCAACGGCTCGAGCACGATGCCCTCGCTGCGGCCGACCAGGTGGGCGGGGCAGTCGGCCTGAGCGGTACTGCGGCCGAGATAGACGGCAGGGCGGTCCAGCCGGACGCAGGTGGTCGGGTTGGCGGCCAGGTCCACGACCGGCCAACTCGACGGCACCTTCACCTCGTATCCGCGGTAGGACACGGTCTTCGTCTCGTCGGCGGCAGCCGGGCGACTGATGGTCACCACTGCGGCCACTCCGGCGACCAGGGCGAGGGCAAGTGCCACCGCCCCGGGTTTGTACAACCTCACAAAAGCTCCTCACTTTCGGCGGACGGCCGGTCCCGAAAGCGCAGAGCCCCCCAGTCCCAACCCCAGATCCCCAAGTCAAGGCGAGTGCCCGCCGCTCTGTCGAAGAGCCTCCGGCACTCGCCTCGATGGTCAAAGGCTATCGATGCTGATCGCGAGGTCGATGACCGGCTGGTAGGCGGCGCGGTGGCCGGGTGTCCAGATCGCCGGGCCGTGGGCCACGTCGTCGGTGACCATGCGGTAGATCAGGGCACGCACGAGCATCTGACCCCAGTCCGCGAGGTGTGACCATCGCGCCGCCAGCTCGGGCTTGGCGTCGTACCAGCAGAGCGCGTCGACCACGGCGACGGCGGCTGCCCAGGACGGCGGCCGCCAGTACACCGGCCAGTCGATGATCGCGGGCGGCAACCCGTCCGCGAACATCACGTTCCCCAGCAAGTCCCCATGCACGACCTGCGCCGGCAACTCCACCGGTCGCCGAGCCTCGATCAGCTCTGCCACGAGCTCCTGGCAGCGCCCGACCACCGCCTGCTCGTCCCAGGCCACCTGATCGGCCAACGTCCACGGATTCTCCCTCCGGTCCAGGAACCCCGGCCGGGCCAGTCCCGCAACCGCCTCATGGAAGGCCGAACCGGCGGTGAGTACGTCGTCCGGCCGCCCGGTGTCGGTCGCGCCCACCAGCACCTCGGACGCCTCCCACCCCTCGGCAACCCAGGACCCGTCCACCGCCCGCACCGGACGGGGCACCCGAAACTCCCGCCCCTCCGGCAACCCCGCGAACACGTCCGCCCGCCACACGGCCTCCGGTACGAATCCCACCGGCTTCAGAACGACGTCGCCCACCCGCCAGGTCTCCCCCTGCCCACCTGGTAGCAGCACGGGCTGGGCAGCAAGACCGAAGGCGGCGAGCACACTGTCCGGTGGGGTGTCCATCGGCCGATCCTAGATCGGAGCTCTGCCCGGGAGCGCGGGGTTTTCGGCGGCGAAGCAGGCTTGGTCACCCTCTCGGATCGGTAGGGTGAGCGCAGCGGCTGGAGGTGGGATGGTCCGGAAGGTTGAGGTCGGCCTTTTCGGGGGAACGCGGGTCCGCGTCGACGGGGTGGATGTCCCGGTGTCGGCGCCACGCCTGCGGAGTCTGCTGGGAGTGCTCGCCCTGTCGGCCGGCGAAACCGTGCTGGTGGACGCGATCGGCCTTCGGGTCTGGAGCGATCAGCCACCGGATCGGCTGCGTCCCACCGTGCAGACCTGGATGTCACGGCTGCGCACAACCCTCGGCGCCGAGGTCGTGCAGGCCCGTCCGGACGGCTACTCGCTCGACATCCCACGCGCTGATGTCGACGTACTGCGGTTCGTCGACGGACTCGATCGAGCGGCCCGGCTCCCCGTGCCGGGCGACGAGCGTCAGGCGCTCGACGAGGCGCTGAGCCTTTGGGTGGGTGCTCCGTTCGCCGACCTGACCTCGACCTGGTTCGAGGAAGCGATCACCCCGGGTCTGACCGAGCGGTACCTGGCCGCCCGGGAACGGCGGATCGACCTCGACATCGCCGGCGGCGTCCTCGAACCACTCCTCGCCGAAGTCCGCGACCTGACCGCTGAGTACCCACTGCGCGAGCCACTGTGGGCCAGACTGATCCGACTCCTGAAAGCCACCGGCCGCCATGCCGAGGCCCTTGCTTGCTACGACGAGGTACGACGCCTCATCGCCGACCAGCTCGGTGTCGACCCCGGCGCCGAACTCCGGGCCCTGCACGCGGAACTCCTGGCCGCGGACACGGAAGAAGAGCCGGCCGAGCACCCGGTGCCACGCCAACTCCCCGCCGAGAACGCCCGCCTCACCGGCCGCGAGGACGAACTCAAGGCCCTCAACGACCTGATCGTCGAGGACGAGGACCCGCCGACGATCATCGCCGCGATCTGCGGTGTCGGCGGCGCCGGCAAGACCACTCTCGCCGTGCGCTGGGCCCATCAGGTGCGCCACCTCTTCCCCGACGGCCAGCTCCACGTCAACCTCCGCGGCTTCGACCCGGCCGACGTGATGCCGACCGCCTCGGCACTCCGCCTCCTGCTCAGCGGACTCGGCGTCCGCGCCGACCGCATCCCCGAGGACGAGGCCGCCCAGTCCGCGCTGCTACGGACGACGCTCGGCGACCGCCGGATGCTGTTCCTGCTCGACAACGCGCGCGACGCCGACCAGATCCGCCCGCTGTTACCCAGCCGAGGCTGCCTCGTCATCGTCACCAGCCGCGACCGCCTCCGCAGCCTGGTCGTCCGCGAAGGCGCCCATCGCATCACCCTGACCGAACTCGCCCCGGCTGACTCCGAGCGCCTGATCCGCTCGATCGCACCGGACGCGGACCACCACGACATCACCGAACTCGCCGGCATCTGCGGTCACCTGCCGCTGGCTCTCTCGATCGCGGCCGAGCACGCAGCCCGTCGTACGCCGGAACAGGTCGCCGGCCTGATCGGTCAGCTGAGACAGTCGGTGCTCGACGCGTTCGAGGACGAGGACGAGGCGGGCGACCTGCGGGCGATCATGTCGTGGTCACACAACGCCCTGCAACCGCCGACCAAGGGGCTCTACGAGCACCTCGGGCTGTTCCCGGCCAACAACTTCACCGCACCGGTCGCCGCAGCGTTGCTAGGAGCAACGGTCGCGGACACCCGCCGCCTGCTCGGCAAACTGGCCGACCTGCACCTGGTCACCGACGCCGGCGCGCGCTACGAGATGCACGACCTGATCCGGGCTCACGCCGCCGAACTCGCCAAGCAGTTGCCGGACGACGGGCTCGACCGGCTCTTCAGTTGGTACCTGCACACCGCCCACAACGCCCGGGTCCTCCGGGACGACCGCGGCACCCTCGTCACCCTCGACCCACCACCGGACGGTGTGGCGCCGCTGACCTTCGACACCGCCGCCGAGGCGATCCAGTGGTACGACGACGAGCGCCAAGTACTCGCAGCGGTCATCCGCCTCGCCCATGCGACCGGGCACGACTGGTACACGTACCAGCTGGTCGAGGCGTGTGAAGGCGACCTCAGCGGCCGCGACCTCGACCTTCTCACCGAGCTGCTCCTGCTGGCCCAGGACAGCTGCACCCGCCTCGACGACAGGTTGCCCGAGGCGTTCATCCACAACAGCCTCGGCCTCCGGTACGAGGACCAGGGTGACGACTGCGAACGCGCCGTCGTCCACTTCGAGAAGGCGCTGGAGATCTTCACCGCCGAGGGCCACGAGATCGCCGCGTCCCGCGCCCTGGGCAATCTCGCGCTCGCCCACGACAAGCTCCACCACGCCGACCTGGCGATGGACCTGATGGAGCAGTCGCTCGCGATCAAGCGCCGGATCGGTGACGAGGCCGGCGAGGCCCGGACGCTCGCCAATCTCGCCCACAGCTACTACACCTTCGGCCGCCTCGACGAGGCTGCCGCGGCCGCGGGCGAGGCGATCCGGTACTACCGCCGCAACAGCACCCGCCGCGGCGAGGGATCCGTGCTCGACACCCTCGGCAGCATCGAGCGAGCCCGGGGCCGGTACGAGGAAGCCCTCAGCTGCCAACTCGAGTCGCTCCGGCTCCACCGCGATCTCGGGTACCCCTGGGCCGAGGCCGTCGTACTGACCAACCTCGGGCACACCTACCACGCCGCCGGGATGACGGCCGAGGCCGCTGACGCCTGGCGGCGGGCACTCACCATCTGCGACCGCATCCACGCGCCGCGATCCGAGGACCTGGACCGCGATCAACTGGTCGCCCTCCTGGCCGAGGTCGAGTGAACTCGTCAGGCCCGGTGTCTCCGTAACGGATGTGTGCGGATCGTCGCCACCTCCGCCTTCACGTCGAACCGGCACCCCGGGTTGGCGGCGCTGATCGAGCATCTGCGCAGGACGCCACCGCCCGCCGACACCAGCGAGCTGTGGCTTCCGAAGATCCTGCGCGACTAGTGCGGGTCGCCTAGGTGCGGGTCTGCTTCTTCGTTCCCGGGTCCTTGGCGGTGTCGTCGGCCAGCTTCTGCATCCGGTTGCAGAACTCGTCAGCGGTGATCCGGGCCGCGGCCAGCTCGGCGTAGATGCTGCGCGACGGCTTGTCCATCGTCGAGTACCAGCCGGCGAAGTACTGCGTCCAGTTGTTGGTGCCGCCGGACTTGATCAGCGCGTCGGACGAGGCGGCGCCGGGGCTCAGCTTGATGCCCTCGGTCGCACCCTTCACGATCGTCGGCGATCCGGTCAGCTCGGTGAACTTGCCGGCCGCCTCCTTCGACAGCATGATCCGCAGGTACTCCAGACCGCCGGCCTGGTTCTTCGCCTTCGACGGCACGATGAAGTTCTCACCGGCGGCGATCCGGGCGACGTCGACCGGCAGCTTGGAACCGTCGAGCAGCGGCGTGTACGTCGCGGTGGTCTCGAAGTCCTTCGGCGCCACGGTCTTCTGCTCGTTCTCCAGCCAGGAACCCGACGGGATGAACGCGGCCTTGCCCTGGTTCCAGGCCGTCTGGGACTGGATGTGATCCAGGCCCTCGGTGCCCTGCATGATGTAGCCCTTGCCCTTGAGCTCCAGCAGCGCCTCGGCCGCCAGCTTGATCGACTCGTGCTTCCACGCGTTCGGCTCCAGCGAGTCGATCGCCTTGATCACGTCGTGGCCGCCGTGCTTGACGGCCATGTCCATCACGACGCCGCCGATGTAGTTGCCGTGCTTGCCCTGGTGCGCGATCGGCGCGATCCCGGTCTTCTTGATCTCCTCGCACAGGGTCAGGAACTCGGCCCAGGTCTTGGCCGGCTGCCAGCCGTGCTTGGCGAACAAGGGCTTGTTGTACCAGAGCGCGTACACGGTGAGGACGTACTCGAGTACGAGCGGCTTGCCGTCCAGCATCGCGGCCTCGAGCGCGATCGGCTCGAGCGTGTCGCGGATCTTCTTGTTCGGGTCGTCGATCGACGCCGCGTCGAACAACTGGGTCAGGTCGGTCAGCTGCCCGCTGGTCGCGAGCGTCGACATCGGCAGCAGCGAGGCGCCCGAGTTGTCGATCACGTCCGGCGGGTTGCCGCCGTTGAACCGCGGCTGCAACTGCGGGGTGATGTCGGTGATGCCGGCGTGCTTGATCGTGGTCTCGGCGAACTTCTTCTTGTAGAGGTCCTCGTGCGCCTTGGCGTAGTCGTCGCCGTACCCGCCCTTGAAGATCACCACGTCCAGCGGGTCGGAGCCCTTCACGCCGAACGGGTTGTCGGCCGTCTTCTCCGCGCCACCGCCGCCCGAGCCACTGGAGTCGCTGCCGCCGCTGGCACAGGCCGACAGCAGCGTGCCGCCGCCGGTGGCCAGCAGCGTGCCGACCGCCGCGCGCTGCAGGAACAGCCGCCGCG
This sequence comes from uncultured Actinomycetota bacterium, assembly GCA_963748245.1. Classification (GTDB taxonomy): domain Bacteria; phylum Actinomycetota; class Actinomycetes; order Propionibacteriales; family Kribbellaceae; genus Kribbella. The sequence goes on along the minus strand of CAVVIA010000003.1, from coordinate 373,685 downwards.
ACAGGTTGTCAGGAGTGGTCATCAATCCGCCCTTCGAGAAAAACTTTCCTATGGCGGAAACATTCCGCCATATCCGCCCTGTTTGGGAAGAATTTTTCCTACCTGCCCTCCGAAGTCAAGGTTGGCGCGCAAACTTGCACCGTCGTTGACCTCCCGGCCAGGCGGCGGCTGTTGGCCGCCACGCCGAGCAGCAACGGCAGCAGACCGGTGAACGTCCAGACCAATCCGACCGCCGCGGCGAACCAGCCGACGACCGCGGGTCCGATCAGGATTCCGGCGTACGTGAAGGTGGTCAGCCGCGACACCGCGGTCGCCGCCTCGACGCCGGCCACCCGGCCGACCGCACTGAAGACGAGCGGCAGCAGCACCGATCCACCGAGCCCGGCCAAGGCGAATCCGGCGATCGCCGCCGGCCACAGGGGTACGGCGACCACCACGGTCAGCCCGATCACGGCCACCAGTGCGCAACCACGGAACAGGACGTCGGCGCCGTACCGCTCGGTCAGACGATCACCGATCAACCGGCCCGCTGTCTGGCAGGCGGTGAAGGCCGTGAACGCGAGACCGGCGGTGGCCAGGCCGGCGCCGCGCGATTCGTGCAGGAGTACGCCGCTCCAGCTGATCACGGCCGCCTCGCCGATCATCACGACGAAGCCCATCGCGCCGAAGATCAGGACCGGCCGGGTCCAGCCGCCCGACCACGGTGAACGCTTCTCGTTGCGTGTCCGGTCGGCCGACGGTGGCAGCAGCCCGCGGGTCGCGAGCTGTCCCGCGACCAGCAGGACGGTGCCTACGACAACGAACTGGGTGCCGATGTCGACACCCGGCGCGCGTGACCGCGGCACTGACGAGTGACGCGAGTACGGCGCTCACGCTCCACGCGGCGTGGCAGCCGCTCATGATCGGGCGGCCGCGGAGGCGCTCGACGGCGACGGCGTGGGCGTTCATGGCCACGTCGACAGCACCGTGGACGAGGCCCATCAACGCGACCGCGATGCCCAATTGGACGACTCCACGAGCTTGACCGACCGCGACCAACAGGATCGGCAGCAGCGCCAGCGCCAGCCGGATCAGCCGACGGCTACCGGTCCTCGCGACGAGCCCGCCGACGAACTGCATCGACACCAGCGCGGCCGCGCCGAACAGGGTGAGAACGATGCCCAACTCGCTCTCGCTCAGGTGGTGCTCGACCTTGATCGACGGGATCCGGGCGAGGTAGCTCGACACCAGACACCCGTTGACGAAGAACACCGCGGTCACCGCCCAGCGTGCTCGTTCGACGTTCATCACGACCTCCCGACCTGGCGTGCCCGGTGCACGCTCTCGTGGGCGACGTCGGAGACGAGTCGCGGATGTTGCCGGTTCGGCGCGGCGGGTCCGGGAGTTGTCGGTGCGGGGTTCTAGCATTCCGCGGGTGACTGATGTGGAGCTTTTCGGGGACCTGGACACGGCGGCACTGCCGGAGCGGCAGCAGCGGATGCTGGTGGTGATCCGCGACTGGGTGGTCAGGTACGGGTACGCCCCCAGCAGCCGGCAGATCGGGGACGCGGTCGGGCTGAGGTCCTCCTCGTCGGTGTCCAAGCATCTGGCCAGCCTCGAGGACAAGGGCTTCCTGCGCCGCAGCCCGTCGGTCTCGCGGCCGATCGACGTACGCATGTTCCTGCAGGAGACCGCGACGCGGGAGTCGGGCGAGGACTCGGTGCCGGTGCCCGTGGTCGGTGACATCGCCGCCGGTACGCCGATCGCCGCGATCGAGCACGTGGACGACGTGATGCGGTTGCCGCGCGAGCTGACCGGGCGCGGGAACGTGTTCGGCCTGCGGGTCCGTGGTGAGTCGATGATCGACGCGGCCATCTGCGACGGTGACATCGTCGTGGTCCGGCAGCAGTCCGAGGCGTACTCCGGTCAGATCGTCGCCGCGATGATCGACGAGGAGGCGACGGTGAAGGTCTTCCGCCGCCGCAACGGCCACGTCTACCTCGAGCCGCGCAACCCGGCCTACGACGTCATCGACGGCGACAACGCATCCATCCTCGGCATCGTCGTCTCGGTCCTCCGCAGCGTCTGACCTCGCCTCGCGCTCTAGCTTCTACTGACTGTTTTCCGATGGCGTTTGACACCGAACAGGGTCGAGACACCCGGGAGGGTCGACAGGAGCCAGGCCAGGGCTGCCGAGGCCAGGAAGGCTGCGGGCAGGAGGACGGCGTACTTGGTTGCCAGGGCGGCGTTCCAGTCGACGACGTAGAAGGCGATCAGCAGGATGATCGGTTGGTGGACGAGGAAGAACGGCATCGCGGCGCGGGCCAGCGGGGCCGGGAGCGGTTGCTGGAACGCGCGGAGCCGCATGCCGCCGCCCAGGACGGCGACCAGCCAGCCCCAGACCGCGAGCGTGATCAGCAGGGAGTACCAGACGTACGGCCAGGAGTAGCCCGGGTCCTCCCACCATTCCTCGAGGAAGTCGATGATGCCGGTGACCACGCCGGTGACGAACGCGGTGATGCCGAGGATCAGGCCTGGTACGGCGTCCCGTCGTACGGCCGCGATCAGCCGGTCGTCCGACAGCACCAGGAAGCCGACGACGAAGAAGTCGAAGAAGAACACGAATTCGCCCCAGCCGTGATCCGGCCCGGGCGCGGCCAGCAGCAGAAGGTGCACCGGTACTAGCGGTACGGCGAGCAACAGGATCGACCCGCGGCGTGTGCACTGCCGGACGATCCAGTCGACCAGCCGCCGACCGTGCGGACCACGCAGCCAGAGGAAGATCGGCAGACCGAGTAGCGCGAACTGCAGCAGGTAGACGAGGAACCACAGGTGGTAGGTGTCACGCAGCCACAGCGGTGCGTCCCCACCCAGGTCACTGAAGAACGCCTGCACCGACGCGCCCGGCCGGCCCTTGTGGTGCTCTTCGATGAGGTACTGCGGAGGCGACAGCAGCACGTACACGATCACGAACGGCACCAGCAACCGAAGCAACCGCTCCTTGACGAACCCGCCGGCGGTCCGCCACCGCAACGCCAGCCAGGCGCCCGCCCCCGACAACAGGAAGAAGAACGCCAGCCCCCACAACCCGAGGAACGCGATCCCGATCGAGATCCCCTCACTCCGCTCCGCGTTCTTCACATGCCAGTCCGCATCGTCGAACGGCCGCAAGGTGTGAAACACGAACACCCCGAACACTGCGAGTACCCGCAACCAGTCCAGAAACGAAACCCGCCCCGCCCCTTCACCCATCCCGCCACAATGCCACCCCGCCCGGCCAACCGCTGCTCCCTGTCGGGTTGTGGTGACGGACAGGTGGGGGTGGTGCCGGGGGGCGATCGCGGTGGGGCTGTGGGTGACGGGTAGCAGTGAAAGGCCTTGTTTACTAGGGGAATTGGGTAGTCGATATTGCCGGGATCGGATTGGCAGGGTGTGCCGAGCGACCGGGGGAGTTTTGCCTATCGCATGGGGGAACACGCAATGTCTGTCAAGGATCGACTCCAGGCCGGAGTCAACGGGGCACTCCGGCCGTTCGGTGTCCAACTGGTCCGGGGGTTCAGCACTGATCCGTTGATCAGTCCGTTCCTGCCGGCCCGCCGTACGATCAAGCGGGCCGAGGAAGCGGGACTGTCGGTCGGCGACTATCTCGACAGCTACAGCTCGGAACCGGGCGCGACCGCCGAGACCGTCGAGGCGATGCTCAAGGCGAGCGGGCTGACCGAAGCGGCCGGCGTGGGCACGGTCCTCGAGATCGGGCCGGGCTCCGGCCGCTACACGACCAGAGTGATGTCGGCCTTGCGGCCGCGGACGTACGACGTCTACGAGACGGCACCGGACTGGGTCCGCTATCTCCGGAGCGAGTTCCCCGGCCTCAGGTTCCACCCGGCCGACGGCCACACGCTGGCCTCCACCGGCACGTCAACGGTCGATCTGGTGCACGCGCACAAGTTGCTCTGCTACATCCCTTTCGTGACCGCCGTCTGCTACCTCGAGGAGATGGCCCGCGTCGTCCGGCCCGGCGGCGCGGTGGCGTTCGACGTCATCACCGACGACTGCATGGACTCGCAGATGACGAAGACCTGGCTCGCCGAGCCTTCCCGCGGGGCGATCTACTCGGTCGCACCACGCGACTGGGTGCTGCACTTCATGGCCCAGCGCGACCTCGAGCTCACCGGCAGCCACTTCGTCCCGCTCAGCGGCGGCCGCACCGAACTGCTCGTCTTCAACCGCAGGTGACCCAGGTCCCGAACAGCAGGGACTTCTGGCACTGCGACCAAGGATGCGGGGACCGATGAGATGGAAGGAGGCGTCTGAGGGGAGCCTAGTGATGGCAGCGTTCGAGCAAGCCCAAGCGACGAACGCGGATGATCAGTCCAGGCGGGTGAGGCTCGTCGGACTCGCGCAGCCGGAGGGGTCCGCGCGAGCCGAGGTGGAGACGCTGACGACTGAACCGCTGATCCGGTCGGCCGGGGGGCTCGACACCGCGCCGGCCGGCCGGATCCGCTCATGGTGACCGGGTCAGTGCCGGGGCCGGCGCCTCGCCCGCTCGACGGCGTACACGGCGGCCTCGGTCCGGCGTTCCATCCCGAGCTTGCGGAGCAGCCCGGAGACGTAGTTCTTCACCGTCTTCTCGGCCAGGAACATCGCCTGCGCGATCTGCCGGTTCGTCTTGCCCGCCGCGATCTCGTCCAGGATCCGGCGTTCCTGCTCCGTCAACGACTCGTAGCGCGGATCCTCGTCGCTCTCCGGGTTCCGCAGCCGATCGAGGACGGCGGTCGTCAGGGCCGGATCCAGCAACGACTCCCCCGCCGCCAGCCGTCGCACCGCACCCACCAGGTCGGTGCCGCTCACCTGCTTCAGCAGGTACCCAGCCGCACCCGCCATGATCGCGGTGAACAGCGCCTCGTCGTCGGAGAACGAGGTCAGCATCAGACAGGCCGGCGGCTCGTCCATCACCGACCGGATCTCGCGGCACACCGTGATCCCGTCACCGTCGGGCAGCCGGACGTCCAGTACGGCGACATCCGGCCGCAGCGCGGGGATCCGGGAGATCGCCTGCGCCGCGGTCGAGGCCTCGCCGACCACTTCGACATCCGGCTCGCCTTCGAGCAGTTGCCGCAGCCCGAGCCGAACGACCTCATGGTCGTCGAGCAGGAAGACCGTGATCGCCATGGAACCCCCCTCGTTCACTCCTTCAGCGTAAACCGGAGGCGTTGATGGAGACGGTACGACGCTTCGACCGCACCGGACTCGAGATCCTCGACCCGGGCGAGTGCCTGAAGCTGCTCCAGTCCGTCCCGGTCGGCCGCCTCGTCTTCACCCAGGGCGGTCTGCCGGCGATCCGGCTGGTCAACTTCTCGGTCGACAACGAAACCATCGTGTTCGCCGCCGACGACGGGGAGAAGGTCCGCGCCGCCGAGCGGGGTGACGTGGTCGCCTTCGAAGTGGACGACATCGACATCGACCGCCACCTCGGCTGGACCGTCACCGCGGTCGGCCACCTGTCCGTCGTACCGACGGAGGAGGCTGATCGGCTGCGGCGCACCACTCCGCTGCGGTCCTGGGCGCCGTTGCACGAGCAGCACCTCATCCGCCTCGGCACCGAGTCGCTCACCGGCCGTCGCCTGCTCCCCTGGGGTCAGAGGCCGCAGCCCTGACCGGACGACAGTCGTTCCCAACCAGGCCCCGCATCCGTACGGTGGGAGCGTGGGAGGGACTTCGAAGGACCGCGTGGACAAGGCTCTCCTCGACGCGGTGATCGGGATCGGCACCGATCTGGACCTCAGCGGCACGCTGGACCGGATCGTCACTGCGGCGTGTGAACTCGTCGGCGCCCGGTACGGCGCTCTGGGCGTGGTCGGCCCGGCCGGCAAACGCATGGTCCGGTTCATCACCCACGGCGTCACCGACGCCGAGGTCAGCGCGATCGGCCCGCTTCCGGAGGGACACGGTCTGATCGGACTGCTGATCGAGCACCCGGTGCCGCTCCGGCTCAAGGATCTGACCGCGCATCCGCAGTCGTTCGGCTTCCCCCCGAAACACCCGTCGATGAAGAGTTTCCTCGGCGTACCGATCCGCACCCGGGAGCACGTCTACGGCAACCTCTACCTGACCGAGAAGGCCGAGAAGGCCGACTTCACCGAGGAGGACGAGCACGCGGTGACGGCGCTCGCGGCGGCGGCCGGCGTCGTGATCGACAACGCCCGCCTGTACGCCGACACCGAGCGCCGCAGCCAGTGGCACGAGGTCACCACCGAGATCACCCAGCTGATGCTCGGCGAATTCGACCCGGACGACGCCCTCCGGCTGATCGCCCGCCGCGCCCGGGAAGTGTCCGGGTCCCTGGTCGGGGCCGTCATTCTCTTCAGTGACGACGAGTTGGTGATCGAGGCGATCGACGGGCCCGAGGAGTTCCAGCGGTACGTCGGCGAACGCGTCCCGGCCGGCCTGTCCGGACTGGTCGACGTACTGCACGGCGATCGGCAGGTGGTGGTCGACGATCTCGCCCAGCTGGTGAAGGACAGCGGCCGGCTGGTCGACGTACCGGAGATCGAGTCGCTGGGACGCACCATCATGGCGCCGCTGCCGGCCGGTTCGCATGGGACCGGCGGTCTGTTACTGGTGGCCGCCGAGCGGGGCGCCGTCCTCGGGGTCACCGTCGGCACCGATCTGGTCCGGATGTTCGCCGGTCAGGCGACACTCGCCCTGGACCGGGCGCGGGCGCTGCGGGACCAGTCGATGATCGCGGTGCTGGAGGACCGCGACCGGATCGCCCGCGATCTGCACGACCTGGTCATCCAGCGGTTGTTCGCGACCGGCCTGCAACTGCAGGGCATCCACCGGCTGGTCGACCCCGACGTCCAGGAGCGCGTCGGCCGGGCCGTCGAGGACATCGACGCCACCATCCGCGATCTGCGCGCCGCCATCTTCGCGCTGCATCACCAGCCCGGGCACAGATCGCTCCGGGCGGACGTCCAGTCACTGGTCGCGGAGTACGCCGAGTCGCTCGGCTTCCGGCCACGCCTGACCTGCGCGGGGCCGCTGGACACCGCCGTGCCGGTGACCGTGCGGCCGCAGATCCTGGCCGCGATCAGGGAGTCCCTGTCGAACGTCGTACGGCATGCGCAGGCGTCCGAGGTCACGGTCGACGTCATCGTCGCCGACGGGGAGGTCGTCACCCGGGTCGCCGACAACGGGGTCGGCTTCGATGCGGGACATCGTCAGAGCGGTCTCCGCAATCTCCAGGAACGCGCCAACACGCTCGGCGGCACCGTCCTCGTGCAGTCCAACCAGCCGCACGGCACTGTGCTCGAGCTGCGCGCTCCGCTGGGTTGATCAGCAGCCTGCGGCCCGCCGGGATGCGGTGTGGCAGGCGGCTGGCCCCCCTGTCGGGCTCCACCTGTCCCCGCTCCCCGGCGGGCCGGCCAGGCCCCCCTGTGTCTCCAGACTGCCGTCCGCGGCACCCGCTCCGGCAGGGCCTAAAGTCCCGAACTGTCCGGACGTTCCGCACCATGGGAATCGGCCGGTCGTGATCGTAGGCTGAGCACTGGCCCCCCGGGAGGAGACGTGCGGACCGATCACCCCGAATCGCGCATCGTGCACGAGCAACCGACCGCCGTACTGCGAGCGACCCTGCACCGCGACGAGGTGCGAGGCTGGTTCCGTACGGCGTTCGACGTGGTCGCCGAGTACCTGCGCCGGCACGGCATCGCGCCGTGCGGGTTCCCGTTCGCCCGGTATCACGTCCGGGCCGACGGGCTGTTCGAGGTCGAGGCCGGGTTCCCGGTGGCGGTGCGGATCAGCGGTGATCGCCAGATCCTGCCGTCCTGCCTGCCCGGCGGGCATGTCGTGGTCGCGTGGCATGTGGGCACCTACGAGCAACTAGGTGACGCCTACCGGGCGCTGGACAACTGGCTCCAGACCGAGCACGGCGCTCGGGCGGGCGATGCCTGGGAGGTCTACCACGACCCGCCGAACCGCACGCAGCGCTGGCGCACCGAGGTCATCCAGCCGTTCCGGCTCAACTGACCGGAACGGCCGGGGCGACCGCGCAGGGCCGCGCCCGCTGAGGTCGGGCACGGAGACTGAGCTGCGGTGCGCAGTTGGAGGGAGGCCGGAGCGTCACTCGGTCGTGGTGACGGGCAGTGGCTGCTCCTGGTTGAACCCGGCACCTTCCCGCCGGCCCCCCTCACATCTCCATTGCACCGTCGCCTGATCACTCCCCGTCAGGGCCAAAAGTCCCGAGTTCCCGCGGTTGTCGTGGCACTCTGAAGCATGCGGATCGTGATCGCGCTCGGGGGGAACGCATTGCTTCGCCGTGGAGAGCGCCCGGATGCCGACGTACAGGTCGCCCGCCTGGCCGCGGCGGCGCCGGCACTGGCCAAGGCCGCCGAGGACAACGAGGTGATCATCGTGCACGGCAACGGCCCGCAGGTCGGGCTGCTGGCGTTGGAGAGCTTCGCCGACACGAGCCTGACGAAGCCGTACCCACTCAGCGATCTCGTCGCCGAGACCCAGGGCGTGATCGGCTACTGGGTCCAGCAGGCGCTGGCCAACGCCGGCCTCAGCCGTCGCGCTGTCACGCTGGTGACCCAGACCGTGGTCGACGCCTACGACCCCGCGTTCAACGAGCCGACGAAGTACGTCGGAACCGGGTACTCCGAGGAGCGCGCCCGCGAGCTCGCCCTCACCTCCGGCTGGTCGGTGCATCAGGACGGTACCGAGTGGCGACGCGTCGTCCCGTCCCCCGCACCGCAGCGGGTCCTGGAGCTGGACGCCGCCGAGCTTCTGCTCCGCAACGGCGTCACGGTCATCCTGGCCGGCGGAGGCGGCGTACCCGTCGTCGAAGGTCCGACCGGGCTGACCGGCGTCGAGGCCGTGGTGGACAAGGACGCGACGGCCGCGCTGATCGCGATCGAACTCCAGGCCGACCTGCTCGTCATGCTCACCGACGTGCCGGGTGTGTATCTCGACTACGGGACGCCGACCCAACGTCCGCTCGGTCAGGTCGGCACCCGAACGCTTGCCTCGTACAACTTCCCGGCCGGCTCGATGGGCCCGAAGATCACCGCCGCCCGGCACTTCGTCGAGTCGACCCGATCGCACGCCGCCATCGGCTCCCTCGATGACACCACCGCCGTCATCTCGGGCACGGTCGGGACCCAGATCCGGTTCGAGGAATGAAATCCGCGGTGTCGGAGGGGCGGTTTACGATGCGCGGATGGCTATTGTTCATCAGGCGACGCTGCGGCCGACCAAACTTCAACTGCTGAGTGACTGGCTGCCGACGCGCGGCTGGTACGACGGGCCGAAGGGTGAGGTCGAGCGGGTCGTGACGTACCGGTTCGACGACCCGGCCGGGGCGGTCGGTCTCGAGACGCTGCTGGTCCGCGTCGGCGACGGGCCGTTGTACCAGGTGCCGCTCACCTACCGCGAGGCACCACTCGCCGGCGCGGACGACCTGCTGCTCGGCACCGCCGACCACTCCGTCCTCGGCAAGCGCTGGATCTACGACGCGACCGGCGATCCGGTGTACGTCACGGAGCTGGCGAAGGCGATCGTCGCGAACGCCGGCCAGGTCGAGCAGTTCACCCAGGTCGGCGACCGCCTCGAGCCCCGCGCGCTCAGCATGAGCATCTCGAGCACCGCGGACGTGGACGCGGTGGTGCCTGCGGTCGGCACCATCCAGAAGGTCGCCGACACCGAGCCGACGGTGATCACCACCGACACTGTCGAACTGGTGATCGTCCGCCGCCTCGACACCACCCCTGAGCTCACCGGCACAGTCCTGACCGGCACCTGGCCCGGCCAGGACACGCCGATCACCTTGGCGTCAGCCCGCTAGCACCTACTTCGTTCCGACGCCGATGTTCAGCGGCGCGGTCAGCACGAGAGGCCCGGCACCGCCGGAGCGTTCACGGATCATCCCGTCGAGCACGCGGACGATGTCCTCGTGCTGCCCGTCGCTGAGGTCGGCGATCAGCTCGCCCGGAATCGGATTGCCACCGAGGGTCCAGTCCCACAGTTCGCGTCCGGTCGCGACTGTGATGCGTTCCTGGTGGCCGGTGTCCACGACCACATCCCTCAGGCCCGCATCGATCAACCGCTGCCGCAGAACATCCGGATCGGCGACCTGGAACTCCAGCATCGGCTCGTCGTCCGCCGGTCCCTCGAACTCGGGTACGACGACCTGCACCGCGCTGATGAAGAAGTGCAGCGCCTGGTACTGACCCGGATCGCCGTACGCGATCAGAAGAACCCGACCGCCCGGCCTCGTCACGCGCACCATCTCACGCAGCGCCTGCGCCTGATCGGGCACGAGCATGACGCCGAACTGGGACCCGGTGACGTCGTAGCTGTCGTCGGGGAGATCGAGCGCGTGGCAATCCATCACCCGGCCCTCGGCGTCGAGTCCTTCGGCGGCCGCGCGGGCCTTGAAGCGGTGGATCATCCGCGGCGACCAGTCGGTCGCCAGGACCTTCGCGCCGAGCCGGGCCGCCGGCAGGCTCAAGCCACCGGGACCGGCCGCGACATCGAGGAACGAGTCACCTCGTTGGAGACCGGCCAGGCGGAGTCCGGCAGTCGCCAACTCGGCCTCGCCCGGCGCGACATGCTCGTCGTACTGCGTCGCGATCGCGTCCCACGCCTCGACGGGCGCGGTGTGCTGCTCCAGATCTGTCATGGCCGGAACGCTAGGCGGCCAGGCCCGCGACGGCTTCGGCCGAACGACGCATCAACGCGCCCGGGGACGTGGGTAGTTCTGTCTAGATCAGGCGGTTCTCGTAGGCGTACGCGGTGGCCGCCGCGCGGGACGGGACACCGGTCTTGGTGAAGATGTTGCTGACATGACGAGCGACGGTCTTCTCGGACAGACCGAGGTCCCGCGCGATCTCCCGGTTGGTCTTCCCGGCTGCGAGCAGGCGCAGTACCTCCGCCTCACGCGCGGTGATGCCGCCGTCCCGCGGTCGTTCGATCCGCTCGAGATCAGGCGTGGCACCGAGCTGCTCGAAAACCTTCCGCGCGCCGTCGATCTCCAACGCCGACATCTCCGGATCGCCGAGCGCGGCGCACGCCGTACCGATCAAGACCCGGACGCGAGCCGTCTCGTACGGCGCATTCAGCGTCCGCCACGTCGCCGCGGCCACCCGGAGCGTGCGCAACGCCGCGCCGGCGTCGCCTTCTGCCAGCAGCACCGCTCCGTCCGCCGTCGCGGCCACCGCCCGCAGGTACGGCGCTTCGATCGTCTCGGCGATCTGGTCGAGTTCGTCAGCCCCCAGCCGGGCCGACGCCACATCGCCCGACGCGATCATGGTCTCGACGTACGCAGGAAGGATGCGCGACCGGGCGGGAGGTTCCTCCACCTCGCTCAGCGCTCGGGTCAGGAGCCCGGTGGCGAGGTCGATGCGTCCCTGGGCCAGCCGGAGCAACGCCAGGCCCGGCTCCGGCGAGCGACCGGCCTCGCTGGCCCTGCGGTAGCTCTCCTCGGCCGGACCGAACTCGCCACGCAGCCGCTGCAGCTCACCCACCTGGTAATAGGCCGAGCCGAGCGTGTCCCATCTGACCGGGCCGGACAGATGCTCGCAGGCCTGGCGCGCGGCCTCCGCAGCCTCCGACCAGGCGCCATCCAACTGCATGAGCTCGCAGCGATGGATGAGGCAGTTTCCCCGGAACGGGACCCGGTCGGGCTGGGAATCGCACCAGCGACTCAGCGCGGCGGTCCATTCCCTGGCTCGTCGCAGGTCGAAGACCTCCGAACAACCGGCGATCACGGTGCAGTACGCGATACCGGCGTACATCGGCGACACCTCACCTGAGGTAACCCCGACCATGACCTCGTCGAGGAGCACCATCCCGCGCCCGTTCTCCGCCTGCAGGAGCAGACACATGCCCTCGCCGAGGCGGGCCATCGTGAGCAGATCGGAGTCGTCGAAGCGCAGAGCCGTCCTGCCGCCCTCGGCGAACGCAGTCTGCGCCTGCTCGAGCTCCCCGCTCCACATCCGCACGAAGGCATTCCAGGTCAGCAGCCAGCCGCGTTCCGCACAGTCGCCGCGGCCTTCGAGGAGCCGCTCGGCCCGCGCGAACCATCCCATCGCCGGCGCGGTCTCACCGCGGAACAGCAGGCCACCCCCGATCGCGACCGCGCACCGGACCGCCCGCGGCGGATCGCCGCGCCGGACGGCCTCGTGGTGAGCCTGCGTCCAGATCCGGGTGGACTCCTCGTCCCGGCCGGCCAGGTACGCCGCGAGCGCAAGGTGCTCCAGGTCGTCCGGCGTCGATCCCATCCGCTCGCCTCCTCGCGGTCGAATTCGGCCTGCTCCCGATCGTCTCCCCTCTGAAAGCCCATCGACCGGCCAGACTGAGTAGAGGAGGTGGTGCAGTGAAGTACGTGCTCATGTTCGTCGACACCGAGGAGTTCGCCAAGGAGCTCGAGGCGATGAGCCCGGCCGAACTGGAGGAGTCCTACCAGCGGGTCTACCAGTGGTTCACCGACCACGCGGCCAAGATCACCAATCGCGGCGCCAAGCTGCAGGGCGCGGAGACGGCCACGACGGTCCGACTCGACGGCAGCGAACCGGTGACCACCGACGGGCCGTTCATGGAGGGCAAGGAGGTCGTCTCCGGCTTCGTCGAGATCGACGTCGCCGACCTCGACGAGGCCCTGCGAATGGTAAAGACCTGGCCGGCCTGCCCAGTGATCGAGATCCGCCCAGTGGAGTCATGACGGTGCTCTTGGCCGGGCCTCCGGCGCCGGCAGGGTCACGGGGCCTTGGCTCCCGGCCTTCCCTCGTCACTCCAGTCGCTTCGCTCCCTGCGCTCCTCAGTCCAGGCCGGGAGGCCCCGTGACCGCGGATCCGGCTGCGGACGAGCTGGCTCGTGTCGTTCGTGAGCATGCGGGCCGGCTCGCGGCGTCCCTGATGTCGCTGCTCGGCGACTTCTCCGCCGCCGAGGACCTGGTGCAGGACGCCGTCGAGACCGCGCTCCGGCGCTGGCCCGAGGAAGGGATCCCGGACCGTCCGGACGCCTGGCTGTTCACGGTCGCCAAGCGGCGCGGCCTCGACGTACTCCGGCGGCAGGAGAACTACCGCAGCAAGCTCGGCCAACTGCAGTGGCCGGTCCGGCCCGAACCCGACGACCGGCTGCGGCTGGTCTTCACCTGCTGTCACCCCGCACTCTCGAGGGAGGCCCAGATCGCCTTGACGCTGCGCGTGGTCTGCGGCCTGACTACCGCGCAGATCGCCGCCGCGTTCCTCGTGCCCGAGACGACGGTGGCCCAACGCATCACCCGGGCCAAGCGCAAGATCGCCGGCGCCGGCATCCCGTACCGCATCCCTCGCGACGACGAGCTGTCCGAACGACTGGACGAAGTACTGGCCGTCATCTACCTGCTCTTCAACGAGGGCTACCTGTCCAGCACGAGCGACCGCGCACACTCCCGCGACCTGGTCGACGACGCCGAGTGGCTCACCGCGCTCCTGGCGGGTCTGCTCCCCAACGAGCCTGAGGTGACGGGCCTGCTCACGCTGATCCGGCTGCACCGCGCCCGCGTCGCCGCGCGATTCACCAGCGCCGGACAACTCGTCCTCCTGCAGGACCAGGACCGGGCCGCGTGGGACCACGCTGCCATCGCGGACGCGACCGCTCTCCTGACCCGTACGGCGCGCCGCCACCGCTCCCCCGGCCCGTACCAGCTCCAGGCCGCCATCGCCGCCTGCCATTGCGAGGCACCCACGTGGGCCGACACCGACTGGCCACAGATCCTCGTCCTCTACAGCATGCTGCTGCAGCTCCAGCCGACCGCCGTCACCCGGCTCCACCGTGCCGTCGCGCTCCGGTACGTCGAAGACGCCCGAGCCGCCCTGACCGAGCTCGACGAGATCGAACCCGCGCTGCGGAACTACCCGCTGTTCCACGCGATCCAGGGCGAACTGCTCCGAGCCGACGGCCGCGCCGCGGCCGCGCGGCAAGCCGACCGGCGGGCGCTCGAACTGACCAGCAACCCGGCCCAGCTCGACCTCCTGCACAGCCGCATCGACGGCTCCTGACGAATCAGGCAGCGCGGCCGATCTTGAGGGCGGTCGTGGTGTCGACGACGCGGCGCGCCTGGTAGCGGGCTGCTTCCAGGGCGACGTCGGTCGGCGGGCCCCCGCCGGACACGTGGGAGGTGCCGTACGGGTTGCCGGACTGGTATTGGATCGGGTCGGTGTAGCCGGGCGGCACGATGATGCCGCCCCAGTGGTAGAAGACGTTGCTCAGCGCAAGGATCGTCGACTCCTGACCGCCGTGCGCCGTACTGCTGGCGGTGAGGGCCGAGTACACCTTGCCGGCCAGCTGACCGCTCTGCCAGAGCGGACCGGTCGTGTCGATGAACGCCTTCAACTGGCTGGACGGCGTACCGAAGCGGGTCGGCGTACCGAACAGGACCGCATCAGCCCAGGCCAGGTCGTCGAGACTGGCTTCGACCACATCCGCGGTGGCACGGAGGTGCTCACCCCAGGCCGGGTTGCTCTCGATCGCGGCCTCCGGAGCCAGCTCCCGCACCCTGCGGAGTCGTACGTCGGCGCCGGCCTTCTCCGCGCCCTCGGCCGCGGCCCGGGCCAGCGCGTGCACGGTGCCGGTCGCGCTGTAGTAGATGACGGCGATCTTCACGGCTTCCCTCGAGGCGCTCACGGCTCGAGGTCCAGCTTCGACATGCCTGTCGCGAAGTCGGTCGGCACCGAGACCTGGTCGTGGGTGATCAGCCAGGTGCCGTCGATCTTCCGGAAGGCGGCCGTCCAGCGGAGCCAGTAGTCGGTCTTGCCGCCGGTCTGCAGGGTGCCGCTGATGTGATTGATGCTGTACGCAACGGCCAGGTCACCGCTCACCTGGACGGTGAGATCCCGGATCTCGTACTCGAGCGCCTGGAACACCGTGAAGACCTTGATCCAGTTGTTCCATTTCGCCTCCGCGCCCAGGTGGCGCAGCGGCGGCTCGATATCGAACGAGACCAAGTTCGGTGCGAAGATCGTCTTGATGCCGTCGAGGTCCCGCGTCCGCACGGATTCGACCAAGGTGTCGATCCGTTGCCGGATGTCTACTTCGTCTACCGCGTGTTGTGTGGTCATGATCAATACGACGACACAGCCGCCCGGAGTGTGAGGACCTCACAGTCCGGTACGCCGTTTCGTCGTACCAGGTGGAGGGCGAATCCGACGAAGGGAATCGTGGACACCTTGACCGGATCACGAGACGACCGGCTCGATCCGGGCCTGAGCGCGATCATGAGCGAGCGACGCCAGCTGATCAACCTGGCGTACCGGCTGCTCGGCTCGCTGGCCGACGCCGAGGACGTCGTCCAGGAGACCTACACCCGGTGGTACGCGATGTCGCGGCAGGAGCAGGAGGCGATCGAGGCTCCCGGCGGCTGGCTCACCAAGGTCGCCAGCCGGATCTGCCTGGACCTGCTCGGCTCTGCCCGGGCCCGGCGGGAGCGGTACGTCGGTGAATGGATCCCGGAGCCGCTCCCCGACGGAACCGAGTGGCGGTCGGCCGGCGCCGCCGTCGACCCGGCCGAGCGCGTCACCCTCGACGAGTCGGTGAACATGGCGTTCCTGGTCGTCCTCGAGTCGATGACCCCGGCCGAGCGGGTCGCCTTCATCCTGCACGACGTCTTCCGGTACCCGTTCCCCGAAGTCGCCGAGATCGTCGGCCGCTCCCCCGCGGCCTGCCGCCAGCTCGCCACCTCGGCCCGGCGCCGCATCGCCGCGTCCCAGACTCCACCGGCGCCGACGGCCGAGACCGCGAGCCTCGTCCGGGACTTCAAGGAGGCCTGGCAGGCGAAGGACATCCAGGCCCTCATCGGTCTGCTGGACCCCGATGCCGTCGCGATCGGCGACGGCGGCGGCCTGGTCAGCGCCGAGCTCCACCCGGTCTCCGGCGGTGAGCAGATCGCCGGCTACTTCGCCAGCCTGGCCGACCGCCGGCCCGGTATCACGCTGCTCGAACGCACCGTCAACGGTCAGCCCGGCCTGGTCGCCCAGGAGGACGGCGTGACCGTCACCGTGATCGCCTTCGACATCGCGGAGAGCCGGATCAGGCACATCTGGGCCGTCCGCAACCCGGAGAAACTCCGCCCCTGGCTGACCGACTGACACAGCGCCGCTGTAACGATGGACGGTCGGGCACCGATGTGGTGGGTAGACATCGGTGTTCCGACCAGTAGCGCCGACGGTTCCGTTCGGCCTGTCGGAGGGGCAGATGACGTGCGAGACGACGCAGCGGCTCCTTGCGCTGCTCCGGATTCTGGAGCGTGCCCCGACGCCTTTCGGTGCGCTCGGGGACGACGTCGTACTCGACGCCTGGTTCGGCCGCCACTCCCCGTTCACCCCGGCCGCACACCACCGGGAAGCCCCCGAACCACTGCGGCTGTGACGAGGGTCAGTCGTCCTCCGCGTGCCGGGTGGTGGGGTCGACGGCCGCGGCGAGATCCAGGGCGATGAGGGCGCGGCGGAGCGCTTCCAGGTGTGGCTGCGGGGCCGTTGGCTCGCCGAAGAGGCAGACCACGGTGCGGCCGTCGAGGGTGAGGCCGGCCCGCTCGACCTTGCCCTCGTCGTCATACAGGAGCTCCCAGCCGTCTTCCTCGAGGTGGCTGAGGGCGCGACGCCAGTCCGCCGTGTGCAGCGACAGGCCGCCGACGTACGGCTCGTCGGGTGACGGGATGTCCAGGTCCGGATCGGGTGTGACGAGATAGCCGGTCCCGGTCTGCGGGTCCAGGTACGCCGTGTGTGTGGCGAACTCGACGATCGTCACGTCGACGTACTCCGACGAGCTCGACTCCGGCTCGGACTGGTTCACAGCAGCTTCCCCCCACGATCGGTCACGCCGCCTCGACCTCGAAGACACGATCGAGTCCGGTCCGGCGCAGTACGTCGGTCATCTTCCGGCTGGCATGCCGGATGACGACTCCCCCGCCGCGGTGCCGGCACACCCGATGCGTGTCCAGCAGGGCGGCCAGCAGGGTCGAGGAGATCTGATCGATCTCCGAGACGTCGATGATCACCAGGCAGGCACCCTCCATCACGAGTCCGTGCAGTCGCCAGCGCAGCGGGGACAGGCTACCGTCGAGGTCGGCGTCGGACAGCATCACGATCGCCTTCTGCGGAAGCGGACTGTCTGCGGGGTCACTCATACGGTCCCTCCCTGGACGGTGCTGCTGTGACTCCACTCTCCGTCCTCGACTTTGAGATCTGCCGTACTCCTACTTGACGATCCGATGACGTCGCCGCGTGCCGCCGGACGAGGGCGGACCTCTACTTTACGATCCGATGACATGCCGCTCCCGACCGTCACAAGCCGCGACCGGCTTGCCAGGATGTGATGATGCCGATGCAGGTCCTGGTCGTCGAGGACGACGACCGAATCAGGGAGGTACTGCGCCTCGCCCTCGAGGACGAGGGGTACCGGGTCGCCGAGGCGGCCGACACCCCGTCCGCACTCGAGCAGGTCCGCACCGCGATGCCGGACCTGATGATGGTCGACCTGATGCTCGGCGAGGTGGACGGATACACCTGCATCCGTGAGGTACGACGGCTCAGCGACATCCCGATCGTGGTGGTCAGCGCCCGTTCCGACACCCATGACATCGTCGCCGGGCTCGAGGCGGGCGCGGACGACTACGTCACCAAACCATTTCAGATCAAGGAGATCACCGCCCGGCTGCGGGCGCTGCGCCGACGGCTCCGGACCAGCGCCGACGCGGCCGAACCCGACATCGTTCTCGATACCGACCCCAGTCACAGCCTGGTGCTGTCCACCTCGCGCGGCACGGTCAGGCTCGACGGCCAGGACGTCAACCTGACGGTCACCGAGTACCGTCTGCTGGCCGAGCTGGCCAAGCCGCCGGGCCGGGTGCTCAGCCGTTCCGCCTTGCTGGCATCGGTCTGGGAGCACGGGTACTACGGCGACGAGCGCATCGTCGACGTCCACATCAGGCGGTTGCGTACCAAGATCGAGCGTGATCCGGGCCGGCCGCAACTGGTGATGACGGTGCGAGGGATGGGCTATCGGCTGGATCCGCGATGACGTTCGGCGTTCGCAACCTGGGCCTGCGGCACCGGCTGGTGCTCGCGTTCAGCGTGGTCGCGCTGCTGGTCTCGGCGGTGTTTGCCGTCAGCACGTATCTGCTCGCCCGCGGGTATCTGCTGGTCCAGCGCGAGCGAGTGGTCCAGCACGAGACGTTCGCGGATGCCGCGTTCGTCCAGCGGCGGTTGCAGAGCTCCGGAGCCGACGTCTCCGCCGTACTGACCGCCGCGGGAACACCGGCCGGGCACACGATCATCCTGAAGTGGCGCGGTCAGTGGTACGCGTCGGCGCTCGATGAAGGCCGCGACGCCGTACCGGCGGGGGTGCAGGAACACGTGGCCGGCGGGCGGGCCGCCAGCCAGCGGTTCCGGGCGAACGACGGTCCGGTGATGGTCGTCGGAGTGCCGGTGCCGGCAGTGGAAGCCGAGTTCTACGAGATCGCGCCGCTGCGGGAGCTCGACGGGAACCTCCGCCTGCTCAGCGCGATCCTGATGGGCGCCTCGTTGCTGGCGACGGCTGCCGGGGCGGCCCTCGGCGTGTGGGCCAGCAGGTCGGTCATCACGCCGCTCAACCGCGTCGCCGTCACCGCCGCGTCGATCGCGGGCGGCGACCTCGACAATCGGCTTCCGGCAACCCTCGACCCCGAGCTCGCGACGATCGTCGGCTCCTTCAACAGCATGGTCGACACCCTGCAGCAGCGGATCAACCGCGATGCCCGGCTGGCCGCCGACGTCAGCCACGAGCTCCGCTCCCCTTTGACCACGCTCGTCGGGAGTGTCGACCTGCTCAACGCGCGCCGCGACGAACTGCCGGAGCGATCCCAGCGGGCGCTCGATCTGGTGACCGCCGACCTGCAACGCTTCCGGCGCCTGCTCGACGACCTGCTCGAGCTGGCCCGGTCCGACGGCGCGCTCGCGGTCAGGCCGAGCTCGTCCCTCGAACTCGGTCCGCTGCTTCGGCAGGTCCTTGGTGAGGTCGGGCGCGACCCGTCGATCCTGACCGGCGCCGAGGACGTCGTCGTACTGGCTGACAAGCCGCGGCTCGGCCGGTTGTTCCGCAATCTCTTCGAGAACGCGGAGACCCATGGCGGTGGACTCACTGGCGTCGAGATCGTGCGGGCCGGCCCGGACGTGCTGGTGCTGGTCAACGACTCCGGGCCGGGCATCCCGCCGAACGACCGGGAGCGAGTGTTCGAGCGGTTCGCCACAGGGGCGACCAAGCGCGGCTCGTCGTCCTCGACCGGGCTCGGCCTTGCGCTGGCAGCCGAGACTGCGGTCGTCCACGGTGGAGCGGTGTGGTGTACGGCGTCGCCGAGTGGTGGCGCGCAGTTCGTCGTACGGCTTCCGGAGGCGACGGCGTGAGGGCTCTTGCCGGGGTGATCGCGGCTGCCCTGGTGCTGGTGGGCTGCGGCGTGCCGCTGCAGGACGAACCGGCACCGATCGAGCCTCAGTCGATTCCCTCGCGGTTGCAGTCCCGCACACCGACTGCCACACCGTCGGTGGCGATGACGACCGTGCAGGTGAACTTTGTCCGCAAGAACCGGCTGGTCAGCCTCGAGCGGGAGGTGTCCGGCGCTGACATCCTGCCGGAGGTGATCCAGGCGCTGAAAGCCGGTCCGACCGAGACCGAGCAGGGCGACGGCATCACGTCCGCGCTGCCTCCCGGAATCACGCTGACCGTCGCGGTCAGGCAGGGAACGAGCGTCGGGCTCGAACTCTCCGGCGAGACCGGCGGCCGGTCGGCCACCGAGAACGTGCTGGCGGTCGGTCAGATCGTGCTGTCCGTCACCGCCCTGCAGAGCGTGGACGAGGTGACGTTCTGGCGCGACGGCGCACCGGTCGAGGCCCTGCTCGCCGACGGCGCGCTCACCACCAAGCCGCTCACCGCGGCCGACTACGAAGCGTTGCGGGCGCCGTAGTTGACGAGGACGCTGAGGGATCTTTGAGATCGTGTGTCTTCCTCCGCTGCGCGCGGGTACCGACCTGTCAGAACGCTAAACAGGTCTGTACCTCACCCTTCGAAGGAGGATCGTGGCTGAGCGGCCGCCCACGCACAGATCACCCCGGCAGCGATGAAGGCCGACTGGGTCGTCCTGCTCGTCTTCGTCGCGGTCGCCGTCGCCGCGCCCTGGGCGCTCAGGCTGCTGCGCCGACGCTCCGCTGACACCCGAACGACCGTCCCCCAGGTAATCGGTATCGACCTGAGCAGCTGGACGGACTCCCAGCTGTACGCCGTCTGGGTCGCCACCGCCGACGAACTCCGCCGCGCCGCCCAGTCCGACGACGCCGCCACCGCCGCCCGGGCCCGCGAGCTGCTGCTCTCCGAGATCGAGCGCCGCCACCCACGCCAGACCGCCAGCTGGCTCACCTCTCCCGAAGCCCTCACCGGCCGACCCCCCGACTTCCTCGTCCCCAAGAACAACTCCTAGACCTCTGTAACGCCGGCGTGGGGAATCAGAGGAGTTCCGGGGTGAGGGTTGGGGTGGGCATGGTGGGATCGAAGGGGTACATGGGGCGGTCGATGTGGTGGTGGCCGAGGCTCAGGAGGTCTTGGTTGACGCCGCCGGGGGTCAGTGCCAGGAGCCAGTCGGCTGCCATGGCGTAGAGCTCTGGTTCGAGGTAGCCGATTTTCACGACGACCAGGTCGGCTTCGCGTGGAGAGGCCGAGCTTCGTGAAGTCGGACTCCAAGTGGTAGGGCTTGCGGCGGGTGGTGACGATGACGAGCAGTCCACCGACACCGAGTACGGCGACTCCTTCGGCCGGATCGACGGCGACCATCGTCGACCATCGCGTAGATCCGCTTGGCCGGGTCGATCCGCGTGCTCGTCTTCTCCCCCGGCAAAAGCACCGGCACCTGCACCCATGCCTTCTGCGGACGGCCACCGGAACGCAGCCGAGCCACCAGGTTCCGCATGGCGCGTTCCCTGGTGTCCCACGCGTCGGTGTGCGGCGCCTTGCGGTAGCACGTGATCAGGTCGAGCGTGCTGCCGAGCTCACGTGACACGTTGCCGTGCAGATCCATCGACGCCGACAGCAACACCGACGGTCCGACGCGTTCGCGGATGCCGGCCATGAACTCGGCTTCGATATCGGTCCGGCCCACCCGGCACCGCCCTCGCATGCAGCAACGGCACCCACTCGATGCCCTCGGTCAGCTCCGAGCCCGGCGTCAGGAAGGCGTACCGCGCCAGCAGGTCCGCACCCCGCGTCACATGGAAGTCGTCCAGCGTGCTCCGATGCGGCGAGAGCGTACTCGACTCGATCGCGATCCCGGCGATGCCGATCCGCAGCGGTCCCGGCGTGGTGTTGCCAGACGAGGCGGTCACTCAGATGCCCTTTCGTGTCAGACGGCAGGTCGGGTAGCTCGAACGAAAGCGAGGAGAGGGCGGCGGCTTCCGGTCTCGACGATGTGGAAGCCCGCGTCCAGCGCCAGGTCGAGGAGGCCCACGTGTTCCGCGGCGTGGCCGCTGAAGGCGCCGATCGCGATCCGCGACAGTCGGCCGGTGGGCGGGCGGAAGTCCGCGACCAGCAGGCGACCGCCGGGCTTGAGCACCCGATACATCTCGGCGAAGGCCGGGCCACGATCCCGCGGCGGAATGTGGTGTACGGCGAGACACGACAACACCGCGTCGAAGGTCGCGTCGTCGTACGGGAGCCGCTCCGCACCGGCGGACCTAAAGGTCGCGTTCGGCGGTGCGTGCTCGTTCGCATAGGCAACGACCGGCGGCGACGGATCAATACCCTCGACGCTCCCCTCCGGCCCGGCCGCGAGGGCGGCACGTCCACTCAGATAGCCGGTGCCGCTGCCGACGTCGAGCACCCGATCCCCTGGCCGTATGCCGCCCAGCCGCACCAGACCGTCGTACACCCGCCGGCGTTGGCCGCCGAAGCCGATCACCGAGGAGATCTCATACCGGCGCGGGTTCTCGACGTGCATGTGCTGGTGGTTCATGTCCGGACCGCCTCCGCGGACTTCGCCCAGTTCTCGTGCAGGCGGTCGAGGTAGGACTGCGCCTGTGAACCGGGCGTCCTGCCCTTGGCGAACAACCGCATGTTGCCGCCGCCGGCGTTGTAGCCCAAGGCAAGCAACTCGTCTTCGCTCAGCTGGCTCGTTCGTTTCTCCGGAAGGCGCTTGGCCAGGTCGTGCAGGTGCCAGGCCGCGGCCTGGATCGCCAGCGTCGGGTCGTCGGGCAGCTCTTCCCACTTCCGTCCGGCGAAGGCGCGGCCGCGCTTGGTGTCGTCGAAAGCGGGCCGGTGCATGTTCGCGATCCCGAAGGCGGGGTCGGAGTCGATCTTCGCCCACGATCGCTCCAGCTCCGGGTCGTGCGGCTTGTACGACTCGTTGTACAAGATTGCCATCAGCAACTGCGGCCGGATCCCGGCCTGGCCGGCGTACTTCCGCACCTGCACGGCGAAGGTCGCCGGGTCGTAGTCCTCGTACCAGGGCTTCGGAGTGCTGACAGCAGAAGGCGTTGGTACGACGGACGGCGTCGACGTCGACGTCGGGGCGCTCGCCGTGCCAGGAGTGTCGCTACAGCGCGTGGCCGCCGCGCCCACGGCAACGGCTGCCACCGCGACCCACACCCACTGCTTCGCCACACCCCCAACCTAAAGCATCAGCGGTAAGCCCGGGCCTGCAACTCGAACAGCTCCGCATAGCGACCGCCCGCCGCGAGAAGCTCCTCGTGGCTGCCGACCTCCTCCACTCGCCCGTGGTGCATGACCACGATGAGGTCGGCCATCCGCACCGTCGAGAAGCGGTGCGACACCAGGACCGTGATGCCGCCGGTCTCGGACGCCGCGACTCTGGCCGCGGCGGCGTACTGCTCGTACAGCCGGTGCTCGGCCTCCGGATCCAGCGCCGCGGTCGGCTCGTCGAGGAGCAACAGCAAGGGCCGTTCGCGCATGAACGCCCGAGCCAGCGCAAGCCGCTGCCACTGCCCACCGGACAGCTCGACGCCGTCGGTGAACTTCTTGCCCAACTGCGTGTCCAACCCGCGCGGCAGCCCGGCGACGACGGACTCCGCGTCGCCCCGCGAGACCGCCGCACGCACCGCCGCCTCGTCGGACTCCCGCCGTACGTCGCCGACGCCCACGACCTCCCGGGCGGTCCACTCGAACTTGACGAAGTCCTGGAACCCGGCCGACAACTGCGACCGCCAGGAGTCCGGCGAGATCGTCGCCAGATCCACGCCGTCGACCAGGACGCGTCCGCTGGTCGGGTCGTACATCCGCGCGAGCAGCTTGACCAGTGTCGTCTTGCCGGCGCCGTTCTCCCCCACCAACGCGACCGCCGAGCCCGCCGGCAACGTCAGGTTCACCTCACTGAGTACGGCGGAATCCGTGCCAGGGTAGGCGAATCCGACGTTGCGCAGCTCGATGCCCGACGTCAGTCGCGCCGGCGCCGAGTCCACGCTGGACCGCCACGAGTTGTCCTTCGCGTACTCCCGCAACCAGTCGTACCGGCTGAAGCTGCGCACGACCTCGCCGACCCAGTAGACGTTGCGCGCGATCCCACCGGTCATCTGGTCAACCTGAGGCGCCAGCAACAGCACGAGGACCACCTGGCCCGCCGTCTGCTGCCCGTTCCGCGCCCGTGCGATCACCCAGACGATCGCGACGGCGTACGCGAGTCCGAATGCCAGCCGCACCGACCCGTCGACCTTCCCGCCCCACCGCGCCGCCTCGACCCGGCGCCGGAACCGCTCCGTCTGCAACGCGAAGATCCTGGCCAGGAGCACCTTCCCGAGCCCGAAGACACGCACCTCGAGCCCCGTCCGGGCGTCCTTCGCCACCTCGATCAGCTTGTCGACCAGCCGCTCCTGCGGCAGCGAGTCCTCGTACGCCTTGTGCGACCGCACGCTGCTCACGTACGCCGACCAGATCCGTGTCGCACCGAGCAACGGCAGCAGCAACAGCACCGGATTCACCGACCCGAGCAACCCGAGCACGGTCACCGTGTTGGCCACCGTCGCGAACGCCCACAGCAGCACCTCGGCGCCGACGCCCATCCGCCACGCACGCTCGCGGACCAACTCCAGCCGATCGGCGATATCGGGCCGCTCGTGATGCGTCAGGCCCGGGATGCCTGTCGTTACGTCCAGCAGGTCGGCGTGTACGCGGCCGGCCATCCGCTCCTGAGCCGTGTCCTGCAGCGGCCAGCCGACGACGTCGGCGACGAACGAGACGGCGAGACCGCCCACGATGATGCCGATGCCCATCGCGATCGTGTTCGAGTCGTCGTTCGCGATCCCGTCGACGAGCAGGCTGACGCCGTACGTCTGGGCCGGTGCCGTGATCGCCCGCGCCGCGACGAGCAGCGTGGAGATCGCCATCAGCAACGGTGCGGCCCGGAACGACGTGGCCAGCCACAGCCAGCCGATCCGCAGGCTACGCATCGAGCACCTCTGGCCTTGCCGGGGAGGTCACGTACCGCTCGGCCTGCAGGCGGAACATGCCGGCGTACATCCCGTCCTCATCCAGCAGTTCCTCATGCGTGCCGTCCTCGACGATGCGCCCATCGGCAAGCACACAGATGCGGTCCGCGTTCCGGACCACCGAGAACCGGTGCGAGATGATCAGCGACGCGACTCCGGAGGTCAGCTCCAGGTAGCGCTCGACCAGCTCGGCCTCGGCCCGCACATCCAGCGCGGCCGCCGGCTCGTCGAGCACGAGCACGCCGGCTCCGGCATGGACGGCGAACAGCGCGCGAGCCAGCGCGATTCGCTGCCACTCCCCACCGGACAGGTCGACGCCGCCGTCGAAGGTCTTGTCGAGCACGGTGTCCCAGCCGTCCGGCAGGCCGCGGACGACGCTGTCGATCCCGGACTCGCGCGCGACCTTGGCGAGCGAGATCTCGTCCTCGGCGCGTTCGACCGCACCGAACACGACGTTGTCGGTCACCGACAAGGGGAAGCGCAGGAAGTCCTGCACGATCGCGGCGATCCGCCGCTGCCAGGCGGCCAGGTCGAGCTCCGAGAGGTCCACGCCGTCGACCGTGATCCGCCCCTCGGTCGGCTCGTAGGCGCCGCCGAGCAGCTTCACCAGCGTGGACTTGCCGGCACCGTTGACCCCGACGAGCGCGAGGGCCTCGTGCGCGCGGATGGTGAGGTCGAGGTTGCGGAGCACATCGACGTCCGAGCCGGGATACCGGAAGCTGACGTTCTCGAATCGGACCTCGCGGGCCGGCATCGTCTCCACCCGGTGCCGGGTCGTCGCGGCCGGTTCGGGGTGCCGCTCGGCGATCGTGCCGGGCAGTTCCTCCATCGCCCGGTACGCCGACAGCCCACGCTTCACCTGGACGACGCCGTACCCGTTCATCGCGACGCCGATGGACAGGATCGCGGGCACGGTGGTCGCGACCTGGGTCAGCGGCAGGTCGCCGTTCAGCGCGGCACGACCGACCAGCAGGATCGCGAATCCGTTCGCGGCCAGGTGCAGGCCGCCCGTCATGACCGACCACTTCACGTTCCGGCGGCGCCGCTCCCAGACCGGTCGGAACCCCGCGGTCCATTCACGGACGTACCGGTCGACGAGCCAGCCGTGCAGACCGAAGACGCGAAGCTCCTTGGGTGCGTCGCGCATGCCGAGGTTGAACAGGTATTCGGCGCGCCGTTGCTCCTCGGTGTTGCCCCACCACACGTCGATCTCGCGCGCGATCAGGCGGCCGCCGTACCACTCCAGCAGCAAGGTCACCGCGACCAGCATCGTGGCGACCGGCCAGGAGAACATCACTCCGACGATCACCGCCGAGCCGACCAGCGTGACCCGGCTGGCCATCAGCCAGGGCAGATTCCCCAGGCCCTCGGCGAGATGGAAGCCGCCTTTGCCCTTCGCCCGCTCCTGCATGTCGAGCACCTCGGTGTCCTCGAGATGGGCGACCCGGTGCGGCCGCAGCAGCGGCTCGGTGATGTCGGTGCCGATCTCGCGAACGAGCGCCGCGTGCATGATCTGCGAGGCCACCTGATGGATCGCCGGCGTCAGGCTCTGCACGATGAACACGGTCAGCAGCGCCCCGAGCAGCCAACCGAACTCGCCGAGCGACATCGACCCCGGAGCAGCGTCGATCACACCTGGCACAGCACCGACGACCTGACCGGTCAGCAACGTGACCGCGATCCCCAGCACCGAACCGAGGACAGCAAGCCCCATCGTCAAGGCGGTGCTACCAGGTGAGACCCGTAACGCATACCGCAGCAGAGTCAGCACTCAACCGACCGTAACCACCCCCACCGACAAAAGCATCCGAGTTTTAGGTTCGGAGCTGTCGCCTGACATCGCGGCCGAAGGAGAACACCAACGCCAGCAATCCGAGACCGGGAAGTACTGCGAGCCATCCTCCGGACACGAGTCCGGGCAGAAGCGCGGCGAGCAACATGCTCGCGACCAGCAGGACTGCCTGGCTCATGCCGATCACCCGGCGCGCCTGGTTGAACGGCAGCGGTGCGCGGAGCGCCGGCAGGAGTAGACCGGCCAGCAAGTACACGTACCGGAGGGCACCGATCGCGACGACCCACCAACCGGCGATGTCGAAGACGGTGACACTGATCGCCAGCAGCAGAGTCGTCGCGGCGTCGGTCTCGATGTCGAAGCGCCCGCCGAAACTGCTGGTCTCGCCGCGACGCCTGGCGATGTGGCCGTCAACCCCGTCGAGGATCAGGCAGACCGCGCCGACCACCGCGATGCAGGTCGCGATCAACGGTGTCGGCTCGACCCACACCGCCTGCAGGAGCAACGCCAAGATCCAGACGGTCCCGACCAGTCGAGCCAGCGTCACCGTGTTCGCGACGCCGAAACGACGGCGACTCCGACCCCATCCGGCCGCGATCAGCAGAGCTGCCGCCAGATAGCCGACGAACGCGGCGCCCGCCGGCAGCGGCGCCGCCGCCATCAAGCAACCAAAGGCAGTCGCGGCAGCACCGGCCGAGATGGGACGCAGAACGATCACGGTCGTCCAGGCTAGATCCTCGTACGGCGCATCACGTCGAGGGCCCGTCAGACCTTGGCGATGACCTTGACCGGTGTGCCGGTCTTGTCGTAGCCGGTGATGCTGAAGTGCGGGTCGGAGCCCTTGAAGGACCGGTTCACCCAGGAAATGGCGTACCAGCCGTCGGTGACCGGGACCTCATGGACCTCCCGATAGCCGGTCAGCTGGATCCGGACCTTCGTGATGTTCGGCGCCACCCGGCCGTACTCCAGGGCGTAATAGCCTCTGCAGGGCGTGCCCGGGCAGTGTGGGCTGCCGCCGCTGCCGGCGCGCAGCTCGGTGTACTCCCTGCCCTGGCTCACGATGGGGTCCGAAGCACCGAGAGCGTTCAACGCCAGGAAGACCGAACCTGAGCGATAGCTCGACATCGTGGTGTCCACTGACGGGTCGAGGAGACAGGAAACGGCCTTGTCACCTGCCGGTGACACCGCAACCAGGCTGGTTGCGAATGCCTTCTCCTGGTCCGATGCCATCACGCGCCAGTTGGTCAGGTCGACCCACATGTGCACGGAGCAGTTGCGCAACTGCCCAGCCACTGTGGTCGGCATCGGATCGCGCCGGGCCGCCGCGACGAGCTCGGCCGACGGCTTGTCACCGCCGGGAATCGTGCACTCCTGGAACTTCTGGCCGACCGCGGTCTGATACCGGATGGTGCGGCCCGCGATGTAGAAGCCCCGGTCGAGCGGACGCGTGTACTCCGGGTACCGCAGAGCGCACCGGCGCGCCGCCTCTTCCTTGGACATCTTCTGCGCCGCGGACTCGTCGCCCCGGGGAACTCCCGGGACCGGTCCGAACGAGGAGTTCGCCTGGGTCGCATCCTGTCCTCCGCCCGCAACGATGCCCCGGT
Organism: uncultured Actinomycetota bacterium; assembly: GCA_963748245.1. GTDB lineage: Bacteria > Actinomycetota > Actinomycetes > Propionibacteriales > Kribbellaceae > Kribbella. The sequence goes on along the minus strand of CAVVIA010000003.1, from coordinate 345,816 downwards.
CGGCGGCGTCGAGGTCGGGCAGCACGCCGGCCGCCAGCGCGATCGCCGCGACGCCGACCACGGTCCCGCCGACGGCGAACAGCTTGCGGCGACGCCTCCCCCGACGACCGCGCTGCAGCACCGGCGCCGTGTCGAACGGATCCAGTTGCTCGGCATCGGCCAGTCGATGAAGCTCGGCACCGACTTCCCGCACGTCGTCCATCTCGTTCTCCCTCATGAGGCGCAGCTGGTTCGCCGCGCCCGGTCGATGGACTGCCGGAGAGTGTCGAGGCCGCGCGCCGCCTGGCTCTTCACCGTGCCCTGCGAGCAGCCGAGGATCTCGGCGGTCTGCTCGACCGACAGATCCTCGTAGTACCTGAGCACCACACAGGCTCGCTGCCGGGGACCGAGCGCGCGCAACGCGTCGAGCACCTCGTCCCGATCGGCGTGACCGGCGGTGAAGTCGTCGGGCTGGATCCGTTCGGGCAACTCGGCGATCGCCACCTCCCGGCGCCACGGCCGCCGCCGGCCGTCCTGCGCCGCGTTGACCACCATCCGGCGGGCGTACGCGTGCGGATTCCCCACCCGGCGCACCTTCGGCCAGGCCAGGTACAACTTGTACAGCGCGTCCTGGACGACGTCATCCGCCTTGTGCCGGTCTCCGCAGACCAGGAAGGCGGTCCGCCGCAACGACACGTTCATCCCCTCGACGAACTCGACGAACTCCCGGTCCCGCTCCGCCATTCGTACCTCCCACTCTCCTTGTCCCCGTCAAGACGGATGGCGCGACCGCCGAGGTTGCACGGCCTGTCAGGTCAAGGCGGTGGGCAGGGGGTCGGCGTGGATGATCTGGAGGCGGCTGACGGCTCGGGTCAGTACGACGTACAGGCGGTGGAGGCCTCGTGGTTCGGCGGCTACGATGCGGGCCGGCTCGGCTACCACGACCGCGTCGAACTCCAGGCCCTTCGCGAGGGTGGCTGGTACGCAGACCAGTCGGGTTGTGTCCATCTCGTCCTCTGTCTCGCCGAGGAGGGCAGGCTCGAGGCCGGCGGCGGCGAGCGCGTCCCGGAGGTGGGCGATCTGGTCGTCGGCCGCGATCACCGCGACCGAGCCTTCGCCGGCGAGGGCGGTCCGGCAGAAGGCAACGAGGGTGTCCGGCAAGGAGTCCTCGTCGGTCTGGACGATGCTCAGTGCATCGGCGACCGTACGGACACCGCGCGGCACACCGAGCGTGGGGGCGATCTCCGGCAGCAGCTTCGCCGCGAAGTCGATGATCTGGTCCGGCACGCGGAAGCCGCGGTCGAGCTCGGCCACCACGCCGTCCGTCTTCTCCAGGTGACCGAGGACCCGATCCCACGAGCCCGCCGCCCACGGGGTCGTCGCCTGAGCCAGGTCGCCGAGGACCGTTGCCGAGCCGGTCCTGCAGCGTCGGCCCAGCGCCCGCAACTGCATGGCCGACAGGTCCTGCGCCTCGTCAAGGACGAGGTGGCCGAGTGATCCGGTACGGCGTTCGATCAGGTCCTCGAGCTCGTCGAGCAGCACCGTGTCCGGGCCCGACCACTTCGCCGACTTCCACGAGCGGGCCGGCTTCTGCCAGAGCAGCGCGGCGCGTTCGTCTTCGCTGAGGTCGTCGGCCGCCTGCGCCAGGAACTCGGCGTCCGAGAACAACCTGTGCAGCACCTGTTCGGGGCTGACCCGGGGCCACACCGCGTCGACCAGCTGCTTCACGGGCTTGGAGCGGGCCACGGCGTTCTGCACCCGGTCGTCCGGCGACTCGCCGCGCCGCTCCATCAGCACCAGTACGGCGTGGGCGATCCGCTGCGCGAGCGCATTACGACCCGGGTCGTACCGTGTCGACCCACGGAGTGCGGACACGATGTCCACGAGCTCGTAGTCGTGCACGCGGTACCGCTGAGATCCCTTGCTGTAAAGGATCCCCTCGGTCGGCGTACCGACGTACGACCACAAGGCCCGCTCCAGGACACCGGCCATCCGGGCGTCACCCTTGACGCGCGCGGCCTCCGGCTCGTCCGACGCCGCGGCGGGCAGGTTGATCAGCTCGTCGATGGTGATCTGCCGTACGTCGACCTCGCCGAGCGCGGGCAGGACCTTGCGGATGTACGAGAGGAACGAGCGGTTCGGCCCGACGATCACGACACCGCCGCGGCTCAGCCGCTCGCGCTCGGTGTAGAGCAGGTAGGCCACGCGGTGCAGCCCGACGGCCGTCTTGCCGGTGCCCGGCGCACCCTGCACGCAGACGGACGGATGCAGCGGCGCCCGGACCAGGTCGTCCTGCTCGGGCTGGATCGTGGCCACGATGTCGCGCATCGGGCCGGTGCGCGGGCGTTCGATCTCGGCGCGCAGGAACGCGTCGGCCTGATCGACCTCGGCGGCGCCGATCATCGGCTCGTCCTCGAAACCGGTCAGCTGAGCGGTGTCCGAGAAGCCGTACCGGCGCCGCATCAGCACCCGCTGGCGATCGCTGCGGGTGGCTCGGTAGAACGGCACCGACACCGGCGCGCGCCAGTCGATGACGAGGGGCGCACCGCTGCCGTCGTGCACGTGGCGGCGGCCGATGTAGATCTGGTCGAGCTCCTCGATCGTGCCCGCCTCGTAGTCGAGCCGGCCGAAGAACAGCGGTACGTCGGGCATCTCGACCAGCGCCCGGGTCCGCTGCTCGTGCGCGCGGGTGCTGGCCTCGTTGGTGAAGCGTTCGTCGTTGTCCTCGCCACCGATCATCGGGACCTCGCGGCCCTCGACGTCTCGGTGCATCCGGGCCAGCGCCTCGCGGGCCTCGGTCAGGAAGGCCCGTTCGGCCTCGAGTTCGGCAGGGATCAGTGCGGATTCGGCCATCGAAAGGAGCCTCGACTCGGTGTCAGGTGTACGAACGACGGACTGGCGGCAATCAACAGGGTCCCGCCCCGGAGACCATCCGGTTCGTTGCGATCCTTCACGCAGTGCAAGAAGCCACCCGAAAAGACAGGCCGGGGACGTTACCAGCGCCCTTGGAGACCCGCCACCGAATTAATCGGGACCGACTGCCGTCGCCGGGCTGCACGAACTCCTCGACGGCGACCACGCCTGATCCGGGTCGCTCACTCGCGCGAGGGATCCGGGAGCACTCGCGCGAGGGATCCGGGAGCGAGGTCCTCGGCGGAGACTCGTGGACGTGGGGTACTTGCGGAGGTGGCCGGAGTGGATCGGCCAGGGCGTTCGGCTCTGGGCGGTGCTGTACGGCGTACTCGCGGCGTACTGGGTCTTCGGCGGCCGGGCAGGGTTCCCGGTCGCGGATGTGAACGGGCACCCGCCGGGTGGGAGGCCTGCCGCAACATTGATTGCCGTCGTGTTGCTCAGCGGCACGGTGGTTGCGGCTGCGGCGGTCGGGTCGACATCGCGAGCGGCTCGGGCCGGGCTCAGGTTTGCGACGGCGACAGCGCTGCTGGGCACGTTCGGCGTGGCGCTCAGCGCGGTCGGGATCGTCGCTTCGGGCACCGTGGAGAGACCGCTGGCGCTCGTGACTCAACTGGTGGCCCTCGTCGGCGCGTTCGCGCTCTTCGCGGCGGCCCTGGCGCAGTCCCGCCGAAGTCGCTCCCGATGCCCACGCTGCGGCGGACCGCACCCCGTGCCGCCGAAGCCTGACAGGCCGCTGGTACGACGTACGCCGCGAGCCGCATCCGGACGGACCCGGCTCGTCGGCTACGCGTTGCTGCTGGGAGTGGTGCCGTGGGCAACAGTGAAGTTGGTCTGGAGCCTCGGCGGATCGGCGCTCGGCGTGACCGCCGCCGAATGGCGCACCACCTTCGACGAAAGCGCCACTTCCGGACTGACCCGCGTCCTCGAGCGGGCCGGGCTGGACATCACCGTGCTCGCGTCCCTCGTCGGCGCCGTCCTGGCAATCACCCTGCTGAGCCGCCCACGAATCCCCCGCTGGCTCCTGCTCACGCCCGCCGTGACCGGAGCCACGAGCCTCGCCCTGTACGGCGTCCCGCTCGCGATCTGGGGCACCGCCGTACTGGTCGGTCTGACCCAGCCGTCCGGCGATCCGGCACCGTTCAGCGCGACCGGGCAGGCCTGGATGATCACCTTCGGCGGCCTCGCCTTCACCGGCCTCGGTACGGCGCTGGCCGTGGGCGCGCACTCGTTCCACCGGCGCAGCAAACCGGCCTGCGCGATCCCCCACTGACGGGTAGTGGGTGACCCTCGGGTCGACTGTGGCTAATATTGACTGAGCACCGTACGTCGGCAATGCCTCCAGCGACGCCGATCGCGCCGCGACGGCTGCGCTTCGAGCAGGAACTCACGGCCCTCCACCAGTGGGCGTCGGTCCCACCCGGTGGTGGGTCCCGCCGGATTTCCGCCTGTCGATCGCTCGTAGGTGACCGCCCGGGAGACCCGGCCGGGGCATCTCGTCGGCGGTGTGCCGCGGTGCGGTGTTGCGTGCCGCCGTGACAAGGATGTCGCGGCAGTTCTGAGGAGGGGATCTTGGCCCAGCGAGGCCGGCGTCAGTCCGACGCCACCCGTAGTGCCGGGCGTCGGCGGCGTGTCCGCGACGTCGAGGTCGAAGGCTTGATGCCGGTGCTCGCCCGCGCCGTGCGGGAGGTCGAAGGGGCGGTCGAGCGCTCGGCCGTGCGCCCGTCGATCCGGACGAAGTTCCAGGTCATCGCCCTGCTGGTGCGCGAGGAGCGGGCCCGGGTGAACTCGGATGCGTCCGCGAGCGACACCTACCGGGCCGAGCAACTGCGCCGCCTCGACGGGATCGCGACGATCCTGGCCAAGACCGCGGCCCTCGAGCCCTCGCTGCTGGCGCTGCTCGCCGAGGACGCGGTCGTGTCCGAGGCGGCCACTACGCTCAAGCGCGAGATGCTGGTGTCCGCCGGTCAGGAACCGCCCGCCGACGAGCCGACGTTCAAGGCGCCGACGGCCCCGCCTGCGGCGAACGCGCGTCAGGTCGTGCCGCAGTCGGTCGTCTCCCGGCAGCTCGCCAACCCGTTCCTCGCTCCCGACTTCAGCTCCGCCGCGCCCCGCGAGCCACAGCTGCGACGCCTGGCCGGCTGGGAGCTGATCGGTCCGCTGCTCAAGTCGTTCGAGTACGCGACCGCCTCGTCGACCAAGGCCCTGCCCAACCCGGCCTCGCTGCGTACGGCGGCCGGCGTGGACCTGATGCCGCACCAGGCGCGACTGGTCGCCGCTGCCGCTGCCGGCCATCGGACCTTCCTGCTCGCCGACGAGCCCGGCCTGGGCAAGACCGCTCAGGCGCTACTCGCCGCGCAGGCGGCCAACGCGTATCCACTGCTGGCCGTCGTACCGAACGTCGTGAAGACGAACTGGGCCCGTGAGGCCGGCCTCTGGACCCCGCGCCGTGCCGCCACCGTGATCCACGGCGACGGCGACACGATCGACGGTTTCGCCGACATCGTGGTGGTGAACTACGAGGTGCTCGACCGGCACGTCGGCTGGCTGGGCGAGCTCGGCTTCCGCGGCATGGTGGTCGACGAGGCGCACTTCATCAAGAACAAGAAGTCCCAGCGATCGCAGAACGTCCTGCGGCTGTCCGAGCGGATCCGGACCCGGATGGGGCGTCCGCTGCTGATGGCGCTCACCGGTACGCCGCTGATCAACGACATCGAGGACTTCACCGCGATCTGGCAGTTCCTCGGCTGGATCGACGAGAACAAGCCGGGCGCGGCCCTGATGGAAGCGCTCGAGGACAGCGGGCTGACGCCGGCGGATCCCGGGTTCTACGCGGCCGCCCGCGCCAGTGTGATCGACCTGGGCATCGTCCGCCGTCGCAAGGTCGACGTGGCCGCCGACATCCCGGCCCGCCGCATCGCCGACCTGCCCGTCGAGCTCGACGACGCTGCCGGCCGGTCCATCCGCGACGCCGAGCGCGAGCTCACCAACCGCCTCGTCTCGCGCTACCAGAGCGCGCTCGCGACGCGGGAGTCCGGCGAGGTCGTCGACGGTATCGACCACGACCTGGTCCGGCGGGTGGCCGGGTGGGAGCGGTCCGATCCGGACTCGAAGACCGGCGAGAACGTGTTCAGCCTGGTCCGGCGGATCGGCCGGGCCAAGGCCGGTCTGGCCGCCGACTACGCCGCGCAACTCGCGCACAACGTCGGCAAGGTCGTGTTCTTCGCCCGGCACATCGAGGTGATGGACGCCGCCGAGAAGCTCTTCGCCGAGCGTGGCATCGCCTACTCCTCGATCCGGGGCGACCAGACCCCGAAGAACCGGCAGAAGAACATCGACGCGTTCGTGAACGACCCGGAGGTCTCCATCGCGGTCTGCTCGCTGCTGACGGCGGGTGTGGGCCTGAACCTGCAGGTCTCGTCGAACGTCGTCCTGGCCGAGCTCTCCTGGACCAACGCGGAGCAGACCCAGGCCATCGACCGCGTCCACCGGATCGGCCAGGAAGAGCCGGTCACCGCGTGGCGCATCATCGCGGCCCAGACCATCGACACCAGGATCGCCGACCTCATCGACACGAAGGCAGGACTGGCCGCCAAGGCGCTGGACGGTTCCGACGAGGAAGTCTCCTCCTCGGCCGACCTCCAGCTCGAAGCCCTCGTCACCCTGCTGACCAACGCCTTGTCAGCCGCTGGGTAAGCGCTATCCTCCTCAGGTGATCTACGAGCTGAACCATGTCGGCGGGCGTGTCAGGGACCTGGACGCGAGTTTGGCGTTCTACACCGGCCTCGGGGCCGAGGTGGTCGATCGGCTGTTCATGACCAACAGCCGGGTGAACCGGGTGCACGTCCAGGTCGCGACCGGGCTGGTGGAGCTCCTGCACAACGAGGAGCCGGATCCGGAGGCGACGTACGGGCTGAACCATGTCGGGTTCATGACCGACGATCTGGACGCGGACTATGCCCGGCTGATCGGGTTGGGGTACGCCGAGCTCTCGTCGCCCAGGACGGCGAGCAGCGGGCAGGGCCGGCTCGCGTTCCTGGCCGACCCGAACGGCGTGCGGATCGAGCTCCTGCAGCGGTCGGAGGAGTTCCGGATCCCGCCGGTCGCTTCGGGCCCGGTACGGCGGCTGTCGTTCATCGGACTGGCCGCGCCCGACCTCGGCGCGGCGATCGAGTTCTACGGCACCCACCTCGGCATGGAGCGCGTGCCGTCGGACGTCCCGACCTTCCGGCTCGGCGACGACGCCGTCAAACTGTTCGACTCCGCACCACCAGCCACCACCCCGATCAACCACCTCGGCTTGACGGCAGCCGACGCCCGCCCCGACAGCCTCGACCCGGACGGAAACCGGATGACCTTCCTCGCTGCCTAAGAACCAGCTAGGCGGATGTTGAGTTCGACCTCCCATTTCGTCTTCCGCGGTTCGGTCCGGGGATCGGTGCGGAACGCCTCGTACCGACACCCGAAGTGGTCGCCTTCGGCAACATCCCGGCGGTCGAGGACGAGGCCTTCTCCTGCGGCCCAGTCGAGCAGGGCACGGTTCGCACGGAGCGAGTGGTTGCGGTAGGTCAGCGTCGCGTACCGGCCGGCCGGGAGCTTGGCCGGCTGCACCCGACCCGCACCGTCGAGCGGGCCCGGGGTCGTCACACCCACCTCCAGGTCCATCGGGCCGGCCATGTCGATCACATGCAGGCGAAGGAAGAACAGGACGAGGTCGTCGACACCCCGATCGACGAGCCAGGCATCGAGCTCGTCGATCAGCTCGTTCCGGGTGCTCAACATGCCGCGGAACGGCGTGATCACCCGGATGCCGAGGTAGTCGAGTTCCGGCCGCTCGACAACGCGAGGCGGTTCGAGTAGATCCATCTGAGCCTCTCAGTCCACGGGGCTTCTCAGCATCGGGCCTGACACAGGGGCAAGGTCAAGAGTCAATCGCCGACGAATCCAGAGGGCAATGAGAACGATGACGGCCGCGGTGAGGTGGATCAGTCCCTGACGGACCTCGTGCCCGAAGCTCGCATACGCCAGATACGACGCGAGGGGTACGGCGAGCCACTCGAGCCGGCAAGCCAGTACGGCGAGGGCGATGAGCGGAATGCCGTACCAGGGATAGGTCGGCGTGGTCAGCAGGAGTGCGCCGCCGTACAACCAGCAGCAGGTGACCGCGATCGGTTGCCGCCCGTGCAGGCGGATCGCGAGCAAGGCAAGGGCGACCGCGAGGACACCCACGACGAGTTGGCGGGCCGTGGGCGGCAACACCAGGGCGAGAATCGCCGAACGGGAACTGCCGTCGGAGAAACCTTCCTGGCCGAGGTATCCGGGCAGGAAGCCGAGCACCAAGGTGCCGACGGCAAGCACATGCGGGACGTAGCTCGCCACGAAGGTCCCGACGGCGACCAGCGGAGTCGTGAGGCCGCGTCGCCGTACCGAAGTGAAGGCCGGTAAGAGCAGTAGAGGCAGCAGCTTCACGCTGGCGGCCGCGCCTAGCAGGAGACCGGTGATGACTGGTGCTCGCCTGGTGGCGGTGATGACGGCGGCCACGATGAGGGCGGCGGCGAGTACGTCGATGTGGGCGGCGCTGCCGGCCTCGAGGGCGACGATCGGGGACCAACCCCAGAGCACCGCCCAGCGAGGATCCCGGTTGCGGCGGCGCAGTTCGCTCGCCAGTAGCGCTGTCACGCCCACCGCGAGCGCGGCGGCGGCCAACTGGAGTCCGAAGGTACCGGCCGACCACGGGGTAAGGACCGCTACAGCGGTGAAGTAGGCCTGAGCGATCGGCGGATAGATGGTCGGGACCTGAGGGCGATTGATCCGGGTGCGCGGGTCGTCGGCTGAGAGGGCGGCGAGTGCAGCCGGGTCACGGGGAACGCGCGGCGGGCCGGTCACGCCGGAGCGGTCCTCCGGCGACAGGCCGGGAAAGAGGATCGGGTCCCGAAGCCTCGCCAGCGAGTCGTCGAGGGGCACGTGCGAGTACGGCGAACTGCCGGAGACCTGGACGCGACCGTCCCAGACGTAGCGGTACGCGTCACGTGCTGGTGATGGGCGCGAGGGTGAGGCCGGGGAGCTGGCAGAGCGCGGCGAACACCAAGACGCCGAGGACCGGGCGGCGCCCAGCCGGTCGGCGCGTGATCAGCCAGGCGACCCCGCCGAGCAGGACCGTCGCCACCAGCAGAGTGACGTTGGGCCACCAACTGGCTGAGGCCGTGGCTATCACTGCTGTGCTGCCCGCCACGCCGACCAATCCGCCGACGACCAGCGACACCGTCCCGCCGCTTGCTACTCGCGCCGGCCCGGGCGACGTCCGTTGCGCAACGGACATCAGATCCGGGCCAAGGCTGGTGAGCGGCGAAAGGTGAGGAAGGCGCGCCCGTTGGCGCGCCAGTCCTCGGTGGCCAGAAGACCGGCGGCGCGGGCGTGCCGCATGATCGCGCGGCTGCCGACCCTTGCCCACGGCAATGGTCTCGACCGCCGGCCGTTCGCGCTGCGCAGGACGATCGCATCGGTGTCGTCCAGACCGTCGTCAGGATCGACCTCGACCAGCACCAGCCCGTTCGGCCGGACGAGTTCGGCGCAGCGTTGCAGCAAGACATCCGGGGCACCCCCGATCCCGATGTTGCCGTCCATCAGCAGGACACTCCCCCAGCGCCCCTCGCCAGGCAGCCGTTCCTGCACCGGCCGACGCAGCGCGACGGCACCGCGGTCGGTCGTCAGCCGTACGGCGTGGGCCGAGATGTCGACGCCCATCGCCGGGATCCCCTGCTCGGCCAGCGCCGTCACGATCCGCCCCGGGCCGCAGCCGACGTCCAGCACCGGTCCCTCACAGCGACTCAACGCGATCCGGTCCACCGCATCGGCGGGCGCCCGCCAGCGATCCACCTCGGACAACGCCGGAACCGTCCGCCCGTCGGTGCCCATGACAACAACCCGTCCACCGTCGAGCGCCTTCTCGAACAGCAGCGCCGGATGCGCCGCGTGCTGCAGCCGTCGGTGCAGCCGTGACATCCGCAGGTCCGGAAAGCCGGCCGCGATCGCCGCCGCGTCCCGCGGCGTGTCCATGTCTCGCAGCGTCGGCAGCAGCTTCACCCGGTAGCCGAGGAGTTCGAGCCTCGCCAGCTGGTCGGCACCGGTGTGGTCGGTCGACATCGGTACGCCGACAGTCGCGCGCCGATCGGGTTCGCGAAGGCCGAGGCACCAGTACCCGCCGTCCTCGGTCAGTCCGAGCACAGCGTCGTACGCCGACCAGTCGGCCCCTAGAAGCTCGGGAGTCACCTGCGGGGTGTCCATGCCGACCAGCAACATCGGCGACCCGTCGTACGCGTCCTCGAACGCCGCGGCCAGCCGCTCGTCGAGTCCCCTTCCGCGCTGGGTGATCACGGTGAACCCGCTCGGCAGCCATGGCCCGGCCATCCCGTCAAGGGCCAGGACAGAGCGCCGTACGGCGGTGTTCCGGACGGCGGCCAAGGTGTCTGCGAGCGACGCACGGGCTAGGGCTGCCGCCTCGTCAGGCGTGAACTCGGTCTGCAGGCGGGTCTTCACCCGGCCGGGAACCGGTTCTTTCGCGATCACGATCAGCGTGCCGGCGCTCATCCGGACAGCACCTTGGTCATGTCCTTGACCGCCCGTACGGCGCCGAGCGGGGTGCCGGTCACCTTCGACCGGCCTGACCGCGGCAAGTAGTCCACGTCGACCTCGGCGATTCGCCAGCCGGCGTCGGCCGCCTTCACCACGGTCTCCAGCGGATAGCCGGATCGGCGGTCGGTCAGCTGAAGATCCAGCAGCGCCTGCCGTCGGGCGGCGCGCATCGGGCCGAGGTCGTGCAGGCGGACTCCGGTCCGGCGATGGATGCGGCGCGCGAGTTCGGCGTTGGCGAGGCGGAGGTGCCACGGCCACGCACCACGGCTGACCGGGCGGCGGCGACCGACCATCAGCGCCGCCTGGCCGGCCAGGACCGGAGCGGTCACCCGCACGAGTTGACGGGGATCGAGTGAGGCGTCGGCGTCGAGGAACGCCACGACCGGGGCCGTCGCCGCCTCCAGACCGGCGTGGCAGGCGGCGCCGTACCCGCGAAGCTCACACGAGATCACGGTGGCGCCGAGTCCGGCGGCGATCTCGGCCGAGCCGTCGGTCGAACCGTTGTCGACGACGATGGCGCGGACGCCGTCCGGCAACCGGCCGAGCACCCATGGCAGAGCGGCCGCCTCGTTCAGGCACGGCAGGACCAGGTCGACGTCAGCAGCAGCCACTCTCCGACCGTAGGGAAAATCGGCCCTCGGCTGGGACCGACCTCGGCTACGGCTCGCTTACGTCGTGGCGAAACGGCTACGGCTTGCTTACGTCGGCGTCGATGCGAGGCTCGAGTGGCAGTGCAGGCGGGCCGTCGCTTCTACGCTCAGGGCGTGGCTACTCGTGTGCTCGTGGTGGACGACGACCCGACCGTCTCGAACGTCGTCTCGGCGTACCTGACCAAGGCCGGGTACGACGCCCGCGTGGTCGCCGACGGGGTCGCGGCGGTCGAGGTCTGGCAGCAATGGAAGCCCTCGGTCGTCGTCCTGGACGTGATGCTGCCCGGCCTGTCCGGGTTGGAGGTGCTGCGCCGGATGCGGGCGGCCGACGACGGCGCGGCGGTGATCATGCTGTCCGCGCGGGGTGAGGAGGAGGATCGGCTGGTCGGCCTCGAAGTCGGCGCCGACGACTACGTGGTCAAGCCCTTCAGCCCCCGCGAACTGGCGTTGCGCGTGCAGGCGATGCTGCGCCGCGAGGAACGCCTGGCCGGCCTCGACCTCACCCCGACCAAGCTCAGCGCCGGACCGGTCACCATCGACACCGCCGCCCGCATCGCCTCCCTCGATGGTCAGGAATTGTCACTGACGCATCGCGAGTTCGACCTGCTGACCTATCTGGTGTCGCATCCGGGAAAGGCCTACACCAAGGTCGAGTTGCTCCGCCGGGTCTGGGGCTGGGATTTCGGCGACTCGTCGACCGTGACGGTCCACGTCCGCCGGTTGCGGGAGAAGATCGAGGCCGACCCGTCCGATCCCCGGCTCGTCCTGACCGTTCCCCGGACCGGCTACCGCTTCACGGGTGAGGGCGAATGAACCGCGACACCGTCACGATCCTCGGACTCACCGCGCTGTGGACGCTGATCGTCGCCGGCCTGGGTGCGATGGTGTTGTGGAAGTTCCGGCGCAGATCCCTGCGGATCTCCATGATCGTCGTCGCCATCGCGCCGATGGCTGCCGCGTTGGCCGCCGTACTGCAGAGTGTGCGAGCGATGTTCATCTCGGCCCACGACTCGCTCGTCGTGCTGTGGACGCTGGCGTTCTCCGCCCTGCTGGGGCTGGCGATGTCGGTCCTGCTCGCCCACTGGATCGCCACCGGCTCACGTGACGTCGGACGACGGTTGCGCCACCTTGGTACGTCGTACGAGCCGGTCACCGGATCCGACCCCGGCAACGTGCCGGCCGAGCTGACCGCACTGACCGACGAACTGGAGCAGACCCGGCAGCGCCTGGCCGCATCGCGCGGGCGTGAACACGCCCTCGAGGCCAGCCGCCGTGAGCTGGTCGCGTTCCTGTCCCATGACCTCCGGACGCCGCTCGCGGGGCTGCGTGCGGTCGCGGAAGGACTCGAGGACGGTGTGATCGACGACGTACCCGGTTCTCTGCGGCAACTGCGGACCACGGTGGACCGGATGACGGGCCTGGTCGACGATCTGTTCGAGTTGTCCCGCCTGGCCGCGCCGCCGGCATCCCGGCGCCGCTCCGCGGTCAGCCTGCGTGAACTGGCCGAGGATGTCGTCGGCGAGACCTGCGAGCACGCCCGCTCCGAGGGAGTCGCCCTCACGGTGTCGACGCCGGGCGACGACGACCGGCTGGCGGTCCACGGCGACGCCGACGAACTCACTCGCGCGGTGACGAACCTGGTCGACAACGCGATCCGCCACACCGAGCCGGGTGGAGCCGTCCGCCTGTCCGTGGATCGCGAGACCGACGGCCGGGTCCGGCTCGCGGTGACCGACGGCTGCGGCGGGATCCCCGACCACGACCTCACCCGGGTCTTCGACGTCGGCTGGCGCGGCGACGAACAACGCACCCCCGCCAACGGCTCGACCCGCGGCGGGCTCGGCCTGGCGATCGCCCGCGGCGTGGTCGAATCCCACCACGGCAACATCGCCGTCGCCAGCGTCCCGGGCGGCTGCACCTTCGAGATCGACCTACCCGCCGGCTGACCTGACCAGATCGGCGATCCCGTCGGTCAGGTCGTACGCCGGCTTCCAGCCCAGCTCCGCCTTGATCCGGTCGGAACTGGCGGTGATGTGCCGGACGTCGCCGAGGCGGAACCGGCCGGTGATCACCGGCGCCGGTCCGGCATAGGCGCGGGACAGTTCGGTGGCCACGTCGGCGATGGTGTGAACGGTGCCGCTGCCGACGTTGTACGCCGCGACCTGCGGATGGTCGGCCACAGCGGCAAGGGTGACGGCCGAGGCGATGTCCTCGACGTGGACGAAGTCGCGGCGCTGCCGGCCGTCCTCGAAGACCTGGGGTGCTTCGCCCCGCTCGAGCCACGAACGGAACAACGCCGCCACTCCCGCGTACGGCGTATCGCGCGGCATCCCTGGTCCGTAGACGTTGTGGAACCGCAGCGCGGCGACCCGGCCGCCGGTTTCCCGGGCCCAGGCGGCGGCCAGGTGTTCGCCGGTCAGTTTGGACGCCGCGTAGGCGTTGCGTGGATCGAGCCGGGCGTCCTCGTCGACCAGGCCCGGGCTCAGGAACTCCCCGCAATACGGACACGGCGGCTCGAACTTCCCGTTCTCGAGGTCCGTGATCCGCCGGGGTCCGGGCGCGACGGCACCGTGCCGGGCACAGTCGTAGCGGCCCTCGCCGTACACCACCATCGAACTCGCATAGACCAGCCGATCGATCTTCGCGCGACCCATCTGGCGCAGCAGGACGGCAGTGCCAAGACTGTTGCTGCTGACGTAGTCGTCGATGTCGTCGAGATCGACGCCGAGACCGACCTTCGCCGCCAGGTGGACGACCACGTCCACGCCCTCCAGGGCGGCGGCGACGGCATCGGCATCGCGCACGTCGGCCACGACCAGATTCGTCATCACCGGCGGCTGCTTGTGCACGTCGGCCCGGAGCGAGTCGAGCACGATCACGTCGTGGCCGTCGGCAACGAGTTGGGTGTGTACGTGCCGGCCGATGAACCCGGCGCCGCCGGTGAGCAGGACCTTCACCGGGCGGCACCTTCGGCCGCGGTTCCGTCCAGCGCATGGCGGCAGGTGCAGTCGGCGTCCGGTTTCGGCAGTTGGGTTATCACGTCGGCGAGCAGGAGCTTGAGGCGTTCGATGCTGCGGCCGAACACCTCGAAGACCTCGGCCTGGGTGACGCCCTCCCCCGCCGCCACGCCGGCGTCGTGATCGGTGACCACAGCGACCGAGGTGTAGCAGAGCCCGAGCTCGCGGGCGATCGACGCCTCGGGGGCACCGGTCATGCCGACCACGGACCAACCCTGCGCAGCGTGCCATTGCGATTCGGCCCGGGTCGAGAACCGTGGACCGTTGATCACCACCATGGTGCCGTCCGGGACTATGTCACCGTTGCCTGCAGCAAGCACTGCGGCCCGGCCGTTGGGGCAGTACGGATCGGCGGGCGAGGTGTGCACCACCGGATGCGGCGGACCGTCGTACACGGTGTGCTCGCGGCCCCAGGTCCGGTCGACGAACTGATCGGGTACGACGAACGTGCCGGGAACGAGCTCCGGTCGCAACGAGCCGACCGCGCACGGGCCGAGGACCTGGCGGACGCCGAGAGCCTGCAGGGCCCAGAGATTGGCCCGGTAGTTCACTCGATGCGGCGGGACGCGGTGGTCAGCGCCGTGCCGCGGGATGAACGCGATCTCACGACCGCTGATCTCGCCCACCACGGGCGCCTCGCTGGGCGGCCCGAACGGTGTCTCCACTGTCACCGGACGTGCGTCCTGCAAGAACGCGTAGACACCTGATCCACCGATCACACCGATCTCTGCCATGCCTGTGACCCTAAGAGGGCGTCCGCCGACGCAGAGGTGATTTCGGGGATCCGTCAGCACGCCGTAACCGCCAGGCCAGTACGCCGATCAGCACGATCGCGGCCTCCAGCAGCAACCAGTCGCGGAGGTAGTCCCGGGACAGCACGGTCGGGTTGGCGCCTTGGCCCTGGCGGAGCAACAGCGGAATCGCGATCAGCGTGGTGATGCCGACGTACAGGAGGGTGGTGCGGGCGACCGCCGCCGTACGGCCGGTCAATCGACGGGTCAGGATCCATCCGGCGCCGACCACGAGCGGCGTGAGGATGAAGTCGTCGACGAGTACGGCGCCGCCCAGCCAGAGCGGGAGCCGGATCAGTGCGTCGGTGCTGAGGCTCTGCAGCAACAACCACAGTCCCCACAGTCCGAAGGCGACGCCGCAACTCGCCAGCGCGATGCGAATCGGTGACCTCATGGCAGGACCTCCAGGCGGTGGACCCACTTGGTTTGCAGGACGCCGGGCCGGTTGGGGGCGATGATGCGGGCGGGGAAACCGTGGTCGAGGTCCAGATCGCTGCCGTTCAGCCGGAGGGCGAGGAGCGTGAGCGGATTGGCGGCGAACTGCCGCGGGAGCTCGCTGGTCGCGTAAGCGCCGTCCTTCTCCATCGAAACGACGCGGACACGGGACGACTCCGGTGCACCGCACAGTCTGAGCAGGTCGCGAATCCGCACGCCCTCCCATCGAGCACCCTGGCTCCAGCCCTCGACGCACGCGATCGGCAGGTCCGATCGGCTCTGCGGAAGCGCGCGCAATTCGTTCAAGGTGTAAGTCAGTTGCTCAGGGCCCCTGACCGTGAATCGCCAGTCGGCACCGACGACGGCCACACCGGCATCGCGGGCGGTTCGGTTCACCGGGAGACCTTGCGGGCCGACCCCCGGCTTACGCGGCGCGAGGACGGCCAGCGGCCCCAGGGCGGGCACCGACTGTCCTACCGAGGCGATCCCGACCAGAGCTCCGGCGCCGGCGACGGTCCGGAGCAGACCTCGCCGGCTCAGGCCGACGGTTTCCGGGACCGGCGTACGAGCCCTGCTCCAGTGGGTGGCGATCAGCGGGAACTTGACGGCCAGGTGGACGAGCAGGGCGCCGACGATGATCCAGGCGAGGGCGTAGTGGGTCTGTCTGAAGGGGAACGGCCAGGGGTACCACTGCAGGGTGTTCAGGAAACCGGTGAACAGCTCCAGTGCCAGTGCCGACACCAGCACGAGGATGGAGAGCCGCTCCAGGACCAGGCGCACGTCTTTGGGACCGGGCAGCTTGGCGAACAGCTTCGGGTAGACCGTCCACAACTTTGCCAGCAGCAACGGAACGGCCACGATTCCGCTCAGTACGTGCAGGCCCTGGGTCACGCGGTACAGCGACGCCGGGCGGCTCGGGATGTAGAGCACTCCGGGGGCCGCCTGCTGGAAGTGACTGAACAGGCCAGTCAGAAAGCACGTCAGCACCGCGATACCGAGCCAGCGCCCGATCACGGTCGCCACCCGTGGATGGTGCAGCGGAGACGGGAACGACTGCTCCGTCGGAGGTCGCAGCTTCATGTCTCCATCACAACCCGCCGGCTACCTCGACGGATCCCCCGAACGCTTACCGCCCACGAACATTGCGGTGGGCGGTGATGATCCAGGCCCGTGAATCGAACCAGACGCCGTCCGTCTGCTGGTGCGCGGCCAGGTCGGCGACCAGCCGCTGGAGTGCGGGTTCGGTTTCTGTCGGATCCAGGCCGGCGAGGAGATCCTGCGTCACCCGCAGGCTGAGTGCGGCTTTGCACGCTGCGTCGGCGTCAGGGCCGTAGTACACGGGTTCCCGGACGTCCGTCACTTGGAAGTCGGTGAATCCTGCGTCGGTCAGGAGGCGTTGCGTGGTTGACGGGTCGGCGAGGGAAAACGCGGAGCCCCCGGCGGGAGTGGCGCCGAGAGCGCGATGGATCACCGCATCCCACTCCTGGTGCCGCTGCTCCTGCCAGACCAGCTGCACCAGCCGCGCGCCCGGTCGCAACGCACGGGCGAGGTTGGCGAACGCGGCACCCGGTTCGGCGAAGAACATCGTGCCGAACCGGCTGACACCAAGGGAGAAGTGCGCCGCAGGAAAGTCGTGCACCTGGGCGTCGGCCTGCTCGAAGCGGACGTTCTGCAGCCCTTCCCGCGCACTGAGCCGACGGGCAGCCGCCACCATTTCAGCCGAGATGTCGACCCCGACCGCGCTCCCGGAGACAGCGCGTTTGGCGGCGTCCCGGGTGATGAGCCCGGTGCCGCACCCGATGTCGAGAACGCGGTCGTTCGAGCCGACGTCCAGAGCGGCCGTCAGCCGCTGGTGATAGCGACTGAGTTCGGCGTCGTAGTCGAAGGTCATGGCCTGACAGTAGGCGGCGGGGGTGCATGGCGGAAAGCGATTGTTTTCGATCAGGTTGATCGCGAACCGCGATATCCTCGGTCCATGTCCGAGGTTGAACTGCGGCATCTGGTCACCATGACCGCCGTCGCCGATGAGGGTTCGTTCGGTCGGGCGGCCGCCCGGCTCGGGTACACCCAATCGACGGTGAGCCAGCACATCGCCGCACTGGAGAAGGTCGTCGGCGGTTCGGTGTTCGACCGGCCCGGCGGACCGAAGCCGGTGCGGATCACCCCGCTCGGATCGGTCGTGCTCTCCCACGGCCGGGATCTGCTGGACCGGGCCCAGGGCATGACCGCGGCACTCGACCGGTTCAAGGCCGGCGACGGCCGCATCGACATCGGCACCTTCCAGAGCGTCTCGAATGTGGTGCTGCCCCTCGTCGTACGCCGGTTGCGTGCGGAGAACCCTGGCTGCGACATCCGGCTGCTCGAGGACGAATCCGATCCGCCGCCGATCGACCAGGTGGACCTGATGTTCTTCGACGGCCGCGTCGACGGCGACGTCGTACATCTCAAACTGCTGGACGACCCCTACGTCCTCGTCGCCCCGCGCGGCGCCTTTCCCGAAGGCCCGGTCGAGCTGGCCAGTCTTCACCGCGCACCCATGGTGGCCTGGCCGCCTACCTGCGACCAGCCGCGCGTCGAGCAGATGTTCGCCGGCAACAACGTCGAGCCCCAGATCGTCTTCCGCGCCGCCGGCAACGAAGCCGTACTGGCCATGATCCGGTCCGGCCTCGGCTCCGCCGTACTCCCCCGGCTGGTCCTCACCACCGATGACCCAGCCCTCACCATTCATGAACTCGACCCCGCTCCACCTCGCCGCGAGATCTACCTCCTGTGGGAATCCACTCGCACCCATTCGCCCCTCACCAAGCGAGCCATCGAAATCGCGGTCGAGGTAGCAGCGAGCATCGGCTAGCCCATCGGGATTACTCGACGGCAAAGCAAAAGGCAAGGAACCTGTTGGTTTCCTTGCCCTCCTCAACATATAGCGGATGGGGGGACTTGCCGCAAGGGCGGGGTTGTGCCGGAGAATCCTCGGCCGGAGCCGGAAATCGCACCGGCGAAGGCACAGTGGGGATCTCATGATTGACGTGATTGTTGCGGGTGGTGGGCCGACGGGCATGATGCTGGCTGCCGAGTTGCGGCTGCATGGCGTCCAGGTGGTGGTGCTGGAGAAGGATGCGGAGCAGACCAGGGTTGTCCGCGCGCTCGGCCTCCATGCGCGCAGTATCGAGGTGATGGACCAGCGGGGTCTGCTGGACCGGTTCCTCGCGCTCGGCCGGCAACACCCGATCGGCGGTTTCGCCGCCATCACGAAGCCCACGCCGGAACGGCTCGACACCGCGCATCCGTACGCCCTCGCCATGCCGCAGACCGTCATCGACCGGCTGCTGATCGAGCACGCCGCCGAAGCCGGCGCCGAGATCCGCCGCAGCTGCGAACTGGTCGGGCTGAGCCAGGACGACGACGGGGTGACCGCCGAGCTGGCCGACGGCACGCAGTTGCGCTCGCGGTACCTCGTCGGCTGCGACGGCGGCCGCAGTACGGTCCGCAAGCTGCTCGGCATCGGCTTCCCCGGTGAGCCGGCCAGGCGCGAGACGCTGCTGGGCGAGATGGAGGTGGCCGCGTCGCCGGAGACACTCGACGAGGTCATCACCGAGGTCCGCAAGACCCAGAAGGCGTTCGGCGCCATTCCGCTCGGGGACGGGGTGTACCGCGTCGTCGTACCGGCGGACGGAGTGGCCGAGGACCGCGACGTTCCACCGACCCTCGACGAGGTCAAACAGCAGCTGAAGGTGTACGCCGGGACCGACTTCGGCGTGCACTCACCGCGCTGGCTCTCCCGCTTCGGCGACGCCACCCGGCTGGCCGATCGCTACCGGATCGACCGGGTCCTGCTGGCCGGCGACGCCGCGCACGTCCACCCACCGGCCGGCGGCCAGGGCCTGAACCTCGGCGTCCAGGACGCGTTCAACCTCGGCTGGAAGCTGGCCGCCGAGCTCAACGGATGGGCGCCGGAAGACCTGCTGGACACGTACCAGACCGAACGGCGCCCAGTGGCCGCCGACGTACTGGACAACACTCGCGCGCAGATCGAACTGATGTCGACCGAGCCCGGCCCACAGGCAG
Organism: uncultured Actinomycetota bacterium; assembly: GCA_963748245.1. Taxonomy (GTDB): domain Bacteria; phylum Actinomycetota; class Actinomycetes; order Propionibacteriales; family Kribbellaceae; genus Kribbella. The sequence goes on along the minus strand of CAVVIA010000003.1, from coordinate 326,337 downwards.
TACGGCGACTGTTCTCGGAGCTGATGGACTTCGAAGAGGTGAACCGCCTGCTGATCGAGAAGGTCATCGCGATCGGCATCCGCTACGACTTCGGCGAGGGCCACGAACTCCTCGGCCGGCGCCTGCGCGACGTCCAACTGCGGAACGGCCGCCTCTACGAACAGCTGCACACCGGCCGCGGCCTACTCCTGGACCAAACCGGCAAGCTGTCTGTGGACGGCTGGTCAGACCGGGTCGACCATGTCTCCGACACCACCGACGACCTCGACGTCCCCGCAGTACTCCTGCGACCCGACGGCCACGTGGCGTGGGTGGGCGAAGATCAGCAGGACCTCGAAGCCCACCTCCCCAAGTGGTTCGGCACCACCTTGCTCACCCCTGGTGGATGAGTCCGGCCCCTGGGATCGGACTCATGATCTAGGCAGGTCTGCGGCCGGCCCGGCGGGATGGAGTGGGCGATGGCGAAGGAATCGCGATCGCGCGGTCGCCGGCTCACGCGCTGGATCATCATCGCGGTCGCCGCGCTGGCCGTTCTCCTGACCGTCATCGTCGCGCTGCAGAACCTGGCCGGCGGCGACGGCTTCGACACGATCTCCGAGGCCAGCGGGGACTGGGCCTACCTGGCGGTCTTCCTGCTGGTGTTCGGCGATGCCCTGTGTGCGCTGTTCCCGGGTGAGACGACGCTCAACGCCGCGTCCACCCTGGCAGCCCAAGGGGTGCTGAATCTCGGGCTGGTGATGATCGCGGGCACGGCCGGAGCCATCGTCGGCGACTCGACGTTGTACTGGATCGCCCGGCGCAACCGGGAACGGTTCCGGACCCGGCTGGACGCCGCGATGCAGCACCAGAAGGTCGCGGCCGCGATGGACTTCATCGGCACGAGCACCGCGATGCTGCTGGTCTTCGGGCGCTACGTACCCGGGCTGCGGTTCGTCGTCAACGCGACCCTGGGACTCGCCGCCCACCCGTACCGGCACTTCCTGCTGTGGTCGGCCATCGGCGGGAGCGTGTGGTCGGTCTACACCTGCAGTTTCGCCTACCTGGTCGGTACGGCGCTGGCAGGCTTCCCGCTCGCCTCGGTCGTCATCTCCGGCGTCGTCACGACAGTGGCGATCGCGGTCGTCTTCCTGGTCGCCCGCCGCTGGCGCACGAACCCGAAGACGGCCGACCTGCCCCCGGCATGAGGGAATCGGCTCACTCCGTCGTCAGCGACTCCAGGGCGACGACTGTTGCGAGGACGAGTGCCTCGTCCTCGCCCGGCTCGATCTCGATGCCGTAGGTGTCGCGGACGCGGAACCAGCGCTTGGAGATGTGGGCCACCGCGTCGCCGTCCCGCTCGATCTCGTACTCGTGGTCGACGATGTTCCCGTGCGCCTTCAGGTCGGCGCCGTCCTCGACGCCGATGGCGAAGCGGTCCCGGAATCCGACCAGCGCCTTGTGCACCGTCGCCAGCGTGCGCCCGTCGCGCTCGATCTCGATCTTGTCGCGCACACTGAGCTTCCGCTCCTGGATCTTCGCGACCTCCCGGCCGGACGCGTCCTCGAGCACGAAGGTGTCGCGGAGGCGCAGCGCCTTGCCGTTCGCCTTGTACGCCCGGTTGCCCTGCTCGTCCTCGATCCAGAAGTCCTCACCGATCGAGGCCAGCTTCTCCCGCATCCGGAACCGCCGGGCGTCGTCGTCGCCGGATCGTCGTCCGCGCAGAATTCCCATCATCAACCGCCTCACTGCTGAACCAGCTCGGCTTCCATCGTCCGGCAACGACGGTTCGGGTGGTTCATCCGCTCCGGGTGAGGTTGGCGGCGGCTGCGGCAGAGACGATCGAGGCGCCGACGAGGAGCCGACAGGCGAGGAGGCGCAGCATGTCTGATCCAGACCCCGCGCTGCCCGGTCCGGAGCGCACTGAGCCTGCGCCGGAGCGGCCGTCCAGGGGGCGTTCGGTCGCGGTGGCCGTCTGCATCGTGCTGGCGGCGTTGCTGATGACGCCGGCGGCGGTTGCCTACTGGGGACAGCGCACTCTGAACGACACCACGCGCTATGTGAACACCGTCGGCCCGCTGGTGAACTCGCCAGAGGTGCAGAACGCCATCGCCACGAAGGTCACCGACGCGATCGAGGAACAGGTCGACATCGAGGCGATCCTCAACGACGTGTTCTCCGGCGTCATCACCGACCGGCCACGGTTGCAGCGACTGGTCGGGCCGCTGTCCGCCGCGATCAACGGTCTGATCGACCGGCAGGTCCGGGAGTTCCTCGCCTCGGACGAGTTCGCCGACCTCTGGACCGCCGTCAACACCAGAGCCCAGCAATCGCTCCAACGCGTCCTGAGCGGCGATCAGTCCGGCGCCGTCCAGATCCAAGGCGATCAGGTCGTCCTCGACGTGTCCGAGGTGATCGAACGGGTCAAGCAACGGCTGGTCGACCGGGGACTCACGATCGTGCAGAACATCCCGATCCCCGACGTCAACAAGCAGATCGTGTTGATGGAAGCGCCCGAACTGAAGCAACTCAAGACCATCTACGCGTTCGCGAACCCGCTCGCCCAATGGCTGATCGTCGCGGTCGCAGGACTCTTCCTGGTCGCGCTGGTGCTCGCGCGCCGACGACCGCGGATGACGGTGATCATCGGAGCGGTGGTGATCGGCGAACGCGTTGCTGCTGGCGCTGGCGTTGTCGGTCGGACGGCAGTTGTTCATCGACGCCCTCGCGGGGACGGTTTTCGGCCCGGCGGCCAGAGTCTTCTACGACACGCTGCTCGTCTACCTCGAACGCGGCCGCCAGGTCTTCCTCTGGCTGGGACTGATCCTGGTGGTCATCGGCTGGTTCACCGGAGCCAACAGGTACGGAACCGCCGTGCGTACGGCGATCTCCGGCGGCCTGGAGAGCATCGGCGGTGCCGTGGCCGGCAGCCCGGTCGGCGACGCGGGCCGATGGGTCGCGCCGAACGCCCGGTGGTTGCGCGTGGTGGTCGGCCTGCTGGGTGTCGTCGTACTGCTCTGGGGCAACAACATGTCGCCGTCGCGGCTGTTCTGGTCGGTCGTTCTCGTGGTCGGCCTGCTGGCCGTCGTCCAGGTCCTGGTCGGTGCGGGGAAGTCGCCGGCCGCGTCCCAGCCGGTGCCACCGGCCGGGACCGTCCCCGGAACCGCCAAGTAGCCGGCGGGCCGGCATGAACCTGGTCCTGGCCGCGCTGGTCGTGATCCTCGTGACCGCGGTCACCGTCAGTGCGATGCTCCTCGTGCGCAGGCGGGCGCCGGAGGGCAGCTACTTCAGCTGACGGTGACCGCGCCTCGGGTGTCTTCGGTGTCCTCGCCACCGGGTTCTCCGTGCTGCTCGGGTTCATCATCTTCCTGTCGTTCACCTCGTACGACCAGTCGCGAGCCGGCGCCGAGTCCGAAGCGACGATCGTCGCGCAGCAGATCCAGACAGCCCAGTTCCTGCCCGACAGCACCGCGAAGGAGCTCTCCGGCGAGCTGATCTGCTACGCCCGGTCCGTGGCCGGGGTCGAGTAGAAGGCCCTCAATACCGGCACGCTCGGGAACTCGATCAACCCGTGGGGCGCCGAGATGTTCCTGACCATCTCGACCGTCGAGCCGAAGACGCCGACCGAGCAATCGGCGTACGACCGATGGATGGACCAGACGGCCCAACGGGAGCAGGCGCGCACCGACCGGGTGCACGGGGCGGAAGGGATCATCCCGTCGCCGCTGTGGCTGGTGCTGTCGGTGATCTCCCTGGTGATCTTCGTGTACCTGCTGTTCTTCGCCGACCGGGCCGAGGGCGCCGTGACGCAGGCCGTCCTGATGGGCAGCGTGACGGTGGTCATCACCTTGCTGCTGTTCCTGCTCGTGTTCTTCGACCATCCGCACGGCGGCGGAGTGGGCCGGTTGCAGCCCACGGCGATGGTGCGAACCATCGACCTGATCAACGCCGAGCTCGACGTGGCCGGCGTCGACGTGTCACCGCCGTGTGACGACGATGGCAACCGACGCTGACGAGCGGTCCGACAGCGGACACAAGTGGCTGGAGGTGATCGTCACCATCCTGCTGGTGGTCGCCGCCCTCGCGACCTCGTGGAGCAGCTACCAGGCGACCCGGTGGAACGGCGAGCAGGCCAGGGCCGCCGGACGCACCAACGCGATCAGGATCGACGCCGCCCGGGCGCAGGGTATGGCCCAGTCCCAGAGCCAGGTCGACGTCGCCACGTTCATCGCCTGGGCGGACGCGGACCGCCGCGGTGAGACCGGCCTCGCCGCCTTCTACGTCAACCGCTTCCGGCCGGAGTTCCGGACCGCGTTCAACGCGTGGGTGGCAACCAAGCCGTTGACGACTCCGGACGCGCCGCCGACGCCGTTCGCGATGAACGAGTACCAGCTCGCCTCGCGACAGGAGGCCGAACGCCTCGACGCGGCCGCCGAGGCCTCCGCGGCCGAGGTGAGCCTGTACATCCAGCGCTCCAGCAACTACGTGCTGACCGTCGTGCTGTACGCCGTGGTCCTGTTCTGCGCCGGGATGAGTACGAAGATCACCAACCGTCGACTCCGCTGGATCCTCACGGCGGTCGGATGCCTCGTCCTGACTGCCGCCCTTGTCTGGATCGCCACGTTCCCGGTCAGCCTCGAGATCTGATAGTGAGCAGCGACCGGCGACCGACGTCTTCGGAAGCTACCCCGCGGCTGCCTGCCGCCGGGTGGCTGCGCACCTATCGGCCTCCTCGCTCGCGGGTCACGCTGCGCCTGGCCAACTCCTCCGACCAGCTGATCAGGTTGCTCGAGCGCGCACCGGACCCCACCGGGCTGGCCGAGCGGGTGTACGCCGGCATCAACGACGCGGTCGCCGGTCGCCGGAGCTGACGGACGTCCGGCCTACGGCGCCGGGCGGATCGGCCCGGGCGGCGGTGCGGGCGGCGGTGCCGGCCTGCTCGGCCTGAAGGAGGTCGCGCTCCGGGCCGTGCTGGTCACGAGGGAGCCGATGGTGATGCCGAGGGCCAGGTTGATCAGGGCGGTCGCGACGCTCGCCCAGGAGCGTTCGGCCGCGAACGGCGCGAGCATGCCGGCCAACGTGGCCAGGGTGATGACCCAGCTGAAGAACCGGAGCGGACTGGGGGTGAACATGATCAGCAGCTGGATGAGCCCGGTGGCCAGGAGGGCGGCGACCGCGGCGAACGCGGCGTACGTCCAAGTGTCCGCGTCACCCCAGACACCTTCGCCCTCGGGGGCGAGGACATTGACGTCGAACACACCGCGGGCGAGCAGGATCCCCACGATGGCGACGAGGGCGCAGATCACTGCGGTGGCCACTCCTCCGGCCCAGAGGCGGGAGGCGTTCACTTGCGGCGTTTGGCCGCCAGGGCTCGCCGGCTGTGGCATCGTCATGCGTCGATCTCCTGTCCGGGCGACGTTCTCCAGACCCTGTCCGTGCACCGGTCCGGTCGCATCACCCGGCATGGATGATTCGCCACTTCCCGGAGGCCGGCCCGGCTCCGTTCACCCGGTGGGGATGAGGCGCTCGCCTCGCCGTCGGCCGAGGCTGCATCTCGACGTAGAGACCGATCCAAGGAGCGCACGATGGCGACACTGACGGTGTGGAAGTTCGACAGCCCCACGGGAGCCGACGAAGCGGTCGGGACATTGGAGTCATTGGCCAAACAAGAGCTCATCAAGGTGCACGATGCGGCGACAGTGTCCTGGGAGCCGGGCAAGAAGAAGCCCAAGACGCGGCAACTCCACAGCCTGACCGGCGCCGGGGCGATGGGCGGCATGTTCTGGGGGATGCTCTTCGGGCTGATCTTCCTGGTTCCGTTGCTCGGCGCGGCGATCGGTGCCGCGAGCGGTGCACTGGCCGGATCGCTGGCTGACGTCGGCATCGACGACGACTTCATCAATTCCGCGCGCGACAAGATCACCCCCGGAACCTCGGCGTTGTTCCTGATGTCGAGCGACGCCGTGCAGGAGAAGGTGAAGGGCGCGTTCACCGATCGTGGACAGCAGCCCGAGCTCGTGCAGTCGAACCTCTCGGCCGAGCAGGAAGCAGCACTTCGCGAGATGATCGCACAGTAACCGGCCCCTGGGCCCCGCCTGCTGAGGGACGAGTATGACGTTGAGGGGCGCGCTCGCCTCTGGACTCGGGGCCGTCAAGCGGTGGCTGGGGTCGGTGCGCCCGCAGCGCCGGCACCTGCGCAACGACGCAGTAGCCGGCCTGCCGGGCGCGATCAGCAGTGTTCCCGACGGCATGGCGGCGGCCGTGCTCGCCGGCGTCAGCCCGGCGCACGGTCTGTACGCCTCCTTCGCGGGTCCACTCGTGGGCGGGCTGACGAGCAGCACCCGCCTGATGGTCATCACCACGACGTCCGCGGCCGCCCTCGCCGCGGGCTCCGCGTTGCAGGCGGTCGAGCCTGCTCAGCGCACCGACGCCGTCATTCTCCTGACGCTGATGGCCGGCAGCTTCATGGTCGTGGCAGGGCTGTTCCGGCTGGGCAGGTACACCCGGTTCGTCTCCCACTCGGTGATGATCGGATTCCTCACCGGCGTGGCGGTGAACATCGTGTTCGGGCAGATCCCGGACCTCACCGGCGCGGACGCGGAAGGCTCGTTCGCTCTCGCCAAGGCGGTTGACGTCCTCACGCACCCGTCCCTGATCGACCTGCCGTCGCTCGCCGCCGGACTCGGCGCCCTGGCTCTGCTGATCGCGCTGTCGCGAACCCGCTTCGCCATCATCAGCGCCGTCGTGGCACTGGTGGTTCCGACGCTGGTCGTCGTACTGGCGAATGCCGACTCGGTGGCACGGGTCGAAGACGCGGGCGATATCCCGCAGGGTGTGCCGCTGCCGCACCTGCCGGACCTGGGCGTCATGTCGTTCAGCCTCGTCACCGGTGCCCTGGCGGTGACGGCCATCGTGTTGGTGCAGGGCGCCGGCGTCGCCGAGGCCGCCCCGAATGAGGACGGATCCGCCTCCGACTCGAACCAGAACTTCATCGCGCAGGGTGCCGGCAACCTGGCCTCGGCGTTCTTCCGCGGGATGCCGGTCGGAGGTTCCGTCGGTCAGACGTCCGTCAATGTCGCCGCCGGCGCGCGGACGCGCTGGGCGGCCATCTTCTCCGGCCTGTGGATGCTCGTGATCCTGGTCCTGTTCTCGGGTGTGGTCGGTCTGGTCGTGCTGCCGACGCTCGCCGCCGTACTGATCTTCGCCGCCGGCAGGTCCCTGCGGTTCCTCGAAGTGCGCACGATCCTGCGCACCGGAGCGACCTCCCGGATCGCGGTCGTCGCCACGTTCACGGCGACCCTCTTCCTGCCGGTGGCGGTCGCTGTCGGCATCGGCGTCGTACTCTCGCTGCTGCTCCAGCTGAACCAGGAGGCGATGGACCTGTCCGTCGTCGAACTGCTCCCCCGCGACGACGGCCGCTTCGTCGAGCACCCGGCGCCTGCAGCGCTCACGAGCCACCACGTGACGGTCCTCGACGTCTACGGGAGTCTTCTGTACGCCGGATCGCGCACGTTGGTGAACAAGCTGCCGGACCCGGGCGGGACCGAGGGAGCCGCAGTCGTCCTGCGCCTGCGCGGCCGAACCTCGCTGGGCGCCACCTTCTTCGTGGTGATCGCCGGCTACGCGGACCGCCTGGCCGCTGCCGACGGACGGCTCTACCTCACCGGTCTCGATCCCACGCTGACCGAGCGGCTACGCCGTACCGGCCGCGTCGATCTGTCCGGCCCGGTCAGCAGTTACGAGGCCACACCGCTCGTCGGAGAGTCGACCCAGGCCGCGTACGACGACGCGGTCGCCTGGATCGTCAAGCGTCCAAAAGACTGACCTCATCCATCCTCGTCATACCACAGGGATGACGACACATCCGCACCCGCGCGGTCCGATGGATTGCATGTCGCTGACGACGTACGAGATCCGCGTTGTCGGTCCGGTGCCGGACGAACTTCTGCCTGAGCTCGGGGACGTCACGATCACGACCCTGGAGATGCGGACAGTGCTCACCGGCATGTTCACCGACCAGGCGGCGCTGCACGGCTTCCTGCAGCGCCTGCGTGCTTTCGGTCTAGACCTCGTGGAGGTGCGATCGGTGGTCGCACCCGACGACGAGGCGGGGTCCGTCGATGAGACGGCTGCGGGCGAGGAGGCTCCATGATCGTGCAACGGCAAGGCCTGCAGGCGTACGAGTTCACCGTCGTCGGCCCGATGGGTCCGATGTTGCGGGCCGCCTTCCCGGGGCAGCGGATCGTCGCGGTCAAGCCGTGCACGGTGATCCGGCTGCGGGTCCCCGCCGGCCGTGAGGTGGACCTGGTGGACCTGATCGGCTTGTTCGAGTCCGCGGGAGTGGTCGTCGAGGATCTCTACCGGTCGTCCGAACCGGACGACGGGCACACCGGAGCGGCGGAATGACCACACAGGGCACCGGCGACCGGCGATCGGAGCTCGCCGGAAATCTCGCCCATGGCGTGCGGCACCGGCGGTGGTACTCGTCGCTGGCCTCCGCGGTTCTGTGGCTGGTGGCCACGGCGCTGGCGGTCTTGCTCGCGGACGCGATCGTGCCCGGGTTCCATGCCGACGTCCCGTTCGGGCCACTCGGGTTCGCCATCGTGCTGGGGATCGCGGGTCTCGTGCTCCAGCCGCTGCTCGTGGCGGGGGCAGTGCGGCTCGGCTGGGTCGGCGTGCTGTTGCTGGCGCTCGTCGGGCAGGCGTTCATCGTTCTCGTCGCCGCCTGGCTGCTGCCGGACGTGCAGGTCGACGACTTCTGGTCCGCATTCTTCGTCGCCTGGATCGTCGGCATCGTCGGCACGATCGTCGGTTGGCTCAGTACCGCAGGCACAGACGAAGCCCTGGTGCAGCGGCTGGTGTCGTCCAGTCGTCGCCGGCCGGTGAAGCTGGACGACGCCGAGGTGGACGGCGTGCTGTTCGTCCAGCTGGACGGCGTACCGTTCCCGGTCCTCCAGATGGCGGTGACGGCCGGGACGGTGCCGACGCTGTCGCGCTGGATCCGCTCGGGCAGCCATCGACTCCACGAGTGGACGCCGAAACTCCCGGCGACGACACCGGCGAGTCAGATGGGAATTCTGCACGGTGTGATCGACGGGATCCCCGCGTTCCGCTGGTACGACCGCGCCAACGACAGGATCCTGGTGGCGAACCGCCCGGCCGACGCCGCCGTGATCGAGGAGAACCTGACGACCGGGAACGGTCTGCTCGCGGACGGCGGTGTCAGCATCAGCAATCTGTTCACCGGCGACGCCCCGCAGGCTGCACTGACGATGAGCCGGCGAGCAGGGCGGAGCGAGGTCACCAGGCAGGCGTTCGCCCAGTTCGTCGCCAGCCCGAGCGGGCTGACCCGCGGCCTGTCCCGGTCGATCTCGGAGCTGATGCGTGACCGGTTCCAGGCCCGCCGCGGTGTCCGGCGAGACATCCGGCCACGGTGTCACCGGTCCTGGTCGACCGCGGCCCTGCGCGCGGTGACCAACGGAGCGCTCCGCGACCTCAACACCGCACTCGTCGCACACCACATGCTGCGTGGCACGAGGGCGATCTACGTCGACTACGTGGACTACGACGAGGTCGCCCACCATGCGGGACTCCTGCGTGCGGAGAGCCTCGAGGCGCTGGAAGCGGTCGACCGCGTGCTGCATCAGCTGGAGCTGATCGCGTCCGTGGCACCACGCCGGTACCGCTTCGTGGTCCTGTCCGACCACGGCCAGGCACAGGGAACGACCTTCGCGGACCGGTACGGCGAGGAGCTTGCCGTCGTCGTGTCGCGACTGGCGGCAGCGGACGTCGCGGTGTCGTCCGAGGCAGTCGAGGGCTGGGGCCGAACCCGGATCCTGGTGGACGAGCTCGCCGCCGGGGACGGCGTCAGCGGCCGGACCATGCGCAACGCCGCCGAGGCGATGCACCGGCGCGGGCACGACGAGGCCGACGCCGTCGAAGCGGGCGGCGGTCGCCGGTCGGGCAAGGCCGAGGGCAACGAGGAGTTCCATGTGTTCGGGTCGGGCAACCTCGGACTCGTCTACGTCCGCGGCGAACAGCAGCGACTGACCCGGAGCCAGCTCGACGACCGGTATCCCGCACTGGTGGCGGGGCTGGTGACGCATCCGGGCGTCGGCTTCGTCGTCGTCCTCGACGAGGTCGCCGGGCCGGTCGCGCTCGGTGCCGCGGGCCGGCACCGGCTGGACGACGGCCGGGTCGACGGCATCGACCCGCTGGCCCCGTTCGGACCGAACGCGCCCGCCTTCGTCCGCCGTGCGGCGCTGCGACCGGAAGCGCCCGACATCTACATCAACAGCCTGGTCGAACCCGGCACCGAGGAGGTCGCCGCCTTCGAGGGCCTCGTCGGGTGTCATGGCGGGCTCGGCGGCTGGCAGGATCGCGCCTTCGTCGCCGTTCCGGTGGACATGCCGTTCCCGAGCGCGCGCGTGATCGGAGCCGACGCCCTGCACGTCGCCCTGACGGACATCCTCCGGCACTGCGGGCATCGAGCGAACCTGCCGCGGAACACGCAGTCAGCGGCGGCGTCGGGGACCTGAGCAATGGCAATGCCGGCGCAGCGGTACCGGAGCCTGCCCCGCCGGGTACGGCGGCGGCTGATGGTGCGAACCATTGTGCGTTCCGGCATCGCGGCGGGCGGGCTCGGGATCCTCTACTACACCCTGCCGCTGGGCGCTCAGTGGGACCAGGGAACGGTCATCGGCTTCGCCCTCGGACTAGTGGCCATTGTGGCGCTGATCGCCTGGCAGGCGCGCGCGATCGCGACGGCTGCCTACCCACGAGTGCGAGCGGTCGAGGCTCTGACCACCACGCTCGCCTACTTCATCTTCCTGTTCGCCGCGGCCTACTACCTCATCGAGGACGGCCAACCGGGCTCGTTCTCCGAGCCGATGTCCCGCACCGGCGCCCTGTACCTGACCGTCACCGTCTTCACCTCCGTGGGGTTCGGTGACATCGTCCCCCGCACCGACGGCACCCGGGTGCTCGTCATGATCCAGATGCTCGGGAGCCTGGCGGTCCTCGGCGCGGGAGCGCGCATCCTGCTGACCGCGGTGCAGCAGGGTCTGCAGAAACCCCCTGATCAGGGCGGCTGACGCAGTCTCATTCGCTCCGGATGATGTGGTCGCCAACCCGCCCGGCCTAGCCTCCTGAAGGCGAAGGTTGTGAACAGCGGATCCGAACGCGGGAGGAAGCCCCATGACCGAGGATCGTGGCACCACGAGCACAACGAATCTCGACGAGATGGGCCCCATCGACTACCTGGTCGTCGAGTTCCCGGGCAGCCGGATGACCGGCGAGGGCCTGCCCCTGCTGGTCGACCTGGTCGATCGAGGCATCATCCGGATCATCGATCTCGCGCTGGTGAAGAAGGAAACCGACGGCACCGTCAGGATGCTGGAGATCGCCGACGTGGACGGGGACGGCAAGCTCGACCTCGCTGTCTTCGAGGGCGCGTCGTCCGCCCTCCTCGACGAGGGCGACATCTCGGAGGCAGCCGGTGTGCTGGAGCCGGGCAGTTCGGCCGGCATCATCGTCTACGAGAACGTGTGGGCGGCGCCGTTCGCGGTCGCCCTCAGGCGTTCTGGCGCACAGATGGTGGCGAGCGGCCGGATCCCGGTCCAGGCGCTACTGGCCGCGGTCGACGCGGCCGAGGCGCGGGCCGAGGCGACGTCCGGCCAGTCCAGCTAGGCACAACATCACAGACAAAGGAGCAGGACGATGCCAGGTCTTCTTCGTGGAGTTGCGCGGACAGCGGTCGTCGCCGGTACGGCCACCGCGGTGTCGAACCGCGTCTCCCGCCGCCAGGCCGGTCGGTGGTCTCAGCAGGCCGACGAGCAGCAGCAACAGCAAGAGCAGCAGCAGCCCGAGCAACCGCAGCAGCAGGCGCCTGCGCCTGCGCCGGCCCAACCCGCGGCAGGCCCCAGCATGGACGACAAGCTCCAGCAACTCCAGCAACTCGGCCAGCTGAAAGAACAGGGCGTGCTGACCGACGCGGAGTTCCAGGAACAGAAGTCCCGGATCCTGGCCTCCTGACCTATCCGCTCAGGAGTCCGAGAGCACGAGCCCGGTGCACCGCCTCCCGGCGGCTGACGACGCCGAGCTTCTGATAGGTCCGCTTGAGGTGTGCTTTCACCGTGTTCACGGACACGAAGAGCTCCGACGCGATCTCCGCGTTGGTCATCATCGTCGGCAGGTAGCTCAGGACGGTCAGCTCCCGCTCCGTCAGCGGTTCGGCCGGCGCGTCGACGTGTGCGCCTTGTGCCTTGATCATGCCCAGGTCCGCGAGAAGTTCGTCCACGAAGCCGGTGGAATCGGGGTCCGTCTGCTTGACCTGTTTCAGCAGCCGCGGCAGTCGGTCGGTGTCCGCGACGAGGAACGGCCTGCGGACTCCCTCCCGCCTCGCCGCGTCCACCGCGTGACAGAGCGCCTCGACGGCGCGGCTGTCCTGCCGCAACCTGTCGGCCACCAGCGTCGTCAACAGCCAGACCTCCACGGCGGCGGTCCGGTCGCTGGTCCACTGGCGCAGCCGGGACAGAACCTCATCGGCACGCTGCGGATCGCCGTCGGCGAGGAACGCCTCAGCCAGGCAGGTCTGCTCCCGGGCGAAGGGCGGCTGATGGTCGGCCGGCGTACCGAATCTGGCGATCGCGGCACCCGGGTCACCCGCAGCGAGGTCGACCTCGGCCTCCGTGATCGTCTGCCAGCGTTCGAGGAAGATCGGCGGCCGCCACGGTCCGATCTCGGTCCGCAGCCGCGCCAACTGCTCGCGCGCTGCCTCCACCCGGCCGAGGGAGGCATCCAGGTGAGCTTGGGTCAGACCCAACGCGTACCCGGACGCCAGGTCGAGGCTCGCAGCCGCTTTGCCCCGAGACAGCAGACTCTGGGCCTCGTCGACGTTGTTCCACTGCAGGTGGATCATCGACAGCGCCAGGTACGCGGCGGACGCCTGGGCGAGCGGTTCCCAGCCGCGGGCATCGACGAGTTCGGCGGCCTTGGCGGCGTACGAGAATCCCTGCCGGAGCCGGCCCGAGACCGCGGCCGCGAAGCCCAGATGCGCCAGCATGTTGATCCGGGACGCTTCCAGCCCGGTGGCGGTGGCGATCTCGAGGCCGTCCCGCAGTCGTGCCTCGGCCTCGTCGAACCTGCCGGACCACAGCAGACCGGTCCCCAGGTTGCTCAGCGCAACGGCGCGGTACTGGTCGGCCACCGGCAGTGACGCACCCGGCCCGGATGCCTCGTCGAGCGCCGCCGACGAGGCCGCGAGCAAGGCGTCGATGTCTCCGCGCGACCGATGGACGGCCGCCGCGAACAGCCGGATCGCGATGGAGGTCCCGATCCTCGACTCCGGGCTCGCCGTGTCCAACTGCTCCTGAGCACGATCGAGATGCGGTTGCATGTCCCGGAAGCGGCCGGCGTGCATGCGCAGCGCGGCGGCGCACACGGCCAGCTCGGGTCCGTCCGCCAGCCGGTCGGCGGGGATGCGGGCCAGCAGGGCGGCAACCGCCGAGCGTTCGGCCGAGACCATCAGCGGTGCGGCCCGGGTCACGAACAGCCGGCCGAGCAACGGCCAGTCGGCCGCTTCCACCGTGTGCCGCAACGCCTCGATCGGCCGGTCGTTCGCCGCGAACCAGAGCGCGGCCCGCCGATGCAGGTCGGGCAGGATCTCCGGCTCGTCCACCGTCAACTGGTGGCGCAGCATCTCCCGGAGAAGCGGGTGGTACCGGTACCACTGCCGGTCCGAGCCGAGACCGACCACGAACGCATTCGACCGCTCGAGCGTCTCCAGGAACCGCTGGCCGCGAGGCTCGTCGGTCAGGACCTGGGCGAGTCCGCCGCTCAGCCGGTCCGCGACGGAGGTCCGCAGCAGGAACCGCCGGAACTCGGGCGGCTGGCTCGCGAACACCTCCTCGAGGAGGTAGTCGGTCACCGCCTGGTCGTTGCCGGCGAAATCCGCCGGCCTCCGGCCCGGTTCGCCCCCCTTGAGGAAGAAGGCGGCCAGCCGCAGCCCGACCGGCCATCCCTCGGTGCGATCGACGAGCAGCTGTGCCTCGCCCGGATCGACCACGACGCCGTCGGCTTCGAGCAGTGCCAACGCCTCGGGAACACCGAAGGCGAGGTCCTTGAACCGGATCTCGGCCAGCTCGTCCTTGATCTTCAGGCGACGCAGGGGCAGCGCGGGGTCCGACCTGGTCAGCAGCACCAGCCGCAACTGCGCCGGCGGATGCCGCAGCAGCTCGGCCATCCGGGACAGCACCGCCGGTTCGTGCACGAGCTGGAAGTCGTCGAGTACGACGACGACCGGCTCCGGTAGCCGGCTCAGCCCGGCGACGAGCCGGCGGAGGTTCTCGTCCGCGCCGCCGAGTCCCGGTGCGAGGCCCGCCAGCGGGTTGCCGCGCGGAATCTCGGCAGCACTGCGAATCGCGGCCACGAAGTAGGACCAGAACGAGCGCGGGTGGTTGTCGCTCTCGTCGAGGGAGAGCCAGGCCACCGGCCCGACGGCAGATGTCGACGCCGCCCACGCAGCCGTCGCCAGTGTCTTTCCCCAGCCGGCGCCGGCGCTCACCACTGTCAGCGGCCGGCGCGCGCCGTCGTCCAGCATGTCGACGATGTGCGGGCGCTCGACGTACGTCGACGGGACTCGTGGCCGCGCCAGTTTCGTCGTCAGCAGATGGAGATCCGTCGCCTCGGACGCAACAAAAGGAAAGCGCTCAGCTTCAGCAGGTGACATCTCCCCGACCCTGTCGACGTCCGCTCCCCGATGCGGGTCCCCTGCACCTGCAAGTCGGGTTGCGGGGTGCTGCCGATCGCCGGTCCTGAGTTCCTCGGACTACATCGCCCCCGCGACGAGGTACCCGGCCTACATCGCCCCCACGACCAGCCTGTCCCCCGACATGATACGCGAAATCGCGGCGCTACTACCCACATCGGGTGATGCCCTCGCACCGGGACCCCGTCACGGTAGGGCCATGGGGGGCCATATCGGAACGGAGCGGTCCGCGGAGACTGAAGCTACCGAGTCAGTCGATCCTGTCCTGGCGGTCCGATTCGCCGTGCCGAGACCCCCGCCACGGTACGTCCCCCGATCGCGACTGATCAAGCGTTTGGACCAGGGTGCCGAGTTGCCGCTGACGTTGGTCAGCGCTCCGGCCGGCAGCGGGAAGACCGCTCTGGTGGCTGCGTGGGCGGCGCTGCGCGAGGCCGCCGGGCACAGTACGGCCTGGCTGACCTTCGAGGAGCAGGACGTCCCGGCCGTGGTGTTCTGGCCGCACGTGCTCGAGACCCTCCGCCGGCAGGGCGTGGTCCTGCCGGGAACGCGCGACGACACCGCCGACGCACACTCCCAGATGCTCACCGAACTCGCCACCGCGGTCGCCAGGCGGCCGCATCCGGTGACGCTCGTCCTGGACGGCTACGAGATCGCCACCGCCGAGGAGTCGAGCGACATCGACTTCTTGCTGCGGCACACCGATCAGCGACTGCGCGTCGTGATCCTGACGCGCGTCGATCCCGTGCTCCCGCTGCACCTCTATCGCCTGGCCGAGATCGTCGCCGAGGTACGGATGGCGGATCTCGCCTTCACCGAGGAGGAGACCGCGCGACTCGTGCGGCTGTCGGGCATCAGTATGAGCCGCGACTCGATCGCCGCACTGACCCGGCGGACCAGAGGATGGGCAGCCGGTCTGCGCTTCGCGGGGATGTACCTGGAGCGGAGCGACAATCCGGATGACGCCGTTGCCCAGCTCGCCGGGGACACCGGCAACATCGCCGAGTACCTGACCGCCGAGGTGCTCCGGACGCAGCCCGCCGAGGTGCGGTCGCTGCTCCTGCGCACCAGTGTCGTGGACGTGCTCCAGCCCGGTCTGATCGAGGAGCTCGGCGGGCGCTCGGCCGGGCGCACACTCGCGTCGCTCGCGGCCGGCAACGTCCTCGTCGAGCCGCTGCCCGATCACCCCGGCTGGTATCGCTACCACCCGTTCCTGCGCGACCTGCTGCGCGCCGAACTCGCCCATCAGTCGCCGACCAAACGGCGCCGCCTGCACAAGAAGGCGGCGGACTGGTTCGCCCGGCAGGGATTCCTCGGTTCCGCCGTCGGGGTCGCCTCCGAGGTCGGCGCCTGGCGCGAGGCCTCGGCGTACGTCGTCGATGGTCTGGCCATCGGCGAAGTCCTGCTGGGCGACGGCAGCAGCGAACTCGACCACGACCTCAGGAAGATGCCGCCCGGGATCCGGGATCCGGCCGCGGGGGTGATCCGGGCCGCGCTGGCCCTGGCCGATCGCGACACCGACCGCTGCGGCGACGAACTGGAGCGGGCCTGCGCGTCGCTGATCCCGGAGTCGGCCCACGACCGCGCCGTCGAACTGGCCGCCGACATCGTCCAGACCGTGCGCTCGTGCCTGATCGACGATCCACGGACCGGGATGCTCGCCGACCTGGCCGAGCAGGAGCTCACCACACAGGACCGGGAGAAGCTCGCGGCCCACCCTGAGCTCGCCCTTCTGGTCCACGCGATCAAGGCACGATCGCTCCTGTACGACGGCGAGATCGAGCAGGCCCGCGTCGCCCTGATGGCTGCGGCGAGTGCGGAGGCCCCGGGCTACGAGAGTCTGACCTCGGCGTGCCTCGGCTACCTCGCTCTGATCGACGCCTCCCAAGGCTCCCTCCGCGGCGCTCACGCGTTCGCCTCACAGTCGGTGGCCCTGGCCGAACGGGCCGGCGTCCTACCGGCCAGTCACCCGTCGGCGGCCGAGATCGCCCTGGCCCGGGTGAGTATCGAACGCCAGGACCTGCGGGCCGGCCGTGAGCACGCCAGAGCGGCGATGCGTTCGTCCGACGGCGAAGAGCCTGTCGTGGAGGCACAGTCGGCCATCGTCCAGGCGTGCCTCCTGCGGGCTCGCGGAGAGGTCGACGAGGCGATCGCCCTGGTCCTGGCAACCGCTGATCACCCGGGCGTCTACGCCCGCTGGCCCGCCCACCGGCTGCAGATCGAAGCGGCCGGACTGAAGCTGGTCCAGGGTGAGCCGGACGAGGCGGCGCGGATGATCGAGCAGCTGGGCGGCACCGACGACGCCGACGGGTCGCTCGTGCTCGGTCAGGCGAACCTGCAACGGCAGAATTGGAGCGGCGTCGCGGAGTCGATCGCGATCATCCTTGCTCAAGGCGACAAACCGCCCCTGCAGACCACCGTCGGCGCACGACTGCTCGAGGTCGCCTACGAGCTGCACAACGGACGCCCCGGACGCGCCAGGAGCGCGCTCGGCCACGCGCTCCGGCTGGCTGAGCCGGAGGATCTGCGCCGCCCGTTCCGCGAGGCGCCCACCGCCGTCCGGCAACTCCTGGAGGCCGACACCGAGCTGGCCGATCACAACACCTGGCTCGAACCGGTCATCAGTTCCCGCCGCAAGATTCTCGCCGCCCGGAGCAGCCCGGATGAGCCGCAGCTCGAGCCGTACATCGAACCGCTCACCGCGAAGGAGACCGAGGTGCTCGGTCACCTGTCCGAGCTCCTCACCACCGAGGAGATCGCGGTGGAGATGTTCGTGTCGGTCAACACCGTCCGCACGCACATCCGCAACATCCTGCGCAAACTCGCGGTCTCGCGGCGTAACGAAGCGGTACGACGGGCCCGTGCACTCAGCCTGATCCCGGCCTGAGGTCAAGCGTGCTCGTCCCCTGAGGATGATGCCGGACCCGAGGTGGTTCGCGAGCCTGGTGGCATCCGGAAAGGAACCCACCATGCCCGCAAAGAACGCGCCACGGCAGACGCTCAGCGACGATGAGCTCGTTGACCTGACCGAACTGATCAAGGGCGCCGACAGTGTCGAGTTGAAGCTGACCGTGCCGGACTCCGAACGCCGTGCGACCGTCGTCGGGCTGGGCATGGACCCACTGGAGGCGCAGATCCGGCAGGTCTACTTCTTCGACACGCCTGACCTCGTCCTCAACCAGCACGGCCTGGTCGTCCGTGCTCGCCGGGTCCAGGGCCGGGGCGACGACTCCGTGGTCAAGCTGCGTCCGGTGGTCCCGGCCGAGCTGCCGAAGGACGTGCGCAACTCCAAGAACATGGTCGTCGAGGTCGACGCGATGCCCGGCGGCTTCGTCTGCTCCGCGACCATGAAGGCAGCCCTCGGAACCACCGACGTGAAGCAGGTGTCCGCGAGCGCCCGGGCGATCCGCAAGTTGTACTCGAAGGAGCAGCGAGCGTTCTTCAGCACCCATGCCCCCAGCGGCACCGAACTCGACGACCTGTCGATGCTCGGACCGATCACCGTCTTCAAGCTGAAGATGGCGCCGGTGGAGTTCGGCCGCCGGCTCGTCGCCGAGTTGTGGTTCTACCCCGACGGCTCGCGGATCCTCGAACTCTCCACCAAGTGCCTGCCTGGTGAGACCTTCCAGGTCGCCGCCGACGTGCGGACCTTCCTGTACAAGCGGGGCATCGACCTGTCCGGCGAGCAGCAGACGAAAACCAAGACGGCCCTCGAGTACTTCGCCGGCCACCTCGACGTCCCGGCGGCCACCTGACGCCCGGTCCGTCGGCATCCCCCCGGGCCAGATCGTCCGGAGGGGGTGATGCCGCGCGGGTCGGCGCAGCGCATCGTCCGACGTATCGAACGAGCAGAGGAGGCACGTCGTGGCGAACGCGGTGGAGCGCGAGATTCTCCCCATTCCGGACCGGCCGTACACGGGTCTGGTGACCTATGACGCGAAGTCCCCTGACACATCCTTCCCGCCGATCGAGCCGCTCCGGCCACCGGCGAACGCCCCCAACGTCCTGATCGTGATGATCGACGACTGCGGGTTCGGCGCGTCCAGCGCGTTCGGCGGACCGATCAACACCCCGACCACGGAACGGCTCGCCGCGGGCGGCCTGAAGTACAACCGCTTTCACACGACAGCCTTGTGCTCCCCCACCCGGCAAGCGCTGCTCACCGGCCGCAACCACCACGCGGTCGGGATGGGTGGTATCACCGAGATCGCCACGTCGGCGCCCGGATACAACTCGATCCGGCCCAACACCGCGGCGCCGCTGGCCGAGACGATGCGGCTGAACGGCTACTCGACCGCCCAGTTCGGCAAGTGCCACGAGGTTCCGGTGTGGGAGACGAGCCCGATGGGGCCGTTCACCCAGTGGCCGACCGGCTCGGGCTTCGAGCACTTCTACGGCTTCGTCGGCGGCGAGACCAACCAGTACGCGCCGGCCATCTACCAGGACACCGTCCCGATCGAGCCGGACCGCACGCCGGAGGAGGGCTATCACTTCACCGAGGACATGACGGACCGGACCATCGAGTGGATCCGCCAGCAGAAGGCGCTGATGGCCGACAAGCCGTTCTTCGTCTACTACGCCCCCGGCGCCACCCATGCCCCGCACCATGTGCCGACCGAGTGGTCGGACAAGTACAGAGGCAAGTTCGACCAGGGCTGGGACCGGCTCCGGGAAGAGACCTTCGCCCGGCAGAAGGATCTCGGTGTGATCCCGCCGGAGGCCGACCTGACCACGCGCCCGGCCGAGATCCCGGCCTGGGACGCCATGCCGGACGACCTCAAGCCGGTGCTGGCGCGGCAGATGGAGGTCTACGCGGGCTTCCTGGAACACACCGACCACCATCTCGGCCGGCTGGTCGACGCGCTCGGCGAGCTCGAGATCCTCGACGACACGCTGATCTACTACATGATCGGCGACAACGGCGCATCGGCCGAGGGCTCACCGAACGGCTGCTTCAACGAACTGGTCGTGCTCAATGGTGCGTTCGGACTCGAGACGACGGAGTTCATGGTCTCCCGGATCGACGACTTCGGTACGCCGGCGGCGTACAACCACTACGCGGTCGGCTGGGCGCACGCGATGGACACGCCGTACCAGTGGACCAAGCAGATCGCTTCGCACTGGGGCGGGACCCGCAACGGGACGATCGTGCACTGGCCCGGCGGCATCTCGTCCCGGGGCGAGATCCGGTCGCAGTTCCACCACATCATCGACGTCGCGCCGTCGATCCTCGAGGCGGCCGGCCTGCCTGAACCGGTCAGTGTGAACGGTGTCCAGCAGATACCGCTCCACGGAGTCGCGATGAACTACAGCTTCGACGACCCGCAGGCCGCGGAGCGCCACACCACCCAGTACTTCGAGATGTTCTGCAACCGCGGTATCTATCACCAGGGCTGGACCGCGGTCACCCGGCACAGCATCCCCTGGGTGGGAACAGAGATGCCGGCGTTCGACGACGACGTCTGGGAGCTCTACAGCCCCGACGACTGGTGCCAGGCGCACGACCTCGCGGCGAAGGAACCGGAGAAGCTGCACGAACTCCAGCGCCTGTTCCTGCTCGAGGCGATGAAGTACAACGTGCTCCCCCTGGACGACCGGCGGTACGAGCGCTTCAACCCAGACCTCGCCGGGCGCCCGCAGCTGATCAAGGGGACGTCGCAGCTCCTCTTCGGCGGGATGAGCCGGCTCACCGAGAACTCCATCGTCGCCACGAAGAACAAGCCGTTCTCGATCACGGCCGAGGTCGTCGTTCCGGACGGCGGCGCGAACGGCGTGATCATCGCCCAGGGCGGCGCGTTCGGCGGATTCAGCCTGTATGCCAAGGACGGCAGGCCCGCGTACTGCTACAACCTGTTCGGCCTGAAGCAGACCAAGGTGTACGGCGAGGAGCCGATCCCACCGGGTGAGCACCAGGTCCGGATGGAGTTCGCCTACGACGGCGGCGGCCTCGGCAAGGGCGGCAGCATCAGCTTGTACGTCGACGGCGACAAGGTCGGCGACGGCCGGATCGAGGCATCGGTCCCGATGCTGTTCTCCGCCGACGAGACCACCGACCTCGGCAGCGACAGCGCGACCCCGGTCAGCGACGACTACGGCGCCAAGGACAGTACCTTCACCGGCCGGGTCAAGTGGGTGCAGATCGACGTGGACGCGGATGCCGAGGACCTTGACCATCTCATCTCACCGGAGGAACGACTCCGGATCGCGATGGCACGACAGTAGTCAACGAAACGAAGGAGTGAACGTCAGTGACCCAAGGGGCAGCAGCATCGCACTACGACGCCGCCGACGAGGAACACGAGGTCAGCGGCTGGGCGGTCGGGTTCATCCTGTTCGCCGGTGTCATGATGGTCATGGCCGGAGGCTTCCAGCTCATCTCCGGTGTGGTGGCCCTCTTCGAGAACGAGTTCTACGTTGCCACCCGCAACTACATGTTCCAGTTCGACGCCACCACCTGGGGCTGGATCCACCTGCTCTTCGGCCTGGTAGTCATGCTGGCAGGCTTCGCGGTGATGGCCGGCCAGACCTGGGCTCGGGTGGTCGGCATCATCCTGGCGGTGCTGAGCGCGGTGGCCAACTTCGCGTTCATCCCGTACTACCCGTTCTGGGCGATCACCATCATCGCCCTCGACATCTTCGTGATCTGGGCGCTGGCCGCGCACGGTCGCGACGTCACGGCGACCTGACGACTCGCACCCATCACTGCGGCAAGGAGAGGACCGACATGGCGCTCGGACCCGTGCAACTACTGGTCCTGGGATTCGACAAACCCGATTTCCAGGGCGAGATCCGACAAGAGCTGGACCGTCTGCGTGACAGCGACGTGGTGCGCGTGATCGACGCACTGGCAGTGCGCAAGGATGCCGAGGGCAACGTGCAGACGCTGCACGAGAGCCAGCTCAGCGAAGACGAACTGGTCGAGCTCGGTGCGCTCGTCGGCGGGCTGCTCGGCTTCGGCGCGGCCGGTGACGAAGGAGTGGGGAAGGGTGCCGAGCTCGGCGCCGAGGAGGTCGCCGAGCGCGGTGGTGTGTTCGACGAGGATGCCTGGGACGTGCTGGAGGAGATCCCTGCCGACACCGCCGCTCTTCTGATCATGCTCGAACATCGGTGGGCGATCCCGCTCCGGGACTCGGTCGCGCGGGCCGGCGGCTTCCGGCTGGCGTCGGAGTTCATCAGCCCGCTCGACCTGATCGAGCTCGGGCTGGTGGGGGCCGAAGAGGCCAGGATGCTCGCGGCCGCCGAGCGCGACGTGCTCTGAAGCACCGCGTACACAAGGAGGCAGTCATGCTCGGACCATCCCGGCGGGTCGCACGGCGAACCGCACGACGCAACACAGGTGGCGGCGGTGTCGGCGCGCCGGTCGTCGTGGCGGCCGCGGTGACGGCACCCCGTCGTCACCGACGGCGAACCTCGCGCAGAGTGGCCCGCCGTCGGTAACGACCGCGGTTCGGCCCAGCGAACCCGGCCCGCTCGCGAGTCCGCGAGCGGGCCGGTTCCTGCGGTCCGTCAGAGCAAACCGCCGAGTCCCTTGCCGACCAGCACGGTCCCCAGGACCAGGAGCAGGATGCCCATGATGGCCGCGTTGTGCTGCTGCAGCCACACCTTCAGGCGCTCCAGCGGACCCGCCATCCGGTCCGAGGCGATCAGGTAGGCAACCACCGGGACCGCGACGGTGGAGGCGGCGAGTACGACGTAGATCGCGACTGCCGCAACTGTCTCGCCACCCGTCAGTCCCCCGGCTGCGATGGCCAGACCGGCTGCGATGCACATCGCCAGGTTCTTCGGATTCAGGGCCGAGAGCAGGAAACCCAGTCCGGCCGACTTGGCGGGGGTGAAGGTCTCGATCGCCGACATCCACTTGGGCAGGGCCGCCTGCTCGCCGGGTGCCGGACTCCCCCGGAGTTGATGGACCCCGAGCAGCAGCAGAGCGACCCCGAGCAGCAGCTTGATCCAGGACGCGACCGCCGACGGCTCGGTGCTGCTGCCCAGATCCACCGTGCCGGACAGCAGCAGGACGGCGACGGTCACGACCACGATGCCGAGCACCCAGCCGACCAGGAAACCGACACTCGTCCCGCCGGCCCGGGGCGCGAGCAACATCAGGATCACCGCGATCATCGGCACCGGCGAGATCGCCACGCCGATCGCCAGCGGCAGCAGGTCACTGATCACCGGGCCCATGGCGCCCTCCGTCCGCGGCCAGCGCCGCCTCGACCGTCGGATAGAGCTGCGCGAGCTTGGCGTCGTCCGGTCCGGCCCGGCGCAGGATGTCACGGACCTGGCCGATGTCGCGCGCCAGCAGGAGCTTCACCTCGTCCTTGGCGAGGTCACGGGACAACTCGACCAGCATCTCCGCCGCGGTGACGTCCACGACCGGCACGGTCTCCGCATCGAGCACGACCACGTGGACGTCACCGGGCGTCACCAGCGAGCGGATGCGGTCGCGAACGTGCTCCGCGTTCGCGAAGAACAGACCGGCCTCCACCCGGACCACCAGGACACCCGGCTCCGGGACGGCGTCCGGATGCCGGTCCCGGTCGACCCAGACGCGCGAGTCGTCGGCGGCCCGGCCGAGCACAGCCACGTTCGGCCTCGAGGCCCGGTACAGCAGGAGCAGGACCGATACGCCGATCCCGATGAACAGGCCCGGCAGGGTGTCGAACACCAGTACGCCGAGCAGCGCCGCGATCGCCGCACCGAAGTCCGGCCGGGCCGCCGCTCCGTAGATCGTGGCCAGCCGTCCGGTCCAGAGCCGGTACAGCCTGACCAGAGCCGGGATGTCCACGAGCTCGATCACCGCGGCGATCACCACGGCCGCCAGTGTTGCCTCCGGCAACTGCTCGAACAGGCCGGTGAGGAACAGCAGAGTGACGACCGTGAGCGCGGCCACGACCACGCCGGAAATCTGCGAGCGTGCCCCCGCGCCACCGTTGACCGCCGTCTTCGACAGGCTTCCGTTCACCACCATCCCGGACGACAGCCCGGCGCCGAGGTTCGCCGCGCCGAGACCGATCAGCTCCCGATTCGGGTCGATGTCGTACCCCGCTTTGGCGGCATACGTCTTGGCCGCACCGAGCCCCTCGGCGAAGCCGACCAGAGTCACTCCGACCGCGCCGCCGGCGAGGGCCAGGTAGTCGGCCGCGGAGATGTCCGGAACGCCGTACGACGGTAGTCCGCCGGCGATCTGGCCGACGACCTCGACGCCCTTGTCCTCGAGGTCGAACACGATCACGGCGAGGACTCCGAGGAACACGGCGACCAGCGAGGCCGGCAGCAGCGGCACGAAGCGCTTCAGCTCGAGCACCAGCGCGAGCGACAGCGCGCCGACCGCGAACGTCCAGCCGTTGGTGTCCCCGAGGCGGGTGATCAGGTCCCAGATCTCCTCGAAGAAGTTGCCCGACCCCTTCTCCACCCCGAACAGGCTCGGCAACT
The DNA here is from genome assembly GCA_963748245.1 of uncultured Actinomycetota bacterium. Lineage (GTDB taxonomy): Bacteria > Actinomycetota > Actinomycetes > Propionibacteriales > Kribbellaceae > Kribbella. Next base: position 302,165 of record CAVVIA010000003.1, on the reverse strand, counting down.
GGCCGGCGATGATGGTCAGCGCGAGTCCGACGATGAAACCCTTGAGCACCGGCTCGGAGATGAAGGACGCCAGGAAGCCCAGCCGCATCAGCCCCGCGACGATCGCGACCACGCCCACCACGATGCCCAGCGCCGCGGTGGCGGCGACATAGCCGTCACTGCCCACACCGACCGCCGCGGCCACGACGCTGGCGGACAACGCGGCGGTGGCCGACATGGGACCGACGACCAGGTGCCGGGAGCTGCCCAGCAGGGCGTACAGCAGGAGCGCGGCCGGTGCGGCGTACAGGCCCACGACAGGCGGCGCGCCCGCGATCGAGGCGTACGCGAGCGACTCCGGGACCAGCACGGCCCACACAGTCAGGCCGGCCAGCACATCGCCGCGCAGCCATCGCCGCTGATAGCCGCGCAGTGACGGGAGCAGGATCGGCGCCGCCATCGCGGTGTCCTCTCGATGGGAATCCGTCGGGACACCAGCCTGCGCGACCACGACAGCCGCATCGTCACCCACATGGGATGAGCCGGGCCGACGGCCGGCAGAGGTCATCCGTCGGGGGTGAGCACGGGGCGAAGGCTTCTGGCCACAGTGGACTGGTTGCGGCAGCCTGTCGTGTCGCGGCACAGGCGAACCGGCTACAGCGACGTAAGGAGTGGCTCCAATGGCGGAGAAGCCGAACATCCTGGTGATCTGGGGTGACGACATCGGGATCACGAACCTCAGCTGTTACAGCGACGGCTTGATGGGCTACCGGACTCCCAATATCGACCGCATCGCGAACGAAGGCATGCGCTTCACCGACGCGTACGGCGAGCAGTCGTGCACAGCCGGGCGGGCTTCGTTCATCACCGGGCAGAGCGGCTTCCGCACCGGCCTGACCAAGGTCGGCGTACCGGCATCACCAGTGGGGCTCCAGGCCGAGGATCCGACCATCGCAGAGCTGCTCAAGAACGACGGCTATGCGACCGGACAGTTCGGCAAGAACCACCTCGGCGACCGCAACGAGTTCCTGCCGACCGCCCACGGCTTCGACGAGTTCTACGGCAATCTCTACCACCTCAACGCCGAGGAGGAGCCGGAGCTGCCGGACTACCCGAACGAGGAGGAGTTCCCCAACTTCAAGGCCCGGTTCGGCCCGCGCGGTGTGATGCGCTCCTGGGCGACGGACACCGACGACGACGCCGAGGACCCGCGCTGGGGACGCGTCGGCAGGCAACGGATCGAAGACACCGGACCGCTGACCAAGAAGCGGATGGAGACCTGCGACGACGATTTCGTCGACGCCGCGAAGGACTTCATCACCCGCCGGCAGGCCGACGACAAGCCCTTCTTCTGCTGGGTCAACACGACTCACATGCATCTGCGCACGCACACGAAGCCGGAGAGCATCGGGCAGGCGGGGCCGTGGCAGTCGCCGTACCACGACACGATGATCGACCACGACCGCAACGTTGGCGAACTGCTGGACCTGCTGGACGAGCTCGGCCTCGCCGACAACACGCTCGTGATGTACAGCACCGACAACGGGCCGCACATGAACACCTGGCCGGACGGTGCGATGACGCCCTTCCGGTCCGAGAAGAACACCAACTGGGAGGGCGCGTTCCGGATCCCGATGATGGTGCGCTGGCCCGGCAGGATCCCGGCCGGCGTGGTCTCCAACGAGATCATCCAGCACCACGACTGGCTGCCCACCTTCCTCGCCATGGCCGGCGAACCGGACATCGTCGAGAAACTGCAACGCGGACACGAGGCGGCCGGCAAACACTTCCGGGTGCACATCGACGGCTACAACCTGCTGCCGTACCTCACCGGTGAGGTGGACCAGAGCCCACGCAAGGGATTCATCTACTTCAGCGACGACGGCGATCTGGTTGCGCTGCGCTACATGAACTGGAAGGTCGTCTTCATGGAGCAGCGGATGGCCGGCACGTTGGGGGTCTGGGCCGAGCCGTTCGTCATCCTGCGGCTGCCGAAGCTGTACAACCTGCGCACCGACCCGTACGAACGAGCCGACATCACCTCGAACACCTACTACGACTGGCTCCTGGACCGCGCCTACCTGGTGCTGGCGGCGCAGGCCATCGTGGTGCCGTTCCTGGAGACGTTCAAGGACTTCCCGCCGCGCCAGCGGGCGGCGAGCTTCACCATCGACCAGGCGATGGAAAAGATGGAACTCGCCGGCACCGCATTGGCGCACTGAGATGGCCACCGACATGCTCCGGTCCTGGAGCGACACCGGGACCAAGAAGGCGATCGTGGATTTCGTCGAGTCGGTGGCCGGTCCGGGCGGTCTGCCGGCCGAGGAACGGGTCGCGGTCTTCGACAACGACGGCACGCTGTGGTGTGAGCAGCCGCTGCCGATCCAGGCCGACTTCCTGCTGCGCCGGATCGGCGAGATGGCGAAGGAGGATCCGTCCCTGACCGCCCGGCAGCCCTGGAAGGCTGTCGCGGAGAAGAACTTCGGCTGGCTCAGCCAGGCCATCGTCAAACACTACGAAGGCGACGACAGCGACCTGAGGGTGATGGCCGCCGGCCTGCTCGACACGTACGCGAACATCACCATCGAGGAGTTCGACACGATCGCCTCCGCGTTCATGCACAGCGCCCGGCACCCGACGCTCGACCGGCCGTACCTCGAGTGCGCCTATCAGCCGATGGTGGAGTTGCTCGGCTATCTGGCCGCGAACGATTTCAGCTGCTACATCGCATCCGGTGGCGGCCGGGACTTCATGCGCGTCATCAGCCAGGAGATGTACGGGATCCCGCCGGACCGCGTCATCGGCAGCTCGGTCGACCTCGAGTACCGGGAGGACGGCGACACCGCCCACCTGGTGCGCACCGCGGAGCTGGACGTCTTCGACGACGGCCCGGCCAAGCCGATCCGGATCTGGAGCCGCACCGGCCGCCGCCCGATCGTTGCCGCCGGCAACGCGAACGGCGACCAGCAGATGCTGCAGTTCACCGGCGGAGAGCGGCCGGGCCTGCGGCTGCTCGTCCTCCATGACGACGCCGACCGGGAGTTCGACTACACCAAGGGCGCGGACCAGGTGCTCGACCGGGCCAGGACGCGCGGCTGGACGGTGGTCAGCGTGAAGAACGACTGGACCACTGTGTTCGGATGACGACGAAGGCCACGATGGACACGGGACGCGCGGACGAGCCGCCGTACGACGAGATGGTCTGGCTCGAGGCGGGCACCTTCCGGATGGGGTCGGACGACCACTACGCCGAGGAGCGGCCGGCCCATCCGGTCACGGTCGACGGGTTCTGGATCGACCGGCGGCTGGTGACCAACCGCCAGTTCGCCCGGTTCGTCCAGAAGACCCGGTACGTCACGCTCGCGGAGCGGGTGCCGAACGCGGCCGACTACCCCGGTGCGAAGCCGGAGCTGCTCGTTCCCGCGTCGACGGTGTTCGTCAAGCAGGATCACCCGGTCGATCTGCGTGACCCGTACAACTGGTGGACGTACATTCCGGGCGCGGACTGGCGGCATCCGCAAGGACCCGGGAGCTCGGTCAAGAGCCGCCAGGACGACCCGGTCGTGCACCTCGCGTGGGAGGACGTCTCGGCGTACGCGGACTGGGTCGGTAAGCGGATCCCGACGGAGGCCGAGTGGGAGTACGCCGCACGTGGCGGCCTGGACGGTGCGACGTACGCCTGGGGCGAGGAGTTCGCCCCGGACGGCCGGCACCTGGCCAACACCTGGCAGGGCGACTTCCCGCTGCAGAACACCCGCGCCGACGGCTACGAGGGTACGTCGCCGGTCGCGACGTACCCGCCCAACGGGTACGGCCTCTACGACATGATCGGCAACGTCTGGGAGTGGACCGTCGACTGGTACGCCGAGCATGCCGAGACCTCGCACGCCTGCTGCACGGTCACGAACCCGCTCGGCGGCGATCGGGAGAACAGCTACGACCCGCGCCAGCCCGTCCGGATCCCGCGCCGGGTCACGAAGGGTGGCTCACACCTGTGCGCGCCGAACTACTGCCGCCGGTACCGTCCGGCCGCGCGGATGGCGCAACCGATCGACACGTCCACCTCTCACCTCGGCTTCCGCTGCGTCGCTTAGGCGGCCTTCATCCACGCGGGGTGAGGCGCTCCCTGGGGCGATCACGGCACCATCCAGGTGCGGCCCGCCGCCGGTTCGGCGCGGGCAACGAGAGGAGATGTCAGAGATGGCTGAGAAGAGCGGGAAGGCGCTGGCCGGAATCGTCGTGTTCGCCGGCGCATTGCTCATGGTGGTCGGCCTGGTCAACGTCTTCCAGGGATTCGTCGCGCTGTTCGACGACGAGCGGGTCGTGATGACGCGGGAGAACCTCGTCTTCGTGGACATCACCGCCTGGGGCTGGACGCTCCTGATCTCCGGACTGATTCTGATGGCCGTCGGCGGCGGACTGCTCGCGGCACAGGGGTGGGCCAGGATCACCGCCATCGTGGTGGTCTGCCTGCATGCGGTGGCACAGACCTTGTGGATCGGTGCCTATCCGGTCTGGTCGTTGCTGATGATCGCGCTGAACGTCCTCATCCTGTACGCACTCACCGTGCGCTGGCACGACGTACGAGACCGTCTGGGTGGTGCGGGCGAGGCACCGTGGAGCAGCATGGAGGGCGCCGAGCTCTCAGGGGCCGAACGGCGTGTTCCTCCCCTCGTATGACCACGGTCAACAAAGGGGCTCTCGGGTGGCTGACGGTCGCGATGACCGCAGCCACCCTGGCCTGCGCCTGCACGACAACTGACGGGTCGACCGGCACGACCTCCCCGAGCGTCCAGGCGACGCAGGCAACCGGGAGCGTCGACGCAGTCGATCGCGAGACGATGAAGGACGACGAGGAGGCCGCCGTCAGAGCGGTGGACACTTTCTGGCGGCGTTACTCCACCGAGCAGACCGGCCAGCCGTACCAGAGCCCGCGCGTCGCCGGGTCCTACGTCGGCACGAACGGCCCGCCCTGCGGCGGCGAGCCGGAGTCCGTGCCGTTCAACGCCGTCTACTGCCGGCCGGGCGACTTCATCGCCTGGGACGAGGAGCTGATGGAGGCCGGCTACAGCCAGATCGGTGACGCGTGGATCTACCTGATCATCGCGCACGAGTGGGGCCACGCGATCCAGGCGAGACTGGGCAGCGACCGGGTCTCGGTCGCGGCCGAACTCCAGGCGGACTGCCTGGCCGGAGCCGCGCTGCAAGGTGCGGCCGACGACGGCCTGATCACGGTCGAGCCCGGGGACAGCGAGGAGATCGCCAAGACGCTGGCCGCGGTCGCGGACGACTACCCCTGGACCGACGTGAACGACCACGGCAACGCCGAGCAGCGGACCGAGGCCTTCAACACCGGCGTCTCAGGAGGCGTCGAAGCCTGCACCTGAGTTCGGTCCGGCTCAGTCGATCCGGCGCCGGTCCTCGTCGACGTACGGCAGCGGGTTCCCGGACGCGCGCGCACCCGAGGCGAACCAGGCCGCGAGTCCGTCCGGCGACCGCCGGTGCAGCTCGTCGAGATACTTCTGCCGTTGTTCGACCACGGCCAGGCGCTCCGCGGCCGACCGGGCCGACTCCAGCCGGACGAAGCTCCGTCGCCAGGCCAGGCACAAGGCCTGGTCGTCGAGGAAATCGAGCTCCGGCATCGGCTCAGCCGTGGACTCGATCGCGGCCGGCCGGGGACGAGCTGTGCTGACTGTGCCGACCGGCTTGTCCCGCTGTGGTGGTGGACGATGCGCCGCCGGGAACCATCGCGCCCGGACCCGCGAGGTGATCGCGGGCGTGGTCCCGGCAAGGATCAGCACGATCAGAACGCCGGTGAACTCGAGGGCGGCGATCAGACCGATCGCGCCCGGTACGAGCAGGCTGGCGACGAGCGCCAGCTTGGCGATCTTGCGGACGGCGTTCCACCCGTCGTCGTCATCCGACCAGATGGCCGAGGCGACGACGGCCGCCGACATCGCGCCGAGGACCGAACAGACGAACAGTCCTGGCACCCCCCATTTGGCGACCAGGCAGACGACACCGGTCACCGTGGCCACACAAAGGCAACCCGACCGGACCACCCGGGCGGTGCCGCGGGGACTGCCGGAATCTGGTCGCAGCGTCTCGCTCACGTTCGGGAACCTGTCACCTGGTCGCGGATCCGGACCATGCTCAGGCGGCCGGCTCGGTCACGAGCGAGATCGTGAAGAATATTCCGAGCATTGGGTAGTCATCCATCAGGCGCCCCTCCCCTAGACGGCTCCGGACACTCTCGTGCCGCACTCAAGATCGTCGTCCCGTCACCACCTCACCTGCCTCATCCTCTCCGGATGAGGCAGGTGGGGCCGCCTCGGCGAAGTCTGGATCCGGTAGTCCGTCATCGAGGGGAGAGACCGGTCATGTCGCACTCCGCGAAGCGGGACGAGGCGGCGAGCGTGGCCCCGCAGGGTGTGCAACCCACGCAGATGACGGCCTGGGTCGGCTGGATCGCGTTCGCCGGCGTGATGATGGCCCTGGTCGGAACCTTCCACGTGATGCAGGGACTGGTCGCGCTGTTCAAGGACGACTACTTCCTGGTCGGGAAGTCCGAGCTCACCCTCCAGGTGGGCTACACCGCCTGGGGCTGGATCCACATCGTCGGCGGCGTCGTCATCGTCGCCGCCGGATTCGCGCTGTTCGCCGGAAAGATGTGGGCCCGCGTGGTCGGTGTCATCGTGGCGATGCTGAGCGCGATCGTGAACATCGGCTTCCTGGCCGCCTACCCGATCTGGTCGGTCACCATGATCGCGATCGATATCCTGATCATCTGGGCCCTGACCGTCCACGGCCACGAGATCACCGAATAGCACCACCGGGAAGGTGACCTGATGACTGGCGACATCGGCTGGAAGGCGCTGATCGCCCGCGGGGCGATCGGCGTTGTCTTCGGGATCGTGGCAATCGTCTGGCCGGTCTCGACAGCGACCGCACTCGTCGTGCTGTGGGGAATCTGGGCGCTGGTGGAGGGCATCAGCTCCTGGTGCAGGCAGCTCGGCCGGAGCCCGGCGCAAGCCGGCTGGTGTCGCTCGTGCTGGGACTGGTCGCACTGGTGGCCGCGTTCTTCGCGATCTTCAGCCCGCAGGTGACAGCGGAGACGCTCACCTGGATCCTCGGCATCTGGCTGATCATCCGCGGCCTGTTCGAGGTGGTGGGTGCCTTCGGCAGCAGTCTGCTGGCACCACGCTGGTTGCTCCTGGCCAGCGCCGCGCTGTCGATCCTCCTGGGCGTGTTCTTCTGCGCGAACCCGGGCCGAGGCGCTGTCGGCATCGCCGTACTGCTCGGCATCATCGCTCTCGCCTGGGGCATCGTGTTCGTCGTCGCCGGGCTGCTCATCCGCCGCGAAGCGGCCCACTCCCCCGCAGCTGATCAGGCCGCGCCACCCGCTGCCTGATCGTCAGGCGACCGGTTCCGGTGCGGTCCGCGCCTCGCGGCCGGTGAGTTCGCGGATGCTCAGGATCGTCAGGCCGGCCCCCTGCATCATCGCGACCAGGTCCTCGATGTCCTGTCCGTCGCCGGCCTGTACCCGGAACACACCTGACGTCTCGTTGTGCGCCGGCAGCCTGGCGCAGAAGGCCAGGACCGCAGGGGCGAGCTCCCCCAGCACGACCACCTGGTACGACGCGTTGTGGTGCTCAAGTGTTGTCATCATCGTCCTCTCCGGGCTGGTCGGCATCGCTCTCGCTCGACGCCGGCGAAGCGCCTGGGATCCGGCGTACCTCGACGACGTCGACCCCCAGTGCCCGAAGCCGGGCCAGGAGGCCGTACAGCGCTGCCTGGTCCGGTACGTCGTACAGCACAGTGTTCACCTGCTCGACGGACAGCGTCACCGCGCCCATGTCACGGAGATCCTGCTCCGGTACGACGCCTGCCACGCGAATCTCGTACCTCGCCCCGCCCATCGAACCACTCCGTTCGGCGCCCTGCGTCCGACAGTCGCAAAGCCGGAAGGTCCCGGCTTCACCCCTGTGGGGTGAACTACCGAAGGGGGGTGAGGAGGCAGCATGGGAACGTCTGGCGACGATGGGTGGCGGGCCGGCTCGCATCAGTGCGATTCGGCGTCGATCCGTTCAGGGGGTGCTCGATGATCTTGCCGAGGTGGAGAGTCACCAGGCACCGCCCAGTCGCGACAGTCGTAGTCGTCAATGGCCGGGAGGGCAGATGGCGGGCGGTCAGCAGGCAGGCGGTCAGCAGGCAGGACGAGAGCGCGGACGGCGCTTGACTCCGATCCACGACCACGAGCAGTCGGCTACGCCGGGGCCGACCGCGATCCCCAGGGCAACAGTGGTGCGGCAGCGTCTTCTGGATCTCGTCAGCCAGGGGGTGCAGCGGCCGCTGACGCTTGTCAGTGCGCCGGCGGGCTTCGGAAAGACGATGCTGCTGGTGTCGTGGGAGGCACTCGGCAGCTGGCCGGGCCCGGTGAGGCACATCATGATGGACGTCGGCGAACAGCCTGCGGCCGTGCTGCAGTCCGTGCTCGACAGCCTCTACCGCCGAGGTTCGGCGACCGCCGCGGAGACGCTGGTCCTGGTGGTCGACTGCGGCGACCGGGCCGTGACGCAAGAACTCGGGGACAGCCTCGATCGCCTGATCCGCGGCAACGCCCGGCGGGTCCGGATCGTCCTGCTGACCAGGGCGGACCCGCCGCTGCCGCTCCATCGCTACCGGCTCGCGGGTGCCATGACCGAGATCCGTGCCGCCGATCTGGCCTTCACCAAGGAGGAGGCGGTTCTCCTGATGCGGCAGGAGAACCTCGAGTTGCCGCCGGACGACCTCGCCGAGCTCATGACCAGGACGGACGGCTGGCCGGCCGGCCTGATGTTCGCGACCATGAACCTGGCCGGCAAGACCGACATCGAGCAGGCGATCCGCGAGTTCCGCGGCGACGCGGGGAACGTGGCGGCGTTCCTGATGACCGAAGTACTCCAGGCGCAACCACCCGCACTCCGCGACTTCCTGCTCCGGACCTGCATCGTCGACAACCTGCGTCCAGCCCTGGCCGAGGCACTGACCGGTCAGCCGTGTGACCTCAGGTCCTTGGAGTTCATCGCGCAGGGGAACGCCTTCATCCAGCGCGTTCCCGGGACCGACGACCTCTACAGCTACCAGTCGCTGTTCCGCGAGTTCCTCCGCGCCCAACTCTTGTTCGAGAAGCCATCTCTCGTCCCCGTGCTGCACCGCGCGGCGGCCGGCTGGTTCGCGCAGGACGGACAGCGGCTCGCGGCGGTCCACCACGCGATCACGGCGGGAGGGTGGGACGACGCGGCCCGGTACCTGGTCGAGGACCTCGACGTCGCGCGACTGCTCGTCGGGCGCCAACGGCGGACGCTGAACGCGCTGGTCGCCGACCTTCCCGACGACCTGGACGGAGCCGGCATCGCGATCGTGCGGGGGGCACGGGCGCTGACAGAGTTCGACGCCGGTCGCTGCGCCGCCGAGCTGACCAAGGCCAAGGCCAGCCTCGACCAGGACGACGCACCGCGGACAATCCCCTACGAACTCGCGATCACTGTGCTGCAAGCGATCTCCGCGAGCATCCAGGCCGATGTCACCGCGGCGCTGGACGCCGCACTGGCCGCCGAAGCGGCCCTCCGGGCGGCATCGGTGGGATCGGTCACCGCGCACCCGGAGCTGAAGCTGCTCGTGGCCGGATGCAAGGGCCGCGCACTGCTCCGGCGGGGCGACTTCGCGGGCGCCTCGGAAGCGTTCTCCGAGGCCATCGCAGTCGCCGACGAGGCCCACTTGCGCGAGGCTTTGGCTGACTCCTTGGGAATGGCCGCGCTCGTGGAGGCCACCTGGGGTCACCTGCGGCGAGCCACCGAGATCGCCGCGGAAGCGATCGCCGTGACCGCAGCCGGGCCACAGTTGCCTGCGCCTCGATCGGCGATCGTGGCGCAGGCCTGGGTGAGTGCCGACCTGGCCGAGCTGGCCACAGCCCGGGACCTGGTCCATCGCGCCGAGGAAGCGGGGCCGACGTACGACGCCCGAGTGCTCGAAGCCGCGATGGCTCTGATCCGGGCCCGACTGCTCCGGGCCGGCGGAGATGCCGACCTCGCCGGTGCCGAGCTCCGGGCCGCTGCCAACAGCTACGGTGCGGAGACCGACGAGTGGCTGGGCCAGTCCCTGGTCGTGGACGAGGCGAAGATCCTGGTGGCACAGAACCTGCCGCGCGACGCCATCTCCGCGATCGAGCGGTCTGCGGGACCCGATCAGATCGGCTCGCTGCTGGTGCTGCAGCGCGCGGCGACCGAGGTCGGCGAGAAGACACCTCATCCCCCGCCGGTCCCGGCGCCGCGATCGGTTCCCCTCGATCTGCAGGTCGACGGCTGGCTGGTGCAGGCGGCGGACTCGATCAGCCATGGGGATCCGAGCCGCGGCGGTCTCTGCCTCGAGCGAGCCCTCAGACTGGCGGCCCCCGAACATCTGCGCCGTCCCTTCTCGGAGGCACCGTCGGCGGTGCGAAGACTGCTCCGGCCGAGCGGCGAGCTGATGAGGCGTCATCCGTGGTTGCAGGCGCCGAGCCTTGCCGACGACCCCGGCGCGGCCACCGACGCTACGCACGATCGGGTGCTGGCGGCGGTTCGCGCCGACACGCTGACCTGCAAGGAACACGAGGTGCTGGAGTACCTGGCCGAACTCCTGACCACCGAGGAGATCGCCAGCACCATGTACGTCTCCGTGAACACCGTGCGCAGCCACGTGCGGAGTGTTCTCCGCAAGCTCAACGCGTCGCGGCGGAACGAGGCAGTACGGCGCGCGTGGGAACTGGGCCTTCTCCCAGCCCGCCCGGGACCCGGCGATCTCACCGCCGAGGATCGTCCTTGGGCAACCTGGGTAGCCAGTCGTAGATGACCGACGTACGCAGGACGAAGTCCTGCAGCGAACTGTGATTGCGGCCGCCGGCGCACAGCAGCAGTCCGATCGGGAACAGTGCGTAGAAGACAGCGCGCAACAACGCGATGTGCGGCAGCAGTCGTCGCCCTCGCCGGCTGACGACGCGAAGTCCCATCACGTGGCAGCCGTAGCTCCGGCCGGTGATCGACCAGGCGATGGTGAGATAGAGGACGAGAACCACCAGTCCGCCGGTCACGCTCAGCAGCACTGATGCCTCGGTGAACTCGAAGCCCCGCGGATCGAACAGGAACAACAGCCCGTTGACGCCGAGGTAGCCGCCCAGCAGCAGCGCGATCACGACCAGGCCGTCGATGACGCCGGCGATCGTCCGGGTGATGATCCCGGCTCGTTGCCCCTGGTACGGCCGGGCCTCCGGTGGAATCGGGGAGATGGGGCCGGCCATCGTCATGGCCCCGGTGCGACCTCGCTGTGGCGGCTGAACCGCAGCCGAAGCCGGCCGACCGCCCGACCGACAGCCTCGTCGCCGGAGATGCCCTGCATCCGCACGCCCTGGACGGTTTCGGACGCCACCGAACCGGTGGACTGACGGATGATCTCCGCGAGATCCACCTCCGCGATCACACCCTCGGCAAGGCCCGCCAGGTCGAGCTGGCCGATCACCGCCTCCAGGTCGAGGCGAGCCACCACCGCGTCCAGATCGAGATTCTCGACCGCCTTGTTCAGATCGACCGAAGCGACCACCTGGTCCAGGTCCACATGTTCCGCGACGAGCTTGGTCAGGTCGATCCGGGACAGCACCGCATTCGCGATCATCGGTACGAGCAGGTCGAGCAAGGCCGACAGCTGGCCCACCACGTCGGGGCGGTGGCTGTCACCGTGCCGACCGACAGCGGCCAGCAGCCTTTCGGCGTGGAACCGCTGTGGCACCAGCGGCGGCCGGAGGACGACGCGAGCGACCGGCTTGGCGACGCGGGTGACCGGGCGGGCGACGCGGGTGACGGGCCGGACGACTGTTCGGGCGCGCCGCTGCATCGCGCGAGCGGAGGCCGCGGCCAGGGCGGCAGCCCCGACGACGACGTCGATCACGACGATGGGCTCAGGACCGGCCGGTGGTACTTCGGACCCGGCCCCGGACTGTGTCGCCTCAGGACCTGCCGCCGAAGCGTCAGACACATCGCCGGACTGCCCCGCCTCAACACCGTCAGCCGCATCCCCCGGCGGCACCGTCTCAGCACCAGCCGTCGGTACGTCGGCGCCGTTCTCGGACAGTGCCGGCTCAGGACCGTCCGCCAGCACATCGGAAATGCTCTCGGACGTCTCAAAACCGACCGTCGGCACCTCGGACCCGTTGTCGGACTGGGCCAGCTCAGGACCGGCTGCCGGCATGTCGAACTCGCCCCCGGACTGCGAGGGCTCAGGACCTGCCGCCTCTGCATCAGAGGCGTTCCTGGACTGCGTCGGCTCAGGATCAGACGCATTCCTGGACTGCTCTGGAGTGTCCACGGTGTCATGATCGGCGCTCGAACCGGTGACGACATCATCCGTGGTGGGGTAAACGCGGGCACCCCGATCGGCGCGGATGCCGCTCCTCTATCCGGCGCGGCGCGGATCGTGATACAGCTGACGAATGGGGGGTGAGCAGCGGGATCCGTCACGGGTCGCCGCACCTGGGGGCGGCGTCGCCGATCTCCGTGCCATGCGCCGGGTGATCGAGCGCGGTGTGCTCCCGCTCGCCAGTTCGGTCGACGGGATCCGCTTCGAGTTCCAGGCTTCCCTGAACGACCTCGCGCTGCAGGTGGGCGGCTACGTGGTCCTTGAGACCGGTGGATCCGGGCGACTCGGACAGGTTCTCGCCCTCGGGATCGCCCGGGTGGACGCCGCGGAGGTGGATCCGGCCGCCACGACGGCGTTCCACATCAGGGCCGCCCAGGGCGACGGGGTCGTGCTCGACCACGAGGCCACGCCGTTCCACGACGTCGTCGTACGTCCCGCCCGGGCCGACGAGGTCCGGACCTGGCTGCTGCGGAACCGTCCGCCGCACGCCGTCCTCGAGATCGGCGAGCAGCTTCTCGCCCCCGGCGTACCCGCCTCCCTCGACGCCGGTGGATTCGACCGGCACACGTTCCTGTGCGGACAGTCCGGCTCCGGGAAGACGTACTCCCTCGGACTGGTGCTCGAACAGCTGCTCGTCGAGACCGACCTGCGCCTCGTCATCCTCGACCCGAACTCCGACTACGTCCGGCTGGGCGAAACCCGCGCCGGGCTGGACCCCGCGATCGCCGACCGGTACACGGCAGCGGCTCGCGGCGTCGCCGTACGGCGGGGGTCGGGCGACGACCGGATCAGGCTGCGGTTCGCCCAGCTCGACCGGGCCGGCCGGGCCGCCCTGCTCCAGCTCGACCCGATCGCCGACCGGGAGGAGTACGCAGCGCTGTCCGGCTTGCTCGACGCCCGCGAACACGGCCAAGCGCTGGTCAGCGGTCTCGAAGACTTCCTCACCGCCGATCAGCCCGGCGCCCGGGAACTCGGACTGCGAGCGGCGAACCTCGGCGTGCTCGACTGGTCGATCTGGGCCGGGGAACAGCCCGGATCGATCGTCGAGGACCTGGAGAACTCCGACAAGCGGTGCCTGGTCGTCGACCTCGGCTCGCTCGAAACACCTGAGGAACAAAGCGTTGTCGCGGAGGCAGTGCTGTCCACCCTGTGGCACCGGCGCGCCCGCCGCGAGCCTGTCCTCGTGGTGATCGATGAGGCACACAACGTCTGCCCGGCCGTGCCCAAGGACGCGGTGACGGCGCTGGCCGCGGAGTACGCCACCCGCATCGCCGCCGAGGGCCGCAAGTTCGGGCTGTACCTGCTGCTGTCCACGCAGCGTCCGCAGAAGGTCCAGGAGAACGTCCTGTCGCAGTGCGACAACCTGATGCTGATGCGGATGAACTCCACGGCCGACCTCGAGTTCCTGCGCGCGGTCTTCTCGTTCGTTCCGGCCGGCCTGCTCGATCGGGCGTCGGCTTTCCGCCAGGGACACGCCTTGGTCGCCGGCAAGATCATGCCGCACGCCGGCTACGTGCGCTTCGGCGCGCGGACAGCCGAGGAAGGCGGGGCGGACATCCCCACGACCTGGGCCGCCGCCCGGCTACGGGCCGGCCTCCCTAGTGCGCCAGGGATGCCTTCAGAAGCACGATCAGCAGGCCCAGCGCGAGGTTGACCGCACCAGCGACGAGCATGCCGGTCCGGGTGGCTCTCGCCTTGGCGGCGACGTACAAGGCCCACGCCATCTGTCCTGCCAAGGCCACCAGGAGCGCGAACCAGGCCGCCAGCGAATCGGACATGCCGAACAGCGCCCCGACGCCGACCGCCACAGCGGGCGGTACGGCGGCCTGGACGATCGGCCACTCCTGTGCCGCGGCGGTACGGATGTCCTTCCGGGTCAGCGCTGACCCCGGGGTTCGGTGGCCGACCACCTCCGCGTACACGTGCGCCAGCCAGAACACCACCCCGGTCGACAACAGCAGGGCGATCAGCTCGCGCGGGCTCGGCGGGTGCTGGCCAGGACTGGTGCCGGCGACGACCGATGCGGCCAAGAGTGATCCGTAGACCGCCCCGGCATAGTCAGTCGGCTTGCGTTCAGGGGCCGTCCTCGCCCGGCCGGTACTGGCATCGTCAGCCATCTGGACTCCTTCACCGGGCCGGCTCGACTCGCCGCCGTCCTGTCGATCGCACCGGATCCCGGCAGCTTCTCCCGGCAGCGCGGCGACCACCTCACCCGGACCGGATGACCGCTATCGGTGCTGCTGTGGCGGCAGTAGTCGCTGGGTCAGTTGGACGATGACTGAGCGCGGCGGCTGCCACACGTCTCTCTCGTCAGGCGACCAGGCATAGGTCAGGGCGCCCTCGTCGATGCAGTCGAGCAGACCAGGATCCGCGAGTTCATAGGCCGACCACTCGTAGAGCTGCCGCAGCCGCGGGACGATCACGCCGTAGTCGAGAAGCCGCCCGAATCCGAGCTCGTCCCGGAGGTAGGACCGCACCTCGTCCCGCAGGGGGTACTCGTCCGGCAGCACCCGGGACAGCTGAAGGAAGATCCCGGTCATCCCGAGGCGCGGATCACCGAGCAGCGGGGCGAGCGGACGAAGCCACCCCAAGGCGATCCGGGGCGCCGCGACAAGCGCATGGGCGTAGAGCACCCGGCACAGTACGACGTTCATGAAGAAGCGCTCCGCGTCGGTCTCCGCCTCAGCCAGCTCGCGATGCTCCAGGTAGCCGGCGACCAGGCTGCCGTTGTGCGCGCGCCACCAAGCCCGAGCGGTCGGGTACTGCGCGAACGACAGCCAGTAGTCGACCGTCCGCGACGAGGCCGAGCCGGACAGGTCCCCGCTCAGCGCCACCGCCTCACAGCCGTCCCGAAGCACCCGCTCGTTCACCGCCCGCCACCACGGACTGCCCGGACGGTCACTGAACGGCGGCTGCAACACGCCGCGCCTCAGCTCCCAGCGCATCGCCGACGTCGCCGCCCGCCGATACGGCAGATGCCGCGGTGCCTTGCCGAACGGACCGTAGTAGCACCGCTGCATCAGGGCGAGCCGTCCGGACGGGTCGTCGCGAACCGCGGCGACCTGCTGCTCGGCCCAAGCGCCGGCCGTCATGCCAGAACTCACGCGCACAGGATCCCACGCAGGCACTCGGCGCGAGTGCGGCGAAATGCAAACGCCCCGGCCGGGGTCGGTGCAATCGGCGGCGGATCCTGCGATCGTTGAGACACCCGCTTCGGTGCCGAGACCGCTGCGAGGCGACCGACCGTACCCGGGGATGCAACCGATGAATGATCTGGAGCGGACCACGCTGCTCGCGCGCCTGGCCAGGCTGATCGCCGACGACAGCGCGGATCAACCGCTCGAGACGCGTCTGTGCCGGGCCTACCTCACGATGATGGGTGGAGACGGTGCGGCGATCACCTTGTCCTACACCGAACCGAGCCGCGTCACCTTGTGCGCCACCGGTGACGTGGCGGCCCGGTTGGAAGACCTTCAGGACGTGATGGGCGAGGGTCCCGGGCCGACCGCGTACACGACCCAGAGCATCACCGTGAGCGACCTGCGCGCCGACGCCGGACGGTGGCCGTTGTTCGCCGACGCCGCCCGCAACATCCCCGGTGTGACCGTCTTGTACGCCGTACCGATGCGTCCGCGCGACCATGTGATCGGAGTGTTCACGGTGCACCAGGAAACCCCGGACCTGCCCGACCACGACCAGGCCCAGTTCCTGGCCGACGCGATCGGCGCAGCGCTCACGAAGGACGCTCCGCCGCTGGAGTCCGAGCTCGACATCGGTCCCTGGTCGGCCCGCTCGGAGATCCACCAGGCCACCGGCATGGTCCTCGCGCAGCTCCGCATCAGTGCCGACGACGCGATGGCGCTGCTCCGGGCCCACGCCTTCTCCCACAACCTCACCCTGGCCGAGGTGGCCGACCACATCACCAGCCGACGTCTGCGGTTTTCCGATGACCCTGAAAGCGAGACCTCATGACTGCCCACACCGTTTCGCGAGCGTTCATCGATGCAGCCGCCGCCATGGTCCAGCAACACGACGTCGCCGACTCCCTGGCCCAGCTCTTGGAGAACTGCGCGGACCTCACCTCAGCGGCCGCGATCGGGCTGCTCGTCGTGAACAGCCGAGGCAGCCTGGAGGTCCTGAGCGCGACCTCGCACCAGGCTGTCGAGCTGGAGCTGTACCAGTTGCAGCATGACACCGGCCCGTGTGTCGAGGCAGCTCTGAGCGGAGCCGTGGTGTCGGTGGTCTCGGACGACGACATCACCGGACGCTGGGACAAGGTGGGCGTCGCGATCGTCGCTGCCGGGTTCCACGCGGTTCATGCGGTGCCGCTGCGCTGGCACGGGCGCCTGCTCGGCGCCATGAACGCGTTCCACACCGATCCGGTGAACGTCACCGACGAGACCCGGCAGCTGACCCAGGCCTTCGCCGACATCGCCGCCGCCGTGATTCTCCAGTCGACCACACTCACCAGCGTCGAGCTGGACGAACGGATCTTCACTGCCCTCGCAGGCCGGACCGTGATCGAACAAGCCAAAGGTGTCCTGGCCCAGACCACCGGCTCCGACATGGCCACCGCCTATCGACTCCTGGTCCGCCATGCCGACGAGAACCACACCAGCCTCACCGAGGCTGCACACCAGATCATCCAGCAGGCCCAACGCCGTACCTGAGCCGCTGCGGCTACCGGTAGCCACGCTTGAGGAGGTACTTGGCGCCTGCGTCGAAGCCCTCGGCTGTGAGGAGTTCGAAGCCGAAGGCGTCGGCGAGGCGGTCGGTGGTGTTGAACGCGGCGCAGACCGCCAGCGCGTCTTTGATCTGCTGGGGTGAGGTGCCGGCGGCAAGCACGTCCCGCATGTCCTCGGCGCCGATCTCTCCCGCCCGGGTCAGCTTGCCGAGCATCCGCAGCGTTGCCCGCAGCGGCTCCTCGATCGGGGCTGACTCGAGGTCGGCCAGCACCGCCGCGACCCGTGGTCCGTCCTGGTACGACAGGCGCGCGGTCGCGGTGTGCGCGCCGACGCAGAACGCGGACTCGTTCACCTTGGACACGTACGCCGCCATCAACTCGCGATCGCCGACCGACCAGTCGGACCGGCCACGCATCGCCTCGTGGGTGAACTCCTTGGCCCGCGCACCGTAGAAATCGGGTCGGTAGAAGACCAGCTTGGCGGCGTCCGGTACCGGGTGCCTCGAGAACAGCTGGATGACCGCGAAGAGCACCTTGGTCCCGCGGCTGTAGCCGTGGTTGAGGATCTCAAGTCGCATGACCCGACCTCCCGTCGACGGAAGCTTCGGCCAGCGCCGCCAGCCCCGCCTCATACAGCCGCGCGGACTGGCCGACCGCAGCGCAGATCACCAGCTCGAAGAGCTGGTCCTCGCTGTAGCCCGCTGCCTTCGCGGCGGCAAAGTCCGCCTCGGTGACCCGCACCGGCCGGCCGGCAACCTTGGCCACCAGCGCTTCCAGCGGCGGGGTCAGCCCGTCGTTGCCGAACGCACGCGCTCGCTCGTCCGCGGACGCCGTACCCGCTCCGTTCAGCACCCGGTCCACCAGCGCCTGCTGCGCTGCCCGCTTCTCATCCGGCACGCTGCCTCCTGTAGGGACTCGGCTACCTGCCCTCACGTCTCTGACGATCGGCGCTCCGTCGAACTCGACACCTGCGCAAGATCTGCCGCGTAGGCGGCCTCGAGCTCTGCGTCCCACGGCTCGGACTCCGCGGCGAACGAGTCCAGAACCGTCTCGGGTCTCGTCGCTCCGGAGACAACCGACACCACCGGCGACGATGCCAGCAAAGCCCGCAGCTGCAGGCGTTGCACTGAGACTCCGCGTGCGTCTGCCAAAGCCGCCAGGTGGGGAGCAGCCGCCGAGTGGCGCAGTGGTGAGTACGCGAAGAACGGAACGTCGTTGGCTTCGCACCACGCAAGGACGTCTGCTGACTCACGCCCCATCGCGCTGTGTTGATTCTGCACCGCGTCGATACGGGCGACGGCGGCCGCCCGCTCCAGCGCGGCGACGCTGACGTTCGACACACCGACCCGGGCCAGCTTCCCCTCGTCCCGTAGCGCCGCGAGCGCGGAAACGCCCTCTTCCACCGGCTGTTCGGCGAGATCGACTCTGTGCAGGTAGTAGAGGTCGAGACGCTCGCCTCCGAACACGCGCAGACTCGTCTCGACATCAGCCCGAATCCGGCCCGCACTGATATCCGCATCCCACGTGCTCGCGCCCGTCCGCGAATGACCGCCTTTGGTCCCGACAATCACGCCGGCGCCACGGGTAGCCTCCGCCGCCAACTCCTCGCCGTACAAGGGCGCATCGAGCCGGGCGTACGCCCGCGCGGTGTCCACAACCGCGACACCCGCAGCAATCCCACCCCGAATCGTCGCGAGATCGGCAGCACGATCACGCGGCTCGAAACTCAACCCCGCAACCCCAACCGCAACCCGGCCAACAAGCTCCGACACAAGCGCTCCCTCTCGCCAACTCCCCTGCAGGCGTGCGGTCAGTGGGACTCGTGGATTTTGGCGCGGAGCCAGTCGGGGGTGTGTTGGGCTTCGCGGGGGAATTCGGCGAGGTCGGTGGCGTAGATGTCCGGGTTGACCGGGATCGACCAGTCCGGTTCGGTGTCGTAGTCGAAGTCGGTCGAGAAGTGGCCGTCGGCGGTGATCGTGATCCGGGCGGTCAGCCAGGCTCCCTTGCCTGGCTGGTACATCTGCAACCGCAGCGTCTCGAAGTGGCTCTCGAGTCCCTCGGGCAGCGGGTCGACCTGCGCCGGCTCGCCGGTGGGACCGATCACGGTCGCATCGAGCTCGGCGTACGGCGCGGTCGCAAGGTAGGCCGCCTCGACCTGGCGCCATCCCGCCGGCAGTTCGGCAACCAGAGCGCGCGCGATCGTGTCGATGGTGCGCATCTCGTTCGGTGTCTCGTCAGCCATGTCGCTCAATCACGTTCCCGGTTCGACTGTGGTCGGGTCTCCTTGAAGATACGCCGCGGTGAACGCTTGCCTTCGTGCCGGTCGACGACGGCGCGCGCGGCCGGTCGACGCGAACTGCCGTCCGGATACCTCAGATCGATGGTCGCGTGGACCTGGATGCCGGCAGCGCGGAGGGCATGCCAGGTCTCCTCCATGCGGCGCCAGTTGTCGCTACCCTTCACCGCCTGGTTCTGGACCCGTGACTGCGCGGTCAGATTGAGCGCCTCGCCCGGTCCGTCGAACGAGGTCGCGAAGATGTGGCCGCCGTCGTCGGTCCGTTGGCGATCAGGCTCGCCGGCCCCGCGCTGAGCTGACAGGTTGCGGCGCTCGTCGTTGTCCTTCGACGCCAGCCAGCCCAGCCAGCCTTCGGCGTGAGTGACCCGACCGGCCTTGTCGGTCGTGTAGAGGTACCGCTCGTCGACGACGTACACCGAGGACGGCTCAGGTTCGGCCAAATGATCGTTCCAGCGATCGGCCCGCCCGGACTGTTCCTTGTGCACCGGAAGGTCGGAGTACCGCTCCGGCACCTGCACCACGTCGTCAGGGCCGTACCCCACTGCGTCCACATCCACCGGATCGGCAGGCCGCTCGATCCGGCTTGAATCCCGCCGCCGGCGCTCGGACATGCCCGCCACCCTAGGCCGAGTGCCCACCCCACGTCACCACGAAACCGTGAACTGTTGCCATCTGACGCGCGAAGCCGGTCACTAGCTTGCTGTACGGAGAGTCAGCCGCGAGCATCCCGCACTGAGCGTGTTCGACGGAAGGTGATTGCGGGCTCGCTCCCCCTGCCCCCTCCGGAGAGGGACGAGCCCGCAATCGGACTGTGGGTGGCCTGATCAGGCGACACTGGTGCGGTGCAGGCGGCGACGGCGCAACTTGTGCAGAGTGGCCTGCTTGCAACGGATCAGGGCCGTCAGCCGCTCGAAATCGGCGCTGCAGCGGGCCGCGCGCAACTGCACCTCGACAGCGTGCAGGGCGACGATCAGTTCGCGAACCGTGCTGGTGTCGTGATCGCGCATAGAAGCCTCGACAGGTCGAATCTCATGCCCGACTGTCTGAGGCGGAACCACTATGACCGCTGGAAGCGCTTCGATCAACCCCTGCGCGCGACAAACTCGCCGTCCGCTGGACTGTGCTGCCGACCGGTGCTAGTCAGGAATGGTCAGGAATACACATGACCGATCGCCGCAAGTTGTGGAGTGTCGGCCCGGTACCGGAAGACAGTGAGTCCGTCCCGGACCGGCTGGCACACGACCTCAGCGAGCTGGCCCGGGACCTGCACCGCACCGACGATCCCGATGAAGTCCTGCGGGAAGTCGTCCACGCCGCGATGGATCTCGTCCCCGGGGCACAGGCCGGTTCCGTGACTGCTCTCGTCGGCGGCAAACACGTTGTTCACAAGGCGGAGTCGGGCCAACTGCCGGCCCGCGTCGACGCGGTGATGTCGGAGGTCGACGAGGGCCCGTGCCTGAGCGCTCTGCGTCAGCGCCGGATCATCCGGGTCGACGACATGCGCCGCGAGGCGCGCTGGCCGCGGTTCGCCCCTCGCGCAGCCGACCTCGGGGCCCTGAGCATGCTGGCGTTCCCCATGTTCGTCAAAGAGGACAGCCTCAGCGCGCTCAACCTGTACGCGGAGCAGGCTGCTGCCTTCACCGAGGAGTCCGAGCACGTCGGCATGTTGCTCGCCGCCCACGCCGCCGTTGCCTACTCAGGCGCCCAGCGGGCCGAGAACCTGCTCGCCGCCATCGAGACCCGCGACCTGATCGGCCAGGCGGTCGGCCTACTGATGGAGCGCTACTCGATCCCGGCCGACCGCTCCTTCGACACCCTGGTCCGCTTCAGCCGCCAATCCAACCGCAAACTCCGCGACGTCGCCGCCGAACTGATCCAGAACGCCGAAGCCACCGCCCACAGTTCTTGAGGACGGCGGCTCAGGCCACCAAGTTCTGGTCGCGAAGGTGGTGCCGGAGGGCTGCCGGGACACGCAGCCGCGCGGGTACGAGGAACCCCGTGCCGTCCATCGACGTTCCGTCCCACTCGGGATCCTCCCGAAGCAGCCGGCCGACCTTCGTGGATACGACGTACTCGTCGCGCGGTCTGCCCGCCAGGAACCTGCCCAAGCGCTGCTCCGACAACCCCAGCCCGTAGGGGTACGTCGCCCAGCTGCATCGCCTGCTCCTGGTCGAGGTCTGATCCGTGGACCTGAGGCTAGACATCACATGTTTGGCGTGTCAATCTGACTCACGCAGTCCTCAGACACCACTCAACAGGCACGCAAAGATACGATCTCTGTGGAGGTAGCTCGATGAAGTTCGCCCGCCTGGGTCCGGTCGGCGCGGAGGTTCCGGTCGTCGTCGGCGACGACGGCGCCCGCAGTCTCGCCGGGCTGACCGACGACATCGACGCCGCGTTCCTGGCCGTCGGACGGCCCCGCCCGCGTCGCGGCAGCGCTCGCGGCCGGAGACCTGCCGGAGCGTCGAGGCCGCCGGCAGCCGGCGGATCGGCGCCCCGATCGCCCGGCCGAGCGCGGTGATCTGCATCGGCATGAACTACGCGGCGCACGCCGCCGAGTCCGGCGCCGAGCCGCCCGACCGTCCCGATCCTGTTCCTCAAGTCGCCGAACACGCGTGGTCGGCCCGAACGACGACGTGACCATCCCGCGCGGCAGCACGAAGACCGACTGGGAGGTCGAGCTCGGCGTCGTCATCGGCACGCGGGCGTCGCTACCTCGACTCCCCCGAGGACAGCCTGGACCACGTCGCCGGCTTCGTGGTGGCCAACGACCTGTCCGAGCGGGCCTTCCAGCTCGAGGTCTCCGGCGGCCAGTGGAGCAAGGGCAAGTCGCCGCCCGGCTTCAGCCCGCTCGGGCCCGTGGCTGGTCACCCCCGACGAGGTCGACGCACCAGAAGCTGCGGCTGCGCAGCTGGGTCAACGGCGAGCCGCGTCAGGACTCCAGCACCGCCGACCAGATCTTCGACGTCGCCACCGTGATCCACCACCTGAGCCAGTACCTGGCGCTGGAGCCGGGCGACCTCGTCATCACCGGCACGCCCGAGGGCGTCGCCCTGTCCGGCCGCTTCCCCTACCTCGCGGCCGGGTGACGTGGTCGAGGTCGGAGATCGACGGGCTGGGCCGACAGCGCCAGCGAGTGGTCCCCGTTCGCGAAGGCAGCGGTCTGATGCCGGGCGAGTTCGACGGCCTGGTCGCGGTCGTCACCGGAGGCGGCGTCCGGCATCGGCGCGGCGATCGCCGCGAGCTGCTCGCCCGCGGTGCGCGGGTGGCGGTGTTCGACCTCGACCCGTCCACCTGCCCGCGGACGTCCTCGGGATCAGGGCCGACGTGACCGACGACGAGTCGCGTGCGCGCGGCGGTCGAGCAGGGTCGCGGAGCCTGCGGGCGGATCGACGTGCTGGTCAACAACGCCGGGCATCGGCGCGCAAGGCACCGTCGAGGACAACGACGACGACGAGTGGCACCGGGTCCTCGACGTCAACGTGATGGGCGCGTGCGGGTCAGCCGGGCAGCCCTCCCCTACCTGCGGCAGTCGCCGGCGGCCGCGATCGTCAACGTCGCATCGATCGCCGCGACCGCTGGCCTCCCGCAGCGCGCGCTGTACAGCGCCACGAAGGGTGCGGTGCAGTCGCTGACCATGGCGATGGCCGCCGACCACCTGTCCGGGAGGGCATCCGGGTCAACTGCGTCAACCCCGGCACCGCCGACACTCCCTGGGTCCAGCGCCTGCTCGACGCCGCCCCGGACCCCGAGGCCGAGCGGGCCGCACTCGACGCCCGGCAACCACACGGCCGACTGGTCAGCGCCGACGAGGTGGCACTCGCGGTGGTCTACCTGGCCAGCCCGACGTCTGGTTCGACCGCGGGTACGGCGCTCGCCGTCGACGGTGGGATGGCTACGCTGCGGCTGCGTCCCCACCCGCCCACACCGGGCTGAGACCGCCAGGAGGAGCCGGATGGCCCTGACCGACGTCGCGATCGAGAAGATCAAGGCGATGATCCTCGACGGCCGGCTCAAGCCCGGCGATCGGCTGCCGCGCGAGGCGGACCTCGCCGAGCAACTCGGTATCTCGCGCAGCCCGTTGCGTGAGGCGGTCAGCGTGTTGTCGATGCTGCGCATCCTCGACGTCCGCCGGGGCGACGGCACCTACGTGACCAGCCTCTCGCCCGACCTGCTGCTGGAGACCATCGGGTTCATCATCGACTTCCACCAGGACTCGAGCATCCTCGACCTGTTCGAACTCCGCCGTGCCCTCGAACCGATGGCGGCGGAGAAGGCCGCACGGCTGATGAGCGACGAGGACGCGGCCCGGTTGCTCGTGCTGACCGAGGCTGTCGATGCCGACAGCCCGGTCGGCGACGTCGTGGCGAACGACCTGGAGTTCCACCACCGCATCGCGGCCGCGGCCGGCAACCAGGTGCTGTGCTCGTTCGTCGACAGTGTTGCCGGGCGCACCCATCAGGCCCGGATCTGGCGCGGTGTCACCCAGGAGGACTCCTTCGAGCAGACGCGGCGAGAGCACCGGGCGATCGCCCTCGCCATCGGCGACCGGCAGCCCAGCGTCGCCGCGGCCCTCGCCCTGTCCCACGTCGCCGGCATCGAGAACTGGATCCGCCGCAACCTGTCCCAGACCCCCTAGAGCAGCAGTCGCCTGCGAGCGACGTCAACGGCAACCCCGACACTTTCAACACCAAGGACAACCTGATCACCGGCAACTGGTGGGACGTTGGCCCCGCCCGCTCAACGCCGGGCGTGGCGGACCTTCAGCCGTCCGAAGCCCATCGTTCCCGAGATCCGGATCCGCGGACCGCCCGGACCGATGGGCTGCCGGGGCTTGTAGCGCGTGTCCTTCCACCCGGAGCGCATACCTTCGATTTCGACGATCGCGTCGCGAGGCACCGTGATGCTGGCCCGGCCGGTGCCCAGCTGTAACTCGATGTCGACCACCGGGTGCTCGATGACCGCCCGGGACAGGTCCAGATGCACCCGTCCGAGCGCGGACTCGACCTTCAGCGTCCGAGGCACCCGCCACGCGCCGCGCCGCTGGATCCGTCCACTGACAACGGCAATCGTCGACGTGGTGTCGGCCTGCGGCTCAGGCAGCGCGGCCAGAGCCGCCACGACCTCCCCGTGCGTCGTGGCAGTCAGCACCTGGTGAAGGCGCTCGTCCATCTGCTCATGCGAGATATGCCCCGAAACGTACGCCTCCTGCAACCGCTGAACCGCCGTCTCACGGTCGTCTTCACCGATCAACGACGAGCGATCTTCCGGCAGCGAGGTCACCGCGTCACTCTAGTTGGGTGCAGGACCTTCGGTGACATCGATCGGTCTCAACCGAGGTATTCGCTGCTCAGCAGGCCGAGCGTCAGGCCGGAAGGGATGAGGACCGCGCCGATCGCGAGTCGCTGGCGCAGGACCGCGACGAGTCCTGTGACGGTGAGGATCAGGGCGACGACCCAGAGGATCAGACCTACGGGCATCGGCGCAATGTAGCGCGTATACAGGCGAAACGGCGGGATTCTCACACACCTCTAACACCGATTACGAGATGGCCCAGGCGTCATGCATCCTGGCCCGCGTGACCACTCCAGACGAGTACGTCGTACCGGCAACAGTCAGCGGGCCGGGCGAGCAATCTGCCCCTGGCCGCGGGCTGCCGGGCTGGCTTCTGCAGCACCGGGTGCAGCCGGTCGGTCCGGAAGCCGGCGAAGGTCATGCCACGCCACAGGCATGGTGGAAGGTGATGTGCCTGACCGGCGTCGACTACTTCTCGACGCTGTCGTACCTGCCCGGAATCGCCGCACTCGCGGCCGGTGCCTTGTCACCGCTCGCGACGCTGCTCATCGTCGCCTTGACGCTGCTGGGCATGTTGCCGATGTACCGGCGGGTGGCCAAGGAAAGTCCGCACGGACAGGGCTCGATCGCGATGCTGGAGAACCTGCTGCCGTTCTGGCGGGGCAAGCTGTTCGTCCTGGTGCTGCTGGGCTTCGTGGCCACGTCGTGGATCATCACCATCACGCTGTCGTCGGCCGACGCGACCGTGCACCTGATCGAGAACCCCTACACACCGGACTTCCTGCACGGACAGGAGGTCGCGGTCACGGTTGTGCTCCTGCTGATCCTCGGCGGAGTGTTCCTGATGGGCTTCAGCGAAGCGGTCGGCGTCGCGATCCCCCTGGTCGGGATCTTCCTCGCCCTCAACGCCGTGATCGTGGTCGTCGGCCTGTACGACGTCGCCACCGTTCCCGGCGCGTTCTCGAGCTGGCTCGACGCCCTCACCGCCGGCCGGGAGGGATTCGGCGGAATCATCGGACCGGCTATCGTCGCCTTCCCGCTCCTCGTGCTCGGCCTGTCCGGATTCGAGACCGGCGTCAGCATGATGCCGCTGGTCGCTGCCGACGGTGAGGAGGCCAAGGAGCGGCTGGCCAACCGCATCCGCAACACCAAGAAACTGCTCACGGCCGCGGCGCTGATCATGAGCGTCTACCTGCTGGCCACCAGCTTCATTACGACAGTCCTCATCCCGGCCGACGAATTCGAACCCGGCGGCGCGGCCAGCGGCCGGGCACTCGCCTACCTCGCCCACGAGAAGCTCGGCGAAGGCTTCGGCACCGTCTACGACCTCAGCAGTGTCCTCATCCTGTGGTTCGCGGGCGCCTCGGCGATGGCCGGCCTGATCAACATCGTGCCGCGCTACCTGCCGTCGTACGGAATGGCGCCCGAGTGGGGCCGCGCCGTACGTCCCGTGGTGCTGGTCTACACGGCGATCAGCATCGCGATCACCATCGCCTTCGGCGCCGATGTCGACGCCCAGGCCGGCGCCTACGCCACCGGGATCCTCGTCATGATGGTCTCCGGCGCCGTCGCCGTCACCATCTCCGCCGCACGGCGAGGCCAACGACGGGCAACCGTGGCGTTCACCGTTCTCACCCTGGTTCTGCTCTATGCCCTGGTCGAGAACATCATCGAGAAGCCCGACGGCATCGCGATCTCCGGCCTGTTCATCGCCGGCATCATCACCGTCTCGCTGATCTCGCGCGTCTCCCGCACCACCGAGTTGCGCGCCGACCGGATCGAGTTCGACCAGGCAGCCCGCGAGTTCCTCACCGACTCGATCCGCCGCGACGGCATCCTCAACATCATCGCCAACCAACGCCAGGCCGGCGACGCCGCCGAGTACGCCGCCAAAGAAGCAGACGTCCGCGACGCCGATCCGGTCCCCCACCGCACTGACATCCTGTTCCTCGAGATCGACGTGGTCGACCCGTCCACGTTCAGCGACGTACTGCGGGTCAAGGGGGTCGAAGTCGACGGACACCGCGTACTGCGGGCCGACAGCCCCGCGGTGCCCAACGCCATCGCCGCGATCCTGCTGGCACTGCGCGACACCACCAACGTCACGCCGCACTGCCATTTCGAGTGGTCCGAAGGCAACCCGCTCAGCCACCTGCTCCGCTACCTCATCCTCGGCCGCGGCGACACCGCCCCCGTCGTCCGCGAAATCATCCGCCAGCACGAACCCGACCCCACTCGCAGGCCAGGAGTCCACGTCGGGTGATCCCGGCATCCCGAGAGATTAAGAAAATTAAGGTGCGCCTCTTGAAACTTGAGGATTGAGCGGATAGAACTTTAGATATGACGGAGCGGGCGATGGACTGGCAGGAGCTCACGAATCTGACGCGGGGGCAGCCGTTCGTCGTCGAGCGGGTGCGGCTGGCAGGCAACGGGGTTGCGATCGAGGGTGAGTTCGAGCTGCCGCAGTTGGCTCAGCTCAACGTCGAGGACCAGGTCTTCGTCACGGCGTTCGTGCGGTGCCACGGTTCCATCAAGGAGATGGAGCGGACCTTCGGGGTGAGCTACCCGACGATCAAGTCTCGACTGAACCGGATCACGCAGATGCTCGCCTTCGTCGAGACCGATCCGGCGCCGTCGCGGGCCGACGTCATCGATCGGTTGCGCCAAGGCGAGATCACCGCGGAGCAGGCCTTGTCCGAGCTGGAGGGGTCCACGTGATGCCGCAATTGCTGACTGCGCGGGTCGAACGCCCGGGCCGACGGCCCATCCGGATCTGGGTCCCCATCCTCCCCGTTCTGCTCCTGCTCTCCCCGGTTGTTCTCCTGGCCGTCCTTGCGGCTGCTGTCGCCTGCCTCATGTACCGCATCAATGTGGCACTGGCCTTCGGCACCGGTTGGCGCATCGTCACCGCGTTGCCCGGCACCCGGTTCGACATCGAGCAGGACCGCACGGCTGTGCTCGTCACTATCCGATAGGAAGGTTCCGATGAACGAACAGCGCACAGACGTCCTCGACCTGCTGGCCGAGGGCAAGATCACCGCACAGCAGGCGGAGCAGCTCATCGTTGCACTCGAACGGGCCCAGCCGCCGGCGGCGTCGGGTCACGACCTCCAGCCGAGGAACAAGCCGAAGTACCTGCGGCTGATGGTGGACACCGTCGAGAACGGCGAGCCGGGGCGGATCAACGTACGGGTGCCACTGCAACTGCTGCGGGCCGGCGTCCAACTGGTGGCCCTGGTCCCGCCCCAGGCACTGGATCGGGCCAACGCCGAACTGGACAAGTCCGGCGTACCGATCGACCTGAAGCAGCTCAAGCCCGAACAGCTGGAGGCCCTGGTGGAACACCTCGACGAGGTAACCCTGGAAGTCGACCAGCCCGACGCCAAGGTCCGCGTCTTCTGCGAGTAGGCGGGCGGATCAGCGTGACCGACGGCTTGGGGAGGATGAGCACATGAACGAGGACGAGAACTTCCTGGCCGAGCAGGCGCAACTGATGGAAGCCGAGGCCGAACGCATCCGGCAGGAAGCCGAAGAGGCCGCCGCCGACCCGGCGGCCCAGGTGGAATGGATCCGTCAGTCAAACCTGATCTACGGCGGACTGGCAGGCGCCGGCCTTGTGGTGGTGCAGCCGTTCCTGACCGAGCCCTCGCTCAACGCGTCCGCGATGGTGTGTGTCATCGCGTTCGCCGTCTCGATACCGTTGCTCGCAGCGCTCCTGGTGTTGAATCGGCAGGAGGAGTTTCGGCACCGGGCGACCAAGTCGCCGGTCGTCGAGGTGGCCAAGGCGGTCGCCCAAGGCTCGGCGTTCGCCGGCCTCACGGCGGCCTTCTGGCACATGTCCATCGTTGCGGGGATCGGGTTCCTCGCGGTGGGGATCGTCGCGGTCGGAGTGCACTCCTCGGGATATGTGCGGCTGGAGTACGACTCGAAGTTCCGCTCGAGATTCCGTCCGCGCAAGACACCCGACGCGTGACCGACGCGACTCGGCTATCCGCGATCTGACGGTGGGGCGGGGTCGCCTGGGCTCGGTTCGGGTTTTGTGTGCAGGACTTCGCGGACCTGCTCCGCGGCGCGGAGCATGCTCTCGCTGATGAAGTCGCTGAAGCGGGCGATGTTCTCGAGGCGGGCGGCGGCCGGGGTGCCGGGGCGGAGGACGCTGACGCCCTGCCGGGCGGTCTCGGCGACCTGGGCGATGCCGCGGGCGCTGGCGATCGTCGACTGGTACCAGACGTCGTCGTCGACGAAGTAGCGCTCGCGGCGGCGTTCGTCGCGTTCCCGGCTGATCAGGCCCTGCTCCTCGAGGAACGCGATCGCCTTGGAGACCGACGCCGGGCTGACCTGGAGGTGCTGGACGAGTTCGGACGCGGTGAGGCTGCCCGCGTCGGTGATGAACAGGCAGGTCAGCACCCGAGCCATCATCTTGGGCAGGCCCTGATGCATCATCAGGGTGGTGAACGCCTCCTCGTAGTCACGCACGGCCTCGTCGTCGCGCCCGTGGCCCTGCGCCAGCACCCTCCGCTCGCGGCGCGGCGTGTGCTTGCGCCGGTGGGTGCGGCGTTCGGTGGCGCGATGGGCCAAGTCGGCGCGGTAGGCGGTGGGGCCGCTGTTGCGCATCACCTCCCGCGTGATCGTCGAGGTCGGGCGGTCGAGACGCCGGGCGATCTCCGCGTAGGCGAGACCGTCGGCCAGCCCCGATGCGATCTGCTGACGTTCCTGCTGGGTGAGTCTGCCTCCGGACACCGCGTTCTCCCTTCCTGCCTCCCTGATGCCGCCAGCGTAGCGTTAGCCTGCATTCCAACGCAACGGTGAGCTCATGAGTCATTGCGTTAGATTCACAGCTTGTGCAACGAAATCTGCCCTCTGACCTGCGGCTATGCCATCTGTACGCAACATCTATGTTGCCGACTTAGCGAACGCAACGTAGCGTTTCTCGTATCAGAAACAACGAATCCGAGGAGCGCACCATGCAGAAGTTCGACACCCCCGCCGCAGTCTCCGCCGTCGTGGACATCCCCGCCGGGCGCATCCAGGTCATCGCCGCCGACCGGGCCGACACGACCGTCGAGGTCCGGCCCGCCAACTCCGCCAAGCGCCGCGACGTCAACGCGGCCGAGCAGACCACGGTCGAATTCGGCGACGGCGTACTGCGGATCACCGGCCCGGCCGAGAAGAACCAGATCCTCGGCGCGTCCGGAGCCGTCGAGGTGACGGTCCAACTGCCCGCCGGTTCCAGCATCGAGGCGAAGGCTGCCGCCGCCGAGTTCCGGGGCGTCGGACGCCTCGGTGACGTCGCCTGCGAGGGCGCGCACGGCGAGGTGAAGATCGACGAGGCCGCCAGCGTGCGCCTGGTCGCGTACGCCGGTGACGTCACGGTCGGCCGTCTGACCGGCCCGGCCGAGATCAGCACCCAGAAGGGCAACATCCACATCACCGAAGCGACCTCCGGCACGGTCGTGCTGCGCGCCCAGCTGGGCGACGTGACGGTCGGCGCCGCCCACGGAGTTTCCGCCTCACTGGACGCCGGCACCGGCTACGGCCGGATTCACAACACGCTGATGAACACCGAAGGCGCCGCGGCCGGCCTGACCATCCACGCGACCACCGACCAGGGCGACATCACCGCCCACAGCCTGTAAGAGGAGCCGTCCGACATGACGAAGAACAGCACTTCCTCGACCGATTCGAAGTGGACCGGCATGGTGCCGATCGACGATACGGCCTTGACCGTCACCGACACCGGCGGTCCCGGTACCCCGGTGATCTACCTCAACGGCCAGTTCGCCACTCAGGGGTACTGGCGGCGGGTCATCGCCGAGCTGGGGACGGGGTGGCGGCACATCACGTACGACGAGCGCGGCCGCGGCAAGAAGTCGAAGCGGTCGGCGGACTACTCCTTCGAGGCGGTCCTCCGGGATGTCGACGCCGTACTCGCGGCCAGGGGTGTGGACCGGGCGCTGCTGGTGGGCTGGTCCTACGGAGCGTTCGTCGGCGCGCACTGGGCCAGCCGGAACCCGGACCGCACCTTGGGCGCGGTCCTGGTCGACGGCGCGGAACCGTACGACTGGCTCGACGAGGCCATGGAGCAGCGGATCCGGAAGCTGTTCCGGCGGATCGGCTGGTTCCAGCCGCTGCTGCGCCCGACGGGCCTGGTCCCGCGGATGACCGCGGCCGAGCAGGCCGACATCAACATCGAGCTCGGCAAGCTCGCCCGCGAGCGCGACCTGGCCCCCGTGCTGGACAACATCACCGTCCCGGTGCGGTACGTGCTGGCATCCGGGACGTCCTTCGGGAGCAAGGGTGACGAGCAGGAAAGGATTCGCGCAAGCCTTGACCAGGTGCTCGAGCGCAACCCGAACATCCGGCTCAGCGCGAAGGTCGCGAGCAACCACGGCGCGATCCTCCGCAAGGACTTCCACGCCATCGCCGCCGCCGTACGCGAGGTCACCACCCTCGACCAGGGCCCGCGCTGACCCTGGGCGTCGCGGCCCAGGTATCAGCTCCTAGCCGTCGCGCTCCGCCTCCAGCTCGGCGACCTCGATGGCAACGTCGAGCGCCTCGACGATCCTCCCAGTAGCCGAGGCGATACGCGCCGTACCCACGATCGGAGCGATCGCAGCCAGCACACCCCGGACCTCGTCGGCGTCGATCCCGATCTCGGCGGCGGCGCCGAGGTTCAGCAGGTATGAGCTCGGCGGCGCGTCGACGGCAACCAGGGCGGCGATGCGGGCGAGCATCAGAGTCTCCGCATCGAGACTCGACACCGCGACCGAGTCGGCCGTCATACGCGCGAGCAGGTCGAGGACCGGCCTCTCGATGGTGGATTCGGACATGGTGCATCCCCCTTGTTCGCGGCTCAGTCTGTGGGCTGTTCCTGGTTCATTCCACTCCGGCCGGCGCCCCTGCCGCATCGTCCGGATGGGGTGAAGCGGCGGATCTCATGCGACGGGGGTGATTTCAGCGCGGCGTTCCGGCTGTCCGATTGACTCACAGTCAGTTCGCGCTCCGACGGCCGAGGCATCGTCAGCGTTGTCACCGTCCGTCGTGGCGCCGGTCAAGGGGAGTTCGGAATGGCAGAGCAGACAGCACCTGGGTACCGAGCCGAGGGCCAGGTCGAAGAGAAGAGCAGCTGGGCGGTGGGGTTCATCCTGTTCGCCGGCATCATGATGATCGTGGCCGGTGGCTTGCAGGCCTTCACCGGCCTGGTCGCGATCTTCGAGAACGAGTTCTACGTTTCCACCCGCAACTACCTGCTCCAGTTCGATGCCACGGCCTGGGGCTGGATCCACCTGCTCGTCGGTCTGCTCGTCGTGGCGGCCGGGTTCGCCGTGATGGCCGGCAAGATGTGGGGACGAGTCATCGGCATCATCTTGGCCGTCCTCAGCGTGCTGGCGAACTTCGCCTTCATGCCGTACTACCCGTTCTGGTCGCTGATCATCATCGCGGTCGACATCTTCGTCATCTGGGCCCTGACCGTCCACGGTCGCGACGTCGTCGCCTGATCTCGCACCTCCTCCTCTCGTTGACGGGAGCACCAGATGACCAGCGCGCCGCTGCCGGTCCGTGACGCCTACGTGCGGGCTCGTCCGTTCGCCCTGACGATCCTGCTGGGCGTCGCCGCTTTCACGATCGCGCTGGCCGGTGCGCGGTCCATCGCCGACATCATCGGGCCGGTCTTTCTGGCCCTGGTCATCACGATCACCCTGCACCCGATCCGCATCCGGATCGAACGGCATCCCCGGATTCCGTGGTGGGTCGCCTCGATCCTGATGCTGATCGCCGCCTACCTGCTGCTGGTCGTCCTCACGCTCGCCCTGGTGGTGTCGGTTGCGCAACTTGCCTCGCTCATCCCCCAGTACAGCGCGCAGATCACCGACGGGATCGCGAATGCCGGGAACACGCTGCGGGACCTCGGCGTCCAGCAGGACCAGATCAACGCGGTCGTGAACGCCGTCGACCCCGGCCAACTCGTCGACCTCGCGATGTCGGTGCTGTCCGGCACGCTCGGCGTCGTCAGCAACCTGTTCTTCCTGATCACCGTCCTGCTCTTCATGGCCTTCGACACCGACTCGATGCGCCGCAGTCTGTCCATCGTCCGCGACCGCTTCCCCAACCCGGTGGGTGCGCTCGACAACTTCGCGCGCGGCACCCGGAACTACATGGGAGTCTCGGCGGGGTTCGGACTCATCGTTGCGGTTGTCGACGGCGTCGCCCTGTGGATCATGGACGTCCCCGGGGCCTTCGTGTGGGCGGTGCTCGCCTTCGTCACCAACTTCATCCCCAACATCGGCTTCGTCATCGGCGTCATCCCACCGGCACTCATCGCCCTGCTGGACAGCGGGCCCGGGCTGATGGTCGCGGTGATCGTCGTCTACAGCGTGGTCAACTTCATCATCCAGTCCATCATCCAGCCGCGCGTCGTCGGCGACGCCGTCGGACTGACACCCACCTTGACCTTCATGTCACTGGTGTTCTGGACCTGGGTCATCGGCCCGCTCGGCGCGATTCTCGCCGTACCGCTGAGCCTGCTCACCAAGGCGATGCTGGTCGAAGCCGACCCGCGCACGCGCTGGGCGCTACCGCTGCTCTCCGGCAAGGCGGATCCGGCCGACCCGCCTGAACCGGCTCCGAACGGAGAACCGGCGGACTCCGAAACCGCTGGGAACCAACCCTCGGTGTCCGGAGATCCCCTGCCGGCGACACCTTCGCCAGGCGGCAAGGGCACCCCACCCGACCTGGTGTGACGGCCCGGCATGGGAACCGACGAACAACCGGGTACGCCCGAGACTGTGGCGAGAGCACGCGAAGACGCGGCTCTCAGCCGACTTCCGCCTTGGCTGCGACAGGTGGTCACGTGGATTCAGTCGCGGTGGCTCGGCCGCATTCTGACCCACAGTGCCGCTGCCGGCGTCCGCGTGGACATCTTCGACCGGTCGATGACGATCGCCGCCCAGTTCTTCAGTTCGGTCTTTCCGATCCTCATCTTGTTCGCCACGTGGGCCGACGCCGGCAGCACGCGCAGGGTCGCCGACGCGGTCGAGATGCCCGACGAGTCCCGGTCGGTCCTCAACGACGCGGTCGAGGGTGCCTCCGGAGCCGCCTTCGGCGTCGTCGGCACCTTGATCGTCCTCGTGTCGGCAACCAGCCTGTCCCGCGCCTTGACTCGCGCGCTCGCTGTCACCTGGAGGCTGCCGCGGCCGAAGAGCAGGCTGCGATCGGTCTGGCGGTGGATGGCCGCAGTCCTCGTGCTGGCGCTCTCTCTGATCCTCGTACGGGCATTGAGCGGGCTCGCCGGTGGACTCCCGCCCCCGCACGTCTGGCGATGGACTGTGGCTTTCACGTGTGACTTCGCCGTCGCGCTGTTCGTGCCCTGGGTCCTGCTCGTCAGGAGTCGTCCGGCTACGACTCCTGGCGCCCGCGGCGCTCACGTTCGCCCTCGTGATGCTCGCCGTTCGCCCGGCCCTCGCCGCGTGGCTCCCCCGAGCACTCGACGAGAGCGCCGACCGCTACGGATCCATCGGCGTCGCGTTCACCTACCTGGCATCGCTGTACACCACGTCGTTCTGCTTCCTGGCAGCATCGGTCGTCGGCCAGGTGATCGCCACCGACCGCGGAGCGATCGGGCGCTGGATCCGGAAACCCGACACCGACCCACCGGCGACCAGCGAGTGATCCACCCTCCCGTTTCTCACCGGCTGCCCCGGACTGTCCAGTTCCTGACGTCGCACTGGCGTGGGCGTAGCGGACCGGACAGGGTTGAGGGCAGTCGAGGAACGGGAAGTGCGTATGACGAACAGCGACCCCGGCAAGCACAGCAACACCGACAAGCACGGCGAGGCGACAGGCTTCCAGGAGCAGGCCCCGTACGACGAATCGATCGACCTGCGCACCGATTTCGTCATGGTCTACGGCCTCAACGACACCACACCGCAGCGCATCGCCCGCTGGCGCGAGGCCGGCTATCGGGTCCACCTGATGACCGGCATCTCCTGGGGCAACTACCAGGACTATCTGGACGGCCGGTGGGACGGTTCCGACCACTGGGCCGACGCGCAGACAGCAGGTGACGGATCGCCGATCCTGCACGGGCACAGCACCGACATCCCGTACATGGTCCCGACGTTCGGCTTCACCGAATACCTGGTGCAGAAACTCCGCCCGATCATCGAGCTCGGTGTCGAAGGCATCCACCTCGAAGAGCCGGAGTTCTGGGCCCGGGCCGGCTATTCGGAATCGTTCAAGCGGGAATGGCAGGCCTTCTTCGGTGAGCCGTGGCAGGCCCCGCACAGCACCGCCGAAGCGCACTTCCGCTCCGGGCAACTCAAGCAGCACCTGCTCGCCCGCAGCCTCGACCGGGTCACCTCCGTGCTGCGCGACGAGGCGCTTCAGCAGGGCCGTCAGGTGCGCTTCTACGTCCCGACGCACAGCCTCCTGAACTACACCCAGTGGCAGATCATCAGCCCCGAATCACGCCTGCGAACGCTGCCCTCGATCGACGGCGCCATCGCCCAGGTGTGGACCGGAACCTCCCGAACGCCCAACGTGTACGCCGGAAAGGCCGCCGAGCGCACGTTCGAGACGGCCTACCTGGAGTACGGCATCGCCCAGGACCTCACCCGCGGCACCGACCGTCGCATGTGGTTCCTGCACGACCCGATCGAGGACCACCCGGACCGCACCTGGGAGGACTACCTGGCCAACTACCAGCGCACCCTCGTCGCCTCGCTGCTGCACCCGGGCGTCTCGCGGTACGAGGTGGCGCCGTGGCCCAACCGGATCTTCAACCGCCCTTACCTGCGCGAGGGATCCGCCGAACGGCAGCCCATTCCGCCGGACACCGCCACCAGCTACCTGATCGCCATGAACAGCCTGCGCGACCTGGACCAGCCTGAGGTCCGTTGGGCCCACGAAGGACCGCGGATCGGGATCGCGCTCTCGGACACCGCCATGTTCCAGCGCTGGGCGCCCGGTGGCGAGAGTGGACACTACGACGGCCTGCAGGACGCCCTGGCCGTAGAAGGTCGCGAGCAGTTGCACTTCTCCGACTTCTACGGTCTGGCGCTGCCACCGCTGTGCGACGGGCAGCGGGTCTGTCCGGTCCAGCTGGAGAATGTGATCGACACTCCGGATGCACTGGACGATGTCGACGTACTCGTCCTGAGCTACGAATTCCAGAAGCCGCTCGCGCCCGGCATCCACTACGCACTGGCCGGGTGGGTCAGCCGCGGCGGCAGCCTGCTGTACGTCGGCGACGGCGCCGATCCCTACCACGAGATCCGCTCCTGGTGGACCGGCCGCTACGACACCTGCGCCGACCACCTGGCCGAGGCGCTCGGTGCGGACCGCAAGCGCGACGGCGTCCAGCCGGTCGGCCACGGCCGGGTCCGGTTCCTTCCGTCCCGGCCGGCTGACTTCACCGAATCACCGGAACGCGCCGCTGAGCTGGTCGCCGCTATCCGCGAGCTGGCCGAAGCGGGCGGCCACACCTGGGAGTCCACCAACTGGCTGTCGGTGCAGCGCGGTCCGTACCTCGTCGGGGCCGTGCTGGAGGAGGCAGGCGGCTCGCACGTCGTCGAGGGCAACTACCTCGATCTGCTCGACTCGCAACTGGGCATCGTCCGGCAGCGGGAGCTAGGCCCAGGCCAGCTGACCTGGCTCCGCGACCTGACCTACGACGAGGAACCGCTGCTGGCCTCCGCCGGCCGGGTCGTGGACTGGCAACACGACCACACCGGCATCTTCTTCAGCTGCGAAGCACCACGCGGCGTCCAGGTCACAACCGCACTGCGCGTACCAGCCGATCCGGCCGCCGTCCGGGCCGACGGCGCCGACCTCACCAACCTGCAGTACGACGCCCAGGCCGGCGTACTGTGGCTCCGCCATCCCGGCGATCCCGCCGGGACCCGCATCGAGATCAAGTTCTGACCCGCGACCAGCCCTGGCGGAGCTAGGCCGGAGCGTGCTCCTTGAGAATCGTCATGAAGGCGCGCATCCAGGTCGGGTGGTCCGGCCAGGCTCGCCCGGAGACGACATTGCCGTCGACGACCGCGTCGCCGTCGACCCACTCCGCTCCCCCGGCCTTGATGTCAAGCGCCAGGGCTGGGTACGCCGAGGTCTTGCGTCCGTCCAGGACGCCGGCCGCCGCGGGGATGAGCGGTCCGTGACAGAGCTGGGCCACGGGCTTCGACTCGCCGTAGAAGTGCCGAACGATCCGCTGGCAGTCCGCGTCGTTGCGGATGTACTCCGGCGCCCGCCCACCGGGAATCACCAGGGCCACGTACTCGGCCGGATCCACATCGGCGAACGCGATGTCGGCCTGCCAGGTGTGCCCGGGCTTCTCCGTGTACGTGTCGAACCCGTCGACGAAGTCATGCACCACGAACTGAAGCTTCTTCACCGCCGGCGCGGCCACATGGACCTCGTACCCTTCCTCGAGCAGCCGCTGGTAGGGGTAGAACACCTCCAGGTCCTCTGCGGCGTCACCAGTGACAATCAGCACCTTCGCCATCACGCCATCTCCTTCGGAGCCTCCGTATCCAACGCCAGCCTCCTCCGCTGCCCACCACCGGTCAAGGATGACGATGTCGCCCGGCGTCAGACCTGCGACACCGGCGGCCGGCACGAGCCCGAGGCCTACGCGGCGTCGGTTCGGTGGCGGGCGGGATCGAGGTGGTGGCGGGCGGCGGTGAGAGCCAAGCGGGCGTGTTCCTTCGCGCCGACCGAGGCAACACGTTCGGCGTGCGGGATCTCCAGTGCATGACCGCCATCGGCAACGTCGTCCTGGCCTCCGACGCGAGCCACTTCTACGAGAACATCGCCATCACCGCCGGCTAGCCGAAGGCCCACGCAGTCATCAGCGGGAACTCGGCTGCCCAGAAGGGGTCGCCGTGGTCGCCGACGCGCTCCGTCAGCACGACGTCCCCGCCGGCATCGCGCAGGGCGTCCGCCCACCGGGTCGCGTTCTCGAGGAACCACGGCTCCAGCGTCCCGGCGACGAGATACGTGCGCGGCAGCGGGCTCGGCATCACGGCAGGCGGACGGTAGCCGCCGCCGGGCGAGGCGGAGAAGACCGCACCGTAGATCTCCGGATGCCGAAGCCCCAGCGCGAGTGAGAGCTCTGCACTCGCAGACACGCCGCACACCGCGGTGCGTTCGGCCGGCAGCGCAACGCTGAAACGCGACCGCACCCATTGACGGACGTCCTCGACGAAGAACCTCTCGTGGGCCGCGAACCGCTCCTCGTCGAACGACGGTGAGTACTCATGGATGCGCGCCATCTCGTCCTCATCGTCCGTCCGATAGGCACCGACGATCATCGTGGGCGGTACGTCGGCCGCCTCGAGGTACCCGCCCCACTGCGAGATCAGCTGACCGTCACCGGCGAACACGACTGCCTCGGGCGGATCCGGCGGCACGTACACCGTGACCTGGCGGCCACCGTCGTACTCGAAGGTCTCGGTGACGAGCTCTCCCGCGATCGGGTCGACCCGCGCCGGTTCCGGGGCTGCTCCGTTCGCGCCGACGGCTGCCTCGTCATCCATGACTCGCCTCTCGATCTTTCGGTGGCCTCGAGCCCGTCCGACCTTACTCAGGTCCTGGTCTTGCGCGACCTCGGCTTGCGAGTGACGGGATGCGAGCCGTTGCCGTTGCCCTCGGTCTCGGGCTCGGCCGCGAACGGGATGAACGGCATGGTCAGCGGCAGGGCCGCCAACCGCATCAGGAGCATGACGTTGTCGTCGCCGGCGGTCTTGTTGAGACGCAGGCGGCCACAGTTGGTGCACCGATGGATGAGGACCCAACGGCCCTCGCCGCGGACGGTGACCGCGATCGGCTCCATCCCGCCGGAGCAGTCGGCCTTGCGGTCACCCGGGACGTTGCGGTCGAGATGGCGCGACCACAGGCAACTCGGGCAATGATTGCGATGGGTGGTTCCGGGGGCGTCGAGGGAGACCTCTACACCGCAGTGCTCACAGCTGAACGAACGTGCGAATACCAAACCGATGAACCTTTCAGAGCAAAGCTGCAGGACAGGACAGACATCGGCTTCCCTCCTTCCGGTCCGCGCCGGCTCGTCCAGCGCACCGCCCACAGCAGACCAGCACCCGTCCGACAGTGTCAATCGATTAACGACTGCACTCATCCACGGAGGGTCATGGTTGGGCTAGCGGTCGGGGCTGTTCAGGTGGTTGGCGAGCTCTGTTCTCGAGCGGACCGAGAGTTTGCGGTAGATCCGGGTCAGGTTGGCTTCGACGGTTTTGACGGACAT
Organism: uncultured Actinomycetota bacterium; assembly: GCA_963748245.1. Lineage (GTDB taxonomy): Bacteria > Actinomycetota > Actinomycetes > Propionibacteriales > Kribbellaceae > Kribbella. Next base: position 263,222 of record CAVVIA010000003.1, on the reverse strand, counting down.
GAACAGTTCCGCCGCGGCCTCCTGATTCGAACGCCCCGAAGCGACGCGCTCGGCCACTCGGCGTTCGGTTGCCGTGAGCATCGAGGTGGTGGGGTGCAGCCCGACCCGGCCGGCCTCGTCCCGGGCTCGCTCGGCCCAGCGCGGGATACCCAGCTCGTCGAACGTCGCGGCGGCGGTGTCGAGGGTTTCGTTGGCGAGGCCTTTGTAACCGGCGCGGCGATAGACCTGCCCTAGCGCGAGCCGAGTGCGGGCCGCCTCGAAGGGACACTCGGAACCGGGTTGATCCACAAGTCGGCGAAGCACAGTCAGGGCGCTATCCGTGTCTCCGCGCGCCGCCGTCAGCAGCGCCTCGCAGCGGTCCGCGGCAACCATAGCCTCTGGCCGGCCGGCCGCGCCTTGCCGCCGTAGCAGGGAGATCGCGGTCTCGACGTCCTCGAGCGCGCCGATCTGGAGGGCCGCGTCAGCGTAGTCGACCGGCCACAACAGCTGCTCCAGGTCGACCATCTCGGTGTTCGCGAAGATCTCCGCCAGCTCCCGCAGCGACTCGAGCGCCGCGGACCAGTTGCGAGCTGACGTCTCGATGAAGCCGAGCTGTGCCAGGAAGCCGCCCAGCCAGTACCGCAACCCGCTGGCTCTCGCCTGTGCAGCAGCCCGCTCGGCCACTCCACGCGCTCCGTCCAGGTCGCCGGCGTACTCCTTGATCAGGATCCGGGCCATGTTCTCCTGCAGACCGAAGGCGCTCACCCAGGCACCCGAACGGTCGGCGTCATCGAGTGCGACCTGGGCCTCACGGACCCGCGAGCCGCGGATGAGGGCGAGGATCAGCCAGATGTAGAGACTGGACAGATCTCCGTAGCGGCCTGCTTCGACGGCGAGCCCGATGGCATCGCGGACTGCTGCTTCGGCCGTATCATCGTTCCACGCCGCGTAGAACGCGCGAGCGCCGACCCATTCCGCGGGAGTCAACTCGAGTGACGAACTCTCGACCAGCCGCTCCATGTCGCGCAGCGTCTGCTCGGGATCGCCCAGCCCCCAGATCCACTCGATCGACTGCTGCTGGTACAGCGCTATGAGCTGGATGTCGGGACGAGCGGCCGCCTCGGCCTCGGTGATCGCCAGCTGGGTCAACCGCAGGCCTAGCCTGCCGTTGCCTTCCATCCGATGCCGCTCGCTGAGCAGCTGCAGAATCTCCGCACGAACCGCGCCGGGAGGAGCGATCCGCAAGGCCTGCTCGGCCAGAGTCCGGGACCCTCTGAGGTCGTCGGCCAGCCGCGCCCGCCGCGCCAGCACCTGTGCTTGCTGCTCCGGGACGACGGCCAGCTCCGCGCCTTTGTCCAGAGCTGCCGCGGCCGACAGGGTGTCGCCGGCGTCGATGTAGGTGTCCACGGCGCGGAGCCAGCGGCGGAGGCTGTCGGCGGTGTCCACATCGGTCGGTGTAGCCACCGCCGCTCCTTCGAACAACTCCCCTGCCAGTTGCTGAGCCCCTCGGCGGCGGGAGATGCCGGCAGCGCGCTCCAGTTCGCCGGCGACCGTTTCGTCAGGGACAACGATCGACTTCGACCGGTGGCGAGCGCGCTCGACCGGGTCTTCGAGCTTGTCGGCGAGGACGCGGTGCGCACGGCGACGTTCGGCGGGTACGGCGGCGTCGTAGATGGCCGACGCCAGCAGCGGATGGGTGAAGTCGACCACCGACCCGGCTCCGACTCTCGCGATATCAGCGTCGTCGGCCGCTTCAAGAGCTGATCGAAGGTCAGCCTCCTCGACGATCCGCTGCAACTGCGCCACGGTGAGCCGCCCCGCTGCGGAGACCAGCAACAAGACGTCGCGAGACCCGTGCGACAGCAGCAGCGCGATCTTCTCGCCGAGCAGGCCCGCTAGGCTCGGCGGGACGGGGAAGATGGGGTCGTGGCCCTGCTGCGCGCTCCAGCGCCACTTCGAGACATCGGACTGCATCGCCTGCGCGATCATCAAGGCCAGGAACGGATTTCCGCCGCTGGCCCGTGCGACTCCGGCAGCCATCGGTAGGGTCCAGCGCTGCCCGAGGCGGATGCGCAGCAGTTGACCGATCGCCCAGTCCTCCAGGGGACGAAGTACGAGCTCATGCCGTGGCTCAGCCAAGGACTTGAGCAAGTCGGTCCCCGCGTCCGGGTCCGGTCTCGACGCGACCAGGACACTCAAGCGACGAGCGTCGACGGTGCGCAACGCGAAACCGAGGCTGCCGACGCTGGCAGGGTCCAGCCACTGCAAGTCGTCGATGAACAGCGTGACCGGCTCGGCCTCGCAGAGCTGCGTCAGCAGGCTTCGCACTGCCAGCGGGACGGCCAGGGCATCGATCTCGCCGTCGGTTTCGGCACGCTGGAGAGCAACCGCCAGGGCGCGCCGCTGTGGCCCCGGCAGGCGATCGACCGCTCCCTCTGGAGACTGGTTCACCAGTTCGGCCAGTCCCGCGAACGGCAGTCCCCGGTCGAACTGGGTCGGAGACACCGACAACACCCGCCGGCCGCGACGCTGGGCCAACTGATGCGCGACCTTCAACAAGCTGCTCTTGCCGACACCCGGCTCGCCGAAGACGACCACGCTGCCGCCCTGGTCCAGGACGTCGCTCACCGCCCGCACAGCGTCATCGCGACCGAACAGACCGTAAGCGGTCGCGGATACGTCGTCCATCAGGTCATCATCCGGCACCGCGACCGTCCGATCGAGGGTCGGCTCGCGCCCGATCGAGGGTTTTCCCCGCTGCGATGCGAGCGCTCCTCTCCCTAACGTCGCGACCATCTCCCCCAACTCCAGGAGGCAACGATGAACGCAACCACCCGACCGGCCGTCCTGCTCATCCACGGAGGGTTCGTCGACGGATCCGGTTGGCGCGGTGTCTACGACCGGCTGCGTGCACTGGGCCACCGGGTCGCCGTCGTACAGAACCCGACGATGTCCCTCGAAGGCGACGTCGCCGCGACCAAGCAGGTCCTCGACGAGATCGACGGGCCCGCGATCCTCGTCGGGCACTCGTACGGCGGCGTCGTCATCACCGAGACCGGCAGCGACCCGCGCGTCGCCGGGCTCGTCTACATCGCCGCGTTCGCCCCCGACAAGGGCGAGTCCGTCAACACCCTGATCGCCGACCCGCCGCCGGGCGCCCCGGTCCCGCCGATCCTGCCGCCCCGCGACGGCTACCTGTTCCTCGACCGGGACAAGTTCCACGACTCGTTCGCCGGCGACCTGCCCACCGACGAGGCGGCGTTCATGGCCGACTCGCAGGTCCCGTGGGGAGTCGGCGCGCTCGGCGGCACGGTCACCGATCCCGGCTGGCGGACCAAGCCGAGCTGGTACCTGGTCGCCGCCGACGACCGGATGATCCCACCGCCCGCCCAGCGGCAGATGGCCGAGCGGACCGGCGCAACGGTCCGTGAGGTTCCCGGCAGCCACTCGGTCTACGTGTCCCAGCCCCAGGCGGTCGCCGACCTCATCCACACCGCCGTCGAGTCCCTCAGCTGACAGGCCACGAAGGACACAACAGGTGAACCCGACGGGCATCCCGCCGGGCTCGCCTGCTTCCGTATCGGCATGCCTCTCTCAGGCAGTAGCCCCTTGGGCGTAGCCGGTTCCCGCCGGGGCGTCAGAGTTGTGCCTCTCGCGCTGCTGGTGCTTCAAGGTACGGCGCTCGACCTCGGACAGCCCGCCCCACACGCCGGAGTCCTGGCCCGTACGCAGTGCCCAGTCCAAGCAGGCGTCGGCCACCTCACACCGCCGGCAGATCTGCTTCGCGGCCTCGATCTGCTGAAGCGCTGGGCCAGTGGTTCCAATGGGAAAGAACAACTCGGGGTCCTCGCTCCGACAGGCACCTTTGTGTAGCCACGTCACGGCACCGGGTCTCCTTCCTGCGCTCGTGACACGGCGCCGGCGCACCTCGCGCGAACTCGCCTTTTGGAACGGCAGGCCTGGCGCCGAGGTGTATCAGAGCTCAAGACGCGAGGCCCGCCGGTTCGGGGGGTGTGCAGTGTCGGATGGTTCATGACGTCGTTCCTATTTCATGCCCTGGGCAACGAGTTCGGCCAGGTCCGGTCGGTGAGAGCACCCGGGTGAGGCGGGGATCTCTACTGGAAAGACACGGCGGGCAGCCCTTTTGTGACGACACCTCCGTTCGGCGGCCCTGTCACAGACCGACCCGTCTCCCGGCCCCACAGCCCGGTCGGTGTCTCTTTACCCGTGCACTTCTCGGGTCCACAGCCAGTCGACGATGCGGTCGACGCCCCGGGCGAGGTGGCGGCGGTAGGTGGTGAAGGGCAGGTCGAGCACCTCCGCGGCGCGTTCCTGGGTGGCCGCGGGTCGTAGGAAGGTGCGGTCGACAGCCCGGAAGGGTTTGTCGTCACGGGGGTCGGCCCGGAGTGACTCAGCGGCCTCCAGAACGAGGGCACGAAGGGTCTCGGCGGATGGGTCACCGTGGTCGCGGACCAGCCTGGATCGCAGCAGCGGATTGCCGGCGAGCCGGTCCGGCCGGTGCAGAGAGCGCAGGGCGGCACGGACCGCCTGGGCGAAATCGGGCTGTGACAGCACCAGTTCCGGGTCGGCGCCGGTTGGCGGGCCTGCCGGGGCGCCGATCTCCCGGTCTGACATCAGCTCCAGCCAGGCCTCAGGGTCCAGCCGCCGGAAGTCGTGGGCGAAGACGGCGTAGTGACGGGAGCCGACGTCGTACTCCGCCTCGTAGGCCCGGTGGTAGTCGATGTAGGCGAAGAAGGGTTCCCAGAAGGCTCCGTCCTCGTAACACCCGATGAAGTCCCAGGACAGACGCGGGCCGGTGAGGACGTGCTGGATGTGCCACGCAGTGATCACGTTGTTCGACGCCGACGGACTCTGGTAGGCATCGCGATCGATCAAGAACCTGGCCACATGGACGCTCTCGCCCGGCCGCGGCGGGCCGTGTCGCTGCGCGTACTGCCAGATCGCCGCGGCGCCGGGGTCGGCGGCGAGGTCGGACTCGCCGGCCTGATCGAGGGTGATCGTCCCGCCGTAGCCGATGGGCTCGCCGGTTCCGGCCCGGATGGGAATGAACTTCGCCGCCGGATGCCCCATCCAGTGCCTCACCAGCGCGGCCTGCTCGGCCGACTGGTGCCGCTCGGTCATCGCGAGGATCGGAGCGCGGTCCTCGTCGCGGAGCTCGTCGGGGAACGCGTGACCGAAGGACTCCCAGTCCCAGAAGCTCCGCATCGCCGGGTTGTTGCGGTGCAGGAAGATGATGTCGGCAGCCCACCGGTGCTGTTCCAGTCCCGTGGTACGGCGTGCCTGTTCCACCAGATGCCGCCGTACCCGCCGGTGCAGATCGGCGTACGACGCGCGGTCCCGCCAGCGCAGATCCGCGTCGAGGACATCCCGCGCCACGTCGTGCGGGAACACGCCGTACTGGTCCTCCTCGATGAACGACAGCCCACGCAGCCAGCCGAACAGCTCATGCGTGTCGTCGCCGCCGAGCGCCGTACGCAGCACGTCCTCCGTGGTGAACCGGGCGTGCGCGCAGGCCTCCAACGCTTCCCGGTGCCGTGGGCTGGGGACCCACTCGACGAAGTGTTCGAGCAGTACCCGAACCACGTCCGGCGTTTCCTGCAGGGACAGGCCCGGCGCGAGGGCACCTCGGTGCTGCTCGACGACGTCGACCAGCAGTGACAGCGCGAGCGGATGACCATGGGTCATCTCGAGCACCCGTCCATGTAGGTCCTCGGGCACACTCGCGGCCCGCAGGTAGGAGCGCGCGTCGTCGGGCTGCAGGTTGCGCAGGGCAACTACTCGCAACAGCTCACCCCAGCCGGGATCGCTCGCCCACTGCGGCGAAGGCGGCGTTCGCCCGGCCACCACGACCAGCGCGGCAGCGGGAAGCTCCGGCAGGAACTCCTCACGCAACCAGTTGTCCAGCGGCACCATCTGCTCGTAGGTGTCGATGAAGAGAATCGGGCGACGGTGCGCAGCGAGGCTCTCCAGTGGTGCTGCCCGCTCCGGCAGGCCGAGCGCCGCGCCGAGGGCAGCGTAGAACGCGGGCGGCGACGGCTCGATCGTCCGGGCGTCCAGACGCACCGCCGTGGCACCCGCCTCCTCGGCGGCCTCAGCGAGAGCGCCCAGCAACGCGGTCTTCCCGATCCCTCCCGGCCCGTGAGCGAACAGCACAGTGAAGCCGGGCTCGCCGGACGTCAACGCAGTACGGAACAACTCGAGCTCGCCGGTGCGCCCGACGAACCGCCGGCGCCGCGCCTGCCGAAGCCGATCCGCAACAGTGGTCGCACCGAGCTGTGCCGTCGGCGCCGATTTGCCTCGGCTCGTCATGCGCCACCCCCTTCAGTCCAACGTGCCCCTCGCCCGGCCAGCGGTCAAGACGGATGGACATCCGGTACGGCGTTCGGACAGTGATTGGACAGCGAATGGCCTGGCAGGTGAGCAACTGGTGGCCGCACGCTTCCGGCACTGATACAGCAGCTCCGGAGGTGTGAGATGGCGGAAATCCTCGTACTGGGCGCCGGCCTGAACGGCCTGGTCACCGCGATGCTCCTGGCCGGCGACGGCCACCGCGTGACGATCCTGGAACGCGACCACGCCGCGCCCGGGGACGATGCCGACAGCGCTTGGCATCAGTGGCAACGACCGGGAGTCAACCAGTTCCGCCAGTTGCACTTCATGCTGCCCCGCTGGCGGACGCTGATGCAGCACGAACTGCCGGCCGTGCTCGAGCAGGTGATCGCCTTCGGCGGCGCCCACGTGAACGTCTTCGATGAGCTGCCGCCCGACCTGACCGGCGGACGGCGCGACGGCGACGAGCGGTTCGAGGCGGTGACGGCCCGGCGTCCGGTCCTGGAGGCAGCAGCCGCTGCTGTCGCACACAGAACCCAGGGCGTCTCGATCCGGCGCGGCGTCACGGTCACCGGGTTGGTCACCGGACGCTCCTCGGTCGCGGCAGCACCACACGTGACCGGTGTCGTACTCGACGGCGGCGCCGTACTCCCTGCCGATCTCGTCGTCGACGCGACCGGGCGACGGTCGCCGGTAGGCGCCATGATCGAGTCCGCCGGAGGCCGCCGCCCGCACGAGGAGCGCGAGGACTCAGGATTCGTGTACTACGCCCGCCACTTCCGTTCGGCAGACGGATCCCGCCCCGCGGCCCTGGGCACCCTGCTCCAGCACTTCAACAGCCTGTCGATCCTGACCCTCCCCTGCGACAACGACACCTGGGGCGTCGGGTTCATCACGTCCGCGCGGGACAAGCAACTGCGCGAGCTCAGGGACACCTCCACCTGGCAGGCTGCGCTGAAGCTTTACCCGACCGTTGCCCACTGGGGCGAGGCCGAACCAATCACCGACGTACAGGTCATCGCCGGCATCGAAGACCGGTACCACCGGTTCGTCGTCGACGGCGAACCGGTCGTCACCGGGCTCGTCGCGGTCGGCGACGCGTGGGCGTGCACCAACCCCTCGCTCGGGCGCGGCGCGTCGATCGGGATGCTGCACGCTTGCGCACTCCGCGATCTGCTCCGCGACGTCACCCCGGACCAGCCGGAGAAGCTGGTACGGCGGTTCGACGAGGTCACCGAGAGCACGGTCACCCCGCTGTACCGGATGACCCTCGCCTTCGACCGGCACCGGCTGAACGAGATCGCCGCCGACGTCGCCGGTGAGACGTACCAGACATCAGACGCCGGGTGGGCGATGACCAAGGCGCTGTACGCAGCCGCACAGCACGATCCCGACGTACTGCGTGCGTACGCGTCCGTCGTGTCCATGCTGAGTACTCCCCAGGAGGCGCTGGCAGCACCCGGCATGGTCGGCAAGGTCCTGACACTCGGCGCCAACGCGCCGCAATACCCGACGCTTGGCCCCAACCGCGCGGAACTGCTGTCCGCGATCGTCGCTGCGGGCTGACGCCGGCGACCACCCCAAACCAGCAAGGAGCTCGCCATGCGCCTGGATATCAACGGAACTGTGCTCGAGGTAGCGGACAACGGCAACGGCCGGCCCGTCCTCCTACTCCACGGCTGGCCCGACACCCATGAGGTATGGCGCCACCAGATCACCGCGCTCGGCGAGGCCGGGTATCGAACGATCGCGCCCGACCTTCGCGGATTCGGTCAGTCCGACAAACCCGACACCGTCGCGAGCTACGGAATCGTTCAGATGGTCGGCGATCTCATCGGACTCCTCGACCTCCTCGAGGTGCCCCAGGCCAACGTCGTCGGACACGACTGGGGCGGTGCGATCGGCGCGGTACTCGCCGCCCTTTCGCCGGAACGGGTCGCCAGCCTGACCTGTGTGTCGGTCGGCCACCCGGCGGCATTCGCCCACGCGGGCTGGGAACAGCGCGAGAAGTCGTGGTACATGCTGCTGTTCCAGTTCCCCGGCATCGCCGAACGCTGGCTCGCCGCCGACGACTTCGCCAACCTGCGCAACTGGAGCCGGCACCCAGACATCGACTCTGTCATCGAACGCCTCCGAGACCCGGCGGCCCTCACCGCGAGTCTCGCCGTGTACCGCGCGATCCTCCCGCCTGAATCACTGATCCGGCCTCCGACGGAGCTCCCGCCCATCCGGGTTCCGACCATGGGCCTCTGGAGCAGCGAAGACCTCGCCATCACCGAACAGGCCCTGACCGACACCGCCACCTACGTCGACGCCCCCTGGCGCTACGAGCGAATCGACAACACCGGCCACTGGCCCCAACTCGAAGCCCCCGACCACGTGAACACCCTGCTCCTCAACTTCCTGACCAACCTCCCCACCCCCACCCCGGCGTACTCCTGATCTCCCGCCGACCGGTCACCTACTCCTGCGCATTTGTCTCTCAGCGTCGGTGATAGAGGATCGGGTTCAACGGAGTGTCGGGCACCTCGCCGGGGACCGCTCCGGGCATCCAGCGCTGCAGGTCGGCGTGTTGATTGCGGTTGGTGGGCTCGCTGACTGTCATCGCAGCATCCATGTAGATGATCGTCATGACCCGACGCGGGCCCGGCGCCGTGTTGGGAGACGCATGGTGGAAGGTCCAGCCGAGGTGGAAGCTGGCATCGCCGAGTTGGAAGGGCTCGTCGACAACACGGAAGCGTTGTTCCTCGAGTGCTGCCGCCAGCTTCTCCTCCGACTCGTCGCTGATCGGCAGATCGCGCCCGAACGAGAACCGGTGGCTACCTGCCGCGAACGCGAGCGGCCCCATGTCGCCGGTCGTTTCCTGCAGGGGAAGCCACAGTGTGCACACGCGGTCCGTGGCGAGGGGCCAGTAGTACTGGTCGGCGTGCCATGGAGTCACGCCGCCGCCGGGCTCCTTGTACAGCGCCTGGTCGTGGTAAAGCCGCACACCTTCAACGCCGAGCAGGTCGGCGGCAAGGCGCGCCAACCGCGCAGAGAAGACCAGTTCCCGCACCTCGGCGCTGCTTTCCCAAAGGTTCTCGACCTGGAGGAAGGCCTTGCTGTAGGTGTCACGTTCCTCCAGGGGCAGGTGCATCGTGTTCAGCTCGATGACCTGGTCGGTGATGACCGGTTCGTAGTGCTCGACAGTCTGAGGGTCAAGCACGCCGGACAGCCGGACGAAACCGTCGTCCTCGAACCGGCTTGGCGCGTCCGACGGCAGTTCGTAAGGGGTGTCCAGGGTCGAAGTGATCACGTCAGCTCCTTGGGGGCTCCTTTGAGGCTGACGCCTACTCTGCACGCGGTCGATTCGCTCTCACCACGCTTGTCATGGCAAGAAATGGTACGCAGTTGATCACTTGATGGTGCTGTGCGCCTCGGACGTGCAAGAGATGTATCGTCATCGACTGTGCGGGCCCGGTTCGAGCAGATCAACGACGCGGCAGACAACTCCTGGCGTTGCTACCTGCGCCGAGATGCCCAATTCGACTTCGGCTGGCACTACCACCCGCACGTCGAATTGACTTACATCACCGAAGGAACCGGCCGCCGCCTGGTGGGTGACAGCGCCGAGCAGTACTGCCCCGGCGACCTGGTGCTGATGGGGCCAGACCTGCCCCACACCTTCGTGTCCGCACCGGGAGTCGTGCGCAACGAGGCCGTCGTAGCGCAGTTCCTTCCAGACTTCCTCGGAGAGGAGTTGCTGACCCGCCCAGAGTTCCACGCCACCAGGGACCTGCTGAACGCCGCACGGTGCGGATTGGCGTTTCCCGACCCGCCGAGCGAGATTCGGGACCAACTGGCTGCGCTGGTCGACCAGCCCCCGACCCAGCGGACGCTGACATTGCTGGCGGTCCTTGATCAGCTCGCATCGACCACGAGCCGGCCGCTGGCCGGCAGCGCCTACAGGCCACGGCTGGACGAGTCGACACGGACCCGCATCGACATCGCCTGCACCTTCCTGCACCAGCACAACCACGAGCCGATCAGCCTGGCCGACGTCGCCTCCGTGGTCCACATGGAACCGTCAGCCTTCAGCCGCTTCTTCCACCGTACGACGGGGCGCACCTTCACCGTCTATCTCAACGAGCTCCGCATCGAGACCGCATGCCGACTGCTGGTCGGCACAGATCTGCCCATCACCGAGGTCGCCACCCGCTCCGGCTACCAGAACCTCTCCTACTTCAACCGACGATTCCTGGCCGCCAAGCAACAACGACCCCTGCAATACCGCACCCTCTACCGAGCCTGACCCGGCGCACTGCAGATTGTCGGCTCCGTTTCAAGCGCAGTACTCCAACTTTCCCGAAATACCTGCTGCAACTAACCGCCACACCCCGCGGGCGACAACACGTAGATGGGACAGCGCATGTGACGGAGCCGGTATTTGCCCATAGCAACTTCTTTGGAGGAGCCGCCGGGATCCGACGTACTTCGTCAATGTGATTGCCGCGCGGCTACAAGGCAATGCGACAGAGCTGACCTGCTCGATGTGTCGAATTCAGCTTCGCTCCGATCGTCTCTTCTGTGACAGCACGTCATTCGAGAAGGGACACGACCATGCAGGCGAAGATCAACGCTCTCGACATCGCGGTCACCGATCTGACCGCGGCAATCGAGTTCTACCGGCGGATCGGGCTCGACTTCGTCCGGGACGAGCACTGGCCGAACGACCACGCCGGGTGCGACCTGCCGAACGGACTGCACCTCATGCTCGACTCCGACGAGCTCCGCGGGAAGACCACCTCCGGCTGGACACCGCCGACGACCGGCCGAACCTTCCTGACGTTCGAACTGGAGTCACCGGCCGCTGTGGACGCCCAGTACACCGAGCTCGTCGCCGACGGCGTTACCGGGCTGCAGGAGCCATTCGACGCTCCTTGGGGGATGCGGTACGCGACGGTGGCCGACCCCTCCGGGAACGGCGTCGACCTGTTCGCCGGCCTCCCCGCCACCTGACCCAGAACCGCCAGACTGAGTAGAGGAGGTGGTGCAGTGAAGTACGTGCTCATGTTCGTCGACACCGAGGAGTTCGCCAAGGAGCTCGAGGCGATGAGCCCGGCCGAACTGGAGGAGTCCTACCAGCGCGTGTACCAGTGGTTCACCGACCACGCGGCCAAGATCACCAATCGCGGCGCCAAGCTGCAGGGCGCGGAGACGGCCACGACGGTCCGACTCGACGGCAGCGAACCGGTGACCACCGACGGGCCGTTCATGGAGGGCAAGGAGGTCGTCTCCGGCTTCGTCGAGATCGACGTCGCCGACCTCGACGAGGCCTTGCGAATGGTAAAGACCTGGCCGGCCTGCCCAGTGGTAGAGATCCGCCCAGTGGAGTCATGACCGGAAACCCCGCAACGTCTCACGGAGTTGTGACGGAGCTGACGGCTTGGCGCCGAGGCGTGCGGATCAGATCATGAGGTGTGGACCGAAGTCTTCTCCACCAGGAGTTCGAGCGGGCTCGGCGGGAGTTTCACCGGCTCGTCGAACAGGCGAGTCCAGGAGAACTTCGGCGGCCGTCGAACGGTACCCGCTGGGACAACCGTCAACTGCTGTTCCACATGCTGCTCGGGTATCTGATCATCCGGGCATTGCTGAGATTGGTGCGGGTGTTCGCGCGTCTGCCGGACGGGGTCAATCGGGGGTTTGCGCGGGTCCTGAACGCGGGGACGAGGCCCTTCGACGTGGTGAACTTTCTTGGCTCGTACGCCGCCGGCACCACGGTGACGCCTCATCGCATGGAGGTGATGTTCGACCATGTCATCGACAAGCTCCACCGGCGGTTGGACGCGGAGAGCGATGCGGATCTGGAGCGCGGAATGTACTACCCGACGCGATGGGATCCGTTCTTCAAGGAGTACATGACGCGGGCCGACGTGTACCGCTTCCCGACACAGCACTTCGACTTCCACCGGCGCCAGCTCACACTGGACGACTGACCTCAGGCGACACCTCGTCACGGAGAGTTCGGCAGGCGCGCGACGAGGAGGAGAAGGAGACCTGATGCGACACAGCCGGCAGCGACCAACAGCACCAGGAGTTGGTAGCCCACAGCGGCCGCCAGCAGTGCTCCGCCCAGGGGTGCCAATGCTCGAGCGATGACGGCCGGCGCGGCCAGTGTGCCGGCGATGGTGCCGTAGCCGGACGCGCCGTACCGGTTCAGCAGGATCGCCGGTTTCGCGATCGATCCGATCCCGAAACCGAGCCCGAACACCACCAGACAGGCAATCGCTCCGGTGACATGCCGCCCGACAACGGGAAGCAGGAACATCGCCACTCCCTGGCCGACGAAGATCACCGCGGCGATGGTGGCCATTGGCAACCATCGCGTCCACACGGTGGTAACCACCCGGCCGGTGACCGACAGCAGCCCGAGCAGTCCGGCGAGAGTGGCGGCCAGTGCCGCCGAGTGCCCGAGGCTGGTCAGATACAGCACGAGGTGTACGGCGATCACGGCCAGCGCGGCGCCGTGCAGCACGAAGGTTGCGGCCAGCAACCAGAAGGCGGGATCCCGCAGCACCCCTGCAGGCGGTCGGCGGCCATGCGGCTCCATCCGGTCATCCGTAGGCGTGGTGCGCCGCAAGGCCAGGCCGTGCAGCGGCACCGTGATGACGGCGAGAAGGATCGCGAGCACAACCAGAGCGGAACGCCATTCAAGCTGCACGACCAGTTGCCCGGTGAGCGGGATGAAGATCGAACTGGCGAATCCCGCAACCAAGGTGATGCCGAGCAGCGCCCTCGCTCGCCGCGCGGGATCGGTCACCGCGACAACCACAGCGAACGCGGGTTCGTAGAGCACCATCGCCGAGGCCAGCCCGATCAGCACGAACACTGTGTACAGCTGCGTCGCAGTCTGAACCTGGGACCACCCCAGCACTGCCGTCGCGCCGAACACCGAACCGACGGTCATCAACGCATGACCACCGCGCGCGTCCAGCCAGCGCCCGACCGGTATCGACAGCACGCCGGACACCAGAACCGCCACCGTCAGCGCGCCCGCAGCCGTCGCGGTCGAGATGCCCAGGTCGCGGCTCATCGGACCGAGGATCACGCTGAAGGCGTAGTACAGCACGCCGTACCCGACGGTCTGGGTCACGGCGAACGCGCCCACCAACCGCCGTGGTCCAGGTCTCGCGCCGGCAATCCGCTCGGCGGCGAGACCTGGACTGAGCGACATCAGTTGCAGCAGCCCGACTGAGTCGTGGGCTCGGACTCGACCATGGTCAGCAGACCGCCACGGATCCCGGTCGCGAGACCACGTCCGGCAGGTGCGCTGATCGTGACGGCCTGCGGGGTCGGGCCGCAGCAACCGCCCGCGGACTCGTCGGCCGAGTCGCCGTACGCGAGGTTCGACGAGCAGACACCGGTCTCGGGCAGGTTGAGCTGTACGTCGCGCGCCGCCTCCCAATCACCCGCAAGCGCCGCGACCACCGAGCGCGCCTGCTCGTACCCGGTGGCGAGCAGGAACGTCGGCGCGCGACCATAGGACTTCGCGCCCACCGCGTAGTACCCCGGCTCCGGGTGATCCAGCTCGTCGACACCGTGCGGCGGCACCGTGCCACACGAGTGCTTGTTCGGGTCGATCAACGGCGCCAACGCCCGCGTGGAACCAAGGATCGGGTCCAGGTCCAGGCGCAACTCGCCCACCATCTCGAGGTCGGGGCGGAAACCCGTCGAGTTGACCACGGTGTCCGCGACCACACGCCGGTCCCCTGCCGCCAGTTCCAGCCGACCGTCCGCCGTACGAGCGATGGACTCGATCCGGAAGCTGCTCACCAGCTCGACACGACCCGACTGCACCAGCTTCTTCAGCCGGGCGCCGAGCGCGCCACGCGCCGGAAGCTCGTCAGCCTCACCACCTCCATAGGTGCGGGCCTGGTCCGCGCCGCGGACCACCCAGAGCACCTCGGTGCCCGGCTCCTGCTGTGCCAGTTCGCCGAGCTCCAGCAGCGTCGTCGAGGCTGAGTGGCCGGCGCCGACGACCGCCGTACGACGACCAGCAAAACGCTCCCGGTCACGCACCAGGACATCAGGCAGCGCTGACACGATCGCGCCGGCGACGTCGGCCTCACCCCGGGCCGGGATCCCGGAACCGCCGAGAACGTTCGGCCGGCGCCACGTGCCTGCCGCGTCGATCACAGCTGCGGCGAGCACCTCTTCTCCATCGGCCAGGCGGACCAGGAACGGGGCGTCCTCGCGACCGGCGGTGCGGATGCGGTCGTAGCCAACGCGGGTCACTGCGGTCACCTGGGCGCCGTACTGGATCCGGTCTGCCAGTTGCGGCGTCTTCGCCAGCGGCGCCAGGTAGGCGTCGATCAGGTCGCCGCCGGTGGGCAGGTCGTCCAGGTTCGGCTCGATCCAGGCGGTCTGCTCCAGCAGGCGACGCGCGGCGCCGTCGATGTCGTAGCGCCACGGGCTGAACAGCTTCACGTGCCGCCACTCGTCGATCGCCGCGGCAACGCTCGGCCCGGACTCGAGTACGACGAACTCGAGGCCGCGCTCGGCCAGCTGCGCGGCGGCGGCCAGGCCTATCGGTCCGGCGCCGATGACGACGACCGGCAGGTCCTTCGATGCAACGCTCATGGGTCTGTCTCCAAGACTGTCTGATCAGCCCAACCGGCGAAGCAGCGCCGGCGGCTGAGTTGATGCTCATCTAATCAACGACCCCCACCTTGCCTCCTGATTAGACATAAGTCAAGATAGACGCATGTCAAAACAGGAGCTCTCCCTCGAGCCGATCGGCGGCTGCTGCACGCCGATCATGGACGCGGCGCTCAACAGCGCCGGGGCGGTTGAGGGTGCGGCGGTCTTCAAGGCGCTCGCCGACCCGATCCGGCTGCGCCTGATGTCGATCATCGCCTCGGCCGGCGGCGAGATCTGCGTCTGCGACATCACTCCGCAGTTCGACGTCTCCGGCCCGACCATCTCGCACCACTTGAAGGTTCTCCGCGAAGCCGGCCTGGTCGACTGCGAACGCCGCGGCACCTGGGTCTACTACTGGCCCCTGCCCGAGCGCCTGACCTGGCTGTCGACCCTACTGTCGGTCCCCACACCCACTGCGGTCTGAATCCACGTGACGACATCACCGCGTGAGGTTCGTCTCGTGGTGATCGGTGGCGGTCAAGCCGGGCTGGCCACCGGTTTCTACCTGCGTCGCGCCGGCCTGATCCCCGGCGAGGACTTCGTCATCCTCGACGCCGCTGACCACCCCGGCGGCGCCTGGGCGCGGATGTGGCCCACGCTTCGGACCTTCTCCCCCACCCAGTACTCCTCGCTGCCCGGCTGGATGATGCCGCCGTGGACCGGTGATGCCGGGTACCCGTTGGCGGCCCATGTCGTCGACTACCTGACGCACTACGAGAAGCGCTACGAGCTCCACGTACGACGCTCTGTCCGAGCCGACTCAGTCAGTCGTGGCGATGGCGGGCGCCTCGTCGTACGCACGGGCGACGGTGACTGGCTGGCGGAGCAGGTGATTTCGGCGACCGGAACCTGGTCCAGGCCGTTCGTCCCGACGTACCCGGGCTCATTCACCGGTCGGCAACTGCACACCGCTGACTATCGGCGCGCGTCCGACTTCGCCGGTCAGCGCGTTCTGATCGTCGGCGGCGGCAACTCGGCCGCACAGATCCTCGCCGAGGTCTCGCAGGTCGCCGACACGACGTGGGTGACACTCCGGCCGCCTCGCTTCCTGCCCGACGACGTCGACGGCCGAGTGCTGTTCGAGATCGCCACCACGAGGCACCGGGCACGCCAACTCGGCGAACCCGACAGTGGCGGCGTCGCCGGACTCGGCGACATCGTGATGGTCGAGAGCGTTCGGGAGGCCCGCGACCGCGACATATTGCACGCTCGCGAAGCCTTTGCTCGCCTGGTCGGGCACGGCGTCCGGTGGCGCGACGGCACCGAGACGTCGTACGACGCGATCATCTGGTGCACCGGCTTCCGACCGGCACTCGGCCACCTGACAGCACTGCGCCTGCGCGGACCCGACGGCCACCTCCCGACCGACGGCACCCAAGCGATCAAGGAACCCCGCCTGCACCTGATCGGCTACGGCGACTGGACAGGTCCGGCCTCGGCCACTCTCATCGGCGCGGGGCGCAGCGCGCGCGATCTCGTCCGCAATGTCGCGATCGACTGACCGCGCGTAGACCTGCTTCAGGCAGCGCGGAGTTCGCCGACGAGTTTCTCGACGCGGCCGCGGATCTCGTCGCGGACCCGGCGGACGACCTCGATCGGCTGGCCGGCCGGGTCGGTGAGTTCCCAGTCCTCGTAGCGTTTGCCGGGGAAGATCGGGCAGGCGTCGCCACAGCCCATCGTGACGATCACGTCGCTCTCGCGGACAGTCTCGGTCTCCAGGCGCTGCGGGATGGCGCCGGTGATGTCGATGCCGACCTCTCTCATCGCCTCGACAGCGACCGGGTTGATCTGGTCGCGCGGTGCTGAACCGGCCGAGCGAACCTCGACCGTATCGCCCGCCAGGTGCCGCAACCAGCCGGCGGCCATCTGGGACCGGCCGGCGTTGTGGACACAGACGAACAGAACGCTTGGCTTGCTCACGTGGATGCTCCAGTACTCGCAGGGGTTTCACTGTGGGGCGTGACGACATCATCGGCCGCTCGTCCGGCCGCGGGGTAGAGCAGTCTCAGCAGTCCGACACCAACGGCGGCGCCGACGAGCTGCGCGATCAAGAAGCCCGGCAGCGAACCTGGCGCGATCCCGGCGAAGGTGTCGCTGAACGCCCGCCCGATCGTGACCGCGGGATTCGCGAACGACGTCGAGGAGGTGAACCAGTACGCCGACCCGATGTAGGCACCGACCGCGGCCGGTGCGAACGCGGCGCGCCCGGATGAGACGAGGGCGAAGATCAGCACGATGAGCCCGGCCGTCGCGACCACCTCACCGAGCCAGAGGTGGCCCGCGCTGCGGTCTGTCGTAGACCAGGACACCGCGGCTTCGCCGTACATGAGATTCGCCAGTACGGCGCCCAGCACCCCGCCGATGATCTGCGCCGGAACGTAGGCAGTCACGTCACGGGATGTCAGCCCACTCCCGGTCCGTCGGCCGAGCCACCAATCGACGGCCGACACGACCGGGTTGAAGTGCGCGCCGGACACCGGCCCGATCATCAGGATCAGTACGGCGAGCCCCAGAGCCGTCGCGAACGCATTCTCGAGCAGTTGCAGTCCGACGTCGTTCGGCGACAGCCGCGACGCCGCGATCCCCGATCCGATGACGACGGTCACGAGCAGTCCGGTTCCGATGCCCTCGGCAAGGGATCGACGCCATAGTGGAGTGGTGCTCACCGGCCGCTCGCAGCAGGTACGTCGAGCTCGTCGAGCAACTGGCGGACCCGGCGCTCGATCTCGTCGCGGATCGGACGGATGTCGGCGACGTCGAGGCCGGCCGGGTCGTCGAGGACCCAGTCCTCGTAGCGTTTGCCGGGGAAGATCGGGCACGCGTCGCCGCAGCCCATGCTGATGACAACATCCGCCGCCCGCACCACCTCGTCGGTCCACGGCTTCGGGTACTCGGTCGAGATGTCGATGCCGCGTTCGGCCATCGACGCGACCGCGGCCGCGTTCACCTCGACGCCAGGCTCGGAGCCACCAGACCATCCGATCGCGCGATCACCGACCAAGTGCTCGAAGAATCCGAGCGCCATCTGACTGCGGCCCGCGTTGTGCACGCACAGGAACAGCACGACCGGGCGGCCGTCGTCATGGTGACCCTCCACCCGAGCGAGGGCACTCAGCCGCTGACGTGCGAACCGCTCTGCCAGCAGGGGAAGGAAGTTCGGGACCGTGCTGCCGGTCGCGAACTGGTCGTAGCTCGAATGCAGGAAGCGCTCGATCGTCTCCGGTCCGTAGATCCCGGCGAACTGCTCCCCCAACCGCGATGCCGCCGTACGCAACGCCAACTGCTGATCGATGGACAAGTCGTCCCGCTTGTACCCAGCGACTTCGGTCATGTTCTCGTCCCCTACGTCTTGATCGGTGAAACCAGTGGCGCCAGCCGGTCGATCCGGCCGGCCAGCTCGTCGTACGCAGCCTCGAAGGCAGCATCAGTGTTGGGGGCCGCCGGGTCGGGCACCGACCAGTGCACGCGCGGCCGAGCCTCGGTCGGCAGATGCTCATACGCGATATCGCACACCGCGATCACCAGATCGTCGGCCTTCACGATGTCGTCCACCTGAGCCGTCCGCCAGGTGCCGGTCTCGAGTCCATGTCGTCGCGCAACCTTGACCGCTCGCGGATGCACCCGCTCCGCAGGCCGCGTACCAGCGGACACCGCCGGCACCTGACTGCGCCGCGCCCAGATCCCGGCCGCCAGCTGCGACCGAGCCGAGTTGTGCGTACACACGAACACCACCCGCGGCACCTCACTCAGCGAAAGACTCGCCACGATCGCCAACGTCTCCGGCACCAGCCGCACATAGGTCCGACGATGGTCACCTTCGGACCTCCCCCGCACCACCAGCCCGGCCTCCTGCAGAACCTTCAGATGATGCGCCACCAAGTTGGTCGGCATCTCCAGCACCGCCCCCAACTCCCCCGGCGCCGCATCCCCCACCGCCAACACATCCACGATCGCCAACCGCGCCGGATCCCCCAGCGCGGCATGCACCCGCGCCCGCTCCGCAAGGGACTTCTGCTCAAGATTCATTGACTCAATACTTACTGAGTCAAATGCGCCTGTCAACACTAGCGTGACGTCGCGATCCCCGACTCGACTTGTGCGCCGGCGCCAACTGGTGGGTGCACACTGACAGTGTGGCGGAGGGGCCCGTGGCTGAGAGCAATGGAGTCGCGCGACGGCTCGCCCTCATCGTGGCCACGTCGGTGTACGAGGACGAGGGCCTCGCTCGGCTGGTGTCGCCCGCGCACGACGCCACCGCGCTGGCCGGCGTACTGTCCGACCCGGCAATCGCGGGGTTTGCTGTGTCGTCCCTGCTGGATGCTCCGTCCGGGCAGATCTCCCGGACCATCGAGGGATTCGCGGCAGATCGCGACCGGGATGATCTGGTGCTGCTGTACTTGTCGTGCCACGGTCTGAAGGACGAGCAAGGGCGGCTCTACTTCGCCGCGCGCGACACGCAGCGCGACCGGCTGCGGTCGACGGGAGTCTCGGCGGGATTCGTCAACGACGTTCTGTTCGCGTGCCGATCCCGCCGCAAGGTCCTACTGCTGGACTGCTGCTACAGCGGCGCATTCGCCAGAGGGTTGTCGGTCAAGGCCGATCCTTCCGTTCATACCGGCGATCATTTCGATGCGCGCGGTCTGGTGGTGCTGACGGCATCCGATGCGACGCAGTACGCCTTCGAGGGGGACAACCTCACCGGCCGCGCCGCGCCCTCGATCTTCACAGCCAGCCTGACCCGTGGACTCCAGACCGGTGCCGCCGACGTCGACGGCGACGGCCTGGTCTCGGTCGACGACGTGTATGAGTACGCGCGCCGGCAACTCGCCGAGCAACCGCGCCCACAGAGTCCGCGCAAGTGGGAGTTCGATGTCGGCGGAACGATCGTCCTGGCCAGATCGCCAACTGCCGCCGAACCCGCAGCCTCGATCCCGGCGAGCCGCCCAGCGGGTCTTCCCGTAGTCCTGTCCGCCGAGCGAGCGCCCGCGTCGCCGCTCTCGCCTCGGTTCCGCCAGGCCCAGTGGTGGCTGGGCGCGTTCCTATTCCTCACCACCGCTGTGGTCCTCAGCTCCTTGCTGGCGTGGTGGATCCTCGATTGGCTGTATTTCCTGGGGACTACAGACGAGTTGCCTTCCGACACCGCGGGGATGATCGCAGCCGGCTCGGGCGGCGCCGTGTGGACCGTCGCCTATGCCGTGGTGGACGCGACTCAGAGCTCGCCTGCGCACTGGTACGACCTGCACCTGCGCTGGCTGCGTACCCTGCGCCAAGTGTTCCAGCCTTCCAATGGGCGCGAGTTCCTGCGCGCAGTCTGCGCGGCGGTGCCCCTGAACATCGCACTCACCTTCCTGGCGTCCGTCGGTGCCGCCGCCCTCGCGTATACCTACCTCGGCGGCTCGGAAGGACGGGACAAAGCCTTTCCACTCGCCTTCACAGTGCTGACAGCACTCCTCGTCGGAGCCCACCTCGCCGGCGAACAGCGCAGACGGCGGGAGACCCCGATAACTGCCACCGACGTACCGCTGGTCGCAGCTTTCCAACCCGGGCGGCCCGACGCCACACTGAGACCATGGCCGGTGATCCCTGGCTGGAGTCGGCTCGCGGCAGACGCAGCGCGTTGATCGTGGCGAGCAACGAGTACCAGGACCCGGGGCTCAGCGAGCTCCGGGCTTTGGCAGATCCCCTTCAGGGCGTGCTTGAGCCGCTGGTCGAGCTCTGGGGACAGGTTGGTCATGCTGTGAGTGCCTTCGGCGCCGGTTGTCCGGACAGATTCGAGCTGGTGTAACAAGTCCACGGCGTCGGAGTTGTCTGAGTGTTCTGAGGCTGCGGTGCCGATCTCGGCGAGGCGGCTGAGACCGCGGCCGCTGCGGAGATGTTGCGCTTCGCTGATCACGTCACGAGCTACGTCAGTTTCGGGCAGCGACTACGTCGCAGTCAACGCAGCGGGAGACAGTACGACAACAGGAAGGCGGGCGGGCGGGAGCCGGTTGCGAGCACGCGACGCAGGAGCTCGCGTAGCGTCGGCGTGGGCCGACCAACCACGGCTGGCCACGGTCACCACGTCGACGCTTCGATCACGCCGTAGTCAAACCAGCGGCGACAGCCCGCGCGCAGAAGGGCGGGCGGGAGCCGGTGGCGAGCACGCGACGTAGGAGCGGGCGTAGCGCCGGCGTGGGTCTCGACCTGATCCGCATCCCGGAGATGGCTCGGGCGATCACGAGGCGCTGGATCTCCGAAGTACCTTCGAGAATGGCGTAGGTCCTGTCGGTGCTCGCCGGAACAGGCCAGCGCGCGGCGCCGGCGCGGCGGGAGCTGGATTACGGTTCGAGGGTGACGCCGAGCAGTTGGTAGCCGAGCAATGCCATGGCTAGGAAGACGAGGCTGGTGAAGACGAGATCCTCGAACCAGTCGACGATGCCGGGTTTGCGTGCCGGCATGATCTTCGGGTTGTAGTAAAGGATGGACACCGTGGTCACCGTCGCCGAGAAGATCAGGCCGACCCAAGGCGCCCAGCCGAAGTCAGCGAACAGCGACGCGATCACCAGGGCGGCTACGACGTACAGCGCGAGGTCGGTCTTGACGAATGCCGCGACGGAGTCGTGGGGCGACGTACCGGCCTTGATCGTGGCGCGGTAGAGCTCATAAGTCAGGGAAAGCGCAAAGGCCACCACGAGAACCCACGCCGCCTGCTCGACCAGATCTGTCATGCCGGCTCCAGCTCGAAGACGTCAGTCTTTCGGCCATGCCGGCAACGAGTAATCAAGGTGCCATCAGCAACGGACAATCCAGAATTCCACACGCAGTCCTTTATAGGTTGTCTGTCTACTTATCGTCAACTAGGCTCGTGCGCGTGACCACTCGACAACCAGCTGACCCGGACCGGTCCTCGGACGTGGACGTTCACCACCTGGTCGGCATCGGCTTGCCGGGCGTCGTCGTCCGAAGCGTCGTACGCCTTGGCGCGGGACTGGACAACGTCGCGTACGACGTGAACGGCGAACTCGTCGTCCGGATCGCTCGCGAGCCCGGCTCGGTACGACGGGAGGCCGCCCTGCTGGCCCGGCTCGGTCATGTGAGTCCGCTGCCGGTGCCCGAGCCGGTCTTCGCGCTGGCCGAGCACAACTGCATGGCGTACCGGAAGCTCGCAGGAACTCCGATCATCGACATCCCGGCTGCCGACCACGCGTCGTACGTCGTTCCCGTCGGCGCTGAGCTCGGCGCCTTCCTCGCCGTGCTGCACACGTCGGACCCCGATCAGTGGACCGACCTGGTCGACGTCGACGACGAACCGTTGGCCGGCTGGCGCGAGGAAGCAGCTGAGCACTACGCGGACGTGGCCGCGGCGTTGGCACCAGGCCACCACCGCAGGATCGAGGCGTTCCTGCGCAGCCCGCTTCCAGAACCGACGCAGAAGCTCGTCTTCTCGCACAACGACCTCGGCATCGAGCACGTTCTCGTTGCTCCAGGCACCGAGAAGGTCGCCGGCATCATCGACTGGTCCGACGCCGCTGTCTGCGACCCGGCTCGGGACTTCGGTCTCGTCCTTCGCGACCTGGGTCCCGCATCCTTGGACGCGGCGCTCGGTCAGTACCCCGGGGGTGACGATCTTCGTGACCGCGCAGGCTTCTACGCGTGCTGCTCGCTACTGGAGGACCTGCGCTTCGGCCTCGAGACCGGTCGTGCCCCCTACGTCGACAAGTCGCTCGCCGGCCTGGAGTGGGTGTTCTCACGGACGTGAGCGTGCGCAACCGCGGAGGAAGGTGTCGCATTCCAGCGACCAGGATGTCGCTTCTGGCGGGATGTCTGCCGGCCGCGCCGCTTCTACGGTCGACGTCATGGTGAACGTTGCATCCAATCCGAAGGCCACAAGCACGCTGGGGCGCCCGTTGTGGCAGCTCGCCGCGCTGTCGCTGCTCGCCGCGCCCCGTGTCGCGCTGCACGACCTCAGCCTGATCCCAAACTCCGCGGTCGCCGCTGCGCTGGTGTTCGCGCCGGCGGCCATCTGGATCGCGGCGACGTTGCGGTCGCCCGCCCGGTCGCCCCTGCTGACGCTGCTGGTCATCGGCATGTTCTACGGCGTCATCCTGGCGCTCGGGCACAACCTGTTCTGGGACAAGGTGTTCGCGACCGGGACGCCCAGTCTCGGTGGCAATCTCGACGGCACGCTGTCCCCGGGCACCGAGGAAGTCGTGCTGCGCGCCGCAATGAGCGTCAGCAGCCTCTTCACCGGCGCAGGTACCGGGCTGGTGTGCGGACTGGTCGCCGTTCTCATCCAGTTCCTGCGCGGACGCGCCGCCCGTCGATGAGCGCGGCGCTCCGCTCGGCCCGAGTCGGCCGGTCAACGACCGACAAGCCCCCAGCGGTGCGCCAGGACGATCAGCTGGGCGCGGTCGCGCGCTTGCAGTTTGGTCAACAGCCGCCCGACATAGGTCCGGGCGGTCTGCGGGCTGATGAAGAGTGCGCGGCCGATCTCCTCGTTCGACGAACCGGTGCCGATTTCGGTGAGGACCTCGAGCTCCCGCACGGTCAACGCGTCGATCCTGGGGTCGCGTTCGCGCGGTCCGGCCGACTGCGCCACCTGATGCATCAGTTGCCGGGCAACAGCAGGCGCCAAGACCGCGTCGCCCCGAGCAGCAGTGTGGATCGCGCGCCGCAGCTCGCCTGGTTCGATGTCCTTGAGCAGGTAGCCGGTCGCGCCGGCCCGAACCACCTCGAGGACCTCGTCCTGGTCGTCGAAGGTCGTCAGCACCAGAACCGGAATGTTCTCGAGCACAGGGTCCGCACGGATGGCGAGCATGGCCTCGACTCCTGACATCACCGGCATTTTCAGGTCCATGAGGTACACATCGGGCCGCAGTTCACGACCCAGGCTGAGTGCCTGCCGGCCGTTGCCCGCCTCGCCGACCACTTCAAGCGTGGCGCACGCGTCGATGAGGGCTCGGAGACCGGCTCTCACCAGCGCCTGGTCGTCAACGAGAAGTACGCGGATCATCTCGAACCTCCGACCGGGATGCTGGCGCTGACCCGCCAACCCTCGCCTGCGTGGACTTCCAAGACTCCCGCCAGCGCGCGGATCCGTTCCTGCATTCCCGTCAGCCCGTTGCCGAACTGTGGAAGCGACGTCGATCGATGCGACGCGCCGCCGTTGTCGGTGACGGAGACCTCGATGTTCCCGTCGCCATCAGAGCCGATGTCCACTCGGATGTGAGAGGCATCCGAGTGCTTCAACGAGTTCGTCACCGCCTCCTGCACCAGGCGGAACACGGTGTGCTGGATCTCCGGACCGGCCCGGACATCGGTGTCCATGCGCAGATCGATCGCGACGCCGGCGAGCGCGGGATCGTGAAGCATGGAAGGGATGTCGTCGAGGGTGAGACCCGCCGGCCTCCCGGCGTTCGACGACCTGAGCAGGGTCACGGTGGACCGCAGGTCAGCCAGCGCCTCGATCAGGGCGGCTCGCACCCTGTCGAGTGGGTCATCCGTGCCGTCACCGCCAGGATCGGCTTCACCGGCGCCACGCGCGTCGCCGTACCTCTCCTTGGCGACTCCAGTGAACAGTACGGCGACCGACAGCGCATGGCCGAGGGAGTCGTGCAGGTCGCGAGCGAGTTTCAACCGTTCTTCGCGGCCTCGCGCCTCGGTCTCGAGCTCGCGTTCGCGCGCAGTCAGGTGCGCCAGCACGCGGCCGCGTTCGGCGATCTCGCGGCGGGTCCGGACGCTGTACCCCAGGGCGATCACGGCTGCGATCAACGTCGCGTGCGACACCAGTTCGTAGCCGAGCACGAAGGCCACCGGCTGCCCGGCCGCGAGTCGGTAGCCGGTCGAGGCGAGCAGAGCGACAGCTCCGGTCACGACGGCGGCTCCGGCGTGCCGCGCTTCGGCGGCGGAGTACAGGGCGGCGGCGATCGGCACGGCGACCCCGATCGCCGGGAAGCCCGCTGCGTAGTACGTGAAGAACCCGACCGCGGTCATGGCCAGCACGAGGGTGGGTGCCTGCCGGCGCAGCATCATCAACGCGCCGAGGCCAAGAGCCCACACGTAGGCCATCGGGTCGACCGGCCGGGAACTGGCTTGGGCGGCGACGACGAGCGAGACCGTTCCGGTCACGGTCAGGCACAGCGCCGCGTCGACTGCGCGTGGGTACGCTCCGCCGCTCCGCCGGCGGCCATGGTCCACATCGGACAGACCTGCTACGTCGACTGTCGACATGTCAGGCGGGAGTTCCGAGCGCGAGCGCGAGCCTGAGAATGCGATCCCGCGCTGGTGTGAACCGGCGTACCTGGCTCAACTTGCCGGCCCACAAGGCCATCCGGGCGATGCGTTGCGTCGCCCGGCGTCGCCGACGGTCGTACTCGTCCAGTCCCTCGGCGACCGTCGCCGCCTCGCCGAGGCACTCAGCCAAGGTCACGCCGTCGATCAGAGCCTGGCAGGCCCCCTGCCCGAGATCGGGAGTCATGGCGTGGGCGGCATCTCCCAGCAGTGCGACAGTACCGCGCACGTACCTGCGCAGCGGCGGGTCCAAGTACTGCAGGTCGTGACGCAGCACCTCCGAGGCGTCGTACTGGCCAAGGATCGACGGGATGGGGTCGTGCCAGTCCCCGAAGATCCTGCGGAGTTCGGTGATGTCATGACCCGGCGGTCGATAGCCCTCGGGCGCGGTCAGTACGGCGTACCAGTTGGTCCGGCCCGGCTCGTGCGGTGTCAATCCGAACTTGACCCCTGCTCCCCACGTCTCGCCGCCCTCGGTGCAGTCGACATCGGCCACACCGCGCCACACCGTTGCACCGGCGAACCGCAGTCGGGAGACATCGCCGAACACCTCTGTCCGGACCACGCTGCGAATACCGTCCGCCCCGATCAGGACGTCGTACTGACGACGCAGTTCCTCGACATCTCTGACAGGCGAGTCGAATCGAACGACGCCCTCCGGAAGGGCGTCGGCGAGCACGCCGAGCAGCGCGGGACGTGACAACAGGTAGACGGGTTCTCCGTGGCGTTGCTGTATCCGCGCGACGTCGAGCGTTGCGAACGCCGTACCGTCAGGACGTCTGAAGACACCGTTGCCTTGCAGTCTGCCCACGTCCCGCGCTTGTGCTCCCACGCTGAGCGCGTCAAGAGCCCGCAGCGCACTCGGCCAGATCCCCAGTCCGGTGCCCGTACGAGGCAGTCCGCCGGCGCGTTCGAAGACGACCACGTCCCAGCCGGCCTGACGTAGTCCGATGGCGGCGGCCAAGCCACCGACCCCGCCCCCAACGACGGCGGCAGCACGTTTCGCCCTCAGCATGATTCCCCCTTCCGGGCACCTCGCACAACGGCCAGATCGCAAGTCTAGATCAGCTACATGTAGACAGGCAATCTATGCCTTGAGATCCTGGCGATCGACCCGCTCTCCCCTGCCGCACGTCAGATCAACCCGTGTGCCAACGACCGACCGGCGCGCACTCCCGCAGGGATCGCGAAAATCCCGCTCCCCGTGGGCTGCAGGAAGCGGTTCAAATCGTCCACGGTGGCCAGAACGTGCTGCGCCTCGACGAACTGCCGGGCCGGATCCTGGTTGAAGGTCAGGAACAACAGACCGGCGTCATAGCCATCGTGCCCGGCGTGCCCGTGTCCGTGACCGTGACCGTGACTGTGACCGGCGGACGCTTGCGCCTCCGTCCCGTGACCTGACGCCGTATCGGGATCAAAGCCTCGGTCGTAGTTGTACGAGCGTCGGTACATCTCGAAACGATGCATCTGTCGCACGTGAGCCCGGGCCGGGATCGCCGGGCCGCCCACAGCATCCCGCGCGTCGAGGTCGAGCGGCGTGGACGGGTCCGCTCCAGGCGCCGCCGAGAGAGGCGATCCGTCGGCGCGGCGTCCGACCGCCTGGTCCTGCTTGGCGACCGGGGTCAACGACCACTCCGGCAGCCGCAACCGGATGCGTCGGAACACCAGATAGGTGCCCCCGTGCATCCAGGCGGGTTCCGCTGTGTTGTCGACCCAGACCAAGCGATCCCGGCCAGGACCAGGCGCTGGGTTCGCCGTACCGTCATGCAGTCCCAGCAGATTACGAGGAGCTCGCCCGCCGGCGGGCCCGCTGATGAAACCCGCATCCGACCAGCGAAGTCTCGCCAAGCCCACGGTGGTCGCCCGCACTTGCAGAAAGGCATGACTCAGCACCTGGGGGTCGTCCGCACAGAGCTGCACGATCAGATCGCCACCGCTGCGCAACGGATCGAGCGCGTCGCCCGGAAACGAAGGCAACGGGTCGAGCTTCGCCGGTCGATGCGCGGTCAGACCGAATCGGCGATCGAAAAGGCCCGGGCCGAAGCCGACGGTCATCGTGAACCGCGCCGGACCAAGCCCGGCGGCGATCCCCGAGTCAGCCGCCAGGTCGGTCGGCCGTTGCTCGCGTGCGGGGGCTGGACTGCCCTGACTCAGCGCGACACCGAGCGCTGTCCAGTCGTCGAGGAGCCGGCGCAAACCGGGCCGGTCGGCGGTGACGTCGAAGGCCGCCAGTACGACGTTCGACTGCTGCTCGGTGACGATGCCTGCCTGATGGTCGCCGTGGAACGGCACCACCCGGCTCGTCGCTGCGGCGGCGTCGGTGGAACGGAGTTGTGTACCCACGCCCGCACCGACGGCGGCCGCGGTGGCCGCCGCAGCGCCGTGCGTCAGAACGGCACGACGCGTCGGCCGGAAGCGATTCGCAGGAGGTCTCGAGTCGGAGAGCATGGAACCAACCTACAGGGTACCTGTAGGTTGGTGCGGGACAGCTCAGGGGGTGCGTTCGACGGTGGCTCGCACGACCTTCCCCAGCAGGGATGCGAGCGTCTGGCGCTCGTCCGCATCCAGCGGGAGCCAACTGTCAGACAGGGCAACGATCGACTGGTCCACGGCCGCCAGCGTCTGCTGTCCCTGCGGCGTCAGCAGCAGCCGCGCCGCCCGACCGGCCCGGGTGGGATTGCGCGGCGCGATGTGGCCGCTCGTCTGCAATGCCTTGATCGAAGCCGTCATGGTTTGGACCGTGACATTCGAACGGCGCGCCAACGCGGAGTACGACAGATCAGGTTCGGCCGCGAGATGCGCCAGGATGCCCAGTCCCCGCATCCCGATGCCGAACGCGGACAGCACCTCCTCGACCCTCACCAGAGCCGACCCGCCCGCCATCGCCAGCAGGAACGTCAGGTTCCCAAGCATCGCGGGCGGCCGCGAGCCCCCGAGTTCATCAGCCATGAACGCATCGTCCCACGACGCGGGAACCGCGCCGCGATCGCTGAACCACGTGCTGTCCTCGCCATCCAACGCAGGCAGCCGTCACGGCCGCAACTCCCCGAATTGGCTGGTCAGCCTTCGGCTTCGGCGTCGTCGTCGGCCGGGAGGCTGTGCCAGATGTCGAACGCCACAGACGCGGCGCCTTTCGCGTCTCCCGCCTCGATGAGATTGATCAATTGCTCGTGCCGATCGACGGACGTTCGGCCGTCCGCACCGAAGCGCATCCGCTCCGCGCGGCGGATCAGGGGGTCGAAGCGCTCGAGCACCGCTTCGAGGGCCTGATTGCCGAGCGCGGCGACCGGAATCCTATGCAGTTCCTCGTCTGCCTCCAGGGCGGCGCCGACATCGCCTAGTGCCACAGCCCCAGCGAACCGGCGGTTCGCGTCCCGCATCCGGCCCACGTCCTGTGGGCTGAGCCGGCCCGCCACCTGTCGCACGGCCAACTCATGCATCGCGGCAACGACATCTTTCGCGTCGCGCACCACCTGAGCGTCGATGGCGCTGACTGTCGTCGATCGTCCGGGCAGTGCCACCACCAACCCACTCGCCCCCAAGCGCAGCAGCGCTTCGCGCACCGGGGTCCGGCTGACCCCCAGCCATCCAGCGAGCTCGCCGTCCCTGAGCTGCTCCCCCGGCCTGAACGTTCCATCGACGATGGCGTCGCGGAGGCGTCGGTAGACGTCGTCGCGCAGGAGGGTGCGGTCTACGGCAGGAGTGCCCGAGGGAATCGGCATGCAACATATTGCACCACATTCTGACATCCAGTGCCCTGAGTAGGGTCTTGAAGCTGCGTTCCGGGTGCAATATATTGGATATCAGAGACGGCGACCGCCGGACTCTTCGCCGGATCCGCTCGGGACCTCCCGGTGCGGGCAGGAGGGACCAGATCATGAGCACCGACCAGGAGATCAAGAACGTCGTGCTGGTGCACGGCGCGTTCGCTGACGGCTCGGGATGGCGTGGCGTGTACGACAACCTGACCGCGCGCGGCTACAAGGTGACGATCGTGCAGAACCCGCTCACCTCACTGGAGGACGACGTCGCAGCGACCACACGGGTTCTGAACCGGCAGGACGGCCCCACGATCCTCGTTGGCCACTCCTGGGGCGGCACGGTCATCACCGAGGCCGGTGTCCACCCGAACGTGGCCGGCCTGGTCTACGTCTCCGCTCTGGCACCCGACGCCGGCGAGAACACGAGCAAGCAGTACGAGGGATTCGCGGCGACGCCGGACTTCGTCATCGATGTCGTCGACGACGGATTCGGGTTCCTCAACCACGACAAGTTCAAGGCCGGGTTCGCCCACGACACGAGCGACGCGGACGCCGCCTTCCTGCGTGACACACAGATCCCGATCAACATGTCGGTCTTCGACACGCCGCTGAAGAACGCCGCCTGGCGCGACAAGCCCACCTGGGCGGTCATCGCCACGGAGGACAAGTCGTTCGACCAGGCCATGCTGCAGCACATGGCGACACGAAGCGGCGCGAAGATCACCAACGTGTCCGCCAGCCACGCCCTCTTCATCACGCAGGCGGGCGTCGTCTCCGACGTCATCGACGACGCCGCGAAAGGCGCTGCGCGCGCCGGCCGGTGAGCCGCTGATCCGCTGTCGACCCCGGGGCCGGCCCGCGCCAATCGCGCGCGCCGGCCCCGTCTCTCCGGAGGGATCACATGTCGATCACCCCGTTCCAGGTGACGCTGTGGATCGAACTCCTGGCCGCCGGACTCGGCGGTCTTCAGGGGGCGCTCTTCGCTGCAGGCGCCAGGTCTCGGCGCATCGACGTACTCGGCGTCATCATGATCGGACTCGCCGTCTCGCTCGGGGGGAGCCTGCTTCGCGACATCCTGCTCAACGAGCCGCCGGTCGTAGTTTGGAGCAACTGGTACCTGAGCGTGGCCGGTGCCTCGGCGATCCTCGGCATGGTGCTGCAACCCGTGTTGGCGCGAGTGGACTGGCTAATCACCGTGCTCGACGCCGTCGTGATGGGACTGTTCGGAGCAATCGGGGCCTCGAAGGCGCTGTCCCTCGGCGTAGGCGTGGCCGGGGCGTTGGTGGTCGGTGTCATCGCAGCCATCGGCGGCGGGATGCTGCGCGACGTCATGCTGAGCCTGCCGTTCTCCTTCCTGCACGTGGGCACCCTGTACGCCGTCGCCGCGGGCGCCGGCACCGGAGTTCTAGTCCTACTCGCCGAACTCGGCACACCCATCCCGATCGCGGGAATCGTCTGCCTGGTGGTAACCGCGATCGTGCGCCTGGCCGCCGTACGCTTCGACTGGACCTTTCCCGAGCAGTTCGCGGTGCGCCCTCGGCACCCGAAGACTCCCCCGGCGGGCGAGGGCGGACGCCCCGAACCGGGCTCCGCGGAGGGCTACTGATCGAAGGATCGACCTTGAGAGTTGCTTCGTGCACGTGGACGCCGGCGCGGGGTCGTCGATCGCGCGTGGCAGGCGTGTCGACAGATACTCGGCATTCATGTGGTCAGGACTTGAGGGACTCGTAGGCGTCGCGGAGTTCTGTCGCTTCGGGGAGGCCGCAGGCGTCGACGGCTTTGATGACTTCTTTGGCGCGCCAGAAGTTGGAGGGGACGAGGCGGCCGGAGTTGAGGGCTTCCATGGTTACGCCGCTGGCTTCGTCGGGCTTGCTGCTGGCGATGAGGGCCAGTGAAAGATCGAGGCGGGCGGTGGCTGCGCGGCGCGGTCGTGCACTTCCGGATGCCAGGTTCTCTAGCTGGGTGAGGACCTGGCGTGCGATCGATTCGGCGCCGGGGTCGCCCAGCCAGGACAGTGTTGTGGCTACGTACGCGTTCGACTTCTCGGGGTCATAGCGGTAGTGATGCTCGGGCCTCTCGGGCACTTTCAGAGGCGCGAGAGCTGCTCAACGCGGCTGAGAACGTTCAGAGTCTCACGAGTGTGGCCGAGCCTGGCGTGTGCGCGACCCTCTTGTGCGGTGGCTTGGATGTATGCCGAACTGTCGTGCGGAGCGATCGCTTGGGCGCCTTGGCTGAGCTTCAAGGCGCGTAGGTAATCGCCGTCGGTGACTGCCTGCCAAGCCTCGGTTTCGAGGCACCACGCAGACAACTCGGCGTGCTCACCGTGCTCAGCCAGTTGGGTCGCCGTACGCAGTCTTGCCGCAGCTGCCGGACGGTTCGCGAGGTCGATAGAGCACGTCGCGGCCAGGAGGGAAAGCCAACTTCCTACGACGACCAGGCGGCGGTGTTCTGCGAGTGTCTTGCGGGCGTGAAGCAGCTGACCGACATACGCGAGGTGACGCCGAACCCGCAGCAACAGAAGATCCGGCGGTGTGGCTGGATAGGCAATTGCGAGCTCGTCAACGGCTGCTTCCAGTCGCTCCAGCGTCTGAGTACCGACGTCGCTGGCGGCAACGCGCTGCCGCAGATCGATCGCTTCGGCTTCCTCGGTGTCGATCGTCGGGGTGGCCAGTCGAGCCAGGTCCTCAAGGTCGAACATGCTCATGCCGAAGACGACCGCGAGCCATTCGAGCCAGTACCGCCGCGGCCGGCGGCGACCCTGCTCCCATCGACTCACTTCGTGTCGCGTAACCGCTGGGTTGCCGGAAGACTTGGCCAGCAGCTGGGCAAGGTCGGCCTGACACAGCTCACGCTCAGCCCGTAGCTGAGCGATCAGCCGTCCGACGCCAGTTTCCATCGCGGCTGGCCCATGCCTTTCGACTCAGTCATCGATCCCGCCCATTGGCCACCAGTATGGCCCCTCCGGAGAGTGACGGCACGGTCGAAACTCGTTACATGACGGCGGGGAACGGGACAGATGAGCGTCAACTCGTGCACGGCTACTACCGAGAACACCTCTTCATGAGTGCTCGGGAGAAGGCCGACATACGCGCGCGTTTCTCGGCGTACTCCGCACAGAACGGCTACCAGCTCGGCAAGATCTTCGAGGAGAAGGTCGAGAGCGTTCCGGCGGCATTCGGAGAGCTCGTCGATGCGGTGGTTTCCGACCGAGCCGCCGCTGTTGTCGTGCCGAACCTCACGCACTTCGCCGTACTCGGCAATCCGATTCGCGTTCGGGACGAACTCCGGTCCGTGCTGCAACTCGTCGTACTCGTGACCGACCGGCACTCCTGAATTGGCGGGCCGTGCGTGCTGGTCCCTGCACCCGCGCACGGCATGCCTCCCACCTCAACCGTTGAGCCTGCGACAGTGCGGCGGAGGCTCGTGCCGGACCTCGTAGTGAACAAGCCTCCCCGGTCGGCGTCTCCACAGTTCGACGGCGAAGGACGCCGACCGGGGTGGGCGGGAGCGTGCGTAGCACGCGTGGGTCAGACCCCTACCTGATGCGCATGCCGGAGATGGCTCTCGCGATGACGAGGCGCTGGATCTCCGACGTACCTTCGAAAATCGTGTAGATCTTGGCGTCTCGGTGCATTCGTTCTACTGGGTATTCGCGGGTGTAGCCGTTGCCGCCGAGGATTTGGATGGCTTCTTCGGTGACCTTGACGGCTACTTCGCCGGCCTTGAGTTTGGCCATGGAGCCTTCGCCGTGGCGGTAGTCGGGGGTTTCGCCGCGCATGAGGGCCGCGGACATGTTGGCGGCGCGCCACACCAGCAGGCGGGCGGCGTCGATCTCCAGAGCCATGTCGGCGAGTTTGAAGGCGATGCCCTGGTTGTCGATGATGGGTCGGCCGAACTGTTCGCGGGTCTTGGCGTAGTCGAGGGCGACCTCGTACGCCGCGCGCGCGATGCCGATCGCCTGGGCGCCGACGATGTGGCGGGTGATCTCGAAGGTGGCCATCGAGGCGTTCCGGTTCCGGCTCTCGCCCGAGCGGGCCGTGGCCAGGCGGGCGTCGAGTTTCTCCTTGCCGCCGAGCACGTTCTCCGCGGGGATCCGGACGTTGTCGAAGAAGACGTCCGCGGTGTGCGACGCGCGCAGACCGTGCTTCCGCAACTTGGTCCCCTGCTCCAGACCGCGCACCTCGGACTTGGGTACGACGAACGCCGCCTGCCCCTTGGTCCCGAGCGACGGATCCACGGTCGCGACCACCACGTGGATGTCGGCGATGCCGCCGTTCGTCGCCCAGGCCTTCTGCCCGTTGATCACCCACTCGTCGGTGACCTCGTCGTACGTCGCCCGCGTACGGATCGCGGACACGTCCGAACCCGCACCAGGCTCCGACGAGCAGAAGGCAGCGACCTTGACGTCGTCCGGCGTGCCGTAGCACCGCCCCATCCACTGGCTCCACTGTTCGGGGGTGCCGTTGGAGAAGATCGCGGACGACGCGAGGCCGGTGCCCTTCAGGGACATCGCGATGCCGGCGTCACCCCAGAAGAGTTCCTCGTGGACCAGCGGCATCAGCAGGCCGGACGGGTCGATGAAGAGGTTGACGTTGGCGTCCAGGCCGTACAGCCCGATCTTGGCGGCCTCCTGGATCACCGGCCAGGGCGTCTCCTCGCGCTCGTCCCACTCGGCGGCGGCCGGGCGGATCACGTCGGCGGCGAAGGTCTGGGCCCAGTCCCGGATCTCCTGCTGCTCGGTGTTGAGTGCGAGCGAGAAGTGGCTCCAGCCCGGCTTGGCGCGCTCGGCGCCGAGTTCACCGGCAAGCGCCATCACGTCGGCGGAGACGGCAGACTTCGGATCAGTCATCAACATCCTCACAAGGGCGAAACGAGGCGGATCAAGGCGAACCAGGGTCCGGCGAGCAGCCAGATGTTACCCACGAGTGTAACCGTCGTTTGCACCAGGGGGTACCACTGTGGCTAAGATCGATCCATGAGCTCCGCGCTGCTCGCGATCGGACGCCGCCGGACCACGGCGGAGCGTCGACGCGACCGGGAGCGGGACATCATCCGGGCCACCCGTGAGCTGTTCGACGAACGCGGCACGATCGACGCCCAGATCGACGATATCGCCAAACGGGTCGGGATCAACAAGGCGCTGATCTATCGCCACTTCGCCGGCAAGGAGGAGCTGTTCGCGCTCACCCTGGTCGACTACCTGGGCGAGCTGGACGAACGCCTGTCCCAGACGGACAGCCCGCGCCGGACGCCGCTGAACAGACTGAAGTCACTCAGCGAGGTCTTCGTCGACTTCTGTCTCGAGTACCCGGCCTTCGCCGACTGCGCGATGAGTCTGCTGAGAAGGACCGGCGAGGAACTGTTCGGCGAGATCACCGAGCCGGTGATGACGAAGCTGGGTACGGCGATGGCGTCGGCGCTGGAGCGGATCGCCGGGATCCTGAAGGCTGGTCAGCGGTCGGGAGTGTTCGACGAGGTCGACACGGACTACCTGGCCAACCACCTCTACACCCAGACGCTCGGGTCGTTGCACATGGCAAGGGTCGGGTTGATCGTGTCGAGCGGGCAGCCGGGGCATCCGGTCGTGCATCATGCCGATATCGCCACCGTCCGGGCGACCGCGATCACCGCCACCCTCGCAACCGCAATAGGCCGCAAGGCGCTCAACAACAACAGCAAAGGCGTCAGCCGTGCCGCCGCGGCGAAGTCACCGAACCAGCGAAGCTCGACCAGAGCAGGAGAGAAATCGTGACCGAGACCCGCAAGGTGGCCGTTGTCGCCGGCAACAGGATCCCGTTCGCCCGGCAGGACAAGACGTACCGGCACGCGTCCAACTCCGACATGCTCACCGCAGCCCTCAACGGCCTGGTCGACCGGTCCGGCCTGGGCGGCCAGGAGCTCGGCGAGGTGGTCGCCGGCGCGGTGCTGAAGCACGCCCGCGACTGGAACATGGTCCGCGAGGTCGTCCTCGGCTCCAAGCTCGCGCCCACGACCCCGGCGTACGACATCCAGCAGGCCTGTGGAACCGGGCTGGAGGCGGCGATCCTGGTCGCCAACAAGATCGCCCTCGGCCAGATCGACGCGGGCATCGCGGGTGGTGTCGACACCGCCTCCGACGCCCCGATCGCGGTCAACGACAGGCTGCGCAACATCCTGCTCGACCTCAACCGGGCCAAGACGTTCCAGGATCGCCTCAAGGTCCTGGCGCGGGTCCGCCCGAAGGACGTCGTACCGGAGATCCCGCGGAACGCCGAGCCGCGGACCCGCAAGTCGATGGGCGACCACGCGGCCCTGACGGCGCTGGAGTGGGGTATCACCCGGGAGGCGCAGGACGAGTTGGCGTACCGCTCCCACATCAACCTCGCGAAGAGCTACGACCGCGGCTTCCAGGACGACCTGATCACGCCGTACCTGGGCCTCGAAAAGGACCAGAACCTCAGGCCCGACACCACCCTGGAGAAGCTGGCCAAGCTCAAGACGGTCTACGGTAAGGGTGAGACCGCGACCATGACGGCCGGGAACTCGACCCCGCTCACCGACGGTGCGTCCGCCGTACTGCTGGCCACGGACGAGTGGGCCGAAGAGCACGGTCTGCGCCCGCTCGCGTACCTGACCCACTCACAGACTGCCGCGGTCGACTACGTGAAGGGCGCGGAGGGTCTCCTGATGGCTCCCGCTTACGCCGTGCCAAGGATGCTCCACCGGGCCGGCCTGAGCCTCCAGGACTTCGACTACTACGAGATCCACGAGGCGTTCGCATCCCAGGTGCTGTCCACCCTGAAGGCGTGGGAGGATCCGATCTTCTGCAAGGAACGGCTCGGCCTGGACGCGCCGCTGGGCGAGGTCGACCGCGACAAGCTGAACGTGAACGGCAGCTCGCTGGCCGCCGGCCACCCGTTCGCGGCGACCGGCGGGCGGATCGTCGCCGCGCTGGCCAAGCAACTGGACGAGAACGGCGGCGGCCGGGGCCTGATCTCGATCTGCGCCGCGGGCGGCCAGGGTGTCGTCGCCATCCTCGAGAAGTAGGAGCTGAGATGACGGACCGCTACCAGACCTTCACCCGGACGCCGCTCGGCCAGACCCTGGTGAAGAACCTGGGTCTGCCCGACCCGACTCCCCTGCCGCGCTGGACCGACGGCTCGCCGGTGATCGACGGGCCGGTGGTGTTCGGCGCGATCTCGGAGAGCGACACCGGGAAGGCGATCCAGGCCCTGCTCCGGGACATCGGCGCCTCCTTCAGTACGGCGACCGAAGGCATCGCGTCCAGCGAGATCCGGCCGAAGGCGCTCGTGTTCGACGCCACCGGCGCGACCTCGACCGCGGAGCTGACCAGCCTGCAGCGCTTCTTCTCCCCCGTCATCCGCCAGCTGGCCCCGGCCGGCCGGGTGATCGTGGTCGGCCGGACGCCGGAGCTGGCGCAGTCGCCCGAGCAGCAGATCGCCCAGCGCGCACTCGAGGGCTTCACCCGCTCGCTCGGCAAGGAGGTGAAGCGCGGCGCGACGGTGAATCTGGTGTACGTCGCTCCGGACGCGCACGAGCAACTGGATTCGACACTCCGCTTCTTCCTGTCGCCCAAGTCGGCGTACGTCGACGGCCAGGTCGCCCGGATCGGGACCGGCCCTCTGGTCGGCCACACCCCCGATCGCCCGCTCGCCGGCAAGGTCGCCCTGGTCACCGGCGCGGCCCGCGGTATCGGCGCCGCGATCGCCGACACGCTGGCCCGTGACGGCGCGACCGTGATCGGCGTCGACGTACCGCAGAACGCGGACGCTCTCCGCAAGGTGATGTCCGGGATCGGCGGCAGCGAACTGCTGCTCGACGTCACCGCAGTCGACGCCGCGCAGCGGATCGCCGCGCACGCGCAGGAGCAGTACGGCGGCCTCGACATCGTCGTCCACAACGCCGGCATCACCCGGGACAAGCGGCTCGCGAACATGCGCACCGACGCGTGGGACGCCGTACTCGATGTGAACCTGCGCGCGCCCGAGCGGATCACCAGCCATCTGGTCGAGTCGGGCGCTCTCCGGGACGGCGCCTCGGTCATCGGGGTCGCGAGCATCGCCGGGATCGCGGGGAACAACGGCCAGACGAACTACGCCACCTCGAAGGCCGGCGTGATCGGTCTGGTCCAGGCGCTGGCGCCGAAGCTGGCCGAGCGGCAGATCCGGATCAACGCGGTCGCGCCGGGCTTCATCGAGACCGAGATGACCGCGAAGGTCCCGTTCACCATCCGCGAGGTCGGCCGCCGGATCAACTCGCTGCAGCAGGGCGGGCAGCCGATCGACGTGGCCGAGACGATCGCCTGGTTCGCCGACCCGGCCTCGGCCGGTGTGACCGGCAACGTGGTCCGCGTCTGCGGCCAGAGCATGCTGGGTGCGTGACATGCCGACCAGAAGGTACGACGACTCCCCCGGCTTCGGCGCGCTCTACGCCCGGACCGTGAAGGCCACGCTGCGTCGCGCGGACTACGAGCCGAACGCGGACGGCCTGACGCTCGAGCTGCCCACGTCCGCGATCGACCAGGACCACTTGACGGCGTACCGGGACGTCACCGGCTTCGCCGCCGGACCGGCGCTACCGGTGACGTATCCGCACGTCCTCGCGTTCCCGCTGCACCTGGACCTGATGTCCGACCCCTCGTTCCCTTACAAGCCGATGGGGATCGTGCATCTGTCGAACACGATCACCCAGCTGCAGCCGATCCCGATCCATGCCGAGCCGGCCATCCGGGTGCACAGTACGGCGGAACGCCCGCACCCGAAGGGCACGGTCTTCGACATCATCAGCGAGGTCAAGGTCGACGGCGAGGTGGTGTGGACCGACCTGACCACGCTGCTCAGCCGCTCCACCGGCAACGAGTCCGCACACGTCGACCTGCTGCCGGACCCCGAACTCGATCCGGCCGCCTGGTGGGACCTGCGCGGCAACCTCGGCCGCCGGTACGCGTCCGCGTCCGGCGACCGGAACCCGATCCACCTGTTCAAACTCACCGCCCAGGCGTTCGGGTTCCCCCGCCAGATCGCGCACGGCATGTGGGCCAAGGCGGCCTGCCTCGCGTCGCTCCAGCGGACCGCGAAGCTCCCCGAGGACTTCACGGTCCGCGTCGACTTCCGCAAGCCCCTGCTGCTCCCGTCCCGGGTGCAGTTCGGCTACAAGACGTCCGGCAAGACCACCGACTTCGCCGTGTACGACGAGCGCCACGAGCTCACCCACCTGATCGGGCAGCTCCAGGCACACTGAACCGCCAGGCCATCACAATGCGCCGGCGCCGGCGGCCGGCACGCTCAGCTCGCCGAGGCAGCCCCATATGGGATGGCGTGGCGGTCCGCCAACACGTCCACGTCGGCCTTGATCCGGTCCAGCACCGCACCCACCGGCTCCGCCGCGCGCTGCCGCCCGTCACGCTCACGGATCGCCAACTGGCCGGCCGCGGCTTCGCGTGCGCCGATGATTGCCTGGTACGGCGCCAGCCGGTTCTCGCGGATGCGGGCACCGAGACTGCCCTCGTCGGCATGCGCGACCTCGACCCGCAGACCGCGATCCGACGCCCGCCGGGCCACCTCGACCGCGAGCTTCTCCTCGTCGTCGGAGATCGGGAGTACGACGAGCTGGATCGGGGCTAGCCAGGCCGGGAAGGCGCCGCCGTGCACCTCGATCAGCTGGGCGACGGCCCGTTCGATACTGCCCACGATCGCGCGGTGCACCATCACCGGGCGGTGTTTGTTGCCGTCGGCACCGACGTACTCGAGGCCGAACCGCTCGGGCTGGTGGAAGTCGATCTGGACGGTCGACAGGCTGAACTCACGCCCGGCCGAGTCCGCCAGCTGGATGTCGATCTTCGGCCCGTAGAACGCGGCGTCGCCGGGCGATTCCTCGTAATCCATCCCGGCGTTGTCGAGCACCTCACGGAGCAGTCCGGCGGCCTGCGCCCAGCTTGCGGCGTCACCGACGTACTTGCTGCTCGCACTGCCGAAGTCGGCGTCCTCCGACGGCAGGGCCAGGACGTAACGCGAGGCGCTGATACCCATGTCGTCGTACGCCCGGTTGATCAGGCCGAGTGCGTTGCCGGCTTCCTCGGCAACCTGGTCGAGGCTGCAGAAGATGTGGGCGTCGTTGAGCTGCATGGCGCGGACCCGGCTCAGGCCGCCGATCGCGCCGGACAGCTCGGCGCGGTACTGCCCACCCAGCTCGGAGATTCGGAGCGGGAGTTCGCGGTAGCTGTGTGAGCGGGACCGGTACATGAGCGCGTGGTGCGGGCAGATGCTCGGCCGCAGTACGAGTTGCTCCCCGCCCATGTCCATCGGCGGGTACATGTCGTCGCTGTACTTCGCCCAGTGGCCCGAGATCTCGTAGAGCTCACGCTTGGCGAGGACCGGTGAATAGACCTGCTGATATCCCGCTCTTCGTTCCACCTCGGCGATGTAGCTCTCCAAGGCGTGACGAATCGCGGCGCCGGCAGGCAACCAGTAGGGCAGGCCCGCTCCGATCAGCGGGTCCGAGTCGAACAGGCCGAGCTCTCGGCCGATCTTGCGGTGGTCGTACATGTCTTCTTCTCCTCCATGGTCGGGGCGAGCGACCACAGAGCACGAAAAAGCCCCGGGGCACTCGCCCCGGGGCTTTTCGACAGTCAGGTGTCAGCGCGCCGGGACATACTCCGGCGTCGTCGTCACTACTGCGCGCTGCAACATGTCTCCACGGTATCAGAGTGGGTCAGTCGGTGACCCAGTCCATGTGCTCGATCCAGCGGTCGAGCAGTGCCCGATCCCCCAGGATTTCCAGGCTAGGAGCCGCGTCGAGCGGGCGGCGCCTGCTGAGTACGAGCAGGAGGTCGGCGGCCGGGCCGCGGACCGCGACGTCTGCCTTGGTGTGGGTGCGTTCCAGGACGACCCGGTCCGGTTCCCGGCGGGCCAGCCACTCCCCGGGCGCGTCGGTCGCGTGGAAATGCAGGGTCTGGCCGTCGCCGCGCATCGCATCGGCGAAGCCCGGTCTGTTCTCCCAGTAGCCGCGGGACGTCAGCGTGTCCAGCCAGTCCTCGGCGGCCTCGACGGCAAGCTCCGGCGCCAGCTCGTACCGGATCCCGAGCGCTACAGCCGCGTCCGCGCGATGCACACAAGCCTCACCGAACAACCGACGTGACCAGAACGGCACCCCGGCCGAGCCGCCGGACGGATCCCACACCGGCGTGTCATCCACAACCGAATCGAACGCCTGCTTCGCCTCGGCCACGCCGTCGGTCAGCCAGGCACGCCACTGAGTCGAATCGGCCGGGGCCGGAACGTACCGGGCGTACGCGCTGCTCGGCTCGTCCATCCGCTCGCCCACGAGCATCGCCACCATGCGCTGGGTCGCACCGACATGGTCGACAAGATCGGCCAGCGTCCACTTCGGACATGTCGGCACCGGGGCCGACGCATCCTTGCCGTCCACCCACTCGGCGAACGTGCTCGTCTGTTCGACAACAGCGTTCAAATATGCGGACGTTTCCATCGCTGCACCTCCAAGTGCTCGGCCGATGCCTGTTGCAAGATACTCATGTCCAAGGTCCGTCCCGCTCAGGCCGCGGCCGGCCTGTAGCGCAGCCAGATGACTCCGGATCGATAGGGCGTGGCCGCGACCAACTGGAGGTGGATGGGGCCGACGCCGTCGAGGATCCGCGGCCCGGCCGGCCACAGATGCGGATTCACCCAGAACCAGAACTCGTCGACCAACCCTTCCGTGGCCAGGGTGTGCGCCAGCTCCCCGCATCCGGAGACGATCAGGTTGCCTGTGTGCTTCGCCTTCAGTTCGGGGATGGCCTGGACGACCTCGCCCTCGATGAGGGTGGCGTTCCACTCCAGCGGCCCGGTGAGCGTCCGCGAGGCGACGTGCTTCGGCATGCCGTTGACCCGCTCGGCGTAATGGCCCATCGTCGGGTCCGCGCCGAGGTGCGGCCAGACGGCCGCCAGCCCCTCGTACGTCTTGCGGCCGAGGAGCAGCGCGTCAGCCAGGATCAGCTGCTCGAGGCCGGCGTCTCCGCTGTCGGCGTCGAACTCCAGCCACTCCTCGGGTGAGGGCGCCTCGAAGGCGCCGTTGACGGTGATCTGGTTGTGGACGATGACTTTTCCCATACCGGTGAGGCTAGGAGCCGGGCCGGGATGTCTGCATCTGTCAAACGACTGGTGCTGAGCGCCCTGACACGGGAGCTCGGAGGGCCTGCATAGGTCAAGCTTCCAGGTCGAGGCCTACTGGGCGGATGAGGCCTTCTTGGGCTACAGAGGCGATGAGGTGGCCGTCTTCGGTGAACAGGCGGCCGGTGGCGAAGCCTCGGGCGCCGGAGGCGGAGGGGGATGCCTGGTCGTAGAGGAGCCACTCGTCGGCGCGGAAGGCGCGGTGGAACCAGAGGGCGTGGTCGAGGGAGGCAGGCTGGATCCGGCGGTCGCCGATGACGATGCCGTGCGGCAGCAAGCTTGCCCCGAGCAACGTCAGGTCACTCGCGTAGGCCAGGACGCAAGCGTGCAAGGCGGGATCGTCGGGAAGCTTGCCCGCGGCCCTGATCCAGAATTGACGGCCGCTGACTCCGGCCAGGCGTACGTCGAGCGCCGACCACTCCTTGTCCCAGTCGGCCGCCTTCCGGCCCGAGCGCGCTTCGAGGACGGACGCCAGCGTCGGCGCGTCGTCCGGGGAGACCAGGTCGTCCGGCATCGGGTCCTGGTGGTCCAGGCCCTGCTCCGGGCGCTGGAATGAGGCCGACATGTAGAAGATCGGCTTGCCGTTCTGCGAGGCGACCACGCGCCGGCTGCTGAACGAACCACCGTCGCGGGTCGGCTCCGGCCGGTAGATGATCGGCACGGACGTGTCGCCACCCCGCAGGAAGTACCCGTGCAGCGAGTGCACGGTCCGCTCCGGCTCGACCGTCCGGCTCGCCGCGGCCAGCGCCTGCCCGAGCACCTGCCCGCC
This sequence comes from uncultured Actinomycetota bacterium, assembly GCA_963748245.1. Lineage (GTDB taxonomy): Bacteria > Actinomycetota > Actinomycetes > Propionibacteriales > Kribbellaceae > Kribbella. The sequence continues at coordinate 221,247 of CAVVIA010000003.1, read as the reverse complement.
GAACACGCGCTGCATCGCGGTCTGCGGTTGCCGGCCGCGGAACAGGTCGACATCGATCTTCTCGAGGTCGAGCAACTCGACCAGGTCCTCCAGCGACTCAGGCATGCCTCATCCTGACAGGTCCGGCCGCGAGAGTCGCAGCCTGACAACCTGTGAACAGGATCTGGGGGCCTCGGACAAGTTATAACCTGTCCGACGCCCCCAGAGACTGTTCAAGCCGCTAACCCCGCGCGGGGTTATTGGTCGTCGTCGCGGTTGAGTTCGGCTAGGAACTGCTCGACCTCGGCGCCCAGCTCTTCCGCGGACGGGGTCGAGCCGGCCAGCAGGCTGCCACGGCTGACCGAGCCGGCGGCCGCGTCGTACTGCGTCTCGAGCGCGTTGACCACCGCGGACGCGTCCTCCGAGGCCTCGACCTGCTCGTCGACCAGGCGGCCGGTGACGGCAGCCTCGTCGAGCAGGGCCTTGCTGGGAAGAAGCAGGCCGGTCGCGGCCGAGATCGCGTGCACCAGAGCCAGCGCGGCACCCGGGAAGCGGTTCTCAGCGAGGTAGTGCGGGACGTGAACCGCGAAGCCCATCGCATCCCGGCCGGCCTCGCCCAGCCGCACCTGCAGCATCGTGCCCGCGCTCGCGGGCAGGCGCATCTCGCCGTCCCAGATGTTCGAGCGGGTGACCAGCTCGGGTCGGGTCGCGTGGGCGGTCAAACCGAGCGGGCGGGTGTGCGGCACGCCCATCGGGATGCCGTGGACGCCGATCGTGAGCGTCACGTTGTAGCGCTCGATCAGCTGCCGGACCGCAGTGGCGAACCGGTTCCAGTGGTTGTCCGGCTCGACGCCTTCGAGCAGCAGGAACTCGACGCCCGCGTCGTCCTTCAGCAGGTGCAGGTTCAGCTGCGGCGGGGTGTAGTCGATGAACCGGTCCTCGGCGAACGTGACCTCAGGCCGCCGGGCCCGGTAGTCGTGCAGGAGGTCGACGTCGAAGCGCGCGAGCAGCCGGCTGTCCAGCACCTCGAGCAGGTGGTCGGCCGTCACCCGGCCCGCCTGACCCGCGTCCATGAATCCGTCCAGCGAATGCACCAGCACCTTCGGCGTCGCCGCCGGGCCGGTCGCCACCGACTCGTCGACGATCTCGTAGAGGTCGTCCGGTCGCAGCATCGTCGTCTCCTTCTTCGTGGCCAACTGGGCGGGGTAGGCCCCTCTATCCTGCCCTCTCATCCTGACAACGCCCGTGTCGCGGGCCACATTCCGGCTGCCGCGATCTTTCAGGTTCTTTTCAAAATCCGGCACTGAGGGAGACAGCTTGGAAAGCGCTTGCTAGGTTGCTGGGGTGAGCATCGAACCAGACTCCGCCCTGACCGTCATGCTGGCGATGAACGACGCCAGCCGGGCTCGCGTCCTCGTCCCCCGGGTCCGGGCCCGGCTGGAGGCGACCGCGACCGTCCTCCCGGTCGGTCCGGGCCGGACGTTCCTCGAGGACCCGGAGATCCTGGCCGCGCTCCCCGACGTCGACGTGCTGCTGACCGGGTGGGGTTGCCCGCGGATCAGCCCGGAGGTGCTGGAGGCGGCGCCGAAGCTGCAGGCGATCCTGCACGCGGCAGGCTCGGTGAAGGCGATCGTCGCGCCGGAGGCGTTCGACCGGGGTATCCAGGTGTCGTCCGCGGCGCACGCGAACGCGCTGCCGGTGGCCGAGTTCACGGTCGCGGCCGTCGTCCTGGCCGGGAAGCGGGCGTTCCGGCTCGCGGCTCAGTACCGGATCGACCGGACGAAGGCGGACCCGCACGGGATGCCGGGCAGCTACGGTACGACGGTCGGCCTGCTGGGTGCGTCGCGGATCGGCCGGATGGTCGCCGAGCGGCTGCGCAGCTTCGACCTGCACGTGCTGATCAGCGACCCCTACCTCACCGAGGCCGAGGCGGCCGAGCTCGGCGCCGAACTGGTCGGCAACGACGAACTCTTCGGCCGCAGCGACATCCTCAGCGTGCACGCGCCGCTGCTTCCGGAGACCACTGGTCTCGTGGACGCGCGCCTGCTGGGGTTGATGCGCGACGGTTCGGTGCTGATCAACACCGCCCGCGGCAAGATCATCGACGCGGCCGCGCTCGGGCGTGAGTGCGTGTCCGGGCGGATCGACGCCGTCCTCGACGTGACCGATCCGGAGCCGCTGCCGCCGGACTCGCCGCTGCTCGACCTGCCCAACGTCTTCGTCACCCCGCACGTCGCCGGTGCCGTCGGCAACGAGATCGCCCGGCTCGGCGAACTCGCCGTCAGCGAACTCGAACGCCTCACCACCGGCCAACCCCTGCAGCACGCCATCAGCCCCGCCGAACTCGGGAGACTTGCATGACCCGCCTCGTACTGCCCGATACCGATCGGGTTCTGTCCCGTCAGACTGGCTGGAGCCGGGCGCATTGGGAGGCTTTGGCCGACCAGTTGCTCGACGCGCTCGTGCCGTACTTCTCGCCTGGGGCGTCGTTGATCGCGCCGCCGGGGCGGCCCAGTCGGTCCGGTACGGCGTCCGACGCGCTCGAAGGCTTTGCGCGATCGTTCATGCTGGCCGCGTTCCGGATCGCCGGAGTGCAGGGCAAGGGCTGTGAGCAGCTGATCGAGCGGTACGCACGCGGTGTCGCGAACGGCGCGAACCCGGACCACCCGGAGGCGTGGCTGCGGCTCACCCCGCGCTCGCAGCAGATGGTCGAGGCCGCCGCGATCGCGGTCGCCCTGCACGAGACGCGCGAGTGGATCTGGGACCGGCTCGACACTCGGGCGCAGGAGCACGTGGCGGAGTGGCTCGGCGGGTTCAACGGGTCGACCACGCACGACAACAACTGGCGGCTGTTCCAGGTCGTGAGTGAGCAGTTCCTCGCGTCGGTCGGCGCGCCGTACTCGCAGGAGGACATCGACGGCGGGCTGGACCGGATCGAGGACTGGTACGTCGGCGACGGCTGGTACTCGGACGGCGACGGGCAGAACTTCGACAACTACATCGGCTGGGCCATGCACCTCTACCCGGGGTTGTGGACGCGGATGGCGGCTGCCACACCCGGTGCGGCGTACGAGGACCGGCTGAAGCTGTACCGCGAGCGGCTCCGGCTGTTCCTGGAGGACGCGGTGCATCTGGTCGGCAACGACGGCGCACCGCTGTACCAGGGCCGGTCACTGACCTATCGGATGGCAGCGGCCGCGCCGTACTGGATGGGCGCGCTGCTGGACGCCACTCCCCTGTCCCCCGGCGTGACGCGGCGGCTGTGCTCCGGGATCGCACGGCACTTCGTGCAGCACGGTGTGCCGGATGAGCGTGGGCTGCTGACGCTGGGGTGGTACGACACGTTCCTGCCGACCACACAGCAGTACTCCGGTCCTGGCTCGCCGTACTGGGCGTCGAAGGGGTTCATCGGGCTGGTGCTGCCACCCGAGCACCCGGTGTGGACCGATCCGGAGGGCTCGGTGCCGCTGGACGAGGCAGACCAGGTGCGGGCGATGCCGGCGCCGGGCTGGATCGTGCACGCGAGCCGGCACGACCAAGTGGTGCAGCTGGTGAACCACGGTGCCGACCATGCCCCGGTGGCTGAGCCCGAGGGTGTGGAGCCAGAAGGCGATCCGCACTACAACCGGCTGGCGTACGCGAACCATGCGGGTCCGGAGCTGTCCGACCACGCGCCGCGGATCGACAACCTGATCGCTCTGGTCGGCGCGGACGGGCAGTCGAGCTCGCGCGGGCGGATCCGGCGGATCGCCGTCGGCGGGCGTACGGCGTCCTCGTGGCACAAGGCGTGGCTGGGATCGGACGGCCCGTGGCGGATCGACACGACCTCGGTCGTGCACGGCGGCTGGGAGATCCGGTGTGCGCTGGTCGAAGGGCCGGCTGATGCCATCGTGCGGAGCGGCGGCTTCGCGGTCGCCGGCGCGTCCTTGCCTGAGGCAACTGCCGGGGACCGGTGGGCGTCGGCCCGGAACGACGACGGGCTGGTGTCGGCGGTCGTCGGTCTGCACGGGTACGACGAAGCCGGAGTGCACCGCGGACTGGGCGCGAACGCCTTCGGTCCGCACTCGGCGACGCCGTACCTGACGGCGGCGCACGACGGCGATCCGCTCGTGCTGGTGAGCGCCGTCCTGCTGACCCGGGACGCGCTCCGGCCCGAGGCGCTTGCCGAAGGCATCGATGTCGCGGTGGACGGGACGACGGTCCGGATCAGCCTGCCCGGCGGGGGCGACGAGGTGGTCGAACTGGGACCGAATCGAGCGGGTTAGGACAGCCTCGCCAACGGTGAGAAATCACCGTGCGGCTACTACATTGGCGAAATGAGCACGTACGAGAAACTTCTGCAAGAACAGATCCGTAACGAATTCACCGCGTCACAGCAGTATGTGGCAGTGGCTGTCTGGTTCGACGAGCAGGATCTTCCGCAGCTGGCGTCGCACTTCTACAAGCAGTCCCTCGAAGAGCGCAACCACGCGATGATGATGGTGCAGTACCTGCTGGACAAGGACGTGCGGCCGCGCATCCCGAGCGTCGGCGAGGTCGAGTTCGACTTCAAGTCCGCGCTGGAGCCGCTGGAGCTGGCGCTGCAGCAGGAGATCACCGTCACCAAGCAGATCGAGACGCTGGCCCGGACCGCGCGAGACGAGAGCGACTACATCGGCGAGCAGTTCATGCAGTGGTTCCTCAAGGAGCAGGTCGAGGAAGTCGCCGCGATGAACACCCTCGTCAACGTCGCCAAGCGCGCCGGCGACAACCTGTTCCACCTCGAGGACTTCCTCGCCCGCGAAGGTGCCGGCGACGGAGGCGCGAACGACCCGACCGCACCCGCCATCGCCGGCGGCAAGGTCTGAGAGTTACCAGGAGCCGCCGCCACCGCCGCCGCCTCCGCCGCCGGACGAGCCGCCGCTGAAGCCGGAGGAACTGCCGCCGCCGGAGCTGCTGGACGGCGTGGGCGGCGGGTCGAACGTGCTCGCGACGGTGCTGCCGATGGCTCCGGCGGTCCAGCCGGAGCCGTAGTACGACGGGCCCGAGTACCAGTACGGGTCCGGGGTGATCCGCCCGGCTGCCACCAGCTGGGCGCAGACCCGCTGCCACCGGTCGGCCAGGCCGAACGCGATCGCCCAGGGCAGGTACTTGCTGAAGATGTCCTCGCCCTCCTCGAACCGCAGCTGCTCGGCCTCCGCCGTGGCCAGGTACTTCCGGAACCCGACCAACTGGTCGGCCACCGCCCGGCCGGCCGGGTTCCGCTGCCCGCGCGCCCGCTTGGCGATCCAGATGCCGATGGCAACGATCACCGCGACCACCGGTACCCCGATCACGACCGCGCGACCCAGTCCCCCGGTCGCCGCACCGACGACGGTTCCCATCAACCCGGCGCCGAACACCCAGATCCCGATCATCGCCATACAGGCGCAGCCGAAGCGGTTCTTGAAGACCGAACCGCCACCCGCACGCGGCATCCGCAGGTACCACCCGCGCTGCTTCACCTGATCCCGCAGCGCCGCGATCATCCCGTCGTGCGCCCGCCGCATCGTGTTGTCACCGACCGCACCGCGCCGCAGCACGACCGCCGACCCCGGCTGCAACGACGGGAACAGCCCCGACATCAACATCTGCTCGTGCGGCGCCGTCGCGGCCGCCGGATTCACGAGTACGGCGCTCTGCGAGTTGCCGGTGTTCTCGATCCGTACGCCGCCGCGCACCGCGAGGTCGATCAGCGTCGCGGCGGTCTCGGTGGTGTTGGCCTTGGCATCGATCAGCAGACCCCCCTCGGCCACCGGGATGCGAGGCGGCGAGAACGCGACCGGGAGCTGGTCCTCGGCCAGCTCGTCCTTCACCGGCTGCGCGACCATCCCGTCCGGCGGGAACGTCCCCGGCGGCAGGCCGGCGAAGCGCTGGTCCGGGCTGCCGTTGCGCCAGTAGAGCACCGCGCCCGCGATCGCGATCACCGTCGCCGCGACGGAGGTGGCCAGCGTCGGCCAGGTCACGCCCTCCCGCTCCATCCAGCTCGGCGGGTCGACCAGGATCGGGGTGTCGTTGCTGACCACACCGGCCTTGATCCCGGCGACGATGGTGAGCTGCTCACCCCGGGGCAGGTCGCTAGCGCCGAAGACACCTTTCCCACCGCTGACCGTCTTCTGCGGACAGGTGTCCCTCGATCCCGCCGAGCCGGTGAAGCACTCGACCTGGGTGACGCCCTCCGGCACGGTGACGTTGACCGTGACCTGGTTGAGTACGGCCTCCCAGCTGGTGCCGGTCGCGTCCCAGTACAGCTCGCTGTGATCGTCGAAGTGCCGCAGCGCGCCGCGGACGTCGTACGTGATCACGTACGTCGCGTCGTAGCCGGGAATCGTCTCGTCCTCGGCGCCGATCTTGATCCGGAGGGTCTGGTAGCGGTCGTGGTTCGACGAGGTCGTCTCGGTGGTGAACTCGTCGGCCGCCCCGCTCGGGCTGTCCACCGCGACGTTCGAGACCTGGTACTCCTGGTCCTTCGAGTCGTCGTCCACCCACGGTTCACGGATGACCAGGTCGCGGTAGATGCCGTGCCGGCCGGTGCTGCCGAAGCTGTAGGCGATCGTCTCCTTCACCTGGAGCACGCCGTCCGGGGTGACGGTGTAGTCGATCTGGAAGTTCTTCACCTCGTCACCGGGGGCCGCGGCGGCGGGTGTCGCGAAACCGGCCAGGGCCAATGCGGTGAGGAGGACGGTGATCGCGGTGACGAGGGCCCTTCGCATGCGGCGACAGTACCGACAGCCGGGGTCGGTGGTGGGATCACTCTGACATGTCAGGAGAAAACGCGACCCGATGCCTCTTGTGCTGAGTGGCCGTTGGGGGAATCGTGGGTGGACCAGGAGGAACGTCATGGCAGACAAGACGAACACTTCCCAGGGCACCGGAGCCGCCCCCGCTGTGGACAGCCCGGCCGCCATTCGCAACGTGGTTCTCGTCGGCCCGTCCGGAGCCGGCAAGACCACTCTCGTCGAGGCCCTGCTGGTGGCCTCCGGCGTCCTGACCAGACCCGGCACCGTCCTGGACGGCACCACGGTCTGCGACTTCGACGACGCCGAGATCCGTCAGCAACGGTCGGTCGGGCTCTCGCTGGCCTCTTTGCCGCACGACGGTGTCAAGGTGAACCTGATCGACACCCCCGGGTACGCCGATTTCGTCGGCGAACTGCGGGCCGGACTCCGGGCCGCCGACTGCGCCCTGTTCGTCATCTCGGCGAGCGAGGGCGTCGACGAGCCGACCAAGACACTGTGGCACGAGTGCGACCAGGTCGGGATGCCACGAGCCGTCGTGATCACCAAGCTCGACCACGCCCGGGCGAACTACCAGAACGCGCTCGCCGCCGCACAGGCCGCGTTCGGCGACAAGGTGCTGCCGCTCTACCTGCCCGCTGGTGACGGGCTGATCGGGCTGCTGTCCCAGTCGTACTACGAGTACAGAGAAGGCAAACGGTCCACCTCGGCGCCGGACGCGTCGTACGCGGACGAGATCGAGATCCTCCGCGGCACGCTGATCGAAGGCATCATCGAGGAGTCCGAGGACGAATCGCTGATGGACCGTTACCTCGGCGGCGAGGAGATCGACCAGAAAGCGCTGATCGAGGACCTCGAACGCGCCGTCGCCCGCGGCTCGTTCTTCCCGGTCATCCCGGTCTGCAGCGGGACCGGCGTCGGCACCCACGAGTTGCTCGAGGTCGCGACCAGCGGCTTCCCGTCACCGCCCGAACACACCCTGCCCGAGGTGTTCACACCACACGGCGTGCCGCGCCAGGGCATGGCGTGCGACCCGAGCGGAGCGCTACTCGCCGAGGTGGTGAAGACGACGTCGGACCCCTACGTCGGCAGGGTGAGCCTGGTCCGGGTGTTCTCCGGCACCATCAGGCCCGACACGACAGTTCACGTGTCGGGCCATTTCACGTCGTTCTTCGGTGCGAGCACCCATGCCGACCACGACGAGGACGAGCGGATCGGCACGCTGTCGTTCCCGCTCGGCAAGGTGCAGCGACCGGCGTCCGGCGTGGTCGCCGGCGACCTGTGCGCGATCGGCCGGCTGACCCGGGCCGAGACCGGCGACACGCTGTCCGACAAGACGGATCCGCTGCTGCTGAAGCCGTGGACGATGCCCGAGCCGTTGCTGCCGATCGCCGTCCAGGCGCATGCGAAGACGGACGAGGACAAACTGAGTGTCGGGTTGCAGCGGCTGGCGGCCGAGGATCCGACCTTGCGGATCGAGCAGAACCCGGAGACGCACCAGATCGTGCTGTGGTGCATGGGCGAAGCGCACTCGGACGTCGTCCTCGATGCCTTGGCGAACCGGTACGGCGTGACCGTCGACACCGTGGAGTTGCGGGTCCCGCTGCGGGAGACGTTCGGCGGCAAGGCCAAGGGGCACGGGCGGCATGTGAAGCAGTCCGGCGGTCACGGTCAGTACGCCGTCTGCGACATCGAGGTGGAGCCGCTGCCGGAGGGGAACGAGTTCGAGTTCGTCGACAAGGTGGTCGGCGGGTCGGTGCCGCGGCAGTTCATCCCGAGCGTCGAGAAGGGCGTCCGGGCCCAGATGGAGAAGGGTGTCTCGGCCGGTTATCCGATGGTCAACATCCGGGTCACGCTGCTCGACGGGAAGGCGCACAGCGTCGACTCGTCGGACATGGCGTTCCAGATGGCCGGCGGGCTGGCGCTGCGCGAGGCGGCGGCCGCGACGAAGGTGAGCCTGCTGGAGCCGGTGGACCTGGTCTCGGTGATGGTGCCGGACGAATTGGTCGGACCGGTGATGAGTGACCTGTCGGGCCGGCGCGGGCGACTGCTCGGCACGGACAAGGTCGGCGACGACCGCACGCTGGTGAAGGCCGAGGTGCCGCAGGTGGAGATCACCCGCTACGCCATCGACCTGCGATCGCTCTCGCACGGCGCCGCGTCGTTCACGCGGTCGTTCTCCCGCTACGAGGCGATGCCTGAGTCGGCGGCGGCGAAGGTGAAGCCCTAGCTCAGGCGGCGACGGACGTCGCGGGTACGCAGGTACGCCGCGACGTCGTCGTACCGCTCGCTCTGGTTGGCGAACTCGATGTACGACCGGACGCGGTGCAGCCAGTCGAGCGTCGACGGCTTGACCGTGGGCAGCACCTCGGTCAGGTGACGCATGGTCAGCGGCGGCTCTCCACCGGTGCTGAGCGCCTCGTCGATGACCCGGTCGATACCGCGCTCGATCAGCGCGCGCAGGTCCGCGCCGCTGAACATCGGCGTCTGCCCGGCCAGCGCCGCCAGGTCCAGCCCGTCCGCCGGGACGTCCTTCACCAGCACGTTCAGGATGTCGGACCGCGCGGGCTCGTCCGGCGGCGGCACGAAGACGACCCGGTCGAACCGGCCCGGCCGGAGCATCGCCTCGTCCACGTCCCAGGGCGCGTTGGTCGCGGCGAGGACGAGCAGACCGTCGTTCTCGGAGCCGATCGCGTCCAGCTCCTGCAGCAGTACGTCGACCAGCCGGCGCGCCTCGGATCCGCCGTGCTTGTGCCGGGCGAAGGCGAGCGCGTCGAGCTCGTCCAGGAACAGCACGCACGGCGCGTTCGCCCGGGCCCGCTCGAAGGCGGCGTGCAGGTTGCGCTCGGAGACGCCCAGGTACGGGTCCATCACGTCCTCGATCCGGACGTTGACGAACGGCAGCCCGCACTCTCCCGCGGTCGCCCGCGCCAGCAGCGTCTTCCCGCAGCCGGGCGGCCCGTAGAGCATCACGCCGCCGCCGGCCTTCCGGCCGTACTTCTCGTACAGCTCGGGCCGGCTCTGCGGCAGGATCACCATCCGGTGGATGACCCGCTTGAGGTCGTCCATCCCGCCGACCTGGTCGAAGGTGGTCGTCTCCTTCGGTGCGTCCACCTCGTACGGCGCCTCGGCCTCGGGACCGACCTTGATCTTGACCCCGCTGCGCTCGGCGATCATCTCGTCGACCAACTGCTGCAGCCGCCCGGTCCCCTCGACGACGCCCTGCTGCCGGGCCGCCACGAGCAGGTTGCGCAGCAACGCGAGCCGCCCGTTGGCAGCCGCCAACTCACCGACCGGCACCAGCTGATCCTCCGGCAACCCCTGCTGATCGAGAAGTACGACGTACTGATCGAGAGCCGACTCGACGTCGTCGGCAGCCACCAGCGACTCGGCCAGGACGAGCCGGAGCAGGACGTCATCCGGGTTGGCCTCAACCGCCTTCCGCAGCGCGGCGATCCGGTCGTTCGCTCATGCTCCCCACCTCCTGTTGATCCAGCGGCGGAGGAGGGGTGGGGCCACCCAGGAGTAGATGCAGAAGCCGAACCAGCTGATCGCGAAGATGAATGCCAGCGGTGCGAGGCCGGCGATCCGGAGTCCGTAGATGATCGCGACCGCGCCGATCCAGACGACCAGCGGGTTGAACCGCTGGAACGGGCGGAGCGGACGCATCAGCGGGTGGTTGATCAGCTTCGCCTCGCGGGCGGCCGCGCGCAGATCGGCGTCGCCGGGTTGCGAGGCGGCCGCGGAGGCGAACGAGCTTGTACCCCGATCGCGAGTCGCCGGTGAGCATCGACGACGTACCGTGCAGGGCTCGGGCGCCCGGGTCCTCGGGATCGTGTGAGAGGGCCTCGGTGCTGTGGCGGTGCATGTCGCGGTCCTTGCCGAGTGCGAACGCGACCTGGGCGCGGGCGGCCGAGACCGCGACGGACTCGGGTGCGTGCGAGGCGGCGCGCTCGACCAGGGCGCTCGCCTTCTCGGCCTGTCCGGCGGCGAGGCAGACGTGCGCGTACCCGATCAGCAGATCCGGGTCGTTCGGGTCGAGGCTGAGGCCTTGCAGGAACGCGGCCTCGGCCTCCGGCAGGCGGCCCTCGGCGCGCAGGGATGAGCCGAGCACGTGCAGCATCGGGAGGAACGGCCCGTGCTGAGCCAGGCCGTCCTTCAGTACGTCCACGGCCTCGGCATTGCGGTCGAGCGCGTGCAGGGCGGCACCGCGGAACAGGTACGCACGGTAGTCGACGGCGGCGTCGCCCCACAGGCCCTGGAGTTCGTCGAGGGTGCGCTCGGGGTGGCCGATCCGCAGCCAGTGGCCGGCCATCTGCAGGCGGGCCTCGGTTGGTTCGTTCACAGTGCCCTCGCAACGATGACCAGGATGAATGCTTCCGCGACCGCGCCGCCGATCGTCACCGCGATGCCCGGGCCCCACAGCGATCCGTAGTCGCTGCCCCGGAGCTGGAAGGCACGGTCCATCGGTCGCTGGATGCGGAGCTGGACCAGGCAGCACAGGACCGCCACGACCCGGACGGCGACCCGGAATCCGGACGTGACGTCGTTGCCGGCGTCCAGGAGGGCGAAGACCGCGATCACACCGGCGAGACCGGCCGCGCCGGTGAGCAGGATCAGACGGCGCTTGGCCGCGTCCACGCCGAGCCGCCGCGCGTTCAGGAACGCGATCACCGTCGACGCGATCACGCCGCCGAAGAAGGCGACGTACGCCTGCGACATCAGCCGCCAGGGACGCACCTTCATGTCCACACCGGCGCCGATCGTCGGGCGCAGCAGTTCGTCCGGCATGGGGCTCCTCAAACGGCGGGATCCGGCCCGCGCAGTGTACTGCGACCGAGGCACTAAGCCTCGATCCGTGACTCCTGCCAGCCGCGAGCCGGTGCTCGGCGGAGTGCAGCGCAAGGCGGAGGGCGAGGCTCGGAGTGGGGTTCTCCGTGCCTCGCCCTCCAACGCCGCGATGTGCCCGCCGAGTGCCGCGCAGCGCGGCAGGAGTCACGGATCGAGGCTTACCCTGGGCCGATGACCGAGAACTGTCTTTTCTGCGGGATCGTGGCCGGGACCATTCCGTCGACGCAGGTCGCGTCGAACGACCGGGCGATCGCGTTCATGGACATCAACCCGGCGACGGCGGGCCACCTGCTGGTGGTGCCGCGGGCGCACTCGACCGACCTCCGTGAGGCGGACGCCGAGGACCTGATCGCGGCGACCCTGCTCGCCCAGTCGCTGGTCAGCCGCGTCATCGAGCGCCTGGACGCGGATGGCGCCAACTTGCTGAGCTGCATCGGGGCCACGGCGTGGCAGAGCGTGTTCCACACCCATCTGCATGTAGTCCCCCGCTACAAGGACGACCCGCTGCGGCTCCCCTGGCACCCCACTCCTGGTGACATGGACGAGGTCCAGGCGCACGCCGCCAAGCTCGTGTAACGCTTCCGCGCCTCGTGACACTGCAGGGCTGACCGGATAACCCGAGCCCTGCAGAGGTAGTCATGTCGAACGCAACCACCACCGCCAGACCACCTGTAACGCAGTGCGTCGTACCCACGAACGGGTTGAGGCGCAGGCTGGGGCCGCTGTGGATCGGGACCTTCCTGCAGGGTTTTGCCTTGTGGGTGCCGGTCGAGAAGCTGTTCATGAGCGAGATCGGGTTCGACGCGGCGACGCTCGGCGTGATGGTCGCCGCGTACGCCGCACTCATACCGCTCGCCGAGGTGGCCTCAGGCATCCTCGCTGACCGGTGGTCGCGGCGAGGCGTGCTGATGCTCGCGGGTGTGGCTCTGGTGCTGAGTGTGCTGGTCGGCGCGGTGAGCTGGAACGTCCCGACCTACATCGTCGCCGCACTGCTCTTCGGCCTGTACTTCGCGATGTGGTCCGGGACGATCGAGGCAGTCGTGTACGACGTCGTCCTCGAGGAGACCGGGGACAGCGAGGCGTACGAGCGCCAGATCGGACGGGTCCGGTTCGTCGAGAGCGCCGCACTGGTGCTGAGTGCGCTGGCCGGTGGATGGCTCGCCTCGGTGCTGTCGACGCGGGCGACGTACGTCCTGACGGTGCCGTTCGTCTTGTTCTACCTGGTCGCACTGACCCGGTTCTGCGAGCCCCGGCTGCACCAGGCCAGTGAGCGGACCGAGCTGCGGGAGCACCTCAAGGTCACCTACCGCGCGATCACGCACCGCGGGCGGCTCGTCCCGATCGCGGCGGCCTCGATCATGGCGGCGATGATCCTGCAGGCGATGTTCGAGTTCGGGCCGCTGTGGCTGATCACGCTCGAGGCGTCGGCGGTGTTCTACGGTCCGTTCTGGGCGCTGCTCGTCGCCACGCTCGGTATCGGCGGATTGCTGGCCGGCCGGCTTCGGCTCGATCGGCCGGTCCCGGTGGCGATCGTCGTACTGGTCATGCTGGCTTCCTGTCTGACGCTGACGAGCAGCCGGGACCTCGGCGCGTTGACGGTCGCGATGGTCGCGCTGACCTTCCTGCTCGTGGTGATCGGGATCCACGTCAGCCGATTGATGCACGACGCCGTACCGTCGACGATCCGGACCGGAGTGGTGTCCGGGGTCGGTGCGGTGTCGTGGCTGGTGTTCACGCCGTTCGCGCTGGTGTTCGGTGCGGTGAGCAAGGAATTCGGTGTCTACGTGTCCGGGTGGATGCTGACCGGCGCGGTCGCGCTGGCCGGTGCCGCGCTGGTCTGGGTCCGGCACCGTGCTCCACTACGCTGAGCCGGTGGCTGGGTTGCCGGCGGACGACGTACTCGCCGAGCGGTTGCGGAGCGGGGACGAGGAAGCGTTCGCGCTGCTGCTGGACGGGTGGTCCGGCGGGATGCTGCGGGTGGCGCGGTCGTTCGTGTCGACCGAGGAGTCGGCCGCGGAGGTCGTGCAGGAGACGTGGCTCGCGGTGATCGAGGGCATCGAGCGGTTCGAGGGCCGGTCGTCGTTGAAGACCTGGGTGTACCGGATCCTCACCAACACGGCCAAGCGGCGCGGCTCCCGGGAGCACAAGGTGGTGCCGATGAGCAGCGTGGACGACTCGGGCCCGACCGTCGATCCGAGCCGCTTCCGCCCGGCCGGCGTGCCGTTCCCCGGCCACTGGTGGGACTTCCCGCCGGCCTGGCCGTCGCCGGAGCAGGGACTGCTGAGCGGCGAGGTCCGGGAGCGGCTCGCCGAAGCCCTCACGGACCTGCCCGAGCGCCAGCGGTTGGTCGTCGTACTGCGGGATGTCGAGGGACGCCCGTACGACGAGGTGTGCGAGCTGCTCGGGATCACGCCGGCGAACCAACGCGTGCTGCTGCACCGGGCGCGAGCGTTCTTACGCGGCAAACTGGAGGAGTACTACATGCGGGAAGGTGAGGCGTCATGAGTGATCTTGACTGCCGGGAGTTCGTCGAGCGGGTCAATTCGTACCTGGAAGGCGAGCTGCCCACGGCCTCGGAGCAGGACTTCATCGACCACCTGGCGTCGTGCGACGGGTGCGAGCGCTACCTCGACCAGATGCGCCAGACCACACAGGCCCTGACCGACCTGCCCGCCGACGCTCTCCCAGTTGATGCCCGCAGCGCGTTGCTCGAGGCCTACCGCCGGGCGACGAGTTCGTAGACGGACATCAGCTCCGGGAGTAGGACCGACCAGTCATACCGCTGTACGGCGCTCAGTCCGGCCAGGCGGAGCTTGTAGCGTTCGTCGGGCGTGCTCAGGAGGCGCAGTGCGCGCGTCGTGAGCTGATGGGCGTCGCCTGGCTCGAACAGCTCCCCCAGCCGGCCACCGTCGAGCACCTGCCGGAACGCGGCCAGGTCACTCGCGAGCACCGGCGCGCCCGCCGCCATCGCCTCGAGCAGCACGATGCCGAAGCTCTCACCGCCGAGGTGCGGCGCGACGTACAGGTCCGAGCAAGCGAGCATGTCGGCGCGGGCCTGGTCGTCGACGGCCCCGAGGAAGAGCACGTTGCCACGGCAGTTCGCCGGCAACGAGCGCCGCACCTCGTCCGCCTGGCCCGTGCCGGCCACAAGCACCTTCAGCTGCGGGCGTTCGGCAATCAGGGCGGGAACCGCCTTCAGCAGGACGCCGAGACCCTTGCGCGGTTCGTCCATCCGGCCGAGGAAGCTGATCGTGCCGTCGTCGCCCTGCCACTCCGGCCGCGGGGTGCCCTGAAAGCGATCGGTGTAGAGGCCGTTCGGGATGACGACCGCCTCGCCGCCGATGTGCTGGACCATCATCGAGCGCGCGTTCTCCGAGACGGCGATCCGGGCGTCGATCTTCTCCAGGGCCGGGCGAAGCAGCCCGGCGGCGGCGCTCATCGCCCGGGACCGGACCTGCCAGGTATGGAAGGTCGCGACGAAGGGACCGTCGGCCGACCAGAGCGCGATGATCGATGCGCTCGGCGTGGTCGGCTCGTGCACGTGGACGACGTCGAAGTGGCCCTCGGTCAGCCAGCTCTTCACCCGGGCGGCGGTGCGCGGACCGAAGGTGACGCGGGCGACCGAGCCGTTGTACGGGACCCCGACAGCTCGGCCGGACGAGACGACGTACGGCGGGACCGCGTCGCTGTCGTCGACGGGCGCGAGGACGGAGACCTCGTGGCCGAGCGTGAGCAGGGCTTCGGCGAGGTCGCGGACGTGGTTCTGCACCCCGCCGGGCGTGCCCAGCGAGTACGGGCACACCACACCGATCCTCACGGAACGATTCTTACTCGTCCAGGAAAATCCTCTGCAGCATGTGCCAGTCCTCCGGATGAGCGGCGATGCCCTTCGCGAACGCGTCGGCGCAGCGCTGGGTCATCGTGGCGGTGCCGCCGTCCGGGTCGATCGCGTCGTGGAACGTGATCACCAGGTGCAGCCCGTCGTAGTGCAGAGTCGCCGGGATGAGCGGCGCACCGGTCCGCAGGCTCAGCGCCGCCGGGCCCGCCGGCATCCGCGACGGGCGACCGAAGAACGTCACCGGGACACCACGCTCCGACAGATCCCGGTCGGCGACCAGGCAGACGAAGCCCCCGGCTTCCAGCCGTTCCGCCAGCACGCCGGTGACGTCGTTGTCGCCGCCGGTGAGCGGGAGGACCTCCATGCCGAGCTTCTTGCGGTAGGCAATGAAGCGGTCGAACAACGACTCCGGCTGCAGCCGCTCCGCCACCGTCGACACCGGCATCCCGGTCAGGCCGGCCCAAGCGCCGGCGTGGTCGTAGTTCGCCAGGTGCGGGAGCGCGCAGATCACCCCGCGACCGGCCGCGTAGGCATCGCGGAGCAGCTTCTCGTTGACGGTCCGGACCCGGCCGACGATCTCCTCATCGGTCCACTCGGGCAGCCGGAACGCCTCCTGCCAGTAGCGCAGGTACGACCGCATTCCAGCTCTGGTCAGCGCATCCAGGTCCGCGTCGGGACTGACGACAGCTAGGTTGCCGCGCAACCGTCGTACGCCCCGGCCGTCCCGGCGGACGACCTGGTCCGCGGCCCGGTGGAACAGCCAGGTGACGGTCCGTTCCGGCAGGCGCCGGACCAGGGTCCAGGCCAGGGCGAACGCCAGATCGACCACCCGCCGGCGGAGGCCGTCCATCAGTTGTTGGCGTCTGGTTCAGCCGGGGGTTCAGTCGGTGCCGGCGGGGTGTCGAGGCCGGCGTTCGCCGGGTCGGCGAGGACCTGCTTGCGGACCGACAGCGAGCGCTGGATCACGGTGATCGTGCTGGCGACCGCGAGCGCCCAGAGGACGATCTCGAGCAGGATCGGCAGGTCGAGCACGTCGGAGAAGAAGGCGATCACGAGCACCGCGACCAGCCGGTCCGCACGCTCGGCCAGACCGCCGCTCGCCTTCAGGCCGAGGCTCTCCGCCTTCGCCCGGGCGTACGACGTGGTCGCCCCCATCACCAGCGCCCAGAGCGTCACCGCCGCCATCAAGGTGGAGTCGCCGGCGTTCGAGTTGGCGTAGTACAGCACCAGGCCGCCGAACACCGCGCCGTCGCCGAGCCGGTCGAGGGTGGAGTCCAGGTACGAACCCCACTTCGACGACGTCCCCGACGTCCGGGCCATGTGGCCGTCGATCAGGTCGGAGAACACGAAGCAGGTGATGATCACCACGCCCAGCCACAACTGGCCGCGCGGGAAGAAGATCAGCGCACCGGCGCACACGCCGACGGTGCCCACCAGCGTGACCACGTCGGCGCTCACGCCGAGCTTGAGCAAGAGGTTGGCGATCGGCGTGATCACCTTGGTCCAGAACTGCCGGAATCTGTTAAGCATGGCGACGCGATCGTAGTCGAGCCGGATCACCATCCGGTCACATACCACCCAACCTGCCGGCGATCCTGGGTGATGAACCTGCGCGAGAACCGGTTTCGCGGGATGCTGGACGGGTGCGGTGAGGCGAGGAGGTGCGGTGATGCGACGGAGGACGGGCCGGCTCTGCGCCGTCGTCTGCGCCCTCGTCTGTGCCCTCGCCCTCGTGACTGCGAGCTGCTCAGTGGCCCGTCGCGCGGACGGCACCCGGCCGGTCCCGAGCCCGTCACCGGCGCCGGCCGTCGTACCGACCGTGGTCGCCCCGCCCCAGCCCGAGGGCCTGGACGGTACGGCGGGCGCAGCCGGACCACAGGTCTGTACGGCGATTGCCCGCACCCTGACCACGTCACTCCACGTCACCGTGACCGCGAAACCGGGCGCCTGGAACGACGGCGGCCTGCCGGCTCTGGACCTCTGCACGCTCCTGGTCGAGGGGCGACCGGTGACGATCGGGGTCAGCGCGCTCGCCCGCCAGTCCGACTCACTCGACCGGCTGCTCTCCGGCGCCGGCTCCCCCGAGCCGCTGACCGAGCTCGGTCCGGAGGCCAGGATCACCGATTCACGGATCGTCTTCGCGATCGCCGACCGTGCGGTGCGGATCACGGCGGCCGGCGGGATCGACCGCAGTACGGCGGACGGCATCGACCGCGCCAAGGCTGTGGCGATCGCGTTGGCCGCGCGAGACGCCGTACCGAAGGCGCTCCGGAACGCGCGGCAGTCGGACTCCGCGTGCCAGGTGTCGAACTCGATGGCCGAGCGGTTCGTCGGGGCGCATGTCCAGCTCCGCCGGGACTACCGGGTGAACGGCGCACTGACCTGTATCTGGGGCACCTACGACGCCACGGTGTCGATCGTCGAGGCCTTCGACCAGCCCACCATCCCGGAGGCACAACGGGTGCCGCCGCCCCGCAACGCCCCGATCGGCCGGCCCGGCTACTACCTGCCCGACGAGGGTGAACTCGTCTTCCGTCAGGGCCGCCGCGTCGTCCGGGTCACCGGCCTGACCAACCCGTCGCGCGAGGTCTCACTCGACACCCTCCTCGGCATCGTCGACCCGCTGCTGCCGCTGTTCCTGCGCTGAGTCCTTTCCGGTCCCAATTCCCCCAGCTGGTCTTCGGAGAATGACCGGCAACTTTCTGGTGTAGTCCGGCATCCAACGACCGACAACAGCAACCTGGGGGTGGATCGTATGACCAATTGGACCAAGTACGGCGGCATTCTGGCCGCCGGAGTTCTCAGCGTGGGGATGCTGACCAGCGGATTCGCGGCAGCGCAGCCCACCAGTTCCACGGCGGCTTCGGGCGCCACCTGCAGCATCAAGGTCGGTTCGGTGACGGCGGGAGGGGACCACCGGCTGCAGACCTTCGCGACCGACAGGACCAAGGTCGCCGACAAGATCGTTGCCAAGGACATCTATCCGGACGGGCAGGTCCGGCTCAGCGCCACCGTACGGTTCGGGGCGGCCGAGGTCGGCGGCGACGCCCACACCGGGCCCGTCATCATGGGGTCGACCATGTACGACACGAGCTACCTGACGCCGGCCGGCGGTGGCACCGTGTCACAGAAGCAGGTGACCCGCGTCGGTCCCGGCTGGGGCGTCTACCGGACGCTCGACCGGTCGACTGTCGTGACCGCAACCGCCCAACGCGACACCGAGTACTCGCTGCACACCGACGGCACGCTCTACCGCCGCAACGTCACGTACAAGAACGGTGTGCCGAGCCGGCAGATCACCGGCTGGCAGTCCGGGTACAAGGGCGTGAAGGCCATGACGCTGATCAGCCAGACGGCGACGTACGACACGTTCCTGATGACGCTGACCAGCGGCAAGCTGTACACCGCCCGGCTGCCGCTCGCGGGCGGGCACCTCATCCCGGGTGTGGTGAAGCAGGTCCGGGGCTCGACCTGGCAGGGGTTCGAGTCGCTGGTGGCGGCGCCGTGCGGCACCGGCACGTTGCTGCTCGGCATCGACAAGGACAGCGGTTCCGGCTACCTGTACCACGTGGGCCACGCCAACGGCACGGCCACGGCGATCACCTCGCTGGGCAAGGTCTCGGGCACGTTCAAGGACCCGGTGTACTTCCTGTGGAAGAACTTCGTCGGCCAGAACCTCGCCGGCGAGTGATCCTGCGGTAGTGCGATCGCCCCACCCGCTGCTGCGGGTGGGGCGATCTGCGTTTACGGCTCGCTCGGCCAGGACTTGGCCAGCAGGGCTCTCGTGTCCGGGAGCAGTTGCGGCAGCACCTTCGTGTGGGCGATGGCCGGCATGAAGTTCGTGTCGCCCGACCACCTCGGGACGACGTGCTGGTGCAGATGGGCCGCGATCCCGGCGCCGGCGATCATGCCCTGGTTCATGCCGATGTTGAAGCCGTGTGCGCCCGAGACCGTCCGGATCGCGACCATCGCCTGCCGGGTGAGCGCGGCGACGTCCGCGACCTCGTCCGCGGTCAGCTCGGTGTAGTCCGCAACGTGCCGGTACGGCACCACCATCAGGTGCCCGGGGTTGTACGGATACAGGTTGAGCACCGCGTAGGCCGCCGTACGCCGGTGCACGATCAACGCGTCGGCGTCCGGCAAGCCCGGCAGCCGGCAGAACGGGCAGCCCGACCCGGCCTCGTCGCTGGTCGGCTTGTTCTCCCCCTCGATGTACGCCATCCGATGCGGCGTCCACAGCCGCATGAACGGATCCGGCACCCCGACGCCGTCCTGCGCCACCACCTCGTCCGGCGCGTACGGCGACTCCGGGGCGTCGGCGCCGGACGGCTGGTCGGGGGAATCCGTCATACCTGGACGCGCTTCGCGACTGCCTCGACGATCTCGGTGATCGCGTCGGCGATCGGGACACCGTTCTTCTGCGTGCCGTCTCGGTACCGGAACGAGACCGAACCGGCGGCCATGTCGTCGTCACCGGCGATCAGCATGTACGGCACCTTGGACTTCTGCGCGTTCCGGATCTTCTTCTGCATCCGGTCGTCGGAGGAGTCGACCTCGATCCGGATCCCCTGCGCCTTCAGTTGCGCGGCGACGTCGTACAGGTAGTCGACATGTCCGTCGGTGACCGGGATGCCGGTCACCTGGACCGGGGCCAGCCAGGGCGGGAAGGCGCCGGCGTAGTGCTCGGTCAGGACGGCGACGAACCGCTCGATCGAGCCGAACAGCGCGCGGTGGATCATCACCGGCCGCTGCCGCGAGCCGTCCGGGGCGGTGTACTCCAGCTCGAACCGCTCCGGCAGGTTGAAGTCCAGCTGGATCGTCGACATCTGCCAGGTCCGGCCGATCGCGTCCTTGGTCTGGACCGAGATCTTCGGGCCGTAGAACGCGGCGCCGCCCGGGTCCGGGACCAGCTCGAGACCGGAGCCCTCGGCAACTTCCCGGAGCGTCTCGGTGGCCTCTTCCCAGACCTCGTCGGAGCCGACGAACTTGTCGGGGTTCTTGGTGGAGAGCTCGAGGTAGAAGTCGTCCAGGCCGTAGTCGGCCAGCAGGCCGAGCACGAACGTGAGCAGGTCGCGCAGCTCGTCGCGCATCTGCTCGCGGGTGCAGTAGATGTGCGCGTCGTCCTGGGTGAAGCCGCGGGCCCGGGTCATCCCGTGCACGACACCGGACTTCTCCAGCCGGTAGACGGTGCCGAACTCGAACAGCCGCAGCGGCAGCTCACGGTAGGAGCGGCCGCGGGCACCGAAGATCAGGTTGTGCATCGGGCAGTTCATCGGCTTCAGGTAGTAGTCCTGGCCCTGCTTGCGGAGCTGCCCGTCCGCGCCGCGCTCCTCGTCCAGGTGCATGGGCGGGTACATGCCGTCGGCGTACCAGTCCAGGTGGCCCGAGGTCTCGAAGAGCTGCGCCTTGGTGATGTGCGGCGAGTAGACGAACTCGTACCCGTCCTCGACGTGCCGCTGGCGGGAGTAGTCCTCCATCACCTTGCGCAGCACGCCGCCCTTCGGGTGGAACACCGCCAGCCCGGAGCCGATCTCGTCCGGGAAGCTGAACAGGTCCAGCTCGGTGCCCAGCTTGCGGTGGTCGCGCTTGGCGGCCTCCTCCAGGCGGGTCAGGTAGGCCTTGAGTTCGTCGCGGGACTCCCACGCCGTGCCGTAGATCCGCTGCAGCTGCGGGTTCTTCTCACTCCCCCGCCAGTACGCCGCGGCGGTCCGCATCAGCTTGAAGTTGCCGAGGTACCCGGTCGCGGGCACGTGCGGACCACGGCACAGGTCCTTCCACGCGACCGAGTCGTCCCGCCGTACGTTGTCGTAGATCGTCAGCTCGCCGCCGCCGACCTCGACGCCGGCACCCTCGGCCGCATCCGCCGCCGAGCCCTTGATGCCGATCAGCTCCAGCTTGTACGGCTCGGCGGCCAGCTCGATGCGCGCGTCGTCGTCGGAGACCACCCGGCGGCTGAACCGCTGCCGCTCCTTGATGATCTGCTGCATCTTCTTCTCGAGCTTGCCCAGGTCGTCCGGCGTGAACGGCGTAGGGACGTCGAAGTCGTAGTAGAACCCGTTCTCGACCGGCGGGCCGATGCCCAGCCTGGCCTCCGGGAACAGCTCCTGCACCGCCTGCGCGAGGACGTGCGCGGTGGAGTGCCGGATGATCGCCCGGCCGTCGTCCGACCCGGCCTTCACCGGCTCGATCTCGTCACCGTCCGCGATCGGGCGGGACAGGTCCCGCAGTTCGCCGTTGACGCGGGCGGCGATGGCGGAGCGGTCCTGGCCGAAGATCCCGGCGAACAGCTCCCCGATCGTCGTCGTCTCGGTCGCACTCCGCTCAGCCTCGCCCTCGACGCCGATCAGATGGACCTTGACTTCCGGCACGTTCACTCCTCGGTTTCCGCGGCCCGCGGAACTGCGGGCCGTCACGCACAGATGGTATCGACTCCGGCACGACGGCCCGACGCCGTATCCACAGGTCCGGGATACCTGACGAAAGTAGGGGGTCCGACCAGCCGTAGGCCGGATGTGCGAGGGGTGCCCGAATTCCTAGGTTCGAGTCAACTACTCGAATCGGGAGGGGCCCCGGCGTGATCACGCTCGAAGGACTCAGCAAGAGGTACGGCGACACCACCGCGGTGGACTCGCTCGACCTCACCGTCGCACCCGGCCGGGTGACCGGCTTCCTCGGGCCGAACGGCGCCGGCAAGTCGACCACCATGCGGATGATCCTCGGCCTCGACACCCCGACCGAGGGCACCGCGCTGATCGACGGCCGCCCGTACGTCGCCTGGCCCGAACCGCTGACCAAGGTCGGCGCCCTGCTCGACGCCAAGGCCCTGCACCCGCGCCGGAGCGCCCGCAACCACCTGGTCGCGATGGCGCAGAGCAACGGCATCCCGGTCAGCCGGGTGGACGAGGTGCTGTCGATCGTCGGCCTCGACTCGGTCACCCGGAAGCGGGCCGGCGAGTTCTCGCTCGGGATGGGCCAGCGACTCGGGATCGCCGGCGCACTGCTCGGCGACCCCGAGGTGCTGATGTTCGACGAGCCGGTCAACGGCCTCGACCCGGACGGCGTCCGCTGGGTACGCCGGCTGATGCGCTCACTCGCCACCGAGGGCCGGACCGTGTTCGTGTCCAGCCATCTGATGAGCGAGATGCAGCTGACCGCCGACCAGCTCGTGGTGATCGGCCGGGGCCGCCTGATCGCCGACGCCCCGGTGGCCGAGGTGATCGCCGGCTCGTCCCGTACGACGGTCGTCGTACGGGTGCCGGATCCCGCGCACCTCGCCGTACTGCGGGATCGGCTCACGACCGAGGCGGAGCGGGTGGAGTCGGCGGACGACCGGTTGATCGTGAGCGGCGTCCAGGTGGAGCGGGTGGGTGACCTGGCGTACGAGCTCGGGGTGCGCTTGCACGAGCTCAACACCGAGCACGCCTCGCTGGAAGAGGCCTACATGGAGCTCACCGCCGACAGCGTCCAGTACGGCGTTGCATCATGAGCGACGCCATCCTCCACTTCACTGAGGAGCTGATGTCGTCGTGGTGGATCTACCTGGCGCTGTGGGCGTTCGCAGCGCTGGACGGGTTCTTCCCGGCGGTCCCGAGCGAGACGCTGGTCGTAACAGCCGGGGTATTCGCGGCCACCGGTGAGCCCAATCTCTGGGGCGTCATCGTGGTTGCCGCAGCCGGAGCCTTCGTCGGTGACCACGTCTCCTACGCACTGGGCCGCGGCGCCGGCGGTCGACTACTGGACCGACTGCAGCCAGGGACGAAGCGGTACGCGATGAGTCTGTGGGCGCAGCGGGCACTGGCCGATCGCGGCGGCCTGGTACTGGTGGTCGCTCGCTACATCCCCGGCGGCCGGACAGCCGTCACGCTGACGATGGGCTCGGTTCGCTACCCGCTGCGCAAGTTCTCCTTCTTCGCCGGACTCGCGGCGATCAGCTGGGGCGTGTACTGCGCCCTGGTCGGCTACATCGGCGGCAAGGCCTTCGAGGACAACCCGTTGAAGGGCGTCGTCCTCGGCATCGGTCTGGCCCTGATGGTCACCGTGATCGTCGAGGTCGTCCGGCACCAACTCCGTAAGCGTCGGGTTCGACCTGAGGTCGAGCCCGAACTCGTAGAAGCAGGTGAAAGATGACAACGGCAACTGTCACTCTCAGGTCGAGGTCTCGGCTGGGAGATGCGGTGAGCTCCGAGTGGACCAAGCTGTGGACTGTCCGGTCGAGCTGGCTGAACATCCTGTCCGCCCTGGTCCTGACGGCCCTGCTGGGCCTCCAGTTCGGCCTGGGTACGGCGTACGACATGGACAACCCGGAGCCGGGTCAGCTCGTCGGGACGAAGCCTGTCGGTGAGTTCGGCATCTCGGCCGTGCTGATCCTGCAGGTGATCGTTGCCGCGTTCGCTCTGCTGACGGTCACCTCGGAGTACGCGACCGGCAGCATCCGTTCGACCCTCCAGTGGACTCCGGTACGGCGAAACGTCGTACAGGCCAAGGCGGTCGTGCTGGCACCGGTGCTGTTCGCCTACGGCCTGGTGATGGCGACCGTGGCGGCCCTGACCGGAGGCCTGCTGGCGGGCCGATGGGCTGACTGGGATGTGCGCACGCTGGTGATCGACCTGCTGTCGGTTGCCTTCTACCTGACTGCGGCCGGTCTGTTCGCACTCGGGATCGCCTGGATCATCCGGAGCACCGCGGGCACTCTGACCGCAGCCTTCCTGCTGCTGATGGTGCTGCCCCTGATGCTCGGCCAGAGCGACCTTCGCTGGCTCGTCTGGATCGCCGCCCTGCTCCCGGGTGGCGCCGGCCAGAACTTCCTGACCAACACCACCAACCCCATCTCCCCCACCCTGAGCGTCCTGGTCCTGCTGGCCTGGGTGGCAGGCGCCTTGATCCTTGGCAGCCGTATCCTCACCCGTCGGGACGCCTGAACCCACGAAGTCGCCCAGCCCTCGGGGGACTGGGCGACTTCGTGTTCGTCGTCAGCGGGGGACGTTGAGAGCGATGGTGATCTGCTCGGACACCTTGGCCGCGAGCTCCAAGGCGGCTCGGCGGGTGCTGGGCAGCAGTGCCGAGTGGTCGAGCGGACCCTCCGCGGCGATGTGCTGGTCGGTCGGGATGTCGACCACAGCGGCGGCGCGGGACTCGAAGTACGACCGGAGCTGCTTCTCGACCTCCTTGTTCACGTCGCCGGGGCCGTTCGACACCGCGATCACCGCGCGGCGGATCAGCCGCTGCGCCTCCGGGCCCTGGTTGTCCAGCTCCTCCAGCATCTGCACGGCGGCCGCACAGGACAGGCTCTTCCACTTGATCGGGATGACAAGGGCGTCGGCCGCCTTCATCGCCTCACGCCAGTTGCTGGAGCCCTCGTTGTTCCCGGTGTCGATCACCAGGACCTTGTAGAACCGGCTCAGCAACCGGTGGATCTGGTCGAAGTCCTTCGCCTCGATCTGCGCGTACGTGGTGGTCGCCGATGTCAGTACGTCGTACTGCCCGGCCACCTGATGGCGCAGGTACGCCGCGACGTCGCCGAGCCGGGCATCCGGCTGGGTCAGCATCGGCATCGCCTGCAGCATGTCCGTGACCGTGGACCGGCTGTTCGTGTCGTGCGTCCGCAGGTGCATGTTGCCGCGCAGCTCGTTGTTGTCCCACGCGACCACACCGCCGCCCCGGGCCTGACCGAGCGCACCGGCCAGCAACAGCGTCGTCGGGGTCTTGCCCGAGCCGCCCTTGGGGTTGGCGACGACGATCGTCACCGGCCGCCGGAACGCGGTCGCCGCGGTCGCCCGCGCGATCCGCTCCGTCCGTTCGGAGCTACCGGGACGCAGCCGGAGCGCGCTGCGGATGCCGCGCTCGGCCGGAGCCTCCCGCGGCAGCGGCAGGGCCTGGATCAGCTCGTCGGTCCGGTACGAGACCTCGCGCTGCTGTTGCGGCGGGTGCTGGCCGGGGACGCCCTGCGGGAAGAAGTGCTGTGCAGCGGAAGACAACTGCTGACCGTCCTGAGCTGGCGGCACTGCGTGTCCACCTGCGGGCTCGGCCACCAGCAGCCGGCCGGAGCCGGCGGGCCGGCAGTCGGACCAGCGGCTGCCGGGCCGCCACCGGTGAAGGACGAACCGCCGAAGACCGGCGCGGCACCCGTCGTACCCCTCTCGGCGCTCGAGCCCTGCTGGTCGTCACCGTCGTCGGTGTCAGCGCTCGCCTTGTCGGTCTCGTCGACCTCGTCCGGCTCGCTCGCGGGCTGCGTCCACGAACCGGTCGACTCGGACGCCGGCTGGTCCCAGGACGGGGCGGGCGGCGGGGTGTGCGGCTGGCTCCACGGCGCCTGCTGACTCGCGGGCTGGGACCACGAGTCGCCCTGGAACTCCTGGGACAGCGCGTCCGGCTGCCGGTCGGCCTCGACCGCGGGTTCGGAGTCGTTCTCGGGCACCTGGTTCGGGTCCGGCTGGGTCCAGGAGGGGGTCGGCTGCCACATTCTCCGGACCTCGGCCGCCGCCGCTTCCCGGTCCTTGTGCTGTCCGGAGTTGTGCGAGTCGGTCACGACCTGGATCCCCGATTCTGTTCGAGGGGGCGCGGTGCCGCCCCAGAGGTTTGCTGGTATCGATTCCGGAGGTGAGGTCCCCGGGAGACGTCCACTATCCCATGACTGGGTGTCCACACGGTGTCACCACCCGGAGCGTCGCACGACCACCTGACCACCGTCTGTCCGACAGCTCGGCGCCGGTCCCCGACCGGTCAATCGGCGACCAGACCTGCTTCGTAGGCGACGATCGCGGCCTGCACCCGGTTCTTCACGCCGAGGCGGAGCAGAACGGCGCTGACATACGCCTTGACCGTGCCTTCGACCAGGAACAGCCGCCGGGCGATCTCGGCGTTGGACAGGCCCTGCGCCGACCAGCGCCGAGCACCTCGAGTTCCCGCGGGCTGAGTACGTCGACCTGCTCCTTGGCGGCCGCGGCCCGGGCCATCGCGCCCACCACCGGAACCGGCACTCAGCTCGGCGATCACCCGCTGGGCCACTCGAGGCGACAGGAAGGCGGCACCTTCCGCGACAGCTTTCAGGCCGGCGATCAGTTCCCGCGGATCTCCCGACTTCAGCAGGAATCCGCTCGCCCCGTCGCCCAGCGCGCGTGCGATGTAGGCGTCCTCGGAGAACGTCGTGAGGATCACCACGGCCGTCTCCGGCATCGTGCGCCGGATCTCCGCACCGGCCGCCAGCCCGTCCATCCGCGGCATCCGGATGTCCAGCACGGCCACGTCCGGCCGATGCCGCCGTACCGCCTCGACCGCTTCGAGACCGTCCGCTGCCTCGGCAACGACCTCGATCTCGTCGTCGGTGCCGAGGATCGCCCGGACCCCGGCGCGCACCATCGCCTCGTCGTCGGCCAGCAGAACCCTGATCACGCGGTCATCCCGTCTCGGTCGTCGGAGGAACAGAACCGGTCTGGACGATGTCCTTCGCGACGAGCGCACCGTCGGCGAAGCACAGCCGGTAGGCGTAGTTGATGGAGAACGGCGCGTCCGGGCGGTAGTAGCGGCAGGTCCAGCCGGCCGGCTGCGTGTAGTCCTCGGCACGGCGGGTCGATCATCTGCATCGCGGGCAGCACCTTCTCCACCTCCTGCTCGGATTGCCCGATGGTGAGGTCGTCGTACTGGCTGGGCCGCAGGATCGAGCTGTAGCCGGCGATCAGGTAGTAGGCCAGGGCGACCACACCGACCACCGCGCCGAGGATCAGCGGGGCCGCGAAGGCGGTGATCAGGCCGCGCCGGACACTTCGCCGTACCGTGGCCCGTTCGTCCGCCGCGGCGGACTCCGACGGCGCCTTCTCCGGCTCCGGCCGGCCACCCGCCCGCGGCATCGTCGCGACCACCTCGAACCCGCCTCTGTGCCGGTCCAGCGGTCAACGTGCCGCCCACGAGCCTGACCCGCTCGCGCAACCCGTCCAGCCCGCGACCCGACGACGGGACGGACGACGGGACCGGCCGGATCGCGCCGGTGTCCACGATCCGCACCCTTACGTCGTCCTCGCCAGACGTCACCGTCACGGTCACCGACGCACCCGGCGCGTGCTTGCTCGCGTTCGTCAGTGACTCCTGGACGACGCGGTGCACGGCCCGGTCCACCATCGGCGAAAGCTCGGCATCCCCCTCCTGGACCAGCCGCACCGCCAGCCCCGACGCGGCTGCCCGCTCGACCAGTGTCGGCACGTTCTCGTCGCGTGGGACCAGCGGAGCATCCGTGTCCCGCAGTACGCCGATGATCTCGCCGAGCCGATCGGTCGCCGTAGCCGCCATCTCGCGCAGTTCGGACGCGGCCCGCCGGTGCTCCTCCGGCAGCGACGGGATCGAGCTCCAGCGCCGCGGCCCGCAAGGCGATCAGGCTCAGCTCGTGGCCGACCGAGTCGTGCATGTCCTCGGCGATCCGCGACCGCTCCCGCAGCCGCTCCTGGTCGATCGCCATCCGGTGCTCGCGCTCGATCCGCTCGGCCCGGTCCCACCCGGCCGTGGTGAGCAACGCCTGCTGCGCGCGGTACCGCCCGATCAGCCACGGCAGCACGACCAGCAGCAACGCGAGCAGCAGCATCACCAGCCAGGTGAGCACGGCTTCGGTCGCCTGCTCCTCGCGCCGCACGATCAGCGTGAGCAGCAGCAACCCGAGCAGCGACCAACTGCACACCAGCACGAAATGCTTCAGCTGTGTCTCGCGCCGCCCGGCCAGGTAGCTCAGCAGCGTGATCGCCGGGACCAGCGCGATCTGGACGCCGTGCGACGTACCGAGGGCGAAGGCGAGGATGACGATCTGCGCCCAGGCGACCACCGTGAACGCCAGCAGCGGCCAGGCCCGGCGGAAGAAGACACCGACGAACAGGGCGGCGACACAGCCCGCCCGCACCCAGTACGGATCGTTCCGGGCACCGCTCTCCGCGAGCACGAGGAGGCTCAGCCCGGCCCACAGGCCGACGTCTCCCACGCGTCGCCAGTTCATGCCCCAGACGCTACACAGTCGCGCCGACAGCGTCGTACTGCCGAAAGTCAGGTCTTCAGTTGCCTTCGGCATCGACGAGCTCGAACGGCACGATCGACAGGTTCGGCACCGACTCGCCGCGCAACTGGGCCAGCAGCAGGTCGACCGCGCGCCGGCCCATCTCCCGCTGGTTCTGCCGGACATGCAGGTACGGCGGCCCGCCGATCGAGTCCCCTGGGGAGTCGAAACACGCGATCACCTGCTCGCCGTTCAGCGCCCGGTCGACCATCCGGGCCAGGTTGTACTCACACGCGACGTACGCCGTCACGTCCGGCACCCGCTCCCGGAACGCGCGGATGACGTCGACATCCGCCCGGATGCTCTCGGTCGTCGTCGACCCGGGCAGCGTGCTGCGCAGTTCGGTCAGCTCGTAGCGCCGGCCGCGCCCCTCGAACGCGGCCCGGAACCCGTCCAGCCGGTCCTCGATCGACGACGTGTTCACCGGCGGCGGGGAGACGAACGCGATGTGCCGATGCCCTCGATCGAGCAGCCGGGACGTCAACGCCCGCGACGCCGCCACGTTGTCCGTGTGGACTGCTGCGACCGGGATGCCCGACAGGTGCCGGTCGACCAGCACCACCGGGTATCCGTCCAGCACCTGCCGCAACACGCTCGCGTTGTAGAAGTCGCCGTGCACCGGGAAGACGATCAGCCCGTCCACCTCCCCCGTCGACACCAGCGAGTCGACGGCCTTCTCCTCGTCGGACTGCCGGCCGTGCGTCCGCCGTACGACGAGATGAGCGCCGTACTCCGCACACCGCTCCTCGATCGCGTTGAGGAGATCCAGGCCGTACGCCTCGGACATGTCCGGTACGACGAACGCCACCGAGCGGGCCTCGTTCTTCGGCCGCGGCACCCGGCCCTTCAGCGGGACGGTGACTCCGGTCAGGTCGGGCAGGTTCCGCACCACGAACGTGCCCCGGCCGCGGATCCGCTCGACCAGGCCGGCCTCCCGCAGTACCTCGAGCGCCCGTTTGGAGGTGATCCGGCTGACCTCGAACTGGGTCGCGAGCTCCATCTCCGACGGCACCCGGTCGCCGGGCCGCAATGCACCTCGGCGGATCTGCTCCAGCACGTGAGTACTGAGCTGCTCGTAGAGCAGACCCGCTCGTCGTCCGGTTGACATACCAACATCATGTCGCATTGTCGGTGGGCGGTGGCACCGTGGGGCGCGGAGGTGATCGGACATGCGGATCGACGGGAAACTCGCGGTCGTCACCGGCGGCGCGGTCGGGATCGGCCGGGCGATCGCGCAACGGCTGGCGGCCGGGGGCGCCGAGGTGGTCGTCGCCGACATCGACACGTCCGGCGGGATCGAGACCTGCTCCTCCATCGGCACCAAGGCGCGGTTCGCCGAGGTCGACCTGCGCGACGACGACGCGGTCGCGGACCTGATGGCATGTCAACCACAGATCCTGGTCAACAATGCCGGCGGCGGTCCTTCGCTCCGGCCCTGCTTCCCGGAGGCGTCGGTCGAGCGCTGGTCGGCGTCGCTCGACCTCAATCTACGGGCGCCGATGCTGACCACTCAGCTCGCGCTCGCCGGGATGCGCGAGGCCGGCGGTGGGGCGATCGTGAACGTCGGATCGACCGCAGGGCTGGGATTCGGGCCCCATGTGTCGCCGGAGTACAGCGCCGCCAAGGCCGCACTCATCCGGCTCACCACGACCCTTGCGCCGCTTGCCGAGAGCCACGGCGTCCGGGTCAACTGCGTGGTGCCCGACTGGGTCGCGACCGAGCGCGGCATCCAGGAGCGCGAGGAGCTACCGGAGGCCGAGCGCGGCCCCGCGTTGGTTCCCCTCGAGCTTCTCACCGACGCCGTCGTTCGCTTCGTCGAAGACGACGCCCTGACCGGCCGAGTTCTCCTCCTCGCCCGCGACGAGCAACCCTTCTACCTCAACTGAACCACCGTCCTGTGGACCGACGGGGGCGCCGGTGCGCTGAAAAGTCCGAACTGGTTCCTGGTCAGTTCCTGGTCCGGGAGCCGACGGACTGACAACATTCCGGCATGACAGCCACTCGCCCGTCGGTTCCCGACTTCGCAGCCGTTCCGGTGGTGTGCGTTGCGGGCGTCGTCGCGGTGGTGCTTACGGCGCTGTCCGGGCGGTACGGGTATCACCGGGACGAGCTGTACTTCATCGTGGCTGGCCAGAAGCTGGACTGGGGGTATGTCGACCAGCCGCCGCTCACACCGCTGCTGGCGCACGTCTCGACGTTCGTCTTCGGCGACACACCGATGGGGCTGCGGGTGGTGTCGACGCTGGCTTCGGCGATCACTGTGATCGTGGTGGCCCTGCTCGCACGGGAGTTCGGCAGCTCGCGCGGTGGACAGCTGCTGGCCGCGGTGTGCGCTGCCGTGTCCGGGTTCCTGCTCGGTGTCGGGCACCTGGTGTCGACGGCGACCTACGACCTGCTGGCATGGATGCTGATCTGCCTGTTCGCGGTGAAGCTGCTGCGCACGACTGATGGGCGCTGGTGGCTCGCCCTCGGCCTGACCGCGGGGATCGCGTTGGAGAACAAGTATCTGGTCGTGCTGCCGATCGGTGCGTTGCTGGTGGCACTGCTGATCGTCGGACCGCGTGACGTGCTGCGTTCCTGGTGGCTGCCGGCGGGTGTCGCGGTCGCGGGATTGGTGGCGTTGCCCAACGTGCTGTGGCAGTTCCAGCATGACTGGCCTCAGCTCACTGTGGCCGGAGGCATCAGCGAGGACGACGGCACTGAGAACCGGATCATGTTCATTCCGCTGCAGCTACTGCAGTTGTCGCCGTTCCTGATTCCCGTCTGGATAGCCGGTTTCCGGCGGCTGTGGCGGATGCCTTGGGCCCGGTCTGTCGCGTTGGCGTATCCATTGCTGTGCGTCGCCGTACTGGCTGTCGGCGGGAAGTCGTACTACGCCCTGCCACTGCTGCTCGTGCTGGTCGCGGCCGGGGCCGAGCAGGTGCTGTCCTGGTCGCGTCGTGCGGTGGCCGTCTGCCTCGTGCTGACAGCTGTGACGTCTGCGGTGTTCACGTTGCCGGTGCTGCCCGCGTCGGCGGTCGACTTCGTGATCCCGGTCAACAAGGAGCAGGGCGAGCAGATCGGCTGGCCTCGATGGCGGACACCGTCGCCGCGGAATGGAACCGGATCCCTGCGGACCAACGTGCGTCAGCCACGATCTTCGCCGGCAACTACGGCGAGGCCGGCGCCCTTCGCCGCTACGGGCCTGCGCTCGGCCTGCCGCCGGCGTACTCAGGACACATGAGCTTCGCCGACTGGGAGCGACCGGCCGACACCCAGATGGGCCCGGTCCTACTCATCGGGATCGCGCCGACCTCGTCGTACGCGGCGCACTTCCGCGGCTGCGAACAGGTCGGCACGATCGACAACATCGTCGCCAACGACGAGGACGGCGCGGCACTGGCCCGGTGCGACTCCCCCGCGGAGCCGTGGTCCACCCTGTGGCCGAAGCTCCGGCGCTACTACTGACGTTCCGTAGGGTTGCCGGATGCAATCGATGGTCGACATCCCGGCCGGAACCATCGCCCTCCGGGACGACCGCCTCGGCACTCACTGGCAGGTCGAGATCCCGGCCTTCGGCCTCGCGCGTTACCCGCTCACCGGCTCGGACGACGTACCCCTGACTGGTGTGAGCTGGTACGACGCCATTGCTTTGTGCAACCAGTTGTCGGCCGACGCCGGATTGGCTCCGGCCTACCTGATCGACGGCTCGGAGGTCACCTGGGCTGCGGAGGCTGACGGTTATCGCCTGCCGACCGAGGCCGAGTGGCAGTACGCCTGCACCGCCGGTACGCCGGCCTACCGCTACGGCCCGCTCGACGACATCGCCTGGTACGCCGACAATGCGTCCGGTCACGTGCAGCGGGTTGGTTTGAAGGCGCCCAACGCGTGGGGTTTGCACGACATGCTCGGCAACGTCTGGGAGTGGTGCTGGGATCTCTACGACCCGGCGACGTACGGCTCCTACCGGATCTTCCGCGGCGGCGGCTTCGACGACCCCGAACGCTCCATCGGCTCCACCGTCCGCCGCCGTTCCCACCCGACCTTCGCCATCGAAGACCTGGGGCTCCGCGTCGCCCAGTCCCGCTAGGGCTTCAGCGCGATCTTCCCGACGGTCGCACGCGCCTCGAGCTCAGCCAGCGCCTTCGGCCCATCAGCCAGGTCGTACACCGTCGGCGCGCCGGGCGGATAGACCCCGATCGAGATCAGCTGGGCCAACTCGGACATCAGCTCGGCGAACAGGTCCGGCGCCTGCTGACTCAGCACACCGATATGCAGCCCGATCACGTGCACCTGGTGCGTGAAGTTCAGGTCCCAGTTGCTGACCGACGCCTCTCCCCCGGCGACGCCGTACACAACAACCTTCCCCGTCACCCGCTTGGCCACCTCGAGACTCTTCGCGAACGTCTCCCCACCTACCGACTCGAGTACGACGTCCACACCCTTGCCACCCGACAGTTGTCGGACCTCGGCGGCCAGGTCCGCGGTTCGGTAGTCGATCACGTGATCGGCTCCAAGCCGCCGTACGACCTCATGCTTGCTCGCCGAAGCGGTCGCGATCACGGTCGCCCCGTAGTGCTTCGCCAACCGCACGGCCGCCTGCCCGACCGCACCGGCCGCCGCGTGAACCAGCACCGTCTGTCCGGCACTGAGTTGGCCCAGAGGTTTGAGGGCCGCCAAGGCTGTCGCCCAGTTCAGCACGAGGCCGAGCGACTGCTCGTACTCCCAACCCTCCGGCACCGGCGCCAGCCCATCGGCCGCCATCACCATGTACTCCGCGAACGCGCCGTACCCGGTGCCGAGCACCCGCGCACCGACCTCGACCTCGGTGACGTCGGCGCCCAAGGCAACCACGTCGCCCGCCGCCTCGAATCCCGCCAGGTACGGCGCCCGCGGGCCGCCGTGATAGGTCCCGCGCGTCTGCATCACATCCGCGAAATTCACCCCGGCGGCCGCTACCTTCACCAGCACCTGACCGCGTCCGGGTTCCGGCACCACCACGTCCTCCACCAGCCGCAGATCCCCCGGCCCAGCCAGCGTCTCCTGCCTCAACGCCCGCATGACACCCTCCCGCTTGTTTGACAGTCATCGAACTTCGACACTGATCGTACAAGAGGGTCGAGGCGCGAGCGGCAGCATTCCGGGAGCCGGCGCTCCTCGGACCAGGGGTGCGATGTTCAGTGGTGGAGGATGCCTGGGCGGGTCAGTGTCCAGATGACAAAGACGTCGAGAGCGAGCACGATCACCGACCAGACCGGCGCGTGCGAGATGAAGAGGAAGCTGTTCAGCGCGCTGAACCCGGCCAAGGCGATCGCGAATCTGCCCGCCCAGACCTTCTGGGCGAAGAGGCTGAAACCCCCCAGCACCATGGCGAGCCCGATGGCCAGATGGATCCAGCCCCACACGGTCGTGTCGAAGGTGAACGCGTACCTCCTGACCGGCTCGAAGTCACTGTCGTCGATGACCGCGGCGAGACCGGAGGTGATCTGGAACGCACCCAGCAACACCATCATCGACGCCGCGAACGTAAGCCCCGCCACCGCAGCACCGGATACTTCCTGGCGCTCATCAATATCGTCGTGGACCATCACCGTCCACCTTCCTCATCGATCCGCACCCGGCAAACACCAAGCGCGCCCCGACCCTAGGCCCGCCCACCACCCCCCACCTCACCCCCAGCAGGCGATCCCACCCCCACCCCAGCCACCCACCCAGCCCCACCAGCCCCCCAATCCAGGCAATGCCCCCGACCCCCAGCCGCCGCTCCCAACCCAGCAGCCCCCCAGCGAGCATCCGGAGAGCTACAAGATGCGACCACCCCGAGTCGCCAAGCAAACCGCGACGGCCCCCTCGCCAGCCAGCAACCCACGGCGACCAACCCCCGCCGTCCAGCATTCCCCGGCGACCCACCCCAGCCGGACAGCCAGCTAGCGCGACCAACCCAATCCCGTCCAGCAACCCGCGGGCGCCCAACCCCGCCGGCCAGCAATCCGCGGCGGGCGACCCAAGCCGGCAACCGCACCGCGGCGGCCAACCCACGCCTGCCACTGCACCGCGGCGCGCAACCCACGCCGGCAACCGAACCGCGGCGCGCAACCCACGCCGGAAAGCAAACCGCGGCGCTCAACCCCAGCCGCCGAGCGAAGCGAAGGCGCAAAGGGGGGTGCGGGTGGCGGAGCCCCCGCTCGCGGCGAGCGAAGCGCTGCCGCACAAACGACGAAGGCGACCCGGTCCGCGCTCTCCGCGGACACGAGTCGCCTATCGACTTCGTGGACGATACTGGGATCGAACCAGTGACCTCTTCCGTGTCAGGGAAGCGCGCTACCGCTGCGCCAATCGTCCAACGCTACTGAAACCTGTTGTTGAAAAGGGCTTCGAGGTGGAGACGGGATTCGAACCCGTGTACACGGCTTTGCAGGCCGTTGCCTCGCCTCTCGGCCACTCCACCAGTGAGAAGAAAGCTGGCCCGCCGAACCCTCTCCGAGCGGACGACCGGGTTCGAACCGGCGACCTCAACCTTGGCAAGGTTGCGCTCTACCAACTGAGCTACGTCCGCATCGCGACCGGTTTTTCGTTCCCCCGGCGCGAGAAGAACATTAGCCCATCTCCGCCGGAGTTCAAAAACCGGGGTCGCCCACTGGTCGACGTACGGTCATCAACCGGTCACCTACGGACGGCCCGATCGGCCCGGATCGCCTTAGCACTAAGGTGATCTGCGGAAGGAGCACCAATGCGTATCTGGCTGAACGGCACCCTGCAGGACGACCTGGCGGTCGTCTCGCCACTCGACCACGGACTGACGACGGGCGACGGGGTGTTCGAGACGATCAAGATCGTCGACGGGCGACCGTTCGCGGTCACCAGGCACCTGGAGCGGCTGGTCCGCTCGGCGGTCGGTCTCGGACTGCCGGAGCCGGAGGTCGCGCAGGTCGAGCAAGGCATCGCGGCCGTGGTGAAGGCCGATCCGGACATCCCGTTCGGCCGGCTGCGGATCACCTACACGGGCGGTGTCTCACCGTTGTCATCCGATCGCGGTACGTCCGGCCCGACGATCGTGGTCGCCTCCCAGGCCATCCAGCGCCCCGGACCGACGTCGGCGATCGTGACGGTCCCGTGGGTCCGCAACGAACGGAGCGCGGTCGCCGGTCTGAAGACGACGTCGTACGCCGAGAACGTCAGGGCCCTCGCCTACGCGAAGGAACGCGGCGGCAGCGAGGCGATCTTCGCCAACACGGTCGGCAACCTCTGCGAGGGCACCGGTTCGAACATCTTCTGCGTGTACGACGGTGAGCTCGTCACGCCGACCCTGGAGTCCGGCGCCCTGGCCGGCGTCACCCGCGCGTTGGTCCTCGCGTGGTTCGGTGCAGTGGAGCGCGACGTACCTCTGGAGCGCCTCTACGAGGCCGACGAGATCTTCCTCACGTCGACCACCCGCGACGTCCAAGCCATCAGCCGCGTCGACGATCGAGACCTCGCCGCTCCCGGGCCGATCACGACCGAGGTCGCCCAGGTGTTCGCCACCCGCTCCGCCGAGGACCTGGACCCCTAAGCCACCCCGGCCACGGTCACGTTCTCAAGCAGGTACGCCGTACCTGCTTGGGGGCATCAGCAGAACAGCTCTCCGCGTTGTTGCTGCGGAGAGCTGTTCGAGGCTGTTACTCGCCTGAGGCCTTGCGGCGTTCGCGGTATGCGGCAACGTGCAGCCGGTTGCCACAGGTGCGGGCGTCGCAATAGCGCTTCGAGCGGTTGCGGGACAGGTCGATCAGAGCGTCGTCACAGTCCGGGGCCTCACAGCGGCGGAGTCGTTCCCGTTCGCCGGCCGAGATCACCTGGGCAAGCGCGATCCCGCACTCGACCGTGATCCGGCACGCCAGCGACGCACCGTCACGCGAGTAGTGGATGTGCCACGGGTGCCCGTCGTGGTTCGTCAGCCGCGGCGTCGTCGTACCGCGGGCGACGATCGCGTTGATCATCGCCGCCGCCGTTGCATCGGACTCCGTGGTGAACACCGGCGAGAACAGCGGCCGCAGCTCACGGACCTCGGACAGATCCTTCTCTGTCAACGTGCCGACCGCGCTGAACTCGCGCTCCTGGACGAACTTCTCCAGATCCTCGAGCGAATCCATCGTGTCGACCTGGCTGTTCGGCCCGGGCAGCGTGTTCACCAGCCGGACCAGCGTGCCGAGCGCCTGCTCGGTGTCGTGCGAGAAAGTCACAATCACGTCTCCAACGCGACGGGGTCTCCGTCTTGCAGCAAGAGTAGCCCGGCCGGATTCGATCGTCGCTGAATGATGCGCTATGGTTTCACCCGCAAGGCACCACAACGCAACACCAGCACCACCAGAGCGGGCGATTGGCGCAGTGGTAGCGCGCTTCGTTCACACCGAAGAGGTCACTGGTTCGAACCCAGTATCGCCCACGGACCGCAGGTCAGAGCGGGAACCCGGCACCAGCCGAGTCCCCGCTCTCGTCGTTTCAGCCCTCGTCAGGCAGCGAAAAGCAGCAAGAGCCCCTAGGACCCGCTCTTGGGAGCCTCCCTGGACGTGCGTGTAGATCGCCAGCGTCGTCGTCGGCCGCTCGTGCCCTGTGACCCGCTGTACGTCGGGAACCGGCACACCCGAGGTGATCAGCCACGACGCGTACGAGTGCCGGAGGTCGTGGAACCGCAGACCACCTTCGGCGTGGCGCGCTACTGCCTTGACGGCCTGAGTCACCGCCGGGAGGAGACGGGTGGTGACATCCTCCCGGCTGATCGTCTGCCTGTCCCCCGCTTGCTGCCGCATCTTCGGGAGCCGTACATCCTTGGCCGGATTCACAGAAGTCGCGTCCGGGTTCCGCTGGGAATGGGTGTTGAACGCACTCGAACGCCGCTAGCGCTGGCCGGCGACCTGCGCACACTGCTTGGCCGGTAAGGGGCACAATGAATCGGATGACACTCGACGTTCCCGATGAAGTCCGAAGCAGGGCGCTTGCCGACGGGCACGCGGCATGGCTCGACGGTCTACCGTCGGTCCTGGACTCCTTGGCCCAGGACTGGTCGCTGACGATCGGCGCAACGATGCGCGGGGGACACGCTGCCTTGGTCGTCGAAGCCACGCTCGCCGACGGGGCCCCGTCCGTCCTCAAGGTCGGGGTTCCCGGCTATCGACGCCAGCTCGGCTTCGAAGCGACCGTGCTCGATCTCGCTGCGGGGAAGAGTTGCGCACGCCTGATCCGCCGCGACCTGACCCGAGACGCACTTCTGCTCGAGAGGCTCGGGCCGGCGATGTACGACGTGATTTCGGACCATTTCTCGCAACACGACATGTTGTGCGACATCGTCGCGCAACTCTGGCGGCCGCTCGACGACGACATCGACTTGCCGACCGGCGCCGACTTGGCACATCGGATGCAGCACCTCATACCGCAGCTCTGGGAGGAGCTGGAACGACCATGTTCGGCAGCGACGATCGACGACGCCGTCGAATGTGCCGAGCGCCGCGAGCGCGCCTACGACCGTCGAACGTCGGTGCTCGTGCATGGCGACGTTCATGAAGCGAACGCACTCCAGACAGAAGGTGACACCTTCAAGCTGATCGATCCCGACGGCCTGAGGGCGGAACCCGCATGTGACCTCGGGACTATCGTCCGTTGCACCCCCGACACCGGCGACGACTTATGGGTTAGAACGGAACGTCTGGCAGCTCGAACCGGCGTCGACGCCACCGCAATATGGGAGTGGGGAACCGTCCATCGCGTGATCGGCGGACTGAACAGCGTGAGAATCGGCTTCCAGCCCTTCGGCAACCTCCTTCTCGCCGAGGCGGATCGCCTTACGCAGACAGGCTGAACAAAACTCGGACGCTCCCAATGCCGTATCGCTTGCCCGGTCGATGTGGCTCGCCTCGTCCGTCATCGCCGCTCGCCGACCTTCTGGCGCGCGACGGCAACCACTGGTGGACGGTCGTCGGTCCGACCAACGTCCTGATCCATCGGCCCCGGTCGCAGCCGAATCCGGCGTACTGCGGATGGCAACTGAAATGGATACTCAAGCCATGCCGGCCGGTCTCCAGGGCGCGCCGGCGATGACTGTCAGATGCCCTCGGCGAACGCGCTTCGAATGCTGGCGCCGTACTCGTCGTCCGAAAGTGCGTCCAGGTGCGCCTGCCCCAGGTCGAAGTGCCGACGGGCGTTGGCATCATCACCGAGGCGTCGGTAGTCCACGGCCAGGTTCAGATGGAGGGACGGCAGGAGCGCGTTCTTGCCCCCGGGATTGCCTCTCTCGATGGCTCGTTGGGTTCCGGGACGTGGTGCTTCACGACGGCGAACCCAAAGGCGAGCGGCGACTCGGCGATCGGGACGTGTCGGTGTTCGACGAACTCGCCCGCCTTGAGGAGTCCGGGCTGCCTACCTGGCAGGCGCAACTGGTCGGCGCGGAGCCTGACGACTTGTCGGCGCTCGCCGACATCGTCGGGCCCAGAGGGCTTGGGCTCGACGACTGGTCGGGGATCCGGTTGATGTGCTCGGACTGCTCATATGGGTCGCCGGGCCCCGCGCACGACCACGCGGCCGCACCGACTGACGCGACAGTCGTCGGTCTGGCCGGATCTGAGGCCGACTTGCGCGCGTGCTTCGATGAGTGGCTCGCCGATCGGCCGCACATCACCCTCGCGGAGCTTGCCTTCCTCTGGTGAGGCCCTTGCGATGGATCCACCGGGTCAGACGAGCCAGAGACCGTCGCGCAGGAGGACGCGATCTTTGAGTTCGTTGACCTCGCGCCAGGCTTGGATCTTTGTGGGGGTTGCGCGGAAGAAGAGGTAGCCGGCTAGCTCTCGTGGGTCGAAGCCGGCCTTTTCGGCGAAGGCGTCGCCTTCGGAGGCGGTGAGGTCGTGGGGGTCGAGGGTTTGAGCGGTGGCCTCGATGTGGATGACGTCTCGGGTGTGGCCGAGGGTCAACTGGAGGGTGGGGTTCGCTCGCAGGTTGCGGGCGGTGGGGTTGCCGGCGGCGGTCGACAGGAGGATGGTCTTGTCGTCCCAGAGGAAGGACAGTGGCATCAGGTACGGCGTGCCGTCCGCCGAGGCGGTCGCGACCCAGAGGTCGACGTCCTGCTCGAGGCGACGCAGCGTGTCCTGCTTACGTACAGACAGGGAGCGGGCCGGCTCTGTCATGGTGAACTCCTCTGGGGTGCGGGCCTGCAGTGTCACATGTACGGCGGATTGCGCGTCACACCCATGACGGCGCCGGGCCGGAACATGTGACAGGTGGAGAGGGACGTGGTGGGTATGAGCGAGCACGACTGGCTGGCGGACCGGTTCGAGGAGAACCGCGAACACCTCCGTGCGGTCGCGTACCGGATCCTAGGCTCCGCCCCCGAAGCCGAGGATGCGGTCCAGGAGGCCTGGATCCGGCTCAGCCGCTCCGACGCCGACACGATCGAGAACCTCGGCGGCTGGCTGACGACCGTCGTCGGGCGGATCTGTCTGGACATGCTGCGGTTGCGGCGCGGGCACCCCGAGCAGCCGGTCGGCGACCACTCCCCGGCGCTCGCCGATGTCGACGTACCCGATCCCGAACTCGAAGCGGTGCAGGCGGATTCGGTCGGGCTTGCGCTGCTCGTCGTACTGGAGACGTTGACGCCGGCCGAGCGGCTGGCGTTCGTGCTGCACGACATGTTCGCCGTGCCGTTCGAGGACATCGCGCCGATCGTCGGCAAGTCGCCGGCGGCCGCGCGGCAGCTCGCGAGCCGGGCGCGGCGGCGGGTGCAAGGTACGCCGGAACCGCCTGAACCGCCTGACGTCGACACGGGTCGGCAGAAGGAGATCGTCACCGCGTTCCTGGCGGCGTCGCGGGGCGGGGACTTCGAGGCGCTGCTGGAGATGCTCGATCCCGGCGTGGTTCTGCGGGCCGACGAGGCGGTCGTGGCGCGGGGCGCGACTGCGTTGGTGCGCGGCGCAACGGCCGTCGCCGAGACGTTCTCCGGCCGGGCGCAGGCAGCCAAGCTCAGCCTGGTCGACGGTCTCGCCGGCGCAGTCTGGTCGTACCGCGGCGAACCGCAGGTCGTCTTCAACTTCACCGTCACCGACGGCCGGATCACCGGCATCGAACTCCTCGGCAACTCCGACTACCTGGAGGACG
This sequence comes from uncultured Actinomycetota bacterium, assembly GCA_963748245.1. GTDB lineage: Bacteria > Actinomycetota > Actinomycetes > Propionibacteriales > Kribbellaceae > Kribbella. The sequence continues at coordinate 180,704 of CAVVIA010000003.1, read as the reverse complement.
TCGACCTCGCCCCTCTCGAGGCCTGACGCGTGGGACTGGTGTTGCGGGTGGGGTGAAAATCACGCTGGTGGGGTCCGGATCGCGACACCTCGGAATCTGGTTTTTGCAGACGCGAAAAGTGCGCTACTGTTCTGCTCTCGCACCGAGCGGAAACACTCCGCCGGAGCGATGCGGACGTAGCTCAGTTGGTAGAGCGCAACCTTGCCAAGGTTGAGGTCGCCGGTTCGAACCCGGTCGTCCGCTCGGAGAGGGTTCGGCGGGCCAGCTTTCTTCTCACTGGTGGAGTGGCCGAGAGGCGAGGCAACGGCCTGCAAAGCCGTGTACACGGGTTCGAATCCCGTCTCCACCTCGAAGCCCTTTTCTATGGTTGGTTTCAGTAGCGTTGGACGATTGGCGCAGCGGTAGCGCGCTTCCCTGACACGGAAGAGGTCACTGGTTCGATCCCAGTATCGTCCACGAAGTCGATAGGCGACTCGTGCCTGCGGAGAGCGCAGGCCGGGTCGCCTTCGTCGTTTGTGCGGCAGCGCTTCGCTCGCCGCGAGCGGGGGCTCCGCCACCCGCACCCCCTGCGCCTTCGCTTCGCTCGGCGGCTGGGGCTGGGCGCCGCGGATTGGTTTCCGGCTTGGGTTGGCCGCCGCGGTGTGCCGTCCCTCCGCAGCATTATCGATAGCGGATAAGCAACCGAGCAGGGCTGCCCAGGATGGCTACTTGCGGGTAATGTCGGGGCATGGTGAGTGGGAAGCGGGCGGTTGGCTGGGGGCTGCTTGTTGCGGTGGCTCAGGGGCGTCGGCGGGTTAGCGATGAGCGGCTGGCGGGTGCTGTGGATGGCCGGGTCGTGGTGGTGACCGGGGCGTCGTACGGGATCGGCGAGGCGACGGCGCGGCGGTTGGGGCGGGCGGGCGCGACGGTTCTGTTGGTGGCTCGTACGGCGGAACGGTTGGAAGAGGTGGCCGGGGAGATTCGGGCTGCCGGTGGCAACGCGGACGTGTACGTCGTCAACCTGGCCGATCCGGACGCGGTCGAGGGGCTCGTGCGGACCGTGTTGGAGGAGCACGGGCGAGTCGACGTGCTGGTGAGTAACGCGGGCCGGTCGATCCGGCGGTCGATTGCGGATTCGTATCAGCGTTTCCACGACATCGAGCGGACGAACGCGATCAACTATCTCGGCCCGGCGAAGCTCGTGCTCGAGTTGCTGCCGTCGATGCGGGACCGGGGCTCCGGCCACATCGTGAACGTGTCGACGGCCGGCGTACGGACCCCGCCGATGGCGCGTTGGTCGGCGTACCTGGCCTCGAAGAGCGCGTTCGACGTCTGGCTGCGATGTGTCGCGCAGGAGGTCCGCAGCGACGGGGTGACCGTGTCGACGGTCTACATGGGTCTGGTGCACACGCGGATGAGCGAGCCGACGCCGTTGCTGAACAAGATGCCGGGTCTGACGCCGGAGCAGGCCGCGGATCAGCTGTGTACGGCGATCGCCGACCGGACGCACAACATCACGCCGCCGATGGTCCGGCCGGCCGAGTTGCTCGGCAACTTGTTTCGGATCCCGACCGATCGGCTATTGGAGCAGTACTTCCGGATCAGCTCCAAGCGCAAACGACCCACGGGAGACGACGAATCGTGAGGACACCGCGACCGATCGGGCCGATGCGGCCGCCGGACTGGCTGGTGCAGGTAGCGGCCGAGGTCGGCGGCGTGTCCGTCGCGCTGATCAAGTCCGGCGTCTGGCGCCCGGCCCGGCCGTCGCATCTGGTCGGGATCGAGCGGGCGCTGCGCCATTGGGGTCAGTCGATGGCCGCGCTCGGCGCGGTCGCCGCGATCAGGTTCCCGGACCGGGCCGCGGTGATCGACGAGGACGGCAGTACGACGTACGCCGAACTCGACCGCCGGTGCGAACGGATCGCCGCCGCCCTGTACGCCGACCACGGGATCGTTGCCGGCAGCAAAGTCGCGGTCCTGTGCCGGAACCATCGCGGCTTCCTGGAAGCGACGCTGTCGGCGTCCCGGGTCGGCGCGGACGTGCTGTTCGTGAACACCGAGTTCGCTCCCCCGCAGTTGACGGCAGTCCTCGAGCGGCACCAGCCGGACCTGCTCATCCACGACCCCGAGTTCAGTCCACAGGCGGACGTCCCGACCGTACTGGGGCTCGACGAACTTGCCGAATCGACGGCGGCCGAGGCGCCCAAGCCCGAGTCGCCCGGGCACATCACGATCCTCACCTCCGGTACGACGGGTACGCCGAAAGCCGCACCGCGAGTGCCGACGGCGCTCGGACTCGCCGGCCTGACCGCGAGCGCGCTCAACCGGTTCGGACTGCGGTCGGGTGAGCCGATGGTGATCTGCCCGCCGTTGTTCCACGGACTGGGTCTGCTCACCTCGATGCTGGCGCTGTTCCTGGGATCGCCGCTCGTCCTCTCCCGCAAGTACGACGCCCGCGCCGTGCTGGCCCAGGTCGAACAGACCCGCGCCGGCTCGATCGTCGCCGTACCGGTGATGCTGCGCCGCCTGCTCGACCTCGGCCCCGAGGAGATCGCGCAGCACGACCTCCGCTCGCTGCGCGCGGTGATCTCCGGCGCGTCGGCCCTGGGCGCACCGCTGGCCGAGCGGTTCATCGCGCAGTTCGGCCCGGTGCTGTGCGACGCGTACGGCTCCAGCGAGATCGGCATCGCCACGATCGCCACCTCATCTGACCTGACCGCCGCTCCCGGGACGGTCGGCCGACCATGTCTCGGCAGTACCGTCCGGATCCTCGACGAGAAGGACCAGCCGGTGCCGGTCGGCAAGACCGGGCGGATCTTCGCCGGCGGCGGACTGGTGTTCGGCGGGTACTCCGATGGTTCGTCGAAGACGGTCGTGGACGGCCGGATGAGTACCGGCGATCTCGGGCATCTGGACCGGGCCGGGCGGCTGTTCGTCGACGGGCGCGAGGACGACATGATCGTCTCCGGCGGCGAGAATGTGTACCCGGTCGAGGTCGAGGAGTGCCTCGCGAGTCATCCCGCCGTGGCCGAGGCGGCGGTGGTCGGCGTACCGGACGACGAGTTCGGCCAGCGGCTGATCGGGTACGTCGTCCTGCGCGAGCCGGCCACCGAGGACGAACTGCTCGACCACGTCCGCGCGAATCTGGCCCGCTACAAGACGCCGCGGCAGATCGTCGTACTCGACGAGTTCCCGCGCAACGCCACCGGCAAGGTCCTGCGAAACAAGCTCAGGTCCTGAGCGCGGCCGCGAGGCGAGTCATCCGGTCCAGGGCGCCGGCCTCGTCGCCGAAGGACACCGCGAGCGCCTCGGCGCCGGCCTCGATCAGTTCGTGAGCAAGCTCGACGGTCGGCCCTACGTCGCCGTCGGGCCAATGCAGCCGGGTACCGACCTTCACCGGGCGGACAGCCTGCTCACGAATCCGAGCGACCGCAGCGGCGAAGCCCGCACCGTCCAGGTTCAGCCCCTGCCACTCGTCTCCGAAGCGTGCGGCCCGGCGCAGCGCGGGACCCGTCGTGCCACCCGTCATGATCGGCAGCGGCGCCCGCAGCTTCGGCTCGAACACCCCGCCCCGATCCTCGCCCGCGAACAGACCACGGATGATCTCCAGGCCCTCGTCCGTCCGCCGGCCACGGTCGGAGTACGACGCACCGACCGCAGCGAACTCGGTCTCGTCCCACCCAGCCCCGATCCCGAGGATGATGCGTTCCCCGGAGAGCCGGTGCAACGTGGCCGCTTGCTTCGCGACGACGTACGGGCTGCGCATCGGCAGCACCAGCACCGACGTGCCGAACCGGATCCGCGTCGTCCGCGCCGCCAGGAACCCGATCGTCACGAGTGGCTCGTACACCCCGCCGTACGTCGGGCCGAACTCCCCCGGCGGCAACAGATGGTCGGGCAACCACGCCGTACCGAAGCCGAGCTCCTCAGCGGCAACGGCGAGCTCGGTCAAGCGCTCCGGCGGCATGGTCGCGGACTCGTCAGGCAGTACGACTTGCAACTCAACCATGCACCCGACGCTAACTCCTCACATCAATGTCAGAGTCAAGCGACCGTCTGAGCTTCGGCGAGGAGGACTGATGGGAGAGTAGGGGTGTGAAGATCCTGGTCGGCTATGTGCCAACACCCGAGGGCGAGGCCGCGCTGGCGGCCGCGGCTGCCGAGGCGGAACTGCACGGCGCGTCCGTGCTGCTGCTCAACACCAGCCGCGGCGACGCCTACATCGACGCCCGCTACGCCAACGCCGCCGAACTCGCCGCCGCCGAGGCCGGTCTGCGCGAGCGGGGCGTCGAGGTGACGATCCAGCAGGCCGTCTCCGGCGGCGACGTCGCCGGTGAACTTCTCAAAGCAGCCGCCGCCGAAGACGTCATCCTGATCGTCCTGGGCCTCCGCCGCCGCAGCCCGGTCGGCAAACTCATCCTCGGCAGCACCGCCCAGCGAGTCCTCTTGGAGTCCCCCGTCCCGGTCCTGGCGGTCAAGGCGCCCGCCGGCCGCGAGGGGTGACGGACCGCCAGGCCAGCACAATCGACCGTTCGCGCGAGCTTCACGCCCTGCCGGCGACACGACGGTCAGTTGTGATGGCCTGGCGGTTCGGGTAATCCGGGTGAGCGGTTGGGGCGGGGCGCCTAAACTGGTCTGGTTATGCCTGATGCCCGGACCGAGTCGTCGAGTCCTACCCCAGTCACCGGTCCCGTCCAGGACCCTGCGCGCCGTCGGCGGCCGCGCCGCCGCAAGCCGTCCTCCAGTACGCCGGGTGGCGCACAAGCTGATGCCGGTACGCCAGGGGGCACTCGGACTGATGGTGGTACGACGGACGCGGTCGATGGAGCGTCCCTCGCCGAGGTTTTGCCCCGGCTTGACGGACTGATGGCGTCCGACCGGGAGCAGCTCGGGCGGCGGTTGGAGCGGGTTCGCGGTACGAAGGACGCCCGGAAGCGCGATCAGGCGCTGCTCGGGGTCGTCGGGGCGATCGAGCAGGCCGAACGGCGGGTGGAGTTGCGGCGGCTCGCCGTACCGGAGATCAGGTATCCGGAAGAGCTGCCGGTCAGTCAGCTGAAGGACGACATCGCGGCCGCGATCCGGGAACACCAGGTCGTCGTGATCGCCGGTGAGACCGGCTCCGGGAAGACGACGCAGATCCCGAAGATCTGTCTCGAGCTCGGCCGCGGTGTGCAGGGCATGATCGGGCACACCCAGCCTCGGCGGCTCGCGGCCCGCACGGTCGCCGAGCGGATCGCCGAGGAGCTCGGCACCGAGCTGGGCGAGACGATCGGGTTCGCGGTCCGCTTCACCGACAAGGTGAGCGACCGTTCGCTGGTGAAGCTGATGACGGACGGCATCCTGCTGAACGAGCTGCAGCGCGACCGCGACCTGACCCGCTACGACACCCTGATCATCGACGAGGCGCATGAGCGCAGCCTCAACATCGACTTCATCCTCGGCTACCTCAAGCAGCTGCTCCCCCGCCGCCCCGACCTCAAGGTGATCATCACCTCGGCGACGATCGACCCGGAGCGCTTCGCCGAGCACTTCAGCGACAGCTCGGGCACCCCGGCGCCGATCGTCGAGGTGTCCGGCCGGACCTACCCGGTCGAGACCCGGTACCGCCCGATCAACGACCCGGACGACCCGAGCACGATCGATCGCGACCAGACCCAGGCGATCCTGGACGCCGTCGACGAGCTCGAGTACGAGGCGTCCGGCGACGTACTGGTGTTCCTCAGCGGTGAACGGGAGATCCGCGATACCGCGGACGCGCTGAACGACAAGTTCGCGCAGCAGCGCGGGCGGCCGGGCGGGGTCGAGGTGCTGCCGCTGTACGCAAGGCTCTCCAACGCCGAGCAGCACCGCGTGTTCCAGTCACATGCCGGCCGCCGGATCGTACTCGCGACCAACGTGGCGGAGACGTCGCTGACCGTGCCCGGCATCAAGTATGTGATCGACCCCGGTACGGCGCGCATCTCCCGCTACAGCCACCGCACCAAGGTCCAGCACCTGCCGATCGAGCCGGTCTCGCAGGCGAGCGCCAATCAGCGCAAGGGCCGCTGCGGCCGGACCAGCGACGGTATCTGCATCCGGCTGTACTCCGAGGAGCACTTCGAGAGCCGGCCGGAGTTCACCGACCCGGAGATCCTGCGCACGAACCTGGCCTCCGTCATCCTGCAGATGACGTCGATCGGACTCGGCGACATCGCCGCGTTCCCGTTCATCGACGAGCCGGACAAGCGCAGCATCACCGACGGCCTGCAGCTGCTGACCGAGCTCGGCGCGATCGAGTCCGCCAAGGCCGGCGAGCGGCACCGCCGGCTCACGCCGGTCGGCCGCCAGCTCGCCCAGATCCCGCTCGACCCGCGGCTCGCGCGGATGATCGTCGAGGCGGACAAGCACGCCTGTGTCCGCGAGGTGATGGTGATCGCGGCCGCGCTGTCGATCCAGGACCCGCGCGAACGCCCGACCGAGGCCGAGGCTCAGGCCCAGCAGGCACACGCCCGGTTCCGGGACCCGAACAGCGACTTCCTCGGGTACCTGAACCTCTGGAACTACCTGAAGAAGCAGCAGAAGGAGCTGTCCGGCAACCAGTTCCGCCGGATGTGCCGCGGCGAGTACCTGAACTATCTCCGGGTCCGCGAGTGGCAGGACATCTTCGCCCAGCTCCGGCAGGTCGCGTCCCAGATCGGTGTGACCCTCAACAGCGGCGAACCGGCCGACCCGCAGAGCGTGCACGTCTCGCTGATGTCCGGCCTGCTCTCCCACCTCGGCATGAAGGACCCGGCCAACCAGCACCAGTATCTCGGTGCCCGCGGCACCAAGTTCGCGATCTTCCCCGGTTCCGGGCTGTTCAAGAAGCCGCCGCAGTTCGTGATGGCCGCCGAGCTCGTCGAGACGTCTCGGCTGTGGGCCCGCGTCAACGCGAAGATCGAGCCGGAGTGGGCCGAGGACATCGCCCAGCACCTGATCAAACGCACGTACTCCGAACCGCACTGGGAACGCAAGGCCGGTGCCGTGATGGCGTACGAGAAGGTCACCCTGTACGGCGTACCGATCGTCGCGAGGCGCAAGGTCAACTACGGCAAGGTCGACCCTGAGGTGTCGCGCGAACTGTTCATCCGGCACGCGCTGGTCGAGGGCGACTGGGACACGCATCACAAGTTCTTCCACGAGAACCGCAAGCTGATCGAGGAAGTCGAGGAGCTGGAGGAGCGCACCCGGCGCCGCGACCTCCTGGTCGACGACGAGACGCTGTTCACCTTCTACGACGAGCGGATCGGCCCGGAGGTCGTCACGGGTCGCCACTTCGACACCTGGTGGAAGAAGGCACGGCAACGCGACGCCGATCTGCTCGACTTCGAGCGGTCGCTGGTGGTCCGCGAAGGCGCGGAGGTCAAGGAGGAGGAGTTCCCACTGACCTGGACGCAGAACGGCATGACCTTCGACCTGACCTACGCCTTTGAGCCCGGCACCGATGCCGACGGCGTGACCGTGCACCTGCCGCTGCTCGTGCTCAACCAGGTCACCGCCGACGGGTTCGAGTGGAGCGTGCCCGGCTTCCGCGAGGAGCTGGTCACCACCCTGATCAAGTCGTTGCCGAAAGCAATCAGGCGGAACATCGTGCCGGCCCCGGATCACGCCCGGCAGGTCCTCCCCCACCTCGATCCGGCCTCGGGTCCGCTGACCGACGCACTCGCCCGCGAGCTGCGGAACCTCCGCGACGTGGTCATCGAACCGGGCGACTGGGACTGGAGCCGGGTGCCCGAGCACCTGCGGATGACGTTCCGGGTGGTCGACGACAAGCACAAGACCGTGGCCGAGAGCAAGGATCTGGCCAAGCTGAAGGAGCGGTTGAAGCCGAAAACCACGGCCGCGATCTCGCAGGTCGCGTCGAAGGCGGTCAGCGGGCTGGAGCGGTCCGGGCTGACCGACTGGACCTTCGGCGACCTGCCGCGGAGCTTCTCGGAGCACCGCAACGGACTCACCGTCGCCGGCTACCCGGCGCTCGTCGACGAGGGCAAGACCGTCGCGATCCGGCTGCAGGAGACCGAACGGGATCAGGCGGCCGCGATGTGGACGGGCACTCGACGGCTCCTGCTGCTGACGATGCCGTCGGTGATCGACGTGGTCCAGCGGAACCTGACCAACCAGCAGAAGATGACCCTGATGGCCGGCCCGCACCGCAACGTCGGCGAGCTGCTCGACGACGCGATCGCCGCGGCCGTCGACCAGTTGATGGACGCGGCGCACGGCCCGGCCTGGAACCTGACCGCCTTCTCCGTACTGCGCGACGCCGTACGGTCGGACCTCGCGGACACTGTGCTGACGATCCTGACGCAGGTCGAACAGGTGCTGTCGCACGCGCGCACGGTGGACAAGCAGATCTCGCGGGCGTCGAGCCCGGCGCTGCTCGCGGCGTTGTCCGACGTCCGCGGCCAGCTCGAGGGTCTGGTCCATCCCGGTTTCATCACCGCGACCGGAGCCCGGCGACTGCCGGACCTGGTCCGGTATCTGAAGGGCATCGAGCAGCGGCTGGACAAGATCGGCGCCAACGCGATGCGGGACCGTTCGGGGATGGCGATCGTCCAGATGCTCGACGACGAGTACCGCGCCCGGCTGAACGCCGTACCGACCGGGAAGTATCCGAGCCCGGAGCTGCTCGAGGTGCGCTGGATGCTCGAGGAGCTGCGGATCAGCCTGTTCGCGCAGACGCTCGGTACGCCGTACCCGGTGTCGGAGAAGCGCATCCGGAAGGCGCTCGCGCAGAGCTAGGAGTCGAGCAGGCGGCGGCCGTGGTCATGGACGGCGGCGCGTAGTTCGGGCGGGTCGAGGATCTCGAAGGGCCAGTAGATCCGGGTGACCTGAGCAACGAGGGGGCCCAGATCGTTGCTGGCGAACCGGACCTCGCAGGTCGTGGCGTCGATCGGCTCGACCACCCCTTGGTGCGGCGGTATCACTGCGCTCACCGTGGCGGCATCGGCTCGCACCAGGACCCGGGCGACGAGGTCCCACGGCGCGACTCCGGTGCCCTCGGCAACGAGTGCGACCGGGTCCGGCGGGTCGTCGAACTGGTAGCGCACACCGGTGAGCACGGGGTCCGCGATGCGGTCGACGCGGAAGGTCCGCCAGGCCTGGCGATCGCGGTCCCGGGCGACGAGATACCAGCGCCGGCCGGTGTGCACGATGCGCAGTGGCTCGACGCTGCGCTCGGACTCCGTACCGCCGTGGGTGCGATAGCGGAACCGGATGCCTTCGACATCACGGCACCCGGCAGCCAGCGCGACCAGCACCTCGCCGTCGACGATCGGTAGATCTCCCTGCGGCACCTGGGTGACCTGGGCACCGATCGCTGCGACCTGTTCACGGAGCCGGGTGGGCAGCACCTGATGGAGTTTCGCCAGCGCCGAGATCGCCGCCTCCTCCACCCCCGATACCGTCGTCGTGGTCGCGACGCGCAGGCCGATCGCGACCGCGACCGCCTCCTCGTCGTCGAGCAGGAGCGGCGGAAGGCGGCCACCGCGTCCGAGGCGGTAGCCACCACCGATCCCGGCGTCGGCATCGATCGGGTAGCCGAGTGCTCTCAGCCGGACAACGTCACGCCGTACCGTGCGCGGCGTGACGTCGAGCCGGGCCGCCAGTTCGGAGCCGTCCCACTGCGGGCGCGACTGAAGCAACGACAGCAGACGGAGCAACCGGGCCGCGGTATCCATGGTCCGGCCATTTTGCCTCAACCTGCGGACCGATCCTGTCCGCAGGTCGTTCTACGGTGGCTTCATGACCACGACGCTGAAGCAGAACTTGCTGGATCTCTCCGACTTCGCCTGGCAGCGCCTGCGCGATCGGGTCGCCGGGCTGACCGACGAGGAGTACTTCTGGGAGCCCTTCGACGGTTGCTGGTCGGTCCGCAAGACCGAGGCGGGCCTCGTCGCCGACGCGACACCGATCCCACCGGTGCCGGCGCCGTTCACCACGCTGGCGTGGCGGATCACCCACATCGTCGACATCCTGCAGGAGGAGCGCACCGCCACCTGGCTCCGACACGAGCCGGCGGCAGACGACGGCGAGCCGCCGGTCCCCGAATCGGCCGAGGCCGCGCTGGCAGCCCTCGATCACGCGTACGACGTCTGGCGCCGACGGCTGGCCGCGTTCAGCCAGGACGATCTCGACCGCGCGATGGGCGAGATCGCGGGTCCGTGGGCCGACCACGACGGGACGGCCTTCGTCCTGCACATCTTGGACGAGCTCATCCACCACGGCGCTGAGGTCGGTACCGTCCGCGACTTCTACCACGGGCAGCGAGCCGAGGATCCGTTCGCCGCCGCCCTGGCCGGCGAGGTGACGCCCGCCGAGCGGACGACCCTGCTCGCGGACGCCGCGGCGGCCCAGCGGTGGGAGGTCGTCCCACCGCTCGCCGCGCTGGGTTTCGGCGTCAACGAGCGGACCCGCGACGGTTTCACCGCGGCGCACCTGGCTGCGGGCACCGGCTCGCTGGACACCTTGCGGTTCCTGGTGGAGCACGGCGCGGAGCTGGCGGCGACGGATCCGCGGTTCGGTGCCGATGTTCTCGGCTGGGCGAAGTGGTTCAAGCAGGCGGCTGTCGTCGACTACCTGGAAGGGCTTTGATCAGGGCACGAACGCTCGTTGTGAGCGGCGGCGGAAGTCGCGGGGCGAGAGCTGGTGGGCGGCGGTGAAGCAGCGGGTGAAGTAGGACTGGCTCGCGAACCCACAGCGCGCCGCGATGGCGGCAACAGGTTCGTTTGTTGCTGCCAGCAATGAGGAGGCGTGTTCGAGGCGGAGGTCGGTGACGAAGTCCGTGGGGGTCACGCCGTACGCGGCTCGCATCGATCGGGACAGGTGGGCCGGGCTGACACCGGCGAGCTCAAGCAGTCTCGGCACGCCGCCGCGGAGATTGTCCTCCGCGCGCATCGCCGTACAGGCCTTGGCCAGCCAGTCCGGTGTGCCCGGGTGAGCTGTGCGCTCCTTCGAGGAGACCAGCGGGAGCAGGTCGATCCAGAAGCGCATCAGGTCGAAGGGGCCGGGCTCGTCCTGGAAGCGTTCCAGTGCGTGCTCGAAGACAGCGATCGCCGCCGGCGAGTGAAAGCTGACGGGTCCCCGCGCGCCTGCCCAGCCGGCAGTGCGGGTCAGGTCGAGGAACCCCTGCCAGGCCGAGCTCGGGAAGGCCACGTTGACGAACTCCAGCCCGGCGGGCGCCGAGCCGCGGACCGCGTGCCGATCACTCGGCCGGACCAGGACGACGTCGCCTGCCCGCAACTGTTCGACGCCAGTCGTCAGCAAGTGTTCGCCGCTACCAGACACCACGCCCATGAACTCGTGGAAGTCGGCATGCGTGTGCAGCTCGGTGTCGCGGGCCCGCGCCGGGATCCGTACCCGAGCCGCGTGATACGGCCGCCCGAACGCGTGCGACTCGAACCGCAGCGCCTGATCCACATCAACAAGCTACAAGTTCACGTCAGCTCCTTGCTAGTACCCGGACGCGCCCCACGTCAGCCTGAAGACATGTATGAGACCGACGGCTACGTCATCTACCGCGACGTCATCGACCAGGAACTGATCAAGGAAGTGAATGATCATGTCGAGTGGCTGCAAGCTCGGCATCCCGACGTACGGCCCGAACAGCTCGGGCACATCTACCTTCGCGACGATCCGTTCTGGGTCCGGCTGGTGAGTGACGAGAGGCTCCTGGGCATCGCGGAGCAGTTCGTCGGTCCGGACCTCGCACTGTTCGCGTCCCACTACATCTCCAAGCCGCCGTACTCGGGCCAGCCGGTGCTGTGGCATCAGGACGCCGCGTTCTGGCCGCTCGATCCGATGAAGGTGGTGACGCTGTGGCTGGCGGTCGACCACTCGACGCCGGAGAACGGCTGTGTGCGGGTGATCCCCGGCAGCCATCGGTCGGGGGTGGCCGGGATGCGCGACAACACGGACGTGGAAAGCGTGCTGGGCAAGGAGATCGCGGTCGAGGTCGACGAGTCGAAGGCGGTCGACATGGTGCTGGCGCCGGGTGATGTCGAGGTGCACCACCCGAACATCGTGCACGGGAGCAACGCGAACACCTCACCGCGGCGGCGCTGCGGCCTGACGATCCGCTACATCCCGACGTCGACCAGGATCACGGATCCGGAGACGCCGTACCCGAGTGCCTTCCATCTGCAGGGCGAGCCGGGCGTGAACAGCTACCAGCCACGACCCCGGTACGACGAAAGCCGGCACTTCCCGTTCGTGGGAAGCACCGACTGGGTCTGAGCCGTCCGGCCCGCCCCGACCGTGAGGCCGGGGCGGGCACGGGCAGACCTACTCGAGGCAGATCCGGAACGGGTGGCCTGCGGGATCGGCGTAGATACGCCAGCCGCGGGCGTTGTCGGCGGGTGGTGGGTCCAGGGGGTCGAGCGGCTCGGCCCCGAGCGCGGTCACACTGGCGTGACCGCTGGAAAGGTCGTCGACGATGAGATCGAGATGGAGATCCTGCGCGTCGGTGCCGGGCCACGTGGCCGGCACGTACTGCTCCGAGCGCCGGAAGGCCAGCGTCGAGGAGCCGAGCGACGAGCCGGGGCCGGTCAGGCTCCGCCAGTCGTCGTCACCGTTCTCGTCGATGTCCAGCCCCAGCAGCGCCGAGTAGAACTGGGCGAGCTCGAGTGGGTCCGGGCATTCCAGCACCACCGAGCCGAGCCGCCCGGCAGTACTGCCCGGCTGCTCTGCCACCTGCGTCATCTGTCCTCCAGCTTCTGTTTCGACTGCCCGCCCCTGTCCGGGGCAGGACCGGCCAGGCCCGTCGTGGTCGGAAGGCCCGGCCGCCTACGATGACAGGTCGGACGGACAGTTCGCATCTTTCGACACGCCTTGTTGACCCGTCACACGATCGCGGACGGGTGCGCGGGGCGTCGTCGTACCGGCTATCCGGTCAGACAGTGGAAGCAGATCGGCGGCGGGCGCTGAGCTTGCGGATCTTCGCGCGGGTCCCGCAGTCCTCCATCGAGCACCAGCGGCGCGACCCGTTCCGGCTGCGGTCGAGGAAGAGGAAACCGCAGCCGCCGTCCTCCACCGGACAGGCGCGCAGGTGGCGGAGCTCGACAGTCCGCAGCAGCTCGACAGTGGCGGCGACCAACCGGTCGGGAATCATCAGCGCCGGCGAGGTGCCGACCCGGAGGTCCGCGACACCCGGGCCTTCTTCCCTCGGCACCAGCATCGACCGCGCGGACGCAGCCGCCCAACGCAGCATCAGTCGTTCGAGCGCAGATCCCTGCTGTTGCTGGAAATCCGCGGGAACAGCTCGTACGCCGGACGCACGCTGAGCCAGCACGACATAAGTGGCCTCGCGGATCTCGGCACTCGCCCGCAAGGCCTTCTCCGCCAACTCCGGTGCACTGTGCCAAACAGCCGCGACCGCATCCGCTTCGGCCCGGTCGACAAGGTCGATCCGTCGGCTCCAGGCCAGCAGGTCGGCGGGCGACCGCAGGTAGTCACGCGCTCCACCTTCGCCGGGCACGCGGGGCGTGACAGTATTCACCAGGTCGAGGGCGGGATGCCCACCGACGATCCGGAGCTCGTCATCAAAACTGTCGGTCATGGGTGAGATGCTACCTCCATAAGCGCCGATACTGGAATCACAGGTGAAATCATGCCCATCACGTCCCGCCGAGCCAACGTCGCCCTCGTCATGCTCGCACTGAGCACTTTCTCGTACGTGACCATCGAGGTGCTGCCGATCGGCCTGCTGACCGTCATCGCCGCTGACCTCGACCGCTCCCGCTCGGAGGTCGGACTCCTGGTCACCGGGTACGCGACCGTCGTCGTCCTCGCATCCATCCCGCTGGCGCGGCTCACGCAGCACCTCCCGCGCCGGCTCGTGCTCGGCAGCACGCTCGGGGTGCTGACACTGTCGACCGCAGTCGCGACGGTTGCCCCGACGTACGAGACGCTGTTCGCCGCGCGCCTGGTCACCGCCCTGTCGCAAGCGCTGTTCTGGGCGATCGCACCGCCGATCGCGACCGGACTGTTCCCGCCGAACGTCCGCGGCCGGGTGGTCGCACGTCTCGCGATCGGCACCGCCCTCGCACCGGTGCTCGGCATCCCGCTCGGCACCTGGCTCGGTGAGCAGGCCGGCTGGCGGGTGCCGCTCGGCCTGATGGCCGGACTCGGCGCAGTGGCGTGCATCGGAATCGTCTGCCTCCTGCCCGCAGCTGAGGTCCGTAATGCTGCTTCCGGACGCGGCAGCACTCCCGACATGCGCCGGTACGTCGTACTCGTCGTCGGCTCGGCGATCGGGGTGACCGGGTTCCTGACGTTCAACACCTACGTGACGCCGTTCCTGCTGGACATCACCGGGTTCTCCGCCGGGGTGCTCGGCCCGATGCTGCTCGCGAGTGGGCTCGGCGGTCTGGTCGGGACGCTGATCGTCGGCCGGGCTCTCGACCGGTATCCCTGGGCAGCAGTGGTTGTGCCGTTCGCACTCCTCAGCTGCGCCCTGGTCGGGATCTACGCGTTCGGACACCATCAGGTGCCGACTATCGCCCTGCTCGCCACAGTCGGCATGGCATTCAGTGGTCTGGCCGTCGCGGTGCAGAGCAGGACTCTCGAGGTCGCGCCAGGGAGCACTGATGTCGCGTCCGCGGGTATGAGCTCCGCGTTCAACGTCGGGATCGCAGCAGGCGCGTTTGTCGGCGGCACCCTGATCGACCACGTCGGTGTGCACAGCGTGGCCCTGATCGGCGGCCTTCTGAGCGCAGCCGCGGTTCTGGTGTTGTTGAGCGAGCCGGTGCTGGCTCGGCGTCGTGTCACGGTGGCAGAGTTCGATCATGACCGTCCCGGGCGACAGGTTTGTGAAGAGGCGGCGTGACGCGCCACCGGGGTTCTTCGAGGTCGAGGCGGCCGGGCTGCGGTGGCTCGCCGTACCGGGTGGAGTGGCGGTAGCGGAGCCGATCGACGTCTCCGCGAGCGAGCTCAGCACCGTCAAGCTCGAGCTCGCTCCGCCGACCGGTGCGGTAGCTGACGAGTTCGGCCGACAGCTGGCTACTACCCATGACGCCGGCGCGCGGCACTACGGCGTACCACCGGGTGATTGGACGACGGACGGCTACATCGGCACGATCGGGCTGCCCCACGTGCTCGAGCCGGTGAAGTCGTGGGGCGAGTTCTACGCCAACTTCCGGATCCGGCCCTACCTGCGGTCGGCGTACAACGACGGCACGATCGACGGGCACCAACTGCACGTGTTCGAGCAGGTGTGCACTCGACTGGAAGCCGGGGCGTACGACGACCCGACCGACCAGCCGAGCCGGATCCACGGCGACCTCTGGTCCGGCAACATCCTGTGGAGCGTCGACGGCGTACACCTGATCGATCCGGCAGCGCACGGTGGACACCGCGAGACAGACCTCGCCATGCTCGGCCTCTTCGGGCTGCCACACCTCGAGCGCGTGCTCCGGGCGTACGACGAGGTGCACCCGCTCTCGGACGGCTGGCGCGACCGCGTCGGTCTCCACCGGCTCCACCCGTTGCTGACCCATGTCGTGATGTTCGGCGGGAGCTACGTACCGCAGGCGATCGCGATGGCCCACAAGTACGGCTGATTTGGGTGAGACCTGTGCAAGATCTTGACCCGGTGAGTGAGCAAGCGAACACTTCCGGTCATGAAGCGACTAGTCCGCCCTCGTCGTCCACTCATACTCCTTCTCACCGCGGCCCTACTGGCCACGCCGCTCGTCGTCGGTAGTACCGCGGCCGCCGGAGCACCGCCGGCGCCGGCGCTGATCCCCAAACCGGTGTCACAGACCGCTCTCCAGGGTCAGACCTTCACGCTGCGGTCCTCGAGCACGATCGGCGTGATCACCAACTCGGCGGAGCGGCATGCCGCCCATCGGGTCGCCGACCGGTTCACTGCCCAGCTACGCCGCTCCACGGGCTACCGGCTCCCGGTGAATCCCGGTGTGGGCACGATCACCCTCTCCACCAACGGACCGAGCTCCCTCGGCGCGGAGGGCTACCAGTTGCGCGCCGACCGCGCCGATGTCGACGTCACCGCCGCCACACCGGAGGGCCTGTTCCGCGGCCTCTCCACCCTCCGCCAACTGCTGCCCGCCAAGGCCGATGCCGCCACCCGTCAGACCGGGCCGTGGCAGATCGCCGGTACGACGATCTCCGACGCACCGCGGTACGAGTACCGCGGCGCGATGCTCGACGTGTCCCGGCACTTCTTCTCCGTGGCCGAGGTCAAGCGCTACCTCGACCTCGCGTCGCTCTACAAGCTGAACAAGTTCCACATGCACCTGTCCGACGACCAGGGCTGGCGCATCCAGGTCGACTCCTGGCCCCGGCTCACGACGTACGGCGGCAGCCTCGAGGTCGGCGGTACACCCGGCGGGTACTACACCAAGGCCGACTTCGCCGAGATCGTCCGGTACGCCGCCGAGCGGTACCTGACCGTGATCCCGGAGATCGACACCCCCGGCCACACCAACGCAGCGCTGGCGTCGTACGCGGAACTGAACTGTGACGGGGTGGCGCCGCCGCTGTACACCGGCACCAGCGTCGGGTTCAGCTCCCTGTGTGTCGGCAAGGACATCACCTACACGTTCCTGGACGACGTGTTCCGGGAGGTGTCCGAGCAGACGCCCGGTGACGTCGTACACCTGGGTGGGGACGAGGCGCACTCGACTCCGCACTCGGACTACCTCACGTTCGTGCCGAAGGCGGCCGGACTGGTCACCAAGCACGGCAAGCGGGTGATGGGCTGGCAGGAGATCGCTGAGACTCCACTGCCGGCCGGCAGCCTCGCGCAGTACTGGGGTACTGACGACGCGCGGTCGCAGGAGCTTGCCCGCCAGGCGGCGGCGCAAGGGGCCAAGGTGGTGATGTCACCGGCCAACCGGGCCTACCTGGACATGAAGTACCACAAGGACACCCCGTACGGGCTGAGTTGGGCCGGATTCGTGAGTGTGGAGAAGTCCTACAGCTGGAACCCGTCCACGCTGATCCCGAACCTGCCGGAGGACGCCATCGCCGGTGTGGAGGCGCCGCTGTGGTCGGAGACGCTCGACGACACGGACAAGGTCGAGTTCATGGCCTTCCCGCGACTGCCGGGTATCGCCGAGCTGGGGTGGTCGCCGGCCTCGGCACTCGACTGGCCGACGTACAAGGACCGGCTGGCCGGGCAGGGATCCCGGTGGGATGCGCTGAGCGTGAACTTCTATCGCGCGCCTGAGATCGCCTGGCGTTAGTCCCGGAACTAGATCCAGCTCTAGCTCTGGCTTTGCAGGACGCGGTCGAGGAGCCAGGCGGTCGTCTCGTCCAGGTCCTGCTCGGCGACGGTGAGGTGCGTGGCGTCCCCAGCGGCGTCACGCACCTCGACGCGGTACACGTACCGGTCGGGTTGCGGCCGGCCAGAACCGAGTCGCGCAGGGTCGAGAGCCTGCAGCGCCGCCTCGAGCCGGTCCGCATCGGGCTGGCCGGCGGTGTCGAGTTCGCCGTGGGCCATCAGACCGGCGAAACCTCCGCTGCGGACAACTTTGACGATCAACGGCGCCTCCTTGGGCCTCCTCGGGGCAACCATGGCGTGCCGCGCAACGAATGTCCAGAGTCGTGCGACACGCCGGAAAATTCGATCAACTTCGCGCGTCCATCACCCGGCGTACCGGTTCCCAGTGCCACGTTGCAACGACTCGGAACCGGGTCAGGACGACGAACCAGCAGGTCGGCGCAGGATTTCGTGGTCCCGGCGGGTTCTTCCGGACCTGGAACGGTGTGTTCACGGAGCGTGGCAAGCGGCGACAATCAGCGACACGTGTTCGTGGTCACCCCTTCCACAAGGCCACAGATCGGCTACAGTTATCGCGTTGCAGTTTTGGACTCCCACTGACTTTCGCTGTGCTGCATGGCCGGTTCTGTCGTCTGGGGCCTTTCGGCGACACGTGGCTCATGAGGTGTGGGTCGCGGTTTGTTACAAGCCATCAAGGAGATAGACACAAATGGCTGTCGGTACTGTCAAGTGGTTCAACGCTGACAAGGGCTTCGGCTTCATCACCCCGGATGACGGTGGCGCGGACGTGTTCGCGCACTACTCGGCCATCCAGACCTCGGGCTTCCGCTCGCTGGACGAGAACCAGCGCGTCGAGTTCGAGATCACCCAGGGCCAGAAGGGCCTGCAGGCGGAGAACATCCGCCCGATCTGATCCCCCGGGATCAACCCTTCTCGAAACTGAAGTGAAGGGGCCGCACACCGATCGGTGTGCGGCCCCTTCACCGTTTCCCGAGGGGTACCGTCAAGGACATGACCGATCGTGAGGCCGGGTACGACCGCGACGACGAGGACGAGGGGGAACGGCTCGACCGGCACTGGAACGAGCTGCTGCAGGAGCTGAGGCTGGCCCAGACCGGCACCCAGATCCTGTTCGCGTTCCTGCTCACCATCGCCTTCCAGCCCAGGTTCCAGGACGCGGACGCGTTCACCCACGACGTGTACGCCGCGACCCTGGTCTCCTCCGCGCTCGCCGTCGGCCTGTTCCTCGCGCCGGTGTCGTTCCACCGGCTGGTCTACCGGCAGAAGCTGCGCGACCGGATGCTGCCGATCGCCGGGCGCATGACCACGGCCGGCCTCGTCCTCCTGGTCATCGCGATCGCCGGCGGCGTCCTGCTGGCGCTCGACGTCGTCCTGTCCCGGACCGTCGCGCTGGTCATCGTCGCGCTGGTCCTGCTCTGGTTCACCGTCTTCTGGTACGTCATCCCGGCCTGGGTACGCGCTAACGCCACCGAGGAATGACCTCGGTCGCCACCTTCTCGAGCACGTCCTCCGAGCCGGCGTAGACGCCCTCGGCGCGGGGCCAGTGGGAGATCACGTCGGTGAAGCCGAGCTCGGCCGCGCGGCCGACCACGTCTTCGAAGGCGTCGACGCTGCCCAGCGAGAAGCGAGCCGAGTCCAGGGCGAGGTAGCGGTCGAGGCGACGGCCTTCGGCTACGTCGTCCAGCCGGCGGCTGAGGTCGACCACCGATGCGAACCAGGTGTCGAAGTCCGGTGACTTGACGCCGGTCGTCACCCAGCCGGCGCCGTACTGCGTCGCCAGCTTGAGCGACCGCGGCCCGTTCGCCGCCATGATGAACGGCACCCGCGGCTGCTGCACACACCCCGGCAAGGTCCGGCCGTTGCGTGTCTCGTAGTACTCGCCCTTGAAGTCGACCCGATCCGTGGTCAGCAGCTTGTCGAGCAGTTCGACGAACTCGGAGAACCGGTCCACCTTCTGCCGCGGGCTCAGATCGTGGCCGCCCTGGATCGTGGTGTCGATCCCGCCGCCCGATCCGAGACCGCAGAGGAACCGGCCGGCCGAGACGTCGTCCAGCGCCAGGATGTCGCGGGTCAGCGCGAGCGGATGCCGGAAGTTCGGCGAGATGACGAAGCTGCCGAGCCTGATCGTCGACGTCACCACCGCGGCCGCGGTCAGCGTCGGCGTCGTCCCGTACCAGGGCGAGTCCTGCAGACCGCCCCAGGTCAGATGGTCGTAGGTCCAGGCGTGGTCGAAGCCGAGTTCCTCGGCCCGCCGCCACCGCGGGGCTGCCTCGCTCCAGCGGTACTCCGGAAGGATCGTGATGCCGAATCGCATGACCGCACCCTAAGCCTGTCCCGTGGATCCAGGCTGATCGAGTGTGGCCGAAACCACGATTGTTGCGTTTTCACACGATCTTCGGCACGGTCGTCAGGCAGTACCCCTACCAACACGAAACGGAGGCGCGCCCGAAGCGAGGCGTGATTCACCTGTGGCGATCGACATCGACAGCCCGACAGAGAACACGAACCCCGACCCTGCAGAACATCCCGCAATCGCAGCACCCCCGCCGCCCGGAAGCCGAAGTCGCGGCTCCGGCCTCGACCGCGTCGTCTTCGGCGTCACCGCGGTCATCGCCCTGGCCTTCGTCGCCTGGGGCTTCGCCGACGCCACCGGTCTCGGTACGGCGTCCACCTCGGCCCTGACCTGGGTCGAGACCAACACCGGCTGGCTGTTCGTCCTGCTGGCGTCGGCCTTCGTCGTCTACGTGCTCTGGCTGGCCGGCAGCCGGTACGGACGGATCCCGCTCGGCGCCGACGACGAGCAACCCGAGTTCAAGACCGTGTCCTGGGTGGCGATGATGTTCAGCGCCGGCATGGGCATCGGCCTGATGTTCTACGGCGTCAGCGAACCGCTGACCCACTTCACCAGCCCACCGCCAGGGACCGTCGAGGCCGGCTCGTCCGCCGCCCTCGAGACCGCGATGGCGACGACACTGTTCCACTGGACCCTGCACCCGTGGGCGATCTACGCCGTCGTCGGCATAGCGATTGCCTATGGCACCTTCCGGCGGGGCCGGTCGCAGTTGATCAGCTCCGCGTTCGCTCCGCTGCTCGGCCGCCGTACCGAAGGACCGATCGGCAAGATGATCGACGGCCTCGCGATCTTCGCGACGCTGTTCGGCTCGGCCGCGTCCCTCGGCCTGGGCGCACTCCAGATCGGCTCCGGCGTACAGATCCTGGGCTGGCTGGACAAGACCGGTAACGCGGTGCTGGTCGGCGTCATCGCCGTCCTGACCGCGGCGTTCGTCGCTTCCGCGGTGTCCGGTGTCGCGAAGGGCATCCAGTGGCTGTCCAACATCAACATGGTGCTGGCCGTCGCGCTGGCACTCTTCGTCTTCGTCGCCGGTCCGACCGTGCTGATTCTCAACCTGGTCCCGACCGCGATCGGCGACTACTTCCGCGACCTGGCCGAGATGGCGGCCCGGACCGAGGCGAGTGGCGGCGACGCGATGGCCGAGTGGCTGTCCGGCTGGACCGTCTTCTACTGGGCCTGGTGGATCTCCTGGACGCCGTTCGTCGGGATGTTCATCGCGCGGATCAGCCGCGGCCGGACCATCCGGCAGTTCGTCACCGGCGTCCTGCTGGTGCCGTCGCTGGTCAGCCTGGTCTGGTTCTGCGTGTTCGGCGGAGCGGCCATCAACCTGCAGCGTGACGGCGTCGATCTGGCCGGTCAGTCGACCACCGAGGGCCAACTGTTCGGGCTCCTCGACCACATCCCGCTGACGTCGGTGACGACGATCCTGGTCGTCGTACTGGTCGCGATCTTCTTCGTGTCCGGTGCGGATGCCGCGTCGATCGTGATGGGGACGCTGTCCGAGCGGGGCGCGATCGAACCCAAGAAGCCGCTGGTCATCTTCTGGGGTGTCCTCACCGGTGCCGTGGCCGCGGTGATGCTGCTGGTCGGCGGTGGTGGCGAGGAAGCGCTGACAGGTCTACGGAATCTGACCATCGTGGCCGCGCTTCCCTTCGCGCTGGTGATGGTCGGGCTGGCGGTCGCGCTGGCCAAGGATCTGCGCACGGATCCGCTGATGCTGCGGCATGCGATCGGCTCGGAGGCGGTCGAGGCTGCGGTGATCGAGGGGGTCAGCACCCACGGTGACGACTTCTCGCTGGTCGTCGCCGGCAACGGGCACGACGAGGACGGGACCACGGTCCCGGAATCGCCGCAACCCCGGGGCGCGGTGCCGCCGCCGAAACCCGAGGTGTGAGGGTCTAGGAATAAATTGAGGGTTCAACTACATTGGAAGCAGCATGACTTCCGAGAAGGTGGGATCCTCGATGACTTCGGTGACCTCGGTACCCGGGCAGATGCCGGTGCTGTACCTCAGCCATGGCGCACCGCCGCTGGCCGACGACCGTCTCTGGACGGCCGAGCTGGCGGCGGTGTCCGCCGGGATCACCCGCCCGACCGCGATCCTGATCGTGTCGGCGCACTGGGAGGCCGCACCGCTCACCCTCGGCGCGACCGAGACCGTGCCGCTGCTCTACGACTTCTGGGGCTTCCCGGAGCACTACTACCAGGTGCAGTACGCCGCCCCGGGCGCACCGCAGCTCGCCGAGCAGGTGCGCAAGCTGCTGCACTCCCCCGCGACTCCCGTGCACGACGACCCGGCTCGCGGACTGGACCACGGCGCCTATGTGCCGCTGAAGGAGATGTACCCGGACGCGGACATCCCGGTCCTCCAGGTGTCGATGCCGACGCTCGATCCGGCCGAGCTGTTCCGGGTCGGTCAGAAGCTCGCCCCGCTCCGCGACCAGGGCGTCCTGATCGTCGGCAGCGGCTTCACCACCCACAACCTGCGCGAGATGACCATGGGCGCGGGATCCGACGCCCCGGCGCCGGCCTGGTCGGTCGAGTTCGACGAGTGGACCAAGCGGATGCTCGAGGCCCAGGACGTCGACTCCCTGATCGACTTCCTGCACAAGGCGCCCGCCGCCACCATCGCCCATCCCCGCACCGAACACTTCGCCCCGCTGTTCGTCACTCTCGGCGCCTCCGAGGACAAACTCCGCTCAGCTGACACCGTCGTGGACGGCTTCTGGTACGGCCTGTCCAAACGCTCCTGGAAGATCGGCTGACCCGCCTTCAGCGAGCAGGGGTCGGGAAGGTCGCGAGCGCGCTCGTTCCGATGCTGCCGAGCCAGACCTTTCCGTCGCGTTCGCGGACGCCGGTGGGCATGTGGAACTTGGGGTGGTGACCGCGAAGGTCGTGGATCAGCGTGCCGTTGTCGTCGTACGCCTGGATCTCGATCACGTCGGCCGCCTTGGGCTTGAGTGCCTCGGGCAGGTTCCAGACGACCGTCCGCAGGAACGGCTGCTTCGGCAGCAGGAAGTCCAGCAGCGCGTTCCGCGGTGACCCGATCGTCACCCAGATCAGCCCGTCGGAGCCGCGCGCGATGTTGTCCGGCAGCCCCGGGACGTGAGCCACCAGCACGGGATCAGCAGCCTCAGCGGCGAGGTCGAGCTTGTAGAGCCCGTACGTCGCGGACTCGGCCCAGAAGAGCGTACGACGGTCGCCGCTGAGCGCGACCCCGTTCGGGAATCCCCGACCGGTCGCCAGCATGGTCAGCTCCCCGTCCGGCGTCAGGCGGTACAGGCTCCCGGTCGTCGAGTGCTCGAGGAGGTCGGCCATCCACTCGTCGATCCCGAACCGCGTCGACGAGTCGGTGAAGTAGATCGTCCCGTCCGGCGTCACGTCCGCGTTGTTGCAGAACCGCATCGGCCGGCCGTCGACCTCGGACAGCAGGGTCGCGATCCGGCCGTCCTGGTCGAGGGTCAGCAGCCCGCGGTTGGCGTCACAGATCAGTACCTTCCCGTCCGGCAACCACTCCAGCCCGAGCGGCCGTCCACCGGTGTCGGCGAGGGTCGTGATCGTCTTCCCGTCCGCGCTGACGCGCAGGATGCGTCCGTCGTACAGCCCGGTGAGCACGCTGCCGTCCTCATCGATCAGCGTGTCCTCCGGGCCCTCCCCCGGCAACGCGACGGTCTCGACTTCGATGCTCGTGGGCTCCCGGTGCGGCGCCGCAGGCGGAGGCGTCCAACGAACCGGCGCAATCCTCGACTTCATGCCGCCGACACTAGCGCTCTCCCTCCCGCTCCGTAACCGCCCACGCACTGTTCCCCGTCAAGCATCCGGCCGCACCGTCCCGAACGCGGCTGCCACCGGTGGGAAGAGCGCCCGCACGTCACCACCCGACACCCACACGCCGATCGCGAACGCGGCTGTTGCCTCCAGCAACCTCGCCCGCGCCAGGCCCCCGGCGAACACCGGATCGCACCCGAGCGCCCGCACCAGCTCGCCGACCTGATTGACGGCAGCCGGATCGTCGCCACACAGCGGCACACCGAGCGGCGCACCTTCGAAACGATGCGGGGCCTCACTCCACACGGCGTCCGCGGCCAGGTTGAACGCCTTCACCACCTGCGCGTGGGGCGCAGCCCGACTGATCGCTTCGGCCATGGCCGGCTCGGCCAGCGTGAAGCCCTCGTGATCGACCGAATTCGTGCAATCGATCAGCGTCCGCCCGGCCGCGATGTCGAGCGACGTCACCATGTCCACCGCCACCTCGGCCGGGACCGCGAGCAGCACGATCCCGCCGTACGTCGTTGCCTCCTGCAACGACCCGGACGTCGCGCCGATCCGCTGCGCCAGGTCGGCGGCCCGCTCGGGTTTCCGGCCGCCGATCATCACGTCGTGACCGGCCCGAACCCACTGCCGGCCGAGTGCCTCGGCCATCAATCCGTTCCCCAGGATTCCGATCCGCATCCCGTGCTCCTTTCGGTTGGCTGCGACAGTAGGTGTTCCGTTAGGCACCTCCCGGTGTGTAACGGCCCGGCACAATGGAGGGCATGGAGCCGAGGTTCTTCGCAGACTGCCAGGCCCGGATCGCCGTCGAGCTGATCAGCGGGCGCTGGCCGATGGTCGTGCTGTACGCGCTGGGCGACGGGCCGGCGCGCCCGGGCGAGCTGCGCAAACAGATCGGAGGGATCAGCCAGAAGGTCCTCACCGAAACCCTCCGCCGGCTGGAGTACAACGGCCTCGTCGAGCGCCGCCGGTACGCCGAGGCCCCACCCCGCGTCGAGTACTCGCTCACCCCCGCGGGCGAGGACCTCCTCGTCCCCATCCACGCCCTCGGCGACTGGGCTGCCGAACACGCCGGCACCGTCCTGACCGCCCAGGAGTCAGCCGACCAGGCCTCCGCCTGACCAGGTGCGCCACCTACGCCTTGGACTGCCGTCCACCGGGCTCCTGTTTCGGTCGGGCGGAAAGAAACCGTAAGGGTGGCGCGGGACAGTGCTGGGGTCAGGTTGGTTCCGAGCAGGAGGTTTGGTCATGTTCAGTCTCAGTCAGGTCGTGGATGCGCCCCCGGCGGAGGTCGTGCGGGCGTTCACCGAGCCGGAGCCGTTCGCGGCGTGGTTCGTGGCGGACGGGTTCAGCACGCCGTCGGACCGGGTTAGCATCGACGTGCGGCCCGGCGGGGAGATCTCGGCTGTGTTCGTCGCCGACGACGTCGAGGTGCCTTTCACCTTCCGGTTCGGCGAACTCGACCTCCCCCACCACCTCGTCCTCCACCTGGACGACTCCGAGATCGCAACCGTGCACCTCGAAGACCTCGGCGAAGGGCGCACGCGACTCGACTACCGCAGCGAAGGCCTCCCGGCCGACCAGGAAGCCACCATCAAGCCCGGCGTCGCCCACATGCTCACCCACCTGGCCAACTACTTCAGCTGAGGCCGGCGTGGCAGGGCAAGGCGGGCCGACAGGACGCCGGCCGCGGCGACCAGGGTCCACAGCGCCCATGGGCCGAGCGCGTACACGGCGCCGCCGATGAGCGGTCCGATGCCGGTCCCGGTCGTGTACGCGGCGAAGTACAAACCCTGGTAGCGCCCGATCATCCCCGGCGGCGTCACACTTCCCAGGTAGGCGTTGGCGACCGAGCTCGACATCATCTCGCCGAGCGACCAGATCAGCACCGTCGCCGCCAGCAGCACCATGTCGGTCATGAGCCCGGTCAGCGCGAGACCGGCACCGATGAGCAGGTTGCCGATGGCAAGTACGTACGGCAGCCGGTACCGGGAGACAAATCCGGTGATGGGCAGCTCCAGCACCAGCACCAGCAGACCGTTGAACCCGATGAGGAATCCGAAGTCGCGGGCGCTCAGACCAACGTCGCTGACGTGCAGGGGCAGGCCGACGGTGGACTGGATGTAGACGAACTCGGCGACCAGCGTCATCAGCAGGAAGCGCACCAGGGTGCGGTCGGCGAGCGCCTGCCGGTACCCCACCGCCTGGTCCGCCCGCGTGTCCGCGTCCTCCTGGTCGGACTGTGGCCGGGGCGCGTCCCGCAGCAGGACCGCCACGACCACGCCGAACAGCAAACACGCGGCTGCATTGCCCAGGAAGAGTTCCGTATACGAGGTGCTGGCCAGTACACCGCCGATGACCCCGCCCAGGGCAGCGCCGATGTTCATCGCGAACCGGAACACCCCGAAGGCGGCGAGACGCTGCTGGTCGGTCGAAACGGAGTCGAGCAGCACCGCAGCCGCGGCCGGCCGGTAGATCTGCGACGTCACACCGATCAGACCCACCACCGCGACGAGGACCGGGAACGGCTCGACGAACGGCACCAACGCCGTCAGCCCTGCGGTGGGTACGGCGGACACCACGATGGTCCATCGCCGGCCGATCTGGTCGGCGAGGTAGCCACCGATGGCGTTGCCGAGCACGTTGCCCAGACCGGACACGCCCAGCACGAACCCCGCGGCACCGGCGGAATAGCCGAGCTGGGTCAGGTACAGCACGATGAACACGGGCAGGAAGTTGCCGACCCGGTTGACCAGCATGCCGAGACTGATGATCCAGACCCGGCCGGGCAGGGTGCGCACCGCGTCGCGGAATCGCGGCTCGTCGACCCCCGACCGCTCCGGCGGTGTGACGCTCATGCGACTGGCTCGGTGTGCACGTGGATTGCGGCGGCCAGTCGCTTGCCGTGGGCGATTGCTTCGGTGGCGGTGGCGCCGCGGGCGATGACGTGACCGACCTTGTCCTCGTTCCAGGTCAGCGGTGGTACCTCGTCGCCGGGCTTCACGTCCAACTGGAGGTCGACGTACGCCGGGTCCGCGCGCACGGCGTCGATGCCGGTCACCTCCACGACCCGTCCGGGCTCCGGCGTGAGGAACCGGATGGCCGCTCCGCCCCGAGGCTCGGGCGATGTGGTCAGCGGCTCGACCAGGCCGAACCCGTCGCCCAGCGCGTGGCGCTCCATGTCGACGCCGTAGGCGATCTCAGCCAGGTCGTTGATCCGGTCACCGCCGATGCGGTTGTGCGATTCGACGATCCGCGGGCCGCGCGAGGTCAGCTTGACCTCGGTGTGAGCCGGACCGTTGCGCAGCCCCACCGCGTCGAGGAAGTCCGTCACCAACCGCGTGACCTCGCGCAGCGTCTCGGCCGGGACGCCACTGGGCTGCGAATGTCCGATCTCGACGAAACCGCTCCCGCCGATCTCCTTGTCGGTCACCGCGACGACCACATGCCGGCCGTCGAAGGACAGGCTCTCCACGCTGATCTCCGGCCCGTCCAGGAACTCCTCCATCAGGAACTCGTCGAAGGAATCGGCACCGGACAGGTCGCCGGCGGCCCAATGCCCGTCGTCGAGGGATCGGAACCGTTCGGCGACGGCGTCCACGTCGGCCCGGTCGCGGATGCGGAACACCCCCAGGCTGCCCGATTCGCGGATCGGCTTGACGATGATCGGCAGCCCGTGGGCCGCAACGAACTCCCGAACGTCCGAGCCGGAACGGCCGACCGCCGAGGCCACCGGGCTGATGCCCTTCGCGTCCAGGTGCCGGCGCATCCGCCACTTGTCGAGCAGCAGTTCCACGGTGGCGACGGACTCGCCGCCGAGGCCGAGCGCCTCGTTGATCCGGGCCGCCGGCAGCAGCCCGAGCTCGAACAGCGACACGGCCGCCTGGAACGGGTACGCCTCATGCATCGCCCGGACGAGGCGGAGGAGACGGTCGATGTCGCCGTAGTCGAGCAACAGCGCCTGATCGACGTACGGCCAGTGGCCGCGGTCGTACTCACCCGGGTACTGGACGTGAACCACGTCCAGGCCGAGCTCCCGGGCCTTGCGCACATGCTTCAGCTTGCCGCCGACGACCAGAACGCGAGGCCGTCCGGTCGGTACGACATTCGTTGACATCTGGAGCCCCTCCTGGTGTCTGCCAACCCCTGCCGGCCCCGAGCCTGCTCATCTGAGGTACACCCGCACATCGGAACTCCTCCCTATCCCGGGTCCTGACAGGTCCTAGGGAGTCGAGAGTGGCAGCACGTCCGGGTCAGCCCGGGTAGATGCCGGGTCCTGCTGCAAAGGGTGGGGTGTAGTCGGGGACGTTTCCGCCGGTTGCGCCGAGGAGGCGGCGGGTCAGGGCATCGCGGGAGGACAGGAGTTCGGCTACCGCTGTCCGCAGGTGGTCGGGATCGGGTGAGGCACCCGATTCCGCGGCCAGCAGGACGGTTCGCCGTACCAGCTCCTTCATGAAGGAGGCCGTCGTACCTTCCGTCTGGGTGACGATCTCGTCGACGACGGCGGGACGCAGTTCGAGGCCCGGCCCGTAGAGGTCGAGCAGGCGAGCGCGGCCCTCGGCGTCCGGCAGGGGTACCTCGACTGCCAGGTCGACGCGGCCGGGGCGCTGCATCAGAGCGGGTTCCAGGAGGTCCGCGCGGTTCGTGGTGAGCAGGAAGGCGACGTCGGCGTCCTCCGCCAGGCCGTCCATCTCGTTGAGGACCTGGAACAGCAGTGGATTCTCCATGCCGTGCGAGTAGTCGCGGGCCTCCGCCACCAGGTCGCAGTCCTCCAGCACCACCAGCGCCGGCTGCAGCAGTCGCGCCAGCGCACACGCCTGCGAGATGAACCCGATACTCGTGCCGGCCAGCAGTACGACGGTGAACGAAGGCAGCCGCGACAGCAGGTACCGCACGGTGTGCGTCTTGCCCGTACCAGGCGGACCGTAGAGCAGCACGCCCCGACGCAGGTGCTGACCGGCATCGAGCAGCGTCTGCCGGTGGTCGGCGATCCCGATCACCTCGCGCTCGACCCGCTCCAGCACGCCGTCGGGCAGTACGACGTCAGCACGCGAGATCCCCGGCCGCGGATGCAGCCGGAACGGACCCACCCCCTGCCCGAACTCGTGCCCTTCGAACGAGACCACCTTGCCGCGGAAGATGTTGTGCTCACGGATCAGCTCCGGCAGCGCATCGAGGAAGCTGTCGGCCCCGGCGGTTGCCAGCACCTCCAGATCGACCCGCATCCGCCCGTACTGCGGGTTGGCCGCGCGCAACAGGGCGACGTACCGATCCTCACCCCGCACACCGAGGTAGAACCCGAACGCGACGCAGTCCATCTCCTCGTCGACGTCGACCGGCAGCCGCTGGTAGTCGACCGCACCGATGCCGAAGCGGTCGTACTGCGCGAGTTCGAGCAGCTCACCCAGCGAGTGGTGACCGCGGTTCGACCCGACCAGCCCGACCACGTCGTACGAGTCGAACCACGCCTCGACCGCGAGCTGCACGTTCGGCAGGTCGTACGACGGGAAACTCGACGCGACCACCGGCAGCTGGTCGGGTTCGACGCCGAGATGCGCGCGCAGCCGGTCCTGCAGGCTCTCCCGGTCCCCGCCGATCCGCCGCTGCTGCATCCGCTCGAGGAAGCCGGTGAACAGCCGGGCGAACTCGTCGATCCCGTCCTCGTTCGGCATCCCGCCGTACCCCCTCGCTGTTCGGATACCGGCCTGATCCGGAGGGTCCTCCGCAACGCCGGATAGGATCACCACCATGACAGATTCCGAGTCCACCGACCGTCCGTACGCCGCCTTCCCGGTGCGGATCGGCCTCCAGATTCAGCCCCAGCATGCCCAGTACGCCGACATCCGGCGGACCGTCGCAGCGGCCGAGGAGATCGGCGTCGACGTCGCCTTCAACTGGGATCACTTCTATCCGCTGAGCGGTGAGCCGGAGGGTCTGCACTTCGAGTGCTGGACCATGCTGGCCGCCTGGGCCGAGGCGACCGAGCGGATCGAGTTCGGTGCCCTGGTCACCTGCAACTCCTACCGCAACCCCGACCTGCTCGCCGACATGGCCCGCACGGTCGACCACATCAGCGACGGACGGCTGATCTTCGGCATCGGCTCCGGCTGGTTCGAGAAGGACTACGACGAGTACGGGTACGAGTTCGGTACGGCCGGCGGCCGGCTGGACGCGCTCGGCGAGGCGCTGCCGCGGATCGAGCAGCGGTGGGCCAAGCTCAACCCGCGGCCGACCCGGGACATCCCGGTGCTGATCGGCGGCGGCGGTGAGAAGAAGACGCTGAAGCTGGTCGCCCAGCACGCGAACATCTGGCACGGGTTCGGCGACGCGGAGACGATCGCGCACAAGCACGCCGTCCTGGACGAGCACTGCAAGACGATCGGCCGCGACCCGGGCGAGATCGAGCGGTCGACGGCCGTCGGCAACAAGTCGCCGGAGGACCTCGGCAAGTCGCTGCTCGATGTCGGCACCCGGCTGTTCACGATCTCGTCGTCGGGCCCGGACTACGACCTCGGGCTGCTGCGGGAGTGGGTCGCCTGGCGCGACGAGGTCAACGCGAAGTAGACCGGTCGCGTCCGGAGGACCGCACGGTTCTTCGGACGCAACCCGGTCTGGGTAGGATTTCCGGCATGTCTACGTTGCCTGCGAACGGTTCGGTGCTGCCTATCACCCGGTGGGGTGAGGACGTCATGCACCGGGTCAACAAGCCTGTGACCGAGTTCGGGGACGAGTTGCAGAAGCTGGTCGCCGACATGGTCGCGACGATGAACGCGGCCGAGGGTGTCGGCCTGGCCGCGAACCAGGTCGGCGTGGATCTGCAGCTGTTCGTGTTCGACTGCCCGGACAAGGACGGCAACCGGGTCCAGGGCGTCGTCTGCAACCCGGAGGTCGACCTCCCCGAGGGCAAGGACCGCCGCCTCGACGAGGGCGACGAGGGCTGCCTGTCGCTGCCGGGTGCGTTCACCAAGTGCGCCCGCCCGGACTTCGCCCGGGTCACCGGCGTCGACCAGCACGGCGAGCCGGTGACCTTCGAGGGCGACGGCCTGCTGGCTCGTTGCCTGCAGCACGAGACCGACCACACCAAGGGCACCGTCTTCGGCGACCGGCTTTCCCGCAAGTACCGCAAGCGCCTCTTCGCCGAGGCCGAGGAGTTCGCTCCCGACTACCCGTCCGACTGGCCCGTCTCCCCGATGGCCGACCACGAAGACCGCCACGAAGAGACTCCCGCCACCTGAGCCGGACCTACCAGCGGGCCTTCGGTAGGTCGGCGAGGATCGCGTCGACCGACTGCTCCGGAGTCTGATACGTCGTGTCGAGCCAGAGGCCCCGGCGTCGCGTGTTGTCGACGTACGTCTGAAAGGCTCGTACGGCGTCCACGAGGCCGTCGGACGAGCCTTGCCAGTCGCGGTAGGCGTTGGAGCCGCCGCGCGCCAGTTCACGTTCTACGACGACCTCGACGGACGGCGTCAGCATGACCAGGTACGGCTCGACGCCGTGGAGCCGGTCGAACCAGCGCTCGACGTCGTCCTCGAAGACGTTGTCGCTGCAGACGAAGTCGAATCCGGCGTCGGCGTAGTGCTGCGCGATCAGGGCCGAGGCGTCGTACCGGAGGTGCAACTGGCGCACAGCCTCGGCTGACGGATCCGGCGTCATGACCTCAGCACCGGCCACCACCCCGCGATAGAACACATCCCCGTCCAGCGTCGCCGCGGGCGGCCCCAACCGGCTGGCCAGCAGCGGCGCGATCGTCGACTTCCCCGCAGCCTGCATCCCCGTGACGAGCACTACCTTCGGCATGCGCCCATGACATCACCCACGTCCACCGGTTTTCGCGCTCCACGCGGCGGGTGTCATCGAGTAGATGGTGGCGTCGAGGGTACGCCGTCCTCCTCCAACACCGCCTCGTGGTCGAAGCTCATGCCGAGCCGGCGCATCACACCGATGCTGCGCACATTCGGTGTATCCGTGACCGAGATGACGCGCTGGAGGCCCATCGTCGTGAAGCCGTGCTCCAGCCAGGACGACGCCGCCTCGGTCGCGTAGCCGTGACCCCAGTACGCGTGGGCCAGGCGCCAGCCGATCTCGAAGTCCGGGTACCAGGGTGTGAACTGCAACCCGCACGCGCCGACGAAGGCTCCATCGGTACGGCGCTCGATCGCCAGGAACCCGGTGCCGTCGGTGGCATAGCGCTTGTTGACACCCGACGCGATCCCGTCGGACTCCTCCCGGCTCAACGGCACGCCGCCGAGGTATCTCATCACCTCGGGATCCGTGTTCAGCGCGGCCCACGGCTCCAGGTCGTCCTCGCGGAACGGGCGCAGTACCAGGCGTTCCGTCGTACGCATGTCTCCCCCTAAACGACAGGTCGCGTGGCGTAGAACGCGACTGCTGCCGAGGATGCCACGTTGAGGGAGTCGACACCTCCTGCCATCGGTATGCGTACGGTCAGGTCTGCCTTTTCGAGCACGTGCGACTTGAGCCCGTGCCCCTCCGTGCCGAAGATCAGCGCCAGCCGCTCGTCCCGCCGCGCGACCAGGTCGTCGAGCGTGATCGAGTCGTCGGTGAGCGCGAACGCGGCCGCGACGAAACCACGCTCCTGCAGGGTTTCGAGGTCGCCCGGCCAGGACGTCAGCCGCGTCCACGGCACCTGGAACACCGTGCCCATCGACACCTTGATCGACCGCCGGTACAACGGATCCGCACAGGTCGGCGTCACCAGCACCAGCTCGACCCCCATTGCCGCGGCCGCGCGGAATCCCGCTCCGACATTCGTGTGATCCACGATGTCGTCGAAGATCGCAACGCGCCGTACATCGTGCTTGAGCAGACTTTCGAGCGACACAGCCGGACGGCGCCGGTACGACGCCAACGCGCCACGGTGGACGTGGAAGCCGGTGACCTGCTCGGCCAGGTCCTCCGACACGACGTACACGGGTGCATCGGGCCACTTCTCGAGGACGTCAGCCAGCGAGTCCAGCCAGCGCGGCGCGAGCAGGAACGACCGTGGTTCGTAGCCGGCGTCCGCGGCCCGGCGGATCACTTTGTCGCCCTCGGCAATGAACAGCCCGTGCTCCTCCTCCAGGAGACGGCGCAGGTTCACCTCCCGCAGCTGCACATAGTCCGCCAGCCGCTGGTCGGCCGGATCGTCCAGCGGGACGAGCGGGCTCACGCGATGCCGCCGTCCGCCGCCGATCGCACCTGGGCCGCGACCTCCACCACGTTGCCGATCACAACGATCGCCGGCGCGCCGACGCCGTCCTCCTTCATGGCGGCGGCGATTCCGGCGAGGTCGGAGCTCACCATCCGCTGGCCCGGAAGGGTGCCGTCGGCAATGGCCGCGGCCGGCGTGCCGGCCGGCCGGCCGGCCGCGATCAGCCGCTCGGTGATCGCGGAGAGGTTCTCGACCGCCATCAGCAGCACCAGCGTGCCGGACAGCTGCGCCAGCGCGTCCCAGTTGATCAGCGAGTCCGGGTGCGACGGCGGGATGTGCCCGGACACCACGGTGAACTCGTGCGTCACGCCGCGATGCGTGACCGGGATCCCGGACATGGCCGGCACCGAGATCGAGCTGGTGATCCCTGGCACGACGGTCCACGGCACGCCCGCCTCGGCGCACGCCAGCGCCTCCTCGAAGCCCCGGCCGAACACGTACGGGTCGCCGCCCTTCAGCCGTACGACGACCTTCCCCTGCCGGCCGCGATCGACCAGGATCCGGTTGATCTCCTCCTGCTGCGCCGCGCGACCCCTTGGCAGCTTGGCTGCGTCGAAGAGCTCAACGTCAGGATGCAACTCGTCCAGCAACTGCTGCGGTGCAAGCCGGTCCGCCACGACCACGTCGGCCTCGGCGAGCAGACGCCGTCCGCGGACGGTGATCAGGTCCGGGTCGCCGGGTCCCCCACCGACGAGGTAGACGCCGGGGTGGCGGTCGCCCTCACGCGCGCCGAGTTCGCCGGTGCGCAACTCCTCCAGGATCGCGTCCCGGACCGCGGCCGAACGCCGGTGGTCGCCACCTCCGAGTACGCCGATCGTCACGTTGTCGTGCTGCCCGGACGCCGGCGTCCAGGCGGTCGCGCGGGAGCGGTCGTCGGACCGGACGCAGAAGATCCGTCGCTCCTCGGCTTCCTGCGACACCTGGTCGTTCACCGCGGAGTCGTCGGTGGCCACGACGACGTACCAGGCTCCGTCGAGGTCGCCGTCCTGATAACCCCGCTCGATCCAGGTGAGCGACGGGTTGGAGAGGAGGCCCTCGATGGTCGGGGTGATCGACGGCGAGATGAGGTCGAGCTGCGCGCCGGCCTCCAGCAGCCGTGGCAGCCGCCGCTGGGCGACTCCCCCGCCGCCGACGACGACCACCCGGCGTCCCTCGAGCACGAGGCCGGACAGGTACTGACTTGTCACGAGTTGATCCCCGCGGACTCGAAGGTGGCCATCTCGCCGAGCGCACGGACCGCGCAGGTGAGGATCGGATACGCCAGGACGGCGCCGGTCCCCTCGCCCAGCCGCAGGTCCAGATCGACCAGCGGCTGCAGCCCGAGTGTCTTCAGCGCGACCGCGTGACCCGGCTCCGCCGATCGATGGCCCGCGACGCAGTAGTCGATCACGTTCGGATGGAACGCCTGCGCGACGAGCGCCGCGGCGCCCGCGATCACACCGTCCAGGATGACCGGCACCTTGTTGGCCGCTGCACCGAGGATGTAGCCGGCCAGGGCCGCGTGTTCGAGGCCGCCGTACGCCTGGAGTGCCTTCAACGGATCCGTCGCCGGTACGTCGTGCAGCGCGAGAGCCGCCGTGATCACTGCCTTCTTGTGGGCCAGTGTGGCGTCGTCGATGCCGGTGCCGCGGCCGGTCACGACCTCCGCGGTCGAGCCGGTGAAGGTGGCGATCAGCGCGGCCGACGCCGTCGTGTTCGCGATCCCCATGTCACCGGTGAGCAGGCAGCGGTAGCCGTCCTTGACCAGCGAGTCGGCGAGGCCGAACCCGACCGCGATCGCTGCCTTGGCCTCGTCGTCGGTCAGAGCCTGCTCGGTGGACAGATCGCGGGTGCCGGCGCGGACCTTGGCGTGGACGATGTCCAGCTCGTGGACGTCGGTCGCCACGCCGACGTCGACCACACGGACGTCGACCCGGTTGTTCGCCGCGAACGCGTTCACCGCGGCACCGCCGGCGGCGAAGTTCGCCAGCATCGCGGCGGTCACTCCCTGCGGCCAGGGCGACACACCCTGTGCATGCACGCCGTGATCGGCGGCGAAGACGGTCACCACGGCGGGCGCCGGGACCGCGGGCGGACAGCTGCCGGCCATCCCGGCGACGCGGACCGACAACTCCTCCAGCACCCCGAGGGAGCCGGCCGGTTTGGTCAACACGAGCTGCCGCTCCGCGGCCGCCCGCATCGCCGCCTCGTCCGCCGGGCCGATCCGGGCCAGATACTCCTCCACCGCACGTCCTCCACTCGTCGCCTGGTCCGATCTTCGCATCCCCGACGAGGTGCCCCGGGACGTGTCCGTGTGATGTAAACAGTAATGTCGGAATCACCACACGTCGCGAGATCCCGGAGGATCACAGATGTCTCTCGATCGGCCCGTCGCACCGGACCCGTACGAACTCCTCCCGAAGGCCGGCTCCTTCACCGTCACCAGCACAGATGTGGCGGACGCCGAGCCCCTGTCCGACGACCACGCCTTCGCCGGCGGCAACACCTCGCCGCAGCTGAGCTGGTCCGGGTTCCCGGCGGAGACCAAGGCGTTCGTGGTCACCTGCTACGACCCGGACGCTCCGGTCGTGTCCGGTTTCTGGCACTGGGTCCTGGTGAACCTGCCCGCGACCGTCACCTCGCTGGAGGCCGGTGCGGGTACCACCGAGCGGCTGGAGAACGGCGCGTTCCACGTCCGCAACGACTTCGGCACCAAGAACTACGGCGGCGCAGCGCCGCCGGCCGGTGACCAGGTTCACCGCTACTACTTCGTCGTACACGCGATCGACGTCGAAGCCCTGGACGTCGACGCTGACGCCACCCCAGCCGTCGTCAGCTTCAACCTCGCCTTCCACACCCTCGCCCGAGCCATCCTCACTCCCACCTACCAGGTAGTGCAGTAGTCCAGCCCACACACCACTCGTACGTCGTGCTCGCCAGCGGCCAACTGCGGGTCGCACACAAGATGTTCACCACCTCCGGCGCCGACGGTCGAATGGCACCTCCGCAAGGTCTTCACCAAACTGGGAATCACCTCCCGCAAACAACTCCGCCCCAGCGAACACCTACCGTCCGCCGCGGCGCACCAGTAGGTAGGCGACGGCGCTCAGGGTGGTGGCGACGGCGGCCCAGGTGAGGTTGTGGTGGAGTACGACGGCCAGGCTGGCTGTGATTCCGGCGATCGACTGGGCAAGGAACCCGCACAGAGCGACCGCGTAGGCGCCGTTGCCTTTCACGCTCGTCACCGCGACGGCCATGCTGCTGGGGAACAACGCCGCCTGCCCGAAGGTCGTGACGCAGTACAAGACGATGAAGACCACCAGGGCTGCGACGAGCGGGATCCCCGGGAGCAGCCACAAGGTGATCAGCAAGAGGCCCGAGCCGGTCATGATCAGCGCGCCGACTCGCATCAGCCTGGCCGATCCCGCTGAAGCTGCTAAGCGATTCACCGTCAGCGCGCCGGCGAAGTAGGACAGGCCGATCAAGAGACCGACGTTGCCGTACCCGTCGACGCTCAGGCCGAAGTGTTGCTGGAAGACGAACGGCGCCACCTCCTGCAACAGGACGATCGTGGCAAAGCCGAGCCCGGCGGCGACAGTGGGCAACAGGAACGCGGGTGTGGTCAGGATGCAGAGGTAGATGCGGCTGGTGCCGGCCAACCTGTTCTGACCGGGTGCAAGGGGCAGAGTCAGCGTCCCGAGTGCGCCGACCGTTCCTACCACCGCCAGTACGGCGAATCCCATCTGCCAGTGCGAGTACTTGCCGATCAACCCGCCGACGAACTGTCCGCCCCCGAGCGCAACGACGAACGCGATCGACAGGACCGACAGCCGGCGGGCGAGCACTTCGCCGTCGCCGAGGTCCCGGACGAAGATTCGGGCCAGGATCGCCGCGCCACCGGCGCCGATGCCTTGGAGCGACCGCAGGATCAGCAGCCCCGCAGCGGAGGTGTTCACCGCCAGCAGCGCACTGGCGACGATGAAGAGGGCCAACGACGCAAGCACTGCAGTACGGCGGCCGTACCGTTCCGCCGCACGTCCCCACAACAGCACGGGAGCAGCCGCGGCGATGACGAACAGGGAGACCGACAAGGCTGCGTAGCTTCGCGAGATCCCCAGTTCGCGCTCGACCGCAGGCAACGACGGCAAGTAGATCGTCGTGGCCATCTGAGTCATGAACACCAGCAAGCAGGCAACCAGCACGGTCCGCCGCTCCGGCTTCGAACCTGTTACCGGCACGACGCAAACGCTACCTCGTCACACCGACCGACCTCGTGCCATCTCAAAGCCTCACGAGAAGCACCTGTGGAGCTCGGTGAAGAGGCGGTCGGCGTTCCATGCTGTGGTTGTGTTGGTCATCGCCACCACGGCGATGCGTGTGTCCGGGTAGATGCGCATGGCGTTCCAGAATCCGGCTCCGGTCCCGTAGTGCTCGACGAACGGCGGGGTGCGCTGAGCGTCGATCGGCTTGCGGAACCAGCCGATCCCGTGATCGAACGGCTTCCCGGTGGCGGTGATCGTCCGCATCCGCTCGGTATCGACGGAGGCCAGGGCAGGGTTGAAGTACGACGTGCGGGCCGCGTGGGCAGCGGCGAGCTTGGCGGCGTCGGTCACGGTGCCGACGAGTCCGCCGTAGCCCGCGCCGCTGACCAGGAAGGGCCGCAGCGACGTGTGACCGTCGGCCCGCGGACCGACGATCCCCGCGGGCAGCACCCAGCGAAGCGCCGGCACGACAGCCCTCGGTAGACGCACGTAGCCCACGGATCGAGGTGAGCCGGCCTGATAGGCGTAGCCGGTTCCGTCCATCGCCAAGGGCGTCAGTACCGCGTCGCGAACGCAGTCCTGGACCGGCCGTCCGGTGGCGGCTTCCATCACGCGGGCAGCGAGCAGGTAGCCGATGTTGGAGTAGGCGGCCCGGGCTCCGACGGTCCTGGTCGGTGTTCCGTGTTTGGCGACTATTCGATCGAGGAGAGCGGGATCCTCGGGCTGATCCGCGGCGCGGACCCAGCGGATCGGCAGTGGGTTGGCCAAGCCTGCGGTGTGAGTCAGCAACTGCCGGGTGGTGGGGTGGCCGTACCTGACGTGGGGCCGGTAGCCGGGGAGGTACGTCCCGATCGGTGCGTCCAGGTCGAGGACACCGTCGGTCTGCAGGCGCATCGCTGCGGTCGCTGTGGCGATCTTGGTCATCGAGAACCACAGGTACTGGTCCTGGACGGTGGACAGGCGACGTGTCGCCAGGTCCGCGTAGCCCAGAGCACCCGAGTAGATGAGCCCCTCCGGACCGGCCACGGCGACTGACATCCCCGGGATCCTTCCGGCCGCGGCGACCTGCTCGATGATGCGTCGAGCGCAGTCGTCGTCCCCCTGCGCGCTCTGGGCAGTGGGGCGACCTGTCTGCTTGCCGGTGCTGCTCATGTCAGTCCTCCGAGGCCAATGGCGCACGGTTCGGTTCCTGACTTCTCAGGAAGTCGATGTAGAGGCGGACCTGCCGCTCTTCGAGGGCGGTCAGCGGTTCGCCGGGGTAGGCCAGCACCGGTACGCCGGCATGGTCGTGGGGGCGGGACTCCTGGTCCGATGCGACCCGATAGGGGCGCTCGTCCAGTCCGGCGCTCTCTCGCAGCACCGTGTCGATGTGCTCGAGCACCAGACGCTCCCGCATCGCGTTCGGGAGGAACCTGGCGCGCAGTGCATGCATGGCCTCGAGGAACGGCTCGGTTGCCCGATCGTGCGCCTCAATGCCTGCGTCAGTCAGACCAACAAGGTGTGAGCGACCATCGGCCGGGTTGGGCGTGCGGACTGCGTGGCCGCGCTTCTCGAGGCGCTTCAGATGCGCGGAGATGCTGGTCGGCCGCAGTCCGGTCCACCGGTGCACCTGAGTCGGGGTCACCGGGCCGTACCTGCGGAGCAACGAGTACATCCCGAAGTCGTCACCGCTGAGGTCGGTGCCCGCCAGGACCTCATCCAGAAGCCCGGCCGCCAACCCGCCGACCAACCAGACGTCGAACAACAGCGACATCGGCCCATCGGAAGGAGGTGCGGTAACCATGGGCGTCATACTACAACTATGCACTGCTTTATTGCAATCTCGCAGTATCTTCGTCTCGCCGCCTCACAGTGCTGGGGGCTGCTTCGTCGTACAGGTATGACGCAGATGAGCAGAGAACAAGGCGTACCGACGACCTCGCTCGAGGCTGAGGTCGGTGAGCTGCTGGACCGGCGGGTCGAGGCGTGCCGCGCGAAGGACATCGAGCAGTTGATGGCGCTCTACGCGGACGACATCGTGTACTTCGACGTCGTGGCACCACTGCAGTTCATCGGGTCGGACGCCGTACGGCGGAACTTCGTCCGGTGGTTCGACGAGTACGACGGCCCGATCGGCCTGGAGACCCGGGATCTCAACGTCGCGGTGAACGGCGATGTGTCCTTCGCCCACATGCTCCACCTGGACAGCGGCACCCGAAGGAACGGCCTGGAACTGGCGGTCTGGGTCCACTCCACGGTCTGCCTCCGCCGCACCGCCGACCACTGGCAGATCACCCACGAGCACATCTCGATCCCCCACGACCCCAACGACTGGTCCGCCGTAGTAGACGCCACCCCCTGACCGGTCGGATTGCCTACTTGATTCTTCGGGCTTCGACCCGGTCGAAGGCGCCTACCGGGTAGACGAAGACGCGTTTGACGGTCTTGATAGGTTCCCCGGCGCCGAGGATCGCCGTGCCCCTGCGTGGCCAGCGTGCCACGATGAGGTGGAGACGTCAGCTGCGGAAGAGGGCGAGCATGTCTGGTCAACGTTCGGGCGATGCGTTCGCGGGACGGCGGGCTACCAGTCATGAGCGGATGACAGGGCAGCCCTGGGATGCGTCGTACCAGGATGGGCCTGCGCCCTGGGAAGTCGGTGGAGCGCAGCCTGGGGTTGTGCGGCTGGCGGATCGGGGTGGGTTCAGCGGGGCGGTGCTCGATGTGGGGTGCGGGAGTGGGGACAACGCGCTGCACGTCGCCTCGCTGGGGTTGCCGGTCTTGGGGGTCGATGTGGCTGAGACGGCGTTGGCTCGGGCCCGGGAGAAGGCGGCCGAGCGCGGGATCGACGCCGAGTTCGCCCTGGCTGACGCGTTGCAGCTGGAGCGGTTGGGGCGTCGCTTCGACACGGTGCTCGACAGCGCCCTGTTCCACACCTTCGACAACGAGGAACGGCCGGACTACGCGGCGAGTCTGGCTTCGGTCATCGAGTACGACGGCATCCTCTACGTGCTCTGCTTCAGCGACGACAGCCCTGACACCGGCCCACACCCCGTCAGCCATGACGAGCTGAAGGCAGCTTTCACCACGAGCGCAGGCTGGAACATCGTCTCCATCGCCGCGGAGCGCCTCCGCACGAGATTCCACGACGCCAACGGCGCCCCAGCCTGGCTCGCAACCATCAAACGTGCGTAGAGCCCCTCGAAGACCGGCATCCTGCGCCGGTTGGGGGCCGCGGGCAACGATGTAGAGGAACAGGATCGCCATCACGGCCACACCGGCCCACATGGCCTGCTGCCACCCGTCGACGAAGGATTCCTGCGCGGCCCGGATAAGCGTCTGGGCGTGAGGTCCTGCCCCGGGTGCAGCTGCGAGGGCGTTGGCAACGCCTTCGCGGGCAGTGTCGGCGGCGTTCTGCGGGATCCCGGCGAGCTGCTTGTCGATCGCGCTGCGATACCCGGCGGACAGTACGGCGCCGAGCAGAGCGACACCGAGTGCGGTACCGAACTCTCGCGTCACGTCGTTCAGCGCGGACGCGACGCCTTGGCGCTCCCGCGGCAGCGCGCTGGTGATCGCCTCGGTGGACGGCGTCATCGACAAGCCCATGCCGAGTCCCATCGCGAGCATGCCGGGCAGGACCGAGAAATAGCCGCCGTCAACGGAGACGAGCGTGGCCATCAGGACCAGCCCGGCGGCACCCAGCAGGATTCCGGAGGCCATCGTCGCGCGACCGCCGATCCGCGCGGCAACGCGTGGGGCGAGGCCCGAGGCGAACATCATCAGCAGTGCCATCGGCATCAGCGCGAGGGTGGAACGGAGTCCGGACCAGCCGAGGACGGCCTGGAAGTACGGGAACAGCACGACGAAGATGCCGGCCTGCACACCGAAGACCGTCAGGAGCGACAACGAACCGCCGGCGAGCCCGCGCTTGCGAAACAGCCGAACGTCGAGGAGCGGGGCTTGCTGGCGCAGTTCCCACGTCACGAAGCCGATCGCACCGACGACACCAGCGGCCAGGCCCAGCAGGGTCAGGGGCGCGACC
Source organism: uncultured Actinomycetota bacterium (assembly GCA_963748245.1). Classification (GTDB taxonomy): domain Bacteria; phylum Actinomycetota; class Actinomycetes; order Propionibacteriales; family Kribbellaceae; genus Kribbella. The sequence goes on along the minus strand of CAVVIA010000003.1, from coordinate 139,850 downwards.
CAACCTCGGTCCGGACCCTCGTGGAGAGCGAAGACGAACCCGAGGACAGCCACCACGGAAGCCAGCGAGCCGACAGTGTCGAACCTGTGCTCCGACGCCTCACGCGAGTTGGGGACGGACCGCAGCGCCATCACAGCAGCCACGACGACGAGTACGACGGGCAGGACGAAGAGCCACCGCCAGCTCGCCAGATCGACCAGTACGGCGGACAGGTACATACCCAGGATGCCGCCACCACCGGCGACCGCGGTCCACACCCCGATCGCCTTCGAACGGTGATCGTCCGGGAAGGCCGAGGTGATGACAGCCAGCGTGACCGGCATGATCATCGCCGCGCCGACACCGCTGAGGAACCTTGCCGCGAGCATCATTTCGGACGACGTGGCCAAGCCTGCCGCCGCACTGGCCGCTCCGAACAGGAGCAGACCGGCCAGCAGCACCGGCTTGCGGCCCCACCGATCCCCCAAGGCGCCGAGTGGAAGGAGCAGCGCGGCCAGGCTGATCGTGTAGATGTTGATGAACCACAAGACCTCGGTCTGCGAGGCGCCGAATGTGACCGCAAGGTCCGGCTGCGCGACGTTCAACCCCGACACCGAAGCAATGACCGCCATCAGGGCGACGCAGACCGCAACCAAGATCGCCCGCCGCCGACGCGGATCTTCGATCATCGGCTCAGGGTCCGCCAGCTGTGGCGTTGGTTTCGTACTCAAGGTGTTCCCTTTCAGATGGCAGGGCGAATGGACGCCGGGCGGATGGCGACGGCGCTGGACGGGCTCGGGAGTGGTTAGCGGCGGCGGGTGGCGCGTACGACGACGTCGTACAGGGGGACCGCTTCGACCGGCGACCATGCGGCTGGGCTCTTCGGCGGTGAGGATCTGCCAGCTCGTGTCGTCCAGTCGCGCCGTGATGGTCGCGGAGGTGGCCGATGCCTCGGCGGGATGGTGGTGTCCGTGGCCGTGCCGCAGCCAGGGGTGTGCAGGTGCCCGACGATCAGCAGGGTGCCGCCGGGCGCCACCCAGCTCGGCGATGCGGTCGTAGAACTCGAGTTGCGCCATCGCGCGGGTGCGCGTAGTGCGTCATGACCAGGTCGAACTGCGTGTCCGGGTCCCAGACGGTCAGGTCCGCCTCAACCCACCGCACCCGCTCGGACACCCCGGTTGTCGCCGCACGCTCGGCCGCTCGGGCGAGGACTCCGGGCGCGATATCGGCCGCCGTCACCTGCCAGCCGGCGACGCGAGCCAGATCGCCTCGGCGCCCTCGCCACAGCCCGCGTCGAGCGCGGTGCCCGGCACCAGGCGGCCGTCTCGCGAGCGACGTACGGGTTCGGCTCCGCCACTCGGCGACGACTCGCTCGGCGCCGTGGAGTCACTGCTCCGCGCCCGCTGCCAGTGCCGGTCCCAGTAGTCCTTGTCGAATTCGTGCGTCATCGATCGTCTCCCGTCTGCCTCGCCTTCACCACTTCGATGGTCACGCGCGCGACAGGCCATATCGGCAAACCTTGTTGCCGAATGGCAAAATGGGCGCATGGGCGAAGCTGTGAACCGCACCCTCGAGACGGTCGGGCCAGGTTGAAGCAGCTTCGGCTGCGCCGCGATGTCACGCTCGCCGACCTCGCCGACGAGACCGGCATCTCCACCAGCACGCTGTCCAGGCTCGAGGCGGGCCTGCGGCGTCCGACGCTGGAGCAGCTGCTCCCGCTCGCACGCGCCTACGGGGTCACTCTCGACGAGCTGGTCGACGCGCCACCCACCGGCAACCCCCGCATCAACCTGCGCCCCATCGCCTGCAGTGACGGGTCGATCATCCTGCCCCTGACGCGCAGGCCCGGTGGCATCCAGGCGTACAAGTTCGTGCTCCCGCCCGGCCGCGACGACACCGAACCCGATCTGCGCACCCACGAGGGATTCGACTGGGTCTACGTCCTCAACGGCACGCTCCGCCTGGTCCTCGGCGACCACGACCTCCTCCTCAAACCCGGCGAGGCCGCCGAGTTCGACACCCGCACGCCGCACTGGTTCGGCGCCACCAGCGCCGGCCCCGTCGAATACCTCAGCCTCATCGGCAAACAAGGCGAACGCGCCCACATCCGAGCCACCCCCAGCACCCGGGCATGAAGGAACCGGCGGGGAGCCTGGTGGACTCCCCGCCGGGGCTTTGAACTCCTTGGCGGTGGCCTTAGTCCTTGATGCCGGACTGGGTTACGCCTTGGATCAGGTAGCGCTGGAGGAAGAGGAAGATGAGGACCAGGGGGAGGATCGAGACGGCGGCGGCCATGAAGAGTTCGTGGATGTTGATGGTTTGGGCTGTGACGAACGTCGACATCGCGACCTGGACCGTCCACGAGGACGAGTCCTGGCCGATCACCAAGCGGCCAGAGGAACGAGTTCCAGTTGCCGATGAAGGTGATGGCGGCCAGCGCGGCGAAGAACGGCAGCGAGTTCGGTACGACGATCCGCCAGAACACCCCGAAATGCCCCGCGCCGTCCACCCGGGCAGCCTCCTCCAGCTCCCGTGGGAAGTTCAGGAAGTACTGCCGGAACAAGAACGCCGCAAACCCACTGAACAGCGTAGGAATGATCAACCCGCGCAACGAACTGACCCAACCCAGCGACGACACCACGATGAAGCTGGGGATGAAGGTCACGGCGCCCGGGATCATCAACGTCGCGATGATCGCGTAGAACACCTTGTCCGCGTGCCGATAAGGGATCCGGGCCAGGCCGTACCCCGCCATCGATGCCAGCAGCAACTGTCCCGCCGTACCCAGAATCCCGACCACGGCCGAGTTGTACAGCGATCGCGCCATCGGCACCTGGGTGTCCCGGAACAGCTCGCCGATGTTCCCCCACTGCAGGTCCTTGGGGAACAACGTCCAGTCCGGCGCGGTGATGTCCGCCTCGGTCGACAACGCGTTGCGCAGGATCAGGTAGAACGGCAGCAGGAACAGCACGACTGCCACGAAGAGTGCGATCCAGCGGAGCACCAGACCGATCCGGCCCGCGCCGCTCCGGCTGAAGCCGATCGGTTGCGGCGTTCCCGTCGTACGTTCGGAGACGGCCATCAGTCGCCCGCCTTCCCGAATCCGAAGATCCTGTTCTGTAGCAGCGTGACGATCATGATGATGACCGCGAGGATCAGCGCGCCGGCCGAGCCGTGGCCGAGATCCTGGATCGACCCCAGCGAGATGCCGTAGAGGTACACCAGCGGCGGCCGGGCGAAGCTCGCGTTGCCGATCAGGTTGTAGAACTCGTCGAACGCCTGGTACGCCGCGATCAGGTTCAGGATCAGTACGGCGACCGACGTCGCGCGCAACTGTGGCAGCGTGATGTAGCGGAACACCTGCCAGCCGGGCTTCGCGCCATCCACGTACGCCGCCTCGTAGAGCGTCGGCGAGATCCGCTGAAGCCCCGCGATGAACAGGATCATGTAGAACCCAAGCTGCAGCCACAGCCGCACGGAGACGATCGGGATCCAGTAGTACGGCGGCTCGATCGTGGACAGCCAGGCGACCCCGTCGATGCCGAACCAGCCGAGCACCGTGTTGGCCAGGCCGAACCGGACACCGTTGAAGATCGACAGCCGCCAGATCAGCGAGGCGACCACGTAGGAGCACGCGGTCGGCAGGAAGAACACCGACCGGAAGAACGCCCGCGCGATCTTCACCTGGTTGACCAGCAGCGCCAGGGCCAGCGACAACGCGAACGTCAGCGGCACGATGAACACCGCGAACAGCGTGAAGGTGCCGAGGCTGGACAGGAAGGCGTGGTCGGTCAGCATGTCGACGTAGTTCTGGAGCCCGACGAACTTCGACGGCGTGACCGTGTTGTAGGCCTCGAAGAAGCTGAGGACCAGGCTCCAGATGATCGGCAGGTAGGAGAAGACCAGCAGGCCGACGACGAACGGCCCGACGAAGATCCAGAACCAGCGGGTGTTCCCGGCGATCCCTTGCTTGCGCCGCTTCCCCCGCCGCTCACCAGTGGCAGCGGGGGCGGTCTCCTTCTTCGTGGAGGTACTCGTGCTCATCCGAACAGCCGCGTCAATTCGGTGTTGACGGTCTTCTCGGCTTTGGTGATCTCCGCGGCGGGGTCGGCTCCCTTCCGGATGATGTTGGTGAGCATGTCACCGAACGCCGTACCCATCTTCGGAGTCCACGCCGGGTTGTCGGTGTGGCCGTAGTCCTGGGTGAGCTTGACGGTCTCGGCGGCGACGCCGCTCTGCAGCTTGGCCGCCTTGGCGGCAAGGCTCTTCCGCGGCGGGATGTGGAAGCCGTAGTTCAGCGACCAGTCCTCCTGGAAGTCCTCCTTCTCGATCCACAGCCACTTGACCAGCTTCTTCGCCGCGTCGATGTTCGGGCTCTTCGCCGAGACGAACTGGGTCCAGCCGCCGGAGTACACGGCCGGCTGACCCTCGGCGTCCAGCTTCGGGAACGGGATCACGCCGATGTCGTCGCCGAGCACCTTCTGCATCCCCGGCACCGCCCACATGCCGATCCACTGCATCGCGACCAGGCCCTGGTTGATCGCACCCGGGTCCCACCAGTCCGTCGGCGCACCGAGCAGCACGCTCTTGTCGGCGTACAGCTGGTGCAGCTTGGAGAACGCCTGGGCGGCGCGGTCGCCGGTGAAGCCCGGCTTGTTGTCCTCGGTCAGGTAGGAACCGCCGGACGACCACAGCGCCGGTCCGCCCATGGCGAGGCCGCCGTCGTTGCCGACGAAGATGCCCTTGACCTTGTTCGTGGTGAGTTCCTTGGCCGCGGCGATCAGGTCGTCCACGGTCTCCGGCGGCTTGATTCCGGCCTTGTCCAGCAGGCTCTTCTTGTAGTAGATGACCTGCGGGTCGACGATCATCCGGATGCCGTAGACCTTGCCGTCGACGGTGTTCGTGGCCAGGTCACCCGGCTGGAAGTCGTCCTTGACGTCGGCGATGATGTCGTCCAGCGGCACGACCTGGTTGCCCTTGACCATGCCGATGTTGAGCTGGCTCTCGAAGACGTCCGGCCCCTTGTTGGACAGCAGGCCGGCCGACAGCTTGCTGCCGTAGTCACCCGGGGTCCACTGCACGGAGACGTTCGCGTCGGTATAGGCCTTGGCGTACTTGAGCGCCGCTTCCTTCGTGCCGGCTTCGCCGTACTGGTGGTACCACTGCGACAGCGTGGCCTTGGCGCCACCTCCTCCTCTCCTCCTCCGCCGGACGGTCTGCCCGTATTGCCACCGCACGCGGCGGTGAGCGCGGCCAGCGCGGCCAGGCCGCCGGTCCGCTTGAGCAGATCCCGCCGGGACAGGCCGGCGTTCGGAACATGAGCAGGCATTGACTTCCACCTTCCCGAAAGCAGCGCCGCAGGGGTACGACGCTGACGGTTCCGAGTTACTTAACGGTGTTAAGCATCTCCGATTTCGCACACGCTACAACTCGATCGAACAACGCAACAGCCTTCAGCACATGACGTTTCGGGCACGGCGTCCTCGCCCTCGACGATTCCGTCCTTCCGGCGGTCAGGTGAATCGTTGGAGAAGTGGTAGCACGATCGCTCAAAAGCGCGCCCGGCGCAAGACCGGACGCGCTGTTCTTTGTTCGAATGTGTGGAGTGTTGCTCGGGTTGGTATCGCTTCGTGATCAGCCGAAGGTCTCGCCGGCCTCGGCCTTCCGGACCAGCAGCGCGGGCGGCTCGAAACGAGGCCCGTACGACGCCGCCAGCTCACGCGACCGGGTCACGAAGACCGGCAAACCGTAGGCGTTGATGTACTGCAGCGCGCCCCCGTGCAGCGGCGGGAACCCGATGCCGAAGATGGATCCGATATTGGCGTCGGCGACGGAGCGTAGTACCCCCTCGTCCAGGCACTTGACCGTCTCGAGCGACATGGCGAACGTCATCCGCTCCTGCAGGTCGATCAGCGGTACGGCGCTCCCCCGCGGGAAGTGCTCCCACAGGCCCCGCCACAGTCGTTTCGGCCCGTCCGACGGGTAGTCGTAGAAGCCCGCACCGGCCGCCTTGCCCCGGCGGTCGAACTCGTTGACGAGACGGTCCGTGACCGCCATCCCGGGGTGGTCGTCGAAGGCGCCCGCGTTGTCGCCGGCGGCGAGCGCCGCGTCGCGGATCTTCTGCGGCAGCGTCAGCGTGACCTCGTCCAGCATCGCCAGCGGCGGCGCCGGGAAGCCCATCTGGGTCGCGGCCCGCTCGATCGTCACCGGGTCGACGCCCTCGGCAACCATCGCGGCCCCCTCCATCACCAGGGTGCCGAACACCCGGGAGGTGAAGAAGCCACGGCTGTCGTTGACCACGATCGGCGTCTTCTTGATCTGCCGGACCACGTCGTACGCCTGGGCGACGGCCCGGTCCGAGGTCTTCTCCCCCACGATCAGTTCGACCAGCGGCATCCGGTCGACCGGCGAGAAGAAGTGCATGCCGATGAAGTCGTCCGGCCGGTCGATACCGTCGGCGAGCGAGGTGATCGGCAGGGTCGAGGTGTTCGAGCAGAGCAGCGCGTCCGGCTCGACCACGCCGGCGATCTCGGCGAAGACCTTCTGCTTGAGCTCCTCGCTCTCGAACACGGCCTCGATCACCAGATCGCAGCCGGCCAGGTCGTTCGGGTCGCCGGTCGGCGTGATCCGGCCGAGGAACTCCTCCACCTGACCAGCCGTCGTCCGCCCCTTCTTCACCTGCTTCGCGAGCAGCTTCTCGGAGTACGACTTCCCGTGAGCGGCGGCCTCGAGCGAGACGTCCTTCAGCACCACCTCGATGCCGGCCTTCGCGCACACGTAGGCGATCCCGGCACCCATCATCCCCGCGCCGAGCACCCCGACCTTGCGGGCCCGGTACTTCGGTACGCCGTTCGGCCGCGAAGCGCCGGCGTTGATCGCCTGCAGGTCGAAGAAGAACGCCTGGATCATGTTCTTCGCGATCTGCCCGGTCGCCAGCGACACGAAGTACCGCGACTCGATCCGCGACGCGGTGGCGAAGTCGACCTGGCTCCCCTCGACCGCGGCGCTCATGATCGCCCGCGGCGCCGGGTACGGCGCCCCCTTCAGCTCCTTGCGCAGGTTCGCCGGGAAGGCCGGCAGGAAGGCGGCCAGCTTCGGAGACGACGGCGTCCCGCCGGGGATCCGGTAGCCGTCGCGATCCCACGGCTGCTTGGCATCACCGTCGTACGACGCGATCCACCGGTACGCCGCGTCGAGCAGGTCGTCGGCCGGAACCACCTCGTCGACGATGCCCACACTCAACGCATGCGAAGGCTTCATCCGCTGGCCCTGGAGGAGCACCTTCATCAGGGCGTCCTGGAGACCGAGCATGCGGACCGTCCGGGTCACGCCACCACCGCCCGGGAGCAGGCCCAGCGTCACCTCGGGGACGCCGATCTCGATCCGGTTGTCGTCGGCAACGATGCGGTGGTGGCAGGCCAGCGCGATCTCGAGTCCACCGCCGAGGGCCGCACCGTTGATCGCGGCAACGACCGGGATGCCCAAGCGTTTCCAGGGTCCTGAGCTGCCGCTTGACCGCTTCGATCGTCTCGAACACCTCGGCCGCCTGCTCGGGCTGGATCTGCGACAGCATCTGCAGGTTGCCGCCGGCGAAGAACGTCGGCTTGCCGCTGGTGATGACGACACCCTTCAGCGACGCCTTCTCCGCCTGCAAACGGTCGACGGTCTCCCCCATCGCGGCGAGGTAGGTCTCGTTCATGGTGTTGGCGGACGCGGACGGATCGTCCATCGTCAGCGTGACGACACCCTCGACGTTGTTCCAGGAGATCATGCCGCAAGCCTCTCGATGATCGTCGCGACGCCCATCCCGCCGCCGACGCACAGGGTGGCCAGTCCGTACCGGAGCTCACGGCGCTCCAGTTCGTCCAGCAGGGTTCCGATCAGCATGGCGCCGGTGGCGCCGAGGGGGTGGCCGAGCGCGATCGCGCCGCCGTTCACGTTCACCTTCTCGTGCGGTACGCCGAGGTCCTTCATGAAATGCAGGACGGCCGCGGCGAACGCCTCGTTCATCTCGAACAGATCGATGTCGCCGACGTCGAGGCCGGCCCTGGCCAGCGCCTTGCGGGCGGCCGGCGCGGGGCCGGTGAGCATGATCGTCGGGTCGGCACCGCTGACGCCGGTCGCGACCACGCGGCCGCGGGGAGCCCGGCCGAGCGCCTCGCCGGCCTTCTCGTTGCCGATCGCGACCAGGGCGGCGCCGTCGACGATGCCGGACGAGTTGCCGGCATGGTGGACGTGGTCGATCCGCTCGACGGTCAGGTACTTCTCCAGCGCGACCGCGTCGAACCCGCCGTGCTCCCCGATCGCCGCGAACGACGACGGCAGTCCGGCCAGCGTCTCGACCGTCGTACCGGGGCGGACCAGTTGGTCGTGGTCCAGGATCTGGAGGCCGTTGCGGTCGTTGACCGGGACGACGGAGCGGGCGAAGTAGCCGTTGGCCCAGGCCTTGGCGGCGCGCGCGTGCGACTCGGCGGCGTACGTGTCGACGTCGGTCCGGGAGAAACCGTCGAGGGTCGCGATCAGGTCCGCGCTGATGCCTTGCGGGATGAAGTTGGTCTCGAGCGCCGTTTCGGGATCCATCGCCCAGGCGCCGCCGTCGGAGGCCATCGGCACCCGCGACATCGACTCGACCCCGCCGGCGAGGATGAAGTCCTCCCAGCCGGACCTGACCCGCTGGGCCGCCTGGTTCACCGCTTCCAGCCCGGAGGCGCAGAACCGGTTGAGCTGTACGCCGCCCGTCGTCTCCGGGTAGCCGGCCGCGAGAACCGCCGTCCGGGCGATGTCCATGCCCTGGTCCCCGATCGGCGTGACGACCCCCAGGACCACGTCGTCGATCGTCGCCGGGTCGAGGTCGGGATGCCGATTGCGCAGCTCGTGCAGCAGGCCGGTGATCAGCTGGATCGGCTTGACCTCGTACAGCGCACCGGTCGGTTTGCCCTTGCCGCGCGGGGTACGGATCGCGTCATACAGGAAGGCTTCGCTCGTCATGATGATCCCGTCGGTCGAGTCGTCCCCTGATTGTGACAGTTCTGGTGTCACGGTGGTCAAGTGGGGCTCGTTATGATCTCCGCCATGTCTGAAGTCGCGGGGGACGAGGCGACCCTTACTGTCGACGAGTTGTCGGCACGGGTCGGAATGACGGTGCGAACGTTGCGCTTCTACGCCGGGCGCGGGTTGATCCCGCCGCCGATCCGGCGGGGGCGGGTCGGGTACTACGGGCCGGAGCACATCGCCCGGCTGGACCTGGTGCGGGAGTTGCAGGCGCACGGGTTCACGCTGTCGGCGATCGAGGGGTACCTCGAACGGATCCCGACCGACGCGACGCCGCAGGACATCGCGCTGCACCGGACGCTGCTGACTCCGTGGATGCGAGACCTGCCGGAGACGCTGGATCGCGCCGCGCTGGTACGACGTACCGGCCGCGACCTGAACGATGACGACATCGAGATGCTCGTCGCCCTCGGCGTCGTCGAGCCGACCCCGGACGAGGACGTCTTCCAGGTCGCGACCGCACACCTGAGTCTCGGCGTCGAGCTCCTCGACCTGGACCTCCCGGTCGACGCGGTGCTGGCCGCCGGACGCATCTTCACCGATCACGGCCGGGCCATCGCCGAGGAACTCACCGAGGTCTTCCGCACCAAGGTCTGGCCGCACTATCGCGATTCCGGCGGTCCGCCCGAGCACATCCAGCAACTCGTCGAGCGCTTCAAACCGGTCACCATCCAGGGCCTCGTCCTGGCCTACGAGCGAGCCGTCGGCGAGACCCAACGCGACACCATCCGCCGCACGGGCACCAAACCGCCCCGCCGTTAGGCCCGGCCGTGCGACGTCCTGGTACGGCGCGCCAGTGAGTCGACGCCGACCGCCAGCAGCAGGACGACGCCGGTGACGAAGAAGCGGTAGGACGAGTCGAGACTCAGCAGGGTCAGACCGCTGGAGATCGACTGGATGACCAGGACTCCCAGGACGGCGGCGAAGGCAGTACCTCGGCCGCCGAAGAGAGAGGTTCCGCCGATGACGGCGGCGGCGATGGCGTTGAGGTTGACGTCGCCGCCACCGCTGGCCTGATTGGCCGCGGCCAAGCGCGCTGCTCCCAGGACACCACCGAACGCGGCCAGCGTCGTACAGATGGCGAAGGCAGAGGCGTAGATGAGTCGCACGTTGATGCCGGCCCGGCGCGCCGCCTCGACGTTGCCGCCGACCGCGTAGACGGCCTTGCCCCACTTCGTCGACGTCAACGCATAGTGCAACACCAGCGCGAGCGCGACGAACAGGACGAACATCCAGCCGATCCCCCGCGTCCGGTTCAGGTACCAGACCGCGAATCCGAGGCCTACCGCGAGTACGCCGCTCCGGACCAGCAGGAACCGGGTCGACCGCGCCGACAACCCGGCCGTACGTCGTTTGCGCGCATGCAGGAAACCGATCGCGAAGAGCAGAGCCGCGGCCAGCAGGACGAACGTGTAGGACAGCCAGACGGGGACGAACCGCAACTGCGCGAACTCGACGAGACCGGAGTCGTACGGCAGGTTCACCGACCCGATCGCACCGAGCGCCTTCAACTGCAGCCCGAGGAACGACAGCAGCCCGGCGAGGGTGATGACGAAGGCCGGAATCCCGACCCGGTTGAAGATCTCGGCGTACAGGAACCCGATCGCGCACCCGGTGACCAACGCGAGCAGCACCGCCGCCCAGGCCGGCCAGCCCTCCTTCACGAACAGGATCGCCATCAGCGCCGCGGACAGTCCGCTGATCGATCCGACCGACAGGTCGATCTGGCCGACCAGCAGGACGCAGACGATGCCGAGGGCAATGATCCCGACCGGCACGCACTCCATCAGCAGGTTCACCAGGTTGGTGCTGGACAAGAAGATCGGGTTCATGATCTGCAGCACCACGCAGATCACCAGCAGGCCGGCGATCACCGGAAGTACGCCGAGCTCGCCGGCCCGGACCCGGTCCACCAGGGCCGTCACCGACCCGCGCAGGCCGGACGCCTGCCGGAGCCGCTCGTCGGTCAGGTCGGCAGCGGTCACCGCTCAGCTCCTTCGTTCGGTACGACGTCCTGCGTCCGGGCCGCCCGCTGCGCGACGACGTTGTCCGCGGCACCCGTGATCGCGGCGACGAGTTCCTCGGACGACGTACTCCGCGCGTCGAACACGCCGTTGTTCCGGCCGAGACGCAGTACGACGACCTGGTCCGCGACCGCCCGTACGTCGGCCATGTTGTGGCTGATCATGATCACGCCGTGGCCGTTCGCGCGGAGCCGGTCGATCAGGTTCAGTACCTCGGTGGTCTGGGCGACACCGAGGGCGGCCGTCGGCTCGTCGAGGACGATGATCTTCGGGTCGCCGAGCAGGGACCGCGCGATCGCGACCGTCTGCCGCTGACCACCGGAGAGCGCCGCCACGGGCAGCCGGACAGCCGGCAGCCTGGCCGACAGTTGCCGCAGCAACTCCCAGGACCTGACCTCCATCGCGACGTCGTCGAGCCGGTACGGGCCGAGCTCCTGGCCGAGGAAGAGGTTCTCGATCACGTTGAGGTTCTCGCACAGCGCGAGGTCCTGGAACACGGTCGCGATCCCGAGCTTGTGTGCCGCCGCCGGCCCCGGAATCGTCACCTGCCGGCCCTCGAAGGTGATCGCTGCCCGCGTCCGGCGCGTGCACGCCGGACAGCACCTTGACCAGCGTGGACTTGCCCGCGCCGTTGTCGCCGACGATCGCGACCACCTGACCGGCGTCCACCGTGAGGTCGACGTCGGTCAGGGCCGCGACGGCACCGAAGTTCTTGCTGATGCCGTCCAGGTGCAGCGTCGCCATCAGCTCAGGCCCAGCTCCGTGCAGGCCGTCTTGTACTCCGCTGTGCAGACGTCGGCGATCTTCACCGCGAACCCCGGCTCCTTCAGGGTCGCGGCGATGTTCTCCCGGGTCACGACGGTCGGCGTGAACAGCTCGGACGGGGTGTCGAACAGGGTCGTCTTCCCCGCCGGTTTGTTGCCCTGAGCAAACTCATGGGCGACCACGGCGGCCGCGTCGGCGACGATCTTGATCGGCTTGGAGATGGTGTTGTACTGGTCGCCCGAGATGACCCGCTGCAGCGCGGCAAGCTCGGCGTCGTTGCCGGTCACCGGCGGGACCTTGGCCCCGGCCGCCTTGAAGGCCGCGATGCTGGCACCGCCGGTGCCGTCGTTCGCGGCGACCACACCGGCGATCTGGTTCGGGAACCGGGTGATCTGACCGCTGACCCACTCCTGCGCCTTCGGCGGCGCCCAGCCCGGGGTGTCGAACTCGGAGAGCAGCTTGTAGCCGCTGGGGTCGACCGCGCTGTGGATGCCCTTCTTGATCAGGCCGGCCGCGGCGTCGGTTGGCGAGCCGTTGACCTGCAGGATGCCGCCGGTCGCCTTGCTCGCCTTCAGGTGGTCGACCAGCGACTGGGCGATCAGCTGCCCGATCTTCTCGTTGTCGAACGAGACGTAGTAGTCGGCCTTCTTGTCCGGGATCGGCCGGTCGTACGCGATCACCGGGACGCCCTGGCTCTGCGCGGTCTGCACGATCGAGGCGGCCGCGGCGGAGTCGACCGGGTCGATCACGATCGCCTTCACACCCTGGGCGAGCATCGAGTTCGCCTGTTGCTGTTGTTTGGCCGGGTCGGCGGCGGCGTTCTGGTAGAGCACCGCGCAGCCGGCGCAGAGCTCCTTCATCTTCGCCGTGAACAGCGGCGCGTCGAACAGTTCGTAGCGGGTCGAGGCGATGTCCGGCATCAGGAAGGCGATCTTCGCGTCCGAGCCACCGCCTCCCGCGCTCCCCTCGTCCGCCCCGCACGAGGCCGACGCCAGCACCATCAGCCCAGCGACCGCCAACACCCCGAACCGCTTCATCCGCCCACACCTCTCAACCGATCTTGTTAACTTCGCACCAGATCGTGTTACAAAACCGTAGGTGTGTGCACGCTGTCAAGGGCCGGCCACGTAAAGAAGCCCCAGCCAGGTCCCTGGCTGGGGTTGTTGGTGCCGGCGACCGCTACTCGTGCGGCAGCTTGAGGTAGGTCAGGCCGCGCAGGTCCAGGTAGGTGTCGGTCGGAGTGGTGACGACGCGGAGCAGTACGCCGTCGCAGCCGACACAACGGGCGACGAGGCCGGGTGCGTTCACATAGAGCCGGGTGTCGGCGAACACGCCGGTCTGGCCACAGCCTGCGCAGCGAGTGATCGCGGCGGTGACGTCCACCGCGAACAGTTCGCTCAAGGCACCGGCTGCCGCATTCCCGTCGAGGTGGGTGGCGTCACTCATCCGCGTCCTCGCTTCGCTCCGGGCGCGGATGAGGCACCAAGCGGGCTGTGTTTGATGGTGAACTCGCTTCGCTCTTTCACTACGAGCCTCCTGTCGGTCCGAAACGTTCAGTTCTCACCCGGGCCGGGTCGTACCCGGCCGCGACCAGCAGGTCCGCCGCCGCCTCCACGAACGGCGTCGGCCCGCAGACGTACGTCGTCGGCGCGTCGGCCGGCTCGAACGCGAGCTGCTCGATCAGGTCGGCGTCGATCCGCCCGACCCGCGGCTCCCCCGCCGGTGCCTCCCGGGTGTAGACGAGTCGCACCTCGACGTGGTCCCCCGCGGCCAGCCGCTTCAGGTCGTCCACGTAGATCACCGAGGTGGGACGCCGTACCGAATACAGGAGGCGCACCGGCGTCGTACTGCCGGTCGCCGCGTGCGTGCGCATGATCGACATCAGCGGGACGATCCCCGATCCCCCGCCGATCAGCTGCACCGGCCCCTCCTGCTCCGGCTTCCACACGAACCAGCCACCGACCGGCCCGCGGATCTCCAGCTGATCGCCGGCCTTCACCACGTCGACCAGGTACGGCGAGACTTCGCCGTCCGGCACCTGCTCGACGGTGAGCTCGATCGTGTCACCGGTCCAGGCGGACCCGATCGAGTACGACCGGGAGGCCCGATAGCCGTCCGGTGCGGTCAGCCGCACGTCGAGGTGCTGGCCGGCCAGGTGTCCCGGCCACTCCGGTACGTCGAGAACCAGCGTCCTGGCGGTCGCCGTCTCACGCCGTACGTCGGTCACCGTGGCCGCCTGCCAGCTCAGTCGCCGGCGTAGCGCTGTTCTTTCCATGGATCTCCGTACTCGTGGTAGCCGGCGGTCTCCCAGAAGCCGAGGTCCTCGCTGTCGGACAGAACCAGCCCGCGGACCCACTTGGCGCTCTTCCAGAAGTACAGGTGCGGCACGAGCAGGCGGACCGGACCGCCGTGCTCGGGGTCCAGCGGCTCGCCGTCGTACTCGTAGACGATCCAGGCCTGGCCGTCGAGCAGATCCTCCATCGGCAAGTTGGTCGTGTAGCCGCCGTAGCTGTGCGCCAGCGCGAAGTCGGCGGAGGTCTCGACATCGGCGAGCAACGTGTCGAGCGAGACGCCCTTCCAGTTGGTCTCGAACTTCGACCATCGGGTCACGCAGTGGATGTCTTTGGTGATCTCCTCGGCCGGCATCCCGAGCAGACCGGCCCAGTCCCACCGGTAGGCCTCACCCGTCTCAGTGGTGACGGTGAACTCCCAGTGCTCGGTCCGGATGTGCGGTGTCGGACCGGCGGACAGCACCGGGAAGTCCTGGGTGAGGTACTGCCCCGGCGGAAGGTTCGACCCACCACTTCGACGCCCCGTGAACCCCTGCGACACGATCCCCATGGCACCCCTCCCTCTTCGCACCTGAAAGCAGTCAATCACGGCCCCGCCGGAAGTCCAGTCTCCCGCCGATGAATTCGCCGGAGGGACGCGCGAGACCGCGCGCCACGCCCGGATGCGGACTAGAATTCAACCCTGTTGTGCTGCCCCAGACCTCGGCGGCCGCGGAGGCCGCGACGTGTCCGGAGGAAGCACAGATGAGCGAATGGTTTGCCTTACGTCCCCTTGTGGGTACTGAGGCACCGGCGCCCAAACGAGCTGCCGAGCGACTGCCGCCGGCAGATCCTGACGGTGAGTCGTCGCCCACCGAAGAGGCAACCACGGACGAATGAGCGAGCGAGACTGAACTGTTGGTGGCGCGCGTCGCGATGAACGAGACTTCGGGGAACCGACCGCTAGGGTGGGGGCATCCGCCCAGCGGCGGTACGAGTCTGGACGGGAATGGGTGGATCAGGACCGCAGCGCCAGGGTGTGGGGAGCGATCAGAGCCGTTGCCGGCCGAGAAGACGCTCCGCTGTCGCTGCGACACGCGGTCACGGCCTGTGCTCAAGCCATGTCGGCGATGGGTGCCGGGTTGTCGATGACACGTGACGGCGGAGTCCTGGAACCGCTGCTGGCCACCGATCCGATGGTCGGCGAACTGGACGAACTGCAGTGCTCCCTGGGCGAGGGACCCAGCTGCGACGCGATCGCACTCGGGGCGCCGGTACTGGAAGCGGACCTGGCCGGCCTGGCCGCAGGACGCCGGTGGCCGGCGTTCGCGACGGCCGGTGCCGAGCGCGGCGTGCGTGGCGTTTTCGCCTTCCCGGTCGGCGCCGGCGCCGCCAGGGTGGGCGTGCTGAGCGTCTACCGGCAGCAGGCGGGGCCGCTGCCCTCGGGCCAGGCGACGGATGCGTTGGTGTTCGCCGACGCGGTGTTCGTCCTCTCGCTGGACCACCGTCACGGCATCAGCGCCGACTTGGACGAAGTGATCGAGACCGCGTTCAGCGCTCGTCGCGCCGAGGTGCACCAAGCCGCGGGACGGGTCGCGGCGCAGCAGAGCATCAGTGTCACCAACGCGCTGGCCCGCCTGCGCGCACATGCTTACAGCAGCGGCGTGCCGCTGCACCGGATCGCGGCCGCGGTGATGGCGGGCAGCCTCCGCCTGGAGGGCGACCACGACGGACGGCTGGAGGAGGAAGACTGATGAGTGCATCTGACCGGAGGGTGCGGGAGGTGTTCATCGAGCTCTCGGACACGCTTGTCGACGACTTCGACATCATTGACTTCCTGGACCGCCTCGCGGCCCGCTGCAGCGAACTGCTGGGAGTATCGGCCTGCGGCATCCTGCTCGCCGACCACCACGGCGCACTGAATCTGGTCGCGGCTTCCTCCGAACAGGCCCGGCTGGTGGAGCTGGCCCAGCTGCAGAACCTCGAGGGCCCCTGCCTGGACGCGTTCGCCACCGGACGCCCGGTCCAGCACGGTGACCTGCGCAAGCCCGACCCTCGCTGGCCTCGCTTCAGCGCAGCCGCTGTCGAGGCCGGCTACCTGTCTGTGCAGGCGCTGCCGATGAGGCTGCGCGACACGGTCCTGGGTGCAGTGAACCTGTTCAGCGAGGAGGCCGGGCCGCGCACCGACGACACGATCGCCCTCGGGCAAGCGCTCGCCGACGCCGCCACCATCGGTATCGTGCATCAGCGCGCGCAAGCCCGTCAGGAGATCGTCACCGAGCAGCTGCAATCCGCCCTCAACAGCCGGATCCTGATCGAGCAGGCCAAGGGGTTCCTCACCCACAGCCTCGGCATGGGTGTCGACGAGGCGTTCGCGGTGCTGCGGGCCTATGCCCGGGCGAACAACCGCCGCCTGACCGACGTCGCCGACGACGTTGTCAGGGGCCGGATCACCCTCCGCGGGTCTGCGGACCTGCCGCCGGCCTAGGCCGGGGGCCCCGAGCGGCCGGTCCAGCGACTGGCGCCCTGCTGGTCCCAGCGTTACTGTGAGGTTGCTTGTTGTGGCATGCCCCAGACCCCGGCGCCGGAATCAGCCGCGCTTGGGAGGGGTCGGTGTGGCACTCACAGCTTTGTTTCAAACGCTTGTTGCCGTGGGGATCTCCGGTGCCGCCAGGCACTCTGCTGGGGTGATGCCCGCAGGATCGCCGCGAGTCGACGATCCTGCGGGACGGTGGACGCCATGACGCTCCGCGACAAAGCGATAGGGACCGAGACCGTGGGGACGGGGTCGGACTATCTGGACCGCCTCGGGCGCTCGGAGCGGCTCGACTCCTGGCAGTTCGATGAGCTGACCGCCGCACTGGCCGTGATCGACGCCGCCAACGCCGAGAGCCGGCGGCCGGTCGGCGAGCCTCAGGTCATCGACATCAGGCTGATGATCTACCGCCGCCGGGTGCAGTACGAACTGGAGCGCAGAGCCGCGCCGGAGCACGATCCCTTCGAGCACTGACGTTCCTACACCCCCATCGTCCGGCCGATGATTTCCTTCATGATCTCGGTGGTGCCGCCGTAGATGGTCTGGATCCGGGTGTCGAGGTAGGCCTTGGCGATCGGGTACTCCGTCATGAAGCCGTAGCCGCCGTACAGCTGCAGGCAGCGGTCGACCACCTTCTTCTGCAGCTCCGTGGTCCACCACTTCGCCATCGCCGCCTCCGCCACCGTGAGGGTGCCGGCGTTCAGTTCCTGGATGCAGCGGTCGACGAAGACCCGGGCGATCTGGGTCTCGGTGGCGATCTCGGCGAGCACGAACCGGCTGTTCTGGAACGAGCCGATCGGGCGGCCGAACGCCTTGCGGTCCTTCACGTACTCCAGGGTCGTGGCCAGCAGGTTCTCGCAGGCGGCGGCCGCGACGACCGCGATGGCGAGGCGTTCCTGGGGCAGCTTCTCCATCAGGTAGACGAAGCCCTTGCCCTCCTCGCCGAGCAGGTTCTCGACCGGGACCTTCACGTTGTCGAAGAACAGTTCGGCGGTGTCCTGCGCCTTGAGGCCGATCTTGTCCAGGTTGCGGCCCCGCTCGAACCCCGGCATCCCGCGCTCGGCCACGAGCAGCGAGATGCCCTGCGCACCCGCGGCCGGGTCGGTCTTCGCGACGACGATGACGAGGTCGGCCAGGATGCCGTTCGAGATGAACGTCTTCTGGCCGTTCAGCACGTAGTGGTCGCCGTCGCGGCGGGCCGTGGTCTGGATGCCCTGCAGGTCACTGCCGGCACCCGGCTCGGTCATCGCGATCGCGGTGATCGTCCGACCCGAGCAGAACCCCGGCAGCCAGCGCGCCTTCTGCTCGTCGGTGGCGTAGTCGAGCAGGTACGCCGAATTGATGTCGGTGTGAATCGCGAAACCGACACCACTCGCCCGGGCCCGGGTCAGTTCCTCGATGACGACCGCGTTGAACCGGAAGTCGCGGGCACCGCCGCCGCCGTACTGCTCCGGCATCATGAAGCCGAGCAGCCCGGCCTGGCCGGCCGCGGTCCAGACCTCGCGCGGGACGATGCCGGCCTCTTCCCAGGCGTCGTGATGCGGCACGATCTCCTTGTCGCAGAACGCTCGCGCGGTCTCCCGGAAGGCATCGTGATCGGCGTCGAACAGCTGACGTTCCACGGGCGGTTTCCTCTCAGTTCTGGACGGCGGCGCCGGTCGCCAGCAGGTCGTCGATATCGGCGACACCCCAGTCGGCGAGGGCTTCGCGGGTGTGCTGCCCGGCGCGCGCCGGCGGTCGGTCGAGGCCGGTCGTCGTCCGGGAGAAGCGTGGGGCGGGGGCGGCCTGGCGGACGCCGTCCTGCTCCACAAAGGTGCCCCGGGCAACGAGATGGGGATGGTCGGCGGCGAGCGGGAGGACCGGCGCGACGCAGGCGTCCGAGCCGTCGAACACCTCCGTCCACTCGGCCTGGGTGCGCTGCAGGAACGTCTCGGTCAGCAGCTTGCGGAGCTCGGGCCAGTTGGCCGGGTCGTTGCGGTCCGGGGCGGTGATGCCGAGCTTGGTGACGAGTTCGTCGTAGAACGGCGGCTCGAGCGCGCCGACCGCGACGTGCTTGCCGTCCGAGGTCTCGTACACGTCGTAGAACGGCGCGCCGGTGTCGAGCAGGTTCGTGCCGCGCTCCTGCTTCCAGCTGCCGGCGGCGAGGGCGCCGAGCATCATCGTGGTCAGGTGGGCGGACCCGTCGACAATCGCCGCGTCGACAACCTGCCCGCGTCCGCTCTGCTGTGCCTCGTGCAGCGCGGCCAGTACACCGATGACGAGGTACAGCGAGCCGCCGGCGAAGTCGCCGAGCACATTGGACGGCACCTGCGGCGGACCGCCCGCGCGACCGATCAGGTGCAAGGCCCCGGTCAGCGCGATGTAGTCGATGTCGTGGCCGGCCGACTGAGCCAGCGGCCCGTCCTGCCCCCAGCCGGTCATCCGCCCGTAGACCAGCGTGGGGTTGATCGTCTGCAGGTCGTCGGGGCCGAGCCCGAGCCGCTCGGCGACACCCGGCCGGAACCCTTCGACCAGTACGTCGGCCTGCGCGACCAAGCGTCGTACGACGTCGACCGCGGCCGGATTCTTCAGGTCCAGGGCCACGCTGCGGCGGCCTCGGTTGACCAGGTCGAGCTCAGGCGGACCGAAGGACGGGCCGCCGCCGGGCCGGTCGACGCGGAGAACCTCGGCGCCGAGTTCGGCCAGCATCATGCAGGCGAACGGCCCGGGACCGATCCCGGCCAGCTCGACGACCTTGACCCCCTGGAGTGGACCCATGCCCGCTATTGTGACAGTTCCACTGTCACAGTCGTCAAGTCACCCTGCGCGCCGCGACCAGCGCGGAGGCCGGGACGACCACACTCAGCGCGAGCACGACCGCCAGCGCGATCGACCAGCCGAGCGAGTCGCCCTCCAGATGCCCGAGGTGGAACACCAGGTGAGGCAGGGCGAAGGCGAGGTAGGCCAGCAGCGCGACCATCGTCAGCAGCCGGTCGAACCGGATCGCCGCGGCGGTGAGCACGATGCCCAGCCCGAGCGTCGCGCCACCGAAGTCGCGGAACAGGTGCTCGCTGTACGGCGGCGTCCAGTCCACCGTCGGCACATGGTCGTAGAACGTCGACGGAAGGAACGTGAGCCACAACCCGAGCACGAGCTGGTACGCCGCGAACACCACCAGGACCGACCGCACATAGCCCCTCATCCGACGTACTCCTCGAACGTGATCCGCCCGTACGGCGGCCCGTCGACGAGTGCTGCCCCGGACGCGTAGGCGCGGAAGACCTTCCCGGGAACGCGAACCCCGACGACCGGCCGGCGAGAAGGCCGGGCGGCTTTCCAGACTCGGGCAAGATCGGTGAGGCGCCGGCGTTCCGGACCGCCGATATCGGGCGCGCGACCGCTGACGGGCCCGGCCACCAGTTCGGTGAGACGTACGGCGACGTCCTCGACCGCGATCGGTTGCAGCGTGACCGCCGGAGCGAGGAGGACCGGAATCCTCACGCTGAAGATCCGATCGAGCAGGTTGTGGAACTGGGTCGCCCGCAGGATCGAGTACGGCGTCCCGGACTCGGCAACGAGCCGCTCGACCTCGAGCTTGTACCGGTAGTACGGCATCGGGATCCGGTCGATGCCCACGATCGACATGACCACCACGTGAGTCGTCGATGGCGTGGCTTGGAGCAGGTTGCGCGTCTGCTGCACGTCCCGCCGCCCGAGGCCGGTCGCGAGATGGACGATCGTGTCGACGCCGTCCACGGCCGAGGCGATCCCACTGCCGGTGTTCAGATCTCCCGTGAGCAGCCCCGGTCGCGACCTGCGACTGAGCACGCGGACCTGGTGACCGGCCGCGCGGAGATGTTCGACGGCCGGCCGGCCGAGGGTGCCGGTTCCGCCGGTGACGAGGATGGTTCCCATCTGGTGTCCTTTCGTTCACCAGCCCAGATCCCGCAGCCCTCCGATTCGTGACAGCTGCCCGACCGCGAACGTGAGCTTGTCCGGGTTCATCACGAAGCGAAGGTCGCTGATCAGCTCGTCGGTGAACTCGACGAAGCAGACCGCCTCGACACCTTCGGGGCTGACGGCAACGAGTGCGGGCCGGCCGTTGGCTTCGCCGAAGCGGGGTTCGATACCGGCGCCGAAGCGTTCCAGGACGCCGATCAGGTACCGGGCGACGCGGTCGCGGCCGGCGATCGCGTTCCGGGCCGCGAACGTCTTGCCGCCGCCGTCGGCCCGCGACACGACGTCCTCGGCGAGCAGCGATTCCAGCTCGCCGAGCTCACCGAGCTGGGCGGCCGCGATGAATCGCTCGACCAGCTTCCGCCACTCCCCCGGATCGACCTGGCGCTCACGGTGCGGCTCGGCGGCGACCCGCTTGGCTGCGCGGGAGGCGAGTTGCCGGGCGTTGGCCTCGGAGGTGCCGATCAGTTCGGCCACCTCGCGATGGCTGTAGGCAAAGGCTTCGCGCAGGACGTACGCCGCTCGCTCGGCCGGGGTCAGCCGTTCGAGCAGGAGCAACAAGGCGAACGACACCGACTCGCGCTCGGCGACCACCTCGAGCGGCCCGAGCTCGGCGAACTCTGGCCGGCCGGTCAGCACCGGCTCGGGCAACCACTCCCCGACGTACGTCTCCCGCCGTACCCGGGCCGAGGTGAGCTGCTTGATCGACAGGTTCGTGACCACTTTCGCCAGGAACGCGCCGGGGTCCTTCACCGCCTCCTGATCGGCGCCTCGCCAGCGCAACCAGGCCTCCTGGACGATCTCCTCCGCATCGGTCGCCGTCCCCAGCATCCGGTAGGCGATCCCGAACAACCGCCCCCGCACGCGCTCGAAGTCATCCACCCGCTCAGTGTGTCAGCCCTCAGCGGAAGGTCTCGGCGGCCTGCTGGATCTTGGCGTAGTAGTCGGTCCAGCCGGCCTCGTCCATCATGTCGGCGTCGGCGCCGCCCTGGCCGTCGATCAGTTCGCGGACGAGGTCGGCGTGACCGGCGTGGTGGGCGGTCTCGTCGACCATCCGGACCAGCAGCGCGCCGAACGTCGTACGCCGCTTGCCCTCGGCCCAGTGCGGGACTTCCGCCGGGGTGTCCAGCGGGAGCTCGGCGATGCTGCGGTCGCCGTGCGCGCACGCCTGCTTGTAGAGATCGGTGATGTACTCCGTGCTCTCCGACGGAAGCGCCCACATGTCGGCGCCTTCCCAGACCGAGCCGTCCTCCTCCCAGGGCAGCGGCTTCGCCGGCGGGCGGCCCACGCTCGTGCCGAGGTAGACGAACTCGACCCCGACCAGGTGTTTGACCAGGCCGAGCAGGTTGGTCCCCGACGGCACCAGCGGGCGGCGCCGGTCGTACTCGGACAGGCCGTCCAGTTTCGCCAGCAGCAACGCCCGCGTGGCCTGGAGGTACTTCTGCAGCTCGGTCGCCAAGGGATCCGTCATGCCGAGGACAGTAGCCGGGCCGTCAGACAGTTTTCGGCGCCCCCGGCGGTACGAACGGCGGCGCCGTCGGGCCGTGCTCGATCAGCTTCATCAGCGCCGCCGTGTCGACGTGCTCGTCGATGGCGTCGGCAAGCCGGTCGAGGCGAGCCTCACGAAGGGCGGCGAACGACACCGTGCCATCGGGCGCCGGCTTGCCGGTCAGCCCGCCGACCTCGGTCAGGAACGCGTGCCGCGCCGCATCGTCGTCGAGCAGCCCGTGCCAGATCGTCCCCCAGGTGTTCCCGACCCGGCACCCACCCGGGAAGTCCGCCGCGTCCCCGGTGACGGTCACCACGCCGTGATGGATCTCGTACGCCGTCCGCGCCGGCCGGGCCAGCACCTTCTCCACCCCGAACACCGTTGCGACCGGCAACAACCCGAGCCCGGTGTGCTCACCGCCGCCCTCGACCCCGTGCGGATCCGAGATCGCCGCACCGAGCAACTGGTACCCACCACAGATCCCCAGCACCGGCCGCCCGGCCGCGACCCGAGCGGCCACCGCATCGGCCAGGCCGTGCTCCCGCAACCACCGCAGGTCCCCCACGGTCGCCCGCGATCCAGGCAGTACGACGAGATCCGCGTCGCGCACCTCCGCCGGGCTGGTCGTGAAGAACACACTGTTCGTCGGCTCGACCGCCAGCGCGTCCAGATCGGTGAAGTTGCTGATCCGCGGGAAGCGCACCACGGCGACAGTGAGCACGTCGGCCGAGGAAGTACGCCGTACCGGAATGTCCAACGCGTCCTCGGAGTCCAGCCACAGCTCGGGCAGCCACGGGAGTACGCCGTACGTCGGCCGGCCGGTCACGCCCGTCAGCATCTCGATCCCCGGCTGGAGCAGCGACACGTCACCACGGAACTTGTTCACCAGGAACCCGCTGAGCAGCGCCTGATCCGAGGCGTCCAGCAACGCGACCGTGCCGAACATCGACGCGAACACGCCGCCGCGATCGATGTCGCCGACAACGACCACCGGCGCCCGGGCGTGCTGCGCGAGGCCCATGTTCACGTAGTCCGACTGCCGCAGGTTGATCTCCGTCGGGCTGCCCGCGCCCTCACTGATCACCACGTCGTACCTGGACGCCAGGTCGTCGTACGCCGCGAAGGCGGCCTTGGCCAGCTCGGCCCGCTCGGTCAGGAATCCACGCGCGCTGAGTTCACCCCACGGCTCCCCCATCAGCACGACGTGGCTACGCCGGTCGCTGCCGGGTTTCAGCAGCACCGGGTTCATCGCGGCCTCCGGTTCGGCACCGGCGGCGACGGCCTGGATCCACTGGGCCCGGCCGATCTCGGCGCCGTCGGCACAGACCATCGAGTTGTTCGACATGTTCTGTGCCTTGTACGGCGCCACCCGCACACCCTGACGCGCCAGCCACCGGCACAGCCCGGTCACCACGGTCGTCTTACCCGCGTCGGACGTCGTACCGGCGATCAGCAGTGAACCCACGCCGGCCACCCTATGCGCACGGTGCAGTCAGGAGACGGGAGAGGCGAGTTCCAGCACTTCGGCGGTGGCGAGCTTGGCGAGGTCGGCGCCGTCGACCAGCAACTTGGAGGCGCGCATCCCGCTGCCGATCACGACCGGTCCGGCGGTCGCGACCGCCGCGTCGACCAGGACCGGCCAATCCGCGGGCAGTCCGATCGGCGTGATGCCGCCGTACTCCATCCCGGTCGTGCTGACCGCGTCGTCCTGGGCGGCGAACGAGATCTTCCGGACCCCGAGGTGCTTGCGGATCACGCCGTTCACATCGGCCCGGTGGGTGGCGAGCACCATCACCGCGGCGTACGTCGACTCACCCGCCCGCTTGCCGTGGACGATCACACAGTTCGCCGACGCGGCCATCGGTACGTCGTACTCCGCGCAGAACGCGGCCGTGTCGGCCAGGCCGGGATCGATCGCCGCCGCGTAGCCCGGGATCGGCCCGAGACCGTCACGGACCGGTTCGGCCAGCAACTCCGGGACCTCGGCGGCCGGCCGCCAGTCGAGCTTGCCCAGCACGGGTCCGGTCACTCCCCGGCCCGCTTCACCAGGTCGGCGTACTCGGTGTGCTCGTCCAGGTAGTCCTGGTAGAACGGGCAGGCCGGCTTGACCCGCAGCCCGAGGGCCCGCGCGTCGTCGAGCGACTTCGTGGCGATCCGGCCGGCCACGCCGCGGCCGCGAAAGTCGGGCAGCGTCTCAGCATGCAAGAAGGTGATGACGCCGGGGTGCAGTTTGTAGTCGACGAAGCCCATCAGGTTGCCGTCCGCGTCGACCGCTTCGTACCGGCTCCGCTCCTTGGCGTCCACCACGCTGATCTCGTTCTCCATGCCCGCCACTCTAACCAGACGACTCCGATGGCGAACCCGGAGTAACTTAGTGGGCGTCGTACTGCCTGTTGCCGTGGACAGGCGGTAGCATCGCGGGCTGAAATGGGTGAGTGGACGGGGTGCGGGGTCTCCCCGCGAACCCCGAGCGAAGCGAGGGCGTGAGTGCGGACGTGACGGTGTCTGGTGGCGAGGGTGGACCGACCGCTCTCCGGATCATGCTCGGCGGACAGCTGCGGCGGATGCGGGAGCAGGCCGGAATCAGTCGCGCCGACGCCGGCTGGCAGATCCGCGCCTCCGAGTCCAAGGTCAGCCGGATGGAGCTCGGCCGGGTCGGGTTCAAGGAACGCGACGTCAGCGACCTGCTCGAGCTCTACGGCATGCAGGACGAGACCGAGCGCTTCCGGCTGATGGAGCTGGCCCGGGCGGCGAACAACCCGGGCTGGTGGTCCCGGTACGGCGACGTGATGCCGACCTGGTTCACCAACTACGTCGGCCTGGAGGTCGCGGCGACGCTGATCCGGACGTACGAGGTGATGTTCGTCCCGGGGCTGATGCAGACCGAGGAGTACGCGCGCGCCGTCGTACAGATGGGCAGGGCCTACCTGCCCGCCGAGGAGATCGAGCAGCGGGTCGCGCTGCGGGTCACCCGGCAGCAGATCCTGAACCGGGTGAACCCGGCCCGCCTCTGGGTGGTCATCGACGAATCCGTACTGCGTCGCCCGGTCGGCGGCGAGGACATCATGCGGGCGCAGATCGAGCACCTGATGAAGTGGGCGCAGCAGCCGAACATCACGCTGCAGATCATGCCGTTCAGCAGCGTCGGCTACCCGGGCGCGGGCGGTGCGTTCAGCATCCTGCGGTTCCCCGAGGGCGACCTGCCGGACATCGTCTACATCGAGCACGCGGCCAGCGCGCTGTACCTCGACAAGCTCGAAGAGGTCGACGAGTACGTCGCGATCATGGAGGCCCTCACCATCGCGGCGGCACCGGTGTCGCAGACCGAGAGTCTGCTGAAGGAAGCCCTGGCCCGGATGGACTGAACCCCTCGGGACCGTCAGGTTCCCAGGGGTTCTGTGTGTCGCGGCGGCGGGCTCAGGCGACCTTGAGGTCGACCTTGATGTTGCCGCGGGTGGCGTTGGAGTACGGGCACACCTCGTGGGCCTTGGCGACCAGCTCCTCGGCGACGGCGCGGTCGACGCCGGGCAGGCTCACCTCGAGCACGACCTCCAGACCGAAGCCGGCGCCGCCGTTGATCGGGCCGATGCCGACCTCGGCGGTGACGGTCGAGCCGTCGGCGTCCTGCCGGGTCTTCCGCGCGACCAGCTTGAGCGCACTGTGGAAGCAGGCCGCGTAGCCGGCCGCGAACAGCTGCTCCGGGTTGGTGCCCCTGCCGCTGCCGCCCATCTCGACGGGCGGCGCGACGACGACGTCGAGCTTGCCGTCGTCGGTCGCGACCTTGCCGTCGCGACCACCCTGGGCCGTCGCCTTGGCGGTGTACACAACCTTGTCTACTGCGATCGTCATATCAGGTTCTCCAGATTCAGCGGGTCGGGTCGAGCACGAGCTTGCCGACGGTCCGGCGGGCTCGCAGGTCTTCGTGGGCGGTGGCGGCGTCGGACAAGGCGTACTCGCCGCCGACGATCGCGCGGAGCTTGCCGGCGGCGGTCAGGTCGAACAGCTCGGCCAGCGGGTCGCCCAGCAGCGCCGGGTTCCGGAAGCAGTCGGCCAGCCAGAAGCCGGCGATCGTCTTCGAGCCCTTCATCAGCCGGCTCGTGTCGATCGGCGCGGCGGCCTGGCGGGACGCGGCACCGAAGGTGACCAGGCGACCGAAGCGGGCGAGTGCCGCGAAGGACTCGTCGAAGGTCGGTCCGCCGACCATCTCCAGCACGATGTCGACCGGCTTGCCGCCGTTCGCCTCGAGGATGCGGTCCTTCAAGCCGTCCGGCGTACCGTCGATGGCCGCGTCGGCGCCGAGCTCGAGCACCTGCTTGCGCTTCTCCTCGGTGGACGCGGTCGCGATCACGCGGCCCGCACCCCACTCCTTCGCGAGCTGCACGGCGAGGGAGCCGACACCACCGGCACCGGCGTGCACCAGCACGGACTCACCGGGCTGCAGATGCGTGGACGTCTTCAGCAGGTGCCAGGCCGTCGTGCCCTGCAGCACCAGCGCGAGCGCCGCGCCGTCACTGACACCCTCCGGAACATCCCAGGCGTACGGCGCGTGCGCGACGGCCTTCTCGGCATAGCCGCCGGACCCGACGAGCGCGACCACCCGGCGGCCGTCGCCGGTCGTCCCGACGACCTCGCCACCGGGGATCAACGGGAGCTCGGTCTTGGAGAGGTACGAGTTCTCGACCTGGTGCGTGTCCGCGTAGTTGATGCCGGCTCGATCGACCGTGATCAGGACCTGACCGTCACCGGCGACCGGCTCCGGCACGTCGCTGACCTTGAGGACCTCGGGCCCGCCGAACTCAGTGATCTCTATCGCTCGCATACACCGTACTATACACTGTACGTTATGGACGTCGAAGGGAGCTGCGTCACATGGCGAGAACGCCGCGGAACACGCTCAGCTCCGACCTGATCGTGCGGACCGCCCTCGACCTGATGGAGTCGAAGGGCACCGACGCGTTCAGCCTCCGTGGAGTGGCCGCGGAGCTCGGCGTCGGCCCGATGGCGCTCTACACCTACTTCCGCAACAAGAACGACCTGTACGACGCCGTCCGCGACCACCTGATGGGGCTGCTGCCCGCCGTACCGCAGGACGCGGCGTGGCCCGACCAGGTGCGGGCGGTCTGCCGGAGCCTGCGGTTGCTGATGCTCCAGCACCCTTGCCTTGCGCAACTACTGGCGGGCCGGCCGCTGAGCGGTCACGAGACGGCGCGGGTGGCCGAAGGACTCCTCGGCGTCCTGCGGGACGCCGGGTTCGAGCCGGAGGTCGCGGCCCGGACGCACACCACGTTGTTCACCTATGTGCTCGGGGCAACGTCCTGGGAGATCCAGATGGCGGCCGAGCGGCGGGACCCGGAGAGCTGGCGGCGGCTGCGGACGACGATGGAGTCGTTGTCGGCGCGGGAGTTCCCGACCGTGGTCGACCTCGCGCCGGAGCTGGCCCGGACGACGGGCGGCGACGAGCAGTTCGACTACGGCCTGGACCTGTTGCTGGCCGGGCTGGAGATCAGAACACCATCGTGACGATCGCGACGGTG
This sequence comes from uncultured Actinomycetota bacterium, assembly GCA_963748245.1. Taxonomy (GTDB): domain Bacteria; phylum Actinomycetota; class Actinomycetes; order Propionibacteriales; family Kribbellaceae; genus Kribbella. Next base: position 112,266 of record CAVVIA010000003.1, on the reverse strand, counting down.
CCGATGCAGACGATCAGGATGCGCAGCGCGATCGGCGGGAGCCTGCGGCCGTAGCGGGCGCCGAGGAAACCGCCGGCGGTGGAACCGACCGCGATCAGGCCGGCCGCCAGCCAGTCGACGTCGGCGACGATGATGAACAGCACCGCGGCGACCGTGTTCACGAAGGTCGCGAGAACGTTCTTCAGACCGTTCATCCGCTGCAGGTCCGGGTCCAGGCCGAGACCCAGGATCGCCATCAGCAGCACGCCCTGGGCGGCACCGAAGTACCCGCCGTAGATGCCGGTGGCAAACACCGCCGGGATCACCCACCAGGCGCCGCGATGGGTGTGCTCGGGAACGCTGATCCACTTCTTCAGCCACGGCTGCAGCGCGACCAGCACACAGCCGAGCAGGATCAGCACCGGTACGACGGCATGGAACGCGGAGTCGGGCAGGGTCAGCAGCAGGACCGCCCCGACGATGCCGCCGATCAGCGAGGCCGGGATCAGCCGGATCATCCGGCCGCGCTGCCCCTCGAGCTCTCGCCGGTAGCCGATCGCGCCGGCCGCCGTACCGGGCGCGAGACCGACGCTGTTGCTGACATTGGCCAGCACCGGCGGGATGCCGACGGCAAGCAACGCGGGGAACGTCAGCAGCGTGCCCGACCCCACCACGGCGTTGATCGTGCCCGCGCCCACCCCCGCCACCAGGACGAACAGCGCCTCGAACCATGTCATCGCTGCCAGACTTTACGCACCTGACCGGTCGCTGCGCTCACCAGTCCGGCCGTTGAGCAGGCAGCCTTCGATCGATCGACCGGGAGACCAGCAGCACAAAGCCCTCCCAGCTGACCTGGGAGGGCTTTGCCGTCAGCGTGTTCAGCGCTCGAGCGGCGGCTCGGGCGACGGCGGCACCGGGGGCTCCGGGCTCTGGCCGATCGGGTTCTGGCCAGGTGCGGGCGGCGTCTGGCCGCGGGTGCCGACGGCCGCGTTCTTCGCGGCGGCGATCGCCTCCGCGACCGCGTTGTCGGCCTCGACCACCGCGGCATCCGGCGCCGTCAGGTCGACGCCGGTGTCGATCGCCGGGACCTCCCCGTTGGCGAGCTCCGGCGCTTCCCACGAGCCCTCGGCCTTCTGCGGAATACCGGCCACCTGGCCGACCGCGCTGCCCAGACCCTTGAGGGCGTCGCCGATCTCGCTCGGCACGATCCACAGCTTGTTCGCGTCGCCCTGAGCGATCGACGGGAGCATCTGCAGGTACTGGTAGGCGAGCAGACCCTGGTCCGGCTTGCCGGCGTGGATCGCGTTGAAGACCGTGGTGATGGCCTGCGCCTCACCCTGCGCCTTCAGGATCCGGGCCTCCCGCTCGGCCTGCGCCCGCAGGATCCGGGACTCCTTGTCACCCTGGGCGGTCAGGATCGCGGACTGCTTCTGGCCCTCGGCCGACAGGACGGCGGACTGCCGCATACCCTCGGCGGTCAGGATCGCGGCGCGCTTGTCGCGGTCGGCGCGCATCTGCTTCTCCATCGAGTCCTGGATCGACGGCGGCGGGTCGATCGAGCGCAGCTCGACCCGGTTGACCCGGATGCCCCACTTGCCGGTCGCCTCGTCCAGCACGTACCGGAGCTTCTCGTTGATCTCCTCACGCGAGGTCAGCGTCTGCTCCAGGTCCATGCCACCGATGATGTTGCGCAGCGTCGTCATGGTCAGCTGCTCGATCGCCTGGATGTAGTTGGAGATCTCGTACGTCGCCCGGACCGGGTCGTTCACCTGGAAGTAGATGACGGAGTCGATCGACACCATCAGGTTGTCCTCGGTGATGACGCCCTGCGGCGGGAACGCGACCACCTGCTCGCGCATGTCGATGGTGTAGCGAACCTTGTCGACGAACGGCGTCAACAGGTTCAGACCGGGCTGCAGCCCCGTCTTGAACTTGCCGAACCGCTCGACGATCCCGACGGTCTGCTGCTGCACCACCCGGACGGACTTGATCAGTGTGACGATCACCAGCAAGGCGACCAAAGCCAACACTACGAGGAACGCGGTCACTGGACCCTCCACTCGACAGAACCCTCAGGACGGACAGTCTTTCCTATCGACGGTCCACTCGCCGTACCGGTTCCCCGGTGCGTCGGCTGCCTGATCGCGCAGGTACTTCTGTCGTCCTCCCGCCACCGACAGTACTGCGAACTCCGCACCACTCAACCGGGCGTGACCCGGCCCGCTGTCAGCTCTGCGGCGGGTCGGTGGGATTCGGGTCCTGGGTGGGCCGCGGGTCGCTGAGTTGGTGGAGTGAATCGCCGACCGGATAGACGACCGCGGTGGCGCCGTCGATCGACATGATCTCCACCCGCGTGCCCGGAGCAATCGTGGACACCTCGTCGAACGGGCGGGCCGTCCACAGGTCACCACCGATCCGGATCGAACCGCCGCCGTCCGGGTGGATCTCCTTGACCACGGTGCCGGTCCGGCCGATGACGTGGGCGGAGCCGGTCTTCAGCTCGGGGCCGTGGTGGAACTTGCGGGCCAGCAGCGGACGGATCGCGACCAGCATCGCGGCGGCGGTGATCAGTCCGACGACGATCTGCAGCCAGAGCAGTCCTGGGAAGATCGCGCTCACCCCGGCGGCGGTCAATGCACCGGCCGCCAGCATCAGCAGGGTGAAGTCGAGTGACGCCAGTTCGGCCAGACCGAGGGCGGCGGCAACTGTCAGCCACGCCGCCCAGCTGTTGTCCCGCAGCCAATCCATCATTTCCCAAGCCTATCCACCTTCGGGGCCCCAATCAGGTGTTGGACGCGTCTCGTGCGGCCCGGGATCCGTACCGACGGACGGGTGGTGGTCGCTGGTTCCGCTCAGGCGTGGACCTAGCAAGGCTGAGCAGCGCGGCCCGAGCCGCAGTACTACCCGTTCATCGGTACGCCTCAGAGGGCTCGGGCGGTGTAGCGGCCGTCTTCTTGCTTGAGGGAGAGGGCCAGGTCGAAGGTGTCGCTCAGGGTTTCGGAGGTGAGGGCCTCGTCCATCAGGCCGGCGGCGACGATGCGGCCCTGCTTGAGCAGCAGGGCGTGGGTGAAGCCGGGTGGGATCTCCTCGACGTGGTGGGTGACGAGGACCATCGCCGGCGCACCGGCCGCGGTCGCGATCGAACTGAGTGACCGGACCAGCTGCTCGCGCCCGGTGAGGTCGAGGCCGGCCGCGGGCTCGTCCATCAGCATCAGCTCGGGATCGGTCATCAGGGCGCGGGCGATCTGGACCCGCTTGCGCTCCCCCTCGGACAACGTGCCGAAGGTCCGGTCGCCGAGGTGACCGATGCCGAGCTCGGTCAGCAACTCCATGGCCCGGGTGTGGTCCAGCTCGTCGTACTCCTCCCGCCAACGGCCGAGTACGGCGTACGACGCCGAGACCACGACGTCCGACACGCGTTCGCCACGGGGAAGCCGGTCGGCGAGAGCTGCACTGGTCAGTCCGATCCGCGGCCGCAACTCGAACACGTCGACCGCACCGAGCACCTCGCCGAGCAGTCCGGCGACACCGGAGGTCGGGTGGATCTGGGCCGCGAGGATCTGCAGCAGCGTCGTCTTGCCGGCGCCGTTCGGGCCGATCACCACCCACCGGTCGGCCTCGTCGACGGTCCAGTCGATCCCGTCGAGCAGCCGCGCCCCACCACGAACGATCGACACCTCGGCCAGCTCCACCACTGCAGTCATGCCCAAAACCTACGGGGTCGCTCCCCCACCGCCGCGCGCGGCCTGCTGATGTCGGACGGCGACCGGCGGGGTGAAAGACTGGCGGGCGTGCTGACGACCTCCGCCTCGGTTCGGTTCACCGTGTGGACCAACGCGATGCTGACCGGTACCTGCGACCCGGACACGGCCGCCCTGAAGATCCTCGGCGACGACGTCGGGCATCACGTCGCCGGCCTGGCCGCGCATCCGGCACCGGCGACGTTGCCGGTCGCCCTCAACCTGCTGCGCGCGGCCGGCGCGACCCAGGCCCATCTCGCGTTGCCGATCCCGGGCGATCCGATCGGCCTGGCCGGGCCGCCGGCCTTCAACGAGGCCGCGCTCGAAACCGGTGAGGCCGTCGTCCTGACGGGCGCCGGGATCGGGCTGCTACCGGCGTACGTCGGTCCGGCCGTGCAGTGGACCGTGATCGCCGCGACGAGTCCGCCGCCGGCCGACCTCGGTGAGGCCGACCGCGGCCTGCGGCTGGCGTTGATCGACGCGGCCGAGTCGCTCGCCGACCTGGACGTCGCCCGGTGGAAGCCGGAGATCGCGGACGCGCTGATCGACATCCGCAAGATCGGCAGCGGACGCAACGACGACCTTGCCCCCGGCTACGAACCCCGGGCGGTGAAGGCCGCCGCGACCGCTCGCCGGTGCCTGGCCATCGCCGACGCGGCGCTCGAGGACGACGGTGCCGCGGTCACCGGCGCCGAGGCCGACGCCCGGCGCCGGACGCTGACGGATCTGGCCGCCGCCGCGCGCCGTGCCCTGGTCGCGGCATGTGGACCGCCGGTCCGCGGCTGAACTGGTTTGGGTACCGTTCGTGCTGCCATGACTGGACAGGCTGAGCTCGAGACGTCACCGCCCGATCGCCCGACGCTGCTGGTCACCTTGACCGGTACGGACCGCCCGGGCCTGACCTCCGCTGTGCTTTCGACGCTCGCCACCCGCGGGCTCGAGGTGATCGATGCCGAACAGGTGGTCCTCCGGGGTCGCCTGGTGCTCGGTGTGCTGGTGTCCGTGCCACGCGATCACAAGGACCTCAAAGAGGAACTGAAGGCGCTCGGGACGGTCCTCGACGTCGACATCTCGGTGAAGAAGGGCATCGGCGACAACGAGCCCCGGCGCCAGGGCCGTAGCCAGGTGACGGTGATCGGGCACCCGCTGACCGCCGCCGGGCTGGCCGCGATCGCCGGTCGGATCGCCGACACCGGCGCCAACATCGACCGGATCAGCCGGATGGCGCGCTACCCGGTGACCGCGATGGAGATCGCGGTCTCGGGTGCCGATCCGGAGGCGCTGCGGACCGTGCTCGCCCTGGAGGGCGTGCGGCAGAAACTGGACGTCGCCGTCCAGGCCGGTGGGCTGTACCGGCGGGCCAAGCGGCTGATCGTGATGGACGTCGACTCGACGCTGATCCAGGGCGAGGTCATCGAGATGCTCGCCGGGCACGCCGGCCGGCTGGAAGAAGTTGCCGCGGTCACCGAACAGGCGATGCGCGGCGAGCTCGAGTTCGCCGAGTCGCTGCATCACCGGGTCGCCCTGCTGGAGGGTCTGCCCGAGTCGGCGCTGGACGAGGTGTACCGCGCGATCCAGCTGGCGCCCGGAGCACGCACGCTGGTGCGGACGCTGAAGCGGCTCGGGTACCAGTTCGCCATCGTCAGCGGTGGCTTCAGCCAGATCACCGACAAACTGGCCGCCGACCTCGGCATCGACTACGCCGCCGCGAACGAGCTGGAGATCGTCGACGGCAGGCTCACCGGCCGGGTGAACGGCGACGTCGTCGACCGGCCCGGCAAGGCGGTCGCGCTGCGCCGGTTCGCGGAGCAGTCCGGTACGCCGCTGTCCCAGACGGTCGCGATCGGCGACGGCGCCAACGACCTCGACATGCTCGCGGCCGCCGGGCTCGGGGTCGCCTTCAACGCCAAGCCGGTGGTCCGGGCGGCGGCCGACACCCACCTGAGCCACCCGTACCTGGACACGATCCTGTACCTGCTGGGGATCAGCCGCGAGGAAGTCGAAGCGGCCGACGCGGACGGCGCGGTCTGACCCCGCACCTCCGATTCCGGCGTGCGTGCGCCATCATCGACACATGCTGCCGCAGGGGTTCGTGAGCCGCTCCGCGACGATCGATGACGCAGAAGCGATCTACCGGCTGATGGCCGCCGGCGAGATCAGGTGGCACGGCCGGGCCGAGGTCGTGCCGGACGGGGTCGCGGCGGATCTGCGGCGACCCGAGCTGGACCGTGACCGCGACACCCTGCTCGTCGAGGCCGCCAACGGCGAGCTGGCCGGTTGGGCGTGGTTGCATCTGGCGAAACGCGCTCAGATCGACGTGCATCCGTCGTACTGGGGGCTCGGGCTCGGTACGGCGCTGCTCGACTGGGCGGAAGCGCGGTCCCGCGAGGACGGCAGCGAGTGGCTGGCGCAGGCGGTGGACGACGCGGACCAGGCCGGGACCGACCTGGTGCGGTCGCGCGGGTACGAGGTGCTCGCGACCAACTGGCTGCTCGAACGCCCGATCACGACGCCTGGACCGCGGAACGTGCCGGCCGGGGTCACGCTCAGCCGGTACGACGAGGCGCGGGCGCACGAGGTGTACGAGCTGATCGAGGGCGCGTTCTCCGAGTTCCAGCAGCGACGGAAGTCGTACGACGAATGGACCCGGCTGACCGTCGAGCGGTCCACCTTCCGCCCGAACGCCTCGACCTTGGCGTACGCCGGTGACGAGCTCATCGGTGCGGTGATCGCGCTCGACCTGCCGGAGACCGACGAAGGGTACGTCGAGCAGCTCGCCGTCCGCGCGGATCGGCGTGGCAAAGGCGTCGCGCGGGCGATGCTCGACGACACCTGCGCCGAATTCCACCGGCTCGGCCGACGCGACTGCATCCTCTGGACGCATTCCGGAACCGGCGCCCTCGCGATGTACGAACACCTCGGCATGCGCGTCCGCCGCAGTACGACGGTGTATCGCTCGACCCACCAACGCAGTACTCAATAGGAGAAAATGGAGACCGGCCCGTCTATGAATTGCGAACGATAGGTAGCGGGAACGTTACACGCTGCCCCTTTCCCCCGGTAACTGTCAGTGCCTAACATGCAGCCACTGACGTGTATCAGACGGTGGGGGAAAAATGACACGCAGTAGGCATGCTCCGCGTCTCAGCTCCGGATTTTATCTCGGTGGACAGCAGGCGGAGGCCGACCCGCTTCTCGAGGACGCCTTCGACGAAACGAATCAATACAAGGCCGTCTCGTCCAGAGACGATCATCGGTGCTTCATCATCGGACGCACGGGCAGCGGCAAGTCGGCGCTCCTTCGGCGACTGGAGTACGAATACCCGGATCACGTCATCCGCATCAGCCCGGAAGACCTGTCGCTGACCTATGTCGCCGATCTCCAGTCGGTCCGGTGGCTGAGCGAGCACGATGTACACCTGGACCCGTTCTTCATCGCACTCTGGAAGCATGTCCTGCTCGTCGAAATCATCAAGCATCGCTACCAGGTCGATTCATCGGCCGCCAAGCAGAACTTCCTCGCCCTACTGGCCGACAAGATCAAGCGCGACAGGAGCCAGCTGGAAGCACGGAAGTATCTCGAGGACTTCCAGGGCAAGTTCTGGTGCGAGGCAGACGAACGGGTCCGGCAGATCGCCGATCGCTTCGAGTCTCAGATCAACGGTGCAAGCTCCTTCGACAGCAAACTCCTGAAGGCATCGGCAGGCGGCGGGATCACCGCCACCCAGGCGAGCAAGTCCGAGATCGTCAATCGATATCAAAGAATCGTCAACGAAACTCAGTTGCCACGACTCAACCAGATGATCAAGGTACTCGACGAGGACATACTCGAGTCTCGCCAGAATTTCACCTTCATCGTCATTGACGACCTGGACCAGGACTGGGTCGACGACTCGGTGGCGAACGCTCTGATCCGTTGTCTCTTCCGCGCAGTTTCCGACCTGCAGCGCGTACAGAACCTGAAAGTCATCGTCGCACTCCGGACGAACATCTTCGAGGCCCTCGACTTCGGCCGGCGGACCGGCGGACAGGAGGAGAAGTTTCGCGCATTGTCGATGCGATTGCGGTGGTCGACGGCCGACCTCGAGGCCATGCTGGACGAACGCGTCCGGGCAGCCTCGGCTTCTCGCGATCTGCACATGGCGACGATTCGTCATCTGCTGCCGTCGACGAACAAGACGCGCGGCGACCCATTGGATTTCATCCTCCGCCGCACATTGATGAGACCTCGGGACGCCATCGCCTATCTCAATGAATGCCTCGAGGGAACGGCCGGCAACCCCAGAATAACCTGGGAGCGGATCAGGGCGGCCGAATCCCCGTACTCACGCGACCGAAGACTCGCGCTGCGCGACGAATGGAAGCCGACGTATCCAGGAATCGATGATGTGCTGTCCACCTTCGAAGGAAAGCCGTACAAGCTGTCGCAGGATCAGATGACCGGGGCCTTGGACGACATCGCGACGCTGGCCGCGGATCACGCGTTCGTCGGGACCAGTTGGCTCGGTCGGCTGACCTCGGAGATCTGGAACCCCAAGCTGACCGTCTGGACCGAGAGATACAAGGACATCATCGGGCTCTTGTTCGACATCGGCTTCATCGGCTGCGTCAGAACCGGTGGCCATGCGGTCTTCAGCTACGACGATCCGGATTATCTCGATCGACCGTCAAAGATGGCCCGGACCACCTACTTCGTCGTACATCCGGCCTTCCGGGACGCGTTGGACATGACGTCTCCCGCTGGTCACAGGCAGCGCTCGTAGCCTCGGAACCTCGACGTCCACCCTGACTCGGCCGGCTTGACGCATGCCGATATGGGCATATGATGGCGTCATGGCACGAGCAGCGACGACGTCGGACGTGTTCAACGCGATCGCCGAGCCGCAGCGCCGGGAGATCCTGGCGCTGCTGCGGGCGGGTGAGCGGCCGGTGACCGAGTTGGCCCAGGAGCTGGGGATGACCCAGCCGGGGGCATCCAAACACCTGCGGGTGCTCCGGGAGGTCGGGCTGGTGCGGGACCGCAAGGCGGGCAAGCAGCGCCTGTACGGCCTCGACGCCCGCGGGCTGCGACCGGTCCACGAGTGGACCGGCGGGTTCGAGCGGTTCTGGAACGAGAGCTTCGACCGGCTGGACAGCTACGTGCAGGACCTCAAGCAGACAAGGAAAGAGGAATAGCGGATGAGCGACACAGAACTAGGAGCGCCGTCGCAGTCGGCGACGGCCGACCGGGAGATCGTCATCTCCCGGGTCATCGACGCCCCACGGGAGTTGGTGTTCGAGGCGTTCTCCGAGGTCCGGCACCTGTCGCGCTGGTGGGGACCGGAGGGATTCACGACCACCACACGGGCGTTCGAGTTCCGCGTCGGTGGGGAGTGGGACTTCGTGCTGCACGGACCGGACGGGACGGACTACACCGAGTGGATCTCCTGGACCGAGATCACTCCGCCGGAGCGGATCGAGTTTCTCCACGGTGAGTCCCGCGGCGACCAGAACGCCTTCGAGTCAGCCCTGACGTTCGCGCCCGACGGCGCGGCGACCCGGATCGAAATGCACACGGTGTTCCCCACCAAGGAACTGCGCGACGAGGCGGTCGAGAAGTACCACGCGATCGAGGGCGGCCGGCAGACCCTGAGCAACCTGGCTGTCTACGTCACCGAGATCCTTCGGAAGGGAGTTGAGGGCTGATGCCCGGCAAGGTGTTCTTCAGCGTGTCGATGTCGCTCGACGGGTTCATCGCGCCCGAGTCCCCCGAGGACTTGATGGGGCAGCAGTGGATGGAACTGCACCAGTGGATCTTCCCGACGCGGTTCTTCCGGGAGAACCTGAAGCTCGGCGAGGGCGGCGAGGAAGGGCCCGACAGCGACATCGCTCGGGAGACGTTCGAGCGCACCGGCGCGAGCGTCATGGGCAAACGCATGTTCGACGCCGGCGAGAAGATGTGGCCGGAGGAGGCACCGTTCCACACGCCGGTCTTCGTCGTGACACACGAGAAGCGTGACCCCTGGGAGCGGCCGGGCGGGACCACCTTCCACTTCGTCAACGACGGCATCGAGTCCGCGCTCGACCAGGCCCGCGAGACCGCCGGCGACCGCGACGTCCGCATCGCCGGCGGCGCCGCGACGATCCTGGAGTACGTGAACGCCGGCCTGATCGACGAGTTCTCGATCGCGCTGTCGCCCGTGCTGTTCGGCTCCGGAATCCGCCTGTTCGAGGGCGTCGACGCGGGCCGCGTGGCCCTGGAGCCGGTCCGCGCGGAACCCTCCCCGAGGGTGACGCACCTGACCTACGCCGTCCGGGAGCGGTAGGCGCTGAACTCCGACCGTGACGAGCTGTTGACACTGGGGCATGAGAGCGCTCCCATTGGGTAACCCCTGAAGGAGGTCGCTATGCGTTCCCGCCCCTTGCTCGCCGCATTGCTCGCCCCGCTTCTCGTCACCGGTGCCTTGGCGGTGGCGGCACAGGCCAGTGTGCCGCCGCCCCCTACCGGCTGGACCACGGTCTGGAGTGACGACTTCGACGGACCCGGCAACACGCTGCCGTCGAGTGCCAACTGGATCATCGACACCGGTCACGGCTACCCGGGCGGCCCCGGGAACTGGGGCACCGGCGAGATCCAGAACTACACGAACAGCACCGACAACCTCTCCCTCGACGGCAGCGGCAACCTGCGCATCACGCCCCGCCGCGACGCGGCCGGCAACTGGACGTCGGCCCGGATCGAGACCCACAAGAGCGACTTCAAACCGCCCGCCGGCGGCGTCCTCGCGATCGAGAGCCGGATCCAGATGCCGAACGTCACCGGCAACGCGGCCCTCGGCTACTGGCCCGCGTTCTGGGCGCTCGGAGCGCCGTACCGCGGGAACTACTGGAACTGGCCGGGCATCGGCGAGTTCGACATCATGGAGAACGTCAACGGGATCAACTCGGTCTGGGCCGTACTGCACTGCGGCGTGAACCCAGGCGGTCCGTGCAACGAGACCACCGGCCTCGGCGCCAGCCGTGCCTGCCCGGGCTCGAGTTGCCAGTCCGGCTTCCACACCTACCGGTTCGAGTGGGACACGAGCATCTCGCCGAACCAGTTGCGCTGGTACGTCGACGGGCAGCAGTTCCACTCGATCAGCCAAGGCCAACTGCCGGCCGACACGTGGACGAACATGACCTCGCACGCCGGCTACTTCATCCTGCTGAACGTCGCGATCGGCGGCGCGTTCCCGGACGCCCTCAACGGACCGACCCCACGGCCTGCGACCGTCCCCGGCCACCCGATGGTCGTGGACTACGTAGCCGTCACGTCCCGAGGCGGCGGTACGACTCCCCCGCCCACCACGCCTCCGCCCGGTGGTACCAGCGCCTACAGCACCGTGCAGGCCGAAACGTCCACCCAACGGTCCAGCATCGGCGTCGAGACCACCACCGACACCGGCGGCGGCCAGAACCTGATGCAGATCGGCAACGGCGACTGGGCGCTCTACCGCGGGCTCGACTTCGGCAGCACGGCCGCGACACAGTTCGTCGCCAGGGTCGCGTCCGGAGCGGCCGGTGGGGTCAGCGGCCTGGTCGAAGTACGCCTGGACAGTCGCTCGAACGCCCCGATCGGCAGCTTCGCCATCGCCAATACCGGCGGCTGGCAGTCCTGGCGGACCGTTCCGGCCAACATCAGCGGCGTCACCGGCGTCCACGACGTCTACGTCACCTTCACGAGCGGCCAACCCGCCGACTTCGTCAACCTCAACTGGCTCACCTTCGCCCACTGACCGGATTACGGCCTCACCGGGGGTCAGCACCTATCCTTCGGCTATGTCTGAACAGCAGGGTGGGGTGAGCAGCGGGCCGGGGGCCCTGTTCGCCATCGGTGGCGCCGAGGACAAGCTGAAGAAGCGGACGGTGCTGCAGGAGTTCGTCGAGGCGGCGGGCGGGTCGAAGGCCCGGATCGTGGTCGTGCCGACCGCGTCCACGCTCGGTCCGGATGTCGTCGACGTCTACCACGCGCTGTTCGCCGCCCTCGGAGCCGAGAGTGTCGTCGGCGTCCGCCCGGAGAACCGGGAGGACGCCGACGACCCGGCCTTCATCGAGCCGCTGAACAACGCCACCGGGGTCTTCATGACCGGCGGCAACCAACTGAAGCTGTCCGGGGTCGTCACCGGTACGGCGTTCGGCCGCGCGGTCACCGCCGCCCACGCCCGCGGTGCGGCGGTCGGAGGTACGTCGGCCGGAGCGAGCATCCTGGCCGAGCACATGATCGCGTTCGGCCGGTCCGGCGCCACCCCGCGGCAGCGGATGAGCCAGCTGTCCGGCGGCCTCGGTCTGGTCCAGGGCGCGATCGTCGACCAGCACTTCGCCCAGCGGAACCGGTACGGCCGGCTGCTGTCGCTGGTCGCCCAGTCCCCCGGCCTGCTCGGCATAGGCGTCGACGAGGACACGGCGGCCGTCGTCCGCGGTACTCATCTGGAGGTCGTCGGCCGCGGTGCGGTGACGATCTTCGACGGCAGCCGGATCACGTCGAACGCGCACTTCGCCAAGCGGTCCGAGCCGATCCTCGCGTCGGGCGTCGTACTGCATGTGCTGCCCGCGACCGCGACGTTCGACCTGCAGGCGCGGGTGCTGCTGTCGTACGGGCCGCAGCCGCCGGCCGAGGAGATCGCCGAACTGCAGGCCGCCGAGGCGGATCTGCGCAAGCTGGCCAAGGAGATCGCCGCCGAGGGCGTGTCACCCAAGTACTACGCGGACCGCAAGCGGCGGGCGGGACGCCGGACCGCCACTGCCTCGAAACGGGCCACCGCGGCCGGGGAGTCCAGACCGGAGGCGACCGAGCCGATCACGGCCGGCGCCGAACTCGACACCCCCGACCGCACCCGACCAGACAGTGAGCCCACATGACCGACACACTCGGCACCCCCAGCCCGGACCTCAAGATCATCGAGACCCGCGTGTACCGCGGGCCGAACGTGTGGAGCTACGACCCGGCCATCCACCTCGTCGTCGATCTGGGTTCGCTGGAGAACTTCCCCTCGAACACCATCCCCGGCTTCGCCGAGCGGCTGCTCGAGGACCTGCCCCGGCTCGACCAGCACCACTGCTCGCGCGGCCGCAGGGGCGGCTTCATCGAGCGGCTGCACGAGGGCACCTGGCTCGGCCACATCGCCGAGCACGTCTCGCTGCAGCTCCAGCAGGAGGCCGGCCACGACATGCGCCGCGGCAAGACGCGCCAGGTCAAAGGCATGCCCGGGCCGCTACAACATCGTCTACGCGTACGCCGACGAGTTCGTCGGACTCGCCGCGGGTGAGCTCGCCGTCCGGTTCGTGAACCAGCTGGTGCAGCCGGATCCCGGCGTTCGACTTCACCACCGAGCTGGAGAAGTTCATCAAGCAGGCCGAGCGGACCGCGTTCGGCCCGTCGACGCAGGCGATCGTGGACGAGGCGGTGTCCCGCGACATCCCGTGGATCCGGCTGAACAGGGCCAGCCTGGTCCAGCTCGGCCAGGGCGTGCACGCGAAGCGGATCCGGGCCACGATGACGTCGGAGACCGGGTCGATCTCGGTCGACATCGCGAGCGACAAGGACCTGACCACGCGGCTGCTCGCGTCGGCCGGGCTGCCGGTGCCGCGGTCGGAGTCGGTCCGCGCGGTCGAGGAAGCGGTCGCGGTCGCTCAGAAGATCGGCTATCCGGTCGTGTGCAAGCCGCTCGACGGCAACCACGGCCGAGGTGTGTGCCTGAACCTTCAGGACGCGGACGCCGTCCGCGAGGCGTTCCCGACCGCGGCCGAGCAGTCGCGCCGCGGCTGGGTGATCGTGGAGAACTTCGTCACCGGCAAGGACTACCGCTGCCTGATCATCAACGGCCGGATGGAGGCGATCGCCGAACGCGTGCCCGCGCACGTGGTCGGGGACGGCATCCACACCGTGGCCGAGCTGGTCGACATCACCAACGCCGACCCGCGCCGCGGTGTCGGGCACGAGAAGATCCTGACCCGGATCACCATCAACAACGCCGCCCGGGAGCTGGTCCGGAGCCAGGGCTTCGAGCTGGACGACGTACCGCCGGAAGAGACCATGGTCAAGCTGACGCTGACCGGGAACATGTCCACCGGCGGAATCTCGATCGACCGCACCTTCGAGGCGCACCCGGAGAACGTCGAGATCGCCGAGGAGGCGGCCCGGATGATCGGGCTGGACATCGCCGGGATCGACTTCATCTGCCCGGACATCACCCAGCCGGTGCGCGAGACCGGCGGCGCGATCTGCGAGGTGAACGCGGCGCCTGGGTTCCGGATGCACACCAACCCGACGATCGGCGAACCGCAGTACATCGCCAAGCCGGTGGTCGACATGCTGTTCCCGCCGGGCGCGACCAGCCGGATCCCGATCGTCGCGGTGACCGGGACGAACGGCAAGACCACCACCGCGCGGATGATCAGCCACGTCTTCAAGGGCATCGGCCGCAAGGTCGGGATGACGTCGACCGACGGCGTCGTGATCGACGAGCGGCTGGTGATCCGGGCGGACGCGTCCGGGCCGAAGTCCGCCCGGATGGTGCTGCAGAACCCGCGGGTCGACTTCGCCGTCTTCGAGGTGGCCCGCGGCGGGATCCTGCGCGAGGGCCTCGGCTACGAGCGCAACGACGTGGCCGTCGTGCTGAACATCCAGCCCGATCACCTCGGTCTGCGCGGCGTGGACACGCTCGAGCAACTCGCCGACGTGAAGGCGGTGCTCGTCGAGGCGGTGCCGCGGACCGGGTACGCCGTACTGAACGCGGACGACCCGTTGGTGCGCAAGATGCGGCGGAAGTGTTCCGGTCAGGTGGTGTGGTTCAGCATGGCCGAGCCGGGGAGCGAGGTGCGCGACTACATCGAGGGCCACTGCCGGCGGGGTGGGCGGGCCGTCGTCCTGGAGCGGTCGGATCTGGGCGACATGATCGTGGTCAAACACGGCAGCCGATCGATGCAGCTGGCCTGGACACATTTGCTGCCGGCAACGTTCGGCGGGCGGGCGATGATGAACGTGCAGAACTCGATGGCCGCCGCGGCCGCCGCCTTCGCCGCCGGCGCGCCGTTGCACGACATCCGCCAGGGCCTGCGGACGTTCAGTACGTCGTACTACCTCTCCCCCGGCCGGTTGAACGAGATCGACGTGGACGGCCGGACCGTCATCGTCGACTACTGCCACAACGCGCCGGCGATGCGGATGCTCGGTGACTTCGTCGACCGGCTCGGCGAGAGCCTCAACGCGTCGTCGGAGCTCGGCCGGCCGTCCCGGATCGGCGTGGTCGCGACCGCCGGCGACCGGCGGGACGACGACATGCGGGAACTCGGTGAGGTCGCGGCTCAGCACTTCGACGTGGTCGTCGTACGTGAGGACGCCCGGCTACGCGGCCGGAAGCGCGGTGAGTCGGCGGCGTTGGTCGAGGTGGGTGTCCGGGCTGCCATGGAGAACGGCGCGCGCTGCCGCCAGGTCGACATCGAGCTGGACGAACTGGAGGCGGTCCGGCACGCCCTGGCCCGTTCCAACCGGGGCGACCTCGTTGTCCTGTGCGTCGACCAGCATCAGACGGTCCTCGCGGAGCTCGAGTCGGTGTCCCACCTCGCCCAGGCGGGTGCCCGCTCAGGCGACGAGGGCGGCGACCCGGACTTCGTCCAGCCGGACGAGGAGCCGGCTGACGATTAGTGGGAACTTGACCCCGGTACGCCTCGTTGGCCTGTCCGTGAAGCTGAAGTTGCTGACGGCGGCGCCTTCATGTCGCTGACCAACCCCGGGGACTCCGACATCCAGTTGACCTCGGCAACCTCTCCGGTGGCCGGGACGGTGCAGTTGCACGAGATGGCGACGAAGGACGGCAGGATGGTGATGCAGGAGAAGGCGGGCGGCATCAAGGTCCCGGCCACGTCCCACACCCATCTCTCCCCCGGCGGCGACCACATCATGTTGATGGGTCTCAAGCAGGCGTTGAAGCCGGGTGACCGGTAGACCGTCCCGGCGGCAGCTCTTCGGGTACGCCGGAGCTGCTGCCGCCGGTGCCGCCGTCACCAGCGGGGCCGTAGTTGCTCTGGACAACGACAAGCCCGCACCGCCGCTTGCCCGGGTGATCGAGCCGTACGGGGAACACCAGCCTGGGATCGCGGCGGCATCGCCACGGCATGCCGAGCTGGTGGCATTGACGTTGCTGCCGGGGACGGACAAGGCCGGGCTCGGACGGCTGATGCGATTGTGGAGCAACGACATCGTTGCCCTGGCCAACGGGCGGCCGGCGCCCGGCGACACGGCGCCGGAACTGGCGGTGGCGAACGTCGCGCTGACGACGACCGTCGGCTTCGGTCCGCGGGTCTTCGGGCTGACCGGGAACAAGCCGGCCGGGCTCGACGATCTGCCGGTGATGAAACATGATCGGCTCGATCCGGCCTGGTCGGGTGGAGATCTGCTGGTGATGGTCGGCGCGGACGACGCGGTGAGCGTGGTGCACGCCGTACGGCGGCTGGTGGCCGATGCGAAGCCGTTCGCCACTCCGCGGTGGCGGCAGTCCGGGTTCTGGAACGGGACCGGGTCCGACGGGCAGGCCGTGACCGGCCGGAACCTGTTCGGCCAGGTCGACGGCACCGGCAACCCGGCTGTCGGTACGCCGGAGTTCGACAGCACCGTGTGGTCGTCCGACGGGCCTGACTGGTTCCGCGGCGGTACGACGCTCGTCGTACGGCGGATCCGGATGAACCTGGACACCTGGGACGAGTTGACGCGGTCGGAGCAGGAGCGTGCGGTCGGCCGCAAACTGTCGAACGGTGCACCGCTGACCGGCGCCGCCGAACACGACGAACTGGACCTCCAGGCCCGGGACGGCGACGGCCGGCTCGTGATCGCCGAGAACTCGCACGCCCGGCTGTCGCACCACTCGGAGAACGATGGCCGCCGCATCTTCCGCAAAGGACTCAACTACGTCCAGGACAACGGCCCCGACCGCGAGTCCGGGCTGATCTTCCTCAGCCACCAGGCCGACGTGGCCGGCCAGCTCCTCCCCCTGCTCGCCCGCCTCGACGCGGCCGATGCCCTCAACGAGTGGACCACCACGACCGGCTCCGCCGTCTTCGCCCTCCCACCCGGATTCCAGCCCGGCACCTGGCTGGCCCACAAACTTCTCGGCTGACCTGTCACCCTGCGACGCTGGCCGTGGCGTTCGAGGGGGTGAGGAAGGGATGCCGATGAGATCAGACCCGATCAGCGAGGACTTCGACGCCTTCGTGCGGGCTCGCTGGACTGCGACCGCGCGACTCGCGTACGCGCTGACGCTCGACCATCAGAAGGCGGAGGATCTCGCTCAGGAGGCCTTCACCAAGCTGTGGTTCCACTGGCGCAAGGTGAGTGCCGGGAACCCCGAGGGTTATCTGCGCAAGATCGTCACCACCACGTTCCTGTCCGCTCGCCGCCGCCGCTGGAGCGGCGAGCGCCCGACGGACACACCACCCGACATCGCGGTCGGCCCCGCCACCGGACAGGTGGACGAGCGGCTGGCCCTGCGGGCGGCGATGGCGCGGCTGAGTCCACGGCAGCGCGCCGCGGTCTACCTGCGGTACGCCGAGGATCTGTCCGAGCGAACCGTGGCCGACCTGCTCGGCTGTTCGGTCGGCGCCGTCAAGCAGCACACCCGGCGCGGCCTGGACGCGCTCCGCACCGACCAGCACTTCATCACACCCGACGAACTGGCCCACCTGGCCGGGAGGGGTATCGCATGACCGACGACCTGAGCGCGAAGCTCGCCGTACTGACCGAAGCGCGTCCCGAGCCGGCCGACCCGGCCGCGCCGATCCGCCTCCGCATCAAGCGCCGCCGACGCCGCAGCCGGACCACCGCCGTCGTCGTGGCGACCGCCGCCGCCACCGCGGCCGTCCTCGCCACCGGGCCGGTGCTCGGATCCTTCCGCGAAGCCGGCAACGAACCCGGCGTCGCCGGCTTCGCGCCGTCGATCCCGGTGCAGAGCCTCCAAACGACGCGGACACCGACGGGGACGGCACCGACAGGGGCGGCACCGACGGGGACGGTACCGAGCGCCGCCGTCACCGGCGACCACAAGACCGTGATGCCGCCGCCGTGGTCGGCCGAGGTCTTCACCAAGATGCCGGACGCGAACGGCTACCTGCCCAAGGCCTACTACGTCGCGAAGGGGACGATCCCGTCCGAGAGCTGGGCGATCCTCGCCTTCTCGCAGTACGGCTGCATGGTCAGCGACGAGGGCCCGGCGAACAGCTTCGGCCGGCCGTACGTGTGTTTCAACGACTGGAAGCCCGGCCGGCGCGCAAGTCACCACGTGGTTCAGGGGCACCAGAAGGAGAAGAACGGCGCGAAGATCGACCAGACGCTCGTGATCGGCGCGACCTCCGCCGACGCGCGCAAGGTGGTGATCACGGCCGGCGGAAGGACCTACTCGGCCGACGCGGTCGGTACGCCGGCAACGGACAAGCTGCGCTTCTTCGCCCTGGTGATCCCGCGCAAGGACCTGAGGGTGACCGCGGTGACTCCACTCGACGCGGGCGGGAAGCTCGCCGACGCACCGACCGGCGTCCCGACCGGCATGCCGTGCGACACGGACCCAGGTGCCGAATGCGGAACCGCATCACCGGGCAAGTGACGCCGATCGTCCGGGGAGGATTGCCTCCCCGGACGCGCGCGGTGGGGTCTCAGCGGCGGGCCAGGAGGCGGCGCTTCGGCTCCTGCTCGTCGATCCAGTCGAGGTCGTCGGAGAGGACGGCGTCGTTGGAGCGGTCGGCGTAGGGGTCGGGCGGCGGCGGGGGCGGCGGCAGGGCGCGGAGCTTGAGCGCCACCATCGGGATCGCGAGCAGCACGGCCAGGACCAGCCAGGGCCAGTACTCGCGCAACACCGGCTCGAACGACTGGAAGAACGACTCCGTCGCCGCATCCGCGATCAGATCTGGCGACTGGCCCTTGGGTGCCCGGCTGACGGTCCGGATCGCCGCCACGATCCCGAACGAGGTCAGATAGAAACCCGCCAACGGCACCCACGAGTACGCCGATCTCCAGCCACGCCGCCAGCAGGCGACGTACAGCAGGAGCGCCAGCCCGGCCGCGACCAGCAGACCGTTCAGCTGCCACAGCCAGCGCCAGTCCTCCAGGTGGTTCGCCGGGCGGAGCGCCAGCCAGACCACCGGAATCGCGAGGGCGAACGCGGCGACCACCGAGCTTCTGGTGCCCAGGGCACCGAACAGCCCGCCGACTGCGCTTGCCACCAGCAACGTGGCCAGGAGCCTTTCGTCGGTGAGCGGGTTCCCGGTCAGCCACCACATGCCGGTGGCAACGACCAGGACGAGCGGCAGGGTGAACCGGACCCGGCCGACGAACAGCCCGGCAGCCACTCCACCGGCCAGGCCGCCGAGCACGAGGAGATCCAGCCGCGGCGGCACGAACAGCGTCGTACCGTCCGGAAGTCCCTTCAGATACGTGGCCGCGAAACCCGCCACGAACCAGGCGACGACCGCGGACGGCACGGTCCACAAGTAGCGCATCTCACCCCGTTCCCGCCCCAACCGGCGGACCGAGGGGGCTAGTGCTGGGCTCTGTCGACCTTGGCCTTCAAGGTCTCCGGTGTGTCGACGGTAGCTCCCTCGGCCCGCAACCAGGCGTCAAGACTCGCCCGATCCTGCAGAGACATCACCGCGACCACGTCCCCGGCCTTCGCCTCGTCGACCAGTGCCTGGGCCGCTGCCAGCTCGGTCGGGTACGCCGGTACGTCGTCGACGCCGACCGAGGCGGCACCTTCGCGGAACACCGCCTCGAGCTCCGACGGCGGCCGGCCACGGAGGTATTCGCTCTTGTGCCCGATCATCACCCGGTCGGCGCCGCGGGCACCGATCGCACCCAGCGCGACGACCATGTCGTCGGCCCGGTCCCCCGGCGAACCGAGGGCCAGCAGCAGCCGTCCGCCCGGCTCCCGGACGCCGTTCATGATCTCGAGCAGCGCCTCCAGACCGGCCTCGTTGTGGGCGAGGTCGATCACCACGGTGAAGTCGCGCAGCGAGTACATGTTCATCCGGCCGGGGTTGTTCTCGTTCGGCGCGAACGAGGTCAGTCCCTCGATCACCGCGGCCCTCGGCAGCCCGAGCCCGAGCGCCGCCGACGCCGCGGCCAGCGCGTTCTCGACGTTGTAGTGGGACAACCCGGACAGCGTCATCGGTATGTCGACGACCTTCACCATCGGCTCCGGGTCGCTGGCCTGGTCGAGCACCGTGATGAACCCGTCGAGCACGGTCGTCGCCCGGCCGCCCTCGTCGAGCACGGTCCGGATCGACGGCGAGTCGGCGTCGCGGGAGAACACCCAGCACTTGGCCGGCGAGCCGAGCCGCATCGCGAACGTCCGCGGGTCGTCGCCGTTCACCACGCACCAGCCGCGCGGCCGGGTGATCTGCGTGATCACCGCCTTCACCTCGGCCAGTTGGTCGACGGTGTCGATACCGCCGAGCCCGAGATGGTCGGCGGTCACGTTGGTGACCACCGAGACGTCGTTCGAGGCCACGCCGACGCCGCGCCGGAGGATGCCGCCGCGGGCGGTCTCGGTCACCGCGAGCTGGATCCCCGGCTGGGACAGCACCTGACCGGCTCCGCTCGGGCCGGAGAAGTCGCCGTACTTGACCAGCTCGCCGTCGAAGTAGACGCCGTCGGTGCTGGACCAGCCGACGTGCAGTCCGGCCGCGCGACCGATGTGCGCGATCATCCGCGAGGTCGTGGTCTTGCCGTTCGTCCCGGTCACCGCGACCACCGGCACCCTCGGCCGCAGCGTCGGCGGCGGGTTGCCCGGCGGCTCGTTCCGGACCCGGTCGCCGACGGTCGCGATCAGGTCGGTGAGGTCGTCGGAGCCGAACGCGTCCAGCACCTCCACGATCGCCGCACCGAGCGCCCGGGCCCGGTCCTCGTGGGCCCACGGGAACGCCACGACAAGACGCCGTACGTCGGACTCCGGGCGGACCCGGACGCCGATCCGGCCGATGCCGGCCTCGCGCGCGATCCGCCGGACGACGTGCCCCGCGACCCGGATCGCGAACCGCTGCCGGAACCCGGAGCCGATCCGGCCGGGCCGGGTGGTGCCGAGACCGATGGCCTGGCCGAACGCCTTCGCGGCGGGTGCCGGGGCGTCGACGAGTGCGGACACGTCGAGCGTGAGCTTGACGGCGGCACGACTGAAATAGAGGTTGGCGCCGTCCAGGACCCGGAGCTCAACCAGAGATGTGGCCAACTCCTACGCTCCCATCGCGTGGTAGCCGCCGTCGACGTGCACGATCTCGCCGGTGGTCGAGGGAAAGAAGTCACTCAGCAGGCCGACGATGGTCCGGCCGGTCGGCTCCAGGTCGGACGGGTCCCAGCCCAGCGGGGCGCGGTCCAGCCACGGCTCCTCGAACTTCTCGAAGCCCGGGATCGCCTTGGCGGCCAGGGTCTTCAGCGGGCCGGCCGAGACCAGGTTGCAGCGGATGCCCTGCGCACCGAGGTCACGGGCCAGGTACCGGTTCGTCGACTCCAGGGCGGCCTTGGCCACCCCCATCCAGTCGTACCCGGGCCAGGCCACGGTCGCGTCGAAGGTCAGCCCGACGACGCTGCCGCCGCGGCTCATCAGCGGGGCGCAGGTGACCGCGAGCGCCTTCAGCGAGTACGCCGAGACGTGCACGGCCTGCGCCACGTCCTCCCACGGCCCGTCCAGGAACTTGCCGCCGAGGATCGTCTCCGGGTTGCCGTAGGCGATCGAGTGCACGACGCCGTCCAGGCCGTCGACGTGCTCGCGTACGGCGTCCGGCAGCGCCGCGAGGTGGTCGGGATTCGTCACGTCCAGCTCGAGGACGGGAGGCTCGACCGGCAGGCGTTTCGCGATCCGTCTGGTGATGCTCAGCGCGCGGCCGAAGTTCGAGATCAGCACGGTGGCGCCTTGTTCCTGCGCCACCTTGGCCGTGGCGAAGCCGATCGAGGAGTCCAGGGTGACTCCGGCGACCAGGATCCGCTTGCCGTCGAGGATGCCCACCGGCGTCCCTTTCTGCGAAAAGTGAGGTGGTTGTCAGTTGCCCATGCCGATGCCGCCGTCGACCGGGATCACCGCACCGGTGATGTAACCGGCCTCGTCGGAGGCGAGCCAGCGGACCGCGTTCGCGATCTCCTCGGTCAGGCCGAACCGGCCGAGCGGGATCTGGCTCAGGTACTGCTTCTGGGTCTCCTCCGGCAGCACCGCGGTCATGTCGGTCTCGACGAAGCCGGGGGCGACCACGTTCGCGGTGATGCCGCGGCTGCCGAGCTCACGGGCGATCGAGCGGGACATGCCGATCAGGCCGGACTTGCTGGCGGCGTAGTTCACCTGGCCGGGCGAGCCGAGCATGCCGACCACCGAGGAGATGAACACGATCCGGCCACGGCGCAGCCGCAGCATTCCCTTGGCCGCCCGCCGGGCGACCCGGAAGGAACCGGTCAGGTTGGTCTCGAGGACGGCGTCCCAGTCGTCGTCGGACATCCGCAGCAGCAGCGTGTCGCGGGTGATGCCGGCGTTCGCCACCAGCACCTCGACCGGACCCTGCGCTTCCTGGATCGTGTCGAACGCCGCGTCGACCTGCTCCTGGTCGGTGATGTCGCACTTCACCCCGAGGAAGCCTTCCGGCGGCGGACTGCTGTTGTAGGTCACGGCGACCTGGTCACCGGCCTCCCGGAACGCGGTCGCGATCGCCAGCCCGATCCCCCGGTTGCCACCGGTCACCAACACAGACCTGCTCACAAGCCCTCCTCACACGTCGCCAGTCGGACGAACGCTATCGCCCGCCATCCGGTCGCCCGGATGGCGGGTGGCACCGGCGGTCCGGGATCAGGAGTCTTCGAGGCGGAAGCCGACCTTCATCCCGACCTGGTAGTGATCGATCTGGTTGTCGACGATGTGGCCGCGGATCTCGGTGACCTCGAACCAGTCGAGGTGCCGCAGGGTCTCGCCGGCCCGGGTGATGCCGTTGGTGATCGCTTCCTTCACGCCTTCCTTCGACGTGCCCACGATCTCGGTGACGCGGTAGGTGCGGTCGGTCATGTGACGTTCCTTTCCTTTCCATCCTGGCTGCGCCCGGGCGATCGACGCGGCGTACCGTTGGTCCTGGTGAGGAGGATAGATGTCGAGACGCCGTGAGCGGACTGACGAGACCGTCATTTCGGTGACGAGTGCGCAGCCGAGCCGATCCGAGGATCTGGACGGCCGGATCGTTCGCTACGCGTGGATGATGTCGATCCGGATCGTCTGCTTCGTGCTCGCCGTCGTCACCCCGTCGCCGTGGCGGTGGATGTTCATCGTCGCGGCGGTGTTCCTGCCCTACATCGCGGTGGTGCTGGCGAACGCCCAGCGGACCACGACGGTGTCCAGTCCGGAGCCCTTCATCGCCCCGGATCGGCCTGCGATCGGGTCGCATCCCGACGTCGTCGCGCAGCCGGAACCGGAGCCCGGACCAGACCCCGATCCGGGCGTCAAGATCGACACGGAAAAGTGATCCGTGCCGGGACTGGAAACTTCGACACCATCCGTGTCAGAATCTCCCGCGTGCCTGAAGTTCATGGCTGGAATTCAGGGACTTGATGCGGCGTCGGACGGCTCCCCCCGTGGCTGTCCGACGTCGCTTCATTTTCCCCACCGCTTTGATAATTGAGTGGTCAGGGACAATTCGCCCGCACCCTCAGGAATGGCAGCGATGACCGAAGAAGCTCTGCCGTCCGTCTGCTCTGCCAGGGGATGCGGCGCCCCGGCTCAGTGGGCGCTGCTGTGGAACAACCCGAAGATCCACACCCCGGACCGGCGCAAGACCTGGCTCGCGTGCGACGAGCACAAGGACAGCTTGTCCGACTTCCTCGCCCGCCGGTCATTCCTGCGCGAGGTCGAGCCTTTCTCCGGGTAAAGGGAGAACACCGAAAAAGTACATTTCCGGATTGGTCCGGTTTGGTACGGCGTTCAGCCACCGATCGCGGACATCGGCCGGGTCGGCTGCAGGAAGCTCGGGTCGTTGATGCCATGGCCGGGCAGTTTGTTCCGCATCGCCCGCCGCCACCGGTCGGCCAGTTCCTCGTCGTCGGCCCCGGAACGCAGCGCGGTGCGCAGATCCGATTCGGTCCGGGCGAAGAGACAGTCGCGGACCTGACCGTCGGCGGTCAGCCGGACCCGGTCGCAGTCACCGCAGAACGGCCGGGTGACCGAGGCGATGATGCCGACGGTCTGCGGCCCGCCGCGCACCGTGAACGCTTCGGCCGGCGCACTCCCCCGGGTCGCCGCGTCGGTCGGCTCGAGCCCGAACGGCTCGGACAACATCGCGAGGATCTCGTCGGCGGTGACCATGGTGGCGCGGTTCCAGCCGTGCTGCGCGTCCAGCGGCATCTGCTCGATGAACCGCAGCTCGTACCCGTGCTCCAGGCAGAACTCGAGCAGCTCCGGCGCCTGCCGGTCGTTCACGCCGCGCATCAGCACCGCGTTGACCTTCACCGGGGTCAGGCCGGCCGCCTGGGACGCTTCCAGCCCTTCCATGACGTCCTTCACCCGGTCGCGCCGGGCGAGCTGCTGGAAGGTCTCCGGCCGGATCGTGTCCAGGCTCACGTTCACCCGGTCCAGACCGGCGTCCTTGAGCGCCTGGGCCTGCCGGGCCAGGCCGATGCCGTTGGTGGTCAGCGAGACCTGGGGTCGCGGCAGCAGCTCCGCCGTACGGGCGACGATGCCGACCAGGCCGCGGCGCAGCAGCGGTTCGCCGCCGGTGAAGCGGATCTCATGTACGCCGAGTAAGCGGACGGCCACGGAGACGAGCCGAACCACCTCGTCGTCGGTGAGCAGCTCCGGTTTGGCCAGCCATTCCAGGCCCTCCTCGGGCATGCAATAGGTGCAGCGCAGGTTGCAGCGGTCCGTCAGGGACACCCGCAGATCCGTGGCAACGCGGCCGAACCGGTCCGCCAGGCCCAGCTGAGTCACCTCTTCTGTCGCTGTCACGGGTCCAGCCTACGTGCCGGGCGCCGACGGTTTCAGGTGATGGCTTAAGTTCGAGATGTGCGTCGCTTGATGAATGTGCGCTGGATCGCCGCCGCGCTGGCGGTCCTGGTGCTCGCCGGAGTGTGTGTCCAGCTCGGTCGCTGGCAGTTCCACCGCCTCGACGACCGCAAGGCGCGCAACGACGTCACCCGCGCGAACCTGGCCGCTCCGCCGGCGCCGATCGACCAGATCGTCGGCCAGGACGGAGTCGTCGGCGACCGGCACGCCTGGCGTACGGCGGTCGTGACCGGCCGGTACGACGCCTCGAAGCAGGTCGTGCTGAGGTACCGGAACGTGAAGGACCGGCCCGGGTTCGAGATCGTCACCCCGCTGACGCTGCCCGACGGCAAGGCCGTGCTGGTGGACCGGGGCTTCCTCGCCCGTCAGGGAGCCGAGCTCGCGCCGGGCAGCATCCCGGCCGTACCGACCGGCGAGGTGACCATCACCGGCCGCCTGCAGCGCAGCGAACGCGGCGGGCACACCACCGGCGGCACGCCGGACGACGGTACGGCGCGACTCATCAACGGACCGGAGTTCGGCAAGGCGCTCGACCTGAACCTGTACGACGGGTACCTGACCATCGACAAGCAGGAGCCGGCCAACGACGCGGCGTTCGGCGGGTTCCCGGGGCCGGAGATCGACGACGGGCCGCACTTCTTCTACGGGCTGCAATGGTTCTTCTTCGCCCTGCTCGCCCTCGCCGGGCTGGTCTACTTCTCCCGGCAGCAGGTCCGTGACGCCGGCCCACCCGAGGACGACGCGTCCGATCCGGCCCGCCCCGAGGTTCCGGCCGCAGCGGCGGACTGACCACCGGCTCGTTGCCCTGCGCAACGATGTCGCCGGACCAGAGAACTTGCCGTCGGCCACCAACTGGCCGTCGGCGTGCGAGATCCGGTGCGGTGAGGCAGGATGGTGCCCGTGGACCTCGGACTGCGCGATCGCACGTACATCGTCACCGGCGCCAGCGCCGGCCTCGGCTTCGCCACGGCGAAGGCCCTGGCCGCGGAAGGTGCCCGGCTCGTCATCTCCAGCCGGAACGAGGAGTCGATCTCCCGGGCCGCGGCCGAGCTCGGCCAGAACGTGGTCGGCATCTCGGTGGACAACGCGGACCCGGAGAGCGCGGAGCGGCTGGCCGCGACCGCGATCGCCAAGTGGGGTGCGCTGCACGGCGCCCTGATCAGTGTCGGCGGGCCGCGTCCCGGGACGGCGCTGGACACCGACGAGGAGGACTGGCGGAACGCCTTCGACAGCGTCTTCCTCGGCGGCCTGCGGATCGCCCGCGCGGTCGCCCGGGCAGGTTCGGACGGTACGTCGATCGCCTTCGTGCTGTCGTCGTCGGTGAAGTCCCCGATCCCCGGCCTGGCCATCTCGAACGGCCTGCGCCCCGGCCTGGCGATGATCGCGAAGACGCTCGCCGACGAGCTCGGCCCGAACGGGACCCGCGTGAACGGCCTGATGCCGGGCCGGATCTCCACCGACCGGCTGAAGGAACTCGACGCCAAGGGCGGTGACCCGGAGGCCGCCCGGCGCGCGTCGGAGAAGACCATCCCGCTGCGCCGCTACGGCACGCCGGACGAGTTCGGCCGGGTCGCCGCCTTCGTCCTCTCCCCCGCCGCGTCGTACATCACCGGCGCCATCCTCCCCATCGACGGCGGCGCCCTCCGCACCTTCTAACCTCCGCACGCCGGCGAGCGGCGTCGCGGCTGCTCGCGTGTCGGATGTGGATGCGGTCGGCTGGGGCGTTGGTGGGGTCCTCGAGTCGTGGATTTTCGTCGCAACCCGAGGCTCGGAGCAGCAGGAATCCACGACTCGGAGAGCGGATTCTGGTGGGTGGTCGGTTTGGTCCGCATGGTGGTCAGTGCAGGGCACAACGGGATGCTGAGACACCTACCGGTGGGCTGAAACAGGAAATACCGTGTCCGAGCCCACCACTTCCTGTCTCAGCATCGCCGCGTTCCGCCTGCGCCGGTTTGTTGCCGCGATGCAGGTCCATGACCGCGTCCACACCCGGACGCGTGACCATTCGGGTGAGCTGCTCCGGGATAGCTGCGTCCTTCCCTGGTCAGGGTGGTGTGGGTCAAGTGTCGAAGATCCCGAAGGGACGCCGAAGGCGCATTTGACGCACACCACCCCGGCCAGCACGATCACTCAGCCCGGAGACGCGCATTCACATCCGCCTTGCCGCAGCACCCGACCCACAGTCGCCCTTCCCCGACCACGCGCTCCATATCCGCCGTACCCGAGCACGCGGCACCACAGTCGCGCGGTCGGGGACGCTTCTAGTGATTGGGGCGGTGCGGTCCTTCGACGGCTGGCCCCGCTTGGGCTCGCCCGGCAGCCGGCGGGACAGCATCGAGGGCTGTCGGCCCTACGGCGCGATCCGGTTGCCTGCGTCGTCCCAGTGATCGGCAACCTTCTTGCTCGGCTGCACACGCGGCGGCTCACCCGGCATCTTCGGGTAATCCGGCGGGAAGTTCAGCTCCCCGCCCGGCAGCTCCTCCCACAACCGCAGCAGCGGGTCAAGCGAGTACGCCGTCTCGTCCATGTCCGCCCACGGGTCACCATCAGTGAGGTACTCCGGGACGGTGTGCAGGTTGAACGCCCGCGGATCGTCGACCTCGGCCAGCCGCTCCCACGTCATCGGCGTACTGACCGGCGCACCGGGCCGCGGCCGGAGCGACCACGCACCGGCGACCGTGCGGTCGCGCAGGTTCTGGTTGAAGTCGAGGAAGACCGCAGCGTCGCCGCGCTCCTCCTTCCACCAGGCGGTGGTGACGGCGTCGTCGCGGCGCTCCAGCTCCCGCCCGAGGCCGATCGCCGCGTGCCGGGCCTCGTCGAACGACCACTCCGGCCGGATCCGCACGTAGATGTGGATCCCCCGGTTGCCGCTGGTCTTCGGATACCCGCGAAGGCCCAGCTCCTCGAGCAACTCACGGGCGACGCCGGCTACCCGCCGGGCGTCGGCGAAGGTCGACCCCGGCTGCGGGTCGAGGTCGATCCGCAGCTCGTCCGGATGGTCGAGATCGCTCTTGCGCACCGCCCACGGGTGGAAGGTCAGGGTGCCCATCTGGGCCGCCCACACCGCGGCCCCGATCTCCGTCAGGCACAGCTCATCGATCGGGCGGTCGTTCGGCGTCAGCACCCTGCAGGTCTCGAGCCAGTCCGGGGCGCCCTTCGGCAGGCGCTTCGAGTAGAAGCCGTCGCCGGTCTGCCGGCCGGTCGCGTCGACGGATAGTGTCATCCCCTCGCGCCAGCCGCCGGGCCAGCGCTCAAGCGCGACCGGACGGTCGCCCGACGCGTGCATGAACGCGGCACCGACGCCGACGAAGTACTCACAGACCTGGAGCTTGGTGACCTCCGGGGCCCACTCGGTCGCTTCGTAGACGACCCGCTCCGGGCTGGAGACGCGGACCTCCCGGTCCCCTGCGGGGAGCATCACCGCTGTGGTCTTCGCCATGGCGTGACGGTATCGCCCGGGACCGACCAATCTGGTGGTCGCACGGCGGAAAGGTAACTTTTCCCAACCTCTGGCCACGGTAGGTGACCGAGCGGTAACGTTCCAGCACCTCGTTCCTGGGGCGTGAGGCCCCCGGGACGCTGAAGAAGGAGCGCGAGGATGAACAGATCCGCCCTGTTCGCCGCTGCTACCGCAGTGGCGACCACCACCGCCCTCGGTCTGACCAGCGCCACCACCGCCACCGGTGCGCCGACGGCAGACCCAGTCCCCACTCCGAGCGCGGCGGTAGCCCGTGCCAAGGCCGCCGTCAGCGACAATCTCGCCGCAGTGCGCGCCACCGGTACCGACGCGTTCGTCGTCCGGGACGTCATCGTCGACGCCGACGGCTCCAGCCACGTCCGGATGGACCGGAACATCGGTGGCCTCAAGGTGCTCGGCGGCGATGTCGTCGTCCACCAGGCCAAGGACGGCAGCTGGAAGGGCGCCAGCCTCAGCCTGAGCCGGACCGCCGACGTCGGCCGGACCCCGAAGGTCAGCGTCGCCACCGCGACCTCGAAGGCACTGGCCCGCGGCCAGAAGGCCGAGGGCAAGCCCTCACTGGTGATCGAGGCCCGCAAGGGTGCACCGCGGCTGGCCTACCTGGTCACCTCGGCCGGGACGCAGACCGACGGTACGCCGAGCCACATCACCACCACGATCGACGCACTGACCGGGGCGAAGCTCGTCTCCGAGCAGCATGTGCAGACGGCTACCGGTGACGGCCAGAGCCTGTACAGCGGGACCGTGCCGATCGAGAGCACGCCGGCCACCGGCGGGTTCACCCTGACCGACCCGACCCGGGGCAACGGCTACACGGCCGACGCGAACAACAAGACCGACTCCATCCTGTGCCAGCTCTTCGGCTTCGGCTGCCCGGTGCCGACCCGGTTCACCGACGCCGACAACCACTGGGGCACCGGGCTGAATACCAACAGGCAGACGGCCGCCGTCGACGCGCACTACGGTGCCGCGACGACCTGGGACTACTACAAGACCCAGCACGGCCGGAACGGCATCTTCAACAACGGCAAGGGCGTTCCGAGCCGCGTTCACTACGGCAACAACTACGTGAACGCCTTCTGGGACGGCAAGCAGATGACGTACGGCGACGGCGACGGCGTGGCCGCCGGTCCGCTGGTGTCGATCGACGTGGCCGGTCACGAGATGTCCCACGGCGTCACCACCGCGACCGCGAACCTCACCTACTCCGGTGAGTCCGGCGGCCTGAACGAGGCGACCAGCGACATCTTCGGCAGCTTCGTCGAGTTCTACTCGAACAAGGCCTCCGACCCGGGTGACTACTACATCGGCGAGGAGATCATGAAGGACCGGCCGGCGCTGCGGTACATGGACAAGCCGAGCAAGGACGGCAACTCCCCGGACTGCTACTACTCCGGCATCGGCAACCTGGACGTGCACTACTCCTCCGGCGTGGCCAACCACTTCGCCTACCTCGCCTCCGAGGGCAGCGGCGCCAAGGACTTCGGCGGACTGCCGCACAACTCGCCCACCTGCAACGGCACCACCGTCACCGGCATCGGCCGGGACCAGGTCGGAAAGATCTGGTACCGCGCGCTGACCACCTACATGACCACCGGTACGACGTACGCCCAGGCCCGGACCGCGACGCTGAACGCGGCCACCGACCTGTACGGCGCCAGCAGCAACGAGCGCGCCGTGGTCGCCGCCGCCTGGTCCGCGGTGAGCGTCAACTGACCGTCTGAGTTTCACCGGTCCTGTCCCACTGGGGCGGACAGGACCGGTGATCAAACGTTTTGGCCATTGCCGATCGGTTATGGCAGACCTACCGTCACAACCATGGGAGGGGAACCCGGGGGTAGGTCCAGCCTGCGTGAGGCACGGCCGCTGTTGCTGGTCGTCGACGCGGATGCGATGCAGCTGGAACGCAGTGAGACAGAGCTCGAGCGGGCGTTCGGAGTCGACTTCCGGGTCCGCGGCGAGCTGACCGCGGCCGCGGCGTCGGATTGTCTGCAACGCGCGCACGATCACGAACAGCGAGTGGCCGTGGTCCTGGTCGACCACGCTCTCGCCGACGACGACCGATCGACCATTCTCGATCTGTCCCGGACGTTGCATCCCGACGCACGCCGGGCGTTGCTGATCGAGTGGGGTTCGTGGGCGAAGCGATCGACCGCGTCGGCGATCCTGTCAGCGATGGCGGTCGGCGACATCAACTACTACGTGCTGAAACCGTGGATCGAGCGCGACGAACTGTTCCACCGGACGGTCGCAGAGTTCATCCAGGAGTGGTCCCGGTACGAGGTCGCCAACCTGCGCGAGGTGGTCGTGATCGCCTCCGACCACTCGGTCCGCGGTCAGGCGATCCGCAGTCTGCTGGCCCGCAACGGGATCCCGAGCGCCTTCCGGGTCAGCGGGTCGCCGTTGGCGGACGCCGCACTGCAGTGGATCGGCGAGCCGGATCCCGGTGAGGGTGTGCTGGTGTGGATGCCGGCGGTCGGCGGCACCGTACTGCATGATCCGACCGATGCGGAGATCGCCGAGGCGTGGGGAGTGCCGACGACGCTGGCCGACGGCGAGGACTCGTTCGACGTCCTGGTCATCGGGGCCGGTCCGGGTGGGCTCGCGGCCGCTGTGTATGCGTCGTCGGAGGGCTTGCGGACGCTGGTGGTGGAGCGGGAGTCCATCGGCGGGCAGGCGGGGACGAGTTCGCTGATCCGCAACTATCTCGGGTTCTCGCGTGGCATCCGGGGCTCCGAACTGGCGCAGCGCGGGTACCAGCAGGCGTGGGTCTTCGGGGCGCACTTCGTGCTGATGCGGTCGATCGTCTCGCTGGAGAAGGAGGACGACCACTTCCGTGCCGTCATCGGCGACGTCGGTGAGGTGACGGCCCGCGCGGTCGTGCTGTCCACCGGAGTGTCGTACCGGCGGCTGGACGTGCCGTCGCTGGAGCCGTTGATGGGCAACGGGGTCTACTACGGCGCGAGTGTGTCTGAAGCCCACGGTTTGCAGGGCCTTGACGCGTGCGTGGTCGGCGGCGGGAACTCCGCCGGGCAGGCGGTGCTGCACCTGGCCCGGTACTGCCGTCTGGTGACTTTGGTGATCCGGGGCAACGACCTGACCGCGAGCATGTCGCAGTACCTGATCGATGCCATCGACGCCGCACCCAACGTGACGCTGCGGGCGAACAGCGAGGTCGTCGGTGGTGGCGGCGACGGGCGGCTCGAACGCGTGACGTTGCGCGACCGGTTGTCCGGCGACGAGGAGTCGATTCCGTCGGCCGGGCTGTTCGTGATGATCGGCGCCGTCCCCGGCACCAGCTGGTTGCCGGACAAGGTCGGCCGGGACGGTCGTGGCTTCGTGCTGAGCGGTTCGGACGCCGGGGCCGATGCGCGGTGGAACGAGCCCCGGCCGCCGCAGCCCTATGAGACGACTCTGCCCGGGCTCTTCGCGATCGGCGACGTACGCAGTGGGTCGGTCAAGCGGGTCGCCTCGGCGGTCGGCGAGGGTTCAGTGGTGGTGTCCCAGATCCACACCCATCTGAAGGCTTCCGCGGATGCCTGAACGGCGGTTCGTCTACACGCCGGCGATGGTCGTCCTCACCGCGCTGGTTCTGCTGATTCCACTGGCGGGGTTGGTGCTGCTGTTGCAGAGTCCGACGCTCGACGTGCATTGGGAGCACCACCCGTCGCACTTCTGGCTGGTGCTGGTGGCGGCGGTGCTGAGCGCCGTACTGGCTTATGCCACGGGTCAGGCGGCGTGCCGGCGTGGGGATCCTCGGGTCCTGTTGGTGTCGCTGGCGTTCCTGTCGGCGGCCGGGTTCCTCGCATTGCATGCGTTGGCCACGCCGAAGGTGCTGCTCGACACACCGAACGCGGGATTCATCCTCGCGACGCCGGTCGGGGTCGCGCTGGCCTCGATGTTCGCGGTCTTGTCGAGTCTGAACCTGTCCGGTGCGCGGGCAGTCACCGCAGTACGGCGAGGGCGGTGGCTCCGCGCGGCATTGCTGACGTTGATGGCGTTGTGGGCGCTGGCCTCGGTACTGCGGTTGCCTCCGCTGCACGACACCGCCGTACCGGAAGTTGCCGACGGCATCCTGAGTGCACTCGCCGTACCCGCTGTGCTGCTCTACGCGATCGCGGCGGCGCGCTATCTGCGGACTTGGTGGGAGCGCCCGTCGCTGATGCTGCTGTCGATGATCTCCGCGTTCGTCCTGCTGGCCGAGGCGATGGTGGCGATGGTGTTCGCCCGGAACTGGGCGTTGTCGTGGTGGGAATGGCACGTGCTCATGCTCGCCGCCTTCGTCCTCGTCGTGGTCGGCGTACGGCTCCAGTGGCACGAGGAGCGGTTCGCCGATCTCTACCTCGAGAACACGGTGTCCGGACAGCGAGATCTGAGCGTGCTCTTCGCCGATCTGCAGGGGTTCACCACGTTCTCCGAGCGCCACGATCCGGCCGAGGTCACGGCGATGCTGAACACGTACTTCCAGGTCGTCGTCCCACCGGTGGTACGACGGCACGGCGGCGCCGTCGACCGGATCATCGGGGACGCGCTGATGGTCACCTTCAACAAGCGCGGCGACCAGCCGGACCACGCCGCGCGAGCCGCCGCGGCCGGGCTCGCGTTGCAGGAGGCGGCGACGGCGGTCCAGACGGCACACCCGCACTGGCCGCGGTTCCGGGTCGGCATCAACAGCGGCATCGCCTCGGTCAGCCTGCTCGGCACCGAGGGCGGCCGCACCCACACCGTCATCGGCGACACCGTCAACGTCGCCTCCCGGATCGAGGGCAAGGCGCCCGGCGGCGGTGTGGCGATCGGCCCCGCCACCAAGGCCCTCCTGCCTGACGCAGTCACCGAGTCACTGGGCCTGCTGGACCTCAAGGGCAAGGCGGAACCGCTCGAGGTGTACCGGCTGGTCGCCTTGTCCGGCGAATGATCACCCGTGCCTTTTCGGGAGGTACCTGGTGTTCACGTGTTGGACCTTGGCCGGGACCAGTCCGGGTGTGAGAATCCGGCCATGTCTGCCCAGAACCGATCACGGCGCCGCCTGGGCGCCCTCGTGGTCACGTCAAGTCTCGTCTTCTCCGGTGCGGTGGTCGCATTCGTCGCCGCGCCGGCGGACGCCGCCTCGTCCACCGTGGTCATCACCGAGGTGTACGGCGGTGGCGGCAACACCGGCGCGCCGTACACGCACGACTTCATCGAGCTGACCAACAACAGCTCCTCGCCCGTCGACCTGAGCGGCTGGTCGGTCCAGTACGCGTCCGCGGCGGGCGTCACCTGGGCAGTCACCCCTCTGACCGGCAGCCTTGCGCCAGGCGCCGCCTACCTCGTGCAGGAGGCGGCAGGCGCCGGCGCCGGTCAGCCGATGCCGGCCCCGGACGCGACCGGCAGCATCGCCATGTCCGCGACGAACGGCAAGGTCGCCCTGGTCTCGACGGCCTCCGCCTTGGCCTGTACGACGGGCTGCGCGACCGCGCCCGGTGTGGTCGACTTCGTCGGCTACGGGACGGCCAACGACTTCGAGACCGCCGCGGCGCCGGGCCTGTCGAACACCACGTCGGCCACCCGCAAGGTCCCGACCGCCGACACGGACAACAACAGCACCGAGTTCGCCGCGGTCAATCCGTCGCCGAAGACGCTGACCTCCACGCCGCCGGACCCGGACCCGGTCGACGCCAAGATCCACGACATCCAGGGCTCGGCGCACCTGTCCCCGATGAACGGCAAGCTCGTTGCCAACGTCACCGGTGTGGTCACGGCCAAGGGCGGCAACGGGTTCTGGTTCCAGGACCCGCAGCCCGATGCGGACCCGGCCACCAGCGAGGGCCTGTTCGTCTTCACCAGCTCGGCGCCGACCGTGAATGTCGGTGACGCCGTGACGGTCAAGGGCACCGTCGCCGAGTTCCGCCCCGGCGGTTCGGGCGGCACCGACAACCTGACCACCACCGAGCTCACCAACCCGACGATCACCGTGACCGGCGCCGCGTCCGTGCCGGCGCCGACGATCGTCGGCCCGGGTGGCCGGGTGCCGCCGTCGACCGTGATCGACGACGACTCCAACGGAGACGTCGAGACGACCGGCACGTTCGAGCCGGCCACCGACGGTCTCGACTTCTGGGAGTCGCTGGAGGGCATGTGGCTCGGCATCAACCAGCCGCAGGTCACCGGCCCGACCAGCTCGTTCCGTGAGCTGTCCGTCGTACCGGCGGGCTCGAGCGTCCGGACCGTGCGCGGCGGCATCGTGCTGCAGAAGGCCGACAGCAACCCGGAGCGCGTGCTGCTCGACGACGTACTGGCGCCGATCCCGGACGCCAAGACCGGGGACACGCTCGCCGGTGTCGTGGCCGGTGTCCTGGACTACGGCTTCGGCAACTTCAAGTTCCTGCCGACGCAGACCCCGACCGTCGTCGACGGCGGCGTCAAGCGCGAGACGACCAAGGCCTCCTCGCCGCTGCAGGTCTCGGTGGCGACGTTCAACGTGGAGAACCTCGACCCGTCCGACGGCGAGGCCAAGTTCGACGGACTGGCCCAGGCGGTGGTGAAGAACCTCGCCTCGCCCGACATCATCGGGCTCGAGGAAGTGCAGGACAACGACGGCGCCACCGAACTCCGGTACGACGGCCGCCGACGTCACTCTCAACACGCTGGCGGCCGCGATCGTGAAGGCCGGCGGTCCGACGTACGCCTGGCGCCAGATCGACCCGGTGAACAACGCCGAGGGCGGCGAGCCGGGCGGGAACATCCGGGTGGCGTTCCTGTACCGCACCGACAGGCCGGTCCAGTTCGTCGACCGCCCCGGCGGCGGCTCGACGGTCGCGACCACGATCGTCACCGACCGGTTCGGCCGGCCGCACCTGAGTTCCTCGCCCGGCCGCGTCGACCCCGCCAACCCGGCGTGGGCGGCCGCGCGGGTCCCGCTGGCCGGCGAGTTCAAGTGGCACGGCCAGAGCCTGTTCGTGGTGGTCAACCACTTCAGCTCCAAGGGCGGCGACGACCCGCTCTGGGGCCGGACCCAGCCGCCGGTGCAGGTGACCGCGGCCAAGCGGCATCAGCAGGCCGAGTCGGTCCGCGGGTTCGTCGACCAGATCCTGGCCAAGGACAAGGGCGCCAACGTCATCGTGCTCGGCGACATCAACGACTTCGACTTCTCCGAGACGACCGACATCCTGGTCGGCGCCGGGAACACGGCGCTGATCGACCTGCCCCGGACGCTGCCGCTGCCGGAGCGCTACAGCTACGTGTTCGAGGGCAACAGCCAGATCCTGGACCAGATCCTGATCTCGCAGAACCTGCGACCGACGTCGTCGTACGACATCGTCCACATGAACGCCGAGTTCCCGGACCAGATCAGCGACCACGATCCGCAGGTGGCGCGGGTGGTCCCGCTACCGTCCTGGGTCAGGTGATCACGGGAGTCTTACGTGCGGCGGCCCGGGCGGGGTTTTCCTTGCCCGGGCGCCGATACTGGAGCGGTGACAGATGACATCAAGCAGTACGCCGTTCAGAAGTCAGACGCGGAGTGGAAGGCGCAGCTCTCCCCTGCCGAGTTCAAGGTACTGCGCAAGGCCGGCACCGAGCGGCCGTTCACCGGTGAGTACACCGACACCAAGACGGTCGGCGTGTACAAGTGCCGGGCCTGCGACGCGGAACTGTTCCGCAGCGAGACCAAGTTCGACTCCCACTGCGGCTGGCCGTCGTTCTTCGCGCCGCTGGCCGAGGACCGGGTCCAGTACATCGAGGACAGCGCTCTCGGCATGAAGCGTGTCGAGGTCCGCTGCGCCAACTGCGGCTCCCACCTCGGCCACGTCTTCGAAGGCGAGGGCTACGGCACCCCGACCGATCTCCGCTACTGCATCAACAGCATCAGCCTCACCCTGACCCCCGCCTGAGCCGACGGGGGCACCGCGGTCCGTTCGTCGGCCGCTGACGCACTAAAGTGAGCCAGCGCGATGCCCGACGGGCGGAAAGGATCCATGTGGCTGACGACACCCGCAGACCGCGTGTTCTCGACGTTCTGGCTGCCGACCAACCCTGGGAGGTACCGGACGCTTGGCTGGCCGGGATCCGGGGCCGGTTGCGCGCCTGGGCCGAGGACCCGAGCACACTGCGGCCGCTGCGGCCGGACGCCTTTCCGGACTTCGTCAAGGGAACGCCGGCCGCGGTGTGGTTCACCCATCAGGTCGCCCCGCTGCTGACCGGCTGGATCCCGGTGCTTCACGGCGAGTACGCCGACATCTCCGCCGAACTGACCCGGGACTTCCACCGGCAGTCGGTCCGGTACGGCGGTGCCGGACACGCCGTCCGGGTCGCGCCCACCGACTGGCCGCTGCAGGCGATCTCGGGGGCGCGCGGCTTCCGGGAACAAGGCCGCCGGCAGGCGCTGCAGTTGTCCCGGGACGTGGTCAGCATGTTCGTCGACGCGCCGCCGATGGAAACCCGTGCCCGGGCGCTGACCGCGGCTTTCGACCGGGTGCTGGCCGACCGCGAGGCGGCCCGCATGCACGCCACCGCGGACTACGAGACGATCACTCAGTTCTGGCGGACCAGCGCACTCAGCGACTCGGAGCGCGCTGTGCTGCCAGAACTGAGTGGGTCCGGCCCTGCCTTGCAGTACTCGCTCAACTCGCTGCGGGACTCGCACGCCAAGCTGTTGATGGCGCAGTCCGACGACGACGCCGGTGACTTCGCGCAACTGCTCGCCCGGCTACTGCTGGCCACCGGGCTCGGCGGCGTTCCGCAGGCTGTGGCGCAGCGCCTGGGCAGCGCCGCCTGGGATGTTGAGAACGCCCTTGCGGAGATCAGAGACGGCTTCGACCCGCACGCCTGGCTGGCCGGCACCAGCGGATGGCTCGGCCGCGCGGTCCGCCGCGACCAGGAGGGGCTCGCGCGGTCCTGGGCCGCCGCGGCCACCCGGGTGTCGGTCCACCTGTCCGGCGTACTCGCAGACGCACCATGGCCGGAGCCGCAGGTCCCGGATCTGGGCGAATTCTTCCGGGTTCTCGACCGGGAGCGCCAGCGGACCGCAGACGCCGGATCGGCAGTCGCTCCGGCGCTGTCGCTTGCCTGGGACGCGGTCCGGGATGCCCCCGACGGGGCCGAGGTCCGGCCGGAGCCTGACGAGGCGGCTGTTCCGACGCCGGTGGACTACGGCGACGATCCGCTGGCCGAGCTGGACGCGCTGATCGGGCTGGAGTCGGTCAAGGAATCGGTTCGCCGGATGGTGGCCGAGATCAAGACCAACCTGCGCCGCCAGGACCTCGGCCTGCCGAGTCACGAGCGGGCCCGGCACATGGTGTTCGTCGGGAAACCCGGTACCGCCAAGACCACGATCGCCCGGTTGCTCGCCCGGATCTACAACCAGCTGGGCGTGCTCGAGAAGGGCCACGTGGTCGAGGTCGACCGGTCCGACCTGGTCGGCCCCAGCGTCGGCACCACCGCGCCGATGACCGCGGCCAAGTTCCGCGAGGCGCTCGGCGGGGTGCTATTCGTCGACGAGGCGTACACGCTGGTGCCGGAGAACACCCCGGGCGACTTCGGCCTCGAAGCCGTCGCCACCATCCTGAAGATGATGGAGGACCATCGCAACGACTGCATCGTGATCGTGGCCGGCTACCACCGCGAGATGCAGCGGTTCATGGAGTCCAACACCGGGCTGGCGTCGCGGTTCCCGAAGCTGCTGGCCTTCAGCGAGTACGACACCGACCAGCTGATCGCCATCTTCGAGCTGCAGGCCCGGCAGAAGGGCATGATCTACACCGACGACGTGCTGGACGTGGTCCGCCGGGTCATCCCGCCGGCTCCCCGCGGCCACAACTTCGGCAACGGCCGGTTCATCCGGAACGTGCTCGAGGAAGCCATCGCCAACCAGGCGACCCGGCTCTCCGACCACGACCCGGACACCCTGACCGAGCGCACGCTGCGGGAGCTTCTCCCGGAGGACGTCAAGCCCCCCACGTCGATGCGCGCCGAGGACTATCTGCTCCAGAAGCCGGGGACCTGAGACTCAGATCGGGGTAGCGAGCGCGATGGGGTTCTGGTCGGGGTCGGAGATGTAGGCCTGGCGTTCGCCCCAGGGCATGGTGGCCGGCTCCTGCAGGATCCGGTGGCCGGCGGCCCGGAAGGTCTCGACGTCCGCTTCGACGTTGTCGACGTACACGAAGAGCTCGAAGCGGGGCGCGGTGCCGACGGTGATGCCGAGCTGAGCCTCGGGCCAACTGAAGTCGGCGATGCCCAGGGACGAGTCGCCGCGCTCCAGGCCGACATAGTGCGGGTCGCCCTCCAGCGGGAACTGGTACGTCGGTTCGTAGCCGAGCAGGGCGTAGAAGTCGACGGACCGGCGCACGTTGGTGACGTACAGCACCGGAAAGGCTTTGCGGTGCACGAGGCTCAGGCCAGGTTGGCGACCAGCTCGCCGAGCTGGGTCCGCTTGCCGGTGTAGAACGGCACTTCCTCACGCACGTGCCGCCGCGCCGTGGACGCGCGCAGGTCGCGCATCAGGTCGACCATCCGGTGCAGCTCGTCCGCCTCGAACGCCAGCATCCACTCGTAGTCGCCGAGCGCGAACGAGGCCACCGTGTTCGCCCGGACATCGGGGTATGAGCGGGCCATCTTGCCGTGCTCGGCCAGCATGAACCGACGCTCCTCGTCCGGCAGCAGGTACCACTCGTAGGACCGCACGAACGGGTAGACGCACACGTACGCCCGCGGCTCCTCGTCGGCCAGGAACGCCGGGATGTGGCCCTTGTTGAACTCGGCCGGCCGGTGCAGGGCCAGCTGTGACCAGACCGGCGCCAGGTGCCGTCCGAGCCGGGACCGGCGCAGCGCGTGGTACGCCTTCTGCAGCGCGTCCGACGTCGGCGCGTGCCACCAGATCATGAAGTCCGCGTCCGCCCGGAATCCTTCGACGTCGTAGATCCCGCGGATCACCACGTCGTCGGCGTCCAGTTTCCCGACCAGGTCCGTCAGCTCAGCGGTCAGCTCGTCCCGGTCCGCGTCGCCGAGCGGCGTCTCCACCTTGAACACCGACCACATGGTGTAGCGGATCACATTGTTCAGCTCACGCGCCTTCGGCTTGCTCCGTCACGGAGCCATTGTCTCCAATGTGTTCAGGTAAGCCTGCACCCGGGTGGCTGCCTTGCCACCCGACGCGACACACGCAGCGATGCCGACACCCCGGTACGCCGCTCCACACACAGCCAGACCCGGCTCTGCCGCAACAGCCGCCTCAACGCGGTCCACACGGCCTAGATGCCCCACTGCGTACTGCGGAAGGCCCCCGCCCCACCTGGTCACCAGAGAGCCCACAACAGGCGCCTGCAGCCCCACAGCGCGCCCTAGATCCGCGGTAGCCAGTGCCACGAGCTCCTCGTCCGACCGCTGCAGCACGTACTCCTCCCCCAGCCGCCCGACAGAGGCACCGGAGCACAGCCAGCGCCCCGCCGGCGTCACTCGACCACTGCCACTTCGCGTGCGAGTAGGTCGACGCCTTGATCGTCCGTCCCTCGACCGACGGCACCAGGAACCCGGAGCCCGTCGCCTCCTCCGGCCAGTCCTGCTTGCGCACAGCCAGCGTCACGATCGCCATGCTCGCGTACTCGATCGTCGCGAGCTCGGTCGACGCCGCAGGCGCCAACTCCGCCAGCATCCGGGCCGCGGGAGTCGCTGGTACGGCGACGATCACCGCATCCGCGGTCAGCAGCGTCGGAGCCGGCACCGGCCCGGCCTCCAGCGCATAACCGTCGGCTGTCCGCGTGATCCGTCGTACCGCCAACTGACGCCTGATCTCGACGCCCCGAGCCATCAGGTCCTTCTCCAGCCCGGAGATCAGCCGGTTGACCCCGCCCACGATGCCCGCGAACACCGGCTGCCCCGGCACGCGCGCTGACCCGCCTCCCGCAGCTCAGCGGTCGCCGCGAGCAGGCTCGGCGCGGTGCGCAGCTTGGCGTACAGCTCGGGTACGGCGGCCGCCAGCGAGATCTCCTCAGCACGCCCGGCGTACACGCCACCCAGCAGCGGGTCGATCAACTTCTCCGTGACCGCCGTACCCATGCGATCGGCGACGAACCGGCCCGATCGCCACGTCCTCATTCAACGCCGGAGACGGCAGCTCAGCCTCATGCGCAACCTCCGCGGCGGCTGCGTCGCCCAGCACATCGACAGTTGCCGCCGGATCGACCGGGACACCCATCACCGTCGGCGGGATCGCCCGGATCCGGTCGCCGATCCACAACCCGGCCGACGTGGTCGCCGGGTGCACCAGGTCGGCTCCGAGCCCGACCGCCTTGATCAGGTCGACCGCCTCGGGCCGCCGGGCGAGCACCGATTCCGCACCGAGGTCGACCGGCACTCCTTCGAGCATGTCCCCGGCCAGTTTGCCGCCGAGCCTCGGTGAACCCTCGAGCACGGTGATCCGCGGCGGATTCGGGCCGGTCGCCAGCGCGTGCGCGGCCGCCAGCCCGCTGATGCCGCCACCGACCACGACCACCGAGCTCACGCGACCTCCAGCATCAGCTCGTACGCCCGCTCCGCCCCGTCGTCTCCGACCAGGCGGAAGCCGGCCCGCTCGAGCACTGCTTGTGATGCCAGGTTCTTGACCGACGTCCCGGCTCGCAGCGACGTCAGCCCGTACTCCGCTGCGGCGACCGAGGCGATTGCCCGCACCGCCGCCGAGGCGAGGCCCTTACCTGTCGCCTTCTCCGCGATCCGGTAGCCGAGCTCCGCCGAGCCGTTCTCGAGGTCCATGAGATTCACTCGACCGACGACAGCGTCGGAGTCGTCCACCAAGACGTGGAACCGGCAGATCCCGGCCTCCTGCTCGGCCAGGAGCGCTGCGTGCCGCGGGGCGTAATCGGTGAAGTACGCATCTCCACGGTCCTGCACGGAGGCCGCGAAGTACTCGCGGTTCTCCCGCTCGAAGGTCAGGACGGCGTCTGCGTGCGCGGCGGTCAGGCGTTCCAGCCTCACCTCGTAGTCAGGCAGGTACACGGGCCGACCTCGTCTGGACGTGCCGGACAACGCGGTGCAGCACCTCGGGATCGGCGTCCGGCGGCACCCCGTGGCCGAGGTTGAAGATGTGTCCCGGGGCGGCCTTGCCCTCCGCGAGGATGCGGTCGATCTCCGGCTCCAACGCGTCCCAGCCGGCGAACAGCAGGGCCGGATCCAGGTTGCCCTGGACCGGTTTCGGACCCGGGCCGGCCGCGGTGATCCGCCGTACCGCCTCATCCAGCGGCACCCGCCAGTCGACCCCGACGACGTCCGCGCCGGCCTCGCTCATCAGCCCGAGCAGCTCGCCCGTGTTCACGCCGAAGTGCAGTCTCGGTACGCCGTACGACGCCAACGCCTCGAACACCTTGGCCGAGTGCGGCTGGACGAACTGGGCGTAGTCGCGCGCCGAGAGCCCGCCCGCCCACGAGTCGAACAGCTGGATCGCGGACGCACCCGCCTCGATCTGCACGGTCAGGTACGCGATCGCGACATCGGCC
Source organism: uncultured Actinomycetota bacterium (assembly GCA_963748245.1). GTDB lineage: Bacteria > Actinomycetota > Actinomycetes > Propionibacteriales > Kribbellaceae > Kribbella. The sequence goes on along the minus strand of CAVVIA010000003.1, from coordinate 70,586 downwards.
AGCCGGTCCGCCAGCGCGTGCCACAGCTTCGGGTTGCCGTGCATCAGTGCCTTCGTCTTGGCGTGGTCCTTGCTCGGCCCCCCTTCGACCAGGTACGACGCCACCGTGAAGGGCGCGCCGGCGAAGCCGATGAGCGGGGTGCCGTCGAGCTCGGAGACCAGCTGCTTCACCGAGTCCGTGGTGTACGGCACGTCGGCGGGCGTGACCGGGCGGACGGCATCGAGGCCGGCCGCGTCGCGGACCGGCTCGGCGACCACGGGCCCGACGCCCGGCTTGATCTCGATGTCGAAGCCGGTCGCTTTCAGCGGCAGCACGATGTCGGAGTAGAAGATGGCCGCGTCGACGCCGTAACGGCGTACCGGCTGCAGCGTTATCTCGACGACGAGGTCGGGACGCCTACAGGACTCGAGCATCGTGGTGCCCTCGCGGATCGCCCGGTACTCCGGCAGCGAGCGCCCGGCCTGGCGCATGAACCACACCGGCGTGTGCGGCCCGGGCTCCCCCCGAGCCGCAAGCAGGAAGGCAGATCGGTCGGTCGCACTGGGTGAGGCTGAGGGTGGTGTCAAGGGCACACAGCGATGATCCCACGCCGACTTCGCCCTCCTCACACGCGGTCACGGGGCCTCCCGGCCTGGACTGAGGAGCGGAGGGAGCGAAGCGACTGGAGTGACGAGGGAAGGCCGGGAGCCAAGGCCCCGTGACCCGCCGGCGCCGAAGGCCCGGCCAACAGCGCAGCGTTACCGGCGCGTCGTCACAAGCGTCCGTGAGTGATCAGTCGTAGGCTGCCAGGCATGGGTGCCCGCAAGCAGGTCGACGCGCCACCCGCGGAGTTCGCCGAGGCAGTGTCGCAGTTGCGCGGTGCCCGGTTCCGGCCCGAGGTATTCGTCGAGGAGATGCCCGCGCCGCAGCGGATCGCACCGCACGCGGCCGCGGTCAGCGCTGACGTGACGGTCGACGGTGACGATATCGCCACCGGCCGCCTGGTCATCCTCTACGACCCGGACGGGAACGACGCCTGGCAGTCGACCTTCCGCTGTGTCGCGTACGTGCGTGCGGCCGTCGAGCCGGAAATGGTGACCGACGCGCTGCTCGGCGGCGTCGGCTGGACCTGGCTGATGGAGGCGCTGACCGACCGGGGTGCCGACTTCCTGGCCCCTAGCGGTACCGTCACCAGGGTGGTATCCGAAAGCTTCGGCGGCATGGCCGACGACGACGCGACGGCGGAGATCGAGATCCGCGCGTCCTGGAGCCCGGTGCCGGGACCTGGTGGCACCGTGGACGTGACCCGTCACGCGGAGGCGTGGGGCGAGGTGCTCTGCACGGCGGCTGGACTGCCGCCGGTGCCGCCGGGGGTGGTGGCGATGCCGACCCGGCGCGGACAGCGGGGCCGATGAGCCCGGCCGAGACCCAGCAGCCGCCAGTCCCGGACGATCCGACCGCGCACCTGCCACTGCTCGAACTCCGCGACGGCCTCTCCGACGTCGTCGACACCAGCTCCGTCCTGACCGACGTGGTCGAGGCGTTCCGGTCCGGCTCCGGCCCGGTGGCCGTCGACGCCGAACGCGCCTCCGGCTACCGGTACTCTCACCGCGCGTACCTGGTCCAGCTCCGCCGTGAGGGCGCCGGTTCGGCCCTGGTCGACCCGATCCCGTTCGGCGACCTGTCCGCGCTCGGCGACGCGATCGTCGACGCCGAGTGGATCATTCACGCCGCCAACCAGGACCTGGCCTGCCTGGCCGAGGTCGGGATGGTGCCGCGGAAGGTGTTCGACACCGAGCTGGCCGGCCGCCTGCTCGGGTATCCGAAGGTCGGCCTCGCCTCGCTCGTCAGCGAGGTGCTGGGCTACCGGATGCGCAAGGAGCACTCCGCGGCCGACTGGTCGACCCGCCCGCTGCCCGGGCCGTGGCTGATCTACGCCGCGCTCGACGTGGAGATGCTGATCGAGCTGCGCAATGCGATCGAGGCCGAGCTGCGCCGCGAGGGCAAGTGGGAGTGGGCCGAGCAGGAGTTCGCCGCGATCCTGTCCGCTCCCCCGCGGGAACCGAAGCCCGACCCGTGGCGCCGTACGTCGGGGATGCACCGTGTCCGTAATCGCCGCAGTCTGGCCGTCGTCCGGGCGTTGTGGGAGGCCCGCGATCAGATCGCGGAGGCCGCCGACATCTCCCCCGGCCGGATCCTGCCCGACGCCGCGATCGTGGAGGCCGCGTCGGCGATGCCGGCCGACCGGGACACGCTGCAGCGGCTGACCGCGTTCAAGGGCCGCGGCGCCCACCGGCACATGCGCACGTGGTGGGAGGCCGTCGACCACGCGCGCCGGCTGCCTGACGCCGAGCTCCCGAAGCAGGGACCGCGGTACGACGGCCCGCCGCCGGCCCGGGCCTGGGCCGACCGGGACCCCGACGCCGCCGCTCGTCTGTCGGCCGCGCGATCGGCCGTCGGCGAGATCGCCGAGGCGCACCGCCTCCCGACCGAGAACCTGATGGCGCCGGACACGATCCGCCGGCTGGCCTGGTCGCCGCCGAGCGATCCGAGCCTCGAGGTGGTCAGCACGTTCCTGCGTGACCACGGCGCCCGTGAATGGCAGCTCGGCCTCACGGCCGAGGTCCTCACGGACGCCATGGCGGCAGAAGCCCCGGCGAAACCGCTCGACTAGGACTGAGCGGGTAGCTGGGCTTCGATCGCCTCGACGATCTCGGGCGACTCGGGCTCGGTACGGGGGCGGAAGCGTGCGGCGACGGTGCCCTCGGGGCTGATCAGGAACTTCTCGAAGTTCCACTGGATGTCGCCGGCCTCGCCCGCGGCGTCCGGCGTCTGCGTGAGCTCGCCGTACAGCGGGTGCCGCCCGTCACCGTTCACCTCGAGCTTGTCGAGCATCGGGAAGGTGACGCCGTACGTCGTGGAGCAGAAAGTCGAGATCTCCTCCGACGAGCCCGGCTCCTGGCCGCCGAACTGGTTGCACGGGGCGCCGAGGACGGTGAAGCCGCGCGACGCGTACGTCTTCTGCAGGTTCTCCAGGCCCTCGTACTGCGGGGTGAGACCGCACTTCGAGGCGACGTTCACGACGAGAACGGCCTTGCCCTTGTACTCGCCGAGCGAGGTCGCAGCGCCGGAGAGGGTGGTCAGCGGGATGTCGTACAGGCTCATTCGGATCCTTGGGAGGTAGGAAGTTGACGGGCGAGGAACGCGACAGTACGCCGCCAGGCCAGCTCGGAGGCCTCGGCGTGGTGGAAGGCGGGCAATGGGTTGTCGAACGCGTGGCCGGCACCGGGATAGCGATGGACCTCGTCGCCGTCCAGTCCGGCGACGAGGTCGTCGACCGGCAGAAACGCGTCGGCGTCGCCGAAGTGATGCAGGCTCGTCGCGGTCACCTTCGGCGCTAGGCCCAGCAACTGCGGTAGGGCCGAGCCGTAGTAGCTCACCAGCACGTCAGGCGGGGACACCGCGGCCACGTTGAACCCGAGGCCGCCGCCGAAGCAGAACCCGACCACACCGGTGCCCGCGTCGCGGCTGCGCAGGTAGTCCAGCGCGGCGACCGAGTCCGAGACGGCCTGATCCCAGTCGAGCCGGCCCATGATCGCCATGGCCTTCTCGAGCAGATCCGGCGCGGACTCGTCCAACTCGGTGTCGTCCAGCCGCCAGTAGACCTCCGGCGCGATCACGTAGTACCCGAGGGCGGCAAGATCCGCGGCACGCTGCTTGATGTAGTCGGAGACCCCGAAGATCTCCTGCAGGAGCAGCAACCCGGGTCCGTCGCCCTCAGGCTTCCACTCGTGGACTGGCATCAACCCTGAACCGGTATCGATCTCCAAAGTCACACAGTGCAGCCTACTGGTCGCCTAGCGGACTTCCACGGCCTCTTCCCGAACCAGCGTCGGTGCGGGTGCAGGTGCCGACGCCGGCTTCGGCATCCAGACCTTGCACTCGTCGATCGCCGCGGTCAGCAGGTCGAACAGCCGGTCGTCCGGGTTCGGCACGCAGGCCTGCGAGATCCCTTCCACCGCGCACGACACGGCCCGCGGTGCGGTCCGCTTCGCGAAGTCCGGCGTACCCCGGTGGGACCGGGAGGTGAAGGACCGCGCCCACTTGGTCGCGGACGGGACCGATTCGAGTGCCTCCCGCGAGGCCGGCTCGAGGTCGTCCAGCGGACGCCCGTCGAGGGCCGCGAGGTGCTTCTCCCCCACCAGCAGCGCGACCGCGAGGATGTACTGCCGCTCCTGCGACACGATCGGCAGCGCGTGCTGGATGCAGCGTGCCGTCACCCGCGGTACGACGTGTGGGTCGTACGGAGTCAGCCCGATCACCGAAGGGATCAGTGGAGCCAGCCGCGTGCGGCCGGCGTCCGTCGTGCAGTCGTTGACGTCCCGCGCCACGCCTGCCAGCAACGGGTGCGTGCAGGCCGGGTGGTCCGACCACGGTTCGCCGGCCAGATAGGAGGCGAACTCCATGAAGCAGGCACCCTTACGCGGATTGCGGTGTTTGCCCCGGCTCAGCACCGGTACGGCGAGATCAAGGTTGTTCATAGAACGGCTCTCCCCATAGCTACCTGCCCCCAGCATGCGCCGAATCCGCGGCGTACGCCACGGGTTACGACTTCCGTGACCACACAGGTGTGATTTGTGAGCAGCCGCACAGGCGTGGGGGGTTTGGGAGTTCTGTTACCCATGGGTAGCATCTGGGTAGCTTTCCCGACCCCCAGAGGAGGGCCCTCGTGCCCCGTGAGATCCGCGATGTCGTGTTCGTCGACGGCGTTCGCACCCCGTTCGGCAAGGCCAAGGGCCAGTACGCCGAGACGCGCGCCGACGACCTGGTGATCAAGTGCATCCGGGAGCTGCTCCGGCGGAACCCGGAGCTCCCGCCCGCGCGGGTGGACGAAGTCGCGATCGCGGCCACCACCCAGATCGGCGACCAGGGCCTCACCATCGGGCGGACCGCGGCCCTGCTGGCCGGCCTGCCGAACACCACGCCCGGCTACGCCATCGACCGGATGTGCGCCGGCGCGATGACCGCCGTCACCACAACCGCCGCGGGGATCGCCTTCGGCGCGTACGACGTGGTCGTGGCCGGCGGTGTCGAGCACATGGGCCGCCACCCGATGGGCGAGGGCGTCGACCCGAACCCGCGGATCATCTCCGAGAAGCTCGTCGACACCTCTGCCCTGGTGATGGGGTCGACCGCGGAGAACCTGCACGACCGGTTCCCGAGCATCACCAAGCAGCGCGCGGACGCGTTCGCCGCGGCCTCCCAGGAGCGCGCGGCCAAGGCCTACGCGAACGACCTGATCCAGCCCGACCTGGTCCCGATCGCGACCCGGTCGGCCGAGCAGGGCTGGGGTTACGCGAGCACCGACGAGCCGATGCGGCCGGGGACGACAGTCGAGGACCTGGCCGGCCTGAAGACGCCGTTCCGCCCGCACGGCCGGGTGACGGCCGGCAACTCGGCCGGTATCAACGACGGTGCGACCGCCTGCGTGCTCGCCTCCGCCGAGGCCGCCGCGGAGCTCGGCCTGACCCCGAAGATGAAGCTCGTCTCGTACGGCTTCGCCGGCGTCGAGCCCGAGGTGATGGGGGTCGGCCCGGTCCCGGCGACCGAGAAGGCGCTCAAGCTGGCCGGCCTGACCATCGAGGACATCGGCGCGTTCGAGGTGAACGAGGCGTTCGCGGTCCAGGTGCTGGCCTTCCTGGAGCACTACGGCATCGCCGACGACGACCCGCGGGTCAACCCGTACGGCGGTGCGATCGCCTACGGCCACCCGCTGGCGTCCAGCGGCGTCCGGCTGATGAACCAGCTGGCCAAGCAGTTCGAGCAGCGCCCGGAGGTCCGGTACGGCCTGACCACCATGTGCGTCGGCCTCGGCATGGGCGGCACCGTCATCTGGGAGAACCCTCTTTGGGAAGGAAACGCCGCGTGAGCCTCCAGGATCTGATTGACCAAGCGGTCGCGATCGAGACCGACGAGGTCGTCACGCTCGCGCATTCGCGGGACGTCGTACTGCCGGGCAAGGCCGGCACGATGGCGCTGATCACGCTCGACAACGGGCATGACCACACCAAGCCGAACACGTTCGGCCCGAAGGGTCTGGCGTCGCTCAACACCGCGATCGACGCCGCCCTGGCCCGCGACGAGGTCGTCGCCATCGGTGTCACCGGCAAGCCGTTCATCCTGGCCGCCGGCGCCGACCTGACCGGCGTACCGAAGCTGACCGACCGGGAGCAGGCGCTCAACCTGGGCCGGATCGGGCACGGCGTGATGCGCAAGCTGGTCGACGGCGGCAAGCCGTCGTTCGCGTTCGTGAACGGCGTCGCGCTCGGCGGCGGCCTCGAGGTCGCGCTGCACGCCACCTACCGCACCGTCTCGGTCGCGGCCGGGATGCTGTCGACGCCCGAGGTCTTCCTCGGCCTGATCCCGGGCTGGGGCGGCAACTTCCTGCTGCCGAACCTGATCGGCGCGGACAACGCGGTCAAGGTCGTCGTCGAGAACGCCCTGAACCAGAACAAGCTGCTCAGCGGCCCGGAGGCGGTCAAGCTCGGCATCGGCGACGTCCTGCTCGACTCGGCCGACTTCCTCGAGCAGTCGCTGCTGTGGGCGAGCAAGGTGCTGAAGGGTGAGATCACGCCGCTGCGGGCGGAGATCGACCGTGGCGACGCCTGGGACGCGGCTGTTGCCCGTGGCAAGGGGTTTGCCGACGTCAAGGTGAGCGGTGCGGCCCCGGCGCCGTACCGGGCGCTGGACCTGATCGCGGCGGCGAAAGACAACGATCGCGATCGTGGCTTCGCGGCCGAGGACGAGGCCCTTGCCGACCTCATCATGAGCGAGGAGCTGCGCAGCGGCCTCTACGCCTTCGACCTGGTGAACAAGCGGGCCAAGCGCCCGGCCGGTGCGCCGGACAAGTCGCTCGCCCGGCCGGTCGGCAAGGTCGGTGTCGTCGGCGCCGGCCTGATGGCGGGGCAGCTGGCCCTGCTGTTCGCACGGCGCCTCGAGGTGCCCGTCGTCCTGACCGACCTGGACCAGGAGCGGGTGGACCGTGGCGTCGGGTACGTGCACGGTGAGATCGACAAGCTGCTCGGCAAGGGCCGGATCCGGCCGGACAAGGCGAACCAGCTGAAGGCGCTCGTCACCGGCTCGGTGGACCGGGCCGTCTTCGCGGACGCCGACTTCGTGATCGAGGCCGTGTTCGAGGAACTGCAACTGAAGAAGACGATCTTCGCCGACCTGGAGAAGATCATCCGGCCGGACGCCGTACTGGCGACGAACACCTCGTCCCTGTCCGTCACCGAGATGGCCGCCGATCTGGAGCACCCGGAGCGGGTGGTCGGGTTCCACTTCTTCAACCCGGTCGCGGTGCTGCCGCTGCTCGAGATCATCCGCGCGGACCAGACCGACGACGCGACGCTGGCCACCGCGTTCGCGGTCGGCAAGACGCTGAAGAAGTCGTGTGTGCTGGTCAAGGACGCGCCGGCGTTCGTGGTGAACCGGCTGCTGACGCGCTTCCTCGGTGAGGTCAGCGCGGCGGTCGACGAGGGCACCCCGATCCCGGCGGCGGACAAGGCGCTGTCCGCGCTCGGCCTGCCGATGCCGCCGTTCGTCCTGCTGCAGCTGGTCGGGTTGCCGGTCGCGCTGCACGTGGCCGAGACGATGAACCGGGCCTACCCGGATCGCTTCGCGGTGTCGGAGAACCTGGCCAAGGTGGTTGCCGCGGGCAAGAGCTCGTTCTACGTCTGGCCCGAGGGCAAGCCGGTGGTGGACCCCGAGGTCGAGGCGCTGGTGAGCGTCGGCGACAATCCGTCGACGGCCGAGGAGCTGCGCACCCGGGTGCTGACCGCACTGGCCGAGGAGATCCGGATCATGCTCGACGAGGGCGTGGTCGCGGAGGCGCAGGACATCGACCTGTGCCTGCTGCTCGGCGCCGGCTGGCCGTTCCACCTCGGCGGCATCACGCCGTACCTGGACCGGACCGGTATCTCCGAGAAGACCAACAGTTCACGCTTCCTGCCGAAGGGCATCGCGAGCCTGAGCTGACGTGAACCGCTGGGGGTCGGTGCGGAGCCGGAAGCCCGCTCCGGCCCCCAGCAGCTTTCCTAGCCGATCCGCTCCCGGACAGCGGGAGCGAACGGGCTCCAGAGGAACCAGGTCGGCAGGGCCCGGATCAGCCGTGGCGGGCCGGTCAACGCGATCGAGCCGTCGGCGGTCGCCTGGGCCAGGCTGACGATGCCGGAGAAGACGCGCATCAGGTCCACCGGCACGGTGGTGACGACCACGTCGGAGGCGAAGCCGGGGTGATCCGTGCACACCGAGGCTTCCTGCCGGTCGAGGATCAGCCAGATCCGGGTCGGGTCCGCACCGAGGTACTCGAACTCGACGGTGACCCGTTGCCCGGGCAGCTTGTCGGCGTTCACCCGCCGCGACATCCACCAGGTGAGGGTGACCGGATCGACCTCGCGGGGCTGCGGTTCGCTGAACATCCACCGCACCGCCCACTCCCCGATCGCCATGATCACGCCCTCGAGGTCGCGACCGGCCGGGGTGAGCTGGTACTCGTGACCGCGGGCCACCGGAACCAGTTCCAGCACGCCCTTGCGTTCGAGGTGGTTCAGGCGTTGCTTGAGCAGCGTGCGGGAGATGCCGGGCAGGCCGCGGTCGATGTCGTTGAACCGCCGGCTCCCGAGCACGAGTTCACGCACGATCAGAGGCGTCCACCGGTCCGCCAGCACCTCGCTGGCCAGGGCCACGGGACAGTACTGGCCGTAGTCTCGCATGGCTCATTGTGCGCCGCGGTCCAGGATGTGTACCAGCCAGGTCCAGAACCCGTACTAGTCCGTCGTACGGCTCGGCTGATCCGCTGGAACCCTCACCACAGGAGGGGAACCATGACCGTCACTTTCGACCCGAAGGTCTACAAGCAGACCACGCGCGCGCAGTGGGAGGACGCCGCGGAGGCCTGGCACCGCTGGGGCCCGACCATCGAGGACTGGCTCGGCGACGCCACTGCGGCGATGCTCGACGCTGCGGGGATCGGCGCCGGCTCGCGCGTGCTGGACGTGGCTGCGGGGGCGGGCGGGCAGACGCTGGCCGCGGCGCGGCTGGCCGGTTCGAGCGGTCACGTGCTCGCGACTGACATCTCGCCGGCCATTCTCGGGTACGCCGCTCGTCAGGCAGCCGAGGCTGGGTTGGAGACGGTGGAAACGCTGGAGGCCGACGGTGAGGATCTGTCCGGGCTCGAGGAGGGGAGCTTCGATGCGGCCATCTCGCGCGTCGGCCTGATCTACTTCCCGGACCAGCAGGCCGCGCTGGGCGGGATCCGCCGGGCGCTGCGACCGGGTGGAAAGTTCTCGGCGGTGATCTACTCGACGCCGGACCGGAACGGGTTCTTCTCGATCCCGGTCGGCATCATCCGGCGCCGGGCCGAACTCCCGCCACCGGCACCCGGCCAGCCTGGTCCGTTCAGCCTGGGCAGCCCGGGCGTCGCCGAGCAGGCGTTCGCGGCGGCCGGATTCCGCGACGTCACGGTGGAGACGGTCCCGTCGCCGGTCCGCCTACCCACCGCCGCCGACTGCGTCCACTTCGAACGCGAATCCTTCGGCGCCCTCCACCAGATGCTCTCCAGCCTCGACGACGCCGGACGAGCCGGAGCCTGGCAAGAAATCACCGATCAACTGACCCAGTTCGAAACCCCAACCGGCTTCGCCGGCCCCTGCGAAATGCTCGTAGTCACCGGCACCCGCTAACCACCGACGCGCGCGGGCTGCCGCCCAACGCACATCCCCCGCCCCCGAGCGAAGCGAGGGGGCGGGTTCTTTCAGCCCTTGTACTTCTTGACTGCGGCGACCAACTGGGGCGCCGTCTTCCCGGTGCGCTTCTCGAGGATCGCGGCGTACGCCTTCTGGCTGGTGCTGTGCCGGGCGAGGTCGGTGTACAGATCGGCCACACCCTTCTCCCCCAGCTCGTCCACCAGGTACGCCGTGATCCACCAACTCTGCCCGTACGACCGATCCCCCGCGACATCGAACTCGGCCTGCGTCGGCAGCACCTTCATCGACGGCATGTACTTGGTCCGGACCGTCTTCCGGTACGGGTCGACGGTCCACTGCGGATCATCCTCGATCGACGCACACCGGACATACTCCGCAATGCCTTCGACCAGCCAGATCGGCGTCTTGATCCCCAGCTGCAGCGTCGCGACATGCGTCATCTCGTGCACCAGCAGATCCTGGTCCAGCTTCGACCGCACCGCCGGATTCACCACGATCCGGCTGCTCACCGGTGCCACCGACTTCTGCGCCCACGGATCACCGTCGTACAGCGAGACCGCCTTCGCCGCGATGGTCCAGCCGGACCCGCTGCCGGCGGTCCACACCGTCGCCATCACCCGCGGCTCCGACATCGCGACCACCATCACCGCGCCGTTCCACGGTCGCCGCCAATGCCGCCGTACGCCGTCGACCGCGCCCTGGGAGACCTTGGCGATCTTCTGGCCGAGCGCCTGCTCGCCCTTGTCGACCACCACGAGCACCTTGCCCTTCCGGATCACCGAGATCTCCTGGAAGTCCCACGGCTGCCGGTGCCCGTCCGGGCTCAGCGTCTCCTCGATCGCGCTGTCCTCGACCAGGATCCAGGCGCCGCCGCGCTGCACGAAGGCGTAGCCCAGGTCGGTCTGCACCGGCTTCGCGTCCAGGCCGGCGAGCCGGTACCGCATCATCACCCGGGTCGAGAAGGTCTCCGCGCCGTACTTGGCGATCAGCACCTTCGACGGCCGCTCGTCGGCGACGAAGTACTTCAGGGTGCTGAACGGGAACTTGCGCAGGTTGGTGAACAGCATCCGCTGCCGCGCGACCAGCTGCGGCTGCTCCGGGTCGACGATCGCGAGAAAGCCCTTCAGATCACCCTTCAGCACCGCGGCGGAGCGCTTCGCGAGCACCGCGTCGACCCCGGTCTTCCGGGTCGCCTTCTGCGTGTCGGTCAGCTGTCCCGGCGTCGCCGTGGCCTTGATCGCGGCCGCACTGCTGCCCACCGCCGAGCCGCCCTGCTGCAGGCGTACGGCGACCACTCCGGCCGTCGCCGTCAGCACCAACGCGGCAACACCCGCGAAAAGACGTCGCGGGTGCTTCATCGGATCCCCTCCAGTGGTCGGCTGACGGATCTTACCGCCAGCCGACCCGGAGTGGTCCAGACACGGCCCTAGGCGCGGGTGCTCTCGCCGGTGCGTTCTTCGATGCCGACGCGGCTCCTGCGGTAGCCGTAGAGGAAGTAGACGATGAAGCCGAGTGCCATCCAGATCGCGAACCGCAGCCAGGTCTCGATCGACAGGTTGAGCATCAGGTAGACGCAGATCAGCGCGGCCAGGATCGGGATCACCGGGTTGCCCGGCACCCGGAAGGAGCGCTTGATGTCGGGCCGGCGCTTGCGCAGCAGCGGTACGGCGATGGACACCAGGGTGAACGCGGCCAGCGTGCCGATGTTCACCATCTCCTCGAGTTTGCCGATCGGGGTGAGCCCGGCCACCAGCGCGACCAGGATGCCGATCCCGATGGTGAGGCGGTACGGCGTACCCCACTTCGCATGCGTCTTGCCGAGCTCACGAGGCATCAGGTGGTCGCGGCTCATCGCGAACACGACCCGGGCGGCGCCGATCATCAGCGTCAGCACCACCGTGGTCAGACCGGCCACCGCACCGGCGGAGATCAGGGTCGCGAAACCGGGCCGGCCGACCGACCGGAACGCCTCCGCCAGCGCCGCCTCGCTGTTGATGTCGGTGTAGTTGATCATGCCGGTGATCACGATGCAGACCAGCACGTACAGCACGGTGCAGATCGCCAGTGAGCCGAGGATGCCGCGGGGCAGGTCGCGCTGCGGGTTCTTCGCCTCCTCGGCGGTGGTCGCGACCACGTCGAACCCGATGAACGCGAAGAACACCAGCGAGGCACCCGACACGATGCCCATCACGCCGAACGTCGACGGGGCGATCCCGAACAGCGCCTGGAACAGCGGCGTGGTGATGGTGACCTCGCCGCTCTCGGACGGCACGCTCGGCGGGATGAACGGCGTGAGGTTGTCGCCCTGGATGTAGAACAGGCCGGCGACGATCACGAACAGCACCACGAACAGCTTGACCGCGACCAGCACCAGGTTGACCCGGAGCGACTCCTTGATCCCGATCGTCGCCAGCGTCGCGAGGACGAAGACCAGCAGCATCGCCAGCAGGTTCACACTGCTGTCCGGCCCGATCGACTCGGGCCAGCCCAATCCGATCTGTTCGAGGAACAAGGCGGCGTACGTCGACCAGCCCTGGGCCACGACGCTTGCCCCGAGCATCAACTCGAGCAGCAGGTCCCAGCCGATGATCCAGGCGAAGATCTCACCGAGGGAGAAGTACGAGAAGGTGTACGCCGACCCGGACACCGGCACCGTGGACGAGAACTCGGCATAGCACAGCGCGGCCAGGGCACAGCAGATCGCGGCGAGCACGAACGAGATCGCGATCCCCGGCCCGGCGTACGACTTCGCCGCCCGGCCGGTCAGGGTGAAGATGCCGGCACCGATGATGACGCCGATTCCGAAGACCGTCAGATCGACGGCGGTGAGGCGTTTCTTGAGCTGGTACTCCGGCTCGTCGGTGTCCGCGATCGACTGCTCGATCGTCTTCTTCCGCAACAGACTCATCTGCGCCTCCTCGCACTCGACGGAACCATTCGAGATTGCCTCTCTGACACCGCGAGGTCAAACCGCCACTCAGCGTTGCGGACGGTAGGTCTTGAGTGATGTCCACAACGTCACTTCGGTGAGGCCGCTGCGGCTCAGCAGGATCCGGTCCCGGGCGGCCTGGTCGGTGCCGTGCATCGCCATGTCCTCGTACAGCTCCTCGACCTTGTCGAGTCCGAGCCGCTGGACCAGGAACCGGACGGCGAGCCAACTGACGCCGTACACGTCCGCGTTGTTCTGGTAGAAGCCCGCATCACTCGGCAGCGCCGCCAGCGCCGGCAGGGCGTCGTCGATGACTTCCTGCTCCCACTTGCCGACCTCGCCCGGCCCGCTGATCGCCTCGATCCCCCGCCACGACACGTACTCCGCCGCACCTTCGGCCAGCCACAGCGGTTCGTAGCCGCCCAGGTCCGCGGTGGCCACGTGGGTGATCTCGTGCGACAGCAGGATCTCGTCGACCCGGTCGCGCTCATTCGGGTTGACCACGATGTACGCGCCGGCCACGGTGCCGTCGGCGGTGTCCTGACCGGGCAGCGAGGAGAAGGTCGAGCCCGCGCTCGCGGCCGACTCGATGTCCTCGTCGGCGAACCGGGCGTCGCGGACATCGGTCTCGTCCAGCGCGATCAGGAACACCGATCCACGCCACATCCGCGGCCAGTACGCCGTCACCTGCTCCAGCGCCTCGGTCGCCTCGGCCACGATCGAGCGGCCGCGCTTGGTGTCGCCCTGCTCCACGACGGCCAGTACCCGCGGACCTCGGTGCACCTCGATCCGGCCGAGGTCCCACGCCTCCTGGTGCGCACCCGGCCCGAGATCCTTGTCGAGGTCGTCGTCATCGGTGAGGACCCAGCGGCCGCGCACGCTGATGAAGGTGTAGCCGAGTTCGGTGGTGACGGGCGCCAGGTCGACCTTGGGGATCTGGTACCGCATCAGGACGCGCACCAGGTACGTCGTACGCCCGTGAGACTTCGCCACGGCCGGGTCGAACCGCTCCTCGGCCTGGCTGTAGCCGAGCTCGGTGAAGCCGAGCTCGACCAGGTTCGCGAACAGCACCTTCTGCTCGGCCCGGAGCGCCCGGTCGGCCGGATCGATGTCCTGCAGGAACAGTGCCTCGTTGACGGTCTGCACGGCCTGAGCACGGCGGAGCAGGATCGTGTCGATGGCGACCCGGCGGGCAGCGATCGCCTCGGCGGTCTTCGACGGCTTGGTGGCCTGGTTCGCGCCCGGCGCGGTCTGCGCGGCGTCGGACCTGGCCCGGGCATCCCGTTCCCGGTCTTCAACGGTGTAGACCACGCCGCCCGAGACGAGCGCCACCGCCGCCAGCAAGCCCAGCCAGCGGCGGGGCCCATGGGGTGATTCCTGAGCGCCTGGCGGATCGGCGCTAGGGGTGGTCAAACTCACGTCGGGTCATTCCTCCGAGTACCCGTCTGTAGCAGCCCGGCTACCCTACTCGGTTCCCCGGATTCCACCACCGACACGCCGTCAAGCGGCAGCTGCCTTGAGAGCCTTGAAGAGATCGGCCTCCGTCATGCCGACGTGCTCGAGCATGATCCGGTCCCGCTCGGGTTGGGTCGAGCCGAGAGCGGCCATCTCCTGGTAGAGCGTGCCGACCTCGACGCCGCCGAAGCGCTCGAAGAGGTAGTCGACGGCCAGCCAGGACAGCGGGTAGGAGCTGTCGGACTGCTGGAAGAACACCGCGTCCGCCGGCAGGCTCTTCGCCTTCACCAGATACTTCGTCCTGACTTCCAGCCGGTACTTGTCCAGCGCGAGGTTGTCCGCACCGTCCATCGGCAGGAACTCGACGTACGACGCCGCGCCCTCGACCAGCCAGCGCGGGGCATAGGCGCCGTACGCGGCGGTCGCGACATGGGTGAACTCGTGCGCCAGCGTGCGGGCGTCGACCTTCGAGCGGTTGCGCGGGTTGATGACGACGTACGAGTCGGCCCGTTGCCCCTCGCCGGTGACCTCACCGGGCAGCGTGCGGTACACCCAGGTCGCCATCGCGATCGCGTCCTCGGCGTTCTTGGGCGCGGTGTAGTCGGCGCCGCGGACGACCTTGTCGTCGAGCGCGATCACCACCCCGGCGCCGTTCCAGCCGCCCGGCCAGCTCTTGGTGACCGCCTTCACCGCGCTGCTCGCCTTGCCGAGCAGGCTGTTCGCGAGTGCGTCCTGGCCTTGCTCGACGACCACGAGGACCCGGGGCGCGCGTTTGACCAGCACCGCGCCGGTGTCCCACGCCTCCTGGTGCGAACCGCGTGGCAGCCGCTTGTCGAGATCGGTGTCCGCCACCAGCATCCAGCCGCCGTCGGGGCGTTCGGTGAATGTGTAGCCGAGCATCGCCTTCACCGGTCCGGCGTCGATGCCGCGGATCTGGTACGTCATCGCGATCGCGACCAGGTACGTCGACGGGCCGTACTTCCGCGTCACGGCTTCGTCGTACTGCTGGCTCAACTGCTGGTAGGCGAGCCGGGCGAAGCCGAACTGGCGCAGGTTCGCGAACAGGCTGCGCTGCCGGGCGAGGAGGTTCTTGTTCCCCGCGTCGACATCGGCGAGGAACGCCGCCTGGTTGTCCTGGAGTACGGCTTGGGCGCGCTTCGACAGCACCTGGTCGACGGCCGCGGCACGAGCGGCCAGGTCGATGGCCGGCGTACTGGGTGCTGACTTGCCGGAGCCGGCGGCGCGGTCGCTCGACTGGTGCAGCGCGAGACCACCGGCGACGGCGACGACCACGAGGACCAGGGAGATCAGCAGCGGCCAGATCCGGGTGCCTGTGGCCGCCGCGTGCTTTCGTCTCGGGGACGACGTGTGCCGTCCCGGCCCGGTCATGGGGCCGGCTCAGGCGCCGCCCGGCCGGCCGCTCGCCGGGTCGGGCTCGTTGATCGCGTCACCGGAGTGCTGCGCGATCAGCTCGGTGATGTCCCGGGCCAGCTCCTGGCCGGTCAGCCCGATGTGCTGCAGTACGGCGGGACGCTTGGCGTGATCGAGGAACTGCTGCGGGATGCCGAAGTCGCGGACCGGCGTCGTCACCCCGGCGTCGCGGAGCGCCTGCGCGATCATTGACCCGCAGCCACCGGCGCGGCCGTTGTCCTCGATGGTGACGACGAACTTGAACTTGGCCGCCAGCTCGACCAGCTTCGGGTCGACCGGCTTCACCCAGCGAGGATCGACCACGGTCACCCCGAAGCCCTGCGCCTCCAGCCGATGGGCCACGTCCATCGCGGTGGCCGCCATCGAGCCGATGCCGACCAGCAGTACGTCGGTGCCGGAACGCTCGAGGACGTCCAGCTCGCCGATCCGCTCGATCGCGTCGATGTCCGGGAACACCTCGCCCTTGGGGTAGCGCAGCACCGTCGGGGCGTCGGAGACGTCGACGGCTTCGTTCAGTAGTTCTTCCAGCCGCTTGCCGTCACGTGGCGCCGCGAGCCGGAGGCCGGGGACGAGCTGCAGGATCGACATGTCCCACATGCCGTTGTGGCTCGGGCCGTCGTCACCGGTGATACCGGCACGGTCCAGGACGAACGTGACGCCGCACTTGTGCAGCGCGACGTCCATCAGCACCTGGTCGAAGGCCCGGTTGAGGAAGGTCGCGTAGATGCCGACGACCGGGTGCAGACCACCCATCGCCAGGCCGGCCGCACTGGTCACCGCGTGCTGCTCGGCGATGCCGACATCGAACAGCCGGTCCGGGAACGCCGCCGCGAACGGCGCGAGACCCGTCGGGTGCAGCATGGCCGCGGTGACCGCGACCACGTCCGGGCGGCGGTGACCGATCCGGACGATCTCGTCGCCGAACACGTCCGTCCAGCCACGCGGTTTGTTGGCCGGGCGGACCTGGTGGAAGTTGTCCTCCTCGTCCTGCTCGGCGGCGGCGTACCCGAATCCCTTCTGGGTCACCGCGTGCACGATCACCGGACCGCCGAACGCCTTCGCGTTGCGCAGCGCGTCCTCCATCGCCTGACGGTCGTGCCCGTCGACGGGACCGACGTACTTCAGGCCGAGGTCCTCGAACATGCCCTGCGGGGCCAGCATGTCCTTCAGGCCCTTCTTCACCCCGTGCAGCACCTCGTACAGCGGCGGGCCGACCAGCGGCGTCCGGCCGAGGTTCTTCTTGATCAGGTCGAGGATCTTCTCGTACCGCGGGTTGGTGCGCAGGCTGGTGAGGTGAGTGGCCAGACCGCCGACGGTGTCACTGTACGAGCGGCCGTTGTCGTTGACGATGATGACGAGTTTGAGGTCCTTCTCGGCGGCGATGTTGTTCAGCGCCTCCCAGGCCATCCCGCCGGTCAGTCCGCCGTCGCCGATCAGCGCGACCACGTGCCGGTCCTCTTTGCGCAGCCGGTAGGACTTGGCCAGGCCGTCGGCGTACGACAGGGCGGTCGAGGCGTGGCTGTTCTCGATGATGTCGTGCTCGGACTCGGCCTGGCTCGGGTAGCCGGACAGGCCACCTTGCTGACGCAGCGTGTCGAACTTCGGCGCCCGGCCGGTGATCAACTTGTGCACGTAGGCCTGGTGACCGACGTCGTACACGAGCCGGTCGCGCGGCGAGTCGAACACCCGGTGCATCGCCAGGGTGATCTCGACCATGCCCAGATTCGGACCCAGGTGTCCGCCGGTCCGCGACACCGTTTCGACCAGCACATCCCGGATCTCGGCCGCGAGATCGGTGAGCTGCTGACCGGTCAGCTTCTTGAGGTCCGCCGGCCCTCCGACCGTCTCCAGCACGCGCATCGAGCTCCTCCCGCGGATCGTCCTCGAATGCTTGAGTCTATGCATCCCGCGCCCGGTTTCCGAACTTCCCAGGGCCTCCGGGCCAATCTCACACTCCAAGACGCCCCCTCGGCCTGCTTGGTTCGATCTTCACCTACAGTAATCGGATGGACATGGTGACCACGCTGTTCCGCAAGTACGACGGACAGCCACATCGCCTGGTGGAAGCGATCCGGCTCGGCGAGGACGAGCACGGCCTGTGGGTCGGCTCGGTCCCCGGCACCCAGGGCCAGCGCGCCGACGGCAGCTGGGTCACCATCGACCACCACCGCGTCCGCCTCTTCCCACACGGCCAGTGGTGGAGCGCCCTGTTCAACGACGACCCCCACCAGACCCGCATCTACTGCGACGTCACCATGCCCGCCGAATTCGGCGTCGACACCGTCACCACCGTCGATTTGGATTTGGACATCCGCCTGATGCGCGACGGCACCGTCCGCGTCATGGACGAAGACGAGTTCCACGCCCACCAGGTGAAGTACAACTACCCACCCCAGGTAGTAGCCACCGCCCAAGCCACCTGCACCTATCTGGCCGCCCACATCACCGACACCGAACCCTTCACCACCGCCTACAAGCCCTACCTGGAAATGACCCGCTCCCTCAGCACCGGGGTCTATTAGCGCCGCGTGTGGTTGTTGCTTGTGGTTAGGCGGCGGGTTCGAGGGTGACCTTGTAGCCGAGGGCCTCGAGTTGGTGGACGTGGTTGCGTTTCTTGCGGTCGGGGCCGGTCCGGTTGTCGTAGAAGTCGGGGCCAAGGTCATGGAACCGGGTCTCGGGGTCGGACAAGAGGTGCCAGACGATGACCAGGATGGAGCGGCCGACCGCTACCACGGCCTTCTTGCGGCCCCGCCGCCGCGCGATCCGCCGGTAGCGCTCACCGAGGAACGTGTCGGTCCTACCGGCGCAGACGGCGGCCTCGCCAAGCACCCGGGCCAGGTAGGGGTTGCCGTGCCCGGTCGAACCGGCGCCCTTCTTCTTGCCGGCTGACTCCTTGACGCCGGGCGCGAACCGGGCCCAAGAGGCTAGATGGTTCGGGGTGGCGAACCGGGTCATGTCGAGACCGATCTCGGCGATCATCACGTGCGCGGCGACCCGCCCGACGCCGGGGATCTCATCGAGTCGGTCCACCGCCTGGTCGAAAGGGGCGATCTGGGCGGCGATGTTGTTCTCCAGGTCGGCGATGTCGGCGTCGATCTGGTCGATCCGGGTCAGCATCTTGGCCAGCAGCCAGGCGTGGTGGTCGGTGAAGTACCCGGTGAACGCCTCCTCCAGATCGCTGATCTTGCCCCGCAGCCGGGTCCGGGCCAGCTGCGCGAGCACCTTCGGGTCGCGCTCGCCGGCGACCAACGCGTCCAGCATGGCGCGCCCGGACACCCCGAAGATGTCGGAGGCGACCACGGACAGCTTGATACAGGCGTCCTCCAGCAGCTTCTCGACCCGGTTCTTCTCCGCGGTGCAGTCATTGACCAGATCGACCCGGTAACGGGTCAGGTCCCGCAACTGGCGGATCTGCAGCGGCGGCACGAAACTGGCCCGGATCATCTGCCGCTCGGCGACCTTGCACAACCAGACCGCGTCCAACCGGTCGGTCTTCGGCCAGCCAGGAAGGTGCTTGACGTCCTTGGCGTTCACCAGCCAGGGCTCCAACCCAGCCGCCTCCAGCAGATAGAACGGCGGCTTCCAGTAATCCGAGGTCGCCTCCATCACCACCCTGGACACCCCCAGCTCCCGCAGCCGATCCGCCAGCCGCAGCAGCGACCGGGTCATCGTCGAATACGTGGCCACCTCCTGCAGCCTCTTCCCCGGCCGGTCCGGGCTCGGCACCCGGACACAACACACCAACTCCGCCTTACCGATGTCCAGCGCCGCGACCCGCGCGATGATCTCCTCGGCGTCGTGCGTCTCCTCCAACATCGACCCCTCACCTCCTCACCCACAACCGATGGATCAGCGGTCACCCGCAGGAGCGGCAAGGGTCTGGCGAATCTAGTCCGCGTGCTCGCAGCAACACTGAAGGGCCCACGGGGCAGCTCCCAGCGCCCGACTAGCCCACGGCCTCAAACGAACCATAGAGAAACGGCGTCAGCCCCGCGAGCTCGATCAAATGCTCGATCACAATCGTCGAGGCTCTCGAACTCGACCCGTCCGATCGAAGTAACAACGGTCCCAGCCTCACACCTCACTGACATCGATCGGCTCGCCGCCCAGATACGCACCGTCGGAGATCGCAAACCGACTCAGAGCGCTCTCCGACCGAACCTCGACAACGCCGTCGTGCACGCCTCGAATCCGGCTGGTTATATCGTCATGGACGAATTGCCACACGATGAAACCTCCAAAGCGCACGAGCGCGAGACCAACCTCCGTTTCGACCAAGACGGACTCATCGTCCACCCTCACCATGCGTACGCGGCGCAGCCCACCTGGGTCGTACCCAGTCAGTTCGAGGCGATCGATCTGTCCCATGGCCCTCAGCGAGGGATCCGCGACGTCCCAGGTCACCAGCGTGTGACTAGCATCGCCCAGCGCAACCATCCATCGGGCGAACGCCGCGATCGTCAGATCGTCGGTGTCGGCGAGTTCGGAATCGACCATCTCCGATGGGCCTGACGCAGTCTGGATAAGGACAGCGCCTCCAGTGCCACGACTCAGCCTGCCGATTGGCAGCTGCACATCGGCAAAGCAGCCGAGCTCGACCTGATCAATCATGGTCGCCTCACCCCGCCACCGGAGAGCGCGAGGTTGGACACAGCAGCCTTCGGGCCGACCGTCCCGTCGGCTCGCTCCTCGAGCGTGGTGTCGACCGCACGCCAGTTGTCCCCGTGCCGCACTCGCACCGGCCCGTTGGACAACTTGCTCGTCAGAGTGCCGTCGGGGTTGGCAAGGGTTTGCGACGTCTCCGTCGTGCGATCGGCGATCTCGACCGGGACGCCACTCGCGGCGGCGAACCTCGACGCCTCCTCGAGAGTACGGCCGACCTTCGGAACCTCAGGTGGCGTCGCCGCGGCCGGCGCTGGCCCAGTGAGGCCTGCGGCAAGCACTGAGACGATCGAGAGGACACCAATCGGGCGCACGAAGGCGCGCAGAGACAAACCCATTGAAGACATACCCCACCCCTGAAGTGACAACAGCCGAAACTGCAAGCACCCCCGAGGTGCGCCACTCAGCGATGCCGAGTGCGGACTAAGAGTGACTGCCCTGTCGCGGTTTGGTCAACAGAGTTCGGCAAGGTTGCAGCTTTTGACATCCGCATCGCCCGGACATGGCTGCCCGCGTCGGCCGTCGCATCTCGAGGGGACCGGCGTCGGCCGCCGGACCGCACTCCTCATATCACTCCGTCGGCACCGACCGCCGTTCCCCTGCGCACGCAAAACCGGCGTCCCCAATCTCGAGTAAGTCGATCACCCAGCACGCTCTCGTCGTGCCAATCTCCCTCGTGGCCCAATACGACGGGCCGGTGCACCTGGGCGCGGATAGGTTGAGCGTTATGCGTGATGTCCGGGTCGTTTATCGCAAGTACGACGAGAGGTTGCATTGGCATCAGTGGATGCGGTGGCTTGGGGAGGATGAGTTCGGGGTTTGGTTGGGGGCGCCGGCCGATTCGGTTTCGCAGCGTGGGAGTGAGCCGGAGGTGGTGCACTCGCAGGCTCATGTGCAGTTGTTTCCGCGGGACAAGTGGTTCACCGCGATCTTCAACGACGAGCCGCGGTCGACGGAGATCTACTGCGACATCACCACGCCGGTGGAGTTCGGCGAGGACGTGTTCACGATGGTGGATCTCGACCTGGACGTGGTCAAGAAGCGGGACGGGTCGATCTACGTCGACGACGAGGACGAGTTCGCCGAGCATCAGGTGAAGTACGGCTATCCGGCCGACGTGATCGAGACCGCTCAGGCGACCTGTGACTGGCTGGCGGGCGCGGTCGCGACCGAGGAGCCGTTCCTCACCGTCTACAAGACCTACCTCGACAGGGTTCGGTGAACGCTCAGCGTCGTGTCCTTCAGGAGAAGGGCGCCGGGTAGGGGGCCGCGTTGGCCGGCGAACATGTCGGCGACCGGGGTGACGGTGAGGTAGAGGTTCTTCCCGGCCGGTACGTCGACCGCGATCGCAGGCAACTCGATCGACCGCCGCTCCCCTTTCAGCACCCGCTTCTCGCGCAGCGGCATCGTGTTGTTCTGCACGACCTTCGCCGTCAGGGGATTCGTCCCGACGCTCAACGCGAAGAAGGCACCGGCATCGGGCAGCAAGGCGTACTACGCGAGCGTCGACGCGCGGCACGCCCGCCACCGTCACCGGCCCACCGGCGACCTTCACGCTCAGCGGCAGTCCGGCCCCGGTCGGCGTGACGATCTTGCCGAGTTTGTAGCGCGCGTTCGCCTTCAGGCTCTGTTGCGTCAGGCAACGTCCATCGGCGGTCGACAGGTGATACGCGCCGTACCCGGACAGATCGGCATCCTTGCCCAGCAGCTTGGTGGACATGAACCGCAAGGCCAGCCCCGAAAAGCTGGACGATCCCAACGCGATCGAGCACGGGTCACCAGCGGTGGCGAACCCAGGCGGCAGCACACTCGGCAGGGTGTGACCGCCGTTGTAGCCGACGAAGATCGAGCGCGAACGCGCCCGCGGAGTCAAGGCCCGCTCGAAGTTCGCCAACCCCTGGTTGAGGTTGAACAGATTGTCCGAGATCCCCTGACCGAACAACACCGGAATGTCCAGCTTCCGCCCCTGCGCCACATGCCAGGCAGGACCGTTCTCAGCGAAGAAGGCATCCAGGTCCCGCCCAGCCTTCCCCGGCGGCCAAGCCCCAGTCGCGATCAGTACGACGAACGCCGCCGAGACCGAAGGTGGAAGGTGCGTACCGCCAC
Source organism: uncultured Actinomycetota bacterium (assembly GCA_963748245.1). Taxonomy (GTDB): domain Bacteria; phylum Actinomycetota; class Actinomycetes; order Propionibacteriales; family Kribbellaceae; genus Kribbella. The sequence goes on along the minus strand of CAVVIA010000003.1, from coordinate 48,257 downwards.
CCGCATACAGCAAGGACAGCCACATCGTCCGCGCCGCCTCGTCCGGAGCCAGGCTGCCCTTCAGATCCCACCAGGTCACCTCGGGCGCCAGCGCGTCGAACCGGGTCCGGCCCTTGTCCCGCAGCTCGGTGAACGCGCCGGCGAACTGGAACCCACCGCCGTACGATCCGCCGATCGCGCCGATCAGCGGATCACCAGGCCCTTGGCGAGTCACCCAGTCCAGGCCGGCGACGAGGTCGACGAGTTTGATCACGTCGCGGCCCTCGAAGTCGGGGTTCATCACGTGTGCGACGCCGGTGCTCTCGCCGAAACTGCGCTGGTCGAAGCTCAGCACGCCGAAGCCCGCGTCGAGCCAGGCCTTGAAGGCGGCCGGGTCCTTGGTCCGGCTGCCGGCCCAGCCGTGGCTGTGCATGATCAGCGGGACCGGGTGCGACGCGGACGCGCCGGCGGGCTGGAAGAGCGAGTAACAGATCCGCACCGGAGTCGTCGTCCCCGGTTCCGGCACCGAGGCCACACAGCCGGTCGTGACCGCGGCGGCCGCGGGTAGCGCCACCAACGAAGACCCGAGCAGACCGAGGGCACCGGCCACTGCAGCCACACGACGATGCATCAGGTACTCCCCGTGATCGACGGATTTCGCTGCGCACACGCTAGACGACCGCGACGACGCTGACCAGATCCCGGCTGCGCTCACGGCGAACCTGGCCGCGCAAACCGGCTCGACGCTGCGAGACTGTGCTCCGTGCATATCGCGATCGAGGTCGTGGCCCTCGTCGCCGTGGTCGCGGCCGGGGCCGCACTGGCCCGGCGGCTCGGGATCTCGGCTCCCCTGCTCCTCGTCATCATCGGGATCGCCGCCTCGTACCTCCCGTTCGTCCCCCGGGTCGAACTCGAGCCCGAGGTCGTCCTGGTCGGCTTCCTGCCGCCGCTCCTGTACGCCGCGGCGATCAGGACCAGCCTGGTCGACTTCACCAAACACCGGCGCTCGATCGGCTTCCTCTCGGTCGGCCTGGTCGCGTTCACGGCGGTCGGCGTCGGTCTGGTCGCCTGGTGGCTGCTCGGCGCGGTGGCCGAAGGGCTGGGCTACGAGCCGCTGCCGTTGTGGGCCGCCTTCGCGATCGGCGCCGTGGTCGCGCCCCCGGACGCCGTCGCCGCGACCGCGATCGCCAAGCGGGTCGGTCTCCCCCGCCGGGTGGTCACCATCCTCGAGGGCGAGAGCCTGGTCAACGACGCGACCGCCCTGGTCTGTCTGCGGACGGCGATCGCGGCAGCGGCTGTCACCCCGACAGTCCTCGACGTCGGCCTCGACTTCCTCCGGGCGGCCGGCGGCGGGGTCCTGGTCGGCCTGATCGTCGCCTTCGTGCTGGCCAAGATCCGCCGGCGGTTCACCGACCCGGTGCTCGACACCACCCTCAGCCTGGCCGCGCCGTTCATCGCCTACATCGCGGCGGAGAACCACTACGTGCACGCGTCCGGCGTTCTGGCCGTCGTCGTCACCGGCCTGCTGCTCGGCCACAAGTCGCCGATCATCCAGTCGGCCAAGTCGCGGCTGTCCGAGCGGACCAACTGGCGGACCTTCCAGTTCCTGCTGGAGAACACGGTCTTCCTGCTGATCGGACTGCAGACCCGGTGGATCCTCGACGACCTGTCCGAGAGCCCGCTGCCGAGCTGGCTGATCGCCGCGGCGACGCTGGCGGTGTTCGCGGCCGTCGTACTGCTCCGGCCGATCTGGCTCATCCCGACCACGTTCCTGTCCCGGCGGATCCTCGGGCCGTCGCGGCCGGGACCGGTGTCCTGGCAGAGCCTGATCGTCGTCTCGTGGGCGGGTATGCGCGGTGTGGTCACGCTGGCGGCGGTGTTCACCCTGCCCGAGGACACGCCGGATCGCGAGGTACTGGTCTTCATCGCCCTGGCCGTCACCGCGGGCACGCTGCTGCTGCAGGGGTCGACCCTTCCGTGGCTGGTACGACGGTTGCGGCTGCCCGGCCCGGACCCGGCGGAGGATGCGCTGCAGGAGGCCGCCGTACTGCAAGGTGCGCATCGGGCGGCGATGGAGAAGCTGGACGAGGTCTCGACCCCGGACGATCCGCCCGAGGTGATCAGCGTGCTCCGGCAGCGTGGTGAGGCGCGGGCCGAGGCCGCCTGGGAGCGACTCGGCCGGCCGGAGACCGAGTACGAGACGCCCAGTGAGGCCTACCGCCGGTTGCGGATGGCCATGCTGGAGGCCGAGCGGGAGCACATCCTGAAGGTCAGGGACGCCGGCCTGATCGCCGACGAGGTGCTGCAGCGGGCCCAGATCGCGCTCGACGTCGAGGAGTCGATGCTGGATCGGGACGAGGACGACGATGTCGGCGGACGGTCGGAGGATCTGCGCGTTCCGCCGCCACCGGGTGGTGGGTGCGAGCACCTGGTGAGCGCGCCGAAGGTGATGGCCCCGAACACGCCGGACGGCTGCGAGGAGTGCCTGGCCGAGGGCGGGACCTGGGTCCACCTGCGGCTGTGCCTGGACTGCGGGCATGTCGGCTGCTGCGATTCGTCGCCGTCGAAACACGCCAGCAAGCACTTCGCCACGAACCACCACCCGGTGATGCGGAGCTTCGAGCCGGGTGAGAATTGGCGCTGGTGCTTCGTGGACGAGAGGCTGGGCTGATGGCCGACTGTCTGTTCTGCTCGATCATCGCCGGGACGACGCCCGCCCAGATCGTCCTCGACACCCCTGAGGTGGTCGGATTCCTCGACGTCCGACCGGTGTTCAAAGGGCACACGCTGCTGGTGCCGCGCGAGCATGTGCCGACCCTGGTGGAGCTCACCGACGAGTTGACCGTGCCGCTGTTCGGCGCGGCCCGGTCGGTCGCGGCGGCGGTGCGTACGGCGTTCGACGCGCAGGGATCGTTCGTTGCCGTCAACAACGTGGTGTCGCAGTCCGTCCCCCACCTCCACGTGCACGTGGTGCCACGGACGAAGGGGGACGGACTGCGCGGCTTCTTCTGGCCCCGGACCAAGTACGCCGACGATGCCGAAGCAGCGGAGTACGCCGGCAAACTGCGCGCGGCCCTGGCCGACTAACTACGGACGGGCGGTCTCCCAGGCGACGGTGTCGTCCGCGGCGGCGAAGGTGCGCACGGCGGCGGCCGGCGGGCTGTCGGCGGTCAGGTTGAGCCCGGGCTTGCGGTCCTCGATGGTGAACTGCGCCCGGGTGAACACCTCGGCGTCCTTCGTCTGCACCTTGCGGACGGCGCGGAAGTCGGCGACCAGCGATTCGCGGGTGATCGTGGTGTTCACGTATCCGCGGAGGTTGTTCTGGAAGCGCAGGTGCGGGTTCCACTGGAACCACGGGTGCGAACCGGTCGCCGAGTCCGCACCGTCGCCGCCGCTGGTGATCGACGAGCAGACCAGCTCCGACCCCACCGTCCGCGACGTCGGGTCGTCGTAGTCCAGCTTCAGGTCCGAGGCCCAGTGCGCGTGCACATCACCGGTCAGGACGACGGGGTTGCGCACGCGCGCGTCGACCCAGCCGCGGGTGATGCGGTCGCGGGAGGCGACGTACCCGTCCCACGAGTCCATCGAGGTCACCTTCAGCGGACCCGAGTTGTTGTCGCGCTGGGCGAAGAACACCTGCTGGCCGAGGATGTCCCAGCGCGCCTCCGACCGGCGGAAGCCGTCGATCAGCCACTTCTCCTGCCGCTCACCGGTGATGGACCGCGTCGGGTCGACCGCGGCCGGGCAGTCCTTGTAGCCGTCGCCGCAGCCCTGGTCGTCGCGGTACTGCCGGGTGTCGAGCATGTGGAACGTGGCCAGCTCACCCCACTTGACCCGCCGGAACAGCTGCAGGTCGATCCCGCGCGGCTTCGACGACGCGCGCAGCGGCATGTTCTCGTAGTACGCCTGGAACGCGGCCGCGCGGCGGGCGAGGAAGCCGTCCTCGGGCTTCTCCGGCGTCTCGTTCGCCCAGTTGTTGTCGAGCTCGTGGTCGTCCCAGACCACCAGCCACGGCGCGACCGCGTGCGCCGCCTGCAGGTCCTGATCGGTCTTGTACTGCGCGTGCCGCTGCCGGTACGACGCCAGGTCGGTCGTCTCCGGTCCGTCGTGATCACGGACGTTCCCGCCCGGGGCGACGTACGCGCCCTTGGTGTACTCGTACTGGTAGTCGCCGAGGTGGAGGACCAGGTCCGGGTGGTCCTCGGCCAGCCGCCGGTACGCGGTGAACCAGCCGTGCTCGAACTGGGAGCACGAGACGAACGACATCGACAGCTCACGCGGCGTGGTGCCGCGGGCGGGTGCGGTCAGGGTCCGGCCGGTGCGGGACACGTGACCCTCGGCGCGGAAGCGGTAGTAGTACTCGCGGCCGGGCTGCAGCCCCTCGACGGTGACGTGGATCGCGTGCGCGTGCTCGGGCCGGGCGACGGCGACACCGGCGCGGACGACGTGGTGGAACCGCGAGTCGGTGGCGACCTGCCACTGGACGGCGTACGCGCGACTCGGCATGCCGCCGAGGCCGTCGGCGGCCACCGGGTCGACGGCGAGCCGGGTCCACAGCACGAACCCGTCCGGCCACGGGTCGCCGCTGGCGATGCCGAGGGTGAACGGGTTCTGCCGGACCGGCGTCGCGGCGGCGGTGGTGGCGGTGGTCAGGGCGGTCGTGGTCAGGCCGGCGACGGCCGCAGTGGAAGCCAGACCGGCTTTCAGGACGGATCTACGGGAGGTCTCCATGCGCCCGACCGTTCCCGTTACTGATGTGCGGCGGCTGACATCCAGATGGCCAGTGGGTTACAGACCGCCGCAGCCTCGCGTTCAGCGGAGGTTGCGGTCGAGCCGGGCTTCCAACTGATCGAGGGCCTTCTCGGCGGCCGCGCGGACCGAGTTGTCCGGATCGTCGAGGAGGTCCCGCAACGCTTCCGCGTGCTCGGCCTCGCCGGCAGCTCCGACGGCTCGGGCGGTGGTCGCACGGACTCGGGGCAGCTCGTACGTCAGGCCCGGAAGCAACGCGTCGACGAGTTGGCCGAGCTCGCGTTGTGCGGTGATACGGGCGACGTGTTCGCGGACGCGCCAGGCCGGGTCACTGGCAGCGATGACAAGTGCGTCGACGACATCCTCGCGCCAGACGTAGAGGAAGACCCGCGCCGCCCAGACCCGGATCCAGTAGTAGTTGGCCGGGTCGACCGGCGCGGACCAGCCGCCGGGATTGGCACTGCCCGTGATCGCGACCAGCTTCGGCAACTCGGCGCCGTACGCCTGCTCCCCCGAGATCTCCTCGGTCAGAAACGCGACACACCAATCGATCACGGCGTCCTCGCCGTACTCGGCACACGCCGCGCGCACGACCTCGCGCGGTGACTCTCGCTCCTCGGCCATGCCGACAAGTAGACCGCGCAGCACCGACAGAATGGGCCGGCCCGCTCCCGGACCGGCCCAGTCTGGTGGCTGTCAGCCCGCGATCAGGGAGCGGAGCACGTACTGCAGGATGCCGCCGTTGCGGTAGTACTCGGCCTCACCCGGGGTGTCGATCCGGACCACCGCGTCGAACTCCTTCTCCGACCCGTCAGGCGCGGTCACCTTGACGTGCACCGTCCGCGGGATGGTCCCGTCGTTCAGCTCGGTGACGCCGCTGATGTCGAACGTCTCCTCGCCGGTCAGGCCGAGCGACTCCGCGGTCTCGCCCTCCGGGTACTGCAGTGGCAGCACGCCCATGCCGATCAGGTTCGACCGGTGGATGCGCTCGAAGGACTCCGTGATCACGGCCTTCGCACCGAGCAGCGCCGTACCCTTGGCCGCCCAGTCCCGCGACGAACCCGAGCCGTACTCCTTGCCGGCCAGGATCACCAGCGGCGTGCCGGCCTCGGCGTACGCCTGGGCCGCGTCGTAGATCGTGGTGACGGGCGCGTCGGCCTGGGTGAAGTCGCGAGTGAACCCGCCCTCGGTGCCGGGCGCGATCTGGTTGCGCAGCCGGATGTTCGCGAACGTGCCGCGGATCATCACCTCGTGGTTGCCGCGGCGCGACCCGTACGAGTTGAAGTCCTTGCGCGCGACACCGTGGTCGGCCAGGTAGGTGCCGGCCGGGCTGTCCGCCTTGATCGAACCGGCTGGGGAGATGTGGTCGGTGGTGACCGAGTCGCCCAGCTTCGCCAGCACCCGGGCACCGGCGATGTCCGTGACCGGCGCCGGGTCCTTCGCCATCCCGTCGAAGTACGGAGGCTTGCGCACGTACGTCGACTCCGCGTCCCAGGCGAACGTCTTGCCCTCCGGCGTCGGCAGCGACTGCCAGCGCTCGTCACCGGCGAACACGTCGGCGTAGTCCTTGGTGAACATCTCCTTGTTGATCGAGGAGGCGATCACCTGCTCCACCTCGTCCGCGGCCGGCCAGATGTCGCGCAGGAACACGTCGTTGCCGTCGGTGTCCTTGCCCAGGGCATCGGTCTCGAAGTCGAAGTCCATCGTCCCGGCCAGCGCGTACGCGATCACCAGCGGCGGCGACGCGAGGTAGTTCATCTTCACGTCCGGGTTGATCCGGCCCTCGAAGTTACGGTTGCCGGACAGCACCGAGACGACCGCGAGGTCGGCCTCCTGGACCCCGGCCGAGACCGCCTCCGGCAGCGGACCCGAGTTGCCGATGCAGGTGGTGCACCCGTACCCGACCAGGTGGAACCCGAGCTTCTCCAGGTACGGCGTGACGCCGGCCTTCTCGTAGTAGTCGGTGACGACCTTGGACCCGGGCGCGAGCGATGTCTTCACCCACGGCTTCGACGCGAGGCCCTTGTCGACCGCGTTCTTGGCCAGCAGCGCGGCGGCCAGCATCACCGACGGGTTCGAGGTGTTGGTGCAGGAGGTGATGCTCGCGATCACCACGTGGCCGTGGTCGAGCTCGACCTCCTGGCCTTCCATGCTGATCGTGGTCTTCTTCGACGGACGCCCGTTGCCGCCGCCGTGCGGCACGTGCGGCTCGTCGTTGATGTTGCTGCCGTGACCGTTCGGCGCGTCACTGGCCGGGAAGCTCCCGGTCTCCGACGGGTCGACGTCCAGTTCCTCGGTCGCGTAGTCGGTCAGCGCGCCGCGGAAGGCCTCCTTGGCCTCGCTCAGCGCGACCCGGTCCTGCGGCCGCTTCGGCCCGGCAATCGACGGTACGACGGTCGAGAGGTCCAGCTCGAGGTACTCGGAGAACCTGGGCTCGACCGACAGGTCGTGCCACAGGCCCTGCTCCTTGGCGTACGCCTCGACCAGCGCGACGTCCTGGTCGCTGCGGCCGGTCAGCCGCAGGTAGTCCAGCGTGACGTCGTCGATCGGGAAGATCGCGCAGGTGGAGCCGAACTCCGGGCTCATGTTGCCGATCGTGGCCCGGTTCGCCAGCGGCACCGCCGCGACACCCTCGCCGTAGAACTCGACGAACTTGCCGACCACACCGTGCTTGCGCAGTTGCTGGGTGATGGTGAGCACCACGTCCGTCGCGGTGGCGCCGGCCGGCACCGAACCGGTCAGCTTGAAGCCGACGACCTTGGGGATCAGCATCGACACGGGCTGGCCGAGCATGGCCGCCTCGGCCTCGATACCGCCGACGCCCCATCCGAGCACACCGAGTCCGTTCACCATCGTGGTGTGGCTGTCGGTGCCGACGCAGGTGTCGGGGTAGGCCACGCCGTCTCGGACCATGACGGTGCGCGCGAGGTGCTCGATGTTCACTTGGTGCACGATGCCGGTGCCCGGCGGGACGACCTTGAAGTCGTCGAACGCGGTCTGGCCCCAGCGGAGGAACTGGTACCGCTCGCCGTTGCGCTGGTACTCGAACTCGACGTTGCGCTCGAACGCGTCCGGCCGGCCGAAGACGTCGGTGATGACCGAGTGGTCGATGACGAGCTCGGCCGGGGCGAGCGGGTTGATCTTGGCCGGGTCGCCGCCCAGCTCGGCGACCGCCTCGCGCATGGTGGCCAGGTCGACGACACACGGCACACCGGTGAAGTCCTGCATGATCACCCGGGCCGGGGTGAACTGGATCTCGGTGTCGGGCGCCGCGTTCTGGTCCCAGTTGCCGAGCTTGGTGATGTGCTCGGCGGTGATGTTCGCACCGTCCTCGGTGCGCAGCAGGTTCTCCAGCAGCACCTTGAGCGAGTAGGGCAGCGTCTCCGCCCCCTCGATACCCGCCAACCTGAAGATCTCGTAGGACTGTCCGCTGACCTCGAGTGCCCCCTTGGCACCGAAGCTGTCGACGCTCGCCATCAACCTGCTCCTCTATCCGGTCCTGTTCCGCTGTGCCCATCCTGCCGAGCGCCCGGCCCGGCCGCGAGGTCAGGTTCCCCTAACCCGCACCCACAAACTCTCTCGACATCAAGATACACGACATCGAGCCACCCCAGCACCCCAACACCAACCCTGTGGACGAACGCGCCAACCGCCGTACCCGAACGGACGAGCTATTCCGACTTAGCAGCCTTCTTCCGGCTCGGGCGCGGCTGTGTGCTGCTCAGGAGACCTGTGGGAGGACTTCGGCGGCGATGAGGTCGAGGTGGGAGAGGTCTTGGAGGTCCATGATCTGGACGTATTGGCGGGTGGAGCCGACCGCGGCGAACTGGCCGAGGCGGTCGACGACCTCGGCGGGGGTGCCGGCGATGGCGCCGGACTTGAGTTCTTCGACGTCGCGGCCGATGGCGGCGGCGCGCTGCTTGACCTGGGCGTCGTCCTTGCCGACCACGACGGTGTGGGCGGTGGACAGGGCCAGCGTGCCGGGGTCGCGGCCGATCGCGTCGCAGGCGGCACGGACGCGCTTGAAGAGGGTTTCGGTCTCCTCGACCGAGCGGAAGCCGGCGTTGAACTCGGCCGCGTGCTGTGCGGCGAGAGCCGGCGTACGCTTCTTGCCCGCCCCGCCGACGATGATCGGCGGGTGCGGCTGCTGGACCGGCTTCGGCAGCGCCGGGGAGTCGGTCAGCTGGTAGTGCTCGCCGGCGAAGTTGTACTTCTCCCCCACCGGCGTGTCCCACAGGCCGGTGATCAGTTCCAGCTGCTCGGTGAGCAGGTCGAACCGGCCGGGCGTGTCCGGGAAGTCCAGCCCGTACGCCTTGTGCTCGGCCTCGAACCAGCCGGCGCCGAGCCCGAGCTCCGCGCGACCGCCGCTCATCTGGTCGACCTGCGCGACGGTGATCGCGAGCACGCCGGGGTTGCGGAACGTCGCCGAGCTGACGAGCGTGCCGAGCTTGATCCGCTTGGTCTCACGCGCCAGCCCGGCCAGCGTGACCCACGCGTCGGTGGGTCCGGGCAGACCGTCGTTGTCGCCCATCACCAGGTAGTGGTCCGACCGGAAGAACGCGTCGAACCCGTTCTCTTCGGCTTTGCGTGCCACCGCGAGCTGGTCGTCGTACGAGGCACCTTGCTGGGGTTCGGTGAAGATCCTGAGAAGCATGCGGACACGCTATCTCGCGGTGGTGTACAGCTTCTCCAGGTACGACGGCTGCCACTCGGGACCGCGGTCGTGCAGTCGCCTGACCAGGCCGTGTACGTCGAGGCGCGGCTCCACCGGGTTGTCCCACCAGTCGGGCACCCGGTCGTACCACCGGTCGATCCGCAACGTCCGGCCGGCCGCGTCGATCCGTGCGAACAGCCAACCGCCCTGGTCGGCAGCCGCTTCGCTGATCCAGAGGTCACCGAGCAGACCGCTGAGCTTGTCGGCGGCGAACTCCGGGTCGTCCACGTCCGGCGGCTCCAGATCGAACCGGTACGACGGAGCGGACGGATCGAGCACCTGGACCTGAATGGTGAACCCGGACGGCACGATCGCGGTCCGGGCGCGGCACCACGCATGCAGAGCCTCGAACGCCTCGGACTCCTGCGGCCGCGGTCGCGGGCGCTCGACCTCGGCCCGCATCGCCTCCTCGATCGACCCCGGCGGCGGCGTGATCCGCGGCCCGTCGGCCCCGACCAAGCCCAACCCAGGAATAGACATCCGGACTGCCGCAGCCACATCCACCGCCGCGTCGCCTGCCCGTCCCAATGAGCCTGGAGGCTCCGGCCGCGCTACCTGCTCTGCCTCGGACTGCTCCACCTCAACCACAGGAATGAAGCTCGTCGGCTCATCGTCATCAGCGTCCGACCATTCCTCCCGCCGAGGAGGATCCGCTCGGTCGTAGTCTTCCCGGCGATCGAATCGGGCTGCCGGCTGCTCGTATGTGCCGGGGTGGCGTTCGCCGTCGTACCCGGTCTCGTGGTTTGGCCGCGCGGCGGGGTGACGCCGTTGGCCGCCGTACGTGTCGTCGTCCTCCAACTGGGCGGCGGGGTGGGTTAGGCCGTCGTAGCTGGGCTCGTCTTCCGCCTGGGTGCCTGGGTGTTCTGAGCGGTTGTAGCTGGGCTCGTCCTCTGGGTGCGCGCCGGGGTGTGGTGTGGGGTCGTGCCGGGCCACGTGGGTGGTGGGCTCGGGGCGCGGCATCGGGTCGGGTTGTGGGGACGGCTCGGGGTCCGGCCACGGGGCCGGGTCGGGCTCGGGGTGTGGCGCCGGCTCCGGTTCGGGTTCCGGCCAGGGCTCGGGGTCCGGCTCCGGGGTCGGCTGCGGAGTGGGTTCTGGGGTGGGTTGCGGGGTCGGCTCGGGCTCGGGCCAGGGCTCTGGGTCCGGGCCGGGGATCGGGCCTGGGGTGGGCTCGGGCTCTGGGCCTGGCTGTGGTCCTGGTTCGGGGTGCGGGCTGGGGGTCGGCTCGCGGTGCGGGTCGGGCTGGGGCCACGGGGCCGGGTGGGGCTCCGGTTGCGGCCAGGGCTCAGGGCGGGGTTGCGGCTGGGGCCAGGGCTGAGGTTGAGGGTGAGGCTCAACCTGAGCTTTAGCCGCCGGTGCACCACCGAAGACCTCGTCCTCCTCAGCATCCGGATCCACCGGCACGTCGAACCGCAACGCCGGCCCCGCAGCCTGCTCTCCTGCCGCGTGCTCCGGACCAGGGTGCTCCCGCGCACTCTGCTCAGGTGCAAGGTGCTCCCGCGCACGCTGCTCCGGCGCAACGTCCTCCCGCAGCCAGGTCCACCCGAGCAGGGTGCTCCCCCGCTGGGTGGCCCGGTGTCGGGTGGTCTGGTGCGAGGTCGGCGGTTGCCGTCGGCTCGTCGTCCAGTACGACGGGGATCTCTGCGGTGAGGTCATCCTCCGCGTCGTCATACTGCTCGGCAGGCGCCGAGGATTCGGCCGCTGCAACGTCGAACTGTTCGTCTGCGCGCACCGGCTGGGTGTTGGCGGGGCTGGGCGGCGGGCTCTTGGAGGTGTCCTGGCTGCTCGGTCGGAGCTGCCGGTTGCGTGGAAGCGAGCCGCGGGGTTCTGCAGGTCCGCCGGGTGGTTCTCGCCGTCGGCGCGGTTCTGGTCGAAGTGGGCCGCGGGATTCTGGAAGGGTGCCGACAGTTCCTCGGCGCGTGGGGCTGGTTGGTCGAACCGGACGGCGGGCTGGCTGTGCCCGGCTGCAGGCTGCCGCGGGGGGCTTGGGTGCTCCGCGGCTTCGCGGCTGGGCGGGCTGCCGGGGTGGGGGGCTGGTGGGGTTCTGGTTGGGGGGCGAAGGGGGACGGGCCGGTGAAGGAGGAGGGCTCGTCCTCTTCCGGGTCTTCTGTGGGGTCGAGGACGGCGGCGATCTCGGCGGTTGGGGCGTCGTCGTCTTCGAAGGCTGGTCCAGATGCGTCGGCGGCGGACGGGTCGGCCTGCGGCGCATGGTGCTCGGCATGGGGCGACTGGTAGTCAGGCTGGACCACTTGAGATTCGGTGAACTCAGCCGCACGTTGGTCGGGCCCAGCCTGGTCGGGTTGGGCGCCGGGGTGTTCTATCCATTCGCCGTTGATCCACGCGCCGCCTAGCCATTCTTCGGCGGGCTGGGCGGGTGGGGTGTCGTCGGCGAAGGGGTCGTATTCGCTGGTGGCGTCCTGGTCGGACCAGGCGGGTTGTTCGGCGGTTTCCCAGTCCTGCTCGTCGGCGGGCGGGGCTTCCTGTTGGTACGCCGCCGCGGACGGGGCGTCGGCGAACAGGCTCGCGTAGAAGTCCTCCCCCTCGTGCACTCCACCGCCGACGCGCGGCGGCTCCGACGAGGGCAGCGGGCCGTACGGCAGGCCTCCGCCGATGTCGCCGTCGGGCAGATAGGTGCCCGGCGCGGGACCACCCGTCGGGGCCTCAGGCGCACTCGGGGGTGCGGGCTCCTCGTCGTGCCTACGGCGCCGCAGCCAGCCCTGCTTCTTCTCGACCACGCCGTAGTCGTCGTCGTGCGCCGGCGTCTCCACCCGGTACGGCGTCTGCACATACGGCGCCACCTGAGGCTCAACAGCAGGCGACACAGCAGGCGACGTGGAAGGTGACGTGGAAGGCGACACAGCAGGCGGCAGATAAGGCGCCGACTCGTCGATCGGCTGGCCCGTGAACGGGCTGATGCCGGGCGGGACGACGTACGACTCCTCGTCCTCCGGGCCCTCGGATACTCCAATCACGACATCTTCAACGACCGAGACCTCGGCTGTGTCAGGTTCGTCGGCCAACCGTTCCCCGACTGCAAGGTTGAAGTCGTCCGCCGCGACAGCACCGGCGGGCAGATCGGGCTGCACCGGCGACCGCGGATCGATCCCGAACCGGTCGAAGAACTCCCCCAGCAACTCAGCCGTGATCTCGGGCGTCCGGATCAGCTGCACCCCGAACGGCACCAGCTCGTCCAGCCCGCCGGGATAGTCGGCCCACTCGGCGACCCACTCGATCATCTCGCCGGCGGTTTCCTCGTCCGACGTGATCCACTGCCCGATCGGCACGAACCCGTCGTCGGCCGGCTGCCACGGATCTCCCGCGTACGACGCCCGCGCCCACGTGCCGTTGAAGGCGCCGTACACGAACCCCAGCTGCCCCCTGGAGATCAGTCGCCGGACTTCCGGCTGACCGATCCAGTCCGGCGAGCCCGCGAGCAGGTCCGACCCGGCGGTCTGGCTGTACTGCGTGTGGAACCCGAACAGCACCGACCGCCCGCCGTCGAGCCGGACCATCCGCAGGATCGACCCGGTCTCGTCCTGGTGGTGGTATCCCGCCTCGTCGGCGTACCACCGCCGGTCGAACCCGGTGGCATGGGCGACCGCGGCGAGTGCGGCCCAGCGGGCGCGCAACTCCTCCGGGTCGTCCAGGTCAACGAGCGGCATCAGGTCTCCAGCGCATTGGAATCCAGGGCCAGAACGCTACCCGAGCCCCCGCGCACTCACCACTTCACTGTCCACAGGCTCCAGGATGGCGACGCACTCGATGTGGTGGGTCATCCCGAAGAGGTCGAAGGCGCGCAGGGACGCGATCCCGTAGCCGAGCCGGCCGAAGGTCTTCAGGTCCCGCGCCAGCGCCGCCGGATCACACGCCACGTACGCCACCCGCCGCGGCGTCAGCGCAGCGATCCGCCGTACGACGTCCTTCCCCGCACCGGTCCGCGGCGGGTCCAGCACCACCAGGTCGACGTGCTCGAGGCCCTGCCCGGCCGCCGCGTTCAGCACCCGGTCGACGTCACCGGTCTCCAGCGTCACGTCCGGCAGGTCGTGCAGGTTCCGCCGCGCGTTCCGAACCGCGTCCTTGTCACCCTCGATCGCCAGCACCGGGCACCCGGCCTCAGCCAGGAAGGCAGCAAACAGCCCGACGCCTGAGTACAGGTCGAGCGCCGTCTCCCCCGCCGCAGGCTCCAACCCACTCAGTACGGCGTCCACCAGCGTCTCCGGAGCCGCAGGGTGCACCTGCCAGAACCCACCGGCCTCCACCCGGAACCGCCGGCCGCGCACAACCTCCACCACGCGCCCAGCGGGCTCATCGTCGGTCAGTACGGCGGTCTTGCCCTCAGACGACACCACAGCCTGCACCGACGCCACGCCCGGCCACCGCTGACCCAGCACGTCCGGACTGTCCGGGTGCGCGATCAGGCACTTGTCGAGCTGGATCAGGTCGTGCGACCGGTGCGCGTACATGCCAGGTCGGCCGTCCACCACCGTGTACCGCTGACGGGTCCGCCAGCCCAGACCGTCGTCGCCCGGGGACTCCATCACCACCGTGCGCTCGATCCCGCCGATCCGCCGCAGCGTGTCCGAGACCACGGTCGCCTTCAGCCGCCGCTGCTCGACGATGTTGGCGTGCTGGAAGTCGCAGCCGCCGCACAGCCCCGGCCCGGCGTACGGGCACGGCGGCTCGATCCGCTGCGGTGACGGTGTGAGGACCTGTACGACGTCCGCCCGCAAGTACTTCGCGTTCTGCTCGGTGACGCGAGCGTGGACCAGCTCGCCCGGCAACCCGTGCCGGACGAAGACCACCTGCCCCTCGTGCCGGGCCACACAGTGTCCCCCGTGCGCTACTGGTCCTACTTCCAGCTCTACTACTGTCCCGACGATGTTCTCGTCTGTCACCGATCTCCTGACGCCTTGCGGGCTCCACGCCGTACCTGGCCTGCCACCCGCTCCTCCCGGTCCTGCCGTTCCTCTGCTACCTGCGACGAGATCAGCTGGTAAGGAACAGACGTAACCATCACACCAGGTGTGAACAAGAGGCGCCCCTTGAGCCGCAGTGCACTCTGGTTGTGCAGGAGGTGCTCCCACCAGTGGCCGACGACGTACTCGGGGATGTAGACCATGACCACGTCGCGCGGCGACTGCCGCCTGATGTCCCTGACGTACTGCAGGATCGGGCGGGTGATCTCCCGGTACGGCGAGGCCAGCCGCTTCAGCGGGACCGGGATGCCTCTGGCGTCCCACTCGGCCTGCAGCGTCTCCGACTCGTCCCGGTCGACGTCGACCGTCACCGCCTCGAGCGTGTACGGCCGGGCCGCCTTGGCGAAGGCCAGCGCCCGCAGCGTCGGCTTGTGCAGCTTCGAGACCAGCACGATCGAGTGCACCCGGGACGGCAGCATCAGCTGCTCGTCGCCTTCGGCCGCCATCTGCTTGCTGACGGTGGTCGTAGTGCCGGCGGATGCCCTTCATCAGCAGGAACAGCAACGCCATCGCGATGATCGCGATGTAGGCGCCGTGGGTGAACTTCGTGAGCAGCACGATCACCAGCACCATGCCGGTCATGGTCAGGCCGATCGTGTTGATCGTCCGGGACCGGTGCATCTGCCGCCGCTTCGCCGGGTCGGTCTCGGTCTTCAGCAACCGGGTCCAGTGCCGGACCATGCCGATCTGGCTGATCGTGAACGAGACGAACACGCCGACGATGTAGAGCTGGATCAGCCGGGTCACCTCGGCGTTGAAGGCGACGATCAGGAAGATCGCGAACGCGGCCAGGATGATGATGCCGTTGCTGAACGCCAGCCGGTCGCCGCGGGTGTGCAGCTGCCGCGGCAGGTACCCGTCCCGGGCCAGGATCGAGCCGAGCACCGGGAAACCGTTGAACGCGGTGTTGGCGGCCAGCACCAGGATCACGCCGGTGGCCGCGGCGACCAGGTAGAAGCCGGGCGAGAAGTGGTCGAAGATCCCCTTCGCCAACTGGCCGATGATCGGGTCCTGGTGATAGGCGGGACCGACCGGTTCGCCGTTGCGCAGCAGTTGGGTCGCCGGGTCCTCCGCGAACCGCACCTTCATCACGTTGGCCAGCGCCACCACGCTGATCATCATCGCGATCGAGATGCAGCCGAGCAGCAGCAGCGTGGTCGCCGCGTTCCTGCTCTTCGGCTTCTTGAACGCGGGCACCCCGTTGCTGATCGCTTCGACACCGGTCAGTGCCGCGCACCCGGACGAGAAGGCGCGGAGCACCAGGAAGCCCATCGCCAGCCCGCTAGCGCCGTGCACGAACGGGTCCTCGGCGGCGACGTCGAAGACCGCGGTCTCGGCGTCCGGCAGCGTCCCGAACAGCAGCCGGCCGAACCCGAACGCCGCCATCCCGAGGATCGTGAACATGAAGATGTACGTCGGTACCGCGAACGCCGCGCCCGACTCGCGGACGCCGCGCAGATTCATCGTGCTCAGGAACACGACCGCGATCACCGCGACGATCACCTGGTTGCCTTCCAGCGCCGGGATCGCCGACGCGGCGTACTGCGCGGCCGACGAGATCGACACCGCCACGGTCAGCACGTAGTCGACCAGCAGCGCGCTGGCCACCGTCAGGCCGGCGGTCGGCCCGAGGTTGACGTTGGCGACCTCGTAGTCGCCGCCGCCGGACGGGTAGGCATGGACGTTCTGCCGGTACGACGCCACCACCACGAGCATCACCAAGGCGACGACGATGGCGACCTTCCACGAGATGGTCAACGCGGTCAGACCGGCCAGCGACAGGGTCAGGAAGATCTCGTCGGGGGCGTAGGCGACCGACGACAGGGCGTCGCTGGCGAAGACCGGCAGCGCGATGCGCTTGGGCAGCAATGTCTCACCGAGCTGGGTGCTGCGCAGTTTGCGGCCGAGCAGCAGCCTTTTGCCGATATCGCCGAGTGCGGGGGTCACACCGGTGATGTTAGAGGGAATGCCGGTCCGGTGATGTCAGCGGGAGCCCTCGATCGGTGTAGCGTCTATCCCTGCCGAACCGATGCCAGTGGCCCCGCCCGGGGCAAGGAGTGATCACCGAGTGCACGTCGTCATCATGGGCTGCGGCCGCGTCGGGTCGACGCTCGCGCGGACCCTGGAGAAGCGGGGCCACACGGTCGCGATCATCGACCAGTCCGCCGATTCGTTCCGCCGGCTGAGCCCGAACTTCACCGGCCGGACGATCACCGGCATGGGTTTCGACCGGGAGATCCTGACCGAGGCCGGGATCGAGCAGGCCGAGGCGTTCGCCGCGGTCTCCAACGGCGACAACTCCAACATCCTCGCCGCCCGGGTGGCCCGCGAGACGTTCGGTATCAACAACGTGGTGGCCCGCATCTACGACCCGGGCCGCGCCGAGGTGTACCAGCGGCTCGGCATCCCGACCGTCGGCACTGTGCGCTGGACCGTCGACCAGATGATGCGCCGGCTGCTGCCGGAGGGCTCCGAGCCGGAGTGGCGCGACCCGTCCGCGACGGTCCGGCTGGCCGAGGTGCACGTGCACTCCGGCTGGGTCGGGCGGGCCGCGTTCGACATCGAGAAGGCCACCGGTGCCCGGGTCGCGTTCCTGACCCGGCTGGGCGAGGGCCTGCTACCCAAGGCCGACACGGTCATCCAGGAGGGTGACCTGGTCCACGTCGTGATGCTCGAACGGGACGCCGCCGCGGTCGAGTCCCAACTCGGCACCAAGCCTGAGGAGCTGTGATGCGGGTAGCCATCGCCGGCGCCGGCAACGTCGGCCGTTCGATCGCCGCCGAGCTGCTGGAGAACGGCCACGAGGTCCTGCTGATCGACAAGGACCCGCGGGCGATCAAGGCCGAGTCGGTGCCGCGGGCCGAGTGGCTGCTGGCCGACGCCTGCGAGCTGTCCTCGCTCGAGGAGGCTGCCCTGCAGCGCTGCCAGGTGGCGATCGCCAGCACCGGCGACGACAAGGTCAACCTGGTCGTCTCGCTGCTGGCCAAGACCGAGTTCGGCGTGCCCCGGACCGTTGCCCGGGTCAACCACCCGCGGAACGAGTGGATGTTCAACGAGGCCTGGGGTGTGGACGTCTCGGTGTCCACCCCGCGGATCATGTCCGCGCTGGTCGAGGAGGCCGTCTCGGTCGGCGACCTGGTCCGGCTGTTCACCTTCCGCCAGGGCGACGCGAACCTGGTCGAGCTGACCCTGCCCGAGGACTCCCCGATGATCGGCCTCCGGGTCGGCGACATCGACTGGCCGCTCGACACCGCCCTGGTCGTCATCCTGCGCGAGGGCCGCGTCCTGCGGCCGGACCCGGAAGGCACCCTGGAGCTGAACGACGAGCTCCTCTTCGTCGCCGCCGACGAGACCGAGGAACAGCTCGAGGACATGCTCTCGCCGCATCACCGCAAGTCGGAGTAGGCAAAGAGAAAGCCCGGGCCGTGTGGCCCGGGCTTCTTTACTTCCTGTTCCCGCGGAGCAGCTGGGTGACGTGGTCGCGGGCCTCGTCCCACTTGTCCGGCGGCAGCGATCCACGCAGTACGGCGTACGCGAGCCACAACGCCAGCGCGTAGAACGGAAGGCCCAGCCCCACCTTCGCGATGCCGAGCGCGTTCAGGCTCTCGGTGAGATAGAGCGGGACCTGGACGATCAGCCGGATCGCGAACAGGCCGACGAACACCATCGTCGCCCGGGAGAACCCCTTGAGCATCGCCGGGTCCTTGCGCCAGGCCGTGCCGGTCTGGGTGATCACGCCGTACAGGACGCCGAACAGCGGCCAGCGGATCAGCACGGTGATCAGGTAGAGAGCGCCGTACCCGAGGTTCATCAGCAGGCCGGGCAGGTAGACGTCCTCGGCGTTGCCGGTGCGGTTCGCGACCCAGGCGGAGATGAGGACGCCGACGAAGCCGCCGGCCACGTTGCGCAGCGGCTGCTTGCGGATCACCCGCAGTACGGCGACCGCCGCACCGCACGCGACCGCGACGATCAGCGCGAGCGTCAGATCGTGGTCACTGGCGGCGTAGACGATCAGGAACGCGATCCAGGGCAGACCGATGTCGAGCAGCGCACCCCAGCCGCCGAGGGCATGGAAGAAGTCCTTGTCCGTCGTCTGCGGCTTCGCCGGCTCGGCCGTCTTCTCGTCGTCCTTGCCGTCGTCGCCGGTCAGCACGGACTCGGCCGCCTCGACCTCCGGACGCAGCATCTCGACGAGTTGCTCGTCGAGATGTTCGTCCAGATGCCGGCGCACGCCGGACTCGGCCTGCTCGTCGTCCCCGACCTGGTCGCGGCGCGACGTCGGCTCAGCCATGCGCTGCCTGCGGACGAAGCTCGTAGCGCGGGTTGAACATCACCCGGTCGCCGTCGACCACACCGATCCGCCCCGAGGCGATCAGCTCGGAGCCGGGGTGGATCCCGGCGATCTTGCGCCGGCCGAGCCAGATCAGCTTGACCGTCCCGGTGCCGTCGTACAACTCGCCCTCCAAGGCCGGTACGCCGCCGCGAGGGCTGAACGTAATGGTGCGCAGCGTGCCGAACAACGTGACCATCTCGCGGTCGTGGCAGCCGGTGATCGACCGGGCACCGCAGTCCTGCGCGAAGTCCCGGAGAACCTCGGCGTCCTGCTGATCCCGGTCGCCGGCCAGCCCGCGGAAAGCACGCCGCCACAGCCCCGCGGGTTTGTCGCTACCCATGATTCGAGTGTAGTCCGTCACGCCTCGGGTTCAGCAGCCGGTTGAGCGCCCGGCGGCAGCTGCAGCGGCAGCGATTCACGCACCGCCATCGGCTCGTTCCCGCGGACCACGATGGTGTTGCGCAGCGTCTCCTCCATCGGCGGCGCCGCATCCGGCTCGACCGCGGCCCGGCCGAGCACGGTAGCCCGGAGCAGCCAGCGCGGGCCGTCGACACCGATCACCCGCGAGGTCTGGCTGAAGATCTGGCCGTCCGGGTCCTCGACCGGTACGACAAGCACCAGTTCGGTGCCGAACGGCCCCTCGGTCTCGGTCGCGGTGCCGCCCATCCGGCTCGCCTCGGCGGCGATCTCACGCCGTACCTCGGACCAGATACCGGTCTTCTTCGGGGCCGCGAACGCACGCAGCTCGAGGGCGGAGTCCTCCAGTACCAGCAGGATCGCCTGCACCTGGCCGGACTGCTCGTCGACCTGCAGCCGCAGCTCCATCCCCGGCTGGCCGGTGATCACCAGCGCACCCAGGTTGATCCGGTCCTCCGCCTCCAGGACGTCGGCGTCGACCTCGGTGGAGTCGAACGGGCCCTCGGCACGCGGTTCCGGCGGGCCGGCCTCCTCGAGCGACTGCTCGTTCTCGAGGTCTTCGTTCTTGGCCTTGCGGCGGAAGATCACTGCGCTTGCCCTCTGCTTCTCAAATTTGGTCCAGCCTGATTCTTTGACGTACAGCCGCCGTAGTCTCGCGCATCCGTCAGGTCAACGGGCGCACCTGATCAGCGTGTCACACCACCGAAACCGCCGGTCGAGCCGTGCCCCCCGTCGCCGCGGGCCGACCCCGGCAACGTGGTCACCTCGACGAACCGGGCCTTCTCCACCCGCTGGATCACCAGCTGCGCGATCCGGTCGCCGCGCCGCAGCGTGATCGCGGCGTGCTGGTCCAGATTGATCAGGCAGACCTTGATCTCGCCGCGGTAGCCCGCGTCCACGGTGCCCGGAGCGTTGACGAGGGTGACGCCGTGTTTGGCGGCCAGTCCGGACCGCGGGTGCACGAAGGCGGCGTACCCGTCCGGGAGTGCGATCGCGATGCCGGTGCCGACCAGGCCGCGTTCGCCGGGTTTGAGGGTGAGGTCGCTCACCGCCACCAGGTCCGCGCCGGCGTCGCCGGGATGCGCATACGACGGGACGGGGAGTTCGGGGTCGAGTCGCTGGATCAGAACCTCGGTCACGGGAGGACCCTACCGACGCGCCCGATCCGGCCACATGCCAGGCTCGTCCTGTGGGTACCTATCGCGAGCGCCTGAGCGTGCCTGTCTCCTGGTGGATCGTCGCCGCCGCCCTGGTCGTCACGCTCTTCGTCATCACCGTCGTACCGGTCGGGGTCTTCGCCGGCGTGCTCGTCGGCGGCATCGCCCTGCTCGTGCTGGTCCTCTTCTACCTCCAGTACGGCGCCGCCGTGGTCGAGGTGGACGGTGAGCGGCTCCGGGCCGGGCGGGCCGTGATCGAACGGGCGCACCTGGGCACGGTCGAGCCGCTGACCGGGGACGACGCGCGGTACGCGTTCGGGCGGGACTGTGACCCGAAGGCGTACCTGCTGCTGCGCAGCTACGTACGGGGCGCGGTCCGGGTCGAGATCACCGATCCGCGCGACCCGGCGCCGTACTGGGTGATCGCCACGCGGCACCCGGATCGGTTGGCAGCAGCCTTGGAGGGGAACAGCGTGGCAAGATCCTGAGTGTCGGGGACTGCCGTAAGGAGGCTGTTGTGGTGGGAGCGAAGATCGGCTGGAAGCTGGTGTTGGCCGCGTTCACGCTGGCCGTGGGTCTGGTCGCGAACAAGGCGGTCAGCACGGCCTGGAAGGTCGGCTCGGGCGGGAAGCCGCCGAAGGCCGGTCAAGGCACCTACGCCGAGGTGGTGACCTGGGCGGTCGCGAGTGGGGCGGCGGCGGCCGCGGCGAAGCTGTTCGCCGAGCGGCGGGCGGCGGCGTACTGGCTGAAGTCGACCGGCTACGCACCGCCCGGCTACGAGCAGGACGCCGTCAAGGGCGCCCTGGTCAAGAGCGTCACGAAGGACGACGGCTGAGGTCTCAGCGGCTCTCAGAGCACAACAGCGGGACCGTCCCCAGAGGTCTGGGGACGGTCCCGCTGTGGTTGTTACCGAAGTAGGGCGCTGGTGTCAGGCTGCGCAATCGCGGCAGATCAGCTGCCCGTTCTTCGTGTCGGCGAGCTGGCTGCGGTGGTGAACCAGGAAGCAGCTCGAACAGGTGAACTCGTCGGCCTGGCGTGGGAGGACCCGCACCGCCAGCTCCTCGTGGCTCAGGTCGGCACCGGGCAGCTCGAAGCTCTCCGCGGCCTCGGCCTCGTCCTCGTCGACCTTGCCGGAGTTCTTGTCGTGACGGCGAGTCTTCAGTTCCTCGATCGACTCTTCAGAAGCGTCTTCGTCCGTCTTGCGCGGGGCGTCGTAATCAGTCGCCATGGTGTTCCCTGCCCTCTTCGTACCCGTGGTGTTGCCTGCTGAGCCCTTGAACGGGTAGAGCGGCCGAGAAATTCCGCCGTGGAATCTTTCGTCCCCCGAAACCCTTGACAGCCAGGCCGGGACCGGCAACAACCGTTCCCGAGGACGGGATTGTGCCCTATGAAGGGCCCTACGCGCGCGTCAGGGTCCACCTACCGACCCGCGTGTCGCAACAAATGTCAGGACCGAACACCAGAATGCTCATGAGTGCGCGATCCTGCGCACTAACGAGCATCCAGCGACATCTACGCGCGCAACGGGTCAGCGGCGACGAGCAGGTCGTGGAACGGCCCGAACAGCGCCGGGCTGGCCGCGATCGACATTTCCGGAGACACGGCGGCGCCGTTCAGCCCGCCGACGGCCGCACCGGCCTCGGCCGCGATCAGCGCACCCGCTCCGTAGTCCCACGGATTCAGTCCGCGTTCGTAGACCGCGTCCAGCCGGCCGCAGGCGACGTAGCAGAGGTCGATCGCCCCGACCCCGATCCGCCGGATGTCGCGCACCTCGGCGATCAACTGCCGGATCACCGCGGCCTGGACCTCCCGCCGGGCCGGGTCGTACCCGAACCCGGTCCCGACCAGGGCCTTGCTCAGCTCGGTGCACCCCGACACCCGGATCGGCGTGCCGTCCAGGAACGCGCCGCCGCCCCTGGTCGCGGTGAACACCTCGCCCTTCGGCGCGTCCACGACCACACCGGCCACGGTCTCCCCGTCGTACTCGACCGCGATCGAGACGGCGTACGTCGGGATGTCGTACAGATAGTTCACCGTGCCGTCGATCGGGTCGACCACCCAGCGGACGCCGCTGGTGCCGATCACGTCGTCACCCTCCTCGCCGAGGAACGAGTCGTCCGGGCGGGCCTGCAGGATCCGGGCCCGGATCAGCTCCTCCGACTCCCGGTCGACCGCGGTGACCACGTCGGTGACGGTGCTCTTGGTGTCGGCGACCGTGATCGTGCCGCGGCGGCGTTCGACGATCAGCCGCGCTGCCTCCTCCGCCACCTCCACGGCCAGCTTCAGCAGGTCCTGGGGCGCTTCGGAGCTCATGCAGATTCCTTCACTGGTTGGGTCGGGCGACGCAGGGGTGGGCAGCAGTCGTGGCGGCAGTCGTCCCAGGCCGGGCCGAGCTTGCCGACGCACGGGCGGGCCGGCTCCTCGCCGCGCTCGGCCGCGGCCCGCTCGACGACCAGGTCGCGCACCATGCTGACGAACCGGGGGTCGGTGCCGGGGGTCGCGGCCCGGGCCATCGGCAGCCCGAGCTTCTCGGCGGTCTGGGCGGCCTCGGTGTCGAGGTCGTAGATGACCTCCATATGGTCACTGACGAACCCGATGGGTACGACGGCCACCCCCGGGACACCGTCCGCCGCCAGGGCTTCCAGGTGGTCATTCACGTCCGGCTCGAGCCAAGGCACTTGCGGCGGACCCGAGCGCGAGCAGTAGACCAGGTCGGTCCGGCGGGCCTGCCCTGTCCGGCGCTCGATCGCGGCGTCGATCTCCGCCGCCACGTCCAGGTGCCAGTCGACGTACCCGTTGCCGTCCGGTCCGCTGGTGGCGTTCATCGCGTTCGGGATGGAGTGCGTCACATAGGCGATCGCCGAGCCCTCGGGCAGCTCGCTGAGCGCCTTCGCGGTCGCCTCGACGAACGAACCGACGAAGCCCGGGTGGTTCGCGTAGTGCCGGAGCTTGTCGATTCGGGGCGCGTTCGGGACCTGCGGGGCGGCGTCCTCGAGGTTCTGCCGGTACTGCCGGCAGCCCGAGTACGACGGGTAGGCGGAGGTCACGATCACCACGGCCCGGCGGATGCCGTCGTCGGCCATCTGCCGCATGGTGTCGGTCAGGTACGGCGCCCAGTTCCGGTTGCCCCAGTAGATCGGCAGGTCCAGCCCGATCTCGTCGAACGACTCCCGCATGGCCTGGAGCAGCGCGCGGTTCTGGTCGTTGATCGGGCTCTTCCCGCCAAACGCGTAGTAGTGATCGCCGACCTCCTTCAGCCGCTCGTCCGGGATCCCCCGGCCCCGGGTCACGTTCTGCAGGAACGGCAACACGTCGTCCGGCTGCTCGGGCCCTCCGAAGGACAGCAACAGCACGGCGTCGTACGGCGAAGCATCCACAGGCATGCTCCAAGTTTCTCAGTTGAGGCCAGAGCGCGGACCGCCAGGCCATCACAATCGCCCCGGCGCAGTCCGCGTGAGCCGGAGCCGGAGCGTGCGACCGCGGAAGTGATGGCGTGGCGGTTCGCCAGGATCCCAGCGGTTAGGGTGTTCCCGGTCCCTCATGCTCAAGCCCTATGTCCATCTCATGCGCCGTCCCGGTGCCAGTGCGTTCTTCACCGCCGGGATCCTCGGGCGTATGCCGATCTCGATGATCGGGCTGGGCATCGTCATCCTGATCGCGCAGGAGAGCGGCTCCTACGGTCTGGCCGGTGCGGTCTCCGGTGTGGCCGTCGTCGCGGGCGCGCTGACCGGTCCGATCCAGGGCCGCCTGGTCGACCGGTTCGGGCAGCGCACGCTGCTGATCATCGGCTCGGTGCTCTGCACGATCGCGCTCGCGGCGCTGCTGGTCGCCGTCCGTGCCGACTCGGCCACGTGGGTGCTCTACCTGTTGTCGTTCGTTGCCGGTGGCACCCGTCCGCAGGTGGGCTCGTTCGTCCGCGCCCGCTGGACGCACCTGCTCGGCCGCGGCCGGGCGTTGCAGACCGCGTTCGCCCTGGAGGCGGTCGGTGACGAGGTCGTATTCATCGTCGGCCCGGTGCTGGTCACCCTGCTCGCCACTCAGGTCAGCCCGTACGCCGCGCTGACCGCAGCCGGCGTACTGGGACTGGCCGGTGGCATCTGGCTCGCACTGCTGCGTGCGTCCGACCCACCCGGCCGCGGCAAGTCGGACGGGGCCGAGCAGGCACCACTCCCCTGGGTCTCGATCCTGCTCCTCAGCCTGGTCGGTCTGGGCCTGGGCGCCACGCTCGGCGGTGCTGAGGTCATCACGGTCGCGTTCACGACCGAGAAGGGCCAGGCCGGCATGTCCGGCGTCGTACTGGCCGTGTGGGCGTTCGGCAGCCTGCTGGCCGGCCTCTGGTACGGCTCGGTGCATTGGCGGGCGCCCGTCGAGCGACGCCTGTTGATCGGGACGATCCTGCTGGCGCTGACACTTGCCCCGCTCCCCTGGGTCGACAGCGTGCTTGCGCTCGGCATCGTCCTGTTCTGCTGCGGCATGACCATCGCGCCAACCATGGTCGCGGTCACCGCGTGCGTGGAGGAGTGGGTGCCGCCGCAGCGCCTCACCGAGGCGATCACCTGGACCGTCACCGGCATCCTCCTCGGGGTGGCGCCCGGCAACGCCGCCGCCGGCCACGCGGTCGACCTGTGGGGCCCGTCCGACGCCTACTGGGTCCCGGTCGCCTTCGGCATCGCCTGCGCCCTCATCGCCGCCGTCTCCACCACCTTCGCCCGCCCCAAAACAAGATTCGCCCACAACTAGCCTTGCAGCTCCTCCGACGGGAGATGTGAGGGTGTGGGCATGGACCACTCGATCGGTGAGGTGGCACGGCTCGCCGGGGTGACCGTCAAGACGGTGCGGTACTACTCGGACCTCGGGCTGCTCGAGTCACGTCGTACTGCCGCCGGTCACCGCCGGTACGACGCCGACGCGATCGCCCGGCTGGAGCTGATCCGGACGCTGCGGGGCCTCGGCATCGAGCTGGCGACCGTACGCGCAGTGCTCGAACGGGAGCGGACGCTCGCCGACGTACTCACTGCGCACGCCGACGCCGTCGCCGTACAGATCCGGACCCTGCGGCTGCAGCACGCGGTGCTCTCGGTGGTCGCTCATCGTCACTCGACCCCAGAGGAGCTTGAACGCATGCACGAACTGACCGCCCGGTCCGCGCAGGAACGCCGTACTTTGATCGCGGACTTCCTGACCTCGACCGTCGGCGACGACCCCGCCTTCGCCGCGATCCGGCAGAACCTCACGCCGGTGCTCCCGGACGACGCCGAGCCTCCTCAGGTCGAAGCCTGGCTGGAGCTGGCGTCGCTGGTCCAGGACGACACCTTCCGGGCCGCGGTACGACGGCTGGCCGCCGGGTACCGCACCCTCGCCGCCGACGCCCCGCTCCGGCACGACCCGGAACTGCGGGACCGGCTGATCGAGCTCCGCCGGACCGAGGCCGGCCCGCGCTGGCACCGCTATCTGGAATTGGTTGCCGTCGTCAACGGCTGGGCCGCGCCGTCACGGAGTGCGGGGTAGCGGCGCGTTCCAGCCGCGCCGGATGGCCAGCAGGCGGATGGTGAAGCAGAGGAACGCGCCCGCGAACGCCACCCACACAGCGTCGTACCCGAGGGCCGCCGCGGTGACCACGACGCCGGCGCCGAGGAGCGCCGGGGTGGCGTAGAGCTCGGAGCGCAGGACGACGGGGACGCGGCCGCTGAGGATGTCGCGGATCACGCCGCCGCCGATACCGGTGATGGTGCCGAGGAGCGCGGCCGAGATCGGCGACAGGCCGGACTCGATCGCCTTCAGCGCGCCGGTCACGCAGAACAGCGCGAGACCGGCCGCGTCGAAGATGTTCACCAGCCGCTCGACCCGGCCGATCCCGGGATGCAGGAAGAACGTGATCAGCCCGGCCACGACCGGAACGACGAGGAAGCGCCAGTCCTCCAGCGCGGCCGGCGGGATCGCGCCGATCAGCACGTCCCGGATGAAGCCGCCGCCGAGCCCGGTGACGAGCGCGAGCACCAGGACGCCGAACACGTCGAGCTTCTTGCGTACACCGACCAGGGCGCCGGTGATCCCGAACACGAAGATCCCGACCAGGTCGAGCACGTACAGCGCCGCCACTCCATTCACAAGCGCACCGTAAACCACAGGCGACCGGCCGCCGCGCACTCTAGGGTCTGGGTGTATGAGCCAAGCGCCCGATGTCGACTACACCGCAACCTCACTGCGCCCGGACTGGAACACGCTGCCGGTGACGTTGCGGGAGTCGCTGGCCGTTGCCCTCGGCAGCGAGGTCGAGGCCGGGCCGTCGGTCAGCTCAGGCTTCACCGGCGGGTTCGCCGCACCGGCGCGGCTGGCGGACGGCCGCCGCGTGTTCATCAAGGCTTCCGACGACACGCTCCACTCCTACCGCGCGTACCAACGCGAGGCCGAGGTGGTCCCCCGGCTCCCGTCGGCGATCCCGGTCCCCGCGATCGTCGGCTCCGCACACGCCAGCGATGGCGACCGTCAGTGGTTTGCTGTTGTGTCCGAGTGGGTGCCGGGCCGGATGCCTGGTGCGCCGTGGACGGCCGAGGACTTCGCACGGGTGACCGCGACCTGTGAGCAGATCGCCGACGTGATGGATCCGAGTCCGCTCGACGGACTGGACAGCTTTCTGAGTGATCTCAACGAGAACGACTCGCCGCTGCAAACCCCCGCTCGGATCCTGGCGGGCGATCTGCCGCTGCCGACCGGCCTCCAACCGTGGGTGCCGAAGGTTCTGGCGGAGCTGGCCGACCTGATCGAGCTGGCACCGGAAGCGTTCGCCGGGGAGTCGGCGACGCACAGCGATCTTCGACCCGACAACATGCTGATCGACCCGGACGGCACCTGCTGGACCTTCGACTGGAACTGGCTCGCGCTCGGTCCGCGCTGGATGGACTGGGTCGGTCTGCTGCCGGTCGCTCAGCACCAAGGTATTGACACAGCCGCCGCGATCCGGAGCAGCCCGCTGACGGCCGACGTACCGGCTGAGCATCTCGACTGCTTCGTCGCGGCGGTGGCGGCGTACATGATGACGAGGTCCGACGCCCCGCCGCCGGTCGGATGTACGCCGGCGCTCCGGGAGCACCAGCGGTTCTACGCCTGGACGTTCCTCGAGTGGCTCGCCGTGCGGCGCGACTGGCTACCGTAGACGTATGACCAAAGGTCCGACCAGCAGGTTCAAGGTCGAGGTGCTGGATGGCGAGCGGATGTCCCGGCGTGAGGATGTCGTCGTCACCGAGGAGCCGCTCGAGCTCCGGCTGGAGTGGCCCGGCCGCCCGCCCGAGCCGCTGGTGGTGACGATGCGGACGCCCGGCTCCGACTTCGAGCTGGCGGCCGGCTTCTGCCTCGGCGAAGGATTCGCGGTGCGACCGGAGGCGATCAAGACCGTTGCCTATTGCACCGATGTGACGCTGACCCCTGAGCAGCAGTTCAACACCGTCACCGTGACGTTCGACGGCCCACCCGATCGGGAGCCATCGCAGCGGTACGGCGTGACGTCGGCAGCGTGCGGTGTCTGCGGCCAGCAGAGCCTCGACGAGTTGGCCGAACGGGACTACGCCCCCGTCGATCCGGTCGAGGTTCCGGTTGACGTCGTACGACGCCTGCCCGACCTGCTCCGCGAAGGGCAGCCGATGTTCACCCGCACCGGCGGGCTGCACGCGGCCGGCCTGTTCACCGCGGACGGTACGAAGGTCGTGGTGAAGGAGGACGTCGGCCGCCACAACGCCGTCGACAAGGTGGTCGGCTGGACCGTTCTCAACAACCACAGCCGCCAGGGCCTGGTCCTGGTGGTCAGCGGCCGCGCCGGCTACGAGATCATCCAGAAGGCAGTCGCCGCCGGGATCGGCATGATCGTGGCGGTCGGCGCACCGTCGAGTCTGGCGGTCGAGCTGGCCCGGCGGTTCAACGTCACCGTGGCCGGCTTCACCCGCGGCGACCGCTGCGTCGTCTACAGCGCGCCGGAGCGGATCACGCGTCCAGCTTGATGAAGGTGGCTTTCGGGACGTACTCGTAGCGGTCCGGCATACAGGTCAGGATGATGACCTGGCCATGGTCGCCGGCCCGGCCGAGGAGGGCGCCCATGTCCCGCAGGCGGGCCTTGTCGGACCAGCCGAGGGCGTCGTCGAAGATGACCGGCACGCTGCTCTCACCGGTGCTGACCAGGTGGCTGATCGCCAGCCGGGTGATGATCGCCAGCTGCTCCTGGGCGCCCGTCGACAACGCCTCCACCGGCAATCGCGTGCCATCCAGCTCGCGCTCGGAGACGGCGAGGTCGTCGTCCAGCCAGACCCGGAACGACGGTCCGTACACACTCCGCCCGAGCGACTCGATCCGGCTCTGCAGCGGCTCGGAGTACTTCGTCTGCGCCTCGGCCCGATGCCGGCTCAGCGTCTCGAACACCCGCCGAGCCGCGTCCGCCCGGCGCCGCAGGCTGTCGTGCTCCGACCGTACGGCGGCCAGCTCCAGCTCGGCCACATCGCGCCGCGTCGCCAACCCGTCCCGGCCCGACTGCTCCAATCGGCCCTCGGTCGTCCGCAACGCGTCGCGCAAGGTGTCCCGCTCGCCTTGCAACCGCCCAGCCACAGCCAACGCGTCCGCCAACTCACCGGCGACCTGGTCAGCCCCGGCAGCATCCGCCTGCTCCTGTACGGCGGTCAGCTCCTCGAGCACCGCCTCGACGTCACCCGTCGCCTCGGCCTCGGCCGTCGCCACGGCCTCGTCGGCGAGTGCGCCCCGAGCCGTCTCCAACGCGTCAACGGCAGCAGCCAGGCGCTCCGCCGCGATCTCCGACCGCGCCCGGGCGTTCTGAGCCTCCGACCGATCCTCGTCCGCCGCCTTCCGGGCCTGCGCCGCCGCGAACTCCGCGTCGCCCAGCAACCGCTCGACCTCGGCGAGGGCGTCCCTCGCCTCCTCGAGCACGCGCTGCGCGCCGGTCAGGTCATCAGGCTCGCTGACCGGGAGCTCGAAGTCGTCGAAGAGCGTGTCGTGCGGCGACGCGAACTCCTCGAACAACGACATCTGACCCGGCACACCCTCGACCGCGACCTGCTGGTCCTCGTCAGGTTCGTCCGGTCCGAGCCGCGCGGTCAGCACCGCGATCCGCTCCCCCGGATCACCACCGGCCGTCAGCGACCGCTCGGTCCGCCGGGCCTCGTGCAACTCCGCGGACGCCGTGTCGGCCTTCCGCAACAACTCCCGCGCGGCAGCGACGTCCTTCACGCCCGCCTTCTTCAGCAGGTCCTTCTCACGCCGTACCGCGTCGTCCACCCGCGACCGCAGCGTCGCAGCTTCCCCACCGGCCCGGACCGTCACCTCGACCTGTCCGGGTACGCCGACCACCAGCTCACCGGAGACGAGCAGTTCAGTCGCTTCGTCGAAGCCCAACTCCGCTGGCACAGCGCCACCAGGGCAGTCCAGCCCCGTCCCGGACAACTCGACCGGCTCGGCGCCAAGGCGTCGTACCACCACTTCCGGAACGCCGGCTGCCAGCGCGGCGCGGGCCTCGACGACCGCGGCGTGCGCGTCCTCCAAGGCGGCGACCATCGCGTCGTCGACCTTGATCCGGTCCAGGATCGTCCCCGCGGCCGCGATCCGGGCCCGTACGTCGACCAGCTCGGCCTGCTGTCCGAGCAGCCGGTCCAGCTCGGCGCGGTCCATCAACTCCGAGACCCGGCGCTCGGCGTCCTGGACCTCGGTACGACGAGCGTCCTTGAGCTCGACCACCTCGGCCAGTGCCGCCTCGGCCGCATGCACCGTGTCGGCAGCGGTCTTGGCGACCGTCTCGGCGTCGGTACGGCGTTCGGTCAGCTCGGCGTCGGTCTTGGTGAACCGTTCGACCTCGTCGAGCAGCCGCTCGCGTTCGACCCTGGTCCGGGTGTGGTTCTCCAACCGGGCCCGGGCGGTCTCGGCGCGGGACCTGACCGAGTCGCGGCGGAGCAGGATCTCGTCGGTGGCCTTCTTACGCTCGCGCAGGTCCTCGACCGAGGTGAGGTGATCGGCGAGCCGGCTCGTGACGTCGTCGAGGTCGAGCGCCAGCCGCTCCGCGCGACGGATGTCCTGCTGGACCTCCTCCATCGCCTTCAGTGCCTGGGCCGCGGTCAGCTCGGCAGCGGCCACGGACTTCTCGGACCGGGCGAAATCACCGGTCGCTCGGCCACCACGGGTCCAGTAGCGGAGGTACTCGTGCTCGACCGCCGAGACGAGTGGCATCGACGCCCCGTCGACCGGCGTCCCCGACTCCGCTGTCACCGCGGTGATCAGCGGCTCGGCATCGGCGGGTGTGGGCAGCACCAACGACTGGCCCTGGCTGACCATCAGGGTCTGCCACAGAACGGGGTCGACGTGTTGGTGGAAGAGCCGCTCGGCCTCGTTGTGCGCCTCGCGACCGGTCCACGACGTCCGCCGGCCGTCGGGGGCGACGACGGTCAGCTCGGTCGAGCGGTTCTTCAGCCAGCGCTTGGTGTAGGTCAGCTCGCGGCCGCCGAGGGTGAGCTCGACCGTCACCTCGGGACCGACGTCCTGGCCGACCGGCTGGATGTCGCGGATCCGGGTCGACTTCGAGTCGTCCGGCAGGTCGAAGATCAGGCCGAATGCCTCGACCAGACTGGACTTGCCGACCTCGTTGTCGCCGACGACCACGGTGGTGCCGAGGGCCTGCAGCCGGACGGTACGGTCCCTGACGCCGCGGAAGTCCCGCAGCGTCAATCTGTGCAACCTCATCCCGCGTCCCGGGCCAGCCTGTGCATGAGCGACAGCGCCGCCCCGGCACCCTCGTCACCCGCAGCCAGCGCCTGCCGCAACTCCTCCATCGCCGCCCGGGCCGGTCCGCTCAACTGCAACGCGTCCAGGTCGGCCGCGTCGGGCGCCGGTCGCACGGTCCAGAACTTCGCCCACCGCTCGACACTCGCGAACACCTCGCCCTGCGCATCGATCATCGCGTCGAGCCGGCTGAGCAACGGGAGCGGCAGCGAACCGTCGCCTGCGAGCCGGACATAGGTCCGCTCCTTCTCCGGCAACTCCGCGAACCAGTCCTCCAGCGCTCGCAGCGACTCCTCGTCGAACAGTTCGGCGCGATGGTCGACCATGTGCCAGGCGCCGACCCGGACCGGCTCGACCTCGATCTCACCGCCGCCGACGGTCACCTTGAGCACGTTGCCCGGATCGTCCTCCTCGGGCGAGGTGACCTCCTGCGTCCCGGAGAACCAGATCCGATCGGTTACCCGCGTGGTCGAGTGCCGGTCGCCGAGTCCGACGTACTGCAGCCGTCCGTCGGCGACCGCAGCTTCGAGGGCGGCCTGATCGATGGTCGGTACGTCGGACATGCCGCCGCTGAGACTGGTCAGTTGACCGTGCGCGAGCAGGATCCGCGTCGCACCGGTCGCCGGCGCCAGGTCGGCGTACCCAGGAGCCGCCGGGTCCGACAAGGGGCGGCGCGAACGCCATGGTGCGCCGACGATCTCGACACCCGGCAGGATCTCCAGCGGCTGGGAGTCGGTCAGGACGGTCACGTGCTCGGGCGCGTGTGCCTGCCACTGGGCCGATGTCCACAGCGAACCGGGCTCGAGGGCGTCGTGGTTGCCGGGCAGCAGCACGACCGGGACCGGGATCCGCTTGAGCGCTTCACAAGCACGCAAGATGGTCTGCCGCTCGACCTGGTTGTGCTCGAACACGTCGCCGGTGACGACCACGAAGGCCGCTCCGGTGCTGGTGGCGACGGCGCCGATCCGCGCGACAGCATCCAGCCGGCCCTGACC
The DNA here is from genome assembly GCA_963748245.1 of uncultured Actinomycetota bacterium. Classification (GTDB taxonomy): domain Bacteria; phylum Actinomycetota; class Actinomycetes; order Propionibacteriales; family Kribbellaceae; genus Kribbella. Next base: position 16,176 of record CAVVIA010000003.1, on the reverse strand, counting down.
CCACCGGGCCTGACCGTCCGGCCCCAGGAACCGGCGCATCATCCCCAGCTGCCAGTCCGAACTGTGCAGAAACGTGATCGACTCTTCCATCGCGGTGAGAACGCTAACCTGCGCCACCGACAACCGCCCAACCCAACACACCCCAACCCCCACACCGCCCACACTCCGGACAGCCGGATGAGAGGGTCGGAGGGTGGAGACGCAGCGCTTGCGGTTACGCCGGTTCACGGCCGCGGACCTCGGACTACTCGTGGAGCTGGATTCCGATCTCGAGGTGATGCGGTTCCTGACCGGGCAGCCGACGCCGCGGGAAGAGGTCGAGAGCGTCGTACTGCCGGGGATCCTGACGGTGTACGACGAGCATCCGGGCCTGGGCACGTTCGCTGCTGAGCAGAAGTCGGACGGTGCGTTCATCGGGTGGTTCGGCCTGCAGCCGACGGCCGCGCCGGCGATCGTGGACGTCGGTTACCGGCTGCATCGGAACGCCTGGGGCAAGGGGTACGCGACCGAGGGCACGAAGGCGCTGATCGACAAGGCGTTCGGCGAGCTCGGCATGGAGACGGTCGTCGCGGACACGATGGCGGTCAACCACCGGTCCCGCGCGGTGATGCGCCGGTCCGGACTGCGGTTCGTCCGGGTCTTCCACGAGCACTTCGACGATCCGCTCCCGGGCACCGAGTTCGGCGAGGTCGAGTACGCGGTCGACCGCCGTACCTGGGAAGCTGGACGACGTGCCTGACGATCGACTCCCGTACGCCGTACTCGACATCGACGCGACGCTGTCCGACACCAGTGAGCGGATCCACTTCCTGGAGCGCCGGCCGAAGGACTGGGACTCGTTCTTCGCCCACGCCAAGGAGGACGCCGTCCTGGACGAGGGGCTCGCGGTCGCGACCACGCTGGCGGCCGATCACGAGATCGTCTACCTGACCGGCCGGCCCGAGCGGCTGCGGCGGGACACGCTGAAGTGGCTGAAGGACAACGGCTTCCCGGACGGGAAGATGTACATGCGCGGGAACACCGACCGGCGCCCGTCGGTGACGATGAAACTCGGCCGGCTGCAGCGGCTGGCCGAGGACCGTCCGGTCGCCGTCCTGGTCGACGACGACGTGAAGGTGTGCGCCGCGGCCGAGAAGGCCGGCTACACGGTGATGCGGGCCGACTGGGGACTCGATGCCGAGACCCAGCCGACCCTCTTCGAGGCCCAGGAGAAAGAGGGCCGGACGTAGCCGACCAACCAACGCGAGTTCGAGGTAGTGACTACGCTCCCCTCGTGGACCATGAACTGCGGATCGGCGACCGAGTCCTGCACTACTCCGGCTACGGCGACCCGATCGGCCCTCCGGTGGTCTCCCTCGGCGGCTCCCCGAGCACCCGTTGGAAGCGTCCGGACGCCGTCCGCGCCATCGAGGAGTCCGGCCTACGCCTGCTCATCCCCGACCGCCCCGGGTACGGCGGCTCGACCAGGCAACCGGGTCGCACAGTCGCCGATGTCGCCACCGATGTGCAGGCTCTCGCCGACGCCCACGGCTGGGACCGCTTCGCGGTAACAGGCGGCTCCGGCGGTGGACCTCACGCCCTGGCGTGCGCCGCGCTACTCGCCGACCGCGTGACCCGGTGCGCCGTGTCCGCCGGCATCACCCCACCGATTGTCGACGGGCCGGAGCCCGGCGAGGATGAGGCGGATCCACGGCGGAACCGCACCTCCTGGCTGGCCGCCCGCGGTGAGGAACACATCCGCCCGCTCTTCGAGGAAGTGGCCCGCACGATCATGGCGGCGGCCGAAGCCGGCGGCCCCGAGTTCCCGCCCGACCCGCACTCCCCCGGACCGCCGGCGCCACCCGCACGTGACGACCCGGACGCAATGGCCCGGCTCACCGCGACCTTCGTGACGAGCCACGACGGCTGGGTGGATGACAACATCGCCTTCGCGACCGACTGGGGATTCGACCTGGCCGACGTACGTGTCCCCACCAGCATCTGGTTCGGTTCCGCCGACGACCGTGCCCGCAAGTACGCCGACCTCCTCGGAGTGGGGATCCCGCACGCCGAGGTCATCCCGTATGCCGGCGGGCACATCCAGCCCGCACCCGCCTACCGCGACCTTCTGCGCTGGCTGGCTCAGAGCGCCTGAAACCCAGTGGAAGCCCAGCGGTGTCGCCTGGACACTGGGGTGATGGTGACAGACGCGGCGGAGGTCGCACGGCAGTTGGTGGCAGAGCAGTACCCGGCCGCGCGGGCAGCGTGGCTGGGCGGCAGTGTTGTCCGTGGTGATGCGGGGCCTACCTCCGACCTGGACATCACCGTGCTGCTGAGTGGCCCGCCGGCGCCGATCCGACGGTCGCTCGAGTACGGCGGTTGGCCGGTCGAACTGTTCGTGCACACCGAGAAGTCGTTCAGGCACTTCTGCGACAAGGATCAGCAACGCCGTCAGCCGAGCATGATGCGGCTGGTCGGCGAGACCGTCGTACTGGTGGACAAGGACGGTTCCGGCGTCCGGCTGCAACAGGCAGGCCTGGCTGAGATCGCCGCGGGGCCTACCGCGTTGACGACCGACGAACTCAATCTGCTGCGATACGGGATCACCGGTTTGCTGGACGACCTCGCTGACGCTTCGACCGACGACGTACGCACAGCCCTTGCCTCGATGCTCTGGCAGGACGCGGCCCGGCTACTGCTCACCGGGTCGCGACTGTGGAGCGGCACGGGCAAGGGACTGCTGCGGGAGCTCAACAGGTACGACGAGCAGCACGGGACCGACCATGCGCGGGCTTTGCTTGCCGGGGTTCGGGACACCGCTGCGCTGGTCGAGGAGGTGGACGGGATTCTCGACCAATTCGGCGGGCGCCTGTTCGCCGGGTTCGAGCTGGCAGCTCAGGTCTGATGCCTCACTCGGCGTCGACGAGTTGCCAGTCGCGGCGCTTGGGTAGCAGGCGGACGGCGATCACTGCGATCACCGCCCCGAGCAGGAAGCCAGGGATCGTCCAGCGCCAACCCGTGAACGCACTGGTCGAGGCAGTCTGAGTCGCAGCGGACTCCGCCGGCGGTTCGGCCGCCTGCGCCGACGGCTCTTCGGTTTGCTGACCGAAGGACGTCGGCCCGCCCCACGACGGCACCCCGTCGCGTTCGGTGTTCAGCAGCCCCATGGAGCCGAGGAGCTTGACCAGGGTGGCCGAGTCGGTGGCCTGGTGCCAGACGGGACTCTCCGGCAGCGAGGAGCCGTCCATCGATGCTCTGGTGGCGATCCAGGCCCCGCCGGGCGCGTCCGGATAGATGATGTCGATGCGCCACACCGACATGTCGTGGATCAGCCAGGTGGCGCGGACGAACCTGCCGGAGTCATGGCTCCCGTCACGGGGCACGCTGCGCGATCCCGTCATGTCCGTCAGCCGTTGGAGGGCGGCGTACTGCTGATCCTCGTAGCCGACGGCAATCACCTTCGGCGGGCTGCTGAGGAGCACGCTGGTAGGACCGCCGGCGTGGGCGGGGGCGGCGCCGAGGGCGGCGACGGCGAGCAGGACGACGAACAGAGCAAGAGTACGGCGGACCATGGCAGCTCTCCCTGAGAACGAGGACTCACCCCAGGTACACCGCTGACGGCTACGAGGTTCCCTGCGCGAGTTGCACCGCTCGCGCCTTGTCGGCGACACCTTCGAGCCGGAAGGTCACGCCGGCCCGGACCCACACCAGCGTCGGGCCTGCCACCCGTACGCGGCGCTCGACTCCGGCAGAGTCCTCCAGCACGAGCTCATGCGGAGTGTCGAACCAGTAGCCCTCGACCTCCTGCACGCGCTGCAGCGTCCGGTAGTACTTCTTGACGTACAGCGGTGACACCTCGGCCCGGAACTGCTCCAGCCGTACGCCGTCCCACCCGAGTGCCACGAACCCGGGTGTCGCCTCGACACCCTTCGGCGCACCCAGCTCACGCGGCAGAGCAGGCTTGAACCCGGCCACCCGCTCTGCCTCCTCCAACGACAGTTGACCGGTCACAGCGGGTGGTGCGGTCGGTGCACTGGTCGGTCCGCTCCCGACAGGCTGTGCCTGCACTCCGCCGATGTTGAGCCACTCCGCGACCGTTGCCCGCACGGGAGGTGTCGCCACCGCACCCGCGACCAGCACCAGGAACAGCGCCAGGAACGTCCGCCACCGGTCCCGCAGCGAGCGCCTTATGGGCAGGTCAGCCACCCGGGTCAGCACTGCGGCCGTCAGACCCTCGTCAACCGGAGGTACGTCGGCAGAACGCCCGAGAGCCCGTAGCTCTTCGTCCAAGTTCATCGCTGCACCTCCTTGTCCGGTAGCGAATCCCGTAGACGGCCCAGTGCACGGTGCAGGCGGGACTTGACCGTCCCGCGCGGCCAGCCGAGCACTACGGCTGTCTCCTGCTCGTCCAGGTCCAACAGGTAGCGGCAGGTCACCACCAGCCGGAACGCCTCCGGCAACGACCGCACGGCCTCGAGCAGCTCCCGCCGCCGCTCCAGTGACACAGCGTGCTCCGCAGGATCCAGTACGACGTCGAGCGGCGCAGCCAACTCCTCACGGTGGGACCGGCGACTGCGTGACCGGAGGACGTTCCGGGTCTCGTTGGCCACGATCCGCAGGAACCAGGGCCGGAAGGCCGCGCCGGTCCGGAAGCTCCCGAGGGCTCGGTAGGCCTTCACGAACGACTCCTGCACCACGTCGTCCGCGTCCGGGCCGGCGCCGAGGAAGACCGCCGTACGCTTCGCCACCTGGGCGTGCAGGACCACCAGCTCGCCGTACGCGGCAGAATCCCCACCCCGCACCCGAGCCACGATCGCCGCCTCGTCCGCCTGGCTGATCACGCCTCCCGTCCAACACCCACCACCGCGCCTGAGAGTAGCGAGGCGGTTTGTTGTCATTGTGAGTACACCGCAGGTGATCGACAGGTTCCGTGTATAAGGTCGAACTCGTGCCACAAGTCGACGCGAGCTTCCTCGCCCTTCCCCGTCATGAGCTTGCCGAGGCCGCCCTCCAGCGGGCCAAGGACCTCGGTGCGACCTACACCGAGTTCCGGCTGGAGCGGATCCGGTCCGAGTCCATCGCGCTGCGCGACAGCCAGCTGGAGAACGCCAGGGACGACGAGGACCTCGGCCTCGCGGTCCGGGTCATCCACGACGGCACCTGGGGTTTCGCCGCCGGGGTCGCGCTGACCAAGGACGAGGCCGTCCAGGTCGCCGAGCAGGCGGTGAACATGGCCCAGGTGTCCCGGCCGATCAACGCCGAGACGATCGAGCTCGCCGACGAGCCCGTCTACTCCGACGCCAGCTGGATCTCGTCGTACGAGATCGACCCGTTCAGCCTGCCGCGGGCGGAGAAGGTCGCACTCCTGACCGACTACAGCGACCGGCTGCTGCAGGCCGAGGGCGTCGCGCACGTGAGCGTCCACGTCGCCTCGGTCCACGAGTGCAAGTTCTACGCGAACTCCGCGGGGACGTCGTACACGCAGCAGCGGGTCCGGATCGGTCCGCGGATCACCGCGTTCGCGGTCGACGCCGAGACCGGCCGGTTCGACTCGATGAGCACCTGCGCGCCGCCGGCCGGGCGCGGCTGGGAGTACCTGACCGGCACCGGCTGGAACTGGGACGAGGAGCTGGCCGGCATCCCCGGCTGGCTGGCCGAGAAGATGGCCGCGCCGACCGTCGAGGCCGGCACGTACGACGTCGTGATCGACCCGACCAACCTGTGGCTCACCATCCACGAGTCGATCGGCCACGCCACCGAGCTCGACCGCGCCCTCGGCTACGAGGCCAACTACGCCGGCACCAGCTTCGCCACCACCGACAAGCTCGGCACGCTGAAGTACGGGTCGCCGATCATGCACGTCACCGGCGACCGCACCGCCGAGCACGGCCTGTCCACCGTCGGGTACGACGACGAGGGCGTGGCCGGCCAGCAGTGGGACCTGGTCAAGGACGGCATCCTGGTCGGCTACCAGGTCGACCGCCGGATGGCCAAGGTCAACGAGGACCTCCTGGGGACGCCGCGCTCCAACGGCTGCGCGTACGCCGACTCGTCCGGTCACATCCCGATCCAGCGGATGGCGAACGTGTCGCTGCAACCGGCCGCCGACGGGCCGTCCACCGAGGAGCTGATCTCCCGGGTGAAGAACGGCATCTACATCGTCGGCGACAAGTCCTGGTCGATCGACATGCAGCGGTACAACTTCCAGTTCACCGGCCAGCGGTTCTACAAGATCACCGACGGCAAGCTGGACGGTCAGCTCCGGGACGTCGCGTACCAGGCGACCACCATCGACTTCTGGGGCTCGATGGAGGCCGTCGGCGGCCCGGCGACGTACGTCCTCGGCGGCGCGCTCAACTGCGGCAAGGCCCAGCCCGGGCAGTCCGGCGCCGTCAGCCACGGCTGCCCGTCCGCGCTGTTCCGCAGCGTCCGCATTCTCAACACCACGCAGGAGGCCGGCCGGTGACGACCGCCATTCAGCTCACCCCGCAGGACACCGTCGAGCAGAGTCTCGCGCTGGCCGCGGCCGAGGGCGCCGACGGCTGCGTCGTCATCGTCGCCGAGACGTCCAGCACCAACCTGCGCTGGGCCAACAACACCCTCACCACCAACGGCGCGATGCGCGGCTCCAGCGTGACCGTGATCGCGACGGTCGGAGCCGGCGAGGGTACGGCGGCCGGCGTCGTCGGCCGGTCCTCGGTGACCGACGCGTCGTTGCGCGAGATCGTGTCGGCCGCGGTGGCGACCGCGCGGTCCTCGAGCCCGGCCGAGGACGCGCGTCCGTTGATCGACGGCGCCGCCGGCGCCGACTGGGCCGCGGAGCCCGAGGAGACCTCGGTCAGCGTCTACGAGAAGTTCGCGCCGGCACTCGGCGAGACGCTCAAGCGGGCCGGCCACGAGAACCGCTGGCTCTACGGGTTCGCCGACCACCAGGTCGTCACCCTGTACGTCGGTTCGTCCACCGGACTGCGGTTGCGGCAGGCGCTCCCCCGCGGGTTCGTCACCGCGACCGGCAAGTCGGGCGACCTGAGCCAGTCCGCCTGGGTCGGCGCCGCCACCCGCGACTTCTCCGACATCGACGCGCACGCGATCGACGCCGAGCTGACCCGTCGGCTCGGCTGGGCGAGCCGTTCCGTTTCAGTCGATGCCGGCCGGCACGCCACCGTGCTGCCACCAGCCGCGGTTGCGGACATCACGACGTACCTCTACTGGTGTCTCGACGGGCGGGAAGCGTTCGAGGGGCGAAGCGTATTCGCCAAACCGTCAGGTGGGACGCGCGTCGGCGAGGTGCTGTCGTCGCAGCCGGTCACCCTGCGGTCGGATCCGCAGCTGCCCGGGCTGGAGACGTTTCCGTTCGCGGTGGCGCGGTCGTCCGGCGGTTCGTCCAGCGTGTTCGACAACGGGCTCACGCTGAACGCGACGGACTGGATCCGTGGCGGCAAGCTCGAGGCACTGATGACGAGCCGGCACACGGCCGACCTGACCGGCGCCGCGACCGCCACGCCGGATATCGACAACTACGTGCTGTCGGTGGACGGCGCGACCGGGACGACCGACGACCTCGTCGCCGGGCTCGACAACGGACTGTTACTGACCTGCCTCTGGTACATCCGGATGGTCGACCCGCAGACCCTGCTGCTCACCGGGCTCACCCGGGACGGCGTCTACCTGGTCGAGAACGGCGAGGTGACCGGTGCGGTGAACAACTTCCGCTTCAACGAGAGCCCGGTCGACCTGCTGGCCCGCTTCACCGCGGCCGGTGCGACGGTGCCGTCGTTCTCCCGCGAGTGGGGTGACGACTTCTCCCGGACCGCGACGCCGCCGCTGCTGATCCCGGACTTCAACATGTCGAGCGTCAGCCAGGCCAGCTGAGCTCTATCCACAGGGCCACATCTTGTCCACAGGGCCACATTTCCGAGGGTTTCCACAGGGCAGCGAAACGCCCCGCGAACCGGCGGATGTCGCCGGGTTCGCGGGGCGTTGAGCTTCTGCGGCAGATCAGACCGTCGGGTAGCCCGGCTCGGCAGGACCCGTACCCGGCTGACCGAAGCGCTCCGCGGCCTTCGGGTCGGGGCCGTACTGGTTGTCACCGGCTGTGCCCTCCTGGGCGGCCAGCACGATGAACCAGATGAAACCGACACACGGGATCAGGTTGATCAGGATCCACCAGCCGCTGCGGTTGGTGTCGTGCATACGCCGGATCGCAACACCGATGGACGGCAGCAGGACCGCGAGGCTGTAGATCGTGGACAGCCAGCCGCTGCTGCTGCCACCGCCGAAGTCCGTGCCGATGATCCGGTCCAGGATGCCCAGGATGATCGAGATGATCACGTTGAAGAGTACGAACATCCAGTACTCTTTGCGCCGGGCCCGCCCGTCGAACACGGCGTATTTCTTGAGGACGTCGATGTACCACTGCATTGCTGTTTCTCCGATGGTCGAAGGTGAGACGCGGACTGAAGCCTGTCGGAACCGGTCGGGTTCGTCAATGCAACTTTTCGCTTTGGTGACCACACCGCAATCTGCCGCGCCGCAGCTAGAGTGAACTTCACCTGTTCGGAACCGGGTACTGCTAGAGCCGGCTTCAGCTTCCTGGTGGAGAGTGCTGAATCAGCTTGCAGGGTTGGGTTTCGCGAGCGCGACCCGCCACAGCCGGTGCGAACCTTCCTGGTACGGCGTCGTGTCGTCGAGCCGCCAGCGGTCGGCCAGTTCGCGGATCAGCGCCTCGTCGAAGAACCGGCCGGCGAAACCGTCGTGCACCGACAACCCGTCCGCCAGTTCCGTCCACTGTCCGGAACACGGATCGTCGACCGACCACACGGCGTACACGAAGAGACCGCCGGGGCGCAGGACGCGGTGGATCTCGCCGACCAGCGAGCGCAGTTCGGCGCGGGAGAAGGCCATGTTGAGCAGGATGTTCGCGAAGACCGCGTTGACGGTCGCATCGGCCGGCGGCAGCGGATCGCGCACGTCGTGCAGCGCCGCGGTGACACAGTCGTCGAGCCCTTCACGCTGCGCTTCCAGCCGCAACTGATCCAGCGCGGACTCGCTGAAGTCGGTGGCGTGCACGCTGAACCCCTGCTGCGCCAGGAAGAGCGCGTCGCGGCCGTGCCCGGCGCCGAGCTCGAGCACATCATCGATGCCTGCGGCACCGAACGCCTCGGCGGCCCATCGCGCCGCGGCGGACGGCTCGGTCCCATGCAGATGCGGCTGCTGCTTGTACGCCGCCTGCCAACGTTCCTGCTGAGCCCTCGCGAGCTCGACATGCCCAGTGTTCATGTTGCTCCCCGTGTTCGTCACGCCGGTCTGGACGACCGGCAGACCGCAGCAGCCTACGGCACGAATTGAGTAGACGTACTCACGCGGGCGTGCGTTCCGCGGCGGGAGAGTGAGGTGAGACTCAGGAGGAATGCCATGAACGCGCATGTCACCGCCCCCTTCCAGTGCCCGGCCTGTCACACACTGCTACACCTGACTGTGCAAGCAGGCCCACAACCTGCGCAGCCGCCTCCGTTGCCACAGGCACCTCCTTTCCCACCACCGGCACCGGTCTACCCACCACCTCCCCCGCGTGGTGTCCCCACACCGCCTGCTCCGGCACCTTCACCCACCCCAGCACCTGCGCCGGCGCCCGAGTCGCGTCCGCAGCCTGTGCGTCGGCCGGTACGCCTTCCTGCCGCCAGCTTCCAGCCGCTCCCGCCGCCGCCGGAACCGGTACGGCGTCCCGCACCACCGCGCCGCCGCCTGAGTCCCCAGGCGACGCTGCTCAGCCTCGGCGTACTCCTTCTCCTCGCAGCCGGCGTCACCTTCCTCGCAGTCAACTGGGACAGCCTTCCCGTCACCGCCCAGGCCGGCATCATCGGCACCCTCGCCGCCCTCGCCTTCGCCGGGTCCATCCCCGCCAGCCGGACGCTCTCTCGCCGCGTCGGCCGAGGCCCTCGCCATCCTCGGCTGCGGTCTGCTCACCGTCGACCTGTACGGCGCCCGAGCGCTGGGGCTCATCTCCGAAGATGCTGTCGACGGCGTCACCTACAGTGCGATCGTCTTCGGGACTGTTGCCCTGATCAACCTCCTGATGACCCGGCTGGCTCCTCGCGTGGTCACATACGGTGTCACCACCGTGATCGCGGGCCAGGTACCGCTGCCACTGATCCTGATCGACCGGGTCAGCTTGCCTTGGCTGCTCGGCGCTCTGCTCGCGCAGGTCGTTGCCACTCTCTACCTGTCCGCCAAGGGCACGCCGATCGTCCGTCGTACCGGCGCCATCACCTCGGCCGTCGTGTTCTGCGGCATCCTCGTCACCGGCATGCTGCGGACGTTCTCCGGTCTGCTGACCAAGTACTCCGTCGACTACCGCGACTTCACCGGCACGACGGTCACCCACTCGGCCTTGATGGAAGCAATCGCGACCACCGCCGTCATCTGCGTCGCCGCCGTCACCGGCATCCTGATCCTGCGGAAGCGACCACTCCCCTCATCCGTCACGCCGGGACTCGGTGAGGCCGTCTGCGCGGCGGCCGCGGGCTTCGTGGTCGCCACCTGCCTTCCGCAGCTCCCCGGTCCGGGTCGCTGGCTGACCACGGGTCTCGCCACGGCGCTCGCGATCACGGTCATCCTGCGGAACCGCCGTACCGGAATGGTCTCGTTGGTCCTGCACGTCGCGACCATCACGGTTGCCTTGGTCAATCTTCTGTTCTGCCTGTGGCGGGCGACGTACGGCAACTCGGGTTCATCGCCGCCATCGTCGCCGTACTGGCCGTCCTCGCCGCGGTGCGCAAGGTCGTCGACGCGGTCCCGGCCGCCGGAGTCGCGCAGCCTGGCGCACAGTTCGCGATCGTGCTGTTCACCCTGCGACGAGTTCATCAGCCTGTGGGCGGGCGCGGTCAGCGTCGCCGTGGTCGGGGCGTGCGGCATCGGCCTCGCCTGCCGGTACGTCGGCCGGCCGCTGGAGCGCGTGTTGATGTGCTCGTCGGCGAGCGCCGTACTGGTCGCCGAGATCATCGCGGCGATGGTGTCCGCGGACGCCGGCACCGGCGTCGTCCTCACCATCGCCGCCGCGCCGCTGGTTGCCTATGGCATGAATCCGGCCCGCCGCGTCGCGCTGCTGGTGGCCGGGCTGCTGCTGATCGTCGCGAACACCGCCTTCGTGCTGGCGGCCGGCGCGACGACGATCGAGTGGTTCACCGTCCCGCCGGCGATCGTCATGCTCGCGATCGGCGTCCTGGCCTGGCGCGACCAGCCGAGCTGGGTCTACCTCGGCCCCGGCCTCCTGATCGGCCTGGTCCCCTCCGCACTGATTGCCGACAGCAACGACAACTGGATCCGCGTCACGCTGGTAGTAGCCGCCGCCCTGGTGGTGATCGTCCTCGGCGCCCAACTCGGCCTACAGGCCCCCTTCGTGATCGGCGCCCTCGTCCTCGCCAAGATCGGCATCTGGCAGTTCCTCGAGGTCGCCCCCCTGATCCCCCGCTGGATCACCCTAGGCACCGCCGGCACCATCCTCCTAGCCGTAGGAGCCACCTACGAACGCCGCCTAACCCAAGCCAAACAAGCCGCCCGCTGGCTCTCAGCCCTACGATGATTGCGGCGCGACGCGCTGAGAGCCCGACCTCGGTGGGCGTTGGTGGCGCATACTGAAGGCTCCGACCGTTACTTCACCGAGGTGCGGATGTCCGACCAGTTGTCTCCTGGCATGCCGGATCCATCGCAACTCGCGTGGATTTTCGAGCGCATCAGGCAACGTGAGGGCCTGACGCCCGCCAGGTTGATGACGACACCACGGGCGGCTGCGCTCCTCGGACTGCCGGCTGTCCGGCGGCATGCGCTTGGTGCGAGCAACCCAGCCGCCGCTGCAGTCGAGATCGTTGCCGAGTGCGTCCGGATGCTGCTCGACGCGACCGATCAGCTCGTGGCGGACACCGCCCTGGACTCGGCATCTACCTCGCCGAGTACGAGCGCGCCGAGATACCAGCTGGAGTACGCCGCAAGCTCCGGAACCCAACGATCGGAAGACGCCGTGACGTCCTGCGTGAGAAGTGGGATGACCTCCACGCCGCCCTCGGGGCGAGCGCCCCAGAGCGTCCCAGTGACCGGCACCTCCGCGGAACTGTCGAGCCCGAGGTCTTCTACAAGGTGGCGCAGCTTCTCGTCAGTTCCTTCCCCCGGTCCTCTGTCAGCCTCGCACCTACCCGTCCCGGCGCCGGCATCAGACCAGACCTCGTCGATGCCGCGTAAGAAGGTCGTCATCGTCGGCGGGGTGGCCACCGACCATGTCTGGCACGTGGAGCAGATTCGACTGAGACCTCGGTGATGGCGCGACGCTACGCACGAACCCCTGGAGGCAAGGGGTTGTCACAGGCCGTTGCGGCAATCCGCCTGGGCCTCGATGTCACTTTGATCTCCGCAATCACCAACGACCACGACGCCGAAGAGATCGAGCATCGTCTCCTGACCGCAGGTCTCCAGACCTCCGCACTGCAACGCCTCCGGGCCGAACAGTCCGCAGGTCGGAATCTTCGAGAAGCCCCGCGGAGAAAGCAATGCGGCCGTTTGGAGAAGTACGGTCGAACTCGACGTAGAGCACATCGAGAACCATGCGAGGACGATCGCCGGCTGCGATGTTCTCATGGTTACGTTCGAAATCCCGAAACCGGTTCTGTACCGCACACTGGACATCGCGAGATCCGCCGGCGAGCGCGCACCCGTGATTATCGCGACAACCGGGGCAACCATACCCTGACAGTTTCATTTCCGATGATTATCTGAAACAGATCGACTACCTTGTCTCACATCTGTGGGAACTACGCCAGTTCAGCTCGCCCGAGGCGAGACACGAGCCGCGACTGCTCAGCCACGAGGTTCTCGCGGCCGGCGTGAAATCACTCTGCATCCTGGAGAATCATGGCGGAGTCATCTATTCTCGTGGTCGCACGCTCGATCACGACCCGGTGATGGTGAATCTCAGGGAGCAGTCGATCACCCGTGACGTCTTCTGCGCGCACTGCTCTCAAGCTGCCCGACGAGGATCCTGCCCACGGCAACGTGATCGAATGGGCCAGCGTGGCCATGACCTGCTTCGCCGAGGACTACCGCTCACAGCTGATCCCACCCGTGCCGACCAAGGATCGCGTCGACCGGGAGTCGGCTAAGAGCGATCCCGGTAGGCGCTCTCCATGCCAATTGGCAGCCAAAAGGCACGGAGCAGGGCGCCGAACCGTAGTTCAGCGCCTGATACACGCCGGCCGGCCGGCCTGACCGCCAAAAAAATGGCTGTTCCCCCCAAATGCCCTGATGTTCAATCGTAGCGAGACAACTTCCACCGCTCGACACCGCTGTCGAGCATTACTGGAACATCGCCGACGATCGGGTGGGACATCAGGATCGAGGGACGCCATGGCCGGAAACCATGCACTTGTTTTGGCTCTGATCGCCTTTGCCGTCTACAACGTCATCAAGTATCTGAAGCAGATTCTCATCGCCATGGCGACTGCAGCGGTCACCTTCGCCGCATTCGGCGCGGCCAGTTTCTTTGAGACGGTTCACGACGAACTCAAGTCGGCACCTGTAGCGACCAGTCTTCCGGATCCGCGGAGCAACCAATGGTCTTGCATCGGCGCTGACAGCGAAACCCTCGCGTCGCGGCCGATCGGCACCCAGCCGGTCGGCCGCCGGCCTGTTCACCTCAGGTCGACCGGACCACTCCGGCGAAGCGCAAGCGAACAGTCGCGAGCGGTGAGCTGACGCGAATCCGGTACTTCAACCTCTTGAACCGCTTCCACACCAGGTCGCGCTTCAGGTCTCCGTAGGACAACTGACTGATGGCCTTGTACTCAATCGATCGACGCTTCAGGCTGTCATGGCTTTCGCAGCGCACGGCCTCGCCCTTGAACACGTCGAACTGATCACAGGTCAGGTCGACGACCCAGCATTCTGGTGATGACGACGCTTTCGATCTCCACCCAGCAATGATCGGCCAGCGTCTCGTCCAGGGAGACGACTTCCCCGTAGCAGTAGGTGGCTTCGATCTCGGGCTGCCACTGACGGAGTTTGTGCAGCAACCAAGCCGACGTCACTCCACACTGCCCCCGCGACACAGGCTTGCCATCGATACGCGTGAACGCGAAGTCGGGGTGGATAGTGCGCGGCGACCAAGCCTTGGAGAGCAGGTTTCGGTATGTGTGTAACAGGTCGTCCGGAATCGGCCGCAACGGCACAGTGCGGACGACTGATCGTCGACCGAGACATGGTCCGCGGTCGCTACAGAAGCAGGCGCATCGTCGGCAATATCACGCCCAGGGACTCCATCCAGCAGGTCGGCCACCTGCCGACGGCACAGTCTGGCATGAATGTCGCGCTAAGTGAAAGCATCACTACTTCTCGTGGTCGGCGTGTCGGGCAGGCGAGGGCAACTTGCGTCACGACTTCGCCAGGCGCAGCTACTCCCCGAGTCACCTGAACCAGGCCGTGCCGAATTTCGTATGGGTGCATTCCATCGGGTTTCTGCCCCCGTTGGCAAGCCCAACCCCCGCCCGCCGAAAAGAATCTCCGCCTTACTGCGATTCGGCAGTCCGCCCGAGGCTGGACTTTCGTCAGAGACTCGAAACGCTGCCAGACCGGCTGTGCCGGCAACTGATCGATCGTCAGACGCTCGATGGCTTCGTACCGAATCCCGCGGCGAGCCAGTGATCGACGGTCCTCGCAAATGTACTTACCTTCTCGCGTCCGGAGAGCCATATCGACGATCAGGCTGCCGCCCTCACCCCCGCCGACTTCCACCCACGAATGGCCGGGCCTGGGCGGAAGACACGGTCCGCGCACGCGACGTGCCCAGAGCAGTAGACCGCGTCGGCCTGGAGCTGACGCTTGAGCTCGCGCACGAGCCAGACGGAACTCGAGGCGCACTGACCATTGCAGCTCATCGACGGGAGCACTCGGCTGCAGAACAAGTCTGTGCGGTCTGCGGCGACCACACGCTTTCCAGCATCTGCTCCAGACCGCGAGCGACGATGCGAACTCCAAGGGCACAGACAGGAAGTCCCCGGCGGCGACTCCGGTCTTCCTCCAGTAGTCGTCGTCAGAGATTCGAACGAGGGATTTCGCCTCATTCAACGAACCTTGGGAGATTCGATCCAGTCCTCGCGCCATCAGAACGTTCGGTGGCGTGTCGAGCGCGACAGCCGCGCGTTCCTGCCGAGCCGACGGGTGGCGTACTGGCCTCGGTGATCGTAGCTATAGGCAACCGGAGCTGTCGCGAACGGACGAAACCGGACGCGGATAAACGGACCCGTTGAAGCCGAGGAGCGGATTGTAGGCCGTGAGCATGATGCGGGCTCCGGTCACCCGGCGTACGGATCGGATCAGGTGTTTGATCATCATGCTCATGACGTTGGCCGGCAGCCCCGGCAGCCCGTACATCCGGGTCAGCACGACGACGTCCTCGACGCGATAGCCGCCGATGAGTCCTTCGAGCATGTACGGCCGGTCGCACGGCGACACGGCAATGTAGGCCATCGGCAACTCGGCGTCCGGCAGAAGACCCCGTAGTGGAGGTGAGTATCGCCTCGGATCGACCGCAGATAATGCAGGGAGGATTGATACTCGTTGCCCACACTCGGTTTGATCCGATCGACCCGCAGCGGGAGGCTCGGACCGTCGACGGCATCCAGCCGAAGATCCCGCCGGCCTTGGTAGTCGGCCTGATTCAGCAACTTCATGTTCGCGTCGAGAGCAGTGATCCCGCTCATGCAGATCGATCGCAACCGCTCGTTCGAGCGCGGGTGCAGAATCGACTCAACTGCGTCCGCATACCTTTCCGGCGTCAATAGCCCAGGGTCAACGGACGGCAGGTGCAGGCGTACTTCCGCTCCAGCTCCTTGGGTCGGATTTCGGCCTCCGCCGCCGTACGACGGATGGCTCCGTCATTCGCCGTGATGCAGGCTCGAATCGATTGTCTGCTTCCGGCGGGGCCGGCCCTCCGTCCGCTGCATCAAACGTTTGAGGTGCCGCCGGTCCCGTCGGAAACTGCACTTGATCATGAGCCATACCCCGTTACGCCTCCCGCGCCGAGCACTGGCTACTGACACCGAACCGTTGTTTCGGTCAAACGACTGGCTGATGAAATGCTCGGGATTCAAGAATACCGCCTTTTCGGCGGCTACCAGGGACGGAGCGGTGCGACAGGGCTCGCTTCGGACAGCG
>CAVVIA010000002.1:0-1449755 GCA_963748245.1 uncultured Actinomycetota bacterium | reverse complement strand
CGAGCGGCAGCGCGTACATCAGGGCTGTGCCGTCGGCGGAGTCGATGATCTGGGGCGGTGCGGCGGTGTCGTTGCCCGAATCGCTCCGCCAGCTCAGTGTGGCCGCGTACGACGGCCTCCCGATCGCCCGGTTGGAGGAGGCCGTCGGGTCGTTCGTACACGACCACGAGCAGGCCGTTCTCGCCGCCGGGCAGCCCGGCTTCGGCCTGGAGCACCTTGGTCGACTGGGCACTCGCAGGCAGGTAGTCGGCCTGGCCATCGCGGGTCACCGAGTCGAGTTTGCCGGCGAGTCGAGCAGAAGCCACCACCAGCCCGGTCCACACGAGCCAGCATGAGCCACGGCACCACGGTCTTGGTCCGTGATCTCTTCGGTCTGGTATCGGCACCGGAGTGGTCGGGCGCCCGCAGTTCAGAAGTCATGGCGATCACGCTGTCAAGCCGGCGGGGTTGACGCGTCTGGCCACGGCAGGCCTTCGCCGTACTCCGTGCGGAGTACGGCGGGCGGCTGGGGAAGGCGGCTAGGGCGGATGGCTACGGCGGATGACAGAGGCCGGGGCCGGCGCAGGTGGCTGCCCCGAATCGCCCCTGGACCTGCCGCCCTTCAGGAAGGACACCGGGCTGTTGCCTACCGCGCGGCAGATCGAGACCACACTGGATGGCCACGAGGTGTCGCCGAGGACGCGGTCCGTTCTCTGATCGGTGCGCTTGGGTTGCGGAACCGCGACGGACGCGATCGCGTCGGCGCGGGTGCATCCTAACGCCGCGAACCTGGTGATTCACACACGCCGGAGCCCGCGTATTTGACTCGTTCAGTGAAGGTAACCGTCCCACTTCACCTCATACCGTGACCCGCCCGCCATCGCCGCGGGCGGGGATCTGGTCGACCGATCTCGCCAGCGCAACCTCGACCGGCCCGGCCAGGTCGGCCGGGATCCGCACCTGCTTGGTCTCAGTTCGACGACGCGCGGGACTCACCGCGGCTCCAGCTGCGCCAGCCCGTCCAACGAGGCCACACAGCAGTCCGCGGGCCTTTCACGCGCAGCGGCGCGGCGCGCAGCGGGACTGGCAACCGGTGCATATTCGAAGTGTGCGGTATTCCCGTCCTCTTTGGGCGATCGGGGACTGTGATCACTGACTCTGGTTCGTGACCAGTGTTGGGTCATGAGGACGACGGGGGCATCCTCGTCGAGCTTCAACAAGTACGCTCAAGTGCGCCTGAGCTTGTACGCCTCGAATACCCGCTCTTGGCCTGTGCATGAGACGACGCCGATATCGGTTGTGTCTTCGAAGCCTCCACCGACGGCTATCTCGTCGCCTGGCCGACAGGCCAGCTGTCCTGTTGCATCAATCAGGGCGGGTTTGCCGTCACGGAGTGCGACACTCCAGTCTGGAGGCCAGGCCACATCGATGTCGACGAGGCTGTCGGTGCCGGCAGCAGTGCCCATGGGGGTACGGACTACCAGGCAGTTTGTTGAAGTGTCAATCTCGAGGGTTCCGATCAACTGAGCCTGTAACGCCACGGTAGCGGCTTCACGTTGAACAGTCAGACCGGGCATCGCAGCATCGGGGCTCTGCTTCGCGTCGCGATTCATCGGATCATCTCCAGAGATGTCTCTGAGCGGCCGATGTGCTTGCTAGCAACCTCGAGAAGCGAGCACGATCGGGCGTCCGCGGCCGACGAACGTCCTGACACTTGATGATCGGCGTCGCCGCTCTAAGTCCTGCTAGGGCAAGAGAAGCGAGGCTTCCACCTTGCTGCTGATGTAGGTGACCGGTACTCAGACACATTCCCTCGTAGCCGGACGCTGGTCGATACCGCGATGCTGACCGTGGGCAACGACGTCGCCGGGGTAGGCGCTGTTGGGACGCATCGTGGTCAGCCAGGGCGCGCCCGAGTCGCCTTAGCGGACTGGCGAGTAATTGATCGATCGAGAGCTGGCTCATCGCAGCCATCATCCACCATTGGCATGGGGCCTTCCAGGTAGTCGCGCGGGAAGACATCACCGCGGATCGCGAGCCACCCCCGGCGCCGGATGTTGCCGCGACGTGCGATCCCCTTCCGGACGGGGACGGCCGCCCACGGGCCGTCCGCGTACTGGGGCACGCTGGCCGGACCAGGGTCTCAGTTGGGGCTCTCGATTTCTCAAGCTACGCGTTCCTGGCAAGGGCACTACGACGATCACGTCACCCTCGGAGGCCCGGGCAGCCTGTTCGATCTCTGCGCAAACCAGTCGCCAGGGCCACGAGCCCGTCCTAGGGTGCGGAGGTGGCTCTACGACTGGAAGCAGTGGTCTTCGACGTGGCCGACGCGACCGCGGTGGCGGCCTTCTGGGCCGGGCTGCTCGACCGAGAGGTCCTCACGGAGCCCGGCGGCGCATTGGTACCAGGTGACAAGACGCAGGTCGGGCTCCGCTTCGTCACCTCCGACACCTGCAGGTTGGCCCGCGACAGCTGCATCTGCACCTGACCAGCACCAGCCTTGAACACCAGCAGCGAACCGTCGAGACAGCGCTGCGCCTGGGCGGTCGCCACATTGACGTGGGCCAAGGACCCGACGACAACTTCGTCGTACTGGCCGACCCTGGCGGCAACGAGCTGTGTGTGATCGAGCCGGGCAACAACTATCTGGCCGGCACCGGCTACCTCGGCGAGGTCACCTGTGACGGAACACGAGACGTCGGCCTATTCTGGCGCGACGCGCTGGGCTGGCCGCTGGTGTTGGACAAGAACGAGCAGACCGCGGTCCAATCGCCGCTCGGCGGCACCGAGATCTCATGGGACTCATCGGGCGGACCGCCGATCCAACCCAAGAACGCAAGAAACCGGCAGCGCTTCGACCTGGTCACCGCGGACCCCACCAGCGAGGCGGAACGACTCGTCTCACTCGGTGCGACCCGTCTTGCCGACCGGGCTGGCCGCGTCGAAATGGCTGACCCAAACAGCAACGAATTCGGCCTTCACACAGCCTGAGTCTCAAGTCACCGACTCCAGTACGCGCGCCGGTCAGGCATCCGCCTCGAGCCGTACCAACCCCTTCCCCTGGGTGTCTGGGTCGACGGCGCCCATGTCACAACATCAGGTATCTCAGCTGCAGCTCTCGCGCGGGGTGGCTGATGCCTCGCGGCACAGGACTACGAGGAAACGCTGGGCACCCGTCCAAAACTGTTCGCTGTCGGCGATAGGACTGCGGGCGTCATACACCTTGGGCCGAAGCACGGCCGTCAACTCTTCCCGGCTGTGCAGGGCGTCTTCGCTGCCATAGACGTATACCGAGGTCGGACTGCTTGTCGTACTCGCGATCAGCCACCTCGTTAGCATTCGCCACGATGGTCGCGTTCTTCCGCGCAGCGTCGTACTCCGCCTTGGCGAGTGCTCGGGCCTCCGCGTCGCCCGACCCGCTGCCGTCGGCGAACCGCGCGGTGGCGTACCTGGTCCGGGCATTAGTTACGTCTCCGATGGATTGGGTCACTTCATCGCTGGTAGAGGCGAGGGCGCGCGCCGCGGTGAGGTAGTCGAGGTAGATCGCGGACCTTCTGTCCCAACTCTCCTTCTGGCGATCTTTGGGATTGACCCGTTTCGACGGACAGGGTCGATGTGAGGTGGTCAGGCTACCTGTTCGGCCGTGACCGTGATGGTGGATTCGTACTGTGCGGGGCTGAGGTGGCCGAGGGCGGAGTGGCGCCGGCGGGTGTTGTACCAGCCCTCGATGTAGTCGAAGATCGCGCTGGTGGTGGCCTTGCGGGTCGGCCATGGTTGGCGGTGGACCAGCTCGGTCTTCACGGTGGCGAAGAACGACTCGGCCACGGCGTTGTCCCAGCACTGGCCCCTGCGGCCAACCGACAGTGTCACGCCCAGATCCCTTGCCAGGTTGGCGTAGTGGGTCGAGGTGTATCGATCAGTTGCCGCACCGTCGCATCAGTGCGCGGATGACGCTGGGCACGTACTTGGGCGATGAACTCCGCCTTGACGCGCTGGACCTCTCGCTTCTGGCTCGGGCCCGGCGGCACGGTCTCGCGTAGATACATGCGGGTGTTCGTGACTGGGTCCATCCCCGCGTAGACGCGCACTCTGATCGACCCTGACGGCAGCGACTCATCGCTGCCGGGTTGGTGCTTCTTCTTGCCGTCACCCCGAGCCATGCTGCTCATAGTAGGCACCCGTTATGCCACGAATGCTGCCGCGCGACCGGGAATGAAGAAACCCCCGGGCGAGGAAACTAGCCTCTGACCTGGGGGTTTGGGTGGAGCCGCCTGTCGTGGAGCCGCCTGTCGGAATCGAACCGACGACCTTCTCATTACGAGGAGGAACGACAGCGCCTCATCTGGTCTCCACCAGCAACTTTGCCCTCGCTGTGTTCGCACCACCCCTCGAGCCCCTTCGAATCGACCGACGACCTTCTCATTACGAGGAGGAACGACAGCGCCTCATCTGGTCTCTACCAGCAACTTTGCCCTCCTCTCTTCGCACCACGGCCACATGTCCCGCATGAGTTGACACCACTTCGCACCACGACCCGCACCACACCTAACTAAGGCTAGCGCCCGGGCTGCACCACCCGTCCGTGGCAACAAGATGCACATCGCTGGCCGACTGCTCGGCCTGTGGCTACCCTGCGTGGAATGAACGGGGCCGATAGCAACCAAATCGCCAACCGCCCAACACCCTCCGCTTCGCGGGCGCCTGACCTGGCGCGCCCCGGGGCTCGTGTGACGAACATGATGAGCGAGGACACCAGGGTGTTGGTGGGTCACTCGCTGGGGTCGGTGGTCGCCTATGAGGCGCTATGCGAGCGCCGTCGCGACGTTCCTCGGCACGATCACGGTCGCGAACACCCGCTGCGCCTACGCCGCGGT
This sequence comes from uncultured Actinomycetota bacterium, assembly GCA_963748245.1. GTDB lineage: Bacteria > Actinomycetota > Actinomycetes > Propionibacteriales > Kribbellaceae > Kribbella. Next base: position 1,444,902 of record CAVVIA010000002.1, on the reverse strand, counting down.
GCTCGACCGGCTGGTGATGGAGTTCGGTCCGGACGCCGATGTGCAGCTGCTCGGCGCGGATCCTGACCGGGTCGCGGCGTGGTTTAGTCGATCTGGGGTGGCGCGGCGCCGCGGACGTTCAACGCGCGGCCGGCCGGCGCCGGCTCGGCGTGCGCGTACTGGGCCGAGCAGGGTTGGCTGACCGGGGACCCGCTGGTACGGATCCTGTTGTTGCTCTCGGCAATGATCTGGCCGGACTTGAGCGGGATCAATGGCACGGCGTCGTCCGCCCGGCTGATCGTCTACCCGCTCGGCGTGACGGCGCTGCCGCTGTGTGGTTCACGGACGGGCGGATGAAGACCCGCCTGCACGGAAGGTTCCCCTGGCAAGCGGATCTGCTGATCACGCTGCCGTGGCCGATCGACCTGATCGGCAACTGGTCCAATCTGTTCGACACGGTCAGCTGGCGGGATGACGCCCTTCGGTCGAACTGCAGACGGCGTACACCGACACCCTCGGCGCACTCCTCGCCGGGCTGATCATCCTCCGAGCACCCAGGTGATCGAACGTCAGGTGTGTTGAGTCACCAATTCACTGCCGGTAACTCCCGACTTGGGTATGCCAGATCCCAAGCCTGTTGGACGCGGAAGTTCCGTGCCAGATTGGTAAGTACATCAGTGCGGGCCCCTTTTCGGCCGACGCGAAGCGCGTTCGACGAGGAGTATCCATGTCTACCAACACCGAAGAACGTCACGGGCCGACCGGCGGATCTGAGCGGATGTCGCTGAGGTCGCTGCTGATCTGGGGTGCGATTGCGGTGGTCGGCGCCGTCTGCTGGGCGGTACTGGCGTTGGTCCGCGGCGAGCAGATCTCTGCGCTGTGGATCCTGTTCGCGGCGCTGGCGTCGTACTTCATCGCCTACCGGTTCTACGCCCGCTTCATCACGTACCGAGTGCTCAAGGTCGACGACACCAGGGCGACACCGGCCGAGCGGCTCGAGAACGGAGTGGACTTCGACGTCACGGACCGGCGGGTGCTGTTCGGTCACCACTTCGCCGCGATCGCCGGAGCCGGTCCGCTCGTCGGGCCGGTGCTCGCCGCGCAGATGGGGTACCTCCCCGGCACGGCCTGGATCATCGTCGGGGTGATCCTGGCCGGCGCCGTCCAGGACCTGATGGTGATGTTCTTCTCCATGCGCCGCGACGGCAAGAGCCTGGGCCAGATGGTGCGCGAGGAGATCGGTGTCGTGGGCGGCACCGCGGCACTGATCGCGGTGTTCGCGATCATGATCATCATTCTGGCGGTGCTGGCGCTCGTGGTTGTCAACGCGCTGGCGGAGTCGCCTTGGGGCGTCTTCTCGATCGCGCTCACCATCCCGATCGCCCTGTTCATGGGCTTCTACCTTCGCTTCATCCGGCCGGGCCGAGTCATGGAGGTCACGGCGATCGGGGTCGCGCTGTTGCTCCTCGCGATCATCGGCGGTGGGTTCGTCGATGATTGGGGGCTCGCGAGCTCATTGACGCTTTCCAAGGAGACGCTGACGCTCTGCCTGGTCCTGTACGGCTTCTTCGCCTCGATCCTCCCCGTCTGGATGCTGCTCACCCCGCGTGACTACCTGTCCACGTTCATGAAGATCGGCGTGATCGTGCTGCTCGCGGTCGGCCTGGTCCTGGCCAACCCTCTGCTCGAGAACGAGGCAGTCACTGAGTTCGGGCGCGAAGGCACCGGTCCCGTGTTCGCCGGCAAACTGTTCCCCTTCGTGTTCATCACGATCGCCTGTGGCGCCCTGTCCGGATTCCACTCGCTGATCGCCTCCGGCACGACTCCGAAGATGATCGCCAAGGAAAGCCACGTCCGCATGATCGGTTACGGCAGCATGCTGATGGAGTCGTTCGTCGCGATCAGCGCCCTGATCGCGGCGTCGGTGATCGACCAGGGGCTGTACTTCGCCATCAACAGTCCTGCCGGTGCCACCGGCGGGACTCCCGAGGCGGCGGCGGAGTTCGTGCGCACACTGGGCTTCACGATCAGCCCCGCCGATCTCACCAACGCGGCGCAGTCGATCGAGGAGCAGTCGCTGATCTCGCGCACCGGCGGTGCGCCGACCCTGGCGTTCGGTATCTCACTGATCTTCACCGAGGCGTTCGGTGGCGGGCTTGCCGCGTTCTGGTACCACTTCGCGATCATGTTCGAGGCGCTGTTCATCCTCACCGCCGTCGACGCCGGGACCCGCGTAGGCCGGTTCATGCTGCAGGACACGATCGGGAACCTGTGGCGGAAGTACGACGACATTTCCTGGAAGCCGGCCTCCTGGTCCGCCAGTGCGATCGTCGTCGCGCTGTGGGGCTACATGCTGTACGTCGGTGTCACTGACCCCCTCGGCGGCATCAACCAACTGTTCCCGTTGTTCGGAATCTCCAACCAGCTGCTCGCCGCCATCGCCCTCACACTCTGCGTGACGCTGCTGATCAAGCATGGCAAGGCGAAATGGGCCTGGGTTCCGGGGATAGGTCTCGCCTGGGACCTGATCGTCACCATGACCGCGAGCTGGCAGAAGGTCTTCTCCGACAACCCGAGCATCGGGTACTTCAAGCAGCGCTCGGTGTACCAGGACTCCATCGACAACGGCACGCTTCGCGCGCCTGCAAAGGACATGGACCAGATGCAACAGATCGTCACCAACTCCACTGTCAACGGCGTGCTGCAGTTGATCTTCGCGCTGCTGGTGATCGTCGTCGTTGTCAACGCGTTCGTCATCTGGTTCAAGGCCGTGAGGGCGGGCGGACTGCCGACGACCGAGGTGCCGCACCAGCCCTCGCGCCTCGTCGCGCCCTCCTCCTTCTTCGCCACCAAGGAGGAGAAGGAAGCCGTGCGTCGGAACGAGGAGCTCACCCGGGCGGGAGACGAGCGATGAGGTCCGCTGTCATCCGGGCGGGTCGCGGGATCCTCTGGTACCTCCGCGAGGCGACCGGCGAGGCGAAATGGCACGAGTATGCCGACCGGTGCCGGCGCCAGGGCGTCGTACCCATGTCTCGTCGGGAGTTCGAGCGTCACCGGGCCGACCACAACGAGCACAACCCACAGTCCCGCTGCTGCTGACTGCGGAACTACTGGCAGCAATTCTTGCCGTCACCCTTAGCCATGCCGCACATGGTAAGCAGGTTCGTGCCACGAACCATGCCACGCGACTAGGAATGAGGAAGCCCCCGGGCGAGGAAACTGGCCTCTGATGCGATGAAGGAGCGGGGCCTCCGCTCCTCGTGGGTCCCGGCCGGATGCTGGGGTTGCTCGCGTTTCACGACGAAGGAGGCCCCTGATGGAAGGCTACGCGGGACGGCAGTTTGTGGGATGGATCTGCATCGTCGCCGGTCGGTGCTGGTGCGGATGACGGCCGGCGGGGAGGTGCTCGAGCGGGTCCGGATCGTCAACGATGTCGATCGGCTGGCGGCGGTGATCGCCCGCGCCGGGGAGAGCCCGGAGGTGGTGCTGGAGGCCACCTATGGCTGGTACTGGGCGGTGGACGCGCTGCGCGAGCAGGGCGCGGTGGTGCATCTGGCGCATCCGTTGGGGGTGAAGGCGTTTGAGTACCGGCGGGTGAAGAACGACGAGCGGGATGCCGCCGACCTGGCCGATCTGCTGCGGATGGGGCGCCTGCCCGAGGCGTGGATCGCGCCGCCGGCCACGCGCGAGTTGCGGGAGCTGGTCCGGCACCGCGCCAAGCTGGTCGGGCTGCGTTCGCATTGCAAGGCCGAGATTCATGCGGTGCTGGCCAAGTGCGGGGTTCAGGTGGCGATGAGTGACCTGTTCGGTGTCGACGGGACCGCGTTGCTGGACCGGTTGGAGCTGGCGGCTCCGTATGCGGCCAGGATCGGGTCGCTGCGCCGGGTGATGGACGGGCTGGACTTCGAGATCGACCACGTGGCCGGCATGGTGCGGGGCCGGCTCGCGCTGCACCCGGGTTATGTCGCGGTGCAGACGATCCCCGGGATCGGGCCGACCCTGGCTGCGGTGCTGGTGGCCGAGATCGGCGACATCGACCGGTTCGATCGGGCCGAGCAGCTGACCTGCTGGGCCGGGCTGACACCGATCCATCACGAGTCCGATGCCCACGTGCACCGCGGCCGGATCACCAAGCAGGGCTCCCGGCTGGTGCGGTGGGCGGTGGTGGAGTCGGTGCAGGTCCTGCCCGACACCACCGTGATCGGGCAATTCCGCGACCGGGTGGCTGCGCGCCGCGGCCACAACATCGGCATCGTCGCGGCCGGGCGCCGCCAACTGGAGTACGTCTTCTACGCGCTGCGCGACCACCACGTCCGCGCCCTGGACCAGCAAACGAAATCTCCCGCGAGGACGGCGGCATGAGCCGGCAGCCTCGCCCCGAACCGGTCGGCGCGGGTCGCCCAGGTCAAGACCCCCACCCGTGGCGAGGTCGCCCCTCTGATTGACCCCGCCGGCCCAGCACCGCGAACCCCATCATGCCGCCGGCTTGCCGCGGCGAAGGGATGACCGCAGCCCCCACCAGGACTGCCCACCGCCGGGGACACCGGCCATGACGAGCGCAACGCCTACCCCCCGGACTCAGCAACGGAGCGAACCGCAGAAACTCTTCTCCGCCACCCACATCGTGCGCCGAACGGCGCCGACATCAAGGCCCTCCGGCCGCTCCGCGGTCGGGCTCCGCCCGAGCCCTGACCCCGACGCCTTACCTCGGCGCGTCCCAAACCCAGCGAAGAAGCAGAACAACGGTCACAAGCACCTCATGACCGGCCCCGCTCCTTCAGGGATGACCTGGGGGTTCGTGTGGAGCCGCCTGTCGGAATCGAACCGACGACCTTCTCATTACGAGAAGGAACGTCGGCGTCACATCTGCTCTCTACCAGCGATCTTGGTAACACGGTCGCCCGCAGCGGATGCGAGATCCCCCATGAGTATCCGACATTTTGTGCCACGAGTGATGCCACGCATCTCGACCACCCCAGGACACTGCTCACGCCTGGTCGGGCCCGACCAGCTGCCGTCGCCGAAGGACTCGACAAGCCCGGCTCCGCTCGCGCTGCACATCACGTTGGTTCGTCCGGCTCGCGCATCGTCCATTCGTGCGGCAGCGCCGCGAACCACATCACGTCGATGCGCTCACCCTGCCACACGCTGTGTGCGCGCATCGTTCCCTCGTGCTCGAACCCCGCTCGGCGGGCCACCGCAGCTGACGCTTCATTGTCCGCCTCGACCGTCAGGAAGGCGCGAGCTACGCCGAGCTCGAACAACCACCGTGTGAGCAGAACCACCGCCCGGGTCGCGTACCCGCGCCCTCGCGCGCTCGGCCCGATCCAGTAGCCGGACTGCGCTACGTCTGCCTTCGACCAGTCATCGACGCCGCAGCAGCCGACCAGGCGACCAGAGGCTGCGTCCGTGATCGCGAACGCAACACCAGATGGTGGCTCCGCCGCGGCGAACGCCCGCCAGCTCGACGCGAACTCGTCGATGATCGCTTCAGCGTCCTCGATCGAGAGCGGCGGAGCCGGTCGTCCGAGTCGGTCGTGCGGCCCGTTGTAGCGTCGGATCGCTGGATCGGCGAATGCTTCAGCCATGAACCCGGCGTCATCTCTCGACCAAGGTCGGAGAGTGACCACGCCATCCGAGAGCGACACGACCGGAACGTCGGCATCCGCTTCACACACGTCTACCGGCGCCCTTCGCTCCGGATTGACCCTGCACACGTCGAGCGTGAGCTGACGACCTTCTCATTGCGAGGAGGAACGACAGCGTCGCATCCGCTCCCTACCAGCGATTTCAACAACACGGCAGGCTTCGGCCTCAAGCGCTGCCAGTACGTCGCTGCGGCGAGACCTCGGGGTGTTCGTCTCACCGATCCGCCCGCCAGTCTGGCTGAACGTCACGATCGCGATCGTCCACCCTGCTGGCCAGTACGGAAACGGCGCTGCGGCTGCGCTTCAACCGCCTGCTCGACGGCGGGGCGAGCTGACGCTGACCAGCGGCAGCGGTGCTCGCATGGTGATGCTGACGATGCCGTAGGTGAACCCGAGGCGTTCGTTGAGGCAGCGCATCGCGTCGTTGCCGCGTTGCGTCCAGGTGTAGATCTCGGTGATCCCGTGTTCGGCGGCCCACGCCATGCTGGTGCGCTTGAGCGTCGACGCGACCGCCTTGCCTCGCCACTCCCGGCGTACGGCGGTGTAGGCGACCTCCGCGCGCTCGGGGCGATCGGAGTCGAGCATCAGCCCCGCCACGCCGATCACCTCGTCACCGGTGACGGCCACGAACATCGCTGCCGGGTCGTTGATCCACTCCTTCTCCCAGTCGTCCTCCGACACCTTCAGCGCGACCGGGTGATCCATGTCCGGGAACGTCGGCAGCGCGACCTGGTGATAGGCCGCTTTCCACAGCTCCGGGCGTTCGGCGACAGAGACGACCTGGTACGCCGTCGGCGGCTCCGAGTGTGGCTCCTCGCCGATTGGCCGCACCTGCTCGACCTGCCGATTCGACTCCACGAACCCGAACCGCTCGGCGAACAGCCGCGACTCCTCGTCGTCGACGCTCGCCCCCGCCACGTCGTAGCCCTGAGCAACGGCATGGTCGGCGAGCACTCGAAGGACGTCGGTCCCGATGCCGCGCCGGCGAAACTCCGGACGGACCAGCGCCGCCAACGCCGCCCGCTCACCGTCCCCCGACCGATCCGCCAGCCCACTGCCGACGACCTCACCGCCGACCTCGGCCAGCACTTTCAGCCGGCCGGGCCGATCGAGGTCGCGCAGTTCGGCAACACTCGGGCACCGCTCGTACGGCATCACTGCAATCCGCACCGCCCGCCAGGCCTCGTAGTCGGCGTCGCTGATCGCCGTCCGGATTGTCGTCGTCATGCCCCCAAGCTTGCCGCAGCCCGGCGGATTCGGCTCACGGTTTTGCGGCCTGGAACCAGGTCACGGCTGGTATGGGCGGCGTACGGGCAGCGAGTGACAGGGCCGCTCGCAACGTCGTGCACGTTCAGCGGGGCGCGGCAGGTTCCGGCCGCGCCCCGAGCGCGATGGCCGGCCGCCGTCGCGGGTGCGGATCGAGGCCGCCGCGCCAGTCGACCATTTCCATAAACTCTGAATATAAAGATGTTATGCTTTGAGCATGAGTCGTCGAGACACCGCTCCTGGGGCGTCCGCCGCCATCGGGGCAGCCCTCTACGGCCTGGCCACCAGGGCCGTGAGACGCCTGCCCCGGGACATGAGCCTGACGTCCGCCGCCACCCTGGCCACCCTGGACCGGACCGGCCCGCGGCGCATCACCGATCTGGCCGCGGTCGAGGGCGTCACCCAGCCCGCGATGACCGCCCTGGTCCGGGTGATGGAGGAGTCCGGCCTGGTCGAGCGGTGGGGCGACGCGTCCGACAAGCGGGTCACGCTGGTGTGCCTGACCGAGGCCGGCGCCTCCTACGTCCGGACGCGGCGCCAGGCGGGCGTCCACGCGTTCGATCGGTTGATCGGCGAGCTCACCGGCGACGAGGTCGAGGCGCTGGTGGCGGCCCTTCCGGCGCTGAAGCATCTGGCAGAGCTCGAAGGCCAGGACCGCGAAGGGCCGAAGCAGTGACCGGGCAGCCGGTCGGCGGGGTCCCGGTGAAGGCGTTCCCGGTGGCGCGTTCCGAGGCGCGGCTGCTGGTCCCCGCCTTGATGTTCATCGCTCTGGTCGTCGCAGCGGTCGCCAGCCTCGGGGCGCCGCTCATCACCAGCGTGGCGACCACGTTCCACGTCTCGCTCGGCAGCGCGCAGTGGACGCTGACCATCGCGTTGCTGAGCGGCGCCGTCGCCACGCCCGTCCTCGGCCGGCTCGGAGCAGGCCCCCACCGGCGAGCCACGATTCTCGTCACGCTGGCGGTAGTCGTCGCCGGCAGCGCGCTCACCGTGCTGCCGCTGCCGTTCGCGTGGCTGCTCGTCGGCAGGGCTGCCCAAGGTGTGGGGCTCGGTCTGACGGCGCTGATGATGGGCGTGGCCCGCGACCATCTCCCCGAGGCGCGCGGCGCGGCCACCATCGCCCTGATCTCGGTGGTCTCGATCATCGGGGTCGGCGTCGGTTACCCCCTCGCCGGGCTGCTCGCCGAACTCGGCGGCGTGCGCGCCGCCTACGGCTTCGGCCTGCTCGTCACCGCCGTCGCCTTCCTGACCGCGTGGCGCTCCATGCCCGAAGCCCCCGAAGGCCGCTCCGCCCACGTGGACGTGGCAAGCGCGGTCGTCTTGGCCGCTGCTCTGCTCCTGGTGCTGTTCCTCGCCGGCGAACGGAATCTGTGGAGCCGGCACCTCGCCGTGGCGGCGGGCCTCGCCGTCGTCGCGGTGGTGCTGCTCTGCGTCTGGGCCGTCATCGAGCTGCGCAGCACGACGCCCCTGGTCGATGTGCGGGCGGTCCGGCACCCGGCGGTCGCCGGGGCGAACCTCGCCATGTTCGTCGGCGGGATCGGCATGTACCTCCTGCTCACGCTCATCACCCGCTACGCGCAGACGCCGCACGGCGCCGGCTACGGCTTCGGGCTGACGACCTTCGTCGCCGGGCTGGTCCTCATCCCGTTCTCGGTGCTGGGTTTCGTCGCAGGCAAGCTCACGCCGCGGGTCCGGACGCGGATCGCCGCCCCCCTGCTCCTGGCCGGCAGCGCCGTCGTGGTCGGCGGCGGGTTCGCCCTGTTCGCGGCGGCCCGGTCGGACCTGGCCGAACTGTTCGCGGCGATGGGCGTGCTCGGCTTCGGCGTCGGCGGCTTCTCGGCCGCGATGCCCGGCGTCATCCTGGCCGTCACCCCCAAGAGCGAGACATCGAGCGCCATGAGCTTCAACTACGTCGTCCGCAGCGTCGGGTACTCCCTGGGCAGCGCCATCGGCGGCCTGATCCTCGCCGCGGGCACCGGCCCCGGCCACCTCTTCCCCGACGACAGCGCCTACACCACCGCAGCGCTGGTCGGCATCGGCGCCATGGCGATCACGACGCTGACAAGCCTCGCTCTCGCCCGCCGACGCTCGTCCGAGACCAACCCGTAAGTCAGATGCACTCATCCCAACACTGGAGGTTCCATGCCCAAGGGCTACTGGGTCAGCGTTTACCGCACCATTTCAGACCCTGAGAAGCTGGCTGCTTACAACAAGTTGGCCGGTCTGGCCGTCCCGGCTGCGGGCGGGCGGACCCTCATCCGTGGCGGTCGGGTCGTCGCGCACGACGCCGGGATCGCCGAGCGCACCGTCCTGGTCGAGTTCGACAGCTTCGAGCAGGCCGTCGCGGCGCACGAGAGTGCGGCCTACCAGGAGGCGCTGGTCGCCCTCTCCGATGGCGTCGAGCGCGACTTCCGCATCGTCGAAGGCATCGACTGACCGAGGTCCATTCGGATCTTCACCGTGGATACCTCCATCCCGGGCACGGCCCCAGGATGCATCCTGTTGTAGCGACCTCCGCGTGCTGGCCACCGGCGCAGCACCCGTCATGCCACCGCTCATGCCGGTTCCGGGGCGAGTGCGTCGGAAGGCCACCCGGAGGTTCCTGCTGCTCGCGCCGACCACACACGGCTGGACTCTCGGCGCTCCGGACGTCCGCCGATCGAATTCCGGACCAGGTCGCCGACTGACCCTGCCCCGCGATCCGTTCGAGGTTTAGGCCGCCTGACCGGCTGACGGCTTCCTCGGCCACCGTTCTCCACCGGTCTCCACCGGTCCAGACCCAAGTGTGCTCCCGTGAGTCTCGGGCTGGGAGGCAAGCGGCCAGCCGCAGAATTCGTCTGCGGTTCGGCCCATCCGTTCGGCGGCCAGGCGGCGCTCCTCCCAGTCGGAGACATAGACCACCTGCCGGTCCCCTGGGCCGCCGACCAGGGTGATCACCGATTCACGCAACGGACCTGGCATCAGCTCCCTCCTCTCAATCCGAGGGAGCCTGGATCTCGGCCGGGGCGGTAGCCGTCATCCTAGGGGTGAGCGAGAGCACCGTTCACCGGATGGCGAACCGCGGCCTGATCGAACGGGGCACCGGCTATCGCTGATACCACCTCCCCTCGCTGGAAGCCTTGCGCGATCTCGGCGAACCGATACCCGTCAGCGAGGCTGCTCGCATCCTGCGCCAACCGGTGGCCCAGGTCGTTGGCTTGCCCCGTCACTGCGTGGTTGCGTGGAGAAGTTGCCGGGTGGTCGGGCGGCCATCTTTGTCGAGCCGTACGACGATGTGCTCGTCCCAGCGCTCGTCGGAGTGCGGGTAGTCCGAACGCCAGTGGCAGCCGCGGCTGTCTTGTCGTGTGGTCGCTGCCGCGATGACAGATCGCGCCACCGTCGCGAGCGGTCCGGTGCCCAGGGGCTCGAGTTCGTCAGCGGCGGCGTTCAGGCCTGCGCCGTCGCGACGGATACCGGCGTACTTGGTCAGGATCGCGCGAATCCGTTCCGGTTCGCGATCATGGTTCAGTGCCAGTTCGTATGAGTGGCCGTGGTCCGTTGCGGGGAGATCGAGGGTCAGGGCCGTTGCGACGCGCCGGCCGAAGACCAGTCCCTCCAGGAGGCTGTTGGAGGCGAGCCGGTTGGCCCCGTGTACGCCGGTTGCGGCGACCTCGCCGACGGCGTACAGGCCTGGTACGTCGGTTGCGCCGTCGCGGTCGGTTCGGATGCCGCCGCACAGGAAGTGTTCGGCGGGCGCGACCGGGATCTGCTCGGACAGCAGGTCAACGCCGATCCGTGCGCAGGAGGCCAGTACGGTCGGAAATCGCTGTCGGAGTACGTCGGGCGCGATGGATGTGGCGTCCAGCCAGACATGGTCGGATCCGTCGCGGCGCATCGTTGCCTCGACTTCCCGGGCGACGACGTCCCGAGGGGCCAGATCGGCTCGCGGGTGCCGGCCGGCCATGATCCTGCGACCACGCATGTCACGTAGTACTGCGCCTTCACCGCGCACGGCTTCGGTGACCAACGGCAACTGACCGCCGGTTTCACCGGTGAAGAGCGCGGTCGGGTGGAACTGGACGAACTCCATGTCCACCACAGATGCGCCGGCCCGCAGCGCCAGAGCGATGCCATCACCGCGCACCGTCGGCGGATTGGTGCTCGCCAGGTAGGCGTTGCCGACCCCGCCTGTGGCCAGTACAACGGCGCGCGCGTCGATCCGGGTGATCTCCGTGCCGGTTTCGACGAGCACGCCGACGATGCGGCCGGAGTCTGACTTGATCAGGCCGATGGTCCGTCCGTCCATCGTCTGAACGCCGGTGAGCTGTAGCGCGCTACGGAGTGCGCGATGAACCTCCGCGCCGGTGGCGTCACCGCCTGCGTGCACAATCCGGGAACGACCGTGGCCGCCCTCGAGAGTTCTCGACAGCGATCCGTCGTCGCTACGGTCGAAGCGAGCCCCCTGAGCGATCAGCTCGGCGAGTCGCTGCGGTCCTTCCTCGACCAGCGCCCGAACGTTGCGAGGATCGCAGAATCCTGCGCCGGCGATGTCGGTGTCGCGCGCGTGGTCGAGCGGATCGTCCTCGCCGTAGGCTGCGGCGACGCCACCTTGGGCCCACGGTGTGCTGCCGTCGCCGGCGCTGAGCACAAGCACATCGCGGGTCGCCGCCAGGCCGAGCGCGGTCGAGAGCCCTGCCACGCCGGCGCCGATGACGACGACGTCGACGGAGCGCGTCATCGAGCACCTGCAGGTTTGCCGATGGCAACCATCCGTTCGACCGAACGCCGGGCACGCTCGACGACGTCGGGCGCCAGGTGGATCTCGTCGCGTCCCTCACGCAGGCACCGCACCAGCAGGTCCGGGGTGATCATCTTCATGAATCGGCACGAAGCCTTCGGGTTCACCGGCAGGAAGGCCGTCTTCTGGTTCACCTTGCGAAGTTGATGGAGCATGCCGATCTCCGTCGCGACCAGGGCGGTCTTCGCGGTCATGTCACGAGCGGCGTCCAGCATGCCGGCGGTGGACAGGATGTGGGTCCGATCTGCCGGCAGATCACCCACGCCGGCGAGCCAGACTGCCGACGACGCGCAGCCGCACTCGGGATGGACCAGAACCTCGGCCGCAGGATCGGCCGCCACCTGAGCGCGCAGGTCGGCCGCGCTGATGCCGGCATGCACGTGGCACTCGCCCATCCACACTTCGATGTTGTCCCGACCGGTCTGCCTCCTGACATGGTCCCCGAGGAACTGGTCGGGCAGAAACAGGACCGGCTGATCCGCCGGGATCGAGTTCACCACCTCCACCGCGTTGGACGACGTACAGCAGACATCGGCCTCGGCCTTCACGGCCGCACTGGTGTTGACGTAGGCAACAACCGCAGCGTCGGGGTGCTGGGCCTTCCAGGCCCGCAACTGGTCGGCGGTAATGGTGTCCGCCAAGGAGCAGCCGGCCCGGGCGGTGGGGATCAGCACGGTCTTGTCAGGGCTGAGCAGTTTGGCGGTCTCCGCCATGAAATGCACGCCACAGAACACGATCGTGGACGCGTCGGTACTGGCCGCGACGCGCGACAACGCGAGCGAGTCGCCGACGTGATCGGCGACATCTTGGATCGCCGGTTCCTGGTAGTTGTGGGCGAGCACCACCGCATCTCGCTCCCGGGCCAGGCGGCGTACCTCTTCCTGCCAGCTGATTGCTGTCCCAACGGTCACAACAGGTCCTTCTCTCGGGAGATTTTCGCTTCATAGGCGATAACTGGGGGTGACGACGCCGCCGGCGCCGTGCCGGAGCTCAGTTGAGTTCGTGGTCGCGAGTGACCAGCAGGCTGATGTCGAGTGCGGCAGGAGAGTGGGTGAGGGCGCCGACCGAGACGGCATCGACACCGGTGGCGGCGACGTCGGCGACGGTGTCCAAGGTGATTGTGCCGGAGGCCTCGAGTTGGGATGTCGACCCGGAGGTGTTGCGCCGCTCGACGACCGTGGCCATCTCCTGGGCGGACATGTTGTCCAGCAGGATCCACTCGACCTGGCAGTCCAGCGCTTCGCAGGCTTCCTCCGCAGTGGTGACTTCGACCTCGATCGCCATACCTCTGCCTTCCGCGGTCATGCCGTCTCGGACCCGGCGAACGGCCGCCAGGACGCCGCCGGCCGCAGCGAGATGGTTCTCCTTGAGCAGCACCATGGCGGCCAGGTCGAGCCTGTGGTTCGTTCCACCGCCGCAACTCACGGCGTACTTGTCCATGGCCCGGAGACCGGGCGCGGTCTTGCGGGTGTCGAGCAGCCGGACCGGGCGCGCTCCGATCGCAGCTACGAAGGCCGACGTGAGTGTCGCGATGCCCGACATCCGCTGGACGAAGTTCAGCGCCACCCGCTCGCCGGTGATGATCGAGTGCGCCGCACCACTGATCCACGCCAGCGGCTGTCCGGGGAGAACCGAATCGCCATCGGCAACAGCCGGCCGCACCGTGACGGTGGGATCGATGGCGGCGTAGACGCCTTGTACAGCAGGCAGACCGCCTACGCGTCCCGGCTGCTTGGCGATCATCGTCGCCTCGACTTGTAGCGCCGCTGGGACGCTCCACCGTGTGGTGACGTCGTCTGCCGACTGATCCTCGGCCAGTGCGGCCAGCACCGCGGTCCGGACCGTCTCCGTCGTCAGTTGCATGTGTTGTTCCGACCTTCTGTCTGTGGTGCTGATCTGCGTGGATCGCAACCATTCGGATGTTTTCGCCTGATAGTCGATAACTAGACGCACGCTACCATCGTCGTCGTGCCCGCAGCCAAGAAAGGTGATCCGGTTAACTTCCCCAGCTATCCGCACGAAGTGCTCGCCGTGGTCCTGTCCATCCGCGACGGCAGGTTGTGCGTCCTGCTCTGGAAGCGCGCACGGAGTCCGCACCGTGGCCGCTGGGCTCTTCCCGGCGGCGGGGTCGAGCCTGTAGAGCGGCTCCGAGAGGCCATCACCGGGCACCTCGCGACGAAGGTCGACGTCCGCGACGTCGCGCACCTGGAACAGTTGGCCACCCACAGTGCGATCGATCGTGATCCGCGGGCCCGCGTGCTGGCAACGGGCTATCTCGGCCTGGTTCCGTCCGACGTACGGCCGGAGCTTCCGTCCGACACGCTCTGGCACCCGATCGACGACCTGCCGCGGACCGCGTTCGACCATCACTACTTCATCGATGCCGCGGTCGGGCGGCTGCGCGCGAAACTGTCGTACACGAACATCGGGTTCGCGCTGGCTCCCCTGGAGTTCACCATTGCCGAGCTGCGTGACCTGTTCGGCGCCGCACTGGGCTATGAGCTCGGCGCCACCAATCTCACCCGCGTCCTGACCCGGCGGCACGTGATCGACCCGACCGAGCGGCGAGCCAGCCCCGGCCAGAGCGGCGGCCGTCCCGCGACCGTCTACACGTTCGTGGCCCGCGAGCTGACCGTCACGGACCCGTTCGCAGTACTCCGCCCACCACGCTGACCAGCTACGGCCACTCGTCGGCGATCGGATGCGACCAGCGAGTCGCCCCGCGGCGTTCGCCAGTACAGGACCTCTCGGCCCGACCGCCGGCGCAGTACAACTCCTGCGCCGACCCGCGGCATGCCGTCCGGCAACGCACGAGCGAACCGAGGACGCGCCCCGATCGCCGCCATCCACCGTCCTGGCAAGGCAGTACGACGATCACGTCACCCTCGGAGGCCCGGGCAGCCTGTTCGATCTCTGCGCAAACCAGTCGCCAGGGCCACGAGCCCGTCCTAGGGTGCGGAGGTGGCTCTACGACTGGAAGCAGTGGTCTTCGACGTGGCCGACGCGACCGCGGTGGCGGCCTTCTGGGCCGGGCTGCTCGACCGAGAGGTCCTCACGGAGCCCGGCGGCGCATTGGTACCAGGTGACAAGACGCAGGTCGGGCTCCGCTTCGTCACCTCCGACACCTCGCAGGTTGGCCCGCGACAGCTGCATCTGCACCTGACCAGCACCAGCCTTGAACACCAGCAGCGAACCGTCGAGACAGCGCTGCGCCTGGGCGGTCGCCACATTGACGTGGGCCAAGGACCCGACGACAACTTCGTCGTACTGGCCGACCCTGGCGGCAACGAGCTGTGTGTGATCGAGCCGGGCAACAACTATCTGGCCGGCACCGGCTACCTCGGCGAGGTCACCTGTGACGGAACACGAGACGTCGGCCTATTCTGGCGCGACGCACTGGGCTGGCCGCTCGTGTTGGACAAGAACGAGCAGACCGCGGTCCAATCGCCGCTCGGCGGCACCAAGATCTCATGGGACTCATGGGGCGGACCGCCGATCCAACCCAAGAACGCAAGAAACCGGCAGCGCTTCGACCTGGTCACCGCGGACCCCACCAGCGAGGCGGAACGACTGGTCTCACTCGGTGCGACCCGTCTTGCCGACCGGGCTGGCCGCGTCGAAATGGCTGACCCAAACAGCAACGAATTCGGCCTTCACACAGCCTGAGTCTCAAGTCACCGCGGAGATACATCCGATCCTTGGTGACGGGTCGGTACCGGCGTAGAGCGAGACCCTCAGCGACCCGGATGGCAGGTCTCAATCTGGCCGCGGGACCGCTTCGGCCTCGCCTTCTCCTTCGCCATGCTGGGGATCATAGAACCCGTTCGCACCACGACCCGCACCACGCGGTGCTCCGAACGAACAAGAACCCCGGCTCAGAGTGGCCTCTGACGCGAAGATTCACCACGGTGGTCTTCGCGTCGGAGGCGTTCATGAGGCGTTGTTGAGGGTGACTTGGTAGCCCATGGCTTCGAGTTGTCGGATGGCTCGGGTTCGGGTGCGTTCGGGGTTGAGTCTGGTGTAGTAGTCGGCGCCGGGGTCGTTGTAGAGGGTGCCGGTGGTGGCCATGTGCCAGATCGCGGTGAGCATGGAGTGCTGGATCGCGACGTTGGCTTTCTTGGGTCCTCGGCGGCTGGCGATGCGCCGGTAGCGGGCGCCGTAGTAGGTGCGCGGGTTCTGGGCGCAGGCCATCGCCGCGGCGCCGAGGGCGCCTTGCAGGTAGGGGTTGCCCGGCCTGGTCTTGCTGGATTTCACCTTCCCGGCGGATTCGTTGTTCCCCGGTGTGGTGCCGGCCCAGGCGGCCAGGTGCTTGGCGGTGGGGAAGCGGCTCATGTCGGCGCCGGTCTCGGCGACGATCACGTCGGCGGTCAGGGTGCTGATCCCGGGGATGGTGCAGATCAGTGTCCGGAAGGCCTGAAAGGGCGCGATCACCTGCTCGATCCGGGCGGTGAGCTTGTTGATCGCGGCGGTGTGGCGGTCGATGAGGTCCAGGTGCACCCGGGCCAGGAACGCGTGATGCTCGCCGAACCGCCCGTTGAGCGCCTCGGTCAGCTCGGGGATCTTCGCCCGCAGCCGCCGCTTGGCCAGGTCGGCCAACGCGGCCGGGTCGCGATCGCCGGCGATCAGGGCCTCCAGCATCGCCCGCCCCGACACCCCGAGGATGTCGGAAGCGACCGTGGACAGCTTGATCCCGGCGTCCTCGAGCAGCTTCTCCAGCCGCTGGGCCTCCCGGGCACGTTCGCGGGTTATCGCCGTACGGGTCCTGGTCAGATCCCGCAACTGCCGGATCTCGGCGGGCGGCACGAACGAGCCCCGCACCAGTCCGTGCGCCCCCAACTGGGCCAGCCAGGTGGCATCCGCGACGTCGGTCTTGCGGCCTGGGACGGTCTTGACGTGGCGGGCGTTGACCAGCAGCACCTCCACACCAGGCAGGTCCTCGAGCAGGTAGTAAAACGGCTTCCAGTAGTCGCTGGTCGCCTCCATCACCACGCACGTGACCTGCAGTGTGGCCAGATGGTCGCGCAACGCGAGGATCTGGCTGGTCATCGACCCCCACGTCGTGACCGTCTCCACCGTCTTGCGCCGACCCGCGCCGGCGATCCGGACGCACACCTTCGCATCCTTCTTCGAGATGTCCAGCCCGGCACACCTCGCATGCACCACCTCCATAACCACGAACCCCCTTCCCACGACTCCACCTGAGGCGTCCGTCGCGGGGAGGGCAGGGAGATCTCAAAAGTCTGACGCTCGGGCTCGATGGCACCAATCCACGGTTCCCGTGGAAGCCCTCCACCACCATGCTGACCTACAGGCTCACCGGCACCACAGAGGAATACGGGGTCGACCACGACGAACCCCACCAGTCTCAACCCGCCAACAACCCGCAACAACAACGCGGCACCGAATCTTCGCGCACCATGGTGCGCCTCGAAGACGGCGCCGCGTTGCTGACCTGGGGGTTTGGGTGGAGCCGCCTGTCGGAATCGAACCGACGACCTTCTCATTACGAGTGAGACGCTCTGCCGACTGAGCTAAGGCGGCGGGTGGCCCGGGGGCCGAGGCAAGAGTGTAGCGGGAGGGTGGGGGTGTTTCCGAATCGGATAGGTGAATAGGCGGGGGTGGAGGCATCCCCGGGCGCGGCCGGACGGGCCGGGAGGGCGTCAGGGGGCGGGCCAGGTGTGGCGTCAAGGGGTGGGCCAGGTGGCTGTGCGGGTGTAGGTGGTGAAGGGGATGGGTGGGCGGCCGGTGACCTGTTCGACGGTGGGGGTGGGGAGGGAGTCGCCGAGGGATTGCTGGGCGGTGAAGTAGGCGATCTCGGCTTCGGTCTGGTCGGGTGGGGCCGTGGATGCCTGCCGGTAGTCGTCCGGTGTCCCTTTGTAGAGAACCGGGTGGCCCACAGCATCGGAGATGTGGGCCACGGCCTCGGCGAAGGTGAGGGCTTCAGGGCCGGTGACCTCGTAGAGCTGGCCGATGTGGCCGGCGCTGGTGAGGGCCTCGACGGCGACCGCGGCGATGTCTTCGGCGTCGACGAAGGAATGGCGGACGTCGCCGAGCGGGAGGACGAGCTCGCCGGCCTGGATCGCCGGGGCGAAGAACCCCTCGTCGAAGTTCTGGTTGAACCAGTTGGCGCGGACCACGGTCCACTCGACGCCGGACTCCTGGACCAGGAGTTCGGCGGCGAACAGGCGGTCGTCGATCTCCTCGGCATGCATGGTCGACAGCAGGACAAGACGCCGTACGCCGGTCTCGACGGCCTGCTCGATGAAGTCAGGCTCGACCGGTACGCCGTCCGGCGCCATCACGTAGATCCCGGTCACGTCCTCCAGCGCCGGACCCCAGGTCTGAGGGTCGGCCCAATCGAACGTCACCTCACCATGGCGAGATGCAGGCCGGACGGCGACCTCCCGCTCGCGCAGGAGTCGCGTGACCCGCCGGCCGGTCGAACCTGTCGCGCCGAGCACAAGAACAGCCATGAACCCATCACAGCAGATCCCGGCGACAACGGAACCCGGCACGGCCGGATCGCGTCGGAGCAGGCGAGAAATAGCAGCGGGAACAATTGATCGACGAAATGCGTTGACTTGATTGTGGGACCTGGGTGACACTATTGCCCGCAAGGAACAACAGACCGAGGAGATCACCGTGTACGGGAAAACGAACGCGAGGCAGGCGTGGCGGACAGCCATCGCCATGTCGGCGTGCGCCCGACCGGTGCGTGACGACGACCGATCCGTCTGCGAGGAAGCCTTCTATCACCAGCTCGGCAGTGAGCTGGGCCCGAGTCCGGGCGGCCGACCTGTGTGATCTCCAGCGGGAGATCATCCCAGGAGCCGTCTGAGCCGGGCACCCCGGCACCAGGCGGCTCTTTTGTTTTGCCCGTGGACCACGTCGGTGAGCAATGGTTGCTGACCGGATTCCAAACCCGCGTCGCGAGGGTTCGATTCCTTCCACCGATGCTTTTTCCGGCATTTACGAATGCCGACCCGAACAATTGACAACTGGATATTCATCGCATTTTTCCGCCGGGCCGCCGAGGCCGTGGCGGACCTTCCCTGCGGCGCCGACCGTGCGCCGGGGAAGACGCCCGGGCGCGTCCCGGGCAACCGTCCCCGGGACCGCACGTCCCGGGGACGCGACCAGCTGTGGGCCAGCGGCAAGGCCACCTCATTTGGGTTGAGGACGACGGGGGTTCGAGTCCCTCCAGCTGGACCAGGCGCCCGCAGGATGCTCTGCTACCGGCCGAGCGGGCGCCACGAACGTGCCCTGCGACGGAAATCCGCACCACATCCGGCGCAGGGCGCCTACGCCCGTGGCTCAACAGGAGAGAGCACCGGTCTACGAAGCCGGGGAGTGCAGGTTCGAGTCCTGCCGGGCGTGCTGTGTCCGAAGCAGAAGTGGGCGATGCGCCGGGCGTGACCCCGGAGGAAGCGGGTTCGAGCCCCGCCGGACACCCCAGTACGACGACCGACGACCACACCGAGATCACCGACCTGGCGGCGCGCTGTCGGGCACACTGGAGGGGAGGAGGAACCACATGAGCGGTGTGATCGTGCTCAACGCCTCGTATGAGCAACTGCATGTCGTGTCGGTCCAGCACGCCATCCGGATGCTCGTCCGGGAGGTCGCCGTCGTCGAGGAAGCGCATGACGGCGCGAGCATCGGACCGTTCCCTCTCCCCCGCGTGCTGCGACTGGTGCGGTACGTCGTGACCAAGTGGCGGTACGCCTCTGGACGACTGCAGTACACGCGGGCCGGCGTACTGAAGCGCGACAAGCACACCTGTGCGTACTGCGGTAAGCCGGGCGCGACCACCATGGACCACGTGGTGCCGCGATCCCGTGGTGGACGGGGCGAGTGGCTGAACGCTGTCGCCGCGCACGCGTCCTGCAACGAGAAGAAGGGCTCTCGCACGCCCGAGGAGGCCGGTATGCCGCTGCTGTGGCAGCCGTGGATCCCCTCGCGAGCGGAGCTGGCGATCTGACGCGGTACCCACCCGGTGCCGCGTCAGCGCGATGCCAGGTGGGCGACGGTGTCCCACCCTCGGTTCTGACCCGAGGTCCCGCAGGTTCGAGCCCTGCCCTGGCAGCTGTACTGCGCTCATCGCGCAAGCCGGGCAGAGTAAGCCGAGTTTCGGCCTAACGGCAACCGTCTCGAAAACGGTCTGTCCCTCAACGGGGCGTCAGGGTTCAAGACCCTGCTCTGCCGCAGATCAACCAGAGGAGAGTGGGGAGATGAACGTGGAGTTTCCGGTGGAGCTGAGCGGGGCCAAGAGCTCTACGCTCATGTGGGCTCAGGAGCATGAGGTCGGCGCGCAGGCGCTGCAGCAGCTGCGGAACATCGCGGCGCTGCCGTGGGTGCACGGGGTCCGGGTGATGCCGGACGTCCACCTCGGCAAGGGTGCGACCGTCGGGTCGGTGATCGCGATGAAGCAGGCGGTGTCGCCGGCCGCGGTCGGGGTCGACATCGGGTGCGGGATGGAAGGCGTCCTGACCTCGCTGACGGCCGCGGACCTGCCGGACGACCTGTCGGCGATCCGGTCGCGGATCGAGGCCGCCGTACCGGTCGGGTTCAAGGCGCACGAATACCCGGTCAGCGTGCGGAAGCTCGGGCTGGACCGTGGCTGGAACCGGTTCTGGGGTTCGTTCTCGAGCCTGCACGACGGGGTGCAGGACCGGGAGAAGAAGGCGCACCAGCAGATGGGTTCGCTGGGTGGCGGCAACCACTTCATCGAGGTCTGCCTCGACGACGAGGACCGGGTCTGG
The DNA here is from genome assembly GCA_963748245.1 of uncultured Actinomycetota bacterium. Classification (GTDB taxonomy): domain Bacteria; phylum Actinomycetota; class Actinomycetes; order Propionibacteriales; family Kribbellaceae; genus Kribbella. Next base: position 1,424,473 of record CAVVIA010000002.1, on the reverse strand, counting down.
CTGATGCTGCACTCGGGCAGCCGCAACATCGGCAAGGAACTCGCCGAGCGGCACATGCGGATCGCGCGGACCCTGCCGCACAACGCGGACCTGCCGGACCGCGACCTGGCGGTGTTCCTGTCGGGTACGGCGGAGATGGACGCGTACCGGCGGGACCTCACCTGGGCGCAGGAGTACGCGTCGCGGAACCGGGCGGTCATGCTCGCGCTGGTGATGCAGGCGGTGCGGGAGTCGTTCGCGCAGGAGGTCCGGTTCGAGCAGCCGATCTCGTGCCACCACAACTACGTGGCCGAGGAGCACCTCGACGGCCTCGACCTGCTCGTCACCCGTAAGGGCGCGATCCGGGCCGGGCGCGGGGATCTCGGGCTCATCCCAGGATCGATGGGCACGGGGTCGTACGTCGTCCGCGGGCTCGGGTCGGAGCGGTCCTTCTACTCGGCCTCGCACGGGGCAGGCCGGCGGATGAGCCGCAACGAGGCGAAGCGCCGGTTCACGGTCGACGATCTGATCGCCCAGACCGCCGGGGTCGAGTCCCGCAAGGACGCCGGTGTGCTCGACGAGCTGCCGGCCGCGTACAAGGACATCGAGTCCGTCATCGCCGCCCAGTCCGACCTGGTCGAGGTGGTCGCCCACCTCAAGCAGGTCATCTGTGTGAAGGGTTAGTGGTACGGCGGCCGCCGTCGTCAGGGGAGACGGCGGCCGCCGGTGTACGGAGGAACGGGTGGTAGTGGACGGGAGGACTGAGCGGCCGGCGTGCTTGCAGGGTTGAGCGGGCGCGATCGGGGACTACTACCCGTCCTTACGTACGGTTTGGTGAGGTCCGCCTGTAGGCAGGGGCAGCGGTTTGCTAAACCGTCGGCCGGTTCGGCCGGTCCGCGAGTTCGAATCTCGCCCTCACCGCGCAGTACGCAGGCCCGGGTACGTGGTTCTGCGCAGATCGGGACCTGCGCGGGATGCGTGGTTCTTCCGAAGCGGAGGACGTCGGTCGCCGCCTAGGTTCCTGGTTATGGAGGACCGGGCGCGGTTGCTGCGAGGGCTTGCCGTCGAGGAGCGGCGGCTTGACGTCGGCGGTGTCGGCACGACCGTGCTCGAAGGTGGGGACGGTCCGCCGTTGGTGTTGCTGCATGGCGGCATCGAGTGCGGAGGCGTCTACTGGGCGCCGGTCATCGCCCGCCTCGGGCAACAGCACCGGCTCGTCGTCCCCGACGTACCGGGTCTCGGAGAGTCCGATCCGGTTGATCGGCTGGACCTGGCGACTTTCACCGACTGGATGACGGAGCTGCTGAAGATCACGTGCGACGAAGCGCCGATCCTGATCGCGCATTCGTTGCTCGGGACGCTGGCGGCGAGATTCGCGGCCGGCCACGGTGAGCTGTTGCGGCAGTTGGTGATCTACGCGGCGCCAGGGGTCGGTCCGTACCGGATGCCGATCGGGCTTCGGCTCGTGGCGATCAGGTTCGCGTTGCACCCGTCCGAGTCCAACATGGAGCGGTTCGAGCACTGGGCGTTCGCCGACCTCGACCGGGTACGGCGCGAGGCCCCGGACTGGATGCACTCCTTCACCACCTACACGCGCGGTCGCGCACTCGTCCCGCACGTCAAGCGGACGATGCGCCAACTGGTAGCGATCGGCACCAAGCAGGTTCGCGAGCGCATCGAGGTACCGACGACGATGGTCTGGGGTGCGCAGGACCGGTTCGTACCCCTGAAGCTTGCCCAAGCGGCGAGCGAGAGGCTTGGCTGGTCCCTGCAGGTGATCGACGCTGCCGGCCACGTGCCGCACATCGAACAGCCCGACGCCTTTCTCGAGGTCATCACACGAACGCGAAGCTGACGAACATCCCGATCCCCGAAGCCAGCCTGGCCGGGATCGCGGTCGGGTTCGCGCTCGAGCAGGTCAGGCCGTGGAGGGTGAAGCGGCGGCGAGCCGCTGGGTGGTCGATCGTCGGGGCGGGGAGCCTCGTCATCGCACGGTCGCTGCAGGCGGCGGGAAGCACAGAGTTGGGACGGCCGGAACGGCTCGTGCGGAGTGGGCCGTACGCCGTGAGCCGCAATCCGATGTACGTCGGATGGGCGCTGCTCCAACTGGGCATCGGGATCGCGACCGGGTCCGGGTGGGTCCTGGCGACGTTGCCGTTCGTCGGCGCGGTCGTGCACCGGGAAGTGCTGGGCGAGGAACGACGGCTCAGCGAGACGTTCGGGGACGAGTACCGGGAGTACTGCGCGACGACCGGTCGCTACCTCCCCGAGCGATGAGCAGGAGCGCCACCGTGGGAGAGGTGGGGCGGGCTGTAACCCCGTCGCCGCAAGGCTGAGCAGGTTCGAATCCTGCCTCCTGCACCGGGGCAACGATGCCTCAAGCAACAAACAATCCGAAAGAGAGGAGGACCGGCCATGGCCGACCTCAGGAACAGAAAGCGAGTGCCCGGCGGTAGGACCGGTGCTCCAGTGAAGCAGGGTCACGCGATGCGCCGGGTGCAGCTCGCCTGCGGGCACGTCCAGCGTGATCGGATCGCCCACGCCGGCGATCACGTCTGGTGTGAAGCCGACTGCTCCGACTGGGTCCGCGTCGTCGCAGTCGAGGAGTGAGTACGCGGGTACGCCGCCAATCACAGGGCGGCGTACCTGAACCCTCTGGTGACGGATGCACGCCTGGCTCTCCGAAGGCCGGGACCCTGGTTCGACTCCAGGCAGGGGGACTTCAGACGAAGAGTTTGTCGGGGTTGAGGAGGTTGTCCGGGTCGAAGACGGCCTTGATCTCCCGCTGCAGCCGCAGGCCGACCGGGCCGAGCTCCTGAGCCAGCCAGTGTCGCTTCAGCTTGCCGATACCGTGTTCGCCGGTGATGGTGCCGCCGAGCGCCAGACCAAGTTCCATGATGGCGCCGAAGGCTTCCAGGGCACGTGCTTCGGCCGCCGGGTCGTTGCGGTCGAAGACGACGGTCGGGTGCATGTTGCCGTCACCTACGTGCCCTGGGCAACAGATCAGTACGTCGTACTTCGTGCCGATCTCGGCGATGCCGCGCAGCAACGCGACCAGTTTCGACCGCGGTACGGCGACATCGTCGACCAGCGTGACGCCCAGCGGCTCCAGCGCCGGATTCACCAGCCGACGAGCCTCGAGCAGCATCCGGGACTCCTCGGCATCCGACGCTTCCGCCACGTCGACTGCACCGAACGAAGAACAGATCGCGGCGATCCGCGCGACGTCCTCGGCCGCCCGCGGCCCACGGTCCGACTGCGCGATCAGCAGCGAACCGACATCGGCCGGCAGCCCCATGTCCCGGTAGTCCTGGATCGCCCGGGCCGTCGGCCCGTCCAGGAACTCCAGCAGAGACGGTCGCAGGCCAGATGCCATCACCGCGGCAGCAGCAGCGATCCCGTCCTCGATCGACAGGAACGTCGCCGCCGCGGTCAACGCGGCCTCGGGCTCGGGACGCAACGCCAGCGTCGCCTCCGTGACGACGCCGAGCGTCCCCTCGGATCCCACGATCAACCGCGTCAGGTCGTACCCCGCGACGCCCTTCGCGGACCGGCGGCCGGTCCGGACGACCTCACCCGACGCCAGCACCACCTCCAGTCCACGCACGAAGTCCGACGTCACGCCGTACTTCACACAACACAGCCCACCGGCGTTGGTCGCGATGTTGCCACCCACCGTGGACATTTCCCACGACGACGGATCCGGCGGATAGAACATCCCCTGATCCAGCACGGCCCGGGACAACGCGGCGTTCACCACACCCGGTTGCACGACCGCGACCTGGTCCTCCACCGAGACTTCCAAGATCTTGTCGAGACGCGACGTCGACAGCAACAAACACCCGTCGAGAGCGTTCGCCGCTCCCGACAACCCGGTCCGGGCCCCCTGCGTCACCACCGGCACGCCGAACGCACCGGCCGCCCGCAGCACCTCGGACACCTCGGCCGTCGACGACGGCCGCACCAGCACCCGAGGTACGCCGGCCGTGCAGAAGGTCGCGTGGTCGTTGCGATGAGTGTCCAGTACGTCGGGATCGTCCAGAACAGCCTTGTCCCCCAACGCCGACCGGAGCCGCGCGACCAGCGGATCGGAAGAGGTCATGGGGCCTCCCCGGCCTGGACTGAGGAGCGGAGGGAGCGAAGCGACTGGAGTGACGAGGGAAGGCCGGGAGCCGAGGCCCCATGACCACGCCGGCGCCGGAGGCCCGGCCAAAAGCACGGTCATTCCTCGTCCTGTTCGGCCAACAGGCGCAGGATCAGCTCGGCCCGGCGGACGCGCTCGCGGCCGAGGGCTTCCGCCGTACCGGAGAGGTGGGCGCCGACCGGGTAGATGTTCGGCGAGTTCCGCAGACCCATCTTCAGGTACACCGGTGACGCGACACGGACGATCTCCGGTACGTCGTAGAACCGCACGTGCCCGCCCTGGTCGTCCGGCACCTCGATGTACATGTCGATCGGTACCGTCGTCACCGACCGGATCTCCGCCAGCACCGACACCGGCAGATCGGTCGACACGTTCAGGCTGGTCGCACCCAACCGCTCGTACAACCGGGCCGTCGGAGCGTTCGCCAACGGCATCAGCACCGACGTCTTCAGCACCAGGTCCGAAGGCAACGAACCGTCGACCTTCAACTCACCAAGGATCTCCAGGACGCCGAGGTCCCCGACGAGCAGGCTGCGCACCCCGAGCTCAACCGCCCGGAAGGCGTCACACAGCGACGCGGCAACCATCTCATTGCCTCGGGCAACACCACCGACGGCGGCGGACACCTTGGCCTGGCCGCCGATGTCCCAGGCGCCGCGCGGCCCGAGGAACAGGCAGACCTCGACCCCGGCGGACGCGCCGAGCGAGAGCATCTCCTCGATCTCGGCGTCGGTCAGCATCATCACGCCGCTGCCCTGTGACACCCGGTGGATGGTGACCCCGCGGGTCTTGGCCTCCTCCAGGACGGCCGCCATCACCCGCGGCCCTTCACAGGAAGGAATCTCCACCTTGTACGGCGATCCGTCGCCGAACGTGGCCGCGGACGTCCCGCCCGGGCGGAAACCACGATCGGCCAGCAGCGCGTGTGCCTCGCGAAGGTTCATGCGTCACTCCAGGGTCCGAGCCGGCCGGCCGACGTCAGGTTCCGCGCCGTCCCGGTGATCTCCAGGTCGAATCGGTCACCCGCCTCGGCCAGGAGTGCCGGCGTCACCATCAACTCGTTCGGGGAAAGGGTGTCCTTGATCCGGGCCAGCCGGAGCTCGGACCAGTCGCGCCGGCCGCACATCGTCACGGCGGCGAGCACGGCGGCCTCGTCGTCCTCCATCACCATCGGCAACCGGGACCGGCGGGCTCCGCCGGCACCGGATGTCAATGCGTTCACGTAACTCGCGTGCAGGTCGATCTGCTCCAGCAGCCGGGCCGGGATCACGTCGGCGAGGCCGAGGCCGGACGCGTTCCCGTGCGACGCCGGCGAGAGCGAGTGCACGCTGATCGCCGCGATCGACGGCGACTCGAACTCGGGGATCCCGTGCACCCAGCACCGGCCGATCACGTTCGTGTCCATCCCGGCCCCGGACTTGTCCTTGCCCATCTCGTCCACGACCAGCACGTCCAGCTCGTCGAACGGGAGCCGCCCGAGCAGGCTGCCCGCTCGTTGCAGCAACGCGTTCTCGGCCGGACCGGCGATCCCGTCCGCGTCGACGAACTCGACCGCCGCCGTCCGTTCCAGCGCGTTCTCGAGGATGCCGAGACCGCCCAGAATCTTGCCCTGGGCAATGACGATGCGGGCCGCGGCCTCGATCGAGCCGCCGAGCGAGGGAATCCCACCGGCGTGCAGGGAAGCCGCGCCGGAGTGATTGCCCAGGCCGATCGCCAGGATCTTCGCCAGCCCGCTCTCGATCGGGCCGCGGAAGTCCGTGTGCGGTTTGATCCGGTTCACCAGCAGTACGCCGTCCGCCTTGGCGGCCAGCGCGTCGTGGTGAACCGGCGTACCGTCGGACAGGGTGCCGACGACAACGGTCTCCATCGTTGCCTCGACCGGGCAGCCGACCGACTCCGGGGTGATCCCGAGCCCGGCCAGCATCTTCAGCTGCCCATCGGCGGTCGCGTCGCCGTGCGACCCCATGGCGGGTACGACGAACGGCGAGGCGCCCACCGACGACAGCCAGTCGACCGCTGCCTTCACCACTGGGACGAGATCGTGGATGCCCCGGCTGCCCGCGGTCACTGCGATCCGGGCGCCGGGCAGGATCCGCTCGCGCAACGGTTCCAGCGCAGCCTGAGCGTCCAGATACGGATCGGCTGAGCTGGGGACGTCCGCGAGCAGCCGCCGGACCGGCGTGACCTGCGGGATCACGCCGGTCGGCCGGAGCCCACGGATCGCCTCGAAGGGTCCCCAGCTCATCAGTGGCTCTGCCTCGCGACGGCTGAGCCGGTTCGGCCGACCAGGAAGTCGAGGTCGCAGCCCTGGTTCGCCTGGGTGACGTGGTCGACGTACAGCCGCGCCCAGCCGCGATCCGAAGGCGCGACCGGTGGCTGCCACTCGGCCCGCCGCTTCTCGAGCTCCTCCTCCGGTCACGTCGAGGTGCAACCGACGCGCCGCCACGTCCAGCTCGATCCAGTCACCCGTCCGCACCAGCGCCAACGGTCCACCGACGGCCGCTTCCGGCGTGACGTGCAGTACGACGGTGCCGTACGCCGTACCGCTCATGCGCGCGTCCGAGATCCGCACCATGTCGTCGATGCCCTGCTCGGCCAGCTTGCGCGGGATCGTCATGTTGCCGACCTCCGGCATGCCCGGGTAGCCGCGCGGCCCGGCGTTCTGGAGCACCAGCACGGTGTCCGTCGTCGACGTCGAGATCCGGGTCGTCGACGGCCTTGTCGTAGTCCTCGATGCGCGGTGAACACCAGCGCCTTGCCGCGGTGCCGCAGCAGCCGCTCCGACGCCGCCGACTGCTTGATCACCGCACCGTCCGGCGCCAGGTTGCCCTTCAGCACGGCGGTCCCCGCGCCGCTCCCGAGCGGGTTGCCGACAGAGCGGATCACGGGGTGCGCGGCTGCCCTCCTGACCGCTCCAGTCGATCCGCTCGGCGTTGGCCACGTTCTCGCCCATGGTCTTGCCGGTCACGGTGATCGCGTCGGTCTTGCAGCAGCGGCAGGATCTCCTTCATCACCGCGGGCAGCCCGCCGGCGTAGTAGAAGTCCTCCATCAGGTACTTGCCGGACGGCTGCAGGTCGACCAGCCACGGCACGCCGCGGGCCCAGCTCGTCGATGTCGTCCAGCGTCAGGTTGACGCCGACCCGGCCGGCGATCGCCAGCAGGTGGATGACGCAGTTGGTCGAGCCGCCGATCGCCGCGTTCGCCCGGACCGCGTTCGCGAACGCGTCCCGGGTGAGGATGTCACTCGGCTTGAGGTCCTCGTGCACCATCTCGACGATCCGCTGACCGGCCTGCTGGGCGATCGCGTAGCGCCGCGAGTCGACCGCGGGATACGGCCGCCCACCGGTCAGCTGCAGTCCGAGCGCCTCGGCCATGCAGGCCATCGTCGACGCCGTGCCCATGGTCATGCAGTGCCCGTTGCTGCGGGACATGCCGGACTCGGCCGCGGCGTAGTCCTCCTCGGTCATCCGGCCGGCGTTGAGGTCCTGGGTGAACCGCCAGACCGCCGTACCGGAGCCGATGTCGCAGCCGCGGAACTTGCCGTTGAGCATCGGCCCGCCGGTGACCACGATCGTGGGCAGGTCGACGCTGGCCGCGCCCATGATCGAGCCGGGCGTGGTCTTGTCGCAGCCGGTGAGCAGGACGGCGCCGTCGATCGGGTTGCCGCGCAGCGACTCCTCGACGTCCATGCTGAGCAGGTTGCGGAACAGCATCGCGGTCGGCCGCAGCATCGTCTCGCCGAGCGACATCACCGGGAACTCCAGCGGGAACCCGCCGGCCTGCCAGACGCCGCGCTTCACCGAGTCGGCGAGCCGGCGCAGGTGCGCGTTGCACGGGGTCAGCTCGGACCAGGTGTTGCAGATCCCGATCACCGGGCGGCCGTCGAACACCTCGTCGGAGAAGCCCTGCGCGCGCATCCAGGACCGGTGGATGAACCCGTTGCGGTCCTTCTCGCCGAACCAGTGGTCGAAGCTGCGCCGGCCGATCGGCGCCTCCGGCCTTTCACCGCCGAAGCCACCGGTCTTCTCCGGCGTCGGCTCACCGGGTACGTCGGCCGGGATGTCGCCGTCGACCGGGTCGTTGGTTGGAGGAAGATCGCTCATCGAGACACCTCACCTGTTGTCACAGTGCCGTTCACCCGGCGGCTGATCCCGGCCGGGTTGGAGTCCTTCAGTACGGCGGGCAGCACCGCATCGGGCGTGTCCTGGTAGGCCACCGGACGCTGGAACCGCCGGGCCGCGGTCACGCCGACGCTGGTGTGGATCGAGCCGACGGTCGACGGGAACGGGCCGCCGTGGTGCTGCGCCCAGGACACGGCGACGCCGGTCGGCCAGCCGTTCCAGAGCACGCGGCCGGCGCCTTGCCGTCAGCAACGGAAGGAGCTCGCCGGCAAGCTCGGTCGTCCGAGGACTCGGCGTGCAGGGTCGCGGTCAGGTTGCCCTCGAACGCCTCGACCGCGGCCCGCAGCTCGTCCAGGCCGTCGTACTCGACCACGATCGAGACCGGGCCGAAGCACTCCTCGAGGATCTCGTCGCGACGGGCGAGCAGCTCGGTGACCGTTGGTCTGCAGCAACGTCGCGCCGCCGGACGCCCAGACGCGAACGCCTTCGACCTTCTGCAACCGGTCGAGCCCGGAGCTGAAGCCGTCCTTGATCCGGTCGTTCAGCATCGGCGCCTCGGCCACTCCACCGGTGGCCTCGGTCAGCTGCGTCCTGCAGGCCGTGGCCCGGCGGGCAGGAAGCAGCAGGCCGGGCTTGGTGCAGAACTGGCCGACGCCGAGCGTGAACGAGCCGACGTAGCCCGGTCGGCGATGTCCTTGCCCCGGGCATCGACCGCGCCCTGGGTGACGAAGACCGGGTTCAGGCTGCCGAGCTCGCCGTAGAACGGGATCGGCTCGGGCCGGGTGACCGCGATCTCGTGCAGCGCCTTGCCGGCCGGCACCGAACCGGTGAAGCCGGCGGCGGTGATCCGCGGGTCCTTCAGCGCGGTGACGCCGACGTCGAAGCCCTGGATCAGCCCGAGCGTGCCGGCCGGTGCGCCCGGCGACCCGCAGCGCCTCGATCATCACCTCGGCCGTCTGCACCGACAGCTCGGGGTGGCCCGGGTGTGCCTTGACGATCACCGGGCAGCCGGCGGCCAGCGCGGACGCCGTGTCGCCGCCGCACACGCTGAACGCGAACGGGAAGTTGCTGGCCGCGAACACCAGCACAGGCCCGAGCGGGACCAGCACGCGACGCAGGTCCGGACGCGGCACTGGCTTCGCGTTCGGCGTCGGCCGTGTCGATGACGACCTCGAGCAGCGAGCCCTCGTCGAGTACCTCGGCGAACAGCCGCAGCTGACCGCTGCTCCGCGCGACCTCGCCGCGCAGCCGTGCCTCCGGCAGCGACGACTCCCGCATCGCGATCGGCACGAGCTCGTCGGCGGCCGCGTCCAGCGCGTCCGCCACGGCGCGGATCCACCCGGCCCGCACGGCGGGCTCCGAGGCGGCGAGCGCCGGTGCGGCCGCCGCCGCGTCGGCCAGGGCCTGCTCGAGCTCGGCGGGGGTGGTGTCCGGGGTCATCGCTTCTCCTCCAGGTTCTCGGTTGCCAGGAACGCGAACGGTTCCCGGCCGACTGCCACCGTATTCGTCAGCGTTCCGACCTCGGCGACGGTCGATCGTCGATGACGTCGCCCTCGGCCAGCGCGAAGTCCAGTTCGGGCACGATGCCGGTGCCGGTCGCCAGGACCACGCCGTCCGGGAAGTCGTTCGGCAGGAACAGCGCGTCGATCAGGTCCGGCAGCTCGCGGACCAGCTTCGCGGTGGACGTCGTACCGGTGAACACCTTGTCGTCGCCGCGGCGGATGACCAGGATCGATGGCCAGGTCCTTCGGGTTCGCCACCTCCCAGACGGGGCGGATCCCGGCGGCCAGCGCGCAACCGCCGGCGAACAGCTTGGCCTGCGGGATGTACAGCGGATTGACGCCCTCGATCGAGCGCGAGCTCATGTCGTTGCAGACAGTGAAGCCGACGATCTCGCCGTGGCTGTTGACGACGACCGCGAGCTCCGGCTCGGGTACGTCGTGACCGGAGTCCACCCGGATCCCGATCGGCTCGCCGTCGGCGACCACCCGCCAGGCCGGCGCCTTCTGGAACAGCTCCGGCCGGTCGGCGGTGTAGACCTTGTCGTACACGGACTGCTCGGTGCTCTCCTCCATCCGCGCACCACGCGACCGCTCGTAGGTGACACCCGCGCACCAGACCTCGCCACGCCCGTCGAGCGGCGGCAGGAACCGTACGCCGTCGGCCGGCACCGGCTCGCCGACCTTCGCGACCGCGGTCTGCAGCTCGTCGACGGTCAGCCGGAGCAGCTCGGCGAAACAGCCGACGCCTTCGACAGGTGCGACCGTGTCGCCCGTGCGCACACCGACAACGGGCCGCTCGCCCGGGGACTGGTAACGGACCAAGTGCATATGAGTACCTTTCACATCGAGGTGCCGAGCAAACCGCGGGTGATCTGGAAGCCGACGTTGCCGGAAGCAACCGCCTTGGGAACCATCCGCCGGCTCGCCACCGCCGCGATCGTGTCCAGACCCGCCCGGGCCTGGTCCGCCGCGTCACCGGTGGCCACCGCGTCGAGGTCGTCGCCGTACTTCACGACCGTCTCCGGGTCGTTGCTGAACTCGACGACCGGAACGAACCGCTGCGCGGACAAGGTGCCGCCGGCAACATGCGCGAGGATCTGCTGGACCCCGCCGGCCCCGAAGCCGGTCGCGGTCTCCATCCAGTCGGTGCCGGGCATCCGCATCACGTGCCAGCCCGGCTCGGCGAACCGCTGCCCGTGCGCGATGGTCGAGGCCTGGGAGGCGGCAGAGCCGAAGGCGGCGGTACGGAAGCGGTCATGGGCCAGCAAGGAACCGCGCGAGGAGAGCACGACGGAACCGCCGCGAGCCCACGATCTCGCGGCCGATCAGGGCCATCGCCTCGGCCGTCTCGTCGGACAGCGGTCCGCGGGCTTCGAGTCCGATGGTGAGGTCGCCAACCGTACCGTCGTACTCGACCGGAGCCGCCAGGTCGAAGCCGCTGAACCACTCCCTGACCTTGTCCCCGACGGCCGTGAGTCCGCCGTCGGCCTGGATGCTGGCCCAGCCGAAGCGGGACGGATCCTTGCCGGCCTCGACCAGGCGGGACCGGAAGTAGTCGTTGTGGGTCTTCTCGCAGCCGTGCTCGAGGAGCAGCGCCATCCGCGTGTTCGGGTGCAGCAGGTAGCCGAGCATCGTGCGCGCGAACGTCTCCTCGGAGGCGCCGCCGCTGCTACCGCAGCCCTCGGTGTGCGGCAGCGCGACCATCCGCGTGACGGCGTCGCCGGCCCATTTCTCCAACTCCGCTTGGGCTGCGAGCCTCAGCGCGATCTGCCCCGAACACAGGCTGGTCGGCAGGATCAGCCCGACCGACTCGGGCACCAGCCGGTCGTCGACCTTCAGGAGTTCTACGGCGGTCCGCGCGTTCGTGCCCAGGCCCGTCAGCGGGAGCCCGTCGAGCGGAGCGTCGCTGTCCTCGGCGGGGAGGTCGGTGAGCTTGCGGCTCATCCGGCCGTCGGTGGTGATCGAGATGCCTTCGCGCGGTCCGCTCTGCCGCCAGTTCCGCCAGATCGACACCTGGCTGTGGCCGGCCCGCTCCCCCGCACTCGGCTCGCCGGACGCGACCCGGACGGTGAGGTCGAAGGTGTCCGCGGTCAGCTCGGCCATCGGCGTACCGGTGAGGTACCGGCCCGCGTCCACGTCCATCTCCGCGTGCAGATGCTCGTACCGAGTCGACGTCGTGACGAACTTCAGCGTCGGCACGAACGGGAAGTTGGTGATCGAGCCGTTCCCGGTGGTGAAGAAGATCAGGTTGCACCCGCTGGCGACCTCGCCCGCGACCGACTCGAGGTCGTTGCCGGGGCTGTCCATGAAGATGTAGCCGTTGCCCGGCAGCGGTTCGCCGTAGTCGATCACGTGGTCGAGCCGGACCTCACGCGGCAGTTTGCGCGCGGCGCCGATCGACTTCAGCACGATGTTGTAGAGACCGCGGTACACGTTGCCACCGGACGGGTTGCCCTCCGCGGTGTGGCCGTGCCAGCCGACGCGTTCCTTGAACGACCGGACGGTCGCGAGGAAGCGCTTCGCCGTCGCGAGGTCGCGGACGTTCTTCAGCACGTAGCCCTCGGCGCCGATCAGCTCGTCGGTCTCCGCGAGTACGGCGGTGCCGCCGTGCTTGATCACCTCGCGCACCGACCAGACCCGCCAGCGGGTTGGCCGAGATCCCGGAGAACGCGTCGGAGCCGCCGCACTGCAAGGCGATCTTCAGATCGGTGAGCGGGACCTCGACCCGTTGCTGGGCATCCACGACCGGCAGCCATGGCTCGACCAGGGCACCGGCCGTGGTGAGGTCGTGCTCGAAGCCGGCCTCGCGGGTGAAGTACGCGTGCGGCACCTTGATCGACGGGTAGCCGTGCTCGGCCATGAAGTCCTTGATCGCCTGGCCGGACACCACGTCGTCCTCGGTGTCGACGATCAGGACGGCGCCGACGTTCGGGTTCAGGGTGAAGCCGGCCAGGGTGGCGAGCAGGAAGTGCAGGTTGTTCGGGACGTCGTCCTCGCCGCCCTCGGTGTGAGCCACCGGTACGACGCCGTCCCCGGCGGCCGCGCCGTCGAAGCGCCGGGCGAGCTCGGTGACGAACCCGCTGCTGCGCGAGCTGGTCGCCATGACCACCACGTGGTTGCGGGTGCCGGCCGCGCCCTGCTCGCGCGGGTAGCCGAGGAACGTGCCGGGCTGCTCGACACTCGTCACCTGGGCGCCGAAGTTCAGCGCGGACTCGTCCAGCTGGTACGGGTCGAGCGGCTCGTTGGTGGCGGTCGGCTCGGACGGGAGTCCTTCGACCCCGCGCGCGGCGACTGCGGCGAGGCTGGTCGGCGTACACACGTAGTCGCCGACCTCGAGGTCCCGGGAGGCGCGGGCGAATGGAGTGTTCCACGACGTGATCGCCTCGCCGGCACGGACCGGCCGCACCAGGAACCGATGGCCTTCGAGGATCGTGTGCGGCAGCGTCACCACGGTCCCGTCGAGGTCGATCGGCGTACCGGCGTCGAGCCGGCGGGAACAGATCGCCGCGTTGTCCTCGGGTTCGGGCAGTACGCCGACCTCGTCGAACCTCAGCATGTGTCGCCTCTCTGGATCAACACCAACCGCGATCGCCCGATCACTGACTGTGTGAGTCTCTGGCTCTCGGACCTCAAATCATGCATGATGCATGATTACAGTGCCACCCTGCCGAAGACGACCGGCCGGGTCAAGGCCGCGACCAGGATCCGGAGAGGGCGATGACGGAGATCGTGGAGCCGCATGATCGGCGGCTGCTCCGGCGGCAGATGCTCGCCGACGACGTGTACGAAGCGATCAAGACGATGCTGATGGACCACGTCATCCGGCCCGGCGCCCGGATCTCGATCGACGGGCTGGCGCGCGAGTTCCAGGTCTCGTCGACGCCGGTGCGGGAGGCGCTGGCGCGGCTGGAGTCGGTGGGGCTCGCGGACAAGGAGCCGCTGAAGGGGTATCGCGCGACGCCGCTGCTCTCGCTGGCCGAGTTCGACGACCTGTACCGGTTCCGCCGGTTGCTCGAGCCCTGGGCGGCGCGGCGAGCGGCCGAACTGATCGACGACGCCGGCCGCGCCCGACTCAAGGCCGAGCTGGCGACCGCGGTCGAGCCGACGTCCGAGGACTACGCCGGCTACAAGTCCCTGACCACGCACGACAACCGGTTCCACCTGCTGATCGCGGCACTGTCCGGGAGCGACCAGGTCCGGCTCGCGTTCGAGCGGACCCACTGCCACCTGCACATCTTCCGGCTCCACTACGACCGCGACATCGGTCCCGAGGTCCTCACCGAACACCGTACCCTGGTCGCCGCCATCAGCTCCGGCGACCCGGACGCCGCCGCGGCCGCGATGAACCAGCACATCGACAACTCGATGTCACTACGGTTGCGCAAGATCTACGAGTAACGCGTTTCGGACCGCTGGGCGCGGGCACGCGCAGGGGATGAAGGCACCGATCCTGCCGGCGCCGCGCCCGGTCCTGTGGCCGCTTCGTCCGCTCAGCTCTGCCGCGGTCCGGACCGCGTCGAACGACGGCCGGACCGTCGTCACCATCCGCCACGCCCTGCTCGCCGACGTCACCCCGGAGATGCTGTCGTGGTGGTACGGCCATGTCTCCGGGACGATGCGGTACGCCGGGGAGGTCCGGCCCCGGTACCTGGTCTGGCATCCGCTCGACCACATCGCGTACGACGTGACCAGTCCGGCCACCGACGGAGCCGTCGGACCGGGAGCCCGCCTCCACATCACCGAGGCACCCGGCCGCGACCTCGATCAGCTGATCGACATCCGCGTCGGCGTCGAGCAGGTCGACACCCAGGCGGCGATCATCTCCTCCCGCATGCTCGGTACGGCGCTCGTCCGCCTGGAGAACGAGTTCACCGCAGCCCGCGGCGGCACCCGCTACCTCACCCGCATGACCATCGGCGACACCACCGCAGCCGGCCGACTCGCCCTCAACCGCCTCGCCCACACCCGCGCGTTCCCACCGGCCAAACTCACCGCCTGGATCCGCCACCACATCGAAGAGGTCGGCAACCTGGAAAACTTCCTCCCCGACCTCTTCCGCTACCGCTCCGACCACGAGCCTTAGCCTGCCCACGCGTGCCGTGGTTGGGTGAGCGCGCCCCGTCACACCATCCAGTCGTGGATTTCTGCCCGTGGAACGCACTTGGCCCTCCAAAGATCCACGACTCGGCGATCGCCGCATCCGACCAGTCCGTCGGCCAGGCGCCGTCGAGTCGTCGATCTCGGCACGTGATCACGGCGTGTCGTAAGCCAAAATCCACGCCTCGGCAACCGCCACGCTGTTGAGAACCCGCGGTCCGGCGTACTGGCTACGATCGCGTATGGCTCTTGACCTGTTTGCCGGTGTCTCGGTGCGCGACTACGACACGGCCGTCGCCTGGTACGAGAAGTTGTTCGGTGCGCCGCCGAGCTTCCTGCCCAACGACATCGAAGCGGTGTGGGAACTGGGCGAGCACCAGTTCATCTACATCGAGGTCGTCCCCGAGCACGCCGGGCACGCGCAGCACACGCTCTTCGTCGAAGACTTCGAAGGCACCCTCAACGCCATCGCCGACCGCGGCCTGGAACCCGCCGTCCGCGAGACCTACGACAACGGCGTCCGCCACGCCACCTACTACGACCCCGACGGCAACGAAATCTCGTACGGCGGCCCGCCGGTCGACTGACATCGCGCGTCGCAGGTTCAACCTGCAGGCGGTTTGGTGGCGGCAGCCGACTGAGGAATGCAACGGCGCTGAGCCGGGGGTGGGTGGGAGCGCGCGTAGCAGGGGCGACGAAAGAAGCCCACACGAAAGCACGCGTGGGCTCCCCGTCGGCTCAGGCGGGGGCGTCTCCGTGGTCGGGGATCTCCAGCTGTACGCCGCCCTGCAGCGCGGACTGGTGGGCGTAGATACCCGGGAGGGTGTAGCGGGCCGCGACCCAAGCGTTGACCGGTGGGAGGGTCTTGTCGGCGATCGCGCGGACGAAGTCGTCGGCGAGGAAGTGGTGCGAGCCCTCGTGGCCGTTGTGCAGCCCGGCGAACTCGGCGGGGAGCCGGCTGCGGTCGTGGACCGGGGAGAGGCCTGACCGGAACGCGTCGCGGAGCGCCGGGTCGACGTTCGCGAGGTCGGCGTCGTCCATCGAGCTGCTCGGCTTGGTCTCCATCAGCTGGCTGATGTCTTCCACGCCTTCCTTGGTCTGCCAGACCGTGGTCGTGGCGAGCTGCTCGAAGCTGCCCTCGGTGCCGAACACGCGCAGCCGGGACTCACGGATGTGCGACGGGTAGCCGACGCGGCGCATCTCGTTCGTCCGCATCACGCCGCCGTCGGCGAGCTTGAACAGCGCGGTCGCGTTGCTGAAGTCGTTGTCGAACTGGCTGATCTCCTTGTCGAAGACGCCGTCGCCGCGGTCGTCCTGGACTCCGATGCAGGAGACGTGGGTGGCGTGCTGCCCGGTCACCGACAGAACGTTGCCGACGGCATGCGTCGGGTACAGCATGGGCGGGAACGAGGCGGTCTTCTTCCAGTCGTCGCCACCGCTGTACTGGTACGCCGCGTAGAACCCGAGGTCCATGTCGTGGACGTAGTCGCCCTCGGCGTAGAAGACCCGGCCGAACTCACCGGCGGCCAGCTTCTGCCGGCAGTACACCGACGACGGGTAGTAGTGGCTGGTCTCGCCCATCATGTAGGTCAGGCCGGTCTCCTTGACCAGCTCGATGATCCGGGCGATCTGATCCGCCTCGATCGCCATCGGGACGGTCGAGTACACGTGCTTACCGGCCTCCAGCGCCCTGATCGCCATCTCACCGTGCAGCCAGCGCTGCGTGAAGATCGCCACCGCGTCCACGTCGGACGCGAGCATCTCCTCGAACGACTGGTACGTGAGGGTGATCCCCTGCTTGGCCGCCATCTCGGCGGTTCGTTCCGGTACGACGTCGGTCAGGCCGCACGTCGGACACGTCCGGGTGCGCGGACCACAGCCGCAGGAACGAAGGGGCGAACTGGCCGGCTCCGACCACACCGATGCTGATTCCCATGGGGCAAGGCAATCACACATTTATGTTCCATGGAAGAACAAATTCGGACGTTGAATCATGTGACGTAGCCCACGGCGGATCACCGAGGCCGGGAGGCCGGTGGCTCGGGGTCAGTGGAAGGGGTCAGTGGAGGGTCAGGTGGGTTTCGCGTTGTAGGCGGGAGAGTTTGTCTGGGTTGCGGACGTAGTAGATGCCGGTGACGTGGTCGTTCTCGATCCGGAGGGCGACGACGCCGTCCAGTTCTCCGTCGAAGCTGAACAGCAGCGCCGGGTTTCCGTTGATCACCGTCGGCTCGGCGGTGAGCGTGCCGCCGATCTTCTGCATGCTGCCGACGAACATGCGGATCACCTTCTCCACGCCGAAGATCGGCTGCAGGGCGGTCAGTTTGAGCCCACCGCCGTCGCTGATCGCGACCACGTCGGGAGCCAGCACGTCCATCAGGGCCTGCAGATCGCTGCCCACGACCGCGCGCTGGAAGGCCTCCAGCACCGCCTGCCCTTCGCCCGGGGAGACCACCGTGCGGGGGCGGCGGGCCTCGACATGCTGCCGGGCGCGGTGCGCGATCTGGCGCACGGCCGCCGGACTCTTGTCGACGGCCGCCGCGATCTCGTCGTAGCCGACCTCGAACGCCTCGCGCAGCACGAAGACGGCGCGCTCGGTCGGCGAGAGCGTCTCGAGGACGAGCATCATCGCCATCGACACGCTCTCGGCCAGCTCGATGTCCGCGGACGCGTCCGGTGCGGTGAGCAGAGGCTCAGGCAGCCAGGGACCGACGTACGCCTCCCTGCGCCGCTGCAGGGTGCGCAGGCGGTTGAGCGACTGGCGGGTGGTGATCCGGATCAGGTAGGTGCGCTGATCGCGCACCTGATCCAGATCGACCTTGACCCACCGCAGCCAGGTCTCCTGCAGTACGTCCTCCGCGTCGGCCGCCGATCCGAGGATCTCGTAGGCGACGGTGAAGAGCAGGTTCCGGTGAGTGACGAAGGCCTCGGTCGCCGGGTCCCCGGCGTGGTCGCTCATCTCGGCACTTCTCCTCGAGACTGGCCGGCCTGCCGGCGTGCCGGCCTTGGCGTCCAGCACACTCTGGCGCCGGCGATCCTTGAACCACAGATCGAGCTGGCCAGGGTGGCGGGCCTCCTGCCTCAGCTGCCAGACGGTGCTCCAGCAGACACCCTCCTTGAGCATCGCCATCGATCGGCCGCCCTCGTAGTACGCCCTGGACACGGTGTCGTCCTTCCGGGCGTACCTGGACGACTCCGGCGCGGCGGCCCAGGCTGATGCACTCGCCGAAGAATCCGACGCTGAAGTTCTTCGGCTGCTTGCCGGCGATCCGGCTCAGCACGGTCTCGCCGGCCTGCGGGCCCAACTGCATCGCGGACTGGCAACTCATCCGCACCGGCAGGTCCGATGGCGACACCGAGTCGCCGGTCGCGATGATGCGAGCGTCGTCGACGCTGGTGAGCGTTTCGTCCGTGAGCAGCCGCCCCATGGCGTCTGTGCTCAGCCCGCTGCGGGCGGCCAGGTCCGGCACGCCGAATCCGGCGGTCCAGATGGTCACGTCGCTGGGCAACTCGCGGCCGTCGGCGAGCTGGACCGCATCAGTTGTCACGCCCGTCACCGTCGCGCCGGCGCCTTCGAGCACGGTCACTCCGAGCTTGGCGAACCGCTTGGCCACCGCGCGCCGGGCCCGCGGATGCAGGTAGGGACCGAGCACCTCTCCGCACACCAGCGTCACCTTCCGGCCCTGCTCCGCGAGCTCGGAGGCGGTTTCGAGGCCGGTCGGCCCGGCTCCGACCACTGTCAGCAGCGGCCGATGCGGGCGCGGCCTCGAGGGCCGGCTGCAACCGCTGGGCCTGTTCCAGGGTGGAGATCAGGTAGGCGTGCTCTGCCGCGCCGGGCACGTGGGTACGGCGCTGCCGCTGCCGACGGCGTAGATCAGGTAGTCGTAGTCGAGGCTGCCGCCGCTCGCCAAGGTCACGCGCCGCCCGGCCGCGTCGATCCGGGTCACGGTGTCGACCACCAGCCCGACGCCGCCGGCCAGAATCGTCTGGTAGTCCACCACCGCGTCGTCCGAGCCGGCGACGAGCTGGTGCAGGCGGATCCGCTCGACAAAGTCCGGGCGAGGGTTGATCAGGGTCACTTTCACGCCGTCGCGCCGGGTCAGGCGGTTGGCCGCCATCACGCCGGCGTATCCGCCGCCGACCACGATGACATCGGTGTTCTCGGTCATGGCTACTCCTTCGGTGCAAGGTGCAGCCTAAAGACACCGGCGAATCGGCGGTTGTGACAGCTGTGTCCCGGCAGTTCCGGGGGAGGTCAGGCGTTGGAGCGGGTCAGGAGGTGCGGGTTGTCGGTGGTGATGCCGTCTACGTCCAGAGCCACGGCCCGATCCAGGGCGGTCGGGTCGGGGACCGGCCACGCCGTGACGTCCAGCCCGGCGGCGTGCAGCTCCGCCACGCCCTCGGCAGTCAGGCCGGCGATGCCGCAGAGCGCCGTACCGGCTTCCGCGGCCTTCGTGAGGGCGAGTACGTCGGCGATCGCGGGCGTGCGACCGAAGATCAGGCCGGTGTTCGCCGACGGCATGGCACGGCGTACTGCGAGCAGGACGTCGGCGTGGGACGACGTCACCATCGTGCGAGCAGCCAGCGCCGGATCCGCCTGCAGCGACTCCACCAGCAGCGGTACGGCGCCCGCCGCCTTCACCTCGGCCTGGAAGCGGGCGTCGATCGCGGCGACCGTCTCCGCCCAGGTCGGGACGAACTCGCCCAGCCCCGCGTCCAGCGACCGCACCTCGTCGTACGACAGCGACGCGACCTCCCCCGTTCCGGACGTGGTCCGGTCGACGGTCGCGTCGTGCATCACCACCAAGGCGTTGTCGGAGGTGACCCGAAGATCGAGCTCGATCTCGTCGCAGCCGTCGGCGACGGCGCGGCGAAAGGACCGCAACGTGTTCTCCGGTTCGGTCCCGAGTGCGCCCCGGTGGCCGGTGATGATCACAGCACTTTCTCCTCGTAGAGTCGGCGGACTTCGTCGCCGATCGCCTCGAGCCGGCGCGCGACCGACCCGAACACCTCCTTGGGTGCGGCGTTGTCGGCGTAGATCTGCTGCAGGCCGGTGTAGATGTTGACGTTCGCGTTCCGGCCGTAGAGCCGGATCGGGTCCTGCTGCCGCGCGTTGGCCAGCTGGGCGATCGCGACTCCGTAGTTCGGCTTCTCCGCGATCAGCTTCTTCAGCGCGGGATCCTCCCGGGCCGCGTTCACCACCGGCAGGTAGCCGGTCTCCGTCGTCCACCAGGCCGAGTTCTCCGGCTGGGCCAGGAACGCGAGGAAGGCGGCCGAGGCCAGCTTCCGTTCGGTGGAGATGTTGCGCAGCATCCCGATCCCGCCACCACCGGTCGCGATCCCGGCGGCGACCTCGGACGGGATGTACCCGGCGCCGACGTCGAACTTCGCCTTCCCGGTGATGCTCTTCAGGCCGCCGGTCGACTCCTGGACGACCGCCACCAGCCCGTTGGCGAAGTCGGTGCTCGGGCTGCTGGCCATGTAGGCCAGTCCCTTGTCGTGGACCATCTCCCGCTGCCACTCGCCCGCGGCGACCGCGCCGGCCTCGTCGATGGTGACGTCCAGCCCGTTGGAGTACGCGCCGCCGAACTGCCACACGTTCCCCTGGAACTGCCAGTCGCCGTCGATCTTCGCGAACGCGATCGTCCGCAGCGACCGCCCGCCCGACTGCACCTTGGCGAGCTCCGGCCCCCATGACCGCAGTTCGCTCCAGGTCCGCGGCGCCCGGTCCGGCAGTCCGGCCTTCGCGAAGGCTTCACGGTTGTAGTAGAGGATCGGCGTACTCCGGGCGAACGGAACACACCAGCTCTGCCCCTTCACGACGTACTCGCCGAAGAGCTTCTCCTGGTAGACGGCCGGGCCGAAGCCGTCGGTGAAGTAGCCGTTCAGCGGTTCGAGGGCATCGTTGAGGAAGAACCGTTCCCAGGTGACGTCGGACAGGATGGCGAGGTCCGGCGCCTGCTTGGCGACGAGGGCGGCCGCGACCTTCTGGGCCACGTCGTCGTAGCTGCCCTGGAACTGCACCTCGACGTACACGTCCTGCTGGGAATCGTTGAACTTGGCAACGATCTTGTCGACGGCCTTGCCGTTCACGCCGCCGTACGACGACCAGAACACGACCCGGACGCGGTTCGCGTACTGCTTCGGCACCGACCCGGCGGGCTGCGAGTACTCCGCGTCGACCGATCGATAGCCGCAGCCGGCCAGCGTCGCTCCGGCCGCGAGCCCGAGGAATATCCTGCGGTTGAGCTTGCTCATCCCTTCAACGCTCCTTGAGTGATACCGCCGACGATGTAGCGCTGGGCGATCAGGAAGATCAGCAGCATCGGCGCGAGGACGAGCAGCGTGCCGGCCATGATCGTGCCCCAGTTCGCCAGGCCCTCCTCGTCCTTGAGGATCAGTAGGCCGACCGGCAGTGTCCGCATCGAGGCGGTGTTCGTCACGATCAGCGGCCAGACGAAGTTGTTCCACTCCTCCACCGCGGTGATCACCACGACCGTGATCAGCATCGGCCGCGACATCGGGAGTACGACGCGCCACAGCGTGCGCAGATGTCCGGCGCCGTCGACGGCGGCCGCGTCCGTCACTTCGGTCGGCAGGGTGAGGAAGTGCTGCCGCATCAGGAAGGTCGCGAACGCCGAGCCGATGCCCGGGATGATCAGGCCCGCGTAGGTGTTGATCCAGCCGAGTGTTGCCACGGTCAAGTAGTTCGGCAGCAGTGTCACGTGGCCGGGCACCATCATCGCGCCGAGCACCAGGAAGAACAGCACCTTCTTGAACGGGAACCGCAGATAGGCGAACGCGTACGCCGTCAGCACCGCGTTGATCACCTTCAGCAGTGTCCCCGCCACCGTGATGATGGTGGAGTTCAGGAAGAACCGGTCGAACGGCGCAGCCTTCCAGGCCAGGCTGAAGTTCTCCCAGGTCAGGTCCGGCCACCACGCGGGCGGCCACTGGTAGATCTGGGCCGGATCTTTGAACGCCGTCGACACCAGCCAGTACAGCGGGCCGAGGAAGACGGCCGCCACTCCGGCCAGTACGACGTACTGGATCGCACGCACCTTCATCGGTAGTGCACCCGCCTCTCCATCACGCGGGCCTGCACCGTGGTGACGACCAGCAGGACGACGAACATGATGATCGACAAGGTCGCCGCCCGGCCGGCGTTGAACGCCTGGAAGCCCTCGTTGTAGATCGACCAGCTCAGCGTGGTGGTGGCATCACCAGGGCCGCCACCGGTCATCACCGCGATCACGTCGAAGGCCTGGAACGTCCCGATCACCGTGGTGATCAGCAGGAAGAAGGTGATCGGCGCCAGCAGCGGGAGCTTGATCGCGCGGAACCTGGTCCAGGTGCTCGCGCCGTCGATCGCGGCCGCCTCGTCCAGATCCTTCGGCAGCCCTTGCAGGCCGGCCAGGTAGATCAGGGCGGCGAAGCCGATGTTCTTCCACAGGTAGACGATGATCAGGCCGGGCAGCGCCCAGTCCGAG
This sequence comes from uncultured Actinomycetota bacterium, assembly GCA_963748245.1. GTDB lineage: Bacteria > Actinomycetota > Actinomycetes > Propionibacteriales > Kribbellaceae > Kribbella. The sequence goes on along the minus strand of CAVVIA010000002.1, from coordinate 1,402,142 downwards.
TTGTTCATCCAGTCCGGCGGTTCGGCGCCGAACGGGTCGATCAGCGCCCGCATCAGGCCGTACCCGGGGTCGAAGATGAACAGCCAGATGGTGGCTACCGCGGCACCGGACAGGATGTGCGGCGCGAACGCGATCGTCCGGACCGCGCCGCGGCCCTTCAGCGGCAGGTTGAACAGGAACGCGAGCGCGAGCCCGACGACCAGGCTGCCGGCCACGATGAAGCCGGTGAACACGACGGTGATCCACAGGGTCTTGTGGAAGGCCGGGTCGGTCAGCGTCCGGCCGTAGTTCGCCAGGCCGACGAAGGTCGGCCGGGCCGCGATCATGTTCCAGTCGGTCAGGCTGAGGAAGGCGTTGTAGATGATCGGCCAGTACGCGAAGACGGCGATCACCAGCAGGTTGGGCGCCACCAGCAAGGCGAACAGCCCGTACTCACGCCGCCTGCGCCGGCGGAGCTGGTTGCCGCCGTCTTCGGTTTGGCGGCGTTCGTCCGGATGGGTCCGGACCGGCAGGTCCAGTGCGGTCACACCGACCTCCTCGGGGTTGATGGGGCGAGCAGTTCGACAAGTGCGGCGGCCAGGGAAGGTGCCGCCGCCAGGACACCGTTGGGCAGTGCGGTGCCAGGTCCACTGACGGTCTGGGCGCCGGCTTCGCGAGCGATCAGTGCTCCGGCGGCGATGTCCCAGGGCTGGATCACGTGCTCGTAGTAGGCATCCGCCGTACCGTCGGCGACCGAGCACAGGTCGAGCGCGGCCGAGCCGCCGCGACGCAGATCCCGTACGGCGGGCAGCACCCGGCGAAGGTGGTCCGCCTGTTCGGCGCGACGCTCGGGCAGGTAGGAGAAGCCGGTGCTCACCAAGGCGGCGTCGAGTGCCACCTCACGCGGCGGGCCGAGCACGACGTCGTTGCGCCGGGCAACGTCACCGCGGATCGCCGACCAGGTGATCCCGGCGCGAGGCTGGTGAACCACGCCGACCAGTGCACCAGCCTCGTCCTCGACCGCAATGGAGACACACCAGTCGGGCCGCCCGTAGAGGTAGTTGACGGTCCCGTCGAGCGGATCGATCACCCAGGTGAGACCGGTGGTCGACGACCGGGCCGCGCCCTCCTCGCCGAGCAGACCGTCACCGGGACGGGCCGCGGTGAGACCATCGACGATCAGCTTCTCCGACGCCCGGTCGGCGGCACTGACCGGGTCACTGGACGAGGTCTTGGTCTCGACACCGGCGGCGTCGATGGATAGACCTGGTTGGCGTGCCAGCAACTCCTCGCCGGCCGCGACGGCCAGCCGGAGGGCCAGGTCGCGGAGCTCGGTGCGGGGCGGAATGTGAAGCACGCCGTGAAATTATCACCGTTCCATGGTGACGTATAGAGAATCTATGTGATTTTCTCACCGACTTCACAACGATCCGGTCAACCTCGCTGTGGTCAGGCGGAGACCAGACCCACCGGGTCCTTCCCGGCCAGGTACGCGGCGACCGCCTCGGCCGCGATCGAGCCGGCCCGGTGCGCGGTCTGCCGGGTCGCCCCGGCCAGGTGCGGTGTCATCACGACATTGGGAGCCGTCAGCAACCGAGCCCCGGCCGGCACCGGTTCGGACGGAAACACGTCGAACGCGGCCGCACCGAGCTGACCGGACTCGAGTGCGTCCACGGTCGCGTCGTAGTCGAGCAGACCGCCTCGAGCGGTGTTCACCAGTACGGCGCCTCGTGGCATCAACGCGATCTGGTCGGCGCCGATCATGCCGCGGGTCTGGTCGGTCAGCCGAGCATGCAGGCTGACCACATCGGAGCGACGCAACAGGGCGTCCAACTCGACCACCTCGACGCCGTCCGGAGCCTGCGCCGGGTCGATCGCCGGATCGACGACCAGGACGTGCGCACCGAAGGCGAGCATCACCCGCGCGACGCGTTGCCCGATCGCGCCGTACCCGACCAGGCCGACCGTCGACCCGTCGAGTTCCACGCCGCATTCGTCGTACGCGTAGAGATCGCTGCGCCACTCGCCTTGCTCCAGCGTGCGTTGCAGCCGGGGAAGGTTGCGTAGGGCACCCATCATCAAGGCGACCGCGTGCTCGGCCGCGGCGACCGCGTTGCGGCCGGGGGTGGAGGCGACGATGATGCCGCGGTCGATGGCCGCGGGGACGTTCACGTTGACCGGGCCGCCGCGGCAGACCACCAGGAACCGCAGGTCCGGCGCGGCAGCGAGGACGCGCTCGGTGAACGGGCCCATCTGGGTGATCGCGATCTCCACCCCGGACAGCGCCTCGATCAGCTGGTCCTCGGCGTCGCTCGCCTCGTCCACCTCGGCCACCCGCCCGTACGGCGTCAGCGGCCATGGCAACGTGACCTCGCGAAAGTCGAAGCTGACGTCATCGAGGGAGGACAAAGCCGTCGCGAGCAGTTCGTTCCTGACGAAGTGATCGCCGGCGAGCAATGTCTTGACGGTTCTCATCGAGCTCCTGAAGTGAAGGTAGGTGCTGGGTCGGACCAGCGTGGGCGGGCCGACTCGATCCGGCGTAGGTAGTGGGCGTAGCCGTCGGCGTAGAACGCGGCCCGAGCGGGATCTGGATCGACCTGGCGGGTCTCCGCGATCCACTCCGGCCCGGCGCTGTCCGGGTCGACCGCACGCCGCGCGCAGATCACGGCGCCGCGCGCGGCGACCTGCTCCGCCTCGGCCGTGTGCAGCGGCGCGTTCAGCACATCCGCGAGGATCTGCGTCCACTCCGTACTGCGGGCACCACCGCCGCAGACCGTCACGCGTCCGCTCCAGCCGGCCGCCTCGAGGCAGTGACGAGCGGCGTACGCGATGCCTTCACAGGTCGCGCGGACCAGATCGGCTGTGGTGGTGGACAGCGAGATCCCGTCGATGGTCCCGCGAGCGCGGGTGTCGACGAACGGTGCCCGCTCTCCTGCTTCGGACAGATAGGGAAGGACGGTCACCCCCTGCGCGCCGACCGGGCTTTCGGCCAGCAACTCGGGCAACTTGTCGGTCCCGACTCCGACCAACGCCAGCACTCGGTCGAGTGCGGCCGTGCCGACCATCGCGGGCATCGCGCGGAGCCAGACACCCGGTGTCCACGTGCCGAGGAACAACCCGGCCGGCTCGCCGTCCACGGGCAGCTCGCGGGTCACCACTTGGCAGGCGAGCGTCGTACCGACTGTCAGTAGGGCGTCGCCGGGCTCGACCACACCGGCACCGGCGGCAGCGGCTGGAAGGTCGTACGGTCCGGCGGAAACCCTGGTACCGCGGGCCATTCCGGTCGAGTCGTCGCGCAGCTCACCGACCGGCCCGGCGGGCTCCACCGGCGCCAGCAGGTGCTTCAGTTCCGAGAGACCGGTCGCCTTCAGCGCTTCGTCGTCGTACTGGTTCGTCCGCGGATCGAGGAACGGCGCCGACGCGTCCGACACGTCCGTCGCTCGGACGCCGGTGAGCTGCTGCATCACGACGTCCTTGCAGTACGCCGCTGTCCCCGCGCGAGCGATGACGTCAGGCTCCTCCGCGAGTACGGCGGCCAGCAGCGGACCGGAGGCACCGGGGAACATCCGGTTGCCGGAGCGCCGGAAGACGCGTTCGGCGACACCGCCGTCGGTCCAGCGGTCGAGGATCGCACTGCTGCGCGCGTCCAGCCAGGAGATCGCCGGACGGACCGCCGTACCATCGGGGTCGACCAGCCAGAGGCCGTCGCCCTGGGCGGTGATCGCCAGGACGCCGGGCCGGTCCCCCACCGTGCCGGCCAGCTCACCGACCACCTCGTTGACCGAGGCAACGATCTCGGCGGTCTCGTGCTCGAACCTTCCGATGCCGGGCCGGACCAGTCTGGTCGGCCGGGACGCCTCGGCCACCGGCCGGCCGTCGTCGTCGAACGCGACGGCCTTGGTGACGGTGGTGCCGACGTCGACACCGATGTCCATGTTCCCCTCCTCTGCTGCTCTGGCTCAGGTGTCCTTCGGTCGATGGAAAGAAGAGGAGGCTGTGAGCAGGAGCCTCCTAGAGTTTGGCTACCTCCACGGTGGCGCCGTGGTCGCGGAGCGGCTGGATCAGGTCCTTCGGGGTCTTCTCGTCCACCACGACCACGTCGAAGTCGGTCAAGGGGGCGAGCCGGTGCAGGGCGGTGCGTTGCAGCTTGGCGTGGTCGACCAGCAGCACCTTGGTCCTCGCGGACCGCAGCATCGCCCGCTTCACCAGCACGATCTCCTCCTCCTGGTGGAAGGCGTGGGTCGGCGACACCGCGGAGACCGAGCAGAACAGCAGGTCGGTGTGCAGCGCCTCGACCGCCTCCGCGCACGGCATCCCGCCGAACGAGTCGTGCGTCGCGGAGTAGATGCCGCCGAGGGCGAGCAGGGTGATGTCGCGCAGCGCGGTCAGCCTGGTGATCGCGGGCAGGAAGTTCGTTGCCACCGTCAAGGGGGTGATGTCCTCGAACAGGTCGACCAGGGCCAGCGCGCTGGTCGAGTCGTCGAGCATCACCGACATCCCGGGCTCGATCATCGCGCGGGCGTGCCGGGCCAGCGCGGCCTTCTCGGTCTGCGCGGTGTTCAGCCGGTACGCGACGTTGCTCTCGAAGACGCTGGTCGGCTGCGCGCTGACCCCACCGCGGTACTTGCGCACCACGCCCTGCCGTTCGAGCTCGTCCAGGTCGCGGTGCACCGTCATCACGCTCACCCCGAACGCCTCGACCAGATCGTTGGCCGAGACCGAGCCGTGCTCGACCACGTAGGCCGCGATCTCGGCCTGCCGGCGGGCGGGACGACTCAGTTCGGTGGTGTCACCGTCGACGTCGGATGTCATGCCAGGGTCTCCATTCGGACTGCGGGAACGTTGTACGCCTCGAGACCCACTGTGCCGTCCTGCCAGCGGAAACGCACCAACGCCGCGGGACCGAGAGCAGGTAGCAGTCTCCTGTAGTCGTTCAGCCGCAGTCCGAGCACCCGGCAGGTGAGCAGCCGGATGAGCGTGTTGTGAGCGACGACGAGCACCTTCTGGCCCTGGTGCGCCCGTCCGATCTCCTGAAAGACCTCGTGCACACGATCGGCTGCCTCGGCCGGATCCTCGCCGCCCGGGAAGTGGTCGCGGACCGGGTCCAGCTCGAAGGCCTTGGCCACCGCCGGCGGGAGTTCGCCGAGCATCTTCCCCTCGGCCGAGCCGAAGTCGACCTCGCGCAGCCTGGCGTCGAGGGTCGGCGTCAGGCCGAGTGCTTCCGCGGTCGGGGTGATGGTCTGGCGGGCCCGCAGCATCGGTGACGCCCACAGCACGTCCGGCGCGTAGTCGGTCGCCCAGAGCTTGAGCTGCTGCGCCTGTTGTACGCCGACCTCGTCGATCGGGAGGTCCGTCGAACCGGTGTACCGGTTGCCGTGGTGCCATTCGGTCCGGCCGTGCCGGGCCAACACGATCGTGGTCCTCATCCGCGGTACCCCCGGCGATCCAGTTCGGCGACGAACTCGCCGTACAAGTCCTCGAGCCGTTGCGGCCCTGGTTCGAGGATGCGGTCTGTCTTCACCATCCGGCGAGCCGTCTCGGTGAGCGACCCTCCGGACGATGCGGCCAGGATGGCCATTCCGTACGCCGGATCCGGGGTGGCCGGGAGCTCGACGGGTACGCCGAGGACGTCGGCGCGGAGCTGGTTCCAGTAGCCGCTGCGGACGGCGCCGCCGGTGAGGGAGACGGAGCGGAGCGGGTCGGCGCCGAGGCTGACCAGGTGCTCGAAGGCGAGTCGCTCGATGAAGGCCACACCTTGTAGTACCGCGACGTACGTCGCCAAGTCACCGGCCGGGTTGCCGAGGGTGAAACGCTCGGCCTGTGGAGCGACAAAGGGGAATCGTTCGCCGGTCTTGGTGAGCGGGTAGATGACGGCGTCGATCGGGCCGGCGGCTGTGGTCCAGGGCGTCGAGGTCCGCGTTCGGCAGCAGCTCGGTGAGTACGCCGGCGCCGGTGCTGGATGCGCCGCCGGGGAGCCAGCCGCCATCCGGGTGGCGGTGGCTGTAGACGGCGCCGGTGGGGTCGTCGAGCAGGTCCCGGCTGACGCCTTTCAGGACGAGCGTCGTACCGAGGACGGAGTTCCAGGCGCCGGGAGCGAGGGCGCCGGCGGCGATCTGGGCGGCGCAGCCGTCGGTCATGCCTGCGTAGACGGGGACGCCGCCCGGGGTGCGGCCGAGCTCGGTGCCGGGGAGCACGACGTCGGGGAAGATGCTCGACGGCAGGTCGAGCTTGTCGAAGGCGGCTTGCGGCCAGGAGTCGGCGACGAGGTCGTAGCCGGTCTTCAGGGCGTGGCTGGTGTCGGTGGCCACCGGGTGACCGACGAGATGGGCCGCGACGAAGTCCGCGCTGTGGACGATCCGCTGGTTACCCGCTGCGTTCAGCGAGAGAAGCTTCGGGAGGGCCCAGGTCGGCTGCATCGCGGTCGCCCAGCGATCCGGGTCTGCGTCCACGATGCGGTCACGCTGGTCGGCTGCACGGGCGTCGTCGTACATGAGCGCCGGGGTGACCGGGCGGCCCTGCTCGTCGGTCAGCAGGAAGGTGCCGGAGGTGGAGCAGATCGCGATGCCGTCGAGGTCGCGGCCGGCGACTTCGGCCAGGACGGCATCGACGGCGTCGAGCCAGCTCTGCGGGTCCTGCTCGTGGCGCGGACCGTCGCGATGGCTGACCAGCGGCCGGGCCGCACGGGCCAGGACCGTGCCGTCGGCATCGGCGAGTACGGCGCGCACACTCTGCGTGCCGAGGTCAACGCCGATCCAGCCCACGTCACGCCTCCCGATCCAATGTTATCTACGCTGATAACATAACATCAGAAGACGATAAGAACACGCCAGCCTTCGTCCGAACCCGGACACGACACGGCTCCCGCAGCTGAGAGCCTGCGGGAGCCGGGCGGTCCGGCCGGCTGCGCCTGTGCCGGCGGGACGTCGAGTGTGTGCTGGTCAGGAGTGCATGAGCACCAAGGACGGGTCGATCACGGCGAACTCGACGCGGCCGGCGCCGACCGCTCCGTAGGCACCGATGGGGCCGAGGGCCGGCCTGCCGCTGCGGTTCACCCAGAAGCCCCAGCCTGCCGGCGCGGCCGGCCAGTCGGGGTCGGGCTCCCAGCCCGGCGGCGGACGCCAGGTGTCGCTGGGCGGCTCGGGCCAGTCAGGTGGCGAATTGAATCGATGCACGGGCGGTCCTTCCCAGATTCCCCAGCAGAATCTGCCCCAGCAATCCGCGGTCCGCGAACTGTCTGACAGATCAACGACCTAGTGCGTCGAAGGTCACGGCAAAGGTTTCGTAAAGTTTCTCCGGCGCACGGCCACCAATCACACCACCAGGCCGGGGAGTAGGCAACCATCCGCTCACCAGGCGGACTGCACGTGCATCCGCACCTTCATCTGCGCGCCGATCGGTGGCCCGAACGCCTGCATTTGGTTGCCTCGACACTGCATTGCGTCACCGTTTTAGTTGCCTGCGGCGCCTTGACGCAGCGTTACAGGTCCTCCAGCCGATCCCGGACCCGGTGGTGCTCGGTGAGCGATTCGGCCAGCGCGTACCCGAGCGACCGGTACGCCTCGAAGTCCCACTCGTCGTAGAACTGGTCGCCCGTGGTGCGCCGCGGGAAGTCCGGGTGACCGACGGCGTACTGCTCGATGTCCCAGTCGAGGTGACCGGCCAGCACCGCCTTCACGAAGAAGATCTCGGTCTTGTACGGCTTCTCCTCGCCGTCCTTCAGCGGGTGGGTCGCGATGCCGTAGGCCCAGGCCCGGTCGGCCCGCGGCTTCGACCCGCGGATCATCGGCGACGGATCGATGTCGATCTCGATGCCGTGGTCCATCCGGGCGGTCGCGATCGCCTCGGCCAGTGCGGTGAACCGGTCCTCGGCGTCGTTCGACGCGTCGATCACGATCACCTGGGCCGGCTCCCGGCGGAGCGCCTCGACCAGGCCGAGGTTGTCGTAGTGGCCGCCGTCGGTGACGTAGATCCGCCGGTCGTACATCGACGGCTGACCGATCCCCTCGACCAGCAGCCGGTACGGTCCGGGCTTGTCGATCACACTGCCGACGTACCGCCGTACCTTGGCGAAACTCCCACGGACCTCCGGGAACGCGGGGTCGGGCCGGTTGTTCCAGTACGGGTTCGGCAGCCACACCCCGAGCCGCGCGTTCAGTACGGCGAGCAGCAGCCGAACCGGCCTGGTCCGCGCGTTCACCCGGCCGGTGAGCGGGCTGACCGCGGCACCGCTGATCGCCATCGCGGCCGGCACCGTCACCTCCCGCTTGAGCATGTCGGCCTCGCGCTCGTAGTCGTCGGTCGTCCGCCGGCCGCCGTCCGGCAGCGACCGGTCGCCCACGATCCCGATCTGCGCGGCGTCGAAGACGAACGGCACACAGTCGCGCTCGCTCGGCACGAAGTCAGCGTCGGACACGTTCGCGACACCCGCGATGACGAGTTGCGGCCCGCCGTCGACCGGCTTCGCCCAGTCGGAGTACCGCAGCCGCAGGTGGTAGTCGAGCGCGACCGCGGCGCCGTTGTCCTTCCGCGTCACCAGGAACGCGCGCGACAGCCGCTCGCGGTAGAACGAGTGCAGCGACGTCCGGTTCGCGTCGGTGAGGACCTTGATCGCGACCGCGATCGCGGCCAGCACCAGCGCGACGTTCCAGTCCTGCTGGTAGTCGGGGTCGGTCGCGTACCCACCGGTCCAGCGCAGCAGCACGATGATCGCCGCGACCAGGATGATCATGGTGCCGGCCCACGGCGCGAGCTTCGTCCGGGCGAACGCGAGCAACCGGGCCCGCGTCCCAGTCGCGTCCTTGCCCTCGACCGCCAGCCCGTTCCACACCGACTTGCCGAGCCCGATCAGTACGACGACCAGCGCGGTGAACGACGCGAGCCCCTGTTTCGTGGGGTCGACCAACGCCAGCAAGGCCGACGGGAGACTCGGCTGGTCGGTTGACTCACCGGGCAGTTGTCCCAGGAGATAAAGGCCTCCCGGAACGCCGAGCAACAAGACGGCAAGCGGTACGCCGAACCGGAGCGAGACGTTGCCGATCGTCGTCAGCACCATCCGGACCACGTCGGGCATCCGGGCCCAGCGGTCCCACACCTTCTCCAGCACGAACATCGCCGCACTGAGGGCGAGCGGGAACAACGCCAGCCCGAGGAAGAGCCACGAGTCGTTCGGCCGCAGATCCACGTGGATGCCGGTGGAGACGATGGTGATCACCTGCTGGTCGGCGAGGAACCAGCCGAGCACCCACGCGATCGCGCGCAGCGTGATCCCGATCAGCAACAGGTTGACGACCAGCCCGAACAGCACCGACATCGCGGCTCGGAACATCGCCCGGCCGCCCTGCAGCAGGTAGCGGGTCTGCCGGCGCAACCGGGCCAGCTCGGGTGATCCCGGCGAGAACGGATCGGCGCAGGTCCGCCGGAGGACATGGAACGCGGCGGCCATGTAGCCGCCGCCGCTGACGCCGATCACGGTCGACGCCTTGTCGTAGAAGCCCTTCTCCCGCAGGAGTTGCAGCGCACCGAGACAGAACGAGGCCGATCGGATACCACCACCTGAACAGGTGATCACCAGCCGGCCGTCGTCCTTGCCGTCGTCCTTGACCCGCCTGAACGTCGCCGGCGGCTCGAGCAGGACGCCGTACAACTTCCGCTGCCCGAAGCGGCTGGAGGCGAAGAGCGCGACCGCGAGGAGGAGTACGCCGACGAGGCCGGTGCCGCGCATCAGCCAGGTGAACCAGCCCGTCGACAGATCGGGGCAGGCACCGGTCGACGCGCCGAACTCGGTCCACAGCCGGACGTCCTCGATCACATCGAGCACCGCCGCGGTGAAGACCACCCACGATCCGATCGCCGCGATCTGCTTCCAGGACTGGCGATTCAGGAACTTGACGTACTTGTAGGCCCGGTACGCCGCGTAGACGTAGGCCATGATGAACGTCGCGTCGAGCAGCAACGACAGCCGGCCGGGCACCTCGCAGGCGAACCCGGCACCGGACGCGTCGTGGACGGCATCGCGCATCGGCCACTGGACCACGGCGAGGACGACAGCGAGTTGAAGTGTGCTGGTGAAGGTCCGACGCCGGCCGATCTGCTCGATCGTGGCGTCGCCTTTGGTGCCGTCCGATTCCCCGAGCATCGCCCTATGATGCCGGTCGCGCGGTTCAGGCAGCGAGTCGAGTCGGCGAGTGTTGCCTTGCCTTACGCAACTGCTCTCTGGTCGCCGACCCGGGTGGGCTCGGCGCCGGCGGCGACAGCGCGGTCGAGCGCGGCCAACTGGGTGCACGCGAGCGCGATCGCCTCGGCCTGCGAACGGCAGCCGTCGGCGTACCAGTACGGGTCGTCCGGCTGACGGTCGTCGGCGTCGTCGATGTCGGCGTACCAGCACCTCCGCCCCTGACAGCGGTAGTGCACGACACGGACCTTGAGCTTCATGCGCGATTCGACGCCGATCGCCGGACGGCGGTTCCCGGCGGCCCTTTCGATCCTGGTGCGAAGGGTTTACAACGATGGCAAAGTCGCAGTACAAACGTACGGACCGGTCCGCCCCTCCGGCTCGAGAGGTTGTGCCATGAGGTTCTTCCGTCCCGTTCTAGGCATCGCCGTCGCCGTACTGCTCACCGGCGTACTGGCCGGTCCCGCTCCAGCTGCTGAGGAACCTGGACAGGAGAACGCGGTGCAGTCGCAGAACTTCCGGAACCCGGTGAACCCGTCGGCCGACCCGTCGCTGATGTTCTACAACGGGAGGTACTACGTCGCGACCACCCGTGGCGACCGGATCGGGATCTGGTCGTCGACGAGTCTGGCGACACTGCTGGTCCAGCCCGAGCAGGTGGTGTGGCGGGACCCGGATCCGAGCCGGAACACGCAGATGTGGGCGCCGGCGTTCCGCAAGGTGGACGGCCGCTGGTACATCTACTACACCGCCTCGGACGGCGTGGACGCGAACCACCGGATGTACGTGATCGAGTCCGAGGGCGACAACCCGCTCGGGCCGTACCACTTCAAGGCGAAGATCGCGGACTTCGGCGAGTACGCGATCGACGGCGAGCCGATCACGGTGAACGGGCAGCAGTACTTCGTCTGGACCGGACCCGGCCGTGGTCAAGGCGGTCCGGCCCAGCTGTACATCGCCCGGATGAGCACCCCGTGGAGCGTCACCGGCGGCCGGGTCGCGATCCCGGCGGACGGCGGGTGCAGCGAGGTGCGGGAGGGACCGACGCCGATCTACGGCAACGGGCGGGTGTTCCTGACGTACTCCTCGTGCGACACCGGCAAACCGGACTACCAGCTGTGGATGAAGAGCATCGCGAACGGCGCCGACCCGATGGTCGCCTCGAACTGGGTGCAGCATCCGGGCCCGATCTTCTCCCGCAACGACGCGACCGGCGTCTGGGGACCGGGGCACCACTCGTTCTTCAAGTCCCCCGACGGCACCGAGGACTGGATCGCGTACCACGGCAAGAACACCAGCACCTACACGTACTCCTTCCGCACCAGCCGCGTGCAGAAGATCAGCTGGAACGCCGACGGCACGCCCAACCTGGGCAGGCCGCTGGCCGCCGGCGCCACGCAGACCTTGCCGTCCGGTGACCCCGGCTCGGCGAACTACTGGATCAACGACTTCGACACCGGCACCGGTCTCAACCAGGTCGAGTACGCCGGCAACTGGAACTCCGGCTCCGGCTGCGGCAACCAGTGCTTCTGGGGCAACGACCACTGGAGCGGCGAGACCAACGCGTCGGCGACCATCCGCTTCACCGGCACCAAGGTCGCCCTGCTCAGCGTCCTCGACGTCGGCAACGGCATCGCCGGAATCTCGATCGACGGCGGTCCCGAGCAACGCATCGACTACTACAGCTCGATCAGGGTCGGCGAACAACTCATCTACACCAGCCCGACGCTTCCCGCCGGACCGCACACCCTGAAGGTCCGTGTCACCGGCGACAAGAACCCCGCCTCCGGCAGCACCGTCATCAGCCTCGACCGCATCGAGGTCTACTGACTGTCGCCGTACCTGTGGCGTCGGGTCCTAGGGCTCGGCGTCGCGGTGCAGGCGATGCAGCAGGTCTTCGAGATAGTCCTCCGCGTCGGTGTGGCCGCCGTCGGCGGCCCAGCGGTACCACCGCTCGGCCTCGACCAGATCCCCCCGCTCTTCCATCATCGTTCCGAGGTTGAACATGGCGATCGGCTCGCCGGAATTGGCGGCGGTGCGATACCAGTGCTCGGCCTCCTCCGCGTCCCCACGTCTCGCCAGGAGTACAGCGAGATCGTTCATCGCGTCCGTGGCGCCGGCGTCGGCAGCTGAGCGGAACCAGCGCTCCGCCTCCGCCAACTCACCCCGTTCATCCTCCAAGGCCCCGACGGCGACCATGGCGCCGCGATGGCCGGTTTCGGCGGCCGCGCGGTACCAGCGCTCAGCCTCCACCAGCTCACCACGCTGGTACAGGAGGGCACCGTGGAGGGCCATCCCGTCAGGGTTGCCGGCGTTCGCGGCCAGGCCGGTCCACCGCTCAGCCTCCACCCGCTCACCCTGCTTGGCCAAGACGGCCCCGAGGTTGTAGATCGCATAGGAATTGCCCCCGACTGCGGCCGGGCGGTACCACCGTTCAGCCTGCGCCAGGTCGCCTCGCCGGTGCCAGAAGATGCCGAGGTTGTTCATCGCGACAAGATCTCCGGCGTCGGCAGCCGTGCGGAGCCAGCGTTCGGCCTTGACCAGGTCACCGTAGGTCTGCATCAGCATGACCCCCACCGCGGAAAGTTCGTCCGGCGAGCCGGCCAGTTCCGCACGGATCGCGTCGAAGGTCTTCGAAGGAATCTCCTCCTCCGGAGACTCGCGCCACAAGTGATCCAGGTAGTAGTCGTGGACGACCAAACCGCTGCCGTCGGTGCGGTGGGTGACCAGCCTCGCCCCGGTCACCGACGCGCCGGCCCACTGCAGACCGTGGTCGAAGCGGTCCAGCAGCATGGCGTCATCCGGCGGCAGGTAGAGCGGATACAGCTGCCGAACGAGGTGTACCGGCGCTGGGCGGGTCAGACCCGCGCGGTACCAGTCCGCCGCTGCCCGAACCACCGCCACTCCTTCGGCCGGCGGTGCGCCGGTCTCCATCCGCTCGACGAGCTCCGGTCCGGCGGCCAGATACTCGCCGAGCCCCATCCCGTTCTCGAGGGCGTCGACGACGTCGGGCTGCTCGACGTACTGCCGGGCGGCCTGCGCGCGGTCAACGGCATCCCAGCCGGTGAACTCGACCAGGCCACGATGGAGAAGTGCGAGCTCGACCACATCGCGGCCAGGCGGCCGGAGCTCGCCTTGCGGCTTGAGCTGCTCGTACGCCGCCGCGCGAATCGTCGCGACGACGACCACGTCGTCCACCGCGAGCAACCGTTGCAGGACCGCCGCATCGAGTCCGGCACCGATGTGGCGGTCGACATCATCGAGCCACACCACGGTCCCCGCACCGACGACCCGCTGGTCCAGCAATTCTGTCAACGCGTCGGATCGAACAGCCGGCACCAGCACCGGGCGGTCACCGTGCACGGCGCGGGCCGCCTCGGCGGTCGAGCGTGACTTTCCACAAGCGGAGGGACCGTGCACGAGGACGAACCGGCACTCCTGGAGAGCGGCACGCAGCTGGGGATCCAGAACCTGACGTGACGCGTACGGCAACTGGTCGCGCGTGGTTCGCGACCCCGTCCGTGGGACACGCACCCCCAGATAGGTCAGCTCCAACCTGGCCGAGTTTGGGCAGCCGCCCGCTCCGCGCCCCGGCAACCAGCCGGTTCGTGGCCGCCCTCTGATCCGCAGGTCCGGATCGGGACCACCGCCAGAGCACCGCGCAACCGCCGGCGACCATGACGACCAAGGCCACCACTGTGCCGATGATCTGAGCGGTGTCGACAGGATCCGCACTGAGCCACATCACCGCCATCGCACCGGCACCGGCAAGCACCAGCAGCCACCCCAACACCACCGCCGTCGGCGGCCGCCACCAGTGCCCCATGACGACAGTCTGTCGCAACCACGAGCCACGTGCCGCCCGAACGTCGCCGCCGGGCGGGTTACGAACTCCTGAGTACTACCGGTCCGAAGAGACCTGAGGTCTTCTGGCCGGGGAAGACGAAGTGGGTTGGGCTTACGGCGTCGAGGTACGAGGCTGCGGTGTTGAAGATTTCTATGGTGAGGGTGTGCTCTCCTGGGGTGATGTCGGTCAGGTCGAAGGTGTAGGGGGAGCAGAAGCGGGAGCCGATGGTGACGCCGTCGATGAGGACTTCGGCGGTTCCTCGGACATGGCCTAGGTTCAGGGTTGTGGCTTCTGTGAGGCTCAGGCGGCGGGTGTAGCGGACGCCGCCGCTGTATTCGGCGAGGCCGTGGGTCTCCCAGTTGCCCAACGGCATTCGGCCGGGGCCTACGGTTGCCCGGATGGGTGCGGTGAGCGCGGCGCCGGCTTCGTGGCCGGGGGTGGTCATCAGGGTGAGCCAGCCGGTCTTGCCGCCTGCGGGTACGTCGGCCACAACCCGGCCTGTCCCGGTGGCGAGTTGCTCGCCGTCGACGGTGAGGACGGCCTCGCCGACAAGGTCGACCTCAAGACGTGTGGTGCCGGGCGGCAGGTCGAAGCGCAGGTGTTCGATCCGGTCGGACGACGGCCGGGGTACGGCGAACGTGATGGGCTCGACGACGGTCGTGTCCGTACCGTCGAGCCAGGCAGCGGCCGGGAGCGGATGCGGTCGACGGGTGAGGTAGAGATCGGCCACGGCTCGGTGCCACGGGCGTCGCCGAGCCGTCGGCGCGGTCGAGTCGTCGACCGTCGCCGTCCAGTCGTGGTCGGAGATCACCAGACCGTCGACCAGGACCGGTGTCGGCCGGGTCACCTCCACCACGACCGTGTTCTCAACGCCTGGTCGCAGTACGGCGGCCGCGTCGTACCGCCGTACCCGAGGAGTCGGCCGCTCGTACGGCATGAAGCCGCCCTGGCGACCCACTTCGAGATCGTTCACGAACAGCCGCGCCGATCCCCACGCGGTCAACGTGAGCTCAGTGCAGTCACCTGGTACGACGGTCGTGCGGTAACGGATCGCCGTACCAGCACCAGCCGAGTCCACCGCGATCCATTCGGGCCGGCGGTACGACGCCAGGTCGCGAACAAAAGCCACATTCGCCCGAAGGTCCAGCCGTTCGGAGGGAGTCAGCCGCAACTCGAACTGATGGGTCCCGGCTGCCAGAGCCACCTCGACGGAGCCGAAGTAGCCGCCGTCATCCGAGATCGGCAGCGCCCGGCCGTCGATCACCAACTCCTTGGCTGCCGGAGCCCCGACGACCACCGTGCGCTCCAGAGCAGCAGCCAGCTCGAAGGCCGCCGCGAACGTCACCGTCTGGCCGGCGTCGACTGAGCCGAAGTCCAGGAAGTCCTCCGGGACGTGTCCCTTCGGGCCGAGGGCGTGGTGATGGATGTGATCCTTGCGGATCCCCAACGACTCCGAGTACTCGATCGACTGACCGTTGATGAGACCGTGCGGCCCGAAGGTCGCGTGGGCCGGCCGCCAGTCGTCCGAACCCTCGACGCGGTGCTCCAGCGCCCACCGCTCGACCACGACCTCTGCCGAAGGAGCCGCGGCCGGCCACGCGAAGTCGCCCCACGTGTTGTCCAGCGTCGGGATCAGCTCGACCTCCCAATCACCTTCGAGGGTCACCTCGGCCGATACCGGAGGCTCCGAAGCCACCGCAGTTGAGTTGCCCTCGGCAAACACCACCAGCGCGGCCGGGCCGTGATCGAACGGAACCACAACCTCACCGTCGTGCAGAGCAAGAGGTCGAGAGGACCCGTCGAACGGATTCACCAGCAGCGGCTGCCCCGGCGCATCGCGAACCCGCAACTTCACCTCGGACAGATACCGCGAAGGATCGAACGAATACCCGACACTCGCCCACTCATGACTGATCCCCCGCCCGACCGGCTGCCCGTCGATCTGCGTCGCACTCCACTCGGTCGGCGTGACGAACACGACCAACGCGTCGTCGACCTCCCGGGTCAGCACCGGCACGTCCGCCTCCACCCGCCGTGGCACCCGTGCCAATGCCTCGGGCACCTCCGAGGACGAAGACACCAGCACCACATCGCCCGACAACCCCTCAGGAACGGTGTCCACGGCAACGACCAACCCGCCCGCCGCAACGAACTCCGACAGCCGCTCCGCCACCGCCTCCTCGAGCACAGTTGCCGCAGGCAACACAACGGCAGCGAACGATTCCGAAGCGACGGACAACCGCGGCCCGGCTACTACGTCCGCGCCGGCCAGCGACTCGTCGTCGATCACATCCGCGTCGATCCGGGCCCGGTCCAACACCCCGAGCACCGGCGCGAACCAGGTCGCATCCCCGATCAGCTCCCGATACACCTCCTGAGCGCGCAACGCCGCCGGACCGGGACCGTCCATCGTCAGGTCGGCCTGGGCCGTCGCGTTCGGGAACAGTACGGCGACCTCGCACACGTGCCGCCCCAACGACAACGCCGCACACAGCCGCGTCACCGCATCCGCGAACGACTTGTGATGCCGCCAGTACGGCTGACGCCAGTCAGTCGACGGCGGCGCCCACTCCCACCACCCGGCCCGGGTCGTGTAGTAGACGGCATGCGGGTTGTACAACGTCGCCCCGGTCCGCAACCACGGCAGCAACCAGTCGAACGTCTCCTCGAGCGTCCCGCCCCATCCGGTGGAGTGGAACGCCTCGATCCACGTCCGCGGCCGCTCGTACAGATGAGCCAACGACGAATGGATCCGCGCATCCCCATGGTGGTCCGATCCCGGCGCACTGAACCACCGGTGCGTCCGGGCATAGTCGGCGTACAACTCGACACCTTCGACAGGCAGCCCGGCCCGCGCCGGATCCTGCTGGTCGCACCCCACCACGAGACCGTGCTTCTCGTGCCACTCGTGCAGCGGCCGGAAGAACGCCTCCTCCGCCAACGACGCCCGCAGCGCGTGGTAGTCCCGCCGTACCCGATCCCCCTCCGGTACGGCGGAGTCCCACAGTGCACGGAGTCGGTCCCGGAGGTCGTACCCGTACCGCGCCAAGAAACGCTCCGCGAAGTCGGCGGACCACGTCGGCACCGAAGGCAACTCGTCCTGGAACGACCCGACCACGACCCGACCGAGCCGGTCCCCCAGTCGTCGCTCGAACTCACCATGCACCTGGTCCAGCAACGCCGTACAGGCCGAAGGACTCAGGTAGTCGAACCCGTGGTCCGTCTCGTAGAACAACGACAACTCCGACTCGACGAGCACCTCACACGACGCCCCAGCCGCATCAGCGACGACGTCAGCCGCAGGCTCCACCGTCGCAGAGATCACGCGACCACCGGACGGACACCGGACCGACAGCTGACCGGTCCCACTCACCGTCAACCGTTGCAGACGACGGCCGGCGTACACCGGCCGCCGAGCCACCAACCGCGCCTGGATGTCCGCGCCGGAGAACCCCAACTGGTCGTAGAACCACAGCGAGACACCGAGTTCCGCCGCGTCGTCACAGACCCCGACGAAGATCTCCCACCACCGCTCCGAGAAGAACGGCGGATCGTCCGCGTCGCAACCGTGGTCGGACCCGGCCGGAGCCAGATTCAGTACGACGAGCTGGTACACCCCACCCTCGACGAACCGCTCCAGCTGCCAGCGCAGCCGGGCCGGGTCGAGCGGTTCGCCGCTCCACCACCAGATGGGCGCGGGTGAGTAGGCCCTGGGCGGATCGGTCAGGACCGACGCCAGGCGAGGGGGAAGTGCCACGGTTATCCCTTCAGGCCGCTGGAGAAGCCGCGGATGACGTATCGCTGGAGGACGAGGAAGACCAGCAGGATGGGCAGCGCGGCCAGCACCAGGCCGGCGGCGACGAGCCCGTAGTCCGAGGTGTACTCGTTGACGAAGGCGAACACCCGGACCGGGACGGTCTCCCGGCCGGATCCGCCGAGGTACAGCAGCGGGGTGAAGAAGTCGTTCCAGATGTGCACCGCGTTGAGGATCAGCACGGTGCCGGTGATCGGCCGCAGCAGCGGGAAGATCACGTACCCGAACGCCTGCAGGTGCGAGGCGCCGTCGATCAGCGCGGCGTTGGTGTAGTCGGCCGGCAGCGAGCGGATGAACCCGGTGTAGAGGAACACCGTGAACGGCAGCTGGATCCCGGTGTAGAACAGGATCATCCCCTGGTACGTGCCGAGCAGACCCATGTCGTTGACCAGCTGGTACAGCGGGATCATCCCGAGCTGGAACGGCAGGATGATGCCGACCAGGAACAGGATGTAGAGGCTGTAGCTGAGCCGGGACGCCGTACGGGCCAGGAAGTACGCCGCCAGCGAACCGAGGACGATCAGCACCACCACGCTGCTGACTGTGATCAGGGTGCTGTTGAGCAATGCCGACCCGAGTGAGGCCGACTGCCAGGCTTCGCCGAAGCTGCCGACCAACGGCGGGTCGGGCAGCGACAGCGGCTTGTTCGCGATCTGCTCGGGATCCTTGAAGGCCAGCGTCACCAGGGCGTAGACCGGGAACAGGAACATGATCGCGACCGCGATCATCACGAGCTCGCGCACCAACGTGCGTGGACGGTAACCGGTCTTCATCGGATTGATCGCGGGGAGGCCCCGTCGTTCAGGGTGGGGAGGAACCGCGACTGTCTCCTTTCGACGATCGGGGATTGTCGGTCCTGGCTGATTGGGTAGGTGGTATGTCCCGGTTCCGGATGTACCCGACTACCCCGCAGCAAGCTGCGCTGCTGGAGCAGTGCAGGTATGCCCGGTACCTGTGGAATCTGGCGCTCGAGCAGTGGTCGATGTGGACCCGCGACAAAGGGCCGACGCCCGGGTACGTCGAGCAGGCCCGGCAACTGACCGAGGCCCGAGCCGAGTTCGGCTGGCTGCGGGCAGGGTCGCAGACCGTGCAGCAGCAGGCGTTGCGGGACTTCGACCAGGCCGTCAAGAACTTCCACGCTGGCACCCATCGGCGGCCGACGTGGCGCAAGGCCGGAGTGCACGAAGGTCTCCGCATCGTCGGGCCCCAGGCGTCGAGGATTGTCAGGCTGAACCGGAAGTGGGCCAGGATCAACGTGCCCAAGGTCGGCTGGGTACGGTTCCGGCTGTCCCGTGCGATTCCCGACGCGAAGTCCTACCGTGTCACCCGCGACCGGGTCGGCCGCTGGCACCTCGCGTTCGCCGTCATCCCGCCGCCGATCCCCGCACCGGGCACAGGTGACGTCGTCGGTGTAGACCGCGGCGTCACCGTCTCGGCTGCCCTGTCCACCGGCGAACTCCTGACCTGCCCCGGCCTGTCGGACCGCGAACAGGCACGGCTCAAGCACCTGCAACGCCGCCTTGCCCGGTGCCGTCGCGGCTCCAAACGCCGTCAGCGGGTCAAGGCCGCGATCGCCAAGTTGCATGCCCGGGCCGGCGACCGCCGCAAGGACTGGCTGGAGAAGACCAGCACCGACCTCGCACGACGGTTCGACGTCATCCGCGTGGAGGACCTGCGCATCGCCAGAATGACCAGACGCCCCAAGCCCAAACCCGACACCGAACAACCAGGTGCGTACTTGCCGAATCGTCGCCGTGCGAAAGCAGGTCTGAACCGAGGAATTCTGGCCAACGGCTGGGGACAGCTCGTCCAGCGCCTCGAGCACAAGGCACCGGGGCGGGTCGAGAAAATCAACCCTGCGTACACGTCGCAAACCTGTAGCGTCTGCAGGCACTGCGCACCGGAGAACCGAGAGAGCCAATCGGTGTTCCGGTGCGTAGCCTGCGGGCATCGGGCGCACGCGGACGTGAACGCGGCAGTCAACATCGCGGCCGGCCGGGCCGTCAGCGCACGCCGAGAGACGCCGCCACGGGTCTCGCCGAAGCGTGAACTTCAACACGCTACCTCCGTGTAGTAGTTGGAATCCCCGTTCCTCAGGAGGCGGGGAGGACGTCAAGCCGTCGTCTCCCTCGAACGCAGGTAGCCGATCTGGATGAAGGAGGCCGCCGCGACGAAGATCGCCAGCACCAGCGCGACCGCCGTGCTGTAGCCGAACTTCCCGAACACGAACGCCTGCTTGTAGAGCACCGTCGACAAGGTGTCCGTCGCGTAGCCCGGGCCGCCGTTCGTCATCGCGATGATCTGGGTGAACAGCGTCAGGCCGCCGACCGTCGAGAGCATCACGTTGATCGTCGTCGCGGGTGCGAGCAACGGCCAGGTGATGTGCCGGAACCGGGCGAAGGTGCCGGCGCCGTCCACCATCGCGGACTCGTGCAGCTCCTGCGGGACGCCTTCCAGCCCGGCCAGGAAGATCACCATCGAGTAGCCGGCGCACTGCCAGATCACCGTGAACGCGACCGACCAGATCGCCAGCGACGGATCACCGAGCCAGTCCTGCCGGAGCGCCCCGAGACCGATCGCGTTCAGCGCGGCGTTGAGCCCCGCGTCCGGCGCCGGGTTGTAGACGTACTTCCACAGGAACGACACCATCACCGGGCTGACCACGACCGGCGCGAAGAAGATCACCCGCAACGCCATCCGGCTCTTGATCCCCGTGTGTACGCCGAGCGCCAGCAGCAGTCCGAGCCCGTTCTGTACGACGACGATCGCGATGGTCAGCAGCAGCGTGTTGCGCAACGCCCCCAGCGCCTGGTCGTCGTGCACCAGCTGCTTGAAGTTCTCGACTCCCACGAACGACCGCTGCTCGCCGACACCGGACCAGTCGGTGAAGGCCGAGCCCGCGCCGATGATGCTCGGGTAGAGCATCACCAGCGCGTACACGACCAGAGCCGGCGCCGCGAAGAACCACGGCGGCGCGATCCCGCCGCCGCGACGCCGCGATGTCTTCGCGGCATCCCGCCGTACCGCCGTCGTGATAACCGTCATGCGGACTTCCGGTAGGCCTCGTCCATCTTCTTGAGTGCGCCGGGGACCGTGGTCTTGCCGCCGAGGAGTTCCTGGACGACGGCGAAGTGGGTGGGCTGGACCTCGGCGTTCGGCCAGCGTTGGTCCATGAAGGGGACGGCCTTGTTGTCCTTCAGGTACGGCAGGAACGGCTGCAGGACCGGGTCGACCTTCGCCTCGCCCTCGGAGTACAGCGGGACGCAGGCGACCGCCTCGGCCCAGGCGTTCACGGTGTCCGGCTGCCCGCAGTACTCGATGAACTTCTTCGCCTGGTCGGCCTTCTTGCTCTTCGCACTGATCGCGATGCCGACCACGACGCCGCCGGGGATCCAGTTGTCCGCCTCGACGTCGGTGGCCGGGAACGGGAACATGCCCAGGTCGTCCGGCGACGGCGCCGCGTCGCGGAAGGCCTGCAGTACGGCGGACACCTGCACGGCCATCGCGGCCTTGCCGGTGCCGACCATCGAGGTGGCCTGCTCGTACGTCGTCCCGTTCGGGTTGTCGTTGAAGAAGCCCTTCTTCTGCAGCTCCAGGTACTTGTCCATCGCGTCGGCCCAGCCGGAGTCGGCGAACGACGCGCTGCCGGCCGTCATCTTGTCGTCGAAGTCGGGCGTCTTGGCGTAGACCGTGCCGGGCACCAGCGCGTAGTCGATCAGCTGGGTCACCCACGGGGTCTGCGCGCCGAGGGCGATCGGGACGATGCCCTTCTTCTTCAGCTTGTCGCAGACGGTCAGCAGCTCCGACCAGGTCTTCGGCGGCTCGACACCGGCGGTGGCGAACGCCTTCTTGTTGTAGATCGCGCCGAGCACGCTGGTCCCGGGCGAGAAGATGAAGGTCTTGCCGTCGTTCTGGAACGCGCCCTTGAACCCGGTCGGGATCTTCTGCGTCCAGGCCTGGTCGCTGAGGTCGGCGAGCAGGTTCGCCTTGCTCAGCTGGGCCATCGACATCGCACTGCCGTTACCCGGGTAGACCGCGTGCAGGTCGGGCGCGTTGCCGGCCGCGAGCTGCGCGCGCAGCGCGGTCTGCAGCTGGTCGGCGGGCGAGAACGACAGGTTGAAGTCGAAGTCGGAGTGCGCCTTCTTGTACTCGTCCAGCGCCTTGCGCAGACCGGCCTCCTGGCTGCCGGCGCCGATCACCTTCAGCTGCCCGCCGGACGACGACGAGCCGCCGTTGCCGCCGCAGGCCGCCAACGTGCCGACGGCGGCGGCGCCACCCATCAGCTGCAGGAGACGCCTCCGACTGACGGACTGATCGAGTGCCATGGTTCCTCCTGAGCCGCGGGGCGAGAGCCGCCCCTGAATTACCGCCGAGTGATGTGAAGTAACCGCAATGGCGTGTTACTTTCTTCACGCGGGACGCTACGGACGGCCCGAAGGGGTGTCAAGACCTCGTTGAAAGGATTCAGTGGTCCTGCACTCCGCCGCTGTTTGGGTCGCTGCCCGGGTCTCCTGAGAAGATGTCGCCGTGCCCGCGACCGCCTACGCCCTGCCGGCCAGCACGTCGTACGACGTGCTGCGTCCCGTCATGCCGTACGGCGGGATCGGCCGGGACCGCATGACGTCCGGGCCGGTGCACGGGTGAGACGTCCGATTCTGGTCAGCGGCATCATCCTGATCACCCTCCTCGGCGCCGCCGGCGGCTACTTCACCGGCGACTACACCGAGCTGCCCGCTCCCACCGCCGCCGGTGCGGCCGTCCCCCTCGGGGAGGTCTCGCCGACCGACCCGGAGCTGGCCCGGAAGACGCCGGAGCCGAGCAACCTGGCGGCCCTGCAGCCGGACGAGCTGGACTTCCGGACCCAGAAGTTCACGGTCCAGCAGGATTCGCAGCCCCCGGTGCGGCTGTCGGTGCGGGTGCCGGACGGCTGGCAGAAGACGACCGACAAGGCGGCCCCCGGCGAGGTGAAGTTCCTCGACTCGCTGCGGGAACGCGGAGTGCGGGTGGAGGCCGGGTTCCGGCCTGGGCTGACCACGGCACAGATGCGGGACAAACTGATCCAGGGTCTCCAGTCCAGCCAGCCGTACGAGAACGATCTCCAGATCGTCGCCAAGACCGACGACACGATCACCGGCACCGACGGACGGACCCGGGAGACGTCGACGGTCGCCTACACCTTCATCCCCGGCAAAACCGTCCGGTACGTCCTGGTCCGCTGGGTCGCCACCGCCGGCGACCCGATGGCGACAGTCGAGATGTCGATCACCGGGCTACCGCAGGACGTGAAGGCGCTGAACCTGATCGCCGACCAGGCAGCCAAGTCGGCGACCCCCGAGGACTGAGGCATTGCGCGGCCCTGGAGAGCCTCGAGTTTCACGGAATCGTTACCCGCCTGCAGCAACCCGGCAGCGGGCTACGGTGTCCTTTCGAGTAGGGGAAACCGGGGAGGTGAGGCAGGCGTGGCTCGTCGGGGGACTGTAGGCGCTCTGCTGGGTTCAGGGCTGGTGGCGATCACGGCACTCGGCGGAGCGGGCGGATATGGAGTCGGCCTGCTGACCGCGGTCGACCGATCTGCCGCGGCCACCGGTGCGGCGGCTCCGCTGGGGAGCATCCGGCCGTCGACGCCCTCGGCAACGCCGTCGCCGACAGAGACACCACGCGAGGTCGTGCCCGACGACTCGACACCGCTCGACGCTGCCGACCTGCGCTACAAGACCCGCTCGTTCACGGTCGAGTACGTCTACCGGTCGGAGGTGTCGGCCCGGGTGCCCTCCAACTGGAACAAGACCCAGCCGGACCCGCCGCGCACCGCCCGCTTCACCGACCCGACCGGCAAACGCTGGCTGCGGATCGAGGCCGGCTTCACCATCCAGCGCGCGCCGGCCGCATCGATGCAGGCGCGGATGGCCGAACTCAACCGGCTGTCGAAGGCCCAGATGCTGACCTACCTCTCCAGCACGGTCGAGGGTAAGTACGCCACCCTCGTCTACACCTATGTCCCGCCCGAGTCGCTGGCGCCGGTGGCGACGCTCCGCTACGTGATCGTCCGCTGGGTCGCCGACGACAGCGGCCTGTGCGCCGTCGAGATGAGCGCCACCGGTCTCCCCCAGGACAAGGAGGCCCTGATGACGGTCCTCGACAAGGCCTCCTCGAGCGTCGTACGCCAGGACAGCCCGCTCGGCGCCCACAAACCCAGCTAGGCCGCGGCCGAGGGGATCAGTCGATCGGCCAGATGGTGCGGAAGATGGTGGAGCGCAGGCGGTAGAAGCGGCGCCGGGCCGAGTGGATGAAGGCAGGCGAGGGCCGGAGCCGTTCGCTGGGTAGACGCATGAGGGACATCCTCAACCGGAGTACTTCACCGAATCGGCCATCTCGACGGCGCGGAGAACGTCCGAACCCGGCACCATGACCTGGACGAGCAGCGCGCCGGCGTCCCCCCGCTCCACGACTCGCTGGAGGAGCACCATATCGGCATCCCCACAGCCGCTGGAGACCCGGCCCTTCGTGTCCTGACCCTCCGGGTTCCTCCCGTTCGGCTGCTCCTCGTCCTGGCTGCACCCGAACTGACCGCTGTCCGGCAGCGTCAGCTTCGCATCGGCCAGTCCGACGAAGATGCCGGGAGTGCCGGTCGACGACCAGTCGGCATCCCGACTCACCCGCAGCGCCGGATACGTCCCGCCGCCGGGCGGTTGCCACTCCGACTGCGCCACGGACTTCGCCCAGCCGCGCGGGAGGTCCACCGAGAACCCGCCCTGCGAGACCGTGACGGACTCGCGCTCGGCCAGGTACCGCTGGCCCACGAACCCGGCGCCACCGCCGACGATCAGCGCGAGGACGGCGGCGATCACCCAACGACCTCGCCGGCGCTTCGGTGCCGCGACCGGCTCGGCAGCGGCCGGCTCCGCACTGGCCGGCGGCTCGGTCGGTGCGGCCTCGGTCTCGGTCTCCACCGGCGCCGGCGTCTTCACGATCGTCGGTTTGTTGGAGTCGCTCAGGGCGGTGTTCTCGCCGAGGTCAGCGGCTCGAGAGACCACGACTGTCTCGCGGATGGAGAGGGCCGGGGGAACGAAGTCGTGGGTGGTCTCGTCGAGGGCGCCGACGAGTTCCCGGGTGAACGACTGGACGTCCGGCCAGCGCTTCTCCCGGTCCGGGTCGAGGGCGCGGACGATCGCCATGTCGACCTGTTCCGGCAGCAGGAACCCGAGCGTGCTCGGCGGTGGCGGGGCGGTCACCCGGGAGGCCGCGCCCAGCCCGTCGACCTGATGCGGTGAGCGCCCGGTCAGGGCGGCGTACGCGACGGCTCCGAGCGAGTACTGGTCGGCGCGCTGGTCCAGCCGCTCGCCCATCGCCTGTTCGGGAGCGACGTACGACGGGGTGCCGCCGGGCATTGTGATGCGCGACACCTCGTCGAGCGATTTGCCCAGGCCGAGGTCGGACAGCACGGCCCGCTCGCCCTCGTCCGTACTGCGGAACAGAACGTTCGCCGGTTTCACGTCACGGTGGAGCAGACCGCGCCGGTGCAGAGCCTGCAGACCGCGGCCGACCTGGACGACGACGTCGACCGCCTCCGGCAGCGGCAGCGGCTCCTTCTTCAGCCGATCGGCCAGGGTGCCGCGATCGGCGTACGTGAGCACGAGGAACGGCCGCCCGTCCTCGAGTTCACCGACGTCGTGGACCTGGACGACGTGCTCGGACTCGACCCGGCGCAGGAACCGGCCCTCCTCGAGGAACCGGCGGCGGACCGTGTCGTCGTGCCCCCAGTTGTCCGCGAGGACCTTGATCGCCACCTCGGCGTCCAGTTGCTCGTCGTGAGCAAGCCATACCGTAGCGAAACCGCCTGAGCCCAGGCGTCGTCGCACGACGTAACGACCAAGTCTGCTCGGGACCCCCATACAGGGCATTATGGGTCACTGGGAGTCCCATGGCGGGGGCGCGATGACAGCAAAGGCACAGATGAGCGAGAGCAGCAGCCCGACCGACGAACTCGGGGCCCTGGCGGAGCGCGCCAAGGGTGGGGACAAACACGCGATGGACGACCTGCTCCGGCTGGTCCACCCGCGCGTCCTGCGGATCTGCCGCAGCGTGCTGCCGTACTCCGCCGACGCCGAGGACGCGGCCCAGGAAGCGCTGCTGAACATCGCCACCAAGATCAACACGTACTCCGGCCGGAGCAGCTTCTCCACCTGGGTCCACTCGGTCGCGGCCAACTCGGCCCGGTCGACGTACCGCAAGCTCAAGCGCACCGCCCAGGCGGCCCACAACCCGGAGACGATGGAGCGGCCGGACCCGCGCACCACCAGCGTCATCGCCGGCACCCGCCTGGACCTTCTCGAAGCGCTCGAAACCCTCGAACGCGACCGCCCCCAGATGGTCACCCCGCTCGTTCTCCGCGATGTCTACGGCCTGTCGTACGAAGAGATCGCCGCCGTGGTCGGTGCGCCGCTCGGCACGGTGAAGTCCCGCATCCACGACGCCCGCGAGGTCGTTCGCCCCCTCCTGCGCCCCAAAGACTGACCGCGCCCGCACTTGGGGGCCTCCCGCACACGGCCAGGGTGTGCTCAGATGGAGGGCATGAAGAAGCTCATCAACGAACCTGGTGATGTTGTGAGTGAGGCGCTGCGGGGGATGGCGGCAGCGCATCCGGATCGGCTGCGAGTGGATCACGAGAACCGGATCGTGTATCGCACAGACGCACCGAGGCCGGGGAAGGTGGGGCTGATCTCCGGTGGCGGGTCCGGGCACGAGCCGATGCACGGCGGCTTCGTCGGGCTGGGGATGCTCGACGCCGCGTGTGCGGGTGAGGTCTTCACCTCACCGGTGCCGGACCAGATGATGGCGGCGACCAAGGAGGTCGACGCCGGCGCCGGCGTACTGCACATCGTGAAGAACTACACCGGCGACGTGATGAACTTCGAGATGGCCGCCGAACTGGCCGCGGCCGACGCCGGGACCGAGGTGCTGTCGGTGGTGACGAACGACGACGTCGCCGTCCAGGACAGCCTGTACACAGCCGGTCGCCGCGGTGTCGGCGTCACCGTGCTGCTGGAGAAGATCGTCGGCGCCGCGGCCGAGGAGGGCCGCTCGCTGCAGGAGGTCGCCGACCTGGCCAAGAAGGTCAACGACAACGGCCGCAGCATGGGCATGGCGCTCACCTCGTGCACCGTCCCGGCGGCCGGCAAGCCGACGTTCGACCTGGCCGACAACGAGATGGAGGTCGGGATCGGCATCCACGGCGAGCCCGGCCGGCAACGGTTGCCGCTGGCACCGGCCAAGGACGTGGCCGCGATGCTGGTCGACCCGGTCGTCGGCGACCTGCCGTACCAGCAGGGCGACTCGGTGATCGCTTTCGTGAACGGTATGGGCGGTACGCCGCTGATCGAGCTGTACCTGATGTACAACGAGGTCGCCCAACTGCTCGACCGGGCCGGCATCACCGTCGCCCGTTCGCTGGTCGGCAACTACATCACGTCGCTGGAGATGGCCGGCTGCTCGGTCACCCTGCTCAAGGTGGACGACGAACTGGTACGTCTCTGGGACGCACCGGTGAACACCCCCGGCCTACGCTGGGGCGCGTGAGCATGGGTCAGGAAACCAGCACGGCCGATTTCGTCAACTGGCTCCGCGACTCCGCGAGCACTCTGCACGACAACGCGGCGTACCTGACCGAGCTGGACTCGGCGATCGGGGACGCGGACCACGGCGCCAACATGGATCGTGGCTTCCAGGCGATCGTCGCGGTGCTGGACGATTCCACCTTCGAGTCGGCCGACGAGCTGATGAAGAAGGCCGGGATGACGCTGGTGAGCAAGGTCGGCGGGGCGAGCGGGCCGCTGTACGGCACGTTCTTCCTGCGCTTCGGAACCGCGCTGGCCGGCGCCTCGCCGATCACCCCGGAGGTGATCGGCGAGGCGTTCAAGGCCGGCGTCGGCGGCATCCTCACCCGCGGCAAGGCGGAACTCGGCGACAAGACCATGTACGACGCCTGGGCGCCGGCCCTGGACGCGTACGACGCTGCTGTCGCCGGCGGATCGGATCTCGCCGGTGCCCTGAACGCGGCAGCGGAGGCAGCCGCCAAGGGCCGGGACGCGACGATCCCGCTGGTCGCCCGGAAGGGTCGTGCGAGCTACCTCGGCGACCGCAGCGCCGGGCACCAGGATCCTGGGGCGACGAGTACCACCCTGCTGCTGGAGTCGGCTGCGCGCACGCTCGCATGATCGGGATCGTGGTGGTGTCGCACAGCCACGCGCTGGCGACCGCCGCGGTCGGGCTCGCCGCCGAGATGGTTGCCGAGGACAACCGCCCGGCCATCGCGGTGGCTGCCGGGCTGGACGAGACGACCTTCGGCACCGATGCGATGGCGGTCTCCGAGGCGATCACGGCGGTCGACAGTCCGGACGGCGTACTCGTGCTGCTCGATCTGGGCAGTGCGGTCCTGAGCGCCGAGCTGGCGCTGGAGTTCGTCGATCCCGAGGCCGCCGAGCGGGTGAAGTTGTCCAGCGCGCCGTTGGTCGAGGGCCTGGTCGCGGCCGTGGTCACCGCTTCGACCGGTGCCTCGCTCGACGCGGTCATCGCCGAGGCCAACCGCGGACTACTCGCCAAGCAGGAACACCTCGGCGCCGAAACCCCTGCACAGCAAGCGGATCTGGCGGCGGCCGATCAGGTGATCGATGTTGCTGTAAGCAACGAGCATGGGTTGCACGCGCGCCCGGCCGCGCGCCTCGTTGCCCTGGTCAACTCGTTCGACGCCGCCGTGACGCTGACCGATCTCAACACCGGTCGCGGCCCGGTCGATGCCTCGAGCCTGAGCATGGTCGCCACCCTCAATGCAATGCAGGGTCATCGCCTCCAGGTCGGCGCCAGCGGCCCGCAGGCCGCGGAGGTCCTTGCCGCGATCACCGACCTGGCTGCGCAGAACTTCGGCGACGTACCCGCAGCCGAAGCACCCAAGGGTGCCAGCGGTTCGGGCCTGGATGTTGCTATCGGGCCCGCGGTCGTCATTGACGCCGAGGTGAACCTGAGCGACTACTCCCCTGGCGACGACGAACAACGCCGACTCGACCAGGCCGTGTCAGCAGCAGCCGCTGAGCTCGAACACGTCCGGGACAACAGCCCCGACCACGGCGGCATCTTCGACGCGCACCTCGCGCTGCTGAAGGACCGCACCCCGCTCGACGCCGTCCACACCGCGATCTCCGCAGGCTCGCCCGCTCCCGGCGCGTGGAAGCAAACGTACGACGAACTGGCCGCGACGTTCGAAGGGTTGGACGACGCCTATCAGCGGGAGCGTGCCCAGGACGTCCGTAGCGTGCGCGATCGCGTCCTGCGCGCCCTCACCGGCGCGACGTCGAACGACGAGACACCGGCCGGCGGAATCCTCGTCGTACCCGAGCTGGATGCGGCCACCGCCGCGACCCTCGACGCCGCGCAGCTCGGCGGTATCGCGGTCCGCGCGGCCGGGACCACCGGCCACGGCGTGATCGTCGCCCGCTCCCGCGGTATCCCGCTGATCACCGGCATCGGCGACGTCGCCGTACCGGCCGGAGCGACGGTCGCCTTCGACGCCCGCGCCGGATCCTTCGAGGTCTCGCCGGATGAGGCAGCCTTCCGTACGACGATCGCGGATCGGCTGGCGCAACGGGAGCAGGCAGTGGCCGAGGCGGACCAGCCCGCGACGACTCTCGACGGGCGCACGGTCGAGGTGCTCGTCAACGTCGGGTCCGTCCAGGACGCCGTCGATGCGCGCGGAGCGGACGGCTCGGGTCTGGTCCGGACCGAGGTGCTCTTCGGCGACCGGCGTACCGCCCCGACCGTCGCCGAGCAGGTCGAGCAGTTCCGGGCGGTCGCGGCCGCGCTCGACGGGAAGCCGATCACCATCCGCACCTGGGACATCGGCGGCGACAAGCCGCTGCCGTTCCTGCCGCAGGATCGCGAGGCGAACCCGTTCCTGGGCGAGCGCGGTATCCGCGTCTTCCGGCGACGGCCCGAGCTGCTGCGCGATCAGCTCCAGGCCGTCCGGCAGGTGGCGGAAGAGACTCCGGTGCACGTGATGTTCCCGATGGTGACGACCGCCGACGAGGTCGCGTGGGCGCTCGACGAACTCGGGCCGCGGCCGGACGGGCTGGAGGTCGGCATCATGGTCGAGGTCCCGGCCGCCGCTCTCCGGATCGAAACCCTTGCCACCGGCCTCGACTTCGTCAGCATCGGCACCAACGACCTCACGCAGTACACGACGGCCGCCGACCGCACCAACTCAGCCGTCGCCCCATTGGCCGACGGCCTGGACCCCGCCGTACTGCAGTTGATCGACCACGTCGTCCGCAACGCGGGTGTGCGGGTTGCCGTCTGTGGCGATCTGGCCAGCGACCCGCAGAGCGCCGTACTGCTGGCAGCCCTTGGTGTGCAGGAACTCAGTGCAGTCGGTCCGCAGGTGCCGTTGGTGAAGGCCCTGCTCCGCCAGACGGACCTCACCCAGGTGCCAACCGCAGCAGTGCTTGGAGCCCGCGACGCGGCCGAGGTACGTCAGCTGGTACGGCGGTAGTACAGCAACTCGACCAGGTTGAAGCCGGAAGTGCGAGTGGGCTTGGTTGGGAGTGTGTAGCTCTCGCCAGGCTCGAGGTACGTCACGTCCGGGCTGTCCAGGTCGAGGTCGACCACCAGCGCCGGGTATGCGCCGGTGTGCCACGTGTAGGACTCCCCCGCGTCCGGTGTGACGTGCTGGACGCGTACGTCGTCCTCGTCGACGACCACCTTGGCCGGGACCTCACCGACCTGCTCGAAACCGGCGTCGGCCGGTACACCCGAGATCCCGAAGTACGGGTCGCCGGACGCCTCCTCACCGAGGTCGAGCACCTCGATCAGCCGGTTGAGGTACAGCGACTCCCCGTCGTTCGTGAGCATGTGCACCGGAGACACCGGCCGGTAGACCGAACCACCCACGGTCTCGTTGAGCTGCCGCGCCGGACTGCCGTCCAGCCAGTCCATGTGACACGGGGAGGTCGACAGGCACAGCACGACGTACGGGTTGTGGTGCAGATGCCAGCCCTGCGCCTCACCGGGAGCGAGGGAGACCTCCCAGACCCGGACCCGCGAGTTCTTCAGCAGGACGCGGGTACCGATCTCGCCGAGGACGACGTCGGTGCCGTCCGGTGCCGTGGCGGTGGTGCCTGCGGTCATAGAGTCTTCTCCTTGTCGGGAAGGTCGACGGGCCGTTCCATTGCTACCCCGTCGAGCATGACGCCGTCCGGCATGGGCAGCTCGACGGCCTCGATCTCGGTGAATCCGAAGGCCTTGTACAGCGGGACGCCGGGCAGTGTCGCCATCAGCGCGAGCTGGGTGAAGCCCTCGGCCCGGGCCGCGTCGACACACGCGGTGAGGATGGCCCGGCCGAGTCCCCGCCGGGTCCAGTCGCTGCGGACGAACATCGCCCGGATCCGGGCCGGCTCGGTCGCCGGGTCGAGCAGTCGCGCGTCGGCTCCCGCCGTACTGGCGTTGAAGAGCTTGTTGCGCCGGCTCCAGCCACCGCAGGCGACGATCTCGCCACCGGCGTCGTGCACGTAGTACGTGCCGTCGTTGATCAGGGCCTGGTCCAGCGTGGTGATGTGCGCCGCGGCACTCGCCGTCCGGACGTCGTCGTAGTACGCGGGGAACAGTTCCCGCACCGACCCACGAGCCAACTCGGCAATCGCCGGCCCGTCCGCCCTCACCGCGACCCGCAACACAGCCTCCACGCGTCACAGGCTAGTTCCGCAACATCCGCGCGGTGAAATGGGTAGGCGCGGAGCCGGAGAAGTAGGGTCCGCCCGCTCCCGTCGGTCTCAGGGCCGGCGGGAGCGTTTGGTCTTGCCGGCGGCCCAGCGGTACGCGAAGAACGTCCAGGCCAGGGCGGGCAGCCCGAAGATCGCGGCGGCGAACTCACGGCCGAAGACCAGGAGCACGAGCCCAGTGAGGAAGAACGGCGCGGCCAGCCACACCGCACCGGCGAACGCAGCCCACCGCCATCGTCCGGGCTTACTCGGCTCCGGCTTGTACAGCGACGGCGCCGGCAGCCCGGTGAAGATCGGCTGCAGGTCCGCATGCGTGACGGCCTGGTTCAGCCGGTCGACCCGGGCGTGCAGCTCGTCCTCGTCCAACCGCCCGACGGCGAACTGCTCGGCCAGGTCGTCGGTGCAGATCCGGCGCTCCTCATCGGTCAGCCGGATACTCGCGGCCCGCCGCCGAGCCGCCGCGACCCGAGCCTCCTGCCCGGCAGCAGCAGCCAGCCCCATCAACTCCCCCATCGCAGGCTTACCCGCTCGCCGCTCCGCCATAGCCTCACCTCACTCGTCCCTTCGAGTGTGCCAGACCGGCGGAACGGCACGGCCTGGTCAGCTGAGTGCGGCAGGGAGGGTTGCGGTCCAGGCGGTGCGGAGCTCGGTCAGCGGGAGCTCGAACTGGTCCTGGACGTCGAGGGTGTCGCCGGTGATGACACCGATCTTCGCGTGCGGGAAGCGGCGCGCGGTGCACATGTCGGTGAACCGGACCTCTTCGGTGCGCGGTACGGCGACCACCACGCGG
This sequence comes from uncultured Actinomycetota bacterium, assembly GCA_963748245.1. Classification (GTDB taxonomy): domain Bacteria; phylum Actinomycetota; class Actinomycetes; order Propionibacteriales; family Kribbellaceae; genus Kribbella. Next base: position 1,369,778 of record CAVVIA010000002.1, on the reverse strand, counting down.
CCGGCCGACTCCGCGAACAGGAACAGGAACGGGTCCAGCCCGTCCGGCGCCCAGACCCGGGCGCCGACCCCGCCGCGCAGTGCCGACTCGACCAGGGTCTGAGCGACCCCGCCGTCGCTGACGTCGTGCGCGGCGTCGATCAGGCCGTCCCGGGACGCGTTGATCAGGATGTCGGCCAACTGCTGCTCGGCGGCCAGGTCGACCGCCGGCGGGCGGCCGCCCAGGTGACCGTGGACGACGTGCGCCCACTCCGAGCCGGAGAGCTCCTCCTCGGTCTCACCGAGCAGGTACAGCTGGTGACCCTCCATCTCGGCCGTGAAGCCGATCGGCGTACGGCGGGTCACGTCGTCGATGACACCGAGGACACCGACCACCGGCGTCGGCAGGATCGGGGTGTCGCCGGTCTGGTTGTAGAACGACACGTTGCCGCCGGTGACCGGGATGCCCAGCTCGATGCACCCGTCGACCAGCCCGCGGATCGCCTCCGCGAACTGCCACATCACCGCCGGATCCTCGGGCGAACCGAAGTTCAGGCAGTCCGTCACCGCGGCCGGCCGGGCGCCCGTGGTCGCCACGTTCCGGTACGACTCGGCCAGCGCCAGCTTGGCGCCGGTGTACGGGTCCAGCTTGGCGAACCGGCCGTTGCAGTCCGTCGACACCGCGACACCGAGGCCGCTGGTCTCGTCGACCCGGATCATCCCGCTGTCCTCGGGCTGCGCGAGCACCGAGTTGCCCAGCACGTACCGGTCGTACTGATCCGTCACCCACGACTTGTCGCACAGGTTCGGCGACGCGACCAGCTTCAGCAGCGTGTCCCGCAGCTCCGCACCCGTGGTTGCCCGCGGCAACTTCTCCGCACCGTCGGCCTGCAGCTCGTCCTGCCAGGCCGGCCGCGCGTACGGACGCTCGTACACCGGGCCCTCGTGCGCGACGGTCCGCGGCGGTACGTCGACCACCCGCTCACCGTGCCAGTCGATCTCCAGCCGGCCGGTGCCGGTGACCTCGCCGATCACATCGGCCTGCACGTCCCACTTGGCGCAGATCTTCAGGAACGCCTCGACGTTGTCCGGCGTGACGACCGCCATCATGCGTTCCTGCGACTCGCTCATCAGAATCTCTTCCGGAGCAAGGGAGGCGTCGCGCAGCGGCACCTTGTCGAGCGAGACGTACATGCCGCCCTCACCCGCACTGGCCAGCTCGGACGTCGCACAGGACAGCCCGGCGCCGCCGAGGTCCTGGATGCCCTCGACCACGTTCGCGGCGAACAGCTCGAGCGTGCACTCGATCAGCAGCTTCTCCATGAACGGGTCGCCGACCTGGACGGCGGGCCGCTTGGTCGGTCCGCCTTCCGCGAACGTCTCGCTGGCCAGCACCGACACTCCGCCGATCCCGTCGCCGCCGGTCTTGGCGCCGTACAGGATGATCTGGTTGCCGATCCCGGTCGCGTTCGCCAGGTGCAGGTCCTCGTGCCGCATCACGCCGACGCAGAGCGCGTTGACCAGCGGGTTGCCCAGGTACGTCGAGTCGAAGACGACCTCACCGCCGACGTTGGGCAGGCCGAGGCTGTTGCCGTAGCCGCCGATCCCGGACACGATGCCGGGCAGCACCCGCTTGGTGTCCGGCGCGTCCAGCGGGCCGAACCGCAGCGGGTCCATCACCGCGACCGGGCGCGCGCCCATCGCCAGGATGTCGCGGACGATGCCGCCGACCCCGGTCGCCGCGCCCTGGTACGGCTCGACGTACGACGGGTGGTTGTGCGACTCCACCTTGAACGTGACCGCGTAGCCCTCGCCGATGTCGATCACGCCGGCGTTCTCACCGATCCCGGCCAGCATCTTCCCGGCCGGCGTCTCCTGCGGGATCTCGCCGAACTTGCGCAGGTGCACCTTGGACGACTTGTACGAGCAGTGCTCGCTCCACATCACGGAGTACATCGCCAGCTCGCAGCTGGTCGGCCGCCGGTCCAGGATGTCGCGGATCCGCTGGTACTCGTCCGGCTTCAGGCCGAGCTCGGCCCACGGCTGCTCGACGTCAGGGGTGCTGCTTGCGTTGCTGACGGTGTCGGTAGACACGTTAGGACTCCTGCACTAGGTGGGACTCAGGTGAAACGGTAGCGGGCTGCTCGGTGGCCACGAGGTGGGCCACCAGCAAAGGAAGGGCGAAGCCGGTCATGATCGCGGGCAGCGCGACGCCGGCGTCGTTCAGCAGCATGCCGACCAGGCCACAGGTCGACAGCGCGAGCAGAGTCGGCCGGACCATCGGCAGACTCGTGTAGAAGGCCTGGTACGCCGGGGACGGCACCCGGTCGGGCAGCACAGTGGCAAGCATCGCCAGCACCACACCGACCAGCATCGCCCAGCCGGCCGGGCCGTCGAAGAACTGCACAGCCATCTCGAGCTTGCGGATCAGTACGTCGCTCACGTCGCCGTCGAGCAGCCGAGCCACGAACGTGCCGAAGTGGCTCCGCTCGTCCTCCGGCCGCAGGTAGTCGAGGAAAGCAACCGCAGACACCGCCAGCACGCCTGCTGCGCCCACACCGATCAGTGCGCGCCAGGAGATGCTTCCACGCCAGGTCAGCCAGGCCATCAGCAGTACGGCGGGCGTCAGCGCGAGGATGCCGCCGAAGTCCGTCCCCCAGCCCGGTCGGCCGTCCACGATGATGGCGGCACCGCCGATGGCGAGCACTGCGAGTGCAGCCTGCTTCCTGCTCTTGTCGATCAGCTTCTGCGCCGCCCAGCCGGCTGTGACGAGCGCAGCGACCGCCAGCGTGGCGAAGGTGGAGTTCCCGAAGCCGTAGAACCGTCCACCGATCACCGGCCCGTCGGTGAACATGCTGCCGAACTGCAGCGGTGTCCCCAGTACGCCGTCCACCAGCAGGATCCCGTAGGCCGCCGCGGTGATCCCGAGGTACGCATAGCGCTTGAAGGCGATCTGGGCCACCGCAGCGAGCAAGGCGCTGATGCCGAGGACCACGCAGTACAAGGAGAATCCCGGCGCCGGCCACCGCCACCAGACGGTCGCCGTGGACAGGAAGACGGCGATGAAGAACCCGCCCTGCGTCAGCAACGTGAAAACGAAGGTACGACGGGATCGCGGGCTGCGCGTGATCACGAACCAGGCGAGGGCGATCAGCTCCGCGGCCAGGATCGTCATCGAGACGGCGACCAGCATCGGCCGTGGCTGCTCGAACCGCTCGTTGGTGTCGAGCCGGTTCTCGATCACCGCATCGGCGTCGGTGTGGACAGGGCCGGTGAAGTGGATCTCGTTGCCGTCCAGCGGACCCGCCTGCTCGGCACCCGCCGGGTCGACCTCCGCGACGTTCCGTTCCTTCAGGATGGTCGCGGTGACGTCGGTCAGCTGGATCAGACCGGGGCGTCGGGTGCTGTCGCTGGTCAGCCAGCGCGGCCCGTTGTCCGGCGGCAGTTGCATGGCGACGAGCGGCTCCTGGTGGGCGTTGGCCAACTCCCGGCCGACGCCGACCAGCAGAACCCAGCCATCGGCCGCTCGGGCCTGGGCGACCAGGTCCGCGACCCGCTTGCGCGCCTCGTCACGTCCTTCCCGTGGGGGCAGTGCACCGGCGTCGATGATCGCGTCACCGCAGTCGTTGCTCGCCAACCTCGCCTGGTCGAACTCGGGCTGCCAGTTGGTCACCGAGCCGTCCGTGCGGGCCAATGCGACCGCAGCACCCGGGCCGAACCCGCAGATCGGGTAGCCGGTCTGCCCGAGGCGGCCGATGGGTGCGCCGGTGTGGTGCTCTGCCTGGCGGTCGACGTACGTCTGCCAGCCTGCGACCTGGCCGTTCGTCACAGCGGGCAGGTCACCACAGGGCTGGTCTGGGACGCTGCCCCAAGCCCGGGTGCCGGCGCTGACGGTGAGCCAGCCGTCGATCGGACAGGTATGCGGGCCGGCTGTCTTCACGGTGATCGAGCCGACGTGCGACTGGTTCACCACTGCGGTCAGCTCGGGCGACGCCTTGACGTCGTACCAGGTCAGGCCCGGGACGCCGATGACGACGACCTTCGCCAACAGGCTCGCGGGCTCGGCGCTCGCCGTACCCGCGGTGCCCGTCGCCGCCAGCAGGGCTGCTGCGGTGAGAAAGAGGGTGCGGAGCAGGAGACGCCGCACCCCACTGAGGCTCATCAGGAGGCGACGACGGCCTTCAGCACCGAGGTGAAGAAGCCCAGGCCGTCGGTGGTCGGGCCGGTCAGGGTCTCGACACAGTGTTCCGGGTGCGGCATCAGGCCGACCACGTTGCCGCGCTCGTTGGTGATACCGGCGATGTCGCGGTAGGAGCCGTTCGGGTTCTCGTCCAGGTAGCGGGCGACGACCCGGCCCTCGCCTTCCAGCCGGTCCAGGGTGGCCTCGTCGGCGACGAACGAGCCGTCCTGGTTCTTGACCACGATGGTGATCTCGTGGTTGGCGTCGTAGTCGGACGTCCACGCGGTGCGGTTGTTCTCGATCCGCAGCGGCTGGTCCTTGCAGAGGAACTTGCGGTGGTGGTTCTTGATCAGCGCGCCGGGCAGCAGGTGCGACTCGCACAGCACCTGGAAGCCGTTGCAGATACCCAACACCGGCAGCCCCTGACCGGCCTTCGTGATGATGGTCTCCATCACCGGCGCGAACCGGGAGATGGCACCGGCGCGGAGGTAGTCGCCGTACGAGAAACCGCCGGGCAGGACGACCGCGTCCACACCGTGCAGGTCGGCGTCGGCGTGCCAGAGGGCGACCGGCTCGGCGCCGGCGACCGCGGCGGCCCGACGGGCGTCCGCGTCGTCCAGCGAGCCCGGGAAGGTGACGACGCCGATCTTCACTGGTCGTTCTCCACGTGGAGGGCGTAGTCCTCGATCACGGGGTTGGCCAGCAGGGTGTCGGCGGCCTTGCGGATCTCGGCGACCCGCTCCTCGGTCGCCTCGCCGTCCAGGGTGATCTCGAACCGCTTGCCCTGGCGGACATCGGCCACGCCGTCGAAGCCGAGCCGGCCGAACGCGCCGTGCACCGCCTTGCCCTGCGGGTCGAGGATCTCGGGCTTGAGCATGACATCGACGACAACGCGAGCCACTGACTACTCCAGGTCTCGTTCCGGGGTGACGGCTGAATCCTACCGACCGGGGCCCAGAACCCCCGCATCGACCGGAATACCGGACTATTCACTCAGTACATACACTCGGTGTATAGTCGGGTCATGGCCACTGCGGAGCTGGTGCTGGGACTGCTGTCACGCGGCCCTGCCCACGGGTACGACGTGAAGCGGGGCCATGACTCCTGGTTCCCGGACGGTCGCCCGCTGGCGTTCGGGCAGGTGTACACGACGCTTGGGCGGCTGGAGCGGGACGGACTCGTCGAGGTGGTGGACAAGACCTCCGGCGGCGGCCCGGACCGGACGGTCTACGCACTGACCGACAAGGGCCGGCAGCATCTCGCGGACTGGCTGAACGATCCGGTGCCGCCTGCCTGGGGCAGTGCGGACGAGGTACTGCGGAAGCTGGTCGCGGCGATCCGGACAGGTGGGGACGCGGCCGCCTTCCTGGCCCGGCAGCGCGCGAGCCACCTGCGCCGGATCCGGGAGTTGCGCGAGACACCGGCCGAGGACGACCCGACGTCACCACTGGTCCGCGAGTACATCGTGGCCCACCTGGACGCCGACCTGCGCTGGCTGGACACCGCCCTCGAACACATCTCCGAACAGAAAGGGCCCCGCCCATGACTCTGCTTTTGGCCGGGCCTTCGGCACCGGCGTGGTCACGGGGCCCTGGCTCCCGCCCTTCCCTCGTCACTCCAGTCGCTTCGCTCCCTCCACTCCTCAGTCCAGGCCGGGAGGCCCCATGACCGCATCGCAGCCCGTCCTGGAATTGGACGGCGTCGAGTACTCCTACCGCCGGAACGCGGCGCTCAGGGGTGTGACGCTCCAGGTCAAGCCCGGCGAGGTGGTCGCAGTCACCGGTGCCAGCGGCTGCGGCAAGTCCACCCTGCTGCACTGCGCCGCCGGCATCCTCAGTCCGGACGCCGGTGCGGTCCGAGTGGCCGGGCAGGACCTGGCCACGTTGCCGGAGGACGAGCGCGCTCGACTGCGTCGTACGAAGGTGGGCATCGTGCTGCAGTTCGGTCAGCTCGTGCCGGACCTCCCACTGATCGACAACGTCGCGTTGCCGTTGCTGCTGGACGGTCATGAGCGAGCAGTGGCACATGAGTCGGCGTTGGACTGGCTCAAGCAGGTGGGCGTCGCCGACGAGGCCGACGCGGTGCCGGCCGAGCTCTCCGGTGGCCAGACCCAGCGGGCAGCCGTGGCTCGCGCTCTCGTCACCGGACCATCCGTCGTACTGGCTGACGAGCCGACAGGCAGCCTGGACAGCAAGGCCGGGCAGGAGCTGCTCGACGTACTGCTCAAGGCATCCCGGCACCGAGGGGCGGCGCTGGTGATGGTGACGCACGACAACCTCGTTGCCGCCTCGGCGGACCGGGAGATCAGGCTGCGCGACGGCGTCATCCAGCACGAGGTCGCACTCTGATGACGCTCGAGACGCTGGTCCAGCTGGCCCGGTCCCGCACGCCCGCCGACCGCAGCCGCATCCAGCTGGCCACAGCAGCGCTCGGGCTCAGTGGAGCCCTGCTGCTCGGCGCCCTGCGGATCGCCCGGCTGGGCAAAGGCGAGCTGAGTGCCGACATCTACAGCAACTACGTCGCCGAAAGCGGGCTCCGCTCCGGTCTGGTCGCGATCCTCATCATCCTTGCCCTGCTCACCGCAGGCCTTGCCGTACAGGCCTTGAGACTCGGTACGGCGGCGCGTGAACGGCGACTTGCTGCGCTCCGACTGGCCGGAGCCTCCCGGAAGCAAGTCCGGAAGTTGTCCGTGACAGACGCAGCCATGGCGGGGTTGGCCGGCGGACTGCTCGCGGGACCGATCTATCTGGTGCTCAGCCTGCTCCTGGGCGCGCTGCCTCGGATGGCCCAGGTTCTCCCGGGTGCTGAGCTGGTGGACCTGCTCATCTGGGTTCCGGTCGTCGTGATGACGACCGCGGGCGGTGCACTGATCGGAGGGGTGCTGCACCGCGATCAGCTGGTGCCGGGCGTGGAAGGGCCGGCGCAGGTCCGGACCGGCATCATCGCGGGACCGGTGATGATCGTCCTCGGAGTGGCGTCGGTCCGCTGGTTCGGCTACGTCGCCTCGACCGTGTTCGTGGTCGGGCTGGCGCTGTTCTTCCTGAGTCTCGCCCCACTGTGGATCCGGGCCGTTGCCCGTCGGTTCAAGCGGTCCGGCGACCCGGCCAACCTGCTCACCGGTGTCCGCCTGGTCGCCGACGCGCGCCCCGCCAGCCGGATGGCGACTCTGCTCGCGTGCTGCGGTTTCCTGCTCGGCACGCTGGCCGCCGGCACGATGAGCGCCGTCACCGATCCCGACGACATCCTCGATCGGACCGGCTTCTACGTGACGGGTTTCGTGCTCGGATCGGTCGGCGTATCGCTGATCGTGCTGACAGGCATCGCCGCATTGGTCGTCGGCGTGGCCGACCAACTGGTGGACCAGCGCCGCCAGCTCGCCTGCCTCACCGCACTGGGCGTCGACGCCCGCTTCCTCCGCCGCGTCATCCGCCGGCAACTGACCGCGGTCGCCGCACCGGCGCTGGCCGGCGGTCTGTTGCTCGGATCGGTCCTCGGCCTCGGCCGGATCACCGGCGGGGACGCCGACGCGGTCCAGCCGAGCACATTGGCCATCGCCGCCGGCCTCACACTCGTCGGCTGGCTCCTCGGCCTACTCGGCGGCGTCGCCGCCGGCTACCTCCTCCGCAACCAACTACGGGACGCACTAGACCCCGAGAACCTGAGGGCAGCCTAATGAGCACTATCCCCCTGGCTGTGCGCCCGGCACTTCTGCTGGGCGTGCCGAATCGCATCACTCTGGTGCGCACCGTGGTCGCGATGGTGATCGCTGCGGTTGCGTTCCGGACCGGTGCGCTGAGCTGGCTGGTGATCGGGTACGCCGCCTACTGGCTCGGCGACATGGCGGACGGAGCCGTCGCGCGCTTCCGGAACGAGGAGTCGGTGGCCGGTGCGGTCTTCGACATCGTCTGCGACCGGGCCTGCTCGTTCCTGCTGGCGGCCGCGTTCATGGCCACGTTCCCGGCCACGATCGGGCCGCTGGCGATCTTCCTGGTCCAGTTCGGCGTACTGGACACGATGCTGTCGCTGGCCTTCCTGCTCTGGCCGGGCACGCTCAGCCCCAACTACTTCTACAAGGTCGACCGGCCGATCTGGCTCTGGAACTGGTCGAAACCCGCCAAGGCCGTCAACACAGCCGCTGTGGTGATCTCCCTGATCGTCGCCCACCACACCGGCGCCCACTGGCTTCCGTACGGCGTTGCGCTCGGCGCACTGGTCGTGAAAGTCGCGTCCACCTACCGCCTGCTGACCATCCTCCGGGGGCGTCGGGCCGCCGTACCCGCGTAGGGATTGCTGTCAAGGGAGGAAGGCAGTGGATGGGGTGGCACCCTGATTCGGCCCGGGAGTGGAGGTGACTTGCGTGGCAACCGTGCTGGTAGCGCATAGCCTCGAAGTCATGTGGGTGTGGCAACTGGCGCTGGCGGTGGGCTTCGGGATCGGGTCCGCCGTCATACCGGTGATGAACGCCGAGGCATATGTCCTCGGCGCCGGCGTCTCCGGCGCCCTCGACCCGGTGGTCGCGGCGATCGGGGTGTCGGTCGGGCAGACGATCGGCAAGGTCGCGATGTTCCTCGCCGTCCGGTACCGCCCGGGGTATGCCGCCCGCAAGACGAAGGAACCGAAGGCGGTCAACCTCGACACCCGCTGGGGCCGGTTCGTCCAGTGGAACCGCGACGTCAGCAAACGCCTGCTCGACGCGATGAGCGACCGGCGCTGGGGCATCCCGGTCACCCTGCTGAGCGCGTCGGTCGGCATCCCACCCCTGTACGGCGTCGCCATCATCGGCGGCGCCTCCCGGATGGGCGTCCTCACCTTCACCCTCTCGGTCCTGGCCGGCCGCACCGGCCGCTTCGTCCTGCTGGCCCTCGGCGTCGGCCTCTTCTAGTCGCGGACCGCCAGGCCATCACAAACGCGCGTCGGACCACGCTTCCCGCGAGGGACCGTCGCCACTGTCCCATTGCGATGGCCTGGCGGTCCGCCTCACCCCACGAAAGTGCGCCCGGTCAACCGCTCGTAGGCGTTGATGTAGGCGGCGCGGGTGCGCTGCGACCACCTCGTCGGACAGCGGCGGCGGCGCCTCACCGGACGTGCGGTCCCAGCCGGACTCGAACTGGAGCCAGTCACGGATGATCTGCTTGTCGTACGACGGCTGCGGCTTCCCCGGCTCCCACTGGTCGGCCGGCCAGAACCGGCTCGAGTCCGGCGTCAGCACCTCGTCGGCCAGCACGATCGTCCCGTCCGCCCGCGCCCCGAACTCGAACTTCGTGTCGGCCAGGATGATCCCGTGCTCGGCCGCCATCCCGTGCGCCCGCGTGTAGATGTCCAGCGTGGTGTCCCGCAGCGCCGCCGCCGTCTCCGCACCGACGGTCGCGACCACGGCGTCGTACGAGACGTTCTCGTCGTGCTCGCCGAGCTCGGCCTTGGTCGCGGGGGTGAAGATCGGCTCGTCCAGCCGGGAGCCCTCGACCAGTCCGGGCTTCAGCGGGATGCCGCAGACGCCGCCGGTGGCGTTGTAGTCGAGCAGGCCGGTGCCGCTCAGGTAGCCGCGGGCGACGCACTCGACCGGGAACATCGCGAGCTTCTCGCAGATCACCGCGCGGCCGGCCACCTCGGCCGGTACGTCGGTGGACAGGATGTGGTTCGGCACGTCCAGCACCTCGAACCACCACAGGCTCATCGCGGTGAGCACCTTGCCCTTGTCCGGGATCGGCGTCTCCAGCACCCAGTCGAACGCACTCTGCCGGTCGCTGGCGACCATCAGGAGTTCGCCGGACTCCAGTTCGTACAGGTCCCGGACCTTGCCGGAGTGGATGTGCTTGGCGCCAGGAATCTCAGCAGCTGTGGTCACACCGCGATTCTTCCATCCGCCGCCGGGACGGCTACTTCCGCCTCCGCAGCGACACCAGCTTGCCCCCGAGCGCGAACAGTCCGTCCCGGATCGCACACACCACCCGGTTCTCCACTTGACCGACCCGGCCGACGCCGCGCGACCGCCGTACCAGCTGGGTCGTCGCCTTCCGCCGATCCCGGTCGTAGGCGGCCAACGCCGTACCCAGGGGGCCGGCTCCGGCCAGGTGCCGGGCGAGGGCGCCGGCGTCCTCGATCGCCGAGCAGGCGCCGCGGCCGAGGTTCGGTGTCATCGCGTGGGCGGCGTCACCGAGCAGGACCACGCGTCCCTGGACGAACGGCACCAGCGGCACCGTCAGATCGTGGATGTCGTTCTGCAGAACGGATTCCGCCGGCGTCCCCGCGAGGATCGTCGGGATCGGCTCGTGCCAGTCGCCGAGCGCCCCGGTCACCGTGGCGTGATCGCCGCCCTGGCCGGCGGGCTGGTTGGCCGTCGCGTACCAGTAGATCCGCCCGTCGATCAGCCGCGCGAACCCGAACCGTTGCCCGCGGCCCCAGGTCTCACCACCACCGTCGTCGATCTGCACGTCGGCAATACCCCGGTACGCCGTGTAGCCGGAGTATCGCGGTCCCTTGTACTCCGGGTAGAGCGTCTGCCGGATCACACTGCGGATGCCGTCGGCCGCAATCACCAGATCGGCACGCAGGTCGTCGTTGATCGTCACCCCGGTGTCGTCCTGGGTGATCTTCGTGACGGTGTAGCCGGTGCGGACCGTGATCCCGGGGCCGAACTGCTCCGTGATCAGGTCGTGCAACTGGGCCCGGTGGATCATCACCGGGAGCTCGACCCCGAGGTCCGCCGCCGCCACCACCCAGCGGCCGTCGGGTTTGCGCATCCCGGCCGGCTGGGAGATCGCGGCCGCCGTCTCAACGCCCTTGACCCCGAGCTCCTCCAGTACGGCGACGGCCGACGGCCAGACGGAGATCCCGGCGCCCACCTCGCCCAACTCCGGTGCCCGTTCCAGCACCGAGACCTGCCATCCGCACCGCTGCAGTGCGACGGCCGCCGTGACCCCGCCGATTCCCGCTCCCACCACGATCGCCGTACTCATGATCTACACTCTACATCTGTAGAGGAAATCTGAACAGTGGGAGACTGACCGCCGTGACGAAGCAGGTTCCGCGGGGTGCGGATCGCCGGGACGCCATCGCCGACGCCGCGATCCATCTGGTCGCGACCCGCGGTCTGCGCGGGCTGACGCACCGCGCGGTCGACGCGGAGGCCGGCCTGCCGCCGGGCTCGACGTCGTACTACCTCCGGACCCGGAGCGCGTTGCTCACCGCCTGTGTGAACCGGATGCTCGCCCGCGACCTGAGCGCCTCACCGCCGATGCGGGCGGGATCACCTCTGGACCTGCTGATCGAGATGACGGTCAGCCTGGCGCGGGACCGGCCGGACGATCTGGTCGCGCGCTACGAGTTGTCGCTCGAGGCCAGCCGGCAGCCGGACCTGCGTGCCGCGATCGACGAGGGCGCACGGCAATTGCGGGCGATGCTGGCCCAAGTCCTGGGCGGCCTCGGGGTTCCGGATCCGTCGGCGGTGGCCTGGCCGGCGGCCGCGATGCTGGACGGGCTGCTGTACGACCGTGTCGCCGGGGTCGGAGCCACGCTCTCCCAGGAGGAGTTCGAGGCCGGCGTACGGCGTTCAGTCACAGCGCTGCTGGACGGTCTGGGCGGCTAGAGCCTGTCGGTCCAAGTGATGAAGGTGAAGTAGCAGACGCCGACCAGCATGCCGACGTGGCCGAGGACGGACAGACCGGCGCCGGAACCCCAGGCGTCGATCTGCGTGTCCTCCGAGTGTCTGGCGTGGCTGGGCAGCCAACGGGCCAGGAGCAACAATCCGAGAAGCGTCAACAGCCACCACCCGGTCAGCACGATCAGGGCGATCTCGCGAAAACCGGTGACCAGGGCAACGACCCAGCCGATCAGAGTGATCACCCCGACGGAGGTGTGCAGGCGTAGCAGAACGGCGGAGTACCCATGCCGACCGGCGCCATGACCGGTGCCGTCGACAACGGTCCCACCGAGCCGGACGCGCGTCAGGAGTACGACGACCGCACCGAGGGCGGTCAGGAACCAGGTGACGTTCGACCATTCCACCCCCCGATCCTTACCCCACCTGGTACCACCCCGAACCGTTCCCGCGTGTCGCAAACCACAAATGACCGGTGCGGCGAAAGCTCGGCCCAACCGGAAGTCCGTCCCAGTTGGGCCGAGCTACCACCCCCTCAAGGCCGGTTCGACGGGTCAGCTGGTTTGGGTTTGGCCGGTGCCGGTACTGGGCTGGTTGCCTGGGACTGATCCCTGGTCCTGCCCTTGGCCGTTCATGCCCTGACCTGGGACCTGACCCTGCTGGCCTTGCTGGCCGGGGAATTGGCGGCCTCCGCCGCCGGGTCCGCCGAACTGGTTCTGCTGGGTGCTGGAGCCGTCCCAGGCGTGACCAACGGCAGTACCGCCCAGAAACGCCAGCACTGCCAGCAGGGAACCAGCGCCGGCGAGCACCAGGTTGCTCGGCCGACCGCCGGCCTTCGCGCCGCTCTCCTTGTGCCCGGCAACTGCTTCAGCCGAGGCGGCTGCTGCACTATCGTCGGGTGTGCCCGCGCGGGCCGCCTGCCACTGAGCCTCGTTGCCTGGCATCGGGGGGTTGGTGTTCTGAGTCATAACTGTGTACTCCGGTTTCTCAGCTTGTCGTGAGGTCGTAGACGGTGCTGGTGCCGACGGTCTGGGCCTGGAAGTTGTCCGCGACCCAGCTGGCGATCTCGCTCGAGGTGCCGCTCCGGCCGCCCATCCCACCGCCACCGCTGCCGATGAAGTAGTGGACTTTGCCCTGAGCAACCAGTTCCTTGAACTCGTCCAGCGAGGGCGCCGGATCGGTGCCGTTGAACCCGCCCATCGCCATGACCGGTGTGCCGGATGCGATCTGCAGCGGCGCGGCGCCGTTCGCGGTGACCGCGGCCGCCGCCCAGGTATACCCCTTGGCGCCGTTCTGCAGCAGCGTGATCAGCTCACTCGAAACTCCACTGATCCCACCCCCGCCAAGGAACCCACCGGCCCCACCGCCGCCAGTCCCGTTCCCGGTAGTCCCCGGCACACCGTTCGTACCGTTGCCCGCCGTACCGTTGCCGTTCTGCCCAGGCGGCGCGCCCATCCGGCCCATGCCGCCACCGCCAGGCCCGCCGCCCATTCCACTGGCACCCGAAGGTCCGGCCGACGGCAGTGCCCCGGCGTGCGCCGAGCTGATCGTCGCGACCGAGTACGCCGCCGGCCCGGTCAGCGCACTCACCGCGAGCAGCACTCCGGCGAACACGCCGGCCCGACGAGCCGCCGTACGGTTCAGCTTCAACTCCGGCAGGATCATCACCACCCCAGCACCGAGTACGCCGGTCAGCAGCACAACCCACCGCACCCACGGGTGCCAGGTCGGGTTCTCGTTCAGCAGCGCGAACGCCCAGCCACCAGTCAGCAACGCCCCACCGGCGAGCATTGCCCGCGGCAACCACTCGGTACGTCGCCGCCACAGGATCGACATCGCGGCACCGACAACCGCACCGATCGCAGGCGCCAGCGCCACCATGTAGTAGCTGTGGATGATGCCCTGCATGTAGCTGAAGGTCAGCCCCGTGCCGAGCAGCCAGCCACCCCACAGCACAGCGAACGCACGCGTCTTGTCCGTCCGCGGCGACTTGCCCGCAGCCACGACCAGGACGATCGTCGCCAGCAACGCGGCCGGCAAGAGCCATGCGATCTGGCTGCCGAACTCACCGCCGAACAGCCGCTGCAGGCCGGCCGCACCGCCCCAGCCCGCGCCACCGCCACCACCGCCGCCGACGGACCCGGTCTCGTTGCCGTTCAACCGGCCGAGACCGTTGTAGCCGAGGGTCAGCTCGAGAATGCTGTTGTTCTGCGAACCGCCGATGTACGGCCGCGCCGAGGTCGGCATCAGCTCGACGATCGCGATCCACCAGCCGGCGCTGACGATCAGCGAGACCAGCGCCAGCACGCTGTGCACGATCCGCTTCCCGAAGGCCGGCTTCCCGGCGATCAGGTACGCCAGCCCGAAGGCCGGCAGGATCAGGAACGCCTGCATCATCTTGGTCAGGAACCCGAAGCCGACGAAGGCGCCGGCCAGCATCATCCACCTGGCCGCGTACTTGTCCGAGTCGATCGCCCGGGTCACCGCCCACGCACCGGCGCACACCAGCATGACCAGGAGCGCGTCCGGGTTGTTGAACCGGAACATCAGTACGGCGACCGGCGTCAGCGCGAGGATCGCACCGGCCAGCAGTCCGGCGTTCGAAGAGAACCACCGGCGGACCGACACGTAGACGAAGCCGACACTCGCGACGCCCATCAGCGCCTCGGGGACCAGCATGCTCCAGGTGCTGAAGCCGAAGATCCGCCCGGACAGTCCCATCACCCACAGCGCGGCCGGGGTCTTGTCCACGGTGATGAAGCTGGACGCGTCCAAGGAGCCGAAGAACCAGGCCTTCCAGCTGGTCGAGCCGGCCTGGACCGCGGCCGCGTAGTACTCGTTGGCGTAGCCGTTCTTGGACAGACCCCACAGGTAGGCGATCGCGGTCAGTACCAGCAGGCCGCCGTACAGAATCTTGTCGCGGCCGATCGTGTACTGGCTGGCGATCGCCCGTGGTCCGGCCCGGCGAGAGGTCTCGACTGGATTGGTCAGTGTTGCCATATCAGTTGCTCCGGGTCTGGTCGAGAACCGCCGGGGGTTCGAAGGCGGGCAGGGTAGGTGCGTCGTCGTTGAAGACCCACGTCTGGAAGAGGCTGAACCGGACCACGGTCGCGGCCAGGTTCGCGAGAGTGAGAACAGTGATCTCGACGGCCTGGTGCGGCGTCGAGACCGCGGTGTGCAGAAGCCACAGGGACGAGGCGGTCAGGCTCCAGCCGATGCCGAAGGCGACGAGGCCGCGCAACTGGTGCTTCCCGCGGTTCTCCAGGCCGCGGACGCCGAAGGTGATCCGCCGGTTGAGAGCGGTGTTGCCGACCGCGGTGATGAGCAGGGCGAGCACGTTCGCCACCTGGGCGGGCATGCCCTGCCGGAGGACCAGATAGAGCAGCGCGTACGCCGCCGTGCTCAGCACTCCGATCGCGCAGAACCGCAGGACACGCGCGGCCAACGCCGTCCGGGGATCGAGGATCCGGGGCCGGCCGAAGGCCTCCCGCACCGGCTCGAGGTCGATCTGGCCGCGGCCGAGGTTGCGGGTCAGCCGGGCGATCCCGCGCAGGTCCTCGCCGACCGTCTTGGCGATCGCGACCCGCGAGTCGAGGTCGTCGACCCAGTCGACCGGCACCTCGTGGATCCGCAGCCCGGCCTTCTCGGCCAGCACCAGCAGCTCGGTGTCGAAGAACCAGCTGGTGTCCTCGATCAGCGGCAGCAACTGGTGCGCGACGTCGGCGCGGATCGCCTTGAACCCGCACTGGGCGTCCGAGAAGTGCGCACTCAAGGTTGCCCGCAGCAACAGGTTGTAGGAGCGGGAGATGAACTCCCGCCCCGGCCGCCGGACCACCCGCGACCCGTTCGACAACCGGGTGCCGATGGCGACATCGCTGTGGCCGGCGAACAGCGGTGCCACCAGCGGCAGCAACGCGTTCAGGTTCGTGGACAGGTCGACGTCCATGTAGGCGAGCACATCGGCGGTGCTCTCGGACCAGACCTTCTTCAGCGCGCGGCCGCGGCCGGACTGCTCGAGCCGGACGATCCGGACCCCGGGCAGCTCGATGGCCAGCTGGGCGCCGACCTCATAGGTCGCGTCCGTGCTTCCGTTGTCCGCGATGCAGACCTCGGCCGGAAACGGGCAGGCGGTGTCCAGGAACTCACGCAGCCGCCTGATATTCGGACCGAGGTCGTTTTCCTCGTTCTTGACGGGTACGACGATCTCGACCCGAGGATGACCTGAAATCTGCATGCCACCGATGCTGGCCGGTGAACCTGAGCCATCCCCTGCGCGCGGCTGGCAGTTTCCTGGGAGTCCGGATCAGCTGGTACGGCGCAACCAGAGCAGGCCGAGGATCGGCAACACCAGCGGTACGAAGCCGTAGCCCTGGCCGAAATGCGACCACACGGTGGCGTCCGGAAAGTCTTCCGGTACGGCGTAACTGAACGCCCCGATGGCGATCACGCCGACCAACTCGACCACGATCGCGACCGTGGCCACCCGCCGCGAGACTTTGGTTGCCCTGGCCAACGCGAAGGTCGCCGCGATGTAGATGACCGCGGCAACAGCCGACAGGACGTAGGCGATCGGCGCCTGCTCGAACTGGGTCGCGATCTGGACCCCGGCCCGGGCGGTCGCGGCCAGCGCGAAGACGCCGTACACCAGGATCAGGATCCGGCCAGGGCCGTGTCTGGTCGCCGCCGGGTCGGCCACCTCAGGTGGTCCAGATCACGTGCAGGCGCTGCTCGACCACCGGGATCACCAGGCAGGCGAACGCCAGCGCGCCGGCTCCCCACCGGCTGCTCTCGGCGAGCGCCCACAGCGCACCGAGCGGCAGCACGATCAGCCCGCCGATCAGGTATCCGACGAAGAACACACCGGAGACGTCCCGGTCGGTGCCGGCCAACTGGACGATGCCGATGACGAGCTGCGCCAGCAGCCCGGCCTCGACCACGGCGAGGATCGCCAGCAGCGTCCAGTTGATCCGCTTGTCCAGCGCGGCCAGCACGATGGCGAACACCATCGCGACCAGCGAGAGGGCGACCAACGCCCAGGTGAGCGGTTCGAACACGGACTAGAGGATGTCACCCGGGCTGTAGGCGGCGGCTTCGGGGTGGCGCTTGGCGAGTTCGTCGATCGCGGCGACGACGGTGCCGACCTGGTCGACGGCGGCACCGGTGAAGGACAGCGGTTCGCCGACGATGCCGACGATCTGCTCCTCGGTGAGGCCCAGCCGGCCGTCTGCGCCGAGGCGATGGAACAGATCGTTCTCCGCCAGACCCTTGCGCAGGTCGAGCGCGGTCGCGACCGCGTGCTCCTTGATCACCTCGTGCGCGGTCTCCCGGCCGACGCCGTTCTTCACCGCGGCCATCAGCACCTTGGTCGTGGTCAGGAACGGCAGGTACCGCTCGAGCTCCCGGCTGACCACGGCCGGGTACACCCCGAACTCGTCCAGCACGGTCAGGAACGTCTCGAACAGCCCGTCCAGCGCGAAGAACGCGTCCGGCAGCGCGACCCGCCGTACGACGGAACAGAAGACGTCGCCCTCGTTCCACTGGTTGCCGGCCAGCTCACCCGCCATCGAGGCGTACCCGCGCAGGATCACGGCCAGGCCGTTCACCCGCTCGCAGGACCGGGTGTTCATCTTGTGCGGCATCGCCGAGGACCCGACCTGGCCCTCCTTGAACCCCTCGGTGACGAGCTCGTGCCCGGCCATCAGCCGGATCGTGGTCGCGAGGCTCGACGGCCCCGCCGCCAGCTGGACCAACGCCGAGACGACGTCGTAGTCGAGCGATCGCGGGTACACCTGGCCGACACTCGTCAGCGTCCGGCTGAACCCGAGGTGCTCGGCGATCCCGGACTCGAGCTGCGCCAGCCTGGCCGAGTCGCCGCCGAACAGGTCCAGCATGTCCTGCGACGTACCGACCGGGCCCTTGATCCCGCGCAGCGGGTACCGCTCGATCAGCTCCTCGATCCGGGCGATCGCCACCAGCAACTCGTCCGCGGCGGACGCGAACCGCTTGCCCAGCGTGGTCGCCTGCGCGGCAACGTTGTGCGAGCGCCCGGTCAGCACCAGCGCCGCGTGGTCGGCCGCCTTCTGTCCGAGCCGTACGGCGGTCGCCACGGCGCGATCGCGAACCAGTTCGAGCCCGGCCCGGATCTGCAGCTGCTCGACGTTCTCGGTCAGGTCCCGGCTCGTCATGCCCTTGTGGATGTGCTCGTGCCCGGCGAGCGCGCTGAACTCCTCGATCCGCGCCTTCACGTCGTGCCGGGTGACCCGCTCGCGGGCCGCGATCGACTCCAGGTCGACCTGCTCCAGCACCCGCTCGTAGTCCTCGACCACACCGTCCGGCACCGCGACGCCGAGCTCCTTCTGCGCCTTCAGCACCGCCACCCACAGCCGCCGCTCGAGCACGATCTTGTGCTCCGGCGACCACAGCTGAGCCATCGACAGGCTGGCATAACGCGAGGCGAGAACGTTCGGAATCCGGGGCTTACTCGAGCTGGGCACACCCCCATTCTCCCAGAACGTCACCGCCTGACGCGGAGGGCCATCAGCGCGGGCCGGGGCGGCCGTCCCAGGCCTTGGTCCGAATGCAGTCACTGGGGACCGGCGTCGGCGTGGACGTCCCGCTCCAGACGTAGGACTCGCCCACGGGATCGGAGTAGCACTTGGACTCCTTGAGGCTCCGTTCGCCGACCGTCGCGGGGCTGGTGTACACCAGCTTCCCCTTCGCGTCGTAGCCACGGGTGACCAGGGGAAGCGGAGTGAAAGGCGGACCTTCGACGTTCATCTGCAGCCTTCGGACCGGAGCGAAGTAGAACCCGTTGCGGAGCACGGCCTCGACCGGTTTCCCGTTCAGCGGTGTGACCGTGATGCGGGCGACCGACTTCAGGTAGATGCCGGCACCCATGCCGCCCGGCTGCACGGCGCCGTACATCGGCTGCCCCAGGTTGGCATCGGCCCCGGTGACCCAGGTCCCGTTCTTGTCGAAACCGCAGTTGATCCACAGGCTGGCGCCATAAGCGAGGACCCAGGTCGTCGCGGCAGCATCGGCCGGCGGATTCGTGTACCGGAATCCATCGATGACCTTCTGGGCGACCGGGTCTTGCTCGGTGCACTTCCGGCCGAACGCGGCCAGTTCCGCCTCGCTCAACCGCTCGATCTGTGCACCTGGCGTGGCGACGGAGCCGCTCACCGGCGGCTGGGTCTGCGACGGCGCCTTGTCCGGTCGCAGGGCCGGTACGGCGATCGCGGCGCCGGCGACCAGGACGACTGCGGCCGCCGCGGCCAACGGGACCAGCCGCCGGCTGTGCGGGCTCGTCGCCGATTCGTGCTCGACGATGGCCGTCAGTTCGGCGCGCTGTCGCTGCCTGGTGGCCGGACTCAGGTCGCGTTCGGGCGGCAGGGTCGGCAGGCTGTTCATGACTGAGCCTCCACGGCAGAAGGAAGGTTGAGGTCGCGCAGCCGTTTCCGGGCCCGGGACAGGCGTGACTTCACTGTTCCGATCGGAATGTCCAGCGCCACCGCGGCGGCGGCCTGGTCGAGGCCGGTCCAGACGCAGAGCTCGATGATCTCGCGCTCCTGCTTGGGCAGGCGTTTCAGCGAGTCACGGGCCGCGCGGATCCGCTGGTCGTCGTCGATCCGGCCGACCACCTCGTCGGAATGGTCGTCGACCTCGGCAGGCAGTAGTCGCGCGGCGGCCAGGGCACGGCGGTAGCGCAGCTTGGTTCGCCACTCGTTGCGGGCCGTGTAGTCGGCCGTCCGGAGCAGCCAGGGCAAGGCGGAGTCACGATCGAGCACCACCTCGGACCGCCGTCTCCAGGCCTGCAGGAACACCGCCGAAGTCAGATCCTCGGCATCGCTCCAGGACGCGGTGCGCCGGTAGAGGAAGTTGTAGATCGCCCGGGCATGCCGGTCGTACAGCTGCGCGAACGCGTCCGCGTCACCTGCCGAGATCCGGTCCCACAGGTTCCCGTCCGAGCTTGCCGACACGACCACTCCGTCCCGCACAGCCTGCACGCCGCTCACCACGCGACCGGTCTTCTTCTTCCGCTGCGCATCCGCGCCCCTTCCGCACACACGACTGCCCTTGCACTCGTATGTGTCGGCCGGGGCGCGAAGGTTCCCGCCGGGCTTCAGGTCAGACGGTGATCTCTCCGCGCGCCGCTTTGAGGGCGATGTCGGTGCGGTGCTGGGAGCCCTTGATCCGGATCTGGCCGACGGCGGCGTAGGCGCGCTGGCGGGCCTCGTCGAGGTCCTTGCCGGTCGCGCTGACCGCCAGGACCCGGCCGCCCGACGTGACGAGTTCGTCGTCCTCGAGCGCCGTACCGGCGTGGAAGACGCGGACGTCGTCCACCTCGGCCTGGTCGATGCCGGCGATCGCGTCGCCCTGGCGCGGGTTGGCCGGGTACTTCTTCGCCGCGACCACGACGGTCACCGCGGCGGCGCTCTTCCAGCTCAGCCGCTCGTGATCGGCCAGCTTGCCGGTCGCGGCGGCGTACAGGAGTCCGCCCAGCGGGGTGTTGAGCAGCGGCAGCAGCGCCTGCGTCTCCGGGTCGCCGAAGCGGCAGTTGAACTCGATCACCCGGACGCCGCGGGACGTCAGCGCCAGACCGGCGTACAGCAGGCCGCTGAACGGCATACCGCGGCGGCGCAGTTCGTCCACGGTCGGCTGGAGCACCTTCTCGGTGATCTCCCCGACCAGGTCCTCCGGTGCCCACGGCAACGGTGTGTAGGCGCCCATGCCGCCGGTGTTCGGGCCTTCGTCGTTGTCCGCAAGGCGTTTGAAGTCCTGCGCGGGCTGCATCGGCAGCACCGTCGTACCGTCGGTGATCGCGAACAGCGACACCTCCGGGCCGTCCAGGTACTCCTCGATCAGCACCTGCTCGCACCCGGCGGCGTGGGCCAGCGCCTCGTCCCGGTCCGAGGTGACGACGACACCCTTGCCGGCAGCCAGACCGTCGTCCTTGACCACGTACGGCGGCCCGAACGCGTCGATCGCCTCGGCGGCCTCCTCGGGCGTCGTACACACATAGGCCCGGCCGGTCGGCACGCTCGCGGCGGCCATCACGTCCTTGGCGAACGCCTTCGACCCCTCGATCTGGGCGGAGTCCCCGGACGGACCGAAGACAGCGATCCCGACCTCGCGCAGCGGGTCGGCCAGCCCGGCCACCAGCGGTGCCTCCGGTCCGACCACGACCAGGTCGGCGCCGAACTCGGTCGCCAGCGCGACGACCGCATCGTGGTCGGAGATGTCTACCGATCGGCAAACGATCGTTTGCCCGTCGTACGCCGGCTGCAACACGGCGATACCAGGGTTCCCCGGGGCCGCCACGATGTCCCGGACTTCAGGGTCCCGAGCCAGCGCCCAGACCAATGCGTGTTCGCGGCCACCCGAGCCAATCACCAAGACCTTCACGGGCCATCAGCCTAGTGCACCCAGCACGGTGCCCGGTCCGGGCGGCTGTTGTCGATCTCTGCGTTCTGCGTTCGTGTAGGGGTATGGACGGAAGGAGCTGTGATGACTGAGGTACTGCTGGATGGACTTGTGATCGGGGAGTCGGCGCGGTGGCGGGATGGGCGGTTCTGGTGCTCGAACTGGGGTGCACAGGAGGTAATCGCCGTCGACGCGTCCGGGAAGCGGGAGGTGATGGCCCGCGTGCCGACGACGCTCCCGTTCTCGATCGACTGGTTGCCGGACGGGCGGCTGCTGGTGGTGTCCGGGCCGGAGGGGCTGCTGCTTCGGCAGGAGGCCTCGGGTGATCTGGTCACGCACGCCGACATGTCGTCGTACGGCGGTCTGAACGAGATCGTGGTCGACGGGCGCGGCAACATCTACGTCAACGGGGGCTGCGACTTCCAGCCGGGTGAAGGCCAGCGACCCGGGTTCATTCTGCTGGTCACTCCCGACGGTTCGGTACGACGGGTGGCGGACGAACTCGCTTTCCCGAACGGCATGGTGATCACGCCGGACAACTCGACCCTGATCATCGCGGAGTCGTTCGGCGGCGTACTGACGGCGTACGACATCGCCGACGACGGCGGCCTGTCGAACCGCCGGGTCTGGGCACCACACGCAGGCGACGGCATGTGCATGGACGAATCCGGCGCTATCTGGACCCCCGGCTGGACCCCACAGGGTGAATCAGCCTGCCTCCGCATCGCCGAAGGCGGCGACATCCTCGACACCGTCCCCCTGGACCACGCCGGCTTCGCCTGCACCCTCGGCGACGGCACCCTCTACATCCTCACCGCCGACTGGCACATGCAGGAGTCCTTCGACGCCAACCTCGACCGCCTACTCTCCACCCGCACCGGGCGCCTCCTCACCCACAAAACCCCAACCCCGAAGGCCGGCTGGCCGTGAGCTCCGTCGGCAGCGGAGCGGCCCGCCGGTTTCTCGACCGGCATCAGCCTAGGTAGGGCTGATCAGCTCGCAGGATTTCATGGTTGACGCCGGCGCGGCGCGGTCGGCTCAGTCCAGGCCGAGACGATGTTGCTCGGCGAGGACGATCCGGCTTTCGACGGGTATCGCCTCGTCGTCGAGGGCGTCAGGGCGGTGCTCCTTGGTGTCGATGGCGCGGCCGTCCATCTCCTTTGCATCACTCTTGCGGGCGTACTCATCGAAGAGGAGCCTCTTCCGCTCCTGCACTTCTCGCATGCGCTCGTCCACGCTGCCTTTTGCCAGCAGGCGATGCACCTGGACAGTTCGAATCTGGCCCATCCGATGGGCTCTCGCGATCGCCTGGTCCTCCGTGCTCGGCTTCCACTGCGGCTCGGCGAGCACCACTACCGAGGCTGCCTGGACGTTCAGGCCAACGCCACCGGCCTCGATCTGGCTGAGAAGAACCGCGTGTCCCCGCGCGGCACTGAACTCGTCGACGAGCCGCTGGCGTTCACGGGGCGGAACTGAACCACAGATAGGACCGGCCGCATTCGGGCCGATCGCATGACCGATCCGTGCCAGCACGCGCAGGAAGTAGGAGAAGACGATCACCTTACGGCCGTCTTCGCGCGCCTCGTCCACGATTTCCCGGATCCGTTCCAGCTTCGCCGGAGCGTTCGCATGGAACGCGGCCTGACGCATTGCCATGAGATTCCCCGATCGAACGGCCTCCCGGTACTGAGCCTCATCCTGCGGCGTGAGCAACACCCAGTCGTCGACCTCGATCTTCTCCGGCAACTCGGTGAGCACGTCCTCCTGGTTGCGACGCAGATATACCGGTGCCACGCCCGCCGAAACCGATTCGCCCCGGCCACGACGTCTGACGCGTCGACCCGCCGGGCGATCTGCGGCTGCAGGTATCCCACCAGGCTGCGAAACTCCTCGACCCGGTTCTCCATCGGCGTGCCGGTCAGAAACAGCACGCGCTGGGCCCTGGCCGCCGCATCGTCGACAGTTTGGGAGCGGGCCGCTTTCGGGTTCTTGACGTAATGCGCCTCGTCCACGATCAGCATCGCCGTGTCGTGTTGTTTCACTTCCTCGAGCCGTGCCAACGTACCGAACGTGGTGACAGCGACTCCGCCCTCCCGCAGCCATCTGCGAGCCGCAGCATCACGAGCGGCGCCATGGAGATTGTGCGGACTCAGCCTGGTGTGCTTCGTGATCTCATTCAGCCAGTTCATCTGCACGCTCGCCGGACACACCACCAGGAACCGTTGCTGTCCGTTCGCCGCAAGGTGCGCTGCGGCGGCGAGCGCCTGGATCGTCTTTCCCAGACCCATCTCGTCACCGATGATCGACCGCTCCTGATGGATGGCGTACTGCGCGCCGAACACCTGGTAGCCACGCAACGTGGACCTGACCAAGCTGACATCCAGCGGAACTGCGGTGATCCGTTGCCGAAGTTCGTCGGGGATGAAACCTTGTGCCGCTTCTGCGTCGACAGTTGCACCAGCGCCGCCGACCGTAGACAGCGTGGCGTTGACCGTCGCGGCATCGGCGTCGTACTCGCCCCATAGGCGTTCGTCGGTGTAGCCGAACAGCCCGATCGCTCGCTCATGGCGAGTGAGTTCGCCCTCGAGCCAGGCTGTCCGTGGATGGTTGCTGACTGCCTCGAGTTGTGCGAGCGCTGCCAGCGCGGCCCGCTTTCGTGCCCTTCCGGAGACGACCATGGAGAGGCGTCGGCGTGTCGGCGCTGCAGCAATCAACAGGTCCCTCGTGGCCGCAGCGAACTCCTGCAACAACGGGGATACTTCGCCGGCTGCGTTGTCCGCGTGCCGGATGGCGACCACGGTCGCCAGGAGGTCTCGCTGTTGCGGGTCGGGACTGTCCGGCCGGAAGCTGAATCTCGTCGATTGTGCGGTTCGGTCCGCGATCGTCCTGACCGCCGCGGTGATGTTCTCGGCCGTCTTCGGTCCGATACCTGGCAATGCTGTGAGCTCGTTGGCAGTGGCGGCTACCAACTGTGCGACCGTCCGGTAGCCCGCATTCTGCAAAGTGCTGAGCTTGCCACTCTTCCCCGTCACCTCTTGCAATGCGGTGGTGGGAAGGTTCTCCAGCTCAGCCCAGAACTGACGTTGAGTCAGCACCGCAGTCTGGTCGCGCGCGCTGGCGCGGAGCGCCTCCGGCTGAGCTAACAGTTTCTCCGCCCGAAGGCGAATTCCCTCGATCTTCGAGAGCAGGTCGCGCGCTGGTCGGCCAACAGTCGACCTGGCTCGTTCAATCGCCGCATCGCCGAACTGCGATCCCGACGCGTCCCCCTGCACAACCACTTCCGCGGCCCCTCTGATTGATCGATGCGCCTGCTCGCTCCCATGCCCTCCCAAGGTGTCGCTGGAACAGTCTGCCGCCCGTCACGCTCCGCAATCAAGCCCCAGGGGTCCGGCTCACTCTGTTGCCTCAGTAGTGCCAGTAGTGGCGGGCGTTGGCGTTCCACGTGACGGGGACGTCTATGCCGACTGGGTGCAGGTTGAGGTCCTGGTCCGTACCGCGGCGGCCGGTCTAGGCTCACATCACGAGTCCCGCCGTGGGGGATGGGACGCTCGAGGAGGAGCTGTTCATGCCGGACCCAGTCACCAGCACGATCGACGTACCCGGAGCGACCCTGACGTACGACGTACGCGGCGAGCTCGGCAATCAACCGGTGCTGCTGCTGATCGGCTCACCGATGGGGGCGAGCGGCTTCCCGACCCTGGCGTCGTACTTCACCGATCGGATGATCGTCACCTACGACCCGCGCGGCGTCGAGCGAAGCGTCCGCAGCGACGGCACCGGCGAACTGTCGCCGGACGACCACGCCGCCGACCTGGTCACGCTGATCGAGACCCTCGACGCCGGTCCGGTCGATATCTTCGCCACCAGTGGCGGCGCGGTGAACGGTCTGGCGCTGCTCGCTCAACGACCTGACCTGGTCAACATCCTCGTCGCGCACGAGCCGCCGCTGGCGGGAATCCTGCCGGATGCCACGGCCGCGACGGCGGCGGTCGAGGACATCTACGAGACGTACCAGCGCGACGGGATGGGCGCCGGGATGGCGAAGTTCATCGCGATCACCAGCTTCAAGGGCGAGGTGCCGGACGACTACACCAAGCAGCCGGCGCCCGATCCGGCGATGTTCGGCCTCCCGACCGAGGACGACGGCTCCCGCGGCGACGCCCTGCTCGGGCAGAACCTCCGCGGCATCACGTCGTACCAGCCCGACTTCGACGCGCTTTCCAAGTCGGCGGACCGGCTGGTGATCGGCGTCGGTGAGGAGTCCGTCGACGAGCTCGCCGCACCGCGGCGGCCTCGTGGTCGCGGAGCGCCTCGGCCTCACGCCTGCCGTGTTCCCCAGCAACCACGCCGGCTTCCTCGGCAACGAGTACGGCATGCCCGGCAAACCGGAGGAGTTCGCAACCAAACTCCGCGAGGTCCTCACCCGCTAGTCCTTACACGCCAGCCCGCGAGCATGCCTGTGTGGGGACCTAGAACACCTACTGGGGACCTCGGACACGAAATAGCCTGTCTCGGCGCACCAGTTCCTGTTCAACCCTCTGGCATTCGGAACCGACCGGCCCTGGGGGAAGGCGGGTGAGACGTCTGGTTAGCTGGGGGCATGACTGACAAGCCAGAGATCGACTTTCCGGACGGACCGCCGCCGGCGGAGCTGGAAATCACGGACATCACCGTCGGCGACGGCGATGAGGCCAAGGCCGGGTCGCGGGTGAACGTGCACTACGTGGGCGTCGCCCACTCGACCGGCGAGGAGTTCGACGCGTCGTACAACCGGGGCGCGCCGCTGGCCTTCCAGCTCGGCGTCGGCCAGGTCATCCAGGGCTGGGACACCGGCGTCCAGGGGATGAAGGTCGGCGGCCGGCGCAAGCTGGTCATCCCGCCGCACCTCGGGTACGGCGACCGCGGCGCGGGCGGCGCGATCAAGCCGGGCGAGACCCTCATCTTCGTCGTGGACCTGATCAGCGTCAGCTGACCGCACGGCCGGTAGCTGTCCCGGACCCCCGCGATCCGCCAGAATGGCGGACATCGCGGGGGTCCTTCCCGTAGTTGTACTCATCCGCCTCGCCCAGCGGCCGGTTTCACTGGGAGGCATGACGACGATGGTTGCCACCACGGTTCCCACCGAACGGGTGAGCTGGGTGCGGTACGCCGCTCTGGCCGCGAAGATCCTGCTCTTCGCTTTGTTGCTGTCGGCGCTGATCTGGCCGGACCTGAGCGGGATCAAGGGCAAGGCGTCGACCGCGCGGCTGATCGTCTACCCGCTCGGCGCGATGGCGCTGCCGCTGTGGTGGTGGGCGTACGGCCGGGCGCACAGCAAACTGCACCACAGCTTCCCCTGGCGAGCCGACCTGCTGATGACGTTGCCCTGGCTGATCGACCTGATCGGCAACCGCCTCAACCTCTTCGACACCGTGCCCTGGTGGGACGACGCCATGCACTTCATCCTCTGGGGCCTCCTCACCGCCGGCGTGCTGATCGCGTTCGCTCCCCCACGCTCTCGCGCGGCCTGACAGCTTTCGTTGCGCTCGGGTTCGGCGCGACGGCCGCGGTCGTGTGGGAGATCGGTGAGTACTTCGCCTTCATCCGCAGCTCGTCCGAGCTCCAGACGGCGTACACCGACACCCTCGGCGACCTCGCCATGGGCACCCTCGGAGCCCTCCTGGCGGGCCTGATCCTCTACCAGGTCCGCCGCACCGGTTGATCTAGCGGTCGCTCGGGCGGCAGATGCCGTTGGCCGCGGCGCTGGCAGCCAGCGCCGCGGCTACCGGATTCCCGGAAGTCGCGCGCCCCGACGACGTACGCTCGCCGTAGTCCACGGCGTCATCGGATCGGGCGTCCTGGAGGCGGTCGGTGCGGGTGGTGTGGCGGCCCAGGGGGACGACCATCGGGGTGCCGGCGACCGGGTCGGGGATGACCTTCACGGCCAGGCCGAAGATGTCGTGCACGACCTCCTCGGTGATGACCTCGCTCGGGTTGCCCTCGCAGACGATCGCGCCGTCCTTCATCGCGATCAGATGGTCGCCGAACCGGCAGGCCTGGTTGAGATCGTGCAGCACCAGCACGATCGTCCGCTCCTCCTGCTTGTTCAGGTCGACCAGTAGGTCGAGCACCTCGAACTGGTGGGTCAGATCGAGGAACGTCGTCGGCTCGTCCAGCAGCAGGATGTCGGTCTCCTGCGCCAGCGCCATCGCGATCCACACCCGCTGCCGCTGACCACCGGAGAGCTCGTCGATCGGCCGGTCGGCGATCGACAGGACGTCGGTCGACGTCATCGCGGCCGCGACGGCCTCGTCGTCGGTCTTGGTCCACTGCCGGATCCACCGGGTCCGCGGGTAGCGCCCGCGCCCGACCAGGTCGGCGACCGTGATCCCCTCCGGCGCGGTCGGTGACTGCGGCAACAGCCCGAGCTTGGTGGCGACCTCGCGGGTGGCGATCGACTGGATGCTCTTGCCGTCCAGCAGCACGGTTCCGCGGGACGGTTTGAGCAGCCGGGCCAGCGTCTTCAGCAGGGTCGACTTGCCGCACGCGTTGGCGCCGACGATGACGGTGATCTTCCCGGTCGGGATCCGCACCGACAGGTCGTGAATGATCTCCCGCTGGTCGTAGCCGACGGCCAGGCTCTCGGCAGCCAAGCTGTGCAAGATCTCGGTATCCACAGAGTTCTCCATCTCTCAGCCACCACTCCCCACCCGGTTGGCCCGGGCGAGCAGGAAGATCAGGTACGGCGCTCCGACCACGCCGGTCACCACTCCGACCGGCAACTGGGTGTCCCCGAAGGCGTGCTGCGCGATCAGGTCCGACAACGACACCACCAGCGCACCGATCAACGCGGACGCGATCATCGCCGGCCCCGGCGACCGGGTCAGCCGGCGGGCGATCGGCGGCCCGACGAACGCGACGAACCCGATCGGCCCGGCGGCGGCCGTCGCCACCGCCGCGAGCAGGACGGCGATCACGATCAGCCCGAGCCGCGAGCTCTCGACCCGCAACCCGAGCCCGTACGCCGTCTCGTCGCCGAGCTGCAGGATCCGCAGCCGATGGACCAGGAACACCGTCAGCGGAGTCAGCACCGCCAGCGTGATCCCCATCGACCGGACGTTCGACCAGTCCCGGCCGTTCAGGCTGCCGGTCAGCCAGATCAACGCCTGCTGGGCGATCTCGACCCTTGCCCTGGTCAACAGGTACGACGTGATGCTGGTGGCGATCGCGCCGATCCCGATCCCGATCAGGATCAGCCGGTAGCTCGACACCCCTTGCCGCCAGGCCAGCACGTACATGATGAACGCGGTCAGCACGGCTCCGGCGATCGCGAGCATCGACACCGCGACTCCGGTCAGACCGAGCGTGATGATGGCGAACACCGCGAAGGCGCTGGCGCCGTACGTGACGCCGATGATGTCCGGGCTGGCCAGCGGGTTGCGGGCGATGCTCTGGAAGATCGCGCCGGACATGCCCAGCGCGGCGCCGACCATCAGGCCGGTGAGTGCCCTGGGCAGCCGAAGCCGGTTGACGATGAACTCGGTCGCCCGGTCGCCGCCGCCGAACAGCGTCTTCACCACGTCGATGACCGGGATCTTGAAGTCGCCGAGTGACAGCGACACGCAGAAGGCCGCGAAGACCAGCACGGCGAGGACCACGATCACCGCGAGCGAACGAGCCTGCCGGACCGCCCGGGCCCGGGTGATGATCTGAACAGCTTCGGCCGTCGTCGCCATCAGAGGTCCGCCAACTTCCGCCGGCGTACCAGCGCGATGAAGAACGGCGCGCCGATCACCGCGGTGACGATGCCGACCTGCAGCTCACCGGGCTGGGCGACGACCCGGCCGAGGACGTCGGAGCCGAGCAGCAGGATCGGCGCGAGCACCATCGAGTACGGCAGGATCCAGCGATAGTCCGGGCCGGTGACCAGCCGCGCCACATGCGGAATCGTGAGCCCGACGAAAGCGATCGGTCCGGCGGCCGCGGTGGCGGCTCCACACAGCAGGACGACGACCACCGCCACGAACAACCGGGCGAGTCCGATCCGCTGACCGAGTGACTTGGCCACGTCGTCGCCCAGCGAGAGGGCGTTGAGCACCCGCCCGGAGACCATCGACAGCCCGATCCCGATCAGGATGAACGGCGCGACCTGGGTCGCGATGTCCGAACCCCGACCGGACAGCGATCCGACCGCCCAGAACCGGAACTGGTCGAACGTGTCGACGTCACCGATCAGCAGCGCAGTGGTCAGCGAACCGAGCATCGCCGTCATCGCCGCACCGGCCAGCGCCAGCTTCACCGGGGTCGCGCCCTCACGGCCGAGCGTTCCGAGCACATACACCGCGACCGAGGCGACGGCCGCCCCGACGAACGCCAGCCAGACGTACGACGTCAGGGTGGAGAGACCGAACCAATAGATGCCCGCGACAACGAAAAGTGCGGCACCGGCGTTGACGCCGAGGATGCCGGGGTCGGCCAGCGGGTTCCGGGTGACGCCCTGCATCAGCGCGCCGGACAGCCCCAGCGCGGCACCGACCAGCAGGCCGATCACGGTCCGTGGTACGCGCAGTGAGCGGATGATCACATGATCGGTGTCCGTGTCGTTGTAATGGCGCAAGGCATCGAACACGGTCGACAGCGGGATCTGCTTCGAACCCACGGCGATGCTGAGCAACGTCATCAGCACCAGGAGGGCGATACAGCCGAACAGCCCGAGGAACAGGGTTGCCCTCCGGGTCCGCCGCGGGCGTGACGGGGCAGCGGCGTCTGGACCGGTGGATTCGGCCACAGCAGTGGGCGGGGGCATTGGACTTTGGGATCCTCTTAGGTAAGGCTAACCTCTAGACGCCTCAGAATAACCCGGCCGTCCGCGGGTCCGCATCTGAGTCTCCCCCTGCGTACTCCCTGGAGAAACCAGCATGACGACTGTGCTCGAGCGGCCGATCGTGTTCGATTCGGTCCTCGCCACCGTGGCAGCGGTCGACGACCTCAGCCCACACCTGCGCCGCGTGACCTTTGTCGCACCGCGGATCGCGGACGCGGTGACGGCCGGGCCGGACCAGCGGATCAAGGTGCTGCTCTCGCCTCCGGACGGCAGCGAACTCACCCTCCCGACCGGCCCCGAGTGGTACACCGAGTGGTGCGCCCAACCGGTCGACGAGCGTTTCATCATGCGGACCTACACGGTGCGCGCACTGCGTCCCGAGGTCGCCGAGATCGACATCGAGTTCGTCCTGCACGGCGTCAACGGGCCCGCGTCCGCGTGGGTGAGCGAGGCCGCGATCGGTGACCGTCTCGGCCTGATCCTGCCCTTCGCGGTCGACACCACCAGCACCAAGGGCCTACTGCACTCCGGCGTCGACTACGTCCCGCCGGCCACCAGCATGCGTCGAGTGCTCGTCGCCGACGAGACCGCGCTGCCCGCGCTGGCCGGAATCCTCGAGCAGTTGCCGGCCACCGTTCATGCGACCGTGTTCGTCGAGGTCCCGGACATCCGCGACATCCGTCCGCTCCCGACACCGGGCACCGCCGACATCACCTGGATCGCGCCGACCCCGGATGGCGGGCCGAAGTCGTTGCTCGAGGCACTCAAGAGCGCCGAGCTCCCGTACGACGCCGACTACGCCTGGGTCGCCGGTGAGTCGTCGATGATCAAGTCGGTACGACGCCACCTCGTCAACGCGGTCGGGATGCCGAAGGCCGCGATCTCCTTCCAGGGCTACTGGAAGCGCGGCGAAGCCCAGATCTGACCGCGAACTGCGGCCGGGGACGCTCCCCGACCGCAGTCGTCAGCTGATCAGGACGGATTCTCGGCGTGGGTCAAGGTTTCCCAGGCCACGAAGAGGTTGTTCGAGCCGGCCGGACGGCGGGACTCGGTCAGCGCCTGGGTGTTCGTCATCGCGATCCCGAGCCGGGTGTGCAGGGCATTGAACCCGACCTCGGTGATCGGTCCGAGCCCGCGGTGCAGCGAGCCCTTGCACAGCCAGGACGGGACCGGCTCGAGGTTGCGTTCCCAGCGAGACTGGAACCCGAGCGCGTGCCGCAGCCGCTCACCGAACTCCGGATAGAGGTCGATGCCCTGGATCCGGGAGGTCTCCAGGACGTGCGAGATCGACGAGATGCCGTACCCGGTGTGGGTGAAGTCGCGGCAGGTCTCCTGCGTCAACCCGTTCACGAACGTGTCCTGACCCTGCCAGTAGGCGATGATCTTCTCGCGGGTGTTGAGGTTCTGGCTCGGCTTCGTCTTCGGCAGCGAGCCGTCCGACTCCAGGTAGACGAACGCCGGCACCCGGACCCGGTAGAGCGAGATCGCCTTGTCGTACACGGTCTGGTCGTCGAGGAACACGCCGATGCCCTGGATCGCCTCGGTCATGCTCAACTCCCAGTTCCCGTTGGAGTTCGAGCCGTTGATGATCTCGGGCAGGTAGACGTTGCGCAGCATGGTGCCGAACCGGCCCGCGTTCGGCCAGTTGCCGTACACATGCTTGATGATCTCGGCCGCCTTCGGCCACGACGACGCCGACCACGCGGTCTGCAGCGGGGCATTGCTGTTGGTGTGGTCGCGGATCGTCGCCGACCAGGCGTCCATCAGCTGGATCGCCTTCTGCGCATAGCGATCGTCGCGGGTGATGTACCACAGCAGCGCGTCCGTGTACGCCGCGATCGCGTCCTCACGTTCGTCGGTGCAGCCGTAGTTCGGGTTCGAGTACGAGCCGCACTCGACCACCGCACGCGGCGTCGGCGTCCGGGTCAGCGAGGCATACTTGCTGTTCTTGGCCTGGTTGAACGCATTCGTCCAGGGCTGCGCACCGGCCTGCACCTTGGCCCGGACGAAGTCCAGCTGCGCCCGGCTCACCCCCACACCGGGATGGGTGAACACGGCCGGCGCATCAGCCGGCGCCGGTACGGCGGTCTGCTGCGGCTCGGCGCCGGACGCGGCGACCGCTTGGTTGCTGAGGGCACCAGCCGCCAGTAGCGCGCAGGCGGCGACCAGGACCAGGGGTTTCTTTCGCATGGCGGATGTCCTGTTCTTCGGGGCGGTAGGACACTGCGATCCCCGGAGTGCCCGAAGGCACTACCGCAGGGTCTTTGCGAAAGTTTGACGACGGACGGTGAGCACGTCAATATCCCAGCAGAGACGAAATCCCCATGGAACAACTGGTGGATCCGTCCCACTCCCATGGAACGCAAACCGCCCCGATCCCGTGGAACAAGGTGAGGTCCTGTCCCATGAAACGACGCCAGTTCCTGACCGTCGGAACCACAGTCCTGGCCGCCCCGGCATTACCCTCCGTCACTGCCGACGCCCGGGCGGCCCGGGCGGGCGTCAGCGCGCCTGGGTCGCCAACTCACCGGAGCGGACTCCGGCGGCGTCCAGCAGCGCGGCCGCGGTGATGACGCCAATGCCGCCGAGAGCCTGGGCGCGGACGACGGCGCGCGCACTGGCCCCGTCGAAGATCATCGTCAGCTGGATCGCCAGCGTGCCCGGATCCTCCGCGCCCGCCTTCACCAGCTCCCGGTGGAAGAAGTCGGTCAGCTGCTGCTTGAAATGCCGGGCAACCACCGAGCCCGGGTGCTCCGGGTTCTTCAGCTCGACCGCCGTACTCACGTAGGGACAGCCGAGGTAATTGCCCTCCGCAACCATCTGGTCCTGCCGCTCGAACACCGTGAGGATCCGGTCCCGGGGCGGCCGGTCGTCCTCCGACCCCGGATGCAGCAGTGTCTGGTACGACGGGCCACGGCTGGCCAGGCTCTCCGCGATCAGCTCGTCCTTGGAGCGGAACAGCTGGTACATCGACTTCTTCGACACCCCGGCCGCCTTGCAGAGCGCGTCCACACCGATGCTGACGCCGTCGCGGTAGAAGAGTTCGCCCGCGGCGTCCAGGAGCCGCTCGCGGGGTGTCGCCGAGGTGTTCATGCAACGAGAGTACCGGCTGGATTTGCATCGCGAAACCGATCGGTTTACGCTGCTGGAAACAGATCGGTTTCCAGCATGGGAGTTCAGATGACCACACTCGAAGGCGCCGTCGTCCTGGTCACCGGCGGGCAGCGCGGGATCGGCAAGGCGATCGTCGAGGACCTGCTCGACCGAGGCGTCGCCAAGATCTACGCCACCGCCCGCGTTCCGTTGCCGAGCAGCGATCCGCGCGTCGTACCGCTGCCGCTCGAGATCACCGACCAGGCCTCGATCGACGCCCTGGTCGCGGCGGTTCCGGACGTCACCGTCCTGATCAACAACGCCGGCGTCGGCTCGCCGTACACCTACCTGGACACACCGGTCGAGGAGGTGCGCGCTGTCTTCGAGGCCAACTTCTTCGGCCCGCTCATCCTGACCCGCGCGCTCGTCCCGGTCATCGAGAGCAACGGCGGCGGGCACATCCTCAACGCACACTCGGCTCTGTCCTGGGTCGCTCGCGGCGGCGCCTACGCGGCGACCAAGGCGGCGTTCTGGCTGCAGACCAACGCGATCCGGCTCGAACTGCTCGGCCGCGGCATCGGCGTGACCGGTCTGCACATGGGGTATGTCGACACCGACATGACGACCGCCGTCACCGCACCGAAGGCGCGCCCCGAGGACATCGCCAAGCAGGCCCTGGACGGCATCGAGTCCGGCGCCCATGAGGTCCTCGCCGACGACACCGCCCGGTACGCCAAGGCCGGCGTCGCGGCCGACCTGACGGAGGTCTACCCCGAACTCGTCAACTGATCGACACACAGCCGACAACTTTCGGCAAGGACGTTGCGTAAACTGAGGGCTGATGATTGACGTCCTCGCCGTTGTCCGTCCCGAAGATGCCGTCACCGATTTCCTGTCCGTGCTGGACCCGGCTCACGGCCGTGAGGTCCATCTGGTCGCCGCCGAGCGCGGTGCCTATCTGAAGCTGCCCGCCCTCCTCCGGCGTCGCTGACTCAGTTGCCTGCAGCAACCAGATGGAGGTCGCGGTCGCGGGTGTACTCGATGGTGGCGGCGATCCCGTCGGCGACGTCGGCGGAGTACTCGCGCTCGACGATGTGCAACGCGAGGTCGATGCCCGCGGTGATGCCGCCGGCGGTGACCAGATCGCCGTCGTCGACGACCCGGTTCTTCTTCACGTCCGCGCCGAACGCTTCCAGCTCGGCCCACGCGTTCCGGTTCGTCGTCACGACCCGCCCCTTCACCAGACCCGCCTCCGCGAGCAGCATCGAGCCGGTGCAGACGGCGCTGATGAAGCGGAGCTGCGGCGCGAGCTCGGCGATCCGTGCCGTCATCACCCCGCGCCGCGCCTCACCCCAGGACCCCTTCTCGGCCCGGTTCAGCCATCCGCCACCCGGAACGAACAGCGCATCCGGCGTACCGAGTCCTGCCGGCGCCTTGAACTGCAGGCCGTTCAGCCCGGTCACCTCGATCGGACCGTCCAGCCCGACCAGCGCCAGCTCCAGCTCGGTCCGCTTGGCCGCGTGACTCCACACCTCGAACGGGCCCATCAGGTCCATCTCGTCCAGCCCGTCGAACACCAGCATCTCGATTCGCATACCTTCAACCCAACCGGCCCCCGCACTGGACCACCAGTGACCGACCGGACGCCGTTCGCAAGGATCTGGCCACCGAGATCAGCCCAGTACATCAGTGGCCTTGTGGGTGCGGTCGACCCCTTCGACGAGCATCGCGACGCCGTCGGAGTTGTCGGTCCGCAGGTGCAGGATCTCGCGGTACGCCGGTGAGTCGTACCAGCCGCGGGCGCGGTCGTAGTCGGGGAACTCGATCACGATCAGCGCGCCGTCCCAGGTGCCCTCGATGTACTCCGGCTGCCCGCCGTGCACGATGAAGTGACCGTCGTACGGCGCCAGCGTGGCGTCGATGCGTTCCAGGTACTCGGTGATGCCCGCGCCGAGGTGGACGTTGCGCAGATTGGCGATCGCGTAGTGCTTCATGGGTGAGCCTCCTCGCTCTTCGGATCCGGCTTCGGATCGGCTTCGGAATGCGACAAGACTCCGGCACTGGGTGAGTCCGGACGATTACCTCAGACGTCATCACGGTCGATTGGTCTGCTGCCGACGTACCGTAGATGGCATGTCAGTGACAGGGGGCCCTCCGTCCACCCCGGTGGAGGAGGTGGAGGAGCGGGTCGGGCCGTACCGGTTGATCCGGCGGCTCGGTCAGGGCGGCATGGGTGTCGTCTACCTCGCCGAAGGATCCGAGCACCAGGAAGTCGCTCTCAAGGTTCTACGGCCGCACGTCGCGCACGACCCGATCGCACGCGCCCGATTGCAGCGCGAAGCGACCACACTGCAGAAAGTGAGCCACCCCGGGGTGGCCGGCATCCTCGACCACGACCTGGAAGGCGACCAGCCGTACCTGGTGACGCGGTTCGTGCCGGGCCGGCCGCTGGACGAGCAGGTCGACGAGCGCGGACCGCTGACACCGCGCAAGTGGTTGCCGGTGGCCGGATGCCTGGCGGAGTCGCTGCAGGCGATTCACCAGGCCGGCGTGATCCACCGCGACCTCAAGCCGGGCAACGTGATGATGTGCAACGGCAGGCCGGTGATGATCGACTTCGGCATCGCCCAGGCCGCCGACGACCTGCGACTCACCCAGACCGGCCTGGTGATCGGTACGCCGGGCTACCTCGCGCCCGAGCTCATAGAGGGCGAGACGGTGTCGGAGTCGGCCGACTGGTGGGGCTGGGCGGCCACTGTGTCGTTCGCGGCCACTGGGCGACGCCCCTTCGGCAAGGGACCGTTCGAGGCCGTGCTGCACCGGGTGCACACCGGCCAAGCCGACCTGGAGGGGCTGGACCCGCGGCTCAAGTCGCTGCTCGCCGCGGCGCTCTCACCGAACCGGCGCGACCGTCCGACCCAGGACGAGATCATGACCGGCCTCAACCGGTACGCCGAGGGGCGGGACGCGCTGCCGCCGCGTGAGAAGCCCACGGTGGTGGTTGCTCCGCCGACTATCCAGCTGAACCCGCCCACTGCTCAGATGACCCGGATCATGCCGGAGGAGGAGGGCACAGGCTCGGGCGAGCCGTCGCCGGCTGACGTGGCGCAACTCATTCCATCGGTGATCCCACCGCTCTCCGCCTTCGCACCTCTTCGCGACAAGCTCCGCGAGGCGGCAGCGGCCCGCAAGGCTGCGGCCGCGGCTGGTGCTGGGGCCGGCCTGGCGGGAGCAGCCGGCGCTGGTGTAGCTGGAGCAGCCGGTGCGGGTGTGGCGGGAGCCGGTGCCGCAGGTTTTGGCGGCCCGGTTGGTGGCGTCGGAGCGGTTGGTGGCGTCGGCGCGGGCGCTGGTGGGGGTGTTGGTGGACCGGCTGGTTATGCCGCCGGCAGTCACCCAGCGACCTACAGTCCGGCGCCGAACGCGGCTGCTCCTGCAGCGATGCCACTGCCCTACCAAGTCTCTCCCGGCTACGGTCCGCCGACTTCGCCGTACCAGAGTCCCCTGCCTGCGCCGTACCAGAGCCCGACTCCGGCGCCGTACCAAAGCCAGCCTCCTGCGCCCTACCAACAGCCCGGTCCGCCACAGCAGCAGGCGAATCCGTACGACGGGAAGCCGCAGCGGGCTCCCGCCACCGGCAAACGCACGGCTGTGGTTGTGGGCCTGATGGTGGCGTTGACCGGGCTCGTCGCGCTCTACCCGGGCCTCGGCTCGCTCGTAGCCATCGTGCTGTTCGTGATCGCCCGTACGGTCGACCGCTCGAGCACCGCCCTGATGCGACGTCGGCAGATGCGCGGCCGGGCCGGCCGCTCCGACAGTGTGGTCGCCGCGGCCTCCACACCGCTGCAGCTCGTCACGGCAACCTTGATAACCCTGCCGTGCCTGATCCTGCCGCTGCTCACCGGAGTCGTCGTCGGAGGCGTCGTCACCGGGGTCGTCGCCACCGCCCGCGGCCTGGAGTGGCAGCCGCTGTCGGCCATCGGCTTCGGCACCGCGGCACTCACCGCACTCTTCTTCGCCTGGTGGGGACCCGGCGGTTCGTCGCTGCGCCGAGGAGCCCACATCGCCGCCCGCAACGCCTTCCGCCCCCACTGGCTGGCGACCATGGTCGCGGTCGTACTCCTGGCCCTAGGCGTCGCAGCCTTCTACAGCGCCACCCAGGGCGAAGGCTCCACCTGGGCCCGCACCCCGATCCAAACCCCCGACCTCAACAACCGCCCCACCCTCGACAACCTCCGAGACGCCCCCTTCATCCGAGACCTCCCCATCATCGGCCGCTGAAGGACCGACGTACCTGCCGGCCACCTGGGTGGCCGGCAGACGTGCTTTCAGAGTTGGACGATCTGGGAGCGTTCGGGGCCTACGCCGATGGCGGAGATGCGGGCGCCGCTGAGGGACTCGACCGCGCGGACGTAGTTCTGGGCTTCCTTCGGGAGGTCTTCGAAGCTGCGGCAGCCGGTGATGTCGTCGGACCAGCCGTCGAACTCCTCGTACACCGGGACCGCGTGGTGGAAGTCGGTCTGGGTCATCGGCATCTCGTCGTGCCGGACGCCGCCGACGTCGTACGCGACACACACCGGGATCGTCGAGCGCCCAGTCAGCGTGTCCAGCTTCGTGAGGACGAAGTCGGAGACACCGTTGACGCGGGCGGCGTACCGGGCGATGACCGAGTCGTACCAGCCACACCGGCGCGGCCGGCCGGTCGTCGTACCGAACTCTGCGCCCTGCTGCCGCAGCCACTCACCGTCCGCGTCCAGCAGCTCGGTCGGAAACGGGCCCTCGCCGACGCGGGTCGTGTAGGCCTTGACGACCGCCATCACGCGGTCGATGCGCGTCGGCGGGATGCCGGAGCCTGTGCAGGCGCCGGCTGAGATCGCGTTGGAAGAGGTGACGAAGGGGTAGGTGCCGTGGTCGACGTCCAGCAGGGTCGCCTGGCCGGCCTCCATCAGTACGGTCTTGCCGTCGTCCAGCGCCTTGTTCAGCAACAGGCTGGTGTCGGCCACCATCGGCCGGAGGCGTTCGGCGTACCCGAGCAACTCGTCCATCACCTCGGCGATCTCGACCGCGCGGCGGTTGTAGACCTTCACCAGCAGCTGGTTCTTCTGCTCCAGCGCGCCGGTCACCTTCTGCTCGAGGATCTTCTCGTCGTACAGGTCCTGGACCCGGATGCCGATCCGGTTCATCTTGTCCGCGTACGTCGGGCCGATCCCGCGACCGGTGGTCCCGATCCGGCGGCTGCCGAGGAAGCGCTCGGTCACCTTGTCGAGCGTCCGGTTGTACGGCGGAATCAGATGAGCGCTCGCGCTGACCACGAGCCGGGATGTGTCGACGCCACGGGCCTGCAGCGCGTCGAGCTCCTCGAACAGCACGCTGAGGTCGACCACGACCCCGTTGCCGATCACCGGGGTGACACCCGGGGTGAGGATCCCGCTCGGCAGCAGGTGCAGTGCGTACTTCTCGGTGCCGATCACGACCGTGTGGCCGGCGTTGTTGCCGCCGTTGAACTTCACCACGTAGTCGATGACCTCGCCCGTGTTGCCGAGCAGATCGGTCGCCTTGCCTTTGCCCTCATCGCCCCACTGGGCGCCGACGAGCACGATTGCGGGCATCTCAGCCCTCCTCTTCACGCGCCGGCCGACCGCCTCACGACTCCGCGACGGCCCGACGCTGGAAACGGTGAAGCCCGGAGACGTTCACCGGACATTCATCCGGCAACGCATCCAGGCTCTTGCGACCAAAGCCTACCGGAACCGGGTCGACCCGGTCGTTCACCGTCCACAGCACTGAAGCGGTCACTTGAAGTAGGTGTTTCATCACCTAACGGGTTGCCAATATCCGTGATCGCGTGCACACTCTTAGTCAGCGGCCCGCCGAAACTGCCGCAGGGGACGGTTCCGGCGGGCCGCTTCCTCATTGTCTGGCCCAGACCGCCTTCTACTGCAGGTCCTCCGGGTTCGAGGCCAGCCACTCCTTCACCCGGCGATCCGCTTCCTCCCGCGACACGTCCTCGACCTTCGTCAGGATCGCCCACCGATGCCCGAACGGGTCGATCACCGTCCCGTACCGGTCCCCGGTCATGAACGTCTGCACCTGCTCGACCGGCGTCGCTCCCGCCTCGACCGCCTTCGCGAAGGTGGCGTCCACATCCGGCACGTAGTGCACCAGCGACGAGTGCACCCACTCGCCATTCGGCGCCCGCAGCCCGATCTGCGGCATCTGGTCGCTCAGCTGCAGCATCGAGTTCCCGAACTTGAGCTCCGCCTGACCGACCCGCCCGTCCGGCATGTCCTGCCGGCTGATCACCTCGGCCCCGAACACCGACTGGTAGAACTCGATCGCCTTCGGGCCGTCCGGGACGGCGAGGTACGGGGTCAGCGAGTGATAACCGTCGGGGATGGGCCGAACTACAGTGTCTCTGTCCGTGTTCGTCGTCATGGGATTTAGTCAACGGCAGCGAAGCTGCACCGGTCTTGTAAGAAAGCGACAGCCACTGTGAGCACGCCACCGTCGGAGAGCGAGAAGGGCATCCTGCACCCGCGGGAGCAGGCCCGGCACCGTTCGCTGAGCCGCCTCGCCGCCGGGCCTGAGGTCGGCCGGTTCGTCGAGTGGTACTGGATCGTCGAATGGGACCTGGACGAGCCGTACACGGCCGAGGTGCTGCCGTTCCCGAGCGTCAACGTCAGCTTCGAGCAGCCGGACGGCGCGTTCGTGAACGGGGTCTGCACGCGCAAGTTCGAGCGTGAGCTGACCGGGCGCGGGCGCGTGTTCGGAGTGAAGTTCTGGGCCGGTGGATTCGGCGCGGTGACCGGGCTGGACGTGGCGTCCTTCCGCGACGAGGTGCTGCCGCTGACCGCGGTCTTCCCGGACGGCGATCGGCTCGCCGACCTGGTGTTCGCCGAGGAGTCCGACGTACGGCGTCGTGCGGTGTTCGAGGCGTTCCTGCGTGACCACCTCGCGCCGCCCGATCCGTCGTACGAGCTGGTCCGGGATATCGTCACCGCGATGGCGACGGACCGTTCGGTGGCGCGAGTGGACCAGATCACCGAGCAGTTCGGCATCCCGATCCGCACCCTGCAACGGCTCTTCCGGCGGTACGTCGGAGTCGGCCCGAAGTGGGTGCTTCGGCGCTACCGACTCCACGACGGCGCGGAGCTGTTGGCGCAGGGCGAAGTAGCCGAGCTGGCCGAACTGTCGGCATCACTCGGGTACTTCGACCAGGCCCACTTCTCCAAGGAGTTCAAGCAGCAGATCGGCCTCACCCCCGCCGAGTACGCCGCCAGAGCTGCCGCCGAACGCCAAATCACCTACCGCTGACCTTGACCACGACGGCCATCGCGGTTGCGATCAAGGTGGCCAGGAGGGCGACCGCGAAGCCGTAGTGGGCGGTGTACCCATCGACCGCGCGGCCTGCGAACGCTGCGCCTAGTGCGATGCCGGCGGCACTGCCTGAGTTCAGCCAAGTGAAGCCCTGGACGAGTACGGCGGAGTCGAGCTCCGACTCCGCGAGCACTGCCGAGAGCGTCTGGAACGGGGCGATGGCAAGGCCGGGTAGCGCTAGCGCAAAGCCGACGGCCCACGGGTTGTCGACGATCAGCAACGGCACCGTGCTGATGCTGAGTCCCGCGACGACCAGGACGAACTGACTGCGCGCGGGCATATGCCAGCGCCTTGCACCGTAGGCGAATCCGGCGAAGAGGCCGACCAGACTGGTGATGCTGTAGAGCGGTCCGGCGAGCGACGCTGTTCCGCGGTCGACGGCGTACGCAGTCACGGAGACCTGCATGCTGCCGAAGAACAGCCCGATGCCGACGTTGGTACCGGCTAATGCCAGGAACCCCTTGTGCAGCAGGCGATCCGGGCTCTTGACGTGATCACGCTTGGCCTGCGGTGGCGCCGTACTGCGTTGCGCGGCCAGCGCGAGGCAGCCGGTCAGAACGAGGCTGGTTGCCAGCACCGAACCGGCCACAGGTCCGCCGAGTGAGCTGACCGTTCCGATCAGCGCTGGGCCCACCAAGAAGGCGATCCCGACACTCAACGACTCCAAGGCGAACGCAGACGAGAGCAGGGGCGTGCCACGGAGTGCATGTGACCAGCGGGCGGCGGTCTGCGCACCTACTTGTGGCAGTGACGCACCTGCTACGACTCCCGCAGCTATGAGCGACCACACTGAGGCCCGCGAGACAGTCAGGCCGATCAGGACAGCGACTGCCGCCGCGTGGACCAGGACCGTGATCGGGAGCATGCGAGTCTGACCGAAGCGGTCGATCAGGCGTGCCACTTGTGGGCCCGCCAATGCCTCGGCGACTGCGTAACCACCTGTCACGCTGCCTGCGACGGCGTACGAGCCAGTGGATCCGTGCACCAGCCAGACGATGCCCAGACTGGTCATGGCGATACCGATACGAGCCGGTGCGGCCGCCAGGTAGAACTTCCACGCCCCGGGAGTACGCAGTACCGCTGCGTAGTTGGTGGTGGGCGTGCTGATCCGTCCGGTGAGTGCCGGCACGGTGAGACCTTCCGCTGCCCGTCGGGGCGGTGACCGACCGTGGGCGTCCTGCTTCACCGGTCCGTCCGAATCCGCCTACAACCGTCCATGTTCGGCAGGAAGCGGGGACGCGCGCCGCCTGCCGGCTATGTCAACGGGCAGAAACCCTCGAGGTTCAGGTTGACGCGGTCAGCTTACCGTCTTGCAGCACGGGCACTGACCTGCTGCTGTCCACCTCTGCCGCGATCGCCACATCTTCCGGGAACCCGTACTGCGCGAGTTCGCGACCGCCGGCGCAGTCGTGCAGCACGCTGGGCAGCTCTCCTGCCACTTCGTTGTACGCCGCCGCGGCAGCCCTCGCCTCCGGCGACATTCCATCTCTGCCCAGGGCGCTCAGGAAGCCACCAGCACCCCACAGGTCCTCGACCGCCGGTCGGAGCGAGCCGTCCTTCCAGCGCTCCCCTGCTGCGATCGCAACCACAGTGAGCTGCGGGTCTTCGGCCAGCCGCTGACTGACCCACTCGGCCGCCGCGGCTCTGTTACGCAGCGAGACGGCGATGACCGTGGAGCCGGTCTCACTGAGCTGCTGGCAGATGGTCGAGCCGTTGGGCGATGGCAGTACCAACCGCTCGATCCCCTGTGCCTGACGGATCGTGGCCGGCGACAGGCTTACCTGGCCCGGGCCCGCTTCGGACCTTCCTACTGCGAGCACAGCGTCGTACTGCTTCGCGTAGGCGACAGCGCTTTCGTCGCGCCATCGGTAGGGGTAGACGTCGATGCCGACGTCCGCTGCCACCGTCACGGTCGTGGTGAAGGACAGTACGTCGACGACAGCGGTGATGCGGCCGGGTACGGCGGCCGCTCCGGTGGCTGCCCAGTCGAAGCCGACCCGGAATCCGTTCTGCGCGTAGGGGCTCGTCACCCGACGGATCATGCCGCCGGGCGACCAGCCCCACAACCACGTTTCAGCTCAGCGCATCCGCAGCCGTCGGCGAGGAGTCACGCAGGAAGGTCGCGCAGCGTTCGGCCTCGTCCTTCTCCTCGATGATCGCGGCCGCCTTGCCCAGTGCGGCCAGGCAGCGCAGGAACCCGCGGTTGGGCTCGTGCTCCCACGGGACCGGCCCGTGACCCTTCCAGCCGTTGCGGCGGAGCAGGTCCAGACCGCGGTGGTAGCCGGTCCGGGCGAAGGCGTACGCCTCGATCGTCCGGCCGTCCGCCAGCGCCGCCTCGGCC
This sequence comes from uncultured Actinomycetota bacterium, assembly GCA_963748245.1. Taxonomy (GTDB): domain Bacteria; phylum Actinomycetota; class Actinomycetes; order Propionibacteriales; family Kribbellaceae; genus Kribbella. The sequence goes on along the minus strand of CAVVIA010000002.1, from coordinate 1,326,989 downwards.
AGCTCACTCCAGGCCAGTGACGACGTCGGGAACTTGGCCGCGACGTCCACCGCAGCGGCCCCGGCGGCGAGTTCCGCCGCGGCCGGGTCGACGGGGAGTAGGGTCTCGGGAGGACCGGAGAGCAGATTGTTCAATTCCATAGGCACATCTTCGCCGATGACGCAGCCGAACCGGCACGTGACCGTCTGGCGAAATCCGTTGACCGTTCACCGACCGGCCACGGATGCTTGAGACCCTGCGTGATAGCCGCCGTGGTTCCCAGCTACGGCCGGAAGGAGGCACCGGATGAGCGTCATAGTCCTGAACGCGTCATACGAGCCGCTGCACACCGTGTCGATCCAGCACGCCATCCGGATGCTGGTCCGCGAGGTCGCAGTGGTGGAAGAGGCGCACGGCGAGCGGACCATCGGCCCTTTTCCGGTTCCACGCGTGCTGCGTCTGGTCCGGTACGTCGTGACCCACTGGCGCTACGCGGCCGGCCGGATGAAGTACAGCAAGCACGGGGTGTTACGGCGGGACAAGTTCCGGTGTGCGTACTGCGGTCTGCAGAACGCCGACACCATGGACCACGTCCAACCCAGATCCAGGGGCGGCCGCACCGAGTGGCTGAACGCCGTGGCCGCCCATGCCTCCTGTAACGAGCGGAAAGGCAACCGCACCCCCAGTGAGGCCGGAATGCCGCTCCTCTGGCAACCCTGGGTTCCAACCCGCGCAGAGCTCGTCATACGAACATGACGGGCTTTTTTCATGCCCTCATCCCCGTCCTTCAACATCACCACGGTCGCTGAAGCATCGGCTGTCCACAGGTTTGAAGATGTCGTGAGATCGCGGGCCTGATCACGGCACTTTCTAGGCATGAACCCTCAACTCGCCGTGATGGCCACCATCCGCGGCGGGGTGTTCACCCGTGCCGACGCGCGCGCCTGTGGCTACCCCGACCCGGACATCGACTCCCTGCTGGACACCGGCGGCTGGCGCCGGATCCGGCCGGGCACCTATGCCGCGCACCGGGCGCTCACGCTCGTCACCAATGAGGTCCTGCACCTGCGCAAGGTCTACCGCGTGCTCCGATCGGGCGGCCCTGCCGTCTTCGCGAGCCACCAGTCGGCGGCAGCGCTGCATGCCCTGCCGCTCTGGGGTCTCGACCTGTCCCGGGTGCACGTGACCGCACCGCACGGGCGAGGCGGCTGCGTGGGCGGAGTGCATCGCCACATTCGCGATCCAGTCGGCCCCGGCATCCAGGTGTGGAACAAGTTGCGGATGGTGTCGCCGGCCCGCGCCCTCGTCGAGGTGGCCGCGACCTCCCCCGCCGCGCCCGCGGTCGTCCTGACCGAGGCCGCCCTGTACGCCGGTTTGGTCACCAACCGCTCGCTGAAACGCGCGGCCGCCGATCACGGGAACGAGCGCGCGATCTCGACACTCGCGCGGGCCGGTGCGGAGTCGGCCTCGGTCGCCGAGTCCCGCCTTCGCCTCATCCTCGCCGACGGCGGTCTGCCTGTTCCGTCCTCGATCCCGCCACCGGATGTGGATCCCGCGGAGCCGACCGTGCTGGAGATCGCGTCCTTGTGGTTCCCCGACGAGCGAACCGTGGTCGAGTTCGAGCCGCGTTTCCCCTACTGGTGTGAGGAAAGCGAGCCCGACGACGATGAGCCGCCGGCGGCTCCGCCGATGCCCGATCCGGGCGCACCCGACCCGCTCGAACGCTGCTCGGTCTCGTGGGCAGATCTCAACAACCCGCCCCTCGTCGTCGACCGGGTCCGCGCCAGCTTCACCCGGGCGTCCCGCCGGTCCGGCATCAGGCACTTCGACCTCGCCCGCGCCCGGATGTGAGTGAGGGGCCCACCGCGTGCAGCGGTGAGCCCCTCCAAAACCAGCTCTGTCAGGAGAAACAGATGTCAGGCGTTCAGCGACGTACCCGTGGAGCGGAGGCTCTCGCAGGCCTCGGCGACGCGCTCGGCCATACCGGCCTCGGCCAGCTTGCCCCAGGCGCGCGGGTCGTAGGCCTTCTTGTTGCCGACCTCACCGTCGACCTTCAGCACACCGTCGTAGTTGCTGAACATGTGCCCCGCGGCGGGCCGGGTGAAGGCGTACTGCGTGTCGGTGTCGACGTTCATCTTGATCACGCCGTTGTCGACCGCGGCGCGGATCTCCTCCAGCGTCGAGCCGGAGCCGCCGTGGAAGACGAGGTCGAACGGGCGCTCCTTGCCGACCTTGGCGCCGACCTGGTCCTGGATCTCCTTCAGGATCTCCGGCCGCAACTTGACCGCACCCGGCTTGTAGACGCCGTGCACGTTGCCGAAGGTCAGCGCGGTGATGTAGCGGCCGTTCTCACCGGTGCCGAGCGCCTCGACCGTGGCCAGGCCGTCCTCGACGGTGGTGTAGAGCTTCTCGTTGATCTCGTTGGCGACACCGTCCTCCTCACCGCCGACGACACCCACCTCGATCTCGAGCACGATCTTCGCCGCGGCCGACTTGGCCAGCAGGTCCTTGGCGATCTCGAGGTTCTCCGGCAGCGGTACGGCCGAGCCGTCCCACATGTGCGACTGGAACAGCGGGTTCTCGCCGCGGGCGACCCGCTCGGCGGAGATCTCCAGCAGCGGCCGGACGAAGCCGTCCAGCTTGTCCTTCGGGCAGTGGTCGGTGTGCAGCGCGATGTTCACCGGGAAGTTCTTGGCGACCTCGTGCGCGTACGCCGCCAGTGCGACCGCGCCGGTCACCATGTTCTTCACGGTCGACCCGGACAGGTAGTCGGCGCCGCCGGTGGAGACCTGGACGATGCCGTCCGAGCCCGCCTCGGCGAAACCGCGGATCGCGGCGATCAGCGTCTGCGAGGAGCTGACGTTGATGGCCGGGTAGGCGAAGCGGTTCTGCTTGGCCTTGTCCAGCATCTCGGCGTAGACCTCAGGGGTGGCAATAGGCATGTCTCGCGGTACTCCTCACAACACAGTTCTTGTGGGTCGAGCTCCAGTATCACCGGCGGGCACTTCGTCGTACCCGGCGGCCCGCCTGCCGGACCGGCCAGGCGGCCGGGGAGCATTCGGCAGGGATGCAGACCAGTTGATGAACAGGACCGGTCCAGTTCGTTGCGACTCTATGACGTCGGATCAGGCCGAGCCGGACCTCGGGCCGCGCGGGGTCAGGGCCATGTGCAGCCGGTAGCGGTCGGCCCGGTAGGCCGACCAGGACAGTTCGACGACCTTGCGGCCGGCGAAGGTGGTGCGCTCGAGGACCAGCAGGGGTGCCCGCCTGGCCACGCCGAGAACCCGGGCGACGTGACCGTCGGCGTTGTCCGCCCGGACGGTCTGCTCACCGGAGGTGACGACGACGTCGTACTCGCTCGCGAAGACGTCGTACAGGGTGCCGAGCTCGCGGCCGAGCAGGCCGGGGAAGAGCGCGGACGGGTAGTAGCCGACCTCGTACGCCATCGGCGAGGCGTCGGCGGTGCGGAGCCGTTCGACCCGGATCACCTTGGTGCCCTTGGCGACCCGGAGTCCCTTCGCGGTCTCGTCGGACGCCTCGATCTCGGTCGCCGACAGCACCACTGTGCCGGGCTCGAGGCCGCGGGCCCGCATCTCCCGGGAGAACGAGGTGAGGTGCAACTGGGAGTCGACCTGAGGACCGGTGACGAACGTGCCCTTGCCGTGCACGCGTTCCAGCGCGCCGGACTCGACCAGGTCGCTGATCGCCTGCCGGACGGTCACCCGGGAGACGTTCAGCTTGTCCACCAGGGCACGTTCGGAGGGGATCGGGTCCCCGGGGTGCAGCTCGACATCGATCAGCCGTTCCAGTACCGATCGGACCTGGGCCCGCTTGGTCGCCACCATCGAATCTCGATCCTCCAGACCTGGGCGGGTCTCGGGGGTGCCCCGCGACGCCGCTCACTGCTATCGTGCGCAGCATACCTGTTAAGACCAGATAGGACCAGTGATCGTAGTGGTGTCTGTCCCCGCCTCGGAAACCCAGATGGCGCGCGAGATCGCCGAGCAGCCGGCCGCGCTGGCGGCCACGTTCGAGCACGTTCTGCCGCTGCGGCACGACATCACCCGACTGGCCGCGGGGCGCCGGCACGTGATCTTCGTGGCCCGGGGATCGTCCGACAACGCGGGCGTCTACGGCCGCTACCTGACCGAGATCCACGCCGGCCGGCAGGCCTCCCTGGCCGCCCCCTCGGTGGCCACCTTGTACGGCGCGAACCTCGACCTGTCGAACTCCCTGGTGGTCGCGGTCAGCCAGTCCGGTGCGACCCAGGAGATCGTCGACACCGCCGAGTGGGCCAAGCGCAACGGCGCCGCGATCGTCGGCATCACCAACGACGGCAACAGCCCGCTGGCGTCGACGGCCGACGTCGCGCTGATCACCCAGGCCGGCCAGGAGCTCGCCGTACCGGCGACCAAGACCTACACCACGCAGCTCGCCGCGATCACCGTCGCCGTTGACGCGCTGGCGCAGAAGCCGGGCACGCTGGACGGCGACATCGCCCGCGTTCCGGACGCGGCCTCGCAGATGCTGACGGGTTCGGTCGAGGAGGCAGCAGACCTCCTCGCGGGCGCGCACGACGTCCTGGCCAGCGGCCGCGGACTGACCTTCGGTACGACGCTCGAGGTCGCCCTCAAGCTGGAGGAGACCTGCCTCCAGCCGGTCCGCGGTCTCTCGTACGCCGATCTGAAGCACGGACCGATCGCGGTCGTCGACGCGGACCTCGTCACCATCCTGGTCGCAGCCGGGGAGGGCCCCGCCCTGCCGGGTATGACCGAGCTGGCCGGCATCGTCCGCGAGAAGGGCAGCAAGATCCTCGGCATCGGCGGCGACGCCACCTTCGCCGGCCGCTGCGACGTCAACCTCGCCGGTCCCGACCTCCCCGAGACCCTCGCTCCCCTGGCCCTCATCATCCCGGCCCAACGAGCCATCGAGGCCCTGGCCCGCAAACTCGGCCTGAACCCCGACGCCCCCCGAGGCCTCCGCAAGGTCACCCAGACGGACTGATCGACGGCCGCGGCGACGGCCGGAAAGTCGCTACCCAAAGTGCTCATTTGGTGAGCACTTTGGGTGGAAAGGTGGTGGTCATCAACCGGGAAACACCGAGGAAGGACCACCGAGATGTTGCGAGGATTCGCCACCGTCAGCTTCTACGCCGCCGACCTGCACGCCGCGCGGGAGTGGTACACCGAGTTGCTCGGCATCGAGCCGTACTTCGCCGTGCCGGACTTCGAGAACCCGGGCTACCTCGAGTACCGCTTCGGCGATCTGCAGTGCGAGCTGGGCATCATCGACGCGAAGTACGCCCGGCACCAGGTCACCGACGGCCCGGCCGGCGCCATCATCCACTGGCACGTCGACGACCTCGAAGCCACCTTCGAGCGGCTCCTGTCCCTCGGCGCCACCGAGATCGAACCCATCACCGAACGAGGCAACAACACCGGCTTCCGCACCGCGTCGGTCGCCGACCCCTTCGGCAACATCATCGGCATCATGACCAACCCCCACTACCTGGAAGTCCTCGCCGACCTGAAGAGCTGATCCAGCACGCGGGCCTTGACTTCGAGTGGGCTCTAGCAGGAAGGGTGAAGAGCAAGAAGCCGTTCGTTGAGGGAGCACTGCATGTTGTATCGGACCATTGGTGGCCGGCGAGACGTCAGCGCATTGTGTCTGGGCGCGATGAACTTCGGGAGTTCGACGGATGTCGAGACGGCCACCGCGATTCTCGACCGATTCGTCGCCGCGGGCGGGACGTTCATCGACACCGCGAACAACTACAACCAATGGCTCGGCGCCGGCGGTGAGAGCGAGGAGCTCCTGGGCCGATGGATGCGGTCCCGGGGCAATCGCGAGCAACTGGTCATCGCCACGAAGTGCGGCGCGAAGTCGACCACGCCCGGGAGCCCGGACGACGAGTACTGGGAAGGGCTCAGCGCGGCCGCCGTCGACTCGGCCGTGAAGGGAAGTCTGACCCGACTGGGGATCGATCGCATTGATTTGTATTACGCGCACATCGACAACCGGTTGACGCCGTTGGATGAGACCGTGGGCGCGTTCGGGCGACTTGCCGCGGAGGGCGTTGTCGACTTGGTCGGGTGTAGCAATACCACCAGCTGGCGGCTGGAACGGGCGCGTCGGCTGGCTGCCGATCAAGATGTCGAGCCGTATTCGGTCATTCAGCAGCACTACACGTATCTGTGGCCCAGCCCGCTGGCGCAGGGAGCAGTCCAGCGTCTCGGCAGCGCGCATTTCCCGCACGCCGGGGTCGAGCATTTCGACTATCTCCGCGAGCATCGGGACATGGCACTGGTGGCGTACGCGCCGCTGCTGGGCGGGTCGTACGGTCGGCCCGAACGTCCGTTCCCGGCCGAGCGTGGGTACGCGCACCCGACCGCGTACATGCGCTACGAGGTGTTGCGCCAGGTCGCCCAGGAGTTGGGTGCCACGCCTAACCAGGTCGTCCTCGCGTGGATGTTGCACCAGGACCCGGTCGTCATCCCGCTGTTCGGAGCATCATCCCTGAGCCAGCTCGACGAGGCCCTGGACGCCGTCGAGATCCATTTGGACCCCGAGCAGATGGATCGACTGAACAACGCCTAGTGGGGTGCCGTGGGTTAGAGGTGGCCGCGGTGAGTCAGGGCGGTGGTGATCTGGTCGGCGGTGGCGCGGAGGTGCGGGAGCACCTCGGTGCGGAGGGAGGTCGGGGTGGAGCGGGAGGCGTGGGCGGAGACGTTGAGGGCGGCGATGGTTCGGCCTCGGGAGTTGTGGATCGGCGCGGCGATCGAGCGCAGGCCGAGCTCCAGTTCCTGGTCGACCAGGGCGTAGCCGTCCGTGCGGGCTCGGGTGATGACTTCGCGGAGTACGTCCGGTGAGGTGACGGTGCGGGCGGTCAGGGGTTCGGCGTCGAGCGTCGACAGGTAGGCGGTCAGTTCGTCGTCGGGGAGGCCGGCAAGGAGGACGCGGCCCATGGAGGTCGCGTACGCCGGAAGCCGGGCGCCGACCCCGAGGGCGACGGTCATGATCCGGCTGGTCGGGACGCGGGCGACGTACACGATGTCCGGTAGGTCGAGGGTGGCGATGGAGCAGGACTCGCGAGTCTTCGCGCTCAGGTCCTCCATGAACGGACCGGCGAGTTCGCCGAAGTCCAGCGATGACAGGTAGGCCCAGCCGAGCGCGAGCACGCGCGGCGTGAGTGAGAACCGCCGCCCGTCGCTGCGGACGTATCCGAGCTCCGAGAGCGTGAGCAGGATCCGCCGCGCCGTCGCAGGCGTGATCCCGACGTCCCGAGCCACCTCGCTGAGCGTCAGTGACGGCGCGTCCGCCGAGAACGCGCGGATCACCGCGAGCCCACGGTCGAGCCCCTGCAGGAACGTCCCTGTGGACGCCTCACCGGCCATCGGCTAGCCTTTTCGTTGAAAGAAGAACTTTTCGCTCAGCGAAATCCTAGCGGAGCAGCGCATGCCAAGTCCAGTTCCTCTCGGCGAAGCGATCGCGGCGCACGTGCACGACGGCGACACCGTGGCACTCGAAGGCTTCACCCACCTGATCCCGTTCGCCGCGGCCCACGAGATCGCGCGGCAGGGCCGCCGGCACCTGACCATCGTCCGGATGACACCCGACCTCATCTACGACCAGCTGATCGGGCTGGGCGTCGCGGACGAACTGGTGTTCTCGTACGGCGGCAACCCGGGCGTCGGGTCCCTCCACCGGCTCCGGGACGCGGTGGAGAAGCACTGGCCGCACCGCCTCACAGTCCACGAGCACAGCCATGCCGGGCTCGCCAACGCGTACGTCGCCGGTGCCGCTCGACTGCCGTTCGCCGTACTGCGCGGGTACCGCGGGACGGATCTCGAGGAGCAGCGAGCCATCATCAGCCGGGTCACCTGCCCGTTCACCGGTGAGGAACTGGCCGCGGTGAAGGCGGTCAACCCGGACGTGGCCGTGATCCACGCGCAGATGGCGGACCGCGACGGCAACGTCATGCTCTGGGGCATCACCGGCGTCCAGCGTGAGGCTGTGCTGGCGGCGAAGCGGGCGATCGTCACGGTGGAAGAGGTCGTGGACGAGTTCCCGGAACGGACCGGCGCGGTAGTGCTGCCGAACTGGGTGCTGTCGGCGGTGTGCGTCGTACCGGGTGGGGCGTGGCCGTCGTACGCCGCTGGGTATTCCGTGCGCGACAACGACTTCTACCAGCAGTGGGACGCGGTGTCGCGGGACCGCAACGCGTTCCTGGCGTGGGCGCGGGAGAACGGCCTGCCGGCCGCACAGGAGGTGAGCGCACATGCCTGAGAGCTGGGACAGCGCGGACATGATGAACGTCGCGGCGGCACGCGAACTGCATGACGGCGACGTGTGTCTGGTCGGCGTCGGGCCGCCCAACCTGGCGGCGAATCTGGCCCGCCGGACGCATGCGCCGAACTGCCGGTTGGTGTACGAATCCGGTGCGATCGACGCGAAGCCACGCAGGTTGCCGTTGTCGATCGGGGACGACGATCTGGCCGCCACGGCGACCGCGGTGGTGTCGGTGCCGGAGATGTTCAACTACTGGGTCGGTTCCGGGCGGATCGATGTCGGGTTCCTCGGGGCCGCGCAGATCGATCGGTACGGCAACATCAACACGACCGTGATCGGTGACCACGCCGACCCCAAGACCCGGCTGCCGGGTGCGGGCGGTGCGCCGGAGATCGCGGCCGCGGCCGGGCGGGTGATCGTCATCGTCAAGCAGTCGCCCCGCACGTTCGTCGAGCAGGTCGACTTCGTCACCTCGGTCGGCTACGGCCCGACCGGACGCGAGCGCGAGGCCCCCGGCGCAGGTCCCACCCTCGTCATCACCGACCACGGCGTACTCGAGCCGGACCCGGACACCAACGAGCTGACGCTCACCAGACTGCATCCGGGCGTGACCGTCGAGCAGGCCGAGCAGGCCACCGGCTGGCAGCTGAAGGTTGCCGACAGCCTCGAACAGGTCGACCCACCGTCCGAGGTCGAGCTCGATGCCTTGCGCCGACTACGCAGCCGGGAGCCGGCCGATGCCTGAGTTCGTCCACACGTTCCTGCCGGGCCGCGTCGTGTTCGGGGCCGGCGCGCTGGACCAGGTCGCCGCGGAGGTGGAGCTGCTCGAGGTACGACGAGTGTTGCTGATAGCGACCAGCTCGGCGCGGGAGTCCGCCGACGTGGTCGAGGTCGAACTGAACGACAGGTTCGCCGGCCGCATCGACGGAGCGACGCAGCATGTGCCGACCGAGGTCGCGGCCGCGGCCCGGGCAAAGGCGCAGCAGACCGATGCTGACGGACTGGTCGCGATCGGCGGCGGCTCGGCGATCGGGCTGGCGAAGGCCGTCGCGTTGACGAGCGGCCTGCCCATCGTCGCCGTACCGACGACCTACGCCGGATCGGAGATGACGCCGGTCTGGGGTGAGACTGCGGGCGGCAGCAAGACGACGGGGACTGACCTGCAGGTGCTGCCGCGGACGGTTGTCTACGACCCTGTGCTGAGCCAGCACCTCCCGAAGAAGGTCACGGCGGCCAGCGTCGCCAACGCGCTCGCGCATTGTGTGGAAGCCGTCTGGACCCCCAAGGCCGATCCGATCACCGAGACGACAGCAGTAGAAGGTGTACGAGCGCTTGCCGCCGGACTGCGTCAAGTCCTCCAGGCGCCCACCGACTTGGAGGCCCGGGGCAACCTTCTGTACGGCGCCTGTCTCGGCGGATCAGCCCTGGCCACGGCCGGAACCGGGCTGCACCACAAGCTCTGCCACCTGCTCGGCGGCACCTACAACCTCCCCCACGCGGAGACGCACGCCGCCGTACTCCCCCAGGTCACCCGGATCAATGCACCCACTGTCCCCCGGGCCAAAGCCCGCCTGGAGGACGCGCTCGGGACCGACGACCTGGCCGCCGGTCTGTACGACTTGTTCACCGACGCCGGCATCCCGACCAATCTGAAGGACCTCGGCCTCACCCAGGAGCAGGCACAGGAAGCGGCCCGCGCCTTCGATGCCGAAGAGATCCTCACCCGCGCTTGGGCCGGCACCAGGCCCGAAGGAGTGACCCGATGAGATCCGCCTTCATCCTCGACGCGGTCCGCACCCCGGTCGGCAAACTGGGCGGTGCGCTTGCATCAGCCCGTCCGGACGACCTCGCCGCCGCAACCCTCAAGGAACTCGCGCACCGCACCGACGTCGACCCGGCGGAGCTCGACGACGTCTTCCTCGGCAACGCGAACGGCGCCGGCGAGGAGAACCGCGACGTCGCTCGAATGGCCGCGTTGCTCGCCGGCTTCCCCACCAGCGTTCCCGGTACGACGGTCAATCGTCTCTGCGGATCCGGACTCGAAGCCGCGATCCAGGCGGCCCGGGCGATCGAGACGAATGACGCCGACCTCGTCATCGCCGGCGGGGTGGAGTCGATGAGCCGCGCACCCTGGGTGCTGCCGAAGCCGGACCGGGCCTTCCCGCATGGCAGCCTGACCGCGGAGTCGACGTCACTCGGCTGGCGGCTGATCAACCCGAAGATGCCGAAGGAGTGGACGATCTCACTCGGTGAGGCGACCGAGCGATTGGCCGAGCAGCACGGCATCACTCGCGAAGCCCAGGATCTGTTCGCCCTGGCGAGCCACGAGAAGGCGGCCAAGGCGTGGGCAGCCGGCACGTTCGACGCCGAACTCGTGCCCTGGGACCGGCTCGGCCTGGCAAGCGCACCCCTCGGAAGAGACGAGTCGATCCGCGACGGCGGCACACCGGAAACCATGGCGAGGCTCAAGCCCGCATTCCGGGCCAACGGCACGGTCACGGCGGGGAACGCATCGACGTTGAACGATGGCGCCTCGGCCGTGCTGCTGGCCAGCGCGGAGGCGGCGGACAGGCTGGGCATCCGACCGATGGCAAGGATTGTGAGCAGGGCGGTGCATGCGGTGGATCCGCAGTACTTCGGTATCGGTCCGGTCGAGGCGTCACGCAAAGCACTGAGCAAAGCGGGCATCGGCTGGGACGACCTGACCTTGGTCGAACTCAACGAGGCCTACGCCGCCCAGAGCCTGGCGTGCCTCGGTGAATGGCCTGAGCTCGACCGCGACAAGGTCAACGTGAACGGCGGAGCGATCGCCCTCGGCCATCCGCTCGGCAGTTCCGGCACCCGCATTCTCACCACCCTCGTGCACGAGCTCAGGCGGCGCGGCGGTGGCTACGGGCTGGCCACGCTGTGCATCGGCGTGGGCCAAGGCCTGGCGATGGTGATCGAGGCATGAGGAGCAACCAGATGGACCTGCAAGGTGACGACCTGACCGGGGCGGTGGTGGCCAGCTTCGACCAGAGCACCGACCCGCGCACGAGAACCGTGATGACCGCGCTGGTGCGTCACCTGCACGCCTTCGCGCGGGAGGTGAACCTGACCGAGGACGAGTACTTCACCGCGATCGACTTCCTCACCCGGACCGGGCAGATCTCCACCGATACCAGGCAGGAGTTCGTGCTGCTGGCCGACGTCCTCGGGCTGTCCATGCTCACCGTCGGCCTCGGCAACCCGAAACCACCGGGAGCCACCGAGTCGACCGTGTTCGGCCCGTTCTTCGTCGAAGGGTCACCGGAAGTCCCGATGGGCGGCGATATCGCGAACGGCGCTCCCGGACAGCCCTGCCTGGTGACAGGGCGGGTTCTGACCACCAAAGGCGAGCCGATCGCGCAAGCGCTCGTCGAGACCTGGCAGGCCGACGAGGAGGGCTTCTACGACGTCCAGAAGGAGCTCGACGGTCCGCAGAATCGCGGTCACCTGACAACCGATGCTGAAGGCAACTACGCGTTCTGGGCGGTGAAGCCGGTCGCGTACCCGATCCCGGCCGACGGTCCCGTCGGCGAGCTGCTCCGCGCCGGCGGCCGCGGCCCGATGCGCCCGGCGCACATCCACTTCCTGGTCACCGCACCCGGGTATGCGCGCCTGATCACCCACGTGTTCGCGGCCGGCGACGAGTACCTCGCGAACGATGCGGTCTTCGGCGTCAAGGACTCCCTGATCGCCGACTTCACCGAACACCCCGCCGGCACCCCGGCCCCGGATGGCAAGACACCCGACCAGCCGTACTACACCGTCCACTACGACCTGGTGCTCGCCACCACCGAGGAGACGCAGTGATCACCACGGATGTGCTCATCGTCGGCAGCGGCCCCGCCGGCGGTGCCGCGTCGCTGTTCCTGTCCACGTACGGCGTCGACAACGTCGTACTCACCAGGTACGGCTGGACCGCGAACACCCCGCGCGCCCACATCACCAATCAGCGCACGATCGAATTGATGCGCGACATGGGCATCGAGGACCAGGTGATCGACAAGGGCACCGAGCACGGGCTGATGGGTGAGACCGCGTTCTGCACCAGCCTGGCCGGTGAGGAGATCGGCCGGATCCGCACCTGGGGCACGCATCCGCGCCGGCTGGCCGACTACACCGAGGCGAGCCCGACGCTCCCCTGCGACCTGCCGCAGACGCTGTTCGAGCCGATCCTGCTCAGTACGGCGGCCAGTCGCGGCGCGCGGCTCCGGTTCAACACCGAGTACCTCTCCCTCGAGCAGGACGACGACGGTGTCACCGCGACGGTCCGCGATCGCTTGAGTGATACGACGTACCAGATCCGGGCCAAGTACCTGATCGGCGCGGACGGCGGTCGCAGCAAGGTGGCCCAGGACATCGGGTTGCCGATGGCCGGCGCGATGGACATCGAGGGCTCGATGAACATCGTCTTCGAGGCCGACCTCTCGCGGTACGTCGCCCATCGCCCGAGCGTCCTGTACTGGGTGCTGCAGCCCGGCGCACAGATCGGCGGGATCGGCGCCGGCCTGATCCGGATGGTTCGGCCGTGGAACGAGTGGCTGATCGTCTGGGGCTACGACATCAACCAGCCGGCGCCGGAGGTCGACGAGGCGATGGCGACGGAGATCGTGCACAACCTCGTCGGCGACGACACCATCGACGTGAAGCTGAAAGGTACGTCGGTCTGGAGCGTCAACCACATGTACGCCGAACAGGCTTCCAAAGGCCGGGTGTTCTGCATGGGCGACGCGATCCACCGGCACCCGCCGAGCAACGGCCTCGGCTCGAACACCTCGATCCAGGACGCGTACAACCTGGCCTGGAAACTCTCCCTGGTCTTGAAAGGTCATGCATCGCCAGAGCTCCTCGAGACCTACGACGAGGAGCGGGTGCCGGTCGCGCAGCAGATCGTGGAGCGGGCGAACAAGAGCCGGACCCAGTTCGGCCAGATCTTCCGGGCGCTCGGGATGACGCCGGACGCGCCGCCCGGCCGGACGATCGAGTCGCGCAAGGACGACTCCCCGGAGGGCGTCGCGCAACGCGAGGAGCTGCGCACCGCGATCGAACTGAAGGACTACGAGTTCAACGCGCACGGTGTCGAGCTCGGCCAGCGGTACCGGTCGGCTGCGGTGATCGGCGACGGCACGGCAGAACCGTCGTACGACCGGGATCCGGAGCTGTACTACCACCCGACGACGTGGCCGGGTGCGCGGATCCCGCACTGCTGGCTGACCCGCGGCTCGGAGACCGTCAGCACTCTCGACGTCGTCGGCAAGGGCCGCTTCACCCTGCTCACCGGTATCGGCGGCGAGGCGTGGGTGAAGGCGGCACAGACGGTCTCCGAGCACCTCGGCGTACCGATCGAGCCGTTCGTGATCGGTCCCGGACGGGAGCTCGACGACCTGTACGGCGACTGGTCCCGGGCGCGGGAGATCCCCGACGACGGGTGTCTCCTGGTCCGCCCGGACGCGCACATCGCCTACCGGTCGTTCGACCTCCCCGACGACGCCACCGAGGCGCTCCAGCAGGCATTCACCACACTGCTTGGCCGCTGAGGTTACGGACTTGTCAGCAATCTCCAGCTGTGGGCCGGCACGAGCAGCGGGTCGTCCGCGGTGTCCTCGGCTGCCAACCCGGCGGAGGAGACCGGGAATTCCTGCGCCTCGTCCGAGATGTTGAGCAGCAGAAGCACGACGCCGTCACCGGTCGACCGCAGCGCGATCGTCCTGTTGGTGAGGTGCTCGACCTTCGTCCGTCCCCGGGTCAGCCAGGCGTTGCGCCGCCGTACGCCGATCAGTCTCTGATGCAGCCGGTACGTCGGCCGGCCGAAAGCAGCCAGCTCCGCAGGAGTGTCCGGGAACTCCGGCCGGATCGCGTCGTCACCGCCGGCCCGGTCCTCCTTCAGTCCGCGGAACGCCTGCTCGTCACCGGCGTAGATGCTCGGTACGCCGCCGACCGCGAACAGGATCGCCAGCGCATGCCCGAGGTGCCGCTCGTCGTCGAGGCGGGTGGCGATCCGGGTCACGTCGTGGTTGCCGACGAAGGTCTGCGGCACGAACGTGTCCAGCAACTCGTCGTGCCGGCCGAGGGCGTAGGCGAGCTCGAAGAAGTTGCCGTCGTTCAGTGAGCTCCAGATCGCCTTCCACAGCTCGTACTGCGTGACCGAGTCGAGCCCGCTCTCCGCGACGTACCCGGCGTAGTCACCGTGAATGACCTCGCCGAAGAACCACGCCTCCGGGTACTGCTCCCGCGGCAGCACCGACCGCCAGAACTCCGCCGGTACGGCGTACGCCACGTCAAGCCGCCAGGCGTCGACACCACGCGCCAGCCAATGACTCAAGACCTCCCGGACGTACTGCGCCACCGCGGGCTGACTGTGATCGAGCGCAACCAGCTGTCCATGGCCTTCGAACGTGTCGAGCGAACCGTCGGCGCCGCGACGGAACCACTCCGGCGGCGCGTCGAAGGACCGGGCGACGTGGTTGAACACACCGTCGAGCGCGATCCGCAGCCCACGATCCTTGGCCGCCGCGACGAGCCGATCGAAGTCGGCGTCGTCGCCGAGCCGGGGATCGATGCGGAAGTGGTCGACGGTGTCGTAGCCGTGGGTCTCGGAGGCGAACACCGGGCCGAGGAGCAGCCCTGAGCAGCCGAGGTCGATCGCGTAGTCCAGCCAGTTCTCCAACCGGCCGAGTCGATGGACAACTCCCGGCTGGGCGACCGCGTCGGCACCCGTGAACCCGAGCGGATAGACCTGCCACCAGATCGCGTGATCAGCCCACATGGCCGGTCAGGGTTTCTGGCCGAAGGTGTGGCGGCGGATCCAGGCGTGCAGGGCGATGGCTGCCGCGGCGCTGGCGTTGATGGAGCGGGTCGAGCCGAACTGGGCGATGGACAGCACGTCGGTGCAGATCGCGTGGGCGTCGGCGGTCAGTCCCGGTCCCTCCTGACCGAAGAGCAGTACGCAGGCGGCCGGCAGCTCGTACGTCTCCAGCGGGACCGAGCCCGGCAGGTTGTCGATACCGATCACGGGCAGTTCGTGCTCAGCGGCGTACGACGCCAGGTCCTCGAGGCGCGGGTGGTGGCGGACGTGCTGGTAACGGTCGGTGACCATCGCGCCACGACGGTTCCATTTCCGGTTGCCGACGATGTGCACCTCGGCGGCGAGGAAGGCGTTCGCGGTCCGGACGACGGAGCCGATGTTCAGGTCGTGCTGCCAGTTCTCGATCGCGACGTGGAACGGGTTCCGCTGCCGGTCCAGGTCCTCGACGATCGCCTCGAGCTTCCAGTACCGGTACTTGTCGACCACGTTCCGTCGATCCCCGGACGCGAGGAGTTCCGGATCCAGCCGCGGATCGTCCGGCAGTTCGCCCTGCCACGGCCCCACTCCGACCTCGTTCGGCCCGACCATGTCGGCACCGATCCGGTCCCGGTTCTCCTCGTCGATAAGCTCCCGCACAGGTTGGGACGCTACCCTGTCGGCGTGCTTCCTCTTGTCGCGATGCTGATGCCGAACTGGATGGACCCGGAGTACCTGCTGAACTGGCTGGGTGACTGGGCCCTCTGGGGCACCGCCGCGGTCGTGTTCATCGAGTGCGGACTGCTGTTCCCGATCCTGCCCGGTGACTCGCTGCTGTTCGCCGTCGGCCTGTTCATCGCGCACGGCACGATCGACGTCCCGCTGTGGCTGGCCTGCGTGATCCTCACCGTCGCGGCTTTCCTCGGCAACGTGTCCGGTTACTACATCGGCCGGGTGCTCGGGACGACACTGTTCACCAATCCGAACGCCCGGTTCCTGAAACCGAAGTACATCGAGGAGACGCACGCGTTCTTCGAGAAGTACGGCCCGCGCGCGCTGGTGCTGGCCCGGTTCGTCCCGATCGTCCGCACCTTCATCACGATCGTGGCCGGCGCGGGCAAGATGGACCCGCGGAAGTTCTTCGTCTGGACCGGTGTCGGCGCGGTCCTGTGGGCCTGCGGTCTGACCCTGCTCGGGCACGCCCTCGGCCAGGTCGAGTTCGTCCACGCGCATCTCGAGTCGGCCATCCTGCTGATCGTCCTGATCTCGGTCGTGCCGATGTTCGTCGAGTGGTTCCTGGCCAAGCGCCGCGCCCGTGCCGCGGCCCTGCTCGCCCCGGCCGACGACGCCCCGGCCGACGACGCTCCGAAGCACGCGGCCACGACGAATCACCTGAACGACTGAACCTCGCGAAGCCGGGCCAGACACAGCTCGAGCGGAACCGACGGCACCCCCTGACCGAGCGCCTCGAACGGCTCCCCGGTCAGTAGCCGCCGTACGTCGTCCGGCCGGATCCGCACGTGGTCGGCGATGAACTCCCGCTCGGACGCGTCGATCCGTACGTCGAGATCCCGCATCGCGGCGTGGATCCGGGTGAACCCGTAGAACTCGGGCTTGGCGCCCCTGTCCAGCCAGCGCCCGTACCCGAGCACGGTCGTCTCGAGGCAGACCGCCCGCATGGCCGCACTGACCAGGCCGAGCTCCTCCCGCAACTCGCGCTCCATCCCGGCCGCCACGGCGTCAGTGAGCCGGTCGCGACCCTCGACGTCGCGCGGCTCGAGACTTCCGGAGCCGCTCGGCGCCACCAGCCCCGCGGACGACCGCGACGTCAGGCTCTGGTGAACCAGCACCATCCAGCCGTCGGTGGTCAGCGCGACCGCGGAGACGCCGACCTGGTTGCCGAGACCGGTGGCGCCCAGCGGGATCAGCCGTCCGTCGTCGGTGATCAGCTGCCGGTTGATGTCCGCCACGACCCGGCCCTCTGCCCGGCTCAGCCAAAGCTGACCGGCCATGTAGTTCGAGGCCATCATGTCGAAGTACCGGACCCGCCGGAGGTGGATCGGCCTGCCGGACAGATCGGGGTCCTCGCAGAGCGCGATGTTCAGTCCGTCGAACGGCGGCGCCGTACCCGACCGTTGGGACAGCGCGATGACGGCCGGCTTGATCGCCGCCAGGTCGGGCGGAAGCGAGTACTGACGCGAGTCGAGGACGACGGGCCGGTCCAGACTCTTGTCGACCGACGGGCTGGTGACGACACGGCCCCGCGAACAGCGGACCAGCTCCCAGTCGCCGTCCAGGACGACATCGGGGACCGGCTGGTCGGTCGAGTAGAGGTCCGGGGGCTCGTCCACCCGGCCAAAATTATCGGGTCGGTCTACTGACCGAAGGGGAAATGCGGCTCGGACCAGACCCAGTCGGTGCTGAGATCGGCGAGCGCGGCCACTTCCACCGGGCCGCTCAGCAGCGGCCCGACCACCTGACCGGAACCGAGTGAACAGGCCACCCGGATCCGGTCTGCCGCCTGGTACCAGACCAGCGCCCCCCGTGGCGCCGCCCCCTCCTGGAGCAGGACGTGATGATCGAGCCAACGCACCGCATCCGCCGCATCGTGCCAGCCGCTGTCCTGGGCATAGCCGAAGGCCATCCGCTGGAACTTCAACGGCCATTCCTGCCAAGCCGCCGACCCCACCCGTTCCAGCTGCCAGTTCAGCGCCGCCTCGGTGTCTCGCGGGTTCGCCACCCGCGCCGCGATCCGGCGCTCCACAACAACCTCCCCCCAGGCCATAGCAGTCTGTCCCCCCGTCCCCCGAAACTGCCGGCCCCCGAAACCGCCAGGCCTGTTGCCGTGGCAGGACAGATTCTGTCCGACCGGAATACACCCGCCGTACATTCGGAACGAGAAGCGGATCAGCCCGCGACGGTGGTGGTGTCGAAGGTGGCGAGTTCGCGGCGGCACTCGGCGGCGCGGACGTCGTTCCCGGCCTGCTGCCAGACCCGCGCGGCGCGGTCGAGAGTACGGCGGGCCGAGTCGAGATTCCCGGTGGACAGGTACAGCTGTCCGAGGTGCTGTGCGGCCTGACCCTCCACGCTCCGGTCGCCCAGCCGGTGACCGATGTCGATCGAGTCGAGCAGCATCTTCCGTGCGGACGCCACCTCGCCGCGCTCCATCAGCGTCTGCCCGAGGTCGGCCCGCGTGTACGCCGCGCAGTGGTCGTCACCCATGCCGTTGAAGATCGCCAGTGCCGTCCGCAGCTGCCGGACGGCTTGGTCGTACCGTCCTTGGCGGGATCGCAGCGCTGCGATCCGCCGCCGTACCTTGGCCTCGCGGTGACTGTCGTCGACCCGCCGTACGGCGATCAGGAAAGCCTCGGCCAGATAGCGCCCGGCGGTCGCCGTGTCGTCGCGGGCCAGCCAGATGTTCGCGATCGCGGTCCGGGCCAGCGCCTCGGCGTTCGCGTTGCCGACCTCGACGAAGGCCTCGACTGCTTTCTCGTACTGCTTCAGCGCTTCGTCGCGCTGGCCGCGCTCGCGCAGCCAGGTGCCGAGCCCGACCGCGGCGATGCCCTGCCCGAGCCGGTCCCCGACCTCGGCCGACAGCTGCGCCGCCGCGTCCAGGTGCCGCCGGGCCGTGTCCCAGTCGTCCTGGTACAGCGCGAGCTGGCCGAGGTTCCGGTGCATGATCGCCTCGCCGCGGCGGTCCCCGCAGGCCATCGCGCTGAGCAGTCCCTGCTGGTGCGAGCTGTTCCAGTCGTCGAAGCCGGCCCGCATATCCAGGTACGGCGCCCACGCGGAGGCGATCCGCCAGGCCTGATCGTGCAACCCGTTCTGTGCCGCGGCCCGGATCGCCGGCACGAACGTACTGCGCTCACTGTCGAACCACGCGATCGCATCGGTCTCGGTGAACGGCGACGGATCCGGCGCGGTCAACGGCCCGGTGTGCTCCAGGACGCCGAAGTACTCGAAGGCGAGCGCGGCGTTGGCCCGGCGCATCTTGTTCAGGATCGCGTCCAGCACGGTGGTCACGTCCCGGACCGCCTGCGCCTTCTGCTCCTCGTCACCGACCCCGAGCGCGTGCAGCCGCAGCAGGTCGTGGACCCGGTAGCGCGCCGTACCGCGGTGGTCGACCGAGCTGATCCGGACCAGGTTGGCCTCGATCAGGCTGTCCAGACTGCGTCGTACGGCGGCCGGCGACGCGACCGCCTCGATCGCACGGGCCGAGAACACCCCGACCGCGAAGTGGCCGATCAACCGGTAGAGCCGGGCCTCCTCCGGGCTGAGCGCGTCGTAGCTCAGATCCGCACTCGTGCGTACGGCGAGCTCGCCGATGCTCAGCTCGTCGAGCCGCGAGGTCTCGTCACGCAACCGCCGGGCCAGCTCGCGCGGGCTCAGGTCCGGCCGCTGCGCCAGCCGGCTGCCGACGATCCTGATCGCCAGCGGCAGGTTTCCACAGGCGACCAGGATCTCCTGTGCCTCGGGCGAGGCGGGGTCGACGCCCGCTACCTGCTCGAGCAGCGCGGCTGCCTCGGTATCGCCGAAGGTGTCCAGCGCCAGGCTGTCCGCACCGGCCAGGTCCATCAGCCGGTTGCGGCTCGTCACGACAACTGCGGACGCACCCGTCCCCGGCATCAGCGGCGTCACCTGGCTCGCCGTGGCCACGTCGTCGAGGAGGATCAGCACCCGGCGGCTGGCCAGCTCGGACCGCAGCATCGCCGACCGCCGCTCGGGGTCGGTGGGGATCGCGTAGTCGGGCAAGTTGAGGCTGAGCAGCAGGTCGGTGAGGGCCGCGGCCGGATCCCGCGGCTGCGTCGCGCCGTGCATGTCCAGATAGATCTGCCCGTCCGGGAACGACTCCCGGACCAGATGCCCCAGCCGGACCGCGACCGACGTCTTCCCGGTGCCCGGCGCGCCCGAGATGACCGCGATGGGCGGACGGACCGGATCACGTCCACAGACCAGGTCACGCAACTGGTCCAGGTGGTCCTGCCGGCCGCTGAAGTCGGCCAGGTCCAGCGGCAGCTGGCTCGGCGGCCGCAGCGGATCCGTCAGCTCCGGCGCCGCCATCGGGCCCGGCGGTACGACGTCCGGCCCTCGGCGTTCCGTCGTACGCGCGGCTGGGATCCCTGGGTTCGGCCAGTTGGCCGAGCGGCCGTTCTCGGCCCGCGCACCGGCCGCTTCGAGCTCGGGGCCGGGCTTGATGTCCAGCTCGTCGGCGAGGGTCTGCACTGCCTTGGCGTAGGCGGCTCGGGCCTCACCGACCCGTCCGGCAGCCAGGAGAGCGTCGACGAGTCGCCGCCAGAGTTGCTCGTCGTACGGGTCCTCAGTGAGGCGCGCACTGAGCAGGACCGCCGCACCGCTCGCGTCGCCGTGCTCCAGCCGCAGGTCGAGGAGTACGTCGACCAGGCCGCGGTGCTGCGCTTCCAGACGGGCCAGCGAGCCCTCCCACGCGGCCGGGACCGACAGGTCCTCCAGCGGGCGGCCACGCCAGAGCGAATAGGCCCGGGACAGCACCTGCATCGCCTGGCGGCCGTCACCGGCGTCGCGGAGGTGACCGCCCTCGGCAAGCAGCGACTCGAACAGGCTGGCATCGAGCTCGTCGACACCGACCTCGATGCTGTAGCCGGCGGCCGACGTGTCGATCGGTGCGGGCAGGCCGGCCTCCTGCAGGACGCCGCGGAGGGCCCGGACGTAGGTGCGGATGTTCGCCGTCGCGGAGCGGGGCGGACTGCTCTCCCAGAGGGCGTCGGCGATCAGATCGGTCGAGACGAACCGGTTAGGGTGCAGCAGCAGCGTCGCCAGCAGCTGACGCGGCTTCGCGGCCCGGAGCGGCTGGCCCTGGACGTGAACAAGGCGCAGCGGTCCGAGGATCGCGTACCTCAGACTGTCCACTCGCCTGCCCTCCACTCTTGAACCGACCTATCGTGGCATCCCTCTGTACTCACCCGGAAGCCCGATGTACGCCGGATGTATCTCAGTGCGGCACTGTTGACACAGGTACCGGGGGGAGGGCAGGTCCGGGTGTGGCGACTGACCGCCGTCGCTCCCGGGCCTGGCACTGGTGTGGAGTCCGCGGTCGGGGGCCCTGGGCCACGGGGATCCGGTGCCCTACTGGCCACCGGTGAACGGCGGCTGTCCGTCCTGCGGGCTGGGGGAACTCGCAGGCGGGCCGCCCACCGGTGGCTGCCCCTGATACTGACCCGGCTGGTTCTGATAGCCCGGGAACTGCTGCGGCTGCCCCTGATAGTTGCCCTGGTCACCCGGAATCTGCGGGTGGATCTGCCCCGACGACTGCGGCCCGGCCTGCATCTGCGGCGGCGCCTGCTCACCGGCCACCGAGCCGATGGTGCCGAACGAGACCTGCGGGACCGCGCGGACCTGCTCGTCGTTGACCTCGAAGTAGCCGGCCTTCTCGAACTTGAAGCCGTTCGCGATCAGGTTCGACGGGAACGCCTCGACCCGGGTGTTGTAGTCGCCCACGTTGGCGTTGAAGAACCGCCGGCCGGCCGCGATCCGGTCCTCGGTGTCGGTCAGCTCGCGCTGCAGGTTGAGGAAGTTCTGGTTCGACTGCAGCTGCGGGTACGCCTCGACCGAGATCATCATCTGACGCAGCGCACCGGACAGCTCGCTCTCCGCTGCCGCCCGCTGCTCCGGCGGGGCGCCCTGCACGTTGACCGCCTGGGTCCGCAGCCGGGCGACCTCCTCGAACACGTGCCGCTCGTGCGCGGCGTACGCCCGGACGGTCTCGACCAGGTTCGGGATCAGGTCGTAGCGACGGTGTAGTTCGACGTCGATCTGGCGCCAGGACTCCTGGATCAGGTTCCGCTGCTTGACGAACCGGTTGTACGAGACGATCAGCGCGATTCCCAGAATCACCACGACCGCGACGACCAAGATGATGACGAAGGTCAGCATTCCCTGCTCCCGAGTGTCGATAATGCTGACTGCGACTCTACGGGTGCTCGGGTTCTAGTAGGTCTGAGGCGGGTGCACGCGGGGGTCGACGCCGGCGTAGTCGCGCCAGACGTACGGCGGGACCTGCCCGACCACCTGCTGCAGCAGGGACAGGCGGTTCATCACCTCGGTCGGGTCGTGGGCGCCCTTGTCCCAGCCGACCAGCGAGTTGCCCTCGACCCGCCAGCCGATCTCGCCGCGGGCCAGCAACAGCTCCATCATCCGCGGCGTCACCACCGCGTGCCCGAACCGCTCGTCGTCCGCCTTCACCCGGAACGCCCGGTTGAACTGGTCGCTCTCGAACTGGATGTCGCGGAACCCGAACGCGTTCGCGACCGCCCCGCCGAAGATCCCCTCGTGGGTGACCTCCAGGTGCGGCAGCGCACCAGGCAGTTGCAGTACGACGACGCCGAACTTGTGCGTGGTCGTGGTCCGACGGCCCTTCGAGTCGGTCGAGTGCGTCTGGTAGCTGTAGTCGAAGGCAACCATCTGGTGGCCGTTGAACGCACCGGTCAGCACGTTCTTCACCCGCCAGTTGTCACCGGTCCGGAACGGCGTACCCGCCCACTGACCGGCCAGCGCGTTGTTGTGCGGCTGGTACTGCCAGCCCTGCTGCGCGGCGAACCCGGCGAACAACTGGCGGCGCTTCTTCGCCGCCAGATAGTTGAAGTAGAAGATCCCGCCGGCGACCACCAGCGCGATCAGGATCAGCAGGACCGGGCTGACATCCATCAGCCGAGACCCAGGTCCTCGAGTCCGAACACGGACCGGTACTCCAGCCCTTCCGACTCGACCTTCTCCTGCGCCCCGGTGGAGCGGTCCACGATCACCGCGACCGCGACCACCTCGGCCCCGGCCTCCCGCAGCGCCTCGACCGCGGTCAGCACCGAGCCGCCGGTGGTGGAGGTGTCCTCGACCGCGAGCACCCGGCGGCCCTTCACGTCCGGGCCCTCGATCCGCCGCTGCAGACCGTGCGTCTTCTCGGCCTTGCGGACGACGAACGCGTCGAGCGTCCGGCCCTGCTGTGCGGCCGCGTGCAGCATCGACATCGCCACCGGGTCCGCGCCCAGCGTCAGTCCGCCGACGGCGTCGTACTCGAGATCCTTGGTCAGCTCGAGCATCGCGGGGCCGATCAGCGGGGCCGCGGCCGCGTCCAGCGTGATCCGGCGCAGGTCGACGTAGTAGTCGGCTTCCTTCCCCGACGCCAGCGTCACCCGGCCGTGCACGATGGCCTTGGACTTCACCTGCTCCAGCAGACCGTCCCGATCGAAGCTCATGGCGGACAAGCCTAGATCACCGCCCAGTTCACGCTCGTATGCAGATGAACTGCAAAGGCTGTGTACGACGTGTCGATGGACGCCGGTGGTTGCCCGGGACGACGATGTGGACGATCGTCGAAGGTGGAGGTGTGCCGTGAAGGCACTGGTGAAGGCTGAGGCGAAGCCCGGTCTGTGGTTGCAGGACGTCCCGGAGCCGAAGATCGAGGCCGACGAGGTGCTGATCAAGGTTCTCCGCACCGGGTTGTGCGGGACCGACCTGCACATCCAGAGCTGGGACCACTGGGCGCAGAAGAACGTGCCGGTGCCGATGGTGACCGGGCACGAGTTCTGCGGTGAGGTGGTCGAGATCGGCGTCGGCGTCCGTGACGTCGCTGTCGGTGACCTGGTCAGCGGTGAGGGCCACCTGACCTGCGGCCGCTGCCGCAACTGCCGGGCCGGCCGCCGCCACCTCTGCATCAAGACCCGCGGCCTCGGAGTCCACGTGCCGGGCGCTTTCGCCGAGTACGTCGCCCTGCCTTCGAGCAACGCGTGGGTGCACAAGGACCAGGTCGACCTGGATGTCGCCGCGATCTTCGATCCGTTCGGCAACGCCGTACACACCGCCTTGTCGTTCCCGCTGGTCGGCGAGGACGTGCTGATCACCGGCGCCGGGCCGATCGGTGTGATGGCCGCGGCGGTCGCCCTGCACGCCGGTGCGCGCAACGTGGTGATCACCGATCTGTCGGAGTACCGGCTGGACCTGGCCCGCAAGATCGGCGTCACCCGCGCGGTGAACGTCGGCGACGAGTCGATCGCGGACGCACAGCAGAGCCTGGGCATGCGGGAGGGGTTCGACGTCGGGATGGAGATGTCCGGGCAGCCGGCCGCGCTGCGGGACATGCTCGCGAACATGACCCACGGCGGCCGGATCGCGATGCTCGGGCTGCCGTCGGACGAGATCGCGATCGACTGGAGCACGGTGGTGCTCAACATGCTGACGATCAAGGGCATCTACGGCCGGGAGATGTTCGAGACCTGGTACTCGATGTCGGTGATGCTGGAACGCGGCCTGGACCTGACCCCGGTGATCACCCACCGGTTCGGGTACGGCGACTTCGAGCGGGCCTTCGACGTCGCCCGGCAGGGGCAGTGCGGCAAGGTGATCATGGACTGGACGGCTGAATCTCTGGAGGAGAAGCACTGATGTTCGGGCGGATGCGGGACGACCTGACGACGACCATCGGCGAGATCCGGGACGCCGGGCTGTACAAGTCCGAGCGGGTGATCACCTCACCGCAGCAGTCCCTGATCTCCGTTGCCTCCGGCAAGGAGGTGCTGAACTTCTGTGCCAACAACTATCTCGGCCTGGCCGACCACCCCGAGGTGATCGCGGCCGCCCGTGCCGCCCTGGACCAGTGGGGCTTCGGGATGGCGTCGGTGCGCTTCATCTGCGGCACCCAGCAGATCCACAAGGACCTGGAAGGTGCGCTGAGCAACTTCCTCGGCACCGAGGACACCATCCTCTACAGCTCCTGCTTCGACGCGAACGGCGGCCTCTTCGAGACGCTGCTCGGCGCGGAGGACGCGATCATCTCCGACGAGCTCAACCACGCCAGCATCATCGACGGCGTCCGGCTGTCGAAGGCCAAGCGCTACCGCTACAAGAACCGCGACATGGCCGACCTCGAGGCCCAGCTGAAGGACGCCGCCGACGCCCGCTACCGGCTGATCGCCACCGACGGCGTCTTCTCGATGGACGGGTACGTCGCCCCCCTCGACGAGATCTGCGACCTGGCCGACCGGTACGACGCTCTCGTCATGGTCGACGACTCGCACGCGGTCGGCTTCGTCGGCCCCGACGGCGCCGGCACCCCGTCCCTGTTCGGCGTCAAGGACCGCGTCGACGTCCTCACCGGCACCCTCGGCAAGGCCCTCGGCGGCGCCTCCGGCGGCTACGTCTCCGGCCGCCGCGAGATCGTCGAGTTGCTGCGGCAGCGCTCCCGCCCCTACCTCTTCTCCAACTCGCTCGCCCCGTCCGTCACCGCGGCGTCCCTGAAGGCCCTCGAACTCATCGCCGGCTCCACCGCGCTCCGCGACAAGCTCAAGGCCAACACCACCCTCTTCCGCACCAAGATGACCGAAGCCGGCTTCGACGTCCTCCCCGGCGACCACCCGATCTCCCCGGTCATGATCGGCGACGCCGCCGAAGCCGGCCGCCTCGCCGACAAACTTCTGGACCTCGGCGTCTACGTGATCGGCTTCTCCTACCCGGTGGTCCCCCACAACAAGGCCCGGATCCGGGTCCAGCTCTCCGCCGCCCACTCCACCGACGACGTGGAACGCGCCATCGCCGCCTTCATCGAGGCCCGCGCCGCACTTGCCGGGTAGCGGTCACAGATGTTGGCGTCGATGCGCCGAGGACCTGCTCGAGCTGGGCGGCAACCACGTCGAAGCCCTGGGACATCGTCTCCGGCCGGCCGGATTCCAGCAGGTCCCTGATCTGACCCCGTGCCGCCCGTACGGCGTCTCGCAGGTCGACCGCCCGGAGTTGCGCGGCTTCATCCGGTGCCAACGGCTCGAGGGCGGTCAGCCGGTCTTCCACCGCGGCGACGCGGCTCTCGGCGACGTTCCAGCCGCCCGACGCTTCCGCGAGCGAACTCTGCCCGCGCAGCTCCGGGATGAGCACGCGGGCGAACCACGCCACCTCGTCCTCGGCGGAGGCGAGGTCAGTCCGCCATTCCGCGCGGCGCCTCGCCCTGATCAGCAGCGGGATACCTACGGCGAGCGCGAGAACTACGGCGCCCAGCAGCCACCACAACCAGGTAGGCGCACTGTCCGACTCGGCCGACGTGGGCTGTACCGACGGGGAAGTCGTCGGTGACGGGGCCGCTGTGGACTCCTCTTCGGTCGGGGAGATGGTTTCCGTGCGTATCCGTGTCTCGGTGATGGTCGGTTCCGGTGCCGGCTGGGTTGGCGACGGGGCCGCCACAGGTACTGATCGAGTGGGGCTCGGCTCCGGGGCCTCCGATGATCTGGTGGGACCTGGTTCCGCCTCGGTCTCGGTCGGCGACGGGTCCTCGCTGCGGCCCGGTGACCGGGTCGTGCGGGTTGGCTCCGATGTCGCCGCGGTGTCCTCGCGGTCAGGCGAACGAGTGGGATCCGGAAGCGTTGCCGTCGGGGACGGAATCGAGCGCGTCGACGTCGGAGACGGCAGGTCGGCGGAGTCGGTCCCTCCGCAGGAGCCGAGCAGCAGGGCCGCCACGACCAGACCAACGGCTCGCACCATCGACGGCACCGAGACGGCGCTGCCGGCCCCGGCTCCCCTGGTCACCCACGCACCCCTTTCGCTCTCACCCACCCGTCCGCGTTCCGCTAGCCGGCGTCGCCGCTCGCGGCGCGAGCATCGCGTTCGATCTCGGCGGTGTCGGCCTTGAGCTCCTTCGCCTCGGTCTTCTTCGCCCGCTGCATCGCCCGCTCGACCTTGGCGCCCATGTCCGCCACGGCGACGACCACCAGACCGGCTTGGCCGGCGTCCAACTGCTCGCCGAGCTCCTTGAGGTCGCTGCGGCTCATGCCCGCCGCCGCATGTCCCGCCACAGCGCCCAGGGCGGCTCCGCCGGCAGTCGTGGCCGCGAGCAGCCCGCCGCCGATCGCGGCGAACGGGAACAGCGCAACGACCAGGCCGGTGGCCAGCCCCACACCGCCACCGAGCACCCCTCCAGCCCGGGTCGGCGTCTCATGCTTCTTGGCGATCTTGACCTTCCCGTCCTCGCGGCGCTCGACGATGGCGGCGTCGTACGCGTCGATCAGTTCGGCTTCGGTGTGCAGGTCCTTGACCAGTTGGTAATCCGCCTCGGCGTCGGCGAGTTCGTCGTAGACCCCGACGTAGACGATGAAGGTGTCAACGGCCATTTCGTCCCTCCTCGTTCTGGTGTCCTGTCACGAGGAAGGTTGCACGGTCTGTACGGGTTCGGACTCATCCGCGTAGGGCGATATTCGGACAATCGACGGATTCACAGCCATGGGTGCCGCCGACCAGCCAGTCACGCCCGGGCTAGGGTGAGCCGGTTCGGTCTGGGTGAGGGAGCATCGTGCGTCGAGTTCTGGCAGTCGTTGGTGTCGTCGGAGTGTTGGGTGTGGTCGGGTGCGCCGGGGGTGAAGACCAGCCGGTTGATGTTGCGAACTCGAGCGCGGCACCGTCGCCGAGCAGCACGCCCGCACCAGTACGGAGTGTTCCGCTCGTGACGCCCAAGCCGGTGCAATTGAGTGTGGCCGCGGCGGGGAAGCGGTACCTGGAGGTGACTCGGCCGTACAACGTCGCGCTGGAGCGATTCGAGACGGCGGCCAACAACGGCTCGTCGGTGGCGACGCTGCGGGCGCGCGCTCGAGCGGTGGCCGCGGCGAATCTGGCTGAGTCGCGGCAGCTACTTGCGATCGCATGGCCGACCAAGGTGGCGAAGCAGATCAAGGCGCTGGCCCGGGCCGATGCGGCCGCCCGGCCGCACTGGTTGCGGGTTGCCTCGGCTGACAGCCTCTCGGAGATGGCCGGCCACCTGCGGCTCGCCTCGGCCGCCGGCGGGAAGGCACCGTCCACCGAGATCCGTCGCCTGCTCGGACTGCCGAAGTACGACGAGAAGGACTACAGCTGACTTTGTCGGTGCCGCCGGGCAGGATGCGTGCATGGTGCTTCTGACTGGGCGGGCGGTGAATCGGGCAACGCTCGCGAGGCAGTTGCTGGTCGAGCGGGCGGATGTGCCGGCGGCGGACGCCGTCGGGCGGTTGGTGGGGATGCAGGGGCAGGAGCCGAAGCACCCGTACGTCGGGTTGTGGTCGCGCCTCGCCGGGTTCGAGGAGACGCAGCTCGACCAGGCGATCGAGGACCGCGAGGTGGCGCGGGCAACCTTGTTCAGGGGGACGTTGCATCTGGTCACCGCGGCGGATTATCTGCGGTTCCGGACGACCTTGGCGCCGGTGCTCGAGGCGGGGTTGCGGATGCTCAAGGAGCGGGGTGAGGGGCTCGAGCCGGAGAAGGTGCTCAAGGCCGCGCAGAAGCTGCTGGCCAAGGAGCCGTTGACGTTCACCGAGGTGCGGGACGCGTTGCAGCAGGAGTTCCCGGCGGTGAACGAGCGGGCGCTCGGGTTCTGCACCCGGATGATGGTGCCGCTGGTGATGTACCCGACCGGCACCCGCTGGGGCTGGCCGGCGAACGCACGGTTCACCCCGGCCGAGGCGTGGCTGAACGGCAAGCTCCACCCGAAGGCGGTGCCCGAGGAGCTCGTCGTCCGGTATCTGGAGGCGTTCGGTCCGGCGACCCCGGCCGACTTCCAGACCTGGTCCGGGCTGCCGAAGGCGAAGCCGGTGTTCGACGGGCTCGAGCTCGAGCAGTTCACCGACGAGGCCGGCAAGACGCTGTACGACGTACCGGACGCGCCCCGGCCGGATCCGGACACCCCGGCGCCGGTCAGGTTCCTACCCGAGTTCGACAATCTGCTCCTCGCCCACGCCAAACGCGAGCGGATCATCGCCGACGAGCACAAGCCGGCCGTGTTCACGAAGAACCTTCGGGTCAAGGCGACGTACACCGTCGACGGCCTGGTCGCGGGCCTGTGGGTGGCGGCGAAGAAGCGTGGTGTGGCGACCCTCACGCTGACCCCGTTCGGGCGGACGACGAAGAAGACCGGGACCGAACTGGAGCGTGAGGGAGCCGGGCTGCTGCGGTTCCTGGAGCCGGATGCGAAGACCTACGAGGTGGTTACGGCCAGTTGATGAGGTTGTTGTCACACGTCGGATGACTGGGCCGGAACCCTTCGGCCCGGTGGAATAGACGAATGAGCACAGTCCCCACCATCACTCTGGACAACGGTGTCGAGATCCCGCAGCTGGGCCTGGGGGTCTGGCAGATCGAGGACGACATCGTCACCGACGTCGTGACGACCGCGTTCGAGGCCGGTTACCGGCACATCGACACCGCGGCCGCCTACGGCAACGAGGCCGGCGTCGGGCGGGCGATCGCCGCGGCCGGCCTCCCCCGCGACGACCTCTTCATCACCACGAAGCTGTGGAACAGCGACCAGGGCTACGACACCACCCTGGCGGCGTTCGACAAGAGCATGGAGCAGCTCGGCCTCGAGTACCTCGACCTGTACCTGATCCACTGGCAGTCGCTGCAGCGGGACAAATACGTCGAGACCTGGAAGGCGTTCGAGCAGCTGTACGCCGACAAGCGGATCCGCGCGATCGGGGTGTCGAACTTCCACGAGCCCGCGCTGCGGCGGCTGTTCGACGAGACCACGATCCGGCCGGCGGTGAACCAGATCGAGTTGCACCCGGCGCTGCCGCAGGACGAGCTGCGCGCGTTCAACGCGGAGAACGACATCATCACCCAGGCGTGGAGCCCGCTGGCGCAGGGCGAGCTGCTCGGTCAGCCCGCGCTGAAGACGCTCGCCGACAAGCACCGCAAGACGCCCGCGCAGGTGGTCATCCGCTGGCACCTGCAGCTCGGCAACGTGGTGATCCCGAAGTCGAAGACACCGAGCCGGATCCAGGAGAACTTCGCCGTCTTCGACTTCCAGCTCGACAACGACGACATGGCCGCCATCGCCGACCTCGAGACCGGCGTCCGCACCGGCGGCGACCCGGACGTCTTCGGCTGAGGGCCGCGTCAGACCAGCTCGAGGAAACGGGTGAGGACGGGCGAACGGTTGTCCGGCGACCAGGCTACGGAGAGTTGCCACGGTGGTAGGTCGTCGGACAACTCGCGGTAGACGACCGCCTCCGGGTTCGACGGCGGGGTCGGGCCGATGAGCAGCGAGACGCCGAGTCCGGCCGCCACCAGCGACACGATCGTCTGGACGTCGGCAGCCTCCTGCTCGATCCGCGGCGTGAACCCGGCCGCGCGGCAGTAGCCGACGATCGTGTCGTGGACGGCCGGCCCACTCGGCCGCGCGTAGAAGACGAACGGGTCCTCGGCGAGCTCCTCGAGCCGGATCCGCTTCCGCCGTACCAGCCGATGCCGCGCCGGGAGGACCGCCACGAGCGGATCGTTCGACACGACCCTCGTCAGCAGCCCCTTCGTGCGGCCCGCCGTGGTCCGCGCGCCCTCCGGGGTCGTCGGGCGGATCAGGCCGACGTCGATCCGGCCGTCGCGCAACGCCTCTGTCTGCCGGATGGTCGGCACGCTCTCCAGATCGAGCACCACCTCCGGGTACGCCTGCCGGAAGGGACCCAGCAACCGCGGCAGCACCTCGAACGTCGCCGACTGGACGAAGCGCAGCCGCAGCGTCCCGAGCTCACCGCGCTGGGTCCGCTGCGCCGCGCGGACCGCCTCGTCGGACCGCCGCAACAGGTCCTGCGCCTCGGCCAGGAAGGTCTCGCCGGCCGCGGTCATCACGAAGCGGCGCCGAACCCGGGCGAACAACTCGACGCCGAGATCGCGCTCGAGGGACGCGATCTGCCGGCTCAGCGACGGCTGGGTCAGGTGCAGCCGGGTCGCGGCCCGGCCGACGTGCATCTCCTCGGCAACGACCACGAACGATCGGAGTTGACGCAGTTCCATGACCACGATCATGCACCAGAGACATCAACTCTGCGAAATAATTTCATTGGACGCATGAAGGGTTTGGTTCTTACCGTCGAAGGGACGAAAGGAACCCCCGTGAACTACATCCCGTTCTCGATGATCAAGTCGATCCACGAGCAGACCCACTCAGCCCACCCGAACGCACCGATGATCCCGCACAGACCGGCGCGGCCTCGCCGCCACCCGATCCGAGCGGTCCGACGCATGCTGCAGAGCCGGGCTGCGTCGCCACAGCCGTCGCCGCAGCCGGAGCCGGCGGTGGCGCCGGTGGTGGCGCCGGTGGTGGCGCGTCCCACGCTGATGCTGGTGGCCGATGCCGGTCACGAGCTGTGCGAAGCTGAGGTCCGTGATCGAGGTACGACGACTGCGGGTGCTGCGCGCGCTTGCTGATCACGGCACCGTGACCGCGGCCGCCGAGGTGCTGCACCTGACGCCCTCGGCGGTCTCGCAGCAACTGGCGGCCCTGGAGTCCGAGGTCGGCCAGGAACTGCTCGAACGCCGCGGCCGCCGGGTCGCCATCACCTCGGCCGGCCGCCTGCTCCTCGCTCACACCGACACCATCCTCGCCGAGGTCGAGCGCGCCGAGGACGCCATGCGGCTGCACGCGAACGGCGCGACCGGCGAGGTCCGCGTCACCGCCTTCGCCACGGCGATCAGTCTGCTGGTCGCTCCCACCCTCGCCCGCCTCCGCGAAACCAGCCCCGGCCTCAGCCTCGTCATCCGTGATGCCGAGGGCCACCAAGGCATCACGCAACTGCTCGACGGTGACGCGGACGTCGCCATCGCCGTCGAGCACCGCGGTTCGCCTCGCCCCGACGATCGGCGCCTGGCCCGGATCCCCTTGTACGCCGAGCCGTTCGTCGCCGTCCTCCCGCCGTCGCACCCGGCCGCCTCGGCCGACACGATCGAGCTGCCGATGCTCGCCGCCGACGACTGGGTGATGCCGTCACCCGGCAACCCGATCCGCGACGTCGTCCTGCTGGCCTGCGAACAAGCCGGTTTCCAGCCCCGGGTCGTCCATCAGTCCGACGACTTCCGCGCCGTCGCCGCCCTGGTCGCGGCCGGCGGTGGCGTGTCCCTGGTGCCGCGCCTCGCCGTACCGGCGCTCGCGGTAACCCGTCCGCTGACAGACCCCGTCCCCACCCGGCGCGTGTACGCCGCCGTCCGCCAGAGCCGAGCCGATCACCCCCTCATCACCGCAACCCTCGCCGTACTCACCGAGGTCGCCGAGAAGCTGTGACTCAGCTCCCACAACGGCGGGCCTGACGAGATCCTGGTCGTCGACGACGGGTCGTCCGACGCGACGGCCCGGGCGGTGCGGGCCTTCGGCGACGATCGCGTCCGGCTGATCCGGTGGCCGGTCAACCGCGGCAAAGGGCATGCGGTGCGGATCGGCGTCCTGGCGTCGCGCGGCGAGCGCGTCCTGATGTGCGACGCCGACAACGCGACACCGATCGACAAACTCGACCTGCTGCACGCAGCGCTCGACCAGGGCGCCAGCGCCGCGATCGGATCCCGGGCCTTGCCGGACTCGCGACTCGAGGTGCGGCAGTCGCGGCTGCGTGAGTGGTGCGGGCGGATCGGCAACGGGTTGATCCAGGTGTTCGCCGTCCCAGGCATCCAGGACACGCAGTGCGGCTTCAAGTTGTACGACGGCCGGCGCGGACGACTCGTGTTCCAGCTCGCCCGGGTGGACGGGTGGTGCTCGGACGCCGAAGTCCTGCATCTGTTCCACCGGCTCGGACTGTCGGTCGCCGAGGTCGGGGTTCGCTGGTCTTCCCAGGAAGGGTCCAAGCTGCGGGCCACCGGCTACCTCGCCGGGCTGGTGGAACTCGGCCGGATCCGGCGGTACCACCACGGGTTGCCACCACTGCGGCAGCTCATCCAGCCCGAGTTGGTTTCATGACCATCAGCGCCGTCTCGGCACGCACCAGGTCCACGACCGCGTTGGTTGCCGTCGGCTACCTCCTCGGCGCGGTCCTGCTGCTGCACGGACTATGGGCGGATCCGAACGGGCGCCACCTGTCCGACGGCGGCCAGGACCAGGAGCAGTGGCAACGGTTCTTCGACATCACCGCGCATCAGGTGCTGCATGGCGAAAACCCCTTGTTCACCACGCTTCTGAATGCGCCGCTCGGCGTGAACCTGATGGCGAACACCGCCATGTTCGGGTTGGGTATCCCACTCATCCCGGTCACGGTGTTGCTCGGCTCCGGATTCACCTGGGTCATCGTGCTCACGCTCGGCCTGGCCGGTACGGCGTTCGCGTGGTACTGGTTGTTCTCACGACAGCTCGCGTCACCGGCGGCGGCCGCCGTCCCCATGACCTCGAGTCAGGAACCGACGACGATCGTCGGTTCCGTTCGCCTGGCCACCGGCACCGACACTCCGATCCGGTAGCCGGGGTTCAGCCGAGTCGCTTGGCGGCGGTGCGGGTGAGGGCTTCGAAGTTGGCCGGTGCCACGCCCTTGCCCATTTCGCGGAAGGCCAGGACGGAGACGACGTTGCCCTTGCGGGTGACGGCGTACGGGAAACCGCCGGGCTCGCTGCCGGGGTCGGACGGGAGCGGGTAGTCGTACCAGCGCAGGATCGCGGTCGCGTCGCCGAGCGGCAGCGTCCGGTCCTCGGTCAGCTTGCGTGCGTGGGTCGGCGCGGGGTCGAGCGCCTTGCAGGACTTGATGGTCGCGATGATCTTGTCGTACGCCGCCTTGGCCGCGCGCGCGTCGTCGTACCGGGTCAGCCACTGACCGCCGGACGCGTCCAGCTCGGTGGTGAAGTTCCGGTTCAGAATCCCGCGGACGCCGTTGCCGCGAGTCGACGACGTGCCGCAGATCGGACCGGCGGAGCCTGTGGTGACGATCCAGCCGCGGTTCGGATCCGCCGTGGCGACGTCGGCTCCGGTGACCAGCATCGAGGTCCGCAACCGCGCGGCCGCCGGCCGCGTCGGCGTCCGGGTCGGCACCAAGGACGGCGTCTTCGGCGGCACCGGAATCGACCGCTCCGGCGTCGGTGTCGCGCTCGGTGTCGCGCTCGGAGACATGCTGGGTGTCGCGCTCGGGGCGGCCGTCGTCGCGTTCCCCGACGGCGTCCCCGCGGCACTTTGGTTGCCGCAAGCCACCAACCCCAACGCCAGCGCGACCAGCCCGGCCGCGGCGGTCACCCGCTGCACTCCCCGTCCGTCCATGGCACCCAACCTTCTCGCTCGATGTGCACCCTTGGACGCACGGATCGCCGGGTTGGTTGGGATTCAGGCGCGGCGGCGACCGTCCAGGCCGATGGTGGAGACGCGGGCGATCAGGCTCCGGGGGATGTAGCGGGCGGCGGCGGTCAGGAGTTTGTAGCGGCCGGTGGGGATCGAGATCGCCTTGCCGCGCATCAGGTCCTTCCAGGCGGCCTCGACCAGGTCGTCCGCGTCCAGCCACAGGAACGACGGGATGACCGACTTGTCCATCCCCATCCGGTCGTGGAACTCGGTGTGCACGAGCCCCGGGCACAAGGCCATCACCGCGACACCCTTCGCGTGCAGCTGGGTCGCCAGCGCGGCGGAGAACGTCGTCACCCAGGACTTGTGCGCGCTGTAACTGCCGCGCTGCAGGAACCCGGCGACCGACGACACGTTGATCACCGCACCCGATCCGCGCTCGATCATCGGCAGTACGGCGGCGTGCGTCAGCCGCATCACCACGCGCACCAGCAGGTCGAGCTGCTTCTCCTCGACCTCGACGGGGTTCGCCCAGAACGGCTTCTTCTGCCCGAAGCCGGCGTTGTTCACCAGGACCTCGATCGGCCCGGTCCGGAACCTTTCCTCCACCCTGGCCAGGTCGTCGGGGTCGGTCAGGTCGGCCGCGAGCACCTCACAGGCGACGCCGTGCAGGCGAGTGAGCTCGGCGGCGGTCTCCTTCAGCCGGGCCTCGTCCCGCGACACCAGCACCAGGTCGTAGCCCTCCAGCGCCAGCTTGTCCGCGAACGCCCGGCCGATCCCGGTCGCCGGCCCGGTGATGAGCGCAGTCGCCACGTTCTCCCATCCTCCCGTAGGTACCACGGCCCAGTCTGTCACTACTCTGCCTGTCACTACTCTGGTTGGGTGCTGACAGATATCGACACCTGGGTGCTGGATCTCGACAACACGCTCTACCCGGCGGACTCCGCGCTGGCCGAACAGGTGATGCACGGCATCCTGTCGTCGGTGGCCGAGTTCTACGGCACCGATGTGGTCGGTGCCCGGCAGATCCAGGCCGACCTGGTCGCGCAGTACGGCACCTCGCTGCGGGGTGCGATGACGACGCGGAACATCGACCCGCACGAGTTCCTGAGCTTCGAGCGGCGGATCGACTACTCCGTGCTCAGCCCGGACCCGGCACTCGCCACTGCCCTCGGCAATCTCCCGGGGCGTCGCTTCGTCTACACGAACGGGTCGGCGTACCACGCCGAACAGGCGCTCCGGCAGCTCGGTCTGAGCGCCTGTTTCGACGGCATCTTCGACATCCTCGCCGGGGACCTGATCCCGAAGCCGTACGAGGAGAGCTTCGACGCGTTCCTGACCCGCTTCACCGTCGACCCCGGCCGCGCCGCGATGTTCGACGACCTCCCGGTCAATCTGGAGGTGCCGAGGGCTCGCGGCATGGCGACGGTCCTCGTCGGCGGATCACCGGCGGCCGGAGCGCCGTACCAGGAGATCGGGGTGCGGCAGTGGCAGGTGTGGGACCTGCCGACCTTCCTTCACTCCTTGACGGCGCCGGCGGTCAATCCCTCCACGATGTAGCGGCTGGCGACGGCGAACAGGATCATCGTCGGCACGATGCTCAGCACCGCCGCGGCCGACATCGAGCCCCAGTCGATGTTGTAGCTGCTGATGAAGCCGTTCAGCGCGGCCGGGATGGTCTTGTTGCTGTCGCTGTTCAGCAGCGTCACCGACAGGAACAGCTCGTTCCAGCAGTTGACGAAGTTGAAGATGTACGACGCCGCGATCCCCGGCGTCATCACCGGCACCAGCACCCGGAACAACGCCGACAGCCGCGAGCAGCCGTCCACCATCGCGGCCTCCTCGAGCGAGGCCGGGCACGTTCTCGAAGAACCCGCGCAGCATCACCGTGCAGAGCGGGATGCGACATCGCGACGTACACCAGGACCAGGCCCCAGCGTTGTCGACGAGGTAGAGCCGCGTCATCAGGATGTAGAGCGAGCCGAGCGCGATGAACGCCGGGATCATCTGCGTCACCAGGAACGCGCCCATCACCGCGCCCTTGGAGACGAACTCGAACCGGGCCAGCACGTACGCCGACAGCAGCGAGATCGACCGTGGCCAGCGCGGCCGCGACCGTCGAGACGATCAGGCTGTTGCCGAGGAAGACGGCGAAGTTCGACTGGTCGAACAGCCCGCGGTAGTTCTCCAGCGACCACGTGCCCGGCCAGTACTTCAACGGATACGCGAAGATCGTGCCCGGATCCTTGAACGACGTGATCAGGATCCAGTACAGCGGGAACAGCGTGACGAGCAGCAGATCCCGAGCCCGCCGAACTTCACGATCCGGCCGGCCAGGGTTTCGGAGCGGATCATGCGAGCCCCTTCACGCGGCCGGATCGCCAGAAGGTAGAAGACGGCGAACAGCATCAGCACGACGACGACCATCAGCACCCATCGCCGAGGCGCGGCCGTAGTCGCCCTCCTGGGTCAACTGGATCATCTACGTCGTGACGATGTGCGTCTCGCTCGCCGGGCCGCCGCCGGTCATGCCGAAGATCAGTTCGGGCGAGTTGAAGATCCAGATCACCCGGAGCAGCACGGTCAGCGGCCAGCGTGGTCCGGATCGACGGGATGGTGATGCTGAACAGGGTCCGGACCTTGCCCGCGCCGTCGATCGCGGCCGACCTCGAGCAACTCCTCCGGCACCGACTTGCAGCGCGGCGAGGATCATGATCGCGAAGAACGTCACGCCGTACCAGACGTTGGCGATGATGACCGAGATCATCGCGTAGCGGGCATCGGCCAGCCACGGCACCGGGGTGTCGATCAGGCGCGACCTTCATCAGCAGGTCGTTGACCACGCCGAACTCGCCGTTGAACATCCAGCGGAACAGGATGCCGATCAGGAAGCCCGACACCGCCCACGGGAAGAACACCAGCGCCTGGTAGACCCCGCGGAAGCGGAACCGCCGGCGCAGCCACAGCGCCATGCGCGAAGCCGATCAGGAGCTGCGGGACGAGCGAGCCGACCACCCAGACGAGCGAGTTGCTGCAGCACGTGCCGCGGAACATCGGGTCGGCCAGCAGGGTGCGGAAGTTGTCCAGGCCGACCCACGAGGTGTCGCGTCAGGTCGTACAGGTTCCAGTTGCCGGAACGCCATCTGGCTGCCGCTCAGCAGCGGGTAGTAGGTGAACACGCCGACGAAGACCAGCGCGGGCGCAGGAACGCCAGCAGGACCGAGACGCCGTCCGCCCGGTGAACGTCCGCCGGCCGGAGGCCCGCCGCCGCGGGCGGGCGGCCGCGAGCGGACGGCCGGCCCGCTGAGTCCGGTCGAGGCATCGGTCACGTCGCGCCAGCCCTTCCACTTCTCGGTCCAGTACTCGTCCCAGCCCTTGAGCAGCTCGGCCGTGGTCAGCCTTGCCGATGAGCACCTTCTGCACGTCGGCGTCGGCCTTGTTGCCCCACTCGGTCCACCAGGCGACGCCGCGCGGCTGGATCGACCACGAGGTAGGTGTCGGGCGCTCGTTCATCGTCGACGTAGGACGCCCACGGGCCGTCCTTGTAGAACGGGTCCTCAGCCGGCGCCTTCAGGATCGGGACCAGGCTGTTCTCCTTGGCGAACGTCGTCGACGGCGTCACCGGAGTCAGGAACTTGACCAGCTTCACGCCGCCTCGGGCTTGTGCTCACTGCCCTGCGCGACACCCCAGCCCGCGGTGGCCAGCGGCTGCGCCGCCTTGCCCGGTCGGTCCGACCGGCAGCGGCGCGGTGCCCCACTGGTCCTCCTTGATCGTCTTCGACTGCTTGACGGTCGGCGATCACCTCGGGGTCCTGCAGCAGGAAGCGCCGTCGAGCCGTTGGTGAAGCCCTCGCACCATCTCGGGGTAGCCCCACGCGACCGACGACGGCGGCGAGGCGTTCTTGAACAGGTCGAAGTACGTGTCGAGCGGCGTCCTGACGCCTTCGGGCGCGGCGAAGATCGTCTTGCCGCTGGTCAGCTTGAACGCGTTCTCGCGGTCGATCGTCGTCGACCACGTAGGCCTCGATGACGGCGATCGCGTTGCCGCCGCCGCTCAGGCCGCCGCGGAACGCGTAGCCGTAGCGGTTCTTCGCCGGGTCCTGGATCTTCTCGGCCTGCTCGACCAGCTCCTCCCAGCTCTTCGGCGGGCCGCCGAAGCCGGCCTGCTGCGACCAGGTCCGTGCGGTAGAACAGCGACAGACCGTAGAAGCCGTACGGGACGAAGTACGACTTGCCGCCGCTGCCTGGGCGACCTTGAGCGCGTTCGGCGTCAGCGCCTGCGAGCCCGTCCCAGCCCTTGAGGTCGGCGGCCATGTCGTAGAGCCACTTGTTGGTCGAGAACGGGCCGACGGTGGTGTCGCGCACCTCGAGGACGTCGACGCCGTTGCCGGACTGCAGCATCTGCTGGATCTTCTGGTCCGCCTGGTTGGTGGGCGGCGAGATCAGCTGGACCTTGATGCCGGAGTTCTCCGACTCGAAGTCGGCGATCAGCTTCTTCAGCAGCGTGGTCCGGGTCGGGTTGGTCAGGCTCTCGACCATCTGCAGGGTGACCTGGCCTTCGGCCTTCTCGGCCGGACCGGGGCCGCAGGCCGAGAGCAGCAGCGCGGCGGACGTCGCCGCGGCGGCAAGAGATGCGAGCATCGTGCGTGGTCGGTGGGACATGGCGCTTTCTCCTCAGCGGATGTAGGCCCAGGGGAGGGCATCAGACGTCGGCGCGGACATCTGATGAATTGGTCGACCGCTCCCCGCACCCTAGTGACCGTTGCGCGGGAATGACAAGGTTTCGGCGAAGATGTGACCACAAGAGGTCTGAGGACTTACTCTTCAGGTGAGTCATCAGCGATTCTTCGGGTGAGGCTCCGCGACGAGGAGGTACGAATGGCTGCCACGGACAAGGCGCTGGCCGGCCTGCGCCAGATGATCGCGTCCGGCGAGCTCGGCCCGGGGGCGAAGTTCCCGCCCGAGCCCGAGCTGTGCGACCACCTCGGCGTGTCCCGCAGCTCGCTGCGCGAGGCGGCCCGGTCGCTCGCGGCGCTCGGCGTGATCGAGTCGCGGCACGGTTCCGGCACGTACGTCTCGGCCCTCGACCCGGCCGAGATCATCAGCCGGTTCTCGTTGTCGGTCGAGCTGATCCCGCTCGAGGGCGTGCTCGAGCTGCTGGAGGTACGGCGGGTGCTCGAGGCACACGCGACCGCGGCGAGCCGCCGCCCGGCAGGATCCGGACCTGGAGAAACTGCTGGGCGAGATCCTCGACCGGCTGGAGGCGACCACCGACGCCACCGAGATCCAGCAACTGGACGCCGAGTTCCACGGCGCGATCTGCACAGCCGGCGGGAACCCGACCGTCACCGCGCTCACCGGCGTGATCCGCGGCCGCGGCGGTCACTACCGGATCTTCGAGCCGGGCGCGGAGTTCGACGCGATCAAGCAGACCAGCGACCGCGGCCACCGCGCGATCCTCTCCGCCATCGCCCGCCGCGACCCGGCCGCGGCCGCCACCGCCGCTTCCGCCCACATCGCCCAGACCGAACTCTGGCTCCGCGCCCTCCGCCCCGAACCCCAGGTGGATCCCCCCACCGACTAATCATGCCGTGACCGATTCTTTCCGGTCTTCGTCGAGATCTTGCAGAGCCTGTGCGATCTGCTTACTCTCCAGTTCAGCGTCGGCTGTCCGTCCTGGAGGGGATCCGCCAATGTCCCGATCACACCTGCGCACTGTGGCTGTCGTGCTGACGACCGCCCTGCTCGGTGCACTGCTCACCGCCCCCGCCGCCGCCACGCGGCCGGCCCCGCGGATCACCCGCGCCGGACTCGACCCGGCCCTCGTCGCAGGACGCGGCGCGGACGTCGACTTCGTCGAGCAAGAGGCCGAAAACGCCTACCACACAGGCGAAAAGATCGGACCGAGCCGTGAGGCTTACACGCTCCCGGCCGAGGCTTCCGGACGAACCGCCGTACGTCTCGACGTCGACGCAGTACGTCGAATTCACCCTGACCGAGCCCGCGAACGCGTTGACCCTGCGCTACAGCATTCCGGACGCGCCGGCAGGCGGCGGGATCCGGGCACCGCTCGACGTGACCGTGAACGGCAAGCACAAGCAGACGATGACGCTGACGTCGGAGTACGCCTGGCTGTACGGCATGTATCCGTTCTCCAACGACCCGAACGTCGACCCGATCCCCGGGTGGTGGAAGCCCGAGCCGGACCCGGTCGCCAAGCCGTTCCGGCCGAACCACTTCTACGACGAGCAGCGGCTGCTGCTCGGCCAGCACGTATCAGGCCGGCGATCGGGTCCGGTTCGCCGTACCGCGGAACACAGCCGCCGCCTGGTACGTGCTGGACGTGGCCGACTTCGAGCTGGTCGGCGCGCCGCTGCAGCAGCCGCGGAAGTCCTTGTCGGTGCAGTGGTTCGGTGCGGACCCCAGCGGACGACGCGACGCGGCGCCGGCCATCGAGCGGGCGATCGCGGCGGCCCAACGGATCGGCTGGTCGGTGTTCATCCCGCCGGGCACCTACCAGGTCAACCGGCACATCGTGGTCGACAAGGTGACGGTCCGCGGCGCCGGCAACTGGTGGACGATCATCAAGGGCAAGGTCCTGCCGCTTGCCCGAACCAGCGCCGGACAAGTCGGTGCACAGCGCGCCCGGGTTCTACGGCCGGTACGCCGCGGACGGCGGCAGCACCCGTGTCCACCTGGCCGACTTCGCGATCGAGAGCGACGTACGGGAACGGATCGACACCGACCAGGTGAACGGGATCGGCGGCGCGATCGGCGGCGGCTCGACGATCGAGAACCTCTACCTGCACCGCACCAAGGTCGGCATCTGGCTGGACGGCCCGATGGACGGGCTGCTGATCCGGAACAACATCATCACCGACGCGATCGCCGACGGGATGAACCTGCACCTCGGCGTCTCGAACGTCCGGGCGACCAACAACTTCATCCGCAACAGCGGCGACGACGGGCTCGCGATGTGGTCGGAGTCGAACCCGGACGGCCTCGTCAACCACGACAACGTGTACGACCACAACACCGTCCAGACACCGGTACTGGCGAACAACATCGCCATCTACGGCGGCAAGGACAACGCGGTCACCGACAACCTGGTCGCCGACCCGATCCGCGAGGGCAGCGCGCTGCACGCGGGCTCCCGGTTCAACTCGACACCGTTCGAGGGCACGTTGACGTTCGCCCGCAACACGACCGTCCGCGGCGGCCCGCGCGACCTGAACTGGAACCTCGGGCTCGGCGCGATCTGGTTGTACGCACTGCAGTCGACGATGGCCGGCCGGATCGAGATCACCGACAGTTCGTTCCTTGATTCGACGTACAACGCGATGCTGTTCGTCGTCGACTGGCCGGTGAAGGACGACTACGCGATCACGAACGTTGCCGTGAGCAACATCAAGGTGGACGGCACCGGGACCAACGTGGTCAACGCCCGGGTCGGCGGCTGGGCCACGTTCGAGAACGTCGACGCGCGGAACGTCGGTGCGCCGTTCGTGAACAACTGCGGCACGTTCCAGTTCGACGGCACGCCGGAGTTCGACGTACGCCTGCTGGCCGGGAACGACGGCGGCTGGACCGGCGCGACCTGGTGCGAGGACCGACCGGCCGTCGTACCGCCGCCACCGCCCTCTCCTTGGGACTGATCGTGTCGCCCTGGAGGGGTTCGCGACCAGCGCCCGCCGCGTGCACGCGTTAGGGTCGGGGCATGCGCGAACACGCTCAGCGGCTGAACGGGCTCGGGACGACGATCTTCGCCGAGATGTCCGCCCTCGCGGTGGCCACCGACTCGGTCAACCTCGGTCAGGGGTTCCCGGACCGGGACGGACCCGACTCGCTGCTCGAGGACGCGATCACCGCGATCCGGGCCGGCGCCAACCAGTACCCGCCGGCCCGCGGCGTGCCCGCGCTGCGCCAGGCGATCGCCGACCACCAGAAGCGCTTCTACGACCTGTCGTACGACCCCGACACGCAGGTCCTCGTCACCACCGGCGCGACCGAGGCCGTCGCGGCCGCCCTGCTCGCGTACGTCGAGCCCGGCGACGAGGTGATCGCGCTGGAGCCGTACTACGACTCTTACTCCGCCGGCATCGCCTTCGCCGGCGGCCGCCGCGTCCCGGTCACCCTCCGTGCCCCGGACTAC
Source organism: uncultured Actinomycetota bacterium (assembly GCA_963748245.1). Taxonomy (GTDB): domain Bacteria; phylum Actinomycetota; class Actinomycetes; order Propionibacteriales; family Kribbellaceae; genus Kribbella. The sequence goes on along the minus strand of CAVVIA010000002.1, from coordinate 1,284,776 downwards.
CGCCTCGACCTCGACGAACTCCGCGCCGCCGTCACCCCGCGCACCAAGGTCCTGCTGATCAACTCCCCGCACAACCCGACCGGCACCGTCCTCACCGACGACGAACTCCGCGGGGTCAGCGAGGTTGCTGTCGAGCACGACCTGATCGTCATCACCGACGAGGTCTACGAACACCTCGTGTACGACGGCGGGCAGCACACACCGCTGGCGTCGTACGACGGAATGGCCGAACGCACCGTGTCGATCAGCAGCGCCGGCAAGACGTTCGCCGTCACCGGCTGGAAGATCGGCTGGGTCACCGGCAGCCCCTCTGTGGTTACCGCAGTCACCACCGCCAAGCAGTTCCTGACCTTCACCTCCGGCGCCCCGTTCCAGCCGGCCGTCGCCGGAGCGCTTGCCCTAGGCAACGACTACTACGACGCTCTGCGCGCCGACCTGCAGTCCCGCCGCGACCTCCTCTGCGACGGCCTGGCCGAGCTCGGCTTCGACGTCCACCGCCCGCAGGGCACCTACTTCGTCACCACCGACATCCGCCCCCTCGGCCACACCGACGGCATCGACTTCTGCCGCATGCTCCCCGAACGCACCGGCGTCGTAGCCATCCCCCACCAAGTCTTCTACGACAACCCCACCCCCGGCCGCCCCCTGGTCCGCTGGGCCTTCTGCAAACAACCCCAAATCCTCCAAGAAGCCCTAACCCGCCTCCAAAAACTCTGACCTCGGCGGCTTGTGGACGGTACAAGACATCAGCCGGCGACCTGTGAGAGACTGTTGCCAGCTCACCTCGCGCTGCTTGGTGAGAAGTGAAGCTGGGATTCCCGCCGGAATGACGGGCCCCAGCTTTCGCGCGTTTCAGGCCAGTGATCAGCGGACGACCACCTGGTGGACCGTGATCACGTCGTCGATCGCAGTCAGCCATCGATCCTCGCCCGACAGCGCCGCCGACATCGCACCCGCGACCGCATCCGGCAGCCACAGCATCGGCTCCGCTGCCGGCCTCCCGAACGTCACCACCACATCGTGCGAGATCAATCTCTTGCGACGCGCGCTGTCGACCAGCCGAACATCACGCTTGTCCTGCGCCGCAGCCCTGGATTCCAGCCAGACCTCCGACACACCGACCTGATCCAGCTCGTACAGCAGCCGCTCGAGACAGCACCTCCGTGCGCGCTCCTGCCTCGACCGCTCCATCGGCGTACCGACCGTCAGGATCGCGGCGATATCCATCCGCCCGACGGCTTCAGCGATCAGGTCACGGCGTTTCGGCGACTCGGACACCCAATGCAGCCGCACTCCAGGCCTGATCGTGAGAGACCGGAGCTCGGATCGGAGCTCGTTGCACTGCGCGGGATCCGCGAGCACAGCCGCCATGGTGTAGGTGCCGGATCCTCCGGCCGGCCCGACGATGACAGATTCATCGACCCAGGCGAAGAGGCGGAAGGCGGCGGCCGTGGTGAGCATTCAACGGATTGTCCTGCATTTCGGCCGCCTACGGCGGCCGCCATCCACAGGCCTGGTGGGGCAGGGCGGGGCAGATTGGCTGCGGTTAGTTGGGGAGGAAGCGGGCGAGGGTTTCTGGGTCTCGGGCGATGGCGGTGGTTTGGTCGTCGGCGGTGAGGATGGGGCGTTGGATGAGGATGGGGTTGTTGGTCATGGCCTGGATCCAGTCGGGGCGGTGGGCCTCATCTCGAGGGAGGTCGCGGAGGGGTTTGGCGGCGGGTTCGTTGTGGCGGACGAGGTCCCAGGGTTCCAGGTTGAGGCGGGTCAGGACGGCGGTCAGTTCCTCGGCCGTGGGTGGGTCGTCGAGGTAGCGGCGGACTGTGTAGGTGACGCCGGCTTCGTCGAGGGCCTTGGTGGCGGTGCGGCATTTGGAGCAGGCGGGGTTGATCCAGATCTCCACAGGCCAGGTCCTTCGGGTCAGCGGTGGTGGAACCAGAGCCTGGTCGGCTGCTGGAGCATGAGGAACAGCAGGGTGCCGTGGATGGCGAGGCCGAGGATGCTGTTGGGGAGCGCCATGACGCCGCCGGCGATACCGACGGCGGCGACGCCGATCAGCACGTAGCGGGACCAGGCGCGGCGTTTGCGCAGGTAGATCGCCGGGACGATGTACGCGACCGCACAGGCGAGGATGACGGCGACGACCGTCCCCTGGGCGTCCTTGGAGCCGGTGACGATCTCGGCGATCTGTTCACCGGCGGAGGTGAACGCGAGGCCGGCCAGCAGGATGCACATGGCGCCCAGGCTGAGCGAGATCACGGCGGCGATGGTGACCTGCTTGGGTGGGCGCGCGTACTGCTGCGGCTGGGCGCCGAACGCACCGCCGTACGGACTCTGCCGATCACCGTACGGCGGCGAGCCGGGCGACTGTGAGCCGGGCGACTGTGGACCTGGCGACTGTTGACCGGGCGGTGGTGAGCCGGCCGAGCCGAAGACGCCCTGGTACGGGCCAGGTCGGTCCTCGCCGGAGTTGTTGCCGTGCTGCTCGGTCATGCCCTGAACGGTTCCTTCCACCAGCTCTCCCCCGATCCTCCCAGATCCCCCAAACCAGGCCGCGCTACGGCGCTCAGGAGCTGGTGACGATGCGGACGTCGAGGTTGGGGAAGGTCAGAAAGGGCTGTAGCGCTTCGGCAGTGAAATTGCCGGGGAAACAGGCAGGATTGGGGTGGAAGTGGACAGTGGTGCCGGTGGTCGAGGTGGTGGGGATGGGGTCCAGGTCGGTGACCGGGAGGCCGTGTTCGTAGCGTTGGGTCCACGAGCCATTGAGCCGTCGGTTGGTGTGGATGAGCCAGTCGCTCAGGGCGGCGACGACGGACATGCCGCGGCGGGGGTTGCCGTCCGGGAGAAGCGGCGTCGCCGGGTTCGCGAAGAAGCGGAGGTCCTGCGTGGCCATGATCGGCTTCTTGATCAACTGACCGTGTTCGTCGACGCGAGTGTCGGTGCCGCGACCGTTGTCCTCGATCGCGATCGAGCCGTCGGGGTGCAGGGTGACGGTGCAGGTGCCGCGGTGGCCGGCTGATTCGGCCTCGTCCTCGGGGTAGGCGATGACTTCCAGCACCAGGTGGATCATGCCGCCTGGAGCGTACTGGTCAGGGTCGGAGCGGATCTGTTCCAGGTGGTCCTGGTCGACCGTGCCGGCCCAGTCGTGCGTGGTGTTCACCCAGTCGGCGCGAGGATTCGTCACCCACCCATTCTCCCGTGGAGCCAGGCCCGGCGACGGCCGGGCCTGGCGTCCGGGGATGCTGGGTCAGGCGGGGGTGACGTCCAGGGCGTCCTTGGCCTCGTTCAGGATCACCTTGACGGTGTCACCGTCCCGGATCTCGCCGGCCAGGAGGTCCCGGGCCAGCTCGTCGCCGATGGCGGACTGGACCAGGCGGCGGAGCGGGCGGGCGCCATACACCGGGTCGTAGCCGGTCATGGCGAGCCACTCCATCGCGCCGTCGCCGACGTCCAGAGTGATCCGGCGGTCGGCCAGTCGGCGCTGCAAGGCGGTGATCTGGAGGGCGACGATCTGGGTCAGTTCCTCACTGCCCAGCGCGTCGAACAGCACGATCTCGTCCAGCCGGTTGATGAACTCCGGCTTGAACGACTGCCGCACCACGGCCATCACCTGGTCGCGCTTCGCCTGGTCGTCCAGCCTGAGGTCGGCCAGGTACGCCGAGCCGAGGTTGCTGGTCAGGATCAGGATCACGTTGCGGAAGTCGACCGTACGGCCCTGGCCGTCGGTCAGCCTGCCGTCGTCCAGCACCTGCAGCAGGATGTCGAAGACCTCGGGGTGCGCCTTCTCCACCTCGTCGAGCAGGATCACCGAGTACGGGCGCCGGCGCACAGCCTCGGTGAGCTGGCCGCCTTCCTCGTACCCGACGTAGCCGGGCGGGGCTCCGACCAACCGCGCGACGCTGTGCTTCTCGCCGTACTCCGACATGTCGATCCGGACCATGGCGCGTTCGTCGTCGAACAGGAAGTCCGCGAGCGCCTTCGCCAGCTCGGTCTTGCCGACACCGGTCGGGCCGAGGAACAGGAAGCTGCCGGTCGGACGGTCGGGGTCGGAGATACCGGCCCGGGCCCGGCGGACGGCGTCGCTGACGGCCTTGACCGCCGTGCGCTGGCCGATCAGCCGCCGGCCCAGCTCGTCCTCCATCCGGAGCAGCTTGCCGGTCTCGCCCTCGAGCAGCCGCCCGGTCGGGATGCCGGTCCACATCGCGATCACCTCGGCGATCTCGGTCGGGCCGACCTCCTCGTTGACCATCGCGTCGGGTCCGTCGGTGACCTCGGGCTCGGCGTCGGCGGCCTCCAGCTCCTTGGTCAGCTCGGGGATCTCGCCGTACAGGATCCGGGCGGCGGTCTCCAGGTCGCCGTCGCGCTGGGCGCGCTCGGCCTGGCCGCGGAGCTCGTCGATCCGCTCCTTGACCTCACCGACCCGGTTCAGGCCGGACTTCTCCTTCTCCCAGCGGGACTCGAGGGCGCGCAGCTCCTCCTCGCGGTCGGCGAGGTCGGCGCGCAACCGCTCGAGCCGCTCCTGGCTGGACGGGTCCTCCTCGCGGGACAGCGCGAGCTCCTCCATCTTCAGCCGATCGACGGTACGGCGGAGCGAGTCGATCTCGACCGGGGACGAGTCGATCTCCATCCGCAGCCGGGACGCGGCCTCGTCGACCAGGTCGATCGCCTTGTCCGGCAGCTGGCGGCCGGTGATGTAGCGGTGGGACAGCGTCGCGGCGGCGACCAGCGCGCTGTCGGAGATGGCGACCTTGTGGTGCGCCTCGTAGCGCTCCTTGAGACCCCGCAGGATGGCGATCGAGTCCTCGACCGAAGGCTCGCCGACGAACACCTGCTGGAAGCGGCGCTCGAGCGCCGGGTCCTTCTCGATGCGGGTCCGGTACTCGTCCAGGGTGGTGGCACCGATCATCCGCAGCTCACCGCGGGCCAGCATCGGCTTCAGCATGTTGCCGGCGTCCATCGCGCCCTCGCCGGTCGCACCGGCGCCGACGACGGTGTGCAGCTCGTCGATGAAGGTGATGATCTGACCGTCGGACTCCTTGATCTCGGTCAGTACCGCCTTGAGCCGCTCCTCGAACTCACCGCGGTACTTCGCACCGGCGACCATCGCCCCCAGGTCGAGGCTGATCAGCCGCCGGCCGCGCAGCGACTCGGGCACGTCACCGGCCACGATCCGCTGGGCCAGCCCCTCGACGACGGCGGTCTTGCCGACGCCGGGCTCACCGATCAGGACGGGGTTGTTCTTGGTCCGGCGGGACAGCACCTGGACCACCCGGCGGATCTCGGAGTCACGCCCGATCACCGGGTCGAGCTTGCCGTCCTTGGCCCGCTCGGTCAGGTCGACGCCGTACTTCTCCAACGTCTTGGTCGTGCCCTCTGCCTCCGGCGAGGTGATCCGGCGGTTGCCACGCATCCGGTCGAACGCCTGCAGCAGCGCGTCCGCGGTCACGCCGAGCGCGGTCTTCGCGTTCCCCTCGACGGTCGCGAGCGAGATCAGCAGGTGCTCGGTGGAGACGTACTCGTCCCCGAGCCCGAGGGCCCGCTGCTCCGCCTGGTTCAGCACGTCGCTCGTCTTCGGCGACAGGCTCGGCGCCTGCACGCTCCCGCCGCTCGCCTTCGGCAGCCGGCTCAGGAACTCGGCAGTACGGCGGCGTACGGCGTCCACGTCGGCGCCGGCGGCCTCGAGGAGACCGACGGTGGTGCCCTCCGGCTGCGCGAGCAGCGCGGACAGCAGGTGTATGGGCTCCACGGTCGGGTTGCCCGCCGCGGAGGTCTGACGGATCGCGACCGACAGGGTCTCCCGGGCCAGCGTCGTCAACCGCTGAACGTCCATCTGGTTCCAGCCTTTCAAGCTCAACTAACAGCAGTCACTGGACACAACCTATCCAAACTTGAGTCCATTCCACTCAACTCTGAGAAATCCTGGGGACATCTCAGGGTTCCTCCCGCCAGCGGCGCGCAGGCCGAGGCCACACCACCGGCCGCCGCCTCCACGCGCATCGCCCTGATCACCGGCGACCGGATCCGGGTCACCCCGTACGCCGGACGGCCGCCGGCCGTCGTCTTCGAGCCGGACCGCAACAGCACGTCCGACTCCGCGATCACCACGATCGACGCCAAGGGCAACAAACTCACCCAGGTGATCACCAAGGCCTACGGCGTGAAGTAGGTCACGGAGGGGTGGCGCCACACCGGCGCCACCCCTCGCGCGTCATTCGGTGAACTCGGAGGCCCGGAGGCGGTAGACCTGCAGATTCAGGTTGTAGTACTTGTCTGTCTCGCCGACCCACTCCATCCCGAGCCGCCGGGCGGTGGCGATCGCGCGCCGATTGTTCGGACGGGCGACGGCGAACAGCTCATCGGTGTCGCCCTCCTTGAAGGCCCACCGCATCAGCGCGTGGCTGGCCTCGGTCGCGTACCCCTGGCCCCACGCACTGGGCCGCAACTGCCAGCCGATCTCGAGATCCTCCTCGTACGGCGGGAGCAGGCGGATCAGCAGGGCGCCGACCACCTCGCCGTCGTCGCGGCGGGTGATGGCCCACCGGCCGGCCGGCACGACGAAGTTCGGCTGCGCTTCGATCCAGGCACGCAGGATGGCCCGCATGGTGGTCACGTCGGTGACCCGGTCGATCGCCGGCGAGAGCCACGGCGCCACGTCGGGCGAACCGTAGATCTCCAGTGCGGCGTCGGCGTCGTCCTCTACCCAATCCCGGATCAATAGCCGGTCGGTCTGCAGACTGAACGTCACCCTGCCAGGGTAGGTCGCCGTTCCAGATCTCACGAGAGAGCCGCAGGGCGGTCCTGTGACGGACCACCCTGCGGGGGCCGAAGGGCGCCGGGGGGTCGGCGCACCTTCAGCTGTGGAGGCGTCGCGGGGAACGACGGCCTCCACCGAACCGGAGGTTCCGAGGGGGGATCGGAATCCTCCGGTGGTCAGAGGGGGCGGTCAGCGGGGGCCTAGCTCCAAGGGCTGGGTCCGGATCCAGCGGGTCGTGGTCTGCTGGCGGCCCATGGCGATCACATCGCCTGCCGGGCCGGCCGAGAAGACCCGGCTGGCGGTGCTCCGCCGGGAAGCGCCGACACCGCGCTGGACTTCTGCCAGTAGCTGGTTGACCCGCTTGCGCAGGTCCTCCACTTCCGACTGTAGCGCGAGGATGTGCCGAATTCCCGCCAGGTTCACACCCTCCTCCTGGGACAGGTGCTGCACGTACCGCAGCTTCGCCACGTCGTACGCCGAGTACCGCCGGCCGCGGCCGGACGCCCGGCTCGGCGTGACCAATCCGAGCCGGTCGTACTGGCGCAATGTCTGCGGATGCATGCCGGCCAATTGGGCCGCCACCGAGATCACGTAGATCGGGGTGCGGTCGTCCCAGGTCGGCACCTGGCTGAACGGGATACCCATCACGTACTCCCGAACAACCCGGCCCGCAGGTCAGGCTGGTCCGAGGCCGAACTGAACTCCTGCAGCTTGGCGCGCTGCTCTTCGCTCAGCTCGTGCGGGACCTGCACCTCGATGGTGAGCAGGATGTCGCCCTTGCTGCCGTCCCGCCGGACCGACCCCTTGCCGCGGACGCGCAGCTTGCTGCCGTTCGCCGTACCTGCGGGGATCCGGACCGTGACGGGCAGGCCGTCGAGGGTCGGCACCTTGATCTCGGCACCCAGCGCCGCCTCGGAGAAACTCACCGGGACGTTCAGCGTCAGGTGCTCGCCCTGACGACCGAAGATCCGGTGCGGCTTCACGTGCACGGTGACGTAGAGGTCGCCCGCGGGGCCACCCCGTTCGCCGGCCGCGCCCTTGCCCTTGAGCCGGATCCGCTGACCGTCCTGCACGCCCGCCGGGATGCGGACCTGCATGGTCTTGCTCGACTGGCCGCGGCCGGAGCCGTGGCAGGTCTCGCACGGCTGGTCGACGACCAGGCCACGACCCTTGCACTCGGTGCACGGCTCGGTCATGGCGAACACGCCGCCCTGGACCGAGGTCTGCATCCCCGTGCCCTCACACTTCAGGCACACCTTCGGCACCGTGCCGTACTTCGCGCCGGTACCACGACAGGTCTTGCACGGCTCGTCGCTGGTCATCCGGAGCGCCACGGTGACACCGTTGACGGCCTCGGCGAACTCGATCGTCGCCTCGGTCTCGATGTCCGCACCGCGCCGCGGCCGGGCCGTCGACGTGGTGGTCGTGGTCCGGCCGCCACCGCCGAACATGCCGCCCAGGATGTCGCCGAGGCCACCGCCCCCGCCACCGGCGCCGCCGCCGCGGTTGAACAGGTCGCCGACATCGAAGTTGAAGCCGCCCTGTCCACCGCCGCTGCCGCCCGGCATCCGGAAGCCGCCGCTACCGAACAGCCGGCGTGCCTCGTCGTACTCCTTGCGCTTCTTCGGGTCGCCGACGACGTCGTACGCCTCGGAGACCTCCTTGAACTTCGCCTCCGCGCTGGCGTCCCCGGCGTTGGAGTCCGGGTGGTACTTGCGCGCCAGCTTGCGGTAGGCCTTCTTGATCTCGTCGGCCTCGGCGGTCTTGGCGACGCCGAGAACCTTGTAGAAGTCCTTCTCGAGCCAGTCCTTCGTGCTCATCCGACGCCTCCCCTCCCGCCGTGTCTGTTACTCCGCAGACTCGTCTGCGGGCTGGTCGTCATCTGTACTCTCCACCGGTACGTCGGCCTTCGCGGCGTCGGCCGGCAGTTGCTCGGTCGGTTCCGAGACCGCCACCCGGGCCGGCCGCAGGACGCGCTCGCCGAGGCGGTACCCCGGCTGCATCACCATCGTCGCGGTCGGACCGTCCACCTCGTCGGAGTAGTTGTGCAGCAGGGCCTCGTGGATCCGCGGGTCGAAGGGGTCGCCCTTCTCGCCATACTTCACCAGGCCGAGCTTCTCGGTGACCCGCTCGAGCGACTCGGAGACCGCCTTGAACGCGCCCTCCAGCTCACTCGCCTCGCGGGCCCGGCCGATGTCGTCCAGGATGCCGAGCAGCTCGGTCAGCACCGAGCCGACCACCAGCTCCCGCGACGCCTCGCGGTCCCGGTCCACCCGGCGCTTGTAGTTGACGTACTCGGCCTGCAGTCGCTGCAGGTCCGCCGTACGCTCGGCCAGCGCCTCGGTCAACAGAGCCTCCTGGGCAGACGGGCCGATCAGGTCGGACGGGTCCCGCGGCGGTTGCGCGCCCGGGGTGCCTGGCATACCCGGTGCGGCGCCGGCCGCGGGAGCGTCCGAAGTGGACTGCTCCCGCAGCGCGCCGGTGTCCGGGTCGATCCGGCGCTTGTCCCGGACGACGGGGTCACCGTCGCCGAACTCGCTGCCAGTCGGTCGATCCGTCACTTGTCCTCCGTCTTGTCCTGCGGCCGGTCCTCGTCCACGATCTCGGCGTCGACGACGTCGTCGTCGCTGCTCTGGCTCGAGGTGTCGTCGGACGACGCGCTCTCCTCGGATCCGCCGGCGGCCTGGGCGTTCGCGTACATCGCGGCACCCATCTTCTGGCTGGACTGGGCGAGCTTCTCCGACGCGGCCTTGATCGCGTCGGCGTCGTCACCCTCGAGCGCCTTCTTCAGCTCGGCGACGCCGTCCTTGACCTCGGTCTTGACGTCGTCGGGGACCTTGTCCTCGTTCTCGGACAGGAACTTCTCGGTCTGGTAGACGAGGCCCTCGGCCTGGTTGCGGCTCTCCACCGCCTCGCGGCGCTGGCGGTCCTCCTCGGCGTACTGCTCGGCGTCGCGGACCATCTTGTCGATGTCGTCCTTCGGCAGCGCCGAGCCGCCGGTCACCGTCATCCGCTGCTCCTTGCCGGTGGCCAGGTCCTTGGCGTTGACGTGCACGATGCCGTTCGCGTCGATGTCGAAGGTGACCTCGATCTGCGGCACGTTCCGCGGCGCCGGCGGCAGGCCGGTCAGCTCGAAGTTGCCCAGCGACTTGTTGTCCCGGGCCATCTCGCGCTCGCCCTGGTAGACCTGGATCATCACCGACGGCTGGTTGTCCTCGGCCGTGGTGAAGATCTCCGAGCCCTTGGTCGGGATCGTGGTGTTGCGCTCGATGATCTTGGTGAACACGCCGCCCTTGGTCTCGATGCCGAGGCTCAGCGGGGTCACGTCGAGCAGCAGGACGTCCTTGACCTCACCCTTCAGCACACCTGCCTGCAGGGAGGCACCGACGGCGACGACCTCGTCCGGGTTCACACCCTTGTTCGGGTCCTTGCCACCGGTCAGCTCCTTGACCAGCTCGGCGACCGCGGGCATCCGGGTCGAACCGCCGACCAGGATCACGTGGTCGATCTTGGCCACGTCGATGCCGGCGTCCTTGATGACGGCCTTGAACGGGGAGCGGGCGCGCTCCAGCAGGTCGTTGGTCATCTTCTGGAACTCGGCCCGGGAGAGCTTCTCCTCCAGGTGCAGCGGGCCGGACTCGGTCAGGCTCAGGTACGGCAGGTGGACGGTGGTCTCGGCCGCGGCGGACAGCTCGATCTTGGCCTTCTCGGCGGCCTCGCTGAGCCGCTGCATGGCCATCTTGTCGCCGGACAGGTCGGTGCCGTTCTTGTTCTTGAACTGGGTCACCAGCCACGAGACGATCCGGTTGTCCCAGTCGTCACCGCCGAGGTGGTTGTCACCGCTGGTCGCCTTCACCTCGAAGACGCCGTCGCCGATCTCCAGCAGCGACACGTCGAACGTGCCACCGCCGAGGTCGAAGACCAGGATGGTCTGCTCGGTGCCCTTGTCCAGGCCGTAGGCCAGCGCGGCCGCGGTCGGCTCGTTGACGATCCGGTGCACCTTCAGGCCGGCGATCTCGCCGGCCTCCTTGGTCGCCTGGCGCTGCGCGTCGGAGAAGTAGGCCGGCACGGTGATGACCGCGTCGGTGACCTGCTCCCCGAGGTACGCCTCGGCGTCCCGCTTCAGCTTCTGCAGCACGAACGCGCTGATCTGCTGCGGGGTGAACTTCTTGCCGTCGATGTCGACGTTCCAGCTCTCGCCCATGTGACGCTTGACGGAGCGGATGGTGCGGTCGACGTTCGTGGTGGCCTGGCGCTTCGCCACCTCGCCGACCAGGACCTCGCCGTTCTTGGCGAAGGCCACCACCGAGGGCGTCGTCCGCGCTCCCTCGGCGTTGGGGATGACGGTGGGCTCGCCACCTTCCAGTACGGCGATGACGGAGTTCGTCGTACCGAGATCGATACCGACCGCGCGGGCCATGTGCTTACCTCCACGAAGTTGAGTGATGCGGACTCAATGTTGCCTTCCGGCCGCCCCGGTTTCAAATCCGTGTCCGGGCAAACTTGAGTACACCTGACTCAACATGGCATACGGTCGGCTCATTCCCAACCCGGCCCCCGGATTCCCAGGGCTCCCCCAGGGTCCTCCCCGCCTGATCCCGGCCCGTACCCCTGCCGCGGCAAAGGCTTTCCATGGGAGGGTGTGAAAGTGAAGCTCCGCCCTATGACCTCCGCTGACGACGCCGCGGTTCTTGCCCTGAACACCGCCGCGGAAGGTCTGGTCGAGCCGCTCGGACCGGACCGGCTGGACTGGCTCCGACTCATCGCCGCGCACGCCGCCGTGGTCGACCTGGACGACGAGGTGGCGGCCTTCGTCCTCACCTTCGCACCCGGGTCCGCACACGACGGCCTCGACTTCCGCTGGTTCGCCGCGACGTACGCGGACCGGTTCCTGCATCTGGACCGGATCGTGGTCGCCGAGCCACACCGGCGCAAGGGCATTGCGACCGCCGTGTACCGCGCGGTCGAACGGTCCGCCAAGTCCTTCGACCGCCTGGTCTGCGGCATCCGCTCCGACCCGCCCGACGTCGCCGGCCTCGCCTTCCACGCCGGCCGCGACTTCGTCGAGGTCGGCAAACTCCGTCGCCCCGACGGCACCACCACAGCCCTGTGTTCCAAGGAACTGATCGACTAATTCGGGTGCGTGGCCGACGTCTTCGCGTCACCCTGGTGCCATGACCAGCCTGATGCAGGAGCGACTGCGCAACGCCTTCGTCTGGCGCACGGACCGCGGCGCCTGAAGCAACTACGCCGACGTCACCGGGTGGTGGCGCGACGCCGAGTTGCTGCGTGACCTGGGACCTGCGCTGGGTCGTCTGTACGACGAGACGCCGACAGTGGTCGTGGGTCCGGTGTCACGCGGATCGATGCTCGGTGCGTTGACGGCGGCCGCGCTGGGAGTCGGGTTCGTCGAGATCCGGAAGAACAACGGTCAGGCGACAGACAGCGATCGGTGGGTACGGCGGACGACCGGGCCGGACTACCAGGATCGGCACGTCGTCTTCGGGTTCCGCCATGGCCTGATCAAGGCCGGTGATCGGGTCCTGATGGTCGACGACTGGGCCGACACAGGTGCAACCGCACTCGTCGCTCGGGCGCTGATCCGGGATTGCGGCGCCCAGTGGATCGGCGCCGCCTGCGTCGTCGACGGTCTGGGCAACGCGCGCCTGCGCCACGACCTTCCGCTCCGCGGCCTGATCGACGTACGCCGGCTCTGAACCGGCGCCTCTTCGGTCGTGCGGACCGCCACGCCATCACAGTCACCTCTGGTCCCCACCCGTTCCGTGGGACCTGGAGGTCGGTCGGCGACTGTGATGGGCTGGCGGTCCGCCTGTGGGTAACCAGGTCCCGCTTCGCTCCAGTTGAGCGACCATCGTGAGATGTCCGAGGTCATCGAGGTACTTCAACGGCGCGGAGGAACTGCGACATTCGCCGAGCTGCGGTCCGCCGTCTCCGGCCGTGCTATTCGCAGGGCGCTGACCGACGGGGCGATCCGCCGGATTGCCAAGGGCATCTACGCGATGCCTCCGGCGGCCGATCCACTCGCCGCAGCCAGGGCCCAGGGAGGGATCGTGTCACATCTGAGTGCCGCAGTCCTGCACGGATTCTCGGTGCTCGACCTACCGGACAAGCCGCACATCACTGTGCCGCGCGGGCAGCACCGTCGGCTGAGCTCGTGGATTGCGAGCTGCACTGGGCCAGCGACGTCCCCTCTGACGGGCGCCTGACCGGCAAGCTCCGAACCGTCCTGGACTGCGCTCGTACCTTGCCGTTCGCCGCAGGCCTGACCGTCGCGGACTCGGCTCTCCGACTCGACGCGTTCGATCGATCGCAACTGTTGACCGCGGCCGCCGAACTCAGCGGTCCCGGTTGCCGTCGAGCCCGCCGCGTGGCGGCGGCCGCGGACGCCCGGGCTGAGTCGCCGCTGGAATCTGCCCTCCGGGCCATTCTGTTCGAGGCAGGCATCGCCGGTTTCGAACCTCAGGTCGTGGTCCGGGACCTCGGCTTCTCCGCCCGGGTCGACCTGGGGCACCCAGAGTTGCTGATTGCTCTTGAGGCCGACAGCTTCGCCCACCACGGCACGCGGAGCGCGCTCACTCGAGACTGCCGCCGGCACGTCAATCTCACCATTCGCGGCTGGCGTCTGCTCCGGTTCTCCTGGGAGGACGTCATGCTCGACCCTGACTGGGTGGTGCAGACAGTCCGGCAGGCGATGGCCGGATCTCCAGGCCATCACAATCCACGCGAAACCCCCGTTGCGAGCCGCGGCCGGCGCGTGCTGCGGCAGTTGTGATGGCCTCGGGATCCGCCACCCCTAGACCGGGCGGCCGCCTACGAAGGTTTGGGTGACGAGGGGTACGCCGGGGCGGTAGGCGAGATGGATGTACGACGGCGCCTCGAGAACGGCCAGGTCGGCGCGCGCACCGGGAACCAATCGGCCCACATCGGTACGGCGGAGCGATGCGGCTCCGCCGGCCGTCGCCGACCAAACGGCCTCGGCGGGGGTCATGTGCATCTCGCGGACGGCCAGAGCGACGCACAGCGGCATGGACGACGAGTAGCCGGAGCCCGGGTTGCAATCGGTGGCGAGGGCAACGGTCACGCCGGCGTCGAGCAGCCGACGAGCGTCCGGGTACGGCGAACGCGTCGAGAACTCGACCGCGGGAAGGAGGCCCGCGACCACGCCGGTCGAGGCGAGAGCGTCGATGTCGGTGTCGGTGAGATAGGTGCAGTGATCGGCTGCCGCCGCACCGACCGAGCAAGCCAGCTGCACGCCGGGGCCTTCGCCGAGCTGATTGGCGTGGACGCGGGCTTGCAGACCCTTGCCCAGGCCGGCCGTCAGGATCGCTCGGGCCTGGTCCTCGTCGAAGGCGCCGCGTTCGACGAACACGTCGACCCACTTGGCGTGCGCTGCGGACGCCTCGAGCATCGGGCCGGTCACGAGCGACACGTAGCCGGCCGGGTCGTCGGCGAACTCCGCCGGTACGACGTGCGCCCCCAGGTAAGTGGTCTCGTCGGTGAACTGGCCCGCGATCCGCAGCGCCCGCGCCTCGTCCGCAACCGTCAGCCCGTACCCGGACTTGATCTCGACCGTGGTGGTTCCCTGCCGCCGCATCTCGGTCACCAGCCGGGCCACGTTCGCGGTCAGCACCTCGTCCGTGGCCTGCCGGGTCGCCGCCACCGTGGTGCGGATCCCGCCGGCGGAGTACGGCGTACCGGTCATCCGGGCCGCGAACTCCTCGGCCCGGTCACCGGCGAACACCAGATGCGCGTGCGAGTCCACGAACCCCGGAATCACCGCCCGCCCGCCGAGGTCCAACGCGCCGTCGGTCGCGGGCGCCTCCTGGCGCTGCCCTACCCAAGCGATCTGATGGCCTTCGATCACCAGCGCCGCGTCCCGCACCTCGCCGAGCGGTCCGCCACGCGCCGGATCGTTGGTCACCAGCGAACCGATGCCGGTCAGCAACAGTGAGGTCACTCGGTCACCACCGCGATCGAGGCCGCCAGCTCCGCGGCCACGTCCAACTCCATATGCTTGCCGTCCACAACTATCTGCCGGCCCCCGACGACCACCTCGCTGACATCGGCGGCGGAGGCGGCGAAGGCGATGGTTTCCGCAGTTCCGCCGGTCCCCGCCGTACGCACGCTGTCCAGTCGTACGGCGACCAGGTCCGCGCGGGCACCCACCTCGATCGCGCCGGCGTCGTCGTAGCCGAGTGAGCGGTGCCCGTCGACGGTCGCGGCCTTGAGCAGCTCGGCGGCGGACCAGTGGCCGCGTTCCTGGGAGGCGAGCCGCTCGTCCAGTTCCACCGCGCGCATCTCCTCGAACAGGTCGATCACCGCGTGACTGTCCGATCCGAGCGTCAGCGGCGACCCGGCATTTCGCAGCGCCGCCGACGGGCCGATGCCGTCGGCAAGATCCCGCTCGGTGGTCGGACAGAAGCACGAGTACGTCGCTGAGCTGCCGAGCAGACCCACATCGACGTCGGTCAGATGGGTCGCGTGGACGGCGCTCGTCCGCCCACTGAGGAAGCCGGTCTCGTCGAGGACCTGGGCCGGCGTACGACCGTAGGCGTCGAGACAAGCGGCGTTCTCGCCGACCTGCTCGGACAGATGGATGTGCAGCGGTGCGTTCGGCAACGCCGACGCGATCGCGCCGAGCTGGTCCTGGGGCACGCCGCGCACCGAGTGCGCCGCCGCACCGATCACGACATCGTCGGAGCCGGTCAGTGACGAGACCCTGGCGGCCCAGCTCGCGGCGTCGCCGTCGCTGAACCGCACCTGCACCGAGTTCAGCGGCTGGTCGATCCCGCCGGCGAGGTAGCACGTGTCCAGCAAGGTGATCCGGATCCCCGCGTCCCGGGCGGCCGCGATCAACGCCGTACCCATCGCGTTCGGGTCGCCGTACCGCCGCCCGCCCGGTGCGTGATGCAGGTAGTGGAACTCGCCGACCGCGGTGATCCCGGCCAGCACCATCTCGCCGTACACGGCCCGTGCGAGCTGGTAGTACGTCTCCGGGGTGAGCATCGAGGCGACGGCGTACATCTGCTCGCGCCAGGTCCAGAACGTGCCGCGCTCGGTCTGCGTCCGGCCGCGCAGCGCCCGGTGGAAGGCGTGGCTGTGGCAGTTCGCCAGCCCGGGCAGGACGAGGCCGTTCAACCGGATCGCGTCGCCCGGATCCGCGCCGGTCTCGACGGACGCGAACCGTCCGTCGGCGATCGTCACCAGCACCCGTTCGGCCACCCCGGTCGGCAGGAGAGCGCTCGAGCACCAGTACGACGTCACTTCGCGAGATCCCTCAGTACGGCGGCCAACGCGTCCACGCCGGCCAGGCAGTCGTCCATCTCCGCGAACTCGGCCGGAGAGTGTGAGATGCCGGTCGGATTCCGCACGAACAGCATCGCGGTCGGGATCCCGGCGGCCGAGAACACACCGGCGTCATGTCCCGCTCCGGTCGGCAGCACCGGCGCACCATCCAGTACGTCGACCAGGCGGTCCCGCAGCCCGGCCGGGAAGTCGACCACCGGCGACACGGACTCCGGGGCCACTTCCAGCGTCGTACCGTCGCGCTCGGCGCGTTCGGTGGCTTGCTTGGTGATTGCTGCCAGCAACAATTCCAGCGTCGCGGTGTCGGCGGCGCGCGCGTCCAGCCAGGCAGTCACCTGCGACGGTACGGCGTTCGTGCCGTTGGGCTCGACCGAGAGGCGGCCGAAGGTCGCGCGGGCGCCGGCGAGGCGGGCCTGCTTGTTCGCCGCCAGTGCGGTCATCGCGTAGGTGAGCATCGGGTCGTGCCGGTCTTCCATCAGCGTCGTCCCGGCGTGGTTGGCCTCACCGCCGAAGGTGAACCGGTACCGCCCGTGCGGCCAGATCGAGCTGGCCACACCGACCGGCGCCGTGAGGCCGCGGCCCTGCTCGACGTGCAACTCGACGAACGTGCCCATCCGCTCCAGCAACGGCGACGGCCCGACGCCCGCCGGATCCGTCCCCGCCGCCTCCAACGCCGCGGCCAGCGAAACGCCCGACCGATCCGTCAACGCCAGCGCCTTCTCCGCCGGCAACACCCCAGCCGCCACCCGAGACCCCAGACAAGGCATCCCGAACCGCGACCCTTCCTCCTCCACGAACGCCCCGACCCCGATCGGCACCGAAGGCTCAAACCCCCCAGCCCGCAACAAATCCACCGCCGCCAGAGCAGACACAACCCCAAGCGGCCCGTCGAAAGCCCCACCGTCAATCACCGAATCCAGATGGCTCCCGGTCACCACACCAGGTGCGTCTGAGGGACCCCACCACGCGACGAGGTTGCCGATGCCGTCGGATTCGATCCGGAGGTTACGGGTGGTGCATTGGTCGGTGAACCAGTCGGTGGCGGCGCGTTCGGTTGGCGTCCAGCCGCCGCGGCGGTAGGCCCCGGTGTCGGGGTCACGGCCGACGGCGGCCAGCGCCGCCCACATGTTCTCGAAGCTCAAGACAGCGGGTTCTTCGACAGCCAGTCCTTGGCGACCGCGTTCGGCGACTCCTTGCCGACATCGATCCGCTTGACCATCTCGGTCAGCGCTTCCGTGGTCAGCTTGGCCGAGACGGCGTTGAGCGCTGCCGAGACCTCGTCCGACTTGTGGTCGGTCCGGATCAGCGGAACGATCGCGTTCGGCGGCAGGATGTTCTCCGGGTCCTCCAGCTGGACCAGGTTGTTGTCCTTGATCAGCGCCTGCGTGGTGAAGAAGTTCGACACCTGGATCTGGTTGTCCAGCAGCGCCTTCAGGCTCAGCGGACCGCCGGCGTCCAGCGTCTTGTACTCCTTGCCGAACTCGACCTCGTACTTCTCCTTCAGACCCTTCAGCCCGGCGTCGCGCACCTTGAACTCGGGGCTGCCGCCCGCGGCCATGTCCTTCGCCACCGGCTTCAGGTCGGCCAGCGACTTCAGGCTGTACTTGTCCGCGGTCGCCTTGGTCACCACGATGGTGTCCTCGTCGGCCGCCGGCGACTTCTCCAGCACCTCGAGCCCGGACGGCAGCGAGGCCTTCAGCGCGTCGTACGTCGCCTGGTCCTCGGTCTCGGTGGCGTCGGTCTTGAAGTAGTGCAGCGCGGCGCCGGTGTACTCCGGCAGCAGGTGCACCGACCCGTCCTTGATCGCGGCCATATAGGTCTCGCGGTTGCCGATGTTCGGCTTCTGCGTGACCTCGACGCCCTTCGCGGCCAGCGCCTGGCCGTAGATCTCGGCCAGCAGCTGGCTCTCGGAGAAGTCGGCGGACCCGACAGTGATGCTGCTCACCTTGGACGGCGCGGGCGAGGACCCCGCGTCGTCGTCGCCGAGCTGGTCGCCCCCACCCCCGCAACCAGCCAGGCCGAGCACCGCCACCCCGGCGATCGCAGTACGGATGAGTGTGGATCTCAACACGAGAGCCTCCAGTGTCTCGTCAGCCACCGGCCGTTGCCGGTGGATGTTTCGTTGGGGCGGTTCATCAGATACGTCTGATTCGTAGAGTTCATCAGGTTGGTCCGACAGTTCCGGTGTGTCAGTCCTTGAGACCGGCAGAGACGACGGCCCGGCCGACGAAGGCGAACATCACGTCGAGCAGGATGGCGAGCAGGGCAACCAGCAGGGCACCGGTGAACATCTGCGGGAAGTCGCGGAGCTTCAGTCCGTCGACCACGTATCGGCCGAGGCCGCCGAGCGAGACGAGGGCGGCGATCGTCGCGGTGGAGACGATCTGCAGCGTCGCGGCGCGCAGACCCGAGATGATCAGCGGCATCGCGATCGGGATCTCCACCTTGGTCAGGATCTCCCGCCCGGTCATCCCCATCCCCCGGGCGGCGTCGATCGTGGCCGGATCGACACCGGACAGACCGGCGTACGTCGAGGCCAGGATCGGCGGGACACCGAGAGCGACCAGCGCGATCAGCACCGGCAGGAACCCGATCTGGTCGGTCAGCAGCACCGCGAGCATCAGCAGCCCGAGGCTCGGCAGCGCCCGGGCCGCGTTGCCCAGGTTGATGGCGAGGAACGTCCAGCGCCGGGTGTGGCCGATCCGCAGGCCCACCGGCAGCGCGATCGCCGCGGAGATGCCGAGTGCGGCGAACGTGTACCAGATGTGCTCCAGGATCCTGGCCCAGATCCCTTCCGGACCGGACCAGTTGAAGGAGTCGCTCAGGTATTCCCACATGTCAGACCACCTCCACCGGCGGAGCGGCGATCACACGGGCCCACGGGGTGAGCACCCGCTGTACCGCGACCAGGGCCAGGTCGGCCAGCAACGCCAGCAGCAGCGAGAGCACGACGCCCACCACGACAGGGGTGAGGAAGTCCTTCTGGAAGCCCTGCGTGAACAACTCGCCGAGGCCACCGATCCCGATCACCGCGCCGACGCTCACCATCGAGATGTTCGCGACGGTGACGACGCGCAGGCCGGCGAAGATCACCGGTACGGCGATCGGCAGGTCGATCGCGAGCAGTCGGTGCACGGAGCCGTACCCGACCGCGACGGCCGACTGGCGAACCTCCACCGGCACGGAGCGCAGTCCGTCGATCACATTGCGGATCAGCAGGGAGACCGTATAGATGGTCAGCGCCACGATGATGTTGACCGTCGACAGCACCTTGGTGCCGAGGATCGCCGGCAGCACGATGAACAACGCGATCGAGGGCAGCGAGTAGAGCACGCCACCGAAGGCGACCAGCGGGTTCGCCAGCCAGGTGTACCGCGTCGCGACGTACCCGAGCGGCACCGAGATCAGCAGTCCGAGAATGACCGGGACGATCGCCAGGTACAGATGCTCGCGCAACTGTTCCCAGATCAGCCCGATGTTGTCGCCGACCCAGATCATGACCGCAGCGCCTCTGCGACGATCACCTGGTCGACGACCCCGACGGCCTTG
This sequence comes from uncultured Actinomycetota bacterium, assembly GCA_963748245.1. Taxonomy (GTDB): domain Bacteria; phylum Actinomycetota; class Actinomycetes; order Propionibacteriales; family Kribbellaceae; genus Kribbella. Next base: position 1,265,149 of record CAVVIA010000002.1, on the reverse strand, counting down.
CCGTCGCCGTCGACGCAGACACCCCAGCCGGTCGGAGAGGTCAGTACGGCGTCGAGCGCGGCGCGGAGCGAATCGCCCTGCTGGAAGACAGCGCCGATCGGCAGCATCTCGTGGTCGGCACGCCAGCCGACCGGCGCACCCTTGTCGTCCAGCACGAGCTCCGGCGGCAACGGCTTGATCGGCAGCTCGTCCGGGTGCACGAAGGTGAGCGCCCGATAGCCGCGGTCCTGCCCGACGAAGCCGCGGACGAAGTCGTCGACCGGGTTCGCCAGCAGCTCGGCCGGCGGTGAGAACTGGGCCAGCTTGCCGCCGACCCGCAGTACCGCCACGTTGTCGCCGAGCTTGATCGCCTCGTCGATGTCGTGGGTGACGAAGACGATGGTCTTGCCGATGTCGCGTTGCAGGCGGAGCAGCTCCTCCTGCAACTGATGGCGGACGATCGGGTCGACGGCGCTGAACGGCTCGTCCATCAGCATGATCGCCGGGTCGGCCGCCAGTGCTCGCGCGACACCGACTCGTTGCTGCTGGCCACCGGACAGCTGGGCCGGGTACCGCTCGGCCAGCTTGAGGTCGAGGCCGACGCGCTCGAGCAACTCCATCGCGGTCGCTCGGGTCTTGCGCTTGTCCCAGCCGAGCAGCTTGGGCACCGTGGCGACGTTGTCCACCACCGTCCGGTGCGGGAACAGCCCGGCGTGCTGGATCACGTACCCGATCCCGCGCCGAAGTGTCACCGGGTCCTTGCTGGTGACGTCCTCGCCGTCGATCGAGATCGTCCCGCTGGTCCGCTCGATGGTGCGGTTGATCATCCGCAGCGAGGTGGTCTTGCCACAGCCGGACGGCCCGACGAACACGGTGATCTGACCGCTCGGGATCCGCAGGGACAACGTGTCGACGGCGACGGTGCCGTCCGGATACCGCTTGGTGACGTCCTCGAACTCGATCATGGCGCCCCTTCGCGCTCGTCGTCGGTGGCCCGATCGACCCTAGCGGAACGAGAGACCGAAGCCACGTGATCGCCCGGTTTCCCATCCCCCGGAAAGTGCACCATAGCGGTAGAGAATTCTATGGTCGCACTGCGTTATCTCGTTGCCCACCGCCCCGCGTGGGAGTCAGGCTTCCTGCATCGGAATCCGGACCCCTTGTTCGGCGGCAACCTCTGCTGCCTTGTCGTAGCCGGCGTCGACGTGCCGGATGACACCCATCGCCGGATCGTTGCTCAGTACCCGTTCCAGTTTCTGCCGGGCCAAGTCGGTGCCGTCGGCAACCGATACCTGACCGGCGTGGATGGACCGGCCGATACCGACGCCGCCGCCGTGGTGGATCGACACCCAGGACGCGCCGCTGGCCACGTTCACCATCGCGTTCAGCAACGGCCAGTCCGCGATCGCGTCCGAGCCGTCCAGCATTCCTTCGGTCTCCCGGTACGGCGACGCGACGCTGCCGGTGTCGAGATGATCCCGCCCGATCACGATCGGTGCCTCGAGTTCGCCGGAGGCAACCATCTCGTTGAACCGGACGCCGGCCTTGTCCCGCTCGCCCTGACCGAGCCAGCAGATCCTTGCCGGCAGCCCCTGGAACGCGACCCGCTCGCCGGCCAGTTTGATCCAGCGGGTCAGGTGCTCGTTGTCCGGGAACAGATCGAGGATCGCCTGGTCGGTCTTGGCGATGTCGGCCGGGTTGCCCGACAGCGCGGCCCACCGGAACGGGCCCTTGCCCTCACAGAACAACGGCCGGATGTAGGCCGGCACGAAGCCGGGGAAGTCGAAGGCCCGGTTGTAGCCGGCTTTGCGGGCCTCGTCGCGGATCGAGTTGCCGTAGTCGAACACCTCGGCCCCCGCGTCCTGGAAGCCGACCATCGCGGCGACCTGGCGGGCCATCGAGGCCTGCGCGCGCTCGGTGAAGCCGGCCGGGTCCTTCTCGCGGGCGGTGGACCAGTCCTCGAAGTCGATCCCCACCGGCAGGTACATCAGCGGGTCGTGGGCCGAGGTCTGGTCGGTGACGATGTCGATCGGCGCACCCAGTTCGAGCAACTCCGGCACGATCACCGCGGCGTTGCCCAGGACGCCGATCGACAACGGCCGACGGGCCTTCTTGGCTTCCTCGGCCAGTCGCAGGGCCTCGTCCAGCGAAGCCGCGCGGACGTCGAGGTACCGGTGCTCGATCCGCCGGTCGATCCGGGAGGAGTCGACATCGATGCAGATCGCCACGCCGTCGTTCATGGTCACGGCCAGCGGCTGCGCACCGCCCATGCCGCCGAGTCCGGCGGTCAGCGTGATCGTGCCGGCCAGCGAGCCGCCGAACTTCTTCTCGGCCACCGCACCGAACGTCTCGTAGGTGCCCTGCAGGATGCCCTGGGTGCCGATGTAGATCCACGAGCCGGCCGTCATCTGGCCGTACATCGTCAGCCCCATCGCCTCGAGCTTGCGGAACTCCTCCCAGGTGGCCCAGTCGCCGACCAGGTTCGAGTTCGCGATCAGCACCCGCGGCGCCCACTCGTGCGTCTGCATCACGCCGACCGGACGGCCGGACTGCACCAGCATCGTCTCGTCGTCCTTGAGCGTGGTCAGCGTCCGGACCATCGCGTCGAACGAGTTCCAGTCCCGGGCCGCCTTGCCGGATCCGCCGTACACGACCAGTTCGTCGGGGTGCTCGGCGACCTCGGGGTCGAGGTTGTTCTGCAGCATCCGCAGTGCGGCCTCCTGCTGCCAACCGCGGGCGGTAAGGGTGGTACCGCGGGGCGCGCGCACGGGACGGGGTCCGGACATGGGTGATCCAGCCTTTCTACTCAGGACAGTGGGCCGGTGACGGCCTCGACAGCGGACACATAGGTGCCGTCGGCAACGAGCCGGACGGACTGCTCGATCTCGGGGGCGAGGTGCCGGTCGGTTCCCGGCCCTTCGACGTACTCCCGGAGGGCGTCCCGGACGGCGGCGGTGGCCGGCGCCGGGGCGAGCGGCGCGCGCAGGTCGAGCGCCCGCGCGGCGGTCAGGATCTCGACGGCGAGGACGCGCTGCAGCCCGTCGATCGCCTTCCGCAGCTTGCGTGCGGCCGACCAGCCCATCGAGACGTGGTCCTCCTGCATCGCACTGCTCGGGATGGAGTCCACGCTGGCCGGTACGGCGAGCCGCTTCAGCTCGGACACGATCGCGGCCTGCGTGTACTGCGCGATCATGTGACCGCTGTCCACGCCGGGATCGTCGGCCAGGAACGCGTTCAGCCCGTGGTTCCGGGCGACATCCAGGAAGCGGTCGGTACGACGTTCGCTCATGCTGGCCAGGTCGGCCACGGCGATCGCGAGGAAGTCCAGCACGTACCCGACCGGGGCGCCGTGGAAGTTGCCGTTCGACTCGACCCGGCCGTCCGGGAGCACGACCGGGTTGTCGATCGCGGCGGCGAGTTCGCGGTCCGCGACCGTGGCCGCGTGCGCCGCGGTGTCTCGGGCAGCACCATGCACCTGCGGCGAACAGCGCAAGGAGTAGGCGTCCTGGACCCGGTTGCACTCCGGACCGCGGTGGCTCGCGACGATCGCACTGTCGGCGAGGATCGCGCGCAGGTTGGCGGCGGCGGATCGCTGCCCCGGATGCGGCCGCAGGGCCTGCAGGTCGTCGGCGAACACCCGGTCGGTGCCGAGCTGACCCTCGACACTCATCGCGGCGGCGAGGTCGGCGGTCTTGAACAGGCGATCGAGGTCGGCCAGAGCGAGCACCAGCATGCCGAGCATTCCGTCGGTGCCGTTGATCAGCGCGAGGCCTTCCTTCTCCGCCAGCACGATCGGCGTCAGGCCGTGCGCCCGCAGTGCCTCGCCGGCGTCGAGAAGGTTGCCTTCGGCATCTCGCACCTGTCCTTCGCCCATCACCGCGAGAGCGACGTGGGACAACGGCGCGAGATCACCGGAACAGCCGAGGCTGCCGTACTCGTGCACCACCGGCGCCAGGCCGGCGTTGAGCAGACCGGCGTACGCCTGGGCCGTCTCGACCTTCACCCCGGTGCGACCGGTCGCGAGCGTCGACAACCGGAGCAGGGCGAGGGCCCGGACGACCTCGGTCTCGACCTCGGGGCCGGAGCCGGCCGCGTGCGATCGGACCAGACTGCGCTGCAACTGGGCCCGCAGTTCCGGTGCGATGTGCCGGGTCGCGAGCGCGCCGAAGCCGGTCGAGACGCCGTAGTGCGGGGTCTCCGCGTGGGCGAGCGCCTCGATCGCGGCCCGCGACTTCGCGATCTCCTCGAGCGCCAGGTCGTCGATCCGGACCCGGGCGCCGTACCGCGCCACCGCGACGACCTCGGCCGCGCTCAGCGGTCCGACGCCGACGATCACCTCGTTCTGCTCATCCACGCGTTCATTCCACCGCGCGGCACCGCGATCCGACAGCAGCGCCGTGCAGTTTCTGTCTCGCATCTGAGACACCTGGATGGACCGCCCGCCACATAGAGTGAAGGAATGGTGTTCGAGATCCGGACGGCGGGGCCGGAGGATGCGGTGGGGATCGCCCGGGTCTGGGCCGCCGCGATGCCGCACTTGGTGAAGACGGCCCGCGGAATCGAGGCCGAACTCCGCAACAGCAAGCGCCGCATCGTGCTGATCGCGGTCGACGGTTCCGACGTGGCCGGCTTCGGGAACGTGTTCCTGCCGGACCCCGGTGCCGAGGCGCCGCGGGTGCGGATCTCCGTGCAGGTGCCGCCCGAGTTCCGCAGACGCGGGATCGGCGGCCGGCTGGCCGAGGCGATCTGCACGGAAGCCGAGAAGGCCGGAGCGGCCGGGCTGCTGGTCGTGGTCGAGGACAGCGACGAATCCAAGGAGTTCGCGATCCGGCGAGGGTTCACGATCGGTCGCCGGATGAGCCATTCGCGGGCGGACCTGAGCGCCGTACCCGAGCCTGTGCCCGCACCCGAAGGTCTGCGCGTGACCGATCTCGACCACGTGCCGCCTGAGCAGGTGTGGCGTGCGGTCAAGGCCGTCGCCGAGGGCGATCCGAGCGGCCTGTCGTTCGCACCGCCGTACGACGAATGGCTGGCGACCGACTGGGGTCACCCGGATCTGCGGCGCGACCTCAGTGTCGCGGTTCTCGACGGCGACATCGTGGTCTCGTTCGTGATCACCACGGCCGATCCGGAGCGGCGGGTGATCTGGTCGAACCTGACCGGCACGATCCCGGCGCAGCGCGGCCGCGGGCTGGCGAAGGTGGTGAAGTCGGCGGCTCTTACCCGGGCCCGGGACGCGGGATTCGCCCAGGCGTACACCGGCAACGACGCGGGGAACGCGCCGATGCTGGCAGTGAACACATGGCTCGGCTACACGGTGTCGTCGGCTGCTTGGACCGCGGAGAAGGCCATCTGATGCGTCTGTTTCTCGTACTTTCGTTCTTCGGCGTGCTCTCCCTCGGCGTCGGCATCCTGATGTCGGGTGACGACCAGGACGTCGACTGGCTGATCGCCGGCGGGCTGTTCGGGGTGGCACTGGCCGGTGAGGGTGCCCGGCTGTGGTTGCGCCGCGACCGCGTCAAGTCCCGCGAATCGACCGGAATCTGAACCTGCGCGGTTACGCTGCCGTTGTGAGCGGCAACGTTCCCGCCTCGACCCGCACTCTGCGGGTGCTGACGTTCCTGGCCACCCAGCCCGGACCGGTGCCGATGGAGCGCATCGCCTCCGCGGTCGGGCTGCCGCGCTCGTCGACGTACCACTTGCTCCGGGCAATGATGGACGAAGGCTTCGTCGTGCATCTGCCGGAGGAGAAGCGGTACGGGCTCGGCGTGGCCGCGTTCGAGATCGGCTCGGCGTACCTGCGCCACGATCCGCTCGAGCGGTTGGCACGCCCGCTACTCGTCCAGTTGGTCGCGGAGGTCGGCCAGACGGCGCATCTCGGCGTACTGCACGGGCGTGAGCTCGTCTACCTGCTGAAGGAACAGCCGCCCCGCCCGGTCACCCTCGTCACAGACGTCGGCGTGCGCCTCCCCGCCACCCTGACCGCCTCCGGTCGCGCCCTGCTCGCCGAGCTCCCGCCGGCCCAGGTCCGTGCCCTGTTCCCGAGCCCGGAGAGCTTCGTACGGCGCACCGACCACGGACCGCAGACACTCAGTCAACTGCGTCGCCTACTCGCCGACGAGAAACGCCAAGGCTTCGCGGTCGAGGACGCCTTCATCAGTCCAGGCCTCTCCTCCGTGGCCAGCGCAGCCGTCGACCACACCGGCCACCCGGTCGCCGCCATCAGCGTCACCTTCCGCACCGACGCCGTACCCCCGACCGAACGCCACCTCCTGGCCCACCGCATCCGCCAAGCCGCCACCGCCCTGACCCGCCGCCTCCACGGCTGACTAGTCCTAGCACCACCTCGAAGGGGGACCTGGACTGACTGTGTGATCCTCCCGCGAACGCGAGGGTTGAGGCTCCGTCGTCGATTCCAGGAGGAAGCATCGTGATTCGCGGTCTGGCTGCTGTTGTCGGAGCTGTCGCACTCGGTGCCGTGGGAGTGGTTCCCGCGGCTGCCGATGACGAGGTCGTCAGGACAGAGGGTGGGTTACTGCGTGGGGTCGTGCAGGACGACGTACGGACCTTCCGGGGGATCCCGTACGCGGCACCGCCCGAGCGCTGGCGGTCACCACGGCCGGCCGCGCCGTGGTCGGGCGTGCGAGACGCGAAGGACTACGCCAAGAGCTGTGCACAGGGCGAGCATCCGGTCGGTGCGCCGAGCACCAACGAGGACTGTCTCTACCTGGACGTGACGACTCCCACCCGGCCCGGGAAGAAGCGGCCCGTGGTGGTGTGGATCCACGGCGGCAGCTTCAAGTACGGCGCCACGAGTCTGTACGGACCGAATCGGTTCGCGGATCGTGGTGATGTGGTCGTGGTGCAGGTGCAATACCGGCTCGGCGCGTTCGGGTTCCTGGCCAGCCCGTTGCTCGGTAGCGGCTCGGGGAACTACGGCCTGGAGGACCAGCAGGCCGCACTGCGCTGGGTCCGGCGGAACGCGGCGGCCTTCGGCGGTGACCCGCGGAACGTGACGCTGATGGGTGAGTCGGCAGGTGCGTACAGCGTGTGCGACCATCTGGCCTCACCGACCGCGGCCGGGCTATTCGATCGCGCGATCATCCAGAGTGGGCCTTGCGCGCAGGAGTACTCCGAGACCAACTACGCGGCGCCGAGGCCACGGGCGGTCGCCTACGACTACAGTCGCCGGCTCGCGGCCGACCTCCTCTGCTCCACGGCAGCCTGCCTCCGCGCCGTACCGCCTGAGAAGTTGGTGGCGGCCACCGAACCAGCTGAGTTCGGCCCGGTGCTCGGCGGGCCGGTGCTCCCCCGTCATCCCGCCCAGCGCATGGTGAACCGGGTGCCTGTCCTGCACGCCGTCAACCATGACGAGGAGTCGGGTCGCTTCGGCGCCCAGGAAGTCTTCGGTGCACCTATTACTCAGGCGGAGTACGAAACCGCTGTCCGCGACACCTTCGGCGCCGCTGCCGACAAGGTCCTGACCGAGTACGCCGACGTGCAGCCGGCCGGCCAGGCGCTCGCGACCGTGATGACCGACTCGCAGTGGTCCATGCCGGCCGCCAAGACCAACCGCCTGTTGTCGTCGCGGATGCCGACGTACGCGGTCGAGTTCGCCGGCGATGCCCCGTGGTACGCCGGAGCACCGAAGCCTGATTGGCCGGTCGGCTCACACCACCTCAGCGACGTCGCCTACTTCTTCGACCTGAACCTCTTCGACCCGCCTCAGCAGGAGTACGCCGACCAACTCATCACCCGCTGGGCCGACTTCGCCCGCACCGGCACGACCCCGTGGCCGCGCACCACCCCACGCGACCACACGATCCAGTCCCTCAACCCAGCCGGCACCATCCGGACCAACTTCGCCCAGGAGCACCGCCTCGTCTTCTGGCGGTCATTGGGCTACTAGCAGATCGGCGAGTGGGGTGCGGGCCTAGAGGACTACTCGGCCTGCTCTCGCTCGGCTGAACGTCGGGAAGATGCTCGTTCGGCTCTGAAGACCGACCGTTGGGCGATGACCGGTTGCGAGGAAGAGGCGACTCTGGGTGAGGTAGAGGGGAACACCCCGTTTCCGCCCAGACGAAGGTGGTCCCATGCGTCGTCTCACCCAGCTCGCTGCCGCTCTGGCTCTGCTTGTCATCCCCCTCACCCCGACGGCCTCGGCCGCCCCGCCTGCCGACTGGATCGGGAGCTGGGCGGTCGCCGTCACCCCACCGGGTACGTCGGGACTGTCGGCGACCGGTGTCACCGACACGACCCTCCGCCAGGTCGCCCACCTCTCCACCGGTGGCTCCGAGCTCAGGCTGCGGTTGTCGAATGTCTACGGCACGACCCCGCTCGTCGTCGGCAAGGTGACCGTGACACCGCGGGAGGACAACCTCGCCGGTACGCCGACAGTCCAGTCGGCCAAGCTGGTCCCGGTGCTGTTCGGCGGCAAACCGTCGGTCACGATCCCGGTGGGTGCTGAGTGGGTGTCCGACCCGGTGCGGATCGCCGTACCTGAAGACACCGACCTGGTGATCAGCACGTACTTCCCCGGTCCGACCGGTCCGTTGACCCAACACCCGGCCGGGTACGCGACCGGTTTCCTGGCCACCGGTGACCAGACCGGCGGCGACGGATCGCAGTACCAGGCGATCCCCGGCATGGCGCGCTACATCATCGAAGGCGTCGACGTGAAGAGCCGGGTGCGCGGCTCGGTCGTCTTGTTCGGCGACTCGATCACCGACGGTGTGGTGTCGCCGATCGACCAGAACCTGCGCTACCCGGACCAACTGGCCGACCGGTTGCTGGCTGAGCCGCCGGACCGCGAACTCGGCGTACTGAACGCAGGGATCAGCGGCAACCGTCTGCTCAACAACGCCGGTACGGCGGGTGACTCGACGCTGGCCCGGTTCGACCGGGACGTGATCGGGCAGGCCGGTGTACGGACCGTCGTACTGCTGGAAGGCATCAACGACATTGGCGGTAGCCGTGGTGCGACCGATCCGGCCGACCTGATCGCGGTGCATCGCCAGTTCATCCAGCGCGCACACCAGGCTGGGCTGAAGGTGATCGGCGCGACGCTGACGCCGTACGAGGGTGCCGGTTACTACACGCCCGAGGGTGAGGCGGACCGGCAGGCGCTCAACACCTGGATCCGGACGTCCGGTGAGTACGACGCCGTCGTGGACTTCGACAAGGCGGTCCGCGATCCGGCCGGCCCGTCGAAGATGCTCCCGGCGTACGACGTGGGCGACCATCTGCACCCGAACGCCGAGGGCTTCAAGGCGATGGCTCAGACCTTCGACCTCAAGGAGCTCTAACCCGATTCGGCGGGATGCTCGACCTGGCGGTCGCCCCACTGCGTCATCAGACCACGGGCGATCTCCAGGTCTTCCCGCAATGACCGGTCAGCGAGGTCACCGGGCAAGGCGGCCAGCGCGTCGGTCAACCACGGCCCGACCGCTGCCGGAGCGAGATCCTCAGGCGTAAACCCCGCAAGGCGAATCGCCCGCACCGCCGTGACCAGCTCACTGGCCAGCACCTCACGCAATGCGTCGAGGAGTTGAGCCGTCAGTACGGCGGCTTGTGGCGCGAAGCTGGCGTGGTGTTCGGCGCCGCGCGACAGCGTCGCCGTACCGAGTGTCGCGGGCTGCGCGGACGAACGGACCGATGCCAGCGCGTCGTGAGCGACGTACTCGATCATCATCACGCCCGAGCTCGCTTCCGCACCGCTGGCCAGGAACCGGCTCAACCCGGAGAACTCCGGATCGACCAGATTCGCGACGCGTGACGTCGACAGAGTCGCCACGCTGTGCAGGCTCAACCGGAGCGAGTCGAGGGCGAGCGCGATCGGCATCGCGTGCCAGTTGCCGTTGTGCAGCACGGTGTCGCCGGCCACCAGCGGATTCTCCGCGGACGCGTTGATGTCGATCCGCAGACTGTTGCCCAGCGCATCAATATGGTCGACGGCCGGCCCGAGCACCTGCGCGAAAGCCCTGAGTCCAAAGGGGTCCTGGACCCGGGCCGGCGGGATCGGCAAACCGTCGAGCAGTCCGCGCATCCGCCTCGCCACCCGGACCTGACCCGGTTGCGGCCGGGCCTCGTGGACGCGGACGTCGTACACCTCGGCGTTGCCGCGGAGTGCGACATGCGACAGAGCGCCGACCAGTGGTACGACGTTGATCAGCGTGGCGGCCTCGACGTACGCCAGGCAACACTCGGCCAAAGTGATCGCGTTGCTGGACAGGAGTGGCAGCGCGCTGGTCCCGTCGACGACAGCGCCGAGAGCGAGCCCGAGCTCGGCCAGCGGGCCGAGATCGCCGGTCCCGATCGCGCCACCCCGGTGCAGGTCAGGCAGGTCGTCATCGTTGAGCAGAGCAACGATCGCGTCGGCGACGTCCGGGTCCAGGCCCGATCCACCGACCGCGAGCTGGTTGACCCGGATCAGCAGCCCGAGCCGGACCACATCCTTCGGGTACGACGTCGTACCCGTGGTCGAATGCGATCCGAGCAACCGCGCCCCGTGCTCGGGGTCCGACGTGAGCACATCCCGATTGGCGCCGACCCCGGTCGTCCGCCCGTAGACCGGCCGATGGCGCGCCACCTCGGCGACCGCCACGGCCGACTCGCTCATCCGTTTCCGGGCATCGTCGCCCAGCCGCACCGCAGTCCGCCGCTGCCCGAGCGCGACCGCCTCCAGCGGGGTCAGCCCAACCCCGGAAATCTCCACCGGCTCCACAGCCCCAGTGTGATCCGCCCCACGGCCCCAGGGCACCAACCTGGCCGCCGTTGCCATCTCGGATCCGAGACGAAGCCGGGAGCTGCGACAACAAAAAGGGGCCTGAGACAGGAAATAACCTGTCTCAGGCCCCCAGATGGTGTCTCGGGCCCGGGGGGCGGCTTACTTCTGGCCGTAGCGCTTCTTGAACTTCTCGACCCGGCCCTGGGTGTCCATCACGCGCTGCTGGCCCGTGTAGAACGGGTGGGTGGCGGACGAGATCTCGACGTCGACGACCGGGTAGGTGTTCCCGTCGTGCCACTCGATGGTCTCGTTGCTCTCGCGCGTCGAACCGGTGAGGAAGCTGAAGTCGCCGGACTTGTCCCGGAAAACGACCCGGCGGTAGTCGGGGTGGATGGCCTTCTTCATGCTGCGGTACTTCCTTCCAGATAAGGGGCGAACGGATCGGTCAGTGGGTGGACCGCTTCATCCGCACGCAGGACACAACCATCGAGCCGCTCCCGTAATTCCCCGACGTCCAGACCGACCCCGGTGATGGACAGGTACGACGCCCGGTCGCCGTACTCGGGATGCCACTCGAGGGCTGAGCGGGCCTGGTGCTGCTGACCGACCCCGGACCACCGGTCGGCCGGGAGGTCGGCCAGCCACGGTCCGAGCACGCCGATCGAGATGTTGGTGCCGAAGCTGTCCCAGCTGAGCCGGTTGCGGTGCTGGGTTGCGAGCCACACGGTCCCCCGGCCCCGCGCCGTACCGGCGACCAGATCCTCGAGCGCGTCGTACAGCCGTTCGGGGTGGAACGGCCGGTCCGACTGCCAGACCAGGGTCCGCACCAGGCCGCCGTCCACCGGCGCACTGATCGAGCCAGGCTCGGTCCAGGTCCCGGCCGCGTCCGGATCATGCAGACGTACGCCGAGCAGCCCGGCCGGCGTGGTCCTGATGAGCAACTGCGGATTGATCGCCTGCACCAGCGCCCGGACCGTCTCGTCGTCGCTGCTCAGCACTGCCGCGTTCGCGTACTCGAGCTGATGGGCGATCACCTCGGCGATCGCGCGGCCGTCCTCCGCGGCGGTCGGGATGCCACGGTCCTGGATCAACTGGTCGCCGGTGAGGTCGTCGATCACGCTGCCGGCGTCGACCGTGGTCACGACCGCGTCCACCCGGAGCTCGTCGGCGGCGTCGCGGGCGATCTCCTCGGCCAGTGCCTGGGTGTCCCCGGCGCCTGGCATCGACACGATCGCGACGGCGTACCGCTCGACCGCCGCGATGCTCACCAGCAGCGCGACCAGGGAGCCGCGCATCGCGCAGGAGACGCAGGGGTGATCCATCCGGATCACCTCGCGGTCGATCACCCCACTGGCGGTCCGGGCGATCCGGACGACGGACCCGTCGGCCAGACCGCTGACGTCGTACTCGACGAGCACTCCGGACGATCCGGCCGCGGCGAGCAGATTCCCCGCGACGGCGGCGCGGAACGGCTCGTCGACACCCGTCAGCACGGTCACCGGTAGCATCAGCACTCCTGCCTTTATTGAAAACGATAACCAGTACAACGTACACTCCAGATCGGAATAGCGGGTACCCGGCCGGCGTTGTCATCGGCGAGGGTCACCCGCCAGGTGATCCAGGAAAGGACAGTATGGCCAAGCGCAACGACCTCCGCCCGATCGTCAAGCTGCGGAGTACGGCCGGAACCGGCGTCACGTACGTGACCCGGAAGAACCGGCGGAACGACCCCGACCGGCTGGTGATGCGCAAGTACGACCCCGCGATCCGGGAGCACGTCGACTTCCGCGAAGAGCGGTAGGACGTGGCGAAGACCAGCAAGATCGCCAAGAACGAGCAGCGCAAGCGGACCGTCGCGCTCTACGCCGAGCGCCGGTCCGAGCTGAAGCGGATCATCGCCGACCCGCAGTCGACATTCGAGGAACGCGGCACGGCGCAGCACAAGCTGCAGAAGCTCCCGCGGGATGCGAGCCCGATCCGGGTCCGCAACCGCGACGTCGCCGACGGCCGCCCGCGCGGCTACCTGCGCAAGGCCGGCATCTCCCGCGTCCGCTTCCGCACCATGGCCCACCGCGGCGAACTCCCCGGCATCACCAAGTCCTCCTGGTAGTGCGGGTCAGAGACGGTTGTAGGCCTTGAGGGTGCGGAGGGCGTGGACGGTGAGGATGCCGCGGTACTCGAGGGTGGCTGCCTGGCCCGGGGGTTCCCAGGTGATGGCCCAGCCGCCGTCGTCCTGCTGATCCGCGACCAGGCGGTCGAGGTGGCCGTCGATCTGAGCGTCGTCGAAGAGGGGGCGCCAGAAGCTGTCCGGAGTCGGGGCGAGGTGCAGCGGAGTCACGCCGTACGACGGGTCTGTGGCGTCGGCCCGGTACCACTTCAGCTTCGGGAGCCAGTCGCGAACCTGGTCGAGGTCGACCTCGGTGTGTTCCAGGAACTCCATCGCCTCGTGCATGCCGTGGGCGTCCTCCGGGAAGCCCTCGGCCAGCTTGGCGGCGCACCAGGCGGCGGCTCGCTCACGCCACGGGTGCTCGAATCCGAGCTTGTACAGCCGGCCGACCAGACCGGCCGTCGGGTTGATATCGGGCTGGTAGGTCCACTCACTCATGTGCTCGGCCCGGGGGTATCCCTCGATCACCGGGGCGGCGAGAGAGACCGAGCCTTCCGGGGTTGCCGTCTTGTCGAGCCAGTCGACGGCGCGCCGTACCATCTCCTCGTCCCGGGCGCCGGACGCCAGCAGGGTGTCGAACGCGACCTCCACGTCGAGGGAGAGACTGTCCGGGCAGCGCTTGTCCGGTTCCAAGCCGTGCCCGAAACCGCCATCCGCGTTCTGGTAACCGCGCAACGCGTCCACGACCCCTGCCGGGTCGGCCTCCTCGAAGATCGTGGCGAACAGCCGGCTCTCGACCAGCCGTGCCTCCCGCCGTACAAAGTCCCGACCTGCGCTGAAGATGTCCATGCCCTCACCATGGCGCAGACCACCGACAAAGTCTTGAACGAAACAGACATCAGCAGTGTGCTCAGCAAAGGCAGCCGGCTCCTGAAAGGGGCATTCGTCGGCAGGTAGGTTCACGCGGTTGACAGGTCTGGCAAACGGCTGAACTCTAGGTCTAGAAGGCAGACGTTCGGAGTTCGTCGTGATCGTCATCCTGGGGCTCATCATCTTGCTCGCCGCGGTGATCATCGGCGTGGCCGGTGTTCTCGGCAACGGTGGCGGCGCGCACACGCTCACCGACGACGGGTTCGCGGTGTTCGGCTATCACGTGACAGGCTCCACCGGCACACTGTTCCTCTACGGCATCGTGGTCGGGGCGGTTGCCCTGTTCGGGTTGACCCTGCTGCTGGCCGGCGCGCGCCGCACGTCCCGCCGCGGCAGCGCGGCGCGCCGCGGGCTCAAGCAATCCCGCCGCGAGACCGCCGCTGCCAGCCAGGCTCGCGACGACCTCATCGACGAGCGCGACGCCGCCCGCGCCTACACGGCGAGCGCGCTGGGGAACGGCACGCCCCGCGGCGACAGCAAGCTCAACCCAGACGACGATCACCGGAGCTGGCTGCACCTCTTCGGGCGCCGATCCGCTCCCCGGGAGGCCCCTGCCACACCCCAAGAGTCGCCGACCAGCCAGCCGCCCCCCGATGACCCTGGCGATCGGCCCGCCGGCGCTCAGGGTTCGAAGCGGTAGCCCATGCCTGGCTCGGTGAGCAGGTGTTTTGGCCGGGCCGGATCTGCCTCGAGTTTGCGGCGGAGCTGGCCCATGTAGAAGCGAAGATTGCCGCTCGCAGTCTCGTAGCCGGGACCCCAGACCTCGGTGAGGAGCTGGCGTTGCGACATGAGCTTGCCCGGGTGCCGGACCAGCACCTCGAGCAGATGCCACTCGGTCGGCGTGAGCCGGATGTCCTCACCCGTCCCGAGGGTGACCCGCTTGGCCGCGAGGTCGACCGTCGCGCCGCCGACGGTCACGACCGGCTGGTCCTGGGCCGGGTTGCTGCGGCGCAGTACGGCGCGCATCCGGGCCAGCAACTCGTCGATCCCGAACGGCTTGGTCACGTAGTCGTCCGCGCCGGCGTCCAGCGCCTCGACCTTGTCCGTCTGGTCGGTCCGCCCGGACAGCACCAGGATCGGCGCATCGGTCCAGCCGCGCAGGCCACGGATCACCTCGATCCCGTCGAGGTCGGGCAAGCCGAGGTCGAGGATCACCAGCTCCGGCGGATGCTGTCCGGCCACCTTGAGCGCGGCCGTACCGCTGCCGGCCAGGAACACCTCGTAGCCGCGTGCCCGCAGGTTGATCTGCAGGGCCCGGACGATCTGCGGCTCGTCGTCGACCACCAGGACCCTGGTCATTCGTGTACCTCCGGTTCGGACCGTTCCCGGCTGCCCGGGACCGGCGCGTCGGCCGGCCGTTCGGTCGCGGTCGGGATCGCGACCACCATGGTCAGCCCGCCGCCGGGAGTGTCCTCCGGCTGCAGGGTGCCGTGCATCGCCTCGGCGAGACCGCGGGCCAGCGCGAGACCGAGCCCGACGCCGACGGTGTTGTCCGTGTCCCCGAGCCGCTGGAACGGCGCGAAGACCCGATCCCGGTCCTGCCGCGGAATCCCGGGTCCGCGATCGACCACCCGGATCTCCACGGTGTCGCCCAATGAGCTCCCGGTCAGCAGCGGCGGCCGGCCTGCGGGTGAGTAGCGGATCGCATTCGTCACCAGGTTCGCGAGTACCCGCTCCAGGAGCGCGGGATCGGCCTCGACCAGCGGCAGCGTGTGCGGGATGTCCACGGTGACCTTGTCCCCCTCGTCACCGACCTCGGCCAGTACGCCGGGCATCACCTCGTCCAAGGCCATCGGCCGGGTGAAGACGGGCAGTACGCCGGCCTGCAGCCGACTGAGGTCGAGCAGGTTGTCCACCAGCCGCGACAGCCGGTCGAGCGACTCGTCCGCGGTCTCCAGCAACTCCGCCCGCTCGGACTCGCTCCAGTCCACGTCGTCGCTGCGCAGGCTGGTCACCGAGGCCTTCGCCGACGCCAGCGGCGACCGGAGATCATGGCCGACGGCCCGTAGTAACGCCGTACGGAGCTTGTCCGCCTCGGCCAATGGCTTCGCCTCCGCGGCGGCCTCGCTCAGCCGAGCCTTGTCGACCAGCGCGGCGGCGTGGGCGGCGAATGCCCCGACCAGTCGGCGTTCGTCAGCGGCCAGCTTGCGGCCCTGCAAGACGAGGACGAGGTCGTCGCGTGCGGGGATCTCCGCGTCGCCGTCCTCGGGTCGGCCGCAGGTCGGCGTACCGGCGGAGGCCAGCGGACGCCAGACCTCGGTCAGCTCGTCGTCGTCCACCCGCTCCATCAGGCAGGCGCCCGGTCATGCCGAAGGCCTCACGGACCCGTTCGAGCAGGGCGGGCAGGGCGGTCTCGCCGCGGAGTACGGACCCGGCCAGCGTGGCCAGGGTCTCGGACTCGGCGGCCGCGCGGGCCGCCTGCCTGGTTCGTCTGGCCGCCCGGTCGACCACCGAGCTCACCATCGCCGCGACCAGCACGAAGATCGCCAGCGCCAGAGCGTTGTTGATCTCGGCGATCGTGAACGTCCGGGTGGGTGGCGTGAAGAAGTAGTTCAGTACGACGGTGCCGCCGATCGCGGTCACCATTGCCGGCCACAGTCCACCGACGAGAGCCACCACGACCACGGCGAACAGGAACGCGAGCACATTGCTGGTCAGGTTGAGGTGGTCCCCGCCGAGCCCGAGCAGGAGCGCGAGCAGCGGCGGCAGGAGGAGGGACAGCGCGAAACCCTGCATCTTGCGTCGCCTGGACAGGCTGCCCTGCAGCCGCGGCAACCGGCCGCGGCCCATCTCTGCGTGGGTGACGATGTGGACGTCGATGTCGCCGGAGTCGCGGATCGTGCTGGCCCCGATCCCCGGACCGGTCAGCAGCGACCCGAACCGGGACCGGCGGCTGCCGCCCAGCACCAGCTGGGTGGCGTTCTCGGCCCGGGCGAAGGACAGCAGCGCGGCCGGGACGTCGTCGCCGACGACCTGGTGGTACGTGCCCCCGATGCTCTCGACCAGGGTGCGCTGCTCGGCGAGGCGTTTCGGGTCCGCGCCGGTCAGACCGTCGGAGCGGGCGACGTGGACTGCGAGCAGGTCCCCACCGGAGGACCGGGCGGCGATGCGGGCGGCACGCCGGATCAGTGTCTCGCCCTCGGGGCCGCCGGTGAGCGCGACCACCACCCGTTCCCTGGCCTCCCAGGTCGAGTCGATGTCATGCTGGGCACGGTACTGCTGCAGGCCGGCGTCGACCCGGTCGGCGAGCCAGAGCAGCGCGAGTTCGCGCAGGGCGGACAGGTTGCCGACCCGGAAGTAGTTGCCCAGGGCAGCATCGACCTTGTCCGCGGCATAGACGTTGCCGTGGGCCATCCGGCGGCGGAGCGCCTCCGGCGTCATGTCGACCAGCTCGATCTGGTCAGCGGCCCGGACCACCCGGTCCGGCACGGTCTCCTGCTGCGGTACGCCGGTGATCTTCTCGACCACGTCGTTGATCGACTCGAGGTGCTGGATGTTGACCGCCGAGATCACGTCGATCCCGGCGGCCAGCAACTCGTCGATGTCCTGCCAGCGCTTCTCGTTCCGGCTGCCCGGCACGTTGGTGTGCGCCAGCTCGTCGACCAGCGCGACGTCCGGCCGGCGGGCCAGCACGGCGTCGACGTCCATCTCGGTGAAACTGGCGCCGCGGTAGTCGATGATCCGCCGCGGCACCAGCTCCAGGCCGTCGAGCATCTCGGCGGTGTGCTCCCGGCCATGGGTCTCGACGAACCCGACCACCACGTCGGTGCCCCGGGACAGGCGCCGCTGCGCCTCGCCCAGCATCTTGTAGGTCTTCCCGACGCCGGGCGCGGCACCCAGGTAGATCCGCAGATGCCCGCGGCCGCTCTTACTCATACCTCCATGCTCTCAGGTCAGCTCTGCGCAGCCAGCGCGTTGTTGAGCGTGACCACGTTCACCCGGGGCTCGCCGAGGAAGCCGAGCGTGCGGCCCTCGGTGCTGTCCTTCACCAACTCCTGGACCCTGGCCACGTCCAGGCCCCGCTCCCGCGCGACCCGGTTGACCTGCAGGGCGGCGTACGCCGGGCTGATGTGCGGGTCGAGGCCACTGCTGCTGGCGGTCACCGCGTCCGGCGGGACCTGCGACGGGTCCACGCCCTCGAGTTCCGCGACCGCCTTCTTCCGCTCCTCGATCGCCGCGAGCAGGTCGGCGTTGTTCGGGCCGTAGTTCGACCCCGCGCTGCCCATCGCGTCGTAGTCGACAGCGGACGGCCGGCTCTGGAACCACTTCGGGTCGGCTTCCATGATCGCGTTGCCTTCGTCGTCCTTCTGCCCGGTGTCCCGGGTGTAGGCCTGGCCGATCAGGTCGGACGCCGTGTCCTTGCCGTCGACCTGGACGATCGGAGCCGTTCGCGTTGTCGTTGAACAGCGCCTGGGCCACTCCGGTCATCACCAGCGGGTAGAGGATGCCGAGGGCAACGGTGAAGAACAGCAGCGCCCGGAACGCCACTCCGAACTGCCGCACCGAGCCGGGCAGATTGCTTGCCATGAACAACACCCTTTCAGCCGATACCCGGGATCAGCGAGATCACCAGGTCGAGGAGTTTGATACCGATGAACGGGGTGATCAGGCCACCGACGCCGTACACGAGCAGGTTGCGCCGCAGCATCGCCGAGGCCGAGGACGGCTTGTACCGCACGCCGCGCAGGGCCAGCGGCACCAGCGCCACGATCACCAGCGCGTTGAAGACGATCGCGGACACGATCGCCGACTCCGGCGAGTGCAACTGCATGATGTTCAGCGTGTCCAGGCCGGGGTACGCCGCCGCGAACAGGGCGGGCAGGATCGCGAAGTACTTGGCCACGTCGTTCGCGATCGAGAACGTGGTCAGCGATCCGCGGGTGATCAGCAGCTGTTTGCCGATCTCCACGATCTCGATCAGCTTGGTCGGGTTGGAGTCGAGGTCGACCATGTTGCCGGCCTCCTTCGCGGCCGACGTACCGGAGTTCATCGCCACGCCGACATCGGCCTGCGCCAGTGCCGGTGCGTCGTTGGTGCCGTCACCGGTCATCGCGACCAGCCGGCCGCCCTCCTGCTCCTTCTTGATCAGCGCCATCTTGTCCTCGGGCGTCGCCTCGGCCAGGAAGTCGTCGACCCCGGCCTCGTCGGCGATCGCCTTCGCGGTCAGCTGGTTGTCGCCGGTGATCATCACGGTCCGGATGCCCATCGCGCGCATCTGGTCGAACCGCTCCCGCATCCCTGCCTTGACCACGTCCTTCAGGTGGATGACGCCGAGGGCGCGGGCCTTGCCGTCGATGCTCTCGGCAACGACCAGCGGCGTACCGCCGGAGGCCGAGATGCCGTCGACGATGTCGCCGAGGTTCGCGCTGGTGGTCCCGCCCTGGCCGCTGATCCAGGCGTTGACCGCGCCGGCTGCACCCTTACGGACCTGCCGGCCGTCCACGTCCACGCCACTCATCCGGGTCTGCGCGGTGAACTCGATGAAGGTCGCGTGTGGCAATTCTCCGGTGTGCCGTTCGCGCAAGCCGTAGCCGGTCTTCGCCAGTACGACGATCGATCGGCCTTCCGGCGTCTCGTCGGCGAGGCTACTCAACTGCGCCGCATCGGCCAAGCTCGGTGTCAGTCACACCCTCGACCGGGATGAACTCCGACGCCTGCCGGTTGCCCAGCGTGATCGTTCCGGTCTTGTCCAGCAGCAACGTGTTCACGTCGCCCGCGGCCTCGACCGCACGACCCGACATGGCCAGCACGTTGCGCTGGACCAGCCGGTCCATCCCAGCGATGCCGATGGCCGACAACAGCGCACCTATCGTGGTCGGGATCAGGCAGACCAGCAGGGCCACCAGGATCACGATGCTCAGGTCGGTGTCCGCGTAGTTCGCGAACGTCGGCAGCGTCACGGTCGCGACCATGAACACGATCGTCAGGCTGGCCAGCAGGATGTTCAGCGCGATCTCGTTCGGCGTCTTCTGCCGCGAGGCGCCTTCGACCAGCGCGATCATCCGGTCGATGAAACTCTCACCGGGCCGGGTGGTGATCTTGACGACGATCCGGTCCGACAGCACTTTGGTACCGCCGGTGACCGCACTGCGGTCGCCGCCGGACTCTCGGATGACCGGGGCCGACTCGCCGGTGATGGCCGACTCGTCGACACTGGCGACACCCTCGACGACGTCACCGTCGCCGGGGATGATCTGGCCGGCCTCGACCACCACGAGGTCGCCGAGCTGCAACTGCGTCGCCGGCACCTCCTCCTCGCGGTCGCCGACGAGTCGCCGGGCGGTCGTCTCGGTCTTGGCCCGCCGGAGCGTCTCGGCCTGGGCCTTGCCCCGGCCCTCCGCGACGGCCTCCGCCAGGTTGGCGAAGATCACGGTCAGCCAGAGCCAGACCACGATCCACCAGACGAACGCGCTGGAGTCGGTGAAGGCGAGGATCGTCGACGCGACCGCACCCACCTCGACGACGAACATCACCGGGTTCTTCACCATCACCCGTGGATCGAGCTTGCGCAGCGCGTCCGGCAGGGAGGTCAGCAGCATCTTCGGGTCGAACAGACCCGACGGTGCATTCTTCGCCACCCGCTCCGCTGTGCCCTTCTTCGGGGCAGGAGGAGGGGTCTTCACGAGCGTGGTCACAGTCCCTCCGCGAGGGGTCCGAGGGTGAGAGCGGGGAAGTAGGTCAGTCCGGTGACGATGATCACGACACCGACGAGCATCGTCACGAACAGCGCCTTGTGGGTCGGGCAGCGTGCCCTGGGTCACCGGCACCGGCTGCTGCCTCGCGAAGGAGCCGGCCAGCGCCAGCACCAGCACGATCGGCACGAACCGGCCGAGCAGCATCACCAGCCCGAGAGCGGTGTTGTAGAACGGGATGTTCGCGCTGATACCGGCGAACGCGCTGCCGTTGTTGTTACCGGCCGAGGTGAAGGCGTACAGCACCTCGGAGAAGCCGTGCGGACTGTCGGTGTTCCAGATCGAGGCCCGCGCCACCGCCAGGCCCATCGCGATCGAGGCACCGGCCAGGACCAGCGTCGGCGTGGTCAGGATGTACAGCGAGACCAGCTTCATCTCGCGCGCGGTGATCTTCTTCTTCAGGTACTCCGGTGTCCGGCCGACCATCAGGCCGGCCACGAACACCGTGAGGATCGGCGAGCACCAGCATGCCGTAGAGCCCGGTGCCGACACCGCCGGGGCTGACCTCACCCAGCATCATGTGGAAGAGCGCCGTACCGCCGCCGAGTGGGGTGAACGAGTCGTGCATCGAGTTGACCGCACCGGTCGACGTACCGGTCGTCGACGTCGCGAACAGTGCGGACGCCCATTCGCCGAAGCGGGTCTCCTTGCCCTCCATCGCGGCGCCCGCCGCCTGGGTCGCCGTACCGGCGCCCTGGTTCTCGAAGAAGGTGGCCGAGAAGGTGAAGGCCGCCCACAGGACGCCCATCACGCCGAGGATCGCGTAGCCCTGCCGCTTGTCCTTGACCATCAGGCCGAAGGTGCGCGTGATGCACACCGGGATCAGCAGCAGCAGGAAGATCTCGAACAGGTCGGACAGCGGGTTCGGGTTCTCGAACGGGTGCGCCGAGTTCGCGTTGTAGAAGCCGCCGCCGTTGGTGCCGAGTTCCTTGATCACTTCCTGGCTGGCGACCGGGCCGCCGGGGAGGGTCTGCGTCTGGCCGACCACCGAGGTGACCTCGTGACCACCGGAGAAGTTCTGGACGACGCCCGTCGCGACCAGCACCAGGGTGCCGACGATCGCGATCGGAAGCAGGACGCGCAGCACGGTCCGGGTCAGGTCGACCCAGAAGTTGCCGAGCCGGTCGGTCTTGCTCCGGGCGAAGCCGCGGATCACCGCGATCGCGACGCAGATGCCGACGGCCGCGGAGAGGAAGTTCTGTACGGCGAGGCCGGCGAACTGGACCAGGTGGCCCATCGTCACCTCGGGCGACGTACGACTGCCAGTTGGTGTTCGAGACGAACGACGCGGCGGTGTTGAACGCCAGCCCGGACTCGACCCCGGGCAGATCGTTGGCCAGCGGCAGGTGCGCCTGGAGCCGCTGCAGCAGGTAGAGCAGGATGACGCCGAGGACGGAGAAGGCGATCACGGACCGGGCGTAGACGGCCCAGGTCTGATCGGCCTTCGCGTCGACCCCGAGCAGCTTGTAGGCGCCGCGCTCGATCCGCAGGTCCTTGTCGGACGTGTAGACCCGGGCCAGGTAGCCGCCCAGCGGCCGGTAGACGGCGGCCAGGCAGCGCGACGAGGAGGCCGACCTGGAGCAGGCCGGCTGCGGTGTCGGACATCAGAACCTCTCGGGGAAGATCAGGGCGGCGACCAGGTAGAGGATCAGGGCCGCGGCGACCACGAGGCCGGCGATGTTCTCGGCGCTCACAACTTCTCCACTCCACGCAGCGCGAACCAGACGGCCGCGAAGACGACGACGGTGACGGCGAGGTAGATCGACGTCAGCCACGACGGCACCACCTCACGCTGAAAGTGACTCATGAGCCCACTGCACACCGCTCGCTGCCCGCTCAGGAGTGTTCTCACAGGCCTCTCACACGCGCTGACAGACCTCTCACAGGCCTCTCATTGGTACTGATTCCGGACACAACTTCGTCTGCGCCGCCCGAGTCCGCATACTTACGCCTGGCAATCACAAGCCCACTGACTGACAAGGGAAGAACAGCAAGTGACTGAACTGGACGTACAGCCGATCGCGGCCCCTGCAGAGCAGTTCTTCTCCACGGAGACCCGGGAGGCGCTCGCCCAGGCGAGCCGCCGCCTGGCGGAGCGTCTCCAGGCCCACACCGAGGCCCTGCTGGCGATGACCGGCGACGAGGAGCAGGCCGCGCTCTACGAGCAGAACGCCGCCCTCGAGGAGCTCGTCGAGGGCTGGAACGACGCCGTCTTCGAGCACACCGGTACGGCGCCGCTGCTGCTCGAGGACAGCGCCGACGACGAGGACGACGAGGCGGTCGAGCAGGACCACGTGATCAGCGTCGTGTCCCGGTTCGACCTGCGCGTGGTCGACCTGGACGCGCTGATCGAGGCCGGCCGGGCCGCGCAGGAACGGCACCCGGCCGAGCTGGACGAGGGCGGCGAGCAGGACCCGGTGGACTCGGCCGAGCAGGCGATCTACGAGATCAGCCGTGAGGTCGGCGAGGCGTGGTTCGAGCTGCCCGGCATCGAGATGGTGGCCGGCGCCCGGGCGTACGTCGTACCCGAGCCCCCGTTCGAGCCGCTGGACGCGGACGCCGAGGACGTCGTCACCGAACTCATCGCCCCGAACGGCGTCGCCACCCACGCCGAAACCTGGGCCTAAACCAGCAAGTCACCGTCCAGCGTGGTGACCGCGTTGCCCTTCAGGTGAACGCGGTCGCCGGCTGCGGTGACGTGGAGGACCCCGCCTCGGGCGGACGCCTGATAGCCGACCAGGTCGTTCCGTCCGAGGCGTCCGGCCCAGTACGACGCCAGCGCGGTGTGCGCGCTGCCGCAGACCGGGTCCTCGGGGATCCCGGCGGCGGGTGCGAAGAACCGGGAGACGAAGTCGAAGTCGTGAGCCGGCGCCGTCACGATGGTGCCGCGGTTGTGGTCCCGCCGGTTGATGGTCTCGAGTCCTGCGATGTCCGGTGTGAGCTCCCGGACGGTTGCCTCATCCGGCAGGACCACGAGTACGTCGGTCAGCGCGCCGGTGCTGTGGACACTCTCCGGCTTGGCGCCGAGCGCCTCGACGAGTCCGGCCGGCACGTCGATCTCCGTCGTACGCGAGATCGGGAAGTCGAGGGTGATCCCGTCGCCCAGCGCGGCGGTCAGG
Organism: uncultured Actinomycetota bacterium; assembly: GCA_963748245.1. Classification (GTDB taxonomy): domain Bacteria; phylum Actinomycetota; class Actinomycetes; order Propionibacteriales; family Kribbellaceae; genus Kribbella. Next base: position 1,241,596 of record CAVVIA010000002.1, on the reverse strand, counting down.
ATCCCGCTCCGAGTGCTGAAGCGGACGTTCCCGCTCACCAGACCGTCGCCGGCCAGCACATGCGCGGTCGCGAGCGTCGCGTGCCCGCACATGTCGACCTCGATGGCCGGCGTGAACCAGCGCAGATCCCAGTCGGCGTCGGCCTGCTCCGACGGTCGCACGAACGCGGTCTCCGACAGGTTCATCTCCCCCGCCACCGCCTGCATCCAGTCCGCCTCGGGCCAGGCACCGGCCGCCAGCACACACACCGCCGCCGGGTTCCCGCTGAAGGCACGCTCGGCGAACGCGTCGACCACTCTGATCCTCATGCGTCGACGCTACCCTCAGGCCATCGCGACGGCCTCTATCTCCAGGAGCCAGTTCTCCGCGTAGATGTCGCAGATGATGATGGTGATGGCCGGCGCGTGGTCGCCGAGCACCTCCTCGCGGATCTTCGAGTTGAGCGTGCGGTACTGCCGGTCCGACAGGTACGTCGTCACCTTCACCAGGTTCCGCACTCCCATGCTCGCCTCGGCCAGCACCGCGAGCACGTTCCGCCAGACCATCCGGCACTGTGCCTCGAAGCTCTCCGGCACCCGCCCGTGCTCGTTGCCCCACGGCACCTGACCGCTGACGAACACCATCCGCTGGGCCCCGTCCACCTGCACGCCGTGCGTGTAGTTGCCCGAAGCCGCCGGCAGGATCGCCGGGTTCAACGCCTCGATCGCAAGCTCCGCCATCCGCAAATCCCCCTCCACTCCATCTGTTCCCCGCCCCCGGGTGTCAGTACTCCCTCATGTCTACCCTGCCCACCCCACAACAACCCACCCATGCCCCCAATCGATGACGAACCTACAAACAAGCGACACGTCTACAGGGACTTCTCGAACCAATGGTGAGCGTAGGGCTCGGTGTTGAAGGCCGGGACTTCCGTGTAGCCGGCGGCGCGGTAGAGGCCGATCGCCTCGACCAGGCTCTGGTTGGTTTCGAGGCGTACGACGGTCGCACCCCGAGCGCCCGCCTCGCGCTCGAGCTCGGCCAGCAGCCGGCGGCCGAGACCCAGGCCGCGCGCGTCCGGTGAGACCCACATCCGTTTGATCTCCGCGGGCTCGTCACCGTGCAGCTTCAGCGCGCCGCACCCGACCGGCTCCGAGTGCAGGGTCGCGACCAGCAACAACCCGGCGGGCAACGTCAGCTCCGCATTGTCCGCCGAGATGCTCCGCGTGTGGTCGAAGTCGAACCGCTCGCCCAGCTCATCGAAGTACGACTGCAAGCAGTACTGCGCATCCGGCCGCCGCGGATCGACGACGCCGACCTCCACCATCGAAGCGGTCAGCAACCGCGACACGACACCCATCGCACCGACGAGGTCCGCCCGCTGCCGCTCACTCAACGGTGCCAGGATCGACGCAGCCAGCTCGTCGGACCGCTCATCCAGCAACCGCCGCTCGGCCACACCCTTCCTGGTCAGCCGCGCGATCCGCACCCGCCCGTCATCACCACTCTGCTCGACCCGGACGAGCCCATCACTCTCCAGCGCCCGCAGAAGCCGGCTCAGGTACCCCGAGTCGACATCGAGCCGGGCACGCAACGACCGCACATCGCACCCGTCCCCGATCTCCCACAACACCCGCGCCTGCCCCAACGACCGATCCCGCGACAGATACGCATCCCGCAACGCCCCCACCCGCTGCGTCACCACCCGATTGAACTCCCGAACCTCCGCAACCAACATCCTCTGACCATAGTCAGAGAATTCTGCGGAGGCCAGGAGCTGTGCTGTCAGTCCAACGGGCGGAGTTCGTCGGCGTAGGAGACGGAGACTCGGCGGAGGACGTTGTTCCTGACCGAGTACTGGCCCATGCGCCACAGCGGCGGGCTGTAGGCGTGGACGGTGACGCTGCCCTTGTCGAGGCCGGTCAGGCGGTGGATGTGGTCCGGGCCGAAGCCGTACACGTCGCCGGCCTCCACCTCGGTCTCGATCGACTCGGTGCCGATGGCCAGGTTGTGTTCGACGAGTTTGCCGCGCGCCACCGCGACCGCACCCGACGAGACGTCGTGGTCGTGCCAGCCGGTGTCGTTGACCGGCGTCCAGCAGATCATCCAGACGTCGACGTTGGCGTCGCGGTGCAGCGAGGCGAAGACGCGCTCCTCGTCGCTGTAGGCGACCTTGTCCTCCCACAGATGCGGCTGCGCGGCGATCGACGCGGCCAGTTCGGACAACTCGGCGGGATCCAGGTCCCGGCCCGGAAGGTTGTCCAGCGACAGACAGTCGTTGAGCTCCACGAGCCGGCTGGCCTGGCGCGCTGGTACGACTGGAACGTCGGTGATGGGCTGAGCAGTCACTGCACTCCCCTCTCAGGAGATGGTTGCCCGGCCCCGTACAGGAGCCGGTGTGGATTGTCGTGGCGGATCACCGCGGTCGCGGCGGCGCCTTGGCGGTGGTCGGTGATCCCGGCGTACGGCCGGTCGGTGCCGTGCACGACCTGGTCGATGCCGAGGATCCGCGCGACCGCGTCGATCCCCTGCGGGCCGTAGCTCGAGGTGTCGACGTACAGGTTGGGGTCGATGGTGCCGAGCCGGCCGCCGCGGGCAGCCAGCCGTTCGTGATGCACAGGCGCGAGCCCGGCCGCGGCGACGAAGCACAGCCGCAACCGCGGGAACTCATGGCGGCCGCCGTACGCATGCCAGGCCCACCACGCGGCCTGCAGCTGGTTCGCGTAGTCGACGACCGGCGCCCACCAACCGGGAGCGCCCTCGACCGGCTGGGCAGTCCCGGGGTGGACGAGGATCGGCTTGTTCAAGCGCTCAGCCGTCGCGAGGAGTTCGCCCTGCGCCGCCCAACCGGCCGGCGTACCGAGGACATGCGCAGGTAGCTGGAGACCGAGAAACCCGTTGCCCAGCAGGGATTCGACGCCGTCGACATCGGGCTCGCGCAGGTCAGCCGACGCCCAGGCCTTGAAAGGCTCAGGCAGTACGGCGGCTCCGGTGTGCCACGCATCGAGGAGCGTTTGATCGCCGAGGTGCTCGATGCCCAGCGGACTCGACAGCGACACCACGGCGAGCGTCGTCCCGGCGTCCTGCTCCAGCGCGACCCTCTTGTCGATCGCATGCGACGCCGGATCGATCTCGTACGGCGCCTCGGTCGCGGTGTGCAGTGTCCAACCGTCGAGGTACGGCGCTGAGTCGCGAGCCCGGAGCCGCTCGACGAACCCGGCCGGCCACAGATGCTGGTGGACGTCGATCACGACTCCTCCTCCCGATCAGATTGAAGCGCTTCACGGTGATTAGAGTGAAGCGCTTCAAAGGCACGTCTGTCAAGTTTCTGTCCGACCGGCGGGCTAGGGTGCAGGACATGTCCGGAAACGGCCGGAGGCCAACCCTCAAGGACATCGCCGCGGAGACCGGTCTCTCGATGGCCGCGGTGTCGTACGCGCTGCGCGGCCTGCACGGGACGCCGGAGACCCGGCAGCGGGTCCAGGACGCCGCCGATCGGCTCGGCTACCAGGCCGACCCGGTCGCCCGGGCGCTCGCCTCCGGTCGCAGCGGCTCGGTCGGCGTCCTGTGCGCCTCCCTGGAAGACCTGTGGCAGCAGCGTCTCGCCGCCGCGCTCGGCCGGGAGCTGCTCGCGCCGGACCGGAACGCCTGGATCATCGACTCGGCCGGCGACGCGGACCGGCAGCTCGAGCTCGCCCAGCACCTGGTCGACCATCGCGCCGACGCGATCGTGGTCATCCCGATCAACCCGGCCGCGAAGGGCTGGGCCAAGATCGCCCAGCAGGCGCCGGTGATCGCGATCGGCGACGCGCTGCCGGGCGCGAAGGCGAAGTCCGAGGTGGTCTTCGACAACGAGACCGGCGTCAGTACGGCGTTGCGCCGGCTGGCCGACGCGGGTCACCGGACCGTGGCGGTGCTCAGCCCGTCGCACCGGCTCGAGACCGACCGCCCGGCCGAGGAGATCGCGCAGCGGATCGCGCCGGGACTGAAGCTGAAGGTCCGCATCATCCCGTGCCCGCACGATCTGGCCGGCGCCACCGAAGTCGCCCGCGACCTGCTCAGCAGCAGCTCGCGCCCGACCGGCATCCTGGCCCTCGCCGACTCGATGGCCTTCGGGGTGTACGCCGCCAGCCGCGAGCTCGGCCTCCGCGTCCCGGAGGACCTCTCCCTGCTCGGGTACGACGACCAGCCGCTGTCCCAGCTGCTCACGCCGCCGTTGTCCACGTTCCACTGGCCGCTCGAGGAGCTGGTCAACGACGTCGTCGCCCGCGTGACGTCTGCCGTCGACACCAACCGCCGGGTCCGCCGTACCACTGTCGTGCCGACCCTGATCGAGCGCGGCTCGGTCGCCGCCCCGCCCAGAACCTGAGCGTGACGACGACCTCTGAGCCACAACATCCACACCCGCGAAACTAGACTAATCCGGTCGACTTACTTCCCACTGTCCATCATGTGGAAAGTCAGGTCACAAGCCGGAAGGCCGGTCGAGCGGGTGCTCGGCCGGCCTTCGCGGGATGGTGCGGGTTACTTCGTACCGAAGACCTGGAGTTCGGTCATGTCGGTGAACTGGCATCCGCCGAAAGCGCCGTCGGGGCAGTTCGTGGCGAAGTCGGGCACCTGCGGGCTGAGCATCCAGAACCGCACGTACTGGACCCCGGTCGCGTTGCCGGTCGGGGTGACCAGGTTGTACTTGCCCCGGTTCGCCGCGGTGAACTCACCCTCCTGAGCGGTCGCCCAGGTGGTGCCGTCGGCCGAGGTCTCGATCCGGTACTTACCGGTCGAGGAGCTGCCCGGGTCACCACAGGTGTTCGACGGGTCGACGTTGAACGCGCTGACGTTGACCTTCTCGGGAAGCTTGATGTCGATGTGCTTCGCGATCATCTCGTTCGTCGGCGTCGCGTTGTCGTCACCGGTGGTGCTGCCCCAGCCGGTGCCCTGGGCGTTGTCGATCGCGTAGTCCGGACCGCACTGCGGGCTGTAGTCCGGGCCGTTGAAGTCGACCACCGAGCCACCGCCGGAAGCGGCCGCCCAGTTCCGGCGCGGCGCGAAGTCGGCCTTGGTGCCCGTGCTGACGGTCACCTTCTGGACGATCAGCTCGTAGCCCGGAGCGGACACGACGACCTTCGGGTAGGTGCCCGGGGCAACACCGCTGATGCTGAACGTGCCGGTCGCGTCGGTCGCGTCGGAGTAGTCACCCGCGTAGCCGGAGGCGTGACCGCCGACGTAGACCAGCGCACCGGCCACCGGAGCACCGGTGTCCTTGTCCTTCACGGTCCCGGTCAGGGTCGTGGTCGCACCCTTCGGCGGCTTGTGGAAGTCCTCCGCCGGGAACGCGTCGCCGCCGTCGACGACACCGGCGTACCAGCCCATGCCGCGGTTGGCGAAGACGGTCCAGATGATGTCGGCGTTCTTGCCGCCGCTGGCGACCAGGTCGGCCTGCACGATCGCGTTGCGCATGTCGAGCATGGTCGGGTCGTTCGGCGACAACTCCATCGCGCGGGTGATGATGCTCATCGCGTAGCTGCGGCCGAACCGCTCCCGCAGATCCCACAGCGTCTGCGCCCAGACCTCACCGGAGGAGTGCACCTCGGGCGCACCGCCGATGGTCGGGAAGTCGCCGTACGTGTAGCCGCCCTTCGAGCCGTCCAGCCCGACGCAGTTCGGGCTGATCGCCTTGACCCGGCAGTCGTTCGCCTGGGTGCGGATCGACCCGCCGCCGGTGACGTACTTGCCCTCGAGGACCTCGCCGGGGGCCGTGGTGTCCTTCTCCAGGCCGTGCGAGACCAGGTAGTCCAGCGCGTAGAAGTCGCTCCAGGCCTCACCCATCGAGCCGGCCTGGATGCTGTTCAGCGTCGAGTTGCCGGTCGCGTCCACGACCAGGCGGTTGGACAGACCGTGGGTGTACTCGTGGTACAGGATGTCGGCCGAGTTGGACGAGCTGGTGGCGACGGTCGTGTTGTCGCCGGGCGTACCGAACAGGTACATCTGCATCGTCGGCGGAATACCGTCCGGCGGCGTGTTCATGTTCGCGTTGTTGACGTGGTTGGCGTCCGGTCCGCCGTTGGCAGCGGTGGCCGCGCCGTCCAGCGCGTTCAGCAGGACCGGGTCGCCGCCCGCCGCGTCGAACGAGCCGGCCGCCGGGGTGAAGCTGATCGGCGGCTTGGCCAGCCAGTCGTGGAAGTTGCTGGCCAGGTAGAACCCGTTGGTGACGTCCTGGTTCATGTTCGTCTTCCAGGAGTCCGGCTTGGCCGGGTCCCAGGAGCAGACGAACGTCGCCGAGCAGATCGTCGAGGCGCTCGGGAACGACGTCAGCTTGTACTCGGCCGTGGTCCTGGTGCCGGGCACCTTGACCGTCTCACCGGCGTTCGGCTGGTTGTCGTCGTTCACGTCGGCCCAGGCGGCGACCGACGTACCCTCGAGCAGGGTCTTGGCGTTCTTCGGCAGCCACTTGTTGTAGATCAGGTTCTCGACCCGCTGCGTCCCGCCCTTGGCGGCACCCGGGTAGTTGTCCTGCACGAGCGCGTCGCCGACGCCCTCGCTGGACAGGTTGCGGCGGTAGAGCAGACCGCCGGTCTGTGCGTCGATCACGTGCGTGTAGATCTTGGTGCCGCCGGTGTTGACGTAGGTCATCCAGCCCTTGCGCAGCCCGTCGGCGGTGTGGAACCACACCTGCTTCACGACGTCGCCGTTGCTCCACTTGGTCTGGGCGCCGGCGGTCTTCGCGGTCGCCGACTTCGCCGTACCGCCGATGTCCTCGGCCGCGGCGCTGCGAGCCGCCGCCGCGGTCAGTTTCGGCGCGGCCGCGGCGGACCGGGCCTTGGCCTGGGAGGTGAGGCCGGCCACCGGGGCGCCCATGATCGAGATCAGCTGGCCGTCCTTGGTGACGTTGGCCTTCAGGCCGTTGCCGAACACCTCGATGCCGTCGACCACCTGGGTCCAGAAGACGTGGTGGGTGCCGAGGTCGTCGACGTAGTCCTTGCGCAGCTTCAGCGTGGCCAGGTCGGACTCGGAGAGCTTGAAGACCTCCGGGTGCGCCTTCACGTAGTTCAGCGCGATGTCCCGGGCCTTCTTGGCGCTCTTGCCGGTCAGGAAGCCGTCCAGCTTGGTCACCTGGGCCGGGGTGCCGGTGTTCGGGTCCACCTCGACGACGCCCTGGGTGCCGAGCGAGTTGCGGAACTTCTCCGACGCGGCGGTCTCCTTACCGGCGACCTTGGCGGCGCGGGCGTACGTCGTCTTGGCGCTCGGGGTGCGGGCGTCGTAGTTGCCCTTCTGCTCCCGCCCTCCGAGTTTCTCGCCCTGAGCCGCCTTGCCCTGGTCCGGGCCGGCGTTCTGCGCGGCCGTGGCGCCGCCGCCGGCGGTCACGACCAGCACAGTGGCGGCGGAGACGGCAGTGGCTGCCAAGAGCCCCCGCCCTCTGCGTGATGTGGTCACAGCAACGCTCCATGGAGTTGTGTGCGCGGATCGCCCTCCACGACCCGTCCGGGGGCGACCTTAAGCCGGACCGAGGCCCCGGGGAAGGGAAATCACCGGAAAGGCGTGGAGACGAGGGATGTCCTTCGTCTGCGGAAGAGTACTAGGAGCGGGAGCAGAACAGTTGCACCAAGCCACGAAGCGGCGGCCATGAGTGTCGTGCCGCTCGGGTGGACGAGCGACTCACCGCGCTGGGCCTGCCAGGTGACCAGCCACATCAGCCCTGCGTACGACGCCGTACCGACGAAGACCAAGGCGGTCCGGGGACCGTCCGGGCGTAGTGCCGGGAAGCGCCGGGCGAGCAGAACGAGGCCTAAGGCAATCAATGGGATCGCCTGCAGTGCGTGCACGCCGAGAAAGTGACCGATCCTCAGGTCGCCGCCCTCGGTACTCCAGCCGGTGACCGGCATCCCGGCGCCGCCGTCCTCGACGCCGACGGAGTGCGACCCGAAGTGCAGTTGCTCACCTGTCGCGGCAGCTTCCCGCTCCTGGGCCGGGGTGGCGCGGAACATCAGATTGCCGAGCAGCATCCCGGCGAGCGTCGTACCGAGAGCGAGCCGGATGCTCCAGCGCAGCGCCCGGTCACCGGGCTTGTCGAACAGCAACTGGATCGCGATCACCAGTACGGCGTCCCGCCGCGCGGTGGTCGTGGTGGTCATGTCTCGATCCTCGGCACTGCCCTGCCGGGAATCAGGAGCGTCAGCCCCACCCGTGAGGTGGAGCTGTGTCTACCCCCAGAACGGGCGGACCCCTATCGCGGCGAGGTCCGCCCGCTCGCTCGGAAGACACCGGCTGTTGCTTGCGGCAACCGGCAAGGGGTGTGTGACGACCGCTATCGTCCGCCCGCCGGGAGCCGGAATCCAGCGTTCGGATCCACGACAAATGTCATGGGTCCGAACGCCTTGACTTTTCCGCCGCCCGCCCTTGACACGGTTTCGGCCTCCGGGCGTAGGGTTGCGAGAAATCGATTTCCCGCTTGCTGGAGGTCCACGGATGTCCCTGCTCAGCCGGACTGGAAGTGGCCGCCGTTCCTGCAGTCGTTGGCGCTGGTGGTGCGTGCACCCGCCGTACCACTCGGGATCGTTGCTGCTGGGGTTTGTAGCGTTGATTCTCGGCACCTCGGTCACTGCGTCGTTGTTGTTGCTCGCACCCGGCCCGGTGGCGCTGTTCGCCTCGGCCGGCACCTGGACGGTCTATCGGACGGAGAACCATGCGCTACACCGGTGACAAGCTGACGCACTTCGCTCTGCCGCTGGGAGGTCTGGGGACAGGCACCGTTGCCTTGGCCGGCAACGGCGCGCTGCGGCAGTGGCAGCTGCACAACATCGGCAACCACGAGGCTCATGTGCCGGACAGCTTCTTCGCCCTCCGGCTGTCCCGGGTCGAGCCGCCGCTGGACGAGATCCGTTTACTCCAAGGGCCTTGGCGGGAGCCGTCCAACACTCCGCTGGTGACGGACGACGTCGTACCGGCTGCTGAGCGGCGGCTGCACGAGCTGCTGCGGCCTGTGGGCGAGGCGACGGTGTCGGCCGTCTATCCGCGAGCGCGGGTGGACTACGAGACCGATCTCCCGCTGGACATCAGCATGGAGGTGTTCAACCCGCTGGTGCCTGCTGACGCGACCGCAAGCTCTCAGCCTGTCGCGGCGTTCACCTTCACGCTGCACAACACCGGTGAGTTCGCGCTGCACGGTTCGCTCGCCGGCGCCTTGCAGAACTCGGTGGGCTGGGACGGAGTCACCCCGATCGACGGTGTCTCCTGCACTCTGTACGGCGGCAACACGAACCGAGTGCGGCAGTCCGGGACGTGGGCATCGCTCATCATGGAGAACACTGCTCTCGCTGCGGATCACCCGGGCGCAGGGCAACTGGTGCTCTCGACCGAGAGCACCGCTCCGTTGAGTTATCCACAGTGGTCGACGCCCGAGCAGTTCATCACCTACCTGGCCGGACGCCCGACCCGACGGCCCTTCCCGGCCGACGGTCCCAGTGCGCCCGGGACAACGTGGAACGGCGCTCTCGCCGCACCCTTCCGGCTCGAGCCGGGCGAGACCGCAGAGGTCCGGTTCCTGATCGCGTGGCACTTCCCGAACCGATTTGTCGACTTTCAGCAGTTCGGCCCGCCGCGCGACTACGGCCACAGCCGCTTCTGGCTCGGCAATGCGTACACCCGTCGTACGCCGGATGCCGTCGCGGTGACCGAGTCGTTCACCGCCCGGTGGTCCGAGCTGCACGCACACACCACTGCCTGGGCGGATGCGTTCGAGGACAGCAGTCTGCCCGGTGAGGCCGGATCACGGCTCGCTGCACTGGTTGCCGACGTACGCAGTCCCACCGTCTTCCAGACCGCCGACGACACCGTGTTCGGCTTCGAAGGAGTGCTCGGTGCGTCCACCGGGATGTGGGGCGGCCGGTACGGCGGCTCCTGCCCGCTCAACTGCACTCACGTGTGGAACTACGAGCAGACGCTCTCCCGGCTGTTCCCGTCGCTCGAGCGGAACATGCGGGACACCGAGTACGACGTGATGCAGGCACCCGAGGGATACATCCCGCACCGGGTGATCGCACCGACGTACCACCGCCAGATGTGGGACGTGGTCATCGGCGGCCCGGAAGAGCCCGCACTCGACGGCATGCTCGGCAACGTACTCAAGACCTACCGAGAGGTCCGGCAGGGCGCAGGACTCGAGTGGCTCAGCCAACGCTGGCCGAACGTCCAGCGACTCCTCACCCACATCCGCTCCAAGTGGGACAGCGACAACACCGGCGTACTGCGGGGCATCCAGCCCAGCACGCACGACATCGACCTGTGTGGCGTCAACACCTTCATGGGCACACTCTGGCTCGCCGCCCTTCGTGCCGCCGAGGAGATGGCGCTCCTACTGGGCGAGGACGGCAAGGACTACCGCGTGCTCTTCGAAGCCGGCAGCAAGGCGTACGACGAGCTCCTGTTCACCGGTGAGTACTACCGGCAGGTGCTGTCGCCGGACGAGAAGCCGGACTTCCAATGGGGTGACGGCTGCCTCGCGGACCAACTGGTCGGCCAGTGGTGGGCCCACCAGCTCGACCTCGGCTACGTGTTGCCGGCGGACCACGTGAAGACCGCCCTGCGCAACGTGGTGCGGCACAACCTCCGCCAGGGCTTCGAAGGCTTCGACCACCCCTACCGCGTCTTTGCCGACGGCAACGACACCGGCCTCCTGATGTGCACCTGGCCGCACGGCGGCCGCCCCGACATCCCCACCCGGTACTGCGACGAGGTGTGGACCGGCTCCGAGTACCAGGTCGCCGCCCACTGCCTCTACGAAGGACTGGTCGACGAGGGCTTCCAGATCCTGCAAGGCCTCTGGGACCGGTACGACGGCAGCCGCCGCAACCCGTTCAACCCGATCGAGTGCGGCGACCACTACATCCGCAACGCCGCCGGCTGGACCGTCCTCGAAGCCCTCGCCGGCTTCCGGTACGACGCCCTGTCCGGCACCCTCACCTTCGCCCCGCTCGACGTGGCCCGTTCGGACGACACCTGGCAACTCCCCTTCGTCGCCGGCACCGGCTGGGGCATAGCCACCAGCACCCCCGACTCCCTCACCCTCACCTGCCAGGCCGGCCAAGTCCACGTGAAGGCCCTGCACGTCGACGGCACCGCCGTACCGCTGGACGAGGCGGTCGTCGTACCCGGAAAACCCTTGGTGATCAACAGGACCTGACCCCTACCGTCGACAGCATGTCGCTGCTCGAACAAGCACAAGCACTCCAGGACGAGGCCCGGCAGCTGGCTGACCGGCTCCAGTTCGACACTGCCTTTCCCTGGCAGCCGCAACTGGTCGGCAGCGCACTGTCGGGCCTGATGGTGGTCCGCGACCTCGACGTCATGTTCGACGCCCCCGACGCCACACCGGCGAGAGTCCTCGAGGGCCTGGCCACCCTCGCCCAACGCGTCGACCTCCGCACGGTCGACTTCCGCGACGAGCGCGGCGACCGTCGCCCGACCCCGGCCATCACCGACGAACGCCTCTACGCCGTCCTGCACACCCCGACATGGAAGATCGACCTCACCTTCTGGCTACACGTCGTCGACCGCCCGCACGTCGCCGACGCTCTGCGCCTGCGGGACGCACCTGCCGACAAGCGCCTGACGATCCTGCGGTTGAAGGAGTCCGGTCCGGACCTCAGTAGTTCCGACATCTACGCGGCAGTGCTCGGTACCTGAAGAGTGCCGGCCGTCCGGCAACGCCACCGGACGGTCGGCACTCGCTTTAGTGGAGTCCCAGTTGGGCGGACTCCTGGTCGGTGAAGAGGCGGGAGCGGATCAGGAAGCGGACGCCTTCGGGGGCCTCGACCGAGAAGCCGCTGCCGCGGCCCTTCACCACGTCGACGGTGAGCTGGGTGTGCTTCCAGTACTCGTACTGGTTCGCGGACATCCAGAACGCGATCGGCCGGTCCAGGCCGTCCACGACCAGATCGCCGAGATGCACGTCCGCCGACCCCGTCTTGAATTCCCCGTCCGGGTAGCACATCGGCGAACTGCCGTCGCAGCACCCACCGGACTGGTGGAACATCAGCGGTCCGTGCATCTCGGTGAGGCGACGGAGCCAGTCTGCCGCCGCATCCGTGAGTAGCACCTTCTCGACGACCATGGCTCAGAAGAACCCCAGCTTCTGCGGGCTGTAGCTGACCAGCAGGTTCTTGGTCTGCTGGTAGTGGTCGAGCATCATCTTGTGGTTCTCCCGGCCGATGCCGGAGCTCTTGTACCCGCCGAACGCCGCGTGCGCGGGATAGGCGTGGTAGCAGTTCGTCCAGACCCGCCCGGCCTGGATCTCGCGGCCGGCCCGGTACGCCGTGTTGATGTCGCGCGACCAGACGCCGGCGCCGAGTCCGTACAGGGTGTCGTTGGCGATCTTCATCGCGTCGGCGTAGTCGTCGAACTTCGTCACCGCGACCACCGGACCGAAGATCTCCTCCTGGAAGATCCGCATCTTGTTGTCGCCCTCGAAGATGGTCGGCTGGATGTAGTACCCGCCGGCCAGGTCGCCGTCGAGCTCGGCCCGCGCGCCGCCGGTGACCACCTTCGCGCCCTCGGCCTTGCCGATGTCGATGTAGGCGAGGATCTTCTCGTACTGGTCGTTGCTCGCCTGCGCACCCATCATCGTGTCGGTGTCGAGCGGGTTGCCCTGCTTGATCGCCTGCGTCCGGCCGGTCGCGTCGGCCAGGAAGTCGTCGTAGATCGACGACTGGATCAGCGCCCGGGACGGACAGGTACACACCTCGCCCTGGTTCAGCGCGAACAGCGTGAACCCTTCCAGCGCCTTGTCGTAGAAGTCGTCCCGCGTGGACGCGACGTCTTCGAAGAAGATGTTCGGGCTCTTCCCGCCGAGCTCGAGCGTCACCGGGATGATGTTCTCCGACGCGTACTGCATGATCAGCCGGCCGGTCGTGGTCTCACCAGTGAACGCGACCTTGGCAACTCTGTTGCTAGAGGCAAGCGGTTTGCCCGCCTCGACGCCGAACCCGTTGACCACGTTCAGTACGCCGGGCGGCAGCAGGTCGTGGATCAGCTCGAGCAGCACGTGGATCGATGCCGGTGTCTGCTCGGCGGGCTTCAGTACGACGGCATTGCCGGCGGCCAGCGCGGGAGCCAGCTTCCAGGTCGCCATCAGGATCGGGAAGTTCCACGGGATGATCTGCCCGACCACGCCGAGCGGCTCGTGGAAGTGGTACGCGATGGTGTCGTCGTCGATGACCGAGACCGACCCCTCCTGGGCCCGCAACGCCCCCGCGAAGTAGCGGAAGTGGTCGATCGCCAGCGGCAGGTCGGCGGCCAGCGTCTCCCGCACCGCCTTGCCGTTGTCCCAGGTCTCGGCGACCGCTAGCGCCTCGAGGTTGGCCTCGATCCGGTCCGCGATCTTGTTCAGGACGGTGGCACGCTCGGCCGGCGAGGTGCGGCCCCAGCCCGGCGCGGCACCGTGGGCGGCGTCGAGCGCGCGCTCTACGTCGTCCGCCGTACCGCGGGCGATCTCGGTGAAGACCTCACCGGTGACCGGGGTCGGATTCTCGAAGTATCCGCCCTTGGCCGGTGGCACCCACTCGCCGCCGATGTAATGCTCGTACCGCGATTTGTATGCGACCGGGCTGCCATCGCTGCCCGGAACTGCGAAGATCGTCATAGGTCCTCCTACGGAACTCGACGGTGGACCGAACCTAGGTGGCGTGACGTTGCACGGACGTTGCAACCCGGAGTGAGGCTGGATGGACGCACCGGAGCAGGCCCGCCGGTTGAGCGAGTTGTACGACGAGGTGCTCGGCGGCGGCCGGGTACCGGCCGGACCGCGTCCGCTGGTCGCGGCGTCCTGGGAGCGGTCTCTCGCCGCCTCGGTCGATCCCGGCCTGGACGCACCGCCGGTGATCGTCGACGCAGGCGTGGTCGAGGGCATCCGCGAGAACCATCCGCTCCGCGCCGTCCTGCCGGTGCTGCGTCAGACGCTGACCTCGATCGCCGACGAGGCCTCGCACATCATGATCATCACCGACGCCCAGGGGATGATCCTGTGGCGCGAAGGTGCGGCCGACGTACGCCGCCAGGCCGACCGGATCGCGTTGTCCGAGGGTGCGATCTGGTCGGAGGACAAGATCGGCACCAACGGCATGGGTACGTCGCTCGCCGTCGGGCGACCGGTGCAGATCCACTCGGCCGAGCACCTGGTCCGCCGGATCCACGAGTGGACCTGTGCCGCGGCGCCGGTCCACGATCCCGACACCGGCAAGCTGCTCGGAGCCGTCGATGTCTCCGGGCCGTTGCGGACCGTTCATCCCGCGATGGTCGCGCTGGTGACAGCGGCGGCTCAGCTCGCCGAGGGACAGCTGAAGGTCCGGATGGCCGCGGCCGACGAGATGCTGCGGGCCCGCAACATGCGGCACCTGATGGCCCTGGGCGACGCGCCCGGTGCCCTGCTCACACCGAGCGGCCGCGTGCTCGCCGTACAACCGCTCGAATGGCTGCCCGATCGTCTCGTCGTGCCGGACGGCGCGGACCGCATCGACCTCGGCGACGGTCGTGAAGGTCTGATCGAACCACTCGACGAGGGCTACCTGCTGCGGATGCCCGGCACTCCCGCCCGCCGCAGCAGGCCGTCCCTCCGGCTGAGGTTGCTCGGGGCCGGTCAGCCGATCGCGGTCGTCGGCGGTCGTGAGATCGCGTTGACTTTGCGCCGCGCCGAAGTACTCACGTTGCTGCTGTTGCACCCGACCGGGCTCACCGCCGAGCAGCTGATGCTCCAGCTGTACGGCGACGAAGGCAACCCGACCACCGTCCGGGCCGAGATGCACCGGTTGCGGAACCTGCTCGGCGGCGGAGTCCTCGACACCAAGCCGTACCGGATCATCGCCGAGGTCACCGGCGACGTCACCGACGTACAGGGCGCCCTGCGCGACGGTGATCTGAGCACGTGTCTCGACCTGTACGACGGACCGCTGCTCGCCCGCTCCGACGCACCGGCCGTCCGGGCCGAACGCGACGAGCTCGACGCAACCCTGCGCCGCGCGATCCTCGACACCGGCGATGCCCAACTGCTGTGGCGGTTCGCCCAGACATCGACCGGTGCCGAGGACCTGGAGATCTTCGAGACCCTTCTGGCGGTGCTGCCGCCGACGGACCGCCGGACGCCGGCCGTCGCCGCCCGGCTGCACCGGCTGACCGCGTAGGTCACACTCTCCCGTGAAATCATTTCCATCTCTGCATTTGCAGTGGTTGGAAACTTACGGATTGGTCTCCTCCGGAGGCACCGAATTCCTTGCAACGCTCTGTGTCGGTTTGCTCACGGTCATATCTCACGCGTGACGAGGCCTACACCGACATGACTCACGGGTAACCAACCAATAACATCGCTGGTATGCAGATCCTCGCCATCGTCGTCTCGCTCGCGATCACCGCCGTCGGCGTCGCGTTGTTCGGCAAGACGATCGGGCACATCGTGTCCGTCATCAAGCTCGGCCAGCCGGTCAGCCGGACCGACAAGCCGGGACAGCGCTCCGTCACACTGGCCAAGGAGACCCTCGGCCACACCCGGATGCTGCAGTGGAGTCACGTCGGCGTCCTGCACTGGTTCGTCGCGTTCGGCTTCATCGGGCTGTTCCTCAGCCTGGTGACCGCGTTCGGGCAGCTCTTCGACCCGCACTACGCGTTGCCGATCATCGGGCACTGGTTCGTGTTCGAGTGGGTGACCGAGTTCCTCACCTGGACCGGCCTGCTCTCGATCATCGGCCTGATCGTGATCCGGCTGCTCAACCTGCCGAAGGGCCACCTGGCCCGGTACAGCCGGTTCTTCGGGTCGCGCGCCTGGCAGGCGTACTACGTCGAGTACACGATCCTCGGCGTACTGATCTGCATCCTGCTGCTGCGCGGACTCGAGTACCAACTGGGCGCCGGCTCCAAGTTCCACTTCCCCGGCACGTACTTCATCGGCGAGCAGCTGTTCGGCGGGCTGAGCGAGCAGGGGCTGGAGACCGCCGTCTACCTGGTCGCGATGATCAAGATCCTGATCTCGTTCGCCTGGATGATCACCATCTCGCTGAACGCGACCATGGGTGTCGCCTGGCACCGGTTCACCGCCTGGCCGAACATCTGGTTCAAGCGCGAGGCCGACGGCGGTACGGCGCTCGGCGCACTGCAGCCGATCATGGTCAAGGGCGAGCCGATCGACTTCGAGAACATCGAGGAACTGGACGAGGACGCGGCGCTCGGCGTCGGCAAGGTCGAGGACTTCACCTGGAAGGGCCTCCTCGACTTCACCACCTGCACCGAGTGCGGTCGCTGCCAGTCCCAGTGTCCGGCCTGGAACACCGAGAAGCCGTTGTCGCCCAAGCTGGTGATGATGAACCTCCGCGAGCACGCGTACGCCAAGGCGCCGTACCTGCTGGCTTCGTCCGACGACGAGCGCAAGTCGCTGCCCGAGCTCGTGCTCGCCGAACAGGACAAGCCGCTGGTCGGTCCCGCCGACGTCGCGGTGATCGACGAGGAAGCCCTGTGGGCGTGTACGTCGTGCGGCGCGTGTGTGCAGCAGTGCCCGGTCGACATCGAGCACGTCGACGCGATCATGGACATGCGCCGCTACCAGGTGCTGATCGAGTCGTCGTTCCCGTCCGAGCTGAACGGGCTGTTCAAGGGCCTGGAGAACAAGGGCAATCCGTGGAACATGAACCCGTCCGGACGGATGGACTGGGCCAAGGATCTGCCGTTCGAGGTCAAGCAGGTCGGCACCGATGTGGAGACGCTGGCCGAGGTCGAGTACCTGTTCTGGGTCGGCTGCGCCGGCGCCTTCGAGGACCGCGCGAAGAAGACCACACAGGCGGTGGCCGAGCTGCTCAACATCGCCGGCGTCAGCTTCGCCGTACTGGGTGACGGCGAGACCTGCACCGGCGACCCGGCGCGGCGGTCCGGCAACGAGTTCGTCTTCCAGCAGCTGGCGATGCAGAACGCGGAGGTCTTCAAGGAGACCGGCGCCAAGAAGGTCGTCTCCACCTGTGCGCACTGCTTCAACACGCTGAAGAACGAGTACTCGCAGCTCGGCGTCGAGCTCGACGTCATCCACCACACCCAGCTGCTGAACCGCCTGGTCCGCGAAGGCAAGCTCACCCCGGTCGCCCCGGCCGACAGCTCGCTCAACGGCCAGAAGATCACCTACCACGACCCGTGCTACCTCGGCCGCCACAACCAGGTGTACGACGCCCCGCGCGAACTGCTCGACATCATCCCCGGTGCCGAGTACGCCGAGATGCCGCGGAACCAGACGAAGTCGTTCTGCTGCGGCGCCGGCGGTGCGCGGATGTGGATGGAGGAGAAGATCGGCAGCCGGATCAACCTGAACCGGACCACCGAGGCGGTCGAGACCGGCGCGGACAAGATCGCCACCGGCTGCCCGTTCTGCCGGGTGATGCTGTCCGACGGCCTGACCGCGAAGCAGGCCGACGGCTCGGCCCGCGAGTCCGTCGAGGTCGCCGACGTCGCCCAGCTCCTGCTCGCCTCTGTAAAACGCGGCGAAAGTTAGGCTGCAGTTAGCTGCAAAACCCTTCCCCCTCAGGTGGTCCAGACCATAAGATCGCGCGTCTGCATCACCTGGGGAGGAAAACAGCACCATGAAGCACCGCTTCGCCCTGTCCATTGCCGTCGCCGCAACCGCAGCGCTCACTCTGACCGCCTGCGGTGCCGACGAGCCGACGGCCAGCGGCTACAAGCCGTCCGTGCCGCCGTCGACCGCGACGTCGGCGCCGGCCACGACCGCCGCACCGCAGAAGGTCGCGCCGGCCGCCCACCTCAACCGGGTCACCTTCGTCCCGGCGATGAACACCGCGCTCACCAAGCAGAAGTCCTGGCGGATCGCCGGCACGATGACGGCCGGCGGCGCCACCATGATGACGATCGACGGCATCCAGACCGCCAAGCCGCTCGCCATGTCGGTGACGATGTCCGGCGCGGCGTTCGACGGCAAGACCGCGAAGGTCGTCCTGGTCAAGGGCACCGGGTACGCCTCGATCCCGGGGGCCACGCCGGCCGGGAAGTACATCACGTTCGAGGCCGGCGACTCCGCGGAGCTCGACCAACTGCTCGAGGGCGGCGATCCGACCAAGATCTTCAAGTCGTTCGGCGGCGCACTGAAGGGCGTGAAGTTCGTCCGCACGGAGACCGTCGGCGGCCAGAAGCTCGACCGGTATGACATCACCGTGAACACCGCGAAGGCCCTTGCCGCGCAGGGCAAGAAGGTCCCGGCCGGCGTACCGGCGACGCTGACCTACTCGCTGTGGATGGACAAGTCCCACTTGGTCCGCAAGATCTCGTTCGACCTGGCCGGCGTCGCGATGGTGATCACCATGTCCGACTACAACAAGCCGGTCACCATCACCGCACCACCGTCGAGCAAGATCGTTCGGTGAAGCAGCGCGCGAGGCGGGTCGCGGCCGCGGCCGCGACCCTGCCGCTGCTCCTGGGCACCACTGCCTGTGGCGGCGACAAGCAGGTCAGCACGGCGATCGTGTCGGCGCCCGCCGTCACCCCCACCGCCGAGACGCAGAAGGCGGCCCCGGTCGTCGTCCTCAATCGGAAGACCTTCGTCCCGGCGATGACCGCGGCCCAGGCCAGGCTGAAGTCGTGGCGGCTCGTCGGCAAGATGATGATCAACGGCTCGCCGGTGCTGGTGATGAGCGGCCTGCAGACGACGAAACCGGCGGCGATGGCGCTGGTGGTGACCGGCCGGGAACTGGACGGCAAGAAGGCCCGGTTCGTGATGGTCAAGAACACCGTCTATCTGTCGGTGCCGGGGGTTTCGCCGGCCGGCAAGTTCGTGAAGCTGGCACCCGGCGAGGCCAACGAGCTCCGTGCGCTGGTCGACACGAACGATCCGACCAAGAACTTCGAGGCGCTGGGCCCCGCGCTGCGTGGCGTCACGCACGCCGGTTCGCAGCAGTTCAACGGCGAGAAGCTGCAGGTGTACGAGGTCACCGTCGACGTGGCCAAGTTGCTCAAGGCTCAGGGCAAGAAGGTTCCCGCGGGCGCACCGCGGACGGCGACCTACACCTTGTGGATGGACTCGGCCCACCGGGTCCGGGAGCTGACCTTCGAGTTCGCTCAGGTGAGCGTGTCGATGAGTCTGTCCGACTTCAACAAGCCGGTCTCGATCAAGGCGCCGCCGGCGGGCAAGATCGTTCGTCGTTGAGGCCGGTTTCGGTCAAATCCCACCCGATCATGAGAACTTCTCGTAATCTCCCGTTACGGAAGTGATCACCTCGGGATGATCGGGTGGGCTGGTGCCGATGAGTGTGCGTGTTGGTAGTACGCGACGAAGCTTTCTGACCGTCACCGGAGCGGCGGCCGCGCTGGCGCTGTCCGGCAACCTTCCCGAGGTCGGGCAGACGTTGGCCGGGGCGACCGGTCGCGGCGATCCCCGGGATCCGTTCACCCTCGGCGTCGCGTCCGGCGATCCACTCCCGGACGCGGTGGTGATCTGGACCCGGCTGGCCCCGGAGCCGCTCGCGCCGTTCGGCGGCATGGACCGCCGCCCGGTCGAGGTCCAGTGGCAGGTCGCCGAGGACCAGCGCTTCCGCCGGATCGTCCGCCAAGGCACGACCCAGGCCCGGCCCGAGGCGAGTCATTCCGTGCACGTCGACGTACGCGGGCTGCGTCCGTGGCGGCACTACTGGTACCGCTTCCGCGTGAACGGGATGCTCAGCCCGGTCGGCCGGACCCGTACCGCACCGCCGGCGGACGCGGTCGTCCCCGAGGTGTCGCTGGCATTCGCCTCCTGCCAAGCGTGGTGGGAGGGCTGGTACACGGCGTACGCCGACATGGCCAAGCGCGACCACGACGTGGTGTTCTTCCTCGGCGACTACATCTACGAGTTCGGCATCGACCGCGGCATCCGGCCCAACTCGAACGAGCCCTGGATGACCCAGCAGACGGTCACGCTGGACGAGTACCGCGTCCGCTACGCGTCGTACAAGATGGACCCCGACCTCCAGGCGGCGCACGCGGCCGCGCCCTGGGTGGTCACGCTCGACGACCACGAGGTGGTCGACAACTGGGCCGACGAGGCGCATCCGAGCGCGCCGCCCGCGCAGTTCCTGGTACGGCGAGCCAACGCCTTCCGCGCGTACTGGGAACACATGCCGCTGCGGCTCGCGCAGTTGCCGAAGGGTCCGGACATGCAGCTCTACCGGCGGATCCGGTACGGGCAGCTGGCCGAGTTCAGCGTGCTCGACACCCGGCAGTACCGCTCCGACCAGGCGTACGGCGACGGCACGAAGGCGCCCGGCCCGGAGACCAAGGACCCGGCCCGCACGATCACCGGCGACGCCCAGGAGAAGTGGTTGCTCGACGGCTGGTCCGCCTCGCGCTCGCGCTGGAACGTGCTCGCCCACCAGACCGCGATCGCCCGGCTCGACACCAGGGACGGTCCGGACGTGCTGGTCCCGATGGACACCTGGGACGGCTACGAGGCGTCCCGCGACCGTGTCCTCGGCGGCGCCGTCCAGCGCAACGTCCGCAACCTGGTCTCGATCGCCGGCGACCTGCACCGCAGCGTCGCCTCGGATCTCAAGCTCGACTTCACCGACCCGGACTCGCCGACCGTCGGCACCGAGTTCGTCGGTACGTCGATCACGTCCGGCATCGACGGGATGGACCTCGATCCCGGCGGCGTGACGCTGCTCAAGGAGAACCCGCACATCAAGTTCGGCAACTTCCAGCGCGGCTACGTCAGCTGCAACATCACCCCGCAGCGCTGGATCTCCGACTACCGCGTGGTCGACAAGGTCAGCGTGCAGAACGGCACCGTCAGCACCCGCGCCAAGCTCCTCGTCGAGGACGGGCGCCCGGGGATCCAGACCCTCTGAGGAGAGACCGATGACGATTCGATGGCAGTCGGCGGTCGCGCTCGGAACCGCGGTGACGGCGACCGTGATCGCGTTGCCCCAGGCAACCAGCAGCACCCCGCGGACCGACGTACAGGTCTCGGTCCGGCCCGAACAGCTGAGCGTCGTCGGCCTGCCCTGTCTCCCGGGCAACCTGACGCTCACGATGACCAACACCGGCGACCGAGGATCGGTACGCCGACCTGACCCTGGACCCGAGTGGTCCACTGGAGCTGTCCCGCGAACTGTTCTCGTCCTGGCTCCCGGCGGTCAACCCCGACCAACCGGTGTCGGCACCGGTCGAGGTCCGTGTCCCGCGTGACACCCAGCCCGGCAACTACTCCATCGAGCTCGAGGTCGACAGGTCCAAGCTGACCGTTCCGGTGACCGTCAATCCCTTGCCACCAAAGGGTCCTGGCAGCAACGTCGCACTCGGAGAACAGGCCTCTGCCTCGTCGACGCACGGCAACTTCGCGCTCTGCGGCGCGGTCGACGGTGACAACGACACCGAGCACTGGGACACCCTGACCGGCTGGAACGACGGGACCCGCGCGGTCTTCCCGGACAACTACGACGTCGCCCTGGCCGCGCCGGCCACGATCAACCGCGTCGAGCTCTACACCCTCGATTCGAGGCAGTACCCGGCCGCGACCAACGGCCTGCGCGACTGGGACGTCCAGGTCCGCAAGGGCACCGGCGACTGGCAGACCGTGACCCAGGTCCGCGGCAACACCCTGGGCCACGTCACGTCGACCTTCGACCCGGTCGAGGCGGACGCCGTACGCATCCTCTGCCTCGCCGGCAACGGCAACACCTACTCCCGCATCGTCGAACTCGAGGTCTACGGCTAACGCAGGTACGAGGCGCCGTTGAAGTCCAGGACGGCGCCGCTGGACCAGCTGGCCGCCGGGGAGGCGAGCCAGAAGATCGCCTCGGCGACCTCCTCGGCGGTGGCGACCCGGTCGAACGGGCTCTGCGCCCGGATCGAGTCGCCTTGCGGTCCCGACAGCCACGCCTCGGTCATGTCGGTGGCGATGAATCCGGGCGCGATTGACGTCACCGTGATGTCATGTGGCGCCAGCGATACCGCCAACGACTGCCCCAACGAGTGCAGTCCCGCCTTCGCGGCGCCGTACGCGGGCACATCCGGCTCGCCTCGGTACGCCCCGCGCGACCCGACGTTGACGATCGCGCCCCGCCGGCCGCCGTCGGCCGGGTCCTTGTCGAGCATCTGCCGGGCCACGCACCAGATCAGGTGAGCCGCTCCTTCCAGATTCACCGCGAGCGTACGGCGCCACGCCGACACCCAGTCGTCGTACGACGTCTCGGCGAGCGGATGCCCGATCCGGCGGGAACCGGAGACCGGCTCGTCCACGAACAGCGCCGCGTTGTTCACCAGTACGTCGATCCGGCCGAGCACGTCGGCCGATTCCTCAACCAGGGCAGGGATTGCGGCCGAGTCCCCGAGGTCGGCGGCAACCACTCCATGCCCGCCTCCGGGCAGCTCGGCGCGAACCTGCTCGGCCCGGTCGACCGCGCCGCGGCAGTGCAGGACCACCCGGTCGCCCGCCCGCGCGAACGCCTTGGCGACCTCCGCTCCGACACCCCTGGACGCACCTGTGACGAGAACACCTCTGGACACCGCAACTCCTTGTCGCCGACTGACCCCTCATTCTGCCGTGGCGGCACCCTGGCGACACCATGACATCAGAAGGGGTTGACAGTGACGTCACGATGACGTCATAGTTGCGGTCATGGAACTTGATCACTATCTCGAGTCGGTCCGGCGGAGCGTGGAGAACGCCACCGCCCTGGCCGACGACCAAACTCGCTCCGTGGCGCAGCGCCTCGGAGCCACGCTGGATGACGCGGGCCGGCTGGCCCTCATCTCAGCCCTGTCCGACGCCGCCGGGGAGATCAGCCGCGAGCTGTCCCCCGGTTCGGTCGAGCTCCGGATGGCCGGCGGCCGTCCCGAGTTCGTGGTCACGCCGGCCCCGAGCCAGCTGACCGGGAACGACGACGCGGACGAAGACATCGACGACGACGAGACCGACGCCGAGCCCGCCGAGGCGGTCGCGCCGGAGGCCGACGAGCCGACCGCGCGGATCACGCTGCGGCTGCCGATGTCGGTGAAGAACAAGGTGGACGAGGCCGCCGCGGCCGACGGTATCTCGTCGAACGCGTGGCTGATGCGCACCGTGATGACCGAGCTGAGCGACCGTGGCCGCGGCCGCGGGCCGCGCCCGCCCCGGCCCCCGCGCCCGCCGCGCGGCGGCGGTGTCTTCGGACCCGACGGACCGCTCGGCCCGAACGGACCGCTCGGACCTGACGGAGTCTTCGGCCCGGACGGCGTGTTCGGCCCCGACGGCCCCTTCGGCGACGAGGGTGTCTTCGGTCCCGAGCGCAGTCGGCGTGACCGTGGCCGCGACCGAGACCGTGGCCGGCGCGACCGCGACCGCGGGCGCCGCGGTGGACACGGCGGTCCGGGACAACGGATGACGGGGTGGGTCGAATGAGCGGCGGCTTCAGCAGTCAACTCGTGGAGGACGCGAGTGTGATCGACCGGGTCCGGATCGAGATCGGCTCCGGCCGGGTCGAGATCGTCCCGAACGACGGCACCGAGACCGCCGTCACCCTCGAGGTCGACAGCGGCAGCGAGGAGGACGTCGTCTTCAAGGTGAACGACGGCGAACTGATCGTCGAAGGCCCCCGCAACGTCCGCCGCGGCCCGCAGATCCACGTCCGGATCGCCACCCCGTCGACACTGGACGCCCGGATCAAGACCGGTTCCGGTGACATCAGCTCGCGGATGCCGCTGGGCACCGCGCGACTGTCGACCGGCTCCGGCGACGTCCGGATCGAGCGGGTCGAGGGCGACCTCGGCGTCAGCACCGGCAGCGGCGACGTCCGGGTCGAGCACGCCGCCGGCGCGGTCCGGGCCAGCACCGGCTCCGGATCGATCGACATCAACGAGGCCGCCGACGCGCTCGGGCTGAGCACCGGTTCCGGTGACGTCCGGGTCGGCGACGCGGCCGGCCCGACGACCGTCAAGGTCGGCTCGGGTGACATCACCATCGAGCGGATCCGGGACCACTCGGTCGCCACCTCCGGTTCCGGCGACGTCCGGGTCGAGATCGCCGACGGACCGAGTGTCCGGGCCGAGACGGCTCGCGGTGACGTCCAGATCGGGGTGCCCGACGGCGTCCCGACGTACCTGGACCTGAAGACCGTCACCGGGCGGATCCGGTGCGACCTGGAGCCCGGCGAGAAGCCGGCCGAGGGCGAGCGCGCGCTGATGCTGCGGGCCCGCACGGTCTCCGGCGACATCAGCGTCGTCAAGGTCTGATCCACACCACCCAGGAGGTTCCGCCGGCGACGGTCCGGCGGGACCTGGGCGAAGCATTGCCGAAATCAGCAAGACACCAGTGAGGGGAGCAAGGACATGATCACCGAACACCAAGAGGTAGCGCGCTACAAGGTCGCCGAGAACGTCCGCATCGCCGAGACCCGGGCCCGTCGCCAGGAGGTCCGCGACGCCCTCAAGGTCGACCACGTCAGCGCCCCCCGCCGCAGCCTGGCCACGGCCCTCCGCCGCCTGGCCGACCGCCTCGAACCCCAGCCCCGCCCCCGCCGGACCGGTCTCTCGGTCGTCCGATGACCCCGAACAACGCCGCCGCCGTCTGCAGCTTGCTGCAACGCCTGGGTCTGCTGACGCGAGGACCACGGAGTCGCTGTTAGCGTTCCACCGATCAATCAGGTCGGTGGGGGAAGTTCAGTGGGGGGAAGGCAAGAATGATGCTGCAGACGGCAGCGGCCAAGGCAGTCGCCACCGTCGCCACGGCGATGGTCCTGCTCGGCGGATGCGGCGGGAACGACGAAGACAGATCCAGCGACGGCGCGACGCCCGTGCCGAGCACGCCGGCCACCTTCGATCCGCCCAAGGGATTCGTTCCCGTGTCCGCCTTCGGCGTCGAGCGGAACGTCAAGGACAACCAAGACACCGTCTCCGCCGGCATGGTGGGTCAGACCGCGCTGAGCGCAGGCATCACCGGGATCACCGGCCGGAACATCACCGCCGGGGGCAAGTCCTGGACTCTTCCGGCCGCAGCGGCGGGGATCACCACCTCGGCCGTGACCACTCCGACAGCGGTCCGGCTGAACGGTAAGGACGTCGTCGCCATCGCCTACGTCCAGGCGGACAAGGCGAAGGGGCAGGTGCTGTTCCAGTGGATCGATCCGGCCGACGGCACGAAGGTCGCCGAGGTCACCGCTGACCTCGCCAAGCTCATCGGCCGGGGCCACCGCGGCAACCGGGTGCTCCGCCAGGCGTACGACGCCGCCACCGGACAGATCGCGATCGGTGTCACCCCCGGCTCCAACGTGACCGAGGCGAAGGCCGGCAACTTCACCGTCTACGCCGACCCGAAGACCCGGAAGTCGTCCGTGATCCCGTTCGTCACCCCGGGCGGTGTACGGAACGGCGTCGTCGCCGGCATCAGGGAGACGGCGTCGGACGACACGCTCGTGCTGGCCAACGGAGCGACGGCCAGGATCACGAAGCGCATCCCGGTCGGGTTCGAATTCCTGCAACCGGTGGGCGGCGGCGCGAAACACGCTGTCTTCCAGGGCGTGGAGCTCGTCGAATCGCCGGCCTACGCCTACCGCACCACGCTGCTCTCGGTCGACCTCGTCTCGGGTTCGATCGAGCGGATCAAGTCGCCGATGACCGGCGTGTCCGGTTTCACCTGCCTGGGCGACCGGGCCGAGGTGATCGTCTGCCATGGATCAGAGGATCTGCGGCCAACGCAGATCCTCGCTGTCGACGACACCACCGGCAAGAAGATCTGGGGCTTCACCGAGAAGCAGCGCGTCGTGCCGCGCGTCACGGCAGCCTTCCACGGCGTCGTTTACGCGCAGAACAGGGCCAAGCCAGTGCTGCTGGACGCAGCCACCGGCATGTACGTCCGCACCAGCACGCCGACCCCGCCGCCGTCCACCGCGGTGAGCGGGGCGTTGTCGCTCTTCGACAACCCGATGCAGTCGCCCACCGCCGTCACGCCGTACGGCGCGGTCTATCTGCAGCCGGCCACCGGCACCGCCAACTACGACTTCGAGACGATCCTGATCGCCCTCCGCGCGACCGGGTCCTAGCGGCCAGGTCGACTGCGAGTGCAGGTTGCTGCAACGCCTGTGGATAAGTGCGGAGGGACCCGCGGACACTGCTAGCGTTCAGTCGATCATTCTCGGTCGACCTGGGGAGAGTAACCAACGATGCTGCGTCCGACGGCCGCTAAAGCAGTCGCCACCGCTGCCACCGCCCTCGTCCTGCTGGCCGGATGCGGCGGGAGCGACGACAAGACCGACGCCTCGTCCGACGGCGGTGGCGAGACTCCCGCGAGTACGCCGTCCACCCCGGAGGTCCCCTCCTTCGACCCACCCAAGGCGTTCGTCCCCGCCTCCGCGTTCGGCGTCGAGCGCACTCCCAAGGACAACGACTACACCCTGTCGGCCGGCATGGTCGGCCAGACCTCACTGCTCGCCGGGCTGACCGGCATCACCGGGCGCAACATCGCCGCCCAGGGTGATCCGTGGATGGTCCCGTCGGCCGAGGCGAGCACCACCGAGACCTTCGACGTGACCACACCGATGGGCGTCCAGATCGACGGCAAGGACGTCGTCGCGATCGCCTACATCCAGAAGGACAAGGGCAACGGCACCCAGAAGGCCAAGGGCCAGGTCCTGGTCCAGTGGCTCGACCCGGCCGACGGGAAGAAGGTCGCCGAGGTCGCGGTCGACCTCACCACGGTCCTCGGCCCCGGTGAGGGTGGCGACGACGTGGTGAGCCAGGCGTACGACGCCACGACCGGGCAGGTCGCGATCGGTGTCTCCCCCGGTTCCGAGGCAGCCGCCAAGAAGGCCGGCACGTTCACGGTCTACGCCGACCCGAAGACGCAGAAGTCGTCGATCATCCCGTTCGTCTCGGCGGCCGGCGTCTCGAACGGTGTGGTCGCCGGTGCGAAGGGCCGCAACCAGGAGGGCGCCGCCGACGGCACGATCGTGATCGCGGACGGCGCCAGCGGCAAGATCACCAAGCAGTCCCCGACCAAGCAGAACTACCTGTGGCCGGCCGGCAGCGGCACCAAGCGCGCGTACCTGACCGGCAGCTCCTACGTGTCGTCGAAGGGCGGCTCGATGGAGGACGTCTACAACAACGTCCTCTACTCGGTCGATATCGCGACCGGCGCCGTCGTACCGCTGAAGGCGGCCTACACCGAGGACTCGCTGAACTTCAAGTGCATCGGCGACAAGGCCAACGCGGTGGTCTGCACCGGGTCGGACAACACCAAGAAGCTCGAGATCCTCGGCCTGGACGACACGACCGGCAAGAAGACCTGGGGCTACACCAGCGAGTCGGCGAGCCGGATCATCCCCGAGGTCACCGCGGCCTTCCACGGCATCGTCTACGCGGACACCGAAGCGCAGCCCGTGCTGATGGACGCCGCCACCGGTGAGGACGTGAAGACCAACTCACCGACTCCGTCGGACAGCACGACCCCGACCGAAGGCTCCACGCCGAGCGACACCCCCAGCAGTTCGCAGGGCTCGGACCCTGGCAGCGCCAACGGGTCCGACATGTCGCTGTACGACGGCAAGCCGAAGTCGCCGGACGCGGTCAGCCAGTACGGCGGGGCCTACCTCACGAGCACCGGGAAGAGCAGCTACACCGCCGTCCTGATCACCCTCGCGCCCACGGCCTGATCAGTCGGTCGACGACGAAGGCCCCGGTCGGTGACCGGGGCCTTCGCGTTGTCCGCCGTACTAGATGTCGGTGCGGTGGAAGTTCTTGAACGAGCGGGACGGCGTCGGACCGCGCTGGCCCTGGTAACGGGAGCCGTACTTCGCCGAGCCGTACGGGTGCTCGGCCGGCGAGGACAGCTTGAAGAAGCACAGCTGGCCGATCTTCATCCCGGGCCAGAGCTTGATCGGCAGCGTCGCCACGTTGGACAGCTCCAGCGTCACGTGCCCGGAGAACCCGGGGTCGATGAACCCCGCGGTGGAGTGGGTCAGCAACCCGAGCCGGCCCAGCGAGGACTTGCCCTCCAGCCGCGCCGCCACGTCGTCGGGCAGCGTCACCAGCTCGTACGTCGACCCGAGCACGAACTCACCCGGGTGCAGGATGAACGGCTCGTCACCCTCCGGTTCGACCATCCGGGTCAGGTCGGGCTGTTCCTCGGCCGGGTCGATATGCGGGTATTTGTGGTTCTCGAACACCCGGAAGAACCGGTCCAGCCGTACGTCGACACTCGACGGCTGCACCATCGCAGCATCGAACGGGTCCAGCTGGACCCGCTTCGCGTCGAGCTCGGCCAAGATGTCACGGTCGGAGAGCAGCACGGTCGCACGTTAGCAGCGTGCCGCTCGTCCGCCCAGTCTCACCCCGGTGCCCGGTGACCGACCGTCCGGAGCCCTCAGCTCTCCGGCGAGACCACGTCCCCGGGCTTGCCCGAGTTTCTTCCAGCAGAGTTCGGCCGCCCTGCCCCGATCGTCGTCCGGCGCCGTTGCGGCGCACCGGCCAGCTCGGGGCCTGAGGCAACGAACGTCAGTCGGCCAGCTTGTTGAAGCGCGACACCTGGGTGGCGAAGGTCTTCACCTGCGCCGGCGACCAGTCCTTGAGCAGGTCCTCGATCACCTTGTGCCGCTTCTTCCGGGCCGCCGCAAGCTTGCGCTTGCCCGCCGCGGTCAGCGTCAGCAGGGTCGCCCGGGCGTCCGACTTGTCGGCCGCCCGCTTCAGCAGACCCTCTTCCTCCAGCCGCGCGCAGGCCCGGCTGACCGGACCCTTGTCCACCTCGAGAGCTGCCACCAGGTCGGCCATCCGCACCGGCGCCAGTTCCTCGACGTGGTTCAGCAACGCGTACTGCGCCGGCTCCAGATCCGGATGCGCCTCGTCGGACAACGTCCGCTGCAGACCACGCAGCCGGCGCGCCAACGTGACGAGCTCCTTCTCCAGGTTGTCCAGCGCGTCACTCGTGTCTGTTGCCACCATTCACCCCTTCATCCAGTTGCCCCGCAACCATCTTGTCCGGTCCTGGTGAGGACCGCATCCTCACGTTGCGTCGAATGTTGCCCCCGGCAACGCGTTCTAATCTGCCAGAAGATGCCGGACCTGCCCAGTCCTGGGCGCGCCCTTTGTGGAAAACTGCCCAAGAAGCCTCATCGCAAACCGCCCCACACCCCTTTTCGATGCATCCGGCATCAGTCCGCCGCGGGCAGCTGCATCGCCCGCCGATGGACAAGGTCAGGAGCAACGACGGCCGCGGGTCCGGCGCGCCGGACCCGCCGTGGCCCGGACCTCGCCCCATCGGCTATGCTCTTCTCCGCCTGCTGGTCCCACCGCCAGGCACTGCGGGTGTAGTTCAATGGCAGAACATCAGCTTCCCAAGCTGACAGTGCGGGTTCGATTCCCGTCACCCGCTCCATTTGTCAGGACATGAAAAGCCCAGGCCGACGGCCCGGGCTTTCGGTTTTTGTTGCCTCGGCACCCTTCTTGTGACAAGACGGGTTTTCGGGTGGATCAAACGGTTGACCCAGGCAAAGGTTCGGTCGATCTGAGGAGGCCGAGGCCTCGGGTCGCGAGTGGGTTGGCGAGCAGGAGGGTTGCGGCGACGAGGGTTGCGCCGAGGGCGGCGCCGGCGAGGACGTCGTGGGGGTAGTGGACGCCGGCCGCGATCCGCGCCAACGCCACTGCGGCCGCCAGCGGCAGCGCAACCGCGGCCAGCCGAGGTCGTAGCAACGCGATGCCGACAGCCAAACCGGCTGCGAGCGTGGCGTGGTTGCTGGGGAAGGACCAGTCACCCATCGCCGGACAGTGGGCGATCACCTCGGCCCCGGAGACCACGCGGCAGGGTCGTTCCTCGTCGACCACCAGCTTCAGCGCCTCACTCATGCCGTACGCGACCACAGTCCCGACACCGGTCAGCAGTACGCCGGCCAGAGTCCGCGGATCGCGATACCGCAGAGCCGTCCAAGCAAGCAGCAGACCCAAGACGAGCAGCAACCCGTCCCCCGCGAGGTCGACCAACGACCCGACCCAGGACGGCGCAGCAGCCAGAGCCTCGTTCACCGCTCTGAACACCGACGCCGACGCACCGCCCGTCACCCGCACCGGCACGGTCGTCCCCAACCCACCCGGATACAGCAGCAGGACGACGCCCGCTCCTGCGATCAGTAGGCCGATGGACCCCAGCAACCGACGAATGTACCTCGATGTCATGATCCCGACGCTAGGAGCGACGGCAACCCGGCACAGTGACCCAAAGTCCTACCCCACCCCTGACGATCGTCAGGTCAGGACCGTTGCCCTCGGCACGGTGTTGGTCACCGGACGTCCGATGACCACCAGATTGGTAAGGCGGGCCGACCGCAGTACCGGGTAGCGGGCCGCCGACGCCAGCAGCAGACCCCGCTTGTTGCCGAAGCGCTGCATCAGTGTCGGCGGGGCCAGTCCGACCCGCGCGCCGACCGCGGCCAGGGTCAATTTGGCCGGGAGACAGTAACAGATCCTTGTTCGCTCAGTTATTCACAGCAACGGGTGAACGACGGGACCCCGCGACGGGGCCCGCGCGGGGAGCCCGTTGCCCGGTCCCCCCGCCGCGGTCCGGGCTCGTCGTACAACGGGAGCTCTTCATGCGTTTCGCCCGCACCGCCCTGGGCCTGTTGCTGACTCTGGCCGGCCTGGTGGTCACGCTCGCCGGAGCGGTTGCCGCCTTCTGGTTGGTCGGCCCGGACAACACCGTCACGACCGGCAGCCGGCAGTTCACCAGCGATGGCCTGGCCGTCATCACCGCGCCCGACCTGCTCGACCGGCACGGACCGACCCTGCACGTGACCGCCGTCGGCGACAGACCGCTCTTCGTCGGCGTCGGGCAGGACCTGGACGTCGCGAACTACCTGGCCGGCACGGCGCACAGCCGGCTGATCCGGTTCGACCCGCCGGCGACATACGGCACGCAGGAGATGCGCGGCCGCAGCGCCAAGCTGACGCCGCCCGGCGAGCTCGACTGGTGGATCGCGCAGTCCGGCGGCTCCGGCCGGCAGTCCGTCGCCTGGCCGATCCAGGACGGCCGGTACGACGTGGTCGTGATGAACGCGGACGGGACGCCGGCCGTCGGCGCCGACGTGCGGTTCGGCGTCGAGATCGACCGCGCGTTCGGAATCTGCCTGCTGGTGCTCGGCGCCGGCATCTTGGCGCTCACCCTCGGCCTGATGCTCACCGTCCGCCGCCGTCCGTCCTCAGCAGCACCGATCCCAGCCCGGATCGGCCCCGCACCGGTGGCCCCGAGTCCGCCGATCGCCCCGGCGTACCAGCCCCCCACCTACCAGCCGACCCAGCGGCAGGAGTCGATCACCACGGCGCCGATGCTGATGTCGCCCGTCGCGGTGGCGAAGGCGAAGTCCCCGGCGTTCCTGGTCGCGGTCGGCGCGGTCGCCGCCGACGAGGAGCCCGACGAGGAGCCGGAGACCGTGCGGCTGGAGGAGTCGCCGGAGTTCGAACGCAGCGACGAGGCGGTCCGCAGGACCGCGGCACTCCTGGCCAGCGGCGCTATGTTGCTCACGACAACGAGTTGCGGACTGCTGCCGGCCAAGAACAGCGCGGCCGCACCGGAGACCCGCCCGGCCGTCACCCTCGCCGACGCCCAGGCCGTCGTGCAGCGGTACAACCAGCTCAACAATCAGGCGAACCAGGCCCGCGACGCCAAGGTGGCCGAGACCATCGAGGCGAACCCGACGCTGGCCCAGACCCGGGCCGGCTACCTGATCGGCCGCAAGCTCGACGCAGCCGGCAAGGACAAGAGCAAGCCGTTCACCTTCACCGACCCGCAGATCGGCGCCCCGGAGTTCGGGTCGTACCCGATGCGGTTCGTGGTCAGCTCCGGCCTGTCGACCGATCCCGGCAGCCGTCAGCTCGGCGTCTGGCAGCGGCAGAGCGCCGGTACGCCGTGGCTGCTGACGAACACGGTCTACCCGCTGAAGACGATGAAGCTCCCATCGATGGAGGGACTGCGGACGCCGACCCAGGCCGACCTGGACGCGCTCGCCAGCCTGCCGTCGTCGGCCGCGACCAACCTCGCGGCGTACCTGTCCGAGGGCGCGAAGTCGGTCAAGGCCAAGCTGTTCGTCCCCTCCCCCGGTACGGCGACCCTCCTCGAGCGGCGCGCCAAGGCGAAGGTCGCGGACACCAAGGAGACCTACATCGCGAGCGTCTCCGACGCGTTCGCACCGTCCGGCGAGCCGCTGACCTTCATCACGCCGACCGGCGAGGCACTCGTCTTCGTCACGCTCACCGAGCAGTACCTGCAGCGGGTCGAGCCGGGCTCGAACGCGTACTGGACCAGCGGCGAGGCCACCGCGTTCAGCAGCATGGTCAAGTACACCCAGACCCTGCACCAGGACTACCTCTACCAAGCGGCCCTCGTCATCCCGGCCAAGTCGGCCGGCGGCACCATCCGCATCCTCTCGGTGGACGGACAGCTCGTCGGCGCCGGAGGTTCCTGAACCAACAGCTTGTAAGCGGTTGCCGGAAGATAGTTCCGGCTGATTGACTCCCGGGGTGAGGTTTTTCCCATCCGCCTGGGAGTACTTGTGCACATCACCCGCCGCCGCCTGCTGTCCTTCGTGCCCGCCACCGCTCTGCTGACCGCGGTCAACCCTGCGCCCGCCGCCCGCGCGGCCAACACCGCCGCGGCCGTCACCGCCGACGCGAGCCAGTTGCTCGCCAACGCGGTCGCGATCTACGCCGGTACGCCGGAGTCCAACGCCCGGCCCGACGTCGCCGCCAAGGTCGCCGCCCTGGACACCACCGCCCGGACTTGGTTGACCGCGATGGATGGCGCCGGAGCGGGTGAGCTCTTCGCCGGGCTCCCCCTCGGCACCAGTGACGCCAACCTCAACGCGTCGTACCAGCACCTCTACGAGATCGCGCTCGCGACCAAGCGCCCCGGCCCGGCGTCCGACCTGCAGGGCAACGAGCAGGTCCGCGCCCGCGTCGCCGAGAAGCTCGTCTGGCTGCACGAGAACTACTACGGCGATCAGTCGAAGGGGTACTACGGCAACTGGTTCAACTGGGAGATCGGCATCTCGACCCACGTCTCGAAGACGCTGGCCCTGCTCGATGCGCCCGCCGCCCTGGTAGCGCAGTACGTCCCCTCGATGGACGCCTACCTGCGCAACGGCAAGGACGGCGACGTCGACCTGGACTCGCGCTTCCACACCGGCGCCAACCTGGTCGACATCACCGCCAACCGGGTCCTGCAGGGCGCGTTGATGGGTGACGACGCGCGGATCCGCAAGGCGTTGCAGGACCAGTTCACCGTGTTCGCGACGATCGACCCGTACAACCTCCAGCACGGCGTCACCGACGGGTACTACGCCGACGGCTCGTTCATCCAGCACTCGTCGGTCGCGTACACCGGCTCGTACGGGAAGGGCCTGCTCAGCCGGGTCGTGCAGACCATCAAGGTGCTGGCCGGCACGGAGTACGCGCAGAGCGACGACCTGGTCGGCGTGGTCCAGGGCTGGGTCGAGCACGGGTTCGCGCCGCTGATCTTCGAGGGCTGGATGATGGAGATCGTCAAGGGCCGGGCGGTGTCCCGGACCACCACCGGGTACGCCGACGTCGCGGTCGTGGTGGAGGCGATCGTCGACCTGGCCGACTACGCGATCGGCGACGACGCGGGCCGGCTGAAGGCGTTCGCCAAGTTCACCGCCCAGCCGACGATCAACCCGAACAGCTTCGTCTCGCCGGTCAGCATCGCCCGGTTCGCCGACATCAAGGCCGATCCCGCGATCGTGCCGGCCGACCTCAACCCGGCCGCGAGTACGACGGCCTTCAACGCGATGGACCGCACCGTGCACCGGCGGCCCGGGTACGCGTTCGCGCTGGCCCGCAACTCGGACCGGATCAGCAAGTACGAGTACATGAGCGGTGAGAACCTGCTCCCCTGGTTCCAGGGCGACGGCGCGCACTACCTCTACCTGGCCGGCCAGGACCAGACCCTCTCGTACGGCGTCGACTACTTCACGACCGTGTCGCCGTACGCGCTCGGCGGCGTGACCGCACCGGTCGAGGCGCGCAAGTCGATCCCGGAGCTGTACGGGACGCCGTACTACGACAACCCGGATCACCCGCTGAACTTCACGTCCTCGAGCGAGTCGCAGAACACCTACGTCTACTTCCCGACCGGGACCGACGCGCACTCCGGCGGTGCGACGCTCGGTGCGTACGGCGCGGTCGGCTGGATCCAGTCGAGTGACTTCGCCTACGCGTCCCGCGACATCCTGCCCGACGATTTCGTCGTCTATCGCAACGCGGACGCGACCAAGTCGTGGTTCATGCTCGACGACGAGATCGTCGTCCTGGCCGCCGGCGTCGGTGACGACACTCGCGCGGTGACGACGACGCTCGACACCCGGATCGCGGCTCCAGGTGACGCCGTTTCGATCACCGGCGTACGACGGGACGGCCACGCATGGAGCGGGACGGGTACGACGGACCCGCGGTGGTTGCGGTACGCGAATGGCGGCGTGTCACTCGGGTACTACTTCCTGCAGCCGAGTCAGGTGTCGGTGGAGTTGGAGCAGGTGACGCAGAGCCGCCGGGTCATCCGGACGGCGAACCCGGATACGGCGGTGACCAAGCAGGTCTTCGGGCTGACGGTCGCCCAACCGGCCGGGTCCAAGCGGTCTCTCGCCTACGCATTGGTGCCTAACGCAACAGAATCCGGGCTCAAGTCGTACGGGCACGGCCGGATCGCGGTGCTCTCGAACACTCCGCGACTGCAGGCGATCCACCACCTCGGGCTCGGGTTGACCGGCGCCAACAGCTTCGGACCCGGTCGGCACAACCTGCCCGGCCTGACCATCGACGGGCCGGCGTCGGTGTTGCTGCAACGGCATCGGGACGGCACGATCACCGTCTCCGCGGCCGATCCGACCACGGCCCGCGACACGATCACGGTGAACCTGTGGGCGCAGTACCTGCGGCCGGCCGCCACGGTTCCCGGCGTCCAGGTGGTGCGGACCGCGACCGGGACGCGGCTGACGTTCACCACTCACCACACGTACGGGCGGAGCCTGACGGTCAAGCTTCTTCAAGCCTGGTGATCAGGGTCTGCATGGTGGCGAGCGTCGTACGCAACTCGTCGAGGTCGATGTCCGCGCTGAGCTTCTCGGCGAACGGGTGCTGGGCGACGGAGATCTGCCGGATCGCCCAGTAGCCGGCCTCGGTGCAGGCGAGCAGTTTGGCGCGGCGGTGGGCCGGGTTCGGCCGGTACTCGGCCAGGCCGCGCTCGACCAGCAGGTCGGCAACGCGCTGCACGCCCTGCCGGGTGACGCCCATGATCCGGCCCACCTCGGCGACCGACCGCGGCTCGTCCAGCACGCCGCCGAGGACCTGCCACCACGCGGCGGTCAGCCCGCCGTGAGCGGCCAGGTCCTGGGCGGCCTCCATCAGCCGGGCGTTCAGCCGGAAGGTGGCGAGGATGACGTCGGTCACCAGCACACCACCTTCCGGCAGCGGGTCCGGCCGCGGCCAGTCCTCGCGGGGTGGAACAGTCATCAGCCGACGAGCACCGGGTAGGCGGACGGGTCGGCGCGGTGGAAGACCCCTTCGTACGCGTCCAGCTTCTCGTCCGATGCGAGGCCGAGCCGCTGCAACGTCGCCCGCGCGAACTGCACCGGCGAATCGGGGCCGGCTGTGATCAGATCGCCGTCGACCACCGCGCGCTCGTCCACGTAGTTGTCGCCGCCCTGGTAGCCGGTGGCCAGCAGGTACTCCTTCACCGCGCTGGTGTGCTTGCGGTCGTCGAGCAGACCCGCCCTCGCAAGCCCCGCCGTCGCGCCGCAGATGCGCTGCGACCGGCTTACCGGCCTCGAGGAACCGCTGCGCCACCTTCGTGAACGCTTCCCCTTCGCCTTCGTCCCACAGCGCCGACCCGGCCAGCACCAGCAGGTCGCCGTTCTCCGGCTCGACATCCGCCAGCACCAGGTCCGGCACGATCCGCAGCCCGCCCATCGTCGTCACCGGCTCGGCCGACGCGGCCACCGTCACGACGTTCCACTGCTCGCCGGTGAACCGCCCGGTCCGCAACTCGACCAGCAGATGCCCGATCTCCCAGTCCGCCCACGTCTCGTACACACCCACATAAGCTGTCTTGTTCATAGACAACATACTGTCATCACGACAGCATGTTGTCGGATCATAGCTGCCCTGTCCAGGCGGACGGGCATGACCAGGGTGGTGAAGGTGCCTTGGTCGGCGGAGCGTACGACGACCGGACGGTCGGAAGCGCAGATCTCGAGGAGGACGTCGGGGCCGACGCTGGCGTCCAAGGCCGCGACCAGGAGCGATGCGGTGAACCCGATCGTGGTCGAGCCCGAACCGATCGCCTCCAGCTTGACGTCGCCGTCGATCCGCA
The DNA here is from genome assembly GCA_963748245.1 of uncultured Actinomycetota bacterium. Lineage (GTDB taxonomy): Bacteria > Actinomycetota > Actinomycetes > Propionibacteriales > Kribbellaceae > Kribbella. The sequence goes on along the minus strand of CAVVIA010000002.1, from coordinate 1,205,283 downwards.
GCTCGCCCGAGTTGATGTCAAAGGCAACAACCTCGCGGCCTTCCAGCGCTGCCCGCAAGGCGGCCCGATCGACCACCACGCGGCACGCCGGCGGCGTGAGGCCTTCCAGGATCCCCTGGTACGCCGGATAGTCGCCCGCAACCACCGTGAGGTCGCGCGCCTCCCCGTCCCGCACGATCACCGCCGTACCCTGGCCGACCTCGAGCCGCACCAGCTCACCCGCGGCAACCCACCGGCTCAACCCACTCAGCTCGGACGCCGGCACCAGCAACTGCGCCGCCGCGCCGCTGAACTCGACCGGCTGGACCGTGCGCATCGACAGCCGATACCGGTCGGTCGCCACAAACGTCACCTCGTCCGGGGAAAGCTCGATGAGAAGACACCCCAGGACAGCTGCTAGGTCATCCGCCTCCGGATCGGAGGTGGAGGAGGGACGGCGGCGGACGTGGCGGCACCCGGGCCGGGGGTGGCAGCCGCGGGGGTGACTTGGCGGAGGGCACTCGCCAGTTCCGGGCCGCCGAGGACCACGACCGTCCGGTCGGCCGTCAGTTGGGTGAGGAGGTGGTCGGCGGCGGCTCGGGCGGCGGCGGTCTTGGCCTCGACGGTGCGCAGGTGGGCGCGTACGGCGTCCGCCAACGCGGCCGGGTCGGCGTCGAGCGCGACGCGCACCTCCGCGAGCGGAAGGTCGATCTCCCGCAGGTCCCGCAGCAGCCGGGCCCGCCGTTCCTGCGACGGGGCGTAGTACCGGTAGCCGTTGGTCTCGTCGACCGAGGCGGGCGGGAGGACGCCGCAATCGTCGTAGAAGCGCAGCGCACTCGGCGCCAGCCCCACCAACCGGGCGAACTCGCTGATCGTCAGCCGTGAAGAAGTCATGCCCCGACCCTCAGCCCTGAACCAACTCGAAGGTCAACTCCGCAGCCGTCCCCACAGACCCAGGGTCTTGCCCAGCCGCTCGCCGCGGATCCAGTCCAGGATGCCCTTGGCCGACCGCTCCGGCGAGACGTCACCACGCACCGAACGCGGTACGAGCTTGCGGATCTCGGCCGCGTCCGCGAGCGCCTCCTCGATCTGCGACTCCGCCCAGCCACGCGCGGCCAGCCGTTTCCGCCGTACGGCGTCCGGGATGTCCAGATGCAGCCACCGCCCCTCGGGCAACTCCGTCGGCAGCCCTGGCGACAGCAGCAGGACCGGGATCCCGGACCGCCGGATCAGCTCGGTGATCCGCAACCACAGCGCGTTGTACGCCGGCCAGATCGGCGCCGCGGTCGGACTCGCGATGCTGATCCCGAGCAACCGTCCGTGATCGTCCAGCAACTCGTCCATGTCCATCACGACCATGTTCCCCGGACTGAGCCGCACCAGTTCAGGTACGACCGTCGACTTCCCGGAACCGGGCGCACCCGTCACCACGAAGAGCCTCGTCACAGAGACAAGTGTCGGTCACGCGATCGTGAGACTCACCGGCGGTCGCGCGTCGCGCACCACATCCGGCAACCCGGCGGCCCCGGGGGTGATCGACCCGAGCACACTCGTATGCCGCGCACCCGTGCAACTCGGGACCGTCCCACCCAGCCCGTTCACGGTCAGGAACCCGAGTACGGCGAACGCGTACGCCTCCTTGGCCGCCGACGGCAACCCCAGTTCGTCCGTACTGCGCAGCGGCACCGACCCGAGCTCCGACGCCAACTGATGCATCAGGACCGGATTGCGGATGCCACCACCGGACGCGATCACCTCGGTCCCGCCGTACCGCCGTACGGCGTCGGCGACGGTCCGGGCGGTGAGGGCCGTCACGGAAGCGACCAGGTCGTCGGCCGGGATCTCCGACAGGCCCTCCAACGCCCGGGCGAGATACGCGAGGTTGAACAGCTCCTTGCCGGTGCTCTTCGGCGCCGACCGGCCGTAGTACGGCTCCGCCAGCAACCGTTCGAGCAACTCCCCATGCACCTGCCCGCGCCCGGCCATCGCCCCGTCCGCGTCGAACGCCCGGCCGGTCAGCTCGGTCACCACCGCGTCGATCAGCGCATTCGCCGGCCCGGTGTCGAACGCGACCGGTTCGCCGTGCACCACGGTGATGTTCGCGATCCCACCGAGGTTCAGCGCGATCGGTACGCCGGGCCGGCCGCGCAACCAGAGCACGTCGATGATGCTCACCAGCGGCGCACCCTGCCCACCGGCCGCGACATCGCGAGCCCGTAGATCCGACACCACCGTCGTCCCGGTCGCCTCCGCGATCCACGCGGGCTGCCCGAGCTGCAACGTCCCCCGGACGGCGCCGCCGTCGACCCAGTGGAACACCGTCTGACCGTGCGACACGATCAGATCGGCGGACCCGCCGCACAACTGCTCGACCGCCTGCCGCGCCACCTCGGCGAACGCCTGCCCGATCCCGGTGTCCAGCCGGCACACCTGCTCCATCGACGTACTTGCCGGCGGCAACGAGCCCGCCACCTGGTCCCGCACTGCAGCGGGATACGGCTGGCTCAGCATCCCGAGCGGCGTCAGCACCAGCTTGTCACCGTCCAGACGCAGCTCCGCCGCGGCGGCGTCGATGGCGTCGTACGACGTCCCGGACATCAGGCCGATGACTCGCATGTCAGTCCCGCAACTCCCGTCGATAGTCGTCTCCGCGCAACGTCAGCAACGCGACCACACTCACCGCACAGGTCGCAACCACGTAGTACGCCGGGATGTCGATGTTCTTCGTCCGCTTGATCAACTCGGTGATGATGAGCCCGGCCGATCCGGAGAACACCGCGTTCGACAGTGAGTACGCCAGCCCGAGCCCGGTGTAGCGCGCCCTGGTCGGGAACATCTCCGCCAGCATCGCCGGACCCGGCCCGGCCATCAAGCCGACCACCACACCCGCGACGAACACGGCCGCACCCTTGGCCGCGTTCCCGGCTTCCTTGTCCTGCAGCAGATTCATCAACGGGAACGCCAGTACGACGACCAGCGCGGCGCCGGCCACCATGACCGGCCGCCGCCCGATCCGGTCGCTCAGCCAACCGGCCGGCAAGATCGACGCAGCGAACCCGGCGTTGGCCAGCACGGTCGCGACCAGCGCCTGCTGGAACGTCGCGTTCAGGGTGGCCTGCAGGTACGACGGCATCACCACGAGGAAGGTGTAGCCGGCCGCCGACCAGCCCATCAGCCGCCCGATGCCGAGAGCGATCGCCTTCGCCACCTCGGCCTTACCCGCCGGCCGCGGCTCGTCCTGCTGGGCCCGCTCGAAACTCGGCGTCTCGTCCAGCCGGAGCCGCAACCACAACGCGACCAGACCCAGCGGCAACGCGAGCAGGAACGGCACCCGCCAGCCCCAGTCGGTCAGCGCCTCCTTGCTCAGCGTCGTCGCCAGGATCGCCGCCAAGCCCGCACCCGCGAGCAGTCCGAGTGCGACGGTGAACGACTGCCAGGCGCCGTACAGACCGCGCTTCGTCTTCGGTGCGAACTCGGTCATGATCGACACCGCGCCGCCGAACTCACCACCCGCCGACAGCCCCTGCAGCGCCCGCACCAGCGTCAGCAGCCACGGCGCGGCCGCACCGACGGTGGCGTACGTCGGCAGCAGACCGATCAGCGTGGTCGACAGGGTCATCAGCAACAGGACCAGGATCAGCGTCGGTCGCCGGCCGATCCGGTCGCCGACGCGGCCGAACACGGCGGCGCCGATCGGCCGGAAGAAGAAGGCCAGCGCGAACGAGGCGTACGTCTTGATCAGGCTCTCGGCGTCGCTGGTCGACGTACTGCTGAAGAAGTTCGCCGCGATCACGGTCGCGAAGAAGCCGTACGCCCCGAACTCGTACCACTCGACGAAGTTGCCGACCGTGCCCGCGACCAGGGACCGTCTGGTCCGGGCGGTGTCCACCTGAGCGGCGGGAGCTGGTGTGGTCATCGGGTCCTCTCCTACTCGGGCCCCCGTAAGTTTTTCCCACCCCCGCGATCCATCTTCGTCCATAAGTTCCCATCCCCGCGACCCGGGATGCAACCTTCCACGGGGCGCCGGTGTCTATCCCACTACCAGATCAGCTGACCGAGGAGGGGCGGATGGTCACCCGCGGTGACGACTTCGACGATTTCGTCCGGGGTAGCTCGACCCGATTGCTCCGGACCGCCGTACTGCTCACCGGCGACCGCACCGCGGCCGAGGACCTCGTCCAGGAGATGTACGAGCGGATGTACGTGCGCTGGCGGCGGATCCACAGCGCACCCGAGGCCTACGCCCGCAAGACGCTCGCCAACCTGGCCGCCAACCGCTGGCGCAGCCGGGGACGCAAACCCGAGGTCGCCCTGGCCGACCGCCACGACCCGGTCACCCCGGACGGCTCCGAGGGTTTCGCCGTCCGCGACCAACTCCTGTCCGCCCTCCAGGAACTCCCGCCGCGGCAGCGCGCGGTCGTCGTCCTCCGGTACTACGAGGACCTCACCGAGGCGCAGACCGCCGAGGCGCTCGGCTGCTCCCTCGGCACCGTGAAGAGCCAGACCTCCCGCGCCCTCGACCGGCTCCGGCTGATCACCGAACCCGCCATCCTGGAAGGACTGCGATGACCGAGACCGAACTCAAGAACCGGTTGAGCGCCAGCGTCGACGACGTCGAAGCGCCGTCCGATCTGCTCGACCGCGCCCGCCTCGGCGGCGCCCGCCGGCTCAGCCGGCGCCGGTTCCTGGCTCTGACCACCACCACCCTGGCTGTGGCCGCCGTCGGCGGCGCCGCAGTCGCCGGGCCGACCCTGCTCGAGCAGGTCCAGAACGACACGCCCGCCGCGGCGCCGGTCTCGAACGACCCGTACGGCTTCCTGATGACGACCCCGACCCGCGGTGACCTGGCCGATGACCAGGCCTATCTGGACCAGGTCCTCACGGCCTGGCGCACGACCCACCGCAAGTCGGCGAACTACGACCGCGGCATCTTCGACCGGATGCGCGGCGAACCGAAGGTGTACTGGGCCGGCAACACACCGGCCGGCCGGGTCGCGATCGTGGCGCAGTACTCCGATCTGCGGCACCACGACAACATCCAGCTCGACCGGCAAGGCGTCCACACCCTCGTCGGCTTCGTTGCCGACGACAAGAACGGCAAACCCGCCGTGGTCGCCGACGCCTATCCGGCGCCCGGAGTCGGCCTGGTGACCGCGTTCATCGCAACGAAGGGTGACACCAAGGCCCTCGCCGTCCTGGACACCGGCACGAAGACCGGCTGGTCCGCGAGCCGGACGTACGACGAGCAGGGCGGCAGCGGACGCGTCTACACGCCACTGCGCTTCAACGACGGCGTCAGCATCGTGGAGCTCGCGAAGGACTCCGATATCGGCAAGCTCGTCATCAGCCCCCTTCCGGCGACGACCTTCACCAACCAGTGGATCGCGAACGGCGGTCTCAACGCCGCACGACCAGAACAGTCCGGCGGCGACGAGCGACTGTGGACCGACTTTCCCGACCTGGCGTTCTGGCCGATGACCGCGAACGCGGAGAAGCTGCGCGAATCGGCGGCCGACCGGTTCCAAGCCGCCCTCGACCCCGTCACCGACAAGAACTACTACTCGAAGGCGCACTCGCTCTGGACCGGGTACGGCGTGACCGCGGACGGGAGCGCGGTCTTCATCGGCGAGCAGGCACTCGACGCCGACCCGACCCGCGTCTACGCCGTACTCGAGCCCAAGTCCGGCAAGCCCACCATCGTCCCCGCCGGCGCCCCGGACCGGAGGACCGTACTGCCGGTGTCGATCAAGCTCCCCCGGGACCAGGGCTGGGCGGTCGCGCGCCGGAACGCCCAACTGTCCTACCGGTACGACGGTGGGGCCTGGAGCCCGGCGCGGTCGAACGCGCTCCTGGTCCCGGCCGGCGCGAAGGCCGAGGTGAAGGTCGTCAGCGAGGGCAGGTCCGAGATCGTCACCCTGCGCTGACAACTCCTTGACAGAGGGTCTGCTATACCGGTTTAGTTCCGGTGGAGTGTTTGCCCCGCCCAGCAGACCTGGAGTTGATCGATGAGCCCTGAACCCATCCGCAGAAGAACCCTGCTGTCGGCCATCACGGCATCGACCGTGGTGGCCGGCACCGGTGCCGCGCTGCCCGCCACCGCGGCCGCCAAGCGCCGCCCGCGGGCGAAGACCGGACCGATCTCGGTGGTCTACGTCGAGGTCAACAACGAGAGCATGACGAACGCCGCGAAGTACACGCTGGCCAGACGGCGGCGCGCAGGTGTTCGACGTCGCGGTCATCTTCGCGGCCAACATCAACTACGACGGCACGAACGCCTATCTGCACTTCAACGAGAACGTCCAGAACGTGCTCGACAACGTGGCGACCCAGGTCCGGCCGCTGCAGCAGAAGGGCATCAAGGTGCTGCTGTCGATCCTCGGCAACCACCAGGGCGCCGGCTTCGCGAACTTCCCGTCCCAGCAGGCCGCCGACGCGTTCGCCCAGCAATTGGCCGACGCGGTGACGACGTACGGACTCGACGGCATCGACTTCGACGACGAGTACGCGGAGTACGGGAACAACGGCACCGGCCAGCCGAACGACAGCTCGTTCGTCTACCTCGTCTCGGCCCTGCGCCAGAAGCTGCCGGACAAGCTCATCACGCTGTACGACATCGGCCCGGCCTCGGATCGGCTGACCTACAACGGTGTGAGCATCGCCAACACCTTCGACTACGCCTGGAACCCGTACTACGGCACCTGGGCCGTCCCGAGCGGCCCGAGCGACAAGTCCCGCCTCTCGCCGGCCGCCGTCTCGTTCACCGCGACCAGTTCGTCCACCGCCGCGAGCCTCGCCCAGCGCACGGTCACCGAGGGGTACGGCGTCTTCCTCACCTACAACCTCACCTCGGCGAACACGGCCTCCTACATCTCGGCCTTCACCACCAAGCTCTACGGCAGCACCGCCGTCTACAAACCCTAGACCTCGTACACCCAGCCTGGTCGCCACTCGAACGGAGCGGCGACCAGGTCTTCGAGGGACGCGCGACTGTCCAGGAGATGGTCGAGGGACCAGCGGTTCGCGGAGTGCGCGACCACGAGAACCGCCTTGCCGTTGTGCCAGCGCTTGAGGTCCTCGAGGAACGAGCGGGTCAGCTCCATCACCTCCCAGTAGCTCTGCCCGCCGGGGAACGGTGTGTGCACCCGCTGCGGCCGCGGCTCGAGGTCCTTGCGGGGCGATCCGTTCAGTGAGCCGTAGTTGCATTCACGCAGGCGCCAGTCCTGGAAGTGCGGCACCGTCAGGCCGGCGGCCTCGACCGTCTGCACCGCTCGGCGCAGGTCGGAGCTGAACACCAGGTCGACGTCCTGGCGCCGCGTACCGAGCTCCGCCGCCTCGCGGCGCCCCGCCTCCGACAGCTCGCCGGGCAGCCAGCCGGTCGCGATTCCCTGCTCGTTGTCGAGCGTGGTCGAGTGCGTTTCGTAGATCAGCTTGACCGTCACCCGGACAAGTCTGCTGGATCACGTCACGGACAACTCCCTTTGCCTTCGTTACCCGTGGGTATATACTTAAGTTACTCGTGAGTACGATGCTGTGAAGAAGAGGTAGGGGAACCCTGTGAGAGAGCGAAGCGATCGAACAAATATGCACAGCAGCCTCTGGCTCACGCCGAAGCCGAGCGGAGCGAGGTGAAGGCGTGAGCCACTACAAGTCGAATCTGCGGGACATCGAGTTCAATCTGCTCGAGGTTCTGGGCCGGGACGAGGTGCTCGGGCAGGGCCCGTACGCCGAGATGGACGTCGACACCGCCCGTGAGGTGCTGGCCGAGATCGACCGGCTGGCCAAGCACGAGCTGGCCGAGTCGTTCGCCGACGCCGACCGCAACCCGCCGGTCTTCGACGCCGAGGCGCACGAGGTGCGGATGCCGGAAGCGTTCAAGAAGAGCTACCACGCCTACATGGACGCCGAGTGGTTCAAGCTGGAGCTGCCGGCCGAGCTGGGCGGTCAGCCGACGCCCCCGTCACTGCGCTGGGCCGCCGCCGAGCTGGTGCTGGGCGCCAACCCGCCGGTCCACATGTACGCCGCCGGCCCCAACTTCGCGCATGTGCTCTGGCGCAACGGCACCGAGCGGGACAAGAAGATCGCGCACCACATCATCGAGCGCGGCTGGGGCGCCACCATGGTGCTGACCGAGCCGGACGCCGGTTCCGACGTCGGCGCCGGCCGGACCAAGGCCACGCTGCAGGACGACGGCAGCTGGCACATCGAGGGCGTCAAGCGGTTCATCACCTCGGGCGAGCACGACATGACCGAGAACATCGTCCACCTGGTGCTGGCCCGTCCGCAGGGCATCGAGGGCGTCGGCGGTCCCGGTACGAAGGGCCTGAGCCTGTTCGTCGTACCGAAGCACCACTTCGACCTGGAGACCGGCGAGCTGACCGGTGAGCGCAACGGCGCCTTCGTCACGAACGTCGAGAAGAAGATGGGCATCAAGGTGTCCACCACCTGCGAGGTCACCTTCGGCGACGGGACGCCGGCCAAGGGCTGGCTGCTCGGCGAGGTGCACAACGGCATCGCGCAGATGTTCCAGGTGATCGAGTACGCGCGGATGATGGTCGGCACGAAGGCGATCGCGACCCTGTCCACCGGCTACCTGAACGCGCTCGAGTACGCCAAGGAGCGGGTCCAGGGTGCCGACCTGACCCAGCCGGCCAAGGACGCGCCGCGGGTCACCATCACCCACCACCCCGACGTCCGCCGGTCGCTGCTGACCCAGAAGGCGTACGCCGAGGCGCTGCGGGCGCTGGTCCTGTTCACCGCGACCTACCAGGACCGGGCCGAGCAGGCGCGGTACGCCGGTGAGCACGACGTACTGGCCGAGGGTGTCAACGACCTGCTGCTCCCGCTGGTCAAGGGCTACGGCTCGGAGAAGTCGTGGACGCTGCTCGGCACCGAGTCGCTGCAGACCTTCGGCGGCTCCGGCTTCCTGCAGGACTACCCGATCGAGCAGTACGTCCGCGACGCCAAGATCGACACCCTGTACGAGGGCACCACCGCGATCCAGGGCCAGGACCTGTTCTTCCGCAAGATCATCAAGGACCAGGGCAAGGCGCTCGGCCACCTGGCCGAGCAGATCCAGGGCTTCGTCGCCTCCGAGGCCGGCAACGGCCGGCTGAAGGAGGAGCGGGCGCTGCTGGCGAAGGGCCTGGAGGACACCCAGAAGATCCTGGGCATGATGGGCCAGGCGCTGATGGCGAGCAACCCGCAGGCCGAGAACGGCGACCCGCGCAACATCTACAAGGTCGGCCTGAACACCTCGCGGCTGCTGTACGTGCTGGGTGACGTGGTCTGCTCCTGGCTGATGCTGCGGCAGGCCGAGGTCGCGCTGAACCGGCTCGGCGGCGAGCTGTCCCCGGCCGAGCAGGACTTCTACACCGGCAAGGTCGCCGCGGCCCAGTGGTTCGTCCGGTCGACGATGCCGTCGGTCCGCGCCGAGCGGGTCAAGGCCGAGCTCACCGACCTCGACGTGATGGACCTGCCGGAGTCCGCCTTCTAGTTCCCCAACTCCTCCGGCTCGGTCACTTGCGCGGATCGGGCCGGAGGGTCCGGGTGGGGAACCTCTCATCCACGGTTTGCGTCCGTGCTGCTGTGTCCCGGTCCGGTCGTCGTACGCTGTGCGCGATGTTCGCTCGCTTGGTCCGCCTCGCCGCCCTGCTCGCCGTTCTGGCGTTCCTTCCGGTCCTCCCCGCGCGGGCCGCGACGCCGGAGCTGCCGGACCGGATCGCCGCCGCCTGGCGGACCGACAAGATCTACGTCGACGAGCGCCTGCTCCCGGTCCCCGAGCTGGACCGGATCCGCGCAGAGGCCGGCAAGGTCGACTTCGCCGTGTACGTCGCGCTCGTGCCGCGGACGCCGTACCTGCGGGAGAAGTCGGCCGATCTGGTCACGCTGCTGCAGGCTCGGGTCGGGCAGCCGGGGCTGTACGTAGTGGCCGTGGTCTCCGACGAGTACTGGTCCGGGACGGAGGAGCTGTACCGGCCGGGCGGGCTGAGGGGCCGGGACCTGACCAGCGTCCAGCACGACGACAAGCAGCACCGGGACATCGTCGACGACCGGCCGGCGCCGCAGATCGTGCGGACGATCCAGCAGGCTGCGACGGCGTACGACGGTCGTCCGCTGCCTGCGATCCCGGTCGGTGACCTGGAGCCGGAGGACGAGCCGAGGGGGCCGTCGGTCACGGATCTGGAAGACCGGACCACCTTCAGCGGCATGGGCATCGGTGCGCTCGTCGGGTTCGCGTTGACGCTGTGGCTCGCGCTGCGCAGGCGGGGCCGCGGTTCCCGGCGGTCGAAGCCGGCAGTCGCGGACGGGCAGCCGATCGAGGTGGCGAAGATGCGGGCCCGGGCGGACGACTGGATCAGGCGAGCGGAGCAGGCCGTCGACCGATTGGACAGGCGACGCGGGAAGTCGGTGAAGGTGCTCGACCAGCGCGAGGACGCCAACCGACGCCTGGACGCGGCCCGCAAGCTGCGGGAGGGTCAGCCGGACGACCTGCTGGCAGTGACGGGCGCCTTTGTGCTGGCCCGCCAGGCCGAGGGTGGCGCGAGTCGTGGGCAGGTCCTCCGGCCGTGCTTCTTCGACCCGACGCACCGGTCCGGGACGACGCCGGTCGCCTGGGCGGACGACATCGAGGTGCCCGCCTGCCGCGAGTGTGCGCGGATCCTCGGCAAGGGCAAGACGCCGTACGGCCTCCAGGTGTGGAAACGGTCCGGCCTGATCGGTCGCGAGCACGTCGCGTACTGGACGCTGGATCCGGAGGACAGCGTGATGGTGGAGACCGGGTTCGGCGCGCTCTCCGACGACCTGCCCGACCGGGTGGCGCGGCTCGAGGACGGTGTCCGATGAAGCGGGTCGTGCTGTTGCTCGTGGCAACACTCTTCTTCGTGCCGGGGACGGCGTGGGCCGCGGTCCCGTCGGATCCGCGCGTGACCGCCGCGACCACGGCCTTTGCGACGCAGCCGCTGTACGTCGACCCGGACTATGCGTCCGTGGTGGACGCGACGCAGTCGGCGGAGATGCTCCGCGAGATCGAGGGCGCACCGGTGCCGGTGTACGTGGCCGTCGTACCGACCGGGGAATGGTTCCGGGAGGAGGGCGACACCGCGCTGCTCGCCGGCTGGCTCGCCGCCTCGCACCGCAGTCCCGGGTTGTACCTCGTGATGGACGGCTACACGACCTACGGCGTGGAGCACGAGATCGCCGCCTGGGCGCCGTCCAGCACCTACGGGGAGGCGAGGCAGTCGATGGGCGGTCAGCTCGCCGACTACCTCGACGAAGTCAAGGTAGACGACCGGTACGACGCCAAGCCGGCGCGGACCGAGCCGACCCAGCCGTATCCGGAATCGCCGTCCGAACCCGAGCGGTTCACCGTCGGCAAGGCGATCGGCAACGGTGTCGGAGGCGGCGTCATCGGACTGCTCGGCGGCGCGCTGCTCGCCGGAATCGTGGTCGCAGTGGCGGCATCAGTCGGTCGACGACGTGGAGGAGCACAGTGAAAGCCCGGTTCGCGTGGATGGCCCTGTTGACGCTGCTGGTGTCGCTGACCGCCGTACCCGCTCAGGCACAGACTCCGGCCGAGCGCGCCCGGGAGATCGCGACAGCACTGGCCAAGGATCCGCTGTACGTCGATCCGGCGTACAAGTCGGGGTTGCCGGAGAATCTGCGGGCCGATGTCCGGGCCAAGGCGGCGGCGCTCGGATACCCGGTCTACTCGATCGTGCTGCCGCTGACGCCGAGCGACCCGTTCCAGGGTGAGGAGAGGAACGTGCTCACCCTGGTCATCGATGCCCTCGGCAAGCCCGGCCTGTATGTCGTGGTCGACGGCGGCGGGCAGTTCCCCTGGCACGAAGCGCACAATGTGCCGCAGCTGGACGAGGACAAGTTGCGTGCCGCCCGGACGCGGGCGCTGGACGACACCGGGTACGACGCAGGGCCGACCGAGGTACTGGCCCGGATGTACGAGCTGCTGGCGGCTCCCGGGATGCCTGCGACCAAACCCGCCACCTCCCGGCCGGCCAGGTCCTCCTCTTCCGAAGAGGATGAGTCCTCGGGTGGAACGATCGCGCTGTTCGTCGGGCTGGGGATCGCCGCGCTGGTGGGGCTTGGGCTGGTGATCGGTCTGCGTCGGCCTGGCTCGCGAGACGACGACCGGCCGCGGCGGGAGAAGCCGTTCAGCATCCCGCCACACGTCGCAGCGAGCGTTGCCGCCGAGCGGCGCCGTCGCCTGACGCAGGAGACGAACGCCGAGCTCACCACGCTGGGCTCGGCGCTGGCCGCGTTGCCTGATGCCAGGGGTGAAGGGCTGAGGCATCAGCAGGCCGCGCTCGACGCTCACCACGCCGCCGGCAAGGTGCTCGACGCGTCGGAGGATCTGGTCGACGTGGTCGGCGCGATGGTGCTGCTGGACAAGGCGCGACGTGAGTACGACGCTGCCGTCGCGGCAGCGGCCGGCCGAAAGCTGGACGTCGTACCGGAGCTGTGTGCCTTCAATCCCTTGCACGGAAGGTCTTCCGGGCGACCGACGCAGGTCGAGGCGGACGGGGCGACGTTGACGCTGCCGTTGTGTGCCGAGTGCCGGCAAGCGCTGAAGCGCGGCAAGGCGCCGGCTTCGCTCCCGGGTGACGACGGGCCCTACTGGCATGGCGACGATCTGTGGGCGCGGACCTTCTTCGGCAACCTCGACGACGATCTCGCTGCCGCGGTCTCCCGGGGCGACCACCGGTCCTGACCTCAGGCCTCCCTGGGGTGGTGTTCAGGGGCGCCTCGGGGGTTCTGCCGGATCCTGTCCCACCGCCGCCCGGCCTACTGTCGAGCGGACAAGGCGGGACGAGAAGGGGCGGACGATGGCGGAGAGCAAGAAGCTCGGGGCAATTCTTCTGGTGACCGGGGCGGCGCTGGCGTTCTGGCAGTTCGGGGACCGGGACGCCACCGACGACCACGAGATCGGGGAGAAGATCACCACGGTCCAGCTGGCCGCCGAGAGCGCCGACGTCACCATCCAGGTCTCCGGCGACGACAAGACGACGGTCCAGGAGAAGCGCAGGTTCTGGCTGTGGAAGAAGGGTGACGCCTACTCGGTCGACGACGGCGTGCTGAAGCTCGACGGCGACTGCGGCTGGCAGTGCAGCGCCGACTTCGTGGTCACCGTGCCTCGTGGCACCAAGGTCACCGGCGAGAACGGCAGCGGCGACATCTCGATCGCCGGGGTCAGCGGGGTCGATGCCTCGTCCCGGTCCGGCACGATCGAGATCAGTGACGTCACCGGCGACGTGAAGGTCGACCTCACCTCGGGCGACGTGGTGGTGAAGGACCTGACCGGGAAGCTGGACGTGACGGCGACCTCGGGCGACATCGAAGCCTCCGGTCTCAAGGGCGGGGCGGTCAACGTCGAGACCACCTCCGGCGATCTGGAACTCGAGTTGGCCGAGGCGAACGACGTACGGGCCAAGGGCACCAGCAGCGACATCGAGGTGACCGCACCGGCCGGGAGCTGGAACGTCAGCACCGAGACCCGCAGCGGCGACGTCGGCAACGGACTCGGCGACGACCCGAACGGCACCCACACCATCAACGCGACCACGACCAGCGGCGACATCGAGCTGCAGACGAGCTAGGACCGGCGTTTGCCGCTGGGTACACGTGGCGTAACAGACAGGCGCCGTTGATGGCTAACGCCGTCCAAGCGGAGTAGCGTCGACGTGTAGACGTCACGAGGAGGCTCGGATGAGCATCGGTGTGGGGATCTTTCTGATGGTCGTGGGCGCCATTCTGGCGTTCGCGATTCGGGACTCGTGGGAGGCCGTCGACCTGACCGTTGTCGGCTACATCCTGATCCTCGCCGGACTGGCCGGGATCGTGCTCTCCTTCTACATCACCAACCGGCGCCGTCGGGTCGAGACCGACGCGATCGATCCGGCGATCGAGGAGGAGTACCGGGTCGTCGAGGAGCACCACCGCGACATCAAGGAGTAGACGCTCCGGACAGCACCAGCTCGAGCCGCGCGGCGCCGTCCGGCGTCACCCGGACCGGCACGCCCCAGTCCTGCCTGTGCATGTGACAGGCGGGGAACTCGACTTCGTCGGAGTCATCACACGAAGCAGCCTGTACGGCGACATGCAGCACCCCATCTCCGACTCGCTCGTCGATCACGAGCTTCCGGGCGAGATCCGTCGAGTCGCCCGCACCGTCGCGCAACAGTGACTCGGGCGTCGACGACACCAGCAGCCGGGTCGACGGACCGTAGCGATCATCCAGCTTCTGCCCCGGCGGCGGCGTGAACACGACCTCGAGGGTGATCTCGCCGGCCGCGAGATCCATCGGCGGCCGCTGCGTCCTGGTGCTGAACTCGTCTACCTTCGCCGAGGCACCCAGCGGGATGCGGGTCAGCCGGTGCGCGGCCGACTCGACCACCAACAGTTCGTTGCCTACGACAACAGCACCGCTGGGCTCGGCGAGTCCGGTCGCCATCGTGTCGACCACGTCGGTGCGCGGGTCGTAGCGTCGTACGGCGCCGTTGTAGGTGTCGGCGATCGCGATCGAACCGTCAGGCAGAACGGTCACACCGAGCGGATGCTGCAGGAGGGCCTCGGTTGCCTTGCCATCGCGGAGGCCGAAGTCGAACAGGCCGGTCCCGACGGCGGTGTGCACCTCGGTGTCGATCCAGCGCAGCGCGGAGATCTCGGAGTCGGCCAGCCAGAGACGATCGCCGTCGACGGCCAGACCGCTCGTCTGGGCGAACCACGCCTCCTTCAGAACGCCGTCGTTCAGACCTTCGTTGGTGGTGCCTGCGGCAACTTCGGTGACCTTGGTGAACGGGTCGAACGTCCACAGTTGGTGGACGCCGGCCATCGCGATCCAGACCTTGTCCTGCCACCAGGCGACATCCCAGGGCGAGCTGAGTACGTCGGTGCCGTCGCCGTCCATCCACTGCTTGCCGGTGCCGACCAGGGTGGTGACCTGACCGGTGTCCAGGTTGATCCCGCGCAAGGCGTGGTTGACCGTGTCGGCGACGACGACGCCGTACCCGAGCCGGCTCGCAACCTCGGCGGGCAGGACGGTGAGCCCGTTCGGCTCCGAGAAGGCGGGCTGGTCGCCGTCGGCGAATCCACGGTGGCCGGTGCCGAAGCGTCGTACCACCGTGGTCGCATCCTCCGCGAGCTGGACGATGCTGTGGTTCCCCGCGTCGGCGACGAGGAACCCGTTGTCCAGGGCAACCACCTTCGCCGGGAAGCGGAGATCACTGGGCTCGGGCTCCGGAGCGACGTACGGCGAGGTGCCCCGCGTCAGCGTGCCGGCCTGCTCGTGCTCGGCGATCAGCTCCGCCAGTTGGGCGTCCAGCGCGTGCGCGTGCCCTTCGCCCGAGTACTGCGCGACGATGTACCCGTTCGGATCCACCAGCACGAGCGTCGGCCAGGCCCGGGCGGTGTAGTTCTGCCAGGTCACCAACTCGGGATCATCCAGCACCGGATGCCCCACCTCGTACCGCTCCACCGCGGCCCGCACCGCCGCCTCTTCCCCTTCATGCGCGAACTTCGGCGAATGCACCCCCACGATCACCAGCGCGTCGCCGTACTTCTCCTCCAACGGCCGCAACTCGTCCAGCACGTGCAGACAGTTGATACAGCAGAACGCCCAGAAATCGAGGAGCAAAAAGCGCCCCCGGAAGTCCGCGAGCGACAACTCCCGCCCACCCGTGTTCAACCACCCACGACCCCTGAGCTCCGGCGCACGTAAATACATCAGCGGGGGAGGATGAGGGTGTCGGTGAGGAGTTTGGCGGTTTTGCGGAGGGTGGCCGGGGAGGAGGAGAGGTCGGCGGCCAGGGCGTAGGGGGTCAGGGGTTCTCCGGGGCCGACGAGGCAGTGGCGGTGGGCGAGGAGCCAGACGATGGCTCGGGGCCAGGTGGACAGCCGGGCCTTGGCGAGGAGGTCGGGGGCGTCGCGGACCAGACGTTCGGCGATGTCGAAAGCGTCCGGGGCGTACGTCGAACCGAGGGTCTCGCCGGCCATCAACCAGGCGTGCGGGGCCAGGACGGAGAGCGTGGCGGCCTGGGACTTGTCCAGGCCTTGCAGGTCCGGCTGCGGTGGCGAACCCAGGCCGGACAGGGCACGGTAGGCATCCTCGAGGTCGTTGGTGGTGTCGTCGAGGAAGACGCGTTCACCCGGTTTGGAGCCGACCGGGTCGACCATCGCCGCGGCCTCGAGCGCCGGGGTCCACACGTCCACCGCGTCGACCGCTTCGTCGATCGCGTCCAGCGCGAGCGCGGTCCGATCCCCCGCGAACTCCAGCCACGCCTTCACGACCACGGGAACCGCCTCGAAGTAGGTGCTGTCAGCAAGCACCTTCCGCGGCAGCCAGTGCGCCAGGAACAGCTCCACCAGTACGGCGCTGACCCGCAACGGACCGCCGACGGTATGGTCCACCGCGTGGTCGATCCACAGCCGGACGATGTCGGCCGCGTCGTCGGGCAGGTCCACGGCGTACTGCGAGTCGAGGAACTCGTCGACCAACTGGTCACGCTGCCGCGGTGACAGCAACGGCCGGATCGGCGGCCGGATCGGGCGCTCGGGCAACTGGGTCAGCCGGTTCACCAGCAGCCCGGAGAAGAACTCGAAGTCCTCGGTCACCGGCGGATCGTCGAAGTCGTTGGTCTCGCCGAGGGCCTGCAGGATGATGCCGGCCGCGGTCGGCGGCCGGACCGTCCGGATGGTCACCCGGCCACCGCGCTGGTACGCCTCGAGCACCCGGTCCACCGGCGGGCCGACGAACACGTCCTTGACGATCGCGCCGAGGTTGTTGTCGATGAAGACGACCACGGTGTGCGGATGCTGCTCGTCGTCGTAGTCGAGCACGACGCTCAGCCCGTCGCCGGTGATGTCCTCCGACACGATCGCGCTGGTCAGCCGGAACCCGGCGATCCGGGTCACCCACTCGGGCACCTCGTCCTCGGTCCGCAACCGGGACAGATGGGCTCGCTGCAGCGGCAACCGGCCGGCCGGACCGACCGCGCGGGCCAGGCTCGTCAACAGGACAAAGGATTGCTGGTCGCGGCGCTCGCCCAGCACCCGGGCGGCGTCGGCCCAGAAGTATCGCTCGACCTCACCGATCTCGTCCGGCCGCCCGGCCGGCCACAGTTGGTCGGCGAGCATCGCGGCGGACCGCGCGACCGAGGCCTCCGCGATCACCGGGTGCAGGGCCCGGGGTGCGGCGGCCAGATCGAGGGTCAGCGTTTCCAGCAGGGTTTCCAGCACGGCGACACTCGGCGTGGTGTCGACGTCGACACCCGCCGTGGGCCGTGGGGTCGGGCCCGGCGTGGAGCCGACCAGCCGCAAGTGGCTTGGTCGTCCGTCCCGGCCTCGTGGTGACTTGGTCACGTCCGCGACATTACCGCCCAGCCCCAATCCGCCGCAGGCCCGTGCGCGCGTCCTGTGGATAAGTGCATCGACACGCCGTCACCACCCGACTGCGGCCCGTGCATCGAGCAGCACGGGCCGCAGGCGACGTACGTCAGCCCTTCAGGGCTCCCGCCATCAGGCCGCCGATGAACCAGCGGCCGAGCAGGATGTACACCAGCAGGGTCGGGAACGAGGCGATCAGCGCGCCCGCCATGCTGGCCGCGTAGTCGACCTTCTGACCGCCCGACAGCGCCGCCAGCCCCAGCGTCACCGGACCGTTCTGCTGCTGGGTGAGGAACAGCGCGAACAGGAAGTCGTTCCAGACCGAGGTGAACTGCCAGATCAGCGTCACCACGAACCCGGAGATCGAGATCGGCAGGATGATCCGGAGGTAGGTCTGGACCAGCCCGGCGCCGTCCACCCGGGCCGACTCGATGATCTCGTTCGGCACGATGGTGGCGTAGT
This sequence comes from uncultured Actinomycetota bacterium, assembly GCA_963748245.1. Lineage (GTDB taxonomy): Bacteria > Actinomycetota > Actinomycetes > Propionibacteriales > Kribbellaceae > Kribbella. The sequence goes on along the minus strand of CAVVIA010000002.1, from coordinate 1,187,448 downwards.
AGTTCCGGAAGATCAGCGTGCAGATCGGGATGCCGTAGATGACGTGCGCGATGATCAGGGTCGGTACGCCGCGGGTGACGTCCAGCTCGTTGAACGTCGTCCGCAGCGGCAGCATCACCGCCTGGTAGGGGATGAACATCCCGAACAGGATGAACGCGAACACCACGTTCGCGCCCGGGAACCGCCAGCGGGCCAGCACGAACCCGTTCACGGACCCGATCATCGAGGAGATGATCGCGGCCGGGATCGCCAGCGAGAGCGACCGGATCATGTACGGCTGCAGCACGTCCCACGCCTTGCGCCACGGCTCCAGCGTCCACGTCTCCGGCAACGACCACTGCGCGGCGGCGGTGGTGTCGCTGGCCGTCTTGAAACTGGTGATGATGACGACGTACACCGGGGTCAGCACGAACAGCAGGAAGAACAGCAGCAGGAGGTAGCGGATCGTCCGGCTGCGCCGGGTCGACCCGTCGGCGATCGGGCTCCGCCGCGGCTTCCGGCTGATCGCCGCGGCGGCCTGGCCGGTCGCGGCCTCTGCGGCGGTCATTCGTTGGTCTCCTGCCGGACGGTGTACGCGACGTACGGGATGACGAGTACGGCGACGACCGCGAGCATCACGATCGCGATCGCGGCCGCCTTGGCCTGGTCGCTGCGCAGCAGCGTGTTCCACATGTAGATCGACGGCACCTCGGTGCGGAACTGGTTCGGCCCGGTGATCGCGTAGATCAGGTCGAACAGTTTCAGCGACATATGGCCGAGGATGATCAGGGCCGACAGCGCGATCGGCGACAACTGCGGGAACAGCACGTGCCGGTAGAGCTTGAACTCGCTCGCTCCGTCGACCCGCGCAGCCTCCCGCAGCTCGGGCGGGATGCCCCGGAAGCCGGCCAGGAACAGCGCCATGATGTAGCCGGACAGCTGCCAGACCGCGGGCAGGGCGATGGCCGCCATCGTCGTCCATCTACTTCCCGCGGTCCACCAGGGATTCTCCAGGAAGTCCAGCCCGACGATCGAGAACAACCGGTTCAGCCCGCGTGCCTCGTCGCCCTGGGACGGGTTCAGCAACCAGCCCCAGACCACCCCGGAGGCGATCATCGAGATCGCCATCGGGAACAGGAAGATCGACCGGAAGACGCCCTCGCCGGTGACCCCCTTCTCCAGCAGCAGGGCCCAGAGCACTCCGAAGATCAGCGTGCCCACGATGAACAACACCGTGAGCACGCCGAGGTTCTTCAGCGAGTTGAGGAACCGGTCCTCGCCGAACAGGTTCACGTAGTTCTCGAACCCGACGTAATCGACCGGGCCCTTGCGGGCCGTGTGCCGATCGGTCAGCGAGGTGTTGAAGGTCCACGCGATCAACACGTAGACGAAGTACCCGAGCAGCAGCACCGTCGGCAACAGCACCAAGGCGCCGGGGCCCCAGGTTCGGATTCTTCCGTGCATGCTCAGTCCTCCGACCCGGGGCCGGTCCGCAACTCGTCCGGCATCAGCTCTTCTTCATCGCGGCGCCGATCGCCGACTGCAGCTTGGCGACGTCCTGGGAGCCGCTGAATTGACTGATCGCGGACAGGATGTCGTTGTTCTGGCCGAGCGTGCAGGCAGCACCGTGCGCGCAGGACGGAACGATCTTGTCCTTCTTCCAGTCGGCCATCGCGGCCTGCTGGTACTTCGGGTAGTCCGCCGGTACCGCGTCGGAGCGGGCCGGGATCGAACCCTTCTTGGTGTTGAACGCCTTCTGGCCCTCGGCCGAGCCGGTGACCTTCAGCCAGCACTTCGCACCGTCCGGGGTCTGCCCGTCGGTCGGCATGGTGAAGGAGTCCGACAGGTACTGGAAGTTGCCCGCCGTACCCGGGGACGGCCAATAGGTGTACGCCGAGTCCGGCACCTTGTCGGCCAGCTGCTGCGCGGCGACCCAGTCACCCATCACGAAGTAGGCGGCCTGGCCCTTGTTCAGGTACTGCAGGGCGTCCGGCCAGTCGATCGCCTCGCGGTCGGCGTTGGTGTAGGACAGCAGCTTCTTGTACTTGTCCAGCGCCGCCGTGACGTCGGCGCCTTCCCAGCCCTCGCCCTTCCACAGCGAAGTGAACTTGTCCGGCCCGAGCTCGGCCAGCAGCACGACCTCGACCAGCATCTCCTGGGCGAAGCCCTTGGAGATGGCCAGCGGTGCCTTGACCCCGGCGGCCTTCAGCTTGTCCATGTCGGCGATCCACGCGTCCACGTTCGCCGGAGCGGTCGCGGCGTCGAGGCTCGCCTTCTTCATCACGGCCGGGTTCGTCCAGACCACGTTCGCGCGGTGCACGTTGGCCGGGATCGAGTAGATCTTGCCGTCGATGGTCAGGTTGTCGATCAGGCTCTGCGGGAAGGCCTTGTCCAGGCCGAACTCCTTGTACAGACCGCTGACGTCGTCGACCTGGCCGGCGTTGATGTAGTCGCTCAGCTCCGCGCCGGCGTGCGCCTGGAACGTCGACGGCGGCTTGCCGGCCTGCAGGTCGTTCGCGAGCACCTGCTTGGCGTTCGAGCCGGCGCCACCCGCGACCGCGGAGTTGACGAACTTGTAGTCCTTGCACTCGGTGTTGAACACCGAGACCATGCCGTCCAGACCAGCCTTCTCGCCACCGTCGGCCCACCAGGTGAAGACGGTGACGTCCTTGCTTGCCGCCGAGTCCCCACTGCCGTCGCCGCTGTCGTCGCTGTTCCCGCAGGCACTGACCGCGAGAAGCCCCGCCGCGCCCAGCACCGCGAGGGTCTTGCTCAGACCACCACGCATGATTTCACTCTCCGCTCAGCTCATGGAAGCCGCCTGTGACAACGATGCCCCCTTGACGGGCCAACTCTGGGCACGCCGCGCACCGGGTGTCAACGATCCGCGCAAGCGCGTTGCGCAGCCGTGACCCCCGGGACCCCGGTGTGTGAGAGCGCGCACATTCAGCGCCCGATCAGCCACCTCGCGCAATGAGCTTGCGCGTTTGTGACCGAATCGGCGACTACGGCTTGAGCAGAACCTTGATCGAGCGCCGCTCGTGCATGGCCTTGTAGCCCTCGGCCACGTCCGCCAGCGGCAGCTCGGAGTCGAACACCAGCCCCGGATCGATCGCTCCGGACAGGACGTCGGCCATCAGGCCGGGCAGGTACGCCCGGACCGGCGCCATCCCGCCGGCCAGCCCGACATTGCGGCCGAACATCGTCCTGATCGGCACCTCGACCCCGTGCGGTACGCCGACGAAGCCGACCGTGGCCCCCGGCCGCGCGACGTCGAAGGCAGTCGTCATCGCCTGCCCGGTCCCGACACACTCCAGTACGGCGTCCGCCCCCACCCCACCGGTCAACTCCAGTACGGCGTCCCGCGCAGCGTCACCGCGTTCGGCAATGATGTCCGTGGCACCGAATTCCTGCGCAAGCTTCTGCCGCGGTTCGTGCCGCGACATCGCCACCACCCGCTCGGCACCCATCCGCGCCGCAGCCAGCACGCCGCACAGGCCGACCGCTCCATCACCGACGACAACCACGGTGTCGCCCGGCTTCACCCGTGCACTTCGAGCGGCATGCCACCCCGTGCCCATCACATCGGAGAGCGTGAGCAACGACGGGACGAGCGAATCGTCGGGCACCTCGGGTGTCGCGACCAGCGTGCCATCGGCGTACGGGAGCTTCACGTACTCCCCCTGGCCGCCGTCGGCCCGGCTGCTGCCGTAGCCGACCAGGTTCTGACACGCAGTCTGGTAGCCGGCGAGGCAGTGTGGACACGTCCCGTCGCTCACCACGAACGGCGCGATCACGAAGTCGCCCGGCTTGACGGTGCGGACGTCGCTGCCGATCTCCTCGACGAGGCCGACGAACTCGTGCCCGATCCGGCTGCCCGGCCTGATCTTGTTCTCCCCGCGGTACGGCCACAGGTCCGAACCACAGATGCACGAGGCAACGACCTTGACCACCGCGTCCGTCGGCCCGTCGATCCGCGGATCGGGGACGTCGGTCAGCCGGATGTCGTACGGCGCATGAATCGTGGTGGCTCGCATGACCTCACATTACGAGAAAGACCACGCAACCTGGTGCGGCAGCGGCGAACTCTTCGGGGTCCGCACTGGTGACGGCGCCGACGTGGATGAAGAAGGGCACACCGTTCGGGACCTCGACCGGAAACGCCCGCAGGACCGCTTCCCGAACGGCCGGGTCCGTCACTTCCTCGAGCCTGACCCGGCGGCTCCGTCGGCCCGCCGCCAGCATCCCCCAGCCGGCCGCCCGGGCATTGCGGACCCAGTCCGAGGTCGGCACCGGACTGAGGATGTAGCGCTCGCCGTCGACGGTGAGCGGCGACACCGGCGTGGCGCGCAGCCGGCCGGTCGATCGGCCGGGCACCGACAGCACGTGGATGGTGCCGAGTCGCAGACCGAGGCGGGACAGGAGCTTGACCAGCCGGTTCACCGGCTTCAGCCAGCCGGGCAGAGGTGTCGTCACAGCCATCGCGGGCCTCCATTTATTTCGACGATCGAAACATTGGAATCGAGAGTAGACTATTTCGAGTGTCGAAACAAAGTCTGATCGCGGAGATCACCGCGGCGGTGGTGCGGTTCCAGAACGCCACCGACCGGGTGGATGCGGCGGCGGCCGAGGTGCTGGGGGTGAATCGCACCGACCTGCTCTGCATCGGGCTCCTGCTGATCGACGGCGGCATGACCGCGGGCAAGCTCGCGGTCGAGGCGGGGCTGAGCCCGGCCGCGACGACGGCGGCGATCGAGCGGCTGGAGAGCGCCGGGTACGCCGTACGCACCAAGGACGAGGCGGATCGTCGCAGGGTGCTGGTGACCGCGACCCCACTGGCGGAGGAGCGCGTCGAGACGCTGTACGGCCCGGTCAGACCGAGCGGAGAAGCCCTACTGTCCCGCTATACCCGGACGGAGTTGGAGACGATCCACCGCTTCCTGGTCCAGGGTGAAGAGTTCCAGGGCCGGCACGCGGAGCGGATCCGCGATCAGAGGGTGAAGTAGCGTCCGCGCCGGTGAACCAGCGCGGGGGTCTCGTCGGGCGCGAGCTCGACGTGGACGATCTCGAGCTGGACCTGGAGCGCCCAGCCGACCTCGGGCGGATCGGTGGAGGCAAGCGTGCAGCCGGCCCAGGTGCTGACACCGACCGGTGCCGGACCCCAGGGGGTATCGGTCCAGTCGATCATCCGGAACGGGCCGCCCGGCGCCGGTGCGACGTACCCGAATGCGTCGGCGAGCTGCTGGTTGCCCTCGCCGAGCAGCGCCACCACCGCGGTCCTTGCCTGACGCAACGTTTCCCAGAGGTCCGAGTCCGGGTCGATCAGCCCGATCACCGCTCCGGGCTCACCGTCGGCCACCAGCATCGACGACACGGTGAGGCCGGCCCGCTTCCCGTCGTACGCGGTGGTCCACAACCCGACCGGTGACGGCAGTCGTCCGCGCAACCGCCGGACCGGACTCCGCTCGGACTCGGGCGGCAAGAACGGGTGATCGCCGTGGATCGTCATACCCGCACGGTACTTACTCCACGGTCAGCCGGGACGGCAGGGTGAAACGATCGATCGGGTCCGTCAGTAGGCCGGTGGCATTGCGGACCGTGTCGGGCCGGCCGTCCTCGTCGAAGGTGAACTGATACCTCTGCCCGTACGCACCGGTGCCGGAGTCTTCGGTCACCAGGAGCGTGTCGCCATCGACTTCGAGCGCGGTCGGCCTGTCCGCCGGATCACCCTGGGTGGGATCGAGCGCGTAGAGCCGACCGCCGAGCTGGACGATGTCGCTGACGCCCCAGAGGTTGGCGTAGCGGCCGGTGAAGCGGCTCAGGTCGGCCACGGTACCGGGGCGATCCTTCGACTGAGCCAGATCGAGCAGCTTGAAGAAGCCCTCGGCCAACTGCTGGGCAGGACCGTCGATCGCGTTCGTCAGCACGCTGACCGCGATCCCGGCGGACCCGTCGACCATGGACCTGGTGATGTGTCCCGGATAGCCGCCACCGTGCCCGAACAGCCGCCGGTCACCGACCTTCGCGATCTGCACGCCCAGCCCGTAGCGCGGCCAGTCGTCGCCGGCAGCGGTCTGCCAGAGCGGGTGCTGCATCTCGCGCTTCGACTTGTCGGTCAGCAGCCGGTCGTCGCCGGGCAGGTGGGCGGAGAAGTAGGTGACCAGATCGCGGGCGTTGCCGAAGAACCCGGTCGCCGCGGCGAGGGCCCGGGTGTCGACGTGATCGATCGGGATCCGCTCGGCGGCATACGAGAGTGCGCTGTACCCGGCGGCGTACTCACTGCCGCGCGCCGGATCCAGCTCCGGACCGAGCCCGGACAGCCCGAGTTTGTCCACGATCGCGGTCTGGACATAGGAGTTGTACGACGTCCCGGAGGCCGTCTCGACCACGAGCCCGAGCAGCCCGTAGCCGATGTTCGAGTACTTGAATCGGTCGTTCTCCGGCAGGACGGCGGACGAGTCGTCCCGCAGTACCGCCAGCAACTCGTCCCGGTCCGGGAAGGCCTTCGCGAGCTGCCACCAGTCCGCGTCCAGGCTGTCCCGGGTGATCCCGCCGGCGTGCGCCAGCAGATCCCGCACGGTCCGCTCACCCAGTGGCGTACCGACGATCTCGGTGACGTGCTGCTCCGCCTTGTCGTCCAGCCGGAGCCGGCCCTGCTCGACCAGCTGGAACACGGCCGTCGCGGTGAACGTCTTCGAATGCGACGCGATCCGGAACAGATGGTGTTCGCTCAGCGGTACGGCGTTCTCGACGTCAGCCAGCCCGTACGCCGCGGAGAAGGCGACCTCGTCCGCGGCGAACACGGCGGCCTGGACCCCGGGCACCCGCTGATAGCGCTGGTTGAACGCCAGCCAGCTGTCGTAGTAGGCGAGAACCTCGCGCAGGTCATCCGGATCCGAGGGGTCAGACATGACGCCTAGATTGAATGACGCGGAAGCGACTCGCAACATATGCGCCGTCGGTGTATGTCGCGTTCGCGGCCGGATTCGCCCCGGTGCCGTGGAAATCGCTGAAAGCAGCCGATTGATTGACGAACACCTGGCCGGTCAGATTCTCCGACAGCGCGACCCCCGCGTCGAGCGCCGCGTCCCGGGCCTGGTCGAGCGTCTTGGCATCGGTCGAGTAGATCCCGGCCGTCATCGCGCCGCCCTCGGTGACCGTCCTCCGGAACAGGTCGATCGACTCGGCGGTGTCGGCGGTCTTGACCAGGAAGGACACCGGGCCGAAGCACTCGCGCCCGTACACCTCCTCGTCCTTGGCGTCGATCGCGACCAGCAGCGGCGTCCGCACCACCGCGTCCGGGAAGGCCGGGTGCTGGACCGCCCGGGACTCCAGCACGACGTCGCCGTACTCCGGTGCGAGCTCGAGCCGGCTGATCACGGCCTGGTTCACGATGCCGCCGAGGATCTCGACCGCGCGGGCGTCGTCGCCGAGCAGCTTGCCCATCGCGCCGGCGATCCCGGCGCCGACCTCCTCGAAGGACTTGTGGCCCTCGTCGGTCTCGATCCCGCCGGCCGGGACGAAGAGGTTCTGGGTGGTCGTGCACATCTGGCCCGAGTACAGGCTCAGGGTGAAGGCGAGGTTGTTGGAGAGCGCCTTGAACGCGTCCGTCGAGTCGATGATGACCGCGTTCACACCCGCCTTCTCGGTGAACACTGTCGCCTGGGTCGCGTTCTGCTCCAGCCACTCCCCGAACTCGCTGCCGCCGGTGAAGTCGATCAGCTTCACCTCGGGCCGGGTCGCCAGCGGCTTGGCCAGGCCGTCACCGGCCCGCTCGACGGCGAGCGTCACCAGGTTCGGGTCGAAGCCGGCGTCGGCGAGCACCTCGCGGCACACCTCGACGGTGATCGCGAGCGGCAGTACGGCGAGCGGGTGCGGCTTCACCACCACGGCGTTCCCGGTGACGAGCGACGCGAACAGGCCGGGCCAGGAGTTCCAGGTCGGGAACGTGTTGCAGCCGATCACCAGCGCGACCCCGCGGCCGGTGACGGTGAACGTCTTCTCCATCCGGATCGGGTCGCCCTTGGCCGGCTTCTCCCAGGTCGCCTCGGCCGGGTAGCGGTTCATCTCCTCGTACGCGTAGGCGATCGCCTCCAGCGCCCGGTCCAGCGCGTGCGCGCCACCGGCCTGGAAGGCCATCACGAACGCCTGACCGCTGGTGTGCTGGACCGCGTTGGCCAGTTCGAAGATGCGCTTGTGCAGCCGGTCGAGGATCTCCAGCGTGACCCCGGTCCGGGCGTCGATCCCGGCGTTGCGCCAGTCCTTGAGCCCAGCTTGTGCGGCTGTGAGCAGGTCGTCGAGGCCGTCCTCGACGGTCCGCGGGTAGGCGATGTCCAGCGTGATGCCGAACGGCGATTGCTCCGTGACGACCGTGCCGCGTGACCCCGGGGTCTCGAGTGCGACCGTCGTACCGAGGTAGCGCTCGAAGGCGGCCTTGCCGTCGGCTGCCGCGGTCTCGCCGTACACCCGCGGACTCGGCGACTCCGGGAAGGCGGAGTGGTAGCCGCGGCCCCGGATCGCCTTGACGGCGTCGTCGAGGCGCTCGCGGTGGGTGGCGAGCAGGTCGGTGCCGGTCGTGGTCATGAGGTGCGCTCCAAGCCTCGGGGTCTCGCAGGTGATGTTACAGTCGATGGCGCTACCGGGGGTAGGGTGTCACAAAGTCCTTCTCGATTGGGCAGATCTATGGATGACCTGGCGGCCCGGGTGGCCGCGGCGATGTGGGCGGAGGACACCGCCAGCGCCGGCCTGGGGATGCGGCTGGTCGAGGTCGGTGACGGGACCGCCCGGATCGAGATGCCGGTGCGTGAGGACATGGTGAACGGGCACGGTATCGCGCATGGTGGATTCGTGTTCAGTCTCGCCGACTCGGCGTTCGCGTTCGCCTGCAACTCCCGCAACCGGGTCACCGTCGCGCAGACCTGCGACATCGTCTTCGTCGCCCCGGCCAAGCGCGGTGACGTACTCGTCGCGGAGGCCCGGGAGCGGACGTCGTACGGCCGGAACGCGATCTACGACGTGACGGTCCGGCGCGGTGACGAGGTGATCGCCGAGTTCCGCGGCCGCAGCCGCCAGTTGTCCGGCACGATCATTCCTTCGGAGGACGAGTCATGACCCGCGAGGCCTTTCTGGTGGACGGCGTGCGGACGCCGATCGGGCGGTACGGCGGTGCGCTCGCCTCCGTGCGACCCGACGATCTCGCCGCGCATGCCGTGTCGTCGCTGCTGGCCCGGCATTCGTTCGATCCTTCGCCTGATCGACGACGTGATCCTGGGCTGTGCGAACCAGGCCGGCGAGGACAACCGGAACGTGGCCCGGATGGCGGTGCTGCTGGCCGGCCTGCCGGCCGAGGTCCCGGGTACGACGATCAACCGGCTGTGCGGATCGGGTTTGGACGCGGTCGCCTCGGCCGCTCGCTCCATCATTGCCGGGGACAACGAGATCGTGATCGCGGGCGGGGTCGAGTCGATGTCGCGGGCACCCTTTGTGATGCCCAAGGCGACTGGTGCGTTCTCGCGGCAGGCGGAGATCTACGACACCACGATCGGGTGGCGGTTCGTGAACCCGGTGCTGCAGGCGCAGTACGGGATCGACTCGATGCCCGAGACCGCGGAGAACGTCGCCGCGGACTTCGGCGATCTCCCGCGAGGATCAGGATCTGTTCGCGCTGCGCAGTCAGCAGCGCGCGGCCAAGGCGCAGGCGAACGGGCGGCTGGCCGAGGAGATCGTCCCCGTGGAGGTGCCCGGCAAGCGCGGCGCGGTGACTGTCGTCGACGTGGATGAACACCCGCGGGAGACCTCGCTCGAGGCGCTCGCCGGACTGAGGACGCCGTTCCGCACGCCGGGCACCGTCACCGCGGGCAACGCGTCCGGGGTCAACGACGGTGCGGCCGCGCTGCTGGTGATGAGCGGCGACGCGGTCGAGCGGCTCGGCGTCACGCCCCTCGCCCGGATCGTCGGTACGGCGGCCGCCGGCGTGCCACCGCGGATCATGGGAATCGGCCCGGCGCCGGCGACTCCGAAGCTCCTCGACCGTTACGACGTCGCGCTGGCGGACATCGGCGTGATCGAACTGAACGAGGCGTTCGCGGCGCAGTCCCTCGCCGTACTGCGCGAGCTCGGGTTGCCGGACGACGCCGAGCACGTCAATCCGAACGGCGGCGCCATCGCCCTCGGTCACCCGCTCGGGATGTCCGGCGCCCGGCTCGCCCTGACCGCCGCACTCGAACTCCGCCATCGCGACGCCGGGTATGCGCTGGCGACCATGTGCATCGGCGTCGGCCAAGGCATCGCGACCCTGCTCGCCCGCCCCTGATCGGGAGGTGTCATGCTCGGCGAACCCTGCCCCGAGGACCTTCGTGACGACGGCGAACGGCTGTCCGTCGACGAACTCCGGTCCCGTCAGTTGTCGTTGCTGCAGTCAACGATCGCGTCGACGTACGAGAACGTCCCGCACTATCGGGCGGCGCTGGACGGCGTCGGTTTCGGACCTGGCGATCTGAAGTCGCTCGAGGATCTGAGCCGGCTGCCGTTCACCTCGAAGCAGGATCTGCGGGAGAACTATCCGTTCGGGATGTTCGCCGTACCGCGGTCGTCGGTTGTGCGGGTGCATGCCTCCTCGGGTACGACGGGCCGCCCGACCGTGGTCGGGTACACGCGCCGGGACATCGACAACTGGGCCGACCTGATGGCCCGCTCGATCCGTGCTGCCGGTGGGCGTGCGGGCGATGTCTGTCATGTTGCCTACGGCTACGGGTTGTTCACCGGCGGACTGGGTGCGCACTACGGAGCCGAGCGGCTCGGGTGCACCGTCGTACCCGTGTCAGGCGGGATGACCGAGCGGCAGGTCGACCTGATCCGCGACTTCGGCGCCCGGATCATCATGGTCACGCCGTCGTACTTCCTCGCCATCGTCGACGAGATGGAGGCGCGGGGCCTCGACCCGCGCGACACCTCGCTGCAGATCGGCATCTTCGGCGCCGAACCGTGGACCGAACAGATGCGCGCCGAGGTGGAACAGCGGACCGGCATGCACGCCGTCGACATCTACGGACTGTCCGAGGTGATGGGGCCGGGCGTCGCGCAGGAGTGCGTGGAGACCAAGGACGGGCTGCACATCTGGGAAGACCACTTCTACCCGGAGATCATCGACCCGGTCACCGGCGAGGTCCTGCCGGACGGCTCCGTCGGCGAACTGGTCTTCACCACCCTGACCAAGGAAGCCTTCCCCGTACTGCGCTACCGCACCCGGGACCTGACCCGCCTGCTACCAGGCACCGCACGGCCCGGCATGCGCCGGATGGAGAAGATCACCGGCCGCACCGACGACATGATGATCGTCCGCGGCGTCAACGTCTTCCCCACCCAGATCGAGGAACAGATCCTCCTGGTCGAAGGCCTCACCCCGCACTACCTCTGCATCCTCACCCGCCCCGGCCGCCTCGACGAACTGACCGTCCAGGTCGAAGCCGCCCCCGACCTCACCGACTACCCCACTGCCGCAGCCCACCTGTCCCGCCGCATCAAAGACCGCGTAGGCGTAACCGCCACCGTCGAGGTCCTGACCCCCCACGCCCTGGAACGCTCCCTAGGCAAAGCCAAACGCATCAAAGACAACCGCAACCCCTAACCCGAGATCCGCATCCACAGCCGAACCTCATCGAAGACCAGACCTGGAATCCGAGGCCGACGTACGCCTTCTCGGCCTGAGTGCCGCCGCGACAGCCGACCTCGAGGATCGAGCAACCCCAGGCAGCCGCGTGACTGCTCGCGGCGTCCACGATTCGCCGAGCGAGCCCCGTCCCACGAGCGACGGGAAGAATGACGAACCCACCCAGTTCGGCCCGATGCCTGCACATCCGCGCCCGTGCTCCTCGTCGATCGCCGCCGTGACCAGTTCGGCCGTCTCCTCGATCGTGAGCCCACACAGGCGGCCCTGGTGCAGTCTCTCGACGTCGCCCTCCTGAGCAATCGCTCGCTAGTACTCTGACCACGAACGTTGGCCGGGATGGTGACACGCCGGGATGAGGTTTGTGGTTGGTGATCGTGTGGGGCCAGGGCGGATCATCGAGCTGAGTGCGGCGGAGGCGCGGGGCGTCGTACTCGCTGCGCAGGGCATGGGCCGACGGCGGCCGAACGGCCGGATCGACGCCCGCCGCCTGCGGCGCGCGATCGACGACGTCGGCCTGCTGCAGCTGGACTCGGTCAACGTCCTTTGCCGCTCCCATTACATGCCGCTCTTCTCCCGGCTCGGCCCCTACCCGCGGGCCACCCTCGACCGCCTGGCCTCGCACGCTGACACCGCCGCCGGACCCGCAACGCGGGCCGGGCGCGACCGCAGCCTGTTCGAGTACTGGGGGCACGAAGCTTCCCTGCTGCCGGTCGAGCTGCAGCCGCTGCTGCGCTGGCGGATGGCGCGGGCGGAGAAGCTCACCGAGAAACCGGCCCGCCTCCTGGCCGCGGAGAAGCCCGAGCTGCTCGAGTCGGTTCTGCGCACGGTGCGCGAGCGTGGCCCGATCCGTGCCGCCGAGCGTCGCCACGCCGGTGCGCAAGCCCGGAAACCCCTGGTACAACTGGAGCGAGGGCAAGATCGCGCTCGACTACCTCTTCTTCGCCGGCCGCGTCTGCGCCGCGCATCGCGTCCGCTTCGAGCGCCGCTATGACCTTCCCGAGCGGGTGTTGCCCGAGGCCGTCCTCGACGCCCCGACCCCGTCCGAGGACGAGGCGCAGCGTCAGCTGCTGCTGATCGCGGCGGCACGCCTCGGCGTCGCGGCCGAGCCCGACCTCGGTGACTACTTCCGCCTGCCGCGGGCGGAGTCCAAGGCGCGCGTGGCCGAGCTGGTCGAGGCCGGCGCCCTCACCCCGGCCCGAGTCGAGGGCTGGAGCGCCCCCGCCTACGTCGCGGCGGGGCGGCTCCCAACGCCCGCGCGCGAAGCGCGCGCCCTGCTGTCGCCCTTCGATCCGCTGGTCTGGTCGCGGCCGCGCACCGAGCGGGTCTTCGGCTTCCGCCACCGGATCGAGATCTACACGCCGGCGGCCAAGCGGCTCCACGGTTACTACGTGCTTCCGTTCCTCCTCGGCGACAGCCTTGTGGCGCGGATCGATGTCAAGAGCGACCGCGGTGCGGGCGTCCTGCGGGTGCTCGGCGCATTCGCCGAGCCGGGGGCTGATCCCGGCGCGGTGGCTCTGGAACTGGCGGACGAGCTGCGGCTGCTCGCCGGCTGGCTCGAGCTCGAACACGTCTCGGTGGCGAGGAAAGGCGACCTCGCCGGGAAGCTGGCGAAGGCGGTTACCGCCGTCCAGGGCCGTCGCTAGTGCTCTGACCACATAGGTTGCGGGTGAACGGCTGACCGAGGTTCTCGGGCGGGTGGTGGCCGTCGTGACAACGAACGTTTCGTCGTCAGCACTGATCAGGCGGGGACGGCCACCCGCCGGCCACCGAGAGGCCAGTCTGGCCATCCCCAGCTCGTTGAACCCACCTGTTCTGGTGTTCGAGCCACTCCTCTGAACTCACCTGCTTGCCGTCCACAGATGGCAACAGATCCCACCGTGTCTCCTGGTAGTCGATCGGGGCCATATGCGGGAACCGCTTGGCCGTGATCTCGTCTACCTCGCCAGCTGCGAGGAACACGTCCACGGCTTCAAAGCTCTCGGCGGGATACAGAAGGTCAACGTCATGATGCGGCCGGGGCAGACTCAGGCCGAGCAACTCCGCAGCCCAACCACCAAACAGCCACGTCCTGACCCCAGCCGACTCCAGCCGCGCAACGACATGCCTGACGAAGCCGAGATCGTTAGTTCCGGACATCTGCGAACCGTAGTCGAGTTCCACCGGTCCACAGGCAGCGGCGAGAACGAACACCCCGGCAGCGCCAGGTCAGCGCCAGTGTCGTGGATGCAGTCCGTGCCGACGCCCACTAGCCCACGTACGACGGTCAGCCCGCAGTCGACCGCTCGACGACCGTGCGCGCCACAAGTAGCGAGGTCCCCCTCGCCCCCCGTTTGCTGCTGTGTACGTCGGCACTTCTCGAGGCACGTCGGCCAGGTCAGCAAGGCGGGTGGGTTTTCGATGCCACCTCCGGCGGAGCGGGTGGGTCGGGGTGCTGGGGGTGGTTTGTTCTGGTGGTGCCGGTGGGGGTGACGTGGAAGGTAAGCCGTGGGGTGTGGTCCATTCCAGCGTCTTGCGGTCTAGGCGTTGGGCGTTCCAGCCGGGGGCGTGGGTCTTGATCCTGTGGGTGAAGCGGCGCAGCGGTGCGAGGTTTTGGGTGTTGGTTTGGGCGGGTGGGCCGAGGGGGTTGTAGGGCTGGATGTGGTCGAGGTCCATGGCTTTGTGGGTTTCGCGGGTGCCGTAGGGGAAGAGTTCGATGGGGTGTGGGAGTTTGACGCGTTCGCGGATGCGGTCGGGGATTTCGTAAGCGTCGACGCTGATGGCGTCGTTGAGGTCGATGACGGGTTTGACGGTGTAGGGGCCGTGCCCGATGAGTTCGCTCAGCTGGGAGGCGATCAGGGGGCCGATGTCTTCGACGCGGAGCACGCCGGTACCGGTGGCGAGGGTGTGGTCGGTGAAGTGGACGTAGATCTCGGTCTGGGCAGGGCGCAGTAGTCGGCCCGATCGCGGGTTGGCGTGGGCGTCGTGTCTGATCTGGGCGAGCCGTGTGTCCAGCGCGCGTCGCGCCTCTGCATCGAGAGGTTCACCGTCGTGGGCATCTAGTCGCATCCCGGAATCGAACGGCTCGACGACATCCTCGAATGGGGTGTCGAGGGGGTCGGGATGATGTGTATCGCTTGGATACGGTGCGTCGCGGTCAGCCTCGTCGTCCAGCCCGGGCTCAGCCCAGTCGCTCAGCAGGCCGCCGTCGTCCCTCGAGTCACGGGATCGATGCGCTCTTGGCGGCGCGTCGGAGCTCGGGACGCGTGGATCGGTGGCCGCGGCGGACGTCGATGCGGTGCTCCGGTTCCTGGTCGGACTGGCGTCAGGGGTGGCATGCCTGCCGGTGTGCGTGGTGGCTGCGTGATCTGCGTCGACTGCGGCTGCGGTGGCTTGGTGCGTGTCGTAATCGGTGGCTGTGTCGATCGTTGCGTTGGTCGCATGCCGTCCGTCATCGGTGGTTGCGGTGGCGGCGGGTCGGGGCGGTCAGTGGTGGTCTGTGTCGCCCGGCTCCGCTGCCAGGGGTGGCGGGCTCGGGTGGGGCGGGGTGGGCGGTCTGGAACAGGCGGGCTTGGTGGAGGAGTTCTTCGGTGTAGCGGGGGTCGGCGATGATCCCGACCGCGTCGGCACGCGCGGCGTTCCAGCGAGGCGGTGTCACCGAGGATCTTCAACGCTTCGGCGATGCTGGTCAGGCGGGCATCGAAACGGATCGCGTGGCCGGTGGCGGTGCGGATGAAGATCTTCTTGGTGCCGTGCTCATCGGACCGGCCGACGTAGACGCCGCGTTCCCTGGCCTTCTCCTCGGCCTTCGCTGCGGGCACCGTCGGGATCGGCGTGTTTCTTGGCGGCCTCGACGATCTTGTCCAACCGGATCGGGGTCAGCGAATCGACCACCTTCGCGACGCGCTGGTCGACCGACCGCGCGGCCTCCTCGGACAGGTCCAGGCAGGCGGTGGCGATCTTGCGGGCCTTCCACGGGGTGGCCTCACCGGCCTGGACACGGGCCCAGGTCAACGGCAGCCGGTGCCGCAGGGCCAGGGCCTGGCCGATCAGGTCGGCGGCCGCACCGCGCGAGATACCGATCATCACGCCGAACTCGGCCGGGGCGAACTCGGCGATCGCCGGACACCCGTCGCCGCCGAGCACGATCGCGCGTTCGCGGCCGTCGCCCAGGCTGCGGCCGGGGCGGGTGGGCAGGTGTCGGGGTGGTGGCGATCGGCGTAGGTCTCGGCGTGTTCGAGGAGACGGGCATCGACGCGATTGGACTCGGCGCGGTGTTCGGCGGCCGACTCGAGCAGGTCGGGCGTCGAGAGCGTGGTCAGGTCTCCTTCGAACATGTGTTCGATCTTATGTGATGCGCGGCGGCGGGAGCAAACCCTCGGAACCCCTAGATTCCCTTATCCACAAGGGGAAACATCACACCTGCGCCGCCTGCGTTGAGAGGTAGGCGTGGCCGGATTCAGGAAGCTCGGCACAGTTGGCGGTCGCGGGCGCGTTGGTCGCCGCTACGGGTGCCCGGCACCGTCCACGGTGTTGGTTGGGTCGGCGGGTGGTTGGTCAGCGGCGCGGCAGCACGCGTGAAGGAATGCGCCGGAGGCTGGGTGGGTCACCGGGCGAGCATTCGACGAGGAACGCTGTGTCGCCGTTGAGGTGGACCTAGATCTTTGGACAGGTGCTCACGACAGGCTGGCTGGCGGACGGCGGCTGGCGTGGCTGTGGTCGAGGGAAGCGGGCGACAGCACGCGTGGGTGGCGGCGCGCCATAGCGCGTGGGGTAGCGGCGATGAGCCGCGCGAACGGGTGGGTGGGGCTGCCGGGCGAGCACGCGACGTACGAGCGGGCATAGCTGGCTGCAGGGGATTCCGCGCGAACAGGTGGGCGTAGGTGGCTGCGGGGCCGGCTGAGTTCGCGGGGAGGGGGTCGGGTTGGGGGTGAGGGTGGCGGGGGCGGCGGGTGGGGGCGGGGCGGAGGTGGGGGCGGATCAGGGCCTCGACCTCGAAGTCTTCCAGGGCGAACTTGGCGGCGATGTCGCGGAACGCCGTGCCTGTGCGGGCGTGGTCGACGACATCCTCGACGCGTACGTCGGAGCCGTCGACGAGGGGTTGGCCGGAGGCTCGTGCGGGGTCCACGATGACGTCGATGTCGTGGTAGATGACAAGTCGAAGGTTTGCGGCGTAGCCGTCGTCGGACCAGCCGATTGCGGCCGAGCCGCGACGCAGTACGCCGGGCAGACCGCCCTGGCTGTCGCGGATACGTTCCCAGCCCTGCTCGCGACCCTCGGCGGCGATCTCGACGAGCAGGTCGCGGCCGTCATGGGCCAACCCGGACCACGCCAGCGGATAGTGCCGGCCGGCCCGGGACCGCAGCGCCACGGCGGCTTCACCGATCGCCTGCAACGAGAGTCCGGACTGGCGAAGGTGCCGGAGCATGTGCGTCTCGACCAGACCGGCGAAGGTGATCGTCGGTTCACCACGGCCGCCACGCCGGCCTCGAGGGCACCTGACCGGAGCCAGTCGCCGAGGGTTGTGGCGGGTAGCCCCAGGTGGACGGCCACGTCGGCACGCGTGTACAGCGGCAGGTCGAACCGTGGATCCACGTCTCACCTCTTGGCGCGGTGCGGGCGCTGTGTGCTGACCACGAGCATGCCATTCCGAGGGTCGCAAAATCGGCTGTCCGGTGGGTGTGGTGCGTGTAGGGTTCTCGACGCCGGTGGATCGACACCCCGGCGGCGGAGAGGAGGTGAGCGCGATGTCGAGTCCGACAGTCGTGCTGCCCGTCCGCCGTACCCGCGGCTGAGACCGGGTGGCTCCAGGTCATCTACAGGAGCTTGAGAGATGACCGAAGTACACCGTCCGCCGCTGACCGCCGACGAGCGCACCCAGCTGACCGGATGGCTTGACCTGCAACGTTCCTTCGTCCGGATGAAGTGCGTGGGGCTCTCCGAAGAAGATGCCCACCGCAAGGTTCTGCCGACCTCGCCGCTGATGACGATGGCGGGCCTGGTGGCGCATCTGCGCTGGAACGAGTACGCGTGGTTCCAGCTCAACCTGATCGGCGTCCCCGACACCGGTCAGACCCCGTGGACCGAGGACGGGCATCCGGACGCCGAGATGTTCGTCGACGACGTACCCGCTGGCGCAACTCCTCGACGAGTACGACGCCGAGTGCGCCCGATCCAACGAGACGATCGCGCCGTTGTCGCTCGACGTCGTGGAGCAGGGACCGTACGCCGCGAAAGGCGAAGCGGCCTCACTTCGCTATGTCCTCTGCCACATGATCGAGGAGACCGCGCGCCATGTCGGTCACCTGGACATCATCCGGGAGATCCTCGACGGCAGAACCGGTTACGAACGCATGGAGGATCCCGCATGAGGCCGCCGTTGACCGCCGACGAGCGGACCCAGTTGATCGGCTGGCTCGACCATCAGCGCTCGCTGGTCCGGCCGAAGTGCGAGGGTCTGAGCGAGATCGATGCCCACCGCAAGCTACTGCCCTCCTCGCCGCTGACGACGGTGGCGGGCCTGGTCGCCCATCTGCGCTGGGTCGAGTACTCGTGGTTCCACCTCAACCTGGCCGGCGTCCCCGACACCGGCCAGACTCCGTGGACGAAGGACGGACACATCGACGCCGAGATGTTCGTCGACGACGTACCGCTGGCCCAACTGCTCGACGAGTACGACGCCGAGTGCGCGAGGTCCAACGAGATCGTTGCCGGCTTCTCCCTCGACGACGTGGAACGCGCGGTCGTCCGGGACGCCGGCGCGGCCTCGCTGCGCTACATCCTCTGTCACATGATCGAGGAAACCGCCCGCCACCTCGGCCACCTCGACATCATCCGGGAACTCCTCGACGGAGCCACCGGCGACTGAGATCCGCGCGCCGGACGGTCTTCGCGCTGCGGAGACCGTCCGGTGCGGAACCCGGCGACAGTGACGCCGATGGTGGATAGGATGTCCGGCAACTGGCACGGGGTAGCGACAGAAGGTGTGATGAGGGAACCCTCCGTACGCCGTTATTCCGGGCGGTCAGTCGAGGAGTGGAAGGCTGCGCGGCGCGAGCGGTTGCTGGCCGCTGCGCTCGAGTTGTTCGGGACCGAGGGCTATCCGGCGACATCGGTGGAACGCCTGTGTACACAGGCGAAAGTGTCGACCCGGCACTTCTACCACGAGTTCCAGAACAAGGAGGCCGTACTGCTCGCGGTGCACGCGCAGGTGATCGAGCTGGGCGTCCGCAGCACCGGCGACGCACTGCGCCAGACCGCCGACCGGCCGGTGCGGGAGCGGATCGGGGCGGCCGTCGACAGCTACCTGCGCACGATCATGACGGACCTGCGCCGGGCCCGGATCTCGTTCGTCGAAGTGGTCGGTACCAGTCCGGCGGTCGAGGAGCAGCGGATCGCCTTCCGCGAGCTGCTGATCTCCAGTGTGAAGGACCTCGGCGACACCGCGGTCGAGCGCGGTGAGATCAAGAGCAAGGACTTCCGGTTCCTCGGGTTGTGCTTCTTCGGCGCGGTGAACACCGTCGTCTACGACTGGATGCTGGCCGACCCGCGGCCGCCCGAGGAGACCGTGCAGCAGGCGTTGCGCGAGCTGGCCGTCCAGCTCATGACGAGCTGAACCGCTTGCGCAGCTCGGCGATCGCCTCGTCCCGGGTCAGCGCCGCGCCGGCGCCGTACGCCGTCTCGAACGCATTCCGCACCGAGTACGTCGCGCAGCCGGTCGTAGGTGTTGCGGACATCGGCATCCGCGACACTGCGCATGCCCCGCATCGCCGCCGCGAGTCCCAGGGTCCGCGCGGCCAGCTCGGTCTCACCGGACAGCAGGTCGACGTCCGCGGCGGCCTCGACGATGATCGAGGCCAGCGGCATGTCCTCGGTAGCCAGGCCGAGCTCCACCGCCTGCCGGATCTGGGCGACCGCCTCGTCGAGTCGCCCCGCGCGACGCTCACCCGGCTCAGCTGGGACAGCATGATCGCCTGACCGTGCGGCGCCATCCGCTCGGCCCTGAGGTCGAGCATCGAGTACGCGAGCTCGGCCAGTTCCTTGGCCTCGTCGAGCCTGCCGGTCCGGAGGGCGATCTTCGCCAGGCCCATGTGCGCCATCGCCTGGCCGTCGCGCGACCCGGTCTCCTCGGCCAGCTGCAGTGCCCGCTCCAGGTCCGCGCGGGCGCCGTCGAAGTCGCCGAGCTCGATCCTGCTGATCGCGCACCCGCCGAGCAGCTGCGGCAGACCCTCGGTGGTGCCGAGCTCCTCGATCAGACTGAGCGCCTCCTCGCAGTGAGGCCAGCGCGCCCTCGTGATCGCCCCGGTTGGCCTTGTAGCCGGCCAGTCCGCGCAGTGCCATCGACGTACCCCAGCGGTCGCCGATCGTCCGGAAGCCGTCGATCGCTACCGCCAGGTCGGCCGCCATCTGCTCGACCTCGCCGTCGTTCTCGCGGAACATCGCGGTCATCAGTACGCCCAGGTTCCGGATCCACGGATCGGCGTGTTCGCGGGCCGCCTCGAGCTCGCTGAAGGCGGCGGCCCTGTCCCGCCGGATCGCCGCCCAGACCGCGTTCGTGAACAGGCCGACGCCGGACTCCGCCACCTGCGGTGATGCCGGCTCAACCAGCGGACCTGCGCCAGTCCGCGGGCCGCGCGCGCGAAGCTCTGGGTCGGGTCGTCGCCGCTGGACAAGGTGCCGAGCGAGAACAACATCAGCGCGGAGGCCCGGTCGAGCGGATTGCTCGGTCCCGGTACGGCGAGCGCCGCCTGCATCCAGCCGACTGCCTCGGCGGGACGGCCGCTCATGTTCCAGTACTCGCCCAGCACCGACGACGAGCTGCACCGCCTCCGGGCCGAGCCGGTGTCGATCGCCGTACGCAAGGCGTCGAGCAGGTTCTCGTTGTCCGCGGTCAGCCGGGCGATCCACTGGATCTGCTCGCCGGTGCGCAGCTTGGGCCGGGCCTGCCGGAGCAGTCGGCTGAAGTACACCGTGTGCGCGTGCCGGAAGCGCCCGTACTCGCCCGATTCCTTCAGCTGCTCAGCGCCGTACGCCCGGACCGTCTCGAGCATGCGGTAGCGCACCGACCTGTCGTCGGCCGCGGCCTCGACGAGCGATTTGTCGACAAGGGACGCCAGTACGCCGAGCACGGACTCGGACGGAAGGTTGTCGTCGCTGCAGACCTGCTCGGCGGCCTCCAGCGTGGCGCCGCCGGAGAACAGCGACAGCCGCCGGGCGACCGCCTGCTCCTCCGGATCGAGCAGCTCCCAGCTCCACTCCACGACCGCGCGCAGGGTCTGGTGCCGGGGCAACGCGGTCCGCGAACCGCTGGTCAGCAAGCGGAACCGGTCCGCCAGCCGGTCGACGATCTGCAGCGGTGTGAGCGCCCGCAGCCGGGCGGCCGCCAGCTCGATCGCCAGCGGCATCCCGTCCAGGCGCCGGCAGATCTCGGCGACCGCGTCGCGGTTGGCGTCGGTGAGTTTGAAGTCCGGCCGTACGGCGCGCGCCCGGTCGACGAACAGCTGCATCGCGGGGTACTCGTCGTCGATGCTGTCCTCGGGCGGCAACCCCAGCGACCCGACCGGATGCAGGTGCTCGCCGGGAATGCTCAGCGGCTCGCGGCTGGTCGTCAGCACCCGGAGCCGCGGGCAGGCCGCGAGCAGTGAGTCGACCAGGCCGGCGACCTCGTGGACCAGGTGCTCGCAGTTGTCGAGGACGAGCAGGACCCGGCGGTCCGCGATCACCTCGACCAGTCGCTCGGTCGCGGCCCGGCTGGTCGGGAAGTGCTTGGCGATCGTCGTCGGCCGGCAGGCCGACGTACTCACTCGCGCCGAGCGCCGAGCAGCACCGCGGGCGCGACATCGGCCGCGTCACCGAGGGGTGCGAGCTCGACGAACCAGATCCCGTCGCCGCTCTGCTCCACCAGCGACCGCCCGGTCTCGGTCGCCAGCCGGGTCTTCCCGGCTCCGCCAGGGCCGACCATCGTCACCAGGCGAGTCCCGTTGCTCAGCAGCCGCGCCAGCTCGGTCACGTCCTCGCGCCGCCCGACGAAGCTGGTCAGCGGGGCACGCAGGTTGCTCCGGGGCAGCGGCGCCGCCGGCGCCGCTCACGACGGTCGTTGCCGCGGGCGGATCGACCGAGTCGCCCCGCAGTACGGCGACATGCAGGTCGCGAAGGCGGGAGCCCGGATCCGCGCCGAGCTCGTCGACGAGGGTTTCGCGGACACGCTCGTACGCCGCCAAGGCCTCGGCTTGCCGGCCATCGGCGTACAGGGCTCTGATCGAGGAGCTCGTGCAGTCGCTCGCGGAGTGGGTGTAGCGGCGGCGAGGTGTTCGAGCTCGGCGATCAGTTCGCGGGCGTGACCGCAGCTGACCGCGGCCTCGGCCAGGTGCTCGGTCGCGGCGAGTCGGAGCTCGGCCAGGCGGTCGGCCTCGATGGCGGCGAACGGCAGGTCGCGGAGGTCGGTGAGGGCGTCGCCGCGCCACAGCTTGTCGGCCTGGGTGAGCAGGGTCCACGCCTTCTCCGGATCGGAGCCGATCAGCCCGCGCCCGCGCCGTACCAGCTCCTCGAACTGGAGGGCGTCGACACAGTCCGGGCCGATGGTCAGCGTGTAGCCGGCCGGTCCGGACTGGACCGAGATGCTCGACTCGGTGGCCGGGAGGCCGGCGCGCAGGCGGGAGACGAGCGACTGCAGAGCGTTCGCACTCGGGGCCTCACTGCCCCAGAGGCCGTCCACCAGAGTCTCGACGCTCACCGGCCGGCCGGCGCTCAACGCGAGTCTGGCTAGCAGTCCGCGCAGCCGGACGCCCCGGACGTCCAGCGGAGTCCCGTCGGCCGCCCACATCGCGAGAGGCCCAAGCACCGCTATGCGCACTGGTCCAGCCTCGCACATCACTGCGACCAAAACCCGTGCCTTTTGTCATCCTCTTGACCTAAGGTCGGCAGTCGTGACCGATATCGCCGCGCAGACGCAGACAGCCCTCACTCGCATCGTCGCCGAACGCCAGGCCAAGGCGCGCGTTCCCGGGGTCGTGGGCGCCGTCGCCCGCGCCGGGTCGCCGGCCTGGTCGACCGGTGTCGGCTCGGCCGACCTGGAGGTCCCCGGCGTACCGCCGACCGCGGACTCGCAGTTCCTGATCGCCTCGCAGAGCAAGACGCTGACCGCGGTCGCGATCATGGCCCTGCGCGACGAGGGCAAGCTCAGCCTCGACGACACGGTCGAGCGGCTGATCCCGGAGAGCAAGCACGAGGGCATCACCGTCCGGCAGATGCTCAGCCACGCCAGCGGTATGCAGCGCGAACCGGTCGGCGACGTCTGGGACCTGATGACGTTCCCGGACCGCGAGGAGCTGGTGGCCGGCTGGAACGAGGCGGAGCGGATCGGCAAACCGCATCACCGGTTCCACTACTCGAACCTGGTCTTCTCGATGCTCGGCGAGATCGTCGCCCGGCTCGACGGACGGTCCTGGTACGACGCGATCAAGAGCCGGATCCTCGATCCGCTGGAGATGCGCCGTACGACGGTCGGCATGGACGGCGGACCGGCCGCCACCGGGTACTACGTGCCGCCGTTCTCCGACGTACCGGTGAAAGAGCAGCTGCTCGACATCGGCTCGATGGACGCCTGCGGCGGTCTCGCGAGTACGGCGGAGGACCTGGCGAAGTGGGCCATGTTCGTCGCCGACCCGGTCGACGAGGTGCTGTCGAAGGACACCCTGGACGAGATGTGCCAGGTCCAGATCATGGCCGACCTGGACCGCTGGCAACTCGCCTTCGGCCTCGGCTTCATGCTGCTGCGCCGCGGCGACCGCGTCTTCGTCGGCCACGACGGCGGCATGCCGGGCCACATCACGTCGACCTTCGTCCACCGGCCCTCCGGTACGGCGGGCATCGCGCTGCAGAACTCCACCTCCGCCGGGGCGCCGGGGTTGCTGGCCACCGACCTCATCATCAAGGTCCTCGAGGACGACCCGCTCCCCGCGGACCCCTGGGTCCCCGGGACGCCGGTCCCGCCGGAGCTCGAAGGAGTCCTCGGCACCTGGTTCACCGAGGGGTCCCCGTTCGTCTTCTCGGTCAGGAACGGCGCCCTCCAGGCCAAGTCCCCGGCCGCCGCCGAGTACCTCGCACCGGCCGTCTTCGAGCGCGTCTCCGCGGACGTGTACCGCACCGTCTCCGGCCGCGAGACGGGCGAACTCCTCCGCATCACCCGCAACGCGACCGGCACCCCGACAAAGTTGCACTGGGCAACCTACCTCTGCACCCGGGAGCCGTTGGCCTTCGGCGAACACCTCCGCTGAGTTCTCGGATCAGGTACGGCGGCGGTACGCGCGGATCGCGAGTGGGGCGAAGACGGCGACCAGACCGACCATCCAGGCGAGGGTGATCAGCAGTGGCTTCTGGATGTCGCCCCCGAGCATCAGGCCGCGCATGGTGTCGACCAGGTACTTGACCGGGTTCACGTTCACGAACGCCTGCAGGAAGTCCGGCAGGGTGTCGGTCTGGACGAACACGTTGCTGCCGAAGGTGAGCGGGAACATCACCAGGAACGCGATGCCCTGCACGCCCTGCGCCGTTTTCAGTGTCAGTCCGAGCCAGACCCAGATCCAGCACATCGCCAGCGCGAACAGCAGCACGATCACCAGCGCGAGCAGGCCGTTGCCGACACCGTTCTGGAACCGGAACCCGAGCGCGAACCCGGTCCCCATCAGGATCACGATCGACAGCGTGTACCGGACCGCGTCACCGAGGACAGCGCCGATCAGTGGCGAGATCCGTGCGATCGGCAGGCTCCGGAACCGGTCGAAGACGCCCTTGGCGAAGTCGTCGTTCAGTGCCACGCCGGTGCCCATCGTGGAGAACACCACGGTCTGCACCAGCAGCCCCGGCAGCAGGTACGGCAGGTAGTCGTGCCAGGTCCCGCCCTGGGCGATCGCGCCGCCGAAGACGAACAGGAACAGCACCAGGAAGATGATCGGCTGGAACGTCACGTCGGCCAGCGCTTCCGGGTTCTGCCGGATCCGGACAATGTTGCGCCAGGCAAGCGTCAGGCTCTGCTCGGCCCAGGCGAGCGGCCGGGTCCGGCGACCCGCATGGGCCGGCCGGTCAAGGGTTGCGATGCTCATCGACCCACTCCTTCCAGGACTGCGTCCTGCTTCTTCTCTTCGGCGGCGTGCCCGGTCAGGGCGAGGAAGACCTCGTCCAGGCTGGGCAGCCGCAGGGACAGTTCGGTGACGGCAATGCCCTCTTCGTCGAGGCGGCGGACGACCACCGGCATCGGCGTACCGTCGCTCACCGGCGCGCTGACCAGCGTGTTCACCACGTCGACACTCGGGCGTACGCCGACCGCCTCGGCGACGATCGCGGCGACGCGCTCGAGGTGCGCGGGCTCGGCCGGACGGACGTCCAGCGACTGCTTGCCCGCCTGCGCCTTGAGTTCGGCCGGCCGCCCGGAGGCGACCACCCGGCCCTTGTCGAACACCATGATCGAGTCGGCCAGCGCGTCGGCCTCCTCCAGGTACTGCGTGGTGAGCAGCACCGTCGTCCCGTCGAGCACCAGGTTGCGGATCGTCTCCCAGACGCCGTTGCGGGCGTGCGGGTCGAGACCGGTGGTGGGCTCGTCGAGGTAGAGGATGCTCGGGTCGCCGACCAGGCTGGCGGCGAGGTCGAGCCGCCGGCGCATACCGCCGGAGTACGTCTTGGCGATCCGCTCACCGGCGTCGGTGAGCTCGAACCGCTCCAGCAGCTCGTCCGCCTTGGCCCTGGCCTGGTCCCGCGAGTACCCGAGCAGCCGGCCGATCATGATCAGGTTCCGGCGGCCGGACATGTCCTCGTCGACCGAGGCGTACTGCCCGGTCAGGCCGATGATCTCGCGGACCCGGCCGGCCTCGCGGACGACGTCGTACCCGCCGACCGTGGCGTGCCCGCTGTCCGGGCGGAGCAGGGTGCCGAGGATGCGGACCGCGGTGGTCTTGCCGGCGCCGTTCGGGCCGAGGACGCCGAGTACGGTGCCGGTCGGCACGCTCAGGTCGACGCCGTCCAGGGCCGTGGTGTTGCCATATTTCTTGACCAGACCAACAGCCTCGATGGCGACCTGGTTCGTTGTGGACATCGGTTCCTCCCAGTGGACTCACTTCACTGGGACTACCGTGCGGGACCGCCCTGGCACCGGCCTGGCACTCAGCTGGCAGCCCGTGCCAGCCCGCTGGCGTCAGCCTTTCAGCGGGACGACCTGGTTGGCCAGGAGCGCCTGGTAGGCCTCGGGGTTGTAGCGGGCCAGGTTGCCGCGGGCCTTGCGCCGGTACTTGAGGATCTGGCGGGTGCCGATCGCCCACAGCACGTACTGGAAGGCCAGTGCCCACTTGAAGTCGGTGATGGTCTGCGGCGCACCGCCCGACGACGCGTCGAGCAGGATGCCGACCATGCCGATGCAGATCAGCATGGCGAGGAACCCGCCGGTGTTGACCATCCCGTTGGCCGCACCGAACCGGGTCGAGGGGTTGAAGGTCCGGGCGTAGTCCAGTCCGAGCATCGACCCCGGCCCACCGGCCGCCTGGACGACGATCAGCAGCAGAAGCACCGGCATCGGAGCCTGACCAGGCCAGAGCAGTACGACGGTCCACATCAGCACCGAGCCGCCGATCACGGCCAGCACGATCCAGGACCGGTAGAACGGGAACCGAGCGGCGTACCGGCCGACGAGAGGGCCGTAGCAGAGGCTTGCCAGCACCGGCACGGTCAGCATCGCCGCGGCCGTGGTCGGCGCGACCCCCTGCCCCTGGACGAGGAACGGGTAGCCCCACAGCAGACCGAACGTGCCTCCGGAGAAGCTGGTGGTGAAGTGTGTCCACAGCCCGAGCCGAGTACCCGGCTCCTGCCAGGCGCGGCGCAGGTTGTTCCGCACCTCGCCGAGTGACTGCTTGGTCCTCCGCAACGGCTCGTCGTACGGCGAGTCCTTGATCAGGAACAGTACGGCGACACCGGTCAGCAGACTGAGCACGCTGGCACCGGCGAAGGTGCCGGTCCAGCCGAACGCGTGGAACGCGGCAGCCATCGGCACGGTCGAGACGATCGCACCGACACCACCGAGCATTCCGGTGGCCTGCGACATCACCGGCTGCCGCAACGCGGGGAACCAGGACATGACGACCCGCAGCACGCTGATGAAGACCAGTGCATCACCGACACCCAGCACCGCGCGTGCAGCGAGGGCAGCCGGGTACGACTCGACCAGACTGAACGCAGACTGCGCTGCGAACAGCAGCACGGACGCAGTGATCAGCAGCCGCTTGGAGCCGTACCTGTCCAGCAGTACGCCGACCGGCACCTGCATAGCGGCGTACACACTCAGCTGTACGACGGTGAAGCTGGCCAGCGCGGATGCGGAGATGTCGAACCGCTCAGCGGCCTGCAGACCGGCCACACTCATGGAACCGCGGTGCAGCACCGTCACCAGGTAGGTGAAGACAGCAGTGGCCCACACCGCCCAGGCGCGACGTCCGCCCAGGGGGAAGAGTAGTTCGGTCAACGCGTGCTCCGCAGATCCGTCGCGGCCTCGTTGATGTGCGCGACGACCAGGTCGCGGAAGCGCTTGACGCTGTTGCCGCCGAGCGCGTCGATCATCTCCTGGTGCGCGGCGATGGACTTGTCCATCCGGGCCGGCTGCACCTCGATCCCCGGCACGCCCATCCGGACCTGACGGTCGCGCAGGCTGTTGTAGAGCTTGGCCAGGATCTCGTTGCCCGCGGCACCGACAATTGCCTCGTGGAAGGCGCGGTCCGCCTCCAGGAAGGTCTTCGCGTCACCGGACCGGCGGTGCGTACGCATCTCCTCGACGCGCTGGGTGAGCGACTCGATCAGCTGCTTGCGCCGCGGCCAGACCTTGGCGGCAGCGTTCGACTCGATCAGCTCGCGGGCCTCGAGGACGTCGTCGATCTCCTTTGGCAGCACCGGCAGGACGAGGGCGCCCTTCTTCGGGTACAGCTTCACCAGGCCGGACTCCTCCAGCCGGAGCAGCGCCTCGCGCACCGGGGTGCGGGACACTCCGACGGCCGTGGCCAGCTCCCCTTCGGTGAGCAGCTCGCCGCCCGGGTACGTCCGGTCCAGGATCGCGGCCTTCACGTAGGCGTAGACGCGCTCGGCGGCCGGGATCTTCTCCACCCCCGGCGCCGCCTCGACCACCACCCGGGCGATCTCCGCGGTCTCGTCCCCCAGTTGGATGTCTGCTCTGGTCTGGATCTCTGCCTTGGCCGGACCTTGCTCCGGCACCCCGCTCGTCACTGAACCCTCACCCATACGACTCGTATCTCTGTTGTATCTATCCTACACACACAGGCAATCCACTGCCCGTCCCCACCTTGTCCACCAGTTATCCACAGGGCAATCCACAGATGTGGGCAACTCCCTGTGAACAAGCGGACCCTCCGTAGTGACCGGTGGAGGGTTTCCCCTGTCTTGTGGATGAAGGACCGCGCTGGTCCGGAATCCGCTCTAGAGTCTCCGGATATCAACCTCTTGGGCCTACCGGCCCCCGCCTGGAGGAGTCAGCGTGACCCGAAGCTCCCATCCCCGCCGGCTGACCGCCGGCCTGGCCGCTGCAGCTCTGGCCCTGACGACACTCGGTGCCGCCACGGCGAACGCCGTACCGGCCGCCGACTCGAGTTCCGCGGCGGTGCCTGGGCCGCTGATGAACTACGTCGTCAACAGCAAGGCCTCGCCCGGACACGTCCGCAAGGTCGAGAAGGCAGTGACCGAGGCCGGCGGCACCGTCCTCCAGTCGTACGACCAGCTCGGCGTGGTGGTCGCGCAGTCGACCAACTCGGATTTCCGGGCCGACGTCCGCGCCGGTCGCTACGGGCGTGACGTGCAGTCCGTCGGCGCGACCCGCACGGCCGCTGTCAGCGAAGGCCCGGCTGGTGCCGGGGTGAAGTCGCTCGGGGAAGTGGAGGCGGCGCCGGTGCCGGATCCACGCGAGAACGAGCAGTGGGACATGACCCAGATCAAGGCTGACCAGGCGCATGCGGTCACCGACGGCTCACGCCAGGTCCTGGTCGGGATCAACGACAGCGGTGTCGACGACGCCCACCCGGACCTCGCGCCGAACTTCGACAAGGCCAGTTCGGTCAGCTGCGTGGACAACGGCGTACCGGACCAGACCGAAGGTGCCTGGCGACCGACCACCAGCTCACACGGCACGCACGTCGCCGGGACCGTCGCGGCGGCCCGCAACGGCGTCGGCATCGTCGGTGTGGCGCCCGGTGTCCGGATCGCCTCGGTGAAGGTGGTGAACGACGACGGCTTCATCTACCCGGAGTACGCGATCTGCGGCTTCGTCTGGGCCGCGCAACACCACATGGACATCACCAACCACAGCTACTTCATCGACCCGTACATGTTCTGGTGCAAGGACAACGGTGACCAGGGCGCCGTCCAGGAAGCGGTGCGGCGTGCGGTCGACTACGCGACCCATCGCGGTGTCCTGTCCGTCGCCGCGGCCGGCAACGCGAACTACGACCTGGCCAACAAGACCACCGACACCAGCAGCCCGAACGACACCACCCCGGTGACGCGCACGATCGACAACAACTGCCTGGACATGCCGACCGAGCTGCCGGGCGTGATCACCGTGGCCAGCACCGACATGAGTGGCCTGCGGAGCAGCTTCTCGAACTTCGGCCTGAACAAGATCGACGTCGCCGCACCGGGCCGAGCCATCCTGTCGACCCTGCCGGGCGGCGGCTACGGCCTCTCGAGCGGTACGTCGATGGCGTCGCCGCACGTGGCCGGGGTGGCCGCGCTGATGAAGTCGACGCACCCGTGGTGGAGTCCGCGCCAGCTGGAGTCGGCGCTGCGCACACAGGCCGACGACCGGGCCTGCCCGACCACCACGCCGGACGCCCGTTGCACCGGCACGACCGCGAACAACTCCTTCTTCGGCGAGGGCCTGGCCGACTCCCTGGACGCGGTCAACCGCTAACCCCGAACTGAGAGGGGGTCCCCCGCCCGGGACCCCCTCTCCTAACTCGTACTGATCAGCACGATGCCGGCCACCACCACGGCCGCGGCGATGGCGCGGCGGGGGCCGAAGCGTTCGCCGAAGAAGACGGCGCCGATGATCGCGCCGAAGATGATGCTGGTCTCCCGTAGCGCCGCGATCGCGGCCAGCGTGCCGCGGGTCTGCGCCCAGAGGACCAGCCCGTAGGCGACCATCGACACCACGCCGCCGCCGAGGCCGTACAGCACCGCTGACCGGGGCTGCTTGAGCACAGCCGTCCCACGCCAGGCGAGGACGACCAGGGGCATCACGAACCCCTGCAACATGAACACCCAGCCCATGTAGGTCAGCACGGGCATCTTGTGCACCGCCAGCCCGTCGACCACGGTGTACGACGCGATCGTCAGCCCGGTCCCGACCGCCGCCAGCAACGCCGGCGCCTGCCGCCGTCCCGGCCGCCCGATGAACACGAGTGCGATCAACCCCGCCGAGATCAGCAGCACGCCGGCCAGCTCGACACCGGCCAGCGACTGATGCAGCACCACGATCGACACGAGGGCCACCACCCAGGGCGACGTACCCCGAGCCAGCGGATACATCTGGCTGAACTGCCCCAGCTGATACGAGGCCAGGAGCCCTCCGAGATACGCCAGATGCAGCAGCGTAGACGCGACGATGTACCCCCAGGTGTCCGATGGCGGCAGACCCATGACCAGCACCGCGACCAGCCCCATGACCCCGGCGGCCAGCTCGAACAACGCCAGCCCGGCGACCCGGTCCGGAGCCCCATGAGCCATCGCGTTCCAGGTCGCATGCAGGACCGCCGCCCCCAGCACCACCATCAAGACCAGCACCGCTACACCCTCTCACCGGCCTGCGGGCCGGTCAGGCGGTTTTCCCCGCAGCAGACGAAGACCCGGGCGGTTTCGCGCCCGGGCCTTCGTTGTGCGTGTTTGTTCAGAACATCAGGGCGCGGGCTGGGTCTTCGAGGATGCTTGCTACGTCGGCGAGGAAGGTGGAGCCCTTCTCGCCGTCGATCATGCGGTGGTCGAAGGACAGCGCGAGGGTGGTGATCCAGCGTGGGACGATCTCGTCGTCGACCACCCACGGCTGCTTGCGGACCGCACCGAAGGCGAGGATCGCGGCCTCACCAGGGTTGATGATCGGTGTCCCGGCGTCGACCCCGAACACGCCCACGTTGGTGATCGTGAACGAACCGCCCGCCTGGTCGGCCGGTTGCGTCTTGCCCTCGCGGGCGGTCGCGACCAGCCCGTTCAGCGCCGCGCAGAGCTCGGGCAGCGTGAGCGAGTCGGCGTTCTTGATGTTCGGCACGATCAGGCCGCGCGGGGTGGCCGCGGCGATGCCGAGGTTCATCGCGCCCTTGTAGACGATCTCCTGCGCCTGCTCGTCCCAGGCCGCGTTGACGATCGGCGTACGACGGGCTGCCAGGGTGACCGCCTTCGCGACGATCAGCAGCGGCGACACCCTGAGCTCCCGGAACGCCTTGTCGCCCTTCAACCGGTCGACCAGGTCCATCGTCTCGGTGACGTCGACGGTGATCCACTCGGTCACATGCGGTGCCGTGAACGCGCTGGCCACCATCGCCTGCGCCATCACCTTCTGCACACCCTTGATCGGCACCCGAGTGTCACCCTGCCCACTCACCACCGGAGCCGCCTCAACCGGCAGCGACAACAGCCGGCAGGTTCGGCTGCCTGCGCGCCGGCAGCATGTACGCCTCGACATCGGCCCGGGTGATGATCCCACCCGGCCCGTTGCGGTCACAACTTGCCAGGTCGATCCCCAGATCCTTGGCGAGCTTCCGCACCGGCGGCTTGGCCAGCACATGCACCGAAGCCCCGTTGCCTTCGGCAACGGAGGTGACGGGAGGAGCGGGCTCGGCATGCGCAGCAGGCGCAGACACGGCAGCTGCCGGAGCAGTTGCTGCGGGCTGCGCAGACGCGGCTGGCGCCGCGGGCGCTGCTGGTGCGGGCTGCGCCGAGCTGGCGGAGGCTGCGGCACCTCTGCGGGGGCGGCGTTTGGCTTCTGTTGTTCTGGGGCCGTAGCCGACGAGTACCGCAGTGCGGCCGCCGGGGGCTTCGCCGCCGATCTTGCCGGCTTCGGGCTCGTCGGGGATGGCCGGGACCATGTCGTCGGCCAGCGCACCGGCGTCACCGGCGGCGGAGTCGGCGGTTTCGACGGCGATGATCGGCGTACCGACCGGGACCGTCTCGCCTTCCGGCACCAGCAACTCGGTGACCGTGCCGGCGAACGGCACCGGCAGCTCGACCAGCGACTTCGCCGTCTCGATCTCGACCACCGTGTCGTTCAGTTTGACCGTGTCGCCCGGCTTGACCTTCCAGCTGACGATCTCGGCCTCGACCAGACCTTCGCCGACGTCAGGGAGCCGGAACTGCTGGATGCCCATCAGTACCCCATCACCCGGTCGACACCGTCGAGTACCCGGTCCAGGTCGGGCAGGTACTCCTCCTCCATCCGCGACGGCGGATAGGGGGTGTCGAACCCGGTCACCCGGATCACCGGCGCCTCGAGGTGGTAGAAGCACTCCTCGGTCACGCGGGCCGCGATCTCCGCCCCCGGACCGAGCGAGAGCGGCGCCTCGTGGACCACGACGGCACGCCGGGTCTTCTTCACCGAGGCGAAGATCGCCGCCAGGTCGAGCGGTGCGATCGTGCGCAGGTCGATGACCTCCAGCTGCCGGCCGTCCTCGACCGCGGCCTCGGCCGCCTGCAGGCAGGTCTTCACCATCGGGCCGTAGCAGAACAGCGTCGCGTCGGTGCCCTCGCGGACCACCTTCGCCTGGTGCAGCGGGAGCGCCGGCGGCACGGACTCGTCCAGCTCGGCCTTCTCGTGGTAGCGGCGCTTCGGCTCGAAGAACACCACCGGGTCGTCCGAGGAGATCGCCTGCTGGATCATCCAGTACGCGTCCACCGGGTCGCCGCACGAGACCACCTTGAGGCCGGGCACGTGCGCGAACAGCGACTCCGGCGACTCCGAGTGGTGCTCGACCGCACCGATACCGCCGCCGAACGGGATCCGGATCACGACCGGCATCCGGATCTTGCCGAGCGACCGGTAGTGCATCTTCGCGACCTGGTTGATGATCTGGTCGTACGCCGGGAAGACGAAACCGTCGAACTGGATCTCGCAGACCGGCCGGTACCCGCGCAGCGCCAGGCCGACCGCGGTGCCGATGATGCCGGACTCGGCCAGCGGGGTGTCGATCACCCGGTCCTCGCCGAAGTCCTTCTGCAGGCCCTCGGTGACCCGGAAGACACCGCCGAGCTTGCCGATGTCCTCACCCATCACGACGACCTTCGGGTCGGCCTCCATCGCCGCCCGCAGACCCATGTTGATGCCCTTGCCGAGGCTGATCTTCGCCATCAGTGACCCTCACCTTCGAACGAGGCGGCATAGGCGGCGTACTG
The DNA here is from genome assembly GCA_963748245.1 of uncultured Actinomycetota bacterium. Taxonomy (GTDB): domain Bacteria; phylum Actinomycetota; class Actinomycetes; order Propionibacteriales; family Kribbellaceae; genus Kribbella. Next base: position 1,154,408 of record CAVVIA010000002.1, on the reverse strand, counting down.
CTGCTTCTGCTCGGCCAGCTGTGCGGTCTGCTCGACGTACACGTGGTCGAAGAAGTCGGTCAGGTCAGGGTCCGGCATGGACAGGCAGCCGGCCCGCAGCTCGGCGGCGATCTTGTCCGCCTCGGCGTCGATCTCGTCGAAGTAGTCGGGCTCCACGCCGGCCGACCGGGTCAGATAGGCGCGGACCCGCTCGATCGGGTCCTTGAGCTTCCAGTGCTCGAGGTCCTCGTTCAGCCGGTACTTGGTCGGGTCGTCGGAGGTGGTGTGCGCGCCCATCCGGTAGGTGTACGCCTCGACCAGGGTCGGGCCGCTGCCCTCGCGGGCCCGCTTCAGGGCCTGCTGGGTGACGGCGTAGGTCGCGAGGACGTCGTTGCCGTCGACCCGTACGCCGGGGAAGCCGAAGCCGGCCGCGCGCTGGTAGAGCGGGATCCGGGTCTGCCGGTCGATCGGCTCGGAGATGGCCCACTGGTTGTTCTGGCAGAAGAACACGACCGGTGCGTTGAACACCGAGGCCCAGATGAACGCCTCGTTCACGTCGCCCTGGCTGCTGGCGCCGTCGCCGAAGTACGCGATCGTCGCCTCGCCGTTCTCGGCGTCGCCGATCGCGTGGTCGCGCTGCTGTCCCATCGCGTACCCGGTCGCATGCAGCGTCTGGGCGCCGATCACGATCGTGTACAGGTGGAAGTTGTTGTCGCGCGGGTCCCAGGCGCCCTGGTCGACACCGCGGAACAGCCCGAGCAGCCGCAGCGGGTCGACGCCCTGACACCAGGCGACGCCGTGCTCGCGGTAGGTCGGGAAGACCATGTCCTTGTCGTTGAGGGCGCGGCCGGAGCCGACCTGCGCGGCCTCCTGGCCGAGCAGTGACGCCCAGATGCCGAGCTCACCCTGCCGCTGCAGGGCGGTCGCCTCGGTGTCGATCCGGCGTACCAGGGTCATGTCCCGGTAGAAGCCCTTGACCGTCTCGTCGTCCAGGTCGAACGAGTAGTCCGGGTGCTCGACGCGCTCACCCTCAGGCGTCAGCAGCTGGACGAATTCGACCTCCTCGGAGGCCTGGGGCGGACTGACCGGCGCCTCGACGGGCGCGAACACTTCCGGGGCAATGCCCGGCACCGACTCACTCACATGCACTCCTCGGGTTCGAGCGCGGGATCGCCGCGACCGCAACGTTGCACGGGGGCCGGCCCTTCAGCCGGGTGAGGCTTCGCAGGCAGGACCGCGTGGATCCAGGGGTTGATGCACTGGCTCTACTACCAGTAGACCTCCTCACCGGCCTCACTGGCTGTACTACTTGCCGGACACCGTACCCAGCGGTTGCCTGATCCGCTAACTGTCTGGACTCCTCCGGGTACGGCGGTACCGAAACCGGTCCTCGACTGAGACACCAGTCCATGCAGTGGTCATATCGTCCCGCTCATGTGACAGGCAATCGCTGAGTCGTGCGACAAGTGTCACAACTAAGTACCGATTACGGCAGCTTCTCGAGCCGGACCAGCTTGAAGTTCGTGCCCTCCCGATCACCGTCACCAGGCGTGTTCTCACCGTCATGGACAGCGAACAGACCGTGCGGGAACAGCGGCCCGAGCGGCTGCGTCGTCACCGCCGCGCCATCACTGTGCTGTACGCCGTCCGCCGCCTGACCGTCGGTCACCTGGAACCCGGCGCGGTAGACCAGCCGGTGCCCGTCGATCCGGTAGCTCGCGAACGTCGAGTCGCCCTGACTGGACGCGTACAGAGTCCGTACGCCGTGCCTGTAGGCGATCGTCAGCCCCTCGGCGTCAGCGCTGAGGTGCTTGCCGGCGTCAGGGCTCATCGGTCCGGTCGGCTCGCACTCCTCAGTCTCCTCGTTGTACGTGGCCGGCTGTCCGAACTCGCGCACCTTCTCGAGCAGCTCGGGCTTGCCGTGCAGCGGGATGCGCCAGACGCCGACGTCCTCCTGAGCGGCGTACAGGTCGTTCGTGGTGCGGTCGAACACCATGCCCTCGAGCTGCGGCCGGTCGCCGGGCTCCTCGCACGGGCTCCATGTGCTGCCGTCGGTCAGCTCGAAGCTGCCCGGCAGGTCGACCTTGCCGATCGGGCGGTAGGTGACCTTGCCCTTGCCGTCCGGGACCAGCCGGAAGTAGCCCACCCGGGTCTCGCTGCGCCGCGTCACGGCGACGATCGGCTGCCCCTGGACGACGGTCGCCGCCAGGCCGTAGGCGGTCCGCTGCTCCTGGACCTCCTCGGTGTCCTTGCTGAACACGAGCGGGGCGTCGGCGCTGGTGACATCGGTCAGCCGGCCGGACTTCACGGCGTACGTCCGAAGCTGGTCGCGGCCGCGGTCCGTGACGATCGCGAGGTTGCCGATCAGGTCGACGTTGTTGAACCGGCCGGGTTCCTGGCCCGGCGCGGGCGCCGGCGGGGTGGCGAACCGCTGCACTTCCTTGCCGGTGAGATCGAAGACGGTCAGGCCGCCGTTCTTCAGCGTGCCGAGTACGACGCTGCGCTCGGGGTGCCGGGCGTCGACCCAGATGGCCGGGTCGTCTGCGTTGGCGTTGCCGCCCGCGTCGTCGTCCCAGTTCGGCGCGGTCTCGGCGGAGGCCGTCAACCCCGGCAACTCACTCGCGTACGCCGGCTGGATGCCCAGCGTGACGACCAGCGCACCAACCATGACACCGGCGACCCGCATCCCACTCTCCTCACTGTCAGCAGTGGCTGAAGACTGCACGGCGCTGGTTGCCGCCACCTGTCCGCTCGGTGAATCCCACGCTCCGGCCGCAGTGGACGGGGTGGTGGCTGGATCGCGCGGATCGCTGGCCGGAAATCACCTTGCGCCGGTCCGGCCATGCGCATAGCGTAATGACTGTTCTTGCATTACACCCCTGACAGTGAGGACGAGGATGGCCGGCGCTTCCCCCGCCGTACTGCCCGAGGCCGGTGGCCGTGAGGCGTCCACGGCGATGATCTGGTCCGCGCTGGCGGTCGTGTACGTCGTCTGGGGTTCGACGTACCTCGGGATTCGCGTGGTGGTCGAGGCGGAGATCCCGCCGATGCTCGGGATGTCGGCCCGGTTCCTGACGGCCGGCGTACTGCTGGCTGCCTTCCTGGCGCTGAAGTCCGGCTGGCGGCGGTTGCGGGTGACCCGGCAGGAGGCGCTCGGCGCGGCCGTCGTCGGTCTGCTGCTGCTTGCCTTCGGCAACGGTGCGGTCGCGATCGCGGAGCAGACGGTGCCGTCCGGACTGGCCGCGCTGCTGGTCGCCGCGATCCCGCTCTGGGTGATGCTGCTGCGCGTCGGCGGCGGGGATCGACCGCGCGCGCTCACGTGGGTCGGCGTACTGATCGGATTCGCCGGTGTGGCGCTGCTCGCGCTGTCCGGCGGCAACACGACCGCGAAGCCCTTGTCGGTCGCGATCCTCGTGGTGGGCACGATCTGCTGGGCGACCGGCTCGCGGTTCTCCCCGCGGCTGGGCCTGCCGCGCGATCCGCTGGTGGCGGCGCTCTACGAGATGCTCTTCGGCGGTACGGCGATGATGCTGATCGGCGTACTGCGGGGAGAGCCCGGGCGAGCTGCACCTCGACCGGATCGACACGTCGGGGTGGATCGCACTGGGATACCTGATCGTGTTCGGGTCGCTGCTCGCGTACTCGGCGTACAGCTATCTGCTGGCGAACGCTCCGATCTCGCTGATCAGCACCTATGCGTACGTGAACCCGGCGGTCGCCGTACTGCTCGGGTGGCTGATCCTGGACGAGCACGTGACCTGGCAGATCCTGTTCGGCGGCGCCGTCATCATCCTCGGCGTGGCCGTGGTGGTGTCGGCCGAACGACGCCGGCGGGTCTGACCGGAGCGGGCCGGGAAAGGAAGAACCCGGGCCCCTGAGGACCCGGGTCTCCCACCGCTGCCGATGCGCGCGGCAGCGGGACCTTGTTGCCGATCGACGCCCTGCCCCGAAAAAACACGGCGCGAAACTCCGGCAATGGTTCCAACGATATTCCGATTCATCATGGTATTGCCAATTCGGCGACCACCGAGCCCACCGAAAACAATCTTCCGAATCACCGGGTTTCATCCGTCACCCGCGCTGACTCAACGACCAAGTCAGACATCGGTTACGGGCCGAGTTGCCTGGTCAGGGCGGATTCGTTGCCTCGTCAGCAAAGTCATCACGCGCCGGCTATGGGCGCCCGCGTAGATCAAATAGTTGACGAAAAAGTTTGTAACCGGCCCCACCAGGTGTCGTTACCACTAAGACGAATCCGTCAAACCCGAAAGGAAACCTGGCATAATGCAGGTAACTCGCAAGATCGCCGCTGCCGCGGCCGTGGCGACCGTCGCCACGCTGGGCCTGGCCACCGTCGTGAGCGCGAACGTTCTCGACGACACCCAGAAGAAGGCTGCGGGCACCGGCCTGGCCGACGCCGCGTCGCTGGCCGGCAAGGGCGGCTACAAGGGCGGCAAGCAGTGGCACTGGGTCAAGGGCGACGGCTCGCTCGTTGCCGTTGACGACAACAACCTCGGCCCGTTCCAGGCCTGCCACAACTTCGGCTCGGGCACCGGCATCGGCGGCAACGTGCCGGTCAGCGACGTCGTCGGCGTCGTCGGCTGGGGCAACGACAACAACTCGGTCACCGCGGTCAAGACCTGCGAGCTCGACTCGGAGCAGAACAACCACGGCAAGAAGTGGTACCGCGTTGGCGACGACGGCCTGGTGTCGGTCAGCCGCAACAACGTCGGCCCGTGGCAGCTGTGCCACAACGAGGTCTCCGCGACCGGCATCGGCGGCAACGTGCCGATCACCAACCTGAGCGGCGTCCTGGGTCTGGACAACGACAACAACTCCATCGACTCGCTGAAGACCTGCGAGCTGGAGTCCGAGCAGGACAACTGACCCCTCCCTGGTCAGTGATGCAGGACCCGAACGAGCCACCTCGGTGGGGTGACTGATTCGGAAGCACCACCTGCGGCGCCGGGAGAAAGCCTCACTCCTCCCGGCGCCGCCTCACGCCCGGCCCGCGTCCCAGCGCGGGCCGGGCGTCTCGCTGTCCCGGCTAGAGCTGCCGAAGGTCGACGCAGGAGCCGTTGGGCAAGGGGCGGTCGAGGAGCGACCAGATGCCGGTGGCAGCGTCGGCTGGAGTGCTGAGAGCGCCGGTCTGCTTGAGTTCGTGGAAGCGCCCGACCGCGGGGAAGTCCTGCTCGTCGGTTGCGCGGATCTCGGTCTGCATCGCGGTGTCGACGACCCCAGGCGCGACCGCGATCACCCGGCATCCCGCACCGGTCCGCTCTTCCTGCTCGGCGCCGACCGTGCGAACCCAGTGCTCGACAGCCGCCTTTCCCGCGTTGTACGACGACCAGCCGGCGTACGCAGTCTTGGCCGCGCCGGACGACAGCATCACCAGATGGCGCTCGCAGGTGAGGTCCGCGGTTGCCTGGAGGAAGGCTCGCCCGAGGACCTGTGGCGCCGCGGAGTTCAGCAGTACGGCGCGGGTGTACGAGTCGCCGTCGACCCCGTCCGCCGGCCCGATCGGCGTGATCGTGCCGGCGTTGTGGATGAACACCACCCGTTCACCGTCGTACCCGGCCAGCTCCTCGCGGAAGTGCTGCTCCACGCGCGCCCAGTCAGCCGGATCGGACAGGTCGGCCTTGAAGTGTTCGGCCGGCCCACCGCCGCTTCGCGACAGGTCGATCACGCGTGCATCGTCGTACGGCACCGTCGCAGCCAATGCAGCCCCGATCCCGGCGGATGCTCCCGAGATCCAGACCAGCGACTTGGCTGCCGTACTCACTTGCGCCAGGCGCGGGCGACGGACAGGAACAGGTCGTTCGCCTCACGCTCGCCGATGGTGACCCGGGCGCCGTCACCCGGGAACGGGCGGACCGACACACCTTCCGCCTGCACCGCCTCGGCGAAGGCGACCGTGTCGTCGCCGAGCGGCATCCAGACGAAGTTCGCCTGCGTCTCCGGTACGTCCCAACCGGCTGCGCGCAGTTCGTCGACCACACGCGTGCGCTCGGTCACCAGGGCGTCGACCCGCTCGAGCAGCTCTTCCTCGGCGGCGAGCGATGCGATCGCGGCGACCTGCGCGACATGGCTGACCCCGAACGGCAGCGCGCACTTGCGGATCGCCGCCACGACCGGCTCGTGGCCGACGGCGTACCCGACCCGGAAGCCGGCCAGGCCGTACGCCTTGGAGAAGGTCCGCAGGACGACGACGTTCGGCCGGTCCCGGTAGACGTCGATCCCGTCGACGACGTCGGGCTCGCGGATGAACTCGCGGTAGGCCTCGTCGATCACGACCAGCACGTTCCGCGGTACGACGTCCAGGAACGCGAGCAGCTCGTCACGTCGTACCACCGGGCCGGTCGGGTTGTTCGGCGTACACACGAGCACGACCTTGGTGCGCTCGGTGAGGGCGGCCTCCATCGCCTTGAAGTCGTGCCGTGCGTCGTCGGTCAGTGGCACCTGGACGGACGTGGCGCCGGTGAGCTGGACCGCGATCGGGTACGCCTCGAACGAGCGCCACGCGTAGACGACCTCGTCACCCTCGGTGCACGAGGCCTGCAGCAGGTGGTAGAGCAGCGCGACGGACCCGGTCGCGACGGCGAGCTCGCTCGCCGGTACGCCGAAGCGCGCCGACAGCGCCTCGAGCAGGTCGACCGCGCCCATGTCCGGGTAGCGGTTCATCTGCGCGGCGGCCTCGGTGGCGGCGGCGAGAACGCCGGGCAGCGGCGGGTACGGGTTCTCGTTGCTGGACAACTTGTACGTCGGCCGGCCGTCGGTGCGCGCGGGCGGACGACCGGGCTTGTAAGCCGCCACATCGTCCAGACAGCCGCGGAAGCGAACCTCGTTGTCAGGGGTCATGCCCGCAGGTTAGTCCTTACCCCCACGGCCGGACCAGCCGGTGTTGCGCGCGACCCGATCAGGCTGCACACTGACTGATTGTCGGACAATCAGGGGATCTGTCAAAAGATCTCAAGGTCAGGTAAGGGGTGTTCATGAGTCAGTCGCTGGAGTGGGGTCGCCGGTATCTGATGGTCCGCCCGGACCACTTCCGGATCGACTACGTGATCAACCCGTACATGTCGACCCAGGACCAGCCGGACCCCGAGCTGACGCTGAAGCAGTGGGACTCGCTGCGGCAGGCGATCGTCGATGCCGGCGGTGAGGTCGAGGTGCTCGCGCAGCGGCCGGACTCACCGGACATGGTGTACGCGATGAACCTCGGGTTCGCGACCGCGGACGGCCGGGCGATGCTGTCGCACATGCGGTTCGAGCCGCGGCGCAAGGAGTCGCTCACCGCCGGCGACTGGTTCACCGGGCACGGGTTCGCTCTCGGCCGGCCCGGGTCGGACGGGGTCGGGCCGCACTTCGAGTCCGGGGACGCGTTCGTGTTCGGCGACAGCCTGGTCGTCGGGTACGGGCCGCGCACCGAGGCCGAGGCGCTGAAGCACCTGGCGACCGATTGGGGCATCCGGGTCCGCGGGCTGCGGATCACGCACGAGGGGATGTACCACCTCGACCTGCCGTTCTGCCCGGTCGACAGCACGCACGCGATGGTCTACCCGGCGGCGTTCGACGCGGCGAGTCAGGCGGAGCTGTTCGGCATCGTGCCGGACCCGATCGTGCTCACCGACGAGGAGGCGTTCGCGTTCAGCGCCAACTCGATCGTGGTGAACGAGACGATCATCATGCCGGCCTGCTCCCCGCGCCTGCACGAGATCCTCACCGGCCTAGGACTTCGCGTCGTCGTCCTCGACCTCACCGAGTTCCACAAGGGCGGCGGCTCCGCCCGCTGCCTCACCAACCCGCTGGACTTCGACCTCACCCCCGCCACCACCCCGGGCGGCGAGGTCATCCTGCCCGCCTGACGGCTACTTGGTGGTGTAGATCAGCTCCAGGGTCTCCGGCTTGTAGCCGTGGCCGGTCAGCCACTCGAGGGACTTCTTCTTGCCCTCGGAGTCGGTGACCTTGATGTAGAAGGCGAGGAACTCGGGGTCGCCGGGGTGGGCCTGGGAGACGCCCTGGTTCACGGTGAAGCCGGGGCCGATGTACGGCAGCTCCTGGAGGATCGGGTACTTCGCCGTGAGCCGGGCGTTGAGCTCGTCGAAGCGGCGGCCGGTCTCGCCCTCGGCCTCGAGCTGTTCCTCCGGGTGCGACTTCTCCCAGGCACGGCCCTCGGCGCTGTTCGAGAACAGGAACATCTTGTACTTCGAGTCCTCCGTGACCTGGACGGTCTGGGTGTAACTCTGGAAGCCGTTCCGCTCACCGGTCAGCGTGTGCTTGCCTTCCTTGACCTTGATCTCACCGTTGGCCGGGACCTGCCGGCCGTCCAGGGTCAGCGTCAGATCGTTCGGGATCGACTTCACCGTGAGCGTGTGCTCGGGGTTGCCGCGGAACACCAGGTACCCACCGAGCACGACCAGCGCGACCACCACGACGGTGCCGCTGAGCATGAACAGCCGCCGGTTCTCATCCATCAGTCGGAGCTCCCAGATTGCTTGAGCCGGGCCACCGTGTAGTGACCGCGATAGTCGGTGAAGTACACGCGCGTCGCCTCCGGCACGTGGCCGTGCCACGACGCCGATGCCGCGTTGTAGGTCCGACCGTCACTGCCTTCGTAGTTGCCGGTGTACAGGTAGGTGTGACCGTCGATGATGAAGATGTCTCCCGGCTGCAACTGGCCCTCGTTGTTCAGGTTGTCGAGGAGGTCGTACTTCCCTGAACTGCGCAGGTAGTCCATCTGAGCACTCGTCCCGCGGGGGGCGTACTCCGGGTCGGCACCGCTCATCCTCATCACCGTCGCCACGAACACACCGCAGTCGGTCAGCTCGTCCTGGCCGGAGGAGCCGTTGTGCTCGCTCACGGCCTGCGCGTACGTCGGATTGATCGGCTTGGGATCGTGGCCGTGCCCGGGGGTGTCCCAGGCCAGCTGGAGCGCGGTCTCGACGATGGTGCCGCCGCCGCAACCACCGCCGCCCCCCTCGCCCGGTGCGCCGCCGCCGAAGGTGGCCAGCACCTCGCGGGCAGCGGTCTTGCGCTGGGTGTAGCGCGGGTTGCTGAGGTCGTCGGAGCCGGCGAAGCGTTCGAAGTACCGGCCGAAGGCGACCGCGGCGTCCTCGGCGGTGTTGGCCTGTTTGAGCATGTCGCCGGCGTGGCCCTCGGCGATCGCCGTCTCGCCGGCCAGCTGCTTCTTGAGGAACTCCAGCTGGTACTCCAGCGACCCGATGACCGCGTCGTCGACGCCGGAGGACCGGGACGGGTTGATCATCTTGCCGGCCGGGGTCCACTGGACGATCCCCCAGCCGAGCGGGCTCCCGACCGCGTCGGACGGGTTGGTGACGTGGCCGGGCGGGGTGTTCTGCAGCCGGCCCGGCTCGACGCCGGACTCGTGGATCATGTTGCCGACGATCCCGGCGGCCTGTTCCTTGGTGTACCCGTTCGAGGCGAAGTAGTTGAACGCCTTCTGCTGGTTGTTCGACCCGACCAGGGTGCTGCAACAGCCGCTGCCGGTGTCCTCGGGCGCGTCACCGAAGGTGTCGTCGTCAGGATCGGGGTCGACCGCCTCGAGTTCTCCGCCTGAGTCCTTCTCGACCCACAGCTCGAAGTGCAGGTGAGCGCCGCGAAGACCCGGGCTCGACTCGTCGCCGGAGCCGGAGGTTCCGATCTTGTCGCCGCGCTTGACCTCCTGGTCGACCCGGACGGTGATGTCGTTGAAGTACTTGTAGCGGGTCTCCACACTTTCGTCGTGCCGGATCCTGACCTGGTTGTCCGCGATGGAGACGACCTTGCCGTCCTCGGCGGCGTAGACCGGGCTGTCCTCGTCGACGTCGAAGTCGATGCCGCGGTGCGGGCTCTGCCCCCGGCCACCGCCCTCCGACCAGTCGACGTCGATGTCGTGCCGGTCGGTCGGCCAGGCGAAGGCCTTGCCCTCGCTCTGGGTGGGCACGCAGCCGGCCGCGGCGGAGTCCATACCGGCCAGGCCGCCGACGATCAGCGCGAGCACGATCAGCAGCGGCAGGAACAGCACCAGCAGGACGCCGCCGAGGATCGGCAGAGCTTTGCTGTCACCCACGATCGGCTCCTCGCTGGCTCAGTGGCCCTCCACGGCGGATCGTGGAGAGGGGCGGCCACTGGGAAAATGCTGCCCGAACACCGGGTCATCAGGTCGGGAGTTATCCACAGGCCGGGCGGCCGGTGGGCCGTCAAGGCCGGGTCGCGCGCGACAACGGACCTTGACTGGACGAGAATCCTCCCATGTACGAACGGCTGCGGGTGGACCGCTCGACCACGGTGGACCGGGTGGTCGACGCGCTGCGCGCCGCCCTCTTCGCCGGCGACCTCGAACCTGGTACGCCGTTACGCGAACAGCCACTCGCCGAGGCGCTGGGGGTGGCCCGGAGCACCGTCCGCGAGGCGATGACCATGCTGGTCACCGAAGGCCTCGCGATCCGGGAGCCGAACAAGGGCGTCAGTGTCGCGATCCTGCACCCCGACGCGGTGGCGGACATCTGCCGGGCGCGGTTCGTGCTGGAGTCGGCCGGCATCCGGGCCTGGTTCGACGCCGACGAGGCCGCGCGGGAGCGGGTCCGGGAGGCGATGCGGACGTTCGCCGCGACCGCGAAGGACGGCGCCGACCCCGAGGCGATGACCGAGACCCACCTCGCCATCCATCGGAGCCTGGTCGCCCTGACCGGCAGCGAGCGACTGATCGCGACCGCCGACTCGATCACCGGTGAGGCGCGGCTGGCGCTGGCGCGCGTGGACGCGCTGCGCCAGGACGCCCGCCAGCAGGTCGCGTCCCACCGCAAGCTGGTCCGCCTGCTGGAACGCGGCGAGCTGGACGAATGCGTCGAAGAACTCCGCCACCACCTCGCCGGCGCCGAAGAGTCGCTGCTCGAGGCGATCGCTACTCCTCCCGGGTGACGACTCCTTCGGCGGTGACGTCGTACACGCGCGAGCCGACCCGGAGACCGGTCAGGCGGGCGTCGGGGTCCAGTCCACGCACCTGCGGGTCGGCCACCACCGTGCCGTCCAAGGCGACCTCGACACCGAAGACGCCCTCCAGGATCAGGCTGACCCAGGAGCCGGACGACGAGCAGGACCAGTCGATCAGGTAAGGGAACTGCGGCGGCGACTTCCGCGCACCGCCGGCCATCGCAGGCACCGCCTCCTCGACGAAGTGCGCCTGACCGCACGGCCCCTGGTTGGCCGAGCGCGCGAGCCCAGGCAACCAGTCCAGTACGACGTCGCCCCGCCCGAGCGCGAACAACGCTCGCCCGGCATCCGCCGGCCAGGCCGGGTAGGCACCGTTCCACTGGTGGTCCGGACGCAGGCTGAAGGCAGCATCCGCGTCGTACGGCGAGAGCGCCCGCATCCAGGTCGGTGTCTGCAGCTCCCGCTGGAAGAACGAGACCATCTCGGTGCGCTGCTCCGCGGAGAGGTCGGACGCGAACGTCGTACCCACGATGTTGAAGTCGTAGCAGTGCCGCACCGGGACGAGTGAGCCGTCCGGCTGCCGTGCGTGCCAGAAGCCTTCGCCCTCGACGTAGAGCTCGTTGACGTGACCCGCCTGCTCGTCAGCCTCTTTCAGCAACAGTGCGGCCCGGTCGTCGTCGCCCGATCGCGAGGCGACCTCGGCTGCGACCCGCATGCACCACACGTTGGCTGCGTTGAAGCTGGCCACCTCGTGCACGTAGCTGCTCACGCACTCCATCAGGTTGTCGATACCGCCGTAGTCCGCCAGCGCATGCTCACCACGCAGCCCACGCCAGGCGGTCGCCCAGTCGTGCACGTGCTCCGACATCGGCTTCTGACCCACCGGAGAGTCCAGGAACGCGGCATCGCCGGTGAAGCGGACGTAGTCGCGCACCAGCCGCGTCATGGCGAAGTCATTGACCGAGTACCAGTAGCCGACCGGTCCACCTGTCAGCCACTCGGTTCCGAAGTGCTTGTGGGTATCGAGGCCGACCCAGTGCTCGATGTGCTTGCGCATCGGCTCCGGGTCGAGCAGCGCATGCGTCAACGAGGACAGGCTGTAGTCCCAGATGAAGGTCGTGGTCTGCCAGTACCGCGGCATCAAGGTGTCGTAGGTCCGCCCCAGCACACTGGCCGGGTTGTCCCGCCGGAACCAGATCACTCCCAGGACGCCCCACCAGTAGAGCTTCCGCAACGCCTCGTTCGACGTCTCCAGAATCGGCAGCGACCCGCTGAAGCCGTCACCCGAAGGATCGAACGCATCCGCCAGCGCCTTGTCCCACCCCTCCTCGGCTGCAGCAAACACAGCCGGTACGTCGGCCACACACGCGTCGAAGTGCTCCGTCGCCTCAGCCAGATCCCCAGCCAGCACGTGCACATACCCGACCCGCGCGCGACCCGAGGCATCCAGCACAACGGTTGCCTCAAGCATCGACCGGTCGACAGAGGCCGGTACGTCGAGACCCTGCAAGCTCACCGCGGACCCGGACTCCCCTGTCCCGACGACACGGCCGTCGGCCGCGATCAGTGTGTTCGGCTCCGACGGTGGCTCCGGCCTCAACCAGCCACTCCCCGACTTGGTCGCCGTGCTGGCAAGCGCGAGGCCGAGGCGGACGGTCCGTCCAGGTGCGCCTTCCACGTCGAGTTGTACAACGACCGCCGGGCGACCAGGTGCGCACGCGGTGGTCGTCCGCAGATGGAGCCCGTCGACCGTGGTCGACCGGACCACACAGTCGGGCCGCCAGACGACCTCGACCGTGCCGCCGTACGAGCGGGCCAGCCGTCCGTCGACGTACAGCTGACCAGTGATGCAGTCGCCGTGCGAGTACGGCGGGAAGTTCACCGAACGGATCGCGAACACGTCCAGGTCGACCTGCGCGGTGCCCAGGAAGTTGGTCAACCCGGGCGGGTTGAACATGTCGTCGTACGTGTGGGTCAGGACGTCGCTGGCCAGATCGGCGCTGCGAGGGATGGTCATAGTCATGGGGCCTCCCGGCCTGGACTGAGGAGTGGAGGGAGCGAAGCGACTGGAAGGACGAGGGAAGGCCGGGAGTCAAGGCCCCATGACACGCCGTGCCGGAGGCGCGGCCAAAGGCACAGGGTCGGCCCAATCGGTGTTCGGCAGCAGGGGGTACCAGTCCGGCCTGGCCGGGTCCCGGTCGTACGGATAGGGGCCGAGTTCGCGGAAGAGTTCGGCGTACTCGGCGAGTTTGTCGCGGTCCAGCTCGACACCGAGCCCGGGCCCGTCCGGTACGGCGATCGCACCGCCGTCGTACGGAATCTTGCCGCCGGCAATGATGTCGTCGCGCAGGTGGTGGTAGTGCGCGTCGGCGGCGAAGGACAGGTTCGGTACGACGGCACCGAGGTGCAGCATCGTCGCCAGCTGGATGCCGAGCTCGCCGGACGAGTGCACGGCGACACCGAGCTGGAAGGTCTCGCAGACGCCGGCGGCCTTGATACACGGCCGGATACCGCCCCAGAAGGTGGTGTCGAGCAGGATCACGTCGACGGCGGGGTCGCGGACGTTCGCGGCGAGCTGTTCGAAGTTCACCACCACGGTGTTGGTGGCGAGCGGGATCGAGGTCTTCTCCCGGACCCGGCGCATCCCGTTCAGGCCCCAGGTCGGGTCCTCGAGGTAGTCGTTGTCGAGGTCCTCGATGCCGCGCGCGAACCGGATCGCCTCCTCGACGCCGAAGGCGCCGTTCGGATCGAACCGGACCCGGTGCCCGGGGAACGCCTCGGCCAGCGCGCGGAAACACTCGCGCTCGTAGTCCGGCGGGAAGACGCCGCCCTTCAGCTTGTGCACGCTGAAGCCGTGCTCGTCGACGAGCGCCCGCGCGTGCTTCACCAACTGCTCGGCCGTCCGGATCTCGCCCGTCCCGTCCTCGGCCGGATGCCGGAAGAACAGGTAGCTCGCGAACGGCACCCGGGACCGGACCTTGCCGCCGAGCAACTCGTGCACGGGTACGCCGAGGTGCTTGCCCTGCAGGTCGAGACAAGCGAACTCGACCGCCGCGAGAAGCTGTGTGCGGTTGTTGTAGAGACTCGCGGTCGGATTGGCGAGCATCCAGCGCAGGGCCTCGGTGCGGGCGGGGTCATGACCGACCAGATACTGCTTCAGTCCGGTGACCGCGTCCTCGGCGCTCTGGCCGCCACCGCCCATCTCCCCCAGTCCGATCAGCCCGTTGTCGGCCTCGATCTCGATCACCGTGCGCACGAACCGGCCCCAGTGCGCACCGTTGCTGTGCCGCAGCGGCGCCTCGAGCGGCATCGTGACGGTCGTGGCCCGGACATCGACGATTTTCATTACTTTCCCCACCCCACCGCCCCGGTCTGGCTTCACTTCTGATCCTCCGGCAGTACGACGGCCAACCCGGCGGTCAGCCCACCATCGACCTTCACGTCCGCCCCGGTCACGAACGCCGCGGCCGGAGACGCCAGGAAATGGATGACCTCGGCAACTTCTCCCGGAGTCGCGACCCGGCCGAGCGGATGCGACCGGCCCCACTCCGCGACCACTTCGTCGGTCGACCGTCCACCACCGAACTGGGCGGCCGACGTCCGCAGCATCGGCGTGTCCACCGAGCCCGGGCAGACCGCGTTGACCCGGATCCCCTCCGGAGCGTGATCCACCGCCATCGCCCGGACGAGGGCCAGCAGCGCGCCCTTCCCCATCGAGTACGCCGCCACACTCTTCTGAGCCGCATACGCCTGTACGGACGCGACCACCACGACACTCCCGCCCCGCGGGAGCTTCGGCACGAACGCCTGGCACGCGAAGAACACGCCGCCGACGTTGACCGCCATCACCTCGTCGTAGACCTCCGGCGGAGTGTCCACCACCGTGCCGTACCGCTGCACTCCGGCCGCACAGACCAGCACGTCCACGCTGTCGAGCTGCTCCGCAGCTCCTGCCAAGGCAGCACGGTCACCGACGTCGACGGCGATACCGCGAACACCCAACTCGTCGTGCAGGGAAGCGAGGGCATCCGCATCCCGGTCCAGCGCCACGACGTTGTCGCCTTCGGCGACAAAGCGTTCCACCGCGCCGCGTCCGATCCCGGCGGCACCACCGGTGACCACGACTGTCCGACTCATAGAAGTCCTTTCAGAACTGACCGAGGGCGAGGCCCCGGGAGAAGAAGCGTTGTGCGGCCAGGAACAGGATCACCGTCGGCAGCGAGACGAGCAGGCCGCCCGCCAGGACGGTGGGCAGCGCGGCGCCGCCGTACGTGCTCTGGAGACCGGTGAGGGCCGGCATGATCGGGCGGACCGACTCGGACTGGCTCAGCGTCAGGCCCAGCAGCAGGTCGTTCCAGACGAAGGTGGCCTGCAGGATGAAGATCGCGGCCAGCGCCGATCCGGCCATCGGCAGGTAGATGCTGCGGAAGATCCGGAACATGCCGCCGCCGTCGACGATCGCCGCCTCGAAGACGCTGCGCGCGATCCCGGTGAAGAAGTTGCGCATCACGAAGGCCGAGAACGGCACGCTGATCGCGGTGTAGACGATGATCATGCCGGTCCGGGTGTCGTAGAGGCCGGAGTCGGCGTACCCGGAGAACAGCGGCATCAGCACCATCTGCAGCGGGAAGATCGTGCCGCCGAAGATGAAGATGAACCACAGGAAGCCGTACCGCAGCCGCAGCACCACGATCGCGTACCCGGCCGCGGCGCCGATCAGCACGGCGAGCACCGGCGAGACGACGCTGTACAGCGTCGTCGCGATCAGGGTGTCGCCGAGCGCGGCCTTGTCCCACGCCTCCGCGAAGTTGGCGAACAGCGAGAACCCGGCCGGCTTCCACACCGTCGCGGCGTCGTACCCGTCGACGGACTTGGACGCGTTCACGATCAGCAGGTAGATCGGCGCGAGCCAGATCAGCCCCAGGACGACGAGGAACGCGGTCTTAACCTTGCTCACGCGACTCCCCCAGTTGGTATCGCAGGTACAGGATCGACGCGGCAAAGGTGACCAGACTCAGGAACAACGCGATCGCGGAGCCCTGGCCGTAGTCGTTCAGCACGAAGGTCTCCTTGTACATCGAGAGCGCGAGCGTCTCCGACGACGTACCGGGACCGCCCTGCGTCATCACCCAGACCACGTCGAACGTCTTGAGGCTGCCGACGATCGAGAGCCCGATCACGACGGTGGTGATCGGCCGGAGCTGCGGCCAGAGGTGGTGGAGGAACAGCTTGAAGCCCTCCGCGCCGTCCAGCCGGGCAGCCTCGAGCGGCTCGGCCGGGATGGACTGCAACCCGACCACGAACAGCAGTGCGTTCACACCGGCCGCCTGCCAGGTCACCGCCACGATCATCATCAGCGTGTTGCCCGGACCGGCCTGCAGCCAGCCGGTGTGCTCACCGGGCAGCCCGAAGAACCCGAGCGCCTGACCGAGCGCGCCGTCCGGCTGCAGCACGAATCCCCAGATGACACCGACGGCCACACCGGAGATCGCGTACGGCAACAGGAACGGCAACCGCAGCCATGTGCCCCACTTGTGCCCATAGGTCAGTACGGCGACCAGCAGCCCGAGCACCACCGGGAGCGTCACCATGCCGACGACCCACAGCAGCGTGTTGACGAGCGCCCCCACCAGGTCCGGGTCGCTGAACATCGCCTTGTAGTTGGCCAGCCCGGACCACACCGGCGACGCGAGGCCGTCGTAGTCGGTGAAGCTGACGTACGTCGTCCACAGGAACGGCAGGTAGAGCAGCAGCGCGACCACGGCCGCGGCCGGCAGCCCGAACAGCGGGGCCGACCGGCCGCCGTGCCGCAACGGACGCCGGCGGACCGGCGCCTGCTTCACAGGCGCCGGTCGCTGCAGAGTGGAGGAACTCACTTCTGCTTGGCCCAGTACGCGTCCGCCTCGGCCTGGATCTTCTGCAGGCCCGGCATCGGGTCACCCGGCTTGGTCACGAACGCACCGAACACCTCGAGCGCCTTGTTCGCGACCGGTACCGGCGTCGCCTCGAACCAGCGGTTGATCAGCCGGTAGCCGTCACCGCCGACGTCCTTGTTCAGCGACGCCAGGCTCGGGTCCTTGACCTCGGCCTTGGGGTTGAAGGACAGGTCGCCGCGGGAGTTGGCCCAGGCGGTCTGCGCCTGCGGGGTGACCCACCACTCGGTCCACTTCTTCACCGTGGAGGTGTGCTCGCTCTGAGCCGCCGAGCACACCGGGCCGGTCTCGAAGATCATCGACGTCTTCGGCAGGTCGGCGTTCACGTTCGGGATGACGAAGAAGTCGTAGTCGGTGCCGGCCTTCATCTTCAGCGAGTTCAGGTTGCCGCTGAACCAGGTGCCGAAGTTGATCATCCCGACGTCACCGTTCTTCAGCTGCGCCTGCGGCTCGGTCTTCGAGCCCGGGTCGCTGAAGTAGCCGGCCTCGATCATCTTCTTCCACTCGTTCATCACCTCGACCACGCCGGGGTCGGTGTACTTCGCCTTGCCGGCCGCGAGGGCGTCGTACAGGTCGGGGTCCTTGCCGGCCAGCAGGGTCTCGAACCAGACGAAGCTGAACAGGATGTTGGTCTGGTAGAACGGCTTCACGCCGGCCGCCTTGACCTTGTCGGCGACCGCGAGCAGCTCCGGCCAGGTCTTCGGGGTCTGGGTGATCCCGGCCTTCTTGAAGACGGCCTTGTTGTAGTACATCACCCAGTAGCCGGCGTTCAGCGGCACGCAGTACTGCTTGCCGTCGAAGGTGAAGTACTGCTTGAGCTGCTCCGGCACGTTGCCGTCAGCAACCGCCTTGGTCCACTGGTCGGTGGTCTCGGCGACCAGCTTCTGGTCGACCAGGTCCTCCAGCTCCTTGCCGGTGTGCCAGCTGAACAGGTCGGCCTTCTCCTTGGTCCGGAACGACGACCGGATGAACGCGGTGTAGGTGTTGGAGTCGGAGTACCCGACCGGCTCCATCCCGACCCCGATGTCCTTCTTGCTGGCCGCGCCGACCTGGACGAAGGCATCCTTCCAGCCGCCCTTGTCGTTGTAGAACTTCAGCGAGTCGACCGGCTTGTCCTCGCCCTTGGCGGCCTCCGAACCGCCACCGCCACCGCCCCCGCAGGCGGACAGCACGAGCGCACCGGCCACCGCCAGGGCGGTCAGTGCTTTCCGGTTGGTGATGCGTTGCATGGTGCGTCCTCTCAGCTTCAGGGGTGCTGAAGTCGGTTGTTGATGACGGCAAGGACTCCGTCGAGGTGTTCGTGGGTGAGGCGTTCGGCCAGCTCGGAGTCGCCGGCCAGCACCGCCGCGTAGATGGCCCGGTGCTCGTCCAGGTCGGTCTGCCGGTCGCCGTGGATGTGCAGGATCTCCAGCTGTTCGCGGACGTTGACGACGGTGACGGACTCGACCACCTCGGCCAGCGTCGCGTTCCCGGACGCCTGCGCGAGGGACCGGTGGAAGTCCATGTTGACCTCGGCCAGCTGGGCGTGGTCGCCGGAGGCGATCAGCTCGGCCGCGGCGGCGAGGTCACGGTCCATCCGTTCCAGCGCCGCCTCGGTGCGAACCCTCGCGGCCAGGGCGGCGACCGGCGGTTCGATCAGCGCTCGCGCCTGCAGCAGCTCGATCAGGCGATCGGACGACGGCGTCGGTGCCAGCGGGTTGGCGAGGACCAGGCGGCCGATGTGCTGACCGACGTACACACCGGACCCGTGCCTGAGCTCGACGGCTCCGGTGGCCTCCAACCGCCGGAGTGCTTCCCGCACGGTCGGTACGGCGACCTTGAACCGGTCGGCCAACGACCGCACGGACTCGAACTGGTCACCGGCCGCCAGCTTGCGTTCGGCGATCAGCGACAGCATCGAGGTGGCGAGGTCGTCGAGCAGACTCCGCCGTACGACGCCACCCGACGTACTCATCGAGCTGCCGCCAGGGTGACGGAGACGAAGCGCGGGCGGTAGATGCTCACGTCGGCGTACAGGTCGGTGTTGGCGTCGAGGCTGTTGACGTTGTAGCTGACCAGGAGCTCGTTGCCGCGGCGCCGGTCCGGGTGGTCGTGGGAGTTGTACGTGATGATGTTGGCGTTGCCGTAGCTGCCGTCCGCTCCGGTCTCCGGCGTCTGGTAGAGCTCGACCGGCTTGACCCACGGACCGGTCGGCGAGCAGGAGAAGTACCCGAGGACTCGCTTGCTGAACAGCTCGGTGGTGTCGTGCGTGACCAGCAGATAGCCGTCACGCCACCGCGTCACGCTGTGCTCGTTGGCGACACCCTCCAGCACCCGGGCCGAGGCCGTCTCGTCCGCTGACCAGCCGCTGCCGGTCCAGTACTCCCACGGCTTCGCGGTCAGGTCGTCGCCGCGGACCCGAGCCACGTGCTGGTACTTCGAAGCACCCAGGTCCTCGACGCCGTAGATGTAGGTGTAGCCGCCGTCGCGCTGCAGCCACCCGGACCACTGCACGTTGGCGGCCGACGGGATCGGGATCAGCTTCTTCAGCTTCAGCGTCTTGCTGTCGAACCGGGCGATGTAGTTGCTGGCCCAGCGCCAGTCCCACTGACCCGTGCCGGTCTTCTCGAACCGCAGCGTGACCACATCGAGGTTGCGACCCGCGTTGCTGGTCTGCGCCGCACCGAACCAGTACCAGCCGTTGGCCGGCGGCGGGACGAGTGCGGTCGGGTTGGCCGGCGTACCTCCGGTGACGGTCTTCACCGAGTTGCCGCGCTGGACGACGAAGGAGTTGTTGATGAACGGCGTGGTGGTCGGACGGCTGCCGTCCGGGTTCACCGGGCCGAGGAATGTGTCGGAGAAGATCCAGACCGTCCGGCCGCCGGAGAGCTTGACCGAGTAGGTGCTGTCACCGCCGGTCCAGCCCTTGCCGGTGTTGCTGTAGGCGTTGAGCAGGGACTCCGGGTCGGCCTGTGGCTGCGCCTGAGCGGTCCAGTTGGTCCGTACGGCGTCGCACTCGGCCGCTGCCGCGTCAGGCTCGGCCGCCTGGGCGGCTGGGACGCCGGTGGCGACCAGGGCGAGCGCCGTCGCAGCGACCCAGAGTCGTCGTGTGACTGGCTGTGACTTGTTGGCTCTCACGGGCGTCCCTCCGGCAATCATTCACCTCACGAATGAAAATGATCAGATCACTTGGTCATTAGCGTGTCAAGACTCAGGGTTCGATCAGGGCGCGTACTGAGGCTTGGCGCTACCGGCGGGGTGGGAGGATCGACGGCATGAAGAACTTGATCATCAAGCTGCTCGCCAACGCCGTCGCGCTGGCGGTCGCGGCCTGGCTCATCAGCGGGATCACCATCACGGGCGCGACCACCGGCCGGCGGGTCCTCACACTGCTGATCGTGGCGGCGATCTTCGGCCTGGTGAACGCAGTGGTGAAGCCGATCGTCAAGCTGCTGTCGCTGCCGTTCATCATCCTGACGCTCGGATTGCTGATCTTCGTCATCAACGCCCTGATGCTGCTGCTCACCTCGTGGATCACCGGGAAGCTGGACGTCCAGTTCCACGTGGACGACTTCTGGCCGGCCGCACTGCTCGGGTCGCTGGTGATCACGGTCGTCGGCATGCTCCTGAACGCCGTACTCCCGGACAAGGCGGAGATCCGCTGACGTGAGACGGGTCGAGGTCGTCTGCTCGGGGAACATCTGCCGGTCGCCGATCGGTGAGGTGGTGCTGCGCGCGAAGCTGGCCGAGGCCGGGATCGACGACGTGGTCGTGACCAGCTCGGGGACGGGCGGGTGGCATGTGGGCGACCCGATGGATCCGCGGGCCGCGGCGGCGTTGCGCCGGCGTGGGTACGACGGCAGCGCACACCGGGCGCAACAGTTCCGGGCCGATTGGTTCGCCGAGCGGGATCTCGTCCTGGCGATGGACTCCGGCCACGTGTCCGAGCTGACGGGCCGGGGCGGGGCGGTGCAGTTGTTCGACGCTGTCGACGTACCGGACCCGTACTACGGCGAGGACGAAGGCTTCGACGACGTCCTCGACCAGATCGAGAAGGCGGCCGACGAGTGGGTCGACCGCCTTCGCCCGTGACTCAGCCCTGACCGATCCCGGCCTTCAAGCCGACGAACCATTCGACGCCGGGGTCGAACTCCTTGCCGCCGGCGATCCGCGGGAACTCGATCGCGCGCAGCTCGTCGCCGCGCTCCTCGTCGTGGCCGACCACACCGCTCTCGCCGCGCAGCGCGGCGTCGACCGCGTAGTCGGTGCACTCCTTGATCAGGGCGAGGTCGCGGTCGTTGGACGCGGCCGAGCGGCTGAAGTAGCCGCTCTTCTGCACCATCGTCTTCTCCGCGCCGATCCGCTCGGCGAACTGCTTGGCGAACCAGGCCCCCGGGTTGATGGTGTCCAGCTTCACGTGACCGAACGGGTCCCGGCCGACCTCCTCGCCGCGGGCCTCCAACTCGGCGACGATCGACTCCACCCCGGCACCCTCGGACAGGAAGATGTTGACGCAGTCGGTCTCGTCCATCACCGCGCGCAGCCGGTCCGCCTCGGCGTCCAGGTCGATCGTTGCCTCCGGCACGTACACCGCGTGCACGTCCCAGCCGGCCTTGGTCAGGCCGATGCCCGGGTTCCACTCCTGCCCGTCGACCCACTGCTGGTACTCCTGAGCCGTTGCCGCGGTCAACCAACCGCAGTTGCGCCCCATCACCTCATGGACGATCAGCATCCGGGGGTTCGAGGAGTGCTCGGCGACGATGTTGCGGGCGTACAGCGCGCCCTGCTCGGCCGCGGTCCAGGCACCCAGGCTCTGCCGGATCGGGATCACGTCGTTGTCGATCGTCTTCGGCAGACCGACGACGGTCAGGTCGTAGTCGTGCTCGTGCAGGTACGCGGCCAGATCAGCGGCGGTCGTGTTCGTGTCGTCGCCGCCGATCGTGTGCAGGACGTCGACCCCGTCGGCGACCAGTCGCTCGGCCGCGACCTGCAGCGCGTTCTGCCCGTCCTGGATCAGGCCGCGCTTGACCAGGTCGGCGGTGTTGGTCAGCTTCACCCGGCTGTTCCCGATCGGGCTGCCGCCGAACTTGTGCAGCAGTGCGGCCTTCTCCCGCACCTCGGCGGTCACCTCGAGATGGCGGCCGCTGAGCAGGCCGTGGTACCCGTTCAGGTAGGCGATGATCTCCACGTCGGGCGCCACCTCGGTGTAGCGCTCGATCAGCCCGCCGACGGCGGACGACAGGCAGGGCGCGAGCCCGCCGGCGGTGAGCAGGGCAACTCTGCGGACAGACTTGTCGGCAGCCATGGGTCAGGGTCCTTCCGAGCGTCGCTGAAGTCGCCACCAGACTAGTGATGCAGACCACTCTCAGGACTGGTTGGGGCCCACCCTTCGGACAAAGTCAGGTGAGCGGTACCGAGCGGGGTGGGACCGGCGTGGAGACGACGAAGGAGCTGTTGGTCCGGCCGTACGGCGCGAAGCGGTCGAGCAGGTCCTCGAGCTTGTCGATCGCCGGGACCTGGACCCGCATCAGGAAGCAGTCCTCGCCGGAGATGCGGTGACACTCGACGACTTCCGGCGTACTCCGGGCCATCTCGGCGATCCGGGGCACCTGACCGGGCCCCGGCTGCAGCCGGACCCACGCGGCGACCGGCCGGCCGAGCGCGGCGGGATCGATGTCGAGCCGGTAGCCGCGGATCACCCCGGACTCCTCCAGCCGGGTGACCCGCTCGCGGACGGTCGGCGTGGAGACACCCAGCCGGCGGGCCAGCTCGGTGGTCCGCAGCCGGGGGTCGGCGGTGAGCTCCTCGAGAATCCGGACGTTCAGCTCATCCAGCAATGTGCTTTTCGTTTCGGTAAGCAATTCGACCTCCTAGGCTCCGTTTCGACATGGTAGCTCAAGCTGCGGCTTTCTACCGTTGTCGTCATGAAACCCACCGCACTCGTCGCCGCCGGCGTGACCGTCGTCCTCTGGGCCTCGGCCTTCGTGGCGATCCGGCACCTCGGGACCGAGCTGTCGGCCGGCCCGCTGTCCCTCGCCCGGCTGCTGGTCGGCAGCGTCCTGCTGGGTTTGCTGCTGCTGGTCAAGCGAGAGCGGTTCCGGATGCCGCAGCGACGGGACTGGCCCCTGCTGCTGGCCTGCGGCTTGCTCTGGTTCGGCGTCTACAACGTCGCGCTCAACGCGGCCGAGCGGCGCCTCGACGCAGGTACGGCGGCCATGCTCGTGCACATCGCCCCACTGCTGGTCGCACTGCTCGC
This sequence comes from uncultured Actinomycetota bacterium, assembly GCA_963748245.1. Lineage (GTDB taxonomy): Bacteria > Actinomycetota > Actinomycetes > Propionibacteriales > Kribbellaceae > Kribbella. The sequence goes on along the minus strand of CAVVIA010000002.1, from coordinate 1,131,329 downwards.
CGGACTGACACTGGGCGAAGGTTTCCCGCGCCGGGTGCTCATCGGCAGCTTCGTCGCGTTCGGCGGCGTGCTGTTGATCGGTCTGTCGACATCCACCGGTCAGGCCGAGACCTGGGGTGTGATCCTGTGCGTGACGGCTGCCGTGTCCTATGCGGTCGGTGTGGTCACGCAGAAGCCGCTGCTGAGCCGACTGCCCGCTGCACAGGTCACCTGGCTTGCCTGCGTGATCGGTACGGTCGTCTGCCTGCCCTACACACCCGGTCTGATCCACGAGATCGGGGCGGCTCGTCCTGCAACGCTTTGGTGGGTGTTCTACCTCGGTGCGTTCCCGACGGCGCTCGGCTTCACGACGTGGGCGTACGCGTTGTCCCGGACGACTGCGGGTCGGATGGGCGCGACGACGTACCTGGTGCCGATGGTCGCGATCCTGCTCGCGTGGGTGTTCCTCGGAGAGACTCCTGCCGGTCTTGCGCTCGTCGGTGGAGCGCTGTGCCTCGTGGGCGTTGCGGTGAGCAGGTCAGAGCGTCGCCGCAAGGCCGCGGAGGTGCCGGTGGATGCCGCTGTAGACGTCAGCCGCCGGTAGCAGGCGCTTCGGGACCTTGGTGACCACGCTGTAGTTGGCGTCGACCACGTTGGCCAGCGGCACCTCGCTGACCTGGCTGAGCAGTTGGTACGCGTCCAGCTTGTCGAGCCCGTAGAGCGAGCCGAGCCAGCCGACCATGTCCACCTGCCCGGCCCGCCACGCGTCCTCGAGCGGCCGGCTCGACCCGACCACCGCCAGATGGTCGTCGTTCTCGATCCGCGGCCAGGCCGGTCCGGGCGTCTTCAGCAGCTCGACGATCAGTACGACGTTCATCGCGCCCTCGACCGCGGTCCCGCAGGATTCGCCCTCGCCCTGGCGGTAGTGGCCGTCGCCGACCGAGAACAGCGCACCTTCGACGTTCACATTGAGGAAGCAGGTCGCGCCGGCCCGCATCTCAGGCGTGTCCATGTTGCCACCGAACGTGTCCGGCACCAGCGACGAACGCACCTCACCGGCGGCCGGGGCGAGACCGACCGTGCCCAGCATCGGCTCGATCGGCAGCGCGATCTCCAGGTCGCTGCCCTGCGCCTGGAACCCGACGGTCTGCTTGTCGGTGTCCACCTCGTAGATCCAGGTCCGCTCCGGCAGCGGATCCTGCAGCGTTGCGGTCCGGTCGGTGCTGGTCAGGCCGCCGAAGAACGGGATGGTCGCGGACGCGCCCCAGCTCCGGGCGGGGGTGAGCTCGACGAAATGCAGCACCAGGGTGTCGCCCGGCTCGGCTCCCTCGACGTAGAACGGGCCGGTCTGCGGGTTGACGAACGGCATCGTCAGCGATGCGCTGGCCAGGTCCGTCGTACTGCGCAGGGTGCCGCAGAATGCGTCCTCGGTCCACAGTCGCAGGGCCGTGCCGGGCTTGACCCGCCGGACCGGAGCAGCTCCGCCGAAGGTCCAGGTGTACTCGTTCGGCTCAGGGCTGAATTCGAGGATGTCCACGTGCGCAAACCTAAGGCGCGCACGAGGTGTTCGGGGAGTTCTCAGGCGATTCTCAAGCAGACGGCCTAATCTCACGATGAACGGAACTTTTCGAGCGGGCCGCGATTCGAGCGGTGACGCCACGTCGAGCGGAGCGGGGAACGAGAATGCGCGTACTGGTGGTGGACGACGACCGGGCGGTCCGCGACTCGCTGCGCCGTTCGCTGGAGTTCAACGACTTCGAGGTCGTGACCGCCTCCGACGGCGCCGAAGCACTCGCGGTGATCGGCAACGTCGAGCCGGACGTCGTGGTGATGGACGTGATGATGCCGCGGCTGGACGGGCTGGAGACCACCAAGGCCCTGCGGGCCGCGGGCAACAACGTGCCGATCCTGGTGCTGACCGCGCGGGACGCGGTGGCAGACCGGGTGGACGGCCTGGACGCCGGCGGCGACGACTACCTGACCAAGCCGTTCGCGCTGGAGGAGCTGCTGGCCCGGTTGCGCGCCCTGCTCCGCCGCAGCAGCGGGCCCGGCGAGGGCGGCCAGCGCGGCGAGGTGCTCCAGTACGCCGACCTCGTCGTCGACGTGGACGCCCACGAGGTGCACCGCGGTGACACCCCGATCCCGCTCACCCGGACCGAGTTCTCCCTGCTCGAGCTGCTGATCCGCAATCCGCGCCGGGTGCTCGAACGCGCGGTGATCCTGGACGCCGTCTGGGGTTACGACTTCCCGACCACCGCCAACTCACTCGAGGTCTACATCGGCTACCTGCGCCGCAAGACCGAGGTGAACGACCTGCCGCGGCTGATCCACACCGTCCGCGGCATCGGCTACGTCCTGAGAGATACCCCACCGTGAGTTCGTCCGACCCCGACTTCCCGTCCTACGCCGACCACCCGAACCAGGCGGGGACAGGAGGCACCACCCCGCAGCGACCGACCGGGGAGGCCGGCTCGACGACTTCACCTGTTGCCAACGGCAATGGAAATCGCGTCACCGCGACCGCGGCGCGCACCCAGGACTGGGCCCAGCAGAAACTCCACCAGCTCAGTCTGCACGCCCGCGTCACGTTGCTCGCGGCCGTCGCGGTCGGCCTGGCGGTAGCTTTCGTCAGTGTCGCGGCGTACCTGACCGTTCGGCAGCAGATGTACCGCAACCTGGACGAGAGCCTGACCGACCGTGCGACTCAGGCCGCGAACAAAGGCGTGCTCACCGACCCCCGCAATCTGGAGCGAATCCCCTCGGACGCGCTCGGCCTGAGCGACATCCAGCTAGGAGTGCTCACCTCGGACGGACAGAGCTTCGGGGCGACCGACAGCCTGATGCCGCCGATGGGCGACCTCGAACTCGCCGTTGCCCAGGGGCAGGAGGAATCCAGCATCCGGACGGTCGGCGTGCGCAATGGACCGCACTTCCGAGTCGTCGCGGTCCCGACCAAGCCCTTTTGCGCGCCGGTCGACAGTCCGTGCACCTCGCCCGAGGAACTGCAACCGGCAGCTCTGGTGGTTGCGCAATCCCTCGCACCGATCGATCGCACTCTGCACAACCTCGGGATTGTGTTGTGGGCGGTGGGGTTGCTTGGTGTGATCGGTGCGGCGATCGCCGGTAATACCGTGGCCGCGTCCGGGCTGCGGCCGCTGGCGCGGTTGACCGGGGCCGCGGAGCATGTGGCGCGGACGGAGGATCTGCAGCCGATCCCGGTGAGCGGGTCGGACGAGATCTCGCGGTTGGCGCAGGCGTTCAACGCGATGCTCGCGGCGCTGGCCAGGTCGCAGGACCGGCAGCGACGGCTGGTCGGGGACGCCGGGCACGAGTTGCGTACGCCGCTCACCAGCATCCGCACCAACCTCGACCTGCTCGCCCAGGCGGACAAGCGGGGCGGCCTCCGGCCGGAGGACCGGCAGCAACTGCTGGACGACGTACGTGCTCAGATGGACGAGCTGACCACGTTGATCGGTGATCTGACCGAGCTCGCCCGCGACACCCCGCAGGTGCGCAACGCCGAGTTGATCGAGCTCTCGAACGTGGTCGAGGACGCGGTGATCAAGGTACGGCGCCGCGCGCCGGGACTGGAGTGGGACGTCCAGCTCGCTCCGTTCCCGGTGTGGGGCGACGAGCGACTGCTCGGCCGGGCGGTGACGAACCTGCTCGACAACGCGGCGAAGTACAGCATCCCGGAGGGCACGCCCGCGCGGGCCGACGGTCAGCCGGTCGGCCGTGTCACGGTGCGACTGCTGGACGGCGTGTTGACGGTGACGGACTCCGGGCCGGGGATCGCCGACTCGGACCTGCCGCATGTTTTCGAGCGGTTCTACCGTTCCAGCGAGGCGCGCAGCCGGCCCGGTTCCGGGCTGGGTCTGGCGATCGTGAAGCACGCGGCCGAGCAGCACGGCGGCATGATCTACGCCCGCAACGCACCCGGCGCCGGCGCCCAGTTCACCCTGTGGCTGCCCCACGCCGCGACCCAGACCCGCTGAGTTCCAGCGCGCGAATCGCCGTACGGCAACGAATCTGAAGACGGGCTGACAGGACCTTCAGGGGATCTTCATAGAGTTCTTCGGTAGCTCTGACGGGATATTCAGGGCCCTCTCAGGTCCAGCCGACAAAGTACTCGTCATGACCGAGAACCAGCCGCAGCAGCCGCAGAACCAGCCGGGCCAGAACCCGCAGCAGCCCGACCGGACGCAGCAGCTTCCGCTGGGTGGCTACGGCCAGCACCAGCAGCAGCACTTCGCACCGGCCGGCGGGCAGCCGCGGCCGGGGCAGCACCCGGGCGGGGGTGCTTACCCACAGTTCGGGGCTCCGGGGCCGCATCAGGGGGCGTCTCCGGGCCCGAACTGGCCCTTCGGTCAGCAGCCGCAGGCAGCCGCCGCCGCGCCGGCCAAGCCCAAGCGCGTCGGCCTGGCTCTGGTGGCCGCCACGGCCCTGCTGGTCGGCACGGCCGGCGGTGTGGGCGGAGCGGCTGTCTACTCGGCGACGAACGACTCCGGGAGCAACAGCCCGTCGGTGACGGCCCCGCTGAACGGCAACCAGGCCGCGCCCGCCTCGGCGCCGGACGGCTCGGTGCAGGCCGCCGCCGCGAAGGTGCTGCCGAGCACGGTGAAGATCGCGGTCGCGACGTCGCAGGGTGCGGGCACCGGCTCGGGCATCGTGATCAGCAAGGACGGCCTGATCGTCACCAACAACCACGTGGTCGCGGGCGCCGGCAGCGGCGCCAAGATCTCGGTGATCCTGAACGACGGCCGGACAGTGCCGGCCACCATCAAGGGCACCGACCCGCTCACCGACCTCGCCGTGATCAAGGCGGACGCGACCGATCTGACCCCGGCCACCCTCGGCAGCAGCGGCAAGCTCGCGGTCGGACAGGGCGTGGTCGCGATCGGCTCGCCGTTCGGCCTGGAGGCGACCGTGACCAGCGGCATCGTCTCCGCCCTGAACCGCCCGGTGACGTCGGGCGACGAGCAGCAGGACAGTACGACGGTTTTCCCAGCAGTTCAGACGGACGCCGCGATCAACCCGGGTAACTCGGGCGGCGCCCTGATCGACCTCGCCGGCCAGGTGGTCGGAATCAACAGCGCGATCAAGACCGCCGGAGGATCGGGACAATCCGAAGGCGGCAACATCGGCCTGGGCTTCGCAATCCCGATCGACCAGGCCAAGCCGATCATCGACGAGCTGGTGGCCAAGGGCAAGGCCACGCATGCGCGGCTCGGAGTTCAGGTCGGCGACGCGCAGTCTTCCGGCGGGCTCTCGAGTGGAGCACGCCTCGGCGAGGTGACGTCCGGCGGTGCGGCGGACAAGGCCGGTCTGCAAGCGGGTGATGTGGTGACCGCTGTGGACGGCAAGGCGATCGCGTCAGGGGACGCGTTGGTCGCCGCAGTCCGTTCGCACCGCCCGGGCGACGATGTGAAGATCACGCTGACCCGCAACGGCCAGACCGAGACGGTGACGGCAACCCTCGGTTCGGACAACGGGAACCCGACCGGCTGACCCACTCGTTCCTCCCTGACCGGGACTGCGGCCGCCCACCGAGCGGCCGCAGTCCCTTTTTATTGCCGTGCTTCGCGGGGTCGCGCACGCTACGGTCCGGCCATGACCTTCTCTCGGGAGCGGCCTCCCCTCGTGGCCGACGAGCGGACGCAGCTGGTCGGGTGGCTGGACCTGCAGCGGGCGCTGGTGCGCTGGAAGCTGGAAGGGCTGGCCGAGGCGGACGCGCATCGGGCGGTGCTGACGACGTCGCCGCTGATGACACCGGCCGGCCTGGTCTCGCACATGCGGTGGACCGAGCACTGCTGGTTCAACGTGCTGTTCCTGGGCGAGTCGTACGAGGGCAATCCGCAGTTCAAGGAGGAGCCCGAGGACGCCGACATGATCGTCGACGGCGTACCGCTGGCGCAGCTGCTGGACGAGTTCGAGGCCCAGTGCACGCAGTCGAACGAGATCGTCGCGGCACACTCGCTGGACGACGTCGGCAAGCATCCGGAGTTCGGCTCGGCCAAGGCGACGCTGCGCTGGATGCTGATCCACATGGTCGAGGAGACCGCCCGCCACGTCGGCCAACTGGACGCCATGCGCGAGCTCCTGGACGGCCGGAAGGGGTACTACTAGTTGTCATGAGCGTGGAGATCCGGCGGGCCGTGGACCGATTCCGGACGTCGAGCGAGTGGCTCGAGTCGCGGCCTTCGTTCTCGTTCGGGCCGCACTACGACCCGGCGAACGTCGGGTTCGGGTTCCTGCTCGCGCACAACGACGAGACCGTTGCCCCCGGCACCGGCTTCGGCACCCACCCGCACCAGGATCTGGAGATCGTCACCTGGGTACTGCGCGGCGCCCTGGCGCACCGGGATTCGGAAGGCCACAGCGGTGTCGTGCACCCGGGCCTGGCCCAGCGGATGAGCGCCGGCTCGGGGATCCAGCACTCCGAGTGGAACGACGGCGCCGAACCCGTGCACTACGTGCAGATGTGGGTGCGTCCGGAGCAGTTCGACCTCACGCCGTCGTACCAGCAGGCTTCGGTCGATCTCTCGTCCGGTGAGCTGGTGCCGATCGCGTCCGGCCTGACGAAGCACGCGAGCAGCACGGCGATCCACATCAACCAGCGGTCCGCGGGGATGTCGGCGGCCCGGCTGGCTCCGCGGGACACCGTGCAGCTGCCGTCAGCGCCGTACGTCCATCTCTTCGTTGCCCAAGGCACCGTGAGCCTCGAGGACGCGGGCGACCTGGGTACGGCGGACGCCGTACGACTGACCGGGGTCGACGGGCAGCGGGTGACCGCGGGACCCGACGGCGCCGAGCTGCTCGTGTGGGAGATGTACGACTAGTCCTGCTGCTCGCTCATTGTCCAGACATGGCGCAGCGACTGGCCGGCCAGGCCGTCCGGGTTCTGGGCGAAACCTTCGACGAACTGGCTCATGTGCTGCTGCCAGCGCTGGTCAGTGGCGTCGTCCTTGAGCTGCGCGACGGCGGCCTCGAAGTCGTCGCACTCGACCACGTGGAAGAGGTCGCGGCCACTGCGCCAGATGGACCAGTCGGTGATGCCGGCGGCGCGCATCACGGTGATCAGTTCGGGCCAGACGCGGGCGTGCTCGATCTCGTAGGCCTCTTCGGTCCCCGGGATCAGGCGGCTGTGGAGAGCTAGGCGGGTCGTCACAAGGGAGCAGAATACGCCGCTGACCTGTCCGGGGTGACCGAACCGTTACGCAGTCCGTTGGCTGGATCGGTCGACGCACGCGTCGGTGCCTGGCAGGTTTGGGGCCTGACTCGGACAACGTGTCCCCGGAGGGCTGATGCGCGAACGAACCCGGCCCTGGTCGACAGGTACGCCGACCTGGGTGGACCTGTCCGCGAACGACCCGGTGGCGGCGACCGCGTCTGGACGACGTACCTGGCGACGGAGCAGCTGGAGCGGACGCTCGGCTCGGTGGTGGCGAACGGCGGCCGGGTGGTGACAGGCCCGTGCGACGCCCAGGTCCGCGCGGGTGGCGGCCGGGTGGTCTGCGAGCCGTTCGACACCGACTTCGGCCGGATGACGATTCTTCTCGATGCCGAGTCGGCGCCGTTCGCGGTCATCCGGCTGAGCTGATTCGCTCCTGACTCTTGCCGGTGATTCACCGCGGCGATCAGTACCTGCGTGATCAGGCGTTTCTGGCGATAACTGCCAACTCAGGAGACCCGGCGCGCGTCGTAGCTTGAGTGGCTTGAGTAGTTTCGCCCTCGTGGGCCGGAGCCACACGCCGAAGACTGTGCCAGGTCTCCATCCGTCATCATGCGAGAGTTGGGAACGTGAAACGAACCACCACTGCCATCGTCTGTCTGAGTAGTCTGCTGATCACCGCCGGTTGTTCCGACAGCCAGGCCGGCAGCGACGGCAAACCGGATCCGAACGACGAGAAGCAGGCGTCCGCCGAGGTGGTCAAGCAGTTCGCCGCCGCCTGGGTCGCCGCCTGGGCACCCGAGGGAAAGCCGGACGCGGCCGGGGCGCTGACCGACAACCCGACGGTGTTCGCCAAGCGGCTGGACGACACCGACTCCGCCCTCGTCGCGAGCACCGTGAAGGTGACCCCGCAGGGCGACCCGGAATGCAGCGACGGCAACACCTGCACGCAGGACCTCGCGGTCGAGGCCGAACTGCGCGGCATCGGCACGATGAAGTGGACCAGTACGGCGACCGCGACGAAGGCCGGCGACGCCTGGAAGATCAAGGCCTCCGGCGACACGATCTACCCCGGTCTCGGCGACGCGAACTACCTCAAGCGGGTCCGCGCCCTGCCCGCCCGGGCCTCGATCCTGGACCGCAACAACGTCGCACTGACCGCGAACCGCCCGGTCGTGATCGTCGGTGTCGCGGCGGGCACCAAGGCGACGGCCGCGACGTACGCCGCGTTCACCAAGAATCTCGACGTGGACGGCGCGAAACTCGCCGCCCGGGCGAAGGCCGCGCCGGCCGGCCAGTTCGTCGACGCGATCACCATCCGCGCCGAGGAGTGGGAGGCGCTGCGGCCGGCGATGGGCAAGCTGCCCGGTGTGCTGACGATGGGCGGCACCCAGTCGCTGCCGCCGACGTCGGCGTTCGCGCGGTCCGTGCTCGGCACGATGAAGACCGCGACCGAGGACACGCTGAAGAACGCCGGTCCGACCGCGTCCGCGCAGGACCAGGTCGGGACGACGGGTCTGCAGTACGCGTTCCAGCAGCAGCTCGCCGGGACGCCGGGCGGCACGGTGACGCTGCGGGACGGCAAGACCAAGCTGACGATCAAGACGGTCTTCAGCCAGAAGGGCACCGCCGGGAAGCCGGTGAAGACCACCATCGACGCGAACCTGCAGCGTGCCGCCGAGGCCGCGCTGGCGACGAGCAAGCTGCCGGCGTCGCTGGTCGCCGTACAGGCCTCGACCGGTCAGATCCTGGCGGCGGCGAACGGTCCGACGCCGACGAACTACAACCGCGCGTTCCAGGGTCGCTACGCACCCGGGTCGACGTTCAAGATCGTCACCTCGGCGGCGCTGCTGGGCAGCGGTGAGACCGCGGCGACGGCGCTGCCCTGCTCGAACACGATCACCGTGTTCGGCAAGTCGTTCAAGAACTACGACGGGCTGGCGGCGTACGGCGCGGGCACGATGCAGAAGGCGTTCAACGAGTCCTGCAACACCGCGTTCATCTCCCAGCACGGGCGGCTCCCGAAGGACGGGATGACCAAGGCGGCCGCGATGTTCGGCATCGGCCCGGAGGTCAACCTGTCGATCCCGGCGTACGGCGGCTCGGTGCCGGCGCCGAAGGACGACGTCGCCGAGGCCGCGTCGATGATCGGCCAGGGTACGGTCACCGCGAGCCCGCTCGGGGTCGCGATGATCGGTGCGGCGGTCGACCACGGGACGGCGATGAAGCCGGTCCTGGTCCCGGCCAAGGACGCGGCCGGACCGGCCGCCTCTCCGTTGCCCGCAGCAACTGCTGCCGCGCTCCGCACCTTCATGCGGACCACCGTCACCGGCGGTACCGCGAAGGTCCTGGCCGGCAACGGCGCCGTCGCCGCCAAGACCGGCACCGCCGAGGTGGTCCAGAACGGCAAGGTCGTCACCAACGGCTGGATGGTCGGCTACCGCGGTGACGTGGCGTTCGCCGTCATCGTCGAAGGCGGCGAGTCCGGCGGCAAGGCGGCCGGCCCGGTCCTGAAGAACTTCCTGGGGCGCTTCAAGTAGCTATGCGGGCCGGACGTTGTGGTTGGCGGCGAACAGGTTGCCGGGGTCGTACTGGCGCTTGACCGCCGCGAGCCGCCGGTAGGTCTCCGGTGGATAGATCGCGGCGACGTCCTCCTCGGTGGCGGAGGCGAGGAAGTTGGCGTACGCGCCGCCGACGTGCGGTGCGAGTCTCCCCCACATGCGTCCAGACCGGGCTTGGCGGCATCGAGCGACCGGCTTCGGACCCACGGCCGTCGTCACGAACATCAGCTCCGCCTGACGATGCGCGTAGGCGGTGGCGTCGTCGGCGACCCGGGACACCGCGCCGCCGACGCTGCGGACCGCCATGATCGGCGACCCCGGTGAGGTCCCGACCTCGGCGAGGATCTCGAGCACCGCGGCCACCGATTCCTTGTCCACGAACCCGCTGCGGGTGACCAGCTGGATGCCGGGCGGCGGGGTCAGGCCGTCGACGAGCATGTCCGCTGCGGGGGTCAGCGCGACCTCGTCGGCGATCACCGTGCCGAGCCGCCGGATCGGGTCGATCGCCTTCTCGGCGAGCTTCCGGGTCATCGCCGTCGAACGTGACGTGGATCTCGACCGGTGCCTCGGGTCCGCCGGCGAACGGGTTGGCGAAGTTCGCGATCGAGGTGAGCTCGTCGGGAGCGGTGCGAACGTAGTCCGCCCACCCTTGGAGCACAGTGGCCGCCTCCGCTGCCGGGAAGGCGATCTTGCCGTGGAACACGTCCGTCGTCGGGTGTGCCGCGAACTCGAAGGCGGTCACGATCCCGAAGTTGCCGCCGCCACCGCGCAGCGCCCAGAACAGCTCCGGGTGCTCCGCTGCACTGGCCCGGACGACCGCTCCGTCGGCGGTGACCACTTCCGCGGCGACCAGGTTGTCCAGGGCCAGGCCGTACTTCCTGACCTTCCAGCCGATGCCGCCGGTCAACGTCAGTCCGCCGACGCCGACGCTCTTCGTGTCGCCCGACGAGATCGACAGACCGTGCGGGGCCAAGGCGGCCGCGACCTCGCCCCAGGTGGCGCCGCCGCCGATCCGCACGAGGTGGCGTTCGTCGTCGATCACCTCGACGGTCGCGAGCTTGCCGAGGTCGATGACGACGCCGCCGTCGTTGGTGGCGAAGCCGGGGAAGCCGTGACCGCCGCCGCGGACGGACAGCGCAAGCCCGGCGCCGGCAGCGAACCCGACGGCTGCTTGCACGTCCTCGACGGTCTTGGGCCGCAGCACACAGGCCGGGCTGCCCTCGACCAGCACCGAGCGACTGGCCGACTCGTACTCCGCTCCGCCCGGTTCGATGATGTCGCCGCCGAAGTCACGGCGAAGGGTTTCAAGCGCTGACCTCATGACGTCCTTCCACAGGGGTGATTCCGGGGTTCGTACACACAGCACTGACGAGACGGCTCGGTCAGATGTGAGACGACCAGGTTGTGACCTGTGTCACGTGGCAAGGACTGTCGGTACGACGGCCTAGCGTTCGGGCATGGCTGAGACTGAGCGGACCCGAAGTGTGGTCGAGCGGTACTTCGAGACGATGCGCGGGCGGGACTGGGACGCGTTCGGCGAGTTGCTGAGTGCGGACGTCCGCTACGAGATGCCGCAGACCCGGGAGGTGATCTCGGGACGGGAGAAGTACCTCGCCTTCAACCGGGAGTATCCGGGCGACTGGGAGATCACGCTGACCCGGTTGATCGTGGACGGGGAGACAGCGGCCGGGTCGATGAACTTCACCGTCGGTGATCAGGAACTGGTCGGGCTGGTGTTCCTGGAGGTACGGGACGGGCTGGTCACGCGGGTGACCGACTTCTGGCCGGAGCCGTACGAGCCGCCGGCCGGGCGTGAGCACCTGGTCGAGCGGGCTCCGGGCGCTGTCGACCGGCTCTCGATCCCATGAACAACCTGAGAGTTCCCTGAAGTCCCGCCAGATCGGGGAATTCGTCACTTAGGGTGTCTGAATGGAGAGCCTGACCTGTCCCAAGTGCCGAGGTGCGATGCGCACCTACGAACGCAGCGGCATCACCGTCGACCAGTGCACCGAGTGCCGCGGGATCTTCCTCGACCGCGGTGAGCTGGAGCGACTCGTCGATGCCGAAGTGAAATTCAACGCGCCGCCGGCTCAGCAGCAGCCCCGCTACGACGAGCGGCGCGACGACCGCCGGTACGACGACCGCCGCAAGTACGACGATGACGACCGTCGCTACGACCCGCGGTACGGCAACCAGCAGTACCCGCGTAAGAAGAAGAAGTCCTTCATGGAGGAACTCTTCGACTGATCGTCCATCCGGCACCGGCGCTGTGATCGCCCGTCACCGACGCGCGGCGATCACAGTGCCCTGCGCCACGGCGCACAACGTGGCGGTCCCGTCGCCGTCGATCGTCGACAACTCGCACGTGCAGGTCGCCTGCCGGCTCCCCGCGTGCACGACCGTCGCCTCAGCCCGCAGTACGGCGCCTTGCCCCGGGCGCAGGTAGCTGATCGTGAAGCCGCCGGTCAGCACCTCGGGGCCGAGCGCCGTCCCCGCCGCGAAGGTGATCGCATTGTCGGCCGCATAGCCGAGGACGCCGCCGTGCAGATAGCCGTTCTGCTGCTTGAGGTCGTCGCGGACGTCGAGCTCGAGCGTCGCTCCGCCCGCGCCGAAGGCGGTCAGCCGGGCACCCAGCAGCACACTGAACGGCTGCGCGGCCAGGAACTTCTCGGCCAGTTCGAAAGTGAGCTCCATGCCGTACAGGTTAACCAGCGGGTAACTCAGTGCTGCCGGGTGTGCAGGACGGGTTCGCGTTCTTCCTCGGTGGTACCGCCCCAGACGCCGTACGCCTCCCCGACGACCAGGGCGTGGTCGCGGCACTCACGCCGTACCGGACAGGTCCCGCAGAGCGACTTCGCGAGGACCTCGCGGGCATGCTTGCGAAGACCGCGCTCGGACTCGGCGGCGAAGAACAGTTCCGGGTCGACGTCGCGGCAGGCGGCCTCGTCCTGCCACTCCCAGTTCTCGATCAGTGGGGACGGCAGACCGACTGGCGCTTTCGCGACCGCCCCGGCAGGCGGTTTGCGCCGTCTCATCGCGGTTTCCTCGGGTGCGACGACATCACGTGTTCTGGTACCCGGGGCCCAAACCCCGGAGCTATGGTCGGCAGATGACCACGCCGCCCGTGACGCTCCGCCCGATGACCGAGACCGAGTTCGAGGTCTGGAAGCACCGCAACGCCGAGTCGTTCGCCGCCGGGATGGGACCGGCCCGCGGACTGAGCCCCGAGGAGGCGATCGAGGTCGCTCACCGTGAGGTGGAGAAGTTGCTGCCCGACGGCCGGGACACCGAGAACCACGTGATCTGGATGGCCTGCGACGGCGTCGAGCCGGTCGGCAGCCTGTGGATCACCACCAAGCCGCGGATCCCGTTCGTGTACGGCCTCGAGGTCGACGAGAAGTATCGCGGCAAGGGCTACGGCCGCTCGATCATGCTCGCCGGCGAGGAGGAGTGCCGCCGCCGCGGCCACAGCCACCTGGACCTCAACGTCTTCGGCAACAACACCACGGCGATCAACCTCTACACCTCCCTCGGCTACACCGTCACCTCGCAGCAGATGCGCAAGGAACTCTGACCGGCGATGAACTGGTGGGTCCTGCATGTGGACATGGATCAGTTCATCGCGGCCGTGGAGATCCGGCGCCGGCCGGAGCTGAAGGGTCTGCCGGTCGTGGTCGGCGGGTCCGGGGATCCGACCCAGCCACGGCAGGTCGTCGCCACCGCGTCGTACGAGGCGCGGGAGTTCGGGGTGCACTCGGGGATGCCGGTGCGGGCGGCGTACAAGCGGTGTCCGCAGGCGGTCTACCTGCCGTCGGATCCGGCCGCGTACGAGGCCGCGTCGACCGAGGTGATGGACACGCTGCGATCGTTCCCGGTGGTGGTCGAGGTCTGGGGCTGGGACGAGTGCTTCGTCGGCGCGGAGACCGATGACCCCGAGCAACTCGCCGCGGCCCTGCGCGCGGCCGTCGTCGAGCAGACGAAGCTCACCTGCTCGATCGGCATCGGCGACAACAAGGTTCGCGCCAAACTCGCCACCACCTTCGCGAAGCAGCCGCGGTCGCACGCCGTCGGTTTCGAAGAGGCCGGTACGACGGACGCGTCGCGCGATGTGGACGGGGTCTATCGCCTGACCGGCGCCAACTGGCGTGAGGTGATGGACCACCGGGCGGTGCGCGAACTGTGGGGCATCGGCAGCCGGATGGAACGCAACCTGAACGAACTCGGCATCGTCACCGTCGCCGACCTCGCCGCCGCCGACGTCGACGCCCTCCGCAAACGCTTCGGCCCGAAGATGGGCGGCTGGTACGCCGCCCTGGGCCGCGGTCTCGGCGACACCGAGGTCACCGACGTGCCCCGCGAACCGGTCTCCCGCAGCCGCGAGGAAACCTTCCCCCACGACCTGATCGAACGCGCCGCCGTCGAGGATCAACTCCGCCGCATCGCCGTCGAGGTCACCCGCGACGTCGTAGCCGAGGGCCGCTCCATCCAGCGCATCTGGGTCAAGGTCCGCTTCACCACCTTCTACACCCCCATCAAGAGCCGCAAACTCCCCGAAATCACCCAAGACCCCGAGGTCATCGCCACCACAGCCCTCGCCCTCCTCGAAAAGTTCGAGCTACGCCGACCGGTGAGGTTGCTGGGTGTGCGAGTGGAGTTCGCCCCGGGAGCCGACGGCGCCTAGAGGTTGCCTAGAGGTTGTAGGTGCGGGTGGCTGTGGTGGTGAAGACTGCTTCGCGGTCGGGTGGGGTGAGGTTGGCGGTGAGGGCTTCGGCGGTTTGTACGACGTCGGAGTAGGTGGCGGCCAGGAGGCAGACGGGCCAGTCGGAGCCGAACATGACCCGGGTGGGGCCGAAGGTGTCGATGACGACGTCGGCGTACGGCTGGAGGTCGGACGGTTTCCAGTCGGTCCAGGAGGCTTCGGTGACCATGCCGGAGAGTTTGCAGGTGACGTTGGGGAGGGCGGCCAACTGGCGGAGGTCGGCGGCCCAGGGCTCCAACGGGTCGCCGATGGCTGGTTTGGAGATGTGGTCGACGACGAAGGTCAGGCCCGGGAGGGCGCGGGCGGCCTCGATCGCGGCCGGGAGGTGTGGGGGTTTGGTGAGGAGGTCGTAGACGAGGCCGGCGTCGGCCACGGCCGCCAGGCCGCGTTGGACATCGTCACGGAGGAGCCAGTTGACGTCCGGCTCGTCGTGGACCTGGTGGCGGATTCCCTTCAGGTACGAGCCATCCGGGCGGGCCAGCAACCCGGCCAGTGCGTCGGCCACGTCGGGAGCGGCCAGGTCGACCCAGCCGACCACGCCCGCCACCAGGTCGTTGCTAGCAGCAACCTCCAGGAACTCGACGGTCTCGTCGACCAGGCCGACGGTCTGGACCAGGACGGTCGCGGTGATGTCGGCGGCCGCGGCCTGCGGAGCCAGATCGTCGATGGAGAACGTCCGCCGGATCGGATCCATCTCCGGCCCGGCCATCCAGCTCTGCTCGCGAACGCTCAGATCCCAGATGTGATGGTGCGCGTCGACTCTGCTCATCCGACTCTCCGATCGTCGATCGCGTCTCTGTTCCACTCGATGCCCAGACCGGGCCAGTCCGGAGCCACCGCGTGTCCGTCTGCGACCTCCATCTCGGACCGGGTGATCGCCCGCAACTGCGGGATGTGCTCGACGTAGCGGCCGTTCGGAATCGCCGCCGTCAGGCTGACGTGCAGTTCCATCAGGAAGTGCGGACAGACCTCGAGGTTGAACGTCTCGGCCAGATGCGCGACCTTCAGCCACGGCGTGATCCCGCCGACCCGGGCCACGTCGACCTGGACGATCCCGGCCCCGCCGGCAGCGACGTACTCCCGGAACTGCGAGACGGAGTACAACGACTCGCCGACCGCGATCGGGATCGACGTGGACGACGCGAGCCGCACGTGGCCGGTCACGTCGTCGGCCGGCAACGGTTCCTCGAACCAGGACAGATCCAGCGGCTCGAAGGCAGCAGCCCGCCGGCGGGCCTCGGGGTACGTCATCGACTGGTTGGCGTCGACCATGATGTCCAGCCCGGACCCGACCGCGTCGCGCACCGCCCGCAGCCGCTCCACGTCCTCGTGCACGCGGGGTTTCCCGACCTTCAGCTTGACCCCCGGCCAGCCCGCCCGCTGCGACGCCAGCGCGCCCTCGACCAACTGTTCCGTTGTCAGATGCAACCAGCCGCCCTCGGTGTCGTACAGCGGCACCCGCTGGCGATACCCACCGGCCAGCCGCCACAGCGGCTCACCGGCGCGCAGGCACCGCAGGTCCCACAACGCCGTATCCACAGCGGCCAACGCCAGCGACGTGATCGCACCGACCGTCGTCGCGTGCGTCGACCAGAAGAGATCCGACCACAGGCCCTCGATGTTCCGAGCGTCCGCGCCCACCAGCCGCGGCAGCAGGTGATCGCGCAGCAGCGCGAGTACGGCGGTGCCGCCCGTACCGATCGTGTAGGAATACCCCAGCCCGCTGAGCCCGTCCAGAGTCTCCAGCGAGACGAAGATCGTCTCCTGTTTGAGGAACGACTGCACCGCATCGGTCCGGACCGTCTCGACCTCCAGGTCGACCAGGAAGGCCTCCGCGCGCGTGATCGTCGTACTCACGGGCCGGTCCGGCGGAATGTGATCATCGGGCGGCTCCAGATCCTATAGGATATTGCGAACCTGATGCTGCCGCTTCACACTGAAGCCGTCAAGGCTCGCCCAGCGAGTCGGGCAGAATAGGGCTTCGGAGGAGCGATTGTGACAGATGCGCATGTGGGTCTGGCGGGGCAGCTCACGCGCCTGCCCCAGCGACAGGTACTGAGCGACGACGTCTACGAGACGGTCAAGGGCCTGATCATGGACAGCGTGGTCGAGCCGGGCACCCGGCTGAACATCGACGCGCTGACCCGTGAGCTGGGCATCTCCCAGACCCCGATCCGGGAGTCCCTGGCCCGGCTCGAGTCCGACGGCCTGGTGATCAAGGAGCCACTGCGCGGTTACCGGGTGTCGTCCCGGCTGACACCGGCCGAGTTCGAGGACCTGTTCGAGTACCGGCTGCACATCGAGCCGTGGGCGGCGGGCCGCGCCGCCGAGCGGGCCGGCGCCGAGGACCTGGGCCGGCTCAAGGCGGAGATGCTGAGCTACACCGACGTACCCGATCGGCCGGCGTACGAGAGCTACAAGGCGATGGCGGCGCACGACCAGCGGTTCCACGACCTGGTCCTGGAGCTGGCCGGCAACGAGACGGCCCGGCTGTCCTTTGCGCGGACACACTGCCACCTGCACCTGTTCCGGCTGTACTACGGTGGCGGCATCGCGACGAAGGCGTTGCGTGAGCACAAAGCGGTGGTGACCGCGGTCCGCAAGGGCGACGCGGGTGAAGCGGCCGCCGCGATGCGGGCGCATATCGAGGCCTCCCGGGCCCGGTTGCGGCCGATGTTCGACAAAGAGTGATCCGTCCTCGTCCAGGGAGATACCTGTGGAACTGCTGCGCCTCGGCGCGGTCGGTGAGGAGCGCCCGTATGTGCGCGCCGCCGACGGCACCGTTCACGATCTGAGCTCCATCACTGCCGACATCGACGGCGCTTTCCTCGCCTCGGACGGCATCGCCCGCGCCCGCACCGCCCTGGAGGCCGGCGAGCTCCCGGCCGTCGACGTCGAGGGCCTGCGGATCGGTGCCCCGATCGCCCGGCCGACCGCGGTCGTCTGCATCGGCCAGAACTACGCTGCCCACGCCGCCGAGTCCGGCGCCGAGCCGCCGAAGCAGCCGATCGTCTTCTTCAAGCACCCGAACACCGTCGTCGGTGCGTACGACGAGGTGCTCGTGCCGCGCGGGGCGACCAAGACCGACTGGGAGGTCGAGCTCGCCGTCGTCATCGGCAAGGAGGCCCGGTACGTCGATTCCGACGAGGAAGCGCTGGCGTGCGTCGCCGGGTACGCCGTCTCGAACGACGTGTCCGAGCGGGCCTTCCAGATCGAGCAGTCCGGCGGGCAGTGGTCGAAGGGCAAGTGCTGCGAGACCTTCAACCCGCTCGGGCCGGCCCTGGTCCCGGCGGACGAGGTCGGCGACGTGCAGAACCTCGACCTGAAGTCGTGGGTGAACGGCGAGCCGCGCCAGGCCTCGAACACCCGGGACATGATCTTCACCGTCGCGGCCCTGATCCGCGACCTGTCGCAGTACATGACGCTGAGCCCGGGCGACATCGTCAACACCGGCACCCCGGAGGGCGTCGCGCTGTCCGGCCGGTTCCCGTACCTGGCCCCCGGCGACACGATGGAGCTGGAGATCCAGGGGCTCGGCAAGCAGAAGCAGTCCCTCGGCAAGGCCTGAACCGAAACTGTCCCCGGCCGACTCTAGGGTCGGCCGGGTGACCGACTTTCTGGACGACATCCGCACCTCGTACACCACTGTCGCCGCCTCGTACGCCGAGCTCGTGCAGGACGGCCCGCCGTACGAGGCCGACGTACTGGATCTGTTCGCGAAGCTCGCCGGCGAAGGCCCGGTGCTGGACGTCGGCTGCGGACCCGGCCGGGTCGTCGGCCTGCTGGCCGAGCGCGGTCTGCCGGTGATCGGTATCGACCTGTCCCCCGGCATGATCGAGGTCGCCCGGCGGGACCATCCTGACCTGGACTACCGGGTCGGCACGATGACCGCACTCGATCTGCCGGACGGTGGACTCGCCGGAGTGGTGTCGTGGTGGTCGATCATCCACCTGCCGCGTGCGGTGGTCCCGCAGGCGTTCGCCGAGTTCCATCGCGTGCTGGCGCCCGGCGGGATCCTCCTGCTCGGCTTCCACCTCGGCGAGGAGTCCACCCACAAGACCTCGGGGTACGGCGGACTGCCGATGAACATCCACGTCCATCGCTGGCAGCCCGAGGGCCTGACCGAGATCGCGGTCGCGGCCGGCTTCACGCCGTACCCGGATCCGGTTATTCCGGGCGACTGTGTGCTGTTCCGGAAGTAGTCTCCGCGCATGACATCTCGCGTGCGGACGGTGACGTTCGATACTCACGACCCCTACGAGCTGGCCGGCTTCTGGCTGAAGGTGCTGAAGGCGCCGCGCCCTGACGACGACGAGCCGGGCGACCCGTACGCCGCCGTCGTGACGGACTCGGTGACGCTGCTGTTCGAGCAGAACAACGACGAGAAGGCGGTGAAGAACCGCGTCCACCTGGACCTCGAGCCGGACGGCCCGCGGGACGAGGAGGTCGAGTGGCTGCTCACCCTCGGCGCCACCATCGCCCACGACCACCGCGAGCCCGACGGCACCGGCTGGGTCACCATGCACGACCCCGAAGGCAACGAATTCTGCGTCCTCCGCAGCGCCGCCGAACGAGAAGCCACCAGCTGATCAGAGGTCGTCGACGTACGGGGTTTGGCCGGTGAAGGTGATTCGCCAGTCGGTGCTGCGGGCGTCGACGGTGAGGTCGTAGCCGTCGCGGTGGGCTGTCACGCGGTACTTGCCGTCCTCGGCCGGTTCGGTCTCGACCTTCCAGCCGCGGGCCTCGAGGGTCTCGGCGGCGAAGCTGATCAGCGCCTCCGGATCCGGCGAGGTGGGGTCGCCGGTCTCGACCGTGATGGTGCAGACGGACTCCGCGCCGCGGTCGTCGGAGAGCGCGCCCTGGTTCACCGGGCCGACGTCGTCTGTCACCGCGGGTGTCTGGTCCGGTACGACAGTCGCCGCGACCGCGAGCAGTTCCGAGCGGAGGAGGTTCCGGGCTTCGGTGAGCGTCACACCCTGTTCTTACACCTTGCCCGCCACTCTCGCGACGCCATGCCGCGATTCGTCCGCCAGTCCGGCGCCGGCCCCTGGATCTCCGGTCAGTGGAACGCCAGTGACCAGGAGTCGTTGTGGTGGGAAAGGGTGACTGTGGCGAGCGGGCGGACGTCCACGTGGCGCAGGGACTCGGCCGGTGCGTCGAGGACGTACAGGACGACCGCCCGGACTACCGCGGGGTGGACGACGGCCACGACCGTACCGCGGTTGTCGTGCCGCTGGGCGAGGTCGCCGAGCCAGTCTGCGACCCGGATGAGTACGTCGTTCTCGGTCTCGCCGCCCGGTGTCGCGGTGTGCGGCCGCTCGAGCCAGGCGGCGACCCGCTCCGGCTCGGCGGCGAGCAACTCCTCGAGTTCGCGGCCGGCCCATTCGCCATACTCCCGGTCGCGCAGCGCCGGCTCGACCACCGCGGTCAGTCCGAGCGCCTCAGCCGTGCGTACGGCGGCCCGCTCCGGCCCGGCGTACACGGCATCGGCCTCGAGCCTGAGCTCACGGGCAGCCGCCAGACTCGCGTGGTCCGGCTCGGCGTCACCACCCAGGACGAGGCCGCGCAGCGCAGGGGTCAGGGCGTGGGCGACCAGCGTCAACTCGGTCAAGCGGCAACCACCTTCTGTCGGGACAGCCGGCGGTCCACTGCGGCGGCGTACCCGAAACCGAGCAGGAGCCACAGGGTCGCCTGCGTGCCGAGTGAGGCGAACCGGAACTGCCACAGCAGCGTAGCGGGGAACGACCCCGGAACCTCGTTGATCGAGGGCAGGATCAGGTACGCCGCCACGATCGTCACGAGGAACGCAGCGGCCCCACCGGCCAGCCGTGCGAGGTCGCCGTACCGGGCAGCCCACCGGGACGCGGCGACGCCGGCCCAGACCGCGAGGAGGCCGATCACCAGGGTCAGCAGGTAGGTGACCGTACGACGGGTGATCGTCTCGGGGTCGCCGACCGCCGGCGGGTTCGGCGGGTACTTCAGGAACGGCACGAGCACGATCCCGAGGAACCCGGCAGCGGCCAGGCCGAGCGCGGCGTACGCGTCGTTGCCGGTCCGCAGCTTGCGCCGGAGCAGGGTGAAGCCGACGGCGAAGATGCCGCCGAGGGCGACGCCGTACAGGGTGGTGGCGAGGAAGAGGCCGGCTCGCTGGCCGTCGCGGCTGACGAGCGGTTCTTCGTCGGCGGCGGCCTCAGCGCCGTCGCCGTGGTCGTGGGTGTGCGCGGCACCGGCTTCCTCGATCGCGATCGCGGCATCGATGTGCGGTTCGCCCATCGTGTACGCGAATGCTCCGGCCAGCAGGCCGGCGAAGAGTCCGACGATCAGTCCGCGCACCAGGAGCGATCCGAAGGTGCGCATGCGTCTAGTGGCAGGGCACGCCGAGTAGGTGGCGGCCGTCGTGCATCAGCTCGTGCAGGTACATGCCCGACTGAGACACGGCCCCCTGGTCGAACGCGACCAGATAGCCGAGTACGAGCATCAGGCCGACGCTGAGCAGGGCCACGGCGAGCAGACGGGGTGAAACAGCCGGTACGGCGAGAGTGCGGGCAGGAGCTGCCATCTGAACCTCCTGGGGAAGTGCGCGTCCCCTTCGAAAGGCTGCTGGTGCCCGAGCGTCCTGACTCACGAGCAGTGCTCGCTCACAGTGGCGCGGCCGTGCCGGACTTGCACCGGCTTCCCTCATGGCACCGCAGGTTGTCTCCGGAACCGTAGGCCCCGCTCCGGACCCCGGTCAACGGATGACGGCGCGGCGGTGATCTATCCCACCCGGCGAAATCACCGGTGCGGGCGGGCCGCGTCGTACCTACTCTGAGGAGATGCCGTCCGCTCAGCACCTCCTAGCCTTCGCGATCACCGCGTTCATCATCATCGTCGTACCCGGTCCGAGTGTGCTGTTCATCGTCGGACGCGCACTGGCCGTCGGCCGGCGTGAGGCGGTGCTGACGATGCTCGGCAACACCATCGGCGCCGCCGTCATGCTCGTCGCGGTCGCCCTCGGCCTCGGCACCCTGATCGCCGCCAGCGCGGTCGCCCTGACCGTGGTGAAGCTGGCCGGAGCGGCGTACCTGATCTATCTCGGCGTGCAGGCCTTCCGCACCCGCAAGTCGCTGGTGGCGGCGATGACCAGCGGCGTGAAGGCGGGCAACAGCCGCAAGACGATGCGGCAGGGGTTCCTGGTCGGGGTCACCAACGCCAAGACGGCGGTCTTCTTCGCCGCCGCCCTGCCGCAGTTCGTGGACAAGAGCGCGAGCAGCCCGGCCTGGCTTCAGATCCTGCTGCTCGGCCTGATCTTCATCCTCATCGCGCTCGTCTCGGACAGCGTCTGGGCCCTCGTCGCCGGTACCGCGCGCGAGTGGTTCGCCCGTTCGCCCCGTCGGCTCGAGCTGGTCGGCGGCACCGGCGGCCTGATGATCATCGGCCTGGGCGCCAGCATCGCGGTCACAGGCTCGAAGGAGTAGTCCGCCGACCGGCCTGTACGCCGAGCAACGCGAGCAGAGCCGGGAGACCGAAGGCCACCAGGTACGCCGTCATCGCGGAGTGCGGCTCGAGTGCGGCGAAGAGGGATCCGCCGACGGCCAGGACTGTTGCGGTGGACAACGAGTCGCTGAGCTGCAGCGCGGAGCTGTTGGCGCCTTGCTCGTCGCGCTCGGAGTACTCGAGCACCAGCACCGACAGGGTCGGGAAGACCGTCCCCATCCCGAGGCCGGTGAGGCTCCAGCCGAGGATGCCGACGACGACCGGAACGTTGTCGTTCAGGGTCAGCGTCGCGGTGACGATGCCGAGCAGGATCGCGACCATGCCCGCCTGCAGGAAGACCGCGTGGGAGAAGGGCTGGTTCGGCCGGCCGCGGTACCAGGAGGCGGCGGTCCAGCTCAGCGCGCTGACGGTCAGCACCAGTCCGGCGACCGCCGGGGACAGCCCGCGCTCTCGGGTGAGCATCAGCGGCAGGAACACCTCGGCGCCGAACCCGGCTGCGGCGACCAAGCCTCGGAGCGCGACGACCGAAGGCAGGCCAGGCCTGAAAGCGAAGGTGCCGCTGGGCAGGAGCTTCGGCGCGAACGCGACCACCCCGGCCAGACCGATGGCGAGCAGGACCAACTGGAGTACGCCGTCCTGCTGGCCACCGTAGTGGAGCAGGCCGACACCGACCGCGGCTGCGA
Organism: uncultured Actinomycetota bacterium; assembly: GCA_963748245.1. Taxonomy (GTDB): domain Bacteria; phylum Actinomycetota; class Actinomycetes; order Propionibacteriales; family Kribbellaceae; genus Kribbella. Next base: position 1,108,700 of record CAVVIA010000002.1, on the reverse strand, counting down.
CCGCCCAGAGCGCCCGCCTGTCCCACAGCCGGCCCGTCCGTGGCTCGTGCACGTTGCCGCGCGCCAGTCCCGGGCGCATCACGAGCGCCGCCGGGATCGCGATGGCCGGTACGGCGAGGAACACGATCCGCCAGTTGGTGTGCTCGACGATCAGCCCGGCGATCGCGGGACCGACCAGCGACGGAACGACCCAGCCGGTCGCGAACGCAGCGAAGATGCGGGGCCGCAGCCTGGCCGGGTAGAGCTGTCCGACCACGACGTACAACGCAACCGTGAGCAGGCCCGATCCGAAGCCTTGGATGACGCGGCCGACGACCAGGACCTCCATCGTCGGCGCCAGACCGGCGATGATCAGGCCGGCCAGGAACCAGCCGGTCCCGTGCCAGAGCGGCCGGGTCGGACCCTTGAGGTCGCTCCAGGTGCCGGAGACAACCATCGCCACCACACCGGAGGCGAGCGGGCCGCCGAACGCGAGGGCGTAGAGGTACAGCCCGTCGAGCGCCTGGGCGACGGTCGGCATCGCGGTGGTGACCGCGAGAGACTCGAACGCGACCAGGGTGATCAGCGCGACCATCCCGATGGTCAGAGCGCGGTACTCCGGGGCCAGTACGCCGCCGGTCGTGGTGCCCTGATCGATCGAGGGCTCGGCTGTCGTGGTCATGCCGAGAACCCTCCGACATCAAGTGGACTTTAAGTCAACTATCAGAGGACGGCGGCCAGCACCAGGGCGATGATCGGCGGTCCGGCCTGCGAGGCGGCTGCCTGAACCATCCGGCGGTCGGAGGCGACCAGCACGATGCCGGCACCCGCCATACAAGCGCAGGCGAAGAGGCTGATCGCCTCGCCCTGGTCGCCGCCCCAGATCAGCCCGCCGAGTGCGCCGAGGGCCAGGAACAGGTTGTAGAAGCCCTGGTTGAACGCCCACGGCCGCGCGATCGCGGCCTCCGCGTCGTCCTTGACCAGGAACCGCCGGTACGTGCTCGGCTTCCGGAACAACAGGCTCTCCATCGCGAACACCGCCAGATGGAAAACCCCAGCCACCACAACGAACACCTGCGCGATCAGACTCACAAGCGCACGCTACCGTCAGCCCCGCCAATCCACTGCGAAGGCGCGCGCCGGGTTGGTCTCGAAGGCGGCCTCCGCCACGTCCGCACCCAAATGACGCGCGATCCGCGGACGCAGGTGGGTGAGCAGGTACGGAATGCCAGGTCCTTCACCGGTCGCCGCCCGGGCTCGAGCCGTTGTCGTGTCGCCGCCGAGCAGCAGGCGGTCGCCGTACCCGGCATCGACGAGGGCAGCCAAGCAGTCCAGCAACCAGGGATCGGTCGCGTTGTTGGCCCGCGACGGCCCGTCGAACGCCAGCCACGCACCCCGCTCGGCCAGCTCCCGATGGACGCGATGATCAGGCGACCGGTTCAGGTGCCCGAGGATCACCCTCGACGGCGGTACGGCGAGCTCGTCGACCAGCAGATCCAGTACGGCGTCCGCCGCCGACCCGAGTTCGTGATGCACCGCGATCGGCGCGCCGGTGGCGTGATGCGCCTCGGCCGCGGCACGCATCGTCACCCGCGCATGCTCGTCCAGCACGTGGAAACCGCCGGCCACCTTGATCACCCCGGCCCGCACCGAACTGTTGCCGATGCCAACGGTCAGCTCGGTCACGAAGATCTCCGCGAGCCTGCCGCGCACACCGTCGACGAAGCCGGCCGGATAGTGCTCGGCCCGATGCAACCCGGTCGCCGCGACGATCGAAACCCCTGTGCTGGTTGAGATCCCCGGCAGCAACTTGGCGCCGCGACCCAACCCAAAAGGTGTCCACTGCACGATCGCCTGTCCGCCAGCCGCCGCGAACCCGCGCACTTCGGCAGCCGCAGCGTCCGCGTCGTCCAGCTCCTGGCCGGGCAGCACCGCCGTACGGAAGAACAAGTGGTCGTGCGAGTCGCAGACACCGAGTTGCTCCGGCGGGATGTCGCCGAGGACCGTCCTGATCACCACGTCACCTCACCAACCGGGTGCAGCGTGAAAGGCCCAGTCGGACTGACTGGGCCTTTCAACAGGTTAGCGACCTCGGCGGGAGCTGCCGGCGCGAGAGCCGGCCGAGAACGCCGCCGCTCCGGCTGTGCGAGTGGCCGATCCCGGCGTACTCGTGCTGTAGGTCTTCGGCGTGCCGGCGGGCTTGGAACGACCGCGGCCGCGTGCCGGTCGGCCTGCCTTCGCGCCACCGGAGTCGGACCGTTGGCCGCCGGTCCCCTGACCGCCGGACCGTTGCTTGGTCGATGCGGAGCCGACACGACTGCGGCCGCCGCGGCCGGATCCACGACCGGCGGACACGGTGTCGCGTTCCGGTTGGTCCGCCTTGGCCGGCGGCTCGACGAAGATGCGCTCACCCGGGGCCAGCTTGATCAGCAGCGGGTCTCCGGTGGTGAGTTTGGTGACCTTCGGCGCGATCCCGGCCTTGCGGGTCAGATCGCGGACGTCGCGGACCTGGTCGTCGGTCATCAGCGTGACGACCGTGCCCTCGGCGCCCGCGCGAGCGGTCCGGCCGGAGCGATGCAGGTACGCCTTGTGCTCGATCGGCGGGTCCGCGTGGATCACCAGCGCGACGTCGTCGACGTGGATACCCCGCGCCGCGATGTCGGTGGCCACCAGCGTCTTCGCCGTACCGTTGCCGAAGGCCTCGAGGTTCCGGGTCCGGGCTCCCTGCGACAGGTTGCCGTGCAGCTCGACGGCCGGGACGCCCTGGGCGATCAGCTTCTTCGTCAGCGCCTTGGCGCCGTACTTCGTCCGGGTGAAGACGAGCGACCGGCCCGGCGCCGCGGTCAGGTCGACCAGCACCGGCAGCCGGGAGTCGGCCTGGACGTGCAGCACGTGGTGGGTCATCTTCGCGACCGGCGACTGGGCCGAGTCGACGCTGTGCGTGACCGGATCGGTCATGAACCGCTGCACGAGGACGTCGACGCCGGCATCCAGCGTGGCCGAGAACAGCAGTCGCTGGGCGTTGCCAGGAGTCGCCTCGAGGATTCGCCGTACCGCGGGCAGGAAGCCGAGATCGGCCATGTGATCGGCCTCGTCGAGCACGGTGATCTCGACATTGTCGAGTTTCGCATGCCCGGCCTTGAGGTGGTCCTCGAGCCGGCCTGGGCAGGCGACCACGATGTCGGCGCCCTTGCGCAGACCGGTGATCTGCGGGCCGTGGCCGACACCGCCGAAGATCGTCATCGTGCGCAGGTCGAGGGCGTCGGTCAGCGGGGTGATCGACGCCTGGATCTGGGTCGCCAGCTCGCGGGTCGGGGCCAGGATCAGCGCCCGCGGGTGGTTCGCCCGGCGCTTCGAGCGGCTCGCGGCGAGCCGGGCGAGCATGGGCAGCACGAAGGCGTAGGTCTTGCCGGAACCGGTCCGGCCGCGACCGAGAACGTCCTTGCCGGCCAGCGAATCCGGCAGCGTCGCCGCCTGGATCGGGAACGGCTTGGTCACTCCGGCCACGGACAGCGCCGACACCAGCGGAGCCGGTACGCCGAGATCGGCGAACGTGAGGTTGTCGGGGACAACCATCGGCGCGACCTCGTCGTACGAGGCAGTCACAGTGTTGTTGCTCTCAGCAACCTTCGCCTGTCCTGGGGTCTGCCCTGAGGACTGGCCGGAGGAGGCGCCGCGCCGGCGGCGCGGGCGGGAGCGGGAAGTAGAAGAGGATTGCGTGGATGTGGACGTGGGGCGGCGGACCGCCATGTAGTACTCCAAATGTCGGGGGGTCGTCCTGCCCGGCGCGGCTGTTCGTGGCCGCGGCGCGTGGTAGTCGACTGCTGGCGCAACGTGTTCGCGCTCACCGGCCCGAGGCAGAACTGGGCGGGCCGTCACGGACAGTCTACGTCACCGGGGGCCGATCCCTGGCCGATCGTGCACAGGAGACACGTCACACACGCTAGATTCAGCACCGTGACAGAGTCCCGGGTGGACCCACCCACAGACGCAGGCGAACGCGAACTCCTCCAAGGTTTCCTCGATTTCCACCGCGGCACGCTGCTCTGGAAGGTGTCCGGACTCACCGGGCCACAACTGGTCCAGCGCAGTGTCGACCCGTCCAGCCTGTCGCTGCTCGGGTTGATCCGGCACCTGACCGAGGTCGAGAAGTACTGGTTCCACCGCGCGCTGGCCCAACTCCCGGCGCCACCGACGTTCTGGACCGCCGACCACCCGGACGGCGACTTCGACCTGGTGGATCAGGCCCAGGCCGCACACGATCTGGCCGACTTCCGGAGGATCGTCCAGTCCTCCGACCAGATCGCCGCCCGCTACGACCTGGACCACACCTTCGCCCGGCCGGGTCACGAAGGCGTGTACTCCGTCCGCTACGTCTACATCCACATGATCGAGGAGTACGCCCGCCACAACGGCCACGCCGACTTCCTCCGCGAGCGGATCGACGGCCTCACCGGCGAGTAGTCAGGACTTGACCGATCGGACCAGGCCGACGATGTCGTTCACCACGCCGCGCACGCCCGGGATCCGGGTCAGCCGGAGCAGCCGGTCGACCAGCGGCACCGAGCGATCGATCAACGCCTTGGTCCGGCGCAGGTCCTCGCTGTCGTCGTGCACCCAGAACAGCACGATCCCCATCTGCATCAGCCACAGCAGCTCGGGCAGCTCTGCCTTCAGGTCGGCGGTCAGCTTGAGATCCGAGCCGTCGACCACCCGCCGGAAGATCTCCACACTCGCCTCCCGCGCCGGCCGCGACTGCTCGCTGAACGGCGACAGCGGGCTCTTCGGTTCCGCCGCGCTCTTGAAGAACGTCCCGGCGAACTCGTGGTACGGCGCCGACACCTCGAGCCACGTCCGCAGAACGCCGGTCAACCGCGGCACGAAGGCCTTCTCCGCCGCCAGGATCGACTCGACCGCCTCCCGATGCTGCTCCTGCAGGTGGTCGTAGTACGCCTGCATCAGATGCTCTTTGGAGCTGTAGTAGTAGTACGCGTTGCCGACCGAGACGCCTGCCTCGGTGGCGATCGCGCGCATCGTGGTCTTGCCGTAGCCCTGCTCGCGGAACAGCCGCAGCGCGGTGGACAGGATCAGCTCCCGGGTCTGCTCACCCTTCGACGTCGCACTTTCCGTCACATCGGTCAGCGTAGTCACCTCCGCCCCGCACACTGCTCCAGCTCCGCAGTCCGGCCGCCGCCTGGACCATCGCCCGCGCCACCGGCCGCAGCGCCGGACTCGCCAGCCGTACGGCGGTGTGCCGGTGCTCCCACGTTGTCCACAGGCACACGATCCACGCCCGGTCGCCGACGTACACGGACCCGTCGTCGGCGACCACCGTCACCTCGCGCAGCGTGGCGGCGTGGTCCAGCTCGGGGTAGAGCGCCTTCGCGTCCGTCGACCCCGCCGCGACGAACCTCAGGCGCACTACCCCTCCCTGCCCGTTCGGCGCCGGCCGCTGCGCCGCCAGCCAGTCCTTGAACCGGCGGCACAGGCCACACTCCGCGTCGTACAGGACAGTCAACTGGCGCATGGTCAGAAGCCGGGCTCGGCGCCTGGCACCAGGACGGAGTTCGGTGGGACCGGCGGCGCGGTCAGCTCCTCGATCCGGCTGCGGCGGCGGATGGCGTTGAAGATCCACACGTTCATCAGGTGCAGCACCCCGAGCACCAGCATCACGATGCCGAGCTTCACGCTCAGCTGCTCGAACACCCCGCGAGCGTCCAGGACGGCGGCGTCGCTGCGCAGGAACAGCGTCACGAACCCGAGGTTGACCAGGTAGAACCCGACCACGAGCAGCCGGTTCACCGCGTCGGCGAAGTCCTCGTTGCCGTGGAACACGTCGACCAGGAAGATCCGCCCGTTCCGGCTCAGCGTGCGGGCCACCCAGACGGTCAACGGCACCGCGATCAGCAGGTAGATCAGGTACGTCGTCACCGTCATGCTCACCATGTCCTCACAATTTGAACACGTTCAGATCTAGTCACGGCCTGAGCCTACGATCGACGTTTGAACATGTTCAAGTAGCGAGTGACGTGAGCTGGGTCTCGTGCTGCGGCAGGATGGCGGACGTGAAGGAGAAGGATCTGGACCGCTGGGTGGCGAAGTACCGGAAGGCGTGGGAGTCGAACGATCCGGGCGACATCGCGGCGCTGTGGACCGAGGACGCCGCGTGGTACCGCCGGCCGGACGAGGAGCCGGTCCTCGGCCGGGAAGCGATCGTGGCCGCCTGGCTGGAAGTCGCGGACGCGCCGGGTGAGACGAGGTTCGAGTACGAGGTGCTCGGGTTCGGCGACGGTGTCGGGTTCGTCCGCGGCTGGACGACGTACCAGACCCAACCGCCGGGCGAGTTCAGCAACCTGTGGGTGATCCGGCTCGACAAGGGCCGCGCCCACGAGTTCGTCGAGTGGTGGATGGAAAGGCCTTGATGGGTTACGGTTTCGGTAGGCACTCAGGGTGCCACCGGTCCGCGGGAAGGGCTCAGCCCACCTGATCACGGAGATGTTTGGCACGTGTTCACCTCCTTTCTCGCCTGACGACGCGGACAGCAGGCTCGTAGAGAGGAGGTCGCGATGCCGACCCGGAATCTCCCGAACGACCCGCACCTGGACCACCTGCGCAAGCAGGCCAAGGCCTTGCTCAAACAGGTCCGTGCCGAAGACCCTCAGGCCCTCGCACTCGCCGAAGAATTCCATCCGGTGCAGACGCTGGCCGACGCACAGCTGGTGATTGCCCGGAGCTACGGATTCCCCAGCTGGCCGCGGATCGTGCGCCATCTCGAGCTGGTCGACCGGTACAGCCGTTCACCGCATCGCCAGGAGGTCGGCGGTCCGCTCGACACTCCGGAGCAGCGCGCCGACGAGTTCCTCCGGCTGGCGACGCTGCACTACGGGCAGGACGATCCGGCGCGGCAACGCTCGGCGCGAGAGTTGCTCGACCGGTTCCCGGACATTGCCCTGAGCAACATTTACACGAAGGTGGTGGCGGGCGAGCTGGACGCCGTACGGGACGAGCTTCCCTTGCGGGCAAGGGAAGAGGGCGGCCCGTATCGCTGGGAGCCGTTGCTCTACCTCACCTACAGTCGCCTCGACGCGCCCCACCAGGTCGAGATCGCTCGCTTGCTCCTCGCGCACGGCGCGGATCCGAACGCGGGCTATCTGTGGCAGGGCCTGCCGTCGCCGTTCACCGCGCTGACCGGCGTCTTCGGGCGCGGCGAAGGCGATCAGCCACCGCATCGCGACCGGGTGGAGCTTGCCCGTGTGCTGCTGGACGCCGGCGCCGATCCGAACGACAGCCAGACCATGTACAACTGCGGTCCCGGTGCTCCCCCGCCGTACGACGACGTGCACCTGGAGCTCCTGCTCGAGTACGGGCTGGGCCGGGGCGACGGCGGTCCGTGGCACGAGCGGATGACGACGGCACACCCGACGCCGCGGCAACTCCTGGAGGACGAACTGGTCTTCGCGTCATCGGAAGGCCTGCTCCACCGGGTCGAACTGGTGCTTGCCCAAGGCACCGACCCGGAGGGACGCGGGACCGAGCATCCGGGATTCGGTGGCCACCGGGCCTACGAATTGGCCGCCGTCCAGGGACACACCGAGATCGCCGAGCTGCTCCGCGCTCGCGGTGCTGCCCCGCTGGACGAGGTTCACGAGGTCTTCGCAGCGATCATGCGGGGTGAGACCCCGGACATCAGCCCCGAGCTCGCCGCGCGGGCCGTCGCCCGCGAACCGCATCTGCCGTTCCGGGCCGGCGAGATCGGCCGGACCGAGGCGCTGGAACCGTTGAAGAATCTGGGCTTCGACCTCAACCTCATGGGTTGGTCCGCGCCGATCCACCAGGCCGCGCTCTACGGTCACCTCGACACGGTGAAGAAACTCATCGAGCTCGGCGCCGACCCGGAACAGCGTGACCCGACGTACGGCGGGAACGCGCTGGGCTGGGCCGAGCACAACCACCAGCAAGAGGTGATCGACTACCTCAAGGGCTTACCGCAAGGAACAGGAACGCGCTGAACACCATCAGGTGTACGGCGCCCTGCAGCAGCGTGGCCCGACCGGTGGCCAGCGTCAGCATGCTGGTCACCACGGTCAGCGCGAACAGCACCATCTCCGTGCCACCGAGGCCGAGTACCAGCGGTCCGCTGAGCCAGATGGAGGCGATCGCGATGGCCGGGATGGTCAGGCCGATGCTGGCCATCGCCGACCCGAGGGCGAGGTTGACGCTGGTCTGGAGGCGGTTCCGCAGCGCGGCACGTACTGCGGCAACCGTCTCCGGCAGCAGCACCAACAGCGCGATGACGACACCGACCACGGCCACCGGGGCGCCGGCCGACTCGACCGCGGACTCGAGCTTCGGCGACACGGTCTTGGCCAGGCCGACGACCGAGACCAGGCAGACGAACAGCAGGCCGAGGCTGAGCAGCGCCACCTTCCCGCTCGGCGCGGCCGCGTGCTCCTCGTTGTCCTCGTCGCCGGCCGCGAGCGGTTCGTCGACATCGCGGTGCCGCTGCACGGACGGCGTACCGGAGGACACGGGCAGGAAGTAGTCACGATGCCGAACGGTCTGGACGAAGACGAAGACGCCGTACATCACCAGGGAGACGACACCGGCGAAGGCCAGTTGGGCCGAGCTGAACTGCGGACCGGGCGCGCTGGTGGTGAACGTCGGCAGCACCAAGCTGAGCGTGACGAGCGCGGTCATGACGGACAGCGCGCTGTTGGAGGCCCGAACGCGGAACTCCTGCACATGGTGCCGCAGCGAGCCGACGACGAGAGACAACCCGAGGATGCCGTTGCACGTGATCATCACCGCGGCGAACACGGTGTCACGCGCCAAGGACGCCGCCTTGTCACCGCCGGACGCCATCAGCGTCACGATCAGGGCGACCTCGATGACGGTCACGGCGAGCGCGAGGATCAGCGTGCCGAACGGTTCCCCGACCCGGTGGGCGACCACTTCGGCGTGGTGAACGGCCGCGATCACGGCGGCACCGAGACCGGCGCAGACCAGGATCAGCAGTACGGCGCCCAGATCACGACCCCAGGACAGCACCAGGACGACGAGAGCGAGCGGGGGCACGGCCAGACTCCAGCGCGGCAACCCATGGACCACCGTGTTTGTCATCCCCAGCGAGTCTATTCGCTCCGCCGATCCCACCTTGGCAACCACCGCCCAACAGGTGATGCTTCTCGCACGTTGACGTCCTCCACGCCGTGAAGACGGGGATTCCAGCTACTACACGGAGGTAGCGGCTCGAGGTTCACGCTTCGACGGGACCCGTACGGGCGTCTCTTGGCGTGCGCTGACGGCCCGTCCGGCCGCGATGTTGACTGCCGCGTTCACGTCCGCGTTCGCCTGATGCCCGCAGGCTACGCACCGGAAGACCGTTTGGCTCTTACGGTTCTCGGGTGCGCGGTGCCCGCAGGCACTGCAGGTTTGCGACGTATACGCGGGCTTGATCTTCTCGACCCGTTCTGGCGCCTTGTGTTCCAGGCGTTGAACGAGCAGTCCCCAGCCGTTGGCGAGGATGCCGCGATTGAGGCCGGCTTTGGCGCGGCGACGGTTCGGCAAGTAGGTGCCTGGTTGGGTGAGGTCAGGTTTAGGCTTGGGCCGCGCGGTCATCTGCGCGACTCGCAGGTTCTCGACGCGGATGACGTCGAACCGTCGTGCGAGTTCGGTGCTGGTCTTCTCCACCCAATCCTTGCGACGGTCACCGGCACGGGCATACAGCTTCGCGATCGCGGCCCTCACCCGCCGGCGACGGTTGGAGCCGCGCCGGCACCGCGACAGGCGCCGTTGCAGCTCGTTGAGTCGTTCATGCTCACGGTCAGACAGACCGGGGCAGGTCAGGAGTTCTCCGGTGGACAGGGCGGCCGACACGGTGACGCCGCGGTCCACGCCAACGACCGCGCCCGTTCCCGGTGCAGGGATCGGGTCTGGGATCGCGGCGAACGCGAGGTGCCAGCGACCGACCTGGTCCCGGGTGATGCGGTAGGACTTAGCCTCGGGAATCGCACGCGACAGGCGGAGTCGTACCCAGCCGACCTTGGGCACGTTGACCGCGGCCCACTTCCGGTTGAGCGGGACCAAGCGGGCTGCCTGGGCACCGACAATGCGGATGCCTTCGTGCACTCCGGCTTTGCGCCAGGACGGTCGTCGGTGACTACCGCCGTAGAAGCTTTTGACGGCGTGGTGGAAGTCGCGCAGTGCCTGCTGCTGCACGGTCTGCGAGCCAGCTCGGAGCCAGCCGAACGCGGCACGTGCCTCGGTCAGCTGTCGTGCCTGCTCGACGTACCCTGGCGTCGCGCCTTTGTCGCGGGTCCACATCGACCATTGCTCAAGGGCCAGGTTCCACACGTACCGGGCGTGCCCGCACTGTGCCCGCAGCGCGGCTTGCTGCGCGGGTGTCGGGTACAGCCGGAAGCGGGACATGGCATCGATCCAACCAGCCGGGGCCGACAGTCCCCGATGCCCGAAAGGACACAGTGACTGTGCAGATCAGAGATTCGGTTGCGGACGACTGGAAGGCGATCTGGCCGTTCTTCCACGACATCGTTACCGCGCGTGAGACCTATGCCTACGACCCGGACCTGACCGAGGAGCAGGGGCGCGCGCTCTGGATGTCGCCGTCGGCGGATCCGCTCAGCCGGACCACGGTGGCGGTCGATGACGACGGCACCGTGCTGGGGAGCGCCAATATGTATCCGAACCGGCCGGGTCCCGGATCGCATGTCGCCAGCGCGAGCTTCATGGTCGACTCGGCGGCGCGGGGCAAGGGCGTCGGGCGCCTGCTGTGCGAGGACATGATCGACTGGGCCGCCCGGGAAGGCTTTCGGGCGATCCAGTTCAACGCGGTGGTCGAGACGAACGAGGCGGCCGTCCACCTCTGGCAGGAGTTGGGCTTCGCGATCATCGGCACGGTCCCGGAGGCGTTCAACCACCCCAAGCACGGGTACGTCGGCCTCCACGTGATGCACCGGCCACTCTGATGGCCGACCAGCCGGGCGCGGCGGATGTGGAAGACACTCGAGCCGTATCACGCGATCACGTACTTCACCCCGGACACCAGGCGGGAGACCGACGCGCTCGGCCTCCGCGGCGGCTGGATGAGCTACTTCGGCTGCCGCGCCGCTCCCCTCGGCCCGGTCGGTCCGTCCCTGGTCGCGGCCGTCTTCTACAACTTCCATCCCGCGATGGTGGCGCGCGCTCTCCCGGACGCCTGGAGCTTCGCCTCACCCGAACAGTTGCTCGCAGCCCGGTTGCGCGCGGTCGATTCCGCCGTACGACGCCTCTTCCCTGATGCGTCGCTGCGACGTACGGCGGAGGTGGCTCGGCGCGCTGCCGAGTTGGCGCCCGTCGCGGGCCGGCCGATCGCGGCGGCCAACGCGGCGTTGGAGTGGCCGGACGAACCGCACCTCGTGCTGTGGCAGGCAACGACGATCCTGCGGGAGTCGCGAGGTGACGGACATGTTGCCGCTCTGGTCGGTGCGGGTCTGAGTCCGTGTCAGGCCTGCGTGACGATCTCTGCCGCGGGTGGACCGTCGAAGGAGGTGTACCAGGTCAATCGCCGCTGGAGCGACGACGACTGGGCCGCCGCTTCCGACGATCTTCGGAGCCGTGGCCTGCTCGACGCGGCCGGTGCGCTCACGGTCGCCGGCCGGGAGCTCCGGGCAGCAGGTCGAGGCGACGACGGACGCGTTGGCCGATCAAGGATGGCGCGCGCTCGGCGAGGAGCTGACTGCTGAGCTGCATGATCTCGTTCATCCGCTGAGTGCGACGCTGATGTCGTCGGGCTACATCCCACCCGACAATCCGATGGCCATGCGCTGGGACTGAGATCAGCGGAGGCCCTTCGATGCTGCTCGCAGTACGGCGTCGGTCAGGGCGTCGAGAATCGCCGACTGTAGCTTCCAGTGCTGCCAGTAGAGCGGCACGTCGATGTACTTGCCGGGGGCAACCTCTACCAGGCGGCCGGCGGCCAGCTCGGGCTGGGCGACCTCGTCCTCGATCATGCCCCAGCCGAGACCGATCCGGACGGCCTGATGGAAGGCGCCCGGCGCGGGCACCGCGTGCGTCGGCGGGTCGAGTCTGCGCCGGGTCACCTTGCGCATCAGCCGATGCTGCAACTGGTCCTTGCTGTTGAACACCATCATCGGCGCCTCGGCCAATGCCTCCGGCAACGGTTTCCCGGTCAGCCAGCGGTCGGCGTACTCAGGCGTGGCGACGGCCAGATACCGCATCTTGCCCAGCGGTACGACGCGACAGCCCTGAACCGGCCCCGGATCCGCCGTCACCGCGGCAAGCACGGTGCCGTTGCGAAGGAACTCCGCCGAGTGTTCCTCGTCCTCCTGATGGACGACGAACCGCGCGGCATGGTTCTCGGACAGGTCGAGCATCGCGGGCAGGAACCAGTTGTTGAGCGAGTCCGCGTTCACCGCGATCGGCAGCCGGAGCGTGTCCGCCCGGCCACGAACCGCGGCGATCGCCTCCAGTTCGAGCAGCGAGACCTGGCGGGCGAGCCTTCGGAGCGCCTCGCCCGCCTCGGTCGGCCGGGCCGGCTTGCCGCGCATCACGACCACCTGGCCGAGTCGGCTCTCCAGAGCCTTGATCCGCTGGCTCACCGCCGAGGGCGTGATGTTCAGCCGGCGCGCGGCCGCGTCGAAACTGCCTTCGTCGACCACGGCCGCGAAGGTGTCGAGCTGTGCGGAGTCGATCTGCATGATGAAGCAATGCTAATGGCACCCCAGAATCTTTAGCTGGCCTGATGGTGTCGACGCTGCCTACCGTCGTAACCATGCCCCTCCTTGCCGGCTTTGCCACGACGCTGTCCCTGATCGTCGCGATCGGAGCGCAGAACGCCTTCGTCCTGCGCCAGGGCCTGCGCCGCGAGCACGTCCTGCCGGTGGTCCTGATCTGTTCGCTGTCGGACGCTCTCCTGATCTCCAGCGGTATCGCCGGCCTCGGCGCCCTGCTGACCCGCAGCGAGCTCGCTCTCGACATCGCGAAGTACGGCGGCGCCGCCTTCCTCTACGTGTACGCCGCCTTCGCCTTCCGGCGCGCTCTGCACCCCGGCTCCATCAGCCCGGCCGACCACGCCCCGGCGGCGCTCCGCAGCGTCCTGCTCACCTGCCTCGGGTTCACGTACCTCAACCCGCACGTCTACCTCGACACCGTCGTCCTGCTCGGTTCCCTCGCCAACCAGCGCGGCACCGACGGCCGCTGGATCTACGGCATCGGGGCCGTCACCGCGTCGTTCAGCTGGTTCTTCGCGCTCGGCTTCTTCGCCCGCAAGCTGACCCCGCTGTTCGCCCGGGCCCGCGCCTGGCAGGTCCTCGACTCCGGCATTGCGATCCTGATGGCCGGCCTGGCCACCTGGATGCTCCTCCCTTGAACCAGACTGAGCGCGTGGACGTGACGGTGCTGTGCGATGCGGTGGCGGTGTTTCCGGAGCGTGTTGAGGAGGCGTTGCCGGGGTGGAGTGCCGAGCACGCCGACTGGACTGCCGAGGTGGCGCCAGGGAACGCTCGGGCTGGTGGGTGGTGGCTGCACTTCCACAGCTACCTCGTGACTGGCGACGCGGGCGTCGTACTGGTTGATGCAGGGGTGGGGCCGGCCGGAGGCGAGGCGGCTGAGTGGTTGGGGGTCAGTGGGCGGTTGCCGGGGTTGCTGGAGCAGGCGGGTGTCCGGGAGAGCGACATCGACACCGTGGTGCTGACCCATGTGCATCTGGACCACGTGGGGTGGAGCGCGGAGGGTGAGCGGCCGCGATTCGAGAACGCGGAGTACGTCGTACAGCGGGAGGAGCTCGAGCATGTGCGCGGCGGGGCGACGTACGAGCGGATGATCCGGCCGATCGTGGACGCCGGGCAGCTCAGAGTGGTGGACGGTGAGGTCGGGCTGCGCGGGATGCGGTTGTTGCCGACGCCGGGACACACGCCCGGGCATCAGTCGGTGGTGACCGAGCGGGCAGTGCTCGGCGGTGATGTGCTGGTGCATCCGGCGCAAGCCCGGTGGCCTGAGCTCACCTATGTGTACGAGCGGGATCCCGCCCGGGCGGTGACGTCGCGGCGGGAGGTACTCGCGCTGGCGGCCGCGTCAGGGATCCCGATCGCGGCCGCCCATCCGCATGCGGCACTGTCCGGAGAGGCTCAGCCCACTGGCGACACCCGGCTCAGGCGACGAGGTCTGCCCGCCGTACAAGCTTTAGCGGTAGCCGGTGGTGTCGGCGGGCTTGCCCGGGTCCTGGACCTCGACCATGTAGCGCCACGCGTCCGGCCGGCTTCCGTCCAGGTCGGTGAAGTCGTACAGCCGCGCGAGTTCGCCACTCGAGGTGGACTTGCCGTTCCAGCGCCGTACGTCGGGATCCGCGGCCAGGGCGGCCACCGCGCGGCCGACGTACGACGGACTCTCGGAGATCGCGAAGTGCGGAATCCGCTCGGTCGCGTCCCGCCAGTTGTCCTCGGTCACGCCGAACCCGTCGAGCATCGCCTCGGACCGCAGCCAACCGGGCGTGAGCAGTACGGCGGTCGCGTCGTACTTGTCGAGTTCGTGTGCGAGCGCGAACGCCATCCGGCTGACGGCACCCTTCGCCAGGTCGTAGAAGAACGAGACGCGGTAGGTGTCCGCGTTGTACTCGTTCGTGCCGTCGGTCATCTCGATGACCAGGCCGCCGGGTGACTTGATCAGCAGCGGCAGCGCGAAGTGGCTGGTGATCACATGGGTGTCGATGCCGAGCCGGAGCAATCGCAGACCGTTGTCGAGGTCGCTCTCCCAGACGGTCTTGTCCCACTCGGGTTCGCCGAACTGACCCCAGATGTCGTTCACCAGGATGTGCAGCGCACCCTGCTCGCTGTCGATCCGGTCGATCAGCGCCCGGACCTGCTCGGGATCCAGATGATCCACCGGTACGGCGATGCCGTGACCGCCGGCCGGTCGACCAGTGCCGCGGTCTCCTCGATCGTCTCCGGCCGGTTCATCTCCGACCGCCGCGCCTGCGTGCTGCGCCCGGTCACGTACACGGTCGCGCCCGCGGCACCGAGCTGAACCGCGATACCGCGCCCGGCCGCCCGGGTCGCCCCCGTCACCAACGCCACCTTCCCCGCCAACGGCTTCATCCTGAGCTCCTTTCCATACGCTGTATGGTTATGTACCATACGTCGTATGGTTAATGCTGGCAAGCGGTCCGGCCGGCCCCGCGCCGGCGAGGAGCGGCTCAGCCGGGAGGCGATCCTGACGGCGGCGCTGCGGATCGTCGACGACGAGGGCATCGACGCACTGACCATGCGCCGGCTCGCCTCCACGCTCGGGGTCAACCCGATGTCGCTCTACCACCACCTGCCGAACAAGGCCGCCGTCCTGGCCGGGCTCGCGGAGTTGGTGTTCGCCGATCTGGAGCAGCCCGATCCGGGCGAGGCGGTGCCGTGGCAGGAGCAGTTGCAGGATGCGGCGCGGGCGTACCGCAACGCGCTCCGGGCGCATCCGAACCTTGCACTGCAGGTGCTGTCCGACACCTCGGCGGTGTCGGACGTCGTGGTCGTCGTCGTGGAGCCGTTCTACCGCGCGCTCGACCGGGCCGGGTTATCGCCGCGGGAGATCTTCGAGTCGGTGAACACCCTGGTCGACTTCATCCACGGCTTCACGCTCGGGGAAGCGTCAGTCCGCTCGGACACCTTCGACCTGGCTCCCGACCTGCTCACCCGAGTGCAGGGACTGCCCGCGGGCAAGGCGCCGACCCTCGCCCGCGTGGTCGGCGAGTTGGGACCGGAGGGGCTCGCCTACGACTTCGACAGCGGCTTCGAGTCCGGGCTCACCGTGCTGACCGCCGGCATCGCTGCCACGGTCCGGCGGGATCGGTAGCGCGAGATCGCGACACCGATCAGGCAGAGCACTCCGCCGAGGTAGGCCAGCGGCGCGGGGCTCTCGTCGAGCAGGAGCCAGCCGAGGAAGATCGTCAACGGCGGGACCAGGTACGTCGTGGCGCCCATCCGGCCGGCCGTCGTCCGCGCCAAGGCGTAGGCCCAAGTGGTGAAGGCGATCGCGGTCGGAAACGCACCCAGGAAGACGACCCACCAGATGGTCGACGGCCGCGCGTCGGCGGTCTCCCGGACCAGTGCGGGAGCGAAGGGCAGACAGCTGACCATGCCGATCACGCAGGCCAGCCAGGTCACCTCGAGCGCGGGCAGTCTGGCGAGCAGCGGCTTCTGCGAGACGACCCCGATCGCGTAGGCGGCCGCGGCGACCAGGCAGAGGACGACGCCCCACGTCTCGGCCCGCCCCTCGGACGAGGACAGCCCGATCAGCACGACCCCGCCGAACGCGGCGACGCTGCCGATCACCAGTTGACGCGGGAAGCCCTCGTGCAGGAGCACGCCGGCCAGCAAGGCAATCAGCAGTGGACCGATGTTCACCAGCATCGCGGTCGTGCCGGCGTCGAGGCGTTGCTCGGCCTCGTTCAACGCGAGGTTGTAGACGCCGAACCACAACAGGCCGCACACCAGCAGGAACTTCCAGTCACGCTTCGCCGGCCACCGGAACGGCCGGCGCCGCGGCCGGGTGAACGCGAACGCGCCCAACAGCACGCTGCCCACCAGCAACCGGCCCAGCGACAGCGCGCCGGCCGAGAACTCCTGCCCGACGTGACGGATGGCCACGAACGCCGAGGCCCACAACACCACCGTCACCGTTGCCGCTCCCGCGGCCAGCGCGCCCTGTCTCCTCATGCCGTGAGGCTATTCGTCCGACACTTCGGCGGACACCGAATTCTTCGCCGCGGGCAGCGCGAACGGTACGACGATCGCCGTCAACAGCACCGGGACCGTCAGGGCAGCAACCAGGATCGACATGCTGAACCGGAGCGACCCGAGCGCGAACCCGGCGTAGACCGCGACGGCGAAGACCTCCGCGAACAAGCCGGACACCGACGTCACGGTCGCCCGGGCCGGACCGGTGATCGAGTCCTGCAGCCGCGCCTCCGCGACCACGATCACCAGTTGCATCACGCCGTACCCGATCGCGATCGGGACGAAGCCCCAGGCCGTTCCGCTCAGCGCACCCCAGGCGATCAGCGCCGACGTCGCGCCGAGACCGACCGCGAACGTCGTGGCCGGCAACCTGTACGCCGGTCCGGCCAGAGCACCGCCGATCGCCTGTGCAGCAACGGTTCCGGCGATCAGCAAGGGCACGAGCGTGGTGGACGCGCCGGCGTCTCGGGCGAGCAACGGGAAGTACTCGTCGAACGCCAGGAAACCGCCGAGCAAAGCAACCAGCGCCACCGCTCGTCGCACCGGACGGCTGGTCAGGGCCTCGGTCACACCCGCCCGCAGCATCGACAAGTACTCCGCGAGCGCGGCCCTGGTAGAGGTCGGTTGCGGCTCGTCCTCCTCGGGCTGTGCAGGCTCGACCGGTGGAGCTTCCGGCAGAGTCAGCGCGACAGCGGCCTGAAGCAAACAGCTCAGGACACTGACGACACCCGCCAGGACATAGCCGCCGAGATCGAACAGCGGCGCGGCTAAGGCGGTCGCCGCCAAGTTTGCGATCAGCGAGGCGGACCTGGCCCGACCGAGCAGTCCGGCGTACTTGTCGGTGCAGTCGCGGGCGGCCAACTCGTCGTACACGAAGGCCTCGAACGTGCCGGAGATCAGCGCGGACGACGTACCCCACAGGACGAAGCCGAGCGCGAAGCCGGCGAACGACGGCACCGTGATCCAGGCCGCGTACCCGAGCGCGCTGAGCAGGGCGCCGAAGACCAGCAGTTTGCGCCGCGAGTACGTGTCCGCCCAGGCGCCGGACGGCACCTCGAGGACGAACGCGGTAGTCGACCAGATGACGAACAGGATCGAGATCTGGGCAGCCGACAACCCGTGGTCGCTGAACAGCAACTGGTACAGCGGATACAGCGGGATGAAGTCCTGCAGCGCCTCGTACGCGACGATGCGGCTGGACAGGCTCTTCGGTAGGCGGTCAGGGCGTCAAAGGTGCGGGCTCGTGTACCTCATGTTGTGAAAGATACCGGTGAAATCACTGCCCGAGCAGGTCTTTTGTTCCAGGTGTGGACAAGTGCAGGACCTGGTACCGCGTACCCGGCACCGCACCCGGCTCCGGCGAGGACCACAGGGTGAAGTGCACGACCTCCCAGCGAGTGGGATCCACAGCGATCGCGGAACTGTGGACATCCGCGACGGCCGCGGTCATCCGCAAGGTCTCGATCGCCGCAGCCACTGGATCGGCCGGATCCACATCGGACGGCAGCTGCCAGGTCTGCTTGGTCGCGCTCAGCGCCGGCTGATCGACGTCCGGACCGGCGAGCGCTTCGACCCCGGTCCATTGCCGGACCGGCGGGCGGCCGAACGACGTACAGATCGCGGTGAAGAACCCGCCGCCCCACAGGAAGCGCCCCATCCCGGCCGAGTCGTTCCACAGGTAGAAGGGCGCGTACTGGTTGACCATCGCGCCGTTCGCCCGGTCCTGGATCAGGTAGGCCTTGATCCCCAGCCCGTCGAAATCGTCCAGCCGGTGCCCGGTCGTCTCCACCCGGCGCCGGATGATCCCCATGTCGTAGTCCGTCGGCAACGTGATCTCGTACTGCATCGCGTCCACGGCTCACCCTCTCGATCGACTGCCGAACATACTAGTAGGTACAGAGGTAAATGAGCAGCGGATCGGACCGGGATTCGGTCAGAGTAGGGCGATGGGCGATGTGAGCGAGCGGATCTGGTCGAAGTTGCCGGCGGGCAGCCGGGAGGCGCTGATCGACGGGTTGAGTCCGTCCGATCTGCAGTCGGTGCTGCTGGATGTGAGTCGCGGGCGGGCCGCGAAGGTGACGCCGGCGCGGCTGTTGCAGCGGTGGCAGCAGGACCGGTTCGTGCAGCCGTCGACAACCGATCCGCGCCGGCTCGTGCGGACCCAGCAGCGGCTGTGGGAGCGCGCTGCCGGAGCAGTTCGCGGGGGTCGAGCTGTCACCGGTGACCCCGCTCGGCACGTGTTCGGCAGTTGCCACGATCAACCAGAACCAGGTGCTCAGCACCATCCGCAGCACCGAGGTCGCCAGCGATCCCACCAACGAGCTGGCGATCGAGGCCGCCGTACGACGCCGGGCCGGTCAGGCGCGGGTGGACCTGGCCGCGTGCCAGCGGGTCGTCCGTGCGCAGGCGGTCGAGGGAGCCGGGATGTTCGCGCATTTCCAGCTGTTCGTGCTGGTGTCGAGTGCGCGGGACACCGGCTCCGGCCGGACCGAGGCCGAGCTGCTGACCGATCACCTGCGCTACTGGTACGACGTCCTCGGCGACTCGGCCGAGTTCACCTTCACCACCTTCTCGCGGTCGGCGGTGCGGGAACGGATCGACGACACGGTCCGCCCGGCGCTGAAGGTCGCCTTCACCGAGGACGCCGACCGCACCCAGGGCATGAACTACTACTCCGATACGGCGCTGGGCATCGACTGCGGCGGAGCGGGACTGGGCGACGGCGGTTTCACCCGGTGGACCGCGGACCTGCTCGGAGACGCCAAGGAACGCTGCCTGATCTCGTGCATCTCGACCGAACGGCTGACGGCTATCTCAGCTTGAGCAGACCCGCATCGGTCGGGCGGAATCCACAGGCCTCGAGGTAGAAGGCGGTCAGGTGTGGCTCGAAGTCGACATGCAGCCACTCACACCCGGCCGCCTTCGCCTCGTCCGCCGCGGCGAGCACAAGCAGCTTCCCGATGCCCTGCCGGCCGTGATCCGGATGTACGGCGGTATCCAGTACGAACGCATGTGCGCCGCCGTCCCAGCACACCTGGACGAACCCGACCAGCTCATCGTTGCTGAAGGCACCCACCCACGTCAGCGCCCACCGCTCCAACCGCTCCGCCCACGCCTGCACCTCGACCTCACTCCCGAAGGCCAGTGCGTGCAGCGTCGACAGCTCCCGATCATCAACCGGGAACCGCACTCGGAAATCGGTCACGCTGCCTCCGTGCTGATCAGGATGACGGTGCTGTCGGCGGTGAGATCCAGGCGGTCGCGGGCTGCAAGGAGGCCGGCGAGCGTTGCCGCCCCGCTCGGTCCTGAGGAGATCCCGCAGCGCGTGCAGGTCGTCCACCGCCTGCAGGGCCGCGTCGTCCTCGACTGTCACCGAGTAGTCGAGGCCTGAGCGCAGTACGGGCCAGGCGAGCGTGGACGCCGTACCGCAGTTCAGGCCGGCCATGACTGTCTTGCCGGTGGGGACTGTGACCAGCTCACCGGCCAGCAGGCTAGTGGTGACGCAGGAGGCGCTGGCGGGTTCTACACCGAGCAGAGCGGGTGCGGACGAGCCGCTGCGGTAGTGCGTGACGGCTGCCTGGGCTATCGAGCCCACACCCATGGGTACGACGACCAGGTCGGGCTGCACGTCGATCTCCCGGAACAGAGTTGAGTACCCGTCCACGATGTGCTGTGGCACCACCTCGTACCCGGACCAGGCGGAGTCCTGGATCAGCAGCCGGTTGTCCACCGCGTACGACGCTGCCTCGGCGACGGCGGCGTCGTACGAGTCCGGTACGACGGTCACCGTCGCACCCTCCGAACGGATCGCGTCGATCGCCGCGTCACTCACGACGTCCGGGACGAACACGTGAGAGGGCAGACCGAGCATGGCCGCCCGGCGTGCGACCGCACGGCCGTGGTTGCCGTCGGTCGCGGTGACGAGCTCCACCGGTCCCGGGTGGTCCCGCAGCGCGCGGTGGATCGCCCACCACGCGCCGAGTGCCTTGAAGGCAGGCAGGCCGAGCCGCTGCGACTCGTCCTTCACCAGGACCCGGCCGACACCCAGCTCCGCCGCCAGAGACGGGACAGGTGTCAGCGGCGTCGGGCGGTAACCGGGCAGGCTCTGGTGGAACGCGAGCACCTCGTCCGGCGCAGGCGTCGTACGCCAGGCCCGCGCGGCCGGGTTGTCATACCAACGCACCAGCTAGGCGACGAGGCAGAAGGCCTCAGCCGAGCCGGAGTACGCCCGCGGAGAGGAGGCGATCCGCTGCGGCGCGGACTCCTCGACGCGGATCGCGGCGGTCTGGAGGCGGATCGGCAGCGTGGACCGGACCGCTGTGGCCAGGTCGAACTGCACCTCGGTCAGCAGATCGGTCAGCTCGAGGTCCAGCGCGCGGCAGATCGCGGCGAGGATCTCGGACGACGGTTCCTTGCGGCCGCGCTCGATCTCGGACAGGTAGGGAACCGACACTTGAGCCAGCTCGGCGAGCTCGCGCAGGGTGATGCCCCGCTCGCGCCGCAGCCGGCGGAAGACGTTCCCGATCACCTGGCGTAGCAACACGTCTGGCCCTCCTCGCCTCCGGATGTCCTGTACCGAGTGTGCCATCCCGCCGAGGTCTGCGGTGGGCAGATCTGCCACGGGCAGATTCCCGACCGTTCCCGGAGGGTGGCGCGCAGGCTGGACGCATGAGTGAGTTTCAGCTTCCGAACAATCTCGACGGCCATATCTATCAGCGCCTGCTCTGGCAGCGCATCCTCGTTCTCGGTGACGAGATCAAGGACGAGAACGCCAACGCCCTGTGCGCCCAGCTGATCCTGCTGAACGCCGAGGACCCGAAGGCGGACATCTCGCTCTACATCAACTCCCCCGGCGGCTCGGTGTCGGCCGGGCTGGCGATCTACGACACGATGAGCTTCATCAGCAACGACGTGGCGACGTACGCGATGGGCATGGTCGCGTCGATGGGTCAGGTGCTGCTGACCTGTGGCGCACCCGGCAAGCGGTTCGCGCTGCCGCACGCGCGGATCATGATGCACCAGCCGACCGGCGGCATGGGCGGTACGGCGTCCGACATCAAGACCCAGGCGGAGCAGGCGATCAAGGCGCGGGCGGACCTGGCCCGGTTGATCAGCGAGCGCACCGGTCAGTCGGTGGACCGGATCGAGAACGACTTCGACCGCGACCGCTGGTTCACGGCGGAGGCCGCACTGGACTACGGCATCGTCGACCGCGTCCTCACCCGTCCCACTCCGGTTGCGGCCTGACAGTTCAGACCTGGGCGAGGGCTTGGGCCAGGTCGGCGGTGAGGTCTTCGGGGTCTTCGAGGCCGAGGCTCAGGCGGAGGAGACCCTCGGACGGCTTCGCCTCGGTCGCGACCAAGCGGTGGGTGAGGGCGGCGGGGTGCTGGATGAGGGTGTCGACGCCGCCCAGTGAGACCGCGTGGGTGATGAGCCTCAGGCTGCCGGCGACTCGGGCGGCAGCGTCGTACCCGCCGGCGACGGTGAAGGCGAGTACCGCGCCCGGTCCGGACTGCTGCCGGCCGATCAGTTCCTGCGGGTCCGACAAGCCCGGGTAGTACACCGCGTCCACAGCGGGCTGGGCACTCAGCCAGTCCGCCACCTTCATAGCGGTCGCCTGCTGCGCCCGCACTCGCACCGGCAGCGTCTGCAGTCCCCTGTGCAGTTCGTACGCCGCCAACGGATGCAGCAGGCCACCAGTCACAGCCCGGATCTGGCGGAGCCGGGCGATCCATTCCACGCCGGCCGCGACGACGCCGCCCATGACGTCGCCGTGGCCGCCGAGGTACTTGGTTGCCGAGTGCAGCACCAGGCTCGCCCCGTGACGAGCCGGCTGCTGCAGGACCGGCGTCGCGAACGTGTTGTCCACAAGCACCGGTACGTCGCCCGCCTGCCGGGCCACGGCCGAGATATCCACAAGCTGCACGGTCGGGTTCGCCGGCGTCTCCACGATCACCAGCCCGGTCTCCGGGCGGATCGCCGCCGCGACCTCGGTCGCCTTCGCCCAACTGACCGTCGTACCCAGGAGGCCTGTGGACAACAGGTGGTCCGAGCCGCCGTACAGCGGCCGTACGGCGACCACGTGCGGACGGCCGGCGGCGACGGTGGCGAGCAGGCAGGCGGTGAGCGCGGCCATGCCGGAGCCGAAGGCGACCGCGCCCTCGGTGTGCTCGAGCTCCGC
The DNA here is from genome assembly GCA_963748245.1 of uncultured Actinomycetota bacterium. Classification (GTDB taxonomy): domain Bacteria; phylum Actinomycetota; class Actinomycetes; order Propionibacteriales; family Kribbellaceae; genus Kribbella. Next base: position 1,085,804 of record CAVVIA010000002.1, on the reverse strand, counting down.
GAGGGCGTCCTCGAACCGGGCGACAGTCGGGTTCCACAGGCGCTGGTAGACGAGGCTGCCGCCGTCCGGGCCGTTGCCCTGCGTCAGCTCGTCGTACGACGTCCCGCCCGCAGCCACACCGGGCAGCGGGTAGGTGGTGGACAGGTCGATCGGCGGAACGTGCACGCCGAGCGCGGTCAGGTCGTCGCGGCCGGCGTGCACCGACCGGGTGTCGAGCTGGGTCATGCCTGCCTCCTCGGGCCACTCATGGCTACTCGGCGAGCAGGATGGAATCTTCTGCAGATTGATGGCAATAGTTCCGAAGAAAATTCATCCACAGGTTCATCCACACGCTGTGGATTCTGTGGAGGAGATCTAGAGTGGTGGCATGCCGAAGGATCGTCGGACGCCTGGACCGGCCCCGCGGGCCGCGCCGGGCACGGCGGCCGGCGGGCTCGACGAGGTCGATCGGGAGCTGGTCCGGCTGCTGACGGCCGACGGCCGGATGCCGAACAACGCGCTCGCGGAGGCGACCGGGATCGCCCCGTCGACCTGCCTGATGCGCGTCCGGTCGCTGCGCGAGCGCGGCGTGATCCGGGGCTTTCACGCCGATGTGGATCTGGGCGCGCTGGGGCAGCCGCTGCAGGCGCTGGTCGCGGTGCGGATCGGGGCGCACTCGCGAGACGAGATCAACCGCTTCCGGACGAAGGTGCCCGGGCTACCGGGGGTGCTCTCGCTGTTCCACGTCAGCGGCGCCAACGACTACCTGCTGCATGTGTCAGCGGCGTCGCCGGACGCGCTGCGCGAGTTCGTGCTGGATCACCTGACCGCTGATCCGGCAGTGGTGCATGCCGAGACGAGCCTGATCTTCGAGCACGTCCGCGGCGGAGCGACTAGCGAGGTTTGAGGCCCCAGGCCGCGGCCAGCTGCGCGAAGGAGTGGCGGCGTTCGGTGGGGTTGTGGATGTTGGTGGTGATGATGAGCTCGTCGGCGCCGGCGGACTTCGCGCGGCGGGACAGGTCGGCGGCCACCTGGTCGGGGGTGCCGACGGAGACCAGGCCGGACCATTCCTCGACGGCGGCGCGCTCGGCGTCGCTCCAGGGGTAGGCGACCGCTTCCTCAGGTGACGGGAGCGGGCCGGGGCGGCCGGAGCGGAGACGAAGCATGGAGAGGGCATTGGCCTGAGCCAGCTCCTGCGCGCGTTCCTCGGTGTCGGCGACGATCGCGGCCAGCGCGAGGATGACGTGCGGCTCCGACTGGTGGTCCGACGGCTGGAAGTTCTCCCGGTACGACGCGATCACGCCGGCCGGATCCAGGGTGCCGAAGTGACCGGCGTACGCGAAGCCCGTCCCGAGGGCGGCGGCGGCCTGACCGCCGTACGTGCTGGAGCCGAGGATCCACACGGGTGGCAGCGGTACGTCGTCCGGCTGGGCGGAGATCGGCTCGAACGGGTGGCCGTGCGGGAAGCCTTCGGCGTACGCGCGGAGCTCGGTGTACTGCTCGGGGAAGTCGTCCGCGCCGAGGGCCTCACGGCTGCGGCGCAGGGCGAGCGCGGTCCGCTGGTCGGTGCCGGGTGCGCGGCCGATGCCGAGGTCGATGCGGTCGGGGTGCAGGCCGGCCAGCACGCGGAACGTCTCCGCGACCTTCAGCGGTGAGTGGTTCGGCAGCATGATGCCGCCGGAGCCGACGCGGATGTGCGAGGTGGTGGCGGCGACGGCCGCGATCATCACCTCGGGACTCGAGCTGACCACACTCGGGATGTTGTGATGCTCGGCCAGCCAGTAGCGGTGGTACCCGGCGGCCTCGGCGGTCCGGGCCAGTTCGAGCGTCTCGTGCAGCGCCTGGGACGGACGCGAGCCCGTCGGCACCGGCGAGAGGTCGAGCACGGACAGCGGCATCGGTTCAGCGGTCACGTTGAACCAGCAACCGCCACGGACCGCGAGCTATTCCGGGTACGGCGTTTGTTCGCGTGCGTCACGCAGCGGCCTGGCCCACCAGGCGAGCTGGTGGAGCAGCGCGGCGGCAGCGCCCGGAGTCGTGGGATCGACCGGCTCGCCATCCACGGTGAAGTCGGTCTCGTGGAAGCCGAGGGTGTCGCGGATCGTGACCGCGTGCAGCTCGCCGAAGACCAGCCGGAGTTGCTCGGCGGCGCGCAGTCCGCCCGATCGGCCGCCGTACACGACGAAGCCGATCGGCTTGGCGTACCAGGGCCGGCGGACCGCGTCGATCGCGGTCTTGAGGTCGCCCGGGTACGCGTGGTTGTACTCGGGCGTCACGATCACCGCCGCGTCGGCTTCGTCGATCCGGGCCGGCAGTTCATGCAGCGGTACGGCGCTCAGATCGATCAGATCGAGTTTGAAGTCGTCGTACCGCTCGACCTCGCGGGCGAACCAACGGGTGACCAGGGTGCCGAACCGGCCGGCGTCGACGTTGCGGGTGAGCAGGGCCAGCCGCAGCGGATGAACAGTCACGCGCCGGACGGTATTACCTCAACTCGACTTGAGGTCAAGCGACCGCGGGACGACGCGGAGACCGGCGACAGCGTTGGCGGGCCACAGCCAGTTGCTCACAGACGTCCTCACGCGGTGGGACCGGCAGTACAGAAAAGGCGTGATTCAGGATAAACTCAGGGATTTGTGGCTGCTACCAGGGGAAATACGGAAATAGTCTCTGGGAACCAACGGGTCGCATTTTATCACAAGGGGTTTGAATTGCCGAATCCGGTCCAGGCCGAGCAGATTCACCTGACGACTTTCTACGCCGCGCTCGACGCCGAGCGCGAGCGCGCCGAGGCCCGCAAGCAGGACGAGCAGCAGGTCCAGACCCGCAACGCCCAGGCCCTGCATCAGCGCGACGGCCGGATCCGCGAACTGAACGTGCGGCTGGCCCGGCTCAACTCGGCCGAGGAGGGGTTGTACTTCGGCCGACTGGACGCGGCTGACGGCGAGACCCTGCACCTCGGCCGGATCGGACTGCACGACGCCGACTACGAACCGTTGCTGGTCGACTGGCGCGCGCCCGCGGCCCGGCCGTTCTACATCGCGACCGCGGTCGCGAACGAGGGCGTTGTCCGCCGCCGCCACATCCAGAGCCGGTTGCGCACAGTGATCGACGTCCAGGACGAGCAACTCGACCTGGGCCGGGACGCGCCGGACGCGTCCAAGCCCGGCACCGGCGTGATGGGCGAGGCCGTCCTGCTGAAGGCGCTCGACGCGCGCCGGACCGGCCGGATGGAGTCGATCGTGCAGACGATCCAGGCCGACCAGGACCGGATCATCCGCGCGGAACTGCCCGGAATCCTGGTCGTCCAGGGCGGCCCGGGAACCGGTAAGACCGCGATCGCGCTGCACCGCGCGGCCTATTTGCTTTATACGCACCGTGAGCAACTGGAAAAGCGCGGAATTCTGGTCGTCGGGCCGAATCCGGCGTTCCTGCGGTTCATCGGTGAAGTGCTCCCGTCACTCGGTGAGGACGGCGTCCGGCTCGTGACGGTCGCCGAGCTGTACCCGGGTGTGACCGCGACCCGGCCGGAGGACGCGGAGAGCGCCGAGGTGAAGGGCCGCGCGGTGATGGCCGAGGTGATCGCCAAGGCGGTCGACGATCGGCAGTGGGTCCCCGACCGCCCGGTCCAGGTCACCGTCGAGCAGACCGTGCTCCGGCTCGACCCTCAACTCTGCGCCGACGCGCGCGAGCGGGCCAGGCGCCGGCAGTTGACCCACAACCAGGCCAGGCCGTTCTTCCTGACCGAGATCATCGACTTCCTGACCGATCAGTACGCCGACATCATCGGCGCCGACCCGCTCGGCGGCGAGAACCTGCTCGACGAGTACGACCTGGCCGAGCTGCGCAAGGAGGTCCTCGCCGAGCCGGCCGTCCAGACCCTGCTCGACCAGCTCTGGCCGCTGCTCAGTCCGCAGAAACTCCTCGAGGATCTGTACGGCGACGAGGACCGGCTCGCCCTGGCCGCGCCGCAGTTGGGCGTGCTCGACCGCGAACACCTGCTGCGGTACGGCGATGACTGGAGCCCGTCCGACGTACCGCTGCTCGACGAAGCGGCCGAGTTGCTCGGCGACGACGGCCGGGAGGCGGCCCGCGAGAAGGCGGCCCGGGCGCGGGCGATCGCCTACGCCCAGGGCTCGCTGGATGTGCTGACCGGTTCTGCGACGACCGACTTCGACGACGACGAGGAGTCGGAAGTCCTGACGGCGAAGGACCTTCTCGATGCCGAGATGCTCGCCGAGCGGTACGAGGCCGAGGACGACCGCACGCTGGCGGACCGGGCCGCGGTGGATCGCCGGTGGACCTACGGGCACGTGATCGTGGACGAGGCGCAGGAGCTGACCCCGATGGCGTGGCGGGCGATCGCGCGGCGGTGTCCGCTGCGGTCGATGACTGTGGTCGGCGACGTCGCGCAGACCGGGGCGGTGGGCGGCGGGACGAGCTGGGAAGGCGCGCTCGGCTCGACGTTCGGCGATCGGTGGCGGCTGGCCGAGCTGACGCTCAACTACCGCACGCCGGCCGAGGTGATGGAGCTCGCCGGCGACATCCTCCGCGAGGTCGATCCGCGCGCGAAGGCGCCGCGCTCGGTCCGGTCGACCGGGGTGAAGCCTTGGCACGCGGACATCGCGGCCGCCGATCAGGCGGCGTACGTCCAGAAGGTCGCGGCGGAGGAGACGCAGCACGGGCAGGTCGGCGTCATCACGTCACGCAGCCGCCTCGAGTTGGTGCAGGAGGCGGTGGCTCACCTGAGCAACGTGACGGTGCTGAACGCCGCGGGCGCCAAGGGCCTCGAGTTCGACTCGGTCCTGGTCGTCGACCCCGACGGCATCCTGATCGAGTCCCCCCGCGGCTTGCGCGACCTGTACGTCGCCCTGACCCGGTGCACCCAACGCCTCGGCGTGGTCGGCACCCTTCCCGACGTACTGCGCTCTTCCGTTGCCTGGGACGACCGGCGTTAGTGGTCCGCGCAGCACTTGTGTTGGTGTTGGAGTTCGAAGGGGATGAGGACGTTGCCGGCGGCGGGCTGGACCTGGAGGACCAGGCGGCCGCCGCGGCGGAGGGGGCGGAGGAAGTCTCGGGTATCGATCAGTGCGTCGTCGGTGACGGCGAGGCCGCCGACGGCTTCGAGGTGGTCGATTCCGCAGCGGGTGCGGAGTTCCGCGGCGGGCAGGACGCCGTGGGCCTGTTCGTGTCCAGGCCAGCGGACCGCGCGTCCCGCCGTACCCAGGGCTGCTTCGACGGCGGCGACGTACGCACCGCGGACGAGCTGACTCGGGCCGGCGAGTTCGGGCTCGGACGCGCCCGGGCGGGTGATCGCGAGGCCGACGGTGTGATCGGCGAAGTGGTGGCGGATCTCGTCGGCCAGGTCCGCCGCGCTCATCAGCGAGACGGCGACGTGCGGGCGGTCGCCGCCTGGCACCATGTGGGTGCAGGCGACGACCGGCTGGTCCACGACGTCGAACAGGTCGTACAGCAGGTGGTCGGCCTCGGCCGTGTCCCGGCTGTCCGCGTCGATCGCGATGATCATGTCGGTGGTGTCATTCCTTACTTCGGCAGCACCCAGATCGGGTTCGTGTAGAACCACAGGTCGACCCACGGGTCGGCGTCGCCGACCACGTCGAGCTGCGGGCCGGCCGGGTCGATCGCGGCACCGAGGTACCCGGGCTGGCTGCGGTTCCCGTCGGTGCCGCGGACGCGGACGTAGAACGGCGCCTCCACCTTGCCCAACGGGTACACCAGCTCGAACGTGCCGCGGCGGCCCGAGGTGTCCCACTGCCGGACGACCTTGGTGCTCGGCGTCGTGAACGTGTCGCGGTCGGTGACCGGGCCCGTCACTCCGCCTTGAATGACGTCGACGCGGTTGAGGGCCGGCACGAAGTTCGCCCAGTTCGGCATGGTCTGTGCGGTGATCCGTACGACGAGCTCGAGCGAGCGACCCTTGCGTGTGATCAGGGCACCGCCGAGTGGCTCGCCGTACCGCTGTGTTTGATTCTTTCCCCACCCCACCGCCCCGGTCAGGCCGACCTCGCGGACCTCGACCTCGACACCCTTGACCAGCGCGCCGTGGTCGACCCAGACGCGGCCGTTGCGCAGGCCCTCCATCACCGCGAGGTAGTCGCGCCGGTCCGCGCCGACGTGCGTGCGGCTGTAGAAGCCGGGCCAGAAGTCGCCCGCGGTCGAGTTGAGCGCGTTGCCGTAGACCGGGTCCATGTAGCGGCCGTCGCGGTCGAACTGCTGCTGGCTGGAACCGTCGGGACGGCGGGCGGTCTCGTTCCAGTTCACGTGCGAGTCGGAGTTGGCGCTGATCCACCACGGCTTGCCCTCGGCGAGCAGGCTGTCCCACAGGCCGCCGACGGTCGCCGTCATCCAGTCGAAGCCGCCCCAGGTGCGGTAGCTCTCGGCCGGGTAGCCGGGGAAGGAGTTCGCGTTCGGCGAGTTGCCGTAGAAGCCGCGGGCGCTGGCGCCGCCGATCCCCGCCGGCAGGCCGGCCGCCTGGTGGCCCGGCGCGCCCTCGAAACCGACCGCGATCCGCGGGTCGGCATCACGCCAGCTGCGGATCTCGTGCGGGCTGTCGATGCCGTTGCGGGCCGGGTGGTTGGCCAGGAACAGCGCGTCCGCGACCCGCCGCTGGTCCACCTGCTGACCGAGCCACTGGATGCCGGACACCGCGAGCGCCTCGTTGACGGGCGTGTTCGCGCCGGCGCCCTTCACGCTGCCGTCGTAGCTGTTCTCGAACTGCTTCAGTACGTCGACCTCACGGCTGCCCGGCGCGACGAAGACGGTGCCGTGCTCGGCGGCCGGGATGTTCCATTCCAGCCCCTGGAAGATCAGCGTGTCGCGCAACTCCGAGCGGGCCGCCTTGATCTGCGGGTTGACCAGGTCGACCCCGATCCGGGCGTGCGTCGCGCCGCCGTGGTCGGTGATGACCAGCCAGTCCAGCCCGAACGCCGCCGCATGCCTCGCCTGGTCGATCACCCGGTAGAGACCATCGGAGCTGAGCTGCGTGTGGATGTGGTGGTCGCCGGCCAGCCAGACGTTCGGGCGGTTCCCCGGCCGGAAGATCCAGCCGTCCTCGGCCGCGGCGGCTTGGGGCGCGGCCGCCGCCGCGAGCTGGGCTCCGCTGACCGCCAGAGCCGCCGTACCCCCGAGGATGCCGGCCGACCGCAGCAGCGCCCGCCGGGACACCTCGCTCGGCGAGAGATCACTGTCCGGCACCGACTCGTCCAGCGCAGCCAGCGTCGCCGCGTCCAACTCGGTGTTCGGGTGGTGATGATCATGCCCATGCGCGTGGTCGTGCCCATGGTCATGCCCGTGGCTGTGACCCGGTCCGTGGTCGTGGGAGTGGCCCATCGTGTGTCCTCTCGGATGGCGGAATCCGCCGCGATCATCACCCTCTCCCATGACCACCAGGTGTTCTCCCGGTGAACGCCACCCATGGACAACCCAGAGCGACGACGTTTCAATGAGGCCGGGGGGAAACCATGAATGGAGAACTGCGTTCTGTCACAGACCATCGCAAGACCACCGGGCCGGATCGCGGCAACGCGACGCTGGCGGCCCTGGCCGGAGTCGCGGTCGGGGTCCTGCTCGTCCTGCTCACCTGGCTGGTCGTGCTGCTCAACCGGGCTGATCCGGACGACCGTGCGACGACCACACCGACCACGACTGCGGGTCCGGCCTCTGCGTCGGCCCCAGCGTCGGCTCCGGCTCCGGTGAAGACGGTGACGGTCGCGCCATCGGTCAAAGGCACCGCCACCGCGCCGCGGGCGGCCGGTGACGTCCGGGCGCTGCCGTCGGGGCTGTTCTGCCGGGATCTGAAGGCCAAGGGCTACAGCTACGTGGCCGCGACCGACTACTGGCGTCTGCACGGCCAGCCGAACCAGATGGATGCCGACCGCAACGGGATTCCGTGCGAGACCGTCTATCCACGCGGTGACGTCGCGCTGTACTGGAGCGGGCGGGAGATCTCCGGCTACGCGCCGCCGCCGGCCGGGCTGCTCTGTCGTGACCTCGCTACCCGGGGAGCGACGTACGGGGAGGCGGTTGCCTACTGGTGGTACTACGGTCGACCGGCGCGGATGGATGCCGACAACAACGGCATTCCCTGTGAGACGGTCTACTCCGCCGCGACTGTCTACGCCTTCTGGATGCCGTGAGGCGGTCTCTCCTGGCGGTGTTCCTGGCAGTCGCGGCTGTAGTCACAGCCGCTGGGTTGGTCGCGCTCTCGTCGACCGGCGCGTTCGACAGTTCCGAGTCGGACGCACCGGCCGCCCAGACGCCACCGGCAACGTCAACTGCCCCGACCGAACCGACCGCGACAGTCAGCCGGACACCGAGTACAACCTTGCCCACGGCAAGGATCAGTTACGTGTTCCCGGTTGGGGGGTGTAAAGCGTCGGCTTCGCAGAGTCATCATGACTATCCGGCGTCGGACATCTTTGCGGCCAAGGGGTGCCGGTTCGTTTCGCCGGTGGAGGGGCGGGTGGACGAGGTGATTCGGGTGGATGGGTGGGATCAGAAGAGCAATGTCGGGCGGGATCGTGGGGGGTTGTCGGTTTCGGTGGTGGGGGTTGACGGGGTGCGGTACTACGGGTCGCATCTGTCGGCGATCGGGAGCGAGATCACGCCCGGCGCACGGGTGAAGGCCGGGCAGGTGCTCGGGCTGATCGGAAACACCGGTAGCGCTCGCGTCACCCCACCGCACCTGCATTTCGGGATCAGTTGGCCTACGCCGGCGGGCAGGTGGTGGATCCGTCGCGGAGCCGTCTCACCGCAGGCGTACTTGAACGCCTGGCGCGAGGGCCGGCAACTCTCGCCTGTTGCCGCGGTGGCTAAAGCGCGACGTGCGTACGGCGTCGATCGCGGGTGCCAGTCGTACTGCTGACGAACGCCAACCCGAGGAGCGCACCACCCAGCGGCATCAGGTCGAGGTTCGTCGAGATCACCACGAAGCCTGCGAGCAGCAAGACCGGCGACCACACCGGCAGCTGCCGTTCAACCGTCAGCAGCACGGCCAGCGTCAGCAGCCCGACCAGGAACAACAACGGCCCGACGGTGTACAGCGGCTCATAGAGCCCCAGATCCCCCGGCCACCGCTCGTACTCGGCTCCGATCCGCGACTTCGCCGCGTGATCCTCGGCCCGGAACCCCACGATCAGATCCACCACGATCACGCGCACGAACGCCGCCACCCCCACCATCCCCACCACCACAGCCGCGGTCCCCACCCCACGCCGCGCGCTGAGCGAATTCCGGGCCAGCACCAGCGCCACGCCGTACACCAGGAATCCGGCCAGGAACAACAGATGCCCCACTGTCCAGGCAGTTCCCGGCCCGTGCTCCCCGTCCCGCCCGTCAACCAGTCGAACGATGCCATAAGCAACCAACAGTCCCGCCGCCACCACTCCGAGCTTCTTCATGTCCTCATCCTCGGAAACCCGGCACCGCGACACATCACCGGTAAGAGCGAGGTTCGGCGGGCTACTGGCTCGTGGGGGTGACGAGGCCGGACTCGTACGCGGTGATGACGGCTTGGACCCGGTCCCGGAGGTTGAGTTTGGTGAGGATGTTGCTGACGTGCGTCTTGACGGTGTGTTCGCTGAGGGTGAGCGCTGCGGCGATCTCGGCGTTGGAGAGTCCTCGGGCGAGGAGGACGAGGGTTTCGCGTTCACGGGTGGTGAGGACGTCGAGGGTGGCGGCGGGCATGGTGCGGGGCCGGCTGCGGGTGAGGTCGGCGATCAGGCGGCGGGTGACGCTCGGGGCCAGCAGTGACTCGCCGGCTACGACGACCCGGACGGCGTGGACGAGGTCGTCGCGGCGGACGTCCTTCAGCAGGAAGCCGCTGGCGCCCGCGTAGAGGGCGTCGTAGACGTAGTCGTCGGAGTCGAAGGTCGTCAGCATCACCACCTTCGTCTCGGTACTCGCGCAGATCGTGCGCGCGGCCGCGAGACCGTCGACGCGTGGCATCCGTACGTCGAGGAGGGCCACATCCGGGGCCAGCGATCGGACCAGCGAGACCGCCTCGGCGCCGTCGCCCGCCTCGCCGACGACCTCGATGTCGGGCTGCGCCTCCAGGATCATCGCGAACCCGCTACGCACCAGTTCCTGGTCGTCGGCCAGCACCACCCTGATCATGAGACCCCTTCTGGACAAGGAAGTCTGGCCCGCACCTCGAACCCACCACCGGCCAGCGGTCCGGCGTGCGCCGTACCACCACACGCTGCCGCACGCTCCCGGATCCCGATCAGCCCGTGCCCGCCGGACGACACATCGGCACCGGACCCGACTCCGTCGTCGGTCACCGTCAACTCCACAGCATCGGCGGACCAACGCAGCCGTACGGCGACCCGCGTCGCGTGCGCGTGTTTGACCGTATTCGTCAACGCCTCCTGGACGATCCGGTACACCGCGACCTCGGTGTCCGGCGGCACCGCTCGTCGTACGCCGGTCTCCTCGAAGGACGCGCCTCGCACCAGTAGGGGCAGTTCGGCCAGCGTCGGCTGGGGTGCCCGATCCTCACCCGGTGTGAGTACGCCGAGCAGCCGCCGCAACTGCAGCATCGCGTCCCGGCCGGCGTCGGCGATCGCGTCGAAGGCTCGCTCGGCCCGCACCGGATCGGTGCGTACGACGACCGGCCCGGCCTCGGCCTGGACGACCATCAGGCTGACCGCGTGCGCCAGGATGTCATGCATGTCGCGAGCGACCCGGGCGCGCTCCTCGGCGGCGGCGCGGGCAGCCTCGGCGACACGTTCCCGTTCGAGCTGCCGGGCTCGTTCGCGCAGTACGGCGGCGTGCTCGCGGTGACTGCGTTCGAGCGACCCGAGCAACCAGGCGGCGACCGGCAGCAGGAAGGTGAACATGAACTCGTCGAGGTCGTTGTCCTTCAGCAGCAACGACGCCGGCGGGAACGTGATCAGGATGACGACGAGCACCCCGATCCGCTGCCAGCGCTTCCGGCCGAGGCTGGCGAGCGTGTAGATCGCGACCAGTCCGCCGTACTGCAGGTTCTGCCCGGGCCGGTGGTGCAACGAGACCAGCGTCGCGGCCACACCCACGACGACCATCACGCCGAACGGCCATCGTCGCCGCCACAGCAGCGGCACGACCGTCGCCAGGTTGAACAGCACCCCCAACCAGGTGACCGCACCGGGCGCGGCGTCGATGAACGGCACCGACGTCGCGATCCCGACCGCGATCACGATCGCGACGTCCACCGCCCGCGGACCAGGAACTCCTAGCACGCCCTCAGTCTGACTCACCCGGCCCGGCCGAACCTCGCTCCCCCGACGGAGATCAGCCTTCTGATCTCCGTCGTCCGAGCGAGTCCGTCAGGATTCGGGGCCGAAGATCTGGCGGATCTCGGATTCGCCTTCCCAGTCGGGCCAGGTACGGCGGTGCAGGTCCATGAAGCGCTTGGTCCAGTGGATCACCTCGTCGCGGGTGGCCACGTCGTACACGGCGTAGGCGCCGAGTGGGGTCGGGTCGCCGAACGGGCCGTCGGTGACGGTGAGGTTGCCGGCGTGGACACCGACCCGGGTGGCGGTCGCGATCGGCAGCAGGCCGGCCGTTTCGACCAGGACGCCGCTCCTGACGGCCTCCGCACCGAGCGCGGCCAGGCCTTCGTGCAGCGCGGGCGGCGGGAAGCCGTGGGACTCGGACGTCCGCAGGATGGAGATGAATCGCATTATCGGGCCCGCCCTTCGCGCAACATCGCGATCGACTTCTCGATCCGCCGTGCCTTGGTCTCCTCGGTCTTCGCCGACGTCACCTGCAGCGTGTGCCACTGCTGCTTGCTGTAGCTCAGCGTCTGCCAGAACTCCGCGGCGGCAGCGTCCGCCGCGAGCGCCGCGGCGAACTCCTCGGGTACGTCGACCTCGCGCGGCGCCGTGTCGAGTTCGACGTCGACCACCAGCACGTCCCCGGCCGAGACTCCGGCAGCGGTACGACGTTCCGCGCTGACGCCGAGCATGAAGCGCCCACCCATCCGGGCGATCGAGGTGCGAAAGGTGTACCCGTTGACGGTCACGCTGACCTTCGGGTGACCACCGCCGCCGAGCCCTTCGACGATCTCGGCGGGGACCTCGAACCCGGCCGTGGTCTTACCGCTGGACTCGAGCTCAGCCGTGAACTTCATCAGGGACTCCCTCCGCGCGAACGTGCAGCATCAGCAACGTGATCCAGGTCCAGCCCAGGATGACCGCGACGGTGAAGCCGAGGTTGACGGCGGCGGTGCCGCTGCCGGCGCCGAGGCCGACCAGGCCGAGGAGGTAGACGATGCCAGTCACGAGCGAGAACCGCGACCAACCGGTCGCGCCCCGGCGGCCGAACCACCGGCTCAGGACGAAGCAGGCGACGATCAGGCCGATGAACCCGAGCATCCCGGCGATCACGTGCCCGAACCCGTGCCAACTGATCGTCTCCGGCATCGCGTCCGGGGTGCCGGGCGGGAACCCGAGCGCCGGATCGGCCCGCATCAGGCCGGCCGCCGCGACGCCGGCGCCGTACAGGACGAGACCGCCGATGGCCCAGCGCGACCGGAGCCCCGCGCCGCGCAGCGCGAGCACGCCGATGACGGTGAGCAAGCCGGTGACGACCATCATCGTGGAGTGGACCCAGCCGCCGGTGCCGTTCGCGAGCAGGCTCAGGGAGTGCTTGCGGATGTCGAAGCCGTCGCGGACGATCGCCTCGAGCGTGCCGATGCCGACGTAGAGCGGACCGGCGAGCGCGCCGGCCAGCAGGAGAGGTGGTGCCGCTTGCCTGGTTGTGGTTGTCATGCTGTTCAGCCTCGGTCGAACACCTTCAGAAACACTTTGGAAGTCCTAGGCTGAGCCGCATGCGATTTGGCGTGCTGGGACCGGTCACCGCGTGGACCGACGACGGCCAGGCGGTGCGGATCCCTGATCGCAAGGTGCGGGGGCTGCTGGCCGACCTTCTGCTGCACGCGGGCCGGCCGGTCGCCGCGGCCATGATCATCGACGACCTGTGGGGCGACGAACTGCCGGTCAACCCGACCGCGACGCTCCAGACGCGGGTCTCCCAGCTGCGCAAGGCGCTCGACGAGGCCGAGCCGGGAGCACGCGACCTGGTGCAGACATCCCCGGCCGGCTACCTCGTCACCGTTGCCGCCGAGGCCGTGGACTCCGGTCGATTCCGCGCCCTCGCCGCCCGGGCCCGGCAGACCGGCAACGCCCGGATGCGCGCCGCGACACTGGCCGATGCGCTCACGCTCTGGCGCGGTCCGGCGTACGCCGACGTCGCGCAGGACGCGTTCGCCCGGGCGACGATCGACCGGCTCGACGAGGAGCGGCTGGCCGTGCAGGAGGCGTACGCCGAGGCACGGCTGGTGCTCGGCGAGTACGACGAACTCGTCGCCGAACTGGCCGAACTCGTGGCCCGGAACCCGCTGCGGCAGCGGCTGCGCGCCGTACAGATGAAAGCCCTTCATCAAGCGGGCCGGCAGGCCGAGGCGTTGGAGAGCTACGCCGACCTGCGGCATCGGCTGGCCGACGAGCTCGGGCTCGATCCCGGCCCGGACCTGGTCGCGCTGCACCAGGAGGTCCTGACGGAGGCACCGGCACTCAGAGAGGCCGTACGGACGAATCTGCCGGCCGAGGTCGGGCTGATCGGTCGGGATGCGGCTGTGGACGAGGTCGTCGAACGGCTGGAGTCGGCGCGGCTGGTGACGCTCACCGGAGCGGGCGGCGTAGGCAAGACCAGCCTCGCGCTTGCGGCCGCTCGTCGTACCGGCGACGAAGCCTGGCTGGTCGAGCTCGCCGCGCTGGACGCAGGGGCTGGTGCTGACGAGCTCTCGGCGTTGGTCGAAGCAAAGACAGGGCTGCTGGTCTTCGACAACTGTGAGCACGTGATCGAGGCCGCCGCGGACCTCGCCGCCCGGTTGTTGCGCGAGTCGCCGGGGCTGCGGATCCTCGCCACCAGCCGAGAGCCGCTCGCGGTCGCGGGCGAACAGCGGTGGCCGGTGCCCCCGCTGGATCTCCCGGCGGCCGAGGCCGATGCGGCCGCGAGTCCGGCCGTTCAGCTCTTCGTTGCGCGCGCCTCGGCGGCGGACCCGCGCTTCAGCCTGACCGCGGACAACACCGCCGCGGTGGTCGCGCTGTGCCGGCGACTCGACGGGCTTCCGCTCGCGCTGGAGCTGGCCGCGAGCCGCGTGGCGGCGATGGATGTCCGCGATCTGGTCGACCGCTTCGACGACCGCTATCGCCGGCGCGGTCTGCCTGATCGGCAGCAGACGCTGTCGGCGATGGTCGAGTGGAGTTGGGACCTCCTCGGCGAACCGGAGCGGGCGGTACTGCGCCGGCTCGCACCACATCCCGGCGGCTGCACGCTGGCTGCGGCCGAGGCGGTGTGTGCGGGTGACGACGTACCGGTGGCTGATGTCGCGGAGTTGCTGAGCCGGTTGGTCGACCGCTCGCTCGTCGTCCGCGTGGACGGGACGTCCGGGTCGCGGTATCGCTTGCTGGAGACCGTGCGGGCGTTCTGCCTGCAGCGACTGGAGGAAGCGGGCGAGCTGGAGACGACCCGGCGACGGTACGAACGGTACTTCGAAGGACTGGCCCGGCACACCGAGCCGCGGCTGTACGGGCACAGCGAGCTGTTCGCCTATCTCGGCGGCTTGTACGGCGACGCACCACGACCGTCCGCGACCCCGGCCGCAATGTTGCCTAAGACAACGACTGTGGTGTCGGCCGACGGCACGCCGATCGTCCTCGAGTTGTACGGCGACGGCCGGCCGGCGATCGTGCTCGTCGGCGGCGCGCTGAACGACCGGCGGACCTTCATCCCGCTTGCCAAACGGCTGGCCGGGCAGTTCACCGTGGTGACCTACGACCGGCGCGGTCGCGGCGACAGCGGTGAGGTGCTGCCGTGGGCGGCCGAGCGGGAGTTCGAGGATCTGGCCGCGGTCGTGGACGCGGCCGGTGGGTCGGCGTACGCGTTGGGCGTCTCGTCCGGCGCGGTGCTCGCGGCCGAGGCGGCGGCGTACGGCGTACCGATCCTCGGGCTGCTGCTGGTCGAGCCTCCGTTCATCATCGACGACACCCGGCCGCGGATGCCCGCCGACTTCGCGGACCGGCTCCAGGAACTGGTCAAGCAGGACCGGTACGGCGACGCGACCGAACTGTTCCTCGTCACGGCCGTCGAGATGCCGGCCGAGGTGCTCGCGCCGATGCGGTCCGCCCCGCTCTGGAAGGACCTGGAGGCGCTGGCACCGACCTTGGCGTACGACGTCCTCGTGATGGGCGACTTCACCATCCCGGGCCATTGGGCCACCGCGATCACCGTGCCCACCCTGGTGATCGACGGCGGCGAGAGCCGGGACTGGCGGCGCAACACCGCGCAGGTGGTCGCCGATCTGCTCCCGAACGGCCGGCGACTGACGATGGACGGCCACCCGCACGACGTCGAGCCGGACGTCCTCGGGCCGATCGTCGAAAGCTTCATGTCGAGCTGATCCGGCCGGTTCCGACGTACCCGTTGTGTGAGCTGATCGGCAGCTCGACGGACGAAGGACGCACGCATGGGACAGCCCGTTCTGAACAGCATGTTGCTCGGCAGCACCGACCCGGAGCGGTTGAAGGCCTGGTACCGCGACGGCTTCCAGGCTGAGGTCGACGGCTACGGCAACCTGAACCTCGGCGGCTTCGGCCTGGTGATCGAGCAGCGCGACGACGTGGCCGCGAAGACCGCGGAACCCGGCCGGTGCATCCTGAACTTCGCCGTCGACGACATCGAGGCGGCGGCCGCCTACCTGCGCACCCTCGACGTCGAGTGGCTGGTCCACCCGGAGGACCGCGGTGTCGGCTGGTTCGCCACGCTGCTCGACCCGGACGGCAACTACGTCCAGCTCATCCAGATGAGGCCGGAGTACTACGCCGGTCTGTGAACAAGAACGTCCGCACCGGCCTTGGGGAACCGGTGCGGACGGGGTGTTCTTTTGTTCAGCTAGTGCAATCAGGCGCATTCAGGGGAGAGACGGCGGCAAGCGAGGGGCAGAGCGCCAACGCCCGCTTGCCGCCAACGGCATCTTCGGTTGATCGAGGTGAGGTCCTCGACCGGGCTTCGCGTGTCCGGGTGGGTTGTCTGGTGAGATACGGAACGCGTGAAGGTGCCGGGTGCTTCTCACCGGGGTGCTACGTCCCACATGCGCTCGCCGGGCAGGGGGTCGGGGAGCCGGTCGACGGCAGGCATCGGGTCGTTGGTGACCCGGAGGCCGGCGAACCGACGGCTCATGGCGTGTGCGTACCGCTCGGCCAACGCCGGCTCGGCGTTGTAGTCGGCGATCACGTGCTCACCGAACCAGACTCGGACGCGTCGGCGCTCAGACGTCTGGGTGGCGGTGGCGGTTGTCACTTTTCCTCCTGGCTGGTGCTCAAAGGGTGGTCGGCCTGGGAGCGCGGAGCGAGCGCGGTGCCGGTGCGCCGTGTGTTCACCGTCACGTCAGATCCAACGGAGGACGCGGACCCTAAGTCACGCCCCGATCGCGATTCGGGCAACTTTTTCGAGACCACGCAGAGCCGAATTCTTCGAGCCTGTGTTCGAATACCAATTCACAGCGTTTCCTCAGGAACGACACGCCGGGCTGTCGGCGCGACTCCGTAGGCTGGATCCGTGACCATCGAAGACGCTGGAACGAAGGCCCTGGTCGTGCCCGAGCGGGCGGCCGGAGGGGTCGTGCAAGCACCCGATCGGGTCCAACCCACCGGCCTCGCCGCCGTGCAGACAGAGCAGCTGATCGGCGATGTCGGCGACGCACTCCGCCTGCTCGACGCGGTCGAGCGCGTCCGCGGCCATGCCCACCCGCTCGTCCTCGGCCTGCAGGACGCGGTCGGGATGAAGATGCCGGCGGCGCTGACGCTGAGCGCGATCGCGAACGGCCGGACCACCGCCGAGCAGGTCGCCGACCAGGTCGGTACGACGCCCGGCGAGGCCGAGCTGGCGATCGCCGAGCTGGAGGCGCTCGGCATGGTCCGGACCAGCCCACGCCTGGTCGTCACCTCGCTGGGTCAGGCCCGCTTGTCCCAGCTGGACGGACTCACCGTCCGCGTTCTGGACGTCGTCACCGGCATTCTCGGCCCGACCGACGCCGCCCACCTGATCCGGCTGCTGCACACCGTCGCCGACGGCCTCGAGTCCGCCGAGGTCACCTCGGCCGTCACCCAGTCGTTCCCCCAGGCCGCTCTGAACAACTGACCGCCGTCCGGGTGCCGCATGTCGAAGCGGCACCCGTGGCACCGACGTACCAAGTGTCAGAACCCCTAGTGGGAGGTACGTGATGTTCAAGAACACGAAGGCCTACAGCGGATTCTCGGTCGATGACATCGGCGCCGCCAAGGAGTTCTACGGCGGCACGCTCGGTCTCGACGTGGCCGAGGACCACGGGATGCTGCAGCTGAACATCGCCGGCGGCAACCCGGTCCTGGTCTACCCGAAGGACAACCACGTCCCGGCCGAGTTCACCATCCTGAACTTCCCGGTGGACGACATCGCGAAGGCCGCCCGCGAGCTGGCCGGCCGCGGGATCACCTTCGAGCGGTACGACGACTCGGCCGACGAACTCGGTGTCCACAGCAACGACGGTCCGCCGATCGCCTGGTTCAAGGACCCGGCGGGCAACGTCTTGTCGATCATCCAGGAATAGGGTCGTCGTACTGACCTAGGCGGCCCTGATAGCGGGCGCCGTTGACGTACGGCCAGGAGTACGGCGTGCAGCCGTGCAGGCCAAGCGTCTGTTGCTGCATGACCGGCGCCGGTTGGCCGGGTCCCGGGCACAGCTCGTGGCCGCGGCCGAGCCGGTGGCCGGTCTCGTGGTTGATCATGTACTGCCGGTACGCCGCCAGCGATGCGCCGTACTTCGGTACGCCGTGCACCCAGCGCGCGATGTTGAGGACGACGCGATCGCCGATCCGGCAACTGGTGTAGCGGTCGTACCCGCCGCCGCAGATGATGTCGCGTGTCGCCGGCGTCACCAGCATCAGCGTGAAGTCGGGGTTCTCCCCCGGACCGACCTGCCGGAAGCTCCACTGCCCGCCGGACGCCCAGCCCTGCGGTGCGCCGTACGTCGCCCGGACGAACTGGGCCAGCGCGGTCCGGTCGATGCCGGTGATGCCGCCCTCGATCGCGATCTGGAAGGTGAGCAGCCGGCCGGACCGGCCGATCACGGTGGAGTTCCCGGGCAGGACGGCGTACGAGACGGAGCCGCGGTTGGGGTAGGTGATCACCGGCTGGGCCCGCACGGGCGTCGACGAGGACCGGTCGCCGGGGTCGACGGGCTTGACCGGCTCCTGGATGCGCTGCTCAGCGGCCGCTGCTCGCGTGGAGGGTGCCGGGCGGTCGGGGTAGCCGCCGCGGGCGAACGGGCTGGCCGGTAGCTGGCACAGCGCGCCGATCGCGACAACCACGGCGACCGCCGACCCGGTCATCCTGACAACACTCCAACGGCGCATTCGGCGAGCTCCTCACAGCGCCCCTCTGAGCGCATTCTTACTCTCGTCTTGCCCTTGTGCCCACAAACCCTTCTCCGCCCACGCGCAGACGCAGTGTCGGGTGGCTCGCCTCGATGAATCCGAGCGCGCGGTAGAGGTCGATACCGTCCGGTGTCGCGTGCAGCTCGATCTGGCCGATGGAGCTCTCGTCGCGGAACCAGTCCAGCAGCGCGACCACGCAGGCCCGGGCCAGACCACGGCGGCGGAAGTCGGGATCAGTGCTGACGTTGTACAGGTGGCCGCGCAGGGTGGTGAGGTCCTTCGGGCCTGGCGGATGGACGTACACGTTGCCGGCCGCGCCCGCGACCACGCCGACGGCCGGGTCGTCGACGACGTACGCCGCGAAGGTCTCCGGTGACGTGAGTTGATCGGCGAACCACTGCCGCGCGATCTCGCGCCACGGAGCGTCCGGGCCGCCGATGTCGGCGCCCATCGCCGCGAGCATGAGGCCGCGGAGCCGGACCAGGGCATCCGCGTCGTCCGGCTTGGCCCGCCGTACCTGAATGTCAGTCACTCAGAAGATCATGCCAGCCGGCAATCACTGCCGAACTTTTTGTCCGGTCAGTGAATCGAAGGAAATGGACGCACACCGGGGACACGTCCACCTGTCCTGCCGCCGACCGCGAATGGAGCGCCGTGTCCCCGAGCAGCAGAGCCCGTCGCGCCGCACGACCCGGTCGAGTGCGGCGGTCGAAGCCTCGGCAGCGGTCCTCGTTCGGTGCGTTGGCGCTCGCGGTCCTCGGCGCGGTTCTTCCCGGTACGGCGTACCTGCTCGCGCGGCGGTTCCGGCTCGGCAGCCTGGTGACGACGATCAGCCTCGCGGTGTACGGCGCGGCGGCGTACGTCGGCCTGAAGCGCCGGGACGACGTGATTGCGTGGGCCCTGGATCCGGACCTGTTGCTGTGGATGGTCGCCGGGCTCGGTGCGGTCGCACTCTGCTGGGTCGCCGTACTCGTCACGTCGTACAAGATGCTTCGGCCGCTCGCGGCGCGGCCGGCGTCGCGGCTGTTCGGGGCGGTGGTGATCGGGCTCGTGTGCTTCGGCATGGCCTCGAGTACGGCGCTCGGCGCGCAGACGCTGATGGCGCAGCGCAGTCTGGTGCGGAAGGTGTTCGGGAACGAGAAGAGCCAGACGCGGCCGACGATCACCAACACGAAGGACGTGTGGGCGCAGTTGCCGCGGCTGAACCTGCTGCTGCTCGGCGCGGACGACGGCGAAGGCCGGGACGGGACGCGGACCGACACGGTGATGGTCGCGAGTATCGACACCAAGACCGGGGACACCGCGCTGATCTCGCTGACCCGGAACTGGATGCGGATGCCGTTCCCGAAGGACTCGCCGCTGTACAAGATCTACCCGACCGGCTTCTGGGATCCGAACGGTCCGAAGGAGCAGTCGAACTTCTACCTGGACGCGATGTACCGGAAGGTGCCGGAGTTGCATCGCGGCATCCTCGGGCCGTCGGACAACGAGGGCGCCGACGTACTGAAACTGTCGGTCGGGGAGGCGCTCGGGCTGCAACTGCACTACTACGTGCAGATCAACCTGGCCGGGTTCGAGCAGTTGGTGGAGGCACTGGGCGGGATCACGGTGAACATCAACTACCCGGTGCCGGTCGGTGGGAACGACGACAAGAACATCCCGCCGAGCCGCTACCTCGAGCCAGGCCCGCAGCGGAAGCTGAACGGGACCGACGCCCTCTGGTTCGCCCGCGGCCGCTACCGGGTCCCGGGAGCGGACGTCGCCCGGCAGGCGCGCCAGCGCTGCACGATCCAGGCGATCGTCGAACGCGCCACCCCGCAGAACATCCTCGCCAACTACCAGTCGATCGCCAAAGCCGGCGAACAACTCATCCGCACCGACGTCCCGGAGGACCTCCTCCGCCACTTCATCACCCTCGGCCAGAAGGTGAAGTCCGCCAAGATCACCAACATCGACCTGGACAAGAAACGCAACTACCCCAACGGCCGAAACCCCAACTACGCCGCCATGCGCACCCTCGTCCACACCGCCCTCAACCCACCACCCCCCAAGCCCCGCCCCACCACGATCCGCCCTCCCACCACCAAACCAACCCCGAAGCCAACCACCCCACCCACCCTCACCGAAGCCTGCGCCTACAACCCCACCCCACCCGGCTGAGCGGATTGGCGTACCGACGGACGGGTAGTGGTCGGACCAGGGCCGTCAACCACGCCGATCACCCGCTTGAGCCCCGGGACCACACCTGACCGCGGCCCACTACTACCCGTCCTTCGGTACGCCACTGACTACGCGTAGCGGACGCCGAGGCCGCCGTCTACGGACCAGTTGGCGCCGGTGACGAAGGCGGCGGCGGGGGAGGCCAGGAAGCAGACGACTTCGGCGACGTTCTCGGGGGTGCCGATGCGGCCGAGGGGGTGGACGCTGAGGGCCTTCTCGCGTTCGCCGGGGATGGTGTCGAAGAACTCCTCGAGCAGGTCGGTGCCGATGTAGCCGGGGCTGACGGCGTTGACGCGGACCTGGTGCGGGGCGACGTCGAGGGCGAGGCTGCGGGTCATCCCGACCAGTCCGGACTTGGCCGCGGCGTACGGGAACATGCCGGCGGTGGTCAGGCTGGAGTGGATCGAGGCGATGTTGACGATCGAGCCGTGCCGGTTCTCGATCATCGCCGGCAGCACCTGGCGCGCCATCAGCCAGGCGCCTTTCAGGTCCACGTCGAAGACGCTGTCCCACTCCTGCACGGTCATCTTGGTCGCGTCGGCGTACGCGTTCTTGCCGGCGTTGTTGACCAGCACCGTGATCGGCCGGCCGAGGTCGTCGGTCAGCTTCTCGACGGACTGGCGGACGGAGGTCTCGTCGGTGATGTCGCCGACCGCGGCCGCGACCTTGGCGCCGGTTTCCTGGAGTTCCGCGGTCGTCGCGGTGAGCTGATCGGCCAGTACGTCGACCAGCGCGACGGCGGCACCTTCTTCCGCGGCCTTCGCCGCCACCGCCCGCCCGATGCCGCGCGCGGCCCCGGTCACCAGCACGACCTCGTTCGTCAGACGTCCAGTCAAAGCTCTCTCCTCAACTTAGGCGTGACTGGAGCCTATGCCCGACCGCGCTGAGAAAGCGGCCGCTCTCGCGTAGCGGTCAGCGCTCGCCCGCGACAGCGGCTGCCGCAGCAGGACGAGCTGGTGGTAGAGCGGTGCGGTCGCGGCCATGACCACCTCGTGCGGATCAGTCGCCGGGTCCACTTCCCCGCGGACGACGGCCCGCCATACGACGACCGCACTCCGGCGATACCGGTCGGCCCAGAACGCGGTCAGCGCCTCCGCGGCTTCCGGCGTACGGAAGGATGCCGCGATCACCGCCTGCGTGATCGACGGACGCTCGGTGAGCGCGGCGTGCACCTCGCGGTTGAGTTCGATCAAATCCCCTTCGAGCGATCCGGTGTCGGCCGGCTCCCAGGCGTCGTCGAGCCCGGCCCGCAACAGGTCGACAAGCAAACCGGCGACGGTCTTCCATCGCCGGTACACCGTCGTCCGATGGACGCCGGACCGCCCGGCGACTCCGTCGATCGTCAGACCGTCGTACCCGTGCTCGGCCAGCTCGGCCTCGACCGCGGCGAGCACGTCCCCCCGCACCCGGGCAGTCCGTCCACCCGGCCTGCTTGCGCGCTCACCCGTCGTCATGGCATCATCTTAACGCAACATTCGTCGCATTAGTGGAGGCAGAGTGATCTTCTGACCCCGGCCGTTCCGAACACGAACCCGCGCGCGTCAGGAGGATCCTCATGCCTGCCCAGCTGTCCCTGCACGACCTCACCAAGTCCTACGACCATCGCCTGGTCCTCGACCAGATCACCTGCGCCTTCCCGCCGGGACAGGTCAGCGGCCTGATCGGCGAGAACGGCTCCGGCAAATCGACCCTGCTGCGAATCGCGGCCGGCGTCGAGTCACCGACCGACGGTTCGGTCCCCCACGAACCACCTGTCGCTCGCGCTGGTGGAGGAACTGGAGGCAGCGCTCGACCGGTACGCCGGCGCGCTCGTCGTGGTCAGCCATGACCGCCGGTTCAACTCCCGCTGGCGCGGCGCGGTGCTCGATCTGAAGGAGGCCAGCCTTGTCTGTCACTGAATTCACCGTCGCCGGACCGAACGAAGGCCCGTACGGCGTTGCCGTCGCCAAGGGCGAGGTGTGGACGACGCTCGTCCACACCGGCGTGGTCGCTCAACTGTCCGGCGAGCGCTTCGACCTGGAGGCTGCGGGATCGCGGCCGTGTGTGATCGTGCCGGGTCCCGATGACGCCGTGTGGTTCACCCGCAGCGGCGACGACCGGATCGGCCGAATAGCGGCCGGTGGATCGCCGGCCGTCGCCGTGTCAGCGATCGAGGTTCCCGGCGGCGGGTCGCCGTACGGGTTGTGCGCCGGTCCGGACGGCGCGATGTGGTTCACGCTGATGAACGCCGACCGGATCGGGCGGGTGACGCTCGACGGCGAGGTGGAGACGTATCCGATCGGCACGACCGGGGCGTTCCCGTCGGTCATCACCGCGGCCGAGGACCTGTGGTTCACGCTCAACCAGGGCAACGCGATCGGGCGGATGACGACAGGCGGCAGCGTGACGACGTACCCGCTGCCCACCGAAGCGGCCGGGCCGGTCGGGATCAGCGCCGGCGCGGACGCGGTGTGGTTCGTCGAGATCCTGGCCGGGCAGGCGGGCCGGATCACACCGGACGGGACGATCGAGGAGTTTCCACTGCCGGCCGGTTCGAAGCCGCATGCGGTCGTCGCCACCGACGACGGCGGGTGCTGGATCACCTTGTGGGGCTGCGTCCGCGCTGGCCCGGTTGGATGCCGTGGGCAACCTGATCGAACAGATCGACCTGGGCGCGGGTTCGGAGCCGCACGGGCTGGCCCTGGACGCCGACGGATCGATCTGGGTGGCGTTGGAGAAGGGTTCCGTTGCTCACATTCAACCGTGAGAGTGAGGGGGTTCACTCTCCGGAAGGAGGACTCGTCGCGGCAGGCGGGAGCAGAGTGGTGCTGTGACCACGACGGTGGGAGTTCGCACAGCGGCACCGCGAGTTCGGGATGTGCTGGCGGTCGGACGCCCCGCTTTCTGGGTCGTGTCGATCGTGCCGTACTACGTCGGCATCCTGCTCGCGACGCGGCAACTGATCCCACCGCTCGAGGACTGGCCGCGGCTGATCGTCGGCGCCGTCGTGATGGGCCCGCTGGTCTGGCTCGCCGTCCTGGCGATCAACGACGCGTACGACCTTCCGAGCGACCGGCTGAATCCGCGGAAGTCGAAGTCCCCGCTGCTCGACGGCCGCATCACCTTGCGGGCCGTGAAGCGGCTGGCCTTCGCGGCCGCGGTCGCTGCGGTCGGGATCAGCCTGCATGTCGGGATCGTGTTCGCCTTCGGAGTGCTGCTCGCCGTTCTCCTCGGCTACGCGTACAGCGTGCCGCCGGTGCGGTTGAAGACGCGGGCCGGCTTCGACGTCGCGGTCAACGCGCTGGCACTCGGCGCGTTCGGGCCGCTCGCCGGGTGGGCGGCGGTGAATCCCGATCTCAGCGACTTCCCGTGGCTGATGGGCCTCCAGGGCACGCTGGCCGCGGTCGGTCTGTATCTGCCGACCACACTCGCCGATCTCGAGGCCGACCGGGCCGCCGGCTATCAGACCATCGCGGTCCGGTTCGGCGCGCGAACGACGTACCTGATCGGGTTCGGGGCCTGGATCGCGGCGGCGGCGTTGTCGGTGATTCTGGCCGCGACCGGCACGATCATCCCGCGCAGCATGCTCGTGCTCGAGGTGGTGATGGTTCCGGTGCTGATCGCGGCGTACCGGCGGCTGATCGGGCCGGGTCAGTCGTTCAAGGGCGTGATCGTGCTGGCCTCGCTGTTCCTCCTTCCCTGCGCGACCTTCGCGCTGACCTACACCGGCGCTCTGTAGCATCTAACAGCACTGTTAGATCAGAGGAGTCGCCCATGTACCCCGAGATCGAGCCGTACGACCACGGCCTGCTCGACGTCGGTGACGGCCACCGCGTCTACTGGGAGGTCTGCGGAAACCCCGACGGCAAGCCCGCGCTGGTGATCCACGGCGGTCCGGGATCCGGGGCCGGCGCCGGGTGGCGGCGGTACTTCGATCCGTCGGCCTACAAGATGGTGTTGGTCGACCAGCGGAACTGCGGCCGCAGTACGCCGGACGCCGCCGAGCCGGACGTGGACCTGAGCACCAACACCACCGCCCACCTGATCGCGGACTTCGAGCAACTCCGCACCCTGCTCGGCATCGAGAAGTGGCTGATTCTGGGCGCGTCCCATGGCGCCACCCTCGGACTCGCGTACGCCGAGCAGCACCCGGAGGCGATCTCGGAGATCGTTCTGTTCAGCGTCACCAACACCACCCGGCGTGAGGTCGAGTGGGTCACCCGGGACATGGGCCGCATCTTCCCGGACGAGTGGGCCCGCTTCCGCGACGGCGTACCGGAAGACCAGCGGGACGGGAACCTGCCGCTCGCCTACAGCCGACTGCTGCACGACCCGGATCCGGCCGTCCGCGAGAAGGCGGCGCGGGACTGGTGCGACTGGGAGGACACCCACGTCCGGACGTATCCGGGCTGGAAGCCGGACTCCGCGTACGACGACCCGGTCTTCCGGCTGCGATTCGCCCGGCTCGTCACGCACTACTGGGGTCACGCGGCCTGGCTGGACGAAGGCGTCCTGGAACGCGAAGCGGGCAGACTGGCAGGGATTCCGGGAGTGCTGATCCACGGCCGGCTGGACATCAGCGGCCCGCCGGACATCGCGTGGCGGATGGCCCAGGCTTGGCCGGACGCCGAGTTGCATCTGGTCGAGCAGGAGGGTCACGGCGCCGGTGGGCGCCGGACGACCGAACTGGTCCTGGCGGCTCTGGACCGGTTCGCGCTGCACTGAACCGGTTCGCGCTGCACTGAACCGGTTCGCAGAAACGGCAAAGATTTGATCACTGATCTTTACATCGATAAATCGCGCCGGAACCCTTGGGTGGCATGACTCTGACCCGCCCGGAGCTCGTGACCGACTACACCCTCGGCCGGTCCGCCGTCTCCCATTTCGCCGAGCACGGATTCGTGAAGCTGAAGAACGTGCTCAGCGCGGAGACCATCGCGGCGTACGAGCCGGAGATCACCGGCAAGGTGATCGAGCTGAACACCCAGCACCTGCCGCTGGAGGAGCGTGACACCTACGGGAAGGCGTTCCTGCAGGTGATGAACCTGTGGCAGGACAGCGAGCAGGTGCTCGAGTTCGTGTCGTCGCCGCGGCTGGCGCGGATCGCGGCGCAACTGCTGGGCGTGCAGTCGGTGCGGCTGTACCACGACCAGGCGCTCTACAAGGAGTCCGGCGGCGGCGTCACGCCGTGGCACGCGGACCAGTACTACTGGCCGTTCGCGAGCGACCGGTGTGTGACGGTGTGGGTGCCGCTGCAGGAGACGCCGATGGAGATGGGCCCGCTCTCGTTCGCCGCGGGCAGTCACGTCTTCGAGCACGGCCGGGACCTGCCGATCAGTGACGAGTCGGAGGAGCTCCTTCAGCAGGCGCTGGCCGAGCAGGAGTTCGCCGAGGTGTCCGAGCCGTACGAACTCGGTGAGGTCAGCTACCACCTCGGCTGGACCTTCCACCACGCGCCGCCGAACCGGACCGACGTACCGCGCCGGGTGATGACGATCATCTACGTCGACGCCGCGATGGAGATCGCCCCGCCGGTCAACAAGTTCCAGGAGGCCGACCTCGCCACCTGGATGCCCGGCAACCAGCCCGGCGAGCAGGTCTCCTCGCCGATGAACCCCGTCCTGTACTGATCAGAGCGTCCGCTTCTGCGGGTAGATCGTCTCGCCGCGAGCGAGTTGCTCGACAAGCTGCGCGATCCGCCGTGCCCTGGTCTCCGCCCGTTTCGGCGAGGTCACCCGGTACACGACCGCGAACCGGTTCGCGCTGGTCAGGATGTCGAACATCGCCTGCGCCCGCGGTACGGCGGCCAGCGCCTCGGCCAGGTCGGCCGGGATCTCGAGCTCACCGGAGCCGCCGTACGCCTTCTCCCACCGTCCGTCCGCCTTGGCGCGCTCGACCTGGTCGCGGCCGGCGGCCACCATCCGGTCCTCGCTCTCCATCCGGGCGACGATTCCGACGTTCCGTTTCGACCACAGACTGCGGGCGCGCCGCGGCGTGAACCGCTGCACGAAGGTGGTGTCGTCGCGGCCGTTCCGCTGACCGTCGATCCAGCCGTGACACAGGGCTTCCTCGAGGGCCTGGTCGTACGTGAGGCTCGTCGGCGTCGTCACGTTCTTCTTGGCGAGGACGAGCCAGATCCCGTCGTTGGCCTGGTGGTGCTCGCTGAGCCACGCATGCCAGGCGTCCGCGTCGGCCACGATGACTTCGGCGCTCATGAAGCGGCCGCGGTGTAGCGGTCGGCAAGGTGGGTGGCGGCGTCCTTCAACTCTTGCGGGCCGACGAACTCGAGGTCGCACTCGAACATGCCGAAGGTCGCGGCCAGGCCGGTCCAGGACCAGCCGGACAGGATCAGCCGGCAACTGTCCGGGGTGATCTCCTCGACGATGGCGTCGCGACCGGCCCACTGGGCGATGTCGGAGGCCTTCGCCTGCAGGACCGCCTCGCCCTGGCACGGCCACTGGTTCTGCCGGCTGAACTGGCGGGAGATGTACGACGCCACGTCGGGCGCGGGCAGTTCGCGCGGCGTGAACCGCGGACCGGTCGGCGTCTTCGGCGTCATCCGGTCCACCCGGAACGTCCGCCAGTCCTTCCGGTCGAGATCCCAGCCGACCAGGTACCACCGGCCGCCCCACGTCACCAGGTGATGCGGTTCGACCTTCCGCGGCGGCAGCCACTCCCCCTCGTCCGCTGACGGCGCCCGCGGTGACGCGTAGTCGAACCGCAGTACCTCCCGGGCACGGACCGCCATCCCGATCGCGATCAGCTGGTCCGAGTCCACCTTGGTACGGCGCGAGCCGGCGTACCGGTCGACCGTCGTCACCTGCAGTGCGTCGACCCGTTGCCGCAGCCGGGCCGGCATCACCTGGCGGACCGTGGCGAGCGCGCGCAGCGCACCCTCCTCGATGCCGGTGACCGTGGTGGTCGCGGTCTGCAGAGCGACCGCGACCGCGATCGCCTGGTCGTCGTCGAACAGCAGCGGGGGCAGATCCGCGCCCGCGTCCAGGCGGTAGCCGCCGTCCGGCCCTTTGGTCGCGCGCACGGGATAGCCGAGGTCGCGCAGCCGGTCGACGTCGCGGCGGACCGTGCGCGGGCTGACCTCGAGTCGGTCGGCCAGCAGCGCACCCGGCCAGTCGCGGCGGGCCTGGAGCAGGGACAGCAGCGAGAGAAGTCGAGCCGAGGTTTCGGACATGAGTTCAGATTGCCACGAGTAACGGCCAGAACCTGTCCTCTACTGCTGGAAATGTCTGAGGCATCAAGCCAACACCGAAGGAGACATCGTGATCAGCACCCGAGAGCTCACCAGGGACTTCGTGGTGAGCCGCACCGAGACCGTGCACGCAGTCCGCGGCATCAGCCTCGACGTCGAACCCGGCGAGCTGGTCGCCGTCCTCGGCCCGAACGGCGCCGGCAAGACCACCACGCTGCGGATGCTCACCACGCTCATCGCGCCGACGTCGGGGACGGCGACGGTCGCCGGGTACGACGTGACCGCACACCCCAGCCAGGTACGCCGCCGGATCGGGTACGTCGGCCAGGGCAACGGCGCGGGCCACAACCAGCGGGCCGGTGACGAACTGATCGGCCAGGGCGTCATCTACGGACTCGACCGGCGCGCGGCCAAGCGTCGTACCGGCGAACTGATGGAGGCGCTCGAACTGACCGAGCTCGCCGGGCGCAAGGTGTCCGAGCTGTCCGGCGGTCAGCGTCGCCGGCTCGATGTCGCGATGGGACTCGTGCACGCGCCGAAGCTGCTGTTCCTGGACGAGCCGTCGACCGGGCTCGACCCGCAGAACCGGGCGAACCTGTGGGACCACATCCTGCGGATGCGCGAGCAGTACGCGATGACGATCGTGCTCACCACGCACTACCTGGACGAGGCCGACTCGATGGCCGAGCGGGTGGTCGTGGTCGATCACGGCCAGGTGATCGCGGACGACACCGCCGACGCACTGAAGACCAAGCTGGCCGGGGATCGGCTCGCCGTGACCGTTGCTCCCGGCAACCTGCCGAAGCTCGCCGAGCTGGCCGGGAAGTTGCCCGGGGCCCGCGAGGTGGTTGCCGTCGGCGACGAGCTCAGCGTCCGGGTCGCGGACGGACCGGCGGCGCTGCCGGCCCTGATCACGGCGGCACAGCAGTACGACGTACCGGTCGCGGCGGCGCAGGTGCATCGCCCGACCCTCGACGACGTGTTCCTCAACCTCACCGGCCGCAGCCTCCGCGAGGCCGAGACCAATGGAAAGGCAGCCTGATGACGACCCTGACCGCTTCCACCTTCGACCTCACGGCCGTTGACGAGCAGCAGCCCCGGCGGAGTCTGGTTCGCGACATCCGGATCGTGATGACGCGCGAACTGAAGCCGGTGCTGCGGGATCCGTTCTCCCTGCTCTTCGGGATGATCCAGCCGCTGGTGTTCCTCGCTCTGTTCGGGCCGTTGCTTTCCGGATCGATGGGCGGCGCGTTCGGCGACGGCGTCTGGCAGTGGTTCGTACCGTCGATCCTGGTGATGACCACGCTCTTCGGTACGTCGACGACCGGCGCGAACCTGCTGTTCGAGCTCCAGACCGGTGCGCACGAGCGGATGCTGGTCACCCCGCTGTCGCGGTCGTCGCTGCTCGTCGGCCGGGCGCTGAAGGAGATGGTGCCGCTGTTCGGGCAGGCGGTGATCGTGATCGCGGTGATGACGCCGTTCGCGTTCGACCTGCACCTCGGCGGTGCGGTCGTCGGACTCGCCCTGCTCGCCGTGTTCGGGATCGGGCTCGGTGCGTTCAGCTACGCGCTGGCGATCGCGGTTCGCAAGCAGGACTGGATGTTCTGGGTGGTGCAGCAGACCTTCCTGTTCCCGCTGATGATCCTGTCCGGGATGCTGCTGCCGCTGGAGACCGGCCCGGGCTGGATGCAAGTCGCGGCGAAGTTCAACCCGCTGTCGTACGTCGTCGACGCCGAGCGGACCCTGTTCTCCGGTGACGTGTTCTCCAGCGCGACGCTGTGGGGCTGGGTCGCCGCGATCGTGACCGCGGTCCTGGGCCTGACCGTCGGCATCCGGGCGATGCTCCGCTCGGCGAACTGACCCAATTGGGCCATTGGCTCTGCTGAGCCGCGCAAAGTGAACGAGATCACCTACGGTGGCGGACAGATCACCCACCGCCCACTAGGAGATCTGATGAAGCCCCGCCCTGTGCTTCTGTCCCTGTTCGGTTCCCTGGCTGTCGCCGCGCTCGCCGCCACGAGCGCGGCGGCCGCCGTACCTCCGTCGGTCGACGGACCGGCCCCGACCGCGGCCGCACCGCTGGCAACCGACACCGACGGCGACTCGCTGCCCGACACCTGGGAGACGAACGGGTACGACGCCAACGGCGACGGCACCATCGACGTCAACCTGCCCGCGATGGGTGCGTCGCCGACCAAGAAGGACCTGTTCGTCGAGATGGACTACATGTCCGGCCGGCTCACCAGCACCGCCGGGCTGGACCGGATCGTGCAGGTCTTCGCCAGTGCACCGGTCAGCAACCCCGACGGCACCACCGGGATCAAGATCCACCTCGACGCCGGCGCCGCGGCCGGCTCGGCGTACAACCTCGGCGGCGGCAACCAGGTGACGTACGACGACAACCTGCAGCCGTCCGGACCCCAGACCACGGCGATCAAGAACGCGAACTTCGCCGAGCGCCCGGAAGGCCGTCTTCCACTACATGCTCTGGGCCGACAGCTACGACGGCGGCTGCAGCAGCGGTCAGGCGTTCGCGATCCCGAACGACACGTTCATCGTCACCGTCGGACCGAAGTGCGGCTGGGCCGGCACCGACGACCAGGAGGTCGGCACCTTCATCCACGAGCTCGGGCACAACCTGGGCCTGCGGCACGGCGGCACCGACCACGGGAACTACAAGCCCAACTACCTGAGCGTGATGAACTACTTCTTCCAGCTCGGCGGCGTGATCAGGGCCAACGGCAGCCTCTACTGGGGCTACTCGAACGTCGCCCCGGCGGCGCTGAACGAGTCCAGCCTGAAGGAGTCCGTCGGTCTCGGCAGTTCGGCGTCCGAGTTCAGGACCAAGTGGAAGTGCCCGAACGGCACCACCCGGACGACAGCCGGCGCGGCCAGCTCGCCGATCGACTGGAACTGCGACGGTGACGCGACCGACACGACCGCGGCGGACATCAACGACGACAACACCAACACGACGCTGACCGCGCAGAACAACTGGGCGAACATCGTCTTCGGCGGCGGCGCCGTCGGCCAGGGCGCGAACCTCCTGGCCAAGACCGCAGGGTCCGAACTGCAGGAGATGACCCACTCCGAATACGTCGAGTTGCAGCACAGCCACCGCTGATCGCTTGCAAGGCCCCCGCACCTTCAGGTGGGTGCGGGGGCCTTTGCGTACCGTCAGAGGAGGTTCGCGGCGGTGACGCGGTGCAGATGGATCAGGACGTCGTACGACTTGGCGAGGTTCACCGGCAGGTCGGGCCACGGGTAGGCGGTGCCGATGTCACGGGTCGGGCGGGCGACGTTCAGCCAGTCCTTGGTGGACCGGGGCAGCGTGCGCAGGTCGACCAGGTAGTCGCGGTACGGGACCCGGTCGAGGGTGTACTCGTTGTTGCCGGCCGGTGCGGACGGGATGGTGAAGGTGCGCAGCCGGCCCTGCGGGTCCTCGGTGTCGTTCGCGTTGAACGAGCCGCTGTCGAAGCTGAAGCCGACGTTCACGTAGTCCTTGCCCAGCTGGTCACGGAGGAAGGCGCCCTGGATCTTCGGGTACTGCGACGGCATCGACGAGTCGTAGCCGACGTGCCCGTTGTGCGCCGACAGCACCGCCTTGTCACCGGTCGTCCGGGTCCACCAGGCCGTGTTGCCGGCCATCGCCTGATCCCGGAACAACATTGCCTTGGGCAACTCCTCCGGGTCCTCGACGTCGAAGGAGTACAGCTTGGCGGTCTGCCAGATCGCTCGTGCGTGCTGCACCGTCCAGCGATCCTTCGACTTCTGGACCAGCTCCAGGGCTTGGCGAGTGGACTGTTCGATGGCCTGACGCTCGCTGAGCGGTTTGGCGAAGTACGTCGTACTCCACTCCTTGTACTCCGCGTCCGAGCGGATGCCGGCGTACAGGCGGGTGAGCGTGGGATCTGTTGTGGCGACGCGGTCGATCAGGGCCGGGCTCGCGTAGCCGACGTCGTCGCCGACGAACCGGAGCTTGCGGGCGTGGGTGCGGTTGTAGTCGCGCATCCACTCGATCAGGTCGAGGTACTCCTGGGTGTTCCAGAACTTGTACGCGTCCTGGAACTCACGGCGCATGATCTCGCGCGGGTTACCGACGCCGGTGACGACGTACCGGTCGAGTTCGAGGCCGGTGCTCCAGCTCGCCTCCAGGACGAAGGCGCTGAAGTTCTTCTGCTCGACCAGGGTCTGGAAGATGCGGTGCTTGAGGGTGAAGAACTCGTGCGAGCTGTGCGTGGCCTCGCCGACGCCGACGATCTTCGCCGTACCGACCATTCTGGTCAGGGGGCGTAGGTCCCATGCGTTATCTGCTGGTTCGGTGCTCGTCAGCGGGTGGGCGGCGCGGGTCAGTGCGGGGATCGGGCTGGTTGTTTGCTTGGTGGGCGGTGCCGCGGTTGCTATGGACGCCGGCAGCGCGACTGCGGCGAGCAGAGCGGCAGCGGCCGGGATTCTCTTCATCGAAGCCTCCTTGGTGGATGCTTCAACCCTGTCCCGGCCGACTGCCGCTCCCCATCCGGCGGACGCCCGACTTGAGGGTGGTGCCTGCTCTACTACTCGGCAGCCCACAGGCCGGTCGCGGCGGTCTCGCGGGCCCAGTCGGTGAAGTCGCGCGGCGGGCGTCCGAGGACCTGCTGGACTCCGTCCGAGACGTACTCGGACCGGTGGTTGCGGATCACCGCGAACAGATCGCGAACCGCCTCGGCGTCCTCGAGGTCGAGCCCCTGGTCGACCAGTTCGGTGACGTGCGCCTGCGGCTCGAGGTCGACGTAGCTGATCGGCCGGCCGGTGGCGACCGACAGTTCGGCGGCGACCTCGGTCATGTTCAGGTAGCGCGGTCCGGAGATCACGTACGTCGCTCCGGTGTGGGCCTCGTCGAGCAGTACGGCGGTCATCACGTCGCCGACGTCGTTGGTGTCGATCCAGGCCTCACCACCGTCGCCGGCCGAGAGCCGGATCTCACCGGCGAGCACGTGGTACCGCAGGAAATCCTCACTGAAGCCCTGAGCGAACCAGGCCGGCTGAATGATCGTCCAGTCGGCGCCGCTGGCCTTGACCGCATCCTCGAGCTCGAGCCCTCCGTCGTACACGGCGAAGTCGCGACCCGGGCTGCCGACCCCGCGGCCGGACAGGAGCACGACCCGGCGGAGACCTTCGGAGGCGGCCTGCTTGATGAACCGGCTGGCCTGGGCCAACCCGGTCGGGCCGACCGGCGGTGCCAGGTACGCCGTCTCGGCGCCGGCGATGGTGGGTGACCAGGTCGTGTCGTCGTACCAGTCGAAACGCTGCTCGCTCGACCGCGAGGCCAGCCGGTACGGCACCCCACGG
Organism: uncultured Actinomycetota bacterium; assembly: GCA_963748245.1. Lineage (GTDB taxonomy): Bacteria > Actinomycetota > Actinomycetes > Propionibacteriales > Kribbellaceae > Kribbella. The sequence continues at coordinate 1,052,612 of CAVVIA010000002.1, read as the reverse complement.
GCCTCGAGCTGCTCGACGACGCGGCGGCCGGTCTTGCCTTTACCACTCAGGATCAGAATCGGTGTCGTTGTCATGGCCTAAGTTCATCGCGGTTCGGTGAGACAAACCATGGTTGTTCAGCGCAATTCGATGTTCGAGGCGCTCAGGGTGGCGTACTGTGTCCTCCATGGATGTGCTCGACGACTTGCTGGCCGGGACCCGTGCGCGCGGCGGGGTGTTCAACCTGACGATCATGGATCCGCCCTGGGCGCTCGACATTTGCGACGAGGCCGCGCTCTCGCTGGCGACGCTGGTCCGCGGCTCGGCCTGGGTACGACGCGACGGCATCGAGCCGGCCCGGATGGAGCAGGGCGACGTCGCGGTGTTCACCGGCACGACGCCGTACATCGTGGGTGACGCGCTGGAGACGACGCCGCAGTTGCGGATCCATCCCGGCGGCGTGTGCGAACCGTTGCCGGGGGCACCTGTGGACTACAGTGCCCGGCTCGGCGTCCGCACGCACGGCGGTCGCGCCGAGGGCGAGGCGATGGTTGTCAGCGGCACCTATCAGCTGGCCGGTGATGTCAGTCAGCGGCTGCTCGCGGCCCTTCCGTCGGTGCTCGTCGTACCGGCTGCCGACGTGGCCGGCTCCGTGATGGACATCGTGCTCGGCGAGATCCAGCGTGACGAACCCGGTCAGCAGAGCGTGCTGGATCGGTGGCTGGACCTTGCGCTGATCACCACGCTGCGGGCGTGGTTCGACCGGCCGGAGTCACACGCGCCGGGGTGGTACCAGGCGCAGAGCGATCCCGTGGCCGGGCTGGCCCTGCGACTGATCCACGAGAACCCCGCGCACCCGTGGAGCGTCACCGAACTGGCCGCCCGCGTCGGCGTCTCCCGGGCCAGCCTGGCCCGGCGCTTCACCGCCCTGGTCGGCGAGGCCCCGATGACCTACCTCACCGGCTGGCGCATCACCCTCGCCGCCGACCTCCTCCGCGCCACCCGCGACACCGTGGAAACCATCGCCCGCCGCGTCGGCTACGCCAACGCCTTCGCCCTCAGCGTCGCCTTCAAACGCGTCAGAGGCACCACCCCCACAGCCCACCGCCGCGCCACCACCGCCGCCTAGACGATCCCCAGTCGGCTACCGGTGCCACAGGTGTGTCGTAGCCTGCCTCGTGACCGGCCGACTGCTGGCGCCTCGAACTGCGTGACCGGAGGAGTTGATGCTGGGATGACGGCAGGGCGAGCGTTGCCCACACAGGACGACGTGCTCGGGTACTTCAACACGCTGTCGAACTGGGGACGGTGGGGCGACGACGACGAGCTCGGCACTCTGAACCTGATCACCGACGACGTCCGGCTGGCGGCGGCGCGGGCCGTGCGCCACGGCAGGAGCGTGTCGTGCGGATGGGAGGTCGCCGTACCGGAAGAAATGGAGCGGTCGACGACGACGTGCCCGTGTGCCGCCGACATGCCGGGTGCCGAGAACATGCCGCAGCCGTTCCGCAACGACCGGCGCTGGGGTTTTTCGAACGAGCGGCTCGGCATCTTCTTCCACGGCAACACGATCACCCACGTCGACTCGCCGTGCCACATCTTCTGGGACGGCGCGATGTACAACGGGCGGTCGCACTCGTTGGTCGACGCCGAAACGGGATCGGCGTGGGGGGCCGTCACGGCGGCGGCGAACGGGATCGTCACGCGTGGTGTCCTGCTGGACATTGCGAGGGTCCGCGATGTGCCGTGGCTGGAACCGGGGCAGGGTGTGTTTCCCGACGATCTCGAGGAGGCCGAGCGTCGCCAGGGTGTGCGGGTGCGACCCGGCGATGCGGTACTCCTGCGGACCGGCTATGGCCGCGCCCGGCAAGAGGCCGGTCCGGCCGGCGGTTTCACGCAGGCCGGCTGGCACGCGTCCTGCCTGCCGTGGCTGCATGAACGGGGGGTCGCGCTGATCGGCGCTGACACCCCCCAGGACGTTCAGCCGTCGGGGTACGACGACGTGTTGATGCCGGTTCACGCCGTGAGCCTCGTTGCGATGGGTCTGTGGCTGCTCGACAACTGCGACCTGGAGGTGTGCGCGACGACGGCTGCCGAGCTCGGCCAGTGGGACTTCCACCTCGCAGTCGCGCCGGTCCGCTTCGCCGGTACGTCTGGCAGCCCGGTCAACCCGATCGCCACATTCTGACCGCGGGACTCGCGCCCGACAGTGTCGGTGCGCCCGCTGCCTAGTGGGTGGTGGTTGTGGTTCTCATGAAGGCCAGGGCCTGGGGCCAGGCCAGCTGGAAGGCGTCGGCGTTGACGGGCTTGTCGTGGCGGGAGCGGTCGGAGAAGCCGTGGTCGGCGCCGGGGAAGTACTGGGTGAACGTTGCGCCGGTCGTCCTCGCCTGGAGGGCGGTCTGCAGGGCCTCGAAATCAGCGTTCGGTACGGCGGTGTCCGCGCTCGGGTAGCTGACCAGCACCGGCGCCGTGATCGCGCCGGCCTCGGCGATCGCGTCGTACGCATGGTGCGGCGGCAGCTTCGACGGCACCGTCGGGTGGAACGCGACGACGTTCGCGACCCGGTGATCCCTTGCCGCGAGCAAGAACGCGAACCGCCCGCCGAGACACCAGCCGATCACCCCGACCTTGCTGCAGCCGAGCTCACCCCGCAGGTATTCCAGCAACTCGGTCTGCTCAGCCAGTGCCGTGTCGTCGTCCATCTCCCGGAGCAGCGCGCCGAGCTCTTCCCGGGTCGAGTTGTCAGTACTCCGCCCCTTGAACGGATCCCAGACGAGCGCGGTGATGCCCTCCCCCGCCAACTCGTCCGCCCAGTCCCGGACCTGCTCCCCGATCCCGGTGATCATCGGCAGCAACAACATCCCGGCCCGCCCCACCTGAGCCAGATAGGCCTCTTGCTCCCCAACCCGCACACTCACACCCATACGCCGAATCCTAGACAGCCGACTACTTCCGGTGGGCGGCGAGCATGCGGAGGACGGCGGTGTTGACCAGGATCAGGATGATCGCGGAGAAGATCAGGAGGGCAAGTTGGGGCGGCAGTAGGGCGATGCCCAGGCCGATGGACAGGACTGGGATGACGAGGCCGGCGTAGGCGATGAGGAAGAGGGCGGCGAGGACTTCGCCGCGGGAGGTCGGGTCGGCGAGGGAGGCTGCGGTGGCGACGGCGCCGCGGAAGACGAGGCCTACGCCGGCGCCGGCGACAACCCCGCCGATGACGAAGAGCGGGAGGCTGGGGAGCAGCCCGCCGACGGCGACGCCGACGAGTCCGAAGGACATGAGGATGAGACCGAGGCGGAGTTGGTGCTCGCGGCTGATCCGGACGAAGACGACCTGGCTGGCGGCCCCCGCGATGAAGACGACGAACGTCACCACGCCCGCGAGCAGCCGCGACGTGTGGTGCAACGTCCCGGCCAGGAACGTCGGTGCCAACGAGGTGAACAACCCGAAGATCGCGAACGCCGCGAACGCACCGATCGCCGAGGCGAAGAACAGCGGCCTGGCCGAGGACGGGAGCGTGACCCGCTGCGGCCGGTACGCCGGACGCTCCTCGAGCCGCTCGACCGTCTCAGGTACCAAGGCGATCCCCAGCGCGCTGAGCAACAACAGCGCCAGGAAGATCGCGTACGGGCGCTCGAGCGGCGACGACATGTACGTCACCAGCAGTCCAGCCACGAGCGGACCGAACGCCAGCCCGCCCAGGTTCACCGTGCTGGAAATCAACGCTGACCGCCCTGGATCCTCCCGAGGATGCGCGACCTGCCGCAACTCGGACATGTGAGCCGTCGCGGTCGGGGTCAGCACCCCGACCCCGACCCCGCAGATGAAGCGCGCAACCAGCAGCCCTGGCACGTCCTGCCAGACCAGGAACACCAACGCCGCCAGAGCTTCCGCGAGTACGGCGACCAGCGCGACCCGGCGACGTCCGAGCCAGTCGCTGACGTGCCCGGCGAGATACAGCGAAGCCATCACGCCGACCGCGTAGCTGGCGAAGATGACGGTGATGACGTACGTCGGGAAGCCGTCGCGCTGTTGGTAAATGGCATAGAGCGGCGTCGGGACGGTGGAGAACGCCATCGTGGTCAGGAAGGCCGCGGCGATCACCCAGAACCCCGGACCGTGGCGGAACCGGACGCGGGCGCCGATGGACCCGAGCGCACCGGAGTCGGTCAGAGCGGACATGTCTCCAGGTTCGCTCACCTGATCTATCGAGTCCAACGAAAGTTCTTGCACTCTCTTATCGAGAAGTTCGATAATTCACCCTGTGGACAGTCGTCAGCTCGAGTACTTCGTCGCCGTCGCCGAGGAGCTGAGCTTCACCCGCGCGGCGCAACGGCTGTTCACCGTCCAGTCCACGGTGTCGGCCGCCGTCCGGGCGCTGGAGACGGATCTCAAGACGACCCTGTTCGACCGCTCGACCCGCCGGGTGACGCTGTCCGCGGCCGGCCAAGCTTTGTTGCCTGAGGCAAAGGCTGCGCTGGAGGCCCTGGATCGCGCCCGGGCCGCGGTCGAGGAGGCGTCGGCGGGGCTGCGCGGCAACATCCGGATCGGCACGATGGCCCGGCTCGGTCTGGTCAATCTGGCCGAGCTGCTCGGCGCGTTCCACCGGAAGTACCCGTTGGTCGACGTACAGGTGGCGACGTCGCCGACCGGATCGAGCGGGCTGGCCGACGACGTACGTCACGGCCGCCTCGATGTGGCGCTGGTCGGGCTGTCGCGGTCCGAGCTGTACGGACTGGAGATTCGCGACCTCGCGACGGTCCCGTTCGTCGTCCTGGTGCCGTCGTCGCATCCGCTGGCCGGGAAACCGGAGGTCGGACTCGACCAGCTCACCACCGAACAGTTCGTCGACATGCCGCGCGGATTCGGCAACCGCAGCATGGTCGACCGGGCCTTCGACAACGCCGGGATCCCGCGGCGGATCCAGGTCGAGGTGCCGGAGCTGACCACGATCCCCGACTACGTCCGGGTCGGTCTCGGCGTTGCCGTCGTACCTCAGCTGGAGCCGGCCGCGGCGCCCGGCGTGGCCCAGCTCCCGATCGCGGGCTCCGACCTGAGCTGGACGTTGTCGGTGGTCACGGTCAGCGGCAGACGACCGAGCAGAGCGGTGACCGCCCTGCTCGATCTGATGGCCGACTCGATCCGCTCGGACGGGCCCTACTTCTAGGCAACCCAGATCGGCTGCCAGTCCTTCTGCTCGTTGTAGCGGCGGAGCGAGGCGACCCCACTGAGCCAGCCGAGCCACGCCCCGTACGGCGGGTTGCCCTCGAACCCACTCATCACGAACGTGAGCCGGGTCTTCCCGCCGGACTCGGCCAGCTCCCAGGTGCTGATCCCGGCCGCGCCCCAGTCGATGGACATCTTCTGTCCCTCGACCAGGTCGACGATCTCCATCCCGGGCCCGGCCTCGAACCCGCCCATCGCGAACCGGCCACCGACCCGGGCGTCGATGTCGACCGGGTACCCGAACCACGCGGATGCCTTCGCGGACTCGGTGAGCGACGCGTAGACCTGAGCCGCCGGCGCGTCGATCAGCGCCTCGCCGGACAACTCCGACGAGGTGAAGTCCGGCCGGCGTGGTGAGCTCACGGCCTTCGAGGTGGTCGACCAGGTTGGCGAGCGGCGAGCGACCAGAACGTCTGGAGCACGCCGCGGATGGTCGAGCCGGTGACCGCCTCCGCCCACGTGAAGTGGCTCTGCGACAGCTTGACGATCGTGGAGTCGTCGCCCTCCTCGATCAGCGTGATCTCGGTGGTGGTCTCCACGCCGCCGAGCAGCCACGCCAGCTTCAGCGTCTGGCCGTCGTACCCGAGGAGCTCGCTGGTGCGGGGCGTCGCCCTCGGGGATGTAGCGGCCCCAGAACTCGAAGCGTCCCGGGCAGGTCGACGTTCGAGTGCTCGCCGAGCCAGAGGTTGAGGGTCTTGGGGTCGGTCAGCGCCTGGCGGACGTCGTCGATGCCGGCCTTGGCGCGGGCTTGCAGGATCAGCGGTTCAGTCATCGTCTTGGTCTCCCTTGGGATAGCAGGCCACGGCCAGCTTGAAGGCGTCGCCCTCGGAGCCGCCGTAGCGCTCGAAGAGGTCTTGCAACGTGCTCTGCAGGTCTTGGAAGAACTCGCGCCGCCGGTCCGGTGGGACCCGGATCTCACCGGACACCCCGATGGACGGCAGCTCCGGAGCTGCCCGGTCCAGCGCGGCGATGTCGGTCTGGACCTCTTCCATCAGGTCCAGCAGGTAGCCGAGGCTCAGCTCGTCCTGAGCCCGGCGCAGGCCGCCGATCCGGCCGACGAGCCGCGGCGACAGCCAGTACGAGCGGGCCGTCGCCTGGTAGATGCCCTCGTGGATGCCGCGCACCTTGCGCTCGTCCACCAGGGTCACCAGACCGGCCTCGACGAGGCGCTTGACGTGGTAGTAGACGCGCTGCGGAGTCTGCCCGAGCTGCTCGGCCACCTCGCCGCAGGTGTGCGGCTCGGCCAGCCGCCGCAGCACCTCGATGCGCTGCGGCTTGAACAGCGCCTCGGCCTGCTCGAGCTGCTCCAGATGCATCACGTCTCTCATCACACAAAGAAGTTTGTACGTAAAAAACTTCTTTGTCAATGGCGGTACGGCGAGAGCCCACAGGGCGGCAGATCCATTGGCCGGGAATGTAAACGGCTGCTCAATCGTTGGAACAGATGCTTTGGTGATGCATCACCGAAGCAAGACACCCACACTCCTGGGGGCCTTTGCTACGGACCGTCCGGCACGTTCCTGCCGGCGAAGGAAGGAAGCGCGACATGGCAACTGTCTCGTTCAAGGGAGCCAGCCGGGTCTACCCGGGCACCGACACCCCCGCCGTGGACATGCTCGACCTGGACATCCAGGACGGCGAGTTCATGGTGCTGGTCGGACCGTCGGGGTCGGGTAAGTCGACCGCGCTGCGCATGCTGGCCGGCCTCGAAGAAGTCAACGACGGGTCCATCTACATCGGCGACCGCGACGTCACCAACAGCCCGCCGAAGGATCGGGACATCGCGATGGTGTTCCAGAACTACGCGTTGTACCCGCACATGACGGTCGCGGACAACATGGGCTTCGCACTCAAGATGCAGGGCATCCACAAGGACGATCGGGCCAGGCGCGTCGCCGACGCGGCCAAGCTGCTCGGCCTCGAGGAGTACCTGGACCGCAAGCCGAAGGCTCTCTCCGGAGGCCAGCGCCAGCGCGTCGCGATGGGCCGCGCGATCGTGCGTAACCCGCAGGTGTTCCTGATGGACGAGCCGCTGTCGAACCTCGACGCCAAGCTCCGCGTCCAGACCCGCACCCAGATCGCGGAACTCCAGCACCGGCTGGGTGTGACCACGGTCTACGTCACCCACGACCAGGTCGAGGCGATGACGATGGGCGACCGGGTCGCCGTACTGAAGGACGGCCTGCTGCAACAGGTGGACACCCCCCTGAACCTGTACGACCGGCCGAAGAACTTGTTCGTGGCCGGCTTCATCGGATCGCCCGCGATGAATCTGATCGAGGCCGAGATCACCGACGGCGGCGCGAAGATCGGCGACTACGTCGTACCGATCGAGCGCAAGCTGCTGGCCAAGGCCGGTGACGACAAGACGCTGACGCTGGGCATCCGGCCGGAGGCGTTCCACCTCGCCGACGAAGGCCTGCCGGTGAAGGTCGCGGTGATCGAGGAGCTCGGCTCGGACGCGTTCCTGTACGGCAGCGCCGAGCACACCACGGGCCAGCAGATCATCGCCCGCATCGGCACCCGCCTGCACAACGAGAAGGGCACGATCGTCCATCTCGCCCCGAACCCGGACAAGCTGCACCTCTTCTCCACCTCGACCGAGGAGCGGCTGACCGCCTGACCGGATTGCCTACGCAGCCTCCCGCAGTTCGCGGGAGGCTGCTTAATGCTTTGACCAAGGACCGCGCTGTCGCGTTTGCTCGGGTGCGTGACGATCGAGCGCACCAACCCCGACGGCCTGCACCCGACGCCGGGCTACCACCACGTGACGCGAGTGAAGGCCGACACCCTGATCTACCTCGCCGGCCAGTGCCCGCTCCAGCCGTCGGGCGACCTGGCCGAAGGCGGACTCGAGGGTCAGACCGAGCAGGTGATCCGGAACATCCTCGTCGGGCTCGAGGCCGCGGGCGCCACGCCGGACGACGTCGTACGCACGGTCATCTACGTCGCCAGCTCTGACCGCGACGAGCTCGCCGCGGTCTGGACGCAGCTCAACGCATCACCGCTCGCGCCCGCATTCACCACCGCCAGCACGCTGCTCGGCGTTGCCCAACTCGGCTTCCCCGGCCAACTGGTCGAGATCGACGTCACCGCCGCCCTCTGATTCAGCTGCCGGCTGTCAGGCGATTCAGCTGCTCGGCTGTCAGGCGGCGATGAGGCCGATGCCCAGGGTCAGGACGCCGACGGCGAGGGAGGCGGCGCCGAGCCAGAGGACCCAGAGGAACTGGTTCGGCTGCGTCCGGTCCTTGCCGGCGGACGAGGCGAAGAAGCCGCCGGACATCAGGATCGCCGCGACCGGGATGGCCAGTCGTGCGACCCAGAGCAGGACACCGGTCAGCCCGGTCTGGTCGACGTACAAGAGCCCGACCAGACTCAGGATGACCAGCACGCCGGCGTGCGCGTGGCCGGCCCGGGCGAACGACTTCTGGAAGTCCGTCATCGGAACCTGACCGCGGACGATCTTGGTCATGAAGTAGCCACCGAACTGGATCGTCACGATGGTGAGCAGGATCGCTCCGGCGATGACCCGCGACGCCTCGGTCATGAGTACACGTCCTCCTTGCTGGTCCGGTTGAGCAGTTGGCGGGTCGGCGTACTGTCAGCCGCCCGCGCGACCCACAGGGCCACCGCGATGTAGAGGATCTGCTCGGGGATGCGCTGCCACAACGGCGTCGCCGGCTCGCCGTTGAAGGCGACGTCCGCGGTCGCCGCGTAGATGTTTGCCGGGAGCAACGTCACGAACAGCGCCGCCAGCCCGAGCGCGGCCGGCCAGCGGGTCGCGGTCAGGACGAGCCCGGCCGCGGCCAGGAACTCCAGTACGCCGGTCACATACACGAGCCCGTCCGCGAACGGCAGGAACGGCGGCACCATCCGGGCCAGGTCGGCGTGGTTCGGCATCGTTGTCACACTCGCCGGGACGAAGTGCGCGCTCGCGGTGAACAGCAGCATCACCGCCAGCCCGTGCGCCGCACTGACCGGCCAACTCGCGAACCGCCGGACACCGAACGCACCCAGCGCCCGGAACGCCAGCGTCGCCAGCAGCAGAACTGCGGGGATCATTCCTTGCACCTCCTATGGATAGTTACACTATCCGTTAATGGATACTGCTACTATCCATCAAGACCGCGAGGAAGGCAAGCGAGATGCGAATCGGGGAACTGAGCCGGGCCACCGGCGTTCCGGTGCCGACGATCAAGTACTACCTGCGTGAGGGCCTGCTCCCGCAGGGCGAACTGAGCAGCCCGAACCAGGCGTCGTACGGCGAACCACACCTGCGCCGGCTGCGGTTGATCCGCGCCCTGGTCGAACTGGCCCAGGTCCCGGTGGCGCAGGTGAAGGAGATCCTCGAGTCGCTCGACGCCGACGACGTACCCCTGCACGATCAGATCGGCCGCGCCCATCGTGCCCTCACCCCGACCCGTAAACCGGCCGCCACCGACGAGGCCCGCGCCGCCGCCACCGCTCAGGTGACCGACCTGATCAGCCCGGCGCGGCTGGTCCGTCGAGCCCGGGGCCCCCGCCCTGGCCACCCTGATCGAAACCGTCGCCGCCCTCCGCACCCTCGGCCAGGACAACCTGGTCGGCTTCCTCGACGCCTACGCCGAAGCCGTCGAACGCTTCACCGAACTGGAGATCGACGCCGTCTCCACCAACCCCACCCGAGACCAACTGGCCGAATCCGTGGTCATCGGCACCATCCTCGGCGAAACCCTCATCTCCTCCCTCCGCCTCCTGGCGCAGGAATCCATCTCCGCCCACCGCTGGAAGACCTGACGGGGCTGTCACAGAACTCGGCTGCCTGGCGTCTTGATGTCGCACCGTCGAAGCACCGACGACGAGGAGACGACGATGACCAGCAGCACCAGAGTCCCGCCCGCCGAGGTCACCGGCCTCTTCGGCATGGTCGCGAAGCGGATGAGCAAGAAGATGCTGGGCGAGGTACCCGAACCGCTCGGGGTGATGTGGCACAACCAGCGCGTGCTCAAGGCCTTCTTCGGCTTCAGCGCCAAGGCCGAGAAGTGGGACAGCTGTGACCGTCAGCTGAAGTCGTTCGCCCACATGGCCACGGCGGCGATGGTGGGCTGCAGCTTCTGCCTGGACCTGGGCTACTTCCAGGCGAACAACCAGCACCTCGATCTGGCCAAGGCCCGCGAAGTACCGCGGTGGCGTGAGTCCGACGTGTTCACACCGCTGGAGCGGGACGTCCTGGAGTACGCCGAGGCGATGACCACCACGCCCCCGACCGTGACCGACGACCTGTCAGCGCGACTGCTGAAGCAGCTCGGCCCGGACGGACTGATCGAGCTCACCGCATTCATCGCCGCAGCAAACCTGGCCAGCCGCACCAACGTCGCCCTCGGCATCACCTCACAGGAGTTCTCAACCGCCTGCGGCCTCCAGCCCCTCGCCACCCGGCAAGCCACCTGACCGACCAACCCGTCAGCCGTCGTGCGCCATATCCACAAAGCGCGAGTAATGCCCCTGAAACGCCACGACAACGTCTGCAGTGGGGCCGTTGCGGTGCTTGGCAACAATGAAGTCAGCTTCGCCAGGGCGAGTGGACTCCCGCTCGTACGCATCCTCCCGATGCAGGAGAAGCACCACGTCGGCGTCCTGCTCAAGACTGTTATGGACAGCGATGCCTTCGGCGACGAAGTTGTGGGTGCCTAGGACGGTGGCGTCGTACACCTCCTGCTCGCCGAGGGACTCGATCGAGGTGATGGTGTCCCAGAAGATGTCGTTGGTAGCGAGGAGTTCGAGGTCTGAGCTGTGCAGGATTCCGCCACATCCCGCAGGCGCGCCCGGCGTCGGCGCACCCGAAAACAGCCGACTTCCGGCGCCTTGATTCCCAAGTGCCGCTGCCAACTCTCGGCGGGTTACACCGCGCTCGGACATGCACCGCCTTGACCTTGTTCCAGACGTCGATCGGGACGGTGTCCAACTTGGGCGCGACTGCAACAGACCGCAGATTTGCAGCGACTGCTCGGCAGGCCTTACCACGCTGGCCGTTCACTCCGATCCCATCGATGAACCGCAGTTGGTTCTCGGCACCGTAAATATGCAGGTGGTACGACTCGCGATAGCCGGGCTTCTTAACGGTCGACAACCGGTGAAGATGTTGAACCGGAGCAGAAGGCGGGCCAGATCGTCAACCATCCGCCGACTGGTCGATGCGTAGTAGATCTGACCGGTATCGACCTCCGGCCGCCAGCGGACGGAGCCGTCGGTAGCCCACAGGTGGCGGATGAAGCGCCCGACCTGATCCTTGGGCAGAGCGAAGACGCCGGCCGGGATGAACTTCTCATGGCTGCGGAGACCGAAGAGGTCGAGCTCGTCGAGCCAGGCGGCGATCGGGTTCCGCCTGCCGCGGGCGAGCCGGTACGGCGCTGGGAGGCGGAGGCTGGTGACGCGAGCCGCGGCGTACTCGTCGCGGATCGCGGTGATGCCGAAGCGGCGGTGTGCGGCCTCGGCGACGGCAGTCAGGTTGGCCTCGTCGATGCTCGCGTACCGAATCGGCTGGCGCTTGACGAACGAGCCGTCGCCGAGCAGATGCGCGAGAAGGGTGACCTCGTCCTCGTCCCAGGGTGCGACGTCCAGGGGCGCGGGCACGTGCCGGAGCGATCCCAGCCGTGCCCCCGGAACCAGGTCACCCAGCGGCTTCCATCCGTCGTACGTGAGGAACGGATGGTTCGCGGTCGCCTTGATCTCCCGGCCGGAGGCGAGCTTCAGCCGGAAGACCTCCTTCACACCACTCGGGAACGCGTGCGTCAGGGTCCGCGGCACCAGCTTCAGCCGATCGTCCAGCGACCAGACCGGGATCTCCCGCGCGTCCGTGGCCAGCAATTCGCCGAGGGAGATCTCGGCGCCGGTGTCCGCGCGCAGCAGTCGGGTGTCCGCGGTCAGGCAACCGGATTCGCGGAGGTCGGAGGCCATGGGGCGTTTGTCGGAGCGTTGTTCGGAGCCTCGGTTGAGCTGGCAGATGGCTACGACGGGAAGTTCGAGTTCCTTGGCGAGGAGCTTGATGGAGCGGGAGAACTCGGAGACTTCGAGCTGGCGGGACTCGACCTTCTTGCCTGAGGTCATCAGCTGGAGGTAGTCGATCACGATCAGGCGGAGGTCGTGGCGCTGTTTGAGCCGGCGGGCCTTGGCGCGGATCTCCATCATGGTCAGGTTCGGCGAGTCGTCGATGAAGAGCGGGGCCTCGGAGACCTCGCCCATCTTGCGGGCCAGCCGGGCCCAGTCCTCGTCGGTCATCTTGCCGTTGCGCATGTGGTGCAGCGGCACCTTGGCCTCGGCCGAGAGCAGACGCATGGTGATCTCGTTGCGGCTCATCTCCAGCGAGAAGATGCACGAGGTCAGGCCGTGCTTGATCGACGCCGACCGGGCGAAGTCCAGCCCGAGGGTGGAGTTGTGGGTCGGGATCATCGTCTTGCCGGCCAGGTACAGGTGGTCGGGGTTGTCGACCTCGACGCAGCGCACCGGCACGCTCTCGACCTGCTCGAGCCACTCGACCCGGCGCTCACCCTCACCGGCCAGCGCGGCCGGAAAACCGTGCCCGGTGATCTGGCGCGGCGCCGACCCGGGGATCGGCGGTGTCAGCCCGGGACTAGCGGACATCGCCGTGTGCAGGTCGGCGGTCGTGCAGACCACCGGGCGGCCGCCGTCCTCGACCCGCCACTGGTGCTCGGCGTCGGCGACGATCGTGCTGCCGTCGGAGAAGAACAGGCGGAAACAGGGGCGATCGACCATCACCTCGGTCGCGGCGACCACCGTGGTCGGCAGGCCGCCGGCGTCGAGGAGCTGGTCGCCGACCGCGACCTCGGCCATCGTGGTCCAGCCGGTCGGCGTCGGCAGCGGGGTGTCGAGGGCGAGCGCCTTCCCCATCGCGGGACGCGCGGCGACGATGATCATCTGGCCGGGGTGCAGACCGTTGGTCAGCTCGTCGAGGTCGGTGAACCCGGTCGGTACGCCGACCATCGCGTCACCACGGGAGTCGATCGCCTCGATCTCGTCGAGGGCGCCCTCCATGATGTCCTTCAGCGGCGCGTAGTCCTCGGTGGTCCGCTTCTCGGTGACCGAGTAGATCTCCGCCTGGGCCTCGTCGACGACATCGTCGACCTCACCCTCACCGGCGTACCCGAGCTGGACGATCTTGGTGCCGGCCTCGACCAGGCGGCGCAGGATCGCCTTCTCCCGGACGATGTGCGCGTAGTAGCCCGCGTTGGCGGCCAGCGGGACGGAGGCGACCAGGGTGTGCACGTACGGCGCGCCGCCGATCCGGGCCATCTCGCCCCGGCGGTTCAGCTCGGCCGCGACGGTGATCGCGTCGGCCGGCTCACCCCGTGCGTACAGATCGGTGACGGCGTCGAAGACGATCTCGTGCGCCGGGCGGTAGAAGTCGGTGCCGCGCAGGGTCTCGATCACGTCGGCGATCGCGTCCTTGCTCAGCATCATCGCGCCGAGCACGCACTGCTCGGCCGCCAGGTCCTGTGGCGGCGTGCGGTCGAAGCCCATCTCCGGGTTGCGCTCTTCCTGACCGCCGCCCGGCCCCCCGCGGAACTCCGCCACGCTCACTTCGCCCGACCTCCTCGTCCGCCCACCGCATCACGCCGGGCCGAAAACACTCGCCCGGCCCCAGAATCGATCAGCCAATCGAACACCTGATCGAACCGTAACCGAACGCGCCGACAATTTCCGCCCCCCACCGACCAGGCGGTCGGACAAGGATTCGCCGGCGCCATCCGCAGGCGGACTCGCCCCCGAGACTGCGGGCGGACGGCGTCAGTCACGCGACCGTACGCCGGTCCCGGCGCCGGGTGGTAGCCGGTCATCCACAGGGGGTGTGGACGAACTGTGGGAAACCCCGTGAACAGGTGTGCACAGGTTGGGCATATACCTGTGGATATCTGGGGACAACGATCCACAACATCCCTCTGACCTGCGGTTTCACCAATGCACAACTGTGGAGAAGAAAAAGATTCCATCCTTTGTCCGGACTCCCCGGTCCGGTCGGCTGTGCACAGCCTCGGTCAGGCACAATAGCCCTCATGCTCATGACAGGCCGCCGGTGAGGGCCGGGCTGCGACGTCTCCTCGGCGAGCAGGACCGGGAGATCCTGCGACTGGCCGTTCCGGCCTTCTTCGCGCTGGTGTCCGAGCCGCTGATGCTGCTGGCCGACTCGGCCATCGTCGGGCATCTTGGTACGCCGCAACTCGCGGCCCTCGGTGTCGCCGGGGTGATCCTGCAGACGCTGGTCGGTGTCTGTGTCTTCCTCGCCTACGGCACCACGTCGGCCGTCGCCCGCCGGATCGGGGCCGGTGACCACCGCGGAGCCCTCGCCCAGGGCATCGACGGACTGTGGCTGGCCCTGCTGCTGGGCGTCGTACTGGCGGTGGCCGGGCTCATCCTCGCCCCGGTGACCATCGCAGCGTTCCAACCGTCGCCGGACGTCGCCGATCACGCGGTCACGTATCTGCGCATCTCGTGCTTCGGCATCCCGTCGATGCTCCTGCTGCTGGCGGCGACCGGCGTACTGCGCGGTCTGCAGGACACCAAGACACCCATGATCGTGGCGATCAGCGCCAACCTGGTCAACATCGGTCTGAACTTCCTGCTCGTCTACGGCCTCGACCTGGACATCGCAGGCTCCGCACTCGGTACGGCGCTCGCCCAGACAGCCGCCGGCGTCGCACTGGTCGTGGTGGTTGTCAAAGGGGCCAGACGAGACGGGGCCAAGCTGCGACCGGACCGCCCCGGCATCATCGCGTCGGCGCAGATGGGGGTGCCGCTGATCGTCCGCACCCTGACGTTGCGGGCGGCAATCGTTCTGCTCACCTTCGTCGCCACCGCCCTCGGCACGACGTCCGTCGCGGCACACCAGGTCGCCTTCACCCTGTGGTCGTTCCTGGCCCTCGCACTCGACGCGATCGCCATCGCCGGCCAGGCGCTGACCGGCCGCTCGCTGGGCGCCGGTGACGTCGCGGGTACGCGGACCATCACCCGCCGGATGATGTGGTGGGGTCTGTTCTCCGGACTGCTCGGCGGACTGGCCCTGTGGGGTCTGCGGGACGTCTACGTGCCCTGGTTCACGTCTGATCCCGAAGTACGAGAGACGTTGTCCGCCGTACTGATCGTGGCAGCGCTCTGGCAACCGGTGAACGGCGTGGTCTTCGTGCTGGACGGCGTACTCATTGGAGCGGGTGACGGACCGTACCTGGCGGTGGCCGGAGTCATCGCGCTCGTGCTGTACGTGCCGCTGGCGTTGAGCGTGCTGTGGTTCGACGGTGGCGTTGTCGCCTTGTGGTGGGCGTTCGGTGGGTTCATGCTGTTGCGGCTGCTCACTCTGGTCACCCGTGAGCGTGGAGACGCCTGGCTGGTGACAGGGGCTGTCCGCTGACCCCGCCGGTGCGGCATCGTTTGGCAGGAAGGAAGGGAGCGGCATGGCCGACGACGACGAGCAGACCGTTGCGCTAGAGCCCGACCAGCGCGAGCAGGGCGACGACGACAGCCCAGAGGCGCTGAGTGAGCGGCGCGGCGCCGGCAAGTGGGTGCGCGATGGCGAGCGCCCGGCCGCGGAGCTGACGCCGGAGGAGGCCCGCCGCGAGGAGGAACTCGAGCAGATCCACGAGGAGGAGATCGAGTTCGCGGCCAAGGAGGAGCGCGAGCTGATCGAGACCCGCCGCCGCGACAAGCTCCTCGACGCCACTGCGGAGACCACCGAGGCGATGCGGCTGGCCGAGGTTGCCGAGGTGCAGCGCGATCGCCACCGCGACGACGCCGCCGCCCAGCGCCGGCAGGGTCGCAGCGACAGGGCGCACGGCCACCATCTCCTGGACGAAGCGGCGGCCCGTCCCGACGAGCCCGGTGCGGACGCGACCGCGGCCAAGGGCCGGCGCTATCAGCGGGCCGCGGAACGCGAGGACAGGGCGGCCAGGTACAACGACGGCGCCGCCGACCGGTACGACGCGGAAGCGCGCGACCGGCGGAGCGAAGCGGCCCAGCAGCCCGGGCAACCGCCCGCCGGCGAGGCCGTCCGCAACCCGCCGGACGAGACCCCGATCGCCCGCAAGTTCATCAAGCGCAAGCACGTCAAGCAGCAACGGGAACGCGACCCCGGGGCGCTCCGCGACATCGGCCTCGGCGACGGCTAGGGCGCGAGCTTCTGCCGGTCGATGATCAGCAGATTCGCCGCGACCAGTACGACGAAGACGACGGCCGGGACCGGGTGTCCCAGGCTCCACAGCGCGGCACCGGCAAGGCCGAAGACGACGACCTTGACGATCGTCCGTACGACGGGCGTGCCGCGCTTGGCCGTGGGCGCCGCGAACAGTCCCCACACCACCGCGGTCAGCACCGGCAGGCCGATCGCGAGCAGCAGCCGGACGGGCGTCGTACCGTCGACCTCCCAGCCCCACCAGGCGAAGATGCCCAGGGCAACCAACTCGACCAGGAACGCGACGAGCAGGTTGCCCCATTTCCACATGGCTCTAGATGCCGCGGAGGTTGGGCTGACGCTGGTCGAAGAACAGCCCGGCCGGCGGTTCCTCCACCGGCAGCGGCGGGATCGGGTAGTCGGTGTGCGCACCACGGCAGGCCGCGAACGGGCCGTCGGGATCGAGCAGCGCCATCATGTGCGGGTCCGCGTGGTCACGCCACCAGACCGACATGCCGGTGGCCGGGTCGAGCCGGAGATGTTCCCAGGCGCGCCAGAGCGAGTCCAGCCGGCTCAGCGCCTCCGCGTGGCGGTACCACTCCGGGCACCAGATGAACTGCTGCCCGATCCGCCGGGTGTAGAGGTAGACCAACCGGTCCTCGACGAAGGCCGCGACATGCGGATAGAAGAGTTCTTGCTGTTCACCATCCACCGCGCTGCTCCTCACTCTGCTCCCAGACCGGCACACCCGTCGGCCGCGCGGGTGGCTGCGTCGGCTGCGACGTACCGGCCGCGACCCACGGGTTCCCGCTCTGCGGGGCCGAGGAAGCGGTCGCGCCCGGATCGTACTTCGCCAGCGACGCCTTCACCGCACCGGCGTCCGGACGGGTGAACCAGGGCACCGTCTTGACCATGGTCGCCGGGATGCCGGACGGGAACACCACGGCCCGTCCGGGCGGCATCGAGGCGAGGTCGGACACCTCCATGATGTTGTGCCGCTGGGTCTGCCGGCTGGTGCCGCGCTCGCCCTTGTTGTACGACACCGAGCTGGAAATGATGTCGTAGTCGCCGATCAGCTTGCTCAGCCGCTCGAGGAAGTTCGAGTCCGACGCGCCGCCGCCGTACACCCGGATGTTGGCGGCCGACCAGAGCTTCTCCATCCCGTGCTCGCCCCAGCACTCCTGGCCCTGCGCCCAGGACTGCAGGATCGTCATCAGCACGATGCCGCGGGAGCCGAAGTGGCTGTACAGGTCGGGCAGGTTCTTCCAGCGGCAGACGTTGGCCGCCTCGTCCAGGACCCCGACCAGCGGGTTCGGCATCCGGCCCATCGGGCAGCCCTTGGCGTACTCCTCGGCCGCCTCCACGACGGCGACCGTCAAGGCGGTGACGAGCGGGCCCGCCGTACCGGCGCCCTCCTTGGACAGGCTGTAGAGCGTGCCGCCCTGGCGGACGAACTCGTGCGGGTTGAACTGCGGGCGGGTGTCGTTCGGCCCCTGCGGGATGACCCAGCGGGTGACCTTGCGGTTGACCAGGAACTGGGCGCTCTGCTGCGCCGTTCCGTACACACCGGCGCGCTGCTTGTCGGGCGCGTTGATGACACCGGACAGGGCGTCCGCGGACAGGTGCAGGCCGGGGGTGTTGCGCAGGATCCGCTCGGGCTCGTCGTTGCGCTGGTCCGCGAGCCAGCTGTAGACCTGCGTGATCGGGCGCTTCGCGACCGCGGCCGCGAGCAGCAGACCGGCCAGCAGGTCGGTGCCGGCGGCGTCGAAGAACGCGTCGGTCTGCGCGTTCACGTTGCGCTGCGAGGCGACGAAGTGCTCGGCCAGCTCGCGCGCCTTCGTCTCGTCGGTGATGTAGGTGAGCGGGTTCCACCACCAGTTCGGCGGCTCCTCGCAGACCTCCTGCGGGTCGAAGACCCAGACCGGGCCGCGTTCCGTCCGCGGACCGCGGGTGGCGTCGACGATGTCGCGCTTGTTCGAGGTGGCGACCACCGCGCCGGGCGCGTCCAGGATCGCCGGTACGGCGCGCGACGTGGTCTTACCGGTTCGCGGACCCCAGATGTCGACGTGCATGTCCTCCCAGGACCCGAACACGTCCACGTTGTCGCGGACCGTCTTGCCGATCATGATGCCGGGGCCGGCGTGCCCGGCGCCGAGCCGGTTCGCGATCTCCTGGGCGCCCTCGCGGGTGAGCTTGTGGATCTCGGACCGCTTCGACATCAGCTGCGCGGACCGGTCCACCCGGCCGACGCTCTTCTGCTGCTTGCGGAGCACGAACCAGCCGCCGCCCACGAGCAGCCCGAGGACGACGAGCTCGAGGATGAACACACCGGTCGCCGCGGCGGACCAGCGGATCCGGCCGCTGATCAGGTCGGCGAACGCCGGGATCGGGCCCGGCACCGCGCGGGTGTCGTCGATCCCGGCGGCGACCTTGAGCGCGACCCAGATGCCGCCGACGATCAGCGTCAGCAGTCCGATGCCGATGAAGACCATGATCGACTCGGCGGACAGCCCGCCGGGTCCGGTGCTCTTTCTCCCCTGGGCCATTACTCGTCAACTCCCGTTCGGGCGACCACCCGGGTGGTCGGGTCGGGCGGCGGCAGCATCGTCGGGTCGTCGAGGGTGTACTCCTCGACCACCTCCTCCGATCCGTCGGCGGCCACCTCGACCTTCAGCGGCCTGCCGTCGGCACCGGTCTTCCACAACTTGTTCGTGTCGTTGATCTCGCGCTCGACCGAGGTGAGCCCGACATGCACCGGGATCCCCGGCCGGCCGCCGACCTTGACCAGGAAGTTTCCCCGGCCGGGCGGTGCGGCCTCCTCGCCGGTGGCCGGGTCCCAGGCCGGCGGGTCCTGCCAGCCGATGAGCATGTTCTGCTCTTCCTGAGACATCGGGACGACCTCGCTCAGGTTCTCCATCTCGGCCCGCGGCAGACCACCGCAGATGACCATGCCGGAGCGCTCGACGAAGCCCTTCGCCTTCATCCGGTCCTCGGGGTGCTCGAGGGCCAGCAGGTCGGACATGGTGTGCGAGATCATCGCCATGCCGACACCGCGCTGGCGGTTCAGCCGGGTCAGCGCGTCGACGCGGTCGACCAGACCACGCCCGGCGCGCAGCACCCGCCACAGCTCGTCGAGGATGACGAAGTAGTGCCGCCGCGGCTCCAGGCCGGCGTCCGCGAGCGCCTGCGAGACGGCGACCGCGCCGAAGCCGTAGGACCAGCAGGCCAGCAGTACGGCGGCCTGCAGGTTGGTCTCGGAGTCGTCGATGTTGGACACGTCGAACACGACCGGACGGTCCATCTGCATCGGGTTGTCGGTCTGCTCGGAGAAGATCTCACCGAGCCGGCCCCCGCCGACCAGACCGATCAGCGAGGCCTCGAGGCCTTCGGTGATCTGCCGGTACCGCTCCAGGCTGCCGCGGTCCAGCGCCACGTTGCGGACCCGGTCCGGAGCGTCCTGGACGACCCGAAGCAGGTCGCGCAGGACTGGCGTACCGCTGTGCCGCTCGTCGAGGACCTTGAGGGCCTCGTCGATGATGGTCTCCTCGCGGTCCGTCGGCGGGGCCGAGCGCATGATCGAGATCAGCGCGGACACCATCGTCTGCCGGCGGCCGTGCGCGTCGGCCTGGATCGCCTGCCGGGCGCTGCCGGTGAGCCGGAGCGCGGCCTGTCGCGACTCGCCCGGGTCGAGCACGTTCAGGTGCCCGCGGCCGCGGCCGAGCTGGATGACCTGGCCGCCGAGTGCCTCGATCAGGTCCTTGTAGTCGGGCTTGAGGTCGCCGAGCACCAGCGGCTGGATGCCGTACCCGGCCAGGCCGAGCGCCATCCGCCGGGTGATCGTCGACTTGCCCAGACCGGGCTTGCCGAGCACGAACATCGACGGGTTCGAGATCAGCTTCGCGCGCATGAACCAGCTGATCGGGTCGCAGCACATGGTCGCGCCGGACAGGATGTTGCGGCCGATCGGTACGCCGACCATCGGGCTGCCGGTACCGGCCGCGAACGGCCACATCCCGCAGACCTGGACCGTCGTACCGCGCCACTCGGCCGGCGCCTGCACGTACGTCGAGTAGCCGCCGCCCATCCCGGGCCAGCCGCGCGGCATCGGCCGCTTGCCGCCGCGGCTCGGGTCGACCGGCTTCTTCGTCTTCTTGCTCATCAGGACTCCCCAGCGGTCATAGAGCTTCCCGCAGACCCGCCGGCACCGACAGGTGGCTCTGCAGTACGACGCCCAGCGGCAGCGCGGCCACGAACGCGGAGTCCTGCGAGCCGTACGCCGGACGGAGCAGGACGCGCGCGGTCGCGCCCAGGTTGTCGATCGCGGCGATCATGTCCGGGAGCTGCTCGGCCGTCATCACCGTGCCGGTGACGACCATGCCGAAGTTGACCAGACCGGCGCCGCGGGCCTCCTCCTGGGCGGTCCGGTCGGCGGCCCGGGCCTCGGCCATCGTCCGGGCCGTCGGACGGCTCGACGTGGTCGCCCGGAAGGACGCGTTGCGCTTGTCGGCCTCGACCATCCGGGCCGAGGTGGCCGCGTCCAGCGGACGGTAGAGCAGCGTGACCCGCTTGCGGTCGATGTCGGCATGCGGAGCGATCAACTGGGACAGCACCGAGGAGAACACCTCACCACGCGGCGCCTGGCTCATCTGCCAGGTCACCGACCAAGCGGAGTCGTGCCGGTACTTGTCCCAGAACCCCTGTGCCGCGGCCGGACCGACATCGGTCCACTGCAGCTCCGGCGCCATCCCCTGACCGCGAGCCTCGTCGATCAGTACGGCGGCGGCCGGGTCGTACGCGATCCGCACCGTCTCGCACAACTCCTGCGCGGTGACCGGCCGGGCCGCACCCGCACCGGTCGCGTTCAGGCTCTGGGTGAGCGCGGGCAGGCGGGACGCGAGCTCGCGGCCCATGTCGTCTTCCTTGCGCCGCTTGCCGTTGCGGTCGGTGCCCTTGAAGGTGAGCGCGACCCGCGCCGAGACGAGTGCCGAGCCCTCCGGGTAGGTCTGCACGACCTCGGTCAGCATCGCCCGGGCGATGGCCGGCGTACCGTCCATCATGTTGTTGCCGACCTCACGGCGCAGCCGGATGCCGGTGTCGGGCGCGCTCTCCACCGTCACCGATGCGGCCACGATCCCCGGCTCGTGGCCGAGGGACGCGAGCCACTGACCCCAGTGCGCCACCCACACGTCCACCTGCTCCTCGTCGACCAGCGAGGCGCCGTCGGGCTCCGCGTTGATGACCACGGTGAAGTGCCGCGTGCTCGGGTAGTACAGCAGCGCGAAAGGCCGGCCGTACGAGTCCTTGTACTCGCTCAGCTGGGACGCGGCGGCCAGACCGGGGAGCTGGAACTTGCCCCAGGCAGTCCGACCGAGCGGACCGGAACGGTAGATGTTGTGCTTCGCCATCTTTGCTCGTTGCCATCCAATGCGGGTCGATAGCCGTTGCAGAGCGGACTGCCCGTGCTTGTCCTTGGTCATGAGCATCAGCAGACACAAGCCGACGACCACCAGGGTGACGACCGAGGCCTTCAGGCCACCCGCCATCGTGGCCAGCACGGTGACGAACAGGCCGCCCATCATGATCATGGTGCCGAGGGTGCCCAGGCCCGCGAGGCCCGCGGACGCGGGCTGTCGCCAGTTCCCGTAGGTGCGCGGGGCGCTTCGTACGTTGTCAGCCGCTGCCACGTGGTCCGTCCGAGTCTCGTTGGGCGTCACGCTGGCGGGACTGCTCGTCCTGCCAACGCGTGTCCTGCCGTTGCTGTGCTCGTGCTCGATCGCTGTCGCGGCCCGGGTCGCGAGCCGGCCCACCGCTGCCGGACGGGCCTCCGCCTCCGCCACCACCGCCACCGCCACCGCCACCGCCACCGTCGTCGGAGCCGTCGCCGATGGTCTCGGACGTCACTGTCTGGGCGCCCTGCTTGATCCCGTCGTAAGCCATCTTGGCCCCGACCACCACCGCGGCAGCAGGCCCGGCCGCAGCAGCCGCGCCACCACCGGCAGCCGCCGCACCGCCTCCGGCAGCAGCACCTCCACCGCCACCACCGGCTGCGGCCGCAGCACCACCGCCACCGCCACCACCGGCCGCCGCGGCACCGCCGCCACCACCGCCACCGCCTGCACCTGCCGCGCCTTGGCCTCCGCCGCCACCAGCGCCGCCACCACCGCCGCCACCACCGCCGCCGCTACCGCTCTGCTGACTGGCGCGGCCTACGTTCTGGGCGCCGCTCGGGCCTTGGCCGCCGCCGTCGCCGCCGCCCTGGTCGGCCCCTTGCTGAGCCTTGTCGGCGAGCTTGTCCATGCCGACCATCTTGGCCGCGATCATGCCGGCCCCGGCCGACCCCGCGGTCGCGCCGACCATCGGGACCAGGAACCGCATCAGCGCGGGCAGCGCGAACAGGGCGAGGACCAGCATGGTGAGGCCGGTGACCATGTTCATCACCTGCGTCGCCACCGGCTCGTCGGTGTTGTTGAAGTCCAGCCCCTGGCCGTTGTTCGAGGTGAGTCGGATCGCGGTCGCATAGACGATCGCGGCCACCGGTTTGTAGAGGATGAAGGCGAGCAGCCAGGACAGGATCCGCTTGAACCAGCTCCGGCCCATCTCGGTGTTGGTCGCCGCGGCCGCGATCGGCAGCACACCGAGCAGCAGGATGAGCATCGCGCTGCGCACCACCATCAGCACGATCTGGATCACGCCGGCGACGATGGTGAGGATGCCGATGGTGATCGCCAGGCCGATGCCGATCGGCCCGGCGGTCGCGGACAGGCCGAGCATCGCGGTCATCGTCTCGCCGAAACTCGTGCCGCCGCCGTTGCCTATCCCGCAGCGCCAGCCCTCGCCGGAGTCGCTCAGTGCGGTGGTGACGATGCAGTCGGAGAACTTGTCGCCGAACTCGATCAGTGCCTGCGCGACCCCGACCGCCAGCGCCGACGCGATCGCCAGCGTGATCAGCGACCGGAGGATGTCGCGGGCTCCGTCACCGCGCTGGCTCCAGGCCATCTGCATGGCGCCGATCAGCAGGCCGATCACGGCGATGAAGACGGCGATGTACTGGGTGTGGTCCCAGACCCAGCCGACCGTGTCGTTGGCCGGTGTCCCGTTGCCGGTGCCGACGTCCGGTGTGTCGACGTACACCCAGAAGGTGCCGATGGTCCCCATCACCAGCGTGACCGCGGCGGAGACGGCGTCGAGAATCGGCTGGAAGATCAACTCGATCAGTCCTTCGATCACGGGCGTGAGAACAGAACTGACGATCTCTGTGAGGCACCCCAGCCAGTCGTCGCTGCATCCGAGCGCGATCATGTCAGGACGTCCTCGGCGAGACGAAGCGGAGGATGGCGGGGAGCGAAACCACCGCGATGATCATCATCGTCACGCCCATGATGACCTTGAGGGTCTGCGGCGTTCCCTCCGGAGCGCCCTCGGGCAACTCCGGGCTCGCCATCAGCTTGATCGCGGTGGCGTAGATCAACGCCGCCACCGGTTTGTAGATGATGAACCCGGCCAGCCAGGCCAGGGCACGCTTGAACCACATCATGCCCATCTCGGTGTTCGTGGCCGCGGCGGTCAACGGCAGGATGCCGACCAGCAGCACGAGCATGCCGTACCGGACGATCATCAGCGCCAGCTGGACGATCGCGGTGATCACCATCATGATGCCGACGAAGATCACCAGCGCCATCCCGAGCGCCTCACCGGTGTCCTTCAGCGGATCGGTCATCAGCTCGGCCAGTTTGGTGGCGAAGCCGCGGTCGTCTGCCTCGAGCGCCTGGCTGATGATCCAGGAGGAGAACTGGTCCGCGGCCGAGATCAGGATCGCCGCGAACGCCGCGCCGGAACTGGAGACGACCACCATGGTGAGCAGCGACTTGAGGATGTCGCGCGCCGGTTCACCGCGGTGCGACACGGCCATCTGGATCGCCGAAGCGATCACCGCGATCCCGGCTACCGTGGCCAGGATGTAGTTGGTGTGGACCTGGATGAAGCCGGCCGCGCCGCTGTTGTTCACCTCCGGGGTGTCGATCCAGACCCAGAGGAAGCCGACCGCCTTCATCACCGCCACGACGGCAGCCACCACGAGTTCCTTGATGGCGTCGAAGAGCAGGTTGAAGAAGGGACCGAAGGCCGCTTCGACGGCGTTGCCGAGGAACTCCTCGACACAGTCGTCCCAGTTCCAGGGAGCCGGGGAACAGCCCAGGACGATCATCACGCCCCCTTGAACCGGACGTAGCCGTCCAGCGACTGCAGCAGGTCGGGCTGGACGCTGCCGTTGAAGCTCCCGTCCTCCTGCAGCACCACCTTCCAGTCGCCGCGGTGCCACTGCAGCGTCACCGGCAGCGCCGCGACCTTCTTGTCGTCGAGCTGGACGGCGATGTAGACGATCGCCCGGTCCGGCAGGTAGTCGATCAGCTTGAAGGCGGTGAACTGCGCGGTGTCACCCTCGTTGCGCGGCGTCGTGCTGACCCGGGCCTCGCTGATCGCCAGGTTCCGGCCCGGTCCGGGCATGATCCGGGTTGCCAGCACCCCGTCGGTGAGGTCGGGGTTGCGGATCTGTCCCAGGGTGACCATCGCCGCGAGGACGGCACCGGTCGGGGAGTGGGCGAAGCAGGAGCGAACACCGATCCGGTCGATCACCGCCGGACCTCCCTCCTGCTGAAGCGGAATCAGCATGTCGGCCTCGAACTGCCAGCTGACCGCCGACGGTGCCACCCGCGGCTTGCGCTGGTCAGGGTTCTTGAGCTTGCAGCCGCCGACACCGGGCGTGGGCGGCCCGGTCGGCGCCGGCGTGGTTGACGTGGGTTCGTCCGTGGGCGTGGCGGGCGGCACGGTCGGTTCGTCGGTGGGCTGTTCGGTGGGTACGACGGCAGTCGGCGAGGTCGTCGGCTGCGTGGTCGGCGTACCCGTGTCCCGGGCGAAGAACCACACCAGCAGGCAGACGACCACCGCTCCGACCACGATCGCCGAGGCGATGAAGCCGCGTTCCTGCCAGAACACGCCGTCCGCATCGCCGTCGGCGTCGTCTCCCGCGGAGCCGGAATCCCTGGTGAACAGTCCCACAGCCGATCAGACTCCGGTGAAGGTGTGGGCGATCACTTCAGCTGGTCGACGAGTGCCGTCGCCGAGCCGATCACGATGCAGGCCGCCAGCACCCAGCCCAGCCGGGCCGCATGCTCGCCACCTTCACCGCGGCGCTGGCCGACGGCCATCATGGCGCCGGCGATCAGGATGCCGAGGCCGCAGATCACGTATGCGATCACCTTGACCCAGTTGACAACGCCTTTGAGCTTGTCCATGCCGGGCGGCTCGTCGTCGATCATCGGGAGCAGGGTGGCGGCCTCCGAGACCAGATGTACCAACATCATCGCGGTGAATGCCTTTCAGTATGGGGCGGGGTAATCCGCAGGGTTTGACGCGCGAAGAGCGTAGATGGATTCAAGAACTTCGAAAACCTCGTCCGGGGTGTTGTCAGGGGTGGGTGCCTCCCCTCGGCGCCACTCCTCGATCCACGGGATGTCCCACACCCTCGGCACACCACCGCCGACGATGTCGGCGAAGTCGTCGAGGACACGGGGCAGCCGGCCGGGTGCGTCCGCGATCAGCACCAGACCGAGCACGGCGACCCCCTGCACCACTCCGGAGGCCCATTCGATCGCGGCCCGCTGGGCGGCCCGCAGACCTGACCCGTTGGTCCGGGCGACCAGGATGACCGGAGTCGGCACCGGTGGCGGCGGGATCGGCCAGCGATGGTTCGCCGCCCGGGTGCCCGGGAGCAACTGCGCCATCGTCGTCTCGCCGGCGCCGCCGTGCACCCCGACCCACCAGAGCGTGTCCGCCGCGGGGATGGCGAACTTGGGGAGTCGCTGGTCCTCGGCCGGCGCGGGCACGCCGTGCTGCGGTGCGGACGGGCCGAGCCGGGGCTGGTCCGGTGACTGCGGCGAGGGGCCTGGTGGCGGCTGTTCCGGACCCGGGGTCGGCGATTGCTGCCGAGTCCAAGGGTTCTGCGTCATGGCCCCTCCTCTCGCGGTGTGTCACAGGCTGTCGCCCACAGTATTCTCGCGCTTTCCGGGTGTACTTTCGTGACCCATCCACAGGCGAGGATGTTTCTACCCCCTTGTCGGGGTCAGTCGAGCCGTGGGCTCGCGTCGTCGGGCCTGCCCGGGCTCCAGACATGCCGTTGGTGCGCAGGACATGCTAATGGTCTACTTTGCCGGTGGCTCGGGCGGTGGCTCACCGACGTAGCGGTCTGGACCACTGGCGACGGCGGGGTCGGGTGTCGAGTCGGACGAGGTGAGGAAACGGGTGGCGGCAATGAGAGGTCGGCGTGGCTGAGAAGATCCCCTCCTGGCCCAAGGTGACGATCCGGCTGTACGACGACCACAACGCCGAGGTGAAGATCGCCGGGCGTAGTCATCCGGTCAACCACCACGACCCCCGCCAGGCCGCGATCGCCCTGGTCAGCGAACGGGCCGGTCAGCTCGGCCGGCCGGTGAAGGCGACGGCGGTCGAGTCCGACGGCGCCTCCTGGCCGCTGGTCATCCACCCGGACGGCCGGGTCGAGGCCGTCGACACGGACTCCCGCGGGAAGAACAAGAACGCGGAGAAGCCGATCTGGCCGATCATCGTCGCGTTCGTGATGGCCGGCGTACTGATCGCCGGGACGGCGCTCTACCTGACCGTGTTCAGCAAGGGCAACGGCGTGGCCAAGCCGACCACGTCACCGAAGCTGCCGTCACTGCCCGAGCCGAAGGTCGGGCCGGATCAGTTCGCCGCCCGGCCGGCGCCGCTCGGCTGGTCGTCCAACGCGAGCTGGACGGTCGACATCGCCGAACGGACCGTCCCCGCGGTGTCGCCGGACGGCACCCAGGTCGCCGTACTGACACCGGACGACAAGATCGCCGTGTTCGACAGCAACGGCAAGGTGATCTGGCAGGACAAGGTCCCGAACGACGCCGAGAGCCCGGTCTACACCACGATCGACTCCAAGCTGGTGCTCGCCGTGGCCTCCTCGGACACCTTGTACTACTGGGCCGGCGACGGTGCCGAGCCCACCGAGATCGAGTTGCCGGACTCGGCCAAGGTGCAGTTCTTCGGTTCGTCGCCCTTGGTGCAGATGGGTTCGGCCGGGGCCAGTGTGATCTCCGGCGGCGAGCTCAAGACGGTGACGAACCAGCGGCGGCTGTCCACGATCCTGCTCGCCGAGGGCGACAAGGCGCTGATGGCCCGCTACGAGGGTCCGCTGTACTGGAGCCAGCCGGGCAAGGACTTGGTCGAGGTGGCTCTCAAGCCACCGAAGGGGGCCACGCAGGTCGATCATGTCGTCGCCGCGAGCCCGGGCCGCGCGCTGGTGCTGTGGAAGGTTCCGAAGTCGAACCTGCTGATGCCGGCCGTGCATTCGAGCGCCGACGGCACGGTCGTCGCCATCTGCAAGAACGCATCCGCAGGCGCCGTGGAAACCTGGGACTGGGTTCCGGACACCGCGCGCAAGGTCGCGGCCTGGGGTGAGTGCCTGATCGACCTCACCAGCAGGGAGACCTTCTACTACGAAGGTTTCAAGCCGCAGTCGATCGCCGGCACGACGATCTACGGAACCGCGCGCGACGGCCTGGTGGCCACCTCGCCGAACGGTCGGTCGTACCCGCTCCTCCAGTCCACCGCTCGCCCGTGGGGCCTGGCCGGCAGCCACGCCATCGTCGTCCACGACTCCGTCGTCTACGCGCTGGACAAGAAGAAGTGATCACCCTCCGCCGGACCTCGCGGAGCCGCGGAGCCCGGGCACTCGCGGGCGCACTGGCGGCGGCGCTGCTGCTGGTGCCTTCGGGGGTGGCGATGGCGGCCGAGGATCCGGTCCCGGTGCCGTGGCCGGCGGTCGACAAGCCGGACACCGGCGGCACCCAGACCGACCCGGGCCCGATCGGCTGGCCGAGCGTCGGCAAACCGGAGACCACCGGCAACGGCACCGATCCCGGACCAGAGCAGTGGCCCGCCCCGCAACAAGGCTGAGCAAGCCTCAACCGGGCTGAGCACAAGATGAACAAGGCCCGCACTCCCCGAGGGGAGGCGGGCCTTGCCGGAACTGCTGAGGTGTCAGTTGGCGGCAACCTCGAGGCGGACCGTGGCGGCCACCTCGGGGTGCAGCTGCACCGAGACCTGGTGCTTGCCGGTGGTCTTGATCGGCGAGTCGATCGCGATCGACCGCCTCTCGACCAGCGGCCCGCCGGCGGACTTGATCGCGCCGGCGATGTCGGCCGGGGTGACCGAGCCGAACAGCCGGCCGGTGTCACCCGCCTTGACGTCCAGCTTGACGCTGAGCTGCTCGAGCTGGTTCTTGACCTCGCTCGCGTGCTCCTTGCCCTGGATCGCCCGGGCGTCACGCGCCCGCTTGATCGACTGGATCTGCTTCTCGGCACCGCGGGTCCAGCCGATGGCCAGGCCGCGCGGGACCAGGTAGTTGCGGCCGTAGCCGTCCTTCACCTCGACGATGTCGCCGGGGGCTCCGAGGCCCTCGACCTCCTGCGCCAGGATGAGCTTCATGTGCCGGACCTCCCTCAGCGAGCCGTGCTCGTGTACGGCAGCAGTGCCACCTCACGAGCGTTCTTGATAGCGGTGGCCACGTCACGCTGGTGCTGCACGCAGTTCCCGGTCACCCGGCGGGCGCGGATCTTGCCGCGGTCCGAGATGAACTTGCGCAGCAGCGCGGTGTCCTTGTAATCGACGTACGTCGCCTTGTCCTTGCAGAAGCCGCAGACCTTCTTCTTCGGCTTCCGAATGATCTTGGCCATTGTGGTGCTCTCTTCCTTCCAGAGCCCGGCACAGGTGCCGGAATGGTCACTCTTGTCTCGTGGTCACGACCCGGACCGGGGTCAGAACGGAGGCTCCTCCATCGAGCCACCGCCGCCGCCCTGGCTGGCCCAGGGGTCGTTCTGCGGGGCGGACTGTCCGCCACCGCCTTGCTGCTGGGGGGTCGCCCAGGGGTCGTTCTGCGGGGCGCCGCCACCCTGGCCGCCGCCGCCGTAGCCACCACCACCCTGGTTGCCACCGCCACCACCGAAGCCGCCACCGCCACCGCCGCCGCCGCCGCCTTCACCGCCGGGACCGGAGCGCATCGCCCGGGTCACCTTCGCGGTGGCGCTGCGCAGGCTCGGTCCGACCTCGTCCACGTCGATCTCGAAGACCGTGCGCTTGTTGCCCTCACGGTCGTCGTACGAGCGGGACTTGAGCCGGCCCTGCACGATCACGCGCATGCCGCGCTGCAGCGACTCGGCCACGTTCTCCGCGGCCTGGCGCCAGACGGAACAACTCAGGAACAGCGACTCGCCGTCCTTCCATTCACCTGTCTGCCGGTCGTACGTCCGCGGCGTCGACGCGATCCGGAAGTTCGCGACGGCGGCACCGGACGGGGTGAACCGGAGCTCAGGATCGTCGACAAGGTTGCCGACCAGTGTGACGACGGTTTCGCCTGCCATTGCCGTTCCTCCTGCTTTCGGGTGTGACTGTGTCTTCAGCTGTCAGTAGTACCGGCTGGTGCCGACAGTACCGATGGCTGCTGACGACCCCAGGGTCAGTGCTGGTCCGGCCGGATGACCTTGGTGCGCAGGATCGACTCGTTCAGCGTGAGCTGACGGTCGAGCTCCTTCACCACCGCGGGCTCGGCGGTCAGGTCGATGACGGCGTAGATGCCTTCGGCCTTCTTCTTCACGTCATAGGCAAGCTTGCGACGACCCCAGATGTCGAGCTTCTCGACCGTGCCACCTTCCTTGCGGACGATGTTCAGGTACTGGTCGATGGACGGCTCAACGGTGCGCTCATCGAGCTCAGGGTCGAGGATCACCATGACTTCATAACGACGCATGCGCGAACTCCACCTCCTTCGGACTTGGCGGCCACGGTCTCTCCGTGGCAGGAGGGCGATGCGATTGGCTCCGCGCCGGCACTTGCCGCCGACGCCAAGCAACGAGCCCGGTCGATGGACCGGGCCACACCGAAGAGAATACCAGCGTCCGGACGCCGGCTTGACCATATCCACAGGCCAGTTCCGGTGACTCTCCGTCATCACCGCACGTCATCACCGGGCGACCAGGTCCCGCTCCGGCGTACGGCGGAGGACGAGCACCAGCAGCGGGATCGTGAGGGCGGCCGAGGCAGTGGCGAGGAGTGGGAAGCCGCCGATGGTGAACAGCCATGGCGACGTGGCGGAGGCCAGCGCGGCGACGGCCCAGATGGACGACTCGACCTTGCTCTCCTGCTCTGCGGAGACCAGCTGCGCACTGCCCCCGAGGTAGCACAGGTTCCAGGCGTAGCCGAGCAGGAAGAGGGCCGGTGTGAAGACCAGACCGGTCTGGGTGACCAGGACGGCGGAGATCAGCAGCAGAGCGAGCCCTGCGATCGTCACCGGCCGAGCCCCGGACCGGTCGATCCACCAGCCCGTGAGAGGTGCCAGTGCGAACATGCCCAGCGTGTGAGCCGACAACATGATCCCCAGTACCGCGAGTCCATCGCCATGCTGGTGCGTGTGGACAGGTACTGAGCTCATCAGCGCAACCATCACCAAGTGCCCCACGATCATCACACCGGCGGCGAGGATCAGCGGCGTACGAGCAGACCCACCAGTGCGCGCCGGGAGTTCCAGTAGAGGCTCGTCCGTGCCGCGAGCACCCCGGATGTAGGCGGACGCGACCAGGGCGGCGAAAACAGTGGCCAGGGCGAGTAGGAACGGCCCGGCCACCGCCGGTAGGCCCAGAGCTGTGGCGAAGGTCTGTGACGGCGCCATGAGGAACGGTCCGGCGACGGCGCCCGCCGTACTGGCCCAGACGACTGTGCTCATGGCCGACGCGCGTCGGGCGGCGGGTACGGCGTCAGCCGCGGCGTACCGGGACAGCAGGCTCGCTGCGTTGCCGGCACCGAGGAGGAACATGCCCACGAAGAGCAGGCTCACGTGAGCACCCACTGCGGTCAGTACCGTCAGCGCTCCGCCGACGACGCCGAAGCCGTACCCGGTGCGGAGTGCCTGAGCGCGGCCGTGGCGGGCAGTCCATCTGCCGACGGCCAGTGCGCCGGCTGCGGTGCCCAGCACGCCTGCTGTGTTGGGGATACCGGCCAGGCCGGGGTTGAGTTTTTCGGCGACCAGGATGGTGCTCATCGCGCTGGCCGCGATCATGGCCGCGTTCATCAGTGCGGCGGCCAGAACGACGGGGATCAACATACCTACCACGCTAGAAAAGTGCCCGCCGTGGCTGAATGTATGAACCAAGGCGTTCGGCCTTGTGCGGTAGCGATATCGAAGGTGTTCTGAGGAGATGACCTTTCAGGAGCGAACTCTGGACGCCACCGACTGGCAGATCCTCGCCGAACTGCAGGCCGACGGGCGGCTGTCGTTCAACCAGCTGGGCAAGCGGGTCAACCTGTCACCACCTGCGGTGGCGGACCGGGTACGACGGCTGGAGGAGGCCGGCGTGATCGTCGGCTACCGCGCCCAGGTCGACCCTTCCCGGGCCGGCCAGCCGCTGTCCGCCTTCGTCCAGATGCGCTGCACGACCGGGCGGTGCCTGCTGAAGACGACGCGCGCCGAGGACTTCCCGGAGGTGCTCGAGATCCACAAGCTCAGCGGCAACTCCTGCTCGATGCTCCGCGTCCGGGTCAGCTCGATGCGCCATCTCGAGGGCCTTTTCGAACGCCTCGGTGAGCACGGCGAGATGAACACCCATGTCGTCCTCTCCACCGAGTTCGAAGGCCGCCCGGTCCAACCTCCGACCCACGACGAACGTCCGGTCACCCGCTCGGCGGGATGGGGTTCCTGAGATCGGGGCGGTGGGGCGGGGGAGGAATTCTGTACTGTCGGCGGGCGGTCTTAGGGTGGGTTCATGAGCTTGAAGCTGGGTGCGCATGTGGATCAGCAGGACCCGCTGGCCGAGGCGGCCGATCGCGGGGCCGATCTGGTGCAGTTCTTCCTGGGCAACCCGCAGGACTACAAGGCGCCGAAGGTCGCGTACGCCGACGGCGAGGAGGCACTGCGGGAGCGCGCCGCCGCGGCGGGCGTCGATCTGTACGTGCACGCGCCGTACCGGCTGAACGTGGCGAACACGAACAACCGGATCCGGATCCCGAGCCGCAAACTGCTCCAGCAGACCCTGGACAAGGCGGCCGAGATCGCGGTCAAGGGCGTGATCGTGCACGGCGGGCACGTCGGTGACGAGGACGACCCGGAGGCCGGGTTCGACAACTGGCGCAAGTGCATCGAGCGGGCCGAGCTGGCGGTGCCGCTGCTGATCGAGAACACGGCCGGCGGTGAGAACGCGATGGCGCGCCAGCTGGACCGGATCGCCCGGCTGTGGGACGCGGTGCAGTCCTCGGGGAACGACCGGCTGGAGAACGTCGGCTTCTGCCTCGACACCTGCCACTTCCACGCGGCCGGCGAGGAGTTGCCGACGATCGTGGCGAAGGTGCTGGCGATCACCGGCCGGATCGACCTGGTGCACGCGAACGGTTCACGCGACGAGTTCGGCTCCGGTGCCGACCGGCACAGCAACTTCGAAGAGGGTCACATCGACCCCGCCGACATCGTCGCGGTCGTGCAGGCCGCCGGCGCCCCGGTGGTCGTCGAGACCCCGAACGCCGATCACGGTCAGAAGGCCGACATCGACTACCTCAGGGCTCATCTGAAGTAGAAGAAGGCGCGCCCAGACCGTGGACCCAGTAGGTGATCCCCCACGGCAGGAGCAGCGCCAGGGCGGTGGTGTTGCGGGTGGGGATGACGATCCCGGCCATGATGGCGATCAGCACCACCACGCTCGACACCTGGAAGAGGTCGAGCCGACCGATGACGCGGCTGTGCAAGGTCGCCCGGTCCAGCATGCACGCGCCGTACAGCGCGATCAGGGCGAGGACGGCGAGCCCGGCGACGACCACGCCGATCCAGGCGGCGGCGCCGTACTGGTCGACGCCTTCACGGAGCAGGTCGGCCAGCTGGAAGAGGCCGACCATGGCGGTCAGCGCGGCACAGCCGCCGAGCAGTTTGCCGGCGCTCCGGCGAGCGCGCTCCGGGTCCGGTGCAGGGTCCGGCGCAGGGTCCTCCGCGGGATCGGGTGCCGGGTCAGGTGGTGGGGCCGCCATGTGGGGGACCGTAGCGCAGGCGGGAGAATGGCCGGCATGCAGACCTGGCCCGAGCGGTTTCCCGAACTCTTCGCGGCGGACTACTGGGCCTGGGGTGATCTCGATGTCCGGTTCCAGACCGAGGCGCCGCCGGACGAGCTGATCAGCAACGTGCACGTGATCGGCCGCACCGACGGCGGGATAGTTGTCTGCGGCAACGACCTCGGCTGGCGGTTCCTGCCCGGCGGTACGCGCGAACCGGGTGAGACGATCGAGCAGATCGTCCACCGCGAGCTGGTCGAGGAGGCCGGTGCCCGGCTGACCGGCCCGATGACCTGGCTCGGTGCGCACCGCGCCGAGCACCGCCGCCCGGCGCCGTACCGTCCGCATCTCCCGCACCCGGTCTCGTACTGGGCCAATGTCGTCGCGGACGTCGTGATCGAGCAGGAGCCGACCAACCCGGACGACGGCGAGCAGGTGGTCGAGGTGCTGGTGCTGCCGCCGGACAAGGCGATCGCCTACCTGGACGCGCAGCCCGACGGAATCATGGGCAACGTGGTCAGACTGGCTCAGGCAATGGAGCTGGTCTAGCCGCCTTCCACGGCAGTACGACGGCACTGAGCAGGCAGCACGCACCCGCGACGTACATCGCGCCACGGATCCCGATCAGTGCGGCGAGCACACCGCCCAGCGCCATGAACAGGGGCTGCACACACCGCGACGTGATCGACCACGAGGTGAACACCCGCGCCATGTACCCGTCCTCGGTCGCCTCCATCCGGTATGTCGCGAACGACGGGTTGAACGCACCGGCTGCCACCAGCATCCCGGTCTCGGCGACGGTGATCACGACCAGTCCGGCGATCCCAGCCGGTGCCAACGGCAACAACAGCAGCCACGGCGCCCGCAGTACGCCGAACACCAGCAACATCCGATGCAGTCCGTACCGGAGGGTGAGCCGCGGTGCCAGCCGCGCACCCAGCACGGCGCCGAGACAGGACACTCCGAGCGACAGACCGTAGCTCCACGGCGCGAGTCCCAGGTCCCGCAGCATGAGCACGGTGAGCAGCGGGGACGTCATCATCACCGGACCGCCGAAGATCTGCGAGTTCCAGAACAGCACGTTCAGGCCGCGGTGCCGGAGGATGTATCGCCAGCCGGCCGTGATGTCGGCCTTCCCGGTCCGGCGGACGGGTGCCGGCTCCGGCTGCCGGATCCGGCGGATGCCGATCGCCGACAGCAGGAACGACACCGCGTCGACGGCCAGGGTCGCGGTCGCGCCGACCAGACTGACCAGCGCGCCACCGATCGGTGGCCCGGCGCTCATCGTCAGCCAGGTCGTCTGCTCGAACTTGCTGTTCGCCTCGGCCCGTCCCTCGGCCGGAACCAGCGCCTTCAGATGCGCACCGCTCGCAGCCGTGAACGCGATCAGCGCCGCCGCCTGGACGACGCCGACGACACACAACTGCGGATAGGTCAGTACGTCGAACGCCGCCGCGACCGGAACACTCAGCAACGCCCCGAACCGGACGAGGTCCGCGGCGACCATCACCGGCCGTTTGCGCCGCTGCTCGATGAAGTCGCCCATCGGGAGCGCCAACGCTGCACCGGCGAGAGCGGAGATGGCGGCGAGCAGCGAGACCTGGAACGTGCTCACGTCGAGCGCGAGGATCGCGACGAACGGGAGGGCTCCGGAGCCGATGGCGGTTCCGACAGCGCTGACGGTGAAAGCGGTCCACAACCGCCGGAAGTCCCGACCCAAAGACATCCCGCGATCGTAGGGATCGGCACCGACAAGATCAGCGCAGGTTCAGACCTCCGTCGAGCAGGATCACCTCACCGGTGAGGTACGAGTTGTGGACAACTGCCGAGATCAGGTCGGCGACATCGGCCGGCTGAGCGGCGCGACGCATCGGACTCGAGGTTTTCCACAGCTCCTGGGCGGCGGTCCAGTCGGCGGTCATCGGGGTGTCGACGAGCCCGGGCGCGACCGCGTTCACGCGGACGTCGGGGCCAAGAGCCGCGGCCAGCAGCTTGGTCATGTGATTCAGCGCCGCCTTGCTGGCGGCGTACCCGATCGAGCTCCCCTTCGGCCGGACGCCGGCGTGACTGGTCACGTTCACGATGCAACCGCCCGACTCCCGGAGCGCGGGCAGGGCCGCCGTACACAGCAACCAGGGCGCGATCAGATTGACGTCGAGCAGCCGCCGCCAGTCGTCGGCGCTCAGCGACGAGAGCTCCGCATGCGGCACCGGCCAGCTGATCCCCGCGTTGTTCACCAGTACGTCGAGCCGCCCATGCTCGGCGAGCACGCTGGGCACCAGGGCCGTCGCCGCCGCGTCATCGGCCAGGTCGGCCTGGTGATAGGTCCCGCCGAGTTCGGTCGCCAACGCGACGCCGGCGTCCCGGCTCGACCGCGAATGCACCGCGACCGTCATTCCCTCGGCCGCCAGCCGTCGAGCCGTCGCCTCCCCGATCCCCGAAGCGGACCCCGTCACCAACGCCACTTTCTGCACGGGCGCCAGCCTACGGAGCGCGGTAGCGGAGGCCGTCCATGAGGAGGTTCAGGGCCCGGCCGGCCTGGTCGCGGTTCTTGCCGGTGGCCAGGGCTACGCCGCTGATGCTGATCAGTACGTCGTCGGCCGAGACGTCGCTGCGGAGGTCGCCGCTCGCGGCGCCGGCGTCGAGGAAGGGCTTGATCGCGCCGACCAGGAGCTCGAAGCTCTGGGCGTACGGGTTGGCGCCGGATGCGATCACCGCACGCAACGCGTCGGCCATCCCGAGCTTGCGGGTCATGTAGTCGATGTAGCGGTCCATCCAGGCACGCAACGCCTCGGCGGGCGGCATCGCCTCGATCAGCTTCGGTGCGGCATCGCAGATGGCCGCGAGCTCGTTCCGGTACGCCGCCTCGATCAGCAACTCGCGGGTCGGGAAGTGCCGGTAGAGGGTCCCGATGCCGACACCGGCGTCCTTCGCGATCCCCTCCAGCGTCGCCTCGAGTCCGCAGGTCGAGAACGCGCGCGCCGCGGCGGCCAGAATCTGCTCCCGGTTCCGCTGCGCATCCGCCCGCAGGGGGCGTTCGCCAGTGCCCATCTCCCCTCCCTTCTGACCCCAGAACCTAGCCGACTTGATAACCGGAGGTCCCTCCAGTTAACTGGATTTACCGGAGGTTCCTCCGGTTAAAGCGTAGCTCGCAGAACAGGACCGACCTGATGAGCAGAATCACCACCCCCTTCGACCACGACTCCACCGCAGCCCAGGTGATCGCCGGCGTCGACCTGACCGGTCGCCGCGCGGTCGTCACCGGCGGCGCATCCGGGATCGGCGTCGAGACCGCCCGCGCCCTGGCCTCGGCCGGCGCCGAGGTCACCCTCGCCGTCCGCAACACCGCCGCGGGTGAGCGCACCGCGGCCGAGATCATCGAGACGACCGGCAACAATCACGTCTTCGTCGCACCGCTCGAGCTCGCCGACCGCGAGTCGGTGCGGGCGTTCGCGAAGAACTGGGACGGACCGCTCCACATCCTGGTGAACAACGCGGGCGTGATGGCCGAGCCGCTCAACCGCACCCCCGAGGGCTGGGAGCACCAGTTCGCCACCAACCACCTCGGCCACTTCGGGCTCGCCACCGGCCTGCACGGTGCGCTTGCCCAGGCCGGCGGCGCCCGGGTCGTCTCGGTCAGCTCCAGCGCGCACCTGCGCTCGGACGTCGACTTCGACGACATCCACTTCGAGCACCGGCCGTACGACGAATGGTCGGCGTACGGGCAGTCCAAGACCGCCAACGTGTTGTTCGCGGTCGAGGCGGCCAAGCGCTGGGCGAGTGACGGGATCATCGCCAACGCGCTGATGCCGGGCGGGATCCGGACCGCGCTGCAGCGGTACGTCTCGGCGGACCAGCTGAAGGCCTGGGAGGAGTTCCCGTGGAAGACCACCGAGCAAGGTGCGTCGACCTCGGTCCTGCTGGCCGCGTCGCCGCTGGTCGACGGCGTGACCGGGCGGTACTTCGAGGACAACAACGAGGCCCTGCCTCGTGGTGACAGCGAATACAGCGGTGTCGCGGCGTACGCACTCGATCCGGAGTCCGCCACTCGCTTGTGGGAGGACTCGGAGAAACTGCTGGCCCAGTAGTTTGATCAGGACACCGGCTCGGCTACGGTCTACGGCGCCGGGCCGGTAACCTGACCGACCGTGAGTGACTTGAGCATCCGGACCATCTCCACCGACGAGCACGCTGCGTACGTCGCGTCGCAACCGTCGGCGAGCTTCCTGCAGACCCCTGGGTGGGCGGCGGTGAAGAGTGAGTGGAAAGCGGAGTCACTCGGCTGGTTCGACCCAGCCAACCCAGGTGAACTGCTCGGCGCCGGCCTGGTGCTCTACCGGCAGATGCCGAAGGTCAAGCGGTACCTGGCCTATCTGCCCGAGGGTCCGGTGATCGACTGGGACGCGGTCGACCTCGGCCGGTACCTGCGCCCGCTCGCGGCGCATCTGCAGGAGCAGGGCGCGTTCGGCATCCGGATGGGTCCGCCGGTGGCGACCCGGCGGTGGGGCGCGAAGACGATCAAGGACGCGATCGCCGGCGGTCAGCAGCCGAAACTCGGCGATGTCCGGGCCGACGTGATCGAGCCGTCCGGTGCCACTGTGGCCGCGCAGTTGCGCGCCCTCGGGTGGAAGGCGCCGCGCGTCGGTGAGGGTTTCGCTGCGGGACAGCCGCAGTACGTCTTCCAGGTCCCGCTGGCCGGCCGCAGCCAGGACGACCTGCTCAAGGGCATGAACCAGCTCTGGCGGCGCAACATCAAGAAGGCGGAGAAGGCCGGCGTCGAGGTGACGCAGGGCGGCGTCGAGGACCTGAAAGCCTTCCACCAGCTGTACGTCGAGACAGCTGAGCGGGACCATTTCACCCCGCGGCCGCTGCCGTACTTCCTGAAGATGCAGACGGCGATGGCGAACCAGCCGGCCGACTGCTGTGACTTCCGGATCTACAACGCCTACCACGAAGGCGACCTGGTCGCGTCGACCATCTGGGTCCGGGTCGGCGGTCATTCCTGGTACTCCTACGGAGCCAGTTCGACCGCCAAGCGAGACGTGCGCGGATCGAACGCGATCCAGTGGCGCATGATGTCGGACGCACTCGCGGCGGGTGCGTCCGTGTACGACCTACGGGGCATCACCGACACCTTGGACCCGAACGACCCGCACGTCGGGCTGATCCAGTTCAAGGTCGGCACCGGCGGCGAGGCCGTCGAGTACGTCGGTGAGTGGGATCTGCCGTTGAACAAGGCGCTCTACACCGCATTCGACCTCTACATGAGACGGCGTTGACACCATGCCCCTAGTCCTGCACGTCGATTCCGATCGATGGCGCGAACATCTGCGTTCCACGTGGAACCCCGACATCGTCCCGGTCGCCAAGGGCAACGGGTACGGCTTCGGCAATACCCGGCTGCTGGCCGAGGGCCGCGCCCTCGGTGCCCGCACCGTCGCGGTCGGCACGTACTTCGAGGTGCCGCCGGACCCGCGTGAGGACATCGTCGTGCTGTCCCCGTGGCGGCCGTTCCTCGAGATCCCGCAGAGCAAGAACGTCATCCACACGGTCAGCCGGCTGGCCGACCTGGTCTCGATCCCGGCCGGCAGCCGGGTCCTGATCGAGGTGATGACCTCGATGCGGCGGCACGGGATCGGCGCCCGCGAACTGCGGCACACGATGCTGCTGAACGCCCTCGACCGGATCCGGTTCGAGGGCTGGTCGCTGCACTTCCCGATGGGCGCCGGCGGTACGTCGGCCAACGTCCGGGAAGCCGCGGAGCTCGGGAAGGCCGCCCAGGCGGTCCGGCGGGGACCGCTGTGGGTGTCGCACGTACCGGCGCAGAAGCTGACCGACATCGGCGACAACGTGCGGCTGCGGATGGGCACCGGGCTCTGGCTCGGCGACCGCGGTGCGCTGACCGTGCGGGCCACCGTGCTCGACGTTCACTCGGTCCGCCGCGGTGAGCGGGTCGGCTACCGGCAGCGCCGGGTCAGCGGTGACGGCCACGTCCTGGTGGTGTCGGGCGGCACCGCGCACGGTGTCGGCCTGGAGGCACCGACCGCGGCGGCGAGCGTACGTCAGCGCGCGATCGCGATGGCGAAGGGCAGCCTGGACGCGGCCGGGATGGCGCTGTCGCCGTTCACCATCGAAGGCAAGCAGCGCTGGTTCGCCGAACCGCCGCACATGCAGGCCAGCATGCTGTTCCTGCCGTCGTCGGTGGCGCCCCCCGCGGTCGGCGACGAGGTCGGCGTCGACGTCCGCTACACCACCACGATGTTCGACAAGGTGTCGATGGATTAGGCGGGTGACGCCAGGTCGATGACGGTGCCGTCGGGGCAGCGCAGGTAGGACGTGACCTGCCCCCACGGCGACTTCTCCGGCTCCTTCAGCGGCTCCGCGCCGGCTTCGACGGCGCGCTTGAAGTCGCCTTCGACGTCCTCGCTGGTGAGCCCGAGCTCGAACCCGACCGCGCCGGGCGTGCCGACCTCGGACAGGTGGCTCCGGCCGACCGCGTAGGTGGCGAAGACGATCTTGGTGTCACCGGCGTCCACCTCGCCGGCGCCCTGGTCCCAGTACGTCCCCTTCCACCCGAACGCACGCTCGAAGAACTCGATCGAGGCCTTGGCATCCTCGACGTACACGATGGTCTTCGCGAACTTCATCTCAGCTCTCCCGGTTCGATTCAGCGGCAGGACCGTCCCGCCATCCAGCCTGACGTATCCCGGTGGGGAAATGTGACGGGTTGACTTCAGGTGGACCTGAAGTTTCAACCTGGGGCCATGAGCCTTCTGGAACGGATCGAGGAACGGCCCGGAGCGGCGGAGCTCCGGGCGAAGTCGTATCGGCTGCTGGACCTCAAGCACGGCGCGATCTGCGTGGACGTCGCGTGCGGAGCCGGGCATGCCGTCGCCGACCTGACGGCGGCCGGGCTGAAGGTGACCGGCGTGGACGCGGATCCGGAGGCGATCGAGGCCGCCCGGGCCCGGGTGCCCGAGGCGATGTTTCACGTGGCACATTCCGACGACCTGCCGCTGGAGAACGCGTCGGTGGACGGCTACCGGGCCGTCCGGCTCTTCCACCTGCTCGAGGACCCGGTCCCGACCGTGGCCGAGGCCAGGCGGGTGATCCGGCCGGGCGGACGGATCGTGCTGGGCGGCCAGGACTACGGGTTCCTGCTGATCGACAGCTCTGACCAGGACCTGACCGACGTCGTTCTGCTCGGGCTCGAGTCCCGGTCGGTCTCACCCCGCGCGGCTCGCAGTCTGCGAGACGTGCTGCTGGATGCCGGATTCGGTGACGTCGAAGTCGTCGTCCACACCGAGGTGGTCACCGACCACCGGTTCCTGGCGCGGCAACTCGACCTGGCGGCCGCCGCCGCGGTCGAGAAGGCGTTGATCACCCAGGACGACGCGGACGACTGGCTGGCCGAGCAGGCGGATCGTGGCCGGCGCGACCGCTTCCTCGCCGTACTCCCGACCCTCCTCGTGGCCGCCACGCGCTGAGCTGATCTTGTCGGTGGCGGCCGTTAGCGTGCGGAGAATGATTCCACTGGCAGGAGTAGTACTCGACGCGCCCGAGCCGCAGAAGCTTGCGCGGTTCTACTGCGAATTGCTCGGCTGGACGTTGGGCGACGACGAGGAGACGTGGGCGACCGCCGTAGGTCCGGACGGCAGCTCCAAGTTGTCGTTCCAGCTCGAGCCGACGTACCGGCCGCCGAGCTGGCCGAGTGAGACCGAGACACAGCAGATGCAACTGCACCTGGACTTCAAGGTGGACGACCTGGAGACCGCGCACCAGCACGCGACCTCCCTGGGCGCCCGGCTGCAGGACTTCCAGCCCCAACCCAACGTCCGCGTGTACGCCGACCCGGTCGGCCACATC
Source organism: uncultured Actinomycetota bacterium (assembly GCA_963748245.1). Taxonomy (GTDB): domain Bacteria; phylum Actinomycetota; class Actinomycetes; order Propionibacteriales; family Kribbellaceae; genus Kribbella. The sequence goes on along the minus strand of CAVVIA010000002.1, from coordinate 1,011,262 downwards.
TTCTGCTTCTTCGTCTAGCGCCTAGCGCTGCTTGAGGTGGCCCTTCCAGCGGACGGTGGGTAGCAGGGCGGCGGGGTCGACGCGGTCCTTGTTGGCGGCAACGATGTCGAACATCGAGTCGATCAGCGTGTCCGACAGCAGGTGCGGCTGCAGGCCGAGGCCGACCAGACCGGTGTGCTGCACGTTGTAGTAGTGCTCGGCCTGCTCGACCCGCGGGTTCTCCAGGTGCTCGACCTGGACCGGGCCGGGGAAGCACTCGGCGACCTTATCCGCGATCTGGCTGACCGAGTAGCTCTCGGTCATCTGGTTGAAGACACGGAACTCACCGGTGTCGGCCGGGTTCTCCACCGCGAGCCGGATGCACTCGACCGTGTCCCGGATGTCGAGCAGCCCCCGGGTCTGCCCGCCGGTGCCGTACACCGTCAGCGGCTCGCCGAGCACGGCCTGGATGACGAACCGGTTGAGCACGGTGCCGAACACGGCGTCGTAGTCGAACCGCGTCGCCAGCCGCGGGTCCTGCACGGTCTGCGGCGTCTGCTGCCCGTAGACCACGCCCTGGTTCAGGTCGGTGACCCGCAGGCCCCAGACCCGGCAGCCGAACTCGAGGTTGTGCGAATCGTGCACCTTGCTCAGGTGGTAGAACGAGCCCGGCTTCTTCGGGTAGAGCATCCGGTCCTTGCGCCCGTTGTGCTCGACCTCCAGCCAGCCTTCCTCGATGTCGATGTTCGGCGTGCCGTACTCGCCCATCGTGCCGAGCTTGACCAGGTGGATGTCCGGGTTGGTCTCGGCGACGGCGTACATCAGGTTCAGCGTGCCGACCACGTTGTTGTGCTGGGTGTAGACCGCGTGCGCCCGGTCGATCATCGAGTACGGCGCCGCCCGCTGCTCGGCGAAGTGCACGATCGCGTCCGGCTCGAACTCCCGCAGCACCCCGTAGACGAAGTCGGCGTCGAGCAGGTCACCGGTGTACGCCGCGATCCGCCGGCCGGAGACTTCCTCCCAGGCCGCGACCCGGGTGTCGAGGTCCTGGATCGGGACCAGGCTCTGCACCCCCAGCTCGCGGTCGTAGCCACGGCGGGCGAAGTTGTCGAGGACGGCCGTGTCGTGGCCGCGGTCTGACAGATGCAGCGCTGTCGGCCACCCTAGGTAACCGTCACCGCCCAGGACGAGTACGCGCACGGCTCGGCCGCCTTCCTTTCGGGATGTTGGCTTTCACCTGTATTCCTATCCCGAGTAGCCGCTCCAGTAACGTGACCAGCCCCACTGAGAACCTGGCAATTGGCTATGAATCTCTGCGATCGGGGCACTGTTGGGTGCGGAGGTGCACAATAGGCGCGATGGGGATTGTCGCCAAGGTAATCAGCGGATCCGGCCTGCGCCGGACCCGATTGTTGCTGTGGGCGAAGTACTCGGCGGCCTCGGTAGTCGCCACCGTGATCAGCCAGGCGGCGTTCGCTCTCTGTTACTGGTTCGGTACGGCGGCCCTGGTGGCCTCGCTGGTCGCCTGGGTGACCGGGACCGTGCCGAGCTACCTGATCAACCGCCGCTGGACCTGGGGGCACCGCAACCCGGCCGGCCGTGATCTGTTGCCCTACGCAATCATCGTGGTGGTGTCCGCGGTGCTGGCGGCGATCGTCACCACGGTGACCGACAACCTGGTCCAGGGCCGGATCGAGTCGCACGCCTGGCAGACGCTGCTGGTCAGCGCGTCGTACCTGGGCACCTACGGCGTGCTGTTCATCCTGAAGTTCGTGCTGTTCGATCGCTACGTGTTCGCCAGGAGGCCTTCACCGTCGTCCGCTGACGCCGGACCCGGCGAAGCACGTACTCCCGTAGCCACGTAGTCGTCATCACCCGCGCATAGTTCGCGCCGTACACGACACCTGGACCCTTCTTGCTGGTGCCGTCACCGCGCCGCCGCATCGTCATCGGCAGCTCGACCACCCGCGCGCCGATCGCAAGGGCCCCGAGCAACAACTCCGACGACTGGTACTGCGGCTCGCGCAACGTCACCGCGGTCGCCAGCTCGGCCCGCATCGCGCGGAACCCGAACGACGTGTCGGTCAGCTTCCGCCGGGTCAGAATCGACGCCAGGACAGCGAAAACCCGCACCCCGACCCAGCGCAGCCGGCTGTCCGCGTCCTCGGCTCCGAGCCGGCGCGAACCGGTGACGAAGTCGGCGCGCTCGAGCAGAATCGGCTCCAGCAGGACGTCGAGCTCGTCGTTGTCGTACTGCCCGTCCGCATCGGTCGTCACGACGTACTGCGCCCCGCCCGCAGCGGCGAGGTGGTAGCCCAGCCTGAGTGCGGCGCCCTGACCACGGTTGCTCGGGGCAACACACACGAAAGCCTCGTGCTCGCGGGCAACGGCCGCGGTGTCGTCGGTCGCGCCGTCGACGACGACCAGGACGTCGACCGGTAGGCCCGCACAGGTGCGCGGCATGTTCGTCAGGACTGGGCCGATCCCGGCGGCTTCGTTGTAGGCGGCAATCACCACGACGATCGGCGCGAATGACGGCTTGCCGAAGTCCTTCACCGCCAGGGAATCCACGTCGTCGGGGTAGTCCGCCATCGCGGGTCGCGCCTGATCCTTGCCGAGCAACGCGCGCAAGCCGATCGCCCCGGCGAGCGGGAAGAGCACCAGCCCGGGCAACTGGTACCGCCACGAGAACTCGAAGGCCGCGGAACCCAGTAGCAGGATCACACCGGCAGCCGCGGGCAGCAGAGCAGCCGACCTGAGTCCTGAGGTCTTGGCGCGTCCGAGTCCGGCCACTGCGGCCAGCGCGATCAGCACACAGATCCCGAGCGCGAGACCGGACGTGTAACCGCCATTGAGTTGGTAGGCCCGCAGGATCACCGCAGGCACGTGTGCGACGTGCGGCTCCGACCCGCCCCACTTCTCCGCGGCCTTGGCGGTGTTGGGGTCTTCCAGGTTCGGGTACGTGGTCTGGAACTGCCAGCGCTCCAGCGGCACGTCGTCAGGCGAGGTGGTCCGCGTCGGCGCGAAACCCTTGAAGAAGTCTTTGAGCGCAGCCCAGGTGACGTCGAGTGGCTGATGCCGGATGACCAATCGTGCGAACTCCGTGGCCAGCTCCTGCTTGGTGGTTCCAGGCGGTAGCGGTCCAGGCCAGTTGGGGTCGCCGTAGTGGTTGTGTGCGTACTTGTCGACGCCGAGTCGTTGGCCCAGCGGCTCTTTGGGGCAGAACAGCCTGGTGCCTTCGTTGAGCGGCAGCTTGGCGCAGTCCGCGACCACAGCGGTCCGGCCGTAGAGCACCTGGTTCTCGGCACCGGTGAATCCCCACCGGCCCGTCTCCGCGTGGAAGTAGACCGCATAGGCACCGAACACCACCGCGAACCCGGCTATGACGGCAGCAGTACGCCGTACCAGCTCGAGACGTCGGTGACGCCAAGCGTTGCCCACCACGACCAGGTAGAGCACGGCTGCGATCAGCAGAGTCAAGCCGATGGTGCGGACAGCGAAGGCAGCACCGAGGAGCAGGCCTGCCGCAAGTGCACGCTTCCAACCAGGTACTCCCCAGCCGAGCAGCAGCCAGAGTACGGCGACGAGCAGGACGTCGAAGGTGGTCTCGGCCATGATGTTCTGCTCGATCTGCACCTGATAGGCGTCGAGCAGGAGCGGTGCGGCCGCTACAGCGGCCAGCCAGCGGTAGACGTTGAGGCGGCGCGCCAGTGCGTAGATGGCGATCCCCAGCAGCAGTCCGACCAGGTGTTGCACGACCACGACAAAGCTGACGCCACCGAGCGCCTGGAGCGGGCGCAGGACGAACTCGTAGCCGATCGGGTTGAGCGCGTCCGGCTTGAGCTCCTTCATGTTGTTCAGGTACTGCACCGAGTCGGTATAGAGGATCGCCGGCCGGTAGGCGACGGTCGCGAGGACCCGCAGGACGGTGCCCACCACCAAGAAGACAGCGAGCAACCAGTGGGTCCTGAGGACGCGCCTCACTCGGCGTTGAAGTAGTGCCACGTGCGCGCGAGCCCGTCCTCCAGCGACACCGTCGGCTCGTAGCCGAGGTCGTTGGTGATGTCGACGACGACCGCCGGCATCTCGCCGGCCGGCGCCTCGATGTGCTCGGCCGGGACCGGACGGCCGGTCACACCGCGCACTGCCTCGACCATCTCCAGCACGGACACGGACCGACCGGATCCGATGATCGCCCGGCCGTCGTACCCCTTGTCGAGCGCGAGCAGGATCCCCGCGACGACGTCGTCGATGTAGACGAGATCGCGGCGCTGCTTGCCGTCGCCGTAGATCCGGACCCCTTCGTCCTTGAGCGCCGCCCGCATCATCCGCGGCACGAAGCTGTCCTTGTGCGACATGCCGGGGCCGTAGACGTTGGTGAACCGCAGTGCGGCCGTCGCGAGACCGTAGCTGCCCGAATACGCCGACAGCAGCATCTCGCACGCGGCCTTGGTCGCGCCGTACGGCGTCAGCGGCCTGAGCGGGAGGTCCGCGGTGATGGTCGACGTACCCACGTTGCCGACGACGGCGTTGGTCGACGCGAGGACGAAGCGGTCCACACCGCTGCCGCGGGACAGCTCGAGCAGGACCTGGGTGATCGTCACGTTCTGCGCGAAGGTCTGCATCGGCGCGTCGACCGAGCGCAGCACCGAGGTCAGCGCTGCCAGGTGGACCACAGCGGTCGGCCGGGTCTCGAAGGCCGCGATGCAGACCTCCTGCTCGGCCAGGTCGCCGGTCACCACGTGCACGCCGTCGTCCCAGGACGAGTCCGGCGGCTCACGGTCCACCGCCGTCACCGGGACACCCCGCTGCCGCAGGCCGGCCACCACGGCCCGCCCGATGAATCCGGCCGCGCCGGTGACCAGCACTCGTTCGTCCATGCCCTTCAACCTACCGCCGGGCGTCCAATCACGGGACACGGGCGAACGGTCTGCGACGAACCCTTGACCCCAGGTGATCATGATGGGCAGGATCACTTCGGACGCGGGCTGACAACCTTGTCATCGGGGCCGCGTAGAACCCACTGGCGGGCGGCTGGTGTCGCGGGGAGGCTGTGTGGTTCCCGCGGCGGCGGCCGGGTGCCGGTCCGGCCGTGCAAGGAGCGTTGATGAATCTCCGCCGCCCCCTGGGGCTCGTCGCGTCTCTCGGGCTTGTTATGACAATGTCCTCTGCTATGACGCCAGCAGATGCCGTCCCACCAGCCACAGAGGAGCAACCTGTGGTGACCGGATCCTCGTTCTTCACCTCGTTCGAGCCGGGCCAGCCGCAGCCCGGTTACACCGACGCCGTCGAGACCGGCCCGGACGGGAAACCGCGCACCGACGGGGTCCGCGGACCGACGCCGACCGGGATCGGCGGCAGCGAGATGGACAAGGTCACCACGGTGACCGCGAACGGCGAGAACACCGGTGGCGGCGAGATCGCCACCAACGTGGCCGACGGTGACAAGTTCACCAAGTGGCTGGTGTTCGAGCCGACCGGCTGGCTGGTCTACGAGACCTCGGTCCCGGTGGTGATCCGCAAGTACGCGCTCACCTCGGCCAACGACGCCGACGGCCGCGACCCGCAGAACTGGACCGTGCAGGGCTCGAACGACGGGACCACGTGGACCACCCTGGACACCCGGACCGGCGAGAGCTTCGAGAACCGGTTCCAGACCAAGGAGTTCAGCTTCACCAACGAGACGCCGTACAAGTTCTTCAAGCTGGACATCACGCTGAACCACGGTGAGAACATCGTCCAGCTCGCCGACTGGTACCTGTCCAACGGCGCCCCGCTGCCGCCGCCCGGCCCGGTCGCGGAGTCGCGGCTGGACTCCGGCCCGAGCAGCGCCTACAACGCCCGCGCCCGGGTCGGGTTCACCGGCGTCAAGTCGTTCCGGTACGCCGGCCACCAGACCGCCGAGGGTCGCGGCTACACCTGGAACAAGATCGCCGACGTCGCCCTGTTGGTCGGCAAGGACACCCGGCTGTCGTACAAGATCTTCCCCGAGCACACCGAGGGCGATCTCAGCTACCCGAGCACGTTCGCCGCGCTCGACCTGGCGTTCACCGACGGCACGTACCTGAGCGACCTGAAGGCCAAGGACCACCACGGCTTCGAGCTCAGCCCGCGCGGTCAGGGTGACGCCAAGGGGCTGTCCACGAACCAGTGGAACAACATCGACGCCGACCTCGGGAAGGTCGCCGCCGGCAAGACGATCGAGCGGATCCTGGTCGGCTACGACAAGCCGTCCGGCCCGGCCGACTTCCGCGGCTGGGTCGACGACATCCGGATCGCCGCCGCGATCAACCCCGACCGCGCCGCCCAGAAGACCGCGGCCGAGCACCCGTCGGACCTGGCCGTCACCACGCGCGGCACGAACTCGACCGGTGGGTTCTCCCGCGGCAACAACTTCCCGGCGACCGCCGTACCGCACGGCTTCAACTTCTGGACGCCGGTGACGAACGCCGGCTCGACGTCCTGGCTGTACGACTACGCCAAGGGCAACAACGAGGCCAACAAGCCGACCCTGCAGGCCCTGTCGATCAGCCACGAGCCGAGCCCGTGGATGGGTGACCGGCAGACCTTCCAGGTGATGCCGTCGACCGCGGCGACACCGACTGCCGACCGGAAGGCGCGGGCCTGGTCGTTCAGCCACGACAACGAGATCGCCCGGCCGTACTACTACGGCGTCACCTTCGACAACGGCAACGCGGCCGAGATCGCGCCGACCGACCACGCGGCGATCCTGCGGTTCTCGTTCCCGGCCGGCAACCCGTCGCTGGTGTTCGACAACGTCAACAACAGCGGCGGTCTGACCCTGGACCCCGAGACCGGCGTCGTCACCGGTTTCAGTGACGTCAAGAGCGGCCTGTCCACCGGCGCCGGCCGGCTCTTCGTGTACGGCGTGGTCGACCAGAAGGTGGTTGCCTCCGGCAAACTGTCGAACGGTGGCGGAGCAAACGTCGGCGGCTACTTCTCCTTCGACCCGAAGGAGACTCAGGTCCAGCTGCGGATCGCGACCTCGCTGATCGGGACCGCACAGGCGAAGAAGAACCTGGAGCTCGAGCTGCCGGCCGGATCGACGTTCGGCAAGGTCAAGGACGCCGCGCAGGACCAGTGGGACGCGAAGCTGCGCACCATCGAGGTCGAGGGCGCGACGGCCGACCAGCTCACCACGCTCTACTCGAACCTCTACCGGCTGTTCCTCTACCCGAACAACGGCTCGGAGAACACCGGCACGACCAATGACCCGGTGATCAAGTACGCGTCACCGACGTCGCCGAAGGTCGGCACCGACACCCCGACCACGACCGGCTCGAAGATCGTGGCCGGCCAGACGTACGTGAACAACGGCTTCTGGGACACCTATCGCACGGTGTGGCCGGCGTACTCGCTGTTCGCCCAGGACACGGCCGACGACCTGGTGAACGGGTTCGTCCAGCAGTACAAGGACGGCGGCTGGATCTCCCGCTGGTCGTCGCCCGGCTACGCGAACCTGATGGTCGGCACCAGTTCCGACGTCGCCTTCGCCGACGCCTACCTGAAGGGCATCAAGGGGATCGACGTCCAGGCGATGTACGACGCCGCACTCAAGAACGCGGCCGTGGTCCCGCCGTCGCAGAACGTCGGCCGCAAGGGCCTCGACCTGTCCACCTTCAACGGCTACACCGCCAACACCACCGGTGAGGGCTTCAGCTGGTCGATGGACGGCTACATCAACGACTTCGGCATCGCCAACATGTCGAAGCAGCTGTACGACACCGCGAAGAAGAACGACCCGCGCAAGCAGGAGTACCTGGACAACTACAAGTACTACCTGAACCGGGCCCGCAACTACGTGACGCTGTTCGACCCGGCGATCGGCTTCTTCCAGGGCAAGGGCCCGGACGGTGTCTGGGGCAACTCGCCCAGCACCTTCGACCCGCGCGACTGGGGTCACGACTACACCGAGACGAACGCGTGGAACATGGCGTTCTCGACCCCGCAGGACGGCGCCGGCCTGGCCGCCATCTACGGCGGACGCGAAGGTCTGGCCAAGAAGCTCGACGAGTTCTTCAGTACGCCGGAGGACGCGCTGCACACCGGCGGGTACGGCGGCACGATCCACGAGATGCTCGAGGCGCGCGACGTACGGATGGGTCAGTACGGGCACAGCAACCAGCCGTCGCACCACATCACGTACATGTACAACTTCGCGGGTCAGCCGTGGAAGACGCAGGCACTCGTGCGTGAGTCGCTGTCGCGGCTGTACCTCGGTTCGGAGATCGGGCAGGGGTACCCGGGTGACGAAGACAACGGTGAGATGTCCGCGTGGTACCTGTTCAGCATGCTCGGGTTCTACCCGCTGCAGATGGGTTCGCCGACGTACGCGATCGGCTCGCCGCTGTTCACCAAGGCGACGGTGCGGCTGCCCGGCGGCAAGAAGCTGGTGATCAGCGCACCGGGCAACGACGCGCGGAACGTCTACGTCAAGAGCGTCCGGGTGAACGGGAAGAAGTGGACCTCGACCGCGCTGCCCCACGACCTGATCGCCAACGGCGGCAAGATCGAGTTCGAGATGACCGACCAGCCGTCGAAGTGGGGCACCGGCCGCAACGACGCCCCGCCGTCGATCACCACCCCGGGCGAGGACCCGAAGACGTGGCAGGACTCGACCTCGGACGAGGGTGCCGTGATCGGCGCCGGCGGTCAGGACGTGACCGCGCTGACCGACGACGACGCGAAGACCCAGGTCACGCTGACCGGCGCGAACCCGACCATCACGGTGGCGCTGCCGCAGGGCCGGCCGGTCGGGATGTACACGCTGACCAGCGGTGCCACCGGTGCCGCGCCGTCGGGGTGGGTGCTGGAGGGGTCGAACGACGGTACGACGTGGTCGCCGGTCGACCGCCGTACCGGCGAGAAGTGGGCCTGGGCGTCGTACACCCGGTCCTTCAGCATCGCCTCGCCGAAGGCCTACACGCAGTACCGGCTGGTGCTCACGCCGGCCGGAGCAGACGGTGTGACGCTGTCCGAGATCGAGCTGCTCGGGACGCTGAAGGGGGTCGAGCCCGGGACGCACCCGAGTGACAAGCGGGTGGCCGAGACCAAGCCCAGCCCGACGCCGTCGCAGTCGATCGACCGGAACTACGGATAACGGCAGCGGGGCGGCGGCCGGTGCCGCCGCCCCTGCTGGACGTTTGCCGGCGGAGCCTGCCCCTGAAAGGTTCCGCCGGAGGATTGAGGAGGGGTGGCGGTCCCCGCCCGGACTGCCACCCCTTCACCCCTAACGACGTACGAACCCTCCGCAGGGTTGCCTTGGTGCGAAAGAGTCCACATGCCGGACACGATCAGGTGGCGGCAGCGGCGAACCAGGCGATGTTCAGCGCCACCAGCGCCGCACCCGCCGCCACGGTGGCGGTCCAGCCGAGACCGGCCCGCCGGGCGAACATGGGCAGCGCGAGCGCCATCGCCAGACCACCGATCTGGACCGTGAACAGCGCGCCCAACAGGTCGACCACGCAGTGCTCCGCCGAGGGCGCACACAGCGGCGCGCCGGTCCGGACCATCATTTCGTACGCGAACGCCGCCACCAGGCCGGCCAGCGCCGCCTGCAGCAGACTCCTACCGAACAACCGGGTGTCCATACGGTCACGCTAAGCGCGCGGCGGGTCGCCGTACCTGAGCAGAACTACTCAGCCGGACCAGCGGCCGGTGAAGAAGGCCGCCGCCCAGATCGCGGCCAGGGGTATGGCCAGGCCCAGATAGAGGCGGCCGAGCCAGCGTTTTCGCTGGACGAGGACCGCGAGGCCGATCCAGAGCGGCCACCAGAGCAGCGTCGCGCGGGTCAGCGAGTAGATCCAGAACGACGTACAGAAGGCACCGACGGTGGCCGCGACCCAGGCCGCCTCACCCCAGGAGCGGCGCCAGAGCAGCCAGGCGAGCAGAAGCAGGCCGATGACCAGCGTGACGAGTTCGGCCCGGAACATCCAGGTCCAGTCGCTGCGGTCGGCGGCGAAGTGGCCCTTCGTCGCCGCCTCGACCGTGTGCATGATCGAGGTCCACGGCCAGGTGAACTCGCGCGCCCAGCCCTTCTCCTGCGCCTCCTGCCAGGCGAACCAGGACCCGTGGATCTGCTTCAGGTACGCCATGAAGCCGAGCACCGGAACGGCCGGCAACGCCAGCCACGGCAGCGACAGCCAGTCCCGCTTCTTCGAGGTGACGAACTCGACGATCAGGGCGAACGCGAGGAAGATCCCGGACACCCGCACGGTGCACGCCAGCGCGACCAGGATCGCGGCCCGGGCCCAGCGGCCCTGTCGCGCGGCCAGCCAGGCCGGGAACGCGAACGCGCAGAACAGCGCCTCGGTGTAGCCGGCGGCAAGGAAGACACCGACCGGCGCGGTGAACCAGACCAAGGCCGCGTTGGGGCCGAGGTTCTCGAGTTCCGGGAACTCGTACTGCGCCAGGCGCGCCAGGTACACACCGGCGACGGCACTCGCGACCGCGGACACGACGATGCCCGCGGCAACGTATCCGATCCCGGTCCAGCTGACGATGCGGACGAGGGCCGGGAACCCGGGAAAGAACGCGGCCAGCGGCGCCCCGGACGGCTCACCGTTGGCGTACCCGAACTCGGCGACCGCCCTCAGATGCCAGACGTCCCACTGCAGCCAGGCCCGCCAGACGTTCGGGAAGTCGCTCCCCCGGTTGAACAGCAACGGCGCCGAGATCGACAGCAGGATCAACGCGGCCCGGGTGACCAACCACCACCCGAGCACCTCGCGCGCCATCGCGGTCGGCATCCACCGCTGCAGCACGCCGTCGACCCGAGCCCGCTTGGCCTTCCCAGGCTTGGGTTCCTCAGCAGCCGTCCGCTCAAACACAGACGCACCTGCCCAGCACCGAACCCACCCGAGGCCAACTCACGCCCCCCATGGTGCCCCATCCCAAAAGCAACCGGCGGCACCCGGGTGGGTGCCGCCGGTCAGAGTTATTGACCTCCGCCGGGACTGTCCGGTGTCTGGCTTGGTTCGGTTGTCGTTCCCCCGGTGGGTATCGACGGCCAACCAGGTGTCTGTCTGGTCGGCTTGGTCTTCGTCGGCGTCCTGCTCGGGGACTGTCTCGGCGTCTGCGAGGGTGTTTGGGACGGCGTCTGTGTCGGAGTCTGCGTCGGCGTCTGGGTCGGAGTCTGCGACGGGGTCTTCGACGGCGTCGGCGTACCCATGATGTCGTCGGACGGCTCGGGGAACTCCTCCACCGGCTGACCCTCCATCGCCGGCTTCATGAAGTCGACCCAGGTCTGCGCCGGGTAGTCACCACCGAAGAACGCGTTCTCCTCGGTGTAGGCGTCGAGGTCGGACTCACCCTCCTTGCCGGCCCGGTAGAGCACCGCCGTCGACAGTTGGGGGGTGTAGCCGACCCACCACGACGTCAGGGTGTCGTCGCCTTCCTCGAACTTCTCGCACTTGCACTTCGTGTTCGCCCGGCGGTGGTCGATGGACATACCACCCGCGGTGCCGGTCTTGCCGGCGGCCGGCCGGTCGATCTGCTTCGCCTTGCCGCCGGTGCCCTTCCGGTCCTCCACGACCTGCTGCAGCGCGTAGCTCGTCGTGTTGGCGATCTCGGGGCTGATGGCCTGCGTCTGCTTGTACTTCGTCTTGGCCGAGAACTTGACCACGTTCTTCGAGTCACGCACCTCGCTGATCATGTGCACCGGGGTCCGCTTGCCCTCGTTCGCGAAGACCGAGTAGGCACCCGCCATGTCGACCGTTGACGCATAGGCGTTCGGTCCGAGCACCAGCGCCGGCGCGTCCCGGTCAGCCGCAGGGATCTTCGGGATGCCCGCGGCCTCGGCCATCTCGCTGACCTTCTCCGGACCGTCCTCCATCTGCTGGTCGACCAGGTCGTAGAACGCGGTGTTCACCGACTGCTCGGTGGCGGACAGCAGGCTCACCCGGCCGTAGTTCTCACCGAACTCGTTGTCGTACTTACCGCCGCGGATCTCGATCGGCCCGTCACCCTCGAACGTGTCCTCGAGGGTTTTCCCGTCCTTCAGCGCCGCCGCCACCGCGAACGGCTTGAACGCCGAACCGGGTCTGGCCTTGGCCGTCGCCCAGTTGATCTGGCTTTGCAGATAGTCCGGCCCGCCGATCACCGCGACCAGCTCACCGGTCTGCGGACGAACGGAGGCCAGTCCGATGTGCAGGTCCTTCGCGCTACCGGGCTGCTTCTTGTTGAAGACCGCCTCGTTGGCCTTTTTCTGCAGGTCGCGGTCGATCGTCGTATAGACCTTCAGGCCGCCGCCGACGATCTCGTCGTCGGTGAACCCCTGCCTGACCAGGTCCTTGCGGACCATGTCCAGCAGGAAGCCCTTCGACCCCTTGAACCGGCTGCTCTTCTCCGGCTTCTTGAGGGGCGGAAGCTTCGCGCTGTACTGGGCGTACTGTGCGTCGGTGATCGTGCCCATCTGACGCATCCCGTCCAGCACGTACCGGTACCGCCCCAGGATCCGCGTCTGGGTCGCCTTGGACTTGTCGTCCGGGTCGAAGACGGTCGGGTTGTTCAGCACGGTCGCGAGCAGCGCGGCCTGGTCGATGTGCAGGTCCTTGGGGTCCTTCACGCTGAAGTACGCCTGACCCGCGGCCGCGACGCCGTACGCGCCCTCGCCGTAGTAGATGGTGTTCAGGTAGCCCTCGAGGATCTTCTTCTTGTCCTCGGAGCGGCTCAGCTTGGTCGCGATGAACAGTTCCTTGAACTTCCGCGACGCCGTCCGCTCCTGGGTCAGGTACATGATCTTCACGTACTGCTGGGTGAGCGTCGAACCGCCCTGGAGCTGCTCGCCCTGGGCGATGTTGAAGGCCGCCCGGGCCATACCGGACGGCGAGATGCCCGGGTTGCTCCAGAAGGTCCGGTCCTCGGCCGCGATCACCGAGTCCTGGACGTGCTTCGGGATCTGGGCCAGCGGCACCGACCGGCGGTTCTGCTCGTAGAACTGGCCGATCTCGTGCTTGCCGCCGGCGAAGTACACCGTGGTGGTGTTGGTCGCGAACTCCTTGTTCGGGTCCGGGATCTTCGTCGACTGGTAGACGATGAAGAAGGTGGCGACCGCGCCGATCACCCCCACGAAGAACAGAGCGAGGAGCCAGCCGAGGACCCGGAGCGCCCAGTGCTTCTTGGGCCGGACGGGTACGGCCTTTCTACGAGCTTCACTCACAGTGCAATCCTCGACGATCTCACGGAAGTCATTGCCGCACAGACTACGGTGGGTGTGGTAACAGCCTCGAATCCGCTCCGGATGGTAACAAGCCGGCCGGTCAGCCCGCGATACGCCTGGACAGAGCCTTACCGATTCTTTCGCGCGACCAGTAAGCGGTTACCCCGTGACGTGCGGTGCGAGCAATGTCACTGCGATCAGTGCGGCGGGGAAGCCGGCGAGGAACCTCGTGACGGGGTAACCCATGATGTCGCGCGCCTTGAGACCGAGGATGGCCAGCGCCGGCAGCATCCAGAACGGCTGCCGCAGCGGCTCACCGGCGACGTCGACCTTCACGTGCTTCCCATGGCTGTCGGCCATGACCCTCACAAGGTTTTCGGCGGGAGCGTGAGCAAGGTGACATACGGCGACTTTGTTAGGTCTTGTCCACAGGCTCCATCGTCTGCTTACAGTGGCAGCGCGATGTATCGAGCCGATACATCAGGTCATGACAAACTAGACCGAGGGAGGTGGGTCATGGGAAACCGCAGCGGGGTCCTGGAGCTCGCCGTACTCGGTCTGCTGCACGAAGCGCCGATGCACGGTTACGAGCTCCGCAAGCGCGTCAACGCCCAGTTCGGCTGGGGACGCGTGCTGTCGTTCGGGTCGCTCTACCCGTGTCTGAAGGCGATGCTCCGCAACGGCCTGATCACGGCCGACTCCGGTACGCCGGAGTCCGGTCGCAGGCCCAAGATCGTCTACACGATCACTGCCGACGGCAAGGACTACTTCGCGCACGCGATGCACGACGCAGGTCCGTCGGCGTGGGAGGACGACACGTTCGGCGTCCGGTTCTCGTTCTTCGGCCGGACCGATCCGGCCACCCGGTTGCGCATCCTCGAGGGCCGTCGGGCCCGGATGGAGGAGCGGCTGGCCAACTTCCGGGCAGCGATGAGCCGGACCGCGGAGCGGATGGACGCCTACACCCTCGAGCTGCAACGGCACGGCCTGGAGTCGGCCGAGCGCGAGGTCCGCTGGCTGAACGAACTGATCGACGGCGAGCGGCGGCAACAGCGGCCCCCTGACCAGCACCAACCGCCTACCCAAGGAGATCCCAGATGACCTCGATCCGCGTAGCGATCGTCGGCGTCGGCAACTGCGCCAGCTCGCTCGTCCAGGGCGTGCACTACTACCGGGACGCGAAGCCCGACGAGCGCGTCCCCGGCCTGATGCACGTCCAGTTCGGCGAGTACCACGTCCGGGACGTGCAGTTCGTCGCCGCGTTCGACGTCGACGGCAAGAAGGTCGGGCTGGACCTCGCCGACGCGATCGGCGCCAGCGAGAACAACACGATCAAGATCTGCGACGTGCCGCCGACCGGCATCACGGTGCAGCGCGGTCACACCCTCGACGGTCTCGGCAAGTACTACCGCGAGACCATCACCGAGTCCGACGCCGCGCCGGTCGACGTGGTCGCGACACTGCGTGAGGCGCAGGTCGACGTCCTGGTCTGCTACCTGCCGGTGGGTTCGGAGCAGGCGGCGAAGTTCTACGCCCAGTGCGCGATCGACGCGGGTGTCGCGTTCGTGAACGCGCTGCCGGTGTTCATCGCCGGCACCAAGGAGTGGGCGGACAAGTTCACCGCGGCCGGCGTGCCGATCGTCGGTGACGACATCAAGTCGCAGATCGGCGCGACCATCACGCACCGGGTGCTGACCAAGCTGTTCGAGGACCGCGGCGTCACCGTCGACCGGACCTACCAGCTGAACGTCGGCGGCAACATGGACTTCAAGAACATGCTCGAGCGGGAGCGGCTGGAGTCCAAGAAGATCAGCAAGACCCAGTCCGTCACCTCGCAGTTGCGGGACGAGATCGACGAGCGCAACGTGCACATCGGCCCGTCCGACTACGTGGCCTGGCTGGACGACCGCAAGTGGGCGTTCATCCGGCTCGAGGGCCGCAACTTCGGCGACGTCCCGCTGTCGCTGGAGTACAAGCTCGAGGTCTGGGACTCGCCGAACTCGGCCGGCATCATCATCGACGCCATCCGGGCCGCGAAGATCGCCAAGGACCGCGGCATCGGCGGTCCGATCCTGTCCGCCTCGTCGTACTTCATGAAGTCGCCGCCGGAGCAGTACGCCGACGACGTCTGCCGCGACCTGGTGGAGAAGTTCATCCGCGGCGAGGTCGAGCGCTGATCGCTCGCTGCTGACATCCTGACGGTCCCGCAGTCGGCTTCGGCCGGCTGCGGGACTGTTTTGTAGGTTGTCGTCATGCGACTGCATGTGGGGTGTGCGCAGTGGACGCATGCCGGCTGGGCGCAGCCGTCCCGGGACAAGCTCCGCTCGTACGCCTCGTGGTGCAACGCGGTCGAGAGCAACACGACCTTCTACGCCACTCCCTCCCAGACGACCGTCGCCGGCTGGGCAGCACAGACTCCGCCCGACTTCCGCTTCGTGGTGAAGCTTCCGCAGCTCATCAGCCACGAGCGACGGCTGAGCGGGGTGGAGGTGGAACTTCGCGCGTTCCTCTCCGCGATGGAACCACTTGCCGACCGCAACCACGCGGTGTGGATCCAGCTGCCCGCGTCGTTCTCACCCACCGACCTCGGCACCCTCGCCGCGTTCCTCCACCAGGCACCGCGCGGACTATCGGTACGCCGTCGAGGTCCGCCACCCCGCGTTCTTCGACGACCCGCGAACGGCCGAGTTGCTAGAGCGGGTCCTGGCCCGGGTCGACGCGGAATGGGTCCCCTTCGACACGGTCACGCTCTTTCAGCACCGGCCGACAAGCTTCGCCGAACGCGATGCCTGGATGAAGAAGCCCCGAGTAGTACGACGTACTCGCGCGCTGACCGCACATCCGATCGTCCGCTATATCGGCCGGGACGACGTGCAGCAGACTGTGGACGGGTGGGCGTACCTCGTCGACTTGGTCGTGAACTGGCTGGGTGAGGGGCGCTCGCCGACCGTGTTCCTGCACACGCCGGACAACGTCGAGGCGCTGGGGCTGGCTCGACGGTTCCATTCCGATGTGCGGTCGCGGGTGCCTGGGTTGGAGCCGCTGCCTGAGCCAGTCGAGGTCGAGCCTCCGACGCTGTTCTAGCCGTTCCGGGGTTTTCCACAGCTCGGGAACTCGTCGGCTGGGCGAGGCCGAATCTCCATATGTTCTCCGCCGAGATCACACCTCGGGAGGACAGACATGGAGTACGAAACCCTTGTAGATCAGGCCGGCTCGACCGGAGTGCGGGCCACCGCGGAGGAGCGACAGGCGCGAGCGGAGTGGCTCATCGCCGAGTTCCGCCGGCGTGCGGCCGCGTCCGACGATCCCCGCGAAAAGGCGAACCTGCTCCGATCCGCGGACTCGATCGTCCGCCTGGCCACGGCGTACCGGCCGTGACCGCCACGCTGGTCGCCGCACCGTCTTTGGAAGACCTGCTGACCCGCAGTGGCCCGGAGACGGTCGCGCTCTCCGGCGCGGGCCAGTCCGCCTGGAACGGTCAGGTCATCGAGGCCACCGGCGAGGTGCTCGGCCTCGCCCACTGGGACGGCACGCTGTACCTCGGCGACAGCATCCTCGATCCCCTGCGGCAGATGTACGAACGCTCGGGCGAGCAACAGCCGATCCCGGACCTCGTGCGCTACCGCGAATCCCTCGCCACGATCCTGCACGAACAAGCACACTTCCTCGGCCCCGCCGGCGCGACCCAGGAGGCGGCTCGGGGCGCCTTCACCCAGCCCGGCGGCCGCCAACTCGAGGAAGGTGTCGCTGAGGCGTGGGCCCAGGACCACCTGAACGACTTCCTGACCCGCCTCGGCGTCGACAAAGTTGCCCCCGGCATCAACGACGTCACGGCCGGCGGCTACTACCCCGCCTACGTCCCCGCCGTCCGCATCCTCACCACCGACCTCGAGGACCGCGCCGGCCTCAATCGCGGCGAGGTCCTCAACGCCCTCAACCGCCAAACCGCCGAAGGCCAGCTGCCACTCCTGGTCACCCTCCTCTACAACTCCACCCGCCTCCCCGACCTGGACACCCCAGCCGAAGCCGCCGAAATCCGCGCCCGCCTCGAAGCCCACCTCCGCGCCGCCCTCCCCCAACTAGACGCCTTCGAACTCCACCCGCCCGGCTTCGCCGCCGCCCGCTCCCGCTCCACCACAGCAGCCCTCCTAACCCACCTCCACACCGAACTCCAATCCGCCGAATCCGCCCACTCCCCCCACCCCACCGCCTGCGCCCTCCCCGCCCCCGCCATACCCAGCCCATCCCGCCTCATCCCCAGCCCCCACCACACAGCCCTCTCTGCCCTAGCTCCCCCAACCCACCACCCACCCGCCACCCAACCCACCGGAGCCATCCGGGCCACCCCACCCACCCGCAGCCCCAAACCCACATCCGCCCTAACCCGCTGACTGACCCCCTGGGACGCGGCTACCCGAACCGACGGCCCAGCGTCCAGCCCCACCACCCCAAGTCAGCCACCCCACCCAGCCAGACACGTCCCTCGTATCCCGCACCCGAGCGCGCCCTCCCGACTGACACACCACCAAGCACCGACCGCCACCACCCGCAACGCGAGCCGGCCCCCGCCTACCCCGGCACACCCTCGCCCTCCGAGGCATCCTCGCCAAGCAGGGAGGTGTCAGTTGTCGACGGGTCGGTGGAGGGTTTCGATGAGTTGATCGACGACGGTGTTCGGGGTGCGGGTCCAGTCGGTGGTGAGGACGTGGTGGACACGCCAACCGGTGGTGGTGAGGGCTCGGGGATGGGTGGTGAGGCGCTCGAGCAGTGAGTCGGCTGCGAGGCGTTCGGGGGTGTCGACCAGGACGGCGAGCCGATGGCCGGCGTCACCTGGCAGCTTCAGTGCCAGGTCGCATCGGAACACCGACTCGCCCACACCGGTCTCCACCTCGACACCACGCGCCTCCAGCGCCACCCGCAACTGCTCGACCACGGCGGCGCCTGCCTCGTCAGTCGCCCCGCGACCATGCGGGTGTACGCCAGCAGCCCCAGCCACCCCTGCCAGCCCGGCAGCCTCAGCCGCCCCGACCACCTCAGCCGCCTGGCTCGTCTGCTGTCCCGCGTCCCGTGTCGCCCCACCCCGGGACCTAGCACCCGCAGGAAGGTCGCCGGGTTCAAGGTGACCCAGCCCGCCACCCACCCCGAACTCCCCGCCACCGGACGAACCACCCGCCATCGCGTCACCGCCGAGGGGCCGGCGGGTTCGGGTGAGGGTGTATGGGGTCAGGGCGGCTTTGGCGGCGGGGGTGTTGCCTTGGGAGATCGCGGTGGCGTAGGTGAGGAAGCGGTGGAGGGTGTTGGCGCCGTCGTTGTAGGTGTTGGTGATGGCGTCGGGTTCGATGCTGCTGACGACGACCATGTGCTGGCGGGCGCGGCTGAAGATGACGTTCAGGCGCTTCTCACCGCCGGCAGTGTTGATCGGGCCGAAGTTCATCAGCATCCGGCCGTCCGGGCCGGCGGCGTAGCAGACGCTCATCAGCACGATGTCGCGCTCGTCGCCCTGCACGTTCTCCAGGTTCTTCACGAACAAGCCGATGTCCTGCTCGCCGTGGGTGCGGACCTGCTCGGCCTCGTACTGCGCGCCGAACTCCGGATCCGCCTCGGCCAGTTCGTCCAGCGCTCGTTCGATCTCGCCCTGCTGTGCCTCGGAGAACGCGACGATGCCGAGGCTCTTGCCGGTGCGACGGGCGAGCAGTTCACGCACCAGGCCGGCGATCCACCGCGCTTCGGCGGGATTGGTACGGCGTACGTAGGTTCCGTCGACGAGCCGAACGGCGGTGATGCTACCGGCCAAGAGGCTGTCACAGACCTCGGCCATGGCGGGTGCATCCGATCGCAGTGTCCATGGCGGCGCGACGTGAGCGGGAAGCCGGTCCGGCACGGTTGCCAGACGGCCCTGGTAGAACGCGGCGTTGCTGAACGAGATCAGCGCCTCGGACCGGCTGCGGTAGTGCCAGGTCAACATCGTCGAAGCCAGGCGGAGCGCACTGATCGAAAGGAAGCTGTCCTCGGTCAGCGCGATCCCAACCTGCTCAGCAGCACCGTCATCCTCGAACCCGTCCCCGACCGGCCCGAAACCACGGTCCGTTGCGCCGGAACCGGCGTAGGCGGCGGAGGTCGTGGAGGCGGCGGCAGTGGAGGCGGTCAGCGAACCGTGTGTCGGGTTCCTGTGACGTGTCGCGGATACAGTGTTCGGGTCGCTGCGGACTTGGAAGTACTGGGTTGGGGGGAGCTGCATCTGGTCGCCGACGACGATGACCTGGGGTGCGCGGTGGAGGGCGGGGATGGCTTCCTCGACTGGGATCTGGCTGGCTTCGTCGTACACGACGACGTCGAAGTCTGCCGTCAAGGGCAACGTGTCTGACACCGACGACGGGCTCATCAGCCACACCGGCCGGAGCAGCGAGACGACCGTGCCGGGGGCGCCGGAGGCCAGGTCGCGGATCGAGCGGTAGCGCATGACCTTGCCGAACTCGTGTTCCAGTTCGCGGCGGCCGGTGGCGAAGGTCCTCTTGCGGTCGCGGTCGTCGGGAGACATGCCGCTGACGCTCAGTTCGGAGTGCGCCAGTTCGGTCAGGAACCGGCGCCGTACGCCGGCCACGACGAGGTCGGCGTTGAGTGTGGTGAGTTCGTCGTAGACCAGGCTGAGCTCGCCGACGATCGCGTCCACCCGGGCAGAGGAGAGTTGCAGTGGTGCGGCGGCTCGGGAACGCTCCCACTCGGCTGCGCAGACTGCGTACTCGAGTTGGTCAGGCGTTGCGGCGAGTCGGCGGATCGCGGTCTGCACGGATTCCGGCGTCGCCGCCAGGTCCCGCAGTGCCGGGGCGACTGCGCGGATGACGGGCTCCGCTGATGCGAGTCTGTCGGCGAGTTCGCGTACGCCGGCCACGGTCAGGTTTTCGTACTGCGTGGTCAGCAGGCCTGACGTCGATGCCTCGGCTCGGTCGAGGGCGTCGGCGATACGGGTTAGGCCGGCGGGGACTCCGTCCTGCAAGGCGATTCGCCAGTCGGTGAGCTGCGGATCTGTGCGGATCGTGGCCAGTCGGGAGAGCAGGGTGCGAGGATCGTCCGTACCCCACTCGCGGAGAGTCTGGTCGGTGTGATGCTTCACCGCCGCGGTCGCGTCGTGGGCGGCGATCAGGTCGGTGAGTAGTTCTACGACGGACGGCCGGACTGCTCGGGTCGTGCTGTCGAAGCGATCTTGAACCAGCGACTTGACCCTGCGCCAGTCGCCGCTGAGGAAGGAGAAGAGGCCGCCTTCCTTGCTTTGGGCAACCTTGAGCGCGGATCTGGCGTCCGCGGGCGCTAATGGGTCGCTCCAGCCGGAAGCCTCGTCCCAGGCTGAGCGTTCCGCGGCGACGAGTTGCTCTCGCTCGGCGGCCGTCGCCGTCAGTCGTTGCGCTGCGGGCGAGTGTGGGTCGATGGCGGCGCCCAGGTAGCGGTCGACAAGTGGGCCGATCACCCGACCCAACTCGCCTAGGGCTCTCGCTTGCTTGACCGACCAGCCGTCGTGGGCTCCCGGCGCGGTGGACCCCGGGAGCGCGGGGCTCGCGGGCGCGGGGTTCGGGAGCGTGGGGGTTGGGAGGCCTGAGGTTGTGAGGGCGGTGGTGACTGCGGTCCAGGCGGTTTGGAGGTCGTGGGTGCGGTCGGGTACGTCGGGGTCAGCCCAGCGGGACCGGGTGACGAAGGCGAGGGGACTGCGGGCGAGGATTCCACCGGAGGCTGGGTCGGCGGACGCGAGTTCCTGGGCGAGCTTGCGGACGACCGGTCGGGCCGGCCACCAGTCGGCCGGCGACGGGATCAGCCGTCGAGCCTCCGGCGTCACGCCGTCCGGGGAGGCAGCAGAAGCGCCAGTCGGCGCGCCGCCGCCGGGCTGACGCGAGTCGGTGGGCTGCGTGCGCGTTGGTCCGGGCTGTGCGGGTGTGGGGTCGTCAGGTGAGGCGGCGGGGTGGGTGGGGCTCGGCCACTGGTGGGGGTGGAGGGTGGCCAGGCGGTTGATTTGGGATCTTAGGGGTGGGTGGCCGGTAGATAGGGTTTGTTCGTAGTGGGTGACCGTGGTTAGTAGGTGGTTGACGCGGGCGACCAGGGCGTCGCGGCGGGTGGTCAGGGCGTCGTAGTCGTCCTCGGCGGTGAGCCAGGATTCGTAGGTGTCGCGAAGGCCGTGGACGAAGGCCTTCTTGTCGGCCTGGGAGTCGTGGATCAGGGTGCACAGGCCGTCCAGGCGGCGGCTGGCGAGGCGGGCGTGGACGACGTCGAGTGCGGCTCGCTTCTGGCAGACGAACAGGACGCGCTGACCACGGGCGACGAAGTCCGCGATCATGTTCGTGATCGTCTGCGATTTGCCGGTGCCCGGCGGGCCCTGGATGACGAAGCTCTCGCCGCGCTGGGCGCGCGCGATCGCCGCGACCTGGGAGCCGTCGGCGGGGACCACCAGCTGTCGCTCGGCGACCGGCAGCTCCGGCGGCGCGCTGCTGATCGGGCGCGGCCGATCCGAGAACAGCTGGTCGAACGACGGGCACGTCTGCCCGGTGGCGAGCAGTTCGTCGTAGTCCCGGACCAGGCCGAGCGTGCGGTAGTTGAAGTTCGCCAGCGACACCGCGCAGAGGTCCACGTCCCAGGAGTACGGACCGCCTTCGGTGTCGAGCGTGTACGTGTCGGTCTCGATCACGGCCGGCCGCCGCGGCTCGGTGCCGAGCGTCGATGCCGAGCGGCAGGTCCGGCACGGCCAGCTGGGCGCGGAAGATCTGCACGCCGAGCGGCTGGTAGTCGGTCCGCCGATAGGAGTACGCGTACTGCCGGCCGCCGAACTCGTGCGCGGCGTTGCCGTGCTGCCGGCGTCGGTAGTTCCGCAGCTTCAGCATCGCGCGCTGCCGGACCAGGTCGATCCGCGGCTTCTCCCGCAGGTGCAGCTGCAGCCCCGGCTCGGTGGCCTGGATTTCCTGCGCGAGGCGCGCGTGCAGAGTCGCGAGCGCGCCCGGCTCGGCGAGGTCGACGTACTCCGGCAGGTTGATCCCGTACAGCTGGTGCAGGTGGTGCCGCAGCGTCGGGTTGATCTCGGCGACCGGATCCGTGATGCGCAGCGTGTACGAGTCTCGTACGCCGCGCTTCTTCAGCAACTCAACCTTCGCCAGCACCAGCGGCGAGGCGAGCCGGGTCTGCGGGTCGTTCTTCAGGTCGTGCCAGCGCAGGAACGCCGGCACCAGGCGCAACTGGTCCTGGCCGTACTCCGCACGGTCCCGCCGGGCCGGTCGCGATCAGTTTGTCGAGCGCGTTCGCGGCGTACGGCGCTTCGTCGTACCGGATCCACTTGCCGAGGGGCTGGGGCTTGTCGAGCAGCGGCTTGCCGAGGTCGTCGCGCCAGGTGAACAGCTGGTCGGGGCGGATCGTGCGGACGTCGAGCATCAGCGGGACGGACACTTCGGTCAGGTTCAGCG
The DNA here is from genome assembly GCA_963748245.1 of uncultured Actinomycetota bacterium. Classification (GTDB taxonomy): domain Bacteria; phylum Actinomycetota; class Actinomycetes; order Propionibacteriales; family Kribbellaceae; genus Kribbella. The sequence goes on along the minus strand of CAVVIA010000002.1, from coordinate 988,669 downwards.
TCTGCGCGGTGGGACGGAAGTTGACCAGGCGGTTGCGGCGGGACAGGTCGAACAACCGGTCCCGCAGGCGCCCGGAGGACGGCGGTACGACGGTCTGCCACGCCCTGGGTGATCGCTTCGACGTCGAAGTCGAGCGGCTGGTCGCGGTAGTTCTCCAGCTGTTCGATCAGGGAGTGGAGATCCTGCGCGCGACGGTGCCGGTCCGGCTCGGCCATCTGGGCGGCGACCGAGACGATGACCGGGTGCAGGCCAGGATCGAGGGCGTACAGGTTGCCCCTGGCATCGATCAGCCGGGCGACGTCCTCGGTCCGGGACAGGTCGAGACCGCAGCCGAGGCCGATCAGCAGCTGGCCGAGGCTGAAGATGTCGGTGAGCGGGTCGTGGTGGCCGACCACGTGCTCCCAACTCTGCCAACCGGCCACATAGACAGGCGCGGTGATCGCCGCCGGGACCGGCTCGACCACTGTGGTCCGGGCCCGGCCGCCGCTCTCGCCGAGATCGACGTCGGACTGCCGGTGCGCGACCACGTCGACCGCTGTCGCTCGCGGCCCGCCACGGGCGACGAGGGCCTGCTCGTCGAGCACCGGCCAGCCTGCCTCCGAAGGGTCGAAGCCGAGCCGGGTCTGCGCGTCGACCGTGATCCGGTCGAGTCCACGCAGCGGCGCGATCAACCCGCGCTCGTGCACCGCGGCCGTGGCGTGGAACAGCGGCAGCACCGCGGCCAGCAGTGCGTCGTTGCCGAGCCCGCCCTGGGAGACCGCCAGCGCGACCAGATCTTCAGCGCTCACGCGATCACCTCGTCCGCGGCCTTGGCCAGCTTCGCCCGGCGCTTGTCGCTCCAGCCGAGCTCGTCGTCGGCCAGATCGTCGTACGCCGTCAGTCCCGCCCGCCGGGCGATCACCATCGACGCGACCAGTCCGGCGTCGCCGGTGTCCGGGTCGGCGGTGGCCAGGTCCAGCAGCAGGTAGCAGAGATACCGCTTGGTCGCCTCGACCAATGGCCTCGGCCGCGGCAGCGGCGCTCCGTCGACCGGTCGCACCGCCACCGGCTCGTCGAAGCGAAGATACGGAGACCCCGGTACGCCGAGCGGTCCGGGCGGATCCGAGAACCCGGCCGCGAAGGTGGCGACCGAATCCGTGCGCAGGCCGTCGGTGTGGGCGATCGAGGCGGCGAGCTCCCGGCTCAGGTCGCGCAGCAGGACGGCGTCGAGGAGATCCGGCGCGTCGATGTCGAGCGGACCGGTGATCAGCGATTCCATGTCCTCACCGGCGAGCCAGTTCTTCAGCGCCCAGGCCCGGGCGACGCCCTCGGGGTGCGTGGTGCCGCGGCTCCCTGTGCTCAGATCCAGCTCGTCCGCCTGCCGCAGATAGGACTCAGGGTCCGCCGTGCTCAGACCGGTCTGCAGCTTGAGTAGCGCGCGGACCGTGATGCTGAGGTCGCCGCAGGCCGTCAGCGCACCGCGATCGGCGTACAGCTCCGTTGCCAGGCCCCACCGCCGATGGGTCTCCAGGTACTGCTGTGGTGTCCGCGCGTCACCGGCCGCCGCGTCCAGCAACCGGTCCACCGCGAGGTACGCGCCGTCTTCGGCCTCCCACAACACCCGGTGCGCCAGCTCGTGTCCCATCACGGCGGTCAGCTCGTCCTGGTCCAGCCTCTCCAGCAACGCTCCCTCGAAGACCACTACCGCCGTACCCGCCTGGTGGAGATAGAAGGCGTTTGCCTCGCCCTGCACCTGGAAGAACTCGAGCTCCGCGTCCACCCCCAACGCCTCGGCCGCTCGGCGACCGGCCTGGTGCACGACCGGATGAACCGCTTCCTCCAACCGATAGGCGTTCCGCAGGAGTACGTCGCCGACACCACCGGCCGGCCCACCTCGCAAGGCCGTCCAGGCACGCTCGTCCACCTGGCGTACGTACGCCAGCACAGCCCGGTGGTACCCCAACGGCGACAACATCCAGCCACAGTAACCACACCCACCGACGAAATACCTCAGTACGGCGGAAGCCCGGACAGGTACGGTGGCGGACGTCGCGCAACCGAAGGAGCTCGCTGATGAACCTGGTCGAGGAAGCCGCCGCCATCGCACCCGGGCTGATCGATCTGCGGCGGGAGTTGCATCAGATTCCTGAGGTGGGGCTCGAGCTGCCGAAGACTCAGGCGATGGTGCTGGACGCGGTGGCCGGGCTGCCGTTGGAGATCAGTACCGGCAAGGATCTGACGTCGGTGGTCGGCGTACTGCGGGGTGGGCAGCCAGGGCCGACGGTGTTGCTGCGCGGTGACATGGACGCGCTGCCGGTGGTCGAGGAGACCGATCTCGCGTACGCGTCGACCAACGGGAACATGCATGCCTGCGGCCACGACCTGCACACGGCCGGACTGGTCGGTGCGGCGCGGCTGCTCAGTGCGCATCGCGAGGAGCTGCGCGGCAACGTGCTCTTCATGTTCCAGCCCGGTGAGGAAGGCCTGGGCGGCGCGGGCTACATGATCCGGGAGGGTCTGCTGCACGCGACTGGTGACAAGCCGATCGCCGCGTATGCGATCCATGTCTGGTCGCATGCCGCCAAGGGACTGTTCCAGACCCGGCCGGGGACGATCATGGCCGGCTCGAACCAATTGCACGTCACCGTGCACGGCAAGGGTGGGCACGGCTCGTCGCCGTCCATGACGGTGGACCCGGTGCCGGTGGTGGCCGAGTTGGTGCTGGCGTTGCAGACGTACGCGACCCGGAGGGTGGACGTGTTCGACCCGGTGGTGATCACGGTGACGCAACTCGCGGCCGGGGTCGCGGTCAACGTCATCCCGAACACGGCCCGCCTCGGCGCCACCGTGCGCACGCTGTCGAACGAGACGTTCGACCAGTTGTCGCGGGAGCTGCCGGCGTTGGCTCAGGGGATCGCGGCGGCGCACGGCTGCACGGTCGAGGCGGACTTCAGCAAGCAGTACCCGGTGACGATCAACGATGCGGCGCGTACGGCGGAGACGACGGCACTACTGGGCGAGGTGTTCGGCGCGGACCGGGTGCCGTCGTTCGACAACCCGCTGATGGGGTCCGAGGACTTCTCGATGGTGCTGGAGGAGGTGCCCGGGACGTTCGTGATGCTGGGTGCGCGTCCCGGACGACGTCGGCGAGGACGGCCCGTCCAACCACTCGAGCGTGGTCCGCTTCGACGACGCCGTCCTGGGTGATCAGGCGGCAGCCCTGGCGCAGCTCGCCACGGCTCACCTGATTCCCGAAGTGACGAGCCTGTGGCTGGCCGGCCCGCCAGAGGCCGGCCAGCCGCAGGGATCAGGACGGCGCGACGGTGAGGCTGTAAGCCCCGCGGCTGCCGTAGGTGGAGTAGCCGGTGTTCAGCGGGTTGGCGTACCCGGTGTTCTCGACCCGGAGGTAGTACCGCCCGGCCGTGACCTGACGGCTGATGCTCGCGCTCAGGCCGGTCGGGGTCGCCGAGTTCGACTGGCCTGCGGCCGGGTCGGCGGTGGCGAGGACGGTGCCGGAGGAGTTCAGCAGTTGCAGCTTGATGTCCAGGTCGGCGCCGGTCGCGGCCGCGTTGGCCGCGAAGGTGAAGGTGCCGGCCGACAGGTCGATCCGGAAGGTGTCGACGTCGGAGTCATTCGCGTAGACACCCGTCACGCTGGTGCCGAGGGTGAGGGCGGTGGCGTCGCCGGTGCCGTTGCCGTGGTCGTCGGCCCGCAGTGCCAGACCGTTCTGGCCGGCCACCGCGAAGTCGTCTTCCTTGTTGTTCGCACCGGAGTACTCACCCTTGCTCCACTGGCTGATCGCCTTGGAGTAGCCGACGCCCATGATCGGGGCCCAGGCACCGTGACCCTGGTAGTAGCCGACGGACGCCGTACCGTCGTGGCTGAGGCCGATGTTGTGGCCGGCCTCGTGCGACGCGGCCTCGGCGATGTTCTTCGCCCCGGTGCCGACACCCTTGGTGAAGACCAGGGCCGGCTGGTAGTACGCGTGGTTGCTGGTGTTGTCGTACACACCGACGTACGCGACGCCGCCGCAACCGCAGCCGGACTGGTACCAGGTGGTCGGATCGATCAGTACCCGGGTGCCGTACTGCAGGTCGGACGACCCGGACCGGGTGATCGCAGCCTGCGCCGGCGCCTGCGTGGTGACGTCGACGTCGAACGGCGCGTAGTCCTCGGCCACGCGGGCCCAGACATCGCGGACGACGTCCTGCTCGGCCGTGCTCCAGGTGCTGGTGTTGCCGTTGGTGTCGTACGGGGTGACGTTGACGGTGGCGGGCTTGCCGTTGGTGTTCCACGCCGTACCGGTGATGGTGTGGCCGTCGAAGTCCAGGTAGATGACCCGGTTCGAGCCCGGCTTGCTGTGCAGTTCGAACGCCGGACCGGTGGCGGCGGCGACCGCCTTGGTGGCCCAGCGCGGGGACGGCGCCGCGGCCTGCTTGGTGCCGGAGACGGGCTCGCGGTAGAAGAGCTTGCCGTCCTTGTCCAGCCAGCTGGTCTTGTCGGTGGCCAGGATCTGCTGCAACTTCGCGGCGGGGATGCCGTTGCGCTCGGACAGCTCGGCGAGTCGGGACTCGACCCGGCCGAGCGCACTCTTACCCTGGAGCTCCTGACCGAGGAGCTGGTCGATCGGGGTGGGGACGGGTTGCTGGGCGTCGGCCTGGTTGCCGGCCACGACGGCCAGCGCACCGAAGACAACGGCACCGGCGCCGACGAGCGCACCGGTGCGGCGGAAACGGGTGTGCATTAGGGGGTCCTCCTCGGGACTCCTACGCCTCACTTGTGACATGCCTCACGTGCGGTGGGCGGTTCCGCACTGTGCGTAGCCTGCCCGATGGTTGTCCGGGTGGGAATACTCTTCCGCGGATTTAACCTGCGTCTGCGCCGCGTCCACCGGCCCGCTGCTGGGCCATGATCTGGGCCATGATGGGGACTCCATGAGGGGAGCTCCGATGCGGTTCATGATGATGTTCAAGGCCAGCGACCAGTCCGAGGCCTGGGAGAAGGCCAGCGAGAGAAGCCTGACCGAGATGACCCAGGTCATGTCGGACATGGCCGAGAAGGGGGTCCTGCTGGCGGGCGAGGGGCTGCTGCCGAGCTCGGCGGGCTTCCGGCTGGAGCTGAGCTCCGGCAAGCGCCGAATCGTCGACGGGCCGTTCGCCGAGACCAAGGAACTGATCGCCGGCTTCTGCCTGATCGAGGTCGCCTCCCGCGAGGAGGCGCTCGAGTGGGGCTGGCGCTGCCTGGCCGCCGACGACGGCCAGACCGGCCACCTGGAGATCCGGCAGGTTGCGACCGCGGACGACTTCGGTGACGAGTTCACCGCCGAGGCGCGCGCCCGCGAGGAGCTGACCTTCGTCAAGGCCGCCGAGAACCGTCAGAGGAGCAACACCTGACGGATCGACGTACCGGCGGCCAGCCGGTCGAACGCCTCGTTGAGGTCGTCGAGTCCGACGGTCGAGGTGAGCAGCCGGTCGACCGGCAGGCGGCCGGCCCGGTAGAGCGCGATGTAGCGCGGGATGTCCCGGCTGGGAATCGACGAGCCGAGGTACGAGCCCTTCACCGTGCGCTCCTCGGCGACCAGGCTGACCGCGGGGATGCTGAACGACTGGGACGGATGCGGCAGCCCGACGGTCACGGTGGTGCCGCCGCGGCGAGTGGCGGCGTACGCCTGCTCGAGTACCTTCCCACTCCCGACCGTCTCGAAGGCGTAGTCGGCGCCGCCTGACGTCGCCTCCCGGATCTCCTCGACAACCTCATTGCCCCGGGCATCGACGGCGTGGGTCGCGCCGAGCGACCGGGCGAGTTCCAGCTTCGACGGTACGACGTCCACCGCGACGACCGGATGCGCACCGACCAGGACCGCCCCGAGGAGCGCCGACAACCCGACCCCACCGAGGCCGAAGACGACGGCGCTCCGCCCGGCCCGAACCTGGGCGGTGTTCACCACTGCCCCGACGCCGGTCATCACCGCGCAGCCGAACAGCGCCGCGATCTCCGGCGGCAGCGACGGGTCGATCTTCACCGCCGACCGCGCCGACACCACCGCATGGTCGGCGAACCCGGATATCCCGAGATGGTGGTGCACCCCGTCCAGACGCCGTACGCCGTTCAGCAGCGTGCCGGCCGTGTTGGCGGCGGCACCCGGTTCGCACAGCGCAGCCCGGCCCTCGGCGCAGGGCCCGCACTCACCGCAGGCGGGGACGAAGGCGAAAGCGACCGTGTCACCAGGGCTGAACCCGGGCGCTTCGGACGCGACGACCTCGCCGGTGGCCTCGTGGCCGAGAAGCATCGGCATCACCCGCGGCCGCGAACCGTCGATGACGGACAGGTCGGAGTGACACAACCCGGCGGCCCGGATCCGGACCAGCAGCTCACCCGGCCCGGGCGGCGCCAGCTCGATCTCCTCGATCCGCAGCGGGCGTGACTCGGCGTACGGACCGGGCAGACCCATCTCCCGCAGTACGGCGCCGCGCACGATCATCCTGTGATCCCTTCGAGTGCCTCGCGGATGCGATCCGGAACGGGGACCGGGCGGCGGTCCTCCCGGCCGACGAACACGTGCACGAACCGGCCGGTCGCGGCGGGCTGGTCCGAGCCCTCGCGGAACAGGCCGATCTCGTAGCGGACACTCGAGTTCCCCAACGGCCCGGCCCGCAACCCCGCGTCGACCGTGCCCGGGAACTCGAGCGAATCCTTGAACGTGCACTGCGAGTCCACACAGAGCCCGATCACCTCACCGCGGTGGATGTCGAGCCCGCCGACCCGGATCAGGAAGTCGTTGATCACGGTGTCGAAGAAGCTGTAGTACTCGACGTTGTTCACGTGCCCGTAGACGTCGTTGTCCTTCCACCGCAACGTGATCCCCAGAAAGTGCGGATAAGAACTCCGGTCCATCGGCCCACCATAAGGTGAACGGACGAGCTGAGGGGTGAGGCGGATGGGTGTGATCGAGGGGCGGCACACGGCGTCGTACGACGGGGAACTCGTGGTGTTCCTGATCGGGATGCGGATCAACTCGCTGCGGGCGTTGCGGGCGTGGCGTCCGGTGGCGCGGGCGATGGGTCCGATGCTGCGGGAGTTGTCGAAGGATCCGGACAGCGGCCTGCTCGGCTACCGGGTGCTGCCGACGTGGCGCGGAGTGACGCTGATCCAGTACTGGGAGTCGGTCGAGAAGCTGCAGGCGTTCGCGAACGACGAAGGGCGGACCCACCGGCCGGCCTGGCTCGCCTACTTCCGGGATTCGTTCAAGAGCGGCGCCGCCGGGATCTGGCACGAGACGTACGTCGTACCGGCCGGCAACACCGAAACGATCTACGGCAACATGCCGCTGACCGGACTGGGCAAGGTCGCCGGTGTCGTGCCGGTCAGCCAGCGCGGCGACACCGCCGCCGACCGGCTGCACCGCCAGGCCGAAAGCTAGTGGCCGACGCGCTACCTACGGTGGCGTAACTTACGGTGCCGTAGGGTGGGTGGGAATTGCCGAGGGAAGGAGATTCTGTGACCGACAAACTGGTGACGAATCTGCTGCACGAACTGGAGCCCGTGGTCGAGGAGAATCTCGAGCGGCATCTGGCCATCACCAAGGACTGGAATCCGCACGACTACGTACCGTGGAGCGAGGGCCGCGACTTCGCCTTCCTGGGTGGTGAGGACTGGGCGCCGGAGCAGTCCCGGCTGGACCCGGTCGCCAAGGTCGCGATGATCACCAACCTGCTGACCGAGGACAATCTGCCCTCGTATCACCGGGAGATCGCAACCCAGTTCGGCCTCGACGGCGCGTGGGGCACCTGGGTCGGCCGGTGGACCGCCGAGGAGGGCCGGCACGGGATCGCGCTGCGTGACTACCTGGTGGTCACCCGCGGCGTCGATCCGGTCGAACTGGAGACCGCCAGGATGGCCCACATGACGGCCGGCCATGAGGTCGACAAGAACATGCTGGAGGCGGTCGCCTACGTCAGCTTCCAGGAACTGGCCACCCGGGTCTCCCATCGCAACACCGGCAAGGCCACCGGCTGCCCGATCGCGGACCAGTTGCTGGCCCGGATCGCCACCGACGAGAACCTGCACATGATCTTCTACCGGAACCTGGTCGCCGCGGCCTTCGAGACGGCGCCGAACGAGACCATGCGAGCGGTCACCAACGAGGTGAAGGGCTTCTCGATGCCCGGGGCCACGATGGAGGGGTTCGCCCGCAACTCGGTGACGATCGCCAAGGCCGGCATCTACGACCTGCGCCTGCACCACGACGAGGTGGTCGCCCCGATCCTGCGGATGTGGAAGGTTTTCGACCGCGAGGATCTCACCGGCGACGGCGCCCTGGCCCGCGACGAACTCGCCGAGTTCATGACCGGCCTCGACGCACAGGCCACCCGCTTCGTCGAGCAACGCGACCGCCTCCGGGCCCGCGAGGCCGCCCGCCGGACGGCCTGACGCGCACCACTCCACCCTGCACTCGTGGTGGGGCGCGGACGCGGTGAGGTCGTGTTCCTGATTGGACGCCGACCAACTCGCTGCGGGCGGGGATGGCTGAGTTGCCGGTGCGAGGGGGGGGGGGCGCGGCATCACACTGATCCAGTACTGGGATCGATCGAGAAGCTGCCGAGTTCGCGAACGACGGCAGCCGAAGCGCCGGGGGCTCAACTCGACTACTTAAAGTAGTCCTACATAGCGCCGCGCCAGCATCTGGCACGGACAGCCGGCCCGCCGCACGACGGCCACGCACCGCCGCCCGTCGTCTCGCACGTCTCGCGTCGTCCGTGACCGCACGCGGACGCCGCCGGCGCCCGCTCACTACGACCTCTCGCGCGCTAGGTCCTGAGTCATATTCGCGACTACTCGGTAGACTGCGTGGTGCCGAGCCCGAACTTGACCCGTGGTGTTGTCCGACGAGGCGGCGGTGCTGGCGGCTGGCTCGTCGCCGGAAACGTCGCGGCTTGGCGTTGCGGCTCGATCGTCTTGCCTGCGCGACGGCGCCACGATCGCCGAGTGCCCAGCGCTCGAGATCCGCGCGCACGGTGTCGAGTGGCGGTCGCGGTTCCGGCCGATCGGCTGGACGGCTGTCGACGAACCGCGTCCCGGCCGACCGCGGACGATCACCGAGACGACATCGAGCAGGTGATCACCAAGACGCTGGAATCCACGCCAGGTAAGACACGCACTGGTCGACTCGCTCATGGCACCGCACCGCATGTCGCAGAGCGCGGTGTCGCGATCTGGCGGGCGTTCGCTGAAACCGCACGCGATCGAACCTGAACTGTCCACGATCCGTTGTTCGTGACAAGTCCGCGACGTCGTCGTCTGTACATGAGCCCGCCCGAGAACGCGTTGGTGCTGGCCGTCGACGAGAAGAGCCAGATGCAGGCCATCGACCGGACCGCTCCGATCCTGCCGATCATGCCCACCACGCCGGCGCGGATGACCCACGACTACGTCCGCCACGGCACCACCAGCCTGTTCGCGCCTTCGACATCGCAGCGGGTCGGTGATCGCCCAGCACTACCGCCGCCACCGCCACCAGGAGTTCCTGCGCTTCCTGAAACTCATCGACGCCGCCGTCCCCAAAGACCTCGACCTGCACCTGGTGCTGGACAACTACGCCACCCACAAGACCCCCAAGGTGAAGGAGTGGCTGATCCGCCATCCGCGGTTCCACCTGCACTTCACCCCCACCAGCAGTTCGTGGCTGAACCTGGTCGAGCGCTGGTTCGCCGAACTCACCAACCGCAAACTCCGCCGCTCCGCCCACCGCAGCATCACCGAACTCGAAGCCGACGTCCGCCAATGGATCAACGAATGGAACGCCGACCCCAAACCCTTCGTCTGGACCAAGACCGCAGACCAGATCCTCGACACCCTCGCCGCCTACTGCACGCGAATTAACGACTCACGACACTAGTGCGACGTAAACGCCGCCGGCCCGACGCGCTGTAGGTGCCAACAGAGTCAACGCCTGCCGCAGCATTCATTCAATTAAGCAGCGTTCTGCGTGCAACAGAACCTGTACTCTGCACCATACCACAGCAGCACTAAAAGTCCCTCTTTAACCGCCTTACGTATCACTTCAACAACAGCGCTTGCTGCAGTTCCTGAGCATAGCCTGCCTACGTGCCTTGTTAGCACCTTTCTCACCGCGTAGTCTCAACCGCCTTACAACCAGCCATGCGTTCCAGCCCTCGCACCGCTTATTCCCTCACCCTCCATTTCACCTCCATCACCTCACGAACACCTAGCGAACTGCCAAACTCTGCATTATCTATCAATTTATCACCAGAGAATCTACCCAAACTTCCATCATAGCCGTGTTTATCTAGTTCGCAGCCAGAACCACCACAACCCGTTGCGCATCCACGCGCTCCGCTCCGTACCGTAGCTTCTCCATCATCTGTCCCACGCGCTGTAGCTCTTAGTCAGCAATCTGCCTTAATCAAACTACCCAATAACTGCTTTTCTCATCCCTAAAACTCTACCGCTATTACATAGCAATCTAATCTTCATAGCTTCACTAACTGTCAACTACCCCACCGCTACCTCGCTACTCATTCCTATCTCACATCACCACAACTTGCCAGCACACCCTCTTAACCCATACTTATGTTTTGTAAAACAGTCCGCACTTAAACCAGCGCTCTAAAAGCATCTACAGCATTCATCTCGCATCTTTACCATCACAAGCAACACATCCACATACCCATATCTACCCCCAAGCATTCATCAAACATCTACTTAAATCCTCTTGTTCTTCTCCCTTTGTGCTCTCCAGTCTCTCTACATATTCCATCTCTTTCTTTCCCAGACCACCTCTCTCTATACCTTGTCTCATTCTCTTAACACCTTTCTCTCTCTCAGCGCCCCGTAGTTACCCTCGTAATCTCTGTCTATTGTCTTCTTTCCTTAGCCTTTCCCTTCAGCTCTTTCCAGTTTTGTTCCTCTTTCCCACTGTACCTTTGCCTAGATTAACCAGCTTATCGCAGCTGCCGCAGAGTCTAGCTGTATCCCTTTCCTTCTGTCTTCTATTCAGCGTAACTTATCTACTCTCTTATCTTTAGCGCTCAGTACATTCACTGCATCGTATATATAGGCCAGTTACCCCTATATCTACACATCGTACAGAGTTATCGTTGCAGATAGTCTATCTATATATTGCAGACCCCTTATCCCTGTCTCGTTGTCACCACTGCCTACTCACATATAGTCCCTAGTAAACTCCTCTCTTATCTTTCGTCTATCTCTATATTCTACCGTCTATTTCTCCGCCAGATCTCCTAGTTCTTACCTATAGTACTTATAGGTTATAGCTTTTCCTTGCCTCTTCCGTATCTCACCGCCTACTTTGTCTTCTAGCGCTATAGCAGCTCTCTGCCATACCCCATAGATCCTATTCTTTTCCTCAGTCAGAGCAGCAACTCCCTATGCAACGGAGCTGTGCTACCCAGCTGTTTCCATTGTGTGTGCACAAACAGCTTATGCTAGTCTCTTGCAGCGTAGTAGTTTTTATACCTATCATCGTCTTGCTCATATTCACCTCTCCTATCTTCCTATTATTCTTGTCTTCTCAGCTCATATCTATATGCCTATATCTCCCTGCCTCCATTAGCACCTCTATATCTTTCAGCTATTTCCCCTCTACTTCTTCTTTCTCATACATCTCATATATTCCTCTATATATATCAGCATAGTTTTATATTTTAGTAGCCTTACTATCCTTACTATTTCTTCTCCTTTCTTTCTCCTTCCTTCATCCTCTCTTATCTCTCTTTCCTTTTATTGCATATTTATAGCTTATCTTCATACAGCTCCTTATACCTCAGCTCTTCTTCCCTATTCTTTTTCTACCAGTTCTTTCTAGCCTTTCTTTTACCTCCAAAATCTCCTGTCGCCCCATTCCGCTAGTAGAGTACACCTCACCCTCTTAGTCTTATCTTCTCTTTGCTAGCTCCCTGTTTCTTTCTGCTCTTTTATCTATATAGATATAGCTTATCTTCATCTTCTCTTGTTCTGCTTTCTCTATTTCCTCTATATCTCCTTCTGCCATAGTCCCTCCTTATACCCATACCTCATCTCTCTTATTCAGTATCTCTTTATTTTCTTCTCTCACTGCATCTCTCTTATCTCTTTCAGATTAGATATAGTCTATAGCTCTATATGTATTTAGTGTAACTTCACCTTGCTCTTAGTCTCTCTCACAGATCTCTTCTCTTCAGTAGTAGTATTTCTTTCACTGTGCTTTGTATACTACCTTTCTAGTCATTTTATCTCTCCCTCTTACTTTTCTTAGATTGCCTCTCCTTCCACATACCCACTTTTCATCGCTGCAGTCTATCCCCTGTATTCTCCTGCCTAGTCTCCCTCTACCCATAGTCCTTTCAACATCTTCTGTAGTCTTTAGTTTTGCCTTATATACATTCCCTCTCCCTCCACCTTCTTTCCAGCTATCTTTTCCTGTTCTAGCCTCCCCTGTGTTTAGTCTTTCACCATCTCCTCTATACCTTCTTAGATCTCTCCTTTACCCTTCTCCCTAGTACACCCTTTAGCATAGCTTCTTCTTATTGTAATTTCTCAACTCCTTGTAGCAACTTAGTGTTCTTTTTCTTACTATTCCTCTCCATTCCTCTATGTCTCTACTTAGTATCTTCCTTTCTATTTCTATCACCCTTCTATCTTTTTTTCTCACATTGTAGCCTTTGTTTTAGCTACCTTTCTACTTACCTTCAGCTTTTCCCTACTATCTCTCTTTGCCTTAGTAGCTTCCAGCTTCTTTTCTTCCATCTCTACAGCTACATAACTTCCTCCTTTCAACTCCTTCATCTCTATCTCTATATATTAGCTTTCTATCCTATCTTTCTTGTTCTCTCTATTATTATTCCTTAGATAGCTGTTCTATTCTTATACCTACTTCTATTCTTAGATCACTTTCTCTCTTCCATTATCTATCTTTCTCCAGCAGTCTCCCTTAGCTTCCAGCCTCTATCACCTTATTTTTACTTACTATATCTATTCCACCTTTCAGCTATTCTTCTCTTAGCAGCCATCCCATCTTTTTTTTAGCTTTTTTATTTCTCTAGTTTCCTTCAGTATATTATCTCCCTTTCACAGTTCATCTTTTATCCCCTCTCTATCCTCCATCTTAGCTTATATCTACTTATATTGTTTATCTATACTACCTACCTATTTCTCCTATCTTTCTACAGTCTCTTTTTACTCTTCTCCATCCTCTTTCTCTTCCAGTTATCCTCTTTTCCCTTATTCATATTTTTTCCTTTCCTATACAGCATCTCCCTCTTCTATTCTTTTTCTTTGTTATCTATCTTTCCATCCTTCTTCCTTACCTCCTTCTCATATTCCATTTTATTATTTCCCTTCTTTGTACATCCCCTCTCCTCCCTCTCCTTCTATTATCCTATTCTTTTCTCTCTTTTACCTGTCTTCTAGCCTTATTCCCTCCTCTCTTACTTTTTTCATTACCCTTCTTCTACCTCTCCTCCTCTATTCCCTCCTTACCTTCTCCTTTTTTTTCCTTCTCCTCATCTTTTTTCTCATACACTCCCCTTTTCACTTTCTACCCTCTACATCTTCTCCTTTTTTTTCTTTTATCTTCTCATACCCTTTTTTCTACTTTATCTCTCCTTTCTTTTTTTCTACATACTTCTTTTTTCTCTTCTCTTCATCTCTCTTTTATCTCTATCTTTATTTCTCCTTTTCTTTTCACTATTCATCTTCTTTCATCTCTATATATTTCCTTTTTCTTTCTTTATTACTTCTCTCTCTTTATCTATCTACTTTATATTATCTATCATCTCTACTTTTTCTTTTATCTCTTCTTCTTTTTCTTATTTTTTACCTCCTCTCTTTCCTCCCAGTTCGTGATCATTCGAGTTGGGCGGCCTGGCGGCGGTAGTGGCTAGTCGCGTGCTCGGGCTTGGTGTCGGCGTCGCCATCGTGACCAGTGCAGCAGGTGTGCGGATGCCGTGTTCGGCGTGGTTGAGCAGCCTGGTGAACAGGTGGCGGATCTCGTTTCGCGGTCAGCGCGATGAGCCCTTGTGGTGAAGGGGTTTCGGCTCGTGCGGCGGCGGTCATCACGGCCAGGAAGGCGTGCGCGAGCATGGCGAGGATGGTCCAGCGGTGCCAGGAGGTCCAGCGGCGGACCTGGTGCTCGTCCAGACCGGCGAGTCCCTTGCCGGCCTGGAAGGACTCCTCGATCGTCCAGCGGCGCCCGGCCACCGCGACCAGAGTGGCCAGCGGCACCGGGCGTGGGTGTGTAGCAGCGGTAGAAGGCCAGTTCGCCGGTGCTGATCGAGCGGCGGATCAGCAACCGGTGACAGCCGGCGTGACCTCGGTCGGCGGCGGTCGGTGATGTCGATCAGGGCCCAGTCGTAGCAGCGGTGGCCCTTCGCGCCGACGCCCGCGCTGAGCCGCTTCCAGACCCGCGCGGGCAGGCGGCCGGCCAGGTCGATCGCCCGGCGCTTGCCGGCCCGCGGTGGTGATCTGGTGGTCGCAGGCCACCGCCAGCACGTAGCCGATCCGCGCGTTCCTGCAGGTCGTCGCGCAGCTCCGAGTCGTCGCCGTAGACCTCGTCGCCGGCCACCCACGCCGCCGGGGCACCGGCGTCCAGCGCGCGGGCGATCATCTCCCGCGCCAGCGCGGGCTTGGTCGCGAACCCGACGTCGTCGGGCACCCCGGCGGCACGGCACCGGTCCGGATCCCTGGTCCACGACTTCGGCAGGTACAAGGCCCGGTCGATGAACGCGTGCCCGCCCGCGGCGGCATAGACCAGGTAGACCCCGACCTGCGCGTTCTCGATCCGGCCCGCGGTGCCGGTGTACTGCCGTTGCACCCCGACCGTGTGGGTGCCCTTCTTCAGATCCCCGGTCTCGTCGACCACCAGCACCGCGCCCGGATCGCCGAGGTGTCGACGCACGTACTCGCGCAGGTCATCGCGCACCCCGTCGGCGTCCCACACCGCCCGCGCCAGCAGGTGCTGCATCCCGTCCGGGTCGCCTCACCGGCGTGCTCGGCGATCGTCCAGCAGTTCGTCCGCGGCAGCCCGGCCAGCAACCCCAGCAGGAACGACCCCGCCCGCCGACGCGGCTCCACCCGCGCGAACCGACGACGCGATCCGCCCCATCAGCTCGTCGAAACCACGCCACCACCGTCAGGGTCTACGCTGTGGCCCGCGGCCACCGCGCGATCTCTTGAGTCCACACAACCCGAGATCATCTACCGGTGGCCGCCTACGTCCGGGACCGCCACACCCCCAGATCACGAACTACGGCTGGAGCGCCTGCTGCTGTCGACCGCCTGCAGCGCAAGCCCGACGACTGACCTAGGCTGCGAGCGTGCGGTTCATCCGGGATCTGGCGACGCTGCTGCGGCGTGGGGACTTCCGGCGGTTGTTCGCGGTGCGGTTGACGTCTCAGTTCGGCGACGGGGTGTTCCAGGTCGCGTTGGCGTCGTACGTGCTGTTCTCGCCGGAGCGGGCGCCGGACGCGACGGCGATCGCGGGGTTGTTCGCGGTCGCGTTGCTGCCGTACTCGATCCTCGGGCCGTTCGCCGGCGTCCTGCTGGACCGGTGGTCGCGGCGGCAGATCCTGTTCGGGGCCAACCTGACCCGGGCCGCGCTGGTCATCGGGGTCGGCGTGATCGTTGCGATCGGCAACGCGGGAGTGCTGTTCTATCTCGCCGTACTGCTGACGCTCGGGGTCAACCGGTTCCTGCTGTCCGGACTGTCCGCCGGCCTGCCGCACGTGGTCGACCGGGACGAACTGGTGATGGCGAACGCGGTCACCCCGACCTCGGGTACGGCGTCCTTCCTCGTCGGCGGCGGTGTCGGGGCCGGGGTGAAACTGATCGCCGACTCCGACCTCGCCGTACTCGGGCTGACCGTCCTGATCTACACCGCGGCCGCCCTGCTCGCCCTCAGACTCGGGCGCAACCAGCTCGGCCCGGACCTGAACGGCGACGAACCGGGTGTGGTCGAGGCGATCCGGACCATCGCGACGGGTCTGGTCGACGGCGGCCGTCATCTGCGCGAACGGAAGCAGGCCGCGCTCGGCCTCGCCGCGATCGGGGCGCTGCGGTTCCTCTTCGGCCTCGTCACGGTCGCGATGATCCTGCTGTACCGCAACCACTTCTACGGCCCCGACCGCCTCGACGAGGCCTTCGCCGCGCTCGCCGTCGCGACCGCCGCGGTCGGTGCCGGTCTGTTCCTGGCCGCGCTGGTCACGCCGTGGGCGACCCGGGTGATGACGCTTCGGCAGTGGATCACACTGCTGTTCTTCGCCGCCGCCGTCGTGACCGCGATGCCCGGCGGCCTCTACACCCAGCCCGCGTTGATCGTCGCCGGCTTCCTCACCGGCTTCTGCGCACAGGGCGTGAAGATCAGCGTCGACACTCTCGTCCAAACGCAGGTCGACGACGTCTATCGCGGCCGGGTGTTCTCGCTCTACGACATGATCTTCAACGTCGGGCAGGTCTCCGCGGCCGCACTCGGCGCGTTGATCCTGCCCGACGACGGGAAGTCGTACCCGGTCCTCGCCTTCATCGTGCTCGGCTTCGTCGTCAGCGGACTGGTGTATGCACGGTTGAGCCGGGACGGATCAGGTGCCGCGGAGCGCGGTGATGGGCTGGATGGCGGAGGCCTTCCACGCGGGGTACGTGCCGGCGACCAGGCCGATGAACGCACCCAGCAGGGGTGACCCGAACGCGAGCCGGTTGTCCAGGACGGGTGTCCAGTCCCGCACCCACGACACCCCCACGGTGAGCAGTACGCCGACCGCCGTACCGAGCAAGCCGCCGAGGAACCCGACGATCACGCTCTCCACCAGGAACTGCACGGCCACGTGTCTTCGCGCGGCGCCCAGAGCTCGACGGAGCCCGATCTCGGAGATGCGTTCGAGCACCGACAGCAGCGTGACGTTCGCGATGCCGAGACCGCCGACGAGCAGCGCGACCGCACCGAGGAGCAGGAACAGCGCGTTCAGGTCGGACTCGACACCCTTGCGTACGGCGCCCTGCTTCGGCGGAGCGTCGACGGCCAGGGTGCTCGGGTCGTTCGGCTGGATCGCGACCGGCGCCTGACCGGCGATCAACTGGGCCGCGCCGACCTGGGTCCGGATCTCGACCGCGTCCGGCGATTCCAGGTCGTACGCCGTCTTGGCCGCACCGTTCGGCATGATCACGGCGTCGTTGAGCTCGGCCCGGCCGGTGACGGAGTCGAGGATGCCGATCACCGTGTACGGCTCGTCGCCGATGAACACCGCCGGCTGTGAGTCGACCCGGTTGATGCCGAGCCGCTCGGCCGCATGTTTGCCGAGGACAACCACTTTGTCCGCGCGCTGGTCGTGGCCGGCGTCGAAGAACCGGCCGGTCGACAGGACCGCCCGGACGGCCTCCCACAAACCGGCCGAGCCCGCCATCACCTGCAGGGCGTGGCCGTTGCGTTGCCCGTCCAGGCCGACCACACTGCGCACGAGATCGTCACCGACGTCGAGCGCGCTCACGGTGCCCGCGGCTTCCACACCGTTGAGGCGCTCGACCCGCTCCGGCGCATCCCACGGCAGCTGCGTCGCCGCCTCGCCTTCCTGACCACCTTTCTCCTCCGGCTGTACGACGACCCGCGTAGCCGCCGCCAGGTCGAACCGCTGCGTGATCTGCCCCGACGCCGTCTGCCCGAGGCCGACCGTGCCGACCAGAGCCGCGATCCCGAGCACAGTGCCAAGCGTGGTGAGGATCGAGCCGCGTGGGCCGGGCGGCCACACCGGCGAGCGCCTCGTCCAGCAGATCCCGCACGGCGGGACGGGACCGCCGACCGGATCGGGTGGGGTGCTGGGGAGAAGCAGCACGGCGGATCAGGCCGGCGAGAGCGAGCCGGGGCCGAAGCCGGCGCACTCCGCGCCGAGAGCGCGCCGGTGAGGAGGGCGGCGCTGCTCCCGCCCGGGGTGGGGCGGGTTGGTGGACGGCCCGCCGGCGGGATCCGGGGGGCCTGCTTCGGGGGTCACCACTGGAGGGTTCCGTCGACGATCCGGACCTGGCGCTGGGCCCGGCTGCTGACGTGGTCGTCGTGGGTGATGACGGCCAGCGTCATCCCCTCGTGGTGCAACTCGTCGAACACTTCGAGGATCGCCTCCGCGTTGGCGCTGTCCAGGTTTCCGGTCGGTTCGTCCGCGAGCAGCAGGCTCGGCTCCGCGACCAGCGCCCGCGCGATCGCGACCCGCTGCCGCTCACCGCCGGAGAGCGTGGTCGGCGCGAAGTCCATCCGGTGCGCGAGCCCGACCCGCTCCAGTGCCACCCGGGCCCGGGCCAACCGCTCGCGCCGGGGCACCCCGACGTACACCATCGACAGCGCGACGTTCTCCAGCACGGTCCGGTGGTCGAGCAGGTGGAACGACTGGAACACGAACCCGATCCGCTCACCCCGCAGTACGGCGCGACGCCGCTCCCGCAGGCTCATCGTGTCGACACCGTCCAGCCGGTAGACACCGCCGGTCGGGTTGTCCAGCAACCCGAGCAGATGCAGCAGCGTCGACTTCCCCGACCCGGACGGCCCGACGATCGAGAGGTACTCCCCTGGCCCGATGGTCAGATCGACCTCCCGGATCGCCTGCACCTCGGGCGGTCCGGGGAAGAACCGCCGTACGCCGATCATCTCCACCACCGGCGCCGGCAGAGCCACCGCCGTCGCACTCATTGTCCGACCACCACTTGGTCGCCCTCGGACAGCTTGGCGTCGCCGCTCGGCGTGATCTCCGCAAAACCGTCGGCCGACAGCCCGACCGTGACCGGGATCAGCTCGACCTTCCCGTCCCGCAGTACCTCGATCCGCGACCCGCCGTCCGGTCCGGACGACAGTGCGGCCACCGGTACGGCGAGCACCTTGCCGGCCGTGCTCTTGACCGGGATCGTCACCCGGACATTCGCGTCGCGGAACAGCGCCAGTTGCTTCGCCGTCAGCGTGTTCGGTGCGACCACGACGTCGTACTGGTCGCCGTTCTTGGTGACCCGGCGGACCTTGCCGGCCACCGCCGTACCCTCACCGAGGTCGAGCGAGGCGGCCATCCCGGCCTTCAGCCGCTCGGCGGTCGCGGCGTCGACCTTGACCGTGACGACGAGGGAGGCGCCGCTGGCCGACATGACCACGCCGTTCACGGTGCCGCCGCGCTCGACCTTCACGTCGTCGACCCGGCGCGGCAGCGTCTTCACGTAGACGATCTCCGACACCGGCAGCGGCGTACCGGCCTTGAACTCGGCCTCGTTCAGGGCTTCCTGCGCGTCGGCCAGGTTCTCCTCCGCGTCGTCGACCGCGCCCTGCTGGACAGAGGTGTCCTTCGCCTTCGCGGCCTTGGCCTGCTTCAGCTGGGCCTCCGCCTGGCGAAGCGCGTTCTTCATCTGGTCGACGCTCTTCTCCGCCCCGTCGACGGCCTGGGTGAGTTGCTTGTCCGGCTCGGGAGCGTCGTACCCCGCGTCCTCGTAGAGCCGCTCGACCGCCGCCGAGGTGTCACCGTCGTACTCGTCGTCGACGTCGCCCGGGTCGAGGCCGAGCCGGTCCAGCGTCTGCTCGAGCTGGAGCACGTCCGGGCCTTTGCTCCCCGGCGAGAGGGTCCGGTACATCGGGAGCACGCCGGCCAGGCCGATGACCGGGCGGCCGGTGATCTCCAGGAGCGCCTTGCCCTCGGTGATGGTCGACCCGACCGCCGGGACCTTCCCGGTCACGATCGCCGGCGTGGTCAGCCCGCTGGTCTCGACCCGGATGTTCACCGCACCGTCGAAGGAGGCGTCACCCCGGCCGACGACCTTGCTCGACAGCGCCTTCTTCTCCACCGGCACGGTGATCTGGGACGCCTTCGGGGCCGCGGTCTTGGCGGCCGCGTCCTCCGGCGAGGTGATCCGGCTGCCCGCGGCCACACCCACTCCGAGCGAGACCGTCGCCACCGCGGACACCCCGACCAGCACCCGGCGGCGGGACTTGGGCGAAGCGGTCACCGGTTCGCCATTCCGTCGCGGTACGCCTCGAGCTCGGCCTTGTGCTGCTCGACGAACTCCTTCTCCTTCTCGTACTGCACCGTCTTGTACGCCTCGTCGTACGCCTTGGCCCGGCACTTCTGGTCGGCCACGGCGAGGTCGATCTCGAACTTGCGCAGCTCGGCCAGCTTGGTCGCGTCCACCTTGTCGAACGACGGCGGGCCCATCACGGTCTTGCCCGGGTTGCTGCCGCCCGGCTTGTTGCCGGTCAGCTCGTCGAGTTTCTGGCTGACCTTCTCGCGCGGCTCGTCGATCTTCTTGTAGCCGGACTGACCGGCCTCGGCCAGGCAGTCGGCCCAGGCGGTGGTCGCGTCGACGACGCGCTGGTCGTCCTCGATCCGCTTCGCCAGCGCCTGGATGTCCTTGAACAGGCTCTCGTACTTCTTGAACTCGGCCTGGCGGTCCTCGCCCTTGCCGTAGACCTCCTGAGCGGCCTTCCCCCGGCACCCGAGGTCCATCTTGCCGCTCTCGGCCGGGCCGGAGCCTTCCTTCGGGGCGATCACGACGTTGCCGTTGGCAGTAGCGTTCGGCCCGTTCAGGGCCTTGTCGTACGCCTTCTGCGCGGCCGGCGACAGGGCGTTGCGGATCTTGGTGTTCGGGTTGTTGTCGTCGTCGGCGCCGGCCTTGGACCAGTCGATGGTGCTGACGCCGTAGCCGTACTGCTCGGCGAACTTGTCCGGCGGCAGGTTGAACGCGTCGTTGAACTTGCCCTTCGGCTGGGACTCCGGCGGGACCGGCACGTACTCGAACCCGGCCGTCTTCATGCACGCCGCCGTACCGTCCTCGACCTTGCGCTGCTTGGCCAGCTCCTCCTCGGACGACCCGGCGCCGCCGCCGGCCCGGACCGCCATCCGCATCCCACCGCCGGCCGAGCTGACGAAACCCTCACCCATGTACTCCGCGAGCGGGCTCTTGTCACTTTCCTGATCACCGGTCGCCGCGCCCGGGTCATTGGAGTTTCCACACCCGGCCAGGGCCAGGACCGCCACCAGGGCGAGTGCTTTCCGTGAGGTTCTCATGGTCGGTGAGCGTGCCGCCCGGGCCGTGAAGAACCTGTGAAGGAGCCGTTTGCACCCGATGCTCTCAGCCGATCTTCATCGGATTCTTATCAGCGTCAGTCACATTGAGGTCATGCCAGCCCGGATTCTCGTCGCCGAAGACGATCTGAAGCAGGCGGAGCTGATCCGGCGGTATCTCGAGCGGGAGGGGCATCTCACCGTCGTCGTGCACGACGGGCGGGCCGCGATCGACGAGGCCCGCCGGCGCAGCCCGGACCTGCTGGTGCTCGACGTGATGATGCCGAAGGTCGACGGTCTCGACGTCTGCCGGGTACTGCGCGCCGACGGTGAGGTGCCGATCATCATGCTGACCGCCCGCTCCACCGAGGACGACCTGCTCCTCGGCCTCGACCTGGGCGCGGACGACTACCTGACCAAGCCGTACAACCCGCGCGAACTGGTCGCCCGGGTCCGGACCGTACTGCGGCGCACCCGGAGCCGGTCCGAGGGTGAGGTGTACCGGGTCGGCGAGCTTGAGATCGACCCGAGCCGGCACGAGGTCCGGCTGGCCGACAGTCTGGTCGAGGTGACGCCGGCGGAGTTCAAGATCCTGGCCTGCCTGGCGGCCTCACCCGGGCGGGCCTTCTCCCGGCAGCAACTGCTCGAGCACGCGTTCGGCTTCGACCACTACGTGTTCGATCGGACCATCGACGTCCACGTGATGAATCTCCGGAAGAAGATCGAGCCGTCGCCGGGCACCCCGGCGTACCTGAAGACCGTGTACGGCGTGGGCTACAAGCTGGCCGACAAGGTGGTGGCGTCCGATGCGTCGTAGCGTGCTCGTCCGGTTCCTCGGACTCTCCCTCGCGGTCGCCCTCGGTGCGGTGATCGCGACCGCGGTCATCGCGACGTACAGCACGTCGGAGCAACTGCAGGGCGAGATGGACGCGAACACCGGCCAGTTGCAGGTGGACGGCCGGATCTACTCGGAGCTGTCGAAGTACGCCGCCGATCACCCGACCTGGTCGGGTGTGGACAAGCTCGTCCACGACCTGTCCGACGAGCTCGGCCGGCGGATCGCCCTGACCGATGCCGACGGCACGGTGATCGCGGACTCGGCCCGGATGCTCGGCGCCGGGCCGGCCCTCCCGTCGGTGCCGGCGGCAACGGTCGACGCCCGCAACCAGGGCATGGCGAAGTTCTCCGGAGCGGTGAGCGTGTACGCCGCCCGCAAGACCGCTGTCCCGGGCAAGGCGAACGAGGTGGTCAGCGCCGCTGCGATGCCAGGGCTCTATCCGGCCTACCCGGGATGGGGCCTGACCGCGGCGGAATGGCGCGAGCGCAATCGGCTCGCCGAACAGGCAACCGAGTGCTACCGCGCGCAGGGAAGGGCCGCGACCGTGTCGACGATGTCCGGCGGCGGCGATGCCGGCCTGCCGGTAGTGATGGTGGAGAACGGGCAGGCGGCGGACGGCACGAGCATGATGCAGATCACCAAGCCGGGCGCGACCGACAAGTGCATGCCGCCGGGTCTCAACGCTCCGAGCGCCAAGGCCAAACTGGTCAACGACGACGAGATCCGCCGCGCGTCCGACTGTCTCGACGCCGCCGGGCAGGACTACACGGTCACCGAGTTCGACGGGCTGCGGGCGGTCGAGCCGCCGGAGAAGACCGAACTGACCGAACAGTTCCTCACCTGCACGTCGGAGGCCCGGTCGCAGGCCTTGACGCCGTACGTCGCTCCGTCGGCCAAGCTCTACCTGGGTGCGAAGAGTACGTTCAACGTGTTCTCGGGTGAGGGCCTGCTGCGGACCGCGGCGACCGCTCTCGGCGTACTGCTGATCGCGGCGCTGGTGATGGTGTTCGCCGGGCGGCGGCTGGTCCGGCCGATCGTGGCGCTGACCGGGGCGGCGCAGCGGATGCGGAACGGCGACCACGCGGCCCGCGTACCCGTGACCGGGAAGGACGAGGTGTCCCGGCTCGGGCACGCGTTCAACGCGATGGCGGAGTCGATCCAACGGCACGACCACCAGCGGAAGGCGATGGTGAGCGATGTCGCGCACGAGTTGCGGACCCCGCTGGCCAACATCAAGGGCTACCTGGTCGCGTCCGAGGACGGCGTCGTACCGCTGGATCGCGAGCTCGTCACCTCGCTACTGGAGGAGACCGGGCTGCTCGAGCGCCTGGTGGCGGACCTGCAGGACCTGGCGCTCGCGGACGCCGGCATGCTCCGGCTGCACGAGGGTCCCCGTGATCTGTCCGAGCTGGCGCAACAGGTGGTGTCCGCGCATCGCCCCGCGGCCGAGACGGCCGGGGTGTCGCTGACGGCCGACGTGGAGAGGCCCGCGATCGCGCCGATCGACAGTGCCCGGATCCGGCAGGCCCTCGGCAACCTGGTCTCGAACGCGATCCGCTTCACTCCGTCCGGCGGGAATGTCGTGGTCGGCGTACGGCGTGTTGCCGACGGCTACAACCTGACCGTCACCGACAACGGCACCGGCATCGCCGACGAGCACCTCCCGCACCTCTTCGACCGCTTCTACCGCGCCGAGCAGTCCCGCAGCCGAATGACGGGAGGCAGCGGACTCGGCCTGGCCATCACCAAGCACCTGGCCGAAGCCCACGGCGGCCGGATCACCGTGACCAGCCGCCTCGGCTCCGGCTCTACCTTCACGATCTGGATCCCGGCTGGTTAACTCAGGGCCGTGGCGAAGGCTCGGGTCGCGGATGTGCACGAGGTGGCACTGGGGATGCCGCACGTGACCGTCTGGCAGAAGGAAGGCAGCGATCGCGCGGTCTACCAGGTCGGCGGGAAGTCGTTCGTGTTCTTCCGCTCCGCCCGGCCGGACGCGTTCGACCCGGACACCGGCGAGCGGTACGACGACGTGATCGTGATCTGGGTCGAGTCCGAGGAGGAGAAACTCGCCCTGGTGTCGGACGAGTCGACCCCGTTCTTCACCACCCCACACTTCAACGGCCACCCCTCAGTCCTCGTCCGCGGCAGCCAGCTCGGCACTCTGACCAAACAGGAACTCACCGAAGTCATCCAGGACGCCTGGCTTTCCCGGGCGTCCAACCGCCGAGCCACAACCTGGCTCGAAGAACACCGGCTCAAGCGTTAGCGGCCCGTCGCATAGAACTCTGCGAGTCGTTGGACGGCCTCTACCTTTGTCATGGCTCGCACCTCGGCTTCCGGGATGTGTGCCTCGGCAACGAGTGCTCGGACCACTCCCGCCGGGATCGTCTCGGCGGGAGCGTTTGGTCCGTGTCGATCCGGGAGAATCTTGTCTTCGACGCAGGCCCAGAACTCTCCGGCGGTCACGGCGAGCTGGTCACGGAGGATATGTGACCAGATGGACGGGCCGTAGTCGGTGCGATCGACCGGATGGCTGATCCTCGTGTACAGAATGCGTCCGTCTGGCAACGCGAACTCGTAGTTGACGTGGTGGGTTCCTCGCTTGCCCGTCGCGCGTTTGCGTTCGGTCCAGCCTTCGGTGACGCAGAATCTCTGATGGTCCGTCCGGGCGGCTGGACGGCGTTGTTCGCTCACCACGCGCGTCAGGCAAGCAGCCAGTCGCGCAGTTGCTGGTCTGAGGAGAGGGCGACGATCTGTACCAGACCCCAGTTCTCGGCGTGGTTGGGCGCTAGACGCAGGTGGTCGGCCCACTCCTCCGCGTAGTCGCGGAGCGCGTCGATCATCTCCTCTACGGCCTCGTCGAGCGTGGCCCCGTCAGCAGCGACAGGGAGTCCCGGGATGAAGAGCGACCAGCCGTCGTTCTCGGCGACCGCCTCAGCGCCGGAGGGGTGGACACGGGCGAGGAAATGAACCAGCCGGTCTGCGTCAACGGCCGCAACACGGCGCGCGTCCCGGGTGACCGTGGCCGGGCGACCGTCGTCGGCAGCATCAAGGATGTCCTTGAAATGCTCACGCGCCTCGCGCGCGCTGCGGTACTCGACCTGCGAGCTCATGACCTTCTCCATCTCTGCTGTGTACACAGCGTACACGCCAGAGGCATCTCCACCAAGCAGGAACCAAGCTTGAGCTGACTGCGCTCCGCGCTAGGTTGCGTCATCCCAGTCCATCCGCACAGATCACGGTCTCCCCGAACGCGGTCTGCGCGCCGCCGAAGGCGGCCAGCAGGTCAGCCGCCGCGAAGCGGCGTCCTTTCTGAATCCATCGTCTTAGCTAGGGGCGAGGGCGCGGGCGGTTTCCAGGAGGTCGGTGCCGGTGGGGAGGGTGGCGATGATGGGGGTGTCGAGGCCGTTGGCGACGTACTGGTTGATGTGGTCGCGGCATTCGGCGGCGGTGCCGTGGACGACGAGGTCGTCGATGACCTCGACGGGTACGGCGGCCATCGCGGCGTTGCGGTCGCCGGCGGCCCACGCCTCGCGCATCTCCTTCATCGCGGCACCGCGACCGAGCCAGTCGTGGAAGCCGGCGTACCCGGGGACGGTCAGGTAGGTCGCGATCAGGAAGCGGCCGATGTTGCGGGCCATCTCCGCGTCCTCGGTGACACAGACGAAGATCCGCGCGGCCAGTTCCTTGTCCGGCCCCAGCTCGGCCCGGACCTGCCGTACGTCGTCCGCCGACAGCCAGTTGGTGATCGCGCCGTCGGCCTCGCGCGCCGCCAACCGAAGCATCTGCGGACGCAACGCGGCCAGCATGATCGACGGCGGTACGTCCGGCGCCTTCTCCAGCCGGAACCGCTGGATGGTGAAGCTGTCGAACTCCCCGTCCACCTTCTCCCCGGCGAACGCCTGGCGGAGAAATCTGAGCACGTCGCGGGTCCGGGCCAGCGGCGGGTCGTACGCGATCCCGTTCCACCCGGTCACGATCGTCTCCGACGACGCCCCGATCCCGAGCACGAACCGCCCCGGCGCGAGGTCCGCCAGCGCCGCCGCACTCATCGCCAGCGCGGCCGGCCCGCGCGTGTGCACCGGTACGACGGCCGTCCCCAACCGGAGCCGGTCGTCCCACTCGGACGCGAGCACCAGCGGAGTGAAGGCATCCGCGCCGGCCACCTCGGCCGACCACAGGTCCGTGTAGCCCAGCGACGACAGCTCGGCGATCAGCGACCGGTGGTCCCGCAGCGGTACCCCGGTCAGTGGAACGGTCAGGCCCCAGCGCATCAGGGTATGCCTCCTGATCCCGTGCAGTCGCGAGCATGTGCTCGGTGGTGTGGCTCGGTGTGCTGGGGCGAAGGTCTCGATGCGGAGCATCTTGGCCTTTGCACCAGTGCAGCGAGGTGCGCCGCCGAGTGCAGCGCAGCACGCACGGGATCAGGAGGCATGCCCTACATCATCCTCTTCAGCAACGGCAACGGTGCGTACCGCATCACCCGGGCGAGCGGAATCCACGGCCAGGACGGAACATACGCCTTCGCCTTCTCGGCCTCGATCGCGGCAACGATCGCGCGGACGCCGGGAACCGTGTCGACGATCAGCGGCGTGTTCGCGACGTGCTCGTTCATCTCGGACCGGATGTAGCCGGGGAAGATCGTGCTGACCGTGATCGGCTTGTTCAGCAGCTCCAGCCGGAGGCCCTCGGCCAAGGACGCCAGCCCGGCCTTCGTCGCGGCGTACGTCGTCACCGTCTTCGGCAGACCGCGCAGCGCGGAGATGGACGAGATGAAGACGAGGTGGCCGGCGTTCCGGGCCCGGAACAGCTCCAGCGCGGCCTCGGCCTGAGCGAGCGCACCGACGAAGTTCGTCGTCGCGGTCTGCAGGTTGGCGTCGAAGCGACCGGTCCCGAGCGGCGCACCCTTGCCGAGGCCGGCGTTCACCACGATCCGGTCCAGGCTCAGCTCGGCGTCGGCCTTGCGGAAGACGTCGAACACCTGCTCGTGATCGTTCACATCAAGCCTGTGGACGATGACGGTGATCCCCGGATGCCGCTCGGTCAGTTCCGCACGCAACGCCTGAAGCCGGTCCTCGCGCCGGGCGGTCAGCACCAGGTTGCGGCCCTTCGCGGCGAACTGCCGGGCCATCTCCTCGCCCAGCCCGGAACTCGCGCCGGTGATCAGGATGTTGCGTCGCATCGCGGACCCCTATCTGTAGGAGAGCAATTCGGTGCCGTCGAGGTGGGCGTGCTCGTTGTAGCTGACCACGGTCAGCCCGCTGCGACCGGACACGACCTTGGTGATCGCAGTGTTGATCGTGACCGGGTTCAACCGCGACCACAGGGCGTCGCCGCCGGACAGCAGCCGGCTCACCACCGCCGCGATCGGTCCGCCCGAGGTGAACACCACGGCAGTCTCACCTTTGCCCAGGCGCTCCGCCGTACGACGGACCGCTGCCTCGGACCGCTCGCAGAAGTCCGTGAAGCTCTCCGTGTAGCCGTCGCCGCCGAGCGCCCAGCGTTCGGTGGCGGCGGTGAACATCTGCTGGAAGGCGCGACCGGGATGGCCGGTCCGAGCCAGATCGGCCAGCATCACCGCACGCCGGCGGTAGGCGGGTTTGTGGGCGACGATGACTTCTTCGTGGTCGAACTCGTCGAACCCCTTGTCGACCTCCGGTGTGAATCCGGCCAGCGCCGCTGTCTGGGCGTGCCGGCGCATCGAGCCCGACACCACGAGCTCCGGCTGCACCCCGCGCGCTACCAGCGCCTTGCCCAGCACGGCGGCCTGCTGCTCGCCGGTGCGGCGAGAGCCGGTCGTAGTCACTCTTGCCGAACGACGCCTGGGCGTGCCGGATCAGGTAGATGGTCGGCATTCAGCCCCTCATGATCCGGCGACAGCGCCGCTCGAGCAGATTGACCGGGACCCAGAATCGCTTGAACCGCGGATTCCGGGTTTGCTTGTGGTGGTAGCGGTAGTAGATCTGCTGCGCGATCACGGCCAGCCGGAAGAGACCGAACACCTCGTAGAAGGCCCAGTTCTCCGGTTTCAGGCCCGACCGCTCGGCGTAGTACTGCACGATCTCGTCCCGCGTGATCATGCCCGGCGCGTCGGACGGCTGCAGGCGGAAGCGGCGGAAGGCCCAGTCGTCGTCGGCCTGCACCCAGTAGGCGAGGGCGCCGCCGAGGTCCATCAACGGGTCGCCGAGGGTCGCCAGCTCCCAGTCGAGTACGCCGACCACCTTCAGCGGATCATCCGGTGCGAGGACGACGTTGTCGAGGCGGAAGTCGTTGTGGATGACGCAGGTCCGGACGTCCTTGGGCTGGTTGGCGGCGAGCCAGGCCATCACGCGCTCGTAGCTCGGCACGTTCCACGTCTTGGCCTTGCGGTAGCGGGCGCTCCAGCCGGTGACCTGGCGCTCGACATACCCCTCGCCGCGGCCGAGGTCGGTGAGACCGGCCTGCGCGGCGTCGACCTGGTGGAGGTCGACGAGAGTGTCGATCAGCGTGAAGCACAGCTGCCGGGTCTGCTCGGGCGTGAGGTCGACACCGAGTTCCGAGTGGCCCGGGATGGTGCCGGCGATCCGCTCCATCACGTAGAACTCGGAGCCGATCAGCGCGGTGTCATTGCAGTGGGCAACCATCTCGGGCACGTACGGGAACACCGGTTTCAGGCTCGCCTGGATCCGGTACTCCCGGGACATGTCGTGCGCGCCCTTGGCCTTCGTCCCGGCCGGCGGTCGGCGCAGGATGAGGTCGTGGCCGTCGTACTGCAAGAGATAGGTCAGGTTGGACGCGCCGCCGGAGAACTGCTTGACCTCCGGCAGCCCGGGCGGCAACTCGGTCCGCTGCCTGAGCCAGCTGTCGACCACCGGCACGTCGAAGGCGTCCTCGTCGCGGACGGCCCGCGCGCCATCATCCATTGCCGGACTCGGCACGCTCCCGTGCCCGGGCGGCGATCTTGCGCATCTGGCGGTCGTACAGCGGACGGGCGAACCGCTTGGTCCGCCACGCCATCAGGGCCGGCCGGTCCGGGATGATCAGGAACTGCTTCTTCTTGATCCCCGCGATCACCCCGGCCGCGATGTCCTCGGCCGAGCGCGGCGACTTCTCGATCAGCTGCCGCGCGGTCGCACCCATCGCGGTGTCGTCGCCCCGGATCGAGTCGCCGAGATTGGTCCGGAAGAACGACGGGCAGACCACCGAGACGGTCACGTCGTACGGATGAAGCTCGTGCGACAGCGTCTCCGAGAGCGCGACGACACCGGCCTTGACCGTGTTGTACGAGCTCATCATCGGCGGATGCACGAGCCCGGCCGCCGACGCGGTGTTGACGATGTGGCCGGACCGCTGCCGCTTGAACACCGGCGTGAACGCCCGGCAGCCGCGGACCACACCCATCAGGTTGATGTCGACGACGCGGTCCCACTCGTCCAGCGACTCGACGTCGATCCGGCCGCCGGTCGCGATCCCGGCGTTGTTGATCAGGATGTCGAGCCCGCCCCAGTTCTGCTCGCACCACTCGACCGCCGCGCCCAGTCCTCCGGGCTGCGCACATCGAGCTTCAGGTACGACGCCCCGTCCTCCGGACCGTCCACCGCCACGTCGGTGCGACAGCACCTGGTGGCCTTCGGCAACGAACTGGGCGACCAGAGCGGCGCCTAGTCCGCTGGCGCCGCCGGTGACGAGAACACGGCTCACTTGGCCTCCTGGTACTGCGTGAGATACGGAGCCAACTCGATCTTGGCGACCACGTTACGATGCACCTCGTCCGGCCCGTCCGCCAGCCGCAGCGCCCGGGCACTCGTCCACGCCGCGGCGAGCGGGAAGTCGTCCGACAGTCCACCGCCGCCGTGCAACTGGATCGCCATGTCGATCACGTCCTGCGCCATCCGCGGGACGGCGACCTTGATCTGGCTCACCTCGCTCAGCGCGCCCGCCAGCCCCTTGGTGTCCAGCAGGTACGCCGTCTGCAGCACCAGCAACCGGGCCTGGTTGATCGCGATCCGGGCGTCCGCGATCCGCTCGCGGTTGCCGCCGAGGTTCACCAGCGGCTTGCCGAACGCGGTCCGGCTGGTGCCGCGCTGGAGGGCGAGCTCGAGCGACTTCTCGGCCAGCCCGATCAGCCGCATGCAGTGGTGCACCCGGCCCGGACCGAGCCGGCCCTGCGCGATCTCGAAGGCGCGGCCCAGTCCGACCAGGATGTTGCTCGCCGGCACGCGGACGTCGGTGAACGACACCTCGCCGTGGCCGTGCGGCTCGTCGTACCGGTGCATCGCGGGGAGCAGGCGCTCCACCGTCACGCCGGGGGTGTCGCGCGGGACGAGCACCATCGTGTGGCGCGCGTACCGATCCGCCTCGGGATCGGTGCGGCCCATGAAGATCAGCAGTTCGCAGTCCGGGTGACCGACACCGGTGCTCCACCACTTGCGGCCGTTGATCACGACGTCGTCGCCGTCGAGGATCGCGGTCGCGGCCATGTTGGTCGCATCGGAGGAGGCGACGTCCGGCTCGGTCATGCAGAACGCGGACCGGATCGCGCCGTCGAGGAGCGGTTCCAGCCACTGCTTCTTCTGCTCGGGAGTGCCGTAGCGGAGCAGGACCTCCATGTTGCCGGTGTCGGGCGCGTTGCAGTTGAACACGTACGGCGCGAGGAACGAGCGGCCGGTGAGTTCGGCGATCGGGGCGTAGTCCAGGTTCGACAGACCTTCGCCGTACTGTTCGTTGCCCGGCTCGGCCACCGGGAGGAAGAGATTCCAGAGCCCCTGTTCGCGGGCTTTCGCCTGCAGATCCTTGACGACGGGCTGCGGCTGCCACGGGTCGGCGGCGGTCCGGGTCGTGGCGTGCAGCTCCGACTCGACCGGGTCGATCTCGGTCCTGATGAACTCCCCGACCCGGGCGATCAGCTCACTCGCGCGGGTGGAATGTTCGAACTCCATCAGACTCCCCTCGGTTTTGTTGACCGTAGCGCAGCGTCTAAGCAATGCTCAATAGCGTGAATCAGCGTTGGACTGCGGACGATCGCCGCAAGCAACTGGTCCGGATCGGCCTGATGATGCTGCGGACCCAGCCGATCCACGAACTGTCGATCGACGCGGTCGCGGGTCAGGCTGGGATCTCGCGCGGCCTGCTGTTCCATTACTTCCCGAGTAAGCGGGACTACTACGTCGCGGTCATCTCGGCCGCCGGCCGCCGGCTGCTGCGGGTCACCAAGCCGGACGAGTCACTGCCGCCGCCGGAGCAGCTGCGGCAGATGCTGCTGTCCTTCGTCGCGTTCATCACCCGGCGGCGGGAGGCCTACATCTCCTTCGTCCGCGGTGCCGCGGGCGGCGACGACTACGTCGTCGAGGTGTACACCGACACCCGCACCGGCCTCACCAACCGGGTCCTCGACCTGATCGGCTCCGCCGACGCCGCCACCGCGGAACGCATGACGATCCACGCCTGGCTCGCGTACGTCGAGGACCTCGCGATCGAATGGTCCGGCCTCCCGGAGGAGGACCGCCCCACCACCGACGAGGAACTCGTCGACCACGCCATCGCAGCCCTGGACGTCCTCCGCAAGCTGTGAGTGTGTGATGCGCCGACACGCATCACGTCGGTCGCGGGTGTCCGTCTGAGATTCGGTACCGGCCCGGGGTGGTGCCGATGATGCCGGTGAAGGCTGCGATGAAGCCGCTGGGGTTCGCCCAGCCGCAGGCGTGGGCGACGTAGGTCGTGTCGTGGCCGTCGGCGAGCAGGACGAGTGCGTGATAGATGCGTAGCTGTGTGCGCCATTGGTAGAAGGTCATGCCGAGTTCGTTGTGGAACAGCCGGCTGAGAGTGCGGGCGCTGGCGCCGATCGTTCGCCCGAGCTCGGCCAAAGAGATGTTGCCCGCCGGGTCCTCGTACAGCATCTGCGCGATGGCTCGCAGCCGGTCGTCGTGTGGTTCTGGTAGCTGCAGTGGCTGCTCGTGCGCCTCGTGGAGCTCGTCGACGAGGACTCGGCGAAGGCGAGCCTGCGCGAAGCGGTCGTACTCGCGTGGGCCGGTGAGGGTGAGCAGGACTTCGCGAGCGAGACCGGAGGCCGTGAATACAGCAGGATGGCCGGGTATGCGCCGGGCAAGGGGTTCCGGCAGGAAGACGATCCGCATGTCGGTGTGCCCGTGAGCGCGGTGATAGTGCGTGAACCCGGCTGGGGTCCAGGCGACTCGATTGGCGGGAACGATCGAGGCGCCACGCTCGGTGTGCACCGACAGGACGCCGCGGGCTGCGTACACCAGGTGTCCACGTGAGTGGGAGTGCACCGAGCTCGTTCCTCCGGACGGCCAGAGATGCACCCCTCCGGACGGCCACAGACGCGACGTCCGACCGGGCTTGGGAGATTGGCGGCCAACGGGCATAAGTTGGCATTTTACCGGTGGCCAGCCGCAGCGCATCCCGGCGACAGTGAACGCATGAGTCCAACGATGCGAGCAGCGGTCTGTGTCCGCGCGGGTGGCCCGGAGGTGCTGGAGATCCGTGAGCTGCCGGTTCCAGCGGTTCGAGCGGGCTGGAGCCTGGTAGAGGTGAAGGGAGCAGGTCTGAACCGGTCGGAGCTACGGACCCGTCAGGGGTATTCGCCGAACGTGCGGTTCCCGCGCGTGCTTGGAATCGAATGCGTGGGAGTCCTGGCAGCATCGACCGATCCCCGGATGCCGGACGGGACGACCGTTGCAGCGGTGATGGGTGAGATGGGCCGGGAGTTCGACGGCGGCTATGCGGAGTACGTGCTGTTGCCGAACTCGCTGCTGATGCCGATCAGTACCACGTTGCCCTGGGACGTCCTGGCCGCGCTGCCTGAGACGTACTTGACCGCGCAGGGCTCGCTGGACGCGATGGGCGTCGAGCCGGGTGGCCGAGGGCGGTTGCTGATCCGCGGCGGGACCTCGTCGGTGGGGATGGCGGCCGCGTCGATCGCGTCCGGCTACGGTATCGAGACCGCGGCCACGACTCGGCGGCACGACAAACTCGAGGCGCTGGCTGCGGCCGGCGTCGACCATGGGCTCGTCGACGACGGAGGATCACTCGCGGCGAAGGTGCACGCGATCTGGCCTGAGGGCCCGGACTATGTGCTGGATCTCGTCGGTGCGAGCACGGCACCCGACTCCCTGCAGCTCGTCCGCCGTGGCGGGGCGGTGTGCATCTCGGGCTCGCTCAGCGGGTGGGTGATTCCCGACTTCGAGGCGATAGCGATGATCCCGTCCGGAACCAAGCTCACGGCCTTCCACAGCAACGACTTCAAGGGCAGCGCCGGCGGGACCGTGTTGCAACGGGTCGTCCACCAGGTCGAGGCCGGCACCTATCGCCCCAACGTCGACCGTGTCTTCGGCCTCGACGACATCGCTGCCGCCCATCACCACATGGAGAACAACCAAGCCACCGGAAAGGTCGTCGTGGTGCCGTGGCCGGCTGATTCAGCTGCCTAGGGCAACAGTTCGGGGGTGAGGTTCGGATCGGGCATTTCGGTGTCGAAGGGGAACAGGGGGCGGACGACGCCGTGATGGCCGAGGCGGAGGAGGTCCTGGTCGACGCCGCCGGGGGTGAGGGCGAGGAGCCAGTCCTCGGCGAGGTTGTAGAGCTCGGGCTCGAGGTAGCCGATCTTGACGATGACGAGGTCGGTGGCGGCGGGGTCGAGGCCGAGGAGGGTGAAGTCGGCGAGGTGGTGGTACGGCTTGCGGCGGCTGGTGAGGATCGAGTGCAGGCCACCGACCTTGACCACCGCGACCGTGCCGCCGACCGGGTCCTCGGAGAGCGAGAAGACAGTCCCTGCCAGGTCGACCGGCCCGGACGGACCCGGGTCGACCTTGCCGCCGGCGGAGACCTGGACCGGGTTGCCGACACCGGCGGCGACGCACGCGGCAACCGCGTCCGGGTCCGTGATGCCGGCGTGGATCGCGGTCGCGTTGCCCTTGACCAGGTCGTCGACCGTGAGCAGTTGCCCGAGCGTCCAGGAGACGTCGCCGGCGCCACCGGCGGTCGGATTGTCGCCGGAGTCGCTGATCAGGAACGGCCGCGCCGTACTCGCGAGGCCGGCGTCACGCACTCCTGCAATGTGCCGGTCGGAGCGACGAACGCGAACCGGTCACGAGCTTCCCAGTAGGCCTCCGCGAGCTCGGTCGCGCGGGCGGTGATCACCTCCTGATCGTCCCCGGTGACGACCACCGCCGCCCGGCACCGCGGCTCGTCGGCCCAGGCGTAACCGACCCACACCGCGGCATCGAGTACGCCGGGCTCGTCGGCGATCTCGGCGACGCGGTGATAGATCGACTTGGCCGGCTCGATCCGCGTCGAGGTCTTCTCCCCTGGCAGCAGTACCGGGACCTGCACCCACGCCTTCCCGGGCTTACCGTGCCCGGACCTGATCCGCTCGACCAAGTTCCGCGCGGCGCGTTCCCGGCTCTGCATCGCGTCCTCGTGCGGCGCCATCCGGTAGCAGGTGATCAGGTCGACGGCCGTGCCCAGCTCACGCGACACGTTCCCGTGCAGATCCATCGAGGCGGACACCAGCACGTCGGGCCCGAGCACGTCCCGGATCCGCGTGGCCAGATCGGCCTCCGCGTCCTGCCGCCCGACGACACTCATCGCGCCGTGGATGTCGAAGAACAAGCCGTCCAGCTCGCCGGCCGATCCGAGCCCGCTCGATGATCTCCGCGGACAGGTCGTCGTACACCTCCGGCAGTACGGCGCCACCGGGCAGCGACCGCGCGTGCACCAGTGGCACCCACTCGACGCCCTGTGCCCACTCCTTGCCGAGGAAGTCGTACCGCGCCAGGAGATGGTCCCCTCGGCGGACGTCGAAGTCCGCGAGGCCGGCGCGATGCGGCGAGAACGTGCTGGACTCGATGGCGATCCCGGCGATCCCGATCCGAAGGTTCATGCCTAGAACCTGCCATAACTGAGCGGTTCCGCGCATCGCCTAACGGCCGTTTGTGGACAACCTCGGGCCGGTGGTCCCGCGAACGATCAGCTCTGTCGCGAGCTCTACGTGCAAGGCCTCGAGTTCGTGGCGGTCCAGGAGGCGGATGAGCAGGCTGACTGCCATCCGGCCCATCTCCTGCAACGGCTGACGGACTGTGGTGAGTTGAGGCGTGGTGGCACGGCTGAGGTCGATGTCGTCGAATCCGGCGATCGACAGATCGCCAGGGACGGAGAGGCCGCGGTCGGCGGCCGCCTGCATGGCACCGAGGGCGGCCTTGTCGTTGAAGGCGACCAACGCGGTCGGACGCTGGTCGAGCAGGTCGGTGGCGGCTCGGTAGCCGATGGGCTGTGGTCGGCTCGACGTGGCGGACCAGGGTGGGATCCGGAAGGATGCCGGCGTCGGCGAGGGCGGCCGAGTGGCCGCTCAGCCGGGCGTCGGCGGCGAGCCATTCGCGCGGGCCCGCGATGACGCCGATGCGGGTGTGACCGAGTGAGGTCAGATGAGCGGTGACCTGACGGGCGCCCGAGTGGTGCGCGGCGGAGACCGATGCGATGTCACGCGGCAGGGTGGTCCTGGGATCGACCACGACGAACGGGAATCGGCGCGCGCTGAGCCGGACCAGGTCCTCGCTCGGTTCCGGCGGCAGGATCAGGATCGCGCCGCCGACGTCGCGCTGGGCCGGCAGCCGCGACAGCACCTGCTCGTGCTGGGCCGCCTCGCCCGCGTTGAGGATCACCTGGCGACCGTGCCGGTCGCAGGGTCTCCGCGATCGACGACACGATCAGGCCGAAGTAGTCCGTCAGCAGGTACGGGCAGCGCACGTACACGGCGCCCGCGACGGGCTTCGCCGTACCGCCGCGAGGGCTCGGCGCGCGCAGCCCCAGCTCCTCGACCGCGCGCTCGACCAACTGCCTGGTCTCCGGCGCCACGCTGCCCTGCTGGTTGAGCACCCGGGAGACGGTCGCGATCGACACCCCGGTCGCCGCCGCGACCTCTCGAACGGTCGCTCGCGCCCTAGGCATCTGTTACATCGCTTTGTTTCACGCTCAGCACTCTAGGCCAACGCTGCCAGACCTTGACAGACCTCGAGCGGAAGCGTTTTCTGAGGCCGTTTGTTGCAGTCGCGTTTCATTGAGGAGTGCGATGAGAACACAGGCAATCGGAGTCGTCCTGGCGCTCGCCGTCGGCGCACTGACAGTCCCCTCCGCCCAAGCCCATCCCCCGACGACGACACAGGCGCGCGTCTGGGTGACGACACCGGACCGGGCCGAGTTGCTGCACGAGCGAGCACCGGTCACGTTCCAGCCGGGAGCGAGTGACCGTACGACGATCACGGTCGATCCGCGGACGTCGTACCAGAGTGTCGACGGGTTCGGCGCTTCGATCACCGACTCGTCGGCGAACGTGCTCTACCAGCTGAGCGCGGCCGATCGGGAGAAGACGCTGCGGTCGCTGTTCG
Source organism: uncultured Actinomycetota bacterium (assembly GCA_963748245.1). GTDB lineage: Bacteria > Actinomycetota > Actinomycetes > Propionibacteriales > Kribbellaceae > Kribbella. The sequence continues at coordinate 952,445 of CAVVIA010000002.1, read as the reverse complement.
ATCCGAGGCAGGGCATCGGGGTCAGCTTCCTGCGCCAACCGGTCGGCTCGTCCGACTTCACCGCCGCGGCCGAGCACTACACGTACGACGACGTACCGGCCGGGCAGACCGACTTCGGGCTGAAGCACTTCAGCATCGCGCACGACCAGCAGCAGATCCTCCCGCTGCTGCGGCGCGCCAAGCAGTTCAACCCGGCGCTGAAGGTGATGGCGACGCCGTGGAGCCCGCCGGCCTGGATGAAGACCGGCGACTCACTGGTCGGCGGCCGGCTGAAGGACGACCCGGCGGTGTACGACGCCTACGCGCGCTACCTGGTGAAGTTCGTGCAGGCCTACACCGAGGCCGGCGTACCGATCGACTTCCTCTCGATCCAGAACGAGCCGCAGAACCGCAAGCCGAGCGCCTACCCGGGCACGGACATGCCGGTCCGCCAGGCAGCCGCGGTGATCGAGCGCCTCGGCCCGCTGCTGCGGAAGGCCAGCCCGCGGACCAAGATCCTCGGCTACGACCACAACTGGACCACGCACCCCGGCGACATCGCCTCCACCCCGCCCGGCGAGGACCCGGAGACGGACTACCCGTACAAACTGCTCCAGTCACCGGCGGCACGCTGGATCGCGGGGACGGCGTACCACTGCTACTCCGGCGACGCGTCGGCGCAGACCGCGTTGCAGAAGGCGTTCCCGTCGAAGGGCATCTGGTTCACCGAGTGCTCCGGCTCGCACGGGCCGGACGACACTCCGCCGCAGATCTTCCGCGGCACCCTCACCTGGCACGCCCGCAACCTGATGATCGGCACCACCCGCAACTGGGCGAAGTCGGTGGTGAACTGGAACATCGCGCTCGACTCCACCGGCGGCCCGCACCTCGGCGGCTGCGACACCTGCACCGGCCTGGTCACGCTGCACCCGGACGGCACGGTCAGCACCGACGCCGAGTACTACACGATCGGCCACCTGTCGAAGTTCGTGAAGCCGGGTGCGGTCCGGATCGGGAGCACGTCGTACGGCACCACCGGGTGGAACGGGCAGCTGATGTCCGTTGCCTTCCGCAACCCCGATGGCTCGACGGCTCTCGTCGTACACAACGAGAACGACGACCCGCGATCGTTCGCGGTGGCGGTCGGCGACCGGACCTTCGAGTACGAACTGCCGGGAGGCGCGATCGCGACCTATACCTGGGACCGAAGCTGGTCCTCGCCTCAGCCTGTGTCGCTGGACGGGGCGACGGCGACCGCCTCGGTGAACTCAGCTGAGGCCGGGTTGGCGATCGACGCGGACGGGTCGACGGTTTGGCAGAGCCAGCAGGCACAGGCACCCGGTCAGTGGCTGCAGGTGGACCTGGGGTCGGCGCGGCACTTCCGTGAGCTCGCGTTGGACAGCGGTGGGCAGACCGGCGACTACGCCGCGACCTGGCAAGTTGCCGTCAGCAACGATGGCTTGCACTGGTCGGCGCCGGTGACCGGTCGGTCGACGGGACAGCTGACGACTGTGGAGCTCCGTCCCACCAAGGCCAGGTACGTCAGGGTGACCTCGACGGCCACCAGCGACCACTGGTGGAGCCTGGCCGATCTGCGCCTCTACCGATGATTCAGCCGACCTCGATCCGGGAGCTTCCGCGCGCCGTCCGGGCTTCGTAGCTGGTGGTCATCGGGGCGTCGGGGCGGAGCTTGTCCACCGCGCGGTAGGACAGCTTCGCCTCGTCGCCGGTCACCTCGAGGACGCCGTACCCGTGCTGCCTCATGTCGATCAGCTTCAGGTGCGGGTTGTACTGCAGCCGCTTCTGCTCCTCGGTCCGAGCACCGGCCGTCCCCTTGAGATCGCCGGTGTTGGTGGACGAGACGGACGGTACGACGAACTCCACGCCGGATCGTCTGGTGCCCGCCGGGTTGCCGGGGCTGCCCGGGGCGAAGCCGGTGTTCCACAGTTCGCCCGCGAACGTGTCGTGGTCGTCGCCGGTGACGACGACCAGGTCGGAAACCCGGTCGGCCGCGAGCGACAGCAGGTCGGTCCGCTCGGCGCCGTACCCGTCCCAGGTGTCCATGAAGGCGCGCTCACCGGCGGCTCCGGTGACCATGCCCATCATCATGTTCGGGTTGGCGAGCACCTTCCAGCGGGCGCCCGAGCCGCGCAGGCCGTCCTCCAGCCAGGTCTTCTGCGCCGGGCCGAGCATGCTCCGGCCGGGGACGTCGGCGGCCGCGCAGACGATGCTGCCGCCGTCGTCACACGGCTGGTCGTCCTTGTACTGACGGTTGTCGATGGCAAACAACTCGACGGTCCGTCCGAGCCGGAGCGACCGGTACGTCCGGGTCAGGTCACCGGCGTACCGCGGCACCGGCATCCGCTCGAACCATGTGTGCCAGGCCTCACTGCGCTTCTCCTTGAAGAACAGCTCCGGCAGCGTCCAGTTGTCCTTGCTGTAGTTGTTGCGGAACTCGTGGTCGTCCCACAACGGTAGGAACGCGTGCTGCGCGTGCATCGCCCGGAGGTCGGCGTCGCCGCGGTAGAAGGTGTACTTCGCACGCATCGTCGGCAGGATCTGCGGATAGAGGTTCAGGTCGATCCCGCGGACGCCGGGCACGGTCGCCTCGTACACGTAGTCGCCGAGGCACACGACCAGATCGAGTTCCTCCTGCGCGAGGTGCCGGTGGGTGGCGTAGTACCCCTCGGTGAAGCCCTGGCAGGTGAAGAAGCCGATCCGGACCGGCTCGTTCGAGTCCGCCGGACGCAGGGTCTGGAATCGGCCGACCGGTGAGGCGGTGTCCTTGCCGCGGAACTGGTAGAAGTACTCCGCTCCCGGCGCCAGCCCGGCCGCCTGGAAGTGGACGCAGCCGTCCCATTGCTTCTCGGCGATCACCGTCTCGACAATCACCGGACTGCTCAGGTCGCGGTTCTTGGAGACGACGACGGCCAGCTCCGCGTCGCCCTCGAAGACGCCACGGGGCACCCGGGTCCACAGCGTGGCGCCGTCGGTCCGCGGTACGCCGGCCATGATCCCTTCCGGGAACGTCGCGCCGGTGACGAGCGTGGCCGACGCGTCGGCGGCCCGGCGCAGTACCGGCGTGCCGGCGTGGGCCTGGATCGGCACGGCGGCCGCCGCACCGACGGCTCCGAGAGTGCCTAGGACAGTCCTCCGAGTCAGGGTCATGGTCCGAATAGTGAAAGAAATTCATGAACAGTGGAAGAGCTCAGCGCGACCAATTGGTTGCGTTGGGTCGCCTCACTGTCGGCCGACGGGCCGGAGAGAAAGTCGAAACAGGAGCGTCATGCCAGATTGCTACCGTCTGGAAGCATGACGCTGGAGCTGATCGAGGGAGTGGAACTGCGCGCGGTTCCCGGCACCGACCCCGCCGTGGTGGCGCTGACCACCGCACAACAGGCCGAGCTCGGCGCGATGTACGGCGAGGACCAGCCGCTGGTCGCCCTGCACCCGGACATCTCGTTCACCCTGCTCCTCGTCGAGGGCACCCCGGCCGGCTGCGTCGGCCTGCAACCCGTCTCGCCCGGCGTCGGCGAGATCAAGCGCATGTACGTCGACCCGTCGTCACGCGGCTGGGGTCTGTCCCGGATCCTCCTGACCGCGGTCGAGTCCCAGGCCCGCGCCACCGGCCTGACCCGCCTCCGCCTCGAGACCGGCACCCGCCAGGTCGAGGCCATCGCCCTCTACACGAACCACGGCTACCTCCCCACCCCGCCGTACCCGCCCTTCGAAAACGAACCAGCCTCCCTGTGCTTCGCCAAGGATCTGGTCCAGGGGGTCACCGGTACAGGTCGTCGAGACCGACGGTGAGGATGGTCGGATCGAGATCCGGCTCGAAGCCGGCCCCGCTGTAGCAGGCCAGGATCGTCTCCGAGGTGTCGTAGTCCCGCGACAGCAACTGCCGCGCACGCTCCAGCCGATCGACATGGCGTCGGCCCATCACGTCACCCCACTTCACCTCACCCAAGGACAAGATCTTGCGCCGCTGCCCAGGAACCGTCGGCGCGAGCACCACGACGTCGACCTCGATCTGGCTGCGCCGACTGTGATCCGGCACCACCCCGGCTCCGATCTGCCCGGGTAGCTCGGTGAAGAGACCCGCCGGTGCCGCAAGAGCGAAGTCCCGGCAGAGTTGCTCGAAGTGCGGTCCGACGACCTGGGACGAGAACCGCGCTCGAGCGGCCTCCCACACATTCTGTGCCCGACCGCTTTCCAGCAGGCCCCATTGCGGCCGCATCACCACTTGATAGAACACGACCAACGGTTCGGCCACCTGATAGATCGAGCGGCGGGAGCGGAAGACATCCTGCTGGCGTCGGAGCAGGCCACTGTCCTCGAGCACCGCGAGGTGGTGACCGATGTCGGTCGACTTCCGGCCCACATAGTTCGCGATGCCGCCTCTCGTACTGTTGCCTGCAGCAACCGCCGCGAGCACGGAGTGGTACAGGGCGCTGTCCCGGACCTCCATCTCCTCCTCGAGCAGGTACCGCGCCTCACGAAAGAGCGGATTGACCGGACTCAGCACAGTTCGCAGGGCCCACTCGTCGAAGGTGTCGACGGAGCTGGGGATGTCGTCGTCGACGAAGCGCCGGTACGCCGGAGTGCCGCCGGCCACCGCGTGGACAAGCACGGCCAGCCGTGGATCCACCAGCTCCCAGAACCTGGCGGCGAGTCGATAGTCGAACGGGCGGACGACCATCTCCAGGCTCGCCCGGCCGCGTAGCGGGGCACTGCCCGACAACAACCCGCCCATCACCGACATGGCCGATCCGCACAGGAGCAGGCTGGTGCGCCGACCGACGGAAGCGGCTTGATCGATCTCCCGCTGCAGAATCGACGGCAGCGCGGGCGAGACCTTACTCAGGTATGGGAACTCGTCGATCACGAAGGGACCGGTTGACGGATCGAGCGAGAACAGAAATCGGATCGCGTCGTCCCAGGTGTCGAAGCGAGGCGGCGACGGCGAGCCGACGTGTGTCCCTACCGCCGCGGCGAACAGTGCGAGCGATTCGGTCTCGGTCGCCTCGGTCGCGCCGAAGTACATTCCGCCGGCCTGTTCGGCCAACGCCTGCACCAGATACGTCTTGCCCTGTCGCCGCCGACCACTGACGACCCCCAACCGAGGCTGGTCCGTGGTCCGGCTCGCGAACCGGACCAAGTGACCCCATTCCTCGTCGCGCGCGAAGATTCGCTCAGGCTTCCGCATGTTTGATAACTGTACTTATTATAAGCGTGCTTCTCAAACTTGTATCTTCAGCCTTGCGGGAGGTCGAGGACCAGGTCGTTGCCGGAGCGGTGGAAGCCGAGTTTGGTGAGGTACGGCGTGGACTCGCGCATTCGGGGTGGGGCGAGGACCTGGTGGAAGCCGTGGCCGGTGAAGACGTCGCTGCGGCGGTAGACGAACTCGCCGGGGGTGAAGTCCCGGTACTTGGGCAGGACGTAGTCGAGGTCGATCTGGGCCCGGCCGTCGCCGGCGTCGTGGGCCAGGACGACACCGACGGTGCGGTCGCCGTGCTGGACCAGGAAGGCGTACGGGCTGTCGGTCGCGGTGAAGCCGGGGTTGAAGCGGCTGATGTCGTTGTCGTGTGATGCCAGCACATGGCCGAGGTACGCGTCGTCGCCGTTGACCTCGAGCACTTCGTACTCCGCCTGGTCGTGCCGGTGCCGGAGCAGCCGCCAGAGATGGACCACGTTGATGACGGCCAGGACGGCGTTCATCCCGACCATCGGCCAGACCCCGATGGCCAGGTTGAAGCCGACCAGGATCACGCAACCGACCAGGTTCAGCACGCGCAGTCGCAGGATGCGGGTCTGCAGCAGCGACAGCACGACCAGCGCGGAGCCGCCCCACCCGATGATGCTCAAGACGTCCACAGCGCGAGCGTAGAGCAGGTCAGACTAGGGCGGTGAACGAGTCACTGCTGCTGAACGGCGTACCGCTGGACACCGTCGACCCCGGGTTGCTCAGAGCAATGAGCTACGGGCACTTCACCTCGTTGCAGGTCCGCGACGGCCGGGTCGACGGTCTCGACCTGCACTTCGACCGCCTCGACCGCAGCTCTCGCGAGGTCTTCGGTCAAGGCGTCTCCGCCGACCGCGTCCGCGCCGAACTCCGCGCCGCCCTCGACCACGCCGGCTCCGGCGACCTCTCGATCCGAGTGAACGCGTTCGCCTCCGGCAACGCCGAGCCCGATCTGCTCATCCGCGTCAGCCCACCGATCGAACCCGGCGTACGGCCCCTGAACCTGCTCGCCTTCCAGCACGAGCGCGGCCTGCCGCACCTCAAGCACACCGGCACCTTCGACCTCGTGTACTACGGCCACCTGGCCGAGCGGGAGGGGTACGACGACGCCCTCTTCCACACCGCCGCCGGCGAGATCTCCGAAGCGTCCATCTGGAACATCTGCTTCGCCCGCGGCACCAGCATCGTGTTCCCGTCCGCCCCGGTCCTTCCGGGCATCCGGCAACAAACCCTCCAGCGCGGTCTCGACACCTACACGACAACCGCCGTCGCACTGACCGACCTGCCGACGTACGACGCCGCCTACCTGACCAACTCGATCGACCCCGCGCTCCCGGTCGCGGCGATCACCACCGCCGGCGGCACCACGCGGTACGACGAGCACCCGCCGTCGGCCGACGTGATCAGCAAGGCCTACAAAGGCGTGCCGGCGCAGGAGATCTAGGCGCGCTGGGACCACCAGCGGAGGAGTTCCTCGCGGGCCCGGTCCTCACCCAACGGCCCCTGGTCCAGCCGGAGCTCCATCAGGAACTTGTACGCCTGACCCACCTCGCGACCCGGCGGGATGCCGAGGATCCGCATGATCTGGTTGCCGTCCAGATCGGGGCGGAGGGCATCGAGTTCCTCCTGCTCCCGCAGCCGCTCGATCCTGGCCTCGAGGTCGTCGTACGCGGCCCGGAGCGCGTCCGCCTTGCGCTTGTTCCGGGTGGTGCAGTCGGCCCGGGTCAGCACGTGCAGGCGCTCGAGCTGATCGCCGGCGTCGCGGACATAGCGCCGTACGGCGGAATCGGTCCACTCGCCGGTGCCGTAGCCGTGGAAGCGCAGATGCAGTTCGACCAGTGTGCCGACCTGCTCGATCTGCTCGTTACTGAACCGGAGTGCCTTCATCCGCTTCCGGGCCAGCTTCGCGCCGACCACGTCGTGGTGGTGGAACGTCACCTTGCCGCCGTCCTCGAAGCGACGGGTCTTCGGCTTGCCGATGTCGTGGATCAGCGCGGCGAACCGGGAGATGAAGTCCGGCGTGGGGACGGACAGCCGGGACTCGAGGTCGATCGCCTGGTCGAGCACGGTGAGCGAGTGCTGGTAGACGTCCTTGTGCTGGTGGTGCTCGTCCTTCTGAAGCCTGAGCGCGGGCAGTTCGGGCAGCACGTGCTTGGCCAGCCCGGTGCTCACCAGCAGGTCCAGGCCGATCCGCGGGTGGTCGGAGCAGATCAGCTTGACCAGCTCGTCGCGGACCCGCTCGGCGGACACGATCGTGATCCGCTCGGCCATCGCCTTCATCGCGGCCACCACCGCGGGGTCCGGGGTGAACCCGAGCTGCGCGGCGAACCGGGCCGCCCGCATCATCCGCAGCGGGTCGTCGGAGAACGAGTCCTCCGGCGTGCCCGGCGTCCGGATCGTCCGGTGGGCGACGTCCTCGATCCCGCCGTACGGGTCGACGAAGGTGCGCGACGGCAACCGGACCGCCATCGCGTTCATGGCGAAGTCGCGCCGGGACAGATCGCCCTCGAGGGTGTCGCCGTACGAGACCTCGGGCTTGCGTGACGTGGGATCGTAGGACTCCGACCTGTAGGTCGTGATTTCCAGGACCCAGTCGCCCTTGCGACAACCGATCGTGCCGAAGGCTTTACCGATGTCCCAGATGTGGTTGGCCCAGCCCTGCAGTAACCGCTCGACCACGTCGGGGTGCGCGGAGGTGGCGAAGTCCAGGTCCTTGCTCCCCCGGCCGAGGAGAATGTCCCGGACGGGACCCCCGACCAGGGCGATCTCGTGCCCGGCGTCGGCGAACCGGGCTCCGAGCTCGTCGACCACCGGTGCGATCTGCAGCAGAGTCTGGACCGCGCGCCGCTGGACGGCGGACAACGATCCGGCGGAGGCTGACTGGTCGGCGAAAGGTGACACGGGAAACTAGGTTACGGTGACGGCGTGTTGAGACGGCGACTGAGGCTCTCCGCTGCGGCGGTTGCGGGCCTGCTGGTCGCTGCGTCGGCAGCGGTTCTCGGGACGGCGGCCTCGTCCGCGGCACCGGTGGAGGACGACGTCGTCGACGTCACCATCGACTCCTTCGGCCCGGTCGCGCCGAAGCCGGGTGACTCGGTGCGGATCACCGGCCGGGTCACGAACACCAGTGACACCACGTTCCGTGACCCGCAGGCGCTGGCGTGTATCGATCGCAAGCGTCTCACCACCAACGCCAACATCGCCGCTGTGTCCCCCGAGCAGGACGTGCCGATGAGCGAGCGGGACAGCTGCGTCGGACTGACCACCTTCGAGTCCGGCACGTTCCAGCAGTTCGGCGCACCGCTGGCTCCGAAGGCCTCGGTGCAGTTCACCCTGACCGTGCCGTGGAACGAGTGGCAGATCAAGGACAACACCGGCGCGTACGTGGTCGGTGTCGTGTTCCGCGGCCAGCCCAGGGAGGACAGCAAGGATCGGGTCACCGCCGGCCGGGCCCGCACCCTGATGCCGGTGATCGGCACCGAGCCGCTGACCCGCAAGGTGAACACCGCCCTCGTCGTCCCGTTGCGGCACCGGCCGACCCAGCTCGGCGGGCAGAACTTCGCGAACGACTCACTGGCCCAGTCGATGGCGCCGAACGGGCCGCTCGGCCGGCTGCTCGCGCTCGGCCAGACCCGCAAGGTCACCTGGCTGGTCGATCCCGCGATGCTCGACGAGGCCCGCCGGATCATGGACGGGTACGTCGTCGTCGGTGACGGCGGCCAGACCACGCCGGGCACCGGGCAGAAGGTCGTCGCCGCCTGGCTGAAGGAGTTCGAGGACAGCCGGATCCGGGGCAACCAGGTCGTCCTGCTCCCGTACGGCGATCCGGACGTGGCCAGTCTGATCGACGCCAGCGACCCGCTGAGCAAGGACCCGGTGAGCAAGATCGTCGGTGACGCCCGGGCCGCCAGCGAGGAGTACATCCTGGCGCCCGGTGCCACCGTCGCGCCCGCTTTCACCAACGGGCTGTGGCTGGAGAACGGCTCGGCCCGGAGTCGCTACCTCGCCGCTGCCTCGTCCGGCTTCCGCGGTTCGAGGCCCACGGACCTGAACCTGGTCAACAGCGCGTCGTGGGTCACCGCCGAGCGGCCGACCCTGAACCCGTCGCCGGTTTACAACGTGCTCACCCCGGAGGGACCGAAGACAACGGTCCGCACCGTCATCGCGAACTCGGCCCTCACCACCGGCGGCCCGGACCCGGGCACCGCCGAGAACCCGCTCCAGGTCCGGCAGCGGTTCGCCGCCGAGACCGCGCTGCTGGCCACCGGCGGGACGACGCCCATCTCAGTGGTCGCCTTGCCGCCACGGGGCTGGGACGTCGAAGGGCTTGCTACCGCGGCCATCGCCGGCGACCTGGCGCTGCCGTGGATCACCCCCACCGACGTCAATCAGATCGTCGCCGCGACGAGGCAGCCGCTGACCACCAAGGCATCCAACGCCCCGCGCTCGAACCCGGCGCTGACCAGCGGACAGGTCGACGCCGTCAAGCGACTCAACGACGCCACCCAGACCTACCGCAACCTCCTGACCGTGCAGGAGAACGTGGACGAGAACATCGAGCGCGCGCTGCTGCGCTCCGCGTCCAACGGCTGGCGCGGGTACGCCGACGAGGCGCGGTACTTCACCGCGATCGAGACCGGCTCGGTGAACCAGCAGCTGGGCAAGGTCAAGCTGGTCAACTCGGCCGACGAGCAGGGCCGGCGGCGAGAGATCAAGGTGAACCTGGCCGGCAGCAAGGGCACCTTCCCGCTGACCGTTTCGAACGAGCTGAACCAGTCGATCCGGGTCGGCATCGCGGTGACCCCGGCGAACCGGACCGACCTGCGGATCAAGGCGCTGCAGACGAAGGTGCTGCCGCCGCGCGGCAAGGCGACGTTCCTGATCGAGGCGAGTGCCGAACAGAACGGTCTGATCCGGGCGAACGCCCAGGTGATCACCGCCTCCGGCCGCCCGGTCGGGCAGTCCCAGGAGTTGGTCATCGAGGCCGCGCAGTACGGCAGCGTCGGCTGGATCCTGGTCGGCGCGGCCTGCGCGCTGCTGTTCGGTACGTCGTTCGTCCGGATCTACCGGCGGATCCGGACCGAGCGGCGCAACCCGGCACCGGCCGGGCCCGCCACCGAGCCGGCCGCCGATCCGCTGCACCCCGCACCGCTCGACCCCGAGCCCGAGCCCGGCACCGGCCCCGTGAACTCGGCGGTGGTCGACGGACCGGACTCCGTCCCCGAGGCGCCGGTGGACGCGTCCCTGAAAGAAGGAGTCGGTTCGAAGGATGGCTGACCGCACCCTGCGATCCGCGGCGGTGATGGCAGCCGGAACGGTGCTGTCCCGCCTGCTCGGATTCGTCCGGATCGCCCTGCTCGCGGCCGCCATCGGTACCGCGCTGCGCGGCGACATCTTCACCGCCGCGAACACCATCCCGAACAGTCTCTACATCCTGCTGGCCGGCGGTGTGTTCAACACCGTGCTGGTGCCGCAGCTGGTCCGGGCGATCAAGAACCACGACGACGGCGGCCAGGACTTCACCAACCGGCTGCTGACCTTCGGCTTCGTCGTACTCGCCGTGGTCACGGTCGGCTGCGTGCTGCTGGCGCCGCAGATCGCCGGGTTGTACCTGCCGGAGGAGCTGAAGGAACCGGCGCGGGCCCCCGAGCGGGCGTCGATGGTGATGTTCGTCCAGCTCTGCCTGCCGCAGATCTTCTTCTACGGCGCGTTCGTGCTGGTCGGCCAGGTGCTGAACGCGCGGCGCCGGTTCGGCCCGATGATGTGGGCGCCGATCGCGAACAACCTCGTCGCCTGCGCGTCGATCGTGGTGTTCCTGCTGATCTACCGCACCGGCGACCCGCCGGCCACCTACAGCCATGGCGAGGAGCTGCTGCTCGGACTCGGGCACACCGCCGGCATCGCCGTACAGCTGCTGGTGCTGCTGCCCTATCTGAGGGCGAGCGGGCACCTGTACCGGCCGAAGTTCGGTCTGCGCGGCACCGGGCTGGGTCACACCGCCCGGCTGGGTATCTGGACCGTGCTGTTCGTGGCGGTGAACCAGGTGACCCTGGTGGTCGTCACGCGGCTGGCCATCGCCGGTAGTGCCTCGGGCGACCCGGGCGCGAAGGCCGGTCTGTTCGCCTACAGCACGGCGATGCTGATCATCCTGGTGCCGCACGGCATCGTCACCGTGTCGCTCGCTACCGCCGCGCTCCCGCAGATGTCGGCCCTCGCGGCCGACGATGACGTGACCGAGGTGGGCCGGCTGGCGGCCCGGTCGATCCGGCAGACGCTCGCGGTCGTCGTACCGGCCGCGGCCGCGATGATCGCGTTCGCCTATCCGATCGTCACGGTGATCGCCGGCTACGGCTCCGGCAAGGACAACCTGACGCTGATGTCGTACACGCTGATGACGCTGGCGCTGGGCATCGTGCCGTTCACCGTGCAGTACTTCCAGCTGCGCACGTTCTACGCGTTCGAGGACACCCGTACGCCGTTCTTCCTGCAGTGTGTGATCGCGGCGACCAACATCGCGGCCGCCGTGATCGGGGTCCGGGTCGTGCTGGACGCGGAGGACCTGCGGTTCAGCGGTGTGATGCTGGGTGCGGCGTACTCGCTGGCGTACCTGGTCGCCGTACTGCTGTCCCGCTCGGTCCTCCGGCGCAAGGTCCCCCGCGTGCACGGTGCGGGGATCGGGCTGCCGCTGCTCGCGATGGTGATCGCCGCGGTGTTCGCGGTCGCTGCCGGCCGGGGTGCGCTCTGGTTGCTTGACCTCGCCGTCGACTGGTCCGGACCGCTGGGAGCCGTCCTCCAGCTCGCGGTCGCGGCGGTCGTGATGCTGCCCGTGTACGCCGGGATCGCGAGGGTACTCCGCATCCACGAGGTCAACGACGTGGTGTCGATGGTCACATCGAAGCTCCCCGGTCGCCGCTGAACCGATCGGCTTGTGCACTCGTGCAGATCTGTAGATGCTGACAGGGCACTAGCATGGGGGCTGCGATCGGGCCGCCGGCTGATCGCACCGGGCCCCCGCCGACCGGGTCCGGAGCGCCAGACGCAGGCCGACCAGTGCATCGAGGAGGGCGAGAGACACCGTGTCGAACCAGACCGTCAGTCCTGGTGCCCTGCTTGCCGGCCGCTACCGGATCGCCGAGTTACTCGCGGAGATCGACGGTGCGCGGGTGTGGCGAGCAGTGGACGAGGTCCTGAGCCGGGCCGTCGTCGTGGATGTCCTGCCGGTCGGCGACCCGCGGACGAACCTGCTGTTCGACGCCGCCCGGCGCGCCGCCGCGGCGGCCGACCCCCGCTTCCTCCGAGTGCTCGACTGCGACATGCACGACGGCGTCACCTACTGCGTCCGCGAGTGGGCCGGCGGCCGCCCGCTCGAGCGGATGCTCGGCAGCGGACCGCTCACCGGTCAGCAGGCCGGCTGGCTGGCCCGCGAGGTGTCCGAGGCGCTGGAGAACCTGCACCGCACCGGCCACGCCCACGGTTCCATCAGCCCGGCCACCGTCGTGGTCACGGACGCCGGAGCGATCAAGGTCGTCGGTCTCGCCACCGAGGCGGCGCTGCGCTCGACCGGCCCGGGTTCGCCCGAGCACGACGTCCATGCGCTCGGTGAGCTGCTCTACGCCTCTCTGACCGGCCGGTGGCCGGGCCCTGCGCCGGCGTGGGGTCTGCAGCCTGCTCCGGTGGAGCACGGCCGGCTCCTGAGCCCGCGCCAGGTGCGCGCCGGCGTTCCCCGCTCGCTGGACGACATCAGCGACCGGCTGCTGAGCAACCCGCCGCGGCACCACGCACCGCCGATCACCAGCGCGGCCGGCCTGTCCGCCGCCCTGTCCGGAGTCGTCGGCAGCTCACATGAGCCGCCGAACCAGATGGACGAGACCGTCGCGATCGCCCGGCAGAACGGCAGTATCGACGACGCCACCCAGGTCGTCCCGCCGACTGCGCCCGCGCTCGACCCGACGCCCCCGGCGTACCAGTCCAACGGGCAGGAGCCGCACTCGGCGTACTCCGCTCCGGCCGAGACCCGTCCGCCGGCCCGCCGCCAGCCGCCGCCGCCGCCGAACGGCAACGGCCACCGGCGCCGGAACGACGAGCCCAAGCCGACGGGCTCGTGGGGCGGCCGGATCCTGATCCTGCTCGCCGTCCTGGCCCTGCTGTCGGTGATCGCGATGGCCCAGTTCCTGCTCAAGGGCGGTCTGAACAACGACGACAGCACCGGCACGGACAACGGCGGGACCACCACGGCGCCCCAGAGCAGTGGTCCGCCGTCGGCCACCGGCGGAGCGGCCAAGATCGTCAGCGCCAAGGACTTCGACCCGAAGCCGGAGGGCAGCGGGAGCGAGCACCCGGAGGACGTGGGCAACACCTACGACGGCAAGGCGAGTACGGGCTGGACGACGCAGTCGTACAGCCGGGCGAACCTCGGCGGCCAGAAGCCGGGCGTCGGCATCATCTACAACCTGGGTGCCCCGACGTCGGTGTCGAAGGTGTCGGTCACGCTCAAGGGTGACGGCAGCAGCCTGCAGGTACTGATCCCGAAGGGCGACACGAGCAAGTCGCCCGGGGCTGTGAGCGGCTGGACTCCGGTCGCGGAGCAGGAGGGCGTACCCGAAGGTACGACGAATCTGACGCCGTCGCAGCCGGCCCAGACGCAGTACGTCCTGGTCTGGCTGACCGAGCTGCCGAAGGAGAAGGACAGCAGCAAGTACCGGGGCGAGATCTCGGAGGTCACGATCCAGAAATGACCTCGTCGGATATCACTCGGATCGGCGCGGCTGACCCCGTTGCGCAGTCGGCGGAGCATGCTGGGCCGGTGAGCTACGACCAGATGGACGACCACGAGCTGCTCCGGCTGCACGTGGCCGGCAACCCGGACACGTTCGGGATCCTGGTCCGGCGGCACCGGGACCGGATGTGGGCGGTCGCGATCCGCACCCTGGGTGAGCCGGAGGAGGCGGCCGACGCGCTGCAGGAGGCGTTCATCTCGGCGTTCCGCCGGGCCGACTCGTTCCGCGGCGACGCCAAGGTGACCACCTGGCTGCACCGGATCGTGGTGAACGCCTGCCTGGACCGGATCCGCCGCCGCCAGGTCCGCGCCGCCGACCCGCTGCCGGAGGACGAGGACCGCGCCGCCGAGCTGGCCGGCCCGTCCGAGGACGACCCGGCCGAGGTCCGCGAGCGCCGGCTGGACGTGCTGAACGCGTTGAAGCAGATCAACGCGGACCAGCGCAGCGCCCTCGTCCTGGTCGACATGGAGGGCTACTCGATCGAGGAAGCGGCCGCCATCCTGGGCTGCGCACCGGGTACGGTGAAGAGCCGCTGCGCCCGTGGCCGGGCCCGGCTGCTGCCCCTGCTGCGACATTGGCAGACCACCCGGGGTGGTTCCGAGGAGGCCGAAGTACCGGCGAAAACCGCTGCCGAAGCGGTGGGAACCGAATGAGTGGGTACCCCGTCGAAGCGAAGTCGCCTACCTGCGACCTGACCTTCATGCCTCGACCCGGAGTACTCCGATGACCACTCTGCGCCCGATCCCGGGCACCTCCTTCGAGGGGGCGAGTCCCCGATGACCGATTCCGGTCTGCCGACCAGTGAGCACCTCGAGCACCTGGACACGGACACGATCGCCGACCTGATCGAGAACCTGCTGCCCGCCCCGGAGGCGCATCGCGCTCGTGAACACGTGAAGGCGTGCCCCGAGTGTCAGCAGACGTACGACGCGCTCACGCAATTGTCCGCGGACCTGGCCGAGGAGGGCCGGGAGGACATCCCGATGCCGGCCGACATCGCCGAGCACCTCGACCAGGTCATCGTGTCGGAGTCCGTGCTGCGTTCGTCCACCGTCGGTGTGCACTCACTGGTCCAGATCCGCGAGGAACCGCATCGGCACCTGCCGAAGCTGCTCAGCGCGGCCGCGGCGGTCGTGGTGATCGCGGGGATCGGCGTCGGTGTGGTCATCGTCACCAAGGACCAGGCCGCCGACAGCTCGGCCGGGATCGGCCCGTCCGTCCTGCCGAGCGGCATCCCGTCGCTGACCACCAAGGACGTCGGCCCTGACTCGCAGCAGTGGCTCGAGAGCACCAACGGACCGTTGCTGAACGGCTCCGACGCGGAGAAGGCCTGTGCCCGGGTGTTCGCCTCCGGTCGGCCGAATCCGCAGGTCCGGCTGGTGCAGCCGGCCAGGGTCGACGGCAAGCGTGCGCTGCTGATCGGACTGCAGGGCGGTTCGCCCCGGGACATCCAGATTTTCGCGGTCACCGGGTGTAGCGACGGTGGCGCGGCGTCCCCGTTCTACGACACCAATATCACCCTCCGCAACCGCTGAGACGCCCGTGCATCGTCCCGGCCCGGCGGTGGGTACCGTGGGAATGGTCGGCCTCTAGGATCCGTTGAGTACGACGTACCACAACTCGACGACACGAGGAACGCCTTTATGAGCGACGCAGGAGTCCGCAACGTCATCATCGTCGGCTCCGGCCCGGCCGGTTACACCGCTGCCGTGTACGCCGCGCGCGCCCGGCTCGAGCCGCTGGTGTTCGAGGGCTCTGTCACCGCGGGTGGTGCGCTGATGACCACCACCGAGGTGGAGAACTTCCCCGGTTTCTCCGAGGGCATCATGGGCCCGGCGCTGATGGACGAGATGCGCACCCAGGCCGAGCGCTTCGGCGCCGAGCTGGTGCCGGACGACATCATCGCGGTGGACCTGACCGGTGAGATCAAGACGGTCACCGACTCCGCCGGCACCGAGCACCGCGCCAAGACCGTGATCCTGGCGATGGGTTCCGGCTACCGCAAGCTCGGTCTGCCGGACGAGGACCGGATGTCCGGCCACGGCGTGTCCTGGTGTGCGACCTGTGACGGCTTCTTCTTCCGGGAGCAGGAGATCGCGGTCGTCGGCGGCGGTGACTCGGCCGTCGAGGAGGCCACCTTCCTGACCCGGTTCGCGAAGAAGGTCACCCTGGTGCACCGGCGCGAGGAGCTGCGCGCCTCGAAGATCATGGCCGACCGCGCCTTCGCGAACGACAAGATCGAGTTCGCCTGGAACTCCGAGGTCGCCGAGATCCAGGGCCAGGACAAGCTGACCGGCATCGTCCTGCGGGACACCGTGACCGGTGAGACCCGGGAGCTGCCGGTGACCGGCCTGTTCATCGCGATCGGGCACGACCCGCGGTCGGAGCTGATCAAGGGTCAGGTGCGCCTGGACGAGGAGGGCTACGTCCTGGTCCGCGAGGGCAGCACCGAGACCAACCTGCCCGGCGTCTTCGCCGCCGGCGACCTGGTGGACCACACCTACCGGCAGGCGATCACCGCCGCCGGCACCGGTTGTGCGGCCGCCCTGGACGCCGAGCGCTTCCTGGCCACCCTCGAGCACGAGGCGACCGCGGCCGCCGCTGCGGCCACCGAGCCTGTCACCGTCTGAACCTGACAACCACTGAAGGAGATACGCCCGTGGGCGAGAAGATGAAGGCCGTCACCGACGCCGAGTTCGACCAGACCGTGCTGAAGAGCGACAAGCCGGTGCTGGTGGACTTCTGGGCCGAGTGGTGCGGGCCGTGCCGCCAGGTCTCCCCGATCCTCGAGGAGCTGGACCAGGACCACGGCGAGAAGCTCACCTTCCTGAAGATGAACGTGGACGAGAACCCGGTCACCCCGAGCAACTACCGCGTTACGGGTATCCCTACCATCAACGTCTACGTGAACGGTGAACTGGCCAAGTCCATCGTCGGCGCGAAGCCGAAGGCGGCGCTGCTGAAGGAGCTGGCTGACTTCACCTCCTGACCGACGAGGTCTGGACCACCCGTCCGCCACACGGCAAGGAGCAGTTTGATGGCTGGCACCCCGCTCAGCGGTCCGCACGGCGTGTACCGGATCGGCGACACCGGTGAGGCAGTCGCCGAGATCATCGGCAAGCTCCAGCGGCTCGGCCTGCTGGCCGGCGGTCACGACCTCTACGACGAGGCGACCGCGCACGCTGTCCGGGGCTTCCAGCAGCAACGCGGGCTGATGATCGACGGGATCGTCGGCCCGCAGACGTACCGGGCGATCGACGACGCGCGTTGGCGGCTGGGCGACCGGCTGCTGACGTACGTCGTCTCGCACCCGCTGACCGGTGACGACGTCCTGGCGCTGCAGGCGAAACTGCAGGAGCTCGGCTTCGCGGTGGCCAGGATCGACGGCATCTTCGGCCCGGACACCCAGCGCGCGGTGACCGACTTCCAGCGGAACATGGGCCTGCCGGCCGACGGCACCTGCGGACCGTCCACTTTCAAGGCCCTGCAGCGGATCAGGCCGATGGCGACCGGCGGCCGACCGGACGCTCTGCGTGCCTCCGAGGCGGTCCGCGCCGCAGGTCCGCGACTGTCCGGCAAGACCGTGGTGATCGACCCCGGCCACGGTGGTTTCGACTACGGCTGGGAAGGCTTCGGCCTGCGCGAGTCCGATATCGCGTACGACCTGGCCGCCCGGATCGAGGGCCGGTTGGGTGCGACCGGCGTACGGGCGTATCTGTCCCGTGGGCGTGACCAGGGTCCGGACGAGCTGGCCCGGGCCGCGTTCGCGAACGAGACGGACGCCAACCTCTGTGTGTCGCTGCACACCGACGGGTCGATGAACCCAGACGCCCAGGGCGTCGCGACGTACTTCTACGGCAACGACCTGCACGGTGCCTCGTCCAGCGTCGGCGAGCAGTTCGCCGGGCTGGTGCAGCGCGAGATCGTCGCGCGGACGGACCTGCTGAACTGCCGGACGCACGCCAAGACCTGGGACCTGCTGCGGCGGACCAAGATGCCCGCGGTCCGGCTCGAGATCGGATACGTGACCAACCCGCACGATTCTGCCCGGCTGGCCGACCCGGCGTTCCGCGACGTGGTCGCCGAGGCGATCGTGGTCGCGATCCAGCGCGTCTACCTGCCACCGGAGCAGGACGCCGCCACCGGCATGCTCCGCTTCGGCCAACTCACGGTCTAGTAACTGAGTCACGGACTGACTACCCTTGGTGGTGACAAACCACCTGGGGATGTGGCTCATGTTCCGGACGTTCGCCGTACTGCTCGTCACCCTGTTCACTGCCGCCGGTTCGGCGCAGGCCGCGCCGTCCGGTGAGGCGTCGGTCGAGACCGGCCGGTTGGTGGCGATCACCGATCAGGACTACGACACCGCGTCCGCGGCGCGGATTCGGTTGATGGATCCCGCAGTGGCCGACTGGAACGACCCTGCCGCGCAGAAGTGGAGCTGGCACCCGACGACCGCCAACGGGTTCAGAGGGCTCACGTCGGCCTGGGGGCTGCCGACTGACGTGAAACTGCGGATGAAGGCGGGTGCGTACGTCGCACTCGTGTCGGACTCCCGTGGACTGGCCGGCCTGATCACTTACCCAGGCGGTCGGCGACTGTGGGCCGTCAACGTCGGAGCACCGAACAACCCGCACAGCGTCGAGCTGCTGCCTGACGGCAATGTCGCGGTCGCCGCGAGCACCGGGGGTTTCGTTCGCATCTACACCGCATCCCAGGGTTCCTCCTCGACCGGCTCGGTCACCTACGCCCTACCCGACGCCCATGGCGTCCAGTGGGATCCAGCTCGCCGGGTGCTGTGGGTGCTGGGCGGCAGCAAGCTCGCGGCCCTGAAGATCACCGGTACGCCGGCCGCGCCGCGGATCGAGGAGTCGAAGGTGATCACCCTGCCGACCGGCGGCGGTCACGACCTCGCGCCCGCCCTGGAGAACCATGACCTGCTGTGGGTCTCCACCGGGTCGAAGGTCTACCGGGTGAGCAAGTCGACGGCGACGGTGGTCGCGACCTTCGACCTGCCGGCGATCAAGAGCGTCAGCAGCATGCCGAACGCCCAGCAGGTCCGGACCACCCCGAAGAGCGGTTGCCGGACCACCTGGTGCACCGACACGGTGGACTTCGCCGTACCGACCGCGACGCGGACCTTGTCCGGTGCCCAGATCTACAAGGCCCGCGTCTGGAGTTCGCGCTACGAGTAGGCCGTGGCTGCCCGAGTGCCGCGCAGTAGGCGGGGGATCGGCAGCCACGGCCTTAGTCCTTCTCGAGGGCGATGTTCGGGAGGATGCGGTCGACGCCGCGCGGCAGCCACCAGGCGCGGTCGCCGAAGAGGCGCATCACGGCCGGCACGATGACGCACCGGATCAGGACGGCGTCCAGCAGCACGGCGGTGGCCAGGCCGAGGCCGAACTGCTTCAGCATCCGGTCCGGGCTGAGCAGGAAGGCGCCGAACACCACGATCATGATCGCGGCCGCCGCGGTGATCACGCTGCCGGTGTTCGCCAGCCCTTCCCGGACGGCTTCACCGGCATCCTTGGTACGACGCCATTCCTCATGGATCCGGGAGACCAGGAACACCTCGTAGTCCATCGACAGGCCGAAGACGATCGCGAAGATCATCACCGGGACGAACGCCTCGATCGGACCGGGCTGTGCACCGAACCAGCCCTGCTGGAAGACCAGCGTGATGACACCGAGCGAGGCCCCGATGCTGAGCAGGTTCAGCACCGCCGCCTTCAACGGGATCAGGATCGACCGGAACACCGCCATCAGCAGCAGTGCGGACAGTCCGACCACGACCAGGACGAAGATCGGCAGCCGGTTGCTCGACCGCCGAGGCGAAGTCGTCGGCCGCGGCCGTGGCACCACCGACCAGGTAGTTCGCCTGGGTCCGCGACTCGAGGGCCGGCAAGGTGTCGTCGCGCAGCCGCTCCACGAGCTCGCTGGTGGCCGCGTCCTGCGGCGCCGATTTCGGGAACGCCAGCACGGTGGCGATCTTGCCGTCGGGCGTCAACTGCGGCGGCGTGACCGCGGCGATGTTCGGATCCGCCTGCAGGGTTTGGCCGAGTGCCTGCGCCGCGGCCGCGTTCCCCTCGGAGACGACCACGAGCGGACCGTTGAAGCCAGGCCCGAATCCCTGCGCCAGCAGGTCGTACGCCTTCCGGCTGGTCTTGGCCGGGTCATCCGTTCCCGCGTCCGCGAACCCGAGCCGCATGTCCAACGCCGGCAACGCCAACGCGATCAGCGCGATCGTCCCGAGCACCAGCGGCACCCACGGCCCCCGCTGCACCACGGCCGCCAGCTTCCGCCAGCCGTCGCCGGGCGTACGACGCTTCTTCGCCGCGTGCTTGCGGACACTCTTCTCGATCCGCTTGCCGAACAAGCTGAGCAGCGCCGGCAACAGACTCACCGCGGCCAGCATCGTCATCAGCACAGTCAGCGTGACTCCGAGCGCGACACCTTGCAGCGCACCAAGTCCCAGCGCCAGCAGGCCGAGCAGGCGCGATCACCACGGTGCAGCCGGCGAACATGACCGACCGGCCGGCGGTGTCGAGGGCAACCATCGACGCGGTCGCGCGATCGGTGCCGTCCTTCAGCAACTCGTGGCGGTAGCGGGAGAAGATCAGCAACGCGTAGTCGATGCCGACCCCCAGGCCGACCAGCATCATCACCGGCGCGGTGTAGTCCGGGCACGGTGAACAGATGCGAGGCCAGCACCAGCAGGCCGAGCGTGCTGCCGACGGCGAACACGGCGGTCAGCAGCGGAAGAGTTGCCGCAAGCAACGATCCGAACAGGAACACCAGGATCACCAGCGCGGCGAGGATGCCGGCTCCTTCGGCCGCACCGCCCTCGCTCTCGGCCGCCGACCGGGCCAGGTCACCACCGACCTCGACCTGCACGCCGGGCGCGGCGAACTCCTGCGCCCGGTGGATGATCGTCCGGACGTCCTCGACCGGCATGTCCTCGACGGTGGTGTCCAGCCCGACCGTCGCGTACGCCGTACGTCCGTCCTGGGACAGTGAGCCGGGAGCGGTGAAGGGATCCGCGACGGCGGCCACGTGCGGGAGGTCGCCGACGACGGCCAGCATCGAGGCGATCCGCTGCTTCTCCGGCCGGAGACCGCCGTCCGCGTGCAGGACGATCTGGACCGACGCGGTGTCCCCCTGCGGCTGGTGCTCGCGGAAGATGTCGGTCACCCGCTGGGAGTCGGTGCCGGGCAGCGAGTTGTCGTTGCGGTAGTTGTCGCCGATCAGGGCCGAGCCCGCGGTGACGGCGACGAGGGCCGCGATCCAGAGCAGCACGGCGACGCCGGCATGCCGCATCGACCAGCCGGACACCCGGTGCAGCAGCCCGGCGCGTCCACCCTCCTTTCCGGGCGGTCGTCGTACTGGAGTGTCCACGGTCATGGCTTGCGCCTCCCTAATAAGTAGATTCGCTACATGTTGCCTCTCGACACTAACAGAGATATGAGTAGACTGGCTACATGAAGGCGGATGCGCTGCGTGGACACCTCGACCCGATGATCCTGGCCGTCGTCGAGACCGAGCCGCTGCACGGCTACGCGATCATGGAGGCGTTGCTGGAGCGCAGCGGCGGCGAACTGGACCTGCCGACCGGGACGCTGTACCCGGCGCTGCGGCGACTCGAGCGCGCGGGCTACCTGGCCAGCGAGTGGAGCACGGTCGGCGGGCGGAAACGCCGTACCTACCAGCTCACCAGCGCGGGCCAGAAGATGCTTGCCTCAGGCAAGCAGGAGTGGCTGACCTTCCGGGCTGTGGTGGAAGGGGTACTACGCCCGGGCCAGGCGTAGGCAGCGGCCGGCCTGAAGACCCACGACGACGAGCGGCAGTACGACGAAGCCGGACACGATCGCGTAGTCCAGCAAAGCAGCCGAACCGCTGCTGGTCGCGGCCATACCGACCCCGATCGCGCTGATGACCACCGAGCTCGCGAGCGCGAACAACGAGGTGGCGCGACTGACGTGTTCCCGGACGATCGGGTAGCGCATGCCGACGCCCCCGGCGATCACGGCCAGCACCGCACCGGCGATCGTCACCATACCCAGGCTCCGGACCAAGGTCTGGAGGAAGTCGTTCAGGGCACTCTCGGCGACCGGATCCTGGTTCCAGCTCCAGGCGTTCTCCTGCCAGACGATCGGCTGCAGGATCAGCACCAGGAAGAGCAGCATCGCGGTCCGCCGGCTCTGGCTGACCGCCAGCTCGGCGCGATAGCCGGGTACGACGTCGTCGAGCGCACCGAAGTCGGCGACGGCTTCACGCTCGGCTTTGTCCCGTTCGAGACCGTCGGCCTCGAAGGCCTCGGTGGCGTCGACCAGGTGGTCCCGCGCCTCGGCCAGCAGGTCGGCCTTCCGCCGGCGCGGGCCGGGCAGTGCGCGACTCAGACCGGTCAGGTAGTCGTCGACCGGCGTGAGGGTGCTTCCACGACTGGACACGCCTACCAGTATGGGGACGGACGGCTCAGCTCACGTCCGGGGTTCCCACTGAATCGCCCCTGACCTTGGCCGCCGCGGCTGCCTTGCGGCGACGATGACGGAAGACGAAGAAGCCGACGTACCCGATGATCACCAGGACGAAGCCGATCTTCTCCGCGGTCGGTGTCGCACCCTCCGGCCAGATCGTGCCGTCGAGGTAGTGGTTGATGTAGCCGGCCTCGTAGACCGACTCGCCGCCCCGGCGGCGGAAGTACTTCTCCGCGCCGGTCAGCGGGCAGTCGTAGTCGATCAGCACGATGGCCAGGTTCCAGACCACGATGCCGGCACTCACCCAGATCAGCTTCGGCCACTTCCAGGCCAGGAAGGGACCGATCACGAAGAACAGCAGGAAGGCGGCGTGCAGGACCATCATCACGTCGCCGAGGAAGCGCCACATCATCGTCGTCAGCCTGTCGGTGTGCGGGTCAAGGCGTCCCGGACCGTCACCGGCGCGGGTGGGGTGTGCTCGGGACGGATCGCGCCCATCAGCCGCTCGACCGCCGCCTCCATCTCACTGCGCCAAGTGATCGCGGACCGCAGGTCCAGCCGCAGCCGCGGGTTCCGCGGATGGTCCCGGACGACGCCGAACCCGACCGCCTGCAGGAACTCGGTCGGCCAGACGCACCCCGGCCCGTCCCAGCGCGAGTCGCCGAACGCCTCGACCGCCCGGAACCCCCGCTTCAGGACGTCCTTGGCGACCGCCTGGACGAGGATCTTGCCCAGCCCGAGGCCCAGGTACCGCGGCAGGATCCGCCCGGTCGCCAGTACGACGGCATCCGGACTGACCGGCGCGGTCGGGAACGCCTGGATCCGCGGCAGGTACGTCGCCGGCGCGTACACCGCGAACCCGGCCGGCTCCTCGTCGACGTACAGGACGACGCCCGCACTCCCCCAGTCGAGCAGCAACTGGGACAGCCAGGCCTCCTTCTCCAGCCCGGTGTCGCCGGTCCGGTCGGCCTGCTTGGCGGCGACCGGGTCCAGCTCCCAGAACACGCAGTGACGGCACGGCACCGGGAGCTCGTCGAGATTGGCGAGCGTGAGCGGTTCGAGCCGTCGGGCCATCAGCGGGCTGTGTCTCTGGGCCGGGTTGTTACTTCCATCACGGTGCGCGTCGCCCTGGGGGTCGTCGGTTCACTCATCGCGCCGCCGGGGCGGGCGCCGGTGCCGGCTTCCGCGCATCCGGGGTCTCGGCCGCCTCCGGGGCGACGTACCGCTGTTGCACTTTCGCGGCGGGTTGCCGCCGGAACAGCTCGCCCGCGAACCCGGCCAGCACGCCCAGCAACAGTCCGCCGAGCGTCCAGCCGGCTGCCTTGCCCACGCTCATCTGATCCGCCTTCCGCATCCACCTCTCAGGCCGCACCCTGCCGGTCCGGCTGTCTCAGCAGCCAGATCACGGCATGGTCGAACCTGCCCCTATAAGGCATGGTAGTGAGAGGTCGCGCCGTTCCACAGCCCAGGCACGCTTGGGTTGTCCGTCGTAACCTGGTGACTTCCCCCTCGATCACCTGTTGGAGTGGCTTCGTGAGTGCTGACCTGCCCGATGTCCGGCAGACCCGTCTCGACAACTACGTCGATCGGTACGCAGCACGGACCAAGGGCATGACGGCTTCCGAGATCCGGGCCCTGTTCGCCGTCGCCAGCCGGCCCGAGGTGGTCTCGCTCGCGGGCGGGATGCCGAACATCGGCGGCCTGCCGCTGGACGTGGTCGGCAGCGCGGTCCGCGACCTGGTGATCGACAGCGGCGCGACCGCGATGCAGTACGGCTCCGGCCAGGGCGATCCCACCTTGCGGGACCAGATCTGCGACGTGATGCGACTGGAGGGGATCGACGCCCACCCGGACGACGTCGTCGTCACGGTCGGCAGCCAGCAGGCGGTGGACCTGGTCACCCGGGTGTTCTGCGACCCAGGCGACGTGGTGATCTGCGAGGCGCCGTCGTACGTCGGTGCGCTGGGTGTGTTCCGTGCGTACCAGTGCGAGGTCGTCCACGTGGCGATGGACGACGACGGCGTCGTACCGGAGGCGCTGGAGCAGGCGATCGCGGCGGTCCGCGCGGCCGGGAAGCGGATCAAGTTCTTCTACACGATCCCGAACTTCCACAACCCGGCCGGTGTCTCGCTGTCGAACGAGCGCCGGCGGCGGGTGCTGGAGATCTGTCAGCGGGCCGATCTGCTGGTGCTGGAGGACAACCCGTACGGTCTGCTCGGGTTCGACGGGGACCCGTACCGGGCGCTGCGGGCCGACGATCGCGAGGGCGTGATCTACCTCGGTTCGTTCTCCAAGACGTTCGCCCCGGGGTTCCGCGTCGGATGGGCGGTGGCGCCGCACGCCGTCCGCGAGAAGCTTGTGCTGGCACAGGAATCGGCGACCTTGTGTCCCCCGGTGTTCAGTCAGTTGGCGATCTCGTCGTACCTGAGCCGGCACGACTGGCTCGGGCAGGTGAAGCAGTTCCGGGAGATGTACCGGGAGCGCCGTGACGCGATGCTCGCGGCCCTCACCGAAAAGATGCCCGCAGCAACGACCTGGACCAGGCCGGGCGGCGGGTTCTATGTCTGGCTCACCCTGCCGGACGGCCTGGACGCGAAGGCGATGCTGCCGCGAGCGGTGACCGCGCGGGTCGCCTATGTGCCCGGGACCGCCTTCTTCTCGGACGGTTTCGGCTCGCAGTGCATGCGGCTGTCGTACTGTCATCCGACCCCGTCGCGGATCATCGAAGGGGTCGGCCGGCTGGCCGCGGTGATCAACGAGGAGCTCGAGCTCCGGCAGACGTTCGGCCCGCTGACACCGGGTCCGGGACGCGACTACGACGCTCCCGGTCCGGAGCTGAGCTGACAGGTCCTGCGCAAAGGTTGCGCAATGGATCTACGGGCGCCCGGGGGTCCCTGACGCGGTAGCGGTACCGTTCCAGTGGGCCTCGGGACCGGCGGACCGAGCCGGAGTCGCCCACGAGTGATCGGGATATTTGTGATGAGTGATCTGGGTCGAGTGCTGGTGCTAGCCGGTGGACTGTCACACGAGCGGGACGTCTCGCTCCGGTCCGGCCGGCGGGTCGCCGACGCCCTGCGCAGCGTCGGCGTGGAGGTCGAGCAGCGTGACGTCGACGCCAACCTGGTCGAACGCCTCCGCGACGATCCGCCTGACGCGGTCTTCCCCGTCCTGCACGGCGTCACCGGCGAGGACGGCGCACTCCGCCAGGTCCTCGACCTGTACGGCGTCCCGTACGTCGGCGCCGCCGCGGCAGCCTGCCGGACCGCCTTCGACAAGCCGGTCGCGTCGACGATGGTCGGATCGGCCGGGCTGAACACGCCTGCCTCCGTCGTCCTCGGGCACGACACGTTCCGCGAACTCGGCGCAACGGCGCTGATGGAGGCGGTTGTCGGCCAGGTCGGGTTGCCGCTGGTGGTGAAGCCGGCTCGTGGCGGTTCGGCTCTGGGCGCCTCGATCGTGCGGTCTGTGGATGAGCTGCCGTCGGCGATGGTGAACTGCTACGCCTACGGGCCGGTCGCGCTGATCGAGCAGTACATCGACGGGACCGAGGTCGCGGTGACGGTTGTTGACACCGGCGACGGACCGCGGGCGCTGCCGGCTGTGGAGATCCGGCCGGACTCCGGGTTCTACGACTACGAGGCGCGGTACACGGCCGGCGCGACGCAGTTCGTCGTACCCGCTCGAGTGGTTGCCGACGTGGCAGAGGCGTGCGCCAAGGCGGCTGTGACCGCGCACGAGGCGCTGGGGCTGCGCGACCTGTCGCGGTCGGACCTGGTCATCGACGCGTCCGGTGTGCCGTGGTTCCTGGAAGTGAACGTGGCGCCGGGTATGACGGAGACGTCGCTGGTGCCGCTGGCCGCGGAGGCCGCTGGGATCGAGCTCGGTGTGCTGTGCCGCGACCTGCTGGCAGCCGCTGCGGCTCGTTGAGGTTCTGATGCCTGAGCGGTCCTTCTGGCGGACGGCACTGACGCCGCGGTGGTTCGGGTTGCTCGTACTGGCGCTGGCGATCGCCGCGGTGATGTCGGTGATGGGCGTGTGGCAGCTCGAGGTTTACCAGTCCAAGACCGCGGCCGCGACGGCCAAGCGGGCCGAGGGCGCACCCGTTGCTCTGCAGTCGTTGTTCTCCATCGACGAAGGCCTGCCGGCGAAGGCTGTGGGCCGACGCGTGACGGTGAGCGGGACATGGGGCCCGGCGTCCGACCAACTCTTCATCACCGACCGCCGCCAGGGCTCCGAAGACGGCCTCTGGGTCGTCACCCCGCTCTTGCTGGCCGACTCGTCGTCGCCTGGCACGCCCACCGCCGGCGCTCCTCACCCCGGCGCGGTGATGGTCGTTCGAGGCTGGGTTTCCTCGGAATCGGATCCGGCCGCTCGCGCACCTTCCGGACCCGTGCAACTCTCGGGAGCCGTCGCCGCCTCGGAGGCCCAGGACTCCTCCGGCGACGCCGCCGACGGCCGAGTCCTGCAGTCGCTCCGGATCCCGACGATCGTCCACATGGTCGACTACCGGATCTACGACGCGTTCGTCGTACAGGCATCCATCGACTCCGGTACGGCGCCTCAGCCCGCGCCGGCCGTCGTACCAGCGCCCGCTCCCCCGACCGACCACGCCGGCCTCCGCAACGTCGCCTACGCCTTCCAGTGGTGGATCTTCGCCGCCTTCACCCTGTGGATGTGGACCCGCATGGTCCTCGACGCCCGCCGCCCCGACTCCTCCGACGACGCCCCACTCTCGGACCCGGACCCAACACCGGACCCAGACCCCGACTCCGACTCGCCGTCGACGATCTCTGTCGCGGACGCGGCGCCAGTTGCGGATCCGGCGTCGACCTCGGTAGCCGACCCGGCGCGGGACCCGGCGTCGACCTCGAACGCGGGCCCTGCGTCTGCGCAGCGGACTGACCAGGCGGAGGAGCCTGTGCAGTCAGGCGGTACCGTTTCAGCGTGACTTCACCAGCCGACCCCGCCACCTCCGCCACCCCGCAGCCGCTCACCCCGGCCGTTCGCGGCGCCCTCATCCGCTACCGCGTGATCGCGTACGTCGTCGGCGTGATGCTCCTGCTCCTGCTCTTCGTGGCGATGCCGCTGAAGTACCTGGCCGACAACCCCGACGCCATGGACATCATCGGCCCGATGCACGGCTTCCTCTACGTGGTCTACCTCCTCGCCACGTTCGACCTCTTCCGCCGCGTCCGCTGGTCCTTCACCCGCCTGGTCCTGACCGCCCTGGCCGGCACCATCCCCTTCCTCTCCTTCTACGCCGAGCGCAAAACCACCCACGAACTGACCCAGCGCTGACCGATCCCCACCCCGGATGTTTCACATGAAACATCTACCGCAAGTCCCCAAGTCTCTTTGTCGACAAATCCCGCCACCCATGGCCAGGCTCAACCTCCGACCGCACCCCCTCAAATTCCTCTGCCAGCGCGATCCTGAGCACTTCCCGCATATCCGGCGAAGGACCCACCCCGCTCACAATCCCCCTCACAGAGGAATCCCGGCCCTCCAACTCCCCAGGCCCACCGCGAACGAGGTTCGTCGCCGAGATGACCGGTGAGGGCGAACCGCTGGACGTTCGGCCAGCCGCCATCGAGTCAGCTCCAGCTGAACCTCACCCGATGGGCGCGATCGCCACCGCGGACTGAACAGCTGCTGACACCCGGCCGCCGACTCAACCGGCGACGCACCCAACTGCTCCGCGCTGTGGCCACGCTCTCCGGACCGTTAGTCAGCCAGCCCTGCCGAGGAGGCCGGGCCAACCGAGCTCGGCCCACACGACAGCTGCCGGCACCCCACGGTGCGCTCGCCCACGTACCGAGCAGCCGACCCGGACACCGACCCCGACCGATGCGCCTCGCGCCCCCCGCGGACAGAGCGATCGACCTTCGACGAGCGCACTGCCGAGACCCCGGCGACATCTGCGGACCGCGCGCAGAGCCGCGGTGGTCTCCTCCGCGGCTCGCCTTCCTGCTGCGAGCGACCAAACTGACCGGGCCGGCCCAGCGGACGAATCCACGCTTGGGCCGTCGCCAGGCTTCCCTGCGCAGGCCGGCTCGTGGACACAGCCAGAAGCTGGTGGTCACGTCCGACGAAGATCCTGCGGCTGAGCTGGCTCCTGGCCTACAGCGATCGGCAAGGGCGGCGGAGTCTCACTTCGAGCGAAACCACCGAGCACCTCGGCCAGACGTGGGGCCGGATGGAGCTTGCCGTACACAACTGGTCTGTCGAGTGGCTCGGGCGGGACGGGGTCGCGTCAGGAGCCTCGCGGGCAGCTGCGTGCGGCGCACTCGATGCTCGGCGGACCGGGTGCGACTGGGAATCCGCAGATGCAGACCAACACCCTCGGCTGGCTGGTTCGGCCAGTCGAGCTTGCACCAACGGCACCTGCGCCGGCGGCTCACCAAGCTGGCTGGGCATCGCGTCACGGCAACAGCTCCGCACGGTCCTCGGCGTCGCCGGTGATCCGGTGACTGCCGACGTGCAGCACTACGGCCTCGAACCTGGGGGTTCGAGGCCGTAGATCGGAGTTTGGGTCAGGGGTTCTGCTTGTTGGGGTCCATCAGGGTGACGATGCGTTCGAGGTCGTCCAGGGAGGCGAACTCGACGGTGATCTTGCCCTTGGTCTTGCCGAGGTCGACCTTGACCCGGGTTTCGAAGCGGTCGGACAGACGGTCCGCGAGGTCGACGAGGCGTGGGGCGACCGGCTTGTTGCGGCGGCGCTGGGTGGGGGTCGCGTCGTCGGAGTTCATGTCGCCCAGGGCGACGATCTCTTCGACCGTGCGGACCGAGAGTCCCTCGGCGACGATGCGCTGGGCGAGGCGTTCGATCGCGTCACCGCTCGGCAGGCCGAGGAGCGCCCGCGCATGCCCCGCGGACAGCACCCCAGCGGCGACACGACGCTGGACCGAGGCCGGCAGCTTCAGCAGCCGGAGCGTGTTGGAGATCTGCGGACGCGACCGTCCGATGCGGGTGGCGAGGACTTCCTGGGTGCAGCCGAAGTCGTCGAGCATCTGCTGGTAGGCGGCCGCCTCTTCGAGCGGGTTCAGCTGGCTGCGGTGCAGGTTCTCCAGCAGCGCGTCCCGGAGCATCACGTCGTCCGAGGTGTCGCGCACGATGGCGGGAATCGTCTCGAGGCCGGCCTGCTGGGTCGCCCGCCAGCGACGCTCGCCCATCACCAGCTCGTACTTGTCCTGCTCCAGCCGGCGTACGACGATCGGCTGCAGCAGGCCGATCTCCTTCACCGAGTGGACCAGCTCCTCCATCGCCTCCTCGTCGAAGACGGTGCGCGGCTGCTTCGGATTCGGGGTGATCTTGTCGACCTCGATCTCCGCGAACGACGCGCCCGGTACGGCCGCCAACTCCGGCTCCACCCTCATCGGCGGTGCACCGGGAATCGAACTGGACTTGCTGCCGAGTGTCGTCGTGCTACCGGGAGCGGGGTTGCTGGGAATCAGCGCACCAAGTCCACGTCCGAGTCGGGTGTTCATCGCGCTCCCTCGAGTTCGACAACCTGCTGAAGTTCATCCAAGTACTGCTCGCACGGCCAACCACCGGCGCTGCTCGTTTCACGTGAAACGCCGCCCCGCCACCTGAACAGCACTAGCTGCCGGAGCAACCGTAACTGGTCCCGCCCCGCGCTTCGACGCACGCCCCGTTTCACCTGGAACACGGTCGGCGCGGTTTCACGTGAAACGCCGCCCTCATCCGTCCACCAGCTCCACACGCAACGCGCCGGCCGAGAGGTACTCGGCCGGCGCGCGGTCGGTTCGGGTCAGGCGTTGTTGCGCATGGCAATCTCACGGGAGGCCTCCAAGTAGGAGAGAGCTCCAGCGGATGCCGGGTCGTACGCGAGCACCGTCTGCCCGTGGCTCGGGGCCTCGGAGATCCGGACCGACCGCGGTACGGCGGTGCGCAGTACGGCGTCCCGGAAGTGTCCACGGACCTCGGCCGCGACCTCCCCGGCCAGCTTGGTCCGAGCGTCGTACATGGTCAGCAGGATCGTGGAGACGTCGAGCCCGGGGTTCAGGTGCGACTTCACCATGTCGATGTGCCGGAGCAACTGGGACAGACCCTCGAGTGCGTAGTACTCGCTCTGGATCGGGACCAGCACCTCGCGCGCCGCGGTCAGTGCGTTCACGGTCAGGAGGCCGAGAGACGGCGGGCAGTCGATGAAGACGTAGTCGTACTTCTCGCCGGCGGCCTCGGTCTCCTCGAGGTGCGCGTCGAGGGCTCGCTTCAGCCGGCTCTCCCGGGCCACGATGCTGACCAGTTCGATCTCGGCGCCGGCCAGGTCGATGGTGGCCGGCACCACCTGGATGCCAGGGTGCTCGGCGCACGGCTGGAGCAACTTGCCGAGCGACTCGCCCTCGATGATCGCCTCGTAGATCCCCGGGGTGCCTTCCGAGTGATCGATGCCGAGCGCGGTCGAGGCGTTGCCCTGCGGGTCCAGGTCGATCACCAGGATCCGGGCGCCGTACAGCGCGAGGCCGGCGGCGACGTTGACGGTCGTCGTGGTCTTCCCGACGCCACCCTTCTGGTTGGCCACCACGAAGACTCGGGTTTCAGCGGGCAGCGGGAACTCCCGGCCCATCGTTCGTCCTTCATTCACCAGCAGGGTCCGTTCGGTGGCGGCGGCGATCGGAGTCTCGAGAAGTCGACGTTGAAGCTCGTCCGAGGTGGCCCGCGCGGCGATCTGTGCGGCAGTCATAGCGCCCATTCCGATAGGTGCGGGACTTGGCCCGAAGAGGATGTCAGTTGGGGTCGGGGCGGGTCTGCCCCCAGCTTCGTCCACAGGCCTCTGTGGACGAATTCCCGTGTGCGAGGGCAGTTTCATGGGGTCGTCATCCACAGGTCGTGGCGACTCGCCGAAGTCCTTGTCGGCGTCCACCAGTGACGCCGATTCACCCCGATCACCATCATCTCGCGGCTGCTCCGTTTCACGTGAAACGGGCGCCGCGTCGGCCGGCGGGGCGAGGTCCAAACCGGCCGCCGCAACTGCCCGGAGCGCAGAGCCGTCGACCGGCGGCTGCGCGGTCTCAGCGGGCTGCGTGGGGGCGGCGACGCGAGCTGCGGGGATGGTGTCTGGTGACGGATCGGAGGTGATCAGGCGGATGGCGGTCTGAGGGTCTGTCGGCCATCCGATGCCCTGTGCTGTCTTCGGCTCACCGGTGCTCTTCTCTGGCCATCCGAGCGCACGACTCACCAACCCGCTCACCTCCCGCGTCTTCCGTGCCGGGATCCCCCTGCAGCACGTCCGGCCACAATACTCACGACAGTCGTCGGCTGGGCCAGTTCATCCACACCGAGTTGATGAATGTGCCAGAGCTCGGCCCCGAGGGCGTCGAGTTCACCTTCGGAGGCGTCCAGTTCCTCCTCGGCGGACGACCCCTTCATCGCCAGCATCAGTCCCCCTTCGGCACACAGTGGCAGGCACCACCCGGCCAGTTTGCCCAAGGGGGCAACGGCACGTGAAGTCACCACGTCGTACGACGCCCGCGGAAGATCCTCGGCCCGGGACCGGACGACCGTGGCGTTGCCGAGACCGAGTTCGTCGACCGCTTCCTGGAGGAAGGTGGTGCGCCGGAGCAACGGCTCGACGAGCGACACCTGAAGGTCAGGTCGGACCACGGCCAGCACGACTCCGGGCAGTCCGGCGCCGGTGCCGATGTCGGCGACCGTCGACCCTTCCGGGATCAGCCGCTCGAGGACCGCGCAGTTGAGCAGATGCCGATCCCACAGTCGCGGCACCTCCCGCGGACCGATCAGGCCCCGCAGCGTTCCCTGGGTGGCCAGCAGCTCGGCGTACGCCGCAAGCCGCACCGCCGCCCGTGGATACAGCTTCTCCACGAGCGGCGGCGTTTCACGTGAAACAGGTTCTGTCACAAGTCGAGTCCGGTGAGCTCTCGCGCACGACGAACCGGCGGTGGTGTCCTCATCGGCTCAGGACGGCTGGACCACGACGCGGCGGCGGGGCTCCTCGCCCTCGGACTCACTCGTCAGGCCGGCGGCCGCGACGACGTCGTGCACGACCTTGCGCTCGAACGGCGTCATCGCATCGAGGCGCACCGGCTCGCCGGTGGCCTTCGCCTCCTCGACCGCCTTGCGACCGACTTCCTCCAGTTCGGCCTTGCGGTTCGCCCGGTAGTTCGACACGTCCAGCATCAGCCGGGACCGCTCGCCGGTCTCCCGGTAGACCGCCAGCCGGGTCAGCTCCTGCAACGCCTCCAGCACCTTGCCGTTCTCACCGACGAGGTTGTTCAGCTCCGCGCCGACGATCGACACCGCGGCCCGGTCGCCGTCGATGTCCATGTCGATGTCGCCGTCCAGATCGGCGATGTCCAGCAACTCCTCGAGGTAGTCGGCCGCGATGTCGCTCTCCGCCTCGAGTGCCTTCAGGCGCTCGTCCGCGGT
Source organism: uncultured Actinomycetota bacterium (assembly GCA_963748245.1). Classification (GTDB taxonomy): domain Bacteria; phylum Actinomycetota; class Actinomycetes; order Propionibacteriales; family Kribbellaceae; genus Kribbella. The sequence continues at coordinate 919,563 of CAVVIA010000002.1, read as the reverse complement.
GCCCGTCGTGACGGCGGACTCCTCCGTCGCCTCGGTGTTCTGCATGCCGTCGGTCACGGCCAACTCCTTCACAATCTCGAGATCCGCCCCACGGGGACCCAGGTGTACACAAGCAGGCAGGGTTACCGGCAACGGCCGGTCAGCGGGAACCGCCGGACTTCTTCTGCGCAGCCTTCTTCTGCGCGGCCGACTTGGCCGCGGGCTGGCGCTTCGGGGTCGCACCCTTCTTGCCGGCCGGCTGCTTCTTGGCAGCACCGGCCTGAGTCTTCTTCGCCGCTTCCGGCTTCGCGTTCGAGGACGCCTGGCCGTTGCTCGCGGCGGTCTGGTCATCGGCCGGACCCGTGGAGGCGCTCGACGCGGGCTGCGCGCCGCCGCCCTTGCGGTCGCTGCGCGACTGCCGCTTCGGCTGCTGCCGTTGCGCCGGACGACGATCCTGGACGGTGTCCGTCGTACCATCGGCGTCCGCCAGGCCCTCTTCGGCCGGCCGGCCCGCGCGCAGGTTGTGCTCGCGCTTGCGGGCCTCCATGGCGTCGTACGCCGGAGTGCCGGGAGCCGGGTTGCGGCGGATCACGTAGAACTGCTGACCCATCGTCCACACGTTCGAGACGAACCAGTAGATGAGCACACCGATCGGGAAGTTGAAGCCGCCGATGAGGAAGAAGACCGGGAAGACGTACAGCATGATCTTCTGCATCTGCGCGGCCTGGCCCTCGAGGGCCTCCTTCGGCATGTTCTTGCGCATCAGCTGGAGTTGCGTGATGAACATGGTCGAGGTCATCAGGATGATCAGGACCACCGCGACGATCTTGACGTTCAGGGCGCCCTCACCGCTGGCCCGCAGGAACGTCTGGGAGATCTCGGCGCCGAAGATCTTGGCGTGCCGCAATGACTCGACGTGCGGCTCGATGACGCTGCTGTGCGCCTCGCCCTTCGAGGCGCCGTCGAGCACGCGGAACAGCGCGAGGAAGACCGGCGACTGGAGCAGCAGCGGAAGGCACGAGGAGAACGGGTTGGTGCCCGTCTCCTTGTACAGCTTCATCATTTCCTGACCGAGCTTCTCCCGGTCGTGGCCGTACTTCTTCTGCAGCTCCTTCATCTTCGGCTGCAGCAACTGCATGTTCCGGCTCGAACGGATCTGCCGCACGAACAGCGGGATCAGCAAGGTCCGGATGACGATGGTCAGACCGGCGATCGACAACGCCCACGCCCAGCCGCCGTTCGGATCCAGCACCAGGCTCAGCAGCCAGTGCCATCCGACGAGCAGGGCCGAGACGGCCCAGTACAGCGGCGTCATGACGGCGTTGAACAGGTCTACGATCCCGTCCCACAACGCAAGCTGGGGGATGGCCAGAAGAGTCACTCAAGCACCTCGCTGCACGGGCCCGGCGTCGCTGGACGGTCCGGGCTGGTTGGCGGAGATCGAGTCTCCGCTCTGGTTGACATCTGTGGGTGGAACGGGGTCGTAGCCTCCGGGGTTCCACGGGTGGCAGCGGACGAGCCTTCTCGCCGCCAGCCAGCAACCGCGCACCGCACCGTGGCGTTCGACCGCCTCCAGGGCATACGCCGAACAACTCGGGTAGAACCTGCACACCTGCCCGTACATCGGGCTGACGAAGGTCCGGTAGAGCTTCAGGAAACCGATGATCCCGTACTTGACGGGATTGATCCTCATCGTGGCCCCAGCAGCCGGCTCAGTGCCCCGTCGACGTCCGCGACCAGTTCGTCGTACGACGCCGAGGCGGACGACGGAAGGGCACGGACGACGGTCAGGCTGCCGGCCGGCAGTTCAGGGAGTCGCGCGGCCATCACGGCACGCAGACGGCGGTGGACCCGGTTCCGCAGAACCGCGTTGCCCACCGCCTTGTTCACCACGAATCCGACACGAGCGGGCTCGGCCATGGCCTCGTCCCGCCGGAACAGATGGACCACCACCGCGCGCCTGCCTGCGCGCCGCCCGGACCGGACAGCGCGCCGGAAGTCGTCGGACCGGCGTAACCGGTTCGACGCAGGTAACACGGGGTGGTCACCGTCGAGAAGGTCGCTCAGGCCGCGAGGCGCTGGCGACCCTTGCCACGGCGGGCAGCGATGATCGCGCGACCCGCACGAGTACGCATCCGAAGACGGAAGCCGTGCTTCTTGTGCCGGCGACGGTTGTTCGGCTGGAACGTCCGCTTGCTCACTGGAATGACTCCGGTTACTCGAGATCACAATTGTCGACAAATCCACTGATAGATCTGCCGCTGGTGTAGTCCTGCACACCGTCGGAGAACCAGTTGGGGTCCCGCAGGGAGCGCGCAGCACGAAAGGGCCGGTTCAACACCGACTGATCCACGGTACGTGGCCGCCTGTGGACAGGTCAAACCAGTCATCCCCAGGGTTTTCCACAGGCTTGTGGACAGATTAGTCGGCCCACGATCGGTCAGGTGGTCGTCACCGACGGCTCCATCACCATGACTACGCTCCGGCGTCAACCCGACACGCCGCAGGTTGCCCCCAATTTTGGGTTCATAGCCTGTGGATGACGGCTTGAAGCAGCGTGGGCGGACTTGTTAGCGTCAGCCCCTCACACCAGACGTCCCACACCCCGCAATCGGTAACCAACCTGCTCCACCCGTCGTTCACAACTGTGGACAACCGTGTGGACAGTACGGCGGCCGGCGGCGGACAACCGCAGTCACGCCGAGCCGGAAACCCGGTGACGCAACCGGCAGCACGGTGTCGGGTCTAACGGTCGCGCCGCCCGGGTCACCGGAAACGCGCCGGCCACCGCAGCGATGGATTCGGGGAGCAACGCGTGGTCGAGGACCATTCCGCCAGTGCGGAATTCACAGGGGCAGCGCTCACAGGCGACGCCGGAGCGGAATACCGGCCGGGGGGCGCCCCGGAACCAGATCCGGTGCCACGGGCTGAACCCGTCGGTCCCGCCCCATCGCTTCCGACCCCTCCCGCAGAGGAGGAGTTCGGCTATCGGCCGGCGCCCGGCTACCGTCCCGACGGCTATCGCTCCGACCTCGAGCGCGCGGCCACCGATCTCCCCGGGAGTACGACGCCCGAGCCCGGTACGCCGTACTTCGGTGCCGCACCGGCTGTCGCCGACAACCTGAGGTACGCCGACGTACAGAACGACAAGTACTCGGTCGACGTCCCCCGGGCGGAGCGCTTCGGCGCAGGCATAGGCAGTGAACAACAATCCACCTTTAATAGTGACCAGCAGTCCTCCTTCAGTAGCGAGCAGCAACAGGCCCCTCAATACAACGTTGGCGACCACCAGGCCGCCGGGTACGGCGGAGAGCGCCAGGTTCCGGGGTTCGCGGGTGGGGAACCGGCAGGACCGGTGCGGAACGAGGGTGATGAGCGTGCGGACAGTGCCAGGAGCAATCCGGAGCAACAACAGGTGGAAGCAGCCGGACCGGTGATGGATCTCGGTGACGCCTGGACCCGGGTGCTCGCGGGTCTTCCGCCGAACCAGCGCGCCTGGCTGACCAATTCGCGGCCGGTCACGCTGCACGAGAGCACCGCCATCGTCGCGGTGCCCGACGACTTCACCCGTGGCCAGCTCGAGACCCGGCTCCGCCCGGACCTCGAACGGATACTGACCGAGAGCTTCGGCCGCGACATCCGGATCGCGGTGACGGTCGACCCGACGCTCGATCCCGAGCTGCGCGAGACGCAGTCCCAGCAGCACCAGCCACCGCAGCACCAGCCACCACAGCACCAGCCACCACAGCCACCCGTCGTCCGGGAGCCGCTGCGGACCGACGGCGCGTTCCAGCCGACGATCCAGTCCGCACTGACCGATCCCGACACCACCGGGCAGCAGTACGGTCAGCCGGCACCGCAGCGTCAGGAACCGGCCCAGCGCTTCGATCAGCAGACCGGGCACGCGCCTCAGCTCGGAGCACCGCGCCAGCAGTTCGGCCACCCGCTCGGCTCGGTCGCGCCGCCGCCGAACGGATCGGTCCCGACCCAGCCGGCCACCGAAGCACAGGGTGAAGCCCGGCTGAACCCGAAGTACACCTTCGAGACCTTCGTCATCGGCAGCTCGAACCGGTTCGCGCACGCCGCCGCGGTCGCGGTCGCGGAGGCGCCGGGCAAGGCCTACAACCCGCAGCTGATCTACGGCGACTCCGGTCTGGGCAAGACCCACCTGCTGCACGCGATCGGGCACTACGTCCGCAGTCTCTACACCGGGGCCCGGGTCCGGTACGTCTCCAGCGAAGAGTTCACCAACGACTTCATCAACGCGATCCGCGACGACAAGGCGTCCCAGTTCCAGCGCCGGTACCGCGATGTCGACGTACTGCTGATCGACGACATCCAGTTCCTCGAGGGCAAGATCCAGACCCAGGAGGAGTTCTTCCACACCTTCAACACGCTGCACAACGCGAACAAGCAGATCGTGATCAGCTCCGACCGGGCGCCGAAACGCCTGGAGGCGCTGGAGGACCGGCTGCGGAACCGGTTCGAGTGGGGTCTGATCACCGACATCCAGCCGCCCGACCTGGAGACCAGGATCGCGATCCTGCGGAAGAAGGCGGCCACCGAGCGGCTGACCGCGCCGCCGGAGGTGCTGGAGTTCATCGCCAGCAAGGTGCAGACGAACATCCGTGAACTCGAGGGCGCACTGATCCGGGTCACCGCGTTCGCCAGCCTGAACCGGCAGCCGGTCGACCTGAGCCTGGCCGAGATCGTGCTGAAGGACCTGATCCCGGAGGGCAGCAAGCCCGAGGTGACGGCCAGCATGATCATGGGCCAGACCGCCTCGTACTTCGGTCTGTCGATCGACGACCTGTGTGGATCGAGCCGGAGCCGCGTCCTGGTGACCGCCCGGCAGATCGCGATGTACCTGTGCCGTGAGCTGACCGATCTGTCGCTGCCGAAGATCGGTCAGCAGTTCGGCGGCCGCGACCACACCACCGTGATGCACGCCGAACGGAAGATCCGGCAACTCATGTCGGAGCGCCGCAGCGTCTTCAACCAGGTGACCGAACTGACCAACCGAATCAAGCACCAGGCCAAGCAGCAATGAGGTCGTGGATCGCGTCGACGAACTCGCACGCCGAGCGCTACGACGCGGTCACACGAACCACACAGGCTGGGGATACGTCTGTGGATAACTGTGGGTATCCCGGTGGACACATCGGTGCGTGCTGTGGATTCCCTGTGGGGACAGAATCCGTCATCACCAGGCGTCCCAAGCCCAAGCGAGATTCATCCACACGCCGTCCCCAGGCCGAAATGGCACCTGACCTGGGAACTCGTCGCTTTTCCACAGTATCCACCGGTGCTAAGAACCCTATGGAATCTGTAGAGAGTTCCCAGTCCACAAAACGATCGAGCGGCCAAACCTGGGGAAAACCCCACTCTCGCGCCGGCTTGCGGGACCTGTCAGGCTGTCCTCAGAGCACCACACCAAGCACCACCACCAGCACCACACGCAGACACAGGAACGACGCCGACGCGACCCGCCCGAAGCGCCACGTCACGCCCGGTTGGCGCACATCACACTTGTCCGTGGCAGGATCTGCCTGGCACACAGCCGAATCAGGAGGCACCCAGCGGTGAAGTTTCGCGTCGAGCGCGACGTACTGGCCGAGTCGGTGGCCTGGGCCGCGCGCAGTTTGCCCAGTCGTCCCAGCGTCCCGATCCTTGCCGGCCTTCTGGTCGAGGCCGAGGACGGGCAGATCACCCTGTCCGGCTTCGACTACGAGACCTCGGTCCGGGTCACCGTTCCCGCGCAGGTGGCCGACAACGGTAAGTGCCTGATCTCCGGCCGGCTCATGGCCGACATCTCGAAGAGTCTTCCGAACCAGCCCGTGGACATCGCTGTCGACGGCGCGAAGGTGCAAGTGACCTGCGGCAGTTCGCGGTTCACTCTCCAAACGCTTCCCACAGAGGAATATCCGGCTCTGCCGGAGCTTCCGGCCGCCAGCGGGACCGTGAAGGCCGACGTCTTCGCCCAGGCGGTCTCCCAGGTGGTGACCGCGGCCGGCCGCGAGGACACCCTGCCGGTGCTGACCGGCGTCCGGGTCGAGATCGAGGGCTCCACGATCTCGCTGCTCGCCACCGACCGCTACCGGCTCGCGATCCGTGAGCTCGAGTGGAACCCGCAGTCCCCCGATGCGTCCGCGGCCGCGCTGGTGCCGGCCCGGGTGCTGTCCGAGACGGCGAAGGCGATGACCGGGTCGGATGTGATCGTCTCGCTGGCCGCTCCTGGCACCGGCGACGGCATCGTCGGCTTCGAGGGCGAGGTGTCCGGTGGCAACCGGCGCGCCACCACCCGGTTGCTGGACGGCGAGTTCCCGAAGGTGCGCGGCATCATCCCGACCGACTCGGCGATCGCGACCCGGGTCCGGATCGACACGGCGACGCTGGTCGAGGCGGTCAAGCGTGTCGCCCTGGTCGCGGAGCGGAACGCGCCGGTGCGACTGACCTTCAGCGACGACAGCGTGACGCTGGACGCCGGCAGCGGTGACGAGGCGCAGGCCTCCGAGTCGATCGAGGCACGGGTCTCCGGCGACCCGGTCACCGTCGGCTTCAACCCGACGTACCTGCTCGACGGACTGAACGCGATCGGTACGCCGGTCGCCCACCTGGCCTTCACCCAGGCGACGAAGCCGGCCGAGCTGACCGGTGTGCGGGACTTCGACGGCGAACCGATCAGCGAGTTCCGGTACGTGCTGATGCCGGTCCGCCTGAACAGCTGAAAGCCAACAGAACAAGGGGATTTCACGATGGAGCTCGGCCTTGTCGGTCTCGGCAAGATGGGCGGCAACATGCGCCAGCGGATCCGCAACGCCGGCCACACCGTGGTCGGGTTCGATCACAACCAGGACATCTCCGACGCCAAGGACCTGGCCGACATGGTCGGCAAGCTCACCGCCTCCGACCAGCCGAAGGTCGTCTGGGTGATGGTTCCGGTGCAGGCCATCGACCCGGTCGTCACCGAGCTGGCCGAGCTGCTCTCCCCCGGCGACATCGTGATCGACGGCGGCAACAGCCGCTGGACCGACGACACCCGTCGCGCCGCCCAGCTCGCCGAGAAGGAGATCCGGTTCGTCGACTGCGGTGTCTCCGGCGGCGTCTGGGGTCTGGAGAACGGCTACGCGCTGATGTGCGGCGGCGAGAACGACACGGTCGCGACGGTGATGCCGATCTTCACCGCGCTCAAGCCCGAGGGCGACTTCGGGTTCGTGCACGCCGGCAAGGTCGGCGCCGGCCACTTCAGCAAGATGGTCCACAACGGCATCGAGTACGCGATCATGCAGGCGTACGCCGAGGGCTTCGAGCTGCTCGAGGCCGCGGACATCGTGGACAGCGTGCCGGAGACGTTCGAGTCGTGGCGCGAGGGCACCGTGATCCGCTCCTGGCTGCTCGACCTGATGGTGAACGCGCTCAAGGACGACACCCACCTGGACAAGATCCGCGGGTACGCCGACGACTCCGGCGAAGGCCGGTGGACCGTCGAGGCCGCGATCGCCAACGCCGTACCGGTGCCGGCCATCGCCGCGTCGCTGTTCGCCCGGTTCGCGTCCCGGCAGGAGGACTCTCCGGCGATGAAGGCGATCGCCGCGATGCGCAACCAGTTCGGCGGTCACGCGGTGAAGGGTGCCGAGGACCCGTCGTACGCGACGCCGCCGATCAAGCACTGAGGTGTATGTCACCGCCCTCGGTCTGGTCGACTTCCGGTCCTACCCACAGGCGGAGGTCCAGCTCACCCCGGGCGTGACGTCCTTCGTCGGACCGAACGGCCACGGCAAGACCAACCTGGTCGAGGCGATCCACTACACCGCGACCCTCGGCTCGCACCGGGTGGCGAACGACGCACCGCTGGTGCGGGCCGGTGCCAGCAGGGCGATCGTGCGCACCGAGATCCGCAGCCAGTACGACCGGGACGTGGTCGTCGAGCTGGAAATCAATCCTGGGAAGGCAAATCGCGCCCGGGTGAACCGATCGCCGGTGCCGCGACCGCGGGAAGTGCTCGGACTGCTCCGGACAGTGCTGTTCGCCCCCGAGGATCTCGCCCTGGTGAAGGGCGATCCGTCCGAACGGCGCCGGTTCCTGGACGAGTTGCTCACCCTCCGGTCGCCGCGGATGGCCGGCGTCCGGCAGGACTACGACCGGGTGCTGAAGCAGCGGAACTCGCTTCTGCGCAGCGCGTCGATGGCGCGCCGGCAGAACCGGACGAGTGCGGCCGAGGGGCAACTGCGCACGCTGGAGGTGTGGAACTCGCACCTCGCCCGGGCCGGCTCCGAACTCCTCGCGACCAGACTCGAGTTGCTGGAATCCCTTCGTCCGCTGGTTTCCGGCTCGTACGACGCTGTTGCCCGAGGCAAGGGTGATGCGCGGCTGGAGTACAAGTCGTCGGTCGTCCTCGAGCCCGGTGTGGTGTCGAGGGAGCAGCTGTCCGAGGTGCTCCTGAACGCGGTGCACGAGCGGCGGCAGGACGAGCTCGAGCGCGGGGTGTCGCTGGTCGGTCCGCACCGCGACGACGTCGTACTCGGGCTCGGGGACTTGCCTGCGAAGGGGTATGCGAGTCACGGTGAGTCGTGGTCGTTCGCGCTCGCGCTGCGGCTGGCGTCGTACGAACTGCTCAGAGCGGACGGGGGTGAGCCGGTGCTGATCCTGGACGACGTGTTCGCGGAGCTGGACTCCCAGCGCCGTAACCGTCTGGCCGAGCTGGTCGCGCCGGCCGAGCAGGTGCTGGTGACCGCGGCGGTGGGCGCGGACGTGCCCGCTGAGCTGAGCGGAGCGCGCTTCGACGTCGGTGACGGGGCTGTCACCCGTGCCTGAACCCCGGGATTCCTCTGAGAGCGGCTTCGAGAGCGAAGCGGCTCCGGACCGTCCGGAGGAAGTCGAGCACGACAAGCAGGGGCTGGACCTGGCGAAATCGCTCGCCGGACGGCTCAAGGGCATGAGTCCGGTCAAGCCGGTCAAGCGGAGGCGCCGGCCGCGGATCGACGGCGCGCAGATCAGCAGCGCCCGCCCGGACGACCGGGATCCGCAGAAGCTGACCAACACCCTCGGCCGGCTGATGCGCGACCAGGGCTGGGAGGTCGACGTCGCCGTCCACAGCGTGATGGCGCGCTGGGCGTCGATCGTCGGCCCGGAGATGGCCGACCACTGCAAGCCGGAGAGCTACCAGGACACCGAGCTGACCGTCCGTACCGACTCCACCGCCTGGGCCACGCAGCTCAAGATGCTGGCCCCTGACCTGGTCCGGCGCCTCAACGCCGAACTCGGCGAAGGCACCGTCACCCGCGTCAACGTGCAAGGCCCGCACACCCCCAGCTGGCGCAAGGGCCCGCGCACGATCCGCGGCGGCCGCGGCCCCCGCGACACCTACGGCTGATCAGTCGGCCACGTCGTGAGAGTGAATTGCGAGAGCGACCCGACGCTCCCCTAGGATCGGGCGCGATGCGCACGATCGTCGATGGTTTTCGCGAGATGGTCCACCTGATCGGAGACACCTTCCGGCTCTGGTGGCGCAACCTGCTGCCCATGGCGACCTGGTTCCTCGCCGGGTACGTCGGCTTCAAGGTGTGCCTGCAGAGTGCGATCTGGCTTGACGAGCACTCGCACTCCAGCGTCGGCGTCGGCGTCTTCTCGGCCGGCGTACTGATGCAGATCGCGGCGTACGTCGGCATGATCCGGACGTGCGCGACCTCGCTGTACCGGTGGCGGGACGCGGCGACGAACAAGGCGGAGGAGACGTCCGACCCGACCCAGCAGGGCCTGATGGAGCTGCTGGCCGTGACGCTGCTGCCGCTGGTCGCGGTGTGGTCGGCCTGGGGGTTCCTCGAGAATCAGCTGCAGCAGCTCACCGTCAGCAACATCGTCCAGCGCGGCATGCAGTCGGGTGCGACCTTCTTCGAACTGAGCGGAGGCGCCTGGCACAAGTACCTGCCGGTGATCGTCATCCTGTTGGTGCTGCGCCGGGTGATCCAGGCGATCGACGACCGCCGGCCGAGCCGGCCGGCCAAGTTCGTCCAGGTCTGGGCCGAGGCGTTCTTCCTGCTGATCACCGTCGTGGTCACCCCGTTCGTGATCGCGGACGCCAAGAACTGGGTCAAGCGGCGCGTTTTCTGGGACTGGACGGTCGATCGGTGGGACGGCCTGAAGGACTTCTTCGAGGGGATCAACGTCCCGATCCCGGCCGGTCTGGAGTTCCTCTGGGGCTTCTTCTGGGAGTCGCTCTGGCCGCTGTTCAAGCTCGGTGTGGCCGAGCCGCTGACCTGGCTGGCGATCACCACCGTCGTGTTCGGCCACCGGGTCCTGTCCGGCGGCGGCGTCTTCCGCGGTACGCGGCTCGAGCGCCGGCTCGGTGGCAGCGACGTGGCCGAGGCACCCAAGCAGAACCGGATCGTCGCGCTTGACCAACCAGGCGCCGAACCTGGTGCTCGGTGGGCTGCGGGAGAAGTTCTACCCGACGCTCAACGCGTTCCGCCTGCTCGTGCGGGTCGGCCCGGTGTTCCTCGGCGTTGTCTGCATGGTTTACACGTTCTGGCTGTTGGGTTCCGACTGGGCCTTCGTCGGCATCCAGCGGCTCATCGGTATTCACGGCCAGCGCTGGGGCCTGATGAACCACGAGATCGCGGAGCTGATCAGGAACGTCTTCTTCGAGACGCTGCGGATCGCCCTGCTGGCAGCCGCGTTCGACCTGTGCATTTCCGTCAGCGCCGAGCGCCGGGCCGAGGCCGCGGCGGCCGAAGCCGAGGCGACGCCGACGCCGACAAGGAGGCGGCCTCGGCCTCCGCCTAGTCCTTGGGCGAGGTCAGGGAGTGATCAGGACGCGGCGGAAACCGTCGCGGGTCTCCATGCTGAGGCCGGTCACGTGCGACACGGCGTCGGCCGGGATGACGTACACGTGGGCGATCTGACCAGGCTTGTTCAGCTCGAACTTCACGTCGTCGCTCCCGAAGCAGGACGTCGGCAGCTCCCAGTCGGAGGTGGTGGTCGCCGGCGCCCAGACGTTGCCGCGATCGTCGCGCAGATTCGCTGCGCAGCTGAAGCCGCCGTCCTTGAGGTAGATGCCCTCACGCGGTGTCGCCGTCATCTTGGCCACCATCACGACGGAGCCGGCCGGCGCGCCCATACCGAGCACTTCGCCGTCGTCGTCGACCAGCCTGGTGTAGGGCTGCAGCGAGTCCAGCTTCCACTCGACGTGCTCGATCGTCACCGGCCCACCGCCCTGCACCAACTCGTTCACGTTGCCCTGGTTCCAGACCTGCTCCTCGTCGCCGAGGTAGACCCGGGTCAGCAGGTACCCGCTGGCGGACAGCAGCGCCACCAGCAACGAGATCTGAGCGGCCAGCCGCGCCGCACGGTTCAGCCGCCTCACGACGAAGCCACCCGGACCACCGCTTCCTGCAGTACGTACTGCGCGTCGGCGCCGTCGACCATCTGCTGCGCGATGTCATCACTCGGGACACCGAGGTCGACCTCGATGGACGAGTTCAGGACGTTGAAAAGCATGCCCGACGGCTGGAGGTTCAGCGTGAGCCCCTTCAGGTCGGTCGGGTTCACCTCGAAGATGACGGCGCCGGTCTTCGCGAAACCCGCATTCGGGAAATCGATGCCGGAGTCGCTCAGCTCTGCCGGTTGGTACACGGTGCCTCCGTCCGCGCTCAGCGACGCGCCGATGTTGTCCGGCTTCTGGACGCCGCGGACGCTGTCCCACTCGAGAGCGACGTACACGCCGTTGGTTTCGTATGGCTTGTCGTCGTCGGAGGCGTCCTCCTCGACCACCGTCTTGGCGAATGTCACCCGGGTGATGGTCACGGTCGAGTCTCCGCCGGCGAACTTGAGCGCCTCGCCGATCGTGCCGCTGGCGACCTCCATGTTCTGTTCCTCGAAGACCTGCTCCGGCGTGGCCAGTCGGGTCAGGCCGCCGAGCAGGACGAACAGCACGCCGACGAGCACGGTGGCCGGACGATAGAGCTTCACTTGTCCTCCTCCTCCGTGACATCGACGACGGTGGGCTTCATCTGGACGACGGCATCCGGCCGCTCGTTGTGCCAGTACGGATCCTCGTTCGCGCCGAGTACGGCGCTGTCCGACTCGTAGCGCTCACCCTGAACGCCGATCTCGACCAGGTCGGACCTGAAGTCGGCTTCGACCTTGAACGTGGTGTGGCAGCTCTCCGGCGGGAGGCCGTAGACGATGACCCAGTTGAGCTCGCCGCGGCAGTCGCCGCCGTTCGATTCGACGAATTCCTGACCGCCGCCCGGCACGAAGACCAGCATCTTGCCCTGCAGCGAGTCGCTGGTCATTTCTTCGCTGTCGATGTTCTTGAGGTCGAAGTAGACCCTGAGCTCGGCCTCGGCCTCGCGGTACTCCGACTTCGGCCGGACCCTGATCTCGGCCTTGGTGAAGTTGTACTCCCACTTGCCGGACTCGACGGTGGCCGGGGCGGTCATGGTCGGAACCGTTCGGCCGACCTTCTCCTTCCAGCCGCCGGTGGCCAGGATGACCAGCGAGAGCACGACGACGAGGGCGATCGCGATCAGCCACTTGCGCCGGTGCCGGTGAATCACCCGGTCGGCGATCATGGCGTCGATGACGTCGTCGAGACTTTCCACGGCAGCGATCCTAAAGGTCCGTGGGTGCGCGACGGCCATCTGTCGGCCCGGACTGTGAGTGGTCTGGACCGGTCAGCTGGGTCTCGGTGTTCAGACGGTCGGTGACGAAGACCCCGGAGGCCGCTGAGCGGCCGTGAGCGCTTTCTGGCCCCCCACCCGCGAGAGGGGACATGGCGACGAGGGAGAAAAGACGCCCTGGCCTGAGTTTCAGGCGCCTGGTGGCAGGTTCTGCTTCGGGCGACAGGTAAGATGGAGGGTGTAGGGCGAGCCGCACCTCTATTAACACTGTAGGGGGCGGCTTCCACTGTGCAGCGATGCCTCGCTGACGCGAGGTCCGAGGAGGACAACAGCCGGTGACCGACGAGCCGACCGAGATCGACGCCAACCAGTCCGCCGACCCCATCGGCACCGTCCTACCCGACAGTGAGGTCCCCTCCAACGTCGTGGAGCGGGAGTACGACGCCAGCGCGATCCAGGTCCTCGAGGGCCTCGACGCGGTCCGGAAGCGACCCGGTATGTACATCGGGTCCACCGGTGAGCGCGGTCTGCACCACCTCGTCACCGAGGTGGTCGACAACGCGGTGGACGAGGCGATGGCCGGGTACTGCGACCGGATCGTCATCACCCTGCTGCAGGACGGCGGCATCCGGGTCGTCGACAACGGCCGCGGTATCCCGGTCGACATCGTCGAGTCCGAGGGCAAGCCGGCCGTCACCGTCGTACTGACCGTGCTGCACGCCGGCGGCAAGTTCGGCGGCGGCGGGTACAAGGTCTCCGGCGGTCTGCACGGCGTCGGCGTCTCGGTCGTGAACGCGCTGTCCACGCGCCTGACCGTCGACGTGATGAAGAACGAGAAGGTCTACCACCAGTCGTTCTCCGTCGGCGTCCCAGACGCGGACCTGGCCGAGGTCGGTGCGTCGGACGCGAACGGTACGACGATCACCTTCTGGGCGAACCCGGACATCTTCGAGACCACGACGTACTCGTACGAGACGCTGTCCACCCGGTTCCGCGAGATGGCGTTCCTGAACAAGGGCCTGGAGATCGTCATCCGGGACGAGCGGCCGGACCACACCGAGGACGGCAACCCGGTCGAGCAGTCGTTCAAGTACGACAACGGCCTGGTCGACTACGTGAAGTACCTGACCGGCATCCGGGAGACCGTGCACCGTGACGTGATCTCGTTCGAGGCCGCGGCGAACGGCGAGAACAGCATGAGCCTCGAGGTCGCGCTGCAGTGGAGCGGCTCGTTCCAGGAGTCCGTGCACACCTTCGCGAACGCGATCAACACCCACGAGGGCGGCACCCACGAGGAAGGCTTCCGGGCCGCCCTCACCTCGCTGGTCAACTCGTTCGGCGAGGACCAGGGCATGATCAAGAAGAAGGAGGACCGGCTCACCGGTGACGACATCCGGGAAGGCCTGACCGCGATCCTCTCGGTCAAGCTGGCTGAGCCGCAGTTCGAGGGCCAGACCAAGACCAAGCTCGGCAACACCGAGGTCAAGGGTTTCGTCCAGCGGGTCGTGAACGACAAGCTCGGCGCCTGGTTCGAGCAGAACCCGGCCGAGGGCCGCGAGATCATCCGCAAGGCGACCGCCGCGGCGAGTGCCCGGATCGCGGCCCGGAAGGCGCGCGACCTGGCCCGCAACCGCAAGGGCCTGCTGGGCGGCGGCGGCCTGCCCGGCAAGCTGTCCGACTGCCAGTCGACCAACCCGGAGGAGTGCGAGGTCTACATCGTCGAGGGTGACTCGGCGGGTGGCTCCGCGAAGGGCGGCCGGGACCCGAAGTTCCAGGCCATCCTGCCGATCCGCGGCAAGATCCTGAACGTCGAGAAGGCCCGGATCGACAAGGTCCTGCAGAACAACGAGGTACAGGCGATCATCTCCGCCCTCGGCACCGGAATCCACGAGGACTTCGACGAGGAGAAGCTCAGGTACCACAAGATCGTGCTGATGGCCGACGCCGACGTCGACGGCCAGCACATCCGGACGCTGCTGCTCACCCTCCTGTTCCGGTTCATGCGCCCGCTGATCGAGCGCGGTCACGTGTACGCGGCCCAGCCGCCGCTGTACAAGATCCGCTGGAGCAACGCGACGCATGAGCTCGCCTACACCGAGCGGGAGAAGGACGGCCTGGTCGAGGCCGGCGTCGAGGCCGGCAAGAAGTTGCCCAAGGAGAACGCGATCCAGCGCTACAAGGGTCTGGGTGAGATGAACGCCCAGGAGCTGTGGGAGACCACGATGGACCCGGCCAACCGGGTGCTGCTGCAGATCACCCTGGACGACGCGGTCCGCGCTGACGAGACGTTCCAGACCCTGATGGGCGACGACATCGAGGCCCGCCGCAACTTCATCCAGCGCAATGCCAAGGACGTTCGCTTCCTGGATATCTGACGGAGACCGCCCGGCCGCTCCCCGGCCGGGACTCCGCCCGCGTGACCACCCCGACGTACGACTGATTTGAACGGGACGAGCTTTTCATGACCGAGACCCCCACCTCGCCGGGCCACGACCGGATCGAGCCGCTCGATCTGCAGACCGAGATGCAGCAGTCGTACCTCGACTACGCGATGGCCGTCATCGTCGGCCGCGCGTTGCCCGAGGTCCGCGACGGCCTGAAGCCGGTGCACCGCCGCATCCTCTACGCGATGTACGACGGCGGCTATCGGCCGGACCGCGGTTTCTCGAAGTGCTCCCGCATCGTCGGTGACGTGATGGGTCAGTACCACCCGCACGGCGACTCGGCGATCTACGACACCTTGGTGCGACTGGCGCAGCCGTGGGTGATGCGGGCGCCGATGATCCAGGGCCAGGGGAACTTCGGCTCGCCGGGTAACGACCCGGCGGCGGCGATGCGGTACACCGAGTGCCGGCTGGCTCCGCTGGCGATGGAGATGGTGCGCGACATCGACCAGGAGACGGTCGACTTCCGCCCCAACTACGACGGCCGCTCGCAGGAGCCGGTGATCCTGCCGGCTCGGTTCCCGAACCTGCTGGTGAACGGATCCGCGGGTATCGCGGTGGGCATGGCGACCCAGATCCCGCCGCACAACCTGCGCGAGGTCGCCGCCGCGGCGCAGTGGTGCCTGGAGCACCCGGACGCCACCCAGGAAGAGATCCTGGCGGCGTGCATGGAGAACATCAAGGGCCCGGACTTCCCGAACGGCGCGCTGATCGTCGGCTACAAGGGCATCGACGACGCCTACCGTACCGGCCGGGGCTCGGTCACGATGCGCGCGGTGGTCGACATCGAGGAAGACGCCAGGGGCCGGACCAGCCTGGTCGTCAGCGAACTGCCGTACATGGTCAACCCGGACAACCTGGCCCAGAAGATCGCCGAGCTGGTCAACACCGGCAAGATGACCGGCATCGCCGACATCCGCGACGACACCTCGTCCCGGACCGGCCAGCGCCTGGTGATCGTGCTGAAGCGTGACGCCCAGCCGCGCGTCGTACTGAACAACCTCTACAAGCACACGCAGTTGCAGGACACCTTCGGCTGCAACATGCTCGCGCTGGTCGACGGCGTACCGCGCACGCTCAGCGTGGACCTGTTCATCACGCACTGGATCGACCACCAGATCGAGGTCATCCAGCGCCGGACCCGCTACCGCCTCCGCGAGGCCGAGAAGCAGGCCCACATCTACCGCGGCTACGTGAAGGCGCTGGACGCGCTGGACGAGGTCATCGCGCTGATCCGCCGCAGCCCCGACGTGGACGACGCGCGCCAGGGCCTGATCAGCCTGCTGGACATCGACGAGGTGCAGGCCCAGGCGATCCTGGACATGCAGCTGCGCCGGCTGGCCGCCCTGGAGCGCCAGAAGATCATCGACCGGCTGAACGAGCTCGAGGCCGTCATCGCCGACCTCGAGGACATCCTGGCCAGCCCGGAGCGGCAGCGCACCATCGTCAAGGACGAGCTGGCCGAGATCGTCGACAAGTACGGCGACGACCGCCGTACGACGATCATCGCGGCCGACGGCGACCTGTCCGTGCAGGACCTGGTGCCGGACGAGGACGTCGTCGTCACCATCACCCGCGGCGGCTACGCGAAGCGGACCAAGACCGACCTGTACCGGACGCAGAACCGCGGCGGCAAGGGTGTCCGCGGCGCGCAGTTGCGGGCCGAGGACGAGATCAGCCACTTCTTCGCCACCACGAACCACCACTGGATGCTGTTCTTCACCACCAAGGGCCGGGTCTACCGGGCCAAGGTGTGGCAGCTGCCCGAGTCCGCCCGCGACGCGAAGGGCTCGCACGTGGCCGGCCTGCTCTCGTTCCAGCCGGACGAGGACATCGCCCAGGTACTGACACTGCGCGACTACGAGCAGGCCGACTACCTGGTGCTCGCGACCAAGCGGGGCCTGGTCAAGAAGACGGCGCTCACCGACTACGACTCGGCCCGGCAGAGCGGCATCATCGCGGTCAACTTCCGCGAGGAGGACGACGAGCTGATCGGTGCCGACCTGGCCACCGCCGAGGACGACCTGCTGCTGGTGTCGCGGAAGGGGCAGTCGATCCGCTTCACCGCGACCGACGAGCAGCTCCGCCCGATGGGCCGGGCCACCTCCGGCGTCACCGGGATGAAGTTCCGCGCCGGCGACGAACTGCTGTCGATGTCGGTGATCCGGGCCGGCTCGGAGGAGGACATCCAGTTCGTCTTCACCGTGACCGACGCCGGGTACGCCAAGCGCAGCCGGGTGTCGGAGTACCGCCAGCAGGGCCGCGGCGGTCTCGGCATCAAGGCGGTCAAGCTGAACGACGAGCGCGGTTCGCTGGTCGGCGCGATCATCGTGGTCGACGAGGACCAGGTACTGGCGATCAAGGCCAGCGGCCAGGTCGTCCGCAGCCGGGTGGACTCCGTGCCGGTCAAGGGCCGGGACACGATGGGTGTCCGGTTCGCCGGTGTCGGCGAGTCCGACGCGGTGGTCGCGATCGCCCGGAACACCGATCTGAGCCTGAACGGCGACCTCGACGAATCCGAGGCGGCCGAAGCGGGTACCTCCGAGAATGCCCAGGATGTGGACGGATCGACAACCGAATCCACCCCTGCGAGCGTCCAGAATGATGACCAGCGTTCGACGGACGTCGACGGCGCGGCTACCGTCGAAGACGACGATGCCGGCCAGGAGGGTAACTGATGACCAACCGCGCGAGGCCGACATGGCCCGATGGTGCGGCGGACAATCCCCAGACCCAGCCTCCATCGCAGGGCGGGAACAAGCAGTCCACCCCACCGGCCACTCCGGCCTCCAACGGTCGTTCCAGCACCGCTCCCAGCGGTAACGGCCAGCAGAGATCAAGCGACTACCGTCCGCAATCGCGGCCTTCCGGAGGTTCTCAGCCTGCCGGGGGTGCTTCGAGCGGTTCTCAGTCGAGGCCCGGCCAGTCCGGTGGGCCGGTGCGGCCGCCGCAGCAGCCGCCGGTTCGGCCGGCTGGCCAGCCGGCGCCCCGCCCGGGCAGTCCGGCTCCGGTCACTCCGAGTACGCCGGGACGCCCCGAGCAGTGGTCGCCTGGTGCACAGCCCGGTGGTATGGCGGCTGCCGCAGGTGCGTCGTCGTACGGGGTGACCGGGAACAACACGGCGAAGTCGAGCACCGAGAGCCTGAGCGACCGGGTCAGCGCGGCCCGGCAGGCGGTGCTGGACAAGGCCACCTCGGTCAAGACCGCGAAGCCGGAGAAGACCGCGAAGGCTGGGCACGCCGCCGTACCCAAGGCCGAGAAGGCGCCGAAGACCTCGACCCGGCATCAGACCCGCAAGGCGCGGCTGCGGATGTCGCGGATCGACCCATGGTCGGTGATGAAGACGTCGTTCCTGCTCTCGATCGCGTTCGGCATCGTCACCTGGGTCGCGGTGTTCATCGTCTGGTCCGCGATCGGTGCGGCCGGTGTGTTCGACAACATCAACAACACCGTCACCGAGGTGCTCGGGACGCCGGCGGCCGAGCCGTTCCGGATCGAGAACTACATCAACACCGGCAAGGTGATGGGTTTCACCACCCTGCTGGCCTGTGCGGACGTGCTCATCATCACCGCGCTGGCGACGCTCGGATCGTTCCTCTACAACATCGCCGCCACGCTGCTCGGCGGCCTGGAAGTCACACTGGCATCGGAGGACTGACGGCTTGCCCGGTCTCGGGTCGGGCCCGGTGAGGGCCTGGCCGAAACCGGTTTGGGAGTAGGGCACCGAGTGCGGTAATCTCTCCCGGGTTCGACCCCGCACTGCGGGCCTATAGCTCAGACGGTTAGAGCGCTGCCCTGATAAGGCAGAGGTCACTGGTTCAAGTCCAGTTAGGCCCACCACCCCGATCGCGAACCCTGATCCGAGGAGTCCCGGTGCTGAAGAAGATCCTGCTGGTGCTGGTGGCCAGCATCGGTGGATACTTCGCGTACAAGAAGACCCAGCAGTCCCGCGCCGAGAAGGACCTCTGGGCCGAGGCCGTCGACCCGGTCACCCCGGGCCGCTGACCAATCCCCTCCCGGGGGCGTAGCTCAACTGGCAGAGCACTGCCTTTGCAAGGCAGGGGTTAGGGGTTCAAGTCCCCTCGTCTCCACAAAGCAGTTTCTTCCCCACCCGGTGCACCGGTCGGCTCCTCCGTCGCCGTCATCCGCCCCGCTCCCACCCACCCGGCGAGCAGGACACCTCCCGTCCACGCGATCCAACCGCCACGAGCCGAGTCCTGGCGTACGACCGTCGGGCTAATCAGGGGCAGAACGTTGCGAGTGCGGCATCTATGGGAAACAGATCGGTCAGCGTCTCGTTTGGATTCCACCACACGCCCTCAGACATCTCGTCATTCGGCGTGAAGGGCTGCGGCGACTCGATTTGTCCACGGTAGATCGCGAGGAATTCAAGTCGGTCGTCGGGCGCAACACGAATCATTGCCACCCCGGCGAAGTCGAGGGCCTCCGCACGCTGCCCGCTCTCTTCCGCGAGCTCACGCACTGCAGCTTCCCGAGCTGACTCTCCTGGATCAAGCATGCCGCCCGGTAACTCCCAGGCTTGTCGATACCGGTTGAAGACCATGAGGCATTCATGACCACACCAGAGCACAACGAGAGAAGCGGTGAGTGGCACCGATGGATCCAAGCCACCGACTTCGTCTTCGCGGAGCCGCTCGAAACTCCGCAGCACGGACCCGTCAGTGTTCTGCACCGGAAGCTGATACACGACCCGTATGGGGTTGCTCTCGGCGAGTGGCTATTGCACGCTGAAGCGATGCGTTTCAATCAGACAATGCCTGTCGACGTATTGGTGCCCGTGCTGGGTTACCCGGATGTATCTGATGCAGTCGAGTGGTTGACGGCAGCGTTCGGATTTCGCCTACGCTGGCAGATTTCTGGTCATCGAGCTCAGCTCGCTGTTGGACCGACGGCTGGGCTCGCGATCGTGCAGTCCAACTCGTCCCCTACCGGCGCGGACGAGGTTATGGTGCGAGTCGATGACGTAGATGCACACGCGGCTGTCAGCCGGGCTCATGGTGCTGAGATCACGCAGGATCCGGAGACCCACGTCTATGGCGAGCGCCAGTACGTTGCCCGCGACTACACCGGCCGGAGCTGGTGCTTCAGCGAGTCGGTTGAAGACCGCGCGCCGCGAACCTGGGGCGCCGTCGAGGGCCCGGGCCTCCGGGCTGAGCCCTAGCCTGGAGCACCGACACACGAAGGCTCCACGGATCAGAGGCCGAAGTCTGGGACGGCTTCGCATTCGTGCCCTCCGCGTGCCCTAACGAGAGCGTGCCAGCGGGCTCAACCGGTCACTCGCGGGGTGCAACCGGTCGAGCCCTCGCTTGACGATCTACCGCTCAGATCAGCGGGAGCGTCACAACCGCCTTGCAAGGCAGGGGTTAGGGGTTCAAGGCCCGTCGTCTCCACGAAGGCTCTGGGCGAGGGGGTCCGCCGACGGCGGTGGAGTCACTCGACCTGAGGTTGTGGCTTGAAGCGGCGGACCTCGTGGGGCCAACCGCAGGCCTCGGCGACCTTGCCCGCCCACATTTTGGCGGTCTTGTCATCGGCTACGTCCACCAGAGCGAATCCGCCCAGAAATTCCTTGGTCTCGACGTATGGTCCGTCGGTGATCAGCACGTCGCCACTGGTGGGGTCAGCGCTGTAGACCGGGCCGTCCTCCTCCTCCAGTCCCCCGGCGAAGACGTACACGCCGGCAGCCTTCATCTCGTCCGTGACCGCCCTGGCGAGTGGACCGCGCCCGCGGAACCACTCTTCGGTGTGGTCACCCACCCACTGCTGGTTGAAGTAGATGAGGTACTCGGGCATGTCTGCTCCCTCGGCTCGAGCGGACCCGCTGTCCGCCTCCACCTACGCTACGAACGGCGTCCAGTGGATCCGACAGGCTATCGGCAGAAGTTTCACGGGACCTCCGCCGGATCCTGGCACTGCAACCTGGGGTGGTTGTCAGGTGACGATGGTGGTGAGCAGGCCTGCTAGTGCGATGGTCTGCAGGATCGCGCGGGGCCAGATGACGCTGTCCCAGCGTTGCTGGAGGTTCCTGGTGTCCGCCGGGACGCTGTGGCTGGCCGCGGCCGCGCGGAGCTTGGTATTGATCGGCGCGCTGATCCGCAGGTAGATGGCAAGCCAGGCGAGAAGGGCGACCAGAGTGATTCCTCCGCCGGCACGCGCCAGGGTGCTGTCAACGGTCGCGGTCGCAATTCCCGTGGCGATGATGGACACCACGCCCGGGATCGGCAGACGGCGGTCCCCGTACTCGTGCACCCTGCCGAGCAGATCAGCGACAGAGGCATCAGCCGCGCCGCGGGCGGCCGGGCGCACGATGAGAGCGCAGAACAGATCGGTGCCGTAGATGATCGCAGCGCTGAAGATCGCGACGAGCGCCACGACGGTGGCAAGACCGTTCATGGCGTCCCGCTCGTTCTCCGGGCGTGATTGGGGGTGCTTCCGCCCTGTTGTGGTCCGGGCAGGACGCGGGTGAGGCAGTCGGTCAGCGCTTCCTCGAGCAGGGCGTGCAGGCCGTCGACGTCGATGTCGACGCGGCCGACGACCAGGAGCGCGATCAGCCCGTGGGCCGTCGCCCACAA
Organism: uncultured Actinomycetota bacterium; assembly: GCA_963748245.1. Taxonomy (GTDB): domain Bacteria; phylum Actinomycetota; class Actinomycetes; order Propionibacteriales; family Kribbellaceae; genus Kribbella. The sequence goes on along the minus strand of CAVVIA010000002.1, from coordinate 897,930 downwards.
CTGCAAGACGTGCTGCTGTGGCTCGGCGTCACCGCCGGCCGCGAGCAGTCCTGTCAGGAGGTCACCGATGGCCTGGCCTTCATCCCAGGTATCGGCGGCAGGCACGCGCACTCCGCCCAGGCCGTACATGAGCTGATACAGGTCAGGGTCGGCCAGGGCGAAGTCGAGATAGGCATGCGCCGCCCCGCGTACGGCCGCCGCAGCCACGGTTGTGGCATCCGCGGCTACTTCCCCGGAGCCGCCGGCCTCCGCATGGTCGCCTGCGGTGGCCATTGCGTCCCGGAGCCTGACGAAGCCCTCGCGTACCAAGGACAGCAGGATGTCGTCGCGGCCGGTGAAGTAGCGGTAAGCGAAGTTCGCGGAGTACTCGATCTCGTCGGCGAGCCGACGCATGGTCACTGCGTCCCACCCGTCGCGGCGCGCCACGTCAAGAGCTGCGGTCAGGATCGTCTCCCTCGCGGCGGCCCGTTCCCGGTCCCTGCGCAATTGCGCGGTGGTCCGAACCTGTTCGGCAGGTGTCATCAGTTGCCGACCTCGCCGGTCAGTTGTGCGAAGAACGCCTGCCCGTCGAGTTGATCCCAATGCTCGACGGCCATGCCGTCGACGACGCGCCAGATGTCGATCGAGTGCATCACCACCGGGCGGCCGGTCGGTGGCAGGCCCATGAACTCGCCGAGAAACGTCGCCCGGTAGGTAAATCGCCCCGCGACTCGATCGCCGTCGACGAGTACGTCGTCCAGGGTCACCTCGGTATCCGGAAAGGCCGTGAACCACGTCGTCCAGAACGCCCTGTTCGCCTCGCGACCGTCATCGACGGAGAAGTTGTGATTGACGTAGTCCTCGGCGACGAAGCCGTCGACCGCGTCAGGATCATGCCCGTTCATCAGATCCGCGAACGAGTGAGCGACCGTCTTTGCGCTGCCCTGCGTGCTGTCCGTACTCATGGAGCACCTCTCAATTGGTTACGATGTAACCAGTGTGTACAACGTAACCAATCCTGTCAAGCATCGTTCGCGGATCGGCCAGTTCGTACTGATCGGTGGACCTTCTGCAAGGCAGCGACGTCGCTCCGCTTGCCGGCTGCGTTCAGGCCGTTTCGGGCGCGCTGGTTGATGCGTAGCGGAAGCGTCGTACCTCCTGGGGCCAGCCGCAGGCCACGGCGATTCAGCCGCCGTTGCGGTCACGGCCGCGCCAGCGGAGTCAGATGGCCGATGTCAATGTCGTCTCGGCCGAGGCTCCGGCCGCGAACAGTGCCGTCAAACTGTTGCAGAGCGGCGATCCGTCGGTCTCGGAGACCAAGTACCCGACGAGCCCGTGGCTGCAGCTCGACACCCGGGAGGACGCCGACGAATGCCTCGCTCGAGCGCTGGCCTACCTGGAGCAACGCCGAGCGGACTGACAGGCCGCGCTCACGGTTTGCGATGCGACTTGACTGGCGGGGATGTCGCTGGTGCGGCGGTATGTCTGCCGTGGCGCCAACTGTGGATGACCCAGAGGACGCCGATGAGCGCGATGAGGGCCAGAGTGCCGTCGTACATTCCCTGGAAGGTCCACTCTTCTTGTTGGGTCGGGACACCCTCCCAGTAGGTGCCGTCCGGCCAATCGGCGATCCAACCGTTGCCGGTGATTCCTTGCGTGACCCAGACGCCCCAGCCGTACGACGCATCCCACGCCCCGTGAAGTGCCGAGACACCCAGGAACGTCCAGATCACCCTTGGAGTGATGCGGAACCCGCCTCTGGCCGGCGCGGCGGCGGCGAAAAGGGCACCACCGAGCAGCGCGGTCCAGGTCAGGTGGCCGAAGGGGGCGAGCATGGCTCGGGACACCTCGGTTTGCAGGATGCTCAGCTCGGGGTGGTCATTGGTGTGCTGGACGTACGCGTAGAAGGCGTAACCCGTGCTCTCGAAGGCGGCGAAGCCGGCGCCGACGGTGGCGCCCAGGACCATTCCGCCGTGCACCGTCCGCTCGGCGACCCGCCAGGCGACCGCCACGAGCACCGCACCCTTCGAGACTTCCTCGATCAGGCCGACACCGAAGAACCCGAGCGCGTTACCCACCGGTCCGGCCCCGGTCGGCAGCAGGTAGATCTCCGTCACGGCGGACACGACGACCCCGATGGTCCCGGCCGCGAGGAATCCCTTGAGGATCACGTCGCTGGTGAGGCGACAGTCGTCCAGACGAGCCAGTGCGAAGGTCACGACCGTGATCGGGACCAGGAAGCTCCCGATCAGGAACAGGGTCGGTATCAGGATCGCGTCCTCGGTGATCGCCGTCACTCCGGCCGCCAGCAACCAGACCAGCACGCCGGTCACCAGCACAGCGATCCACGCGCGCTTGCCAGCGGCAACAGGGAACCTCAACGATTGATCGGCCACTCAACGGACATTGGCAGGCAAACAGCCCCACAACCTCCTCCCGAGAGGGTGATCTCCGCCCCCGTGTCGTCACCGTCACGTGGGTGACACTGGGGGCATGGTGGAGCCGGTGTTCGCGAAAGGACGCAGGGACGGCTGCGTACTACGAGGCGCGGGCTGGCGAGTACGACGAGTGGTACCTGGGGCAGGGGCGTCACGCGGCGCTGAACCCACCCGGGTGGGCGGCGGAGCTCTCAGGGCTCGTGAAGATGGTCGCCGGGTTGCCGGCGGCGCGGACTCTTGATGTCGCCTGTGGGACCGGGTTTTTGACCCAGCACCTCCACGGGATTGTCGTCGGGCTGGATCGGAGTCCGGCGATGGTCGGGGTGGCTCGCGAGCGCGTGGCGGGCCGACGGGTGATCGTCGGCGACGCGTTGAGGCTGCCGATCGCCGATGGGTCCTTCGAGCGGGTGCTGACGGGGCACTTCTACGGTCATCTGCCACCGGAGGAGCGGGCGGTGTTTCTGGCCGAGGTACGGCGGGTGGCCCGGGAACTGGTCGTGGTCGACACCGCGCTCCGGCCCGGCGTGGAGCCTGGTCAATGGCTGGATCGGACGCTCAACGACGGATCCCGGCACCGGATCTACAAGCGCTACCTGACCAGCACGCAACTGGCCGAGGAACTCGGCGGCGACATCCTCTTCGCAGGGCCGCAGCTTCGTCGCGGCTCGGGTGGCGTGGTCAGCCTAGGCAGAGGCAGATGGGATGGCCCTCGGGATCGAGGACCACTCGGTGGGCGGTGGGGTTGGGTTGGACGGGGGCCAGGATGGCGCCGCATTCGGTTGCCCAGGCGACGGCGGCGTCCAGGTCGTCGACACCGACGTCGAGGTGCATGGTTGAGGTTTGCTCGCCGGGCACGGCCGGCCAGTGGGGGCGGCGGTGGTGGGTTTCGTAGTCGAAGTTCAACGCTGGTTCGGCGACACCCTCGGGCGGGCAAACCAGCGCATAGCCGGCGTCTGGCGGTTCGCCCGGGCGTGGTCCCTCTTCGCGGATGTACGGCCAGCTCAGCAGCCTGGAGTAGAACCGGGCCAGCTCCCGAGGCCGGGCGGACATGATCGTCAGCGCCCCGACCCGGATCCGCGGTGGGCTGTCCATCAGAGGCAGAAGGGATGGCCGGCCGGGTCCGCGTAGCACTGCGACGTGACCTCGTTGGGTGGCATGTGAATAGCTCCGAGTCGTTCGGCTCGTTGGATCGCGGCCTGGGCGCCGTCCGGGAAGCGGTAGTCGATGTGAAGTTGCGCCGGGTACGCCGGGTCGGGGAACCGCGCGGCCCGGAACTGAGCGTGCTGGAACGCCAGGTTCGGCAGATCGTCGTCATCGTCCAGGTCGAGCTCGACCCAGGCCGGTGAGTCCACGAGCCGTTTCTGCACCCCGAGGAACTCTTCGTAGAAGCCGGCCAATGAGCGCGGGCTGTAGCAGTCGAACACCACTCGCCGCAGCACCGGCCGATCCACGGCGCCCGGATACAGGCAGAACGGGTGCCCGGCGGGATCGGCGTACGTCCGGAAGTCGCCCTGATCCCGAAGGAGCGACGCGCCTCTGCCCAGCACGAACTCGTGGGCGGCGTCAGCCTCCGGTACGACGATGTCGAAGTGCATCTGCTGTGGATACTCCGGATCGGGCCAGCGCGGTGGACGTTCGTCCGACCAGCCGTCCTGGCCGATGCCCAACCGCAGCTTGCTGCCCCCGTCGGTCGACCGGCCCGCGATGTAGTCGGCGTCCGGCGGGCGTCGTTGCAGGCAAAGGTCTCCGTACGGCTCGTACAGTTGCAGCTCGAGCAGATCCCGATAGAACTCGGCCAGCAACCGCGGCCCGTCCGCACCGTCCAGCTCGTCCGGACACCCGATGTAGATCGTCATCGCGTCACTGTCCCGGAGCAGATGCACCATGCGGCCTCCCATTCGTTCGGCACGTACAGCGATTTATCGTTCACCCCAAGTACCAGAACTGTCTAGGACGGACTGAATGAGGCGCGAGCCGTTTCCGCTGTTGGGTGTGGTGCCGCCGGAGCTGCGGGACGTCATCCTCGAGTTCCACTGGGATGTGGAGTTGCTGCACGGCCTGGATCTGCCGGCAACCGAGTTGCCGGTCGCCGGGTTGGTTTGGCAGCTGCGGTTGCCGTTCTGGGCGTGGGGCGGGCGGCCGTTCCAGGTGAGTCCGGTGGAGGTGGCTGCGGAGCCTGAGGTTTACGCGGAGCAGTATGCGCGGACGATGGCGGCGGACCTGCGCTACCCGCTGGACGTCGTACGGCGGCCCGACGGCCGCATCACTGTCCTCGACGGGGTGCACCGATTGCTCCGGGCACACCTTGACGGGCTGGAGTCAGTTCGGGCGCGGGTTCTGGAGTGGGAGGAACTCGACGCGATTGCGGTACGGCGAGTGGACGGCTGAGGACATCGGTCGGCGGTTCCGGAGAGCGAGGTGTCAGTCGACCGACTGGCACCTCGCGGTCTGTCTGCACCACAATCACGGCGCCGTGCGGAACAACGGGTCCGGCGGTCGTGTTGGGTGTGGGTATGACGGTTGAGATCGGGGTGATTCTTCCGACGTCGACGCCTGATCCCGGGCGGCCGATCCTGGGAGATGTCCGGGACAGTGCACGGTTCGCCGAGGAGATCGGGCTGGATTCGGTCTGGTCGACCGATCATCTGATCGCGAGTGCGCCGATGCTGGAGAGTTCCGTGGTGCTGGCGACCGCGGCGGCGGTGACGGAGCGGATCACGGTGGGGTTCAACGTGATGCTGCTGGCGTTGCGGCCGGTCGCGTGGGCGGCGAAGCAGGTGAACACCCTGCAGTTTGTGTCCGGCAACCGGCTGGTCCTCGGCGTCGGCACCGGCAATCCGGCGCACGGCGACATCGGCTGGCGTGCCGCGGGCGTGTCCTTCGCGGACCGCGGCCGGCTGACCGACGAGGCGCTCGCCGTCCTCCCCGATCTCATCGCCGGCCGGCAGGCAACCCTGCACGACGGCCTGGAGGTGACGCTCGCCCCAGGGTCCGAGGTATCCGCCGATAGTTGTCGCAGGCAACGGAAAGGCGGCCTTCCGGCGAGCGGCCAGGTACGGCGACGGCTGGGCAACGATCGCGTCGTCACCCGACGAGGTGAAGGCAAGCCTCGAACAGATCAACGCCTTGCACGACCGACCGGCGCTCAAGGCAACGGTCGTCGCTCCCCAGTTGGGCTCCAATCCGGCAGAGCAACTCAAGGCCTATGAAGCGGCCGGCGTCGAGCGCGTGATCCTGCCCCCGACAGGCGATTGGCGCCGCGACTACGAGGACGCCGCCAAGCTCAAGGGCTGAGCGTTCAGCTCGAGGGCCGCATCCAGCAAGCTCTGGGTGTACTCGTGCTGCGGAGACCCGAGCACCTCGGTGGCAGGCCCCTCCTCCACGAGTACGCCGCGGCGCATCACCGCGATCCGGTCCGCGATCTGATGGACGACGCCCAGGTCGTGCGAGATCAACAGCATCGACAGGTGATGCCGCTGCCGCAGCTCGTCCAGCAACCGGAGGATCTGCGCCTGCACCGACACATCCAGCGCCGACACCGCCTCGTCGCACACCAAGAGCCGCGGCTTCACCGCCAGCGCCCGAGCCAAACTGACCCGCTGACACTGCCCGCCGGACAGCTCACTGGCCCGATGCCCCGCCACACTCGCATCCAGTCCCACGCTGGTGCTGACGACCGAGTGGACGCCACCCGAGGCTGTGTAGCCGTTGCCCGCGGGCCGCTGGTGTACGCCGTCGAGCAGCCAGACCTGCCGGCCGGTGTCATCCTCGAGGACCTCCGCATCGACCCCTCGGTGCCACTGATCGCAGAGCACCGCGACGACCTGCTCGACGGGGTCACCGTTCTGCACGGCAAAGGCGCCGTGGTAGCCGAACCGGGCGACACCCCGTATCGCCCGTTCCGTACCCCGACGCCTCTGAGCCGCCCGGTCGAGCTGACGCTCATCCCCTACTACGGATGGTCGAACCGTGGGGTTCACCCGATGCGCGTCTGGATTCCTGCCCGCTGACTTGACTCTGACATTGATGTGAGGTTTTACGGTCTCGGTATGTCAGGAGCTGTGATTGTCGGGGCCGGGCCGGGGATCGGCGCGGCGGTAGCCAGGAGGTTCGCGCGGGCCGGGCTGGGGGTCGGGCTGATCGCGCGGTCGGAGACGACGGTGAAGGCGGTCGCGGCCGGGATCACCGGGGACGTCCTCGCGCTGACCGCGGACAGCACGGACGAGGTGGGGCTGCGAGCCGCGCTCGACCGGGTGGTCGAGGAGTACGGCGTACCGGACGTGGTCGTCTACAACGCGGCGGTCATCCAGCCGGACGCGGTCGGGGACCTGACCGCTCGGCAACACCTGGACGCGCTGGGCGGTGAACGTGGTCGGCGCGATCACCACCGCGGCACACGTCGTACCGGCGATGGCTGAGCGCGGCAGCGGCTCGTTCATCATCACCGGCGGGATGCCCGAGCCGAAGCCCGACTACGCCAGTCTGTCGCTGGGCAAGGCCGGTGTGCGGACGCTGGTGACACTGCTCGACCAGCAGTACGGCGCCTCGGGCATCCACGCGGCCACCGTCACCGTCGGCGGTGGGGTCGCGCCCGGTACGGCGTACGACCCGGACGACATCGCCGAGCACTACTGGCAACTCCACACCCAGCCGCGCGACCAGTGGGAGCACGAGCGCAGCCACTGAGTGGACTGCCGAAGCCTGCGCGGAATGGACCTGGCGAGCCGAGGCCGCGGCGGGTGAGACTTGTTGCTGTTCGCAACTGACGAGGATCGCCGATGTACGTACCCGCGCACTTCGCCGCCGATGACGAGGCGGTCCAGGACCTGCTGGCCCACCACGGGGCCGCCGACCTGGTGACCATGACCCCGGACGGGCTGGTCGCGACCATGCTGCCGTTCGTCTACGACCGCTCGCGGAACGTCCTGCTCGGGCACTTCGCCCGCAACAACGAGCACTGGCGGCAGACCGTGATCGGCGACGCGCTGGTGATCATGCGCGGTCCGGACGCGTACATCTCGCCGGCCTGGTACGCGTCCAAACGCGAGCACGGCCGGGTCGTGCCGACGTGGAACTACCTGACCGCGCACGTCCACGGAACGATGACCGTGCACGACGACCCGGCCTGGGTCGAGGACGTCGTACGGCGGCTGTCGGACCATCACGAAGCCGGCCGGGCCGAGCCGTGGTCGGTGGACGACGCACCCGAGAAGTTCGTGGCCGGGCAGTTGCGCGCGATCGTCGGGGTGGAGATCGCGATCACGCGGATCGAGGCGAAGGTCAAACTCAGCCAGAACCGCCCGGACGCCGACATCGACGGCGTGATCGACGGGCTCATCGCGAACGGCGACGAGACCTCAGCGGCCGCGGTAGCACGCCATCGTCGGTAGCCCTTCGGCGATGCAAATGATCGTTGCCCTGCGCGCCTTTCTTCCGTGACAGTTTGTGCACAGATTGTCACGGAGAGTTTGCGGGTGCGTGCAGACCGGACTGCTCGTGGTCCGCGGTCGGCCGCCGGCCCGTCACCGCCGCGGCGAGCTGGTCACGCGGCCTGTTCCTGTCCCGCTCCCGGTGACGAAAGCGGCGAACGGCCTCCGTCAGATCGCCCGGGCACGGTGAGCGTTCACGGAGCGGGTACGGAGTTATCCGGATAGTTATCCACAGGTTGTGGATGAAGCAGGGGATGGTGACACGCGTTTGCGGAGATATCCACAGGTCAGGGCCTGACGTCCAGCCCGAGTGACGTGGCGATGACCATCGCCTGGGTGACGTCGACCCGGGCGTCCTTCAGCTCGACCGTGAGTGGGTCGAGGGTGGAGAGGTCGGAGCCGCGGAGGTCGGCGGCGGTGAAGTCGGCGCGTTGGAGGGAGGCGCCGGACAGATCGAGATCGCGCAGCACCGCCTTGGCCGCCCGGATGCCGGTGAGGTCCGCCTCGCGGAGCTTGAGCCCGGTCAGCTCGGTGCCGCGCAGGTCCGCGCCCGGGAGACCGGTGAACGACCAGTCGCCGCCGGAGACCTTCATCAGGTTGTAGGTGCAGTCGTCGAAGAAGCTGCCGACCAGCTTGCACCGGGTGAACGTGGTGTCGAAGAACGAGCACCGGACGAACGTGCAGTTCACGAACGCGGCGTCGGTGTGCGTCGAGGCGTTGAACCGGACGCCCCGGAAGGTGCATTCCTCGAAGACCCCGCCGCGGTTGTCCACCTCGGTCAGGTCGGAGTCGATGAACAGCACCTTGCGGTAGGTCTCGCCGGACGGGTCCGCGTCGTCCCAGTCGCGGATCGTCGACTCGGTGGGCGTCGCCGGTCGCCCCTGTGCCGCCATGGCTGTCCCCTGTCGCTCGGTGTCCTGAGTCTGCCCACCCTGTCACGCCGTACCGACAGGGTGCCGAACGTCGCAGACTTGGTGCATTTGTGATCGGTACGACGGAGAACCTTCGGCGGACCGACAACTACGGGCCGCACGATGGAGGAGTGACCGGAACTGAGCGGGTGATGGTGTTCGGCGCGGGAGGCTTCCTCGGCGCCAGGATCTGCGCACTGCTCTCCGACCGCGGGGTGGAGTACCGCGGTCTGAGCCGGAGCCGGGGTGAGCCGTACCGGTTGTGCGACCTGGCCGCGATGCACCCGTACGCGCTGGACACCCAGATCGGCATGTACAAACCGACCGTCATCATCAATGCGGCCGGCGCCACGCTGGGCGACGCCGCCACGTTGGTCCGGGCCAACGTGATCGCGGTCGAGGCCCTGCTCGCCTCGGCCCACGACAACGCCAGCCATGCGCGCTTCGTCCAACTCGGTTCGGCGGCCGAGTACGGCGGTGCGCCGCAAGGGACCAGCCAGGACGAAGAGACCGAGCCGTGCCCGGCCGGTCCGTACGGGATCACCAAGCTGGCCGGCTCCGAACTGGTCCTCCGCGCCGGGCGCAACGGGGCCGACGCGGTCGTCCTCCGCGTCTTCGACGTGATCGGCCCCGACGCACCCGAGAGCACGCTGACCGGCCGAGTCATCCGTGACCTCCGGTCGAGGCACACGATCGAGGCGGGGCAGTTCGACGTCTGGCGGGACTTCGTCGACGTCCGCGACGTCGCCGAGGCGGTCGTGGCGGTGGCGCTCACCGATGCCACGCTGCCCGCGGTGCTGAACGTCGGGACCGGGCGCGCGAGCCTGGCCCGGGACGTCGCCGGGCAACTGTTCGAGCTGAGCGGTCAGCCCGCCCGGATCGTCGAGGAGGCTCAGCCGGACACCGTGCCCGGCGCGGCCTGGCAGCAGGCCGACACGACGCTGATCGGTAAACACCTCGGCTGGTCCCCGAAGATCTCCCTCGAGCAGTCCCTCGCCGACAGTTGGGCTGGCGCCAGGTAGCAGACTGGGCGCGTGGAGATCCGCTCGATCAGTCAGCCCGCGCCCGACCGGCGACCGCCCGCGGTGAACGAGGATCTCGTCCTCAGCGGCCCCGACTTCGTCGTCGTCCTCGATGGCGCGACTGCCGGCATGGGCATCGATTCCGGGTGCCGGCACACGGTCGCATGGCTGGTCCGGCGCCTCGGTCGTCAGCTCGCACTGCCGCTCCTGACCGGGTCGACCGCTCCCCTGGCCGATCTGCTCGCCGACGCGATCGCCGCAGTCGCCGCGGAGCATTCCGGCACGTGCGACCTCACCAACCCGGACAGCCCGTCGTCGACCGTCGCGATGATCCGGGTGGGATCGGACCGCGTCGAGCACCTCGTCCTGGCCGACTCGCCGGTCGTGACGAGGTCACCGGCCGGCGTGGCGTCGGTGCACAGCGACGATCGGATCGACCTGCTGCCCGAGTACACCTTCGAGGCTGTCCGCCGGCTGCGCAACCAGCCGGGCGGCTTCTGGGTGGCGAGCACCGACCCCAAGGCAGCGTACGAGGCGGTCCGGGGTACGACGGATCGCGCCGAGGTCGAGCTGGTCGCCGTACTGTCCGATGGCGCGGCCCGGTATGTCGAGCGCTACGGCCACCGTTGGGACGAGTTGCTCGACGTCCTCACCACGGACGGCCCGCGTGAACTCGTCGAGCGCGTCTGGGCGTACGACAAGGCCGCGCACCCCGACAGCTTCAGCGGGAAGCGGTACGACGACGCAACCGCCGTCCTCGCCTACCTCTGAGTCGGACCGTACGTCGGGAACGTCGGGCCGGGGTTGGTGAACCGGGGTGCGTACTGCGGTGGCTCGGGCGGAGGCGGCACGGCAGCAGTCGGTGTCGTCGTCGCCTGGTCGTGCTGCCATCGGGTGACGCGCAGAAGCAGCAGGGAGGCGGCGACACCGGCCGCGATCAGCAGCAGGGCCGCCACGGTGAAGCCGATGTTGACCGCCAGCGCGACCCGGACCATGAAGTCCTGCAGGTCGTAGATGTCGACGTAGTCACCGGTCGCGTCCGCGGTGTCGGCGGCGTCGACCAGGCGGACGATCCAGACGATGAAGGCGAGGAAGGTGAGCGCGCCGCCGCCGACCACGATCACCCAGAACCCGGTCCACGTCGCCCACCAGCCGTACAGCAGCGTCCGGACCTGACCGTGCTCGGCCGCGCCCGGTTGCTCCGGCGGCTCGCTCGCGGTCGTCACGTCCTGCACGATCTGCAGCGGGTACCAGAACTGGATGATCGGGCAGAACCACGACCCGACGATCCAGCCGGTCGCATGCCGATGCGCCTGCCCGTCCTGGACGCGCGGCCGGGGTGCCAGCGGTGACCTGAGGAACTCGGTGTTCTCCCGCGCCTGCCACAGCCAGATCAGGAACGCGATCGCCGTCCCCATCAGCAGGTAGCTGACCAGGTTGAGCAGCGGACCGGTGCCCGCGATCGACCCGACGGCCCGGTCGACCTCCTCCTCGGAGAGCAGCCCGTACACGAACCGCTTGACCTCGTCGTACGAGCTCCACATCAGGGCGGACTGGATCACCGCGGCGACCGCGGTCAGCCCCATCAGCACGATGCTGACCAGCGCGACCTTCCGCAACGGCCGGTACCGCGGCGGAATCGGCTGATACGGAATCGGCTGATAAGGCCCCGGTCGATGCGGCACCGGATACGGCTGATGGAACGGCTGCGAACCACCAGGCCCCGGATACGGCTGCGTCACCTCATTCACCCCCTCGCAGCCAAGTTAACCCAGCCCTGGGAGCGATCAACCTCTTATCCACAGGTAGAAATCTGCAGCCTCACACGCCGGCGAACGCCGCACGGACCGCGGGCAGGGCGATCGAACGATCCGCCGCCGACAACCCGATCCGCGTCCGCCGATCCAGTACGTCGTCCTCCGTCAGCGCCCCCTCGTGCCGGACGGCGAACCGCAGCTCGGCGTACGTCGTCCGCAACCCCGGCGCGATCGGCGCCAGCAGCGACGGCGGTCCCGCGATCACGTCCGCCGCCTCCACGCCGTACCGCTGCACGAACCGCGACGGCGCTCGCACGGCCGCCAACTGCACCCGGTCAGCCGCCCCGACGAGCGGAATCCGGTGCGTCAGGCACGGCCGTCGTACTGCCAGAGCAGACTGTTGCAGCGCCTTGTCGAGCGCGTCCTGCGCCATCCGCCGGTACGTCGTCAGCTTCCCGCCGACGATCGTCACCAGACCGTCCGGGCTCGTGATCACCGCATGCCGCCGGGAGATGTCCGCGGTCTTGTCCTCGCCCTTCTGATGACCGGTGTCGAGCAGCGGCCGCAGACCGGCGTACGTGCCGAGCAGGTCGGACCGCGTCAACGGCACCTGCAGAGCCGAGCTGATGGTCGAGAGCAGGTAGTCGATCTCGGCATCGGTCGCATGCGGTACGTCGCTCACCGGCCCGGGCGCCTCTTCGTCGGTCAGCCCGACGTACACCCGGTCGTCCGGCGCGGGAATCGCCATCACCACGCGCCGCAGCTCAGTAGGCACCGGCACGGTCAGGACGGCGGACAACCCGCCGAACGCCGACTGCGGCAGCACCAGATGGGTCCCCCGGCTCGGCCGGAGCTTGATCCCGGAGGCGACCTGATCGGCCCAGATCCCGGCCGCGTTGATCACCACCGACGCGTCCACCTGCAGCCGCTGCCCGGTCAGCTGATCGACCAGTACGGCGCCTCGCCCGGTCACCTCGGTGGCTGCGACCCGGGTCAGCACGCGGGCGCCGTACAACGCCGCGGTCCGCGCGATCGCGACCACCAGTCGCGCGTCGTCGTACAACTGCCCGTCCCAGGTCAGGAAGCCGCCGCGCATCCCCTCGGGCCGCAGCGTCGGCGCGTACCGGAGGATCTCCGCCGAGCTGATCCGGCGGGAGTGCGGCAGGTAGTCGTCGCTGGTCCGCGCGAACGTGCGCAGGACGTCGCCGCCGAGGAACGCGCCCCGCAGCATTGCGGCCTGTGCGAACCTTGCCTGCGGCAACCACGGCGCGACCTGCGGCACCGGGTGGACCAGATGCGGCGCCGTCGTCTTCATCAGAATCCCGCGCTCGACCGCGCTCTCGTACGCGATGCCGACGTGGCCGGAGGCGAGGTAGCGCAACCCGCCGTGCACCAGCTTCGAGCTCCACCGGCTGGTGCCGAAGGCCAGGTCGTGCTTCTCCACCAGGGCAACGGTCAGACCGCGGGCGGCCGCATCCAGGGCAACGCCGGCGCCGGTGACGCCGCCGCCGATGACCAGGACGTCGACCTTGCCGGTCGTGTCCAGCCACTCCAGCTCACGGAGCCGGCGGGCCGCGTTCAGGCTGGCGTTGCCCACGCTGATCATGGCGTCAAGTACCTGGTGAGCATCGCCCTCAGCTCCTCGTCGAGCTTCGGATACTCGTCGGGTGACGCCATCACCGGGCCGGACACCGCCGAGGCCAAGGAGACGAGAATGATCTGCCGGGCCAGCCAGACCGGATCGCCGTCCCGGATCGAACCGTCGGCCTGACCCGCCTTGAGACCCTCCTCGACCAGCGCGAGGTGCGCGACCGTGCTGCTGCCGCGGCGCTCGAGCAGGTACGGCGTGAGGAACTCCGGGTCCAGCTCGATGATCTTGCGCATCAACGGGTGCACGCGGGTCTTCGCGACCACCTCGACCACACCCTCGACCAGCCGGGCCTTGCCGTCGACCGCGTCCGGCTGGAACGCGGACATCAGGGCGGTGGTCCACTCCCGGGTCATCAGCGCGGCGACCACGGCCTGCACGTTCGGCCAGCGCCGGTAGAGGGTCGCGCGGGACACCTCGGCATGCCGGGCGATGTCGGCCATCGTCATCCGGCGCATCCCGATCGCGAGCAGCAGCTCGTAGGCCGCGTCCAGGATCCGCTCCTCGCCGATGGCGTTCGCGGGGCTGGGACGCGTGCTGGTCTCGGACCCTGTTTCCTGCGCCGACTCGCTGCTACGCTGAGACATCACACGTCAGAGTGTATCAGCGACTGACGTCCGGGAACGGTCCGTGGGAGGTGAGAGCCAGGGGGTCCCACCTCCCACGGACGCTACCCTCATCCAAGTCCCCCGGTGGGTGTCTGCACGCTATCTCCGGCGCAGGCGGGCACCTCGCTGCGTTGGAGGAAGGGCACGATGAACCCCGCATCGTGCCTTCCCTCCGCCTTGCGATGCACCCACCTGGACACCGGAGCTAGCGCACAGACACCCACCGGGGACCAGATCGGGAGCCCAGAATGACCGAGTCGGACCTTCCGGTGGTGCATCTCACTCCGGGTCGTTGGGGCGATCCCGCCCACCCGGTCGAGCTGCCCGCCGCGGCCGTCGGCGCGCTCCAGCATCTCGGCGTACGACGACCTGCCACAGCGCCCGTGGATCCGGTCGACCGGCCCGGGCTGACCGAGGAGCAACTCGGCTTCCTGACCTCGGTGGTCGGCGAAGAGCATGTCCGAACCGACCTCGAGACGCGGTGGGCGCACACCCGCGGCTACTCGACGCCGGACCTGCTCAGGCATCGCGCGGGTGACACGACAGACATGCCTGACGCCGTGGTCTACCCCGGCTCGCATGACGAGGTGCAGGCCTTGCTGGCCGCCTGCGCGTCGCATCACCTGGCCGTCGTCCCCTTCTCGGGAGGTACGTCGGTCGTCGGCGGCCTGGCCGCGGACCGGCGCTTCACCACGGTCGATCTGCGCCGGCTCGATCAGTTGGTGGCGATCGACGAGGTCTCGCGGACGGCGACGGTGCAGGCCGGCGTCCGTGGTCCGGCGGCTGAGGCGTTGCTGGCGGAGCGCGGGTACACGCTCGGGCATTTTCCCCAGTCCTACGAGGGCGCTTCGATCGGCGGGTACGCGGCCGCGCGGTCGAGCGGGCAGTCGTCGGCCGGCTATGGGCGGTTCGACCAGATGGTCGTCGGGCTGACGCTGGCGACACCGCGCGGGACGATCGAGACGGGCCGCGCGCCGATGTCCGCGGCCGGACCGGACCTGCGGCAGTTGGTGCTCGGGTCGGAAGGCGCGTTCGGGATCATCACGTCGGTCGTCGTCCGGATCCGGCCGCGGCCGGCCGAGCGGCAGTTCGAGGGCTGGCGGTTCGAGGACTTCGCAGCCGGCCTGACCGCGATCCGTCGGCTGGCGCAGGACGGTCCGCTGCCGACCGTGCTGCGGTTGTCCGACGAGGCCGAGACGGCGGTGAACCTGGCCGACCCGGACGTGCTGGGTGGCGGGTCGGGCGGCGTACTCGCGATCGTCGGTTTCGACGGGCCGTACAACGCGAAGACGGCCGAGGTGCTGACCGCGGCCGGTGGGCAGAACCTGGGCGAAGGTCCGGGTGAGACGTGGCGGGTCGGGCGGTACCGGGCGCCGTACCTGCGGGATCCCTTGCTGGACGAGGGCGCACTGGTGGAGACGCTGGAGACCGCCGGCTTCTGGTCGACGTTGCCGCAGTTGAAGGCCGCGGTGACCGAGGCGCTGGTGAAGTCGTTGACCGACCAGGGCACGCCACCCCTTGTCCTGTGCCACGTCTCGCATGTCTACGAGACCGGCGCATCCCTGTACTTCACCGTGATCTGCGCCCAGACGGACGATCCGGTGGCGCAGTGGCGAACGGCGAAGGTCGCGGCGAATCAGGCGATCGCCACCGCCGGCGGAACGATCAGCCACCACCACGGAGTCGGCACCGATCACCGGGACGCCTACGCGGCCGAGATCGGTCCGCTTGCCGTGGAGGCCTTGCACGCGGTCAAGCAGGTGCTCGACCCCGACGGTGTGATGAATCCAGGGATCCTCTTGACCTCAAGTTGACTTGAAGTATGACAGTGACGGGCATGACTCCTGAATCCTCCAACCGTCCTGTCGCTCTCATCACCGGTGCGTCCGCCGGTCTCGGGCTGGCACTCGCGCACGGCCTGGCCGATCGCGGCTGGGCGCTCGTGATCGACGCCCGTGGCGCGGATGCACTCAAGGACGCGGCCGACGCACTGGCCGGCCGCACCGACGTGGTTCCGCTCGCCGGCGACGTCACCGACCCCGAGCACCGCGCCGACCTGCTGGACGCCGTGACCGAACTCGGTCGCCTCGACCTGCTGGTGAACAACGCCAGCTACCTCGGTCCGAGTCCGTTGCAGCCCTTGGGCGGTGCCGACCTGGACGAGCTGCGACGCGTCTACGAGGTCGACGTGGTCGCACCGATCGCTCTCACCCAGGCACTGCTCCCAGAACTCACCGCAGCATCCGGTGTGCTCCTCAACATCAGCTCCGACGCCGCGGTCGAGGCGTACGAAGGCTGGGGCGGCTACGGCTCCGCCAAGGCCGCTCTCGACCACGCCACCGCAGTACTGGCCGCCGAGCACCCGGCGCTGGCCGTCTACGCCGTCGACCCCGGTGACTTGCGTACGGCGATGCATCAGGCGGCGTTCCCGGGTGAGGACATCTCGGACCGGCCGGAGCCGTCGACCGTCGTACCGGCGTTCCTGCAATTGCTGGACAGCCGTCCCAAGAGCGGTCGGTACCGGGCGGCGGAGTTCGCGCCGGCGGTGGCGTCGTGAGGGTGCACCCCCACACCAGATTCGACCTGCCCGACTCGCTGAACGCCACCGAACCACCCGAGGCACGTGGGCTGTCGCGGGACCAGGTGAAGCTGCTGGTCGCGGAGGGGTCGACCGTCACGCACACCCGGTTCGACCGGATCGGTGATCACCTGCGACCCGGGGACCTTCTACTGGTCAACACTTCCGGCACAGTGCCTGCCGCAGTGGACGGCTCGTGGATCACGGGCTCCGGTGTGGCGCCGGTCGTCGTGCACTTCTCCACTGCACTCGACGACGGCACCTGGGTCGTCGAACTGCGCAACGGCGGTGCACCGATGTTCGGCGGTACGGCGGGCGACCAGGTGGAACTGCCAGAGGGCGTGCTGACGCTGTTGTCGCCGTACCAGTCGGACTCGAACCGACTGTGGCGAGCCAAGCCGCCAGTGCCCGATGTGCTGGGCTACCTGCAGCGTCACGGCCGGCCGATCACCTACAAATACGTCAACCGGCGTTGGCCGCTCGCGTCGTACCAGACTGTCTTCGCGCGCGAGCCGGGGAGCGCGGAGATGCCCAGTGCGGCGCGGCCGTTCAGCTTCGAGTTGGTGAGTCACCTCGCGTCGCAGGGCGTGCTGATCGCGCCGATCATGCTGCACTGCGGTGTGTCGTCACTGGAGAGCCACGAACCACCGCTGCCTGAGCGGTACGACGTACCAGCGCACACCGCCCGGTTGGTGAACTGGGTCAAGGCCAACGGCGGTCGGGTGGTCGCGGTGGGGACAACCGCTGTGCGCGCCGTTGAGTCAGCCGTGGCGGCAGACGGTTCAGTCACCGCTTCTCATGGCTGGACCGACCTCGTCCTCGGCCCGGACCACCCGGTCCGCGTCGTCGACGGCCTCATCACCGGCATGCACGCTCCCGAGGCCTCGCACCTGCTGCTGCTCGAGTCCGTCGTCGGTGGCGACACGGTCCAACGTGCCTACGACGCCGCTCTGCACGAGGGCTACCTCTGGCACGAGTTCGGCGACAGCTGCCTCCTGATGTCATGAGTGGCACCGAATGCCATGTGTTGCTCTCAGTGTCAGTCACTACACTCGGTGTATGACGATGGAAGGCCTTCGGGCACGAGCCCGGGGCGCCGTCCGGGTTCAACTGGCCGAGCTGGCGATCGAGCTGTTCGTCGAGCACGGGTACGACGCGACCACGGTGGACGACATCGCCGCCGCGGCCGGGGTGTCGAAGCGGAGCTTCTTCCGGTACTTCCCGACCAAGGACGACGTGCTGTTCCACGGCCTGGACGAGATCGCCGAGAAGCTCGCGGCCCAGGTCAGGTCGGCGGACGGCGACGACTGGGAGTGCCTGCGCCAGGTGCTGACCGAGTGGCACGAGCAGCTGTACGTCTCGGATCGCGTGCTCGAGTTGGTCGAGTCGTCACCGGCGCTGCGGGCGCGGATGGTGGAGAAGCGCGACGAACTCCGCCGCCTGGTGAGTGACGCGCTGCGCGAACGGCCGGGGTCGACGCTGGACGCGTTCACTGCTGACCTGCTGACGGCCGCGGCGGCCGCCGTACTGGATGTCGTGGCGCTGGAGTGGCTGCGTGCCGGTGGTGAACGGTCGGAGCTGATCAGGTGGGGGTTCGAGGAGCTGTCACCGGGTGGCCGGCGTTAGGAAGACGCCGGCCACCACAGTGCTGGATCAGGTCTGATCCGCGGGCTCGAGTCGGTCGGCCGGCTTCGGATCGGTCGCCGGGCCCGCGGTGGCCTCTTCCAGTGCGGTGAGGTCACCCGGCGGGACGGTCGTCCGGTGGTCTTCGTTACCGGGGCGGGCTCGTTTGTCGATCGCGCGCGGGCTCACCGCGTCCACCCCACAGGCATGCAGAAGGTCATCCTGGATGTCCTTACCTCTCAAGGTCCCCCGTCGGGACGTCACTCGATTAGACGAGCATCAGGGCCTCGATGTCATGCGTTCGGGCAAACCGATCGGAAATTGTGGCCTAGGCCGATTAGTTTGAGTTTGAACGGCCGTCGATGCGGTCCGGGTCGAGCAGGTCCGGGGTGATGAAGTCGTGCGGGAAGCCGAGGGTGAATCCGGTCGCCGTGTCGAGTCGCCGGACCGCGTCGTCCGGCAGCGCGAGCTCGATCGCGGCGAGGTTGTCCGCGAGTTGCTCCGGCGAACTCGCGCCGGCCAGCGGATGGACCGCTCGCGAATGCACCCGCGTCCACGCCAGCGCGACCTGTGCCGGTGTGGCATCGAGCTCGGTCGCGACCTCGTGGACGGCGGCCAGCACAGCGCGCTCGCGGTCGCCGCCGGCCGAGGCCACCGGTTTCGTGAGCTTGCCGTGGGCAAGCGGTGCCCAGGCGGCCACGGTCATGCCGAACGCCTCGGCCATCGGCAGCAGTTCACGCTCGATATCGCGCTGGAGCAGGTTGTACGGCACCTGCAGGCCGGCGAACCCGGACCAGTCCCGCCACTCGGCCAAGGTGTTGCCGCGAGCAACGAGCCAGGCCGGCGCGTCCGAGATCCCGGCGTACAGGATCTTGCCGGCCCGGACGGCGTCGTCGAGGGCGCGCAACGTCTCCTCGATCGGGGTGTGCCGCTCCCAGTAATGCACCCAGTACACGTCGAGGTAGTCGGTCCGCAGCCGGCGCAGGCTGGACTCGAGCGCGAGCCGGAGGTTCTTCCGGTGGTTGCCGGCGGCATTGATGTCGGTCTTGTCCCGGGGCAGCGTGTATTTGGACGCGAGCACGAACCGGTCCCGTCGGCCGGCCAGGACCTCGCCGAGGATGTCCTCGCTCGCGCCGTACGCGTCGGCGGTGTCGATCATGTTGCCGCCGGCCTCGGCGTACCGGTCGACGATCGGTCCGGCCTGCTCGACGGACTGGAATCGCATCGCACCGAGGAACAGTTCGGAGACGCGCAGGCCGGTCGGGCCGAAGAGTCGGTAGCGCATCAGTCGGCGTACCCGTGCAGGAAGGCGTGGACGCCGGTGGTGACCGCGTCCTTGATCTCGTCAGGGGTCATGGATCCTCCTCGGTACGACGGGTTGGCTCCGGAGATGAGCAGGGAGAAGTGCAGCGCCGCGCGCATCGGATCGTCGATCCGCAGCAGCCCGTCCGCGGCGAACGCGGCCAGCCGGCCGGCGAGAGCCCGTCGTACGGCGATTGGCCCGGCCTCCTGCCAGGCGTCGATCGCCGCTTGCGGGATGTGGCCGGCCTCGGCGTTCACCTGGCGCACCAGCGCGGAGTGCTCGGCGTAGTCCGGCATCGGCGTACGCCAGGCGATGCCGAACTCGACCAGGTCGGCCTCGAGGTCGGTGATCTCGGTCAGCCGCGCCTCGATGATCGCGAGCTGGGCGGCAGCGACCTTCGTCGCGCTCTCCTGGATCACCGCGCGGAACAGCCCGGCCTTGTCACCGAAGTGGTTGTACAGCGTCCGGGTCGAGACGCCGGCCGCCGCGGCGATCACGTCGATACTCGCCCGCGCGTAACCGTCCCGCGCGAACACGGTCAACGCACCGGCCAGCACCTCCTGCCGCTTTCCCGCTCGGGGCACCGGACCTCCTGGCGTAGTTACAACGATCGTTGTACTTTAGCGTACATGGGATTCACCGACGAAGAGCTCAGCTATCTGAAATCACAACCGCTGGCCCGGCTGGCCACGGTCGGCCCGGACGGGCAACCGGACGTCGTACCGGTCGGCTTCGAGTACGACGGCACCTACTTCTACGTCGGCGGCGTCGACCCCGCCAACACCCGCAAGGTCCGCAACGTCCGCGCCGGCCACGAACAGGTCGCCCTCGTCATCGACGACCTGGTCACCGCGAACCCGTGGTCTCCGCGCTTCCTGCGCGTCTACGGCACCGCCGAGGTCGTGGACCGCACCGGCCAGTTCGGCGCAGGCGTCTACCTCCGCATCAAACCCACCACCAGCTGGAGCTGGCACCTGGACGGCCGCCCGGCCGGCCACGATGAGGAGTTCGGCCCGAACCGGACCGTGCACTCCGGCTGACTCAGGTGCGGGCCTTCTTGCGGCGGCGTTTGGTGTCCTGGACGAAGATCCAGGCGACGGCCGCACCGGTAACGAAACCGCCGAGGTGGCCCTGCCAGGAGATGTTCGGGATCAGGAACGAGATGACGGCGGTCGCAGCGACGTAGCCGAGGATCCAGGTGACATCCATACCGCGGGCGCGGCTGATCACCAGCAGTGCGCCGACCAGACCGAGGACGGCACCGGAGGCTCCGAGGGTCGCCGATCCCGGCGCGGACAGGAAATAGACCGCGGCGCTGCCGCCGAGTGCGGACAGCAGGTAGAGGATCACGAACCTGATCCGGCCGAGCATCTGCTCGAGCGGCGGACCGACCTGGTAGAGCATGAACAGGTTCGCGAAGATGTGGAAGATCTGCAGGTGGGTGAACGCCGACGTGAGCAACCGCCACGGCTCGATGTCCACCAGCACCGGGACCATCACCAGGTCGTTCACCAGCTGTGGGCTGCCGGCCCGCACCGCGATGAACACCAGCAGGTTGATCGCCATCAGGACCAGCGTGACGATCTGCACGTTGCCGCGCTGGATCCCGCCGAGCGACGTCCGGGTGCGCGGCACCGACTTCACGCCCTCGTTGAAGCAGGTCGGGCACTGGAACCCGACCGCGGCGCTGTTCATGCAGGACGGGCAGATCGGCCGGTCGCAGCGCTGGCAGCGCACTCCGGCGGGCCGATCCGGGTGCCGGTAGCAGACGGTCTCGGTCACGGAGGGCGGGTCCTTCCCCAACGAGAGAGAGCGCGGGCCGGGCAACTGCCCGGCCCGCGACGACGAATCAGGCGTTCTTGCGCTCGATGACGACGTTGTTGATCACGATCGCGTCGATCGGCCGGTCGCCCGGAGCGGTCTTGGCGGTCGCGATCGCGTCCACGACCTTCTTCGACTCGTCGTCGGCGACCTCACCGAAGATGGTGTGCTTGCGGTTCAGGTGCGGGGTCGGCACCACGGTGACGAAGAACTGCGAGCCGTTGGTGCCTTTGCCGAACTGGATGCCGGCGTTCGCCATCGCCAGCAGGTACGGGCGGTCGAACTGCAGCTCGGGGTGGATCTCGTCGTCGAAGGCGTAGCCCGGCGTCCCGGTACCGGTGCCGAGCGGGCAGCCGCCCTGGATCATGAAGCCGTCGATCACCCGGTGGAAGGTCAGCCCGTCGTAGAACTTGGCGTTGCTGGGCTGACCGGTCTGCGGGTCGGTCCACTCCTTGGTTCCCTCGGCCAGGCCGACGAAGTTGCTCACCGTCTTCGGCGCGTGGTCGGGGAACAGCTTGATGACAACGTCACCCTTCGTCGTCTGCAGGGTCGCGTACAGATCTTCGGCCACGGGTGTCACTCCTCATCGGTTACGGCTTACGCCTCGATCCTGTCATGTCAGGCCAAGCCGGACCGCATCGACCGGCCGGGACGGTTGCGGGAGAGGGACTTGGGCACCGGGTGGGGAGGTGATGGATCGATACAGGCCCAGGCCGGGTGGCCGGGGACCGGGTTTGTCGGCTCAGTACGTCGTACGATGCAGACGAAGCCGGATTTGTCCAGAGTCGTACCAACAGCGTCCATACCGCCGATGGGCCAGATGGCTGCCCACCGAGGCGGGCGGCACCGAGGAGGGAACCGTGGGTTTGTCGAAGTCCAAGGGCCGGGTCGAGACCGCGAAGGACCGGGTCCGGCCGCTGGCCGGGTCCGCGTCGGAGAAGATCGGGCCGGCTGTGGGCACCGCACGGGAGAAGGTGTCGCCGTACGCCGAGAAGGCCGTCGAGCGCGGCGCACACTATGCAGGAGTGGCGGTCGAGAAGGCGAGCCCGGTGATCGACGACGCGCTGGCCAAGGTCGGCCCGGCCACCGAGCACGCCGCCGAGAAGGCGCGCGAGCGGTTCAACGACGACGTGCTGCCGAAGGTGACCGCCGCGCTGGCGTCGCTGGCGGCCGCCGCCGAGCCGGTCGTCGAGGAGACCTCACGCCGGGGCAGGGCCACCAAGGCCGCGCTCAAGGGTGAGATCGAGGTGCCGCAGAAAAAGAGTCACCGGCTCCGCAAGGTCGTCCTGTTCCTGGGCTTCGGTGCCCTGGCCGCGGCGGCCGTGAAGAAGCTGCTGACCCCGCCGGAGCCGGCCTGGCAGTCGACCCCGACCAGCGGCCGCGACTACAGCTCCGCCCCGGCCGGTACGACGTCCCGCCCGGCGACCACCGAGACGAAGACCGATACCAAGACCGATACCAAGACCGACACCAAGCCCGCCGCGAAGCCGGAGCCGGCCTCGTCGAACGGCAAGACCGACGCCCCGAAGGCGGAGTCGCCGACGACCGGCGCCAAGGAGGACGGCGCCGACACCGAGGCGACCGCGACCGGCAACGGAGCCGCCAAGAAGAGCACCACCGCCCGGAAGTCGAGCGGCCCCAAGCCGTCCGACTCCTGATCGGACCACCGCAACGGCGAAGGCCGCGATCCCCGGCGGGGGTCGCGGCGTTCGTTTGTCTCGACGTCGCCTTGCGCGAACGACGTCAGTTCGGGTTCGGGCCCTGTTCGTCGCCGTCGTGCTCGTCGCCGTCGTGGTTCGGCTTGGCGATGGTGTAGCGGCCGGCCGACAGCAGTTGGGTGGCGTACCGGTGGGTGATGCACGGATAGGTGCCGCCGCAGTGCTGGCAGACGGCGTCGTTGCGGTGCAGCCAGGGCAGGATGCCGAACCGCTTGATCCAGGTCAGCGGCTCGCGGTCGGGGGCGTGCAGTTTCAGGGCCGAGCGGGCGGCACCCTGGATCTCGGGTGCGGACCAGTCCTCGGCGCTCTTGTCCATCAGTGCACTCAGGTCGGGGTGGTGGTGTGCGGTCGAGCGGGCTTTGGTCATCTATATGTCTTCCGGGGCAGGGTGGGGGTGCGGATCGACCGCCTCGAATGAAGCGTCCGCTTCAAACGTGACGATCTGATCGCTGTTAGCGACCTTAGTCCCCTAGTAGCCCACGCCGCGCCTCAGCACGCGTCGCCCGGTGTCAGATCTTCGTCAGGTTTCACAGCGTGGTGACAGAGTCACCTTTTCGCTTCAGGTCCACAGTGTCTCGAGGGTGATCCGCGCCTCGAGTTCCAGCAGGTGCCGCTTGAGCGGGATGCCGCCGCCGAAGCCGACCATCTTGCCGCCGGCGCCGACGACCCGGTGGCAGGGCACCACGATGGCGATCGGGTTCCGGTTGCAGGCGACGCCGACGGCCCGGGCCGCGCCCGCGTCCCCGACGATCTTCGCGACCTCGCCGTACGTCTGCATCTCGCCGTACGGGATCCGGCTCAGCTGGGCCCAGACGGCGCGCTCGAACGCGGAGCCGCCGCGGACCGACAGCGGGACGGTGAAGTCCTGCAGTTCGCCGGCGAAGTAGGCCTTCAGCTGCTCCTGGGTCTCGGTCAGCAGCGGGTCCTGCTCCAGGTGCTGGTCGACCCGGCCGAAGTGCAGCCGGCACAGTCCGGTGTCGTCCACAGCCAGGGACAGGTCACCGATGGGTGAGTCGATCACGGACCAGCGCATACCCCCATCGTCGCTCCCGCCACCGACACTTTCTCGCGGTTTCGCGACACCAACCGAGCCGACACTCGTGGCCCGACCACCTGTTGTTCTCGCCTCGTCACGCGGTGTTGTGCTATTTCTGACACATGCCGACCCAGCCCCCGCTGGACCGCTGGTTCAGCTCCGAGCGGGGAATGGGCCTGGCCGCATCGATCCTGATCGGGGTCGTCACCGCGTCCACCTGGGCGACCGCGTGGTCCGACTGGTACTCGTACCAGACCGTCCGGAGGTACGCCGACGATCCGAACCGGCTGGCCGGGGCCGGCCTGATCTCCGGCTCGCTCGGCATCGTCGCCGCACTCGCGTTGCTGGCGGCGGCCGTGGTGTTCATCGTGTGGCTGTGGCGGGTCCGGTGGAACGCGGAGATGTTCTGCCGGGGCGAGCACCGGTTCACCCGCGGCTGGGTGCTCGGCAGCTGGATCTGCCCGGTGGTGAACCTCTGGTACCCCAAGCAGGTCGTCGACGATATCGTCGCGGCCAGCGATCCGCGGACGCCGCCGCAGACGCCGGCCCTGCGCGACATCCCGCGCACCCGGCTGGTCTGGGCCTGGTGGCTCACCTGGGTCGCCGGCCTGGTGTCGGGCAACGTGGTGCAACGCGGGATCCTGGTCGCCGCTACCGCGCCGGGTGAGCTGCGGACGAACGTCGTACTGTCCACGATCTCCGCGCTGTTCACCACCGCGGCGGCCGTGCTGGCGGTGATCCTGATCGAGCGGATCGACGAGCTGCAGACGAGCCGGGACTGGGTGCCGTGGTGGGCGGACGGGCAGTCGCAGCCCGGATTCCAACCTCCTGCGCGGTAAACCAACCCGTCACGCACCGCCGAATCCGTCGTTACAAGAGGTGATGTGGTTACGAAAAGAACACGTTAAGTCGACACCCTCCGTGCTGGACCCGACTCCACACGGGTACTTACTTCGTGGTATCAATGTGGCTCGGTCATGCGGGGGCAGGATTTGGCCGAAACGCCGAACAGACGGAGTTCCAGCAACGCGAGGGACGCGAGACGTGAGCCACCCGCAGCCAGCACTGTTGTCTGCTGTAAAAGACCATGAAGAAGACTGGCAGCCATACGCAGCTGAGGAGTTCCAGCAGGTCGGGACGGTCGGAAAGATCGCCATCGGACTCCTCGGGGCGTCGACCCTCACCCATCTGCTCTCCACCTGGTCCGACTGGAACACGTATTCGGTCGTCAACCGCTACCTCGGCGGGATGCCGAACGTCGACGACGCGGATCTGAACCGCGCCGACGCCATCGCCAAGGTCACCGCGGTCCCCAACGTCGTCATCTCGGTCGCCGCCGCCGTCGTCTTCGTCATCTGGCTCTGGCGGGCCCGGGTCAACTCCGAGGTC
This sequence comes from uncultured Actinomycetota bacterium, assembly GCA_963748245.1. GTDB lineage: Bacteria > Actinomycetota > Actinomycetes > Propionibacteriales > Kribbellaceae > Kribbella. The sequence continues at coordinate 872,670 of CAVVIA010000002.1, read as the reverse complement.
TTCTGCCAGGCCGACCATCGCCGCAGCCATGGCTGGGTTCTGGCCAGCTGGTTCTGCCCCGGTCCCAACCTTTGGTACCCGAAGCAGATCGTCGACGACGTCTGGCTGGCCAGTGATCCGAAGACTCCGGTGTACGCCGACGACCTGCGCCGATTCAGGACTCCCAGCCTCACCTCCGTGTGGTGGGTGACCTGGGTCGGCGCTCTCGCGTTCGATGTGGTCGTCCGCCGCTTCCTGATGTGGATGGAGGCGACCGTCGGGTCGCTGCGCGGTATCGCCCTCGCCGGTACGGCGTCCCTGCTGCTGACCGCGGCCTCCGCGATCGCGGCGACGCTGGTGATCCGCAAGATCAACGCGATGCAGACCAACCGCGACTGGATCCCGTGGTGGGACCAGAGTGGGCCGAAGCTCACCGCGGTTCCGTCGTACGAGGTCCAGCGGGTCCCGTCGTACGCCAACGACGACACCGACGAGCACGCCCCGATCAACGAGCCGATCGCGGCGTCCGTGCGCCAGTTCGAGCGGCAGCCGGAGCTGCAGATGGCTGGTGGCGGCCCGGCTCCGAGCCCGTTCGCTCCCGCCCCGGCGCCGGCCGCCGGCTTCCCGGGTGACGGCGCGGCCGCCGGTGGGTTCCCCGGCGGTGGCAACTCGTTCGGCAGCCAGGCACCTGCGGCGTTCGGCGGTGCATCGGCCGGCTTCGGTGGCGCACCTGCCGCCTTCGGTGGTGACAGCCCCGTCGAGGAGCCGCCGAAGTGGAGCCCGTTCGCGCCGGTCGTCGAGAGCTGGCACGACGACAAGGACAACGGCCCCGCGACCGAGCAGTTCGACGCCGTCGCAGCGTGGCAGGAAGAGAAGCAGCCGGTCGAGGCGACCAGCTACGAGAAGACGAGCTGGAGCGACTACCTCGGCGCCGGCAACGACGACCTGCTGTCGACCCAGGCCCCGTCGCCGAGCAGTTGGCTGAACGAGACGCCGCCGCTGACCGTCGTCGAGCCGGAGCCGTACTCCTACCAGCCGACCCAGCCCGACACGTACCAGCCGAGCACGTACCAGCCGAGCCAGCCGGACACCTACCAGCCGAGCCAGCCGGACACCTATCAGCCGGCCGCCGAGGCGCCGTCCTGGGCGAGCAGCTACTCCGAGTCGTACTCGTACGAGACCCCCGACTACCTGACCTCGACGTCCTCCCCGGCAGAGGTCGCACCGGCACCGGCACCGGCACCCGCACCCGAGCCTGAGCCCGCGCCCGTTGCGCGCGCCGGCCGCCGGGCCGCTCGGGTCGCGGTGGACAGCCCCTCGGCGATCCAGCCCGCGGTGTCGTCGCACGCGGTCCAGGCACCGTCGGAGCACACCGTGCACGCGCCGTCCGAGCACACCGTGCACGCGCCGTCGGAGCACACGATGCCGTCGTCGTCCGGCTACTACGAGCCGGCTCCCGCGGTGTCCCAGCAGGACGACTTCCTGACGCCGTCGAAGCCGCTGCCGACGGTCCCGTCGTACGGCCCGGAACCGTCGTACACCGACACCAGCTACTCGTCGGAGCCGACGTACAGCTCGTACGACGACTCGTCGAGCTACCAGCCGTCGTACGACTCCAGCCCGGAGTACACGTCGTACGGGCAGTCGGACTACTCGAGCAACAACACCAGCTACGAGTCCACGGACTACAACTACGGCAGCTCGACCTCCCCGGAGTACAGCTCCGAGTCGACGTCGTACGACTCCTACAGCCCGACCTCGTACAGCGGGTCCGAGTACAGCGGCGTCGAGCCGACGTACGAGAGCTACAGCCCGAACTACGCGGCCGAGTCCTACAGCTCCTCCTCGTCCGACTACAGCAGCAACAGCTACTACGCGCCGGAAGAGCAGCAGCAGCCGGAGTACCAGCAGCAGCAGACGCCGTACAGCTACGAGCAGGAGCAGGCTCCGGAGCAGGCTGACCAAACCAGCACCACACCGCGCACCCACCCGCGCCGGCGCTGGGTCTGATCGAATAGGACCTATGAGTCTCGCCTTCTCCACGCTCGGCTGCCCCGGAGCGTCTCTCGACCATGTCCTGGAACTTGCCAAGAGCAACGATATCTCCGGCCTCGAACTGCGGGCCGCGGACGAGGAGTTCACCAACACCGGCCTGACCGCGGCGCAGCGGCGTGAGCTGCGGACCCGGATCGAGGACGCCGGTCTGGAGATCCTCGCCGTCAGCAGCTACGTCAAACTCTGTGCCGTCGAGGAGCAGCCGCTCGAGGCCCACCTCGAACTCGCCGCCGACCTCGGTGCCCGCGGCGTCCGCGTCTTCCCCGGCGACGACGTCACGGATCCGGAGGGTACGGCGGACGCGCCCACAGCCGGCGAGATCCGTGCCCTCGACCGGGTCACGTCCGCCCCCAGGGATGTCCACATCCTGTTGGAAACCCATGACTCGCACTCGGCCGGCCGGAAGATGGCCGCGCTGTGCACCCTGCTCGACACCGATGTCCCCGGCCACAACACGAAGGTCGTCTGGGACAGCGCGCACACCTGGAGCCACGGCGAGACCCCGGCGGAGGCCTTCGAGCTGCTGAAGCCGTGGATCGAGTTCGTCCAGATCAAGGAGACGGACTCCCGGCAGAAGTACCGCCCGGTCGCGGTCGGAGCCGGCGACTTCCCGATCCAGGACCTGCTCGAGACGCTGAAGGGCACCGACTACCCGCTGTCCCTCGAGTGGGAGCTCAAGTGGCACCCGCATCTCCCGCCCCTCGAGGAGGCGCTGCCCGCCACTCGTGCCTGGGCTGCGGCCTGACCTCAGGTCAAGGCAGTGGCGCGGTGAGATACCGGGTCAGCGTCGGGCCGAGCCACGCGACGACGTCGTCGTGCGAGAGCGCCGCGAGAGGCCCGATCTCGAGGATGTAGCGGCACAGCGCGAGCCCGAGCGTCTGACTGGCGACCAGGCCGGCCCGGACCGCCGGCGCGTCGACCGCGAGCTCGACCAGCTTCGGCGCGAGCTGCGCGGTGAACAGTTGCCGCATCCGCTCGGCCGCGGTCTCGTTGGTGACCGCCGCCCGTAGCAGCGCCCGGAGTGTGTCGTCACCCTCCCACCGGGTCAGGAAGTGCCGGATCAGCGTCTCCCCCAACTGATCCCGGGGTACGCCGTCGAGGTCAGGCAACCGGAGATCGAACTCCGCGGCCGCGGCGAACAGCTTCTCCTTGTTGCCGTAGTACCGCATCACCATCGCCGGGTCGATCGCCGCGTCCGCCGCGATCGCCCGGATCGTGGCCCGCTCGTATCCGTCCGCGCCGAACCGCTCCCGGGCCGCCGTGAGGATCGCCGCCCGGGTCCGATCGGACTTTCGTTCTGCCATGCCCCGAGCATATGCCAACACCTGTTGACTTTTCATCTCGGCCTGCTTAGAGTAAAAGTCAACAAGTGTTGATAAATCCGAGAGAGGGAGCGACGATGACTCCGAAGCAGGCAGATGTCGTGGTGGTGGGAGCGGGTCCGGTCGGGCTGGCGGTGGCGGCCGGGCTGCGGCTGCACGGACACTCCGTGGTCGTGGTCGACAAGCAGGCCGAGGGGTCGAACACCTCGCGGGCCTCCGTCATCCACGCCCGGACGCTGGAGATGCTGGAGCGGATCGGCGTCACCAAGCGGCTGGTCGAGCTCGGCCTGGAGCTGAAGGACTTCGCGATCCGCGACGGCGACCGCCGGCTCGTCCCGGTCAGCTTCCGGGATCTGCCGACCGACTACCCGTTCACGCTGATGATCCCGCAGTGGCAGACCGAGCAGATCCTGCTCGAGCGGCTCGAGGAGCTCGGCGGGACAGTGCTCCGCCCGTACGCCGCGATCGGCCTGACCCAGTCCGCCGACGGCGCCGAGGTGACGCTGGACAGCGGTGACGTGATCAAGGCGCAGTACGTCGTGGCCGCCGACGGCATGAACAGCACGATCCGGGAGCTCGCCGGGCTGAAGATGCCGGGCAACACGCTGCAGCTGTCGTTCAGCCTGGTGGACGTGCGGGTCGAAGGCTTGCCTGCCGAGGAGGTCTCGCTGTCCTTCGCGACCGCGGGGTTGCTGGTGATCGCGCCGCTGCCGGACGGATCGGTCCGCCTGGTCGCGTCCGTGGACGCTGCGCCCGAGCACCCGGACATGGCGTACGCCCAGCAGTTGCTCACGGCGCGTGGACCGAAGAAGAACTCGCCGAAGGTGACCGAGGTGATCTGGGGTTCGCGGTTCCGGATCCACGAGCGGGTCGCGGACACCTATCGCGGCGGTCGCGTGCTGCTGGCCGGCGACGCCGCTCACACACATAGCCCGGCCGGCGGCCAAGGCATGAACTTGGGCCTCCGCGACGCGGTCACCCTGGCCGACGCGCTGTCCACCGCACTGACCGAAGGCAACGAGGCGGAGCTCGACGCCTACTCGACCAACGGCCGCGCCGAGGCGCTCCGCGTCGTCGGGCTGGCCCACCGGCTGACCCGCCTGGCCAACTTGCCGCGACCGGTCCGCCCGCTGCGCAACGCCGTACTCGGGCTGGCCGGGAAGCTGCGGAGGACGCAGGACGCGCTGGCGAAGCAGCTCGCAGGCATCCCGGAGCGCTGAGTCCGAAGGTTGTCCCTCGCGGCCTTCTAGCCGGCTGTCGACTCCCGGATCTCCAACGTGTACGGGACGCTGAGGTCGCGACGAGCGGCCTCGGCGTTCCCGGAGATGCGCTCGAGCAGCAGGTCGACCGCGTTCTCGGCGAGCCACTCCTTGTCCGGTGAGATCGTGGTCAGCGACGGCGAGTGGTAGCGGCCGTCCTCGATGTCGTCGAATCCCACCACCGCGACGTCGTCCGGCACCGACAACCCGGCCTCGGCCAGGGTCCTGAGTGCGCCCAAGGCAAGCAGATCGTTGAAGCAGAACACGGCATCCGGCGGATCGGGCAGCGCCAGCAACTCCCGCATCGAGGCCGCGCCGTCCGGTCGGTGATAGCCGGTTCCGGCGAGCTCCAACGCAGGATCATGCGGCAGACCGGCCGCCTTCAGAGCCTTCCGATAACCCTTCCGTCGTACGGCGCCCGTGCCCGCGCCACCGCCGACACCGATCGCCGCGATCCGGCGCCGGCCGATCGAGATCAGGTGTGTGGTCGCGTCGAAGGACGCCTTCACCGAGTCGACCGCGACATGGTCGAAGGTGCCGCCGGCCGGCCGTTCGCCCAGCAGGAGCAGGGGTTTCGCCGTACCGGCCGAGTCGATCTTCGTCGGTGCGGTGGTGATCGGGGAGAAGATGATGCCGTCGATCAGTTGCCCGCGCATCCCGTCCAGGACCAGCTTCTCGGCCGCGGACTCGCCCTCGGTCTGGTCGATCAGCACGGTGATGCCGCGCTTCTTCGCGGCCCGGCTGATCGCGGCGCCGAGCTCGGCGAAGTACGGCGAGGCCATCTCCGGGATGGCGAGTGCGATGAAGTCCGACCTGCCCTTGCGCAGCGAACGGGCGCTCACGTTCGGCCGGTAGTCCAGCGCCGCGATCGCGGCCTCGACCTTCGCCCGGGTCTGCGAGGTGATGTGTGGATAGTCGTTGATGACGTTCGACACCGTCTTCACCGACACGCCGGCGCGCGCCGCCACATCACTCAGTCTGGTCGTCATCCGTACCTCCGTCTCACCCAACGTTTCCTGAGTGTGCCACGGCCGGCACGAAACAGAACTCGTTGCCTTCCGGATCGGACAGCACGGTCCAGTGCGGCAGTTCCCGGACGACGGATGCGCCGGCGTTGAGCAGCGACGTGAGGTCGTCGCCCTTGCCGGTGACGTCGAGATGGGTCCGGCCCACCGGTTTGAGCTCGGCGGCCGGCGTGATCCAGACGTGGAACCCGTCACGCGGCCCGAGCAGGACGGACTCGTCCTCGTCCAGGGAGTGCGAGGCCAGCGCCTTGACGTCGTCCGGGTGCACGGGCAGGCCGGTGGCCAGGCTCCAGAACGGCGCGAGCAGGTAGGGGTCGTGACAGTGGATCACGACGGACTGGATTCTCGGCATGTCCCCCAGTGTGCGGTGGCTGAGGCCTTTACAGGTGATGTCAATCGTTGTAGAAATCCACGTTAAACGTTGTAAAGACCGCCGGGAGGCTTCGTGGCACGGCTTGTGGTGGATCCAGCGTTCGTCGTCGGGACGCTCGACCGGCGGCTGTTCGGCTCGTTCGTCGAGCACATGGGACGCTGCGTCTACACCGGGATCTACGAACCCGGGCACGCGACGGCCGATCCGGACGGGTTCCGGCAGGACGTGCTGGAGCTGGTCCGCGAGCTCGGGGTCACCACGATCCGCTACCCCGGCGGCAACTTCGTCTCCAACTACGACTGGGAGGACGGCGTCGGGCCGAAGGAGCAGCGGCCGCGCCGGCTGGACCTGGCCTGGCGGGCGATCGAGCCGAACCAGTTCGGCACCGACGAGTTCGTCGCCTGGTCGCGCAAGGCGGACGTCGAGCCGATCTGGGCGGTGAACCTCGGCACCCGCGGCATCAAGGAGGCCGTCGAGCTGCTCGAGTACTGCAACCTCCCGGCCGGCACCGAGCTGCCCGACCGCCGGGTGGCCAACGGCACCCCGGAGCCGCACGACATCAGGGTGTGGTGCCTCGGCAACGAGATGGACGGCCCCTGGCAGATCGGCCACAAGACGGCCGAGGAGTACGCCCGGCTGGCCGAGGAGACCGCGAACGCGATGCGCCGGGTCGACCCCGGTCTCGAGTTGGTCGCGTGCGGCTCGAGCAACGCCGGGATGCCGACCTTCGGCGAGTGGGAGCGCGTCGTCCTCGAGCGCACCTACGACCTGGTCGACCACATCAGCCTGCACGCGTACTACGAACCGCGCGACGGCGACCAGGCGAGCTTCCTGGCCGCCTCGGAGGAGATGGACCGCTTCATCAGCTCGGTGGTCGCGACCGCCGACCACGTGAAGGCGCTCAAGCGCAGCGACAAGGAGATGACCCTGTCGTTCGACGAGTGGAACGTCTGGTACCAGCAGCACTTCCCCGGCGAGCTCGGCCTCGACATCCGCGAGGTCGGCCCGCTGATCGAGGACACCTACACCGTCGACGACGCGGTGGTGGTCGGCAGCCTGCTGATCACCCTGCTCCGGCACGCCGACCGGGTGAAGATCGCTTGCCTCGCGCAACTGGTCAACGTGATCGGCCCGATCCGCACCGAACCGGACGGCCGCGCCTGGCGGCAGACCATCTTCCATCCGTTCGCCCTGACCGCGAAGTACGCCGGACCGACCGTCCTGCGGACCGTGGTGACCGGCGGCCCGGACGTGGACACCGCCGCGTTCGGCCGCATCCCGGCGCTGTGGAGCACAGCGACGTACGACGAGAGCACCGGCGAGACGGTCGTCTTCGTCGTGAACCGGAGTGAGACCGACAAGGTCGACCTCGAGATCCCGGTGGCCGCCGGCCTCCGGGTGGTCGAGCATCTCGCCTTGTCCGACGACGATCGGACCGCGGTGAACACCGCGGACGATCCCGACCGGGTGGTGCCCCGGGCCGTCGACGGCACCGAGACCGTCGACGGCATCTGCACCGCCACGTTGCCCCCTGCCTCGTGGCACCTGATCAGGATCACCCCTGGAGGAACATCGTGAACACCATCAGCCGACGCCTCGTCCTGGGCGGTATCGGTGCGGCCGGTGCGGCCGGCATCCTGGCCGGTTGCGGCGAGGGCTCGGCCGGTAAGACCGGTGCCGCGCCCGCGACCGGCGACGGCGGCGCGAAGGGGTACGACGGCCCGAACGTCGACCTCGATTTCTGGAACGGCTTCACCGGCGGCGACGGCCCGTTCATGCGGAAGCTGGTCGACCAGTTCAACTCCGAGCACGCCAACATCAAGGTCAAGATGACCGTGATGCAATGGGCCGACTACTACACCAAGCTGCCCACCGCGGTCAGCAGCGGCCGTGGTCCCGCGGTCGCGATCATGCACGTGGACTCGCTGGCCACGAACGCGGCCCGGAACGTGATCGAGCCGCTGGACGACGTGGCCAAGGCGCTGAACCTGCAGCAGGCCGACTTCGCCGACGTGGTCTGGAAGGCCGGCGAGTACAACGGGAAGCGGTACGGCATCCCGCTGGACGTGCACCCGCTGGGCTTCTTCTACAACAAGGCGGTCCTGCAGAAGGCCGGGCTCGACCCGGAGAAGCCGCCGGCCACGGCGGACGAGTACTCCGCGGCGCTGGACGCGCTGAAGGGCAAGGGGATCCAGGGCCACTGGGCGACCCCGTTCCAGTTCACCGGGGTGCTGAGTGTCGAAGCCTTGATCTGGCAGTTCGGCGGTGACCTGTTCAACGCGGAGGCGAGCAAGGCGGTCTGGCAGGAGGATCCGGGCGTCAAGGCGCTGTCGTGGTTCGTCGACCTGGTGAAGAACGGCCACAGCCCGAAGAACGTCGCGCAGGACGCGGACGCGATCGCGCTGCAGAACGGCAAGACCGCGTTCAACTGGAACGGCATCTGGAACATCAACACGCTGAAGGAGAAGAAGGGCCTGGAGTGGGGTGTCGCGCCGATCCCGAACATCGGCGGCACCAACGCGGCCTGGGCCGGTTCCCACCAGTTCTGCCTGCCGAAGCTGAAGACGCCGGACCAGAACAAGTCGACCGCGGCGCGGGTGTTCGTGAACTACGTCAGCCAGAAGTCGCTGGAGTGGGCCAAGGGCGGGCAGGTGCCGGCCCGCAAGCAGGTGCGCGAATCGGCGGAGTTCAAGGCGTTGCCGGAGCAGGCCGCGCTGGCCACGCAGATCGACGATCTGCACTTCCCGCCGCCGGTGCCGGGGATCGGTGACGCGCTGGCCGAGCTGAACAAGGCGGTGAACGAGGCCGTGCTGCTGAAGAAGGAACCGGCCAAGGCGCTGTCCGACGCGGCCGCCCGGGCGGACAAGATCCTGGAGGCGAATCGCAAGAAGTACGGAGCCTGAGGTGGCGGTCGACGCCGTCGCCGCGCCCCGCACCCGCGCACGACGGGCTTCCGGCGTCGTCCGCGGGTACGGCCGGGCCACGCCGTACCTGTTCCTGGCGCCGTATCTCGTGCTGTTCCTGGTGTTCGTCATCGGCCCGGCGATCTTCGGGCTGTGGATGAGCCTGCACGACTGGGACTTCCAGTTGCCGGGCAAGCCGTTCGTCGGGCTGCAGAACTACAAGGACCTGTTCGACCCGTTGTCGACCACGGCCGAGCCGTTCTGGCACGGGATGCGGGCGACGGCGATCTTCACCGTCGCGTCGGTGCCGTTCCTGGTGACGTTGCCGTTGGCGCTGGCGGTGCTGCTGAACCGCCGGTTCCCCGGCCGGACGTTCTTCCGGGCGGTGTACTTCGCGCCGTACGTGCTGGGCGTCGCGGTGGTCGGGCTGATGTTCCGCTACATCCTCGACACCAGTTTCGGCATCCTGAACGCCTTCCTCGGACTGTTCGGCGTACCCGAGATCGGGTGGACCAACGACCAGCCGTGGGCGTTCGTGGCGCTGGTCGGGATGACGGTGTGGTGGACGATCGGGTTCAACGCGGTCATCTACCTGGCCGGGCTGCAGGACATCCCGGCCGAGCAGTACGAGGCGGCGGCGCTGGACGGGGCCGGAGCGTGGCAGCAGTTCTGGAACGTCACGCTGCCGGGGTTGCGGCCGGTGTTCACGTTTGTCGTGACCATCACGATCCTTGCCTCGGCCAACATGTTCGGCCAGTCCGTGCTGGTCACCCAGGGCGGCCCGGGCGACACCACCACGACCGCGCTGATGGTGATCGCGGACACCGGGCTGTCGCAGTTCCGGATGGGTCAGGCGACGGCGATGAGCTACGTGCTGGCGGCCTGCCTGGCGGTCGTGTCGCTGATCAACTTCGCGCTGCTGAGGGAGAGGAAGTCATGAGGCGGCGGCCGTCGATCGGCTTCTGGGTGCTGGTGATCGTACTGACCGTGGTGTTCGTGGCGCCGCTGCTGTGGATGCTGATCACCTCGTTCAAGTCCGTCGGCGAGTCCCAGCAGGTGCCGCCGACGCTGATCCCGCAGGATCCGACCGGGCGTGCGTACGGCGAAGTCCTCACGACCGGGGGCCAGAATCCGGTCCTGCGCTGGTTCATCAACTCGGTGGTCGCGGCGACGCTGCACGCGGGGCTCGTCGTACTCGTCGCGTCGATGGCCGGGTACGCGCTGGCCCGGATGGAGTTCCGGTTCAAGCGGCCGATCTTCGCGGTGATCCTGGCGACGCTCTTCGTGCCCGGGTTCGTCTTCCTGATGCCGAACTACCTGCTGATGGACCAGCTGTCCTGGCTGGACACGTTGTGGGCGCTCGTCGTACCGGGGACCGCTGGTGCGTTCGGCGTGTTCTTCATGCGGCAGTTCTTCCTCGCGCTGCCGCGGGAGCTCGAGGAGGTGGCGATGATCGACGGGGCGAACGCGTGGACCGTGTTCACCCGGATCATCCTGCCGAACGCCAGGCCGGCCCTCGCGACGCTGACCGTGCTGTCCTTCCTGGCCAACTGGAACGACTTCATCTGGCCGCTGTACGTGCTCTTCTCGCCCGAGCGGCTGACGCTGCCAGCCGGGCTGAAGCTGCTGCAAGGTGCCTACACGACCGACTACCCGGTGATCATGACCGGCGCGACCGTCGCGTCGGTGCCGGTGCTCATCCTCTATGTGTTCGTCCAGCGGTACGTGATCGAAGGTGTCGCGCGCAGCGGCATCAAAGGCTGAAATCTTTCGTCAGAGGGGACCCGCCTGTGCCTTCCCATCGATTCTTGGCCGCAGCGCTCGCTGTGGCCGCGGTCGCAGCCGGTACGTCGGCCGCCACCGCCGCACCACCTGTCACGACCACCAACGCCATCTCGTCGAGCTTCGCCGACACGTTCGCCGATCCGTCGATCATCCAGGGCCGGGACGGCTACTGGTACGCGTACGCCACCTCCGACCCGCTGGTCGCCAACGGCCCGTTCGGCCTGATGCACATGGCCCGGACCAAGGACTTCAGCTCCTGGGAGTACCTCGGCACGGTCTTCAACGACCAGACCAAGCCGGCCTGGGCGGCGCCCGGGTCGTTCTTCTGGGCGCCTGACATCCGCTACTTCGACGGCAAGTACGTCATGTACTTCACCGTCACCGACACCGCGGCCAACCCCGGTGGCGATCCCGCGATCGGCGTGGCCACCGCCCCGACCCCGGCGGGACCGTGGACCGCCACCGACGGCCCGGTCGTCACCCCCAAGCCGGACGGGAACGGCGGCTACTTCGGCACCATCGACCCGGCCCTGCTGACCGCCGCCGACGGCAAGCGGTACCTGTACTACGGCGGGTTCTACGGCGGCATCTCCGTCACCGAACTGACGGCCGACGGTCTGCACGCGGTCGGTGAGCCGACCCAGGTCACGATCGGCGACCGCTACGAAGGTGCGTACGCCGTCTACCGCGACGGCTGGTACTACCTGATGGGCTCGTCGATGAACTGCTGCGCCGGCCCGACCACCGGCTACTCGGTCTTCGCCGGCCGCTCTCGTTCGCCCAAGGGCCCGTTCCTCGACGCCGACGGCGCGTCGATGAACGAATCCCGCGTCGGCGGTACGACGGTCGTCACGCAGAACGGCAACAAGTGGATCGGACCGGGTCACCACGCGTTCATGACCGATGCGGCCGGTCAGGACCACATCGTCTACCACGCGATCGACCGCGGGACGCCGTGGCTGACCGACCCGTTCGGGATCAACCGGCGGCCGATGCTGATCGACAGGATCGACTGGATCGACGGCTGGCCGCGGACTCGGGCCGGACTCGGTCCGTCCGAGGGCCCGGTGCCGGCACCGACGACCGGGTCCGGGCTCGGCATCACCGCGGCCGACCCGGCCGGTGGACTGATCGGCGCTCAGCAGCAGCCTGGTGATGCGCTGGGTGGGCCGACCGCCTCGATTTCGGGTGCGGCCCGGACGCGTCAGTCGGCGCCAAGTGGGTCGCCGCGGGTCGAGGCCGACGTACGGCTCGGGAACAACTTCACCACGGTGCTCGGCGGTGGCGCGGTCGTCGCGTCGGTGTCGGGCTCGAAGGTCAGCGTCGTGGCCGGCGGTCGTTCCGCGTCCGCTGCGTTGCCGGCCGACTTCGACCGATCAGCCTGGAACAAGCTCATCGTCCAGGTGTCCGGATCGACGGTGACGGCGCGACTCAACGACGCCGGTCTGGGCGACGTGTACGCCGAGGCGCGGCTCGACGTACCCGGGCTGTCTGTGAAGTCGGCGCCGGTGGCGTGGCTCGGGTCGGCCGAGCTGGATAACCTGACGGTCCGGCCAGTTGCTCCGCCGGTACGACGGATGGCCGCCGTACCGCAGATCGGGAAGCTGCTGGCGGGTGACGAGTTCGTCTCCGACTTGGGTGCAGCGTGGTCCTGGGTACGTCCTGACGACAAGGCAGTTGTTGCTGACGGCAAGTTGTCGTGGCCGTTGCAGAACACCGACCTGGTCGGTGGTGGGAACACTGCCGGGTTGCTCTTCCACACCACGCCTTCGACGGACAGCTGGATCGCGGAGACGAAGCTGAACCTCGACCTCGGTGAGGGCGACATCCGCAACTACCAGCAGGCCGGGATGATCGCGTACCTGAACGACAGCGACTTCGCGCGGCTCGGGAACGTCTCGATCTGGCGGACCCGGCAGACCGAGTTCGGGCGCGAACTGGTGGCGCGGCCGTCGGACGGTGCGACCAACTACGGTGCGGCCGCGATCGGACGATCGGCGCCGACGCTGTGGATGCGGCTCGCGTACAGCAAGAACGCCGCGGGCGAGCACGTGTACCGCGCCGCCACCTCGGTGGACGGCAAGAAGTGGACCTGGGGTGCGTCATGGGTCCTGTCCGCTCCCGCGAAGCTCGGCCTGTACGCACACGGCGACTTCACCGGCGCCGCCGTTCCGCCGGTGGCGACGTTCGAGTACCTGCGGTTCTACGAAAGCAAGTGAGATGAGACGCCGGCTGGGGTTGTTGCTGCTGTTGTTCGTGGTGGGTGGCTGCAGCGACCCCAGCCGTGCGTCCTCGTCGCCGGAATCGGAAGGGGCTTCCGCGATGGGCTTTACCAATCCGGTCTACGACACCAACTTCGCCGATCCGCAGGTGATTGCTGTGGACAACGGTTATGTGGGGTTCGCGACGAACGGTGCGCTCGGCAACGTGCAGACGCTGAAGTCGGCCGATCTGGTGTCGTGGGAACAGGTCGGTGACGCGTTGCCGTCGCTGCCCGCGTGGACGACCCCCGGCAAGGTGTGGGCGCCGGAGGTCGCCGTACACGCTGCCGATCGGTACGTCATGTACTACACGACGTCTGACGACGCGTCCGGTCGTCAGTGCATCGGGGCCGCGGTGGCGTCGGCGGCCACGGGTCCATATGTCGACAAATCGTCCAAGCCGCTGATCTGTCAGGAAGCCGAGGGTGGTTCGATCGACGCGTCGCCGTTCCAGGACTCGTCCGGGAAACGCTGGCTGTACTGGAAGAACGACGGCAACGCGATTGACGTCGACACCTGGATCTACGTCTCCGAACTCTCCCCCGACGGCCTCACCCTGGTCGGCCCCACCCACCGCCTGATCAAGCAGGACCTCCCGTGGGAGGGCAACCTGGTCGAGGCGCCGTACATGGTGGAACGCAACGGGAAGTTCCACCTCTTCTACTCCGCCAACGCCTACGACAAGGAAACGTACGCCGTCGGCCACGCCCTCTGCACCACCCCCACCGGCCCCTGCACCAAATCCGGCGACCCCATCCTGACCACCTCAGCCGACGCAGCCGGCCCGGGCCACAACATGGTCCTGCACAAAGACAACCGCGACTGGTTCATCTACCACGCCTGGGACCCCGCCGCCGTAGGAGTAGACCCACCCGGCCGCACCATGTGGCTCTCCGAACTGACCTGGTCCGGAGACACCCCCGCCGTACAACCACCCCTCAGAAACAACCCCAACCACCCGTAGATCTTCCCCACGCGACGACTACGTTCGCTCCTCGCGCCGCTCCCGCCCACCCAACCTTCGCGCGTGCTGTCGCCCGCTTCATCGAAGGCCCCGCGAACCGTGGAGTCGCCCGCCCGTCGACTGGCGCGTCATCGCCTGGCGCTCCGCGCGGAAGCCATGAAGGTAACGGTTCTCGCGCGCTCGTTGCCTGTCCACACACCCGTGGATATGATTTTGAAGTCATATGTCCTGGGTGTCATAGTTGACCGGTGCAGATCGACTGGCCCATCGACTTCGGCGCTTGGCTCGACGACCTCGAGGCGCAGGTCGAGGAGGGAGAGGCGCATGCGAAGCAAATCCTCATCCTGGTCACGGCTGCACTCAAGCATCTGCAAGAACTCAAGGAGCCGCCAACGCGTGACACAGAGACCGCGACGCTCCGGTGGATCCGGCAATCGAAGCGGTACCCGCTCTGGCGGGTCTCGCATCCGTATCGACCTGGCGTCGCCGTGCGACTCATCTGCTGGTTTCCGCCGGACTCCGACACAGTGGTCGTCGCCTTGTTCGCCGGTGACAAGGCACGCATCGGCGACGTGTTCTACAACTCCGTCGGCTCTCGGGCCGACGGGCTCATCGACCAGTGGAAACGAGAAGCGATGAGAGGGCGGGAATGAGCAGGAAGAAGTCCGAGAAGGCGACTTTCGTTCGCGGGAACGCACGGGTCGACCGGCTGCTGGCTCGTCCGGACATCGCGGCCGGGGTCGCCGAGGTCGAAGCTGAAGCGCGGGAGCTGGATCGCATCTATGCCGAGAACCTCGCGATGATTCGTCGGGCCGGTGATCTGACTCAGGTGGAAGTCGCGGAGAAGCTCGGCGTCGGCCAGGCAGTGGTCTCCCGGCTCGAGCGCCGAAGCGACATGCTCCTCTCGACCTTGGCGGACTACCTGCACGCGACGGGGGCGGAGCACCCTCGCATCGTGGCCGTCCTCAACGGCATGGAGGTCGAACTCGACCTCGACCAGTTCCGCGAGCCGCGCCCGGCGTAGCGCAGTGCGTCAGGGAGCGGCTGGCTCACGTCGGCGGAGTGGCATGACGGTCGAGGACCTGGGTGAGGATGGTGAGGGCCTTGTGGAGGTCGGGGGTCGACGGGGTTGCGTAGCCGATGACCAGGCCGGGTGGGCCGGGGATGGTGCGGCGGTATTCGGAGAGTGGGGCGATCACTACCCCGGCCGCGAGCGCTTCGGCGGCTACGTGGCGGTCGTCGACGTGCTCGGGTAGGAGGAGGGTGATGTGGAGGCCGGCGTCTTGGCCGATGATTTGGCCGTGGGGGGCTAGCGTCGTGCAGGTGTGGAGGCGGCGGTCGGCGTAGAGGCGGCGGTTGCGGCGGATGGCTTGGTCCAGGTAGCCGTCGCGGAGCATGGCGAGGAGGGCGGCCTGCATCGGCCAGCCCGGCCAGTCGCCTGAGTCGGCGCGGAAGGTGGCGAGCCGGTCGACCATCGTGTCGGCGGCGACCAGCCAGCCCAGACGGAGTGACGGGCTGAGGGTTTTCGACAGGGTGCCGAGGTGGACGACCCGGTCCAGGTCGAGTTGGGCGAGGGCGGGGAGCGGCGCGACGTCGTACCGGAACTCGCTGTCGTAGTCGTCCTCGATCAGCATCGCCCCGGTCCGCCGCGCCCACCGGATCAGTTCGTTGCGCCGGGCAACGGGTAGCCGGCCGCCGAGCGGGTACTGGTGCGACGGGGTGACGTACGCCGCCGGGACGTCATCGGTCAGCGCCCCGACCTGGAGGCCGTCCTCGTCCACGGGTACGTCGACGATCTCGAGCCGATGGTCCCGGGCGGCCACGACCGCGTTCAGGTACCCCGGATCCTCGATCGCGATCCGGTCGCCGGGCCCACGGGTGACCGCGAGCAGCAGCCGGAGACCGTGGACGGTGCCGTTGGTGATGAGCAGGTTCTCCGGCCCGCACGCGATCCCGCGGACCCGGCCGACGTGTTCGGCGAGTGCCTCCCGGAGCGCGGGCAGCCCGGCCGCGTCGTCGTACCCGCGCGGCGGCGACTGGGCCGACACCTCCCGCCAGGCCCGTCGCCACCCGGGGTCGGGTGTCGGGCCGATGTACGGGATGCCGGGCCGCAGCGTGAGGAGATCGGCGGTCGGATCCGGCTTGGGCGCGGGACTTCGCCGTACGGCGGGCTGCAGCGGTGCGACGTCCGTCACGAAGGTCCCGGCGCCGGTGCGACCCTCGATCCAGCCTTCGGCATGGAGTTGGTCGTACGCCGCCTGCGCAACGGACCGGGAGACGGACAGATCCTTGGCCAGGTCCCGCGTCGACAGCAGCCGGTGGCCGGCCTGCAGACGCCCGTCCCGGATCGCGGCCCGGAACTGCTCGGCCAACTGCAGGTGCAGCGGCAGCCCGGCGGCGCGATCGAGGACCAGCGGCAGCGAACTCTGCACGAATGGACTACCTGATTCGGTCGGGAATGGACCGTGCCAGCATGCCACTGAATCGCCCAACCTGGTCACATGACCACCACTCCGCTCCAGCCGAGCGCCACTCCGCTCCAGCCGACCGACCGGACGTCGCTGCGCCGTTCGAAGGAGCGGGCCGCCACCGATCGTCAGGCCCTGTACGACGTACTCCTCGACGGCATGTTCTGCCACCTGGGTGTCATCGTCGACGGCGCCCCGCTCGTGCTGCCCACGGCGTACGGCGTGGACCTCGACCTGGGGCCGGACGGCACCCTCTACCTGCACGGCTCGGTCGCCTCCCGCAGCGTGGTCGCGGCACCGGAGCAGACCATCTGTGTGACCGTCACCCACACCGACGGTCTGGTGCTCGCGCGGTCGCAGTTCCACCACTCGGTGAACTACCGGTCGGCCGTGATCTTCGGCGTACCGCGCCTCGTCACCGACCCGGACGAGAAGCTGCACGGGCTGACCCGGATCGTCGACCACCTGGTCCCCGGCCGCTCCACCGCCACCCGCCCGCCGAACCGCAAGGAACTCGCCAAGACCTCGGTCCTCGCGCTGGCCCTCACCGAGGCGTCGGTGAAGACGCGCTCCGGCCCCGCCAACGACGAAGAGCAGGATCTCGACCTGCCCTACTGGACAGGCGTGATCCCGCTCCGCGTCGTGGCCGGGGAACCGATCCCCAACCCTGATTGCGATCTACTGACTCCGGCCCACGTCCGCACCCGCGCGAACCTGCTGGCCGCACCGTCCTAGGGCGTGTCCGACGACTGCGCGGACTCCCACGGAGCAGACACCCTAGGCGACCGTGCCCTTGTTGTAGCTCTTCTGGGCCCAGAAGTAGCCGACCACCGCGATGGCCGCGCACCAGCCGAGGGCGAGCCAGCCGGTCCCGTTGTCCATCGGCGTGCCCAGCAGCAGGTGCCGCAGGGTGTCGATGATCGCGGTGAAGGGCTGGTACTCGGCGAACCAGCGGATGCCGCTCGGCATCGACTCCAGCGGGATGAAGGTGTTGCTCAGGAAGGGCAGCAGCAGGCTGATCGGCAGGACGATGTTGCTCGCCCCCTCCGGGGTCTTGCTGGTCAGACCCAGCGCGATCGCGAACCAGGTCAGGGCGACGGTCAGCGCGATCAGCAACCCTGCCACCAGCAGCCAGTCCCCGACCGACGCGGTCGGGCGGAACCCGAGCAGGACGGCGAACCCGACGACCAGGACCAGGCTCACGGTGGTGACGATCGTGTTGCCCAGTACGTGCCCGGTCAGCACGGCCGGCCGGAAGACCGCCATACTCCGGAACCTGGTGACGATGCCCTCGGTCATGTCCATCGCGGCGCCGACCGCGGGGGACATCGTCCCGGACGCGATGGACATCAGCAGGATGCCCGGGGTGAGGAAGTCGATGTAGTCGAAGCCGCTCGTCCCGCCGAGGCCGGCCGAGAAGGTCTTGCCGAAGACCACACCGAACAGCAGCATCATGATGACCGGCATCCCGACCGCGCCGAGCGACAGCGCGGGGTAGCGCTGGGCGTGCCGCAGGTTGCGGCGCAGCATCGTGGCGGTGTCGGCCAGGGGGTAGGAAACGGTGCTCATTTGCTCGTCACTTTCTCTTCTGCGTTCGCGGGGGTGTTGGTGGGCTGACCGGTGACGGCGAAGAACACGTCGTCCAGGTCGGGGGTGTGGACGGTCAGTTCGTCCACCTCGAGCGAGGCGTCGTCGATCCGGGCCAGCAGGGACGCGCAGCGTGTGCACGCTGCCGTCGCTCGGCACCTGGAGGACCAGCGACTCTTCGTCGCGGGACGCGGACGGCAGTACCTGGCCGGCCAACTCGAACTCCTCCGGTGCGGTGAACCGAAGCCGGATGTGCCCGCCCGGCACCAGCCGCTTGAGCTGCTCCGGGGTGCCCTGGGCAACCAGCTTGCCGTGATCCAGTACGGCGATCTGGCTGGCGAGCTGGTCCGCCTCGTCCAGGTACTGGGTGGTGAGGAGGACGGTGACGCCGCTCGCCACCAACTGGCGGATGAGCTGCCACATGCTGTGCCGGCTGCGCGGGTCGAGACCGGTGGTCGGCTCGTCCAGGAAGATGATCCGCGGGTTGCCGACCAGTGTCATGGCCAGGTCGAGCCGGCGCTTCATCCCGCCGGAGTACGTCATCGCGATCTTCTTGCCGGCCTCGACCAGGTCGAACTGCTCCAGCAGCTCGTCCGCCCGGCGCCGGCCCTCGGCGCGGCCGAGGTGGTACAGGTCGGCCATCATGATCAGGTTCTCCCGGCCGGTGAGCAGTCCGTCGACCGCGGAGAACTGACCGGTGACGCCGATCGCGGCGCGCACCTCCTCGGGGTTCTGGTGCAGGTCGTGGCCGGCCACCCGGACCTCGCCGGCGTCGGCGGCGATCAGGGTGGACAGGATCTGCACCACGGTGGTCTTGCCGGCCCCGTTCGGGCCGAGCAGGGAAAAGATGGTGCCTTCGGCAACGTTCAGGTCGATGCCGTCCAGGACGACCTTGTCGCCGTACGACTTGTGCAGACCGCGGACCTCGATTGCTGGGTTGACATGTCGGTTCCTCGCTTGTTTTCGGGCAGGGTGAACCTGGCCCAGGTGGTCTGTGTGGTGTGGGAGGAGAGATTCGGGCGTGCTGATCCAGCCGGCCGCGCGTGCGCCGTCGGTGGATCGAAAGCTGTGTGGTTAGTGGGGGTGGCCGGATCAGATGTCGAGGTCCTCCACCGTGGGCTGCTTGTCGGCTTCCTCGACGAGGCCGTAGAGGTCCGCCGGGATCAGGTCACGCAGCTCCTCGATCGTGTCCACGATGTGCAGGGTCGCCTCGCCCTGCGCCATACTCCAGGACTGGTCAGTGCTCCAGTTGCCGACCCAGCTGCGCCAGCCGCTGAGGTACTGCTCGTCGCTGGCGACCCTGGATGAACTGGTTGCGGCGGTCGGCGTGCAGGACGAACTTCCCGGTGCGGCTGCGGTAGACCTTGAACGCTTCGTACCCGGTCTTGCTGGAGCGGCCGCCCTCGGCGAGCAGTACGCCGGAGAACCGCTGCTTGCGGCCGGTTCCCCGGCCCACCCGCACGGTGATCTCGTCGTACCCCTCGAGCCGGCCTTCCTCCAGTTCGACGTACTTGCGCAGCGCGATGGAGATCGCCGAGGACAGGTTCCCGGCGAGTTCCTGCGCCTTCTTGTACAGCGGCAGGTCGTCGTCCGACACGTAGATCGTCTTGTTGGGCATCTCTTCTCTCCTCCTACGTAGAACTATACGTAGGAGGTGCGTAGATGTCTACATATATCTCTACGTAGAAGTGGGCGAGTACAGCCAGGGCTGCTTGAGGTCGAAGAACGTGGGCGGCCCGGAGGCCAGCGACGTGCAGCTCGTCCATCTGCGCCTGCAGCTCCGGCGGCGGTGTCTTCTGCTCGCCCTCGCGGGCGTCGGCCTCGCTGGTGAAGTACATGGCCATCGTGTAGTCGCCCTCGCCGTACATCGCGGCGACGCTGCCGATGACGTCGGGCCGGAAGTCCGCCCACTGCTCCGGATCCTGGCCCATCAGTTCCCGGGCGCGCTCGGGATTGCTGCCCGCGCCCTGCATGACCTGGACGAAGCCCGCCGCGTCCGGCTCACCCTGGACGTCGACGACGACGTCATCGCTGTCCTGGAAGCTCGCGTCGCCGCTGAGCACCGACGAGAACTCGTGCCACCACTTGTCCTGAGCGGGCGACTCACTGTTCCGGCGGGCCGCGTCGGCGGACTCGAACCGCGCCAGCGCGATGAACCGCCCGTCCTCCGTGACACCGGCGGTGGTCCCCAGCCAGCCGGTCGCCTCGGGAGCCAACTCCTCCACCCACCGGTCGAGTGCGGCGTGTGCCTGTTCGGCGTCGGTGACCTGTCCCTGAATGACCTGAACGAACATCGTGAGACCCTCCCCGTCTCTCAAGCCGTTGGTCGGCACTTCGACGTTACGCCCGGCTCCCGGCCCCGTCGATGGTCGCGAGACTCACCGCGGTACGGCGGGTGCGTGCGAGCATCAGCACGCTGGCGAGGACCCCGGTCGCGCCGAGTGTGATCAGCCGGGCATCGGTTTTCCACAGGCCGAAGGCCAGCCAGCAGGACAGCTCGCCGAACACCAGCGCCCAGGTCAGCTGCGAGATCCCGGTCGGGTGAGCGGTCCGGTACGCCGTCCAGAGCGAGGGCGTGACCTGGACGATCGAGGCGGCGGCGAGCAGCGTCCCGAGGCCGACCCGCCCGCCGATCACACCGGCGACGACGAGCAGGGCCGCCCACCCGCCGATCCAGCCGACCGCACGCCGGTTCAGCGCGCCACGTCGTACCAGCATCACCGCGACCGTGCCGGCCAGCAGGCTCGCGGCGGTCGAGGGCAGACTCGCGGTCCAGTAGCCCGACAGCATGAAGTACACGAACCAGGCCGCGTTGTTGAGGCTGGTCAGCGTCGCCCAGGACCAGGACACCCCGGCTGTGTCACCGGTCGCTCGCAGCTTGAGGATCTGCGGCAGGTACTGCGGAATGCCGAAGACGGCGGCGGCGATGGGCAGAAGATCCAGCATGCCGCAAGATTACGTCCGATCCGGCGACGATATCGTGCGAATTCATGCCCGATCCAATGATCGAGCGATAACATTCTTTCCATGGATGCGATCGATCGCAAGATCCTTGCGGTGCTGCAGGCCGAGGGGCGGCTGACGGTGACGGAACTGGCCCAGCGAGTCGGGCTGAGTGCGGCGCCCTGCCACCGGCGGATGCGGGAGCTGGAGCGGTCCGGGGTGATCTCTGGATATCGGGCCGTGATCGATCCGGCCGTCGTCGGGCGCGGGTTCGAGGTGCTGGTCGCGGTGACGATGGATCGGGAGGAATCGGTCGCAGCGTTCGAAGCCGGCCTGGCGGAGCTCGAGGACGTGGTGCACGCGGAGCGGCTGTTCGGTGAGCCGGACTACCTGATCCGGGTTGCGACCGCGGACATCACCGCGTTCCAGAAGTTGCGGGACGAGAAGCTCGCCCGGCTGCCCGGAGTGCAGCGGATGACCTCCACCATCGTGATGATGCGGGTGGTGGACAACCGGCCGTTGCCGACGTGAACGCTGTGGAAACCGGTCGGCTCAAACCTCGCTTATCCACAGATTTCGGGGAATTTGCCCCGGGGATCGTGGAGAAGCCGGGGACAACCTGGGGACGAATCGCGGAAAAGCTGTGCACAGCTGGGGATACGGGTGTGGATAACTCCACGCCTGTGATTCCCAGCAGGCGGACCAGCTGTTCGGCTGGAATCCGGAGACGCCGACCAGTTGGGCCCAGTTCGCGCCCGCGCTGCGGCAGTTGACCACGGACCTGAGCCGGGTGCGCCCGATCACCGGCTGAGGCCTTTGGCACGGTCGCCCCGCCGTTCGGGTCGGCGGGGCTCAGTGTCGGACTAGATCCACTGGGTGGAGACGACGAAACCGACGGCGATCAGGCCCATGCCGATCAGCAGGTTCCAGTTGCCCAGGTCGTCCATCACCGGAATGTCCTGGCCGGCCACGTAGAAGACGACCAGCCAGGCGAGACCGATCAGCCAGCAGGCCAGCATCAGCGGCGCCACCCAGACGCGGCTGGTGGTGCGCGGCTTCTTCGGCGTCTTCTCCGCCTTGACCTTGTCGGTCTTCTTCTTGTTGCGACTGCTCGACTCGGGCACGACTGAACTCCTTGTAAGGACGCATAAGCTGAGCGCTGAGGCCTCGGCCCCGGACCCTGATGGGGATCCGGTCCCGGGTTAGCGTAGTGCAGAGAGCAACATGGAGATCACGGGTGCGTAGGTTGAGGCGTATTTCGCTGTGGCGAGTGGGGGCACCGCTGGCGCTGTTGTGCGCCGGTCTGCTGTTCGCGACCAGCGCCACCAACGCCCGTGGCACCGACCTGCGCCCTAGCCGTAACACTACGCTCGCCGGGCTGGTGGAGGAACAGAGCCGCCGCAGCGCGACCCTGGTCCGCCAGCACGCGGCGCTGACCGGGGACATCGAGAAGCTGCAGGCGCAGCAGGGCTCGATCGACCCGAAGCTCTCCGCCCAGCTCGCGGAGCTGTCCAACCAGGTCGGTACGACGCCGGTCACCGGCCCTGGACTCACCGTCACGCTGAAGGACGCGCCGCGTGAGGTGGTCAAGGACAACCCGGACGTCGACGCCGACTGGTTGGTGATCCACCAGCAGGACATCCAGGCCGTGGTGAACGCGCTCTGGGCCGGCGGCGCCGACGCGCTCTCGATCCAGAACCACCGGGTCATCTCCACCACCGGGATCAAGTGCGTCGGCAACTCGGTCGTCCTGCACGGGGTGCCGTACCTGCCGCCGTACAAGATCACCGCGATCGGGGACCGGCGGAAGCTGCAGCAGGCGCTGGACGACTCGCAGTACATCGAGAACCTGCAGGACTACGTGGTGAAGTTCCAGCTCGGCTACGAGGTGAAGAACGAGTCGTCGATCGCGATGCCGGCGTACGAGGGCACCCTCGACCTGCAGAGCGCGACCGTGCCCGGCTTCGAAGGCCCGCCGTCGGTCAGCCCGACGGCGACCGGCCGCTAGCTGCCACAATGGACCGCATGCCGCGGATCCTTGTCGTCGACAACTACGACTCCTTCGTCTACAACCTGGTCCAGTACCTGCAGCAGTTGCAGGCCGAGACCACCGTGCTGCGCAACGACGAGGTCACCCCTGACCAGGTCACCGAGTACGACGGCGTCCTGCTCTCCCCCGGCCCCGGTACGCCGGAAGAGGCCGGAGCGTGCGTGGACATCGTCAAGGAGAAGGGCGGCCAGGTCCCGATCTTCGGCGTCTGCCTTGGCCTGCAGGCCATCGGCGTCGCGTACGGCGGCGTGGTCGGGCGGGCCGACGAGCTCCTGCACGGCAAGACGAGCCAGGTCTTCCACGAGGGCGCCGGGGTGCTCGCCGGGCTGCCGTCGCCGTTCACCGCGACCCGGTACCACTCGCTGGCGATCGCCCAGGACACCGTGCCGGACGTGCTGCAGGTGACGGCCCGGACCGAGGCCGGCGTGATCATGGCGGCCCGGCACCGCGACCTCCCGGTCGAGGGCGTCCAGTTCCACCCGGAGTCGGTGCTCACCGAGGGCGGCCACCGGATGCTGGCCAACTGGCTGGCGATGTGCGGCGACCCGGACGCGGTCGCCCGCTCGGCGGGCCTGGCCCCGGTCGTCAGCTGAGACAAACAAGAAGCCCCCCGCGATGAACCGCTCCCCAGGAGTCGGAACTGAATTCCTCAGTCCAACTTCTGGGGAGCGGTTCAATCGCGGGGGGCTTCGTCGTGTCAGCCGCCGATCGTGATGCCGCGGCGTGGTCGGTGTGCTGGGCGGCGGCGACTCCGTGTTGCTCGGGTTGGTCGGCGGCGGTGTCGGCTCTTCTGCCGCGTCGTTGACCGTCAGCGTGATCAGGCTGCCCTTCGGCGCCTTGCTGCCGGCCTTCACGCTCTGCTTGAGCACGGTCTGGTCGGCCGCGTTCGGGTCGTTGGCGGTGGCGTAGCCGACTCGGAAGCCGAGACCCTTCAGCGTCGAGGTCGCGTCGTCCTGCAGTTGGGTGACGACGTTCGGAACCTCGACCTGCTCCATGCCGGTCGACACGGTCAAGGTGAACTCGGTGCCGGACGGGTACTGCCCGCTCGGGTCCGGGCTGACGGCCAGGACGACGCCCTTCTTCTCGGCGCTGTCCTGCTCCTGTGTCTTTTCCTTGACCTCGAAGTTCGCCTGGCGTGCCTTCGAGAGCCTTACGTGCCGAGGACTCCGACTTGCCGATCACATCCGGCACCGGGAACGCACTCCGGCCGGCCGAGAACACCACAGTGACGGTCGAGCCCTCCTCCGCCTCGGTCCCGGCCAGCGGCGTCTGACGGATCGCCGAGCCCTTGCCGATCGTTTCACTGGCCTCGGAAGGTCCCTGCGCAAACTTCAGCCTTGCTCTCGGCGAGCAACGCGGTCGCATCGGCCACCGACTTGCCGCTCACGTCCGGTACGGCGACCTTGGTCGGCGGAGTCGCCGTACCGCCGTTGCCGTCGTTGCTCAGGCTCGTGAACAGGGCGTACGCGCCGACCGCGACGGCCACGATGGCCAGGCCGAGCAGGAAGTAGGCGAGCCCGCGGTTGCGCCGGGACCGGGCCGCCTCGGCGTCGTCGAGCCCGTCGTCCGGCGGCAGCAGGTCGTCCGCGGAGGTCTGCCGGTAGGCCTGGGTCGCCGCGGTCGCGGCCACCGCCGCCGGCATCGCGCGGGTCTCGCCGATCGGCGGCCATCGGCGCGGTCACCTGCTGGCCGGACAGCACCCGGTGGATGTCCTGCCGCATCTCGGACGCGCTCTGGTACCGCTCCTCGCGGTTCTTCGCCAGCGCCTTGAGGACGACCGCGTCGACCTCCGGCGGGATGTCCGGGTCGAACGACGACGGCGGCAGCGCCTGCTCCCGGACGTGCTGGTAGGCCACCGACACCGGCGACTCACCGACGAACGGCGGCCGGCCGGTCAGCAGTTCGTACAGCAGGCAGCCGGTCGAGTACAGGTCGGAGCGGGCGTCGACGGTCTCGCCGCGGGCCTGCTCCGGCGACAGGTACTGCGCCGTACCGATGACGGCGGCGGTCTGGGTCATCGTGGACGAGGTGTCCGCGACCGCCCGGGCGATGCCGAAGTCCATCACCTTGACCTGACCCTGCGGGGTCAGCATCACGTTCCCGGGCTTGATGTCGCGGTGCACGATGCCGGCCCGGTGGCTGTAGTCGAGTGCCTCGAGCACGCCGGAGGTGATCTCCAGCGCCCGCTCCGGCATGATCTTGCGACCCTCGCGGATCAGGTCCCGCAGCGTCTTGCCGGTCACCAGCTCCATCACGATGTACGGAATGGTGATGCCGGAGCCGTTCGGGTCGGGCTCTTCGCCGGTGTCGTACACCGACACGATGGTCGGGTGGTTCAGTGAGGCAGCCGACTGGGCCTCCCGCCGGAACCGGGCCTGGAAGGTGGCGTCACTGGCGAGGTCGACCCGCAGTCGCTTGATCGCGACGCTCCGGCCGAGCCGGTTGTCGACACCCCTGCGAACATCGGCCATGCCGCCGCGGCCGAGCGGTTCGCCTTCTTCGTACCGGCCGCCGACGAGACGTGCCTGCGATGTCATGACTCTGCCTTCCAACCTGTCCGGAACACACTCAACTTGCCCACGGTAGCGGCCGCCACACGTGGATCCCCGTTGGAAAGACGCGCTGTCACGGCATCATTCCGTATCGTCATCATTGGCCCAGCACCGCCTCCATCACCCGTTTGGCGATCGGTGCCGCCAGGGTGCCGCCGGCGATGTCGTTGCGCGGGATGTTCGCGTCCTCGATCATCACCGCCACCGCGATCTTCGGGTCGTTGGCCGGGGCGAACGCGGTGAACCAGGCGAACGGCGGCCGCTCCTTCGACGTCTGCGCCGTACCGGTCTTGCCGGCCACCTCGACGCCGCTGATCCGGCCGGGCTTGCCGGTGCCGTTGGTCAACCACGTCGACCATCATCTGGGTCAGCTGGGCCGCGACCTCCGGGGTGACCGCCTGGTGCAGCGACTCCGGCTTGGTCTCCGACACCGTCTTCAGGTCCGCGGTCTTCACGTTCTGCACCAGGTAGGGCTTCATCACGTCGCCCTGGTTCGCGATCCCGGCGGCCACCATCGCCATCTGCAGCGGGGTGGCCCGGACGTCGAACTGGCCGATCGCGGACTGCGCGGTCTGCGGCTCGTTCGGGTCGCCCGGGAACTGGCTGGCGACCGCGCCCAGCTCGGGCAGCTGCCGCTCGCCGAAGCCGAACTTGGCGGCCTGCTCGGCCAGCGCGTCCGCCTTCAGGTCCATGCCGATGGTGCCGAACGCGGTGTTGCAGGAGTTGCGCAGCGCGACCGTCAGCGTCGCGTTGTCGCTGCCGCCGCAGTTCCGGCCGTTCTCGTTCACCAGCGGCACGGTGGTCTGCGGCAGCGGCAGCTCGGCCGGCGAGTGCACCTTGGTCTCCGGCGTGTACTTGCCACTCGACAGCGCCGCGGCCGCGGTGACCAGCTTGAACGTCGAGCCCGGCGGGTAGAGCTCCTTGACCGCCCGGTTCGACATCGGCTTGCCGTCGGCCTCGTTCAGCTTCTTCCACGCCGCGTTGACGTCCTCCAGGTCGTGCGAGGCGAGTTCGTTCGGGTCGTACGACGGCCGCGTCGCGAGCGCGAGCACCTTGCCGGTCTTGGGCTCGATCGCCACGACCGCGCCGGTCTTCCCGGACAGTCCGTCGTACGCCGCCTGCTGGGCCGCGGCGTTCAGGGTCAGGGTCACGCTGCCGCCCTGCTGCGGCCGGTTGCTGATCACGTCGATGATCCGGCGGAACGCCATCGACGGGTCGGAGCCGTTCAGCTCGGAGTTCCGCGTCAGCTCGATCCCGGCGCGGCCGAACAGGTATGAGTAGTACCCGGTCACCGGCGCGTACGTCGGGCCGGACGCGTACGTGCGCTGGTACTTGAACCGGTCGTTCGACGGCTTGCTCTGGGCGACCGGCGTACTGCCGACCAGGATCGGGCCGCGGTTCACCGAGAACTGCGAGTCGCGCACCCGCCGGTTCTCGTTCTTCCCGTTCAGCTCGTTCGCCCGGAAGGCCTGCAGGTACGTCGAGTTCGCCATCAGCGCGAGCATCAGGATGATCGCCGCCACGGCCAGTCGTCGGATCGCTGAGTTCACTGCTTCTGCACCGCCATCGCGATCGTTTCGTCGGACACTGGAGCGGCCGGGGTCTGCGGCCGGCGCGCCTGGTCGCTGATCCGCAGCAGCAGCGCGATGATCGCCCAGTTCGCGACCAGCGACGTACCGCCCAGCGCCATGAACGGCGTGGCCAGACCGGTCAGCGGGATCAGCCCGGTGACACCGCCGACGATCACGAAGACCTGCAGCGCGAACGACATCGCCAGGCCGGTCGCGATCAGCTTGCCGAAGACGTCGCGGCAGCCGAGGGCCGTGCGCAGGCCGCGCTCGATGATCAGGGTGTAGATCAGGATGATCGCGATCAGGCCGGTCAGGCCGAGCTCCTCGGCGAACGAGGAGATGATCATGTCGCTGTTCGCGTACAGGGTCAGCTCCGGGCGGCCCTGGCCGAGGCCGCGGCCGAGGACCCCGCCCCAGCCCTGGCCCATGATCCCGTTCGCCACCTGGCCGCCGTCGATCGAGAACGGGTCCAGCCAGTCCGTGATCCGCTTGTGCACGTGGCCGAAGGTCATGTACGCGAAGTACGCGCCGCCCGCGAACAGCAGACCGCCGATGATCAGCCAGCCGGCCCGCTCGGTGGACACGTAGAGCAGGAACAGGAACAGGCCGAAGAACAGCAGCGAGGACCCGAGGTCGCTCTCGAACACCAGGACACCCAGGCTGACCAGCCAGGCGATCCCGATCGGCCCGAGGTCGCGGGCCCGCGGCAGGTCGAGCCCGAGGAACCGGTGACCGGCCAGGGTGAGCACGTCGCGCTTCATCACCAGGTAGCCGGCGAAGAAGACGACCAGACAGATCTTCGCGAACTCACCGGGCTGGAACGACATCCCGGCCAGCCGGATCCAGATCCGGGCGCCGTTCAGGTTGACGCCGAGACCGGGGATCAGCGGCAGGACCAGCAGCACCAGACCGGCCAGTCCGGCGGTGTAGGTGAACGCCTGCAGGCGGCGGTGATCACGGACCAGCAGGATCACCGCCAGGAACAGCACGATGCCGACCGCGGTCCAGGTGATCTGCTGCGGCGCCGCCGGCGCCCTCGGGGTCCGGCCGTTCGCCTCCGCGACCGCGGCCAGGCCGAGGTCGATCCGGTGGATCATCGCGACCCCGAGGCCGTTCAGCAGCACGGCGCACGGCAGCAGCACCGGATCGGCGTACGGCGCCCGGTAGCGCAACGCGAAGTGGGCGATCAGCGCGAGGATCCCGATCCCGGCGGCGTAGAACCCGGTGCTGGCCGGGATCTTGTCCTGGACGGTGATGCCGATGTTCACGTACGCGGCGACCGAGACGACGATCGCGATGATGAGCAGCGCCAGCTCCACCCCACGCCGGCTGCGCGGGATGATCTGGATGACGGACGTCGACGCGATACTCATCTGACGCCGTCACAGTCGTCGGGGTTGACCGTCCCGGTGGTCGGCGTCGTCGACGGTGCCGTGGTCGACGGCTTCACGGTGGTCGGCGGCTTCGCGGTGGTCGGCGGTGCCGGGACCGTCGTACTCGGCTTCGGCGTGGGAGACGGGGTCGGCTTCGCCTGCGCGGCACACTCGGCCGCGGTGCGCTCCAGCTCGCTCACGATCGTCCGCGCGCCGGGCAGATCGTCGGCCTGGATGTTGTTCTCCACCTGCTCGCGGCTGTACGTCGGCAGCTTGTCCACCTGCAGGTTCTGCTTCTCGTACACGCTCGACAGCGTCAGGCCGGGGATGTCGCCTTCCACACCCTTGAAGATCGCCACGTAGTCGCCGTCGGTGCCGACGTAGTACTGCTTCTGCGTCCAGCTGTACGCGAACCAGCCGACGCCGCCGATCAGACCGAGGATGACGACCAGTACGGCGATCCGCCGCAGCCACGGGAAGCGCTTCGGGGGCCGCGGCGCGTACCGCAGCTCCTCCGGGTCGAGGACCGCGCCACCGCCACCGCCACCGCTGCCATGACCGGGTACGACGACCGTCGGTTCGCCGCGACCGGTCCCGCCCTGAGCCAGCTCAGCGGCCGCACCGACGAGTTGCGGGTTCTCCCCGCTCGACGGCGGCGTCTCGATCACATCCGCGACGACGCAGGTGACGTTGTCGTTCGACCCCGCCTCGAGGGCGTGGGTGATCAGCTCCACCACCACCGAGTCCGGCGTACCGTCGGCCATCGAGGCCGCGATCACCTCGTCGCTCACGTAGTCGGGCAGGCCGTCACTGCACAGCATCAGCCGGTCACCGGCGCGGACGTCGAGGATCTCCAGGTCCGGATCGGAGTCCGGCCGGCCGTCGAGGACGCGCAGGATCAGGTTGCGGTGCGGGTGGGTGAAGGCCTCCTCCCTGGAGATCCGGCCCTCGTCCACCAGCGACTGCACGAACGTGTGGTCGTGGCTCAGTTGGTAGAGCAGCCCGTCCCGCATCCGGTACGCCCGGGAGTCGCCCAGGTGGGCCAGCCCGAGCTGCTGCCCGTCGAACATCAGCGCGGTGACGGTCGAACCCATCCCCTCGCGCTCCGGGTCCTCCTCGACCAGTTCGGACAGCCGCTCGTTCGCGCGGTGCACCGCGCCGGCCAGCGCCTCGATCATGTCCTCGCCGCTGATCCCCGGCTTGTCCAGCTTCCGGATCACCTGGACCGCGGCCGCACTGGCCACCTCACCGGCCGCCGCGCCGCCCATTCCGTCGGCGAGCAGCAGGAGGTGCGGACCGGCGTACGCCGAGTCCTCGTTGTTGCGGCGCACCCGTCCGACGTCGGACAGTGCGGCGTAGTCGAGCGAGAGGGTCATCGAGGCAGGCCTACTTCGCGATGTTCAGCGTCGTCCGGCCGATCCGGATCGATCCGCCGATCTCGGCCGGCACCGGGCGGGTCACCCGCTGGCCGTCCAGGTACGTTCCGTTGGTGGAGCCGAGGTCCTCGACCCACCACTGGCCCTCGGAGAGGAACAGCCGGGAGTGCCGGGTGGAAGAGTAGTCGTCATCCAGCCGGATCTGGCAGTCCGAGCCGCGGCCGATGATCACCGGCTCGTCCACCAGGGTGGCACCGACGCCGGCCTGCGGCCCGTCCGCGATCGTCACCGACCCGGGCAGGCCCTTGCGCTTCTTCACCGGCTTGGCCGGTTTCGGGGTACGGCTGCTCTGCGGTACGACGGCAGCCGCCGCGCGACTGTCGACCTTCGCACCGAACAGGTCGGACCTGATCACGGACAGCACCGCGAGGACGAACATCCACAACAGGGCCAGGAACCCCAGTTTGATCAGGGTCAGGGTCAGTTCCGACATGGAAGGTCAGTCACCACCCGCTGCTCGGCGGCTGGGCGATCGGCTCGTCCGCCAGGCGCAGCGTCATCGTCGTGTTCCCGATCCGCACGGTCGAGCCGTCGACCAGCTCGGCCTCGGTGCTTCGCCGGCCGTTCACCAGCGTGCCGTTGGTGGAGCCCAGGTCGACCAGGACCACCCGGACACCGCCGGGGCCCTCCGGCATCAGCCGGATCTCCGCGTGCCGCCGGGACACGCCCGGGTCGTTGATCTGGATGTCCGCGTCGGTGCCGCGGCCGAGCACGACGCCCGGCGGGTTGACCGGCCGGCGACGGCCGTTCACCTCGAGCATCACCTGCGGGTGGCCGCGGCGCGGCGGCTGTTGCTGGGGTGGCGGCGGGGCGCTCTGCTGCACCGTCTGGCCGTCGTTCGGCGGCACGTAGGGCTCCTGCTGGTAGGGCTGGGGCTGCGGACGGGGGCGTTGGGTCCCGACCGTGGCACTGACCACACGGAACTTACCCGTCGGCAGGTCGTCCTGCTGGGTCAGCGCGATCTCGATCGGGCCGGAGAACGTGTACCGCTGGATGTCGGCATGGTCACGCAACTCGTTCGCCAGTTCGTGGTTCAGGGTCTGGCCGTAGGCGTTCAGGCGTTCGAAGTCGCTCGGCCCGAGCTCGATGGTGAAGTGGTTCGGCACCAGCCGGCGGTCCCTGGACAGGATCCGCGCGGTGTTGTCGATCTCACGCTTGAGCGCCGCCGCCAGCTCGATCGGCTCGACGTCGCCCTTGAATGCACGCGCGAAGACACCGCTCACAATGCCCTCCAGACGTCGCTCGAAGCGCTGCAGCGGTCGCACGCCTCCTCCTCCACGGTTCGGTCGCCGGTTGGTGCCAACGATCCTGCTTGCCGTCCGGCGCCCTCAGCAGGCACGCCGTACGTCGTCCACCGGTCGAGGCGGACACACCGGGTACGACGATCGATCGTATCGGGAGGTTCGACCCAACCCGCAATGTGAACGTTCCGTACGACCCGTGCTACTGTTCCTTCTCGGTTGCAGACGACACTGTCAGATGCGATCAAGCGCGCGGGTGGCGGAATAGGCAGACGCGCACGGTTCAGGTCCGTGTGCCCGAAAGGGCGTGGGGGTTCAACTCCCCCCTCGCGCACAACAAGTCCCGGTCAACGACCGGGACTTTTTGCATTCCGGGCCAAGGAACTGTGATCAACCCCGCAGCCGGCTACGCAGCGACGGGTCGTACGCTGGGCAGCGGAGCGGTACGGCGTCAGCACAGGCGGCCGTTCTGGTGCCGCAGGAGTCAGTGGCGGTGGGGCTGTGCGTGAGGAGTACGAAGGCGCTAGCGAAGTGACCGAGGACGAGATTGCGGATGAGGCGCCAACGTACGAGCACTTTGCCGAACTCTTCGCTGCCGCATCGCCGAGGTCCAATGAGGACAAGGCACTCGTCGCCGCCTACTGGGTGCAGGTTCACGACGGCCATGCCACGTGGGCGTCACGCCTGCTGAACGCCGAACTGAAGCACCTTGGCCACTCGATCCCGAACATCACCGACGCCCTGAGCTGTAACATGCGGAGGAAGCCGCATCGAGTAATTCAGCTGCGAAAGAGCAGCGGTGCCAAGCAGGCGAACAAGACCTGCAAGGTCACGAACGAGGGCTTGGTGTACGTGCACGGCATGCTGCGCGGCGAGGGCTCCTGGGTCGGTTCGACGCCGGAGGACGCCCTCTCCGCTCTGCCCACAACTCTTCGTGACGATCTGCTGTCGGCGTTCAACGAGATTGTCAAGAACTACCGGGAGCGCCGGTGGGAGCCGTCGGAGTTGAATGGCGGCAAACTGTGTGAGGCCGTGTACACGATCTGCAAGGGTTGGCTGGAGGGTGGAACTACCCCGCCAGAGCGGAGAAGCCGAGCCGTTTCCCGAACAAGTGCTGGGATATGGAGAGCACATACCAGCAGGTCCCGGACAGTCGTACCGCGCGCATCCTGATCCCTCGCATGATGATGGGGCTGTACGACATCCGAAACAACCGCGGGGTCGGGCTTGCTGGCGCTGAGGTGGACCCTAACCACATGGATGCCACCGCGGTGCTTTACAACGCCAAGTGGCTGATCGCCGAGCTGGTGCGCCTGCTCCACACCCTCACGACCGAGGAAGCCACCGCGATCGTAGACGGTCTCATCGAGCGCGAGGTCGCATGGGTCTGGACTCACTGCGATAAGAAGCGAGCAGGATCGTGGTCGAGGCGGACCGAGCCGCTGCGGCGTTCTGTCGGTTTGGGCTGAGACGGTAGGGCGATGACGGGGATTCGTGTTGCAATCGCACAGCCGACCATCAGTGCCGACGCTCGAACGAATGGGGAAGCGGTCCGTTCGCTGATGCGGAAAGCGGCTGCCGGGCGAGCGCGGTTGGTGCAGTTCCCCGAAGGCGTGCTGAGCGGGTACCCGAAGGAGCAGTTCCCCGACTGGTCCGCGGTGGACTGGGACGCCGTACGCGACGAACTCGAGCAGATCGTGGCGCTGGCCGCGGAGCTGAAGCTGTGGGTCGTGCTGGGGTCGGCGCATCCGCTGACGCCGCCGAACCGGCCGCACAACAGCCTGTACGTGATCTCGGACGCCGGTGAGATCGTCGACCGGTACGACAAACGGTTCCTGTCGAACACCGAGATCAACCACTTCTTCTCGCCCGGGTCCGACCCGGTGGTGTTCGACGTCGACGGCTACCGGTTCGGCTGCACGATCTGTGTCGAGATCAACTTCCCGCACCTGTTCAGTCAGTACGAGCGGCTCGGCGTCGAGTGCCTGCTGCTGTCGGCGTACCCGGTCGACGCGGTCTTCGAGGTCAAGGCCCGGGCGTACGCCGCGATCAACTGCTACTGGGTCGCGATGTCACTCCCCGCTCAGACCGTCGACCTGATGCCGTCCGGCCTGATCGCCCCCGACGGCACGTACGCATCCCAGTTGACCGGCAAGTCCGAGCTCGCCATCACCGCCATCGACCGCGACGACCCTGCCCTGCGGGTCCCCCTCGTCCACGCCCGGCCCTGGCGCGCCACCGCCCTCAAAGGCGATATCTACCGCACCCGGTCCGTCACCGACCCCCGCTCGCGCGACCGCACCACGCTCTGATCGCTCTCCGTAGGCCCGCGGTCGAGGCCTTGGCAGCGAACGACTCAAGGTTTATGGTCATGACCGTAATTCGGTCCCGCCCCGACTCGCGGCGCTCCGGCAGGCCGTCGACCACACGCGCCACCGGGTACCGACCAGCACCTCATCGCCCTCGCCGAGGAGCTGCTGACGGCCCGGCGCGTTGTCACGAACCAGAAGAACTACGTCCGCGAACCGGCCGCCTACCAGGCGTGGCGTGGTCAGGTCGGCCGGGTGCTCGAACGGCTGACGTAGCCCGGTCGGTGGACCGCCGAGATCGGCCGCTGGATTGACGACGGGGTCAGCACCGGATGACAGAGTTGGCATCCAAGGGTGTGACCTGGAAGGAAGCCGGCGGTATGGAGAGTGCGGCGTTCGAGTTGGTGGGGTTGACGAAGGTCTTCGGGGACGAGAAGGCGGTCGACGACCTGAGTCTTGCCGTGCCGAAGGGGTCGTTCTTCGGGATGCTCGGGCCGAACGGCGCCGGGAAGACGACGTCGTTGTCGATGGCGGTCGGGCTGCTGCGGCCGGATGCGGGGACGGCGAAGATCTTCGGCGTGGACGTGTGGGCGGATCCCACCCGCGCGAAGGCGCTGGTCGGCGTCCTGCCGGACGGGCTCGGGATGCCGGAGCGGTTGACCGGGCGTGAGGTGCTCACCTATCTCGGGCTGCTGCGCGGACTGCCGGCTGACGAGGTCGATCGTCGTACGGC
Source organism: uncultured Actinomycetota bacterium (assembly GCA_963748245.1). GTDB lineage: Bacteria > Actinomycetota > Actinomycetes > Propionibacteriales > Kribbellaceae > Kribbella. Next base: position 838,481 of record CAVVIA010000002.1, on the reverse strand, counting down.
GGAGCTCCTCGAGGTGCTCGAGCTCGACCACGAGGACGAGAAGCAGGTGATCGGCTACTCGACCGGGATGCGGAAGAAGCTCGGACTGGCCGTCGCGTTGCTGCACGCGCCGCGGCTGCTGGTGCTGGACGAGCCGTTCGAGGCGGTCGACCCGGTATCGGCGGCAACGATCCGGACCATCCTGAACAGGTTCATCGCCGGCGGCGGCTCGGTGGTGATGTCGAGTCACGTGATGGCGCTGGTCGAGCAACTGTGCGACCGGGTGGCCGTCATCGCCGCCGGCAAGGTCGTTGCCTCGGGCACCGTCTCCGAGGTACAGGCGGGCGGCACCCTGGAGGACGCGTTCGTGTCACTGGTCGGGGCCTCGACCCGTGGTGCGGAAGGACTGTCGTGGCTGTCGGCCTGACCTACGCCACCTCGCAGACGCTGGTCCGGATGCGGCTGGCCGCGTTCCGGCACGCGCTGAAGGACCAGAACCGGGTGAGCTGGATCGGCACCGGTGCGTTCGTCGGTGTCGTGCTGGCCGGTGGGACGATCTGGGTGGCGGCCACCGGTGACCTGAATGTGCTCGTCGTCGCCCTGGCGGTGTGGATGCTGGGGTGGATCGTCGGGCCGATGTTCGCCGGCGGCGGTGACGAGACGCTCAAGCCGGAGTACTTCAGCATGCTCCCGCTCACGCCACGCACGCTGTCCGCCGGCCTCCTCACCGCCGCACTGGCTGGTGTCGCGCCGGTTATCAGCTTGCTGGCGTTGCTGAGTCTGGTCGTCGTCGGCGCTCAGCTCTCCGTCTCCGCGGCCCTGATCGCCTTGCCTGCTGTGGTTCTGCAGCTCCTGTGCTTCGTGCTGGCGTCCAGGCTCGCTGTTGCGGTGTACGGCGTACTGCTGCAGGTGCGGTCCGGCGCAGTACTCGCTGCCATCGTCAATGCGTTCATCCTGGCGTTCACCGCGCAAGGGTGGGCGTTGATCGTCGCCTTCGTGTCCACCGACGTGCAGGGCACCATGGCTCGCGGGGCACGCGTCGCACCGTCTGGCTGGGGTCTGGTCGCAGTAGAGGCCGCTGGTCGCGGCGACTGGCTGCGGGTGCTCCTGGCCCTTGCGGGTCTCGCAGTACTAGCTGTGGTGATGTTCGTCGGCTGGTCCGCTCTCCTGGTACGACGTACGACGGCCAGCCGCACCGGCCGCAAGCCACGGCGGCTGCTGACGGCCACGGGTCCACGTGACGCCGCTGCAGCCAAGGAGCTCCGGTCCTGGACGCGCGACCTGCTCTACGGGCACCGGGCCGTGTTCGCGATCAGCTACGGCCTCTTCTTCTGCCTGATGCCGCTCGCCATCGGCTGGAAGGGCATGCTGCCGTGGGCCGGTCCGGCGGCTCTGGTGATGGCCGGCTCGATGTCGTCCAACCTGTACGGCTCGGACGGTACGGCGCTCTGGACGACCCTCATGACTCCCGGCTCGGCCGGACCGGACGTGAGGGCTCGGCAGCGCGCATTCCTGCTGGTGTTCGGGCCGCCGACGCTGCTGATCACCCTGCTCCTCACCTGGTGGTCGGGCTCGTCGAGCGCGTGGCCGCTCGTGCTGAGCGTGCTGCCGGCGCTCCTGGGCGGTGCGGCCGGGCTGGTCGTCGCCTGCTCGGTGTTCGCGGCCGTTCCGACGACCGACGCACACAAGCGATCCGGCAACCCGCTCAACTCGGGTGAGAACGAGGGCGAGACCATGGGCATCGTCTGGGTGATGCTCGTCCTGGTGTCACTCACCGCCGGCCCAGCACTCGTCGCCGCCCTGGCCTGGTCCTGGTGGGGCGTCCCGGTCGGTGTGGCCTCCGGCGTACTGGCGTGGTGGTACCTCGGCCGCCTGGCAGCCGTCCGCCTGGACCAGCGCGGCCCAGAACTCCTCACCCTGCTGAGGCACGGCCGCTCCACCACCGAACAGGCCAAGAAGGCCGCCGCCCTGGACCACCTCCCCCGCTGGCGCCGCACCCTCGCCAACTACTGCCTGGGCCTGGGCGCCATCCCCCTCTTCCCCCAAGCCCTAGTCCCCGCCATCTTCATCCTCACCAACAACACCGACACCAAGTCCTGGTTCCTGGCCCTCCACCTACAACCCCAATGGCACTGGCCAGTCATAGCCCTCATGGCCGCCCTAGGCCTCTCCATGTACACCTACGGCGGCCTCACCTACCTCAACGCGAAGAAGAAGGTCACGGCCAGATCGAGGTGATCCATTCGGGGTGGTCTATGAAGGGGTTTCGGTTGTGTTGGTAGGTGGTGTAGATGACTTCGTTGCGGCGTTTTTCGAAGGTGTCGGGTGGGTCGGCGGCGGCCCAGGCCTTGAGGACCGAGAGTTTGCCCATGTAGGGGGCGCTGCCGTTGTTGACGTTGTTGTTGAGTTCGAGGTTGGCGAAGCCGTCGGTGCCTTCGTAGCGGACGGCCATGTAGAAGATCATCCGGGCGACGTCACCGCGGACGGCGGCGCGGGGGGAGAACGAGTCGGAGTCGGCGGCGCAGCCTGGAGCACTCCGACGACGGTCGAGCCGCCGTTGTCGAAGTCGAGGTTGCCGCGGGCCGCGTTCACCGAGACGTCCTCCGGGCGGAGGTGGTGGATGTCGGTGCCCGGGCCGGTCGCCGTACCGAAGTCGCCGTGGGACTTGGCCCAGACGTGTTCGCGGTTCCAGTCGTTCGGGTCGCCGCCGTTGGTGGTCTTGCTCTGGGACCGGCCGGAGTACAGCAGGATCACGTTGCCGGTGTTCGCCGGGTCCTGGTCGGTGTCCTTGAGCGCGTTCCACACCTGGTCGTAGTTGAGCTTGGTCTGGTCCGAGATGATCGTGTGCAGCGCCGCCTTCAGGGCCGCACCGGTCTTGCCCTCGGTCCCGGCGTAGTAGTCACCCGGATCCGGCCCGGGGTCCGACGAGCCGCCGCCGCTGAACGCTGTCGTGCTCGTCAGCCCGGCGTGCGAGAAGTACGCGGCCAGCTTGCCGGTCACGGTGATCTTCTGCCCGACCAGCCCAGGGTTGCTCTGCAGTCCGTACGACGACCTGAACGCCGAGGTGATCTGGACGTACAGCATCGACGACGTACTGGTCTGCGACGCCGAGTCCGCCAGCGCGAGCGCGTAGTCGTTCGGGAAGTTGCTCCGCACAACGGTGCTGGTCGCGGTCGGCTGACCGACCACGTAACCCGTGACCGTTGCGGTGGACCCGTCCTGCCGGCCGATCGCCGTACTCACGGAGATCGGGGTGGCCGCCGTCGAGGGCGAGATGCCGAAGCCGAGCAGCGCGAGGACGACGCTGACGACGAGGACGGGCCGGAATGCGCGGGAACGGAGCACGGCATCTCCCAGGGGCGGTTGGGGACCACTGCGTCGCCGTCAGTCTGCCCAGCCGAACCAGCCGTCGAACATCCGCGCGGGAAACGCCAAGTGAAAGTTGAGTCGGTGGGGCGGGGAGCGTGTGAGTGACGCTCGCCGCCCCACCTGGGTGTATGGGCCCCCATCAGGCCGCGACGAGCTGCCGCGGGCTGCTCTGCCCATCCACCAGTGAGGCGCTACTGGCGGGCAGCACCTCACCGACAAGGGGAGGGATCATCCCTCCGACGGGGTGGCGTGGTGCGGACGCCGTTAACGGACCGTACTCAGTCCAGCACGCGTTGTCCACAGATCAGAGCAGCGATCTCACGCTACTGACGGGTCACTGAACAGACAGTGGTTACTCCCTTGACAGCGAGCCGACCAGTTGCGCCAGTACGGCGGCCGCCACCGCCGCGTCGGCCGCACCGATCCCGGTCAGATCGGCCACCGACCGACGATCCCGATCCACCACCCCGTCCCGCAGTACGGCGCCGATCGCAAGGTCCACGTCGTCGGCCACGACCCCGGCCCGTACGGCGTTGCCGAAGTCACCGTGGTCCAGGCACTGCTCGTGGTCGTCCGTCGCGACCAGAGCCCCGGCGAACACCTCGACCGGCAACTCACCCTTCCCGGGCATATCGGTCCCGATCCCGGTGACATGCGCTGCGGACCGGAACAACGACGCCGGCAATGGCGAGCGAGCCGCTGTCGTCGCGATCACACAAGCCGCACCGTCCAGCGCATCAGGCCGCGCATCCAGGTCATCCGCCGCGAACGCCGCACAGAGCGCATCCACAGCCTCCGGTCGTCGGCCCCACACCTTCACCCGACGCAGCGGTCGCAACTCCCGCAACCACTGCACCTGCATCCGCGCCTGCTCACCGGTCCCGAGTACGGCGACCTCGTCCACACCGACCGGTGTCATCGCGTCGGTGATCAGCGCTCCCGCGGCCGCCGTACGCCATGCCGTCAGCATGCCTTCGTCGGCGAGCACTGCGGCCGGTGCACCGTTGGTCGCGTCCACGAGGAGCATCAGCCCGTTGTTGACCGACGCGAACGTGCTGGCGATCTTCACCACGAAGTACGGCGATCCCTCCACGTGCCCGGCCTTCACGTGGCAATCGCCGGAGTGAGCGGGGAAGTCGAGCACCATCGGCGCCGGAACCGACGTACGGCCTTCGGCATGGGCGATCAGCGCGTCGCGGACCGCAGTGAAGACGAGCGACGGTGTGGCGACCCGGCTGATCTCCGCGAGCCCGATGACAGGCAGCGTCATCGGCGCTTCTCCAACCAGTCGGCCCACGCGGCCAGCGCCTCTGACGGATCCCGACGGCCGACGCCGACGCGGAAGCGGTCGGTCGGCGTCTCGGTCAGCGCGGAGCTGTAGATGCTCGACGGCAGCAGCAGTACGCCGGCCTGCTCGACGAGCTCGCTGCACATCGCCTCGACCCCGTCAGCACCCAGATAGCGCGGGAAGCAGACGCAGCCTCCGTCAGGCGGCGTGAACTCGAACAGGTCCGGATAGCGCGCGAAGAAGTCGGTGAAGACCGGAAGGTTCGCCGCGACGATCCGGCGGTTCCGGTCGAGTAGGTGCTCTCGGGCACGCAAGGCGATCAGCGCCAGCACCTCACTCGGCGCGGAGTTGCAGATCGTCGTGTAGTGCTTGGCGCGTTCGAGCTTGTCGAGGACGGCGCGGTCGCGGCAGGCGACCCAGCCGATCCGCAGTCCTGGCAGGCCGTACGCCTTCGACATGACATTGAGGGAGAGCGCCGTACTGGACATGTCTGTTGCTTGTGGCAACGGATCGCGATTGAGCTCGAGGCCGCGGTAGACCTCGTCGCTGAAGAGCGTGATCCCGCGATCGTCACACAGCCGGACCAGCCGGCTCCAGGCTTCCGCAGAGGGCACGGCGCCGGTCGGGTTGTTGGGGAAGTTGACCGACACCATCCGGGTGTTCGGCCGCAGCGCGCGTTCCACTGCGTCGACATCGAGGGCCCAGCCGTCCTCGGGGCGCAACGCGACACCGGTGACCTCGCACACGGCCAGCGGGATCGTCTCGGCCGCCTGGTAGTTCGGGGTCAGTACGACGAGGTGGTCGGTGGGCTCGAGGAGGGTCCGCATGGCGAGGTAGATCGCCTCTTCGGCACCGGCGAAGCACAGGACGTCGTCCGCGGACGCGTTCGGGTAGGTCGCCGCGATCTCCTCGCGCAACGCCGGCAGCCCACGGGTCTCGGTGTACCCGAGCGCCAGCGACTCCCAACGCTCCCGGCCGTCGTCGTCCGCCAGGGACAGGAGCTCGGCCAGCGTCAACGTCTCGGCATCCGACGCGGTCAGGTGGTAGCGGGCGCTGAACTCCCACTTCGCGAAGTACGTCTCCAACCGGAAGTCAGGCAGGGTCGGCATGCGGTTCCTTTCGGGCTTGCCCGAGATGCTGGTAGAGCGCGGACCTCGACATCCGCAGCGCCCGCGCGACCGCCGGCACGGACCGCCGTTGGCTCAGCACGCCGGCTGTGTCCAGCTTGCCGAGCAACTCCACGCGGTCCTCCCGGTTCAGCCGCTCGACCGTCACGCCGCGCTCCCGGACGTACTCGGCGACGATCTCGTTGAGCGTCTCGAACCAGTCGTGCTCGAACAGGACGCGCGGCTGGCCGGCGGCCGGTGCGGCGAAAGCGGCCAGCAGGCGACTCGCTTCCTCGAAGGCGGTCCGGTCCACGTTCACGCAGAACACGTACGCCGGCTTGCCGTCGTCGTCCCGGATCACGGCGCTGACGCTGGACAGCCGGCGGCCGTCAGCCAGGACCTTCGGGTAAGGCCCGTACACATCCGGTCCGCTCGTGGACAGTTCGTCCAGCTCGCCGAGCAGGGACGGCTCGCCAGGCTCGCGGCCGGACAGCGGGTTCCAGATCGCGACGACCTGGTCGGTCTCCGGATCGTGCAGGACGACCTCGGCGTGCGGCGACAGCAACCGGGCCAGCGCGTCACCGATCGGTGCCACCTGCTCAGGGGTCATGCTGTGGACAGTAAGTCCACGCTAGACAGTTTGTCTAGACGGCACTGCCGAACAGCAGGCACCCCCGGTGCTGGCGCGGTTGCGCCATGTCGCAGAGACGGCAGTGATGGACAGGCCCGATCCCTGTGACCGGATTGCAAACTCTTTCGGAAGAAGAGGTGCGCCTGCCCACAGCCTCTGAAGGAGAACAATGCCCCCCAACCGGATCACCGCCGCCACCCTTGCGGCGATGCTGACCCTCGGCGCGGTCTCGGCGACCCCGGCCGCCGCCGCACCGCCACCGACGCCCGCCGGCACCGCCGGCGGCCCGACCACCGCGGTCACCCTGATCACCGGCGACGTCGTCGAGGTGACCGACGCGGGTGCCGGCAAGAAGGCGGCCACGGTCCGCCCGGCCGCCGGCCGCGAGCGCGTCACCTTCCACACCATCGAGGTCGACGGCGGACTCCGGGTCCTGCCGAGCGACGCCGTACCGTACATCTCCACCGGCGTCCTGGACGCCGACCTGTTCGACGTCGAGGAGCTCGTCGCCGACGGGTACGGCGACTCCGCCGCCAAGCAGCTCCCGCTGATCGTCAAGTACGACCAGGGCCTGCGCGGCTCGCAGGACCTGGCCGGTACGTCGACCAAGCGCGAGCTGAACTCGATCGGCGGCAAGGCCGTGGACGCGGCCAAGGACCAGCTGCCCGAGCTGTGGAAGTCGCTGAAGCCGGCCGTCGGCGCTCGCGCGCTGAACAGCGGTGTCAGCAAGATCTGGCTCGACGGCAAGGTGCGCGCGGTGCTCGACAAGAGCGTCCCGCAGATCGGCGCGCCGTCCGCGTGGCAGGCCGGCTACGAGGGCTCCGGCGTCGAGGTCGCCGTACTGGACACCGGCGTGGACGCCGAGCACCCGGACCTGTCCGGCAAGGTGCAGCAGGCCCAGGACTTCTCCGGCAGCCCGACCGGCCCCGCGGACCGCTTCGGTCACGGCACGCACGTCGCCGCCACGATCGCCGGCACCGGAGCCGGTGCGGGCGGCACCCGGAAGGGTGTCGCGCCGAAGGCCGACCTGCTCGTCGGCAAGGTGCTCGGCGACGACGGCTACGGCCTCGAGTCCTGGATCATCGCCGGGATGGAGTGGGCCGCCGCCGAGGGCGCGAAGGTCGTCAACATGAGCCTCGGCGGTGGCGCGACCGACGGCACCGACCCGATGAGCCAGGCCGTCAACGACATCACCGCCCGGACCGGCACGCTGTTCGTCGTCTCGGCCGGCAACGAGGGCCGGGACGAGTCGGTCGGTACGCCGGGTGCCGCGGCATCCGCGTTGACGGTGGCAGCCGTGGATCGGAACGACGCGCTGGCGGACTTCTCCAGCCGTGGACCGCGGCTCGGCGACGCCGGCCTGAAGCCGGAGATCTCCGCGCCCGGCGTGGACATCGTCGCCGCGCGGGCGGCCGGTACCGCCATGGGCGGCCCGGTCGACGACCTCTACACCGCAGCCTCGGGTACGTCGATGGCCGCGCCGCACGTGGCCGGAGCCGCTGCCCTGCTCGCGCAGCAGCACCCGGACTGGAAGGCCGACCAGCTGAAGAACGCCCTGGTCAGCACTGCCAAGACCCAGCCGAACCAGTCCGTCTACGCCCACGGCGCCGGCCGGGTCGACCTGAGCCGCGCGGTCTCGCAGCAGGTCTTCGCCACCGGTGTCGCGGACTTCGGTCTGCAGACGTCGACCGACGCGACCGCCCGGACCATCACCTACCGGAACGAGTCGGACGCACCCGTTGCGCTGACCTTGTCCGTTGCCGTCACCAACCTCGACAACGCCAAGCCGGAGACCGACGCGTTCGGTGTCCCGGCCAGTGTCACGGTCCCGGCCAACGGCAGCATCGACGTACCGGTGAACCTGGCCGCGGCGAAGCTCGACCGTGGTCTGCACAGCGGCTGGATCGTTGCCACCGGCACCGACGGGGTCGTCACCCACACCGCGGTCGGCGCGCTCCGGCAGGGCCCGAAGCACAAGATCACGCTGAGCGGCATCGGCCTGGACGGTCAGCCGACCGCGGTCCCGGTCGTCTCCCTGTTCGGTGACAACTCCCGCTCGGACGTCCTCGCCTGGATCCCGGACGGCGAGAGCATCACGGCCGAGGTCGAGGAGGGCACGTACCTGCTGCACGGTCTGGTCGACAACAGCAACCCGCAGGACGAGCAGGCGACGCTGTTCACCGACCCGAACATCGTCGTCAGCAAGGACACCGAGGTCGTCATCGACGCCCGCAAGGCGGCGCCGATCACGATCGAGACGCCGAAGCCGTCGGAGCAGCAGGCGGTGCTGAGCTACTACGTGCACCGGGTGTACGGGAACGGCCGCTCCATCAGCCACGGCGTGATGCACTTCAGCACGGTCAAGCAGGTCAACGTCACGGCGACCAAGCCGGTCCAGAGCGGCTCGTTCGAGTTCTCGTCCCGCTGGCAACTGGTCGCACCGATGGTCCAGGCGTCGGTCCAAGGTGTCACCGGGCCGCTGGACATCAACCTGCTGCACCAGTCGCCGTCGTACGAGGGCAAGAAGCGGTTCCCGCTCGTGTACGCCGACTCCTCGCTGAAGGGTGTGCAGGGCGCGCTCGCGGTGCTCGACTCGAGTGAGGACGGCTGGGGGAACGGCAGTGAGCAGGACCAGATCGAAGCAGCCGCCAAGGCGGGTGCCAAGGCCGTGATCCTGGTCCGGCCGGCCGACTGGTCGGCCTGGACCGTGTGGTTCCCGACCGGCGCTCGCGAGCCGATCCCGGCGATGGTCACCACCGCCGCCGACGGTAAGAAGCTGATCGACCGGGCCAAGCGCGGCAACGCCACGATCGACCTGACCCTGACCACGTCGAGCCCGTACCTGTACGACGTCAACCAGGTGTCGACCGGGTTCATCCCGGCGAAGATCAACTACAAGGTGACCACGGCGAACAGTGCGCGGATCACCACCGAGTACACCGACAACGGTGGCTTCAACTGGGCCAAGGAACAGCGGTTCGGCTGGCGGCCGTGGCAGGAGTACGCCTGGAACGACTCACAGCGGTGGGTCGAGACGCCGAAGGTGCGCGAGGAGTGGGTGACGTCGGGCGACTCGCTCTGGCAGCACCGGGTGCACCACCTCTTCACCTGGGATCTGATGAACCCGCTGATGGGTGGAATGACCACGTTGCCGCGCAGCTACCAGAGCGGTCCGTCGTCGGAGACCTGGTTCGGTCCGGTCGTTCGTCCGGCCGCCGCACCTGGGGTGCTGTCGACCCGGACCGGTGACCGGTTGTCGCTGCGGATCCCGTCGTTCGTGGACGCGGCCGGGCACTACACGATCGGTGAGACCACGTCGGCGTCCGCGGTGCTGTCGCGCAACGGTCAGGTCGTGGCCGAGCTACCGGACGCGTGGGAGGACGTGATGACGTCCGGCGACGACGCGTCGTACAAGCTGGACCTCAACACCGAGCGGGCTGACAGCGAGTGGACCTGGGGTACGCGGACGCAGACCTCGTGGGAGTTCCGGTCGAAGAACGCGCCGCTGGACAAGCCGGCTCCGCTCTCGCTGCTGCAGGTCGGCTACACGGTGCCGACCGACCTCACCGGTCGGGTCGCCGCCCGCACTCACACGGTCGGCTTCAACGTCCAGCAGCAGGTCGGTGCCGCCCGGTCGACCACGCTGCAGGCCTGGGCGTCGTACGACGAGGGCGAGAGCTGGAAGAAGCTCGCTGTAGTAGGTGCCCTCGGCCACTACCTGGCCGTGGTCCCGTCCGCGCACGACACCGTGTCGCTGAAGGTCCGGGCGACTGACAACACGGGCGCTGCGGTGACGCAGACCGTGATCCGCGCCTACGGCGTGAAGTAGTAGACCGAGCTGGGGCGGCGGGGGCCGCCCCAGCTCAGATCCATCCGCGTTTGGCTGCCTGGTAGGCCAGCCCGGTCCGGGTGTCGACACCGGCCAGGGTCATCATCCGATCGAGACGGCGCTGGACGGTACGGCGGCTGATGCCCAACTGGGACGCGATGGACTTGTCGGGTACGCCGGCCACCAGCAGGGACAACAGGAAGCGTTCGGAGTCGTCGAGTCCCTCGGGGTCGTCCTTGTCATCCGAGTGGAGCTTCACCGGCGTCGCCTGCTCCCAGTGGCTCTCGAACAGAGCCAGCAGTGCGTCCAGCAACTGGCCGCGGCCGATCACCGCGGCCGTCGGCTCTCCGATGCCCACCTCGTCGTCACGGACCAGGGGGCAGACCGCAGTCGCCCGGTCCACGATCGCCAACCGGACCGGGAGTGTGGGGAGTGCACGAGCCTCCTCGCCCCAGCTGACGCCTTCGGCGATGGTGTCGAGTTCGCCGGGCGTCTCCAGCAGGGCCCGCTCGTAGATCGCGCGATAGCGGACGCCTCGGGTCAGAGCGCCGTACTCCTCGGTGTTGTCCGCGCCCTGCATCGCGAGTGGGTTGGCGCGGCAGAACCACAGGATCTCCTGGCGGGCCGACTCCTGCAGGTCTCGCAGGCGCTCGCGGAGTGCGTCGGCCCCGACGATCACCTCGACGAGGTGGTGAGCGTCCCGACGGCTCGCGCTGGTGCGGAACTCCTCGCTCAACGCCGCCACGGTCTTGCGGGCGGCCTCCAACGACTCCTGGCGGCGAAGAAGCGTCGTACCGAGTGCGACGTCCGGTGGGAGCGGGCGGAACACCGGGCCGTCGGCGTGGTGGACCGCGACCAGGCCCTTCGCCTGCAGTCGCTGCAGCACCTCGTCGGCCTCCTGCTGCGGCAACTCGGCGACCTCGGCCAGCTCCGACGACCGGGCCACGGACAGCCCGACCAGCAACCGGTACGCCTGCTCCTCGCGCGCATCAAGCAACACGCCGTCCTGCATCCTGGCCGCCCTCCCCTGCTCGTAACCCCACACCTAACCAGCCATTCCAACGTGGAAGCGAGCGACTTGACGAATGGCACAACTGTGCCGGTCCGACAGGTGGCACCGGAGCGTCATCACAGCGATGGTGAGCGACCGTCACTTCCGGTCAGACGTTCGCGGAACTCGCCGCCGCCGAGCCACCCGCCCACGAAAGAGACCATCATGAGCTTGACCGACTACGCCGGTGTCGCCGGCCTGATCGCCGCGGCCCTGGTAGCGCTCTGGATGATCCGCGGCACGCGGACCCAAACCCCGGCCGGCCGCCACCGCGGCAACCCCGCCCTCCGTCTCCCGAAAGCCACCCGACCGGAGCGAGCCGCCCGGCGTTAGCTGTTGAGGTGGAAGGTCATGCCCTTGTACTCGCGGGTGGTTGCCGGGCGGGCCGACTCGGTGACGGCTGCCTGAGCCTGACCCGTCGGTGGGGCGATGCCCAGGTGAGCGGCGGACTGGCCGACCCGCGTCTGGACCCATTCCTGCAGGCCGGGGTCGGCGACCAGAATCCGGTCGCCGTTCTCGCGAAGCATGCCTCGGGCAACCAGGTGCTGGCGGTCGTCGTCGAACTCCTGCCAGCGGCCCAGTGCGGCCATGCCGGTGTCGCCTGGTAGCGCCAGCCCGTGCGGTCCGTGGGCGGCGACCTTCGCCAGGAGGTCCTTCTCGCTGTCGGAGCAGTTGTTCCAGGCGGCCTGGTACAGCACCCTCGACTTGTCGTTCACCTGGGCCGTCGCGACCTTCGCCACGTCGACCGTCACACCACCACTCTGCTGCGCCATCGGGAGCGCGGTCTCGGCCAGGTCGCGCAGCCGGGTCGGATCCCCGTTGGCCGCCCGGACCAACCGGTCCACCGCCTCGGGTTGGTAGGCGATGCCCGCCTGGCGCAGCGGTTCGGTCAGCGCCGGACGGAGTTCGTCGTCCGTCATCGCGCCCACCTCGCGGACATCGAATCGCCCGGTCACTCCGGTGGCGATCCTGGAGCGCCCGCCGGAGGCCGACATCAGCCGGGTCGCCGCCAGCTCGCCGCCGGCCGCGATCAGGAACACCGGCCGGCGCATCTGCTCCAGGTGCGCGGACAACTCGGTCAGCGCCGCGAGATCGCGCTCCGAGGCGACGTCGAGGTTGTCGACCATCAGCAGGACCGGCTCCGGCGGTTTCCGGTTGCCCGCGAGTTCGCCGAGCTGACTGGCGAGTTCGTTCAACGTGGTGCCGGCGCCGTCCTGCGCGTTGGCGTCCCACTGGGTCTTCGCCACGCCCTGCACGAACGGGATCGGCATGACCCGGAGCTCCGCACCGTTCTGCCGGTTGCGGGTGCGCTGGCCCAGGTCCCGCACGAGCTTCTTCAGCCGCCGGGCGCCGAGCACGCCGTAGCGTTTGCGGATCTTGCCGAGGTCCTCGGTCACTTTGCGGACGAACCGGTTCTCGAGCGGTTCCCGCGGCGTGGCGTCGACCCGGATGCCGACCCAGCCCTGCCGCTTGGCCAGCGCCTCGGCCCGGTCGAGCTCGAGGGTCTTGCCCATCCCGGGCGGCCCGGTGAACAGCACCGAGTTGCCCTCGGGCGTGCGGAGGTCGAGGGAGATCGGCCGGCCGAACCGGTCGGTGCGCGTGACGGTGTGGGCCGGGTTCCGCGGCGTACCGAAGACCTGGCTCATCCCCCCAGCCTGCGGACCGTAGCGGTCGCCGAGCCGGGCTGTACATGTCCTGGAGGTGAACACTGCCCGCTCGCGGGTTGAACCGGTCTACCGAACCGGCCCGATCGCGCATTGATCACGGAGACTCCTTGGCAGCGTGACAGGCCACTGTCACGCTGCCAACCATGTGGACAAGACGGGTCATGGCGGCGCTCCTCACAGCGCCACTGCTGCTGATCGGTGCACTGTCGATCGCTCAGGCAGCGCCGAATCCCAAGTTGACGGTCACCGCCGTCACCCTCGGCAAGCCGGGCGTCGCGGTCTCGGGGCTGAATCTCGCGCCGGTGACGGTCACGGTCAAGGGCGGCTACGACTCGACCGATCCGCAGGACGAGGGCATCACGTTCTACGTCATCCTGCAGCGCACGGGGGGATCCGGGCCGCTGACGTACCTGCTGTCGACGGACCTGCGACGTACGGCCGGCTCGGTGCAGAACGGCACCTGGACCGGGCCGCTGAACGTGCCCTCGACGGCCAACGGCACCTTCAAGGTCACGAGCGTCTTCGCCGGGATCTACTTCCCCGGCAGCGGTGACACGACCGAACCGACTCCCTTCAACGGCCCCTCGCTGGCGGTCACCGGGCTCCACCTGCCGAAGATCACGGCGTCGGTGTCGCCCAAGGTGGTGCCGTTCGGTTCGCCGTACTCGATCCGCTGGGCGGTGACGGATGCCGCGACCGGCAAGCCGTACGGGTCCCGCATCCAGGTGTTCCTCGGCAACGACAACGGCTGTGTCGAGCCCGGGCCCGGATCGCTGGTCCGGACCGACACGAACGGGATCGCGACCAAGTCGTACACGGCGGCGGAGGGCGACTTCGGCAACTGCCTGCGGATCTTCGGTGCTCCGACCGACATCGCCGGGCGCGGGCTGATCGTGTCCAGGCCGGGCATCGTGTCGGCGACGCCGTCGAAGACGAGTGCTCCGGTCGGGAGCCTCGTACCGGTCAACGGGTCGGTCGCCGGGGCGCCGTCGAACTGCAAGGTGTGGTTGCAGCGGCTGTACGGCGCGACGCAGTGGCGGTCGGTGAGTTCAGCCGGGATCCGGACGAGCGGGCGGTTCACAGTGAACGCGCAGCCGGCGTACAAGGGTCTGATCCCGTACCGGGTGTACCTCCCGACCTGCTACCGCTACCAGGCCGGCGTCAGCAAAGTGTTCTACATCCGCGGGCTCTGAGACATCGGTACGGCGGCCTGGGACAGGTGAGCTAGCCTGAGTTAGGTAGACCTAACTTAGCTGGCCTGACCGGGCCGCCCGATGTCTCCGAGAGGACCGTGGTCGTGTGACCAGCCCCGCACCCCGCCGTAACCGCGTCTGCAAGCGCGCGGTGGTCCGTCGTACCGAGCGCATCACCCCGCACATGATCCGGGTCGTGTTCAGCTCCGACGACTTCGTGGACAACGGCACCAGCGACCACTACGTGAAGCTGCTGTTCGGCAAGCCCGGCGTCGCGTACCCGGAGCCGCTGGACATGGGCGTGGTCCGGGAGACGTACCCGTCCGAGCAGTGGCCGACGATGCGGACCTACACGGTGCGGAACTGGGACGAGGACAGCCGCGAGCTGACCATCGACTTCGTCCACCACGGCGACGAGGGTGTGGCCGGGCCGTGGGCCGCGGCGGCGCAGCCGGGTGACGTGATGTGGTTCAACGGGCCGGGTGGTGCGTACGCGCCTGATGAGGCGGCCGACTGGCATCTGCTGGTGGGCGACGAGAGTGCGCTGCCGGCGATCAGTGCCGCGGTCGAGCAGCTTCCGCCGGGGGCGCGGGCGACTGTCCTGGTCGAGGTGGAGGACGAGACCGAGGAGCAGAAGTTCAGCGGCTCGGGCGACCTCGACGTGACCTGGTTCCACCGCGCGCGCAGCACTGTCGCGCGCGGCGACGGGCTGGTCGCCGCCGTCGAGGCGCTGGACTTCCCCGCCGGCGACGTGCAGGCCTTCGTCCACGGCGAGGCGGGCTTCGTGTTCCGCATCCGCAAGAACCTCTTCCAGGACCGCGGCCTCCCCCGCGACCGCGTCTCCCTGTCCGGCTACTGGCGCCTGGGCAAGAACGAAGACGGCTGGCAGGCCGAAAAGGCCGAGACCGCTCGCAAGGAACGCGAACGCTCCTGAGGTACGACGAGGTGCCGCCATCGATGTCCGTCGCTTTCCAACCAAAACATCGTCAGGTACGTCGTACGCAGCATGGCCGACCCTGCATCATTCGATCGCTTCGCCGCCGACTACGACCGGTTCGTCAGCCTGCAACCCGGGCAGAACGTCGAGTGGGTGGCCGGGCTCGGGTTGCGTGGTGAGCGGGCGCTGGATGTCGGGTGTGGGTCGGGGCATGCGGCCGAGCGGTTGGCCGACCGGTTCGAGCACGTGGTCGGCGTGGATCTGAGTGAGCCGATGGTTTCGCTGGCCCGGCAGAAGCGGGCGCGGTCGAACGTCGAGTACCGGGTGGCGGATGTATTCGCGGTGGACGACCGCGGGTTCGACCTGGTCTACAGCCACACGATGATGCACCACCTGCCGGACTACCGCGCCGGGCTCGAGTATCTGAAGTCGTTGGTACGGCCGGGCGGGACGGTGGCGATCGTGGACAACGTGTGCGATCTCTACCCGACGCCGCCGCGGTACCTGTATGTCGTCGGGGCTTGGCGCGGATTTCCGCAGCACATCAGGCAGCTCGGGTGGCGGGATGCGTGGTTCGAGTTCCGGTTCTGGCACAGCAAGCCGTGGCTCGACCACCTGGCGAGTGACCGCTATCTGTCCCGTGCGCAGTTCCGGGAGGTGTACGACGACGTGTTCCCCGGCGCGCAGTACACGGACCTCGGGTTCGCGCTGGCTATGCGATGGACCTGCGACGGTTGAGCAGCTCGATCAGCGTCGACGCCTGGTTGGTCGGGAGGACCCAGTCGTCACCCGAGGCCTGCACGATCACGGCCGGACCTTCGGTCACCACCGGCGGATGCGGCATCGCGATCGGGAACTTGAGCCGCTCCACGCCGCTGAGCGCAACCTCGAAGACCCCGGTGATGGCGCTCAACGGGTAGGTCCTGGCCAGGTCGGCCACGGCCTGTGAGCGCAGGACCCGCCGGCTCTGGATCGTGACGCTGTCCGCACCGAGCAGGACCGCGGTCAGCTGCAGCCCGCGCAGCCGGAAGATCAACTCGTACGGCGTATCCGCGAGCTCAGGCAGGACGGGCACCAGCAGTACCCGATCGGCGTACCGGGCGAGCTGACCACCGGCCACGATCCCGATCAACAACCCGGGCAACGCCAGCCACACCGGCCACCAGACTCCAACCGCCAACGGACACAGGGTCACGTACAACCCGCTGACCGCACCGAACAGCACACCGATGCCCGCCCACGCCTGCGGCCGATACCGATGGCGTCGACGCAGAACCCACCCGAACACCAACATCCCGACCGGCACCACACACGCCACCCAGGCAACCGGCGAACCGGTCGTACTGATCCACGCCACGACCAACAGCAACACCAGCGGGATCCCCAGATAGATGCCCATGACAACCCGCTGCACCCGCCGATGCCGACTCTCCATCTCGCCCACGGGGAAAACCCAAGCACATCGCGGCGGAAGCACCTACTGTGCCGGGGGTGATCGAGTTGGTGATTCCCCCGCGGTTGATCGAGTCGCACGGAGAGGACCACGCGGAGTGGCTCGCGGCGTTGCCCGAGTTGGCCGGCGAGTACGTGGCCCGGTGGGACCTGACGGTCGACGGTGCGCCGCTGAACGGGATGGCCTCACTGATCCTGCCCGTCGTACGGCGGGACGGCGCCGAGGCGATGCTCAAGCTCCAGCCGGTCAACGACGAGAGTGAGAGCGAGGCGCTCGCCCTCAAGTCGTGGAACGCCGACGATGTCGTCGAGGTGCTCGAGGACGACCCGGCGACGTCGACGATCCTGCTCGAACGACTCGAGCCGCGGACCCTGAACGACGTACCCGATCACACCGAGGCGACCCGGATCCTGGCCGACCTGCTGACCCGGCTGATGGTCGTCCCGGCGCCGCCCGGGATTCGCCGCCTGGCGGACATCGCCGGGCGGATGGTCGAAGATGCGCCCGCCCTGATCCCCCTGTTGAGCGATCCGGTCGAGCGGCAGCTGACCAGGCAATGCGTCGACCAGGTGCGCGAGCTCATTCCGGAGGCCGGCGACCGGTTGCTGCACTGGGACCTGCACTACGACAACGTGATGGCGGCGCAACGGCAGCCGTGGCTGGTCATCGACCCGAAGCCGCTGGCCGGTGACCCCGGCTTCGAGATCATGCCGGTGTTGTGGAACCGCTGGGACGACCTGGTCGCGACCGGCGACCTGTCCCGGGCGATCCGGGACCGGTTCGACTTGATGCTCGAGTTGACCGGCATCGACCGCGACCGCGCGCTCGGGTGGACCGCCGGCCGGATCCTGCAGAACGTGCTCTGGGAAACCGGAAGCGGGGACAGCGCGATGGACGCCGAACTCCGGGCCGTCGCCGATGCGCTGTTGGTATGATTACATCATTACATGACGACTCCGACGCTGTACGAGTGGGCCGGTGGGCACGAGGCGCTGCTGCGCCTGACCGAGGTGTTCTACGACAAGGTGCTGGCCGATCCTCTGCTCGCGCCGGTGTTCGCGCACATGAGTGACAAGCATCGGGAGCACGTCGCGATCTGGCTCGGCGAGGTCTTCCGCGGCCACAGCCGGTACACCGACGAGCTCGGCGGCTACCCGGCGATGCTGTCGCACCACATCGGTCTCGCGCTGACCGAGGAGCAGCGGTCCCGCTGGGCCGCGCTGATCGCGGCGAGTGCGGATCCGGCCGGGCTTCCGGACGATCCGGAGTTCCGATCCGCCTTCGTCGCGTACGTCGAGTGGGGCACGCGGATCGCTCTCGCCAACTCACAGCCCGGCGCGACGCCGCCGCTGCAAGCGCCCGTTCCGCACTGGGGTTGGGGCGAGGCGCCGCCGTACCAGCCATAGTTGACGCGACAGACACCCCGCGGGCGCGCTGGGGGACTGTGGGTTGGATACAGTCGCGGTTCACGACGAGAAATCCTGCGGGGATGCGAGGTTGACGTCCTCCCCGTCCTGCGGGACGGGGATTTCCAACCCACTACGCGGAGGTAGCGTGTTGAGGTTCACGCTTCGACGAGACCCGTACGGGCGTCTCTCGGCGTGCACTGACGGCCCGTCCGGCCGCGATGTTGACTGCTGCATTCACATCTGCGTTTGCCTGATGTCCGCAGGCCACGCACCGGAAGATCGCTTGGCTCTCGCGATTTCCCGATTCGCGATGCCCGCAGGCGCTACAGGTCTGCGACGTGTACGCAGCGTTGACCTTCTCGACCCGTCCGGCGGCCTTGTGCTCCAGGCGCTGGACGAGAAGGCCCCAGCCGTTGGCGAGGATGCCGCGGTTGAGTCCGACTTTGGCGCGGCGGCGGTTCGGCAGATAGCTGCCCGGTCGTTCGGGGTCAGGTCTGGGCTTGGGGCGCCTGGTCATCTGAGCGACACGCAAGTCCTCCACCCGGATCACGTCGAACCGCCGCGCAAGGTCGGTGCTGGTCTTCTCCACCCAGTCCTTGCGACGTCCCCCTGCCCGGGCCAGCAGCGTGGCGATCGCAATCTTCACCCGACGGCGCCGGTTGGAGCCGGGCCGGCAGCGGGCCAGACGACGCTGCAGGTGCTCGAGCCGCCCTTGTTCGCGGTCCGACAGGGCAGGGCAGGTCAGGAGTTCTCCGGTGGACAATGCTGCCGAGACGGTGACGCCGCGATCCACGCCGACCACCTGACCCGCCCCCGGCGCAGGAATCGGCGGAGGAACGACGGCGAACGCAATATGCCAATGACCCGCCCGGTCGCGGGTGACCCGGTAGGACTTCGCGTCGGGAACAGGTCGGGGCAGTCGGAACCGTACCCAGCCGACTTTCGGCACGAGCACCCGCGCCCACTTCCGGTTCAGCTTGACGAGCCGGGTCGCCTGGGAGCCGACGATGCGGAGGCCCTCATGCAGCCCGGTTTTGCGCCAGGTCGGCCGCCTATGGGTGCCTGCATGGAGGTTCTGGACGGCCTGGTCGAAGTCTCGCAGCGCCTGCTGCTGGACGGTCTGCGACCCCGCCCGCAGCCAGCCGAAGGCGGTCCGCGCTTCGGTCAACTGTCGGCACTGCTGGACGTATCCAGGCGTCGGACCCCTGTCGCGGCGCCACATCGACCACTGCTCGAGCGCCAGGTTCCATACGTACCGGGCCTGCCGACACTGCTCCAGCAACGCAGCTTGCTGCACAGGCGTGGGGTACATCCGGAACCGGGACACGCCATCCACCCAATCAAACGGGACCGACAATCCCCGATCCCGGAAGGGAGGGAGTCGCGGTTCATCCCCAGGCTTGAGGCTTCCCCGCGACAACTCCAGTGACCGCTCAGCTCGAGTATCCCGAGGTACAGGACAGCAACGCTCTGTTGTCGATCCAGGGCCTGTGGAAAGTGTTCGGCCCGAAGGCCCAGCGAGTACCCCGCCGCCCCGACCTCGCCGCCCTGGACCGCGCCGCCCTCTATGCCCGGACCGGCTGTACGGCGGCCGTCCGCGACCTCAGCTTCGACGTCGCACCCGGTGAGGTCTTCGTCGTGATGGGTCTGTCCGGGTCCGGCAAGTCCACGCTGGTCCGCTGCCTCACGCGTTTGATCGAACCGACCGCCGGCAGCCTGATCTTCGAGGGCGAGGACCTCCGCGCCGCGGACGAGAAGCGGCTGCGGGCGCTGCGCCGGAGCAAGTTCTCGATGGTGTTCCAGCACTTCGGTCTGCTGCCGCACCGCAAGGTGATCGACAACGTCTCGTACGGCCTGGAGATCCGCGGCGAGAGCAAGCCCGACCGCCGCCGGCGGGCCCAGGAGGTCATCGACCTGGTCGGCCTGGCCGGCAACGAGCACCTCTACCCCGAGCAGCTGTCCGGCGGTATGCAGCAACGCGTCGGCCTGGCCCGCGCGCTCGCCAACGACCCGGACGTGCTGCTGTTCGACGAGCCGTTCTCCGCGCTCGACCCGCTGATCCGCCGCGAGATGCAGACCGAGGTCGTCCGCCTGCACCGCGAGGTCGGCAAGACGATGGTGTTCATCACCCACGACCTGTCCGAGGCGCTCAAGCTGGGCGACCGGATCCTGCTGATGCGCGACGGCGCCGCGGTCCAGCTCGGTACCGGCGACGAGCTGGTCGGCGCACCCGCCGACGACTACGTCCGCGAGTTCGTCCGCGACGTCCAGCGGGCCGACGTACTGACCCTGCGCTGGATCGCCCGGCGACCGCGCGACGGCGAGCCGCTGGACGGACCCGAGCTCGGCCCGGACGTCTCGGTCCGGGAGGCGACCCGGCTGGTGCTCGAGGCGGACCGGCCGGTCAAGGTCGTCTCGAACGGCACGCTGCTCGGTGTGATCGGTGACGAGGAGATCCTCGCCGTCGTCGCGGACACTCGGGCGCGTCTCCTCCCCCGTGCGTGCTGCGCGGCACTCGGCACAGCATCTCGCTGCACGGGAGCAAAAGCCACGATGAACACCACATCGAGGCTCCCGCTCCCGCACACCGAGCTACTGCACCGAGCACCTGCTCGCGACTGCACGGGGGAAGGAGACGCGCCCTGATGGCCGCCATCACGAGCGAGGTCGAGGTCGAGGTACGACGGCCTCGGCGCAGCGTGGTCGTCGGCGTCGTGCTCGTCGTCTGGGTCGCGGCGTACTTCGTTCTTCGCGGCATCGACACCCTCGCACTCGGCGGTCAGGAGACGACCGCGTTCCACCGCTGGCTGACCGATCACCGCGACGACGTCGGCCAGGGCAACCTGGTCTTCGACACGATCCGGACTGTCGTCGACCAGTTCGTCGTACTGCTCCAGAACGTCCTCTCGCAGGCGTCGTACGGCCGGCCCGTGCCGGTCATCGGCTGGCTCGGCGTGGTCGCGGTCGCGGCGTACCTGGCCTGGGCGTTCGGCAACTGGAAGGTCGCCCTGCTGACCGCCGGCGGGCTCGCCTTCGTCGGGCTGCAGGGGTTGTGGCAGGAGAGCATGGACACGCTCGCGCTGACGATCGCGGCGGTCCTGCTGTCGCTGCTGGTCGGCGATCCCGCTGGGGATCTGGGCCGGGCTGTCGGACCGTGCCTTCCGGGTGGCGACGCTCGTCCTCGACCTGATGCAGACGCTGCCGACGTTCGTCTACCTCGCTCCGCTGACCTTGTTCTTCGCGATCGGACCGGCCGCGGCGACGATCGCGACCGCTGATCTACGCGGCGCCGCCGGCCGTCCGGCTGACCGCGCACGCGATCCGCTCGGTCCCGCCGGAGAGCGTCGAGGCGTCCCGATCGCTCGGGTCCACCCGGGGCCAGACGCTGACCAAGGTGCTGCTGCCGATGTCCCGCAGTACGGTCGTCGTCGGCATCAACCAGACCATCATGGCCGCGCTGTCGATGGTGACGGTGGCCGCGCTGATCGACGCGCCCGGCCTGGGCCAGACGGTGCTGAAAGCCCTGCAGACGCTGGACGTCGGGGTCGCATTCAACGCCGGTCTGGCGATCGTGGTGATCGCGATCGTGCTCGACCGCGTCACGACCGCGGCCGGCGACCGGCCCTGGCGTACGGCGAGCATCCGCCGGAAGGTCCTGCTCGGCGCCGGAGCCGCCGGTGTCCTGATCGCGGTCTGGTTCTCCCGCACCTACGTGTGGGCGGCCGAGTTCCCGTCGTCGGTGAACATCGGCTCCCGGATCGCGGTGATCGCCTCGGACGCGACCGCCTGGGTGCAGGACGTCTTCGGCGGTTTCACGTACGGCGTCCGCGACGCGGTCACCAATGGGCTGTTCGAACCCGCTCGAGGCGCTGCTCACCGGCTCACCCTGGTGGCTCGTCGCCGCGGTCGTCGTGGCGCTGGCCGCCGTACTCGGGAGCTGGCGTGGAGCCGTGCCCGCCGCGGTGTGCTCGCTGTTGCTGGTCGCGACCGGGGTCTGGCACGACAGCATGGTCACGCTGGCCTCGACTCTGCTCGCGACCGTCGTCGTGGTCGCGGCTCGGTCTCGCGCTAGGTGTGTGGGCCGGCCGCAACCATCGGATCGACACCTGGATCCGGCCGGTCCTCGACGCGGGGCAGACGATGCCGCCGTTCGTGTACCTGGTGCCGTTCCTGGCGTTGTTCGGCACCAGCCGGTTCACCGCGATCGCGGCCGCGGTCGTGTTCGCCGTACCGGTCACCACCAAGATCGTTGCTGACGGCATCAAGGCGGTCCCGGTCGCGACGGTGGAGGCGGCGAACTCGGTGGGGTCGAGCAGCTGGCAGGTGATCAGCAAGGTGCAGTTGCCGGTCGCCCGCCGGGCCATCACGCTGGCGGTGAACCAGGGCCTGATCTACGTGCTCTCGATGGTGGTCGTCGGCGGTCTGGTCGGTGCGGGTGCACTCGGGTACGACGTGGCCGCGGGCTTCGCGCAGAGCGAGCTCTACGGCAAGGGGTTGGCCGCCGGGCTGGCTATCGTCCTGCTGGGCGTTCTGCTCGACCGCGTCACGCAGGCGGCGGCCCGCCGTACCCAGAATTTCCGAACAGAGAGGAGACAAGCGGTGAAGAAGCTCCGGTACGCCGGTCTGCTGACAGCGGTGGCGCTCGCGCTGGCCGGGTGCGGTGGCGAGAAGGTCGGCGAGGAGGCACAGCCGGCCGCCACCGGCGGCAAGGACTGCGGCACGTTCAACCTGGCCGTCAGCCCGTGGGTCGGGTACGAGGCGAACGCGGCCGTGGTCGCGTACGTGGCGACCGAGAACCTCGGCTGCAAGGTGGTGAAGAAGAACCTCAAGGAGGAGATCTCCTGGCAGGGGTTCGGCACCGGCGAGGTGGACGCCGTACTGGAGAACTGGGGTCACGAGGACCTGAAGAAGAAGTACATCACCGACCAGAAGGTCGCGGTCGAGGCCGGGCTCCACCGGGGTCAAAGGCGTGATCGGCTGGTACGTGCCGCCGTGGATGGCGCAGCAGTACCCGGACATCACCGACTGGAAGAACCTGAACAAGTACGCCGCCCTGTTCAAGACGTCGGAGTCCGGCGGCAAGGGCCAGTTGCTCGACGGCGACCCGTCGTTCGTGACGAACGACGAGGCGCTGGTGAAGAACCTGACGCTGAACTACAAGGTGGTGCTAGCGCGGCAGCGAGACCGCGCTGATCCAGGCGTTCCGGGACGCGGAGAAGAACAAGAAGCCGCTGCTCGCCTACTTCTACGAGCCGCAGTGGTTCTTCAACGAGCTGAAGCTGGTCAAGGTCGGTCTGCCCGCGTACAAGGCCGGCTGCGACGCCGACCCGGCCAAGATCGCCTGTGACTACCCGCCGTACGACCTGGACAAGATCGTGTCGAAGAAGTTCGCCGACTCGGGCAGCCCGGCGTACGACCTGGTCAAGAACTTCCAGTGGACCAACGAGGACCAGAACGCCGTCGCGCGCTCGATCGCGGTCGACAAGCTGACCCCGGACGCGGCCGCCGAGAAGTGGGTCAAGGAGAACCAGTCGAAGGTCGACGGCTGGCTCGGGAAGTGATTCTTTCGACGTCGAAGCGTTCGGCCGCGGGAAGTGGTGCGCCAACTTGCGCGCGGAGGGCCTCGGCCTGAGCGAGTAGCCGGCGGGCGCGGTCGGGATCCTCGGCCGCGCCGGCCAGGCCCTCCAGGGCGAGCGCGAGCGCTCGCTCGTCGCCCACCTGCTGCGCTGCTTCGTAGCCGCGCTGGTGGAGGGCTCGGGCCTCGGTGAAGTCGCCGCGTTGCTCGGCGATGAAGCCGAGTTGAGCCAGGATGAAGGCGATGCCGGGAGTACCGCCGACCTGACGGAGCCAGTCGAGCCATTTGCTGAAGTGCGCCTCGGCGTCGTCGAGACGGCCCTGGTGGCGGGCGGACAGGCCGAGACCGACCTCGGCGTACTCCTCGGCCGACTTGTTGGACTGCTCGATCGCCAGCCGCCGGGCCCGCTCGTGCAAGGCGTCGGCGCGGGCGTAGTCGCCGGTGAGGAAGGCGATCCGGCCCAGGCCGGAGGTGCGGAACGACACCTCGGTCCACAGGCCGAGCTCCTCCGCCAGCCGGAGTGAGTCCTCGAGGTACGAGACGGCGGTCGGGTAGTCGCCGCTGATCTCGGCGACGACGATCAGTGAGTACGTCGCCTGCAGCCGGCCCCAGTCGTCTTGTAGCTCGTCGAAGAGCTCGAGACTGCGGTGACCGTCGCGCAGCATCGCGTCGAGGTCGGCGTGCACGATGTTGAGCTGCGCCCTGGTACTCAGCGCCGCGGCCAGTCCCCAGCGGTCGCCGTCCGCGGTGAACGTCTCGATCGCCCGGTCGATCCGGCCCATCAGCACGTCCCGATCGCCGTACGCCCATTGGGTGGCGGTCAGGAACCACAGTCCTCGCGCCGGGACGTCGTACCGCGCCAGTGCGTCCTCGGTCGCAGCGGTGAGGTTGGTGCCCTTGGCATCGGTTGCAGTCATGCCGACCTGCCAGACGGTCGCGGCCGCGCGGTCGGCCGGCTCTTGACCAGGTACGGCGAGTGCCGCCGCGATCGACCGTCGTGCCTCACCCAGGCGACCCCGGAGGTACCAGTACCAGGCCAGCGCATTGACCAGCTTGAGCGAGAGCTGGCGAGCGGCGTCGAGGGCAGCGCGGAAGTTCGCCGACTCCTGGTCGAGCCGGTGGAGCCAGGTGCGTTGCTCCGGCCCGCGCAACTGCTCCTCGGCTCGCTGAGCCAGCTGGAGGTAGTACTCCGCATGGTGCTGCCTGGTCTCGGCCTCCTCACCGGCCTCTGCGAGCCGCTCTAGGCTGTACGCCGCTACCGACTCCAGCAAGCGGTAGCGGCCGGTGCCGGCGGCAACTAGTGATTTGTCGACAAGAGCCAGGAGTACGGCGTCCGGCAGCCGGCTGACCGCGGTAGCGGCCTCCAGCGAGAAGGTGCCGGCGTGCACCGCCAGCCGGCGCAGCATGGCCCGCTCCTCCGCGTCCAGCAGGTCCCAGCTCCAGTCGATGGTCGCCCGCAACGTCCGCTGCCGCTCGGGTACGCCGCGCCCGCCGGACAGCAGCCGGAACCGATCGTCCAGCCGATCCGCCAGCCCCTGCACGCCGAGCGCCCGTACCCGGGTCGCCGCCAACTCCAGCGCGAGCGGTATGCCGTCCAGCCGCCGGCAGATCGCTCTGACCGCCTCGGAATCGTCGACCCCGGCCCGCGCGGTGAACAGCTCGACGGCGCCGTCCAGGTCAAGAGGTTGTACGTCAAGCACCCGCTCACCGGGGAGACGCAGTGGCTCCCGACTCGTTGCGAGCACACGCAGCTCGGGCGCGTCGGCCAGAAGCCGCCCTGTCAGGTCGGTGATGTGCAGATGTTCGCAGTTGTCGAGGATCAGCAGGACCGGCCTGGCGCGAATCGACTCGATCACTCGTGACAGCAGGTCTGCGGAGTCGTCCCGGAGGCCCATGGCTGCGGCCAGCCCGTCCAGGATGTCGTCCTGCCGGAGTGGCGCGAGTTCGACCAGTCGAACGTCGCCCACGTGGTTGCGACCGAGTTCCATCGCCAGTCGGGTCTTGCCGACTCCTCCTGGGCCGACGAGCGTCAGGAGGCGGTTGGCAGACAGCAGGTCGCGTGCCGACGTGAGCACCTCGGTGCGGCCGATCAGGTCATTGAGGGGCGCGGGGAGCCGCGACGGCTGCAGGGAGGCGTCGTGCCGCAGGATCGAGGCGTGCAGTTCGACGAGTTCCGGTCCGGGATCGGCGCCGAGCTCTTCGGCCAGCGCCTCGCGGAGGTCGGCGTACGAGCGGAGTGCCTCGTCCTGGCGGCCCGCACGGTACAGCGCGCGCATGTGCAGGGCTCGGAGGCGTTCGCGCAACGGGTGCAGCCGGACCAGCTCGGTCAGTTCCGGGAGCGCGTCGTCGGTCCGCTCCAGCAAGGCTTCGGTCGCGGCGAGGCGGGCCTCCTCCAAGCGGTCCCGGGTCGCGCGAGCGAACTCGTGGTCGGGGACGTCGGCGTACGCCGGGCCACGCCACAAGTCGAGCGCCTCACGCAGGCGACCAGCGCCGACCAGTTCCTCGAAGATGTTGCTGTCGACAACGTCCGCGGTGAGGGTGTAGCCGGCCGGGCCGTGGGCGACGAGGGCTCGACTGCCCGGTTCGGCCCGGTCCAGCGCCGTACGGAGCTGGGAGATCCTTGCCTGCAGCGTGCCGGTGGCGTTGCGGGGCGAACGGTTGCCCCAGAGGTCCTCGATCAGCCGGTCCGCCGAGACCGGGTGGCCGCGATTGACCAGCAGATCGAGCAGCAGCGTGCGGACCTTGGTGTCGGGTACGGCGACCGGCTCACCGGCGTCCGTCCGGACCACCAGGGGACCCAGCACGCCGAAGTACATAGCCGTAGTAAACCCGTAGCGGGGTTGCGCACGATCGGCGCATGAGTTCTCGAGAAGCTGTCACAGTGATCGGCCTCGGCGCGATGGGATCCACCATGGCCGAGGTGTTCCTTGCCGCCGGCCATCCGACCACCGTCTGGAACCGGTCCCCGGGCAAGGCGTTGAAGCTCGTTGCCGCCGGCGCGGTCGAGGCGGCGACGGCCGCCGAAGCGGTGGCCGCGAGCAACCTGGTCGTGATCAGCCAGGTCGACTACGCCGCGATGGACGAGTCGCTCGCCGAGGTGGATCTCACCAGCCGCGTGCTGGTCAACCTCAGCTCGGACAGCCCGGACCGTCTCCGGACGGCGAGTCGGTCAGTCGCCGATCGTGGTGGCGCACTGGTCACAGGCGGCATCATGGTCCCGCCGCCGGGCATCGGTCAGCCGGGTGCGTACGTCTTCTACAGCGGTCCGGCCGAGGTGGTCGAGGCGCATCGGGAGACGCTCGAGGTGCTCGGCCGGGCCGACTACGTGGGCGCGGACCCCGGGCTCGCGATGCTCTATTACCAGGCCATGCTGAACATGTTCTGGACCACGCTGGTCAGCTACTTCTACTCGGCCGCCCTGGTCGGCACCGCGGGCATCAACGCTGAGGACCTGCGCCCGTACGCCGCCGCGTTGCTGGCCGACCTCACCGACGAAGGGCCGATGGGGTTCCTCAAGATCCTCACCACAGAGATCGAGCGAGGCGTCTACCCCGGCGCGGAGAACAACCTGCACATGCAGGCCGTCGGCAGCGAACACGTGGTCGATGCCTTCGAACAGGTCGGCCTGGACACCGGAGTCCCGCGCGCCCTGGCCGCCCTGTTCGCCCGCGCCGACGCGGCCGGCCACGGTCCTTCAGGTCTCAGCGCCCTGATCGAGGTGATCCGGAAACCGGCGAGCTGAGTCGCTCTTCGGCGACGGTCAGGCTGCATCGGCCGTCGGCGCAGGTACGCCGCAGCCTGCCGTTCGAGATGGTCTCGGCGAGGCCGATCATCCAGCACGTGGGGCAGCCGCGCAGAGCGAGTACGCCGAGCGGCAGGAGCAGCAGGCTGTACAGCCCGACCGATGGAAGGAGTGCGAATGCGCCGATCAGCGCGCCGAATCCGATCCCGCCGCGGATCAGGTGGCGAGGCAGCGATGCGCTCGCGAAGGTGGTGCTTCGTGTCATGGTTGTCCTCCGGTGTTCAAGGTCTCGCGGATCGCGGTGCGGGCCCGGTGCAGACGTGACTTCATCGCGGCCGTACTGAGGCCCAGCGCGTCGCCGACCATCCGTCCGCTGTAGCCCTGGACGTCGCGCAGGATCAGCACGCGGCGCTGGTCCGCGGGCAGGTCGGCGATCGCCGCCGCCACCGCCGCTGCCTCCAGGCGCTGCAGCACCTCGTCCTCGGCCGACAGCGTGGCCGTGTCCCCGGCCGGCGGCTGGTCCCGCCGCATCGCGCGGGCGCGCCGCAGGCACTCGTTGCGGACGATCCGGAACATCCAGGACGTCAGCGCGCTGGTCGCCCGGAGCATGCCGACCTTGCGGTACAGGATGATCAGGGCCTCCTGGGCCGCGTCCTCGGCGTCCTCGGGCGTGGCGCAGAGGGACCGGGCGAAGCGCCGTACGGTCGGGTGTGAGCCCGCCACCAACGCGGTGAGCGCGTCGACGTCGCCGTCCTGGGCGGCGACGATCAGCTGGTCGTCGGGCCAGGCCGGGTCAGCCACGGGCCCGCCCGCGCCGGCGCAGTACGACGAAGCTGCAGGTGCACAGCAGCACCACTCCGGCAGCGATGGCAAGGGCAACGACAACGGTCATGAAAATCTCCGGTTCCCGGGCCGGCAGGGCGCCGGTCCAGGAGTAAGAGGCGTGCACCGGCCGGAAGGATTCAGCCGGGCTGAAGAGGGCTTGAGCTTGTTCACACGGGCCGGGGGCAACTATCACGATGTGGGCGAGCAACGCCGACGACACGCCGGAAATCGGACAAGACCGGGTAAGTTCACTCTCATGATCATCGTGACAGCTGCACTGAAGGGCGGGGTCGGTAAGACAACCACGTCGGTGTACTTGGCCGCGCTGGCATCTTCCAACCGTCGCACATCCACTCTGGTCGACGCCGATCCGCAAGGCAGCGCCGCCGACTGGGTCGCGGATTCCGAGGACGAGCACCTGGCCAGGGTCGAGATCGAGGAGGCGCCGACCGAGCGTCTGTTGAACAAGGCACTGGACAAGGTGCCGCCGGAAGGTATCGGCATCGTGGACATGCCGCCGTCCCACGAGCGGCTGCTGAACAAGGCGCTCGAGCGAGCCCGGATCGTCGTGCTGCCGACCCGCATCGGCGGAGTGGAGACACCGCGGGTGAAGGCGGTGCTCGACCTGGTGCCCGACCACATCCCGGTCGGCCTGGTGATCTGCTCGGCCCGGACGTACACCCGCAGCTACCAGGAAGCGATGCAACAGTACGCCCAGGAAGGCATCCCGGTCTGGGGCACCATCCCGGAGCGTGTGTCCATCACCGCCGGACCGACCGGACCACTCGCGGCCGACGGCCTGGACTCGTACAAGAAGGTCTGGCGCAAGATCCTGGCCGCCGCCCGCACCTGACCGCCCTCGTCGGGTTGGGCCCGTGAACTGCTCGCGGACCCAACCCGTCAGCGTTGGAGCGGCGGTTCGCCGCGGACGTAGGAGCGGATCACGGTCGCGGCGGCGCCGCGGGCCCAGTCGTCGAAGGTGTGCGAGCGCAGCATCAGCCGGCAGTCCCCGGCGGCACCGAAGGCGTGGCCCCTGAATGCCTGCCGCATCCGCTCCTCGTACAGGTCGTACTCCGCCACGCCCTCGCCCGCGATCACCACCAGCTCCGGCCCGACCAGGTTCACCATCGCGGCCAGCGCCGACCCGATCACCTCACCGGCCCGGTCGAAGGCATCCCGGGCGTGCTCGTCGCCCTCGTGCGCCAGCTTGATCGCGCCGGCCAGGTCCAGGCCCGGCCGCCCGGTCGTCTCGCGGGTCCGGGTCAGGATCGCGTCCGACGAGGCGACCGTCTCCACACAACCGCGCCGCCCGCAGGTGCAGACCAGCTCGCCGGGCGCCAGCGGAAGATGGCCGAGCTCACCGGAGACGCCGTACGCCCCGGACACGACCTCGCCGTTGATGTAGAGGCCGCAACCGATCCCGGAGCCGATCGTGACGACCGCGAACGAGTCCGCGTCCACGCCCACCCCGAACCAGTGCTCGGCCACGGTCAGCGCGCGGACGTCGTTCGTCACCACGACCGGCACTTTGAGCCGCTTGGCCATCAGGTCGGCGACCGCTACGTCCCGCCAGCCCATCAACGGCGAGTGCCGGACCACGCCGTGCCGGGCGTCGACGTCACCGGACACCGCCACGCCGATGCCGATCAGCGGGCCGGTCGTGGCCTCCGCCGAGGTGATCAGCTCGGTGGCCAGGTCCGCGAGCTGCTCGATCACCGTGTCCGGCGCGGTGTCGTCGAGTTGCCGGTGGCGGACGGTCAGGATCCCGGCGGTGAAGTCCGTGGTGACGCCGATCAGGGCGGTCGCGGTGACCTTGAGCCCGATCACGGAGACGCTGTTCCGGACCACTGTCAGCGGGCTGACCGGCCGGCCGATGCCGAGCTGGTTCTCCACCTCGGCCGGCACGGCCGGTTGATCGGTGACGAAACCGGCCTCGATCAGCGGCGCGACCGCCTTGGTGACCGCCGCCTGGGACAGCCCGGTCCGGCGCGCGATCTCCACCCGCGGGATCGGTCCCTGGGTGAGAATCCGGGTCAGCACCTCGACTCCCGCCGGCGTGGCCAGCGGGAGTGATCGATGCGGACGCAGCGGCACGAGAACAACCTACCGGCGAGTCCGCGGTTAGGCCTCGATATTCCCCAGGATCGGCGACGCCAGCGCCCAGCGGATCGTCCTGGTCAGGCCCTCGCCGGCCGCGCGGACGACGGTCGCCTCGGCCAGCGGCAGGTACGGGAGTCGCAACGGCCACCTGGTCCACCACGGCAGGAGGCCGACAGTCGCAGCCGTGAGAACGCCGTACGCCGGTCGCGCGGCCCAGGGCACCGGCGGGTGCACGAGCATGAAGCGTGCCGCCTGACGAGCCTCGGTCGTCCCACGCAGTTCCGGCCGGTACTCGTCCAGCGCCTGACGCAGCTCGGCCACAGTGGTCGGTGGGTCGACCACACCGAGCTTGCGGGCCACCAGTGCCGCGTCCTCGACGTACAGGTCCTGCTCCGAGGCATCGAGCGGCTGCACGCCGTACCGCTGGTGTGCGGCCAGGAAACTGTCCACCTCGGCGATATGGACCCACTTGAGTAGGTGCGGGTCGGAGGCCCTGTACTTCACACCGTCCGGACTGGTCCCGCGGACCCGCTCGTGAACCCCCTTGACGCGCTCAATGGCCTCTTCGGCGTCGGGGACGGCGCCGTACGTCGTGATGGCCAGGAAGTAGCTGGTACGACGCAGCCGCCCCCACGGGTCACCCCGGTAGCCGGAGTGGGCCGACACGGCTGCCATGGCCAGCGGGTGCAGCGACTGGAGCAGCAAGGCCCGCAGTCCGCCGGCGAACATCGCCGCGTCGCCGTGGACCCGCCGGATCGGGCGGTCCGGGTCGAACCAGCGCGGTCCGGGCGTGTTGTGCACCCGGTTGCGCTCAGCACGCGGGTCCGGTCCCGCCACCTTCGTCATGATCATCCGCGCCAACCCGTCCCTCAACGGGTCCAGCGGTCCTGCGATGGTGGCGGCCATACCCCCAGTGTCCCCCCGACCCCTAACCCAGGTCGACGAAGATCGGGTTGGTGTAGAGCCAGGTGTCCAGCCACGGGTCGCCGTCGTTGGTCGGGTGCTGGATCGGGCCGGCCGGGTCGATGCGACTGCCCAGGTACCCAGGGCCGTTCCGGCGGCCGTCGCTGCCCCGCACCCGCACGTAGTGCGACTGCTCCGCCTTCCCCAGCGGGATGCGCAGCGAGTACGTCCCGGACTTCCGCCGTACGTCGACCTGCTCGATCACCCGGGTGTCGGGTGCCTTCCAGGTGTCCCGGGCTGTCACAGGCCCAGTCACAGCCCCACGGATCACATCCACGTGTGCGAGGCGAGGGAGCAGGTCGTGGAAGTTCGGCCGGGTCGCACTGGTCACGGTGACCCGCAGTTCCAGCCGCTGTCCCCGATGCACACGCAGCCGCCCGCCGAGAGTCACCCCGCGCTGCGATGAGCCGACCGGAGCGAGCCGTACGTCGATACCGTCCACCAACTGACCGTGGTCGACCCAGACGCGTCCGGCCCGAAGAGCGGCCATCACCTCGAGGTACCCGTACCGGGCGACGCCGACGTGGGTCCGGCTGAACTGACCGGGCCAGAAGTCGCTACCGGGCTGCGGCACGCCGGAGTCCGTCGGCGACGGCTTCCAGCCGAGGCTGTCGAAGTTCTCCCCGGGCGGGAACTCCCCGTCCTTCCAGGTGTCCCAGATGGTCCGGTGGTTGTCGCTGTTCGACGTGATCGAGAACAGCCGACCCTCGGCCAGCATCGAGTCCCACAGCCCGCCGACTGTTGCGGTGGCCCAGTCGAAGCCGCCGTACGTGCGGTAGGCGTCTGCTGGGTAGCCGGCGAAGCTGCCGGTGCCAGGTGCGTTGACGTACTCACCGCGCTGCGCGTTGGTCGACCCGCGGTACGCGACCCAGGCCGGGTCCGCGTCGCCCTGCGAGCCCGGTGCGCCTTCCATGCCGATGCAGACGCCGGTGTCGCGCCAGCCGCGCAGTTCGTGCGGGGAGTCGATGCCCAGCCGCATCGGGTGGTTGGCGAGAACCAGGACGTCGTCGACGTACCCGGTCTGCTTCTGGCCGGCCAGCCACTGCAGCGCTTTGACCGCGTGCTGCTCGTTGTCCGGCGTGTCCGCGGCCCGGTTCGTGAGCTTGCCGTCGTACTCGCGCTCGAACTGCTGCAGCAGGGACACGTTGTTCGGTCCGGGGGCGACCAGGACGGTCCCGTGCTCGGCCGCGGGGATGTACCACTCCAGGCCTTGGAAGATGAGCATCCGCGGGTTCTCGGCCCGGGCCTTCAGCACCTCGGCGTCCTCGGCCGCCGCGCCCTTGTCGGCGTGCCCGAAGTTGCTGTGCTCGGTGAACGCCATCCAGTCCAGCCCGAACTGCGCTCCCCGCTGCGCCAACTGACTGAAGTCGTACTTCGCGTCGTGGCTGTACCGGCTGTGCACGTGGTGATCCCCGACCAGATAGACCAGGTCCGGATCACTCGAGTACGACGTACTGCTGCCGGCCGCCGCGGCATCGGAAGCGCCGACCGCGGTTGCCGCGAAGCCTGCTCCCAGCAACCCGGCGCCACGGATCAGGTTCCGCCGGGACACCCCCTGCGCATCCAGTGCCTCCTCCGGCACCTCCGGATCCGCCCATTCCGGCATCTGCTGCATCGACATGACGCGCAACCCTCCTTGTGCTGACAAGGCACTGTCAAGGGCCCGGATGACGCGTGGGTGAACGGCGCGGCTACCGGTTGGGGAACTCCGACTCGAGCAACGAGTAGAGGAGCGAGTCGCGCCAGGCCCCGTTGGTGAAGACGTGGTGCCTGATCCGGCCTTCGTAGGTGAAGCCGAGGTGTTTGACCACCGCGATCGAGGCCTCGTTCTCGGGGCCGATCGCGGAGCTGACCCGGTGCTTGCCGAGGGGGCCGAAGGCGAGCCGCAACATCACGCGGCACGCGTCGGTGGCGTAGCCGCGACCCCAGTGGTCCGCGTGGATCGCGTAGCCGAGGTGAGCGGCCTCCACCCCGGTCGGCCCGAGGCGGGCGAGGCCGACCACACGGTCGTCGCCCCGGCGGGTGACGGCGAGCAGGTAGTCCGGCCGGTCGTCCTGCGCTGCGCGCTCGATGATCGAGGTCAGCGCCTTCTCGGCGGCAGGGCGGTC
Organism: uncultured Actinomycetota bacterium; assembly: GCA_963748245.1. Classification (GTDB taxonomy): domain Bacteria; phylum Actinomycetota; class Actinomycetes; order Propionibacteriales; family Kribbellaceae; genus Kribbella. The sequence continues at coordinate 805,256 of CAVVIA010000002.1, read as the reverse complement.
CCGGCTGTCGAACGACATCCACGACGTCACGCGGTCGTCGCTGACGATGGCCAGATAGTCGTCGAGATCGGTGGCCCGGAACTCGCGCAGCGTGGTCAGGTCACCGGTCAGTGGATCCATTCAGGCAGGCTACCGAGGGAAACTCTGCATCGGGGTCCGGGTGAACGTCTCGATCTCCTCCTGTAGCTCCCGGGCGTCGTCCGCGCGACCGGACTGCCGCAGCGCCTGGTGGACCCGGCGGGCCGAGTGCACCACGCCGTTGATCCGGCGCTCGGCCGGCAGGCCCAGCACCGGCGCGATCGCGTCCGCGGCGCCGTCGAGCTCACCGCTCGCGATCCTGGTGATGGCCATCGCGGCCTGGCTGCCGGCGGCGTCGCCGAAGGCCCACTCCGGGTGGTTCGGGTCGGTGTAGGCGTCGACGGCCTGCCGGGAGTACCGCTCGGCCTGCTCGACCTCGCCGGGCAGCCACGCAAGCGCGTCGGCGGCGTAGTACAGCTGCCGGTTGCGGCCGAAGGTGCACAGGCCGCCCATGTCGTCGAGGTCGTCGTTGCGCACCGTGTTCCAGGCCTGCTCGGCCCGCTCGAGCGCGGCCCGGGTCGCCTCCGGGTTGCCCAGCGCCGCCCACGCGCGGGCCTCGCTGACCGGCAGCCAGACGCTGGTGGTGGAGTTGGCCTGCTCGGCGTACCCGGCGCCGAGCTGTGCGTACCGAACCGAGTCGTGCGGGTTGCCGGCCCAGTAGGAGACCAGCGACTGCAGGCCGCGCACCCAGGCGCGCAGGCCGTGGTGGTCGGCGTTGTCGGCGCAGAGGAACGCGGTCCGCGCCTGCGTCATCGCCGCGTGGGGGTTGCCGAGGTCGTGCGATGCCTTGGCCAGCAGACCGCCGGTCACGCCGCCGAGGAAGTACAGCTGCCGCAGGTGCTCCGGACGTTGCCGGCTTTCCAGCAGGGCGAAGACCAGATCCTGGGTCTCGACCAGCTGGCCGAGGATCTCCGGCAGCGGCCGCTGCGGGTAGGCCTTCGCGACGTGGCGCACGTCGTCGTACACCTGTTCCATGGCCTCGCTTCCGAGACCGGACTGGGCCGCGAGGGCAAATGCCCTCGCGCGGCTGGCAGCCATGTCGAGAACCTCCATCTCATTACCTGTCGTGATCCGTCCACCCGCGGCAGGTACCGGCACCACCTGGGCGGCCTGCTCGGGGACGAACGGGGCGAGGAGCTCCTCGACCGGCTTGCCGAACATGCGTTGCAGGGTGCGCCGGGTCTGTGGAGTGGTCCCTGCACGCTCGCCCGATGCGAGGCGCCGCAGGTGCCGCTCGGTGATGGTTCCACCCAGCTCGACGAACTCGGCGACGATCTCGGAGTAGGTCTGGTTCCGGCGCTGGATCAAATGCGCCAGGACCGTCTTTGGCGTGTACCTACCCGCCATCGTTCCTCCCGTTCACGTCAGATCAGACGTTGTCTCGACTCATGCCCCACGACAAGGTGCTGTCCCCCAGATGTCCGCCAGAGGTCCGGAAGAGGTCCGGCAAAGGTCCGGTCCAGGTCCTAGAGCGGTCACGTCGGGCTCGTGCACCATTACTGCCATGACAACCAGTAATTCCAACTGGTTGCAAGGCCTGAGAGTTACGGGGTGAGAGGTAGTGACCATCGCGGAGATGACGTCGAGGCAGCACCGGCGCAGAGTGCGGGTCTGGTTCGGCGAGCATGTGATCGCGCAGTACGTCGCGGAAGCGCCCTTGGCGGCCCGCTACGAGCAGGCGATGCGGAGGCGTTTCGCCGGCCTCCGGGTCACCAACGACGTACTCGGTCCACTCGACCCCACCAACTGAAAATCTGACTTTCCGGGTCCTCCTCAGACCCGGTCCGCTGCGGCCTGGGGTCTCCTCACGTCCAGGAGCAGCACACCTGAAGGTCCGGGGCACTCCTCAGTTCCGGACGAAACCCAGGTGCGGTCCGGAGCACTCCTCAGCTCCGGACCGCACCGCCCTCCCGACCCGGCTGGGCTTGGCGGCTGACTCCCTGCATCGCCGCCGCCCAGCCGTTCCAACCCACCCCTGGCCGACACCTCGGGCCAGGCGGGGAGTGTCCTGGGCGGTAGGACACCGTGTGGCTCGTGACACCTCACCACGAGCCAACTCCCCGAGGTGGCCGGCTCCGCTGTGTGACCGCCGCGCCTGGGCGGTCACACAGCGGAGCCTTTCAGGTTGTCCGCCATCCTCCGGAGTACGGCGATCGTCGCGGTGTACTCGTCCCCGGTGATCCCCGCCGTGACCCGCTCACGCTGGGCCTGGACCTTCGCTCTGAGCGAGTCCAGCGCCTCCCGGCCGGCGGCCGTCAGGCTTTCGTCCACCAGCCAGCCGCGTGCGGTCAACGGATCGACGGCCGCGCTCAGCTCACCGGGATCGCCGGTCACGAACGGCGCGAGCGCCACCGCGATCGGCTCCGGACCGGCGGCCGCGTTCAGCGTCTGCCACTGCCGCCGGGTCAGCCCGTCCGCGGCGAGAACCTGCTCGAACGACGACTCCAGCAGCCGGTCCAGCTCCTTCAGCCACCACCCGATAGGCTTGTTGTCATCCGACATATACATGTCAATAAACATATACATCGGGAGGGGCTGTGGACAAGTCCGATCCGGTGGTGGTCGTCGAGACGGCGATGATCGCCATGCGCCGGCGGCAGACCCGTCGTGCCTTCGCCGCGGACGCGGGTGGACCGGACCCGGTCCAGGAGGTCATCGACGCACTCGAGGCGGCCGGACCGGACCCGATCGGCGTCAACGGAGTCGCGGCCGCACTGGGCGTGGACCAACCCCGGGCCAGCAAGCTGGTCGCCGCGGCCGTCTCGGCAGGCCTGGTACGACGTGAGGCCGACCAGGCCGATGGGCGTCGTACGAACCTGGTCCTCACCGCGGACGGCCGGCGGCAACTCGAGTGGGTCCACGACTACCGCCGGGACCGCTTCGCCACCGCGATGGACGACTGGACCGACGCCGAGCGGCAGACGTTCGCGGACCTCCTGACCCGCTTCGTGACCGCCCTGGACCGCTAGGGCACGTCTCTCAAGATGTCCGCTTCAGGTCCGGTGACGTACACAGCGAACGGCGCATCCGGCTGCACCTCTGCCGAGCCCTCGACCAGGCCTTCGGCGGTGATCTCACCCGCGTAGGTCATGCCGAGGCGCTCCATCACCGCTCGCGACGCCAGGTTGATTCGCTCGGTAAGCGCGATCACCGCCTTCGCCCGCAACGTCCCGAAGGCGAAATCCAGCCCGGCCCGCCCGATCTCGGTCGCGAACCCGCGCCCGCGGGCCGACTCGGTCAGCGCCCAGCCGAGCTCCAGCCGATCGGCCGCCCAGTCCGGCCCCGCCAACTTCCCGATCGCCTCGGCCACCGGGGCGTCCGCGGGGATGCGCGACAACCCACCACGACCGGCCAGTGCACCGCTGTCGCGTTCGTACGCCATCCACTTGTTGACGCCGTCGGCTTCCCAACGGGCGTGAGCCTCGGTCGCGCGACGTACGGCGTCCTGCTCGGACAACACCTCGGCGTACCACTGCGCGACCCACGGGTCGGCGTACAGGGCCACCAGGTCCGCCGCATGTCCGGGCCGGACCTCACCCGGACCCGTGAGCGGTTCGAGTCGGAGGCGGTCGGTGAAACGGGTGCGGACGACGTACGCCACGATGTCGCGCAGCCGCCGGTCGCCGTCGGTGCGGTTCAGCATCAGCAGCTCGAGGTTGTCCGGCCCGACCCAGTCGCCCGCGTCGTGCTTGCCCGCTTCGAGCCGCGGTCGGGTGAGGTCCCCGTCGATCGTGATGAGGTAGTCGAGCTCACGCCGTACGCGGCCCTCGTACTCCCACTCCCAGTCGGCGGCGTTCCAGACGAGGTCGCGGACCTTCCAGCCGGTCTCCTCCTCGACCTCCCGTGCCAGCGCCTCCTCCGGCGTCTCACCCGGCTCCAGGTGTCCGCCGACGATGTCCCAGATCCCGGGCAGCAGTCGCCGTTCCGCCGTACGGCGTTGCACGTACACGCGATGGTGCTCGTCCAGGATCAAGGCACCTACACAGTCGACCGAGCGCATGTTCCCAACCTAGACCGGTGCTGTGACAGAGTGCTGAGCCGTGTCAGTCCAAGCTCAAGCTCAGCTGGGGCCGCGGTGGGTCGTGCGGTCGGTGGCGCTGGTTCTCGCGGTCGTTGCGGTCGGCTGCGGCCTTGGTGGCGCGGTTGTCGGTGAGAGCGTGGTCGGTGCGCTCGGCCGGGCGGTGGACCACCGTGAGCTTGTCCTGCGTGCGCTCGGCTGGTGCTGGGGTGGACTGCCGTACGTGGTGATCGCTGCGGCCCTTGTCGGCCGAGCGAAGCTGACCCGCAACATCAAGGTGGCACTCCCCTATCTGCTTGCGGTGTGGATCGGCAGCGCCGCGTTACTGATCCCCGGCCGGTACAGCACCCTCGAAGAGCGGTTCGGCACCGCATACCCGGACGCCCGCCCGCTCAGCTTCGGCTGGGCCTGTGGCTTCCTCTCGACAATGGCCACAGTCCTGCTGGTCGCGATCGCCCTGATCCTGTTCAAGAAGTTCCTCGGCACCATCACCAAACGGCACCTGCGGACGCTCAACCGAGTCCTCACCGCAGTCTGGGTGGTCCTTACCGCGGCCGGACTGGTCGCCGCACTGATAGGACCGATGCCATGACGAACATCCTGCTGATCGTTTCGGACGACCACGGCTATGCGGACCGCAGTGCGCTCGGACTGCATGCCGACGTACGCACGCCGGCGCTGGACCGGCTGGCCGCTGACGGGGTCAGTTGCACGAGTGCGTACGTGACTGCGCCGATCTGCAGTCCGTCGCGGGCGGCGATCATCTCCGGGCGCTACCAGCAGCGCTGGGGTGGTCAGTGGTTCGACTCGGCGAGCTTCGCGCCTGACGACGTACCGAGCCTGGCTGAGTTGCTGCAGGAACGCGGCTACCGGACGGGGTACTTCGGCAAGGTTCACTACGGCCCCGAGTCCGTCGGGGACCGCGCCTGTCCGCCACACCATGGGTTCGAGTCGACGCTCTACGGCTTGGCCGGCCAGTCACTCGGCAGGCTGAACTACCTGCATCACTCAGAACACGCGCAAAGCGAGTACGGCGCTGATGCCGCGCGCTACATGGCGGTGCAGCCACTGCTCTCCGGTGACGAGCCGGTCGAGCACGAGGGCTTCCTGACCAGTGAGTTGGGCCGGCGGGCCGCCGAGTTCATCCAGGCCGAAGACGAGCGGCCGTACTTCTGCATGGTCGCCTTCAACGCGGTCCACAACTTCTGCTGGCAACTGCCACCGGACGAGCTGGCCCGCCGCGGCCTGCCGTCGTACGACGACTGGAAGCCGGACACCGGAGCGTCGTACCTGGAGTGGTACGACGACGTGATCGTGCCGAACCTGCCGCACGGCCGCGAGTACTACCTGGCTCAACTGGAGCTGATGGACGCGGAGATCGGCAGACTGCTCGATCTGCTCGACGCGACCGGGCAAGCCGACGACACGCTGGTGGTCTACACCACCGACAACGGCGGCTCGACGTGCAACTTCGCTGACAACACGCCACTGCGCGGGACCAAGTACACGGTCTGGGAGGGCGGCATCCGGGTCCCGATGCTGTGGCGCTGGCCCGCGCGACTGCCGTCGGCGCAGCAGACGGATGCTCTGGTGAGCACCCTCGATCTGGTGCCGACGCTGGTGGCTGCTGCGGGTGATGAGGTGGAGTCGGACGGCCTCAACCTGCTACCGGTACTCAATGGCGACACCGACGCGGCCCACAATGCCCTGCACTGGGACTGTGGCTTCCAATGGGCGGTGCGCGAGGGTGACTGGAAGCTGAGCTGGGTCGATGGCGCCGATCCGCAGGTCCAGCACCTGAGCAGCTACGAGCATGCTCCGATGGGCGACGGCTGGCACCTGGCCGATCTGACTGCCGACCTGGGCGAACAGCACAACCGCATCGACGACGAGCCGGCGGTCGCGCAGCGCCTCCGCGACCTGCACGCAGACTGGCGCAGCGAGGTCGGTCTAAGCCGGGCCGTGCTCGACGATCCGGTTGGGCATGAAGGACACGGCGACCACCAGTAGGAGGGATGCGGCCGCGGCGCCGAAGTACACGTCGTGGATCGCAGGAGCGAGCACCTCGCCCGGCAGCGTCTCCAAGTCCGCGTGACTGTCACCGAGCCGTGCGGCGACCACACCGTTCGCCACCGCGCCGAAGACGGCCACTCCGACCGCACTGCCGACCGAGCGGGCGAACATGTTGGCCCCGGTCACCACACCGCGCGTCTGCCAGGCGACCGACGACTGCGCGGCCACCACCGACGGCGAGGCCGAGAAGCCGAGCCCGAGGCCGATCACGAAGCAGGCCGCGGCCAGGTGCCACACGGGGCTACCGGAGTTGACCGTGAGCAGCAACGCGGCCCCGATGACGACGATCACCGAGCCGAACAGCATCGTCGTACGGAATCCGACGCGCAGATAGATGCGGCCGGCCAGTGAGGCCGCGATCGGCCAGCCCAGCGTCATGGCCGCCAATGCGAAGCCGGCGACGAGAGCCGACGTACCCAGCACTCCCTGGGCGAACAGCGGCACGTACGTCGACAGGCCGATCATCAGGACGCCGATCAGCAGCGCGGCCGAGTTCGCGGAGTTCAGCACGCGCTGGCCGAGAACCCACAGCGGCAGGATCGGTTCGGCGGCGCGACGCTCGACCAGGACGAACGAGGTCAGCAGTACGACTGCCGCGGCCAGGATCACGATGCTGGGCGGCGAGTCCCAGGTCCAGATCACGCCGCCCTCGAGCAGGCCGAGCAGCAGCAACGAGCCGCCGACCGCGAGCAGGACCGCGCCGGCGTAGTCGATCTGGTGACTGGTCTGCTTGGTCACGTTCTCCTGGAAGCGGCGGGACAGCACCCAGGCGGCGGCCAGTCCGAGCGGGATGTTCACGAAGAAGATCCAGCGCCAGGAGACGAAGTCGGAGAACACTCCGCCCAGGGTCGGGCCGACGAACGACGCGATCCCCCACACGCTGGCGATGTAGCCCTGCACCTTGGCCCGCTCGGCGACCGTGTAGATGTCGCCGACGATGGTCATCCCGATCGGCTGGATCGCGCCGGCGCCGAGCCCCTGGATCAGCCGGAACGCGATCAGCGCCGGCATGCTCCAGGCGAACCCGCACAGCACCGAGCCGAGGACGAACAGGCCGACGCCGAGCAGCATGATCGGTTTGCGGCCGCGCAGGTCGGCGAGCTTGCCGTAGATCGGCACCGAGACGGCCTGGGCGAGCAGGTAGATCGAGAACAGCCAGGGGAACTGGGTGAAGCCGCCGAGATCGTCGACAACCGAAGGTACGGCGGTCGCCAGGATGGTCGCGTCGATCGCCACCAGCCCGATGCTCAGCATCACCGCGAGCAGGATCGGCCCACGCTCCGACCGAAGCCCCACCCCTGCGGCCCGGTCGATCCCCTCGGTAGTCATGACAAACGTCAACTTACGTCACGAGCAAACGTTTCCAGAGCCCCTGACCACGACCCGGACCGGAGGGTGGGGGTGGCGCGCGGGGGTGGGCACGGTAGGCCGGGGGACCGTTACGCTCCGCAGGGTGAGGATGCGGGACGGTGTGGTGCGCGCTGTCGTGCTCGTGGTGACTGTTTCGCTGACCCTGGTGCTGCTGCCGATCGCGATCAACGTCGGCACCGGCGGCACCGCTCCCGGCTTCCTCACCCCGTACGCGGACCTGACCTGGCCCCTCATCGGCGTGCTCTGGGTGATCGCGATCGTCACCGCGCTGATCGAGTTCCGCAGCCGCCGCCTCCCGACCGTCTCCGGCCGCTCCGCCGATCAGCCCCGCAACCGTCCCAACGCTCTGGCCCGCGTAGACCGCTACCTCTCCCAACGGGTCGCCGGCTCACTGGCCTCCCGCACCCGCATCGCACTGGCCGTCGACGAGCGCCCCGAAGCAGTCGTCCGCCCGTACGACCTGCTGGTCCAGCCACTCGACAGCACACCCCAGCAAGTCCCCGACGACCAAGACATCGCCACAGTCTTCGACCAACTCCAGGACGCCATGCTGATCCTGGGCGCACCAGGTGCCGGCAAGACCACTCTGCTTCTCGACCTGGCCCGCACCCTCTCCGAGCAGGCCCACGCGGACGAGAACAAGCCGATCCCGGTCCTGATCGACCTGGCCGGCTGGTCGGCTCACCCGTCGCGCACCACCGACGACGATCCACTCGACAGCCCGTACCTCGCCGGCTTCGTCCGCTGGCTCCTCATCGAACTCAACACCAGGTACGGCATCCCACCCGCAGTCGGCCGCACCTGGCTGCGCCGCGGCGGCCGACTGGCTCTCCTCCTCGACGGCCTCGACGAGATCGCCAAGCCCCACCGCGACAAGCTCGCACCCGTCCTCGAAGAGCTCCGCCGCCGCTACCTGGTCGGCAAGATCGCTGTCACCTGCCGGACCCAGGACTACGAGCTCCTGCCCAACCAGCTCAGCCTGTACGGCGCAGTGCACATCAGACCGCTCACCAGGCAACAGGTCCTCGACTACTTCGCCGCCGTCGGACCGGAGTTGGACGGTGCACGGGCGACCATCGAGCAGGACGACGAGCTTTGGGACCTGGTCAACTCGCCACTCATGCTGAACGTGATGATCCTGGCCTACCAGGGCCGCGCCACTGAGGAGGTCGCCGCCGGGGGTGTCGCCGACCTACGTCGCGAGCTGTTCGACACCTACATCTCCGAGGTGCTGTCCCGCGACCGCTCGTCCATCCGCCAGTACGACTCCCGCACCGCCGTCCGCTCCCTGTGGTGCCTGGCCTGGTGGACCCGCAAGCGGGCCGGCGACCGCACCGCCGTACCAAGGTGGCTCACGCCCAACGGTTGGCACGGACTGTCGGTGCCAGAGGTGGACTACCTCGCACACGCGGTCTGTCTACCCGCACTGTTCGCCGGCCTCGCTGCCGGCGCGACACTCGCTGCAGTCGCGCAGTACGGCGTACTGGCCGGGCTGGCCGTGGCCGGGTCAGCACTCCTGCTGGTGCACCTGCGGCCGCACCCATGGCATGTCCTCACCACAGACAGCTCCAAGCCGCAGTGGGCCGCGTTGCTGGCTCTCACCTTCATCGCAGGTACGGCGACCACCGTCATCCTGGTTGTCGCCGGCATGGGCCTGGTTGAGCTCCTACCGGTCTGGCTGGCACTGACCATCGAGGCGTCGGCGATCGGAGCGTCGTACGCGGTCGAACTGATCGTCTTCCACGACAACCGGCGCCGGTTGCTGCTGGCGGTCCGGCTGGCCGTGGTCGTCATGGGCGGCTGGCTCGCGCTCAGCCTCGGCAACGCGCCCGCCAGCTTCGCGACCGGTCTCGCCATCGGACTGATGGTTGCCCAAGGCATCCGAATGGTGAAGTCGCTGCCGACCGACCACCTGGTCCTCCCGGGCACCGGGCACGGGTGGCGGATGGATCCGTGGGTGATCGGCGGCGCGCTGGCCGGCATCCTGCTGGCGACCGCCCTCGGAGCCGACCTGGCGTCACCCGAGCTGGAAGCCGTGGCCGGCGTACTGGTCGGAGTCATCGCAGCCAAGGCTTGGCGTCGCCGGCCGCCGGTGTTCGCCGGACCGCTGTCCCGCCTGCTGCACGACTTCCTGCTCCGCTGGACCGGCTACCTGCCCTGGCGTCGCCGTGCCTTCCTCCGGTATGCCGCCGATCGCTACGTTCTCGCGCGCACCGGCCGGGGCGAGTACGCCTTCATTCACCTGCTCGTCCGCGACCACCTGGCCGAGTGCGCACCCAACGACCTGGCCGCCAAGGTCGACCGCCGGATCAGATCCCGAGTTCCTTCCTGACCCGGGCGGCGACCTCGGGAGCAGACTCGACCAGCGCGTTCATTGACACGTTCCGCCGCGCCTTCGGTCACACGCCCGGCTCACGCAGTGCTTGATCCAGAATGTGGCTCCACTGGCGCACGATGCCCCGACGGCGCGCACTGTCATCCGTGAGCAGGTCAGCCAGGCCCAAGCCGCGTGCCATGTCCAGCACACCCTGCACTGTCTCCCGCACCCCAGGAGTCCGCTCACTCACCTCGAGAACTTCCAGCAGCGCCCGGTGGGCCTGACGCCCGACGTGAGACTCCAGCCGGACAATCTGCTTCCGCAGCGCCTCCTCAGTCGACGCGGCCACCCACAGGTGCAGTGCGGCCCGGAAGATCGGCCCGGTGTAGACATCCGCGAGCATCCCCACGATCGCCTCGGTCCGACCGGGTCCACTGGGCAGCGCGGTGGCCTGAGCCCGGATCTCCGCCAGCCGGACCTCGGTCATGTACTCGACCGCCGCCGCGAACAGGTCCGCCCGCGTCGGGAAGTGGTGCTGAGCGGCACCCCGCGAAACCCCGGCCCGGGCCGCGACGACAGACACCGTCGTCGCGGCGTACCCGACCTCGGCCAGAGACTCCACCGCCGCCTCGAGCAACCGCCGCCGGGTCGCCCGGCTGCGGTCCTGCTGGGGTTCCTTGAGGGCCTCACTCACGGGCGGCCTCGCGGGCTCGCAGCTCACGCCGCAGAATCTTGCCGGACGCCGCCTTCGGCACCGCCTCGATGAACTCCACCTGCCGGACCTTCTTGTACGGCGCCACCCGCGCGGACACGTACTCGATCACGTCGTCCTCGGTCAGCTCCACGCCCGGCATCGGGACCACGAACGCCTTCGGTACCTCGTTGCCTTCGGCCTGCACCCCGATCACCGCCGCGTCCGCGATCCGCTCGTCGGTGAGCAGCACCGCCTCCAGCTCGGCCGGCGGCACCTGGTAGCCGTGGTACTTGATCAGTTCCTTCACCCGGTCGATGACGTACAGGTACCCGCGGTCGTCCATCCGTCCGATGTCACCGGTGTGCAGCCAGCCGTCGGAGTCGATGGTCGCGTCGGTCTCGGCAGGCCGGCCGAGGTAGCCCTTCATCACCTGCGGCCCGCGGATCCAGATCTCGCCCTCGTCCGTATCGTTGCCGTCAGCACCGACCAGTCGCAGCTCGGTGGACGGGAAGAGCTTGCCCACGGCGCCGGGCGGCGGCTCCTCGTCGTCCTGCGGCACCGAGTGGGTGCCCGGCGACAGTTCGGTCATCCCGTACGCCTGCAGGACCGCGTGCAACCCGAGCCGCTTCGCACACGCCTCGGCCAGCTCACCGTCCAGCGGCGCCGCGGCGGACAGCACGTACTTCAGTGCGGACAGATCCACTCCGTCCACCGCCGGGTGCTTCGCCAGCGCCAGCACGATGGGCGGCGCGACGAACGCCCGGGTGATCCGCTGCTGATCGAGCGTGGTCAGGAACTGCTGGAGATCGAACTTCGGCAGGACGACGACGGTCGCGCCGAGCCGGAGCGGCAGGTTCATCAGCACGGTCAGCCCGTAGATGTGGAAGAACGGCAGGATCGCGATGATCCGCTCGTTCTCGCCGAGTTTGATCATCACCTCGCCCTGCGCGATGTTGGTCGCGATGTTCCGGTGCGTCAGCATCACGCCCTTGGCGGTTCCCGTCGTACCGCTGGAGTACGGCAGGACGGCGACGTCCTCGGCCGGGTCGATCGTCACCTCCGGCTCGGGCCCGGTCGACGCGACCAGCTCCATCACGGAGCGGTAGCCCTCGGCCTCGTCACAGACGAAGATCTCGGTCACGTCGGTGCCCTCCACCGCCGCGGTCGCCGCCGGCAGGAACAGCGAGATCGTCACCAGCAGCTTCGCCTTGGAGTCCACCAGTTGCTTGTGCAGTTCGTCCGCGGTGTAGAGCGCGTTGACCGTCGTCACCGTCGCTCCCGCGCGGGTGGCGCCGTAGAAGACGACCGGATAGAGGATCGTGTTCGGGCTGTAGAGCGCGATGGTGTCGCCGTGCCGGATGCCCAGCTCGGCGAACCCGGCCGCGACCCGCCGGCTCATCCCGTCCAGCTGGGCGTACGTGATCTCCCGGCCGCTCACGCCGTCCACCAGGGCCGGCCGGTCGCCGTACTCCTGGGCGCGGCCGAGGACGGCGTCGTGGATCGGGACGTCGAGGATCTCGACGGGTGGGAACTCGCTGGTGATGATCATGTGGCCCGATCCTTTCGACACTGTCTCGCAGCTGGTGCAGGAACTCTGACCTACCGAGGAGTAATCCGGCTAGGTCTCAGTAGGACTTGGGCAGACCGAGGCTGTGCTGGGCGACGAAGTTCAGGATCATCTCCCGGCTCACCGGCGCGATCCGGGTGGCCCGGGCGGCCGCGACCAGCGAGGCGACGCCGTACTCCTTCGTCATGCCGTTGCCGCCGAGTGACTGGACCGCCTGGTCGGTGGCGCGGACCGCGACCTCGCCGGCCGCGTACTTCGCCATGTTCGCTGCCTCACCCGCGCCCAGGTCGTCCCCGGCGTCGTACAGGGCGGCGGCCTTCTGCAGCATCAGCCGGGCCAGTTCGAGCTCGATCTTGATCTGCGCGAGCGGGTGGGCGATGCCCTGATGCGCGCCGATCGCGGTCTTCCAGACCTGGCGGTCCTTGACGTACGCCGTGGCCTTGCCGAGCGCCTGCCGGGCGATCCCGATCGCGAACGCCGACGCCATGATCCGCTCGGGGTTGAGGCCGGCGAACAGTTGCAGCAGCGCCGCGTCCTCGGCACCGACCAGCGCCTCCTTCGGCAGCCGGACGTCGTCGAGGAACAGCGCGAACTGCTTGTCCGGGCTGATCAGGTCCATCTCGATCTGGCTGAACTCCACCCCCGGCGCGTCCACCGGCACGATGAACAGGGCCGGCTTCAGCTTCCCGGTCCGCGCGTCCTCGGTCCGGCCGACGACCAGCACGGCGTCGGCGACGTCGAGGCCGGAGATGAAGACCTTGCGTCCGGTCAGCGACCAGCCGTCCTCGGTACGGCGTGCGGTCGTGGTGATCTGGTGAGAGTTCGAGCCGGCATCGGGTTCGGTGATCGCGAAGGCCATGATCGTCGTACCGTCGGCCAGGCCCGGTAGCCAGCGCTGTTTCTGCGCGTCGGTGCCGAACCGGGCGATCACGGTGCCGCAGATCGACGGCGAGACGACCATCATCAGCAGCGGACACCCCGCGGCGCCGAGCTCCTCGAGCACGATCGACAGGTCGGCCATGCCGCCGCCCCCGCCGCCGTACTGCTCCGGCAGGTTGACGCCGAGGTACCCGAGCTTGCCGGCTTCCCGCCACAGCTCGGTGGTGTGCCCACCGGTCCGGGCCTGGTGGTTGAACCACTCGTAGCCGTACTTCTTGCCCAGCTCGCCGACCGCCTTGCGCAGCGCCTGCCGTTCCTCGGACTCGATGAAGCTCATGCATCCTCCCCAACCACGGCCAGTACGGCGCCGACGTCGACCTGTTGACCTGCCTCGACCTTGAGTTCGCCGACAACCCCGTCGGCCGGGGCGGAGATGGTGTGTTCCATCTTCATCGCCTCCAGCCAGAGCAGCGGCTGTCCCTGCTTGACCTTGTCACCCACCTGTACGCCGACCCGGGTCACGACGCCAGGCATCGGCGCCAGCAATGACCCCGCCGACACCTGCTGCGACGGATCCGTGAACCGCTCCACCGGCGTCAACGCCACCGACCCGAGCGGCGAGTCCACACACACCAGCCCGTCGTACGCCGCCACCTCGAACGTCCGCCGTACGCCGTCGACCTCGAGCACCACGCGCTCCGGCGCGCTGCTCACGAGCTGGATGTCGTCCTCGACAACCAACCCGTCCCGGGTCAGCCGGTAGGCCACCTCGTGCGTGACGTCACCCGACCGGTAGCTCTTCCGCTGCGGCTGCGAAGGCACATTCCGCCAACCGCTGGGCACCCGCACACTCCCCGCCCGCCCGGCAGCATCGGCCAACGCCGCCGCCAACGCCGAAACTCGCCCGACGGCCGGATCCGCAGGCTCCCCAACCCCAAACCGCTCGAAGAACCCCGTGTCGGTCTCCCCCGCGAGAAAGGCCGGATGCCGAAGAATCCACACCAGCAACTCGCGATTGGTCCCAACCCCATGAATCCGAGCCCGACTCAGCTCAGCGGCAAGCCGCCTCGCCGCTGCCGGCCGCTCAGGTGCCCACACGATCACCTTCGCGAGCATCGCGTCGTAGAACGGCGACACCTCGCAGCCGCTCTCGACCCCAGAGTCCACCCGAAGCCTCACCGCCGCGCCCGCGCCTTGCGCCGCGCCCGCGGTCTGCACGAGCCGGCTCCTGACCGCCGCCTCCCCCTTCCCGTCCACCCTCCAGCGCGAAGCGGTGGAGGGTTCCTGTTTGGGGTTGCCAGTCGTTGGTCGGGTCCTCCGCGTACAGCCGCACCTCGATCGCGTGGCCCACCGTGGGCGGGGGTTCGGCCGGGAGCCGCTCACCGGCAGCGATCGCGAACTGCAGCTCGACCAGGTCGAGGCCTGTGGTCTCCTCGGTGACCGGGTGTTCGACCTGGAGGCGGGTGTTCATCTCCAGGAAGTAGAACGCTCCCGCCTCGTCGGCCAGGAACTCGACCGTCCCGGCGCCGACGTACCCGATCGCCGCAGCCGCCTTCCGCGCCGCCTCGAAGAGCTCGGCGCGCATGGCCGGGATGCGTTCGACCAGCGGCGACGGCGCTTCCTCGACCACCTTCTGGTGGCGGCGCTGGATCGAGCACTCGCGTTCACCGACCGCCCAGATCGTGCCGTGCTGATCGGCCATGATCTGCACCTCGATGTGCCGGCCGGAGGCCAGGTACCGCTCGCAGAACACCGTCCCGTCACCGAACGCCGACAACGCCTCCGCGGACGCGGCCTCGATCTCGCCAGGCAGGTCCTCCAGCCGTGAGACCACCCGCATCCCACGCCCACCGCCGCCCGCCGAGGCCTTCACCAGCACAGGCAGATCGGCCGCCGACACCTCGGCCGGCGTCAGCTCCGCGAGCTACCGGAACGCCGGCGGCCGCCATCAGCTTCTTCGCCTCGATCTTCGACCCCATCGACGAGATCGCGTCCACCGGCGGACCGATCCAGGTCAGCCCGGCCTCGATCACCGCCTGCGCGAACCCCGCGTTCTCCGAGAGGAAGCCGTACCCGGGGTGAATCGCGTCAGCACCCGCCTTCACAGCCGCCTCGATGATCAGCTCGCCGCGGAGGTAGGTCTCGCCGGGCGTGTTTCCGGGCAGGTGTACCGCCGCGTCCGCCTCGGCCACATGCGGCGATCCCGCGTCGGCAGTTGAGTGGACCGCAACGGTAGAGAGCCCGAGGGCGCGCGCGGTGCGGAAGACGCGCCGAGCGATCTCGCCCCGATTGGCGACGAGAACCGAGCTGATCACGGGCTCCGAGGTGGTCATGGGGCCTCCCGGCCTGGACTGAGGAGCGGAGGGAGCGAAGCGACTGGAGTGACGAGGGAAGGCCGGGAGTCAAAGCCCCATGACCCCGCCGGCGCCGAAGGCCCGGCCAAAAGCACAGTCATTGGCGTCACATCCTGAAGACGCCGAAGGAGGATGTGCCTTCGACCGGGGCGGAGTGGATGGCGGACAGGCAGATGCCCAGGACCGTTCTGGTGTCGCGCGGGTCGATGACGCCGTCGTCGTACAGGCGGCCGGACAGGAACATCGGCAGGGACTCGGCCTCGATCTGCCCCTCGACGTACGCGCGCATCTGCGCGTCACCCTCCTCGTCGTACGGCAGCCCCTTCGCCTCCGCCGCGGCGCGCGCCACGATCGACAGCACCCCGGCGAGCTGCTGCGGACCCATCACCGCCGACTTCGCCGACGGCCAGGCGAACAGGAACCGCGGGTCGAACGCGCGACCGCACATCCCGTAGTGGCCGGCGCCGTACGACGCGCCCATCAGGATCGAGAGGTGCGGCACCTTCGAGTTGGAGACCGCGTTGATCATCTGCGCGCCGTGTTTGATGATCCCGCCCTGCTCGTACTCCTGCCCGACCATGTAGCCGGTGGTGTTGTGCAGGAAGATCAGCGGGGCGTTCGCCCGGTTCGCGAGCTGGATGAACTGGGCCGCCTTCTGCGACTCCTCGCTGAACAGGACGCCGCGCGCGTTCGCCAGGATGCCGACCGGGTACCCGTGCACCGTCGCCCATCCGGTCGCCAGCGACGACCCGTACAGCGGCTTGAACTCGTCGAACACCGACCCGTCCACCACGCGAGCGATCACGTCCCGCGGATCGAACGGGATCTTCAGGTCGCCCGGCACGATCCCGAGCAACTCGTCGGCGTCGTGGAGAGGTTCGTCGTACGACGGCAACGGCTGCGGACCGAGTTTGCGCCAGTTCAGCCGGGACACGATCTGACGGCCGAGCCGGATCGCGTCCTGCTCGTCGACGGCGAAGTAGTCGGCCAGCCCGGAGATCCGGGCGTGCATCGACGCACCGCCGAGCGACTCGTCGTCGGCGTCCTCGCCGGTCGCCATCTTCACCAGCGGCGGCCCGGCCAGGAACACCTTCGCGCCGCCGTCGACCATCACCACGTAGTCGCTCATGCCGGGGATGTACGCGCCACCCGCGGTCGAGTTGCCGAACACCAGCGCGATCGTCGGGATCCCCTCGGCCGACAACCGGGTCAGGTTGCGGAACATCGCGCCGCCGGGGATGAAGATCTCCTTCTGCGTCGGCAGATCGGCACCGCCGGACTCGACCAGGCTGATCACCGGCAGCCGGTTCGCTCGCGCGATCTCGTCCGCCCGGAGCGCCTTGCGAAGCGTCCACGGATTGCTGGCGCCGCCCTTGACCGTCGGGTCGTTCGCGGTGATCAGGCACTCGACTCCCTCGACCACGCCGATCCCGGTGACCAGGCTGGCGCCGACGGTGAAGTCGGATCCCCACCCGGCCAGCGGCGACAGCTCGAGGAACGGCGTGTCCGGATCGAGCAGCAACTCGATCCGCTCCCGGGCCAGCAATTTGCCGCGCTTGTGGTGCCGGGCGACGTACTTCTCCCCGCCACCCGCCAACGCCTTCGCGTGCTCCGCCTCCAGCGCGGTCAGCTTCTCCAGCATCGCCTCGCGATTACTCATTGAGTGAACCCCAGTCGTTTGGCGGCCAGGCCGGTCAGGATCTCGGTGGTGCCACCGCCGATCGCGAGGATCTTCTGGTCGCGGTACTGGCGCTCGACCTCGGCCTCACGCATGTAGCCGAGGCCGCCGTGCAGTTGGAGCGCCTGGTCGCACACCCACTGCCCGGCCTCGACCGCGGTGTTCTTGGCGAAGCACACCTCGGCGATCACGTCCTCGCCGGACTCGGCCCGCCGAGCGATCTCGTGGACATAGACGCGGGCGACCGAGATCCGCCGCGCCATCTCGGTGAGCGTGTGCTGCACGGTCTGCCGCGAGATCAACGGCCGGCCGAAGGTCTCCCGGGTCCGGCACCACTCCACGGTCAGGTCGAGCGCCCGCTGCGCCCCGGCGTACGCCTGCACCGCCAGCGTCAACCGCTCGGCGACGAAGTTCACCGCCAGCTGGACGAATCCGGCGCCCTCAGGTCCCACCAGGTTGCCGACCGGAACCCGTACGTCGGTGAACGACAACTCGGCCGTGTCCGAACACAGCCAGCCCAGCTTCTCGAGCTTGCGCGACACCACGAACCCAGGCATGTCCCGCTCGATCACCAACAGGCTGATCCCGTGTGCACCCGGTCCACCGGTCCGGACCGCGGTGGTGACGAAGTCCGCGCGGCACCCGGAGGTGATGTAGGTCTTCGCGCCGTTGACGACGAAATGGTCCCCGTCGCGCCGGGCCGTCGTCCGCAGCGAGGCGACGTCCGATCCACCATCGGGCTCGGTGATCGCCAGCGCGCCGATGAGCTGGCCGGCGAGCGTCGGCTCCACCCAGCGTGAGATCTGCTCGGTGTTGCCTGAAGCAACAATGTGCGGCAGCGCGATCCCACACGTCAGCAACGATGCGACCAGACCGCCCGAGCCGCCCGCGTAGTGCATCTCCTCCACGACCGCGATCCCGTCCAGCAGCGAACCGCCACCACCGCCGACCTCGGCCGGGAACCCGACCCCGAGCAGCCCGATCTTGCCCGCCTTCTCGTGCAGGTCCCGCGGCAACTCACCGGCCCGCTCCCACTCGTCCAGATCCGGCAACACCTCAGCCGTCATGAACCGCCGTACCGTCGCCCGCAGCGCTTCCATTTCTGCCGTCACCTCACGCGTCGCTGGCAAGCTCCATTGTTCAGGGCGGGGAGGAACCGCGACTCCCTCCCCTCGGAAGCTGGGGACTGTCGGTCCCGGCTGATTGGGTGGACGGCATGTCCCGGTTCCGGATGTACCCGACTCCCGCGCAGCAGGCTGCGTTGCTGGAGCAGTGCGGGCTTGCCCGGTACGTGTGGAACCTGGCGCTCGAGCAGTGGTCGATGTGGACCCGCGACAAAGGGCCGATACCGAGCTTCGCTGCGCAGTGCCGGCAGTTGACCGATGCGCGAGCCGCCTTCGGCTGGCTGCGGGCCGGGTCGCAGATGGTCCAGCAGCAGGCTCTGCGGGACTTCGACCAGGCTGTCAAGTACTTCTACGCAGGCACCCACCGGCGGCCGACCTGGCGCAAGGCCGGGCTGCACGAGGGATTCCGCATCGTCGGCTCCCAGGCATCCCGCGTGGTCAAGCTGAACCGCAAGTGGGCGCAGGTGCTGGTGCCCAAGGTCGGCTGGGTACGGTTCCGGCTCTCCCGCGCTGTTCCCGCTGCGAAGTCGTACCGCATTACCCGCGGGCGGGCGGGCCGCTGGCACCTTGCGTTCGCCGTGATCCCGCCGCCCATCCCCGCACCGGGGGCGGGGGAGGTGGTTGGCGTGGACCGTGGCGTCACTGTCTCGGCGGCATTGTCCACCGGTGAACTCCTGACCTGCCCCAGTCTGTCGGACCGTGAGCAGGCGCGGCTCAAGCACCTGCAGCGCCGCCTGGCCCGCTGCCGCCGCGGCTCCAAACGCCGTCGGCGGTTCAAGGTCGCGATCGCCAAGCTGTATGCCCGCGCCAGCAACCGCCGCAAGGACTGGGTGGAGAAGATCAGCACCGACCTCGCCCGCCGCTTCGACGTGATCCGCGTGGAGGACCTGCGGGTCGCGCAGATGACCAGGCGCCCCAAGCCCAAACCCGACCCTGAACGACCGGGCGGGTGTCTGCCGAACCGTGCCAGGGCGAAGGCCGGACTCAACCGCGGCATCCTCGCCAACGGCTGGGGCGACCTGGTGGCCCGTCTGGAGCACAAGGCCGCGGGACGGGTCGAGAAGATCAATCCGGCGTACACGTCGCAGACCTGCAGCGTCTGCGGGCACTGCGCATCGGGAAACCGCGAGAATCAAGCGGTGTTTCGGTGCGTGGCCTGCGGGCATCAGGCGAACGCGGATGTGAACGCGGCAGTCAATATCGCGGCCGGACGGGCCGTCAGTGCACGCCGAGAGAAGCCGCCACGGGTCTCGTCGAAGCGTGAACCTCAACACGCTACCTCCGCGTAGTAGTTGGAATCCCTGTGCCCATGGCGGGGAGGATGTCAAAGCAACACCTCCGGTACGTCGACGTACCGGGAGCGGAGCCATTCGCCGACGGCCTTCGCCTGTGGATCGAAGCGTGCCTGGGACGCGACGCCCTCACCCAGCATGCCTTCGACGACGAAGTTGACCGCCCAGAGGTTCGGGAGGAGGTAGCGGGTGACGGTCAGCGGCTGAGTCTCCGGCAGCAACTCCTGGAACAGCTCGACCGTCAGCGTGTGCGCGAGCCAGCGCCAGGCCTTCTCCTGCCGCACCCACACGCCGACGTTCGCATCGCCGCCCTTGTCCCCGGACCGCGCACCGGCGATGCGGCCGAGTGGGACCTCACGCGTCAGTTGGCGTCTGCTGGACGCAAGCTGTGGCAGCGGCATCGGCAACTCGATGTCCTCGACCTCGGCCAGCGGCTGCGTCTCCGCCGCGGGTTCGACCGTCTTGCGGGTCCCATCGGGCAGTACGACGACCTGCTCGACCTCGCGGATGTCGACGTACCCGGCCCGGAAGATCCCGTACGGCGATCCGTCGCCGGGCGGAGCGGTGACGTGGAATCCGGGGTAGCTGGACAGCGCGAGCTCGACCGCGGCGCTGGAGAACGCGCGGCCGACGACCTTCGGGTCCGGGTCCTTCACGGCACAGCGGAGGAAGACGCTCGCCTCTTCCTCGGAGTCCGCGTTCGGTTTCTCGGTCCAGGCGAGGGTCCACTTCAGCTCGGCGGGTCGCTTCGGCAACGCCTGCTCGAGTTGCCGCTGGACCAGCTCCGCCTTCGCCTCCAGTTCGAGCCCGGTCAGGACGAAGTCCACCTCGTTGCGGAACCCGCCGACGCTGTTGAGCGAGACCTTGTACGTCGGTGGCGGCGGCTCACCCTCGACGCCGCTGATCCGGATGCGATCCGGTCCGTCGACGCTGAGCTCGATCGTGTCGAGGCGGGTGGTGACGTCCGGACCGGCGTACCGGGCGCCGCCGACCTCGTACAGCAGTTGCGCCTTGACCGTGTCGATCGTGACCGCGCCGCCGGTGTTGTCGTGCTTGGTGATGACGCTGCTGCCGTCGGCGTGGATCTCGGCGATCGGGAATCCGGGCCGGCCGAGGTCGCGGATCTCGCCGAAGAACGCGTAGTTGCCGCCGGTCGCCTGACAGCCGCACTCGATCACGTGCCCGGCCGCGACGGCACCGGCGAGTTCGTCGTACTGCGTTCGCTTCCAGCCGTGGTGGGCGGCGGCCGGCCCGACGATCACCGAGGCGTCGGTGACCCGGCCGGTGACGACGACATCCGCGCCGGCCTGCAGGGCGTCGGCGATCCCCCACGCGCCGAGGTACGCGTTGGCGGTCAGCGGCGTGCCGAGGTCGAGCTCGGCGGCGCGTGGCAGCAGGTCGTCGCCTTCGACGTACGCGATCTTGGGGTGCAGTCCGAGCTTGCCGGCCAGGTCCGTGATCGCCTGGGCGAGGCCGGCCGGGTTGAGGCCGCCGGCGTTGCTGACGATCTTGACGCCGCGGTCGAGTGCCTCGCCGAGGCCGGTCTCGAGTTGCTTGAGGAACGTCCGCGCGTACCCGAGGGACGGGTCCTTCACGCGGTCCCGGCCGAGGATCAGCATGGTCAGCTCGGCCAGGTAGTCGCCGGTCAGGACGTCGAGCGGCCCGCCGGTGAGCATCTCCTGGACCGCGCTGAACCGATCGCCGTAGAACCCGGACGCATTGCCGATCCTGATCGGTGCGGTCATCCGAACTGCCCTCGCTCCCGGCCCTGACCGGGCAGACCCGCGAACGCCTGGATGATGCCGAGCCACTCCTCCGCGTCCGCACCTTCGGCTTGTACGGCGAGATCGTCGCGATGCCGGCGTTGGGTCGCCAGCAGGCAGAAGTCGAGCGCCGGAGCGGTCACCCGCTGCTCGGCGTCGTCAGGACCCCAGGTCCAGGTCTGACCGTCCGGACCGCTGAGTTCCACGTGGAACGGCTCGGACGGCGGGGTGCGGTTGTTCAGGAGGTAGGCGAAGTCGCGGGTGCGGACGGCCAGGTGGGCGACGTGACGCAGCCGGCTCGACGGCGGGCGGGTGACCTGCAGTGCGTCGGCCACATCCTGACCGTGCGCCCAGGTCTCCATCAACCGGGCCGTCGCCATCGAGGTCGGACTCATCGGCGGCCCGTACCACGGCACCCGTTCGCCGGCCGGCACCTGCTTGAGTGCCTCGGCGATCTCTTGCCGGGTCTCGCGCCAATAGGTCAGAAGCTGGTCCGGCGGCAAAGCGGCCGTCTCGTTGGCGCCCTCGTCGACATACGTCGCCGGGTTGGCGGCCGCGTGCTCCAGCGACGCCTTGAAGCCGTCGGGATCAGTGATGGCGAGGTGCGCGGCCTCGTCGGTCCAGGCGAGGTGGGCGATCTGGTGCGCGATCGTCCAGCCCTCGGCCGGTGTCGGCGTGGACCAGTCCTCGGCCGGCAATCCACCGACCAGCCGGTCCAGCTCCGCGCTCTCGGCCCACAGGTCGGCCAGCACTTCGTCCAGTTGCACGCTGCACTCCCTGGGTGGGGATGGTGCAGCCGAGCGTGGCACGGCCGGCGAAAAGAATCAAGCGTGCTTGTTTTTCAGTTCGGCAGCGTGGGCGGGGTCCACTCGGACCATTGCGCGGTCGCCTTCCGCCAGGCCGCCGGCGGGATCAACCGGGCCGCGACGGACACCGCGAGGTGGGCCAGCCGGCCGGTGTTCGACGTCCGCCGTACCGACGCGCGAGCCGCCTCCGCCATCGGCTGCACCCTGGCCCGGCGCTGCTCGTCGTACTGCTGGAGGGCGGCTTCGAGAGAGTCGGTCGAGCCGATGGCGGCCGCGAGGACGACGGCGTCCTCGATCGCCTGGCAGGCGCCTTGACCCAGGTCCGGCGGCATCGCGTGGGCCGCGTCGCCGAGCAGTACGACGCGATCGTTCACGAACGTCGGCACCGGGTCGATGTCGACGACGTCGTTGTGGAGCACCTGGTCCTCGGGCGTCGTCGCGATCAGCGCCGGAATCGGGTGGTGCCAGTCGCCGACCCGATTCAGCACTTCCCGGCGATCGTCGGCGTACAGCTGGTTCGGCTGCTCGGAGTTGACCATGACGAACCAGTAGACGCGTTCGTCCGGGAGCGGCAAGACGCCGACTTGCACGCCGCGGCCGAGCGTCAGCGACTCCTGCACCGGCCAGACCGACTCGCTCGGCGTCACACCGCGCCAGACCGTCCGGTGCTGGAAGACCGGGTCGCCGGACCACAGGCTGCGCCGGGTGATGCTGTTGACTCCGTCGGCGGCGATGACGAGGTCGGCGCTCAGTTCATGTTCCTCGCCGTTGGTTCGGCAGACCACGACGCCCTTGGGCGACACCGACATCACCTCGGCGTCGGTGTGCAGGATCGCCTCGGGCAGTTCCTTGCGCAGTACGTCGTGCAGCTCGGCCCGATGGATCGCGAGTACGCCGACATCCTCCGGGTGGCTGTGGCGCAGCCAGCGGCCGGACGGCGTCCGCACGTTGCCGCGCGAGACGGTCGGGATCGTCCGCGGGCCGACGTCCAGTCCGAGCACGTCGAGCGCCCGTTCGGCGTTCGGCCACAGCGTCAGCCCGGCGCCGACCTCGGCGATGATCGGGGACCGCTCGAGCACGGTCACCGACCAGCCGATCCGTCGCAGTCCGACCGCCGCCGCCAGTCCTCCGATCCCGGCACCGATGATCAGCGCGCTGGAGGTTTCCTCACCCGTCCCCATGCATCGGAGGTTACTTCTTCGCAGGCTCCCGGGTGGAAGTGGTCTATCAGGTTTCGCTTGTGGTTCAAGCGTTTCGATCGGTGTGCAAAGCCTTTCTGAGGACCCGGTACTGGTGTTACGCAAGACCAATGCATGGTTCTCTGCCCGGAAAGGCCGCCGAGATCCGGGCGCTGTTGCTCAGCTTGATCGACACGCTGCCCGAGGGTGCCGCGCTGCCGCCGGAGCGGGAGCTGGCGGTCCGCTGGAACGTCGCCAGGATGACGTTGCGCCGCGCCGTCGACGAACTCGTGATCGAGGAACTGCTGGTCCGCCGGCACGGCAGCGGCACCTACACGACGCGCCCGAAGGTGGCGAAGTGGCTCGGCATGATCGGTTTCTCCGAGGACGTCCGGCGGCGCGGGATGCGACCGGGCAGCACGATGCTCGAGTTCCGGCACCAGAAGGCCGAGCGGGCCGTGGCCCGCCGGCTCCGCATTCCGGTCGGCGACCCGATCATCGCGTTCACCCGGCTCCGCCTGGCCGACGACGTACCGATGGTGGTCGAGCGCACCACGCTGCCGGCCGGCTACGTGCCCGGTCTGCAGGCTGAGGACCTGAACGGGTCGCTGTACGACCTGCTCACCACCCGGTACGGCATCGACCACGTCAGCGGCACCTCCCGGCTCGAACCGGTCATGCCCGACGCCAGGACCGCGGGCTGGCTGGACATCCCCACCACCCAGCCCTGCCTCGCCGTCCACGGCATCAGCTTCGACCGCCGCGACCGCGTCTTCGAGTACACCTCAGCCCTCTACCGAGGCGACCGCTACGCCTTCACCACCGAACTCCGCACCACCCCCACCCCCGAGCCGACGCCCGCGGTCTGTAAATCTCTTTGCTACAGGCAAGCAGTTGTTGTCCCGTCACGATGATTACTCTCAGTGGATGACTTGTAACTATCGTGGGTGGGGACATGGATCTCAGAAGCCCGATCAGCACCGTCGTGCCGTCCCTCGACGGCCCCGTGCTGCAGGTGCTCGCGCGAAGCGACCGCGGCCTGTCCGGCCGGCAGATCCACAAACTCGCCGGCACCGGAAGCGTCGCCGGCGTCCGCCTCGTCCTGCAGCGACTCGCAACGACCGGCCTCGTCCACGTCGACGACGTCGGCAACTCGTTGCTCTATCACCTCAACCGCAAGCACCTGGTCGCCCCGGCGGTGGAGTTCCTCGCCGACCTCCGCAGTACCCTGACCGGCCGCCTCGCCGACGAGATCAGCGCCTGGCGGATCCCGCCGGTGCACGCCAGCCTGTACGGCGCGATCGCCCGCGGCGACGGTGATCTCGAGAGCGACGTCGACCTGCTGCTGATCCGCCCGGACCAGGTCGACACCGGTGACGTCCTCTGGGAGGACCAGGCCGCTCGCCTGATGCAGTCCGTCGTCGACCTCACCGGAAACCCGGCCCACGTCTTCGAGCTCAGCCGCACCGAGCTCACCGACCACCTCACCACAGAGGACCCCATCCTCAACGACTGGCTCCAACCGAGCCTCCCCCTGTACGGCGTCCCCGTCCCATCGCTCCTGGACCGGACAGCACCCAAACCTCGAGTCCGCCTAGGCGTCAGCTGACGAGCTGTCACTTGCCGATGAGAGGTGCCATCAGTCGGGCGATACGGCTCTCGCGGCCGGTGAGGCGTTCCTCCGTGTCGGCGATCGTCATCGCTCGTAGGCCCGCGTTGATGCCGAGCCAGCGCACCGGTTCGGCTTCCCACCGGCGCGACCGGTGGCCGACCCACGGCAGCTGGACCAGGCTGGTGTCGCGCCCGAGGATCAGGTCGGTCAGCGTCCGCCCGGCCAGGTTCGTCGTACTGACGCCGTCGCCGACGTAACCCCCGGCCCAGGCCAGCCCGGAACCGCGATCGAGCCCGACCGACGCGCACCAGTCCCGTGGCACCCCGAGCGGACCGCCCCAGGCATGGGTGAAGGCGACGTCGTCGAGCCCGTCGAACAGGTCCCGCAGCGTGGCCCGGAGTGTCGCGAAGACGCGGGGTGCCTCGTCGTACGACGCCTTGATCCGCGAACCGAAGTGGTACGGCGCCCCGCGGCCGCCGAACGCGAGTCGCCCGTCGGCCGTGCGCTGGCCGTAGATGATCAGGTGGCGGTGGTCGCTGAACGTCTGCCGGTCGGCGAGCCCGATCCGGTCCCAGGTGGCGTCGTCGAGCGGCTCGGTCGCGACCATCAGCGAGTACACCGGCGCGACCGTGCGCGGTTGCCCGTTCAGTCCTGGCGTGAATCCCTCGGTGGCCCGGACCACGACGTCGGCCCGCAGAACGCCGTACGGCGTGATCGCGCGGCCGGGCACGATCGATTGCACCGGGGTGTTCTCGTGGATCGTCACCCCGAGGCGTTCGACCACCGCGGCCAGACCGCGGACCAGCTTGCCGGGATGGAGCGCTGCGCAATGCGGCGTGAATGTTGCCCCGAGCACCTTTGTTGCCCGGACCTGCCGGGCAACCTCCGCCGGCGTCAGGAACCGGAGATCACCCGGGCCCCAGTCGTGGGCCGCCGCCACCTCGGCGTGGGCCCGGGCGAGCTGGACCGCGGTGCGCGCGAGCACGATCGTGCCGCCCTTGTGATAGTCGCAGTCGATCCCTTCCGCGGCGGTGACGAGGCCTATCTCGTTGACCGTCGCCTGCATCGCCCGGTGCAGCTCGATCGCGGCCTCGCGGTTCGATCCGGGCAGCGACGCCAGCCGCCGCGTCGAGACCGGGAACAGCGCGGAACACCAACCACCGTTACGTCCGGACGCTCCGAACCCTGCTGTCCTCGCCTCGAGGACGACGATGCGCAACTCCGGATCGGCCTTCGCCAGGTAGTAGGCGGTCCACAGGCCGGTGTAGCCGGCGCCGACGATCACCACGTCGGCGTCCCGGTTCCCTGCGAGCGCCGGCCGCTCGGCCGGGGGCTCGGTGGTTTCGTCCCAGAGGATCAGCGCACACCCCACGAATAGGTCTGTTTCACCAACTTGAGGTAGACGAAGGTCTCGGTCGCCTTCACGCCCTCGATCTGACGGATCCGCTCGGACAGGACCCGGAGCAGGTGCTCGTCGCTCTCGCAGAGCACTTCGGCCAGCAGGTCGAACGATCCGGCCGTGATCACGACGTACTCGACCTCGTCCATCTTGGCCAGTTCGTCCGCGATCGGCTCCAGCGCGCCCTCGGCGTTGATCCCGATCATCGCCTGCCGGTCGAAGCCGAGCTCGAGCGGATCGGTGACCGCGACGACCTGCATCACGCCGGCCTCGGTCAGCCGCTGCACCCGCTGCCGGACCGCCGCCTCCGACAGCCCGACCGCCTTGCCGATCGCGGCGTACGAGCGGCGCCCGTCCAGCTGGAGTTGTTCGATGATTGCTTTGGAGGTGTTGTCCAGCAACGCCTGGTTCTTGTCGGGGTTCCCCGTTCGCACAGCCACTCTGGGATCCTCTCAGCGTCACGGGGCGTAAGCAAGTCGCCGCAGCGGATTTCGTTGCAAAATTGGCGAATAGCTTCGGAATCCCTTGTCTAGATCAGTCCAGTTTGACAGTATCGCCCGCGACAGCAGTTCTCTAGGGGGGTCCCATGAGTCCTCGTCACCAGCCTGTAGTCGGGCGCCGCGCCGTTCTCCGTGGGATGTCGCTGTCCGCTCTCGGGCTGGCCGGCGGCGGACTGCTCACCGGGTGTGGCATTCCGGCCGCCAAGCAGAGCGAGGGCAGCTGCGTCAGCACCGACCTGTCCGCCGAACAGAAGACGCTGATCTTCTCGAACTGGCCGAGCTACATGGACGAGTCCGAGGAGAAGGTGAACGGCAAGACGGTGCTGCCGACGCTGGAGGCGTTCCAGCAGCAGAGCGGCCTTCAGGTGACCTACACCGCCGATGTCAACGACAACGCCGAGTTCTACGCGAAGGTGCGCGACCAGCTCGGCAGCTGCCAGCCGTGCGGCCGGGACCTGTTCGCGCTGACCGACTGGATGGCCGCGCGGATGGTCGGACTGGGCTGGATCCAGAAGCTCGACCACACGAAGATCCCGAACGTCGACGCCAACCTGCTGAAGCAGCTGAAGTCCCCGGGCTGGGATCCGAACCGCGACTACAGCGTCCCGTGGCAGACCGGGCTGACCGGGATCGCCTACAACGCGAAGGTCACCGGAGCGGTGGGCAGCTTCACCGATCTGCTCAACCGCGAGGACCTCAAGGGCAGGGTCACCCTGCTGTCCGAGATGCCCGACACGATGGGGTTCATGCTGCGCCTGGTCGGCGCGGACCCGGCCGACTTCGACGACGCCGAGTGGAGCAAGGCGCTCGAGCTGCTGGAGGACAAGGTCGCGTCCGGGCAGATCCGGCGGTTCACCGGCAACGACTA
Organism: uncultured Actinomycetota bacterium; assembly: GCA_963748245.1. Lineage (GTDB taxonomy): Bacteria > Actinomycetota > Actinomycetes > Propionibacteriales > Kribbellaceae > Kribbella. Next base: position 777,685 of record CAVVIA010000002.1, on the reverse strand, counting down.
TGTGCAGGACCTGAACGCCGGCAACATCGCCGCCTGCGAGGCGTGGTCAGGTGACGTCATCGCGATGCAGGCCGACAACGCCGACATCAAGTTCGTGGTGCCCGAAGAGGGCCTGAGCCTGTGGTCGGACAACCTGCTGGTGCCGAACAAGGCGGACCACAAGGCGAACGCCGAGGCGCTGATGAACTACTACTACGACCCGGAGGTCGCCGCTGAGCTGGCAGCCTGGGTGAACTACATCTGCCCGGTCGAGGGTGCGCAGAAGGCGATGGAGGCGATCGACCCCGAGCTGGTCGAGGACACGCTGATCTTCCCCGACGAGGCCATGCTGGCCAAGACGTTCGCCTTCATGCCGCTGGACACCAACCAGGCCAAGCTCTACGAAACCGACTTCAATCTCGCGATCGGGGGCTGACCATGCCTGAAACGATCCCCAGCGATCTCGTCCTCAGCGACCTCAGCAAGCAGTACGGCGGCCAGCAAGCGGTCACGCAGCTGGACCTGACCGTGCCGGCCGGACAGTTCTTCGCGCTGCTCGGACCGTCCGGCTGCGGCAAGACCACCACTCTGCGGATGGTCGCGGGGCTGGAGGAACCGAGCACCGGCAGCATCCGCCTGGGCGATCAGGACATCACCGGACTTCGCCCGTACAAGCGGCCGGTGAACACCGTGTTCCAGAACTACGCGTTGTTCCCGCACCTGGACATCTTCGAGAACGTCGCCTTCGGGCTGCGCCGTCGCGGCGTCAAGGACCTGAAGCCGCAGGTCGAACAGATGCTCGAGCTGGTCGAACTCAGTACCTTCGGCAAGCGTCGGCCGGCCCAGCTGTCCGGCGGACAGCAGCAGCGGGTCGCGTTGGCCCGGGCGCTCATCAACCGCCCGCAGGTGCTGCTGCTGGACGAGCCGCTCGGTGCGCTCGACCTCAAACTGCGCCGGCAGATGCAGATCGAGCTGAAGCGGATCCAGACCGAGGTCGGCATCACCTTCGTGCATGTCACGCACGACCAGGAAGAGGCCATGACGATGGCCGACACCATCGCGGTGATGAACGGCGGCCTGATCGAACAGCTGGGCACCCCGGCCGAGCTGTACGACCTGCCCGCCACCACCTTCGTGGCGAACTTCCTCGGCCAGTCCAACCTGATCCGCGCCACCATCATCGGCCAGGCCGACCAGGACCTCGTCCTCGACGTGCGCGGCCGCAAGGTGACCGTGCCGCTGCCGCGGTGCCGGGTGACCGAGGGGGAGGTCTGGATGGGGATCAGGCCGGAGAAGGTCTTCCTCGCCAAGGCCGGAACGGAGCAGAGCAACGGCGTGAACCAGCTACGCGGTGCGGTCGTGACCGATGTGAGTTACGTCGGGGTCAGTACGCAGTACCTGGCCCGCATGCCGTGGGACCAGGAGCTGACCACCTTCGAGCAGAACACCGGCGCCCGGGCCGCGCTCGTGGTCGGGGACCAGGTCGACCTGCACTGGCAGCCGTCGCACACCTTCGTGCTGGACGCGGAGCAGGACGCACTCGCCGGGGTCGAGGACATCGACGAAGGGGGTGGTGCCGGGTGAGCGCGATCGGCCAGCTGGGTGCTACCGCGCCGGCCCCGGCAGCCAAGGCCGAACGGTCGGGTCGGCGGCTGACGGCGTACCTCCTGCTGCTTCCCGGTGGGCTGTTCCTGTTGTTGTTCTTCGTCGTACCCCTGGTGTCGCTGCTGGCCGCCAGCCTGTACGACCCGAACGGGTCGATCGAGACCGGCTTCGCGATGACCTGGCACTGGCAGAACTTCACCGACGCGATGGCGGACTACGCCCGTCCGCTCGGGCGGTCGCTCTGGTACGCGCTGCTCACCACGGCGTTCTGCCTGCTGCTCGGCTACCCGCTCGCCTACGCGATCGCGATCAAGGCCGGCCGGTGGCGGAACCTGATGCTGGCGCTGGTGATCGCGCCGTTCTTCACCAGTTTCCTGATCCGGACGCTGTCCTGGAAGCTGCTGCTCAGTGACAACGGCTTCGTGGTGGACTTCCTGCAGACGGTGCGCATCCTCGGTCCGGACGGGCGACTGCTCGCCACCACGGCCGCGGTCGTCACCGGCCTGACCTACAACTTCCTGCCGTTCATGGTGCTGCCGCTCTACGCCAGCCTGGAGCGGATCGACCGCCGGCTGATCGAAGCCGGCGGCGACCTGTTCGCCGGGCCGTTCACCACCTTCCGGACGGTGACGCTGCCGTTGTCGATGCCGGGGCTGGTCGCGGGCACGCTGCTGACCTTCATTCCCTCGGCGGGTGACTACATCAACGCCCAGCTGCTCGGTACGCCGAAGCAGCGGATGATCGGCAACGACATCCAGCGCCTGTTCGCCGCCGGTGCGTATCCGACCGCGGCCGCGCTGTCGGTGACGCTGATGGCCGCGATCGTCGTACTGGTGCTGCTCTACGTGCGCCGGACCGGGACGGAGGAACTGGTATGACCAGAGTCAGCCGGTTCGTCGGGCGGCACCTGATCATGGGGATCGCGGTGCTCGTCCTGTTCTACCTGTTCGCGCCGATCATCGTCGTGATGCTGATGTCGTTCAACGCGCCGAAGAGCAAGCTGTCCTACACGTTCGACGGCTTCACCTTCGACAACTGGCTGCACCCGTGCCGGCCGTTCGGGCTGTGCGAGTCGGTCAGCACCAGCCTGCGGATCGGCCTGCTGGCCACCGTCATCGGGACCGCGCTCGGAACCCTGATGGCGTTCGCGATGGTACGGCGCCGCTTCCGCGGCCGGTCCGCGACCAACCTGTTCATCTTCCTGCCGATGGCCTCGCCGGAGATCGTGCTCGGCTCGTCCCTGCTCGCCCTGTTCGTGTCCGGCGGGTTCGGTGGGCAGCTCGGGTTCTGGACGATTCTGATCGCGCACATCATGTTCTGCCTGTCGTTCGTCGTCGTCACCGTGAAGGCCCGGTTGACCGGACTGGACATCCGGCTGGAACAGGCCGCGATGGATCTGTACGCCAACGAGTGGCAGACGTTCTGGCGGATCACCTTCCCGCTGGTCCTGCCGGGCATCGTGGCCGCCGCGCTGCTCAGCTTCTCGCTGTCGTTCGACGACTTCATCATCACCAACCTGAACGCCGGGACGACGGTGACGTTCCCGATGTTCGTCTGGGGTTCGGCGCAGCGCGACATCCCGCCGCAGATCAACGTCGTCGGTACGGCGATGTTCCTGCTCGCACTGATCCTCGTGCTCGGCGGCGAACTGGCCCGGCGTCGAAGGAACCGATGAAACTTGCAGCACTCGCAGATGCCGAGCCCAAGGTCTTCTGGCTCGACGACAGGACCGCGCCGCATCCTTCGCCGGCTCTCCTCGGGCCGACCGTGGCGGACCTGGCTGTGGTCGGCGGTGGATACACCGGTCTGTGGACAGCATTGCGGGCGAAGGAGCGGTACCCGGAGCTCGACGTCGTACTGCTCGAGGCCGACACCTGTGGATCCGCGGCCAGTGGTCGCAACGGCGGTTTCTGCGATGCCAGCCTGACGCACGGGTACGCGAACGGGCTGGACCGGTGGCCCGACGAACTCCCCACCCTCGAACGGCTGGGTCGCGAGAACCTGGATGCGATCGGCGACACGATCGCCCAACTCGGGATCGACTGCGACTGGCAGCGTACCGGCGAACTCACCGTCGCCACCGCGCCCCATCACGTGGACGAACTGGCCGAGGAGGCCGCCGCGCGAGGTGACGTCATGGTGCTGGACCAGGACGCCGTACGCGCCGAAGTGAACTCACCGACGTACCTCGGCGGCCTGTTCGATCCCGCGAGGACGGCGCTGGTCGAGCCGGCCCGGCTGGCCTGGGGACTGCGCCGGGCCTGCCTGGCCCTCGGCGTACGGATCCATGAACACGCCGAGGTGACCCACCTGCACGGCAGCTTGTTGATGACGGCAACTGGTTCCGTGCGGGCGGACCGGATCGCGCTGGCCACGAACGCCTTCCCGTCCCTGCTGCGGCGGCTGCGGTTGTACACAGTCCCCGTCTACGACCTGGTCCTGGTCACCGAACCGCTGTCGAGCTCACAGCTCAAGGACATCGGCTGGCGTCATCGACAAGGCGTCGGTGACGCGTCGAACCTCTTCCACTACTACCGCCTCACCCGCGACGACCGGATCCTGTGGGGCGGCTACCTGCCGCTGTACCACTTCGGGAGCCGCATCGACCCGGCGTTCGAGCAACGCCAGTCGATCCACAAGTTGCTCGCCCAGCACTTCTTCACCACGTTCCCCCAACTGGAGGGACTGCATTTCACCCACCGCTGGGGCGGCGTGATCGACACCAGCACCCGGTTCTGCGCCTTCTTCGGCACGGCGCACGGCGGCAAAACCGCCTACGCCCTCGGCTACACCGGCCTCGGCGTAGGCGCCACCCGCTTCGGCGCCGACGTCATGCTCGACCTGCTGTACGACGAGGACACCGAACGCACCCGCCTCCGCATGGTCCGCGAACGCCCCCTCCCGTTCCCACCCGAACCACTCCGCGCAGCCGGCATCCACCTCACCCGCTGGTCCATGGCCCAAGCCGACACCCACGCCGGCCACCGAAACCTCTGGCTCCGAACCCTCGACCGCCTCGGCCTGGGCTTCGACTTCTAGTTCACGACTCGGCTTGACCCTCACGTCGCGTGAGGCTGAAAGGTGGGGTGCATGAGTGACTACTACAACGCGTTCGAGCTGAGTCCCGTGCCCGCTCCCGGTCCGGAGTCGGTTCCGCCGGAGCCGTTCCGTGGCATCTATGGAATGCCCGCGTTCGTGACGATCCCCACGAGCGATCTGGCGGCGTCGGTGGACTTCTGGACTCGTGGGCTCGGATTCTTCGAGCTGTTCAGCATCCCCGGCACGCTGGTACATCTGCGCCGGTGGGCGTTCCAGGACGTACTCCTCGTCTCGGCGGCGAGCGTTCCGGAGCAGACACCAGCGATGAGCGTCAGCTTCGCGTGCGTGCTGAGCCAGGTCGATCCCGTTGTCGAGGCTTGTCGTGCATTGCGACCGGACGCGGTCGAGGGTCCACGGGACACCCCCTGGAACACCCGCGATGTGGAGGTGATCACCCCCGAGAACGCACGGATCGTCTTCACAGCGGCGAAGCCCTTTGATCCGGCCAGCCAGGAGGCGCGGAACCTTGAAGCCGTCGGGATCACCCCATCAGACACCGGTCCCGGCGACAATGAGGAGCATGCCTGATGCCACTGACGCCGATGGCCTGACTGTCGGTCAGGTCTCGACGCGTCTGGGCGTGACAGTCCGGGCGCTGCACCACTGGGATGAGATCGGTCTGGCGCGACCGTCGCTGCGCACGGCCGCCGGATACCGGCTCTACACCGCTGGTGATCTGGAACGCCTGCACCGCATCGCCATCTACCGTGAGCTCGGTCTCGGCCTGGACAAGATCCGGGCCGTCTTGGACGACTCGACCGCAGACGTACCCGGCGCATTGCGCGCGCAGCGCGCTCAGGTTGCTGAACGGATCGACCGCCTCCAGCAGCTCAGCGCCGGACTGGATCGGATGATCGACGCCCACGAGCGCGGCCTGCTGCTGACCGTCGAGCAGCAGGCCACGATCCTCGGCCCCGAGTGGAACCCGGACTGGCCCGCCGAAGCCCGTCAGCGCTACGGCGACACGAGGCAATGGCAGCAGTACGCCGAACGCTCAGCCTCTCGCGGTCCGGAGGAATGGCAGGCCATCGCCGACGCCGTTGCCGGCCTCGACCGCGCCCTCGGGGATGCGATGGACGCCGGCGTCCTACCTGGTAGCCCAGAAGCGAATCAACTCGTCGAGTGGCACCGTGAGGTATTTGCTTCGTACTTTCCCCTCACCAGGCAGATGCAGGTCTGTCTCGGCCGCAGGTTCGAGGCCGATCCGGCATTTGCTGCCCACTACGACGACATCCGCGCCGGCCTTGCCGCATGGTTCCGTCGAATCGTCGACGCCAGCGCACGCGCCCACGGCATCGACCCCGACACCGCGACCTGGCAGTAGAGAGGGTCCGGAAGGCTGCACCCGGCGCCTTCACGAACCGGGGGAGCTGCCTGGTTGGAACAGTTTCCACTGCCCCTCGGAGACGACGTCGACGGTGCCGTCGACCACCTTGATGGCGGTGTCGTCGTCGATCGCGTACGTCGGCGCAGGAATCCGTGCCGCCCACTTCTCTGCGTTGGCCAAGGAAGCGTCGGGGTGGTGCTCGTGCTCCAAGTGCGGGATCACCGCGAAGTCCACGAGTCCCGCGCCCTGTCCCGTGACCAGGATTCTGTCGACATCACCCTGGGGCGTGGCGAAGACGATGTCCTCCGACTTCAACGGTCCATGGTCCCCGCGGGGCTGTTCGGTGTAGGTCTCGACGAAGGTGGAGGTCGCCGCCATGCTCCCGGCGCTCACCCCCACGTACACCGCCTCGGAACGCAGCGTCGGCAGGAGATCGGTCAAACCGGAGCGCCGCATCCAGTTGGCCAGGAACAGAGGGTCGCCGCCCCACACCAGGAGTGCGTCGGCGTCCCGGACCGTCGGCACCCAAGCAGCCTCCTCGATGCTCGGCAGCACCGACAGCTCCAGGATCCCCAACGATTTCCAGCCCAGTCCAGACAACCGCGACGGAGCCTCGCCACTCATCGCCCGCGTCGCCATGTAAGGCCCGCCGGGGAACGGATAGATGGCGGTGGGAATGAAGAGCGCGTTGGACTCGGCGATCGGCTTCCCCAGCAGCTCAACCAGCGCGCCGAGGATCCTGCTGTTCTTGACCCCACCCGATGTCAGGAGAGCTCGCATGCTCCTACCTCCGTGAGTTCCTTCGCTTGCATCTACACGGCAACAGTCAACTACAGACGCCACGCCCCGGTGAGGCAGAGCTTCTTCATTCACGCGACGCTAGAGCCGCACAACGGCCTCTCACACAGGTGTGGCAGCGGTACCCGAGCGAGGTTCTTCGCGAGGTACTGCTGGTGGTAGTTCCGTGGACACGTACTACTAGCGGCGTGGCCCAGATGTTGGCATCGCCTGGGTCAGCTCGCCGACGAGTCGCGACCTCATCACTGGGTCCTGGGTTGCGGCTTGAATCGTCGAACCTCATGGGGCCAACCGCACGCCTCCGCGATCTTGCCCGCCCACATCTTGGCGGCCTCGTCATCGGGCACGTCCACCACGGCGAACCCGCCCAGAAACTCCTTGCTCTCGACGTATGGTCCGTCGGTGATCAACACCTCGCCACTGGTGGGGTCGGCGCTGTAGACAGGGCCAACCTCCTCCAGCCCCCCGGCGAACACGTACACGCCAGCAGCCTTCATCTCGTCCACGGCCGCCATGGCGAGCGGCCCGCGCCCGCGGAACCACTCCTCGGTGTGGTCGCCCACCCACTGCTGGTTGAAGTACATGAGGTACTCGGTCATGTCTCCTCCTTGTCCCGGCGGCCTCCTCCGGCAGCCTCTCACCAGTTCTACGAACGCCTCGCTCCGGATCCGACAGGCCACCGGCAAAAAATCTTCACGGCTACGAGTAGTCCAACCGCACTCATCTAGCCGCGTTTCGAGCGGGCGAGGGTGTCAGCCAGTTTGACCCACGCTGACCCCGAACGGCTCCTGCCCATGGGCCCGGGGAAGCCCGTGCTTGCGACGGGAGCCAGGCCGCATTGCGGGGGCGCAGTCGGTCGCCGTTGCACCTCCGTGCCGTTGACACGGCCGCCCAGCCCCGGCACGATCGGTGCACGGCGTAGCCGACGCCCAGCCTCCTGAGGACCTGCCCCAGCCGGGCCCTCGAGAAGGCGAAGGGGATTCTGCCCTCAAGGCTGCTGCCATCCAGGCCTTTTTCGAGTGCCGCTTCGCTGGGGGAATGGGGCACGTCGAGGAGGCTTGTCATGACCAAAGAGGGCAGTTTCAAGCGCGCAGTGCGTCAGCGGGCACAGGCGACCGGATTGCGGTACACCGAGGCCCGCGCCGCGCTGGAGAAGGGCCGCACGTCGCCGTTTGCTCGCACTCGCCCCGTCGAGTTCGCGGAACTGAGAGCGCACCTCGAGACGCGATACGGCATCAGCATCACCTCGATCGCGCCCATCGACGACGACCCCGAGACGCGGCCAAGCGGGTCCTGGGTCGGCCACTACCCCTGGACGCTGGTCGTCAAGCGAGAGGACGGCTCGCCCTGGATCGCTCGAGTCTTCTCGTCGGCAGCGGACACGGTCGGCCGCGTCGAGGGCGATGCGGAGATCCTGCGGTTCCTGGCCTTACACGACTTCCCCGCCGAACGGCCCGCGCACGACAGTCCCGTGTCGGTGCTCGAGGGAAGCGGCGTGATCGTGACCGAGTACGTCGAGGGCGGACGCCCGACCCAGTCGCCGGCGGTGCTCCACGAGCTGGCGAGCCTGCTCGGCCGCCTGCACAAACTGCCGGCGGCCGGTGGTGCGGTCGCGCGGGACGGAGGGTCGGAGGAGCATGACGGCGCCTTCTTCGCGGGACGACCGAAGCAGGATCTCGCGGCGGCGATGAGCTTCCTGGTGAGCGTCGAGGACGCCGTCGCTCCTGAGGGTCGCGAGATGTTCGAGTGGCTCCGCGACAAGGTCGAGCACGCCGACGACGCGGAGGGCCTGCCCGAGGCGTTCACCCACGGGAACTACCACGCATGGGCGGCCGTCGGCAGGCCGGGCAACCTCGCCATCGTCGGCTGGGCAGGGTCCGGGCGCGGACCCCGCCTGCCCGCCCTCGCCTGGCTGCTGACGACCGCGGGGGAGGGCGACGGGGAGGGCATCGACGCTGCCGCGCGCGGGTATCGCGAGCACATCCAGCTGACCGGCGAGGAGCTCGAGCGGCTGCCCGGCGTACTGGCCATGCGACCGTTGTGGCTGGCGTGCCTCGACTACCGGGAGTCGGCGCGCAGCGGGTCCACCCCGACGATGGACGAGGGGTGGATCGGCTGGCTCGCGCGCCCCGAGCACGCCGAACGACTAGCTGCCCGGGCGATCGCGACGTTGCGAGGCTGAGTCGCGCGCTGCTAGCGCATCGCGTCACAAGCCTCGCGGCGTGGGGCAACACTGCCGCGAGCTCGGTCGATGGCGGGTGCTCAACGAACACCAAGTCGTGTCGGAGTGGTAGGCCGAGCCGACTCCGTTGGAACTCCGCCGAGGCAGTCTCATAGCCGCAGACGGGGTGCGCTGCGATAACCGGAAGCAGCCGCAATCCGCGCGGTCATGCCGAGATCAGTACGGCTGATCTTGATGTGCCAGGCTGCCGCTAGCATCGTCGGCATGGCAACGCGGCTTGTTCAAATCAACATGAAGGCTCGGGACGACTCCGCGCTGGGCAGTTTCTGGGCGGAGGCGCTCGGCTGGGGAGTCTCCAGCGAGGGACCCGGCGTGACCAACCTCGAACCCGAGGGTTTCGTCTATCCCGACCCCGTCGCCGTCTGCCTCGACCTCATCGCCTCCCCGGAACCCAAGACGGTGAAGAACCGCGTGCACGTCGACCTCGCCACCACCTCGGCGGCCCATCAGGCGGAGGTGGTCACGCGTCTGAAGGATCTCGGCGCAACACCCGCCGACATAGGCCAGGGCGACGTCCCTTGGACGGTCATGGCCGACCCAGAGGGCAACGAGTTCTGCGTGCTGGACTCGCTCTACCAAGACACCGGACCAATCGCCACGGTAGTGGTCGACTGCGCGGATCCGCGAGCCATGGCCCGCTTCTGGGGCAAGGCCATGGACTGGACCCTGCACAAGGTGACCGACCACAACGCGGTACTGCGCTCCGCCAAGGGCGTCGGCCCATATCTGCAGTTCCTCCGCACACCCGACGTGAAGACCGTGTGGAACCGAGTCCATCTCGACCTCCGCCCATACCCAGGTGACGACCTAGAGTCAGAGGCGGCCAGACTGCGGACTCTCGGCGCCACCGCCATCGACGTGGATGTCCGGTGGACGGTTCTCGCCGACCCGGAAGGCAACGAGTTCTGCCTCCTCGCCCCAGGCTGACCCAAAACGCGCATCAGTCGACGGAGGACACTGAATCTCATTCTCAGAGGTTGCGACGAGATGTCGCCATTCGAAGGATGGCGACATTTTTCATGTTCAATCACCGAGAGAAGCGAGGACGGGCGATAGCCGGCTCCACCTGCGACGGAGTCTCGCGCGATAAGCGCGCATCGTGCCGGCGATGAGCCGGCAGACAGCGGGCGGCAGCTCGCACGCCAAGACTGGGTGGGTGGGAGCGCACGCGTGGGTTGACCGCAGGACTTCTTCTACAGCTTGGACTCGGCCTCGATGAGGACGGAGCGGATGATTTGTTCCATTTCGTCGAAGTGGGGCTGGTCGCAGACCAGAGGTGGGGAGAGTTGGATGACCGGGTCGCCGCGGTCGTCGGCTCGGCAGTAGAGGCCGGCGTCGAACAGGGCTTTGGACAGGAAACCGCGCAGGAGCCGTTCCGACTCCTCGTCGTCGAAGGTTTCCTTGGTTGCCTTGTCCTTCACCAGTTCGATCCCGTAGAAGTACCCCGCACCGCGGACGTCACCGACCAAGGGCAGTTCGAGCAGCTTCTCGAGTGTCGCCCGGAAGTCCCCCTCCCGGCTCCGGACGTGCTCGTTGATGCCTTCGCGCTCGAAGATGTCCATATTGGTCAGCGCGACCGCGGCGGATACAGGGTGGCCACCGAAGGTGTAGCCATGGGCGAACGTGGTGTCGCCGTGTAGGAAAGGTTCGAACAGTCGGTCGGTCGCGATCATCGCGCCAAGTGGGGCGTAGCCAGAGGTGATGCCTTTCGCGCAGGTGATGATGTCCGGCTGGTAGCCGTAGCGCTCGGCGCCGAACATGTGGCCGAGCCGGCCAAAGGCACAGATGACCTCGTCGCTGACGAGCAGTACGTCGTACTGGTCGCAGATCTCGCGGACGCGGTCGAAGTACCCGAGTGGTGGCGGGAAGCAGCCGCCGGCGTTCTGTACCGGTTCGAGGAAGACGGCGGCGACGGTGTCGGCGCCTTCGTTCTCGATGGCGACGGCGATCTGGTCGGCGGCCCAGCGGCCGAAGGCGGTCGGGTCGTCGCCGTGGATCGGGGCGCGGTAGATGTTCGTGTTCGGCACCCGGAAGGTCGACGGCACCAGCGGCTCGAACGGCGCCTTCAGTTCGGGCAGCCCGGTGATGGACAGTGCGCCCTGGGTGGTGCCGTGGTAGGCGATCGCGCGGCTGATCACCTTGTGCTTACCGGGCTTGCCGGTGAGCTTGAAGTACTGCTTGGCGAGTTTCCAGGCGGACTCGACCGCCTCGCCCCCGCCGCTGGTGAAGAAGACCCGGTTGAGGTCGCCCGGCGCGTAGCCGGCGATCCGCTCGGCCAGCTCGATCGACTTGGGGTGCGCGTAGGACCAGAGCGGGAAGAACGCCAACTCGGCGGCCTGCTTGGCTGCGGCGTCGGCGAGCTCGGTGCGCCCATGGCCCAACTGGCTGACGAACAGGCCGGCCAGACCGTCCAGGTAGCGCTTGCCGCGCGAGTCGTAGATGTACACGCCGTCGCCCCGGACGATCACCGGAACATCGGCCTGCTGGTAGCTCGACATCCTGGTGAAGTGCATCCACAGGTGGTCGCGTGCCGACTGCTGCAGGTGGGCGAAGTCGGTGGCTTCGAGTGGGTCGGACGGCATCGTCGTACCTCCGTCTCAGTCGGGCCGTGGTGGTCATCCTGCCTGCGAATGTGCACACTGGCAAGTGATTTCGTGCCCATCCAGCCGATATTGTATCGATGTCATCCGCGCATGGCGATATCTGATTCGGAATCCGTACTGCGGGAGGTCGCGGGGTGGACACCCTGTTCGTCAACGGCTCGGTCTTCGACGGCCGTCAGCACGGCCTGCGCCTGGCGGTGGGCGTCAGCGCGGGCCGGATCGCGGCGGTCGCGCCGGACCTGAGTGAGCTCCGCAGCGCGAAGACCGAGGTGGTGGACCTGGCGGGCGGTCTGTTGCTGCCCGGATTCGTGGATGCGCACATCCACCCGGTGCAGGGCGGCCTCGAACGGGCTCGCTGCGACCTCTCGCCGGCGTCGGGGCTGGCGGCGTACCTGGACAAGATCGCGAGGTACGCCGGGGAGCACCCGGACGTGCCGTGGATCCTCGGCGGCGGCTGGCACCAGCCCGACTTCCCCGGTGGCGCGCCGGCGGCGGCCGACCTGGACGCGGTGGTCGCCGACCGGCCGGCGTTCCTGGTGAACGCGGACCACCACGGAGCCTGGGTCAACTCGCGAGCGCTCGAACTGGCCGGTGTCGACGCACGGACGCCGGATCCGCCGGACGGAAGGATCGAACGCGGTCCGGACGGGGCGCCGACCGGGACCTTGCACGAGGGTGCGATGGATCTCGTCGGCCGGCTGGTCCCGCCGACGACTCACGCCGAGCTGGTCGCCGCACTGATCGACGCGCAGGAGTACCTGCACTCGCTGGGCGTCACCGGCTGGCAGGACGCCATCCTCGGCGACTACGCGAACATCGGCGACGCGACCCCGGCGTACGTCGAACTCGCCGAGGACGGCCGGCTGACCGCACGGGTGGTCGGGGCGTTGTGGTGGCAGCGCGACCGCGACGCCGATCAGATTCCGGAGCTCGTCGTACGGCGGGATGCCCTGCGCTACCCGCGATTCCGGGCCGGCGCCGTGAAGATCATGCAGGACGGCGTCGCCGAGAACTTCACCGCCGGGATGCTCGAGCCGTACTTCGACGGCTGTGGTTGCCGCACCGCGAACGCGGGCCTCTCCTTCGTCGACCCGGTCGCCTTGGGACGACACGTCACCCGGCTCGACGCGGAAGGGTTCCAGGTGCATGTGCACGCCATCGGGGACCGGGCCGTCCGGGAGGCGCTGGATGCGTTCGAGACGACCCGGAAGGCGAACGGCGACAGCGATCTGCGGCATCACATCGCTCATCTGCAGGTGATTCATCCCGACGACGTCGGCCGGTTCGCCGAGCTCGGAGTCGCCGCGAACATGCAGGCGTTGTGGGCCGTCTACGAGCCGCAGATGGTCGACCTGACCATCCCGTTCCTCGGCCCGGAGCGGACTGCCTGGCAGTACCCGTTCGGGGATCTGTTCCGGTCGGGCGCCCGGCTCGCTGCCGGGTCCGATTGGCCGGTGTCGAGTCCGGACCCGCTGGCCGCCGTACACGTCGCTGTGAATCGGAAGGTGCCGGGTGACGAGGACGCCTTCCTCCCCGAGCAGGCGCTCGACCTGGCGACGGCGCTGGCGGCCTACACCTCGGGAAGCGCGTGGCTGAACCACGCGGACGAGACCGGGCGGATCGAGGTCGGAGCGCTCGCGGACCTGGCCGTCCTCGACCGCGATCCCTTCACCGGATCGCCCGCAGAGATTGCCGAGGCCCGGGTGCGGGCCACCTACGTCGAAGGCGAGTGCGTCTTCGGTGATCGATCGACCTGAGAGGACTGTCATGGCGGACCTGAAGAACCTCGTGGACGGCAAGTCGGTGGGCGCGCTGAGCGGAGCGTCGTACGACGTGATCGCACCGGCGACCGGGGAGGTCTACACCCAAGCCCCGATGTCCGGACCCGAGGACGTCGACCAGGCGATGACCGCGGCCGCGCGGGCGTTCGAGACGTGGCGTGACAGCACCCCGGCCGAGCGGCAGTTGGCGCTGCTGAAGATCGCCGATGCGATGGAACGACGGGCCGAGGAGTTCGTCGAGGCGGAGAGCCGGAACACCGGGAAGCCGCTGGCGCTGACCGCGAGCGACGAGGTGCCGCCGTGCGTAGACCAGTTGAGGTTCTTCGCCGGCGCGGCCCGGGTGCTGGAGGGACGGTCTGCGGGTGAGTACCTGGCCGGCCACACGTCCTGGATCCGGCGCGAGCCGATCGGCGTCGTCGGTCAGGTGACGCCGTGGAACTACCCGCTGATGATGGCGATCTGGAAGATCGCACCCGCCCTCGCCGCGGGCAACACGGTGGTGCTCAAGCCGAGCGACACCACCCCGGCGTCCACGGTCCTGCTCGCCGAACTGTGCAACGAGTTCCTGCCGCCGGGCGTGTTCAACGTCGTCTGCGGTGACCGGGACACCGGCCGTGCACTCGTCGACCACGAGATCCCGCAACTGGTCGCGATCACCGGATCGGTCCGGGCCGGGATGGAGGTGGCGTCGGCCGCGGCCCGGCAGCTCAAGCGCACGCATCTCGAGCTCGGCGGCAAGGCGCCCGTGGTGGTCTTCGACGACGCCGACCTGGAGAAGGCGGCGCAGGCGATCGCCGACGCGGGGTACTTCAACGCCGGCCAGGACTGCACCGCGGCAACCCGCGTGCTGGCCGGTCCGCGGATCCACGACGACTTCGTCGACGCGATCACCGAGCTGGCCAAGGACACCAAGACCGGCCAGCCGGACGACCCGGACGTCGCGTACGGCGCGCTGAACAACGCCGACCAGTTGCACCGGGTGAACGGCTACATCGACCGCCTCCCGGACCACGCGACCCTGCGGACCGGTGGTGCCGCCGTCGGCGACCGGGGTTTCTTCTACGCGCCGACCGTGGTCTCCGGGCTGCGCCAGGACGACGAGGCGATCCAGCAGGAGATCTTCGGACCGGTCATCACGGTTCAGCAGTTCACCGACGAGGACGAGGCGCTGCGCTGGGCCAACGGGGTCGAGTACGGCCTGGCCTCGTCGGTCTTCACCCGCGACCACGGCCGGGCCCTGCGGATGGCGCGCCGCCTCGACTTCGGCTGCGTCTGGATCAACACCCATATCCCGATCGTCGCGGAGATGCCGCACGGAGGGTTCAAGCACTCCGGTCACGGCAAGGATCTGTCCATGTACGGCCTCGAGGACTACACCCGGATCAAGCACGTCATGTCCAACATCGAGCCGTGAATGGTCTAGTCGAGACGCTTTACCTGACGCGGCCGGGACGCGAGAGTAGGCCCCACACCACGTCCCCGACACCCTCCTGGAATCACTTGCATGAGCAGCATCGCCATTGACGGTGGGCAGTCTGCCCTGAGGCTTCGAGTCCTGCCTGGTGGACAGCTGGGAACGGGGCCTGGCTATGTGCACGGTCCGAGCAGCTCGGAGCACCTGCTGGGTGCGATCCGCACTGCCGCGGCCGCGGCAGAGTTCGCTGAGCCGGTGGAGGTTGTCGCACTCGGGCTGACCGGGTTCCCGCCGGTGCGTGAGGTCGCCGAGGAGCTCGCGGCCCGGATCGCAGAGCAGTTGGACGCCGACGAGGTGCGGCTCACCCAGGACATGGTGACTGCGCACGCGGGTGCACTGGCCGACGGGTACGGCGTCGTGGTTGCTGCTGGCACCGGACTGGTCTGCCTGGCCGTGGACCGCGACGGCTCCTGGCACAAAGTCGACGGGCACGGGTACCTCTTCGGAGACGCGGGGAGCGCCTTCGCAATCGGTCGCGCCGGGCTGGTCGCCGTACAGCGGGCTCGGGACGGGCGTGGCCCGGCGACCAAGCTTGCGGAGACCACTCTGGAGCCGGTGACGCTCTACAAGTCGGCCACGCTGGTCGACGACGTCGCCCGCTTCGCTCCGGAGGTACTGCGCTGTGCCGCCGAAGGAGACCCGGTTGCGGCCGACCTCGTCGTACGGGCTGCTCGGGACATCGCCGAGACAATCGATGCTGCCGTCGCGACGCTAGCGGGCCGGAAAGCGGTCCCCGTCGCGTGTGTGGGCGGCCTGTTCGCCGGTGCAGGCGAGCAGCTACTCGGTCCGGTCCGTTCAGCCCTGTCGTCTCGAGCACGGCTCGTCCCAGCCGCCGGCACCTCCCTGGACGGCGCCGAACGCCTGGCAACCAGTCCGCCCGGGCCGTACGCCGACCTGATCGTGACCCACCGCCGATCGTGACGTTGCTGCCGCCCGGCAGCCTGGTGGTGTCCTGCCAGTCCACCCCGGGGGACCCGTTCGACTCCGCCGAGCTGATGGCTCTGATGGCGCGTGCCGCCGAGCGGGGCGGAGCTGGCGCGATCCGCGCCAACGGGCCTTCGCACGTCGCCGCGATCCGGGCGGTCACGGCCTTGCCGATCATCGGCCTCCACAAGATCGGGGACCCGTCCGGGGTGTTCATCACCCCGACTTTCGAGTGCGCCGTCGGCGTCGTTGCGGCCGGTGCCGACCTGATCGCCCTGGATGCGACGCTCCGACCGCGTCCGGACGGCCAGTCGCTGCGCCGTCAGATCGAGCGGATCCATGAAGAGCTAGGTGTACCAATTCTGGCCGACGTGGATACTCTGGAGGCGGGCCTCGCCGCCCGCGATGCGGGTGCCGACTACGTCGCCACCACCCTCTCCGGCTACACCGGTGGAGGTACGCCGGCCGGTCCCGACATCGAACTGGTTCGCCGACTTGCGGCCGCGGTGGATTGCCCGGTCGTCGCGGAGGGCAGGATCAGGACACCCGAAGACGTTCGCGCTGTCTGCGACGCCGGTGCACACGCCGTCGTCGTCGGCTCCGCGATCACCAACCCGACGGACATCACTGCCCACCTGGCGAGCGCGCTACCACCGAATTGGTCTACTCGAACTCGCCCTTGACTGCGCTATCTGGAGTGCCCCCTCTCGATTCCGCCGGCACCGGCGGGCTATCTTGACTGGACCGGAAAGTTTTCACCGGCACGACCACTGGAGCGTGTAAGTAAGTGAGCAAACTCCTCCTGGCCGCGACCTCTCTGGACGTCACGCCACCGCCCGGCCACCGCCTGGACGGCTACGCAGCCCGCACCGGCCCTGCGACCGGAACCGCTGATCCACTGCGCGCGACCCTGATCTGGCTCAGTACGGCGGATGACGCCGGCGTGCTGTGGCTGACCCTCGACGCGATCGCCGTGGGCAAGGAACTCGTCGCCGAACTGTCCGCGGCGGCCGGGTCCGCGGCCGGGATCTCGCCCTCGCGTGTCGTGGTGTCCGCGTCGCACACCCACTCCGGGCCGGCCGGGTGGACCGGAGAGATCCATCCGGTCATCCCGGCCGAGCGCGAGCCCACTCTGGTCGAGGCGCTGATCCGGGCCGTCGCCAACGCCTCGCTGCCGCGCCGTCCGGTCAGGGCGTCCTGGCGTTCGATCGAGGTGATCGGCGTCGGCGCCAACCGGCATCGCAAGAACGGCCCGCACGACAACACGGCCGGGATCCTGGCGCTGCACTCGCCGGAGGGCTCGCTGGAGGCGGTGCTGTTCGACTTCGCGTGTCATCCGACGACCTACGGTCCAGAAAACCTGCAGTGGTCCGCCGACTGGCCGGGCGCCGCCCGGGCCGCACTGGCTCCTGCAGTGGTCGGGTACCTCCAGGGCGCAGCCGGGGACGTGAGCCCACGCTTCACCCGCCGGGGCCGGGGTGCCGCCGAGGTGGCTCGGCTGGGCGGTCTGCTCGCGTCCCGGGTCCGTGAGGCGCTGGCCGGGTCTGGACTGGAGCTACCACAGTCGGCACCGGCCATCCGTCGTACGACGATCAACCTGGCGATCCGGGACATACCAGCGGCTGAGGAGGCGGCGGTCACCGTCGCGGCGGCCGCGAGCGCGGTCCGTAGCGGCACAGACGACCCGTCGATGCGGATCGCGCAGACACGGCTGGACGGGGCGCGAGGCCAGGCGCTGATGGCGAAGGCCTCGCTGCCGGAGGCGCTGGAGTTGCCGATCAGCGTGGTGACCTTGGGCGACGTGTGCTGGGTCAACCTGCCGGTCGAACTGTTCGCGGTGCACGGCGCCTGCCTGCAGGCCGACAGCACCCACCCGATCACCCGGGTGGTCGGCTACACGGACGGGTACTACGGCTACATCGTCGACCCATCCGCCGCCGAGTCCGGCGCGTACGAAGCCCTCATCACCTTCTTCGACCAACCCACCACCAACCGCCTCCTCACCGAGACAGCCGGCTTCATGAACAGCTAGAGCGCTCCCGGCCGGGTCCCTGAGCACACGTTCCTGCCGATGGTGCTGTCGGCGGTGACCATTAGTCGACCGGCACGTTCACCGAGTGCAGTCCGGTCGAGCCGTTCGGAGCCGGCGGCGCGGACGCCTCGATCTGTGGGTTGCCCTTGGCATCGAACGCCCGTACCTGCAGGACGTGGTTGCCCCGCGTCGCGTCCCAGGTCCAGTGCCACTGCCGCCAGGTGTCGATCGACCCATCCTCGGCCAGGGTCGCCTGTTGCCACGCGCCACCGTCGACCCGCACCTCGACCTTCGACACCCCGACGTGCTGGTCCCACGCGACCCCGGCCACGGTCACCGGGCCCGCGGTCACCTTCTTGCCGAACGGTACGTCGATCCGCGACGACAACTTGATCGGCCCGAGCTCCGACCAGCCGCGCGGCGTCCAGTACGCGTCGAACCGGTCGAACCGCGTCACCTCGATGTCCGTCAGCCACTTGGTCGCCGACACGTACCCGTACAACCCGGGTACGACGATCCGCACCGGGAACCCGTGTTCGACCGGCAGCGGCTGACCGTTCATCGCGAACGCGAGCATCGACTGGCGGTCGTCGAGCAGCGTGCTGAGCGGCGTACCGGCGGTGAATCCGTCCTTCGACGTCGACTGGATCGCGTCGGCATCCTTGGCCGGCCCGGCTTCCTCGAGGAGGTCCTTGAGCAGTACGCCGGACCAGAGCGCGTTGCCGATCAGGTCGCCGCCGACCTCGTTGCTGACGCACGTGAGCGTGACCCACTTGTGCATGACCTGACGCTTCAGCAGGTCGTCGTAGCTCAACTCGAGTTCGCGGTCGACCATGCCGTGGATCCGCAACTTCCAGTCCGACGGCAGGATCTGCGGGACCGAGAGCGCGGTGTCGATGCGGTAGAAGTCGTCGTTCGGCGTCGCCCACGGCGTCGCGCCGGCGGCCTGGACTCCGGCCGGTGGATCCAGCGTCGGTGGTTTCGGCAGGTCGAGTGCTGAGCGGGCCTCGGCGACCGCGGCGCGGTTGCCGCCGACGAGCCGTCCGAGTGCGGCGACCGCGGCGGTACCGATCGCCACGCCGGCCGACAGTTGCAGGAAGCCCCGGCGGCTGACGCCGTCGTCGGGGTCGTCGATCAGCGGCTCGAGTCGCCGCGAGAAGAGTCTGAGGATGAGCAGGGCCGTGATCCCGGCGACGGCCGACGGGACGAAGCCGGTCTGGCCGCTGTCCGGTCTGGTCGCGGCCGCGGCGACTGCGACCCCGGCCAGTACGACGGTGATCAGTGCGCCGGCCCAATAACGCCGTACCGCCAGAACTCCGCCGACGGCGGCGAGCACGAGCAGGACGATCACGATGCCAACGCGCAGCGCGGTCTTGTCGTTGGTGCCGAACCAGGCGATGGCCAGATCCTTCAGCCATGGCGGCACCCGGTCGATGAAGGCCGAACCGATCGCCACGACCGGCGTCTGCCGGGTCCCGAGCAGGCCGGCGACCACACTGCCCGCCGCCAGGCCGGCCAACGCGGCCAGGACTCCACCGACAGCGCCGCGCCACCAGGTCGGATCGCGCCGGGTCAGGCTCGAGCCATTCCCAGCAGGATCTGCTCCGTGGGTGGTGACGGGGACCGGATTGGCTTGGTTCACCTCTCAACGATTACGCGGCGGGGCGCCCGACACCAGTCGAGCGCCCCATCCGTTAGTCGCGGGTAATGCATCCTGTGTTCAGTTGTCGGGCCGGATCAGATCCGGTCGGGCGTGATCGGCCCCAGGTTCGGCCGGCCGTTCGGCCAGCGGCGGGCGTTGTCGCGAACCCGGCGAAGCTTGCCGAGCACGACCTCCCGCTCGTCGGCCAGTTGGGACATCCACAGGCTGTCGATCTCCAGGAGGTGATCCGGCAGTGCTTCGCGCAGCCGCCGCTTCCCCTCCTCGGTGAGAACCGCGAACGAACCGCGGGCATCGTCGGGACAGGGCTCCCGGCGTACCAGACCGAGGTTCTCGGCGCGGTCGACCAGCCGGGTGATGCCGCCGGTGGTGACGGTCAACTCCCGGGCAAGGGACGTAAGACGCTGTTTCTCACCGTGGCTGCGGGCCAGCCGCAGCAACAGTTCGAACATTGCCATTTGCAGACCACTGCGCTTCAGGGAATGACGCATCAGGTGATCGAGTTCGGCCGCTGCTTCACGCAGCAGGCCGTACGCGCTGATCACGTCGCTTTCCCAGGGTTCGGCGGCGCGAGTGGGTTCTGCATCGGCGAGCGCTAGGGGCGAGCAAAGCGAAGGCGCGATGGTCATGCGCGGACTCTATTAGCTGACTAGGTCACTTCGCTACACGGGGTGACCCTTCGGCTACAGATCGACCCGCAAACGCAAACAACCCGAGCGTAACCCGGCCCTCCCGCAGGCGGCCCGGCCGGGGCTTGTGGATAACTTCCGCGGCGGTCGGGCGATCTTTGCCAGCCTTGTTCCATCAGGTTTTCGACCGACGGAGCGGGGAGCACGATGAACGAGAACAAGGACCAGTCACCCTTCGGCCGCGGCTTCATCGCGGCGTGCATCGTCATCGGCGCGGTCCTGCTCTGCGGCGCCCTCGTCCTCATCACCGGCCTCACCTCCAGCGGTACGACGCAAGTCGCGAGCACCAGTGAACCGGCCCAGACCATTTCGACTCCTCAACCAGCCACGCCACCTGCCGAGCCCGGCCCGGCCGAGCCTGGTCCCGCGGAGTCCGGTCGCCTCACGGCCGGCCCGGTCGCGACTGGCGGCGGTTGTGCCCTCCCCGCGGGCGACCAGACCATCCCGACCAAGGCGCCGGCCGCCGACGGGTGGGAGGTCAGCCGCCGGGTCGTCGTACCCCGCTCGAGCACCACCGGCCCAGCCGAGACCGACGCCGACGGCTTCCGCCACTGCTTCGCCCAGTCCCCCACCGGCGCCGTCTTCGCCGCCTACAACGCGGTCGCCGCCCTGGCCGACCAGCGCCAAGCCATCCCCACCGTCCAGAAGCTCATGCTCCCCGGCCCCGGCACCGACGCCCTCATCCGCGAGCTACGCAAGGAAGAGCCGTCCACCAGTTCCGCCGTCACCCAACTGGCCGGCTACCGGGTCCTCGACGCCGACCAGGACCGAGCCACCATCATGCTCGCCCTCCCGGTCGAGTCGGCGTACATGAGCATCACCCTCACCCTCGCCTGGCACCACAACGACTGGCGCCTCCAACCACCCCCACCCGGCGAACCGGTAGGCACCCCCTTCGCCCAACACAAGAACCTCAACGACTTCGTCGCTTGGAGTGGTGTCTGATGTGTGGACCTACAGATGTCGCCTGCCACATCACCGACGGCTTCGATGCCGTGGCCACGAACGCCCTCAAGGAGGTGAGCGCGAGCATCGGTCAGGCCGCGATGGAGGGGATCAACGCCATCGCGACGTACTGGATCAAGGAGCCCAGCCCGACGCTCGTGGTCGACGCCGGCGGATCCGCCCGGCAGAACAGCGACATGGTGGAGTTCCTGCAGAGCAACGTCCTGTGGATCTCCGGAGTCGTCTTCACCATCGCCGTACTGATCGCGGGCATGCGACTCGCGTGGGAGCAGCGCGCCCAACCGCTGCAGGATCTGCTCAAGGCGATGCTGGTGTTCGTCGCCGCGAGCGCGGCAGGTACGGCGACCATGCAGCTGCTGGTCGAATGGTCGGACGAGTTGTCGCTGCACATCGTGCGAGCGGCGCATCCGGACGACGAGACCTTGTCCGCGGCGCTCGGTGACCTGGTGATGCAGGGAAGCCTCGGGATGGCGTCCGGCGACCATGTTGCGAGTCTCATCATGATGTTCGCGGGGGTTGCGGTGATCATGGCGGCGCTGATCCAGGTCGTCCTGATGGTGATCCGTTCGGCGATGCTGATCCTGCTGGCCGGAACGTTCCCGCTCGCCGCCGCGGCGACCAACACCGAGATGGGCAAGACCTGGTTCAAGAAGTACTGCGGCTGGGCGCTGGCATTCATCGCGTACAAGCCGGCCGCCGCCCTCATCTACGCGGCGGCGATCAAGATGAACGAGCTGGGAGTCGGTCAGTCCACCAACAGCTTCGTTCAGACCACGACCGGTCTGATGATGCTGTTCCTCGCGATCTTCGCTCTGCCGGCGCTGCTTCGGTTCATGGTTCCGGTGACCGCCGCGGTCGCCGGCGGGAGCGCCGGGATGGGCAGTTCGGTCGCGGATCCGGGTGGTATGGCGACCGGTGCGGTCAACGTCGGCCGCTCGGCCCTGGGCCTTGGATCCCGCGGCTCGGGCTCCGGCGGCGGATCGTCCGGCGGCGGTCTGCGTCGGGCGGAGGTGGCGCCTCGGGCGCCGTCGGGGTCGGGGCTGTCGCGAGCGCGGGCCTCGTCGCCGCGGGGGCAGCGGTCAACGGAGCCCGGAAGGTCGCGGGTGGGGTTGCCGGGGCCGCGGCTCACTCGGCAGGGGAATCAGGAGGCGGGTCCATCACCCCGACCTCGTCGTTCGGGCCGATGGCTCGCGGTGGTTCCCGGGCACGTCCGGCAAGGTCTCAAGCCACCTCGAGCTCCGCTGGTCAGGAACGTATCCCGGAACCAGCCGGGCCGAGCGGCAGTCGGTAGTCCTGAAGGGTTGGGGCGCGGTGAAAAGCGTTGTCGGTGGGGTGGGACAGGATGAAAGCATGGCGGCTATGGGGCTGGAGCGGATCGCGTTGATTTCGGATGTTCACGGCAACCTGACCGCGCTCGAGGCGGTGCTGGCGGATATCGAGAGGCGTGGGATCGAGCGGATCTTCAACCTCGGCGACTACGTCGGGAAAGGGCCGCGCGGTCAGGAGGTGGTGGATCGGTGCCGGGAGTTGTGCGAGGTGAACATCCTCGGCAACTGGGACGACTCCCTGCCGGACCCGGACCGCGAGTACGACACCGAAGCGCTGCGCTGGTGGAAGAAGGAGCTGCGCGAGGACCAGTGGACCTGGCTGCGCGAGCTCCCGTTCTGCCACGACTTCCTGTTCAGCGGCCGGCAGATCCGCCTGTTCCACGCGTCGTCGACGAGTGTGCACCGGCGCGTGCGGTTCGACCACGACGAGGCCGAGTACGTCGAGCTGTTCGCCAACACCGAGGCCACCGGTGACGGCCCGATCCCGACCGTGGTCGGGTACGCCGACACCCACGACCCGTTCTACGAGGTCGACCTCGGCCGCACCCTGTTCAACATCGGCTCGGTCGGCAACAGCCTGGACGACCCGACCCCGGTGTACGTGATCCTCGAAGGTGTTCCGGACTCACCCGACCCGGCACCGTTCTCGATCCAGTTCGTCCGCATCCCGTACGACGCCCACGCCGAGCTCGAGATCGCCCGCGAACTCGGTATGCCCGAACTCGACGGCTACGAAGCCGAGATCATCCACGGTCTCTACCGGGGCAACCTCTACGCCAACGAGGCCCACACCTACCACCGCAGGTCCTGAAACCTCTGGTGACACCAGGATGAACGGGGCCTGAAGGGGCCGCGGGCAACTGTCCCCAGGTTGTCCACAGTTGTGGATTCTCCTCGGGACGAGAATGGATGCCCCTGGCAACGATCGATCGCGGCCGCGCTCGGTGGATCGCGACCGCGTTCAATGGTGCGCCGGGCGGCGTACGGACGGGCTAGTCGACCAGGAGGGCTTCGGAGCCGACGGGTTTGTAGCCGGCGGCCAGGAAGGTGCGGAAGGACGCGGCGTTGCCGGGCGTGATCTGTGCCCAGATGTGCGCGTCCGACGGGATCAGCGCGCGGGCGGCCCGGGCGAGCCGGCGGCCGTGGCCCTTGCCCCGGGAGTCGTCGGGCACCTCGATCGCGCACTCGATGCGGTCCGCCAACCCTCGTCCGGTGAGCACCAGGCCGCCGTACTCGTCGACGTACACCCGGACCTCGTCGCGATACCGCCACGCCCGCTCGACGCGTGGGTGGTCGTGGTCGGTGAGTTCGGTGAGGCCGGCGGTTGCCGCGGTGCGTTCGCCCGGATCGGTCAGAGCCGGCGCGAGCAGCATCGCGTCGATCGCGTTCACCCGTCGGCCGGTGACTTCCTCCAGCGCCGAGAGGAACGGCGGGTTCGTCGGCGCGGCGAGGTCGCCCGGCGGTATGCGATCGGCGACCCAGGCCGGGTCGACGTCCGCGGCGATCACGATGTGCCCGGTGAAGGCGACCACGCACGCCTCGCGCGGGGACGGCGCCGGTACGACGGTGATGCCGAGGTCCGGGGCGGGGAAGACCCCGCGTTCGATCCCGCGCAGAATGTCAGCCAGAGTTGTCATCACGAGCCATTGTGGAGGAGACCCCTGCCCAGGCTCGACCACGGACGCGACGGAGGCGACACACATGCGGAAGCCGCAACTGGTGAGGACCGACGGGCTGCCCGAGCGGGTCACGATCTACGAGGTCGGTCCGCGCGACGGGTTGCAGAACGAGTCGGCGATCGTCGACGTCGCGGTCAAGGCGGAGTTCATCCACCGGCTGGTCGATGCCGGGGTGACGACGGTCGAGACGACGAGTTTCGTCCACCCGAAGTGGGTGCCGCAGCTCGCCGACGCCGCTGAGTTGCTCGCTGTGCTCGACCTGCCGGACGCCGTACGCGCGCCGGTCCTGGTCCCGAACGAACGCGGCCTCGACCGCGCCCTGGCCGCGAACGTCCGTGAGATCGCGATCTTCGCCAGCGCGACCGAGACGTTCGCCGCGAAGAACCTGAACTCGACGCTGGACGAGCAGTTCGCGATGTTCACCCCGACGGTCCAGCGGGCGCTGGGCGAGGGGCTGACGGTGCGCGGGTATGTCTCGATGTGTTACGGCGACCCGTGGGAGGGCGACGTACCGATCGACCAGGTGGTCAAGGTCGGCGCGCGGCTGATCGACCTCGGCTGCCACGAACTCTCCCTCGGCGACACGATCGGGGTCGCGACTCCCGGCCAGGTGACCGCGTTGATCGCCGCGTTCGGCGAAGCCGGAGTGGGTGTGGACAAGCTGGCCGTCCACTTCCACGACACTTACGGTCAGGCGCTCGCCAACACCCTCACCGCCCTCCGCGAAGGCGTCACCACAGTCGACAGCTCAGCCGGCGGCCTCGGCGGCTGCCCGTACGCCGAGAGCGCCACCGGCAACCTCGCCACCGAAGACCTCCTCTGGCAACTCGACGGCCTGGGCATCCAAACAGGCATAGACCTGGAGAAGCTGGTCACCACCAGCACCTGGATGTCCCACCAACTCGGCAAACCCTCCCCCAGCCGAACAGTCCAGGCCCTCGCCCCCTGACCCACCCCGCCCCGACCGGCGCTGGGGTGATTGGGTGCCGGGTGCATCGATTGACCGGCGATTCGTCATGAAATGTCGGCAGGGGTGGGGTTGGTCGGCTACCGTCGGAGGACTTGGCCGGGGGTGTGATGAGCGTCGAGGTCGTGTTCTGGAGCGTGGTCCTGGCGCGGTTCGCCCTGCCGCTGCTCATTCCGAGGTTCCCGCTGCCCGCGATCCTGGCCTGCCTGGTGCTCGACGGTGTCGACCAGTCGATCTTCCAGGCGTTCGGGTACGACCCGCCGAACTACCAGAGCTACGACAAGGCGATGGACGTGTTCTACCTGTCCGTGGCCTACCTGGCGAGCCTGCGTAACTGGACCAGCCAGTCGGCGGTCCGGATCAGCCGGTTCCTGTTCTTCTTCCGGCAGGTCGGCGTAGTGGCGTTCGAGCTGACCGGACTGCGGTTCCTGCTACTGCTGTTCCCGAACACGTTCGAGTACTTCTTCATCGCCTACGAGGCGATCCGGACCCGCTGGAACCCGGCGCGCTACGGCTTCAAGTTCTGGGCCGTCGTCGCCGGCGCCATCTGGATCTTCATCAAGCTGCCCCAGGAGTACTGGATCCACATCGCCCAACTCGACGTCACCGACCTGATCGCTGACACGACCTGGTTCGGGCCGTTGCTGGTGGTCGTCGCACTCGTGCTGCTGGCGGTTCTGCTGCTCGTCGTACGCCCGCGGTTGCCGCAGCCCGACTGGGCCTGGAAGCTCGAGGCCGACCCGCTGCCGGTGGCGATCGACGAGGCCCATGAGCGGGCGGCGTTCCAGGCCGCGCATCGGAAGGTCTTCGACTCGACCGCGATCGAGAAGATCTTCCTGATCGGGCTGATCAGCGTGATCTACGGCAACGTGCTACCGGGAGTCGACGCGAGCAGTCTCCAGATCTTCGTCGGCATCGCCGTCTACGCGGTCATCAACTCCGCGATCGGCGTCTGGTCGGCCCGGCGCGGTCAGTCGTGGGACTCGGCGACCGTGTCGTTCGCCGTCGTCTTCGCGACGAACGTCGTACTGGTCTTCGTCGCCGACCTGCTCCTGGGCCGTGGCCGCGGCGACCTGGCCCTGGGCGACACGCTGTTCTTCATCTTCCTCTTCAGCATCCTGACGATGCTGTACGACCGCTACCGCCCCATCAACGACTACCGCGTCACCCGCTTGCCGAAGGGAGCGGATTCATGACTGACCTGATCGTCCTCGGATTCCCGAGCCGTGACCTGGCTGCAGAGGCACTCCGTCGTATCACCGAACTGGAATCCCAAGGTGCGCTCGAACTCAGCGGTGCCGCGGTGGCCTACCGTCGCGACGACGGCGAGATCGAGCTCACCCAGCCCCTCCGGCTGACGACCGCCGGAGCCGTCGCCGGCGCGGCCACCGGCGGCCTGATCGGGTTGATGCTTCTCGCGCCGCTGCTCGCGGCCGCGGTCGGCGCCGCGGCGGGCGCGGCCGGCGGCAGGCTCTCGGCCGGCATCCTCAACGCCAAGTTCATCCGCGACCTCCGAGCAACGCTGAAACCCGACCACGCGGCGCTGCTGCTGGTGATCAGGAACGTGGTCCACGGCGACCAGGCCATCGACCAACTCAGATCCCTGGACCCGGAGATCCTGCGCACCACCTGGACCGACGACGACGAACGCCGTGTCATCGCGGCTCTCGCCGAACCTCCGGACGACCAGCCCAAACCCTGAGCCTTCGCCGGCTCGGTCGTGGTGGTCAGGCCCCGGTGCGGTCGAGGGCGCGGCGGGTGAGGGGGAGGCGGTCTCGCGTCTCCTGGGTGGCGGGGGTTTCGATGAAGAGGACGAGCTCGGGGTGGGCCGGGACGGCCAGTTCGGTCACGGTGAAGTGGAGGTCGCCGGCCGTGGCGTGGCGGATGTGGCGGGGCCGCGGGGTGCAGGCGGCGACTTCGTGGCGGGACCAGAGGTGGGTGAACTCGGGGCTGAGTTTGCGCAGTCGCTCGAGGTCCGTTTCCCAGTCGGGGTCGCCGACGTGTTCGCCGTACGCAGATCGCAATCGTGCGACCAGGTACGGCACTTCCTCGTCGTAGTTGAGCAGCTGCTGGCGGGCGCGTGGCTCGGTGACGAGGCACCAGAGCAGGTTCTTGTGGATGCACGGCAGCGTGTGCCAGTCGTGGAAGAGGTCGCTGAACGCCTGATTCGGCTGGACGATGTCGAACCTGGTGTTCGTGATCACCGCCGGCAGTGGATCGAGCGCGGTGAGGATCTCGGTGAAGACGGCCTCGTTCGCGCAGACGCTCGCGCGGGGTGGGCGCGCCGGGGTCGCCTCGGCCAGCCGGTACAGGTGTTCGCGCTCGATCGAGCTGAGCCGCAGGGTGGTCGCGACGGCGTCGAGCACCTGGCCGCTGACGTTGATCGGCCGGCCTTGCTCGAGCCAGGTGTACCAAGTGACGCCGACCCCCGCCAGCTGGGCGAGCTCCTCACGGCGCAGTCCCGGCGTACGGCGTCGTCCGCCGGCGGGCAGACCGACTTCCTCGGGGGCCACGCGGGCGCGACGCGCCTTCAGGAACTCCCCGAGCTCACCCCGGCGATCATTCACCCACCCATCCTGATCGCCGCCACCGACAGTTCTCGCCAACCCCGGTCAGCTCTCGAACCGCAGCTACACCTGAACCTCAGGGCTCGATGGGGCGGCGGATGCGGCGGATCAGGCTCTTGTCGGCGTACTCACCGACCCGGTACGTCGCCCAGCCGTCGACGCCGGCGCCGACCGCGCCGCCGAGGAACGGCACGCGACGGGTGACGGTCAGGGCCATCCGCTTCCCGCTGATCCGCGCGATCAGCTCCCCGACCACCTCGCCGGAGACCTGCCGGTCCAGCTCCGGGTCGAAGACCGGCGCGGTCGCGATCGCGAGCGGCGACGTCGGCAGGCTCGACTTCTTCAGTCGATCGGTCACACCGTCCTCGCCGAGCAAGCACGTGATCACGGCGGTGCGGACGCGCGGATCGTCCAGGTCGTACCCGCGCAGGTGCGCGATCGCGGCGACCATCCGCGCCTGGACGATCGCGAGGCCGGTCAGGTTGGCGGGCAGCGCGACCGGGAGCGTGACGAGTCCGCCGATGCTGGTGGCGAACCCCTGGAGGCCGGCCAGCCGGATGTGCTGGTCGATCACCGCGTCGATCGCCAACTGCGCGTCGCCGGACGACCTGGCCAGCTTCGCCTCGGCCACCTGCTCGGCGCCGGGGAATCGTTGGTATCCGTCGATCGCGATCTCGAGAACCTGACGCAGTACACCCGCCGCGGCCTGCGGGGCGAATCGTTGCGCGGCGGGCGCGAGACTGCTCGCGACGAACCTGACTACTCCGGCCACGGTGCTCCTTCCCGCCCTCCCCGGCGTAGGAGCTGGGCGTGCTTCAACTCTACGTGGCCCCGGGAACGCCGCCACTCGGGAGAAACCCCTGGTGTCCCCGGACCCACACCGCCGACGCTGACCCGCGGTGACTACGAGCTCACTGGAGCAGACCGGGTGACGCATGCGCGGTTGTGTGTACGGCGGAAGTCGGGCGGGCCGTCGTACCGCGTGAACGGGCGTGGTCCAGGATGGTGGTGTGCCTGTCGAGCCAGCTGCTTCTGTGTGGGACTTTCCGCCGGTGGCGGTTGCCGGAGCGAGTGACATCGTTGCGGGTGGGGCGGATCTGCAGCCGGGCACGATCCTGGCGGCGTACCGGCGTGGGCTCTTCCCGATGCCCGACCATCGCGGCTCGCTGCTCTGGTGGTCGCCGGTCGACCGCGGCGTCATCGAGGTCGCCGGGTACCGCCCGTCGCGGTCGATGCGGCGGGCGCGGAGCAAGTTCGAGATCCGCGTGAACACCGCCTTCGACGATGTCATCCGCGCGTGCGCCGACCCGCGTCGTCCCGGCTCCTGGATCGACCGGGGCATCATCGCGTCGTACACCGAACTGCACCGGCTCGGCTGGGTCCACTCCGTCGAAGCGTGGGACGGCGACGAACTCGCGGGCGGCCTGTACGGCGTCGCGATCGGCGGACTGTTCGCCGGCGAATCGATGTTCCACCACAAGACGGACGGCTCGAAGGCGGCGGTCGCGGGCCTGATCGAGCTACTCGACGACGAGTACGCCGCCGAACGCGTCCTCGACATCCAATGGGTCACCGACCACCTGGCCACGCTCGGCGCCATCTCGATCCCCCGCGATACCTACGTCGACCGCGTAGAACACGCCCTGACCCTCCCCCTCCCCAAACCCTTCACCTAACCCGCCGGCCTTGCTCAGCGGAGGCCGATGAACTCGGCCATCTGCTTGGAGGCTTCGGCGAAGAAGTCGTCGGCGGGGTCCATCGTGCCGACGAGTTGGCCGAAGAGTTCGAAGCTGATCATCCCGAACAGTTGCGTCCACACGATCGCCACCCGCAGCAACACCCGCCGCGGTACGCCGATCGCCAGCTCCGCCAGTACGTCGACCTGCTCGGCCAGCCGGCCGGTGGGCTCAGGCGCGTTGTCCAGCCGTGCGAGCCATCCCAGGGTGTTGGCTCGAGCGACGATCCCCAGCATGAGGATCGGTACCCGGCTCGCGGGCTGCACGGTCGTCTGCGGCGCCTTGTACCCAGTGACCGGCGACCCGTAGATCAGGGCGTACTCGTGCGGATGTGCCCGGGCCCACTCCCGTACGGCGAGACACACGGCCAGCCAGATGTCCGACGGATGCGCGTCCTCCTTGGCGGCGGCTGTCGACTCCGCAGCCTCTCCGAGAGCGTCGTACGCGTCGATGATCAGCGCGGTCAGCAGGTCGTCCCGGCTCGGGAAGTACCGGTAGAGCGCCGACGACACCATGCCCAGCTCCCGGGAGATCGCCCGCAGCGACAGCCGCTCGGCTCCCTCGATCGCGAGCTGTCGCCGGGCGGCCATCTTGATCTGGTCGGTCAGCTCGGCCCGGGCTCTCTCACGTGCGGTGCGTCCGGCGTTCATGGAAGCAGTCTGCCACAAAATCGAGAGCAGTGCTCTTGACAGTGAGCACTGCTCCCGTGTTCACTGATCACAACAGAGAGCACCGCTCTCGCAAACGATGAAGGGTACGACGATGCCGGAGTACAAGCAGACCTACGACAGCAAGCGCGTGATCACCGCCGCCGAAGGCAGCATGCGGGTCTTCAACCGGATCGTCGCCCGCCTGACCAAGCTCGGCATCAGCCTGATGGGCAGCCGGGTCCTCTCCGTCCGCGGCCGCAAGACCGGCGAATGGCGCAGCACCCCCGTCAACCTCCTGGTCCTCGACGGCCAGCGCTACCTGGTCGCCCCCCGCGGCCACACCCAGTGGGTCCGCAACCTCCGCGCAACCCCCGAAGCCCGCCTCCAACTGGGCCGCACCGTCGAAACCTTCCACGCCGAAGAGGTAGCCGACCCCGACAAGACCGAAGTCCTCCGCCTCTACCTCAAGAAGTGGTCCTGGGAGGTAGGCACCTTCTTCAGCGGCGACGTCACCAAGAACTCCCCCGAAGAAACCCTCCACCACATAGCCCCCGGCGTCCCCGTCTTCAAAATCCACCCCGCCTGATCCCACTCCGTCCCGCCCATCATTCGTCCGTCGCGGAGGTCAACTCGGCCTCCAACACGGCAACGCTGGGCAACGCCGACTGAAACTCCTCAGGCAGCGAGTTGTTGATCGCCGTCGTCCACTCCGCCACGCCGATCGGCGCCTTGAAACCCCGCAGCGCGTACTCGGCGACGACTTCCTTCTTGTTCCGGCAGAGCAGCAGTCCGATGGTCGGGTTGTCGCCGTCCTTCGCGAGTACGTCGTCGACCACCGCCATGTAGAGACCGAGCTGGCCCAGGAACGAGGCGTCGAACTTCACCGCCTTCAGTTCGATGACGACGTAGCACCGAAGCTCGAGGTGGTAGAAGAGCAGGTCGCAGAAGAACTCGTCGCCGTCCAACTCGAGACGGACCTGCCGCCCGATGAACGCGAACCCCTGGCCGAGCTCGAGCAGGAACTTCCCGACGTGCTCGACCAGCTTCTCCTCGACCTCCCGCTCCCGCCAGCCCTCCGTCGTACCGATGAAGTCGAACAGGTACGGATCACGTGTCGCCTGCTGGGCGAGGTCGGATTGTTCCGGCGGCATCGCGCGTGGCGAAGTTGGTCACCGCCTTGCCGGAGCGCTCGTGAAACCGGCCTTCGATCTGCAGCGCGAGGATGTCGCGGCTCCAACCGCGCTCGACTGCGGCGGCGGCGTACCAGAGCCGCAGCTCAGGGTTGTCGAGCTTCTCCAGGAGAGCGACATGATGCCGCCAGGGCAATTGTGCAACGCTGCGTTGCACAAATGACGGATCCGGCCAGGCGGCCGCGAAGGCTCGCATGTATTTGAGGTTGCGCGGCGAGTAGCCGGTTGCGCCGGGGAAGCGGGTCTTGAGGTCGGTGGAGAGCCGGTCGACGACCTTGCTGCCCCACCCGTCCTCGTGCTGTCGGCTGAGGATCTCCTCCCCGATCGACCAGTAGCTCACCAGCATCTCCTGATTGGCTGCTGTGACCGCACGCCGATGGCCGGTTGCGATGTGTGCGGACACACTGTCCAGGAGCTTCGGGTACCAGTCGGGAAGGGACGATCGGGCCGGGGCGCTCTCGAAGCGCGGTGTCTTGTCGTTCATAGGTCAAGGCTTTCGTGGCGACACCCCGATCGCCGAAGGCCTTTGCGGGGCATCGCGGGGCAGATCGGGGCAGATCGTTGGGGTGGCTGTCAGGATGGGGGGATGATCACTCCCGAGCAGCTGGTGGCGGCGCCGAAGGTTTTGCTTCATGACCATTTGGATGGGGGGCTTCGGCCGGGGACGGTGGTGGACCTGGCTCGGGAGATCGGGCATGTGTTGCCCCACGACGACGCCGGGGAGTTGGGGGCCTGGTTTGTGGAGTCGGCGGATTCGGGGTCGCTGGAGCGGTATCTGGAGACGTTCGATCACACGGTTGCGGTGATGCAGAACGCTGAGGCGATCACGCGGGTGGCCAGTGAGTGTGTGCAGGATCTGGCCGCGGACGGAGTCGTGTACGCGGAGGTGCGGTACGCGCCCGAGCAGCACCTGACGGCCGGGTTGACGCTGGAGCAGGTGGTGGACGCGGTTCGCGCGGGGTTCGAGCACGGGATGGCGAACGCGGAGCGTCCGATCGTCGCCCGGCAGCTGCTGACCGCGATGCGGCACAAGGCGCGGTCGATGGAGATAGCGCAGCTCGCGGTGGCGTACCGCGATGCCGGCGTGGTCGGGTTCGACATCGCCGGCGCGGAGGCGGGGTACCCGCCCACCCGGCACCTGGATGCGTTCGAGTATCTGCAGCGGGAGAACGCCCACTTCACCATCCATGCCGGCGAGGCGTTCGGGTTGCCGTCGATCTGGCAGGCGATCCAGTGGTGCGGCGCGGACCGGCTCGGTCACGGCGTACGGATCATCGACGACATCACGTTCGACGAAGCCGGCGAGAAGGCAGAGCTCGGACTGCTGGCGGCGTACGTGCGGGATCGGCGGATTCCGCTGGAGATGTGCCCGAGTTCCAACCTGCAAACGGGTGCGGCGGAGTCGATCACCGACCACCCGATCGGCCTGCTCGCCAAGCTTCGTTTCCGGGTCACGGTCAACACCGACAACCGGTTGATGAGCGGTACGTCGATGAGCCGCGAACTGACCCTGCTCGCCGAGGCGTTCGACTACAACCTGGCGGACTTCCGGTGGTTCGCCATCAACGCGATGAAGTCCGCGTTCCTGCCCTTCGACGAACGCCTGGCCATCATCGACAACATCATCAAGCCCTGGTACGCCGAGGCCCTGGCCGGCTGAGCCTGTCGCTCAGCCGGCGCCGCTGCCACGAAGTCAGACGGATCGTTGGCACGAAGTCAGACGGAGCGTTGGTAGGTGCGGAAGGCTCGAGTGGAGAGCCAGGCCACCAACAGGGTGAAGGCCAGCAGGCAGAGGGAATGCCGGGCGACCGAGGACCAGTCCGGGTCGGCGGAGAGGGCCTCCCGGGCGGCGATGACGGCCCAGTCGACCGGGTTGTAGCGAGCCGCGACGGCGACCCAGTGGGGTGCCACGGCGAGGTCGATCATGATCGACGACATGAACGTCAGCGGGAGCGAGACGAACTGCGAGATGCCGATCAGAGCTTCCTGTTGGCGGGTCAGCAGGGC
Organism: uncultured Actinomycetota bacterium; assembly: GCA_963748245.1. GTDB lineage: Bacteria > Actinomycetota > Actinomycetes > Propionibacteriales > Kribbellaceae > Kribbella. Next base: position 744,382 of record CAVVIA010000002.1, on the reverse strand, counting down.
GACCGCGTTCGACAGCGAACCGAACGCCGTGCCGACGAGCATGGAAGCCGCGACCGTGACCGCGTAGCCCGCGCCCCCACCGTCGAACCTGGCGCCCGCGGCCATGCCGATCGCGAACACCAGGAGGGTCTGGATCAGCGTCGTCGTCGCGTTGCTGATCAGCTGCCCGGCCATCAGTCCGCCGCGGCTGACCGGCGACGCGAGCATGCGGTCCATCACACCGCGTTCCATGTCCGCGATGAACGTCGTACCGCTCCAGCCGCTGTTCATCAGCGCCGTCATCATCACGATGCCCGGTGTGAGGAAGGCGATGTACGACGAGTCGCCGAAGCCCGGGATGTTCACGACGCCCTTGAACAACTGCCCGAACAGCAGCAGCCAGATCGCCGGCTGGATCAACGTGAACGCGATCAGCGCCGGTTGCCGGTACTGCGCCCGCAGCCAGCGTCCCGTGACGAACCGAGTGTGCCCGACGAACCCGGTACGACGCTGCGCGACAGCCACCGTGCTCATCACGCCGCCTCCCCTTCGGACGAGGCCTCACGGAACGACCGCCCGGTGTATCGCAGGTACACATCGTCCAGCGACGGCCGCGAGACAGTCACCGCGGTCACCGGAATCGCCTTGTCCTCAAGGGTTCCCAGTACGGCGGGAACCGCGGTCGCACCGTGGTCGACCCGGGCCCGCAACGTGTTGCCCTCGACAACGATCTCGCCGATACCCGGCAGCGCGCTCAACAAGCCCCGGACATCTCCGTCGGTGTCCGGAGCGACGAGTTCGACGTGTACCGAGTCGCCGCGCAGCTCGGCCTTCAACGCCTCCGGGGTGCCCTCGGCAACGACCTTGCCGTGGTCGACGATGGCCAGCTGATCGGCGAGCCGATCAGCCTCTTCCAGGTAGTGCGTGGTGAGCAGCACGGTCAGACCCTCGTGATCGGACAGCCTGCCGACCTCGTTCCACAGCTCGGCCCGCGCCTCCGGATCGAGGCCGGTTGTCGGCTCGTCGAGGAACAGCACCTGCGGCCGATGGACCAGGCCGAGCGCGACGTCGAGCTTGCGCTGCATCCCGCCGGAGTAGGTCTTGACCTGGCGGCCGCCTGCCTCGGTCAGGTCGAACCGCTCGAGCAGTTCGGCCGCACGTCGTACTGCCTCCGACCGGCTCAGGCCGTAGATCCGGCCGCTCAGGACGAGGTTCTCGACGCCGGTGGCCTGCGGGTCGGAGCTGGACTTCTGCGGTACGTAGCCGATGGCCCGTCGTACCTGGTCCTGCGACCGGTTGACGTCGTACCCGGCGACCCGGGCCGTGCCGGAGTCGGCGCGGGAGAGGGTGGTGAGGATCTTGACGGTGGTGGACTTGCCGGCGCCGTTCGGGCCGAGCAGACCCAGTACGACGCCCTCCGGAACGCTGAAGGTGAGACCGTCGAGCGCGCGGAGCGGTGGCTTCTTGCGGCCGGCCGGGTACGTCTTGACCAGGTCGACCGCTTCGAGCGCAGGCGTAGCCATGATGTGGTGACTCCCTTGTGGTGACGGGAGCCGGTCCGCTGCTGGCTATCCTGATGGTTGCGCCTTGGGTGCCAGGTCTTCGGACCGACTCGAGGAACTGCGGCCCTCGACCTCTGGTGTTGCCGCACCTGGGTCGGGGGCCGTCTCTTTCTAGGTGGCCTCCGGGGGAATCGCCCGCATCCAGGCGAACTCCGTCCCGAAGTACTTGACCGGGTCCTTCAGTTGGTCGGCCGGGGTGATGCCCTCCTCCTCGTAGCGCTTCCAGGCCTGGCGCCAGAACGAGGAGCCGCTCAGCGCGCCGGTCCGGATCTGCTCGGCGAGGTGATGGACGTACGTCGACTCGGCCTTGAGCAACTCCAGCCGGAACTCCGACTCGACCCAGAAGATGCGCGGGAACTCCAGCGAGGCCATCTGGTCGTGCGCGGCGTTGAGTTGCTCGATCTCCGTGTCGACCGCCTTGAGCCGCTGCTCCAGGAGCTCGACCACCCGGTCGGGCGGGAGGCCGGGGAGATAGGCGAGGCCGGCCTCGAGCGGGTGGAACTCGCGGGTCGGTGTGCCGATCAGCTCGGTCAGCCAGTCGGCGAACTCCCGCTGGCCGGCCTCGGTGACCTGGTAGACCGTGCGCTCGGGCCGGTTGCCCTCGCGGATGGTCTCGCGCGCCTCGATGAACCCGTTCTTCTCCAGCGCCGCGACGACGGAGTAGAGCGAGCCGTAGTTGAGCTTGATGCTCTGGTCCTTGCCGCGGGCGCGGAGGACGGTCGAGATCTCGTAGGGGTGCATCGGCCGCTCGCCCAGGCTCCCCAGGACGGCGAACGCGAGCGGATTGCTGACCTTCCGTCGCGCCATGACACCCTCCTCGATCTCTAATACTCGAAATCGAGTATTAGACGGTGGGTATCCGATGTCAAGTACTCAGCCAGGCCAGGGCGCGGAAGCCCAACCGTCGCACCGGCTGAACGCGAATGGCCGCGAGCACCCGGTACACAGGCTGAACGCGAGTGGCTGCGAGCACCCGGTACACCGGCTGTTCGACGTACTTCGTCAACAGCCAGGCCAGCACGATCACCCCGGCCACCGCTCCGGCGATCTGCTCGAGTCGCCCCGCTCCCAGCGCCATCAGGTGGTACGCGATCAGATACCCGACCTCCTGGTTGAGGAGGTAGATGCCGAACGAGATCCGGGCCAGGAACTGAATCGGCCTGCGGATCCGGGCGAATACCGTCCAGTCCGGACCGCGGGCAGCCAACGCGACGACCACCAGCAGGACCCCGATACCCAACGACGACGGCAGGTCCGCGGTGTGCGCGTGCTGGGCGAAGACGGTCGCGACAAGCAGGGCGCCCAGGTGCAGTACGCCGATCCGGCGCTGTGCGAAGAGCCAGATCGCGATGCCGATGGCGAACAGTTGCAGGCGATGCAGTCCGAGACCGTTCCACGCCTGCTGGACCCAGAACGGGCTGTGCAGGATCCGGTCATGCCAGTCCAGCACCACCGGCCCCAGGGTCATGATCCACAGCAGTGCGGTGATTCGCCGGCCGGCGCCCATCCCACGCGGCCAGAGTAGGGCCGCGGCGGCGAAGGCCATCAGTTGCAGCGGCAGCGTCCAGTAGGAACCGTCGATGAGGTTCACGGTCGGGTCGAAGGCGCTCGCCAGCGTCAGGTTGCCCCAGAGATCGTGCTGGGTGGGGAGGTTCCAGTTGTCCGGTCCGAAGGCGATCAGGACCGTGTAGGTGAACAGCACGGCGGCCAGGTACGGCGGGAGCACCCGGCAGACGCGCTGCCACAGCCACTGTGACGTGGATGCCTTCCGGATCGTCACGCAGATGAAGTACGCACTGATCACCAGCAGGATGCTGGCGCCGACCTGGAACGGATACCTGCCCAGTGGCGCGCCGAGCTCGGGGTGGAGCGCCGGGCCCTGGTACGTCGTGTGGCAGAACACCACTGCGAGGACTGCGAGGACGCGGACGACGTCCCAGCTCAGACGGCGTGAAGTGCTGGCCCGAAGCGGGACAGGCGTTGCCACAGTTGCTCCAACATCTCTCGGCTCGGGCCGATCTCTTCGGCCGTTACCCCCCTGTGACACTTCGAAGGATCCTAGGGGGACCCGAGGGGGGCACCGCAAATCGTGTGGGCAGCGTCACGCCGCTCGAGGCGGGCGATCGGTGGGCTCAGAGCGGCTTGACCCAGCGGGACCACTCGGGTTGAGCGGTGTAGCCGGCGGCGGTCCAGATGCGGTGGGCCTGGGTGTTGTCGTCGAGGACCATGGCGTCGGCCCGGGCCCCGCCGTACGTCGCGAAGCGGTCCTCGGCCAGGGCGACGAGCTTGCGGGCGATGCCTTGGCGGCGGTGGGTGGGGGCGACGGCCAGGCGATAGAGGTGGCAGCGCCAGCCGTCCCAGCCGACGACGATCGAGCCGACGACGATGTCGTTGTCGACGGCAAGGATCAGGGCGGCCGGGTCGCGCTCGATCAGACGCAGTACGGCGTCGGCCGAGTCCGGCGGGCGGTGTGAATCCTCGGCGGCGGTGGCCCAGAACTTCATCACGTCGTCGGCATCGGCCGCGACGGCGTTCCGGTAGTCGACCATCAACTGGCGGTCCGGAAGGTGCGGCGGTAGTCCTGTGGTGGCACGCCCACCACCCTACGGAAGTGGTGTCGCAGCAACGCCGCCGTCCCGAATCCCGACTCGGCCGCGATCTGCTCGATCCCCATCCGGGTCTGCTCGAGCAGCGTCCGGGCCCGCAGAACCCGTTGCGTAGTGACCCATTTCAGCGGTGTCGTCCCGGTCTCCGCGACGAACCGCCGGGCGAACGTCCGCTCCGACATCTGCGCCCGCCGGGCCAGCGCCGGAACGGTGTGCTCGATGGTCAGATTGTCGACCATCCAGTCGAGCACCGGCTGCAGGCTCTCGCCGGACGACTCCGGCACCGGTACGTCGACGTACTGCCGCTGACCGCCGTCGCGCTGCGGCGGGACCACCATCCGGCGGGCGATCCGGGTCGCGACCGCGCTGCCGAGCTCACGCCGGACCAGGTGCAGGCAGGCGTCGATCCCGGCCGCGGTGCCGGCGCTGGTGATGATGTTGCCGTCGTCAACGAACAGGACGTCCGCATCCAGCTTCGCGGTCGGGAACTGCTCGTTGAACAGCTTCACGTAGCGCCAGTGCGTCGTACACGCACGGCCGTCGAGCAGCCCGGCCCGGCCGAGCACGAACGCACCCGAGCAGACCGTCAGCAGGATCGCGCCGCGCGCCTCGGCCCGGCGCAGTGCGTCGAGGATGCGCTCGTCGTACTCGTCCCGCCAGGTGGTGGCCGGCACTCCGATCAGGTCGGCGTCCTCGAGCTCTTCCAGCCCGTACGGCGCGATGACCTGGGAGTGGCTGCTGGTCTGCAGCGGCTCACCCGGGCGGGTCGAGCACACCTTGAAGTCGAACGGGGGCACACCGTCATCGGTCCGGTCGAGACCGAACACCTCGGCCAGCACCCCGAACTCGAACAGGGCGACGTCCTCCATCAGGACGACAGCGATCTTCCGAAGCATGCCGACCAGTATGGCAGTAATTTGTGTATGTATGTCAATAGTGCCAGTGGTGGCGGAATCTAGCAGGTAGCACAATTGGTGCCATGACCGGAATCATTGTTCTCGCAGTACTCGCGCTGGCCGTGATCGCGGCTCTGGAACTCAGCAACAGGCGTCACTCGACCGGTCTGACCGCCGGCCCGAACGGCGCCTGGGTTGCCGGAGACCGTGACCTGGCCCGGACCAAGCTCGACCTGCTCGCCATCGGTGGCGCGGCCGAGCCCTTCAACCACAAGCCCGCAGCGACCGCAGGCACCGTGCACGCCATCCGCCGGGCCCGCATCCTGAATCACCACGGCCGCCACGCGGCCTGACCCGGTTGCATCCAGCGTCAACGGGACCCGGCGCTGGGAGCCGACCGCAGTACAGAAGACCGCCGGACAGCTCCGGCGGTCTTCTGCGTCTCAGGCCTTGCGTTGCCAGGTCGGCGCGGTCGCGTTGGTGACGGCCCGCAGTACGCCTTCCACCGGCCCGTACCCGTACCGGCTTATCCAGACATGACTGAGCACGACCTGTACGGCGAAGATCGCAACAGCGATCCCCATCGTCTCCAGCGGCGACACCTGACCGACCAGACCCAGCCCGATCCCGGTGAAGATCAGCATCGTCGCGACCGACTGGCCCAAGTAGTTGGACAGCGCCATCTGTCCGGCCGGCGCGAGCACCCGACGCACGTCCTGGCCCTTGACCGAGTGCATCACCCTCAGCAGCGTGGCGACGTACGCCGCCGTCAGGAAGGGCGCGGTCAGCACGCTTGCCAGTACGGCGCCGGTGTCGCCATTGCCGCCGCCCGACGCATACATCATCCCGCCGGTGATGCCGATGACGAACCCGACCAGCTGGATCAGCCGCAGCATTGCTTCCTTGCCGCTGAGGTTCGCGAGCAGCCGACGCCGGCCGGCCAGCAGGCCGAGCAGGAAGGCAGCGAGCGTGGTCGGGCCCTGGACCGTGAGCAGAGACAGGCCGTAGAGCGGCAGAGCCTTGATGTGTTCGCCGATGATGTCGCCGAACGAGCCGCCGAGGTTGGCCGTGGTCTCCTGAGCCGCGGCCACCGCGCCGGAGGGGTCGAGGAACGCCGAGGTGTCCATGAAGAGTGCGGTCGAGCCCATCGAGACGAACAGGTAGGCGTAGATCGCGCCGACGACGATCAGAGCCGTCCGCTCCTTCACCCGCCGCATCGCCAGCAGGATCAGGCCGATCAGCGCGTAGACGCTGAGGATGTCCCCGGTGATCAGGAAGATCGCGTGCAGTACGCCGATCGCGAACAGGCCACCCAGCCGCCGCAGCATCCGCGGCTTGAACCCGGCGCCGGCCCGCTGCGCCGCCTCGATCTGCAACTGGAAGCTGTACCCGAACAGGAACGAGAACAGCAGGTAGAACTTCATGTCGACGAAGGTCGCCGACAGCCAGTGCACCGTCTGGTCGAGTGCCGACTGGTACGCCGGATCGTCGGCCACGTGGATCGGGAAGCCCGAGGCGACGAAGGTGATGTTGACGACCAAGATGCCCAGCAGGGCGAATCCACGCAACGCATCGATGTCCTGGATGCGGCTCCGGCTCAGTACCTTGCTCATGATCTCCAGCACACCAGCGGCCCGGACCCGGCACAGTCGTCCTGACCCGTCCCCTAGGGGTGGACTTTTCTCCACCCCGGCGGAACCTCCGCGCACCCGGCGTCGTCGTACCCCACGCTGTGTTACCGATCAGAGGAGAGTGCGGATGCATCGGAGGACGTTCCTGCAGGGGCTGGCCGCGGCGGCCGTTGGCGCGCCGGCGGTGACGCTACTGGGGCAGCAGGACGCGCAGGCGGCCGCGGCGGCCAACTACTACGTCGCGACCACCGAGCAGACCAAGAACAAGATCCTGGTCTTCCCCAAGAACAAGGCGTTCTCGGACGCCAACGTGCACTGGAGTTTCAGTCCCGGCGGCGGACCTGGTCGAACCTGTCGGACGTGAAGATCCGGGAGACCGCGGCGCAGGGCTGGATCGCGCTGATGGTCGCGTCCGGCGGCAAGGCCGGCATCGTCAACATCGACAGCGAGAAGCACACCGAGCAGAACGACCTGGCCTGGCAGGCGACGCCGGGCGGCAACCCGCACGCGATCGAGCGGGTGCCCGGCAACGGCTCGGTGATCGTGGCGAGCTCGGACGGCAAGCTCACGCTGTACGCGCCGAGCAGCGTCGGCAACCTGGGCAGCCTGGCCAAGGTGCAGACGGTGGACTACCCCGGCGCGCACGGTGTGCTGTGGGACCCGACGTACGAACTGCTTTGGGTGGTCGGCAAGAACCGGTTCAGCCACTACGCGGTGATGGGCAGCAAGCGGAACACCCGGCTCAAGTACGCCAACCACTTCAGCCTGGGCAGCGGGAACCTCGGTCACGACCTGCAGCCGGACTACACGAACAAGCAGAAGATGTTGATGACGGCAACCAAGGGCGTGTACGAGCTGCTCACCGACGGCGGCACGTTCCGGAGCCGGAAGATCTCGTCGGAGACCCGGGTGAAGTCGTACGTGAAGCACTCCTCCGGCGAGGTGGTGTCGATCCGCGGCGACGGCACCGACCCGCGCGACTGGGCGAACAAGACGGTCCGCTTCTCCGCCTCGCCGGACCGGACCCGGTCGGGTGCGCAGTTCTACAAGGCGCGGATCTGGACGCCGGGCTTCCAGTAACTCGGCGCACGGCGACGACCTGTGGCATCGTCGGGCCGTGACCGACTACCGGGATGTGAATCGGGCCAACTGGGACGAGCGGGTGCCGGCGCATGTCGCGTCACCCAGCTACCACGTGGCCCAGTTCGAGGACCCGCAGTACCTCAGTGAGGTGGTCCGGTTCGACCTGCCGCGGCTGGGCGACATCTCCGGGCTGCGCGCGGTGCACCTGCAGTGCCACATCGGCACCGACACGGTGTCCCTCGCGCGGCTCGGCGCCCGGATGAGCGGGCTCGACTTCTCCGCGCCGGCGATCGAGCAGGCGCGGTTGCTCGCGGACCGGCTCGGGTTGGCGGTGGACTTCCATCACGCGGACGCGTACGACGCGGTCGACGTGCTCGGCGCGGCGTCGTACGACCTGGTCTACACCGGGATCGGCGCGATCTGCTGGCTGCCGGACATCGAACGCTGGGCGCAGACCGTTGCCGGGCTGCTCACGCCCGGAGGCCGGTTGTTCATCCGCGAGGGGCATCCGATGCTGTGGGCGCTGGACTCGGCGCCGGAGTATCCGCAGCTGAAGTACCCGTACTTCGAGACGCCCGAGCCGATCATCTGGGACGAGGGCGGGACGTACGTCGAGACCGACGCCGAGTTCACCACCACGGTCACGCACGAGTGGAACCACGGCCTGGCCGAGATCATCACCGCGCTCCAGCAGGCCGGCCTGGTCTTCGACTCACTCGCCGAGCACGACAGTGCGCCCTGGAACGCCCTGCCCGGCCTGATGACCGAGGACGAGGGCGGCGAATGGCGCTTGACCCACCACCCGCGCCGGCTGGCGGCGACGTACACGCTGCAGGCGCACAAGCCCGCCTGAACGCACACTTCAAGCCCGGCTGTTCGATCCGACCAGCCGGGCTGAAGTCCGGTGCCTATTAGTGCGCGCCGCCGCGGCGCTGCTGCACCTTCTGGAACGCGTCCTTGATCTTGCGCTGGTTCTCAGGCTTGCTGAGCTCCCGCTGCGCGACCTGCGCCAGCTTGGCGACGACCGCACCCTTGACCAACGTCTTCACAAACCCCATCAGGGCCTCCCTACTCTCTTGCCCTAAGACGCTACCGTCCCGGGCCAACAAACACCTGCGGGTTCACCCCACCAATCCCCTGTTCCCACCCTTACCCCCCGCGACGGGCAGCAAGTGTCGCCTCGGTTTGGCACACTGGGGTGGTGCCTGAGTTGCCGGAGGTGGAGTCGCTGGCGGGGTTCCTGCGGGAGCGTGCCGTCGGGCGGGCGTTCGTGCGGGCCGACATCACGGCCATCAGTGCGCTGAAGACGTACGATCCGCCGATCTCGTCGCTGGTCGGGTTGCTGATCGACGACGTGCAGCGGCACGGGAAGTTCCTGGACATCTCCGCCCAGGGCGTGCACCTGATCATCCACCTGGCCCGGGCGGGCTGGTTGCGGTGGAAGGACGAGCAGTCGACCACGCTGGTGCGGCCGGGCAAGGGCCCGATCGCGTTGCGCACAGTGCTGGACGACGGCTCCGGATTCGACCTGACCGAGGCCGGCACGCAGAAGAAGCTCGCGGTGTACGTCGTCCGCGACCCGGCCGAGGTGCCGGGGATCGTCCGGCTCGGGCCGGACCCGTTCACGCTGTCCCTGGACGACTTCAGCGACATCCTGAAACGCGAGGGCCGGGTCCAGCTCAAGGGCGTGCTGCGCAACCAGTCGGTCATCGCCGGCATCGGCAACGCGTACTCCGACGAGATCCTGCACGTGGCGAAGATGAGCCCGTTCAAACCGGCGTCGAACCTGTCCGACGACGAGCTGAAGGTCCTGTACGACGCCATGCGCGAGACCCTCCAGGACGCGGTCGACCGATCCGCCGGCCTCGCCGTCCAGGACCTCAAGTCGGAGAAGAAGTCCGGCCTCCGCGTCCACGGCCGCAAAGGTCAGAAGTGCCCGGTCTGCGGTGACATCGTCCGCGAGGTCAGCTTCCACGACTCCTCGCTGCAGTACTGCGCCACCTGCCAGACAGGCGGCAAGCCGCTCGCCGACCGCCGCCTGTCCAAGCTCCTCAAGTAGTCATCTGGTCGAACATCGTCTTCAACCCGTCACGGGCAGGCTGACGATGTACGGCGACGACGCCGAGCGCCGGCCCGCATCGAGCCGGACCCGAAGCTCATGCTCCGCCGCCGGCCCACCGGTCGGCCCGGATTCAGTGGTCGGTACCGGCGCATCGGTTGGCCCGGATCCGGTGATCGGCACCGGCCAGGCGATCGACGCGCCCGGGGCGAGGTCCTCGAAGCTCCAGCCGTGGCGCGATTCGTCGGGCAGGTTCAGTCCAGCCTCGCCTTGCGCAATGGTCCGGCCGAAGTTGGTCACCACGACGGACAGCTGGCCGTCGCCGGCCGGGTGGATCGACGCCAGCACCGTCCCGATCGGTGCGACCAGGATGCGCCGTACGCCGGTCGCCTCCACCTGCAGCGGGACCACCAAACCGGCCGGCAGGGAGAACGGGCCGATTGTCCGGCTCGCGTCGTTGACGACAGCCGTCTGGTTGGCCAGGACGACGTGCGACTTGCTGTCCGCGAACACCCGGACGGCGACGTCCGCGGCGCGGCGGGCGACCAGGTGGGACGTCGTCCCGGTCGGAGTGAGGTCCCAGACGCCGTCGGCGTTCGCCGTGACCGTGTCCGGTGGGACGATGCGCAGCTTGCCCTGCAGGGCGATACGGACGACCGGTGCCTCGCCGGGGTCGGGCAGCCGAACGAGCAGGTCGTCACCGTCGAGTCGCCAGGTGAGCGCGCGGCCGGTGTGATGCTCGACCACGTGGAGTGGTGTCGTCGCCAGGCCGGGCAGGCGAACCTCGTCATCGGCCGGCCGGCGGGTGATCCGGAGCAGCAGGAGTTCGCCGGTCCGCAGGGTCGCCTCACCCCAGGGTTGCGGCCCGAACTCCCCGGGGATGCCCTGAATCAGTGCCACGCCGCCTCCTTCGAAGCAGGTTCCGCAATCGGCGGCCCGGGTGTCAACGCGCGATCCACGCTTCGGGCAATCGCATTCCCCCCGTACTGCGAGACGGCGGTGACCGGGGGCCTGAGATGATCGGGTGCATGTTCCAGAACCAGGAGATTCCCTCGGTCGTGGTGGCCGAGTTGGACGACGCCCTGCTCGACGAGGCGTTCGTATTGGATGTGCGGGAGCCGGACGAGTGGGATCGCGGGCACATCGAGGGGGCGAAGCACATTCCGCTCGGTGAGCTGCAGGAGCGGGTCGGCGAGGTGCCGCTGGACCAGAAGGTGCTGTGCGTCTGCGCCGTCGGCGGCCGGTCCGGGATGGCGACGCAGTTCCTGAACCAGCTCGGCCGCGAGGCGATCAACCTCGACGGCGGCATGCACGCCTGGCAGACCTCGGGCCGCCCGGTCAGCACCGTCTAGGGATCAGTAGAGAAGAAAACCTTCCGGTCAGCCTCTGGAGACGTTACTTTGTCACCGGTCGGTTGACCGGCGTACACCTGTGCCTCATGTGGCGGTAGAGCGCACCGCGTCGGATGGCCGCGTCCGTCCACGTTGGGGAGGCTCCTGTGTCGCTCATCCGTCCCTTGACCGCAGCGATCGGTGTGGGCGGCCTGCTGGCCGGTGCCGTCGTCGCCCCGGCCGCGGCGCAAACCCCGGCAGGCGGCATCCCGGATGCCGCGATCGCCGGCGACGGGGTGCTCACCACTCGCGACGACAGCCCGGTCGCACCGGGCGTGAACTACACCTCGTTCGAGCGCCTCGACCCGAAGGGCTGGCTCCGCGGCGACATCCTCGCCGCCGACCTGGACAAGCACGGGGTGACGGTCGACTACGTCAACACCGGCAAGGTCTCCGGCGGTACGCCGCTCAGCCAGCAGCTGGCCCGGAAGGGCGCGATCGCCGGTGTGAACGGCGACTTCTTCGACATCAACGACACCACCGCCCCGCTGGGCGTCGGGATCGAGCAGAGCGGCCGGCTGATCAACGCGCCGGCCGCCGGTCACAACGACACCGCGGTGATCGGCAAGGACGGCCTCGGCCGGATCGCCGAGCTGTTCCTCCAGGGCAGCGCGACCGATGACGACGCGACCAAGCTCGAGCTGACCAACCTCAACTCGCCGGCCGTCAACACCGGCGGCATCGGCCTCTACACGCCGGAGTGGGGCGACGCGGCCCGCACCAGGACCGTCGACGGCCTGCCGACCGTCCGCGAGGTGATCCTTCGCGACGGCGTGGTCGTCTCGTCGGCCGCCACTCCGGGCACCACCCCGCTGGCCGCGAACGAGCAGGCACTGATCGGCCGCGAGGCCGGTGCCACCGCGCTCGACGCCTTCGAGGCCGGCGACAAGGTCGAGGTGCAGTACGGCGTCCGCCCCGACGCGGCCGAGGTCGCGGTCGGGATCTCCGGCAACTACCAGCTCGCCAAGGACGGCCAGGTGCCCGCCGACGTCCCGGACGCCGACCTGGCGCCGCGGACCGCGATCGGCTTCGACGCCGACGGCAGCCGGATGCTGCTGCTCACCGTCGACGGTCGCGCGACCGGCTCCCGCGGGCTGTCGCTGAAGGAGATGGGCCAGCTGATGATCGGCCTCGGTGCCGACGACGCGCTCAACCTCGACGGCGGCGGCTCGTCGACGATGCTGGCCCGGTCGCCCGGCGAGGCCGCGCCGCAGGTGGTGAACGACCCGTCCGACGGTGGCGAGCGCGTGATCCCGAACGGTCTCGGTCTGCTACCGGTCAAGGGTTCCGGAAAGCTCACGGGTTTCCGCGTCGAAGCCTCTGGCACCGCGGAGGCGGACCAGGATGCGGACGTCTCCCGCAGCTCCCGCGTCCTCACCGGCCTCAGCCGGGTCCTGGCCGCGACCGGCCACGACGAGACTTACGCTCCCGCGACCGGTACGCCGTACTGGTTCGCCGGCAGCAATGTCCGGGTCGACCAGAAGGGTGTGGTGACCGGACGGGAGGCCGGCGACGCGATCGTCACGGCCGTCCGCGGCAACGCGAACGGGAGGTTCCCGATGACCGTCCTCGGTACACCGACCCGCCTGGCGCCGTCGACCCGGCAGGTGTCACTGTCCGACTCGTCGTCCAAGGGCTTCTTCGAGATCAACGGGTACGACGCCGACGGCTTCTCCACCTGGATCGAGCCCCGCGACGTCAAGCTGACGTACGACGCCGCGCTCGTGAATGTGGTTGCGCGAGGCAACGGGTTCGACGTGAACGCCCTCAGCAACGAAGCGGTGTCGACGGTGATCACCGCGAAGGTGGGCACTCTGACCACGCAGCTCAGTGTCACGTCGGGCCTCAGCAGCACGGTGATCGACGAGGTGGACGATCTGACTCGCTGGGCGGCGAACGCCGTACCGGCTGGAGCGGCGACGGCGTCGCGGTCCGCCGCTGAGGGTCACGACGGCGGGCAGGCGATCGCGCTCGACTACTCGCTCACGGGCAGTACGGCGACGCGGGCGGCGTACCTCTCGGTGACACCGCAGTTGGAGCTTCCCGGTCAGCCGCAGAAGCTGGGTGCGTGGGTCTACGGCGACGGCAAGGGTGCGTGGTTGCGGGCGAACGCCTACACCGCGGCCGGCGGCTCGCCGCAGACGCTGAACATCGCGGCGGCGGTGGACTGGACCGGGTGGAAGTACGTCGAGGCGGACATCCCGCCGGGGCTGGCGATGCCGCTGCGGTTCTGGCGGATCTACGTGGTCGAGACCGTGCCGACCCGGCAGTACTCGGGCCGGATCATCGTCGACGACCTGACCCTGCGCGGTGCGCCGCCGGTGGACATGGCGCCGCCGGCGAAGGTGATCGACCCGATGGTGGTCGGCGACGGGACGGTCGCGACGGACGGCCGCTGGCGGTTCGCGGTGATGTCGGACGCGCAGTTCACCGCCGACGACCCGAACTCCGACTTCGTCAAGCAGGCCCGGCGGACGATTCGCGAGGCCCTCGCGCAGAACCCGGACTTCCTGGTGATCAACGGCGACTTCGTCGACCGCGGTTTCGCGAACGACATCGCCTTGGCCAAGCAGATCATCGACGAGGAGGTCGCGGGCAAGGTGCCGGTGCACTACGTGCCGGGCAACCACGAGAGCTACGGACCGGGCGACCTGTCCGAGTGGAGCAAGGTGTTCGGGCCGCCGACCAGCACGTTCGACCACAAGGGCACGCGGTTCGTCCTGCGCGACTCGTCGCTCGGGTCGCTGCGGGCCGGCGGGTTCGCCCAGATCCTCGACCTGCGTGCGCAACTCGACGACGCCGCCGCGAACAAGTCGATCCGCAACGTGGTGGTGATGGCGCACCACCCGATCGACGACCCGTCGCCGACGGCGAACTCGCAGCTGGGTGATCGCAAGGAGGCGCGGATGGTCGTCGACTGGCTGGCCGACTTCCGGGCGTCGACGGGTAAGGGCGCCGCGTACATGGCGGCTCACGCGGGCACGTTCGCGGCCTCCCGGACGGACGGCGTGCTGTTGCCGCTGACCGGCAACTCCGGCAAGGGCCCGTCGTCGGCGCCGGACGACGGTGGGTTCACCGGCTGGGCGCTGGTCGGCGTCGACCCGCAGGCGCGTGAGGCCGCGGCCGGTGAGCGGAACTGGTCGGCGCCCGAGCGGTCGTGGCTGAAGGTGGAGTTCCGCCCGCACGTCGACTCGCTCGAGCTGACCGCACCGGCGACGCTGCGCCGGGGTGAGACCGGTCCGGCGGGTGCGACCGTCGTACAGGAGAGCCGGCGGGTGCCGGTGGCGTTCCCGGTGTCGGCCGACTGGTGGGGCTCGCAGCAGCTGCACATCGGTCCGGCGCGGACCGCTCCGTTCTGGGCCGTGGCGTCCTACGACCCAGCGACCGGTCAGGTGACCGGCCTACGCCCGGGCACAGCTCAGCTCGGCGTCACCGTCAACGCCACCACCAAGAGCACCACCATCCAGGTCGATTGGTAGATCGGTATCCGAAGGACGGGTAGTAGTCCTGCAGCAGGCGGTCGTGTCCCGCTCAGAGGGAGGCGGGACCGGCCGGATTATGCACTACTACCCGTCCTTCGGTACCCCTGTAGCCTCTGCCAGGTGGATGAGCTGAAGGTGCCGCGGCAGCTGGCGGTCGGAGATCGGGTGGCTGTGGTGGCGCCGTCGGGGCCCGTGCGGGCGGAGCGGCTGGAGACCGGGGTCGAGTACCTGAAGCAGTGGGGTCTCGAGGTCGAGGTGCTGCCGTCGGTGCTGGCCGGCCATGATCGGCTGAACTACCTGGCTGCGGACGACAAGGCTCGGGCCGAGGACCTGCGGAACGCCTGGCTGGACCCGAGCTTTGCGGCGGTGTTCTGTGCGCGGGGCGGGTACGGCGTGCAGCGGATGCTCGAGTACGTCGACTGCGACGAGCTGGTCGCGGTGCCGAAGTGGTTCATCGGGTTCAGCGACATCACTGCGCTGCACGAGCCGCTCAACGCGCGCGGGCTGGTCACCGTCCACGGACCGATGGCTGCCGCTGTTGAGCAGCTGAGCGCGTCCGTCAGCCGGCAACGCCTGTACGACCTGCTGTTCGAGCCGACGAGCGTCACGGACCTGCTTGCCCCAGTGGGCGCTCGCACGTTGGTGGGTGGCGTCGCGGAAGGACCGCTCCGGGGTGGCAACCTGGCGATGCTCGCGGCAAGCATCGGTACGCCGACCTACGCGCCGCCGACCGGGATCGTCGTCGTGGAGGACGTCAGCGAGGACGCGTACCGGGTGGACCGGTTGCTGACCCAGCTGCTTCGGTCCGGGTGGTTCGCCGGAGTCACCGGACTGGTGATCGGCGACTTCAGCGGGGCGGACGACTCCGGGTTGGTGAGCGCGGTCGTGCACGATCGGCTCGAGCCACTCGGTCTGCCGATGGTGGAGGGTGCCGCGATCGGGCATGAGGACGTGAACCTCGCCGTACCGCTGGGGCTGTCCGTCCGGCTGGACGCGACCGCGGGGACTCTCACACCCCTCTTCAGCTGAGGTGCTCGCGGAGGAATGCCAGCGCCTGCGGGTGGGCGTCGAGCTTGTTCTTCAGCTTCGCAAGGCCGTGGCCCTCGTCCGGGTAGACCAGGAGCCGGCACGGCACGCCGCGCTTGGTCAGCGCGCCGGTGATCTGCTCGGCCTCGGACAGCGGCACCCGCGGGTCGTTGGCGCCGTGGATCACGAGCAGCGGTGCCCGCATGTCGTCGACGCGGCTCAGCGGGCTGGCCGACTCCAGGAACTCGCGGTCGGTGGCCAGGTACCCGTACTCCCGCTCCCGCGTCGCCCGCCGGTAGTCCGAGGTGTTCTCCAGGAACGTCACCAGCGACGCGATGCCCACGATGTCGACACCGGCCGCCCACAACGACGGCTGGAAGGCCAACCCGGCCAGCACCATGTAGCCGCCGTACGAGCCACCCCAGAGAGCAGCCCGAGAAGGATCGCACCCGATCGACGGCAGCCAGGCGTGGATCGCGGCCAGGTCCTTCACCGAGTCCAGCCGCAGCTCGCGGTCGTCCAGCGAGTACCAGCGCTTCCCGTACGCCGCTGAGCCCCGGACATTCGGTACGACGACCGTGTGGCCGTCCGCCGCGAGGGCAGACACCACCGGGGACCAGCCGCGCATGGCCGCACCCTCAGGGCCGCCGTGGACGTGGACGACCGTGGACCCGCGGTCGGGACCGGTCGGCCGGTAGACGAAGACCGGCACCTGCTCACCGTCGAACGACGGCACCCGGTGGGTCTCCGGATGCGTCAGCTCGGCCTGGCACCTCAGGCATCCCCGGCGGCCGCATCGCGACGACCTCACCGGTCGCCAGCGTGTAGCGGTAGACAGTGGGAGGCTCGATGGGCGAGTGGTACGTGAGCAGGGCGAACGCGCCGTCGGGCGACCAGATCGGGTCCGGCATCATCACGGCGCGCGCGGCACCGCCGAGCGGCGGCAGGTCGAGCTGCGCCACCTCCGCGCCGTCCTCCAGC
This sequence comes from uncultured Actinomycetota bacterium, assembly GCA_963748245.1. Classification (GTDB taxonomy): domain Bacteria; phylum Actinomycetota; class Actinomycetes; order Propionibacteriales; family Kribbellaceae; genus Kribbella. Next base: position 727,686 of record CAVVIA010000002.1, on the reverse strand, counting down.
CTGTGCAGCGCCAGCGGCACCAGACCGTCGTCGATCACCGCGACCAGGAGGTGCTCGGCGTCCGGGCAGACCCAGCCGGCCAGGTCGTGCTCGTCGTCCACCAGCAGGTCCGACCAGGTCCCGTCTGCTACGTCGTACTGCCGCAGCGCCATCCAGTCGCGGTCCGCATTGCTTGCCACGACGAACCCGGACGAGCCCGGGAGCCACGACACCGCCTTCTGATCGTTGTGCGCGTCGTACGGCGTGAGTTCGGTGACGGACCGAGTCGTCGTGTCGACGAGCACCAGCTGCATCGAGTTGGCCGGGACGCTGGCCAGTGACAGCACGACCCACTTGCCGTCCGGGGACGGGGTGACCGCCATGGCCCAGCCGCCGCCGTCGTACAGGACGGACTCGGTGCCGGTGTCGAGGTCGTGGGCGATCAGGTCGAAGTCGACGCCGTTGCGGCGGTTGGTGGTGTACAGCACGCGGCCGGCCTTGGCCTCGACCAGGCTGTGCTTGTACAGCGGGTCGTGAACGAGTGGTGTGAGCGTTGGGTCGTCCAGGTCGAGGACGGACAGCTGACCGCGTTCGTTGCCGCCGGTGTCGTGTTCGACAACGACCCGACGGCTGCCGGGGATGAAGAGTGCGTTGCTGAACCGCTCGTCCAGATCGGTGAGTGCTCGCCAGGTGCCGTCGGGAGCCACTTCGTTGACCTGCCGAGTGCCGGTCCCGTCGTACAGGACCAGCAGGCGTCCCTCCTCGTTGACGTCGAGGGCCAGGGTTGTGGGCAGCGAGAGCAGGGTCGTCAGCAGCACGCCTTCATCCTCACACGCTTGCGCGAGTGGGGCAGCCCGCAGCGCGAGCTGCCCCACCCGGTCAGCGGTCGCCGTGCCAGGAGTTCCAGAGCGCCGCGTAGGCGCCCTGGGCGTCGACCAGCTCGTCGTGGCCGCCCAGCTCGACGATCTTGCCGTCCTCCACCACCGCGATCACGTCCGCGTCGTGCGCGGTGTGCAGGCGGTGGGCGATCGCCACCACGGTCCGGCCCTCCAGCACGCCGGCCAGCGACCTCTCCAGGTGCCGGGCGGCGCGCGGGTCCATCAACGAGGTCGCCTCGTCCAGGACCAGGGTGTGCGGGTCCGCCAGCACCAACCGGGCCAGTGCGACCTGCTGTGCCTGTGCAGGAGTCAGTGAGATCCCACCGGAGCCCACCTCGGCGTCCAGCCCGTTGTCGAAGCCGGCGACCCACGCGTGAGCATCGACAGCACGCAGTGCGGTCCACAGCTCCGCGTCGGACGCCTCCGGCCTCGCCAGTCGCAGGTTGTCCCGGACGCTGCCCACGAACACGTGGTGCTCCTGGTTGACCAGGGCAACATGGCTCCGGACCTGCTCGGCCGACATCTTGTCGAGGGCCGCACCACCCAGGGTGATGTCACCGACTCGCGGCGAGTAGATGCCTGCCAGCAGTCGGCCCAGCGTCGATTTCCCTGCTCCAGAAGGGCCTACGAGCGCAACACGCGCACCCGGCTGCACAGTCAGCGTGACACCGTGCAGCACGTCGCGGCCTTCCAGATAGCCGAAGCGCACCTCGTCTGCCAGCACAGTCCGGCCCTCCGGCTCGTCCTGATCGCCTGCCGCGGCCTCCTCGATCTCACGGACGCCGACCAGTCGGGCCAGTGACACCTGCGCCACCTGGAGCTCGTCGTACCAGCGGATCATCATGTTGACCGGCTCGACCAGCATCTGGACGTACAGCGCGCCCGTGGTGAGTGCGCCGACGGTGAGCCAGCCCTGGATCGCGAACCCGCCACCGATCACCAGCACCGCGGCCAGTGCGACCGTGTGGGTCATGTTGATCACCGGGAACAGGACCATCCGCAGGTAGAGCGTGTACCGCTCCCACCCGACCCACTGGCCGATCCGGGTGTCACCCAGCTTGATCCGGCGGTCGCCGAGCCGGTGCGACTCCACGGTCCGGCCGGCGTCGACGGTCTCGGCCAGCGCCGAGGCCACCGCGGCGTACCCGGCGGCTTCCGACCGGTACGCCGCCGGCGCGCGGCGGAAGTACCAGCGGCCGCCGATGATCAGGATCGGTGCCGCGATCACCACCGCCACCGCCAGCTCCGGCGCGGTGACGATCAGCGCGCCGATCAGCAGCGACGCCCAGATGACCGCGATGGTCAGCTGCGGTACGGCGTCCCGCATGGCGTGCGAGAGCCGGTCGACGTCGGTGGTGATCCGGGACAGCAGGTCACCCGTGCCGGCCCGCTCCAGCACGCCCGGAGGCAGCCCGACCGCGCGGATCAGGAAGTCCTCCCGCAGGTCGGCCAGCATCTCCTCACCCAGCACCGCACCGCGCAGGCGCGTGAGCCGGACGAACACGGTCTGGACGAGCAGCGCGCAGACGAACCCGAGGACGACGTACGGCAGGTCGACATCGCGCTCTCCCTGCGAGAGCTTCTCCACCACGTTGCCGAGCAGCCAGGGCCCGACCATGCCGCTCAGCGCCGCCACCGCGTTGACCAGCGTCAGCCAGCCGAACGCACGACGATGCCGGCGGAACAGTGTCTTCAGATAGGCGCGCACGGTGGCGCTGCCCGCTACCGGCAAGCGCGCCGCTTCCTGCGGCGCCGCCGGGTCGTACTCGGGGCGCTTCACGCCGTCTCCTCGAGGGTTGGCTCGTCTTCACGGGTGACCACCGCGCGGTAGCGCGGGTTGGTGTGCACCAGTTCGTGATGGGTGCCGACGGCATCGACCCGGCCGTCCGGCACGAACACCACCCGCTCCGCGCGGTCCAGCATCAGCGGGCTGGACGTGAACACCACAGTGGTCCGGCCGGCCCGCAACAGCCGCAGACCGTCGGCGATCCGCGCCTCGGTGTGCGCATCCACTGCACTGGTCGGCTCGTCCAGGACCAGTACCGGCGGGTCGACGTACAGCGAACGGGCCAGTGCGACCCGCTGCCGCTGCCCACCGGACAGTGACCTCCCGCGCTCGGTCAGCAAGGCCTGCATCGGGTCCGACTCACCAGCCGGGAGTGTCTGACGCAGTACGTCGAGAATGTCTGCGCACTGGGCTGCGTCGAGGGCAGTCTCCGGAGACACCGCACCACTCGCCGGCACGTCGAACAGCTCCCGCACGGTCCCGGACAGCAGCACCGGGTCCTTGTCCTGCACCAGTACGACGGTCCGCGCCGACTCCAGCGGGATCTCGTCCAGTGCGACGCCGTCGAGCAGCACAGACGCTTGGTCGTCCTCGGCAGCCGGGCTGTGGCCACCCAGGCGGTCGGCCAGCAGGCCGCCCGCGTCCGGGTCACCGGAGACGACCGCGGTGAAGCTGCCGGCCGGCACGTGCAGCCCGGAGATCGGGTCGAGCAGGTCACCGTCCGGCAGTTGGGCCTCGGCGGTGCCCTTCGTCTCGTCGGTCCGCTTGAGCGACAGCACTCGAGCAGCCCGGCGCGCCGACACCTTGGAGAAGATGAACGCGCTCGCCGTCTCCTCGAACGTGTGCAGCGGCACCAGCATGAAGGTGATGAACCCGTACGTCGTGACGAGCTCGCCGACCGTGATCTGGTTCGAGACCACCATCCCGACCCCCAGCCACACGATGGCGACCAGGAACAGCCCGAACATCAGCACCTGGAGCGCCGCGATCAGCGACCACATCCGGGCGCTGCGGACCGCGCTGGCCCGGTACTCCTGCGAGGCCGAGCGGTAGCGGTCCAGGAACAGCTGCTCACCGCCGATGCCACGCAGCACCCGCAGACCGGCGACGGTGTCGGCGGCCAGCTCGGTGGCCCGGCCGCCCTTGGCCCGCTGCGCGTCCGCGCGGCGCTCCGCGGGACCCATCAGCGGCACGATCGAGAACGCCAGCACCGGTACGGCGACGGCGACCACCAGACCGAGCTGCGGCTCGTAGAAGAGCAGCCCGATCACCACGGCGAAACAGGTGAGCAGCGCGGCCGCGAACCGGCCGAGCACCTCGACGAACCAGCCGATCTTCTCCACGTCGCCGCTGCTCACGGCGACCACCTCACCGGCGGCGATCCGCCGGGTCAGCAGCGAGCCGAGCTCGGCGGCCTTGCGGAACAGCAGTTGCTGCAGGCGGGACGCCGTACTGATCCAGTTGGTCACCACGGCCTTGTGGAAGTACGAGTCGGCGAAGGCCTTGGCGGTGCCGAAGGCGAGCAGCAGGCCGCCCGCCAGGAAGAGCTTGGGCCACGACAGGTCGATCACGGCCTGGACGGCCAGACCGACGGCGATCGGAGCGGCGGCGATACCGCCGAAATAGAGGAGACCCCAGAAGAGTGCGATCGCTTGACCGCGCAGCTGCTGGTGCTCCAGCCAGAGGATGAGTCGGAGGCCGGATCGGGTGTCCGGCACACCCGGGTCGGCGAACGGAATGAGGCGCAGCGACATGACGTCTCACAAAGAGGGCATAGAAGGGTTGAGTCAGCACCTGACCAGGCGAATGGATCAAGCCTAGGCGGGGCCGCCGACAGTCCGTCAAACCCTTTTCAGCCGCTGGTCTCCCACCTGGTGAGAGGCCGCGCCGGAAACGTTCCCGCTTTGTACAGTGAGGACCAGACCTCGAGGGGAGACCGGTGCAGGAGTTGACGCGCAGGCGACGGCTGCTGATCCTCGCCATCTGCTGTCTCAGCCTGTTCATCGTCGGGCTCGACTCCACCATCGTGAACCTGGCACTGCCGGCGATCCGGGACGAGTTCGACGCGGACGTCTCCAAGCTGCAGTGGACCATCGACGCCTACACCTTGGTGCTGGCCAGCCTGCTGATGGTGTCCGGCTCGACCGCGGACCGGGTCGGGCGGCGGCGGACGTTCCAGACCGGGCTGGTGGTGTTCGGGATCGGGTCGCTGCTGTGCGGGTTCGCGCCGACCGTCGACCTGCTGATCGTGTTCCGGATGCTGCAGGCGGTCGGCGGGTCGATGCTGAACCCGGTCGCGATGTCGATCATCACCAACACCTTCACCGATCCGCGCGAGCGCGCTCAGGCGATCGGGGTCTGGGGCGGTGTGGTCGGGCTCAGCCTGGCCATCGGGCCGGTGGTCGGCGGGGCGCTGGTCGATACGGCGGGCTGGCGGTTCATCTTCTGGATCAACGTGCCGGTCGCGCTGGCCGCCGTACTGCTGACCGCTCTGTTCGTGCCGGAGTCGCGGGCGGCGGTGCCGCGGCGGATCGATCCGGTCGGGCAGATACTGGTCGTGCTGCTGCTCGGTGGGGTCACGTACGGGATCATCGAAGGCCAGTCGGCCGGGTGGACGTCGCCGCTGATCATCGGGTGTTTCGTACTGGCCCTGGTCTCGTTGGTGAGTCTGGTGCTGTACGAGCGGCGGCGGGAGGAGCCGCTGCTGGAGCCGCGGTTCTTCCGGAGTGCGCCGTTCTCGGGGGCGACGCTGATCGCGGTCGCGGGGTTCTCGGCGCTGTCCGGGTTCCTGTTCCTCAATTCCTTGTACTTGCAGTCGGTGCGCGGGTTCTCGGCGTTGCAGGCCGGGTTGCTGACGTTGCCGATGGCGGCGATGACCGTGGTGTTCGCGCCGCTGTCCGGCTGGCTGGTCGGGCATCGCGGACCGCGGCTGCCGCTGGTGGTTGCCGGGAGCATGCTCACTGCGTCCGGGCTGATGTTGTCGCGGCTCTCGCTGGACACTCCGACCGTCGCGTTGCTGGCCGGCTATCTCGTCTTCGGGCTCGGGTTCGGGATGCTGAACGCGCCGATCACGAACGCGGCGGTGTCCGGGATGCCGCGGTCCCAGGCCGGGGTCGCGGCCGCGATCGCGTCGACCAGCCGCCAGGTCGGCGTGTCGCTCGGGGTCGCGATCGCCGGGACCGTCCTGACGGCGCGGCTGGTCGGTCCGCTGGAGACCGGGTTCATCGACGCGGCCCTGCTGTGCTGGTACATCATCGCCGGCTGCGGATTGCTCGTCCTGATCCTCGGCCTGATCACGACCGGCTCGTGGGCGCGCCGTACCGCTGCGTCCGTCGCCGAGGATCTCGTCAGGGCTCGGTGATACCGGCGCGGCCGAGGGCTTTCAGGCGGCCGCGGAGGATCTTCTGGCGACGCTCCTCATCCGGGAACAGGTCGACGTACGCCGCGCCCTTCGCGGCGAGCAGGTCGTCGTCGAGGCGTCGGACGGTGCCGGCCGGGAAGCGATGCGTCATCGCCGCCTGGACGGCGGAGCTGTCGATGTCGGCGAGCAGGTCGGTGAGTTGCTCCTCGGTGGTCACGCCGAGCCGGGCGAGGACGCTGAGGATCCAGGCGTAGTGGTTCGTCTTCGCGTGCGGGGCGTCCGGGTAGCGCCGGGTCAGGTACGTCGTCAGCGTCGCGGTGGTCAGGTCACGCGGGGTCTTGTCCGGCTCGGCCGCCGCGAGCTCGCGGTAGAGCCGGTCGATCTCGGTGAACTCGTTGTCGACCAGCTCCATCAACGCCGCCGCGAGCAGGAACCGCCGGTCGAACTCGGGTTTGCGCTGCGGCGGGATGTCCAGCTTGTACCGGATGTCGTGCTCGAACTCGGCCCACGCGTGCTGGACCGCGGTCCGGACCTGGATCTCCATGGTCAGGTTCTTCAGTACGGCGTACTCCGGCAGCTCCCGGCGATGCGCGTTCAGCCGGACCAGGTAGTGCTTGCTCGCGTACCCGAACACCCCCTGCGCCCGGGTGTGCGCACCCATGTCGGTGTGCTCGACGATCTCGAACTCCTCCTCGATCACCTCGCACACCCGGTCCACCGCCTCCGCCAGGAAGGTGATCACCCGGGCCGCGACCAGGTCGGTGATCTGGTTCAGCGGATCGTCGTACTTCGGCCGGCCGGGGTGGTCCGGATGCGGTTTCGACGCCTTGGCCAGGAACGACTCCGGATCCTTGGCCCGGGCCGTCGCGGTCAGGTAGTTGATGCCCTCTTCCTCGCCGATCAACTCGTTGATCAGCGCCTCCAGCTTCCGTGCACCCCCGACGTACTGCTGATGCACCCGCTCATACAGGCTCCCCGCCTGCCCTGCCCACTCCATGGCCGCACCATAGTGCTCCAGCGGGTGCTAGGCGCGTCTATCGAAATCTAGCGTTGACGCTAGAAAGCTGTAGAGAGCCATTGCATGTTGTGACAGTTGATCGCGCGACACGTTCTGGGGCTCGCTAGCGAAATCTAAGGAAAACGCTAGACGGGCTCATACAGTGGCAGCATGGATCCGATCCGGAATCCCTATGCGCCCGGCGCCGGTCAGCGGCCGCCTGAGCTGGCCGGACGCGACACCGAGGTGCGGCAGTTCGAGGTGGTCCTCGAGCGGGTCGCGGCAGGCAGGCCGGAGCGGAGTCTGGTGCTGAGCGGACTCCGGGGTGTGGGTAAGACGGTGTTGCTGAACACCTTGCGGAGCCAGGCGATCAAGCGGGCCTGGGGTACCGGGAAGATCGAGGCCAGGCCGGACCAGAGCATCCGGTTGCCGATCGCGCAGGCGATGCACACCGCGATGCGCGAGCTCGGCCACCGGCATCGCGACGACGAGCGGGTCGACGAGTTCAGCGCCGTACTGAAGGCGTTCGCGCTGCGGACCGCGGCGAACGACCGCAAGGGCATCCGCTGGCACCCGCCGGTGGATGTGGCGGCCGCGAAGGGGCGGGCCGACTCCGGTGATCTGGAGATGGACCTGATCGAACTGTTCACCGACGCGGCCGACCTGGCCGGGGACCTGTCCGTCGGCGTCGGGCTGTTCATCGACGAGATGCAGGACATCAGTGCCGACGACCTCTCCGCGCTGTGCGCCGCCTGCCACGAGATCTCCCAGCAGAGCGCACCCCTGGTCGTCGTCGGCGCCGGCCTGCCGCATCTGCCCGCCGTACTGTCCGCCAGCAAGTCCTACTCCGAGCGCCTCTTCCGCTACATCCGCGTCGACCGCCTCGCCCGCGAAGCCTGCGACCGCGCGCTGATGGTCCCGGCCGAGAGCGAGGGCGTCCAGTACGACGAGGAGGCGCTCGACGAGCTGTACGCCCAGACCGACGGCTACCCGTACTTCGTCCAGGCCTTCGCCCACTCGACCTGGGACCACGCCCCGACCTCGCCGATCACCATCAAGGACGTCGCTGTCGCCGCCCCGGAAGCCTCCGCCGAGCTAACGGTCGGCTTCTTCGGATCGCGGTACGAGCGGGCCACTCCGGCCGAACGCGAATACATGCGCGCGATGGCCGAGCTGGGCATCGGCGTCGACGACGGCTCCGTCCCCACCGCCGAGGTCGCCAGCACCCTCAACCGCAAACCCCAGTCCCTCTCCCCGGCCCGCGACGGCCTCATCAAGAAAGGCCTGGTCTTCTCCGCCGAACGCGGCACCGTAGCCTTCACCGTCCCCCACTTCGGCAAATTCCTCCGCACCCGCACCGCCTGAACCAGCCGACCGCCGCGCCCTGCGTGCTTATCGCGCACACCCTTTCGCCGTGCGTTGTCCCGTTGCGGGAGCGTCAATCGGTTCGGTTGCGGAGACTCCGGGTCAGGGTGGGGATCATCACCGTCGCGGCGACGAGGTGTAGCCCGAGGAGGGCGGTGGTGGTGGCGGTGTTTGCCCCGGAGAGGAGGGGCGGGACGAACGAGATCGCGGTCAGCGACACGGCCGTCCACACGAATCGCTGGGCGGGGCGAGCGCTCCAACGAAGAAGAGCGACGGCAATGACGACGCCCACGACGGAGAAGAAGCCGGTCACCACGGCGATCCCGGACAACGGGATCGTCTCGCCACCATCGGGGACCTCGAACTCGACGCCGATGGCCTTGGCAAGCGCAGCGGCGAGGGTGGTGGCCGCCATCGCCGCGAGCGTGGCAATGAGGCCGGTGCCGGCGAGCCCGCGGAGCCGGTGGGTGTGGCTGGTCTGGCCCGATGCCGGGCCTGCGACGGCCCCGGTGCCATTCATGTTGTTCATGTCGTTCCTCCATCATTCGGTAACTGGCGTACGGGGTGTGTTGACTGGCAGATGACCGTCCTGGCCCTGGGCGTGACGATGCGCACCCTCGCCGTGCGACGGCCGGGGTTCCGCAGGGCGCGGACGCCGGTGCCGCGGAGCCAGAACCCGGCGCCGCGTCCGAGGACCGGCCCGGGCGCTCCGTCGCGCAGCTCCAGCTGCACCCGCCCGCGGGTGACGACGCCGAACGCGTCGCTCCACTCCGCTGCGACCACCGCGACTCGCGCGCCACGGCGCAGCGCGAGCGTCCGCACCGGGACTACTCCGTGCCGTCCGCCGGCAGGCGTTCCGGCAGCCCGAGTCGCGGGAACTGGTCCTCGTGGAACGTGATGATCTCCGTGATCGCCCCGCCGGTGACGCGCAGGACGTCGAGCGTCAGCGGCAGATACGCTCCCTCCCGCTTCTGCCAGATGTAGAAGGCGACGGCGGGCTGCCGGTTCACGGAGGTGAGGACGGGGCGCAGGTGCTTCATGCTCTCGAAGCCGCTCTCGACCCAGTAGTTCACCACCGTGTCGCGGCCGACGTACAGGCCCGGCGTGGGCGGCATCGAGCAGCGGACGTCGTCCCGCAGCAGTGCAGCGAGCCCGTCGACGTCCGTGGCCACGCTGGCGTCGGTGTAGCGGCGCACCAGGTCGCGCGTCCCGGCGTCCTCCGCGCCGTCGGTCCAGTCCTGCCGCTCGGCGGGCAGGTGCTCCCGCATGCCGGCGCGGGCCCGCTGCAGCGCGCTGTTCACGGAGTTGACGGAGTCCCCGAGGAGGTCCGCGACGTCCTTCGCCGGCCAGCCGAGCACGTCCCGCAGGATCAGCACGGCCCGCGGGCGCGGCGCGAGGTGCTGGACTGCGACCAGGTAGGCCAGCTCGATCGTCTCCCGCGCGACGGCGACGGTCTCCGGCTCATCCGCGTCGCCCGCGGGCAGCTCGTCGAGCAGTTGGTCCGGGTAGGGCTGCAGCCACAGCACCTCGCCGCCGGTCGCGGGCTCCGGGCGGCACTTGGCGAGCAGGTCCAGGCAGGCGTTGGTGGCGATCCGGTACAGCCAGGCCCGGAACGTCGACCGCCCCTCGAAGGTCTCCCGCCGCCGCCAGGCACGGAGGAACGTCTCCTGCACGGTGTCCTCGGCGTCCTCGAACGACCCGAGCATCCGGTAGCAGTGCACGTGCAGCTCCCGCCGGTGCCGTTCCGCCAGCCCCGAGAACGCCGGCTCGTCGACCTCGCCCAGACCGCTCACGCCCAGCTCCTCCAGCCGCTTGTCCGCACTCATCTCGTCATCCTTCCGTCTCGTCGTGTCCCGTCGTAGGTATGACGGCTACGGGCGCGACAACTCATCACTACGGCCCGGTCGGCGGCGCTCGACGCGACCTGGCCAAGTTGCCGGACTCCCTGCGCGGCGAACCTGGCTTCAGGTTGGGAGGTCCCGGCCTTCGGTTCGTTTGTGGGTTAAGGCTTGGAGGTGCCCTTTCGGGGGGTGGGTAGGGGTGGGTAGGGTGAATCGTCATGACCACCCGGCGGACTGGCCAGCGCGCGGATGCGCCTGCGCGTGGTGTTGCCGAGAAGCGCCGGGGTGGGCGGCACAGCCGGAAGAAGTCGCACAAGGTGCAGTGGTTCTCGGTGACCGCGTTGGCGGTGCTGGGGACGGTGATGGTGGCGCATCCGGACGCGGCGAACCGGCGGAGTCTGGCGGCCGAAGTGGTGGCCGGGGTTGCCGCGTCGGCGACCGAGGCGCCGTTCACGGCGCCGACACCGAAACCGGTGGCGACGCCGACGAAGAAGTTCACCACGCCGTTGCGTCCGGCACCGACGTTGACCCGGCCGCCGAAGGCTTCGAAGCCGAACTACTCGGTCTCCACCGGCAAGCTCGCCGTCGTACCGGGGTTCGACAAGGCGACCGGCGTCCGCGACAAGCTCACGTACCGGGTCGAGATCGAGCAGGGGCTCTCGGTCAACGGTGACGCGGTCGCGGCCGCCATCCACAAGACGCTGGCCGACGCGCGCGGCTGGCAGGCGATCCACCCGGTCAACTTCGAGCGGACCGACAAGGTCGACGCCGACCTGCGCATCATCCTGGCCACGCCGACCCTGACCGACAAGCTGTGCCTGCCGCTCGACACCGGCGGTGAGGTCTCCTGCCGGGTCGAGGACCGCGTCGTACTGAACGCGAAGCGCTGGATGTACGCGGTCCCGGCGTACTCGGGGAACGTCGCCCTCTACCGCAGCTACCTGGTCAACCACGAGGTCGGGCACGCGCTCGGCCACGGTCACTCGACCTGCACCAAGGCGAAGACTCCGGCGCCGGTGATGATGCAGCAGACCAAGGGCCTCGGCGGCTGCCTCCCGAACGCCTGGCCGACGATCAATGCGACCTGAGCGAAACCCTCGTTCGTGAGAAGCTGAGTTCGAGGGGAGGGAGCAGCGATGTCGTCACAGGATTTCCCGACGTACGGCCGGGACGAGCAACCGGAGCAGCCGGCCGAGGAGCAGCACTACGCCCCGCCTGCTCCGTACAGCGGTGGCACGTACGGCGACTCCACGCACGGCCGGCCCCAGCCGGGCAGCTACGCGCAGCCCCAGCCCTACAGCAGCCCACCTCAAGCACCGCCACCACCAGGCGACTACACCCAGCCGCCGACCTACCGCCCCGGCTCCCCGTACGGCCCCTCCGCTCACCCACAGCAGCACGAGCTCCCGCAGTACGGGCGGGAACAACCCGTCGCCCCACGTGATCCCCGAGCCGCCCGCGTCGTCCTGATCGCCGCGATCATCGCCGCCGTCTACGGCCTGCTGGTGCTCTCGGTCCAGCGAGTCGCCCTGCGCGAGATCTCCCAGGCCCCGGGCTCGGCGCTGAACCACCCGCTCCGCACGGACGTCATCGACACGATCGGCCAACTGCTCCTGCTTCTGGTCGGTGCGGCCGCGATCGCGATGTGGACGCGCGACGTACTCGCCCGCCGCAAGGTCGGACGCGAGCTCGACCCGATCGAGGTCGGCGGCCTGCTCCTGGTCGGGGTGGCCCTGGTGCCGATCGTGATCTGGGCCGTGATGGTGCTGTCGACCGGTATGGGCGCCATCGACGACTCGCTCGATCGACTGCCGACGGCGTACGGCTGGGGCGGGATCGGCCTGCTGATCCTCGCCGTCGGCTTCTTCCTCGGCTACCGCGAGCTGAAGCCGCCCGTCGGCAACCCGGTCGTCCAGGCCGCGCCGGCCCGCGCGCCCTGGGAGTGAGCGTCCCGATCGTCCTGGTCCCGGGCCTCGGCCTCGGGCCCAAGTCGTACGCGCCCACGGTCGAGTACCTCAGCACGCCGTACCGGATCATCACCCTGCCCGGGTACGGCGAACCGGCCGAGCCCGGCGACGACCTGCGACCACAAGCGTTGGGTACGGCGGTAGCCGACAAGATCCGGGAGCGGTCGGTACTGGTCGGCCACTCGGCCGGCTGCCAGGTCGTCGTGGAGACCGCGGTCGCGTTCCCCGAACTCGTCCACGCGCTGGTCCTGATCGCCCCGACCGGAGACGTCCGCGCGGCGAGCTGGCTGGACCTCGCCGCCCGCTGGCTGGGCTCTGCCGTCCCGGAATCGCCGCGCCTGATCCCGGCCCTCGTCCCGCAGTACGCGCGGACGACGTTCACCTCGATCGCCCGGGCGGTGGAAGCCGCCAGGCACCACGATCTGGCCGGGGTCATCACCCGGGTGCAGGCGCCGGTGGTGATCGTTCGCTGCCGGCACGACCACCTGTCGCCGGCCGAGTGGACCGATCAGTTGGCCGATGCTCACTCACGGTGAAGCCCGGACCCTGGAGACCGGCTCGCACATGCCGGTGCTGACCAACGGTCCCGAGCTCGCCGCTCTCATCCAGCGGGCAGCGGCTGCACCCGGATCCGCCTGAAGCGCTATCGTTGACGCAGTAACAAACCTCTGCGGGAGCTCGCACCATGCGCGGGCTGAGAGGGCGACGCCGGGTCGCCGACCGCCTGAACCTGACCGGGTAATGCCGGCGTAGGGAGCGGGTCAACTATGACCAGTACTGCTGTTCGTCATGCCGACCAGACCGAGGCGCCGCTCGTCCTCACCACGGACGCGCCGCGCACGCTCGGCTTCCTCGACCAGTTCACCCTCTGGGGGAACCTCGGTATCTCACTGTTCGGCCCGGTCACCGGTGCGCTGGTCGCGGCGTACACGGGCTCGCTGGCCCAGGGCCTGCTCGCGGTCGTGGTCGGCTGCGGGATCGGTGCGCTGGTGCTCGGCGGCGCGGCCGTGTTCGGCTCGCACACCGGAGCACCGGCGATGGCGTGTCTGCGCGGACTGTTCGGCCGGCGCGGCTCGATGGCGCCGACCGTCCTCAACATCGGGCAGAACATCGGCTGGGCGACGATGGAGATCATCGTCATCTCCCAGGCCGCGGTCGCGGTGACGAGTGAACGGTGGCGCTGGCTGTTCGTCCTGCTCGCCGGGGTGCTCGCGACGGTGATGGCGGTCCGGCCGCTCGGCAGTGTGAAGGTGCTGCGCAAGTTCATGGTCTGGCTGGTGCTGATCGCGTCGGTCTACCTGTTCGTCCAGGTGCTCAGCAAGCCGGTGCAGGCGCTGCCTCAGGACGGCGTGTTCGGTTTCTGGCCGGGCGTCGACCTGGCCGCCGCCGGTGTGGTGTCGTTCGCGCCGCTGGCCGCCGACTACACCCGGCACTCGCGCACCAACAAGGCAGCCTTCGCCGGATCTGCCCTCGGCTACGGGATCGCGGCGATCTTGTACTACTCACTCGGCGTGTTCGCGGTCGCGACGCTGCAGACCAACAGCACGGACGTGATCACCGCCCTCGTCACCCTGCCGGCTGGTGCGATCGCGCTGTTCGTCCTGCTGGTGGACGAGGTCGACGAGGCGTACGCGAACGTCTACTCGACCACGATGGCCGCGCACAACCTGGTCGGTCACATCGACCGGCGCTGGATCTCGGTCGGCATCGGAGTGCTCGCCACCGGCCTCGCCCTTTTGGTTGACCTGGGCAACTACACGCAGTTCCTCTACCTGATCGGGTCGGTCTTCATCCCACTGTTCGCGGTCGCGATCGCCGACTTCTTCGTGGTCAGCAAGATGAACTGGGACGTCTCCGGCACGGCGCGCTTCCGCTGGCAACCGGCCGTCGCCTGGCTGGTCGGCTTCGTCGCCTACCAGCTCGTCAACCCCGGGACGGTCTCCGGTTGGTCCCCGTTCTGGCTCGACCTCCAGCAGCGCATCTTCAACCACCAGCCGGTCCCGGGCTGGCTCGGAGCGACGTACACGTCCATCGTCGTCTCGATGGCGGCCGCCATCCTGCTCGGGCGGATCGGTCGATCGCGGAAAAGCTGACCGCGTCGACCAGTGGACAACTGACCCGGAGTAACCGGGATACTTGCGCAATGCTGAACTCCGCACTGCGCAGCCGGGCCGAGTACGCGGAACTCGGGGCCGATGGCCTGGCCGCGCGTACCACGCCTGAGCGGGACGCGGCGATCGTCAAAGCCGTCGAGGAGCTCCTCGGCGACCGCGAGTCGGTGCTGGACCTGTGCTGCGGGTACGGCCGGGTGGCGCTGCCGCTGCGCCGGGCCGGGAAGGTCGTGCGCGCGCTGGACATCTCGCCGAACCTGATCGAGGCCGGCCAGGCGAAGGCGGCCGAGGACGAACTGTCGATCGACTGGGCGATCGGCTCGATGACGGACCTGCCGTACAAGTGGGACTCGTTCGACGCGGTGATCTGCCTGTGGACCGCGTTCCACGAGCTGTTCGCCGAGGACGAGCAGATCTCCACGATCTGCGAGATCTCCCGGGTGCTGAAGCCAGGCGGCCTCGCGATCATCGAGGGCCCGGTCTGGGGTCCGGCGACGGCGGCCGAGATCGCCAACGGCATGCGGCAGGGGCCGGAGCACCGGATCGTCACGACCGAGCACTTCGACACCAGCAGCGTGCACTTCATCCACGACGAGATCAGCTACGGCCGCCTCTGCGCGGCCGCCGGCATCGAGGACTACAAGGTCTACAAACGGGAATGGGGCGGCCGCCGCCGCCTGATCTTGGAGATCCACCAACCGGCGAATGACTGACTGGTCAGATTCTTGACCTGACCATATTTCCGGGAATTCCGCACCGGTCCGGATCCCTTGCAGACAAGGGAAAAACAAGAAGCAGATCCCCACTCCACACTGGGGATCTGCTCCTTTGTTCGTTCAGTGTAAATCCGTTCTTGCCGCGGCGGGAAAACTCAGCTTTTCGATTCAAGATTCAGCAGAAATCGCTTCGCTTCGAGCCCGCCGGCGTACCCGGTGAGCGCTCCGCTCGAGCCGATCACCCGGTGGCACGGCAGGACGACGCAGACCGGGTTCGCGCCGAGCGCCGTACCGACGGCCCGGGCCGCCTTGGGCTTGTGGATCTCCCCGGCCAGTTGCCCGTACGTCGTCGTACGGCCGTAGCTGGTGTGGGCCGGCAGGTCGGTCAGCACGAGTCGCTGGAACGGCGTCGCGAGCGCGAGATCCACGTCCAGCTCGAACTCGTGCCGGCGACCGGCCAGGTACTCGTCCAGTTGCCGTCGTACGTCGTCCAGCGCCCGGGGCTGTCGCAGGACGCGTGGGGACACGGCCTTGGCGAGGCGGTTGGTCATGGTCTCCTCGTCGCCGAAGGAGCTGGCCACGACGCGGCCGTTCGCGATCGCGAGCAGCATCGGGCCGATCGGGGTGTCGTGCAGGGTGTAGGCGACGTCGGCGGTCGGGAAGACCGGTGGCTTGAGGTCTGGTGCGGTGAGCCGGGCCAGCCGGCTCTCGAGGTCGTTCATAGGTGTACTCCGAGTTTGGTGCGCAGTGTTGCGAGCGCGTCGCTGACGAGTCGGCGGGACGCGGCAGGCGTGGTGTCGAGGGCGGCGGCCACACCGTGGTGGTCCAGGTCGCCGACGTACTTGAGCGTGATGGCGAAGCGTTGGCGTTCGGGGAGCTCGTTGACGGCTTGCCAGAGGTCGGGGTCCGGCCAGTTGGCGGCGTCCGGGCCGTCGACCGCGACCGGTGGAGCCTCGTCGAGCGGGCTCTGTGGTCTGCGGGCCCGGTGTACGTCGGTCGCACATCGGGCGGTGATGGTCAGGAGCCAACTGCGGAGGTTCTTCGCCGAGGTGAGCCCGGGGTAGGCGGCGAACGCCTTCTCCCACGCGCGCTGGGCCACGTCGTCGCCGTCCACCGGCCCGGCCAGCGCCCGCGCCAACCGGGCCACGTCGCGCCAGTGCGCGTCGACCAGCGCCTGGAACGGCGGAAGCGAAACCTTCTCCGGAGCCATCACGCAAGTAGAACGCATCCGGATCACCGGATGTGAGGGCGTCCGGTCCGGATCCCGAGATTGTCTAGTTACCCAGTCGACATTAGTGAGAAGCTTGTTGACATGACGACGACCCTCCTCACCCGCCGTCGCGTCATCGATCTGCTGCGGACGGCGAGCGCCACCTGTCGCTGACCTCTGTCACCGCTTCTCGCATTGCATGAGGCCGTTCTGAACCGGCCTCCACACACTCCGCCCGGTCGTGGTGCTTCCTGCTGCCTGCTTCCGGTCGTCCCTGCCCCGATTCCGAGGGAGAGACATGTCCGTTCCTGCCTTGAACCGCCCACCTCTGTCCGTCGTACCCGACCGTCTGGAGGAGCGAACCGTAGACGCCGACGTCTACCGGTCCGTCTTCCGTCGCCACGCCGCCGGCGTCGTGGTGATCACGGCGGACGCCGGTCACGGCCCGGCCGGGTTCACCGCCACCTCACTCGTCTCGGTCAGCCTGCTGCCGCCGCTGGTCTCGTTCGCGATCGCCACCAGCGCGTCCAGCTGGCCGACCGTCAGCGCGGTCGACAGCCTGGTGATCAACTTCCTGTCCGCCGACCAGCAGGCCATCGCCGGCCGGTTCGCCACCAGCGGCATCGACCGGTTCGGCGAGCCGACCCAATGGTCGAGGCTGCGCACCGGTGAGCCGGCCCTCGACGAGGCGCCGAGCTTCCTCCGCGCCCAGGTCGAGCACCGGTTCGCCGTCGGCGACCACTACCTGGTCGTCGCCCGCCTCACCACCCATTCCGAACGTCGTGAGCACGAGCCGTTGCTCTACCACGACGGCCGCTACGCCACCGCCACTCCGAACCCGAAAGCACAACATGTCTAGGACCCGCACGTACGCCGTACTGACCGCAGCAATCGCCACCGTCGCCCTGGCGGCCGGCTGCGGCGGTGGCGCCCAGGCCGGAGGCGCCGCCAACCTCGCACTCGATGCGCCATTGCCGACCACGGTTCCGGACGGCGTCAAGATCGTCGTCGGCGATCCCACGACCCAGAAGGCGCTGGAGCTGTCCGGGCAGACCGACAAGGTGTCGAAGTTCGTCCAGTTCGCCAACCTGAGCGGCGGCCCGCAGACCACCGAGGCGTTCCGGGCCAAGGCTCTCGACGTCGGCTCGGTCGCGGAGATCCCGCCGATCCACGCGACCTGGACCGGGCTGCACGTGAAGATCGTCGCCTCGAAGTTCCGGCAGGACGCGCTGAACCACCCGATCTACGAGCTCGGCATCGCTCCGGGGACGACGGTCAAGACGCTGGCGGACCTGCGCGGCAAGAAGATCGCCTACAGCCCGGGGCAGGCGCAGGGCGCGCTCATCCTCAAGGTGCTGAAGAAGGCCGGGCTGACCAAGGAGGACGTCAAGCTGGTCGAGCTGCCCAGCACCGGTGACGTCTACTCCCAGGCGCTGGCCGGCAAGCAGGTCGAGGTCGCACCGATCGGCGGCGTCCAGATCAAGCGGTACCTGACCAAGTACGGCAAGGACGGCGCCGCCACGATCGACCACGGTCTGCGCGACGACGCCGGTCATCTCTACGTGTCCACCGAGTCGCTCGAGGACTCGGGCAAGGCCGCCGCGATCCGCGCGTACGTCGCCGCCTGGGGTGCCGCCCAGGAGTGGATCGACAAGCACCCGAAGGAGTGGATCGCGGGGTACTACGTCAAGGACCAGGGCCTCACCGAGGCGGACGGTCAGTGGCTGGTCGAGAACGCCGGTCACCCGGACATCAGCGCCGACTGGAGTGACGCGATCCAGCGTCAGCAGGAGACGATCGAGCTGCTCGCCAAGGAGACCGGCAACCCGGTGATCCAGGCGAAGGACCTCTACGACCTGCGCTTCCAGACCGTCGCCTCCGACGCGATCAAGGGAGCCGCCAAATGAGCGCCACCACACTGCCGGGGCTGCGGACACAGCAGGCCGCAGGGAGGTCCGTCGTACGGCGTCGCCGGCTCGGGCCGGGCAAGCCGATCAAGTTCGGCGCCGTCCTCGGACCGGTGCTGCTGCTGGTGATCTGGAGCATCGGGTCGGCCACCGGCTGGCTCGACCCGCGGGTGCTGTCGGCGCCCTGGACCGTCGTCACCACGGCCGGCGACCTGATCGCCGACGGCCGGCTGCAGTCGAACCTGTGGACCTCCACCCAGCGGGCCTTCGTCGGCCTCGGGTTCGGCATCGTGCTGGGCGTCGTACTCGCGCTGATCTCCGGGCTGTCCCGGATCGGCGAGGCGGTCCTGGACGGCCCGATCCAGATCAAGCGAGCGATCCCGTCGCTGGCGTTGCTGCCGCTGCTGATCCTGTGGCTCGGCATCGGCGAGTCGATGAAGATCGTCACCATCCTGCTCGGGGTGTTCGTGCCGATCTACATCCACACCCACAACGGCCTGCGCACGATCGACGCGCGGTACGTCGAGCTCGCCCAGACCGTCGGGTTGTCGCAGTGGGACTTCGTCCGCCGGGTGGTCCTGCCGGGTGCGCTGCCCGGATTCCTGCTCGGCCTGCGCTTCGCCGTCACCGGCGCCTGGCTGTCGCTGGTCGTCGTCGAGCAGATCAACTCCACCAGCGGTATCGGCTACATGATGGAACTGGCCCGGACCTACGGGCAGACCGACATCATCATCGTCGGTCTGGTCCTGTACGGCGTACTGGGTCTGCTCTCCGACGGTGCCGTCCGCCTGATTCAAAGGAAGGCCCTGTCATGGCGCCGAACGCTGGACTCCTGACCGTGCTTTTGGCCGGGCCTTCGGCGCCGGCAGGGTCATGGGGCCTCGGCTCCCGGCCTTCCCTCGTCACTCCAGTCGCTTCGCTCCCTCCGCTCCTCAGTCCAGGCCGGGAGGCCCCATGACCGCGCTCATGACCGCAGCCGTCCAGGTCCGAGACCTGGTACGGCGGTACGACGACCGCGCCGTACTGGACGGGGTCGACCTGGACATCGCGCCCGGCGAGTTCGTGGCGCTGCTCGGGAAGAGCGGCTCCGGTAAGAGCACGCTGCTGCGGGCGCTGGCCGGACTGGACTCGGGGGTCGACGGGTCCGGCGAGCTCGTCGTACCTTCCAATGTCTCCGTGGTCTTCCAGGACTCGCGGTTGTTGCCGTGGGCAAAGGTGCTGGACAACGTCGTCCTCGGGCTCGGCGGTGCCGACGAGCGCGGCCGGCAGAGTCTCGACGAGGTCGGCCTCGCGGGCCGGGAGACCGCCTGGCCGAACGAGTTGTCCGGCGGTGAGCAGCAGCGGGTCGCGTTGGCGCGGTCATTGGTGCGTGAGCCCGACCTGTTGCTCGCGGACGAGCCGTTCGGCGCGCTGGATGCGCTCACCCGGCTGAAGATGCATGTGTTGCTGAGGAAACTGTGTGCTGCGCACCAGCCCGCCGTACTGCTGGTGACCCATGACGTGGACGAGGCGATCGTGCTGGCGGACCGGGTGATCGTCCTCGACGAGGGAAAGCTGGTCGCCTCGGAGTCGATCTCGCTGGCCGCCCCGCGCAGTCCCGCCGATCCAGGTTTCGCCTTGGTCCGTTCGCGTTTGCTGGATGCATTGGGGGTTTCGCTGTGAGCAGGCAGTTGCACCTGAACGCCTTTCTGATGAGTACCGGGCACCACGAGGCGTCGTGGCGGTTGCCGGAGAGCAATCCGTTCGCGAATACCGACGTGGAGCACTATCGGGAGTTGGCGCGGATCGCTGAGCGCGGCAAGTTCGACTCGGTGTTCTTCGCGGATTCGCCGGTGTTGTTCGGTGACGTCGGGCGGCGTCCGGCGGGCTCGTTGGAGCCGACCGTGCTGTTGACCGCCATCGCGGCCGCGACGTCGAGGATCGGGTTGATCGCGACCGCGTCGACGACGTACAACGAGCCGTTCAACCTGGCCCGGCGGTTCGCCAGCGTCGACCACGTCAGCGGCGGGCGCGCGGGCTGGAACGTGGTGACCACGGCCGGTCCGGAGGCGGCCCGGAACTTCAACCTGGCGGACCAGCCCGCTCATGCCGAGCGGTACGACCGGGCCGCCGAGTTCCTCGAGGTCGCGTACAAGCTGTGGGACTCGTGGCAGGACGACGCTCCTGTTGCCGACAAAGAGTCCGGTGTGTGGGCGGTGAACGACCGGGTGGCGCCGATCGATCACGTCGGCCGGCACTTCCAGGTCCGCGGACCGTTGAACCTGCCCCGGTCGCCGCAGGGTCATCCGCTGATCGTGCAGGCCGGGTCGTCCGAGGACGGCAAGGGGCTGGCGGCTCGGTACGCCGAAGCCGTCTTCACCGCGCAGCAGACGCTGGACGACGCGCAGGCGTTCTATCGCGACCTGAAGGCGCGGGCCGCGGCGCTCGGCCGGGATCCGTCGACCGTGCTGATCCTGCCGGGAATCGTGCCGGTGATCGGCGGGACGGTCGAAGAGGCGTTGCGGCTCGAGCAGGAGCTGGACTCGTTGATCCGGCCCGAGTACGCGCGGCTGCAGTTGGCGCGGACGTTGCGGGTCGCACCGGAGGATCTGCCGTTCGACCAGCAGTTGCCGGCCGACCTGCCGGACGAGGACGAGATCGAGGGTGCGAAGAGCCGCTACACCCTGATCGTGACGCTGGCGCGGCGGGAGAAGCTGACCGTCCGCGAGCTGA
The DNA here is from genome assembly GCA_963748245.1 of uncultured Actinomycetota bacterium. GTDB lineage: Bacteria > Actinomycetota > Actinomycetes > Propionibacteriales > Kribbellaceae > Kribbella. Next base: position 706,856 of record CAVVIA010000002.1, on the reverse strand, counting down.
TCGGCCGGCTGGGTGGCGGCCGAGGGCATCGAACCTTCAGCGGTACGCCGGAACAGGTGGCGGATGCGATCCAGGAGTGGTTCGACGCCGATGCGGCGGACGGGTTCAACATCATGCCCGCCGTACTGCCGTCGGGGCTGACCGCGTTCGTCGACCAGGTGGTGCCGATTCTGCAGCAGCGTGGGCTGTTCCGGACCGAGTACACCGGGACGACGTTGCGCGACCACTACGGGCTGGCTCGTCCGGCTGGTCGCCGTACCCCTGTGGTGTCGGAGGCCACGGCCTGAGTCGCCGGGCGCCGGGCCCCTGTCAGGTGGCGGGGCCCGGCGCCCGGTCTCAGTTCACTCGGACGACCAGCTTTCCGACGGCGGCGCCGTCCTGCATGATGCGGTGCGCCGCGCCGATCTGCTCCATCGTGAAGACGCGATCGATCCGGATCGGAAGCTTGCCGTTGGCAACCAGGTCGACGTACCGCTGGAACGCCGCCGCGGGCAGGTCGCTGCTCTCCCCGCCGTACGCCGTCAGGCGCACACCGTTGGGGAGGTAGCCGATCGGGTAGAAGTCCGGGATCGTCCAGTTGTCGCTGAGCATCCCGGTGAAACACACGGTGCCGTGCACCGCGGTCGCTTTGAGGGTGTCCGGCAGGACATTCGTCCCGATGAGTTCGAGGGCCGCATTCACGCCGGCGGGCACGATTTCCCGCACCTGTGCCGCGACGTTGCCGTCGTCAACGATCGGGTAGTCGACGCCGAGATCCTCGAGTGCCTTTGTTCGCTGGGGATTCCGGGTCGTCGAGAACACGGTCAGCCCGTGTTCCTTCGCGATCGCGGCCGCGGCCACGCCGACGGACGACGTACCGCCGCGGATGAGCAGCGTCTGTCCGGGGGCGATCGCCAGGCCGGTGTGCAGCGATCCGTGCGCCGTCTGCAGCATCTCCGGCAATGCGCCGAGGGTGGCCCAGTCGAGGTCGGTCTTCACCGGGATGACAGCTGACGCCGGTACGACGGTGTACTCGGCGTACCCGCCGTCGTACTCCCGCCCCATCCCGCCCATCATCGCCACCACCTGCTGCCCGGGCGCGAACTCCCCGCCCGGCGCGAGGTCCACCGTCCCGGTCGCCTCGATCCCCGGAATCACCGGAAACCGCGCGTTGGTCGCGAGCCCCGCCCGAAGGTGGTACTCCGACCGATTGAGCCCGAACGCCTCCACCTTCACCCGCACCCACCCAGGTTGCGGCTCCGGCACTCCTACCCGCCGAACCTCCATCTCCTCAGGCTCCCCCGGCCCGTCCAGCACCACCGCCCGCATCTCCATCCCCCCATCCTCACTCCCCACCACCCTCCGACCTCGACCGGCCTAGGCCGGAGTGGTCAGTAATCGTTTTCCGGTGATCGGCGTGGCTGGGTGACTTGGTGACTTGGGCGCATGACAGAGTTGTCCTCATGGGGCAGACATTGTCCGGAAAGGGCCCACGCGTGGTGGCCCATCGCGGGGCCAGCGAAGTCAGTCCCGAACACACGCTGGCGGCGTATCGCCGGGCGGTCGACGCGGGAGCAGACGGTCTCGAATGCGACGTTCGGCTCACCTCCGACGGACATCTGGTCTGCGTCCACGACCGCCGGATCGAACGCACCTCCAACGGTCGTGGCGTGCTGTCCACGATGAGCCTGGAGGAGCTCGAGGCGTTCGACTGGGGTTCGTGGAAGACGCCGTGGTCGGAGCTCGACGAGGAGGCTGAGCTGCCGAGTCCCGACCTGCGGAAGGTCCTCACCCTCGACGAGCTCCTGTCCACGGTCCGCGACGCCGGCCGCCCGATCGAGCTCGCGATCGAGACCAAACACCCGACCCGGTACGCCGGTCTGGTCGAACGCCGCCTGATCGAGGCCCTGGACCGCTACGGCTGGGCGCACCCGAAGATCGGCACCGAGTCCCCGGCCCGGGTGATGAGCTTCTCCTGGCTGTCCCTGCGCCGGATGCGGGTGCTGGCGCCGGGCCTGCGCACCGTCCTGCTGATGGACCGCGTACCGCTCCGCTTCCGCGACGGCTCTCTCCCCACCGGAGTCTCGTACGCCGGCCCGAGCCTGGAGATCGTCACCGCCCACCCCGAGTACGTCGACCGCGCGCACAAACACGGCCACCAGGTCCATGTCTGGACCGTGAACGCCGACGCCGACGTCCGTCACTGCCGCGACATCGGCGTCGACGCCATCATCAGCGACCGCCCCGAAGCCGCCCTGAAAATCCTCGCTCAGCCCCCGTCCCCACCCATCCCGTCGTTCACCTTCCCCCCGAAACGCCCCTTCCGCCGCCAGCAGTAACCCTCCGCAGTCGCTCGCTCTCAGTAACGCTCCGGGGTCCTGCTTCCTGCCCGGTGCTCCAGGTGAGGGGGCGGGCCGCCTGTGGGATGGGTCACGGAGGGTGGTGTGGATACGTAGTGGTGTGAATGCGAGGCGTTATTGCAACGTTCAATTCTGTCGTTTTCGTCTCGGTTTCTTGGCTAAACGTGTGATCTTCAGCGGTGCTATGTAACGGAATGCAATCTGGTGTTTTCCCAGGCTGGAACGTGGGCAGATGTGCATATGGCTGTTCCGATGAATGAGGAGACCCTGCTTGTCCTCTGCGACCCTGCCTGCCGACGTGAGCGTTGTGGACGTCGTACTGCCGCATGAAGTGTCCGCGGTAGCGGATGCCCGTCGCCGTCTAGCCGCCTACCTCAAGCGTTTCCGGGCCGCCGAAACCGCCTGTGACGACGCACAGCTCGTCCTGTCCGAACTGCTCTCGAACGCGATCCGCTACGCACCCCCGCTGCCGGCCGGCGAGGTCCGCGCGGCCTGGTGGATCGACAAGGCCGGCATCCACGTCGAGGTGACCGACGGTCGCGGCGACACCGAACCGCAACGCATCAACGACGCCCACCCCGAATCCATCGGCGGCCGCGGCCTGGCCATCGTGGACGTCCTCACCTCGACCTGGGACGTTCGCACCGCCCCGACCCACCGCACCGTCCACGCGATCATCCCGAACTGAACCTGCGCACCCGGTCAACAGGTGCGCAGGGGGTCGGCGGGTTGGCTGTCGGGGGTGGGGGGCTGCAAGACTGCGGGGTATGGGAAAGAAGTCGCGGCAGCGCGCGAAGAACACGACGACCGTCACGCTGGATCCGGCCGACCTGGTTGATGTCGGGCCGCGGGAGCCTTGCCCGTGCGGATCGGGGAAGCGATTCAAGCAGTGCCACGGGCGGGAGCGGGCACAGGCGGCGGACTCGTTCGTGGTGCGGCCGTTCGAAGGGCTGCCGGCCGAGTGCGACCTGATCGCGTTCCGGGAGATCGTTCCGTCGGGTACGGCGGAGGTCGTGCTGACCGGCGAGAACGCGGGCAAGGTGGTCAACCTCGTCACCCTGCTGCCGATGGCGATGCCGGGCCTGGTGCGCGACGACGAGACGATCTGGATCGGTCTGCAGACGCACGCGTCGTCGGGCGACCCGAGCCGCGACCTCGGGCACGCGATCACCGCGGCGCTGACCACCGAGCCGGGCAACCCGATCCAGCTGGGCGACCTGCTGAAGGACGGTCCTCGGCTGCAGGACCTGATCGACACCTCGAAGCCGATCGAGGTGAAGGTGCACGAAGGCTTCGACTTCTGGGTCGGCGAGGACGTCGAGGACCCGACCGGTGAGGTCGCCGCGGGCCTGGAGCGGGCGAACGCGGCCGCGGCCCCCACCGTGCGGCTGGAGTCGGTGGACGCGGCGTACTGGACCCAGATCGGCGACCGCCGGTACCTGCGCTGGGTGATGCCGCACAGCGAGGACACCCTGCTGGATGCACTGGCGCGTCTGCACGCGGCCGGCTCGTCCGCGCTGACGGAGGGCAGCCGGCTGATCGGCTCCTTCCGTGCACTGGGTGTACTCGCGCCGGTGTGGGAGCTTCCCGCGGACACCGAAGCAGCCGACGTGGAGAAGCCGGCCGCCGACTTCGCGGTCGCCCTCGAGAAGGCGCTCGCAACCGAGGCGACCCTCACCACCGAAGAGCGCGCCGCCCGAGCCGGCCTGGCCAGCCGCCAACTCACCATCCGCTGACCAGCACCCCCCGACACCCGGTCCCGCCCCGCGAGACCGGGTGTTCGCTGTGTCCGGTGAGATCCGTCCCGAAGGATCTTCGAGGAATTCTCGGGAACCTTGTCGAACGGGGTCGGTGCCGTTCGTAGCCAGGGTGAGAGATCGGCGACGGGCCGGTCGGTTCACCACGGAGGTCAGCATGTCCGCCACCGACACCACCGCCCCCTCCGCGGCAGCTACTCCCGTGGAACCCATCGGGCGCCTCCTGTGTCAGCAGCTGCTGGAACCGCTCCACCTCGTCGCCTACATGGCCGACGAGCCGACCGAGGCTCTCCAGGCCCTCGGCTTCGAGGGCTACTGGACGGGCTACTTCGCGGCGCGGTCCGCACCGCTCGGCCGGGTCCCGGCCGAGGTGGTGGATGCGCTCTTCTACAACTTCGCCCCCGGCGAGGTCGCTGCCTGCATCCCGAGAGCCTGGGACATCGCCACGCCCGAGGCCGTACTCGCCGCCCGCCAGCAGGGCAGCGTCGCAGCGCTACGGCGCATCCTCGGCGACCTGGCCGACACCCCTGCGGTCGCCCGTGCCGCCGACCTCGCCATCCGGGCGGCGACCAGCGCGCCGATGGAGGGACGGATCCTGTACGCCGGCCTGCGGTCGCTCCCCGTACCGGACGAGCCGGTCGCCAAGCTTTGGCACGCGGCGACGTTGCTGCGCGAGCACCGCGGCGACGGCCACCTCACCGCGCTGGTCTCCGCCGGCATCGACGGGCAAGAGGCCCATGTACTCCACGCGATCTCCGAGGGCATGAAGCCGGAGGAGTACGGGAGACTGAACCCCCTCTCGCCGGCCGAGCTGGCCGCGGTCGTCGACGGCCTGCGCGCTCGCGGCCTCGTCGACGCCGCTGGTGCCTTCACCGTCGCCGGGCGCGAGACCAAGGACCGCATCGAGGCGGTCACCGACGCCCTCGCCGCTCCCGCGTACGACTGCCTGGAGCCGCACGAGGTGGACCAACTCATCGCCGACCTCGGACCCGCTCGCCGCAAAGATCGCCTCCGTGGGCTACTGACGCACCGGGTCCTGAGGTTGGAACCGGCGGGGTAGCTGGGGTAGGGGCGGTGGGCAACCGTTGTGGTCTAGGCCGATTGGGGCCTTAGGCAAGGGTCGCGGTCGGGAGGCGGGAGTGCCTGCTACCGAGGGGGAGAACGTGGACGGCCCAAGTCCTGCTGACGGGGGAGCAACAGGGCCTGGGCCTAGGCATGAAGAGTACTCAGATTGATGGTCCGCCACAAGCCCCGATTTCACTGCGCGTGTCGTTGGGCTCACTAGGCCGCCGACGCGACCGTCCAGCCATGCTCAGACCGACGTGAGCGGTGCGCGCAGAACCGGGCACGACATGCAGCGAGGCCCGCCGCGGCCGGAGCCGAGCTCGGAGCCCGAGATGCGGATGACCTCGATCCCCGACTCCTCCAGGCGCGCGTTCGTCTCCACGGTGCGCTCGTACGCAATGCACACCCGCGGCGCCAGTGCGAGCGTGTTGTTGCCGTCGTCCCACTGCTCACGCTCGGCGGTGACGGGGTCTAGACCAGTGTCGATCCGTCGCAACGTGTCGATGCCGAGCGCCTTCGCCGCCGCCACCAGGAACGGCTCCGGCTCGGCGATGTGCAGTTCGTCGCCGTCCGTGGTGACCGCGTGCGCCCGCATCTCCTCGGCCATGTTCGGATACATCAGTACGGCGTCGACGTCGACCATCGTGCAGACGGTGTCGAGGTGCATCGTCGCCCGCTGCTGCGCGATCGGCACCGCGAGAACCGTGTGCGCGAGCCCCTTCGCGAACACCCGTCGAGCCAGCCGCTCGACCCCCGCAGGAGTCGTCCGCTCGCCGACACCGACAGCCAGTACGCCGGGACCGAGCGCGAGAACGTCACCGCCTTCGACGTGCTCGAGCTGGTGGCCGTACACCTTGTCCGCACCGGCGAACCGCGGATGGAAGGTGTAGATCAGGTCGGTCAGCTGGGTCTCGCGGACCCGGGCCGGCATCGCGAGGGAGGTGACCGCGACCGAGTCCCGGATCCACAGGCTCGAGTCGCGGGTGAACAGCAGGTTCGGCAACGGGTCGATCAGGAAGTCCTCGTGCGCCAGCAGTGACGTGACCAGGCCGCCGACGTGGACTTCGTCGTTCCGTACGCCGGCCATCAGGGCCTCGGCCAGCTGCGCCGGATCGAGGTCGCTCAGAGACGCGCGGAGGTAGTCGCGCAGCGTGTCGCCGAGCCGGAGGTCCTCGGTGGCGCCGGAGACGGCGACCGACCGTGCCTCGGGGTCAGCCAGCGCCTCGGTGAGCAGCTCCCCGAGGTACAGCACCTCGACGTCGCGGTCGCGCAGCGCCTGGGCGAAGGCGTCGTGCTCGTCCTGCGCCCGACCGACCCACGGGATGCCGTCGAACAGCAGTTTGTCGTTGTTCCGCGGGGTGAGCCGGCGGAGCTCGTTGCCGGGCCGGTGCAGCATCACCGTCCGCAGCGGTCCGACCTCACTGTCGACGCCGTACGCCTTGTCGACTGCCTGAGCCTCGGTCATCCGCCCTGTCCCTTCGCCGGTCGTCCCATCCACGCTACGGCAGCCGCGTCCCGCGCGCTGGTTGCCGCGTCCAATCTGTCTGATTGTCCGACAATTCTTCTCAACCTCCAACTCCGGGGTGGCGGATATCGGCCAGGTGGCAGATGTTCGGAGAGGCGGGCGGCGGCAGAGTTCCTGGTGTGAGGACGCCGAGGGGTGTCCCGGAGACCGGAGGTACTGAGATGACACGCAAGGTGACCGCCAACATCACGCTCTCCCTCGACGGGCGGGTGCACGGAGTCGATGGGGACTTCGACATGGGATGGATCGTGCCGCACGCGATCACCGAGACGTCCCGGGATCACATGATCCGGGTGACGGAGCCGGCCACCACGATCCTGCTCGGGCGGAAGAACTACGAAGGGTTCGGCGGGTTCTGGCCGGCGGTGGCCGAGGACGAGAACGCGGCACCGCAGGACCGGGCGGTGGCGAAGTGGATGAACGAGACGGAGAAGGTCGCCTTCTCGTCGACGCTGACCGAGCCGACCTGGCAGAACAGCAGGATCGTGGACGCCGACCCTGCCGACGTGGTGAAGCAGCTGCGGGCCGAGGAAGGCGGCGACATCATCGTGCTGGCCAGCTCCAGTGTGATCAGGGCACTGCTCGCCGCGGACGAGATCGACCGGCTGAGCATCACCCTCGCGCCGGAGCTGGTCGGGGTGGCGCCCGGCTCTTCGAGGACGGTCTGCCCGGGACCTCCTGGCAGCTGGCCGACTCGACGCCGACGGAGTCCGGCGCGATCTGTCTGCTCTTCGACCGCGTCCGCTCGTGACCGGGCCCCACTCCGGGGGCTCCGGCGGGGCCTCCCGGGTTTTCCACAGGTCGTTCGAAAGAAGGAGATATCCACAGCGGCCGGGAACTGACGAGGTCGATCGGCTGCGGAGGAACTAGGCTGCGGTGCTGTGTCCGGTCATGACCTGCCTTCCGAGCCCTTCGAGCGAGCCGTCGCCTGTGTGATCCCGGCGAAGGACGAAGCGGAGCGGATCGCGGCCACCGTGGACGCGGTACACAAGATCATCGGGGTCGACCTGGTCGTGGTCGTCGACGACGGCTCGGCGGACGGTACGGCGGAAGCCGCCGAGCGCGCCGGGGCGGTCGTCGTCCGGCACGAGCGGAACCGGGGGAAGGCAGCGGCGATGGAGACGGGAGCGGCGGCGGTCGCGGAGCGGGACGGCGCACGCGCGCGGCACCTGCTCTTCCTCGACGCCGACCTGACCGAGTCCGCGACCGCTGCGGCGCCGCTGATCGAGCCGGTGCAGAGCGGCAAGGCGGACATGACCATCGGCACGCTGCCGATGCAGGTGCGTGCGGACGGCTCCAGGGCGGGTGGCCACGGATTCGTGGTCCGGCTCGCGCGGGCGGGGATCGAGGAGGCGACAGGCTGGGCTCCGGAGCAGCCGCTGTCCGGTCAGCGCTGCCTGACCCGAGTCGCGTTCGATGCCGCCGTACCGCTGGCCGCCGGTTTCGGCGTCGAGACCGCGCTGAGCATCGATCTCGGCCGCAAGGGGTTCCGCATCATCGAGGTGCCGATCGAGGTCAACCACCGGGCCACCGGCACGGATCTGCGCGGCCAACTGCACCGCGCTCGTCAGTACCTGCACGTCCGCCGCGCCCTCGCGGCGCGTAGTGCCCTGCCGGAGGGCAGCGGTCCGTCGCTGCGCAGCCTGTTCCCGCGGAAGTCGTCGCAATGAGTACTGGTACGCCCGGCGAGACCTCCGAGACGACAGACCTGCGGTTGGCCGACCGGTACGGTCGCCGCGCGGTCGCGCTCTACCTCGCCTGTACGGCGCTCATCGTGGCCGCCGGCCTCCTCGGCCCGTCCGTGGTCGTGCTGACCCTGACGAACCGGCACGCGTGGCTTCCGTCGTACTGGTTCGACAGCAAGCCGAACGACTGGCTCGTCACGGTGATGATCTACGTCGCCATCCTGGCCGGCGGGTACGGCGTCTTCCTCGCGACCAAGGCCCTCAAACACGGCTGGGCGCCACGGGTCGAGCGGTTGGTTGCTCTAGGCATCGGCACGACGGCGGCCATCACCCTGGTCCCGCCGATGGCCTCCGGCGACGTCCTGATCTACGCGGCGTACGGCCGGATCATGTCGCTCGGCGGCGACCCGTACACGACCGCGCCCGCGGACACGATCCGGCTCGGCTACGACCCGGTCATCGCGGCGACCGAGCGGCCGTGGCAGGGCGCGAAGAGTGTCTACGGACCGATCGCGACCTGGATCCAGTGGCTCTCGTCGCTGGTCGGTGGCGACTCGATGCAGCTGACCGTGTGGATGCTGCAGTTGTCCGTCGCGGTCAGCCTGGTCGTCACCGGGCTGCTGCTGCTCAAGTTGGTCGGCCCGAACCTGCCGAACCGCCGGCGGGTGGCGATGCTCGGCCTGGGGAACCCGCTGATCCTGTGGGCGGTCCTGGCCGGTGCGCACAACGACGCGATCGCGGTGATGTTCGCGGTGATCGCGCTGGTGCTGTTCCGCAAGCATGTGTTCTGGGCCGGCATCCTGATCGGTGTCGCGGGCTGCACGAAGCTGTCGATCGGCGTGGTCGGCGTGGCGATGCTGTGGGCGCTGCACCATGATCGCCGGAAGGCTGCGATCTTCTGCGGTGGTGGTGCGCTGGCCATGGGCGGTCTGTACGCCTTCGTCGGCCTGCAGGCGTTCCAGCAGGCGCGCTCGCAGACGTCGTTCATCTCCACCGGTACGCCGCACAAGGTGTTGCTGAGCTTCTTCGACCTGTTCCTGCCGGGCCCGTTGGTCAGGACGTTCCTGGCGATCATCGCGTGGCTCGGGCTGATCGTTGTCGCGATCCTGCTGTCCCAGGTGTTCCCGAAGTCCCTGGTGCCGCAGACGCACCCGGACGACCCGACGCCGGCCGCGATCCGCTACACCGCGATCTACGCGATCGCCTGGATCCTGACCGCGATGTACTCGCTGCCCTGGTACGACCTGATCGCCTGGGTCGCGCTGGCGGCCGTCGCAGCGTCGAAGGTGGACGGGCTGATGGTCGTCCGGACAACCATGCTTGCGATCGCCTACGTCCCCGGACGAGATCCGAACGCACGACAAGTGGCGGCGAGCCTGTCGGACTCGCTGGAGTGGTTCAGCGCGCGCCTGCGCGACACGATCTGCCCCGCGATCGAGCTGGCCGTGCTGATCGCGCTCATCGTCTGGGCCCGCCGCGGCGGTGCCCAGTGGTGGCCGTACGACTGGCCGCGCCGCAAGCAGAAAGTCGTGCCGGAGAAGGCCCAAGCCCACTAGGGTGCGTCTCCAGTTCCGCGCAGCACGCAGGGAACTGAGAGACGTGCCCTAGTCTCGCCGGGTGAAGAAACTGGTGGGGGCGGGCGCCTTCGTGCGCCGCGAGCCGAACGACTACGTGGAACAGTTCCGGAACGAGTCGATGTCCGTGGGCACCTACTCGATCCCGGCCGGCGGGGTGGACGACCAGGCGCCGCACCACGAGGACGAGATCTACGTCGTCACGACCGGCCGCGCGACGCTGGTGACGCCGAGCGGGTCCGAGCCGGTCGGGCCGGGCGACGTACTGTTCGTCCCGGCCGAGGAGGACCACCGCTTCACCGACATCACCGAGGACCTGGCCCTCCTGGTCTTCTTCGCCCCTCCCTACAGCGGGCGGTAGTCAGCGCCAGAGGGGTTCGGCGGCGGCGACGGCTCGGGCGAGGATGGCCTTGAGTGGTTGTTTGAGTTCGGCGGCGGCTGCTGCGACGTCGTCGTACTCGGGTTGGACGTTGACGACCTGGCCGTCGTACCGGGCGATCTTGATGCTGATGCGCTGGCCGTCGACCTCGACGCTGGTGAACTCGCGGTCGGCGGCGTGCTTGCTGATCGGGAACTCGCGCAGGCCGATCGCCGTGGTCTCGGTGAGGATCACCCGACGGACCGCATCCGCGTTCACGCTGCTGACCAGGACCGAGAGGGTGTGGGCGGGCCGGCCCTTCTTCATCAGGATCGGGGTCAGCCAGGCGTCGGCCGCACCGGCCTCGAGCAGTCGGGCGAGGGTCTGCGGCCACAGGCGCGGGTCGAGGTCGTCGACGTTGGTCTCGTAGACGAGCTCGGTCGCCGGGCGGTCGCTGGTCTCGCCGACGACGACGCGGACGAGGTTCGGCACCTCGACCGGGTCGCGGCCGCCGGCGCCGACGCCGGTCCGGGTGATCCGCATCGGCGGGATCATGCCGAACTCGTCGGCCAGCGTGGCCAGCAGCGCGGCGCCGGTCGGTGTCGTCATCTCGTACGGCGCCGTGCCGCCGACGACCGGGGCTTCGGCCTCGGAGAGCAGATGCAGTACGGCGGGACCGGGCACCGGGATGCCGCCGTGCTGACCGCGCACCTGGCGACCGCCGCCGAGCGCGATCGTGGACACCACGACCCGGTCCAGCCCGAGCGACACCGACGCCGCCGCGACACCGACGATGTCCGCGATCGCATCCAGCGCCCCGACCTCGTGGAAGTGCACGGCATCCGGCTCGACCCCGTGCGCCGAGGCCTCGGCCCGAGCCAGGCGCGCGAACGTGTCCAGAGCCCGAGCCTGTACGGCGTCATCCAGCCCAGCCGCCTCGATCAGCCGCCGAACCTCCGCCCACGGCCGAGTCGGCCCATGCCCGCTGCCCACCAGCCTGTCCTCGCCATGCCCGTGCCCATGCCCATGCCTGCCCTGCACCGTGTCCGTGGCCGTGCCCAGCAGCCTGCTCTTGGCCGTGGGCCGGCGTCCGGGGTGCTCTCGGGGTGGGGCGTGCCGGAGACGCGGACCGTGGCTTTGGTGGCGGCTATTTGGTGGCGGGCGGTGCGTTCGACGGTGACCGACAACGTCGGGTCCACGGCGGCGACCGCCGTGTTGACTGCCGCGAGGTCGGCGCCGGCGTCCAGGAAGGCGCCGAGGAGCATGTCGCCGGAGGCGCCGGCGGAGCAATCGATCCAGGCGATCCTCACTGGTTCTCCTTCGTTTCGCGAGGAGCCGAGCGCCGCGCCACCCGGGCCGCGAACACGCCGGCCCCGAAGCCGTTGTCGATGTTCACCACGGTCACACCCGGTGCGCACGAGTTGAGCATCCCGAGCAACGCCGCGACTCCACCGAACGAAGCGCCGTACCCGACCGACGTCGGTACGGCGACCAGCGGTACGCCGACGAGTCCGCCGATGACGCTCGGAAGCGCGCCCTCCATGCCCGCGACGACGATCAGGCAGTCCGCCGCGTCCAGCCGCTCACGCACACCCATCACCCGGTGCAGCCCGGCGACGCCCACGTCGTTGACCACGTCCACCTCGGCGCCGAAGACCCGAGCGGTGGTCGCCGCCTCGGCTGCCACCGGGGCGTCCGACGTACCGGCGGCCACGACGGCGACTGTCCCCCGCAGTACGGGCGGCTCACCGAGGACCGCCGTACGGCCGACCGGATCGACCACTGCGGTCGGCAGCTCGGCGGCAACGGCCTCCTGCGCCTCCACCGTGAGACGAGTGGCCAGTACGGCGTGAGACGGGTGGGTGGCGTGCAAGGTGCGCAGCAACTCGACCACCTGGGCGGGGGTCTTGCCGGCGCCGTACACCACCTCGGCGTCGCCGGTGCGCTCCAGCCGATCGGTGTCGAGCCGGGCGTATCCGAGGTCGTGGACGCCCGGCTGGGGACCTGGGTCAGGCAAATGTGTCACGTCGTGAATCTACGTTGCGCCGGTCACCAGCACGTCGTGTGGTCCACCGAAAGGCACCACCCGAGCACTCTCCGCAATCGCCTGAATACTCAGCAATGACAAGAGATGCTTTAGGCTTCCGTGCGTGTCTTCGACGTTAGCCGGTGCAATCGGCATCGCCGCTCTGTTCGTGGCGGTCCTCGCCCTGGTGTTCGCCATCCAGGCGCTGCGAGCGCAGTCCGCCGCCGTCAAAGCGGCCAAGCTGCCCGCCACGCCCTCCACCGAACCCGAGCCGCAGCAGCGGCCGGAGTCCAAACCGAGCACGGTCCGATCCGAGCTCCGGAAGCTGGGCAAAGAGATCGAGGTGACCCGCGGCGAGCTGCGGGAGACGCTGCAGCACCTGGCGGTGGTCCGGTACGACGCTTTCGGCGACACCGGCGGGAAGTTGTCCTGGTCGATGGCGCTGCTGGACGACAAGGGCGACGGGGTCGTGCTGACCTCGATCAACAGCCGGGCCGACGCGCGCACGTACGCCAAGGAGATCCGGGCGTTCGCGAGCGAGGCCAAGCTGTCGCCCGAGGAGCAAGAGGCGATCGAGACCCTGCAGAAAGAAGCCGGCCCGACCGTCGAAAGCTAACGCCGCTTCGGCACCCGCGCGATCAGCGCTCCGGCCTCGATCTCGGCCGTCAGCGAGCGCCCCGGCCCGATCGGATCCCCGTCGAGTTGCCGCTGGACGTCGACCGCCGCGGTGATCTCCACCTTCCGCCCGGTGAACCGCTCCAGGTACATGTCGTGCCGGTTCGTCCGCGTCATCAGCCGCCAGACGACGATCGGCCACTGGGTCACCCGCCGCGGCGCGATCACCACCACGTCGAGAAGGCCGTCGTCCGGCCGGGCGTCCGGGAGCAGCGGGATGTTCGCCTGCAGCATGCCGACGTTGCCGACCACGACCGTCCGCACCCGGCGCTCGATCGGCTCCTCGTCGTCGAGGGTGATCTCGACCCGCACGGACGGGTGGTTGATGTTCTTCGCCGCCGACACCAGGTACGCCGTCCAGCCGATCTGACGCTTCAGGTGCGGCGGCGCGTCCGAGATGATCGCGGCGTCCAGCCCGAGCCCGGCCATCACCGCGAACCGGTCGGTGTCCAGCTCGTCACCGTGCACCTTGACCAGGTCGATCCGCCGGTCCCGGCCTTCCAGGATCCGCTCCAGGGCGTCGTCCAGGTCGAGCGGGATGTGCAGGTTCCGGGCCAGCAGATTGCCGGTGCCGGCCGGAATCACCCCGACCGGGATCCCGGTGTGCGCCAGCGCCGCGCAGACCACCCGGACCGTACCGTCGCCGCCGGCCACCAGCACCAGGTCCGACTCGTTCTCGATCGCCCGCTTGGCCATCGCGTTCCCCGCGTCGTCCTCGCGCGTCTCCAGCCAGAGCGGGTCGTCGAACCCCCGGACCGCCAGCGACCGGGTCACCTTCCGGCGGAACGCCACCCCGTCGCCGACCTTGATCGGGTTCACGATCACGGCGGCTCGCGGCGGGATCGCCGTACCGTCGTCATCCGAAGGGGTACGACGACGCCGTCGCCGCAGCCCTGGTCGCAGGCCGAAGCCGATCGAGGTGGCGGTGAGGATCGCCAGGCCGAGCGCCCAGCCGCCGAGCACGTCGGACACGTAGTGCACGTTCAGGGCGATCCGGTCGGCCGACGCGATCCAGACGACCGCGATCGTCGGCAGCAACACCAGCAGGCGAAACCGGCGACGCCACCCCCGAACCGACGGCAGTACGACGCCCAGCGCGCCGGCCATCACGAACGCGGCGGTGGCGTGGCCGGCGACGTAGGACCAGCCCTCGTTCTCGATCAGCATCTGGGCCGGACGCGGGCGGTCGAAGATGTGCCTGACCGCGCTGACCAGGCCCAGTTCCGCGGCGGCGGAGACCACCAGCCAGACGGACAGCAGCCGGGCCCGCCGGTGCCAGAGGTACGCCGCGACGATGACGAGGACCGCCCGCATGGCCCAGGGCAGGAACACGTCGCCGATCACCTGCCAGATGTCCACCATGTTCGGGTGGGTGGCGCCGTACGCCGCGGCCCGGGCGGACACGGACTGGTCCCAGCGCTCCAGCGGGGCCCAGTGGTTGGCGACGAGCAGGGTGATCACGATGAACGGCACCGCACCCAGCCCGACCGTGAGCGCACGGCCGACCGCAGTGGGTGGATGGTGGTTCATGGCCCGCTCGATTCCCCCTCGTACATCGCCTGGAACACCGCTAGACGCACCAACGTCCCTCGACGAGGCAACCCCATCATCCCGAATAGACTTCGCCCCTTCTGACACGCCCCGATACCCTCATCGTGTGATTGACGCGAAACTGCTCCGTGAGAACCCCGATGTCGTGCGCTCGGCCCTGACCAAGCGCGGTGAGAGTGCGGACCTGGTCGACCAGATCCTGGTGGCCGACAGTGAGCGTCGATCGTCTATCTCCGCCTTCGAGGCGCTGCGGGCCGAGCAGAAGGGCCTCGGCAAGCAGGTCGCCCAGGCCAAGGGCGACGAGCGGGCCGCCCTGCTGGAGCGGACCAAGAGCCTGGCCGCGGAGGTGAAGGCCAACGAGGCCGCCGCGAACGAGGCCGGGAACCGCTTCGACGACCTGGCCCGCGCCCTGCCGAACCTGGTGTCCGACGACGCCCCGGTCGGCGGCGAGGACGACTTCGTCGTGGTCGAGGAGATCGGCAAGCCCCGCGACTTCGCCGCCGAGGGCTTCGAGCCGCGGGACCACCTCGAGCTGGGCGAGCTGCTCGACGCGATCGACATGGAACGCGGCGCGAAGATCTCCGGCTCGCGGTTCTACTTCCTCAAGGGCGTCGGCATGCTGCTCCAGCTCGGCATGCTGCAGCTGGCGATCCAGCAGGCGGTCGAAGCGGGCTTCACCCCGATGATCACGCCGACCCTGGTCAAGCCGGAGGTGATGGGCGGCACCGGCTACCTGTCGGCGCACGACGACGTCTACCGGCTGGCCGACCCGGACCTCTACCTGGTCGGTACGTCGGAGGTGTCGCTGGCCGGCTACCACATGGACGAGATCCTCGACCTGTCCGCCGGCCCGATCCGGTACGCCGGCTGGTCGTCGTGCTACCGCAAGGAAGCCGGGTCGCACGGGAAGGACACCCGCGGGATCATCCGTGTCCACCAGTTCGACAAGGTCGAGATGTTCTCCTACTGCAGCCTGGAGGATGCCGCCGCCGAGCACCTGCGGCTGCTCAACTGGGAGAAGGAGATGCTCGACAAGATGGAGTTGAGCTACCGGGTGATCGACACCGCGACGGGTGACCTCGGCATCTCGGCGTACCGGAAGTTCGACTGCGAGGCGTGGGTGCCGACGCAGGGCCGGTACCGCGAGCTGACCTCGACGTCGAACTGCATCGACTTCCAGGCCCGCCGGCTGAACATCCGGCACCGCGACGCCGACGGCAAGACGCAGCCGGTCGCGACGCTGAACGGGACGCTGGCCACCACCCGCTGGATCGTCGCCATCCTGGAGACGCACCAGCTGGCCGACGGCTCGGTCCGGGTGCCGACCGCACTGCGTCCGTACGTCGGCGGTCGTGAGGTCCTCGAACCGGTTGGCAAATGACGGACACGCCGCGGCCGACGGCCGTTGCCCTGGACATCGATGGCACTCTGCTCGACCACGACGAACTGCTTTCGCCGGCGGTGATCGACGCGGTCCGGCGGACCGCTGCCGAGGTACCGGTGATCCTGGCGACCGGCCGGGGCTGGCAGACCACCCGGCCGGTGGCCGAGCGGCTCGGCCTGGCCGCCGGCGCATTGGTTGTCTGTAGCAACGGTGCGCGGACGCTGCGGTTCCCGGGCGGCGAGGTGGTCGACGAGCGGACCTTCGACCCGAGGACGGTGATCGCGTCGGTGCGCCGGCATGCGCCGAACGCCCGGATGGCGGTCGAGGAGTACGACGGCAGCTACCTGGTCACCGCGCCGTTCCCGGACGGCGACCTCGGGTACGACGCCCAGATCCGGGTGGTCGGCCACGACGAGCTGGCGCCGGAGCCCGTGACCCGGTTGATCATCCGGGACCCGGAGCAGTCGGAGGCGGACTTCGTCCACCTGGCGGAACGTCTCGGCCTGCACGGGGTCAGCTACTTCGTCGGCTGGACCGCGTGGCTGGACATCGCCCCCGAAGGCGTGGACAAGTCGACCGGGCTGAAGGTCGCGCTTGCCCAGTACGACCTGGACCCCTCCGGCCTGGTCGCACTCGGGGACGGACGCAACGACATCGAGATGCTCACGTACGCCGGTCTCGGGATCGCGATGGGATCGGCGCCGGACGAGGTGAAGGCGGCGGCCGACGAGGTGACCAAGTCGGTCCAGGACGACGGTGTCGCCGCTGTCCTCAACCGCTGGTTCTGACCCATCGGTCCAGTCGAACCGATGGCGGCCGCGCTGCCAACACCTTTCGAGCAGAATCGAAAGGCTTGACAGAGATCACTTGCCGTAGGCAATCGAAAGGCCCGGAACCCCTGCCGGAGCAGGGGTTCCGGGCCTTCGTGTTCAGGATCCGATAGTCCGCTGGCGGGCCGAGTATCGGATCAGGCGACGCGGCTGCCGCCGGTCCGGCGCGGCTGGCGCTGCTGGTCGACGACCGTGTCGAAGGCGTCGAGTACGGCGTTGACCTGCGGCCGCGGCCGCGGAGTCTTGGCGGCCGGGCTCTGACCGCGGCGCGCCCGGCGCAGGTGACGCTTCACCGTCGACAGCGAGCATCCGAGCCGCATGGCCAGGGACTCCAGGCTGTCGTTCGGGTACTGCGTGCGCAGCCGCAGTACCTCTTCGTGGCTGACCGGCCGGCGGGTCCCACGGGCCCCGGCGAGCTGGTCGAAGTCGTCGGCCTGCACCTCGACGTCGAGCAGGTTGCGCATCGAACGCCGTTGTGCGGCAGTGGTTCCGGCGACGAAACCGCTGACATCGTGCTCGGCGACCGCGCTGTACAGGCAGTCGGTGAACAGCGGGCACGAAGCGCACAAGGACTTCGCCTCCCGCACGAGCTGTTCGTACCGCTCGCGGGTCCGCCGGGTGGCGGATGCGGGCGGCGGCTCTTCCATCAGGCGGTGCTGGAAAATGTCCGGACGAGCGATGCAGCCGGTCATTGCCCCTTCCATGCTGGAAGATGTGTCGACAGCGGCTCGGGAACTGCTGCCCCCTGATCCCGCTAGATTGGCGCTGTTGACGGTCATCGTGGCTCCCCAAGTATCAGGACCCGTGTGAACGAACGGCGAACGACGTTCGGCCACGCGGATCCACTGCTGATGGACCGACGAACTGTTGCCGGCCCACCGTTGTCGCCCCGGCGTGGGACGCACCGATCCATAACTGTTGACGCCGCTGCTGTGGTTTTGGTTGCAGCCAATTCCGCAACAGTTCTTCGACGTTTGTGTGTGTACTTCCGGGGTGGGGCTGCATCAGTCGCGCTGATCCAGAACAGGCTTACGACGCGGCCGAATCGCCCCCGGTTCCCCGCCAGACCACCGCATGAAATCACGCGTAAACCGTGCTGCGCAGGGGAACTTGCTGCCTTTGCAGCATCCTGCCGTAACGGTCTGGTGACGTTGTTCAAGGCTCAATCAGATTAGTCAGAAACGTCTGAATCCGGGCTCCGATCGCTTGCGCCGGACGTGCCCGGAGGGGTAATGAGCAATCCCCAGGAGGCCGGATACGGTGGTCCGGTGACGGCCTCTGACGACCTCCGCCCACCCCGTCTGATCGCCACCGATCTTGACGGAACCTTAGTGCGCAGCGACGGAACGATCTCCGCGCGCACCCGATCAGCTGTGCTCGCGGCGCAACACGCCGGAAGTGTTTTCGTGATGGTCACCGCCCGGCCACCTCGCTGGCTGCACGACCTGGCCGACCTGGTCGGCGAGCACGGGGTCGCGATTGTTGCCAACGGCGCCATTCTGTACGACGTCGTACGGCGGCAGGCGATCCGGACCCGGCTGATCGATCCGGCGGTCGCGCTGGAGGTGGCGCAGGCGATCCGGGCCGAGATTCCCGAGGTGGAGTTCGCGATCGAGCGATCCGATCGCTACGGGCAGGAACCGAACTACGTGAACCGCTGGCCGAAGCCCGACGACACGTTGGTCGCCGGGATCGAGGTCCTGTTGTCCGAGCCGGCCGCGAAACTGCTCGTCCGTCATCCGAGCTGGCACTCCGACGAACTGCTGGCGCGCATCAACCCGGTGGTCGGCGCTCGTGTCACCGCCAGCCACAGCGGCGGGACGAGCCTGGTGGAGATCTCCGCGAGCGGCGTCTCGAAGGCTGCGATGCTGGCCGATTTCGCTGCTACGCAAGGGATTTCGGCCGCGGAGGCGATCGCTTTCGGTGACTCGATCAACGATCTCCCGATGCTCGCCTGGGCCGGTACGTCGTACGGGGTGGCCAATGCGCATGCCGAGGTGCTGGCGATGGTCGACACGGTGTGCCCGTCAAACGACGAGGACGGCGTCGCCGCCGTCCTCGAAGAGTTGTTTCAGCCTTTGAATTAAGGGTTTACAGATACATCCCACCGCTGCCGGGGCCGTCGGTGTTGGAGGCCTGGGGTGTGCCCGGGAAGCCGGGCACCTCTTCGCCGTGGATCTGCTGGCCGCCCGGCAGTGCGCGACGCATCTGCTCCAGCTGCTGGCGGGCCGCCATCTGCTGGGCGAACAACGCCGTCTGGATGCCGTGGAACAGGCCCTCCAGCCAGCCCACCAGCTGGGCCTGCGCGATCCGCAGCTCGGCCTCGGTCGGCACGCTGTCGTCGGTGAAGTCGAGGCTGAGCCGTTCCAGCTCGTCGACCAGCTCCGGTGCGAGGCCGCTCTCGAGCTCCTTGATGGAGGCCTCGTGGATCGACTTCAGCCGCTGCCGCGACGCTTCGTCGAGCGGGGCCGACTTCACCTCCTCGAGCAGGTTGCGGATCATGTTCGCGACCCGCATCACCTTGGCCGGCTGCTCGACGAGCTCGGTCACCGAGCGCGGCTCCTCCTGCTCGTCGTCGGTGTCGGAGCGCGGCGGCCCCTCGACGGCCATGCCGTCCGGCCCGACGATCAGCACCTTGCCGTCCTCGGTCCGCGCCCCGGCCATCGGCATCTCCTGGCCCTCGCTGCTGCTCTCGCTCATCTGCCCATCCTAGGCTCCGATCCGGGGGATCAGGCGGCGGGCTGTGGATGAACTACGACGAGCGAGCGCGGTGGCGTCGGACGGCGTCCCGGTTGGCGCAGGCGGGGCTGCAGTACCGCTGCCGGCCGGTCCGGGACAGGTCGGCGTACACGTTGTCGCAGCCGTCCGTCGCGCACCGGCCGAGCCGCGTGATGCCACGGCCCGCGAGGTGCAGCGCCGTACCCGTGCTGATCAGTGTCGCGACCAGTCGCCCGACCGGGACCTTGTCCGGCCGGTAGTGCATGTGCCAGCCGTCGCCTGCATGGTTGGTCAGCCGCGGATGCTCGGTGTACTTGGCCAGCATCGCGTTGACCAGGTCGACGCGGGTCTGCTCGTCCTTCGCGTCGACCACTGCGAGCCACTCGGCCAGTGCAACCCGTACGGCGGCCAGGTCCGCGTCGGTGACGCTGCGTTCGCGTACCAAGCGACTTTCGACGCCGCTCTCCTCACAACGCTCGGCCAATTCCGTCGGGCGAGGTGGCCGGGCGCGTGACGAGGTTGACGGCCAGCAGAACCGCGTCGGCGCCGTAAGGGTTGAGATGCATAATGGCATTACATCACGATGGATCCATGACAACCAGACTCGAAGCCCACCGCCACCGCTGGACGGTGGCGTCCTCCCATCAGGTCAGTGAAGGCCTGGTCGTCTACCAGCGCTGTGCCTGCGGTCAATGGAGAGTCACCAGCACACCGCCGTACCCGGTTGCCTACCCAGAGGAAGCGCGGATCGCGGGCTAGTCGATCCGGCTCACCATCGGCAGCCGCGACCGCGTCATCAACCAGGCGAGGAGCCCGGCGAACAGCGGTACGACGATCACGATCCCGCCGATCTCCAGCCACGGCACCTCGAATCGCGGTGAACCGAAGGCCGCATGCGCTGTATAGCCGTAGAGGGCACCGACACCCACGCCCAGCACACAACCGAGTTGTCCCAAGACCCAGGCCTGGGCGGCCGCGAGGTTCCGCCGCCGGCGTGGTTGCGCACCGATCGCCGCGAGCGTCGCCAGGTCGGCACGGCCTTCTGCCGCGGACAACGACACGGAGATCGCCACGCCGAGCAGGGTGACCACGGTCGCGGCCGTGATGATCCCGATCAGAAACAGTCGAGCCGGGCTCTGGTACCCCTTCTCGATGGTCAGCAGGTCGTCGTGCCCGAGCATTCGGTACGCGGCAGTCGAACTCTTCCTCGGACGGCGTACGGCTCAGTTCGTACTCGACCTGGAGCGTGTCAACGGTGCCGTACTTGGCGGCTGCCTCCGGGCTGATGAGTGCGCTGTCCCGCAGCATCCGGATCGCGGGTATGCCGCCTGCGTAGACGGCCGGGTGACGGTCGGTCCGTTTGCTGCTGGTCGGAGTGTCACTGATCAGTTCGACGGTGTCCTTGGAGGTCAGGTCCGCCTCGGGCAGCACGATCCGGCCGGCCCGCAGCTCGGCGGCCGCGCGTTCGAGGCCGGCGAACTTCTCGACGTACGCCGGATCGACGACGAACAGATTGAAGCCGCCTTCGCCCACGGTCGTCTCCGGTGCGCGGGCGAAGATCGGCGGCAGGTACCCGTACTCGCCGATCGGCTTCACTCCGGGCGCCGTGATGTTGCCGATGCGGTAGGTGTTCTCGACAGGCAGCAGTGCCGCGACCCGCTGCTCCGTGGCGGCCGAGTACGGCACCGAACCGGTGCCGAACGGGACGGTCGCGTTGCCCGATCGACCTTCCGGTATGTACTCCTTCGCCTCCGCGGCGATCGCGTTCGACGCGGCGAAGGCGACCGCGGCCGTACTGGCGACGGCCATCATGATCGCGGCGGTCGCCGGGCCGGTGCGATGCCGATGCCGGGCGGCGTCGCGCAGCGCCAGCCGGCCACTCAACGGCAGTCGTCCGGCGAGGCCTGACAGCTTTCCGACCAGGCTGGGCAGCAACCACACCAGGCCTGCGATCACCGCGGTGATCCCCAACAGAACAAGGGCAATCGGCCCGGTCGGCGTCACAGTGGCCTGATAGCCGGATTCGTCCGGCAGCGTGCGCCGAGCCTCGGCCAGCGCCGACGCGATCATCGTGCTGCCGGCCAGCACCAGAGCGACGCCCGCGATCACCATCAGCACAGCGGGTTTGCGGACCTTCGCCTTGCCGACCGTCGCCGCGAACCGTCCGGCCAGGGCGGCGAGCGGAGCCTGCCGACCGGCACTCACCGCGGGAACGACCGCGGCTGCCAGTCCGGCGAGGACACCGAGCAGCGCGATCACGATCACGCTGACCCACGGGATCTGCCAGGACAGGAACAGCGTCGAGTTCATCCGCTCCCATACCGGCTTCCCGGCGATCAGTACGCACGGCCGCCAGCAGCAGACCCGCCGTCACCCCGACCACACCGGCGAACAACCCTTGCAGCAGGACGATCCGCCGTACGTCACGCGCCGTACCGCCGGTCGCCATCACCAGGCCGAGCTCGTGCGTCTGCCGGCGTGCTCCGACCGCGAACGCCGTACCGGCGAGCAGCACGATCTCCAGCACACCGAAGCCGATCGCCAACGCCATCGCGGCGTACGGGCCGATGTCGCCCGAGCCGTCGGCGTACATCTCCGGCGGCGGGTTCACGATGTTTGCTCGCGGCAACAAGAACAGACCGTGGTTGCGCAGCGGGCCGGCCAGTGTGGTCGCGTCGACCGACTCGGGCAGGTCGACGAGATATCGCACTGACGCGGTCGGATCGACCGTCACCAGCGACGAGCCGGTCGGCGCGAGGATCGTCCTCGCTGCCGGTTGCGTCGCGGAGCGGACCAGACCGACGACCGGGTACGACGTACCGTCCGCACTACGCACCGTCGCACCGGCGAGGTCACGGATACCGAGGTACTTCGCGAGCGCCGGTGAGATCGCCACCTCCGAGCCCGAGGCCGGCACGCGTCCCTCGTCGAGCCGGATCGTGTCCTTGGCGAGCGGGCTCGAGGCGTCACCTGTCATCACCTGGACCGTGCTGGTGGTGGACGGTCCCTGGATGTCCGCCGTACCGACCTCGACGACCATTCGCGCCAGCGTGCTACCCGCCGGCAGCAGCGGACGCGGATCGAACGCCGCCGGGACGCGGACCGGCGTCTCGGCACCCTCCGCCGGCGCCGGCTCGCCCGACCCCAGCACGTGCGGCATGTCCATCGGTGCGAACCTGCCGTACTGCGAGACGTCCACCCGCGCGTCCGCCTGGCCGATGCTCAACCTGGCCAGCGTCTCCCCGGTCGGGCTGCTCGTCTTCAGCACCACACCCATCCAGGTCGCGGCGAGAACCGGCAGACCGATCAGCGCCGCGACCAGACAGGTGCGGCCGAGTGATCGTCTGGTCGTGCGGCGGGCGATCCGCAGCGGTGGTCCCCAGCCGCCCATCAGTGGCTCTCCTGCAGCAGGGCATCGGCTTCGGGGAGCGGGCCGGACTGGCCTACCAGCACACCATCGCGCAGGTAGACGACGCGGTCGGCCCAGGCGGCGTGCCGGGCGTCGTGGGTGACGAGGACACCGGCGATGCCGTGCTGGTCGCAGCGGTCGCGGAGGAGTTGGAGGACCGCCTCGCCGGTGTCGGAGTCCAGGGCGCCGGTGGGTTCGTCGGCGAGGAGCAGGCGGCGTTCGCCGACGATCGCGCGGGCGATCGCGACTCGTTGCCGTTGGCCACCGGACATGTCTTCGGGGAATCGGTCGGCGAGATCACCGATGGCCACCTCCGTGAGGGCTGCTTCGGCGTACTTGCGGGCGGTCCGGGTCCGGGTGCCGTCGAGTTCGAGCGGCAGGGCGACGTTCTCGGCCGCGGTCAGGGCGGGGATCAGGTTGAAGTCCTGGAAGACGTAGCCGATCCGGCGCCGACGCAGCGCCGCCACCGCGTTGCGGCTCAGCGTGGTGAGGTCGTTGCCATCGACAAGTACCTGACCGGCGGTGGGCTGGTCGAGGCCGCCGGCGCAGGTGAGCAGGGTGGACTTGCCGGAGCCGGACGGGCCCATCACGGCGACCAGTTCGCCCGCCTCGACGGTCAGGTCGACGCTCTTGAGAGCGTGGACCGCCTGCTCGCCTTGACCATGGGTCCTGGTCAGACCGCGGAGGTCGAGAATGGTGCTCATCGCTCGGCCCCCTGGTGATCTTCCTGCGGCTCGGGTACGGCGGTCGTGCCTTCGGCGGCTGTGGATGGGCGGCAGGATGCGGCTGGCTCGGTGGCGTAACAGCATGGCTTCGCAGTGGTCGAGCCAGCGGATCTCGGCCTCGGCGGCGAAGATCATCGATTCGAGCACGAGCTGCCAGGAGATGTCCGCATCCCGGCTGGTCCGCTTGAGCTTGGTCAGCTCCTGCAGGGACTGCATCGTCGACATCCGCTGACGCTGGACGACGGCGCTCACGTCCACGCCCGGCACGGCGAGGGCCAGTGCGAGCTTGATCGCCAGCTCGTCGCGGGGCCGGGACTCGCGCGTGACCGGGGTGTCGAACCAGTTGGCCAGCTCGGCCCGGCCGGCCTCGGTGATCTCGTACATCGACCGGCCGTCGCCCTCGGTGGAGGCGGCCCGGACCAGTCCGTCGCGCTCGAGGCGGGTGAGCGTGGTGTAGACCTGCCCGATGTTCAGCGGCCAGGTCGCACCGGTCGCCGCTTCGAACTCACCGCGCAGCTGGTAGCCGTACTTCGGGTCCTTGCGGAGCAGGGCCAGCAATCCGTGCTTGATCGACATGGATACTGAGTATGCATACCGAGTATGCTCGGGTCAATCTTCAGGCACCAGGCGGCGGACGAGACGCTCGGTGGTCGCGTCGACGTCGTACGGGCGGCCGGTGCCGGGGGTGAGTTGGTCGAGGACGAGACCGTCGATGGCGAAGTGCAGGAGCCGGATCTCCTCGGCGCCGCCCGGCAGGCCGGCGTTGGAGTTGAACGCGACGTCGGCGTCGAAGCCCTGCCGGATGGTGCGGGACAGGATCTCGTGCAGGTCGGGCCGCCGGGCCGCTTCGAGGCGAAGTTCCAGCAGGGCAAGGGAAAGCTCGGGTCGGCCGAGCAGTCGCTCGACGATGTAGTGGACGTAGTCGACCATCAGGTCAAGCGTCGGCTCGCGTTTGGACAGCGGCTCGATGACGGCTTCGTCGGGAGCGAGTCGTTCGAAGATCCGCTCGCCGAGTGCCCCGAGTAGTGCGTCGCGGGTGCGGAAGTAGTTGGACGCCGTACCGGCCGGGAGTCCTGCCGCGGCGTCGACGGCCCGGTGGGTCAGACCGCGGGCGCCGGCCTCCGCGAGGACGGCCAGGCCGGCGTCGGCGAGTTGGGTACGGCGTTCCGGATTCCTGGGCATGTTGACAAGGCTAGCAGAGTTCCACTACAACTGTCGTACACAACAACGACAGATGTAGTAGTCAGGAGAACGTATGCAACCCGCCGCTTTCGGCGCGACCGTGGTCACCGACCGACCGGCGGAGGTCGCCGCCTTCTATCAACAGCACTTCGATCTGCAACTCACGCTCGACCTCGGCTGGTTCCTGACCTTGCGTCGCGGCGAGGCGGACTGGGAGATCGCCATCTGCCAGCGCGGCCACGCCACGGTCCCGGCCGCTGTGAACCAGCTGACCGAGAGCACCAACGTGTTCGGCTTCATCGTCGAGGACGCGGACAAGGTCGCGCAGGCTCTGACCGAGGCAGGGGTGAAACTCGAGTCCGACGTGGTCACCGAGGTCTTCGGGCAGCGTCACTTCTTCGTCCGTGACCCCGAGGGCACGTGGCTGGACGTCATCCAGTTGGTGGCGCCCGACCCGGAGTGGCTGGCCGCAAACTTCCCGGCGACGTGAGGATCGGGACCGAAGGACGGGGGGTACTCAGGCGCGGCGGGGCGTCCCCCGCGTGCGGGCGCCGCTCCGCCGCGTTCTCGGCCGACTACCACCCGTCCTTCGGTACCTCAGACGGTGAGCAGGACCTTGCCGATCTGGGCGGACTGCTCGAGCGTCTCGTGGGCCCGGGCGACCTGGTCGAGGGGGAAGGTGGTGTGCACGATCGGGCGCACCTTCTTCTCCGCGATCAGCGGCCAGACATGGCCGACGACCTCGCTGAGGATGTGGCCCTTCTCCGCGACGGAACGGACCCGGAGAAGGGCGCCCGTGATCGAGCCGCGGCGGCTCATCAGCCGGCTGATGTCGAGTTCGCCCTTCGTGCCGCCCTGCAGCCCGATCACCACGAGGCGTCCGTCGTACCCGAGGGACTTCACGTTGTCGGCCAGGTACTTCGCGCCGATGATGTCGAGGATGACGTCCGCGCCGGCGCCGCCGGTCGCCTCGTTCACCACTGACGCCCACTCGGCTTCCTTGTAGTTGATCGCGACGTCGGCGCCGAGCCGGGTGCAGTACTCCATCTTCTCCGTGTTGCCGACGGTGGTCAGCACGCGAGCGCCGTGCGCGACCGCGAGCTGGATCGCCATCGTCCCGATCCCCGACGCCCCGCCGTGGACGAGCAGCGTCTCGCCCTCCTTGAGGTGCGCGGTCATGAAGACGTTCGCCCACACCGTCGCGACCACCTCGGGCAGTGCCGCCGCGCTGACCAGGTCGAGCCCGTCGGGGACAGGCATCACCTGCGGCGCCGGTACGACGACCTTCTCGGCGTACCCGCCACCCGCGAGCAGGGCGCAGCACTCGTCACCGACGGACCAGCCCTCGACCTCGGCGCCGACCGCGGAGATGGTCCCGGACACCTCGAGCCCGAGCGTCCCGGGCGCGCCCGGCGGTGGGGGATAGAGCCCCTTGCGCTGCAGCAGATCGGGCCGGTTCACTCCTGCCGCCACGACGTCGATGACGACCTCGTCGACGGCCGGTGCCGGATCCTCGATCTCGCCGATCTGGAGAACTTCGACTCCGCCGGCACCCTCACACACGACAGCTCGCATGCTGCACACGGTACCCGTTAGGCCCGGACGATCCCGGCCATGTCTCGGGCGATGCTGTCGAGGTGGACGGTGGTGCCTATCGAAGCGAACCAGTCCCATAGTTCGAGCGAATGGTAGAGCCGGTAGAGGATGGTCCGTTCACGCCAGTCCGGTGGCAGGTCGCCGTACCCGTCAACAAGTCCGGCGAGCTTCTCCTCGCTCCCGCGGATGGAATACGACTGCGTCTTGGCGAGGTCCATCAGCGGGTCCGCGGCGATCGCGTTCTCCACGTCGATGAAGCCGGTGACGCGCCAGGTCGCCGGGTCGACCAGCACGTTGGCTTCGTGGAAATCGTTGTGACACAGGACCGGCGTCGTGGCGTTGGAGAGGAGTGCCGCGTGCGTCTCGACGTACTCGTGAATGTCCTGATGTAGTGCCGGATCGCCGTTCAGATCCTCGAACTCCTCGAGTTTCTTGGCGAACTGGCGACGCATGTACTGCGTGTTGTCCGGCAGCGGGTCGAGGATCTCGTCGGTGAGATAGCCGTACGCCGGTTGCTCGATCCGATGGATCGCGGCGAGGAGTCGTCCGAGCTGTTCGTACGTCGCTCGCCAGTCGGTCGGATCGGTCTCGGACAGCGGTACGCCGTCCAGCTTGGTCAGAACGGTGAAGCTGTCTCCCACGTGGACGACTCGGGGGACGGCATCGGCCAGTTGTGCTTCGAGCAGGCCGTAGACGTGGACTTCCTTGGCCTGCTTCCAGGCCGACTCCGGGGTGTAGACCTTGACGATCAGGGGGTCGGCGGCGGCGCGGCGTACTTCGTAGACCGTGTTCTGTTGGCCACCGCTCCGCGGGACGATCTCGCTGTCAGGGAACTCTCGCGCCAGGTTTGCCCGGATGGCCTCAGTCATCCAGATCAGCCCAGGTGTCGACGTCATGGCCGGCTCGGGTCGGCTTGGACCAGGTCAGGTCCAGGCCGGCGAGAGAGCGTCGTACCGACTTGTCCCGGGGATCGCCGAGCTGCCGAATGGCTTCGGCGAGCTTGGTACGACGGTAGGCCGTGGCGAGGTGTTGTTCGTGGCCTTCCGTGTCGCGCAGGCCGTGGCCGTCGTGGTCGCCGAGGCCGCTGATCAGAGTGGTGATGTCGCTCTTCGTCAACCAGGGCAGGTCGCAGCTGAGCACCACGACCACGGGTGCGGTGCCGTGGGCGAGCCCGGCCGCGATCCCGGCCATCGGACCGCCGGACGGTGGATCCTCGACGGTCCATTCGACCGGGCGGCAGGTGGTGCGGACCGGGCCGACCACCACGGTCACCGCCGCGTCTTCCGTTGCCGTCAGCACCCGGTCGAGCATGGTGACGCCGTCGAGCACGAGCATGGCCTTGTCCACCCCGCCGAACCGGGTCGACCCACCCCCGGCCAGCACCAGCGCGTCGAATTCCACGCCGACAGTCTCCCAGGTGTTGTGCCGCCGTCCCGGGTGGATTGGATGCGGCACCATGGAAGGGTGAAGATCGCCGTGGTGCAGACCGCCAGCAGCTACGACAAGGCGGCCAACCGGGAGTTGGTCACGCGGGCCGTCGCCGACGCTGCCGGGGAACGGCCGGACCTCGTCGTCCTGCCGGAGGCGATCATGTCCGACTTCGCCGTCGAGGGCGGCTCGGTGGCGGAGGCCGCGGAGGCGCTGGACGGGGAGTTCGTGGCGACGCTGCGCAAGAGCGCGGTGGAGCACGGGGTCGCGATCGTCGCCGGGATGTTCGAGCGCAGCTGCGACCAGCACCGTCCGTACAACACGTTGCTTGCGGTCGGCGCGGACGGCTCGCTGCTGGGTGCCTACCGGAAGATCCACCTGTACGACGCGTTCGGCTACAAGGAGTCCGATCAGCTGACGCCTGGTGATGTCGCGCCGGTGGTGGTCTCGGTGGGCGGGCTGTCGTTCGGGCTGATGACTTGCTACGACCTGCGCTTTCCGGAGATGTCCCGCGCACTCGTCGACGCCGGCGCCGAGGTCCTCGTCGTACCGGCCGCCTGGGTGCGCGGCCCGCTGAAGGAGCATCACTGGACCACGTTCCTGACCGCGCGAGCCGTCGAGAACACCTGCTACGTCGTCGCGGCAGCCCAGAACGGCAAGAAGTACTGCGGCCTGAGCCAGGTCATCGATCCCCAAGGGGTCGCGATCGCCTCGGCCGGTGAGGCCGACGGCCAGGCGTTCGCAGAGCTCTCGGCGGATCGCCTGGCCGACGTGCGCCATCGGAACCCGTCCCTGAAGAACCGCCGGTACAGGGTCACACCCGTCTAGTGCGCGGACTCACAGACCACCAGGGGAACCGGAGCGGATAACCTCCTCGGGTGGGCGATGGGTTTGATCTGGAGCATCACGGTGATCTCGAGGTCGGGGGTGGGCTGGTCGATCTGGCCGTCAACGTCCGGGTCGGGACTCCGCCGGCCTGGTTGGTCGACGAGATCACGGGCAGTCTGAGCGACCTGGCGTCGTACCCGCGGCAGGAATCGGCACTGGCAGCGGTCGCCGGGCGGCACCGGATGTCGCCGGATCGGGTGCTGCTGACGGCTGGGGCGGCGGAGGCGTTCGTGCTGATCGCCCGCGCGTTCCGGCCGCGGCATGCGGTCGTGGTGCATCCGCAGTTCACCGAGCCCGAGGCGGCGCTGCGGTCGGCGGGACATCTGGTGGACCGGGTGATTCTGCGGCCGGAGGATGGGTTCGTTCTCGATCCTCGGATGGTGCC
Organism: uncultured Actinomycetota bacterium; assembly: GCA_963748245.1. GTDB lineage: Bacteria > Actinomycetota > Actinomycetes > Propionibacteriales > Kribbellaceae > Kribbella. The sequence goes on along the minus strand of CAVVIA010000002.1, from coordinate 677,756 downwards.
GGCCGACGCGGATCTCGTCGTCATCGGTAACCCGACCAACCCCACGTCCGTGCTGCACCGGGCCGACGACCTGCGCGAACTGGCGCGACCCGACCGGATCCTCGTGGTCGACGAGGCGTTCATGGACGCCGTACCGGGTGAGCCGGAGTCGCTCGCCGGCGCCTCGATCCCGGGGCTGGTCGTGATCCGCAGTCTGACCAAGACCTGGGGGCTCGCCGGTCTGCGCGTCGGGTACGTGCTCGGCGCGCCGGGACTCATCGAGCAGTTGGCGGCGGTCCAGCCGCAGTGGCCGGTGTCCACTCCTGCACTGGCCGCGGCAATTGCCTGCAGCAACGAGCACGCTCTCGCCGAGGCCGCCCGAGCCGCCGTCGACCTCGAGAGACAACGTGCCTATCTGCTGGACGGTTTGCTCGATCCTGCCGACCTGCGGGTGCGGACGTACGGCGTGCCGCGCGCACCCTTCGTGCTGGTGCGGCTCGACGGCGCCGACGTACTGCGGAATGCCTTGCGGGAACGGGGCTACGCGGTTCGCCGCGGTGACACATTCCCGGGACTCGGGCCGGACTGGTTGCGGATCGCCGTACGTCCGGAAGAGATCACCGAGTCCTTCGTGAAGGTGTGGCGCGACCTTCGCGGTTGAACCGAGTCGGCGCTGTAACCCTGGTGGGGTTTAGTCCGTCCTCACTTTGCGCACAGGATGGTCGCAGAGTGCCCGCTCCAGGTCCGGCACTCGCGGCCATTGCGAAGGAGCAGCAAACATGAGTCTGAACAACGACGACATGACGACCTCGTCCGACGGTGACGAGGGTCTGGCGGACGGTGGCGCGACCGCGGGTGCAACGGATGGTGGTGCCGACGGTGGAGCCGGCGAGAGCGGAGGCTCGGGTGGTGAGGGGCCTGCGGACGGCGGCGCGACGCCGGGCGGCACGGATGGTGGTGCCGACGGCGGTGCGGACGGTGGCGCCGGTGGTGGTGAAGGGCCCGCGGACGGCGGCGCGTCGCAAGGTGTCAGCGACGGTGGTGCCGACGGTGGCGCCGACGGAGGTGCCGATGGTGGCGCAGGGGGCGGTTCCGAAGGACCTGCTGACGGTGGCGCCGACCAGAACGCGACCGACGGCGGGGCAGACGGTGGCGCCGACGGTGGGGCCGGCGGGAGCTCCGGGAGTTGATGAGAACGGTGCCGGGGGCCGGGCCGCTGCCGGACGAGCGCCCGGCTCTCCGGCGCTGTGTCGCGGGTGATCTGGACGAGTTCGCGCGCTCCTACTGGGGCACGCGGGCTCTACTGTCGCACGGGCCGGACCTACCGGCGCCGTACGACGATCTGTTCAGCCTGGAGGCCGCGGACGAACTCCTGTCTCGCCGCGGTCTCCGCACGCCGTTCCTGCGCATCGCGAAGAACGGAGCGGTCGTCGGCGACGGGCAGTTCACCGGGTCGGCCGGCGTGGGCGCGGAGATCGCAGACCAGGTCCGCGACGACAAGGTGGCCGCACTCTTCGCTGACGGGCACACCGTCGTACTGCAGGCACTGCATCGCACCTGGCCGGCGCTGGTCGACTTCTCTACGCAGCTGTCGGTGGACGCGGGTCACCCGGTACAGATCAACGCGTACATCACTCCTGCCGAGTCACAGGGGTTCTCCGCGCACTACGACGTACACGACGTCTTCGTCCTGCAGGTGGCCGGTGAGAAGCACTGGACCGTGCACGAGCCGGTGCACGTCGACCCGCTGCGCAACCAGCCATGGACAGACCACTCGCAGGCTGTAGCTGCTGCCGCGCGTGACAAGGCTCCGGTGATCGACGACGTACTGCGGCCGGGTGACGCGCTGTACGTGCCGCGCGGCTTCCTGCACTCGGCGAAGGCGCTGGGCGGGGTCAGTGCGCATCTGACGGTCGGGCTGCACACCATGACGCGCTATCTGCTCGTGCAGGAGCTTGCCGCGCTCGCCGCGGACCAGGCCGCGTTGCGCGCTGCTCTGCCGCTTGGTTTCGATGCCGGTGACCCTGCACAGGTCAGTGAGGTGCTGCCGGTGGTGGCTGACCTGTTGATCAAACAGATCCAGTCCGCAACACCCGACGAGCTCGCTGCGCGTCTGCGTCGTCGTACCTGGTCCAGCACTCGTCCCGCACCGCTGGCGCCCTTGGCCCATGCCGCGTCGATCGCTGCCTTGGCAGTCGGTACGACGGTGCGCCTCCGGGCCGGCCTGCGGTGCCGCGTCGTACCGGGGGATCCTGTGGTCCTGCAGCTTCCCGATCGCCGGATCACGCTGCCTGCGATCACGGCCGAGGCCGTTGCGGCGGTCTGTTCCGGGGCCGACCACAAGGTCGGGGACCTTCCGGGGCTCGACGAGGCAGATCAGCTGGTCCTGGTCCGGCGCCTGCTCACCGAGGCAGTTCTGGTCACGACCGCCTCGTAAGCCGTGGATCGGTTGCAGCGGGCAACAGTAGGCTGAGGTGTGTGAGGCAGGCGGGCGTTGTGGCTGAGAGGTACCGGGCGGAGACGGGGTGTGCGGCGCTGGCCGACCGGCGCGGCGACTCCCTGGTCGCCACCGCCCCACCTGCCGAACGCTGGCTCCTGATCGAGTCCCGAACCCCCTGGCTCCGCAACGCTCTCGCCGGCCTCCGCTACTCCTCGCCTGACATCTCGCCGGGTGTCGCACTGGGCGGCGACCTTCCGGCCGACGTGCGCCGGGACCGCGAGCGGGCTACCTCGGCGGACGAGCTCGGTGCGGAGGTTGGGCGGAGATGTGCGCAGCTCGGGTATCGCCCGGTGCTGATTCGGCGGTTCGGGCGGATTGACCGTTCGGTGCCGCGGCGGTGGGGGCTCGTGGATTGCCGGCCCGGGCGAGAGTCGGTGCGTTGGGGCCTGTTGCCGTCGGACGAGCACTTGCTGGAGGTGCTCAGCGGGACGGATCCGGGCGAGGTCGGTGCCGAGCCGATCTATCTGGTGTGCACGCACGGGCGGCACGACGCGTGTTGCGCCGTGCGGGGGCGACCGGTGGCGGCCGCGCTGGCCGCTGCCTATCCCGAACGCACCTGGGAGTGCAGCCACATCGGCGGTGACCGGTTCGCCGCGAACGTCGTCGTACTGCCGCACAGCCTGTACTACGGGCACGTCGCAGCGCCCCGCGCTGTCGAGCTCGCCAAGCACTACGACGAAGGTCTCGTCGTGCCCGACCTTCTCCGTGGATCGGGTGCCTTCGTCCCGCCGGTGCAGGCTGCGCAGCATTTCGCTCGCGCCGCAGGCCACTCACTCGTCGTCGATGATCTTGTCCCCAGCGCGCTTCGCCAAGTGGCCGGCAATCACTGGCAGGTGGACCTCGTCTTGCCCACCGGTGTGGTCGCCGTCGAGGTGTCGGCTCACCTCGATACCGTCGACGCCAGGCTGACGTGCGCCGGCACCGCGCCCGCCACGGTCCGCCGCTTCCAGCTCCACACCATCACGTCCAGCTAACTGCGTCCGGCGCTCGTTGCTGCCGTTCGAGGAGGCCGAGCACCAGGGTCAGTGGGGCCCATCCGCGTCGACCGCGGCGGGTGAGGGCGTACGCGCGGAACCTCGGCTCCGGCTCGCGCAACCGGCGTACCGAGATGCCGGGGGTCTTCGGATTTCCGGTCGGGACCAGGGCGACGCCGAGACCGGCGAGGATCATCTCCCGCACGAGCGGGAGGCTGTCCGCGCGGTGCGTCACGCGTGGTTCGAAGCCGGCCAGCGAGGCGATGGTGCGCACGACCTGCTCGTCCCCGGCATGACGGGAGTTCACGATCCAGTCGCTCTCGGCGAAGGCAGCGAGTACTTCGGCTGTCGGGCCCGACGTTCGGCGCGAGCGAGACGGCACACCCAGACCCCAGGTCGCCTGCCACAGCCGGGTGACCTCGAGGCCGGGATCGAGGTTCGCGGGCGCCAGGTTGTAGTCGTAGCTCACCGCGAGATCGACCTCGTCGCGCTCGAGCAAGGCCAGTGCTTCTGGCGGCTCCTGCTCCTGGATCTCCAGCCGTACGGCGGGATGCGCGGTGGCAAGCCGGTGGACGACGGGTAGCAGCGTGTCCCGGATGGCGGTGTGGAACGCGGCCACACGGACCGTGCCGGCCGGATCGGCCGACGGATCGAGGTCGGCGCGGGCCGCCTCGACCGCGGCGACGATGTCCACCGCGTGACCGGCCAGGCGCTGTCCGGCCGGAGTGAGCCGGACCCGTCGCCCGTCGGGCTGGAGCAGCGGGACGCCGACCTCGTGGGCGAGCGCGGCGATCTGCTGGGACACGGTCGAGGTGGTCACCCCGAGCGTCTCTGCGACCGCGCGCATCGACCCGAGTCGCGACAGGGCCAGCAGGAGTTCGAGACGGCGTACGTCCATGGTCCGATTGTTCAGCTTCTACGAACGATGCGTCCACGGTTGTCACGTCGACGTGAACGGATTTGCGATGCCCGCCGACCACTGCGTTTCCGGGCTTCACCGGCCGCTACGAAGCTCGATACATGATTGGCGCACAGGGGAGACCCGCCCGCCCGAGTCCCACTAGTCGGTGGACCCATCGGGGGTCTCCGCGTCATAGGTCGCCAGGGCCTGCGCGAAGGACGGGCTGTCCTCCCTCGGCCGGCGCCGGGCGGCCGGGCCGACATGGGCCTCCCGGAGGTCGTCCATGAACGACGCCTGGAGATCCGGACCGCCCCGGGCCAGGGTCTCGGCGTAGCGGCTGAGCTCGTCGCTCGCCGAGAGCTCGCGATGGCTCCACACGCCGAGCTGGACCAGCGTCGGCAGCAGGGCGATCGACCGCTCGGTGAGGCTGTAGATCGCCTTCTGCCGGTGTGTCGGGTCTGCAACCCGGGTGAGCAGGCCGGCCGCGGTCAGTGAGCGGAGCCGGTCGGCCAGCAGTTTGGTCGAGATACGCTCGTCCGAGGCCAGCAGCAACTCCCGGTAGTGCCGCCGGTCGGCGAACATGACGTCCCGCAGCACCAGCAGGCTCCAGCGGTCGCCGAGAACCTCGACCGCCAGATTCAGTGGGCAGGCGGATCGGTGAGTCGTCATCTCTGAGTTCTTTCCGCAGTGGTTGCCAATGAGCTGCAGCCAATCCTAAGCTGAAACTGCTTACCAAAGGAAAGCAGAATTGGAGTTGATCATGACGCAGCAGTCACCGACCGCCCAGGTGCTCCCGATGCCGGGCCGTGGGACCGGAGTGACCGAGGATGCCCGATCGATCGAGTGGCCGGACGTGGTCCGGCGGTTCAGGTCGGGCGGATTCCGCTGGTTCACCTCGCTGCGACCCGACGGACAGCCGCACACCCGCCCCGTGTTCGCCGCGTGGTCCGGGTCGGTGTTGTTCACCGCATCGAACGGGACCGCGCGGAAGAGCCGGAACCTGGACGCGGACGGGCGCTGCTCGATCGCGACCGACGTCGACGGCGCCCACCTGGTGGTGGAGGGCGTGGCGAGCCGGGTGACCGACGAGGAAACGTTGCGTCAGGCGTCGACGGCGTTCGAGGACGTCTACGGCTGGCCCACCAGGGTCGCCGGTGACGAACTGGACGCCGACTACGGCGCCCCGACCTCCGGTGGCCCGCCGTACCGGATCTACCAGATCACCCCGACCACGGTGTACGCGTTCCCCGCCGGCGGAGACTTCTTCCCCACCCGCTGGACCTTCTGACGGCGGGGGTCGTCCTGCCGCGGCCGCCGGCGGTGGCGTAGGTCGATGGTCTGATCGTTCGGCTTCTGCGAACGATATGTCCATGATTCTCACGTGGACGTGAACGAACTCCCGGGCTTCACTGGACGGCATGACTACCCGGGACAGCCGCACCGGCGTGGCTTTCGCCGTTCTGGCGATGAGCTTCGTCCAACTCGGTCTGGCGGCGTCCGTCAGCCTGTTCGACCGGCTCGGGCCCGAGGGGGCCGCGTGGCTGAGGCTGAGCTTCGCGGCGGTGATCGTGCTGGTCCTGTTCCGCCCCCGGCTCAGTGCGTTCGACCGCCGCTCCCTCCTCGCCGCGGTCGGCCTGGGTGTCGCGACTGGCGCGATGACGCTGCTCTTCATGGCTGCCGCAGCCCGCATCCCGCTCGGTGTCGCAAGCGCCCTGGAGTTCCTCGGACCACTGAGCGTTGCTGTCCTGCGAAACCGAGGCGGTGCTCGCGATACCCGCACCGCCGGCGTAGAGCCAACAGCCGATGACTCACGCTGGTCTCGTTCGGTGCGGAGAGTTCGCTCGGCGCTGGGGGCTCGCTCCGAGGAAAGGGTTCGCTCGGGGAGGGGTCAAGCCGGGTTGGTGTGGCCTGCGCTGGCCTTTGTCGGGGTGCTGTTGCTGACGCAGCCGTGGCGGTTCGTGAGTGACTCGGCCGCGGTGGGCTCGCTGGATCCGCTGGGGGTGTTGTTCGCGCTCGCCGCCGCGGTGTGCTGGGCGTCGTACATCCTGCTCACCCAGCATGTCGGCGACAACGTGTCGGGGCTTCAGGGCATGGGTGTGTCCATCCCGGTCGCCGCTCTGGTAGCGACCGTGGTCGCCGGACCGAGCACGATCCCGCTGATGACGTGGGACCTCGTCGTGATCGGCATCGGCTTGGCGCTCCTGCTCCCGGTCATCCCGTTCACCCTGGAATACCTAGCCCTCCGCCGCCTCGACGCAGGCGTCTTCGGAACCCTGATGAGCCTCGAACCAGCTCTTGCTCTTCTCGTCGGCTGGCTTCTCCTCCACCAAGCCCCAGGCCTCCTCCCCGCCTTCGGCATCGCCTTCGTCGTCCTGGCCGGCATGGGCGCAGAACGAACCTCCGCCCCTCGCCAGGTTCGACCAGCCGACCCACCCGACACTCCGCCCTCGTCAACCGAACCGCCCTCGTCAACCGAACCGCCCTCACCGACCGAGCAGCCGTCGTTGACCGACCAGCCCCCGCCGACCGGACGGTCAGGCGTGCTCAGTCCGGGGTAGGCAGCTGACGATCGTCCAGGTGGGCGCCGTAGAACGCCGATTGGCGGGACATGATGTCGCGCATGGGGGTGCCGCGCGGGACGCCGTACACGGTGCCGGGGAAGTCCAGGTCGCGCTGGACCTGCCAGAGCTCCTCGTGCCGGTCGGGCGAGAAGAGCTCGGCCGGATCGCCGACCGCGATCCACCCGATCGGGAGGACCGCGCCGGGTTGCAGGCGCGAGTTCACATGCAGCACGCTGTTGATCCGCAGTTCCGCGCCCGCGCCGGCGACCGAACCGGGGAACAACGCGGCGCCCGTGGCGATGAAGACCTCGTCCTCGACCGTGGCGCCGTTGACATGTGCATGGGGACCTACCAGGACCGCGTCGCCGAGCAGGGCGGGATGGTCGGCCCGGCCGCGCACCAGGGCGTTCTCCATCACCACACTGTTCTCACCGAGACGGACCTCGCCGTTCTCCGCGGTCAGCACAGCACCGTGCAGGACTCTGCTGCCTTCAGCCAGGACGACGGCGCCGCAGAGCACTGCCGATGGTGCGACATAAGCGGATTCGGGCACGACCGGTCGTCGGCCGCGGTGTTCGAGCAGCATTCAGCGCTGTCCCTCCGTTGAGCATCACCTCGTCCTCGATAGCTGTACCCGTTCAACCGGCGGATCTCCACCGCCCGGGCCCTCACCTGCCCGGGCGGCGGTCCCCGGCGGCCGTCCACATCGAAGGTGGGAGGTTCGGTCGCCCGGACCGGCACACGACGCGTAGCGACGGTCACTGTGTGTTGTTATCTGGGGCGTTGTCGACGCTCTGGAGACGGTCGTGGGCTTGGTGGTTCAGCGAGTTCACCGACGAGGTGACTGTCGCACCCAAAGCCCGCAACATCTACATCGCTCACCTCCTGGTCGGCGGCAGGTGGCGACAAGACGGTCACGAAGGTTGGCCGGCCGGTGGATCGTGACCGACACTGAGGGTGAGCGGGCATTCCGCGCCGGGGAGGGCGGCTGGATGGCTGGGCGACGCAAGGCGCTGATCGTCGCTAACGACGTCTACGAGCACGAGGGGCTCGGGCGGCTTCGCGCGCCGGCGGCGGACGCGCAGGCTCTGGCCGGCGTGCTCCGTGACCCCGAGATCGGTGGCTTCGAGGTGCAGGTCGTCAGCAACGAGTCGGCCCACGTCATCCAGGGGCGGATCGAGGATCTGTTCGCGGACAGCCGGCCCGAAGACGTGTTGCTGCTGCACTTCTCATGCCACGGCCTCAAGAGCGACTCAGGGGAGTTGTTCTTCGCGGCGAGCAACACCCTGCCCAATCGGTTGGGCTCCACCGCTGTGTCCGCCGACTTCGTGCAGCGATGCCTGCGGATGAGCAGATCGCGCAGCATCGTGCTGCTTCTGGACTGTTGCTACGGCGGCGCTTTCGGCCGAGGCGTGACCGTGCGCGCCGCAGGCGACGCCAACGTGCTGGACAGCTTCTCCGGTGGAAGGCTGGGCGGTGGCCGTGGCCGAGCAGTGATCACGGCTTCCAGCGCGACGGAGTACGCGTTCGAAGGTGACCGGCTCGCCGACGACCACAGCAGTCCCTCGGTGTTCACCGCTGCCTTGGTGGACGGTCTGGCCACCGGGGACGCCGACCTCGACCAGGACGGCTGGGTGTCGCTCAACGAGCTGTACGACTACGTCTTCGACCGGGTCCGCGAACGGAATCCTCACCAGACCCCCAGCCGCGACGTCGAGATGCAGGGTGAGCTGTACCTTGCCCGCCGCAGTCGTCCGGTCACCGTCCCGGCACCGCTGCCTGCCGAGCTTCGCGAGCTGATCGACCATCCGCTGGCCACAGTGCGGGTCGGCGCGATCCAGGAGCTCGTCGGGCTGCTGCAGGGCAGGAACGCCGGGTTGGCGTTGGCGGCCAGGATGACCCTCGAGCGTCTGGCTGACGACGACAGCCGCTCTGTGGCCGCCGCGGCGACAGCAGCGCTGAGCGCCGCCGATGCGGCCCCGCGCCGCCAGCAAATGCCGCAGCCCCAGCCGGAGCCGCAGCCCCAGCGGGAGCCGCAGCCCCAGCCGGAGCCCGAGGCGAAGCCGACCGGCAAGGACCGGTCCGCACGGTCCTGGCCTAGGCGCTTGGTGTACGTGTCCGCGGCCGGTGCGATCCTCGCAGCCGGAGCCGTGGTCGCACTGCTGCTGGATGACAACAGGTCGCCCGGACAAGATGGGGCGGCGGACGGCGAGTTCACCGAGTCGTCCCCGTGGCGGCTCAGCATCCGCGGCACCAACACCGTCGAGACCGGCTGCACGTTCACACTCGCGAACGTCGACAGCGGCGAACAGACAGCCTTCCCCCAAATCTTCGAGACCCGGACCTACCAGATAGCGGACACCGGCACGTTCAAGGTGAGCGCCAACGATCCCAGTTGCCTCGCGACCCATTCCGGAGGCGTCGGTCAGATCGCCCTTCCCTTCGCACAGAAGGCCGGGACCGGTGACAGCGAGGCGTTCACAGTGCCAGCCGGCCACAAAACCGTCGTCAAGATCGTCGACTTCCACAGTTACGGTCGTTGCGACTTCGAGCTGCGCGACGCCACGGACGGACGCAACCTTGACTTCGGCACCGCGCAGCCCACAGACGGCCCGCTACGACTCGACCCCCACGGCAGCTCCAAGGTCTATCTCGCCGGGTCTGACGGATGCGACGTTCAGGTGGCCAGCGGCTGAGGAGTGGCGGTCATGAGCTGCTGGTGATCGTCGGGCGCCGCGCGCACGACCATGGGAGCTCAGCGGCGCTGGGTGGTGGAGTGCGGGATGGTGCGGTCGAGCGCGAGGATCGTCCCGGCGGCCAGGAGCGCCAAGGCCGACAGTGCCAGCCAGGGCAACTCGTGGCGGACCTCGAAGAGTTGCGCGAAGAAGGCCGGCGCCAGCACGGCCGCGAAGGTGAAGGAGTACTGCCAATAGGACAGGTACTTCCCATGCCCGACCACCGGCGCGACTGCGGCAGCGAGTGCGTTCGAGGTCGCCGCATGCAGTACGTCGGCAAGCGCGAAGACCGCCGTTGCGAGGATCAGACCGGGCACCACGAGTGCGGTCGGGATGTGCAGCAGTGAGGCCATCAGCACTCCCCACACAGCCCACAAGACGCCCGCGACGATCAGCACATTGGTACGACGCCGGCGCTCGGTGTGCCGCACTACCAGCGTCTGGCCAGTCGCCAGTACGACGGACACCGCAGCCAGCAGGACACCGACCAGCCACTCGGGTGCGGGGAGCGCGTCAGCGACGTACACAGGGAGCCCGACGCCAATCAGCATCGTGCAGAGCGCGAGCACGGAGTTGGCGCCGATCAGGATCAGGAACGGCTTGTCCTTGCGTAGCTGCGGCGCCGGTCCGGTGTCCTGCACCTGACCCTTGTGGTGAGAGGGGTGCAGGCGCAGCAGGAGCAGACCGGCCAGGAAGAACGACCCAGCGTTGACTGCCACGGCGATCAGGAAGGGAGCCTCACCGCCCATCGCCAGCAACGCACCAGCAGTCAGCGCACCGAGGCCGAAGCCGCCGGCCTGCATCATGCCGCCCAGACCGAACCACCGGTCGCGGTCACCCTCGTCGGCCACGTCCGACAGCAGGCTGAAGATCGACGACCAGAACACCCGCTGACCGAACGTCATCACCAGCGCACACAGGAACAGCAGCCACAGGGACCGGCCGAAGAAGAACCCGAGGAACGCCAGCCCCTGGGCGAACTGGGAACCCACCACCAGGGTGCGCGGCCCGAGCCGGTCGATCACCACACCCACTGCGGCCGGTGCGGCCAGGGAGAACATCGTGGCCACGGTCAGCAGCGTTCCCGCCGTACCGAGGGGAACGTCCGCGACCCGCACGAAGTAGAGCAGCAGCAGCGGTCCGGCGCAGCCTCCACCGAAGGAGTCGATCGCCAGGCCGATGAGCAGCGGGTAGCGACCGCGGATGTTCGGGAGGCCGAGGGACGTGGCTGTAGGCATGACAGAGTGCTCCGATCGCATCGACTCGGCCCACTCGCAGCGCTGCTACGAGACCACTCCACCAGGGGTGTTCCCCTGACTACAGTTGGGGCTCTCGGCCAAAGACAGTAGCAAGCTCTGGCCGAGAGCCTCCACTGTTTTTCAGTCCGCTGTCACTACCGGCCGCACCGACACGTGCCGCAGCGGTCGCCACGCCACCACTGTCATCAGCACCATCGCGACGAAGGCAATGGCGAACGGGGCGGCCAGCCCGTAGCGCTGCGCCAGTACGCCGCCCAGCCCAGCACCGATCGCCGCACCGCCGACCGAGGCGAGCAGGTACACGCTGTTCACCCTGCCCATCAGCGGCTCCGGTGTGGCGAGCTGCCGGGCCGTAGTCGACACGATGCCCCAGACCACCGCGTGGACGCCGAACACGACCATCGTCGCGCCGGCGACCCACGGGCTCCGGGTCAACGCGAGGACCAGGTGCACAGCCGTCTCGATGACCAGTCCGGCCCGCAGCAGGGTCAGTGAGCCGACCCGCGGCTCGAGCACGTGGTACACCGGCATGCCGAACAGCCCACCGATCGCGCCGACCGACACCAGCAGGCCGAACTGCGTCTCACTCAGTCCGAGCCGCTCCCGGGCGAACAGCACCCAGGTAGCGAAGGCGGCACAGAAGGTGATGTTCATGACGAGGATCGAGCAGGCCAGCGTTCGCACACCCGCGTGCGCCCACAACCAGCGAACCCCGTCGCGTACTTCGCTCCAGATCGCCGTACGGACCGAGTCCTGGGGTGCTGGGCGTACGGATACCCGTGCGATGAGCGCAGCCGCTGCGGCGAAAGTGACAGCGTCGAACACCAGCGGGACACCGGCGCCGACGGCGAACAGCAGGGCACCGAGCGGTGGACCGCCGAGCTGCTGCAGGACCGTGCCACTGGCGAACAGCCGCGCATTCGCCTTGCCCAGGTGTTCCCGGGGTACGGCGCTCACCAGCAGCGCACCGGATGCGTTGTCGGCGAGCGTCTCCGCCGTACCGAGCAGGAAGAGCGCGGCGTAGATCGCCCACAATGGCGAAGCGTCCAGCAGTACGGCGATTCCGAGCGCACCGAGGACGGTTGCGCGAAAGATGTCAGCGGCAACGATCATCAACCGGCGGTCGAGCCGGTCGACGAGAGCCCCGCTGAACAAGGCGAACAGCAGCCACGGCAGCTGCTGGACGAACGCGGCCGCACCGACCGCGACCGGCTCGCGGGTGATCGAGGCGACCAGCAACGGGCCGGCGGCAAGCATCGCGCCGTCGCCGAGGTTCGAGATGATCGCGGCCGGCCAGATCTTGCCGAAGTCGCGGCCGAGGGCGGGCGGCAGCAGGAACGTACGGAGGGATTGCATCCGAATCTCCAGAGGGCATGACGGAACAACCTGACAACCGGCGCCGCTCCGGCGCCGGCGGGTGGTCCGGTCAGCTGCTGATCAGGCGGTGCTGATTCAGCGCGGTGACCGGACGGTGTGTGCCATGTCCTCGAACGACCGAGACATTGCGCTCACCTCCGTCCGCAACTGGGCGGCCCGTCCGCCTCTCCGCAGACCCTACATTCCACTCCCCGTCCCCGCACTCCCGTTCGCCCCCCGCACACCACCGCGCTATCCTCAACGATCGGCGACCACGTCGCCTGGAGGGTTCGCATAGTGGCCGAGTGCGCTGGTCTTGAAAACCGGTATGGCGGGTGACCGTCATCGTGGGTTCGAATCCCACACCCTCCGCCATGTGATGTCTCAAGACATAGGCGACAGCTGAACCTACGATTCGTGGGTTCAGCTGTTCGTCATTTGGGGTGTTTGGGCGCTGGTCCGGGTGGTCTTCCGGTGGGCTGGTAGTCCTTGGTGGGGTCGAGGGTGAGTTCACGCAGCAGTTCGCCGGTGGCGGCGTCGACGACGCGGATCTCGAGGTCCTGGACGAGGAGTAGGACGTGGGTTCGGGCGTGGGTTCGCCCGATCCCGATGTGGTGCAGCCGGCCGTTCACGCGCAAGGTGACGACGCCGGTGTGGTCGACCTTGTCGGTGCGGACCCGGTGGTGGACCTCGCCGGTCCGGTCGGCGCTGGGGGTGGCTTTGGGGCGGGCGGTGTAGGCGGTGGCCGGGGTGGCTGCGCTGCGGTAGCGATCGGTGCGGGCGGCGGTGGTTGTATTCGTCGACGAAGGCGTCGAGCAACACCTGGAGCTCGGCCAGGGTGGTGGGCTGGACGGGTTGGGCACGGAGCCACTTCTTCATCGTCTGCTGGAACCGCTCCACCTTCCCGCACGTGGTCGGATGGTTCGGGCGGGAGTTCTTCTGGGTGATGTTCAACCGGCGGAGTTCGGTCTCGAGGCCGTTGCGGCCGCCCTTCCCGCCCGACAGCCGGGTCGTGTAGACCATGCCGTTGTCAGTGAGGGTGGAGGCCGGGATCCCGTACTGCGCAACGGTTTCCCGGAACGTGGTGACCACGATCGGCCCGGTGATCCGGACATGCGCGGTGACGCTGAGGGCGTAGCGGGAGTGGTCGTCGAGCCAGCTGATGATCTCCGCATCCGCCCCGGGACCGGTTGTCGTGGTCAGGCGGTAGTGGGTGAAGTCGGACTGCCAGCACTCGTTCGGCTGCTCGGCGGCGAACCGCAGGTACGACGACCTGGGCCGCTTGGCCGGGTCCGGTGTCACTGCGGCGTGCCGGGTGAGGATCCGGTGGATCGTCGCCCGCGACACCGTGACCTGGTGGTGGTGTTGCAGATGCCAGCCGATCGTGTCCGCCCCGGCATCCAGCCCCGCCTCGTCCAGCTGCTTACGCAGCCGCAGTACCAGCTCCACCGTCTCGACCGGGGTCGCCCGCGGTGAGGCCTTCGGGCGCCGTGATCGGGGTTCCAGCGCCGCGTCTCCTTCGGCCAGGTACCGGGCTTTCAGCTTGTAGACCCACGCCCTGTGCACCCCGTAGCGGCCGGCGACCTCAGCAGGTGTCCGGCCCTCGACGAACAACGCGGTGATGACCAACCGAGCCTTTGACATGCCTGAGCGTCCAGCCCACCACCCCTGTCGCCGATGACCCGAGACACCTGTCGCCTATGTCTTGAGACATCTGTCGCCTATGTCCTGAGCCACAACACCACACCCTCCGCCACACCCTCCGCCACACACCACACCCTCCGCCGACTGACGTGCAAAAGCGGTCTCCGACCTGCGGAAACACGCCGCTGTAGGCGTTCCGGGAGGTCGGGCGCGTGATGCGGACCGTGGCGCTGCTGCGGTTCCTCGCCGACTCGGGGCTGCGGGCACGGGTGACCGCGGCCACCAACAAAGCCGAGGCCTACAACGGGTTCTCCGCCTGGACCCCGGTTCGGCAACCAGGGCGTGATCGCCGAGAACGACCCGGCCGAGCAGGAAAAGTCGGTCAAATGGAACTCGCTGCTGTGCAACCTGATCGTGTTCCACACCGCGATCGACATGATGGAGGTCATCCGGTAGCTGGTTGCCGGGGGTGGCAGGTGACCGCTGAGGATCTGGCCCAGCTCTCGCCCTACCTGACCTCCCAGCGGCCGGGCGCTCGTCCGGGATCGGTGCCGGCTCGATGCTGGCGGCAGCGCGGCCGGCCCATCCCGGCGCGCGATGCCGGCGGGGCGTCGGCGATGCTGTGGGCATGGAGTACGTGTCCAGAGTGCCGCGACCGCCGCTGGACGGGCTCATCGACGACCTCTACTACCTGGCGGGTGCGCCGCCGTACGCCCTGCTGACGCTGCCGCCCGCGCCGTCGGCGCTGCTCATCGTCAACCTCGGGGCGCCGTTCCGCATCCGCGCCGGCACCGACATCGAGACGGCCGAGTACGCCGACGGCTGCGTGGTCACCACGCCCACCCGGGCGTGGGAGTTCGGCTACCCACCCCGGACCCGGTCAGTCGGCGTGCACTTCAAGCCGTGGGGGCTGGCGCCGTTCCTGCCGATGCCGGCGGCCGAGCTGTGTGACCGGCCGGTGACGGTAGAGCACATTTGGGGTCGACCCGCCATCGCTGAGCTGCGAGACCGGCTGGCCACAGCGGACGGACCGCACCAGATGCTGACGCTGCTCGAGGAGGAGCTCTTGCGACGGCTGTGCGAGACCGCCGGCCTGGGGCTGGTCCGCCATACGAGCCGCATCATCACGGCGACCAGCGGGGCGGTCGCGATCGGCGACCTGAGCGTGGCAGCCGGTGTCAGCAGCACTCACCTGGCACAGCGGTTCAAGGAGCTCATCGGCGTCACGCCGAAGCGGCTGGCCCGCAGCTACCGCTTCACCGCCACCGTGCTCTCGATCAACCCCGCCGGACCGATCGACTGGGGCGACCTCGCCGGCGGCGCAGGCTACTTCGACCAGGCCCACTTCGGCCACGAGTTCCGGGCGTTCACCGGGCTCACGCCGACCCGGTACGTCGAAGTCCGGCGGCGGTTCCTGCGCGAACATCCCGGCCACGCGCTGGACGGCTGGCCGCTGCCGGCCGATTGATTTCGTACAAGAGCGACAGCTCACGAAACGCTAATTTTGGGGCACCCTAAAGTAGAGGAGCGCCCCGTGAGCAAAGTAGTCATGTACAGCACGGTGTCGGTGGACGGATTCATCGCGGACGAGAACGACCAGCCCGGACCGCTGTTCGACTGGTTGTCCAGCGGTGACGTCCCGTTGGACGAGAGTGGCGTGTTGAAGGTGTCGCAACCGTCCTACGACTACACCCGGCCGTACTGGGACCAGATCGGGGCGACAATCGCCGGCCGCCACGTCTTCGACCTGACGGACGGCTGGGACGGGAAGCCTCCGAGCGGGATCGACCACGTGGTCGTCGTGACGCACCGGCCGCAGCCCGAGGGCTGGGACCCCGAGGCGCCGTTCCACTTCGTCGACGGCGTCGAGGCAGCCGTGGCCAAGGCGCAGGAGCTTGCGGGTGACCGCATGGTCGAGGTCGCCGCTGGCGACGTCGGTGGCCAGGCGCTTGCCGCGGGCCTGGTCGACGAGGTGCGCATGGACGTCGTACCCGTCGTGTTCGGGTCCGGCAAGCGCTACTTCGGGTCGGTCGACGCGCAGCACCTGTTGGAGGATCCTGACGTGGTGATTCAGGGCAACCGGGTGCTTCACCTGCGCTATCGGGTGCGCCGTTGACCTCACCTGCAGCAAAGTTCAACTCAAGATCACTGGTTGCCGGTTTCCCTCGCATCTTTGGCCGACCCCAAGGAAGAGCCGCTCTCCTGGGCGCAGGGTGAAGCATGGGCTCCGAGGTTGTCCCGATGGCGGTTCGTGTGGACCTGTTGGCGTCAGACTGGCGTCAGCCGGCAAGCTGCCGCCCGCGTGTGGAGTGGGTGCGCTGCTTGCTGTGCGCGGGCGGGGTTGAGATTCGGCGGGTCGCCCTGGTCGGCCGAGTGGGCGACGCTGCGCGCACCGAGCACGAATGACTACCGCCGAACTCAGATCCTGCATTGATCAGTTTCCTGCGCCGAGCCGATCTAGACTCCCGAGACCGGCCCATACCCGGAGTCCAAGGAGCTCATCGGCGCGGGCCCCAGCAAGTGCCACTGCCGTATAGGCGCCGACGGAGAAGCCCCGTGAGAATTTCTGCCAATGACCTGTCGGATCCGGAGTGAGGCGTTCGTAGTAGGGGTGACGGTCGGCCGGAGAAAGGCCGCCGGACTGACAGAAAGGCATGGCGCCATGCGGAAACTGATCTACGGCATGAACCTGACCCTGGACGGCTACATCGCCGCGCCCGGCGACGACATCGGCTGGGGCGCGCCGAGCGACGAGCTGTTTCAGTTTTGGCTCGACCAGGAGTTGGCGATCGGGCTGTTGATGTACGGGCGCAAGCTGTGGGAGGCGATGAGTTCCCACTGGCCGACCGGCGACCAGCAGCCCGACGCCACCCCGGCGCAGATCGAGTTCGCGCGGAACTGGCGGGACACGCCGAAGGTGGTGTTCTCCTCGACGATCGACAAGGTCGACTGGAACACCCGCCTGGTCGCCGGCGACGCTGTAGCGGAGATCACCCGACTCAAGGCCGGCGACGGCGAGCCGATGAGGGTCGGTGGCGCCACGCTCGCTGGGGCGGCCATGCGGGCCGGGCTGGTCGACGAGTACGAGATCGTCACCCATCCGGTGCTGGTGGGCGGCGGCACACCGTTCTTCACCGCGCTGGACAGCTGGGTGAACCTGAACCTGGTGGAGACGCAGACGTTTCCCGGCGGCGTGGTCATGACCAGGTACGAGACGAGGCGTTGAACACGATTCCTTTGCTGCTTGTCTGAGGAAGTGGCAGCATGCCCCGGAGCAAGGCCGAGCTGTTCGCTGCGACAAGGCAGGGCTCGCCATTCCTCGCCCTCACCCGATAGATGCCGATACCAGTCGGTATGGCGGGTGACCGTCATCGTGGGTTTGAATCCCACACCCTCCGCTCACGGGGCTCTAGACATCTAGGTCTGCGCAGATGGAGGATGACACCTCGTCGTCCGGCACCTCCTGGGGAGTTCCTGGTGCGCCCTCTCGTTCTCCGCCACGGTCTGTCTCTCGACGGGCTATGCCGCACCGCCGGCGGGTGCGCCTGAAGACTTCTTCCTGGAGTACGACGAGGATGAGGAGTTCGTCGCGCACATGGCCGACGTGCTCGGCAGTGCGGGCGTGCACGCGATGGGTGCCCAGACGTACCGGGACATGGCGGCGCACTGGCCCTACCAGGACGGCCCCGAGGCCGACGCGATGAACAGGATCCCGAAGGTCGTCTTCTCCCGTAGGCCGATCGACACCCCCTGGGCGACGACGACGGTCTGCTCCGGTGACCTCGCCACCGAGGTCGCGGGCCTGAAGGCGCAGGACGGCGGCCCGATCCTCGCGCACGGCGGCGTGCGCTTCGCGCAGGCGCTCGTGCGCGCCGACCTCGTCGACGAATACCACCTCTTGATCAACCCAGTCGCCCACGGCGAGTCGACTGCTGGGCTCGATCTGTGGCCTGAACGCGATCTGTCCGCCGGGGTGATGGCTCACTTCGCGACCTGCGCCGAGGATTTGCGTCGTACGGCGCCCGCGACCCGACAGATCGTTGAGCCATTCGAGCGCCTTGTCGCCCGGCTCGGTCAGCTCGAGTTGCCCCGCGGAGATTTCGTGCACGGGGATTCCAACGGAGATCCAGAGGTACGGCGTCTCATCAGGCGTGCCGGCGAATCCGCGGCCGGGCCGGAAGTGCTGGCGTTCTGTGCCAGTGTTGCTGCTCTGGACAATGTGCGATTTCGGGCGCACCACAGGCCGGCCCACAAGGTCGCCGGAATGCGCCCGGGACTTGAACGCCTGGTTGCCGACCTCGCAGAGTCCTGTCTGTAAGAGGCAACGACCCGGACTGAACCAAAGCACAGGATGCGCCCTTGCGGCAGACTGCGCGGGTGATGCGGGACTCGGCGGCTGGGCGGGCGTTGGCGCATGTGGCGGGGCTGGCGCGGACTGGGCCGGGAGATCCAGCGTGGCGGGTGACGCTGAACTTTCATCCTGATCGGTGGGTTCGAGGGCAGCTGATGCTGGCTGCGCTGCTGGCCGACGGCGTGTACGTGTCGCAGTTCGTCACCGGCACGGGGAACGGTGGCCTGACTGCGCATCCCGGCGGTGACCGCTGGCGGTGGGAGAGCCGGATGTTCGGTGGGGCGTACGACGATGCTCCCGCCGATGAGCGACCGGTCTACGGCGCGCTGAACTTCCGGCGGAAGGCGATCGGTGGTGCTGCGCGGTTCGGATCGGCGCATCTTCGGCTGACCGCCGACGTCCTGTCGCGGTCGACGTACTGCTATCCCGACAGCTGCTTCGAGCCGGGCCACTTCGGTGTCGCCGGGAAGTTGGGGCTGGTCGCGGTGGCCGAGACCGACGAGGTCGACGTACTCGATGACTACGTCGAGGCACAGGTCCACGGGCCGGTGCGGCTGGATCGCGATGTCGAGGCGTTGGTGCTGGATCCGAGCTATCGCGGCACTGCGGTCGAGTCTGCGGCGCGGAGGCTTCCCTGTCCGGTGGAGTGGCATCCCGGGTTCCGGCTGAGCGTCGACGTACTGCGCCGGCATCCTGACTACCGCGGTCCCCAGTACGTCGACCTCGGCACGCGGATCGCGGTCGATGGGGTGCTGACGCCCCGGGTGATCGGTGCGGCGGTTGGGCAGCATGATGGGCAGGATCTGAAGCGGGTCTGGCACTACCTCGCCCGGTTCGGCACCGAGAACTGCGAAGGTGGTGAGCATGGAGCTGCAGATTCCTGTGCGTGGGGGCGAGGTTTGGGGTGAGCATTTGGCTGGGCCGGGGGTGCCGGTGGTGTTGTTGCATCCCGGGGTGGGGGATTCGCGGGTGTGGGATCCGGTGATGGCTCGGTTGGTGGAACGGCATCGGGTGGTGCGGTACGACGTACGTGGGTACGGGCGGTCCGCGTTGCCGACGGGTGAGTTCTCGCTGGTCGAGGATCTGGTGAGTGTGCTGGATCAGTTGGGGCTCGAGCAGGTGGTGCTGGTCGGGTGCAGCATGGGCGGCGACACGGCGCTCGGCCTGGCGCTCCGGGAGCCGGCGCGGGTGCGGGCGCTCGCACTGCTGTGTCCCGGGGTGAGTGGGTTCCCGTGGCCGGATGAGCCCGAGCTGGATGCGGAGTACGACGCCCTCGCCGAGGCGCGCGACGTTCCCGGCCTGGTGCAGTTCGGACTGCGGTTGTGGGCCGGAGCCGGAGCCGACGAGGCAGCAGTCGCCCAGCTGGAAGCCGCAGTGCCGGCCTGGCTCGACCAAGCCGACTACCTGAAGAAGGACCCACCCGTCTACGACCGCCTCCACGAAATCCAGGCCCCGTCGGTCGTGATGGTCGGCGACCAGGATCGCCCCATCCTGGCCGCCGCAGCTGGCGCCACCGCAGCCCGAATCCCCGACTCCGCGTTCATCTGGCTCCCCGGCGCCGACCACCTGCCAACCCTCCGCACCCCAGACCAAGTAGCCGAAACCATCCTCCGGCTAGCTGTTTGAGGGGTAGGAGAGGTGTTGGTGGATCAGTTGCCAGGTGTTGCCTACGCGCTTGAAGAGGCGGGTTGAGCGGGAGGGGGTGGTGACTCCGGCGGCCTCTACGTGGTCGATGCCCCAGGCGATGGCCAGGTTGCCGGAGGCTTCGATGGTGAGGTCCGGGGTGGTGAAGGTGATGGGTTCGGTGGTGGCGTCGAGGCCGGACTTGCAGACCTGGCGGACTGCTGGTTTGCCGGTGTATTCGCCGTCGACCTCGTAGGAGACGACCTCGTCGGCGATGGGTTTCATCAGGGCGTCCAGGTCGCGAGCGGTGGTGTCCGCGGTCCACTGGTCCATGAGGCCGCGGATCTGTTCCGCAGCGACGGCTGGGGGTACGTCGTCGTAGGGGAAGGAGTGGTGTTCGTGGGTGATGGTCCAGCGGGTGTCGTGCTTGCGCAGGCCGATGGTCAGGCGGAGGCGGAGGGCTGGGTTGGCCTTGTGCTCTTCGGGAGTGCCGCAGAGCAAGAGGGCGTGGGCGAACGCGACATCCTCGCCGGCCGTGACCTCCAACGACTCCAGGGAGAATGAAGCGCCCGCGCGTTGCCACTCGAAGAAGCCGGGCCAGGTGTCGCGGTAGGCGTCCAGGCCGCGCACGCCGTCGTACGGCGGGGGTACGTCGAACATCACGATGTCGGGGGCGTGGTCGGCCAGGACCGTGTCCAGGTCGCCGGCGTGGACCGCGGTGACCCAGTTCTCGATCAGCGTGCGGACTTCCTGCTCGTTCGTCATGTTTCCGTCCTAGCTCGATGAAGTAACCGTCACCGCTAGAACCCCGGCCACGACCGGAAACTCATCGCGCAGCCAAGAAGGCTCAGAAAACTTCCTCAGGCAACCCGAAGGCGGAGAAGTCCGCCTCGAGGAACGAGACGACCTCGACGATCTCCGAGCCCCGGACGACGATCACGTCCAGCCCGCCCGGGACGTACCGGTCGACATCCCACAGGTACGTCCCGAACGCCAACTGCCCGTTCGCCCGCACCGGCAGGAACCGCCACTTCTCCCGCAGCGGTCCGTCCAGCAGGAACCGCCGGATCGCGGCACGCCCGGAGAACCACTGCAGCAACGGCGGCATCGAGTACTTCGCGTCGTCCGCCAGCAGCGCCACGATCGCGTCGACGTCACCCGACTCCCACGCGGCCATGTATCGCCGTACCAAGTCACGCTGCGCAGACTCCCCCAGCTCCCGCAGCGTCTCCTGCTGAGTCGGCTGCAAGGAGCTCAGCACCGAACGAGCCCGCTGCAGCGCACTGTTCACCGCGGCGACCGACGTCTCCAGCAGGTCGGCCACCTCACGAGCTGCAAACGCCAGTACGTCGCGCAGGAGCAGTACTGCACGCTGCAGCGCGGACAGGTGCTGCAGCGACGCCACAAACGCCAGCTCCACCGACTCCAGCGCCACCACCCGTGCCTCTGGGGTCAGCTGAGCGGTCCAGTCCAGCCGGCTCGACGGATAAGGCTCCAGCCACTCAGCCTCGTAGGAAGCGTCCAGACCGGTCGGTAGCTCCCGCTTCCCGCGCTTCTCGATCAGCGTGAGGCACCGGTTCGTGGCGATCTTGTAGAGCCACGCCCGGATCGACCCGCGGTCCTCGTACCTGTGGAGACTGCGCCAGGCCCGGACAAGCGTCTCCTGGACAGCGTCATCCGCGTCCGCTTCGGACCCGAGCATCCGGTAGCAGTGCGCATGCAGCTCCCCACGCCACGGCCCCACTAGCCGTCCGAAGGCGTTCTCATCACCATCTCGTGCGGAATCGAGAAGCTTAGGCATTACCTGCACGCTAGATGGTGACCGGTCCACCGTTCCAGTTGTGCCGTGGCGTAGCCGTTGTCCACAGCCTCGCGGCACCGCTCCAGGCAGTCCGCCAACTGCTCGAGCAGCAGGCCCTTCCCAAGCTCCAGCGTCACCAGCGCAGCCGCAGCATTCAGCAGTACGACGTCCCGCACCGGACCCGGCTCACCGTCGACCAGACCGCGCAGCACCCGCGCGTTGAACGCAGCATCACCGCCACGCAGCTCGGCCAACGACACCGGCGCCAACCCGAGGGACCGCGGGTCGAACACCACCTCCGACGCAGAGCCGTCGTACACCACCCACAAGCGCGACAGCCCGGTGGTGGTCAGCTTGTCGAGCCCGTCGTCGCCACGCGCGACCAGTGCGGACCGGCCTTCTGCAGCCAGCGCGCCGAGCGATCACCGGCAGCATCCGCGGGTTGGCGACCCCCACCAGTTGGTGCTGAGGGTCTGCCGGGTTGAGCAACGGCGCCAGTACGTTGAACGCGGTCGGCACGGCCAACTCACGTCGTACGACGGCCACGTGCCGCAGCGCCCGGTTGAAGCGTGGAGCGAACAGATAGGTGAGTCCGACCTCGTCAGCGACCCGCACGGCCTCGTCAGCCGACAGGTCGAGCGGCACGCCCAGGTGCTCGACCAGGTCGGCCGAACCACCAGCCGACGACGACGCCGCGCGGCCACCGTGCTTGACCACAGTCACACCGGTCGACGCCGCCACCACAGCAGCCATCGTCGAGATGTTGACCGCACCGGTCCGGTCGCCACCCGTCCCGACGATGTCCACGAACGGTCCGGGGATCCGCACCGGCGTCGCGTGCGAACGCAGTACCGAAGCCAGACCCGCGATCTCGCCGGCCGTCTCGCCCTTGGCCCGCAGGGCGATCAGGAAGCCGGAGATCTGCGCCGGGGACGCGTCGCCCAGCACCAGCTGGTCCATCGCCCAGGCGGTGTCCGCGGCCGTCAGGTCGGAGCCGGCCAGGAGCGCGGAGATGAGCCCGGACCAGGTCCGGAGTGTTGTTGCCATCGGCAATCCTCAGGGGTGCTGGGCCGCCCACGAGGAGACATGACAACGGCCGCCTCGGAAGAGACGGCCGGGTGGTTACGCGGGAAGCAGGACCGTCTACTCGACGGCCCACCAGCTACCCGCGGACAGGAACATGGCAGTGACCTTAGTCAGGCGACGAGCTCCTCCGCAACGTTCCAGCCGCGGATGTGGTCGATGACGAAGGTCGGGACGAGGTGCGCGTCGTCACCGCGGCTGTTCTCCGGGAAGTCGAAGACGGCCAGCATGAGTTGCATCGGGTACGTCGGGGCGCCCGAACAACTGCGGATCGGGGTGCCGTCGACGAAGAACGTCGCCTCGCCGGAGGCCCACTGGACGGCGTACGTGTGGAAGTCGGCCAGGTCGATCGGGAGGCGGACCGCCTCGAAGTCCTGCGGCACGGCCGGGTCGCGGATGGTCTTCAGACCCATACCGACCGCGGTGGACTCGCCGGGGACGACGGCGTCGCCGAAGACCTCCATCACGCAGATCTCCCCGCACCGCTCCGGGCTGGTCCTCCAGCCCGACCATCCACAGCGACACCATCGACCGCGGACTGATCTCGGCGCGCGCGTGCAGCTCGACGTACCCGCCGTTCGGCGTCCAGCCCCAGAACGGCTCCTGCTCCTCGCTGACGACCAGACCCTCCCGGTACGGCTGCTGGCCGACGGTGCTCCCGACCGGGCCGGAGTAGTTGCCGGACTGGATCCCTGACAGCCGCAGGTCCGGTTTGTGGTCACCCGCGCACCACAGGCCTTGGTCCGGCGGGATGCTGAGCGTCAGGCAGGAGTCACCCAGCTCGTACGTCGCTGCTGACGCCGTACGCGAGCTCCACTGCGGCAGGTAGTACGGCGACCACACGGACAGGTCCAGCGCGGATCCGTCGAAGTGGTCCTCGAAGAGGAGATCACCACGGGTCTCTGGCATGACCCCATCATGGTCCCTCGCCTGGCCCTGTCACATCATGGTGCCGCGATCCGTCAGGGGATTTGACGGAGTACGACGGGAGACGGGACCAGTGGACGAGCACGACCAGCTTGCGCGGCAGTTCGAGCAGCACCGGGGGCACTTGCGGGCGGTGGCGTACCGGATGCTCGGCTCGCTGACGGAGGCCGAGGACGCGGTGCAGGAGGCGTGGCTGCGGCTGAGCCGGTCGGACGTGAGCGACGTCGGCAACCTGGCCGGCTGGCTGACCACGGTCGTGTCGCGGGTCTGCCTGGACACTCTGCGTAGTCGCAAGTCGCGGCGTGAGGACTTCGTGCCGGACCCGATCGTGACCCGGGAGGACAGCGGGCCGGGTCCGGAGGAGCAGGCGGTCCAGGCCGACGCGATCGGTCTCGCGCTGCTCGTCGTACTGGAGACGCTGGCGCCCGCGGAGCGGCTGGCGTTCGTGCTGCACGACATGTTCGGGGTCAGCTTCGACGAGATCGCGACGATTGTGGACAAGTCGCCGGCAGCGACGCGGCAGCTGGCCAGCCGGGCGCGGCGGCGGGTGCAGGGCAAGCCGATGAGCGACGGGGATCCGGGGCGTCAGCGGGAGATCGTCAACGCCTTCCTGGCCGCCTCGCGGGGCGGGGACTTCGAGGCATTGCTCGCGCTGCTCGATCCGGACGTCGTACTGCGTGCTGACGCCGGCGATGCGTCCGCGGAGTTCGCCGGCCCGGCGGTGTCGAAGCTGGTCCGCGGGGCGCGTGCGGTGGTCGAGCAGGCGCTGCTGTTCAGCCGGATGGCGCCGTACACCGAACTCTCGTTGGTCAACGGCCTGCCGGGTGCCACCACCGTCGTCAACGGCCGCCTGATGGGTGTCATGGACATCGAGGTCGTCGACGGCAGGATCACCGAGATCAACATCCTCGCCGACCTCGACCGCCTCGAGCAGCTCCCTATCCCCGTCTGACGAGCGCCAACACCCTCCCGGCCTGCGCCTCCGCCGTACCGGGAGGGTTTCGCGCCGCACTCGGCCCGCCCGGCCCGACCAACGTGAGCCAGAACGCCGCCCACAAGCACCGCGCGGCGTGGAACCGATCCGGATCGACGGCAAACCGCTCCGCGAAACCCGTCCAGTCGGTATCCCGTGCGGACAGGTGCTCGACCAGATTGGCGAGCTCGATCGCCAGGTCGCCGCGGCCTGCGTCCTCGAAGTCGACGATGCGGACCCGCGTGCCGTCCCAGAGGTAGTTCTCCAGGTTCGGATCACCGTGCCCGACGACGGGATCCCGTACGTCGGTCAGCTCCTCATCCGTATCCAGCCAGGCCACGGCGGCCGAGCCGATCACGTCCGGGGACGTCCCGCAGTACGGCGAGCGCCGGTGCGGACCCGGGCGACCAGTGCCGACATGTCGATCGGCGGCAGATCGTCGGGAGGGATCGACCAGAGTGCCCGCAGGGAGCTGGTGAGTGCGTCGAGCTGCGGCTGGGTGAGAGACCCGCTCAGCGGGACACCCGGGACAACTGTCATCCCGATCGATGGAGGTGAGCTGCACCGTTCCAGGGGCCCCGGGACCAGGTCGGGCTCGTGCTGCGAGATCAGCTCGAGGGCGGCCCACTCGCGGCCTGGCTCGTCGCGGGGCCAGGAGACGTAGCGCTTCGTGAGGACCGAGCCGGTGATCTCGACCGTGTGGGTGGGTGCCATCAAAGAAGTTTGGCCGACGTGTCGATTCCGGCCCAACCCCTTCGACGTAGAGGTAGAAGCGGAGAAGCCGAAGGAGTGGTTGGGATGACGACGCAGACGGTGGCACCGGTTGCCGGCGACGTGGTGGCAGGCCTGTTGGGTGCCGGGTTCAACGGTGCGATCAGGCTCCCCGGCGACGCGGAGTACGACGTACAGCGCAAGTCCGTGATCCCGACGGTCGACTCGCGGCCGCTCGTGGTCGCCGAGGCCTACGGCCGGACCGACGTCCAGGCAGCGGTCCGGGCAGCGCGTGAGTACGGGCTGCCGATCGCGGTGCAGGCCACCGGACACGGCACCCGGGTGCCGGCCGACGGCGGCATCCTGCTGAAGACGACCTCGATGACCGCGGTCCTGATCGACCCCGAGCGCCGGATCGCTAAGGTCGCGCCGGGTGCCCGCTGGGGCGCGGTGGTCGACGCCGCCGGCCAGTTCGGCCTGGCGCCGCTGTCCGGTTCGTCCCGCGACGTCGGCGTCACCGGCTACACCCTCGGCGGCGGAGTCGGCTGGCTGGCCAGGAAGTACGGTTTCGCGGCCGACAGCGTGATCCGCGCCGAGGTCGTCACCGCCGACGGCCGCTTCGTCACCGCCAGCGCCGAGCACCACCCGGACCTGTTCTGGGCGATCCGCGGCGGCACCGGCAACTTCGGCGTCGTCACGTCGCTGGAGTTCCGGCTGTACCCGGTCCGCCAGGTCCACGCCGGCATCGTGTACTACGGCATCGACCGCGCGGCCGACATCCTGCGCCGCTACCGCGACTGGACCGCCACGATCCCGAACGAGCTGAGCACCGCCGTCGTCCTGACCCGCGTCCCCGGCACCGAGCAGCGCGCCGTCGCGATCAAGGTCATGTACGCCGGTGCCGCCGACGTGGCCGAGCACCTGCTGAAGCCGCTGTTCGAGGTCGCCGGACAACGACTGGCCGGCGAACTGCAGACGATCGAGTACGGCGCCGCCGCGATGGGCGGAACGCCGGCCCGGCACCTGGACTTCCTCGACGGACTGACGGACGACGTGATCGACGTACTGACCGGGTTCGACGACGAGGACGCGCCGACCGTGGAGATCCGGCACTGGGGTGGCGCGATGGCTCACCCGGGTCCGGGCGCGGGACCGGTCGGTCACCGCGACGCGTCGTACTCACTGATCGTCGACCGCGAGCTGCACGGCCTGCTGCCGAACTCCGGCCGCACCTTCGTGAACTTCCTCGGCGATCCGGGTCGGGCGGACACCGCGTACGCAGCTGCGGACCTGCGCCGGCTGCGCGAGGTGAAGCGGGCCTACGACCCGGCGAACTTCTTCCACCTGAACGCCAACATCCGGCCTTGAGACCACAAACGACCCGGTCCCCGGGAGGGCTGGGGACCGGGTCGTTCGGGGCGTCCGATCAGACCGTGCCGGAGTCGCCGTACACGGAGACGTGGACGTGGTCCATGTGGTTCGCGGTCGCACCGCCGCGATCCTCCATGCCGCGCCAGCCTTCACTGCTTCGCTGGACGGTCCAGATCTGCTGCTGGTAGATCAGCTCGCTGATCCCCAGCTTCGAGTAGTTCGCCTTCAGCCACTCGGCGACCTCCTTGCCCTCCGAGCCGCTGACCATGATGTCGAGCGCGCGGCCGGTGGAGTGCTCGGAACCGCTGTCACCGGCGCGGAGTCCGCCGTACGACGAGATGTTCGGGAACTTCGCGCAGACGGCACGGTGGACCCGGATCGCGTCCTCGGTCAGACCGTCCTCGACCGCCGAACCGGTCTTGCAGGCGGCCTGCGAGATGGTGCCCGCGGTGCTCGCGACCGGCTTGGTGGCGGCCAGGTACTGCGCCTTGACCCAGCGGGACTTCTCGTCCCGGACGATCTCGGCCCAGATGCCGTCGACCTTGCCGGTGACGGAGACCTTGGTGCCCTTCGGGAGGACGTCCAGCAGGGTGCCGGCGACCGGCACGGACCAGACGTTCACGTCGGTGGTGGTGTACTTCGAGCCAATCACCTTCGGCGGCGTCGCGGCCGCAGCTGCGACGGCCCGCGTCTTCGTCGCGGTGGGCTTCGGGATCGGCGCCTGCTTCTTCAAGTGCTTCGCCGTGGGAGCGGCGGCCTTGGGCTTGGGCTTCGCCGTCGGGGTGACGTTCAGCGGCGGGCGGAGGGCGTCGCGGCTGATGGCCGACTCGCGCGCCAGCTGCAGGGACGAGCTGGCGATCGGGGTGTTGAGTTTGACCTCGTGGTCGGGAAGTGCGGCTGCCGAGCCGGTGGCCACGAGGGCGACCGCGGCGCCGGGGATTGCCACCTTCGCGATACCGGGATGGATCACCTTCTGGCGCGGTTGACGGTGCCGCGCCTGTCTATGCCGTCCTGCAGTCACTACACACCCAATCTGCCGAGACCAAACCGTTATCGACCGGAGGAGTCAAACACACAACCCGGGAAGGTTCGCAATCGGCCCACACTTTTAACGCATTACGAACATTCGATTGGTGTGTCAGGCGTAATCCGCCCGCTATCCGGAAGTTATCGGCTCGAGATCAAGCGCTTAGGGCATTTTCATGCTGTCGTTTCAGCACAGAGCGTCATGGATCGCGCGCCCGATCCACGCGGCGTACCGGTCCAGTGACCACTCCCGCTGCAGGACCAGCAGCTCGTAGACCTCGACCGAGATGTACGTCCACAGGACGTCGGCGGTCTCCTCGACCGTGATGCCGTCACGCAGTTGACCGGTCTCGACCAGGTGGCGACCGAGCATCGTCATCCCGACCAGCCGCTCCGCCAGGAGCGTTTTCCAGGTCTCGCGCAGTGTCTCGTCGTGGTGCCGGCCGTCCCGGATCAGGATCTGGACCCGGGCCGACCGCTCCTGCCGTCGCGCGAGGCCGTCGACGTACAGCTCGATCTTTCGCCGTACGTCGGGTTCCGCCTGGATGGCCTGTGACTCGGGCCGCTCGGCCATCGGCACGGGTTCGTCGTCACCGGCGAGGACGAAGTCGAACACCGCCTTGGCGAGCGCGGCCTTGGTGCCGAACCCCTTGTAGATGCTCTCGGCCGAGACGCCCGCGCGCTGGGCGACCGCGGTGACGGTGGTCGCCTGGAACCCGTCGGTCTCGAACAGGTCCTTCGCGGCGATCACGACCTCCCGCCGCCGGCGCCGGGCCTGCTCGCGCCGGCCGGAGGCGTCGTACTGCCTCTTGACTTCTGTCATCACCGGTCCCATAGTTTTAGATACAGGTTCACTGTATCGAATTCTAGGGGGAGACATGAGTACCACCGCAGGCGTGTCGGCGAGCGATCTCGCCGTTCGCTGCATCCGGATCATGGCCGACGGCGAGCGGGCCGACTTCGAGGAGCTGGTCCATCCGGACGCGGTCAACCGGGAGGGTGACGTCGAGCCGCCGGAGTGCCGCGTCGGCGGACCCGCGGGCTTCTACGCGACCGCGCTGTGGCTGCGGACCGCGTTCGCCGGGCTGGCCTACGAGTTCGACCATGTCGTTGCCGACGGCAACCTGGTGGCGATCCATTCGACCATGAGCGGCCGGCACGTCGCGCCGTTCGCGGTCTACACCGCCGAGGGCGTGGACACGGTGTTCCCGCCGACCGGGAAGACGTTCGCCATCACGCAGTCGCACTGGCTGCGGATCGAGGACGGCAAGGTGATCGAGCACTGGGCCAACCGCGACGACCTCGGCCAGGCCAAGCAACTCGGCTGGGTTCCGCCGACCCCGGTGTACCTCTTCCGGATGGCTCGCGCCAAGTCCCGCACCAAGCGCGCCGCCTGACCCGGACCGCCAGGCCATCACAATCGCGACGGTCGTGCGACCGCACGCTCTCACGATGACCACACCGGAAACTGTGATGGCCTGGCGGTCCGCCTCGGCGATGTGATCCAGCTGGCGGCGCCGGGGGCCGCCGGCTGGTTGACTGCGGGCGTGTGGACGCCGACGTGCTCGCCTTCGAGCGCTACCAGGAGACGATCGCGACCGGCGAGCTGGCCGAAGGCATCTCGGCGTTCGCCGAGAAGCGCCGGCCCGAGTTTCCGTCAGGCGCTGATTAGCGTTCCGCGCAGTTCCACCCGGTCGCCGACGACGGCGGAGATGCGCGCGGCCACGGCCTGGGCGCGGCTGTCGTCGGCCACGTCGATCAGGACCATCCCGGAGACCTGGTGATCGGTCGGGACGAACGGGCCAGCGGTGACGGTCTGCGCGTCGTCGCGGATCCGGACGATCCGTCCTTCGGTCGGGAGCTGGAGCTCCTCGGCGGTGACGAGCTCGCCGGTGGCGGCCAGCTCGGTCTTGACTACCGGCATCCGGCGGGCGGCGTCCGCTCCGTAGATCATCACGACGTAATGCATGGGATCACCGTAGCCACCGGAGCGGACAGAACCCCGCGGGCCGGGCGCCCGCGGGGTTCTGAGGTTCCAACGGATCAGTACCAGTGCCGTCGTCCGCCGACGGCGCGGCCGGTGGATCCGAGCAGGAACAGCACGGCCCCGACGATCAGCACGATGATGCCGAGCGTCCACAGGATCGAGATGTTCAGCACAAGACCCAGGACCAACAGGATCAGTCCGAGGATGAGCATGAAGCCTCCTTGTCAAAGACCGCCGGGCGGAAGGTGGCGGCCACTCGAATCCGGTGCCCACTCCGGCGACGGCCGCAAACCTCCAACGCCCGTTTGACCTAGGACGAGGCAGCTGCCTTGAGCCGTGGCTCCACCGGCTGCTTGCGGCCGAGCAGGAGAGCACAGCCCGCGAGGCCGACGGCGATGCACAGCCACACCGCCCAGAACGCGATCCGGAAGCCGTGCGTCAGCGCGGCCGGGGTGGCGCCAGTCGTACTGGCTGCTGCGACCGCTGAGAGAGCCGCGATGCCCACTGCGCCACCGATCTGGAAGCTGGCGCTCTGCAGCCCGGACGCGACGCCGGAGTCCTCGGCGGCCACATCACTGAGCGACGCGATCGAGCCGGCCACAGTCCCGGCACCCAGTCCGAGGCCGAACAGTGTCAGACCCCAGAAGGCCAGCTCGAAGTACCCGGAGTGCACTGTCAGCTGAGTCATCAGGGTTGTGCCGAGGCCGGCCACCAGCAGCGAGACGAAGGCGACCCGGCGCGGTCCGACCCGCGTGACCAGGTTCTGGCCGATGATCGACGCCACCACCGCGGCACCTGCGAGTACGGCGGACATGAGGCCGTAGCGGACCGCGGAAATGCCGAGCGCCTGCTGGGCGTACTGCGTGTAGATGTAGTTCAGTCCGTACGCCGACAGGCCCCAGCCGACCGTGATGAGGTTGCCACCGACCAGAGCACGCGACCGGAAGATCCGCAGCGGTACGAGCGGTGCGGCCGACCGCTTCTCCACCAGTACGAACAGCCCGAACAGCACGCCCGACAAGGCCAACAGCGCGATCGTCCGCCCCACTGAGGAGTCCGGTGCCTCGATGACGGCGTACACGAGCACGATGAGCCCACTGGTTACTGTGACCGCGCCGGCGACGTCGAACCCACGCCGGCCGGGCACACGGCTGTCCAGCAGCAGTACTGGCGCCAGTACGACGACCAGCACGCAGACCGGCACGTTGATGAAGAAGATCCACTGCCAGCCCAGTCCGTCGGTGACAGGGCCGCCGATGAGGGATCCCGCCGTACCGCCGACGCCACTGGTCGCTCCCCAGAACCCGAGCGCCTTGTTGCGGTCCGCGCCATCCGGGAAGGTCGTCATCACGATCGACAACGCGCTGGGCAGCAGTACGGCGGCCGACGCGCCCTGCAGGCCGCGGGCGAGCACCAGCGCGTCGCCACTCCACGCGAACCCGCACAGCAGTGAGGACCCGGCGAACAGCAGCAGCCCGGTGATGAACACCCTCCGCCTGCCGAGCAGGTCGGAGATGCGCCCGCCCAGCAGGAGCAGGCCGCCGAACATCAGCGCGTACCCGCTCGGGACCCACTGCACGCCACCGCTCGAGAACGTCAGCTCCCGTTCGATCGACGGGACCGCGACCAGCACGATCGATGCGTCCAGAATGATCATGAAGCCGGTCAGACACAGCAACGCCAGTGCCCACCAGCGCTTCGACTCGGTAACACCTTCACCTCGCTTCGCTCGGTTCCGGCGCGACCGAGAACGGTGCTCTACCCTCGTTCGCTCGCTGCGCTCGCTCACCATGTGCCATCTCCAGTACGGCGCGACACCCCGGCTGGGCGTCACTCGGTGGAGACGTCGGGGCCGCACGGACCACCTCGACATTTCTGTCGAAAGTCGTGCACCGGGTACGACGTACCGGGTAACAGGGGGTCACAACGGCCTCCGCGAGCGACAGGATGGTGCCTGTGAAGTACGTGCTGCTGATCTACAGCAACCCCGAGAGCTGGGCGAGCCTGTCCGCCGAGCAACGCGACGGCATGTCCCGGGCCCACGAGGACCTGACTCGCGAACTGGTCGAACAGGGGCTCCTGGTGAGTGCCGCCGGCCTGGCCGACCCGATCACCAGCCGGACGGTCCTGGTCCGCGACGACACCACCACGACCACCGACGGTCCGTACGCTGAGGCCAAGGAGCACCTGGCCGGGTTCTATCTGGTCGAGTGCGATGACATCGACCAGGCGATCGGCTACGCGGCCCGGATGCCGGACGCGAAGTACGTCGCCGTGGAGGTGCGGCCGGTGATGGACACGTCCGGGCTCGAGATGTGAGTATCGACTTCGAGCTGTTGCTGCGGGAGCAGGCGCCGCAGGTGCTCAGTGCGCTGGTCCGGCACTACGGGCACTTCGACCTGGCCGAGGAAGCGGTCCAGGAGGCGCTGCTCGCGGCCGCGCAGCAGTGGCCGGACGAGGGCGTACCGGACAACCCGCGCGGCTGGCTGATCCGGGTCGGGTCGCGCCGGCTGACCGATCTGCTCCGCAGCGAGTCGGCCCGGCGACGGCGGGAGGAGAACGCGGCGCAGCTCGCCGCGCCGGAGGAGTTCGTTGCCGCCGGCCCCGACATCGACGAACCGGGCGGCCGGGACGACACCCTGACGCTGCTGTTCCTGTGCTGCCATCCAGCGCTGTCGCCGGCCTCGCAGATCGCGCTGACCCTGCGTGCGGTCGGCGGTCTCACCACTGCGCAGATCGCGGCCGCGTTCCTGGTGCCGGAGGCAACGATGGCGCAGCGGATCAGCCGGGCGAAGCGCAGTATCAAGCAGGCGGGCAGCACGTTCGAGCTTCCGCCGGAGGCCGAGCGGGACGAGCGCATGGGCGCCGTACTGCATGTCCTCTATCTGATCTTCAACGAGGGCTACACAGCCTCGTCGGGTACGTCGTTGCACAGTGCGGAGCTCACCACCGAGGCGATCCGGCTGGTGCGTGGTGTGCGCCGGCTGCTGCCTGACGACGGCGAGGTGGCGGGGTTGCTGGCGCTGATGCTGCTGACGGATGCGCGGCGGCCCGCTCGTACCGGGCCTGAGGGAGTCCTGGTCCCACTGGCTGAGCAGGACCGGTCGAAGTGGAACAAGGACGTCATTGTCGAGGGTGAAGCGCTGGTGACCGACGCACTGTCCCGCACCCAGCTCGGGCCCTACCAGGTGCAGGCCGCGATTGCCGCCGTACATGACACGGCTGTGCGGGCTGAGGACACGGACTGGCGGCAGATCGTCGCGCTGTACGAGGTGCTCGAGCAGATGGTGGACAACCCGATGGTGAAGCTCAACCACGCCGTCGCGGTGGCCATGGCGGCCGGTCCGAAGGAGGGGCTCGCCGTACTCGAGCCGCTCGAGTCCGACGACCGCATGGCCGGCCACCACCGGCTGGAGGCCGTGCGGGCGCACCTGCTGGAGATGTCCGGGGATTCCGCCGGTGCGCGTGAGAGCTATCTGCTGGCAGCCCGGCGTACGACGAGTGTGCCCGAGCGCAACTACCTGCAATCCAAGGCAGACCGGCTGGCCTGAGTCGCGGTGCACCCAGGGTTGTGTCAGGTTTGACCTGTGGATCTCACCAGGGCCTCACTCCTCCGGGAGATGCTGACCGGTACCGAGTTCGGCAGCCGGACAACCGAGTTCGCGCACTCGCTCCGTAGGTTCACCAACCGGACAGGTGGCCTGATGCTGTTCGGGCCGCCCGACGACGAGCCGTGGCACCTGACCGCACACCTCGACGACGAGCTGCACCGGGCCGGCATCGAGAACATCCGCCCGTCACTGGTCCGCTGGTCGCCGCCACCGGGCGCACCGCCGCATCTGTCGGTCGGCCTGGACAGGTTGCGTGACACCGGCCGGGGCGAGTCACTGCTGGTCGTGGCCGAGGACGACCCGGCTGACCTGCTGCTGGAGCGCATCAGCGACGTACGACGCCGTGGTACGACGATCTTCAGCATCGGCAACGGTGACAAGGAGCTGACGTCGCTCAGTCACGAGTCGCTGGCGCCGGAGTTGCTCGTGCCGGACGGGTTCGGCTGGACCGGCAGACGGATCGAACTCGACCACGACGAGCCGCAGGCCGCCGTACCGGTGGCAGACATCGAGCAGCGGACCGGTGAGGGTTTCGAGATGGCACAACACCTGGTCAGCCTGGCCGCGGCCGACGAGGAGGCAGGCCAGCCCAGCTGGCGCCGCCGCCTCCGCGCCGCGATAGAACGCCTGAGCGGCGAACCGGGCTAGCCGACCCAGCGGGGAGTCGGGCTAGTTGTCCAGGTAGAGGGCGGCCAGGCGGGGGAGGTGGGTGTGCAGGTCGTCCTCGTCGTCGAAGTCGATCTCCTGTCCGGCCGGTAGGTCCGGCGTGTCGGGCGCCTCGGCGTCGACCGCCTTCCAGTACGCCGCCTCGTCGCCGGTGACGTTCTTGTACGCGTGACTGCCGACGTGCAGCAGCCCCTCGCCGTCGAACCCCTCGAAGTCGTCCGGCCGGTCCTCGTCGACCACGTCGGCCAGCGAGTCCGGGACGGTCAGCGCCGCCTCCCAGACCTCCCGGCCCTGCGCGATCAGCCAGCCCCGGAACGAGTCGAACCCGTCCTCCGAAGCGCCCGAGTTGATCAGGTACGCCGCCGCCCACAGGTCCCACCGGTACGACTCGACCTGCAACCGCGCGAGTTCGACCCCGAACCCCGCGATCGCCCCGGCCTCGAGCCCAGCCAGCAGCTTGGTCAGCGCGTCCGCTACCCCGTCCGGGTCCGCGACGGTGTCATCCACCCCACCACGCGCACCCTCGACCAATCCCCAGAAGCCATCCCTGTCCACCCCCACAGCGTCTCACCAGCCCCACGCCATGGGGAGCGCTGACCACCATGATCTTCAGCCGGCGTCCCCGAGTCGGCGAGCCGGCGGCACATCGGTACCGGTCTCGCCGTACTGGGAGGTCAGCGGTTGCGCTCGAAGATCGTGATCAGGACGCCTTCGCCGACTGTCTGTGACCGGGTCAGGCGCCAGGTGGTCTTGTCGGGGGTCTCGGTGAAGAGTTTCCGGCCGGTGCCGAGGATGACCGGGAAGGTCATCAGGTGGAGTTCGTCGACGAGATCGGCGGCGATCAGTTCCTGGGCCAGTTGGATGCTGCCGGGGACCTGGATCTCGCCGGAGACTGCTTCCTTCAGCTTCGCGACCTGCTCGCGGACGTCGCCGGACAGCACGTGGGTATTGTTCCACGAAGGGTCGGTCAGCGTGCTGGAGACGACGTACTTCGGCATGCTGTTGTACTTGTCGGCCAGTTCACCCTCGTACTCCGGCCAGGCCGACGCGAAGCCCTCGTACGTCTTCCGGCCGATCAGCAACGCGTCGGCGCCGAACGCCTCGTCCTCCTTGAACTTCTCGCCCTCCTCGCCGCGGTCGAAGTCGAAACTCCAGTTGGGGTACTTGAAGTCCTCCCCACCGGGCGCCTGTACGACGCCGTCCAGCGAGCTGAACGTGGTCACCACGATCGTTCCCATGGCGATCAGAGCTCGTGGGCGAACGTGCGCAGCACCGGCGCGAGGACGGGCGGCTCGACGTTGTGGTTCTCACCCTCGACCGGGAGCAGGCGAGCGGTCGGCAGCAGCTCGGCCACAGCCTTGGGGCCGGCCTTCAGCCACGGTTCCGTGCGGTCGCCGTGCATGACCAGGACCGGTACGTCGACGGCGGCCCAGCGCTCGGTCGGCAGCGGGTTGCCCGACATGGTCGTGCCCATGATCCGGCCGTCGTACGCGATGGTCCCTGCGATCTCCACGACCGGTGCCCAGTACGGACTCTGCCGGATCCCGTCGACGAACTCGGCCGGCATGTTGGCCGCCGCGGTCATGAACAGCTCCGCCGCCTTGTCCGGTCGCCCCTCGGCGACAGAGGCCTCGAGCTGCTCGACGTAGTCGGCCGGCAGCGGCGGGCGCCCGTCGTCGACCACCACCGGCGGCTCGAACAACGCCAGCGCCGTGATCGGCAGCCCGGCGGCCGCCGCGTCGAGCGCGAGCAGCGAGCCGGACGACCAGCCGAAGAGGATGGCGGGCTGACCGGCGTCCTCGATCAACGCCGCGAGGTCCTCGATCTCCCGCTGGATCGCGTACGGCTTGGTGTCGGTGCTCTCGCCCCGGCCGCGCCGGTCGTAGGCGTAGACCCGGAACTCGTCACTCAGCAGCTTCGCGACCTCGGCGTTCGACGGGTTCACGGCCCGGTGGGCGGTGGCGCCGTCGACCAGGATCAGCGGCCGGCCCTCCCCGACGGCGTCGAAGGCGATCGTCGTACCGTCCGCGGATTTCACTGTGCTCATCGGAGCCCTCCCTGTGGTGTCGTTCGGAACTAGACCGTACAGTACTCAGAAGAGAACTGGACTGTCTAGTATGATTTTCGAGGAAGCGCAGAAGGAGGACTTCGTGGATCAACGCCAACGGGCTGCCGTCTGGCAGCCGGAGCAGGCCGTCGCCGTCGAGGGGGAGGGCCGTACGCCGCGCAAGCGCCGGGCGATCCTGGCCGCGGCGACCGAGGTCTTCCTGCAGCACGGGTACCTGGGCGCGAGTATGGACGAGGTCGCCGCGAAGGCCGGCGTCTCCAAACAGACCGTCTACAAGCAGTTCGAGAACAAGGAGCGGCTGTTCGCCGAGATCGTGCTCGGCACCAGCGACCAGTTGCTCGACGGACTGGTCCAGGCGTACGCCGAGACCCTCGACGAAGCCACCGATGCGCGGGAAGCGCTGCGAGCGCTGGCCCGCCGGTTCCTCGACAGCCTGACCACCGGCAGCGTGCTGCAGTTGCGCCGGCTCGTCATCGCGGAGGCCGATCGCTTCCCGGAGGTCTGCGGGTCCTGGTTCACCGGCGGCTTCGAGCGGTCCCTCGAGGCGCTCGGTGAAGCGCTGACCCGGATGACCGAGCGCGGTCTGCTCCGCGAGCTGTCCGATCCGGCCCTCGCGGCGTACCAGTTCGCCGGTCTGGTCATGTACAAGCCGATGAACCGGGCCATGTTCGCCGGCACCGCGATGGCCCCGATCCCCGGTGAGCTCGACAAGCTCGCCGACCAGGCGACCGAGGTCTTCCTTGCCGCCTACGGACTAGAGGGTCCCGCGAGTTGACGTCCGGACCACCAGCTCCGGTGTGAACGTGACGCGCTGGTGTTCGTGGTCCGGGTTCGACGACTCGTCCAGGAGCAGCTCGGCCGCGGTCCGGCCGAGCAGCTGACGCGGCTGCCGAACAGATGTCAGCGGTACGGCGGCCGCCGCGGCGAACTCGATGTCGTCGTACCCGACGATGGCGAGGTCCTCGGGTACGCGCAGGCCGAGACTCACGCACTGCTGCAGCAGGCCCAACGCCAGCAGGTCGTTGGCGCAGAAGGCGGCGGTCGGGCGGCGCGCGGCCGGCAGGCCGGCGAGTCGTTGCCCGGCGCCCCTGCCTTCGGCGACGGTGAGTGCGCCGGTGGTCAGTTCGATCAGGTTCTCCGGGGGTTTCCCGGCCTTCCGCAACGCGCGGCGGGCGCCGTCGCGCCGGTCGATGACCTGGCCGATCGTGTTCGGGCCGCCGACGTACGCGATCCGGTCGTGGCCGAGCTCGAGCAGGTGCGCGATGGCGAGCTCGCCGCCGAGGATGTCGTTCACCGCGACCGAGCAGTGCTCGCCGCCGTCGATGGCCCGGTCCACCACGACGACCGGCGTACCCCGGGCGGGGAGTTTGCGCAGGCGCGACGAGTTCTGGTCGATCGGGGTGATCAGGATGCCCTGCACCCGCTGCTGCTCGAGCAGGTCGAGGTAGTCGGCCTCGCGGTCGGCGTCCTCGTTGCTGTTGCAGAGGAAGACCGAGAGACCGGCCGCCCGGGCCGCGTCCTCGACACCCTTCGCGACGTCGGTGAAGAACGGGTTGCCGGCATCGAGCATCAGGTACGCGACGATCCGGCTGCTGCCGGCCCGGAGCTGGCGGGCCGACTCGTTCCGGACGAAGCCGAGTGACGCCATCGCCGCCTCGACCTTCGCCCGCGTCACCGGGCTGACCACCTCCGGCCGATTCAGCACATTCGACACGGTCCCCAACGACACGCCGGCGGCGGCCGCAACCGCCTTCACTCCGGCCGCGTGCTGCTTCGCCTTCCGCCGCCGCCCGCCGGTGGAGCCGGCCTTACGACTGCTGGACGAGTGGGACGAGGCCGTCGAGGCAGGTTCGGGCGCGCTGTCAGCTGCCATCCGCGACCTCCCGGCGTCAAGGCCCTCGACGGGCTGGGTTTGAAACGTCTTAGCGGCCAGAGCGTACCTGTTTTCCGTCCGTTTCCCGCAGTATCCGTCCGGGATCGGCCCAGGCACGACCTCGAAACGCGAACCACCTCTTGACGTCCTCAGCCGCCCGCCCTTACGTTCGTGCAATCTTCTTGAAACCTTTCAGCAACTCAGCCGCCCCGAGTTGGAGGTGACCATGGCCGACGGCACGCCCGAGCTGGCGGTCCGCGGGGTGTCGAAATCCTTCGGCGCCGTCGCCGCCGTCCGGGAGGTCTCCTTCGACCTGTACGGCGGTGAGGCGCACGCCCTGGTCGGCGAGAACGGGGCCGGGAAGTCCACCATCGTGAAGATGCTGGCCGGGGTGCACCGCCTGGACGTCGGCTCCATCGAGCTGAACGGCGTACCGACCGAGCTGAACACGCCGGCCGACGCGAAGGCGGCCGGGATCGCGGTCATCTACCAGGAGCCGACCCTCTTCCCGGACCTGTCCGTGGCCGAGAACATCGCGATGGGCCGCCAGCCTCTGGGTCGTTTCAAAACCATCGACCGGGCCGAGATGGTCCGCCAGGCCGGCCGGCTGTTCACCCGGCTCGGCGTGTCGATCGACCCGAACCGGCCGGCCCGCGGTCTGTCGATCGCGGATCAGCAGCTGGTCGAGATCGCCAAGGCGCTGTCCGCGGACGCGCGCGTGGTGGTGATGGACGAGCCGACCGCCGCACTGACCGGGGTCGAGGTCGAGCGACTGTTCGCGGTCGCCCGGTCACTGCGCGACGACGGCGCCGCGCTGCTGTTCATCTCGCACCGGCGCCAGTACGTCAAGGATGGCACGGTGAAGAAGTTCGCGCTGTGGAACCCGGCCGACATCGGCTACCTGGCCGCGTTCGCCGGTGCCGCGCTGAGCTCGGGCCAGATCACCGGTGCGGAGGGGGAGAAGTTCAAGGCCGGGAAGCTCGGTGAGTACGCCGTCGGCGCCGACGGCGAGATCGTGCTCGGCCCGCCGACCGAGTTCACCGCGGCAACATCGACGAATTCAACTTCTGAGGGCAACTGTGAATCGCTACTGCTTCTGTCTCCAGGTCAAGCCCGACCGCTTGGAGGAGTACGTCGAACGCCACCGTGACGTCTGGCCGGAGATGCAGGCCGCGCTACGCGACACCGGGTGGCACAACTACTCGCTCTTCCTCCGCGACGACGGCCTGCTGATCGGGTACGTCGAGGCCGAGGACCTGGAGGCAGCGCAGAAGGCGATGGCGGCGACCGCGGTGAACGCCCGCTGGCAGGCCGAGATGACCGAATTCTTCACTCGCCAAGAAGACGGCACAGAGGCGGGGAGGCCGCCGGACGAGTCGTTCCTGCTGCTGCCCGAGATCTTCCATCTGACAAGAGGACTGAGAACCATGACGACCGACGCTGTGAAGACCGCCCTGAGCCGTCAGGAGATCGAGCTGCCCTCGTGGGCGTTCGGGAACTCGGGCACCAGGTTCAAGGTGTTCAGCCAGCCTGGTGTGCCGCGCTCGCCGGAGGAGAAGATCGCCGACGCCGCCATGGTGCACAAGTACACCGGCGTTGCGCCGAGCGTCGCGCTGCACATCCCGTGGGACAAGGTGGACGACTACGCGCGCGCTGTCGGCGTACGCGAAGGAGCAGGGCGTCCGGCTCGGCGCGATCAACAGCAACGTGTTCCAGGACGACGACTACAAGCTGGGCAGTGTCACCAACCCCGATCCGGCGGTACGGCGGAAGGCGACGGACCACCTGCTCGAGTGCGTCGACATCATGGACGCGACCGGGTCGAAGCGACCTGAAGCTGTGGTTCTCCGACGGCACCAACTACCCGGGTCAGGACGACATCCAGGACCGGCAGGACCGGCTCGCGGCCGCCCTGAAGGAGGTGTACGACCGGCTCGGCGACGACCAGCGGATGCTGCTGGAGTACAAGCTCTTCGAGCCGGCCTTCTACACCACGGACGTGCCGGACTGGGGTACGTCGTACGCGCACTGCCTGGAGCTGGGGCCGAAGGCAACGGTCTGTATCGACACCGGGCACCACGCGCCGGGGACCAACATCGAGTTCATCGTCGCGTTCCTGCTGCGGGCCGAAGAAGCTGGGCGCGTTCGACTTCAACAGCCGGTTCTACGCCGACGACGACCTGATGGTCGGCGCGGCGGACCCGTTCCAGCTGTTCCGGATCATGAACGAGATCGTCCGCGGCGACGCGCTCGACCCGGACCGCGGGATCGCCTTCATGCTCGACCAGTGCCACAACATCGAGGTGAAGATCCCGGCCATCATCCGCTCGGTGATGAACGTCCAGGAGGCCACCGCGAAGGCGCTGCTGGTCGACCGAGACGCGCTCCGGAAGGCTCAACAGGAAGGCGATGTGCTGGCGGCGAACGCCGCACTGATGGATGCCTACAACACCGACGTCCGCCCGCTGCTCGCCGAGCTGCGCGAGTCGCAGGGCATGGACCCGAACCCGGTCGCCGCCTACCAGCGCAGCGGCTACTTCGAGCAGATCGTCAAAGACCGAGCCGACGGCCAGCAGGCCGGATGGGGAGCCTGAATCACCATGACCGCGTCCGATTCTTCCCCCACCCCGCCGCCCCGGTCAGGCACTGCAGCCGAGCTCGTTGCGCGTAGCAACCGACTGGGTGCCGATCCGCGCAACACCAACTACGCCGGCGGGAACACGTCGGCGAAGGGCACGACGACCGACCCGGTCACCCAGCAGCCGGTCGACCTGGTCTGGGTGAAGGGTTCCGGCGGCGACCTCGGCACCCTCACTACTTCGGGCCTGGCCGTACTGCGCCTCGACCGGCTGCAACTCGCTGGTCGACGTCTACCCGGGGGTCGACCGTGAGGACGAGATGGTCGCCGCCTTCGACTACTGCCTGCACGGCAAGGGCGGCGCGGCTCCGTCGATCGACACCGCGATGCACGGTCTCGTCGACTCACCGCACGTCGACCACCTGCACCCGGACTCCGGGATCGCGCTCGCGACCGCGGCCGACGGCGAGAAGCTGACGGCCGAGTGCTTCGGCGACCGGGTGGTCTGGGTGCCGTGGCGGCGGCCCGGGTTCCAGCTCGGTCTCGACATCGCCGCAGGTGAAGCGCGAGAACCCGCAGGCGATCGGCGTGCATCCTCGGCGGCCACGGCATCACCGCGTGGGGCGACACCTCGGCCGAGTGCGAGGCCAACTCGCTCGACATCATCCGTACCGCGGAGACGCTTCCTGGCCGAGCGTGGCAAGCCCGAGCCCTTCGGTGCCGTGGTGCCCGGCTTCGAGGCGCTGCCGGCCGAGCGAGCGGCGACTGCGGGCGGCGGCGCTGGCGCCCGCTGATCCGCGGGCTCGCGTCGACGGACAAGCCGCAGGTCGGTCACTTCAACGACTCGGACGTCGTGCTGGAGTTCACCGCGCGGGAGCGGCTGGCCGAGCTTGCCGCGCTGGGCACCTCGTGCCCGGACCACTTCCTGCGGACCAAGGTGCGGCCGCTCGTGCTGGACCTGCCGCCGACCGCTCCGCTCGACGAGGCCGTCGACGCCGGCTGCGCGAGCTGCACCTGCAGTACCGCGAGGACTACGCGGCGCTACTACGACCGGCACGCGCAGCCGGACAGCCCGCCGATGCGCGGTGCGGACCCGGCGATCGTGCTCGTTCCCGGTGTCGGCATGTTCAGCTTCGGCAAGGACAAGCAGACCGCGCGGGTGGCCGGCGAGTTCTACGTCAACGCGATCAACGTGATGCGCGGCGCCGAGGCCGTCTCGACCTACGCGCCGATCGACGAGAGCGAGAAGTTCCGGATCGAGTACTGGGCGCTCGAGGAGGCCAAGCTGCAGCGGATGCCGAAGCCGAAGCCGCTGGCCACCCGGGTCGCGTTCGTGACCGGTGGCGGGTCCGGGATCGGCAAGGCGATCGCGCAGCGGCTGGCCGCCGAGGGCGCCTGCGTCGTCGTGGCCGACCTGGACGCTGGCCGCGGCCGAGGCGGTGGCCAAGGAGATCGGCGGCACCGACGTGGCGGTTGCCGTCGGCGCCGACGTGTCACCGACGGAGCGCGGTCGAGCGAGGCGTTGCGGGCGGCGGTGCTGGCCTTCGGCGGCGTCGACCTGGTTGTCAACAACGCCGGACTGTCGATCTCCAAGCCGTTGCTGGAGACCACGGACAAGGACTGGGACCTGCAGCACGACGTGATGGCCAAGGGCTCGTTCCTGGTCTCCCGGGCCGCCGCGAAGGTGCTGATCGACCAGGGCATCGGCGGCGACATCGTCTACATCTCCAGCAAGAACGCCGTCTTCGCCGGCCCGAACAACGTCGCGTACGGCGCGGCCAAGGCCGACCAGGCGCACCAGGTCCGGCTGCTCGCCGCCGAGCTCGGCGAGCACGGCATCCGCGTCAACGGGGTGAACCCCGACGGCGTCGTCCGCGGGTCCGGGATCTTCGCCAAGGGCTGGGGTGCCAAGCGCGCCGCGGTGTACGGCGTGCCGGAGTCGGAGCTGGGCGCGTACTACGCCCAGCGCACGCTGCTCAAGCGCGAGGTGCTGCCGGAGCACGTGGCCGCGGCCGTCTTCGCGCTGACCGGCGGGGACCTGACCCACACCACCGGCCTGCACGTTCCGGTCGACGCCGGCGTTGCCGCCGCGTTCCTGCGCTGAGGAGGAGCTGACGATGTGGAGCACTGATCCGAGCCGATCCGTCGACGGGAACGGTCTGCTGCCCTGGGTCGAGCCGCGGAAGACCCGGATCGGCCTGGTCGCGGGCGGGCTGGGCGCCTACTGGCCGCAGTTCCCCGACCTGCTGCCGCAGCTGCAGGCGCTCCGCGCGGCGGGTGTCCGAGCGGTTCGCCGGCGCTCGGACTGCGAGGTCGTCGACGTCGGGTTCATCTCCGACGCGCCAGGAGGGCGCCGCGGCGGCCGAGAAGCTGCGGGTGGCCGGACTGCGACCTGATCGTCGGCTTCCTGACCACCTACATGACCGCGTCGATGCTGGTCCCGGTCGCCCAGCGCAGCGGTGCGCCGGTGCTGCTGCTCAACCTGCAGCCGACCGAGTCGATGGACCACGCGACGTTCGACACCGGCGCCTGGCTCGCGTACTGCGGGGCCTGCCCGCTGCCGGAGATGGCCAACGCGTTCGAGCGCTGCGGGATCGACTTCCGCTCGGTCTCCGGGCTACCTGGAGGACGAGCGGGCCTGGGCCCGGATCGACCGGCTGGGTCAGGGCGGCCGGCGTGCGGGCCGCGCTGCGGCACGGCCGGCACGGCCTGATGGGGCACCTCTACCCGGGCATGATGGACGTGTCCACCGACCCGACGCTGGTCTCCGCGCAGCTCGGCGGGCACGTGGAGATCCTGGAGATCGACGACCTGCGGGTCCGGGTGGAGAAGGTCACCGACGGCCGAGACCGAGGAGCGGATGAAGCTCGCCCGGGAGGTCTTCGACGCTGGACGACTCGGTGGTCGAGGACGACTTCCGCTGGGGCGCCACGCGTCTCGGTCGCGCTGGACCGGCTGGTCGAGGACTTCGCGCTGGACTCGCTCGCCTACTACCACCGCGGCCTGGACGGCGAGACGCACGAGCGGGTCGCGCGCCGGGATGATCCTCGGCGCGTCGCTGCTCACGGCACGGGGTGTGCCGGCCGCCGGTGAGTACGAGCTGCGCACCTCGCTGGCGATGCTGGTGATGGACCGGCTCGGCGCCGGCGGGTCGTTCACCGAGCTGCAGGCGCTGAACTTCCACGACGACGTGGTCGAGATGGGCCACGACGGCCCGGCGCACCTGGCGATCAGCGCGCGACAAGCCGCTGCTGCGCGGGCTCGGCGTCTACCACGGCAAGCGTGGCTGGGGTGTGTCCGTCGAGTTCGACGTGAAGCACGGGCCGGTGACCGCGTGCGGGCTCGGCCAGCGCCGCGACGGCTCGTTCAACGCTGATCGCCTCCGAGGGCACGGTCGTACCCGGGCCGCTGCTGCAGATCGGGAACACCACCTCGCGGGTCGACTTCGGCGTGCGACCCCGGCGAGTGGACCGACGCGTGGTCGGCGTCCGGGCGTGGCGCACCACTGGGCGCTCGGCACCGGCCACCGGCGCCGAGGACCTGGAGGCGGTCGCGGACCTGCTCCATCTCGACCTGACCGTCGTCGACTCGCGGCGATGAAGGTGTCGCGGCGGTGGATCTGGGCGCGTCCAGCGGCCGGGTGATGCTGGGCGAGGTCGGCGACGGCGTGCTGGACCTGACCGAGGTCGCACCGCTTCTGGAACGGCCCGGTGCAGCTCGGGACACGCTGCACTGGGACGTCCTCCACCTCTACCGCGCCATGCTCGACGGCCTTGCCCAGGCAGGTCCTGGCTCGACGCGGTCGGCATCGACTCCTGGGCCGTCGACTACGGCCTGCTGGACGTCGGCGGGCCGTCTGCTCGGCAACCCGGTCCACTACCGCGACGCCCGCACCGACGGCGTGATGGAGCGTCCTGGAGCGGGTCGTCAGCCGCGGAGCTGTACGCGGTCACCGGCCTGCAGCAGCTGCCGTTCAACACCATCTACCAGCTGGCCGCGGACGGGACTGCTGGATCACGCGGACGACGCTGCTGATGATCCCGGACCTGCTCGCCTACTGGCTGACCGGGCAGGCCGACGGCGAGCGGACCAACGCCTCGACCACGCAGTTGTACGACGTGCGTGCGCGCGCGTGGAGCTCGGTGCTGGCTGAGCGTGTTGGTGTACCGATGAAGCTGTTGCCCGACGTTGCGCGAGCCCGGTGAGGTCATCGGCACGGTGCTGCCCGACGCGACCGGGCTGGCGGCTGGTACGCCGGTGATCGCGGTCGGATC
Source organism: uncultured Actinomycetota bacterium (assembly GCA_963748245.1). GTDB lineage: Bacteria > Actinomycetota > Actinomycetes > Propionibacteriales > Kribbellaceae > Kribbella. The sequence goes on along the minus strand of CAVVIA010000002.1, from coordinate 632,924 downwards.
GCACGACACTGCGTCGTCGGTGGTCGCCGTACCGGCTGCTGATGAGCGGTTCGCGTACATCTCGTCCGGCACCTGGTCGCTGGTCGGGCTGGAGCTGGAGGCACCCGTGCTGACCGCCGAGGCGCGGGAGGCCAACTTCACCAACGAAGGCGGGGTCGACGGCCGGATCCGGTTCCTCCGGAACGTGATGGGCCTCTGGATCCTGCAGGAGTGCCAGCGGATCTGGGGCGCCGACGACCTCCCCGAGCTGCTCCGCGACGCCGCCGACGCCGCGCCGTTCGCCGTACTGATCGATCCGGACGCTCCCGAATTCCTTGCCCCGGGCAACATGCCGCGCCGGATCGAGGAGCACTGCCGGGCCGCCGGGCAGGAGCCGCCGCGGTCGCGGGCGGCCACCGTCCGCTGTGTGCTGGAGAGTCTCGCGCTCGCCTACCGCCGTACGTTGCGGCAGGCGCAGACGATCGCGGACCGGCCGGTCGACGTACTGCACGTGATCGGCGGGGGATCGCAGAACGAACTGCTCTGCCAGTTGACCGCCGACGCCTGTGGACTGCCCGTGCTGGCCGGTCCGGTCGAGGCGTCCGCGCTGGGCAACGTCCTCGTCCAGGCACGTGCGCTGGGCGAACCACTGCCGGACCTGGGCGCGATGCGCGCACTCGTTCGTACCACCCATCAACTGCGGCGCTACGAGCCGCAGGCAAAACCGGCCGACTGGGACGCCGCCGAGTCCCGGGTGTTCGGATCAAGGTGATCAGCATGACCGTCCTCCCCCAGGAACTTCGACCGCTTGCGCGCCGGGTGCCGCCGCGCGAGATCAGCCACGACGACCTGCAGTTGCTCCGGCTCCTCGCCACCGGGCTGCCGGTGGACTCCGTGGCCCGCCGGCTCGACCTGTCCGAGCGGACCGTTCGCCGCCGTACCCGGATGGTGTGCGACCGGCTCGGCTTCGGCACCGCCATCGAAGCGATCGTCTGGGCTGCGCGCCGCGGCCTGGTCTGAACCACCCGTTCTCTCCCCTGCAGAAACCGCCCCTTCTCTGGGAGGAATCCGCCCATGTCCCTCCGCTCCAGGCTGGGCTGCTTGCTCAGCGCCGTACTGCTCCTGACGCCTGTGCTCCCTGCGGATGCGGCTCCGGTCCGTCCGCAGGTGCATGACCTGAAGACGAACAGCCTGACCGATCCACTCGGTGTGCCCGGCGCGGCACCCCGGCTGAGCTGGCAGCTCAGCAGCCCGCGCCGGGGCACCGGCGAGTGCTGTCGTCGGTGTGGTGATCGGCACCGACGGTCCACGGACGAGCGAGTTCCGGACCAGCTCGACGCTGGTGAACCAGCTGCACAGCAACATCGTCTGGGGTCAGCGCGGCAACTTCCTCTCCATCCCGACCGACACCCCGGCGCGGGACGAGCGGATGGGCTGGACCGGGGACATCAACGTGTTCGCCCGGACGGCCGTCTACAACCTCGACTCCCAGGCGTTCCTGACCAAGTGGCTGCAGGATCTCCGCGACACCCAGCGCGCCGACGGCGCCTACGCCAGCGTCGCGCCGACCGTGCCGGAGTCCTTCGACGGCGGCATGGGCAACGCGGGGTGGGCCGACGCCGGTGTGAATGTGCCGTGGACGTTGTGGCAGGCGTACGGCGACACCGAGGTGATCCGGGAGCACTACGACTCGATGCGCCGGTACGTCGACTACCTCGAGGCGAGCTCGACCGGGTTCATCCGGGGCGGCGGTGACTACGGCGACTGGCTCAACCTGGAGGACCCGACCCCGGGCGACCTGATCGGGACGTCGTTCGTGGCCAAGGGTGCGCGGCAGCTGAGCCAGATGGCCGCGGCGATCGGCCTGACGGCGGATGCGGCCAAGTACGAGAAGCTGTACGACGACGTGCGTACGGCGTTCATCGCGCGCTTCGTCGCGGCGGACGGGAAGATCGGGTCGGACAGCCAGACCGGATACATCCTTGCCTTCACCAACGACCTGGTGCCGGCCGACCTGGTCGACGCGGCCGGCGAGCACTTCGCCCAGACGGTGATCCGGCGCGACGTCCACCTGTCGACCGGCTTCCTCGGGGTGGACGGGTTGCTGCCGGTGCTGACCAAGATCGGGCGGGCCGACCTGGCCTACCGGTTGCTGCAGAACACGTCGTACCCGTCCTGGGGCTACGAGATCGGCTGGGGTGCGACCACGGTCTGGGAGCGGTGGAACTCGATCAACCCGGACGGCACCTTCAACGACGTCGGGATGAACTCGTTCAACCACTATGCGTACGGCGCGGTCGGGGAGTGGATGTACCGGACGCTGGCCGGCGTGTCAGCGGCGGAGCCGGGGTACAAGAAGATCCTGATCGCGCCGGTGCCGGGTGCGGGGATCACCTCCGCCTCGCTCCGCCTGGAGACGCCGTATGGCGAGGTCGCGAGCAGTTGGCGGTCCACACCCGACGGGTTCACGCTCGACGTGACTGTGCCGGCGAACACCACCGCGACGGTGCGGATCCCGGCCGGCGACGGCAGCGCCGACGTCAAGACAATTGCCTCAGGCACCTATCACTTCGAGGCACGTTAGGTCACCGGACGAGCGGGTACCGGTCATTCCGAACATCGAGCCGAGGAGGAACGATGGACGGAATGACCGTCCTGTGGATCGTGGTGGCCGTGGTCGTCCTGATGGCCCTGATCGCCGTGGCGACGCGCGCGTCGTCCAAGCGCCGGGCCGAACGGGATCGCCAGGAGGCCTACGAGCAGGAGCAGCAGGCCAGGACGTCGGCAATGCACGCGGAGAAGCAGCAAGCCGCGGCCGACGAGGTCGAGGCAAGGTCGCGCAAGGCGCAGGCCGTCGCCGACGAGAAGGCGGCCGAGGCGCGCCGGCTCGCAGCCGGTGCGGACGAACGGCGCGAAGCCGCCGCGGACGCCCGGACCGAGTCCGACGAGCACCGTCACCCGGGCGCGGGATCTGCACCCGGACCAGTCGACACCGCACGCGGCCAGCTGGGGCAAGGAAGGCGAGCCGACCGACGGGCACTGGGCCGACGGGCAGCACCCGGACGACCCTCGCCGTCAGGCGGCGCGGTCCGAGCCGCTGGACGAACACCCGAAGCACCTGAAGCACTGAGCTACCAGACGCACTGATCCCGCCGGAGCGCAGCGGGGCCGACGACGGCACCTGACCGCAAGCAGGTGTGCCCGGGCGGGATCAGTGCGCTGCGTTCTCAGATCAGGTAGCGGAACTCCGGCGAGTTCGGGTGGATCCGCTCGATCTCGAGCGGTGCGGCTTCCATCCGGGACAGCAACCCGTCGAGGTCGCCGGGCCGGCTGATCTCGATACCGACCAGTGCGACCCCGGTCTCGCGGTTGTTCCGCTTCACGTACTCGAACAGCGTGATGTCGTCGTCCGGCCCGAGCGACTCGTCCAGGAACGTCCGCAGCGCCCCGGGCTCCTGCGGGAACGTCACCAGGAAGTAGTGCTTCAGCCCTTCGTGCACCAGCGAGCGTTCGAGGATCTCGCCGTACCGGCTGACGTCGTTGTTCCCGCCGGACAGCAGACAGACCACGGTCTCACCCGGGCGCACGTCCAAACCATTGCCCAGGGCCCCTGTCGCCAAGGCGCCCGCAGGCTCGGCGATCAGGCCGTCGGTCTGGTACAGCTCCAGCATCTCGCTGCACACCAGCCCTTCCGGGACCGACAGCATCTCGACGCCGGCCGCCGCCACCAACGGCAGCGTCACGTCGCCGACGCGTCGGACCGCGGCGCCGTCCACGAAGCTGTCGAGATGCGGCAACGTCACCGGCTCGCCGGCCTCCAACGCCGCCGCCATACTGGCCGCCCCGGCCGGCTCGACACCGACGATCCGTACGCCGGGATGCCGCTCGGTCAGCCAGGTCACGACGCCGGCGATCAGACCGCCGCCTCCGACCGGCACGACCAGTACGTCGGGCGCGTGACCGAGCTGGTCGACCAGCTCGACCGCCACTGTCCCTTGTCCTGCGACGGTTCGCGGGTCGTCGAACGCGGGCACCATCGTGGCGCCGGTGGCCTCGACCTCGGCGAGTGCGGCCGCCGCCGCATCGTCGTACGTGTCGCCGGTGACGATGACCTGGATCTGCTTGCCGCCGAGGGCCGCGATCCGGTCGCGCTTCTGGCGGGGCGTCGTCCGCGGAACGTAGACCTTGCCCTGCACACCGAGGATGTGACACGAGTAGGCGAGGCCTTGACCGTGGTTGCCGGCGCTGGCGCAGACCACGCCGGCCGTCTTCTGCGCGTCGTCGAGCTGGGAGATCAGGTTGTAGGCGCCGCGGAGCTTGTAGGACCGGCCGATCTGCAGGTCTTCCCGCTTGAGCCAGACCTGGGCGCCGGTGCGCTCGGACAGCCGGAGGTTGCGTTGCAACGGTGTACGCACAGCGACACCGTCGAGCCGCTTGAGCGCGTCGTCGACGGCTGCCGCATCCACGGCGTTCCGGTCCGAACCGGTGGTCGATCGAGCGACTGAACTACTGCCCTGCATGAGCTTCCTTCCCGTGCATTTGCACGATCTTCGCCGATTCGCTCGCGGCACAAGACAATCCGCGTCCACAGTACGGACGGGCGGCTACCTTTGCGCATCAGACCCTTGTGTTAGGCGTGAAACGGCCGTTCACTGGGCAGTCTAGTTTTCATACGCTCACTCGGTGTAACGGCCAGGGTCCTGGACGGGATGAGCCGAGTAAAGCCGGTCACAGTGGACTGGAGGGCACGAATGGAACTGATTCCGTTCAGTCTGTGGGGAGACGCCCTGTGGTGTGGTCAGGAAGTCGTGCGGGAGGCCCCGCACGAGCAGGCGATCCGAAGCCTGTTTCCGGACCCCATCCCAGCGCGAGGAGCAGACCTGGACACCGACGCGGACCTGGTCCCGGAGCCGCACAACCGTTTCGATCCCCGATCCATCGCCGTACGGGTGCAGGGGAAGGTTGTCGGCTACCTGCCGAGGGACGATGCGCACCGGTACCACCCGGTGTTGTCAGAACTGGTGGCACATGGCCTGCAACCGCAGGTTCCGTGCCACCTGTGGGTGAGTGAGTGGGAACCGGCCGCCTGGGACGGCAAGGGCGACCAGGGGACCGAATTCCACGCCAGTGTCGCGGTGGCCCTCGGGCAGCCGCACATGCTGGTCCCGGCGAACCTGCCACCGCCAGGCAGCTATCACCTGCTGCCGCCCGGCAGCGGCATCGTCGTCCCTGGCAGTGAGGTGCATCCCGACGTACTGGCTCCGTTCTTCCGGGCGGAGGGCGAGTGCTGGGTGTACGGCACGATGCACGCGGTCGAGGAGGAGGACGGTATCCAGGACCGGCACCGGATCGTGGTCGAGGTCAGACTCGACGACGAACCGGTCGGGCGGCTGAGTCAGCGGCTGAGTGCCGAGTTCCTGCCGGCCATCCACTACCTGTCGGACATGCGCGCCGAGACCGCCGCCCGTGTCGCCGTCCGCGGCGACCGCACCGCATCGGAGGTGATCCTCTACGCGGCTCGGAGTCACGACCTGCCGGCCACCTGGCCGGACGGCCTGACCCGTTCCCCAGTCGCGTCCCCCCAATGGCACTACTGGGCAACAAAGGAAGCCAACTAGGCGGCTGCGCAGTACTCACCACGCCCCCGCGGCGGGTACTGCGGAGCTACTTGAGCCCGCAGACGCCGGCCATGCACAAGCATCTGCCGCGAGTCCTGACCTTCGACAATTGGTTTGCGGGGTTGGTGGGGTTCGCGTTGGGTTGTGGGTATGGGTGAACTGCGCACCGAGCGCCTGTTGCTCCGCCGCTGGCGGGAATCCGATCTCGAACCGTGGGCCGCGATGAACGCCGACCCGGAGGTCCGGGAGTACCTGGGCGACGTTCTCACGCGCGAGCAGAGCGATGCCTCGGTCGCGGCGTTCCAGGCCGAGTTCGACGAGCGTGGATACGGGTGGTGGGCGATCGAGGTCCAGGCGACCGGCGAGTTCATCGGCTTCGCGGGCCTGGACGACGTCGAGCCCGGCCTGCCGGTCACCGGCGTCGAGATCGGCTGGCGACTCACCCGCGCGTCGTGGGGTCACGGCTACGCCACTGAGGCTGCTCGCGCCACGTTGACCTTCGGCTTCACCGTGTTGGAGCTCCGGGAGATCCTGGCGATCACCACCGCCACCAACCAACGCTCCCAGGCCGTCATGCGTCGCCTGGGTATGACCCACAACCCGGCCGACAACTTCGAAGACTCCTCCGCCGCCCCCGACGGCCCTCTCCGCCACCACGTCGTCTACCGAATCACGCCTTGACCGTGGACATCGTCGTACCCGATCTCCCGCTGCTCGAGCGAGCCGGCGCCGAACTAGTTGAGGTAGGCGGCGACGAAGAAGACCGGGTACCGCGCCATGGGTCCTCGGGGGGAGGTGGCTTCGATCCGGGGTTGGGGTTCGGCTGTTTGGGTCAGCGTGAAGCCGTGGTGGTGGAGGGTGTTGAGGTATGTCGACAGGGTGCGGTGGTTGGCGCCTACCTGTTGGCGAAGCGTTGAGAGGGTGCCGTCGGCCTGCCAGTAGCGCTCGTCGTAGTACGTGCCGTCGCTGGGCCACGCACCGGATACGCCTTCTATACCTGGGAAACAGGGGTGCAGCATCGCGAAGGCGAAGATGCCGCCAGGGCGGAGTAGGCGACGGATGTTCGTCAGGGTGCCGTCCAGGTTGTCGATGTCGGACAACCCCATGCTGCAGACGGCGGCGTCGTACTCGTCGCCTTGCAGGAGTTCCGGGTCTGCCGCGTCCGATTGCAGATAGCGGATGCCGAGCGGTTCGTTGCTCTCCATCTCCTCGGCCTTGGCGAGCATGGCGGCCGAGACGTCGACGCCGACCACGGAAGCGCCCTTGTGCGCGAGACCGCGGCTGATCCGTCCGTGGCCGCAAGCAATGTCCAGCACCCGTTGCCCGGCAATCTCTCCGAGTACGTCGAAGAGCGCGACTGTCACTGGATCGGTGAGATCTTCTCCCCAGCCGGAGGCGTAGTAGTCCGCGACACCGTCGTACCGTGCGATAGCCGTCATACGTCGAAACTAGCGACGAACCTCGGCGAGATCACTCTGCCGACAGCTAACCCCGCGCCGAGTAGACCAGAGCAACGGCCCCGGACGGATAGGACCGTGCGCTGCGCAAGGTCAGCGATCGGCGTTCGGCCACCTCGGTGAACATCGATCCGCCGCGGCCGACGACCGTCGGGTTGACCTTGAGCCAGTACTCGTCGACGAGATCCGCAGCGACGAGTGAGCGAACGGTCTGCACGCCGCCGAACACCACCAGGCTTCCACCGGAGGTTTCCTTCAGCCGACGTACCTGCTCCACCCCGTCGCCGGCGGCCAGCGTCGAGTTCGCCCAGGAGCTGACATCGAGGCTGCGGTCCGACGACAACACCACCTTCGGCGTGTCGTTCATCCACGTAGCCAGGTCCCCGTCCGCGGCCGTCCAGTAGGCACCCGACGGCGCGAACGATTTGCTGCCCCAGATCTGCAGGTCCGCGACGGCCACCAGTTCGTCAGTCAGTTCGCCGGTCATCTGGGGGTCGTCGACCGTGAACTCGAGGTCGTTGTCCGGTCCGGCCATGAACCCGTCGAGCGTCACATCGCTGAACGCAATCAGTGATCGCATCTTCTTCTCCTCCTCGTGAGGACTCGACGCTCCCAGACGACGGTTTCACAGTGCTTTCAGCCGTGATCACTCGACCTTGCGGACGAAGGCTTTGGTGGAGTCGATGACGCGGCCGGCGGCGTCGGTGACCTCCAGTTTCCGGAGCGGGCGCTTGTTCTTCACGTCGAGCAGGACCGAGTGCGGCTCGGCGTCGTCGAAGAGGTGGCCCTCGCCCCACTGCCGCAGGCTGACCAGGATCGCGAAGAGATCGCGCCCCTTCTGGGTCAGGGCGTACTCGTGATACGCGCTGCCGTCGGCGGCCGGAAGCACCTCGAGGATTCCGTGCGCGACGAGTTCGCGCAGCCGCGACGAGAGGATGTTCTTGGCCAGGCCGAGGTTCCGCTGGAACTCGCTGAAGCGGCTGATGCCGTCGAAGGCGTCCCGAATGATCAGCAGTGACCAGCGGTCCCCGACGATGTCGACCGCCCGGGCGACCGGGCACTCCGCTCCCTCGTGGGTCAGTCGCTTCGGCATGCACGTCCCCTTCGTCGCATTTGGTAGGAGCCAAGTGGTTGCAAGTATAAACCAGCTCATCTACGCTCCCGCTCAAGCGGTTTCAAGTTGAAACCAGTTTGCAGGCTGAGGAGGCCAGGTCATGACGGCACAGGCGGATCAGAGGGTGAGCCCGGTACGGGTGGCAGTCGTGCAGTTCGAACCGCGAGTCGGGGTCGAGAACCTCAAGTCGAACGCCTTGGCGGTGGAGCAGCGGCTGACCGCCGCGGCCGACGCCGGAGCAGGGCTGATCGTGCTTCCCGAGCTCGCGACCACCGGTTACGTGTTCGAGAGCCGCGAGGAGGCCTACGCGCACGCCGAGCCGGTGCCGGACGGACCGACGGTGGAGTCGTTCGCCCGGATCGCGGCGGCGCGCGATGTGTACATCGTCGGCTGTGTGGCCGAGCGGGACGGCGTGACGCTCTACGACACTGCCGTACTGGTCGGTCCGGACGGCTATATCGGCCGATACCGCAAGACCCACCTGTGGAACACCGAGAAGTTGTGGTTCACCCCGGGTGACGAAGGTTTCTCGGTGTTCGACACCAAGATCGGCCGGATCGGCCTGCTGGTCTGCTGGGACATCTGGTTCCCGGAGACCGCACGGATCGTGGCCCAGCTCGGCGCGGACATCATCTGCATCCCGACCGGCTGGGTGTGGACGCCTCCGCCGCTGTACGACGCGAGCGGGGTCTGCATGGCGGCGTACCTGACCATCACCGCCGCGCACGCCAACAACGTCTTCATCGCCACCGCGGACCGGACCGGCCAGGAGCGCGGCGCCGGGTTCATGGGCAACTCGTTGATCGCCGGAACGAACGGGTGGCCGATCGACCGGATCGCCGGCCCGGACGAGGACACGATCATCTACGCGGACGTCGATCTGACGGCGTCACGAACGGCTCCGATCTGGAACCAGCTCAACGACCTGCATCGCGACCGGCGTACGGACCTGTACGACCAGATGCTCGGGTACGCCGGCCGCGCTCCGCTACCGAGGTGACGCCATGACGACAGTCCGCAGTACGACTGCTGTCCCAGGCGCGCGGCGGGCCGCCCGGGTGGGTGTCGGCCTGGCCGGCGTCTCGCTGCTGGCCCTCGCCGGCTGGGCGTTCTCGCGGGTTGGCCGCGAGCCGTGGGATGGGGACTACACCGACCTGAGCCAGTTCGCCTCGTGGCTGGTTGGATCGATCAGCGAGCCACAGTTCTACGCGGTTGCTCCGGCCGGCGCACTGCTCCTCGCCGGCGGACTGCTCGGTCATGTCGCCCACCGAATGTCGTGGCGATGGCAGGGATTCGTCCAGGCGTGTGGCACGGGACTGTGGCCGTGGGCCGCCGGCAGCGCGCTGGTCAGCCTGCTGCTGGGCAATCTCGCCTGGGGCTGGACCTTGGCCCCCGGGAGTTGGCAGCCCTTGTTCGTGCCGCTGGTCTCGGTGGCACCCGCGATCGTCGTCCTCTACGGACCCGGGTGGAGAGTCGGCCTGTCGGCAGCCGTCCTGGGCGCGGTGCTGACGCCGCCGGCCTCGATCCTCGCCGTCGAGTATCTCTGCGCACCCCTCGACCTGCCGCCGGTCGTCGGTGCGACCACCGGCATGTGGCTGGGCGCGATCGTTGCCTTCTGGCTGTGCCGACGTCTCAGCTGGATGCCGGCGCCTGGCGAATGGCGGACTTCGAATGAGCCGGGACCGCTTGGACATTCGCGGTTGTGGGTGCCGCGCCGTGCATTGGCCGACTTCTCCGAGGCGCAGTTCTTCGGCAACGAGTGGGCGAGCGCCGCGCTGATTCTCGGAGCCGTCGTCGCACACCTGATCAGCCCGGCCAGCACGTCGTACGGATCCGGCCTGTTCACCGCGGTGCTCGGCAGCCAAGTCCTGACTGCGGTCGCCGGGGTGATCATCTGGCGGAAGAAGTGGCGGACGCACGACTTCTATCCCACACCTTTGTGCCGGTCGTCTCCGTCGCACCGGCTACTGTGCTCGTCTTCGGCGGAACCTTCGGCTCCATCGTGGTGGGTGCACTGGCCGGCGCGCTGATCGCTCCACCCGTCGCCGCGGCGATCTCGGCCCGTCTGCCGAAGACCTTTCATCCCTTCATCGGCAACGTCGCATCGATGGGCATCTGTACGGCGCTGATCGTGTCTGTGCTCCGTCTCGTCCCGGGATTCACGTCATGACCGCGGTCGAGCTGGCTCGGGCGCTGCGCAGTCGCGAGATCTCCGCGACCGACGCGGCCGAGGCGGCGTTGCGCCGTACACACGCCCTGAATCCCACCGTGAACGCGTTCGCACTCGTCGACGACGAGGGAGCCCGGGCGGCGGCCCGAGTCGCCGACGAACAACTCGCCGCGGGAGTAGATCTGGGGCCGCTGCACGGCATACCCGTGGCTGTGAAGGACCTCATCGACATGGCCGGTCTACCCACCAGTTGTGGATCGGCCACCTCGTTCGGCGGCGTCGCGACTGAGGACGCCGAGGTCGTACGGCGGTTGCGCGACGCCGGGGCCGTGATCATCGGGAAGACCACGCTGCACGAGTTCGCGTACGGCGCGACCGGCGATCGCTCCGTCCACGGCGCCTCCCGCAACCCGAACGACCCGAGCAGGATGTCCGGCGGCAGCAGCGGAGGCAGCGCTGTCGCGGTCGCCGCCGGAATGGTGCCGCTCGCCCTGGGGACCGACACGGCGGGTTCCGTCCGGGTGCCCGCTGCGCTCTGCGGCGTCGTCGGGTTCAAGCCCGCGTACGACGTCGTGCCGAGCGCCGGTGTCTACCCGCTGGCTCCAACCCTGGACCATGTCGGCCTCTTCGCGGCAACATCCGAGGACGCACTCATCGGCTACCAGGCCATCAGCGACCGGCTGACGTCCTTCAGTTCTGATCGACTCGCGGTCGGATGGATCCCGCCGGGGGCCATCGCGGTGACGGATCCGCGGGTCGAGGAGTTGACCCGGCGGCTCGTGTCCGGGGCTGGGTTCGATGTCGAGGTCGTTCGCGGATTCCCTAAGTGGGATCGGGAACTGTTCGGGGTCTTCTCGACCTTGCAGAGCAGGGAAGCGTTCCGCGTGCACGAGCACCACCTCGCTGCGGATCACGACCTCATCGATCCAGAGGTACGTGCACGACTCCACCAGGGTGGCGAGATCTCTGACCGGCGCTATGCCCAGGCCGACCAGGCCCGCCACGAGCTCGCGGTCATGGTCGACGAGTTGCTGGCGACGTACGACGTACTGGCTCTGCCGACTGTTCCGATCGTGGCGCCGGCTGTGGGCGGCCGCAGTGTCTCCGTCGGTGGGGTCCAGCTCGAGGTCCGCGAGGCTCTGCTGTCGCTGACCAATCTCTGGAACATGACCGGCTCGCCGGCCATCAGCGTGCCTGCGGGGTGGGTCGACGGACTGCCGATCGCCGTACAACTCATCTCGGCGCCAGGCAATGAACATCTGCTCTTCGCGGCAGCGCGGGAGCTCGAGATCACCCAGCGACCGGCCGGCCGGGCCGGCTGAAGAAAGGAGTCCCATGCCCTCGATCCAGGTCGACCTGCCGGTGAGTGCCGACGAGGCAACCAAGCGCGCGTTCGCACAGCGCATCGGCCTTGTCTACGGGGAGATCATGCAGGTCCACAGGGATCTGCTCACGGTCTCGATCCACGACCTCGGCAGCGGTGGAGTCTGGCGGTGTCAAGAGTCCGGTCCGCCGACGCCCTCGGCGCTGATCATGTGTGACATCCGGAAGGGTCGGCCGACCGAGGTCAGAGCCCGGCTGGCGCAGGCTCTGATCGATGCCTGCGTGGAGACCTTCCAACTCGACGCGCTCTGGGTGAAGGTCGAGTTCACCCAGCACGACGGCGACGACATGTACCACCCGCATCTAGGCGGCTTCAACACCAACTGGCGTGGTGACGAGCGACCTTAGCGACATCGTCGCGGTGGTTGCCGCCAGCAATCACCGCGGCGCTTGGTTGAAGCGCGCGACGTCAGGCCAGGCCATCCGGAGGCACTTGGGTGAGCCGTTGAGGCGGGTCGGGTCTCCGCCGGGCGGCGGCGCCGTCGACGTCTCGACGCAGCTGGCTCCGGTGGCGAGGTAGAAGTGCTGCGCGTTGGTGTTCTGCTCCAGCACCCACAGGTACATCGCGTTGCCGTTCGCCTGGTCGGCGACGGCCTGTGCAGCGCGAGTCATGAGCTGAGTGCCCATGCCGGTCCGGCGTCGGCTGCTGTAAACATGCAGATTGTCGACAAGGCTGCCCCACCGCGGGTCGTGGTCGAACATGACGTGGACGAATCCGGCCAGTTGGCCGTCGTACTCGGCGAGGATCGTGGCGGTGCCGGCCTGGGTAGCGAGCCGCTTCGACCAGACCTCACGGCGGTCGGTGGCGATGTCTCCGTCAAGGAACGAGTCCGCGTACGCACCCCGGTAATGCCGCCGCCAACTATCGGCGTGCAGGGCAGCAACCTGCTCAGAGTCGTCTGCGTTGGCCGAGCGGAACTCCAATGGCATGCAATCCTCCTCCGTGGCTTGCCCGGCTACGCCGAAAACCGTAGCAGTTTCAGGAGGAGGTTGTTGTCCATCTCATGACCGCTGTTCTCCGTGACGTGCAGCGACACCGCATCGCCCGCGCCGGCAGCCTCGTAGATCCTGCGGAGACGTGCGAACGCGTCCGGAACGGTCTCGTTGTACGACGCCGAGCCGTTGCCGGGCCCTGGTACGTCGAGCGCGCCGTAGTGCAACGCGATCGGTCGAGGTGCGTTCAGCCCCGCGATGTCGGCACGGTCGAACCAGTTGAGAACACCGGGGACGCAATGAGCCGGCGCATTGCCGCCGCGCGCGAAGATCTCGCTGAACGAGCCCAGGGTCCCGCTGGCGAAGATCGAACGAACACGGCTGCTGAACACCGGGTAGGTGCACGCGAGATCGCCGCCCCAGGAGATCCCGGCAACGTCAAAGCGCCGTACGTCATAGGTGGTCGCGAGCCAGCCCTCCCACCGCAGCAGGTCCTCGATGGTGTCGCCCATGAGCGTTCGCCCGTTCTGGAATGCGTCGGTGACGAGCGTGTAAGCCATGTGCCGGCCCCACTGCCAGTAGTTCAGAGTCTCGCCATCTCGATCACGAGCAAGGTCGCTGAGCGCCCCGAATCCCCTTAGCTCAGGCAACAACACCGTGTGCCCAGTCTGCGCCAGCACCAGCGCGAAGTTGTGGTGATAGTCCTCCCGCACCCCGTCGATCCCAAGGCACTCATCCACCTGCCCATGCCCATGCAGCGCAACCACCACCGACTCGCCGCTGTTCGACGGCCGCAACAGATAAGCGGGTACGGAAACCTCATCACTCACCCGCATCACCAACGCCACAACCTCAACACCCCCACACAAGGCCCGCCGCACCTCCCGCACCTCCCCGGCCCTCACCTCCTGATCAACCCCCACCACCTCCACCAACTTCTCCTTCGCCCGCCGCCGCCACTCCTCCCACGCCAACCCGCCTTCGTCGAAGCCGAGCCGCCGTGCCCCCCGAGGAGCCCGATATCCAAGCGTCAATTCCTCCGCCCGAACGAGAAAGTCGTAGTCCATCCCAAAACCCTGCCCCACCCACGACCGCGGCCGGTACCGGTTTACTGAATGCTCGCTCTGGATAATCGGCCGTATGCCGCAGATCAGTGTTGAGTACTCGGAGTCCTTGGTACAGGTGTTCGATCGGCGTGGATTCGCGGTGACGCTTCACCCGATCGCGGCCGAGCTGATCGGCAGTGCGCTGCCGGACTTCAAGACGCGCTTCCGTACGACCGGGGAAGAGGTCATCGGGACCGGCGGCCCCGGCGAGGCAATGGTGCACGTCGACCTGGCGATCCTCCCCGGCCGACCCGACGCCCTCGTCACCCGTCTCGCCGAGCTGACCCTTCAGACGTTGTGCGACCACCTCAAGCCCGACGCAGGCTTGAACATCCAGGTCACCGTGGAGGTCCGCGACATCGCGACCTACCGCAAACGCGTCCTGACCGGCCCGGCCTAGGCGGCACTCCGTGGTTGGCTGGCGGGGTGTCTGACGAGGTTCATTTCACCGCGAAGCAGCCCACCAAGCGGATCGCTGCCGACTGCTTGTTCACGGACGAGTCGGGCCGATTGCTCGTGCTCGATCCGCCGTACAAGCCGACCTGGGATCTTCCCGGCGGCGTGGTCGAACACGACGAGTCGCCACGGCTCGCCGCCAAGCGCGAGATCCAGGAGGAGATAGGCCTCACCGTGGAGCCCGGCGCCCTCCTGGCGGTGGACTGGAACTCGCGATCGGGCGAGTTCACAGAGATCGTGGCGTTCCTCTTCGACGGCGGTGTTCTGGCGCCGGCCGACGTCGAGCGCATCGTCACCGAGCCGTCCGAAGCGAGCCGTTTCAGGTTCGTCACGCTGGACGAGGCTGGGCGGCTGCTCGACGCCGGGCAGTTCGCACGTGTGGCGGCTGGGCTCCGGGCCCGAACCTCGGCGGCAACGGCGTACTTGGAGAACGGCGCTCCACCGCGCTCTACCTAGAGGTCAACTCGCGAGGCGGCCGACTCGAGGGAGGAATCTGCCGGTGGTGGCGGCGTAGTGCTCGTAGCTGTGGCCGTGGGTGGCGAGCAGGTACGGCTCCTCGACCACGCGGACCTGTAGGTGCAAGGCGACGATCAGTACGACGGCGCCCGCAAGGGCAACCACGTTCGGGACCATCAGTGCCAGCCCGATACCGGTGATCGCCATTGCAGTGAAGATCGGATTGCGGACCAGGGCGAACGGCCCGCTCGTGACCAGCCCGGTCGTCTCGGCTGGGTCGACTCCGATGCGCCAGCTGGTGCCCATGGCTGCCTGCGTAACGACAGTGGCGATGATCCCGGCGACGGCGAGTACGACGCCTGCAGCGGCAACCGCATCGCGATCCAGGATCGCGATCGGATCGACGCCGGCCAGCGCCACGACCGGCCCGAGTAGGCCCGCGATCAGTGCGACGGCGAAGAGAACTCCGGCCCACCAGCGCGCAGACCCTGGCGTGCCCGACAGCCCGCGGAAACCGGAGTCGCCGGTACGGCGTAGCTGCAGCACAGTACGCAGGACGAAACCAGCCAGGATGTAGATAGTGAACAAGATCAGAGCGAACGCGGCCATGATCTTCAGCCCTCGCAGCAACCGTCGGTGCATGCGCCGTCGGAGCATCCACAACCCGTGGGACCCGCGATCGGCGAGCAGCACCCCTCGCCCTTCCACGCCTCCACGCCTTCGCGCACCGCGACCGCCGCGATGACGAGCCCCGCGATCGGGTCGGCCCAACCCCAGCCGAGCGTCGCGTTCAGCACCAGCCCGACGAGCAGCACGGCGGACAGGTAGGTGCACAGCAGCGTCTGGGTGCTGTCGGCAACGACCGCGTTCGAGCCGAGCGCCTTGCCGGTACGGCGCTGTGCCCAGGACAGGAACGGCATCACGATCAAGGAGGCGATCGCGAGTCCGATACCGACCGGCGACACATCGGGATCGCTGCCGGCAATGAGCGATCGGAGCGACTCGAAGGTGACGTAAGCAGCAAGAGCGAAGAACGAGAACGCGAGCATCCGCAGCGCCTGACGTTCCCGGGACTCGGGCAGGCGGTGGCGGAACTGCCACAGGATGATGAGACCGCTGGACACCTCGACCACCGAGTCCAGCCCGAACCCGACCAGCGCCACCGACCCGGCGACGAGGCCGGCGCTGATGGCGATGACCGCCTCGATCACGTTGTAGGTAACCGAAGCACCCGCAAGCACCTGCGCTCGGCGGCTCAACTTGCGCCGCAGATCGGGATCGGTCGTCCACGTACGCGGCGGGATCGGGGAGATCTGCAGTGGATCGCTCATGCCTTGCTCTTCACGCCGTACACAGGACAGAGCGCAACGGCGTCGCCGGTCAGGCCGAGCAGCCGCTCGGCAGCCGACAGAAGTTCAAGCGTCGCCTCAGGGTGAGTCAAGCTGAACAACGACGCCCGCCCCTGCGGCCGCGACTCCACCAGGCCGCAGTCGCGCAGACAAGCAAGGTGCTTGGAAACAGTCGATTGCGCCAGTCCAAGGTGCTCGGTCAGGTCCACCACCCGGTGCTCCCCCAACGCCAGATGCCGGACAATCGCCAACCGCGACGCATCACTGAACCCATGAAACAAACACGCCGCAACAGCAAGGGCCGCCGCCTCATCAACCAGGTCCGGCGCAGCCTGAACCGCAACGTCAACTGATGCTTTCATCGCCATCTGACGATGTTATCGCCCAGATAAGCCGTTGGGAAGTCCGAGCCGGCCCGCGGCCCGCGGCGCACCGTCAGCGGGCACGGCCGGCTGGCGTTGTCGGTGGCCGCTGGTAGATCTGTTGTCCGCCGACCAGCGAACCGAAGGAGGCTGTGATGCGGAAGCGACCACGGGTGGTGGTGAGCGTGGGGGCCAGTGTCGACGGGAAGGTCGCGCTCACCCGGGACGCACTCTTGATGCGCCAGCCGAGTTCGGATCTGTGGGCGGCGATGACGCCGCCTGCCGCCGATCCGGTCCCGATCGACATCATGGAGGTTGCCAGACAACAGTACGGCTGCAATGCCATCCTCGAGGGCAGCGGCAGCCTGGTGACCGAGGACGAGACTCCGGAGGAGCTGCCCACCTACGACGGTGACGCCGCCGGCCTCTACCAACACTTCCTCCCGCCGGATGTCACCGACCAGCCATCCCCACCGCACATGTGGTTCACCGTCGTCGACAGCCGCGGCCGAGTCCGCTGGACCGAGAAACACGAGAACTGGGACGCGCTGGTCCTGGTGTCGCGATCGACTCCCGCCGACTATCTCGCCTACCTCCGCCGGGAACACATCTGCTACCTCGTCGTCGGAGAAGACCGCGTCGACCTGGCGCTGGCGATAGCCGCAATGGGCACCGAGCTCGGCATTATCTGCGTCTTATCAGCCGCAGGCGGCGGCCTCAACGGCGCGCTGCTACGGGCAGGCCTGATCGACGAACTGCACCTGACGCTCGCACCCGCTCTGATCGGCGGACTCAACACACCATCGATCATGGACGGTCCACCCCTAGCCGCAGGCGAGCCCCCGACCCAATTGCAATTGCTATCCGTCCACACCGACACCGCCGGCTCCGTCCGCCTGCACTACACCGTGACCGCAAGTTTGCGGCCCGACGAAGTAGGGCTGGTCGGATCGGAGTAATCGGTTGGCGAGGCTCGGGCGGCTGAGTACGGTCCGGCCATGGACCGAATCCTTGCCCACACGAGGTCGAACCGAATCAGTTGGAACGAGATCGCGCCGGCTCGCCCTCAGCAGTCACCCGAGTTCTTCCTGCAGGGCGGCAGCACACTCGAGGACTACGAGCCTGGTCAGCTACCGGATGTGGCCGGCAAGCGAATGCTCCACCTTGCCTGTG
Organism: uncultured Actinomycetota bacterium; assembly: GCA_963748245.1. Taxonomy (GTDB): domain Bacteria; phylum Actinomycetota; class Actinomycetes; order Propionibacteriales; family Kribbellaceae; genus Kribbella. Next base: position 615,368 of record CAVVIA010000002.1, on the reverse strand, counting down.
CCAACGGCAACGACTCGATCTCCTGGGCCTTCCTCGGCGCTTCCGTGACCGGTGTCGACATCAGCGACGTCGCGATCAAGGCAGCGAACGCCCTTGCCCGCGAGACAGCGGCAGACGCACGGTTCATCGCGGCGGACATGTACGAGCTGCCCGCGGAGCTGCGGGACTTCGACGTGATCTATGCCAGCGCGGGTGTTGTGTGCTGGCTCCCCGACCTTGATCAATGGGCTCGGATGATCGCCGACCGTCTGCGTCCGGGTGGCACCTTCCTGCTCAACGAGCACCACCCGATGTGGGAAGTCCTCGGCGTCCGGCGGCCCGGCGAGGTAGCCGTAACTGTCGACTACTTCGGCCGTGATCGCCCCACCGCACAGACCTACGATCAGGCCAAGCGCCCAACCGGGTCCACGCCCGAGACCTCGTTCGACGCCTTCCTCTGGCCAGTCAGCGACGTCGTAACGAGCCTCATGCGCGCCGGACTCCGCATCGACGAGTTCTTCGAGGCGCCGTTCCCCGACATGTATGACGGCCTCGGCGATGCCGCGAACTGGCTGCCCGCAACGTACGTAATCAAGGCAACGCGCGAATGAGCACCCACCTTCAGGGCTGGTGTTAGCTATCCTCGCTGGCGTTCTGTGCGAGCCGATGTTCCCGTCGCGCGATGCTGACCGCCAGCGCCAGCGATGCGACGATTATCGCGGCACCCACAGCGGCAGAGACACGAACAGCTGAATCCTCGGTCTGCCTGATCATCGGGATCAGCGCCACCCCGAAGATGAAGACTACGAATGGCACGGTTACCGCCGCGGTGAGCACCACTCGCTTGCGATCCCAGGGTTTCGGAGGTGGCCACGGGCGCCGGACAGCGACGTACAGGGAAATGCAAGTAAGGATCAGCACAGCAGCCGGCGGAATCGCGTCCTCAACACCGTCACTCAGAAATATCCCCGCACCAGAAGCGACGATCACGACCAGGGACGCAACGACGAACGCCGCTCGCGCACTTTTCATGATCGGCCACTCAACCGGGCGGCCCTGTCCTGGGCGCGTGCAACACGCACAAGCCACACGCCCAGCGTCGGCACCAGCAAGATGCCGAGGACGGCAACAATTCGGATCGGCCACTCGGGTCTCACCGTCAGCACCCAGGCCAAGGTGATGATCATCGCCAGGCTGCTGGCCGCATAGATCGCGGCGGTGGCTATGACGCGCGGTCTCGTCCACCGTGTCGGCGCGGGCGGATTCCGCACGACCTTGTAGAGGACGAGTCCAAAGACGACCGCCGCGACCGTGGGCGAGACTGCTGCTCGCGGACCATCCACCACGAAACTGCCCACAGCCGAGGCAATGCTGCCGAGTACCGCGATCCCGAGGATGATCTGTGGGCTTTTCACGACCGAATGCTAGGTGACTCGGTACTGCGCGGCCAGCACGCGCACCGCTGGCGAGGTCAGCGAACCAACAACGGATCTGTCGATCGGCGCATGAGGAGCGAACTGCCCACCTGGTCGGTGAATCCCCAGCGACGATAGAAGGGGACGAGCTCTGGCTGGCAGACCAGTTCGATGCTCCGCACCTGCGCAAGCTGGGGATTGTGCACGACGGCGTCCATCAGCACCGCGCCGTACCCTGAGCCACGGTGTTCGGGCGCGACGACGACGTCGAGCACCACCGCGACATGGACGTAGTCGGTGAGCACCCGACAGAAGCCCACGATCCGGTCGCATGACGAATCGACCAAGGCCACCACCACGTCCGACTCGCGAAGAATCCGCTGGGTTTCCTCAATTGTCCGGTCCGCCATCCACCAGGCAGCCCCGAACAACTCCACCAGCTCACCAACCCGCTGTACCTCGACGTGATCTTCGATCCGCACATCCTCGCCGCCGGCCATACGGCATTCTGGGCACCCACCAACTCAAGACGCTAGCTGGAGCGTTGGTAAAACCTGATTGCTGCCGAACAATCGAGCGACTAGGGGGATGGGGCCAACCGGCGGCCGTCTCGTAGGCTCGCCTGTTGCGCGGACACGGCAGACTGTGGCACATGCTGAGCCCAGCGGCCTTCGACGAGCAAAGACGAGCGATCTGTCGGTCCGGACAGCCCAGCGACGGTGACAACCTCCTGGGCATGGAGGTCGACTTCCTCGCCAGGTTGGGAGATCCAACCTACGCCGACCAGCCACACGAACTGTGGGAGCAGGCGGTTGTCCAGCGTGACGAACGAGGCAAGTGGCTAATACGTGCCTCGGCGACAGCAAGGCCCGGCGTTACCGCCGAACAAGTCGAGTCAGATCTATCAACGGCCTGGACGCAGCACCTCCGATACCAGTACCGCGAGGCGCACACACTCCTCACCGAACCGACGTGGGTCACGCTGCAGGCAGTGACTCAGATCGGCCCAGAAGACCTATGGGTCACCGCACAAGTACGAGTGGCACTGTCCGCTCGCCTTCCCGACGTCCAGTGACTGCCCGAACCGTCACGGCGTGACATGGCAACTGCATCGCTGAACAGCCACTCACAAGCGCGCAGCGCGTAGCATCAAGTGCCAGCGGCCGCGGACCGCGACCCCAGTTCCCTCGCCCATGTGTCGCACATCAGCCGGCGGACGTGTGTCGCGGATCTGTTGGAGGCTCACAGCGAGGAAACCCCAGGTCTAGGACCCTGGTTTGGGTGGCGCACTCGGAGGGTTTCGAACCTCCAACCTTCTGAGGCGTAGTCGAGTTCAAGGCGTCCATCCTTGACCACATCACGCCTGAGTGCACCCGCCGATCTGGCGGGCTGTCCGGCGCGATCTGTGGCCGCTGTCAGCAAACGGCAGGCGATGGGCTCCCCGCTAGTTGCCCTAGCTCAGCTCCTTGCGCATCTGAGCGCACATCGTCTCGTACCGCGTGATCGAGCCGTCAGGTTTTTGCTGGTCCCAAGATTCGAGCATCTCGTCGTATGCGACATAGCCCAGCCGCTCGTAGAGGGCACGGGCTCGGGGGTTACTCAGCTCGACACCGACCTCGGCCCGATCAAGCTCTCGGGCCAAGATCCGCTGCTCAGCAGCCCCAATGAGCACTGTCCCGATCCCGCAGGACTGCAACGCTGGATGCACGGACAACTGAGTCAACGAACCTGCACCGGGATACGGCAGGTAGTCGACTGCGCCGATAGCTACGGGCAGGTCGGTCTTCGTGCAGACGGCAAGGTAGTCGACCTCCCCGGAACGCGCTCGGTCGAGTTGCTTGGCAACCTGCGTCAGGTGCAGTTCGCTGCCAGCAAAGCCGCACGCGGCCAGATCGGCGTCAGCCAGATCTCTCACTGTCAGATCGAGTACGACTGCGGTCATCCTCACCACCTCCTCGTGCAGTTTTGTGTACGACGCCGAAGGTGACAACGGGTTTCTACCCGCCATAGCTCACCGCGTGTCGTCCCCTCTGGTGGCTCCTGATAGGTCCTGACTGGGCTGAGTGGCAGACGGGAAGACGCGCCCCGACCCCACTCCGACCGAGCCGGCCAATCGGACCCGTCACCCCGGAGTCGTGAGGCCGCGGCCGGAGGCAATGCTCTTGGCTCTACTGAAAGACACCGAGAGCCGGCGCGGGCGGTGAACGGCCGGAGGCCGCCATGCGCACGCCCGCGCCGCGCCGAAGGCGCGCCTTGATCCATAAGAGGTCAACTCGGCAGGTCGGTCGCTAGGCTCTCTGTCCTGTGACGGCTGATGCCTGACAGTCGTGTGCCAGCTGATGGTTGTCATCGGCATGACCGCGCGGAACGCGGCTACTTGCGGGCGTTCATGTGTCGCAGTCAGTCAACGATGACGACATACTCCAAGCGCTACGAGAGGCCCCGAATCTCCAGCACGGCCAGGTACTCGCCTGGAGGAAGCGGGACGAAAGGATCGTATCGAGTCAGAGTCCGAACAGCCGCCGGCAAGGTTCGAAGCCGGTGATCTCGACTGGCGGTCGGTCTGTCCGGGCCAGCCAGTCCTCGCGGGTAAGCCGCAGGTGCACCATCACGTCGACGCCGTCGCCACGTCGCTGCCGCCGTTCCCCGTTCGGCAGGTAGCCCAGAGCGCTGGAGACACCCAGTGAGGCGTGATTGTCCTGCCACGCTGAGGTGATCGCGCACGCAGCCTCCAGCGGGCCGAAGGCAAACGCCAGGACGGCATCGCGCATCTGCTTCCCGTACCCCTTACCGCGGGCCTCGGGGACCAGCAGCGAGAAGCTGTCGACGGTCCGCAGCCGTGCGAAGTCGTCGCCCTCCAGCGCCTGCTCCCCGATCAGCTCACCGCCCCGAATCACCACGAAAGGCACCGCCCACGACTCCGGCCGCCAGCTGCCGAACGCCTGCCAGTAGCCCTGGAAGGTCGCCGCGCCGCGGCTGGCTCGCGGGTCGCCGAGATCGTACGTCGGCAGCCTAGGGTCGATCTCGACGTCGACCGGCAGCACGTCGGCCAGCCGCATCTGGTCGACCTCGGTGGCGACTCGCAACTCAAGGTCGGGCGTCGTCAGTCGTAGGTCGAACAGGGGCCAGTATCGGTGGCTCACGACTGCGACCGTACGCGACACTTGCCGAGATCGCGCGCGCATATCCCGGCGCCTTCACCACACGGTTGCCATCGTCGCCCGTGCGCCAGGATCGCGGCTACTTGTTGACTTCTTCTACGGCGGCAGCCGGGCCAGGCTGTTGTCGAGGTGCTCGGCGGGACGCTCTCATTCCAGCGGCTGCCCACCTTTGTTGGGTGTGGCTCTCATCTGGCGTGCGGTCCCGTCGGGCGCCGTGGTGAGGCGTGGCTCAAGAGGGGATTGCCCGGCTCGAAGTAGCGCTGCCCGTCCTCGCCGTTTGTGGGCTCGAGCGAGGAGGGCATCTGATGGGCCGAGTGATCGTGGGTGTGGACCCACACAAGAAGTCGGTGGCGATTGAAGCGGTCGACGAGCACGGCAGTGTGCTGGCGGCCGGTCGGTTCGGGACCGACAGCGTCGGCTACCGGCTGATGCTGAGGTATGTGCGCGAGCAGTGGGCGCACCGTCGCTGGGCGGTCGAGGGCGCCCAGGGTATCGGTCGGCCGCTCGCGCAGCGGTTGCTGGCTCAGGGCGAGACCGTGGTTGATGTGCCGGCCAAGCTGGCTGCGCGGGTGCGGGTCTTCGACACCGGCAACGCCCGCAAGACCGACGCCGTCGACGCCCACGCGGTCGCGATGGTGGCGTTGCGAACCCCGAGGCTGCGGGAGCTGGCGTTCGACGAGGAGCTGGTCGCGCTGCGGCTGTTGACCGACCGCCGCGATGAGCTCGCGCACCTGCGGGTGCAGACAGTGAACCGGTTGCAACGGCTGCTGAGCGAGTTGATCCCTGCAGGCGCCAAGCGGGACCTGTCCGCGTTACAGGCCAAGCGACTGCTGGCAACGGTGAGGCCCAGAACTGTGGTGGGTAAGACGATGCGACGCATGGCCGCGGAAGAGATCGCCGACCTGGTCGCCGTGGACACCAAGCTGAAAGCGATCAAGAAGGAGCTCCGCGCCGCCGTGCAAGCGCGGGGCTCGCACCTGATGGACCTCTACGGCGTCGGTCCGGCCGGTGCTGCCCGCATTCTGGCCGACGTCGGGGACGTGGCCCGGTTCCCCGACCGCAACCACTTCGCATCCTGGACCGGCACCGCACCCCTGGACGCCTCCTCCGGGGAGCAGATCCGCCACCGGCTGTCCCGGGCCGGAAACCGCCGACTCAACCACGTGCTCCACATCGCCGCCATCGTGCAGATCCGCCACGACACCGCAGGCCGGGCCTACTACCGGCGCAAGCTCGCCGACGGCAAGACGCCGATGGAGGCCCTGCGCTGCCTGAAACGACGGCTCTCCGACGCCGTCTACCGCCAACTCGTCAGCGACACCACCCAGACCGCGACAACCGGCGAAACGGGCCCGGGAGGGCACTCGGGGGCGTCTTCACAATCCAGCGCGGCCGACCTACACACCCCGGTCATCGGCTCTTCGGATCAGCCACTTCCCGGACCCGCAATGAAGACGCTACCCGCGCCCACGGCTCATGCGAAGCCCCGCCCGGCCCCGGCCCACCGCCCCACGCGCAGACGCGCCGGAGCCGTCAAGGTGGAGCGCCCTACCGGACGAACGACCTTGACGGCGACAAGCGCCGGCGCATCATGAACGAGCCGAGACCGGCCCCTTGACACAGAGGGGAACCAGATTAGTGCACGTTGGCTTGGGCGGCCCGAGAATGCTCAACATGGATCAATCTGCCAAGGCGGAACTGCTTCAGCGCCTGGAGACGTGGCGCGATCAGGAGGAGCCGTTGGTCGAGGCCATTGGCGACACGCTCGCACGGTGGCAGCGCGTGGACTCCCAGGAGCAGGCACGGCGAGTTGTCGACACCTTGGTCGATGTCTTCGAGCGTGAGTTGTAGATCGCTGGCGGACGACCGGATCGCGGCAGTTGAGGATGCACGTGGGGATAGCGACCATCGGCGGCACCTGACGACGTACGTCAAGAAACGTCGCCGTTGTACTTGATCATCGCGCAGCGACGAGAAGCATCTATTCCGGGCAGCGACGCTTCGTGTTGCATCGCGTCTGCCAGCTCGCGTCCGATCTCCGCGCCGGGTAGCTCTCGGTACCCAAGTTTCCGGTAGTAGGGGCCGTTCCACGGCACATCGCGAAACGTCGTCAGGGTCGTCGCCGGCCGATCGTTGCGCCTGCCCCACATCTCGAGGTGCGATATGAGCCGGCGGCCGATGCCCCGCCGAGCGTGAGTGGGAGCTACCGATACCTGCTCTATATGGGCATTACCGTCCAGCACCCTTGCCACGATGTAGCCGGCGATCTTCCCGTCTTCCTCGGCAACCCATATCAGCCCTTGCCGCTGACTCCGACTCAGGGCCTGCTGATCGGGGACATGGTCGGCCACATCTGACATGCCAACCGAGTGGAAGAGCTCGCCAGCCTGGACCTCGAGCAGGGCCAAGTCATCGAGCTCCGACTGTCTTGCCGAACGGATCAGCGGGGAAGCCATATCCTCACCTTTTCATAGAGGCAAGGACGTCCTGTCATCGGCAGATCGGTGCGTTGGCGCGCCCTCCACGTGGTCTGCGGGCTTACCTGCACGGCAGCACGCAGACGTTCGCTCGCTGGCGATGTGTGGGTTGTGACACCGTCGGTCACGCATTCACAAACGACGTCGGTCGTCCGATCTACACCGACATCGTCAGTTTGTACATGGCCAAGTCGATCGAGGCGTACGACGAGTCGGGCGACTCGGGCGAACGGCCAGTTCAGCCGTTGCCCCATGCAAGGCTGCATGACCCGCGTGACGTGCACGCCACGGTGCGGCTGCTCGCGGGGATCTCGGTCACGTGGTCGAGTGAGCGGGCGATAGCACGCGTAATGAAGGGGTAGCGCGGCTGGCGGGTGGTCGACCGAGGTGGGTGGCCGGCGACAGCACGCAAGTCAGCGGCGATAAGCCGCGCGAAAAAGGTGGGTGGGGCTGCCCGGCGAGCACGCGACGGAGGAACGCGCGTAGCCGGCTGCGAGGGCCCAACCAAACCAAAAACCCAGGTCTAAGACCTGGGTTTGGGTGGCGCGCTCGGAGGGATTCGAACCCCCAACCTTCTGATCCGTAGGAGCCTGCACATGGCCTTCGGGAGCTTTGTCGAGAGTCGGTGGCGGATACACCAGTTGCCTAGAGATGCCGCTCGTTAGGAACCGTTGGGGTCAGACTGGGGTCACGGCCGAGCGTGTCAGTTGCGCCGCCCGGCGCCCAATTCGCTGTGGTAATCTCAACGTCGCAGGCGCGGGTTCAAACCCGGTCGTAGGGCGCAGCGGCACAGCAGCCGAAAGGGCAAGGCCCACCTACTTCAAGACCGAAGAGGGAGCGCCATGCCCAAGCTCGAAACCTACAAGAAGCAGGCGAAACTGCTCGTTCGCTGGCACCGCGAAGGAAACTTCTCGATTGGCGGTCGCATCCGACAGCTCGCGCGCTATCGCACGTTGTCCGACCGCGAAGCACTCGCGCTGAAGTTTCCCCTCACCGAAGCCCAAGAGATCATCGCTCTCGAAGCGGGCTGCGCCAGCTGGGCCGAACTCAAGGCGAGCACGGAAGCGGCTCCGCCCACCAGTGAGCAGCCGGAGACTCAGGACACGGCAGTCGCGAGCGCCAAGCCGGTGCTGTACGTCGCAGACGTCGATGCCTCGGCCACGTTCTATCGGGACCAGCTCGGCTTCCGGATCGACTTCTTGCACGGCAACCCGCCGTTCTACGGATCGGTGGCGCGCGAGGGCGCGAGCTTGCACCTGAAGCTCGTAGACGAGCCGGTGTTCGCGGCCGGTGCCGCGGAACGAGAAGGGCTCATCATGGCGTTCATCGATACGCCGAACGTACGCGAACTTTACGCGGAATATCGGGCCGCTGACGCCGAGATCGTGCAGAAGCTGACCAAACAAGCGTGGGGCGGCACCGACTTCATCGTGCGTGACCCGGACGGCAACGCGATCGCGTTCGTCGGCTGAGGCCCGACGCGGCCGAGGCATGACCGGTTGCGGTCAACCATGACCTCAAGAACCCAACCGTTCAGGAACTAACGACACGTGACACTAGCTCTGTGACACGGCTGACAGTTCGACCTCCATAGTTGCCCCGTCACGCGGACCCGTCGACCACGCTGCGGGTGTACGCCCATGTGATCCGTCGCCACGCGGCCGGTATCGCTGATGTGTTCGCCGCTGCTGCTGACCACGTCGACGAGGACGAGGACGACGAAGACGACGGGGCAGACCCGTCAGCGGTGGTGCCGTGTTAGCAGAGGCGTTAGCAAGAACAGCCCCGGAAATGGCGAAACCCCAGGTCATCCACCTTGTGACCTGGGGTTTCGTTTGCGCGCTCGGAGGGATTCGAACCCCCAACCTTCTGATCCGTAGTCAGATGCTCTATCCGTTGAGCTACGAGCGCTGGACAACGTCGAGTAACGATACATGGGGGAGGTGGGTGGAGGCCAATCGGCTCTCCTGGTGGCTGCCGGCCACCCCCGAGCGGCTCTGGGGGAGCGGTGCGGCGCCGGCGTTGGGGTGTGGGCGGCCCTACGATCCGGGCATGGGATCGAGATTTCTGGGCGGGCGCGATCTGGGGGACGTGAAGAAGGCGGTCGGGTTCGTGATGGAGAACTCGGACGACTTCGAGAAGGTGCTCAGCCTGGTGCGGGGGTTGCCGGACGATGCGGTCGGGTTCATCGGGAAGTTGCCGGAGTTGCTGAAGACGATCGGGTCGGGGCTGGCCGACGCCGGGGAGCAGGCGGCGAAGGCGGCGGGGGCGCTGGTCGGGGACGACGGTGAGGGTGGTGCGCGGAAGGCGTTGACCGGGAGCGCGAACACCATGCATGCGGCCAAGGACAGGCTGAAGGAAGCGTCGGGGATGCTGTCGGGGCTGGCCGGTGAGCTGGACAAGATCCCGGGGGTCGGCGACGCGGCGGCGAAGAAGCTGACCGACGGCAGCGGGCAGATCGGTGGGGTCGCGACCGAGATCGAGAGCCTGGCCGGCAATCTGCAGGATCTGTCCGGGATCCTGGCCAACGTCGGCGACGCGTTGAAGGGTCTCGGCACCAAGCTGAGCGAGTCCGGTGGCTCGGTGAAAACTCTTCTGGATTAGTGCGGAACCGGTCGGGTGAGAGGTTCGTCCAAGCCGCGTCGTTGACCGGTAAGGGAGGACCTCCGCGTGACTAAGGTCGCGGGCATGGCGAGTCGACTGGTGCGGGGTACGGCGATCGCGTGCGGAGTGGCCGCGGTCGCGGGGGCCGGGATCGGGTACGCGCTCGGCGACCCGGTGCAGCCGGAGGACATCCTGCCGGCCCGGAAGTTGTCGGACAGTGTCTGCGACCGGATCGGCGACGTGGCGAGTCTGTTGCCGCCAGCATCGAAGGCGTCCGGCGAGCCGGTCACCCTCGACCAGCTCGGGACCTCGACGGTCACCTGTACGGCGCAGTCCACGCCGCGGCGCACCTTCGCGAGCGCGTCGGTGAAGGTGACGGTCACGCCGTACGGCGGACGCGATATCGGTGCCGGGAAGGCGCCGCTGACGCCGGCGCAGAACGCGAAGTGGACCTGGGAGCGGAGCCCGCTGGAGAACGTTCCGGATCGCCCGTACCCGACCAAGCTCGGCCGGGCCTCCCGTGGTCTCGCCGGTGAGTCCTGGACGGTCACCGCGCTCGTGCGGCGCGGCGACATCGTCGTACAGGTGGTGTACGCGGCCAACCCGATCGAGCAGAAGGCTGCCGAGCAGGCGGCCTTGGTGCTGGCGGATCGCGCGATCTGGGAGACGAAATGAACAGCACCCCCAGCACACCGCAGATTCCCGGCTACCAGTTCGACCGGCAATTGCTGACGCATCCGCTGGCGGAGCTCTGGCGCGGCCGCAGCTTCACCGGCATGGAGGTCGTCGCGCTGGTGCTCAGCGACGCCGGGTCGCGCGACGCGGTGGTGCGCGATCGCCTCGTCAAGGCCGGTCGCGGCGCCGCCCTCGAGCCTGGGCAGGAGGAGACACCGCTGTGGGCGGCGAACTTCAGCTCCGACCGCCCGTACGCGATCACCCAACTGGTCCCGGGGCAGTCCGGCGCCGAGCGGCTGATCGACCCGCTCGACGGCATCATCGGCAACGACGACGAGGCCCTGCAGTCGGTCCGGTCCCAGCTCAGCCAGTACGGCGCCATGCCCCCGGCCACGCCGCCGACCGGAGACACCGGATTCCCCACGTACGGCGATCAGCAGAAGACCGACCCACAAGAGCCGCAGCCGCACCAGCAACCCGCGGCAGCCAATCCGCAACAGCCGCAGTCCAAGGTGGAGATCGCCAGGCAGTACCGCCACAAGATCGGCGGCTGGATCTACGTGGTGTGCGTCCTCGGCGTCCTGGTCATCTTCTCCATCACGTACTCCATCGGCTCCACGATCGGCAGTGCGGTCAAGGACGAGCCGGTCGAGGCGGTCCCCGCCGCAGTCAGCCCGAGCCCGCTCTCGTCGCCGGTCCTGCTGCCCGGCGTCGATCGCGTCACCACCGCGGCCTACAAAGAGCCGACCGGATCCCAGGGCGTGATCGGCGCCGCCTACGCGGCCGGTGCCGACGTTCAGCCGGTCCTGTACGCCGGCCTGCCGTTCCCGTTCGGCTGGCCGCGGCTGCCGGTGGTCAGCTCGCTCGGCGAGTCCAGCTCCGCGATCTACCGCCGGGTGGTGACCCGCACCGACCCGGGCCAGCCCAAGGGAACCCTCGAGGCGCGGGTCGCGGTTCACCCGTGCAAGGACCTGGCCGGCTGCCTGGCCGACCGCGCGGCGTTCGACGCGTCCTGGTCGAAGGCGTTCAAGGCGCCCGCACCCACCGCCGCCAAGGACGCGCGGACCTGGGTCGCCGAGCAGAGGATCGAGGAGAAGACCGGGCTGAAGACGCAGTCGTACACGCTGGCGATGTCGCACGCGTTCATGAGCGCCGGCCGTTGGTGGCTGGTCGGCGTCGCCGGCACCGGTGAGGCCGGCGAGGAGCAGGACATCCAGCGCATCGTCAACGACATCTGGCGGCAGACCACCTGATCCGCCGCAAATCTTTCACGAACGGCCCGCGCGAACAGCGCGGGCCGTTCTCATTTTCACAAGGTTCACCGGAAAGCGATTGTCGTAAAAAGTTTGTGAGCGGGCTCACATGCTAGCGGTTCTCACCACCCGCCCGCGTCGCGTACCGTAGTACCACTTGCACACTGGTATACGTCCACTGGACGCACTGGTATGCGACAGATCACACCGCCAGCCAGCTGGATCGAACCGCCGGAGACCCCGGCGGCCGGAGCCGTACCTCCCCTCAGTGTCGAGGGGCCGGTCGGCCGCCGGGCCCGACAGCCGAGAGGGAATGAGCCGCCGATGACGACAACCGCCAGCCCGACCCATACCGAAGCCGACGCTCCCGCCGACACGGATCCCCTCAACGCCGAGGCCCACATGTACGACCTGAGTGACGCCCCGACCAAGCACGCCGGCCTGCTGTCATGGGTCGCCGAGGTGGCCGCGCTGACGCAGCCCGACCGGATCCACTGGATGGACGGATCGGACGAGGAGTACGCGAAGCTCACGGCGGAACTGGTCGCGGCCGGCACGATGGTCCGGCTGAACGACGCGAAGAAGCCGAACTCGTTCTGGGTCCGCACCGACCCCTCGGACGTCGCCCGGGTCGAGCAGCGCACGTTCATCTGCTCGGTCGACGAGGCCGAGGCCGGTCCGACCAACAACTGGATGGACCCGGGCCAGATGAAGGCCCTGATGACCGAGCTGTACCGCGGCTCGATGCGCGGCCGGACCATGTACGTCGTCCCGTTCTGCATGGGCCCGCTGACCGCGGAGAAGCCGATGTTCGGGGTCGAGATCACCGACTCGGCGTACGTCGTCGCGTCGATGCGGATCATGGCCCGCACCGGTGCCGACGTGCTCGCGAAGATGGGCACCGACGCCAAGTACGTGCCCTGCCTGCACTCGGTCGGTGCGCCGCTCGCTCCCGGCGAGAAGGACGTTCCGTGGCCGTGCAACGACGAGAAGTACATCGTCCAGTTCCCGGAGGAGCGGGCGATCTGGTCGTACGGGTCCGGGTACGGCGGCAACTCGCTGCTCGGCAAGAAGTGCTACTCACTTCGAATCGCGAGTGCGATGGCCCGCGACGAGGGCTGGCTGGCCGAGCACATGCTGATCCTGAAGCTGATCTCGCCGGAGAAGAAGGTCCACTACATCGCGGCCGCCTTCCCGAGCGCGTGCGGCAAGACCAACCTGGCGATGCTCGACCCGACCCTGGAGGGCTGGGAGGTCGAGACGCTCGGCGACGACATCGCCTGGATGCGGTTCGGTCCGGACGGGCGCCTGTACGCCGTCAACCCCGAGTTCGGCCTGTTCGGGGTGGCCCCGGGGACCGGCTGGAAGACGAACCCGAACGCGATGCGCACGATCGAGAAGGGCAACTCGGTCTTCACCAACGTCGCGCTGACCGACGACGGTGACGTCTGGTGGGAGGGCTACTCGCCGACCCCGCCGAACCACCTGACCGACTGGAAGGGCCGGGAGTGGACGCCGGAGTCCGGTGAGCTGTCCAGCCACCCGAACAGCCGGTTCTGCACCCCGATCAAGCAGTGCCCGATCATCGCCGACGAGTACGACGACCCGAACGGCGTACCGATCTCGGCGATCATCTTCGGCGGCCGGCGCGCCACCACGGTGCCGCTGGTGACCGAGGCGCGGGACTGGGACCACGGGGTGTTCATGGGCGCGACGCTGTCGTCCGAGACCACCGCGGCCGCGGTCGGCGAGGTCGGCGTCGTACGGCGGGACCCGATGGCGATGCTGCCGTTCCTCGGGTACAACGCCGGTGACTACTTCGACCACTGGCTGACGGTCGGCAAGGAGCATGACGCGGCGAAGTTGCCGTCGATCTTCTACGTGAACTGGTTCCGCAAGGACGAGGCCGGCAAGTTCGTCTGGCCGGGCTTCAGCGAGAACAGCCGGGTGCTGAAGTGGGTGATCGAGCGGATCGAGGGCCAGGCCGACGCGGTCGAGACCCCGATCGGCCGGGTGCCGACGCCGGACGGGCTCGACGTCTCCGGTCTGGACCTGACCGCCGACGAGCTCGAGATCGCGCTCAAGGTCGACGCGGACGAGTGGAAGGCCGAGATCCCGCTGATCGAGGAGTGGTTCGCCAAGCTCGGCGACAAGGTGCCGACCACGCTGAAGGTCGAGCTCGACCACCTGCGGGCGCGGCTCGGCTGAGAGGACTCCGGTTGCTGAGTCGGAAGCCAGCAGACCGGAAGAAAGCGCGGCGCCCCGGCCCACCGGCCGGGGCGCCGCGCTGTGTCATGACCGCTCGGCGAGGATGCGCCGTACCTCCTCGTCCTCGACCGGCGAGAAGTCGCGGTAGGCCTGGCCGACGGCTGTGTAATACAGCGGCGTCCACACGCAGACCACCTCGTCGGCGACTCGTGCCAGTCGCCGGCAGCCGTCAGCGCCGCCCACCGGTACGGCGACGATGACGCGCGCTGGGTCCTGTCGCCGTACCGCTGCCACGGCCGCGCGCATCGTCGAACCGGTCGCCAGCCCGTCGTCGACGAGGATCACCACCTTTCCGTGGACGTCGATCGCCGGGCGGTCGCCTCGGTAGGCCCGCTCGCGTCGCCGCAGCTCGCGGGTCTCTTCCTCGAGTACGTCGGCCAGCGCGTGCTCACCGGCCTCGGCGAGAACCGGTTCGTTGCGGACCGTGTGGGTCACGCCGCCGACGCCCGCGATCGCACCCATCGCGAGCTCGGGTTGCTGGGGCAGGCCGAGTTTGCGGACGATCAGCACGTCCAGCTTCGCGCCGAGGGCGTCCGCGACCGGCGCCGCCACGGGCACACCGCCACGCGCCAGCCCCAGCACCAGAGTCGATCCGGCGACCTCGCCGAGCTCCTCGGCCAGAGCCCGGCCCGCAGCCGCCCGATCCGGGTACGGCCTCATAGTCAGCATGATCCCCCGCCAGGGCCGTGAGGCGTACTTTTGGTGGCATGCGAATTCCCGAGCACGCGCGGACGGTCCTCGAATCGGACGCTCTTGGGCATCTGGTCACGATCAATCCGGACGGCAGCGCGCAGGTGTCGGTGATCTGGGTGGGGCTGGACGGCGACGAGGTCATCGCCGCGCACGTCCCGAACAACCAGAAGGTGAAGAACATCCGGCGCGACGGCCGGGTGGTGCTGTCGGTCGAGACCGATCGGATGAACGCGATGGGGCTGACCGAGTACCTGGTGATCACCGGGACCGCCCGGATCACCGAGGGCGGGGCGGTCGACGTACTGCGGAAGCTGGCCAAGACCTACATCGGGCCGGACGCGGTCTTCCTCCCCGGCGACGACCTGCCGCCGGGGTACGTCACCCACATCACCGTCGACCGGATCAGCGGCGTCGGACCGTGGGCAGGCTGACAGCGACCAACTTCGATCACGCGTTCAGGCGGTTGAGTCGGGAGCCGGCGGATAGGTTGAAGGCATGAAGATTGGTGTGATGCTTCCGGTCGGTGGTGAGGACGGGCCCGGGGGTTCGGTGCCGAGGTGGAAGGACACCCGCGCGGTCGCGGAGGCGGCGGATCAGAGCGGGCTGGACGCGGTCTGGCTGGCTGACCATTTCCTCTACAAGGCGCCGGACGGCACGTTGTTCGGGATGCACGAGGCCTGGACGTTGCTGAGTGCGGTCGCGGCGGTCACCACCCGCGTGGAGCTCGGGAACATGGTGCTGTGCGCGTCGTTCCGGGACCCGGGGCTGACGGCCAAGATGGCGGCCACGCTCGACGAGGTGTCCGGCGGGCGGCTGGTGCTCGGGGTCGGCGCGGGCTGGCACGATCCGGAGTACGAGGCGTTCGGGCTGCCGACCGACCACCGGGTCGGGCGGTTCGAGGAGTGGCTGGAGATCGTGGCCCGGCTGGTCCGCGGTGAGACCGTCACCTTCGACGGGACCTATCACCAGGTTCGCGAGGCCGTGCTCGAGCCGGCGCCGCAGCGCCGGATCCCGATCCTCGTCGCCGGCCGCCGGCCGCGGATGATGCGGCTGACCGCCGAGTGGGCCGACGCCTGGAACACGGCCTGGTACGGCGCTGCGAGTGAGAAGGTCGAGGACCGACTGGGCATGCTGCGCGATGCGGTGAAGGCCGCGGGCAAACCGGATGGTGCGGTGGCCGCGACCGTCGGTGTGGTCGTTCGCGATCCCGACCAGCCGCGCGTGCCCGACCCCGAGTCGAATGCGATCGAAGGCACCGTCCAGGAGTTGGCCGAGGCGTTGGCGGCGTACCAGAAGCTCGGGATCGACCAGCTGGTCGTCTCGCCCGAACCGATGACCCCACGCTCGGTCGAACGCCTGGCCGAGGCCAGGCAGTTGCTCGGCCCGAAGGCCGCCATCTAGTTCTTCATTCCACCGTGATGATGGTCCTGCCGCGGGTGCGCTCTGCGAAGGCGGCGGGGGTGGCAGCCAGGTCGCGGACGGCCGTGACGAGCGGTGTGAGCCGCCCATTGCGGATGCGAGCGGCCAGCTCGGCCAGCTGTTCGCGGTTGGGCTCGACAACGAAGAAGATGGCCCGGCCGTCGCGCGGATGGATGGTCGGCGGATCGGCGATGGTGACGAGGGTGCCGCCGGCACGCACCAGCCCGGTAGACCGGTCGCGGATGTCCCCGCCGATCACGTCGAGTACTACGTCGACCTCGCCGAGGTCCTCCAGCCGGTCAGCGTCGAGATCGAGGAACCTCTGCACGCCCAGATCAGAAGCCACACCCTTGTCCGCTGCCCGCCCGGTGCCGATGACGTGCGCTCCTGCCTCACGCGCCAGCTGCGCGGCGACGTAGCCAACCGCACCCCCGACTCCGTGAACAAGAACGGTCTGGCCTGTCCTCAGGTGAGCATGGTCGAACAGTGCCTGCCATGCCGTCAGTCCGGAGATCGGAAGCGCGGCCGCTGTCACGTAATCGGCATCGGCCGGGAGCGGGGCCAGGTTGCGGGCCTCGACGGCGGCGTACTCGGCTAGCGAGCCGTTGCGGGTCCAGTCGGCCAGGCCGAAGACCCGCTGACCGACGGTGAGTCCGGTGGTGCCGTAGCCGAGCTCGACGACGACGCCCGACAGTTCGTGGCCGGGGACGCTTGGCGTGCGGTCGTGGCCGGCGCGGTCGGTCCAGGTCCCGGGCCAGTCCAGCTCGCCGCGGGTGAAGCCGGCGGCGTGGACTTGCACGATGACGTCGTTCTCAGCGGCGTGGGGGTAGGGCAGATCGGTCAGGGACAACCCGCCGATGCCGGCCTCGCGATCCCGGACAGTGATGGCACGCATGAAGGTCCTTGCGGTAGTCGTTGTGCTCGTACGACTCGACGGTACGCACTCGCGGCCCGGCATCCATGGGCCACTTGAAGGCGTAGTCGATGGGCCGCTTCCAGGTAGGCCGAGCGGAAGGCGGGCAGTGCCGCCGCCCGCGCAGTACAGTCCGGCCTTGCCACCAGAATGGCCACGAATCCCCTGGACGCCGCCTCAGTGTGATCAGGTTGCTCTTGTCTGGCTACCCCTGAAGGCGCGCCACTTCGTCTCCTGCGGTTCCGGCGGGCCGGGGAGGAGTTGACGGACGATGGTGGCGCCGGGGGCCCATGCGGCGTCGGGCAGTTTCCCCATGACGTCGGCGTACACCGACCGGATGACCTCGGCCTGTGCGGCCCAGGAGAATCGGTGCAGTAGCTGGGTGTCGTCGGCGATGCGCTTGGCGATGCGGTCGCGATCGGCGAGCACCGTCATGACCGCCTGCACGAGGCTGTCCACGTCGCCCGCGGTGTAGACCGCGCCGAGGTCGAGCTCGTTCACCAGGTCGGCCTGCGCCGGGGTGTCGCTGGTGATGATCGGCAGCCCCGCGGCGATGTACTCGCAGAACTTGTTCGTCACCGCGATGTCGTGGTTGGGCGCGTGCAGCAGTGGGCTGAGGCCGATGCTGGCCGAGCGCAGGTAAAGCGGCACGACCTCGGCATCGACGAACGGCGCCAGGTGCACGCGGTCGCCCACGCCCAGTTCGGCGGCGCGGGCCTGCAACTCCTTGGTGACGGAGTTGGCTCGAGCGACGATCGCGAGGTGGACGTCGGGCAGCTGCGGCATCGCCTCGACGACCGTCCCGACGCCGCGGGCGCGGTTGACGCCGCCGCCGTACACCAGCAGCGGGACGTCCTCGCTCAGCTGCAGCTGCTCACGCAGACCCTTGACCTCGGCGTCCTCGGGCGGCTCGACCGGCGCGTTGAGGACGACGTCGGGCCGGCTGGCCAGTTTGTGGTCACGCTGCAGCCAGCCGGCCAGCGGCTCGGACACCGTGATGACGCGGTCGGCGTCGCGGATGAACTCGCGCTCGAGGTCGCTGTAGGCGGCGACCCGGCGCGGGGCCACCACCGGTACGCCCGGGATGTACTCGTGGGCGTCGTAGATGATCTTGATCGTGCGGCCGTCCAGTGCTGCCCGGTGCGCCGCGCGCGCCGCGATGCCGAGCATGAACACGTCGTGCACGTGGATGACCTCGATCTGGAGGCGGTCGAGCAGCGGACCTAGCGTCAGCTCCTGGTCGACCACCTCGGGCATCACCCGCCGCCAGCGGCCCGACGGCAGGTGGCGGTAGAGGGCGAGCAGCCGTTCGCGCCGCTTGCCGATGCCCATGTCGGTGAGGTCGACCTTGTCCTTGGCCCGCCGGACGAAGTACACGCGGGCTTGGAGGATGGCGCGGTGCAGCCGCAGCATCCGCCAGCGCACCGCTCGCTGCAGCCGATCGAGGGTGAACCGCCGGGCCGGCCCGGACGAGCCCGACTCGCCGCCGGTGCGCTCGCGGTCGCGGCGGTCGCGGCCGCGGTCGGCGCGTAGCTCGCGGCTCGCGTATTGCCAGCGGCCGTAGGCCAGCGTGTACTCGGCCTCGGTGCTGAACCACGGCTTGAGGTTGGCCTTGAGGTTGGCCAGCCGCTTGCGCCAACCCGTCACCAGCACCTTCGACTGGATGGGCGGGCACAGCACGTGCACCTTGCCGTACTGGCGGGCGCCCCTGAGCCTGCGTCCGGGGAGGCCGATGCAGGTGACGTCGAGGTCCCAGTTGGCCACCGTCTGCGCGTACTTGAGCACGCGGGCGTCGACGACGATGTCGTTGCCGGCCATCATGACGACCTTGGGCCGGATCCAGGGCGGTTTCCAGTCAGCCGGCACCGTGCTCGGCTGCTCGACGAACGCGGCCAGCGCCTCGGCCGACCGGCGGCCGTCGTGCACCTGCTCGACGAAGGCCGGCCCGCGCGCGGCGACCTCGCCAGCCCGCTCCGGGTGCGAGATGAGGTCGAGCACGACCTGCTCGATGGTGTCGGGCGTCGCACCGACGATGGGCAGCTCGAGCCCGGTGTCGGCGGCCACGCGGTCGCGGACGTGCTGGGCGATGTGGCCCACCACGATCCGGCCCGCCGCCATGGCCTCGCACGCGGCGACGCCGTAGCTGCCGACGCGGAACTGGTCGAGGACGATGTCGGCGTCGCGGTAGACGGCCGGCATATCCGCAGGGTCGACACCCTCGACCCGGCGGTAGGTGATGAGGCCCCGCTGGGCAAGGCTCTCCATGATGGGGTCGATGAGCTCGGAGCCCTTCATGGCCGACTTGCTGGGCGCGTGGGCCACCACCGGCTTCTCGCGCGCGAGCACCGGGGCGTCGCTGCGCCAGGTGTCGACATCAACGACGACCGGGCACCAGACGGCGTTGGGGACATAGTCGAGCAGGTCGGGCGTGGAGACGTAGACCGGGCCCGGGTACGACGTGAACAGCTCGACAGCACGGGTGGCGTTGCGCTCGAGCAGGTCGACGGACTCGTCCTCGAGATCGGGAAACGGCGACCACGGCTCGATCTCGACGTGCCGGCTGGGGATACGGATGTCGGAGCCGTGGGCAATAAGCCCCAGTTGCACGCCCTTGGTGAGCAGGTAGGTGATGTCGCCGGACGCGTCCGGTCCGTGCAGGTGCCGAAGATCGGCCGCGACGCCTCGATCAGCACGTGCGTGTAGTTGCGCACGACGTGGTTGTAGAAGTTCAGCTGCCATCGACGGTTGCGCCGGTACGTGCGCGCCGGGACGCCGTAGTCGACCGGGTAGTCGAGGACTCCCCTGAAGAAGGCGAACGAGGTCGCCTTCGTGTCGGGCATCCGCTCCTCGAGCGCGCGGGCCCAACGGGTGCCCTGACCCGCGAAGTTGGCCGGGCCTACCAGCAGCCGGGCTGGTGCGTCGAGCCGCGGCGGCATCCCGTCCCGGGTGGCCGGTGCGCTGCCCGGCTGGTCATCTCGGCGCTTGTCTGTGTTCCGATCCACGGTGTTTCCCCCACGCCCCTCACAAGATCGCTCGGCCAGAAGCGCTTCGGGGCGGTTGCCGGCCGATCGACGAATAGGTCTTGACAATTTAGGACTATACCGGTATTTGGGCAAGGTGGTGCCCAAGCACGGTGCGGTTGGTGGTGTTCATCCCCTCTGTGTCCGGCGGGTGCCTGAGAGGTTCCCTCGGACGCATTAGACAGATGCAGCGAACGTCCCGTTTGGTTGCACGAATCCGCGTTCGTTACCAAAGAAGGCCGTCGGATCGGCTGAGGGGCCTGGGGTTGCACCCCCAGAAAAGGCCGGAGCTCCCTGGTCCGCGCTTGCTGCGGACAGGGAGCTCCAAGGAGCGGAGGCGGCGGGATTTGAACCCGCGAGAGGGGATTACCCTCAACCCGCTTAGCAGGCGGGCGCCATCGACCGGACTAGGCGACGCC
Organism: uncultured Actinomycetota bacterium; assembly: GCA_963748245.1. Lineage (GTDB taxonomy): Bacteria > Actinomycetota > Actinomycetes > Propionibacteriales > Kribbellaceae > Kribbella. Next base: position 595,072 of record CAVVIA010000002.1, on the reverse strand, counting down.
TCCTCCGACGGTCCCACGCGGGGACACGACGACGGCCAAGACTATCCGCTCGACCGGTCCGGCAGCAAAGCGGGGTCCGACCACCCTGCGTGCCGGAGGCGGCACCTTGGGAGACTAGCCCCGTACCCCTGTAATCTGACGTCCGTCGACGGGGGTCGCCAGCATCCACGTCAACCGAATTGTTGTCGTGGGCGTCTGAAGTACCGTGGGCCGCTGCACGCGGCCGACGGAGCGGTCGCCAGGTCGTCGATCAGGGAACGGAGCCATGTCGCGGAGTACTCGCGCTGCCGGACGGAGGTCCGCGCCTCGAGCCAACCGGTCCCGGCACCGCACACCCCGGGCCCGGACGACCTCGAAGGCGATCGGCCTCACCCTGCTCAGCGCGCTGGTCCCCGGCTCCGGCCTGATGATGGGCGGCCGCAAGAAGCTCGGCGCCTTCGTGCTGACGCTCAGCATCGGCCTGCTCCTCATCGGTGCGTACGTCGGCCTGACCCGGCGTGACTCGATCCTCGCCTTCGCGGTGTCGCCGCGGCAGCTGCTGATCGCGACCGCGGCCGTGGTGGTGGTCGGCATCTCCTGGATCTGGATCGTGGTGGCCTCGCACAAGCTGTTGCGGCCGGTGAGTATGACGTACACCGGCCGGCTGGCGGGGTCGATGTTCGTCGGGTTGCTCTGCTTCGGCATCGCCGTACCGACGACCGTGGCCGCGCAGACGGTGATGGCACAGCGCGACCTGGTCGGCAGCGTGTTCCAGTCCGAGGGTGACTCGAAGAGCGCGACCCGGCCGAACGTGGACAAGAAGGACCCGTGGGCGAAGACCCCGCGGCTGAACCTGCTGCTGCTCGGCGCGGACGACGGCGTCGGCCGGCAGGGAACCCGGACCGACACGGTGATCGTGGCCAGTATCGACACCAAGACCGGTGCCACCTCGCTGATCTCGCTCAGCCGGAACTGGATGCGGATGCCGTTCCCGGCCGACTCGCCGCTGCACAAGGTGTACCCCGATGGCTACTGGGACCCGAACCTCGGCAACGTCGAGCAGCCGGAGTACTACCTGGACGCGATGTACGAGAACATCCCGAAGCAGCACCCGGGGATCCTCGGCCCGACCGACAACGAGGGCGCCGACGTCCTGAAGGTCGCCGTCGGTGAGGCGCTCGGGCTGGACATCGACTACTACATGCAGGTCAACCTGGCCGGCTTCCGGCAGATCATCGACGCGGTCGGCGGGATCACCGTCAACGTCAACTACCGGGTGCCGATCGGCGGCGACTACGGCGACGGGCCGGGCTCGAACAGCCACAAGAAGCCGTCCGGCTACATCGAGCCGGGGCCGGACCAGGAGCTGGACGGATACCACGCGCTCTGGTTCGCCCGCGGCCGCTACGGCCTGACCGACCCGTCCCGGCAGGAGCGCCAGCGCTGCACCATCCACGCGCTGGTGAACAGCGTGAACCCGACCACCCTGGTGACGAAGTACCAGCAGATCGCCTCGGCCGGTAAGCAGCTGCTCCGCACCGACATCCCGCAGGAGATCCTGCCGGCCTTCATCCAGCTCGGCCTCAAGGTGAAGAACGCCAGCGTCACCAACGTCGACCTGGACAAGAGCAAGAACTTCCCGACCGGCAAGAACCCCGACTACGAGGCGATGCGGACGCTGATCCAGAAGGCGATCAACCCGAAGCCGAAGCCGGTCGCGTCCACGCCGTCGAGCACCGCGACGAAGAAGCCGTCCAGCGGTACGACGACCAAGAAGCCGACCACCAAGCCGAGTACGACGCCCGGCGCCACCGAGAACCTGAACGACGCCTGCGCCTACCACCCGACCGAGTCCGGCAACTGACATCAACCGGCCGGACGCGCCCGACCTCCGAGGTGGACGCCTTCTGACTGATGGGATCATGGCCCGATGCGTACGACGTACCGGATGCGGCCGGGCCGATTCCTCGGCATCCCGGCCGCCGGGCTGATTCTCCTCGGCGTGGCCGCGATCCTCTGGGCGATCGGGCTGCCTTCCGCGGTGACCGCCGTGTTCCTCGTCCTGGGCGGGTTGGTCGTGCTCGGCGGCCTGTACATCCTGGCCCGGCCCCCCGTCGTACTGAAGTTGCGCGACGACGACATCGAGGTGCGCGGCATCCGGACGCCGTGGACCGACGTGACCGCGGTCGGACGGGTGGAGACGACGCACGGTGAGGCGATCGTGCTGCGGACCCAGCAGAAGGACCACTCGATCCTGGTGCCGATCGGCTGGCTCGCGCCCGGCCAGACGGAGTCGCTGGAGACCGCGCTGCGGGACCGGCTGAATTCTGCCCATGGCTACACGATCTGGGACGGTACTGCGCCCGAGAACGGCGATCGCGCAGAATAAGGCACCCGATCCTTTGGAGTTGCCGTGCTTTCGTTCGAGCTGTCGTCCGAGGAACTGGCCGTCTACCAGGGCACCAACCCGAGGCCGGCCGATTTCGACGAGTACTGGGACAAGGCCCTGCTCGAGCTCGACGCGGTCGACCCCGGGACCGAGTTCGCCGACGCGACGGACTTCCCGCTGACCACGGCGACCGCGCAGCACCTGTACTTCAACGGCACCGGCGGCTACCGCGTGCACGCGAAGGTCATCCGTCCGGCGGAGCCGACAGGTCCGGCCGTCCTGCTCTTCCACGGGTACGGCGGTGAGCAGCCGACGTGGGTCGAGTTGCTGCCGTACGCCGCTCGCGGGTTCACCGTTGCCGCCCTGGACGTGCGGGAGCAGGTGGGATTCCGGACCGAGTCGCAGGCGCCGAACAGCTTCTCCCTGCACAACCACCTCGTCCACGGTCTGGACGACGGGCCGGACGGGCTGCTGTACCGGCACGTGTTCCTGGACGCCCGGCGGCTGACGGACATCATCGGCGGGCTGCCCGAGGTGGACGCGTCGCGGATCGCGACCACTGGGTGGAGTCAGGGCGGCGGGTTGTCGCTGGTGGCGGCCGCGCTGACGCCGTCGGTCAAGTACACGGCCAGCGTGTACCCGTTCCTGACCGACTATCAGCGCGCTGGGAGCTCAATCTGGAGACGGCGCCGTACGACGAGATCGTCACCTGGTTCAAGAAGCGGGACCCGCGGCATCTGCGACAGGACGAGGTGTTCACCACCCTCGGCTACATCGACGTCCAGCACCTGGCGCCGCGGATCCGGGGCGAGGTGACCCTGTTCGTCGGCCTCGAGGACCAGATCTGCCCGCCGTCGACGCAGTACGCCGCCTACAACAAGCTCACGTCGACGAAGTCCGCGCGGGTGTATCCCGACTTCGGCCATGACGACCTGCCGGGTGCGATGGACGACATCTTCCAGTTGATCGGCGCGAAGCTCTGACGACGCTCACGGTTCTCGGCAACGCCGCTCCCTACCCGCAGCCGGACCGTCCGTGTTCGGGGTACCTGTTGCGGGCCGGGGGCGCTTCGGTGTGGGTCGACGCGGGACCTGGTTCGCTGGCCGAGCTGCTTCGTCATACCTCGTTGGATCAGCTGGACGCGGTGTGGCTCTCGCACCTGCACCTGGATCACATCGGTGACCTGCTGAACGCGTACTACGCTTTGGCGTACGGCGAGCTGCCTCCTCGTGCTCCTCTTCCCCGTCTACGCCCCGGCCGGCCTGGGCGACCGGCTGGCCGGGTTCTTCGGTCAACCGGATGCCGGCTTCCTGGCCGACGTACTGGAGCTCCGCCCGTTGTCAGACGGTCATCAGGTGGAGCTGAAGGAGCTGACGTTGCTCAGCCGCGCCGTCGACCACGGCGGTCCCGAGGCCTACGCGCTCCGCGCCTCATCCGGCGGCCACGTGTTGGCCTACTCCGGCGACTGCACGCCTTGTGCCGCGCTGGATTTCGTTGCCTCCGGCGCCGACCTCCTGCTCTGCGAAGCCAACGACCCGGAGCCCAACCCGTTCCACCACACCCCGGCACAGGCCGGCGCCCTGGCCCATCGCGCCGATGCCAAACACTTGGTCATCACCCATGTCGGTCCTTTGCTCACGCCGGAAGCCGCCACCGTCCAAGCAGCCTTCGCAGGCCCCACCAGCCATGCCGAGGTAGGCGAGACCTTCACCGTCTAGGGTGCGGCTATGGAGTTCTTCGTGTGGGGGCGGGATCGGCCGGGCGGGTTCGACGTGAAGATGAAGCTGAACGAAGAGCACTGGGCGTTCATGGACGAGTACGCCGACCAGCTGATCGCTCGCGGTCCGACGCTCACCTCGCATCAGGACGATGCGGAGACGACGGGCAGTCTGCACATCGTGGAACTGCCGGACGAGGACGCCGTACGCGCGTTCGCCTTCGACGAGCCGTACTACCGCGCCGGCGCTTTCGAATCCGTCGACATCTACCGCTTCCACAACCGACTCAGGCCGCACCATGTGGGACTTCACCAACGCGGTCGACACCTACAACCGCTACCTGGTCGTCACCACCGACACCACCCCCGCCACCCCATCACCTCACTTCATCGTCTACGGCGACCTCTTCACCCCAGACGGCCAAACCCCAACAGGCCAAGCCGCCCTCCTGGAAGCCCCCACCGCCGAGGCCGCCGCCCTCCTTCTCCCGGGCGCTCCCGAAGCCCATCCCTGGGAATTCGGCGGCCGCCGCTAGGTCAGGACTTCAGGACTTTGTAGCGGAGGTGGGTGGCGTCTCGGCCTTCCAGGGCGCGGACGAGTTCCAGTTCGGCGGGGTGGGTGTCGAAGAGGCGGCGGCCGGTGCCGAGGAGTACGGGGACGACGTGGAGTTCCAGTTCGTCGAGGTGGCGGGCGGCGAGGAGGGATTGGGCTGCGCCGGCGCCGTGGACGAGGATGGCGCGGTCGTCGGCGGCGGCTCGGGCGTCGGCTGCGAGCGCGTCGACGTCGGTGTAGAACTTGGCGGTGCCGGGTGGGCTGTCCTCGGGGTCGATGTGGTGCGTGAGGATGTGGATCGGCACGCCGTCGTGGTGGTCGCCGTTCCAGCGGCCGGCCAGCTCGAAGGTACGGCGACCCGCGATGACTGCCCCGGTCGCCATCGCCTCGCTGTAGATCTGCCCGTTCACCCCGGCTTCATCCGGTCGTCGAGCCAGTTGAACAGGCGGAAGCCGTTCCGCCCCAGTTCCTGGCCGGGCTTGTCGTCGGGGCCGGCGATGAAGCCGTCCAGGGACATCGACATGTACAGCCGGATCGGTCCGCTCATGACGTCCAGCTAACCGCACTCAGCTTTCAGAGTGCTTTCAGGTCGGGATCCACGTCGGCCACCAAGGTGGGACATTGCCTGGGCAGACGCCGGGCGAGGCGGCCGGGGTGCCTTGCCACGAGTAGAGGGCCAGGTCGGCGATGGCGATCGCGAGGGAGGCGGCGATCAGCGAGAACAGGAAGGCCTTACCGGCGTACCGGAAGACCACATTGAACAGGACGAGATTCACGATCAGGGCGAGCGGCAGGCCGAGGAACAGCAGGGTGAGGCCGTTGGGAACGCTGCCGGCGACGTCCACCTGACACGCCTTCCACGATCGCGACGTGATCACCACCAGGCCGAACGCCGCTCCACCGCCGACAACCACCGCAAGGAACGACTCGCCCTTGCTTCCCTTCGCAGCTAACGCCATGAGGATCACCGTAAGTGATCCCGGCGTCCAGTTAGTAGCGCCAGCGCAACGCGCCGACTCGGTCCTCCAGCGACAGGGAGCCGAGAGATTGCGCGTCATGGCGTCGTACGGCGAGGAACGGGTCGACGATCGCCTCACCGAGCGCGGTCCGGATCACGCTCGACTGCTCCAGCGCCGCCAGCGCGTCCGCCAGAGTGAGCGGCAGCCGACGAACGCCCATGCTCGCGAGCTCCGCTTCCGAGTAGGTCGCCGGGTCGCGATCCAAACCGGCCGGCAGCACCGCCCGCCGCTCGAGCCCGGTCAGCGCGCTCGCGAGGACGGCCGCGGCCGACAGGTACGCGTTGCCCGACGGATCGCCGATCTTGATCTCGCAGTTGGCCGAGTCCGGCCGGCCGGTGATGCTGCCCGGCACGTACCGCAGTGCGGCCTCGCGGTTCTCCGGACCCCAGCACGCGTACGCGCCGGCCCAGTTGCCGGGCACCCGCCGATCGGCGCTGACCACACTCGGTGCGAGTACGCCGGTCAGGCCGTCCAGCTCGGCCAGCACACCCGCGATCAGGTGTCGCGCATGCTCCGACGGACCGCCGTTGTCCCCGAACGGTACGCCGTCCAACGTCGCGGAGAAGTGGATGTGCGCCCCGTTGCCGACGAACCCGGCCACCGTGATCGGCGCGAACGACACGAGCAGCTCGTGCTGCCGGGCAACGCGGTGAACGACGAGCCGTGCCAGTTGGGACTGATCAGCCGCAGCCAACGGCGACACCGGCGGCAGCGCGACCTCGAGTTGGCCTTGCGCGTACTCGGGATGCAGCTGCTCGGCCGGCACCCCGGCCGCCTCGAGTGCCTCGAGCAGATCGACCGCGAAGTCTTCCAGCTTCAGCGTCGCAAGTACGCCGTATGCCGGACCGAGCGTGGCGACCTTCGGATCGCCGGGATCGCCCGTGAACACGGTGAATTCGAGCTCGAACCCGAGCTTCACGTCGAGCCCGGCCGCGACCGCCCGCTCCTCCTGCCGCCGCAGCGCCGCACGCTGGCAGATGTCGACCGGCTGATGGTCCTGCGACAGCTGGTCGGCCGGCGCCCAGTACACGGTCTGGTCGGGCCCGAGCGGCGCGACCGACCGAAGGTCCGGCATCAGCCGGTTGTCGCCGACCGGACCGTTCACCAGCGGCGACGAGGCGATCGCGTCGTCGGTGCACATCACCGCGAACACCGGCGACAGGCCGATCCCGTCCCGTGTTGCCGTCCGCAACCGATGGGCCGGCACCGACTTGGCCCGGGTGATGCCGGCGTTGTCGACGATGGACGTGATGAGCATCCGCAGGCCGCCGTCGAGGAGCGCGTCGACGGGGTCCGCGGGCGGCAGACTGTCGCTGATGGACACGCTGACCTTCGTACCACACGCCACGGCGCGCTTCACCGGACCGCGAGCCCTGGCGAAACGGAGGGCTCAGCGGACGAGCAGGCCGTTGGCGACGATCTCGGTTGCGGTGGCGAGCAGGGCCCGGAGCTCGGCCGAGTCACGGCGGAGGCTGTCCGGTCGCCAGCCGAGACTGATCACGCCGTTCCACGCGGCCCACAGAATCGTCGCGACCTCCTCGGGATCCACGGCGCGGAGTTCGCCGGATGCCATCCCCTGCCGCAGCGCCTCGACCAGGCGCCGGTTCTGCTCGTCGACCGCGCGGACCAGCCGCTCCGACAGCTCCTGGCCGGCCTGGTACTGGCCCGGCTGGCCGGGGAACGCGAGCATCCGGAAGTAGTCCGGGTGATCCAGGTAGAAGTCGAGGTACTGCTCGGCCGCCGCGTAGATCTGCTCGACCGGCGACCGATCCGCGGTGTACGCGCGATCCATGTAGTGCCGGTCCGCGTCGAGGGCGTGCTCGACCACCGCCGCCTGCAGGCCGGCCTTCGAGCCGAAGTGGTTGTAGATCGATCCCACCGCCACACCGGCCCGCTCGGCGATCTCCTCGACCGTCACGTCCTCGACGGACCGCTCGCTGAAGATCTCCTGGCCGGCCCGGACCAGCGCCTCCATCGTCCGTTGCTTCCGGGGATCCACAGGCCCATGTTACGGTCTTGCAATCATTACAAGAACTTGCCGAAGACCAACCCGAGCACGTTGGTCGGCAGTTAGCGCGGTTGGCCGAGGAGGCGTTGCAGGAGCTGTGGGTCAGTGGGCCAGGCGGCCAGCAGCGTGTCGCGGGGGATGGACCGAGCGGCGTACCGGAGCAACAAGACGACCGCCACGACGTCGTCCAGCGGGCCGATGACCGGGAGGAACTCGGGAAGCAGGTCGATGGGTGACAGGACCCAGAGCACCGCTATCAGCAGGGCGATCTTGGCCCGTCTGGGTACGTCGGGATGCTTCCGCAACGTCCGGGCGGCCGTGACACACGACGGCAGGAACTCGGCGACCTGGCGGAGTAGGCCGTTCGGCAGCCGGTGGGCGAACAGCATCATCAGTCCGCAGCTGAGAGCCCACAGCCCGGCCAGCACCCCGGCGATCACCAGCGCCTCGACCACGGCCTCAACCATAATCGAGGGGTGGAGCGATGGCCGGAGGGCAAGTATCGGGTGGGGATCTCGGGGTGGCGGTACCCGCCGTGGCGGAAGGTGTATTACCCCGAGGGGCTGCCGCAGCGGGCTGAGCTGGAGTACGCCTCGCACCGGCTGAACTCGATCGAGCTCAACGGCTCCTTCTACTCGCTCCAACGCCCGTCGTCGTACCAGCGCTGGTACGACGAGACGCCGGACGGCTTCGTCTTCGCGGTCAAGGGTCCACGCTTCGTCACGCACCTGAAGAAGCTGGCCGACGTCGATGCGCCGCTGGCCAACTTCTTCGCCTCCGGGGTGCTTGCGCTAGGCAACAAACTCGGCCCGGTGCTGTGGCAGCTCCCGCCGACGCTCGGGTACGACGCCGAGCGGTGTGCGACCTTCTTCGACTTGTTGCCACGATCAACCGCCGAGGCCGCGGAGATCGCCAAAGGCCACGACCAGCGGATGGAGGGCCGGGCGTTGCTGGAGTGCGCGGTCGACCTTCCGCTCAGGTATGCGATCGAGGTCCGCCATTCCAGCTTCGAGAACAAGGAGTTCGTCGAGCTGCTCCGTGAGCACGACATCGCACTCGTCTGCGCCGACACCGCCGGCAAATGGCCGATGTTCGACGACGTCACCTCCGACTTCGCCTACGTCCGGCTGCACGGCGCCGACGAGCTCTACGTCAGCGGGTACGACGACGAGGCCCTCGACCGTTGGGCCGCGAAGATCCGCGCCTGGAGCCAGCCATCCTTCATCTACTTCGACAACGACGCGAAAGTCCGGGCCCCCTTCGACGCGGAAGCCCTGGCCCGCCGCCTGGAGATCACGTCGTCCTGAGCCGGATCAGAACAGTCGGGCGGCCTTGATCTCAGCCGGTTCCTCCAGGTCGAGCAGGAACTGCTTCCGCTTGAGCCCGCCCGCGTAGCCGGTCAACGATCCGTTCTTCCCGAGTACGCGGTGACAGGGGACGACGATCGACAGCGGGTTCTGGCCGACCGCCTTGCCTACTGCCTGCGCGGTGTCGCCGAGACGTGCCGCGATCTCGCCGTACGACGTTGTGCCGCCGTACGGGATCTCCTCGAGGTGCGACCACACGCGGCGCTGGAACGCGTCGCCGCGGAGGACGGTCGGGAGGTCGAAGGAGGTCCGTTCGCCGGCCAGGAACTCGTCCAGCTGACGGCTCGCCTCGGCGATGACCGGGTCGCCGGCTGCGACCCGGTCACCGAGCGTTTCCGGCGTCGGCTTCACCCAGTGGTGCGGGAAGTAGACGCCGGCCAATGCGTTGCCGGAGGCGACCAGGGTGAGGTCACCGATCCGGGTGCTGACGATCGCGTGCCTGTTCATACCGATGGAACGGATCCGCACCCGGACGTGTGAGGCCTCAGGAGCTGATGCGTTCCCGGGTCCGGCTCCGGAACTCCCGGCCGATCGTGGTCACGTCCGCATGGTGCAGATCGGTCACCGCGATCCCCGGCGTCTTGTCCGCCGGGCCGGCGGCCACCAGCTTGCCGCGCGGATCGATCACACCCGACTCCAGGCCGCCGTCCGGATTCGCCGGCACGGCCAGGCTGATCCAGTAGGTGTTGTTCACGGCGGTGCCGCGGGCCTGGACCTCGATGTGCTCGTGCCCCGAGACGCCGGCGGTCGAGTACGACACCAGAACGCCGTCGACGTCGAGCCGGTCGTACTCGGTGAACAATTCCGGGAAGAGCACGTCCAGCCCGAGCGCGAGGCCGAACCGGTACCCGTCGACCTCGAAGGTCACCGGCTCCTTGCCCGGGGTGTACATCCAGGTGATCTTCGTGGTCGACAGCGTGCGTTCGTCGTACCGCGTGACCACTTTGCCCTGGTCGGACACGACGTACATGCTGTTGTGCGGACGGTCCGCCGGCTGTTGGTGCAGCGAGGGAATCACCGTCCAGATCCCCAGCTCACGCGAGAGCGCGGCGATCCGGTCCAGTTCGTCCTGGAGCACCGCCCACTCGGCCTTGCTCCAGTCCGACGGGCCGATCTCGTCCGGGCCGAGCTCGGACATCACGCGCTTGCTGGGGAAGCAGATCGCGCCCTCGGTGAAGTGCACCAGGCGCGCACCCGCGTCGGCGGCCTGCTGCATCAGTCGGCGGACCTCCGCGCCGCTGTCACGCAGCGCGGCGGCATCGGTCGGGTCTTCGCGAACGGTCGACTGGGCGGCGGCGATTCGCAGGGTGTTTTCCGGCATGTCTTCTCCTGTCAGAGTCTGACTCTGGGTCGGACGGAAGTGCCGGAGGGCAGCCGTATAGGACTCGCCCGTTTTGGCGGCGCGGGCTCGAACCCGTCGCTTGAAGTTCCTGTGCGCTGTCATCTGGCCTTCCACGCACTCGCACGCGATCCCCCAGCGATCCCGTCGAGGCGGCTGACCAGGACGAGCGACCCGAGACAAGAAGTCCCTTTGCCTCTTGCAACGAGACCGAGCTGGGGCCGGTCAACAGAGGTGGGGCGCAGGTCACGCCGGGCCCACATCTTTCCGGACTGCGATTGCCATCGTCAAGCAGGACCTAACGACAGGAGGTGTGGGGTCCTGTGCGCGGTTTCGGGTGGACCGTACGCCTGCGCGGCGCCGCCGACGCGGGACACCTCCTGTCGTTCGGTCCCCCGGGGGCATAACCGCTGGGAGGATGGGGTTGTCTGTGAGGAACGAAGCAGAGGATGGACGGGAGCAGAGGGTGAGCATTCGAGTCGGGTACAAAGCGTCGGCGGAGCAGTTCGGGCCGCGGGACCTGGTGGAGTACTCCGTCCGGGCCGAGGAGCTCGGGCTCGACAGTGTGACCGTGTCGGACCATTTCCTGCCGTGGCGGCACGAGGGCGGCCACGCGCCGTTCGCGCTCGCCTGGCTGGCGGCGGTCGGTGAGCGGACCAACCGGGTGCTGCTGGGGACGTCGGTGCTGACGCCGACGTTCCGGTACAACCCGGCGGTGATCGCGCAGGCGTTCGCCACCCTGGGCGTGCTCTACCCGGATCGGGTGATGCTCGGAGTCGGCACCGGTGAGGCGCTGAACGAGATCGCCGTCTCCGGGCGGGAGTGGCCCGAGTTCAAAGAGCGGTTCGCCCGGCTCCGGGAGTCGGTGCAGCTGATCCGCGACCTGTGGACCAAGGAGGGCGTCAGCTCCGAGGGCCCGTACTACCCGACAGTCGACGCGTTCATCTACGACCGGCCGGAGACCCCGCTCAAGGTGTACGTCGCCGCCGGCGGACCGCTGGTGGCCAGGTACGCCGGTCGCGCGGGTGACGGCTTCATCGCGACGTCCGGCAAGGGCATGGACCTCTACACCGAGAAGCTGATCCCGGCGGTCAAGGAAGGCGCGGAGAAGGCCGGCAAGAAGTTCGAGGACCTGGACCGGATGCTCGAGGTCAAGGTCTCCTACGACCGCGACCCCGCGCAGGCACTGGAGAACACCCGGTTCTGGGCGCCGCTGTCGCTGACGCCGGAGCAGAAGCACAGCGTGACGAGCGCGACCGAGATGGAGCAGCTCGCGGACGAACTGCCGATCGAGCAGGTCGCGAAGCGCTGGATCGTCGCGTCCGACCCGGAAGAGGTCGTCAAGCAGCTCCGGCCCTACCTCGATGCCGGCTTCAACCACTTCGTCGTCCACGGTCCCGGGCAACGACCAGGAGCGTTTCCTGACCCAGTTCACCGAGGACGTCCTCCCGCTGCTGCGCAAGCTGGGTTAACGCAGATCCTCCGAGAAGGCCTTGCCGGCCTGGGTGAGCAGCGGGACCGCGCGTTCGACGAGTTCCTCTGACATCCGGCCGGCCGGCCCGGAGATCGAGATCGCCAGCCGGGACGGTGCGTCGGGCACCGCGACGGCGACACAACGGACGCCGAGCTCCTGCTCACCCTCGTCCGTGGCGTAGCCGTGTTCCTCGGCGTTACGCAGCTGCGCCGTGAACGCGTCCGGGTCGGTGATGGTGTTGTCGGTGTGCTTCGGCATCCCGGTGCGGTGCAGCAGCTCGCGCACCTCGGCCTCCGGCAGTTGCGCGAGGATCGCCTTGCCGACGGCGGTGCAGTGCGGCAGCACCCGGCGGCCCACCTCGGTGAACATCCGCATCGAGTGCCGGGACTGGACCTGCGCCAGGTACACGATCTGGTCGCCGTCGAGCATCGCCATGTTGGCCGATTCGCCGAGCTCGTCGACCAATCGGGTCAGGTGCGGGCGGGCCCAGACGCTCAGCATGTGCGAGGAGCTCTCGCCGAGCCGGATCAGCCGCGGACCGAGAACGTACTGCCGGGACGGCTCCTGGCGCAGGTAGCCGAGATCGACCAGGGTGCGGACCAGCCGGTGGATCGTCGGCAGCGGCAGACCCGAGGCCGTGGCCAGCTGGGACAGGCCCATCATCCCGCCCGCGTCGGCCATCGTCTCGAGCAGCCCGAAGGCCCGCTCGATCGACTGAACGCTGCCGGAGCGGCCCTTGCCCTCGGTCTTCTCCGTCACCACACACCCACTTTCCGCATCACGGAAGTCTAGCGACAGATAGCGGACATTGCTTCTTCCGCGAAGTAGATATTACTATCCGCGATACGGAAACTGCCGTCAAGGTGAACGAGGTGTGCTCTGATGACTCACGTGGACGATCTCGCCGGCGAACTGGATCGGTTGCTCGCTGCGGCCGATGCGGAGCTGGCCGCGTTGTACCCAGGTGATCGCGGCGTCCGCCAACCTGTGCACACGGTCTACGTGCCCGCCGACCGGTTCCACGCCGGCACGGTCACCGAGTGGGCCGAGGCGGCCAAGACGGCCGACCTGAGCGGCGACCTGGCGGCCGCGCTGGACCTGCCCCCAGGCGCCGACCTGATCCAGCGGGTCCGGGCGAAACTCGAGCGTGAGCCGATCGAGGATCTGCGCATCGACTTCGAGGACGGCTACGGCACCAGGCCCGACGAGCAGGAGGACGCCGCAGCTGTCGACGCGGCGCGTGCACTGGCGAAGACCGTTGGCGATGGCGCGGCGGCGCCGTACCACGGCCTCCGGATCAAGTCCCTCGAAGCGCCGAGCCGCCGACGTGGCCTGCGTACCCTCGACCTCTTCATGCGCGAGTTCGCCGGTGCGCTGACCGACGGCTTCGTGATCACCCTCCCGAAGGTCACCTCGGTCGAGCAGGTCGAGGCGATGCTGCTCGTGCTGACGACGATGGAGAAGGTGCACGGGCTTCCGGCTGGGTCGCTGAAGTTCGAGATCCAGATCGAGACACCGCAGGCGATCCTCGGCCCCGACGGCAGCGCGCTGGTCGCGCGGATGATTCACGCCGGTGGCGGTCGCGTCACGGGTCTGCATTACGGCACCTACGACTACTCGGCTTCGCTCGGGGTCGCAGCGGCGTACCAGAGCATGGATCATCCGGTCGCCGATCACGCCAAGGACGTCATGCAGCTGGCCGCGGCGAGTACCGGCGTGTTCGTCTCCGACGGCTCCACGAACGTGCTGCCGGTCGGCGATCGCGAGGCCGTGCACGCCGCCTGGCGACTGCACTTCGGTCTGGTCCGACGATCGCTTGCCCGCGGCATCTATCAGGGCTGGGACATGCATCCGGCGCAGCTCCCGACGCGGTACGCCGCGACGTACCTCTTCTACCGTGAAGGTCTGGAGACCGCCGGTGCCCGGCTGCGCGCGTACGTCGGCGGCGGTAACTCCGGCTACCTGGACGAGCCCGCGACGGCCGCGGCGCTCGCGGGCTACGTGCTGCGCGGGCTGGAGTGTGGCGCGGTCGATCCGGCCGAGGTCGACAAGCTGATCGGTGTGGACACCGTGGGACTGGCGAAGTTGGCTCGGCGACCAGTGCGGTCGTGACCGCGTCCGGCTAGCCTCGCGACATGCGACTCGTAGCGGAGTTCACCACCGAGCCCTTCGACGTCGAGGGACAGCCGCCCGCCCATGCCACCGAGGCATTCCAAGCTGCTCAGGAGGCCGGGCTCGACTGCGAGTTCGGCCCGTTGGGTACGTCGGTCCGCGGTGAACAGGACCAGTTGCTGCCGGCGCTGAGCGGCGTACTGGAGGCCGCCTTCGCTAACGGCGCAAGCCAAGTGACCCTGCAGGTACGGCGCGACGGGGTCAAACTGCCGCGCAGCGGTGGCACCGGGGTGAGTGCGCTGCTCGCGGAGGTTGCCGCCGAACTCGGCGGGCCGTTGAGTGGGTTGTCACGGGGCGACAAGCAGCGGGCTGTCCTGCTGCTCGAGGCCAAGGGAGCGTTCGAGTACCGCAAGTCGGCGGAGATCGTGGCGGAGGCCCTCGGCGTCACCCGCTTCACCGTCTACAACTACCTGAACAGGGCGCGCGACTGAGAAATTCAACAAACTGTTGACGCACTAGCTGAGCGCGTGCCACTCTCGTCATACGGAAATTTGATTTCGTGATTCGAGAAGGTGTGACCGTGGATCTGCAGGAGTTCAACTCCGCTCCGGACGACCGGCTGCGCCCGCTGCTGGCGGCCTGCTGCGACGTCCCCCGCTGGGTCGACGGCATCCTGGCCGGCCGCCCGTACGGCGACCTCGAGGCGCTGACCCAGGTAGCGGACAAGGCAGTGCGAGAGTTCGACGCCAGTGAAGTCGAGCGGGCCCTGGCCGCCCATCCGCGCATCGGCGACCGGGCAGCCGGCGCCGGCACCGAGGCTGCCTGGTCGCGCAACGAGCAGTCCGGGGTCGGCGACGATCCCGACGTCCGCGCGGCGCTCGCGGCCGGCAATCGGGAGTACGAGGAGCGGTTCGGCCGCGTGTTCCTGATCTGCGCGACCGGTCTGTCGGCGCAGGAGATGCTGACGAGCCTGCGCCAACGGCTGACCCACGACGAGTCCGCCGAGGCGGCCGTCGTACAGGAAGAACTCCGGAAGATCGCACTCCTCCGACTGGCAAAGGTTGTTGTCTCATGAGCTCAGTCAGCACGCATGTCCTCGACACCGGACTCGGGCAGCCCGCTCTTGGTGTGCCGGTTCGCCTTTCCCGGATCACCGACGGTCGGGACAACGTACTCATCGGATCCGGTACGACGGACGCCGACGGGCGGATCACCGACTTCGAACCGGGGCTCGCGCCCGGCAGGTATCAGCTGTGGTTCGACGTCGCCGCCTATGCGGAGTCGTCCGGCCAGAGCATGTTCTTTCCCGAGGTCACCGTGACCTTCACGATCACCGACGAGCGGCACCACCACGTCCCGCTGCTGCTCAGTCCGTTCGCCTATTCCACCTATCGAGGGAGCTGACCCATGGCCATCCACCTGGGCGCCAACCAGTACGGCAAGGCCGAGAGCCGGGTCGTTCGCATCTACCGTGACTCGCCGCGCCACCAGATCCGCGACCTGAACGTCTCGTCCGCCCTGCGCGGCCACTTCGAGGACGCGCACACCACCGGCGACCAGGGTGAGGTCCTGCCGACCGACACCCAGAAGAACACCGCGTTCGCCTTCGCCAAGGAGAAAGGGGTCGGCGCACTCGAGGACTATGCGCTGACGCTCGGCGGTCACTTCATCGACTCCGCACCGGCCGCCGAGGGCGCCAGGATCGAGGTCGAGGAGTACACCTGGGAGCGGATCCCGGTCGACGGTGAGGGTCACGACCACTCGTTCGTGCGGGCCGGCAGCGGCATTCGTACGACGGTCGTCAACGTCGAGGGCCGTGGCGACGAGCGGACGTCGTACGTCGTCTCCGGCATCCGCGACCTGACCGTGCTGAAGTCCACCGGGTCGGAGTTCCACGGCTTCCTGAAGGACAACTACACGACACTGCCGGAGACGAACGACCGCATCCTCGCGACATCGCTGGTCGCCCGCTGGCGCTACGACCACACCGATGTCGACTGGGACAAGTCGTACGACGAGATCAAGACGCTGCTGCTGGAGCAGTTCGCCAAGATCCACAGCCTCGCGCTGCAGCAAACCCTGTACGGGATGGGTGAGGCGGTGCTCGAGCGGCACCCGGAGGTCGCGGAGATCAAGTTCTCGGCGCCGAACAAGCACCACTTCCTGGTCGACCTGAGCCCGTTCGGCCTGGAGAACCCGAACGAGGTGTTCATCGCCGCGGATCGCCCGTACGGCCTGATCGAGGCGACCGTCGTCCGCGACGACGCGTCCGACCCGGGGAGCGCGTGGCACGCCGTACCCGGCTTCGTGTAGGAACCTCCAACTTCCTGGCGGCGGCCCGGGTGAAGTTCGTGGTCGCTGCCGGAGACGGCGCCCGGGGTGGCCGAGTTGACTGACCCAATGAACACAACGCCGATCGTCATCGACGGGGCGGCCGTGGTCACCCTCGACCGCACCCGTCGTGAGTTCACCGGCCATATCGTTGCTGAGGGCAACCGCATCGTCGCCGTGGGTGCCGGTCCCGCCCCTGCGTACGACGGTGCGCGGGTGATCGACGGACGCGGGTGTCTGCTGACGCCGGGGTTCGTGAACACCCACCAACACCTCTATCAGTGGGTGACTCGCGGCCTCGCCGCCGACGCGACCCTGTTCCAGTGGCTGACCACGCTCTACCCGGTGTGGGCGGGCATCGACGACGAGTCGGTCCACGTGGCCGCACAGGCCGCGCTCGCCCGGCTCGCGCGTACCGGCTGCACCACTGCGGCCGACCACCACTACGTCTTCCC
This sequence comes from uncultured Actinomycetota bacterium, assembly GCA_963748245.1. Taxonomy (GTDB): domain Bacteria; phylum Actinomycetota; class Actinomycetes; order Propionibacteriales; family Kribbellaceae; genus Kribbella. Next base: position 578,329 of record CAVVIA010000002.1, on the reverse strand, counting down.
TCGGGACAGCAAGGATCTGCTCGCGGCGGAGATCCTTGCCGCCGCGCAGGTCGGGATGCGGTTCCACCCGGCGCGCGGCTCGATGGATCTCAGCCAGAAGGACGGCGGGCTCCCGCCGGACTCGGTGGTCGAGGATCGCGACGAGATCCTGGCCGCGACCGAAGCCGCGATCAACCGCTGGCACGACCCGAGCCGGGATTCGATGCTGCAGCTCGTGGTCGCACCCTGCTCACCGTTCACCGTGACCGGCGACCTCATGCGCGACGCCGCCGTACTCGCCCGCCGCAAGGGCGTCCGGATGCACACCCACCTCGCCGAGACCACCGACGAGTCCGACTACTGCCTTGAACACTTCGGCTCCACTCCGTTGGAGTACGCCGCTGAACTCGGCTGGACCGGCTCCGACGTGTGGTTCGCGCACGGCATCCACTTCTCCGACTCCGAGATCGCGCGACTGGGCTCGTCGAGCACCGGTGTTGCACATTGCCCGAGCTCGAATGCTCGTCTGGGTGCCGGGATCGCGCGTGCCGCTGATCTGCGGGCGGCCGGCAGCCCGGTCGGGCTTGGCGTGGATGGTGCCGCGAGCAACGAAGCCGGCAGTCTCATCGAAGAGATGCGTCATGCGCTGCTGTTCGCCCGTGCACGCGGTGGGCCAGAGGCGATGGACGTCCGTGCCGCTTTGGAGATGGCGACCCTCGACGGCGCCCGCATCCTCGGCCGCGAGAACGAGATCGGCTCCCTGGAAGTAGGCAAACTCGCCGACCTGGCCCTCTGGCGCCTCGACACCCTCGCCCACGCCGGCATCGCCGACCCGGTAGCCGCGTTGGTCCTCGGTACGCCGCCCCCACTCGACCTCCTCCTGATCAACGGCCGCCCAGTAGTCGAACACGACACCGTAATCACCGTCGACGAGCCGGACCTGGCGCTCCAGGTCGCAAAAGTCCAGAAACACCTACTCTCCAAGGCCGGCTGAGCACCCTCGCAGCCAGCTACGCGCGCTCTGCGTCGCACACTCGCCCGGCAGCTGCCGCCATGTCGCCACCTCAGCAGTCGGTCGCCGAGCGTGCACTACTTGTAGGCGATCGCTGCGCTCGCAGGACCGGTGAGGGGCAGAACCTCAACCTCGCGGAAGCCTGCCTCGCGGCACCACCCGGCGAAATCGGCGCCGCTGAAGTCGAACGCATCACCGAACTCAATCAGCATGTTGAGCGACATCATCAGCCCGAATGCGTTCTCGCGCCGGGCGTCGTCGATCAGGTTCTCGATGACTATGTAGGCGCCGCCGTCGGGGAGCGCCTCGTAGGCCGCCCGGATCAGGTGCAGTTTCCGCTCAAGGTTCCAGTCGTGGAGGATCAGGCCCATCGTAATCACGTCCGCCTTCGGGAGCGGGTCGGCAAAGAAGTCACCGGAGGCGACGCTGATGCGGTCGTCCAGGCCGGCCGCAGCGACCGACCGCTCGGCGATCGGCGCTACGACCGGCAGGTCGAAGGTCGTCAAGCGCAGGTGTGGGTGGTGGCTGGCGAGCACGGCGCACAGTTGCCCGGTTGCGCCGCCTGCGTCGCAGACAGTCTCATAGCGTGAAAAGTCGAACGTCTCGGCGAGCGCGTGGAAGTTGCCGAGCGATATGCCCGTCATCCCGTCCATGAACTGCTCGAGTCGCGCCGGGTCGCTGTAGAGCTCCTCGAACACCGGCTTGCCAGTGTGTTTCACCTCGTTCTGCGGCTTGCCCGTCTTGAGCGCCTGTGTCAGGTCGCCCCAGAAGCCGTAGAGCCGTGCATTCGACATCTCGAGGATGCCGCCTATGTACGTGGGGCTTCGCTTGTCGAGGAAGGCCGCGGTCTCCACCGTGTTGCAGTAGCGGCCTTCGCTTCCTTCCCCGTCGCGTTCGAGGAACCCGAGCGCGACGAGCGCGTCGAGGAAGTCGTGAATCCCGCGCGGATGTAGGCCAAGCGCGTCGCGGATCGCCTCGGCGGTCATCGCGTCGTCGCTGAGCTCTGTGAAGAGTTCGAGCTCGACCGCCGAGAGGAGCGTCTTCGACGGCCAGAACCCCATGCCCACCTGCATTACGTGAGAGGGGTCGAGTTGCGTCTGCGCCATAGATTTCTCCGTTACTGAGTCAGCGAGCAGCAGGCGGCGTACGCCCTCGTTCGTCCTTGCCCGCGGCGTTGGAAGGGAGATCCCGTGCGGTCCGAAACAGGCCGGGGTGGCCCATTCCTTGCGGTGCGGCCATCCCCGAGCCGCCCGTTCCGGGAGCCGATACTTCGGTGCAGGGCTCCGCGGAGGACCGCCACGTTTCCTGCCTGATGACCAGGATTCGCCACGATCCGCAGCGGCAACTCTGGTAGAGCGTTTCGCCTTCCTCGGTGGGGTGCCGTGAGGCCGTGCGCCAGTCGTGCGCCCCGGCCAGGAGGGGGACATATCGGGCCGAAGATGACAGCATGCCGCCTACGCTACGGTCGGAATGGACGGCTCAGCCACGTCCAAGTTGGCCCAGTCTGATCAGTCCAAGTATGTTCGTTTCGTGGAGCTGTTCCTGGATCCGAACGATGTTCGGCCACTGAGCGTGCAGCTGTACGAGCAACTTCGGGGCGCGATCGTGGAAGGGCAGTTGGCTCCAGGCGACCGGTTGGGCGCGACGCGGAGCGTCGCAGCCGATCTTCGAGTGTCGCGCTCGACGGTCACCGAGGCCTATGACCGATTGGTGGCCGAGGGTTATGCCGAAGGCCGTGCCGGGGGTGGAACCGTAGTCAGCGCAGTTCCGATGCCGGTCCGGCGCCGACGCCCGGCCTCTGCGCTCACACCCACCGCCCGCGCCGCGGCGGTGACTCCGCTCGACCCGCGTCCTACCGACTCGGGCCGATTCGACCTGAGACCGGGCAGCGTCGACCAGTCGCTGTTCCCGACGACCGTTTGGCGCCGGTGCCTGGTTCGCGGCCTAGCCCATCCTCCGCGCCAGTACGGGGAACCTGCGGGAAGCCGTGCGCTGCGCGAGGCACTGGCTAGCTGGGTGACCCGCTCACGTGGGGCCATCGCCACACCCGACGACATCATCGTCACTTCTGGTGCTGGACACGCGGTCGACCTAGTGGCGCGCGTACTGGTGGACCCTGGATCCGTCGTCGCCGTCGAGGAGCCTGGCTACCGGCCGGTGGTCGCGTTGCTGCGTAGCCTCGGATTCCGGGTTGTCGGCGTCCCGGTCGACGAGCACGGGATCGTCGTCGAAGCGATTCCGCCACGAGCGCGTCTGGTCTACGTGACCCCGTCGCACCAGTACCCGCTGGGTCCGGTGATGGCGCAGTCGCGCCGACTCGAACTGCTGCGCTGGGCGACCCATGCGTCGGCCGCGATCATCGAGGACGACTACGACAGTGAGCTGCGGCGGACACCTCGCCCGCTCGAGCCGCTCCAGCGCCTGGACACCGACGGCCGAGTGATCTACGTCGGTACGTTCAGCAAGTCCCTCTCGCCGGCGCTACGCCTCGGCTTCCTCGTGGCGCCGCCCTCGCTGATCGCTGCCCTCTGCGCCGTCCGACAGCTTTCGGACTGGTGTCCACCCGAGGTGACCCAGTCGGGACTGGCAGCGCTGATCACCGAGGGACATCTGGACCGCCACCTGCGGCGGGCGCGCAGGGCGTACGCCGAGCGGTACCAACGAATGTCGAGCGCACTCGACCAGACACTGCCGGCCGGATTCCGGATGGCGGCCCCCGCCCGCGCCGGGCTGCACATCACCCTGCTGAATCCCGACCTGCCGCCCGATGAGCTGCTCCAGGCTGCCGCCAACCGCCGCAACATACGCATCGTCTCGCTTCGGCGGACCTACCACTTCACGGAGCCAAGGCCCGGACTCGTGGTCGGGTTCGGAGGCGTCGCCACCAACGACGTGCCCGACGCCGTCGCGGAGCTGAGCGCCACCATCGCCGATGCGTCCCGCTGAGCTCGCCGCGGCGCCGCGAGGCCGACTGATCGTCGGTGGGTCGTTTGCCGGGTGATGATTCTGAAGAACACCTCGACGGCATTCACCACGGCCCAGGCGTTTGGGGGAATTGCTGGCTGATCTGCCTGATCGTCTCTCGCTGATCCGCTTGTTGTTCCTCAGCTGCACTTCCGTTGCCGTCTCTGAGCTGGGGCGGAAATTCCGGGTGCGGAGTGTCGGCGGACGATAGCCTCGTCAGAATGTCGAGCCTGTCATCGAGCAGGGATGTCGTGGTTGTCGGCGCCGGTGTCGTTGGCGCGTCGGTGGCCTATCACGCCGCCAGGGCCGGGCGCTGCCGTGACCCTTCTCGACGCCGGGCGGCCGGGGGCCGGGGTGACGGTGGACTCCTTCGCCTGGATCGCAGCGTCAAGGTTGCTCACCGGTCCCTCCGCCGGGCTGCGGGTGGCGGCGACAGACGAGTACCGTCGGCTCCAGGCGGAGCTGCCGGGACTTCCCGTGACCTGGTCCGGATCACTGTCGTGGCGCGCGGGGGACAGCGCGCCGGAAGCCGGGCCCGGGCAGAAGATCGTCGACGCGGCCACCGCGGCGACGCTTGAACCCAACCTGCGGCAGCCCCCGGACTGGGCCGTCTGGGCACCCGGCGAAGGCGCCGTCGACCCGGTGGGCGTGACCGAGCGGCTGATCGCGGGCGCCCGTGACCACGGCGCACAAGTACATCCGGACGTCCCGGTCACCGCTGTCCGCCGAGACGCCGCGGGTCGGATCGTCGGGGTCGAGACGGCCGCAGGGCCCCTGTCTGGCGCGACTGTGGTGCTCGCGGCCGGAGTGGCAACGGCCGCGCTGGCCGCGCCGCTGGGCATACGTGTCCCGGTCGACCCGTCGCCGGCGACACTCTTCCGCTTCCGCGCCCCGGCCGGTCTGGTCCGCACGGTAGTCAACACTCAGGACTTCGATCTTCGGCAGGTCGCCACGGACCGGATCATCGCCGCTGCAGATTCGCCGGAACTGACTCTGGCCGCCATCCGGTCCACCTTCCGCGGCGCCGCGAGCGTCGAGCTGCTCAGCGCCCGGGTCGGCGCACGCCCGATGCCGGCCGACGGCGAGCCCATCGTCGGCCCGGTCGCCGAGGTTCCTGGCCTGTACCTGGCGGTGATGCACGCGGCAATCACGCTCGCCCCAACCGTGGGCCGACTGATCGCACGGGAGCTGGTCGACGGCACCGTCGAGCCCGCGCTGGCAGGCTGCCGCCTCGACCGCTTCTAGCGGCCCCGATCTCCTCCACCAGCTAGCGCAGAAAAGGCGCCACCGAGTCGTCGATTTCGGTTCGGGACACGCCGGGCGGATTCATGCGGTGGTTGCAACACCGGGTGGATTTGCTTGTTCGGATAGTAGTTTGGTGAGGGCTTCGGCGGGCGTGCGCCAGCCGAGTCGTTTGCGGGGTCGGTTGTTGAGTTCGGTGGCGACTTTGTCGAGGTAGCCGGGGCCCCACTTCGACAGGTTGGTGCCTTTGGGGAAGTACTGGCGCAGGAGGCCGTTGGTGTTCTCGTTCGAACCGCGCTGCCAGGGTGAGTGCGGGTCGCAGAAGTAGATGTCCAGCCCGGTGGCCTCGGCGATCCGGAGGTGGCCGGCCATCTCCAGGCCCTGGTCCCAGGTGAGGCTGCGGCGCAGCTGCTCGGGCAGTTGGCTCATCTTGTGGATCATCGCGTCGGCCACGGTGTCGGCGGTGTGGTTGTCACGCAGGTGCAACAGCAGGACGAATCCGGTGGCGCGCTCGACCAGGGTGCCGATCGCCGAGGCCGACTCGGTCGAGCCGAGGATCAGGTCGCCTTCCCAGTCACCCGGCACCGCGCGGTCCTCGACCTGCTTGGGACGGTCGGCGATGTTGACCATGCCCGCGATTCGTTCCCGCCGCTCACCCTCGGCCCGGCGCGGTTTCCGCAGCGCCCGGCCGGTCCGAAGATGCCTGGTCAGCTCGCGCTTCAACGCGCCGCGGCCCTGCACGTACAGCGCCTGATAGATCGTCTCGTGTGACACCCACATCTCCGGATCGTCGGGGAAGTCTTCCCGTAGCCGGGCCGCGATCTGCTCGGGACTGTGATTCGCCTTCAGCCGCGCCTGGACCTCGCGGCGCAGCACCAGATTCGTCGCCAGTTTCGCATCCTTGGGCCGGCGCGCCTTCACATCGGCGTCTTCCTGGGCCGTGGACGCCCGATACACCCGACGACGCGGATCACTCGAATCGCGTGGCACCCGCCGCAGTTCACGGCTGATCGTGCCCGGATCCCGCCCCAACTGGCCCGCGATCTCCCGCACTCCGAACCCCGCGGCATTGAGCAGCGCGATCTCCTCACGCTCGGCAAAGCTCAACGATCGTGCCCGCCGGCCCGCCGTCACCGATGGCATCACCCCGCCACGGTGACGGACCCACCTGTGCGCCTGCGTGCACGACACACCGACCACAGCCGCAGCCCCCTCGACACCCAGCCCCCCACGCACCCCATCCCAAAACCGGTACTCCAACTCCACCGGCAACCGCGGACGACCAACCCGAGCACCCATCACAACACCCCTTCAACCGACAGGTGTTGCAATCACCCCCTGAACCCAAGCCGAGACCACCTGCCAGAATCGACGACTCGACGTCGACTAGCGGGAGGTCACCCGAGGCACATCGTGGCGAGGTGGCGACCACGCGGGCCCGATGACCGCGGCATCTCGAGCGGACGTGCGCCCGCTAGGTCAGCGGCGAGAAGCCGCGTCAGAGGGTGGGTGGGGCTGCTGGGCGGGCACGCGATGCAGGAGCGCGTGTGGTCCGCTGCGAGGGGGGTTCACAGGAGTTGGCCGTCGATCCAGACGGCGTGGACATCCGCCGGGGTGCCTAGGGTGAAGATTCGGGCCAGGGCTTCTTCGGCGTCGTCGGCGTGTTCTACGCCTACTGCCAGCGGCGAGCCGTCGGCGGGGCGGAGGAGTTGGGCGTCGAAGCGTTTGCCGACGCTGAGGTCGCCGACCTCGGGGAGCCCGAGCGCATCAGCGCCGGCCGCAGTCGCCAAGTAGAGGAGGTGGGCGGCGCTGAGCGCACAGCCTTGGTCGCCGATCAGTTGCTGGCAGAAGTACGCCTGCAGGCCTTCCTTCAGCAGCGAGAAGCCCGTGCCGGCGCCGACGTCCGACCCCAGGGCGACGCGTACGCCGTACTGGAGGTGCCGTGAGAGTGGGAACAACCCGCTGCCGAGCGCGGCGTTGCTCGTCGGGCAGTGGGCTACGGCTGCACCGCCCTCGGCGAGCATCTTGAGTTCCACGTCGGTCGGGTGCACGTTGTGCGCGAGCACGCTTCGCCGATTGACCAGTCCGTGCTTCTCGTACGTGCTCACGTAGTCGCTGCCGCCGAACAACTCGGCCACCGTGGCGATCTCCGCCTCGTTCTCGTTGACGTGCGAGGTGAAGAGCGAGCCCGGGATCTCGTCCAGCACAGTGCGACAGGTCGCGAGGAGTTCGTCGGTGCACGAGAGGGAGAAGCGTGGTGTGACGGCGTACCGATTGCGGCCGACGCCGTGCCAGCGCTTCGCCAGGGCATGCGACTCGGCGTACGCACGCTCCGGTGTCGTGAGCAGGTCCTCCCGGAGCAGCCGGTCGCTGACGACCAGACCGCTGGTGATCCGCAGACCGACCCCGGAGGCGGCGGAGAACAGCTCGTCCACCGCGTCGGCGTAGTGAGCCCCGAACACCAGCGCGCTGGTGGTGCCCGCCGCCGCGAGGCCGCGGACGAATTCGGCTGCGACCCCTGCTGCGTAGCCGACGTCAGCCATGCGAGCCTCTTCCGGCAGCGCGTAGCGGTCGAGCCACTCCATCAGCGGCAGGCCGAGCCCGCCGACCGCGCGGATCTGCGGGAAGTGCACGTGGGTGTCGACGAACCCGGGCAGCACCAGGCCGCCGGACAGGTCGACGATGTCCTCGGCCGGGTGCGCCTGCCGTACGTCGCTGAAGGTGCCTCGGGCAACGATCAGGCCGTCCCTGACCAGCAGGGCGGCGTCGGTGTCGACGCGCAGGCTGCCGCCGCTGAACGGGTTGTCCGGGGTGTCGAGGAACGTGCCTCGGTAGATCGTCATGCTTTCGCCTCACGGTGGGCCGGCGTGGGGCGACGCTCGGCAGTGAACAGTTGGAGCAGCCACGCGGCCACGCTGACCGCGATGGTGGCAGGCTCCTTGCCGGTCAATTCAGTTAGTCCGATCGGTGTGGTGATCCTGGCGATCGCCTCCTCGGAGTTGCCGTCCTCGGCGAGCTTGCGACGGAACCGCGCCCACTTGGCCCGCGACCCGATCAGCCCGATCGTGGCCAGCTGCTCGTTCCGCAGCGCCGCGTCACACAGCGCGGCGTCCTCGGCATGGTCGTGTGTCATCACCAACGCATGAGTGCCCGGCGGCAGTTCGGCCACGACCAGCTCCGGCAACACCGGCACGTGATGCACGTGCACCCGTGCCACGGCGTCGTCGAGAACGTTCAGTCGCTCGGCGTCCAGCTGGTCCGGACGCGAGTCGATCAGGTGCAGTTCGATGTCGTGCCGGGCCAGGATCCGCGCGAGTTCGAGACCGACGTGCCCGACCCCGAAGATCGCCACGGCCGGGACCACCGGCAGCGGCTCGAGCAGCAGCTTCACCTCACCGCCGCAACACTGAACCCCATGCTGGTACGGCGCCTTGTCCGACAACGCAACCTCGATCACCTCAGGCTCGCCAACCCCGGCTGCGATCATCGCGCGGGACCGCTCGACCGCGAGAGCCTCGAGATTGCCGCCGCCAACAGTCGACCAGGTGCGCGAGGAGGCGACCACCATCTTCGCGCCCGCCTCGCGCGGTGCATGCCCGCGGACCGACATCACGGTCACCAAGACACCAGGCTGCCGCTGCGAACGGAGCCGTTCGACCGCCTTCATCCATTCCATCTCGGCCGTCACACCCCACTCGTCTCGAGCGGCTCCACGTGAGCCGTCGAACGGGCCCGGTCCAGCGCCCAGTAGACGGCCTCGGGGGTCGCGGGCGAGGGCAGATCCACGCTCGTTCCAGCCGGTCCGAACGCCGCCGCAGCCTGCCGCAACGCCTCGCGGACGGAGAACGCCAGCATCAGCGGCGGCTCGCCGACGGCCTTCGAGCCGTAGACAGCGCCGTCCTCGTGAGCCTTCTCCAACAGCGTGACGTTGAACTCCGCGGGCATCTCCGAGAAGCTCGGCAGCTTGTAGGTACTCGCGGCCTGCGTGGCCAACCGCCCGCGCTGGGGACCGTCGCTCTCGTCCCAGCGCAGGTCTTCGAGTGTCAGCCAGCCGGTGCCCTGGACGAAGCCGCCCTCGATCTGGCCGATGTCGATCAGCGGGCTGAGGCTGTCGCCGACGTCGTGGACGATGTCGACCCGGCGCAACGTGTAGGCACCGCTGAACCCGTCCACCTCGACCTCGGACGCGGCAACACCGTACGCGAAGTACTTGAACGGTTCGCCGCGCATCGCGTTGGGGTCCCAGTGCAGGCCCTCGGTGCGGTAGAAACCGGCCGCCCAGAGCTGGACGCGCTGGTGGTAGGCGGCGTTGACGATCTCGTCCCACTCGACGCTGTCGCCGGACAGGCCGCTGATCCGGCCGTCGACGAACCGCACGTCGTGCGGGCTGATACCGAGCCGGCCGCCGGCGACCTGCGCGAGGCGCTCCCGGATCTGTTCACAGGCGTTCTTGATCGCCGCGCCGTTCAGGTCGGCGCCGGACGAAGCCGCGGTGGCCGAGGTGTTCGGCACCTTGTCCGTCCGGGTCGGTGCCAGTCGGACGCGAGCCAGCGGGAGCCCGAGCGTAGTGGCCGCGACCTGCAGCATCTTCGTGTGCAGGCCCTGCCCCATCTCGGTGCCGCCGTGATTGATCAGCACCGAGCCGTCCTTGTAGACGTGCACGAGCGCACCGGCCTGGTTGAACGCGGTGAGGTTGAAAGAGATGCCGAACTTCACCGGCGTCATCGCCAACGCGCGCTTGCGGTGCGGGTGCTCGGCGTTGAAGCGAGAGATCTCCGCTTGCCGTCGTACGACGTCGCCGTTGTCCGACACCTGGCTCCAGCAGGACTCCAGCCGGTCCGCGTGCCGGACCGGCTGACCGTACGGCGTGGTGTCGTTGAGCCGGTAGAGATTGCGGCGACGCAGTTCGCTCCCGTCGTACCCGAGCGTAGGCGCGCAGCGACCCAGCACGTCCTCGACGACGAGCATGCCCTGCGGTCCGCCGAAGCCTCGGAAGGCCGTCTGGGAGGTCTTGTTCGTCTTCGCGATCCGGCCGTCCACGCGGACGTTGGGGATCCAGTAGGCGTTGTCGACGTGGCACATCGCGCGGGCGAGCACCGGCTCGGACAGGTCGAGGCTCCAGCCGCCGTCAGCGGTGAGAGTCGCGTCGAGGGCGACCAGGTGGCCGTCGTCGTCGAAGCCGGCCCGCCACTCGGTGTGGAATCCGTGCCGCTTGCCCGACATCGTGATGTCCTGCGTGCGGTTGAGCCGCAACCGCACAGGGCGTCCGGAAAGCGTCGCCCCCAGTGCGGCGATCGCTGCGAACCCGTGCGGCTGCATCTCCTTGCCTCCGAAACCCCCTCCCATCCGGAGACATTGCACGGTCACCTCGTGGCTGGGTACGCCGAGAACGTGGGCGACGATCTCCTGCGTCTCGGACGGGTGCTGCGTGCTGCTCTGGACGAAGATCTGACCGCCCTCGTCGACCAGGGCGAGCGAGGCGTGGGTCTCGAGGTAGAAGTGCTCCTGGCCGGCGAACTCGAACTCGCCCTCGAACACGTGCGCCGCCTGAGCGAGCGCATCCTCGACGTCACCCCGGACCAGGTGCCGCCCGGTTCCCTGGAAGCTGCCGACGTCGATCGCCTCGCGAACCGTGACCAGCGAGTCGAGTGGTTCGTAGTCGACCTCGACCGCGAGCGCACCGAGTCGCGCGGCCTCCAACGTCTCACCGAGCACCCAACAGATCGCGTGTCCGTGGAACATCGCCTCGGTCGGGAACAACGGCTCGTCGTGCTTCACCCCGGCGTCGTTCACCCCGGGTACGTCGTCGCCGGTCAGAACCCGGACCACGCCTGGAACGTCGTACGCCGGCTTCACCCGAAGATCCGTGATCCGTGCGTGCGTGTGCGGCGACTGGACCGGCCAGGCGTGCAGGACATCGCGCGTGCGTACGACGAGATCGTCGGTGTAGAGCGCCTTCCCGGTGACATGCAACGCGGCGCTCTCATGCGGCAGCGGCAGACCGACCAGAGCCTGCTGCGGACGCTCGGACAAGGAGGAGCTCATGCGCTGACCCCTTCCGCTGTGAGGCTTTCGGAGTAGAACCGGAGCAGCGACTGGCCGAGCATCGCCGAGCGGTACGACGCACTCGCCCGGTGATCGTCCATCGGCGTACCCTCGGCAGCCATCACCGCGGCTGCCTCACGGACGGTCCGCTCGGTCCATGGCCGGCCGATCAACGCTTGCTCCGTGGCCACGGCACGCAACGGGGTGGCAGCCACACCGCCGAGTCCGATCCGGGCCCGTCGTACGGCGCCGTCCTCGACGTCGACGGCGTACCCGACGGCGACGCTGGAGATGTCGTCGAAGCGGCGCTTGGCGATCTTGTGGAAAGCGGTCAGCGGCTCGAGCGGCAGCGGTACGACGATCGTCCGGATCAGTTCGTCTTCAGCCTTCAGCGTCTCCCGGTAACCGGTGAAGTAGTCAGCCAGCGGCACAGCCCGTTCGCCGCGGCGGGACGCCAGGACGAGCGAGGCGTCCAGGGCCAGCAGCGCCGGCGGGGTGTCACCGATCGGGGATGCGGTGCCGAGGTTGCCGCCGATGGTGGCGCCGTTGCGGATCAGGCGGGAGGCGAACTGCGGGAACATCTGCGCCAGCAGGGGTACGCGTCCCGCGAGCAGCCGCTCGATCTCGCTCAGCGTCAGTGCCGCGCCGATCCGAACCTCGTCCGGCCCGAAGGTGAACTCACGCAGCTCGTCCAGCCGGTCCACCGCGACGATCAGCGGCTTCCGGACGCCGCGGATGTTCACCTCCACACCGACATCGGTCGACCCGGCAACGATCTGCGCTTCGGGGCTCTCGGCAAGCAGTTCGAGTACGGCGGCCAGACTGGCCAGGCCGGTGGAACTCCGCTCCGTCGGCCGCGATCGCAGTGGCTGCCGGCGGAGGTGGTGGCGCCGACCGGCGTGCCGCCAGTGCGTCGTCCACGGTCGGTTCGCCGAGTGCGTAGGCCGCGTCCCGGATCGGGCGGTACCCGGTACACCGGCACAGGTTGCCGCTCAGTGCGTGCAGGTCGAAGCCGTTGGGACCGTGCTCGTGATCGCAGTGCCCGTTGGACGTCGTACGCGTGGAGCGGTAGAACTCGGCAGCCATGCTGCAGACGAAGCCCGGCGTGCAGTAGCCGCACTGCGATCCACCCCGTACGGCGAGCTCCTGCTGAACCGGATGCAGTTCGGCAGGCGAGCCGAGACCCTCGGAGGTGACGACCTCCTGACCGTCGAGGGAGGCAACCGGCACCAGGCACGCGTTCACCGCGGTCCACTCGGTCGGGGTGTCGGTCCCGGGTCGCGCGACGAGCACGGAACACGCTCCGCACTCGCCCTCGGCGCAGCCCTCTTTGGCTCCGGTCAGGCCACGGTCACGGAGCCAGTCCAGCGCGCTGGTGTGGACGGCCACCTCACCTAGCGTGGTCTGTTCACCGTTGACCGTGATCGTTGTTGTACTCATCGGCTACTGCTCCAGCGTGTTCTTGCACTATGGATCGGATTGGCATCGGAAAGGAAGTCGTCGAACCGGTATCCGGCGATCTTGGCGATCTCCAGCAGCGCGGCGGCGTGCTCCTGGTTCTCGCAGTTGTCCAGCCGCTCCCGGCCCTGCTCGACGATCCGGTCGAACGAGTCCGCGTCCCGGACCGAGATCACCAGCGGGAAGCCGAACCGGTCCCGGTACGCGTCGGTGATCGCGGCCAGCTCGTCACGGTCCGGCTCGGCCAGGAAGGTCAGGCCGCGGGCGGACTGGTCCCGCAGCGACGCCTCGCCGCCGAGGCCGTCGGCGACGAACTGCGAGCCCAGCTGCGGGTAGGACTCGATCAGCTGGCGCTGCTCCTCGTGCGACCCGGAGAACAGCGCCTCCTGGAACGAGCGGCGCAGCGCGTGGGTGTCGGTGAAGGGCCGCATCTCCCAGGCCCGCTCGACCATCCAGCGCGGCCCCTGGAACAGGCCGGCGAAGGTCTCGACGAACTCGTCGCGGCTCATCGTGTTCACCTGGTCCAGCCGGATCGAGTCGCCCGGCTGCCCGGCCACCGCGGGGCCGAAGTCCTTGCCCACGTGGTGGAAGAGGATGTTCAGCAGGATCGCGGTCAGGCTGCCCAGCGTGATGCCGCTGCCGAAGATGATCTCGGCCCAGTCCGGGACCGCCTGGGCGACCTGCGGCTGCGCGGTGACGTACATGGCCAGGCCGAGGCTGGTGGCCACGATGACCACGTTGCGGTGGTCGTGGAAGTCGACCTTGGCCAGGGTCTGGATGCCGACCACGGCCACGGTGGCGAACATCGCCAGGGCGGCGCCGCCCAGCACCGGGTGCGGGATGCCGGCCACGATGGCGCCGGCCTTGGGGATCAGGCCGAGCAGGATCATGATCGCGCCGGCCGCCGCCACCACCCACCGGCTCTTCACCCGGGTCAGCCGGACCAGGCCGACGTTCTCGGCGAAACACGTGTAGGGGAAGGAGTTGAAGACGCCGCCGATGGTGGTGGCCAGACCGTCGGCGCGCAGCGCCCGGGCGACATCCTCGCGACCGATCCGCTTCTCCACGATCTCGCCGGTCGCGAAGACGTCACCAGTCGTCTCCACCGCCGTGATCAGCATGACCACGACCATCGAGATGATCGCCGCGATCGAGAACTGCGGCCAGCCGAAGTGGAACGGCGTCGTGACACCGACCCAGTCCGAGCCGCTGACCGCGCCGAAGTGGGCGTCCCCGAAGGCCCACGCGACCAGGGTGCCCGCGACCAGGCCGACCAGGACGGCGATGGTGGCCATGAACCCCTTGAAGACCCGCTGGATCAGCACGATCAACGCGAGCGTGCCGAGCGCGTAGGCCAGGTTCTTGCTGCTGGTCGGGTCGGACGACGGGCCGGCGCCGCCGGTCGCGTCCGCGGCCGCCACCGGCAGCAGCGCCAGGCCGATGATGGTGATGACGGAGCCGGTCACGACTGGCGGGAAGAACCGGATCAACCTGCTGAAGTACGGCGCCAGGAAGAAGGTGACCAGGCCGGCCACGATCACCGCGCCGTAGATCACCAGCAGTCCGTCGGTCCCGCCGCCCGCGGCCAGGCCGATCGCGATCATCGGCGACACCGCCGTGAACGTGACGCCCTGCAGCAGCGGCAGCCGGACCCCGACCTTCCAGAACCCGACGGACTGGATCATCGAGGCGATACCGCAGGTGAACAGGTCGGCGTTGATCAGATGCACGAGTTGCTCGGTGCTCAGTCCGATCGAGTTCGCCAGCAGGATCGGTACGATCACCGCGCCGGCGTAGAACGCCAGGACGTGCTGGAAGCCGTAGACGGCGAGCTTGCCCGGGGGCAGGACCTCGTCGACGGGGTGACGGCTTGCGCGGCGGCTCGGCGTTCGCAGGATTGCCATTCTCGGCACCTTCCTCGGATGGGCTCGGGGGGCGCGGCGTTTAGTGATCTGCACGACAGCATCTGCTCACGCCGACCGCGTTTGCACCCCGTGAACCTCCGAAGATCGCCCGCTCCGGCAGGCCTTGTTTTGTGCGATCACCCAAACCAGGCGGTTCAGAGCGACTTGAGGGCGAGGAACACGTCCACCCGGTCCTCGAGCCGGGACAGATCGCGTCCGGTCAGTTGCTCTATGCGTTCGATCCGGTACCGAACCGTGTTGACATGCAGGTGTAAGGCCTCGGCCGCCCGCGACCACGAGCCGTCGCAGGCGAGGAACTCCTGCAACGTGGTGAGCAGGTCGGCATGGGTACGGCGATCGTGCTCGAGCACCGGCCCGAGCACTCGGTGGGTGTAGGTACGCCGTACGTCGTCCGGCAACGTGGCGAGCAGAACGACGTGCGAGGCGACCTCGTCGGAGGTGACCACCGACACCGGCGTACTCGCGGACCGAGCCACCCGGTGAGCGAACCGCGCCTCTTCGAGCGCACCCGCCAACGCGTCGACCGCGGTCTCGCCACTGACACCGACACCGAGTCGCGCCCGCATCAGCCCGGGCGACAGCCGGCCGAATGCCCGCCGCAGTTGGTCCGGCAGTCCTGGGACAAAGGGGAGCAAGGCAACCAACACCCCGTCGCGGCCAGGTGCGACCACCGCGGGCCCGACCGTGAGCGCGACATCTTCCAGCAGCGTGATCGCGACCTCGCTCGGCCCGTCGTCCCGGAGCTCCGCCACGGCGACCACCATCGGCAGATCCGACCGCGCGCCCGCCTGCCGGAGCCGCGTGGCGACCTCCGCATGCGGCGCGCCGGACTCGACCAGGGCCAGCGCGTCAGCCACGAGAGGCCGCAGCGCCATCCGTCCTTCGTCCCGGCGGGCCCGGTCCAGCGCGGCGATCGCGCACAACTCGTGCACCGCCTCGACATGGTCGCGGGACCACTCGGTGTGGTCGCCCTCGATGACCAACAGCCACGCCGTCAGTCGATTGCCCAGACCCGACCCGACCGGGAAGAGGCTGTACGGCGTACCGCCGGCCTCCGCGACCGCCGGGGTGCGATCCGCGGTCAGGAACCGCCGGGCGATCACGTCGAGGATCTCGCTCGTCCAACTCACCAGGCCCTGGTACGACGTGCCGCCCGGTCGGCGTGATCACTCGGCAGTCGTGCCCGATCTCGGCCGTGATGCGGTCCGCGAGCTCGTCCAGACTCCGGCCGGATGCGATCGACGACAGCATCTGGCGCTGACGGACCAGACTCGCGGACAGCCGCGCGCCCGTCTCGACCGAGCCCGCGGCGGCGACGTACTCGGTGATGTCCGCGAACGCCACCTCGGTCGGCACCTCGACGAGGGTCACCTGGTGGCGGCGGCAGGCGTCGAGCAGGTCGTCGGGAACGGCCCCGAGCAACGCCTTCCCGGCCAGGATCGTGGTGGCACCGCGTTTGGCCATCGAGGTCACGAAGGTCTCGCTGTCCGCGTCGCTGCGGCGCCAGACCAGTCCGGTGAGCACCAGTTCGCCGCCGCTCAGGTAGCGGCCGGGTTCGAGCAGGTCGGTGGTGACCAACCGGCCGATCGGGCGCTCGGGAGACTCGTCGGCCAGAGTGCAGCAGG
This sequence comes from uncultured Actinomycetota bacterium, assembly GCA_963748245.1. GTDB lineage: Bacteria > Actinomycetota > Actinomycetes > Propionibacteriales > Kribbellaceae > Kribbella. The sequence goes on along the minus strand of CAVVIA010000002.1, from coordinate 562,079 downwards.
CGCAGCCCCAGCTCGGGCGCGTCGAGCAGTTCGGACAGCAGCACGGCGCACCTCCTTCGGCCGGCCCGCGATCGGCAGGGCGACCGCTCCTCAGAGGAACGTACAACGCCGGACGGCACCCCCGGAACCGCGACCCACCTTGACGCCGTCCAGATCCCGTGCCTATGGTCATTTCGCAGAACAGAAACTAACTTCCGCAATACGGAAAGTTCGAGATGCCATGACCAACCCGCTGCGCTACACGGTGAACTGCTCGATCCTGTTCACCGAGCTGCCGCTGCTGGAGCGCCCCGCGGCCGCCCGGCGGGCCGGATTCGGTGCCGTCGAGTTCTGGTGGCCGTTCGCCGAGGCGGTGCCGACGGACCGGCACGTCGACGCGTTCGTGACCGCGATCGAGGACGCCGGCGTCCAGCTGACCGGCCTGAACTTCTTCGCCGGCGACATGCCCGGCGGCGACCGCGGCCTGGTGTCCTGGCCGAAGCGGTCCGGCGAGTTCCGGGACAACATCGACGTCACCGTCGGCATCGGTGAGCGGCTCGGCTGCCGGGCCTTCAACGCCCTCTACGGCAACCGGGACGACGGTCACCCGGCGAGCGAGCAGGACGACCTCGCGGTCGAGAACCTCGCGCTCGCCGCCCAGGCGGCCGCCCGGATCGACGGCACCGTGCTGGTCGAGCCGGTCAGCGGTGCCGAGCGGTACCCGCTGCTGACCGCGGCCGACGCACTGGCCGTGCATCGACCGGGTCGCAGGCGACCGAACGTCGGGCTGCTCGCCGACCTCTACCACCTCGCGGTCAACGGCGACGACGTCGATCGGGTGATCGCCGACGCACACCGACCGCATCGCGCACGTGCAGATCGCCGACGCCCCCGGCCGCAACGAGCCCGGCACCGGCACGCTCCCGCTCGACCAGCAGCTCACCGCCCTCGCGCGCCAACGGCTACGCCGGCTGGGTCGGCCTGGAGTACAAGCCGTCCACCACCACCGTCGACAGCTTCGGCTGGCTGCCGCGCGACCGTCGCGCCGTCGCCGGCTGACACACCCTTGGAGATTCCGACATGACGAACATCGCCTTCATCGGCCTCGGCATCATGGGCAGCCCGATGGCCGTCCACCTGGCCGAACGCCGGTCACCAGCGTCGCCGGCTTCGACCGCACCCCCGAGCGGGCCGCGCCGCTGGTCGAGGCCGGCGGCCGCGCCGCCGACCTCGATCGCCGACGCCGTCAAGGACGCCGACGTGGTCTGCGTGATGGTGCCGGACTCGCCCGACGTCGAGGACGTGCTCGCCGGCGAGGGCGGCGTCTTCCAGCACGCCGAGACCGGCGCGCTGATCATCGACTTCTCCAGCATCCGGCCCGACGTCACCAGCGAGCTGGCCGAGCAGGCCCGGGAGCTGGGCTTCCGGGTCCTCGACGCCCCGGTCTCCGGTGGCGAGGCCGGCGCGAAGAACGCCGCGCTGTCGATCATGGTCGGCGGCGAGGCGGACGACTTCGAGGCCGCCAAGCCGCTGTTCGACGTGGTCGGCAAGACCGTCGTCCACGTCGGCCCGAGCGGCTCCGGGCCAGACCGTCAAGGCCGCCAACCAGCTGATCGTCGCCGCCAACATCCAGGCGCTGTCCGAGGCCGTCGTCTTCCTGGAGGCGTACGGCGTCGACACCAAGGCCGCGCTCGAGGTGCTCGGCGGCGGCCTGGCCGGCTCGACGGTGCTGAACCAGAAGAAGGAGAACATGCTGTCGCCGCTCCTTCCAGCCGGGCTTCCGGATCGACCTGCACCACAAGGACATGGGCATCGTCACCGCGGCCGCCCGCGAGGCGCGGCGTCGTCGTACCGCTCGGCTCGCTGGTCGCCCAGCTGGTGGCCTCCGCCCGGGCCAACGGCGACGGCGGCCTCGACCACTCCGCGCTGCTGCGAGGCGTCGAGCGGCTGTCCGGAAGGACGGCAGTCGGACTGATGGCACGCATGCGCGCGGTCGACGCCGCGGTCCTGATCCTGGAGAAGGAAGGCGCCACCCAGACCTTCGGGCTGCCCGGCGCCGCGATCAACCCCTTCTACAGCGCGATGAAGAAGCACGGCGGGATCAAGCACGTGCTGGCCCGCCACGTCGAGGCCGCCTCGCACATGGCCGAGGGCTACACCCGGGCCAAGGCCGGCAACATCGGCGTCTGCATCGGTACGTCGGGCCCGGCCGGCACCGACATGATCACCGGCCTGTACTCCGCGTCGGCCGACTCGATCCCGATCCTGTGCATCACCGGCCAGGCGCCGGTGGCGAAGCTGCACAAGGAGGACTTCCAGGCGGTCGACATCGCCGTCGATCGCCAAGCCGGTCACCAAGTGGGCGGTCACGGTGATGGAGCCGGCCCAGGTGCCCGGGGACGTTCCAGAAGGCGTTCCAGCTGATGCGCGAGGGCCGTCCCGGCCCGGTGCTGATCGACCTGCCGATCGACGTCCAGCTGGCCGAGATCGACTTCGACATCGACACCTACGAGCCGCTGCCGGTGGCCAAGCCGGCCGCGACCCGGGCCCAGGCGGAGAAGGCGCTGGCGATGCTGACCGACGCCGAGCGGCCGCTGATCGTCGCCGGCGGCGGCGTGGTCAACGCCGACGCCGCCGACCTGCTGGTCGAGTTCGCCGAGCTCGTCGGGCGTGCCGGTCGTCCCGACCCTGATGGGCTGGGGCGCGATCCCGGACGACCACCCGCTGACCGCCGGCATGGTCGGCCTGCAGACCTCGCACCGCTACGGCAACGCGACGATGCTGGCCTCCGACTTCGTGCTCGGCATCGGCAACCGCTGGGCCAACCGGCACACCGGCTCGGTCGAGACCTACACCGAGGGCCGGAAGTTCGTGCACGTCGACATCGAGCCGACCCAGATCGGCCGGGTCTTCGCGCCGGACTACGGGATCGTCTCCGACGCCAGCGCCGCGCTCGAGGTGTTCGTCGAGGTGGCGCAAGGAGTGGGCTGCCGAGGGCCGGCTGGCCGACCGTTCGGCGTGGGTGGCGGAGTGCCAGGAGCGCAGGACGACGCTGCAGCGCAAGACCCACTTCGACAACGTGCCGATCAAGCCGCAGCGGGTCTACGAGGAGATGAACCGGGCGTTCGGACCCGACACCCGCTACGTCAGCACCATCGGGCTGTCGCAGATCCAGGCGGCGCAGATGCTGCACGTCTACCAGCCGCGGCACTGGATCAACGCCGGCCAGGCCGGCCCGCTGGGCTGGACCGTGCCGGCCACGCTGGGGGTCGCGACCGCCGACCCGGACAGCACCGTCGTCGCGCTGTCGGGTGACTACGACTTCCAGTTCCTGATCGAGGAGCTGGCGGTCGGGGCGCAGTTCAACATCCCCTACATCCACGTCGTCGTGAACAACTCCTACCTGGGCCTGATCCGTCAGGCGCAGCGCGGGTTCGAGATGGACTACTGCGTGCAGCTGTCGTTCGAGAACATCAACAGCCCCGAGCTCAACGGCTACGGCGTCGACCACGTCAAGGTCGCCGAAGGCCTCGGCTGCAAGGCGATCCGCGTCTCCGAGCCGGACGAGATCCTGCCGGCGCTGGAGCAGGCCAAGAAGCTGATGGTCGAGCACCGGGTCCCGATCGTGGTCGAGGTCATCCTGGAGCGGGTCACCAACGTCTCCATGGGCGCTCGAGATCGACAACGTCGACGAGTTCGAAGCCCTGGCCGAGACCCGGGAGGACGCCCCGACCGCCGTCGCCCTCCTCGGCTGATGCAGGCTGGTTATCGGGTGGTTGTTGCCTCCGACAAGTTCAAGGGCAGCCTGACCGCAACCAGGTCGCGGTGGCCGTGCGCGAAGGGGTACGACGGGTCTGCCCCGACGCGACCGTGGACGCCGTACCGGTGGCCGACGGCGGCGACGGCACCCTCGCCGCCGCCGTCGCCGCGGGCTTCGACCTGGTCCAGGTGACGGCGTCCGGGCCCACCGGCGAGCTGGTCCGCACCGGCTACGCCCGCCGGGGCGACACCGCCGTCGTGGAGCTGGCCGACGTCTCCGGCCTGGTCCGGCTCCCCGGCGGCCACCCGGCCCCGATGACCGCAACCTCACGCGGCACCGGCGAGCTGATGGCAGCCGCGATCGCCAACGGCTGTACCCGGATCATCCTCGGCATCGGCGGCAGCGCCGGCACCGACGGCGGCGCCGGCCTCGTCCGCGCACTCGGTGCCGTCGTGGGTGGTGCCGAGGGCGGAGCAGCGTTGACAGCAGCCGACTCTCTCGACCTGACACGCACTTCGCGAGCGGCTGGCAGGTGTGAGAGTCGTGGTCGCCTGCGACGTGGACAACCCGCTGACCGGCCCGTCCGGGGCAGCAGCCACGTACGGACCGCAGAAAGGCGCAGACCCCGCGCAGGTCAAGGAGCTGGACGCCGCACTCTCCCACTGGGCAGACCTCGTGGCGCACGCCCGTGGAGCGTCGCGCGCTGTCGGGGCCAGAGCAGGAGCCGGAGTCGGCGCGGCGGGCACCGATCTCCGTGACGCCCCGGGTGCCGGTGCGGCGGGCGGCGTGGGCTTTGCCGCGCTGGCGCTGCTCGACGCCGAGCTTCGGCCCGGCATCGAATTGATGCTTGACCTGGTCGGCTTCCACCAGCAGCTCGACGGAGCGGACCTCGTCATCACCGGCGAAGGAGCGCTCGACGAGCAGACGCTGCACGGCAAAGCGGTCGCCGGTGTGGCCGCGGCCGCCGGAGCCGTCGGCGTACCCGTGGTCGCCGTCTGTGGGACCAACAAGCTGGACCCCGACCGCCTGCGTGCGGCCGGGATCACCGCGGCCTACGCGCTGACCGACCTGGAGCCCGACGTACGGCGCTGCATCGCCGAGCCGATCCCGCTCCTGCGGCGACTCGGTGAACGGATCGCAGCCGATCACCTGCCGAGTTCTACGATGACAGCAACGGAGAGGGGTCTCGTATGACTGTGCTGGACCTCGTGATCCGCGCTCGCCGGGTGGTGAGTGCCGCGGGCGAGGTGGCCCGCGCCGTCGGGGTGCGGGACGGGCGGATCGTCGCCATCGCGCCGTACGACGCCGAGCTCGACAGCGCCGACGAGCTGACCCTGAGCGACGACGAAGTGCTGATGCCCGGCCTGGTCGACTCGCACGTGCACGTGAACGACCCGGGCCGCACCGAGTGGGAAGGCTTCACCAGCGCGACCCGAGCGGCCGCCGCCGGCGGCGTCACCACGATCATCGACATGCCGCTCAACAGCATCCCGCCGACCTGCGACGTACCGGCGCTGGATCTCAAGCGGAAGACGGCCGCGAGCCAGGCGTACGTCGACGTCGGCTTCTGGGGCGGCGCGATCCCCGGCAACCTCGCCCAGCTACGCCCGCTGCACGAAGCCGGCGTCTTCGGGTTCAAGTGCTTCCTGCTGCACTCCGGCGTCGACGAGTTCCCGCCACTGGAGCCCGACCGAACTCGAGCCGGTCATGCGCGAGATCGCGACCTTCGACGGCCTGCTGATCGTGCACGCCGAGGACGCCCACGGAATCGACAGCGCTCCGGCAGCACACGGCGCGAGCTACCGGGACTTCCTGCACTCTCGCCCCCGCGAGGCGGAGAACAAAGCCGTCGACGATGTCATCGCGCTCGCCCGCCAGACCGGGTGCCGCGTCCACATCCTGCATGTGTCGAGCTCCGACGTACTGCCGATCCTCGCCAAGGCCCGGCGTGACGGCGTCCGGATCACCGCGGAGACCTGCCCGCACTACCTCACCTTCAGCGCCGAGGAGATTCCGGACGGCGCGACGCAGTACAAGTGCTGCCCGCCGATCCGGGAAGCGGCGAACCGCGACCAGCTCTGGGACGGCCTGCGCGACGGCCTGATCGACCTCGTCGTCTCCGACCACTCGCCGTCGACCGTCGACCTCAAACGCCTGGACACCGGCGACTTCGGCACCGCCTGGGGCGGTATCGCCTCGCTCCAGCTCGGCCTGTCCGCGGTCTGGACCGAAGCACGCCGGCGCGGCCTCACCCTGACCGACGTCGCCCGGTGGATGTGCCAGGCACCGGCAGCGCAGACCGGACTCGAGCACAAGGGCAGCATCGAGGTCGGGTACGACGCGGACCTCTGCGTCTTCGCGCCGGACGAGACGTTCGTGGTGGACGTCAACACCCTGCAGCACAAGAACGCCATCACCCCGTACGACGGACGGCCGCTCGACGGCGTCGTCCGCAGCACCTGGCTGCGCGGCGAACCCGTCGACATCACAACCGGCCCCCGCGGCCGGCTGCTGACCCGAGGAGGACAAGAATGACAGCGCCCCGCTACTACTCTCCGAGCGGCGGGCTGCCCGCGCAGACCGACCTGACCACCGACCGCGCCGTCTTCACCGAGGCGTACGCCGTCCTGCCGCGCGGAACCATGCGCGACATCGTCACCAGCCGGCTGCCGTTCTGGGACGACACCCGGCTGTGGGTGATCGCCCGGCCGCTGTCCGGGTTCGCCGAGACGTTCTCGCAGTACATCGTCGAGGTCGCGCCGGGCGGCGGCAGCGACAAGCCGGAGACCGATCCGGGCGCCGAGGTGGTCCTGTTCGTTGTCGAAGGCAACGTGACACTGACGGTCGCCGGTGAGAAGCACGACCTGGGGCCGGGTGGGTACGCGTTCCTGCCGCCTTCGGCCGACTGGACGTTGCACAACACCAGCGAGCGGGTCGCCCGTTTCCACCTGGTCCGGAAGGCGTACGAGCGGATCGAGGGGATCGACGTACCCGAGGCGTTCGTCACCAACGAGGTCGACGTCGAGGGCGTGGAGATGCCGGACACGGAGGGCCGGTGGAAGACGCAGCGGTTCGTCGACCCGGACGACGTACGGCACGACATGCACGTCAACATCGTCAGCTTCGAGCCCGGCGGCGTGATCCCGTTCCCCGAGACCCACGTGATGGAACACGGGCTCTACGTCCTCGAGGGCAAGGCGGTCTACCTGCTGAACAAGGACTGGGTCGAGGTCCAGGAGGGCGACTTCATGTGGCTGCGCTCCTTCTGCCCGCAAGCCTGCTACGCCGGCGGCCCCGGCCGCTTCCGCTACCTGCTCTACAAGGACGTCAACCGCCACCCGAAGCTGACCCTCTGAACCCCGACAGTCGGCCGGCCTGGTGATCAGGGAGCTCCCTCGTACGCCCTCAAAGGCTGATGGTCACCGGTCGCTGGGGTCGGTTGAGGGGGTCGGTGGCGAGGCGGGCGTGGCGTTCGACGTCGTAGCGGGTGCCGTCGTACGCGAGCCGCTGGCGCTCCAGGCCCTCGTAGAGGAAGCCTGCGCTGTCGGCCACTCCGCACGAGGCCGGGTTGTTCAGCCGGTGGCCGAGCTCGAGCCGGTAGAGACCGGCGTCGTGGTGGGCCCAGTCGGCCAGCGCTCGGAGCGCGTCCCGCGCGACGCCCTGGCCGCGGACCTCGGCGAGCGTCCAGTACCAGGTCCAGCCCACCTGGTGCCGGTCGATGTTCGTCACCGCCACGCAACCGATCGGGTGGTCGTCGGCGTCCGCGACGGCGTACACGTGCCCGTTGTCCAGGTCGGCGACCCGGCCGATCCAGGCGACCGCCGAGGCGCGGTCCACGATCCCGCCCTGGTACGCCATCTCGGGATCCTGGTGCGCCGCCGACAACCGCAGCGCATCAGCTGTCCGCCACCGCCGAAGTTCCAGCCGCCCCAGCGCATATCCCATCCATCGAATCTACCGCCGACGCCTCGCCGGCAAACCCTCTCCCGGCGCGTACACCCGCGGACAGGCGTGCCGATCGCGGGCCGGGCAGGATAGGCGCATGGCATATCTGGATTTCAGGGATCAGGTCGTCGTGGTGACCGGCGCCAGCAGCGGGATCGGGGCCGCGGCCGCGGTCGGCTTCGCGGAGACCGGGGCGACGGTCGCGCTGCACTACCACCGCAACGAAGAGGGCGCGAAGCACACGCTGGGAGCGGTCCAGACGGCCGGCGGTACGGCGTCCGTGCACCAGGCCGACCTGGCCGACCCGGCTTCGGCGGGCACGCTGATCGACGACGTCCTGGCGAAGCACGGGCGGATCGACGTCCTGGTGAACAACGCGGGTGACCTGGTCAACCGGTCGCCGGTGACCGACGTACCGGACGAGGAGTTCCACCGGATCCTGGACGTGAACCTGACCTCGGTGTTCGCGCTGTCCCGCCGGATCGTGCCGGTGTTCCGCGGCCAGGGCGGCGGCAGCATCATCAACGTCACCTCGATCGCCGGCCGGCACGGCGGTGGCGGCGGATCGGTCGTGTACGCGACCAGCAAGGGTGCGGTCAGCACGTTCACCCGCGGCCTGGCCAAGGAACTCGCACCGGACGGCATCCGGGTCAACGCGATCTCGCCGGGCGTGATCAAGACCCCGTTCCACGATCGGCACACCGCCGAGGAGCAGATGAACGGGATGATCGCCACCATCCCGATGGGCCGCACCGGCACCCCGCACGAGTGCGTCGGCACGATCCTGTTCCTGGCCTCGGAGCGGATGAGCTCCTACGTCACCGGCCAGATCATCGAGGTCAACGGCGGCCAACTGATGCCATGAGCAACGGGCTCTGGCGGCGGACGAATCCGCCGCCAGAGCCCGGCATGTCCTACTGCGACAGAGTGCGGAAGCGGTGGGCCGACAGCGGCAGGAAGACCGCGATCAGCACCAACGGCCCGACGATCGCCGCGACCTCCGCGTGCGTGCCGATCCAGCTGGCGGTCGAGGACGGATCGGGGTTGCCGAAGAGCGCCCGGGACGCGGTTGCCGTGGCGGACAGCGGGTTCCACTGGGCAATCGTGCCGAGCCAGTCCGGCATCGTGGAGGTGGCGACGAAGGCGCTGGACAGGAAGGCGACCGGCCAGACCAGCACCTGCACCATCGTCACGCTCTGCGCGTTCTTCACCGTCAGCCCGATGAAGATGCCCACCCACAGCAACGCGAACCGTAGCAACAGCAGCAACCCGAACGCCGCCAGCGCGGCCGGCAACCCTTCATGCCACCGCCACCCGAGCGCGAGTCCGGCCCCGATCAGCACGATCAGCGTCACCGCCGAGTCGAGCATGTCCGCGATGCACCGCCCGAGGACGACGGCCGCCGAGCTCATCGGCAGCGACCGGAACCGGTCCGTCACTCCCTTGGCCTTGTCCTCGGTGACCGCCGTCATCGTCCCTTCCAGCCCGAACAGCATCGCCAGCGCGAAGATGCCCGGCACCAGCAGTTCGTAGTACGACTGGCCCTCCGGGAAGTCCATCGCGCCGCCGAGCAGCGCACCGAACATCAGCAGCATCAGCACCGGGAAGAACCAGTTGAAGATGATCAGCCCCGGCTGCATCCGCCAATGCACCAGCGTCCGCCGCGCGATCGTCCAACTGTCCGCCAATGCCCAACCAAGTGCTGTCATGCCGCCACCCCCGGCCCGGTCAGGTGCAGGAAGACCTCGTCCAGGGTCGGTCTGCGCAACGTGATGTCCTCCGGTTCAATCCTTGCCTGGTGCAATGAATTGGCGATCGTCACCAGCGCCCGGGTGCGGTCCTTCACCGGCACACTGATCCGTACGTCGGTGACCCGGATCTCCCCGTCCGCCAGGGGTTCGGCCAACTCGACCACCCGCGCCACCTCGGCCGGATCCGCCAGCACGAGATCCAGCCAGTCCGACCCGAGCCGGGTCTTCAGTTCGTCCGGGGTGCCCTCGGCAACGACAACCCCCTCCTTGAGCATCGAGATCCGGTTCGCCAGTTGATCCGCCTCCTCCAGGTACTGCGTGGTCAGCAGGACCGTCGTGCCGCCGTCGACCAGTTGCCGGATCGCGGACCACACCTCGAGCCGGCCCGCCGGATCCAGCCCGGTGGTCGGCTCGTCGACGAACAGCACCTCCGGGGCCACGATCAGGCTCGCGGCCAGGTCGAGCCGGCGTCGCATCCCGCCGGAGTACTTCGTCACCGACTGGTCCCTCGCCTCGGTCAGGCTGAACCGCTCGAGCAGTTCGTCCGCCCGCCGGACCGCGGCCGCGTGGCCCAGGTGGTTCAGCCGGCCGAACATGACCAGGTTCTGCCGGCCGGTCAGGATCTCGTCGACCGCCGCGTACTGGCCGACCAGTCCGATCCTGCGACGGACCTCCGCGCCCTGGCGGCGTACGTCGTACCCCGCGATCGTCGCCGTACCGGAATCCAGTTCGAGCAGTGTGGACAGGATCCGCACCGCTGTCGTCTTGCCCGCGCCGTTAGGGCCGAGGAGGCCCGTCACGGTGCCGGCGGCGACCTCCAGGTCGAATCCGTTCAGACCTGCCCCCTCGGTTCCGCCTTTGTAGTGCTTCCGTACGCCGACGGCCTCGATCACACGTTCCGTAGTCACTTCCCACCTCTCGCCGGGTTGAACCGTAGAGTGTACCGTACACTGTACGACTCGGGTACGATCGGGTCAACGACGAGCGGTTGGAGATTGTTCCCTTGAGTCCGAAGAAGACGGCCGCGCCCGATCCGGCGCGCAGTCTCGCGCTGCTGTGGGGCAGTCATACGAAGGCGGGCCGGTCCGGCCTGACGGTGCGTTCGATCGTCGACACCGCGATCGAGCTGGCCGACGCGAACGGGCTCGACGCGGTCTCGATGCGGATGGTGGCCGAGCAGCTGAAGGTCGGCACGATGTCGCTCTACACGCACGTCCCGGGTAAGGGCGAGCTGACCGACCTGATGTTCGACAGCGTGTACGGCGACCTGTACGCCGACGTCGATGAGCCGGCCAAGCAGTCAGGCGGCTGGCGCGGCGCGATGGAGTTCGTCGCCCAGCGCAACTGGGACGTGCTCACCGAGCACCCGTGGATCCACGACGTCCCGACGATGCGGAACGCGCTCGGCCCGAACATCACGCTGAAGTACGAGGCCGAGCTCCGCCCGCTGGACGGCCTCGGCCTGACCGACGTCGAGATGGACTCGGCCCTGACGCTCGTCCTCACCCACGTCCACGGCACCGCCCGCGCCGGTGCCGAGCAACTCCGCACCCAGCGCGACACCGGCCTGTCCGATCAGGAATGGTGGCGAGAGATCTCGCCGACCCTCACCCATGTGATGGCCGGTGCGGCCGACCGCTTCCCGGTGGCCGGCCGCGTCGGCACGTCGGTCGGTGAACACTTTCAGTCCGTCATCGACCCGGCGCACGCGCTGTCCTTCGGCCTGGCCCGGATTCTCGACGGGATCTCGCTGCTGATCGACGAGCGTTAGCCGTTGAGCAGGTCCTCGAACGGAGTCGGGTTCTCGTAGGGGTCGGCCTGGGTGGGGGTCTCGTGGTGGAGGGTCGCCACCAGCTCGGTCGCGGCCTGAGCGATCCGGGTGCGGAGCTTGGTCGCACCGGTGCCCCAGTCGGTCGAGGCGGCGTACACACCGGTGGCGACGGGGAGTGCCTTCAGGTAGGCGAACAGCGGGCGAAGGGCGAAGTCGAGCACCAGGGAGTGGCGTTCGGTGCCGCCGGTCGCGCCGAGCAGGATCGGCTTGCCGGCCAGCGCCTTGTCGTCGAGCACGTCGAAGAACATCTTGAACAGCCCGCTGTACGACGCGCTGAACGTCGGCGTCACCGCGATCACCGCATCCGCGCGGGTCACCGTGTCGAGCACCTTGCTCAGCTCCTCCGACGGGAAGCCGGTGAGCAGGTTGTTCGTCAGGTCGTGCGCGTAGTCGCGCACCTCGAAGGTCTCGACCCGCGATGCGATCCCGCGACCGGACAACTCGTCCGTCACGGCGGCCGCCAGCTGGTCGGCGAGCAGCCGGGACGACGAAGGTGTCGTCAGCCCGGCCGTCACCACGGCGATCAAACGCTCGGTCATGGGGCCTCCCAGCCTGGACTGAGGAGTGGAGGGAGCGAAGCGACCGGAGTGACGAGGGAAGGCCGGGAGTCAAAGCCCCATGACCGCCGCGCCGGAGGCGTGGCATTCAATACGGTCATACCGTCGGCTCCTCGATCGTCTCCAGGTCGCGGGCCCGCTCGGCCGCGGCCTTCAGTGAAGCGTGCGTCGGCGCGTCCGGCACGTGCGCCGGCCTCTTCGCCGCGAACTCCTTGCGCAGCACCGGAACGACCTCGGACCCGAGGATGTCCAGCTGCTCCAGCACGGTCTTCAACGGCAGACCGGCGTGGTCCATCAGGAACAGCTGCCGCTGGTAGTCACCGAAGTGCTCCCGGAACGTCAGCGTCCGCTCGATCACCTGCTGCGGGCTCCCGACCGTCAGCGGCGTCTCCCGGCTGAAGTCCTCCAGTGACGGGCCATGTCCGTACACCGGCGCGTTGTCGAAGTACGGCCGGAACTCCTTCACCGCGTCCTGCGAGTTCTTCCGCATGAAGACCTGTCCGCCGAGGCCGACGATCGCCTGGTCCGCGGCGCCGTGGCCGTAGTGCTCGAAGCGGCTGCGGTAGAGCTCGATCATCCGCTTGGTGTGCGTGACCGGCCAGAAGATGTTGTTGTGGAAGAAGCCGTCACCGTAGTACGCGGCCTGCTCGGCGATCTCCGGGGACCGGATCGAGCCGTGCCAGACGAACGGCGGTACGCCGTCCAGCGGCCGGGGCGTCGCGGTGAAGCCCTGCAGCGGCGTCCGGAACTTGCCCTCCCAGTCGACCACGTCCTCGCGCCAGAGCCGGCGCAGCAGGGCGTAGTTCTCGACCGCGAGCCCGATGCCGTTGCGGATGTCCTGGCCGAACCACGGGTACACCGGGCCGGTGTTGCCGCGACCCATCATCAGGTCGACCCGGCCGTCGGCCAGGTGCTGCAGCATCGCGTAGTCCTCGGCGATCTTCACCGGGTCGTTGGTGGTGATCAGGGTGGTCGCGGTGGACAGGATCAGGCGCGACGTCTTGGCCGCGATGAACCCGAGCTGCGTGGTCGGGGAGGACGGGACGAACGGCGGGTTGTGGTGCTCACCCTGGGCGAACACGTCCAGGCCGACCTCTTCGGCCTTCAGCGCGATCGCCACCATCGCCTTGATCCGCTCGGCCTCGCTCACGGTCCGGCCCGTGGTCGGATCCTCGGTCACGTCCCCGACGGTGAACACACCGAACTGCATCCTGTCCTCCTCAAAGCTTGGTAGTTAACTATTAAACTACCTTTGCCACCCGTAACGCCAATCCATGGTCCGGGCATTCCCCGCTCTTGTCAGGTCGGGTCCGTGTGGTGAAACCTGTTCCCACCACGCGAAACCTCACCGCCCCGAGGAGCGTTCCATGCAGCATCGCCTGACCCGCCGTCTCCTGCTCTGGCAGCGCCGCCGCCATCCCGGCGATCACCTTCCTCAACCCACCGGCCAACGCCGGGAGCTCGCCCGCGGCCGGCCCACCCGACCTTTCGACCAGGCTCCTGTCCGAGTGGGCCGAGTCTCCTGGTGCTCACCCCCTGATCCCCGATATCTCGTCCGCCGGTTACCGCGGCGGCCAACGCCCGCGCCGCCCGCGGATAGTCGCGAGCGTCACCGACTTCGGTGCCCGCCCTGGCAGCCCCGACGACTGTGCTGCCGCGTTCAACAGCGCGCTCGAGTACGCCGGGACACGTGGGGGCGGCACGGTCGTCGTACCGCCTGGTGTCTACCGGCTCGACTCGCCGGTGTGGATCCACTGGTCCGGCGTCGTACTCAGGGGCTCCGGCCGGGAGCGCACGATCCTGCACTTCACCCGGCCGATCGAGGAGAGCTACCGCCCGAATCTGCAGTCGACCGGTAACAGCCGCTGGTCCTGGACCGGTGGGCAGATCTGGGTGATCGCGCCCGAGCGGAAGGCCCGCTCCGAGGCCGAGGACTTCGCCTCGACCGAAGGCTGGCTGCTCGGTGAGACGTTGGCCGACGTCGGATCCGCGTCTCGCGGTCAGCGGACGCTGGTCGTCTCGTCGACCGAGCACCTCGCGGCCGGCGACATCGTCGTACTGGAGACCGACAATCCCGCGGATGCCGGCGTACTGCGGCATCTGGCCGGGGACGTACCGGGGACGCGGGAGTACGACTGGCCGGTGAAGGCGCCGCAGCTTACGACCGGATCGGGTGGGCAATATGTGCAGTATGCGACGTTGCAGTGGCCGGTGCGGATCGCGGAGGTGCTGGACGATCGGCTGGTGCGGTTGGCGCAGCCGTTGCGGTACGACCTCCGGCCGAGTTGGCCGTCGCGGCTGCGGGTGCTCGGGCCGACCGTGCACGACGTCGGGGTGGAGTCGCTGACGATCCGGAACGAGTTGCGGCCGATGACTGCGCACAACAAGCACCCGGGCTCGAACGGCCTGTGTTTCCAGGCGGTTCACGACTGCTGGGCAGACGACGTACGGGTGGAGAACTGCGATCTCGGGTTCGGGTTCACGACCACCAAGGCGGTGACGCTGACGAACGTCGCCGTCGGTGGGCGGTCCGCGCATCACAGCTTCGCGTGCCGGATGCAGTCGCACGACAACCTGGTCGACGGGTTCGAGATCGAGCCGTTCTCGGTGCCGCTGCCGACAGGCGCGCTGCATCACGGGCTCAACCTGGAGGGGTTGTCGGCGGGCAACGTCTGGCGGCGCGGGCAGATGGCGGAAGGGACGTTCGACACGCACCGGGCGATGCCGTTCGAGAACGCCCGCACGGACATCACCCTCGTCAACAACGGCCGCGTCGGCGGCTCGGCCGCCTCCGGTCCGCTCTTTGGAGCGCGGATCGCGCACTGGAACATCCGGATCACCTCCGGCAGCCCGTACGCGATCCACCTCGCCGACGTCGCTCCCCGCAGCATCACCGTCGGTCTCCAAGGCCTGACCGGCGACGCCAGCGGCCTACCGCGAGACTTCCCAGGCGACCTCGAGAACGCCGCCTACCTCCTCGGCCGGCGCCCTGCCGTCCCCGACCTGTACGCCGCCCAACGCGAACTCAGATGCGGTGACGCTTGAGCAACTCCTCATCACCGGTGAGCGCCGCCGCAATCCGCCGGTGCTTACCGGCCTCATCCGCACGCGACTGCCGCTCCAACGTCCGCGCCAGCATCAGATGCGCGTAGTACTCCGTCGGCTCCCGCTCGATCACCTCGAGCAACTGCTCCTCAGCAGGCTTCAACAACGCCGCGTGGTAATACGCCCGAGCCAACAACAACCGAGTCCCGACATCCTCAGGCGTCTCCTCCACCACCGGCCGCAGCGCCCGGATGGCACCCCGATAGTCCCGCTCGTCAAAGTACTGCTGCCCAATCCCATAACTCAACGCCCGCATGTCTTCCACCTGCGACCTCCCGTCCGATCAGAACAAGACAGGAACACCAACCGCCACGGCCCTATTCCGTCCCGGAACCCAGGCGGGTAAGTGCCTCGTCGGTGAGGCGGTAGATGGTCCATTCGTCCTGGGGGTGGGCGCCGAGGGACTTGTAGAAGTCGATGGCGGGGGTGTTCCAGTCGAGGACGGACCATTCGAGGCGTTCGTAGCCGTTGCGGACGCATTCCTGGGCCAGGGCGACCAGGAGGGCTTTGCCGAGGCCGGAGCCGCGGGTCTCGGGGCGGACGAAGAGGTCTTCGAGGTAGATGCCGTGGACGCCGCGCCAGGTGGAGAAGCTGAGGAACCAGATGGCGCAGCCGGCCACCACGCCTTCGTGTTCGGCGACGTGGCAGAAGACCTTCGGGGCCTCGCCGAAGAGCGCGGTCTCCAGTTGTTCGGCGGTGAGCTTGCACTCGTCCGGGGCTCGTTCGTACTCGGCCAGGCCGTAGACCAGTTCCACGAGCGCCGGTACGTCGTCCGGCCGGGCCCGTCGTACCCGTTCGTCAGTCTGCATTGGACCATCCTGCCCTCTGGCCCGGCTACCGAACCTCGGTGTTAACTTACCGAGCAACTTCGCGAAAGCTACCAGACACCCGGCAACTGAAAACTGGCACGCGCTTCCCACCTGAACCCCGCCCGTCACAGGAGGAATTCCATGTCCGTTTCCCGCCGTCGCTTCCTCGGCCTGAGTGGTGCGGGCTCTGCCGCCGTACTGCTCGGCACCGGGGCCTGGGACGCCTCGACCACTTATGCCGCGCCGGCCGGCAGCGGCAACCCGTTCACCCTCGGCGTCGGCTCCGGTGATCCGCAGTACGACGGTGTCGTGCTCTGGACCCGCCTCGCCACCGACCCGTACGCCGTCGACGGCAAGGGCGGCATGCCCGCCAAGCCGGTCCGGGTCGACTACGAGATCGCCCGGGACGAGAACTTCCGGCACGTCGTACGACGGTCCAGCGTCGTCGCGACCCCCGAGCTCGGCCACTCGGTCCACCCCGAGGTCCGCGGCCTGCAGCCGGACCACGTCTACTACTACCGCTTCCGCACCGGCCGCGAGGTGTCGCCGACCGGCCGGACCCGCACCACACCGCATCCGTTCGCCTCGCCGCGTGAGCTCAAGTTCGCGTTCGCGTCCTGCAACGCCTGGCAGGACGGGTTCTACACCGCCTACGACCACATGGCCGCCGAGGACCTCGACCTGGTCGTGCACCTGGGCGACTACCTGTACGAGTCCGGCGTGAAGACGAACAGGCGCGGCGTCGAGACGGACCCGCGGTTCCACGGTGAGACGTTCGACCTGGCCCGGTACCGGCTGCAGTACGCGCTCTACAAGACCGAGGCACCGCTGCAGGCCGCGCACGCCAGGTTCCCGTGGATCCAGACGATCGACGACCACGAGGTGGAGAACAACTGGGCCGGCGACCTGTCCCAGAAGGACACCGAGCCGGACCAGGACCCGGTGGTGTTCCGGGCCCGCCGGGCGATGGCCTTCCAGGCGATGTACGAGAACATGCCGCTGCGGCACGACCAGATGCCGTCCGGGCCGGCGGTGCGGCTGCACCGGCGTCTCCCGTACGGGCGTCTGGCCGACATCACCATGCTGGACACCCGCCAGTACCGGTCCGACCAGCCCTGCGGCGACGGCGACTCGTCGACCTGCACCGACCGGTTCAACCCGGACAACACGATGCTCGGCGGCAAGCAGCGCGCCTGGCTGCTGGACGGTTTCAAGCGGTCGAACGCGCGCTGGCAGATCCTCGGCAACCAGGCGCCGATGGGCCAGACCGACTGGACCCCCGGCGCCGAGACGCGGGTCTGGCTGGACCCGTGGGACGGCTATGTTGCCGAGCGCAACCAGGTGCTCGGCGCCGCGCAGGACAGCGGGGTCCGCAACCTGGTCGTCATCACCGGCGACCGGCACCAGAACTACGCCCTGGAGCTCAAGCGCGACTACGAGAACCTGGACTCGGCCACCGTCGGCACCGAGTTCGTCGGTACGTCGATCACCAGCGGCGGCGACGGCGCGCGACATGACGGACCAGGGGCAGCAGTTCCTGGCCGCCAACCCGCACCTGAAGTTCTTCAACTCCCAGCGCGGCTACGTCCGCGTCACCGTCAACCAGAAGCAGTGGCGCTCCGACTACCGCGTCGTCCCTTACGTCACGACTCCCGGCGCTCCGATCACCACCCGGGCGTCGTACGTCGTCGAAGACCGCAACCCGCACGTCCACGCGTCCTGAGCAGGTGAACCCCGGCGGTCCGGCCGCCGGGGTTCACCCCGCTACTTCCGCGCGTAGATCCCGAACGCGTCGTAGGCGAGCCAGGAGCCGTTGTCCTTGAAGAGCTCGATCACGTTCTGGCCCGGCCGGAAAAGCGTCCGCGGCAACGGCTTCTCGAGGTACGACGGCTTGAGCGGCGAACCGGGATAGGTGCTGTCGGCAATCGTCGACCCTTTGGTGGCGCCGTTCGCGAAGGTCAGCCGTCCGACCTCGGTGCCGTTGACGGTGAGAACGGCCGTGCCGGCGAGGCTGGCGTGACTGTCGATCAGCCACAACGCCAGATCGAGATCCTGCTCCGGTACGGCGGCCAGTTCGAACCGGAACGTGGCCCGGTGATTCTTCGACCCGGCCCACTTGTCGGCCGGCCCCGGCAGCAGGTACGACCAGTCGGCCGACGGTATCGACGTACCGAACGTGTAGTCGACATCCGAGGGGAACCGGGTCGGGTAGCTCGCGTACCCGCCCGGCGACAGCGCGAACTCCGAGCCCTTGCCGTCGAACTCGCCGACCCGCGCGACCGAGGTCCCCGACACCGTGACCGAGGTGAGGTTGGTCGCGGCAGCTGTTGCGGACGGCTGGGACCTGTTGCCGGCGGCATCCACCGTGACGACGCGATACGTCCTGGGGACTCCGGTGAAACCCAGTCCACGATGGACGAAGTGCGGGTAGACGGTCTTGCCGACGAGTTCGAAGGAGCCGGCGTTCAGCACGTAGACCGCGTAGTGGTCGACGACTGTTGCCCACGACACCGGTTTCCAGTCGAGGGTGATGCTGCTGATCTGGCCGCTGCCGGTCAGGTCGGTGATGGCGGGAGGACGGTTCATCACAGGGCCTCCAGACGAGGAGTGTCGACCGGTGAGCGGAAGGAGGCGACCACCCGTGGCTCGGCGTTCGCGTCGGCCTCGATGTACGGGAAGTTGACGAACTCCGCGGTCAGCTCGGACCGGGTCAGCGTCGTGTGCACGTAGCCGCGCCGGGCGTTGTAGAACTTCACGTACGGATGCTGGAGCCAGTCCTTCGCGTAGTTGTCCGTGTCGGCGCCGTCCCCGTCCGACCCGATCGAGGAGCACACCAGCTCCACCCCGATCGTCGGCGAGGCCGGGTCGGCGAAGTCCGCCTTCAGCTCGGACGCGACGTGCCGGTGGATGTCACCAGTCAGCATCACCGACGGCCCGGGCGACTCCTGCATCGCGGCCAACAACCGGCGCCGGTTCGCCGGGTAGCCGTCCCACTGCTCGATCCGGTCGTCGGTGATCGCGGTGAGTACGACGCCGCCGGCGAGGACGTTCCAGGTCGCGGGTGAGCGCCGCAGGCCGTCGTACAGCCACTTCTCCTGCTTGGCGCCGAGGATCGTGCGTTCCTCGGACACCCGATCGGCCTCGTCCACCGGGACGGGGTCGCGGTACTGCCGGTTGTCGAGCAGGTGGAGTCGTGCCAGCGACCCGACGTCGTACCGGCGGTAGACCTGGGTGTCGGGTCCCTCCGGCAGGCTGCCGAGCCCGATCGGCAGGTTCTCGTAGAACGCCCGGTACGCGACGGCCCGGCGGTGGACGAACAGCTCCGGCGGGATCCCGTAGATCGAGTTCGCCGCGCCGTAGTTGTTCTGCACCTCGTGGTCGTCCCAGACGTTCAGCCACGGCGCGGCCGCATGCGCGGCCTGCAGGTCCGGGTCCGTCTTGAACAGGGCGTACCGCAACCGGTACTGCTCCAGCGTCTCGATCTCCACCTCGTGCTCGGGCGCCACCGACACGCCCTGCCGCCAGAGGTTGCCGCCCGCAAGGATCCCGTACTCGTAGATGTAGTCGCCGAGGAAGAACACCGCGTCCGGCGCGCGGCTGGCGATGTCCCGGTATGCCGGGAAGTAGCCGTGGTACCAGGCCTGGCAGGACGCGGTGGCGAAGCTGAATCGCGAGCCGTGCACCGGCAGCGTCTTGGTCCGGCCGACCGGGCTCACCTCGGTGCCGACGCGGAAACGGTAGAAGTACTCGCGCTCAGGCCGCAGCCCACTCACCTCGGGGTGTACGGCGTGCGCCAACTCAGGCGTGGCGATCGCGAGCCCTCGCCGTACGACGCGCTTGAACCCGCTGTCCTCGGCGACCTCGTACTGCACAGGCACGTGATCGGCACGCATCCCGCCGTGACCGTCAGCGGCGAGCGGCGTCGGCGCCAACCGGGTCCAGAGGACGAATCCGTCGGGACGCGGATCACCTGACGCGACGCCGAGTGCGAACGCGCCGGACGGGATCGGACGGGAAGGCGTGGCGTCTGCACTAGCCGGCGCCGAGACACCGAGCGCGACGCTCGCAGCGCTCAGTCCGGTGAGTTGGAGAAAGGTACGACGTGATGTGGGTGGAGGCACGGGCGGACTCCTTCGACAGGGGGAGAGCTGACTTGCGTCATATTCTTACGTATGTCTCGTCCGTAATGTCAGGGGTTGACGGGAAGTCGCCAAAGATCGGGAAGTCGCCAAAGATTCAGCAACTGGAGTGCTTGGTGTCTGCGAAGATTCCTGTTGGAAGTCTGAGTCGCGGCGCGCAAGGCTTGAGCCCATGGCAGCTCAGACGAAGAAGACGCGTCGGATCGGTGACGTCGAGGTCAGCGGGATCGGGCTCGGCGCGATGCCGATGTCGATCGAGGGCCGGCCGGACGAGGCGCGGTCGATCGCGACGATCCACGCCGCGCTCGACGCCGGGATCACCCTGATCGACTCGGCCGACGCCTACCACCTGACCGCGACGGACGTCGGTCACAACGAGACCCTGATCGCCAAGGCGCTGGCGTCGTACGGCGGTGACACCTCAGCCGTCCTGGTCGCGACCAAGGGCGGACACCTGCGGCCGGGTGACGGCCGGTGGACGCTCGACGGTTCGCCGGAGCACCTGAAGAAGGCGGCCGACGCCTCGCTGAAGCGGCTCGGGGTCGAGGCGATCGGGCTGTACCAGTTCCACCGGCCGGACCCGAACACGCCGTACGAGGACTCGATCGGCGCGGTCCGCGACCTGCTCGACGCGGGAAAGATCCGGATGGCCGGCATCTCGAACGCGAACCCGGCGCAGATCCAGCAGGCGAACGAGATCCTCGGCGGCCGGCTCGTGTCGGTGCAGAACCAGTTCTCACCCGCCTTCCGCTCGAGTGAGCCCGAGCTGGAGTTCTGTGACAAGCTCGGCATCGCGTTCCTGCCCTGGTCCCCGCTCGGCGGTATCTCGAACGCCGGCGATCTCGGCGCGAAGCACCCCGTCGTCCACCGGCTCGCCGCCGAGCTGGGCGTCAGCCCGCAGCGCCTGACCCTGGCCTGGATGCTCGCCAAGTCCGAGCACGTCATCCCCATCCCAGGCTCCAGCCGCCCGGAAACCATCCGCGACTCGTACGCCGCCCTCGACCTCGAGCTCACCTCCGACCAGGTAGCCGCCCTCGACGCGGCCTGACCTTTGATCCCGCGGCTCCACGGGGGCCGCGGGATCAGGTGCGACGTTGTTTGGTGAGGTACATCGCTTGGTCGGCGATGTGGAGGACAGTGTCGAGGTCGGTGGTTTCGGGCGTGATCGGGGCAGTGCCGATGCTGGTGGTGACCTGGACGGTGATGGCGGGGAGCGGGCGGCTGACGGCGGACTCGAGGCGGGCGATCAGCGCCGCCAGATCGTCGTCGCCGATGTCCTCGGCGAGGATCGCGAACTCGTCGCCGCCGAGGCGGGCGACGGTGTCGCCGTGGCGGACCTCGCTCGCCAGCCGCTCGGCGATCTCGCGGAGTGCCCGGTCGCCGGCCTCGTGACCGTAGCCGTCGTTGACCAGCTTGAAGTGGTTCAGGTCGCAGAAGAGCAAGGCGCCGCAGCGCCCGGAGGCGCGGGTCCGCTCCAGCGCTGTCGCGAACCGGTGCTGCAGCAGTCGGCGGTTCGGCAGGCCGGTCAACTGATCGTGCGCCGCGTGGTGGCGGAGCTCGCGTTCGGCGTCCTTGCGGGCGGTGACGTCGTCGATCTGGATCAGCAGGATCCGCGGCTGACCGGCGCCGACGATGGCCGCCGTACCGCCGAGCCAGATCTCTTTGCCGGCGGGTGGGGAGAAGATCCGCTCGAACCGGTACGCCCCGTTGCCAGCGGCAACTTTCTCGAGCTCCCGCCGGGACTGGTCGGGTTCCTCGTCGAGGAGGAAGTCTCGCAGCCTGGCGCCGATCAGCTGGTCGGCGGCATATCCGGTGATCCGGCAGAAGGCGTCGTTGACGCGCAGGATCCGGCCCGCCTCCGGCCCGTCGAAGGCGATCGTCGCCATCCCGTTCCCGGCGCCCTGGAACACCATCCGGAACGTGGTCTCACTCGCCTCGAGCCGCGCCTTCTCCGCCAGCAGCTGATCCGTCAGCCGCGCTTTGTCGATCGCCAGCCCGGCCTGGGTCGCGAAGATCTCCAGCAACTCCCGGTGGATCGGCCCGGGCCGCCGCTGGTCCTCGGGCAGGTCGACCGCCAGCATCCCGACCAGCTCGCCGTCCGATGAGCGCAGCGGCGCGAACAGCGCGTCCAGCGGATGCCAGGCGGCCGGGTCGTCCGACACCGGTAGGTCGGGGACCCAGCCGATCACCTCGCCCTCCGGCAGCCGTTCGTGCGGCACGAACCGCAGCCGGCCCCACTCGTCGGCGATCGCGAACTCGGCGTCGAAGATGTCCGCCGAGCTGACCGTCCCGAGCAGGGCCTCCTGCGCGTCCGGCGACCCGGCGACCGCGATCACCTCGAACTTCCCGTCCGGGTGCCGCAGGTTCAGCACGGCGATCCCGAACCCGAGCCCGTCCACGACCCCCTCGACGACCGCCTGCAGGGTCTCGTCCAGGCTCCGCCCCGCACCCATCCGGGCGCTCACCTCGTAGAGGCGGCGAACGGCAGTCAACCGAACAGTGGGCTCGTTCTGCACGGGTCGAGCTTAGGCCGATCTCACCGGCCGTGAGCAGGTGTCACCAATGCTGACCCGGTTAAGCGTTTGCGCCGAACCGGAGATCGGACAGCCCGCGGTAGCTCCGCTCGGCCGAGGCCCAGGAGTCCGGCGGCGCGTCGTGTTCGACCAGCCACTGCTCGACGCCGCCGTTCGCGGCGTACGCGAACATCCCGGCGAAGTCGAGCTTGCCGGCGCCGACGTCCTCCCACGACCCGTCCTCGGCCATGTCCTTCACGTGCAGGGCCGGGAACCGCCCGGGGTGGTCGCGGAAGTATTCCGCCGGGTCCTTGCCGCCGTTGACCACCCAGTACAGGTCCAGCTCGAAGCCCAGCAGTTCCGGGTCGACCTCCAGCAGGATGTCGAACAGCACCTGCCCGTCGACCTCGTCGAAGTCGCGCCCGTGGTTGTGGAAGAGCAGCTTCAGCCCGGCGTCCCGGGCCGCCTTGCCGGCCTCGGTGAACGCGGCGGCCGCCGTACGGAAGCCCTCCACGGAGTGCAGCTCGGAAGGGATCGACGGTACGACGACCCACTTCCCGCCCAGCGTCTGTACGTCGGCCAGCGCGCCGGCCCAGTCGTCGGTCAGGCGGTCGTACTTCACGTGCTCCAGCACGATCGAGAGCCCGGCCTCGTCCGCGAAGGAGCGGATCTTGTCCGCGGAGTGCCCGAACCGCCCACTCACGCCGACGGTCCGGTACCCGATGCCGGCCAGTCGTTTCAATGTTCCTGGATAGTCCTCGGCCAGTACGTCCCGCATCGTGTAAAGGTGCATCCCGATGCCGTCGGCTGGAATAGTCATACAGGCAGCTCCTCCGAGTTAGACGACGTGCTCCTGATACCGCTCCAGCGCCAGGTCGAAGACCTCCTGTCCTGGCGCGTCCCACAGCTTCTGATTGAAGATCTCGACCTCGATCGGGCCGTCGTACCCGGCCGCGTCACAGGCCTCGCGCAGGCGGCGCAGCTCGATCGAGCCGTCGCCGATCATGCCCCGCCCGAGCAGCGTGTCGGCCGGCAGAGGGACGACCCAGTCGCTCACCTGGTAGGACAGGATCCGCTCGCCGGCCCGCTCGATCTGCCGATACACGTCCGCGTCCCACCACAGGTGATAGGCGTCCACGATCACGCCCACCTGCGACGCCGGGAACTGCTCGGCCAGATCGAGCGCTCCCGACAACGACGACACCACGCACCGGTCCGAGCAGAACATCGGGTGCAACGCCTCGACCGCCAGCTTCACCCCACGCTCGGACGCGTACGGCGCCAGTTCGGCCAGCCCGTCGCGGACCATCTCCCGCGCTCCGTCGATATCGCGCGACCCCGGCGGGAGTCCGCCACTCACGAGCACCAGCACGGAGGTCCCGATCGTGGCCGCCTCGTCGATCGCGCGGCGGTTGTCCTCGATCTTCGCCGTCCGCTCGGCCGGATCGGTCGAGGTGAAGAACCCGCTCCGGCACAACGACGACACCTTCAGTCCGGCGTCCTCGACGAGCCGGGCGGCCTTGTCCACGCCGTACTCCTGGATCGGCTCACGCCACAAGCCGATCCAGGACAGGTCGGCCTTCGCGCTGGCCGCGACGACGTCCTCGAGCGGCCAGAACTTGGTCGTCGCCTGGTTCAGGCTGTAGCGGCTCACGCGTCGACTCCGCCGACGAGCAGCAGCTGACGGAACCGCGCCACGGCAAGCTCAGGATTCGTCAGTACGCCGGCCTGATCGGCGAGCCGGAACGTGTCGGCCAGATGCGGCAACGACCGTCCGGTCTGCAGACCGCCGACCATCGAGAACCCGGGCTGGTGCCCGTTCAGCCAAGCCAGGAAGGCGATCCCGGTCTTGTAGTAGTACGTCGGTGCCGAGAAGATCTGCCGGGACAACAGCACG
Organism: uncultured Actinomycetota bacterium; assembly: GCA_963748245.1. Taxonomy (GTDB): domain Bacteria; phylum Actinomycetota; class Actinomycetes; order Propionibacteriales; family Kribbellaceae; genus Kribbella. The sequence goes on along the minus strand of CAVVIA010000002.1, from coordinate 537,793 downwards.
GTCGGCGCGAACACGTCGTCGTACCGCTGCAGGTCGCCGTCGTCGAGAGCCTTCAGCGCGGCAGCCGCGGCCGGGGCGATCGCGGCGAAGATGCCGAGCAGCGCGTCGCTGTAGCGATCGTCATCGCCCTTGATCAACGCGGGGTAGTTGAAGTCGTCGCCGGTGTAGAGGCGCACGCCCTCGGGCAGCCGGTTGCGCAGGGCAACTTCACGCGAGGCCTCCAGCAGCGAGACCTTGATGCCGTCGACCTTCGCGGTGTGATCGCCGATCAGCTCGACCACCACGTCGGCCGCGGTGTCTAGCGAGTCGCTGCCCCAGTAGCCGTCGAGCGCCGGGTCGAACATCGCGCCCAGCCAGTGCAGGATCACCGGTCGCGACGACTGATTCAGCAGCCGGTCGTACACCTTCCGGTAGTCGTCCGGCGAACCCGCCGCCGCACACAACGCCCGGCTGGCCATCAGGATCGGCTGCGCGCCGACCTCCTCGGCGACCGCCAACTGCTCCTCGTAGGCGCCGATCACCGTCTCCAGCGAGTGGTTGCCGGGAGCAAGTTGGTCCGTGCCGACTCCGACCGCGATCCGTCCGTCGCGGCGCCTCCGCGGCGGAGCGCCGGATCAGCTCCTGCGTCGCCGCCCAGTCCAGACCCATCCCGCGCTGCGCGGTGTCCATCGCCTCGGCCACCGACAGCCCGAGCGACCACAAGTGCCGCCGGAACTCGAGCGTGTGCTCCCAGTCGACCACCGCGGGCTGACCCGGCGAGTTGTCACCCAGCGGATCCGCCACCACGTGGGCCGCGGCGAAGGCCAGGCGACTCCGCGCCGGCGAGTAGGTGCCCTGGGCAACCGGCTCGCCGATCAGCTGATAGGCCTCCAGTCCACCCGGGCCGGGCAGCCGAAGTGAGAGCGTCACGGCTGGGCCTCGATGTCGAGCGGCGGCACCTCGAGCTTGCGGCCCTCACGCCACGACTGCAGGCCGAGTTCCGCGAGCTGCACACCCTTGGCGCCCTCGACGAAGTCCCAGGTGAACGGCGCGTCGTCGACCACGTGCCGCAGGAACATCTCCCACTGCACCTTGAACCCGTTGTCGAACACCTCGTTGTCCGGCACGTCGGCCCACTGCTCGCGGAACTTCTCGGTGGCCGGCAGGTCCGGGTTCCAGACCGGCTTCGGCGTCGCCGACCGGTGCTGCGCCCGGCAGTTCCGCAGGCCGGCGACCGCGCTGCCCTCGGTGCCGTCGACCTGGAACTCGACCAGCTCGTCGCGGAACACCCGGGTCGCCCAGGAGGAGTTGAGCTGGGCGACGATGCCGCCCTCCAGCTCGAAGACGCCGTACGCCGCGTCCTCGGCGGTGGCCTGGTACTCGTTGCCCTGCTCGTCCCAGCGGGTCGGGATGTGGGCGGCGCCCTGGCAGTAGACCGACTTGACCGGCCCGAAGATCTGGTCGAGCACGTACCGCCAGTGGCAGAACATGTCGACGACGATGCCGCCGCCCTCTTCCGGCTTGTAGTTCCAGGCCGGCCGCTGCGCCTCCTGCCAGTCGCCCTCGAAGACCCAGTAGCCGAACTCGCCGCGGACCGAGAGGATCTTGCCGAAGAACCCGCCGTCGACGAGCCGCTTCAGCTTCCGCAGGCCCGGGCAGCGACAGCTTGTCCTGCACCACGCCGTTCTTCAGCCCGGAGTCGCGGACCAGGCGGGCCAGGTCGACCGCCGCCTCCAGGCCCTCGGCGATCGGCTTCTCGCAGTAGATCGCCTTACCGGCCTCGACGGCGGCGCGGACACCCTTCTCCCGTAGCTGGGTGAGCTGGGAGTCGAAGTAGATCTCGACGTCCGGCTCGGCCAGGGCCTCGGACAGGTCGGTGGTCCAGCGGGTCAGCCCGTACTGCTCGGCGATCCGGCGCAGCTTCAGGTCGTTCCGGCCGACCAGGATCGGCTCGGGGATGATCATCGATCCGTCCGCGGCCGGGATACCGCCCTGCTCGCGGATTGCCACGATGGAGCGCTCGAGGTGCTGGCGCAGGCCCATCCGGCCGGTGACGCCGTTCATCACGATGCCGACGCGTCGCTCGTTCACAGTCGTACCTCTCACGAAGTGATCTCGTAGGTGTCGAGGCGACCGCACATGCCGTGCCGGCCGAACTCGGTGGGGGCGGGGAGTTGATGGAGTTCAGCGGTCTGCAGGTGCGGCGCGGTGCCGGCGTCCAGCGCGTCCAGCGCGGCGCCGGTCTCGTCGGCCAGGCGGCGGGCGCCCTGTTCCCAGCGGCGTCGCCAGTCCGCCAGTTGCGGCTGGACGATGCGGATCGCGGCCGCGTAGAAATCGTCCAGCGCCGACGGACCCTGGCTTTCGTACGACTCCCGCAGTACGGCGAAACCCTGCAGTGCGAGGTCGCGACGAGCCATCGCGGACGGGGTCCGCGCCTCACCCTCGCCGGTGAGCGTGGTCGCCTTCAGATAGGTCTCGCGGTCGGTCAGGTGCTCGGGCGGGAGGGTCAGTACGGCGTCGCCGGCCTCGGGGAGACCGGAGTTCGACATCAGGGTGAGGATCTGGAGCCCGCCGCCGTTGACGAGCCGGTGGATCGTGCCGGGGTCGAACCAGACCACGGTCCCGGCCTGCAGCGGCGTCTCGGTGAAGCCTTTGGGGGTCAGGGTCTGGACCGCGCCGGAGCCGGCGATCACGTAGTACCCCTCGGAACAGGCCAGATGGACGTGCGGAGTACCGCCGACCAGGCCGTCCGGGGCCTCGACGTCATAGACCGTCAGCCGGGAGATGCCGATCCCGCCGGGTAGGGCCACCGCGGAGCCGGGCTCGAACTCACACATGGCACCTCCCTCGTGACGCCTTGGAAAGGGCTTTCCGAGGCTTGTGACCGCAACCTTAGGTGGGCTGTCACTGCGAGTCAACCTGTTGCGGAAAGCGATCTCCGACCGCATCCGGTCAGGTGCGGACAGCGCCCACCCCATCTCAGGGGTCAACCCGTCCGGTGGTGGGTTGCAGACCCGGAATCTGGGTCCGCAACCCACCAGCTCGGTGGTTGACCCCTGAGATGGGGCGGCGCGGGGACGGCGGGTCAGGGGGTGCGGACAGCGGCGACCGCTTGGGCCCAGTGGGTACGGCGGGCCGCCCGCGACTCGGGGTCGAGGGCCGGCTCGAAGACGCGGGCGGTGCGGGCGGCGGCCCAGGCGGTGGGTTCGCCGAGGGTGGTCCAGGCGAGTTCGGCGGTGCCGAGGGCGGAGATCTCGGCGACGTCCGCCGCCTCGACCGGGTGGCCGAGCAGGTCGGCCTGGGTCTGCATCAGCAGGTCGGAGACGGTCGCGCCGCCGTCGGCCCGCAGGCGCCCTGGCGTGCCGGGGATGGTGTCGACGATGTCGCAGATCTGGTGGGCGACCGCGTCGACGCAGGCGCGCGCGATGTGCGCACGCGTGGTGGAACTGCTCATCCCGGTCAACGCCGCCCGCGCGTTGCGATCCCAGTGCGGCGCACCGAGTCCGGCAAAGGCCGGCACCAGGACGACATCGCCCGCCGAGGGCACCGTGGCCGCCAGCTCCACCAACTCCCCGACATCCGGCAGGCCGAGCAGCGACGCGGTCCAGGCCAGCGCCGCGCCCGACGACACGATGTTGCCCTCGAGCGCGTAGAGCGGCTTGTCGGTCAGCCACGCCAGCGTGCAACCGTCCGCGACGAACGAGTCGACCGGCGTCATCACCGACGACCCGGTCCCGTAGGTCGCCTTGATCATCCCGGCCCGCGTACACCCCTGCCCGTACATCGCCGCATGCGAGTCGGCCAGTACGGCGACGATCGGAATCCCGTCCCGCAGTCCTGGTACGCCGGACGTCGTACCGAAGCCGCCGTTCGACGCCCGCACCTCCGGCAGCACCGACCGCGGTACGCCGAACGCCTCCAGCAAGGACGTGGACCAGTCGAGGTCGAGAACGTCGTACAGCAAGGTGCGGGACGCGTTGCCGGCCTCGGTCAGATGCTCTCGGCAACCAGTCAGGCGATGGATCAACCAGGAGTCCACAGTGCCGGCGCGATCCGGCGCGGCGTGCTCGAGCAGCCACTGCAGCTTGGGCGCCGAGAACATCGCGTCGACCCGGAGTCCGGTGCGCTCGCGGACCAGATCGTCGACCGAAGACGGCAGGTTCGAGCACCAGTCGGTCGTCCGCACGTCCTGCCAGCCGATCACCGGTCCGACCGCCTCGCCCGTACGACGCCAGCCCACCACCGACTCACGCTGCGTCGACAGGGCAAGCCCGACGATCTCGACCGGGCCCGCGGCAGCGATACAGCGGGAGATGGCCTGAAGCACGCTCTGCCAGATGTCTTCGGCGTCCTGCTCGGCCCAGCCGGGATGGGGTGTGGACAGCCCGACCGGGGCGGATCCGGTCGCCAGGACGGCGCCGTCCGCGGTGACCAGCACGGCCTTCGAATTCGTTGTGCCCTGGTCGATTGCCAGCACGGCCGCACGGTCGGTCATCGCCGGCATCCTCCTGCGTCAACATTCAACTGAGCTCTTGACGGGACTCTAGCGCCGTAGCGACACTCGTGGCGACAGCTTATGCACTAGTGAATATTCATTCAAGCGCACCGGAGAGCAGGAGGCCGCAGGGTGACGAAGCCGAGCAGACGCCGGGTGATCATCAACACGGACGCGAAGAACGAGGCGGACGACCAGTTCGCGATCGTGCACGGGCTGCTGTCGCCCACGTTCGACATCCGCGGGCTGATCGCCGCGCACTTCGGCACCCGGCGGTCGGACCGCAGCATGGAGGAGTCGCGCGAGGAGATCGACCTGCTGCTCGAGCTGATGGACCTGACCGGCCGGGTGCCGGTCGCGAACGGCGCGCCGACCGGCATCCCGGACGAGCAGACGCCGCTGGACTCGCCCGGTGCGCGGATGATCATCGAGGAGTCCAAGCTGGCGTCGAAGGGCGACCCGCTGTTCGTGTCGTTCCTCGGCCCGCTCACCGACATGGCCTCGGCGATCCTGCTCGATCCGGAGATCGTGCACCGCGAGGTGATCGTGATCTGGATCGGCGGCCGCGGGTACCAGGGCTTCACGTCGTACCCGGGGATGGAGTTCAACCTGTCCAACGACATCCACGCCGCCAACGTGGTGTTCGGCTCCGGCATCACCGTCTGGCAGGTGCCGAGTGACGTGTACACGAAGGTCTCGGTGAGCTACGCCGAGCTCGACGAGAAGATCGGCGACGCCGGCCCGCTCGGGAAGTACCTGATCGAGCAGCTGCACGAGTGGAACGCCACCCACCACGGCGAGCCGATCGAGTCCCGCTCGCTCGGTGACTCGCCGGCGATCGCCCTGATGCTGTACCCCCGCAGCGGGGACCTGCGGGTCCGGCCGGCGCCGCGGTTCGGAGTCGACGGCTGGTACCTGCCCGGCACCGACAACCCCATCAGTGTCTGCGAACACGTCGACGTCCGGTTCCTGCTGGAGGACATGTTCGCGAAGATCCGCCGGTTCGCCCGGCAAGCCGCCCCGACAGAAGAGATGACGACACATGACTGACTTACCGACCTTCGGTGCCGGGATCTGGCACTTCGCCACCTACAAGGACCGCTACGCCACCGACGGGTACGGCGATCCGGTCGGGCTGCTCGAGCAGATCGACCGGGCCGGCGCCGTCGGCGACCTGTCCGTGGTCGACCTGAACTGGCCGTTCGCCGGGTACGACGGGACGCTCGACGAGGTGAAGGCGGCCCTCGAGCGGAACAACCTGAAGGCGATCGCGATCACCCCGGAGATCTACACCCGCGACTTCGTCAAGGGCTCCTTCACCAACCCGGATCCGGGCGTCCGCAAGCAGGCGCTGGAGCTGATGCACAACGCCACCGAGCTGGCCAAGGACCTGGGCTGCTCGTACGTGAAGCTCTGGCCCGGCCAGGACGGCTGGGACTACCCGTTCCAGGTGAACTACCACGACATCTGGAACCTCGCGCTGGACGGCCTGCGCGAACTCGTGTCGGCTCATCCGGACATCAACTTCGTGATCGAGTACAAGCCGCGCGAGCCGCGGGTGAAGATCATCTTCCCGAACGTCGCCCGGACCCTGCTCGGGATCGAGAAGATCGGTCTGCCCAACCTCGGCATCCTGCTCGACTTCGGCCACTCGCTGTACGGCCAGGAGACGCCGGCCGACGCGGCGCAGCTGGCGATCGACTACGGCCGGCTGTTCGCGATCGACGTGAACGACAACCTGCGCGGCTGGGACGACGACATGGTGGTCGGCTCGGTCCACCTGGTCGAGACGTTCGAGTTCTTCCACACGCTGCGCAGGAACAACTGGGAGGGCGTCTGGCAGCTGGACCAGTTCCCGTTCCGTGAGGACAGTGTCGAGGCCGCGAAGCAGGCGATCCGTTTCCTCAAGGCAGTACACCACGCGCTCGACGTACTGGACGAGGAGGCTCTCGCCGCGGCGCAGGCGTCCCATGACGCGCTGGCCGCGCAGAAGCTGGTCCAGAAGGTGCTGCTGTCGTCGATGGCGGAGCAGGTATGACGGTGCTTTTGGCCGGGCCTCCGGCGCCGGCGTGGTCATGGGGCCTTGGCTCCCGGCCTTCCCTCGTCACTCCAGTCGCTTCGCTCCCTCCGCTCCTCAGTCCAGGCCGGGAGGCCCCATGACCCTCACAGTCGAGCACGCGACGATGCCAGTGCTCGGCCGGCTGCCGATCCACAGCAGCCGCGCCGAGCAGGTCGCGCACATCGCCGAGGCGGCCAAGCAGATCCGGATCCAGGACCTCAAGCTGGTCCACCACGCCGGGGCCGGTCACATCGGCGGTGACTTCTCCGCGATCGACATCCTGGCCACCCTGTACGGCGCGGTGCTCGACATCACCCCGGACACGGTGACCGACCCCGAGCGGGACCGTTTCATCCTGAGCAAGGGGCACGTCGCCGGCGCGCTCTACACCACCCTGGCCGCCTTCGGATTCCTGCCGGTCGAGGAGCTCGCGACCTTCCTCAAACCCCTGTCCGCGTTGAACGGGCATCCCAACCGGAACAAGGTCGCCGGGGTCGAGGCGAACACCGGTCCGCTCGGTCACGGCCTGCCGGTCGCGGTCGGGCATGCGTTGTCGGCCAAGCTCGACGTGTCGTTGCGCCGTACCTATGTGCTGGTCGGGGACGGCGAGCTGCAGGAGGGCAGCAACTGGGAGGCGATGATGGCGGCCTCGCAGTACCAGCTGGACCGGCTGACGGTGATCGTCGACCGGAACCGGCTGCAGCAGGGCGCCACCACGAAGGAGACCAACGACCTGGACCCGCTGCCGGAGAAGGCGACCGCGTTCGGGTTCGCGGTGGTGGAGGTGAACGGTCACGACCACGGCGAGCTGCTCGACGTGCTGTCCGCCGTACCGTTCCGGCCGGGGAAGCCGACCTTCGTGATCGCGCACACGCACAAGGGCCACCCGATCTCGTTCATGAGCAACAACGTCGCCTGGCACCACCGGGTGCCCGACACGGCGGAGTTCCAGCAGGCGCTGACCGAGCTGGAGGCTGTTGTTCCCAGATACGCCAAGGAGCTTCGATGACCGTCGTCGAGACCACCTCGATCGCCGACCAGCCGCGGTACGACTGCCGGGATGCGTACGTCGAGACGCTCGCCGAGCTCGCGCACGCGGACCACCGGATCGTCGGGGTGGTGAACGACTCGGTCGGTTCGAGCAAGCTGAACAGCTTCCGCAAGGCCTTCCCGGACCGGCTGATCAACGTCGGGATCGCCGAGCAGGACATGGTCGGCGTGGCGTCCGGGCTGGCCAACGGCGGCCGGATCCCGTTCGTCTCGGCCGCGTCCTGCTTTCTGACCGGCCGCGCGCTGGAACAGATCAAGGCGGACGTCGCCTACTCGAACACCAACGTGAAGCTGTGCGGGATGAGTCCCGGCGTCGCGTACGGCGAACTGGGCCCGACCCACCACTCGATCGAGGACATCGCCTGGTTGCGGGCGATCGCGAACCTCACCGTGATCGTGCCGGCCGATCCGATCGAGACCGCGGCCGCACTGCGCTGGGCGGCGGCCTCGGACGGGCCGGTGTTCATCCGGGTCAGCCGGATGAGTGTGCCGAAGGTGTACGCGGACGACTACGAGTTCCGGCTGGGCCGGGCGGTCACGGTCCGGGCCGGTGACGACGTGACGCTGATCAGCAACGGGACCGTGCTGTGGCGGGCGATGGTCGCGGCCGAACAGCTCGCCACCGAAGGGATCTCGGCCCGGGTGCTGTCGATGCCGACGGTGAAGCCGCTCGACGTCGACGCCGTGGTCGCGGCCGCCCGGGAGACGGCCGGCATCGTCACCGCGGAGGAGGCGGTGACCGGCGGCGGCCTCGGCGGTGCGGTCGCCGAGACCGTCGTCCAGCATCATCCGGCGCGGGTGTCGATCCTCGGGATCCCCGAGTTCGCTCCCACGGGGTCGGCCGGATACCTGCTGGACCGCTACGGGCTCTCGCCGGACGGCATCGCGGACTCCGCCCGGCAGTTGCTCAAGACAAGTAACTGACCAGGTCGGCGATCGAGATCATCGCGAGATCGTGAGTGTCGGCGAACGCGCGCAGGTCGGGCCCGGTCATCAGGGTGCCGTCGTCGTTCATCAGTTCGCCGATCACTCCGACCGGTGGCAGGCCGGCCAGCCGGACGAGTTCGACGGTGGCCTCGGTGTGACCGGGCCGCTGCCGGACGCCGCCTGCCACCGCCCGCAGCGGGAGGATGTGACCGGGCCGGATCAGGTCCGTGGGTTGCGCCGACGGATCGGCCAGCACGCGGACGGTCCGGGCCCGGTCGGCGGCCGAGATCCCGGTCCCGATGCCGGTGCTCGCGTCGACCGAGATCGTGTACGCCGTCCGCAGGCTGTCCTGGTTGTTCGGCACCATCAGCGGGAGCTCGAGCCGGTCGAGGATCTCCGGCGCGGCCGGGGCACAGACGTAGCCGCTGGTGTGGCGGACCAGGAGCGCCATCAGTTCGGGGGTGGCGAGGCTCGCGGCGAAGGTCAGGTCGCCCTCGTTCTCGCGGTCCTCGTCGTCGACGACCACGACGGGCCGCCCCAGGGCGAGCTCGTCGACGGCTCGCTGGACGGTGTCCAGGGGTTGTCGCGGTACGGTTCACGGTCGTTGTCCTCTCGGCCTGGCACTCCGGGGCAACGACAAGCTCCGCGGGCACCTCCGACCGAACGGTCGGCAGCGCACCGCGAAGACTGCCACGTACGTCTTCCCATCCGGACTTTCACCGTCGGTCCTGGAGTTCCACCAGGTCAACCGGACCTCCCGGAGGAGGTACGGGTCGCGGACTGTCACCGCCGGCTCGGAATTTCACCGACCCCAGAGCACGTGTGGTCTTGCTGTTCGCCGCTCAGTCTATCCGTCCCAGCCGCCCTTGGAGTGTGATGTCCATCCGTGCGGCTGACCTATAGTCCAATGCTGATCGTCTGTTAGGGGGTTGAGGTGGCCAACGGCAACCGCGCGGCGCGCCGGCCGGGGCTGGACGAGCTGCGGCTGCTCGCGAAGGTGGCCCGGATGTACCACGAGAAGGGCATCCGGCAGCCCCGCATCGCCACCGAGCTGAACCTCTCCCAGGCCCGCGTGTCGCGGATGCTCAAACAGGCCGTCGAGATCGGCATCGTGCACACCGTGGTGACCATGCCGAGCGGCGTGCACAGCGATCTCGAGGACGAGTTGCAAGGGCGCTACGGCCTGCGGGACGCGGTGGTCGTCGACACGCTCGGGGTGGGCGACGACGTGCTGCCCGCGCTCGGCTCGGGGGCGGCGGCGTACATCGACATGACGCTCACCGGCGGGCACGTGATCGGGATCTCGTCCTGGAGCGAGACGCTGATCAGCGCGGTCGACCGGATGCCGCGCAAGAGCGTGCCGGTGGTGGACCGGGTGGTCCAGATCGTCGGCGGGCTGGGCGACGCGGCGGTGCAGATGCAGGCGACCCGGCTGACCGCCCGGTTCGCCGAGCTGACCGGCGGGATGCCGGTCTATCTGCCCGCGCCAGGGCTGGTCGGGACACCCGCCGTCCGGCGCGCGATGATGAACGACGTGTCCGTTCGGGACGTTCTGGGCACCTGGGAACAGCTCACCGACGCCCTGGTCGGGATCGGCAGTCTGGAGCCGTCGCCGCTGCTGCAGCGCAGTGGGAACGCGGTCGCCGAGGCGGACCAGGAAGAGCTGCGCCGGCTCGGTGCGGTAGGTGACGTCTGTTTCCGGTTCTTCGACGAAGAGGGAAGGCACGTGCGCTCGACGTTCGACCAGCGAGTCATCGGGGTGACCGCCAAGGAACTGCTGGCGGTGCCGCGCCGGATCGGAGTGGCCGGCGGGGAGCGGAAGTTCTCCGCGATCCGGGCCGCCCTGCTCGGCGGCTGGGTCAACATCCTGATCACCGACCTGGCCATGGCCGACCGGCTCCTCGAAGCCTGATGGATCGCGACGAACAGCGCGACGTCTACCGGACACTCGACCTGGCCCTGCGGGTCGGCGAGGTGCTGCTGTCCAGCGGCGCCGGTACGGCGGACGCCACCGCGACCATCCTGGGCGTGACCGCAGCCGGTGGGCTGCGCGGCTGCGAGGTCGACATCACCTTCACGTCGATGGCGATCTCGTACCAGGCCGCACCGGACGTCGCGCCGGAGACGCACATCCGCCTGGTCCGCTACCGATCCCAGGACTTCTCCCGGCTGACCGAGGTCGATCGGCTGGTACGACGACTCGCCCGGGGTGATGTGACACGTGACGAGGCGAGTCGTGAGCTGGCGCGGCTGACGTCGGCGGGGCCGCCGTACCCGCGCTGGAGCGCCGTACTGGCCTGGGGCGTGATGGCCGGTGGTGCGACGCTGCTGCTCGGTGGTGGGTGGCTGATCACGTTGGTGGCGGTGGTCACCGCGATCGTGATCGACCTGAACAACCGGTGGTTCAACCGGCAGCGGCTGCCCGCGTTCTACCAGCAGGTGGCCGGCGCATTCGTCGCCACCGCGGTCGCGTTGATCCTGTACGCCGTCCACGCGCCGGTCAAACCGTCACTGGTCGTTGCCGCAGGCATCATCATGCTGCTGGCCGGGATCGCCCTGACCGGTGCGGTCCAGGACGCGCTCACCGGGTACTACGTGACGGCGGCGGCCCGAAGTCTCGAGGCGATGCTGCTCACCGGCGGGATCATCGCCGGAGTCAGCCTCGGCCTCACGATCGGCCTCAAATTCGGGCTGAACGTCGGTATCGAGGCACAGACGATCCAACTGGCGAACCTGCCGGTCATGGTCGGGTCGGGCGCCCTGATGGCGCTCGCCTTCGCCTATGCGTCGTACGCGCCGCTGCGGGTGCTGCTGCCGATCGCGATCGTCGGCGCGGCCGGGTCACTGGTGTTCACGCTGATGACGCGCGCGTCGTTCGGGCCGGCCTGGTCGACGGCTGCCGCGGCCTTCACGGTCGGTCTCGGCGGCTACTCGCTCGGCCGCCGGACCGGCGTCCCGCCGTTGGTGGTCGTGGTCTCGGGCACCATCCCACTGTTGCCGGGACTGACCATCTACAAGGGCCTCTACGAGCTGATGGGGCTCGGCAACCTGATCGGCATCGTCAGCCTGGCGACCGCGGTCGCGATCGGAGTCGCGCTGGCGTCCGGGGTGATCCTCGGTGAGTACGTCGCGCAGCCGATCAGGCGCGAGGCCCGGCGACTCGAGGATCGCCTCGCCGGGCCTCGCCTGGTCGGTCCACGCCGGCCGATCCGTCGCCGTACCAGATCCCGTCGCAGTCGCCGCCGGGCCGCGATTTCCTAGGGTACGTCTCTCTCCTCGAGGACGACGTCGTCCAGTTGCAGCCAGACGTCCTGGCCGTGGCCGAAGAAGCCGCCGTACACCTGGACCAGCGACTCACGGCCGGAGTCGAACTCGACACTGACTTGCTCGTAGGCCTTGTGGGCGCCGCCGGTCTTCTGGGCGATCGTCTCGCCGCGCAGGGTGCGGACGCCGACCATCGTCTCGGTGTTGTTGTCCGCGGTCCGCATCCAGGCGGACAGGCGGTAGCGGTGGTTCGGGCGGACGGCGACGTTCTGCTGGAGTTGATGGGTGCCGACCGAGTCGCGGACGTAGGCATTGTTGACGCCGCTGTGGCCGAGGTTCGTCCGGTCGATGCCGCCGCGTCCGTTGAGTTGCCAGGGTGCAGTCGGCGTACTGCCCGCCTGGTCCTCGAAGCCCGGGTCCGTGACCAGGTTGGTGGGCTGGCCGTCGTCGGTGAGCTTGGTGTGCATCAGGAACACGTTGTACGGGTCCCACTGCGACATGGTGAAGTAGAGGTCCTCACCGGACGACCACGGGTGCATGTAGGTCCCGTACAGACCGGGGAAGTCCTTGCCGCGGACAACGACCTTCTCACCGCTCCACGGACCGGTCAGCGATTCCGACGACCGCAGTACGACGGATGCCCGCGACTCGTCCAGGTACATCATCAGCCACTTGCCGGTGTGGGCGTTCCACTGCACCGAAACCTCGCTGATCGGGCCGATCGCGATCGGTACCGCGGCACTCTCCTTCGGCGACCAGGTGCGGCCGTCCCAGTAGCGCCAGGCGCTCTTCGACAGAACCTGCTGCTCCGGGACCCGGGCGATGTGGGCGTTGCCGAAGCGTCCGTTCGGCGTACCGATCATGTAGACGTAGCCCTTGTCACGGACCAGGGCGACCATCTGGAACTTGTTGTCCCACGCCTTGGTGTTCTGCCAGCGGGCATTCGGGTCCTTGGTCCAGGTCTCGCCGTTGTCGTCGGAGTAGGCGAAGCCGGAGTAGTTGGTGAACCAACTGCCGGCCGGGCCCCAGTAGTTGACCGACATGTACTGCACGTACTGCCGCTTACCGACCGCGATACCGCCGGTCGGGATCACGGTGTGCTCGTCGCGGTCGATCTTCTTGCAGTCGAGGAACTGTTTCGCGTGGCCGGGACGATCCTCGGCGGCCGAGTCCAGCGACATCCCGTCGGCCAGGTTGCGGTCCTTGCTGCGGAACAGCAGGTTGCACCGCCAGTCGATCGTGGCCGGGTCGCCGACGCCGCCACCGGGCCCGGTCCAGCCGCTGCCGTAGCTGTCACCGAACGCGGTCAGGATCTCGCCGGACCCGTTGTCCCACAGGATGCCGAGGTCGGTCGCCTTCAGCGCGAACCGCGCCTCGGTGTCGTTGATCGACCCCGGCCCGGTCAGCTTCGCGACCTGGTCTGCCGGGGACGGTACGGCGGCCGCTTGAGCCTCCGGAGTCTGGTCGGCGGGCACCAGCGCGGCGCCGATCAGGACTGGTAGAACGAGCAACAATCGTTTCCGCATCTCGGTCTCCTCGGGCGGGGTCAGAGCTCAGTGAGAAATCGATTTCCGCCGAACCTAGTCCTTCGTTGTCAACCGGTCAACAGCTCGGCCGCGGCCGGGTGTGGTTTACTGCCGCGTGGTGCGATTCCACGGTGTGACGGTCGGGAACATCCCGGGCCCGTCGGCTCCGCCGGACGGCGGAGTGACCCGGCGCTGACCGGGGCCATGCGGTGATACCCCGCTTCAGCTCGGACCCCGAGGTCCCTGGCCGGAACCCACAGCCGGAGAGCGAAGCATGTTCACAGGAAGAATCGAGCACACAGCCACGGTGACCGAGGTCATCGGCGACGTACTGCGGGTCAGGTCCGCGATCCCGGTCACGCCGGGTGGTGCGATCTGCCTCGACGGGATCAGGTTCACCGCCGAGCCGGCCGACGCCGGCGAGGTGCGGGTGGTCGTGACGGACGAGACCCGCCGCCGTACGACGCTGGACCGCATCGCGGCCGGTACGACGATGAACGTCGAGCTACCCATCGCCGCCGGTGACCGGATCGACGGTCACCTGGTCCAGGGCCACGTCGAAGGCGTGGGCAAAGTACTCCGCGTCACCGCCGAGCCGGCCGGCCAGCGCGTCTGGATCAAGCCGCCGGACCGCCTGCTCGCGAGGCTGGTGGCGAAGTCCTCGGTCGCGATCGACGGCGTGAGCATCACCGTGGCCGAGGTGCTGAAGGACCGGTTCTCGGTCGTCCTGGTGCCGAACACCCTGGAGAAGACCACGCTCGGCGCGCTGGCCGAGGGGGATCGGGTGAATCTCGAGAGCGACCTGCTGGTCCGGATGGCCCGAGACGGTCAAGGTCCCGAGCTGCTGCGAGCGGTCAGCCGGTTGCCGTGGGCCGGTCAGCTCAGCGGTGAGATCGGCGTACAGAAGGTGGTCGCGCAGCTCGCCGCCGGCGGTGGCGTGGTGGTCTGGGATCCGACCGCGGAGAGCGAAGGCGATGTCGTCTTCGCCGGTGAGCGCTTCCGTCCGGAGGCGATGACGTTCCTGCTCACGCAGGCTTGTGGGCACACGACGATCCCGTGCGCGGCCGACGTACTGAAGCGGCTGGAGATTCCGCCGATGCCCGGCGAGGGCGATCGGCAGGGTACGGCGATGCACGTGTCGGTCGATCTCGCGTCGTCGACCGGGACCGGGGTGGCCGCGGCCGAGCGAGCCGCGACGATTCGCCGACTGGCGGCGGCGGACGCCGTACCGACGGACTTCCTCCGGCCCGGGCATGTGTTCCCGCTGGCCGCCCGGCCGGGGTTGCTGGCGGAGCGGCTCGGGCACACCGAGGCGACGGTTGCGCTGTGTCTCGCGGCCGGGCTGGCGCCGGTCGGTGTGTGCTGCGAGGTGATGCGGCCGGATGGCGTGATGGCCGGGCCTGCCGAGTTGGAGCAGTTCGCGCTGCGGTGGGAGTTACCGATGATCGACATCCACGACCTGGTCCGATGGCTGTGAAGGGCTCCGAGCTGTACGACGATCCCATCTTTCTGAGCGGGTATCGGCAGTTGCGGCGGGACGGTCTCGGACTGAACGAGGCGCTGGAGATTCCCGCGATGAACGCCGTACTGCCTGCGGTGGAAGGGCTGCGGGCGGTCGACCTCGGGTGTGGTGAAGGCGGGCTCGCGGTGCGACTGGCGTCAGGTGGGGCGGAGGTGGTTGCTGTCGATGCGTCGGAGCAGATGCTGGCGGCTGCTACTCGCCATCCGCGGGTGGGCTATGTCCGGGCGGACCTGGCCGACTTCGACTTGCCAGCGGGTTCCGCTGACCTGGTGGTGAGCAGCCTGGCGCTGCACTACGTCGAGGACTTCTCCGGCCTGGTCGCGCGAGTGGCGCGGTGGCTGACACCGGGCGGCACGTTCGCGTTCACGGTCGAACATCCGGTGGTGACTGCGCCGCTCGTCGCCGCGGACTGTGTGGTCGACGACTACGCGGATGAGGGCCCTCGACAACGAGCCTGGTTCGTCGACGGGGTGGTGAAGTACCACCGCACCATCGGCACGATTCTGGCCGCGTTGCGTCGGCACGGATTCCGGTTGGAGGTGGTGGACGAGCCGCTCCCCACCGCTGAGCAGGTGGAGCGGTCTCCGCATCTCGCCGTCCATCGTCGTCGGCCGCCGTTACTCGTGGTCTCGGCCGTCCGTTAGAGTTACTGACTGGAAACATCGGCTGATCGCCGGGGTGGCCCGGCGGGCTCGGAGGATCGACGTGGCTTTGGGTAGGACATCCCCGCGGGACCTGCCGCTGTTCGCGGATCTGTCCGGACGCGACATCAGGGACATCTTCCGGGCCGGCGAGGAGGTCTCGGTGCCGGCCGGGTGGTCGCTGATCCTGGAGCAGACCCCGCCGGACGCGGCGTACCTGATCCTGAGCGGGACGGCGGCGGTCCGGGTGAAGGGCGAGGAGATCGCCGAGCTCGGCCCGGGTGACATCGCCGGCGAGGTCGGGGTCCGGAAGAACACGTTGCGGACGGCAACGGTGACGGCGAAGTCGCGGCTGCAGCTGCTGCACTTCACCCGGGAGAAGTTCGCCGACCTGACCAACCGGCTGCCCGCCTTCCGCGACGCCATCGACGCCACGATCGCCGAGCGCCGCGGTGGTTCCTGACCGCTCGGGGCCGGCCGAGCCCGTGGTCGATCTGGCCGGAGTGGCGCGGGATTTCGAGCAGGCGCTGCTGGGCGGCGAACGGAAGTTCACCCGGATCCAGGTGTCGGAACGGGCCGGGATCTCGACCGCGCGGGCCGAGCGGATGTGGCACGCGCTCGGGTTCGCGACGGTGCCGGACGACGAGACCGCGTTCACCGATGACGACGTCGAGGCGCTGCGGCTGGTCGCGGCGCTGGAGGACGACGGCTTCATCGATCCCGAGCTGGAGTCGTCGCTGGCCCGCAAACTCGGTCAGACCCAGTCCCGGCTGGCGTCCTGGCAGTCGGCGATGTTCCTGGAGTTCCTCGGCAACTCGAAGCTGTCCGCCGACGAGGCGATCGAGGTGGCCGGGCAGCTGCTGCCGGCCATGGAGCGGCTGCAGACGTACGTCTGGCGCCGGCACCTGGCCGCCGCGGCCGGTCGCGCGGTCGCGGGCTCCGACGAGCTCGCCCGCGGGATCCGGGCCGTCGGGTTCGCCGACATCGTCAGCTACACCCGGATGACCCGTCGGCTGACCGAGGCCGAGCTCGGCCAGCTGATCGAGCGGTTCGAGGGGATGACCGCGGACGTGGTCGCGCTGAACGGCGGCCGGGTGATCAAATCGATGGGCGACGAGGTCCTGTTCGTCACCGACACCGCGGCGCAGGGTGCCGCGGTCGCCCTCGCTTTGCAGGACGCGGTGACGGCGGCCGGCGACCTGCCCGAACTGCGCATCGGTCTCGCCTACGGCAGCATCCTGATCCGGCTCGGCGACGTGTACGGCGAGGTGGTCAACCTCGCCGCCCGCCTCACCTCGGAGTGCAAACCCGGCCGCGTCCTCGCCGACCGTGAGCTGGCCGCGGCCTTGGACGGCCACTCCGACTTCCGGCTTCGCCGGCTCCGCCGCGTCTCGGTCCGCGGCTACCACCATCTGGTCCCGTACGCCCTCCAACGGGCGGAGTGAGTCAGAATTGCCCGTGTGCGCGAGATTCTGACGACGGCCGAGCTCCATCGGGTGAGTGGCGGCGATCCGCTGATCGTCTGGGCCGGGCAGGGCCTCCGCCCAGGTGTCCGCGCCTGGTACGACGGGGAAGCGGTGGCCGTCGCCGCGCCGGATCTGTCGAAGCACAATCGTCTCGCGGTCGTCGGGCCGGCCGATTCGGTCGCGCGGCTTGCGGCCGAGGTCTTCGCCGACGTGGGTCCCGGCTTCCGCCCGTTGGGCGACGAGCAACTGATCCGCGATCTCGCCGACCGCATGCCGGACCTGGCGTTCGGGTCCGCCTTCGGCTGGATGGACACGGCCGAGTTGCCGGTGGTGACGACCACGGCTGCGTGGCTCGAGGGCGACACCGGTGTCGAGGCGCTACTCACCGAGGCGGCACCGACGTCGTACGCCTGGCCCGGGCGTTCCGGCGTACGACGCTGGGCCGCGGCCACCGGTGACAGCGGGGACCTGTTGAGCGTCGCCGCGGACGCCTGGAGCGCCCCGGAGATCGGCTTCCTGGCCGGCGTCGCCACCCACCCGATCGCCCGAGGTCAAGGCCTGTCCGGCCAGGTCTGCGCCTTCGTCACAGCCGAACTGATCAAGCAGCACGGTCGCGTCGGACTGATCGTCGATGGCAGCAATGCCGTCGCCATCGCGGTCTACGAACGCCTGGGCTACACCTACCGCCGAGTCGCCGCGGCGGACATTCAATAGGTGCTGCCTAGCGGGTTGGCTGAACTGTCAACGTGACGCTTGGGCGTGGGGTTGTGCTCGCCTGAGGAGTGCTGGTCGGCGTCACTGTGGGCGTGGCGGACGGGAACGAGGTGGTCGCCGGTGGCGGTGGTGGGACGAACGGAGCCTCGTCGGAGTCCTTGCAGGTCTCTTCGTCGACGGTGCCGGACTCGTCCGGTGTCACGACCCTGAGCGGGAAGACGTTGCTGGTCGTTGCCCTGTCGACCCGACCGTACTGCGACTCGCAGTCGTCCCGGCGTAGTGCGATCGGGTTGCCGTCCTGGTCGTACAGTCGCACGCTGACCTGCTTGCCCTGCGCGTCGAACGGGTAGATGTTGCCGATCGTCATGCCGTTCAGGACGAGACCGTCCGGGCTGTAGGACGTCGAGCCACGGCTGTAGTCGTCGTACCCGTTCAGGAACCCGAACGACGCTCCCATGTACGCGGCCGAGAGGAACGCCGGGACGGCGACCGCCGCGACGACGTTGAGCGGTACGACGTACCAGAGCCAGCGCGCATCCTGCTGGGTCCGGCGGCCGATCCACACCGACACCGCGGCGCCGGCGATCGCGCCGACCACCGTGACCGCGCCCGCGCCGTAGAGCGCGAAGAAGCCGCCGCCGCCGACCGCGCCGCGGGCGACCCACCACACCGGCTGGCCGATGGTGATCAGCTCGCGGCGGACGTTCGGCGGGATCTGGTCGATCAGGTCGCGGACGGCAGCAGCGCCACGCCGGCCGCGCGGGGTCTCCAGGACGATCCGCGGATCGTTGCCGTGCAGCGCGCGGACGCCGAGGTACGCCGCGACGAACAGCACCGCGAACCCGACGACGCCGAAGAACAGGGTCCCCTCGTGCGACCAGGCGAAGATGCCGATGGCAACGAAGAACGGGCCGAAGGTGGCGGCGATCAGGCCCCAGCGGAGTGCCTTACGGCCCGCGTCGCTCTGGCCGGCCGACTGCGTGCGGGGTGGGTAGCCGGCGGCGGTGCGCAGTTCGTCGGCGTACTCCCGCGGCGTGCCGAGGCGCTCCTGCAGAGCCGCGGTGGTGGGCTCCGCCTCGAACTCGGCCGCCACCTCGGCCAGGTGACCGGTGACGTCCTCGAGCACGTCCTCCAGCTCACCCGGTGGCAGGTCGCTCAACTCGGCCCGCACCTGGGCCAGGTAGATCGCGACCGCTCCGGTCAGGGTGCTGTTCACGCGGCCTCCTTCTCCAGCAGCAGCACCGACATCGTGTCGGCGAAGTGATTCCAGGTCTTGGTCGACTGGGCGAGCAGGTCCCGGCCGGTCTTGTTCAGCCCGTAGTACTTGCGGTGCGGGCCTTCCTCACTCGGCTGCACGTACGACGTCAGCGCACCGGCCGCGAACAGCCGCCGCAACGTCCCGTACACCGAAGCGTCCGCGACATCCTCGAGCCCGGCGGCCCGCAGTCGCCGGAGTACGTCGTACCCGTATCCGTCGGCGTCCCGCAGCACGGCGAGCACCGCCAGATCCAGCACGCCTTTGAGCAACTGGCTCGTATCCACAACCCCTCCTCGCTGCACCGGGAGGCCGGACCCCTCAGACCACCCTCCCGGTGCTCCACCGACCACACTACTACACACTGCGGAGTACTACACAACACAGCACCTAGTCCCGGGCAAGCTGGTCAACCCACGCGTTCGCTACGCCCGCTCCCACGTCGCGTGCTCGCCGGCCGCTCCCACCACCCCTCCTGCGCGTGCTGCCGCACGCTGATCGACTACCCCGTCAACCCGCCGGAACCTGGATCGAACAGCAGCCGCGGATCGAACGCCGGTCAGAATGTCCTCGTACGAAGACATCCGGCGACCGTCTTCGAACGAGGACAATCCCGCGGGACGTTCTCGGGCTGACCATGGTTCTCCGGGAGTCGCCAACAGGAGAAGGACGCGAGGGTCAGATCGGCCGGGAGACCGTGCCCGCCACCGTGAGCGAGCCGAGGGCCGGCGTCGCGCGTGGTCCACCAGCCTCAACGAGATCGACCATGGCGCCTGACCGGACGTGGCCTTTGCCGACTGAGCGGTGGCTGCTACAGGAGCAGTTGTGCAGCGCCGTCGACCAGCGTTTTCGCGTGTCGGATCGCGGCCTTGGCCTGCTGGGCGCCGACGTAGACCATCCCGTAGTGCGCGTTGTCCTTGATATCAAGAAGCCGACCGAGTGCTCGGGCCAACTCCTTGCCCTCGCGCCCCGCCTGGATGACGAGCTGGATTGCCTGCCGATGATCCTGGCCGCGTGAGCGTCGGCCGACGGTGCTGCAGCACGCGGCATCGGCGGCGGCGATGCCGGCGAGCACCGCGAGGGCGGCAGCCACGTTGTCGTTGGCCAGTTCGTCATCCTCCGTGCCGACGAGTTCGGCGACCTCGAGGAACGCTCGTGCCTGGCTGAGCCGGATGATTGCCTGCGCGCGGTTGCAGTCCTGAGACCTGCCCGCCGGTGGTGTCATCGCGGCATCACCTCGCTGGCGATTCGGTTGCGGAGGCTCCGAATATCAGGGCCGTAGATCGCGACGGCATCGCGTACCCATTCGTCGACGATGGGCTCGCCTGCCTGGAGGTGTGCACCGAACTCGCTCTGGCTGATCTCATAGCTTTGCAGATGATTTCCGGTCCAGGCGTAGATCTGATCGGTGAGCTGGCCGATTTGCTCAACCCATGCGGTTGGCAGATAGTCGTCAGCCCCGGTGTCCATGTGGGCGAACTCGAACACGAGGAGCATGTCGACGTCGCTCTTCACGTCACCGTCGCCGCGGGCGGTCGACCCGAAGACGCTCGCGTGGATTGGCTTGAGCGACCATTGCTCGATCGCGTCCCGAATCTGTTGGAACAGTCGATGCCGCATGCTGGTCAGTTCCAGCACGGCATCGGCAGCCAGATGCTTGCGGTTCAGGGTGTACTGGACGCTGGCGCCGACCTCCGCTGAGGTCACCAGACCAGTGCTGGCCAAGCGTCGGAGGACCCTTCGAGTCCCGGTCTCGCTCCCGCTGCCAGTCAATTGATGGATCTTCCGGCCGGTGAGCGGTTGGGAGGTCCGTGCCAATACCGCCAGTACCGGCCCGTCGAGGGTTGGGACCACGGTGCTGATCGGGTGAGACATGTCCACATAGACACTATACTGCCGATATCGGCAGAATAGTACCGATATCGGCAGAATAGTGCCGAAAGAGGCTGGCCGTCAGCCTAGAGCTTGCTGACCAACTCGTGGTGAGGCCCGCAGGTGAACTCCTCACTCCGGCGGGCACGGTTCACTTGGTACGAGTGTCGGCGAGGGCCGACAGGAGTTGGATGCGGCGGCGGAGTTTTCTGGGGTAGAGCCAGCCGGAGTACAGCATCGTCGCGGCCGAGGCTGTGTAGAGCAGGGTCCAGAGTGAGCCGGACACGGCTGCTCCGACAGCAGCGACTGACATCACGACACCCAACGCGGTGGTGGCCTTCGGGCCGGGCTGGAAGGACGACCCGGTCAGGCGGTGGGCGGCGATCCGGAGCGCGGCGGCTCGGATCTCGGGGTCGGTCGGCACCGGGCCGCGCTCGGCGGCGCGGCGGGCGAGTTCCACCTTGTCGGCCGGGAGATCCCCTTCGACTTCGGCCCACTCGCGCTGCCACCGCGGCTCGATCCACCAGGCACCCAGCGCGCACAGAACCGCGCTGATCGCGGCGAAGACCCCGGAGGTTGTCCAGCTCTCCCCGTCGGTCCTGATGAAAGCCAGGGTCCCGGCGCCGCCGAGCAGGCCGGCCACGGTAGACGTCAGCCACCTAGGTCGGCCGGGGGGATTGCTGCGCATGGGCACATCATCCACAGATCGTCGGCGTGGGGGAACTGGGTGATGGGGAGGTCAGCAATTTCGATCAAGTGCGGGTGGGGCAAGGGCGGGCACAGTGGGGGTATGGCGGATGTGTTCGAGGAGTTTGTGGCTGTGGTGGCCGAAGGGCTGGATGCGCCGGTGAACGGGGCGGGTCTGGCCGGGCGGGTGCATTTGTCGCGGTTTCACTTTGATCGGGTGATCGGGGCGGTGGCGGGCGAGTCGCCGTACGCGTTCCGGCGGCGGGTGCTGTTGGAGCGGGCGGCGTACCGGCTGCTGGCTGAGGACTCGGCGGTGATCGATGTTGCGGTCGAGGCGGGGTACGGGTCGCATGAGGCGTTCACGCGCGCGTTCGTGCGGGCTTATGGGATGTCGCCGCGGGAGTGGCGGCGGGAGTCGTCGCGGGTGTTCTTCCTGTCGGCTCCGAGCGGGGTTCATTTTCAGCCGCCGGCGGGCCTGCGCCTGCCGGCCAGGAAAGAGGTGAGAGGGATGGATGTCCTGGTCAGGATGGTTGAGCATCACGTCTGGCTGACCGGCGAGATGATCGAGCGCGGCGCCCGCCTGGACGCGGCCGCGCTGGACCGGCCGATCGAAATGTCAGTGGAAGGGATCGACGACGACATCTCGATCCGCTACCTGCTGGATCGACTGGTCTGGCAGGAGGAGATGTGGCTGGCTTCGGTGGAGGATCGCCCGTTCCAGGTACCCGAGTGCGGCCGTGAAGTGGTCACCCCGATCCCGGAGCTCCGCGAGCGGCACGCGATCGCCGGCTCCCGATTCGTTGCCCTGGTCAATCAGTTGAACGACGAGGGCCGCTTCGACGAGTCCTTCGTCGACACCACCTGCGAACCACCGCGCGTCTTCACGTACGGCGGCATGGTCGCGCATGTACTCACGTTCGCCGCCCACCGACGGTCGCTGCTCATCGGTGCCTTCTACACCGCCGGCATCACCGACCTGGGCTTCGGCGACCCCATGCACTACGTAGCCGAAGGCAAGTAACTACTGAACGGCGAGTACGGCGGGTGCGTCCGGCGAGGCGAGGGCGTTCCGGTAGGTCGCGGCGACCTCGGCGGCAGGGCGTCAACCGGATCAAGGTGCCCAGAGCAACTTCCAGCGTCGCCGGCCGACTCAGATCGACACGAGGCTTCGACGACCGCGAGACCCCAACAACCTCATGCCCATCCGCCCTCAGTACGTCCCCGACCGTCTGAGGGGTCGGACAGGAACGTCGTGATCTCCTTGGCCCACTGATCGGGCTTCTCGAAGTGGCACATGTGTGCGGCGTCGTCGATGACAGCCAGATGGCTTGCGGGGACGTCCTGGTGGAGACGTTGTGCGAGCTGAATCGGGAAGCCCATGTCCTTCGCGCCGTGCAGGACGAGGATCGGGCCGCCCCATCCACGCAGGATCGTGACGGGATCTCGGGTGCACCAGGGCGGCATCGTCCCGTCCAGTACGCGTTCGAAGCTCCAGTCGCCTTCATCGAGATCACGGATCAGGTCAAGGTAGGCCGGCGCCAGGTCGAGATTCCAGACGAAGACGGTGGAGTTGCGCAGTGCACCGTTGGCCTCGCGTTCGAGCCGCTCCCGGTGTTCGTACTCCGACCATCCATCCAGGTACGGCCGTCCAGCCTCCGAGGGGTAGGCCGAGGTGGATGCCAACACGAGGCGTCGTACGTCGGCGGGGTGCTGTGAGACGAACTCCATGGCTGCTCGGCCGCCGGTCGAGAACCCGAGGAGGTCGACCTGGCCGAGGCCCAGTTCGCCGATCAGCCGGTGGGCATCGCGAATCACGAACGCCGGCTCGAGCTGAGTATCAGCCAGGCCTCGGGTGCTCCGGCCGCAACCTCGGAAGTCGAAGGTCACGACGTGTCGATCCTGGGCAACCGCTTCGAGTCCGGGCAGGAGGTAGCTGTGCCCGACGTCGGGGCCGCCGTGCAAGACCAGCAACGAGGGCTTGTCGGACCTCGCTCCGAGTTGGCGAACAAACAGGGTCACGTCGCCCAGGTCTACAAACTGTTCCACGGGACCATCCTGCCCGCGTGCGGCGATCTGCAGGATCAGGCTTCGTCCTGGTTGATGGTGGGGGGCATGCCGAATGCTGCGACGTGGTGGGGGCCGACGAAGGCGTTGCTTTCGGCGATCTTGCCGTTTTCGATGGTGAGGACGTCGACGACTGTTGCGTCGTACTGGTCGGTGCCGGGGCGGCGGAGGTAGCAGATGAGGGCAGGGCGGCCGTTGGCGGCGGAGGGGAAGGTGAGCCAATCCATCGGCCTGCCCAGGAACTCGGCTGCGGCGTCGCGCCCGACGACTGGTGGGTCCGGCGGCATGGTGATGCGGACGTCTTCGGCCAACAGTTCCCGGAAGCTGGTGGGATCGGTGGCTGCGGCGTAGCGGCGCAGTACCTCCTCGTCCTCGCTGGTCAGCGCCGGCCTGCGCCAGTCCCGGGAATCACCCGGCGCATAGTGACGGATGGTCTTCCGGGCACGCTGGATCAGACTGTTCACCGCGGGTACGGCGAGGCCGAGACCGTCGGCGATCTCGGCCGGTGTCCAGCCGGAGACGTCACGCAGGACGAACGCGGCCCGCTGTCGTGGCGGCAGGTACATCAGCGCGGCGATCAGCGCGAGTTCGACCGTCTCCCGGGCCACCAGATCTGATGGCGGGTCCTCGCCCAGCAGGGCGTCGGGATACGGGCCGACATCGGTGGACCACTCCATCGGGTCGCCGACAGGTACGGTCCGACGCGCCGCAGCCTTGCGGTGATCGAGGTAGACGTTGGTGGCGATCCGGTAGAGCCAGGTCCGGATCGATGCCCTCCCCTCGTACTGCGCCCGGGAGCGCCAACCGCGTAGGAAGGTCTCCTGGACCAGGTCGTCGGCGTCGGCGACGTTCCCGGTGAGGCGGTAGCAATGCGCATGCAGCGGGCGCCGGTGCTCCTCGAACGCGTCCCGGAGCCACGCATCGTCCGCGGTGCTCGCCACGCGCTCAGCTCCTCCCCGGATCGTGGTGGTCCTCACTGTCGATACGCCGTACCGGAAAGCCGTCCTCAAGAAAGTGCGATGACGATTCGCCGGGTGCCTCGTCGATATTCATAACACCCAACGGGCCCAGACCGACGAGGAGAACCCCATGACCGCATCGCCGCCCATTGTCGACCGTGAGACCTGGAGCCGTGAACGCCGAGCCCTCCTCGACCGGGAGAAGGCCCACACCCGTGAGGGCGACGCGATCGCAGCGGCCCGGCGCCGGCTACCGATGACCGAGGTCGACGCCTCGGCCACACTGGTCGGCCCGAACGGGCCGGTGTCGTTCCTGGACGTGTTCGACGGCCGCGACCAACTCATCGCGTACAAGCACATGTGGCACACCGGCAAGGGGATCGAAGGCCAGTGCGAGGGCTGCACCGCAAGCATCTTCGACGTGCACGACGCCAGCTACCTCAACCATCGCGGGGTGTCCTTCGCGATCTTCTGCGAGGGGCCGTGGGAGGAGATCGCACCGTTCCGCGAGTTCATGGGCTACACCCTGCCGTGGTACTCAATGCTCGGTGTCGAAGATCAAGCCGTCGGCCCCGGGCTCCTCGACGAACCGGGCTACTTCGCCTGCTACCTGCGCGTCGGCGACCGAGTGTTCCTCACCAACGAGACCATCGGCCGCGGCGTCGAAGCCGCCATGGTGCAGGCCCACCTACTGGACCTCACCGTCTACGGCCGCCAAGAAGACTGGGAAGACTCACCACCCAACTGGCCCCAGAACCCCACCTACACCTGGTGGAAAAAGTCCGGCCGCCCCGTCCCCCAATGGACCCGCCCCGACGCCACACCGCTCGCCGAGTCCACCAACGCACCAGCCGACCACTGCTGCAGCTGAGGCGTATCCAGTTGCAGACGGCGGGTGCGTCGGTGTGCTGACGAGGACGCGACAGATGTGGGAAGGGCGGCAGGGAACAGAACACAGGGGGGACACTCTCCCTATGACGTTCGGCGACCGGATGCGTGAGTACCGCGATCATCGTGGCTGGTCGTTGGGGGATTTGGCTCGTGCTACTCACTACAGCCGTGGGCATCTCAGCAATGTTGAGAACAGTCGTAAGGCGCCGACTGAGGCGCTTGTGCGTGCGTGTGACAGGGCGCTGCGTGCCAAGGGTGAATTGATCGGTGCGTTCGAGGCGGAGGCTGTTGCTCGCCTGGACCTGACGCCGTGGGAGACCGCAGAACTTGTGCAGCGGATGCAGGTGAGCGACACCACCTCTCGAACGCTCGAGACCCTCCATGCGACCGTCGAGGAGCTGTGCTGCCAATACAACCGCCGCGACGCGCTGGAGCTTCGGCGGGAGGCGCATGGTTGGCTTCAGCACGTCGTTGATCTCCTGCATCGCCCGACCGGCCTCAGAGCGCATCAGGAGCTGCTGGTCGCAGGCGGCTGGCTCGCGCTGCTGGCCGGCTGCGTCGAGTACGACCTCGGGTTGCGGTCGGCTGCGGAGGCTACGCGCACGGCTGCCGTCCAGCTCGGCCTTGAGGCGGAGCACCAGGAGATCGTTGGCTGGGGCCACGAGATGACCGCGTGGTTCGCCCTGACCCAAGGTCGCTTCAGGCAGGCGATCGACGCGGCGCAACGAGGCCAGGCGGTCGCGAAGTTCTCCAGCGTCCACGTTCAGCTCGTCGCGCAGGAGGCGAAGGCCAAGGCCCGACTCGGCGAACCAGGTCTTCAGGATCTGCTGGAGTCCGGCCGCGCCATGCTGGAACGCCTTCCGTATCCCGACCGGCCCGACAATCACTTCAAGGTCGATCCCGCAAAGTGGGACTACTACAGCATGGACGTCCACCGGATCGGCGGGGACAACGATCGGGCTCGCGCCCATGCGCAGACGGTCATCCGGGACAACATCGCGCCGGACGGTACCGAGCTGAGCCCGATGCGGATCTCGGAGTGCCGACTGACACTCGGCTTCGTGGCCGGCCGGGAAGGCGACCTCGAGCAGGCCGTGGGACTTGGCCTCGATGGACTTCGGGACGGACGGCAGAGCCGGGTCCACCTCCTCATGGTCGCCGGCGAACTGGACCAGGAGTTGCGTTCCCGCTACCCCGGCGAAGGCATGGTTCGCGACCTCGGAGAGGCACTCAGAGCGGTCTGAGGGTGTTCTCACTCACCGCGCGAATGCCTGACGTCTGTCGGCTGGCAGCGCGCGCGTAGCGACGCGTGGGTTGAATTCCTAGTTCGTCGGGTCGTGGAGGTCGGGGCGTTGGGTGGGGGTGGTGATGTCTACGTCGATGGCGTGGACCTTGGTGGGGGCGGCGATGGTGCCGGAGGTGACCGGGAGGTTGAGTTTGCTGCCGGCCAGGTCGATGTCGATGGTGGCGCCGGTGTCGTTGGGGGAGGTCCATTCGGTGTCGCTCAAGGTGACGGCGAGACCGAGGATGCGGCCCTTGGGGATGACTTCGTCCTGGGCGCGGAGGGGGACCGTGACGGTGGACCACTCGCCCGGGGTGAGCGGCTTCGGCTTGCTCAGGGAGCTGCTGTGGGCGGCGTCGACCCAGCCGCGGCTGACGATGCCGTGGTCGCTCAGGGCGGAGAGTTTCTCGACCGTGTAGTAGCAGGCGTCGTCGTACTCCGTGCTCTCGCCTTCACAGGTGCTGTCGTCGGTACGGCGGATGCCGGAGAACCGCTCGGCCTCGCCGTACTCGATCAGTCGTGCGGTGACCGGGGTGGTGACCGAGTCGGCCTTGATCTTCAGGGTGACCGTCGGCGAACCGCTGATCCGGATCGGTGCCGGGAGCGGTGCGGACAGGAACATCTGCCGGCCGGCGATCACCTCGGACGGGGTCGCGACGATGTCGTCCTCGGTCAGTTCCGGGTCGTCCGTGACGGTGACCGTTCCCTTGCCTGGGGCACCTAGTTTGCCGGCTGAGAGCGGCACCGGCACGGTCCGGTTCACGGCCGGCCAGGTCTTGTAGTTGCGCCAGACGTCAGGTGCCGTCTCGACCGCGGCCATCGGCTCCTTCATCACGCCGTTCTGCAGGCCCTGCAGCCAGTAGTCGAACCACTTGTGCAGTTCGTCCACCCAAACGTCGCGGCGGAACTCGAACGGATCCACGTGGTCCTCGAGGCCGAGCCACAGCTTGCGTGGCACGTTGTTCTTGGCGAGTGCGGTCCACCACTGCGAGAAGTGGTTCGTCTGCACGTTGTAGTCGCTCAGGCCGTGGGTCATGAAGACCGACGCCTTCACCTTCGACACGTTCTTCAGGTAGTCGCGCTCGGCCCAGAAGGCGGTGTAGTCGCCGGTGTCGTCATCGTCGTTGTCGCCGAGATCGGCCCGTACGGCGTCGCACGCGGGCGTGTCGTGGCCGACATAGCTCCCGAGCCACGGCATGTAGTCGTCGGAGTACGGGACGCCGCCGGATCGCGTGTAGTCGTACCACGACGAGATCGCGGAGATCGGCACGATCGTCTTGAGGCCTTTGACCCCGGTCGCGGCGACACCGTTCGCCAGGGTGCCGTCGTACGACTTGCCGATCATCCCGACCGCGCCGCTGGACCAGGTCGCCTCGACGTCCGCGCCATCCGCGGTGTGTGCGGTGTTGCGGCCGTTCAGCCAGTCGATCACCGCGACGACGGAGTTGATCTCGTCCTTGCCGCCGACGTCACCGCAGCCGCTCGACCGGCCGGTGCCGACGATGTCGACGCCGACGACGGCGTACCCGCGGGGGACGAAGTAGTTGTCGTAGAACAACGGCATCATCTGGATGACGCCGTTCTCGTCGTACGTCTTCTTCTCGCTCTCGTTGCCGCGACCGCAGCAGGAGTAGTACGGCGACGCGTCCATGATCACCGGGATGCGCAGGCCGGTCAGGTCGGTCTCGCGCGGCCGGACGATGTCGACCGCGACGACGTCGTTCTCGCCGTCGGAGTCGGTGTCCGTCTTCGTGTCGACGTACACGGACTCGCGGAGCGCGTCGCCGTAGTCGTAGGTCGGCTGCGTGCTCTTGGTGGCAGCATCGACGTACGGCGGGGCCGCGGGGCTCGGCGCCGGCGCTGCGGGAGCCTTGGCGCCAGGGTCGTCCGGCATCCGCACAGCAGCAGCGGTACCGGTGACGGTTCCCAGGCTGAGCACGGTGGACGAGACCAGGATCGTCACCCTGGCGCGGACGGACGTCATGGCTGGGAAGGCTAGTCACTCCAAGGGCCTAAAGCCAGATTCTGTCGATAATGGCAGCCACTTCCCAGCCACAGAGCGTAGTGGTGGACTAATTCCGATAGGGTGACCGCCACCACCCAGGGGGAGAGCACGGAAGGGTAGGCCAGTGAATCTGCGAGCACCGGTGACATTGCTGGACGTGGCACAGCGCGCGGGTGTGTCCGTCGCGACCGCCTCCCGCGTGCTCAACGGCGGGGACCGGGTTCCCCGTCCTGAGCTGCAGGAGCGGGTCAAAGCCGCCGCGGACGAGCTCGGCTACACGCCGAACGCGCAGGCCCAGGCGCTGGCCAAGTCGTCGACGAACGTGGTCGGCATCCTGGTGCACGACATCGAGGACCCGTACTTCGCGGCGATCGCGAACGGCGTGATGCGGGCGGCCGACGAGCGCAATCTGCTGGTGATGATGGCCAGCACGTTCCGTGACGCGGATCGCGAGATTGCTTACCTTTCCTCGCTGCGTGCGCAACGGGCCCGGGCCGCGGTGATGATCGGTAGCCGCCGTACCGACGCCGACAGCCTGGCCCGTACGGCGACCGAGGTCGAGACCTTCCTCAACTCCGGCGCCGGCCTGGCATTGGTGAGTCAGTCCGGGATGCCGGCGCACACCATCGAGCCGGACAACAGTTCCGGTGCGGCCGAGTTGGCCCGATCGCTGGTGAGCCTCGGCTGGCGGAAGTTCGCCGTACTGGGTGGACCGGACGCACTGGCGACGGCGCGGGACCGGCGGGACGGATTCGTCGCCGGGCTGGCCGAGGCCGGGCTGCGGCCGGTCGCTGTCGAGGCCGGCGAGTTCACTCGGGACGGCGGGTACGCCGCGGCCGAGGCGCTGCTGGATCGCAAGACCGATCTGGACTGTGTGTTCGCGGTGAACGACGTGATGGCGGTCGGTGCGATGTCCGCGCTGCGGGCTCGCGGGGTCGACGTACCGCGGGAGCTGGGTGTCGCCGGTTTCGACGACATCGCGACGCTGCGGGATGTGTGGCCGGGGCTGACCACGGTCCGGCTGCCGTTGGAGCAGATGGGCCGGCGGGCGCTCGAGCTCGCGATCGAGGGCGGCGAGGCGACCACCGAGACGTTCAAGGCCGAGGTCGTCCTGCGGGAAAGCACCGCGCGGCGCTGAAATATGCTCGGCGGCGTGACCGATGCCGAGCATGTCTCCGAGATCTTCGACCCGTCGGCCTGGAAGCAGGTGGACGGGTTCGACCTGACTGACATCACCTACCACCGGGCGGTCGACGCCGGGGTGGTGCGGATCGCGTTCAACCGGCCCGAGGTGCGCAACGCGTTCCGGCCGCACACCGTGGACGAGCTGTACCGGGTGCTCGACCACGCGCGGATGTCGTCCGACGTCGGTTGCGTGCTGCTCACCGGCAACGGTCCGTCGCCGCGGGACGGCGGCTGGGCGTTCTGCTCGGGCGGCGACCAGCGGATCCGGGGCAAGGACGGTTACAAGTACGCCGAGGGGACCACGGCCGAATCCATCGACCCGGCGAAGGCGGGCCGGCTGCACATCCTCGAGGTGCAGCGGCTGATCCGCTTCATGTCGAAGGTGGTCATCTGCGTCGTACCGGGATGGGCCGCGGGTGGTGGGCACAGCCTGCACGTTGTCGCCGACCTGACGCTGGCGTCCGCGGAGCACGCGCGGTTCAAGCAGACGGATGCGGATGTGGCGTCGTTCGACGGTGGGTTCGGATCGGCGTACTTGGCCCGGCAGGTCGGGCAGAAGTTCGCCCGGGAGATCTTCTTCCTCGGTGACGAGTACAGCGCCGAGGACGCCTACCGGATGGGCATGGTGAACAAGGTCGTCCCGCACGCCGAGCTCGAGGCGACCGCGCTGGAGTGGGGCAAGAAGATCTGCGCCAAGTCGCCGACGGCGCAGCGGATGCTCAAGTACGCGTTCAACCTGATCGACGACGGCCTGGTCGGTCAGCAACTCTTCGCCGGCGAGGCGACCCGGCTCGCCTACGGAACC
The DNA here is from genome assembly GCA_963748245.1 of uncultured Actinomycetota bacterium. GTDB lineage: Bacteria > Actinomycetota > Actinomycetes > Propionibacteriales > Kribbellaceae > Kribbella. The sequence goes on along the minus strand of CAVVIA010000002.1, from coordinate 507,145 downwards.
GACGAGGCCGCCGAGGGCCGCGACTCCTTCCTGGAGAAGCGCCCCGCCGACTGGTCGCCGTACCCGTACGCGTTCTAACACTGATCTCTGAGTAGTTCGCAGAAAGTCTTGTGCGAACTACTGACAGTTCGCGGTAAGACGCTTACCGTCGAGCGGTATGGACAACCTTTCCCGCCGCGGGTTGCTCACCGGAGCCGGCGCTCTGCTCGCCGCCGGCGCCGTCGGTGCACCCGCCTCCGCCCGCCCTGTCCGCGCCCTCGACCTCCCCGCCACCAAGCGCTTCAAGATGAGCGCGACCACCAACGAGTTCTTCCGCAGCAAGCCGCTGTGGGGACCGACCGTCATGCAGTCGTTCGCCTTCGACACCCCCAACAACAGGCTCTTCACCGGTCAGTTGCGGTCCGGTACGCCGGCCAACAGCGGTGACCTCACGTTGAGCCGGCTGAGCTTCTTCTCCGGCACCGTGCTCGGTCACATGTACCTGACCGGGTTCGGCCATGCGGTGTCCATCGGTGCCGAGGCGGTCGGCAGTACGACGTACATCTGGACCGAGACCGACGTCGACACGGCCAACGGGCGCGGGCGGCAGATCGCGCGCTTCCCGTGGCAGAACGGCGCGACGAAGACGTCCAGCCAGGTCACGAAGTGGAAGCCCGTCTCCAACGGCAGTGTGTTCACACCCGCGGTCGACCAGCGGTACGGGCGTCTGGGCGTGCGCTACTCGTTGTCCGACGGGATGCACATCAACGTGTACTCGCTCGCCGCGGCGAGGACCGGCGACTTCTCGACCGTGCTCGCGTCCTTCAAGCAGCCGGCGCTGACCTCGGGGATCGACTTCCAGGGGTGGGCCCTGTACGGCTCGTACGCGTACTTCTGGGAAGGCGAGGCCTACCCGGGTGAGCCCGACGAGACCAAGGCGACCTCGAAGCTGTGGTGCTACGACATCAACGCCGGCGCGATCGTCGACTCGTTCCTGACCCTGGCGGGGAAGAGCCTCACCTACCGCGAACCAGAGGGGATGGCGGTCTACGGCTCGACCGATGCGACGGCTCGCCTGTACTTCGGCTTCGCGTCCGGCGTCACCGGCGACCGCCGCGCCAACCTCTTCTATCGGAACACCCTCGTCTAGCTGCTACTGGGCGACGCCGTACAAGCGATCCCCGGCGTCGCCCAGACCCGGCACGATGTAGCCCTTCTCATTGAGATGCGAGTCCATCCCGGCGATGACCAGGTTGCAGGGGATGTGGAGATCGGCGAGCTCCTGCTCGATCCGCTCGACCCCCTCGGGCGCGGCCAGCAGGCAGATCGCGGTGATGTGGTCGGCGCCGCGATCCACCAGGAACTGGATCGCCGCGGCCAGCGTGCCACCGGTCGCCAGCATCGGGTCGAGCACGTAGCACTGGCGCCCGGACAGGTCCTCCGGCAGCCGTTCGGCGTACGTCGACGCGGTCAGCGTCTCCTCGTTCCGGATCATCCCGAGGAACCCGACCTCCGCGGTCGGCAGCAGCCGGCTCATCCCCTCGAGCATGCCGAGACCGGCCCGCAGGATCGGTACGACGAGCGGCTTCGGAGCGGTCAGCTTGACTCCCTCGGCCTCGGCGACCGGGGTCTGCACGGTGACCGGACCGGTCCGGACGTCCCGGGTCGCCTCGTAGGCGAGCAGCGTGACGAGCTCCTCGGTCAGCCGCCGGAAGGTGGGCGAGTCCGTGCGCTCGTCCCGCAGCGCGGTGAGCTTGTGAGCGACGAGCGGGTGGTCCACGACGAGGATCTGCATAAGCCGGAACGGTACCGTCGGCGATTCGCGGCGGGGAAGTTCGCTCGCTGTCACAATCGAACTGCGCCCTTGATCGGGGGCCACCGGATCCTGCCCTGTTCGCCCCCCAGGGAGTACGCCGATGACCGAAAGCGCCGGCAAGACGCCAGAGCAGCTCGACCGCCTCCGCCGGCGCGCAGCCTTCCTCCGGGAGTTGGAGGAGGCCAGGGCACTTCGCGCCCGGATCGCGCCCCGTCGCGCCCGGGTCCGGCAACTCCGGGAGGCCATGCGCAGAGCGACGTACCATCACTGAGCGTTGGTGGTACTGATATCGCGTCGAGATCACGAATATCTCCCGTGGTTGCCGTGAGTCTGCGACGATGAGCCCGTGTCTGATGCCACGGCTGGGCCGATGACCACCGATCTCGACTTCGCGGTCGCCGCTTACACCGAGGACGGGGTCTGGACCGTCACACCGCTGGTGCTGCGCGGTGAGCCGGACCTGTCCACCCTGGTGTCCGCACTCCGGCGCTACCCCGGCGAGGCCGGCGTCCTGGGCATGATCTCGGTCGACGAGGACTTCTTCATCCTGCTCCGGGTGATCGGCGGCCGGGCCCGGTTGCTGATCTCCGACGTCACCGCCGCGACCGAGTGGCCGCTGGCCCGGCAGGTGGTCGACGAACTCGACATCCCGCTGGCCGATGACGACGACGAGCAGGTCCCGGCCGGCGACCTCGCCATCATCGCGGACCTCGGGATGAGTGCGATGGATCTGGGTGCGTTGTGCGACGACGTCGACCTCTACCCGGAGGAGATGCTCGAGGAGGTGGCCGATTCACTCGGGTTCGGCAACCAGTTCCACGAGGCGATCGAAGCTCTTGGTTAGCCCGGCGGTCCGGCGGGAGTGGGCCCGGCTGATGACGCTCGCGCTGGCGGAAGGCGAGAAGGCGCTGCCCGACGTACCGATCGGGGCGATCGTGGTGGACGCCGACGGCGAGGTGATCGGACGCGGCCACAACGAGCGGGAGACGACCGGTGATCCGACCGCTCACGCCGAGGTGGTGGCGATCCGGGAGGCGGCCCGGCAGGTCGGTGAGTGGCGGCTGACCGGCTGCACGCTGGTCGTCACGCTGGAGCCCTGCACGATGTGCGCCGGGGCGATCGTGCTGTCCCGGCTGGACCGGCTGATCTTCGCGGCGTACGACGAGAAGGCGGGCGCGGTGGGGTCGTTGTGGGACGTCGTCCGGGACCGGCGGTTGAACCACAGGCCCGAGGTGGTCGGCGGCGTGATGGCCGACGAAGCGGGTGCGCGGCTCCGCGATTTCTTCATCGGGCACAGACCTTGATAGCCTCTCCGGCGGTGGCGTGTCCGAGCGGCCGAAGGAGCGCGCCTCGAAAGCGCGTGACGGGCAACCCCCGTCCGAGGGTTCAAATCCCTCCGCCACCGCCATGCGTTGGATGGTTCCGCACGAAGTGTGGGACCATCCGACGCATATCAAGTGCTGTGGGATTTGGGAGGAGCTGGCGACGGTTCCCTCCGCCACCGCCAACCACACCCGGGTGTGGAGTAGGACCGAAGACCCTGATGCTGTGTGATGCGTCAGGGTTTTCGTCTCTCGGGACCTGATGCGGGAGAGGGCCCCACGTGGACGTTGCGGAGCTGGACCGGATTCTGCTGGCCGGGGCGGCGGTGCTGCTGGTAGCGATCGTCGCGATCCGGCTGACCGGGCGGTTCGGGCTCCCGTCCCTGCTCATTTACCTGCTGATCGGCCTGTTCCTCGGCGAGTCCGGGCCGGGTGGGATCCAGTTCGACGACGCCCAGCTGGCGCATGCGCTCGGGTTCGCGGCGCTCGTTGTGATCCTGACCGAGGGCGGTCTGACCACCCGGTGGAACGAAGTACGCCCGGTGATGCCGCTCGGCGTCGTACTGGCGACTGTCGGCGTCGCGGTCAGCGTGGGCATCGTCGCCTGCCTGGCGCACTACGCCCTCGGGCTGGACTGGCAGACCGCCGTGCTGATCGGGGCAGTCACCTCACCGACCGACGCGGCGGCGGTCTTCTCCGTACTGCGGAGAGTCCCGATCCGACCGCGGTTGCGGGGCGCTCTGGAGGCCGAGTCGGGTCTGAACGATGCTCCGACCGTTCTCCTGGTCACCCTGGTCAGCACGGGTGAGGTCGCCGACAAGGGCCTGCTGCACTTCAGTGGGCTGGTGGTCTACGAGCTGGTGGTCGGTGCCCTCTTCGGGTTCCTGATCGGCTGGATCAGCGTCGGCCTGATCCGCCGGATCGCGCTCGGCTCGGCCGGTCTGTACCCGCTGGCGATCCTGTCGCTGGCGTTCATCTCGTACGCCGGTGGCACCGTCCTGCTCCATGTGTCCGGGTTCGCGGCGGTCTACGTGACGTCGCTGGTCCTCGGGCGGGCCGAGTTGCCGCACCGGATGGCGACCAGGTCGTTCGTGGACGGGATCGCCTGGCTGGCCCAGATCGGGCTGTTCGTGATGCTCGGGCTGCTGGCGTCGCCCGGGCGGATCGGCTGGAACGACGCTGCCGGCGCGCTGGTGATCGGGGTCGCGGTGACGGTGGTCGCCCGGTTCGCGTCGGTCGCGTTGTCGGCGCTGCCGTTCCGATTACCGTGGCGAGATCAGGCATTCATCTCCTGGGCCGGGCTGCGGGGTGCCGTCCCGATCGTGCTGGCGACCATCCCGCTGGCCGAGGGCGTGCCGAACGCGGACCGGATCTTCGACGTGGTGTTCGTGCTGGTGTTCGTGTTCACGCTGCTCCAGGGACCGTCGCTGCCCTGGGTGGCCCGACGGCTGAAGGTGCTGGACGAGAACGCGTCGTACGAGGTGGACATCGACGTGGCACCGCTGGAGTCGCTCGGCGCCGACATGCTTCAGGTGCACGTGCCCAGTGAGTCCCGCCTGGCCGGGGTCGAGATCGGCGAGCTCCGCCTGCCCGGGGGCGTCTCGGTCGCCCTGGTCATCCGCGGCGACCGTGCCTTCGTCCCCGACCTGCGGACCGTCCTCCGCGCCGGAGACGCCCTGCTCGTCGTTGCCCCCAGCCCGGTTCGCGACCAGACCGTCCGCCGCCTCCGAGCCGTGTCCCGGGCCGGCCGCCTGGCCGGCTGGTTCGGCGAACGCGGCCGCGAGCCCCGCTGACTCAGTTCGGGTTCTGGCCCGAGGGGATCGGCTGCGGGGTGTGGATGACCGGGAGGCAGACGGTGGAGTCCGGTGGGACGGTGACCGAGGCCAGACCCTTGACCCTGAGACTTCGTGTAGCCGCGGCCGAGGACCAGGTCGACGGTGTGGTCGGTGCGGTCGTCGCCGACGGTCAGGGCCTTCTGGTTCAGCTGGCCGGTCACCAGCAGCAGCTCGGGGGAGTTGTCGGCGGTACCGCGGACCGAGACGACGTCGATCTTGTCGCCCTTCGGCTCGTTCGCGACCTTGGCGACGTGGAAGCCGCGCTTCTTCAGCACCTCGGCGACGGCGGCCGCCGTACCCGCCTTGGCTCCACCGTTGTAGACGTTCACCACGACCTGTTTGGGCACCAGGCGGTTGTTCGCCAGTTTCTGGTCGACGCAGGTCGGCTCGGCGCTGCTGTTGATCAGGGAGTTCCAGCCCCACCAGGCGCCGCCGACGAGGACGCCGAGCAGGATCACCATCGTGATCGGCGTACGCCAATGGATGTGCGAGTGTGGCCTCGGCTGTGGATGGATCGCGGTCATCGGCTCAACCCCCCGTGAGCAGCCATTGTCAGTCCACGACCAGTACCCGGGCGTGGAGTACGGAACGCTGCTGCAGCGCGGCTCTCAGGGCGCGGTGCAGACCGTCCTCGAGGAACATCTCACCCTTCCACTCGACCACGTGCGCGAACAGGTCGCCGTAGAAGGTGGAGTCCTCGTCGAGCAGCGCGTTCAGGTCGAGGGTGCCCTTGGTCGTGACAAGCTCGTCCAGCCGCACCTGCCGTGGCGGCAGCGACGACCAGTCTTTCGGCTTGAGCCCGTGGTCCGGGTACGGCCGTTCCTCCCCGACGCGCTTGAAGATCACCCCGCAAAGTCTAGCGGGGTAAAAGGTCTTGTGAGAGGTCATGAATGTCACCGGAATAGGCCGGAGTGGGGACTCAACCTTTTGGGCACGATCAGCGTCACAGGGGGATAGGGACAGGTGGGACCTCCAGGTGCCCACGACTGAGGGGGGTAAACCGCATGCGAATTCTGTCCAAACTCGGGGTCGCGGCCGCGTCGATCACGCTCGTCGCCGTCGGTACGGCGCTGCCGGCCGACGCGTTGACCGTGACCCAGGCGAAAGCCGCCCAGACCCGGCTGAACCGGCTCGGCTGCACGGCCGGCCCGGTCGACGGCAAGATCGGCTCGATGACCCAGGCCGCCACGGTCCGGTTCCAGTCGGCCAACAGGCTCACCCAGAACGGTTCCTTGAGCAGTCCGACGTACTCCCGGCTGATGGCGAGCACGGCCAAACGCTGTGACGTCCGGGCGGTGCCGGCCCGGTCCGGGAGCGGCCGCCGGATCGTCATCAGCCAGTCGCAGAACTGGGTCTGGCTGATCGATGCCCGCGGCAAGGTCGTCCGTCAGGGCGGGATCATCGACAACCCGCGGTACCTGCGGGCCGGGAACTACACCAGCGGCGCGAAGTGCGGCCGAGCGGCCCGGATCCGGAAGAACACCGACGGCGGGTCGCTGTACCTGAACAACTTCGTCCGGTTCGCCCCGTGCGGCATCGGGTTCCACCAGATCCCGACGTACAAGTCGAACGGCCGGCAGATCCACGCCGACTACCTGCTGGGCACCAACTACCGCGCCTCGCACGGCTGCATCCGGGTGTCGGCATCGATGTCGGCGAGCATCTGGTCCTTCGCCGCGAGCTCGGTGCGCGTCGTCGTGATGCGCTGACCGCTCGCGGGTGTGCCCCGGGGTGTGGATAACTCTCGTTTCCAGACCTCGGGGCACTAGCATGCCCAGCGAGGCGCAGGGGCGTCTTCCGTCAAATCGGGGAAAGGCATGCTGACATGGCCGAGACAGCCGACGTCGTGGAGACCGTCAAGCAGGGGTACGCGTTCGAGGGGGCGGCGATCGAGCTCGGCGCGCTGCTGGCCGGGGACGAGCCCAAGCCGGACGCGGCGGTCCGGATCCCGCTGTCGATGGTGAACCGGCACGGCCTGGTCGCGGGTGCGACCGGTACCGGTAAGACGAAGACCCTGCAGCTGATGGCCGAGCAGTTGTCCGCCGCCGGTGTCGCGGTGTTCGCCGCGGACATCAAGGGCGACCTGTCCGGGATCTCGCAGCCGGGGCAGGAGAACGAGAAGCTGCTGGCCCGGACCAGGACGATCGGCCAGGAGTGGACCGCGACCGGGTTCCCGACCGAGTTCTACGCGCTCGGCGGCCAGGGCACCGGCGTCCCGATCCGCGCCACCATCACCTCGTTCGGTCCGGTGCTGCTGTCCAAGGTGCTCGGGCTCAACGACGTCCAGGAGTCCTCGCTCGGCCTGATCTTCCACTATGCCGACAAGCAGGGGCTGACCCTGCTCGACCTGAAGGACCTGCGCGCGGTCATCACGCACCTGACCAGCGACGAGGGCAAGGCCGACCTGAAGGAGCTCGGCGGGCTGTCCGCCGCCACCGCCGGGGTGATCCTGCGGGCCTTGATCGGGTTCGCCGACCAGGGCGCCGAGGCGTTCTTCGGCGAGCCCGAGTTCGACACCGCGGACCTGATGCAGGAGCGCGACGGCAAGGGCGTCATCTCGCTGCTCGAGCTGCCGAACCTGCAGGACCGGCCGGCGCTGTTCTCCACCTTCCTGATGTGGCTGCTGGCCGACCTGTTCCACGACCTGCCCGAGGTCGGCGACGTGGACAAGCCGAAGCTGGTGTTCTTCTTCGACGAGGCGCACCTGCTCTTCAACGACGCGTCGAAGGCGTTCCTGGACTCGATCGCGCAGACCGTCCGGCTGATCCGGTCGAAGGGTGTCGGAGTCTTCTTCGTCACCCAGACGCCGAAGGACGTGCCGGACGAGGTACTCGCGCAGCTCGGTTCGCGGGTGCAGCACCAGTTGCGGGCGCACACGCCGAACGACGCCAAGGCGCTGAAGGCGACCGTCTCGACCTTCCCGAGCTCGTCGTACGACCTGGCGGAGGTGCTGACCCAGCTCGGGATCGGCGAGGCGGTCGTCACGGTGATGAACGAGAAGGGCGCGCCGACCCCGGTCGCCTGGACCCGGCTGCGGGCGCCGCTGTCGCTGATGGCGCCGGCGTCGGCCGAGCAGCTGACCGCGTCGGTGCAGGCCTCGCCGAACAACGCCAAGTACACCGAGGTGATCGACCGCGAGTCGGCGTACGAGAAGCTCGCCGCCAAGGTCCAGGCCGGCGCCGAGCAGGCGGAGGCCGAACAGCAGGCCGAGGAGCAGGCCAAGCCGGAGCCGAAGCCGCGGGCGCAGAAGCAGGAGAAGTCGATGGTCGAGCAGGTGGTCGGCTCGTCGGCGTTCAAGCAGTTCGCCCGCTCGGCCGGCCGCGAGATCGTCCGTGGCCTCTTCGGAGCGGCCCGCCGGCGCCGCTGACAGCCATTTTCGGAACGACGCGGTCAACGTTTCACCTGTGGTGGAAGGGATCCCGGCGTTTGATTGTTGATCAAACGACTGAATTCTCAACGGTCGCCCATCGTTTCCACATCGTCATCCACAGCGCGCCGTCGCGGATTGGGACGAGACGCTCACTCGTCGTACCGTGAGAGGTGATGGTTGCGCAGAGTAGGCGAGCGGTGCGGTATTGGGCGCTGTGGACCCTGACGGTCCCGGCGTTCGTTGTTGTCGTGCTCGTCGACCTCGCCGCCATCGGGTACGCCGTGCAGGCCTTCAGCGATCTGCCGAGCTGGCGCGGTCTCGACGTGGTCATGGCGCTGACTGTCTCGGCGTTGATCGCGGTCGAAGGCGCCCGCCGGGTCGAGAGCCGGCGACGCCGGGGCGGCGCGCTGCACAAGGACCTCGCGCCGGCCTGGATGATCGCGGCCGCCGTGGTGCTCCACCCCGCGCTGGCGATCCTGGTCGCCGTACTGCTCCGGATCTGGTGGCGGATCCGGGCCGGCCGGTGCATCCCCTACCGCTGGGCGTTCTCGACCGCGGTGCACGTGCTCGCGGTCGGCGCCGCGCACGTTGCCTTCCTGGCCGTGACCGATCTGGTCGGAAACGACGGGCTGGGCCTGGTCGTCTCGATGGTCGTGGCGGCGATGGCGTACGTCGCGACCGACACCGTGGTGTGCGGACTGGCGATCTCGCTGATCATCCCCGGCAGCAGCTGGCGTGAGGCGTTCGGCACGATGGACGACCTGTGCACGGACGCGACGGCCGCCACCCTCGGCTGCCTGCTGGCGGCGGCCTGCCTGGTCAGCCCGTGGTTCGCCTTCGTGGCGATCCCGATCACGTTGACCGCGCAGCGGGCCCTGCTGCTCACGCAGCTGGAGTCCGAGGTGCAGACCGATCCGAAGACGAGCCTGACCCGGGTCGACTGGTGGCGGCGGCGGACCGAGGAGATGCTGCGGGCGTCGCGGAGCCAGAGCGAGCCGATGGCCGTGCTGCTGATCGACATCGACCACTTCAAGCAGGTCAACGACCGGCACGGGCACCTGGTCGGTGACGAGGCGCTGCGCGCGGTCGCGACCATCCTGCGCAGCGCGATCCGGGCGAAGGACGTGATCGGCCGGTTCGGCGGCGAGGAGTTCGTCATCGCCCTGCCGGACACCGGGATCGACGACGCGACCGTGACCGCGGACCGGCTCCGCAACGCTGTCGCCGCCAGCCCGCTCGCCGCGATGTGTGCGGGCGTCCTGGACGACCCGGACCTCGATCCGGACACCTTCCACCTGACCGTCTCCGTCGGCGTCGCCGTCTACCCCGCCGACGGCATCACCGTGGACGACCTGCTGCTCCGGTCCGACCGGGCCATGTACGCCGCCAAGGCCGCCGGCCGCAACCGGGTCCGCCTCGCCGCCGACGTCCTTCCGCCGCACCGCCCGATCCCCCACCCCGCCGTCCCGATCGACCGCCCCGTCCGCCCCGCCACCCCGGCCGACCGCGATCCCGCCAAGGCCGACCGCCCGGTGACCACCGGCGCCGCAGCCCCCACCGACCGCACCTGACACCCCCACCCGCCACCCCCCCCGCTGCACCCCCCACCCCCGCCGCACCGCCACCCGCTGCACCGCCATCTGAGGGGTCAACCCCTCGCGTTGTGGGTTGCGGACCCGGAATCCGGGGGGCCAACCCGCCAGCTCCGGGGTTGACCCCTCAGATTGCGCGAGAGGCAGAACCTTTTCCCGGGGTACGGCGTCCTGTGTGTGAGGGCTGCAGGACGGAGAGGGTATGGCGGGTCCGGGGAGTCGTGACGACGACTTCACCGCATTTGTGCTGGCCAGGTCCGCGCGACTGGTGCATTTCGCGCGGATGCTCTGCGGCGATGCCGGGCTCGCGGAGGATCTGGTCCAGACGGCGCTGGAGAAGGCCTACCTGCGCTGGGACCGGATCGAGCTGGCCGACCCGTTCGGCTACGTCCGGCAGGCGGTGGTCAACCAGCACCTGTCCTGGGTACGGCGTCGTCCCTGGCGCGAACGGCCGAGCGGTGATGCGAGTGAACTGGATCAGTACTTCGGAACCTCGGTGGCCGACCCGGCCGCTTCGGTGGCTCGCCGCGTGGCGATCGGGGCGGCGCTGGCGACGCTGAGCCGGCGCGAGCGTGCGGTCGTCGTACTGCGGTATGTCGAGGACCTCACCGAGAAGCAGACGGCGGCCGTCCTCGGGGTCGCGGTCGGGACGGTGAAGAGCGCGAACGCCCGGGCGCTGGACAAGTTGCGCGCGGCTCCCGAGCTGAGCGGTCGGTACGTAGGAGAACGAGCATGAACGACAAGCGCCGAGTCACGCCTGAGGACGACCTCCGCGCCGCCCTCGCACCGGACGACACCATCGCGTCGCTCGACCCGGCCCGGGTGATCGCCGGTGCGCGCCGTCGCCGCAAGGTCCGCGGTCTCGCGGCCGCCGGAGTCGCTATGGTCGCTGTCGTCGGCGTCGCCGCGGGCGGGTTCCTGGCCTCCGGCGGATCGCTCGGCAACGCTCCGCAACCCGCCGATCCCGGTCTGACCGTCCCAGGCCCGACCCTCTCGACGCACGACAGGTCGACGCCGCGACCACCGTCGCAGAACGCGTCCACAGCGCCGCCCCGCGGAAAGACATCCAGTCCGGTCACGGCCGGTCCGGAGGCGACCGGTACGACGGTGGCTCCGCCCACCCTGGCGGCTTGCCTTCAGGAGGCGGCCGTAGCCGGCCAGCCTGCTCCCGGGTCGGGTGCCAAGCAGCGTGGTTCGCTGGGCGGCCGCCTGATTGTCGTGGCCGACAGCAAGTACTGGATGGCGTGTGACAACACGTTCCGGTCGACTCCGTCAGCCCGCGAGCCGGCCAAGCTGCAGCGGCCGAGCACGGAGGACAGCGACGCCTTCGCGGTTGCGGGCAACACCATCGCCACCTGCCGCCGGCGAGCGTGACTTCTACTGGGCGGCCGGAATGCTGCCCAACGGTGTCGCGACCGTGCGGTACAGCTTCGCCGACGGCGCGGTCGTGGATGCCGAGGTCAGCAACGGTTTCTGGATGATGCGGCACGTCGCGACCGCGCCGTCGGTTGCACCCACGGCGTGGAACCGGATCCGGGTCCAGTTGCTGTCGCCGTCCGGCGGCGTACTGAACGACATCCGGCTGGCCTGGGGGACGCAGACCTGCGCCCAGATCAGCCATGGCTGCTGAGCAGAACCTTTCCGGCGTCGCGGTGCGTCCTTCAGCCCGACCGAACGGACAAAAAGGTTGTGGAGGGCAACGATGATCGAACAGGACCGGAAGCGCCGCATCGGCAGGCTGCTGGTGACCGGGCTCGCGGTCGCGGCGGTGGCCGGCGTCGCGATCGCCGGTACGGCGGCCGCACGCAGCAGGCAGTCGGCCGGAGACACCGCGGTCGCGGGCGGACCGGACACACCGGCCGCGACGCCATCCGCCCTACCGGCGACCGCGCCACGACGCCCGCCCCGCCGGCCACGACGCCGAGCCTGGCCACTCCGGCGCCGGCCACACCGTCAACGGCACCTGAGGTGGTCGGCCCGGAAGGATCCAGCAGCACGCCAGTCCGCGGAAAGCCTGTGAAACCTGCAGAAGCGGCGCCGCCTGCGGACCCGGTCGCAGCCTGCAAGACGTGGCTGAAGGAGGTCGCCGGAGAGCGCGGTGAACCGGCACCGGGTCCGAAGGCGAAGGTGGCCGCTCGGCTCGACGGAGCACCGGGCACCGTCCTGATCCTTGCCGACAGCAAGTACTGGGCCGGCTGCGACACCGCGTTCGCGCGCAACGGCAGCGAGGGGTCGATCCGGCAACCGGCCAAGATCGCCACGCCCGCTCCGGGTGACGCCGAGGCCTTCGCGGTGGCGGGCAACACGATCCCGATCAAGGGCAAGGAGTACGACTACTACTGGGCGGCCGGCCAACTCCCGTCGGGCGTCGCGAAGATCTCGTACACCTTCCCCGACGGCAAGACCACGAATGCCGTCATCCAGGGCAACTACTGGCTGATGCAGCACCAGACCGCGACTCCCTGGAAGGAAGGCTCGGCGCCAGGCCCGCAGATCAAGGTCACGCTGTCCGGTCCGAACGGCCAGTCGCTGCGGACGTTCCTCCTGGTCTGGGGCGAGGACACCTGCGCCCAGATCAGCCACGGCTGCTGAACCAAGGGCGAACCGCCAGGCCATCACAATCGCCGCCGTGCGCGGTCCGCACACCGCGGATCGCGCAGCGGGCGGGATTGTGATGGCCTGGGCGTTCAGCAGGCGGCGAAGGTTCCGGCCGAGATGTAGGCCTTCGCGACGTACATGCCGGAGTGGACCCGCAGCCAGACGTTGCTGGTGCCCTGTGAGCCGGTGACGCTCTGGCCGGTCGTCTGGCACTCGACCGTCACCTGGGCCGACTTGCCGGCCATTCCGACGACCGCACCGGACGAGTTCGGTGTGTTCCGCACGTTCAGGTAGCCGGACGTGATCGACACCGTGCCGCGCCCGCCGTCGCCGGTCCACAGGTAGGTCACGTCGACCCACGCGTTGTTCGTCAGCGCTAGCGCGTCCCAGAACGTCCCGTCCGCGAGGTCGATCCCGGCCGGGTTGGCGACGGTCCGGCCGAACTGGTCCTTACCGCCGTTGTAGCCGTTCTGGTACGCCGCTTGTGCCTCCGGGCGACCCTGCGGCAGGTCCTTCCACATCTCCCGGATGGCGCTCGGGTTCCAGTAGTCGTCCTTGGTGTTCCACGGGCCGACGTCCCACACCGGCTCGAACGCGCACCGCGACGCCGTGCACACCTTGACCGAGTAGGTACCCGAGCCGTTGCCGGACAGTCCCCGGCGCGACGGCAGTGCGACGAAGTGGTCGCGATTCACGATCACGTGGCCGTTGGCCGTCGTACCTCCGACCAGGCCTTCGCGGGTGGCGAAGACGCGGGACTGCAGCGGCGCGGCCTGAACGCTCATCCGGCTCGGGTCGACCTTGTCGGTCGGCAGGACCGTCACGTCGCCGACCCACGGGCTGCCGCCGGTCGGCGGGGCGCTGACGATGATCCGCAATTGGATCTGGTCACTGGCTCCGGGCAGGGCGGTCGGCGTACCGGCCCGGGCGGGAGTCCACTCCGTCCACCTGTCCTTGACCCAGGCCCGTACGTCGACCTCCGCCGACGAACCGTCCGGCGTACCGGCGGTGTAGCCGACGACGACGGCCGAGGTGGCGGCGTCGAAGCGGACCGGGACGAGTTCGGCCAGGCCGGAGCGCTGCTTGATCTCGGTGGAGCCGATCGCGGCCGGGGCGTCGCCGAGGATGATCCGGCTGCCCTCGACCTTCACGTTGCTGGATCCGGCGACTGGTTGGGCCGCGACCGCGAGTGGATCGGTCGGCGCGGCGTTGCTCTGCAAAGTGGCGGTGAAGATCGCCAGCGTCGCGGCCAGACAGGCCGTGAGCTGGGCAGGTCGGGTGATACGCATGGGCGGTTACCTCCGGGGCGGTGAAGGTGAGCTGCGTGGTTCACCCAATGTGACAAATGAACAGCACTTCTGTATAGCCCGTGAATAAATTTCTTCGAAGGAGTTGCTGTACGGACAGAACCTGATCGATCACCCAGCGGGTTTGGACCGGTGTGACAGAGGCAGAGGAGAATCGATGACCCGGACCGCGGACGCCGATTTCGAGCGCTTCGTCTTGGCGCAGTCGACCCCCTTGCTCCGCTTCGCGGAGATGTTGTGCGGCGATCGGCACACCGCCGAGGACCTGGTGCAGCAGGCGTTGATGCGGTCCTATCCGAAATGGCACCGGCTGGACGGTGACCCGATGCGCTACGTACGCCGGGTCCTGGTCAACCGGTTCCTCTCCCAGACCCGCCGGCGCTGGAACAACGAGGTTCCCAGCGACCCGGTGAGCAACGACTGGGACCAGCGAGCGGTGGCGGACTTCGCCGGCGAGGTCCAGACCAGGGAGGCCGTGCTCTCGGCTCTCGCCGGTCTGACCGTGCGGGAGAGAGCCGTGGTCGCGCTGCGCTACTCGCAGGATCTCTCCGAGGCCGAGACCGCCGAGCTGCTGGGCATGGCAGTCGGGACCGTGAAGAGCACGGCATCCCGCGCGCTGGCCAAGCTGCGTCTGGCACCCGACCTGATCGATACCGGAGTTGGAGGACACTGATGAGTGACGAGCAGCGGGTACGCAGCGCACTCGAGTACGACCTGGAGCCGTGGCAGCCGAACGCGACCGATCTGATCCGTCGCGGCAAGCGGCTGGCCTGGCTCCGCCGAGGACTGGCCGCGGCGGGCGTCACCGCCCTGGCCGGAACCGTTGCGACGGTGTCCGCCGCGGTCGGCGGGCCGTCCGCGGCGAAGAACCTGCTGGCCGGTGACGGCAAGCCGCCGGTCCCGGCCGTGGTGCAGGCGGACACACCGAAGCCCTCGGTCGACCCGACCTGCCTGCCGGCCAAGCCGACGTTGCCGAGGGCAACCGTGTCGGTGGACAAGACGATCGACCCGAACACGCCGCCGAGCGTGAAGCCGACGCTCCCGGCCAAGCCGGCGCTGCCGTCCGTGCCGAGCGGCAAGCCGTCGATCCCGACGAAGGCGCCTTCGTTGCCCGGTACGCCGTCCGTCCCCAGCTTCCCAACAGGTAAGCCGACGCTGCCGAGGCCGACCAAGCCGGCGATCCCGACCGCGACGCCGTCGCTGCCGCCCAAGCCGACCGCGCCGGTCGAGCCGTCTGTGCCGGTCAAGCCGACCGTGCCGTCGGTGCCGAGCGGCAAGCCGAGTCTGCCGGTCGAGCCGTCGCTGCCGACGACCAAGCCGAGCCTTCCGTCGGTGCCGGTTCCGAGTGCGAAGCCCGAGCTCCCGACCAAGCCGTCGGTACCGGGCAAGCCTGCCGCGACGCCGACCCTGCCCGACTGCGTGCACGGCATCCCGACCGAGACGCCGTCCGCGCCGAAGCCGAAGCCCAGCCTGCCCGGCAAGCCGTCGCTGCCGACCGCCAAGCCGTCCCTGCCGAAGCCGGCCGTTCCGACGGTGACGGTCTCCGCCGGTGCCAAGGTCACGATCGACCCGGGTCAGCAGCCGTCCATCCCGACGACCAAGCCCTCCCTACCCACCACGAAGCCCACCCTCCCCACCAAGACCCCAACCTTCCCCACCGGTTTCCCCTCCTCAAACCGGTAGGGCGAGGTCCTTCTGGCATTCCCCCGCCTACTGCGCGGGCCTGCCAGAGCGACCTGGCCACCGGCGGGCGGGCGAATGCGAGTCCCTACTCGCCGGTGGCCCCATCTGTGAGTTCCCGGACGACGTCCAAGTGGCCGGCGTGCCGTGCGTACTCCTGCAGCACGTGGAAGAGGATCCAGTTCACGGTCGGGCGGTTCGCCTCACCGAACCGCCCACCGACTGCTCCCGGCGTCGCCGGATCCACCCCGCTGACCAGCCGGCGAGTGGTCTCGCCACCTTCGTGCAGGCGAGCGATCAGCCCCGCCAAGGTCTCATCAGGCCCGACCGACCAGCGGCCGTCCGGGTCCGCGCCGGAGTCACCCCACGGCTCGTCCACCTGCTCGCCGGCGAATCCCCAACGCAGCCAGCGCCTCTCCATGTAGACCAAGTGCTTCAGCAACTCCAGCGGCGACCATCCGGACGGCAACCGGCTCGACCGCAGTTGCGCGTCGGTCAACCCGGTCAGCTTGCTCTCGACCACACTGCGGTAGTGGTCCAGAAAGCCGAGGTGCAGTGCGATCGTGTCGGCTTCCTGCTCCGGCGGGGGCTGGATCATGACAGTCCGCGAAGGAACTCGGCGGTCGCCTCGTCGGCCGGATAGAACGACTCGATCATCAGCTCCGACACGGTGACGTCCAACGGCGTACCGAAGGTGGCGATCGTGGTGAGCAGGGACAGCTCATGTCCCTCATGCCGGAGATTCATCGGTACGACGACCTCGGCCGGGCCCGGGTGGACGGGCTTGTCGCCGGCGGCGTACTCGCGGAGTTCGTCGTACAGATCCTGGAGTTCGGGATCGGCGGTGCCGGCGACCTGGCGTTGCAGACTGGCCAGCGCGGCGGCGCGGACCTCGGCCAGGTTGCCCAGCCGGCGGGCCAGGCCGTCCGGGTGCAGGGTCAGCCGGAGCGCGTTGATCGGTGCCTTGAGCAACTGTTCGTCCACGTCGGCGGTGAAGATCTGGATCC
This sequence comes from uncultured Actinomycetota bacterium, assembly GCA_963748245.1. Taxonomy (GTDB): domain Bacteria; phylum Actinomycetota; class Actinomycetes; order Propionibacteriales; family Kribbellaceae; genus Kribbella. The sequence goes on along the minus strand of CAVVIA010000002.1, from coordinate 490,639 downwards.
CCGCGTTGGCCTCGACGATGTTCCACCAGCGGTCGACCACGAGCGCCGGATACGGCTCGTGCGCCTTCAGCAGCCGGCGGAGCGTCGTACGGATCGCGAGCATCGACGGCGAGTGCAGCGACGCCTCGCTGTAGACCGGCGCGTAGCCGCCGGCCAGCAGCAGCTGGTTGCGGTCCCGCAGCGGTACGTCGAGATGCTCGGCCAGCCGGAGGACCATCTCGCGACTCGGTCTCGACCGGCCGGTCTCGACGAAACTCACATGTCGCGTCGACACCTCGACCCGGTTCGCCAGCTCGAGCTGACTCAGCCGGCGGCGCTCCCGCCAGCCGCGCAAGAGCTCACCCACCGGGCGCTGGAACGTCTCCTCGATCGTCGCTGCCATGGTTCGACCGTAACCGCTGGGGTGGTCGTCGCCATTACCTGTGACGTCATCGACCGGAGGCGGCGGCCGGCGGCAGGGTTCTGGTCATCCGAACTTCTCAGGAGGAAACCATGACCGCACAGACTCTCGCCGAGCAGTACTTCGCGATGTGGAACGAGGCCGACGCCGACCGCCGGGCCGCGCTGATCGAGGCGAGCTGGGCCGCGGACGCGACCTTCGTCGACCCGAGCTTCGAGGTCACCGGGCACGACGACCTGAACAAGCTGGTCGGCACCGCCCAGCAGATGTTCCCCGGCCTCGGCTTCGTCCGCATCGGCGAGATCGACGAGCACCACACCTACCTCCGCTGGACCTGGCACCTGACCGCGGAAGGCCAGGAACCGGTGGCCGGCGGCACCGACATCGTCCTGCCTCACCCCGGACGGTCGCATCCAGCAGATCATCGGCTTCCACGACTTCGCCCCGGCCCACTGACGATCGTTGACCAAGGCATCGAGTGCAGGGAGCGGTCGAGCACGTGGGCCGCTCCCGCAGTCACAGTGCCGAGACGAGGCGGGCGCAGCGGACGGGGTCCTCGGTGAGGCCGGCGGAGAGCCCCCAGAGCCAGTAGTCGACGGTGCGGTAGATGACCCAGTCGCGGGCGCGGTCCCGATCCAGAGCGGCTTCGCGTACGGCGATGTCGAAGTGCGCCACGATGTCGGTCATCTCGTCGAGCCGGGTCCAGAGCACCCGGCCGAGGTCGTACGCGATGTCGCCGCGCAGCAATACCGGATCGACCGTCAGCCAGTCCTCGCGCGTTCCCGCGAGCACCTGGTCGGAGTGCAGGTCGCCGTTGACCGCGAGCTCTGACGTTGTCTCGGTCAACGCCGGCGCGACGTCGAGCGCCGTACGCAGGATGCCGACGTCGAACGGCCGCGCCAACTGCTCCCACTCGCGCTCCAGCTCCGCCGACCGCCGAGCCACGATCTGCGCGGTCGACGGCGCATCCTCGGGTGCCGGCACCGCCAACCGCCGCATCAGTTGCCCGAGTACGGCGACCGCCTCGTCAACCGGCCTGGTCGTCAACGGGGTCGACAACCGCTCCAGCAACATCGCACCGGCGTCGGGGTCGGCGTCGTACAGCAACACCATCCCGCGCCCGTCCCACCACCGCAGCGCCCGCACCTGCTCCTCGACCTCAGGCCCCGGCGGGTTCATCCGCAGTACGAACTCCTCCCCACCCCGCACCACCGGCACCACGATCGCGTTGGACCCGTACGCAACCTCCCCACCCACCACAAGCCCCCAAGCACCACACTGCCGCTCCACCGCCCGAGGCAGCCCGTCCAACCACTCCGCCCCCTCCCGCCACCACCGCGGCATAGCCAAGAACCCCTCAGGCACCTCGATCATCCGGCCAAGGTAGTCCGGGGGCAGATCGGTCTGCCCCTCAATTAGGTCTGTCCGGGCGGCTGGTGGCGGACCATGATGTGGGGATGGGCGGAGAGGGTTTGCAGTTTGACAGTGGTGTTTCCCGGCAGGTTGAGGCGGTGTACACGGCGCCGGATGTGGTTGAGCAGCGGCGGATCGTTCGGGCGTCGTTGGCGTTGCGGGCGGGGGATCGGGTGCTGGATGTCGGAGTCGGTCCGGGGCTGCTGGCGGCGGAGATGGCGCCCGAGGTCGGGCCGAGCGGGCGGATCTGCGGGATCGACGTCAGCGACAGCATGCTGGCCATCGCGAGGACCCGCGCCAACGAGCCGGGCGGGCCGGGGATCGAGCTCGAGGTGGGCTCCGCGACGAGCATCCCGCACCCGCCGGAGAGCTTCGACGTGGTCGTCTCGACGCAGGTCTTCGAGTACGTCGACGATGTCGTCGGCGCACTGGAAGAGGTACGGCGGGTGCTCCGGCCGGCGGGTCGCGTCATACTGCTGGACACGGACTGGGATTCGGTCGTGTGGCGGTCCAGTGACGACGCGCGGATGGGGCGGGTGCTGACCGCGTTCGAGGAGCACCTGGCCGATCCGCATCTGCCCCGGCGACTGGGCGACGTACTGGCCAAGACCGGTTTCACGGTCACTCATCTGCAGGTGGTGCCGATGCTGAACGCCGGGTACGACGTGCATTCGCTGAGCGCCGGCCTGATCGACATCATCGCCGCGTTCGTACCGGGTCGCGCGGGTGTGACCGAAGACGAGGCGCGGGCGTGGGCGGAGGATCTGCGCGCACTCGGCAGCAGCTACTTCTTCAGTCTCAACCGATACCTGTTCGTCGCGTCGGCGCTTTGACCGTCAGTAGCCGGGAGAGGTCCGAACTCGGCGGGCGCACCCTGGGGGATACGCCCGCCGGGGCCGGTCGTTCTCCCGCCCCTCAGTGGGAGAACTCGCGGCTCGGTGAACACCACCCATGCCCGAATGGCACTGACCGAACCGCGGGACCACCTACAGGTACCCCACCCGCCCCGGATCACACCTCCCGGCACGCGAACCTGCACCAGATCTTCACATTCCCCGAACCTAAGGGCCCGGGACACTGGTGCCCCGAAGAACATGAACGGCGACCCCGGGTGCGCTTACGCTGGACGGCGATTCCGCGCGCCGGGGGAGGCCGCGGGACGGCAAGGGGGAAGGAACGAGGGATGTCGGAATTGTTCGACGACGAGTTGGCCGACGACGACCTGGACGAGCTGGAGGCGCTCGGCGCCGCGGAGGACGCGGACCTGATCGTGACCGCGGCGCTCGGGGAAGCAGCCGATGCCTGAGGCAAGGATCGTCTGGCGGACCAGACTGCTGAACAAGCGGACCGTGGCGATGATCGAGGCCGCGGAGAAGCTGTACAGGTCGAAGTTCGCGCTCCTGCAAGGGTCGTACAACAAGGGTGGTGTGGCCGCGTCGGCCGGGACCCACGACGGCGGCGGCGCGGTCGACATCGACGTCGCGTCGAAGAGCGCGGCCCAGCGGGTGGCGGTGGTGAAGGCGATGCGGCAGGTCGGGTTCGCGGCCTGGCTCCGGACGCCGGCTCAGGGTAACTGGCCGTACCACGTGCACGCGATCGCGATCGGCGACAAGGACCTGTCCCGGGGCGCCGCGCACCAGGTCGCGGAGTACCGCCGCAAACGGAACGGGCTGGCCAACCGGGGCAAGGACGACGGTCCGGCCGGGTACTACGGGATGACCTGGGAGCTGTATCTCAAGGCGCACCCGCCGGCCCAGCCGGTGCCCGACTCGACCATCTCGCTCGGCGCGATGGAGCACGCCCGCACGCACGACGCGATGACCGGGGCCTGGGGTGCGGACCGGGCCCGGGTGATCGCCTGGGCGGCGCACCCGCGGGTCGGCGCGATCACCAAGGCGGAGACGGTCCCGCCGAAGGGCGTGCCGTGGCACCTGCACTTCCAGCGGGTGATCCGCAAGGTGCAGCTGCACTTCAAGCTCGAGGTCACCGGCGTCTTCAACTCGGCCGTCGCCACGGTGATGAAGCGCTACGGCTACAAGATCGTCGCCTGACCGCCGTACTCCTCCACCCCATCTCAGGGGTCAACCCCTGAGCTTGTGGGTTGCGGAGGCGGATTCTCGGGGGGCAACCCACCACGCCAGGGGTTGACCCCTGAGATGGGGCGGGGCCGGGCGGGTGGGTGGGTGGGTGGTACGAAGGCAACGACAAGGCCCCACCGGTAGCAGCCGGTGGGGCCTTGGTGGTCCACTACCGCCCGGGCATTCCCGGTGCAGCTGTGGAGGTGGAGAGCGGAACCGACGCCGATGCAGGGGTCAAGACGTCAGCTCCGCTTGCCTGTGTGGAGTTATCTCGTGTCGACCGCCCAGACGTGTGCCTGGTGGAACTCGAGGTGTTGCCGCATGGCCGCCGGGGTGCCGACCGAGCCGAGGTGATTCATCGTCGGTACGACGACGGCGCGGACGTCGGTCCGCTTCACCTCTTCGAGCAGTGCGTGGAAGGCCGCGGACTCGGCCGCGTCGCGCTCGGTGTAGACGGTGCCGAGGGTGAATCCCTCGGCGGTGGCGAACGCGACGAGGGAATCCGTCGCCGCGGCCAGCTCCTCCGCGCAGCTCAGCGCGTCGGCCCGTACGTACCCGAGTAGCGTCGGCCGGGTCGTCATCGTCCCGGCTCCGCCAAGGTGTCGCCCCGGCTGTCCACCAGCACCGGCTCGCTCGTCACCCGGAGGGAGGCGAACCGCCGCCGCATGGCTTCCTCGTACTGCGCTGCCTGCTCCGCTGTGGCGGTGTGGTCCGCGATCGGGTGAGCTCCGAACCAGACTCGCACGCGGCGGTGCGAGGCGGGGGTTTCGAGCGTCTCCGTCATCAGCGGGTCCTTCGGCAGTCTCGGTCGGTGCCCCGGACGGCTTTGTCCGGTGCTGTGAAAAGAACACAACACCCGCAGGTCCCTCCGGAACAGTTCCGAAGGGACCTTTACAGAGCCTTGACGCAGAGTAGGGAAACCCTACGAATCCGCTGGTCAGAGCAGTCGCGACGGACTGGCCTGGACCAGTTGGAATGTCCTGTCAAGAATGTTTGCAGGAATTTACCAATAACGATTCAGCGACGCCGCTTATTCGAACAAGACCGAAATGTATGACGTCCTGCTAACCGTTTGCACTCACCTGCTTACCCACCGGTATGCGCACGCCTCCGACAGCCACCAGAACACCCAGTACGGCGGCCGTCAGAGGCACCGCCAACCCGTTGCGGAAGCCCTCGATCGTCAACTCGTCCGCAGCGGTCAGAACAGCCGCGACGACGGCGAGTCCGAGCGCCGACCCGAACTGGAACGACGTCGTCAGTACGCCGCTCGCCAGCCCCTGCTCGTCCTCCGCCACTCGCTCGGTCGCCGCGATCGTCAGCGGACCGTACGCCAAGGCGAACGCGAGCCCGAGCAGCAGGAAGGCCGGCAGCATCGCCGCGAAGGTCGATCCCAACGGCAGGAACGCCGCATAGGCGACGACGGCGAGCACGAATCCGCCGAACACCACCCGCCCGTTGCCGAACCGATTCACGAGCCAGGGGGTCAGCGTCGGCGCCAGCACCGAGTCGATGCCGATCACCATCAACGCCAGCCCGGTCTCCAGCTCGGACCAGTGCCGCAGTTCCTGCAGGTACAGCACCGCGACGAACTGGAAGCCGACGAACGACCCGACCAGCAGGATCGCGCCGACGTTGGCACGGATCAGCGCCGTGTTCCGCAACAGTCCCAGCCGGATCAACGGCGAGGACACCCGCTTCTCGATCAGCACGAAGATCGCCAGCAGGACCAGTCCACCGACTCCGGTCGCCAGTGTCTGCGTCGCTGGCACGTCCGGCGCCCGTACGACGGTCGCCACCAGCAGCATCATCGAAGCGGTCAGGGTCAGTGCCCCGGAGATGTCGAATCCCTGCCGTGGCTGGGCGCTCGGGGTGTCCCGTGGGATCAATGCGATCGCTCCGGCCAGGATCGCCGCCGAGACGAGCACCGGCGCGAAGAAGACCCAGCGCCAGTCGATCGCGGTCAGCAGTCCGCCGGTGACCATGCCCAACGAGAATCCGCCGGCGGCGGTACCGGCGTACACGAGCAGGGCCTTGGTGCGCTGGGGGCCTTCGGGGTAGGTCGTGGTGATGATGGACAGGCCGGCCGGGGTCATGAAGGCCGCGGCGATCCCGGTGACGAAACGGGCCAGGATCAGCACCCAGCCCTCGGTGGCGAACCCGCCGAGGCCGCTGAACAGCAGGAACACCACCAGCCAGCCGACGAACATCCGGCGCCGGCCGAGCAGGTCGGCGGCCCGGCCGCCGAGCAGCACGAACCCGCCGTAGCTGAGCGCGTAGGCGCTGACGATCCACTGCAGTTCACCGGTGGCCAGGCCGAGCTCGGCCCGGATGGACGGCAGTGCGACGCCCATCATCGAGACGTCGATACCTTCCAGGAAGATCGCGCCGCAGAGCACGAACAGAACGGCCCAGGCGCGGCCGGTCAGCCGCTCCTGGGTGACGGTAGATGACACGAAAGACTCCTCGGGATTCATGGTTACCTCTTGTAACTGACCCCATCATCGGGAACCATCAGGTGTTGTGGAAGAAGGCACTTCAAAGGAACCGAGTCACTCCTGCTGCACCGAGGAGGCGTTCCAGTGGGACACCCGGGAGGACTGTGACGTCCGGCAGATCCTGGACCGGATCGGCGACAAGTGGTCGCTGCTGGTGATCGCGCTGCTGGACAACGAGTCGATGCGGTTCACCGAGCTGAAGAAGACGATCGACGGGATCAGCCAGCGGATGCTGACGGTGACGTTGCGCCAACTCGAGCGCGACGGTCTGGTGAGCCGGACCGTGTATCCCGTCGTGCCGCCGCGGGTCGACTACGAGCTCACCCCGCTCGGCGTCACGCTGCACGCCACGATCCAGTCCCTCGTCAGCTGGACCGAGACACACCAGTCCGAGATCGCCACCGCCAGAGCTAGGTACGACTCACAGGTCTCTTCGTGAAATTCGCCGGATGACTTGGTACGGCGACCACCGTGAGAGCGGCCGCGAGTACGGCGAAGGCGGCGAGCGCGTTGAGAGTCAGAGGCAGATCGAGGATCAGTGTCAGCGCGGGGGCGACCAGCGCACCGATGAGTAGGGCGAGGGAGTCGGCGGCGAAGAACAGGGCGCCGATGCGGCCGAGCATGCCCGACGGGGCGGTGCGCTGGATCGCGACCTCGGCGGTGATCAGGAGGATGCTGCCCGGGAGGCCGATGAGGACCGCGGCGGCGATCGCCCAGGGGACGCCGGGGGCGTTGAAGAGGGCGAAGTAGCCGATGGCGGTGGCTAGTTGGGTGACGGCGAGCAGGTCGCGGATTCCCAACCAGGTCTGTGGCTTTCGTGCTCAGTGCGGCACCGATCAGGTAGCCGGCACCGAGGCCCGAGATCAGGTAGCCGAGCACGTAGCCGGGGGCGTGCAGGCGGTCGACGGTGAACGGGACGAGCAACGCGGTCAGGCCTGCGTTCGCGGTGAGGAAGATCGTCTGGCCGAGCAGGATCCCGCGCAACGTCCGGTGGCCGGCGACGTACTGGAAACCGGCGAGTGGGCTGTCGACCCGCTCCGCGTTCGCGTGCCGGTGGGTGCGGACTGTGGCGATGATTGCCGCCGACAACAAGTAGCTGGCGATGTCGACGGCGAGGACGAATTCGATACCGGGCCCGGCCAGCAGGAGGGCGCCGAGGGGTGGTGCGGCGAGCCGGATCGCACTGTTGGTGAAGGCGTTCAGCGCATTGGCCGCGGCGAGTTCGTTGCCGGTGCCAACGACTGCGGGCAGCAGGGCGCGGGAGGCCGGGCGGAACACGGTGGTCGCCGTACTCTCGATCAGGATGGCCAGGTAGATCGGCCAGATCCGGTCCGCGTCGGCGAACAGGATCAGTGCGACCGCGGCCGCACTGACCACGTCGGCGATCCACATCGCGCGGGTGAGATCGCAGCGGTCCAGGAGGACACCGGCCCACGGCCCGACGAGCAGGGCCGGCAGCGCCTCGAGAGCCAGGGCGAGGCCGGTCGCCACGGTGGAACCGGTCAGGTCGAACACGTGGAACGGGATGGCGACGACCAGCAGCCAGGAGCCGATCCCGGAGATCCCGCCACTGATCCACAGGTGGCGGAAGTCACGGTTCCGAAGTGTTCTCACGGATCGGAAAACTATCTTGATGAGATAGATCTTTGCAATAGTGTTCTGTGGGAATATGCTTGCGACTGTGGAACTGGGTGAAGTCCTCCGGGAACGCCGGAAAGCGGCCGGTCGCACGATCGCGTCGGTCGCCGTCGACGCCGGCCTGTCCGTCCCCTACATCGCCAACCTGGAGAACGGCCGCGGCAACCCGACGGTGTCCGCGCTGGAACGCCTCGCGACCGCGCTCGGCGCCCAGTTGGAGGTGAGTATCTCCGACGAACCGCCGCCGCCCCCGCAGTCGGTCGGCGCAGACCTGCTGGCCGCATCCCCTCGAGTCGACCCGGTCGTCGCCACTCTCGCCGCCGCTCGGTCCCGTCCTCGCGCTGCGGTTCGCGCCCAGCTGATCGAGACCCTGGACTCCCTGGCCGCAGTCCTCGGTCGCCCACCTGTGGCTGCAGACGTCGATCGGCTCCTGGATCTGCTCCTCCTGGCCGATATGCAGTCGAGCGGCACGGGCCGCACCCCGTAGGGTCCGAGCATGGGAATCGGTGCGCGGATCGCCGCGGCTCAGTTGGCCGGATCGTCGAGATCGAAGCGGCAGGTGGTGGCAGGGCCCCTGGTCGGGTTGTTGCACGACGACGAGGCTTGGTACCTGTCCGCCATGCTCGCGGCCGAGCCGGGCAAGCCGTTCGACCCGGAAGAGGTTCCCTGGGCGCTTGCCACCATTCGCCAGGCGTTCGCCGCCGAGGGCCGCTGGCTGAGCGCCGAGCTGGTCGAGGAGGCCAACCCGGGCCTGGCCGAGGTCCTCGAGGCCAACGGCATGACGATCGTCTCGCACCCGCCGCTGCTCGTGGTCGAGCCGGATGACCTGACGCTCCCGGAGCTTCCGGCCGGTGTCACGGTCGAGGTGGTCAGCACCGACGAGGCCCAGGTGGAGGCGAATGCGGTCTCCGCTGACGCCTATGGGATGGACGACGTGGATTTCGCCCGGCACTCCGATCCCGTCGACGGCGGCGGTGTCCTCGTGCGCGTTGACGGTGTTGCGGCTGCGAGCGCTTCCTGGACTGCCGTGGCTGACGCGGTCACCGAGGTGGCCGGGGTCGGCACGCTCCACACTCACCGTCGCCGCGGGCTCGGTGCGATCGCGACGGCGTACGCGACCCAGCAGGCGTTCGAGCTCGCGGGCGCCACGCTCGCCTGGCTGACGCCCGGCGACGACGGTGCCGACCGCATCTACCGCCGGCTCGGCTACGCGCCGAAGGCAACCGCCGTACACCTCGGTGATCCCGGCGGCCACCTCGCCGACCTGCGCTGAGTTACGACTCGTTCGTCAGCAGGCGGACGACGCTCGTGCGGAGCGCGGCGGAAGCGCTCTTCGCCGGCAGGCGGTTGGTGCCCACTGCTTCGCCGGCGGCGTGGCCGAGGGCGATCAGGGCGGAAACCAGCCAGGCGACCGGGAGTTCGCGGGTGATCTCGCCCGAGCGCTGACCGCGGCGGATCAGTCGCTCGAACCGCTCGACCACCGGTCCGTGGCGATCGTCCTGCTCGACCGAGAGCGGTAGATGGAGCAGCAGTGGGTGTTGCTCGAATTCTCGCCAACCGAGGTCGATCAACGTCAGCAGTGTGTCCAGCGCGGGCCCGTGGTCGAGGTCGAGGGCGTCGATCGCCGACATGGTCTCGCGGGTGAGTTCGTCGACGACCGCGTTCAGGAGTACGTCGCGCGACGGGAAGTGCGCGTACACGGTCTGCCGGGTGACGCCGGCCGCCTCGGCGACGCTCTCCATGCTCGCGTCGATCCGCTCGTCCAGCAGCGTGATCGCCGCGGCCAGGATCGCGGACCGGCTCCGATCCGCGTCCGCTCTTCGCCTTCGCCGCCGTACCGGCTCATCCTTTGACACCTTGTCAAGGTTAGCGGAGACGGTTAACTTTGACGGTATGTCAGAGTTAAGTGTGCAGGAGTTCTTCGACTCGTTCACCCGGGAGGTCGTCGCGGGTGGTGATGCGGGCGCGATCGTGGATCGGTACTACACACCGGATATCGAGCAGGTCGTCGACGGCGTGACGCTGGACCGGCAGCGGCTGATCGACCACTTGCGGCCGGTGCGGAAGAACCTGGTGGCCTGGGAGTACGACGTGCACGAGTCGGTGCGGTCGGGGGATCGCCTCGCGGCACGGTTCACCGTGCACGCGGAGCTGCGGCGGGGGCGGACGATCTCGACCGAGGTCTACCTGTTCGGTGAAGTGGCGCCGGACGGGCGGATCCGCCGTACGACGCAGGCGACGCGGGATGTGAGCGCGCCATGACCCGCCAGGAGTTTCGCGTGCTGGGGATGAGTTGCGGTCACTGCGTGCAGTTCGTCACCGAAGAACTCGAGGCGCTGCCCGGCGTCGAGTCGGTCACGGTCGATCTCCCCGCCGAGCTGGTGACGGTGGTGAGCGATCGGGCCCTGCAGCCGGCCGCCGTCCGAACTGCTGTCGAGGCGGCCGGCTACGAGCTGTCCGATCAGTCGTAAAACGTTGGCTGTAGGCGACTTGGTGGATGGCCGATCAGCCGTAGACGTGGAGGCGCCAGTAGAACCGGGGCGGCCATCCGCTGGCTTCGAGCTTGCACTCGGCGCCGGTGTGGCCGTCGCGGATCTGTGCCGCTCGCGCCTCGCAGGCTTCGTAGGTGCTGAAGGTCTCCGGCGTCGGGGCCGCGGATGCGCTTGCCGGGGCGCCCACCAGCACTCCGGTCGCAGCCACCGCCACCGCACCACCTATGAACAGTCTTCTCTTCAGTCTGGTCATGTCTTCGACCCTAGCGAAGATGTTGCCTTAAGCCCCCACTTTCGACTGGTATGCAAAGGGTTGTGTGCCTAGGTACGGCGAGGTATTTGTGCGCCTGGGCGCCAAGCAGCGCAAATTTCTTGGCCGGTGTCGATCCGGGGTGGCGCCGTTCGACCTGCGGGTGTCGGTCAGCAACCGACGGCCGGCAGCAACGAGAACACAGACCCAGGGGAGACATCATGAAGTTCGCGCTCGTCTACCAGTACGACCCCACCACCGACAGCCCGACCGAGGCCGAGATCCCGGAGTGGTTCAGCATCGACAAGGAGATCAAGGACTCCGGCACCTTCGTGTACGCGGAGGGTTTCCTCGCGGTCGGCGCCGGTCGCACCCTCACTCGCCGCGACGGTCAGGTGGCCGTCAAGGACGGCGTCGCCGCGCAGTCCGGCCCGGTCGTGGCCGGGCTCATCGTCGTCGACGTCGAGGACATGGACGCGGCCCTGGCGTGGGCAGAGCGGATTCCGACGGCGCGGTACGGCAGCATCGACGTACGGCCCGTCGTCGAGTGGAACGGCTGACGGTTACCCACCCAACCAGGAGGATCCTGATGAAGTACATGGTGATCATGCGGGACACCGGGGAGCAGCCCGCCGACTTCGCCGACATCGACCTCGACGAGATGATCGAGGCGATGGGTCGTTTCAACAAGGACCTGATGTCGGCCGGCGTCCTCGTCGCGACCGAGGGCCTCGACGACCCGGAGAAGGGTGTCGTCGTGGACTACGGCTCCGAGCCTCCCGTGGTGACCGACGGTCCGTACGGCGAGATCAAGGAACTCTTCGGCGGCTACTGGATCCTCGACGTCCCCACGATCGAGGACGCGGTCGAGTGGGCGAAGCGGGTGCCGACGGCCGGGGCGGGGATCAAGGCCGAGATCCGCCGGATCACCAGCATCGACGACCTGCCGGCCGACAACGAGTGGATCGCGAACGAACGCGACTGGCGGGAGGCGACGGGTCAACTGTGACCGACGCGTCGAGCGGCCGCCGGGCGGTCGAAGCCGTGTGGCGGATCGAGTCGGCGAGGATCGTCGGGGCGCTCGCCCGCTACACCGGCGACTTCGCCCTCGCCGAGGACCTCGCCCAGGAAGCGCTCGCGGAGGCCTTGGTGGCGTGGCCCCGTGACGGCATCCCCCGTGAGCCGGCCAGTTGGCTGCTCACCGTGGGACGCCGTCGCGCCATCGATGCCTTCCGCCGCAAGAGCGCGCTGCGAGAGCGGTACGCCGAACTGTCGCACGACTTGAAGGAGGGAGACATGAGCACCGGTGGAACGCCCGGCGCCCGGCCGCACACCGGGGATCTGCTCTGGGATCCCGACCGGATCGACGACGACGTACTGGCGCAGTTCTTCATGACCTGTCACCCGGTGCTGTCGCGTGAGGCCGGCATCCCGCTCACGTTGCGGGCGATCGGCGGTCTGACGAGTGAGGAGATCGCTCGTTCCTTCCTGATCCCGACGGCGACCGTGCAGGCCAGGATCACCCGCGCCAAGAAGACTCTGGCCGCAGCCGGTGTCCGGTTCGAGATGCCGTCTCCGGAGGAGCGTCACTCCCGGCTCCCCGCCGTACTCAACTCTGTCTACGTCATCTTCAGCGAGGGCTCGTCCGCGAGCACCGGGCCCGAGCGGATCCGCACCGACCTGGCCGGCGAGGCGATCCGGCTCGCCCGGACCCTGGCGCGGCTGGTGCCGGACGAGCCCGAGGTGCAGGGCCTGCTGTCTCTGCTGGAGCTCACCGCCGCCCGGTTCCCGGCGCGGGTCGACGAGAACGGCGACGTCGTCCTGCTCGAGGACCAGGACCGAGGCCGGTGGGACCGCGCCGCGATCCGGCGCGGCCGGGCGGCTCTCGCCCGGGCCGAGAGCTTCGGGCGCGGGCTGGGCGCCTACGGGCTACAGGCCGCGATCGCCGAGTGCCATGCCGTCGCACCGGACGTCGAGAGCACCGACTGGGTCCGCATCGTCGCCCTCTACGAGGCTTTGAGCAGCCTGACACCGTCCCCGATCGTCGACCTCAACCGGGCGGTGGCGGTGACGATGGCCGACGATGCCGCCGCGGGCCTGGCGATCGTCGACGAATTGATCGCCGCGGGCGCGCTGGCCGGCTCGCACCTCTTGCCCGGCACTCGCGCCGAGATCCTGATCCGCCTCGGCCGCACCACAGAGGCAGCCGCCGAGCTCCGGCGCGCCCTGGACCTCTGCACCAACGAGCCCGAACGCCGCCTCCTCCACCACAAACTCAACACCCTGACCTGACGTGATCAGGGCATGCGGCGGTAGGTGAGCAGGACGATGCCGGCGGCGAACGGCGTGGTGTTCGTCAGGCGGAGGGATTGCGGAGTGCCGTCGGGGAAGAGGCGGCGGCCGGTGGCGACCACGGTCGGGTAGACGAACAGGCGGTACTCGTCGACGAGGTCCGCCGCGATCAGTGCGTGCGCAAGGCTGATGCTGCCGGTGCAGACGATGTCCGTGCCCGGCTCGCTCTTGATCCGGCGTACGTCGTCCAGGTCGCGCAGGATCGTGGTCGGCTCCCAGCCGGGCTCCTCCAAGGTGGTGGACACGACGTACTTGTGCACCTGGTTCAGATACGCGGTGACCCCGGTCGTGTCATCCGTCTGCTGCGGCCAGAAACCGCGCATTGCCTCGAAGGTGACCCGTCCGGTGAGGAACCCGTCCGCTCGCGACGCCTGCTCGTTCAGTACGTCCAGCAGGTCCGACCCACCGCCGCCCGCATCGAACCAGTCTCCCGCCTCGACGACGCCGTCCACGGTGATGTTCTGGGTGACGATCAGATCCCGCATCAGCTTTCCTCCTCGGTCGGATCAGCTGGTACGTCGTACCCAATCGTCACCCTTCGACATCAGCGGACGGTGAAGCCTGCTTTGCGGAAGGCGTCGGCGAGGGACGTCTCGTCCATCGGCGTCTCGGTCTGGGAGCCACCACGGTTCTGACCGCCGCGCCCATCGCCGCGCCCGCTGTCGCGACCACCTTGGCCACCCGAACCGCGACCGCCACGGCCACCCTGGCCACCGGGTCCACGACCTTGCCCGCCGGAGCCGCCCTGACCACCCTGACCGCCGCCAGGCCCGCGGCCTTGACCGCCCTGGCCGCCGCCGGGTCCGCGGCCCTGGCCGCCTGGTCCACGGCCGCCTTGGTTGGCCGCCGTACGGGCGCCGCGGTCACCGGGGCGACCACCGGAGCTGCCGAGCTCGTCGTCGAGGCGGAGCGTGAGGGAGATGCGTTTGCGGGGGATGTCGACCTCGAGCACCTTCACCTTGACGATGTCGCCGGGCTTGACCACCTCGCGCGGGTCCTTGACGAAGTTCTTCGACAGCGCCGACACGTGGGCCAGCCCGTCCTGGTGGACGCCGATGTCGATGAACGCCCCGAACGCGGCCACGTTGGTGACCTGACCCTCCAGCCGCATCCCCGGCTTGAGGTCGGCGATCTTGTCCACGCCCTCGGCGAACACCGCGGTCTTGAACGCCGGCCGCGGGTCCCGGCCCGGCTTCTCCAGCTCGGCCAGGATGTCGGTCACCGTCGGCAGACCGAACATGTCGTCGACGAAGTCCGCCGCCTTGAGCCTCTTCAGCTCCGCCGATCCGATCAGCGCCTTCACGTCCTGACCGGTCGCGTCCAGGATCCGCCGGACGACGGGGTAGGACTCCGGGTGCACGCTGGACGCGTCCAGCGGGTCGTCACCGTCGGGGATCCGGAGGAAGCCGGCCGCCTGCTCGAACGCCTTCGGGCCGAGCCGCGCCACCTCCTTCAGCGCCGAGCGGGAGCTGAACGGACCGTTCGTATCGCGGTGCAGCACGATGTTGTCGGCCAGGCCGGGGGTGATGCCGGAGACCCGGGTGAGCAGCGGCGCGGAGGCCGTGTTCAGGTCGACGCCGACCGCGTTCACACAGTCCTCGACGACCGCGTCGAGGGACCGGGACAGCGAGTTCTCCGGTAGATCGTGCTGGTACTGACCGACGCCGATCGACTTCGGGTCGATCTTCACCAGTTCGGCCAGCGGGTCCTGCAGCCGGCGGGCGATCGAGACCGCGCCGCGCAGCGACACGTCCATCCCCGGCAGCTCCTGCGAGGCGAACGCGGACGCGGAGTACACCGACGCGCCGGCCTCGGAGACGACCGCCTTGGTCAGCTTGAGCTCGGGGTGCTTGGCGATCAGCTCCGCGGCCAGCTTGTCCGTCTCGCGCGACGCCGTACCGTTGCCGATGGCAATCAGCTCGACGTTGTGCGCGGCGGCCAGCGCGGCCAGGGTGGCGATCGACTTGTCCCACTGGTTCTGCGGGACGTGCGGGTAGATGACGCCGGTGTTGACCACCTTGCCGGTCGCGTCCACGACGGCGACCTTCACCCCGGTCCGGAAGCCCGGGTCCAGGCCCATCGTCGCGCGGGTGCCGGCCGGGGCGGCGAGCAGCAGGTCGCGCAGGTTGGCCGCGAACACCCGGATCGCCTCGTCCTCGGCGATCTGCCGCAGCCGCATCCGCAGGTCGATGCCGAGGTGGACCAGGATCTTCGTCCGCCAGGCCCAGCGGACCGTCTCGACCAGCCACTTGTCGGCCGGGCGGCCCTGGTTCTCGATGCCGTTCGTGCGGGCGATGGTGGTCTCGTACTCGGTCGGCCCGTCGGGCTCGACACCGGCCGGGAGCGGCTCCACGGTCAGCGTGAGCACGTCCTCCTTCTCGCCGCGGAACATGGCCAGGATCCGGTGCGACGGCATCTTGGTGAACGGCTCGTCGAAGTCGAAGTAGTCCGAGAACTTCGCGCCGTCGGTCTCCTTGCCCTCCCGAACGACCGAGGCGAGCCGGCCCTGCGTCCACAGGCGCTCGCGCAGCTCGCCGATCAGGTCGGCGTCCTCGGCGAACCGCTCGACCAGGATCGCGCGGGCGCCGTCCAGCGCTGCCTGCGGATCGGCCACTCCGGCCTCGGGGTTCACGAACACCGCGGCCGCGGCGAGCGGCTCGACGGACCTGTCCGCGAGCAGGCCGTCGGCGAGCGGCTCCAGCCCGGCCTCGCGGGCGATCATCGCCTTGGTACGGCGTTTGGGCTTGAACGGAAGGTAGATGTCCTCGAGCCGCGACTTGGTGTCCGCGGCAAGGATCGCGGCCTTCAGCGCGTCGTCGAGCTTGCCCTGGCTCTCGATCGACTCGAGCACCGTCTGGCGGCGTTCCTCCAATTCGCGCAGGTAGCGCAGGCGTTCCTCGAGCGTGCGCAGTTGCGCGTCGTCGAGCATCCCGGTGACCTCTTTGCGGTACCGCGCGATGAACGGAACCGTCGACCCCTCGTCGAGCAAGGCCACCGCTGCCCGCACCTGGTTCTCACCGACCTCCAGCTCGCTGGCGATCCGCTGCTCGACCGACTGCACGACCACTGTCCGATTCCCCTCTACCGACTACCTGCCCGGGCGACCCGCACCCGCGTGGCCCATATCCTTCCCCATCCCACCCCCCACTCCGAAACCCGATCCCCCACCCTGTGGACAACTTCCGTGCAATGATCACGCCACGGCCTGGGAGGAACACATGCGGCAGTACGACGATGACGTGGCGCGCACGCTGACGCCGCCACGCGTCCTGCTGCGAATCCTCCGGGCGGTGTTCAGCGTCGAGGCCCTCGCAATCGTGGTGATCCGATGAGCGAGAAGGTCGAGTCGCCGGGGCGTGGGCCGACGTGGATCGGTGTGCCCGCGTTGGTTCTGGTGCTGTTCGGCGTACTGGTGCTGGTCGACGTGATGTCCCGGCAGCAGCTGAGTCGCGAGCTGCTCGACAGCGGGATCGAAACGGTGGCCGACCAGGTCCAGGTCGAGGTCACCGGTGGCGCGGGCCGTCCGGCCATCAGCGAAGTGCGGGTCGACTTCACCGCCGGCGGGGTGGACCGAATTCGTACGACTCTCAACGACATCGAGGACGATCGGCAAGGCATGAAGGAAGGTGTGCAGGCACCCGCTGCCGGCACGCGCTACGCCACGCCTCTGCACATCGTCTACCGCCAATCCGAGCCGGCGACCGCGTTGGCCGTGGCCGACGCCCGCAAGTGGGCCGAAGACAAGGACACCCCGAAGGTCGGCCTCGGACTGGTCGGTGGCGGCTTGGCCCTCGTCCTGCTGGCGATGCTGCTGCTGACCATCGGCGCCCGCCGCCGCGGTCTGTCCTGGTGGCAGTGGTACACCGAAACCCCGGCCCGGCATCGCAAATAGACGAACTCCCCGCAACCGGTGCGGGGAGTTCGTCGTACGTGCTCAGGCTGCGTCGAGGGCCAACTCTGCTTCGTCATCCTCAACCGGCTGCTTGGCCGGGCGCATCAGGGTGCAGGCGATGACTACGGCGGCGGCGACGATGGCGGCGGCGACACCGAAAGACAGGTGGAAGCCGGAGGTCAGTGCTTCCAGCGGAGCCTTGCCCGCTGCGGCCTGTCCGGCGGTGTGGGTGGCCGACAGCGTGGCCAGGACGGCCAGGCCCAGGGCGGCGCCGACCTGGGCGGTGGTGCCGACGAGGCCGGAGGCCAAGCCGGCGTCCTCGGGCTTCACGTCGGCCATCGACAGGCCCATCAGCGCCGGGAAGCAGACGCCGGCACCCAGGCCCAGCAGGACCAGCACGGGCAGCACATGGACGACGTAGTTGCCGCCGACCGGCGCCTGGGTGAACAGGGCCAGGCCGACCATGATGAGCACCAGTCCGGCGATCAGCGGGCGGCGCGGACCGAACCGCATCACCAGCTTCTCGGAGTACCTCACCGACAGCAGACCCATGATCACAGTGGTCGGCAGGAACGCCAGTCCGATCTCCAGAGCGTCGTACCCGAGCACCCGCTGCAGGTACAGCGAGCCGAGGAAGAAGATGCCGAACATCCCCGAGGCGGACAGCGCCTGGATCAGGTTGGCGCCGGTCAGGTTCCGGGAGCGGAAGATCCGCAGCGGCACCAGCGGGTTGGCCGCGGTCGCCTCACGAGCGATGAAGCCGGCCAGCAGGATCAGCGTCACCAGGCCCAGCACGAGCGTCCGCGGGGCGGTCCAGCCCTCTTCCGCGGCCGGCTTGACGATGGTGAACACGCCGACCATCAGTGCCGCGGTGATCAGCACGGCACCCGGTACGTCGGTGCCACGCCCCATCCCGAGGCCCTTGTCCTTCTCGATCAGCCGGATCGCCACTACGGCGGTCAGGGCGCCGATCGGCAGGTTGACGAAGAAGATCCAGTGCCAGTTGATCGCCTGGGTCAGCACCCCGCCGGCGAGCAGCCCGATCGACCCACCCGCGGACGCGACGAAGGCGTACACGCCGATCGCCTTCGCCTGCTCACGCGGCTCGGGGAACAGAGTCACGATCATGCCCAGAATCACCGCGGCGGTCAGCGCCCCGCCGGCACCCTGGATGAACCGGGCGATGACGAGCACCTCCTGCGTCTGCGCCAGTCCGCAGAGCACCGAGGCGAGGGTGAAGACGGTCAGCCCGCCGACGAAGACGTTCCGCCGGCCGAGCAGGTCGCCTAGCCGGCCGGCCAGCAGAAGCAGGCCACCGAACGCAATCATGTAGCCGTTGACGACCCAAGCCAGCGAGGAGCTGGTGAAGCCGAGGTCGTCCTGGATGGCCGGCAGGGCCACGTTCACCACGGTGACGTCGAGCACGATCATCAACATGCCCGCGCAGAGGGTGTAGAGCGCCAGCCAGCGCGAGCGGCCGCCCTGCGCGGCCGGCGTCGTCGCCAGGGTGTCGGTCGTCGCGTACATTTCCGGTTCTCTCCTTGGTTCGAAGGGGCCTTTCACCCATACGTCGAACCAGGA
The DNA here is from genome assembly GCA_963748245.1 of uncultured Actinomycetota bacterium. Classification (GTDB taxonomy): domain Bacteria; phylum Actinomycetota; class Actinomycetes; order Propionibacteriales; family Kribbellaceae; genus Kribbella. The sequence goes on along the minus strand of CAVVIA010000002.1, from coordinate 472,045 downwards.
CCGGTCAATTTGACACGTCTCCTGAAGTTTTTCTGGCGGGTTTCGACATCCAGTACGCGATCAGCGCCGGGATCAGCCCGGACCCGACCACGAACAGGGTCGGCAGCCGGGCGAGCAGCGCGATCCAGGTGAACAGGCCGATCACCCCGCCCGCCACCGCGAGCGACCGGCGCAGCAGGAACAGGTTCGCGGCCCGGAACAGACTCTTCGTGGTCGTCTCGTCACCGGCCTGGGTGAGTACGGCGAGCGCACTCAGATAGAGCCCGACGATCATCCCGGTCAGCGGGATCAGCACGGCCAGCGCCAGGATCCGCACCACACCGTCGCTGTTCGCCCAGAACGCCAGGCCGAAGGCGAGTGCGATCCCGCCGAAGTACAGCCCGAGCCCGACCAGCCAGAACCGCTTGAAGGCCCAGCTGAACTGACGGAAGAAGTGGCGCAGCAGCGACGGCCGGTCCTGGCTGATCGCGTCCGGCAGCACCCGCTGCATCGCGAACGCCGCCGGGAACAGGGTGACGATGCCGATGCTGAGGACCAGGAAGACCAGTTGCAGCATGAGCAGGTCGCCGACGATCGACAGCTTCGACAGGACGGCGTTGGTCCGGCCGGCTCCTCCATCACGATCGGGAATGGCCACCGCTTGCCTCCTCGTTCCGTGCGGGCGTGGGTTGATCGTATGATCACGATCAATCATCAGACTTCAGGGGATTGCATGCTTGCACCGGAGCGCCACGAGCTGATCCTGCGGAGCCTGCGCCGCCACGGCCGGCTCCGGGTGACCGAGTTGGTCACCGAGCTCGGCGTTTCCGCGATCACAGTACGCCGGGATCTCGCCGAGCTGGACGCCGCCGGTCTGCTCCGCCGGGTGCACGGCGGCGCGATCGGCCCCGTCGCCGAGGGGCGCAACGGTGCGAAGGGCAGTCAGCTCACGATCGGGATCGTCGTACCGAGTGCGGCGACGTACTACTCCGACGTGATCCGCGGCGCCGAGGCGATGGCCGACCGGTACGGCGCCCGCCTCGTGCTCGGGGTGTCCGGGTACGACGTGGTCAAGGAGCAGGAGCGGATCGAGCGGGTGCTCGGCATCGGGGTGGCCGGGCTGATGATCAGCACCGCGCTCGGCGACGGCGACGCGGACCGGCTCGGATCGCGGCTGGACGACATCGACGTACCCGTGGTGCTGATGGAGCGGGCCTTCGGGTTCCCGCAGGTGGCCCGCGAGTACGACCACGTCCGCACCGACCACGCGTACGGCGCGATGCTCGCCCTCCGGCACTTCGTGAAGCTCGGGCATCGGCGGATCGCGATCAACCTGCAGGCGACGGTGACGGCGTACTGGCTGCGGCGCGGGATCGAGACGGCCGCGTCCACGCTGGGCGTCGACCTGTTCCTCTCCCCGGTGGATCTGCCGGCGCACGGTGAGGACCCGGCCGCGCTGGCCCAGCTCGACGCGTTCCTGGCCGAGTGCGAGTCGTTCGGCAGCCGGGCGGTGCTGGTGCACTCCGACGAGCACGGTGCCCGGCTGGTCGAGCGGGCGATGGAGCGTGGGCTGCGTGTCCCCGAGGACCTGGCCGTCATTGCCTACAACGACGTGACCGCTGCGCTGGCCGTCGTACCGCTGACCGCTGTCTGCCCGCCGAAGTTCGCCCTCGGCGAGACGGCCTGTGAGCTCCTGCTGCGCAGGCTGCAGTCCGGTCCGGGCCCGGTGCAGCACCTCAGCCTGCTGCCCGACCTCAACATCCGAACCTCCTGTGGAGCGGCCCTCCCAGCGGAACCAGGCGTCGTTTTGTTCCGGAACTGATCGAAAGTGATCATTCGAGCGCTAGGGTATTGACGAGGAAAGCCCTTTCCCATACTTTCGCTGCACTTGGGTGGTGGTCTGGTCACGGACCCCGGCCGAATCAGGCAGCGAAGGAGTTCCCCTGTGAGACGTGGTGTGGGACTGACCTTGCTGGCCGCCGCGATCAGCGTGGTGGTCAGCAGTTGTGGCAACGGGGTGATCGACAAGAGTACGGAGGGTGTTCCGCCGGCCGAGGCGACCGGCACCTTGCGCGTGCTTCTCCCCTCGTTCCCGCCGAGTACGGCGGGCCGGGAGGAGTTCGGCAAGGTCGTCGCCGACTTCAACAAGGTCTATCCGAAGATGAAGGTCGAGCCGGACTTTGCGACGTACAAGAACCTGAACGAGAAGCTGTCCACCTCGATCGCGGCCGGTATCCCGTACGACGTCATCGTCACCGGCGTCGGCTGGGTGCAGCCGTTCGCGTCGAAGCGGATCTTCGCCGATCTGGGTGAGTACGGCGTGACTCCGGAGGTGATCAAGGAGAAGAGCCTGGCGGCCCTGATCCCGGCGGCGACGTACGACGGCAAGCTGTTCGCCTACCCGGTGCTCGCCGACGCCCGCGCGGTCGCGCTGCGCAAGAGCGCGTTCCGCGAGGCCGGCCTGGATCCGGACAAGCCGCCGACCTCGCTGGCCGACATCAAGGTGGCGGCCGAGAAGCTGACCAAGCGGGACAAGGACGGCAACATCACCCGCAGCGGTTTCGATCTTGCCTCGGCGACCGGTTTCCGGCAGTCGTTCGTCACCTTCCTCGCCTCGACCGGTACGCCGCTGTACATCGGCGGCGAGCCGAACTTCAACAACAAGGAAGGCCTGGACACGCTGTTGTGGATCAAGTCGATGATCAACAACGTCCAGCCGTACGGCCAGCAGAACGCGGCCCAGCAACCCCTCGTGCTCAGTGGTGAGGCCGCGATGGGCATCGTCAACGGCGGCGTGGACTGCTCCGAGAAGGGCATCGGCCAGAAGACCTGCGACGACCTGAAGTTCTTCCGCTTCGACAGCGGCAAGGAGATCGAGTACGTCGGTGGCGACCTGGCCTCGATCGGGTCGCGCAGCCGGCACCAGGACGCGGCCTGGGCCTTCATCCAGACGCTGACCAAGCCGACCACCCTGGACGCGGTCGCCAAGCTGAACAAGAAGATCCCGGCCTACAAGGACGCCAGTAACTCGCCGCAGGCGAAGTCGAACCCGCTCAGCCAGTTCGTCGCCGACGGCCTGATCTACGCGGAGAACGAGAACGAGGTGCCGTCCAACTGGCTCGAGATGCGGGGCAACTTCGACATCCAGCTCACCCAGGCGGTCCTCGGTCAGAAGGATCCCGCCAAGGTGCTGGCCAACCTGGCAGGACAGTCACGATGAGTGAGCGCAGCGAGCGAACAAACAACACAGCCACCAAAGTGCTCGTGCCGGGGCCGAGCGTCAGCGAGGTGGAGGCATGAGCACAACTCTGGAACGTCCCGCACTCGAAACCCCCCGCAAGGTCGCGCCGGCCAAGGACAGCCGGACGCTGGTCCGCGGTCAGGTCCGGGCCGGCTGGGCCCTGCTCGCGCCCGCGCTGCTGCACTCCGGCGTCTTCATCGTGATCCCGGTGATCGCGGTGCTGGTGCTCAGCCTGACCGACTACAGCTTCGGCGACACCTGGGCCTGGGTCGGGTTCGGCAACTACGCCGACCTGTTCCGCGACGTCGACTTCCAGGCGTCGCTGTGGCACACGGTGCTCTACGCGATCGTGGTGATCCCGATCTCGATGGCGATCGCGCTCGCGGTCGCGATCGGGCTGAACCAGAAGATCCGCGGGCTCGGCTTCTTCCGGACCGCGTTCTACATCCCGACGGTGACCGCGACGGTTGCGGTGGCCACCATCTGGCTGTGGATCTACAACCCGGGCTCGGGCCTGGCGAACGGGTTCCTCAGCCTGTTCGGCTTCGCGCCGAACCGCTGGCTGGCCGACCCGGCGACCGCGCTGCCGTCGCTGATGGTGGTCGGCATCTGGCAGGGGCTCGGGACCAAGGTCATCATCTACCTGGCCGCGCTGCAGGGCGTCTCCCGCGATCTGCTGGAGTCGGCCCAGCTGGACGGCGCGAACCGCTGGCAGCGGTTCGTCAACGTGACCTGGCCGGCCATCGGCCCGGTCCAGTTCTTCGTCCTGATCACGTCGATCGTCGGCACGTTCCAGGTGTTCGACCTGGTCTACGTGATGACCCAGGGCGGCCCGGGTTCGGAGACCCGGGTGCTCGTGATGGACATCTACCAGAACGCGTTCCAGGACCTGAAACTCGGCTACGCGTCCGCCGAGACCGTGATCATGATGGTCGTGATCGCGCTCTTCATCGGGGTCGGACGCCTGCTCCAGAAGGCGGATGTCAATGACTAGCGTGAGTGTGGCCGGGCCGGCGGTGGCGTCGAAGGCGCCCTCGGTCCGGATCGGCAAGATCGTCTTGTACGTCGTCCTGGCCGTCGGCGCGATCCTGATGATCACCCCGTTCGTCTGGATGCTGCTGACCGCGTTCAAGAGCAACGCGGAGATCGCCAAGTTCGGCTGGCTGCCCGGCGAACTGCGCTGGCGCAACTTCGTCGAGGCGATGCAGACCGCGCCGTTCCTGCGGTACTTCCGCAACAGCCTGTTCATCGCGGTCGGCGAGACCGCCTTCACCCTCGCGGTCTGTACGACCGCCGGGTACGCGCTGGCCAAGTTGCCGCTGCGCGGGTCGAAGGCCCTGCTGAACTACTTCATCGTGCTGCTGCTGGTGCCGTTCCAGATCATCCTGGTGCCGCTGTTCCTGATCGTGAAGTCGATCCCGCTGTTCGGCGGCAACAACATCCTCGGCCAGGGCGGCATCGGCTGGCTGAACTCGTGGTGGGGCCTGATCATCCCGCTCGGCGCGGCACCGCTGTTCACCTTCCTGGCCCGGCAGTTCTACGTCTCGGTGCCGAACGAACTGGCCCAGGCGGCCCGGGTCGACGGGCTCGGTGAGTTCGGCATCTTCTGGCGGATCATGACGCCGCTGGTCAAACCGGCCCTGATCACCATCGCGGTCTTCCAGATCGAGGCGGCCTGGAACGGGTTCCTCTGGCCGCTGATGATCACCACGTCGGACTCGATGCGGCCGCTGCAACTGGGGCTGGCGATCTTCTCCCAGAACCCGGCCGAGATCGAGTGGCCCTATCTGATGGCGGGTACGGCGCTGGCGACCCTGCCGATGATCGTGCTGTTCGTGTTCGCCCAGAAGCGGTTCGTCGAAGGAATGGCGAACGTGGGCATCAAGGGCTGACAGCCCCGGCCAACCTCGAACAGGTGCTCACCCCGCCCCGGGTGAGCACCTGCGAGGCCCCCCACAACATGCGGTGGTCCCGAAGAAACACCGGAGCTTCCCACTCGGTCCCCCCGCCGGGTCGCTCACCCGTTTATCGGCCCAGTGTGGCGGTCGTTACAGCATTCGTCCGGTTTTTTCTGCGTCTCCCGAGATGATTTCTGCAAGACCTTACCGAATTACCCTGTTCGTACTACGTTTCGCACTCGCCACACGACCGTGGGTAGACATCGGGCTGCCGGGGAACGGGGACGGCATGCGGATCCGCGTGCTCACGATGAATGTCCAGCATGATGCCGGCGACCCACGCCGTACCGAACTGATCAATGCCGAGCTCCGGCGGTTGTCGCCGGACGTCGTCGCGTTGCAGGAGGTGTGCGACAACCAGCTCGGCCGGCTGATCGAGGGCACCGGGCTGGCGTACACGACCCACCAGTCCGAGGTTTTGGTATCCCGTTGGCGTCACGGTTCGGTACTCGCGACCCGGTGGCCGCATCGTGTGGTCGACGTAGAGGAGCATCGGGCCGCAGCAGGCTCGGATGTGCATTGGTGGACACTGGCCGCGGCGGTCGACGTACCCGAGTTGGGGGAACTGCTGTTCATTCACCCCTCGACACCGTGGCGACTCGACCAGGCTTGGCCTCGCGAGCAGCAGTTGCTGTCGGCGGTCGAGGCGGATCAGCTGCACAGGTTCCGGTTGCCGTCGATCATCGCCGGCGATCTGAATGCGACACCGAAGTCGGCCGGGATCCGGTTCCTGACCGGCTTGCAATCGCTGGGCGGTCGCAGCGCGCACTACCACGATGCGTGGGCTGTGGGCGGCGAAGGAACCGGGTTCACCTGGACTGTTTCCAACCCACTCGGCGAACGCGAGATCGACCAGTTGGTTGGGCAACCACGGCATCGGCGCCGGATCGACTACATCTTCGTCGGTTCCGCACACGCGCATCCGGAGGCGCGGGCCCGGATCATGCATGCCGAGCTCGTCGGCAACGCCCCAGTCGACGGCATCTGGCTCAGCGACCACTTCGGCGTACTCACCGACCTGGACTACACGCTGATCTGACTAGCTGAGGTGGGCGCGGACGATCTGGTTTATGAGGGGGGTTAGGTCGTTGGTGTCGAGGAGGTCCAGGGCTCGGGTGGTGCGGAGAGTGGCTAGGCCGTGGATGTTGGTCCAGAGGGCTATTGCGCGGGGGCGGGCGTCGGGGGTGTTGGGGCGGGCCTGTTGGACCAGGTCGGCGAAGTGCTGGAAGAGGGGGAGTGAGCGCGAGCGGAGGTTGCCGCCGGCACCCTCCAGGAGGTCGTGTCTGAAGAGGAGTTCGAACATCCCGGGGTGTTCGGCGGCGAATTCCAGATACTGCAGGGACGCCTGAATCAACTGCTGCTCCGGCTCTCCGCGCCCGGGCCCCAGGCGGGTTGAGAGGTCTTCGAGGCCGGTGGAGGCGATCGCTGCGAGCAGGGAGTTGTGGGTGGGGAAGTAGCGGCGGGGGGCGCCGTGGGAGACGCCGGTGCGGCGGGTGATGGCGCGCAGGGTGAGGTTGCCGAGGCCGTCTTCCTCGAGCAGTTCGACACCGGCCTGGACGAGACGGTCGCGCAACGGGCTGCTGGTCACGGTAGACATTGTCTACTATCGTCGCGTAGACAGTGTCTACTTCCGTGTCCAGGAGGGGTCTCGTGTGGTACTGGCTGTTCAAGTACGTCCTTGCCGGTCCGTTGCTGCGGTTCGTCGGTCGTCCCACGGTCGAAGGGCTGGAGCACATCCCCAGGTCCGGTCCGGTGATCGTCGCCGGCAACCACCTCGCGCTGGCGGACTCGCTCTACCTGTGCCTGCTGGTCCGGCGCCGGATCACGTTCGTCGCGAAGCAGGAGTACTTCGTGGGCGGCGGACTCAAGGGCCGCCTGATCCGCTGGTTCTTCACCGCCGTCGGCCAGGTGCCGATCGACCGGTCCGGCGGCCGCGCCGCCCAGAACGCGCTCGCCGCCGCGACCGCGATCCTCGAGTCGGGCGGGATCTGGGGCATCTACCCCGAGGGCTCCCGATCGCGCGACGGTCGCCTCTACCGCGGTAAGACCGGCGTCATGCGCGTCGCCTTGGCCACCGGTGCACCCGTCGTACCGGTCGTTGTCACTGGCACCGATCGGGTCAACCCACCGGACACCCGGCACTGGCACTTCGGCCACGTCCATCTGAAGATCTGCCCGCCGCTCGACCTTTCCCCATACGCCGGTCGCCCGCTGAATCAACCGGTGGTCCGCCAAGCGACTGACCACCTGATGCGCGTGCTGCAATCCCATTCGCAGCAGGAGTACGTGGACACCTATGCCCGCCGGGCATCCTGATTGTTTCGGGGACGTTCTGCGTCTAGGATTCTGGGCGTGACTGCCGGGTCGGCCTTGGGCCATTCACGAATCGGGTTCCCGGCCGCGTTCTGAGCGGCGGGAGGGCCAGTCGCGGCCCACCTTCGAGTTTCTCCTTCTCCACCAGCGTTTTCACGTCCGCCCTGTCCGCGGACAACTTCGTCGTGCCCTGAAACCTTCACGAAAGAAGCGAATCCTGAACGATCTCATCAAGCAGTTCCGGGCGAACGGCGGCCAATTCGACGACAGCAGGTACTTGCTGTTGACAACTACCGGTGCGCGTTCCGGCAAGCAGCACACGGCGATCCTCGGCTACTACCCGGACGGCGATCGCGTCCTCGTCGTCGGTTCGGCCGGCGGCGGTCCCAAGCACCCGGACTGGTACCACAACCTGGTCGCCAACCCCGAGGTCACCGTAGAGACCGGCCTGTTCACCTACCCGGCCACAGCCGTCGTACTACGGGATGCCGAACGCGACGAGGTGTTCGCCCGACTCGTCGAGGCGGACCGCGGGTGGGGCGAGTACCAATCGAGGACCACCCGAGCGATCCCGGTCGTGGCCCTCGTCCAGCACGCCGGTCCACCTACCGGCGGCGGCTCGTTCGCGGAGATGCTGAAGCTCGTCCACACCGCCTTCCGGCGTGAGCTGGCCCTGATCCGCAAAGAGGTCGAGACCTCCGGCACGGCAGGTCTGGGCGCTCAACTCCGCATCAACTGCCTGACGCTCTGCCAAGGGCTGCACTTCCACCACACCGGCGAGTCGACCGCCCTCTTCCCGGCCCTCGCGGCTCAGCATCCGGAGTTGGCCGACACGATCGCCCGGCTCCAGACCGAGCACGACCAGATCGCCGTACTCCTGGACGAACTGGAGAAGCAGGTGGCCGATCCAGCGCCTGATCTGCTCTCGCAGGTGGATCGACTTGTCGATGCGCTCACCGCGCACCTGGACTACGAGGAGGCTGAGCTCCTGCCGCACTTGTAGTCCGCTCTTGCGCTCGATGACTGACTAGCACCACCGTGGGCCTGTGTACGACGAGGCTGTGGAGGCCGGCCGGGATGCCCTGTCGCGGGGTGCCTGGCCGGCTGCCCGGCTGCAGTTCGAGAAGGCTCTCGAGGTTGCGGCGACACCTGCGGCGTACGAAGGGTTGAGCTGGGCCGCGTGGTGGCTCGAGGACGTGGCTGCGTGTCTGGATGCGCGTGAGCGGGCGTACCGGTCGTATCGGCAGGTCGACGACGTACGGGGTGCGGCCCGGATGGCGTTGTGGCTCGGCGACGATCACAACGAGTTCCACGGTGCCGAGGCGGTCGCCGAGGGCTGGTTCAACCGGGCTGCTCGGCTGCTCGGGGATCTGGACTGCCCGGAGCGCGGCTGGCTCACGGTGTTCGACGCCCACGGCGCGCTCGGTCGCCACGACACCGGTCGCGCGCGCGATCTCGCCGTACAGGCTCGCGAGGTCGGTCGGAGGCATCGGGCGGTCGATCTGGAGATGTTCAGCCTGGCCACGGAAGGGCTGGCGCTGGTGGCCGAGGGTGCTGTCGCGCAGGGGATGCGGTGTCTCGACGAGGCGTCGGCGGCCGCGCTCGGGGGAGAGTACGAGAACCTGGCTCCGGCGGCGTGGACGTGCTGCCGGTTGATGTCGGCCTGTGAGGAAGTCCGTGACTACGAGCGCGGTGCTCAGTGGTGCCGGCAGATCGAGGAGTTCAGCCGGCGGATGGAGGCCCGATTTGTGATCGGTGTCTGCCGGGCGCACTACGCCGCGATCCTCGGTTGGCATGGGAAGTTGACCGAGGCCGAGCTGGAACTGACCGGAGCACACGAGGACCTGACTGCGAAACGACCGTACTGGCGGGCCGAGGCCGTCGTACGACTTGGTGAACTGCGCCGGCGACAGCGGCGGCCCGCGGAGGCGGAGGCACTCTTCAGCGAGGTGCCGTGGCACCCGCTCGCCAAACGCGGGGTGGCCGAGCTGAATCTGGACCGGGGAGATCCGGCGGCGGCGCGGGCAGTGCTGGACCGGATGCTGCGGCAGGTTCCGGCGGTGGGGTCGGTCGGTCGGGCGTGGCCGCTCGAGTTGCTCGTGCGGGCTGAGTCGGCGCTGGGTGAGCTCGACGCGGCCGCGGTTCATCTGGAGGAGTTCTGCTCGATCGCAGCGGCGGTGGGGACCCGGCCGCTGGTTGCTGCGTCGCGGTTCCTGGAAGGGGTGGTCGCGGCTGCTCGGGGCGAGCGGGAGAAGGCCCGTCTGTGTTTTGAGGACGCTGTCGAGTTGTACGACGGACTGGCTCCCTTTGAAGCGGATCAGGCTCGGGCGGAGCTGGCCCGGGTGCCGACGCAGACGATGCTCACCGCGCGGCAGGTCGCCGTACTGCGGCTGGTGGCTGCTGGTCTTGGTGATCGGGACATCGCCGAGCGGCTGGTGATCAGTGAGCACACGGTGCACCGGCACGTGGCCAACATCTACACGCGGTTGGGCTGTTCCACTCGCGCGGCGGCGGTGTCTCGGGCTACTCAGCTGGGTCTGATGGCCTGAGCAGGCCATCTGGGTGAGTTGGCCGTTTCGGGCGAAGCGGGCTCGGGTGGGGTTGCCGATGCTGAGGGGTATGGAGCAGCTGGCGCAGTACAAGGAATCGGTGCGGACGACCTGGTCGACCGGGGACTACGACGCGATGATGCGTCTCGAGGGCTTGTACGAGGTGGGGTCGCGGTTGGTGCAGACCGTGGGTGTTCGGCCCGACGAGGACGTGCTCGACGTCGCCTGTGGGACGGGGAATGCCGCGATCCCGGCCGCGCACGCGGGAGCGCGGGTGACCGGGCTGGATCTCACTCCGGCGATGCTGAGGAAGGCACGGGAACGGGCGGCCGGGCTCGGGATCGAGTGGGTCGAGGGTGACGCCGAGGAGCTGCCGTTCGAGGACGAGCGATTCGATGTGGTCCTCTCGACGTTCGGCTGCATGTTCGCGCCCCGGCACGAGGTGGTCGCCGACGAGATCGCCCGGGTACTACGGCCGGGCGGGCGGCTCGGCTTGTGTACGTGGACGCCTTCCGGCGTGATCGGTGAGTTCTTCCGGGTCGTCGGCGGATACTTCCCGCCTGATCCGTCGTACGTCGATCCGCCGTTGAGCTGGGGTGACGAGGATCAGGTGCGCGAGCTGTTCGAGGGGACCGGGATCGAGCTCTCGTTCAGTCGCGAGGTGTCGGTCATTCGGCACGAGTCGCCGTCCGCTGCGGTCGATTGCTACGCGACGAAGTTCGGTCCGGTCGTGCTGGCGCGCGAGGCGCTGGACGATCGGTGGCCGGCGCTTCGTGACGATCTGCTCGAGCTCTTCGCGTCGTACGACGCCGTGCTGCCGGCTGAGTACCTGGTGATTCAGGGGCGGCGGGCCAGCAGGGCGTAGGAGTTCGGGAGTCGGCCGGACCAGGCGGCGGCGGTGGTGTCGTCGGCGGGGCGCCAGAACGGTTCGGCGTACTCCTCCAGAGTCTCGACCTGGAGGCCGGCGGCGACGATCGCGGTGACGATCTGGCCGAGGTTCCACTGCCATTCCTGCGCGCCGTTGGCCGGGAACGTGTCGTTGATGTGCGACTCGGCGAAGTAGCTGCGATCCGGCCGGATCCGCGGCTCGTCCTCGTCCCAGGTCCACAGCGGCACGGCCGGGTGCGCTTCGTAGACGAAGAGATGGCCGCCTGGTCGCAGTACCCGGGCCACATCTCTTGCCCAGGCGGCGATGTCGCGCATCCAGATCAGCGCGCCCTTGCCGGTGTAGACGAGGTCGGCGGCGCCGTCCTGCACGGGTACGCCGGGGACCTCGGCCACGACGTACCGGCAACTCAGGTCGAGCTCGACCGCTCTCCGCTGAGCCGCACCGGCAGCCACTGAGCTGTAGTCCACACCTACTACCTGGCGCGCGCCCGGCCTTCACCAACGCGACATCGTCGAGCCCGTGCCCACTCTGAAAGTGCACAACCACCGGCTGCTCGTCGAGCAACGGCCGCAACAACTCCGCCTCCCGCTCAAAAAGCCGAGGCCCACTCCGCGCCTCCTCGAGCAGCTCGTCGTACTCCCGCACATGCTTGACAGAAGCCTCCTCCCAAGCCACCCGATTACTCCGCACAACCTCGTCCATACCGAGAGTCTTCCGCACGACGCGCCTCGCGGTCAGCTGGATTTCAGGCTGTGCAGCAGTTCGAGGTCGTGGTGGTCCTTGGGTCTCAGTGTGTAGCCCGTGTGGGTGTTGAATTGGGTGGTCAACGGCATGCACCGGACTTCCCTGCCGGCGATACGCCCGACGGCCGGCGGCGGGAGGTAGTGGGCGTTCCCGTCGAAGTCGAGCTGCTCGGTGCCGCCGTCCGGGAGCGGCGTGCTGGGGTGCAGGTCGACCCGATGGCCTTCTTCGGTATGGGTCAGTTGCACGGTGACTTCGATGTAGCGGGCGTCGGTGACGGCGTAGCCGGCGGTCGCCAGTATGGCGATGACCTCGTCGACCTGCGGCCGAGCAACACCGAGGTCCAGATCCCCGTGCTCCCGAGTCTGCCGCCCGACCAACGCGTCCACACCCCACCCACCATCAACCCACACATCAAGGTGGGCGGCAGCCAGCAGATCGAGTAGATCAAGCGCCCGCTCCACCGTCATCACCGTCATCCGCGCGAGCATAGGTAGGTGATCGACACCCTGTCACGGAGGTTTCGATGCAACTGAATTGATCCGGTCGGACAACCTCAGCCGGGTATTCCGATGATCTGGAGGATGTCGTCCAGGTGCGCCTCGAGGGTGACGGTGGCCGTGCCGTCCTGGATCGTCTTGCCGCGGAGCGCGTTCGGGGCGAGCAACTCGGTGGGGAACGTTGCGTCGCAGACGAAACCGGTCTGCGTCTGGACCAGGTTCGGAGTGGCCGTTGCCGAGACGGTCAGGCCCGAGGCGGCGTACGACGTTCCTTCGATGAAGTACTGCGTCAGCAGGACGAAGAACTCCGGTGCGTTCGCGGACTGCAGTGCGTCGGCCATCGCCCGTACGTCGAGGAAGCGGGCGGCGAGGTGGTCCGGGACGGCGTACGGGTCGACCGGTGTGCTCATGTGTTTCTGCCGTCCAGTTGGAACGACAACGTGTTCGGCATCTCGGTGAGGACGGCGCGGTAGGGGATGATGCCGAAACGCTTGCGCCGGACCTTCGCCTCGATCGTCGTGGTGCCGGTGACGCTCGTGTCCTTCGGGGTACGGACGACGAGGTGGAACCGGTACAGCCCCCGCAGTTCGGTGGAGCTGGTCCGGTACAGCGCCCAGCTCGGCGTCGACTCCAGCTCGTACATCGCCTCCAGGAACGCCTCCTGCTTGGTGACCGTCCGCCCCAACTCACCCGTCGCCTCGATGCCCACGCCGAGGATCTTCATCGTCGGCGTAAGACTCACCGTCCGTGACACCTCGACGGCGTGACTCATCCGGTCCGGCTGCATCGACCACGCGATCGGTGGTGTCGTGGTCCCGGCGGCGGTCAGGTCGAGCTCCAGCAGCGCCTCGGTGAACGGCTCGTCGTCGGTGTGCTTCAGCGTGCAGGTCAGATGGAGCAGGTAGAAGTCCGAGTCGGCGGCCTCCTCCTTCAGGAAGTGCCGCAGTTCCGCGTCGTCGGTGGAGTCGGCGTCGATCCGGCGGTGGACAGGTCCTCCGACGGAGATCCGGTGCCGGACCGGCTCGGTCGACGCCGGGTCGGAGTCGCCGCGCCGGACGTACTCCTCCTTGGCCTCGAGGACGACGTCCTGCGTCGGCGGATCGGGCAGCTCGACAGCGATCATGATTCCTCCCCGGAAGATGCGCGGCGATCGACCCAGTCGCCGGCGAAGTAGAAAGCTCCCCAGTCGCGATACTGCGGGAACTGTGTCCTGGTGTCGCGTTGCGCGGTCACGAACGCGTCGAGCAAGGACGCTCCACCGACATGGGCCCGGTGGAACGTCGCGAAGAAGTGGCGCGAGACCGGGTCGCGGACCTTCCACAGCGTTCCGATCAGGGTGCCGACCCCGGAGATGAAGAAGCTGGCCGGAAGGCCGCGAATGTTGTCGCCCCGGTCGAACCGGCCCAACGCCGTCTCGCACGCGCTCAGTGTCAGCAGGCGCAGTCCGGTCAGGTCCAGGCCGAGCAGCTCATAGGCATGCAGCCGTCCGTCCGTTTCGGCGGTCGGGTGCAGATAGAGCGTCTGGAACGCCGGCGCGTCGACGTTGTGCCGGCCGTGCGTGGCCAGGTGGACCACGGACGAGCCGGAGAACGCGGTCACCGCGGCCCGTTCGGTGGCCTGTTCGTCGACGATGGCGCGCCGTCCGAACAGGGTCCCGATCTCCTCGGCCTCCGGCGCCGCTTCGGGCAGCGGTTGCAGGCCCGGTCGTCCGTCGTGCGCGAAGCCGAGGCCTATCGCCGTACCAGGTCCTCGGCTCTGTCTGCGCTCGCGTCCGTTGGACAGCAGGTACAGGTGCGGCAGGTAGGTGACGACGAAGTCCTGCGCCAACGGCCGGGCCAGCGGTCCGAGCAGGTGGAACGGGAAGAAGTGGAGCGGGCCGTGCGGAACGATGCAGAGGTGGTCGCGCCCGGCGTCGAGGAAGTCCTGGAGACGCTGGCTGATATGACCGAACAAGCCGGGCAGATAGTCCGCAAGGGCTTGTTCCGCGTCGCGGGACACCACCCGGCGGCCGAGTGGTGGGTCGAGTACGTCGCGCCGCACCTGCTCGACGACCAGGCCCAACGGGTTCGTCAGCAGGCCGCCCATCTCGATCATGCTGGACGGGAAGTCGTGCGGGATGACACTCACGCCGACGTCGTCGTCGGTGATGTAGAGAACGTAGACCGCCAGCCGGCCGTCCATCACGGCGCCGACGTACAGGCTGATCAGGACGGTCCGCGGACCGAGCGCCGCCTGCACCTCGTCGAGAGTCAGGTACGCCGACGTCGCGGTGCCCGGCGCGAGGAGCATCCTGCGGTTGACGTGCTCGTCGAAGGAGTACTCCAGGTTGGCGAGCTGCTCCTTCTCTGTCTCGCCGCCGGCCACGGTTCGCTTGCGGGCGTACGTACCGAGCACGGTCTCCTCGTCCAGCAGCACGTCCGGGTCCACGTCCGCGGCTCCGGGCTCGGCCGACACGACGCCACGGAGCTGGTCGATCCGCTCGAGGAACCAGCGGGCATGGTCGTCGGACGCCGGGTCATAGTCGGTGCCCGCCGCAAGGACCGGCGCCAGCCGGGCTCCCTTGGCGATCTGCCACATCAGGTTCAGCGCCTCGCCACTGGTCGGGTGGGCGCCCATCGCCGCCACCGCCTCGCGGACCATGTTCTGGAGGACTGCCGTCGCCCCCTCACCGAGTCTCGTCTCGATACGGGCCGCGTTCGGCGCAAGGGCGTGGAGGAATGGCACCTCGATCGGTGTGTCGGCCTTCCGGACGATGTCACCGATCCGCAGCAGGACCTGCAGTCCCTGGTCGTCGAGACCGAGATCCAGATAGCCGGAGAGCGCTTGTGCGTACCCGCCGGCGCAGTCGGCCCACTGCTGCGCGTTGTAGGCGTTGACGGCCAGGTTCAGCTGAAGGGTCGCGCGGCGCCAGCGGAGTAGCTCCCAGTGCTCGGCGGCGACGATCGGGCTGATCTCGGGCAGCTGGGCGAGCAACGTCAGGGCCAGCGCTTCCTCGTCGGTCGCACTGGACCGACCCATCAAGCGCAGTAGCGCCGCCGCCCGCCGGGCGCCGTTCCAGTTCTCGTCGACGGCCCGCTGGTCGATCGCGTCGACGGCCACCTGCAGCGACTCGTACGCCGGAATATCGCCGACCAAGCTGTCGGCCAGCGCAGTCAGCTCGGCCTCGAAGACCATGATCCGGAGTTCGTCGGTCCCGGCGGCGAAGTAGGGCCGCAGGCGCTTGATCTCGTCGAGCGCGGACCGCGGTGCCGTCGGCAGGAGCAGCCGTACGGCGGTCAGCAGGATCGTGGTCGCCATCTCGACTCCGTAGTACTCCACGAGGTCGTTCGGGTCGCCTTCCAGCAGCGGCGTGACGGCGGCGGGGTCGATCTTCTCGCCGAGGAACTGCAGGTGGTTGAGCAGGAAGACCCGCAACCGCGGGTTGTCCTCGATCGCGAGATCGGCCAGGGCCTGGTGGCAGATCTCCACGATCTCACGGTCGTCCACCTGCTCCCCGAGCTCGCGGCGCCAGCCGAGTGTGTCGGCGAGAGCTTTGAGAATGTACGCGCGGTGCCCGGCCGGCTGGAGGCCTACGGCCTGCCGGAGATAGTCCTCGGCGGTGTGCAGCGCCTCCAGCGGCTCGGGCATCGACGGGTCGTCGTCGCCATGCAGGTCCTCCGCGAGCACACCGCGCCGCAGCCACTCCCCGGCTCGCTCCTCGGCTCGACCGCTGGTGGCGCGGGCGAAGTAGGGGTCCAGGAACAAGGTGCCGAGGGCAAATAACAGCGACGCGCGGGCCGCCGGGTCGCCATCGGGACCGAGGTCGGCCAGGGCTTGTTCGCAGACGGCCCTTGTCTCGGCCAGCAGCGCGGCGTCCGGGCTGTCCATAAGTGCCATCTTGCCGACGTCCGACCAGGCCACCGCGATCCGGACCCGCACGTCGATCGGAGCGGTCGTGTCGTCGGATGCCTGTGCCGCAGCTCGGACCAGACGCAGCATCTGCAGCCCCGGAGTCCAGTTGCCGCGAACCCCTTCTCCGCCGGACCAGCCGGCGAGTGCGAACAGGTACCGAGCGGAGAGAGCCGACGTGAATGGCGACGCCGCGACTCTCCGCGCTCCCTCGGCGATGGAGATCTCACCATTGGAGACCAGCTGCCAGACAGCCTCGATCGGCCCGAGAAAGATCGGGTACCCGTGATCCTGCTCCTCGTACTGTTGCCGAGCTCCCCACACCGAGTCGAGTGCGGCGGCCATCGCACCGCGCTCGCCATCCACAGCTACCGCGAGCCGCTCGGCCACCCCAGCCTCAAGCAACCAGGGATGCCGCCACACGTACAGCTCCCGATCATCCGTCGAGGCCAACCGAGACAACTCACCCAACATCTCAATTTCGGCCGCAGCCCGCGCACCACTCACAACCCCCACCCCCTCACTCAGAGTAAGTCCGGCTCCGATCCGTGAACAGACCCGAGCAGCGACTGAGCTCACTCGTTGTGGAGGACTTCGGCGATGGTGGTTCGGGCGGCGGAGCGGGCGGGGAGGAAGGCGCCTAGGGCGGCTATCAGGATGCCGGAGAGGACGAAGACGGCCAGGAGGGGGAGGGGGTAGACGTCGAGCATGAAGTCGGGGAGTGCAACCTGGGCGCCGTTGGCCATGGCGGGGACGACGAGGCGGTGGGCGATGATGCCGAAGGGGATGCCGAGGAGGCCGCCGAGGGCGCCGAGGGCGGCCATCGAGGTCACCACCATCACTGTGACCTGACCGGGTGTCATGCCGATGGACTTGAGCATGCCGAGGTCGCGGCGTCGTTCCCGGGTGTTCAGTACGACGGTGTTGAAGACACCGAGCGCCGCCACGGTCCCGAGCATCAGCGTGAGCAGTATGACGGTCGCCAACACCACCGCGATGAACGTGCCTGGATCCTGCCCAGGCACTTCCTCCAAACCTGGGTCGCCCGCCAGGACGGCTTTCACGTAGGCATCGATGTCGGTGCCTGGCTTGAGCCGGATCTCGTACGAGTTTGCCCGGAGCGCTGGGTCGATCAGCGCCAGGGTCTCCCAGTTGGAGAGCACTTCCTCGCCCGAGTTGTAGAGCGCCTTGCCGACGATCGTGGCCTGCGTACTCTTGCCCTTCGACTCCAGCGCGATCGTGTCGCCGATCGAGAGACCACGCTGTAACAGGAAGCGTTCGGACACGACCACCTGACCCGGTCCGTCGAACCAGTGCCCCTCCAGCACCCGGTAGCCGATCTGCGTCGAATCACCGCGATAGAAGGTGACCCGGAGATCCGTCTTCGTTCCGACGAGCCGCATCAGCATGTCCCGGCTGGCGGTCACATACGCGGCTCCGGATGTCGACCGCATCAGTGCCTCGTCCGCCGGGTCGCTCAGCTTCGCGACCGGCCGCCCCGGCTCCGCACCCTCCGGAGCGAGTTGGGGACCGTTCTCCGCCGTACCAGCGAAGATTGTCACGTCGACAGCGCCCGTACGACTCGCAGCGGTCTGGTAGCTGGTCAACGACTTCCCGAGACCGACGGCCAACGTCACACTCGTCACCCCGAGTACGACGGCTGCCAGCGTCAGCGCCGTACGCGCAGGACGGGCGAACGGCAGACCGAGCCCGAGGCTGACGGACCGCGGCAGCCGGGTACCACTCAGCCAGCGCTGGGCCGTCAACCCACGGCCGGCCCGCGGTGCGCTTCCCGCACTGATCGCCTCAGCGGCCGACAAGCCACGAGCGCGCAGCGAAGGCACCAGAGCGGACAAAGCCACCAGCAGGGGTACGCCGAGCAGCGTAGCCACGTCCACCCAGATCGGAACTCCCACACCCTCGGCGCCATAGTTCTCGAAAGCCCTTGTCAGTAAGGACTCCGCGAGCACGTTGCCGAGGACCGTGCCGAGTGCGCAGCCCACGATCGCCGGGATGGAGATCATCGCGAGATAGACCGCCATCACCTGCGTCGGCGTGAACCCGAGCGCCTTCAGTACGCCGATGTGCTTGAATCCGGCCACCACCGCGCCACTGACGACGTTTGCCACTATCAGTACGGCGACCGCCAGGCCGAGCCAGCCGAACACCATCAGGAACGGCACGAACGTGTTCGGCTCACCAGTCGCGACGGCGCGCAACGCGAGGTACGACTGAGTTCCGAGCAGCACACCCGACGGCAGAGCGGTCGTCACTGCGGACTGCCCCGCCGAGACCTGCGCGTTCGTCGCGGCCTCGGTGAAGCGGTAGAGCATCTGACTGCCAGTCGGCTTCAACACCGTCATCTGCTCAGGAGTGACCCAGGCGTCGGCTGACTGGCTGACGCTGTAGGCGAACCCGACCACGGTCAGCGTGGTCCCGCCGGCCGAGAGCCGCATCCCCAACGTCGGGGCACCGCGCTGACCGCGGTCGATCGGGTTCTGGTTGAGCACGATCTCACCGGGCTTTTCGGCCCAGCGACCGTCCCACACGTTGAGGCGGTCGACCGGCCCACCCGCGTCCGCACGGCCCACCACGACCAGCGAGCGTCCCTGCACGTTGAGGTCCAGGGTTGCCACACCGAACGGTCCGGCCACGGCCTCGACCTGAGACTGCTTGGCGGCGTCGGTGAGTTGGCTGTCCGAGACCTTGCTCCGGTCGTACGACGCCACCAGGTGTGCACCGCTCTGACGCGCGTACGCCTGGTCGAAAGGCCCTGACGACGCTGCCAGGAGTCCTAGCGCCACCACGATCATCGTGGTCGACAGTGCGACGACCACACCGATCACGATCGTCTGGAGCCTGCGACGTCGTACCGCCGCTCGAGAGACCGGCCACACGGCGCTCACGACGTACGCTCCAGACTGCGCTCGCGGGCGATCTGTCCGTCGACGACCTCGACCAGCCGGCTGGCGCACCGGGTGGCGAGCTGCTCGTCGTGGGTGACCAGCAGCAGCGTCTGGCCGATCTGGTTGAGGTCGAGCAGCAGGTCCATCACCTGCTCGCCCGCGCGGGTGTCCAGCGCGCCGGTCGGCTCGTCGGCGAGCAGCATCGCCGGCCGGTTCATCAGCGCCCTGGCGACCGCGACCCGTTGCCGCTCGCCGCCGCTGAGCTGCGCCGGGTAGGTGTTGCGCCGCCCGGCGATGCCCAGCTCCTCGAACAGCTCCAGTGCACGCTTCCGGGCGTTTGACGCGGAGGTCCCGGTCAGCTGCGCGGCCAGCGCGACGTTGTCGAGGGCCGACAGGTCGTCGAGCAGGTTGAAGAACTGGAAGATCATGCCGATGCGCCGGCGCCGGAACAGCGCCAGGCCCTTCTCGTCGAGCGAGCCCAGGTCCTCGCCGTGGACCACGACGGACCCGGAGGTCGGCCGGTCCAGCCCCGCGACCATGTTGAGCAGCGTCGACTTGCCGCTGCCGGACGGTCCCATCACCGCCACCGCCTCACCGGCGTGGATCTCCAGCGAGACCCCGTCCAGCGCGACCGATTCGCCGTACTCCTTGCGGACTCCGCTGAGCCGCACGACCGCCTGTTCGTTGCCTTCTGCATCCGTCATGCGTTCACGCTAGGGCCGGCGGCGCGCGCCGTACGTCAGTCTGCGGGCGTAACGTTCGCGCCCTGTCATCCTGCGGATGTACGGCGTGCCCCCTGCGAATGATGCGGAATCCGCGACCCCTTGGGACAGTGGTCCTGTGATCACGCTCTGGCTGCTCGTCCTGGCCTGCCTGGCGGCCGTGACGCTCGCGGCCGCGCTCGTCCGGGCCCGGCGCGCGCATGTCCGGGCGCTCGAGGAGCGGGGCTGGCTGCTGGAGCGTGAGCGGGAGAGCGCCGCGCAGAACGCGGTCGACGCCGAGCGGGCCCGGATCGCCCAGGATCTGCACGACATCGTGAGTCACAACGTGAGCGTGATGGTGATCCAGGCCGGCGCCGCCCGGCAGGTGCTGGCGACGGAACCGGCCGAGGCCGAGGCGGCCCTGCTCGCGGTCGAGGCGGCCGGCCGCGACACGATGGCCGAGCTCCGGCACCTGCTCGGCCTGCTCGCGCCATCGGCTGACGGCTCGCCTGAGGAGCTGTCGCCGCAGCCCAGTCTGAGCCGGTTGAGCCCGCTGATCGACCGGATCGCGTTCGCCGGCCTGCCGGTCGACGTCCGCATCTCGGGGGAGCCCCGACCGTTGCCGGCCGGTGTGGACGTCACGGCGTACCGGATCATCCAGGAGGCGCTGACCAACGCGCTCAAGCACGGCGACGGGGTGAAGGCCGAGGTGACGGTCCGGTACGCCGACAACGCGCTGCGGGTCGAGGTGCTCAACACCGGGCCGAGCGTGCTGTCCGGTGGACGTTCACCCGGGCCGGATGGGGAAGGGCGAGGGCTGCTCGGGTTGCGTCAGCGGGTCGCGGTGTACGGCGGTGACCTCGACGCACGCCGGAGACTCGGCGGCGGGTTCCGCGTGCGAGCCAAGATCCCGTTGGAGCGGCCGTGAGCGAGCCACGGGTGGTGATCGCGGACGACCAGGCGCTGGTGCGGATCGGATTCCGGATGATCCTGACCGCTCGCGGGATCGAGGTGGTCGGTGAGGCCGCCGACGGTGGTGAGGCGATCGAGGCGGTACGGCGGCTGCGACCGGACGTCGTACTCATGGACATCCGGATGCCGACCATGGACGGGCTCGAAGCGACCCGCCGCATCCTGGCCGAGTCGCCGGACTGCCGCGTGCTGATGCTGACGACGTTCGACCTCGATCGCTATGTGTACGCCGCTCTGGCCGCCGGCGCGAGCGGGTTCCTGCTGAAGGACGTCACGCCGGAGCACCTCGCCGCGGCCGTCCGCCTGGTCAACACCGGTGACGCGCTGCTGGCTCCGTCGATCACCCGACGGCTGGTCGAACGGTTCGCGGTCGGCGATCACGGTCCGGTCCAACCCGCCGTACACCGGGATCTGGCTGTCCTGACGCCGCGCGAGCTCGAGGTGCTGACGCTGATGGGCCACGGCCTGTCGAATGCGGAGCTCGCCAGCTGAGCTGACTCTCAGCGAGGCGACGGTGAAGACCCACGTTGCCCGGATCTTCGCCAAGCTGTCACTCCGCGACCGGGCCCAGGCCGTCGTCCTCGCGTATGAGACCGGCCTGGTCTCGCCGGGTGACCGGACCCCCGGCGCATAATTGGCCATTGCCATTGACAACGATGGAAAGCTACAGTCCCCCAGACTCGCCCGGAGGGGGACGTGTTTTCATGGCCAATGGTTCGTGCATCCTGTGCGCGCAGAGCGGACCCTTCCGCCCGCGCGGCGCGAAGGACGGGTACGGCATCGAGGAATGCCCGGCGTGCGGGCTCGTGCAGCTCGTGCCGACGCCGACTCCCGAGACGTTGCGCGCCTTGTATGAAGGCGAGTCGTATTTCGGCGGGGACGGTGACACCGGTTATTCGCAGTACGAGAGTCAGGAGCTCGAGTACCTGGCGACCTTCCGCGAGGACGTACGGCGGATCGCCGAGTTCATCCCCTCGGGACGGGTGCTCGAGGTGGGCTGTGGCTACGGGTATTTCCTCCAGTGCGCGCTCGACGCCGGGTACGACGCCTATGGCATCGACCTCTCGCCCGCAGCGGTCAAATGGGCGGCCGAGCGGCATCCCGATCGCGTGTTCTGCGGACTGCTCGAAGAGGTCCCGCAGATCCAGGAGCAGCAGTACGACGTCATCTTCGGCTCGCACCTGATCGAACACCTCACCGAACCGGGCGCCTTCCTGGAGACCGCAAGCCGTCTCCTCCGCCCGGGCGGACTCATCGTCCTGGTCACGCCGAACATCAAGAGCCTGCTGTCTCGCGTCTCCGGCTCGCGCTGGGTCTCGTTCAAGATCCCCGAGCACGTCAGCTACTACGACCCCGGCACCATCACCACGCTGCTGAACCGCGCCGACTTCACGGTCGAAGCCGTCGACTCGGCCTATCAGTACTACACGCTTCCCTTCGTCACCTCCCGCGTCCGCGAACTTCTCCACCCCGCCTCCCGCCTGATGCCGCCGTTCGAACGGCTCAAGTTCCTCCGCGAGCGCCGGATCCGGGTGACCAGCGGATCGATGAGAGTCATCGCCGCACTGCAGAAGTGACCCCTGCCGGCAGCGACAATCGCGGGCATGCTCATCAGTCGGCGTGCTCTCGGGACTCTCGCCGGCGGCGTCGTCCTGGGACTGGTCACGGGGTGCACCAGCAACAGCCCCGAGCAGGCGTCCGCGGATCGGCTCGAGTGGTTGCGCGGTCTCGACGGTGTCGAGAAGGCCGAGTTGGTGACACCTCTTGCTCAGCCCGAGGACAAGGCGATCCGGCTGACCCTGGTCGAGCGTCTCCCCGATCAGGACGTCAAAGCGCTGGTCGACAAGGTGAAGCGGGAGTTCCAGGCGCACGACGAGGGCTACATGCGTGGCATCGAGGTAGACGTGGACGGGTACCACGGCAGGTTCTACCCGTCCACGACCACGAAGAGCGATCCCGATCTGGAGCGGGCGCTCTGGCTTCGGCGTGACGGTCGGGCGACGGCGTCGACGTACGGCGCTTCTGGCCTGATCGTCACCGCTCCGGCAGCAGCGGTGGCTGCGGTGGCGCTGGGATTCGATCAGGTCGTGCCGAGCGAGGACGGCCGCCGTACGCATCGCGTCGAATCGGCCGATCGGCAGGTGGTCGTCGAGTGGACCGACAGCCCCGGCCTCGGCTTTCGCCTCGATCGTGCCGCGACGCAGCACTTCGTCGACCTGCAGTCGAAGTACCCCCACCTGACCGGATGGATCGCGGCGCCCGAGCGCCGGGCCGGCGTCTACTTCGCCGCCGCGGACATCGAGCTGGATGCGCTTCTCGCAGCGAAGGTGGTGGACGCCGGCCGCTTCGGGGAACTCGTGCTCGGCTGGGGGCCCGTGCGGGCGCCGCAGGCGGTCTTCGCCACGGCGTTCACGCCGCAGATTCGGAGGCTGGTCGGACACCTGATGAAGATCCCCGGCGTCACCGGGATCGCGATCGACGAGGACGGCGACGTCTCGTCGGTGACGGTCAAAGACCGTGCCGCGTACGTCGCTGCCGTCGCCACACCGCGCCAGGTCTGGGACTCCTATCTGCGGATCGAGCTGATCAGAAAGCCGTCCAAGTACGTCGGGCGGCCGGGTCACGCGGTCTTCAGCGGTTCGGTCTTCGACAACGGCCCCGAGTTCCGCATCCATGCCGCGGTCGCCGACCTCCTCGGAGTGACCGAGGTCCAGGTCGGACCGAAAGCCGCCAACCTGACCATCGCCGGGGACATCACCGACCCCGACCTCGCGACCGCGCTCAAGGCAATGGCCGAACTTCCGGCGGCGAATCCGATCAATCTGGCCGTGAGCGACGGCCCGGACGACGTCGGCATCACCCACATCGGCCGCGTCCTGAACCGGAAGTACGTCGCCAGGCAGCCTCTCCCCGCCAACATCGACCCGGCCCTGATCAGCCGACTGACCACCGCCTGGACTCGCGCAACCCGCTGACCTCATGCAGCAGTGGGTAGCGCCCGCGGCGTTTGTGGGGTGACGCTGTCTCTTGTCGGAAGGCGCACTCATGAACCATCGGCGAACCTGGCTGACGACCGGTCTCGCATCGATTGCCGTCGCTGCCGTCGGAATCGCCATCGCGGTCACCAGGCCGGATGAACGGGACGCGCCGCCCGAAGTACGCAGGAGGCCGTGGCAGCAAGCCCGACGCCCGACCGCACGATCCCCATCGCGACCTCAGGCTGGAAGCCGGGCGGGCCGTCACTGACGGCCCTGAGAACCGGAGTACTACGGGTCACTCCGGACGGCTGCCCGTACCTGACCCCACGCGACCCAAGATCCCCGGCGAGCGACCGGACCCCGCTCGTCTGGCCGGCCGGCTACACCGCCCGCTACGCCAAGACCGGCAAGGTAGAAGTCCTCGGCCCCGACGGCGCCGTCGTCGTCCGCGAGGGCGACGACCTCTCAGTAGGCGGCGGCCTCTCCCCCTCTCCACCCCGCAAACCCTGCACGCTCAACGCCACCGACGCCTTCGTCATCATGGAAGACCTCACCCGCTAGAACGACTGGGACCGATGACCTGGTGCGGTGGATAGCGTCGCGCTGTGGAAACCCCAGCGGCGAGCCCGCCCCGAGCATCCTGCTTTGCCCTGGGCTGCCTCTCCCCGCTCATCGCCGCCTTCGTCGGCATCGTCGTCTGGAGGATCGTCGACAACGCCACGCCGTGTCACTGCGAGGGTGAACCCGATGACGCCTGGGTCGAATCCAGCGGCGCCATGCCGTGGGGCTTCGCCGCCTCCCTCCTCACCTTCGCCCTCCTCGTCTACGCCTTCCGCCGCCAGTCCAGAAAGCAGCGTTGACGGAACGAGCCCGCTGAGAGGTTGTGCTGGCAAACTGAGGCCATGCGCCCAGTCGCATCACCACGGTCCGCCGGCGAGGCCTTGTCACGGCACGCATGGGCGGACGCGTTCGCGATCTTGTCCGAAGATGATCGGCGCCATCCGCTCCCGCCCGACGACCTGGAGGCGTTCGCGGTTGCCGCGCACATGATCGGCAAGGATCTGGAGAGCGACGACCTGTGGACGCGAGCTCATCATGCGTGGCTGAGCGGTCGCGATGTGCCGCGGGCCGTGCGGTGTGCGTTCTGGCTGGGCGTCGACCTGGTGGTGAGTGGTCAGTGGGCGCAGAGCGCGGGCTGGTTGGCCCGAGGACGACGTCTGCTTCAGGTGAAGCAACAGGGCAGCGTCGAGGAAGGGTATTTGCTGGCGCTGGAAGGTCTGCAGAGCTATCTCACCGGGGACGCCGCACATGCGAACGCTGTCGCGGAACAGGCGTTGACGTTCGCGACCCGGTTCAGGGACCCCGACCTGCTGGCCTTCGCCATGGTCACCATGGGCGAGAGCCTGATCCGGCTCGGTGAAGCAGACGAGGGTATCCGGCTCCTCGACGAGGCGATGATCGCGGTGACCGCCGGCGAGGCTGTCACCGATCGTGTC
The DNA here is from genome assembly GCA_963748245.1 of uncultured Actinomycetota bacterium. Lineage (GTDB taxonomy): Bacteria > Actinomycetota > Actinomycetes > Propionibacteriales > Kribbellaceae > Kribbella. The sequence goes on along the minus strand of CAVVIA010000002.1, from coordinate 446,934 downwards.
CGGGCTCGCGTACTGCGCCGTGATCGCGGCCTGCCAAGAGATCTTCGATCTGCGCCGGGCCCGCGAGTGGACCGCCGAGATGTCGCGGTGGTGCGCGGCGCAGCAGGAGCAGGTGCCGTACCGGGGCGTGTGCCTGGCCCACCGCGTCGAGATCATGCGGTTGCAAGGCGACTGGGCGGATGCTGTGGACGAGGCGAACCAGGCCTGCCAATGGCTGGGCTCGCTGCCGGCCGTCCGGTCGGTCGATGCCGCGTATTACCAACTCGCCGAGCTGCATCGGTTGCGCGGGGAGTACGGCGAAGCTGAGCAGGCCTACCGCAAGGCCAGCGGCTTTGGTCACACCGCGCAGCCGGGTCTTGCGCTGCTCCTCCTGGCCGCCGGCGACACGGGTGCTGCCGAACGCGCGATCCGCACCGCACTCGACGGAGCCCGCGACCAGGGGACTCGGTGCAGGATCCTGCCGGCCTTTGTCGAGGTGATGCTGGCCGCGGGCGCGATCGAGCTCGCTCGAACTGCTGCGATGGAACTGGCCTCGGTCGCCGAGAAGCTGCAGGCCCCGTTGCTGATCGCCGTCAGCGAGCACATGACAGGGGCAGTGCTCCTGGCCGCAGGTGAAGCGCGCAGTGCCCAGGCGGTGCTCGGCCATTCGGTGGCGACGTTCCGCGAACTCGATGCGCCGTACGACGCCGCCCGCGCCCGTCTGCTGATCGGGCTGGCCTGCAGGGAGACGGGTGACGAGGTCACCGCGAGGCTGGAGATCGAGGCTGCCCTGTCGCTCTTCCGGGAGCTAGGCGCCGCACCGGACCTGCTTCGCGCCGAAGAATTGGCGCTCAAGGCCACGACCAGGACAGCAAGCCTGCTCACCGCCCGCGAGCTCGAAGTACTGCGTCATGTCGCGGTGGGGAAGTCGAACCGGGCGATCGCCGACGACCTGTTCCTGAGCGAGAAGACCGTTGCCCGTCACATCAGCAAGATCTTCGTCAAGCTCGGCGTCACCTCACGTTCGGCGGCGACGGCGTACGCCCATCAGCACGACCTGGTCTGACGCCTGCGAAGAATTACCCAAGTCCAGTAAGGGACATTCTGCCGACGCGGCGAACCCGGTCCGCTGGCTAGCGTTCGAATCACCAATCCCTACGGACAGGCGGGCACATGACGGACCGGATGTACGACGCAATCGTCGTCGGGGCACGGTGTGCGGGCGCGCCGACCGCGATGCTCCTGGCTCGCCTCGGCTACCGGGTGCTCGTGGTCGATCGCGCGACGTTCCCGAGCGACACGATCTCGACGCATCTCATCCACCCGCCGGGCCTTGCCGCTCTGGACAGGTGGGGGTTGCTCTCCGAAGTGGTCGCGAGCGGCTGTCCGGCGATCGACACCTACTCCTTCGATTTCGGGGACTTCACCATCGAGGGGTCACCCGCGGGCGCCGGATTCCAGGTCGCGTACGCGCCACGCCGTACGGTCCTGGACAAGATCCTCGTCGACGCGGCCAAGGCGTCGGGGGCGGAGGTGCGCGAGGGCTTCAGCGTCGATGACCTCGTGATCGAGGGTGACACCGTGACAGGGATCAGCGGCCACGGTGCCGACGGGAGCAGAGTCACCGAGTACGCGCGTGTTGTCGTCGGCGCGGACGGGATCCACTCACTCGTCGCGAAGGCCGTCGGCGCCGTCCGGTACGCCGAGAAGCCGAAACTCCAGCGCAGCTACTACTCCTACTGGACCGGGCTGCCGATGGACGGCCGGTTCGAGACCTACATCCGGCCCGACCGGGCCTTCGGCGCCTGGCCGACCAACGACGGCCGGACCGTGGTCATCTGCGGGCTGCCGATGCGTGACGCTCAGGACAACCGTTCGGACATCGAGGCCGGGTACCTCGCCATCATGGACCTGGTGCCCGTCTTTCGCCGCCCGGGCCAGGTCGGCCACTCGCGTGGAGCGACTGGTCGGAATGGCGGTCCCCAACTTCTTCCGCACGCCGTACGGGCCAGGCTGGGCATTGGTCGGCGACGCCGGCTATCTCAAGGACTTCATCACCGCCCAGGGCATCCAGGACGCCTTCCGGGACGCAGAACTGTGCGTGCAGGCGCTCGACCAGACCTTCAGTGGCAGACGCACGTACGACGCGGCCATGAAGGAGTACCAGAACAGCCGGGACGCCCAGGTCATGCCGATGTACGAGTTCACCGCCCAGTTCGCCTCGCTGCAGCCACCAGCCCCAGAGATGCAGCAACTGCTCGCCGCAATATCCCAAACCCCATCAGCCATGGACGGCTTCGCAAGGGTCGCCGCGGGCGTCACGTCGCCCCCGGACTTCTTCTCGAGCCGAAGCTTGGCATAACGTCCCGACACCACAGACGAAACCGGCCCGGCCGCGAGGGACCGATCTGTGTCTTCCGGTTGTGTCAGAGAGCCGCTGGCTGTCTACGGTTGGTCGTGGGAATACGCGGGGAAGTTCTCGGCGGCGCAGCGACAGGGACCTGGAAGCGTGCGGGGGCCAGGCTCCCGCAGGGGTTCGTCCGCCTGCGACTACGACAAAGGTCATTTGCGACGCCGCCCGATCAGGTGCCGCCGACGCTTCTGCAGGCCTTCGCGGGTAGCCGCCTGCTGAACCGCGCGGTCGAAGTCCAGCCGCGCACCCAGGGTCTGGAACGCCGCTGTCGCGGCGTCGACCTCCGCCTGCGCCTGCCTCCGATCGCCCGACCGCACCAGCGCCTCGCCCAGCAGCAGCCGGGCCCGCGCCGCCAGGTACGGAGCACCGGCCTCCCGCCAGAGCGCGATGCCCGCGCGCAGCAGGTCGGCAGCCGTAGCGGCGTCATCCGACGCGAGTGCCACCGCCCCGTGCGCGCAGGCAGCCGTGGCGGCCAGGGCAGGACGGGCGTACCTCGTGGCGATCGCTGAGAGCTCGGCCGCGGCGGCCCGCGCCGTGGCCATGTCCCCGCCGGCCAGCGCGACCTCAACCTGCGCCGGCAGCAGCCGGCCTCGGGCCAGGCTGTCCTGGGTCTCGTCGGCGAGGACAACCGCGATCGCGGCGGCGGCGCCTCCTACATCACCGCGCGCCAGTCGGACCAGCGCCATGCCCGGGTGGGCGGTCGACCCCAGCTCGGCGGCCCGCACGAACGCCTCCTCGGCGCCGGTGAGGTCGCCCCGACGCAGTCGGATCTCGCCAATCTCGGCGAGCGCCAGACCGACGTGGGTGAGGTCCATCGGCTCCATCGCCGCGCTGGCCTGGCGTGCCCGCCGTTCGCCCTCCGACCACGCGCCGCGGCCGATCAGCATGGCGACGCTGTGTGCCTCGCAGTCCCCGGGAAAGGCCCGGATGCCGGCACGGGCGAAGCAGTCTGCGATCGCATCCATCCATTCGGCAGCGCGACGGTAGTCGCCCAGCTCGTAGCAGGTGTCGATCGTCCGGCAGAAGACGACCGCAGACGACGTCGGCGCGAGCTGGCCGCTGAGAGCCCACGTCATGCCCTCGTCGATCAGCCGGAGGCCCTCTGCGACCGTGCCCTGCCGCACCAGGACGTACCCTTGGTGCACGAGCCCCAACGCCTGCAGGTCGGGCACGCCGAAGCGGCGGCCGAGGTCGAACGCGTGCCGCGCCGCCTGCAGTGCGCCGCCGAGATCCCCGGCGGCGATCGCGGACATGGCGCCGGCCCAGGCCAGGAAGCCGTGCTCCGGACCCTCGGGCTGGTCAGCGAGCAGCCGCTGCGCGCGGTGGAGCCAGCCGTCGGCGACCGACGCGCGGCGCCGGGCACCATAGTTCACACTGAGCACGACGGCCACCATGGCGGCCTTCCGCGGCCGGCCATCCGCCAGCAGCGCCAAGTGGGCACGCTGACGGCCGACGTGCGCCTCCCGCGGCCGCCCCAGCCAGAACGCGGCCTCCGCGAGCGAGTCCAGGTCCTCGCCGTTCAGTCCGCCTCCCCGGTCGGCGGCGCAGAACAGGTCGAAGGCCTCCTGCCATCGGAACCCCCGAAACGCCGCCCGGGCCGCGGCGAGGGTGTCCACCGCCGGCGTGGCCGGGACCCGGATCGGCACCGTCGCCCGCGGCAGCGGTTCGGGGGGCCACGCCAGCTCCGGCTGCTGCCGCAGGACCGCCTGCTCGAGCCGCGCCAGCTCGGGGCTCGGGTCGATGCCCAGTTCCTCGGCCAGCGTCCGGCGCAGGTCGGCGTACGCCTGCAGCGCCTCGGCCTGCCGGCCGGACCGGTAGAGCGCCACCATCAGCTGGCCGGACAGGCGCTCGCGCAGCGGATTGCTGCTCACCAAATGCGCCAGCTCGCCACACAGCGACGAATGACCGCCGAGGACGAGCTCGGCCTCGATCCGGTCCTCCGTCGCGACGAGCCGCAGCTCGCTGAGCCTGGAGATCTCAGCCTGGGCGAACGGCTCGAACGTGAAGTCCGCCAGCGCTTCGCCGCGCCACAGGGACAACGCGGTCCGTAGCTGCTCGGCCGCCCCCTCGGGATCGTCCCCCAGAATCGCGCGTGCCGACTCCACCAGTCGCTCGAACCGGATGGCGTCGATCCCATCCGGGTCGATGATGAGCGCGTAGCCCGGCGCGCGGGTGACCAGCAGTCGACTCGGCTCCCTCGGGGCACGACCCGGCTCCAGGGTGCGGCGAAGGTGCGAGACGTACGTCTGCAGGGTGTTGCCCGCGGTCTCCGGCGGCTCGCGGCGCCACAGGAACTCGAAGAGCCGGTCGGTGGAGACAACCTTGTTGGCGTGCACGGCGAGGGCCGCGAGCAGCAGGCCCTCCTTGCCCCTCGGCATCTCGACCGACTCGCCCGCCGACGAGACCTCGAGCGGACCGAGAATTCGGATGTCCATGGCTCCTGTCCGATCTCACTCCAGTGGTTCTCACGTGTGGGTCCAGTCTGGCCCGGATACTGGCGGCGACTCCATCGCATCGGAAGGAACGACGATGAACACGCGCTCCACCGTCCGGAATGATCGCGACATCTACCGCCTCACCCCCGATGCCGACGCGGCAGTGCTCGAACTGATCGCCGCGCGGCTGGAGTTCCGCGGAACCGACGACGGCTACGTGCGGCTGTCGCAGGCGTACCTGCCGCGCCTGCCCCGCTCCGGCGCCCGGCGGATCCTCGCGCTCGGCTGCGGCACCGGCATCGAGGTGCGCGCGCTGCGGCGCCTGACGGATCCCGGGACGACCATCGTCGGCGTCGACCACAGCCCAGCCCTCCTCGAAGTGGCGCGGCGGCTGACTGACCAAGAGGGGCTCGCCGGAAACGTGACCTACTCCGAGGCGGACGCGCACCACCTGCCGTACGGCGACGGCGAGTTCGACATCGTCACCATGCACACGCTGATCAGCCACGTCGACGACCCGACCCATGTGCTCCGCGAGGCCCACCGCGTGGTTCGGCCCGGTGGCACGGTGGCGGTCTTCGACGGCGACTACGCCTCGCTGACCTTCGCCTATCCCGATCACGCAGTAGCCACGACGGTCGAGGAGAAGCTGGTCCAGCTCATCGTGGCCAACCCACGGATCATGCGCGACCTGCCGCGCCTGCTGAGCGAGACCGGCCTGGAGCTCATCGCGGCGGAGGCGGCGCTGTACGCCAACATCGGCAACGGCAGCTTCTGGCCCGGCGCCGCCGAGTCGTACGGCGCGCTGCTGGCACGGTCCGGCCTACTCCCGGAGGACGTAGTCGATGGCTGGCGGGCATTCCAGGCGAGATCTGCCGTCGACAACACGTTCTTCGCGGCGTCCGGCTACTACACCTATCTCACCCGTCGCCCCGGCTGAAGTTTGTCTGCCGATCGGGACGGTGCGCACCTGGGTGCCGTCCCGATCGGCGTTCTCGCCTGACTGCCGATCGAATCACGCTTTGCGGAAACGTGCTCCCGATCGACCCTGCAAAGGTGGCGGAGGATACGAGATTCGAACTCGTGAGGGGTTGCCCCAACACGCTTTCCAAGTCCTCGGCCGTCTGTTCGCGTGCTCCGTCTGGTCGTTCGCTCCGCCGGGCGGCCAGACGACTCGGCTGGTCCTGAACGGCCGCGAACGATGGCGAATGAGACGGAAATTGAGACGGAACCTGTGCCGTCGTGGTGGGGCTCCTGGGGCGGTTTGGTGGCATCATCGAAGGATGAGGTGGAGCGCAGCCGCCCTCCTGGTGATTGCGCTGGTGGGATGTTCTGGTGGGGGAGAGAAACCGGCAGCCGCGCCGACCACGCCTGCCACGATGCAGGCATTCCCGGAGCCGGGGACGGCGACACTAGATCCGGAAAAGGCCAAGGTTTTGCAGGCAGTTGTCGACCTGGCGGCCGCGTCCCCCGACGTCCCAACAGGTTCGCGGGGTGCGACCGCTGCGGTGGTCACCGATCGCTGGACGTGGTCAGGAGCGGCCGGAACGGACGTCAAGGGTACGGCGTTGCGTTCGGACACGAGTATGGCCGCCGAGAGCATCATGAAAACGTTCGTCGCGGCCGAGGTGATGCTGCTCGTCAAGGCCGGCAAGGTCGACCTGGACAAGCCGATCTCGACGTACGTGCAGCACAAGCTGACCGCGAACAACGCGACCGTCCGTCAGCACCTGTCGATGACGTCCGGTGTTCCCGACTTCGGGACCGACGACTACCGCGAGCTGGACAAGGCGGTCGCAGCGGCGCCGGGCAAGCATTGGACGCACGAACAGACGCTGTCGTATCACACCGCGAAGATCGGAGCGCCGAGCAAAGACTCCGGTTTCAGCAACGCCAGCTATGAGCTGCTGGGCCTGCTGATCGAGAAGGAGACCGGTCAGCCGCTCGCCGGCGTACTCCGTCGCGATCTGGCCACACCGGCTGGGCTGAAGCACGCCGCGTTCCAGGACGGGGAGAAGCCGCAGCCCCCGGTGGCTGTGGACGACAACGACTCCTGCGGCGCGCCGGACGGCTACCTACCGTGCCGCGCGTACGCGAGCGCGATGGCGGCGGCGGGTGGGCTCGCAGCCGACGCGCCAACGATCGCGCGCTGGGGGTACCAACTGTACGGCGGCCGCGTGCTACCGCCTGACCTGGTCAGCGAGATGACGACCAAGGGTGACGCGCCCGGGCCGTACGGGCTGGGCACGGGCTTGTACCCGAATGAGCTCGCGATCGGTGCGGCGTACGGTCATTTCGGTGACAATCCCGACCACACCAGCGTGCTGGCCGTGGTCCCGACGAAGAAGCTCGCGGCCGCGATCATCTTTGCCGATGGCGGCAGAGATATCGGCAAGGCCATGATCAACCTGACGATCGCCCTTGAGCCCTTGCTCAAGTGACCCGCCAGCGGCGTACCCGGGCACTGGTTCGTCGCGTCCGAGGTGGTGCTAGGTGCTCGATATACCCGATGACGCGCCAGTTTCTCACCCTCGACGACGTCGCCGAGGACCGCCGGAGTCCTGGCACCGGCCTAGGGGCAACCGAGACGGAACGACTCCGGGGCGGCTCCCTGACTAGGGAGCTGCCCCGGCTGTGTGTCATCCTCCCGGACCTCGGAACCGCGCTCTGAGCTGCGGTTTCTTGGCTCCGGGAGACTGGCGGAGGATACGAGATTCGAACTCGTGAGGGGTTGCCCCCAACACGCTTTCCAAGCGTGCGCCCTAGGCCTCTAGGCGAATCCTCCAAGCGGAGAGGATACGCGAGACGGCTCGGGAAGCGGAAATCGGGGCGTGATCGTGGTGGTGGGGTTGCTCGTTTAGGGTCGGCGGCATGGATGGAGCGCCGGATCCGAACGTCCTGCACCCGATGCCGTCGGCCGAGCGGGTGGTGTTGCTGAAGGCGGTGGTGACGTCGCCGCTGATCGAGGTCGGGGACTACTCGTACTACGACGATCCGGTCGATCCGACCGCGTTCGAGACCAGCAACGTGCTGTATCACTACGGCCCCGAGCGTCTCCGCATCGGCAAGTACTGCGCTCTCGGTGAGGGCACCACGTTCATCATGAACGGCGCGAACCATCGGATGGACGGCCCGTCGACGTTCCCGTTCCCGATCATGGGCGGCGCCTGGGCGGAGCATTTCGACCTGATCACAGGGCTGCCGGGCCGCGGCGACACCGTGGTCGGGAACGACGTGTGGTTCGGGTACCGCAGCCTGATCATGCCCGGGGTCACGATCGGGGACGGCGCGATCATCGCGTCCGGTGCGGTCGTGGTCGACGACGTACCGCCGTACGGCATCGTCGGCGGGAATCCGGCCAAGCTGATCCGGACCAGATTCCCCGCCGAGGACGTCGTCCGACTGCTGAAGATCGCCTGGTGGGACTGGCCGGTCGAGCGGATCACGGCGAACGTCCGCGCGATCATGACCGGCCGCATCGAGGAACTCGAGCAGCTGACTCGTTGAGGACGTCAAGCCAACAGCGTGCCGGCTAGCGTCTGCCATTGGTCGGTCGGCTGGGGGCCGGTGATGCCGGTGATCACGTTGACGGCGACGTGGTCGGCGCCGGCGTCGAGGTGCTCGGTCAGCTTCGCCTTGATGTCGGTCGGTTTACCCCAGGCCGCCAAGGCGTCGACCATGTGATCCGGGAGCTCAACGAGATCCGCGTCACTGAACCCCTGCCGCTTCAGCGAGGCGGCGTACGCCGGAATCCGCGGGAAGAAGCTGATCGTGTCGCGCGCGATCGCCCGGGCCCGATCCGCGTCGGTCTCCACCACGACCAGGTGGCTCACCGACAGCAGTTTGTCCGGCCCGAGCACCTTCCGCGCCTCGGCGGAGTACGACGCGGTGGTCAGGAACGGGTACGCACCGGCCGTCCGGTCCCGGGCCAGCTCCAGCATCCGCGGGCCGAGCGCGGCGAGCAGCCGACGTTCGGTCGGTACGGCGTCCAGGTCGTCGAGGAAGGCGTTGAGCGTGGCGATCGGCTTCGGGCCACGCGCACCACCGAGACCGACCGTGAATCGGCCCGGCGCGGACGCTTCCACCGACGCGTACGTCGTTCTGATGTCCGAAGCGCTGTATTCGTCGACGGCGAGGATGCCGCTGACGAACTTGATCGACCTGGTCGCACCGATCAGGTCGACGATGGTCTGGAGCCCGGGCAGCGGGCCGCCGGACAACCAGATCGCGGGATACCCGAGCGCCTCGGCCGCCTTCGCGGCATCAAGCGACTCAGGGCTGCTGTCAAGGCCCGTGGTGATCCCGAACGGACCGAATTGATGATTCGTCACCCAACCAGGGTACGCACGCCGACCGGGTCATGGGTCCGGATTTCGGGCCTGGGGATGAGATCACGTACACTTCTGGCTGGTTCCCCGCGTGGCGGTATCTCGCCCAACTCCCCCAGGGCCGGAAGGCAGCAAGGGTAAGTGAGCTCTTCCGGGTGCGCGGGGAATCCTCATGTCCGGGCCCGGAGTGGCCTGTCTAGGCTGGACGGGCTGAACCCATCACCGTGAGGGAGCCCGATGAGCGACGAACGCCGCTACCTGCAGGAACTGATCATCGCCGAGCTGGGCGTCCCCGCATCGTTCGACGCGGACACCGAGATCGAGCGGCGGGTCGAGTTCCTGGCCGATCAGCTCCGGCGGACCGGCGCGTCGTCGTACGTGCTCGGGATCAGCGGCGGCGTCGACTCCGGTACGGCGGGACGCCTCTGCCAGCTCGCGGTCGAGCGAGTCCGCGCCGAGGGCGGTCAGGCGACGTTCGTCGCGATGCGGCTCCCGTACGGCGTCCAGGCGGACGAGGCGGATGCGCAGCGCTCGCTCGAGTTCATCCGGCCGGACGAGACGCTCGTGGTCGACGTGAAGCCGGCCACGGATGCGATGGTCGAGTCGGTCCGGCACGCGGGGCTCGCGCCGACCGGGAGGACTTCCACGTCGGCAACATCAAGGCGCGGCAGCGGATGATCGCGCAGTACGTCGTCGCCGGCGCGCGCGGCGGACTCGTCGTCGGGACGGACCACGCGGCCGAGGCCGTGATGGGCTTCTTCACCAAGTACGGCGACGGTGCCTGCGACCTCACGCCGTTGTCGGGACTGACCAAGCGGCGGGTCCGGGCGGTCGCGTTGCGGCTCGGTGCGTCCGACGAGCTCACCGGCAAGGTGCCGACGGCCGACCTGGAGACCAACAACCCCGGGGTCCCGGACGAGATCGTGCTCGGCGTGACCTACGAGGAGATCGACGACTTCCTCGAGGGCCTCGAGGTGAACGACAAGGCCGCGGCCACGATTATCGCGGCCCACCGCCGTACCGCCCACAAACGCGCGGTGCCGCTGGCTTTCTGATCAGCCTGCCGGACGTTCAGGTCATGGATTGGTGAGTTGGCGGACGCGGTTGGCGAGGCGGTCGAGGCGGACGGCGGCGATACCGCGGTACGAGCGGCGAAGGACAGCTGCCAGCGGACCGGTGTGCTCGAAGGCGTGGGTGACATCGCCGGTGGTAGCGATGGTCCAGCTGCCGACCTCGTGGAATCCGGGGACCCGCCAGCTCATCTCGACGCGATCCGGTTCGATGGCTGTGTATTCCAGTGAGCCGTTCATGCCGGGGCGTACCCGCAGGACGTACGGCTGACCGGCTGCGGGCACGCGCGGTCCGTCGATCGCGAGGAAGGCTTCGTTCCACAGCGGGAGCGCCAGCGGGTCCAGCAGCACGGCCCGGACGGTGTCAGCTGCCGCCGGGATGGTCAGGGTTGCTTGTTCCATCAATTTTCTCCATCTCGACGGCGGGCGAGTGCTTCGCCTGCGGGAAAGGCCTCGGCGAGCACCCGCAACGTGGCGATGGTCTGGTCGACCGCCTGCCCCGCCACGAGGTCGTCGATCGCCTTGTGCAGCACGTTCTCGGCGGTGACGACCCGGCGGCTGAGCTCACGACCCTCCGCCGACAGGCTCAGTGTGAGGTAGCGCCGGTCCTTCGGATCGGTGTCGCGCTGGACCAGCCCCTGTGCGACCAGCCGATCCACCAGGCGGCTCGGGCTGTTCCCCGTCTCGCAGACCAGGAGTCCTCCCAGCGCGCTGAGGGTGAGCGGCCCGTGGTCCCGGAGAACGCGCAGCACCTCGGCCTGCGACGGCGTCAGTCCGAGCGGCCGTAGCTCGGCGGCCAGCAGTCTGTTGCCCTCTCGCTGAATCGCCAGGATCAGGTACCGCAACTCCTCGGCGGTCTTCACTTCCCGCCCACCTGGACCTCGGCCAGCCGGCCGGCCGCCCCCGGGTCATGGGCCGCCAGTACGACCAGATCCGGCTGCTGCGCCCGAAGTTCGTTGACCTGGGCAACGGCTCGGCGCAGGTCCGGCCTGGTCCCGACCCCCGGGATGTGGCCGGCCGCCAGCAGGTCGGCGTCGTACGTGAGGTCGCCGACCATCACCAGTGGCGCTTCGCCCGGCCGCCGTACGAGCATGGACAGCGAACCGGGGGTGTGTCCGGGCGTGGGCAGCAGCATCAGACTTCCGTCGCCGAACAGGTCGTGTCCGGCGGTGAACGGCGTCAACCCGGGATCACCCAGCGGCTCGGGCCGGATCAGCTCCCAGCGGAGGCCGGGCAGTTCGATATGGCGGCGCAGGTAACCGCGCGCGGCGGCCAACGGGCGGCTCATGGACCGCCACTCGGTTTCGCTGATCACTATGCGAGCGCCGGCCAGCTCGGGGAGTCCGCCGATGTGGTCCTGGTGCAGATGGGACACGACGGCGGTGTGGACGTCGCGGATGTCATAGCCGTTGGCCGCGAGAAGCCGGGTCAGCGTCTGCTCCGGCCCGATCTCGAACTTCGCGAGCCGGTCGTAGATCACTCCGTTGACACCGCCTGGGAAGTACCCCGCGTCGGTGACGGACGCACGGTCCTGCCCGGTGTCGAACAGCACCAGACCGTCGCGATGCTCGATGACGTAGGTGTTGATCGGGCGCGGAGCGGTCCAGTTGCGCGATGTCGCGAGCCAGACGTAGAGGTTCTTCTTGGTGGGGCCGACGTGCTCCGGCCTGATCTGGACCGAGCCGGTGCTCAGTGCGGTGACGCGGGCGATGGGATTCACGGGAGATACATTACACGACATGTATGTCGTGTCAACTATTTCGGAGCTGCAGCCCCGGAGTGCTGTGAAAGTGCCGACCGAGTGCCAGGCCGGATCGTGGTCAAGGTGACATCGCGGCTGGCAGAGTGGGCTCATGAAGGGTCTGATGCAGAACTACCAACTGTCCCTGGACGGCATCTTCCTCCGGGCCGAGCAGTTCTACCCGGACCGGACCGTCCACACCGGCGGTCCGGCGCCGACGAAACTGACGTACGGCGAGTGGGCCGCGCGGACCCGACGATTAGGCGGCGTACTGGACACACTCGGGATCAGCGCGGACGGCCGGGTGGCGACCTTCGCGTGGAACTCGGGACGTCACCTCGAGCTGTACTTCGGGGTGCCCTGCACCGGCCGGGTCCTGCATACGCTCAACATCAGGCTCTTCCCCGATCAGGTCGTCTACATCGCGAACCACGCCGAGGACGAGATCGCCTTCGTCGACCGGTCGCTGCTCGGGCTCTTCCTGCCGCTGCTCGATCGGCTGCCGCTGCTCCGGCACGTGGTGGTGATGGACGATCTGCCGGCCGGCGCGCCCGGTGTGGAGGTGCCGGACGATCCACGGTTCCATGACTACGAGGAGCTGCTGGCCGCGGCGCAGCCGGTCGAGTTCCACGTCGCGGACGAGAACCAGGCGGCCGCGATGTGCTACACGAGCGGAACGACGGGCAATCCGAAGGGCGTGGTGTATTCGCACCGGACCACCTGGCTGCACTCGATCGGCGTGCTGACCAACGCGGGGATCGGGCTGACCGAGACGGACACGGTGATGCCGGTCGTGCCAATGTTCCACGCCAACGCCTGGGGGCTCGCGCACGCGGCTCCGATGGCCGGTGCTTCGCTGGTGTTCCCTGGGCCGGACATGAGTCCGCAGGGGATTCTGAAGCTGTTGCAGGAGCAGGAGGTCACGCTGGCCGCCGGTGTGCCGACGATCTGGCAGGGTTTGTTGCCGTTGCTGGACGGGGTCGAGTTGCCCAAGCTGCGACGGGTTCCTTGTGGCGGGTCCGCCGTACCGATGGCGTTGTCGGAGGCGTTCCGGGAGAAGCTCGGCCGGCCGATCCTGCAGGCGTGGGGCATGACGGAGACCAGCCCGGTGGCGACGGCCGCGCACGTGCCGGCTCGGTACGAGGACCTCCCGGAGGACAAGAAGGCGCGGCTCCGGGCCCGGCAGGGACAGCCACTGCCCGGTGTCGAGGTGCGGATCGTCGAGCCTGGCTCGATCACGCCGTTGCCCTGGGACGACGAGGCGACGGGTGAGCTGCAGGTTCGTGGAGCGTGGATCGCGGCCGAGTACTACCGGCCTGACGAGGGCGTCCAGCTGAGCACGGAGGACGGCTGGATGAAGACGGGTGACGTAGCGGCGATCGACCAGTTCGGCTCGGTGCGGCTGGTGGACCGGACGAAGGACCTGGTGAAGTCCGGCGGCGAGTGGATCAGCTCGGTCGAGCTGGAGAACCTGCTGATGGCCCATCCCGCGGTGAAGGAGGCCGCCGTGATCGGAGTACCGCACCCGAAGTGGGACGAGCGGCCGCTGGCCTGCGTCGTACTGCAGGAAGGCGAAACCGTAACGAGCGAAGAGATCCTGGAGTACTTGCGGCCGCAGGTGGCGAAGTGGTGGCTCCCGGACGCGGTCGAGTTCATCGACGAGGTCCCCAAGACCTCAGTCGGCAAGTTCTCCAAGAAGGACCTCCGCACCCGGTTCGCGGATTACCACTTGGAGTAGCTCAGTCGAAGTCCGTCCCGAAGTGCCGCCGCAGATGGGCGAGCGTCGCAGCGACGAACTCGGCGGGCCAACGCTCGCCCATCTGCTCGGCCAGCGCGGTGCCGCGGCGGATGAACTCGCGGCACATGTACTGGTTCGCCGCGATGATGTCGGCCGGGTCGGCGCCGGCCGCCGGGATCGCCTCGAGGGCTGCGCGCTGTTCGTCTGACAGAAAGGCGTTCAGCCGTTTGGCTCCACCGGTACGACGTACGCCGCGCTCGGCGAGCATCAGCGCGATGAGTTGGTCGCGGACCGCGCCGACGCCTTGGCTGCCGACGATCCGCTCGTCCCGGCCGAGCACGACCACCAGATTCCCCAGGAAATAGAAGAACAGGTTCACGGCTCCCTGCGGCCAGTACGGCGTACCGGGTCGGCCGCCCTGTCGCGGCTGGTCGCCTTCGGGGAAGTGTGATCCGGCCCGGTCGAAGAGCACGCGGACTCCGTCGTACTGGAGACGGTCGAAGCCGGCGAGTGGGTGGATGACCAGATCGACGTGCAGCCAGTCCGGGGTGATCCCGAGGCCGCCGATCAGTCCGGGAATCCGCTCGGCGAGGACGGTCGGGCCGGCGAGCTGTGCCATCGACTCGGTCCAGTGCTCCTCGAACCAGACCGCGCTCTCGTCCGTGACGACGCAGTGCACGTCGACGTCACTGAATCTGTCCGCCTCGCCGGAGCCGTAGCTGCCGGCCAGATAAACGGCGAGAATCCGCTCGTCCGCCGGTAGGACGGTGCGGGCGCGCTCGATGACACGCTGCTGTCCGGAATCCCCAGTCACTTGCGACAGCCTAGGAGGAAGCTGGGTCCGAGCGATCGTCGCGCGTCACCAGGACAGTTCGGCCGGCGAAGCGTAGGGTTGACATGTCGTCGACGATATTTGACACTCTGTCGACAAACAGGGAGGGCCGATGATCGACTTCGGGCTGTCGGAGGAGCAGCGGGCGATCCGGGACGTCGCCCGCCGGTTCGTCCGCGAGCAGCTGATGCCGCTGGAGACCGAGGTGCTCCGGCGCGAGCGGACCGGTGGTGTCGGGATCGAGCCCGCCGAGGTCGCGGAGCTGCGGCAACGGGCCAAGGAGTTCGGCTTCTGGGGGCTCGGGACGCCGGACGAGTACGGCGGGATGGACCTGCCGGCGGTCGAACAGGCCCTGATCGCCGCCGAGCTCGGCCGGACCTTCATCCCGTTCAGCTTCGGCGGCGAGGCGGACAACATCCTGTACGAGGCCGACGAACGGCAGACCAAGGAGTACCTGCTGCCGACGATCGCCGGTCAGCGCCGATCGTGCTTCGCGATCACCGAGCCGGGGGCTGGGTCCGACACCCGGGCGATCCGCACCAGCGCCCGCCGCGACGGCGGCGAGTGGGTGATCCGCGGTGAGAAGACCTTCATCACCGGCGGCAACGAGGCCGACTTCGCCATCGTCATCGCGGTCACGGATGCGCTGCGCGGACCCAAGGGCGGGTTCACCGCCTTCCTGGTCGACCGGGACCGCGGCTGGACCTCGAGCCCGATCGTCACGATGGGCCCGGCCGGGCCGGCGACGTTGGTCTTCGACGACGTCCGGGTGCCCGACGACCACGTGCTCGGCGAGGTCGGGGACGGGTACGAGCTGGCGATGCGCTGGATCATGAAGGGCCGCTACCTGATCCCGGCTCGCGGTCTGGGCGCGTGCGAACGGCTGCTGGAGATGGCGATCGAGCACGCGAACACCAGGCACACCTTCGGCCACCCGATCGGCGAGAACCAGGCGATCCAGTGGATGATCGCCGATTCGGAGGTGGACCTGGAGGCCGCCCGCTGGCTGGTACTGCGGTCTGCCTGGGGCATCGATCAGGGCCAGCCACCGCAGCACGACTCGGCGATCGCCAAGCTGTACGGCACGAACGCCGTGAACCGGGTCGCGGACCGGGTGCTGCAGATCCACGGCGGGATGGGCTACACGAAGGAGCTACCGATCGAGCGGTGGTTCCGCGAGGTGCGGTTGTGGCGGATCTTCGAAGGCACCGACGAGATGCAGCGCCTGATCATCTCCCGCGACCTCCTCCGCGGCTACCGCAAGCCCGGCGGCCACATCTAGCCGCCGTAGATGCTCCGCAGCCAGATCGTGGTGAGGGTGTCGACGATCTCGCGGTCCGCGGTGGCCGACCTGCGGGATCTGGAGTGGTGGTAGAAGACCTCGTCGTTCATCGAGACCAGGGCCAGTGCCAGCGACCTGGCCGCGGGCGGTCCGGGCAGGGCGTGGCCCGCCGCGCGTTCGGTCTCGATCCGGTCCGCGACCGCGGTGATGAATTTCCGCGCCATGTCGCTCCAGAACTGCGTCATCGGCGGGCTGGTCTCCCGGGCCCGGGTCGCGGCGCGGAGGACGGGGCCGCTGCGGCGCCAGATCGCGACCGACCCGGCGGTGGCCTCCCGCAGTGCCTCCGCGGCCGGCGAGGCCGGCGACTCGGTCCAAGCGCTGGCAGTGGCGTACAGCTCGGCGACGACCTTCTCCGCGAGCACGTACAGCACGGTCTCGCGGGACTCGAAATGGAAGTAGAAGGCCGACCGCGAGATCTCGGCACCGGTGGTCAGGTCGTCGATGGTGATCTCGGTGATGTCCCGCTGGGCCAGCAGCTTCTCGGCGGTGTCCAGGATCGCCTGTGAGGTCAGATCACCCTTGCTCGGCTTGCGTCGCCGTACCCCCGGCGTCCCGTTCGACATGCGTCGATTCTCCCCGACACTCCGTCCATCCTGCGCGACACTCTGACGATTCCTCACCGCAATACCGGCGTACCGGTCCTCCGGCCGCGGGATGTCGGCGGGCGGCGCTAGGGTTGCGGGCGTGGAAGCACCCCTTGCGTTGTACCGCCGGTATCGCCCGGAGACGTTCGCCGAGGTGATCGGGCAGGACCATGTCACGGCGCCGCTGCGGAACGCGTTGAGCAACAACCGGGTCAACCACGCCTACCTGTTCTCCGGCCCGCGCGGCTGTGGCAAGACCACCAGTGCCCGGATCCTGGCCCGCGCGATCAACTGCGAGAAGGGCCCCATCGCCGAGCCGTGCGGGGTGTGCAAGTCCTGCACCGACCTGGCACGCGGCGGCCCCGGCAGCATCGACGTGATCGAGATCGACGCCGCCTCGCACGGTGGTGTCGACGACGCCCGGGACCTGCGCGAGCGGGCGTTCTTCGCGCCGGTGGAGAGCCGCTACAAGATCTACATCATCGACGAGGCGCACATGGTGACCACGCAGGGCTTCAACGCCCTGCTGAAGCTGGTCGAGGAGCCGCCGCCGCACCTGAAGTTCATCTTCGCCACCACCGAGCCGGACAAGGTGATCGGGACGATCCGGTCCCGGACCCACCACTACCCGTTCCGCCTGGTCCCGCCGAAGGTGCTCGGCGACTACATGGCCATGCTGTGCCAGTCCGAGGGCGTCGCGATCGAGCCGGCCGCGCTGCCGCTGGTCGTGCGGGCCGGCGCCGGCTCGGTTCGTGACTCGCTGAGTGTGCTGGACCAGCTGATCGGTGGTGCGGGGCCGGATGGGGTCACCTACGAGCTGGCCGTCGCGCTGCTCGGATTCACGCCGGATTCCTTGCTCGACGCGTGCGTCGACGGGTTCGCGGCGCATGACAGCAAGGCCGTGTTCGAAACGATCGAGAAGGTCATCGAGACCGGCCAGGACCCGAAGCGGTTCGCCGAGGACCTGCTCCGGCGCCTGCGCGATCTGGTCGTGCTGTCCGCCGTACCGAACGCGATCATCTCCGGCCTGATCGAGGCAGCCGAGGACCAGGGCGAGCGACTGCAGACCCAGGCGGCCGGGATCGGTCCCGCCGAGCTCACCCGGGCGGCGGACATCGTCGCAGCCGGTCTGCTGGAGATGCGCGGGGCCACGGCGCCGCGGCTGCAGCTGGAGCTCATCTGCGCCAAGGTCCTGCTACCGGGAGCCGACGACTCCACCAACGGCATCCAAGCCCGCCTCGACCGGATGGAACGTCGCCTGGCCATCGGAGCCCCCGCCGGTACGCCGGACGCGGAACAGCCGGCCGGGTCCGTAGGTGCTCCCGTAGGAGGACCGGCACCGGACGCGACGGCAAGCCGCGCGGCAGCCCGAGCCGCTGCGGCCGGCCCCCCAGGGGCCGGTACGGCGCCCGCTGGCGGAGCGGACGGTGCGCAGCCGAGCGATGGTGCGGCGGCTAGCGGCACTGGTACGTCGGCGAGCTCTGCGGGAGGCGCTGGCGCAGGAGCTGCTGCGCGCGGTGGCGCAGGCGGCGCTGGCGCGCGGGGTGCTGGTTCGCTGGATGCCGCTGGCGAAGGCGCCGCTGATGCGTCGAGTGCAGCTGGCGCGGGTGCCGGTGCGTCGGGTGGTGCTGGTGCGGGTGGTGCGCGTGCTGGTGGTGCTGGCGTGGGTGCTGGTGCTCCGGGTGGCTCGGGGGATGTGGGTCGGGGTGCGGCCGGTTCTGGTGGTGTAGCGGGTGGGGCTGGGCGGAGTGGTGCCTGGGCGGATGAGTCTGGGTCTGCACCGGCGGCGAGTGCTGCTCCGGCGGCCTCGGTCGCGCCCCCTGCGCCGTCGCAATCCGCCGGCGTAGCGCCTGCTGAGGCTGCTCCGTCGGCTGGATCGGTCGGTCTGGCCGACATCCGTCGGCTGTGGCCTGACGTACTCGAGGCGGTGAAGGCGAAGCGGCGGTTCGCGTGGATCATGCTGAGCCAGAACGCCCAGGTCATCGCCATCGACGAACAGACACTGACGCTCGGCCTGGTGAACGCGGGCGCTCGGGAGAGCTTTGCCCGTTCCGGCAGTGACGAGATTCTGCGCCAGGCGATGATCGACACGATCGGGCTCAACCGTCGCGTCGAGGCAGTTGTCGACCCGTCGACCGACCCCGGCGCGGGTGGCGGCGGTCAGCGCTCAGGTGGTCCGCAAGGTGGCGCTCCCGCAGGCTCAGGCGGCACCGCGGGTGGTTCGGGGACGGGTAGTAGTGGCTGGGGCTCCGGCGGAGAAGGTGCCGCTGGACCCGCCGGCGCTGGTCCCGCGGGAGGTGCCGCTGGTCCTGGCCCGAGTGGTGGTGCTGCGTACCCCAGCGACTTTGGCACGAGCGGAGCGGGCGCGAGCCGGCCTGGCACGAGCGGGGCAGGCACGACCGGGAGTTGGCACGACTGGAGTTGGCGCGAGCCGGGTCGATGAGGGCGGGGCTGGTGCAGGCGGGGTCGGGGCAGGCTCCGTGGGAGAGACAGGCGGAGGTGGGCGACGCGACCCACGGGGAGCGTCAGGTCATCAGGGAGCGGCGCCGCGAGGAGCCGCGGGTGGTCCCGCCGGGGACGGCAGGGAAGGGGGCGGATCGCCCACTGCCGCCGTCCCGCAGGCCGGTCGCGCGGCATCCGGTCCGGGTGACAGGTCAGGCAATGCCGGGCAGTGGTCCGACGGTCCGGGTGCGGCGGTCGCCGTACAGGAGCCGCCGGACCCGGAATACGACGTACCTCCGGAGCCCGACCCGTGGGACGACGGCCCAACCTCACGCCCCGCAGCCGGGGCGGGCAAGTCCGCGCCCCCCGCGACAAACAGGCGGGAACAGGCCGCCAGCAAGCGTCGAGCAGCAGAAGCGGCTGTGGCCGCCGAGCAGGCCCGCAAGTCCGCTGCGGCCGCCGCGCCAGAGACCCCGCTGACGCCCGAGGAAGAAGCCGACGCGATCGGCGAGGACGACGTGGTGCTGGACGAGGACTCCCGCTCCCACACCGACCTCCTGATCGAAACCCTCGGCGCGCAGATCATCACCGAAGAACCCAACTGACCGCACTCCCAACCTCCAACGGCTCGTTGTCGGTGGGTGGTGGGAGATTGCCGGGTATGGGTTTTCGAGGGTGGAGCGACGCGGCGTTTGATGTGCTGGTGGATCTTGAAGGCGATCCGAGTCCGGCTCAGCTGGAGACGCATCGGGATGACTTGGAGCGTTACGTCCGGAGGCCGTTGCAGGAGCTCTGCGACGAGCTCAATGAGGACGGCGAGTTCGGCAAGTTCTGGTTGGGCGGTCTGTCCGACCGGCCTGCCGCGTGGCAGCGGCAGAACGCTACGGCGTGGATCGCGCGCCGGGTCCGCATCTCGTTCACGTTCGACCTCGACAGCCTGGTGCTCGGCGGCGGCTCGGCGCATCCCGAGAGCGATCAGGTGCGGCGGTTCCGCGCGATGGTTGACGCCGAGGACAGCGGTGGCGAGCTCGCAGGGCTCGTCAGAACTCTCAGCGACAACGACTTCGAGCTCACCGGGCCGACGGCGGTTCGCATGCCGCGCGAGTACTCGCCCGACCATCCGCGTGCCGACCTCCTCAGACGGCGGTCCGTGTACGCCGAGAAGCCGATCGACACCAACGACGTCGGGTTGATCGGCAAGGCGCTCCGGCCGCTCATCGAGCTGACCACCTGGTACACGGACTACGTCGTCACGACCGGCTGGGAGAAGCCGTAGGCCCACCCCCAACCACCACACCCGCCAGCGAGGTCGTCCACAGGTGTGGGGGATGGACGTGGATTGCGGTGGGGTGCGTTTCCACACGATTCACAGGCTGTGGATAAGGGTGTCCACAACGCTGTGGACAGTGTGGGGAGAATGGTCGGTTTCTGGCTGGTGGGCGGCGGCACGTTGGGTTGTCGGGGCGACCGGCTAGGGTTGAGGCTCGGTGACAGGTAGCGGCTCGACGAGGAGATCGCGGTGTTCGACGGTGGCGGTGCTGGCGGGGCTTCGACATGTCTGACCTGCTCGCGCAGGCGCAGGCGATGCAGAACCAGCTGATGGAGGCCCAGGCCAACCTGGAGAGCCAGGAGATCGAGGGCTCGGCAGGTGGTGGGCTGGTGACCGCGCTCGTGTCCGGGACCGGGGAGCTGCTCAGCCTGACGATCAAGCAGGAAGCCGTCGACCCGGACGACACCGAGACCCTGGCCGATCTCGTCGTTGCCGCCGTTCGCGACGCCTCGGAGAACGCCAAGGAGGCCGCGGCCCGCGCGATGGGCCCGCTGGCCGGTGGCATCCCGGGGTTCGGCTCCGAAGGGCCCGGGTTCGGCGGCGGTCCGTCCGCGCCGGCCGGCTTCGCCCTGCCTGGTGCGACGCCGCCCGCCGTCGAGCAGGCGACGCCCGCCGTCGAGCAGGGTGACGACGACCAGCCGGCCAAGCCGGGCAACGAGACCAACTCCAGCGGCGGTGTCGGGTTCTCGAACCCGGGTAGCGGGGCCGGGTTGCCCGGTCAGAACCCGGGCTGACGTGTACGAGGGGGCCGTCCAGGACCTCATCGACGAGCTCGGCCGGCTGCCCGGCGTCGGTCCGAAGTCCGCGCAGCGGATCGCTTTCCATCTGCTCGCCGCCGACGAGACCGACGTACGACGGCTCGCGCATGTGCTCGTGCAGGTGAAGGAGAAGGTCAAGTTCTGCGAGATCTGCGCCAACGTCTCGGAGGAGACGCAGTGCCGGATCTGCCGTGACCCGCGCCGCGACCTGAGCCTGATCTGCGTGGTCGAGGAGGCCAAGGACGTGGTCGCGATCGAGCGGACCCGCGAATTCCGCGGCCGGTACCACGTGCTCGGCGGGGCGATCTCGCCGATCGAGGGGATCGGGCCGGACGAGCTGCGGATCAAGGAACTGATGCAGCGGCTGGCGAGCGGTGAGGTGACCGAGATCATTCTGGCCACCGACCCGAACCTCGAGGGTGAGGCGACGGCGACGTACCTGAGCCGGTTGCTCCGGCCCATGGGGTTGCGCGTCACCCGATTGGCTAGTGGACTTCCAGTAGGCGGTGACCTCGAGTATGCCGATGAGGTCACCCTCGGACGGGCGTTTGAAGGGCGACGATCGATCGATGACTGAACCGACAGATACAGCCGGCTCGACGGATATTGCTGAACGGGCGCTGGGCACGGACTCCGAGGACCTGGCCGAGTTCGCCGAGCAGATCGCCGACCAGGTGCAGAGCTTCCTGATCTCGGTGCGCGACATCGCGGCGCAGCCGGACGAGGACGGGGTCGACGAGGGTCTCGCCTCGCTGCCGTACCTGCTGCTCGAGGTGAGCCAGTTGCTGCTCGCCGGCGGCCGGCTGGGGGCGTTCGAGGACTTCGTCCCGGAGGAGCGGTTCGAGAGCGACGCCGGGCCCGGACCCGGACCTGGACGCGATGCGGGATCGGCTGGCGGTGCTGTTCGAGGGCCTGGACGAGTACGCCGAGGTCTTCGACCCGTACGCCGCTCCGCCGGAGATCACCGTGAACCGGCTCTCCGACGACCTCACCGCGATCGCCACCGACCTCGTGCACGGCCTGGCGCACTACGAAGAGGGCCGGATCATCGAGGCGCTGTGGTGGTGGCAGTTCTCCTACGTGTCCACCTGGGGTGCGGCGGCGAGCGCCGTACTGCGGGCCATCCAGTCGCTGATCGCGCACGACCGCCTGGAGCCGGCCCACGACGCCGAGACCGAGGCCACCGACCGCGAACTGGTCGAGGTGGCCGAAGAAGTCGTCCAGCGCCGCTGAGCAGCACCGCGAGAGTTATCCACATGGATGATGTGCTCGTCGGCCGGGTGACTCAGTTATCCACCGTCGCCCCGGGATGGGGTTGACTTTTGCCTGATCTGTCTTCGGCTGGCGAGCTGCACGCACCGGCCGGACGGAACGTGACCTGATAGGAGCCTGTCTCAGAGGCCCGTCCATGTGCTGTCCGCCCGGACCGGCGGTGCGTGCCGTCCCGTGTCGGTTGCACAACGAAAGGACGGCTGTCTCTACGATGACAGATCCGATCAGCCCAGTCAGCGCTGCCCATTTCGATCTCGTAGAGGTCGCTGGCCCGGGCCAGGTCGTCGGCGGGGTGGATACCCACCTGGACACCCACACGGCCGCGTGTGTGGATCATCTCGGCCGATTGCTTGCCCATGCCCAGTTCCCGGCCACCATGGCCGGGGAGAAGCGGCTGCTGGCCTGGCTGGGCGGCTTCGGTGAGCTGGCCGCGGTGGGTGTGGAGGGCACCGGCAGCTACGGCGCCTCACTGGCGCGGCTGCTGAGCGCCGAACACGTGCGGGTGGTGGAGGTATCGCGGCCGAACCGGCAGACCCGCCGCCGCCGCGGCAAGTCCGACCCGATCGACGCCGAGGCCGCGGCCCGCGCCGTGCTGGCCGGCGACGCGACCGGCACACCGAAAACCCGCACCGGTGTGGTGGAATCCATCCGCGTACTACGCACCGCCCGCTCCGGCGCGGTCAAGGCCAGGACCGCCGCGACCAACACACTCAAGCACCTGGTCGTCACAGCCCCCGAGCCACTGCGCAGCCAACTCGCCGGCCTGCCCACCGACCAACTCGTCGAGGCAACTGCCGCGCTCCGCCCAGCGGCCGATCTGACCGACCCGGTCCAGGCCACCAAAACCGCGCTCCGCCGCCTCGCCCGCCGCTGCCAGCACCTCACCGAGGAGATCACCGACGCCGACACCCAACTGCGCGCCCTCACCACCCAGACCGCGCCCGCGCTGCTCGAACGCTGCGGTGTCGGCCCCGAAACCGCCGGCCAACTCCTGGCCACCGCCGGTGACAACCCCCACCGGCTCCACAGCAACGCAGCCTTCGCCGCGCTCTGCGGAACCTCCCCCGTCCCGGTCGCCTCCGGCCGCACCCATCGCGTCCGCCTCAACCGCGGCGGCGACCGCCAGGCCAACAACGCTCTCCACACCATCGTCTTGGTCCGCATGTGCCACCACCAACCCACCCGCGCCTACGTGGCCCGACGACGCGCCGAAGGCAAAACCACCAAAGAAATCATGCGCTGCCTCAAACGCGCTCTCTGCCGCGAACTCCTACCCCTCATCACTCAAGCCCTCACACCAGACTTGACAGCCAGCCGCCTATAGGAGCATCAGGCACTCGACTGACCGGCACTGCCGACGTTCCTCAGCCACTACGGTGAGAGCTCGGTTTCGGTCAGGAGGCTTGTATGCAAGAGCAAACGGACGTCGGCGCGTCCTTCACCACCACGAGGACGCGCCCGACGATCGTCGCGGTGATCACGACGTTGGTCGGCCTCGCTCTGGTGCCGCACGACCTGTCCTACACCCGGGACACGCTCACCATCGAGCTGGTCCTGCACATCCTGTGCGTGGTGTCGCTGGTGTTCGCCGTGCGCAGTTGGCGCGTCGTGCTCAGGCGACCGGCTGAGTTGCGGTTGACGCCGACGACGCTGACGCTGCGGCGTGGTGATCGGGAGCTGAGCGTGCCGTGGAGCGCGGTCGGGCAGATCCGCATCGACGGGGATGCCCGTTGGCCGTGGGTGGTGGCCTGGCTCGATCCCGCTCACAGTCCGGCCGACGTACCCGCACCCCGTCGCAACGACGGCGCCTTCAAGCTCTTCCCGATTGCCCACGGGCGATCGGTGAAGCAGCGCTGGCGGGAACTGAAGGACGTCCGCGCGGCGATCACCGGCTACGGCCGTCGCTATCTCGACGCCGGGTTCTAGGAGTCTGCTGAACAAGGCCGGTTCTTGGTTTGGCTTGTCGTGTTGGTGACGGGCCAGGCGTCTGGAGGCCGTCGTGCGGCGTGTGAAGTCAGCACTCGAGGGTGCGACAGAAGAGATCGTCTGGCCCGCCGTTAGCTGTCGTGGCGGGTGTGGTGGGCTTGGTTCAAGCCCGCCGGGCTGTTCAGGCCAGGGTCCAGGTTCCGTTGTCGATGGTGAGGCCGAGGGTGAGGAGTCGGCGCAGGTTGAGGGCGGCGGCGCGGTGGTGGAGCCAGTTGTTGTTCTTGTCGACACCTCGGTAGGGCACTTGCCGGTTGCCGCGGGTGAGCCAGGCGATGGTTCGCTCGACCATCGGCCGGTGCTGGCGGTAGGTGGCTTGGAAGCCTTCGCCGGTGGCTCGTTTGCGGTGTGCGCGCTGGAGTTGGTCGTGGGGGCCGATGATGAGTTTGCGGCCGGTGGCCGACGTGGTGCAGCGCGCCGCGAGTGGGCAGTCGCGGCAGGCGATCCCGAAGACCACGTTGCCCTTGCCGGTGATCGTGCGGGTGATGCCGGCCGGACACGTCGCGGTGCCGGCCTGGTGGTCGATGGTGAAGTCATCGAGGGTGAAGCCGCCGGGGACGGCGGGCCTGAGCGGCCAGGGTTTGAGCAGTGGGGTCCACTTCTTGCCGTCCAGGGCGTGGAGCATGTCGCCGGTGGCGTAGGCCGAATCCCCCAGCACCTCGACACCGATCCCGTCGGCGCCTTCGGCGATGTGGTCGGTGATGGTGGGGTCGGCGACCACGAGTTCGGCGCCGATGGCAGCATCGGAGTTGGCCGGGCCGTTGGTCTTGGTCAGCTTCACCGCGGACATCAGTCCGGTGCTGGGTTCGACCACGACATGGGCCTTGAACCCGTCTTGTCGCCGTTCCCGGGTCTTGTGGGCGTGGCGGGCATCGGGGTCGACGGTCGAGATCATCCGGTCCGGCGCGGTCTTGCGGGCGATCCGCCACCGGCCGTCGGTGCCGTCGGAGTCCTCGACCGGTTCCACGTCCTGCCCGGCGACCAGCGCCAGCAGCGCGACCGCCTCGGCCGGTTTGCCACCGGCGTTCTCGATGGCCTCGACGTCGAGTGCGGCCAGCAGGGCGTGCGCGTCGTTGACCAAGGCGGTGACCAGCTCGTCGCGAGCGGCCGGGTCGTCCCACGCGATCCGCGGCTTCCCGCTGCCGCTGTAGTCCTGCCCGGCCACCGCGCCCAGCCGGGTGCAGTGCACGCCGATCAGGTCCTTCGCGCCGGTGACGTCGCGACCGACCCGGCGGATCGCGGCGATCAACTGCGTCACGGTGTCCTGCCGCGCCACCGCGTCATCGAGCACCGTGGAATCCAGCGCCCGACGGTGCTTCCCGGCCACCGCGCCGGTCGCGGTGATCACGTCACGCACGGCCTCGAAGATCCGCTGCGGGCGCTCACTCGCGGCCAGCCGGCGCCGCCAGTAGGTCAACGTCGTGGGATGGAAACCGGCCGCGTCGATCGCATACCCGCACGCGGCCTTCCACCGCAGGTCGAAGGTGACCGCATCCGCAGCCTCACGATCCGACAGCCCGTGCAGGGTCTGCAACACGATCACCGAAGCGATCACCTCCGCCGGGACCGACCGACGCCCCCGACCCGACGGGAACAAGTCCGCGAACATTTCCGCCGGGAACAACCTCGACCGATGCCCGGCCAGGAACGAGAACACACTGCCTTCCGGCAGCAGATGCCCCGCAACCGCCTCAACATCCAGCAGCTCCCGCTGCCGATCCGCCTCACCCTGCATACCCCCACGATTTCAGGAACCGAAGATCAACACCCGACGCCGCGCGGATTGTTCAGCAGACTCCTAGGGCCGGTTGAATGGGGCGGTGTCTGTTTTCGAGGTGATTCGGCGGATGCCTGATCTGGCAACCGCCAAGCGGGTCAGCCGGGCGTTGGCGGTGCTTGATCTGGTCCTGAACGATCACGGGGACGCGAACTACTTCTCGTTCGACGCGCGGTGGTCGGAGACCGAGGAAGCGGCGCTGATGCGGGACGGGATGGGGAACGAGTACTCGATCGTGTTCTCGGCCGAGGGCGCGTTCGGGTACGGATTCGACCACGAGTCGCCGATGTCGCCGTACGTGAACGACCTGCGGCCGTGGCCGGGGCTGATCGACGGCGTGCCGGACGTGTTCCATCCCGCGCGGGACGACAAGGCGTTCTGGGATCCGATGGGCTCGCCGCGGGCCACGGTCGCCTTCTGGCGTACGACGGCCGACACGCAGTGGCGCTGTGGTCCGGTCGAGGGCGTCGAGAAGGACGGCGCCGACCAACTCTTCGACGTTCTCGCGGACGGACGCCCCGAGGCGTACCTGACCTTCGCCGAGGACTACTACGAACTGGCCCTCGACCTCGAGCCGGTCCGCCACGTCTACGCCCTGATGCCGCTGACCGAGTACGTCGTCACCGTCGCTCAATCGTCAGCGTCGCCTGTCAGATCTCTCCGAAGGCATCGCCGAGATCGGTTACCCGCGGTCCTGAACCGCGTTAGCCTGACTCCCCGATGACAACGCACCCAGGGGATCCGGCGACGATCGGGTCGTTCGCGATCCAGGCCAGGCTCGGTCGCGGCGCGATGGGTGCGGTGTACCTGGCCCGGTCGCCCGGCGGTCGCCTGGTCGCGGTGAAGGTGGTCCGTGACGAACTGGCCGGTGACGACGGATTCCGGGCCCGGTTCGCTCGGGAGATTGAGTCGGCGCGGAAGGTCAGCGGTGCGTTCACGGCCGCCGTCGTCGATGCCGATCCGGACGCGGATCGCCCGTGGCTGGCCACCGAGTACCTGCCCGGACCGACGCTGCAGAAGGCGATCGACGCGTCCGGTCCGCTGATGCCCGGCGGGGTGCGATCGCTGGCGGGCGGACTCGCCGAGGCGCTCAGCGCGATCCACCGCAGCGGTCTGGTCCATCGCGATCTCAAACCGTCGAACATCGTCCTCACCGACAACGGCCCGCGGGTGATCGACTTCGGCATCGCTCGCGCCCTCGAGGACGCGAGCCTGACGGCGACCGGCGTGGTCATCGGTACGCCGGGCTACCTGTCACCCGAGCAGATCACCGGTACGACGATCGGGCCGCCGAGCGACATGTTCGCGCTGGGCGCGGTGCTGGTGTTCGCTGCGTCCGGGCGCGGACCGTTCGCGACCGGCAATCCGGCCTCGCTGCTGCACCGGATCGTTCACGAGCAGCCCCAGATCCCGCCGCTGCCGGATCCGTTGCAGGACCTCGTACGCCGTTGCCTGGCAAGAGATCCCGCCCATCGCCCGACCCCCGCCGAGGTGCTCCGGTCCGTCGGCTCGCCGGCCAACACCGCGATCATCACTCCACCGCCCGCGACGATCGTCGCCCCCACCAAACTCCTGCCCGAGCCGCCGCCCCCCACACAGCACGACGCACCCGTGCAGCACCACGCACCCCCGCAACACCACGCACTCGTGCAGCACCAACCGACGCCACCGCAGCGGACTGGCGCCACCTTCACCACCACGAGGACCAGACCGACGATCATCGCCGTGATCACCACGCTGCTCGCCGCCATCTGCATGCCGAGGGAGACACCGACACCAGACCCGTCCGGCGTGGTGCTCGGCAGCATCGCGACCGCGGTCAGCCTGTACTACGCGATCCGCAACTGGCGCCTGGTCCTCAGGCGCCGCGTCGTACTCCACCTGTCGCCGGAAGGCCTGGCCATCACCAGGGGATACCAGCAGGCAGCCATCCCGTGGTCGTCGGTCACCCGCATCCGCATCGTCGGCGACGTCCGCAGACCCTGGCTGGTCGCCTGGCTCAACCACGAAGCCACCCTGCCGACGCCGACCCGCCTCCACCACGGCGGCCGGAAGCTCTACCCCGTCGCCCACGAGCGCCCGGTCAAACGCCGCAACCACCAACTCAACGAACTCCAGGCGGCCTTGAACTGGTACGCCGGCCGCCTCCACGACAACAACTACTGAGGGCGTGTCTGATGGTCCCACGCCTACTGCGCGGCACTCCGCACCTGCTCGCGACGGCGTGGGACCATCCGCCACGCCCTAATCGGGCAGCATCGGCACCGTCAGCCCCTGGTCGCGGCCGAGGAGAATCCCGCGCGTGATCGCGTTCGTGCCGAACTTGTCCTTCACCGAGTCCAGGGCCGAGTCGAGCTCGTCGTTCGATGCCTTGTCGAACGGCAGCGCCAGTTGGAGTGCCGCCTCGTTCTCCAGGTTGGCCACCGAGATGCCGATCATGGTGATCCCCTGGGCCGCGATCAACGGCCGCGCCGCGGACAGCAAGGCCCGCGCGGTGACCAGGATGGCCCGCGTCTGATCCGTTGCTTGGGGCAATGTATGTGACCGGGTCGCCCGGCTGAAGTCGTCGAACCGCAGCCGCAACGTGACCGTCCGCCCGGCCCGTCCCGCGGTCCGCATCCGCCGCGTGACCCGGTCGACCAGCCCGGCCAGTACGGCGTCCAGCGTCGCCGGTGACTTGGGTGACCTGCCGAGCGCCCGTTGCGAACCGATCGACCGCCGTCGCCGGCCGACCTCGATCGGTCGCGGGTCGCGGTTGTGCGCCAGTGCGTGCAGGTGCCGTCCGGAGGCCCGCCCGAGCATCGCGACCAACGCGGCCTCGGGCAGCATCGCGACATCGCCGACCTTGGTCAGCCCGCGGTTACGCAACTTCTCCGCGGTCACCTCACCCACACCCCAGAGCCGCTCGACAGCCAACGGATGAAGGAACTCCAGCTCCTTGTCCGGCGCAACCTCCAGCAGACCGTCCGGTTTCGCGACCCCGCTGGCCACCTTGGCCAGGAACTTGGTCCGGGCCACCCCGACCGTGATCGGCAGCCCGACCTGCGACAGCACGTCGGCCCGGAGCCGCTGAGCGATCTCCAGCGGTGTCCCGGAGATCCGCCGGAGTCCGCCCACATCGAGGAACGCCTCGTCGATCGACAACCCCTCCACCAACGGCGTGGTGTTCTCGAAGACGCGGAACACCGCCTTGCTGGCCTCGGAGTACGCCGACATCCGCGGATCGACCACGATCGCGCCGGGGCAGCGGCGGAGTGCCTGTCCACCGTTC
Source organism: uncultured Actinomycetota bacterium (assembly GCA_963748245.1). Lineage (GTDB taxonomy): Bacteria > Actinomycetota > Actinomycetes > Propionibacteriales > Kribbellaceae > Kribbella. Next base: position 417,639 of record CAVVIA010000002.1, on the reverse strand, counting down.
ATCGCGGTCCGGACGCCGTACGCCTTGGCCTCGTAGCTGCAGGCGAGGACCACGCCGGCGCCGACGATCACCGGCCGGCCGCGCAGGCGTGGGTCATCGCGCTGCTCGACCGACGCGTAGAAGGCGTCCAGGTCGGCATGCAGGATGGTCGCCGCACGCTGGTCCGACACGAACACATGTTCGCATACTGCCGCCCTGTCCGGATAGGGAGAATTCCCGAGGCGCCGGACCGGTTTGTCAGGACAGAATGCAGTCCATGGACCTGACGTCGTACCGCGATCTCTGGAAGACCCACGGTGTGATGGCGCTGTTGGCGTCGGCTCTGATCGCGCGGATGCCGGTGATGGCGACGATGGTCCCGCTGGCGTTCCTGGCCAAGGATGCCGCCGGCAACTTCGGCTGGGCCGGTGTCGTGGCCGGCGCCTACTCCGTCGGTACGGCGATCGCCAGCGTGGTGTGGTCGCGCCGGGCGGACCGGAAGGGCGCCCGCTGGGTCCTGATCGGGACCGGGATGGCGTGGGGTGTCCTGATGGCCGTGGTCGCGCTGCTGCCGTACAGCTGGTACCGGGTGCTGCCGATCGCGGCCGCACTGGCCGGGATGTTCGTGGCGCCGGTCACCTCGGCCTTGCGGGCCAGCTGGCCCCGGCTGGTGCAGGGTGCGCGACTGCGTGCGATCTACGCGCTGGACGCGACGGCGCAGGAGCTTCTGTTCATCATCGGCCCGATGCTCGGTGCGGTGGTGGTCAGCTTCGCGAGTCCGCGGGCCGGTCTGCTGGCGTGTGCCGCGACGGCCTCCGTGGCCATCTGGTGGTTCGGTCTCAAGCAGCGGCCGAGCGTGGAGCACCAAGAGACCGACGAGCCGCGGCCGACCGCGCGGCAGTTGGTGTTCCACCGCCACCGGCTGGGGCTGTTGATCGCCTTCGCCTGTATGGTCACCGGCTTCGCCTCGATGTCGCTCGGCATCGTCGCGTTCGCCGACGAGCACGGCAACCGGTTGATCGCCGGTGTGCTGGAGATGGTGGCCGCCATCGGCAGCCTGATCGGCGGTCTGGTCGGCGGTGCCCTGCCCGGCCGGCACGACTCGTACGTCTGGCGGCGGATGCTGGCGATGGCGGTGCTCGTCACCGGCTGCGTGTTCGCCACCTCGTCCGTGGTCGCACTGGCGGTGATGCTGTTCGCGGCCGGCTGCCTGATCGCGCCGACGATCGGCGCGATCTACGAGCGGCTGGGCGTGCTGACGCCGGCCTCGGCCCAGACCGAGATCTTCGGCTGGATGCTCAGCGGCGGGATGATCGGCTCCGCTGTCGGGTCCGCGGTCGCCGGTGCGGTGGTCGAGGCGTTCGGCGTCCGCTACGCGTGGGTGCTGATGGCCGTCCTCGCGGTGGTGGCGACGCTGTCCGTGCTCCACGTCCCGCCCCACCGGCCGGCCGATGCCGCGGTGGAAGAGGTCGCGGTCGCGGCGTAGTCCACCCGGTAGCTCGCTTCGAGTACGCCGGAATCACCCGCGCACATCGAGATCAGCCGCAGCCCACGCCGGTCCTCGAACAGGGGAGAGCCGAACCCGGCCTGGACCGGATGGATGAGCAGCGACACCTCGTCGATCAGCCGCCACCGGAGCAGCGACCGGACCAGCTTGACGCTGCCGACGACGTGGATGTCGGCCCCCGGCACGTGCTTCAGCGCGCGCAACACGCGCTGCGGATCCCCCTGCAGCACCTCGGTGCCCGGCCGGGCGATCACCGGCCGGGACGCGACGACGAGCTTGCGAGCCCGATCCAGCGGTACGACGGCCTGGTGATACCGGGCCACGGAGGCGGCGTACTGCTCGAACGTGCTCCGTCCGAGCAGCACCGTCTCCGCACCGGTCGCCAACCGATCGAACACTCCAGCCAGGCCGGACCCGGGCAGCCAGTAGTCCGGCCGGTCCACGATCCCGTCCTCCGACATACACAGCCTGGCGACGATGTTGCGCATCCACTGCTCCCTCTAGGTCTCTTTACCAACCCAGATGCACTCGCAGCCCGAAAGGTTTAGGCCGGGCCGTACACGGTGTGGAGGACGCCGGTGGAGAAGGTCGTGGTGGACAGGAGTTGCAGGGGGACGTGGTCGCCGCCGTCGAAGAGGCGGGCGCCGGAGCCCAGGGCGATCGGGTGGATCAGCAGGTGCAGCTCGTCGACCAGCTTGGCGTGCAGCAGAGTGCGGGTCAGCGTGAGGCTGCCGATCAGGCTGATGTCCTTGCCCTCGCCCGCCTTGATCTCGGTCAGCGCCTCGACCGGGTCGCCCTTCACGATGGTCGAGTTCTGCCACTCGTCGACGCTGTCCAGCGTGTCGGAGACGACCAGCTTGGGCGTGCCGTTCATGAAGTCGGCGCCCTCTTCCTCCGGGTTGGCCGGCCAGTAGCCAGCGAACTCCTGCCAGCTCTTCCGGCCCAGCAGCATGGTGTCCGACCGGGCCCACATCGCGGCGACGGCGTCGCCCATCTCGTCGTTGAAGTACGGGAAGTGCCAGTCGGTCGGCGCCTCGGCGATGCCGTCGAGCGAGATGAACAGGGCGGAGATGATCTTCTTCATGGCGGTGACTCCTCGGTGTCAGCGGTTGCTCTCACCGACGCGTCGACCGGGCCGGGCCCGGATCGACATCAGCTCGCGGAGGTTTTTCCGGCCTCCCGGCGGCCGCGGCGGATCTCGGTCTCCAGGGCGTCGAGCCGATTGGTCCAGAACTTGCGATAGCGGTCCAGCCAGCCGTCGATCTCGCGCAGCGGTCCGGGGTCGACGGCGTACAGCCGCCGGGTGCCGTCGACGGTGACGGTGGCGAAGCCGTTGTCGCGCAGCACCTTCAGGTGCTGGGAGACGGCCGGCTGGCTGATCCCGAACTCGGCGCCGATCGACGCGGCGATACTGCCGGCCGGCAACTCGCCGTCGGCCAGCAGTTCCAGGATCCGGCGCCGGACCGGATCGCCGAGGATGTCGAAGGCGTGCACGGATCGAAGTATTTCAGTGATGACTTATATGAACAAGGGGCCGCACCGGCCGGACGCTTTCCGGCTGCCATCGAGCCGGGCCGTGGAACCTTCCGGCGTGGTCCGGATCGGCCGGACAGGCGGCCCGGGTGCTGGTCAGCGGGTAGGCAACGAACGAGTCACGGCTAGAATGAGGCCCGAGACTACGCCTGGTGCAACGCCGCACGGCGTACCGCAACCAGTGGTTTTGAGGAGACACACCTGTGGGACGCGTCGTGCACAAGTACGGCGGTTCTTCGGTCGCTGACGCCGAAAGCATCAAGCGTGTGGCCCAACGGATCGTCGCGACGAAGAAGGCCGGGAACGACGTGGTGGTGGTCATTTCGGCCATGGGTGACACCACCGACGAACTGATGGATCTGGCCCAGCAGGTCTCCCCGCTGCCACCGCCGCGTGAACTGGACATGCTGCTCACCTCGGGTGAGCGGATCTCGGCCGCACTGCTGGCGATGGCGATCGCGAACCTGGGCTACGAGGCCCGCTCGTTCACCGGCTCCCAGGCCGGTGTCATCACCACCTCCGCGCACGGCAACGCGCGGATCATCGACATCACGCCGGGCCGGATCGAGGGGGCCCTCGGCGAGGGTCACATCGCGATCGTGGCCGGCTTCCAGGGCGTCGCCCAGGACACCAAGGACATCACCACGATGGGCCGCGGCGCCTCCGACACCACCGCGGTCGCGCTGGCCGCCTCGCTGGAGGCGGACTACTGCGAGATCTACACCGACGTGGACGGCATCTTCACCGCGGACCCGCGGATCGTGCCGGCCGCGAAGCAGATCCCGAAGATCTCCTACGAGGAGATGCTCGAGATGGCCGCCTGCGGCGCCAAGGTGCTGCACCTGCGCTGCGTCGAGTACGCGCGGCGCTACAACGTCCCTGTCCATGTGCGCTCCTCCTTCTCGCAGAAGGAAGGCACCTGGGTCGTCGATGCGAAGGAACTGAATCAGATGGAACAGGCGATCATCTCCGGCGTGGCCCACGACCGTGGCGAGGCCAAGATCACCGTGGTCGGCGTCCCCGACAAGCCCGGTGAGGCCGCCCGGATCTTCGAGACGGTCGCCGGCGCCGAGACCAACATCGACATGATCGTGCAGAACGTGTCGGCGGTCGCGACCAACCGCACCGACATCTCCTTCACGCTGCCCCGCGCCGACGGCGCCCGGGCGATGTCCGCCCTCGCCCGGATGAAGGACGAGGTCGGCTACGAGCAGTTGCTGTACGACGACCAGATCGGCAAGGTGTCGGTGGTCGGTGTCGGAATGCGCTCCCACCCGGGCGTATCCGCGAAGTTCTTCTCCGCGCTCGCCGACGCCGGCGTGAACATCGAGATGATCTCCACCTCGGAGATCCGGATCTCGGTGGTCGTGGACGAGAACCTGGTGGACGCCGCCGTGACCGCGGCGCACACTGCATTCGATCTGGACGACGAGCACACCCAGGCTGTCGTGTACGGAGGAACTGGACGGTGACCCCTGTGAGCGCATTGGACAACGAGACCGAGGACCGGACGGGCCTGCCCTCGCTGGCGGTGGTCGGTGCGACCGGCGCCGTCGGGACGGTGATGCTGGCCCTGCTCTCGACCCGGGAGAACGTCTGGGGAGAGATCCGGCTGATCGCGTCCGAGCGCTCCGCGGGAAAGAAACTCAAGGTCCGCGGCGAGGAGGTCGAGGTCGTCGCGATCAGCGCGGAGGCCTTCGACGGCATCGACGTGGCGATGTTCGACGTCCCGGACGCGGTGTCCGCGCACTGGGCCCCGATCGCGGCCGGCCGGGGTGCCGTCGTGGTGGACAACTCCGGCGCCTTCCGGATGGACCCGGACGTCCCGCTGGTGGTGCCCGAGGTGAACGCCGAGGCGGCCCGGAACCGGCCGAAGGGCATTATCTCGAACCCGAACTGCACGACCCTGTCGATGATCGTGGCGATGGGCGCGCTGCACCACCGGTACGAGCTGGAGCAGCTGGTGGTCGCGTCGTACCAGGCCGCCTCCGGGGCCGGTCAGGACGGCATCGACGCGCTCTACGACCAGCTGATGAAGGTGGCCGGCAATCGCGACCTGGGCACCACGCCGGGCGACGTACGGCGGGTGATCGGCAACGACCTCGGACCGTTCCCGGCGCCGCTGGCGATGAACGTCGTGCCGTGGGCCGGTTCGCTGAAGGAGGACGGCTGGTCCTCGGAGGAGCTGAAGGTCCGCAACGAGTCGCGCAAGATCCTCGGTCTGCCCGATCTGAAGGTGTCCGCGACCTGTGTCCGGGTGCCGGTGATCACCACCCACTCGCTGTCGGTGCACGCCCGGTTCGCCCAGGAGGTCGACGCCGACGGGGCCCGGGAGGTCCTGCGGGACGCGCCCGGTGTCCTGCTGTTCGACAACCCGGCCGAGGGGGAGTTCCCGACCCCGGCGGACGTGGTCGGCACCGACCCGACCTGGGTCGGCCGGCTGCGCAAGTCGCTGGACGACCCGAACGCGCTCGAACTGTTCGTCTGCGGCGACAACCTGCGCAAGGGTGCCGCCCTCAACACCGCTCAGATCGCCGAGGTCGTGGCGAAGGAGCTCACCGCCGCCGCCTCGTAAAGCCTTGCAAACAAAGGGCTCCCGGCGCGCGCCGGGAGCCCTTCGTTGTATACGGCAACTACAGCCAGTTCTCCCGCGCGGCGTGCAGGGCGAGCTGGAAGCGGGTGCTGGCGCCGGTGCGGTTCATCAGGCGTTCGAGGTAGCGGAAGAAGGTACGGCGGCTGATGCCGAGCGTTCGCGCGATGGTGTCGTCCGCGGCACCGGTCGCGAGCAGTGCCAGCAGCCGCCGCTCGATCGGCTCGAGCCGGTCGTCCTCGGTGCCGACCGAGGCGTGCAGCGGCAGCGCGTTGCGCCAGCACAGCTCGAACATGCCGATCAGCGCGGTCAGCAGGCTGCTCGGCCGGATGATCAGCAGCGAACGGTTCACATCGGTGTCGCGCACCGACATGGACACGAACGCGATCGACCCGTCGATGATGGTCAGCTTCGCCGGTACGTCGGGCAGCACCCGGGCCTGCTCACCGGCCTCCACACACGGCAGGATGTTCTCGGTCAGGTACCCCGGCACCTCGACCGACTCCGGCGAGTACACCACCCGGTAGGAGACGCCGCGCTTGAGGTGCTCGATCTCCTCCTGGTTCGGGCCGCCGATGTAGTACGGCGGGGAGTCGATGGCCAGGATCTCCCGCTGCGCACCGCCCTTGATCTGCCGGATCCGCTCGACGATCGCGTTCCCGGTGACGACCTCGATCAGGTGCGTGGTCGACTCGTTGTGCACGGTCCGGCGGAACTCGTCGTACGCGTTCAGGACCTCGATCCGGGCCTGTTTCAGCTCGGACTCGCGGCGCAGCGTCATCGCCTCCAGACCGGCGTCCGGAGGCACCGGCAGGTACCGGGAGTGGTCCGAGCCGGACCGCCGGGCCAGGCCGGCCTGCACCAGCCCTTTGAGGGTCGCGTCGATACTCTCGTCCCGGTCCGGGACCGCCTCGTCCAGTTCGGTGATCGACGACGGGCCGGTCCGCAGCAGGTGCTGATAGACCTTGATCTGGTCGTCGCTGAGTCCGAGCACGCGCAGGTGGTCGGCACGCTCCGTGTCGGTTGTGCTCACAACTCTTCCCTCCCTTCCGAGCGCGGTCACTGTCCGCTGCCGCCCGTCCAGGGTAAGGCGGGCGTTCCAGCGCAGTATGCACTGTCCGTGGCGTCGTGAATGCGCCTAGCGATATTTGTTGTCCTGTCAGCATTTTTGTGCCGTGTCACCATCTGGCCACCATTTCCGCGCAGTTGTGAGCGAGAATTGAGGTCCAGCAGCCTGGCGACGGACCACCTGAGCGCCGCCAGGCTGCTGTTCCAATTCTGGCCTGAGTTCGCTGCTACGTCAGCGGAGCCCGTTTCGGTTGGGTCTCGATCCCGGCGCATCGGTGCCCTCGCACTCCCGTGCCATCACCGGCTGTGCTGGAGGGTGTACAAACTGTGCATCTCCATCGTGAGGCCGATGAGGAGGAGAGTCCGATGCGACCGGTTCCGCACCACGCCGCCGCTCGCCTCGACGCTGCCGTCCCCAGTGCCCCGGAGCGCCTGTTCCGCCCGGGCAACTGCCTTCCTCCACCGGCCTTGGGCCTGTCCCACATCCCCTGCGTGCTGCGCGGCACTCGGTGGCGCACCTCGCTGCACTGGTGCAAAGGCCACGATGCTCCGCATCGAGACCTTCGCCCCAGCACACCGAGCCACACCACCGAGCACCTGCTCGCGACTGCAGGGGATGTGGGGACAGGCCCATGGCGCGATGACCGCCGCCCTGGTCATCGTGCCGGCCGATCCGGTGTGCGCCCGGTCCGCTTCCGCCCATGGCGGACGGGCCCCCGGATCGTCGGTGAGGGCCGTGTCTTCCCGGACGCGGCCTGGGCCCCGGGAGGTGCTGAGCGGAGCTCCGTGGATGGTGAGGCTGTCCATGGGGTGCGGGGACGAGACGTCCCCGGCCCGGCTCGCCCCGGCCAGGAAGCACCCCCTGGGGTCCCACCGGTAACACCAGTGGCCAGAACCCACCGGCTTCACAGCCAGGGTGGGACTCGTCACCCTGTCCGGAGCAACTTCCGCCCCGCTCCAGGCGTCGTACCACTGAATTGACGGCGATTTGAAGTTGATCGCTGTTGTTCGAACGGCGGCGCCACGAGGTTTCCGTGCTGTGGCAGGCGTTTTGGCCGTCGAAGGCGGTCAAATGTATATTCCAGATAACGATCGGCGAAGGCGGACTCTCCCGAGACCGGCACGACGTTTGGTAGCCGTCTGTACGTCGTTGCTCACTATGGAGGACCACTGTGTCGTCGGCATTGACGCCGATCCGCTACTCTGCTTCCCGGTCTGCGTGGCCCGCCGTCGTACTGGGGCGGCAGCCGCCGAGAGCCCCAGTCGGATACCGGGCAAAGAGAGGCGTCGCCTGAATGAACGCGACTAGCGTCGACGAGGAGTTCAACCCGTCGGTGCATGTGTACGAACCGCACAAGGTCGGCCTGCCGGCGCTGCGTCCCTACTTCAAGGCGCTGTGGCAACGGCGGGAGTTCGCGGCCGAGATGTCCCGGACGAACATCCGGGCGGCCAACACCAACACCTTCTTCGGTCAGGTGTGGCTGGTCCTGAACCCGCTGCTGCTGGCGGCTGTCTACTACCTGCTGGTCGACATCATCGCCGGCGGTAGCTCCAGGTCGGACGGCGCCGAGCGGTTCGCCCACATGTGCGGTGGGCTCTTCGCCTTCTACTACTTCTCCGGTGCGATGACGGCCGGGGCGGCCAGCGTGGTCGGCGGCGGCAAACTGCTGATGAACATGTCGTTCCCGCGGATGCTGCTGCCGCTGTCGGCGGTGCGGACGGCGTTCTTCCGCTTCCTGCCGACGATGGTCGTGTACTTCGCCATCCACCTGCTGATGCGTCAGCCGCTGCACTGGGAGATGCTGCTCGCGCCGATCTTCCTGGTCTTCCTGACGGTGTTCGCGGCCGGGATGGGCATGATCTTCGCTGCCCTGCAGGTGTACTTCCGCGACACCACCAGCTTCCTGCCGTACTTCGTCCGGATCTGGCTCTACCTGTCGCCGGTGCTCTGGTTCGCCGAGGACGCGCCGGCCAAGTTCAAGGGCTTCATCCAGTACAACCCGCTGTACTCGCTGCTCGGGGGCTGGACCGATCTGCTGGTCCGCGGCGACATCCCGAACTGGCAGATGTGGGCGGGTGCGGCAGCCTGGGCGGTCGTGGCCTTCGTCGTCGGCTCGTTGTTCTTCATGTCGAGGGAGCGTGAGTTCGTTGTCCGTCTCTGAGGCTGAGAAGAAACCGATGCAGAAGAACCAGTCCGGCATGCCGGCGGTCAAGGTCCAGGACGTCTCCATCACCTACCGGACCACGTTCGAGCGGGTGCCGACGTTCAAGAGCGCGATCGTCCGGTTCGGCCGCGGCGAGCGGGCGGTCCGCGAGGTCAATGCAGTCCAGAACGTCTCCTTCGACGTCAACCACGGCACCACCATCGGCATCATCGGCGCGAACGGCGCCGGCAAGTCGACGCTGATGCGCGCGGTGGCCGGCATCCTGCCGCCGACCTCGGGCCGGATCGAGGTGCACGGCCGGGTCTCCACCCTGCTGTCGCTGGGCGTCGGCTTCAACGCGGCGCTGTCCGGCCGGGAGAACGTCGTACTGGGTGGTCTGGCCGCGGGGCTGAGCCGCAAGGAGATCCAGGCGCGGTACGAGGAGATCGCCGAGTTCGCCGAGCTCGGTGACTTCATGGAGATGCCGATGCGGACGTACTCGTCCGGCATGTTCAGCCGGCTGGCGTTCTCGGTCGCCGTCCACATGGACCCGGACATCCTGCTGATCGACGAGGCGCTGTCCGCCGGTGACGCGTCCTTCAAGACCAAGGCCGCGGCCAAGATGAAGGAACTGGTCACCAACAGCCGGACGATGTTCCTGGTCAGCCACGCGATGAGCAGCGTCCGGGATCTGTGCAACGACTGCATCTGGCTGCACAAGGGCAAGGTGATGATGCGCGGCGAGCCCGACGAGGTGATCGCCGCGTACACCAAGTTCCTGCAGGTCGGTGAGAAGGAATCCGTCTCTCTCGAGGACCTCTGACCATGCCCAAAGCCGGGTCACGCGGTACGGCGCCGGACGTGGGGATCATCACGACCGGTCACGACGTCGCCGACGCGCGCCTGCACAAGATCACCGCGGCCCTGCAGCACCGGGACCTGAGCGTCGAGCTCTGGGGCCTGGGCGAGGCGGACGGCGGACCGGACGGCGCGACCGTCCACGCGGGCCCGCGGGGCAACCTGGTCCAGAGGCTGGCCCGGACCGCGGTGCTGCCGTGGCGGACCAACGCCAAGGTGGTGATGACGGTCGACCCGGACATGATCCCGGTCACCCGCCTCGTCACCACCCTGCGCCGCCGCAAGATGGTCGCCGACGTGCACGAGGACTACAACCGGCTGCTCGCCGACCGGGCCTGGGCGAAGGGGCCGGCCGGTATGCCGGCCCGGCTGATCGTCCGGGCCAGCTCCAAGCTCGCCGCCGGCGCCGACCTGACCGTCGTCGCCGACTCGCATCTCGCCCCGTACGAGGCGAAGCGGCGGCTGGTCGTGCAGAACCTCCCCCACATCCCGTTCCTGGCCCCGACACCGCCGTCGGGTCCGCCGCGGGCCGTGTACGTCGGGGACCTGCGGGCCAGCCGTGGTCTCTTCGACATGGTCGAGACCGTCGCCCCGGCGACGGACTGGTCACTCGACCTCGTCGGCCCGGTCGCGCCCTCGGACCGGGACGAGCTCGAGGCCCGGATCGAGCGGCCCGACCTGGCCGGCCGGGTCCGGCTGCACGGGCGTCAGCCACCGGCCAACGCCTGGCGGATCGCCCAGGGTGCCTGGGCCAGCCTTGCCATGCTCCAGCCGACGCCGGCCTTCGTGGAGGCGATGCCGTCCAAGATCTACGAGTACCTCGCCAGCGGCCTTCCCGTCCTCTCGACCCGGCTGCCCCGGCAGACGAAGGTGATCGAGGAGTCCGGTGGCGGAGTCCTGGTGGACTCGGTGACGGAGGCGGCCGAGACGCTGCGGCGCTGGTCCGCGGATCCCGGTGAGCTGGAGAAACTGCGCGACCACGCGCTCCAGTGGGCGGCCGACCATCTGCCCGCGACCACGCCGTACGACCAACTGGCCGACGCGATTCTCGACCTGCTGAGAAGCTGAACTTGCTGAGAGGAAGGGCATGACAGACCGCCCGCATCTGTTGTACGTCGCCTGGGGCTTCCCGCCCTGCCGAGGCGGCGGTGTCTACCGGGCCCTGGCCACGGCCAACCGGTTCGCCGCGCTCGGCTGGAAGGTGACCGTGCTGACGGCCGAACGCGAAACCTTCCATCGGTTCACCGGTGCCGACCTGACCCTGGAGGAGCGGGTCGACCCGTCGGTCGAGGTCGTCCGGGTGCCGTTCGAGTGGCCGATCCTCGAGGCCGACCTGCGCAAGTGGTCCAAGGCCCGCGCTTCGAACCCGAAGCTGTGGAGCAAGTGGCGGACCAAGCAGGACCAGATCCCGTTCCCGGAGACCGGGTACGGGCCGTGGCGCTCGATCATCGAGAAGGCCGCCGAGCGGATCCACCAGGCGGACAAGGTCGACCTGACCGTCGCCACCGCGAACCCGCACGTCGCGTTCACCGCGGCGTACCACCTGCACAAGAAGCACAGCGTGCCGTACGTGATGGACTACCGCGACGCCTGGCTGCTGGACGTCTTCACCGGTGACCGGCTGCACGAGCCGAACAGCCGGGCCGCCAAGTGGGAGAAGAAGCTGGTCGAGTCGGCCCGCGAAGTGTGGTTCGTGAACGACCCGATCAAGGAGTGGCACGAGAAGCTCTACCCGGCGCAGGCCGGCCGGATGCACACCGTCGCCAACGGCTTCGACCCGGACCTGGTCCCGGACACGGACGACCGCGGCCCGGTGACCGACCGCCCGCTGGTCTTCGGGTACGTCGGCACCGTGTCGCCGAAGGTGCCGCTGGCCGAGTTCGTCGAGGGCTGGCAGATCGCCACGTCGTCGTCGGAGGAGATGGCCGGCGCGAAGGCCAAGATCCACGGCTACCTCGGGTACTACGCCCAGCCGCGCGCCGACATGCTGGCGACGATCAACAACGCCAAGGACGACGGGGTCAGCTACGAAGGTCCGGTCGGCAAGGCCGAGATCGCCAAGGCGTACGACGAGTTCGACGTCCAGCTGCTGATGCTCGGCAAGGGCCGCTACGTGACCAGCGGCAAGGTGTTCGAGTACCTCGCGACCGGGCTGCCGGTCGTGTCGGTCCACGACCCGGAGAACGCGGCGTCCGACGTACTGCGCGGGCACCCGTTGTGGTTCCCGGTGACAGAGGTGACGGCGGAGGCGATCGCGGCCGCGCTGATCGAGGCGGCACACGCGGCCCGGACGGCCGACGAGGGGATCCGGGCCAAGGCGCGGGACTTCGGTGCGTCGTACCGGCGGGATCTGCAGCTGGATCCGCGGATCGAGTCGCTGGCTGCTTCGGCGAAGGGGGTCAAGGCGTGAAGAACGTCGTACTGCTGAGCACGCGCCGGCTTCCCCCGGCGTACTTCGACACCGTCCGCGAGGACCTGGGCGATCCGGACGTGACCCTCGACGTCGTCGGGCTGGGTCGCCCCCGCCGGCCCCGTCGCGGACAAGGTCCACAGCTTCACCCTGATCGGCCCCGGCCGCATGCCCGTCGCCCCAGCCCCGGAGCCGGTCGCCGAGACTGCTCTCATCGAAGAAGCTCCGGATGCTGTGATCGCGCCGGAGGCTGTTGCCGAACCCGAGGCCGTCGTCGGTGACGCTGACGTTGCTCCGGCGGCGGCTGAGGTTCCTGCTGCTGCGGCGAAGCCGCGGCCTACTGGGGCGAAGCGGGTTGTGAAGGCTGTGCAGTGGCGGTATCGGCGGGCGCGGAAGGTTGCCGGGCGGATGTTGCCGAAGGCAATCAAGACGTCGGCGCCGGTGAAGTTCCTGCGCGGGAACCGGGCCAGCAAGGATCTGGGCAAGACGTACTGGGGCCGGGTTCTGAGCCGTCGGGACGTGATGACGACGATCGAGAAGGCGGACGTCGTCGTCGCCCTGGACGCCGGTGCGATCTGGGCCGGCTGGAACCTCGGTCAGCGCCGGGCGAGCACCCCGGTGGTGCTCGGGATCCCGGCCGCCCGCCGCGAGCTGGACATGCTGAAGGCACCGGCAGGTAATGGGTGATTCGATGACGGTGTCGCGTTCGATCCGCGAGCACCTGCCGGCGCCACTCGCCCGGACCGCGGGAGCGGTCCGGCGGCGTCTGCGCGGCTTGCGGTACTCGTACGCACAGCTGCCGGCGTTCCCGCCGGTGGCGACGACCCCGGTGCGGATGCTGGTCGGACCGACCAACTCCGCCGGTCAGGGCCACGCCTGGGCACAGGCCGCCCGGACCGTGCCCGGGGTCAGCGCCGTCTCGTTCGCCCTGCACCGCAAGGGGCAGTTCCGGTTCGCCTCCGACTACGGCGTCCCGCTCGCGTGGTTCGGCCAGCCGCGCTGGCAGCGCGCGCAGGAGCAGCACGTCGTCGGTTCCTACACCCACGTCCTGGTGGAGTCGCTGCGCCCGATCTTCGGTGCGCGCGGCTTCCCGGACGCCTCTGCCGACATCGCCGCTCTGCGTGCGGCCGGTGTCAACGTCGGTCTGCTCTTCCACGGCTCCGACATCCGGCTGCCCAGCCGGCACGCGAAGCGCGAGCGCTGGTCGCCGTTCACCCCGGGCGACGACCTGACCGAGCGGCTGGAGACGCAGGCCCGCCGGCACGCCGAGCTGGTCGAGAGCCTCGGCCTGCCGGTCTTCGTGTCCACGGTCGACCTGCTGGACGACGTACCTGACGCTCAGTGGTTGCCGGTCGCAATCGACCCGGTTCCGTGGCAGCAGGCGGCCCGTCCGTTGTTCAGCGGTGAGCGTCCGGTCGTCGTCCACGTGCCGTCGAACGCGCAGCTCAAGGGCACCGACCGGATCGACGCGGTCCTGACCGAGCTGCACGACAGCGGCGTCCTGGAGTACCGGCGCATCACCGGCGTACCGCACAGCGGGATGGCGGCGGTCATCGGCGACGCCGACATCGTTGTCGATCAGCTCAGAATCGGCCTGTACGGCGTGGCGGCCGCCGAAGCACTGGCCGCCGGGCGGATCGTCGTCTCATACGTCGGTGACGGCGTGCGCCAGCGGGTGCGTAGTCTGACCGGGCGAGAGGTGCCGATCGTGGAGGCAGACCCCGACACGCTGGGTGATGTCGTCACCGGCCTGATCGCAGATCGTGACGCCGCCGCCGAGCGGGCGGCCGCCGGCCCCGGCTACGTGACGGAGCTGCACGACGGAAGCCGCTCGGCCGACACACTCACCAGCTGGCTCACTTCGAAGGAGACCTTGTGACGTCCCGCATCGCGCCATCCGCCGACGTCGACGACAGCGCCCAGATCGGCGACGGTTCGTCGGTCTGGCACCTGGCCCAGATCCGCGAGAACGCGGTCCTGGGGGAGAACTGCATCGTCGGCCGCGGCGCCTATGTCGGGACCGGGGTCCGGATGGGCGACAACTGCAAGATCCAGAACTACGCGCTGGTCTACGAGCCGGCCTCGCTCGAGGACGGCGTCTTCATCGGCCCGGCCGTGGTGCTCACCAACGACTACTTCCCGCGCGCGGTCAACCCGGACGGGTCGCCGAAGAGCGGGCACGACTGGGAGCCGGTCGGGGTGACGATGAAACAAGGCTGCTCGCTCGGTGCGCGCAGCGTCTGCGTGGCGCCGGTCACCATCGGCCGCTGGGCCACCGTCGCCGCGGGTGCGGTGGTGACCAAGGACGTGCCAGACTTCGCGCTGGTCGCCGGCGTACCGGCCCGACGGATCAAGTGGGTCGGCAAGGCCGGCGTTCCGCTGCTCGCCGTCGGGGACGGCGAGTGGAAGTGCCCGAACACGGGCGAGATGTACATCGAAACCGACGGACGGCTGCGGCCGGCCGGTGAAGACATGGAGGAGAACTGATGGTGCAGCCGATTCCGGCCGCGAAGCCGATCATCGGGAAGGAGGAGCGCGAAGCCGTCGACCGGGTGATGCAGTCCGGGATGCTGGCCCAGGGCCCCGAGGTGGCGGCGTTCGAGCAGGAGTTCGGCGCAGCGCTGGTCTCCGGCCGGGCGTGCGTCGCGACCAACTCGGGCACGTCGGGTCTCCACCTCGGCCTGCTGGCCGCGGGCGTCGGTCCCGGTGACGAGGTCATCGTCCCGTCCTTCACCTTCGCCGCGACCGCGAACAGCGTCGCGCTGACCGGCGCCACCCCGGTGTTCGTCGACATCGAGCCGACGTACTTCTGCCTGGACCCGGTCGCCGTCGAGGCCGCGATCACCGAGAAGACCAAGGCCGTCATGCCGGTGCACCTGTTCGGTCACCCGGCCAACATGACCGCGCTGCAGGCGATCGCCGACAAGCACGGCATCCAGATCTACGAGGACGCCGCGCAGGCGCACGGCGCGACCTGGAACGGCGCGCCGGTCGGCACCTTCGGCGAGTTCGCCATGTTCAGCCTCTACCCGACCAAGAACATGACGTCCGGTGAGGGCGGCATGAACTCGGTCGCGAACGCCGACCTCGAGCGCCGGATGCGGCTGTTCCGCAACCAGGGCATGCTCAAGCAGTACGAGAACGAGGTCGTCGGCCTGAACAACCGGATGACCGACCTGCACGCCGCGATCGGCCGGGTGCAGCTGACCAAGCTGGCCGGCTGGACCAAGCAGCGGCAGGAGAACGCGGCCTTCCTGGACGCGAACCTGCAGGGTGTCGCGGTGCCGGCGGTGGCCGCCGAGGCGACGCACGTCTACCACCAGTACACGATCCGGGTGACCGAGGGCCGCGACGCCTTCGCCGACGCGCTGCGCAACGAGTACGGCGTCGGCTGCGGTGTCTACTACCCGATCCCGAACCACCGGCTGCCCTCGTTCAAGCGTGAGCTGGACCTGCCGGAGACCGAGAAGGCCGCGGCCGAGGTGCTCTCGCTGCCGGTTCACCCCTCGCTGTCCGAGGAAGACCTGAACCGGATCGTGTCCGCGGTGAACACCGTGGCGAAGGCTGGTGCGTGAGATGGCGAACCTGAAAGCCGGACTGATCGGCCTGGGCATGATGGGGCGGCACCACGCCCGCGTGCTCGCCTCCCTCGAGGGCGTCGACCTGGTCGCCGTCGCCGACCCGGGTGGTGACAAGTTCGGTGTGGCCGGCGGTCGCCCGGTGCACGAGAACATCGAGCAGTTGATTGCCGAGGGCATCGACTACTGCATGGTCGCGGTCCCGACCCAGTACCACGCCGAGATCGCGAGGGCGCTGGCCGAGGCCGGTGTGCACGCGATGATCGAGAAGCCGCTGGCCGGTTCCTCGGCCGAGGCGACCGAGATCGCCAAGGCGTTCGAGGCGGCCGGCGTGGTCGGCGCGGTCGGTCACATCGAGCGGTACAACCCGGCGCTGCAGGCGCTCCGGGTGCGGCTGGAGAACGGCGACCTGGGCGACATCTACCAGATCACCACCCGCCGCCAGGGCCCGTTCCCGTCCCGGATCGCCGACGTCGGCGTGGTGCTCGACCTGGCCACCCACGACATCGACCTGACCGCCTGGGTGACTCAGTCGCCGTTCGTGACGGTGTCCGCCCAGAGCGCGCACAAGTCGGGCCGGCAGTACGAGGACCTGATCGCGGTGACCGGCAAGCTGGCCGACGGCACCGTGACCAGCCACCTGGTCAACTGGCTGTCCCCGATGAAGGAGCGGCTCACCGTCGTCACCGGTGAGAAGGGCGCGTTCATCGCCGACACGCTGCTGGCCGACCTGTCCTTCCACGCCAACGGCACCGTCGCCACCGCCTGGGACGACGTCGCGCACTTCCGCGGCGTCAGCGAGGGTGACATGATCCGCTACGCGATCAGCAAGCCCGAGCCGCTGCGCACCGAGCACGAGGCGTTCCGGGACGCGGTTCTCGGTAAGGAAGCCGACATCGTCACGCTGCAGCAGGGTCTGTCCACCGTCCGGGTGGCCGAGGCCGTGATCCAGTCCGCTGCCGAAGACCGCACCATCAAGGTTGCCGGGGAGTCCGCCGAGTCATGAAGGTCCTGAGCGTCGTCGGGGCACGACCGCAGTTCGTCAAGCTGGCGCCGGTGGCGGAGGCGTTCGCCGCCACCGAGCACCAGCACGTGATCGTGCACACCGGCCAGCACTACGACAAGAACATGTCCGACGTGTTCTTCGCCGACCTGCGGATCCCGGACCCGGATGTCCACCTGGGCGTCGGGTCCGGCAGCCACGGTGTTCAGACCGGCTCGATGCTGTCCGCGATGGACGCCGTACTGGACGAGCACCAGCCGGACTGGGTGCTCGTGTACGGCGACACGAACTCGACGCTGGCCGGGACGCTGTCGGCGGTGAAGATGCACCTGCCGGTGGCGCACCTGGAGGCCGGGCTGCGGTCGTTCAACCGGCGGATGCCGGAGGAGCACAACCGCGTCCTGACCGACCACGCGGCCGACATCCTGCTGGCCCCGACCCAGGTGGCGATGGACCACCTGGCCAACGAGGGGCTGACGGACCGGGCGCGCCTGGTCGGCGACGTAATGACGGACGTGTGCTTCAGGGTCCGCGACGCGGTCCGTGACAAGGCCCTGGACAAGCCGCTGGACGTTCCCTTCAAGTCTGGTGAGTACGTCGTCTCGACCATCCACCGGGCCGAGAACACCGACGACCCGGAGCGGCTGGCCGCGATCGTCGAGGGCCTCGCCGCGGCCGGTACGCCGGTGCTGCTGCTGGCCCACCCGCGGCTGGTCGCCAAGTGCGCCGAGCACGGGATCAAGCTGGAGCGTCCGGACGGATCGCTGCACGTCCGGGAGCCGCTGGCGTACCCGGAGATGGTCGCGGCCGTGCTCGGTTCGGCCGGTGTGGTCACCGACTCCGGCGGCCTGCAGAAGGAAGCGTTCCTGCTCGGCCGCGTCTGCACCACGCTGCGCACCGAGACCGAGTGGGTCGAGACGCTGGAGGACGGCTGGAACGTCCTCACGTCCGACGTGAGCAAGCTGCCCGAACTGGCCGCCAGGCCGGTGCCGGCAGGAGACCGCCCCATGCCCTACGGAGACGGCCAGGCCGCAGGCCGAGTCGTCGCCGCTCTCGCGGAGTAAAAACACATGACGAAGGCCGCCGAGGAAGACCAGACGCAGCCGCCGAACCCCACCGGGTCGGCGGCCGCTGCCGTGCCGGTAGGTGCTGCCGGTGAAGGGCGAGGGGCGGCCGATGCCGCCCCGGGCCACGGCGGGTCGGCGGTCGCCACGGCGGACGGCGGGCAGGCGCCGCCCGAGGTGACGCCGGGCGCTCCGGTCAGTGCGTTCCCGGGTGAGTCCGGGACACCGCCGGCCGCGCCGCGCAAGCGGCTGCCGCGGGTGGAGTCGCTCACCGGTTTGCGCTGGTGGGCGGCGTTCTTCGTTTTCGCCCACCACATGACCAACCTGGCGCCGCTGCCGATCTACGACTTCCTGAAGTACGGGACGTCCGGGGTGACGTTCTTCTTCGTGTTGTCCGGTTTCGTGCTGACCTGGTCGGCCCAGCCGGGGACGAAGATCCGCACCTTCTACCGGCGCCGGTTCGCCCGGATCTGGCCGCTGTACTTCCTCACCCTGGTCGCGGCGATCTTCGTGTTCTACCGGTTCGAGCCGCCGGCCGGGATGTCGTGGATCAAACCGGTCTCGGTCACCGTGCTGGTGCTGTCGGGGATCCTGCTGCAGGGCTGGTCGAACAACCCGACCATCCTGTACGGCGGCAACCCGGCGGGCTGGACGCTGTCGGTGGAGGCGTTCTTCTACGCGTACTTCCCGTTCGTCTGGCGGGCCACGAAGCGGCTGAAGCCGGCCGGTGGCCTGATCCTGTGTGTCGCGGTGATCGTCCTCGGCGGGGCCTATCGATTGGCGCTCTTCCACTACCGGGACGTCGTACCCGTGCTACCGCAGCCGGTCCTGCACTCGGTCGCGTTCCTGTTCGGGATCGGCCTGGCGATCGCGCTGCGGTCCGGCTGGAAGCCGCGGATCCCGGTCTGGTTCGCGTTCCTGGTCACCGCCGGCGGGCTCTACACCCTGTACTACTCCGGTGAGCACCCGACCCAGGTGCCGTTCGCGATCACCATGGGCCTGTGCCAGAAGGAAGTCCTGACGCTGCTGTACGGCATCCTGATCTTCGCCGTCGCCTCCCGGGACATCCGGGGCGGCCGGTCCTGGCTGCGCAGCAAGCCGCTGGTCGCGCTCGGCCAGTGGTCGTACGCCTTCTACCTGGTGCACGCCACCATCCTGTACGCGATCAAGGAGTACCACGGTGTGGCCGGGCCGATCGGCTGGTCCAACCTGACCTGGTACGCCGGTGTCCTTGTCCTCTCGATCTTCGCCTCGTGGCTGCTCTACAAGTTCGTCGAGCACCCGCTGGAACGGAAGCTCCGAGGCCCCCGATGAAGAATCACTACCTAGTGGAGTTCCTGTGCGTGTCAGTGTTGTTGCCTTAGGCAAGATCGGGCTGCCGTTGGCGGTCCAGTTCGCGGCCAAGGGTCATCAGGTCGTCGGTGTCGACATCAACGAGAAGTTCGTCGAGCTCGTCAACGCCGGTCAGGAGCCGTTCCCGGGTGAGGCACACCTGGCCGAGCTGCTCGCCGAGACCGTGGCCGACGGCCGCCTGCGGGCGACCACGGACTACGCGGACGCCATCCCGGGCAGTGACGCGGTCGTCGTGGTCGTGCCGCTGTTCGTCGACGAGCAGACCGGTGAGCCCGAGTTCGGCTGGATGGAGAACGCGACCCGTTCGCTGGCCGAGCACCTGAGCCCGGGCACCCTGGTCAGCTACGAGACCACCCTGCCGGTCGGCACCACCCGGAACCGGTGGAAGCCGATGATCGAGGAGATCTCCGGCCTGACCGAGGGCACCGACTTCCACCTGGTGTTCTCGCCGGAGCGGGTGCTCACCGGCCGCGTCTTCGCGGACCTGCGCAAGTACCCGAAGCTGGTCGGCGGCCTGTCCGAGGAGGGCGCCAAGCGCGCTACCGCGTTCTACGAGGCCGTGCTGGACTTCGACGACCGCCCGGACCTGGAGCGCGGCAACGGCGTCTGGGACCTGGGGTCGGCCGAGGCGGCCGAGCTGGCGAAGCTGGCCGAGACCACCTACCGCGACGTCAACATCGGCCTGGCGAACCAGTTCGCCCGGTTCGCCGGTGAGAACGGCATCGACGTTCACCAGGTGATCGAGGCCTCGAACTCGCAGCCCTACAGCCACATCCACCGGCCCGGTATCGCGGTCGGCGGCCACTGCATCCCGGTCTACCCGCGGCTCTACCTGTGGACCGACCCGGAGGCAAGCGTTGTCCGGGCCGCCCGCGAGGCGAACCTCGGTATGCCCGAATACACCATCGGCCTGCTCGAGGGCGCGTACGGCGACCTGACCGGAGCCAAGGTGGTCGTGCTCGGCGCGGCGTACCGTGGTGGCGTCAAGGAGACCGCGTTCTCCGGCGTCTTCCCGGCTGTGGAGGCGCTGAAGGCCCGTGGTGCGGAGGTGTCCGTGCACGACCCGCTCTACACCGACGAGGAGCTCCAGCAGCTCGGCTTCACGCCGTACGCGCTGGGTGCGCCGGTGGACGCGGCTGTGCTGCAGGCGGACCACGCGGAGTACGCGCAGCTGACCCCGGCCGAGCTGCCGGGTGTGCAGGTGCTCGTGGACGGCCGTGACCGCACCGACCCGGCTCGCTGGGCGGGCGTGCGCCGGATTGTGATCGGAAGGTCGGTTCGCCAGTGACAACTGCCGACCTGCGGGTCGTGATGATGGTCGCAAACGACGTCACCAACGACAGTCGGGTCCGCAAGGAGGCCGCAGCACTGGCCGAGACCGGAGCAGAAGTCACTGTGCTCGGGGTCTCGTCCAGCGGTCTGCCGTCGAGGGAGATGCTCGACGGCGCGCTGATCGTCCGGGTGGCGGTTCCGTTCAGCCTGCGGGAGGAACGGAAGCGGAGCCGCACGGCCCGCCGGGACTGGCGGCCGCCCTTGGTGGGGTACAAGAACAGGTCGACGTACGTCGCCCGCAGCCAGCGGGTCCAGGCCGAGCTGAAGGAGCTCAAGTCCGACTCCGGTCATGCCATCGCGGCGGCCAAGGCGGGCCAGGGCAATCCGCTCAAGTTCAAGGCGGGCGTGGCCACCCGGCTGCTGCGCAAGTCCCGCTGGCAGGCTGCGAAGAAGGCGACCTGGGTGCGCAAGGGCGTCGGCAACAAGACCGACGCGCCGTTCAAGTTCGGCTGGCGTGCGTACGACGGCGTGATCCACCGGATGCCCTGGCCGGCGCCGTGGCGCAAGCTGCACCCCGAGGCGCTGGATCTCGAGATCGCCTTCGGTGACCTGATCGACCGGCTCGAGCCCGACGTCGTCCACGCGCACGACATGCACGTGATCGGCGTCGCCACCCGCGCCGCCGGCCGGGCCAAGCTGCGCGGCAAGAACCTGAAGGTCGTCTACGACGCGCACGAGTACGTCGCCGGCCTGTCCCGGTACGGCGCTCGCACCCGGCGGTCGATCGCGGCCTGGGCCAACCACGAGCGCGAGTACATCGGCCAGGCGGACCGGGTGATCACGGTCAGCCCGGCGATCGCGCGAAGGCTGCAGCAGGAGCACAAGCTCAGCCACGAGCCGACGGTGATCATGAACACGCCGAACCCGGCGGACGTGTCGGTCGAGGTGTCCGACATCCGCAGCCGGATCGGCCTGCGCGCCGAGGTGCCGCTGCTGGTCTACAGCGGTGGTGTCACCCGGGCCCGCGGCATCGAGACCGCCGTCCAGGCGCTGGTGGATCTGCCGGACGCGCACCTGGCCGTCGTGTGTGTGCCCGGTGTCGCGACGGACGCCGTACGGGAGCTGCAGGCTCAGGCCGCGGCGCTCGAGGTGCAGGACCGGTTGCACTGCCTGGACCCGGTGAAGCCGGACGAGGTGGTCGCGTTCCTGCGGACGGCGGATGTCGGGTTGATCCCGATCCTGCGCTACCCGAGCCACGAGATGTCGCTGCCGAACAAGCTGTTCGAGTACGCCTTCGCCGGTCTGCCGGTGGTGGTCAGTGACATGCCGAGCATGAAGGAGTTCGTCGACCGGACCCGGATCGGCGAGGTGTTCGTCGCGGCCGACGCGCACGATCTGGCGTCGAAGGTGCGCACGGTCCTCGGTGACCTGGACACCTATCGCGAGCGGGTGGCCCACCCCGGCTACCAGCAGGAGGTCTCCTGGTCCGGCCAGGCGGCCAAGCTCCGCGGTCTGTACGGCGAGCTGGTCGGCCGTCAGCTCGAGGTCATCCAGCCCGGTGGCCGGCCGATCAAGGAGCAGCGCCGGTTGCTGCTCGGCCCGGTCAACAGTGCCGGTCAGGCCTGGCTGTGGGCGACGGCGCTCGAGCGCGAGGTGCCTGACATCAAGGCTGAGTCGCTGACCACGGGCAGCGGCGCGTTCGACTTCCGGGTGCACCGCACGGGTACGTACCGGCAGTACCGGTCCGACCTGCGCTGGCAGTTGGAGCTGACGGCGTACGCGTTGCGCGAGGTCACCCACGTGCTGTTCGAGGCCGGCCGGCCGATGTTCGGGCAGCAGCGCGGGCAGATGTGGACGAACGACGTACCGATGCTGGACCAGGCGGGGATCAAGCACGGCCTGATCTTCCACGGGTCGGAGATCCGCGACCCGGCGCTGCACCGGGCCCAGTACCAGTGGTCGCCGTTCCGGAACGCCGACGACGAGCTGACCGCTCGGCTGCAGTCCGCGAACGACCTGATGCGGACGCACCTGGAGGGCTACGAGGGGACGATCTTCGTCACCACGCCGGACCTGCTGGAGTTCGTCGACAACGGCATCTGGCTGCCGCTGACGGTCGACACCGAGGAGTTCACCTCGTCGGCGCCGGTGCTGGAGCGGGAGGTGCCGGTGGTGCTGCACGCGCCGTCGGCCAGTGCGCTGAAGGGGTCGGTGTACGTCGACCCGGTGCTCACGGACCTGGATGCGCGGGGCCTGATCAATTACCAGCGGGTCCAGGGTGTTCCGCACTCCGAGCTCGCCGAGATGGTGCGCAACGCCGACATCGTGGTCGACCAGCTGCTGCTCGGCTCGTACGGCGTCTTCGCCTGCGAGGCGATGGCGGCCGGCCGGGTCACCGTCGGGCACATCGCGGACCCGGTCCGCGACCTGCTGCCGACCGACCTGCCGATCGCGGAGGCGACCCCGGACGACCTGTCCGAGGTGATCGAGCGGCTGGTCGCCGAGCGCGACTCGGCCCGCAAGATCGCCGACGCCGGCCCGGAGTACGTCCGCGAACTGCACGACGGTCGCAAGTCGGTCGAGGTACTGCTGCCCTTCCTGTCCGACGAGCACAGCCTCGACGGCAGGTGACATGCGGGTTCTGATGATCGCGCAGTCCCCGATCGCCGGGGACTCGCGGATCCTGCGGGAGGCGACGGCTCTGGTCGCGGCCGGTCATGTGATCCATGTGATCGGCCGCGATGTCCCGGAAGCCTGGCTAGAAAATCAACACAGCGAGATCGGGCCGGGGATCACGGTCGAGTCCGTCTCCCGCTCGGCCGGACTGCGGGGCAGCAACGGCGGCGTCGCGGTCGGCCACGGCCGGAGCGGGCCGAAGGTGCTGGTCCAGCGGTTCGGCCGGTGGCTGCTGCTGCCGGAGCACCGCAACCGGACCGAGAAGCAGTGGCGGACGGCGGCGGCTCCTCGCGTGGCGGCCGCGGGTCCTTTCGACGTCGTCCACGCGCATGACTTCAACACTCTCGAGCTTGCGGCCGAGTACGCCGATCGGTGGTCGGCGGAACTCGTCTACGACACGCATGAGCTCTGGTTCGACCGGGCGCTGCCGGGCCGTCCTACACCGTTGTGGCGGGCTCGTGGACGGCGGTTCGAGGTTTCCCTGGCGAGTAAGGCGCGCTTCGTCATCACGGTGTCCGACGGGATCGCGCGGCGGTTGCGCGAACGCGGGCTGGCCGACGTTCGCGTCGTACGGAACACGTTCCCGCGGGCTGACGACGTACCGGCGCTGCCGGAGCGGCCCGAGGGCCTGCTGTACGCCGGTCGCGTCGGAGCCGGTCGTGATCTGCCGACTGTCGTGGCCGCGGCGCGTCAGTTGGCGCCGTTTCGCACGGTGCTGATGGGGTCGGTGGATCCGAACTACCGGCTCGACCTCGGGCCGGTGGAGACGGTGGCGGAGCGGTCCATCGACGAGGTGGACGACACGCTGCGCTCGTACGGCATCTCGCTCGTCACGTTGACGAACACCTGCGAGAACCACCGGCTGGCGCTGCCGAACAAACTCTTCCACGCGGTCCGTGCGGGGGTCCCGGTCGTTGCCGCGGACCTGCCGGAGATGCGTGCGGTCGTCACGCAGTACAAGCTCGGAACCCTTTACAAACCAGGCGATCCCGCCTCACTGACGGCAGCCGTCCGCGAACTGATCGAGAACTACAGCACGTACGCCGACGGCGTCCGCTCAGCCACCACAGACCTCAACTGGGAACAAGACTCAGCCAAGTTGGTTGCCGCCTACGCCGACCTCGCCAGCTGACCCCATTTGCTGACAAAGCCCGCCCCGGCCGACGGCCGGGGCGGGCTCTTGTGTTCGCCTAGCGGGATGCCTCCACCATCTGGCGCATCAGCTCGGCCGGGTCCTTCTCCGGCTCGGGTTGGGCCAGTTGGGTGGCGGGGATGCGGGACTGCGGGACCTCGGCGGTCTGCAGGGCCGCGGTGTAGCCGGTCAGCGGCAGGGTCAGCGAGGACCGGGCGGGGTCCAGCGTGACGGTGGCGCCGGTGAACGGGATGGCCGGGTTGTCCGGTTCGACCGTGAGGACGAGACCGAGCCGGTGGCCGGCCGCGAACACCACGTCGTCCGCGTTCAGCTCGAAGCTCAGGTCGTACCACTTGCCGGACTGCAGCGATTCCTTGGAGTACAAGGACTTGTAGTGCCCGACATCCGCCAGCGTCCGGACCACCACCGACGTATCGGACACCGCCGTGTTGACCTGCGTCTCGGCGTAGCACCCGGTGTCGGCCTCGTTCCCGTCACCCCAGCACACGCGGGTGTTCGGGACGTTGGTGACGTTCGTGTACCGGTTCGCCGTACCGTAGTCGACCACCCTCGCCTTGATGCCTGCGGCAACCTTGTTGACCTTGACCCGGACCGACACCTTCCCGGTGCCGGTCAACCGGACCGCCTTCTCCAGTTCGTCGCTCAGGAACACGGCGCGGTCCGGCCGGGCAGTGGTCGGATCGAGTACGACGCTGTCCACGGACGGATCCTCGGTCCCGGTGAAGCTGACCGGGTCACTCGACGCCGTGGCGATCGACAGTCCACCGGTCTTTGCGCCGGACGTGTTGCTGAGCTTCAACGTGGTCTGCCGCGCACCGACGGCGGGCCAGCGCGGCTCGTCGTAGAACGTGCCGTCCTCACGCTGGACGGTCGCCTGCGGGGTCTGCATCACGCCGTTCTGCAAGCCCTGCAGCCAGTAGTCGAACCACGGGTGCAGCTTGTTCACCCACTCGTCGCGGAAGCTGAAGCCGTCCAGGTGGACGCCCTGGTGCAGGAAGATCTTCCGCGGCACGTTGTAGCGGGCCAATTGGTCCCACCACTCACCGAAGTGCCGGGTCTTCACGTTCTCGTCGCCGAGGCCGTGGACGACGTACACACTGGAGTGCACGTTGCCGGCGTCCAGGTTGTAGTTCCGCGGGTCCCACCAGTTGCTGTAGCTGCCGGTGCGGGTGTCGGAGTCCTGCTCGATCTCGTTCGTCAGCTCCACACAGCGCGGCGACGCGTCGTTGCTGACGTAGTCGTGCAGGAAGCCCATGTACTCGTCGTAGAACGGCACCCCGAAGCTGCGGGTGTAGTCGTACCAGCTGGAGATCGCGGCGATCGGGACGATGGTCTCCAGGCCACGGACACCGGTGCTGGCGACCGAGTTGGCGATGGTGCCGTTCCAGGAGACGCCGATCATGCCGGCCTTCCCGGTGGACCAGTCGGCCTGGGCGCGGCTGCCGTCGGCGTTGTAGCCGGGCACCCGGTTGTTCAGCCAGTCGATCACGGCCTTGGTGCCGCGCACCTCCAGGTCCGCGCCGACGTCACTGCAGCCGGTCGACCGGAACGTGCCGGGCATGTCGACGAACGCGACGGCGTACCCGCGCGGCACGAAGTAGTTGTCCAGCCAGCTGCCGAACACCTGCCGGACGCCGTTGCCGTCGAAGTAGGCCTTGTTGTCCTGTGCGTAGTACGGCGACGCCTGGATGATCACCGGGACGTCGACGCCGGCCTGAGCCGCCTCGCCGGGCCGGATCACGTCGACGGTGATCCGGTCGGTGATCCCGTTGGCGTCACCGTCGAGCTTGGGTACGTCGACCTCGATCCGCTCGCGGATCGCGTTGTCGTAGTCGTAGGCCGCGACGGTGGTCGTGCCCTGGACGAACGGTTTGGCCGGTACGGCGGTAGGTCCGGCGGTCGCGGTCAGCGAGGCCAGTGGGGCCAGCGCGGCGACGACCAGAAGGGTGATCCCGGTCCGGAACCGTGTTCTGCGCATACGTGTCTCTCCCCTGTGGGCGGTGGGTGGGACACACGTCAGCCCTCCCTCGACAGGGCCGTTGTGGTGAACCGCACCTTACGAGAACCGCGGCCTGTTGTCTGCACAGATCTCACCCGCGTGATCACTTCCTGTACACATCACGGGAAAAACTTCGCGCCTGCCGCCGCGGACCGAGTTGTACGGGCTCCGCAAGGACGGCGTACTCGTCCGCTGGCACCGGCAGGACAACGGCTGGCGCAGCACCGGCTCGTACCCGGGCTTCGGCGCGGTCAAGACGATGACGCTGATCAGCAAGCAGCCGACGTACGACACCTTCCTGGCCACCACGAAGGGCGGCGCGCTCTACACCATCCGGATCCCGGTGACGTCGCCGATGAAGCCGGTGGTGAAGCAGGTCCGGACCCGGACCTGGCAGGCCTTCGAGACGCTGACCGCCTCCAAGTGCGGCCAGTACGGCACGCTGCTGCTGGGCATCGACAAGGACACCAAGACAGGCTTCCTGTACGCCGTCGGCCACGCGAACGGCACCTCGACAGTGATCAAGGGCCTCGGGCAGGTCTCGACCACCTTCCCCGATCCGGTGGACTTCCGCTGGTCCCCGCCGAGCTTCAGTGACGCCCTGAACGGAGACTGATCCGGCTGTTCTGACGGATGCTGAGCAGGGTTTCGAGGGCGGCTTGGGTGGGTGGGTCGGCCGGGGTGTAGGTCATGACGTACTGGCCGTCGTCGCCGGGGAGTTGGAGGGACTCGAGGGAGAAGGTGAGGCGGCCGGCGGTCGGGTGGTGGAGGACTTTGGGGCAGTGGGCCGGGGCGGAGACGTCGTGGGTGGTCCAGAGCCGGGCGAACTCCGGACTGGCGGCGGTGAGGTCGTCGACCAAGGTCGCCAGCTCGGGGTCGGTGGAGTATTCCGCCGACGCGCGCCGGAGATGGGCGACCGCGGCCCAGGCCACTGCTTCCCAGTCCTCGTAGAAGGTCCGTGCGGCCGGATCGAGGAAGTACAGCCGGACCAGGTTGCGTTCGGCCGGTTCGAGGGCGGCGAAGTCGGCGACGACAGCTACGGCGCCCGGGTTCCACGCCAGCACATTGCTGAGCCGGTCCACCACGATCGCCGGGACATCGCGGAGCGCGGCGATGAGCGCTTCCAATTGCGGGCGTACGACGGCACGCGGCGCACGCGGGTGTGGAGCCGGACCGGCCAGCGACCGCAGATGCTCCCGCTCGGCCTCGGTCAACCTGAGCGCGTCGGCAACCGCCGTCAGGACTGCATCCGACGCGTTGTCGGCGCGACCCTGCTCCAGCCGGATGTAGTAGTCCACGCTGACGTTGGCCAGCAGGGCGACCTCTTCGCGGCGCAGGCCGGCGACCCGGCGGTCGCGGCCGGGTGGCAGGCCGACGTCCTCGGGACGGACGCGGGCCCGCCGAGTCTGCAGGAACTCGCCGAGCTGGGGTCGCACCACACCAGTATCCCAAGCCGGACGATGACCTGGGTGGTACTGCCAGACCTAGGGTTGAAGCCTCCCTTCTGAGGCGTCAGCTCCCGCCGCAAGGTGGGCCCATGACAACCTCACGCATCGCACTCGTCACCGGCGCCGCCAGCGGGATCGGCGCCGCCATCGCGACCCGGCTCGCCGCCGACGGCGCCTCGGTCGCCCTGCTGGCCCGCCGCCGCGACCGCCTGGAGAAGGTCGCTGCCCAGATCTCGGAGTCCGGCGGTACGGCGCTCGTCGTACCAGCCGATGTGACCGACCCCGACCAGGTCGCCCAGGCCGTGGACCTCGTCAAGGACCACTTCGGCGACCTCGATCTGCTGGTCAACAACGCCGGGACGATGAAGATCGTCCCCTTCGGTGACGGCTCCGCCGCGGACTGGCGTCGTACCGTCGACGTGAACCTGGCCGGCGTACTGACCGTCACGCACGCGTTCCTCCCGGCGCTGAAACGGTCGGCCACCACCAGGACCACCGACCTGATCAACGTCTCTTCGCTCGCCGCCGACCGTTTCGCGCCGGGGATGGCGGCGTACGGCGCGTCGAAGGCGGGCGTGAGCTACCTGACCCGGGCCCTGCGGCAGGAGCTCGCCGGTGAGGGAATTCGGGTGACCAACGTCGAGCCCGGGATGATCGACGGCACCGAACTCGCCGACCAGTTCCCCGAGGACCTGCGGACGATGGTCGACGAACTCCGCACCAGCCTCCCCGCCGTGCCTCCGTCAGAGGTCGCCGACCTGATCGCGTACGTCGTCACCCGGCCACGCGAGGTGAACCTCCCCGACCTGACCATCCAGCCGTCCAAGGAGGTCTAGACAACGAGGCGTAGCTTGACCGGGGCGATGCAGACTTCGACGCGCTGACCCCAGCCGAGCGCCAGCGTGTCGGACTCCATGCCGTCGCCGAACACCACGAGGTCCGACTCGGCCGTGATCGTCAGCGTGTCGGGGGCCTTCAGAAGGCCCTCGGTGTTGTCGGTGCCGGTCGCCGGTGACGGCCAGGCCTCGCGGACGAACCAGCACAGCACCGGCTCGCTCGGCGACGGGAGGGGCAGCGGGCTGCGCCGTTCCTGCCAGGCCGACCGGCACCAGCCCGTCGAGCCCGTCCCCGTGCCGACCAGGATCGCCCGACGACGACTGCCGCTCCGGCAGGCTGTCCGGCGAACTCAGCCGGTACCGCGCGGACTGATGCGAGTGGTGTCCGATGTAGACCTCGTTCAGCGCGATCAGCTGCTGCCCGTCATCGGTGCTAGCGGCAACCATCGTACGTTCGGCGAGGTGCCGGGTCACCAGCAGGTCGGCGATCGCGGCCGGTTCGTGCGGCACGAGTACGCCGGGGTTCCGGGCCGGCTCCGGATTGATCCCGATCACCGGCTGGCCGTCCAGGTACTTCGCCACGTTCGCGACCAGCCCGTCCTGGCCGACCGCGATCACCACGTCCTCCGGCCCGAACCCGAACCGGTCCAGATCGTTGCGCTCAGCAACGGCGCGCCGCCAGTCCAGCGGGATCGCGGCCGACACCGTCGCCAGCGCGTCCTGCTGGGCCTGGTGCCGGGCGTCGAGCTCGGCCAGGTCGCGGCCGCGGCCGGCCAGGAAGAACCCGGCCTGCTGCCGGGTCCCGTGCCGGGCGACCAGCTCGGTGAGCTCGGTCGCCCGGTGCACGATCACCGCCCGCGGTGGGAGGCTCATCGCGGATCACCGGTCGTCGGCCGGGCGAGCGCCGTACTCATGCCGACTCGCCGGCGGTCAGCTTGGTCAGCAGCGGGGTGATCAGGTCCGGGGTCAGGTTCAGCGTCCCGATCTCCGGCAGGGCGCCCTGCTTGATCGCCATCGCGAGGATCGTCCCCTGGTCCAGCTCGGCGTACGCGTCCAGCATCGCCTTCTCCGCAGCGGCTTCGGCGGCACCGATCACCCGCTTGGCGTCCGCCTCGGCCTCGCTCAGCGCCCGCTTGCGACCCGCGGCGGCCGCGGTCTCGATCTGCCCGGCCGCGGCCGTCTCGGTCGCCCGGAGCCGCTCGTTCTGACCGCGCTGGTGGACCAGTTGCTCCTCGCGCCGGGCCAGCTCGATCTGGTTCTGCAGCTCGTTCTCCGCGATCGACCGCTCCCGCTCGACCGCCATCGCCCGCCGCTCGTACGTCGCCTTGTCCGCGGCCTGCTGCACCATCTCCCGGGTGGGGGTCTGCAACGCCTTCTCGACGTCCCGTTCAGCGCGTACGGCGACCACGCGGACGTCCTCGACCCCGATGCCCAGGCCGGTGAGCCGCTGATCCGCGCGCAGCCCGGTGCCGACCGCGTGGCGCAGCCCGGCCATGCCCTCGGACAGCGCCTCGGTCAGGCTCATCCGGGCCAGCAGGTCGAGCGCGGTCTGCTGAGCCAGCTCGGTCAGCAGGCCGCCGAGCTGCTCCAGCGGCGTGGATCGCCAGAGCCCGGAGTCGGGGTCGATGCCGAAGTCCAGCCGGGCCGCGGCCAGCCCCGGATCGGTCACCCGGTAGGTCACGGTCGCCTGGACGGCCACGTCCTGGAAGTCCTGCGTCCGGCCGTGGAACAGCAGCGGCTGCTCGCGGTCGTCGACCGGGATCTCGCTCAGCGACGAGTTCAGCGCCCGGAACCAGAACGCCTGGCCGGCGCCGTCGTGCACGAGCTTTCCGTTGCGCAGATGGCGCACGTGGGTGGTCGGGTTGGCCCGCAGGTGGCTGATGAAGCGGAACCGGGTGATGTCTGCCATCGGTCGTTCTCCTCTTTGTCGTCAGTTTGACGATAAGGGGTCGGATCGCTTTTCGTCAAGGTGACGATTAGAGTGCTCTGCCATGGACTTCGTGCCGCTCGGCCTGGCCGCCGACCTGGTCATCCTGACCGTCCGCGACGGGGCGCCTCCAGGTGCTGCTGATCCGCCGGGGCATCGCGCCGTACCGGGGCCGCTGGGCGCTCCCGGGCGGCTTCGTGCGGCCGGACGAGGACCTCGAGCAGACCGCCCGCCGTGAGCTCGCGGAGGAGACCGGCCTGTCCTCGGACCGGATCCACCTCGAGCAGGTCGCGACGTACGGCGCTCCGGATCGCGACCCCCGTGGCCGGGTCGTCAGCGTCGCCTACCTCGCGCTGGTGCCGGACCTGCCCGCGCCGGTCGCCGGGACGGACGCCGCGTCGGCCGGCTGGGTCGGCGTCGGCGAGGTGCTGGGCGATGCGGGACGGCTCGCCTTCGACCATCACCGGATCCTGTCCGACGGGGTCGAGCGGGCCCGGGCCAAGCTCGAGTACTCGCCGCTCGCCGCCGCGTTCTGCCCGCCGGAGTTCACCATCTCGGAGCTGCGCGGCGTGTACGAAGCGGTCTGGGGTACGCCGCTCGACCCGCGCAACTTCCATCGCAAGGTGACCAAGACCCCGGACTTCGTCGAACCGGCCGGCGCCACCACCACCCGCGACGGCGGCCGCCCCGCCCAGCTCTTCCGCCGCGGCAGCGCAACCACCCTGCACCCGCCGATGACCCGCACCTGACGGACGCGCGATGCCGGTGCGGTTGACTTCGAGCTGGGTTGAAGTGTTTTCATCCCGCGCATGACCTTCGCCGGAGCACACGTCCTCGTCACCGGAGCCGGCCGCGACACCGGCCGCAAACTCGCACTCGCCTTCGCGGCCCGCGGTGCCCACGTCCTCGCCACCGCACGCACGCAGCAAGCCGCCGACGAGACCGTCGCCCTCATCCAGGCCGCAGGCGGTCAGGCAACATCCGCCGTGCTCGACCTCGCCGACCCGGCGTCGATCGAGCGGCTCGCTGTCGATCGCCTCGACGTGCTCGTGAACAGCGGCGCGCGCTACCTGGCCGGCGCCCCGGCACCGGCGGACATCCAGGACACGATCGCCGGCGGCGCCACCGGCACCATCCTGCTGACCGAACGGCTCCTACCGTTGCTCAGGGCCTCCAACCGCCCCGACATCGTGAACCTGATCTCGGCCGCCGGTGAGGTCGGGCACCATCGATCACCATCACACCCGGCGTTCTACGCGGCCAAGCACGCCCAGGCCGGGTACGCCGAGATCCTGTCGGAGCGACTGCGTCCGGACGGGATCCGGGTGATCTCCCTCTTCCCGCCGGACTTCGTCCAGGACGGCCCACGGGAGACCGGCGCCGACCTCACCGCGCAGTCCGTGGTCGACTGCGTTCTGTTCGCCGTCGGTCAGCCGCGCGACTGCTTCATAAGATCGTTCTGCTTCGAACAGCCAGCTCCTCGGCCGTGATCAGGTCGGTGTGGGTGCCAGGCGAGCCGCAGGCCCAGGCGCCCGCGATCGATCCGGCGAGCGGCGGCGTCGTACCAGCCGACGCCGTCGAGCCGGCGGGCCAGGAACGCCGCGACGTAGGCGTCGCCGGCGCCGTTGGTGTCGACCACGGGCCGGTCGGCGAGTTCGACGGCCGGAATGTGTCGCGGGGCCTGGTCCCGGACGTGCAGGTAGCTGCCGTCGGCGCCGGACAGCGCGACCACGACCTCGGCCCGGCCGTTGGCGAAGATCCAGTCGACGGCGTCGTCCGGCAGGGCGCTGGTGGAGACGAACACGATGTCGGCGGCGGTCGCGAAGTCCTTGTGATAGCCGTTCCGGCCGTCCCAGTCGTGCAGGTCGGTGGACACGGTGCAGTCCGCGGCGAGTGCGTCGGGCAGCGCGTGCCGGGCGAAGTCCATGATCGAGACGTGCACGTGCCTCGCGCGTACGACGTTCGTCCGCCAGAGATCCGGGTCGACCCGCAGTCCGGTCGGGTGCCTGGCGTCGTACAAGGCGATTCGTTGCCCGTCCGGTGCGACCAGGTTGACCGACCGGCGCGTGCCGCTGGGGTGGAGGGCGACGTGGAGCGGCAGCCGGAGACCGTCGTACACGTGCCGGATCCGGTCGCCTTCGTCGTCGTCGCCGATCACGTCCGCGAGGCCGGCCTGCAGGCCGAGCAGGTGGCAGCCGAGGGTGACGCCGTGGCCGGTGTGGCCGACGTACGACTCGACCGGCTCGACGTGGATCGTCTCCACCGCGCCCAGTGGCAACTCCGGCACCCGCACGATCGTGTCGATGCCGACGCCGCCGATCACGAACACGTCCAGTTCCATGCGTCCCGTCATACCCGACTTTCGCCGGCGGTGACAGGTGTATTTCGAGCATGTGGACAGGGGCTGCGTTTCATTGCTTGATAGGCGCGCCCGTCTTGGCCTGGAGCTCGTCGAAGCTGACCCCGTCGGCGAGCTCGACCAGCTTCAGGCCGTCCTCGGTGATGTCCAGCACGGCCAGGTCGGTGATGATCCGGTTGACCACACCGCGGCCGGTGTAGGGCAGGTCGCACTCCTCGAGGATCTTGTGCGAGCCGTCCTTGGCCACGTGCTCCATCAGCACGATCACCTTCTTGGCGCCGTGCACCAGGTCCATCGCGCCGCCCATGCCCTTGACCATCTTGCCCGGGATCATCCAGTTGGACAGGTCGCCGGTGGCCGACACCTGCATGGCGCCCAGGATGGCGGCGTCGATCGCGCCGCCGCGGATCATCCCGAACGACAGCGAGGAGTCGAAGAACGAGGCCCCCGGCAACGTCGTGACGGTCTCCTTGCCGGCGTTGATCAGGTCCGGGTCCTCGTCACCCTCGACCGGGTACGGCCCGACGCCGAGGATGCCGTTCTCCGACTGCAGGACGACGGTGACGCCGTCCGGGATGTAGTTCGGCACCAGGGTCGGCAGGCCGATGCCGAGGTTCACGTACGAGCCGTCCTCCAGCTCGGCGGCGGCGCGGGCGGCCATCTGCTCACGGGTGAGTGGCATCTCAGGCCTCCAGCTTCTCGCGCGCGGCCTCGTAGGCCTCGCGGGGTTGCGACCGTGCGCTTCTCGATCCGCTTCTCGATGTCCTTGCCGACAGCAACAACACGCTGGACGTAGACACCGGGCAGGTGGATCTCGTCCGGGTCCAGCTCACCAGGCTGGACCAGCTCCTCGACCTGCGCGATGGTGACCCGGCCGGCCATCGCGGCCAGCGGGTTGAAGTTCCGCGCGCTCCGGTCGAACACCAGGTTGCCGTGGGTGTCGCCCTTGAGCGCGTGCACCAGCCCGAAGTCCGTGGTGATCGAGTCCTCCAGCACGTACGTCGTACCGTCGATCTCCCGGGTCTCCTTCGGCTCCGACGCCTTCGCCACCGAGCCGTCCGGGTTGTACTTCTGCGGCAGCCCGCCCTCGGCCACCTGGGTGCCGACACCGGCCAGGGTGAAGAACGCGGCGATCCCGCAGCCGCCGGCCCGCAGCTTCTCGGCCAGCGTGCCCTGCGGGGTCAGCTCGACCTCGAGCTCACCGGACAGGAACTGCCGGGCGAACTCCTTGTTCTCCCCGACGTACGACGACGTCATCTTGGCGATCCGCTTGTCCGCGAGCAGGATGCCCAGACCCCAGTCGTCGACACCGCAGTTGTTCGACACCACGCTGAGGCCGGTCACCCCCTTGTCGTGCAGGGCGCTGATCAGTTCCATCGGGTTACCGCACAGCCCGAAGCCGCCGACCGCGAGGCTCGCGCCGTCGCCGATGTCGTCGACCGCGGCCTGCGGCGAGTCGTACGTCTTGTCCATCCGGCTGCTCCGTTGCAGTGTCGGGTGCTGAGTCGTTCTCGACTCTAACCAGCCAGGTGTGACTCCGGCGAGAGCCACCTCCTGTGGCCACTGCCACAGGTGTGCCGCGGTCCTACAGCCGTGTGTGGGCGGGTCCTACGCGGAGGCCTCGGAGTTGATCAGCACGTTCAGCTCGTGCAGCGCCTCGTAGCGGGCATCTTCCAGATCATCCGAGTCGCGGGACAGTACGACGGCCAGGTGCTCCCGGGCCGACAAGGGGTCACCGGAGCCGCGGGCGACCCGGGCCAGACCGATGTGGGCGGCGGCAGCGGTTTCCGGCAGGTCGGCGTGCTCAGCCAGTGCCAGCGCCCAGCTGAAGTCCTCGCCGGCCGCATCCAGGTCACCCTGGTGGCGGTAGAGCTCGCCGCGCTGGCACAGGAGCAGTCCGGACTCGTCGTCGGCTCGGAGCTTCTCGGCCAGCTCCAGGGCTTCGCTGATGATGTCGACCGGGTCGTCGACGATCTCTCTGAGCGCCGTCAGCGCCAGGAACATGCCCCACCGGTCGTCGAGCATCCGGAAGCGTCCCAGCGCCGTACGCAGCGCCTGAGCGGCATCACCCGGGGTAGCGGTGGTCAGGCCCGGATACCCACGGCAGAGCTCGACTGCCGCCCGGGTCCAGGCGTCACCGTCCTCGTTCCGGGCGAGTACCTCTTCCACCACCGAGGCGGGCTCGAACGGGCCGAACACGAGCGACCACAGCAGCACGGTCACCGGGTACCGGAACGGGCCGGTGGTGGCGACCACGATCTGCTGGGCCAGCTCCACCTGCTCCTGCTCAGCGGACGAGGCTCCGTGGAGCACTGCCAGCAGGTACTCCTCGTCCAGGCCGACGGGCACCGTCCGGCCCAGCATGCTCAGCACACGCTCCGCCGCCGCGGCAGCCTCGTCCTGCAGCCCCTGGGACCACCAGTAGCTCGAGTACTCCGCGACCAATCGCAGCGCCGCCCGGGGATCGGTGTCACAGGCGTGCTCGATCGCGCCGACGACCTGATCGTCGTACAGGTCGTCACCCCCGAAGTCCACGTACCTCATTGTCACCCCGGCGGCCTGACAGCCTGTCACCGGGGCTCAGAAGCGCAGGATGCCCCAGCGGTCCGGGCGGTGCATGTCGACCACGTACTGCGGCGACCAGACCCAGAAGTTCAGCTCGGTCCCCTTCACGTAGGCGCCGTCGACGACCTCGTGCGGCCACTCGCAGCGCATCAGGTTCATCCGCCACTCGTCACCCGGGTTCGGCGGCGTGGCCCGGCCCTCGTTGGCTGTGCTGCTTTCGTTGTATGGGGCCAGGTCGGCCCACGGTACGGCGAGCTCGACCGACCAGCCGGTGTCGGTGTCGGACGGGTCGTTGAGGGTGCCGTCGATGTGCAGCGCGGTCCGGAGGCCGGGGAGGTTGGTCGGGTCCACCGGTACGCCGCCGTCGACGTACGGCTTCGGCAGGGTCAGCTCCCAGATCGTGCCGAGCGGGTTGATCTCGAACTCGTAGTAGTTCAGTCCGTCGCCGTCCGGGTCGAGGAACAGCTCGAAGTTGTTCTCCTCGAACAGCTTGGTGTTCTTCTCGCTCATCGTGGACCAGACGTGCGGTTCCTCGAGCAGCCCGCCGACGTACAGGTACTGGTCGTCGTACATCAGCTTCGCCCGGGTCCGGAACCGCGGCGCCGGACCGTCGCCGCCGATGTCGACGAAGTCGGTGGTCCAGGGCGCGATCTCCCAGGCCGGGTCGGTCAGCGTCCCGTCCAGCGCCGGGGCGGTCGGCGTACGCGGGCAGTCGTAGACGGGCAGGTCAGGCATCGGCACGCTCCAGCAGTCGGGCGACGAGGTTGGCGACGAGGAAGGTGATCGCGGTCAGCACCGGTACGACGGCCAGCGTCCACGGCGACGACAGGTTCTCGGTGAGGAAGGCGAGCACGAGGATCAGCATGAAGGCAACGCCGAGGAACGCCACCAGGCGGGGGTGCGGCATCGCCAGCCGGCTCAGCGCGAGCCCGCCGAGGACGATGGTGACCACGACGATCAGCACGAGCAGCGGGAGGCCGAGGGCACCGCAGTTCGAGGTGTCGCGGACCCGCTCGCAACCGCGCTCGCTCAGCCACACCAGCGCGATGGTCGCGAACCCGCACAGCAGCCCGACGACGGCGAGGATCAGCACCGGCGGCAACGGCGGCGCGTCGAAGCGCCCTTCGTCGGCCTCCTCGGCCTCTTCCTCGTCGGCAGCCTCCAGAAGGTCCTCAAGATCCTCCGGCATCCGGCCGCTCTCGTCCTCCTGGCTCATTTGCCGAAGGCTACCGACTCAGACAGCGCCAAGCGATCGTGCGATCGCATCCCGTACGTCGGAATCTGCCGGAGCCGGGACACCACGCTCGGCCGCGAGCTCGGCCAGCGAGACCATCGTGACGTCG
Organism: uncultured Actinomycetota bacterium; assembly: GCA_963748245.1. Lineage (GTDB taxonomy): Bacteria > Actinomycetota > Actinomycetes > Propionibacteriales > Kribbellaceae > Kribbella. Next base: position 380,974 of record CAVVIA010000002.1, on the reverse strand, counting down.
TGGAGGCCGCAACTCGTGAACGTGTGAAACACCGACATGTCCGGATCGACGTTCACCGAGAACCCGTGACTGGTCACGCCGCGCCGGATCCGCATCCCGATCGAGCACAGCTTGCGGCCGTCCTCGGTCCACACGCCGACCAGACTGCTCGCACCCTTCGGCGTGTCCCGTCGTACCAGCGGAAAGCCGAGCGACCCGAGCGCCTCGATCAGCGCGTTCTCCACCCAGCGCACGATGTCCACCGGGCCGCGCTGCTTCAGGTCGATGACGAGATACCCGACCAGTTGCCCCGGCCCGTGGTACGTCGCGAACCCGCCCCGATCCACCGCCACCGCCGGAATCCCGGCCGTTTCCGCAGGGAGGTCGGCAACGACCGTCCGCGGTCCGTACGTGATCACCGGCGGATGGCTCAACAAGAACAACCGGTCCCCGGCCGTCCCCTCGACCCGCTCCTCGACCCAGTCCCGCATCTCCTTGGCCGCGACCTCGTAGTCGACCTCACCCAGATCCACGCGCTGCATGACTTCAGCGTAGGTGGGTGGGAACAGCACGAGGGCGGTGACCGGAGTCACCGCCCTCGATTGGTCGGGCTGACAGGATTTGAACCTGCGACCTCTTCGTCCCGAACGAAGCGCGCTACCAAGCTGCGCCACAGCCCGAAGCCGGAGTTAGCTTACATGCGCCCACGCCTGGGACGAAATCGGGTTAATCCGGGGGACGAGGGTGAGCAGCGTCGCCTCCGGGCGGCAGGCGAAACGGACCGGCGCGTACGGCGAGGTGCCGAGTCCGGCGGACACGTGCAGAGCCGCCTGGCGCCCGTCGTGGCCCCAGGTGGACAGGCCCTTCACCCGCGACGTGTCCAGGTCGCAGTTGGTCACCAGGGCGCCGTACAAAGGCACCGAGAGTTGGCCGCCGTGGGTGTGGCCGGCCAGGACCAGCGGATACCCGTCGCCGACGAAACCGTTCAGGACACGTTGGTACGGCGCGTGCGTCACGCCGATCGACAGGTCGGCGCCGGGGTCGATCTCGCCGGCGACCTCCTCGTACCGATCCCGCTTGATGTGCGGGTCGTCGGTGCCGGCGAAGTCCAGTCGCAGCCCGTTCACCTTGAGCGTCGCCTTCGCGTTGTTCAGGTCGGTCCAGCCGGCGCCGGTGAAGGCGCGCCGCATCTCCTCGTACGGGAGGTCCGGGCCGTGCGGCTTGTGCCGCTGCTTGTGCGCCGGCAGCAGGTACTTGCCCGGGTTCTTGAAGTGCGGCTTCCAGTAGTCGTTGGAGCCGAACACGAACACACCCGGCACGTCGAGCAGGTCGCCGTACGCCCGGAGCAGCGGCTGCACCGCCCGCTCGTGCGACAGGTTGTCGCCGGTGTTCACGATCAGGTCGGGCTCGAGCGCGGCCAGGCCGTTGACCCAGTTGATCTTGCGCTCCTGGGTCGGCATCAGGTGCAGGTCGGACAGATGCAGCACCTTCAGCGGCGTGCTGCCCTCCGGCAGCACCGGGACCGTCACCCGGCGCAGTGTGAACCAGCGCACCTCGATGCCGGCCGCGTACGCGACGCAGGCGGCGCCCACGGCGCCGACGACGGCAGTGGCCTTGAGGGTGGTGGTGGCAAGCCCGCTCAAACTCATTTCACCAGCCTGCCACAATCTCTGGTATGTCCAACTCCGGTATGAAGCAGCGGCTGCACGACGACATGACCGCCGCCCTCAAGGCGCGTGACGAGATCCGCAAGTCGACCCTGCGGATGGCACTCACCGCGGTGACCAAGGCGGAGGTGGCCGGTAAGGAGGCCCGCGAGCTCAGCGACGCCGAGGTCGTCGACGTGCTCAGCGCCGAGGCGAAGAAGCGCCGCGAGTCCGTCACCGCCTACCGCGAGGCCGGCCGCGCCGAGCTGGCCGACAAGGAACAGGCCGAGGCGGACATCCTGGCCGAGTACCTGCCCGAGCAGCTCACCGAGGAGGAGATCGTCGCCCTGGTCACCGAGACCATCGCCGCCACCGGCGCGGCCGAGCTCGGCCCGCGCGGCATCGGCAAGGTGATGGGCGCCCTCCAGCCCAAGACCAAGGGCAAGGCCGACGGCGCCGTCGTCTCCGCCGAGGTAAAGCGCCAGCTCGGCGCCTGAAGCGCTCAACCGAAGGGCCTCGTCCAGGTGGACGAGGCCCTTGCGCTATCTACCGCCGCAGTTCGGATACTTCGGGTTCCACGGCGGGCAGTTGGGATTGATCGTGGTCGGCGGTTTCGGGGGCTTGGTGGTGCTGGCCGGAGGTGAGGCCGGGGTGGTCGGCTGGTTCTTCTTGCTGCCGTTGGAGACGTGGATGGTGACGGTCGAGCCCTCGGGTGCGCCCTCGCGCTGACGCGGGGTGGTGTAGGCGACCGTGCCGGCCGTCTCCTCGGAGTTCACCGTGCCGGGCGCGATCACGACCTGGAAGCCCGCCTGGCGGATCTTGTTGGCGGCGTCCTCGGGGTTCAGCCCGTTCACGAACGGCAGGTCCTTCACGTCACCCCGGACGGTCTTGTCCGACGGCGCGGTGAACTTCGTCGTCGGGTAGTAGCGCAGCGCGCCCTCCATCGCCGTCTGCCACAGCGGACCAGCAGTGCCGGAGCCGGAAGCGTCGGTCATCTTCTGACCGTCCAGCGTCTGGCCGATCAGGTTGCGGTAGGGCAGCGAAGCGTCGGCGACGACCGATGCGGCGGCCAGCTTGCTGGAGTAGCCCGCGTACCAGACAGCCTCGTTGTCCGTGATCGTTCCGGTCTTGCCGGCCAGGTCGCTCGTGCCGAACTTCAGCTTCGAGCCGGTACCGCCGGTCTCCATCACCTGGTGCAGTACGGCGTTGACGCCGTCGGCAACCTCGGGAGCGAGCGCCTGCTTGCACTCGGCGCCGGGAGCGGCGATCGCCCTGCCGCTCGGGCCCTTGATCGCGGTGACCAGCCACGGCTTGCAGTACATGCCGCGGGCCGCGAAGGCGGCGTACGCGCTCGCCATCTGCACAGGGGTCACGTAGCCGACGCCGAGCGTCATCGAGACCACCTGGTCCAGCGGCTGACCGGTCTGGGCGTTGTACATCCCCAGTGCGGAGGCGATCTTCGCGATCGGGCACAGGCCGGTCTGCTGGGACAGCAGCAGGAAGTAGGTGTTCGTCGACCTCTTCGCCGCCTCGATCATGGTCGGCACCGGGACGTTCGTCGTCGAGTTGCTCGGGGTGTAGGAGTCGAACGACTCGGTCGTGCCGCTGCAGGTGCTGAACTTCTTCCGGGTCAGGTCGATCTGGTTCGGCGAGTTGATCTTGTAGTTGAGCGGGAAGCCCTTCTGGATCGCGGCCGCGATCGTGAACGCCTTCATCGTCGAGCCGTTCTGGAAGCCGCCGTATCCGCCGGCGTAGGACTTCTCGACGTTCAGGTTGTACGACGTCTCGCCGCGCTTGTTGCCGTACTTCCGGTTCTGCACCATCGCCTTCACCAGGCCGGTGCCCGGCTCGACCAGGGTGATCGCCGCGATCGCCTGGTCGGTCGACTTCGAGTGCTCGTTGATCGACTTCTGCGCAGCGGCCTGGATCTTCGGGTCGAGCGACGTACGGATGGTGAGACCGGCGGTCTTGAGGTAGTTCCCGGCGGTCGTCTCGTCCTTGCCGAAAGCCTTGTTCTTCTTGAGTTGCGCGACGACGTACTCGCAGTAGAACGGGTACTTCGAGTTGGCGCAGCCGAGCTTGTTCGGGCGGATCTTGGCCGGGTCGATCACCGGAGTCTTCAGGGCGGCGTTCGCCTGGCTGAGCGAGATGACCTTGAGCTCGAGCATCCGCCGGATCACCACGTCGCGGCGGTCCTTGGCGCGCTTCATGTTGTTGGTCGGGTCGTAGCCGGTCGGGTTCTTCACCAGTCCGGCCAGCAGCGCCGCCTGCGACAGGGTCAGCTGGGACGCGTGCACCTGGAAGTAGTGCAGGGAGGCGGCCTCGATACCCCAGGCGCCGTCACCGAAGTTGGCCAGGTTGAGGTACTTCTCCAGGATCTCGTTCTTCGAGTACTGCTTCTCGACCGCGATCGCGTAGCGCAGCTCGGCGACCTTGCGCTGGTACGTCTCGGCCGTCGCGGCCGCGACCTCGTCGGGCGTGTCCGCCTTCTCGACCAGGCTCATCTTCACGTACTGCTGGGTGATGCTCGAACCGCCCTGCTGCACCGAGCCCTCGGACTGGTTCCGCAGCAGCGCGCGCAGGGTGCCCTTGAGGTCCAGCGCGCCGTGCACGTAGAACCGGTCGTCCTCGATCGCGACCATCGCCTTCTGCATGATCGGCGCGACCTGGCTGAGCTTGACCGGCACCCGGTTCTGCTCGGCCAGGGTGGCGATCAGACTGCCGTCGGCGGCCAGGATGGTGCTCTTCTGCTTGAGCGGCACCTCGTCGAACTGTTGTGGCAGGTCTTGCAGGGTCTCTGAGGTCTTCTCGGTGGTGAAGCCGGCCAGACCGGCGAACGGGATGGCAAGACCGGCGGCCAACGCCCCCGACAGCACGCTCACCCCGAGGAACAGAACCACAGATTGGACGACTCCCCGGTCGTCCTTTTCCCTGACGCGCATGGTTATAGAGGGTACGGGATGGTGGTGACAGTCCGAATTCGAAAGTGTGAGGCACGTCACGTCAACCTGAGCGTGAATCCGCGCGTCAGGAGGGCCGTTTTCGACCCCTCGGCACCCATCGTGCCCGGCAGATTTCGTCCTAAAGGAGGAGGGGCCGGACCACCCCGTCCAGTGGGTGGTCCGGCCCCTCGAGCAGTACGTCGATCAGGCGGCGTACTGGTGTGCGTCGACCTGGGCAGGCTCGAGCGCCAGGTCGAGGACCTCGCGGACGTCGCTGACCGGGTGAACCGTCAGCTCCGCCAGCACGGACTCCGGCACGTCCTCCAGATCCGGCTCGTTCCGCTTCGGGATCAGGATCGTGGTCAACCCGGCCCGGTGTGCGGCGAGCAGCTTCTGCTTCACCCCACCGATCGGGAGGACCCGTCCGGTCAACGACACCTCACCGGTCATCGCGACCTCCGAGCGCACCGGCCGTCCGGACAGCAGCGACGCCAGCGCGGTGGTCATGGTGACACCCGCCGACGGCCCGTCCTTCGGGACCGCACCGGCCGGAACGTGGATGTGCGCGTTCCGCTCGGCCAGGTCGCCGACCGGCAGCCCCAGCTCCGCGCCGTGCGAGCGCAGGTACGACAGGGCGATCTGTGCCGACTCCTTCATCACGTCACCGAGCTGTCCGGTCAGCGTGACTCCGGTCGGGCCGGTCTCCTTGTCGGCCAGCGACGCCTCGACGAAGAGCACGTCACCACCCGCACCGGTCACCGCCAATCCCGTCGCCACACCCGGTAGCGCCGTACGCTCGCCGGACTCCGGAGTGAACTTCGGTGAGCCCAGGTAGCCCTTCAGGTCACCCGAGCCGATCGTCAGCGAGCCCAGGTCGTCGCCCAGGGCAAGCTTTGCGGTCACCTTCCGCAGGACGCGGGCAATCGACCGCTCCAGCTGCCGGACGCCGGCCTCACGCGTGTACTCACCGGCCAGCAACCGCAGTGCCGAGTCGTCGACGGCCACCTCGTCCGTCGTCAGGCCCGCCCGCTCCAGCTGACGCGGGAGCAGGTGGTCGCGTGCGATGACGACCTTCTCGTCCTCGGTGTACCCGTCCAGCTGCACCAGTTCCATCCGGTCCAGCAACGGCGCCGGGATGGAGTCCAGCACGTTCGCCGTGGCCAGGAAGACCACGTCGGACAGGTCCAGCTCGACCTCCAGGTAGTGGTCCCGGAAGGTGTGGTTCTGCGCCGGGTCGAGCACCTCCAGCAGGGCGGCCGTCGGGTCACCCCGGTAGTCCGCACCCACCTTGTCGATCTCGTCGAGCAGCACCACCGGGTTCATCGACCCGGCCTCGGTGATCGCCCGGACGATCCGGCCCGGCAGCGCGCCGACGTACGTACGCCGGTGACCGCGGATCTCGGCCTCGTCCCGGACACCGCCCAGTGCGACCCGGACGAACTTCCGGCCCATCGCGCGGGCCACTGACTCGCCCAGCGAGGTCTTACCCACACCAGGAGGACCGACCAGGGCCAGTACGGCGCCACTGCGGCGTCCACCGACCACTCCGAGACCACGGTCCGCGCGGCGACGCCGTACGGCCAGGTACTCGGTGATGCGCTCCTTCACGTCGTCCAGACCGGCGTGGTCCGCGTCCAGCACGGCCCGGGCGTCCCGGATGTCGTAGCTGTCCTCGGTCCGCTCGTTCCACGGCAGCTCCAGGACGGTGTCCAGCCAGGTCCGGATCCAGCCGACCTCGGGGGACTGCTCCGCGGTCCGCTCCAGCTTGTCGACCTCCGCGAGCGCGGCCTTCTGCACGTGCTCGGGCAGGTCGGCCGCCTCGACGCGGGCCCGGTAGTCCTCCTCCTCGGACTCGGCCTTGCCGTCCAGCTCGGCCAGTTCCTTGCGGATCGCGGCCATCTGCTGGCGCAGCAGGAACTCCCGCTGCTGCTTCTCCATGCCCTCCTGGACGTCCTTCTGGATCGTCTCGGACACCTCGAGCTCGGCCAGGTGGTCGCGGACCCAGCCGATCAGCTTCTCCAGCCGCTCGGTCACGTTCGCGTTCTCGACCAGCCAGGACTTCTGCTCGGTGGTCAGGTACGACGCGTAGCCGGCCAGGTCGGCCAGCTCCGCCGGGTCGTCCACCTGCTTCACCGAGTCGATCACCTGATAGGCGCCGCGGCGCTGCAGGACCGACGTCACCAGGGTCTTGTACTCCCGCGCCAGCTCGGCCGAGCGGGCGTCGGTGATCTCGTGCAGTACGGTCGCGCCGACCCAGAGGGCGGCACCCGGACCGGTCGTCCCGGCTCCGATGAGGACCCGCGCCGTACCGCGGATGACGGCTGCCTGGGCTCCGCCCGGCAACCGGCCGATCTGCTCGATCTCACCGAGCGTCCCGGCCTTTGCATATTTCCCGTCCAACCGCGGTACCAGCAGCACCTGTGTCCTGGCCGGACGCCTGGGCGGCGTCGATGGCCGCCCGGGCCTCGCTGTCGGCCAGTCGGACCGGCACGACCATTCCCGGCAGGACCACGATGTCGTCCAGCGGCAGAACAGGAAGATTCAACGTATCGGTCACGCTGTCACACCCTTACGAAAGATTGAGTCTGACAGGCTCAACCATGGGTCTGACGTGGTCATTCCCGGCGTTCGCTGAGGGTGAAACTCAGCCTGCCAGCAGGTCGCCGATCTGGCGTAGACCGGTCAGGTCGTGCACGTCGTCGGCCAGCGCCGGCACCTCGACCGTCGGGATCGCGCGGTGCCCCCGGCGGAACCGATCCGCCCGCTTGTGGTCGCCGACCACCTGCTGCATCTTGTCGGCGTGCAACCGCAGTACGGCGGCCGCCAGCGGGGACTTCTCCGCCTCCTCCAGCCGCTCCGCCGCGGCGAGTGAGCGCTCCGCCGACAGATCCGGAGCGTGAGTGTTCGTCACCCGGTTCAGGACGACGCCCGCCAGCGGCATGCCCTCCTCGCGCAACCGCTCGGCGAAGTACGACGCCTCCCGCAGCGCGTCGTTCTGGGGAGCAGCGACCACCAGGAAGGCCGTGTGGGGCTCACGCAGTAGCGCCACCGTCTGCTCGGCCCGCTGCCGGAAACCGCCGAACAACGTGTCGAAGGCCGCCACGAACGTCTGGACGTCGGTCAGCACCTGGGCACCGAGCACCTTGTTCATCACCGACATCGCCATGCTCACCCCGGCCGACATCAGCTTGAACGGCCCGCGCGCGGGCGCCAGCAGCATCCGCAGGAACCGCCCCTCGAGCAGTGAGGCCAGCCGTTCGGGCGCGTCCAGGAAGTCGAGCGCGGACCGTGACGGCGGTGTGTCCACGACGATCAGGTCCCAGTCGCCGGTCCGCTCGGCCTGCTTGTGCAGCTGGCCGAGCTTCTCCATCGCCATGTACTCCTGCGTGCCCGCGAACGACGACGACAGCGCCAGGTAGAAGGGATTCGCCAGGATCTGCTCGGCCTTCTCCGGTGTCGCATGGGTGAGCACGACCTCGTCGAAGGTCCGCTTCATGTCCAGCATCATCGCGTCCAGCCGGCCGCCGTTCGTCGCGCTCACCTCGGCCACGGCCCGCGGGGTGTTGTCCAACTCGGTCAGCCCGAGCGCCTGCGCCAGCCGCCGGGCCGGATCGATGGTCAGTACGACGACCTTCCGCCCCCGCTCGGCGGCCCGCAGACCCAGCGCCGCCGCCGTGGTCGTCTTACCGACCCCACCCGCGCCACACGTCACGATGATGCGCGTGCCCGGATCGTCGATCAGAGCGTCCAGATCCATGACACTCACGCGCGCAGCTCCTCGGCCAGGTCGAAGAGGGCGCCTTGGTCGATTCCCTCCGGCAGCAACGGCAGCTGGGTCACCTTCTTGCCCAGGGCATCTATCCGGTCGCGGTTCTCGCGTTCCAGCCCGACCCGGACGGCATGGTCGCGGGCCTCCGCGGCCAGCGTCGCGACGAGCACCTTGCCGGCCGTGATGCCGGCCGCCCGCAGGCCTTTGGTGATCTCGGCGGTGGGCAGTTTCTCCTTCACCGCAAGGGCGAGCGCGTCGTCGTCGAGCGGGCTGTTGCGGACCATGTTCACCACGATCGACCCGATCCGCAGGTCCAGTGCCTCCAGGTGCTCGACCGCGTCGAGGGTCTCCTGGACCGGCATCTCCTCGAGCAGCGTGACCAGGTGGATCCGGGTCACGTCGGAGCGCAGCATGCCCATGATCGCGTCCGCCTGGTTCCGGATCGGTCCGACCTTGGCCAGGTCGGCGACCTCGTGGTTCACGTTCAGGAACGGCGCGATCCGCCCGGTCGGCGGTGCGTCCAGCACGACCGCGTCGTACGCGAGCCGCCCGTGCGCCTTCCGCCGGGTCGCCTCGTAGACCTTCCCGGTCAGCAGGACGTCGCGCAGCCCCGGTGCGATCGTGGTGACGAAGTCGATCGCACCCACCTTGTCGAGCGCTTTCCCGGCCCGGCCGAGGTGGTAGTACATGTCCAGGTACTCCAGCAGCGCGGCCTCGGCGTCCACGGCCAGCGCGAACACGTCGCCGCCGCCCGGACCTTGCGCGATCCGGCGCTCGACGTACGGCAGCGGCGGTACGTCGAACAGCTGGGCCAGGCCCTGCCGCCCCTCGACCTCGACGAGCAGGACCCGCTTGCCCTGCTCGGCCAGTGAGAGTGCCATGGCAGCCGCAACAGTCGTTTTCCCGGTGCCCCCCTTACCGGTGACCACATGCAGCCTCGCCATACGGTCCAGCGTAGGACGTGGCCCACAGCACACCCCCACAGGCGCCCGTTAGAGTCCACCTCATGAAGAAGTTCGAGTACTTCACCGCGCCTCTGCTGGTCCACTCGACCAAGGAGATCCTGGACAACTTCGGCCAGGACGGCTGGGAGCTGGTCCAGGTCGTCCCGGGCCTCAACCCCGAGAACCTGGTCGCCTACTTCAAGCGGGAGATCGAGGACAAATGAGCCACCCCGAGGAGAAGCTCGCCGAGCTCGGCCTGAAGCTGCCCGAGGTGGCCAAGCCGGTCGCCGCGTACGTGCCCTCGGTGCGGACCGGGAACCTCGTCTACACGTCCGGCCAGCTGCCGCTGCGCGACGGCACCCTGATCGCCACCGGCAAGGTCGGTGGCGCTGTCAGTGCCGAGGTCGCGAGCGAGTGCGCCCAGCAGTGCGCGCTGAACGCGCTGGCCGCGGTCAAGGCCGAGATCGGCGACCTGGCGAACGTGAAACGGATCGTCAAGGCGGTCGCGTTCATCGCCTCCACGCCGGACTTCACCGGGCAGCCGCAGGTGGCCAACGGCGCCTCGGAGCTGTTCGGTCAGGTGTTCGGAGCGGCCGGTCAGCACGCCCGCAGCGCGGTCGGCGTCCCGGTGCTGCCGCTCGACGCTCCGGTCGAGGTCGAACTGATCGTCGAGGTCGGCTGACCGTACCGTGCGGGACCTGAACTCTGAGTTGCTGTCCGGCCGGATGGCCGAGGCCGCGCTCGACCACGTCCGGGAAGGCCGGACACCGGTCGAGCCGCGGCCCGCGTCGACGGTGATCCTGCTGCGTGACACCGCTGCCGGACCGGAGGTCTACCTGCTCCGGCGGCAGCGGACGATGGCGTTCGCGGCCGGGATGACCGTTTTCCCGGGCGGTCGGGTGGATCCCGGCGACGCCTCGGTCGCAGACTCGTGGGCCGGTCCCTCCGCTGACTGGTTCGCCGATCGGATGGGTTGCTCGGCCGAATCCGCGGCCGCTCACGTGGCGGCCGCCGTACGGGAGACGTTCGAGGAGTCCGGCGTACTGCTCGCGGGGCCGTCGGCGACGTCGGTGGTCGGTGACACGACCGGTGACGACTGGGAAGCGGACCGGGTGGCGCTGGAGGCGGGGGAGTTGCGGTTCGCCGACTTCCTGCATCGACGTGGGCTCGTGGTGCGGGCCGATCTGCTCGGTGCCTGGGCACACTGGATCACCCCCGAGTTCGAGCCCCGGCGGTACGACACCCGCTTCTTCGTCGCCGCGCTCCCGGCCGGCCAGGTCACCCGCGACGTGACCAGCGAGTCCGACCAGGTCGCCTGGATGCACCCGGCGGACGCCGTCGCGGCGGTCGAGGCGGGCGAGTTGCTGATGCTTCCCCCGACGTACGTCTGCTGCCGCGACCTCACGCCGTACGGCGACGTGGCCGCGGTCCTCACCGCCGCCGGCGAACGCGAGATCCGGCCGGTCCAGCCCACTGTGCGAGTGGACGGCGACCAGGCCTATCTGGAGACCACATGAGTGCCGTCACGGAGTACGCCACCCTGGTGCGCGCCGACAACCCCGGGCTGATGACGCTGGACGGGACGAACACCTGGATCCTGCGGGCGCCGGGAGCCGGCCGGTCGGTGGTCGTCGACCCCGGACCGATGCTGGAGGACCACCTCCGCACGGTCCTGGACGCGGCCGCCGACGTGGCCGTCGTACTGCTCACGCACAAGCACCCGGACCACTCCGAAGGGGCCGCCTGGTTCGCGAACCAGGCCGGTTGCGGGGTCCGTGCGGTGGATCCGGCGTTCCGGATCCCGACCGACCACGCCCACGGCCTTTCCGAAGGCGATGTCGTCACCGTCGACGGCCTCCGGGTCGAGGTCCTCCCGACTCCGGGCCACACGCTGGACTCGGTCTGCTTCTGGCTGCCGCAGGACGGCTCGCTCCTGACCGGCGACACCGTCCTGGGCCGCGGCACCTCGGTGGTAGCCCACCCGGACGGTGCTCTCGGGCCCTACCTCGACTCCCTGGAACATCTGCTGGCCTTCGCCAACTCCGCAGCCGGCGTCGACCGCCTTCTGCCCGGCCACGGCCCGGTCATCGAGGACCCGACCGACGTCCTCACCTACTACCTCGACCACCGCCGCGAACGCCTGGACCAGGTCCGCGCAGCCGTAGCGGCCGGCCACACCACCCCGCAAGCCATCGTCGAACACGTCTACGCCGACGTCGACCCCACCCTCTGGCCCGCAGCCGAACGCTCAGTCCACGCCCAACTGGACTACCTCAACCGCTAGCGGCGCCCCCGCCGTACGTCTCAGGGGTCAACCCCGCGGATGGTGGGTTGCGGACCCGGATTCTCGCGGTGCAACCCACAACCTGGACGGTTGACCCCTCAGATGGGGAATCGGGTTGTCCACAGGCTGGGGCAATTGCGCGGGCCTGGGCGGGTGAGATTGACGATCCTTGTCGGGTGAATCCGATGTTGACGGTGGTCGCGGCGAGGCAAGGCGGCGTCTTCAGCCGGGCGCAGGCGCTGGCCTGTGGGTACACGCCGCAGGGGATTCGGGACCGGGTCCGGAGCCGGAGATGGGAGCGGGTGCGGTACGGCCAGTACGCCGAAGCAGTCGACCTGAGCCACCTCGCGCCGTGGGACAGGGACCTGGTCCGGCATCGGCGCTCGGTGTTCGCGGTGATGAATGCGATGCGCCCGGGAGCCGTTGCCGTCAGCCATCAGTCGTCCCTCGTCCTGCAGGGGCTCCCGCAGTGGGGACTCGACCTGTCGGAGGTGCACCTCAGCCGGCTGGACGGACGGAGGCACAGCGGGCCGGTCTCCGGGGTCCGGTACCACCGCGGCAAGGTGACGGACGACGATCTCACCCGGGTCGAGGCTCTGACCGTGACATCGTTGCCCCGTGCCCTGCTCGAAACAGCCTGTACGACGTCGTTCGAGGCCGCTGTGGTCGTCGCGGATGCAGCGATGCGCGATCACGCGATCGAGGCGGAAGAGCTGCTCAGGCTGCAACGGCGCACCGAGTTCTGGCCAGGAAGTGCTACCGCTCGCGCCGCGATGAGCTTGGCCGACGGCCGCACGGAGTCAGTCGGCGAATCGCGCCTCCGTGTGCTCATGCACAACCATGGCCTGCCCGCACCGGAGCCGCAGGTCACGTACCACGACCGGGACGGGTTCATCGGCAGAGTGGACTTCGCGTTCCCCGAGTACGAGACCGTCGTCGAGTTCGACGGGATGACGAAGTACGCCGGAGCGTCCGGGGAAGTGCTGATCCGGGAGAAGCTTCGGGAGGATCGACTGCGCGGAATCGGGCTCGCCGTCGTCCGGACAACGTGGTCCGACCTGGACCGCCCGGGCCGGACCGCTGCCCGCATCCAGGCCTCGTTCGCCCGCTCCCGCCGTACCGCCTGAGCACCTCGCACCGAGCGCCGCGCACGACCCCACCAACTGAGGGGTCAACCTCTCAGCTGGTGGGTTTGGCAGCCAGATTTCGAGGGGCTAACCCACCAGCTCAGGGGTTGACCCCTGAGACGTCGCGGGGGCGGCGGCGGAGCGGGCGGAGGGCGGGGTTAGCGGGCGCGGCGTTGGAGGCGGTCTACGTCGAGGAGTACGACGGAGCGGGGCTCGAGGCGGACCCAGCCGCGGGAGGCGAAGTCGGCCAGGGCCTTGTTGACCGTCTCGCGGGAGGCGCCGACGAGTTGGGCCAGCTCCTCCTGGGTCAGGTCGTGGTGCACGTGGACGCCGTCGTCGGCGGTGCGGCCGAAGCGGCTGGCCAGGTCGAGCAGGGCCTTGGCGACGCGGCCCGGTACGTCGGAGAACACCAGGTCGGCGACGATGTCGGAGACCTTGCGCAGGCGGGAGGCGAGCTGGAGCAGCAGGCCGCGGGCCACCTCGGGGCGGCCGGCCAGCCAGCGGAGCAGCTCGTCGTGGGTCAGCGACATCATCGAGGCGTCGGTGACCGCGGTCACGGTCGCGGACCGCGGACCCGGGTCGAACAGCGACAGCTCGCCGAACATCTGGCCCGGGCCGAGGACGGCGATCAGGTTCTCCCGGCCGTCGGCGGAGGTACGGCCCAGCTTGACCTTGCCCTCGACCACGACGAACAGCCGGTCGCCGGAGTCGCCCTCGTGGAACAGGACCTGGCCGCGGCGCAGCCGGTTCTCGGTCATCGAGGAGGCCAGCGCTTCGGCCGCCTCGTCGTCGAGCTGACTGAACAGCGGTGCCTGTCGGAGCACTGCGGCATCCACTTGGGCCTCCTAGGACCTTCGACCACGACTTACGGACGGGGTCCGGCCTCGCCCGGCACCGGGCCGTTACCACCCGGTTGCCCCAAAACCGTAGCCCCTCGGGTGTCGGCACCGCCACGTAGGCTTGCCTCCATGCCATTCCAGCGTGTCGCGGAGCCGCCCCTGAAGCTGCCCCGCAAGGCCCCGGTCTATACCGACGAGACTCCCGCTCAGCTGGTCCGCCGGGCCCGCAAGATGCACCGGGTGCTGACCGAGACGTATCCGGACGCTCACTGCGAGCTGGACTTCACCAACCCGCTCGAGTTGCTGGTGGCCACGATCCTCTCGGCCCAGACCACCGACGTGATGGTGAACAAGGTGACCCCGACCCTGTTCGCCAGGTACCCGACGGCCCTGGCCTACGCGGAGGCCGACCGGGACGAGATGGAGGCCATCCTCAAGCCGACCGGCTTCTTCCGGGCCAAGACCAACAGTGTGATGAAACTCGGCCAGGCTCTGGTCGACGACTACGACGGTGTCGTCCCCGGCAAGCTGTCGGAGCTGGTGAAACTGCCCGGCACCGGCCGCAAGACGGCCAACGTGGTGCTCGGCAACGCCTTCGGAGTGCCCGGCATCACCGTCGACACCCACTTCGGCCGCCTGGTCCGCCGGTTCGGCTGGACCACCGAGGAGGACCCGGTCAAGGTCGAGCACATCATCGGTGCCCTGTTCCCGAAGAAGGACTGGACGATGCTGTCGCACCGGCTGATCTTCCACGGCCGGCGTCGCTGCCACGCCAAGAAACCCGCCTGCGGCGCCTGCCCGGTGGCCCAGTGGTGCCCGTCGTACGGCGCCGGCCCGACCGACCCCGAGGTCGCCGCGAAGCTGGTGAAGGTCCCGGCGTGAACCACAAGCTCGGATCCCGTACGGCGCTGTGCCTGATCGCCGGTCTGGTCGCTCTGACCGGCGCAGCCGCGTGCGGACCCGAGCAAGCCGGACCCGAGCAGGCCGGCGGTTCCCCGAAGCAACCCTCGAGCAGCGCGGTCGCCGGCGCGGACCAGTTGGCCGCCTGCCCGTCGACCCCCTCGAAGCCTCCGGTCAGCAACGCACTCCCGGACATCACCCTGCCGTGCCTCGGTGACGGTCCCGACATCCGGCTCGCGGACCTGCGCGGTCCGCTGGTCGTCAATGTCTGGGCCCAGTGGTGCGGTCCGTGCCGCGACGAAGCGCCGTACCTGGCCGAGCTGGCGAAAACAGGCAAGGTGCAGATGCTGGGGATCGACTACGCCGATCCGCGCCCGGAGCTCGCGGCGAAGTTCGCGACCGACGAAGGGCTGGCCTATCCGCATCTGGTCGATGCGGACAAGGCGATCCAGCGGGCGCTGAAGGTCGCCGGCCCGCCGTTGACCGCGTTCATCGACAAGGACGGCGCGGTGGTCCATGTGCACCGCGGCGTCCTGACCTCGCAGCAGCAGCTCGATCAGTTGGTGCAGGAGAAACTGGGAGTGACGCTGTGAGGTTGGAAAGTGCGGAGATCCCGGACTGGCTGAAGCCGTTGGCGAAGGCGTCCGAGGAGGTGGACCCGAGCGAGTTGTCCAGGTTCCTGCCGCCCGACGATCCGTCCGTGCGCAAGTCCGCCGTCCTGATCTTGCTTGCTGATGGCAACGACGGTCCGGAGGTGCTGCTCACCGAGCGGGCCTGGACGTTGCGCCGGCATGCCGGGCAGATGGCGTTCCCGGGCGGCGGTGTCGATCCGGAGGACGGGACCGGTGACGAGGGCCTGGTGCGGACCGCGCTGCGGGAGGCCGAGGAGGAGACCGGCGTCGACCCGGCCGGGATCGTGCCGTTCGCGGTCTGGCCGGCCTTGTGGGTGCCGGTGAGCAACTTCGGTGTGTCGCCGGTGCTGGCGTGGTGGCGGGAGCCGTCCCCGGTGGCCGTGGTCGACCCGGCCGAGGTCGCGTCGGTCCACACCGTGTCCGTGCGCGCGCTGGCGGACCCGGCGAACCGGATCAGCTGCCTGCACCCGTCCGGATTCACCGGGCCGGCTTTCACCATCGGTGAGCTCTACATCTGGGGTTTCACCGCCGGACTGCTGGACAAATTGCTGGTCCTTGGTGGATGGTCGCGCGACTGGGACCCCTCGGTCGTCGTACCGTTGCCCGACCGACTGGTCGAGGCGGCCTGGCGGAGCGAGGGACGGCGGCCGGAGGACGTGCGGCGGCTGACCGCCATCGAGCACGACCTCGGCCAGGCGCAAGGGGTCCAGTCGGAGGGTGTGGAGTGAGCAAGCTCGACTACGCACTGCTGATCATCACCGCGCTGGTGGCGATCTCGGGGTACATCGAGGGCTTCGTGCTGGGCGCCTGCGCCACCCTCGGCCTGCTCGGCGGTGCCGCGGTCGGTGTCTGGGTCGTGCCCCGGGCGCTGGACAACTTCTCGCCGAGCGTCTCGGTGTCGTTCGCGGCGCTGGTGCTGGTGGTCATCCTGGCCTCGATCGGCCGGACGATCGGCGCCGTCCTCGGATCCAGACTCAGGAACAAGATCTCCTGGACCCCGGTGAAGGCCGTCGACGCGCTCGGCGGTGCCGCGCTGGCCGCGGTGTCGGTGCTGATCGTGTCCTGGGTGCTCGGCGTCGCGGTGAGCGGTGCGCGGATCCCGAGCGTGACCTCCGCGGTGCGCGGCTCGCAGGTGCTGGCGAAGGTCGACCAGGTGCTGCCCCAGCGGGCCGACCAGGCGCTGCAGGCGTTCAACGACGTGGTCAACACCGATCTGTTCCCACGCTTCCTCGATCCGTTCGTGCCGGAGCGGATCCGCGAGACCCAGCCGCCGGACGGCGAGATCGCCCGGCAGCCCGCGGTCCGTTCGGCGTACAGCCGGATCGCCAAGATCACCGGCGTGGCCAACTGTTCGCGCGGTCTCGAGGGCAGCGGGTTCGTCTACGCACCGCAGCGGGTGATGACGAACGCGCACGTGGTCGCCGGCGTCGGCTCACCGCAGGTCGAGGTCGACGGGCAGTCGTACGAGGCGTCCGTGGTGGTGTTCGACCCCGAGGTCGACGTCGCGGTGCTGTACGTCCCCAAGCTGACCACCAAGCCGCTGAGCTTCGACTACACCGGTAAGGCGGACGACCCGGCCGTCGTCCTCGGCTACCCGGAGAACGGCCCGTTCGACTCCGAGCCGGCCCGGATCCGGTCCGAGGAGCGGCTCCGCGGCCCCGACATCTACGGTGACAAGACGGTCACCCGGGAGGCGTTCTCGATCTGGGCCTCGGTCCGCCCCGGCAACTCCGGCGGCCCGCTGCTGTCCAACAAGGGCACCGTGTACGGCGTGGTGTTCGCCGCCTCGGTCGAAGACAACCGCACCGGCTACGTGCTCACCGCCGAGCAGGTCTCCGACGACGCCAAGGAAGGCGCCACAGCGACCCAGGAAGTCTCCACCCAAACCTGCACGTGATGCAGCAGAATCGGACGGCCGCCGCGTTGTAGTTGTGTGACGGTGACGACGAGTGGGACGGGGCGGACGTTGTCGTTCGACGAACTGGTGGTGTCGACCGAGCGGCGGCTGCTGCGGCTCGGCCTGATGCTGACCGGTGGGGTGCACAGCGCGGAGGACCTGGTCCAGACGGTGTTCGCCCGGGCACACCGCAAGTGGGACCGGATCAAGGCGCTCGACAACCCCGAGGCCTACCTGCGGACGATGGTGCTCAACGAGTTCCTCAGCTGGCGCCGCCTGCTGAAGAACGGGGAACTGCCGGTCGCCGAGCCGGCCGACCGGCCGTCCGCCGAGGACATCGGGACCCGGCAGGCCCAACGTGACGCCACCTGGCGGTTACTGGCGAAGCTGCCGCGCCAGCAACGCGCCGTACTGGTGCTCCGGTACTACGAAGACCTGCCCGACGACGAGATCGCCGCCGTACTGGGGTGTGCGCCCGCCACGGTCAGGTCCAATGCCGCCCGCGGGCTGGCGACACTACGCAACAATCTGCCCGCCGAGGAGGAGCACTGAGATGGCCAGGCTGACAGACGAAGAGCTCGAGCGGCTGCTCCGCGAAACCTTTGCGGACAAGGAGGAACTGCTCGACAGCTTGCCGCAGGCAACCAAGCGACGGCGCCCGGCCGCCCCGGTCCTGCTCGCCGCGGCGGCGGTCCTCGTCGTCCTCGGCAGCATCCTGTACGGCGTCAACCGCGACGGCGGCGCGGATCCGGATTCTCCGGCGGCGACTGCTGGTGTGGCGAATGCTTCCGAAAACGGGAACGCTTCTCCGGACGCCGACGTCTGGGCCGCCGCGATCGCGACGATCGCGCAGAAGCACGAGCCCAAGGACGGCTGGCAGGCGCTGATCGGACTGGAGCTCTCCGACGTCGGGCTCGACCACGTCCGCAAAGGCCCAGAGTTCTCGGAACCGCAGAAGCTGCGGATGACGGAGCTGGTCGCCAAGGTCGCCCCGCTGCAGTGGCCCGGCTCGGTCGGGACCGCGGCGTCGTGCAAGAACCGCTCGGTCGCGGAGGTCTCGGTCGGCGATGTCGTCGACGCCGGCGACCAGAAGCAGGTCACCGCGACCATCGGCTTCAACTGCTCGTCCGGTGACTCGGAGACCTACCGGGTCGAGAAGGTCGGCGAGACCTGGACAGTGACCGGCGTGGTGAGCCCCGCGAAGGTGTTTACCGGGGAGTGCGCTCAGATCAGGCAGTCAGCCAGTCCACGAGCTGGGTGTTGAACAGGTCGGGGGTCTCTTCGTGGGGGAAGTGGCCGGCCGGGGTGAGGAGTTCGTGGCGGAGTGGTGCCGTGACCAGGTGCGGAGGGGTCACCGCGGTCGGGGACACCGCGCGGTCCTGGGCTCCGTAGATCTGCAGCACAGGTACGGCGACCGGCGTACGCATCCTGGCTGAGTACTTGCGACCGTCGGGGCGCAGCCGGGACCGGGCGAACCAGCGGTGGTACTCGAGAGCACAGTGCGGAGCCGGCCAGACCTGCAGCGCGGCCCGGTAGCGGCGGGACGACTCGGCGTCGGGGAACGTCCCGCCGGGCGCGGACCAGTCGCGGAGGAGCCGCTCGATGTGGGCGCCGTCGTGCGCGAGCAAGCGGCGCTCCGGGAGGACCGGCAGCTGGAACCACGCGGTGTGGGTCAGCGCCTTCGTCTGCCCGGATCGGGCCAGCAGCAACGGGTGCGGCGCGGAGACGGCCGCCAGTCCGCGGACCTGTCGTGGTGTGAGTACGGCGGCCGACCAGCCGATGAAGCCGCCCCAGCCATGCCCGACGACCACCGCATCGGTGGCGCCGAGCGAACGGATCACGCCGGAGACGTCCGCAGCCGCGGTGTAGGGGTCGTATCCACGAGGGGTCTTGTCGCTGGCGCCGTACCCGCGCAGGTCCATCGCGACAGCGCGATAGCCGGCTGCGGCGACGACCGGCAGCTGGTGGCGCCAGGCCCACCAGAACTCGGGGAAACCGTGCAGGAAGAGCACCAGCGGACCGTCCGCCGGCCCGCACTCCGCGACATGGAACCGTGCCCCGTTGGCCGCCACCAGGGAGTGCGACCAGGGCCCGTCGACCAGCAGGTCGACGACACCCGCCGGGCTCAGCGCCGCACGCCCGGTTCGATCTCCACGGCGTCCTTGCCGATCGCCTTCAGCGCCTCGACCGACTCCTTGGAGGTCTCGATCGCGCGCTGCGGACCCTTCGCGTTGCCGAGCGTCCGCTTGCCGAGCAGGACCAGCACCACGCCGATCAACAAGTAGACGACAGCAACGATCAGGAAAGCCACCGCCGGGTGCAGACCGGCCGCGGTGAGTCCGTAGGCCGCGGCGATGGACAGCAGGACGATCGCCAGCAGGGCCAGGAACGCGGCGGCGCCGAACATGCCGGCACCGGTCCCGGCCGTCACCGCGGTCTTCTTCAGTTCGGTCTTCGCCAGCTCGAGCTCGCTGCGGACCAGATTGGACAGGTCCTTGCTGGCGTTCGCGACGAGTTGCCCGACCGTGGGCTCACTCCCGTTCGGCCCCATCGACATGGCACTCCTTCCACCCGCTCCGACCTATGACACTACCGCCGACACCACCCAAGTACGGGTACCCCGGCGCGAGAACGTCAGTCGGCGTACTCGCGATTGCGCCGGGACAGCAACAGTGCCGCGATCAGAGCGGCCAGCAACGACGCGACCAGTACGGCGGCCTTGGCCCGCTCGACCTGGGCGGCATCGTCGCGAAGGCCAGCTGGGCGATCAGCAGCGCGACCGTGAACCCGATCCCGGCCAGCACCGACACGGCCGCCACGTCCCGCCAGGCCAGGTCGGAGTTCAGCTCGGCCCGGGTGAACCGCGCGGTCAGCCACGAGCCGCCGAACACCCCGAGCACCTTGCCGAACAGCAGCCCCGCGACGATCCCGATCGCGACCGGGTCGGTCAGCATCTCCCGGACGGCG
This sequence comes from uncultured Actinomycetota bacterium, assembly GCA_963748245.1. GTDB lineage: Bacteria > Actinomycetota > Actinomycetes > Propionibacteriales > Kribbellaceae > Kribbella. The sequence goes on along the minus strand of CAVVIA010000002.1, from coordinate 361,048 downwards.
CCACCACCCACCGTCACCCCGGCCGCGAACAGCGCGAAGAACGGTACGGCGACACCCGCGGACCACGGCCGGAGCCGGTGCTCGATCCGCTCGGCCGGTGCGTGTTCCTCGCCCGGATCCGCGACCACCCGGGTGGCCAGTCCGAGGGCGACCCCGGCGATGGTGGCGTGGATCCCCGACTCGTGCATGAACCACCACGCGCCGATCGCGACCGGAACGTACAGGAACGGTGTCCGGATCCGGCGCCGCTGCAGCAGGTACCAGACCGCGATCAGTGCGGCGGCGGCCAGCAGCCAGACGAGGTGGAACCCGTGCGAGAAGAACACCGCGATGACCAGGATCGCGCCGAAGTCGTCGACCACCGCCAACGTCAGCAGGAACGCGCGCAGCGCACCGGGCAGCGATGAGCCGACGATCGCCAGGACAGCGAGTGCGAACGCGATGTCCGTTGCCGTCGGCACCGCCCAGCCCTGCGTCCGGCCGTTGTCGGCGGCAAGGTTCACGACCAGGTAGATGATTGCCGGGAGCACCATTCCGGCGACGGCCGCGACCACCGGGACGACCGCCTCGCTGAGCCGCGACAGCGTGCCCACCACGAACTCGCGCTTCAGCTCGACCCCGGCCAGGTAGAAGAACAGCGTGAGCGCGCCGTCGGAGGCCCACGCCTCGACGGTCAGCGGCCCGATCTCGGTGTCGCTGAGGTGGTGATAGGCGTCCTGCCACGGCGAGTTGGCCCAGACCAGCGCGACCACCGCGGCGGCCAGCAACAGCAGACCACCGGTCGTCTCGGCCCGCAGCGTGTCGGCCAGGAACGCCCGCTCCGGGCCCAGAACCCGGGGGAACGCACGCTTCTTCTGCCTGATCCGCGGTGGCTGGCCCATGGTCGGCGGCCCTTCGTTAGGGGTCGTTCGGACACAACGCCGACCAGGCTTCCCGGCACACCGCGCCACCCGTCGGGGCGGCGAATCCATCGGGCGCCATCCTATCGGTTGGCGTTTGCTTGCGCTGGGCTCGATGCGGCAGGGTGGGGCCCGGTGCGCCGGGAAGTCTGGTCGGCATGCTCGTACCCAGCCGGGTGCGAGCCTCGCAGCCGATCCCGGGAGGCGCCGTGCTCCGTCAGAGCCCTGTGAGAGACATCACCCGGTCCGCTGATCCAGGCGTACCCTGCAGGCGTGCACGGAGAGCAGATGGCCGAGGACTTCCCGGTGGTCAGCCTGGACGACGACGCCCGGCAAGCGGTCGAGCTGCTGGCGACCCGGCGGCTGCCCGGACTGATCGTGACCCGACCCGACGGCACGCCGTACGCCGTACTCCCGGCGTCGCAGGTGGTGCGCTTCCTGGTGCCGAGCTACGTGCAGGACGACCCGTCGCTGGCGCGGGTGATCGACGAGTCGCTGGCCGACCGGGTCGCGGACAAGCTGGCCGGCGTGAGCGTGCGCAAGCTGCTGCCGGACGAGCCGGCCGAGATCCCGGTGGTCAACCACGACGACACCATCCTGGAGATCGCCGCGATCATGGCCCGGCTCCGCTGCCCGCTGGTGGTCGTCGTCCGGGACCGCCGGATCGTCGGCGCGATCACCGCCTCCCGCCTGCTGGAGCTGGCCATCACTCCGCACTGACGTCCGGCGGGACCGCCGGATGACGGTCATCGCGATCGTCGTCTTCGTCTTCGCGTACGTCCTGATCGCGACCGAGTGGACGCACAAGCTGCTCGCCGCGCTCGGCGGTGCGGGTGTGCTGCTCGCCCTCGGAGTGATGGACTCCGAGCACGCGTTCTACTCGGCCGAGACCGGCGTCGACTGGAACGTCATCTTCCTGCTCTTCGGGATGATGGTGATCGTCGGCGTACTCCGTCGTACCGGCGTGTTCGAGTACATCGCGATCTGGGCCGCCAAACGGGCCAAGGGATCGCCGCTGCGGGTGATGATCCTGCTGACGCTGATGACCGCGATCGCGTCGGCGTTCCTCGACAACGTGACCACGGTGCTGCTGATCGCGCCGGTCACGCTGCTGGTCTGCGACCGGCTCGGCATCAGCCCGATCCCGTTCCTGATCGCCGAGGTGATGGCCTCGAACATCGGCGGCGCGGCCACTCTGATCGGCGACCCGCCGAACATCATCATCGCCAGCCGCTCCGGGCTGAGCTTCAACGACTTCCTGGTGCACATGGCGCCGCTGGTGGTGATTGTGATGATCGTGTTCACGCTCGTACTGCCGTGGTTGTTCAAGGGGTCCTTCGCGGTCGATCCGGAGCGGGTCGACGGCGTGATGCGGCTGAACGAACGGGAGGCCATCGAGGACCGTTCGCTGCTGATCAAGTGCGGGGCCGTCCTGCTGCTGGTCTTCGTCGGCTTCGTCGGCCACTCGGCGCTGCACATCGAGCCGTCGATCGTCGCACTGCTCGGCGCGGGCATCCTCGTGCTCATCTCGAAAGTGCCGACCCGGTACTACATGGCGAGCGTCGAGTGGCAGACCCTGCTGTTCTTCGCCGGTCTGTTCATCATGGTCGGCGCGCTGGTGAAGACCGGGGTGATCGGCGACCTGGCCGAGCAGATCGGCAAGGTCACCGAAGGGCGGGCGCTGCTCGCGGCCATGCTGATCCTGGTCGTCAGCGCCATCTTGTCCGGCATCATCGACAACATCCCGTACGTCGCGACGATGAGCCCGGTCGTGCTCGAACTCACCAAGGGCATCCCGGACCCGGCCCAGGCGGAGGCGCTCTGGTGGGCGCTCGCGATCGGCGCCGACTTCGGCGGCAACGCGACCGCGGTCGGGGCGAGTGCCAACGTGGTCGTGATCGGCCTCGCGCTGCGGGCCGGACACCCGATCAGCTTCTGGGAGTTCACCCGCAAGGGCGTGGTGATGACCGCGATCACGATCGCCGTCGCCGCGCCGTACCTCTGGGTGCGTTACTTCGCCTTCGCCTGAAGGACGTCCGCCAGACCGAGCAGATCCGGTGCGACCAGATCAGGCTCCAGGAAGGCCTTCGGGTACGGCGTGCCGCGCCGGTCGAGGTAGTAGCCCTGGAGGCCGGCCCGGCGCGCACCGTCGATGTCCCACGGATGCACCGCTACCAGCGCCATCCGGTCCAGCGGGACGCCGCACGCGTCGGCGGCGTGCTGGTAGGCGGCCGGATGCGGCTTCCACCGCTGGGGCGCACCGACGTCGAGCCGGTGCTCGAGCAGCGGCATGATCCCGCCCTCGGTGAACATGCGCTCGGACATCGCCACCGAGCCGTTGGTCAGCGTGACGATGCGGAGCCCGGCCTCGTGCAACCGGCGCAGACCGGGCTCGACGTCGGGGTGCAGCGACAGCTGGGTCATTCCCGACAGGACGCCGCCGACGGTCTCCTCGGAGGGCTCGACGCCCGCGGCCGAGAGTTGAGCCGCCAGCACATCCGCGCCGACCGTGCGGAACTCGGCGTACGCCCCGGCCGTGGAAAGCGCGAACCCGTCCCGCAGGGTCGAGGCGAACCACGTGTCCAGGCTGTGCGCCGGCAGACCGGCAGCGACGAACCGCTCCCGCATCGGCTCGAGATCCGACAGCGTCTCATTCACGTCGAGCACCAGTACGTCGACCATCGCAGCTCCGTGTCTCGGACGAGTCCTTCCAGGGCTCATAGCGTTGAAACTACCCCCGCCCCGGAATCGCCCAGTCCGCCCCGTCACTGGCCGTGAACCGGGAGCGGACGTTACAGTCTGGCTGACAAGGTCGTCCGCGACAGCGGTGTCGCGAACAGCCGCACAACCGAACGATCAGGAGCACGCCCCGGCTCGCGTATCCCCGGCAACCGGTTTGCCGGGCACATTCCCAGGGATACTGACCTCATGGCCCGCCCAAGGAACAACCCCGGCGACCTCGCCGAACTCCCCACGGAGCTTCGGACCGATCGGCCGAAGGGTGACCAGATCCGCGAGATTCTGGAGAAGCTCACCCGTTCGCTGGCGGTCGGCACCGTGCTGCCGTCCGAGCGCGTCCTCGCCGAGCGCTTCGGCGTGGCCCGGATGACGGTGCGCCAGGAGGTGGACCGGGTGGTGGCCGAGGGCTTGGCCGCCCGTCGCCCCGGCGGCGGCACCTTCGTGGCCGAGCCGCGCCCGTCCCGGATGCTCGCCTCGTCGTTCAGCCAGGACATGATCAACCGCGGGATCAAGCCCGGCGCCAAGGTGCTCGAGCACCGCATCGGCACCGCCGACGAGGACCTGGCCCGCGAGCTGGAGGAGCCGGTCGGCACCCCGGTGCTGCACCTGATCCGCCTGCGCACCGCCGACGGCGAGCCGATGGCGGTCGAGCGCACCGCACTGTCACTGCACCGCTACCCGGGTCTCGAGGACGTCGACTTCGGCGAGAACTCCCTGTACGGCGAACTGTCGTCGCGCTGGGGCGTCACCCTCGGCATGGTCTCCGCCTCGATCGTCGCCGCCCCACCGGACCCGGTCGACGCCGAACTCCTCGAGATCGACTCGACCACCCCCTGCCTGATCATCACCTCAGCCCCCCGAACCGCCTCCGACGAAGTCATCGAGTTCGGCCGCTCCGTCTACCGCTCCGACCGCTACGACATCACCGTCGCCTACCGCGCGACGTAGGACCTGGGGTCCTCCCCACGCGTGCTGCGCGGTCACTCCTTCGTCGCCCGCGATCGACTACTCGGCCGGCCCTCGGCGCCCAGCAAGCCGTGCCGATCGTCAGGCTGCATCGCCGAGTTGTCGATCATGGCTCGAAAATCCGGCCGGAATCGACCCAAATCGACGACTGAGCGATAGCCCGCGTGGGGCAGATCCACCTACACGTTCAGGCTGCGTAGGACGTTTGGGGTTTCGCCGCGGGCGGCTAGTCGGGTGACGATCTCCACAGTGAGGGCCTGCACCAGCATCGCGCCCACCAGCGTCGACGTCGCCCCCGTCCGCTCCGGGCTCCCGTCGACCTCGATCAGTGCATCGCCCGGTTCGCCGCAGTTGTCGAGCACCACGTCGGCCACCTCGAACAGCCGTTGACCACCCGGAGCCCTCGAGCTCACCGCCGTACTGTGTGCCAGCGACGTCAGCGCCACCACCTTCGCCCCCTTGGCCCGAGCCCCGATGGCGAACTCCACCGGTACGGCGTTCCGCCCCGAGTTCGAGACGATCAGTACGACGTCGCCCGGGCCGATGTCATTGGTCTGCAGCAGTACGTCGGCCAGGCCGGTCAACCGCTCCAGTAGCGAGCTCTTCAGCAACCCCTCGTGCAGCATCAACCCGGGTTCGAGCACCGCCCGCACATCGGCCAGCCCGCCGGCCCGCCCGTACAGCTCCTCCGCGATCACGTGACTGTGTCCGGTCCCGAACACCCAGAACACGCGAGCATCCACCACCAACTCGGCCGCCCGCGCGATCGCGTCGCCTTGTGTCTCCGCGGCCCGCGCCGCAATCTCCAACGCCCGCCGCATGAACTCCTCAGCCCCAGCCATGCGCCCGAACCTACCGGTACCGGCCGCGCGACCCCCAGAAACCCGGCTAGACCACTCCGAGTGCCTCACGATGGTGCTTAGGACGGTCGAACTCGTCCAGGAGCGCGATGGCGAAGTCGGCGTACGAGGTCAGAGCGGTGACATCACCAGGCCCGAGGCGATAGCTGCCGGTGCGAGAAGGGTCGGCGTGGTTGAAGTCGCCGGCCGGGGCGAGCGACACCCAGTCGAGGGTGGAGGCGGCGAAGGTGTCGAGAGCGGCCTGATGAGCCAGGAAGAACGACCGGTACTCCTGTGGATAGCCGGGCGAGTCCATCAGCGGAGTGCCGTCCTCGCCGGGCAGGTTGGACGCCAGGCCGACCCAGATCAGACGGCGGCCGTCCCGCAGGCCGTCGACCAGGGCCTGAGCCGCCTTCGGGAAGAACACGGTCGGGTCGGTCCCGCCGTCGTACACGGCGGCGATCACCGCGTCATGACCGGCGGCGAGTTCGGCGATCCGCCCGGCGTCCGTCACATCTCCCGCGACCAGCCCCGGCGCGCCGTCCGTCGTACGGGCGACCGGTGTCACGTCGTGGCCGCGGGACCGTGCTTCGTCGACGGCGGCCCGGCCGGCTCGTCCGCGTGCGCCGATGACCAGAATCTTGCCCATCACAACCTCCGTGGATTCGCTGATGACGCGACCGTAGGAGGCGACGTAGTTACCGATTGGGTACCGTGACAGGCGTGGAGGCGCTGCGGGCGGACATGTTCGAGGAGATCTGCCCGTCGACGTTGCTGCCGTTCCGGATCGGCGGGGACAAGTGGGCCGCGCTGGTGATCGCGTGCCTCGAGGACGGTCCGCGGAGGTTCTCCGAGCTGCGGGTGCCGTTGGCCCGCGTGTCGCCCAAGGTGCTGACCCAGTCGCTGCGCACGCTGGAGCGCGACGGCTTCGTACTACGGACGCAGTACGACGAGCCGGTACGACGCGTCACCTACGAGCTCACCGACCTCGGCCGCAGCCTGCTCGAACCGATGCGGCTGATGTGCGAATGGGCCTCGGATCACTGGGACGAGCTCCTCGATGCCCGTGAATCGTAGGTGCCGCCAACGCTAGACTCGGAGCTGTGGACGAGCAGACGCCGAGTGTGTTGTTGCAGACGCCGAGTTGGTTGCTGACCCAGAGCGCGGCGCACGCCGGGCGGATCGTCGGTGAGGCCTTCGCCGCCGGCGGCGCCCGGATGTACCACTTCCGCCTGCTCGCGACCCTGGTCGAGTTCGGCCCGGCCAGTCAGGCGACCCTCGGCCGCCACACCGGCATCGACCGCAGCGATGTGGTTGCCGCCCTCAACGAGCTTGCCGCCGACGGGTACGTCGAACGCACCCCGGACCCGGCCGACGGCCGCCGCAACATCATCACCCTGACCGCGTCAGGCCGCCGCCAGCACAAACGCCTCACAGCCCTGGTGCAGCAGGCCCAGGACGAGATCTTCGCGCCGCTCACGCCTGCCGAGCGCGCCCGCCTGACCACCCTCCTCGGCCGGCTGCTCGCCCATCACCAGACCGGCAGCTGAGCCCGCGCGGCTTTCTGGGTACGACGGACGCGGTGCTCGCGGGCGTGGACACGCCGCCGGGCGGCCCGGGAGATCTTCCGCGGGGAACCGTCCGCCGTCTCGACCGGCTGCTGGGGAGTCTGCATCGCGTTCACACCTCTACCGATGCGCGATCGGCCCGATCGGTTCCGCCGTAGGCGTGAAAACCTGCCGTTCGGCTGAAAATCCGATCGGTTGAGCGCAGATCGGGTGCTGCTGGGCGATACGGCGGTTCCGTGCCGGGGGCCGCATTGGTAGAAAGGTGACCGGGCGCTCCAGCGCGCCGAAGCTAGCGAGGAGGAGTCCGCGACGTGACGAATGCAGAGTCACCCCAGTCCGAAGCCGCCCAGGCCGGTGCTCAGTCCGAGGCCCTGTCGAACCTCATGCACGAGGAGCGCCGGTTCGAGCCGCCGGCCGACCTCGCCGCGAACGCGAACGTGAAGGCCGACGCCTACGACGCCGCTGCCGCCGACTTCGAGGGGTTCTGGGCCGAGCAGGCCAAGCGTCTGACCTGGGCGACCGAGCCGACCGAGACGCTGGACTGGAGCAACCCGCCGTTCGCCAAGTGGTACGCCGACGGCAAGCTGAACGCGGCGTACAACTGTGTCGACCGGCATGTCGAGAACGGCCTCGGCGACAAGGTCGCGTACTACTTCGAGGGCGAGCCCGGCGACACCCGCGAGATCACCTACGCCCAGCTCAAGGACGAGGTCAGCAAGGCGGCCAACGCGCTGCTCGAGCTGAACGTCCAGGCCGGTGACGTGGTCGCGATCTACATGCCGATGATCCCCGAGACCGTGGTCGCCATGCTCGCCTGCGCCCGGATCGGCGCCCCGCACACGGTCGTCTTCGGAGGCTTCTCCGCGGACGCGCTGAAGGGCCGGATCCTGGACTGCGACGCCCGCGTCGTGATCACTTCCGACGGCGGCTACCGCCGAGGCGCCCCGGCCGCGCTGAAGCCGGCCGTCGACGCCGCGCTGGTCGACTGCCCGGACGTGCGCAACGTGCTCGTGGTGAAGCGCACCGGCCAGGAGACCGCGATGGCCGAGAACCGCGACCTGTGGTGGGAGGACTTCGTCGGCAAGCAGTCGGCCGAGCACACGCCTGAGGCGTTCGACGCCGAGCACCCGCTGTACGTCATGTACACGTCCGGCAGCACGGGCAAGCCGAAGGGCATCCTGCACACGACCGGCGGCTACCTCGTGGGTACGGCGTACACGCAGTGGGCCGTCTTCGACCTCAAGGCCGACACCGACGTCTACTGGACCGCCGCCGACATCGGCTGGGTCACCGGCCACAGCTACATCGTGTACGGCGCCCTGGCGAACGCGACCACCTCCGTGCTGTACGAAGGCACCCCGGACACCCCGCACCAGGGCCGCTGGTGGGAGATCGTGCAGAAGTACAAGGTCTCCATCCTGTACTGCGCGCCGACCGCGATCCGGACCTTCATGAAGTGGGGCGCGGACATCCCGGCGAAGTTCGACCTGTCCTCGCTGCGGGTGATCGGGTCGGTCGGTGAGCCGATCAACCCGGAGGCCTACATCTGGTACCGCGAGAACATCGGCGGCAACAACGCGCCGGTGGTCGACACCTGGTGGCAGACCGAGACCGGGATGCACATGATCTCGCCGCTGCCCGGGGTGACCGCGGGCAAGCCGGGTGCCGCGATGAAGGCGATCCCGGGCGTCAGCGTGGACGTCGTCGACGACGCGGGCGAGCCGGTGCCGGACGGTTCCGGCGGCTACCTCGTCATCACCAAGCCGTGGCCGTCGATGCTGCGCACGCTGTGGGGCGACGACCAGCGGTTCGTCGACACCTACTGGTCCCGCTGGCCGGGCGTGTACTTCGCCGGCGACGGTGCCAAGAAGGACGAGGACGGCGACCTGTGGCTGCTCGGCCGGGTCGACGACGTGATGAACGTGTCCGGCCACCGCCTGTCCACCACCGAGATCGAGTCCGCGCTGGTCTCGCACCCGAAGGTCGCCGAGGCCGCGGTCGTCGGCGCGTCCGACCCGACCACCGGTCAGGCGATCGCCGCCTTCGTCATCCTCCGCTCGGAGGCCGGCGACGGCGGCCCGGACGTGGTCCAGGAACTGCGCAACCACGTCGCCAAGGAGATCGGCCCGATCGCCAAGCCGCGCCAGATCATGGTCGTCGCCGAGCTCCCGAAGACCCGCTCCGGCAAGATCATGCGCCGCCTGCTCCGCGACGTGGCCGAGAACCGCGAGGTGGGTGACGTCACCACCCTCGCCGACTCGACCGTCATGGACCTGATCAGGACCAACCTCGCCGCCGGCAAGGCCGACGAGGACTGACCCACCCGTTCCCGGACCAGCCCGTACGACATCACGTCGTACGGGCTGATCCAGTGCGCGTCTAGGCTTCGGCGCATGACCGTTGTCGTGGCGATCGTGCATGCGGGGCTGGCGGCGGCCTGGGTGGGTGGGATGGCCTACTCGCTGTTCGTGGTGCAGCCGAAGCTGAAGAAGTTCTTCGGCCCGGACCAGGAGGGCCGCGAGGGGCTGACCACGGTGATTGCCTCGGGCAACCGTTGGAAGGTGGTCGGGCTGATCGCGGCGATCGCGCTCAGCGGTCTGCTCCTGTTGCTGGTCGAGCGCGAGCACTGGTGGATCCACGCGGTCAAAGGCCTGTTGCTGCTCGGCGCATCCGCGATCTTCTGGTACGTCTCCTGGCGGCACTGGCCGCGCCGGGTGTTCGCCACGTCGGCGGAATTGCCCGCCTTGCAGCGACGACTCGTCGTCCTCGCGACCACGATGCTGGGGCTCACCGGACTCGCGTTCGCGCTCGGCGTGGCCGCCGTACAGCTCTGAGGTCCTGACCTGACCTGTGCGCGCAGGATGTGCCAGTATGGCGCCTTCATGCGGAGGTGATCGCGATGGCTCAGGAGACCCTGCAACTCCTGGTGGGTATGCACCGGATCGTCCGGCACCTGCGCCGGAGCCGGACCACCTCCGCGCTGCACCCGACGCAGTTCCTTGCGCTCATGCTGATCGCCGACGAGCAGCCGATCCGGATCGGTGAGATCGCGACCCGCGTGCCGTGCTCCCAGCCGACCGCGACGACGACTGTCGCCGGCCTGGAGGAGGCGGGCCTGGTCCGCCGCGAGCAGGACCCGGTCGACGGGCGGGCGACCGCGGTCGTGCTGACCGACGCCGGCGCGGAGATGGTTGAGGCGTCGGGCCGGCAGGCCGCCGAAGAACTCAGCAAACTCCTGCGCCGTCTCGACGACGCGGACCGCGACCTCGTCCTGCGAGCCGGTGCGGTCTTGTTCCGCATCGCCGACGACCTCTAGCGGACCGGCACTGACAGGCCAGGGCCTTATTCGGCCCAGGGTCAATTCGGCGCCGTCATCCTCATCATCCAGTAGCTCGCTGGAACATGGGTGGCATCATCGATGACCTTGCCCTCGACCTGGCCGAAGGACTGCAGGGCGAGCTTCTCGAACGCCGGCGGCTCCCGGACGTACTCGCCGCGGTCGTTCGCCGACATCCACCGCGAGATCCGGCCCTGGGTCGGCTCGAAGCAGGTGTCGAGGCTGATCACCCGGCCGCCGGGACTCAGCACGCTCGCGGCCAGGTTGAGCAGCTGTGTGCACTGCTCGTCCGACAGGTGGTGCAGCAGCCCGAGCAGCAGCACCACGTCGATCGGCGGCAGCGATCGGGCAGCGGCTTCGTCGAAGTTGCCGCAATGGAAGCTGGCGTTCTCACCGCCGAAGCGCTCCTTGGCCCAGTCGATGTACGGCGCATCTGTGTCGAACCCGTGGTATTTCACCGGCTGGGGCAGACGCGGGAAGTAGTACGCAGGGCCGCAGCCGACGTCCAGGACGGTTTCACCTGGCCGGATCTCCTCGATGCAGCGGTATCGCAAGCGGTCGGCGCCGACGATGCGCTGCAGCAGGACGTAGGCAGGCACATGCCTGAGAACGCCTTTCACACCCTCCATGGGGATCTCCTCGGTCGGGGAGATACCCATGCTGGGTGTCTCGACCCGCTAAGTCAACGAACTCGCTCAGTCCCTCAGCTCGTAGACGATGACCTGCCCTCGGGTATACCTCCGGTCGGCGAGCCGGTCGAGAGTGCGCTCGGCGACGCTGCCTTTTCGCGTGTCCGCGAAGACCCAGCGGACGCCGTAATCGCGGCGCAGGGTCTCCAGCACCTCAGGCGTCGGCGCCGTGAGTGCCTTCGTCGTCAGCTCTACCCGGTCGGGCCAGGGCGATGGCAGCAGGCTGTAGCCGACGTTCCGTTCGCCCTGGTTGGCCAGCGACTGCTGGGTGTAGGCCCAGCCCTCCATCAGCGTTCGGTGACCGCCGACACCGCTGACCAGGTAGCCACGCGCGTCGCAGACCGGACCAGGTCGTTGGCGCGACTGGCATGCGGTGTTCGTCACGACCACGTCGTATCGTCCAGCGTTGCGCTCCAGCCACAGCGCGGCTTGGATCTCGTCCGTGGTGTACAACGGAACCGCCGGGACCGGGCTCTGCCCGCCCTCCCTGGTGATCCCGTCCGCCGCGTTGCGCCAGTCCGACCAGGGCCGGCTGGGCAGGGCGAGGCCGACCGCGACGCACATCAGCAGCGCCAGGCCGAGGCCACGGACCTGCGGACGGACGGCGCGGAGAACGAGCCAGCCGAGCAGCCCGGCCACGAGTACCGCCGCGAGCCACAGCATCGGCTCGGCCACCGCCCGCGTGATCTCCGCCGGGGAGACAGGCCGGGAGTCGATGTTGCCGAACGCCCGGATTGCCAGAGCGAGCGCCGCACCGGCCAGCAGGCCACCGGCGATGATGACCCGGCGGGCCACGCGGCGGCGTCCGGTGACCGCGCCGTGGATCACGTATCCCGCGGCGACGGCGGCGAAGGGCAGCGCGCCGCCGAGGAAGTAGAACTGACCAAAGCCCGGATGGTCGACGACCAGGAACCCGAGCATGGAGGCGATGAGCGTGCCGACCAGCCACCACTGCACCGGATCGGTACGCGTCCGGCGCTGTACGAGACCAAGGAATGCCACGGCCACCACCGCTCTGCTCACCACCACGGACACCAGGATCGCGATCGCCCAGGTCAGCGTCTGCTGGTCGGCGTGACGGAGCCCTTCGGTGATCCATCCACCCGGCGCCGGAGCGCCGGTGAGACCGGTCACAGCGGTGTATCCCGGCAAAGCCCGCAAGACCCCGAACAAGCGCAACGGAGTACCTGCGGTGCTGCCCGCGACAGTCAGCATCGACGCCACCATCACACCCACCAGTGCGACGCCGAAGCCGACGGTCGGCCAGGGGATGCGCCTGTTCCGCACCAGCAGGAACAACGCCGCCAGGCCGGTCCCGCCCAGCAGGAGCGGCACAGAAGTGGGCTTGGAGCCGGCGGATACGCAGACGACCAGCATCACGATCACCCAGGAGCGTCTCGGGGCACCGCGGTACAAGGCGCCGAGCAGCAGCGCCGCGGCTCCGACGCTGACCGCCGTCCCGAAGGACTGCGACGGGCTCAGGAAAACGAGTGGTGAGGACCCGACGCCGCCGACGTACTCCCAGATTGCGACCCGCTGGACGACCGTCGTCAGCGCGACCGCGAACGGGGCGGTCCACCAGACACCGCTGACCTGGCGCGCGAGTGCGGCCACCGCGAGGACGAGCCCGATGATGATCGGGGCGAACCACAGCCTGAACAGCACGAGCCGGGGGTCGACTCCGGAGATCTCTGCGGCCGACGCCAGGTGTGCGTCGGCGAACCAGTGGTACTGCATCGTCTCGCCCGCCACCTGCGGAATCTGCGGCGGGACGGAGCGGCCCAGCTCGTGCACGATGCTCAGGTGCCAGAGCAGGTCCTGGTAGTAGTTGCCGCCGTTCTCGGGGACCGGCGAGGCGCTGACCGTGGTGCCGTAGTACATCAGCAACGTCGCCGAGAGGAGCAGCGACAGCGTGGCGCCCCAGGCGAGCGGCAGCCGCGGCGCGTCCCGTGCCCGCCAGCAACGCCGTAACCGCGGTACCGCGGCGAAGACGACCAGCACCGCCGCAGGCCACACCACCAACCACTGCTGCATCCCAGCGGCCGTGAACAACGCCCACCCCGGCAACTCGTAGGAGAGCCCCACGACGATGCCGATGCCCACGTCCTCCGGCCAGGTCCGCCGGCCCGGCGCGAAAGCTCGCAGCAGCAACACTCCGGGGAGAACCACACAGCCCGTGAAGTAGGCCGAGTAGCGGAGGATGTCGCCGTCCGTCACCCCCGTGCCTGCCAGTACCCAGTACACGGTCAGCGCGGGGAGCAGCCAGACGAGTGCACCCACGAACGGTGGCCCGGTAGACCTGCCAGACCCGTCCGTCATCGGGACGGTTGGTGCGAACGGCGGCTCGACGGTCCGGCTGTCCATCATGGCGGGCAATCGCTTCGCCCAGCGGTCCCCTGACGATCGGTGACCTTGGTGAGAGGAATCAGGTCCGCCATAGTGGTGGAGCCTAACCGTTGCTGACAACTGTTGGGCGAGTACGTGGATGTCTTCAGGATCCTGCGTGTCGAGGTGGTGCCCGGCCGCGAATGCCGGGGACAGGAGTTTCTGGAAGCGGGGTCGGGTAGCCCTCCGGGGGTGGACCAGCCCGGTCTGCGCCCTTGGCCGGGGGCCGCCTGGAGGATGCTCTGGCGGCCCCCGGGGTGAGGTTAGTTGCGGGTCAGGGTGAAGGTTGTGGTGGTGTTCTGGATGTCGGTGTGGTTGTTGGTCAGGGTCAGGTTGTTGAAGGTGGCGGTGCCGCTGGCGGGGCCTTCGCCTGGTTCGGGCAGCTCGTTGGCCCAGATGCCGTAGCCGGACTTGGCGTCGAAGGCGTCACCGCTCTTCTTGGCGCCGCTGATGGTGATGTTGGTGAAGATCGTGTCCGCGACCGGGAACAGCGGCTGACCGCCGACGTAGTTGGTCTGGAACATGATTCCGGAGTACGTCGGATCGACGATGTCCAGATCGGTCACCCGGATGCCCTGGAAGACCTTCGACGCGGAGATAGATCCACAGATGGCGGGGAATGCCTGGTTGCCCCAGAAGTGGCCACCGGAGCGGACGAGCGAGATGTTCTCGAACCGGGTCGGCGGGGTCGGCGCCGAAGCCGTTCATCGGGATAGCCGAAGTCGAGCGAGCTGATCGTGATGCCCGGAGTAGACGAGCGTGTCCGCGATGTAGATGTTGCGGAACACGTTGTTCGTAGCCGCCGTAGACCGCGAACCCGGCCGCCCGCCAGGTCAGCGTCGCGGAGAGGTTCTCGAAGACGTTGTCGCGGACCTCGCCGCCGCCGGCGTCGATGGCGTTGAACAGCGCGAAGCTGTCGTCACCGGTGGCCCGGGCGTCGTTGTTGCTGACCAGGTTGTCGGTGCTGCCGTTGGTCATGTTGATGCCGTCGGCGAACATGTTCCGGATCCGCGAGTTCTTGATCGTCGATGTTGTCGGTGTTCGCGCCCCAGTACAGGCAGACCATGTGCTCGACCCAGATGTTGTCGATGGTCATGTTCGCGACGTTGGAGAAGTCGAACACCTTGCCCGGCCCGTCGATCCGGGACGTGTAGTTGCCGAAGTACGCGAAGCCCGGTGAACGACGACCCGTTGGCCGACGCCTCGGCGCGGAAGCCGACGTCGGTGTTGTCCTGCGTCGCCGGTGCGTGGAACCGGGTGTACCAAGGCCCGGCGCCGACCACCCGGACCGCCTTGCCGTACACCTGGAACTTCGTTGGACGTCTGGTAGTCACCAGGCGGCAGGTAGACGCCCGCAGCTTGCCTGGTGTCCTGCCGCACCTGGTCCAGCGCGTTCTGCACGTCCTGATGCGTGAAGCCCGGTCGGCGCCACGTACTGCGCCGGGTCCGGGTTGGCGATCGGCGCGACCTGCTCGGTGTTGATGAAGTCGATCGCGTACGTGCGTGCTGTTCGCCGGCGTCCTTCTGCAGCCTGATCTTCGCTGCCCGCCGGGACCGTCGCGTCGAGCATGATGTTGGCCTCGTCGTAGATGTGCCGCGGCCGTCCGGAGCCGGGCGAGTTGCTCGGCTCGCCTCCGTCGCCGTACAGCCAGGCGTACCGCGAGGTCAGCGGCAGCGCCTTGTGGAAGCGTGCCGTTGACGTAGACGTTGACGGTCGAGCTGATCCCGCCGCCACCGGCGGAGTCCGGGATGGAGAACCGGGTGACGAGGGTGTTGGTGCGGGCCCGGGTGGTCAACTCGACGTAGGAGCCGGTCGAGTTCAGCGTGACCGCCCGGCGGCCGGACGCCTCACCGGCGAGGTCGCCGATGGTCCGGTTCGGGCCGACCACGACCGCGCCGCCGCCGGTCGAGGCCGTCCTCGGCCTCGTACGTGTCGTACGGCATGTTCGCGCCGCGGCCGACGAAGAACGGCCGCTCGCTGGTGTTGTTCGTCCTGCTTGACCGGCAGTTCGTTGGCGTCGTCGGCGAGCACGACGCGCACGGTGTACCGGCCGTTGGCCGCCGTCCAGGTGCCGAGGTTGACCGCGGACGTGGTCGCGCCGGCGGCGATCGCGCCGGTGTACGAGCCGGTCAGCGTGCGACCACGGCCGAGCTGCCGTTGAGGATCGTCAGCGTGATGCCGTGCGCGCCGGCTGCCGAGGCGACGCGTGCCCTGGTTCCTGCAGTGCGACCGAGAAGGTGACGGTGTTGCCCGGCCGCCGGGTTGCCCGGCGACCAGCTGACCGCCGCGGCGACCAGGTCGGAGCTGGCGACCGGCGTGACGACCAGCGGGCCGACGGCGTTCGTGTAGGTGTTGTTCGCGTCGTTCTGCTCGATGACGGCGTTCGCCTCGTCGACCTTTGCGCTCAGCGCGTAGCTGCCTGCGTCCCGCGCGCCGATCGTCCGCGCGTGACCGTGGCCGAGGCGCCGGCCGCGAGTGCGCCGACGGCCGCCGTGCCGACCTTGGTCGTCGCCGAGGTAGAAGTTCACGTCGGTCGCCGCGGAGCGCCGCCGTGCCGGCGTTGCGCGACCGTGGCCGGACAGCGTGATCGTGTCGGTCTCGACCGGGCGACGCCGGAGTCCACGAGACGCTGGACAGGGTGAGGTCCGGGTTCGGCGCCGGCACGCCGATCACCTGGAACTCGGCGACCTGCCCGGCCGGGCGCGCCGGTGTTGGCGGTGAAGTTCAGCCGTACGTCGGCCGCCGCGCGCGCTGACCGGGATCGTCACGCTGTTCCCGCTCGCCGGGCTGAAGGTGTACGACGCACTCGGCACGATCGTGGTGAACCCGGAACCGCTCTGCTCCCGGCCCAGGATCGAGAACGTCTGTGTCCGCGCACCCCAGGCCGAGTCCGGGTTGAGCTTGATCACGATCGAACTGAGATCCGCGTTCGAGCCGAGCTGCGTGGTCAGCGTGGCCGGGTTGGCGTTGCCTTCCCAGTACGTCGTGACGTCGTCGTCGTTGGCGTTGGTCGCGACGAAGGTGTGCACGAACCCGGAGGCGGTGATCGGCTTGCCGAGGGCCAGGTTGCTGCCCGGTCCCGAGCTGCCGTTCCGGGTCACGGTGTTGCTGTTCGCCGACTGGTTGCCTGCCGCATCCTTTGCGCGGACGAAGTACGAGACCGTCGCGCTGGCCGGCTGGTTGTCGGTGTAGGTGAGGACGTTGCCGGCCAGGCTGGTCCGCAGCTGGCCGTTGGCATAGACGTCGTAGCCGGTGACGCCGACGTTGTCGGTCGACGCGGTCCAGGTGAGCCGGATCTGACCGGCGGCCGGCTCGGTGAAGGCCAGGTTGCCCGGCGCGGTCGGAGCCTGGGTGTCACCGGTCGCCGGTCCGTAGACCTCGAGCTCGGACAGTTGCCCGGCGGGCCAGCCGGTGTTCGCGGTGACCCGGATCCGGACGAACCGCGTGGTCGCGGTGCCGTAGTCGATCGTGACCGTGTTGTTCGGCGGGTTGAACGCGCGGCCGGCGGAAGCGGAGAGGTCGGTGAAGTTCTGGCCGTCGGTGCTGCCCTGGACCGCGAGGGTCTGGGTACGTGCGTCCCAGCTCGCGGTCGGCAGCTTGAGCACGACCTGGTTGGTGGCGACCGACGAGCCGAGATCCACCTGAACCCACTGCGGGAACGCGTTGTTGGCGCTCTCCCAGTACGTGCCCTGGTTTCCGTCGGTCACGTTCGACGCGACGTAGGTCTGGGTGGCGCTACTGGCCGACGTGCTCTTGCCGGCGGCGAGGTTGGGTCCGGCCAGTACGGCGGCTGTCGCTGTGCTGCCCCGTATCGAGCTGAGCATCGGGCCGGCCGACAGCGTCAGGCTGCCGGCCAGCAGGGCGGCGAGCAGCCGCCATTTCGTGGACGAGATTCTCATGGCCTCTCCAAGTGGGCGGGGTGAGGGCGCAAGGGATCAGCCGTCGCACGAGAGTCCAGAACTTGCTCTACTTCTGCTAGTTTCTTGCGCGACGCTGGCTCATTGTTACGGCACGGCAACCCGAGCGTCAACGGTTCGTGACGCGTGGTTGCCGGAAGGGCTCAGCGGTGTCGCCGGAGCGCGCTAGACGCAGCGAGGGTCGCGGACCGACGTACGCCGGTGCCGCGACCCTCAGCTACAACTGTCAGTGCTTGGCCGGCCCCTCGGCGCCGGCGCCCGTCATCGAGCGGACGGAGAGTTCGTTGTACCGCGCCTCACTCGACCGGTCGCGCCCGAGGTAGGTGCCCAGGACGCCGAACAGGAAGCCGAGCGGGATCGACACGATGCCCGGGTTCGACAGCGGGAACCAGGAGAAGTCCGCATCGGGGATCATCGAGGTGGGCGTCCCCGACACGACCGGCGAGAAGATGACCAGTACGACGGCCGAGATCAGGCCGCCGTAGATGCTCCACACCGCGCCGGATGTGTTGAACCGCTTCCAGAACAGGTTGTACAGCAACGCCGGCAGGTTCGCGGACGCGGCGACAGCGAAGGCCAGCGCGACCAGGAACGCGATGTTCAGCTTCTGCGCCGGGATCGCCAGCCCGATCGAGATCGCGCCGATGCCGACCGCGGCGAACCGGGCCACCCGCAGCTCGGCCTGCTCGGACGGCTTCTCCTTGGCGATCACGTTCGCATACAGGTCGTGCGCGAACGACGAGGCCGATGTCAGCGTCAACCCGGCGACCACCGCGAGGATGGTCGCGAACGCGACCGCGGCGATCAGTGCGAGCAGGATCGAGCCGCCGAGCGAGCCGGCACCGCCGCCGACGGACTCGGCCAGCAGCGGCGACGCCACGTTGCCCTTCGACACCTCCACCGCGGATCCCTTGGAGGTGTCCAGCAGCGCCGCGGCACCGAACCCGAGGGCCAGCGTCATCAGGTAGAACGCCCCGATCAGGCCGATCGCCCACTGCACCGACCGGCGCGCGGACCGCGAGTCCGGCACGGTGTAGAAGCGGATCAGGATGTGCGGCAGGCCGGCCGTACCGAGGACGAGGGCGAGGCCGAGGGACAGGAAGTCGATCTGGCCGACCAGGTCCTTGCCGTACAGCAGCCCGGGCTGCAGGAAGTCCTTGCCCTTGCCGGAGTTGGCCGCGGCCTCGCCGAGCAGCTTGGAGAGGTTGAAGTCGAACTTCAGCAGCACCAGGAAGGTGATCACGATGGTGCCGGCCATCAGCAGGACGGCCTTGACGATCTGCACCCAGGTGGTGCCCTTCATCCCGCCGACCGTCACGTAGATGATCATCAGCGCGCCGACCAGGACGATCACGCCCGCCTTCAGGCCCTCGCTCTTGACGCCGAGCAACAGCCCGACCAGCGCACCGGCGCCGACCATCTGGGCCAGCAGGTAGAAGATCGACACCACGATCGTGGACGTCGCGGCGGCGGTCCGGACCGGCTTCTGCTTCATCCGGAACGCGAGCTGGTCGGCCATGGTGAACCGGCCCGAGTTCCGCAGCAGCTCGGCGATCAGCAGCAGCGCCACCAGCCAGGCCACCAGGAACCCGATCGAGTAGAGGAAGCCGTCGTACCCGTAGAGGGCGATCGAACCGGAGATGCCGAGGAAGGAGGCCGCCGACATGTAGTCACCGGCCACCGCGAAGCCGTTCTGGGCGCCGCTGAAGGACCGGCCGCCGGCGTAGTAGTCGGCCGCGCTCTTGTTCTGCCGGGACGCCCACCAGGTGATGTACAGCGTCACGGCGACGACCGCGGTGAACAGCGAGATGGTCAGCGCCCGGTTGCCCGGCTCGGCATCGGCGAGCGGGACCAGAGCGGGAACCGCAGACAGGACGTTCACCGGCGGCGCTCCCTCTTGTACTTGGCGTTCAGCCCGCTGGCCAGCGGATCCAGCCTCCGGTTCGCGAACCGGCCGTAGAGCGCGGCGATCACGAAGGTCGACACGAACTGCAGCAGACCGAAGATCAGTGCGACGTTGACGTTCCCGATCACCTCGGTGCCCATGAACTCACGGGCCCAGTTGTTACAGGCGACGTAGGCCAGGTACCAGGCCATGAACGTGATGGTCCACGGCACCACGAAGTTCCGGTAGCGGCGCTTCAGTTCGGTGAAGTCGGCCGCCTCGTGGACGGCCTCATACGCGCGGGCGTCCCGCTCGCGTACCACATCCTCGTCCATCAGTTCGAGTTCCCCTCGTACTCAGACACAAACACGTGCACGTTAGCCCCTGGTGGCGCGTTTGTGACCTACCGCAACCAAAACGTTTCTCCCACATCGTTCAACGCAGCGGCGGCGAGAAGTCAGAGGTGCGGCGCGATCGGGGCGTCGAGGGTACGGCGGTAGTTCGCGAGGTCACTGGGCCGGGCCCGGTAACAGTCGGTGAAATACGGCATCCGCAGCGGCTCCGGCGGCCGGGCGGTGTTGTCGTAGATGTTCTCGATCTGGTCCAGTACCGCCTCGCGGCGGGATTCGGTCAGGACGGCGACCCGCGAATGCGACAGGGCCAGTTGCCGCAGGCCCGCACGATTCAGGTCCTGCCAGTGCCGGAACCGGGCGGTCTCGACCAGCGCGAACAGGTCCGACTGCAGCAGGATCGGCATCGGGTCGAACTGGTCGCCGCCGAAGTCGTCGCCCCTGATCGCGCGATCGAACCGCCGGACCCAGGGAACCACCCGGTCGGCGTCGTTCCAGAGCAGGCCGAGGACGCCGTTGGGCCGCAGCACCCGGGCGATCTCGGGCAGCGCGCGGGCGTGGTCGAACCAGTGGAACGCCTGGCCGACGAGCACCGCGTCGACCGAGGCGTGCGCGAGCGGGATCGACTCGGCCGCGCCGACCATCGTGTCGATCCCGGGCCGCCGACGGCACACCGACAGCATCTCTTCGGACGGATCGACCGCGACCACGTCGTGCCCGAGCGCGGCCGCGACCGCGGCCAGCTTCCCGGTGCCGGCGCCGAGGTCGAGGACCTGCAGCCGGCCCGGCCCGAGGATCCAGGTCAGCGCCTCGGCGGGGAACGTCGGCCGGCCGGCGTCGTACGCGGCCGCGACGGCGCCGAAGGACTTGGCGCGGGCCGCGTTCGCGCCGGCATCCGGCGTGTCCGGGCCGGGCGCGGCTCCGGTGCTGGATCATCGGTGGTCATCACCGCAAATCATGCCGTAGCGGCGGGCTGCCGCGTCGTTACTCGCCGAGCTTCTTCTGTTCGATGTGTGCGCGGCTCTTCAGTTCCACCGGAACAACTCCCGGATCTCGGCCGGGCAGGCGAGGTGGTCGACGCCCAGTTCGGCGTCGGTGAACTCACGTGCGATGTCGAGCGGTACGAACGGCTGGTCCAGCTCCGGCCACAGCCGTTTGATCCTGGCCTGCCCGCCGAACGAGGGATGTTCGTTCTCCAGCACCATCGGGTCACCGTAGACCCCGGGCTGCAGGCCGAGCGAGGCGCCGTACAGGACGGCGGTACTGAGCCGGTTGGAGGCGACGCGCCGATGTTTGCGGAGCTCGCGCAGCTGGTTGACCAGGAACTTCGCGTCGGTCCGCCGCCAGTGCAGGCCGCGGTAGCCGTGGGTGATGACGCGGAACCCGGCGTCCTTGTAGACGTTGCGGATCGCGGGTTTCTCGTACTCGTTCCAGTACAGGCAGACCGTCACCGGCCCGGTCTCGTGCTCGTTGATCGAGGCAACGATGCGGCCGTGGTCGCCGAGCACGTGCTGGCCCTCCCAGCCGTGGAACGGGTAGAAGATGGTGCCCTTGGCGCCTTTCGCCGGCGTGGCCAGCTCCGGCTGCACCTTCAGCAGATACAGCCAGACCGAGCCGATCACCGAGTAGTTCCGCAGCCCCATCGACCAGCCGCGCCGCCGGACGCTGTCGGACCAGACGTACTTCGGCATCCCCGGCGCGAACGCGGTCCCGTGGGCGAACCCGTCGAGGATGTTCCAGCCGTGCTGGAGGTAGCCCCAGATCCGCGGCGGCTTGGCGAGTCCCGCGTACGACGCCATGATGTCCGCGTGACCGTAGAAGTGGTTGGCATGGTGCATCAGCGCACCCCCTTCCGCAGGATGCGGCGCGTTCGCCGGACGATCACCCGGGCCGGGTTGAGAACAGCGTGCCCCACCCGATACGGCCGCGACCGGCGGATCCCGCTCAGCTGTCCCTCGAAGAGGATCGCCCGCGCGTTCGCCTCCGCCAGTTCCTCCGCGAGCCGCGCGACCGTGGCCAACTGCTCGGCACTGCCGAGCGGCCGCACCACCTCGGGCGACGGCAAAAGCTCTCCTGTCACAGTGATTCCGGCCATTGCCCCGAGCCGCGCCGTCAGCTCGCGGACATCACCGCCGACCGGCCATGGTTGCCGTGAGCCGGCTTCCAGTGAGCGCCGGGCGAAGCGGGCCAGGTGCGCGACGACCAGTGCCTCGCCGTGTGCGTCCACCGGATCACCATCACCGAACGGCCGGTAGGACGTCCCGTCGAGGATCACGTTGTCCGGGGCGGCGATCGCGGCCGTCGGGTGATCCTGCGCGACCAGCCAGTTCACGTACTCGGCGATCGTCCGCCGCACCACCGCCTGGTCGTCGACCTTCAGGGCGGCGAGCAGGTGCTCTTCCAGCAGCACGCCCGCGCCGACAGGGACTGCAGTTGCCGGGAGTACGTCGGGAAGATCGCCGCTGACGACGTACCAAGCCGGTGCCAGCTCGACGGCGAGGTCTGCGGCGGCTGCGTCGACGACCAGCCGGTAGGGATCCATCAGCGTCGGACCTGAGTTGCGCTTGGCAACGGCCCTGGCGGCGGTCACGGCGCCGAGGTGGTCGACCGAGGTCAGAGCGACCTCGGCCTCGACCAGTGACGGGAACACCGCATAGGTCCGGCTGATGTCGAGACCGGCTGCTTCCAGTGTGCTGACAAGCGATCTGCGGCCGGCGGGCGCGGTGTCATCGAGATCGCGGGCCCAGTCCTCGTTGCGCGGGAGTGCGCTGGAGATCGGGGGCTGGAGGAATCGCTCAACGCCGAAGGGATTCGCCGCGCCGAGCAGCAGCCGTCCCGAGGGAGCGAGCCGCGCCTGTAGCCGGGCCAGGGTGTCGGACCAGGTCAGCTTCACCGCGTCCGGGCCGACCAGCCGATCCATTCCGTCCAGCGCGACGACGACGTCGTACACGTCCTCCGACGAGAGGCGGTCGAGCGAGCCGCAGATGACCTGACCCTTGGTGCCCTCGAGCAGCTCGGCGATCTCCTCGGCGTCCGGCGCGGAGCGGACCAGTAGGTCGACCGAGGTGACGCCCGCGGCGATGTCGGTGATCAGTCCTAGTTCGTGCGGTCCGGCGACCAGCACGGAGTCGCCGGGCCGGAGTGCGACGGCGAGGAGTGCTTCGGCGGCGGCTCCACCGGCCGCCGGCCGGGCGTCGATCGGGTGCAGATCCGACCAGTTGAGCATCTCACCGCCGACCAGAATCGATCGGGTCATATCGGATGACACTAGCGAACAACCTTCGTCCGAGTCTCCACCACCCCGGTCGGCCTCACGTGATCTCGTAGATCGTCACGTCCAGGGTGGCGTGCCGGAGACTGACGTACTCGCGCAGCGCGGCGGAGACCTTGCCGGCCCGATGATCGGCGTACAGCCAGCGAACGCCGACCTTGCGCAGGCGCTCGATCGCCTCCGGCGAGGGCGCGGTGAAGGCGGCGTCGTTCGCAGCCAGCTCGGCGCGGTTCCAGTACGGGATCAGGCTCGGGCTGCCGCCGGTGCTGACCGCGATCCGGTTGGCCTGGTTGGAGTACGACCAGCCCTCGATCAGCACCGGCCGTTCGGACAGCGCGGCGAGCCAGAAGTGCCGGCTGTCGCAGAACCCGTCGCGTTTGATGATGCAGTGCGCGTTCGTCGCGACCAGCTCGCCGGGCTTGCTGTTCCGCCGTAGCCACCGCGCCCCGCCCGCCTCCGCGGCGGTCGCCCCACCCCGCCGGGGCTCAGCGAAGACCAGCTTCGATGCCGTGTCCGACCAGATGGCCTGGAGCGGGACGAGCGCGGCTCCGACCATGCTCGCCGCCACCCCGGCAGCGAGGAAGGCGACCAGCACACTGCCCGGCCGACGCAGCAGCTTCCAGGCAACGGCGACCAAGACCGCGACGGCCACGAGCCCAGCGCCTGTCCACAGCCATGGGCCGGTGATCCCGGCCAGGTCAGCCGACACCGTCCGCGCCAAGGCACAGGCCACGAGACCAAGCAGCCCGGCCGCGCCGACCAACACCACCGCACGCCGGTCGCCGAGCCGCCCGACCAGGTTCGCGAGGCCCAGACAGGCCAGTACGGCGACCACCGGGAAAGCGGTCAGCAGGAAGTACATCTGACTGATCCCCGACTGGGTGGCCAGCACCGCCGCCACCAGTCCGCCGACGCAGAACCCGACCAGGAAGACGGTCGCCGGATCGCGCCCCTCTTTGCAGGAACGACGCGGTCGGCCGAGGAACGCCATCCCCGACGCTGCGAGACCCCAGCTCAGCAAGGTCGTTGCCGCCGACAGGAGGTGTGCGTGCGGCTCGGACCTTAGCATCGAGTACGGCGGCAGTTGGACGAACGTCCGGAACGGCTTCACCTCCGTGCCCCACGTGCTGCCGCCGAAGATGACCACCAGCGCCGCGAGGAAGATCGCGAAGGACAGCGCGCCGCCGAACAACGCCGTACGCGTGCTGCGACGGGTCACCGCCAGGTGCAGGAAGGCGAACGCGAACCCGCAGCCCAGCAACGGCAGGATCGTCGACTTCGCGCCGGCCGCGACCAGGGCGAGCAGGATCACCAACACCCAGCGGCTGCGCGGCCGGTCCGCACGGAGCAGATCCACCACCAGAAGACAGAGCGCCAGCGCGATCAGGACGCCCAGGTTCTGCGTCGGGCTCAAGTACGCCGCCACCGCCGTCGAGATCCCGCCCGGCCCGTGATCGGCCAGCGGCTGGACGGCGCCGCCGAGTCCCGCGATCAGTACGGCCAGCGGCCCGGCCCACGTGGCCACCGACTCCGCGTTCGGCGCGAACCGGGTGGTCAACGCGAAGACGAGGCCGCAACCAGCCAGGAACAACGGCAACCAGGTCAGCGAGTGGATCAGGTCCGTGAGGTCGACCCGGGTCGCCCAGGCCGTCGCCGCCGTCGCCTGGTGGAAGAACGAGTGGTACTTCATCGGCTCGCCACCGAGCCACGGTGTCGAGATCGGTACGTCGTACTTCGCGCTGGCGGCCAAAGCCTGCTGGAAGGCGAGGTCCGGGTACGAGCGCAGCGGATCGGTGTACGCCGGGAGGAACTGTCCCGGTCCACGCCGGTAGACCACCAGTACGACGATCGCCGTCGCCGCGGCGAGCAACCAGGCCTGCAGGGGCCTGAGTGGTACGTCGACCGGGCGAGCGACCCTCGCCCGTACGTCACGATCCGCGAAGACGATCACCAGCACCACAGGCGCCCAGACCCACGACCAGGCCTGCAGCCCGATCGAGGCACTGGCCAGGTAGACGATGATCTGTGCCGCGGTCCCGACCGCGAAGCCGGCGGCGAGATCCTCGACCAGGTTCCGCCCGTAGCTCCCGATCAGCCGCCACAGCGCGAACCCGGGCAGCGCGATCCCGAAACAGGCGAACAGCACGAACCGGCCGACCTCACCGACCGTCGAATGCTGGAGCAGCAGCGCGATCGCCAGGATCAGGACGGCGAGACCCGCCAGCAGGCCGGACAGGGAAGGACCCGCCGTCCGCGGCCCCCGCCGCCTCCCCCTCGCGCGCATGGCTGCAAGCCTAATGTGAAACCTGTCGCGTCCCGAATGCGGAGTGTCACCGCAGTGCGTAGACGAGAGCGTCCGGTGCCCGCAGCAGGATGGCGGTCCTCCGGGTATTCTCCGGAATCGGAGGCCCCTCTATGCGAACCGAGCAGCCCGCACTTTCCGTCGTCGTGCCGATGTACGACGAGGAGGAAGTGCTGCCGATGTTTTTCGAGCGGATGCGTCCGTTCCTGAACGGTCTCGGGACCTCCTACGAACTGGTCGTGGTGGACGACGGCAGCCGGGACCGGACCGCGGCGCTGCTGCTGGAGGCCGCGAGGGATTGGCCGCAGTTGCGCATCGTACGGCTGCTGCGGAACAGCGGTCATCAGGCGGCGCTGTCGGCCGGGTTCCGGCGGGCGCGGGGTGGGTTCCTGGTGACGATCGATGCGGATCTGCAGGATCCGCCGGAGGTGATCGCGGAGTTCCTTGCGGCGGTGCGGGAGCAGGATGTCGATGTGGTGTACGGCGTTCGGTCGGACCGGTCGAGCGACACCTGGGTGAAGCGGACGACCGCGCGGATGTACTACCGGTTGATGTGCCGGCTCGTGGGCGAGGAGATCCCGTTCGACGCCGGTGACTTCCGGTTGGTGTCGCGGCGCGTGGTCGACGCGGTGAACGCGTTGCCGGAGGACGGCCGGGTGTTCCGGCTGGTGATTCCGTGGTTGGGGTTCCCGAGCGCGGAGGTTCGGTATGTGCGTGCGGAGCGGGTGGCGGGGACGACGAAGTACAGCTTGTCGAAGATGCTGCGGTTGGCGTTCGACAGCGTGACGGCGTTCTCGGCGGCGCCGTTGCGGCTGGCGACCTGGCTCGGGTTGCTCGGTGGGTTGCTGTGTTGTGCGGTTGTCATCGGTGCGCTGGTCGTCAAACTTGCCGGGCAGAGCATCCCGGGCTGGACGTCGACCGTCTTGGCTGTCGGCCTGATCGGTGCGATCCAGTTGCTGTGTCTTGGTTTGCTGGGTGAGTACGTCGCGCGATTGTTCCAGTCGAGTCAGCGCCGGCCCCAGTTCCTCGTCGGCTACGACAGCCTCGACGACCCGGGCCACCACACCATCCCCGAGACAGTCGACGCGCCGGACAAGGACATGCCCTAAGCTCCGTGCCTGATGAGTTGGTACGACGCGCTCGAGGCCGGTGAACTGACCGTGCGACCGTCCGTGGAGGCGGCGAAGCGGTTCGACGTCTCGATCGACCGGATGTCGGTGTCCGCCTCGGCAGGTACGCCGCTGGCCGAGGTGCTGGCGGCGGTGGAGAGGTCGACAGCCGACGTCATCGTGTTGCGCTACCCGGCACGGGAGACGACCTGGTTCTCCGCGCTGGCGAGCGGTCCGCGCCAGGCGCTACTGGCGGGCACCGTCGTCTACTGGTCTCTCTCGGTCGGCAAGGGACGGCGGCCTGCGCCCCTGGCCGGGTTCACCACCCGGGTGGAGGAGTCGGCCGACGACGAGCTGGTGGACGACCTGGTAGCGGACATCTTCGGCGACTCCGGGAACCACTACTGCGCCACCCCGGTGTTCGACCGCTCCCGCGCGCTGGCTGGACTGCAGGAGTGGGGGCGGCGACGGATCGCGGACACCGGCGCGGTGGTGCTGCGTGGTCCCGACCGGCGGGTGCTGGCGCTGGCCGCGATCGACCGGCAGAGTTCCTGGACCGAGATCGAGCTGGCCGGCGTCGTACCGGCCGAGCAGGGCCGGGGCCGGTACGGGCACCTGCTCGCCGCGATCGAGGATGCCTGCACGACCAGGCGGCTGGTGGTCTCTGCACCGGCTCACCAGACGGGCATCCAGCGAGTCTGGGCTCGCTATGGCTTCGAGCCAGTGCACAACATGCTCACGATCCACCTCGTCGCCGCTACTTAGGGCCGTTGCGGGACGCGATCCGACCCGAGCATCAGTGTCATCGCCGGAAGTCATGCCGTAGCGCCAGGCCGGCGCGCTGTCATTCGCCGAGCTTCTTCTGTTCGATATGCGCGTTCAGCGCCGCCAGCTCCGGGTGCGAGTCCATCAGCGCGACCAGTTCGGTGCAGTCCAGCCTGTCCGCGGCGAACTCCTCGATCAGGGTGCTGAGCAACTTCCGGTCGTCCTCAGTGTCCAGCGTCAGCCGGTACCGCGCCCCGTCGCCGCCGTCCCAGGGAACGTTGACCAGCCGCATGTCGCCGGCCCGGTTCTGGTGCAGGTAGGTGGTGACGTGCTCGCGGTCGACCGGCAGCGTTGCGACCTCGTCGGCCTGCAGGAGCCGGGCCGCGGAGAACACCTCGTAGTCCATGCCGCGCGGGTAGGTCCGGGTCAGGCAGTTCGACACGTACACGTTGCCGGCGTTCTCGGCGCGGTACCGTTCGACGCCCTCGGCAACGACCGCGGGGTCGATCAGCGGGCAGTCGGAGGTGACCCGGACGACGCCGGTCAGGTCGTGCTCGCGGATCGCGCCGGCGAACCGGGACAGCACGTCGAGCTCGCTGCCGCGGTATACCGGGAAGCCGAGCTCGGTCGACAGCTCGACGATGGGTTCGTCGGCGGGGTTGGTCGTGGTCGCCACGATCACCGGCAGGCAGGTCCGGGCGAGCCGCTCCAGGTGGTGGTGCAGGTAGCTCTTGCCACCCGCGGTGAGCAGGACCTTCGCGGGTAGCCGGGTGCTGGTCGCCCGGGCCTGGGTGATGATGCCGATCGTCATGAAGCCACTTTCGTGTACGACGCCGTTGAGGGGCGCAACCAGGTCACGACTCAGGACACCAGGTTCGTCAGGGTCTCGATCACCCGATCGACGTCGGCGTCGGTCAGGTCCGGGAACATCGGCAGCGAGATCTCCTCGCGGTAGAACTGCTCCGCATTCGGGCACATCCCGCGCTGGTAACCGAGCGTCGGCGAACACCGGGTGCCAGTAGACCGGGATGTAGTTGACCTGGACGCCGATGCCGGCCGCCCGCAGTCCCTCGAAGACCTCCCGCCGGCGGCCGCCGAGGACCCGGACCGGGTACAGGTGCCAGGCCGGGTCGACGCCAGTCGCGCTGAGCCGGCGTCCGGACGCCGTCGACGTCGCTCGAGCGCCTCGTTGTAGCGCGCGGTGATCTCGGCTCCGCCGCTTCTTGAATTCGGCCAGCCGCCGCAGCTGGGACAGGCCGAGCGCGCAGGCGACGTCGGTCAGCCGGTAGTTCACGCCCGAACTCGTGCACCTCCTGGTGCCACCCGCCCTCGTCGGTGATCTGGAACCGGGCCGGGTCGCGGACCAGGCCGACGAAGTGGAACTCGTGCGCCCGCTGAGCGACGGCCGGGTCCTTGGCGACGACCGCGCCACCCTCGCCGGTGGTCAGGTTCTTCGTCGGGAAGAACGACATCGTGGTCACGTCGGCGAGGTCGCCGACCGGGCGGCCGCTTGTAGAACCCGCCGATGGAGTGCGCGGCGTCGCCGAGCGTCATCGCGCCGACCCGGTCCGCGATCGTGCTGCAGCGTGTCGTAGTCGGCCGGGTGGCCGGCGTAGTCGACGGCGGCGATCACCTTGGTGCGGTCGGTGACGACTGCCTCGACGGCGGCGGGATCGAGCTGCGCGGTGTCCTCCTCGACGTCGGCGAACACCACCTTGGCGCCGCAGGATCGCGGCGCAGGACGCGGTCGCGACGAACGTCATCGGCGTGGTCACGACCTCGTCGCCGGGGCCGATTCCGAGGCCGGCGTACGCCATGTGCAGCGCCGCGGTGCCGGAGGTGCAGCTGACCGCGCGGTGTCCGCCGGCCAGCTCGCGAGACCGCGTTCTCGAACGCGGTGACGGTCGGGCCGGTGGTCAGCCAGTCGCCGCGCAGAGACGCGGCGACGGCCTCGACGTCCTCGTCGGAGATCGACTGGCGGCCGTAGGGGAGCATCAGACGTCGCCGCCCTCGAGGATCTTGGTGATCTCGTCGATCGAGTACCACTGGTCGTTGCTGTCCGAGGGTAGTGGAAGCCGTCCGCCACCGGGATGCCGTCGGCCGGCGGGGTGTAACCCCAGGTCGCCAGGTCCGGCTGCAGGACGTAGCGGTCGCCGATCGCGAGCGCGCGGCGGCCGTCCTCCGGGCTGATCATCTCCTCGTGCAGCTTCTCGCCCGGCCGCAGGCCCATGTCGTGCATCGCGGCGCCGGGCGCGATCGCCTGGGCCAGGTCGGTGATCTTCATCGACGGGATCCGCGGCACGTACAGCTCGCCGCCCTGCATCAGCTCGAAGGAGTCGATCACGAACCGCACGGCCTGCGGCAGCGTGATCAAGAACCGGGTCAGCGCAGGTCGGTGATCGGCAGCGACTTGCCCTCGGCGTGGAGCGCCTTGAATTTCGGGATGACCGAGCCCCGGCTGCCCATCACGTTGCCGTACCGGACCACGGCGAACCGGGTGTCGTACGCCGCGGCGTAGTGGTTGCCCGTGATGAACAGCTTGTCGGCGGTCAGCTTGGTCGCGCCGTACAGGTTGATCGGGCTGGACGCCTTGTCGGTGGACAGCGCGACGACCTTCTTCACCCCGGTGTCGATGCTGGACTCGATCACGTTCTGTGAGCCGATCACGTTCGTCTTCACGTACTCCCACGGGTTGTACTCCGCGGTGTCGACCTGCTTCAGCGCGGCGGCGTGGACGACGTAGTCGACCTTGTGCATGGCCCGGTCCAGCCGGTCCTTGTCGCGGATGTCGCCGATGAAGAACCGCAGCCGGGGGTCGTCGCCGAACAGTTGCCGGACCTCCCACTGCTTCAACTCGTCCCGGCTGAACACGATGATCCGGCGTGGGTCGAGGTTGTCCAACGCGTAGCGGATGAACGCCTTACCGAAGGAGCCGGTACCTCCGGTGACGAGGATGTCGGAGCCGGTCAGGATGGACACGTCGTTTGGGACCCTTCTTCAGGAGAGTTCGGGTCGGGCCGCAGGGAGCGCAGGTCCGTACGATAGCCGCCCAACTCGCGGAAGTCTCAATCAGTACGTGGTCTGGGCGATGACTCCGACCGGATCATGCCGCCGGGCGCGGACCAGCACCGACACGCCGGGCAGCCTGCCGACAGGCAGGTAGCGTTCGGCGGCGATGACCGCGGTGAGTCCGAAGTTGACGAGCGGGGACAGGTCGTCCAGGTCACTCCCTGTGCTCCTTTTCCGCCGCCAGGCCGCCACCGGCCGGAGCAGAACGTTCCACGACCTGACCTCCTCGATCCGCAGCCCGGCCGAGGAGAGCAAGTTCAGCAGACCCGCCCGGTCGTACCGGCGGAAATGTCCGACGGCGGTGTCGTGCTCGCTCCACAGTTCCATGTCGCACGGTACGGCGATCAAGGCAGTGCCACCGCGCCGAAGGACTCGGGTGATCTCGTGGGCCGCGGACTTGTCGTCCTCGATGTGCTCCAGCACGTCGTACGCGACGACGAGGTCCATCGACTGGTCGGCCACGGGCAGCGCGACCGCGTCGCCGCGGATCACCGGGATGTTGCGCCCGCGCGCGACCCCGGCCCCCTCCTCGCCGTACTCCAGCGCAGTGGCGTCCCATCCCCGGTCCCGCAGCACCCTGGTATTCCCGCCACCGGCAGCGCCGATGTCCAGCGCCCGGCCCGGTTTCTCGCCGGTCCTCGCGAGGGCGTCGAGTGACCGGGCGAGCACTGTGCGTCGCTCGCGATACCACCAGTGCTTGGCCTCGAGTTCGGCGAGCTTGCGGATCTCCGCTGCTTCCATAGCCACATCTTGGGTCCGACCAGGGCCGAACGCCAACGATTGAGGCGTGAATTGAACGTGACGACCGCCGGATGGCCGTCAGCGAGCACCGAGCTCGTAGATCTTGACCTCGCCGTCCTGGTAGCGCAGCACCGCCAGCTCGTCCAGCATCGCGGACACCGGTCCCTCTCGCCGGTCAGCGTAGATCCAGCGTGCGCCGTACTGCCGGCGGACTTGCTCCAGCACCTCTGCGGTCGGCGCCGTCAGGACCTGAAGGGAGAGCTGGACACGGTCCGGCCACGGCGACGGCTGGGCCCGGTACATCGTGCCGTCGGCACCGTTGGTGGCCAAAGCCTGCTGGGTGTAGGCCCAGCCCTCCATCAGGGTTCGGCGCCCCGCCAGCCCGCTGACGAGATACCCCCGCGCGTCGCAACCAGGCTTCCGGGGACCGGCTGACAGGCACCAACTGCCGGTGACCACCACGTCCGTCGGCGCGGAGTGCGCCTCGAGCCACAGCGCGGCCGCCTGCTCATCCGGACGGAGCAGGCTGCTCGCCGCACGGTTGTCACCGTCCGTCCGGACGGCGACGTACGTAGACCTGGCCATGTTGACGAGAGACAGCGCTGTCACCACGAGGACGAGCACGGCGAGGCCGAGTCCACGATGTCCCGCCCAGCGGCGCCTCATCAGCAGCCAGCCGGAGACCAGCAGCGCCGTCAGGACGGCGGTCACCTGCAGTGGCCGTGCGAGCGCCTCGACCTGAGCCATCCTGGAAGCTCCGGACGGGAGCGCCGCTGGTCGCGTGACCTCGTAGAACACAACGCCGAGCACCAGTGCGGCCACGCTGACCAGCACCACGGTGCGGCGACTGCGGCCGTCGAAGGCGACCGCCACCAGCCAAGCCGCCGCGGCGGCTGCGAACGGCACGACGCTGCGGAGAAAGTACTGCTGGCCCGCCGAGGGGTGATTGACCAGCAGCATGCCGGCCCAGGCGCCCATGAGGGCTCCGACCAGCAACCAGGCGACCGGATCGCGCCTGGTCGACCGGACCAGAAGCAGGCCGAAACCGGTGAGCAGTCCGGCGGACGACACCAGGATCAGTCCGAGCATGACCGCGACCCCGGCGATCGCCGTCGAGTCGCCCGAGGTCAGCGACGGCAGCAGCAAGCCGCCGGTGCCCGGCAACGACAGGTCGCCGGTGATCTCGCGGTAGCCCGCCTGGAACCTGGCGATGGCCAAGAACTGGAATCCCGACCCACTGGTGCTGCCGGCGACAAAGCGCAAGGTGCCGAGCACTGCGAGCACCAGGATCAGGCCCGCGCTGATCGAACGCCACGGCAGCTTCCGGTCCCGGATGAGGACGAACAGCGCGGCCAGTCCGACGCCGCCGATCAGGAGGGGCAAGGTCGACGGTTTCGATCCACCGGCGATGACCGCCAGCGCCGCGGCGAGCACCCAGGCACCTCGGCCGCCCCTGCGACGGAACAGGGCGTCGACGAGGAAGAATGCCGCCGCGGTTCCGGTGACGAGGCTGAAGGTCGTGGAAGGGCTGAGCAGACTCGCGGATCCGGTCGGCAGGACGATCAGCGCGGCCAGCACTCCGGTCCACCACACGTTGCTGGCCTGCCGGGCCAGGGACGCGCACACGAGCAGCACGACAACCGCCTGCGGCAGCAGCCAGAGCCGGAAGTACACCAAGGCGGGCGAGAGCCGAGTGATGTCCGCCGCGCCGGCCATGTCGGCGTTGGCGAACCAGTGGTACTCCAGTGGTTCACCGGCCACCTGCGGCAGTTGCGGCGGCACCGACCGCATCAGCTCGTTCACCATCGACAGGTGATACAGCAGGTCCTGGTAGTAGGACGTACCGTCCGGTGGCGGCTTGTGGTCGGACAGTGAGGTGAAGGTGACGAGGGCGAACAGCAGGGTCGCGCAGATCGCCAGGCCCCAGGACCACGCCACCGGCAGCGGAGCCGGCGCCGCGATCCGCCAGCACTGCCGCAGCCGGGGCAGCACCGCGAAGACTGCCAGGACGAGCAACGGCCAGACGACCAGCCAGGATTGCAGCCCCAGAGCCGTGAAGATCGCCCAGCCCAGCAATTGGTAGGCCATCCCGACCGTTGCACCCAAGCCGACGTCCTCGGCCCAGTTTCCGGTGCTTCGCCACGCCGCCCGCAGCAGCAGTACGCCGGGAAGAACGACGCAGCAGCCGAAATAGACGGAATAGGTGAGCACGGCCGCCAAGGGCACGTCGAGCACAAGCAGCCCGCCGATGCCGGCCACCACCGGAAACAACCAGGGAACAAGCCGGCCGACGATCGCCGGACGGGGCGAGCCGGGACGCGTGTCAACGGATGGTCCCGCTGGGGGGATCGCCGTCGCGCCTGATTGTGCGGTGGTCACCGGCTCATTGCAGCACGGTTGCCTCGTAGGGTCGGCCCGCTTGCCGTGCTCCGCCACCAGGAATCCCAGGTGCGAGTCTACGAAATCGTCCGGCCGTGAAGATCGCGTCGATCACCCGCCGACAGACCGGGTAACCCGAAGTTGGTATAACTCTGTGGTGGCGGCCCCGATCGAGGTTCAGCAAAGTCTGACGGACACTGCGGTTCAGCAAAGTCTGACGGACACTGCGGAGTTTCCGCAGTTCTGCACGACGGCCTTCGAGTTCTGGCGACGGAACCTGCTTCCCGGTGGCGAGCGGGTGATTCTGGTCGAAGCGATGAGCCAGGACATCCGCGTCACGTTGCGTAACCTCACGATAGCGAACGCCCTGCGGCGGTTCATCCCGGCCAAGCTGGTTGTCTTCACCGGCGCGGACGACGACTGGAACGAGATCCTCTGGACGTTCTTCGACTCCGACGTGCTGTCGGCAATCTCGCGCGCGTACGGCGCGGTCGACGTGATCGACATCCACGAACTGGTGGACAGCCGGATCGCCGATCGCGAGCCTGGCGACCTGCACGTTGCCGGGAAGGATCTGCCGGTGGCCGGGTCGGGCATCGAGCCGGCCGTACTGGACGAGATCGTCCGCGCGACGCTCTGCCGGGTCCTGAAGGTTGCGCGGGTGACCGACGAGATTCGCGCCGGTGCGAAGTACGCTGAGGTCCGGCGGCGCAGCGAGCAGTTCTCGAACATCTACGATGCCCTCTTCACCGGCCTCGACCCGGTCGCCCTGGTGACCAGCCACGTCGACTACAACCATTGGGGGCTGGCGGTCGAGACGGCCACCCGGTTCAACGTACCGACGGTGCACGTCCAGAGCACGGGCACCTTCAAGGCGTATGCGCTCTTCCCCGAGAAGCGGCGCGGTGCGGCGACCTTCCGGGCCGAGCTCACTCATCAGATCGGGGAGTTCTTCGAGCAGTACGTCTGGTCGAACCGGGACCGGTTGCGGTCCAGCGCCGAGCTGACCGCCTGGCGGGTGAAGGGCAACTGGGGGAGGCCGGCGTGGTGGCGTGGTGGCGCGATGGCGGCGATCGAGTTGCAAACCCCCGAGGATCGGCTGTCAGTCCGCGAGCACGCCCTGACGAGGTTCGGCTTCGATCCCGACAAGCCGGTGGTCGCGGTGTTCAACCACGCGATTTCCGACGCGCCCCGGACGAACGTCGAGATCTTCGACGACCTCGCTGCCTGGTACGAGGCGACGGCGAACTACGCGACCAAGCGTGACGACGTGAACTGGTTGTTCATCGACCACCCGAACCAGGACCTGTACGACTCGACCGGATTCTTCGACGGCCTGAAGGCGCGCCACGCCGGCTCGCCGCTGGTCTTCCTGCCCAGCCTCGAGCTGAGCAAGAACGTGATGTGGAGCCTGGTCGATCTCGGCGTCACGGTCCGCGGCAGCATCAGCAACGAGCTGCCCGCGTTCGGCATCCCTGCGATCCAGGCGGGCTGGTCGGAGTGGAGCCAGTGCGGGTTCACGATCGTGGCTGAAGACGCCGGCGACTACTGGCAGCGGCTGGACGACTCGATCGAGAGCCTGCTGGCCGGGCGCCCGCTGATCACCGAGGAGCAGATCGAGCGCGCCCGGCTCTGGGCGTGGTTCTACCGCAGCGGAGCGGATGTCTCGACCCAACTGGTACAGCCCTGGGAGATGGGCCGGACCCAGCCGTTGCTGCGCGCCGTCAGTGTGTCGATGCGGCATGTCGAGACAGACGCCGACCCGGCCTTCACCGCAGTTCGCCGGATGTGGGCCCGTAAGGATCCCTTCCTGACCCGCATCGACATGAGGTTGCCGCCCGAGGAGTTCGCCTTGGCGCTGGGTGGAGTGAGCGAGCTGTGACCAGAACCTTCACCACGCCGCGATTCCAGACCGCATTCGATCCGGTGATCGAGCCGCTGGCGCTGCCCGGCGAACTCCGCTCGGGGGCGGCCGCTGAGCTGACCACGGTCGACCAGATGGTCCGCGGCAATGCCGTGATCGGCCGTTTCAGCGCCTCGCCGGCACTGCTCGGCGTCAAGGTCCGACCGACCGGCCGTCCGGTCCGGGTCACCGCGCACTTCCGCTTCGACAGCATGTCGCTGGACTGGTGGGAACAACGCGTCACGACGCCGGGGCCGATCCGTGGTGCCGGTGCGCCTCGGCTGCTCCTGGTACGTGCGCAGGGCAAGACCCGCGGCGCCGCGCTGCTGATCCGGCCGGCAGTGGATTTCCGCAGAGCGGCGACCGGGGTCGTCTGCTTCGACCTGCGGCCGGAGGAGTTGACCGCGGAAGGACTGTTCGTCTTCGAGATGTTGAGCATCGACACGGGCCGGCCGGCGTGGGCACCCGCCGTGCCGGCCGGTTCGGTCGGCATCATGATGGACGTGATCGAGTTCGCCGAGGTGGAGGGCGATCGCGAGATCGGCCTGGTCTCCACCGGCACCCTGCCGGCCGACCCTGGGGACGGCAGGCTGACGCTCGGCGCGGGGTACTTCGTGGCCAATCCGGGCGACCGCGACGAGCCACGGCGCTGGATCGCTCGCGCGACGCTGGTGGAGCCGGTGCTGCCGGGGCCCCGGACCAAGTTCGCGCCGTTCGTCGACCCGGTGGGCGAGCCGATCGAAAGCCCGCCATCGCGCGACACCAAGCAGAGGATCAAATACAGGGCCAAGCGTGCCGCCCGCTGGGTCGTCCCGGTGGCCGCCGTTCCGGTGGCGCGCAGAGTGCGCAGGCGGGCGGCAGGTCTCGATCGCAGGCTTCTGCGAGTCGCCAAGCGGTGGATGTCCGCCCGCTCCGTGTCCTGGATGAGCACCTCTCTTTCGGCCCCGCGGGCCTCGGCGCGCAACCCCCTCGCGGATGTGATGTTCGACCTGGTCAGCCGGAACCTCGTGCAGGTGGAGTTGGCCGGCATCGGAGCTGCTGCGACGCCCGGCGTGCAGGTGCGGGCACGTGCGGGAGCGGAGATCGAGATCGTCATCGACGGTCCGCTGACCGTCCCGGCGCTGGTCCGGCTGTCGATCGACCCGTCGAGCCTGCGAGGGGTGCCAGGCGTCGACGACAAGAGAGTGCGCTGGGAACTCGTCGAGACCGAATCCTGATGGTCGCCGAGTACCGGCCGCGACTCACTGGCGACGGGGATGAGAACGGTGCGCTGCTCCGAGGCC
Source organism: uncultured Actinomycetota bacterium (assembly GCA_963748245.1). Classification (GTDB taxonomy): domain Bacteria; phylum Actinomycetota; class Actinomycetes; order Propionibacteriales; family Kribbellaceae; genus Kribbella. The sequence continues at coordinate 324,651 of CAVVIA010000002.1, read as the reverse complement.
TGCTGAGCGACTCCGAGCCTGGCCGCGTGGTCCTGCCGACAGGGTCCTACCCGATCACCGGGGGGCTGGTGCTCACCGATTCCTGGTGCGTGTGCGGTTCCGGTACGACGTTGTGGCGGGCGGAGGCCGAGGAATCGCCGCTGATCCATGTCCTCGGTTCGGACGTTCGGGTCACAGACCTGACCCTCGAACTCCCGGACGCCTCGCCTGGTCCGCACGACGGGGCGGATTGGACCGCCATCACGATCGGCCGGTACTTCTACACCGAGAAGCCGGAGTGGATCGAACGGATCACCGTGGAACGGGTGGTGATCCGGCGTGCCGGCCGGTGTGCGGCGAACAACATCACGTTGATCGGGGCCGTCCGGGACGCGCGATTCGCGAACCTCGAGGTGCACGGGGGTGGCACCGCCTTCCTGGCGCACTGGGGTGCCGTCGGCGCGGCCGTGAACGACATCACCGGACACTCGCTGCACCCTCACCACTTTCAGGTGGAAGGCCTGCGGGTGCACGACGCCTTCGAGGCGTTCTGTCTCAGCTCGGTGCACGATGTCGAGGTGCGGGACCTGCGGTGCGAGCGGGTCGAGATCGGATTCCGGTTGCTGCCCGGGGACAACACCGACCGGTACCACGAGATGGGTGCCGGCTCGGGCATCAACCACCGCCTGTCGATCAGCGGCTGTGACATCGGCTGGTGCGGCGACCTCTACGCCATCCGGGTCGCGGGCTGGGGCCGGAGCGAGGTCGATGGCACCGTCACCACTCGTGCGTACACCGACCTCGTCCTGCGCGACGTGACGGTCCGGACACTGCCGCTCGTGGTCAACGGCCGCCCGCCCAAGGTGGGACGCCGCCCGATCGTCGTCGAGGACGCCGGCCTGGTGGATCTCGACAGCGTCCGTGTGCTTCCCTGACGGACCATTGCCCACGAAGGCCACGTGCACGGCGCGCCTGGCGGACCCGATACGGTCGGGTCGTGACTGTGCGGATCGGCGTCAGGTGTGATGTGGGCGCCCGGCAGGGGATCGGGCATGTGATGCGGAGTCTGGCGCTTGCGGAGGAGCTGGGCGGACGCGGGGCGGAGCTCGTCTTCGTCTGCGACAGCCACACGGTGCCGTGGGCGGACGAGCAGATCCGGAGCCGGGGGATCCCGGTCGAAGCGGCGGTCCGGTCGCCACAGGAGCACCTCGACCTCTTCGCGCGGTTGCGACTCGACGCGGTGGTGTTCGACTCCTACGACCTGGACGCGGAGGTGTTCACCGCCGTCCGCAAGTCCGGTCTGCCGACGCTCGCGATCGTCGACGGCGACCTGCGCGGCGCCCAGGCGGACGTCCTCGTCGACCAGAACCTGGGCGCCGAGCTGGACCGCCCGCTTCTGCCGGAGGCCTCTACCCGGCTCGCCGGCCTCGACAACGTCCTGCTGCGCAACGAGATTCTCCAGCGCCGTGCCGCCGTGCCGCCGCAGCCCCGCGAGCACGGGGTTCCCAAGGTGTTCGCATTCTTCGGCGGGACCGACGCGTTCGGCGCCGGCCCGCACGTCGTCCGCGCGCTCGCCGTGAGCGGCGTTCCGTTCGAGGGGCTCGTGGTCGCGCCGGGTGACGACCTCGCCGACGCGATCCGCAGGGTGGCCCTGGCACCAGGCCAGCACGTCGAGGTGATCGGGCCGACGTCCGAGCTGGCCGAGGCCGTGGTCGCGTCGGACCTCGTGCTCAGCGCCTCGGGGACGTCGACGTGGGAGCTGTTGTGCCTCGGGGCCACCGCGGGCCTGGTCTGCGTCGTCGACAACCAGGTGATGGGTTACGAACGAGCGGTCGCCACCGGCGCCGCGATCGGCGTCGGCGTGCTGTCCGATCTCAAGATGGACCCGGCGCCCGCGGCCGCGGTACTCCGCCGGCTGCTGCTGGACCCCGTGGAACGTGCCCGGGTGGCCGCCGCCGGATGGAAGCTGGTCGACGGCCAGGGCCGGTCCCGGGTCGCCGACGCGTTGTTTCAGCTGATTTCGTAGCTCGTCGCGTTCGGCGGCGCGGGCCCGCTGGAAGGCCGGATCGGCGTCACCGCAGCTCGCAGCGGGTCTGGGTCCGCTACGGATTCGACCCCATCCATAACTTCCGACGGGTTCACCTCGTTGCCGCTTCGTCGAGTGCTTCGGGCACATCGCGTGAGCTGCAGTGAGGGGAGACTTGCCGGAGTGACGCCGCGACTGAGCGTGGTGGTGCCCTTCTACAACGTCGGTGAGTACATCGGCGACTGTCTGGACTCGATCGCCCGCCAGACCTGGACCGATTTCGAGGCGATCCTGGTCGACGACGGGTCACCCGACCACAGCGCCACGATCGCCAAGGAGTTCTGCGCCCGGGACAGCCGGTTCCGGATGATCGAGCAGGAGAACCAGGGGCTGGGGCCGGCCCGCAACACCGGCGTACGGCACGCGCAGGGCGAGTACCTCACCTTCGTCGACAGCGACGACCTGGTCACCCGGCACGGCTTCGAGAAGCTGATTCGCACCCTCGACGAGACCGGGTCCTCCTTCGCCGGCGGGAACGCGCGGCGGTTCAACAACAGCTCCGGCGTCCGGCTGTCGTGGATCCATCGGCTGCCGTTCGCGCAGAACCGGATCGCCACCCATGTGACCGAAACTGTCGACCTGGTCCTGGACCGGATGGTCTGGAACAAGGTGTACCGGCGGTCGTTCTGGGACGAGCACGGCTACGAGTTCCCGGCGATCCGGTACGAGGACTACCCGGTGACGCTGAAGGCGCACCTGGACGCCGTGACCGTCGACGCGCTGGCCGTGCCGGTCTACTACTGGCGCGAACGGGAGTCTGGTGAGTCGATCACCCAGCAGAAGTTCCAGCTCGGCAACCTCGAGGACCGGCTCCGCTCCGCCGAGATGGTGATGGACTTGGTCGAGGGGCCGCAGATCCCGCGCGAGGTGCGTCGCCGCGTGCACGCGCACTTCACCCAGATCGACCTGCTGACGCTGCTGATGGCGTTCGGTGCGGCGCCACCGGAGGAAGAGGCGAACCTGCTCATGCTCGCCCGGCGGCTGATGGACCGGCTGGACGACTCCGAGCTGGTCCGGGCGCACGGCTACGACCGGATCCAGCATTCCGCGCTCGCGGCGGGCGACGTCGACCTGCTCCGCCGGCTGGCCCGGTTCCGCAACGACGGCGGCCTGCGCGGGGGAGCCCGCGCGCTGCCACGGCGTGGCCGCCCCTGGCGACTCGAGCAGCGCTATCCCGGAGTGCACGACCAGCGCAGCTCGGTGCCGAAGGAGCTGTACCGGCTGCCGAGGAAGGAGCTGTCGCTGGCCACCAGTGTCCGGCACGTCGCCTGGCTCGAGGACGGCTCGCTGTCGGTCAAAGGCACCGCGGAGATCCGGCACCTGGAGACCAAGGCGTCGTCCAGCTTGCGGATCGCGCTGGTCGTCGCCGGTGTGGAGACGGAGCTCGCGGTCCGCCGGTTCGAGGCGATCGACACCCACGGCGACCCAGCCCTGGCCGGATTCGAGGTTCGAATCGACCAGGCGCTGCTGGCGAAGCTGCAGAAGACCGCGGCGCCGGCGCAGTTCGTGGTCCGGCTGCGGTCCGGCCGGCTGCACCGGCACGGCAAGCTCCGCGGCCAGCAGCCCGGCAGTCCCGCCTGGCCGCCGGGGGCGTGGATCGACGCGACGAGCTGGGTGCAGCCCGGTCAGGGCGCCGACGGTGCGTTCGTGCTGCGCAGGATGGTCGACTGCTGCCGGCTCACCGCCGCCGAGCACGCCGGCGGAGCGTTGGTGCTGCTGGGCCGCGTGCCGGCCGAGCTCACGGAGCCGAAGCTGCGGATCGATCGCCCGCTGGCCGATCGGGACACCGTGCTGCCGGTCGCCCTGAGCGGCGACGGCCGGGACTTCTCGGTGCGGATCCCGATCCGGTCGATCATCGACGACACCAATCCCGACGACCCGTTCAGCCAGCGCACCACGCGGGCCTTCCGGCTGATCGGTGTCAACGGCGAGGAGCGGCTGCTGTTGTGGACCGCCGGTCCGCGGGCGATGCACCACTTCGACCAGGACCGGTTGGTCACGCTGACCCGGTCCGTGGGCGGCTACGTGAACCTGCACGAGGCGCCGCTGCGACTACCCGCCGAAGACGCCGAGATCGTTGCCGCCAGCAACGGTAAGGAGCTGCGTATCAGCGGCCCGGCGCTGGACGGCGACGGCTACGAGTTCCATTGGCGGCGCTATCTGGACGACTCCGACGATCATCTCGACGTGCAGTGCCGGCGGACCGAGCAGGACGGCCGCTGGACCGCCGCGGTCACGCTGTCCGAGCTGATTCCGGAGAACGCGGTCGCCAACGCCACCGATCCGCTGGCGAGCCTGGCGGACTGGATCCTGTTCGCGGCCAGGTCGGACGGGTCGGCGCACGCCGTGCAGTGCGAGCCGTTCCTGTCCAGCCGGCTGCCGATCGATGCGGGGCAGGACGGCCACACCGCGTCGCTGCGTCCGCACTCCGGAACCCTTCACCTCGAGGTTCGCTGATGCACCACCACAACCATTACTACGGTCAGGCACACATCCTCGCCCGGTATGCCGGTCTGGACGACGAGTACCCACCGCGGCTGCGCGGCTACCTCCAGCACGGCTGGAACATCGGCGACGGCTGGAACCCGGTGCACGAGTTCTACGACGGCGCCTGGCGGTTCACCTGGAGCGACGCCCCGCGCCGCCGCGGCCACGCGCTCGGCCGGCGGAACTACCACAGCATCGGTGCGCCGTTCCTCTATCTCCTGGACATGGAGCCCGAGCCGGCTGTGGTGCCGGAGGAGAGGCGCGAGGGCACCCTGTGGTTCCTCTTCCACGGCTGGGAGGGCGGCAGGATCCAGGGCGACCACAAGCGGCTGATCGACGAGATCCGCGAGACGGAGACCGGTCCGGTCACCTTCAGCCTGTACTACACCGAGTACGAGCGGCCGGAGATCCGCACGTCGTACGAGGACGCCGGCTTCCGGGTCGTCTCGTTCGGCCGCCGCGGCTTCTCCTACGAGGGCACCGATCCGAAGTTCCTCTACAAGCAGCTGGCCGAGCTGCGCAAGCACAAGCGGGTGGCCGCGAACCGGCTGTCCACCGCGATCTTCTACGGCATCGCGGCCGGCTGCGACGCGGCCGTGTACGGCGACCCGATGGCGATGGAGGGCGAGAACCCGCTGTTCGGCGGTGACAGCCGGATAGCGCGGCTGTGGCCGGAGATGCTCGGCAAGGAACTCGACCTGGAGGCCGCCCGGGCGACCACCGACCTGGAGCTCGGGGTGCCGTGGATGATGCCGCCCGAGGAGATGCGGATGCTGTTCGATTGGAGAGAGCGTGTCTGACAACCAGTTGGCCATCGAAGTGGTCCGCGGCGAGATGCAGCCGTGGAGCGACTACTCCGGTCAGCGACAGGCCGTCGGCGGGCCGGTTCTGCGCGCTCTGCTGACTGACGTGCTGCTCGACGACGCACGCACGCTCGTCCTCGGCCCGCACGGCGCCGACCTGATCGAGGCCGTGCTGGCCAAGTCCGGGCCGACGACGCTGCTGGTCCGCTCGGTGTCCGACGCGGATGAGCTGACCGAGAAGTTCGGTGACCGGCTCCAGGTGATCGCGGGCGCGCTCGACGGCCTGACCGCCGCCGCTGCCACGCCGTACGACGTGATCGTGGCGGCCGACGGGCTCGACCGGGTGCTGGGCTACGACAGCGACGACCTGAACTGGCAACAGCGGCTGGATGCGCTGGCCGCGGTGATGTCGCCGCAGGGCGCGCTGGTGCTGGGTCTCGAGAACGAGTTCTCGCTGACGAACCTGCTCGACCGTCGCCCTGCCGATCAGCGGCACGGTGACGACGAGTGGCGTCCGCTGCACGACGACCCGTCCCGGCCGGTCTCCGTCGCGCGACTCGCCGAGTCGCTCGAGCGGGTCGGCCTGGGCCCGGAAGTCGCGGCGTACGCGGCCTTCTCGGTGGGGGAGACGCCGCTGGCACTGATCGCGGCCGACGTCGCCGCGGCCGCTCGCCCAGGTCAGCTGCCTGCGCGGATCGCGGTCGAGGCGCTCGAGGCGTCAGCTGCCGTCATACCGCAGCTCGCGCCGGTGGCCGAGGGTGCGCAGGCGGCCGCACGCGCCGGGCTGCTGGCGTCGACCGCGGGTGGGTGGATCGCGGTGGCGGGCGCGGCGCCGAAGCACGCCGTGTACGCGCAGACGCCGGGGCAGGAAGCCCTGCTGACGGCGGATCCCGAAAGCGGCGGTTGGTCCGTCAGCGTCACCGGTGGTGGTGCGGAGACGGCAGGCGTGATCTTCGACGCGTCCGCGGTGCCGGCCACTGTGCCGGGCGGGGTCACCGTAGAGACCCAGCTGATTCGGCTGGCCGCCGCCGAGGACGTCCCGGGCTTCCGCGACCTGGCCGGACGGCTCGGTGACTGGGTCCGGTCACAGACCGGTTCGCGGGTACTGCTGCGCTGGGACGACGTGGTCGTCGACGGCGAAAGCTTCGGGTTCGGGATCTCCGCCTGGACGACCGCCGCCGAGGAGACCGACAAGGACCGGCTGGCCGCCGCGTGGTCGCGGTTCCACGATCGGCTGATCGGCGGCCACCGCAGGCACCCGTGGCCACCGTGGATGGTCGGCGACGACCTGGTCGCCGCGTGGGTGGCGATGTCCGGTAGCGAACCGGTCGGCCCGGACACCAGCCCGGACACGCCGTCGGCCTCCGTCGAGTACGTTGCCCGCGGCAAGGAGTTGGCCGGCGCGCTGGCCGCCGCGGTGGGCATCCCGGCCGACGCGTCGCAGACGCCGGACGTCCGGACGGCGCTCGCCGAGGCCGAGCGGGCCGCGCACGAGGTCTACGAGCTGAAGGGCCAGATCTTCGGCCTGGAGCGTACGCTCGGCTTCCGGGACAAGGCACTGAAGATCCGGGAGACCCGGATCCGCGAGTTGCGCGGCCAGGTACAGAGGGTGAACGCCGAACGCGCCAGACTGCGGACGTCGCGCGCGTACGCCGCGGTGCAGCTGGTTCGCAAGGTCGCGCAGATCCGCAATCCGCGCAAATTCGCCGGCAAGGTGAAGCGCCGGCTGAAGAACAGGCTGGTCCCGGCCTGATTGCTCAGAGGATGGCCCAGGTGAGCGGGGTGCCCTCCGGTGCGTCGACGCGGAACTCACGGCCCTCGACCGAGCCGAAGGCGTCCGGCGGCAGGCCGCCGGCCGGTCGCACCGAGCGAACGTTGTCGATGGCAACCTTCTCGCCGGCCTTGACGTCCCGGGTGACGTAGAGCGACCGGCGGAACCGGAGGACGTTCTGTTCGGCTTGTTTGGGTCCGATGATCGGTTGGCCGAGGGCGAGCTGGGCGACGCGGGTGCCCTCGACGAGCGACTCCAGCTCGCCCGGCTCCAGGGAGAAGGCGGAGTCGACGCCGCCGTCGACGCGCTTGAGCGTGACGTGCTTCTCGATGACGGTGGCGCCGAGCGCGACGGCGGCGATGGCGGCGCCGATGCCCATCGTGTGGTCGGAGAGTCCGACCTGTACGCCGAGGGCGTCGCGGAGGACCGGGATCGCGCGGAGGTTGGACTGCTCGGGCGGTGCCGGGTAGCTCGCCGTACACGACAGGACGATGATCTGCTCGTTGCCGGTGGAGCGGGCCGCGCGGACCGCCGCGTCGATATCGGTCAGCGTGGCCGAGCCGGTGGAGATGATGATCGGCTTGCCGGTCTCCGCCATGCCACGGACCAGCGGCAGGTCGCCGATCTCGTTCGAGGCGACCTTGTACGCCGGGACGTTCAGCTTCTCCAGGAAGTCGATCGCGGTCTTGTCGAAGGCCGACGAGAACGCCACCAGGCCCAGCGACGCGGCGAGGTCGAAGATCGGCTCGTGCCAGGCCCACGGTGTGTGTGCCTCGTCGTAGAGGTCGTACAGCCGCGCGTCACTCCACAGCTCGTGCTCCGACGGCAGCCGGAACGCGGGTAGGTCGACGTCGAGCGTCATCGTGTCCGCGGTGTACGTCTGCAGCTTCAGCGCCTGCGCGCCCGACTCCGCCACCGCCCGGACGATGTCCTTCGCCCGCTCGAGATCGCCGTTGTGGTTCCCCGACATCTCCGCGATCACGAACGGCTGATGGTCCGGCCCGACCGGCACTCCGCCGATCTGGATGGTGGTGTTCATGACGTCCTCTGGTGTCGTCGGTCCTGCTTGCGCAGGCTGATCGGAATCACGGTGACCTCGCGGCCGTCGGCGTACCGGATCTCCGGCGTCCCCTCGGTGAAGCGGAACCGCCGGTTCATCTGCCGCACCACCGTATTGTGCTCGAGCACCTCGCCGGTGAGCACCTCGAGGCCGAGGTCGTCGAACGCGTACGACGCCGCATCGCGCATCACCTCGATCCAGGCCGGCAAGGTCTCACCCCGCTCCGCCAGGCCGTCGGCGTCGAGAAAGAACCCCCAGGCGGCCGTGGATCCTTCGATGTCGAAGAAGTTCACCACACCGGCCGTCGTGCCGGCACGCTCGTAGATCAGCACCCGGCGGGTCGGGTCGGCCGACGCCTTCGCCCACCACGTGGCGTGCTCATCCGCACTGATCTCGTGGGACGTGATGCTGACCTCGCGATTGGCCTGCTGGTTACGCAACCGCCGGATCGTGTCGACATCGTGTTCCGTGGCTCTGCGCAGCATGTACCCAACCTAGCGTCTTCTCTACAGCCGCTCGATGTGTAAACATCTTTCGAGTTCACCGCAGAATTCGGTCGGAGAGTGACATGATGAGAGTCTGGCGAGTCATGGGCGTCCTCGGAGTGACGGCAGGTCTGTTACTGAGTGGCTTGTCCGGTACGGCGTCCGCCGCGCCGGTACCCGCGGACGACGCGGGGTGTGCGCCGAACGCGTCGACACCGCTCCGGCAGTTCCGCGCGTCCTGGGTGGCGTCGGTGGTGAACATCGACTGGCCGTCCAGGACCGGGCTGTCCGCGGCCCAGCAGCAGGCCGAGCTGATCGGCTGGCTCGACGACGCGGTGCGGCAGCGCCACAACGCGGTGATCCTCCAGGTGCGCCCGACCGCGGACGCGTTCTGGCCGTCCAAGGTCGAGCCCTGGTCGCAGTACCTGACCGGAACCCAGGGCGGCAACCCCGGCTACGACCCGCTCGCGTTCGCCGTCGCCGAGGCGCACAAGCGCAACCTCGAGCTGCACGCCTGGTTCAACCCGTACCGGCTCTCGATGGGCACGGACATCAACGCCCTCGTCCCCGAGCACCCGGCGCGGCAGCACCCGGACTGGGTCGTCACGTACGGCGGGAAGCTCTACTACAACCCGGGGATCCCCGCGGCCCGCAAGCTGGTCGAGGACGCGATCATGGACGCGGTGTCGAACTACGACATCGACGGCGTGCACTTCGACGACTACTTCTACCCCTACCCGGTGGCCGGCCAGGTCTTCGACGACGCGGCGACGTACGCGGAGTACGGCGCCGGCTTCCCGACGCTGGCCGACTGGCGGCGGAACAACATCGACCTGCTCATCCAGGAGCTGCAGGGGAAGATCAAGGCGGCCAAGCCGTGGGTCAAGTTCGGCATCTCGCCGTTCGCGGTCTGGCGCAACAAGGCCACCGACCCGGAGGGCTCCGACACGACAGCCGGGGTGCAGACGTACGACGACCTCGCCGCGGACACCCGGAAGTGGGTCCGCGAGGAGTGGATCGACTACATCGTCCCGCAGGTCTACTGGGCCGGTGGGTTCGCTCCGGCGGACTACAACAAGATCGTCCCGTGGTGGGCCGACCAGGTCCGCGGTACCGACGTCCACCTGTACATCGGTGAGGCGACGTACAAGGTCGGTACGTCGACCCAGTCGCCGGACTGGTCGGACCCGGCCGAGCTGAGCGACCACCTGGCGTTCGACAGCACGATCCCCGAGGTGAAGGGCAACATCTACTTCTCCGCGAAGGACGTCCGCGCCGACCGGCTCGGTGCGACCAGCCTGCTCAACAGCACCTGGTACTCACGCCCGGCCCTCATCCCCACCATGCGGAACCTGGACTCTCGTCCGCCCCTCCCGGTGCATGCCGTCCAAGCCACTCGCACTACGGACGGCGTGCAGCTCAACTGGCGCCGTACGTCGTCCGACACCACGTCGTACGCCGTCTACCGTCGTGAGCTCACCGGTGCCGACCACTGCCCGGACAACGACGCCCGCAACCTGATCGCCACGGTCCGGTCGACCGAGTCCTACCTGGACACGACGGCTACGCCGGGCACGGCGTACCTCTACACAGTGACCGCCCTGGACCGGCTCTCCAACCAAAGCGTGCCGATCCCGACTGTGTCCCTGCGCTAGCGGTCAGGGCTCGGGAAGCCCGGCGTAGTGGTGAGCTGCGCCGGGACGGTGCCGGTGGGGGACGTCTGGCCCGGTGACGACGGGGTTTGGGTCGGGAAGCCGGTGGGCGAACCGGTCGGAAAGCTCGGGGACTGGGTCGGGGTCGGCGACGGGAACGGGTTGGCCGGCGGCGGTGGGTAGAGCTGGTAGACCCGGACGGTGCCGTACTGGAAGCGGAGCTCGGTGAGCCGGTCCAGGTTCTTCGGCGGTGCGCTGACGCGCTCGTCCAGCAGCAGCCACTGGACGCCGTACCGGGTCCGCAGGGTCTCCAGTACGTCGCGTGTCGGCTCGGCGAAGGCTTCGTCGTTGAGGCGGAGCTTCTCCTGGTCCCAGTAGCTGCTCTGCACGCCGTCCGGATACGTGTCGTCGGCTCTGGCCTCGTAGGCCCAGCCCTGCACGAGTACGCGCCGTTCGGAGTACCCGGCGATCCAGTACGAACCGGTCAGGCAGTGTGAGGCGCGGGCGCGGTGGCAGTGCAGGTTGGTGGCGATCCGGTCGCCCGACCCCGAGTTCCGCCGGATGAATCGCGCGGCCTCGATCCCACCGGGTGCGATCGACTCGTACTCCGTCAACGACGGCTTGGCGAACTCCCGCAACGACACCGCCGTCGGCGAGACCGTCATCCCCAGGAGCACGGCAACAGCGATGACAGCCCAGGTACGGCGTGAGCCGCGCAGAAGGAGCCCGAAGACGCCGATACCGAGTACTGCGATGACGAGAGCCACCGCGAACGGCTGCGCGAAACACTCAGCCTCGGTGCACGAGTCAGGCGACCGGTAGCGACCCCAGTAGATCGCCGCGGTCCCGATGAGCAGCGCGATCCCGGCCACGTAGAACTGGCGACGCTCCAGCGACGCGAGACCCCAGGTGGCGAGCAGGACGCCGTAGATGAAGCCGGTGCGGATGAAGAAGAGCTGGGCCTGCCCGTCGTCGTACAACAAGGACGGCGCCGCCAGAGCGGCCACGAAGCCGAAGAAGAGGAACACCGGCATCGGATCGCCGGGCAGCCGTCGCCGGATCAGCAATGCGCCGACCACAGGCATAACCCAGCCGATCGCCACCACCCCCGCGATCACAGCGACCGCCGAGCCATCGCCGCCCATGCGCTCTGCCATGTGCTCGAACGTCGCACCCGGGTTGAACAACACATTGGACTGGGCGCCACGCAGTACGAGGAAGAACGTCAATGCGTAGGCGGTCGCAACGCCCACGCCCAGGACCAGCGCGCGCAGGTTGAGTCGACCGGCCCGGACAGTCAGGTACACCCACGCTGCGGCGAGCCCAGCGGCGTACACGGGCAGTGTGGTCGCCTTCGACAGCGCAAGGGCGGCGATGAGCACTCCCGCAGCCACGAACAGTCCGAACAGCTGCGCACGCGTCTGACCGGGCTTACGACGCAGGAGCAACGCAGTGACCGCGATGAGCGGCAGCAACAGCACAGTCGAGAACGCCTGCGGTGGATTGGTCAGATAGCCGAGCGAGAACGGACTTTCGGCGAACAGCCGGTCCGACACGGTCCACGGCCATGCCGCAAGGTCGCCCGCGAGCACAGTGAGTCCAGCGGCAATCGGCGCGGCCACAGCCCGACCGGTGAGCAGCATGCCGACTGCAGCGGCTCCCAACACGGTCAGCAAGAGCAGACCGAACGGCACCATCCGGTGCGTCAGGACGTCGAGCGGAATGCTCGTGATCCAGTGCGACGAGGCGATGTTGTCGTAGGCGGCCCAGTGGCTGGTCACCCACTTGCCATCGGCGTACGGCACCCTCGGCGGGAAGTGGTGCGTCAGCTCGGCGGCCAGTGCGAGGTTGTGCGGTGCGTCCGAGTTCGGCCGCAACGCATTCGGGCCGGTCAGCGGGATGAGCTGCGACCCGACCCGGACGAACCACGCGGCGACGACACCGACCACGACCATCACGCCGGCCGTCGCCCACCACGGCGTCGGGCGTTCGGGCAGCTTCCGGCGCGGCAACGCGCGGTACATCCCGAAGGCGAGCGCCGGCATCACCAGCGCCGCGAACGGCATGCTGAACACCATCCCGATCGGGTACAGCAGGGCCGCGACGGCCAGTCCGAACGCCGTACCCAGGACGACGTCCGTCGTGAACCAGCCGGTGCCCCCGGTCAGCCGCCGCCAGAACACCGTGCCCGGTACGACGATGACAACCAGCAGATACCCGAGATAGGCGGCCGGCATCCAGGGCGGCTGCTCCTGCAACCCGACGAACCACGCCAGCGGCAGCACCGGCAGAGTCACCATCGCCGCCACCCGGGCGCCGCGGCCCGGACCCACCCGTCGACCCCGGCCGCCGGACAGGCGCTTCCTCCGACGGCCTGGTGTGATCACCGGTGAAGTCTATGAGTCCGCGGAGTCGTACTCGCAGGGCGGCGAGCCGTTTACTGCGTGGAAGAACCCTCTTACACTCGGTAATCTCCCAGGTCAGACGGGAGGTCCTATGGTCGCCCTCCACATCGCCGGGCTGCCGGTCGAGGAGATTCTGCTCGCCGCCGTCGCGGCCGCGTCACCGCTGATCGCCCTGATCGGCTGGGAGATCTCCAGCCGGGTCAAGCGGCTCAGATCCCTGGTCCGGCGTCGTCCCGTCGATCCGCCACCGGAGCCTCCGTGAGTCCGGCGCGACACAAGCTAGGCTTTGGCGTCATGGGTTCGGTAGCACGTGGCAGGGTCAGGGAGCTGATGGGCGAAGTGATGACGGCGCAGGGAAGGGCGTTACCAGGCGAGGACACCGCCGATCTCCGCGAGATCGGGTTCCGGTCGCTGGACTTCTCCGAGCTGGCCCTCCGGGTGGAGGACGAGCTGGGTGACGAGCTGAACTTCGATGCCCCCGGGCTGCGCCGGATCGCCACTGTCGGCGATGTGCTGGACTTCATCGAACAACTCCAGTCGGCGTGACAGCGGCGTGACAACGCGGCGCCGGACCACCGCTCTCATCGGTGACGACAACACGGTTGTCGTCGCCGGGAAGAGTCTGACCTGGCGGACTCTGCACAAGCTTCCGCAACTGCCCTCACCGGCCGCCGTGCTGGTCGACAACGGCGCGGACGCGCTGGCGGCGCTGCGCCACCACGCGGTCCACGGCACCGAGCTCCTGGTCGCGACCCGGGCTCGTGTCGACGAGCGGATGCGCGAGGAACTGGGCGAATCCGGTTTCGCCATCGTGCTGCCCGGGGGCGACGTGACGCCGGCAAAGCTCAAGCGGGTCGAGGAATCCGGCCGCGCCTGGTTGCTCACCTCGGGGTCGACCGGCCGCCCGAAACGCATCGGCCACACGCTCGAGACCCTCACCACGGTCACCGGCGAGCAGCCGCCGCGCACCTGGTTGCTCCCGTACTCACCGGGCACCTACGCCTGGTGGCAGGTTGTCACGCTCTCGCTGACCCACGCCGACCAGGGCCTGGTCGCGATCGAGCCCGACGAGCTGGAGGAGTGGCCGTCCATCGCCGCCGTACACGGTGTGACCGCCGCCTCCGGTACGCCGACCTTCTGGCGCCAGGCGATCTACCGGGACGCCGACGCGTTGGCCGCCGTACCGCTGGAGCAGATCACGCTCGGTGGTGAACCCGTCGACCAGGCGATCCTCGATCAGTTGCGGGACATCTTCCCGACGGCCCGGATCTCCTGGATCTATGCGTCCTCCGAGGTCGGTGCGTCGATCGTGGTGCACGACGGGCAGGCCGGATTCCCGCGTGAGTGGCTGGATCGCGAGGCCGATCCGGATCGCCCGATGCTGTCGGTGGACGGTGACGAGCTGGTGATCCGCTCGCCGCATCACGGTGCCGGGCTGGTCGGCGCGGTACACACCGGTGACCGGGTCGAGTTCGTCGGCGATCGAGTGCTGATCACGGGCCGGCTCGACACCGACGAGATCAACGTCGGCGGTTCGAAGGTGTCCGCCGGCATCGTCCGCAACGTGCTGATGGGTCATCCCGGTGTCTCCTGGGCCCGGGTGTTCGCGCGCAAGGCACCGTTGGTCGGCCGGATGGTCGCCGCCGAGGTCGTGCCGAACCGGGCGCTCGGCCCGCTCACCAACGCCGACCTGGTCCAGTGGTGCTCGAGCCGGCTGCCGGACTACGGCGTACCGCGGCGGATCCGGTTCCTCGACGAAATCCCGCAGAAAGAGACCCTCAAGAGTGAAGTCTGAAGCCATCGGAGTCCCGCCCGCGTCGGTCGTCCTGGTGTCCGGTGGCTCCCGCGGCCTCGGGCTGGCCATCGTCGCCGACCTGCTCGCCGCCGGGCTGAAGGTCGCCGCCTTCGCCCGGACCGTCACACCGGAGCTGACCGCACTCGGCGAGAAGCACCCGGAGCACCTGTACTACGGCTCCGTGGACGTCAACGACGCCGAGGCCGGACAGGCGTTCGTCCGCACGGTGGAGACGACCCTCGGCCCGATCGACGGCCTGGTCAACAACGCGGCGATCGGCCAGGACTCGCTGCACGTCCACACCTCGGCCGACCAGCTCGCGCAGATCATTCAGACCAACCTGACGTCACCGCTGATCCTGACCCGGTTCGTCCTGCGCCGGATGCTGGCGAAGGGCCTCAAGGGCCGGATCGTCAACGTCACCTCGATCTGCGCCCAGCGCGGCTTCCCGGGCCTGGTCGCGTACTCCGCCACCAAGGGCGGGATGGACGCGGCGACCCGGTCGCTGGCCCGCGAGCTCGGCGGCCGCGTGCTGGCCAACGCGGTCGCGCCCGGATTCTTCGCCTCGGAGATGTCCGCGGTCCTCGGCCAGACCCAGCTCGACCAGATCGTCCGCCGGACGCCGACCGGCCAGCTGACCGAGCCCGACGACGTCGTACCGGTGGTCCGGATGCTGCTGCTCGACGACACCAACATCAACGGCCAGGTCCTGGTCGTCGACGGCGCCGCCTCGATCTGAGCCGGCGCCGGCGACGGTCTCAGGGCTTGATGTTCTGGTTCCGGTGGAACACGTTGTCCGGGTCGTACTTCCGCTTGAGCTCCAGCAACCGGTCGTACTTGGGTCCGAACGACGCCTGCAGCCGGTCCTCGTCGTACTCCGTCATCCCGTTGATGTAGCTGCCGGTGTTGATCGCGTGCGGCTGCAGTGCGTCGTAGAACCCCCGCGCCCAGTCGCGCTCGGCGTCCAGCAACTCCGGCACCGGGCTCTGCGCGATCGCGAACATCACGTACCTGTCCGTCCGCCCACCGCCGAACGCGGTCTCGTCGTCCGCGACCGCGGAGTACGCGTGGTCGAGCCGGTAGAACAGCACCGCCGACATCGGTGAGGTCTTCTTCGGCACCTGTTCGGTGATCACCTCGATCGCACCGTCGGTGAAGTCCTCGAAGTACGTGCCCTTCTCGTAGCAGTAGTGGCCCCAGTCGTTCGCCTCGTCCAGCGACTGCTGCAGTGCGACGTACGGCATCGGCGACGCGAACTCGAACAGCGGCGGCACCGTGGTGCGGATCTGCTCCATCGCCGCCTCGTGCTCCTCGGGCGAGCCGAACCCGACCACCACCAGACCGTAGCCGGGCTGGAAGTGGAACTGCTTCGGTACGAACGGCGCCGGCGGCGCGTTCAGGCAGGCGGGCACGACGCTGAACGTCGGCGGCAGGCTCGGGATCAGGTCCCGCGTCATCCGCAGTACGTCGGCGCCCTGGTCCAGACCCCAGAACGCCAGGCCGTAGTTGACCATCGGCCCGGCCTCGTGCAGCCGGAACTCGAACTCGGTCACCACACCGAAGTTCCCACCACCGCCCCGGACCGCCCAGAACAGGTCGGCGTTCTCGTCCGCGGCGGCGCGCAGGATGCTGCCGTTCGCGGTGACGATCCGGACCGACTCCAGGTTGTCGATGCTGAGGCCGAACTGCCTGGTCAGCCAGCCCATCCCGCCGCCGAGCGTGAGCCCGCCGACGCCGGTGTGGCTGATCATCCCGGCCGGTACGGCGAGACCGTGCGACTGGGTCGCGGCGTCGAGCTCCCGCAGCAGGGCGCCGCCGCCGACGCGGGCCCGGCGGGCCTCCGGGTCGACGGTGACCTGGTTCATCGCGCTCAGGTCGATCATCAGGCCGTCGTCGACCGACGACGCACCGGACATGCTGTGCGAGCCGCCGCGGACGGCGATCTCCAGTCCCCGGGCCACCCCGAACCGGACCGCGGCCGAGACGTCCTCGGCGGTCCGCACCTGAGCGATCACGGCCGGTCGCCGGTCGTGTTGCGCGTTCCACAGCCGCCGGGCGTCGTCGTACCCGTCCTCGCCCGGTCCGATGACGGTCCCCTCCAGGGCAGTGCGTAGTTCGTCGAAGCCGGCTTCCGCAAGCTGAGTCATTGCTTCCCCTCCCCGATTTCGGTGCTGTCAGGCCAGGTGCCTGTGCTCCCGCAGACAGCGGCCTTTAGGGCAGATCTTCGCGCGCCGTCTTCAACCAGGCTTAAGAAACGCCTGGATTTCCACAAGGGCCGCCCATCGCGTTTGGGTGACAACTTCGTTGAGTGTCACACTCGACCGCGTGAGTGACGAGGAAATCCTGCGCTTGTTACCGATCGCCGCGACGATCGTTGCCGAGCGCGACGACCGGGCAGACCAGCAACTGGCCCGGCTGGGGGCGTACGACGAACGCGACCAGGCGCAGGTGGATCGTTGTGTGCAAGGGTTTCTGACCGCGCTGGTACGCGCCACCTGGGAGCGCGGCTGGACACCGGCCGATGTCGTCCAGCACGGCCGGCGGCAGCTGGACCCAGGGGTGGAGCCGCTGCTGCTCGCCGCCATCTCCGCGGAACACCGGAACTATCGGAACGCCACCATCGATCCACGCTGGCTCGATCAGTTGACCGACCTGGGTGTCGCGCAACCCTTCACCGAGCTGAGCCTGACCGCGTGGTCCGCTGCCGCCCGCGTCGGTCGATACCTGACGCTCCACCACGCCCTGTCCCTGGCCGGCTTCCTGCAAGCGCTCCCGATCCTCGCCCGCATCTACTCTCTGCCCGGTGCCGCTGCCGGAGGCCGGGCTCCGGTCGTGCCGGTGAACGGGAAGATGCTGGCGCGGATCCGGGGACTGCTGGCGAAGGCGGAGGCGACCGAGTTCCCCGACGAGGCGGAAGCCTTGTCCGGCAAGGCGCAGGAGTTGATGGCGAAGTTCTCGCTCGATCGTGCCCTGGTCGAGGCCGGCCCGACCGCGGAGCTGCCGGACGACTCCGCCGCCCGCCGGCTCTGGGTCGATACGCCGTACGTATCGGCCAAGGCGCAGCTGGTCGGCGCGGTCGCGTCGGCGAACCGCTGCCGGACGGTCGTGATCGATCAGCTGGCCGTGGTCACCATCGTCGGCGAGGAGCTCGATCTGCAGCTGACCGAGATCCTGAGTACTTCCCTGCTGGTGCAGGCGAATCGGGCGATGCTTGCCGCAGGCAAACGGATCGGCCGGCGCGGCGAGTCGCGGACCCGCTCGTTCCGGCAGTCGTTCCTGATGGCGTACGCGCAGCGGATCGGGGAGCGGCTGGAGGCGAACCGCGGCCGCCACGCAGGCCGCCGTACCGGAAGCCGATGCGGACAGGTTGCTGCCGGTGCTGACGAAGCGGGAGGAGCAGGTGGACGCGTTGTTCACCAAGCTGTTCCCGAACACGACGACCCGACGGACCAGGATCACCAACGGCGAGGGCTGGGAAGCCGGCCTGACCGCGGCCGACCAGGCCCAGCTCGAGGCCCGCCGGCAGGTGCGGCGGTGACGCTCGGGATCCCGGGCGTGCTGCGGATCGAGCTGGACGTGCAGCCGAACGCCGACGGCTGGTTCAAGGAGAACTTCCACCAGACCAAGCTCGAAGACGCGGCGATGCCGCGCTTCGAGGTGCGGCAGCACAACGTGCTGTACCTGGCCGAGCCGGGCATCACCCGGGGGATCCACGCCGAGCAGTGGGACAAGTATCTGTCGCCGTCCAGCGGCCGGGTCTTCGCGGCAATCGTCGATCTGCGTGACGGCGAGACTTTCGGCCGGGTGGAGACGTTCGAGCTCGACCCCGGTCAGGCGCTCTACGTGCCGCGCGGCTGCGGCAACTCCTTCTGCACGCTGGAGCCGCACACCGTCTACAACTTCCTGGTGAACGAGTACTGGTCACCGGAGCGCGTCACGGTCGATCTCTTCGACCCGGAGCTCGCGATCGAGTGGCCGTTCCCGAAGGACCGGCTCAGCTACACCGAGCAGGACGCCGCGAACCCGTCGCTGGACAGTGTCAGGAGCGCGCGGGTCTGAGGCCGCACAGGACGATGTCGAGCAGGCGGTTGGCCTGGTCGGGCTCCATGTCGCGGCCCATGTTGATGCCACCGACCAGCCGCATGATGTCCATCAGCTCGAGCTCGGGCCGGACCTCACCGGTCGCCTTCGCCTTGTCCAGCAGGAGTTGGCCGGCCTCCTGGACGTTCACCTTGCAGGACTGGAAGAACCGCGAGTCCTTGCCCAGGGCTACCGTCAGCTCACTGGCCAGCGTCTTCTTGGACAGGCCGTAGCCGACGAAACTGCGCAGCCAGGCGGCGAGGGCCTCGAACGGCTCCAACTGCTCGGCGAAGTCGTAGGCCCGGTCGCAGACGGACTGGATCTCGTCGACGTAGACCGCTTCGAGCAGGGCGACCCGGTTCGGGAAGCGCCGGTACAGCGTGCCGATGCCGACCCCGGCCCGCCGGGCGATCTCCTCGAGTGAGGTGTCGGTGCCGTGCTCGGCGAACGCCTCCCGGGCGGCCGTGACCAGCAGGTCGTAGTTCCGGGCCGCGTCGGCACGGGTCGGCCGGGTCGACGGCAGTGGTGTCGGCATCCGGCCTCCTCACTTTCCGTAGCGGACGTACCGCGCAAAGTTCCACGAGTAAATCGCTTGATAAAGCGGAGGGTGCCTCCGTATCGTATCCGGAGGAGCGCTCCGCTTTCCCTCTGTTCACACTCTAGCGCCCCAGGCCCAACGGCGCCGGGGGAGCTTTAAGGAGCATTATGTCGGCAACATCCGCAGCGCCGGCCGGCGCCGATACCGGCACGCCCGCGCGGCGGCCGGGGGTAGTCCTCGCAGTCATCCTGATCACCCAGCTGATGGTGATCCTCGACGGCACTGTGGTGAACATCGCGATGCCGAAGATCCAGCAGGCGCTCGACTTCAGTCCGGCCAGCCTGTCCTGGGTGCAGAACGCCTACGCGCTCGCGTTCGGCGGTCTGCTCTTGCTCGGCGCCCGCGCCGGTGACCTGCTCGGTCGCCGCCGCGTGTTCGTCGCCGGTGTCAGCATTTTCACGCTCGCCTCGCTGCTCGGCGGTCTCGCACCGAACGCAGAGCTGCTGCTCGCCGCCCGGGTTCTGCAGGGCGTCGGTGGCGCCATCGCGGCACCGGCGGCGCTGACCCTGCTCATGCTCACCTACCGGGAAGGCCCGGAGCGGATGAAGGCACTCGGCTACTACAGCCTGGTGTCGTCCGGCGGCGGCAGTGTCGGCCTGGTGCTCGGGGGCATGCTGACGGACTGGGTGTCCTGGCGCTGGGGTCTGTTCATCAACGTGCCGATCGGTATCGGACTCGTCATCGCGGCCCGGCAGGTGCTGAGCGAGACCGAGCCGGAGACCGGCCGGTTCGACGTGGCCGGTGCGCTCACCTCGACCCTCGGCATCACCTCGCTCGTCTACGGCTTCATCCGGGTCGCCGAGGTCGGCTGGACGTCGGCCGAGGTGCTGGCCTCGTTCACGGCCGGCGTGGTGCTGCTGGTCGCGTTCGTCCTGATCGAGCGCCGGGTCAGCCACCCGATCGTGCCGCTGCGGCTGTTCCGGTCGGCTGACCGCTCGGCGTCGTACCTGACCATGCTGCTGGTGGTCGGGACGATGTTCGGGATGTTCTTCTTCCTCACCCAGTACCTGCAGGGTGTGCTCGAGCTCAGCCCGCTGGCGGCCGGTCTTGCCTTCCTGCCGCTGACCGGTCTGCTGTTCGCCTCGTCGCGGATCGTGCCGAGGCTGGTCGCCCGGGTCGACGGCGGCAAGCTGATGCTGGCCGGGTCCACCCTGGTCACCGCGGGCACGGTGTGGCTGACCCAGCTCGACGCGCGCAGCACCTACCTGGCCGACGTGGTCGGTCCGCTGCTGCTGTTCGGTCTGGGCGCCGGGATGATCTTCATCCCGCTGGTCGGCCGGGCCATCTCTGGTGTCGCGCCGGAGGACTCGGGTGCCGCGTCCGGCATGCTGAACGTGGTCCAGCAGGTCGGCGGCGCGCTCGGCCTCGGCATCCTGGTCACCATCTTCGGTACGGCGAGCCGCAACTCCACCTCGACCGGTCCGCGTGAGGTGCTGACCGACGGCGTCCACGCGGCCTTCATCGGGTCCCTGGTCTACGCCGCGCTGAGCCTGACGATGATCATCCTCAGCGTCCGCCCGTGGACCTGGTTCCAGCGCACGCCCGTCGAGCCGACGCCCGAACCCGTGGTGGTCGACTCACACATCTGAGCACGGAATTCAGCGGTACGCCGATGACCGGCGTACCGCTGAACCTGTCAGAGCGGCAGCCCGTAGCTGATCCACTTGGACGACACCGAGAACCCGAGCCGCTCGTACAGGCCGAGCGCACCGGTCGGGTTGTCCGCGTCGACGCCGAGGCCGGAGCGCTGGTAGCCCACCTCGGCCGCCTTGGCCAGGACCTTCGCCAGCGTGACGCGGGCCAGCCCGCGGCCGCGGTACGCCTTCACCGTCCCGACCTGGCCGATGTACAGCTCCCGGATCCCGGTCGCCTCGGTGTCGGCCTCGTACTCGTAGCCGAGAACGTAGGCGGCGATCGTCTCGCCGTCCAGGACGACGTACGACGCTCCGCCGCGGAACGCCCGGGCACCGGTGAACCAGGTCCTCCAGCTCTCCGGATCCTTCGGGGTCGAACCCCAGTGGTCGAGGAACACGTCGTTGTGCGCCAGCCGCAACGCCTCGTCCATCGACGTGTCGTACGGCACCAGCCGCAGCCCGGCGTCGAGTGCGACCTTCGGCACCGGCTGGTCCAGCCCGCGCTTCATGTCGATGAAGTACCGGCGCTCCTCGAAACCGAACTGCTGGAACAGCCGCTCGGCACCGACGTTCGTGCTGATCCGGTTGCTGGTGACCTCACCGGTCGCATCCGGGTGCTTGGCCGCGTGCAGCTCGCCGGCCCGGTTGATCAGCCAGCGCATCAGCGCCGAACCGAGGCCACGACGGCGCCACTCCGGATGGATCGTTCCCTCGGTGCCGACCCGGTCGATGTCGATCACCGCGTCGGCAGCGTGCAGCTTGCCGTACCCGACCATCCGGCCGTCCGCCCACAGCCCGATGGTGTCCGCCGCTGGATCCAGGTGTGGGTCCTCCAGCTCGTCGATCAGGTCCTGGGCATCGTAGTTCTCGCCCTCCTGGTCGACCTGCTCCTTGGCGGCCAGTAACTCCGCCCACGCGTCCGCGTCGCCCTTGTCGATCGGGCGCGCTTCGATCCCCTCCGGCCAGCTCATGGTTCGAAGGTACGGCGTACGCCGACGGACCGGCACCCGAATTACCGCAGTCGTTCGGCCAGCCAGCCGACCGCGAGCGGGTAGCGGTACTCGATCCCGCCGTGCGTCCCCTCGAACAGCTCGAAGTGCAGCCGCTCGTCCGGTACGCCGGCCTGCTGCGCGGCCCGGTGGAACGCGGTGGCGCCGAGATCGAGGTAGTACTCGTCCTGCTTCCCCGCGTCGATCCATACGGCCCGCAGCGAGCGCAGCGCGTCGGCGTACTGCGGTTCGCGGACCATCTCGACCGGGTCGCGGGACAGCCAGCGCGCCCAGATCTCCGGGATGATCGCGCCCAGATCGTCGAACGGCAGCAGCACCGTCCCGTCCGGCTCGGCGGAGTAGGCCGAGGAGTAGCCGTAGATCTCGAGCAGGTGCAGGTCCTCGTTCGTGGTCCGGCCGGTCCGGGTCGCCACGGACTCGAAGAACTTGTCGTAGCTGCCGTCGTACTTGTCCCGGAGCGTCCGGGCGCGTTCCGGGAACTCGGGCCGGTAGCACAGGTCGAAGGCCGCATCGCCGGCGTGCGTCGCGAGCGCGCCGAAGACGTCCGGCCGCAGCAGCGGCGTCACCATGGCGGTGTAGCCGCCGCTGGACTTGCCGGTGATGGCCGCGGTGGTCGCGGTCGGCGATGGTCCGGTAGGTCGCGTCGACCCAGGGGACGATCTCCTCACACAGGTAGGAGTGGTACTGCCCGGTGCCGGGAGAGTCGAGGCACTGGCTGCCGCCGTACCTCGTCCACGAGTCGACGAACACGACGATCGCCGGCGGTACGTCGCCGGTCGCGAAGAGCGCATCGAGCAGCTCCGGGTAGGGCTGCCGGAACGGCGTCCGGTTGAACCACATCCCGATGTGACCGGTGTACCCCATCGTCACGTAGATCGCGGGGTAGCGCTGGTCGGAGTCGTCGTACCCGGGCGGCAGGTAGACGAGCACCGGCCGCTCGTGCGGATCACCGAGCGGGTTCCCGCGCAGCAACTCGCTCTCGTACGTCGTCTGCTCGAGCCGGCCGTTGAGATCAGCGGACCACGGCAACATGGGCAACCTCCTACATGGCGTCTGGGGCCTGGATACCCAGCAGACCCAGCCCATCCTGCAACACCGTCCGGGTCGCCGAGCAGAGTGCGATCCGGCTGGCTCTCGTGTCACCTTCGCTCGTCAGCACCGGGCACTGCTCGTAGAACACGGACAGTGCGGTCGCGACGTCGTACAGATAGGTGCACAGCCGATGCGGCTGCAGCGTCTCGGCCACCTGGACGACGACATCCGCGAATCCGGTCAGTAACAGGGCCAGCCGTTCCTCGGCCGGTTCCTTGAGCTCGCAGGATCTGGTCGTGGTCCGACCCGGCCTTGGAGAGCAACCGGGTCAGCCGGGCGTGGGCGTACTGCAGGTACGGCCCGGTGTTGCCGGTCATCGCGACCATCCGGTCCAGGTCGAAGACGTAGTCGTTGCCCCGGTCGCTGGACAGGTCGGCGTACTTGACCGCTCCGATCCCGACCGCCTTCGCGGTGGCCTGCCGGTCGATGCCCTCCCGGCCGTCGAGCAACGAGTCCGCCCGCGCGACCGCCTCGTCGAGCAGCGTGGTCAGCTTGACGGTGCCGCCGGCTCTTGTTTTGAAGGGTTTCCCGTTCGGTCCGAGGACGGTACCGAAGCCGACATGCTCGGCAGTTGTTGTCGGCGGCAACCAGCCTGCGGTCCGGGCGAGCGCGAAGATCTGCTCGAAATGGAGCGCCTGCCGGTGGTCGACGACGTACACGATCCGGTTGGCGTGCAGAGTCGAGACCCGATGCCGGACGGCGGCGAGATCGGTCGCGCTGTAGCCGAAGCCGCCGTCGGATTTCCGCACGATCACCGGCAGCGGCTGACCGTCCCGGCCCTTGAAGCCCGGCAGGAACGCGCACAACGCCCCGTCCGACTCGGTGAGCAGGCCGGCGTCCGAGAGTTCGTCGACGATCCGGGGCAGGTCGTCGTTGTAGGCGCTCTCGCCGACCACGTCCGCCCGGGTCAGCTTCGAATCGAGGAGCGCGTAGACCTGCTCGAAGTCGTCGAGCGACACGTCGACCATCCGCCGCCAGATCGCCCGCGTCTCCGGGTCGCCGGACTGCAGCAGTACGACTCTCGCCCGGGACTTGCCGGCGAAGGCGTCATCGGCGTCGAAGTGCTTCCGGCTCCGCTCGTAGAGCAGCTGCAAACCCTGGAGATCAAGGTCTTCCGCGTCGAGGTCCTCGCTGAGCAGTTGCTCGATCATCATGCCGTACTGCGTGCCCCAGTCGCCGACGTGGTTCTGCCGGATCACGTCGTACCCGACGTACTGCAACACGTTGCAGAGCGCGTCACCGATGACGGTCGACCGGAGATGGCCGACATGCATCTGCTTGGCGACGTTCGGCTGTGAGTAGTCGACGACGACCCGCTGATCCCGCTTGGCGAAACGCTGCGGTTCGTTGACCGCGGCCGCCAGCGTGGACGGGAGCAGAGTCAGGTTGATGAACCCCGGTCCGGCGATTTCCGGAGCCTCGCACAGGTCGGCGAGGTCCAGCGCCTCGACGAGGCGTGCGGCGACGTCCCGCGGCGGTTGGCCCAGCGCGTTGCCGAGCCGGAGCGCGAGGTTGGTCTGGTAGTGGCCGAACTCGGGCTTGGTCGCCGACCGCAGTTCAGGATCGAGATCGCTGTACGACGAACCGAAGGCGGCCGCGGCAGCGGTGGACAGTCTGGTGGCCAGGACAGGCAGAACAGCGGACATGATGGAGTCCTTGGAAGTAGACGCACTGGAACAACGGGCTGGGGTGTTCAGACAGTGCGTCGTCGTCGCAGGCCGGACCGCAGGCGCAGCGCGCTCACGGACTCCAGGCTGATCGACATGTCAGCCATTATGCATGAAGTACGGGGAGGGTGCGGGCTTCCGGTCCGCCAGCGGCTCGATCGGAGGGACGTCGGTCTCGCCCAGGAACACCCGTCGGACGACCCGCTCGGCCGCGCGTCCGTCGTCGTACTCGCAGAACTTCTCCCGGTAGAGCTGCCGGTGCTTGGCCGCCTCCGCCGACGCGAACGCGCCGGTCTGCAGAACGGTCAGCAGCTCCTCGGGTGACCGCGCGACCAGCCCGGGCGGGAACTCGCTGACGTCGAAGTAGGTACCGCGCCGCCCGTCGTAGAAGCTCTGGTCATCGACCAGCAGCACGATCGGGCGGTCCAGGTTCGCGTAGTCGAAGGAGATGGAGGAGTAGTCCGAGATCAGTACGTCGGCCGCCAGCATCAGATCCTCGACCCGCGGGTGGTGGGACACGTCGAGCACCGTGCCGGAGTGCACCTCCGGTGCCTTCGACAACGAATAGTGCGTCCGCACCAGTACCCGGCCGTGCTCGCCGACCGATCCGGCCAGCCGGTCGAGGTCGAGGTGGATCCCGTCCCCGCCGAGGTCGATCAGGCCCGCCGGAGTCCGGATCGAGTCCACGCCGTCGCGGAACGTCGGCGCGTACAGCACCACCAGATGCGAGTCGTCGAACCCGAAGCCGGCCCGGATCGCGCGGACCTCGTCGAGGGTCGCGGTGATCAGCCGGTCGTTCCGCGGGAAGCCGTACTCGAGCTCCTCGAAGTACGACGGGTAGGTCCGCTCCCAGATCTCCGAGGAGTACCGGTTCGAGGAGAGGTTGAAGTCCCACCGGTCGGTCTGCCGCATCAGCTCGTCGAGGTCCAGGTCCTTCGCGGCCACCGGGTAGTGCCGCAGGTCGGTCCCCATCGTCTTGAGCGGCGTACCGTGCTGGGTCTGCAGGTGGATCTGCCCCTCCCGCTTCACCAGGTCCTTCGGCCAGTTCATGTTGCTGATGAAGTACGTCGCCCGGTCCAGCAGTTTCTCGTACGCCGGCGAGCCCGCGACGACGTACTCGACTCCCTCGGGGACGACAGCGACCTGGTCGGCGTCGACGACCCAGACGCCGCGCAGGTGCGGCGCGAGCTCGGCCGCCTTCTCGTAGATCGCCCGCGGGTTGCAGGCGTACTGCTTGAACCAGTAGGAGCTGTACGCGGCCAGGTTCGGATCGAGCTTGCTGCGGTGCAGGAGCTTGCCGACGGTCTTGCGCGGGGTCGGGACGTGCAGCATCTTGGCACTCAGCTTGAGGGTCGAATAGGTGCCGTAGTCGTCGTGGATGAGCATCCACCGCTTGAACCCGCGGCTGGTGCGGTCGGCGGCGTACCCCTCCGGCTTCCAGCGCTTGGCGAACGCGTGCGCCGCGTGGAAGAACTCGGCCCGGTCGTCCGGATCGATCCGCTCCGGCTTCGCGAGTACGGCGAGGATGTGGTCCAGCGACCGGTCGAACGCGAACCGCCGCCAGCCGGCCAGCTCCGGGTCGGACTGGATGAACGCGTGCACCCGGTCGTACTGGTCGAAGATGTCCCACTGCCTGCGGCCGCCGGTGGCGTGGATGTTGCCGCCGGTCCGGTGCTGGCGGTAGTGCACGACCACCCGGTCCAGCGTGGCGATCCGCTCGGCGGTCAGCATGGTCGAGTACGTCCAGGGCGCGTCCTCGTAGAAACCGGCGGTGAACGCGAACCCGTGCCGGGTCAGGAAGTCCCGCCGGCAGGCCTTGTTCCAGACCACCTCGAGGAAGGTGAGGAAGATCGGCCGCTCCGCCGCGGTGAACACTCCGGCGCCATGCCCGGCGAAGGCGTCGTGCCGCTGGTTGCGGACGACCCGGCCGTCCCAGAAGATCCGCTCGTAGTCGAACAGCAGGATGTCCGGCCGGTCGGTCGCGTCGATCCGGGCCGCGATCGCCTCCAGCGAGCCGGACAGGTACAGGTCGTCGGCGTCCAGGAACAGCACGTAGTCGCCACGGCATTCCTTCAGCCCGGCGTTCCGGGCCAGGCCCAAACCGACGTTCTCGTCCAGGTGCAGCACCCGCACCCGCGGATCGGCGGCCGCGTACTCGTCCAGGATCCGGCCGGACCCGTCCGGGTCGGCGTCATCGACCCCGATGATCTCGAAGTCGGTGAACGACTGCCCGAGCACCGAGTCCAGGCACGGCCGCAACCAAGCCCGGGAGGCATGGCAGGGAACCACGATGCTGAACTTGGGGACGATGCCGAGCGCCATGCGACCTCATCCTAGGGTGAAGGTATGAGTACTGATGTGTTCGAGCCATTGGCTGGGCTGGAGGGGGTCGGGTCGGCGGCCCGGGCGGCCCGGGACGCGGTCGACGTCCTGTTGCGGGACCGCGGGCTGCGCAAGGTCGGCTCGGACGTGACCGCGGAGGCCCTGCTCCGCGGCGCCCACGCGTCTGCCGCGCTGGCCGGCAGCCCGGCGACCCTCGACGAGGTACGACGAGGTGCCGCCGACGGACTCGCCACCGGCGCGGTCCGGATCACCGGCGAGCTGATGCAGCTCGCTCCCCGGATCGACACCGCCCCGGTGCAGGTCTGGACCAGACTGCACCAGTTGGCCGCGGCCGATCTGGGCCCGGAAGACCAGTTGGGTCATCTGCGGACCAGTCGGGAGCCGGTGCCGGACGACATCCCGGGCCTGCCGCCGGCGCCCGGCGCCGACGAGATGTGGGAGCGGCTGAGCGCGCTGGCACAGACTCTCACCCGGCCGACCACGGCGCCCGGACTGGTGGTCGCGGCGATCGTGCATGCCGAGCTCGCCATCCTGCGCCCCTTCCCGACCGCCAACGGTTTGGTCGCGCGGGCCGCCGAACGCTGCCTGTTGGTTGCCCGAGGCATCGACCCGGTCGCGGTCACGGTCCCGGAGGTCGGTCACTATGAGTTGGCAGGGACCTATACATCGGGGCTCAATGACTACGCAGCGCAAGGGCTGACCGGGGTTCGTGACTGGTTGCTGCGGACCTGTGAAGTCGTGGCACTCGGTGCCGAACGATCGCCGCTGGCTCACGTCGGCTGACATGCGAACGGCGCTCTCAGCTGAGAACGCCGTCGCTGGCACGCCATCCTGGTTACCATGCGTGCACCTGTCTGCCGCCACAGGACTAGGCCTGGGTCGCGCTGCCCGGTTGGGATGGGCTGGTCGCCGCGTGGGTGCCTGGCTGCCGTGCAATCTCTACCGGACCCGAAGGTCCTTTGTGATTCCTTTGTACTCCTGAAAACCCTTCCTGTGAAGGGCTTACGCGACCTTCATGGACTTGAGAACAATGAAGCAACCTTCAGCTTTCGCAGCCGGCCCGGGCCTGGCTCCGACGCTCAGCTCTCGGTCCGGCGGGCCCGCCTCCGGGCGGCCAGGAACAGTGCTCCGGCGGCCAGTCCGGCGACGGCCACGGTGGCCACGGCAGGCCGTCGTACCTCGGGAAAACGGCCTCGCTCGGCCAGACCGACCGGCTCGTTGAAGTCCAGCACCGGCCAGTCCCGGGCGACCGCGAGCCGGCGTAACGCTTTGTCAGGGTTGACCGCGAAGGGGTGACCGACCGCAGCCAGCATCGGCTCGTCGGTGACCGAATCCGAATAGGCGTAGGAGTTGTCCAGGTCGTAGCCCTCGGCCTCGGCCAGCGCCAGCATCGCGGTCGCCTTGTGCGGCCCGTAGGCGTACTCCTCGATCTCGCCGGTGTACTTGCCGTCAGCAACTACCATCCGGGTGGCGATCACCTTGTCGGCGCCGAGCATCGCCCCGATCGGCTCGACCACCTCGGCCCCGGACGACGACACGATCACCACGTCCCGGCCGGCCGCGTGGTGCGCGTCGATCAGCTCGACGGCCTCCTCGTGGATCATCGGGGTGACGATGTGGTGCAGGGTGTCGGCGACGATCGCCTTCACCGTCTCCACGTCCCAGCCGGCGCACATCGCGGACAGGTATTCCCGCATCCGTTCCATCTGGTCGTGGTCCGCGCCGCCGAGCAGGTACACGAACTGGGCATAGGCACTGCGCAGGACGGTACGGCGGTTGATCAGCCCGCCGGCGTAGAACGGCCGGGAGAACGCCAGGGTGCTCGAACGGGCGATTATGGTCTTGTCCAGATCGAAGAAGGCGGCCGTTCTGGCCGTCCCGGGGTGCGCCATGGGGTCGAGCATAGGCATCGGGGCGAAACGCCGAGGGACCCGGGCTTTTGCCTGGGCCGGTCTCCCGTTAGACTGTTTGGCAGTGTGACAGTGACACTGGCTCGGGAGCGCCTGATCGGCGATCTCGGCGCCTGGATGACAGCATCTGGATGCAATCGAATCGAGATGTGTTGAATCCGGTTTAGGGGGGTAGATACCCCCTGACAGTGGCAGACTGTCGCCTCCTGAACGGCCCCCGGCTCCTCCCCCCGAGCCCGTGGCCGAAGACGGCCCCCGGTCACCCCCCCGCCGGGGGCCGTCGCCTTTCCTCCTCCAGGTGAGGAGACGGTCTCCTCCAGGTCGAGGCCTTCCGGTGCGAATGTAAAAGGCGCCTCAGTTTTCTGACCGTGGGAGCGCTTTCAAATTATGCAGGGTCTTGACAATGTAGTTAGGCAGTCACAGTTTGTAAGTCATGAAACCGCGTGCACTCCGCCCCCAGGCCGCGATCATTCCCGCCCTGATCACGCTTCTCGCCGCCCTCACGGGCCTGCTTCTGGTCCCCGCGACCGGATCCGCCGCCACCAACCTCGTCACGAACGGAACTTTCGAGACCGGCAACCTGTCCGGTTGGACCTGCGCGGCCGGCGCCGCGACCACGTCCGCCCGCACCGGCAACTACGCCCTCCAGGCCAGCCCGACATCGTCGGACAACGCCCGCTGCACCCAGTCGATTCCGGTCAAGGCCAGTACGACGTACACCTTGTCCGCGTGGGTCAAAGGATCGAACGTCTACCTGGGCTTCGAGGGAGGTACGTCGACCTGGAGCACCAGCACGACCTGGAACCAGTTGACGACCACCTTCACCACCAGCGCTTCCACGACCCGGGTGACGATCTACCTGCACGGCTGGTACGGGCTACCGCCGTACCAGGCTGATGACGTCGTACTGGATGGTCCGGGTGGTACGCCGGACCCGACCACTCCTCCGACGACACCTCCCACTACGCCGCCGACCACCCCGCCCACGACCCCGCCCACGACCCCGCCCACGACCCCGCCCACGACTCCGCCTCCGACGAACGGCTCGCTGCCCAAGCACGTTCTCACCGGCTACTGGCAGAACTTCAACAACGGCGCCACCGTGCAGCGGATCAGTGACGTGCAGGCCGCGTACGACCTGATCGCGGTCGCCTTCGCCGACGCCGACCCGGCCCGGCCGGGTGCGATCACCTTCAACCTGGACTCCGCCGGGCTGGGTGGTTACACGGTCGCCCAGTTCAAGGCCGACATCGCGGCCAAGCAGGCAGCCGGCAAGCGCGTCATCCTGTCGGTCGGTGGTCAGAACGGCACCATCTCGGTCGGCAACTCCGAGGCCGCGACCAACTTCGCCAACAGCGCCCTGACGGTCCTGCGCGAGTACGGCTTCGACGGGATCGACATCGACCTGGAGAACGGAGTCAACGCGCAGTACATGGGTCAGGCGCTGCGCAGTCTGCAGAGTCAGTTCGGCAGCGGCCTGATCATCGCGATGGCTCCGCAGACGATCGACATGCAGAGTACGTCGTTCGAGTACTTCAAACTCGCGCTGGCGATCAAGGACATCCTGACCGTGGTCAACGTGCAGTACTACAACTCCGGCTCGATGAACGGCTGCGACGGGCAGGTGTACTCGCAGGGCACGGTCGACTTCATCACCGCGCAGGCCTGCATCATGCTGCAGAACGGTCTCCGCCCCGACCAGGTCGGTCTCGGTCTGCCGGCGTCGTCCCGCGCGGCCGGCAGCGGCTACGTCTCACCGCAGATCGTCAACAACGCTCTGGACTGCCTGACCCGGGGCACGAACTGCGGCAACTTCAAGCCGAGCACCACGTGGCCGTCGCTGCGCGGTGCGATGACCTGGTCGACCAACTGGGACGCGTTGAACGGCAACGCGTTCGCCAACCAGGTCGGCGCCCACGTCCACTCACTGCCCTGATGTCCTGACCATGCACAGCTATCGACCGGCTCCGGTGCTGGAAGCGCTCGGTGTCTGCTCGGAGGACGAGCAGCTCTACCGGGTGCTTCTGGCCCGACCGGAGTCGACGACCACCGATCTGTCACGTGCCACCGGGTGGCCTGCCAATCGTGTCGGCAGGCATCTGAAGTCACTGCTGTCACTCGGCCTCGCCTCGCGGACGATGAGCCGCCCGGCGAGGTACGTCCCGGCGGT
The DNA here is from genome assembly GCA_963748245.1 of uncultured Actinomycetota bacterium. Lineage (GTDB taxonomy): Bacteria > Actinomycetota > Actinomycetes > Propionibacteriales > Kribbellaceae > Kribbella. The sequence continues at coordinate 293,624 of CAVVIA010000002.1, read as the reverse complement.
GCCGGAGGCTGCCGTCGAACTCCTGGCGCTGCGGAAGCAGGCCGCGATCGTCGAGGCCAGACTCGGGGCGTCCGTGCTGACCACCGAGTTTCGTCGGCAGGACTCGTTCACGGTGATCCGAGGGGCCGAGGCGGTCGCGCAGCGGTTCTACCAGGCACAGCAGAGTGCCCAGACCGAGGTGCTGGTGCTCGATCGGCCGCCGTACGTCGTCCTGCCGATCGAGCCGCGGCGTGCTCACGGGGTGTCCTACCGGACCATCTACGACATGGCGTCGCTGTCGGAGCCGGGTGACCTGGTGGCTGCCAGGTCTGCCGGTTGCCGGATCCTGCGCGACGTACCACTCAAGTTGGTTGTGGTGGATCGCCGTACCGGGCTGCTGCCGACGAGTCCGGACGTCGTCGTGGAGCTGGGGGCGTCGAACCTGCTGGACGCGCTGCTGCGGCTGTTCGAGCTGTTGTGGCAGCAGGCGAGTCCACTGTCTCCTTCTGCTTCGGACGGACCGCTGAGTGGTGAGGACCAGCAGTTGCTCGCGCTGGCTGCGGCCGGGCTGACGGACCAGGCGATCGCCCGGCGGCTCGGAGTGGCGCAGCGGACGGTCGAACGGCGGATGCAGCGGATCCTGAAGGCACTCGACGCGACCACCCGCTTCCAAGCCGGCCTCCGCGCCGGCCAACGCGGCCTACTCGTCTAGTCCGTCACATCGGCCAGCCCTCACTACCTCTTCTCCACCGCATCTGTTCTTCGCCCTTCATTCCGTCACATCGGCGACAGTGGCGTTGAGGGTTTTGAACAGGTCCTCGGCGGTCACGGTGATGCCGACGCCGTGATCGCCACCGCCGATGGAGATCGTGCCGGTGATGCGTTCGTCGGCGACGACCGGCCAGGCCTGCGTGCTGCCGAGCGGTGTGATCGTGCCGCGGACGTATCCGGTCACGGCGAACGCAGTGTCCTTGTCCGGCATCGAGATCCGGTTGACGCCGAGCAGCGCGCGCAGCTTGGGCCACGCGATCTCCCGGTCACCGGGGACCAGCACGAACCGGTAGTCGTCGTCGGACAGCCGGACGACGATCGTCTTGATCAGATTGGCCGGCTCGATGCCCCGCGCGGCGGCCGCCTCCTCCAGCGAATTGACGCGCCCGTGCCGCGTCACCTCGTAGCTGAGCCCCAGTTGGTCGGCTGCCTCGATCGCTTTGGTCACTCGGCTAGTTTCGCACCTTGCTGGGAACGTTCTTGAGGAGTACGGCCAGCAGAAGAGTGATGAGGAACAGCACACCGGCCTCGAGCGCCACGCCACTCCAACCCGCGTGACTCCACGCCGCTCCGGCCAGACCGCCGAAGACCGACGAGCCCAGGTAGAACGAGAACAGGTAGAGGCTGGCCGCCTGTCCGGTCCCTCCACCACCGGCGTGCGCCCTGACAGCGACCCAACCGCTCGCCACACCGTGTACGGCGAAGAAGCCCGCCGTCATCACCGCCAGTCCGACGACGATCAGTGGAAGCGGTGCAGCCAAGGAGATCGGCCACACCGGCGAGTGTGACCAGGCAACCGACCGGGACGACCGTACGGCGCCCATACCGGTCAGCGAGCCACCCAGCCGTCGCCGAACCCGCCGACCCGAGCAGATAGACGGTGAACACCAGCCCAGCCGCCCCGGCGCTCAAGTCGTACGGCGCTCCGGACAGCCGGAAGACGGATCCGTTGTAGACGGCGACGAAGGCACCCACCGCGGTGGCGGCTATTCCGTAGAGCGCCAGCAAGGCCGGATCACGCAGTACTCGACCTGTCTGGGTCATGAGCTGCCGCGGGTTCGCTGAGGTCGGGTGGAAGTTCTGCGACGCGGGGAGCAGCAGCCAGACCACGACCGCGCAGAGCACGCCGACGAGTGCGATGCCGCCCGACGCGATCCGCCAGCCGCCGAGGTCAGCGAGCCCACCTGCGATCAGGCGGCCCGCCATACCGCCGACCGCCGTACCGGCGATGTAGAGGCCGCTGGCGCGCGCGTGGCTGTCCTGATGCACCTCCTCCCGCAGGTACGCCATCGCGACCGCGGGCAGCCCGGCCATGGCGACGCCTTGGAGTCCGCGGAGAGCCAGCAGCGTGTGCCACGTTGGAGCCACTGCACAGAGCAGTGCGATGCCGGAGGTGGCTGCGACTGACCAGCGCATCAGTCTGGTGCGGCCGACCACCTCCGAGGCCGGACCGGCGATCAGCAGCGCGATCCCGAGCCCGAGAGTGGCCAGCGACACCGTGAACGCGCTCTGGCTGGGGGAGACGTGGAAGGCGTCGACGAGCTCGGGGAGAAGCGGCTGGGTGCTGTAGAGCAGTGCGAACGTCGCCAGGCCCGCCGCGAAGAGCGCGACAGACAGCCGGCGGTAGCCGGAGTCGCCCGGACGATAGCCGGGCTGAGTGGCGACGGCGGTGTGCATGTCTTCGACCGTGCCACGCGGGCGGCGATACGTAAAATGTCGATCTCAGCAGTAATCGATACGCTTCTGGTATGAATGTCGAGGACCTGCACTGGTTCGCCGTACTCGCGGAGACCGAGCACCTGACCGAGGCAGCCGCGCTGCTGGGGACCAGCCAGCCGAACCTGTCCCGGTCGCTGCGCCGGGTCGAGAGCGCGTTCGGCGTCCAGCTCTTCGAGCGGGAGCATCGGGGTGTCCGGCTGAATCCGTACGGCCGGGTCGTCCTGGAGGCCGCCCGGGCCGGTACGGCGGCGGTCGACTCGGCCCGGCAGCGCATCGATGCACTGCTCGACCCGGAGTCGGGGACGGTCCGGCTCGGGTTTCTGCACTCGGTCGCGACCAGCCTGGTGCCGGACCTGCTGAAGGCGTTCCGCGAGGTGGCGCCGAGCGTCCGGTTCGCGCTGCGGCAGGAGCCGGCCCACGACATCGTCCAGGACCTGGAGAGCGGTGAGGCCGAGATCGGCATCATCGCGCCGCGGCCGGATCCGGAGGCGTTCGGCTGGCATCTGCTCGAGCAGCAGCGGCTGTGCCTGCATGTCCCGCCCGGCCATCCGCTGGCGTCACGGCGTCGGGTGGAGCTGGCGGCGGCTGCGGCCGAGTCGTTCGTCGGGCTGCGACCTGGGTTCGGCTTCCGGCGGATCAGTGATGAGCTGTGCCGTGCGGCCGGGTTCACTCCGCAGCTCGCCTTCGAGGCGACCGACCTCGCGACGATCGACAGTCTGGTCGGTGCCGGCCTCGGTGTGGCCGTGCTGCCCTCCGGTGCGGTCCGCGGGAACGAGAGCGGGGCGGTCTCCATCCCACTGGCCGGGGTGCAGGCCCGCCGCGAGATCGGCATGGCCTGGCGGTTACGGGCGCAGCTGACACCCGCCGCCGAGCGCTTCCGGACCTTCGTCCGCTCCCAGTCCGTCAGGTCGACCTGAGTGACTTTCGTAGCGTTGGTCCAATTTTCACGGTGTCGACTTGCAGAGAGAGGGCTTTCCACCGCACAGTTTCCTCCGTGAGGAAGCGTCTCAATTCGATTCGGCCGAGCCGGCGTCTGCTGTTCGCAGCGGGTACGGCCGCTGCCGCGTCGACGGTTGCGTCGGCCGCAACGGCGTCGGCGGCCTCGGTGGGGGAGCTCGCCTCGGCCGGTGCCTACGGGTCCGGTGTGCTGGGTGCGTGGGAGCGACAGGCCCGCGCGATCTCGAGTGACGCCCAGATCCGCGAGACGCGGGAGACCGACGGCGTCTTCATGTTCGGTGACAGCATCGGCGTCCAGGACGGCCCGTCGCTGGCCAGGCTGCTGGCCGTGCACGGCATCACCATGGCCGTGCACAACTGGGCCGGGCGGCCGGTCACCCCGGCCGTCGACGCGCTGGACACCTGGGCCCAGGACCACGGGCTGCCGCACCGGATCCTGATGTCGGTCGGTTCCAACGACATCTTCACGCCGCCGGCGGTGGCCGCCCAGGTCGAGCGGACGATGCAGATCGTCGGCGACGAGCGCACGGTCTTCTGGGTGAACATCCAGGCGGCCCGGACCGGGCATGGTCCGGGCGTCCAGGTCTCCGACCAGCGGAACAGCGCCTGGATCAACCTGCAGTTGGCCGAAGCGCAGCGCCGGCACGAGAACCTCCGCGTCGTGCAGTGGGCCGAGCACCTCGCCGCCAAGCCGAACCGCCTGGGCAACTACCTGCGCGACGGGCTGCACCCGTCCATCCCGCTCGGGCAGAACGCCCGCAACGCCCTCATCGTCCAGGCCCTCAAGTCGGGCTGAGTACGGCGGCGTCCGAGCGGTTGCCCGCACGCCGCCGTACCTCTGGAGCGCCTAGAAGCCCGCGGTGATGCGGGTGAACTCCCAGTCGGGCTGTGCGATGCCGGAGCAGTTGGAGACCACTCCGCCGCCGGCGCAGCCGCGGTCACGGTTCACCGACCAGAACGCCAGCCGGCCCAGACCGTTGGACTTGGCCCAGTTGGTGATGTTCTGCCAGGTCGCCGTCGTGGTCATCTCCTGCTGGTCCGACAGACCGTTCATGCCGGAGATGCCCTGGTGCGCGTAGGCCTGCGCGGTGGTCCAGCCGAAGGTCGCCTTCAGCTTGTTGTTCAGGCCGACGGACGCGTTGATCGTGTCCTGCTGGATGTTCGAGCTGCCGAAGTCGAACGGCATCAGCGTGTAGATGTCGATGTTCGCGCCGAGTGCGGCGGACCGCTCGATCAGCCGGTTGCCCCAGAAGTTCGGGCCGCTGGTCGTCGTACCGAAGGTGAGGATCGTCTGGATCCCCGGGTTGTTCTGCTTGACGATCTTGAGCGCGTTCAGGATGCGGTCCTGGACCACCTCGCTCTCGAACTCGTCGCTGTTCTCGATGTCGACGTCGATCGCCTTCAGGTTGTACGCGTTGATCACCTGCTGGTACGCCCCGGCCAGCGCCTCCGGCGTACTGCAGTTCGGGCCGAGCTTGTTACCGCTCCAGCCGCCGATCGACGGCACGATGTCGCCGCCGGCCGCGCGGATCTGCGCGATCGCGTTGGCGTCCGCACTGCCCTGCAGCGGCCTGCTGCCGTCCCAGGCCGGGTTGCAGCCGCCGGACGACAGGATGAACGCCATGGTGAACCACTTGATGCCGGTCGCGTTCATGACGGTCGCCGGGTTCGGCGGGTCGCCCCAGCCCATGTAGAGGTACGGCGCTGCCCGCCGGGTGCTGGGCTCACCGCCACCGGTGGTGGTCTTGACGGAGATGGTGCTGCTCTTCGGACCCTCGCCGGCGCTGTTGGACGCACTGACCTGGTAGCTGTACGTCGTGTTCGCGGCAAGACCGGAGTCCGTGTACGACGTACCGGTCGGGGAGCCGACCTTCGTACCGTTGCGGTAGACGCTGTAGCTCGTCGCACCGCTTGGTGCGGACCAGGTGAGGCTGACGGACGACGAGGTCGCCGTACCGGAGAGACCTGTCGGTGCGCCGGGAGCGGTGCCGCCACCGCCGCCCGTGCAGGAGCCGCCGTTCAGTCGGCAGGCGGCGAGGCCGGGGAAGTTGCCCGGGCTGCCGTTGAAGCCGAAGGTGACGGTGGCGCCGGGTGCGAGCGGTCCGGCCCAGCTCGGCGGGGTGAAGGTGTGGGTCTGGCCGCTGCTGCTCCTGGTCGCGTCCCACGAGCTGCTGATCGTGTAGCCGGACGGGAAGTCGAGTGCGACCGACCACGTGCTCAGTGAGCTCGTGGTGCCGTTGGTGACGGTCACCTTGCCCTCGAAGCCGCTGCCCCAGTCGGACACCTTGGTGAAGGCTGCGGTGACGGAGGCCGCGTTCGCGGCCGGTGCGGTCAGGAGAGCGAGTACTACTGCGGTGATGGCGGCTAATGCCACCGTGATGCGTTTCATGATTCTCCGATCAGTGGGCGGTACGTGATCAGACCCGGCCCCAGAGTGCGGGGACGTTCGGCGGCTCCCAGCCGGTCAGGGAGGTGTGGCCCTGGATGCACTTGTAGGTGAGGCCGTTGTAGCTCACCAGCGCACCGGTCGCGTACGCCGTGTTGGGCGCCCACGGGGTGGCCGTCGGGGGCGTCGGTGTCGGCGTCGGCGTCGGGGTGGGAGTCGGGGTAGGCGTTGGTGTCGGGGTGGGAGTAGGTGTGGGAGTGGGGCTCGGAGTCGGACTCGGCCCGCTGCAGCCCGGTGTGTCGGCGTTGACCGCGTTGACCACGTGGTTGAACAGCGTGACGTTCGGGTCCAGCGCCTCGAGGGAGTACATCATCGCGCCGGCCAGACCGTTGCAGTGCTGGTAGTCCGCCTTGGCCTTGATCGACTGGGCGTTGTCACCGGTCCAGAACGTCCCGTTGCGGTAGAACCACGTTGCCTTCGTGGTGTCGTCGAAGTACGTCGCCGACGGGTCGTCGACGAAGCCGACGAGCTCCTTGTAGAAGGAGACGCCTGGCACGTTGCCACTCATCGCATGGCCGTCAGCAGGTCCGGTGGCCGGCTGGTACTTGCCGTTGGCGGTGCCCGGAACGCCCTTCCAGCCCCTGTAGTAGAAGGGATATCCGATCGTCAGCTTGTTCGCCGGGAAGCCGCCGGGGATGCCGTACGCCGGGTCACCGGTCGTCCACGCCTTGATGGCTCCGTCGACCGAGTACTTGGCCGAGCCGGGCGGGATCGGCGTACTCGGGTCGTCCGGGGCCTGGTAGAGCGGGTCCTGGAAGTTCGTCGGCCCGGTGGCGTCCCAGCCGCCGTGCATGTCGTACGTCATCACGTTGTTGTAGTCGAGGTACTGACCGATCTTGTCGGTCTCGATGGTGGCGATCTTGTCCTGCCCGGCCGGGGTGGCCGCGGTCAGGTAGTAGCGCTTGCCGGTCTGGTTGCCGTAGGCATTCAGCTGGGCGCGGAACTCGGCCAGCAGCGCGGTGAAGTTCTGCTTGTCGGCCGGGCTCCAGTGGTTGCCGACGTGACCGTTCGGCGAACCCGGGTACTCCCAGTCGAGGTCGATGCCGTCGAAGATGCCGGCCGCCGTACCGGGGCCGCCGAAGCCGTCGATCACCGGCAGGTCGCCCTTGAGGAACATGTTCACGCAGGAGCTGACGAAGGTCTTCCGCTTCGCGTCGGTGGAGGCGGCGTCGGAGAAGTACTTCGAGTAGGTCCAGCCGCCGATCGAGATCAGGATCTTGAGGTTCGGGAACTGCGCCTTGAGCTTCTTCAACTGGTTGAAGTTGCCCTGGATCGGCTGGTTCCAGACGTCTCCGACCCCGTCCACGCTGATGTCCGCGCCGTACGACTTGCCGTAGTCGGCGAACGCGTCGCCGGCGCCGTCACCCGCGTTCGGGTTGTTCTCGTCCTGCGAGGCGGCCTTGTTCGCCATGAAGCAGGTGTGGTCGGTCGGGTGGATGTTGGCGAACGCGTAGTTGACGAAGTCGAGCTTGCCGGCCGCGCCGGTGGTGATCAGGTTCTTCGGGTAGAACGCGTTGGCGTAGATGCCCCACTGGGTGAAGTACGCGGTCTTCACGCCGCCGCTGCCGGCGGCGGCCTGGGCTTGGGCTTGGGGTGACTCGGCCGTCGCTGCTGACACGCCGGCGGCGGTGAGCAGGGCGGTGGCGGCGACGGTCGCCGTGGCGGCGAGCAGGCGCAATCGACTCATGGGCGGGTCCTCCGGAGCTGGGACGGAAGCGGTCCGGTGAAATTTAGTTAAAGACGCTTCGAAAGGAACCGTAACCGTTCCCGGCGGGTTGGTCGCCGCCTCACGATGGCGGATTCCCGCTGCTGACGGAAAGCCGACAACGCCTTTGTCCACAGGGATTCCAGTGCCTCGTCCTTCGGCGGCCCGACGACTGCATCTTCTAGGTATGGACACTTCATTCCCTGCCGACGACGTTTCGGTGCTCATGGCAACAACCGACGAGGTGTTGCTCGACGACCTGCTCCGGCTGGCGGCCGCCGCCTCGGTGACGCCGCTGGTCGAACACGACCTGCTCGGCCTCCGGCGGAACTGGCATGCCGGCTCATTGGTCGTCGTCGGCCATGACCTGGCCGAGCCCCTCGCCCGCACTCAACCGGTACGGCGATCAGGCGTCGTTGTGGCCGGCCTCGCGGACGGCGACGATGTCTACCGCTGTGCCTTCGACATCGGTGCGGAGTCGGTCTTCCGGATACCCACGGACGAATCGGCGTTGGGTGACAAGTTGGCCGATGCGTTGGACGGCGGGGTCAGGACGGCCCAGACGCTTGCCTTCGTCGGCGGTTGCGGGGGAGCTGGCGCGACCACCCTCGCGTCGGCGGTCGCGGTGTTCGGGAACCGGCGTGGCTTCCGGACGATGCTGATCGACGGCGACCCACTCGGCGGCGGTATCGAGCTCGCACTGGGGATCGAACACGACGTCGGTGATCGCTGGCCGAAGCTGCTGAACGCCTCCGGCCGGGTGAGTGCCGCGGCGCTGCGTTCTGCTCTGCCGTCGGTTGACGGCTTGGCGGTGCTGTCGTGGGATCAGTCCGACGTGACGGTGCTGCCGCCGGAGACGATGAGCTCGGTGCTGGGTGCGGCGCAGCGCAGTAGCGATCTGGTCGTGGTCGATCTGCCACGACGTGCGGATCCGGCAGTCGAGGAAGGCTTCGTCCGCGCTGGCGTCACGCTGCTCGTCGTACCGTGCGACGTCAGATCCGTAGCCGCCGCCAAACGCCTGGTCGGCCCGCTGCGCGAGGTCGCCGGCGACCTCCGCCTGGTAGCCCGCGAACCCCGCGCCGGCGCTCTGTCCGCAATCGGACGTCGCCATCCACCTATCTTTGCCCTTGGCAACAAAATTGGGTCACGAACGAGACCTCCCAGCCGCCATGGACCAAGGCCGCTTCGACCCCCGGCCCAGGGGCCCTCTGGCCCGAGCCGCCACCAACCTCCTGTCCCTCCTCAACCTCCACCCCCAGCCCACCGCATGAACGTCTCCGCTGCGCTGATCGACCGGGTCCGTGGCACGCTGGCCGTCACCGGCGCCGAGCCGACACCCGCCCGGGTCGCCGCCGCTCTGCGTGCCGACGGCGGCGTCTACGGCGACTCCATCGTGCTCGCCGTGGTCGCGGCCCTCCGCCGGGAAGCCTTGGGCGCAGGCCCCCTCGACACTCTGCTCTCCGAGCCAGGCATCACCGACATCCTGGTGAACGGGCCCGACGAGGTCTACGTCGACCGCGGTTCCGGCCTCGAACGAGTGCTGACACGCACCGGCGACGAACCGGCCATCCGCCGCCTGGCCACGCGCCTCGCCGCAGCCGCCGGTCGCCGCCTCGACGACGCAACGCCGTACGTCGACGTACGCCTCTCCGACGGCACCCGCTTCCACGCCGTCCTCTCACCCGTCGCCGCCCCCGGCACCTGCCTGTCCCTACGAGTCCCCTCCCGCAAGGTCTTCACCCTCGACGACCTGGTCGCCGCCGGCGCCCTACCCCCAGCCGGTACGGCGGTCCTCCGCGACCTACTCGACGCACGACTCGCGTTCCTGATCAGCGGCGGCACCGGAACCGGCAAGACGACTCTGCTCAACTCGTTGCTTTCGCTGGTCGACCCATCCGAGCGGCTGGTCCTGGTCGAGGACGCCAGCGAGCTGCGCCCCGACCATCCCCACGTCGTCCGCCTCGAGGCACGACCCCCGAACGTCGAGGGCACCGGCGAGATCAGCCTCCGCGACCTGGTCCGCCAGGCCCTCCGGATGCGCCCCGACCGCCTGGTCGTAGGCGAGGTCCGCGGCCCAGAAGTCGTCGACCTGCTCAGCGCCCTGAACACCGGCCACGAAGGCGGCTGCGGCACCCTCCACGCAAACTCAGCCGCCGACGTACCAGCCCGCCTGGAAGCCCTGGGCGCCCTGGCCGGCCTCTCCCGAGAAGCCGTCCACAGCCAGATCGCCTCAGCCCTCCACGCCGTCATCCACCTCACCCGAACCCCCGACGGCACCCGCCGAATCGCCGAAATCCAAACCTTCACCCGCCTCCCCACCGGCCAAGTAGCCACCCACCCAGCCGTCACCTTCCACCCCAACAAAACCCTCACCCTCCACCCCACCGCCCACCTCCTAACCACCCCCCACACCAACGCCGCATGACCCACCCCAGCTAGCCCGCTCCGCGCCCCCAACGCGTCACAACTTCGCTTCCCACATCCGACTGCTTCTCCACTCGTCTGGCAGGTGCTACGTGAGCTACGCCCTCGTCGCCGGTGTCCTCGTCCTGGTGGCCTTGCTTCTGTTGTTGCCGGCCCGAGGTCGCGGCCTGCACCGCCTTGCCTCACGACCTCGCGCTCGCGCCCGACTACCTCATCGTTTGTTGCTCGTCCCACTCGCCGTTCTCATCGTCGTGTTGTTCGGCATGCAGCTCGTGGTCTCCGCTTTAGCTTTAACGGTTGTCGTCGCGCTGGTGCTCGTTCAGCGAGCCCAGCACAGCCGACGCGCAGCCGCGGCAACCCGCCGCGCCGAGATCATCGAGGCCCTCGACGTCCTCGCCGCTGACCTGACAGCCGGCCGACCACCCATCGACGCATTGGAGGGAGCCGCAGCCAGTTGCTCCGACTTCCAAGTCGCGTACGCGGCGGCAAAGCTCGGCGGTGACGTCCCAGGCGCGCTAGAGCTAGCCGCAGAGTCCCCCGGCGCCGGCGGCCTCCGCGCCCTCTCTGCAGCCTGGCGCGTCGGCGAGGAATCCGGAGCCGCGTTCGCCGCCCTCACCGAACGCCTCGCAGAGTCCCTCCGCGCCGACGAAGCCATCCATCGCCAGACAACCGCCAGCCTCGCCGGCGCGCGTTCAACCGCCCGCATCCTCGCGTTGCTGCCGGTCTTCGGCATCGCCCTCGGCTACTCACTCGGCGCCAAACCGCTGACCTTCCTCACCGCGACCCCAGTCGGCTGGATCTGCCTCCTCGCGGGCCTCGGCCTCACCACCCTCGGCCTCCACTGGACCACCCGCCTGGCGGAGGCCCACCCATGACCGCCACGCTGGCAGCGGTTGCTGCAGCCATCACGTCGTACCTCGTGATCCCCGCCCACCCAGATCTCCGTCGCCTGTCACCCGACCCTCGCCGTACGCGAGCCCGTCCACCACGCCTGCACCGACTAGCGGCCGGCCTCGCCGCCGCCGGTCTGCTGCTGGCCTTCGGTCTCCCCTGGGGCGTCCCGCTCGCGGGAGCTGCTCTCTATGTAGTCCCCAAAGCACTAGCCCGCTTGGAGCCAGCCGCGACAAGACGACGCAGGGCCCAGATCACCGCCGACCTTCCCCTGGCCGTCGATCTGCTAGCCGCCTGCCTGCGCGCCGGACGCCCACCACAACAAGCGCTCGCGACAGTCGCCACAGCCATCCGCGGTCCGCTCGCCGAACTGTTCACCGAGGTGGCACATCACCTCGCACTGGGCACCGATCCCATGGACGCCTGGTCACACCTTCGCTCAGAGCCAGCCTGCGCCCCCTTCGCCAGAGCCATCGACCGTTCACTCCGCTCCGGTGCGCCGCTGTCGAAGACCCTCGAGCATCTCGCCGACGACACCCGCCAAGCCCACCACCACGCCGCCGACCAACGCGCCCGCGCCGTCGAGTCCCGCACCGCCCTGCCACTCGGACTGTGCTTCCTGCCCGCCTTCGTCCTGCTGTCCATCGTCCCCACCATCGCCGACGCCCTGATCCCGTACCTGTCTCGGTGAAGTAGCTATAGGCAACTAAATCTCCGAGGCGGTCGGAAAGTTGTCCCCAGGTTCGAAACTCCTTCAAAAAAAGGGCTCTGACGACGGCACCTTGTCAGTAAGCGGTCCGGACGAGCCGGACCGCAGATCGGGAGGTATCAGATGTCCAAGGCGCTGGTGGCGGTCCGTCACCGTCTTCGCAACCGCTCCGAGCGCGGAGCCGCGACCGCGGAGTACGCGGTGAGTGTCGTCGCGGTCTGCGGCCTCGGCGGCATCCTCGTCGCCCTGCTGAAGTCCGACGCGATGGTGAACGCACTCAAGGCACTCATCAACTACGCCCTGCAGCTCGCCGGCGTAGAGGGCGTCCAGCTCTAACCAGACCGGGTCGGTCGCGGGATCCCCCTCACCCGCGACCGGCCCTCCACCCGAGGAGTCCACATGCCGCCCAGAAGAACTCACCGCGGTGCGGTTACCGCCGAGGTGGCCATCGCCCTCCCAGTCCTGCTCACCCTGCTCTTCCTGGGTGTGTGGCTGATCGGCGTCGTCACGGTCAACATCCGGTGCATCGACGCGGCCCGCGATGTGGCCCGTGCAGTAGCTCGCGGCGAATCCCCCGAATCAGCCCAGGAGATAGGCCGCCGCACAGCGCCCGCCGACGCAATCATCACCATCAGCCGCACCGACTCCGACATCCACGTGACAGTTACTGCCACTCCTCGCCTCAGCGCGCCCCTCCTGGCCGCCCTCCCCGCCAGTCCCATCACAGCCGAAGCCACCGTCCAGTCCGAAGCGACCAATGAGGGAGCAACGCCATGAACCACCCAACGTCCCGACGAGCGCGTTCCGAACACGGCAGCGGCACCCTCCTGACCTTCTTCCTGGGCCTACTCCTCGCAACCGCCGTGGCCATGGCAACCCTGTGGTCAGCCATCTCCATCGCCCGCCACAAACTCGCTGCCGCAGCCGACCTAACCGCCCTGAGCGCCGCGCAAGCCCTCGTGTCCGGGTCCCCCGACCCCTGCGCCACAGCCCGCCGCATAGCCGCCACCCACAACGTCGTCCTGGCCGACTGCCAACTCGCTTCGGACTCGGCTCTCATCCGCGTGACCACCCAGTTGCACCTCGCCGCGATCGCCCACCCAACCCTGTCCGCCTCCGCCCGCGCGGGCCCCACCTAGCCCGGTCGGGGAGCGGGTGGTTCTGATGCGGTCGCGATCTGGTCGCAATCTGGTAGAGATGCCGCGTTGATGTGGACGAGGTGCGGGAGCGGACTCCATGATCTGGAACCGAAGTCCTGCACATCCTCCCGGACGCACTTCCCCGGCGCCCGGACGGTTACCCCGGAGGCCCGCTTGCCCGACCGCATCCGGCTGTTGCTGGTCGATGACCAGATCCTCAGTCGAGGCGTGCTCAGAAGCGGTCTGGAACGCGAGCGCGACCTGGAGATCGTTGCCGAGCTCAACCGTTCGGACGATGTGGTGGCGGCTGCGAAACGTCTGCGCGCGAACGTCGCCCTGGTCGACGCCGCCGGACCGGGGAGCGACAGCATCAAGGTCACCACCAGGCTGCGGACCTCGATCCCGGAGTGTCGCGTCGTCATACTCACGACGTACGGGCGCCCGATCCACTTCCGCCGGGGTGTCGAGGCCGGCGCGAAAGGGTTCGCCCTCAAAGGCAGCCCGGCGCCGCAGTTGGCAGACGCCGTACGGCGGGTGCACCTCGGGCTCCGCGTGGTGGACGCCAACCTGGCTGCCGAGAACCTCAAGTACTCCGAGACGCCGCTCAACGACGACGAGACCGACACCCTGCGCGCGGCCCGTGACGGCGGCTCGATCGCGCTGATGGCGCGCAAGCTCGACGTCTCCGAACGCGTCATCCGCACCCGCCTCTGGTCCGCCATCGGCAAGACCGGCGCCCGCACGCGCTCCGACGCCATCCAAATAGCCGAACACAACGGCTGGCTCCTCGACTGACCTCCGCCCGCCAAGCGAAGCCACCTCGACCGGGTTGGGGTCCAGTGGGGTCGGTCGGGGGAGCTAGCGGGGACGGCCGGCTGGGCGTAGTTGAGTCGGCCGGGTGGGTCGAGCGGGGTCGACCGGATGGGGCTACTGGGGGTCGAGTTGGTCGAGGAGCCAGCGGGGGCCTACGGCTGATGCGCCTGTTGGTTCGATGCGTTGGCGGAGGCCTCGATCGGCGGTGACGACGATGACTTCGGGGTTGGACTCGTGGGCGGCGGACTCGGCGGTGACTGCGGCGATGGTGTCGTCGCCGGAGCCGTCGGCGAGTACGACGCGGAGGGCGCCTACCTCTGGCGCGTCGGGACCGGACACCGCTGCACGCGCGGCACCTTCGAGAACTACGACCACGTCCGTCGTCTCCGGCAGACGTTGCTGAAGCAATGCGAGTCTCAGCAGCAACTTCCGCGCGGCACCGGCGCGATCACGCCACCACCCGTCCGGCCGTGACCCGACCACGTTCGCCGCGTCGACCACGATCACCTGGTGCCGTCCACTAGTCATCACGCCAGTCTGCCCCCACCGCCGGTGCAACCGATCAACGCGCCGTGGGCCGGTGACGGTGACGCTTTGAAAGCGGAATGAAAGTGAGGGCTGCCTACTATGCCGTTTCGTATCGTCCGGCCGGGTGTGGACCGGTCGCTCAGCATCGGGGAGTTCGGGATCCATGTCCTACCCACCTCAGGGTCACCCGCAGCAGCCGCACGACGGGCCGCCGCCTGGTTACAGCCCTCCGCCGGCGAGCCCGCCGCCCGGGTACGCAGGCCCGCAGGGGAGCCCGCCGCTCGGCTACGCAGGCCCGCAGGGGGTGCCGCCAAGTGGGTACGGCGGTCCGCAAGGGGGCGGTCCGCACGGTGGACCCCCGTACGGGTACGAGGGCGGGCCTGGAGGGCCGCCTCCGCGGAGGACCGGGCTGATCGCTGTGATCGGCGGGGTGCTGGCTGTGGTGATCGTCGCCGTGGTCCTCGTGGTGGTGATTGCTCAGAGCAACGACGACGGTGAGGCGAGCGGGCCGGACGCGACCCGTACCGAGCCGGGGCAGTCGTCGCCCGAGTCGACGTCGGCGCCGGCCAACGCCGAAGCTGCAGTCCTGGCGGTGGGTAAGGCGTACGCGGCGGCGGTGAATCGCTCGGACAAGCAGGCGGCGACGGATCTGAGGTGTGAGAAGACGAGCCCCTGCGCGATGTACGAGGCGGGTGCGGGCCAGGCGCAATACCAGGTGGGCAAGGTCGAGATCCTCAACCCCACCACGGCGACAGTTGGAATGATCACGGTCGGTGCATCGGGGCGCGAGATTCCACTGCCGTTCTCACTCCAAGACACCTGGTGCGTGGCAGTCTGACGTGGATGGTCAGGTGCAGACGGACAGGAACTGGCCGGTGTGGGTGACGAGCGTGTGCGGGCCGGGTCGCGCGGGGAGGCGGTGGCGGGCGGACGTGATGGGGTAACGGGTGCCGTCGGCCGAGATGACGAGGGTGTTCGGGGCGTCGAGAGCGACGAGCTCGTCGCCGGCCCGGACGAGGATCGGAGCGGTGTAGGACGTCGAGATGGCGGTGCGGCCGGCCGCGAGGCCTTCCAGGACGGCCAGGGGGAGTTCGTCGGGGCCTTCGGCGGAGGCGTCGACGGTTATCCAGGTGGTGGGGGTGCCGGGTGGGGTGACGGAGGTCGGGTTGTGCCAGTCGCTGCCGCCGATGGGCGTCGTACTGGTCAGGCCCCAGGCCTGCCACCAGGCGATGGGGCCGCCCCACCTGTGATCGAGCCAACTGGAGTGCCAGACCTCGGCGAGTGGCGGGTGTTCCGGCAGTGGCTGACGCCAGGAGCAGTCGCCACCGAGTGGATGGTTGATCGACAGCAACCCGCCGCGGCCGGCGACCTCCGAGACCCAGGTGGAGGCCGGACGGCGGAAGTCGATCACTCCGATGTCACCGAAGGCGTTCGCGTGCCCGGAGTCGGTCGTCACCTCCTGGCCGGGAATCAGCCCGATGCCGAACTGCTTGCCGAGCCCAGGCAGTTCGAGGTGATGAGAGACCGTGTTGTGGTCGGTGACCGCCAGCACGTCCAGCCCGGCCGCGGCACCGAGTGCGGCGAGGTTGGCGATCGGTGTGGAGCCGTCGGAGTGCAGCGAGTGCGCGTGAAAGTCACCAGCCACCCACTTCAACCCAGGCACCGCAGGCAACGTACGACGCGGAGGACGAGGCGGTACGGCGACAGCAGCGGAGGCCTCGGCGTACTCCGCCAGACCCGGCACCACCTCCACCGGACCAGTCACCGCCTCGACGATGAGCTCGACCCCCTCGACGGGCAGCCGGTGCAGACCGAGCACAACCCACCACGTGCCCTGCTCGAGGTCACCGGCCAGGTACCCGGGCGTAGCCGCCGACGGAGTGATCGCAAACGTACGGCGCGCGCCCCCAGACCATCCGCGCCAACCTGCCGCCCCCTCACAGCCGATGTCGATGACAGCACCCTCAACGGGCGGGACGGTCAGCGTGACGAGCAGGCCAGGGCAGTCGGCCGGGATGTCGACCGGCAGCGAGTGCCAGACCGACTCGGCGCGGTCGTCGAGGGTCCAACGACGACGGTACGACGTAACTGCCATCAGCCCACCGTGACCGGCTGGCGGGCGAGCAGATCACCGGACTCCCTGTCGTACAAGAGCACCCGCGACGCCGGCGCCGTGAGCACGACCGGAGTACCAGGTGCCGGTTCGTCCTCCTCCGCGACGGTCACGCCGACCAGCGTCCCGTCACAGTCGACGCTGACCAACGACTGCGTCCCGAGGTTCTCCGCCACCACGACCTGGCCGCGAAGGGACGGTCCGGTGACGTCGCCGGTGGAGAGGGTGAGGTACTCGGGCCGGATGCCGACGGTGACCTCCGCGCCGACCGGTGCCGAGCCAGTTGCTGCAGGCAATGAGCCTCCAGTGACCGTGACGGCGCCGACCGGGCCGGCGTCGACCGTGCCGGTCAGCAGGTTCATCGGGGTGGAGCCGATGAAGTTGGCGACGAAGGTGTTGGCGGGGCGGGCGAAGACCTCGCGAGGGCTGCCGAGTTGACGCAGCTTGCCGGCCTCCATTACCGCGATCCGGTCCGCCAGCGCCAGAGCCTCGGCCTGGTCGTGGGTGACGAACACCGTGGTGATGCCGAGGTCCCGCTGCAGCTTCTTCAGGAACGTCCGGGCCTCCAGGCGCAACCGCGCGTCCAGGTTGGAGAGCGGCTCGTCGAGCAGCAGCACCTTGCCCTCGGACGCGATCGCCCGGGCGAGTGCGACCCGCTGCTGCTGTCCACCGGACAGTTGGGCGGGCTTGCGCTCCAGCAGTCCCTGGAGTGACAGCTCACCAGCGGTCCGCTCCGCTGTCGCCGTACGGGTGGCCATGGCGACCCGTCGTACCTTCAACGGGTAGGTGATGTTCTCGGACACGTTCATGTGCGGGAACAGGGCGTAGTCCTGGAAGACCATCGCCACGCCGCGCTTGCCCGGCTCGGCGCGGGTCACGTCCGCGGCGTCGATCCGGACCTTGCCCTCGGTCGCCTGTTCCAGGCCCGCGATCGTCCGCAGCAGGGTGGTCTTGCCGCACCCGGACGGACCGAGCAGCGCGAAGAACTCGCCGTCCTCCACGTGCAGATCCAGACCGTCGACGGCGCGCACGCCGTTCGGGTAGACGGTCGCGAGGCCCTCGATGTCGATGCCCGCCATCAGCTCTTGATCCCTCCATGGAAGCGGAACCCGTACCTCGAGTTCACCAGCAGGTACAACACGACGACCGGGATCGAGAACAGCAGCGAGAAGACCGGCAGCACCTGCAGGTTCACGCTGCCGCCTTCGTCGGTGAGGGTCTGCATCAGCACCGCACCGGGCTGCAACTCGATCGACCGGATGAGCAGGAAGGGCACCAGGAAGTTGCCCCAGGAGTTAACGAACGCCCAGACCATGATCGTGGCCATTCCGGGCCGGGCCACCGGCAGTACGACGTCGCGCAGGATCTGACCGGTGGATGCGCCGAAGACGCGGGCCGACTCCTCGTACGACTTCGGCACCGCGTCGACGAAGTCCTTCAGGATGAAGATGGCCGCCGGCAACAGCCCGCCGGTCATCACCAGCGCGACCCCGAACCGCGAGTCGATCAGGTTGAGCTGGAACATCATCACGAAGATCGGCACCATCGCCGCGGTCCCGGTGACGACCGATGACAGCAGCAACAGTCCGTACAGCAACCCGTCCCGGCCGGGGATCCGCACCCGCGACAACGCGTAGCTGGCCAGTGCGGCGAATCCGGTCACGGCCACCGCGGTGGTCACGCAGATGACGAGCGAGTTCACCATCGAGTGCAGCGCGTACGGGTGGTCGAGGGTCTTGCGGACGTTGTCGAGCGTCCAGTCGGGCCACTGCACGCCGAGGCCGGGGGAGGCGTCGAACGGGGCCGACGCGATCCACAGCATGGGTACGGCGAAGAACAGCGTGATCGCGCAGATCAGGACGTAGAAGCCGATCCGCCGGACGACGAAGGAAGGAGTCATCACGAGCGCTTCCTCAACAGTCGGAGGTAGATCAGCGACACCAGCAGGTTCGCGATCAGCAGCAGGAACGAGATGGCCGAGGAGTACCCGAGCTCGCCGCCCTGCAACGCGACGTTGTAGATGTAGACCGGCACCGTCTCGGACTCGTGGTTCGGTCCACCCTTGGTGAGCAGGAACGGCGAGAAGTCGTTCGCCGTCCACAGCGAGATCAGCAGGGTGTTGGTGAGCACGTGCCCCCGGATGTGCGGGAACACCACGTCCCGCAACGTCTGCCATCCGGACGCCCCGACCATCCGGGCCGACTCCAGTTGCGACGGTGGGACCGCCTGCAGCGCGGAGGAGTAGAGCATCATCGAGAACGCCGTACCGCGCCAGGTGTTGAAGATGACCAGGCACGCCATCGGGTAGTCGATCAGCCAGGCCGTTCCCGCCGTACCGAAGATGCTGTTGAGGGTGCCGCCGTCGCGGTCGAAGAAGGCGACCCACAGGTACGCGACCACGGTCGACGGCAGGATCCACGCCAGCAGCACGAAGGCCTCGACGGTCCGTCGTACGGCGGGACGCGCACGGCGCATCACCCAGGCCAGGGTGAAGCCGAGGATGTTCTGGCCGATGATCGCGGAGCCGAGGACGAACAGCATCGTCAGCCACAGCGCGTTGTGGAAGAGCGCGTCGTTCAGTGCCCTGGTGTAGTTGGACAGGCCGACGATCGACGGCGACACCGCCTCGACTCCGGTGAGCCGGTAGTTGGTGACGCCGATGTAGATCGTCCAGAGCGCCGGGAAGACCAGGAACGCACCGATCAGCAGCATGGCCGGCGCGACGAAGCCGAAGGCCCGGACGACGCCGAGCCCCGCGACATCGAGCGCCGGTCCACGCGCACGCGCCGGTCCTGACCCGGCCGGGCCACCTTGCGCCTGCCCAGGTGTCTGGGCAGGCGCGGATGTGGAGGTCGACGTCATCAGTTGCCGGCGACCTTGTCCTTGCTGCCGGCCACAGCCTCGACGGCCTTCTGGTAGGCCATCGCCGCGGCATCGGTGCTCTTGCCGCCGACCACGTCAGCGGTCGCCTGCTGCAGCGCGGCCGAGACCCGCGGGTACTCCGCCACGCCCGGCCGGTACTGCGTGATCGGCAGGACCTTGGTGGCGACGAAGCTCAGCATCGGGTCACTGGCCAGCACCTCGTCGTTGACGTCGGTGCGCTGGGTGATCTTGGCCGCGCCGTCCAGGGACGCCTTCACCATCTCGGCGGAGTTCATGAACTCCATCAGCTCCCACGCCTGCTGCGGGAACTTCGTGTTCGGGTTGATCACGGTCGCGCCGCCGCCGGACATCGAGACGAAGTCCTGGCCCTTGACCCCGCCGCCCGGCCTGGCGGCCGGGATCAGCGCGTAACCGACGGCGGTGTCGCGGTCGGCCATCTTGGCCACGCCTTCCTTCGGCTCGACGACGCTGCGCCAGAAGTAGTCGCCCTCGAGCAGGATGCCGATCTTGTTCGCGGCGAACTGGGCGAACGACTTGTCCCGGCCCTTCGCCTCGCGCTGCATCACCGGGTCACCGAGGCCGGTCGTGTAGATCTGGTGGTAGAAGTCGAGCACCTGGCGCAGCTTCGGGGTGTCGCCCAGCCACTTGCCGTCGGGGTAGACGGTCGTGCCGGTGCCCACCAGGAGCGGCAGCACGCCCTGCATCGTGGTCGCCTCGCCCATCGCCGTACCGGCGTTGATCTGGATCGGGGTGACCCCGGGCAGCTTCTTCAGCGCCTGGCCGGCGGAGATGATCTCCTCCCACGACTTCGGCTGCCAGTCGGCCGGCAGCCCGGCCTGCTGGAACAGCTTCTTGTTGAAGTAGAGCACCCGGCCGTCGGTCCCGCCCGGGATGCCGAAGCGCTTGCCCTCGAAGCTGCCGAGTTGCTGCACCGAGTCCGGGATCTGCTTCCAGCCGTCCCAGTCGTCCACCTTGCTCGCGTCGCCGACGGTGTCGGTGAGCGGCTTGATGTAGCCGGCCTGGGCGAACTCGCCGACCCAGATGCCGTCGATGTTGAACACGTCGGGGCCGGACTTGTTCGACAGGTCCAGCGACAGCTTCTGCTTGTAGACCTCGTCGTCGGAGCCGTCGCCCTGGTACTTGACCGTGACGTCGACGCCCTTGCCCTTCTGCTCCGCGACGAACTTCGGGATCAGCACATCCTGTGTGAACGTCGCGCCGGCGCTGTTCTTGCCGCCTTTGACCGAGTTCGAGCCGATCGTCAGCTCGACCTTCTTGGCGTCGGCGTTGCGGTTCGCGTCCTGGTCGCCGCCACCGGAGTCGGACGAGCCGAGGCAGCCGGTGAGAAGCGCGAGGGTTGCGGCGCCGAGTACTGCCGAGGTGTACAGCCTCAGTGAGCGCATTCAGGGGTCTCCTTGCGAGGTCGGTGCAGCGAGTGCCGGTCAAACAGTGGCACTCCTTGGCGACTATGTGAAGACTTTTACCCAACCCCCGGGAAAACGTGTCAACCACAACCCGGATGCCGTCGGCAACCGTTATCGGTGATCCGGGGGTGGCGTCAAATCAGGTGCAGGCGGGACGCGTTGCGACAGGGTTAAAGTGTGCTCAAGGTTCTATGACAACCTGTATCCGGCTAGATACAGAACGTGACAACAGGTTGTAGCGTCCATGCCGATCGGTTCAGTGGATCGGAGGTGAAAGACATGCTGTTGCACGGACTGGCCTGCCTTCTCGACGACCTGCTCTGGCACTGCCACCATCACTGCTGGTGGTGACCGGCCCGGCCGACTGGTGACGGCCGGGAACGAGAGGGGCGGACGGTGACAGCGACGCGAGGCCCCCGCTGACGCGCAAGCAGCGGGGATCCGGAAGTCGAACCCGAGCACCGGTTCCGAACCGAAGCGGATCACCAGATGCACAACTGAAGGAGTGTCGATCACCGAAGGCGTGAGAAACAGCCGGCCCCGACGATGTCGGGGCCGGCTGTCCTCTGTGTGGCTGAGGATCCTCCTTGGAGATCAGCGCTGAGCGAGCTGCATCATCTGCTTCGGCAGGACCGACATCTGAGCCGGGATCTCCGCGTTCGGCCGAACGAGCTCGAGCAGACTGGATGCGGCGTTCGCGACCGGCAGTGGCAGGGCCAGGCCCAGGGAAGCCAGCAGCGCGTTCACGAGTGCCAGCACCGCACCCAGGATGTCCAGGCCCGGGAGCGGCAGTCCGCTCCAGCCCTGGACCGGTGTGCCGGCAGCGGACATGCTGCCGGTCGGCTGTGCCTGCTTGGCCTTCCCCGTGCCGAGCAGGGACGTCAGGGCGAGACCGCTGGCGGCGTTGACGAACGTGCCCGCGTTCTCGTCGTAGCTCCACTTCTGCCCGTCGCCGGTCCGGCAGGGCAGGACCAGCAGTGGCGCGTCGGCCGGAACCTTGGCCAGGTCGGCACCGCTGTCCAGGCAGGCGCCGGTCTGGGCAAGGGCGCCACCGACGCTCTTGCTCATCGCCACTTGCAGCTGGCCGGACTCGGTGTAGATCCACTCCTGGGTCTTGCCCTCGTTGCCCGGCGCGCAGGCCATCATGACCGCCATCGGGACCTTGGCGACCGCGACGAACGTGAGGCAGTACCGCGTGTCGGAGCGGGTGGCGATCTGCTTCGCCACGCCGACCTCGACGCCCGGTGGGGCCGACCGGGCCGGCTCCAGGTTCGCGGCCTGCGCCGGTACGGCGGTGGCCAGAGCGACGCTGACGGCCAGAACCGTCACGCCGGTACGGCTCAACAACTTACGGATGCTCAAGACAACCTCCAGAGGTCGTGCGATCGCAGCTCGCGTCAGGTCGTCGGGACCCCGACCGCGTCAGCCGGACCCGGCCCGGGAACCGCGCCGTTGGTGACTCAACGCGACGTTGACGCCACAACCAGTAAGGCACAGGAGGTTGGCGTGTGGTGATGGCAATCCGGCGGAACTTGATGCCAATGGCAACTAACTGCCAGCGCAAAGTCGTTGCGCAGGCATCGAAATCTCGCTGCAGGGTCGTCGTGCCGTCGCCGAGCGGAGGCTGTGGTGCTATCGAGATGTTACGGCAATCTCCGGATCCACGGGACCACCCGTGCGCTAGTTGATGCCCTGGGCAACAGAGTGCTCAGTGGGGCTGTTTGTTGTCAGTGGGGTCGGCGGCGGTGTGCCGCTCGAGTGCCAGTCGCTCGTCCGCGGTGAGCTCCTCGGTGTCGGCAGCCTTCGTGTCGGCCCCGGCTGTCTTCGTGTCCGCCTCGGCTGTCTTGGTCTCGAGCTCGGGCGCCTTGGTGTCGACGTCACTCTCGGTAGTAGGCGTGGTGTCGGTCGTCGCAGCCTGCGCGCGGAGTTCGCGCATCTCCTTGTGCCGGCGGTAGCCGCGGCCGAGTCCCTTCTTCGTCAACCAGAGTCCGAAGATCAATGCGGCACCGGTCACCGCGCCGAGGAAGAACACGGTCGGCACCGACACACCGAAGTCGACGCCGAAGACTTCCATCGTGGTGGAGGCGGCCGACGACACCGAGACTCCGAGGCCGAACAGGACGGCAAGGACGATCAGGACGATTCCGAGGACGGCCATGGGAGCTGCCTCTCCGCCAGCCGGGGCTGACTGTTCAGGCCTCACTGCTGAGTAGTGCGGTGAGCAGCGCCACGGCGCCGCTCTTGTCGAGTGGGTTGTTCTGGTTCCCACATTTCGGCGACTGTACGCAGGACGGGCATCCATCCGCGCACTCACAGTGTGCAATCGCCTCACGTGTCGCGGTCAACCACTCGCGCGCCGCGGCATAGCCGTGTTCCGCAAAACCCGCGCCGCCCGGATGGCCGTCGTACACGAAGACGGTGAGGCAGCCGGTGTCGGCGTGCCGGGCGGTGGAGACGCCGCCGATGTCCCAGCGGTCGCAGGTGGCGAAGAGCGGCAGCAGGCCGATCGACGCGTGCTCGGCCGCGTGCGCGGCACCTGGTACGTCGTCCAGCCCGAGCGCAGCCACGGCAGTGTCGGGCACGGTCCACCAGACCGCCTTGGTCCGCAGTGTCCGCTCGGGCAGGTCGAGCGGCTGCTCATCCAGTACGTCGCCCGTCGCGAGCAGCTTGCGCTGGAACGAGATCACCTGGCTCGTCACCTGGACCCAGCCGCGCGACAACTCCGCCGTACCCCAGGAGCAGGTCGCCTCGGTGGCAAGGACGCTGATCTCCGTCACGTCCCGGGCGAAGGTGGTGTAGTCGGGGGCGGCCGGCTCGACGACGGCGGCGTACCCCTCCAGGTCGAGGGTCTTGACCAGGTAGGACTCACCGGCGTGCACGTAGACGGCACCCTCGTGGACCGACGAGTGCGCCGATCCGCCGTCGACTGTGCCGAGCAGCCGACCTGTCTGGTCCTCCACGATCTGCACTGTCTTGCCGCCGGCCGAGCGGATGTCGATGGCGTCCACAGCCCGCTCCCGCCGGGTCCAGAACCAGCCGTGTGGCCTCTCGCGCAGCAGACCTTGCCGCACGAGCTGCGCGATCACGGTCGGCGTCGTACTGCCGAAGATCTCGTAGTCCGCGGCGGTCAGGGGGAGCTCCTGTGCGGCAGCGCAGAGTTGAGGGCCCAGGACATACGGGTTCTCCGGGTTGAACACCGTCGCCTCGACCGGACGTCCGAAGATCGCGGCTGGATGGCGGACCAGGTAGGTGTCCAGCGGGTCGTCCCGTGCGACCAGCAAGGCCAGTGCGTCCCCACCGGCGCGGCCGGCGCGTCCGGCCTGCTGCCACAGCGACGCCCGGGTGCCAGGCCAGCCAGACAGCAGTACGGCGTCCAGACCGGCAATGTCGATGCCGAGCTCAAGCGCGTTCGTGGCGGCGACTCCGGTCAGCTCACCGCTCTGCAGCATGCTCTCGAGTCGTCGGCGCTCCTCTGGCAGATAGCCCGCCCGGTACGCCGACACCTGGTCGGACAACCCAGGGTCCACCTCGGTGAGGTTCTCCCGCGCTGTCATGGCGACTGTCTCGGCGCCACGTCTCGACCGGACGAAGGCCACCGTCCTGACCCCGGTCACCACCAGGTCGGTCAGCAGGTCGGCCACCTCGGCTGTGGCAGAGCGTCGTACCGGAGCTCCGTTCTCGCCGCGCAGCGAGGTCATCGGCGGCTCCCACAGGCCGAAGGAGATCCCGCCACGCGGGGAGCCGTCGTCGACCACCTCCACCATCGGCAGGCCGGTCAGCCGTTCACCGGACACGGCCGGCTCGGCCACTGTCGCCGATGCGCAGACGAAGATCGGATGGGCGCCGTACTGCGCGCAGACCCGGCGAAGCCGCCGCAGTACGCCGGCCACATGCGCGCCGAACACACCGCGATAGTGGTGACACTCGTCGACCACGACGTACTGCAGGCAGCCCAGGAAGCGCGCCCAGCGTTGGTGGTTCGGCAGGACCGAGCGGTGCAGCATGTCGGGGTTGCTGAGCACGTACGTCGCGTGGTCGCGAGCCCAGTCGCGTTCGGTCCGTTCCGAGTCGCCGTCCAGTGTCGTTGCCCGCAGCCCGGGCACGGTGTACGACGAGACGGCCCGGAGTTGGTCGTGCGCCAGGGCCTTGGTGGGAGACAAGTACAGAACAGACGCCGTCCGGCGATGGGGTGACGCGGCCTGCGCGATGCTCAACGTGGCGAAGGCGGGCAACAGATAGCCGAGCGACTTGCCCGATGCGGTCCCGGTCGCGACCACGACATGCTTTCCCGCGTACGCCGCCTCCGCTGTGGCGACCTGGTGAGTCCACGGCGCGTTGATGCCGGCGTCCGCGAGTTGTCCGAGCACCTCGGCCGGCACCCAGCGTGGCCAGGCGCAGGTCTGTCCGAGCCGGGCCGGCACGGACTCGACGTGGGTGAGCCGATCGTCACGACCCACGGCAAGGCGTTTCAGCACAGCCGCCGCCTCACCACCTGCACGCATGACACTGAGCCTAATGCTGGTCTCGGACAGTGCCCGAATTCGTGCACGCGGCGACTGCAGGTGCGGATGCACACGGCTTTTTGGGGGCGGAGATCGACTTCGGTGTAACGAGATGAAAGAGTTTTCGGCAACGGCCCTACTCACGGTCCGTACATGGTTGAATGCAGCAGTTCACGGGATCGGAGGCCGAAGTGGATCTGTCGCTCAACGCCCACGCCGAGGGCGGGCGGACCGTCATCGAGGTGGCGGGGGAGATCGACGTCTACACCGCACCGAAGCTCCGCGAGAAGATCGCCGCGCTTGTCGACGAGGGTGTCTATCACCTGGTGATCGACCTGGAACGCGTGGAGTTCCTGGACTCCACCGGTCTCGGCGTTCTCGTCGGCGGACTGAAACGGGTGCGCACCCACGACGGATCCCTGTCCCTGGTCTGTACCCAGGAACGGCTGCTGAAGATCTTCCGGATCACCGGCCTGACCAAGGTCTTCGACATCCATCCGGACGTCGCGTCGGCGATCTGATCAAGCGAAAAGGTATCCGCAGTACTACGAAGAGTAAGGATCTTGGCTGAACGGTCGGGTATGGCGTAGACCACCCTGTCGTCAGGTCTGGTCGGATACCCGTTAGAGTGACCCACCGCGCCACTCATCGGCGCTGTGTCGTATTTCCCCAACCCTTCGGTTGCGGCAAACGGGGGCCGTCAAGTCCTGAGGGGTTGCCTACAAGGAGGACGGATGTCCGCGCTGCTTGCACAAGCGGTGGATCTTTCGTCGAGCAACACCACACTGGTGATCGTCGTCGGAGTGATCGCGATCCTCGCGGTCGCCATTGCGATGGTCTTCCGGGGCCAGGTGCTTGCCGCGAACGATGGCACCGAGAACATGAAGACGATCGCTGCGGCGGTCCAGGAAGGCGCATCGGCCTACCTGAGTCGGCAGTTCCGCACGCTGTCGATCTTCGCCGTGATCGCGTTCCTGTTGCTGTTCCTGCTGCCCGCGCACAGTGACGGCGACAACGAGACCACGCTGAAGATCTTCCGGTCCGTCTTCTTCCTGATCGGTGCGGGCTTCTCCGCCCTGATCGGCTACCTGGGCATGTGGCTCGCGACGCGCGCCAACGTCCGGGTCGCCGCGGCGGCGCGGGACGAGGGACGGGACCCGGCCATGCGGGTCGCGTTCCGGACCGGCGGTACCGTCGGTATGGCGACCGTGGGCTTCGGCCTGTTCGGCGCCGCGCTCGTCGTCCTGCTCTTCAAGGGTGACGCCCCGACCGTGCTCGAGGGCTTCGGTTTCGGTGCCGCGATGCTCGCCATGTTCATGCGTGTCGGCGGCGGTATCTTCACCAAGGCTGCCGATGTCGGTGCCGACCTGGTCGGCAAGGTCGAGCAGAACATCCCTGAGGACGACCCGCGCAACGCCGCCACCATCGCGGACAACGTCGGCGACAACGTGGGTGACTGCGCCGGTATGGCCGCCGACCTGTTCGAGTCGTACGCCGTGATGCTGGTGGCGTCGCTGATCCTGGGCAAGGCCGCCTTCGGTGAGCAGGGCCTGATCTTCCCGCTGATCGTGCCGGCCATCGGCGCCATCACCGCGGTCATCGGTGTCTTCCTGACCCGGCCGCGCACCGGCGAGAACGGCCTGCGCACGATCAACCGGGCGTTCTACATCTCGGCGATCATCTCCGCGATCCTGTGCTCGCTGGCGGCGTTCGCCTACCTGCCGGGCGAGTTCAGGGACCTGACCGGTGCCACCGAGGCGATCGCCGCCCACGACGGCGACCCGCGGCTGATCGCCACCGTGTCGGTGATCATCGGCATCGTGCTGGCCGCGGTCATCCTGGCCCTGACCGGTTACTACACCGGCACCGAGGACAAGCCGGTCAAGGATGTCGGCAAGACCTCGCTGACCGGTGCCGCAACCGTCATCCTGTCCGGGATCTCGGTCGGCTTCGAGTCCGCCGTCTACACCGCGCTGGTGATCGCCGCTGCCGTGTACGGCGCCTTCCTGGTCGGCGGCTCCGGTGTCGTCGCGCTGTTCGCGATCGCGCTGGCCGGTTGTGGTCTGCTCACCACCGTCGGCGTCATCGTCGCGATGGACACCTTCGGCCCGGTCTCCGACAACGCCCAGGGCATCGCCGAGATGTCCGGTGACGTGGACGGCGAGGCGGCCCAGATCCTGACCGAGCTGGACGCCGTCGGCAACACCACCAAGGCGATCACCAAGGGCATCGCGATCGCGACCGCCGTACTGGCCGCGACCGCCCTGTTCGGCTCCTACACGGACTCGATCTACTCGGTGCTGAACGACGCGGGCGACGAGGCGTTCAACGCGGACGCACTGGTCTTCGACCCGTCCACCCTGGTCGGCATCATCCTCGGTGCCGCCGTGGTGTTCATGTTCTCCGGTCTCGCGATCAACGCCGTCGGCCGCGCCGCCGGTGCGGTCGTCTACGAGGTCCGTCGCCAGTTCCGCGACATCCCCGGGATCATGGAGGGCACCGGCAAGCCGGAGTACGGCAAGGTCGTCGACATCTGCACCCGCGACTCGCTGCGTGAGCTGGCCACCCCGGGTCTGCTCGCGCTCACCGCGCCGATCGCCGTCGGCTTCGGCCTCGGTGCCTCGGCGCTGGCCGGCTACCTGGCCGGTGCGATCGCGTCCGGCACCCTGATGGCGGTCTTCCTGGCCAACTCCGGTGGTGCCTGGGACAACGCCAAGAAGCTGGTCGAGGACGGTAACCACGGCGGCAAGGGTTCGCCCGCGCACGAGGCCACCGTCATCGGTGACACCGTCGGTGACCCGTTCAAGGACACCGCCGGCCCGGCCATCAACCCGCTGATCAAGGTGATGAACCTGGTCTCGGTGCTGATCGCCCCGGCCGTCGTGGGCATGTCCGCGATCGGCGAGGACACCAACACCCCGCTGCGGATCGGTATCGCCCTCGTGGCGGTCGTGATCCTGGCCGCGGCCGTCATCGTCTCCAAGCGCCGTGAGTCGGTCATCTCCGACACCCCGGCCGAGGTGAACGCCGCCGCCTGATCCAGGCAGTCAGCCGAACGGCCCGCCGGACATCCGGCGGGCCGTTTCGCATCCTCCGGCCGGCCCGCCCTGACGAATGGACCAGGACAGTCCGCCGCTCTAAGGTCGTCGGTACGACGAATGACGCTCGAAGGTGACGGTCGGTCTGAGCGCAGGGGGGTATGAGTGCCTCGGCGGCAGGACAAAGGCTCTGCTCAGCCCCGACAGGTGGCGATGGCCCGTCTGTCGGCGTTCTTGCTGCTTGTCGTGGTGGGTGTGCTGGCTGCGGCGCAGCCGGCGAACGCGGCGCCGAGGCAATCAGATGTCACCTACCTCAACGCCGCCCACCAGAGCAGTCTGACGATCATTCAGGCCGCCCAGGCCGCCAAAACCCAGGGCCGGAGTTCGTGCGTGCGGCAGGTCGGCGCCCTGATGGAACGGGACCATCGCAGGCTGGCCGCGCAGGAGCTCGAGGCCGCCAGTCAATTGGGCGTCGGGCTGGTCACAGTGCCGACGCTGGCCCAGCGTGAGAGGCTCGACGCTCTCGCGGCCAAAGCCGGGACCCCTGAGTACGACGCCGCCTGGCTGGCGTTCCAGCGGCAGGAGCACCAGCAGCTCCTGAGCCTGATCGAGGACGAACTTGCGCACGGCACCGAGCCTGCCGTGAAGTCGCTGGCCGAAGGGGCCCAGCCGGTGATCGAGATGCATCTGCAGATGGTGGCTGGTCCCTGTCGTGTCATGACCGGCACCCCGATCGTGCCCACCGGCGACGGGGGCCAGATGGCCGATGCCGAGCGGGTCCGCTCGCGGACGGCCGTGGCGCTGGTCGGCCTCGGGATGATTCTTCTCCTTTTCGGCAAGCAGATCCGGGCGCAGCGACGCCTCCTCGGCGTCGCAGTACTGGGGATCGGGATCCTGATGGCGTTCGGAGGGCCGCCTGGTGATACCGGAGAGGTTCCGAAAGTCGGACCGGCGGCCGCGGAACGAGAAGCCGCCATTCCGCCGGTTCGGATGGCTCTTTCCGGCTTCGTGAACGCGCCGGTGATACCGGTCGCGACCGGCGGCGACGGCCGGCTGCAGGTGCCGAAGTCGCCGGCCGACGTGGGCTGGTGGGCGGCTGGTGCGGCGCCGGGCTCGGCCGGTGGCACCGTGCTGCTCGTCGGCCACGTTGACTCCGCCCGCCAAGGGCGCGCGGTGTTCGCCGGGCTGTCGCAGGTGGCGGTCGGCGCCAGAGTCGCGGTGACAGCCGGGGACGGAGACGTGCACCGGTACCGCATCGTGGCTCGCCGGATCTACAAACAGGAAGCCTTGCCCGCCGACCTGTTCCGCGGTGCTTCGAAGCACCGGCTGGCGCTGGTGACCTGCATCGGCTCGTACAACCGCTCCACGCACAGCTACGCGCAGAACCTGGTGCTCTACGGCGTGCCGGTGGATTGAGCCGCCTCGGCAATGCCTGTTTCGCGTTAAACCACACGTGGCCGCCATTCGGTGGTGACTGCCACCTTCAAACGTTCACTCCGGGCGATATCCCGAAGTACCGGCGTCCGTCGACTTTCGGCTGATGCGGACTGCTGCCCGGATAGGGGATCGTCGGGGTTGTGGTCAGGGCTTTAACCGATGGCAGCGCGATCGGCCGGGGCGGCAGAATCAACCCAGGGGTGGACACACCGGATCCGCCCCGGGTCCGATGATCTGGACCGGTCAGCCCTCGATACTGAATGCGACACAGCTCGCCCACGACCAATGGCGCGCCACCGAACGAGGAGTACGGCGATGATCGAGGCACAAGGCCTCACCAAGCGATACGGCGCAACCGTTGCCGTTGACAACCTGTCTTTCGAGGTGAAACCCGGCAAGGTGACCGGCTTCCTCGGCCCGAACGGGGCCGGCAAGTCGACCACCATGAGGATGATCCTGGGCCTGGACACTCCGACCTCCGGCGACGTCCGGATCGACGGTCAGCACTACCGCGACCTGCGCCAGCCGCTGACCAAGATCGGTGCGCTGCTGGACGCCAAGTGGGTGCACCCGAACCGCTCGGCGCGGGCCCACCTGTCCTGGATGGCCGCATCCAACAAGCTGCCGAAATCGAGTGTCGACCAGGCACTGGAGATGGTCGGCCTGACCTCGGTCGCGAACAAGCGCGCCGGTGCCTACTCGCTGGGTATGTCCCAGCGGCTCGGTATCGCCGGCGCCCTGCTCGGCGACCCGGAGATCCTGCTCTTCGACGAGCCGGTCAACGGCCTCGACCCCGAGGGCATCCTCTGGATCCGGAACTTCATGCACCGGCTGGCCGGCGAGGGCCGGACCGTCCTGGTCTCCAGCCACCTGCTGTCCGAGATGGCGCAGACCGCCGAGGAACTGATCGTCATCGGCCGCGGCCGGCTGATCGCGCAGAGCTCCACCACGGAGTTCGTCGACCGCGCCAGCGGCACCACGGTCAAGGTGCGGACCCCGCAGCTGGACCAGCTGGCCGGTGTCCTGAACCAGCAGCAGCTGGTCACCCGGATCGAAGAGGTCGAGAACGAGGGCAAGGTCCTGTACGTCGAGGGCGACCTGACCACCGACCAGATCGGTGAGGCGGCCGCCGCGCACGGCATCGTGCTGCACGAGCTGACCCTGCAGCGCGGCTCGCTGGAGCAGGCGTTCATGCAGATGACCGGCGACTCGGTCCAGTACCACGCTCACGACGAGCTCGCCCACGTCGGCGACGTGAACCTCGAGGCGCCGTCCAGCGTCGAGGTCGTCTCGGGTCCGAAGGAGGACAACTGACATGTCGCTGATCCAAGTCGAGCGGATCAAGCTCTTCTCCACCCGGTCACCGTGGTGGTGCATGATCATCGCGGCCGTGCTGTCCATCGGCCTGGCCGCGCTCGCCACCGGCTTCGCCACCGGCGACCAGGAGGCCCAGGTCACGCCCGCGATGACGCAGTTCGGCGTCGGCCTCGGGCAGATGGTCATCATGGTGATGGCCGCCCTGGCGGTCACCACCGAGTACCGGTTCGGCACCATCCGGACCAGCTTCCAGGCCGTCCCGCAGCGGGCCGCGCTGCTGCTCAACAAGACCGTGGTGGTCGCCACGCTCGCCGCCGTCGTCGGCCTGACCGCCTCGTGGGGCTCGTGGGCGATCGGCAACCTGCTGGCACCCACCGCTGACATGGCGATCAACACGTCCGCCGAGTGGCGGCTGATGTTCGGGCAGGCGTTCGTCTACGCGCTCTCCGCGATCTTCGCGATCGCGATCGGCATCCTGATCCGGCAGAGCGCCGGTGCGATCGCGATCCTGATCCTCTGGCCGCTGCTGGTGGAGAGCCTGCTGCCGCTGATCCCGAAGATCGGCGACGACCTGCAGAAGTGGACGCCGTTCACGAACGCGAACCAGTTCCTCAACGGCGAGCAGGACATGGGCCTGGCCGGTGCGGACGCGGCGGGTGCCTCCACCGCGCTGTCGCCGTGGTGGGCGCTGGCCTACTACGCCGCCTGGGCGATCGGCGTGCTGATCATCGCTCTGGTGACCGCAAGCAAGCGCGACGCCTGACAAGACGACCCCGGCCGAGGTTGAGGGGCCCTGGCCGGGGACGCGAGGCCCGGCCGGGCTGAGGGGTCCTGGCCGCTGCGGCCCGTGGCACATCCGGGAGACCGGATGCACCACGGGCCGTTCCCCGTTTCCCGTTGAGAGGCCCGGTTGTGGGTTGGTCGCCGTACGCCGGGTTCCGGAACTCGTACGCGGGCTGGCGGTTCGGTCGGGAAAGCGTTTAGCCTGCCGCGCATGACCGACTGGGCGCGAGTGCGCGCCGACGGCTACGCCGTCCCGACCGATCGTCCGCTCACCGATCTCGTCGCCGAGCTGTCCGCCCTGCTGCGCGCACCGGATCCGCTCGCCCGCGACACGCACGCCTACGCCGTGCTCGCGACCTGGATCGGCCGTGGGGTCCTGTCCGCCGACCAGCTCCGCGACCTCGGCGACGAGATGGTCCCGCGCTTCGCCGACCCGGAGATCCAGGCCCGGACGTTCGCGCCGCTGATCCTCGACTCGATCGTCTCGGCCGGCGTCTTCGAGCCGAGCTGGGTGCCGCCGTTCGAGCGCTGGTACGTCGCCGAGGAGGACCTCCGCGGGTACGACGCCAAACTCGGCTGGCTGCACGCGGTGGCCCACGGCGCGGACCTGCTCGGCACCCTCGGCCTGCATTCCGCGGTCGAGCCGGTGCAGATGCTCCGCCTCGGCATCGGCCGGCTCCTGACGCCCACGTCGTACGTCCTGCGCGACCTGGAGGACGACCGCCTCGGCTACGCCCTGGCCGTCACCCTCACCCGCGCCGACCTCGCCGAGATCGACGCTGTCGACTGGCTCGACCCCGCCATCCGCGCGCTGGCCAACCCACCCGTCGAGGGCTTCGCCCCAGAGGTCTCCAACACGCTGCGGACCCTGCGAGCGCTGTACCTCCTGGTCGACCACGGCGTCCGCCTGCCCGGTGCCAACCTGCCGACCCGGATCCCGCACCGCGACCAGGTGAAGGCGAAACTCACCGAGGTCGTCCGCATCGTCACACCCCACTACCTGTGAAGCCCGAGTAGCCGGCCTGGGCACAGCTTTTAGGTATGGCTAACCTGGCTGTAGGGGGTGCCTGGATGGTTGCCTTTGTCATGCAACAGGACAGCGGATGATCGGCGCATCCGACTTTCGGGTGGGGTTCCCCTGAACTGTCCCCGAGGGTCGGTGTGTTGTGGTCCAGGGCACGGTACAGGTGGGTTCCGGTGGAAGCCGAACCCTTGTCGTGGGATCGTCTGTGCTGGCAACGCCGTGGCCCCCTCCCATGGTGGTGCCAACGCCACTACCGCAGTAGTGCAAACACCATCGGATCTGGTCCGTGGCGACGTTAGTTTTTTTCTGCTGACGAAGGCCGTCGGGGGCAGCAGTTCAGAGAGGGCGCGTGGAAGTCATGGTTGCGACATACCTGAAGAAATGGGTCGGCAACCGGATCTTGAACAGGACCACTCGCAAGGGTGGGCTCGACCTGTCGAAGATGCGGATCGTCCCACGTCAGGTCTCGATGCCGCTCCGCCGCGAGGGCGTGGACCCGGTCCCGGCGCTGGGACAGGTGCGCGAGGTCGAGCCGGTGCACAAACTGGCTCATCTGTTCGGGCTGAACGTGTGGATGGTGAGCGGGCACGCGGAGGCGAAGGCCGTGCTCGCCGACACGGCGAACTTCAGCAACGACATCCGGCCGCTGGTCGGCTCGGACCCGAACAAGCCGTCGGAGGGTATCGGCGGACTGGGGTTCACCGATCCGCCGGACCACACCCGGCTGCGCAAGCTGCTGACGCCGGAGTTCACCAAGCGCCGGCTGGCCCGGCTGGAGCCGGCGATCGAGAAGATCGTCAACGACCAGCTGGACCAGATGGAGGCCAAGGGCCCGGTCGTCGACATCGTCTCCGACTTCGCCTTCAACGTGCCGTTCCTGCTGATCGCCGACCTGCTCGGCGTCGAGGAGTCCGACCGCGACCGGTTCCGCGCCCTCGGGCCGGCCCGGTTCGACCTCTCCGGCGGCGGGATCGGGGTGTTCGGGTCGGCGAGCGAGTCGCGTGACTTCCTCTTCGAGATCGTCCGCAAGCAGCGGGAGAATCCCGGGGACGGGCTGATCGGGTCGATCATCCGCGAGCAGGGTGACGACATCGACGACATCGAGCTGGGCGGCCTCGCCGACGGGGTGTTCCTCGGCGGTTACGAGACGTCGGCGAGCATGCTCGCGCTCGGCACGCTGGTGCTGTTGCGCGACCCGGACAACTTCGAGCGGATCCGGAACGAGCCGGGTGCGGTCGACACCATCGTCGAGGAGCTGCTGCGGTATCTGACCGTCGTACAGGTGGCGTTCCCGCGGTTCGCGCGGCACGACCTGGAGCTGTTCGGCCAGCAGGTGAAGAAGGGTGACCTGGTCGCGGTGTCGCTGTCCGGCGCCGACCGGGACAAGCAGGTGTTCGGCCTCGACGCCGAGGACTTCTACCCGAAGCGCGCGGCCCCCGCCGCCCACCTCGCCTTCGGCCACGGCATGCACCGCTGCGTCGGCGCCGAACTCGCCCGGATGGAGCTCCGCGCCGCCTTCACGGCCCTGGCCCACCGCTTCCCCGATCTCGCGCTGGCCGTCCCGGAAGAACAACTCCGCTTCCGCGACTTCTCCATCGTGTACGGCGTCGAAACCCTCCCCGTCCAACTCCACGCCACCCCCGCCACCCAGGTAGCCGGCTGACGTGCAGCCGATCGGATCCTAGAGCTCCAGCCGTTCCGCGAAGGCGGAGAGCTCGTCGCGTTGCTCGGTGAGGTCAGGACTGGGAACGCTGACGACCAGGCGGGTGACGCCCTGTGTGGCGAGGGCCTCGACGGCTTCGGGGGTGAGGTCGATCGAGCCCCAGCGGGTGTACTCGAGCGGCCTGGCAGCCGTCGTACGGGCGATCTCCCACTGGGCGGCACGTTCCTCGGGAGGCAGTGCACCTCCGGGGAAGAAGCCGTCACCGCGGAGACCGGCCCGGCGGGCGGCCGCGCGGCTCGAGCCGCCGATGTGGATCGGCAACGGGCCGAGCGGCTTGGGGAAGCTGCAGAGGTCCTCGAACTCGAAGAACTCGCCGGAGTAGCTCACCCCCTCCGCGCTGCCGGACCACAACAGCCGCAGCACGTCGATCGCTTCATCGGTACGACGGCCACGCGTCCGGAAGTCGACGCCCGTCGCGCGAGCCTCACCCGGCAGGCTGCCGAGTCCCACGGTCAGCAGGCGCATGCGGCCCTTCGAGAGGACGTCGATGGTTGCCAGGCGCTTGGCCAGTACGACGGGGTGGTGGTAGGGCAGCTGCAACACACCGGTCCCGAGCAGAAGCCGTTCGGTCGCCGCCGCGACGAACCCGAGCAGGTCGAGCGGATCGCCGTACTCCAAGGTCGTCGGCATCTCCGCACCCCCGAACGTCGCTCCGCGGTACAACGCCACATGCTCCGGCACGTACAAACCCTCGAACCCGCACGCCTCCGCATGCCGTGCGAACCCGGCCAGCTTGTCCGGATCCACCCCGTAGAACGGCGTGCTGTAACTCACCGCGAACTTCATTCGGAGAACCTAAACCTTGCCCCCAAGGTCAAGGCAAGCGAGGGCTCAGGGACCTTTGACTGCTCCAGGTCGGTGCTTTCTGCGCCTGAAGGGTGGCACTAGGTGGTCGATGGCGGGTTCGGGTCGTGACAGAAGCGGGGGTGGGTGGTCACAATGGGCGGTCCGGCCCGAAGTGCGGGTGAGGATCAGGGAAGGCCGTCGGCGGGGTTATGGGTAGTGGGGAGATGGCGACGGGTGACGACGCCCTGACTGCCCGGATTGCCACCGCGATGACTTTGGCCCAGTCGGGTGGGCATGCGACCGCGGCCGCCGAGATCGAGGCGATCCGGGTGGAGCTCGGTGGTGTGCCGAGCTACCAGCTGGCCGCGGTGGAGTACGTCCGCGGCGTCACGGCTCACCACGCGAGCGACGCGGACGAGGCCTTGAAGGCCGTCGACGCGTGTGTGGCCGTCGCGAAGGCGATCGACGAGCCGGGCTGGGAAGCGAACGCGCTGCCGATCCGGATCATCAACCTGGCCCGCAGCGGCCGTGGCGGGGACACGGTGAAGGACCTGGTCACCGCCGAGCACGCGCTGAGCCGGACCAGGGATGCCGGCCTGACCGCCTGGGCCCACACCGGCCTCGGCTACGCGTACGACGTCCTTCGACTGTACGAACTGTGCATTCCGCATTACGAGCGGGCCACTCAGCTGGACGACGACGTGTTCGAGCTGGCCGAGTCGCTGGCGATCGACCGGCTGAACCTGGCCGAGACCTACCTGCGCTGGGCGCACGAACTCGAGCGGCTCGGCGATCCGTCGTACCGGCAGGAGATCCAGGAGCGGCTCGCGTCGGCGGCGTACTGGGCGCGTGAGGCGGAGCGGGTGATCGTCGACGACGAGAGCCAGGAGTTCTGGCGGTTGAGTGCGCGGCTGTGGATCGCTGCCGCGGCAACCACCGATGATCCGGAGACGGCGGTCGCAGAGCTGACCGAGTGCCGGGACGAGATCTCCAAGCTGGGCGAGACCGAGCGGCTCGCGATCGCAGGCTCCTACCTGGCCAGGGCGCTCAAGGCGCAGGGCAAGTCCGAGGAGGCCAGGGCGGCGGCGGATCGGGCGGCGGACGACCTGATTCCGTTGGCGGATCCGGCGACGCACGTGCTGGTGCTGCAGACCCGGTCGGAGATCGCGGCGGCCGACGGCGAGCCGGGAGCCCTTGCAGGGTTGGAGTATGCGCGTTCGGTCGCGCGCGGCTGGTGGAAGGAGCGGCAGCGGGCGCTGACCGCGGTCCGGCATGCGCTGGCCACGCACGATCTCTCCGCCCGGCACGACGCCGAGTGGCACGCGGCGCGGCAGGACCCGCTGACCGGGATCGGCAACCGGCGGGCGCTGGACGAGCGGCTGACCGCGGCCCGCGACTCCGGCCGGGCGGTGACGGTTCTCGTCATCGATGTAGACGACCTGAAAGTGGTCAACGACACCTACGGGCACGCCTGCGGGGACGAATTGCTGCAGGTTGTGGCAAATCTCCTGGTAGAACAGGCGCGAGCCACCGATGCCGTGATTCGATCGGGTGGCGACGAGTTCATCGTGGTGCTCGACCAGCCGGACGCCAAGGGTGGTGCGCAACTGGCAATGCGGATCCGGATCGCGGCCGCGGCCATCGCGGCGGCGACCTCGAAGCCGTGGCTCGGGCGGCTCGGACTGAGTATCGGGTATGCGGCGACGGCCGAGGGTGTCGGAGTGGACCAGCTGATCGCCACGGCGGACCGTCGCTTGTACGACGACAAGCGCCGCAGGCGGTGAGGCGACAGGGGGTTGTGAGGTGCGCGACACGTCGGGGGTGACCGCGCGGATCGCAGCGGCGATGACGCGGGCCCAGTCGGGCAATCCGGCCGAGGCCGCGATCGAGCTCAACCGGCTGCTGACCGAGATCGGCTCCGAGCCGAGTCCCGAGCGCGCCGCCGGCGAGTACGTGCGGGCCGTCGCGGCCCACCACGCCGCCGACGCGGTCGAGGCGCTGGACGCGGTCGACGCCTGTATCCGGGTCGCCCGCGCGATCGACGAGCCCGGCTGGGAGGCGAACGCGATCGCGATCCGGATCGTCACCCTGATCCGCACCGGCGAGGGCGGTGACTCGGTCGCCGACCTGGTCGCGGCCGAGAACGCGCTGTCCCGGACCCGCGATCTCGGCCTGGCCGGCTGGGCGCACACCGGCCTCGGCTACGCCTACGACCTGCTCCGGCTGTACGAGCTGTGCATCCCGCACTTCGAGCTCGCGGCCGAGGGTGACCACGATCCGCTCGGGCTGCCCGAGGCGCCTGCGATCAACCGGCTCAACCTGGCCGAGTCGAACCTGCGCTGGGCGCACGAACTCGAGCGGCTGGGCGATACGTCGTACGACGAGGAGATCCGCGAGCGCCGGCGGGATGCGCACCGGTGGGCGGGCGAGGCGGTCAAGGTGATCGTCCGCGACGACCTGCTCGGGTACTGGCCGATCGCCGGGCGGATGTGGCTGGCGGCCAGCAACGACGACAGCGACGCCGCCGAGGCTGTGGCGATCCTCAAGGACTGCAGGGACCAGCTGGCCAAGCTGGGCGACCTGGAGCTGGCCGCGATCGCGGGTGCCTACCTGGCCAAGGCGTACGCCGTCCTTGGCCGGCTCGACGACGCCACAGAGGCCGCGCACCGCGCTGGGAGCGACCTGCCACCGACATCCGATCCGCCGGTCGAGGCCCTGGTCCGCCACACGGCTGTGCAGATCGTGGCGGAGTCAGGAGACGCTGGAGCGGCCACTGGGCTGCAGTACGCGCGGGCGATCACCAGAGGCTGGTGGGCCGAGCGCCTCCGTGGTCTGTACGCAGTCCGCAGCGCACTGGCCAATCACGAGCTCTCGATCAGGCACGACGCGGAGTGGCGAGCCGCACGCGAGGACCCGCTCACTGGGGTCGGCAACCGCCGGGCGCTGGACGAGCGGATGTCCGTCGCGCATGACGCCGGCCGGTCGGTGGCGGTGATCGCTATCGACGTGGACAACCTGAAGGTGATCAACGACAGCTACGGCCATGCCTGCGGTGATGAGGTACTGCGACGGGTCGGACACCTGTTGACCGAGCAGTGCCGTGCCGAGGACGTGGTGGCACGGGCCGGTGGTGACGAGTTCGTCGTCGTCCTGGACAAGCCGGACGACCGTGGCGCGCGTGAGCTGGTGGAGCGGATCAAGCACGCGGCGGACCGGGTCGCGGCGGCGTCCGACGAGCCGTGGTTCGCGATGCTGCGGCTCAGCATCGGACAGGCCAGCAGCACCGACGGTACGGCGGTCGACGAGCTGCTGACCGAGGCGGACCGGCGCATGTACGCCGACAAGCGTCGGCGCCGAGGTGTTCAGTAGTTCAGAAAGCCTTCTACGACAAGGCGTCTGACCTGCGGCAGGTAGTCCCGCAGCACGTCCTCCAGTGGCCGGTCCAGGAGATCGGCGAGCGCTGCCAGGATCTGTCCGGCACTCAGGTCCCCGTCACATGCGCCGACGAACCCCGCCAGCACGGTGTCCGCCTGCTCGGCCCGACGCATCCCACGCTGCCGCCGCAACACGATCGAGGCCGGGTCCTCGGCGCCCGGCTGCCCGCTGGTCTGCTGGATCACGTCGTCGGCCACCACCAGGTGCAGCCCGGTCAGGTCGTCCGGCAGCCCCTCCAGCTGTCCGAACCGCCGCAGTACGTGCGGACCGATCGGACGCTCGATCTCGTACGGCCACTCCTCGGCCTCGAGCGTCCCTGCCACGTTGTGCAAGGTGATCCAGCCCATGCCGATCGCCTCCACACCCTGCACGTCCAGCCACCGCAGCCAAGCGTCGTACCGGTCTGTGTACTCCGCGGACCCGTGCAGCCCCGCGTCCCGCAGCCAGAGCTCGACGTACTCGGACGGATCGAGCTGCTCGCGTTGCACCGCCCACGCGGACCGGTCGCCTGTCCACCCGGCGATCCGGTCGCGCCAGTCCTCGCCGCGGACGCAGGTCCAGTTCGCCAGCAGCTGACACCAGCCACCCTCGGTCAGGTGGTCCGGCGCCTGCCGCACCAACTGCTCCACGACAGAGTCACCGGCGAACCCGGTCTCGCGGTACGTCAGCTGCCCGTCGCCAGGCGAGATCACGTACGGCGGATTGCTCACGATCAGATCGAACCGCTCGCCGCGGACCGGCTCGAACAGGCTGCCCTCGCGGACGTCGAGGTCCACCCGGTTCAGCGCGGCCGTCCACCGGGCCAACCACAGCGCCCGCGGATTCACATCGGTGCCGACGACCTGATTGACCCGGTCGGCCAGATGCAGCGACTGGATCCCGCAGCCGGTGCCGATGTCGAGCGCCCGTTCGGCCTTGATCGGCACGGTCAGGTGGATGAGGCTCAGACTGGCGGGCGCGATCCCCAGCACGTAGTCGGATCGCATCGGCTCACGCCGCCCGTCCAGGCCGGTCGTGAGGTCCGCGACCACCCACCACTCCCGGTCGTCCTCGGCGTACGGCCGGATGTCGAGCACCGCCCGCGCCTCGCCGTCGCCGACGGCAATGATGCCTAGAGCAATCAAATCAAGACCCGGAAACGCCTGTGACACAAGGGATTCCGGTACGGCGCGTTGCAGCAGGAACAACCGGATCATCGTGTCGAGCGCATCACCGGAGCCGGTGCGCCGGCCCGCAAGAGTCGTCTCGTTGCGGGCCAGCGCACCATTGGCCTGGGCACCCAGCCGGTCGGCCACTCCCTCGACCGTGTACCCGGCTGCCGTGAACGCCTGCCGCAGCGCGTCCACATCGGTCCCCGTCAGTTCGTTCATGGAGCCATTATGGGTTGCAGGTCACCTTCGCCTCCGCCCAGTCCGCGTGATCGCTGGTGATGCCGTCGCCGCCGTCGGTGACCTGGAGCGTCAGCGTCTGACCACCGCTCACATTCACCGAGACGTCAGCGGTCGGTGAGGTGCCGGTGAGCAGGTCCGAGGTGTACTTCGCGACCCCGTCGACCAGGACCTTGAAGCTGACCTTGCCGCGGTCCTCCATCTCGTCGTCCACACCGACCTTCGCGGTGAAGGTGGTGCAGTTCCCGCCGATCCGGACGCTCACCGCCGACGGCGCGTGGGTGCCGATTCCCTTCGCGTACTGCACACCGTCGAGGGTGATCGGCGCGCCGTCGCCGGCACCGTCCTCGCCGTTGCTGCGGTCCCGTTCGACCGGTCCCCAGCCGTTGGTCGAGTCGAGGAACTCCAGATCGCTGACCCACTTCTCACCGATAGGTGCCGGCGGCAACGGCTTGTCGGCGATGGTGGCGGCGAAGAAGCCGAGTCCGCCGCCGGGCAGCTTGATCGCCTTCACCGTCTTCCCCGGGTCCAGCGGTACGGCGGTGTAGAAGACCCGGTAGTCGGTTGTGGTGTTGCTCAAACCCGCCGGCGTGTAGCGGCCCTTCACCGACACGGCCAGCTTCGCGCCTCCGGTGGTCGGGTCCTGACAACACCAGTTCGGCAACTGGAACGTGCCCTGGGACTCCGAGCCGTCGGTGTAGATGATCGTCACCGCTCCACGCGCGTTGAGGCTGGCGCCGGCACCCAGGAGCGCGAGGTGCGACCCGGTGCCCGAGACCAGGATCGGTGCAGGCTGGTTCTTCACCAGGTTGGGTGTTCCCGGCGTACCCGAGGGCCAGGTGAACTCAGCGTCCTGCACGGTCACCGTCGCGCCGGGCGTGTACCCGGCCGAGGCGAGCGCCTCACCGTTGAAGCTGTTACCCGAGCCGTCGAAGTTGCCCTGGGCGTACGTAGCCGCGTCGCTGATGCCGACCACAGTGGCCGCCTGGGACAACGATGCGTACGGCAGTTGAGCCGTCGCGACCGCGGTGTTCGAATAACTCTTGCCTTCAGCAACATAGCTCGCAGCCAGCGACAGCGTGAACGACGCCGGCTTCACGTCGGTTCCCGGGGTGACCTGCAGCTTGGTCGTCACCGTCTTGCCCGGATCCACGCGGGTAAAGGTGTTCTGACCGGAGACCGTCCACCCGCTCGGCACCTTCAGATCAAGGCGTACGTCGCGCATGGTCGTCGTACCGCCGTTGCGGAAGGACGCGGTGACCTCGGTCGCCTGACCGGGGGCGTTCCACAGCGACGGGGTGGTGAGGTCCGGGGTCCCGAAGGTGTTCGCGACATCCGGACCACCCACTGCAGAGGTGTCAACGAGGCGGACGACAGCAGAGCTAGCGGTCGAGATCGATGCCGTCCGAATCCGGACGACTCCGTCCTCGAAGGTCCAGCCACTGACCTTCCGGCCGTCCACGGTGACCTCGCGAGGAGCGGTGCCGGTGTGGACGGTGAGCTCGTACGGACGTGACGAGGGCTTGCCGGTGTAGCTGCCGACGCTGGCGCCGATCTTCACCGTCACGTCACCACGGCCTTGCTTCGGTGCATCCACCGCGAAGAGCTGGGTGGCGGACTTCTGCGTGCGGGTGACGCGGTCGTCCTCGTACAGGCTGAACGACGACTTGCCCTGCGGGTAGATGTCGAGGGTGAGCGGGTCACCGAACGCCTGCTCGGCCGCGCGGTTGATCCCTTCCTTCCACATCGGTACGACGGCGCCGGCCTTCACGAACAGCGGCAGCGTGTCCAGTGGAGCGTGGTAGCCGTTCACCGTGGTCGGACCCTGGTAGACGCGACCGGTCCAGTAGTCGACCCAGTTGCCCTTGGGTAGGTAGATGTCGCTCTTCACCTCGTCGGCACCCCACATCGGTGCGACCAGGAACTCCTTGCCGGCCAGGAACTCGTATTTCGTGGTGTCGTCCCACGTCTTCGGGTCGTCCGGGTACTCCAGGACCAGCGACCGGTTCAGCGGTGCACCGGTCCGGTGGGCCTCGGCGGCGTACGTGTAGAAGTACGGCAGCAGGCGCTCACGCAGCTTGAGGTACTTGCGGTTGATCGAGGTGTACGGGTCGCCGTACGCCCACGGCTGCTTGTAGGCCGGGGTGGCCCAGCCGGACATCGTCATGAAGGCCGGGTTGAACACCTTCCACTGCATGTCCCGCACGTAGCTCGTGGGCGAGCCGCCGAAGATGCCGTCGACGTCACCGGCGCTGTAGGCGATTCCGGAGTTGCCGGAGCCGGCGATGGCCGGGATCTGCCACTTGATCGCGTCGAGCGAGCCGCTGTGGTCGCCGGTCCACTGCACCGCACACCGCTGCGCGCCGGCCCAACCCTCAACCATCCAGGCGAAGCCGCGGGCGTTGCTGTACTGCTCGATTCCGTCGTGCGCGGTGTCGCAGGCGCTGAGTGCGTGCCGGTAGCCCGGGCCGACCCAGGCGACGTCCAGCTTGCGGACCCGGACCCCTGCCTCGCCGACCTCGTCCGGCTGCCGGTCCAGCGAGGACTGCGTCCACAGACCCATCTCGATGTTGCGCTGCCGGAGCTCGTCACCGGTCTGCTTGAGCGGCGGGATCTCCCGCTTGCC
The DNA here is from genome assembly GCA_963748245.1 of uncultured Actinomycetota bacterium. GTDB lineage: Bacteria > Actinomycetota > Actinomycetes > Propionibacteriales > Kribbellaceae > Kribbella. Next base: position 251,064 of record CAVVIA010000002.1, on the reverse strand, counting down.
CCACCAGGTGCCGTCGACCTGTTCGAAGTCGGTGTTGTCGGAGTAGCCGCAGCCGTAGTCGTCGTTGACCAGCATCCAGCCGCCGGGCATGTCCTCGTCCTTGAAGCGCTGTGCGACCTTCACCGCGTCCAGCGTGGTCACCTTGTCCGGGTGGACCTTCCAGTCGTTGCTGGTGTCCGGGTCCTTCGCGTAGTGACCGCGGTTGTAGCAGTCGGAGTCGCCGTACTCGAGTCCGTAGATCGGCGGCATGAACGGCCGGCCGGTGAGCTCGGTGTAGCGGTCCAGCGAGGTCTTGAGGTCGCCGACGAAGTAGTACGCGTCGAACCGCTGCTCGTCGTGCTTGGTGACGACGGGCTCGGTGAAGCTGTAGTTCCCCGGGCTGAACGTGTTCCGCAGTACGCCGTACCCCGCGGTGCTCATGTAGTAGGGAGAGGCGTTCGGGTTGCCGCCGTCCTCCCAGTTGAAGTCGCGGGTGATCTTGATGGTCTGGTCGCGGTGCGAGAACCGTCCGTTCTGCATGCCGCCGCCGAAGAACTGCTCACTCGCCCCGCGGCCCAGCGACTGGGTGGTGGAGGTGTCGTTCCACGACAGCGGTGCGGACTCGGCCCAGACCAGCTGGCCGTTCGACCGGTAGACGGAGAACCGCAGCGGCGACTTCTGTGCCCGCACCTCGATCTTGCCGGTCGTCAGCGAGTAGTAGCTGCCGCGATCACGCCAGGACGTGTGGGGGGTGCCGTAGTCGGTCTTGGCGACGATGTTCGACGCGGGCGCGCTCGGGTCGGTCGGCGGGGTGTTGGCAGGATCCGTGAAGTTTCCGTCGGGCGCCAGCCACAGCCGGAACACGTCGTCCTTCAGGAAGGCCACCCGCACCTTCGCCGGCCCGGCGCTGAGGGTGTACGTCGCCTGGTCGGCGGAGAACCCGGTGACGTCACCCAGCGTGGTGTCGGCGGTGGATTGGGCCTGCGCCTGAGCGCTCACAGCCACCAGGGCACCGGCTACCAAGGCAAGGGAGATTACTGAACGTTTCATGCGGACAAAGATGCTCACGAGTGCCTCACTTCACGCATCAATGAACAAGATGCGGTCATTGAAGCGCACGGCGGACCGCTTGTCATCAGGTCGGCCGTCATGAAAGTGAGACACGGCCGCCATCACGGGGAGAAGCCGGGCCGTGACGATGATTCGCATGGCGAACAGTCGACACATCAGCCACACCGGTCACAGAGTCACCAGGCGTCGGGTGCTGAGCACCGGGTTGGCCGCGGGGCTCGCGCAGACCGCTCCCGGCTTCGCCCAAGCCATGCCGCCGCGGACCGCGGTGGAGGTCGACGAGGCCTGGACGGGGGAGTACGGGCTGGCTCTGCCGACCGGTTCGTTCGACTTCGCCGGCACCGAGACGCACTCCCGGGTCGACGCGCCGATGCAGCCGATCCCGCATCCCGTCGTACTGTTCTCTCCCGGCTATCAGTACAGCCGGTTCGTGAACACGGCCCAGGTCGAGGATCTGGCCAGCCGCGGGTACGTCGTCGTCGCCATGGACCACACCCACGAGACGCCGACCGAGTTCCCGGGCGGGCGGTTCCTGCCCGGCGTACCGGCCGATCAGCTGCCCGATCCGGAGTTCACCCGCAAGGCGGTCGCGACCCGGACCGCCGACGCGCGATTCGTGCTGGACCAGCTCGAGCGGATCGCCGCCGGCCGGAACCCGGACGTGGACGGCAAGGAGTTGCCGCGCGGCCTCGCGGCCGGCCTCGACCTGCGCAGCGTCGGGATGTTCGGCTTCTCGCTCGGCGGGTACGCGACCGCGAACACGCTGCTCGAGGACAAGCGGTTCACCGCCGGCGTCGACCTGGACGGCACCCTCCAGGACGACCCGGCGAAGGGGCCGCTCGGCGAGGTCGCCCGGAAGGGACTCGACCAGCCGTTCCTGCTGTTCGGCTCGGACACCAGCCAGCGGACCGACGCCGGCAAGGAGCACTACGACAAGTCGTGGGCCGAGTTCTGGGAGGCGCAGCGCGGCTGGAAGGTGAACCTCGGGCTGGCCGGTGCCAAGCAGAAGGCGTTCACCGACTACCAGTTCGTCTTCGACCAGTTGTTCCGCGAGATCTACGGCGACGACGAGATCATCACCTCGGTGATGACGGCGCTGGTCGGAGCGGTCGATCCGGCCCGCAGTGTGCTCGCGCAGCGCCGGTACCTCAGTGCGTTCTTCGACCAGACATTGCGCCGCCGCCCCGAACTTTTGCTCCGCGGTGACTCGCCGAAATTCCCGGAGGTTCGCTTCGCCCGCTGATGCCGGCTGTGACGCTTGCCACCCCTCCCGGTGGACGGACGGCGTACCCTCGGGGTCGAGAGGGCGGGATGGGGACGGGGTTCCGGCGCGCTCGGTGGCTACGGTGCGACGCGCGGTGAGCGGGGTTGTCGGATACTTTCTGAAACCCTGTGACGTGTGATCGCGGCGGGAACGGTTACCGTGCGTTGAGAAATGCGTTGCCGGCGGCCGTACCCTGTCCTCGGACGGGGTCGGTCCGTGCTCGGGGGAACAGACGTCCGATCACGGGCGTTGACGGCAGGACGAGTGCTAGAGCAAGGAGTGCGGTGGCAGGGGCAACAGGGACGAAGACATCGGCATCGAACCGCCTGGTGATCGTCGAGTCGCCGAAGAAGGCGCGGATGATCGCCGGTTTCCTGGGGTCCGGGTACGTGGTGGAGTCCAGCTTCGGCCACATCCGGGACCTGCCGAAGGGTGCGGACGAGATCCCGGCGAAGTACAAGGGACTCCCGTGGGCGCGCCTCGGCGTCAACATCGAGGACCACTTCGACCCCCTGTACGTCGTCCCGGCCGACAAGAAGGCCCAGATCCGCAAGCTGAAGGATCTGCTCAAGTCCGCCGACGAGCTCTACCTGGCCACCGATGAGGACCGCGAGGGCGAGGCGATCGCCTGGCACCTGCTGGACGAGCTGAAGCCGAAGATCCCGGTCAAGCGGATGGTCTTCCACGAGATCACGCCGAAGGCGATCCAGGACGCGGTCGGCAGCGCGCGGGACATCAACGACGCGCTGGTCGACGCCCAGGAGGCCCGGCGGATCCTGGACCGGCTGTACGGCTACGAGGTCTCGCCGGTGCTGTGGAAGAAGGTCATGCCGAAGCTGTCGGCGGGCCGGGTCCAGTCGGTCGCGATCCGGATGGTGGTCGACCGGGAGCGCGAGCGGATCGCCTTCCGCAGCGCGTCGTACTGGGATCTGGACGCCACCCTCGACGCCGGTGAGGGCAGGTCGCCCCGGCAGTTCCCCTCCCGGCTTGTCTCGGTGGACAGCCGGCGGGTGGCCCAGGGCCGCGACTTCAGCTCGATCGGTGAGCTCAAGGGCCAGAACACGGTCCACCTGGACCAGGAGACCGCGACCGCGCTGGCCGCCGCGCTGCGCGACTCGCAGTTCACCGTCCGGTCGATCGAGTCCAAGCCGTACACCCGCAAGCCGTACGCGCCGTTCCGGACCACCACGCTGCAGCAGGAGGCCGGCCGCAAGCTCGGCATGTCCGCGTCGCAGACGATGCAGATCGCCCAGCGGCTGTACGAGAACGGCAACATCACCTATATGCGTACGGACAGCGTGACGCTGTCCGACACCGCGATCACCGCCGCCCGGGCCCAGGTCCGGGAGCTGTACGGCGCGTCGTACCTGCCGGACAAGCCGCGGGTCTACACCTCCAAGGTGAAGAACGCGCAGGAGGCGCACGAGGCGATCCGGCCGGCCGGCGAGGTCTTCCAGACCCCGGCGCAGACCGGGCTGAGCGGTGCCGAGTTCCGGCTCTACGAGCTGATCTGGATGCGCACCATCGCGTCCCAGATGAAGGACGCCGAGGGCCGCAGCGTCTCGATCAAGATCGACGCCAAGGCCTCCAGCGGGGAGAACTGCGAGTTCACCTCGTCCGGCCGGGTGATCACCTTCCACGGCTTCCTCAAGGCGTACGTCGAGGGCGCGGACGACCCGTCCGCCGGGACGGACGACCAGGAGACCCGGCTGCCCGACGTGACCGAGGGCGACGTACTGCCCGCGGTCGAGGTGCTGGCCTCCGGGCACGAGACGAAGCCGCCGGCCCGCTACACCGAGGCGACGCTGATCCGCGAGCTGGAAGAGCGTGAGATCGGCCGTCCGTCGACGTACGCGTCGATCATCGGGACGATCCAGGCCCGCGGGTATGTCTACAAGAAGGGCACCGCGCTGGTGCCGGCCTGGCTGGCGTTCGCCGTGGTCCGGCTGCTGGAGGAGCACTTCACCCGGCTGGTCGACTACGCGTTCACCGCGACGATGGAGGACGTCCTCGACGAGGTCGCGGCCGGGGACCTGCAGCGCGAGGGGGTGCTGTCCCGGTTCTACTTCGGCGACGACAACCTCGAGGGCCTGCACTCGATGGTGAACGACCTCGGCGACATCGACGCCCGGGAGATGTCCACCTTCCAGGTCGGCGGCGACGACACCGGGATCGTGGTCCGGGTCGGCCGCTACGGGCCGTACGTCGAGGACAAGGACGAGCGGCGCGCCAACGTGCCGGAGGACCTGCCGCCGGACGAGCTGACGGTCGAGAAGGCCCAGGAGCTGCTCAGCCAGCCGTCCGGGGTCGAGCACGAGCTCGGTACGGCGCCCGACACCGGGCACAAGGTGGTCGCGAAGGCCGGCCGCTTCGGTCCGTACGTGACCGAGGTGCTGCCGGAGGACGCGCCGAAGAGCGCCAAGCCGCGGACCGGGTCGCTGCTCAAGTCGATGACGCTGGACAGTGTCAGCCTCGACGACGCGATGAAGCTGCTGTCGCTGCCGCGGGTGGTCGGCAAGGACCCGGAGAGCGGTGACGAGATCACCGCGCAGAACGGCCGCTACGGGCCGTACCTGAAGAAGGGCTCCGACTCGCGGTCGCTGTCGTCCGAGGAGCAGATGTTCGACATCACCCTCGAGGAAGCGCTGAAGATCTACGCGGAGCCCAAGCAGCGCGGCCGGCGGGCGGCGGCACCGCCGCTGAAGGAGCTGGGCGAGGACCCGGAGTCCGGTAAGCCGGTGGTGGTGAAGGAGGGTCGCTTCGGCCCGTACGTCACCGACGGGGAGACGAACGCGACGCTGCGCAAGGACGACTCGGTCGAGACCATCTCGCTGCTGCGGGCGGCCGAACTGCTGGCCGACAAGCGGGCCCGCGGGCCGGTGAAGAAGACGGCCAAGAAGACCACGAAGAAGACCGCCGCCAAGAAGACCACCGCGAAGAAGACCACCACGAAGAAGACCGCGGCGAAGAAGACCACGGCCAAGAAGACGGCGGCGAAGAAGTCCTGAGAGAGGGGCCGACGTGACGAGTGCGGTCGAGGTCACCGCGCAGCGGCTGCGGGACCGGGGCGAGCGGGTCACGCCGGCCCGCCTCGCGGTGGTCGAGGTCCTCGCGGGCACCGAGGAGCACCTGAGCGCCGAGCAGATCGGCGAGCGGGCCGAGGAGTTGCGCCCCGGCATCCACCGCGCCACCGTCTACCGGGCCCTGGACGCACTCGGCGAGTTCGGCCTGGTCACCCACGTCCACCTCGGCCGGGCCGGGACGACGTACCACCTGGCCGGTGATCTCGCCCCTCGGCATCTGCACCTGCGCTGCTCCGAGTGCGGCACCGTGTACGACGCCCCAGGGGACATCCTGGAGGCGGCCCGCCGGAAGGTCCAGCGCGACCTCGGCTTCCAGTTGGCCCCCGAGCAGGTCGCCCTGATCGGTGTGTGCAAGGAGTGCCAGGGCTGACTGTACTGATGCCACGCCTCCGGCGCGGCGGGTCATGGGGCTTTCGACTCCCGGCCTTCCCTCGTCACTCCAGTCGCTTCGCTCCCTCCGCTCCTCAGTCCAGGCCGGGAGGCCCCATGACCTGATCCGGTCAGTAATCTGTCCATATCTGTTGATCAGTGTGGATTCGTGAACAACTTGGGCTTAGGCTCGATGCCTGTGACCCATGACCACAGCTACGTCGAGGACTTCGCTCCCGGCGCCAACGTGCTTCCCCCGCGTGCCTGGCTGGATGACGACTCGGCCAAGCTCCCGCTCACCGGAGACTGGAACTTCCGGCTCTCACCGAGTGTGGCCGACGCGCCCGACGACCTGAAGGACCCGGACACGTCCGGGTGGGACACCATCGTGGTCCCGGGTCACTGGCAGCTCAGCGGGTACGGCGCTCCGGCGTACACGAACGTCGTCTACCCGTTCCCGCTCGAGCCGCCGTTCGTGCCGACCGACAACCCGACCGGTGACTACGTCCGGACCGTGACGGTCCCGGCGGACTGGGCCGGCGCCCGGGTGGTGCTGCGGTTCGAGGGTGTCGACTCCCGGTTCGCCGTGCGCGTGAACGGCGAGCTGGTCGGCTGGTCGTCCGGCTCCCGGCTGCCGTCCGAGTTCGACCTGACCGACCTGGTTGCCCCCGGCAAGGAGGCCCGGATCGCGGTCCGGGTGCACCAGTGGTCGGCCGGCAGCTACGTCGAGGACCAGGACATGTGGTGGCTGTCCGGGATCTTCCGCGAGGTCAACCTGCTGGCGCTCAAGCCGTCCGCGCCCACGGATGTCTTCGTGCACGCGTCGTACGCCGACGGCACCGGCACGCTGTCGGTGGACTCGGATGTCGCGGGCACGGTCGTCGTACCCGAGCTGGACCTGGAGTTCGCGACCGGTGCCGAGGTCACCGCGGCCGTCGAGCCGTGGTCGGCCGAGCGCCCGCGCCTGTACGACGGCGTGGTCCGGACCGAGGGTGGCGACGTGCGGCTGCGGATCGGCTTCCGCACGGTTGCGATCGCCGACGGTGTGCTGACCGTGAACGGGAACCGCGTGCTGTTCAATGGGGTCAACCGGCACGAGTTCCACCCCGATCGCGGTCGCGCCCTTACCGAGCAGGACATGCTGGACGACGTACTGCTGATGAAGCAGGCCGGGATCAACGCTGTCCGCACCAGCCACTACCCGCCGCACCCGCACTTCCTGTCTCTGTGCGACGAGTACGGCCTGTACGTGATCGACGAGTGCGACCTCGAGACGCACGGGTTCGGGTACGAGCCGCAGCCGCCGAAGCTGCCGAACCCGGTGATGGACGCGCGGTTCCAGGACGACCTGGTCGATCGGATCCGCCGTACCGTCCACCGGGACAAGAACCACCCCTCGATCATCATCTGGTCGCTCGGCAACGAGTGCGGGATGGGCGAGAACCTCAAGACGATGTACGACCTGGCCAAGGAGATCGACCCGTCCCGGCCGGTGCACTACGAGCGCGACACCGAGGCCGAGTTCGTCGACATCTACTCGCGGATGTACACCGACCCGGCCGGGTGCGCGGAGATCGGCGCGGACCCGGAGCTGTACCGGAACCTGCCGTTCATCCTGTGCGAGTACGGCCACGCGATGGGCAACGGCCCGGGCGGGCTGCTCGACTACCGCGAGGTGTTCGACAAGTACCCGCGCTGCCAGGGCGGGTTCATCTGGGAGTGGATCGACCACGGTCTGCGCACCACCATCGACGGCCGCGAGGTCTACGCGTACGGCGGTGACTTCGGCGAGACGATCCACGACGGCAACTTCGTCTGCGACGGACTGCTGTTCCCGGACCGGACGCCGTCGCCCGGCATGCTCGAGTACGTCAAGGTGATCGAGCCGCTGCGCATCGTTGCTGACGGCAACGGCGCGGTGTCGATCACCAACCGCTACGAGGTGCTCGACACGAGCCACCTGCGGTTCACGTACGGCGTCGAGGTCGAAGGTGTGCGGGTCGGCGGCGGCGAACTGTCGGTGCCGGTGATCGGGCCGGGTGAGACGGTCACGGTGAAGCTGCCGGCGGCGGACGCGTCGAAGCCGGAGACCTGGGTCACGGTGACCGCCGAGCTCGCCGAGGCGACTCCGTGGGCTGAGGCCGGTCACCGCATCGCCTGGGGCCAGGTCCGGCACGATGAGCTGGCCGGCCGGCCAGCTCCCCGAGCCGGGGTGGGCGCGGGGGCCGGTTCGACCCCTGGTGGCGACGGGGCGGCCGGTGCGCCGGCGACCGACGTGGTTGCCGATGTGGGTGGGATCAGCGTTGGTGAGGTGACGGACGCTCGGCTGGATGTGTGGCGGGCGCCGATCGACAACGACGCGAACCCCGGCGTCGCGGATGTGTGGCGTGCGGAAGGCCTGCACCGGGTGCAGCACCGGATCGTTTCGCAGGGCGAGCGCGACGGTGCCTGGGAGGTAGTCACCCGTACGGCGCCTCCGCAGCTCCAGTGGGGTCTGGTCAGCACCTGGCGCTGGACCGCTGTCGACGGCGGGGTCGTCCTGGACCTGAGCGTCGTACCGGACGGGCTCTTCCCCGAGGTGCTCCCGCGACTCGGCATCACCTTCGAACTGCCGAAGGTTGCGCAGGTGGAGTGGTTCGGCACCGGTCCGAACGAGGCGTACGTCGACACGCGTGCGGCTGCGGCGGTCGGCAAGTACTCGGCCACGGTCGCCGAGCTGCAGACGCCGTACGTCCGTCCGCAGGAGAACGGTCAGCGCATCGACACCCGCTGGGCCGCTCTCACCACGTCGACCGGCACCGTCCGGGTAGAGGCCGTCGGCGCCCTCTTCGGCCTCACGGTCCGCGACTGGACCACCCAGGACCTGGAGACCGCCAGCCACACCGCCGACCTCACCCCGGGGCACATCACCTACGTCACTCTCGACATCGCTCAGACTGGCGTCGGCACCGCCGCCTGTGGTCCCAAGCTGCCCGACCGGGACAAGCTGAAGACCGCCCCGGCGTCCCTGTCGGTCAGGTTCACGACCGCCTGAGGTTCAGATCGCAATGGCCGGCCGGGGTGACACCCGGTCGGCCGGCGGGTGGTACGCCTGCCAGGCGGTGATGAGCCTGGCTACTGCTTCGGTGAGCTCCTCCGGGCGGGCGCGGAAGTGCAGGCGGACGTAGGCGTCGCTGCAGCCCGTCACGTCCAGGCCTGAGCCGGGGAGGATGGCCAGACCGTGGCGCAGGGCGGTCTGGGCGAAGGAGTTGCCGTCGCCTTCCGGCAACCGCACCCAGAGGCACTGGCCGCCGCGGATCTGCGGCACATCCCAGGTCGGTAGGTGTCTGGTGAGCAACGCGCGTAGGTGGTCGTGGCGAGCCTCGAGTTCGGTGGCCAGGTCCAGACCGTCGAGTTCTGCCACCAGATGGGCGGCGGCCAGTTGAGCGGGGACGTTGCCGCCCAGGTCGTGCACAGCCCGCAGTCGGGCGAGTCGATTGATCAGCGGGGCGGCCGCTCTGACCCAGCCGATCCGCAGACCGCCCCAGACGCTCTTGCTCAGCGAGCCGATCGAGATCACCGCGTCGCTGAACGCCGCCATCGGCACCGGCCGGGACGACCCCGGAAACCCGAGATCCGCGGGCACCTCGTCCTCGATCAGCGGTACGTCGGCCGCCGACGCAGCCCGTGCCAGCCGCTGCCGGACCAGCGACGACAGCACCGACCCGGTCGGGTTCTGGTACGTCGGGATCACGTAAGCGAGCCCCGGACGCCGCTCACGCACGGCAGCCTCGAATCCCTCCAGGCCGAGCGGCAGACCACGCAGTACGGCGGCCTCCTCCCTGAACGCCTCCAACGCACCCGGATAGGTCGGTGCCTCGACCAGGACCTGGTCCCCGGGTGAGAGCAGCGCATGCGCCAGCAGCGACAAGGCCTGCTGGCCGCCGTTCGTCACCAGGATCTGGTCGGGTGTCGTGGGGACGCCGTGGTCGGCGTACCGGGCGGCGATCGCCTGCCGCAGAGTCGGGTGACCGTAGGGGTAGTAGCCGATGTCACCGGAGATCTTGCTGAGGTCGGGCACGATCCGCGCGTACGCCTCCGCGAGTTGCGGCGGCGGATCACCCGGTGCCGCACAGATGGCCAGCAGTACGTCGTCATCCCGCGACTCCAGCGAGTCCAGGAAGATCGGGTCGACCGGTGCGTCGTCGACCGGCCCCGACGACGTAGCACCGGCCACACGCGTCCCACTGCCCTGCCGCCGCATGATCCGGCCCTCGGCCCGCAACAGCTCGTAGGCGGCGACCACAGTGGTCCGGCCGACCGCCAGAGCACCTGCCAGCGCCCGGTCCGGTGGTAGCAGCGCGCCCGGTGGCAGTTCGCCGTCGTCGATCAGCCGGCGCATCCGGGCCGCGAGCAGCACGTACAGAGGGCCGCGGCCGGATGACCAGCGCCCTAGTCGGTCGCACAGCTCGATTGGTCTCATTCGCGAACCAATTGTGCCGGATTGGCTCTGGGGTGGCCAGCCCCAGCCTCGGACGATGGCTGTTATGGCCACCTTTCCTCGCAACGACATCGTGTCTCTGACCGACGTACAGCCCACCCATGAGCTGGGCGAGAGCTACGGACCGGACCTGCGCCTGTCGGACCTTCTGACCCCCGAGCTGGCCGACCTCGAACTCGGCTACGGCACCGCGTACGGCGACCTGACGCTGCGGACCGCGATCGCCGACCGCCACGGCGTACGCCCCGACCAGGTCGTCATCACCGTGGGCGGGATGCACGCGATCTTCCTGCTCGCCTATCTGGTCGCGGACCACGGCGGTCAGGTCGTCACGACCGCACCGCTGTTCCCGCTGGCTCGCAACTGCTACGAGTCCGTCGAGGCCGACGTCCGGGTGATCCCGCTGACCTTCGACGACGGCTACCAGTTGAGCGCTGAGGACGTCCGCGCGTACCTCACCCCAGACACCAAGCTCGTCAGCCTCGCGACCCCGCAGAACCCGTCCGGTGTCGCGCTCGAACCCGCTGCTGTCCAGGGGATCGTCGCCGCGATGGCAGAGATCTGCCCGGACGCGTACCTGATGGTCGACGAGACCTACCGGACCGCGGCGTACGGCGACGATCCGATCGCGGAGACCGCCGTACACCTCGGCCCCAAGGTGGTGTCGGTCGCGTCGCTGTCGAAGTGCCATGGCGCTGCCGGACTCCGGATCGGCTGGCTCATCAGCACCGACGCCGACCTCGTCGACCGGATGGTGACCGCCAAGTTCAACACGGTCGTCACCGCGGCACCGGTGACCGAAGCGCTCGCGGTCCGGGTCTTCGAGCGGGAGGACGAGATCCTCGGCGTACGGCGTCGCTGGCTGGCCGACGCCCTCACGACCACGGAGGACTGGGTGCGGGCCAACGACGAGTTGGTCGAGTGGATCCGGCCGGACGCCGGCGCACTGTGCTGCGTCCGCCTCAAGCCGGCCGTCTCGGTCGAGCGGTTCCGCCAGGCGGCCGCGGAGCTGAGCGTGCGGGTGGCCGACGGCGACTGGTTCGGTGACGAGCCGCGGGTCTTCCGGCTCGGGTTCGGCTTCCCGCCGCCGATCGAGCTGAAGGCCGCCCTGGATGCCTTGGCGACGGCACTGCGTCAGGCTGTCCATGCACCCGACTAGGCTTTGGGTGTGCCGGAGGTTTATGACCCGTTGACTGATCCTGCACCGGCGCATGACGTGCGCGCGGTGTTGCGGATCCGGGCGTTCCGGCGCCTCTGGATCGCTTTCGGGCTGTCCAGCCTGGGCGACTGGATCGGTCTGCTGGCGCTGACCGCGATGGCGAAGGCCTTCGCCGGGGACGACTACCAGATGGCGAACTTCGCCATCGGCGGCGTGCTGTTCCTCCGGGTGCTGCCCGCGCTGGTGATGGGTCCGGTGGCCGGCTGGATCGCGGACCGGCTGGACCGGCGCTGGACGATGATCATCGGCGATCTGATCCGGGCCGCGATCTTCGTCACCATCCCGATCGTCGGGACGCTGACCTGGCTGCTGGTCGCGACGGTGCTGATCGAGATCGTCAGCCTGATCTGGGGCCCGGCCAAGGACGCCAGCGTGCCGAACCTGGTGCCCCGGCACCGGCTGGAGGCGGCCAACCAGATCAGCCTGATCACCACCTACGGCACGGCCCTGCCGGCCGCCGTCATCTTCACCGCGATCACCCTGATCACCCGCGGCCTCGGCGAGCTCTCCATCGACCTGGCCGTGTACGTGAACGCCGCCACCTTCGTCGTGTCCGCGCTGGCGATCGTGTCGGTGGCCGAGATCGGCCGGGCCGTCCACGAACACGAGCAGCACCCGACGCTCTGGCGGACCATGGTCGAAGGCTGGTCCTACGTCACCGGTACGCCGGTCGTCCGCGGTCTCGTGGTCGGCATCTCCGGGGCGTTCGCGGCCGGCGCGGTCGTGATCGGCCTCGGCCGCACGTACGTCGAGGACCTGGACGCCGGCGATCCCGGGTACGGCGTGCTGTTCGGCGCCGTCTTCGGCGGTCTCGCCCTCGGCATGGGGTTCGCGCCGCGGATCTTCTCCGGGCTGTCCCGGCGGCGGCTGTTCGCGGCCGGCCTGGTCGGCTCCGGGGTCTGCCTGGCCGGGCTGGCGCTGATCCAGCAGATCGAGATCGCCACCATGATCGCGATCCTTCTCGGCTTCTGCGCCGGTGCGTCCTGGGTCTCCGGCTACACGCTGCTCGGGCTCGAGGTGCCGGATGCGGTGCGCGGCCGGACGTTCGCCTTCGTCCAGTCCGCCGTACGGACCGTGCTCGCGGTCACGCTCGCAATCGCACCGTTCGCCGCCGGTGCGATCGGCCGCCGTACCTGGACGATCGGTGGCAGGTCGGCGACGTACAACGGCGCCGCGCTGACCATGTTGATCGCCGCCGTCCTGGCCGGTGTGATCGGCCTGATCGCCTGGCGGCAGATGGACGACCGCCCGGGCGTCCCGTTCTGGCGCGACCTACGGCGCAGCTTCGGGAAGACTCCTGGTGTGTATCCGACCACAGGCCTGTTCATCGCGATGGAAGGCGGCGAGGGCGCCGGCAAGTCGACCCAGTCCGCGTTGCTGATCGAGTGGCTGAAGGAGCAGGGTCAGCAGGTCCTGCTCACTCGCGAGCCGGGTGCGACCGATCTCGGCAAGACGCTGCGGCAGATCGTCCTGGACCCGGCCACCGGTGACATCTCGCACCGCGCCGAGGCGCTGCTGTACGCGGCCGACAAGGCCGAGCACGTGGACTCCGTGATCAAGCCCGCGCTCAAGGCCGGCGCGGTCGTCATCACCGACCGGTACGTCGACTCCGCGCTGGCGTACCAGGGATCCGGGCGGGACCTGGACCTGACCGACGTGGAACGCGTCAACCGCTGGGCCACCGAGGACCTCCGGCCGAACCTGACCGTCCTGCTCGACCTGCCGCCCAAGAGCGGGCTCGACCGGTTCACCGAGCGGGACCGGATCGAGGCCCAGTCGCACGACTTCCACGTCCGGGTCCGGAACGCGTTCCTCGAGCTCGCCGCCGCCGAACCGCAGCACTACCTGATCATCGACGCGACCCAGGACCGCGACGTCATCGCCGCCCAGATCCGCGCCCGACTCGAGCCGATGCTCCCGAAGGTGGACCTATGAGTGTCTGGGACGACCTGGTCGGGCAGGAGCCGGCGGTCGCCGTACTCAAGAAGGCTGTGGTCGGCGCGGAAGCTGGGATGCGGGGCGAGTCCGGGGCTGCGGTGGCCGGGATGACGCATGCCTGGTTGATCACCGGGCCGCCCGGGTCCGGCCGGTCGAACGCGGGCCGGGCCTTCGCGGCCGCCCTGCAGTGTCGTCAGGACCAGGGCTGCGGTGAGTGCAACGAATGCCGTACGGCGCTCAGCGGTGCACACCCGGATGTGTCGCTGATCCGCACCGAACTGCTGTCGATCCGGGTCAGTGAGATCCGCGAACTGGTCCGCCGGGCCGCGATGAGCCCGACCCAGGGACGCTGGCAGGTGATGGTCGTCGAGGACGCGGACCGGCTGACCGAGCAGGCCGCCGACGCGTTGCTGAAGAGCATCGAGGAGCCGGCGCCGCGGACGGTCTGGGTGTTGTGCGCGCCGACCGTCGAGGACGTCGTACCGACGATCCGGTCGCGCTGCCGGCTGCTGGTGCTGCGCACGCCGCCGGTCGAAGCGGTGGCGACCATGCTGACCGGCAAGCTGGGTGTGGATCCGGAGCTGGCCGGGTTCGCGGCCCGGGCCGCCCAGGGCCACATCGGCCGGGCCCGGGCGCTCGCGCGGGACGAGGAGGTGCGGGACCGCAGGACCAAGGTGCTCGAGGTGCCGTTCGCGCTCCGCGATCTCGGTGCCTGTCTCAAGGCCGCGCAGCAGTTGGTCGAGGCGGCCAAGGTCGAGGCCAAGGCCAGCGCCGAGAAGGTCGACGAGAAGGAACGGGCCGCGCTCGAGCAGGCACTCGGCGTAGGCACCAAGGGCGCCAAGCCGCGCGAGGCGAACGCCGCGCTGAAGGAACTCGAGGATCAGCAGAAGGCCCGGGCCAAGCGATGGGAACGCGACGTGCTCGACCGGTCACTGGTCGACCTGATGGCGCTCTACCGCGACATCCTGATGATCCAGACCCGGGCCGGTGCCGAGTTGATCAACGCCGAGCTCCGTTCGAACATCGAGCAACTGGCGGGCCGAACCACCCCTGAGCAGACGATTCGAAGGATCGACGCCATTTCTGCCTGCAGGGAAGCGATCGAGACCAACGTTGCACCCTTGCTCGCCCTCGAGGCGATGACCATCGCGCTCTTCGAGGGGTAGCCACTGTGTGAGACCCGCGTCCGGTTAGCGGGCAGCGATGTAACACCGAGACCGGCCGGTCCGATGTTTGGGTGTCCGGGCAAGAACGCTCGGGCGCACATGCCCGAACGGAACTGAATGACGGAACCGCCCCCGATCCAGCCCGCCCGGCCTTCCTTGCCGCCGGCCGAGTCCTGGCTCGCGGGCGTACCGACGCCCGCGCAGCAGCGCCAGGACCGCTACGCCGTGGCCGCGTTCGTGACCAGCCTGCCCGGGCTGGTTCCGGTCGCCGTGGTGCTGGCCGGGATCGCGTTGCGCCGGATCAAGCGGACCGGCAGCCGCGGCAAGCGACTGGCGTACGGCGCTCTGGCGATCAGCGTGTGCTGGATGATCGCGATCGGTGTCGCGGTCGCCCTCGGCCTGTACGGCGAACGCCGGGCCGGGATCGGCCGTACCGTGGCGATTTCGGAGGTCGCCGTACAGCAGTGTTTCGACGCCGATCTGGAGGCGGAGACGCTGCGGGTGGTGCGGATCGCCGACTGTGCGGTCGCCCACGCCGGCGAGGCGTATGCAAAGGTCTCGGCCAAGCTGGCCGGGCTGTCGGCCGAGGACAAGGGGACGATCGCCACGCAGCAGTGCGCGAGCGCGTTCGGTGCCTTCGTCGGCAAGCCGTACGAGCAGTCGGAACTGGACATGTACTACGTCGTGCTGGAGGATCGTGCTGTTGCTGACGGCAACGTCTTGTGCCTGGTCGGCATGCCGGGGACCCCGCTGACCGGTACCATGCGCGGGTCGCAGCGGTAGCACCATGCGGGGGAAAGCACTGGGGGAAACGTGAGTCAACCACCGTACGGATCGGAGCCGGAACGGCCCCAGGACGTGCCCAGGTCGTTCCCGACCTACGGCCGTCCTCAGCAGCCGCCTGCCCAGCCGGGGCAGCCGCGCGTACGGGCAGCCGTCGTATGGACAACAGCCCGGGGCGTCGCAGTGGGCGGCGCCGGGGCAGCCGCAACCGCCGCAGCAACCGCAGCCGGTTGGGCCGTCGCCGTACGGACAAGCGCCGTACGGACAGGCGCCGTACGGACAGCCTGGGCAGCCGCAGTACGGCGCGGGCTATGGCCAGCCGCAGTATCCGGGGTCGTGGCCGCAGCCGTACGGCTACGGGTATCCGGGTGCGGCGGGCGGTGGCAACAACGGGCTGGCGATCGCCTCGCTGGCGACCGGGATCGGCGGTTTCTGCATCGGCTTCGCCTCACCGGTGGCGCTGGGCCTCGGCATCGCCGCGTTGGTGCAGATCAAGAAGCGCCAGGACAACGGCAAGGGTATGGCGATCGCCGGTGTGGTGCTCGGCGGCCTGGGGACCCTCGGCTGGTTGGCCTATCTCGTACTGATCGTCGTGCTCGGCGTGACCAGCGACGACGACTACAGCGCGTCGGAGCCCTCGTCGTCGTACTCGTCGGGCACGTACGTCGACGACCTCGCCGTGGGTGAGTGCTTCGACGACAGCGACGAGGAGGACGAGGTCATCCGCCGGCCCTGCGCGGAGCCGCACGACGGCGAGATCATCGCCGGTGTCACGCTCCCGGACGGCCCGTACCCGGGCGACGACGAGGTCGACGAGGCCGGCGAGCAGGCGTGTGCCACCGAGTTCGGCGAGTACGTCGGCTCGACGGTGAAGGACACCGAGCTCGAGTGGGACTACTGGACCCCCACCAAACAGCTCTGGAACGCCAACGACCGCCTGGTCGTCTGCGCCGCCTACGGCCCCGACTTCGACCAACTAACCGGCACCGTCAAGGGCACCCGCCGCTAGAACTACTGGGTTCCAACCCACGCGTGCTAAGGAGCCGCTCCTCCGTCGCGGCCCCTCCGCGCGCTCCCGCCCACCCGGCTTTCCCGGCGCGTGGGCTGGATCCTTAGCTGGTGCAAGTACTCTGGCCGCGTGGGCATGGTGATGGCGGTGTCGTTCGAGCGGTACGGGCGGCTGTACTACCTGGACCCCGGCTCGCATCGTCCGCGGGTCGGGGACAAAGTGCTGGTTCCGACCGATGACGGTCCGGAGGTGGCGGAGTGCGTGTGGGCGCCGCAGTACGTCACCGAGGAGATCGGCGGGCTGCCGCTGTGTGCGGGCATCGCCACGACCGCGGACCTGGACCGGGACGAGCAGAACCGGCAGCGGCGGGCCGACGCGCGGGTGACCGCGAAGCGGTTGATCCGTCAGCACGGGCTGCCGATGAAGGTGGTCGGTATCGACTTCGTCGACCGGCGGGCGGACGTGGACCAGCTCGTCATCGTGTACTTCTCCGCGCCGCACCGGGTCGACTTCCGCGAGCTGGTGCGTGACCTGGCCCGCGGGCTGCGGGCCCGGATCGAGCTACGTCAGGTCGGTGCCCGCGACGAGGCCCGGTTGCAGGGCGGGATCGGGCCGTGCGGGCGGGATCTGTGCTGTGCCACCTTCCTGAAGGACTTCGAGCCGGTCAGTGTGCGGATGGCCAAGGACCAGGATCTGCCGCTGAACCCGCTGAAGATCTCCGGTGCCTGCGGCCGGCTGATGTGCTGTTTGAAGTACGAGCACCCGCTGTACCAGGAGTTCAACGCGAAGGCACCGGCGACCGGGACCCAGGTGGAGACCCCCGCGGGTGATGGAGTGGTGGTCGGACACAACGTGCCGAGCGACACCGTGGTGGTGCGGTTGGCGGCGTCGGGCCGGCGCTGTGCGTGCAGCCGAGCGGACGTCTGCTCGCCGCGCCAGCAGTACGAGGCGTCCAGTACGACGACACCGGACGCGCCGCCGGTCATCGACGATCCGGTGGTACCCGAGGTCGCGGAGACCGCCGAGGTTGCCGAGCAGCCGCGGCAGCGCAAGCCACGGCGGCGCCGGCGCTTGCACCACGACGACGAGGGAGACGCTTCGCAGTGACGTACCGCAGGACGACCGCTCTCCCAGCCTCGGAACCGCAGACGCTCCCCACCCAGCAGGCATCACGCTTCAGCCCCCGGGCGAAGCGAGGGGTTGCTGTGTTCGCGGTCCTGGCGGTTCTGGTGAGCGGCTGCGGCGTCGCCGGCCGGGCCCAGGACGCGGGCGACAACGGGACGAGCGGGTCCACCGGCGCCAACCCGACCAAGGGACCGGCGGGCCCGGTCCCGGCCGGGCTGGAGAAGTTCTACCAGCAGCAGCCGGACTGGGAGCGCTGCGGTTCCAACCAGCAGTGCGCGACCATCACCGTGCCTTTGGACTACTCCAAGCCGACCGGCGAGACGATCGAGCTGCGGGCGCGCAAGGTGCTGGCCCGGGACCGGGGCGGCAAGATCGGGACGCTGTTCATCAACCCCGGCGGGCCGGGTGCCTCGGGGCAGGATTTCGCCGCCTCGGCCGGGTTCGTGCTCGGGGCGCAGCTGCTGCGGAAGTTCGACGTGATCGGCTGGGATCCGCGCGGGGTCGCGCAGTCCACGCCGGTGCGCTGCCTGGACACCGCCGAGCTGGACAAGTACATCGCGACCGACGGCAGCCCGGACAACGACGCCGAGATCACCGAGCTCGACAACGAGTCGAAGATCTTCGCGGACGGCTGCGAGCAGCGCTCCGGCGAGCTGCTGCCGCACGTGGGGACCAAGGATGCGGCCCGCGACATCGACGTACTGCGGGGGATCGTCGGCGACTCGCAGCTGAACTACCTCGGCATGTCGTACGGCACGTACCTCGGGGCGACGTACGCCGAACTGTTCCCGAAGAACGTCGGCCGGCTGGTGCTGGACGGCGCGGTGGACCCGGCGAACACGTCGAAGCAGAACAACATGGCCCAGGCGAAGGGCTTCGACACCGCCCTGGACGCGTTCGCGGAGGACTGTGCGCAGCGGTCGTGCCGGCTCGGCAGCACCAAGGAAGAGGTACTCGCCAAGGTCGACAAGCTGATCACCGACAGCGACGCGACCCCGCTGCCGGGGGACGGGAAACGCCAGGTCACGCAGGCCCTGGTGGTGCTCGGGGTCATCTACCCGCTGTACGTGAAGGACTTCTGGCCGCGGCTCGAGGACGCGGTGCTGGACGGGCTGGCCGGCAACGGTGCCCGGCTGCTCGCCCTCGCCGACGAGTACACCGACCGCGAGCCGAGTGGGTACGCCAGCAACAACAACGAGGCGATCTACGCGGTGAACTGCGTGGACCGCCCGGACATCACCTCGATCGCGCAGGCGAAGTCGGAGGAGGCCGAGTACAAGGCGGCATCACCGCGGTTCGGGTCGTTCCTGCTCTGGGGATCGCTGGCGTGCGCGAACTGGCCGGTGAAGCCCGAGGACGAGCCGCACCCGATCAAGGCGGCCGGTGCGAAGCCGATCGTGGTCATCGGCACCACGCGTGACCCGGCGACGCCGTACGAGTGGGCCGTCGGGCTGGCGGGCCAGCTGGAAAGCGGTGTCCTGATCACCCGCGACGGCGACGGCCACACCGGCTACAAGGCCGGCAACGCGTGCGTCGACAACGCCGTGGAGAGCTACCTGCTGCAGGGCACCGCCCCGACCGCCGACATCAAGTGCTGACGGCCGTCAGCCCGGGCGGTTGTCGTTCGGTGCGGTCGGGAGCTGGAGGGTCTTGGTCGCCTGCTCGAGGACGGCGCGGAGCGCTGCTTCGTCCTTCGGGCGGCCGCCGACGGTGATCTCGACGGCCGAGTTCTTGCCGCCGTCGGTGGAGATCCAGCGGGACAGGCCCATCCGCGGACCGCGGGTCTGGTCGACGTACGTGTAGACCAGGGTGCCGTTGTCGCGGCTGAGCACCTTGAGGTCCCGCTCGTCGATGCTGCGGGCGCGGCTCTCCACCTGCTGGGCGGGAGAGCGCGAGCTGCCCCGGGTGTCGAACCGGACCTGCCAGACGCCACTCGGGTCCGCGAACCGCGGCCGGGTGCCGTCCTGGGTGCCCTTCCAGCCGGTCGGGACCTCCGCGGACACCGGTTCGCTGCTGGTGCCGAAGGTCTGCAGCGTGTACCGCAGCGAGTCCGCCTGCAGGCAGTCGCTACAGGACGGCGTGCTGGGACTGGGCCGGCTGTTCACGATCCCAGCGGGTGTGTCGTTCCCGAATGGGTCCCCGTTGATCGCCACCACGGTGCCGAACACGGCTACGCCGACGGTCATTCCCGCCAGCGTCATCAGCAGCGCCTGGTGCCTGGGCGTGAGCATCCCGACCTCGCTTCCTTCTCTCAGGCCTGATTATCGACCACGAAGGGGGCGTCCCCACAATCCCGCGTACGCTGGCACGTCGTGGAACCCGCTTTCGACCAGGCACTGCAGCGGTACGACGCCGGTACGGCGGAACGCGCCGACCTCAAGCTGCTCACCAAGCACCTGCTGAAACTCCTGGTCGCGAAGGCCCCCGGACACGCGGTCGAGGTCCGGGTCCCGCCGTACGGCGCGGTGCAGTGCATCGAGGGACCCCGGCACACCCGCGGTACCCCGGGAGCCGTGGTCGAACTCCCGCCGGAGCTGTGGATCGACGTCGCCCTCGGCCGCACCACCTGGCCGGAAGCCCGCGCCACCGGCAGACTCCGGGCCAGCGGCGAACGCACAGACCTGAGCGCCCTGCTCCCGCTCGTCTGACTTGATCGAGATCATGCGGTGTACTCCGATTTCGGGCCGGCTGTCCGATCCGGATGTTCCGACCGGAAAGATTGGCGCCGTGGGCAACCAATCGGCTCCACCGTAGAAAGTAAAAGGGTTCTTCCCGGGGCGGCTTCCCATGCCACTATGTGCCAGTGGCATCAAGTGTCCGCGAACGCCTCTCCCGGCTGCGCGTCGATCTGACTCCCTGGCATGGTTCCCGCGACTTCCGCATCCTGTTGGTCTCGGGCTCGGTCTTCTATCTCGGCGCCATGGTCGGGTACGTCGCCCTGCCCTATCAGCTGTACCAATTGACGCATTCGAACTTCGCCGTCGGCGCGATGGGACTGGTGACGATCGCGCCGCTCGTCGTGTTCGGCCTGTACGGCGGCGCACTCGCGGACCATGTCGACCGGCGGAAAATGCTGATCGGCACCGGTATCGCCCAGGTCGTCATTTGTGCGTTGCTGCTCAGCAATACGCTGCTCACCAATCCGCAGGTTTGGGTCATTTATGTCTGCGGTGGTCTCAACGCGATCGCGACGTCACTGCAACGGCCGAGCCGGGACGCGCTTTTCCCGCGAGTGGTGAAACACGAGGAGATGCCGGCCGCGGTGACGCTGAACGCGCTGACCCTCCAGGTCGGCCAACTCGCCGGTCCCGCGCTCGGCGGTGTCCTGGTCGCGACCGCGGGTGTCGCCTGGGCGTTCTCGATCGAGCTCGCCGGTCTCGTCGTCGCGACGCTGCTGTTCCTGCGACTGCGCCCGTACAAGACGAGCGAGCACAGTACGCCGCCCAGCCTGCGCGCGATCGGGGAAGGGATCACCTACGCCTTCCGCCGCCGCGACCTGCTCGGGACGTACGCCGTCGACATGGTCGGGATGTTCCTGGCGATGCCGATCGTGCTGTTCCCGGCCTTCGCGACCGAGGTGCTGCAGGAGCCGAAACTGCTCGGTCTCCTCTACAGCGCGGAGGCGATCGGGGCGATGGTCGCGACCCTGACCAGTGGCTGGGCTCGCCGGGTGCACCACCACGGCCGGGCCGTCGTGCTGGCGACGATCACCTGGGGCGCCTCGGTCGGGATCGCCGGGCTGGCGCCGAACATCTGGTTCGCGATCGCCTTCTTCGCCGTCGCCGGGGGCGCGGACATGATCTCCGGGCTGTTCCGCGCGGTGATCTGGAACCAGACCATCCCGGACGAGATGCGCGGCCGGCTGGCCGGGATCGAGATGCTGTCCTACTCGCTCGGCCCGCTCGGCGGTCAGTCGCGTTCCGGTCTGGTCGCCGACCTGACCAGCGTCCGTACGTCGATCGTCAGCGGCGGCGTGCTCTGCGTCGCCGGAGTGGTCCTGACCGCCGCCTGGCTACGCGACTTCTGGGGGTACGACGCCCGCACAGACGAACACGCGGTCCGGGAAAGGGAGCTACGCACGGCCAGCTAGAGTCAACTCACCATGCGTATCCGTCCTGTAGTCCTGGCCGTCGCACTGCTCGCCGTGGCAGGCTGCGGCGGCCCTGGCAACGAGACCGCACCGAACGTGCCGCCGCTGGTGTCGGTGAGCACGACGCCCACCGAGACGCCGTCGGAGACCCCGTCGCCGAGCACTCCGCCGACTGCGAAGGTCGCGGAGACCCTCTGCGTGCGGATGGACCAGCCGCTGGTGCAGTCGACGCTCGGGGTGCCTGTGGTCACGCTCCAGACGAAGCCGGCACCGGCCGACTTCGGTCTGCCGACGTACGACGTGTGTCAGTTCGGGCTGAGCACCAGCCCGAACGGTCCGGTGCTGCGGGTCGGAGTTTCGGTGCTTCCGGCAACAAAGGCGACGCTGGCCGGTGCGCAGAAAGCGTATGCGGCGACGAAGGGTGAGCCGGCCAAGCCTGCGGCCGTGGGTGAGGGCGGCTTCGGGACCAGCACGTTCGTGGTGTTCCTGCTGAACGGGCGGCTGTACAAGGTCAGCGGTCCACCGGCCACGCTCGCGAAGTACGTCGTACTCGGGCAGGAGGTCGCCCGGCAGGCGCCCGGGTTGCCCGAGGCACAGCCGCTGATCGCCTTGCCGGATTGCGAGCGGGGATCGTCGGCGGCGGAGAAGGTGATGGGCGCGCCCGCGATGGTCCGCCGCGACGGCCAGACCGCCCTCGGCGACCCGGTCTGCGGCTGGGTGAACCCCACCAGCGTGCTCTCGACGTCGGTACGGCGTACGCCGAACGCAGAGGCGTTGATGGCGCCGATCCGCAAGGCCGCGACGTCTCAGTCGATCCCGCTCGGGGACGAGGCGTACGTCGACACCGCCACCGGCCGCACCACGATCCGGGTCGGCGCCGACAAGCTGGTCGACCTGGTCCCGCTCCCCGCCCGGGCGATCGACCCGGACACGATGACCGCCTTCGCGCTGGCAATGTCACCGCTCTACACCCGCTAGGTGTCCCGCCCCTACAGCGTCTCGAGAGGGCTCAGGTAGCCGACCAGTGCCCTGTTCAGCTCGGTGATCCAGCGTTCGCGGTCTGTGGCTGGGGCGGTGACGATGGTGCCGAGGAGGGCGGCGAAGATCTGGGTGGCGACGGCTGCCGCGGTGTCGCGTTGGTCGGCGGGCAGGTCGGGGGTGCGGGCCGCGATGACCTCGGCGACGCGACCGGTGACGGCCTGCTGGAGTGCTCGGGTGGGTGCGGTCAGGCGGTCGGGGAGGTCGCCGCTGCTGAAGAGTGCCTTGAATCCGGGGTTGGCGAGGTTGACCTCGACCATCGGGCGGATCATCCGGTCGACCATCTCCGGCAGCGGCAGTTTCACCATGCTCAGGTCGAACGCCTTCTCGTGGGCGGCCTTCAGTTCGGCCCGGTAGCGCTCGGCCAGCGCCTCGGCGAGCGCCTCCTTGTTGGCGAAGAACTGGTACAGCGTGCCGGGGGAGACACCGGCCTGTTTGGCGATCGCGTTGGTGGTCGCCTTCGCGTACCCGGCCTCGGCGAACACCACCGCGGCCGCGTCGGTCAGCTGCTCCATCCGCCGCTGCCCGCGCGCCTGCCGCCGCGGTTCCTCGGGCATGCAGCACCCCTTCGTTGACAAACACGAGCAAAAGCTCGTATTTTTCCGTATGCGAGCAACTGCTCGTGTTTGGTCATCGTATCGCTGCCCGGCTCCGGAGGTCCGTCCGTGCCCGAACGCCTCGCCTCGACCCTGCCCGAACCACTCGCCCCGCCGGCCTCGACCCCTCCACCTCTGCTCGATCGGCTCGGTCGTCTCCTCGTGCGGCACCGCCGGCTCGTTGCCGTTCTCTCGGCCGTCCTCACCGTGGTGATCCTGGCGGTCGCGGCCGGGGCCCTGAACGCGCTGTCGCTCTCCCGGATCGCGGATCCGGCCTCGGAGTCGGACCGCGCCCGGCAGGTCCTCGCGAGTCAGTTCCAGACCGGCCCGCCGAATCTCGCATTCCTGGTCACCGCTGACACCGGCACCGTCGACGATCCCGCCGTACGCGCGATCGGCCTCGAGCTCACCGCGGAGCTCGCCGACCGCGCCGGCGTCGCCGAAGCCGCGTCGTACTGGTCGCGTGGGGACAGTCCGGCCCTGCGCAGTGAGGACTCCCGCCAGGCGCTCGTGCTCGCCCGGGTGCCCGGAGACGTCAATGAGGCGCGCGCTCGCGTCGGCGAATTGGCGAAGGAGTTCGCCGGCCAACGCGACGGCCTGACTGTGCAGTCCGGCGGGCAGGACGAGGTGTTCCGGGAGATCGGCGCGCAGGCCCGTGAGGACTTCCTGCGGGCGGAGTTGATCGTGCTGCCGATGGTCCTGGTGTTGCTGATCCTGATCTACCGCAAGGTTGCATTGGCCCTCGTGACGCTGGGAGTCGGCGTCTTCGCGGTCGGCGGTGCCCTGGCCGGCCTGCGGGTGATCGCCGCGTTCACCGAGGTCTCCACCTTCGCCGCGAACCTCGCGCTCGTGATGGGTCTCGCGCTCGGTGTCGACTACTGCCTGTTCGTCATCGCGCGGTTCCGCGAGGAGTTGGCCGCCGGAGCCGAAGTCTCCGACGCTGTGGTGGCGGCTGTCCGCACGGCCGGCCGGACGGTCTTCTTCAGTGGTCTGACCGTCGCCATGTCACTGCTCGCGTTGCTGCTGTTCCCGTTGTCCTTCTTGCGTTCCTTCGGGTACGCCGGTGTGCTCGTCGTCGGCTCGGCGCTCGTCGGTGCGCTCGTCATCCTCCCTGCCGTCCTCGCTCTGCTCGGCCATCGCGCTGCCGGAAAGGTTGCCCAGCGCAATGAAGGGCGATGGTTCCGCCTCGCCCGGTACGTGATGCGTCGGCCGGTGCTGACCGGCGGCGCGACGCTCGCGCTGATCTTGTTGCTCTCGGCACCGGCACTGGGGCTGCGGCTCGGGTTGCCCGACGCGCGGATCCTGCCGGCCGACGCGAGCAGCCGGATCATGGCCGACCAGGTCCGCACCAATTTCGGTCAGGAGGAGTCCGATGCGCTGTACGTCGTGATGCCGGCAACGCCTGAGGTCACGGCACTTCCGCCGTACGCCGAGACGCTGTCGGCACTCGACGGCGTCGCGCAGGTGGACACGTACACGCGGAACGGCGGCTCCTACCTGACCGTCACGCCGACCCAGGATGCGCTCGAAGGTGACATCGCCGGCTGGGTGGAACGGGTCCGAGCGATCGAAGCGCCGTACGACGCGATCGTCGGCGGGACTCCGGCCGAGATGGTGGACTGGCGATCGGCGTTGACCGAGCGGATCCCGTTGGTGCTGGGGCTGATCCTGCTGCTGAGTTTCGGGGTGCTCTATCTCGCCACGGGCAGTCTGCTGTTGCCGTTGAAGGCGACCGTACTGAATCTGCTCAGTCTGGCGGTGATGTTCGGCGTGATGGTGTGGGTGTTCCAGCGCGGGAACCTGTCCGGGCCGCTCGGGTTCACCGCCACCGGGGTGCTGGAGGCGAGTATGCCGATGCTGATGTTCTGCATCGTCTACGGGCTGTCGATGGATTACGAGGTGTTCATCGTGTCGCGGATCCGGGAGGAGTACCTGCGGACGGGTGACACGGCGAACGCGGTGGCGACCGGGTTGCAGCAGTCCGCGCCGTTGGTGACGACGGCGGCCGCCGTGCTCGCGTTGTCGTTCGCGGTGTATGCGACCGGTGGAGTCGTCTATCTGAAGATGATCGGGATCGGCATGGCGGTGGCGGTACTGGTGGATGCGACCGCGATCCGGGGTGTGCTGCTGCCCGCGTTCATGAAGCTCGCCGGGCGGGCGAACTGGTGGAATCCGGTCACATCACTTCGGCGATGGTGGCTATTGCCTCGGTGAGTTCGGTAGGGGTGCGGGCGGCGTATCCGAGGACGAGGCCCGGGGCGTGTGGGAGTTGGCAGTGCCAGGAGAGTGGGTGGGTCTTCACGCCTTTCTGCAAGGCGGCTGCGGCCAGGTCGACGTCGTTCAGCGCCGAGTCGAACGTGATGGTGAGGTGCAGGCCGGCGGCGGCGCCGTGGACGGTTGCTGAGGGCAAGTAGGTGGTGACGGCGCGGACCATGGCGTCCCGGCGGGTCCGGTGCCGGCGGCGGAGGAAGCGGAGCTGGCGTTCGAGTTCGCCGGACTCCATCAGGTGGGCCAGGGTGAGCTGGGGGAGCGCCGCGTTGCCGAGGTCGGCCAGGCGCTTCATCCCGATCAGGTCCTCCTTGTACGCCGGTGGCGGCAACATCCACCCGATCCGCAACGACGGCGCGAGCAGCTTCGACACGCTGCCCGCGTAGATCACCTGATCGGTCAGCATCGCTCGCAGCGCCGGAACGGGCGGACGGTCGTACCGGTGCTCGGCGTCGTAGTCGTCCTCCATGATCAATCCACCCTCGGCGGCCCACTGGATCAACTCCCGCCGCCGCTCTCCATCCAGTACGACGCCGGTCGGGAAGTGGTGAGCCGGAGTCGCCATCACCACGCGGGCGCCGGATTCGCGGAGAAGGTCGACCCGGAGACCGCCGTCGTCGACCGGGATCGGGGGCGTGTCGAGACCCCAGTTCTGCAGGTGCTGGCGGGAGCCGAGTGAGCCGGGATCCTCGACCGCCATCTCGGTGATGCCGCGGGTCTTGAGGACCTGGGCGACGAGGCCGATCGCCTGGGAGACGCCGGCCACGATGATCAGGTCGTCGGGGTGAGCCGTGATGCCACGGTTGCGGGCGAGCCAGGTGGCGACCGCGCGACGGAGGGCCGGCGTTCCGGACGGGTCGCCGTACCCGAACTCCGCGGACTCGAGATCGTTCAGCACCGCCCGCTCGGCCCGCAGCCAGGCTGCCCGTGGGAAGGCGGCCAGATCCGGTACGCCGGGCGTCAGGTCGATCCGGGCCGGAGCCGCCCGAAGCGAGTCGAAGACATCAAGCCCCGGCGCGGTCGCCCCCGGCTTCGCCGGGGTGGTGGGGAGAGGGCTGGGGCGGCCTGAGCCTGCGGGCGCCGAGCTCGCCCGGCGGGTCGGGGCGGGTCCGGCGGCGGTGGTGATCGGCGCGGCGACCACCACCGTGCCGGCGCGGCCTTGGCCGGCTATCTGGCCGTCTTCGGTGAGGCGTTGGTAGGCCTCGGTGACGACGCCGCGGGAGATCTGCAGTTCGGCCGCGAGCACGCGGGTGGCGGGCAGCCGGCTGCCGATCGGGAGCCGG
The DNA here is from genome assembly GCA_963748245.1 of uncultured Actinomycetota bacterium. Lineage (GTDB taxonomy): Bacteria > Actinomycetota > Actinomycetes > Propionibacteriales > Kribbellaceae > Kribbella. Next base: position 224,303 of record CAVVIA010000002.1, on the reverse strand, counting down.
CCGTCCGAGATCGCGCCCCGGAGCCGCTCGGTCAGCCAGTCCGACAATCCGCCGGCCGGCGCGTCCGCCGGATCCAGCTGAAGGAAGTCGGCTCCCGCTTTGGACCGGCCAATTTCGCCCTGATTGGACCTGTTCACTAGTCCATAGTCGCGTCAACGTGGAGCATATGGGAACTGACTACGTGCACGGCTACACCCCCGCCGAGACCCGCCGCCTGACCGACCAGGCCCAGACTCTCGCCGACCTGCTGCACGCCGAGACCAGGTACGCGGCCGGGAGCCGCGTGCTCGAAGCCGGCTGCGGCGTCGGCGCGCAGACGGTCCAGCTGGTGACCCGCAGCCCCGGGATCGACCTCGTCTCGGTCGACATCTCCGAGGATTCGCTCGCCCAGGCCAAGGCCCGGGTCGCCGCGATCGGTGCTGAGGTCGACTGGCATCACGGCGATCTGTTCGACCTGCCCTTCCCCGACGCCTCCTTCGATCACGTCTTCCTGTGCTTCGTCCTCGAGCACCTGCCGAACCCGCACGAGGCCCTGGTCCGGCTGGGTGAACTCCTGAAGCCAGGCGGCACGATCACCGTCATCGAAGGCGACCACGAGTCGGCCTTCTTCCACCCCCGGAGTACGGCGGCGCAAGCCGTCATCGACTGCCTCGTCGACCTGCAGGCCATGGCGGGCGGCGACGCCCTGATCGGCCGCCGGCTGCAACCGCTGCTCAAGGACGCCGGGTACGACGACGTGCGGGCCTGGCCGTGCACCGTCTACGCCGACGAGACGCTGCCGCACCTGGTCGACGGATTCACCCGCAAGACGTTCATCGCGATGGTCGAGTCGGTCCGGGAGCGAGCCGTCGCGGCCGGGATGCGAACCCCGGCCGAATGGGCCCAGGGCATCCGCGACCTGGAGAAGGCCGCGGAATCCCGGCGGGACCTTCCACTACACCTTCTTCAGATCGGTAGGCCGAAAATGCTGATCCTCCTGCTGGTCCTTGTCCTCATCGCCTGGGCTCTGCAACGCAACCACGACCGGCAGAGCTGGCCGTCCGCCCCGGGCATCGCGCGCAACGCCGTACCTGATCGAGATGTGGAGCGACTCGCCGCCGATCTGCGCGCGCTCGGCTGACCAGTTCATGAACACCTGGTAAACAGAAGACATGGCACCGACCGAGCAGCTGGAAATCGAGACCAAGTACGACGTGGACGGGAAGACTCGCGTGCCCGCGTTGAACGAGCTGCCCGGGGTTGCACGGGTTTCCCGGCCGGTCAAGCTGCAGCTGGAGGCGGTGTACTTCGACACCGACGCGCTCACGCTCGCAGCGAACAAGGTGACCTTGCGCAGACGGTCCGGCGGCGAGGACGACGGCTGGCACGTCAAGTTTCCGGGGTCCTCGGGCGGGCGGCTGGAGGTTGGTCACCCGCTCGGCCGCGCGACGCGCAAGGTGCCGATCGCGGTGGTCCGGACGGTGCGGGTCCATGTCCGCGACAACGAGCTCGTCCCGGTCGTGACGCTGAGCACCACGCGGGTCGTCCACAAGCTCCTCGACGAGGAGGGGAACGTCCTCGCCGAGCTCGCGGACGACCGCGTCACCGCGACCGTCGCCCCCGAGCTCGACGGCGGCGAGCCCGAGACCTGGCGGGAATGGGAGTTCGAGCTGGTCACCGGCGGCGAGGAGCTGCTGGCGGCGGCCGATGAGTTGCTGGGATCCGCGGGCGCGACCCACGCGGAGGGGCCGAGCAAGCTGGCCCGGGCCCTCGGCGACCGGGTGTCGGTGCGGACCGAGTGGGAGCTGCCCGAGAAGCCCCGGACCTCGGACCTGTTCCGGGCGTACGCCGCCGCGCAGGTGCAGGCGATCCGGGACCGGGACCCGGAGGTACGGCGTGATGTCCCGGACTCGATCCACAAGTTCCGGGTGGCGACGCGCCGGCTGCGTTCGGCGCTGGCGACGTACCGGCCGGTGCTGGACCGCGAGGCGGGCGACCAGATCCGGGCCGAGCTGAAGTGGCTGGCCGGCGAGCTCGGCGTCGCCCGGGACGCCGAGGTCCAGCGTGAGCACTTCGCCGCCGAGGTCGCGGAGCAGCCGGTCGAGCTGGTGATGGGCCGGGTCGCCGGCCGGATCGACGATCACCTCCGTGGTGTCTACAAGGACGGCCGGGCCGGCGCGTTGGCCGCGTTGGAGAGCGAGCGCTATCTCCGGCTGCTGGACACGCTCGACGAGCTGATCGCTCAGCCGCCGCTGGCCGGTGACGACCGCAAGGCGGCCAAGCAGATCCAGGAACTCCTCGACCACGACTGGAAGCGGATGCGGAAGGCGGTCGACCGTTCCGAGGCCGCCGAGACCACGGCCGAGCAGGACCATGAACTCCATGAGGTCCGCAAGGCCGCCAAACGACTCCGGTACGCCGCGGAGTCCGCCGTACCGGTCCTCGGTGACGATGCCGGCAGCCTCGCCGCCCGCGCCGAAGAGGTCCAGGAAGTCCTCGGCGCCCACCAGGACTCCGTCGTATCGCGGGAGCTCCTGCGCCAGTTGGCCGTCCAGGTCCATCTCGACGGCGGCAACGCCTTCACCTTCGGCCGCCTGCACGCCGCCGAAGAGCAGCGAGGCATCGACTCCCGCGACGCCTTCTACGAACTCTGGCCCAAACTCAAACTCGGCTGAACGCAGAAGACGGACCCGGCCAGGGGTACCGGGTCCGTCTCCAGGGGCGGAGGTGGGGCTGTCAGGCAGGTTCGCGTGAAATCAGCAGGGCCTGCCTGACAGGTCTCTGGTGCTTCCCCTAGTGCCGCACCGCCTTCTCGGCGCCCGCGCCGGTCAGGGAGCGGACCTCCATCTCGGCGAACTTGTCGATGTTGGTCTGCTCCTTGCTGGTGACCGTGCCGAGCCAGCCGAGCGCGAAGGCCAGCGGGATCGAGACGATGCCGGGGTTGTCCAGCGGGAACCAGTGGAAGTCGATCCCGGTGTCGGTGATCATCGACAGGCTCGCGCCGGTCTTCGCGTCCACCTTGCCGGAGACGACCGGGCTGAACGCGATCAGGATGATCGCCGAGCCCAGACCGCCGTAGATGCTCCACAGGGCGCCGCGGGTGTTGAACCTGCGCCAGAACAGCGAGTACAGGATGGTCGGCAGGTTCGCACTGGCCGCGACCGCGAAGGCCAGGGCCACCAGGAACGCGATGTTCTGTCCGTTGGCGAAGATGCCGCCGACGATCGCGACCGCACCGATCACCAGCGCGGTGATCCGGGCGACCTTGACCTCGCCGTCGGCGTTGACCTGGCCCTTCTTGATCACCTGGCCGTAGACGTCGTGGGCGAACGACGTACTCGCGGTGATGGTCAGGCCGGCCACGACGGCCAGGATGGTGGCGAAGGCGACTGCGGAGATGACACCCAGCAGGAGCTCGCCGCCGAGTTCGAAGGCCAGCAGCGGTGCGGCCGAGTTCGCCTTGCCGGGAGCGGCCCTGATCGCGTCCGGTCCGACGAGGGCGGCGGCGCCGTACCCGAGGACCAGGGTGAACAGGTAGAAGATGCCGATGATCCAGATCGCCCAGCTGACGCTGCGGCGGGCTTCCTTGGAGTTCGGCACGGTGTAGAAGCGCATCAGCACGTGCGGCAGACCGGCGGTACCGAGCACGAGGGCCAGCGCCAGCGAGATGAAGTCCAGCTTGCTGATGCCGGTCGCGCCGTACTGCAGGCCCGGGTTGAGCAGCTTCTCGCCGGCAGCCGGGCTGTTGTCGACGGCCGCACCGAGCAGGCTGGAGAGGTTGAAGGCGTACTTCGCCAGCACCCACAGCGTCATCAGGCCGGCACCCAGCACCAGCAGGACGGCCTTGATGATCTGCACCCAGGTGGTGCCCTTCATACCGCCGACGAGGACGTAGGTGATCATGATGATGCCGACCACGGCGATCACCAGGCTCTGCCCGGCCCGGTTGTCGATGCCCAGCAGCAGGGCGACCAGACCCCCGGCGCCTGCCATCTGCGCCAGCAGGTAGAAGAAGCAGACGCCGAGGGTCGAGATCGCGGCCGCCATCCGGACCGGCCGCTGCTTGAGCCGGAACGACAGTACGTCGGCCATCGTGAAGCGGCCGGTGTTCCGGAGCAGCTCGGCGACCAGCAGCAGGGCCACCAGCCACGCCACCAGGAAGCCGATCGAGTAGAGGAAGCCGTCGTACCCGTTCAGGGCGATCGCGCCGGCGATACCGAGGAAGGACGCGGCGGACAGGTAGTCGCCGGCGATCGCGATCCCGTTCTGCGGGCCGGTGAAGGACCGGCCGCCGGCGTAGAAGTCGGCCGCGGTCCGGTTGTTCCGGGACGCCTTGATCACGATCGCCAGCGTCGCGAGGACGAACAGCGCGAAGATCGCGATGTTGACGGTCGGGTTGCCGATGTCGGTTGCCAGCGGCAACAGCAGGGGGGCGCTCACTGGTCGGCTCCCTCGATCTGGTGGCGAAGTTTCTCGGCGTCCGGGTCGATCCGCTTGTCGGCCCAGCGGACGTAGATCATCGTGATCGCGAAGGTCGACACGAACTGGCCGAGCCCGAACAGCAGCGCGACATTGATGTTGCCGGCGACCTTCGTCGACATGAAGCCGGGTGCGTAGGCGGCGAGCAGGACGTAGAGGAAGTACCAGACCAGGAACAGGCCGGTCATCGGGAACACGAAGCGCCGGAACCGGCGACGCAACTCGGAGAAGTCCGGGGACACCTGGACATCTCGGTACGTCGTGAGTTCCGGATCGCCCGCGGATCGCGTCGTTTCGCTCATCGCGGGACCTCCAGACGGAATCAGGCCGGGCGGATGGGACCGGCAGGGGCTGCTGCTGGTCGTACTGTGGTCCGGATCACGGAGCGGTCGACAGCGCCCACGCGCATCGAGCGCTCAGCGGACCACACCAGTCGTTCGGTGGATCACTGCACTGCGACGAGCGGTCGAATCCTCACGACGAGCGGTAGGGCGGCGGCGCGGCTTGATCAGATCGCTCACGCAGGGGCAACCCACGGTCGACGTCGACAGCCTCGGGCGTGTGCAGGCGGACCATGCTGCGAGCGGCGCCGGCCGGGATCTTGTCCGGAGTCAGCTTGGAGACCACGATCACGGTGATGAAGGCGAGCGGCATCGTCCAGGCGGCCGGCTGGCCGACGAGTGCCTGCGGCCAACCGGTCTCCGGACCGCCGATCACGTTGACGAGCGCCGCCGCGCTGGCCGCGACTCCACCGACGACGAGCCCGGCGGCGGCACCGGTCGTGGACATCCGCCGCCACCAGATCCCCAGCACCAGCAGGGGACAGAACGTCGACGCGGCGACGGCGAACGCGAGCCCGACCGTGTCCGCGAGGCTCAGCGACCCCGTCAGCCGGAACGCCACGTAGGGCACGCACATCGACAGCAACGCCGCGATCCGGAAGCTGTTCACCGCGACGTAGTCGCCGCCGGTCCACCGGTGCAGCCTGCTCCGCAACAAGTCCTGGTCGATCACCCCGGCGATCGCGACGGTCAACCCCGACGACGTCGAAAGGAACGCCGCGAACGCCCCCGCCGCGACCAGCGCGCCGAGCAGATCCCCTGCTGTACCAGGGAAAATCCGCCCCGGCAGCTCCAGTACGACGGTATCCGCACCACTCCCGACCAGGTCCCCGGCGAACGTTCTGCCGAGGATGGCGTACATCGGCGGGAACAGGTAGAACGTCCCCAGCAGCGCCAGGACGACGACCGTCGTACGCCGGGCCGCCCGTCCGTCCGGGTTCGTGTAGAAGCGGACCAGCACGTGCGGCAGGCCCATGGTTCCGAAACAAAGGGCCAAGAGCAACGAATAGGTGGCGTACAGCGGATGGTCCCGGCCGTCCGCGGTGGACAGCGGCTCGGCCCACTCCGCACCGGCGCCCTGCAACGACTCCAGAACGCCGACCGGATGATCGGCGGATCGCCAGGCGATCAGAATGACGAAGACCGGCAGGGCCAGCGCGGTGAGTTTCAGCCAGTACTGGAAGGCCTGCACGAAGGTGATCGAGCGCATGCCGCCGGCCGCGACGTTGATGACCACGATCACCGCGACGATCGCGGCCCCGACATCGGGCGGTGCGCCGGTGACCGTTTGCACGGTGAGACCGGCGCCGTGGAGCTGGGGCAGGAGGTAGAGGGTGCCGATGCCGACCACCAGCCCGGCGCAGATCCGTCGTACGACGGCCGACTCGAACCGGGTCTCGGCGAAGTCGGGCAGGGTGTACGCACCCGATCGGCGCAGTGGTGCGGCGACCAGCACGAGCAGCATCAGGTAGCCAACCGTGTACCCGACGGAGAACCAGAGCATGTCGGCGCCGTTCACCAGTACCAGTCCGGCGACGCCGAGGAACGAGGCCGCCGACAGGTACTCACCGCTGATCGCGGACGCGTTCCAGCGCGGCGTGACGACCCGGCTGGCGACGTAGAAGTCACTGGTGGTGCGAGAGATCCGCAGCCCGAACAGACCGATCCCGATCGTCGCCGACAATCACCAGCGAGATCCCGATCAAACTCGTTGCCGGCGACATCTATTCCTGCCGCCCCACGAACTCGGTGAACTCGGACTCGATCCGTTCGGCGTAGCGGACGTAGAGGCGGGCGGCGACGTACACGACCGGGTAGACCACGATGCCGAGGATCACCCAGGGGAGCGGCAGGCCGAATACGGCGAACGTGCGGGTGGCCGGGACGAGTGCGAACAGCAACGGGATGCCGCCGAGTAGGACGACCGCACCGCCGATGACCGCGAGGGCGAGGCGGAGCTGGGACTGGATCAGCGAGTGCATGTAGACCTCGCCGAGCCGGGTCTGCTCGTCGATCTCGCGGGTGCCGGTCGGGATGATCGGCCGGCGGGCCGCGCTCGTCCGCGGGCTGGTGACCCGGACGCGTCGAGGAGTGCGGGTCTCCTCAGGTCCATCCGGCGTACTCATGTCATCCGCGCAGTGACGTCGACCGGACCAGGAGGTCGCGGAGTTCACGGGTGTGGCGACGGCTGACCGGGAGCCAGTCGCCCCCGACGCGGACCGCGCACCGGCCGCCGTCGACACGCATCTCGTCCACGTGGGCGAGGGCGACCAACGTACTGCGGTGGATCCGGGTGAACCCGGCGTCGCGCCAGCGCTCCTCCAACGTGCTGAGCGGGATGCGGACCAGGTGCGAGTTCTGCCCGGTGTGCAGGCGGGCGTAATCGCCTTGCGCCTCGACATAGCGGACGGTCGAGCGCTGGACGAACCGGGTCACGCCGGCCAGCTCGACCGGGATCACCTCGTCGTCCGCCTCGTCAGCGCTCTGCAGTGCGGCCGGGGCGCCGACAGTGACGACCCGGCGGACCGCCTCGGCGAGCCGCTCGGCCCGGACCGGCTTCATCACGTAGTCGGTCGCGTCCAGGTCGAACGCCGCCACCGCGTGTTCGTCGTACGCGGTGACGAAGACGATCTGCGGGCGGCTGGCGAACTTGGACAGCACCCGGGCCAGGTCGATCCCGTCCAGACCGGGCATCTTGATGTCGCAGAACACCACGTCCAGGTCGGCGGCCTGCAGGATCTTCAGCGCGTCCGGCCCGTTCGACGCGGTCTTGATCTCGCCGATCCGGTCGTCCCGCGACAGCAGGTACACCAGTTCGGCCAGGGCGGGCTCCTCGTCGTCCGCAACCAGCGCGCGCAGGGGAGTCTCGGCCATGCCCACACACTAATGCGTTCAGTACTTGCTTCCACCCTGCTCAGGACAGCATGTGCGGAGCATGATCGGGCTGGTGTTCCCAGCGGACGCGGCCCGTGCCGAAGCCGGCAGCGTGTACGCCGTCGTGGCCTTGCGGTCGCCGACAGTAGTAGTACGGCGAGTAGAGGTCTCGGCAGGAGTCCTGGTACGTCGTGTAGGCGAACTCGAGGTCGAGCCGGCTGTCACTGCTCATGGAGGGATCGCTCTCGTGACGGGTTACCTTCCAGCAGTATGACCAGTGAGGTGTTACCGAAACGTTTCGCCGCGATCACGACTTTGAGCGCGCACGGCGACGGGAGCCGGGCCGTGACCCCGCTCCCGCCGGCCTGCCCGGTTACTTGATCAATCCGTGCGGGTCGAGCACGTACTTGCGCGCTGCGCCCTGGTCGAACTGGCTGTACCCCTGCGGCGCCTCGTCCAGCGGAATGACCGTCGCGTTCACGTTCTTCGCGATCTGGGTCCGGTCGTGCAGGATCGCCTGCATCAACTGGCGGTTGTACCGCATGACGGGGCACTGCCCGGTCATGAACGACAGCGACTTGGCCCAGCCGAGGCCCAGCCGGATCGACAGCGAGCCGGTCTTCGCGGCCTCGTCGCCCGCACCGGGATCGCCGGTGACGTAGAGGCCGGGGATACCGACCGCACCGCCGGCGCGGGTGACGTCCATGACCGTGTTCAGCACGGTCGCGGGACGCTCGGTCCGGGCGTCGGTGCCGTGGCCGTGCGCCTCGAACCCGACCGCGTCGATCGCGCTGTCGACCTCCGGTACACCGAGGATCCGCTCGATCTGATCCTTCGGATCACCCTCCGACACATCGATCGTCTCGCAGCCGAAACTGCGCGCCTGCTCCAGCCGCTCCTTCTGCAGGTCGGCCACGATGACCACCGCCGCGCCGAGCAGGAACGCCGACGTGGCCGCGGCCAGGCCGACCGGCCCCGCGCCTGCGATGTAGACGGTCGAACCGGTCCCGACACCGGCCGTGACGGCCCCGTGGTACCCGGTCGGGAAGATGTCCGACAGCATCGCCAGGTCGCGGATCTTCTCGAGCGCCTGGTCCTTGTCGGGGAACTTCAGCAGGTTCCAGTCGGCGTACGGCACCAGCGCGTACTCCGCCTGGCCACCGACCCAGCCGCCCATGTCGACATACCCGTACGCCGACCCCGGCCGGTCCGGGTTCACGTTCAGGCAGACGCCGGTCTTGCCCTCCTTGCAGTTGATACACCGCCCGCAGGCGATGTTGAACGGGACCGACACCAGGTCGCCGACCTTGATGAACTCGACGCCCCGGCCGACCTCCGCCACCTCACCGGTGATCTCATGACCGAGCGCGAGCCCCGACGGCGCCGTCGTCCGGCCGCGGACCATGTGCTGGTCGCTGCCGCAGATGTTGCTGGCCACGACCTTGAGGATCGCCCCGTGGGGAATCTGCCGGCCCACGTTCGCCGGGTTGACCCCCGGACCGTCCTTGAGTTCCAGACTCGGGTAGTCGATCGTCTCGACCGCCACGTCGCCTGGGCCCTTGTAAATCACTGCCCTGTTGCCTGGCACGAGTAGTGCACCTCTCCATCTGGGTTCGACCAGCCTCGGCACTCTTCGTGGGCCGCAATCGCTCGTGCAGAAGAGCGATCCAGTCGTCGCCTGCCCCGCCCAGGTGAATCCCGTCCGTCAGCGCTCGCGTGAGACGCCCATTCCCAGCGCTGTAAGGGATTGTTCTCGACGCTAGTCCGCCCCACCGGCACGGTCAACGCGAGACGGCGTGCACTCCTGAGGAGTATTTGGGGACACGGAAAGTCACCTTCGTGCCCGCGTCCACGGCGGTTTCCACGACCAGGCCGTAGGCGTCGCCGTACACCTGCCGGAGGCGGGCGTCCACGTTGCCGAGGCCGACCGAGTCGCTGCCCGACTCGCCGGACAGGGCGGCCCGGATCACCTCGGGGTCGCTGCCGGCGCCGTCGTCCTCGACGCTGATCTCGGCCTCGTTGATCCGGTCCCGGGCCCGGATGGTGATCCGGCCGACCCCGGTGGTGCCTTCCAGCCCGTGGCGGACGGCGTTCTCCACCAGCGGCTGGACGACCAGGAACGGGATGACCACCGGCAGCACCTCGGGCGCGATCAGCAGCGACACCTTCAACCGGTCCCCGAACCGGGCCTGCTCGAGCACCAGGTACCGCTCGACGTTGCGCAACTCGTCGGCCAACGTGGTGAATTCTCCACCGCGCCGGAGCGCATAGCGGGAGAAGTCTGCGAACTCCAGCAGCAGCTCGCGCGCCCGCTCCGGGTCGGTCCGCACGAACGACGCGATCGCGGCCAGGGCGTTGTAGATGAAGTGCGGGCTGATCTGCGCCCGCAGTGCCCGCAGCTCCGCCTCCATCGCCCGCGTGCGCTCCCTGTTGAGCTCCGCCAGCTCCACCTGACCGGACACCCAGCGGGCGACCTCCTCGGTCGCTCTGACCAGTGCGGCGGACGACTTGATGCTGTAGGCGAGCAGTACGGCGACCACTCGCTCCTCGGTCACGATCGGGGCGACAACCGCCGTACGGATCGGACACTGCGGATCGCCACAGGCCACGTCGTGCGCTCCGAGGACCGCCGTACGCCCGGTGCGGAGGGTGGGAGCGGCGAGGGCCTTCGCATCGCCCCGGTGGTTGCTCTCGTAGGGTCCACCGACCCCGTCCCAGGCCAGTACGCCGGACGAGTCGCAGATGGCGATGGCCGCCGTACCAAGGAGGTCCCTGAGGTGGCGGCTCGCCTTGCCGGCCGCGGCGGGAGTCAGGCCCTCGCGCAGGTGCGGAGTGGCCAGCGAGGCGGTATGCAGAGTCGCGTACGTCGCCTTGTCAGCCAGAGTCCCGAAATGCTTCCGCCGTCGTGCGAACACGTGACGACGGTAGCCGCTCAGCCCTCCGCGCGCGGCCTGAACGCCTCCAGCGCCTCTGTGTCGGAGTAGTTGGACAGCAGGTATTCGGCCACCCAGGCCTCCCGGCCGGGGTACGACGACTCCGCGACGATCCGCTCGGCTGCCTTCACGCTGTCCAGCGCCGAGCGCCGTAGCTGGACCCCGTCTGGTGTGACCAGCGCCCAGCTGGGTCCAGGAGCGCCGTACGGCATCCCGACGCTGCCCGCGTTGACCACCAGCCGCCGATCGACCTGCCGCGCGAACGGCATGTGGGTGTGCCCGCACACCACCGTCCGGACCTCGTCCGGCAACTCACTGAATACCTGAGCCCACCGGGAGATCGGACTGTCCACCAAGACCATCTCTTCGTCGTCCCGCGGAGTCGCATGGCAGTACAACGCAGCGCCGATCGTCACGCTGGTAGGCAACGAAGCCAGCAACTCCACCTGATCCACCCGCAACTGCTCTGCAGCCCACGGACTCACCGCATCAGGCGGCTCCTGGGTGAACTTCCCCCGAGCCATCTCCACCAGCTCCCGATCCGCATTCCCCCGAACCCAGACCACCCGCTCCCCAAGCGCCTGCAGCACATCAAGCGTCTCCACCGGCAACGGTCCACTGGCGATATCCCCCGCCAGCACAACGACATCTGCCGCCAGTACGTCGTCCTCGGCCAGCACCGCCTCCAGAGCAGGCAGCACCCCATGAACATCAGCCAGCACAGCAACTGTCGTCATGCCGCCAGTCTGCTCCGAAACCCCCTGCAGCAGCTGGCTTGTCTGCTACCGGCAGATCAGCGGGCGAAGTCGACCTGCTTGGCCCATCCGTTCAAGACCCGAGGAGGAGAGTGCCCTTGGCGAGCGGGGTGGCCAGCTCGCAGGTGCCCGTGCCGATCGTGCAGCGGATGATCGACGCCGGCGACTCCTCACCGGTGTCGGCGAGAATCAGCAGGTGCTGGTCGTCCTCGGCGACCGTCTGCCGGAACACGCCGGACCACTCGTGCAGCAGCCTGCCGGTCTTCGCATCCAGGGCGGCCGCGATGCCGTCGCCGTACCCGTCCCGGTAGAACGGACCGGCGATCGCGGTGGCGCCGTCCCGGGTGAAGCCGTCGACCTGGTAGTCGCAGGTACGCCACAGCCGCTTGCCGCTCGCGACCGAGAGGACACTGGTGCAGCTGTTGTAGTCGGTCAGTGTGGTCAGCGACGCCGCGATCGTTCCGTCGGCGGACACGGCCGTCGGTTTCGGCACCGTTTTGATCTCGGTCGCCTTGGACGCACCCGGGGTCCACGAGTACAGGGTCCAGGTGCTGCTCGCCTCCTTGGCCGACCCCTGGAAGTAGACCTTCCCGTTGCTGTAACCGATCAACGTCGTGTTCCAGATGTCCGGGATGGTCACCTTCTGGACCCGCGACTGCTCGGCGTAGATGGTGGTGCCGGGCGACTGCTCACCGAGATCGGACACCAGGCTGGTGTTGTAGGCGGCGGCCATCCCGTCCTCGGTGCTGACGATCCCGGTGACGTTCGGCGTCCGCCGGCGGATGGCGCCGTCCGAGCCGACGGTCAGCATCTCGGTGGTGTTGTCGGTCCCGCCCACGACGGCCAGGACCGACTGACCCAGCCGGGCGACCGTCTGGATGTCCTGGGTGCCGGGGATCTTGATGTCCTGACCGGCGCCGCCGCGGACCGTCCGGCCGGTCAGGTAGGGAACCTGCGGCAAGCGTCCGGGCTGCAGTTTGGCCAGGTTCACCGCCGACTTGACCGGCCCGGTCCCGGTCGGCTTCGCGGTGGGGGTGGCCGTGGTTTTCGGAGGTGTCGCCGACGGCTTCGGCGTCGGGGTCGGCGTCGGCGTACCGGCACTCGGTGACGCCGAGCCGCTGAGCGGCGCCGCATTCGCCTGGGCGTCGGCGCTAGGCCCCTGGCGGTAGGCGATGGCGGCGCCGATGGCTACTGCGGCGACTGCTACTGATGCGACCAGGATGACCAGGCGCCGGTTGTTGTTCCGCATCAGCGGTCTCCTAACTCACGATCCGAGCAGCGGGGGCTCAACGGCCGTCTACTGGTCGTCACCCGTGCCTCGTCCATCGCCGTTGAAGACGCTCCGAAGACCCGATTTGTTCGCTCCGAAACGCCGTACTGCTTGCTCCGGCGAACGAGTCGCAGGAGGCATCGCGCATAATTGCGCCATGGACCAGCCAGAGCGGATCGGCCGGTACGCCCTGGTCCGCCGGGTCGGTGCCGGTGGTTTCGCGACCGTGTGGCTGGCCAAGGACGAGCAACTGGACGCCGAGGTCGCGGTCAAGATCCTGTCCGACAACTGGATCGAGGACGACGACGTCCGGCGCCGGTTCCTGGCCGAAGGGCGGTTCCTCCGCAAGGTCGACTCGCTGTACGTCGTGGGTGTCCACGACATCGGGGAGACCGAGGACGGACGCCCGTACATGGTCCTCACCTATGCCGACGGCGGCACGCTGGCCGAGCGGATCAAGGCCGGTCCGCTGGAGTTCGGCGACGCGGTCCGCATCATCACCGAGGTCGGCCGGGGCCTCAAGCACCTGCACGCCCGCGGCGTCCTGCACCGGGACGTGAAGCCGGCCAACGTACTGTTCCGGACCGACGAGCACGGCGACCGCGCGATGCTGTCCGACCTGGGGCTGGGCAAGTCGCTGGCCGAGGTCTCGAGGATCACGATGCCCGGCGGCACCCCGTCGTACGTCGCGCCGGAGCAGGTGCGGGGTGAACGCCTGGACCACCGGGCCGACCTGTACTCGCTCGGAGCGGTTGCGTACGCCGCCTTCACCGGGCAGGCACCGCACGGCGTGGCCAGCCTCGGTGCGGTGATGCAGATCGAATCACCGCCGCCGTCGATGACAACCCTCCGCGAGGACGTCTCGGACGCGATCGATGTCGTCGTACGGCGTGCGCTCGAGCCGGACCGGGACAAGCGGTGGCCCGACCTGGACAGCTTCCTCAACGCCCTGCGGGACGCGCACACGACCGGCCAGATCCCGCCGGGGCTGGTGCCTGCCGCGGAAATGCCCACGCCTGCCGCCGCGACGGGCCGCGTCGACCAGGCCACCGCACTTGCCAGCGACAACCAGTTGACGGTCGCGACCCCACCGGGGCGCCGCGCCCGCTCCCGCGTGATCGCCACCCTCGTCGCCCTCCTCCTGGCAGCCGCCGGCGGCTACGGCGGCTACCAACTGGTCCTCACCCGCCCGGTAAAGGTGGAGTACGACACGCTCTCTGTCGAGGTGCCACGGGACTGGTCGCAGAAGGCCGAGCGGGCTGAGGGACCGGCGCTGCTGGTCAGCACCGACACAGCGAACTGGGGCAAGTCCACGGACGTCGACGGCGTGTACGTGGGCGTCGCGAACGGAACCAGACTGCCGACCACCACCACACCCCCGCCCGGCTGCGACACAGCCTCAGGCGAGACGCAGGATGTTGGTGGTCGGCAGGCAGTCCTCTTCCGTTACCCCTGCACGGCAGGGCACTCCGTCCTCGAGCGGTTCATCCTGTACCCCGACGGCAAGCTGCTGCAGGTCCAGGTGCGTGATGACAATGCCGGTCACCGGCAGGAGGTTCTGGACTCGGCGGCGTACAACCCCAGTTAGGGCACCAGGGACGTCAACGAGGTGATGGATGCCTTGTGGAGGCGGGGGATGACGTTGAGGGTGTTGGGGTCGGAGCCGTAGAGGTGTGAGGCGGATTCGTAGACCAGGTAGGCGGTGCCGTTGTACTCGGTGATGCCTTCGGTCATGCTCGGCGCCCGGAAACAGCTCAGGGCTGCCGCGTCCAGGTCCTTCTGGCCGCGCTTGACCACGTAGACGTTGCTCCGGTTCGTGCGCCCGTACGACGTGCTGTAGATGAAGTGGCCGGCCGTCACCGTCAGACCCTGCGTCTTGGTCGGCACCTCCCACGCACCGGCGACCGTGGTCAGCGTTCCGTCCGCTGCGATCTTGTACTCGTACATGACCCCGCGACCCGTCTCGTTGAACGATCCGGAGAACAGCGAGTCCCCGTAGCTGCCGATGAACGACGAGGCGGCCACGTCCCTGGCGGTCCCGACCTGGGTGAGGTACGGCGTACCAGCGGCCTTCATCGCATCCCGCAGGGCCGTCAGGCTGTACTTGCGGATGCTGCTGCCCTGACCGGACACGAACGCCCAGCCCATGCTGACGGTGATGCCGCCGACGTGCGACTCGGCGATGGCGACCACACCGACGGTGGAGCCGGTGGCCGGGTCGATGCCGTAGATCTGCGAGTCGGCGCCGGTGCGGTACGACGCGACCAGGAGCAGGTTCTTGCCGGAGCCGTCCCAGTTGTACCAAGTGCCGGCACCCTGCGGGGTGTGCGTGCTCAGGTTGGGAATGCTCGCGCTGTTGCTGAAGCGGGCGTCGTACTTGTAGGAGGCGGACGGGCCGTCGTAGAAGGTCGAGCCGCCGCTGGTGGCGGTGTCACAAGTGATCGCGGCACTGGCGGGCAGTGCGGCGGTCAGGGCGGTGGCGGAGGTGATCAGGGCGGTGAGAATGGCGAGTGGGCGTCTGGCCATAATGAGGGATCCTCTGAGGTTGGGCGGAAACCTACGAGAATTCCAGAGTAGATCGCCAATGAGTAACGCGCGAGGGTGAACTGGGCGTCGGCTCCGCGAACGGACGCCGTACGGTAGGCGCATGACCGATCTGTCCGCGGCGATCGACCGCGTTCTGCCCAGTGTCCGTGCCGACCTCGAGGACCTCATCCGGATCCCGTCGGTCAGCTACGAACCGGCCCGCGCGGCCGACGTCCAGCGCTCCGCCGAGGCGACCGCGGCGCTGTTCGAGGCCGAGGGCTTCACGGTGAAGATCGTCAGGGCCGGCCAGGGTGCGCCGGCCGTGATCGCGAAGAAGGCAGCGCCGGCCGGGAAGCCGACGGTGCTGCTGTACGCGCACCACGACGTCCAGCCGACCGGTCCGGTCGAGCAGTGGACGTCCGACCCGTTCGTGCCGACCGAGCGCGGCGACCGGCTGTACGGCCGGGGCGCGGCCGACGACAAGGCCGGGATCGCCGCCCACCTGGCCGCCGTACGGGCCTTCGGCAACGATCTGCCGGTGGGCGTGACGGTGTTCGTCGAGGGCGAGGAGGAGATCGGCTCGCCGACCCTGCTGCAACTGCTGGACGAGTACTCCGACGAGCTGGCCGCCGACGCGATCGTGATCGCGGACTCCGGCAACTGGGACATCGGCCAGCCGGCGTTGACCGTGTCGCTGCGCGGCCTGGTCGAGGCGTACGTCGAGGTGCGCACGCTGGACCACGCGGTCCACTCCGGCCTGTTCGGCGGCCCGGTCCCGGACGCGCTGTCGGCGTTGTGCCGGCTGCTCGCCACGCTGCACAACGACAAGGGTGACGTCGCGGTGGACGGCCTGCACGCTTCCCGGGCGGCGGATGTGGATTATCCGGAAGCCCGGCTGCGGGCGGAGTCGAGCGTGCTGGACTCGGTCCGGCTGACCGGCTCGGGTTCGCTCGTCGACCGCCTGTGGACTCGCCCGTCGATCGCCGTACTGGGGATCGACGCACCGTCGGTGGCCGAGGCCAGCAACACCCTCGTGCCGGTCGCGCGGGCCAAGGTCAGCCTGCGGGTCGCGCCCGGCGACGACGCGACCAAGGCCAGCGACGCGCTGCGCGAGCACCTCGAGCAGAACGCTCCCTGGGGTGCGCAGGTGACCGTGACCGAGGGCCAGACCGGCCAGCCGTGCAGCGTGAACGCGCGCGGCGCCGGGTACGAAGCGGCCCGGTCGGCGTTCGAGACCGCGTGGGGTGTCGCGCCGATCGACATGGGGATGGGCGGGTCGATCCCGTTCATCGCCGAGTTCCAGCAGACCTTCCCGAAGGCCTCGATCCTGGTCACCGGCGTGGAGGATCCGGACACCCGCGCCCACGGTATCGACGAGGGCCTGCACCTGGCCGAGTTCACCAAGGTCTGCCTCGCCGAGGCTCTCCTGCTCCAGAACCTGGCAGGAGGTTCCTGACCGGGCTTTCCGGCGACCCAGTGTTTGGCATAGGTTTCGGCGAGTGAAGATCGCAGTCGTACGGGAGACCAGACCGGCCGAGCGCCGGGTCGCGCTGGTGCCGGAACAAGTCGCGAAACTCATCGAGCTCGGCTACGAGGTGGCGGTCGAGCCGGCCGCCGGCGAGCGGGCGCTGTATTCCGACGAGCAGTATCGCGACGCCGGGGCCGAGGTCGCCTGGGGTGCGGACCACGCGGCCACCATCGTGGCGTCGGTGCAGCCCTTGGAACGCGAGCGTCTGCAGCGGCTGCACGCCGGTACGGCGCTGATGTCGTTCCTGCCGACGAACCCGCCGGATGTGGTCCGGTCCGCTTCCCGGGCCAAGCTGACCGTGTTCGCGATGGAGTTGATCCCGCGGATCTCCCGGGCCCAGTCGATGGACGCGCTGTCCTCCCAGGCCCTGGTCGCCGGGTACCGCGCGGCGATCGTCGCGTCCGAACGGCTGCCGCGGTTCTTCCCGCTGAACATGACCGCGGCCGGCACGATCCCGCCGGCCCAGGTCCTCGTCCTCGGCGCCGGAGTGGCCGGCCTGCAGGCGATCGCGACCTGCAGGCGCCTCGGCGCCGTGGTGAAGGCGTACGACGTCCGGACCGCGGCCGCCGAGGAGATCGCGTCGATGGGCGCCGTACCGATCGAGCTGGAGCTCGGCACCCTGGACGGCCCCGGCGGCTACGCCCGCGAGATGACCGCGGAGCGGGCCCAGTTGCAGCGCGAGCTGCTCACCCCGTACGTCGCGGCCGCGGACGCCCTGATCACCACAGCCTCCGTGCCCGGCCGGACCGCACCGATGCTCGTGTCACGGTCGATGGTCGAGCAGATGAAGCCCGGCTCGGTCGTGGTCGACCTGGCCTCCGAGCAGGGCGGCAACGTCGAGGGATCGGTGGCCGGTACCGAGCTGACCATCGGTGACGCGCTGGTCTGGGGCGGTGCGAATGTCCCGAGCCAGATGGCCGGACCGGCCAGTCGGCTCTACGGTCAGAACATCACCAACCTGATCCGGTTGATGACCCGCAACGCGGCGTTCGATCCGGACTTCAACGACGAGATCGTCCGCGGCTGCTGCGTGACCCACGACGGCAGTGTGTTGCACGAGCCGACCCGCGAACTTCTGGAAGGACAGGCCCCGTGACCGAGTCGATCGCGTTGCTGACGATCTTCGTGCTGGCCGCGTTCGTCGGCGTCGAGGTGATCAGCAAGGTCTCCTCGACCCTGCACACCCCGCTGATGTCCGGGGCGAACGCGATCCACGGCGTCATCCTGGTCGGCGCCATCATCGTCACCGGTGAGGCCGAGTCCGCGATCGTGGTGATCGTCGGGCTGCTGGCCGTCGTACTGGCGACCGTGAACATGGTCGGCGGGTTCGTGGTCACCGACCGGATGCTGCAGATGTTCCGAGGTCCCGGGGCACGCAAGAAGGAGCTGCACAAGTGATCCCCATCTGGGCCCAGCTCGGGTATCTGGTCGCCGCGGTCTGTTTCATCGTCGCGCTGAAGGCGCTGTCGTCGCCGCGGTCGGCCCGGGCCGGTAACGCGCTCGGCGCGGCCGGTGCGGTGCTCGCGGTGCTGATCACCTTCATCGCCTACAAGCCGGACAACCTGGTGCCGATCCTGATCGCCCTGGGCGTCGGCACCGTCGCCGGTGTGGTCGGGTCGCGCCGCGTGCAGATGACCCACATGCCGCAGCTCGTTGCCCTGTTCAACGGTGTCGGCGGCGGCGCGGCCGCTCTGGTCGCGCTGATGGAGCTCGGCGAGGTGCACGAGGGCCAGACCATCGCGGCGATCGCGACCGCGTTCACCGTGCTGGTCGGCGCGATCAGCTTCTCCGGCTCGATCGTGACGTTCGCCAAGCTGCAGGAACTGATGACGACCCGGCCGGTGACCTTCCCCGGTCTGCCGGTGCTCTTCATCGCCTCGGTCCTCGGCGGCATCGCCCTGGCCGGCTGGCTGGTCTCCGACCCGCGCGTGTGGGTCGGCGTACTGCTCTGCCTGGTCGGTCTCGCGGTCGGCGTGATGCTGGTGCTGCCGGTGGGCGGCGCCGACGTACCGATCGTGATCTCGCTGCTGAACGCCTTCACCGGTCTGACCGTCGCGGCCGGAGGTTACGTGCTCGGCAACACGCTGCTGCTGGTGGCCGGCACGCTGGTCGGCGCGGCCGGTACGTTGCTGACCAAGCTGATGGCCGACGCGATGGGCCGCTCGGTCTTCAACATCCTCTTCGGCGCGGTCCGGGGCGGCTCCACCCTCGGCGGCGGTACGGCGTCCGAGCGGCCGGTCATCTCCGGCGGCGCGGAGGACGTGGCTATCCTGCTCGGGTACGCGAACAAGGTCATCGTCGTGCCCGGGTACGGCCTCGCGGTCGCCCAGGCGCAGCACACCCTGCGGGACCTGGTCGAGGAACTGCAGGACCGCGGCGTGAAGGTCGACTACGCGATCCACCCGGTCGCGGGCCGGATGCCGGGCCACATGAACGTACTGCTGGCCGAGGCGCAGGTGCCGTACGAGCAGTTGCGCGAGATGGACGAGATCAACGGCGACTTCAAGTCCACCGATGTCGTCCTGGTCGTCGGCGCCAACGACGTCGTGAACCCGGCCGCCCGCAACACGCCGAGCGCGCCGATCTACGGCATGCCGATCCTGAACGCCGACGAGGCGCACCGGGTCATCTTCCTCAAACGTTCGATGCGCCCCGGTTTCGCCGGTATCGAGAACGAACTGCTCTACGACCCGCGAACCACCCTGCTGTTCGGCGACGCAAGGGACTCGCTGACCAAACTTCTCGCCGCCCTCAAGACCGTCTGACCGCTGATTACGGTGTCATTGCCGCGGTGTCATTGGTAAAGGCGCGGACTAAAGCACGTCCGGGACCCGATGGCAAGCGATTGGCATCTTCCTGCCCGCCGTACCGGGCCAGCGGTCCAGACCGGATGTGGCGGAAAGCCCTTCCAGGGCAGGCGTTCCGGTCCGGGCGACGTACCGGAGAATTCCCGCGCAATTTCACGGCGGGAATGTTTGATCAGACCCAGCCGCGTTTGGCGGCGGCGACGCCCAATTCGAAACGGCTGGCCGCGTCGAGGCGCTCGGAAAGATTCGCGGTAATTCGGCGGGCGGTGCGCAGGGAAATACCGAGTAAACGGGCGACCTGTTCGTCTTTCGCGCCGCCGGCGAGCAAACGCAGAACCTCGGCCTCGTGCGGGGTGAGCGGAGTGTTCTCGTCGCGGTCCTCGGGGGCGAACATCTCGGTGGCGCGGGACCAGTACGCGTCGAACAGGGCCAGGGCGACCGAGACGACGGCCGGGGTGCGGTGGATCACCGCGCCGGCGGTCGGGTTCTCCGGGTCCATCGGCATGATCGCGATCTCCTGGTCGAAGATCAGCAGCCGCATCGGCAGGGTCGGGGTCGCGCGCACCTCGCCGCCGAGCCGGTGCATGGTCGCCGCGTACTCCAGGGCCTGCTTCGACGAGGTCATGCTCTGCAGGTAGACGGTCCGCATCCGCAGGCCGCGCTCCAGCAGAGTGAAGTCCGGTGACCGGTCCACCTGGTGGATCGTGTCGTCGATGTGGGCCGGCACCAGGCCCCAGAACGTGTCCCGGGCCTTCAGCGCGAGCTCCTCGATCCGGCGGGAGGCGTTGGCCCGGCCCTTGAGCAACTCGACGTCACCGCTGCTACGGGCGGTGAGGAGCTCGTTGTACTGCTCGGCGACCACCTCGGCGGAGGCCTCGGCCTCCCTCAGCTCGCCGAGCATCATGTTCAGCTCGGTGCGGCGCCGCTCGGCCAGACCGGTCAGCCCGACCCGCGGATGGACCGCGTGCTCCGACTCCGGGTTGGTCCAGGTGGGGACCAGCAGTTCCAGCTTCCGGAGTCGGTTCATCAGTTCGTGGACTTCCGGGACGGAACGTTTTACCAGCGCGGCTATCTGCTCCGGCGTACTGTCTGGGTGGCTGAGAAGGGCGTGATAGACCGCGAAGGTGACTTCGTCCACCCCCAGCGGCTCGAGCACGATCCTTCTCCTCCAGAAACTTGTCGGAACCGACCATATACAGAGTGCGTCGACAAAGAGCACTCAAGAGGTGGTTTCGGATTATTTCTGAAGGGACTAGTTGTGATCAAGAAGGTGCTGACTGTAGTCGGGGTCGCCCTGCTTCTCGCGTCGGCTTCGGCGCTGCCCGCGGCCGCCACCGGTGGCAGCGACGCGTGCCACCTCATCGCGGCCTGCTGGTAGTCCCACCAGATCGGTGGTGGCGGGAGGGCCGGTCCGCGTCCCGTAGACTGCTGCTGTGGCTCGTGGCGATGGTCGGCTCACCCATGATCTTGACCCGCAGGATCTCGGACCGCAGGACGCCTGTGGCGTCTTCGGGGTCTGGGCACCGGGGGAAGAGGTCGCCAAACTCACCTATTTCGGGCTCTACGCTCTGCAGCACCGCGGGCAGGAGTCAGCTGGCATCGCGGTCAGCAACGGCAGCCAGATCCTCGTCTACAAGGACATGGGGCTGGTCAGCCAGGCGTTCGACGAGGCGACCCTGGCGTCGCTGCGCGGACACATCGCGATCGGCCACTGCCGGTACTCGACCACCGGGTCGAGTGTCTGGGCGAACGCCCAGCCGACGTTCCGGTCCACCGCGACCGGGTCGATCGCGCTCGGTCACAACGGCAACCTGACCAACACCGGCGAGCTGGCCGCCAGCCTGAACGGCGACGGCGACCTCGACCTCGGGCTGGACATCGAGGTCGAGCACGCGAAGGCCAACGCCAAGCACAGCGCCTCCTCCGACACCGACATCCTCACCTCGATGCTGGCCGGCTACCCGGATCTCACCATCGAAGAGGCGGCGGCGAAGATCCTGCCGAAGGTCAAGGGCGCCTTCAGCCTGATCTTCATGGACGAGAACACCCTGTACGCCGCTCGCGACCCGCAGGGCATCCGCCCGCTGGTGCTGGGCCGGCTCGAGCGCGGCTGGGTGGTCGCCAGCGAGACCGCCGCCCTCGACATCGTCGGCGCCTCCTTCATCCGCGAGATCGAGCCGGGCGAGATCGTCGCGATCGACGCCGAAGGGCTGCGCTCGACCCGGTTCGCCGAGGCGGACCCGAAGGGCTGCCTGTTCGAGTTCGTCTACCTGGCCCGCCCGGACACCCAGATCTCCGGGCAGCGGATCCACTCCACCCGGGTCGAGATCGGCCGCCGGCTGGCCCGTGAGCACCCGGCCGACGCGGACCTCGTCATCGCCACCCCGGAGTCCGGCGTACCGGGTGCGATCGGGTACGCCGAGGAGTCCGGCATCCCGTACGGATCGGGCCTGGTCAAGAACGCGTACGTCGGCCGGACCTTCATCCAGCCCAGTCAGACCATCCGCCAGCTCGGCATCCGGCTCAAGCTGAACCCGCTGCGCGAGGTGATCGAGGGCAAGCGGCTGGTGGTGGTCGACGACACGATCGTCCGCGGCAACACCCAGCGCGCGGTGATCCGGATGCTCCGCGAGGCCGGCGCGAAGGAGATCCACGTCCGGATCACGGCCCCGCCGGTGAAGTGGCCGTGCTTCTACGGCATCGACTTCGCCAGTCGCGCCGAGCTGATCGCGAACGGCCTGAACACCGAGGAGATCTGCCGCTCGCTCGGCGCCGACTCGCTCGGCTACATCGGCCTGGACGCCCTGGTCGAGGCGACCACGGTGCCGAAGGAGCGGCTCTGCCGGGCCTGCTTCGACGGGGTCTACCCGGTCGCGCTGCCCGAGCCCGAGCAGCTCGGCAAGCACCTGCTGGAGCTGCCGGTGGCCACCGACGCCGACGGCCTGGCCACGGTTTCCGGTGGTGCCGGTGCGGCCGACGCGCTCAGCCGTCCGTAACAACGATCTGCCGGCGTCCGCCGTACCGAGGAGAAGAACGTGAGCAATGGGGCGAGCTACGCCGCCGCCGGAGTCGACATCGAGGCCGGTGACCGGGCCGTCGAGCTGATGAAGGAGTGGGTGGCGAAGGCGACCCGCCCCGAGGTGGTCGGCGGGCTCGGCGGGTTCGCCGGGCTGTTCGACGCGACCGCGCTGACGTCGTACCGGCGGCCGCTGCTGGCGACCTCGACCGACGGCATCGGCACCAAGGTCGCGATCGCGCAGAAGCTCGGCAAGCACGACACGATCGGGTTCGACCTGGTCGGGATGGTCGTCGACGACCTGGTCGTGTGCGGTGCCGAACCGCTGTTCATGACCGACTACATCTGCACCGGCAAGGTGGTCCCGGAGACGATCGCACAGATCGTGAAGGGGATCGCCGAGGCCTGCGTCGAGGCCGGTACGGCGCTCGTCGGCGGCGAGACCGCCGAGCACCCGGGCCTGCTGGAGCCGGACGAGTACGACGTGGCCGGCGCCTCGACCGGTGTGGTCGAGGCCGACGAGGTGCTCGGCGCGGAGCGGGTGCGCGCGGGCGACGTGGTCGTGGCGATGGGTTCGTCGGGCCTGCACTCGAACGGGTACTCCCTGGTCCGGCACGTGTTCTTCGAGCGGGCGAAGTGGTCGCTGGACCGCGAGGTGCCGGAGTTGGGCGCCACGCTCGGCGAGGTGCTGCTGACGCCGACCCGGGTCTACGCCAAGCACTGCCTGGAGCTGATCCAGGAGCTGAACGGCGAGTTCGAGGGCGACGCGAAGCCGCTGCACGCGATGTCGCACATCACCGGCGGCGGGTTCGCGAGCAACCTGGCCCGGGTCATCCCCGACGAACTGTCGGTCCGGATCGACCGGTCGACCTGGACGCCGGCGCCGATCTTCGGTCTGGTCGGGCTGCTCGGCGATGTCGCGCTCCCCGAGCTGGAGAAGACGCTGAACATGGGGGCCGGCATGGTCGCCGTACTGGATCCGGCCGCTGCCGACCGGGCCGTCGCGGCGCTGGCCGACCGGGACATCCCGGCCTGGGTCTGCGGTGAGGTCAGCCAGACCCCCGGCGGCACGGTCACCCTCGAGGGCACGTACGCCGAATAGGTCCGCTGCCGCCGGTGGCCGGTGCAGGCGGACCCAGGACCCGCCTGCCGGTTGAAGGGCAGGCGGGATCGCTACGGCTACTGCTGGTGTGGTGGAGCTCGTCGGCGCGCAACTACCTGCTCAGTCACCCGTGAGGGCGCTGAGCAGGTCAGTCGTGCTGTTGCTTACCGACGGGGGTGGTAGTCGTCGGCGTCGTAGTCGTCGCCGTCGTTCTCGCCGTTCGCAGAACGGTCGCCACCTTGGTCACCGGACAGCTCACGCTTGAGCTGATCCAAGTCGGTGTCCCAGGTGCGGTACTTCAGGTCGCGAGCGACCTTCGTCTGCTTGGCCTTTGCACGGCCGCGCCCCATAGCGTCGACCCCCTCGCACAAGTCAACCGGGTACGCAGCGTGGCGCCCACGGATCAGTCGTCAGTAATCGTGTTTCTAGGATACCCGGAGCGCGGGATCGACACACGCACCGGCCCCCTGGGTGGACGTCGAGAGGTCCGATCACACCGCTGGTGGGGCGGGCCCGGTCCCCTCAAACCGGCCCGCCCCACCGCGTCGGACCCCCGTTACTTGACCTCGCGACGTGAGCTTGCCCACAGTCCCACGATGGTCGGCAGAACGATCCAGACCCCGATCGCGGTGAGCGTCTCGGGCAGCATCCCGTGCAGGTCACGCTCCGCGATCCGGCCGAAGGCACCGAACACGTCCAGCCAGTTCGCGTTGTCCTTGAACAGCGCCGGCCCGGCCAGCGACCAGGCGGTCGGGGCGATGAAGTACACCAGGATCGCGACCGCGGTCTGGGCGATCACCGCACCGAAGGCGGCACCCATCACCACGTTGAGTGCGACGGTCAGGTAGGCCCCGGCCAGTTGCCCGCCCACTCCGGCGTACGACGTCGTGTGGTCGGTGACCGCACCGGCGAGCGCGGTGCCGGCGAACGCGAGGATCACGACCGCGGTCATCGCCACGACACTCAGCACGATCGCGGAGACGAACTTGGCCAGCTGGACCCGGACCCGGCGCGGCGACAGCGTGAACGTGGTCAGCGCGGTCCGCTGGGTCCACTCGCTCGTCATCGCCATCACGCCGATCACCGGCAGTAGCAGCATCACGCTGGTCGACGCGGCGCCGAGGAAGCCGTCGAAGCCGGCCGGCCCCTCCGGCAGATGGGTGAGCTGCCAGCCGATCGCGATCGCGGCGAGGAGCAGGATCGCGGCGAGCAGGACCCGCCCGCTGCGGGTGTTCACGGACTTGCGGAGTTCGAGAGTGACGAGTTTGAGGAAGGACTGGCCGCGTGCGGGCGGCAATGCGGTCGCTACCTCGGCCCGGTGCTTGGCCGGGGCCGACGGTTCGATGTCGGTGACGGTAGTCATAGTGATGAGCTCCAGAAGTAAGTGTGATCAGGCGGCTTCGGCGACCGGGGCCGGGGTGGTGAGCTGGAAGAACAGCTCCTCCAGGCCGGCGCCGTCGCTCTGGCGGAGTTCGAGCAGGATCTGACCGGCGGCCAAGGCGGCCCGGCCGACCTGCTCGGCGGTGGCGTCGACCCGCAGTGCGCCATCCGGCAGCGGCTCGAGGAGCAGGCCGGCGGCGGTCAGCGCCTGGTTCAGTCCGATCGGGTCGAGACCGCGGACGAGCGTGCCGCTCCCGGCCAGCAGCTCCTCCAGGGAGCCGTTGGCGACGATCCGGCCGCCGCCGATGACGACCAGCCGGTCGACGGTCGCCTGCACCTCGCCCAGCAGGTGGCTGGACAGGATCACGGTGCCGCCGCGGGAGGCGAAGTCCTGCAGCAGGCCGCGCATCCACCGGATGCCCTCGGGGTCCATCCCGTTGGCCGGCTCGTCCAGGATCAGGACGGCGGGGTCGCCCAGCAGCGCACTGGCGATACCGAGCCGCTGCCGCATCCCCAGCGAGTACTGCCCGACCCGGCGCTTCGCCGCGTGGCTGAGGCCGACGGCCTCGAGCATCTCGTCCACCCGGCCCTTGGGCACGCCGAGCAGGCTCGCGTTGAGCAGCAGCGTCTCCCGTCCGGTCCGGCCCGGGTGCTGGGCCGCGGCATCGAGCATGACCCCGACGACCCGGCCCGGATTCGGCAGCTCGACGTACCGCTTGCCGGTGATGGTGGCGGTGCCCGACGTCGGCGGGGTCAGCCCGGTGAGCATCCGCAGCGTGGTCGACTTACCGGCCCCGTTCGGGCCGAGGAAGCCGGTGATGCTGCCCGGCTGGACGGTGAAGGAGACATCGTGGACAGCCGTGGTGCTGCCGTACCGCTTGGTCAGGTTCTCGACGGTGATCATGACATCGAGTCAACCGTCCGGGACCCCTCGCCCACATCGGACGAGCGGCTGCGATCACCCCCTACGAAAGTCGTCGGGGTCAACCCCTGAACCCACCCGAACGGGTGACGAGGAGACCGATGCCGCCCAACTAGGCTGACAGAATGCGACGGTTGCGCCGGTGGTACGCCTGGTGGGTCAGGCATGCCGCACGCCTGCGCGACTTCCTGTTCGTCGGCTTCAGCCTGCTCACCGTCGTCCTCCAGGCGACGTCCGACGGGAGCCCCGGCTGGGGATCGAGCGACTGGTTCGTGCTGGGCGTGGGAGTGGTGGCGTCGGTCGCGCTGTTCTGGCGCCGGCGGTTCCCGGCGACCGTCACCATGGTCGCGATCGCCGCGTTGCTGACGAGCTCCGTCTTCGTGCCGATGGGCCTCGCGCTGCTGACCCTGGCGATCCGCCGCCGCGACCTGGTCCTGCTCATCCTCGGCGTGTCCGCGTACGTCGCCTACGTCGTCAACACCACCTGGGTCGGCGAGGGCGACTTCTGGGTCGCGGTCTTCACCGCACCGTTCCTGATCGGCACCTGGATCGCGGCCGGGGCGTACATCGGTGCGCGCCGGGACCTGATGGTGTCGCTCCGGGACCGCGCCGAGCGGGCCGAGGCCGAGCGCGAGTTGCGCGGCGAGCAGGCCCGGCTGGGTGAACGGGCCCGGATCGCCCAGGAGATGCACGACGTC
Source organism: uncultured Actinomycetota bacterium (assembly GCA_963748245.1). Lineage (GTDB taxonomy): Bacteria > Actinomycetota > Actinomycetes > Propionibacteriales > Kribbellaceae > Kribbella. The sequence goes on along the minus strand of CAVVIA010000002.1, from coordinate 197,693 downwards.
CTCGCGCACAAGGTGTCGCTGATCGCTTTGCACGCCGGCGGCCTGGAGGTGAACCCGGCGGTCGGCCCGGAGAAGGTCGAGGGTTCGGCCCGGCTGATCCGCGAGACCGCACGACAGGCGATGGAGGACCTGCGCGAGGTTCTCGGCGTACTGCGTTCCGACGTCAGCGTCGACGGGGCCGACCTGGCGCCGGTACCGCGAGCGGCTGATCTGGAACGGCTGGTGGAGGAGTCCCGGGATGCCGGCGTGAGCGTGACGGGCGAGTTCGCCTTGCCTGACGACGTACCGGTCTCTGTTGGGCGCACGGTCTATCGCGTGGTGCAGGAGTCTCTGACCAACGTGCACAAGCACGCCCGGGGAGCCTCGACCGACGTGGTCGTCCACGGTGCCAGGGGAGCAGGCGTGACAGTGAGGGTCACCAACATCCGGCCGGTCGCTGCTGGTTCACTGCTCCCAGGCGCCGGCGCGGGCCTGGTCGGACTGCGCGAGCGGGTCGAGCTGGCGGGTGGCAGGCTGACGACCGGCCCGACGACGAACGGCGGCTGGCGGGTCGAGGCCTGGCTGCCCTGGTCGGACGGCCGCGAGGGCGCGGAGCCGGCCTTGACCGTTGACACGGCCTTGACCGTTGACACTGCCTTGACCGTTGACGAAGGGGAACGATGACGCGGCTGCTGATCGTGGACGACGAGGCGCTGGTCCGGGCCGGGCTGAAGATGATCCTCGAGTCGGACCAGGACCTCGAGGTGGTCGCCGAGGCCGGCGACGGCGCCGACGCGGCCGCGATGGTGGTGAAGCACCGGCCGGACGTCGTCCTGATGGACATCCGGATGCCGCGACTGGACGGGCTGGCGGCGACGCGGGAGGTGCAGGCGCTGCCGGATCCGCCGAAGGTCGTCGTACTGACCACGTTCGACCTGGACGACTACGTGTTCCGGGCGCTGCAGGCCGGGGCCAGTGGGTTCCTGCTGAAGGACACGCCGCCGCGGGAGCTGGTGCAGGCGGTCAAGGTGGTCGCGAACGGGGACGCGATGTTGTCGCCGGCGGTGACGCGGCGGCTGATCGGGCACTTCGCGGCGGACTCGCGGAGCGACCGGCAGCGGCTGGCGCGGGAGCGGATCACCGCGCTCACCGATCGGGAACGCGAGGTGCTGGGCGCGGTCGGGCGCGGACTGTCGAACGCCGATATCGGCAAGACGCTGTTCATGAGCGAGGCGACGGTGAAGGCGCACGTCTCGCGGGTGCTGGTGAAGCTGGACGCCACCAACCGGGTCCAGGTCGCGATCCTGGCGCACGACGCCGGGCTGCTGGACGAGGAGAGATAGGAAACCGGTCGGGGCCGTCGGAGGGGTGGGGGACGACGGCCGCGACCGGTTTCAGGTCAGCGATCCCTGGGGGGAGAGGATGCTGACAGGCCGGACTCAGACGCGGCCGAAGGCCACGCTCTTGGTCCAGATCTTGGCCTTCCGAACCGGGACACCCGGCCTGGAGGAGTGCCACAGCATGTTGCCGCCGGCATAGATGCCGACGTGGTACACGCCGCCGCCACCGCTCTTGAAGAAGACGAGGTCACCCGGCTTCGCGGTCCTGCGGCTGATGTGCTTGGTCGCGCTGTACTGCGCACGCGACGTACGGGGCAGCTTCTTGCCGGCCTTCTTGTACACGTAGCCGGTGTAGCCGGAGCAGTCGAAGCCGCGCGGGGTCGTGCCGCCGTAGCGGTACGGGGTGCCCTTCAGCTTCGCCGCCTCGCGCAACACCTTGGCGCGGAAGGTCGTGGTGCCGCTGGACTTGCCGTAGGGACCGTAGAGCAGCCCGCGCTTGGCGGTCCAGGTCAGTCGGCCCCAGGTCGCCCGGGTCGTCGTACCGGTGGCCTTGAGACCCCAGGATGCCTGGTACTTCTTCAGGACCCGGATGGTGCTGGCGCCGTAGTAGCCGTCCGGGCCGAGGTGCAGGGCCCTCTGCACGTACTTGACGGTCGGGCCCTTGTCGCGGAACCGGAGCAGCGGCCGACTCGGGATGCTCCAGTAGCCACGCGGCGTGGTGGTGGCGGTGGCGGAAGTGGTCGCCGCCGAGGCGGTCGCCGGAGGGACGGCGACGGTGAGGGCGGCTCCACCGCCGACCGTGAGGCCCACTGTGAGGACCGCGGCTGCGGCCCGAGGGGTTGCGGGCTTGGTCGGCTTGCGGTGCTTCGCGAGGGTCCGGCCGGTGGGCCTCGGACTGAGCTCGCTGGTCTGGCTGACGGCGCGCGAAAGCGACGTCCGTCGGGCAGTGACGGGCATGGTTGGTCTCCCGACGCCTGCGGAGTTAGCTGTCGGGTTCGGGCTGGGATTCATAGCCCGGTCCGCTCCCGCGGACTTCACCCCAGGGTTCCGACCACTCACGGTCGAGACCCAACCTCCTGGGTCCCCCACCCCTGCCTTGGTTTTCGAGGGGAGCGCAGGTGCCTGGCAGGGCTCGGCGTTGACACCTGTGCGGTTCGTGGTATTTACCGAACCGCCGACGACTGTATAACAGAACGATCACGACGCAAACCCTCAGATCCACAGAGAGGCTCCGGAAAGGCCCTGAACGGCTCTCTGACGGATCAGGGACCAGTGGTGAACACCAGGTGTCCTGAGCGCGTCTGAGCGGGGTTCAGAGGGCAAATGAGAGCTTCAGTGTGATGCCGGTCACACTTCATGGTCGCTGTCTGTGACAACGGGCACAGTGCGTGCTCAGGGCGCCCTCAGTTCCTTGCGAATTCAGCTATTTCCCGAGGAGTTCGAGGAACCGGTCCAGGCCGACGTTCCCGCCGGACAGCACGACTCCGACGCGCTCCGGGACCGGCTGGATCCGCCCGGCCAGCAGCGCCGCCAGCGCGCTCGCGCCGCTCGGCTCGAGGACGATCTTCAGCCGCTCGAACGCGAACGCCATCGCGGCCACGATCTCGTCGTCGGTGACCAGCTCGAAGCTGTCCACCAGTCGCCGGTTCACCGCGAAGGTCAGCTCGCCCGGCGTCGAGATCGCCTGCCCGTCGGCGATCGTCCGCGGTACGTCGATCTCGACCCGCTCGCCCGCGGCCAGCGACCGGGCGTGGTCGTCACCGGCGGCCGGCTCGACCCCGACCATCCGGATCCCCGGCGACAGCGCGGTCGCCGCCGTCGCGCAGCCGGCCATCAACCCGCCGCCCCCGACCGGGACGAGCAACGCGTCCAGCGGTCCGGTCTCCTCGATCAGCTCCAGCGCGACCGTCCCCTGCCCGGCCATCACGTCGTAGTGGTCGTACGGCGGAATGAGGGTGAGCCCACGTTCGGTCGCCAGCTCCTTGGCCAGCCCGGCCCGGTCCTGGGCATAGCGGTCGTACGTGACGACCTCAGCGCCGTACCCACGAGTGGCCGCGAGCTTCGTCGGTGGCGCGTCCGTCGGCATCAGGATGACCGCCTTCGTCCCGGCGATCCGGGCCGCCAGGGCGACGGCCTGCGCGTGATTCCCCGACGAGTACGCCGCGACGCCGTACCGGAGCTGGTCGGGCGACAGCCGGCTGACCGCGTTGTACGCGCCGCGGAACTTGAACGCGCCGATCCGCTGCAGGTTCTCCGCCTTGAGGAAGACCCGCGCCCCGACCCGCTCGTCCAGGGTCCGCGAGGTCAGGACCGGCGTACGGTGGGCGACCCCGGCGATCCGGTCGGCGGCGGCCCGGACATCTGTGAGACTCAGCTCGGCCATGGGACGACGCTATCGGCTCGGACCTGATGTCAAAGTGGCGGCGTCGGCTCCGTACTGATGGCGAGAGGCTCCCGGCCGGGAGCCACGCGCGAAGGAGACACCGTGAAGTACCTACTGATCATGAACATCAATCCCGACGTGCTCGCCGCGCTGACCGAGGAGGAGCAGCAGGCGATCGGCGCCGGGCACCAGAAGCTGCTGTCGACTCTGAAGGAGTCGGGCGAGTTCCACAGCACGGTCGCGCTCGCCGAGCCGGCCAAGTCCGTGGTGGTCAAGGTCCGCGACGGCGTACCGGCGGTGACGGACGGGCCGTTCGTGGAGGCGAAGGAGTTCCTGGGCGGCTACTACCTGATCGACGTGGCGTCGGCGGAGCGGGCGCAGGAGCTGGCCGCGATGATCCCGGACGCCGCGATCGAGGGCCTCGGGGTCGAGATCCGGGCGGTGGTTTTCGAAGACGGTCTGTGAGCTGAGGGGGTCTCGCCGCTACGGCGAGACCCCCTTGTTCGCTTGGGCTTTCGGTCCGTCTGGTCGTCTCAGCCGGCCGGGACCTCGCGCACCGCGCCGGGTGGGCCGGACCAGCCCGGCCACGGACCGGGCGCCGTGTCATCGGCGTCGGGGCGTTCCTCTTCTACTGTCTTGTAAGGCTTCAGTCCGCGCGCCTGGTAGTTCACCAGCGCGGCCGGCCCGTCGAGGGTGTTCGTGTTCACCCAGACCCGGGTGATCGGGTCGACGCCGTCGTGGCGCTCGTCCAGCGTCCACGCCTTCTGCAGGCCGACCGTCAGCAGGTGGCCGCCGAGTCCGCGGCCGATGAACCCTCTGAGCAGGCCGAAGTTCTCGATCTCGACCTCACTGCCGACGCCGCGCAGGGCGACGTACCCGGCCGGAACACCGCCGACCCACGGCACGTAGGTCTCGAACCCGGGCCGGCTCAACCAGTCGACCCATTGGTCCCAGTTCCACCCGAGCTTCCCGATCCAGTGCCAGTCACCGCCGACTGCGGTGTAGAGGTAGCGGGCGAACTCCGGTGAGACCTCCTCGACCCGTCGGATCTCCACCGGCTGCTCCCTGGCCGGCAGGATCTCGTCCGGGCTGTGCTGCTCCAGGTAGGTCAGGATGCTGAGAGCCAAGCTACTTCTCCTCTTCGAGTACGCCGCGGATGCCGGCAACCACCAGGTCGACGCCCAAGGAGTAGTAGCGGTCCGTGGACGTCGGGCAGACCAGCGTGTCCGCGGCTGCCGTGATCAGTGGGTACTTCCGCGGCGACAGGGCGGCCAAGGACGCGCGCTTCATTCGTAGTGAATCCTCGCGCGTGATCGGGTCGCTCGCCTCGCGGGCGATCGGGTCGTTGGTCACCAGGGTGATCAGGGAGCAGATCGACTGTCGCCCGACCTCGGCCGCGTCGTCGACCGAGAACCCACCCTGGGTGAGCAGCTCCATCGTCCGCTCGGCCATCGCCAGGCCCGGCTCCGCCACCAGGATGCGGGTCAGGGTGAGATCCGCCAGTCGCGGATGCCCTCGGAGCGCGGCCACGAACGCCGTCAGCACCTTGTCCAGCTGCCGGTCCCACGGCTCGTCGGTCGGCTCCGGCAGTACGACGTCCGCCAGCAGCCGGTCGCCGAGAGCGGCGAGCAGGTCGTCCTTGTCCTTGAAGTGCCGGTACAGCGCCATCGGCGTGACCTCGTGCTGACCGGCCAGCCGGCGGAGCGTCACGGCGGCCGGGCCTTCGTCGTCCGCGATCGCGAGCGCACTGTCCACGACCTTGTCCGGGTCCAGCCTGCGAGCGGTTTCTTTGCTGATCACGTTGACAAGTTTACACCGTAGACCTAGCGTGTACTACGTACGCATACAGCGTATACATACAGCGTAGACTCTCTCTTCTTGGTGAGGTAGGCATGCGACGCAGTCCCTGGGCCACCCTGGCGGTGCTGGCTCTCGCGCAATTCATCGTGGTGCTGGACGTGACGATCGTGAACGTCGCGCTGCCGGACATCCAGGCGGACCTGAACTTCTCCACCGACTCCCTGCAGTGGGTGATCAACGCCTACACCCTGCTCTTCGGAGGCTTCCTGCTCCTCGGCGGCCGAATGGCCGACCTGCTCGGGGCGCGCCGCGTGTTCGTCGCCGGTCTGCTCCTGTTCGGCGTCACGTCGCTGCTGGCGGGGTTGTCGAGCTCACCCGAGTTCCTCATCGGTGCGCGCGCCGTCCAAGGTCTGGGTGGGGCGCTGCTCTCGCCGGCGGCTCTCGCGATTCTCACGATGACGTTCGCGCATGGGCGGGAGCGGAACATCGCCATGGGCGTCTGGGGTGGTCTTGCGGGTCTTGGCGGCACGCTCGGTGTGGTGGCGGGCGGCGTACTGGTCGATTCGTTCAGCTGGCAGTGGATCTTCTTCGTCAATGTGCCGATCGTGATCGCACTGGTCGCGGTGATCCCGGTGTTCGTTCCCGACGTGCGGCACGCGTCTGGCCGTCGTACCTTCGACACTCTTGGGGCGGTGCTGGGGACGGCCGGGCTGATGGCAGTCGTGTACGGCGTGGTGCGGTCGGAGCCGTCGGGGTGGGGCTCGTTCGAGGTGGTCGGCGTACTGACGGCCGGAGTGGTGTTGCTGGCCGCGTTCGTCGTGGTGGAGCGGCGGTCTCCTGCGCCACTGGTGCCGCTGCGGCTGTTCCGGTCGCGTGCGTTGAGTGTGTCGGGCGGAGCGCTTGCGCTGAACGGTGCTGCGTTCCTGTCCATGTTCTTCCTGACTGCTATCTACCTGCAGCAGGTGCGTGGGGACAGTGCGCTCGAGGCGGGCGTGCACTTCCTGCCTATGGGCGGTGCGGCAATTGTGGCTGCGGCTCTGGCGTCGCAGCTCGTGCAGCGGGTTGGCACTCGTACGGTGCAGCTCGCCGGGGCCGTGTTGAGTGTGATTGGCCTGCTGCTTCTCTCGCAGGCTGATGCGACTGGCAGCTATTCGTCTGAGTTGCTGCCAGGGTTGATCGTGTTCGGGTTCGGCATCCTCGGCGTCGGCGTACCTGGTCAGATCACTGCCGTCTCCGAGGTCCGGCCGCAGGAGGCCGGTGCTGCATCCGGTGTGGTCAACGCGATGTACCAGGTGGGTGGCGCACTCGGGCTGGCGATCGTCACCACGCTCTCCATCACTCACACCACGAATGAGCTGACCCGTGGCGCGACTCAGCAACACGCGCTCGAGTCAGGCTTCGAACGCGGCCTCCTCGTCGCATCGCTCTTCGCCGTAGCCAATGTCCTCCTGACTCTGGCCTCGCCTCAGCTTCAGCCCACCACCGAACAACTCACCGAAGCCACCGCCGCGGCGTAGGTTTCACGGTGTGCACGAAGAGGAGATCCTGACCGGCGGGAACGTGGCAGCGGAGGTTGTTCGGATCGGATCGACGGTTCGAAAACCTGCGCTGCCACAGACCCGTGGTGTCGAAGCTGTGCTGAAACACCTTGCAGACAAGGGTTTCAGGGGTGCGCCTGCCACGCTGGGTCTCGACTCCCGGAACCGGCACGTTGTCGAGTACATCCCCGGCGCTCTCGCCGACACCCTCCCCCTGATGACGCTGGACGAGCTCCACCGGATCGGCCTACTCATCCGCGAACTCCACGATGCGATGGAGGACTTCGACCCACCGGCCGACGCCGTCTGGGACGTCGCGATCCCCGACCCAGCCGGTGGCCACCTGATCTGCCACAACGACCTGGCCCCCTGGAACCTGGTCCGCGACGGCGACCGCTGGGTCTTCATCGACTGGGACAACGCCGGGCCCTCGTCCCGCCTCTGGGACCTCGCCTACGCCGCCCACGGCTTCGTCCAGTTCGTCCCGAACGGCAACCCTTCGGTGGACGCGGTGAGGTTGCGGGCCTTGGCCGACGGATACGGCCTCTCTGCGGACGACCGCCGTACTCTCCCCGCCCAGATCGCCGCGCATACCCAAGGCATGTACGACCTCCTCGTCCGCGGCCACCAAACCGGCGAACAACCTTGGGCCCGCCTCTATGACGAAGGCCACGCAACCCACTGGGGCCCAACCGCCGCCTACCTGACCCGACACCACAACACCTGGCTCTCCGCGCTGGCGGTCTGAGCAAGCGGACTGGCATGGATGCCCCGATGTCTGTGTTGTGATTGCCAGAGAAGTCGGGGAGGAGGACCTGGGGATTGGATGTTGAGGCACTCGCTGCCGACGACTGGGAGATCCTGAGGGACGTCCGCCTCCGCGCCCTCAAGGACTCGCCGGCCGCGTACATCTCCACTTACGAGGAGGTGGCCGGCTGGACCGAGGCGAAGTGGCGAGATCGCTTCGCGACGGCCGTCTGGGTCGTGCTACGGAGCGAGCAACGGATCATCGGCGTGGCCAGTTCGTTGCGGGATGACGAGCGACCCACCGAGCGGCATCTCGAGTCGGTGTGGGTGGAGCCCGGGCATCGCCGGACCGGCGCCCTGCGGGCGATCCTGCAGTACCTGGTCGAGCTGGAGCCCGAGGTCGGGGACTGGCTGCTCTGGGTTCTGGACGGCAATGCCGAGGCGCTCGCGGTCTACCAACGCCTGGGATTCGAGCCCACCGGCGAGAGTCAGCTCCTCAACGACGCCTCAGGTCGGTCAGAGGTCCGGTTCAGACTCAACACCTTGTACTCCGGTGAGCCCATCTGACGGCTCGCGCTGCCGTAACCGCAGGAGATCCACCTCGTCAGCCCGAGCTCGGCGAGGGCATCCCGTTCACTGAGGGCCGTAGGCAGATCCTTCATCACCTTCTGCCAACGTAGCTCGTCCTCCCGCCAGCCATCGATGAATTCGACGCACACGTCGGGTTTGATGGCCGACAAGTGATCTTCGGCGCACCGCAGCGACTCGAGCGCCTGGAGCATCGTCGGGTAGTCCACCGAGCCAGTGGCGGAGCGCTCGAGGCCCTTCTTGGTTTCGTCGATCATCAACAGGCGGTCTGCCTTGAAGTCCCGCCAATGCGTCGCACCGGCGGCCGTCAACTGCTCGCTGAATGTCCATCCAGGCCTGCTCTGGAACATCGCGTAGAGGCCCTCGGCGAGCAGGTCACCCAGTTCTTCGCGCCCGGCGCGCCACGGGTCGGCGAACGGCTCGTACGCGTCCTGCCGAACCTCGCCGGTCTTGGTCAGCGTGCGTCCGGCCGCGTGCCGCGCGAAGAAGAACCAGTCCTCGTTGTAGATGTCAGGAAAGAAGGACATCGCCGGGTGCTGCGTATTGACTCCCAGCACAGCACCGCTGACGAAGACGTCCTGTCCGTATCCGGCCAGGCGGCGCGCGTGACACACCACCGAGTTGTCGGGAAAGTATCGGCTGATCATCGTCGCGACCGGGTAACGATCGAGTTGGCCGGTGAGCCGTGCGATGTCCTGCCCGCGAATCTGCGAGATGTCGTCGTCGATGAACAGAATCTTCTTCCAGCCACGGAGGCGGGCGAGAAGGAGGCCGATGTTGCGCTTGACGCTGAGGTCACTCGAACGATCGGCGCTCAGGGCCCGGAACTTCCGATCCGAGGTCAGCTGGGCGTCATAGGGCAGTGGATAGTCGTCAGGCACCTCGACGACCAGCGCGCGGGCTCCGAAGGTTGCTTTGACCCGCTCGGCAACCCTGTCGACTTTGGCCTGCCGGCTACACAGGAGAACCAGCGGTACGGACAGCTCCGCGGAGAGCGAAATGACGCGCTGCAGCGACGCTCGTGCTGCCGGGACCACGATCGCGTCGAGGCGATTGCGAGTAGGCGGGGCGGACACGGCCGACACGTCTCGCAGGAGCGATGCGTGCGACTGCCTGTGTCTGAGTTGACGACTCACCGGGCGGGAACCTTCTCACTGGGCGACCATTCGTACAGCCGGTTGTCGGGGATCTCCAGATCGGGCGAGATCGCCTCGCCCTGCACCACAGGTACCCGCAGAAGCAACGCGAACTCCCGCTCTGGGAAACGGTTGGCAAGGAACGCCTCGTTGCGCTCGCGGACGTTGAGATCGGTGAGGGCCCGCACGGCTCCGAGCACTCCACGGCTGTGGATGCCGTTGCAAATGGTGATCGTGCGACTGTGGTTGAAAGGATTGCGCAGCCGGGTCAGGAGCGCGACGTCCTCGACAAGCTCAGGACCGTCGACCGTCTCCTCCCACTTCGGACGGAACTCCTGGCCGTCAGGCCCGCTCGCCTTGAAGATCTCCCCGGTCTTCAGGTCTGAGACCTCGAACTGGGAGATGGGCAGCTGGCGGAGAGTTTTCAGCAGGCGCTCGGTCACGTGGTTCCAGCCGATACCGCCGAGCAGCACCAGATGCCCGGACATGTTGTCCGCGGTGACCTCGGAGGGCAGCCGGTGCGAGATGTTGTGCAGGTCGGGATTCGAGGCGCGGATGTGACCCCACAACTCGATCAGCGCATCGAGGTCGGCGTACCGGTACATACGCGTGTAGTTGGGGTCTCGTTCGCTGGCCAGTCCGGGACGCTCGTCCGATGGCGCCTCTGGGCAGATGATCGTGATGGGATCGCTCTCGAAGACCCAGGTGTGCAGACCGCCGGGCGACGAGCCTAGCGCGCCGCCGTGGCTGCGGACGGCGTCACGGAGCTCCAGCAACTCCCGGTGGAGCGCCTCGAAGCGTTCTCGTTCCTCCGGCGACAGTTCCTGCTCAGAGACGAGATGGGGAGCCCCGTCGGCCACTCGATCGGCACAGAAGAACAGGGCGTAGGAACGCAACCGCTCTGCCGGCGGAAGCTTGGGGTTGGTCAGGGATTCCCACGAACTGATCGTTGCCACCGCCACCCGGGCGTCTTCGCTCAGCGCGTGCGCCAGCTGGGCCTGCGTCAGCGCGGGCTCATGGGCTTCGCGCAGGGCGCGAAGCCTCTGGGCGAGTCGTACGGCCGCTGGTGAAGAGGCCACTCTCACTCCCGAATGTCGGCGCCCGCCTACGTCGCGTGCGCAGCAACGGCGATGCTACACCCATCTCCACCCGAAAATACCCATACTACTCCTCGCCACTTGAAGCGCGTGTTGGGCATCAGATCAGCCTTGTTGCCGCTCACCCGCTGACAGCGCGCCACGAACGTCTTATCGGCGACACGCCTCGACGCGACAGCCGGACTCCACTCCTCTACCGTAGTTACTGTAGTTCTGCGTGTAGCCAACCGAAGCCACCCTGTAGCACCTTGGAGGGATGGCGTGGGGTGCTGAATCGCCTGGTCAAGGCGTGCAGGAACCCCTCCCGGGGTTCGCTTGACGAGAGCAGGTCAGTATGAAGAGGTCATCCGCCGCCAGGCACATGACCGAGATCCAGCGGCACGAACCGCTGGCCGGCCAACTCGCTCACACAAAGATGCTGTCCGCATCCCAGTCGTCCGACGGCCATCGGCTCAAGGACGCGCTGTCCGACTTCGTCTCCTCCAGCCGATCGTGGCGACAGGGCCGCCTCGGCTTTGCCCGGCGTACGACGGTCGCCCTGTGGGTCCTCGTGGCCATCGGCGCCGGCAGTTCTCTTGGGCTCTACCTGGTCCTCCGCAATCCGGAGGCGTGCAGTGGCCTCCCCTGTTCGGTGGCCACATTCGGCGGGCACACGCAGCTGACTCTCGTGCTCGCCGCGGCCGGCACCGGAGCCCTGCTCATGACGGCGATCTTCACGCGCGGCCTCACTCGCGCGGGCGCGAACGGCTTGTGGCTGGTGATTCCGGCGGCCTGCCTGACGCTCGCATCGGTGAGCGGCATTCTCGTCGTCGTTCTCGCGGTGGTCGTGATCATGCTTGCCGCGATGCTCGCCCTCATCCTGGTCTTTGCCTTCTTTGCCGATCACAGCTGATCGACCCGGCCTCAGGAGGTACTCATGCCCACGACCCTCGAGTTGTTCCCGGTACGTCGTTCCGATCGGGACGACGTACCGCATATCCCAGTCCTGCGAGCCACCTGGCACGACGACCCAGTGATCGCGCTGGACGGCACGGTGCCGTACCTGGTCACGCCGGCTGCTCGCGATCCGCACCGCGGCTCGGACGGACGTCATCTCGTTCCCACCGCACAGCTCGCCCGGCTCCGGCGATTGGTCGATGCGGGCCTGCGGTTCGACGAGATTGCCATCGCCCACGAGCTGGACCCCGCCGGCCCGGTGTCCAGCCTCCTTCCCGTACTGCGCAGCGGTCCGGTGACCTGCTCCGACGAGGTCGCCCGGGCGGTGGTGGGTCCGGTACCGGCGCACCCAGGCGTGGCCAGAGTCGTCCGCGCGTTGGACCGGGTCGCCGGCGGCTTCTCAGCTGCCGGCTCACTCGTTCGCGCCGGTGCGGAAGCAGTCCTCGACCCGATCGTGTTCGGCGTGATCGGACTGGATCCAGCCTTGCGCGACGGCACGCCCGCGCTTTGGTATCCATTGGCGGCCTGGAGATGGTGACGATCGCGCAGCGCCCGGGTCGAGCGGGCGCGGACCCGCAAACCAAGCCTCGTTCCGTTCTGGGCCTCTGGGTCCTGATGGGGGCGGACCTCGCGACAGCGGTCTGGATGTACACCTTCGGTTCGTGGCTCGACCACACGTCGCGGCTCACCACCACGGCGACACTTGGTGGCCATCACCTCGTGGTGCTGGCGCTTGCTGCCACCGGGTTCGTGCTATTGGCAACGATCGCGTTGATGTCGGACGGCTTCACCAGATGGAGTCCACGACTGGTACTGGCCAAGAACGCAGCCTGTGTTGTCTCTGTCGTCGCCCTGGCCGGTCTGGTCGCCTTCATCCTCACGACTCTGCTGAGTCGAGTCTTGTTCGGGCGACTACGCCCCTAGGGGTATTGAGGAGGCGGAAACTCGGGACCGGCTCGCCAGATCTGGTGAGCCGGTCTCGGCTGTCCCCCAGGCGGCTTTGGGGGACAACGAAGGGCGTTCCCGGATCTGTCAGCGTGCTGATTTCGCCAGGCTTGCCCTGGATGACGTTCTGACAGGAGGCTGGGGATGAAGCGAGTGCTACAGGTGCTGGTGGCTGCGACGACTGTGTCGGCGGTGATCGCGGCGCCGGCCGCTGCTGCCGGACCGGATCGCTCCGGCCCGCAGCGAGAGTTGGACAACGTCGTGTCGGCCAGTGCGGTGGGTGGGCTCGCGGAGGTACGCGACGGGCATCGCCTGTGGCGCGGTACGAGTGGCGTCGCCGAGGTCGGTACGACGCGGGAGGTTCCGGTTGACGGGCGGTTCCGGGCCGGCAGTGTCACGAAGACGTTCATCGCGACCGTCGTACTGCAACTCGTCGACGAGGGTGAGCTGCGACTGGAAGACACCGTGGAGAAGTGGCTGCCCGGAGTCGTTCCGAACGGTGACAACATCACCATTCGCCAGCTGCTCAACCACACCAGTGGTCTGTACGACTTCAAGGACACGTTGACGCCGCCGGAGATCCTGGCCGGCCGCTGGAAGACCTGGACCGCGACCGAGATGCTCGAGCGCGCGCTCGCCGAACCTCCGACGGTCGAACCGCCGGGTAAGGCCTTCGACTACTCGAACACCAACTACATCCTTCTCGGCGAGATCATCGAGAAGGCGACGGGCGAGTCGTACGGCGACGAGGTCAAGCGCCGGCTGATCAAGCCGCTCCGATTGACGGGCACCGAGATGCCGGGGACGTCACCGCGGATCCGCGGTCCGCACCCGCACGGCTACTTCCCGACGGAAGACGGCCTGCTCGACTTCACCGAGATGAACCCTTCGATCTTCGGCGCCGGCGGCGAACTGATCTCCACCACCACGGACCTCAACCGCTTCTTCGCTGCCCTGCTCGGCGGCAAACTGCTGCCGGCGAATCTCCTTGCCGAGATGAAGAAGCCGGCCGTCGAGGGTCGTGCCTACGGGCTCGGCCTGGCCTGGCGAGACACCCCTTGCGGGATCGTCTACGGCAACGACGGCGACTCTCTCACCTATCAGACCTGGTCCTTCTCCACCCCAGACCTCCGGCACCAGGTCTCCGTAGCCCTGACCCCCAACTTCACCGGCGACTCCGACGACACCATCGGCGCCTTCCTCGACAAGGCCATCTGCGGCTGAGGTTGCCGGAGGCAGGTTGCCTGAGGCAACCAGACGGCTCAATGCTGGATCAGGCCGCCGACTGGGATGGGGCTGACGTGACCGGTCGGGGGAGCGGTCTGAGCGAGGGCGATGCCTATGTCTACAAGGGATGAGCGGCGCAGGGTGGCGACATCCGGGATCGGTGTCCAGACCGATTCAGCGATGTCGCCATCTGGCTCGGGCCGGAGCTCGCCACCGGTGATGCTGACCGCATAGAAGATCCCGACGTTCTGATGATCCGGCCCCTCGGCCGCACGTTCCGCTGCGGGAATCACCCTCGAGTCCACGCCCAGCAGCCGTTCGACCACCGCATCACACCCGGTCTCCTCGGCAACCTCCCGAATCACCGCATCAAACGGATCCTCCCCATGCTCGACCCGCCCACCCGGCAGTGTCCACGTGCTCACACCCATGGACGACACATGCCGCGCGACCAACATCCGCCCGTCCTCAACACACACCGCATACGCCGCCAACCGAAAACTCATCCCGGCATCCTAGATCCCCTCGCCCTTACAGCAAACATTTGATCGCGGTCCGCGTCGGATGATTAGAAATGTGCGGAATGTCGCGATCCAAAAAGCGCTGGCGGAAACGAAGTGGTGGTGCAAGACTCGTAGAAACGACTGAGCCTCATCGTCGGCTCTGCGACTGTTGCACGACCTGGCACCCAGACGCCGGCCGCCCTTGATCGCGGGCCTGGCAGGTCGGGGTGGGCAGGGGGACAGGATGTCCGACGATCCTAAGGTCCGTGCGGAGTTGCGGGCGCAAATCGAAACACGGCGGGCCGGTATCGCTGCTTTTCTGCACGAGGTCCGGCCGCGCCGCAATCGACTGACGAATATCAGCATCATCAGCAGTGCGATGGCAGCTGTTTTCGTGGCAGGTCCAGCCTTGGCCGGCCAGCCATTCACCGACAACGTCAAGCGAGAACTTTCACTCGGAAGCGGTGCAGATGTTTGGCGGCCGCTTTGCCTGGCCGCCTTGATCGTCTCATTGGTGTCGGTCATCTCCAGTAACCTGAGCAAGTCTCAGGACCTCGCCGCCCGCGTCACTGCCGCGGAGGTCTGCACCACGGAACTCGAAGGTGTGTTGACATCCCTCCAGTTCGGACACCTCTCGGTCGAGGACGCCGTCGAGCAATATCACCAATCCGTCAGCAAGATCCCGTTCGTCGAGGAGTTGCCGGACACCTCGCGCGCGCTCGGAGAGACGTGGCGTCGACCTCATGTCTAGCCCCGGCTACCTCGCGCTCTCCCAGAGAACGACGCGGTTTCCTACTGGGTCGGCGAAGCGGGAGTGGCGGGGCATGTTCTCGCCGTCCGTGGGTGGGTAGTGCTCGGTCGCTCCAGCAGCCAGCGCTCGTTGGTGAGCTTCGTCGAGCCCAACGACACCGAGCCCGAACGCGGCCCTGTGCCCGTACTGCGGCTCGTCCGTCGATCGCACCCTGATGTTGAGGAAGCTGATGGCATCACCCTCACCTAGAACCACCTGTCGGCCTCCGGTGCCCCAGTCCTCCAACTGGACGCCGAGCAGCTCGCCCCAGAAGGCGCATGCGATCTCCAGCGCGGCGTCGGAGTCCACCCCGATGTTCACCGCGGCCAGTCCGAAATCAGCAGCCGATTTCATCTGCGTGTGTGTCCCTTCCAAGTCCTGGGTCAACTGATCCAGCAGCGCCTCGACCCGCCCGGTCCGTTCGCGCAGCATGGACCGCTGCCGCGCGAGCACCGCACGAGCATCGGCGGTATCTCCGTCGAGCATCCTGGCGATGTCCTCCGTCGACAGCTCCGCTTCCCGCAGCAACCGAACCCGCCGTGCGACGTCGACCTGCCCGAACCGGTAGCGCCGATACCCCGTCCGCCCATCAACCTCTGCCGGCCGCACCAACCCGATGTCGTCGTAATGCCGAAGCGCCGAAATCGACAACCCCGTCAACATCGAAAACGTCCCGATCGTCACCAGTTCGTCTGCCACCCCAACATCCTCAACTCTCACCCAACCCGAGAGTCAAGCGACTCAGCTTGCTTCGAGGACGAAGACGATGAAGCACACGAACGCGGTCTTGTCGACGGGGTGTTGGCGAAGTAGTCGGCCCTTGGCTTAAGCACCTTGTAGACGGTGGGCTGACTCGGCGACCAGTGACGTCCCCGGCCAGCTAAATCATCGCCGGCCACTCGTAGTAGGCGTTGATGAGGCTGGACTCGTTCTCCGCCGGGTAGCTCTCGGCGAAACTGTCATAGTGGTTGGCCCTCACCAGGTCCTCGCTTCGGACGAGGAGCGACCCGGGTGATCATGGCATGCAAGATATCCGCACCCTCATATCCGTGGGTTGAAGGAGGGTAGTGAGACACATCTACCTCGTCACGCATCCCGAGGCACAGCATCACGTTGACGGCGTCGTTGGAGGCTGGCACGACTCAGATCTGACAGCCCGCGGGCGCCTGCAGGCCGAACGCATCGCCGAGGTCCTGGCGAGCAGGATCGGACTCCTGCCGGTCGAGGTCTACTCCTCTGATCTGCGTCGAGCCAGCCAAGCGGCAGAGCGAATTGCTCGGAGGTTCTCCGTCGAGGTTCAGACTGATGCGCGGCTTCGCGAGAGGTCCAACGGTGAAGCTGACGGGCGTCCCCAAGCGTGGCTCGCCGAGCGCCGCATCCCACTTCCCGAGTACGGCGACCGACTCGGCCACCACGACGGACCAGCTGGTGCGGAGACCCGAATGGCATTGGTCGAACGCCTGTACCCGGCCCTCGACGACATCCTCCGTCGCCCAGTCGCGAACCAAATAGTGGTGTCCCACGGGTCCGCATCGAGCTATCTGATCGCCGCATGGATCGGCATGCCGATGACGTCGACAGACCGGGTCTTCTTCCCCCTGACGTCAGGCAGCATCACAACCCTCCGCCGTAACGACACCCACCACAGCCACCAGGTCGTGTCTCTGAACGAGACCCACCACCTGCAAGATCTCTGACATCCATCACCGATGTAGTCCCGGCCCTCCGCACAGCATCCAGCCTCTACGCCGCATCCGCTCTTTTAGTTCGACAGCGATACCGCCCGCCGACCATGTCCCGCGGGTGCTGATGCGCGACAGTCGTCCGCCAATTCATCCGCGACACTCGAACGCACGAATCGCGGTATGTCCGGACGTTCAGCAGCACTGGAGGACAAGCCAACTCAGGTCCCAGTCCCTGCGCAGGAGGTCCGGGTGCTTGATCCAGTAGTAGATGCGTCCGACGTCTCCCCACATCATCTCGGCCTCGTCTTGCGAGTCGATTTGCAGCAGCAATCGCCACTCTGCCGCGCCGTCTCGGAGTTCACTCGCCCGCGGGTCCTGATAGCCAGTTGAGTCGCCGCAGTGCAGCCCGTTGGTGACGAGCTGGCACTCAACCTGCATGTCGCCCTGCACGGGATCTGCATGGCCGAGAAGCCGGTTGATCGTCGCGTCCTCGCTGTCGAAGAGATCGGCGTACGCGAAGCCTTCTGCGCGACTCATACCGAGCGATTCGACGTCGAACGACTCCCAGGGAGCGAATGTCAGTTCTGCACTCGGTCGCAGACCAAGCGCCCGGAACACGCCGTCATCCGCCAAGTCGGCAGGCGGCTCGCGGTGTTCCGTGGCGACGTGTGCAGGCGTGTAGATGACCGCGGCCGAGCCGTGGTCGGCCGGATCGAATCCCCATGCATCTTGCGTGACCGCGTCGTAGAAGAAGGACAGTAGGCCGGCTCTCGGCAAGACGCCTTCGGAATCGTACGCCGCCACATCGGAAAGGTTCACCTGCGCGATGAAGCTCAGCGGCTCGTCGTCATTGCGTGGCCAGGTGATCGCAGGGCGCAAGTCTGGCGCTCCACCCAGCCGAGAGGCTGCCTAATGTTTTTGTCAAGCAGCAGTAGCCGCGGTCTTCCGGTAGCCGGGTTGGTAGGGCTGTCGGGTTCGCAGGAGGGCGTGCAGGACGTTGATGCGTCGTCTGGCGAGTGCGATGAGGGCTTGGTGGTGTCGTTTGCCTTCGGCGCGTTTGCGGGCGTAGAAGGCTTTGCTGGCGGGGTCGCGCTGGATAGCGCAGAAGGCGGATTGGTAGAAGACGAACTTCAGTGTCTTGCTGCCGGCGGTGGCTCGGCGCAGGTAGTGCATCTTGCCGGATTGTTGCAGCACGGGCGCGAGGCCGGCGGCGGAGGCCAGTTGGTCCGCGGTGGCGAATCGGGTCAGGTCGCCTGCCTCGGCGAGGAATTCCGCGGTGAGGGTGGCCCCCATGCCGGGCAGGCTGCGGATGAGGGCCGCGTCAGGGTGGGCGTCGAGGTCGGCGCTGATCTGGTTGTCGAGCTCGTTGATTCGGCGCCGGGCGGTGATGGCTTCGGCGGCGAACTCGCGGACGAACTCGGCCAGCCGGTCCTGACCGGGAACGACGGTGTGCTGGGCCTGGGCAGCGGTAAGCGCCTTGGCCACCAGGGTCTCGGCGTACGTACGCCGGACTCCCACCCGTTGGCAGGTGTTCGGTGATCCGGCGGCTGCCGGCGCGGCGGATGTCGTGGGGTGTGGCGTAGCGGGCCAGCAGGTGCAGGTCGGACAGGTTGGTGACGTCCACAACGCGCTCCAGGCCGGGGAACAAGCTGGTCAGCGTGTCGCGGAGCCGGTTCAGCGCGGCGGGTCTGTTCGACGACGAGTTCGCGGCGGCGGGCGACCAGCAGCCGCAGGTCGACCGACAGTTCGTCGGGCTCGCTCAGCACCCGCCAGTCGTCACGCAGCCGCAACTGGTCGGCGATGGTCTTGGCATCGCGCGGATCGGACTTGGCCTCACCGCCCTTGGTGGCACGACGGGCGCGGTTCACTACCAGCCCGGGCACATGCACCAGGCGGATCCCGGCGTCGAGCAGCATCGCGGTCAGCAGGCTCGCGACACCACCCATCAAGTCGATCCCCACCGTCAGTTCCGTCATCTCGCCGTGCTCGGTGGCGGCTTCGCGCAACTGCCCGATCAGCGCACTGATGCTGTCAGGGTCGTTGTCCACCCGCCGCGACGACAACACCTTGCCGCCATCAGCGAGCACGACCGCGACCCAATGGAACTCCTTGGCAACGTCGATACCCGACGGCCACTCTCATCGATCCCTCGCTTCCCTCGATGCCGCTGTGATGCATCCTCGTTCCGCCGTCAACGCCCTACATAGCGATGGTTCGCAGTGCCTAATCAGCGGTCAGAACCGAGGGGCGGGACAGGGGGCCAAGCCTCCCAAGCCATCAAGGGCAGCCAGCATGAAAACCATCCCTGCCCCGCCTGCACCACCGATCATTCCCGACGAACGGCGGCTTGACATGAAAGGTAGGGCAGCATGTGCTTCAACGGGCAGCGCAGAGTCAGCGACCAGCAGGACGCTGGGCCGCGCCATCTGAACGAGCGGGTCCGCGAACCTGCCCAAACCTGCCGCTTCCAATCGCCGCCGGAAGCCGCGACTTCGCCGTCAAAGCCAGTCATGCCCGAGAGTCTTGCAGGAAGTCACAGGACTCGGCATGAGCGAGTGCTCCGATGGTTGTCTGCTAGATCTTCGAGTCCTCGTCGGGTCGCATGGTTTGACCCCGCCTCGATGATTCGCAGCTGCACCGCGGCTTTGTCCGACTCGGAGAGCCAGCAGGCCTCGACGCCGTCCAGAGCGATCTGCACCATGTCGTCCCAGGAGTATTGGAACGCGTGCGCGACGGCGGCGTACTCCTGGCCGAGGTTCATTTCACTGAGGGCTGGGTCATCGGTGTTGACGGTCGCGAGCAGGCCCGCGGCGCGCATTCGGGGATAGACATGGTCTTCAAGACGGTCAAAGCACCGAGCGATGACCACGTTGGAAGTCGGACAGACCGTAATCGGGATCCGTTCGTCGGCCATGCGGGCGGCGAGGGCCGCGTCATCGAGGACGGGGACGCCATGATCGATCCGCTGCAGTCCGAGGACGTCCAGACACGCGGCAATGTCAGCGGCCCCAGAGTTCTCACCCTGGTGTCCGGTCAGGCGAAAGCCGGACGACCGGGCCAGGTTGTACCCAGGGAGGAAGGTTGTGGAGTCGATGCCGAGCTCGGTGGAGTCCATTCCAATCCCGATAACGCGCTCCGCCCCACGGGCACCGGCTCGCCGGAGCGCCGCGAGTTCCTCGACGAGGTCTCGGCCGGCCTCAGGCCCGAAGGCACGGTCCATGTCACCAATGAGCAGGCAGGTGCTCCGGGTTTCCTCCTCGGCGGCGGCGATGCCCTCGTCGAGACCGGCCACGATGTCCGCCAGGTCTTGCCCCGCCACGAGGTGTCGGGCCGGGGTGAAGAAGCACTCCTGGTGGAGAACTCCGTGGGCCGCGCTGTCGAGAACTGCTTCGTAGGCCAGTCGTGTCCAGTCCGCACGTGTGCACAGCGTGGACTGCACCAGCCAGAACACGTCCAGGAACCCATCGAGCGAGTCGTACCGGTACAGCTCTGTCGGGTCCTCGGTGGGCAACGGGATCCCATTGGACCGTGCGAGTTCCACCACCGTGGACGGGCGCATGGCACCCTCGATGTGGCAATGCAGCTCCACTTTGGGCAACGCGTCCAGAGCCCCGGCCATGGCCGTCATAGGTTGGAGAATGCCACGCGCCTGTCGGCCGACGGAACCCCGCGCGGCCCCGGCCCGGTTGTGTGGCAGACAGGCGACCGCCGGGTCGAGGTCGTGAGGCTTCCGACGTCAGTGTGCGTCCAGGACGAAGAAGATGAAGCAGATGAAGGCTGTTCGGTCGCCGAGGTCGGGCGGGAGGAGCTCGCGTGGGGTGTCGGGTAAGAAGGGCGGCTCACTGATGACCGCGATGCGGAAGCCAGCCTCGGTGAACGCGTCGGTCATGGCGTGCAAGGGCCGGTGCCAGTAGGTCAGCACCGCGGGCTGGCCGTCGCAAGGTGTACTCGTCCGAGTACTGCGTGACGGAGAAGTAGTCGGCACTCGGGTCGCTCGACTCGTGGATGCGGGGGTGGTTGACCGACAGGAGGAGGCGGCCACCGGGCTTCAGCACCCGCCGCAACTCGGACAGCGGTGCCGTCCAGTCCTGCAGGTAGTGCAGCACGAGCGAGACAACGACGTCGTCGAACGCGCCGTCGGCGAACGGCAGTGGCTGGCTGATGTCGGCCACCTGCAGGTCGGCGTCCTCACCCAGCCTCTTCCGCGCCAGCTCGACCATGGCCGGGCTGGAGTCGAAACCGGTCACGATGGCGCCCCTTGCGCGGAGGGCTTCGGACAGGGGTCCGGACCCACACCCGGCATCGAGCACCCGGCGACCGTTGACGTCGCCGGCGAGCTCGATCATCGCCGGTCGCTCGTAGTGAGCGTTGAAGAGGCCTGACTCGTTCTGCCTCGAGTAGCTCTGGGCGAAGCTGTCGTAGTGGTCGGCTCTCACCAAGTCCTCGCTTCCTTTGGTGCACCCGGGCGGGGAGCGACCCGGTCAAGGGTGGCACAGCCAAAGCCGCCCAGCCCCGCGCGGCAGATCCGGACGTTCAGCCGGACACAACCCGGTGGCCACTGAACAACTACCTTCCGGCCAGGTCTCGGGCGGTGCCTGAGACGGCTGGGCCGATGTCCGTCGGCATGTGGCGGACGACGAGTGCGATGGCCTCCTCTGCAGTGTCGGCCTCACCGACAACTGTTCCTCGGTTCGGGCCGCACACGCGGTATCGCCCGTCACTCAAGGGATCAACGAACGGCACTACCCAGGTGAAGGGGAACCCGGTGCAGGTGGTGAAGTGGAGGGACCAGTGACTGGTGAATGGATAGAGCTGCCTGAGCCTCGGCTCGGCATAGGCGGCTTCCACCAGATCGCGGACTGTTGGGAATGGGATGTCCTCCCGTATCTCCTCCCGGAGGAGGCGCCACTTCATGGTGACGGCGTCGGCAGGACCGCGCTCGTGGGCCTCGGCGAGTTCGCTGAAGGTGACGAAGGAGCAGAGGTCTCGGAGTTCTCGCAGAGTTGCACCGGTTCGCCAGGCTGCTGCGGCATTAGCTACCGCGTGGAGATCCTCCGTCTTGCCGTGGATGAGCCTGACGCCTCGACTCCAGCCTTCGATGATGAACCATCGTTCCTGAGTGCCGAGCCAGATCGAGTAGGACTCGCGGCCGCGGGCCACGCTCGTGACTGTTGCCCAGTTGGGGTCCGAGTCGTTCCGCGTCACCTCCCCGAGATTGAGACCCCGATCGATAGCGACATGCTCCAGCGCTGCGGCGAGACTGCCTGCGGCGGCCAGGTCTGGATACAGGTCGGGGTTAGGCCCCGTAGGTGGGGTTGCAGCGCAGTCGGAGGACTTCAGGCCCATTGGAGCTCGAGTGGCATCCGCCACGACCGTCGATACCGGTCCTGCACCGGCCACGGTCTTCATCTCAGATGCTTCCTAGGCGGATCATCGACGTGCTCCTCCCAGAGTCTCGCCACCCTCTTGGCCTGGTTCTGCAAGTCGAGTGTGTCCACCTGGATGCGGTGGTCGGCGGCCGGGGGGTTCGCTGCGTCGGTCTCGTGGAGCATTCGGAACTCATGGTCAGTCAGCCAGACTTTGCGGGACGCCGCACGCCGTATCGCCTCCGGAAAATCGACCATCATGTGCACAATCAGGCACCCGGGCAGCTCCCGTCTGTACAAGTCGCAGGTCTCTGGCGTGAGCACGTCAGCGACGACGACCTCAATGCCCATGGCCACGAAATTGCGAGCCAGGCTGCAGGCGTTTGTCACACCGAGCCTTTGCTGTTCCCGGCCTTCCTCTCCCTCCCACGGTGCGGCAGCGCCCGCGACGACCAGTTGGCGCACATCATCAACATCGATGAATGCACATCTCGGGCGACCTTCCGCGAGGGCACGCGCCGTCGCACTCTTACCCACCGCGGGCCCACCCGTGAGGACTAGCGGTAGATGAGTCATAGCTCAGCCGACCCAGGTCACGTCGAAGATCCGGATCTGCTCGCGATCGTCGTCGACATGGAAGGACAGCAGCCCGAGACCACCGAAGGTGCACTGCCGAAAGCTCGGCTCATCTCGATCGAGGGTTTGGGTCTCCCACGGCGCACCGACCAGCTTGCTGACACGTTCGACCAAAGCGTCGAATGCCGATGGAGGCAGTCCTTGCAGCTGGGCCAATGCGGATGCGTGGAACTCCACGCGGTAGCTCACAGCCGATCGGACCAGCCCGGTATCGCCTGCTCGGCCGGCACGAACTCGTCAGCTCGATCCTCGCGGGTCGCTTGCAGCGCATGATCGAAGCCCGGATCGGAGTACGCGACCGCCCGCAGGCGCCAGAGGTGCAACACATCCCGCAGTTGCTGAAAGCGCCACACCTCGTGGGCAGCGTCTAGAGCGCCGTGGTACTCGCTGAGGAACTGCTCATGCCACTTCTCCGGCAAGAGGCGGAGGATCTCGCCGGGGTCGTCCGGCGAGCTCTGCATCGGCTGAGCAGTCATGTCACCAGATTACTCTGAGCAGACCCTCCGCGTATCAAAGCTATCCACACCCCACCGAACTGACCGGCGGTCCTGGCGAAGTGGTGGCGATTCCCAGAGCGAGAAACCGCAGGTGACAGGGGTGGTCAGGGGCGGTCTCGAACCGCCGACCTTCCGCTTTTCAGGTCGCGCGACCGCCGGCGCTCAACCGCAATCACACCGTGGTTGCGGTCGCCCACAGGGTCCGCCCGTTGACGGCGAGACACCTGTGTTGCTACAGCGGTGGCTACATCTATCGCCCACCCTTACCGCTGTCGTTTCCGTCCAAGACGGCCGCCTCGCCGGCGATCTAGCGTGGACCCAGCAACTCGCCCGAGCATGAGGAGACAGCACAATGCGTGACCTGGTCTACACCGGTTTCATGTCGCTAGACGGCGTCGTGGACTCGCCCGGCGGCGGGCCGAACGAGGAGCACCGCAGCGGCGGGTGGGTGGTCAAGGATCTCGAGTTCGTCCCAGAAGCCTGGTCGCTGAAGGGCGAGGAACTCACCGACACGACGGCGCTGATGTTCGGCCGCCGCAGCTACGAGGCGTTCTCGCCGGTCTGGCCCGGTTCGGAGGACCACGCCGGCTACAAGGAGCTGCCCAAGTACGTGGTGTCGACCACGCTGTCTGACGACGCCCTCGTCGAGGGGTGGGGGCCGACGACGATCCTGCGCTCGACCGAGGACGTCGCTGCGCTCAAGGAGGGCGAGGGCGGCGCAATCTTCATCCACGGGAGCGCGGAGCTGGCCCGGCGGCTGTCGGACGCAGGACTGATTGACCAGTACAACCTGCTCGTGTTCCCCGTGCTGCTCGGTGCCGGGAAGAGCCTGTTCGGCCGGGCCGACCGAGACAAGTACATGCTGACGCTGCGGGAGTCAGAGACCTACTCGAACGGGATCCTGAAGCTGGTCTACGACGTCAAGCGCTGATCCAGGTCGAGAGCGATCGCGCCGCCGCCGCCCTCGCGCAGCTGCCTGACGGTGCGGCCGACGTAGGAGCGCAGAGCCCGTGCTAGGTGCGGCTCGTCGAAGTAGTCAAGCTTGGCAACGACGTCGGCGGCCGGGTCGCCAACAGCCAGCAGTTCCGCTGCTGTGCGGGCCCGCTCGATCTGCCGGACCGCGCCCCGCGTCAGTCCAGTCGCGGCGCGGAACCGGCGTTCGACCGTGCGCCCCGAGACGGCCGGGCGATGACCCCGCAGCACGTCGGTGACGAGCAGGTCACGGACCACGATCCCGGCCCGGACAAGACTCTCGACCAGGGCCTCGGCGTCGTCGGGGCTGGGCGTCCCCCAACGCGCGCCGTCCAGCCGGAACGTCCGGTGCGTGGCGTCGGGGAGCCCTATGCCTCCGTCGACAAGCGCCGGCGTGGGCACGGCCCGCAACGAGGTGCCCAGGGCGAACTCGATGCCCGTAAAGGTCGCCCCTTCCGGCACCGGCGCCGTGCCGGTCCGGGTCGCGGGGCCGGTGAT
Organism: uncultured Actinomycetota bacterium; assembly: GCA_963748245.1. GTDB lineage: Bacteria > Actinomycetota > Actinomycetes > Propionibacteriales > Kribbellaceae > Kribbella. Next base: position 173,030 of record CAVVIA010000002.1, on the reverse strand, counting down.
GCCCGCGTACGCCTGGCCAGCCTGCTCCCAGAACACCAGGCCCCAACGCACCCCTGCGACGGACGTCATCGCGATGACCTGCCCGCTCGTGCATGTCCACACGGTGTCGATCCACGACGAGTCGGACCGGCGCATCTCGAACCGCAGTTCCATGGGGGGAAGGCTACGCCGTTCGGGGAAGGGTACGCCGCTTCGCGTTCGGGTGGCTCGCCCGGCTGTGCGGCTGTGCGCCCCGGCGAGCTGTGCGGGCTGCGTTGGCCTGAGCTTCGACGGGCGGCGGCAACCGCCGCCGCGAACATGCGAGCGCTGCTGATCAACGAACTTGGGCCGCTGCCTGGCGACGAGACCTGGGATCCGGCGGCACTGGTCCGGAGCGTTCTCGCAACAACGACTCTGCATCCACAAGCGGCCGGTGAGTTGGTTGTCGATGGAGTGCGCTACCTCGCGAGGAGATGCTCTGCTCCGGCAGCACAAGAACCTGCTCGCTCCGCTGACAATGGTGATTGACCAAGTACCCGCCGGATCAGACCGAGACATCGCCCGAGCATGGCTGGCTGTACGAGCGAGCCTGCCCTGACGTCGATGTGCTCGGACGGCGCGATCACGGTCACCTTGCCGCGTAGCACGCTGGGGAAGAAAATCCCTCCCATGCACCGGAGAGGATTCTGGTGGTCAGGGGCGGTCTCGAACCGCCGACCTTCCGCTTGTCAGGTCGCTGGAATGTCGCACTCGGCTCTGTTGCCGAGCGCATTAGCCGGTGCTCGACGCCTGCCCAGAGCGGCGGCTGTAGCGACATGTTGCTGCACTGACTGCTACACCGCTCGGCCCTGCCTCCCGTATGTTCCAGCCCTCTGCAATTCGGCTCGTGGCGGCTGGAGCAGACGGAAGTGATGGATGCCGTCCCACCTGACTTGGCTCTCGATCGGGCCCTGATTCCGGACGTAGGCCTTGTGTTGGCGGCCGTCGGAATCTGCCCGCGCGCGTGGTCAGCGGCTGCGTGGAGACGGCCAGGCTCGTCACGGAACCGGCTCCGGGCAGGGGAGGACCGGCTCTGCCTGCCGGTAGCCCGACTAGGCGTATGGCATGGACGTGCTGGAAGCCGACACGTCTGACCTGACTCGTGCCACGCCGTGGTGACTTGACGGTCGGCAGGCCGGTGACCTGCGTCTTTGTCGCTGAGGTCGGGCTGTTTTGGTTACTGAGAACGCTGCTTGGATAGCCTGCTTGCGTGGCGTCGCGGTTTGTGCGGAGGGTTTGGACCGCGTCCGGGGCGGTCGCGGTGCAGATCGTGTCCAAGGTGCGTGGCGTCGTGGTGGGGTTGAGCACACCGGTTCGGCGCAGACCGATGCCGAGTTGGGGCTGGTGCTCGCGATCACGGGCCGCTCACCCCGAGCGCACTCGGCGGGATGCCCGTCTGCGAGACCGGTAACAGCCCCAGCCGACTGGTGGATCGCCTGGTCAGCCAAGCGCTGGTCCAACGCGACACCGATCCGGACGGCCGGCGCTGCCTGGCGCTGAGCCTGACCGCTGAGGGCAAAGCGCTCAGCAAACGCATCGTCGTGGCCGAGGACGCACTGCACGACGCCATCGATCAACTGGTCGCCGGACAACCGGTGGACGAGACCATCACCACACTGCGCGCGGTCGCAAATGCCTTTTCCGCGGGACAGGCTCTGGCTCGGCTGCGTGCTGCCCAGGAGGGCTGAACCCATGGAACAAGCGAGTCTCGCCATCAACGGATCACCTGCCGACGTACTGCTCGACCCGCTCGCTCTGGCGTTGTGGAACGAGGCTTTCCTCAGCTTCGACGGTCCTGCCACCCCCGCTGTCGGCGTGCGATACACACTGCGGCTCGCCCCGGCCTGAGTGGTTGGCTGGAGTACACCGCGATCACCCCGGGCCGGATCGAGATGAGCTGGCAGGTTCCGGTGCTTCCGTGAGCGCGGTGAGTAGCTGCTCGAGGACGGGTGGTCACTCACTCGTTCGAACACGCCGGCCCGTTGGCCGCAGTACTGCGCTCCGCCTACCGCGGAACCGCCGCATTACGCCTGGAGCGGTTGCGGGACAGGGTCCTAGGCGTTGCCTGAGGCCCGTAAATAGGTGAGCACCGCATGCACCCGGCGATGCGTGGCCGCCGATTCGTCGAGCGCCAGCTTATGGAAGATCGAGCGCAGGTGACTCTCGACCGTGCGGTCGGTGACGAAGAGCTTGCCGGCGATCGCGGCGTTCGAGTGCCCCTCGGCGACCAGACCGAGTACCTCCAGTTCCCTTGGTGACAAGGGTTCCAGCTCCGATCGCCGGGGAGCGAGCAGTGCCGAGACGACGGCCGGGTCGAGCGCAGAACCACCGGAGGCGACCCGTTCGAGAGCGTCGAGGAAGTCCTCGACCCGGAGCACCCGATCCTTGAGCAGATATCCGAACGCCCCGGTCGACACCAACTGCACGGAGTGCCGGGTCTCGAGATGCTGCGACAGCAACACGATCGGCTGCTCCGGTCGACGCCGCCGGATCTCGCGGGCCGCGTCTGCTCCGTCGTCGGTCATCGTCGGCGGCATCCGCACATCGATCACCGCGACCGAGGGCTCGTGCTCAATGACCGCGTCGACCAGGCCGTCCGCGCCGGCCAGGGACGCCACCACCTCGTGCCCCGCGGCGGTCAGCAACCCGGCGAGGCCTTCCCGGAACAGCGCCGAGTCCTCCGCGATCAGGACGCGCACGGCAGCACCGCCTCGACCGTCGTACCGCCCGTTGGTCCACAGGTCACAGTCAGACGGCCGCCGACGGAACCGACGCGATCCCGCAAGGCGGTCAGACCGGCGTCGGCCCGGACGCCGCCGATCCCGTCGTCGATCACCGCGACGTGCAGGCGGTCGCCCTGACGTTCGACGGTGATGCCGATCCGGGATGCGCGTGCATGCTTGAGGACGTTCGCCATCGCCTCCGCGACCACGAAGTACGCGGTCACTGTGACGACCTCGGAGCTTGTCGTCTCCTCGACGACGAAGTCGACCGGCAACGGGCACTTGGCGCCGAGCCGGGCCAGCGCGGCCGGAAGGCCGTCGTCGAGGCTGGCGGGCCGCACGCCGTGGGCAAGTCGGCGGAGCTCGGCGACCGTGGCCTCCAGCCGTTCGACGGCGAGGTCGAGATCGGCGGAGACCGGGTCGTCCGGTCGCAGCCGGTACTGCGCAGCCCGCAACTGCATGCCGATGGCAACAAGTTGCTGCTGGGCGCCGTCGTGCAGGTCGCGTTCCAGTCGGCGGCGTTCGTCGATCGTGGCCGAGACCAGGCGTCGACGGCTCTCGTCCACCTCGGTCAGCGCCCGCCGCAGCCCGATCCGGAGCCGGCTGACCTCGATCGGTAACCGCGCGGCCGACGCGGCCAGCTTCGCCCGGCGTAGGCGGCGCATTGAGCCGGGACGAACCAGGATGACGCCGATGTCCGCACTGGCGGTCCGCAGCGGCACCCTGACCCAGTCGCCGTCCGCCACCTGCCCGGTGCCCGTCAGATCCACCAGCCCGGTCCCGGCCGGATCGGCCAGCAGCAAGGTCAGCTGGGGATCCCGGACCGCGGACCTCAGCACTTGCTCGACCTCCTCGGGCTCGGCCGATCCATCACGCACCCGCATGACGAATCGCTCGATCTGCGCGACCAGAACCGTCCGGTCGCGGTCGAGCACCTTTCCGACCGCGCCATGAATCCTTCGATACAAGGGCAGCACCAGGACAGCGACCAGGAACACCGAGCCGGTCAGCCCGATCACGGAGTCCCGCCCGGCCAGGTACCCGGTGAGAACGACACCACCCGCCAGCAGCGCGGCGGCGATCAGCGTCGTCAGCACCCAGGCCACCGAGTCGCTCAGGATCCGGTCGATCTCGAACAGGTCGTACCGCAGTACCGCGATGGCGACGGCGGCCGGGACGAGGACCAGAATGCCCAGCAGGAAAGCCCCATAGGCCGCCTCGCCGATCAATCCGAAGGAGTTGACGATCCAGCTGGCCACCATCAGGACCACCACGGCACCGGTCGCCAGGATCAGCCAGCGCAACTGTTGCTTCGTCCGCTCGTTCCCGCGCCGGTAGCGCAGCACGATACTGATGCTGCAGGCAACTACCACGGCCAGGAGGAACGTCAGCGCACCGATCATCAGCGGCATCGCGATCGGCTCCGGCACAAGTACGGGAGCCGTGAAGACGTGGGGCTCGCCGTAGTCCATCGTGACGGTCATCGCCACGCCGACAACGAGGGCCGACACCGGGACGCCGACGGCGATGACCATCCAGCGGCGACCGGCGAGCAACCCGTCCGGGAAGACCAGCAGCAGCGCCAGAAAGCCGGTGAGCTGCCACGGCCAGCCGACCGCGCTCAGCGCCTCGGCGAAGCCCGCTGCAGACCAGGACATCTGGCCCCAGGCATTGAGCGCGGGGATGACGAGCAGGGACGCGGCCAGCCAAGCCACTGCCGCGCCGACAGGTGAAGCAGGCGCACGTACGGCGAGTAGCCAGGCCAGCGCGAGAGGTACCAGCGCCAGCAGATAGACGGCCACCGGCCACCCATCGCCGGCCGGGTGGAACGCGCTCAGGGCAAGGACCAGTCCGGCAGCGGCGCACACGGCGGTCGCGAGCCAGATCGGCCAAAACCTGGGGCCCATGCACGCATTGTCCACTGGATTCGCCCATCCGGTGATCAGTGCCAGTACGGACCGTCGGATCAGGGCAGACCTCGATGCGCCGGACGACGTCGGCAGGTGACCTTGGAGTCTCCACCAAACTCCGGAGGGATCTCCATGATCGCCATTCTGACTATTCTCGTCGCCTTGCCACTCGGACTCCTGGTCCGCAATCGGCTGGCCGCCTACCTGATCTACGCGATCCTGTTCGCGCAGGTCTTCACCTTCCAGACAGCCACCCTGATGATGGAGTGGGTCAAAGGCTCCACTGAGGCCTTCCCCGCCGACCCGACCAAGGGCTCCTTCGGCTACCTGGCCTTCACCAGCACCATCTACGCCGTCGGCTTCGGCCTCATCACCCTCGGCCACTGGCTCCGCAACCGCCGCCGTACAGGCACGGACGCGAGCAATGCGGTCCACGCCACGACATCAAGACATTCGGGGAAAAGGGGAGGCAGTTCCATGGAACTGAAGCGCAGAGCAGCGATCGCCAGCGGAGCCATTCTGCTCGCACTGGCGACATCGGCGGGCCTGGCTGGCCCGGCCGCGGCCGAAACGCTGGAGCACGAGCACTTCACAGACTCCGGCACCGACGTGGTGGAGGACTTCTGCGGTGCGGGCATCACCGTCCAGATCGACTTCCAGGTCGAGGGAAACTTCGTGCTGCACGCGAAGGGCCCGGAGGGTCTCGTCTACTTCCAGGAGGCCGTCCATGGCACCGCCACGTTCACCAACTTGGCGAACGGCAACCAGATCACCAACGTGTTCAACCAGGCCGCCAAGGACAGGAGAGTGACGGACAACGGCGACGGCACCTTGACGATCCTGGTCGCCCCGACCGGTGGCGACAAGTGGTATGCCTCCGACGGCAAGCTGGTCTTCCAGGACAGCGGTGGCCTCTGGACCGAGATCCTGGTCGACGACGGCGGCACACCGACGGACCCCTCGGACGACGAGTTCATCTCCGCGCGGGAGGTCAAGGATCCCGGCAAGGACGACCTCACCGACGACAACTTCTGCGATCAGATTCTCTCTGTCATCGGATGAGGCGAGCTGGGGGAGATGCGCTTCCATGACCTCCGCCACAGTTGCGTGACGCTGCTCCTGCTGCTCGGAGTGCCGCCGCACATCGTCCAGGCGATCGTCGGGCACGCTGACGTGCACGTGACGATGACGATCTACGCTCACGCGTCGCTGGAGGACCAGCGGAGGGCCCTCGACAAGCTGGCGGTCCTGCTCGCCGGATGGGGGCGTTGCTGGACTAGCGGGAGGATGCGGTCTCAGACTGAGAAACCGCAGGTCAGAAGGGTGGTCAGGGGCGGTCTCGAACCGCCGACCTTCCGCTTTCAGTTGGAATGTGTGCTACGACGTGATCGTCTGCGCCGTCCGCAGGGCGGCATATGCGACGCTGCTGGAAGCGGACAGGTGGCTCCAGTTGCTGCAGTTGCTGCTGCACTCCCAATCGCTCCGGATCGGTGCCAGAGACTCGCTGGTTTGGATCGCGCTACTTGAGGCGAGAGATGCGGTTCGCCTCCCGACGTAGTCTCCAGGCAAACCACCGATTGCCGAGACCGTGCAGGATTGTCGCCTTGACCCGGATTGCAAGGGCGACGTAGGGACGGAAGGCGTCGGGGCGGACTGTGGCGAGGTCGCGGTAGATGGTGAGGGCTTCGTCGATGGCCGTGAGGGCATCGTCGAGGCGGCCGAGAGCGGCTAGACCTGCGGACCGGTTGTACAGCGCCATGGCGAGGTCGGGGTGATAGGCGTCCGGGCGGGCTGTGGCGAGGTCGCGATAGATGGTGAGGGCCTCGTCGGTGGCGGTGAGGGCGCCCTCGTGCCGGCCGAGAGCGCCTAGAACCGCGGACCGGTTGTACAGCACCATGGCGAGGCCGGGCCGGTGGGCGTCGGGGCGGGCTGTGGCGAGGCCGCGGTAGATGGTGAGGGCCTCGTCGGTGGCGGTGAGGGCGGCCTGGTGCCGGCCGAGAGCGGCCAGACAACCGGACTGACTGCCCAGCGCCATGGCGAGGTCGGGGCGGCAGGCGGCGGGGCGGGCTGTTGCCAGGTACCGGTAGATGGTGACGGCCTCGTCGAAGGCGGTCACGGCATCCTCGAGCCGACCGAGAGCGGAGAGGCGATTGGACCGGTTGAGCAGCGCCATGGCGAGGCCGGGGCGATAGGCGTCGGGTTGTGCTGTGGCGAGGTCGCGGTAAATGGTGAGGGCCTTGTCGGAGGCCATGAGGGCGTCCTCGTGCCGGCCGAGAGCGGCCAGACAGCCGGACTGGTTGCCCAGCGCCATGGCGAGGTCGGGGCGGTAAGCGTCGGGTTGTGCTGTGGCGAGGTCGCGGTAAATGGTGAGGGCCTCATCAACGGCAGTCAGGGCGTCTTTGTGCCGGCCGAGAGCGGAGAGGCGAATTGACTGGTCGTTCAGCACCCCGGCGATGTCGGGGCGGTAGGCGTCGGGTTGTGCTGTGGCGAGGTCGCGGAAGATGGTGAGGGCCTTATCGATGGCCGTGAGGGCGTCCTCGTGCCGGCCGAGAGCGGCCAGCCAACTGGACTGATTGCTCAACCCCGCGGCGATGTCGGGGCGGTAGGCGTCGGGTTGTGCTGTGGCGAGGCCGCCGTAGATGGTGAGGGCCTCGTCGGTGGCCGTGAGGGCGTCCTCGTGCCGGCCGAGAGCGGAGAGGCGGTTCGACTGGTCGTTCAGCGCCGCGGCGAGGTTGGGGCGGTAGGCGTCGGGTTGTGCTGTGGCGAGGTCGCGGAAGATGGTGACGGCCTCGTCGATGGCCATTCGCGCGTCCTCATGCCGACCGAGAGCGGCGAGGCGATTGGACTGGTCGTTCAGCACCAGAGCTAGGTCGGGGCGGAACGCATCGGGTTGTGCTGCTGTAGCGAGCTCCCGGTAGTGCGCGACAGCCTGACTGGTGATTTGTTCGGCCAGGTCGGCCAGCGCGAGGGATCGTGATGGCAGACGGGTGTGTAGCACCGCCGCGGCGCCGGGGGCTGGGGTTCTCCGCAGTGCGACCAACAGACGTTGAGGGATCGGGCCATCGGGACGGGCGATGGCGGCGTCGAGTGCCTTGTCGAGTTGGCCGAGGACTGAGTCGGCCAGGGCTTGGTCGGCTGCTCCACCAACTGCGGCAGCAGCCCGGACCAGTTCGGCGAAGAGGCGGTCGAGGGTGGGCTCGTCACTGAACTGCAGCAGGCTGCCAACCAGGTGGGGGAGGATGTCGATTTTTGCGAGCAATTGATCAGCGAGTGGATCGGGCCGGAGGGGGTTCCAGTATTCGGGCCCGGAGTGAAGATCGTGGAGCCAGCGGGCAAGACGGAAGCGGCGGCTAGTGTCACTCTCGCCGGAGATGTCAGGTATGAAGGACAGAAGTTCGGCGGCCTTGGCCTCAGCGGTTGCAGCCGTATCCGCTCTGGGGTTGGACAGGCAAGCGAGGGCGACTGAGCGGCGGAGGACCTCGACAGGTTCAGCGAGCGGTGGGGTCTGTGTCGCGGCGAGGCTTTGCCACCGTTGGCTTTCGCGGCTCAGGTACGCGGTGAGGACATGATCACGGGTGGAACTCGTAGCTCGCGGCTTGCTCAGCACGAGAGGATCATCTGCCGCAGCCTGCAATGCGGCGAGATGGACGAGGAGCGGATCGGCGAATGCGTCATCGCTGAGCGCTGACGGTGGGACATCCGTGTGTCCAGATGAGGAGGCCGTTACGCCGGTCAAGGCAGCGCGGAAGGCGATCAGGGCCTGACCGTAGTGCCGAAAACGATCCGACGGGTCGAGCGGATACTGGCTCAGCAGCAGATCGCCCTCGTCGTATCCCTGAAGGTCGTGGTGCGTGAGCGTGTCCAACGACTCCCACCATGCAGTTCGGGAGCGTGCCAGTAGTAGTAGACGGACTGGTACGGAGCTGTAGCTGAGAACTCGGATCAGTTTCGCGATCTGCGTGACGTGCAGATCGGCGTCATCGACCACGATCAGACTGGGTCGATCGAGTTCGAACTGCACAGTGCCACCAGGTGTTTCGAAGTCGGCGATACCGGCATCCCAGCCGCGAGGCGTAATAGTCGAGCAGACCTCGGCGGCGAGACGGGACTTACCAGAGCCGCCGCCACCCGTGAGGGTGTGAACCGCCAGGCCGGGCCGCGGCACGCGTTCCATGCTCCACGTTGCGAGTCTGTTGACAAGGTCGCGTCGCCCGGTGAAGGGGACGACGCCAAGACTGGGTCGAAGCAACCGACTGGGCGCCTTCCGGAGGGCTTCGGGCCTGTCTGGCAGCGCCCGGTAGGCGGCTGCCATCGAAAGGGATTGGTCGGGGCTTGGTCCGTACTGGAGCCGCCAGTTAGTGCCGATGCCTGCTGGGATAGGCGACTCGCCGAGGGCGTCGACGAATCCAGGAGCGGCGAGGATGCGTTGAGTGGGAACGGCGACGAGGCGGTCGGTGCCGTACCGGGCAGGGTCGACCACTAGGCAACCAACCAGGTGATGGCCGGCGATGAGCGCCGCCCCTGACATGCCTGCCCAAGGAGACCGTCCGTCAGGGCGCGCGGATGGGGGCGAAGACTGAATGGTGAGGTGGTGGCGCTGGGTGTTCTGGCCGGTGCCAGGAGGGACGAAGCCGATCACGTGTTCGGTGTCGCGGCTGGTGTCGGGTCGCTCCTGTGCCCAGGGGTATCCCACGGCGGCGGCCTGAACTGGCTCCGAACCCCCGATCGTGCCCCAGCGCACAATGGTGGTCGGCGAAGGCCACCTGTCGATGTCTTGCAGCTCGATCAGCGCAGCGTCCGCGCCATCGGGCGGGTCGAGCCAGATGATCTTGGCGGGCAGCCACTCTCCGCTGCCGCTGGGGGAGATCTCTGCTGGATCACCGCGTCCCAGGCCTGCCTCGACGAGCACATGTGCGGCGGTCAACACGCGGCCCGGCGCCACCAAGTATGCCGAGCCGAACCGGCTGCCGGTCGGGCCAGTCGCGTACACCGCGGCCACGCGGGCCAAGTCAACACCCATCCCAAGCCCGCCAGACGAGTCGACTCACCGGGTGGGGTGTGGGGCAGGAGGGCGTGCGCTTACCTCGTCGCCGACGTATGCGTCCTCGTAGCGTCCATCAGATCCCTTTAGTTGCGGAATCATCTTGACCGCCACTGTGTGCGTGCGCGTTGTCGAGGCGGAGCCGGACGCGCCGACCGAGACAACCCACAGCCTCACCCCAGCATCGGCCCCGCCTTCCTTGGACAGTTCGACGGCGAAGTCGAGTTGCACTTCCCCGAGGCGGAACCGTAGGTCCTTGTCTGCACCGGTCTCCCGAGCCTGTTCCAATTCTGCGCGTACCTGCTCGATCGCCTCCGCCAAGCCAACAGCCTTACCGTCCACCGCCCAGCCCCCTCCCAGTTGGTGCCACTCCAAAGAGCGTCGCGCAGCGAGGAGACCTTGGGAAGAGCGCGGGATACCGAGCGAAACAGGCACAAGCGATGTTGAGGTCCGTGTCATGTGGACGGAAGCCAATAGACAGTTGGTTGTGGGGATCACGGTGACTCGATCGGAACCTGATCCGCCGACGCGATGGCTGTACCTAAGGTGCCTACATCTAGACCGTCCGCCCCCACAGAAGGGTCCGTTGCTACAGTCCTGGGCTCAAGAGCGGTGGCAGAAACCACAAACCTGCAGGTCAGAAGGGTGGTCAGGGGCGGTCTCGAACCGCCGACCTTCCGCTTTTCAGGCGGACGCTCTACCAGCTGAGCTACCTGACCGGAGGAGAAAATAGGGCGGCGGTGTTTGACACCGCCGCCTTCTCCTGGCGACCCAGACGGGACTCGAACCCGCGACCTCCGCCGTGACAGGGCGGCACGCTAACCAACTGCGCCACTGGGCCAGATTTCTCGATGATCCTACAGCATCTCCGAGGTGGTTCTGACACCGGTCTTTCGACCGTATCCCCAACGGGATTCGAACCCGCGTTACCGCCTTGAAAGGGCAGCGTCCTAGGCCACTAGACGATGGGGACTCGGACCCGCGGGAGCCGAAGCTCCAGGGACAGCCGTAAGCATAGAGGAGACTCGGCCAGCTTCCAAAACGAGATACCGGGACCCTGATCTGCCTACGCTGGCGGTGTGATCGAGATGAGTCGGGCGGACTTCGAGGTGCTGGTGTCGGAGGCGCTGGACGAGGTGCCGCAGGAGCTGGCGGCGCTGATCGACAACGTGGCGATCTTCGTCGAGGACGAGCCGCCGGCGGGCGATCCGCAGCTGCTCGGGATCTACGAGGGCATCCCGCTGACCGAGCGCGGGCACTACTACGGCGGCGTCCTGCCGGACCGGATCACGATCTATCGCAATCCGACGCTGGCGATCTGCGACACCGTCGAGGACGTCGTCGATGAGGTGAACATCACGGTGGTGCACGAGATCGCGCACCACTTCGGCATCGACGACGCGCGGCTGCACGAACTGGGGTACGGCTAGACCCGTCAGGAGCGCCGGAACAGCAGCTTCCAGGGCATCAGCGCGGACTCGAGCTGGACCTTGAGGCTCATCTTCGAGGCACCCGCCGTACGCTCCTCGAACCGGATCGGGACCTCCGCGATCCGCAGTCCGCGGCGGACTGTGCGGTGGTTCATCTCGACCTGGAACGAGTACCCGTTGCTCGCGATCGTGGTGACGTCGATCCACCGCAGCGTGTCGGCCTTCCAGGCCTTGAACCCGGCGGTGGCGTCCTTCACGTGCAGGCGCAGGATCGCGTTCACGTAGAAGTTGGCCCAGGCGGACAGGGCCCGGCGGTGCCAGCCCCACTCCGCGGCCGCGGAGCCGCCTTCGACGTACCGCGATCCGATCACGACGCCGGCGTCCGTGGTCCGCAGCGTCTCGACCATGATCGGGATCACCGAGGCCGGGTGGGACAGGTCCGCGTCCATCTGGATGACGATGTCCGCGCCTTCGTCCAGCGCGCGGCTGATGCCGGCGATGTACGCGCGGCCGAGGCCGTTCTTCTCGGTCCGGTGCAGTACGCCGACGGTCTCGGGCGACGCCTTCGCCAGCTCGTCGGCCACGTCGCCGGTACCGTCGGGGGAGTTGTCGTCGACCACGAGCATCTGCAGGCCCGGCAGGTTCAGGTCGGACAGTAGCCCGGCCAGCACGGGCAGGTTCTCCCGCTCGTTGTAGGTCGGTACGACGACGACGATCTTGCTCAGCTCACCCATGACTTTCCTTCTTCGGGGGACCACCGGACGCTATCGCATTCCCCGGTCGAGAACCGAAAGCTGTACGGCGAAGCCGAAAGGGTCAGAGTGAGGCGAGCGCCTCGGCGACGGTGGAGTAGATGCGGAACTGGCCGCCGAGTCCGGTGACGGCCAGCGGCCGGTCGACCGGCCGGCCGACGCCGACCAGGGCCAGCGTGATGTTGTGCCGGCCGGCCAGGTTGCGGGCCTCGACCAGATTGCCGAGACCTGCGGAGCTACAGAACGTGACAGCGGAGACGTCGATCAGGACCAGGCCGGCCGGCGGTGCCACCGCGGCACGAATCGACTCTGCGGCGAAGTCGGTGGTCGCGATGTCGATCTCGCCGGACAGCCGGACCAGCAGTACGCCGGGTTCCAGCTGCTCGGTCTTTGCGTCGAATGTGGTTTTGATCATCTCGCCGTCCCGCGGCTCAGGGTGGCTTGTCACGCCGGTCTCTCCCCCGGGTGGTTCCGCGAACGCCGGTCGGTCCTGGCGGAGTGGAACTGCCCTGCTCTCACCGTATGCCCCAACGCGCAGGCGTCACAACGGGTCTGAGTGGGATGACCTCGGAGCGTGATCCAACCAGGGATGTAAGCGCTACCAGCTGGAGGCGTTTCCCTTGGCCAAACGCAGGAATCATCTCCAGAAGGCCGGTTGGGTCTGGACGTTGAGCTCGGACAGTTCGACCCGCTCGGCCGAGTCCGTCCGTTTGTCGGAGATCTTGAACGTGTCGAACGCGGTCACCGACTCGGTGCCGTAGATCGTGCCGTTGTAGTAATAGACGGACCAGTATCCGCCGAACGAGGCCGGCTGTCGCGGCGGCCGGTCGAAGTACCCGATCTCCTGGGGGTTGGCCGAGTCGGTGAAGTCCCAGACCGAGAAGCCGCCCTGGTACCACGCCTGCACCATGATGTCGCGACCGCGGACCGGGATCAGCGAACCGTTGTGCGAGACACAGTTCTCGCCCTCGGCCTGGTGCCGCGGGATCTTGTAGTAGCTGCGGAAGTTCAGCTTCCGGTGCTTGATGTCGAAGACCGCGGTCGCGCCCTTGTCCGGCCCGACCACCTCGTTGCACTCGGCGCCGCCACCGCCGCCGAGCTCGTCCATGAAGACGACCTTGGTGCCGTCGCCGTTGAACGTCGCGCCGTGCCAGAAGGAGAAGTTCGTCGCGTCCTGGACCCGGTCGATCACGCGCGGCGCGGCCGGCCGGGAGATGTCGAGCAGGACCCCGTCACCCATGCACGCCGCGGCCGCGATCTTGCGGGCCGGGAAGGCGGTGATGTCGTGACACCCGCTCGTCTCGTAGCCGGTCTCGCTGCCCGGGAACCCGCCGTCCGGGAACAGCACCGGCGACGCCACCACGGCGGCCTTGGCCGGGTCCCGCAGCGGCACCTTGATGATGTCGATCCGGTCGTTCGGCGGCAGGCAGTCCGGGTACGTGGCGTCCGGGAAGTACGACGAGTTGTAGATGTAGACGGATCGCTTTGCCGGCTCCGGGATCAGGGTGTGCGTGTGCGAACCGCACTTGGTCTCGACGGCGGCGACGTACCGGGGATTGGCCGGGTCGCGGACGTCGAAGATCTTGATGCCCTCCCACGACTCCTTGATCTTCGGCGACTGCGGCACGCTCTGGCACGAGCTGTCGCTGCGGGACTGGTCGGTGCTGAGGAACAGCAGGCCGCCGTACACGCTGATGTCGTTCTGGCTGCCGGGGCAGGCCACCTGGCTGATCATCCGCGGGTTCGCGGGATCGCCGACGTCGTAGATGGCGAAGCCGGCGTAGTTGCCGACGTACGCCTTCTTGCCGGCGAACGCGATGTCGGTGTTCACGCCGCCGGTCAGCGGACCGGTCATCGGCACACTGGCCAGATGCGTGATGTTGTCGCTCTTGGTGGCGCCGGTGTCGGGCGGGCCGGCCGAGGCCGTTCCGGCGAGACCGGTGAGCAGAGCAACCGTCAGGCCAAGACGGACGAGCGTGCGGGGGCGGCGCATGCCTGGGTCCCTTCTTCGGTTTTCCTCGGTCCCCAGCCTAAGCGTGATACACACGTTATGGAAGCGATCTGACACAAGGAGTGAGGCCGTGAGGATCAGTCGGGCAGGGGCCGCCGCCGCGCTGGTTGCCGTAGTAGCCGGATGCAGTACGACGGAACCCGCCGCCGAACCGCCCGCCTCGCAGCCACCGGTGATCGTCCCCGGTACGCCGGGCGGACCGAACCAGACCTTGTCGGCCGTGCCCGGCCAGGCGAGCAATGCGGACCCCGACGACGTCACGTTCCTGGCCGACATGATGGTCCACCACTCCCAGGCCCTGAAGATGGCCGGCTACGCCAAGACGTCGGCGGAGAACGCCAAGGTCAAATCGCTGGCCGAGCGGATCCGGGTCGGCCAGCAGCCGGAGATCGAGGCGATGCGGCAGCTGCTGACCGCCCGCGGCCAGACCCCGCCCGACCTGACCCACGTCGACCACATGGACCACAGCAACATGCCCGGCATGGCCACGCCGGACGAGCTGACCACCTTGGAGAAGGCACGGGGCAAGGCGTTCGACCGGCTCTTCCTGACCCTGATGATCAAGCACCACCAGGGTGCGGTCACGATGAGCGGCACGGTGATAGACAAGGGGACGGACCCTCAGATCGGGGAGCTGGCCCAGGAGGTCGGCGTCACCCAGACGAAGGAGATCGCGACGATGCGGCAACTGCAGAAGGGGTTGTGATGGGCGTCCTCGACGGCAAGGCGGCCCTCGTCACCGGCGGCTCGCGCGGGATCGGCGCGGCGATCGTACGGCGCCTGGCCGCCGATGGTGCCGTGGTCACCTTCACCTACGTGTCGAGCGAGGCCGCGGCAGCCGATGTGGTCGACGAGGTGAAGGCAGCCGGCGGCCAGGCGATCGCGGTGCAGGCGGACCAGTCGGACCTGGCCGGCATCCCCGAGCTCTTCGAACAGGCTGCGGAGCCGACCGGGACGCTCGACATCCTCGTCTGCAACGCGGCCGAGTCCCTGGTGAAGCCGATCGACGGCGTCACCGCGGACGACTTCGACCAGCTGTTCGCGACCAACGTGAAGGGCCCGTACTTCGCCATCCAGCAGGCCGGCCGGGTCCTCCCGGACGGCGGCCGGATCATCGCGCTGTCGACGCTGAACACGGTCGTGCCCGGTCCGGGGGTCTCGCTGTACGCCGCGAGCAAGGCCGCGCTCGAGCAGTTCGTCAAGGTCGCGGCCCGCGAGTACGGCGACCGCGGCATCACCGTGAACGCGGTGTCCCCGGGCGCGACCGACACCGACATGTTCCGCGGCTCGAACCCACCGGACATCGAGGCCAGGCTGGTCGACATCACCGCGCTTCGCCGGGTCGGCGAACCGGCGGACGTCGCCGACGTGGTCGCGTTCCTGGCCGGCCCGGACAGTCGCTGGCTCACCGGTGAGAACCTGCGTGCCACCGGAGGACTGCTGATCTGACCACTGCAGACCTGCTCGCCGACATCGATGCGGCGGCCGACCCGGCCGTGGCTGAGTTCCTCGCGGGCTACTTCCAGCTCCAGGAAGGCGGCTACGGTCACGGCGATCAGCTGATCGGCGTGAAGCTCTCCACCATCCGCGGCCTGCTCAAGCCCTACTTGCGCGCGGACCTCCCGTTGACCGAGCTCGAGCAGGCGTTGAAGAGCCCGATCCACGAGCACCGGATGGCCGTCCTCTGTCTGCTCGCCGATCGCGCGACCCGCAGTCTCAAACCGCGTACGGCGAACCCGGCAGAGCTCACCGCGATCTACGAGCTGTATCTGCGCAGTACGGCGTACATCAACAACTGGGACCTGGTCGACTGCAGCACCGCGGAGATCGTGGGCGGATACCTGCTCGACAAGCCGCGAGACGACCTCTACACCCTGGTCCGGTCGTCGTCGCTGTGGGAACGGCGGATCGCGCTGGTTGCGACCCATTGCTTCATCAGGCGCGGTGAGACCGCGGACACGTACGCGCTGTCCGCGTTGGTGCTCGACGACCGGGAGGACCTGATCCACAAGGCGTCCGGGTGGATGCTGCGCGAGGCCGGCAAACGGGTCTCGGAGGCCGAACTGCTGGCGTTCCTGGACCGGCACGCGACGGTGATGCCGAGGACGATGCTCCGCTACGCGATCGAGCGGCTGGCACCCGACGTACGCAAGCACTATCTCGCGCTGCGCTGACATTTCGGCGGACATCGAAAGGCCTGGTGAAACCGCGCCGCGGCGTTACCCTGAGCCGCAACAGATCGCGTGATAGGGAGCCGCCCCCATGAACCTGAAGCGCATCGTCCACTTGTTGCTGCTCGCAACTCTCGTCGCCGCCGGCCTGATCGGCGTGCAGACCCCTGCCATGGCCGCGCCCGGCTTCCAGATGCCGATCCCGTGCGGTCTTCGCTGGACCACCGCGACCCACAGCGGTCACGCCAGCCAGTGGATGCTCGACATGGTCTCGCCGAGCGGAGCCACCCGCGGTACGCCGGTCCTCGCGTCGGCCGGCGGCACCGTCAGTGCGTCGCTGCTGTCGTCCAGCGGCGGTCACATGGTCGTCATCGACCACGGTGGCGGCTGGCAGACCCGGTACCTGCACATGGATCGCCGTGATGTTGCCGTCGGCAACGTAGTAGCCCAGGGCCGGCAGATCGGCATCGTCGGCAACACCGGCGACAGCACCGGACCGCACCTGCACTTCGAACAGAAGCTCAACGGCGTCGTCCAGCAGGCGTGGTTCAACGGCCACGCGGTGCCGCTCACCTGGTCGTACAACCAGCACTTCGAGACCAGTGCCAACTGCGGTACCGGCGACGGGAAGTTCTGGGTCGACACCTTCGCGAACGCACCCGGTCACAGCACTCCGGGTGGAACGCAGACGGGCACGCTCTACGCGGGCACCAACTACGTCTTCTGCAAGGTCTGGGGTCCCGAGGTCCGGGTCGGTACGGCGTACAACCACTGGTGGATGAAGACGGACCTCGATGTAGGCCCGGCGAACCAGTGGGTGTCGGCGTACTACCTCTCCCGCTGGGGCAACGACGAAGCCAAGGACAACAACGGCCGCGACCTGCCGAACTGCTGAAGGACGACAGCCGTCAGGACTCGCGGCTGTGGGCGTACGGCGGGGCCGCCAGGGCGCAGTGTGGATGGTGGTGGACATCCACTGGTTGCGCATCGCGGTCGGCCAAGGTGACCCAGGCCAGTACGGCGCCCGCGGCGGCCAGGGCGGCCGAGATCCACAGTGCGTTGGCAAATCCATTGCTGAAGGCAACGGGATCGCGGTAGCTGTCACCGGTGATGCCGGCCGCGATCGGGATCGCCGCGACCGCCATCAGTTGCGCTGACCGGGCGATCGCGTTGTTCACGCCGGACGCGATCCCGGCGTGGTGGTCCTCGACCGACCCCAGCACGGTCGCGGTCAGCGGCGCGACCGTCGCGACCAGCCCGAGCCCGAGGACGACGACTGCCGGCAGCACCGCGTTGACGTAGCTCACGCCCGGCTCGATCCGCAGCATCAGCAGGAAGCCCGCGCCCATCAGCAGCGGTCCGACCGTCATCGGGATCCGGGCGCCGATCCGGTCCGCGAGCCCGCCGGAGTACCCGGACAGCGCGAGCATCAGCAAGGTCATCGGCAGCAGGGCGGCTCCGGCCCACAGGGCGGAGTACCCGAGCACGGTCTGGAGGTACACGACGAGGAGGAAGGTCGCCGTACCGAGGCCGCCGTACACGGCGATCGTGACCAGGTTCGCGCCGGTGAAGCGGATGTTGGCGAAGATGCCGGGTGGCAGCATCGGGTGCGAACTGCGGCGCTCGACCTCCACGAACGCCGCGAGCGCGACCACCCCGACCGCCAGCGAGGCCAGCACCAGGGGATCGCTGAACCCGCCGTCGCCGGCATGGATCAGCCCGAAGGTGAGGCCGGCGAGGCCGAGGGTCGCGAGCACCGCGCCGGCGAGGTCGAGCTTGCCGGTCGCGGTCTCGTCGCGGGTCTCCGGCACGTGGCGCAGAGTGATGAGGACGGTCACCAGCGCGATCGGGATGTTGAGCAGGAAGATCAGTCGCCAGGACCCGCTGTCGATCAGGGTGCCACCGACGAACGGTCCGACCGCCGCGGCGACCGAGGTCAGTCCGGACCAGGCACCGACCGCCTTGCCGCGCTCCGACGGTGCGAAGGACGCCTGCAGGATGGCCAGGCTGCCCGGGGTGAGCAGCGCGCCGCCGATGCCCTGCAGCACCCGGCCCGCGATCATCACCTCGATGCTCGGCGCCACCGTGCAGATCACCGATGCGATCGCGAACCAGATCACCCCGACGACGAACACCCGTCGCCGGCCGAGCCGGTCCCCGAGTGAACCGCTGAGCAGGATCAGGGCGGCGAGCGGCAACATGTACGCGTTGACGATCCACTGCAGGCCGGCCACCTCGGCGTCGAACTCCTCGCCCATCGCCGGCAACGCGACATTCACGACGGTTCCGTCGAGGAAGGCCATCCCGGACCCGAGAGCCGTGGCCGCGAGCACCCACCTGGCCCGGCTGGTCCCGAACCTGATCCAGTCGTCCGTCATGGACTCACATTAGGCGGTTACTGGGGCTGTGGAAGGTCCAGTTGGAGAACGACGAGTGCCTTGTCGGCAGGGATGCCCTGCAGGACCGACAGCGCCGGCGGATTGCCGACCGCGCAGCGGGTTTCGGTCAGCAGCGGGCAGACCGCGTTGAGCAACTCGCCGCCGGTGACGGTCAGGTTGGTCGGCAGTCCGCTCTCGGCGATCGCGGTGAGCGGCCTGATGGCCGATGCGGCCCGCTCCGGTTTCGACTCCGTACGCCGTACCGTCGAACCGGACAGGCGGTAGGTCAGACGGAGGTTCGTGGCCGCGGTGGTCAGCGGCACGTCCGTCGTGTTGGTGACACTGGAGCTCGCCAGCGGGATCGGCACGCCGTTCGCCTGCATCTGCAGGTTGGTCGCGATCGGCGACGTCTTGGTCATCATCCCGGGCAGCTCCGCACCGGAGTTGGGCAGCTGGACCTGCAGGATGTTCGTCGCCCTCGGCAACATCACGTCCTCGGTGATGTCGAACGATCCGTCCGGCAGCGGTACGGCGACCATCCGGATACCGGGCTTGGTGGAGCCGGGACCGGAGGAGTCGCCCGGCGCTGGGGTGGTGGCCGGGGTGTTCGGGGCGCTTCCGGTCAACCCGGGGCTGGGCGCGACCGGACCGGCCGTGTCCGGAGAGCAGGCTGCGGTCGCGCTGAGCCCCAGAGTCAGCGCGGCCGTAGCCAGCCACCGTGCCCCCGGAGCCCGTCGCCGCCTGAGGTCCTCCACCCCCGATGGCACCATCGGGAGGAACTCCTGGCGCGCCGCCGGTGCTCTGTCCGGAGAACCGCCTGCCGACACGAGTCATCGCCCCCCAACGGATCCGGTCTCTTCCTCTGGCGGTCGGATCGGACTTGCGCATACGATACGCCGCAATTAGAGGGGTACGGCAATTACTGCCGATTTTTTCATGGGGACTCCGAGGGGGCAACAAAAATGGTGAGACGGAGTGTGTCCGGATCATTCCGGGCAGTATTGGAGGGAATTTCGAGAATTCCCGGTCCGGTAATTCGAAGAGTGCCGGCCAGAAGTGTGACGGCGCTGACGCTGGTGGTGACCGTCGCGGCGGCGCCGGCGTTGCTCGCGGTACCGGCCGAGGGCGCCGCGGGGGCGAACCTGTACGTAGTCCAGGGTCTGCCCGGTCAGTCGCTCGACCTCAGCATCGACGGGCGCACGGTGGCCACGGGGGTGGCGACGACGAAGATCGCCGGGCCGTTCGCGGTTGCCCCGGGCAAGCGAATGGTGACCGCCAAACAAGGCGGAAAAGTCGTGATCCAGCGGGAGGTGACGCTCGGGTCCGGGGCCAGCGTCGACGCGGTGATCCACCTGCCGGTCTCGCCCACGGGCGCGCCGGTGCTGACGTCGTACGTGAACAAGCTGAGCGCCATCCCGAAGGACAAGGCCGCCCTGCGGGTCGCGCACGACGCGGCCGTCGGACCGGCCGACATCCGGGTGAACGGAAAGGTCGCGTTCGCGAACGTGGCGAACGGAGAATCGCTCGAGGCAGTGGTGCCGGCGGCCACGTACAAGGTGGATATCGTGCCGGCCGGCGCGAGTTCACCGGTTGTTCTCGGTCCGTTGGATCTGCCGGCCCAGGCCGGATATCTGACCCGGGTGTTCGCGGTCGGTAACCCGAATGCGAAGACGATGAATGTCGCGCTCGGGACGATCAAGTTGCCGGCGTCGGGTTCGGGGACACCCGGGCTGGTGAACACCGGGACCGGCGGTCAGGCGGCGGGGCTGAACCAGGCGCACAGCTCCACCTCCGGCCTGTGGGTCGTGGTCGTCCTGGCCGGCTTGCTGGCCGCTGTGGTGACGGTCCGGAAGGTGGTCCGTCGCTGAGGAAGCTCCTGCTCGTACTGGTGCTGTGCTGCGCGGGCCTGCAGGGGTGCGCAGCGCAGACAGCCGGTGACCCCGGGGCGGACGGCGGCACCCCAACGCCGTCGTCCGTTCCGGCCACTCATGACGATCCGACGTCCGCACCGCCGGCCCGGATCGGTACGCCGGCGCCGAGTCAACGGATCTGGTTCGTGCCTGCCCAGGTGGTGCTGCCGGGTGGGGCGAAGGCACCGGTCGTGCCCGCCAGCACGGTCAAAGCCGAGCTGAAGGTCCCCGAGCAAGGCGATCGCGTCGGATGGTGGGACGGCGGTGCTCAGGCCGGCGACCCGTTCGGGTCGGTGGTGCTGGCCGGCCACGTCGACACCAAGGCCGACGGGATCGGCTACTTCGCCCGTCTGCTCCGCATCAAGCCGGGCGAGCTCGTCGTACTGCACGGCTCCGGCCACACGGCGACGTACCGGGTCAGCTCGGTCGTCTCGGTGCCGAAGGACGCGCTGGCCACCCGTAGCGGTGCCTTCGATCAGAAAGTCGACCATCGTCTCGTCCTCATCACCTGCACCGGTGCGTACGACGCATCGCGCGGCGGCTACGAGGACAACCTGGTCGTGACGGCGACGGCGGTCGGCCCGGCGCGGTGAGTCGCGCGCCGGGCACTAGGCTCGGCGGTTATGGCCAGGTATTTCGACGTACATCCGGAGAATCCGCAGCGGCGGGCGGTCGGCCAGGTGATGGACCTGGTGCGCGAGGGCGGGTTGATCGCGTACCCGACCGACTCCTGCTTCGCGCTCGGTTGTCAGCTCGGAAACCGGGAGGGGATCGACCGGATCCGCGCCATCAGGCACCTGGACGATCGGCACCACTTCACCCTGATGTGCCAGGACTTCGCGCAGTTGGGGCAGTTCGTGCACATCAGTAACGCGGTGTTCCGCTCGATCAAGGCGGCCACGCCGGGGAGCTACACGTTCATCCTGCCGGCCACGAAGGAAGTCCCGCGCCGCCTGCTCCACCCGAAGAAGAAGACCGTCGGCGTCCGCATCCCGGACCACGTGGTCACGCAGGCCCTCCTCGAGGAACTGGGCGAACCGCTGCTCTCCAGCACGCTCCTCCTCCCCGACGAGGAAGAGCCCATGACCCAGGGCTGGGAGATCAAGGAACTCCTCGACCACCAGCTCGACGCCGTCGTCGACTCCGGCGACTGCGGCACCGAACCCACCACCGTCATCGACTTCTCCGACGACGCCCCCGAGGTCGTCCGCGTCGGTGCCGGGGATCCCACGCCTTTCCAATGACGGCGCGTGAAGGTTAGTTTGTTACCACGTGCGCCTCACCCGCCCCGGAGGAGCTCATGAGACGTGTGGTGTTTGCCGTGCTGGCCGTCGTGCTGATGATGAGCCTCCCCGCGTCGGCGCAGGCGTATGCGAATGCGTTCTTTCCGACGCAGAGTGCTGGGAATCGTGGGGCCGACGTGCTCGCGGTCCAGTACTTGCTGCAGCACCACGGGCAGTCGGTGGGTGCCGATGGAGTGTTCGGTACGACGACGACGTCCGCCGCCAAGGCGTTCCAGACGGCGAAGGGTCTCGGCGCCGACGGGATCGTCGGGCCGCAGACCTGGGGCGCGTTGGTGCCGACGATCCGGTCGGGGGACAACAACGCGGCGGTGAAGGCGTTGCAGGTCGAGTTGAACGCCAAGCGCAGGCTCAACCTGCCGGTCGACGGGGTGTTCAGTACGGCGGTCCGCGACGCGGTCGTGGCCTTCCAATCCCACGCGGGCATCGGCGCGGACGGAATCGTCGGGCCGGTCACCTGGCGCAACCTCGCCTGGCATTACGACTACCCGGACTTCGCGGCCAACCTGTGCGACCAGGACCCCGACGGCAACGGTACGGCGGCCAACTGGGCAACGTCAGCCGCCACTGCCCAGCTGGAACAGGCAGCCCGGTCCTTCGCGAGCACGTCCCAAGGCCAGGTCCCGTACGGCGATGCCGGCTTCGAGCACGGTGGTGACATCCCCGGCCACGGCAGCCACGAGGTCGGGCTCGACATCGACATCTGGCCGATCCGCACCGACAGCGCGCAGTGCACCGCGGGCCGGATCACCTGGGAGTCGTCGACGTACGACCGGGCCGCCACTCGCCAACTGGTGCAGGCGATCCGGGCCGCCGCGCCGGGTCACGTCCGGATCATCTTCTTCAACGACCCGGTGCTGATCAGCGAGGGCCTGACGTCGGAGTGGGCCGCGCACGACAACCACCTGCACGTCCGCTTCTGTGAGAAGGTGCACCCCAATTCGCTCTACACCTGCTGAGATAGTGGAGCGGTGACCACACTCGACCTGTCGCCTGACGAACTGCTCACCACCACCCGCACGGTCCGCAAGCGGCTGGACCTGGACAAGCCGGTCCCGCTCGAGCTGATCCGCGAATGCATCGAGATCGCCGTGCAGGCTCCTTCCGGGAGCAACCGGCAGACGTGGCACTGGCTGGTGATCACGGATGCGGAGAAGCGGGCGGCGATCGGGGAGTACTACCGGCTCGCGGTCGAGAAGTATCTGGCCGGCTCCGGTGCGGCCGGGAAGCTGTTCTCCGACGACCCGGTCCGCGGGCCGGTGCAGCGCCGGATCGGTGACAGCGTGGCCTACCTGGGCGAGCGGATGGGTCAGGTCCCGGTGCTCGTGATCCCGTGCCTCGAAGCGCGGTCGCTGCCGGCCGGGAACCAGGCCGGCCTGTGGGGCTCGATCCTGCCGTCCGCCTGGAGCTACATGCTGGCCGCGCGCGCCCGCGGCCTCGGTACGGCGTGGACCACCCTGCACATGAGGTACGAGCAGGAGGTCGGCGAACTGCTCGGCCTGCCCGAGGAGATGCGGCAGACGGTGCTGATCCCGACCGCGTACACGATCGGGACCGACTTCAAACCGGCTCCGCGCCAGCCGCTGGACGAGGTCCTCCACCTCAACGCCTGGTAGGTTGCCGCCGGCAACCTCTAGGAGGCGGCCATGTCCTCGATGGTCAGGCCGCTGAGCACCGAGCGCGGCTCGGTGACGGTCAGGTCGAGGTCCGGATCGGCGGCGGCGTCACGGACCTTGACCAGCAACCAGTCCTCCCCGGTCCTGGTGAAGGCCCAGGCACCGTTCAGCTTCACGCCGTGCAGGTGCACCTTGAAGTGGCCGCGCTCGATCGCCACCGCCGGATCGACCGGCTGGTGGCGATCGTCGCGGGTGAGGTTGGAGTAGATGCCGGCATCCCACACGATCACGGCGCCGCTGCCGTACTGACTGTCCGCGATCACGCCCTCGTAGGAGGCGTACTCCAGGTCGTGATCCGTGGTGAAGACCGCGAGCCGCTTCACGGTCGGGTCCAGGGACGGCCCGCGCGGGACCGCCCAGGACTTCAGTACGCCGTCCACCTCCAGCCGAACGTCGTAGTGCAGCCGCCGGGCATCATGCAGCTGCACCACGAAGATCGGCTTGGCCGTCAAGCGGCAGCTGCCGCGGGTGGTTCGATGCGATCACGCAGCCGGTCGAGGATGCCGCGGAGCAGCCGGGAGACCTGCATCTGGCTCACTCCGATCTCGGCGCCGATATCGGCCTGGGTGTGTCCTTCGACGAAACGCAGTTCCAGAATCCTACGCTCGCGCGGTTCCAGCTCGCTGAGCACCGGCTCGAGGACGGCGACCGCCTCGGTCCGCTCGAACGCGGAGTCGTCGGAGTCCGCGATCGTGTCGGCCAGGTTGGCGCTCGAGTCGTCGTCGACCGGGCGGTCCAGCGACAGCACGGAGAAGCAGCCGTCAGCGGCCAGGGCGGCCTCCACTTCGTTGACCTCGGCCCCTATTTCGGCGGCCAGCTCCTCGAGGGTGGGCTCGCGGCGCAGGTCCTGGACCAGCCGGGGGCGGACCGACGCGATCGATCCCTGCAGCTCCTGCAGGCGACGGGGGATCCGGACCGTCCACGAGCAGTCGCGGAAGTACCGTTTCACCTCACCCCGGATCGTCGGTACGGCGTACGCCAGGAACGGTGTCTCGGTGCTCGGGTCGTAGCTGCGGGCGGCCTTGACCAGACCCAGGTACGCGACCTGGTCCAGGTCCTCGGGCTCGACGCCGCGGCCGCGGAACCGGGTGGCGATGCTGTGAGCGACGCTCAGGTTGAGTTCGATCGCCTCGTCCAGGAGGGACTGCCGGAGAGTGTCGTCCGTCGTGGCGGCCCGCCGGCTCAGAAGGGTCCGGGTCGTCTTGTCTCTGCGCTGCTTCGGATCGGTGCTGCGCTGTTCTTCGACGGAACTACGGGTTAGTACGGTGACCATTTTTGCTGACCTCGCGACGTTGAGTCACGGCGCGGCACATGTCTGGACCGCGGTCAGAGCTTGTTGCTGAGAGATATCTACCCCAACGATTCGCGGCTTAAGCATCCGGGGTGGGCCAGGCAGTAGGTTGCTGCCATGGACTGGAAGCTGGAGCTGGTGTCGGTACCGGTGTCGGACGTGGATCGCGCCAAGGCGTTCTACACGGAGAAGGTGGGCTTCAACGCCGACCACGATCACCGGGTGACCGAAGAACTGAGATTCGTTCAGCTGACCCCGCCCGGGTCGGCCTGCTCGATCGCCATCGGGTCGGGGATGCCACAGGCTGAGCCCGGGTCGGTCCGGGGCCTGCAGATCGTCGTACCCGACGTCGCCGCGGCCCGCGCCGAACTCGCCGGCCGCGGGGTCGAGGTGTCGGACCTGCAGGAGTTCCCGTGGGGCATCTTCACCTTCTTCAGCGACCCCGACGGCAACACCTGGGCCCTGCAGCAACTGCCCCCGCGCGACTAGCTGTCTCTGGTTCCCGGTCAATTCGAGTTATCGCTAACGCTGCGTCATGTGGCGGTTGTAGGGTGGCCTTTGGTTGAGTAGCCAGCCCCCAGATGTTGGCTGCCGTGTCCCTGCGAGGGCGACGATGACCGAGCTTCAGCACCACCCCAGCGCAGTACGCCGCCATCCCGTGACCGCCCCTGTCCAGAAGTCAGATGCCATGTCTGTAGCCACCTCTCCGGCCCGGCCGGTTGCCGTTCAGGTCCGCATCGGCGGGCGTTGGATCGCAGGTCAGGAAGTCGGTCGCAGGACCGGCGCGGCCGGTGCCGACGAGGTTCTCGTCAGCCACCACGGCCACCTGGTCTGGGTCGACCAGCAGTCCGTCCGCAGTTCCTGAGTCGCGCGGAAAGCCCTTACACACAAAGGTTTTCAGCAGAGAGATTTCGCAACCAGGTTGCCGATCTCGACCGCCGAATCCGACTGAGCCGGATCGAACAACCTCCTGGTGAGGGCGAACGTGACGCCTGACCGCGTGTCCGCCCAGGCGGCACTCCCGCCCATGCCCGGCATCCCGATCGTCGTCGGGCTCTCCTGGCCCGAGGATCCGAGCCGCCCGATCCCGTAGCCCATCGCCATCGACGCGTCGTTGCCCAGCAGTTCGTCCTTCCCGGTGAACACCGGTCCGGTGATCTCGGCGACCCGCTCCGGCCGGATCAGCCGCACACCGTCGACCTCGCCGATCAGAGCGGCGTACAGCTTGGCGATACCGCGAGCACTCAAGACCCCGGCGGATGGTGTCTCGGCGGCGAGGTGTTCCGGGCTGTTGCAGATCGCGGCTCGCGGCATGATCGCGGGCGGCGTGACCTTGGCGAACATCCCGGCCGGCATCGCGACCGTGTCCTCGATCCCGTCCGGCTCGACCAACGTGACAACCCGGTCCTGCTGCTCCGGCGGCACGCTGAAGTACACCTCGTCCGCGATCCCGAGCGGCTCTGCGACCTCACGCAGTACCTCGGAGATCGTCCGGCCGGTCGCTCGGCGGACGATCTCGCCGACCAGGTAGCCGAACGTCTCGGCGTGGTACGTCATCTTCGTGCCCGGCTCCCACCACGGTTCGGCCGCGGCCAGGTACGACGTGATCTTCGTCCAGTCGTGCAGATCCTCGACCGTCGTGTCGGGCGCGAGCGCCGGCAGGCCGACCGAATGGGTCAGGACATGCCGCAAGGTCGCCTTCTCCTTGCCCTGCGCGGCGAACTCGGGCCAGCTGTCCGCGATCGGAGCGTCGTACTCGAGGATGCCGCGGTCGACCAGGGCGTTGGCCACCGTCGCCGTCGCGCCTTTGCCGGTGGAGGCGCTGTAGAAGAGGGTGTCCGAGGTGATCCCGGTGCCGGCGACGGCGTCGACGACGAGTTCGCCGTGCTGATAGACGGCCACTTGCAGGCCGAGCTCGGTGCCGGCCAGTTCGTCGAGGCGGTGCTGGACCTGGTCCTGGAGGTTCGTCACGATGGTCATCCTGTCTCTGTGCGTCGACTTTCACGAACAGGTCGGAGCCGAGCCTGCGGTTTTGACAGGCCTTCGTTCCGTACCCTCGTCCCGTGGAGTTGCGGCAGCTGGAGTACTTCGTGGCGGTGGCGCATGAGCGCAGCTTCACGCTGGCGGCTCGACGGTTGCATGTGGTCCAGAGCGCGGTCAGTGCCGCGATCGCCGCGCTGGAACGCGATCTCAAGGTCACCTTGTTCGAACGCAGCGCGCAGCGGGTGGTGCTGACGGAGGCCGGTACGGCGCTGCTGCCGGAAGCGCTGGCGGTGATGGACGCCGTCCAGGGTGCTCGTGACGTGGTCGACGAACTCGGTGCGGGGATGCGCGGCTCCGTCCGGGTCGGGCTGCTCCCGGGCCTCGGATTGGTCGACCTGCCGGCGGCGGCCGGTGAGTTCCGGCGGCGATACCCGAACGTCGAGCTGCAACTGCGGGCCGAGGCCGAGGGGTCGGCCGGCGTGATCGCCGGACTGCGCAACGGCGACATCGACTGCGGCTTCCTCGGCATCGCGGCCGGCAGCGCGCCGCGCGACCTGACCACGTGGGAGCTGCTCCGGGTCCCGCAGGTGCTCGCGGTGCCGGTCGGGCATCGGCTGGCCCGGCGGCGATCGGTGACACTGACCGACCTCGCCGACGAGGCGTTCGTCGACTTCCCGCCCGGGTCCGGGACCCGGACCCTGATCGACCAGAAGTTCGAGGCGGCCGGGATCGAACGGCAGGTGGTGGTCGAGGCGCTCGGCATCGAGGGCGGCGTCCAGTTCGTCGCCCATGGGGTGGGTCTCGGCATCCTGCCCGAGTACGCCGTCGCCGCGATCGACTCGATCCGGGTCGTACCGATCTCGGCGGAGTCGTTCCGCTGGTCGCTCTACCTGGCCACGCTGCGGAAGCGGAAACCGTCCGCCGCGCTCCGGGCTCTGCTCGGCCTGGTCAGCACCCACCTCCAGCATCCGCCGGGCACCGAACGCGGTAGCGACTTGGATCAACAGAATTGATTTACCTATCGACTTGAGTCGTTGGACTTGATGCATCGCCCGCAGCAAGATCTTTGGTGTCAGCACGAAACCGAAGACTTGAAGGAGCAGAGCGATGACCGAGAACAACACCACCGACCGGGTCGCGATCGTGACCGGCGGTTCGAGCGGAATCGGCCGCCAGGCCGCGACCCGGCTGGGCCAGGACGGCTACGCGGTGGTGATCGGGTACGCCGGTAACCAGGCCGCGGCCGAGGAAGCCGTCAAGGAGGTCGAGCAGGCCGGCGGCCGGGCGATCGCGGTCCAGGCCGACGTCGCCGACGAGACCGCGGTGGCGGCGTTGTTCGACCGGGCCGAGCAGGAGTTCGGCGGGATCGACGTGGTCGTGAACGCGGCCGGCATCATGCCGCTGGCGCCGCTGGCCGATCTCGACCTCGATGTGTTCGACCGCGTCGTACGCACCAACCTGCGCGGCACCTTCGTGGTCGACCAGCAGGCGGTCCGGCGGGTCCGCGGCGGCGGCGCGATCGTGAACGTCTCCAGCTCCCTGACCAAGCTGGCCCGGCCGGCCTACTCCGCCTACTCCGCCACCAAAGGCGGCGTCGAGGCGATCACGCTGATCCTGGCCCGCGAGCTGCGCGGCCGCGACATCACCGTCAACACCGTCGCCCCCGGCCCGACCGCGACCGCCCTGTTCTTCGAGGGCAAGTCGCAGGAGCTGATCGACCGGATCGCCGCCGAGCCGCCGCTGGAGCGCCTCGGGCAGCCGTCCGACATCGCCGAGATCATCGCCTTCCTGGCCGGTCCGGCCCGCTGGATCAACGGTCAGGTCATCTACGCCAACGGAGGTTCGGCATCATGAGCAGGACAGTTCTGATCAGCGGCGCGTCCAGCGGTTTCGGCGCCCTCACCGCCCGGGCCCTCGCCGACGCCGGTCACATCGTGTACGCCGGGATGCGCGACCTCGCCGGCCGGAACGCGGCCGCCGCGGCCGACGCCAAGCAGTACGCGACCGAGCACCAGGTCGACCTCCGCGCCGTCGAGCTCGACATCAGCTCGGACGCCTCCGCCCAGCAGGCCGTCGACACCGTGATCAGCGAGCAGGGGCACCTCGACGTACTGATGCACAACGCCGGGCACATGGTCACCGGGCCGGCCGAGGCGTTCACGCCCGAGCAGCTCGCCGAGCTGTACGACACCAACGTGCTGGGCACGCAACGGCTGAACCGGGCAGCGCTGCCGAAGCTGCGCGAGCAGCAGGACGGGTTGCTGCTCTGGGTCGGCAGCTCGAGCACGCGCGGCGGCACCCCGCCGTACCTGGCTCCGTACTTCGCGGCGAAGGCTGCGATGGACGCACTGGCGCAGAGCTACGCGCTGGAGGTTGCGCGGTTCGGGATCGAGTCCACGATCGTCGTGCCGGGTGCGTTCACCCACGGGACCAACCACTTCGCGCACAGCGGTTCGCCGGACGACGCGGACGTGGTCGCGGCGTACGAGACGAAGTACGCCGGCCTGATGGAACAAGTCAGCCAGAAGCTCGCCGAGCTCGAACCGGAGTGGGCCGACGTGGCCGAGGTGGCGAAGGCGATCGTGACCGTGGTCGACACCGAGAAGGGCCGGCGGCCGTTCCGGGTGCACATCGACCCGTCCGACGACGGGGCGGCCGTGGTGAACGCGGTGGCCGACCGGGTCCGCACCGAACTCCTCCGCCGGATCGGCCTCGAGGACCTGCTCCACCCGGCGGCATGACCAGCTTGATCGACGTCCACTCGCACTTCCTGCTGCCGGAGTACGTCGCGGCGGCGGAACGGGCCGGGCATCTCCGTCCGGACGGGATGCCCGGCTGGCCCGCGTGGACCGTCCACAAGCACCTGGATCTGATGGACCGGAACGAGATCGCCACCGCGTTGCTGTCCGTCTCCTCGCCCGGTGTGCACTTCGGTGACGACTTCCGGGCCCAGGTGCTCGCGCGGCGGGTCAACGAGAGCGCGGCCGAGCTCGGTCGCGACCACCCCGGGCGGTTCGGGTTCTTCGCCAGTCTGCCGTTGCCGGACGTGGAAGGTGCGCTGGTTGAGTTGGAGTACGCGTACGACGTGTTGCACGCGGATGGCGTCGTACTGATGAGCAATGCGGGTGGGCTGTATCCGGGTGAGCCGTCGTGGGAGCCGCTATGGCGGGCGTTGAACGACAAGTCGGCCGTGGTGCTGTTGCATCCGACGTCGCCGCCGCAGTGGCGTCAGGTCGCACTGGACCGGCCGCGGCCGATGCTCGAGTTCCTGTTCGACAGCGGCCGGGCGGTTGCCGATCTGGCGTTGACCGGGATCTTCACGCGGTACCCGGACATCCAGTTCGTCGTCGCGCAGGCCGGCGTGCTGCCGCTGCTCGGCGGTCGGCTCGACCACTTCCGCCGTACCTTCGCCCCCGACAGCCTGCCCGGCGTCACACCGCAGCTGGACAACCTCTGGTACGACGTCGCCGGTACGCCGGATGCGGTCGTGGGGGATCGGGCGCTGTACGGGAGTGACTACTGCTTCACGCCGGACGAGGCGGTCAGCCGGCAGCTCGCGGTCCTGGACGCTCGGTCCGGCGACTGGCGAGAGCGTGTTCGGGCGAACGCTGACCGTCTCGTCGGGGCCGCAGTCGCGTCGTAAAGTGTCGGTGTGGACGATGACGACGCGTCGGTCGCCGACGTCTTCGCGAGGCTGGCGATCGAGCTGCACGAGGAGCCCGGTGTCGAGGAGACGGTTGAGGCCGTGCTGCAGTTCGCCCTGCAGGCGGTCAGCTGCACCCATGCCGGTGTTGCCCTCTCACATCGTGGCGCGAAGCTGGAGACCGTCGCCGTCACGGATCCGGTGGTCGAGAAGTCGGATCAGCTGCAGCTGGAGTGCGGCGCGGGCCCGTCGCTGGACGTGATCGCGGCGCGGGACACCGTGCTGGTGCCGGACACCATGGGTGACGTGCGCTATCCGGACTGGTCGGCCAAGGTAGCGGCCCTCGGGTTGCGCAGCTCGCTCAGCGTCCGGCTGGCCGCCAGCGGGAGCACGCTCGGCGTGCTGCAACTGTTCAACACCGAGCCTTATGCCTTCGAGCCGGACGACGACGCGGTCGCCCACATCCTCGCCCGGCACGCCTCTGTCGCGTTGGCCAACGCCCGGCAGGAGGCCACGCTCTGGCACGCGATCGACGCCCGCAAGCTGGTCGGCCAGGCCCAGGGCATCCTGATGGAACGCTTCGACATCGACAGCGACCAGGCGTTCGCCGTACTCCGCCGCTACTCCCAGGACCGCAACATCAAGCTCCGGGACGTGGCCCACCGCCTGGTCGCCACCCGCCAACTCCCCGACTAGCGGCCGGCGTAGTCGTGCACGAAGGCGATCGTGCGCGCTTGCTCCTCCGGCGTACCGACCGGGCAGAACAGGAGCTCGGTGGCTCCGGCGTCCGCGAAGCGCTGGATCTCCTTGGCCACGGCGCTCTCGTCACCCAGGACGGCCGTGTCCTCGGGTCCGGCCACGCCGCCGCGGTCCAGCACGGCTCGGTAGGCGGGCATGGTTCCGGCGGCGCCGAACCTCTCGCGGATCCATTGGCGGGTCCCGGCGGCGTCGTCGGTCAGTGCCACGCAGGCCGCGGCGATCACCTGTGGTTGCGGCCTTCCGGCCGCCGCCCGGTCGATGGTCGGGCGGATGTAGCTCTCGATCAGCTCCGGGCCCACCCAGGTCGTCGTGGTCCCATCCGTTCCGCCGGGCAGCCACCTGCGTGCTTGGCTCTGTTGGTGACGGCCTTCGGGTGACGTGAGAGACCCCGGCGGGCCCTGACAGCTCCGCCGGGGTGGCTGTTGATCTCTCAACAGCCACCGGATCGTACGCGGTAAGCCCTGTCCTGAGGAGAGTTCGTCTCAGGAAAAGAACAGCGCGCGGTGATCGGTCGCTGACGGTGCGGGACTATTGTTGGCTCTCGCAACCAACTAGGGCTGTGTCGGAGATGGATGGCATGCTGCTCGGGTCGGGGTGTCTAGGGGGCGAGGAGTGCTGTGGGGCCGTGGGATGTCGATCAGGTGCTGGGGTTGGCGCCGGATCCTGCGTCCGCCAAGGCAGCCCAGGCCCAGGCCCGTACGACGAAGTGGCCGGAGACCGGTAGCTCGGAGCGGGCGGTGTGGGGGCTGTGTCAGGGGAGCGGCAAACAGCCGTACCAGACCACGGTCGATCTGAGCGGTCCGGCGTACAAGTGCTCCTGTCCGAGCCGGAAGGTCCCGTGCAAGCACGCGGTCGGGCTGCTGTTGCTCTGGGCGACGGGCGAAGTCCGGCCGGGCGATGAGCCGGAGTGGGCGAAGTCCTGGGTTGATCAACGCGCTGCCCGCGCCGAACGCCCGGAGCGGAAGCCGGGTGAGGTCGTCGACCCGTTGGCGGCGCAGCAGCGCGCGTCCAGGCGGGCCGACCGGGTGTCCGCCGGGATGGCCGAGTTGGCCAGTTGGCTCGACGACCAGGTCCGGCAGGGCCTCGGCGGGTTCGACCAGCGCGCGTACAGCGAGCTGAGCCGGCTGGCCGCGCGCATGGTGGACGCACAGGCGCCAGGCGTGGCAGGAGCGGTACGGCGTGCCGCGGGTGTCGTCGGCCGCGGACACGGCTGGCCCGGCGAACTGCTGGAGGAACTGTCACTCATCCACTTGATCGTCTCCGCCCACACCCGACTCGGCGACCTGCCGCCGTCCCTCGCCGACACCGTGCAGTCGAGGATCGGCTGGACCGTCGAGACCGCGCGGGTCTTGGCCGAGGGCGAGAAGGTGGAGGACGACTGGCTGGTGCTCGGCCGGGTGATCGAACCCGACGACCGGCTGACCGTCCGCCGCGTGTGGTTGCGTGGGGCAACGACCGGACGGCTCGGCCTGATCCTCAACTTCGCCGCCGCCGGCCGTCCACTCGATCCGCTGCCGGCCCGACCAGGTGAGTACGTCCCCGGCGCGCTGTCCTTCTACCCAGGCGCACTCCCGATGCGCGCCCTCCTCACCCAGACCGCGCCACGCCTGCCCGCGCCCAGACCCACCGGATTCACGGCGCGACAGGCCTTGGCGTCGTACGTCGAATCCGTCGCCGCGGACCCGTGGAACGAACGCTGGCCGCTGGTCCTGCAGGATGTCCGCCCGGCCGGGTACGGCGAGGGCTGGGCGCTGGTGGACGCGTCGGGCGACGGGCTCGAGATCCTGTCGGGGGTGGACCCGTTGAAATTGCTCGCGGTGTCCGCGGGTGATCCGGTCACGGTCGCCGGTGAGTGGAACCGGGCCGGGTTCCGTCCGATGACCTGCTGGCACGGCGATCGGCCGGTGATCCTGTGAAGGGCTGGGACGGGCTGGTCAGTTCGGCACTGCTCGGGACCGAGCGGCGCCCGGTGCATTTCGAGGAGTTGCCCGAACACATCCAGGAGCGGCTCGGCGAGGGTGGCCTGCTGGATG
This sequence comes from uncultured Actinomycetota bacterium, assembly GCA_963748245.1. GTDB lineage: Bacteria > Actinomycetota > Actinomycetes > Propionibacteriales > Kribbellaceae > Kribbella. The sequence continues at coordinate 140,000 of CAVVIA010000002.1, read as the reverse complement.
CGGCCGCGTTGGCGACCGTCTACAAACGCGCCGGTCGCACGCCGTTGCGCGATCTCGAACCGTTGCCGGTGGCCCCTGGCGAGGATCGTCCGTTGCCCCGGCCGGTCGCGATCCGCCGACTGGCCGCGATGCTCGGCGGATTCCAGACGACGGCGCTCGGCGAGTGGCTCCGAGCGGCGGACGCTCGTGGCTGGGGAGTGCCGCCTGAGCACCTGCCGGCGTTGGCCGACTACGCGCGCAATCGTCCGGACTACCGGCCGCTCGTCATCGCCGCGGCCGGCCGGCGGGCGACCTGGCTGGCCGATCTCAATCCGGAGTGGAAGTTCCTTCACGCAGCCGTTGCTGAGAGCAATGATCCCGAGTTGTGGACGCACGGCAACTCGCTGCAGCGGCGTACCTGGTTGCAGACCACCCGCCGGCAGGATCCCGCGGCCGCGCTCGAGGCGCTCCGCGAGGTCTGGCCGACTGAGTCGGCCTTGACGCGCACAGACTTCCTCGGACTGCTGGCCGATGGCTTGTCCCCGGCCGACGAGGAGTTCCTGGAGGCGGCACTCGACGACCGGGCCAAGGACGTGCGCCGGAGCGCGGCCCGATTGCTGGCCCGGATCCCGGATTCGAGGTACGGCGCCCGGATGGCCGAACGGATGTGGTCGCATCTGGTCGTCAGCCAAGGCGTCCTGGCGGTCGACCTGCCGAAGCGTCTCAGCGCGTCGATGGAACGCGATGGCATCGACTCGCAGAACCCGGAGGGGATCGGCAAGCGGGCCTGGTGGTTCCTGCAGATCGTTGCCAACACACCGCTTTCCGAGCTGGATCCGGCCTGGCTGGATCTGCCGGTCGAGGGGTGCGCGCCCGAGATTCTGCAGGCCGCGTGGGCGGAGGCCGCCGTCCGCGAGAACGCGCAGACCTGGGCGCGAGAGTTGCTGAAGGCAAATGCTTCGACCGGCAGCCGGAGCGCGGCCGAACTGCTGCGGGTGCTGCCCGCTGACGAATGGGTTCGGGCGGTGAGCGCGCTGAAGGACACCATCGACCTGACCGAGTTGGTCGGCGGCCTGCCGGTGCCGTGGCCGGCGTCGCTGGGGACCATGATCCTGGATCAGCTGGCGAAGGCCGGGACCGCGCGGGGTTCGGCCCGGTCTGGCGAGTATCGCGGCCCGGGCGGTGCCGCCCGACGTACTGAATCATCCGATCACCCGCGAGCCGACCGGTGAGGAAGACACCTGGCGGCGCCGGCTGGTGGAGACCTTGAACTTCCGTCGTGAGATGTACGAGGAGCTGTCATGACCACTGAGGTACTGAGGCCGCACGCCGAGACCGAGTACGCCGGCGAGCTCGAGGCGCTGGTCAGCACGGACGACCGGCCGCGCCCGCCTGCCTGGCGGCTCTCGCCGGCCGCGGTCGTCACCTATCTCCTCGGCGGGCAGGCCGGTGACATGGCGATCTCACCCAAGTACGTCGGACCGCGCCGGCTGATCGAGGTCGCGGTGGCCACCCTCGCGACGGACCGCGCGCTGCTGCTCCTCGGCGTACCGGGAACCGCGAAGACGTGGGTCAGCGAGCACCTCGCGGCGGCGATCAGTGGTGACTCGACCCTGCTCGTCCAAGGTACGGCGGGCACGGCCGAGGAGTCGATCCGGTACGGGTGGAACTACGCGCAGTTGATTGCCCAAGGCCCCAGTGAGGCGGCGCTGGTGCCGAGTCCGGTGCAGCGGGCGATGACGGAGGCGAAGATCGCCCGGATCGAGGAGCTGACCCGGATGCCGTCCGACGTCCAGGACGCGCTCATCACGATCCTGTCGGAGAAGACGCTGCCGATCTCCGAGCTGGGCACGGAAGTCCAGGCACGCAAGGGTTTCAACGTCATCGCCACCGCCAACGACCGCGACAAGGGCGTCAACGAACTCTCGAGCGCACTCCGGCGCCGGTTCAACACCGTCGTCCTGCCGCTGCCCGACTCGGCCGACGACGAGGTGGAGATCGTGTCCCGCCGGGTCGCGCAACTCGGGTCCGCGCTCGAACTGCCGCAGCCGGACGACGCGCTGGACGAGATCCGCCGGGTGGTGACGATCTTCCGCGAACTGCGCTCCGGCCGGACCGAGGACGGCCGGACCGCGGTGAAGTCGCCGTCCGCCACCCTCTCCACCGCCGAGGCGATCAGCGTCGTCACCGGCGGCCTCGCACTGGCGGCCCACTTCGGCGACGGCGTACTCCGGCCGACCGATGTGGCCGGCGGCATCCTCGGCGCCGTCATCAAGGACCCGTCCGCGGACCGAGTCGTCTGGTCCGAGTACCTGGAGACCGTGGTCCGCGAACGCGACAACTGGGCGCCGTTCTACCGAGCCTGCCGAGAGATCAGCGGATGACGGTTCACCTGCTGGGGATTCGGCATCACGGGCCGGGGTCGGCGCGGGCGGTGGCCGCGGCGCTGGGTGAGTTGCGGCCGGATGTGGTGTTGATCGAGGGGCCGCCGGAGGCTGACAAGGTGGTCGAGTTGGCCGGGTCGGAGGACATGGTTCCGCCGGTCGCTCTGCTCGCGTACGCGGTGGACGACTCGACCCGGGCCGCGTTCTGGCCGTTCGCGGTGTTCAGCCCCGAGTGGCAGGCGATCGAGTACGCGCTGTCGGCCGGCGTACCGGTGCGGTTCTGCGACCTTCCGGCCGCTCACCAGTTCGCCTCGTCCGGTGGCGAGGGCCGACGCGGGTTGTCGATCGATCCGCTGGCCACGTTGGCGAACGCGGGCGGGTACGACGATCCCGAGCGTTGGTGGGACGACGTGATCGAGTCGCGGCGCGAGGGGGCCGAGCCGTTCACCGTGATCGCCGACGCGATGCGGGAGCTGCGGCACGGCGAGGAGGCTCGCGGTCGCGAGGCGCAGCGAGAGGCGTACATGCGGACGGTACTGCGGAAGGCGATCCGCGAAGGATTCGAGCGGATCGCGGTCATCTGCGGTGCTTGGCATGTGCCGGCGCTGGAAGTTCCGTTGCCTCCGGCAACCCATGATGCGCGGATCCTGAAAGGCCTACCGAAGCGGAAGGTCGCGTGCACCTGGGTCCCGTGGACGCACGGCCGGCTGGCCGCGACGAGCGGGTACGGCGCCGGGATCACCTCACCCGGTTGGTATCACCACCTGTTCATCGCACCGGACCAGATCACCACGCGCTGGTTGTCGAAGGTCGCGCGCGTCCTGCGCGAGGAGGATCTGCCCGTCTCGAGTGCCCATGTGATCGAGGCCGTCCGGCTCGCGGACACGTTGGCCGCGTTGCGGGAACGTCCGCTGGCCGGGCTGAGCGAGGTGACCGAAGCGACGCGGGCGGTGCTGTGCGGCGGGAACGACGTACTGCTTGATCTTGTCACTCGCGAAGCGGTGGTCGGGGAGTTGCTCGGGGCGGTGCCGGGTGAGACGCCGCAGGCTCCGGTCGCGGCGGATCTGGCGGCGCAGGCACGGCGGCTCCGGATGCGCCGGGACGCGACCGAGCGGGTGATCGAACTCGACCTGCGGAAGCCGAACGATCTGGAGAAGTCGCGACTGCTGCACCGGTTGCGGATTCTCGGCGTGCACTGGGGTGTGGCGGCCGCCGACGAGCGACGGGCGCAGGGTACGTTCCGCGAGCTGTGGCGGCTCACCTGGGATCCGGGCCTCGAGGTCGAACTGGTCGCCGCGGGCGCCCACGGTACGACGGTCCTCGGCGCCGCGACGACCGTGATGCTGCGCGTCGCCGACGAGTCGTCGACCTTGGCCGAGGTGACCGCGGCGCTGGAGAAGTCGCTGCTGGCCGACCTCGCGGACGCGTTGCCCGAGTTGCTGCGCGGTGTCGACACCCGGGCGGCGAAGGATGCGGACGTCGGTCACTTGATGGCGGCGCTGCCGGCGCTGGCACGATCTTCGCGGTACGGCGATGTGCGCGGCACCGACACGGCCGGACTCGCCGCGGTCGCCGGGCGGATGGTGTCCCGGGTGTGTGCCGGGCTCGGCCGGACCGTGCACGGACTCGATCCGGATGCGGCGGCCGCCGTACAGGAATTGATCGACGGGGTGCAGGACGCGACCGCCTTGCTGGACGAGGAGGTGCGGGCGGAGTGGCTGGCGACGCTGGAAGGGCTGAGCGACCGGTCGTCGGTGCCGCCGTTGATTCGTGGGCGACTGACCCGGTTGATGCTCGACACGTCCCGGCTGGTGGATCATGAGGTTGCGTTGCGGCTCGGGCGCGCGCTGTCGCCTGGTACGGCGACCGCCGACGCCGCCGGGTATGTCGAGGGATTCCTGGCCGGCGGTGGATTGTTGCTCGTGCACGACGAGCGGTTGCTGGCCCTGGTAGATGGTTGGTTGGCGGCGGTGCCGGACGACGCGTTCGTCGAGGTGCTGCCGCTGCTTCGCCGTACCTTCGGCACGTTCGCGTCACCTGAGCGGCGGTCGATCGGCACCCGCGCTCGCGCCCTCGGCGATCCAGGGGCCGTCGTTGTTGCTGATGACAACGATCTCGACGCCGAGCTGGCCGCGTCCGTACTGCCTGTCGTCGCGCAGCTGCTGGGGGTGTCATGACTGTGTCTTCGATGGATGGCGAGCGGATGCGCCGCTGGCGACTCGTCCTCGGAAGCGAAGCCGATCCGGAGACCGGTACGACGCTCTCCGCCGAGGACCGGTCGGTCGACGCGTCGCTGGCTGCGCTGTACGACGCGGCTCCCGGGGACGGCACCCAACGGGCGGCCGGCCTGGGGTCGTCGGCGCCGCGGGTGGCGCGATGGCTGGGCGACATCCGGCAGTACTTCCCGAGCACGGTCGTCCAGGTGATGCAGCGGGACGCGGTCGAGCGGCTCGGCATCACCCGGATGCTGATGGAGCCGGAGTTGCTGGGTGCGGTCGAGCCGGACGTGCACCTGGTCAGCACGCTGCTCGCGCTCAACGAGGTGATGCCGGAGGAGACCAAGCAGACCGCGCGTGACGTGGTCGGCCGGGTCGTCGCCGAGCTCGAGGCCCGCTTGGCCGAGCGCACCCGGGCCGCAGTCACCGGTGCCCTCGACCGGGCCGGGCGGACCGGTCGGCCGCGGCACTCGGACATCGACTGGGATCGGACCATCCGGGCCAACCTCAAACACTTCTCGCCGGCCCTCGGCACGATCGTCCCGGACCGGCTGGTCGGATACGCACGGCGGAACCACAGTGTTCAGCGGGACATCGTGCTCGCCATCGACCAGTCCGGCTCGATGGCGGAGTCGGTGGTGTACGCGTCGCTGTTCGGTGCGGTGCTCGGGTCGATCCGTACGTTGCGAACGAGCCTGGTCGTGTTCGACACCGCGGTGGTCGACCTGACGGACCAGCTGGAGGATCCGGTCGACGTACTGTTCGGGACGCAACTGGGCGGCGGCACGGACATCAACCGGGCGCTCGCGTACTGCGAGGAGCTCGTCACCAAGCCCGCCGAGACGGTGATGGTGCTGATCTCCGACCTCTACGAGGGCGGCATCCGCGAGGACATGCTGCGCCGAGCTCGCTCACTGGTCGAGTCCGGCGTACAGGTCATCGCCTTGCTGGCGCTGGCCGACTCAGGCACGCCGTCGTACGACGCCGAGAACGCGGCCGCGCTCTCAGACCTCGGCGTACCCACCTTCGCCTGCACCCCGGACCTCTTCCCCGACCTGATGGCCGCAGCGATCAAACGCGAAGACATCGCCGGCTGGGCGGCAACAAACCTCTCGGGAAGCAACTGATGCTTCCAGCTGTTGCTGGTCGACATGACAACGGTTGAGTTGACCCGCTTCCGAGTGCGCCCGGAGCAGGTCGAGGAGCTACTGGCCGCACGCCCGGACATGCTGAAGGACTTCACCGCCGATCGAGCGGGCTTCCTCAGTGCCCGGCTGGTCCACCTACCGAACTACGAGTTCCTCGACATCGTCGAGTGGGCAACCCCGGAGGCCTACGCCATCTCCCGCGAGAAGGGGCCCAACCTCCCCGGCATCGCCCGCTTCTTCGCCGCCATCGACTCCCTCGTCACCGCCGAGGAAGGCACCCCCGCCGGCTGACGGCTGGGATGGTGGGGGCATGGAGATCACGGGTGTGCTGCCGGACGAGTACGACCGGGCGGCGGAGTTGTGGGAGGCGTCGGTGCGGGCGACGCACGACTTCGTCACCGACGCCGACCTTGACGCGTTCCGGCCGTTGGTGCGGGCGTCGTTCGGGCAGATCGAGCACCTGGCCGGGTTGCGTACCGACGACGGTCTCCTGATCGGCTTCGTCGGCGTGGCCGACGGGAACGTGGAGATGCTCTTCCTGGTCCCGGCGTACCGCAGCCGCGGCGGCGGGAGTCTGCTGCTCGACCACGCCCGCGCCGTCTTCGCGGCGACGTCGGTGGACGTCAACGAGCAGAATCCGCAAGCCGTCGGGTTCTACCTGCACCACGGCTTCCGGGTCGTGTCCCGCAGCGAGTCCGACCCGACCGGCAAGCCGTACCCGATCCTCCACCTCGTGCTGGGGTCAGTCGGCTAGCTCGAGGATGTCGATCGGTGTGTTCGGGTCGGCCTCGGCGAAGCGGAGGGCCCAGTGGACGGCCTCGTCCTTGGTCTCGACGCGGATGATCGAGACGCCCGCGATCAGTTCCTTCGTCTCGGCGAACGGGCCGTCGATGACGCGCGGCTCCTCACCGGCCGTCGGGAAGGTGATCCGGGCGCCGCGCGAGCTCGGCATCAGGCCTTCGGCGGCGAGCAGTACGCCGGCCTGCCGCATCTCCTCGAGGACGGCGTCGGCCCGGGCCAGCATGTCCGGGTCCGGCGGGTTGCCCGCCTCCAGGTTGTCGTTGGTCTTGTGAAGCAGCATGTACCTCATAGGGCAGACCTTAGTGCCGCCCAGAACTCCGGCGGGATCTCGTGGTCGAGCCACGCCGCGACCTCGGTGATCTCCTGCGGGCTGCGCGCACCGACCACCACAGCCGGTACGGCGGGATGCGCCAGCGGGAACTGGACCGCGGCGGCCAGCAACGGCACGTCGTACCGGCGGCACACGTCGCGCAGCCGGTCGATGCGTCGCACCAGCTCAGGAGAGCCCTGCGGCGCGCTCTGGGTCGCAGTACGCCGCCCTGGAACACGCCGGCCGCGAGCACCGCGACCCCCAGCTTCTCGCAGAGCGGTAGGAGCTCGTCAGCGCCGGACTGGTCGAGTAGCGAGTAGCGACCGGCAAGCAGGATGCAGTCCGGGCCGACCGGTCCCGTGTCGCGGAGGAACCGCGCCGCGACGTCCGCATGGTTCACTCCGAGCGAGATCGCCCGGATGGTTCCACGCCCGCGCAGCTCGGCCAGAGCGCGCATGGCGTCGGTCGACGCGGTCGCGTAGTCGAGATCGGGGTCGTGGACGTGCAGGATGTCGATCCGGTCGATGCCCATCCGCTCCAGGCTCTCCTCGAACGAGCGCATCACCGCGCCGTACGAGTAGTCGAGCCGCGGACCCACGCCGGCCGGCGGCTCGGCCCAGATCGGCTGGATGTCCGGACCGCCCGGCTCGATCAGCCGGCCGACCTTGCTGCAGAGCACGAACCGGTTCCGCGGCCGCCCGCGCAGCGCCAGCCCGGCCCGCTGCTCCGAGAGGCCGTAGCCGTAGACCGGCGCGGTGTCGAAGAGCCGGATGCCGAGCTCCCAGGCGCGGTCGATGGTCGCGATGGCCTCCGACTCCGGCACGGCGGCGAACATGCCCCCGATCGAGGCGAGCCCGAGGCCCAGCCTGCTCACCCGCAACCCCGTCCGGCCCAGCTCCACACTCCGCATGCGGCCGACCCTAGAAGTCGCCGCCGACACTTCCGCGCGACCGGCTGAGGCGGCAGTATGCGGAGATGGGTGAGATCGCGGAGCGGTACCGGCGGCGGGCTGAGGCGTTCGAGCAGAAGGTCGCCGCGGTACGGCCGGAACAGTGGGACAACCAGTCGCCGTGCGAGAAGTGGACGGCCAAGGACGTGGTCGACCACATCGTGATGATGCACGGGTTCATGCTGATGCCGGTCGCCCGGAAGCTGGAGCCGGCCGACGACCCGCTGACCGCGTTCCAGGAGGCCCGCGCCGCGGTCGAGGACGTGCTCGACGACCCGATCCTCGCCCTCACCGAGACCGACACGCCGACCGGGCGGATGACGACCGAGGAGCACATCGACCAGGTGGTCTCCGACGACCTGGTCCTGCACGGCTGGGACCTGGCCCGCGCGACCGGTCAGGACGAAACGATGGAACCGGTCGATGTGGAGCGCCTCTGGGCCAGTACGGCGGCCATCCCCGCGGACGTGATGGAGAAGTTCCGTACGCCGGGCGCCTTCGGCGAAGGCGTCGAGGTCTACGGCGCCGAGGTCAACGTGCCGCAGGGCGCACCCCTGCAGGACCGCCTACTCGGGCTGATCGGCCGCCAGCCGTAGGTTGCTCGGCGCGTAGTACGCGTCCGGCGTCGAACACAGCGGCGCGCTCGTCAGCTGGCCCGGCTCGGTCATCAGCAGAGCGTGGCCCATGGCGATGGGTCGCTCGAGGTACTCGTGGCCCGGGAGGTTGGCCACCGCGGTGCGGCAGCCGAGCGCCATCCCCTCGAAGAGCGCGGTGGTGGACACACCGACCTGGTAGGTGGCCGAGGCCAGGAGGTCGAGAGTGCTTCCCTCGGTGGAGAGCCGCACGCCGGCCGGCATCGTGTAGTTGGACGCCCGCTCGCTCGGATGCAGCCGGAAAACGACGTCCAGAGACGGGTGCTCCTTGGCCACCGACTCCGCGACGTTCAGGAGCTCGGCGCCGATGGTTCCCTGAGACAGGAAGGCCGCAAGCCGGGGGTCCTTCTGAGCAGCACCGGGCAGGTACGACGCGCCGACCACAGACGTGATCATCCCGGCCGAGAAGTCGGCAACGTCGGTCCAGTACGACCCGAAGCACCACAGCTCGTCCGGCTGGTCGGCCACCTCCGGACGACCCGGGTAACTGTAGCCGAGGTGGAACGGGCTGATGGCCCCGTGCTGGAGCTCGACCACGCGGATGCCCAGGTCGCGGGCCGCTCCGACGATGTGCTGGTGGAAGTACGCGACCACCACGTAGACGGTCTTGATCTGATGCCGACGCAGCAAGGCGCGATACAGGGCCCGCAGCCGCAGATGCTTCGGCACCTCGCGCGCCAGCAGCGCACCGACCGGCACCGAGAGACCGGTCAGCTCCTTGAGGGCGTTGCTGATGCCACGGTCGTCCAGTTGCCGTTTGTGCACCGCCCCGGCGGCCGAGGTGAAGAAGTCGAGGTTCCGGCTTTTCGGCAGCGGTGTCCCGTTGATGCCCGAGTCCAGGATCAGCGCCTTGGCGCCGAGCGCTTTGCGGAGTTCGTCGGTGTAGACCTCGACACCGCCCGGTTTCCGCGGGTGCGGAACGACCAGAGCGTCGTACGAGCCGAGGAATGGATTGCGGGTGACCAGGCCGGTCACGTGCCTGGCGACGAGTCGCGCCTTGTCGTACGGCGTCCGTCGGACCGGATGGGAGGCGCCGTGGATGCCGCTGCGCCGGGTCAGCTCATGGAAGATCCTCATCCGGATGACCGGCCATGGGCGAGCGTCGCCGATCCGCCAATCGAGCAGATTCAGCTCCCGCTCCACCTGCCAGATCGCCCGGCACAGGCTCGCCACCGTCGGCGCCGTGCCGCTGCCGGTACTCGTCATAGTTGATCCCTACTATCCCAGCGAGACTGCCGACGCCCGAGAAGAACCGGCGGACTGCCTTCAGCAGGTGCGTCTTCCGCCAGAGCAGCAGCCCGGCGAGGGCGTACCCGATCGCCGAGACCACCCGGGCCGAAGCATAGGCCAGCACGAGCACATAACCCACCGCGCCCGGCCAGATCAGCCGCCGGCTGATGGTGTCGCCGCTACCGGACCGGAACGCCCGCCGGACCAGCCAGCGCAGAGTGGTCCGCCCGTCCGGCACCTCCTCGGCGACATACGCCTCCTCACACCAGACGATCCGGAACCCGGCCCGGCGCACCCGGAGGAAGAAGTGCAGGTCGCTCGAGCCGGTGTAGCGGAATGCGGGATGGAACCCGGGCGTTACCGCGTGGTAGACCCGCCGGCTGACCAGGGTGTTGTTCGTGTATGCCTTGCGCAGTTCCTCGCCGGTGGTGTGCCTGCCGGTCGAGTCGTGCACGTCGCTGTAGTGGTTCCAGGGCGGGGCGCCCGGCGGCAGGTTGCCCTTGACCGGACCGGTGACGACGTCGGCACCTGTCGTCTCCCACGCGCGCAGCAGCGTCGCCAGCCAGTTGGGCGGCGCCACCTCGTCGTCGTCCACGAAAACCAGCGCGTCGTCGTTCCAGCACAGCTCGACCGACTTCTCCCGGGCGAAGGGGATTCCCGGCTCCGGTTCGACCACGGATTCGATCGGGTACCGCGTACCTTTCCCGAATTCCTCGACCACTTTCGCCGCCGAACCGTCCGCGTCGTTGTCGACCACCACGATCCGGATCGCGTAATCCCCGTCCTCGGGGATTACCTGGGCCTGAAGGCTGGTCAGCAGTGCGCGCAACAAAGCAGGTCGCCTGAAGGTGATTACCGCAATGGCGACGCTGATGCTCATGGCGTCCGAGACTATCGGTGACCTCCAACCCAGGGCTATCCGGTGTACCTGCAGGTGCGTACAAATTCACACCCCAGAAACACCATCCGTTGGTAAGGCAGCTTAGTGTGACGACCCATCTGAGTGCGATCACGGAGCAGCGGTGTGATGGGCGGGCGGGGAGCTGGTCGGTCGGAGCTGTTGATGCGCCGCGCCCGGCGAGCTACCCGTAGGTAAAGCAGAGGCAACTGTGGGCGCCACTTGCTCAGTCTGTCCCGTCCGGGTTCGCGCCATCCGGAGTACAGAGGCGTGTCCGAGCGGAGCACCTCTGTGTACCTGGGGGTAGGTACAGTTTTGGGGTGGAGACGGTGGAGCGGCTGATTCGTAGTACGCAGGAATTGTTGTGGGAGCGTGGGTACGTCGGGACGAGTCCGAAGGCGATTCAGCGGGCCGCGGATGCCGGTCAGGGCAGCATGTATCACCACTTCAGCGGCAAGGCGGAGCTCGCCAAGGCCGCGATCGAGCGGTCCGGAGTCGAGTTGCGTGAGGCTGCGGAGGAGCAGTTCGCGAGTCCGGGTACGGCGACCGAGCGGATCACCCACTATCTCGAGCGCGACCGTGAAGTGTTGCGCGGGTGCCGGATCGGGCGGCTCACGGCCGACCCCGATGTGATGGCGGACCCCACTCTCCGGGCGCCGGTGGACGAGACGTTCCGCTGGCTGCGCGACCGGCTCGCCGAGATCGTTGCTGAAGGCAAACGTAAGGGCGAGTATCCGGCCACGATCGATCCGGCGCGGACCGCCGCGACCATCGCCGCCGTACTGCAGGGTGGGTATGTGCTCGCCCGCGCCGCCGACTCCGACGAGCCGTTCGAGCTCGCCGTCCAAGGTTTGATCAACCTGCTCCAGGAGGTCTCCGCGTGAAGATCGGTGCCGTGTTCCCGCAGCTGGAGATCGGCGCCGATCCGGCCGTCGTGCGCGACTGGGCGACGACGGTCGAGCAGGCCGGTTACACCCATGTGCACGCGTACGATCACGTGCTCGGCGCTGACCCGGCGAACCGGCCCGGCTGGTCGGGCTACACCGACAAGTCCTTGTTTCACGAGGTTTTCGTGCTGTTCGGGTACCTTGCGGCGATCACGACGTCGGTCGAGTTGGTGACCGGCGTACTGGTTCTGCCGCAACGACAGACGGCTCTGGTCGCGAAGCAAGCCGCTGAGGTGGATGTGCTGAGTGGCGGCCGCCTGCGGCTGGGCGTCGGGATCGGGTGGAACCAGGTTGAGTATCAGGCGCTCGGCGTACCGTTCAAGCAGCGTGGGGCCTTGCTGGAGGAGCAGGTGGACGTGCTGCGGCGGCTGTGGGCCGAGCCGGTCATCTCGTACGACGGCCAGTTCCACCAGATCGAGGAAGCGGGGTTGAATCCGCTACCCAAGAGCACGATCCCGATCTGGTTCGGCGGTGGTGCGGAGGCGGTGCTTCGTCGTACCGGCCGGATCGGTGACGGCTGGATGCCGCAGACGGCGCCGGATGCTGAGGCCAAGGCCCGCGTCGACCGCCTCCGCGCGTACGCCGCTGAGGCCGGGCGCGACCCCGCCACCATCGGCATCGAACCCCGCCTCACCCTCGGCGAAGTCCCCGAGAGCGACTGGCCCGCCTACGTAGAAGGCTGGCGCAACCTAGGCGCCACCCACCTGGCCGTCAACACCATGAAACTAGGCCTGAACCACCCCGAAGACCACGCCGCAGTACTGCGCGACGTGCTGCCGCGACTGCGTTAGCGCCAAGGGGTGTTGGCGGTGGAGCCTCGGATTTCCAGGGGGCAGGGGAGGGTGATGATTTCGGTGGGGCGGTCGGGGGTTTCGATGCGGCGGCGGAGGAGGTCCACGCCGGTCTCGACGATGGCGTGGATCGGTTGTTCGACGGAGGTCAGGTCGAACGATTCCCACGCAGCCAGCGACGTGTTGTCGAAGCCGATCACCCAGACGTCGTCAGGCACCCGGACGCCCAGTGCGCGGGCGCCGTCGAGGATGCCGAAGGCGAGCAGGTCGGTGACGGTGTAGATCGCGGTCGGCGGCTTCTTCAAGGACAGCAGCTTCTGCGCCGCCGCATGGCCGTCCGCGTGCGGGACCCCGACGGTGACCACGTTCCGGGCCTTGATCTGCACCCCTGCGTCGGCGAGCGCGGCGCGGAAGCCGAGGTCGCGATCCCGGGAGGTGTTCCCGGTGTGTTCCAGCGTGACCAGGCCGATCTCGGTGTGTCCGGCCTCGGCGAGGTAGCGGCCGGCGTCGTACGCACCCTGGTAGTTGTCGCCGACCACCTGGTCGCAGTCGAGGCCGTCGATCCCGCGGTGCAGCAGGACGGTCGGCGTGCCGGAGGCGACCGCTATCGCGTGCAGCCGAGAGTCGTACGTCGCCGACGTCAGCAGGAACCCGTCGACCAGGCGCTGCTGGATCACGTTGCCGACCGACTCCTCGGGGTCGTGCTCGATGTTCCACAGGATCATGTGCAGCCCGAGCGCGCTCAGCACCCGGCCGATCTCGTCCAGCAGTTCGGCGTGGAACGGGCTGGTCACCCGGGTCATGAATACGCCGATGGTGTCGGTCCGGCCGGTCTTCATCGCCCGGGCCAGCGCGTTCGGCGTGTAGTTCGCGTCCTTCAGGACCTGCAGCACCCGGGCCCTGGTCTCCGCGTTCACCTTCGGGTTGTTGGTGAGCACCCGTGAGACCGTCGCCTGCGACACCCCGGCGAGCCGGGCCAGATCCTTGCTGGTCGGCTGTCGCCCCATCAGCCGCCTCCCCTCGTCGTCCGGATCCTGAACCCTACTGAACAGTGTGACGTCTCGCCGTTGACCACCCGCCAGGACCTGTGTATACGTATTCACTGTATACGTATTCATCCCTAGCGGATGGGAGATTCCGGTGCAGACAACCCACTCCAACCTGAGCCGCCGCAGGTTTCTCGCCGGACTGACGGGACTCGCGGCCGGCGGTGTACTGGCCGGCTGTGGCGGCAACGGCAACGCAAGCGGTGACGGGAAGGCCATGACCTTCCTCAACTGGCAACAGGTCAAGGGAACGCCGCTCGAGCAGGCGATCCAGGCCCACGAGAAGGCTTCCGGCGCAAAGGTCACGGTGCAGCCGGCCGTCACCCAGGAGTACGACACCAAGATGCGCACCCTGCTGGCGGGCGGCAGCCCGCCGGACGTGATGCGGATCAACGACGACTTCGTCCGCGGCTTCTCCGAGCAGGGCGCGCTCCTGGACCTGAAGCCGTACATCGAGAAGGACGGTCTGGACACCGCCGCGTTCGCCAAGGAGGCGTACGAGTTCCCCAAGCAGCCGGACGGTGCGCACACCGCCTGGGTGCTCGGCTACGAGCCGCGGCTGATCTTCTACAACGTCGATCTGTTCAAGCAGGCCGGCGTACCGCTGCCGCCGACGACCTGGTCGCCGGACGGCTGGACCTGGGCCGACTTCGCCGACCGGGCCAAGAAGCTGACCGATCCGGCGAAGAAGCAGTACGGCGCTCTGGTGTATCTGGACACGGGATACGAGCAGACGTTCACCGTCAACCACGGTAGTCAGACCGGCATCTACTCGACGGACGGCACTCAGTTCACACTGCCCGGTGCCAAGGAGGTCGAAGCGCTGCAGTGGGCGACCGACCTGACCTGCAAGGACAAGGTGCAGCCGCCGTGGTCCGCACTGCAGCAGGACAGCGTGCAGAACCAGATGTTCGCGCAGGGCAAGATCGCGATGATGTTCGCGACCTTCGGCACCGTGCCGTACATGCGGACCACGGTGAAGGACTTCACCTGGGACGTCGCGCCACCCCCGGCCGACGTACAGCAGAAGACCGAGTCCAGTGTGATCGTGTTCTGCATCCCGAAGGCGGCCAAAAACCCGGACCAGGCGTGGAGTCTGCTCAAGTACCTGGCCGGTGAGGAGGGCGGCAAGATCCTCCTGCAGGGCGGCGCGTTCACCCCGATCAACAAGAAGGTCGCCGCGCAACTCGCGCCGAACGGGAAGATGCCCGAGCACATCGGACTGTTCGGCGAGGCCGCGGAGCACCTGACCGCGACCAACCAGACCAAGAACACGCTCGGCGCCCGCGAGCTGTACCGGCCTGCGCTGGACCAGGCCTACAACTGCGAGAAGTCCGTCGGTGACGTGCTGAGTCAGATCAAGCCACAGGTGGAGAACGCCTTGAAGGGTTGATGTCGATGGCAACAATCACGATGGGTCGCAGCCGCACCGTCCACGTTGCCGAGGTACGGCGGGCGCGCCGCAAGCAGAACCTGGTCGGCTGGCTGTTCATCAGTCCGATCGTGGTCGGGGTGGTGGCCTTCCAGTTCTTCCCGATCCTGGTCTCGATGGGTGCGTCGCTGACCGACTGGAACGGCATCTCGGCCCCGAAGTTCGTCGGGATCAAGAACTTCACCGATCTGTTCGGCGACGACCCGCTGTTCCTGCAGACGTTCAAGAACACCGTCTACTTCACCCTGGCGAGCATCCCGCTGACGATCGGGATCGGACTGGTGCTGGCACTGCTGTGTGCCCGGCCGATCCGCGGTGTCGCGTTCTTCCGGACGGCGTACTTCGCGCCGTACGTGACGAACGTGGTCGCGATCGGGTTCGTCTGGTTCTGGTTCTTCCAGCCGGACAACGGGGTCGTCAACGGGCTGCTCAGCCAGGTCGGAGTGACCGGGCCGCAGTGGTTGTCGAGTTCGACCTGGGCGATGCCGGCGGTGATCGTGGTCAGTGTCTGGCAGGGCATCGGCTATCCGATGATCATCCTGCTCGCCGGCCTCCAGGGGCTTCCGAACGAGTACTTCGAGTCCGCGAAGATCGACGGCGCCGGGGCGTTCCAGCGGCTGCGGTTCATCACGCTGCCGCTGCTGACCCCGCACTTCCTGTTCCTGCTGATCACCCAGTTCATCACGTCGTTCCAGGTGTTCGGCCTGATCTACGTGATGACCAAGGGCGGACCCGGCCACGCGACCAGTGTCTACATCTTCAACATCTACCAGAACGCGTTCAGCTTCGGGAAGGTCGGCTACGCCTCGGCGATGGCGTGGATCCTCTTCGTGGTGATCGCGGCCGTCACCTTCCTGCAGTGGAAGCTCCAGAAGAGGTGGGTGTTCTACTCATGAGGCTGGCGAGCAAGACGGCGCAGTACGTGGTGATGTCGCTGTTCGCGGTGGCCTTCCTGGCACCGCTGGTCTGGATGATCAGCGCGTCGCTGCGGCCGGAGGCGAAGGTGCTGTCGGTGCCGCCGCAGTTCCTGCCCGGCGACGCGCAGTGGGACAACTACCGGCAGATCTTCGAGCTGATCCCGGTGTTCCTGTGGAACAGCGTGAAACTGGCCGGGCTGAACGTGGTCGGCATCCTGATCGTCGCGTCGATGGCGGGATACGCGTTCGCGCGGCTGCGGTTCGCCGGCCGGGATCTGGCGTTCATGGTGTTGCTGGCGACCTCGATCATCCCGGGGATCGCCTACCTGATCCCGCAGTACATCGTGTTCCGGCAGATCGGCTGGGTGGACACGCAGTACCCGCTGTGGGTGCCGAAGGTGCTCACGCCGGTGTTCGCGACGTTCCTGATGCGGCAGTCCTTCCTGACCATCCCGCAGGAACTCGAGGACGCGGGCAAGATCGACGGAGCGTCGACGTTCGGCATCTACTGGCGGATCATGCTGCCGCAGACCAAGCCGGCGCTGGCCGCGATCGGGGTGTTCACCTTCCTCGAGTCCTGGAACGACCTGTTCGGGCCGCTGATCTACATCAATTCCGAGAATCTGCAGACGCTGCCGGTGGCGCTGGCCCAGTTCCAGGGCGAGTACTTCACCCAGATCAGTCTGCTGATGTGCGGGGCGACCGTCTCGGTGGTCCCCGTCATCGCCGTCTTCCTCTTTGCGCAGCGCTATTTCATCCAGGGCATCACGATGACAGGAATGAAGGGGTGAGCACCGTGCCGGAGCGGCTCGTTGCCATGCAGATCGGAGCGGTTTCGTTCGTCGACGAAGGGGTCGACACAACACTGGACATCCTGGCCGAGCGCGGCGCGGTGAACGCGCTGTTCCTGGCCACACCGACCTGGACCCGGGGCACCGGCGGGCGCCAGATTCCCGGGTACCCGATCCCGGACCACGGCGGAGCGGAGTACGACCTCGGCTGGGTCGGCGGCAACTACGCGACGCCGCATCCGCAGTACTACGGCAACACCGTACTCGGCGCGGTCGGGCGGGCGCCGGAACACCCGGAGCTGGACCTGCTCGCCGAGGTGGTGCCGAAGGCGCGTGAACGCGGGATGAAGTCGTTCGCCTGGATGGAGGAGAGCGGCGGTGCCCGTCAGCTTCGGACCTACCCGAACTTCGTCAAGGTGCTCGAGGTGGACGCGTGGGGGCGGCCCGGTCGCCGGCCGTGCTTCAACAACCCGGACTACCGCAACTGGCACCTCGGGTTCGTCGAGGACTACCTGCAGAGCTACGAGCTCGACGGACTCGCCTGGTGCTCGGAGCGACCGGGTCCGCTGAACATGCTGATGCAAGGCACGGTCGACGTGGCCGAGGTCGGCTGCTTCTGCCCGCACTGCCGGCAGATCGGTCGCGATCGCGGGATCGACGTCGACCGCGCGATGCGCGGCTACCGCGAGCTGGTCGAGTGGAACCAGCGGGTCGGCGCGGGCGAGCGTCCGGTCGACGGCGCGTTCGTCACCTTCTGGCGGATCCTGCTGAACTTCCCCGAGGTGCTGGCCTGGCAGACGCTGTGGACCGAGAGCCAACGGCAGCTGTACCGCGACATCTACGGTGTCGCCAAGGCGATGTCGCCCGACGTGCAGGTCGGCTGGCACGTCTACCACAACATCTCGTTCAGCCCGTTCTACCGGGCTGACCAGGACTACGCCGAGATGGCGAAGTTCTCCGACTTCATCAAGGTGGTCATCTACAACAACTGTGCCGGACCGCGGTTCTTCACCTGGGTGAAGAGCATCTGCGGCGCATTGTTCGCCGACGCGGACCCGGAGGACGTCTACCCGTTGATGATGAAGCTGCTGCAGCTCGACGAGGGCGACTACGAGAAGCTGCCGCGGTCCGGCTTCACCGCCGACTACGTTCGCCGGGAGACCGCGCGGGCCGTCGCCGGCGTCGGCGGTCAGAGCAAGATCTATCCGGGCATCGACATCGACATCCCGGTCGGTGTCCCGAAGGAGCGGCTGGAGAAGCCTCGCGACCTCGGCACCAAGATCAACTGGGACGACAACGAGGGCGAGCTGACCCAGTGCACCCGCGAGTCCGTGCGGGACGCGACCCTGGCCGCGTTCGAGGGCGGCGCGAAGGGCGTCGTACTGAGTCGCAAGTACTCCGAGATGCTGCTGGAGAACGTGTCCGGCGCGGGCGACGCGATCCGGAGCCTGAAGTGAAACCTTGGTACCAGAGAACAGTTCGCTGGGCGCAGACCAATCTGACCGAGAAGGATCCGGCGCGGTACGACGCCGACTGGTGGCGGGAGCACTGGCGTCGTACCAACGTCCAGGGCATGATCGTCAACGCGGGTGGGATCGTCGCGTACTACCCGAGCAAGTTCGAGCTGCAGCATCGGGCCGAGTTCCTCGGCGATCGCGACCTGTACGGCGAGATCGCCGCGCTGGCCCAGGAGGACGGGCTGACCGTGCTGGCCCGGATGGATTCGAACCGGGCCCACCAGCCCTTGTACGACGCGCATCCGGACTGGTTCGCGGTCGATGCCGAGGGCAAGCCTTACCGAGCCGGGAAACTCTATGTCGCGTGTGTGACCGGCCCGTACTACAAGGAGTTCCTGACCGGGATCCTCGAGGAGATCATCGAGCGGACCGCGCCGGACGGGATCACCGACAACAGCTGGAGCGGTCTCGGCCGGGACCAGATCTGTTACTGCTCCAACTGCCGCGAGAGCTTCGGGCAGGACCTCCCCCAAGGCGTCGACTGGGCGGATCCCGCGTACCGGCAATGGATCCGGTGGAGCTACGACCAGCGACTGGCCGTCTGGGACCTGAACAACGCAGTGACTCGCCGCGCAGGTGGTCCGGACTGCCTGTGGATCGGCATGAACGGTGGCGAGGTCGTTGCGCAGAGCAAGCGTCTGCGCGACGACGTGGCGATCTGCGAGCGGACGCCGATCTTCCTGCTCGACTCGCAGTGGCGGCACGAGGAGAGCGGCTTCCAGGCCAACGCCGACAGCGGCAAGCGCCTGCACGGGCTGCTCGGCTGGGACACGCTGATCCCGGAAAGCACGGCCATGTACGACGCGGGCACACCGACGTTCCGGCTCGGCAGCAAGCCGGAGCCGGAGGCCCGGATGTGGGCGCTCGAGGGGTTCGCCGGCGGGATCCAGCCGTGGTGGCACCACATCGGCTCGGTCCACGAGGACCGGCGGCAGTACGCGACGGCAGGTCCGCTGTTCGACTGGCACTCACAGCATGAGGCGTATCTGGTCAACCGCGAGCCGGTCGCCACGGTCGGTTTGCTGTGGAGTCAGCGCAGCGTCGACTTTCACGGCAAGGACGACCCGGAGACGACGAGTCAGTTGCCCTACCGCGGTTGGGTGGACGCGCTGATCCGGGCGAGGATCCCGTACCTGCCGACGCACGAGATCGACGCGTCGTTCGCCGTACTGATCGTCCCGAACGTCGGCGTTCTCACCGATGCACAGTGCGAGGCGCTGACGGCGTACGTCGAGGGCGGCGGGCGGCTCGTGGTCACCGGGGAGTCGAGTCTGTACGACGAGTGGGGCGATCGGCGCGACGACTTCGCGCTGGCCGAGCTGCTCGGCGTACATCACCAGGGCAAACGGTTCGAGGCGGGGAAGGTCGACTGGGAGACGTACGACGCCCATACCTATCTGCGGATCGAGGACCGGATGATCGCGGCCGGCTTCGACGACACCGAGTTGCTGCCGTTCGGTGGGCAGTTGGAGGTGGTGCAATCGAAGGCGCCGGCGTTGACCTATGTACCGCCGTTCCCGATCTATCCGCCGGAGAAGTCGTGGATGGCCGAGCCGCGGACCGACGTACCCGCGCTGGTTCTCGGCGAGAGTACGGCGTACCTGGCGGCCGACCTCGACCGGCTGTACGCGCAGTACCACCATCCCGATCACGGCCGGCTGCTGGCGAACCTGGTCCGATGGGCGGCCCGGGGCGACATCCCGCTGCAGGTCGAGGGCGCCGGCGTCCTGGACTGCCAGCTCTACCGGCAGGGGGACACGCTCGTGTTGCACCTGGTCAACCTCGACCAAGGCGGCGCTTGGCGCGGTCGGCTGGAGGAGCTCACGCCGTCCGGACCGTTCACCGTCCGGGTCCGCGCGTCGGGGAGCCGGGCCCGCTTCCTGGTCGCCGGCGTGGAGGCGGAGGTGAACGAACAGGACGGCTGGATTACGGTCGGGGTAGACCGCATCACCGATCACGAAGTCGTGGTTCTCAGCTAAGGAGCCTCTTGTGCCAGACGTCACCGGACCGATGAACGAGCGGTACGACGAGATCCTCACCGAGCGCGCCCTCGGACTGATCGAGAAGTTGCACCGGGAGTACGACGGGCGGCGGCTGGAGCTGCTCGAGCGTCGCCGGGAGCGGGTGGCGGAGATCGCGGGCGGGGCGTCGCTGGCGTTCCTGCCGGAGACCAAGGACGTGCGGGACGACCCGGACTGGCGGGTCGCGCCGGCGGCGCCCGGGCTGGTGGACCGCCGGGTGGAGATCACCGGGCCGACCGACCGGAAGATGACGATCAACGCGCTCAACTCGGGCGCCAAGGTGTGGCTGGCCGACCAGGAGGACGCGAACACGCCGACCTGGGAGAACGTGGTCGGCGGCCAGCTCAACCTGCTCGACGCGATCACCCGGCGGATCGACTTCAGCACGGACGCCAAGTCGTACGAGCTGAAGCCGGACGAGGAGCTGGCGACGATCGTCGTACGGCCGCGGGGTTGGCACCTGCCGGAGAAGCACATCCAGGTGGACGGCTCGCCGGTGTCGGGGTCGCTGGTCGACTTCGCGCTCTATCTCACCGCCTGTGGTCAGTTGCAGCTCGATCGCGGGCAAGGGCCGTACTTCTACCTGCCGAAGATGGAGTCGCACCTGGAGGCGCGGCTCTGGAACGACGTGTTCGTGACCGCGCAGGAATACCTGGGCATCCCGCGCGGGACGATCCGCGCGACGGTGCTGATCGAGACCTACCCGGCCGCGTTCGAGATGGAGGAGATCCTCTACGAACTGCGGGAGCACTCGGCCGGGCTGAACGCGGGCCGTTGGGACTACATGTTCAGCGTAATCAAGACGCATCGGACCCGCGGCGCCGACTTCCAGCTGCCGGACCGCAACAGCGTCACCATGACGGTCCCGTTCATGCGCGCGTACACCGAGCTGCTGGTCCGCACCTGCCACAAGCGCGGCGCACACGCGATCGGTGGGATGGCGGCGTTCATCCCGAGCAAGGACCCGGCGGTGAACGAGCAGGCGTTCGCCAAGGTCGAGGCGGACAAGCGCCGCGAGGCCGGCGACGGCTTCGACGGCTCGTGGGTCGCGCACCCCGGCATGGTCGAGACCTGCCGAACCGTCTTCGACTCCGTGCTCGGATCTGAGCCGAACCAGCTCGGCAACCTCCGCGAGGACGTCCACGTCACTGCCGAGCAGCTCTTGGATGTGGCCGCCACGCCGGGCGAGGTGACCGAGGCCGGGCTTCGCAACAACGTGAGCGTCGCTGTTCAGTACTTGGCTGCCTGGCTCGACGGGCTCGGTGCGGTCGGCATCTTCAACCTGATGGAGGACGCCGCCACGGCCGAGATCTCCCGCTCGCAGATCTGGCAGTGGCGGCGCAACAACGTCGTCCTGGACACCGGCTCCACTGTCACGACCGAGCTGGTCCAGCAGATCGCCGACGAGGAGATCGCCAAGCTGGACCAGCCCGATCGCTATCAGGCCGCCCGTGACCTCTTCCTTGAGGTCGCCACGGCGGAGGAGTACACCGACTTCCTGACTCTCCCCGCCTACGAACGCTTCGACTGAGGTGCGTCGACGTTCACGGTCGGGATGCCGCCGCCTGCCCTCGCGATGATGGCGACCGAGGGCTCGTCGGTGGGGTTGCTTTCGCGGTGGACGGTGAAGGACGGGACGTGGACGAAGTCGCCTGCCACGGCGTCCAGGTAGTCGTCGTACCCCTCGAACTCCAGCCGCAGTACGCCCGAGACGACGTACAGACTCGACTCGTTGCGGTCGTGGTGGTGCCAGCCGGACATCGCTCCCGGCGCTGTCACGACCTTCCCGGCCCACAGAATGGGCAGCTCGAACGCCCGCGTCCGGAACATTCCAGGTGTCGGGTCGGCGGCTACGAGCTCTCCGGCCCGAATCACCCGAATGGGCTCACTCATACCAGCAGTCTGCCTCCGCCCGAAGTGCTCCCGCCAGCGGGTGGACCGGTGCGGATGCGGGCGCGGGCATCGGGGACGGTGAGGGCCTGGGTGAGAAGCCAGGTGACACCTGAGCGTTCGTACTGCGGGATGGTGGCGGTGGTGGGTTCGGTCGCGTCGGCGTTGCCGATGAGGACGACGTCGTACGGCGTATCGGAGATCCGGTCGGCGCGGAGGTCCTCGGCGATCTCCGCGTAGGTTTCGGGCGGGATCACCACCGTCGGCCACTGCTCGCTGGCCGGGGCGAACCCGTCCCAGCGGGCGGCTCGGCGGCGGGGTGGGCGGAAGGAGCCGCCGGCGCCGATCCAGATCGGGATTCTGGGGTGCTGGAACGGCGTGGGTTGGAGGGAGACGCCGCGGCAGGTGTAGTGCCTGCCTTCGAAGTCGACCCGTTCGCCGGTCCACAGGCGGTTCACCAGTTCGAGGAACTCGTCGACCATCGCCGCCCTGGTCCGAAGATCCACATCCATCCCGAACGCGGTGAACTGGTCATCCGGGTGACCGAGGCCGACCCCGAGGACCAGGCGGCCCGCTGACAGCCGGTCCAGCGTCACCGCCTGGCGCGCAAACGCCTCCGGTCGCAGCCGGGCCACCGCCGTGACCAGAGTCCCGAAGCGGATCCGCTCAGTCGCCCCGGCCACCGCCGTCAGCGCCACCATTGCGTCGGCCACGTCGTCGGACTCACCGAGCGCTTCTCGGACCGCGTCCGTGTGCGGGTGCAGTGGCAGCAGTTCGTCCCAGATGAAGAACCCGTCCCATCCGGCCGCTTCAGCCGACTGTGCCAACTCCACGAGCACACCCACGTCAGCGAAAGCGCCTTGGTTCGGCAAGTAGATCCCGTGCCGCATGGCGCTCCCTCCGGCGGCCGATGCCGATGACTGCAGCCTGCGGCCCGCCGGGCGCGCTGTCAACGAGGCGTCGGCGCGCCTAGGCTGCTGGCATGGCCAGCATTGTGTTGCGAGTCCGGCTCATCAGCGGTGACCACCTCGATGTCAGCTACGAGGAGCCGGCCGCAGCCGATGACGACGAGGTGGTCGCGCACGCTGTCGCCGCACTGGCGAGCGATGCCGGAACGCTTCAGTGCAGACATGGCGGTCGACTCCTCGTGCTGTACGCACGAGGAGTCGCCGCTGTCGAGATCGCCCCACGAGGCGCAGTCCTGTAACCGCTGTCAGCGCTTGATGGGATAGGCGGCGTCGACTTCCACTTCGACGAGCCAGCCGGTGACGGGGAGGTTCTCGATCTCGAGGGCGAAGCGGGAGGGGCGGGACTTGTTGACCACGAACGGCTTGGCGGGTGGCGCCGTGCCGAGGGGGACGGGGACGTAGTTGCCGGTGGTGAGGTCGGTGTTGGCGAAGTACTGGCGGTAGGCGCGGTTCCAGCCGGCGAAGTCGGCGGTGGCCGCGCCGGCCGGGTTCTGCAGGAACACGCGCATCGTGTAGACGTCGGCGTACGAGAGACCCTGGGCCTGCAGGTTCTCGCCGATCCGGCGGAGCACGTTGATGCCCTGCGCCTCCGTGATCGTGACGCCCGCCGGCAGCGTCCCACCGGGGAACACGACGGTGTCGATGTACGACGCTTCCGATCCCGCCGGAGCGCCCGGGTTGAGTGCCGACGGGCCGAGCCCGCTGGTCTTGTAGATCGGTGTGTTGGCCCCGATGCCGACTCCGCTGGCGATCATCGGGTTGGACTGGCCGGCGGGCAGCACCGGGGCGACGGTGCCGGGGCTCGGCGGTTTCGGCGTGTTCCACCAGCCCGCGGCCGTGGTGGCGCCGCCGCCGAAGGACAGCGCGACGACGGTCAGGCCGGCGATTAGGTTTCCCCTCTTGAATCGATGCTGTCTCATTTGCTGGTCACCCGACTGTGCAGGGCGGTCACGGTCGCCCGGGCGGACACCATCGCGCCGTGCTGCCAGGCGATGGCGTGGGACAGGTGGTCGCCGGCGAAGTAGATGTTGCCGGTGGCATCGAGCAGCCGGGCGTAGATCCCGTCGGTCTGGGACGGCCAGCCGACCCAGGCACCTTCGGAGTACTTGGTGCCGAGCCAGTTCACCGAGAACGCCGCCTTGACGTCCTTGCCGTACACGTCGCCGTGGATCTTGGTGCCCTGCATCAGGGCCCGTTCGAGCCGGGCGGCCGGCGGCAGAGCGCCGTACACATTGGCGTTCGCGCCGGTGTTGTAGTAGCCGATCACGGTGCCGCGTTGGCCGTGGAAGCCGGTCGACGGGTACCAGGTGTTGACCGTGTCGAGGTTGCTGTTCGTGATGCCGCCGTAGATCCGGTGGTCCTCCTCCCACCAGCGCCGGCCGTACTCGATGCCGATCTTGCCGGCGTTCGTCGGGCGGGCGTACTTCAGCGCCTCGATGATCGGGGCCGGCAGGTTGGACGGGACCTTCGCGGCCAGGTGCGGCGGCAGCGTGCAGATGGCGTAGTCCGCGGTGACTACCCGGGTCGTGGTGCCGGTCTGGTAAGTGACCTGGACGCCGCTGCCGGTGTTGTTCAGTCCGGTCACCTCGGCGCCGTACTGGATCTTCTCCCGGCCGATCGCCTTCTCGAACGCGTACGGGATCCGGTCCATCCCGCCGACCGGCTGGAACATCATCATCGCCTGGTCCCAGCCGAACTCGAACGAGAAGTAGTTGCCGACCCCGCTGGCGAACACGTCGCTGAGTGCGTACGGCGTGTCCGTCGTCCCGCCCTCCAGCCCGGCACCGGGCTCGACCGCGTACCCGCGGCGGCCGTCGCGGCCGGTGTAGGCGAACCCGGCCGCCTTGTTCCCGATCGCGCCGAAGCTGCTCAGGAATCCGATCAGCGCCGCCTTGTCGGTCTCGGTCAGCTGCCCGTCGAGGGCGCCCTGATCCGTTGCCTTGGCGAGCATCTCGGCGACGTAGCCGTAGGCGTCCGCCTTGGCGGTACGGTGCCGGATCGGCTTGTTGGACAGGGCTGTGGTGCCCTCGCGGTAGAGGTAGGCGTCCGCGTTCTGGTTGATGAACGGCTCGATCGCGACGCCGAGCTCGCGGCAGTAGTCGAGCGTCACGTGGTGCTGCGGCAGCCGGGCCGGTCCCGCATTCATGTACTGGCCGGACGAGAACGTCGCCCGCTGGGTCTGCCCGGCCAGGTCGGTCTCGACGGTGCCGCCGCGGACCGTCCAGTTCCGGCCGCCGGGGCGCAGGCGCGCCTCGAGCAGGGTGACCTTGTAGCCGGCCTTCAGCAGTTCGTACGCCGACGTCAGGCCGGCGATCCCGGCGCCGAGGATGACGACGTGCTTGCCGCGGCCGTTCAGTTCGACCCGCGACGGGGCGGCGTACGCGGGCGTCTCGGCGACGCTTGTGAGGCCGAGCGCCGACATCGTGGAGTACATGACACCGGCTCCACCGGTGATACCGACCTGTTGCAGGAACTGACGTCTGGTTTGCGCCATGCCTTCTCCTCACTGGGCAACTGAGTAGCTGACCAGAAAGGTAAGGACATTGTGTTTCTGACCCGTGTCCGTTCGATGAGGAGCTGGGACCTGTACTGACAGGTATGTTTCGGGTTAACGAACCTGTTGGATCTGGGCGCGAAGAGTCGTGACGACAGGCGCGATTTCCGCGTAGACGCCGGGGAACGCGGGGTCGGCGCAACCCTTGCCCCAGGAGACGGTGGCGAGGAGTCGGCCGTCGAGGACGAGAGGGCCGCCGGAGTCGCCCTGGCAGGCGTCGCCGGTGCCGTTGGCGACGTACTCCTTGTTCGCCAGGCAGGCGTCGTCGCCGAGATCGCGTACGGCGACCTTCTGCAAGGTGTCGTCCGGCCCGGTGTCCGCGGTGTGTCGCCCCAGCCGTAGACGGTCGGTACGGCGCCATGGCAACGAACTTACTCCACGTAATGTTCCGATCACACGGAGATTGCGGCCGATGTCCCCGGTGGTTCTTGCGTAGTTCATCGTGTTGTGGGGACCGGGAGGCATGAGACTGACGAAGACGGCAGATGTCTGGTGGAAGAACGCCGTGGTGTACTGCCTTGATGTCGAGACGTTCTTCGACACCGACGGCGACGGGCGCGGTGATCTGCGCGGAGTGAGCCAGCGGATCGACCACCTGGCCGAGCTGGGCGTGACCTGCCTGTGGCTGATGCCGTTCTACCCGACTCCGGACCGCGACGACGGCTACGACATCACCGACTTCTACGGTGTCGACCCGCGGCTGGGCACTCACGGCGATCTGGTCGAGCTGATCACCCTCGCACAGGACCGTGGCATGCGGGTGATCGCCGACCTGGTCGTCAACCACACGTCCGACCAGCACCCGTGGTTCCGTAGTGCGCGGGCTTCGCGGCAGTCGCCGTACCGGGACTGGTACGTCTGGCGGGACGAGCCGCCGGCGGATGCGGACAAGGGCATCGTCTTCCCGGACCAGGAGGACAGTCTCTGGCAGTACGACGAGGAGGCCGGCCAGTACTACCTGCACAGGTTCTACAAGCACCAGCCGGATCTCGACATCACGAACCCCGCGGTGCGTGAGGAGATCCTGCGGGTGATCGGGTTCTGGCTGCGGCTGGGCCTGTCCGGGTTCCGGGTCGACGCCGTACCGTTCCTGATCGACCCGGCGGGTTCGCTCGACGCGGCCGAGCTGCCGGATCCGCACGACTACCTGCGCGACCTGCGGGCTTTCCTGTCCCGGCGGAGCGGCCAGGCGATGCTGCTCGGCGAGGTCAACCTCCCCTACAAGGACACCCGGCGCTTCTTCGGTGACGAGGACGGCGACGAGTTGACCATGTCGTTCGACTTCATCGGGATGCAGCGGATGTACCTGTCGCTGGCGCGCAGCGATCCGGCCGAGCTGGTGAAGGCGCTCCGGGAGCGTCCGGACCCGCCGGAGGAGGCGCAGTGGGGCACGTTCGTGCGCAACCACGACGAGCTCACGCTGGACAAGCTGTCCGACGAGGAACGGCAGGAGGTCTTCGATGCCTTCGGCCCCGAGAAGTCCATGCAGCTGTACGGGCGCGGTCTGCGTCGCCGGCTGCCGCCGATGCTCGACAACGACCCGGCCCGGCTGAAGATGGTCTACAGCCTGCTCTTCTCGCTGCCCGGTACGCCGGTGCTGTTCTACGGCGAGGAGATCGGCATGGGCGAGAACCTCGCCGTCGAAGGGCGGAACGCGGTCCGCACACCGATGCAGTGGACGGCCGACGTGAACGGCGGTTTCTCGATCGCGGACCCCGACGATCTCGCCGTCGCGGTGACCGAGGGCGACTTCAGCCCGGAGCATGTCAATGTCGCGGCGCAGCGTCGTGACCCCGACTCACTCCTGAACTGGATCAAACTGCTCGCCCTGCGCTACCGCGAGTGTCCCGAGCTCTCCTGGGGTGACTGCACGATCCTCGAGCACCAGTCGCCGTCCGTGTTCGCCCACCGTTCGGAGTGTGAGGGCGGCCGCATCGTCGCCGTCCACAACTTCGCCGCCGAGCCCGCCCAGGTGACGCTGGCAGTGGCCGCGACCGGCGTCGGCCTCCAGGCGGTCGATCTCCTGGAGGACGGTACGACGAGCGTCCGCGAGGACGGCCTGATCGACCTCGAACTCGAGGCCTACGGCTCCCGCTGGCTCCGCATCGTCGGCCTGGGCGATCGCTACATCCTGTAAGGGTGGCCACCCCGGCCACGCATGCCGGGGTGACCACGTCTATGACCCTAAGCCCTGTAGGCGGTCCACATGCTGCTGATGCGCTCGCTCTGCTTCGGCGTGAACTGGTTGTAGCAGGAGTCGTACGAGTAATCCATGTAGTTGTGGATCGGGTCGAGACCCGGCAGCGAACAGGAGTCGCGGCCTGCCGGGCAGCCGTTGGTGGGGCTGCTCTGCGCCGGGGTGTCCGCGACCTCGTCGTTCGTGGCCGTGCAGCCGCCCTGGAACGTGTGGTACAGCCCGAACCAGTGGCCGGCCTCGTGGGTCGCGGTCTCACCCAGGTTGTAGTTGGCGATGCTGCCGCCCGGCAGCGAGTCGAAGTGCACCCGGATGCCGTCGATGCCCGGGTTCCGGTCGTAGTCCCACGGGAACGTGGCGATGCCGAGGTACGCGAAGTCGACCAGCCAGATGTTCAGTGCGTTCGCACCGCCCTTGCGGGTCTGCTTGCGGTACGCGCTGCTCTGCTTGTCCTTGTGCCACTGGTTGTTGTTGTAGCGGAAGGTCCCGGCCAGCGTGAAGGTGAATCCGGTGTTCGTCGCGGCCGACGACTCCTGGCCGCCGAACGTGTTGTTCAGTACGTCGATCTGGTCGTCGATCTGCGCGTCAGTGACATCACCGGCGCCGGCTGCGTCGCGCATCACGTGGACGTACACCGGCACGGTCGCGGCCGCCAGCGCACCCTTCGGTACGGCGATGCCGCGGGCAGCCTTTGCCTTCAGCAACTGTGCGGTCCGGGCCTCGATCGCCTTCTGCTCGGCGGCCGACACATCCCGGGTGTCCGGACCGTGGCCGCCCTTGGCCGATGCACCGGCCGGGACGAAGCAGTCGGCTGCCTGGTCGGCGGGGAGTTTGGCGGTCGCCTGACCACCGAGTGGGCTGAATACGAGCGCCGTACCGGCCAGCATGACCGCCAGGGCGCGTGGACGGGTGATGAAAGATCGCATAGAGCGCTCCTCCGGGTCGGGCCGCTGGGCGGGCGGCCGGTTGTCCGGCATCCTCCGCAACAACTTCCCTTCTCCGGAAGCGATCACCCCGGATTTTCCTGCGGTCTAGGGAAAACCTTCGGTACGCGCGGGAGAGCGGAGACTTCCGTAGCGCTCCATCCTTTGCCAGCGGAGGCGGGAACCTGCCAGTGCGGTGAACACCGACTGGATCACCACCAGGTACATGAGTTGCCGGTAGACGAACTGCTGCAGCGGCAGCGTCCACAGCGGTCCAGCCCGCTCACCGTCCAGCCGGAAGGCGTACAGCCCCATCGCGAACTGCAACGCCAGGAAGCCCAGCCAGACCAGACCCACCCGGAGCGGGTCGAGGAAGAGGAGACCGTAGAGCGCGAACACGTCGACCACTGGCGCGAGGAGCGGCAGCAACACCTGGAAGAGCATCAGATAGCTCAGACCGCGTCGGCCGAGCTTGCCGGCCTGACCGCGCTGGATCAGCGCACCCCGGTGCTTCCACATCGCCTGCAACGTCCCGTAGCACCAGCGGTACCGCTGCCGCCACAGCGCACCCAGTGACGCCGGCGCCTCGGTCCACGCGACCGCACGCTCCTCGTAGACCACCCGCCACCCGTCCCGGCACAGCGCCATCGTCAGGTCGGTGTCCTCCGCCAGAGTCACGTCACTGAGCCCGCCGATCCGCTCCAGCGCCGTACGACGGAAGCCGCCGACCGCACCGGGCACGGTCGGCATGCACTCGGCCAGATCGAACAACCGGCGGTCCAGGTTGAAGCCGATCACGTACTCGATGTGCTGCCAGCGACCCAGCAGTCCGCGCCGGTTGCCGACCTTCGCATTGCCCGAGACCGCACCGACGGATGGGTCCGCGAACGGCTGGATCAGCATCCGGACGGCGTCCGGTTCGAACACGGTGTCGCCGTCGACCATCACGATCAGGTCGAAGTGCGCGGCCTGCAATCCGGTGTTGAGCGCGACCGGCTTGCCCGCGTTCCGCTGCCGGATCACCCGGACGCCGCGAATGCGCAGCGCCTCGACGATGTCCGCCGTACCGTCGGTCGAACCGTCGTCGACGACGATCACCTCGATCGGGTGGTCCGACGCAGCCAGCGACCGGATCGCCGCCTCGATCCCCGCGCTCTCGTTGTACGCCGGGACGATCACGCTGACCGGCTCCGTGACGGGGTCACCCCACGACCAGTCCCGCTGCCGGGCGTGACGCCGGGCCGCGACCACGGTGGTGATCGCGCGGAGCACACTCAGCGCGCCGGCGGCGTACAGGAACCAGGTCAGCAGGGTCAGTACGCCGTCGCTGATCCGCAGCGCCCCGATGGCCGCCAGGCCGCGTCCACGCTCCACCAGGCTGGCCTTGTGCACGGGCTGCGGCAGCCCCACGGAGTCGCTCACGGTCGCGAACTTGAACCCACGCGCCTTCAGGACGGGAATCATCTTGGCCAGCGCGGCAACCGTCTCACTCCGGTCGCCACCCGCGTCGTGCATCAGCAGCACCTGGCCCGCGGTCCCGCGCGGCATCGAGTTGGCGATCACCTTGGTCGTTCCCGGTCGCCGCCAGTCCTCGCTGTCCTGGGTGCTCAGCACGGTCAGGTAGCCGGCCCGGCGAGCCGCCTCGATCGCGGTCCAGTCCGCGTTGCTCAGCTCGTTCGCCCCGGCCGAGTACGGCGGTCGCAGCAGCGGCGTACTCATCCCGGTCGCACCGGCCAGGATCAGCTGGCTCTGCCGAAGCTCGAGCGATCGGCGCCAGCCGGCCGCCGTACTCAGGTTCGCGTGGGTGAACGTGTGCACGCCGATCTGGTGGCCTTCGGCAACAATCCGGCGGGCCAGCTCCGGGTGGGCGGCGACCTCGGTGCCGACGACGAAGAACGTCGCCTTCACCTTCTGGGCCTTGAGCAGGTCGAGCACCTTCGGGGTCCAGACCGGATCCGGTCCGTCGTCGAAGCTCAGCGCGATCGTCCTGGCCGCGGGCCGCACCGAGCGCACGTCGCCAGGCCGCGCGTCGATCACCGGACCGCCGTTGACGACCGCCCGCGGTACGGCGCCGTCCGGGCCGCCGGCCGTGACCGCGCCGTCGGGCTCGGTGCCGAACATGTGATGCGTGTAGCCGTGCAGGACCAGCATGCTCGACAGACAGACGAGCAGCATGGTCAGCACGACCCAATGGGTGCGCAGTGGGACGGGCTTCGCGCGCCGCGCGACCGGACGCCGGCTCACGGCTTGGACGGCGACTTCGTCCGACCAGGCGGCACGGTCGGTCTGTTGCTGGCGTGTGTGGTGGTGGGTTTACCCGGCGTAGTCGTGGGTGACCCGGTCGTCGCCGCGACAGTCGTCGGTACGACGGTCGGCGTGGCACTCGGCGTCGTCGTAGCCGGCGTACTGGTGGGAGCCGAGCTTGGTGTGCTGGTCGACTCGGGGGATGTCGTCGTCTCACTGGGGCGCACCGACTGCACGGCCTCAGGGGCCGGCGTGACGACCGGTCGAGGCGTCGGCTTGGCCGCCTCCGGCAGCGGAACCAACGGAGTGTCCAGGCTCGGTCCGCCGAGCAGACTGCTCACCAACAGGATCAGATAGCCGACAGCGGGTACGGCGAGGATCGCGCCGGCGCGGCGGATGGTGCGATGACGACGCCCGGTCGAGTCCAGAAAGACCGGCCGCCTGGCGGAAGGCGACTTCACAAGCGCGAGATCCTACTCGCCTCGCCCCCGGCCACCCAACCCGCCCGGGGTCCGTCAAACGCTTGTATCACGAAGGTCTCGCCCGCGCGCGATCGTGAATCAGCCCCGCGCCGTTACAACCGCAGGTACGACAACATCAACAACGACGGGGACGGAACGGTGACCACCACCCGGGCAGAGAACTTCATCAAGGGTGCCTCCAGCAAGATGAACGATGAGAACGGCTACGCCGACTCATCTATTCGACCGAGGACACGGTGTACATCTGGGAGATCAAGCACCAGGGCGGCGCCGCCGAGGCGAAGGGCCAGGCGCAGCTCAACAACTATGTCAAAGCGATGCGGGCGCAATCGCCAGTATCTTGACACTGCCGGCCTGAGCTGACTACGGGCGAGTAGGGGCGATGTGGGTTGCTTCGAGGAGGAAGGTGAAGAGGCGCTCGGGGCCTGTGGCGTCGGGGTCGAGGGCCTTGGTGACGGGGTGCTCGTCGGCTGGGAGGCCGGCCTGGGTGGTCCAGGCGAGGAACGACTGCACAGTTGTTGCGAGCGGGATCCCGTCGTCGGGCATTTCGTAGGAGTCGATCGCCATGGACTTGGCGAGAGTGCCCGACCAGGTGGAGCCCTGCGGGTCGGCGGCGGCTACGGGGCCGCAGTCGCTGTCGAGGATGAAGGCGGCGAGGACGGGATGGCCGGTGGTCTTGGCGAGGAGTTGTGCGCCGATCAGTGGGTTCTCGTTCGCTCCGGCGACCCAGGCCTGTTGCCAGCCGTCGTGAAGTGGCTCGACCCGGACGTATTCGTCGCCGAAGGTGGCCAGTTCGTCCAGTTCGTCCAGTTGTCCGTCGCTCTTGGCCGCGACGAGATAGCCCCAGTAGCCCATCGCAGCACCCTATAGCCGCGTACGACGGCCCTTCGACGAACCGGCCGCCTGGTCCGACTGATCGATCGGGTGCGCCGGGCCGCCGCAGTGCGCGGTCCGGCGCACCGCAATGAACACTCAGGAGCAAAACAGACCGGGATGCCTCCTTCAGGACCTTGGGTGGCTACTGTCGTCAGGTGCAGAAATGGCCTGGCCGTCCTTACCCCCTCGGAGCCACGTACGACGGCTCCGGGACGAACTTCGCGGTGTTCTCGGAGGTTGCTGAGCGAGTAGATCTGGCCCTGATCGGCGACGACGGGTCCGAACAGTTGGTGCAGCTGACCGAGGTGGACGGTTTCGTCTGGCACGGATACCTGCCGGCGGTGCAGCCGGGCCAGCGGTACGGGTTCCGGGTGCATGGCCCGTACAACCCGGCCGAGGGGCATCGATGCAACCCGTCCAAGCTGCTGCTGGACCCGTATGCGAAGGCCATCGACGGGCAGGTCGACGGCGACGAGTCGCTGTTCAGCTACCGGTTCGCGAAACCGGACGAGCTGAACACGATGGACAACCGCGAGCACACCATGCTGTCGGTAGTGACGAACCCGTTCTTCGACTGGGGCAATGACCGCCCGCCGGGGCACGCGTACCACGAGACGGTCATCTACGAGGCGCACGTGAAGGGTCTGACCAAGACCCACCCGGCGCTGCCGGAGGAGATCCGCGGCACGTACGCCGGGATCGGGCACCCGGCGATCATCGAGCACCTGAAGGAGCTCGGGGTGACCGCGATCGAGCTGATGCCGGTCCACCAGTTCGCCCAGGACGGGCACCTGCAGGAGCGGGGCCTGTCCAACTACTGGGGCTACAACACGATCGGCTTCTTCGCCCCGCACAACTCATACTCCTCGCTGGGCGGCGCGCGGCCAGCAGGTGACCGAGTTCAAGACGATGGTGCAGGCGCTGCACGAGGCCGACATCGAGGTCATCCTCGACGTCGTCTACAACCACACCGCCGAGGGGAACGAGTTCGGCCCGACGCTGTCGTTCAAGGGCATCGACAACGCGGCGTACTACCGGCTGGTGGACGCCGACAAGCGGCACTACTACGACACCACCGGCACCGGGAACAGCCTGCTGATGCGGCACCCGCACGTGCTGCAGCTGATCATGGACTCGCTGCGTTACTGGGTCACCGAGATGCACGTGGACGGATTCCGGTTCGATCTCGCGTCGACGCTGGCCCGCCAGTTCCATGAGGTGGACCGGCTGTCGGCGTTCTTCGACCTGGTCCAGCAGGACCCGGTGGTGAGTCAGGTCAAGCTGATCGCCGAGCCGTGGGACGTCGGCGACGGCGGCTATCAGGTGGGCAACTTCCCGCCGCTGTGGACCGAGTGGAACGGCAAGTACCGCGACACCGTCCGCGACTTCTGGCGCGGTGAGAAGTACACGCTGGCCGAGTTCGGCTCGCGGCTGACCGGCTCGTCGGACCTGTACCGCGACGACAGCCGCCGCCCGCTGGCGAGCATCAACTTCATCACCGCCCACGACGGCTTCACGCTGCGCGACCTCGTCTCCTACAACGAGAAGCACAACGAGGCGAATGGCGAAGGCGGCAAGGACGGGGAGAGTCACAACCGGTCCTGGAACTGCGGCGCCGAGGGCGAGACCGACGATGCCGTCGTGCTCGCGTTGCGGACCAAGCAGCAGCGCAACTTCCTGGCCACGTTGCTGATCTCGCAGGGGGTTCCGATGCTCGCCCACGGCGACGAGCTCGGCCGGACCCAGTCGGGTAACAACAACGTCTACTGCCAGGACAACGAACTCGCCTGGGTGAACTGGGACCTCACCGAGGAGCAGCAGGACCTGCTGGAGTTCACCGGTGCGCTGGTCCGGTTGCGCAACGAGCACCCGGTGTTCCGGCGTCGTCGGTTCTTCCACGGCGACACGGGGGTCGACGGACTCGGCGACCTGGTCTGGTTCACCCCCGACGGCCAGGAGATGCAAGACGGCGACTGGAGCCGCGACGACGCCCGCGCGGTGGCCGTGTTCCTCAACGGTGATGCCATCTCGGAGCCGGACCCGCGCGGAGAGCCGGTGGTGGACGACTCGTTCCTGATCCTGCTGAACAGCAACTACGAGTCGCAGGACTTCCTGCTGCCCGCGAAGGAGTACGGCGAGGCGTGGTCCGTGGTGGTGGACACCATCAGGCCGACCGGTCGTGCCGAGGGAGGCGAGCACACCGCGGGCAGCACCATCCGGATCGAGGCCCACGGCATGCTGGTCCTGACTCGCCCCCGACGGACCGCCGGATGACAGCGATCCCGCAGGCCACGTATCGGTTGCAACTGCGCGCCGAGTTCGGATTCGACGACGCCGCCACGGTGGTCCCGTACCTGCACGGCCTCGGGATCTCCCACGCCTACCTGTCCCCGATCCTCCAAGCGGCGCCTGGCTCCACCCACGGGTACGACGTGGTGGACCACAGCCGCCTGTCCGAACCGGCCGGCGGCCGCCCTGCGTTCGACCGGCTCGCGAAACGGCTGGCTGATCACCGCATGGGGGCCGTGGCGGACGTCGTACCGAATCATGTGGCGGTGCCGACGCCGGCTCGGCTCAACAAGGCGCTGTGGTCGGTGCTGCGGGACGGGCCCGGGTCGCCGTACGCGGAGTGGTTCGACGTCGACTGGGGTTCGGGGAACCAGCCGTTGCTGATGGCGGTCCTGGGTCAGCGCATCGGCAAGGTGCTGGCGGATGACGAGCTGTCGGTCGACGGCGACGTACTGCGCTACTACGAGCACGAGTACCCGTTGCGGCCGGGGACAGCGAACCTGCCGATCGCGGAGTTGGTGACCGAGCAGTGGTACCGCCTGGCGCATTGGCGGGTCGCTGACGAGGAGCTGAACTACCGGCGCTTCTTCGACGTGGACACACTCGCCGCCGTCCGGGTGGAGACGCAGGAGGTCTTCGAAGCCACGCACGAACTGCTGCTGTCGTTGTTGCACGAGGGGAAGCTCAACGGCTTCCGCATCGACCACCCGGACGGTCTGGCCGACCCGCGCGGGTACCTGCGCCGGCTGGCCGAGCGCACCGGTGGTGCGTGGGTCGTGGTGGAGAAGATCCTCGAAGGCGATGAGGTGCTCCCGCGCGACTGGCCCTGTGCCGGCACCACCGGGTACGACGCCCTGCTGCGCGTCGGCGGGCTCTTCGTCGACCCGGCCGGTGCCGCACCGCTGGCAGCCCTGCACTCCGAGCTGACCGGTGAGCCGGCTGACTTCAGTCCGGTTGTGGAGGAGGCCAAGCGGGAGGTCGTGAAGCACGGGCAGTACGCCGAGGTGCACCGGCTGGTCGAATTGCTGGCCCGCATCTGCCAGGACGACGTACGACTGCGCGACCACACTCGGCGTGCGTTCCACGAGGTGGTCGTGGAGTTGCTCGTCCACTTCGAGATCTACCGGGCGTACGTCGTACCGGGGGAGCAGCCCGGTCCGGATGCCGTCCGTGCATTGGAGCGTGCGGCCGAGAAGGCGCGGGAGAACCTGGACGAGGACCGGCAGGAGACGCTGGACGTCGTACTGCACCTGCTCCTCGGCCGGGAGACCGGTACGGCGAGCAGGATCGACGAGCACGCGCGGCACGAGCTGATCGTCCGGTTCCAGCAGACGTGTGGTCCGGTGATGGCCAAGGGCGTCGAGGACACCGCCTTCTACCGGTGGTTCCGGCTCTCGTCGCTCAACGAGGTCGGTGGGGACCCGGAGCACTTCGGCGTGACGCCGGAGGAGTTCCACGCCTTCGCGGCCCGGCTGAATCAGCACTGGCCGAAGACGATGACCACGCTCTCCACTCACGACACCAAGCGGTCCGAGGACGTGCGAGCCCGGCTCGGTGTGCTGTCGGAGCAGCCCGCAGCCTGGTCGGAGGCGGTCCGGGAGTGGCGGCGGCTGTCGGAGGACCACCGGAGCCCGTTGCTGGACGGCAGCACCGAGTACCTGTTCTGGCAGACCCTCTTCGGCACCTGGGACGGCGGACCGCTACCCGAGGACCGGCTGCAGGCCTATCTCCTCAAGGCGATCCGCGAGGCCAAGCGCCACACCACCTGGACCTCTCCGGACGAGGAGTACGAACAAGCCGTCGCTGCCTTCGCTACCGCGGTCCTCGCTGACACAGACCTTCTGGAGTCGGTACGACGCTTTGCCGCCAGGCAGACCGAGTTCGTCAGGGCGGCCACGCTCGGCCAGAAGCTGGTCCAGCTCACCATGCCCGGCGTACCGGATGTCTACCAGGGCACCGAGTTGGTCGACCTGTCGCTCGTGGACCCGGACAACCGGCGGCCGGTCGACTACCAGCACCGGATCGACCGCCTGCAGCGTCTCGACGACGGTGCCAAACCGGACAACCTCTCCGACGAGAAGCTACTCATCACCTCTCGAGCACTCCGCATCCGCCGGCAGTATCCAGACGCGTTCACCGGCACCTACACCCCACTGCCCACCTCCAACGGCCACGCGGTCGCGTTCGCCCGCGGCGACGCAGTCATCACGGTTGCGACCCGCCTCCCGGCCGCTCTGCATCGGCTGGGCGGTTGGGGCGAGAGCACGGTGGTCCTGCCGAATGGTGAGTGGAAGAACGTGTTGACCGGCCGCGTCGTGGGTAGTGGATCAGCCCGCATCCACGAGCTGCTGGAAGACCTGCCGGTGGCCCTGCTCGTGAGGAGCTGACCCCGTGCACACCTTCCGCGTCTGGGCGCCGTCCGCGTCGTCGGTCGACCTGGTGCTCAGGGACGGCACACTGCCCATGCGCTGGGCGACTGACGGTTGGTGGCACCGGAATGTGGTCGAGGCCCGGCATGGGACGGACTACGCGTACTCGGTCGATGGGACCGGGCCGCTGCCGGATCCGCGCAGCGCTTGGCAGCCGGACGGCGTCAACGGGTTCAGCAGGGTGTTCGACGAGGACCGCTTCCGTTGGACGGACAGCGACTGGGCCGGCCGGGACGTTCGGGGCTCGGTGTTCTACGAGCTGCACATCGGCACGTTCACGCCGGAAGGCACGCTCGAGGCGGCTGCCGGGCATCTCGACTACCTGGTGGCGCTCGGCGTCGAGGTGGTCTCGCTGATGCCGGTTGCCGCCTTTCCGGGTCGGCATGGCTGGGGGTACGACGGTGTGCACCTCTACGCCGTCCACGAGCCGTACGGCGGGCCGGAAGCCCTGCAGCGGTTCGTAGATCGCTGCCACGAGGTCGGGCTGGCTGTCTGCCTCGACGTCGTCTACAACCACCTCGGACCGAGTGGGAACCGGCTGGGCGAGTTCGGGCCGTACTTCACCGACCGGCACACCACCCCGTGGGGACCGGCGGTCAACTTCGACGACACGGGCAGCACTGAGGTACGCCGGTGGGTCTGCGACAACGCACTGCGGTGGTTCCGGTCGTTCCATGTCGATGCTCTGCGGCTGGACGCCGTACATGCGCTGGCTGACGACAGCCCGGCGCACGTGCTGGCCCAGCTGTCGTCGGAGACCGCGGACCTGGCGAAACAGCTCGGCCGACCGCTCGGGTTGGTGGCCGAGTCGGACCTCAACGACCCGCGCATGGTCGAGCCGGTGGACGAGGGCGGGCTGGGCATGACCGCGCAGTGGAGTGACGACTTCCACCATGCGCTGCACACGCTGCTGACCGGTGAGCGCGCCGGGTACTACGTGGACTTCGGTGAGCCCGGGGTGTTCGCCAAGACGCTGACCCAGGTGTTCCTGCATGACGGTTCGTTCTCCACCTTCCGCGGCCAGGACTGGGGACGGCCGGTCGACCCGGCCCGGCACCGGGGTGGCGAGTTCCTCGCCTACACCTCGAACCACGACCAGGTCGGCAACCGCGCGCTCGGCGACCGGCCCGCGCTGACGCCCGGCCAACTCGCGATCGGCGCCGCGCTCGTGCTCACCTCGCCGTACACGCCGATGCTGTTCATGGGTGAGGAATGGGGTGCCTCGACGCCCTGGCGCTACTTCACCGACCACGACGAACCCGAGCTGGCCGACGCCGTCCGGACCGGTCGCCGGCGCGAGTTCGCGGCCCACGGCTGGGACGCCGATGAGATCCCGGACCCGCAGGATCCGGAGACCTGGCGCAGTTCGGTCCTCGACTGGTCCGAGCAGGACGAGCCGCCCCACCACGAGTTGCTCGCCTGGTACCGCGACCTGCTCGCCCTTCGCGCCCGGACGCCGGAGCTCCGCGACGATCGGCTGGACTCCGTCGGGATCACGTACGACGCCGACGGCGCCTGGCTCGTGGTCAGCCGCGGCCGCTTCCGGATCGTGGTGAACCTGGCTGCCGGCGAGGCCGTGGTGCCGCTCGACGGCATCCCGACGTACCAGGTGATGGCCTTCGGTACGGCGGATCCGGTCACCGACGGTGTCGGGCTCGCCGGTCATGGCGTCGCCCTCTTCGTGATCTGAAGACATCAAGCTTTAAACGGGTTGGTGCAGGTTTGTGGTGGATTCGAACACATCCGGCTGTTCGAATCCGTTTGTCGATGGGGATTTCCGGAATTGCTTGTGTCATAGGCCACTCGTGGCGGACCGTGGAATCCGCCAGCAGGGGTGCGGGG
Source organism: uncultured Actinomycetota bacterium (assembly GCA_963748245.1). Taxonomy (GTDB): domain Bacteria; phylum Actinomycetota; class Actinomycetes; order Propionibacteriales; family Kribbellaceae; genus Kribbella. The sequence goes on along the minus strand of CAVVIA010000002.1, from coordinate 101,279 downwards.
GTTGACGGGAGGACATAGATGACAGTCGGAGGCGTCGACACTTACTACGACTACGAAGAGAAACAGTGGAAGAGCCGGAGGCTGGGTGGCGGTCCGATCCGCCGCGGCCCGGTGTGCCCGGCCCCACGCACAACCGACCACACATTGCACGACCAACCGCGCGAACGGCATCCGGCCGGGCGAGAGCACCTCGCCAGGGACGAGAAGAAGACCGTTCTCGGCTGACGGATCGGTGGCAGGGCCCGCCAGACCAGGTCACCACACACCAGCCGACAGGCTCCACAGCGGCCGTCGTGCCGGAACCCGACGGCCGCTGCGGCATGCCTGGCTGCTGGAACGGGCCGGCGGACAGGCCGGGGCAGCCGATGGTGTAGTACCTGGATCGCCTAGAGTGATTGGAGTCACTACCGGATCGGAGGAGCTGCCGCGATGGCCGACGGAGACGAGACAGCGCCGTACCCAGGCTTCGACATGAACAAGCCGAGTATCGCGCGGACCTACGACTACCTTCTCGGTGGCAAGGACAACTTCGCCGTCGACCGTGCGTTCGGAGACAAGTTCATCAACGAGCTGCCCGGCTCGCGGCAGATCGCGTACGACAACCGCGGCGCGCTGATCCGGGCGATCCGCGAACTGGTGTCGAAAGCCAGGATCCGGCAGTTCATCGACCTGGGCAGCGGGCTGCCGACGGCCGACAACGTGCACCAGGTCGCCCAGCGGTACAACCCGGACGCGAAGGTCGTGTACGTCGACAACGACCCGATCGTGCTCGCGCACGGCCGCGCGCTGCTGACCGAGAACAGCAACACCACCGTGATCCAGTCCGACCTGCGCACGCCGAAGGCGATCTACGACCACCCGGAGACTCGGCGCCTGATCGACTTCGAGCGGCCGGTCGCCGTCGTGTTCAGCGCGACCCTGCACCACGTGAACGACGACGAGGACCCGGCCGGTCTGGTCAAGTTCTGGTCCGACCGCATCGCGTCCGGCAGCCACGTGTTCATCAGCCACTTCCGCAGCGAGAACGACCCGCGCAGCGCCGAGCTGCAGCAGTTGCTGCAGGGTTCGCTCGGCCGCGGCCGGTGGCGCACCGACGAGCAGATCCTCGGGCTCTTCGGCGACGACTTCACCGTCCTCGAGCCCGGCCTGGTCCCGGCCGTCGAGTGGCGCAACCCGGAGCCCGCCGACGATCTGACCGACTACCAGCGCCTGATCACCGCCGTCCTCGCAGTCAAGAAGTAGCGCCCAGGAAGCGGTCTTTGGTCAGGAAGGCCAGCTGGGCGGTTTTGGTGGTGCCGTCTGCGTGGGTGATCTTGGTCTCGGGACCGAGGACGAAGCCGGTGCGGTGGAAGCGGTCGATGGCCCGGTCGTTGCGGATGTCGGGGTCGACGACGACGCGGGGATGGCCGAGGTGGACGAAGATGAACCGGCCGAGGACGTTCAGCAGGTTGCCGGTGAAGTTCGGCCGCGGGTCGCCGGGGGCGATCAGGAAGTGCAGGCCGATGTCGCCGGCCTGGATGTCGTACGCCGCGCCGACCGGATCCGCTTGCGGATCGTAGGTCTGCAGAAGCGCCATCGGTACGTCGTCCAGATACACGACGTACACGTGATGCGTCGGCACCGAGTCGAGGAACGTGTAGATCCCGGCGATCTCGTCCCGGGACAACTGCGCCATTCCCCAGAAGGCCGCCCGGTCGGCCGTCACCCAGCCGTGGATCAGGTCCAGGTCGCGCCCGGGATCGGCCTCGACGATCCGTACCGCGCCGAACCCGTCGAGCGCGTCCTCGAAAACCGTCTCGACGCGGCTGAGCTCACCCTGAACCGGCGCCAGCGAACCCCGGAGCCACAGCGGAAGCTGGTCGTGGTGATGCGGATCCCCGAGTACGCCGGACGCGCCCAACGGAACGACCCACCCGCTGGCCGAGCGGTCCGCGAGGTCGAAGGCATAGCGGGCCGCCGACCCGCGGATGCACACGTCGGTGAGACCGGCCAGGCTCGACGTCGACATCACGCAGTGGTGATCGCCGGACAGCCCGAGGTCGATCGGCTCCTCGCCCGGCGCGAACACCGGACCACGCAACGCGTGCAGCGGCGACAGTTGATGGGTCTCGCCCCAGGGCGCCCGCGGCTTGCGTGCGGCAACCTCCTCGAGAGCTTCCCGCACCAGCCAACTCACGTTGACCTGAGGAAGGAGATCGGTGCTGAGCAGGTTCTCCAGCGCGTACGACACATGCGTGAGCGTGTCGATCCAGGGCTGGAACACCTCCGGACAGCCGGCATCGCCTTCCAGTACGGCGAAGTGGTCGGCCAACCGTGACACCAGCGCCTTGCGGACCGCGGCGTACGACGACGCCGTCGTGCTCGATGCGTCCATCCGCCGGTCCCACCCGAGCAGTTCGGTGCGCAGGGCAACAGCTTCCGCGGACAGATCCGCCAGGCCGGCGAGCACGTCCAGCAGACTGCCGGCCGAGCCCAGGTAGGTATCGGTGTGGATCGACGGCATCTCGTCGACCGACCAGCCCGCGTGAGCGTCCAGCAGTTCGGAGATCCGCCGGGAACGATGAGGTGCGGCGAACTCGACCCCCAGCGGCGCTGCCAGCTCACGTGCGTTCGCCATCACCGCCGGACCGTCGACAGTCGCCCGAGGCATCGGTTCGAAGCAGTCCTGCCACTGGTGGTCCGCTTCCCACGCCGGTACGACGCGCAACCGGTTCGACTCGTGACGCGTCGGGACCAGGCCGGCGGTCCGGTGCAACAGGCCGCCGGCTGTGTCGGCCGCGAGCACCACGTTGACCGGCTCCACCCAGGTCTCCAGCGCGGCATCGATGTCGCCGACAGTGGTTGCCTGCAGCAATTTCGGCAGCACTTCGAAGCCCAGGCGGCCCGTCACCCGCGGCGGGTACCGCAGGCTGACGGTCTGCTCGGCGTTGTCGATGATCACCGGGCCGCGGTCGGTCTCGATCACCTCGATCTCGATCGGATCCGCGCCGGCCACCTCGACGACCTCGACCTGCCGCGAGGCCGGCTTCCAGCCGTCCGGGCCGAGCGCTTCCACCGTCGACCCGGTCCGCCGGAGCTGTTCGGCGTACAGGTCCTGGTAGTCGGACATCGCGTTGGTGATCGCCCAGGCGACCGTGCCGGTGTGGCCGAAGTGGGCGATCCCCGGGATCCCCGGTACGGCGAGGCCGAGGACGTCGTACTCCGGGCAGGACAGCCGGAGTTGCTGGTAGATGCCCGGGCTCTCGATGAACCGGTGTGGGTCACCCGCGATGATCGCCTGACCCGAGGCGGTCAGGGAGCCCGGGATCAGCCAGCCGTTGCTGCCCGCGGTCCGCGGACCTTCCGAGGAGAACAGTTCGACGGCCTCGTCGCCCAGGTGCCGAGCGACGTGCGTCCGCCACAGCTTCGAGGGGAAGCCGGCGAACATGATGTGCACGGCGAGCCAGGTCCCGAGTGGCGCCCACGGCTCCCATTCCTGCGTGGTCAGCCCGGTCTGAGCGAACTCGGGCGCGCGGGCTGCCCCGACCGGCATCGCGTGGTTGACGCCCGCGACGTACGCCTCGATCCACTCGCGCAGGTCGTCGTCGAGTGCCTCGAAGCAGCGCTGTGCGGTGTCGGCGAGCCGTGCCTGCCGCGCGAACACGTCCCACGGCGCGGCCTCCGGACCGAGGAAGGCGGCGCTCGTCCCGAGGAAGCGGCGGCGCTCCAACTCGAGCTGCCAGGCCCGGTCCTGCGCGGCGTTGACGCCTTGCAGGTACACGAGTGCCAACGGGTCCCCAGCTTGCAGATGCGGTACGCCGTACGCGTCCCGGAAGACCCGAGCGTTCACTGCTTTCCTCGTTTCAGTTAGGTTAGGCTGAGCTAACTTACAAGGCAGCAAATTCGGCCGCAACGGCCATTGTCGTTCAGTGGAGGATGTCGTGGGGCATGGCTGGGAACACGTGGTGCTCAAGCTGTTCCGCGGGAAGGACTTCGTCTTCACCGTGACGGGCGCCGAACAGGTCACGGAGCGCTATCGCCGGGTGCACTTCACCGACGGCGGGCTGCTCGAGGCGATCGGTGTCCACCCGACGATGTGGGTGCGGCTGTGGTTCGACAACGCGGGCAAACCGCATCAGCGGGCGTACACGCTGGTCGACCCGGATCGCGAGGCCGGCACGTTCAGCCTGGAGTTCGCGCTGCACGACGGATGTGCGAGCGACTGGTCCCGCAAGGCCGAGCCGGGGGACACGATCGAGGCGACCGTGCAGGGAACCGGGTTCGAGGTGCCGGACCCGCTGCCGGCCCGGATGCTGGTGATCGGCGACCCGGCCTCGCTGCCGGCGATCAACTCGCTGCTCGCGGTCGCGCCGAAGCTGCCCGCCACGATCTGGTTCGAGACCACGCACGAGGCCGATCACGAACTGCCGTTCCGGATCAATCCGGACCACCACGAAGTGCGGACTGTTCCCCGCACCGAGATGGTCGAGGGCGTGAAGGCGGAGCTGCCGAAGTTCATCGGCGACCCGGCCGACGCGTTCGTGTGGATCGCCTGCGACACCGCGACCACCCGTGCGCTCACGTCGTACGTCCTGAAGGATCTCTCCGTCCCGAAGGACCGGGTCAAGGCCCTGGGTTATTGGCGCGCGGCCTGAGCCGTGCGGCAGTAGCCTGGCGCGCGTGATCAGACCCCTCGACGTCAGCGACCGCGCCCTGGCCGAACGACTGCTGGAGATCCAGCATCGCGCGTACGCCGTCGAGGCCGAGCTGATCGGCTTCGACGGCATCCCGCCACTGCAGGAGGACCTGGCCGGCCTGATGTCGTCCACCGAGCACTGGCTCGGCCGGTACGACGGCGACGTCCTGGTCGGCGCGGTCGCCTACGAGTTCCCGGACGCCGACACGGTCGACATCTCCCGCCTCATCGTCGACCCCGCCCACGCCCGCCGGGGTCACGGACGTGCGCTGCTGGACCACCTCGACCACCTGGAGCCGCGGCCGAACAGCGTCGTCTCGACAGGTACGGCGAACACCCCGGCGGTCACTCTCTACACGTCCCGTGGCTACCACGAGATCGCCCGTGTCGAGATCGCGCCGGGGGTCACCGTGACGCAGTTCAGCAGACTCAGCCGAGGCTGAGTGCGGTCCAGCTGACTGCGGGGAGGGTGATGGTGAGCTTGCCGTCTTCCAGGCGGGTTTCGGCGGGCTGCGGGGTGACGCGGTCGGGGTGGTCGGCGGAGTTGGTGGCGAGGCCGTCCTCGTCGTGGATCAGCTGAGACTCGAGCACCGACGTCACTCCGGCGCGGCTGACGTCGACGGTGACCTCGATCGGACCTTCGGTGGATCGGTTGACCAGGAACACCGACAGCTTGCCCTCGTCGTACGTCGCCACCGCGTCGACCGCCGTGATGTCGCCGTGCTTGGCCGTGCTGACCGTCGGCGAGTCGGTCTCCACCCGCAGTACCTGACCGGCCGCGAGCCGGGAGGTGATCGCGAACGGGTGGAAGGTCGGCTGCCGCCAGGCCGGGCCGCCGCGCTCGGTCATGATCGGCGCGATCACGTTCGCCAGCTGGGCGATGCAGGCGACGCCGACCCGGTCGCTGTGCCGGAGCAGCGAGATCAGCAGGTTGCCGACGACAACGGCATCGGTGACGTTGTACTCGTCCTCGATCCGCCGCGGCGCGACCTCCCACTCGTCCCCGGCCTCGTCGGTCCGGCGGGAGCGTTCGCCGTACCAGACGTTCCACTCGTCGAAGGAGATGTCGATCTTCTTCGTGCTCTTCAGCTCCGCGCCGACGGCGTCCGCGGTCGCGGTCACCGCGTCGATGAAGCGGTCCATGTTGACCGCCGATCCGAGGAACGACGCGGTGTCGCCGTCGTCGTTGCCGTAGTACGCATGGCAGGAGATGTACTCGACGAAGTTGTACGTCTCCCGCAGCACCGTCTGCTCCCAGCTGCCGAAGGTCTGCATCGCCGACGAGGACGAACCGCACGCGACCAACTGCAGGCCGGGATCGATCATCCGCATCGCCCGCGCGGTCTCGGCCGCCACCCGGCCGTACTCCTCCGCCGTCTTGTGCCCGATCTGCCAGGGACCGTCCATCTCGTTGCCCAGGCACCACAGTTTGATCCCGTACGGCGACGCGCCGTGCTGCTCGCGGAGATCGGACAGGGCGGTGCCGCCCGGGTGGTTCGCGTACTCCTGCAGGTCGAGCGCCTCCTGCACCCCGCGGGTGCCGAGGTTGATCGCCATCATCGGCTCGACCCCGGCCTTGGCGCACCAGCGGATGAACTCGTCCAGGCCGAACTCGTTCGTCTCGACGCTGTGCCAGGCCAGATCGAGCCGGCGCGGCCGGCCCTCGCGCGGGCCGACGCCGTCCTCCCAGCGGTAGCCGGAGACGAAGTTGCCGCCGGGGTAGCGGACCACGGACACCCCGAGCTCGCGGGTCAGCTCGAGGACGTCCTTGCGGAAGCCGTCCTCGTCGGCGGTGGCGTGGCCGGGCTCGTAGATGCCGGTGTAGACGCACCGGCCCATGTGCTCGACGAACGTGCCGAAGGTACGGCGGTTCACGGGCGCGATCGTGAACGCGGGGTCGATGGTGAAGTTGGCAGAGGGCACCAGGTGGCTCCTGTCGTGGGCATGGATGTGAATCAGGTGACGCGGGGCCAGCCGTCCGGCCCCCAGTGGATCCGCCGCAGGCCGAGCCGGAAGTCGCCGCCGGCCTGGACGTCGTAGTAGTGATGGGCCAGCCAGCCGTCGTAGACGGACTGGCCGCCGGGCCCGGCCATCGAGCCGGATCCGGACAGGATCACCGTGCCGCCTCCTTGCAGCAGCGGTGTGCCGAGCCGGTCGACGTACGGACCGGTGACGGCGCGCGAACGGCCGACCGCGATCTTGTACGTGCTGTCCGACCCGCGACAGCAGAAGTCGAACGAGACGAACAGGTAGTACCAGTCGCCGCGCCGGACGATGTACGGCGCCTCGATCGCGTTCGGCGGGACACGCCGATCGGCCAGCCGGAGTGGTTCACCCTGACCGGGGACGGCGAGGCCGGACGGCCACTGCAGCTTGACCATCCGGATCCCGCTCCAGAACGACCCGAACGCCATCCACGGCGTCCCCGCGCGATCCACCACGACGCCGGGGTCGATCGCGTTGTAGTCGTCGGTCAGTACCGAGCGATGCACCAGCCCCCGGTCGACCCAGCGGTACGACGGATCGTCGGGGTTCAACGTGGTGTTGGTCGCCAGCGCGATCACCGACCGGTTCGAGCCGAACGTGGACGCGGAGTAGTAGAGGTAATAGGTGCTGTCGTGCTTGATCACCTCAGGAGCCCAGAGGTTCGACACACCGGGCACCTCGGTCCGCAGCCAGGACGGGATCGCGTCGAAGACCGTGCCGGCGGTCGTCCAGTGCCGTCCGTCCGATGACCGCCGTACCTGAACGGTGCCGTCGGCAACGGCCGGGTCGCCGGTCGAGAAGACGTACCAGTCCCGGCCGTCCTTGATCAGGGCAGGGTCGTGGGTCCTCAGCTCGCCGGTCAGCTCTGGAGCGGCGCCCGCAGTGGAGCTGAGCACCAGGAGAACGGCCGCCACCAGGGCCGCGAATCGCCTCATCCCTTGATCCCCGCGTCGCCGACGCCGCGGACGACGTGGCGCTGGAACAGGGCGTAGACGATCAGCAGCGGGAGGCCGCCGAGTACTGCGGAGGCCATGATCTGGGCGTAGCGCAGGCCGTACGAGCCCTGCACGTTGGCGAGGCCGACCGGGATCGTCATCATCGACGGGTCGGTGGTGACGATGAAAGGCCAGAGGAAGTTGTTCCAGGCCCCGATGAAGGTGAAGATGCCGACGGCGACGAGGATCGGCCGCGACATCGGCACCATCACACTCCAGACGATCCGCCACCGGGTCGCGCCGTCCACCCGGGCGGCGTCCTCGTAGTCGCGGGAGATGCCGTCGAAGAACTTCTTCAGCACGAACACCATCACCGGCGCGACCACCTGCGGCAGCACGATGCCCCAGTAGGTGTCGACCAGACCGAGGCCGGTCATCTCCTGGAACAGCGGCACGATGAGCACCTGCGGCGGGACCAGGATGCCGGCGATCATCAGCGCGAACAGCGCCCGCCGGCCCGGGAACTCGGTCCGGGAGAAGCCGTACGCCGCCAGCACCGAGACCAGCAGGGTCAGCGCTGTCACCAGCACCGCCACGATCGTGCTGTTGAAGAACCAGCGGATCAGGTCGCCCTGGTCGATCACGCCCCGGTAGGCGGCCGTGGTCGGTGCCTCGGGCAACCAGGTGATCGGGATCAGGGTGGTCTCCGGCTCGGGCTTCAGCGAGGTGTCCAGGGCCCAGAGCAGCGGCACCAGCCAGATCGCGGCCAGGATGACCGCACCGACGATGCTCGCCACCTTCGGGAAGCTCCAGCGAGGCTCGACCGGTCCGGACCTGGTCGCGGCCGGCCGTGTCGTGGTGTTGGTGGCGGTGGCGGTGGTCATTCTGCCCCCTCCTTCCGGCCGGAGAAGAGTTTGAACTGCAGCACCGAGACGATCACGATGATCGCGAAGAACATGTACGAGATCGCCGACGCGTAACCGATCCGGTAGTTGGTGAAGCCGTTCTGGTAGATGTACTGGATGATCGGCCGGGTCGCGAAGTTCGGTCCGCCGTTCGTCATCAGGTAGATCTGGTCGAAGATCTTCAGCGACGCCACCAACTGCAGGACGATGATCAGCCCGGTGGTCCGGCTGAGCAGCGGCAGCGTGATCCGGAACAGCTTCTGCCGGCCGTTCGCGCCGTCGATCGCGGCCGCCTCGTAGACCTGGGCCGGAATCCCTTGCAGGGCGGCGAGATAGAGCAGGAAGTTGAACCCGACCGTCCACCAGACGGTCGTGATCACCACGGCCAGCATGGCCCGGTTGTCGGTGTTCAGCCAGTCGATCTCGGCGAAACCGCCGGCCGTCAGCAGACCGTTCACCAGGCCGAACCCGGGCTGGTAGATCCAGACCCAGATCAGCGTCACGACGGTCGCGGGCAGGACGAACGGAGCGAAGTACGAGAACCGCAACAGCCAGCCCAGCAAGCCGCTGCGGTTCGCCAGCAGGGCCATCACGAGCGCGATGATCACCAACGGCGGCGTACTCATCGCGGTGAAGACGAAGGTGTTCTTCAACGACGACCAGACGGCCGGGTCGCCGAACATCTCCCGCCAGTTCTGCAGTCCGAGGAACTCCTGCTGGACCCCGGCGAGACTGGTGTTGAAGAAGCTGTTCCAGAGGCCGGAAAGCGTCGGCCAGAGCAGGAAGGCGGCGAACAGCAGCAGGAACGGTGCGACGAAGAACAGTCCCGCCCAGCGTTCCTTCCAGGGCTGCCCGGTCTCAGGTTTCGCCGCGGTGGACGGCGAACCAGGTGTTACTCGAGGTGGTGTCTGCACGGCCATGGGGTGACCTCCTGTCAGACCGGGGACGGGGTGTCGAGCAGCGTCTGGGTGGCCGCCTTGAACTGCGCGAGCGCGGCCTTCGGTGTCGCCTGACCGGAGAAGACACCGCTGAAGGCGGCACCGGCCTCGTTCTGCAACTGCGCGCCCGAGCCGCTGAACCACGCGTCCGGGTCGAACAGCACATCCGGCGCGACACTGCGGTACTCCGCCTGCGGCTTGAGCTTCAGGTAGTCCTCACTGTTCGCCACCGGCTGGTACGACGGAATGTGGCCGCCGGCGGCCCAGTCCGCACTGTGCTTGAGCATCCAGGCGATGTATTCGACCGTCGCCAAGGTGTCGTCCTTGCCCCGGCTTGCCTGGTGCGGCAACACGAAGGTGTGCGCGTCACCGGCGAACTTCGGTACGTCGTACACGACCGGGAACGGCGCCATGCTGAACGGCATCTTCGCGGTCTGGTACGTCGTCACCTCCCACTCGCCGTTGAAACTCAGGCCGACGTCGCCGCTGGTGAACTGGGCGACCAGGGCCGGGTAGTTGGCCGACCGCGGGACGAGCCCGTCGGCGGCGAGTTTCGCCATCAGTTCCAGGGCTTCCAGCGCCTTCGCGTCGTCGATGATCAGCTCGGTGCCGTCCTCGTTGAAGAACTTCCCCTCGAGCTGCCCGTAGAGCGTCCACCACATCCGCCACGGGTTGGTGGTCTCGATCGAGGCGCCGTACTTGCCGGTGGTCTCCTTGGCCGCCCTGATCATCTCCACGAACGCGTCCACGCCCTTGACCGGCTTGATCTTGCCGTCGGGGCCGAGCAGTCCGGCCTTCTTGCAGATCTCGGTGTTGTAGTAGAGGACGAACGGGTGCTGGTCCAGCGGAACGGCGTACAGCTTCCCGTCCACCAGACAGCGGTTCCAGGTCGCGGGCAGGAAGTCCTCCTCCCGGATCCCGGCCTGGTTCAGCAGGTCGACCGGGATCGGGTCGAGCATGGTGCTCGGGCTGAAACCCTTCAGCCGGGACAGGTGAAGGGTCGCCACCTCGGGCGCCCGGCCGCCGGCCGCGGACATCGCCAGCTTGGTGTAGAACGGCGGGCCCCAGGCGAGAGTGTGCGCCTCGAACCGGACGTCCGGGTGTTCGGCGACGTACTGGTCGTGGATCTGCAGCAGGCGGGCGCCGTCACCGCCGCCGAACAGGTTCCATTCGCGGACCCGGGGCGTGGATCCGAGGCTGCCGCAGCCGCTCAGGGCGAGTGCTCCGGCGGCGCCGAGCAGACCGCCGAGGACGGCCCGGCGGGATGGGGGTGGGGGTGATTCGGGAAGCATCTTCGTGGTCCTCCAGGCGGGGGTGGAGCACGGTTCCGGGCGTGCGTGACCGCCGCGCCGGCCCTTGGTGCGGACGACCGGCGCCTGCTTTTACATCGGTGTACTACATCGGTGTAGAGAGATGATGCCCGGGTGCTCCGGGACCGTCAACCCTTCAGGTCCGGTGGCTTTGGGTGACCGGTCAGCCGGCCGTGGACTCGCGCACGTGCAGCTCGTACGGCGCGACGAGCTCCTGGTGCTCGGAGTCGTCGCCGGCCATCCGCTGCACCAGCAGGGCGACCGCCTTCCGGGCGATCTCGCGCCGGCCGGGATCGACCGTGGTCAGCGTCGGGGTGGAGTACTTCGTCTCGTCGATGTTGTCGAATCCGGCCACGGCCACGTCATCCGGAATCCGGATCCCGTGCTGGGTCAGCACCCGCACCGCGCCCAGCGCGAGTGTGTCGTTCAGGCCGAGGACGGCGTCGAACTTCGCCCCGGACGCGAGCAGCCGCTCCATCGCCTCGGCACCGGTCGACCGGTGCCACCTCCCGGCGGGCAGCGCGAGCTCGTCCGGCACGGGTACGTCGTGCTCGGTGAGGGCGGCCGAATAGGCGCCGTACCGGATGGCGGCGGTGCCGACCTTCTCGCCGGGGTGGACGCCGAGGACGGCGATCCGGCGGCGGCCGAGCGACGAGCAGATGGTCGACCGCGGCCTTGGTGCCGCCGATGTTGTCGATCATCACGTGGTCGACCGGGCCGTGGAAGATGCGCTCACCGAGCAGGACCATCGGGGTGTTCGTGCGGAGGTGCCCGATGTCCTCCTGGCCGAGCCCGAGCGGGCTGTAGAGCAGGCCGTCGACCAGGTGGCCGCGGGGCCGGCTCAGCACGGTCAGCTCGCGGTCGCGGTCCGCGCCGGTCTGCTCGATCATCACGGTCAGGCCGTGCTCGTCGGCCGCCTCGATCACCGCGTCGGCGAGCTCGCCGAAGTACGGCAGGCTGAGCTCGGGGATGGCCAGGCCGAGGATCCCGGTCCGGCCGGACTTCAGGTTCCGGGCGGAGATGTTCATCTGGTAGCCGAGGGCATCGATCGAGGCGAGCACCTTGATCCGGGTCTCCTCGCGGATGTACGGATACCCGTTCATCACGTTGGACACCGTCTTCGGCGACACCCCGGCATGCCGGGCCACGTCCCGCATCGTCACCGCCACGGCATCACCCCCAACTCACCGGTTCTGATTCCCACACACCGTAATGCACCCCGGCGGGCGGGTGTGGTTCAGACGCCGTACGGCGGGCGGTTCAGCGGCGTGAGCTCAATACCGGCCTGGCTCGCCATGCTGAGGATGGCCGGCTCCGGCCGGCCGAGGCGCATGCCGATCACCGCGGGTGGCAGATTGTCGGCGGCCAGTTCTTTCAGCATGCTCAAGTCCTTCGCTGTCCAGGGTTCCGCGGCATTGCGGATGGACTGCGGCAGTTCCATCGTCCTCACTTCTTTCGTTGCAGTTCGCCCTCCCGGTTCCCCATCCGCAACGTTTGAAAAGCGCCCTTCCAAAGTCCACGCTCTGTCAAGAACTAGGCACGGTCTGCTGTCGGGCGCCGGCGGAGGGCCGGGTCGGTGAGGGACGGCGGCCGCCACGCGCCGTCGGGCTGGTAGAGGTCTGTGCCCGGCGGGACGATCTCGTCGATCCGGTCCAGGGTGGCGTCGTCCAGGGCGAGGTCGGCCCCCTTCAGCAGACCGTCCAGCTGCTCCATCGTCCGCGGCCCGCTGATCACCGACGTCACCGCCGGGTGCGTGGTGGCGAACGCGAGCGCCAGCTCGGGCAGGCTGCAACCGATGCCCTCGGCAACCTCGATCAACTGCTCGACGGCGTCGAACTTCGCCGCGTTCCCCGGGATCGACGGATCGAACCGGAACGGCGTCAGCGCGGCCCGGCCCGTGGACAGATCGACCGGCTGGTCCTTCCGCACCTTCCCGGACAGGAACCCCGACGCGAGCGGACTCCAGGTCAGCACACCCATCCCGAGTCGCTGGGTCGTCGGCAGCAGCGACCGCTCGATGCCTCGGCTGATCAGCGAGTACGGCGGCTGCTCGGTCCGGAACTTCCCGTATCCGCGCCGCTCGGCGACGTGATACGCGTTCACGATGTCCTCGGCCGGGAACGTGGAGCACCCGAACGCGCGGATCTTTCCCTGGCTGACCAGATCGGTCAGCACCCACAGCGTCTCCTCGATATCGGTGCTGTAGTCCGGCCGGTGGATCTGGTACAGGTCGATCCAGTCGGTGTCGAGCCGGCGCAGGCTGTTCTCGACCTCCTGGACGATCCACCGTCGCGAGTTCCCGCTCCGGTTGCGCGTCCCGTCGTCGAGCGGGAAGTGCACCTTCGTCGCCAGTACGACGTCGTCGCGGCGACCCTTCAGCGCCTTGCCGACGATCTCCTCGGACTCCCCGCGCGAGTACATGTCCGCGGTGTCGACGAAGTTGATGCCCTGGTCGAGGGCGGCGTGGATGATACGGACACTGTCCTCGTGGTCGGGGTTGCCGACCGCACCGAACATCATCGTCCCGAGGCAGTGTGCGCTGACCTCGATCCCGGTCCCACCCAGCGTGCGATAACGCATCTACAAGCTCCTAGCTCCCGGATCTGCTTGTCCCGAAGGCTAGAAGCTAGAGCGCTGTCTAGGTCAAGCCGTGCGTAGGGTGGAGCCCGTGGAGTTCTCAGAACTGTGGGATCCGGAGCCGGGCTGGCTGAACACCGCGTCGTACGGGTTGCCGCCGCGGCCCGCCTGGGAGGCGCTGCAGGCCGCGCTCTCCGACTGGCGGGTCGGTGCGACGAGCTGGGAGCCGTGGGACGCGTCGACCACTCGCAGCCGGGAGTCGTTCGCACGGCTGGTCGGTGCCGACGCGGCCGATGTGTTCGTGGGCAGCACGGTCTCCGCGGCCCTGGCACCGATCGCGACCGCGTTGCCGGACGGCGCGAAGGTGCTGACCGACGACGTCGAGTTCACCTCGAACGTCTTCCCGTGGAAGGTGCAGGAAGACCGCGGCGTCGAGGTGGTCGCCGTACCGGGGGAGGAACTGGTCGCCGCGATCCGGCCCGGGATCGACCTGGTCGCGGTCAGCGCGGTCCAGTCGTCGACCGGTGTCGTCCTCGACCTGCCCGCGGTGATTGCTGCCAGCAAGGAAATCGGCGCGTTGGTGGTGATCGACGGAAGCCAGGCGGTCGGCTGGCTGCCGCTCACCGTGGACGGGATCGACGCTCTCGTCGTACACACCTACAAGTGGCTGATGTCGCCTCGTGGCGCGACGCTCGGTTACCTCTCGCCGCGCTTGCAGGAGCTCTGCCGCCCGTCGGCTGCCGGCTGGTACGCCGCCCGGGACGTGCATGGCTCGTACTACGGACCTCGGATGGAACTCGCCGCTGACGCCCGGAGGTTCGACCAGTCGCCGTCCTGGTTCTGCTACGTCGGCGCGGCGCCGGCGCTCGAGCTGATCGAACAGATCGGGGTCGAGACGATCAACCGCCACAACGTCGAGCTGGCGAACGAGTTCCGCGACGGACTCGGCCTGCCGCCGTCCGACTCCGCCATCGTCAGCACCTCACTGCCCGGAGCGCAGGAGGCCTTCGCCGCCGCGGGGATCCGCGCGGCGGTCCGGGACGGGAAGTTGCGGGCGTCGTTCCACCTCTACACGACGCCGGCCGACGTCCATCAGGCCCTCACGGCGCTCAAACCTTTGCAATAAACCATCTAGAGGGTGGTCTAGGTCCGGGCTAAGGTGCCGCCTATGAGCACGGGACTGAGCATCGGACAGGTGGCGGAGCGGACCGGGCTGAGCGTGCACGCCCTGCGGTTCTACGAGCGCGAGGGCCTGCTCGCCGATCCGGTCCGGCGTGAGTCGAACGGCCGCCGCGTCTACACCGAGGACGACGTCGAGTGGCTGGACATGTGCATCAAGTTCCGCTCGTCCGGGATGCCGCTGGACACCATCCGTAAGTACACCGACCTGGTCCGCCAAGGCGCCGGCAACGAACAGGACCGTCTGGCCCTCCTCCGCAGCCACCAGGACCACGTCACCGCCCAGATCCAGGAACTCAACCAGTGCCTGAACGTGATCACCCACAAGGTCGACGTCTACCAGCGCCGCCTCGCGGAAGGCACCGCCGACTGCCTCTGGGTAGCCCCCTCGACCATCGCCGATGACACCTCCGCCGCGTCCTAGGCCACGGTGATGCGGTCAGGGTGCGTGTAGAGGTTCATCGTGCCGTTGCGAATGAAGCCGGCCAGCGTCAGACCGGACTCCTGAGCCAGGTCGACGGCGAGCGAGGACGGAGCCGAGACGGCACCCAGGACCGGGATGCCGGCCATCACAGCCTTCTGGGCCAGCTCGAACGACGTCCGGCCCGAGACGATCAGGATGCAGGACCGGGCCGGGATGTGGCCGGCGAGGACGGCCCAGCCGACGACCTTGTCGACGGCGTTGTGGCGGCCGACGTCCTCGCGGACGACGAGGAGCTCGCCGGTCGCGGTGAACAGCCCGGCCGCATGCAGCCCTCCGGTGCGGTCGAACACCTGCTGCCTTTCCCGCAGTGCATCGGGCAGACCGGCCAGCACGTCGAACGGAACCCGGACCTGGTCCTCGGCCGGCGAGTAGCGCGTCTTCAGGCGTACGGCGTCCAGCGAGGCCTTACCGCAGACACCGCAGGACGAGGTGGTGTAGAAGTTGCGCTCGACTCCGGTCACGGGCGGCGGCACACCGGGTGCGAGACCGACATCGAGCACGTTGTAGGTGTTGCGGCCCTCGTCGTCGCGCGAGTCGCAGTACCGGGCGTCGCGGATGTCGTCGACGCTGCCGATCACGCCTTCGGTGTGCAGGAACCCGTGCGCGAGTTCGACGTCGTGCCCGGGTGTGCGCATGGTGACTGCGAGCGGCTTGCCGTCGACACGGAGTTCGAGCGGTTCCTCGACGGCGATCGAGTCCGGCCGGGTGCGATCGCCGTTCGGGCCGAGCCGCAGTACCGGACGACGTGCGATCAGACGCCCCATGGTCGCGCTCCCGGATCGAGTGGCAGTAGGCGGGCGGCGATCGCCTCGGCCGGTCCGGGGTCGACCACGGCGAGCGCGTCGGCCGCCGCCACGCCGCGCAGCATCGCGGAACCGCCGTGTCCCAGCGGTACGACGCCTTGGCCGGTGACCCGGACCGGGATGAGCCGGGTACTGCGCGGATGGCACGCCAACCCACCTGGAACGGGCGCAACCGTCAACGCGGGAAGCGGAAGACCGCGCATCCGCAGGATCGCCGCGACACCCAGGGTGAGGAAGGCGGTCAGCGCGGCGAACGGGTTGCCGGGCAGCCCGACGACCAACCGGCCGTCGGCGAGCCGCGCCAGCGCCTGCGGATGACCGGGCCGGCACGCCACCCCGTCGATGATCAGCTCGGCGCCGAGGGCGGACAACGCCGGGCGCAAGTGATCCGCCGGCCCGGACGCCGACGAACCGGACACGAAGATCAGCTCCGCGTCGGCCGACCGCAGCGTGTCGACCAACGCCGTACGGTCGTCCGGAAGATGTGTCACTGGGCCGGCGAGGGCACCGGCGCGGGTGATCAGGCCGGGCAGCATCGGGCCGATCGCGTCACGCACGCGTCCTGGGCCGGAAGGGCCGCGGTGGACCAACTCGTCACCGGTCACTACGGCTACCACCCGCGGTTGCGGTACGACGGTCAGTCGATTGAGCCCCACAGAAGCCGCCGCGCCCAGCACCGGCGGATCCACGATCACACCAGCGGGCAGGAGCAGTTCGTTGGCAGCGCACTCCTCGCCGGCTCGCCTGATGTGCCGTCCAGCCTCGTCCGGCCCCTTCAGCAGCTCGCCAACGACGACAGCGTCCTCGTCACGCATGACCGAGGTCGCGCCGGACGGTACGGCAGCACCTGTCGTGATGCTGCACGCTTCACCAGTCGTCAACAACAGTTGTGCATCGCAGCCAGCACCTACATGCCCCACGACCCGCCACGGCCCGGCACCACACACGGCGTACCCGTCCATGGCTGACCGGTCCACAGGTGGGACAGCAACGGGTGAGACCAGCGGCGTCGCCAACACAGCGCCCTCAGCCTCAGCCAACGACCGAGACACCGCCTTCAAGGGCGTCGCGGCCGCATGAGCCAGCTCTCGAGCAACATCCCACGGCAGCACAGCGTCGGCATGCCGCCGCGCCCGAAGGCCAAGGCCTTCGGAAGGCGGCGGCGGGGTGTCGTCTGGCTGGGTCACGTGGCGGCGGCCAACTGTTGTGCGGCCAGCGCAGCTACCGGATCGAGGTCCTCGGCGCCGGCGTCGACGTGGGCGATCAGGGCCTTCTTCATCCGAGGGTCCCAGGCGATCTTCAGGTGGTTGGCGACCGCGGTCGCCGCGTCCGCCGGAGCACGGTGGGCGAACTGGGCGGCGATCTCGTTGGCCAGCCGCACGTACGACGGCAGCATCGTGCCGCTCACCTCCCACCGCCGGCGATGACCGGCTCGCGCCCGGCCAGGGTGGACGTCGGCCGACTGAGCAGATCGACCTGGACGGCGGTGACCTTGTACTCCGGGCAGTTCGTCGCCCAGTCCGAGTTTTCCGTGGTGATCACGTTCGCCCCGGTCACCGGGTGGTGGAACGTGGTGTAGCAGACGCCGACCGGCATCCGGTCGGACAGCTTCGCCCGCAGCGTGGTCCGGCCGACCCGGCTCGACAGCGCGACCGTGTCGCCGTCCTCGACACCCCGGACCTCGGCGTCGTGCGGATGCAGTTCGAGGATGTCCTCGGGATGCCACGCGACATTCGCGGTACGGCGGGTCTGCGCGCCGACGTTGTACTGCGACAGGATCCGCCCGGTGGTGAGGATCAGCGGGAACTTCCGGGTCGACCGCTCGCTGGTCGGCACGTACACGGTCTCCATGAACCTGCCTCTGCCCCGGGTGAACTCGTCCTCGTGCATGATCGGCGTCCCGTCCGGGTGCTCGAGGTTGCACGGCCACTGGATCGAGCCCATCGTGTCGAGCTTGTCGAACGACACCCCCATGAACGTCGGGGTGGTCAGCGCGATCTCGTCCATGATCTGGCTCGCTGAATCGTAGTGCATCGGATAGCCCATCGCCTGGGCGATCTCGCAGACGATCTCCCACTCCTGCTTACCGCGTCTGCGGCGCCATCACCGGGCGGACCCGGTTGATCCGGCGTTCCGCGTTCGTGAAGGTGCCGTCCTTCTCCAGGAACGACGTACCGGGCAGCAGCACGTGCGCGAACTTCGCCGTCTCGTTGACGAACAGGTCCTGGACGACGAGCAGGTCCAGCGCGCCGAGGGCCGCGAACACGTGCTGGGTGTTCGGGTCGGACTGGGCGATGTCCTCGCCCTGCACGAACAGCGCCCGGAAGGAACCGTCGATCGCGGCGTCGAACATGTTCGGGATCCGCAGGCCGGGCTCGTTCAGCAGCGGCGTACCCCAGAGCTGCTCGTAGACCTCGCGGACGCCGTCGTCCGAGACGTGCCGGTAGCCGGGCAGCTCGTGCGGGAAGGAGCCCATGTCGCAGGAGCCCTGGACGTTGTTCTGACCGCGCAGCGGGTTCACGCCGACACCGCGGCGGCCGATGTTGCCGGTCGCCATCGCCAGGTTCGCCATCCCCATCACCATGGTCGAGCCCTGGCTGTGCTCGGTGACGCCGAGACCGTAGTAGATCGCCGCGTTGCCGCCGGTCGCGTAGAGCCGGGCCGCGGCCCGCAGCTCCTCCGCCGGGACGCCGGTGACCTCGGCAGCCGCCTCCGGGCTGTGCTCCGGCCGGGAGATGAACTCCTCCCACTGCTCGAAGTCCTCACACCGATCGGCGACGAACTCGCGGTCCACCAGGCCTTCGGTGACCACGACGTGCGCGAACGCGTTGATCACCGCGACGTTCGTGCCCGGAGCCAGCTGCAGGTGGTGCTCGGCCTCGATGTGCGGCGAGCGGACCAGGTCGATCCGGCGCGGGTCGGCGACGATCAGCTTGGCGCCCTGGCGGAGCCGCTTCTTCATCCGGGAGGCGAACACCGGGTGCCCGTCGGTCGGGTTGGCGCCGATCACCAGGATCACGTCGGCCTCCTCGACCGACTTGAAGTCCTGGGTGCCGGCCGACTCGCCGAAGGTCTGCTTCAACCCGTACCCGGTCGGCGAGTGGCAGACCCGGGCGCAGGTGTCGACGTTGTTGTTGCCGAAGACGGCCCGGACCATCTTCTGGACCGCGTACACCTCTTCGTTCGTGGTCCGCGACGAGGTGATCGCGCCGATCGAGCCCTGGCCGTGCTCGGCCTGGATCTCCCGCAGCCGGCGCGCGGTGAAGCCGATCGCCTCGTCCCAGGAGACCTTCCGCCACTCGTCCGTCGATCGTGTCCCGCACCATCGGCTCGAGCACCCGGTCCGGGTGGCTCGCGTACCCGAAGGCGAACCGGCCCTTCACACACGAGTGGCCCTCGTTCGCGCCGCCGTTCTTGTACGGCACCATCCGGACCAGCTCGTCACCGCGCAGCTCGGCCTTGAACGAGCAGCCGACACCGCAGTACGCGCAGGTCGTGATCACCGACCGCGTCGGCATGCCCAGCTCGACGACCGACTTCTCCTGCAGAGTCGCGGTCGGGCACGCCTGCACGCACGCGCCACACGACACGCAGTCCGACTCCATGAACGACACACCCGCACCGGCGGCGACCTTCGAGTCGAAGCCGCGCCCCTCGATCGTCAGCGCGAGGGTTCCCTGTACTTCGTCACACGCCCGGACGCAGCGTGAACACGCGATGCACTTCGAGGCCTCGAAGTCGAAGTACGGGTTGGAGGTGTCCGTCGGCGCGTCCATATGGTTCGCACCGGCCTCGACACCGGAGCCGTAGCGGACCTCACGGAGACCGGTGACTCCGGCCATGTCCTGCAGTTCGCAGTCGCCGTTGGCCGAACAGGTCAGGCAGTCGAGCGGGTGGTCGGAGATGTAGAGCTCCATCACGCCGCGACGCAGCTTGCCGAGTCGCTCGTTCTGGGTCCGGACCACCATGCCGTCCGCGACCGGCGTCGTACAGGAGGCCGGCGTACCGCGGACACCGTCGATCTCGACGACGCACAACCGGCAGGAACCGAAGGCCTCGAGACTGTCGGTCGCGCAGAGCTTGGGGATGTCCAGCCCGGCCTCCTTGGCCGCGCGCATCACCGACGTACCAGGTGGGACGGAGATGTTCACGCCGTCGATCGTCAGTCCCACCGTGGCCTCGCCGGGGCGGGCCGGCGTACCGAAGTCAGGTTCCTTGAGCAGGGTCATGCCTCGAAGTCCTTTCCGAAGTGGCGGACGGCACTGCGCACCGGCATGGGCGTCAGCCCACCCATCGCGCAGAGCGAGCCGTCGGTCATCAACTCGCACAGGTCGTCGAGCAGCACGAGGTTCCTCTGCCGGTCGTCACCGGCCACGATCCGGTCGATCGTCTCCACACCGCGGACCGCGCCGACCCGGCACGGCGTGCACTTGCCGCACGACTCGGCCGCGCAGAACTCGAACGCGAACCGGGCCATCGCGGCCATGTCCACGGTCTCGTCGAACACCACGATCCCGCCGTGCCCGACCATCGCACCGGCGGCGGCGAACGCCTCGTAGTCCATCGGCAGGTCGAACTGCTCGACCGGCAGATACGCACCGAGCGGTCCGCCGACCTGGACCGCGCGCACCGGCCGGCCGGACGACGTACCGCCGCCGAAGTCGTTCACCAGTTCGCCGAGCGTGATCCCGAAGGCCGTCTCCACGATCCCGCCGCGGGCGACGTTGCCGCCGAGCTGGAAGACGCTGGTGCCCAGCGAGCGGCCGGTTCCGTACGACGCGTAGGCGTCCGCGCCGTTGGCGAGAATCGTCGGGACCGTTGCCAGCGACAACACGTTGTTCACGACCGTCGGACGGCCGAAAAGCCCTTCCAGTGCGGGGATCGGCGGCTTCGCCCGGACCTCTCCGCGCTTGCCCTCGAGGCTCTCCAGCATCGATGTCTCTTCACCGCAGATGTACGCGCCGGCGCCGACTCTGACATGCAGGTCGAACGTCAACTCCGAGCCGAGGATGTTGTCACCCAGCCAGCCGTTCTCGCGAGCGATCTCGATGGCCGCGTTCAGGGTCGCGATCGCATCCGGGTACTCCGACCGCAGATAGACATAGCCTTCCGTCGCCCCGACCGCGTACGCCGCGATCGTCATGCCCTCGATCAGCGTGAACGGATCGCCCTCGATCAGCATCCGGTCCGCGAACGTTCCGGAGTCGCCTTCGTCCGCGTTGCAGCAGACGAACTTGAGGTCGGCGTCCGCGCCGAGCACGGTGCGCCACTTGATCCCGGTCGGGAAACCGGCGCCGCCGCGACCCCGCAGACCGGAGTCGACCACGGTCTCGACCACCTCGGCCGGCGGCAGCGAAAGTGCTTGCCTCAGGCCCGCATTCCCGCCGTGCGACGCGTAGTCCTCGGCGGACAGCGGGTCGACCACGCCGACCCGGGCGAACGTGAGTCGCTGCTGCCGCTTCATCCACGGCAACTCCTCGACCGGTCCGAGGTAGGGCCCGACGTCTGCTCCCTGGAGCATCCCGGCCGCAACGAGACCGTCGACGTCCTCGGGGGAGGTGGGTCCGTAGCCGACACGCCCCGCGGCGGTCTCGACCTCGACCATCGGCTCCAGCCAGAGCATGCCGCGGGAGCCGGTCCGGATGACGTCCACACCTCCGGTCGCGGTGATCCGTTCGGCGACCTCGTCGGCGCCGACCGATCGCGCGGCGGCGTCCCTCGGGACGTAGACCTTCGTCATCGTGCCTCCCCGAGGATCGCGTCGAGCCGGGCCGGAGTGACCCGCCCGTGCAGCTTGTCGCCGACCTGGACCGCCGGGCCGAGCGCGCAGTTGCCGAAGCAGAAGACCTCGTCGAGCGTCAGCCGGCCGTCCGCCGTCGTCTCGCCGAATCCGCAGCCGGTACTGCGTTTGGCGTGCTCGGCCAGCGCGACCGCGCCGACCGACCGGCACGCCTCCGCCTGGCAGATCGCCACGGTCGTTCTGCCGACCGCCGTACGACGGAAGTCCTTGTAGAACGTGACGACGCCGTGGACCTCGGCCACGGCGATGTTCAGTACGTCGGCGACGACCGGGATGTCGCCCTGGTCGACGTACTCCAGTTCCTCCTGGATCGCGTGCAGGATCGGGATCAAGGCACCCCGGAGTCCTCGTAGCTCGGTGGCTATCTCACGCACTCGTAGGGCACGCCCGGGAACCGGGACGGAGGCAGCGGCCACGACCTCACTCGTCATGTATACAACATTCCGTCGCCAGCGCCGCAGGGTCAAAGCAATGCTGCCTATGACCTGATAGACAACGCCTATCAGTCTGGGCGAGGTCGGTCAGCCGCGCGCGACCGCCGTGCGGAGCAAGGTGTCGACCACCTCGACGTAGCTCATCCCGGCCGCCGCCCACATCCGCGGGAACTGCGACGCCGGCGTGAACCCGGGGAACGTGTTGATCTCGTTGACCACCGGCTCACCGTCGGCCGGGACGAAGAAGTCCACCCGCGCCAGCCCCTCGCAGCCGAACACCTCGAAGACCTCGATCGCCGTCCGGCGGAGTCGCTCGGCCAGCGGTGGATCCAGCGGCGCCGGTACGGCGAAGCGGGTGGCACTGCTGTCGTACTTCGCGGTCGCGTTGAAGAACGGCTGATCCGGATCACTGTGGATCTCCAGCGCCGGGGCGGTCTCGACCCGCCCGTCCGGGAACTCCAGGACGGCGAGGTCGATTTCCCGGCCGACCATCTCCCGCTCGACCAGCACGTGCGGATCGAGGACGGCGGCCGCCGCGATCGCCTGCGACAACGACGGAAGATCGGTCGCCCGCGCCACCCCGAAGCTCGAACCGCCGTTGCCGGGCTTCACGAAGACGGGGAAGTCGAGACCGGCCGCCTTGAGCTTCTGCATCGCGGCTTCGGTGTCGGTCAGCTCAGGGCCGGCAAGCGTGACGCCCGGCGTGACGGCGATGCCATGAGCCTTCAGTACTGCCTTGGTGAGGTGTTTGTCCAGCCCGACCGCGCTGGCTGCCACGCCACTACCGACGTACGGGATCTTCAGCTGTTGCAGGAAACCCTGGAGCGTGCCGTCCTCGCCGCCTTCACCGTGCAGGGCCGGGACGGTGACGTCACAGGCCTGCAGGATCTCGATCGCCTCGTGCTGACCGTCCACCCAGTTGCCCTCGGCATCGATCACCATCGGGATCGCGGTGTGGCCGAGAAGGCCGACCGCCTTGGCGATACCTCGGCCGCTGGCCAATGACACCTGGTGTTCGGGGCTCGCGCCGCCCATCACGACCGCGACCTTCATCGGGTCGCCTCCTCGTACCGGCGGGTCACCCGGGATCCGATCCCGCAGTAGATCTCGTGCGGGATGGTGCCGGCCCAGTCGGCCCAGTCCGCGGCGGTCGGTTCGCCCCGGGACCCGGCGCCGAAGATCGTCACCGGTTCACCGGCCTCGACCGGCAGGTCGCCGGCATCCACGACGAACTGGTCCATCGCGATCCGCCCGATCACAGGCATCCGGACACCCCGGCACAGCACGCTCGCCCGTCCGCCGGCGACGCGCGGAATGCCGTCGGCGTACCCGAGCGGGACGAGTGCCACGGTCGTGTCGCGATCCGCGACGAAGTCATGCCCGTACGAAACCCCGTCACCTGCGCGGATCCGCCGTACCTGGGCCAGCTTGCTCATCAGCCGCATCGCCGGCCGTAGCCCGATGCCCAGCTCGTCGATGCCGTACAGCCCCGCGCCGATCCGGACCAGGTTGCAGTCGGGCGCATCCAGCGTGATCGCCCCGGCCGAGTTGGCCAGATGTACGACGCTGGGTCGCAAGCCGGCCTGTCGAGCGAGAACCACGCCGGTGCGGAGTAACTGCAGCTGTCGACGACTCTGGACGGCATCGGGCGAGTCACCGTGGGAGAGATGCGACCAGACGCCACGGACCGTGAGAGCACCGAGCGCCTCGTGGTGGGCGGCGGCTCGGGTGAGTTCGATCCACTGGTCGGGGGCGCTGCCGGATCGGTGCAGCCCGGTGTCGAGTTTGAGGTGCACGTGCTGGACCGACGGGTTGGACGCCACCCGCTGCAGTTCGGCGATCGTCGACACGCTCACGTCCACGTCGACATCGCCGAGCAGCATGAGTTCGGCGGCGTCGTACAGCCAGGTGAGGATCGGCACGGTCGGCCCGGCGGCGCGCAGTTGCAGGGCCTCCTCGGCGCGGGCCACACCGAGCCAGGTCGCGCCGGCCTCGACGGCCGCACGGGCCACCGGCACAGCGCCGTGGCCGAAGGCGTCGGCCTTGACCACGGCGAGGACGCCCTGTGGCACGAGCCGGTCGAAGGTACGGACGTTGTCGCGAACCGCCGAGAGGTCGACGACTGCCTCGGACAGGCCGGCCAACTCACGGACTGCCGGCCCACAGACTGCCGGGCGGTGGCGGGACGGGGTCTGGACCAGGTTCATAGTCGTCAATGTTGTTTCCGGCAACCATCGACTGCATCGGTTCGCGGACGGATGTCGCCGTACGACCCTGGTATGACCATCTCGTCCGCAGGAATGAAATCCGCCGCTGTATCGAACTTTCTCGCGGCATACTGGGCGGGTGGAGGCCACGGATCACCTGAAGGCGTCGCTGCTGGCGGCGATCGCGCTGGGCAACACCTTCGGATCCACCTGGCGACAGGGCCGTCCGGCCGCCGAACCGGATGCGGCCGCCGTGCACGACGTACTGCGGCTGACGACCGACCAACGTGTCGAGGTGGATGTCGCGGCGTTCGCGTCAGGCGGCCGGCGCTTGCACGACGCTCTGGGCCACCTCCCCGAAGGCGAGGTCGACGCGGCGGTTCAGGCGGTGAACGAGCTTCTCAAGGCGACGAAGGCCGCGCCGCAGCTGACCCGGCACGAGGACGCGCCCTGGCACCTGCACTTCGGGGATCCGGACGAAGCGACCGGCTGGATCGCGGAGTTCGCCACCGCGACCGCCATGCTGCTGGGCAGTGACGACGTCCATCGCCTCCGCCGTTGCGAGGCGACCCGGTGCGAGGACCTGTTCCTGGACTCGACCCGGAGCCGCACTCAGCGCTTCTGCTCAACGGCCTGCCAGAACCGCACCAAGGTCGCCGCCCACCGGGCCCGCACCGCCTGAACCCTTCGCGGTGATCATGGTTGCTTCGGGCAACCAGCCGAGCGCGCCGTAGAGGTGAACGCCTTCCGTCGTCGCCATCAACAGGCCCGTCTCGGCGCCCCGCTCGACCGCGCTCCGGCTCAGCGCGCCCATCACTACGCTGCCGAGCCCCCGCCGCCGGTGCGCCGGATCGGTCTGGATGTCGTGCATCACCGCGTCATTGTCGACAATCGACGCCATCCCCCGCGCCGCGGTCGTGCCGTCGGATGCCAGGATCCGGACCAGCTCCAACGGACCCGCCGTGGTGAGCTCCAGCTCGTACGACGACGACGTCGGCCGCGGGTGATCGCGCAGGCCGATCGACATCAGCACCTTCTGCTCCGCGAACGGCTCGAGTCCGGCCGCCGCCAGCCGTCGCGCCACCCCGTCGCCGTCCTGCGTGGTCACGGTCAGCCAGACACTCTCGCCGGTCCGAGCCGCGAGCCGGTCCACGACCTCCGATTCGTCGGTGAGCGCGAACAACTCCCGCTGACGCCCCGGCAATCGCAGTACGACGGCCAAGGCGTCGTCGTCCTCGAGCGCCGGAGCCAGCCCCCGGCACAGCCGCCAGCCCTCGACCCATCGCCTCAACAGCTCGCTCATGCGATCGAGTGTAACTGTTTAATCGAGATTAGTCAGTTACTGGCTCCGAGTACGAAGGTTTGGATGGCGACGACCGCGGCACCGCGGGCCCACTCGGTGAAGTCGGCGGGCTGCAGGACCATCGGCAGTTCCGCAGCGGACGGGTGCCGGTCGGCGTGCAAGCCGGCGAGTAGCTCGTCGTGGGCGACCTCGGCGAGCCGGACGCCCTCGCCGCCGAGCACCACCAGCTCGGGCATGGTGAAGTTCGCGGCGGCCGCGATGAGCCGCCCGAGAGCGCGGCCGGCTCGGCTGACCACCGGGTAGGCCGCAACGTCGCCCTTGGCGGCGAGGTCGAGGCATTCCTCGTAGTCGACCGGCCGCCCGAGCACGCGACCGACCTGCTCGGTGATGGCGCCGACGGTCAGCAGACTCAGCGCGCACCCGTGATGACCACGGTCGCAGCGTGGCCCGTCCGGAACGAGGGGGTGATGGCCGATCAGGCCGATGCTCGTGTCGGGGCTGTCGACGGTCCGGTTGTGCAGGACGAGTCCGTACCCGACGCCGACGCCGATCGTCAGCAGCACGAAGCGGTCGGAACCACGGCCGGCGCCGAACCAGTGCGTCGCCTCGGTCAGCGCGTTGAGGTCGTTCGCGACGACGACGGGGGTGTCGGTGTCGGCCGCGAGAATCTCGCCGAGGGGTACGTCGACCCAGTTCAGGTACGGTCCCCAGCGGACCTCGGAACTGTCCGTCACCCGACCGCCCACGGTCACGCCGAGGCCGGTGACCGGCCGCCCGCCGGGCACCTGCACGGCGAGGTCGTCGGCCAGTTCGAGGACGAGGCGGGACACCGCGGACGGAGTGTGATCGGTCAGCGGGCGCTCCATGCTCGCGATCACCTCGGCACGCAGCGTGGTCAGGACGCCGATCGCGGTGTCACCGGTCAGTTTGATGCCGACGAAGTGGTGGGCGGCCGGATCGAGATCGAGCGGTTGCGACGGGCGGCCGACGCGGGCGTCCGTCGGTCCCGCGGTCACCTCGACGAGCAGGCCGGATTCGACCATCGGCTTGGTCAGCCGGGTCAGACTGCCGGGCGACAATCCCACCCGGCGGGAGAGTTCGGCGCGCGACAACGGTCCGTCCAGCAGGATTTCCAGCGCCACCTGCCGAGACGGACCGGTCAATGGTCGCCATTCAGCCACTCGGACAGCGTAACGGCGGACAGGAGGGTGGGTTGGACGCCGGGACGTGACCCGGTCCGCGGTTCTGGCCGCACAAGCCCCGGCGTCAAGCTCAACCCAACGGTCCGCAGGTGTCGACACAACAAGGCGATGCAGACCATTCGCGGGCGGAGTACCCAATTCTTCTTGAAGTATGCACCCGATTTCGCGGGAAGGCGTTCGCCAGTTTCCTATATTTTCCTAACGTTTCAAACGATTGCTGGATTACCGCCTGATCCGCTCGGCCGGGCCGCGGTCAGTGGGGGAGTTTGCGGGTGTCGACGAGTTGCTGGGCCACGTCGCGGAGTTTGGTGTTGGTGTCCTGGGAGTAGCGCTTGAGGATGGCGAAGGCTCGGTCGCCGTCGACGTCGAAGCGTTCCATCAGGATGCCCATCGCCTGGCCGACGAGTTTCCGGGCGTCGACGGCCTGGGCCATGGTCGCTTCGTGGCGGGCGGAGGCGACCGCGACCGAGGCGTGCCGGGCGAGGATGTGGGCGATCGCCTCGTCGTCCTCGCCGAAGGCGTCCGGGAGGTCGCTGTACAGGCCGAGGACGCCGACGGACATGCGGCTCGCGTTGCCGGTGGCGAGCGGTACGTCGAGGACGCTGCGGACTCCGAGCGCCGCGACCTTCTCGGCCCATTCCGGCCAGCGGTCGTCGGTGAGGGTGTCGCGGATCAGGATCGGCGTCCGCTCCCGGAGGGCGACGACGAGCGGACCGGTCTGGCTGCTGATCTGCAGGTTGTAGACATCAGCGACCACGGGGTCGGTGACCGCAGCGACCTCAGGTTGGGAACCACGGGCGTACAGGGCGACGCCGGCGTAGGTGCAGCTGAGCGCCTGCAGGGCGAATTGGACGACCGCGTCGATCGTCTCCTCCACCCCCGGAGCGTCGTGCAACTCGATCGCGAGGTGGGCGAACGCATCCGCCGACGTCGCGGCGAGGTCTTGCTCGGTCAAGGGGACTCCAGTCGTGCGCGAGCCATCGGGCACCCCGTGGCTGGAGTGATCCTCAGGAGACATAATGCAGCCAGCACCCCCCAAACTGTTAGCCGGTCAGGCCGAAGATTTTTCTGGGTCCTTGAACCCAGAACGATACAGTGAATTCATGACGGACTTCCCCGCGCTGCTGAGCGGCCGGACGAGCTGGCGGCGGGAGTTCGCCGCGCCGGTGCGGGCCTTCCTGCGCACCGAGGCGGGCAGCTCCGGCGTGCTGGCCGGCGGCGATCGTGCTCGCGCTGCTCTGGGCCAACCTCGCGCCCGGGATTCGTACGAGAGTTTCTGGCGCACCGAGCTGGCGATGCGGCTCGGCGACGACGAGCTCAGCCTGGACCTGCGGGAGTGGATCAACAGCGGCCTGATGACGCTGTTCTTCCTGGTGGTCGGGCTGGAGGCGCGGCGCGAGTTCGACCTCGGCGACCTGCGCGACCGGCAGCCGGTTCGTGCTGCCGTGGCGGCCGGGGTCGCCGGGCATGGTGCTCCCGGTGCTGATCTACCTGGCCTTCAACCGCGGGCGGCGCGGGCGCGCACGGCTGGGGCGTGGCGATGTCCACCGACACCGCGCTGGCGCTCGGCCTGCTCGCGCTGGTCGGCCGCGGCGTACCCGATCGGGTCCGGGTCTTCCTGCTGACCGTGTTCGTGGTCGACGACCTGGTCGCGCTGCTGGTGATCGCCGTCGTCTACAGCGAGGACATCGAGCTCATGCCGCTGGCGATCGCGCGGTCTCACCTTCGCGGCGGTAGTGCTGTCGTGGGCGGTCTCGGGTGTCGCAAGGCCGTCGGTCTACGTCGTGCTCGGCGTCGTCGACGTGGGCGGCCTTGCTGACCAGCGGCGTCGACCCGGTGGTGGCCGGGCTCGCGATCGGGCTGACCGCGTCGGCGTACTCGCCGGGCCGGGACGAGCTCGAGCAGGCGACCGGGCTGTTCCGGCTGTTCCGCGAGCAGCCGACGCCCGAGCTGGCCCGCACCGCGACCGTCGGGCTGACCTGCGACGCTGTCGCCGAACGACCGGCTGCAGCACGTCTACCACCCGTGGACCAGCTATCTGATCGTCCCGTTGTTCGGCCTGGCCAACGCCGGCATCCCGATCGATCTGGACTTCCTCGGCCAGGCGTACACCTCGCCGATCACGCTCGGCATCCTGGTCGGGTACGTGGTCGGCAAGCCGGTCGCGGTGATCGGCGGTGTCCTGGCTGCTCGACCCGGTTCACCCGCGGGCGGCTCCGGCCGCAGGTCGGCTGGGCCGGCGGTGGTCGGCAGCGGCACGATCGCCGGCATCGGCTTCACCGTCTCGTTGCTGATCGCAACGTTGGCGTTCGAGGGCCCGCAGCTCGCGGAGGCGAAGCTCGGCCTGCTGTCGGCGGTGGTGGTCGCGTCGGCGCTGACCTGGCTGGTGTTCCGCGCGGTCCAGGCTGCTGTCGCCGCCGAAGAAGGCGCTGCCCTGCTCGGCGACGCGGAGCAGTTGGTCGACCTGGTCGACCCGGTCGATCCCGAGCGCGACCACATCCGCGGTCCGGAGCAGCGCGTCGGTCACGGTGGTCGAGTACGGCGACTTCGAGTGCCCGTACTGCGGCCTGGCCGAGCCTGTCGTACGGGATCTGCTGAAGGACGACGACCTGCGGTACGTCTGGCGGCATCTGCCGCTGACCGACGTCCATCCGCGGGCGCAGATCGCGGCCGAGGTGGCCGAGGCGGCGGCGGCCCAGGGCGCGTTCTGGGAGATGCACGACGTGCTGCTCGCGAACCAGGACAACCTGCAGCCCAAGGACCTGCTGCGGTACGCCGAGGAGCTCGGGCTGGACCACGACCAGTTGCACGACGACGTGAAGCGGCACGTGGACGCGGCGCGGGTCGCGCAGGACGTCGAGTCGGCCGACCTGAGCGGTGTGTCCGGTACGCCGACCTTCTTCATCAACGGTGAGCGGCACTACGGCGCGTACGACGTCGACACGCTGAAGGCCGCGATCAAGGTCGCGAGGGCGCGGGCCAGAATCCGCTGACTGGATCTTGTGGTACTAGGGCATTTCTGCCACTGTTGCGTGGCGAGCGGATGTCCGACGCTGGTGGCTCCGCTGATCGACAAGGAGCCCTGAGATGACCGTTGACCTGCACACTTCGGCTGTTCTGCAGATCCCAGCCGCCGAGCGGGACGCAGCCGTCGCACACTTCGCCGACCGGCTGTCGTTCGAGGCCGACGTGTCGGATGTGGCCGCGGACATCGGCGCCGGGGTGACCGGCTGGGTGCTGATTGACAGCCGCAGTCAGGAGAGCTGGGACCAGGGCCACGTCCCCGGCGCGATCCACCTGCCGACCCGCGAGATCGCGGGCCGCGCGGCGTCCGTCGTACCTGAGGGCGTGACGGTGGTGACGTACTGCTGGGGGCCGGGCTGCAACGGCGCGACGAAGGCCGCGCTGGAGTTCGCCAGGCTCGGCTATCCGGTCAAGGAGATGATCGGCGGCTTCGAGTACTGGACCCGCGAAGGCCTCCCGGTGGAGACCGCCGACGGGATCGAACGTCGCCAGACCGACCCGCTCACGGCGCCGCTCGGCATCGCCTGCGCGTGCTGACCGTCAGAGGCCGGCGAGGTAGTCGGCGTTGCCGCGGATGGCGGCCTCGTAGCGCTTGATCTCGGGCGTCCCGAGTCGGTCGGCGATGACCAGGAGGAGGGTGGCGAGCGCCTTGTCCTGCTGGCCGGACGCGTGCAGGGTGAGCGACTTGAACACCCGCAGCGAGTCGGACTCCGGGAACTCGGCGCAGGCCGCCTTGAAGACATCCAGGGAGTCGTCGAAGCGATCCAGGTTCCGCAGGGTGCTGCCGTACTGGAGGAGGCACTTGCGCCGCGTCTCACCGGTCAGGCCGGGGAGGGCGCGTTCGTAGTACTCGATCGCCTTCTCTTCCTGGCCGTCGGTGTCGTACGACCCGCCGACCTCGTAGAGCACATGGGGATTGTCCGGGTGCTCGGTCAGCAGGTTCTCGAAGAAGTCGATCGTCGGCTGCATGTTCGACCGGTCCCGCCGGGCGAACGCCTCCTCGATCGTCGCCGCCAGTTCGGGCGTCAACTCAGTCGTCACGGATACATCATGCCGCTCTGTCGGCCCGCGCGCTGCCATTTTGCCGTCAGGCTGCGGTGGGGGTGGTTGCCTGGCTGGGGCGGATGTTCTGGTTGAGGTGGAAGACGTTCGTGGGGTCGTAGGCCGTTTTGAGCGCGGTCAGGCGGGCGAGCGTGGCCGGGGGGAAGGCGCGGCTGATCGCGTCGCCGTTGAGGACGTTGAGATAGGCCCCGTTCGCGTACGGCGCCAGCGTCTCGGCGTACTCACGCAACTGGGCGATCCGCGTCGCGTCCTCGGCCGGGTCCTCCCAGCGGGTCGCGGTGACGAACTCGAACAGCGTGTCCCGGTGGCTGAAGGCCGCGTCGTCGTCCGGTACGTCGGCGATCGCACCGCCGTACGCCTGCAGACTCGCTGATACACCAGGCGTGCGCAGCAGCGCGCGGATCGCGTCGTCCGGCAACGACTTGAAGTAGTGGCCCTTCCAGTAGCGGCGGTAGCGGTGACCCTGCACGTTGTCGTCGCGGCTCTGCAACGTCAGGTACGACGTCTCCTCGATGTGCTCGTCGGTGGGATCCATTGCCCGGAAGGCATCCAGCAAGTCGAAGCCTCCGTCGCCGACCCACACATATCCGACGGTGACGGCATCGGCCGTGATGCTTGCGGTGAACGTCGCCTGCCGGGGCGCGGTGGTGTTGAGCTCGCGCCAGGTCCGCAGTACGTCGAAGCCGGCCGCGGACGGATAGGTGAACTCGGCGACCAATGCGCGGGTGCCGATGTGGTGCAGCCGGAACTCGAACGACGTGACGATCCCGAAGTTGCCACCACCACCGCGCAGACCCCAGAACAGCTCAGGGTTCTCGTCCGCACTCGCGCGGACCACGTCGCCGTTCGCGGTGACCAGTTCGTACGACGCCACGTTGTCGCAAGCCAGTCCGAACTGCCGGGCCAGCCAGCCCATCCCGCCGCCGAGAGTCAGTCCGCCGACGCCGGTGTGTGAGACGTTGCCCGCGGTCGTCGCCAGGCCGTACTGCTGCGCGGCCCTGTCCAGCTCACCCAGCAACGCGCCACCCTGGACCCAGGCGCAGCTGCCGGTCCGGATCGACCCGGACCGCGTTCATCGGGGTCAGGTCGATCATCAGCCCGCCGTCGGGGACGGCGTGGCCGGCGATGCTGTGGCCGCCGCAGCGGACGCCGATCTCCAGGCCGGCCTCGCGGGCGAACCGGACCGCGGCGACGACGTCGGCGGTGTCGCGGCAGCGCGCGATCGCGGCCGGGTAGCGGTCGACCATCGCGTTCCAGACGCTCCGGGCCTCGTCGTAACCGGCGTCGCCGGCCTGCAGTAGCTCGTTCATCGTTCCGCTCCTCGGCGTTTGGGCTCTTCCATCACCCTGACAGCGCAGCGGTACTCCGATAAGGTCCAGTTGCGTGAGCCGAAACAGGACCAGTTCCGGCGCCGCGGAGCTGCTGGTCGAGCTCCGGCGGGACGCAGGCGTGCCGTTGCACCAGCAGCTGGAGAAAGCGATCCGGGACCGGATCCGGCAGGGTCTGATGCGCGCCGACACGGTGATGCCGTCGACCCGGGCGCTCGCCCAGGACCTCGGCCTGTCCCGCGGCGTCGTGGTCGAGGCGTACCAGCAGCTCGTCGCCGAGGGGTACCTGGTCAGCCGGGCCGGCGGCTACACCCAGGTCGCGCGACATCGCGCGTGGTCGAGGCATCGACGGTCGCGTCGCCGGTCGTCGGGCCGCCGCGGATCGACTTCAAGTACAGCAAGCCCGACGTCTCCCAGTTCCCCCGCGCCGCCTGGCTGCGGTCGATCAGGAAGGTGCTGAACGAGACACCGCATCGGAGCTTCGCGTACCTCGACGGCCGCGGCGCACTCGAACTCCGGCACGCGTTGTCCGACTATCTGAACCGGGTCCGCGGTACGGCGGCCAAGCCCGAGAACATGCTGATCTGCAACGGTTTCGCGCAGGGATCGCGATTGCTGCTGCAGGTCCTGGCGAAGCAGGGCTACCGGCGTCTCGCGGTCGAGGACCCATCCGACAACGAACTGCGCGAGGTCGCGACGGCGGCCGGGCTCGAGGTGGTCGGCGTACCGGTGCTGGAGACCGGGATCGATGTCGATGCACTCGAGCAGTCCGGGGCGGACGTCGTCCTGGTGACTGCCGCGCATCAGTTCCCGACCGGCGCGGTGACGTCGGCGGAGACGCGGGCGGCGTTGATCGCCTGGGCGGTCCGGCGGGATGCGTTGGTCATCGAGGACGACTACGACGCGGAGTACCGGTACGACCGGGAGCCGATCGGGGCGATGCAGGGGCTGGCGCCGGACCGGGTGGCGTATGCCGGGACCGCGAGCAAGACGCTGGCGCCGGGGCTGCGGCTCGGGTGGCTGATCCTGCCGGCCGGTTGGTCGAGGCGATGTCCGAGGCGAAGCTGACCGACGACCGCGGGTCGCCGGTGCTGGAGCAGTTGGCGTTCGCGGACTTCGTGGCGCGTGGGGAGTTCGATCGGCATCTGCGGCGGATGCGGCCGCAGTACCGGCTGCTCCGGGACACCTTGGTCGAGCGGCTCGGTGAGCGGTTGCCGGAGCTCGTGCCGGTGGGGGTGTCGGCGGGGCTGCATGTGATGACGTGGCTGCCGGCGGGGATGTCCGAGAGTGCGGTGTCGGCGGCTGCGCTGGAGCGTGGGCTCGGGATCTACGGGTTGGCGCCGTACTGGATGGCCGGGCACGGGCCGGCCGGGCTGGTCTTCGGGTACGGCGGTCTGACCGTGAAGGCTGTTGCTGAGGGCATCGACGTCCTCGCGGACGCGGTATCCGGCCTGGGTGAATAATCATCCATTCTCTTGCAAGTTGATTCGCTTGGTTCTACGCTGGGTGGAGTGATCAGTGCAGCTCGCATCGACAGTCTGATGAATCAGGGCTGGCCCGCGGAGGCCAAGACCGAACTGGACGGCTGGGTCGTCCGCCGGAACCGCGGTGTCACCAACCGAGCCAACTCGGTGCTGCCCGCGAGCGCGCCGTTCGACCTCGAAAGAGCCCTGGACTACGTGGAGAACCTGTACCAGGCGCACGGCATCAGGCCGTGCTTCCATGTCAGCCCGGCGGCTCAGCCGACCGATCTGGACGAGCGGCTCGAAGCGCGCGGCTACGTGGTGCAGACACCGACGCTGGTGCAGTGTGCCGAGGTCGCCGACGTCCTCGACCGGTTGCCTGACGAGCCGGTCGACGTGAATATTTCCGCGGCGCCCGACGATGCCTGGATGGACGCGTGGTGGCGCATCGACGGCCACGGCGGCGCGGACGAGCAGGCGGCCGCCCGGCAGATCCTCAACCGCGGTCCGGCGCTGTACGCGACGATTCCCGCGACCGGTCCGGTCAAGGCGATCGGGCGGCTCGCCCTGGTCGACGACTGGGCCGGCCTGTACTGCCTGGTCGTCGACGAGCAGTTCCGCCGGCAAGGTCTCGCGCTGGCGGTCATCCGCACATTGTTGCAGAAGGCAACGACCTCGGGTGTCCGGCGGGTCTACCTGCAGGTGGTCGCGGCGAACGAGCCGGCCCGGGCCCTGTACGACCGGCTCGGGTTCCGGACCGTCTCGCAGTACCACTACCGGGTCAAAGCGTGATCTTCTCCAGGTGATCCAGGACGACGAACTCGGCGCCGGTGGTCTCGACCGAGGTGCGGAGCTTCGTCAGGTCGGTCCACGGCACGCCCGGCTTGTCCAGCGGCAGGTCGAAGTCGTCCCAGTGGGTGGCGATGACCTTCTTGGGTGGCTTGATCGTGCGCAGCAGCCGGTCGGTGATCCCGGGCTCGCCGCCGGGGGCAGCGAAGACGACGTCCACCTGCAGGTCGCGCAGGGCGTTCGGGTCGAAGTTCGCCGTACTCAGGCTGAGGATCCGGACGCCGCCGATCGTGATCACGTAGGCGAGGGTGCCGCCCTCCAGCAGGTCCTCGATCACCCGGGGCCGCGGTGGGACGCCGTCCAGTCGGTAGCCGGGGTAGGCGTAGGTGTGATGCCGTCCGCTGCAGGAGTGCAGGGACGGGAAGACCTCGACGGAGAAGCCTTCGAACGGCAGGTACTCACCGCCGCGCACCGGTGACAGCAGGTCTGCCGGCGTGCGCATCGCGCGGAGCATGTTGACGTGGGACTCGGTGCCGAGGACGGTCGCCTGCGTCTTCTTCGCGACGTACGGTACGTCGGCCATGTGGTCGTAGTGCCCGTGGTGCACGAGGATCGCGTCGGCCGTGGAGATGTAGCGGTCGATCACGTCCGGCTTGATCACCAGTTTGGCCTTGGGGTCCGCGCCCTCGGGCGTGAACGTGCCGGTCTTGAACCGGGTGATCCAGGGATCGGTCAGTACGACGCTCTTCCCCGAGCGGATCTGCCACGCATGGGTCCCGAGCCAGGTGAGCTCCACGGGCTCCTTGGCCGGTGGAGTTGCTGCCTCCTCGGCAGTGGCTGCCTCGCCACGGGTCGCCACTCCGATGACTCCGGTCGCACCGACCGCCGCCGCGCCCGTGATGATTCCTCTGCGACTCACCTTCACGCCGTCTCCTCTCGCCGTACCTGGACCGTCAGTCAAGGCGAGGCCGGCCGGGCATGTCGAATATGCTCTTGCGCATGATCCGATTGCCAGGACATATCGCCGCAGGTCAGCCAGGTCATGCTGACTGAACGACATCTGCAGATCTTCATCGCGTTGGCCGAGGAACAGCACTTCGGGGACGCGGCCCGGGTCGTCGGCATCACCCAGCCGCCGTTGTCCCAAGGGCTCCGGCGGCTGGAGGCGCTGGTCGGCGCGAAGCTGTTCGAGCGCGGTCAGGGCCGGGTCGAGCTGACTGCGGCCGGGGCGGCGTTGCTGCCGTACGCGCGCCGCGCGTTGAACTCGATCGAGGAGTTGCACCAGGCCGCGGTCGGCCGTGATCCGGAGGGCCCGGAGATCCGGTTGGGGCTGGCGCCGGAGGTTCCGCCGTCGGCTGGTGCCGCGGTGGCGGCTGCGTGTGCGGCCGCGATCGCGGGGAGCCGGGTGACGGTGGTGTCCGCGCCGACCAGCTCGCTCGTCGGTCAGGTGTCCGCGGGGCGACTGACGTTGGCCGTCGTACTGCATCCCGCCGTACTGGACGGGCTGGAGGCCGGTTCGGTCACCTTGCTGCCGACGTGGGCGCTGGTGCCGACGTCGGTTGTGCCGGATGACGGGGACGAGGTGAAGCTGCGGGAGTTGGGTGGGCTGCCGGTCGCCGTACGGCCGCGGGCCGAGGCGCCGGCGGCTCGCGATCTGTTCCTGGACACGTTGGCGTTGCATCGGCCCGACGGCGGGTCGGTTGTGGTGACGGACGAGCGGGCCGGGCTGGCGATGGCGGCCGCCGGGCAGGCGATGGTGGTGACGGCCGATCCGTCGCTGACGGCGCCGGGGGTCGGGCGGCATCGGCTTGTCGACGATCCGCTGCCGGTGCGGTTGCGGTTGGTGTGGTCCAGGACGCGTACGCCGTTCCTGCGGCCGGCTGACGTGATGGAGCAGTTGACGGACGCGCTGGTGCTGTCGTGAGCGCGCGGATCCGAGCGGTCTTCGAGGATGCGGGCGTGCGGGGCTGGTTGCACGCGGTGGCGCTGGATTCGCCTGACGCGACGGTCGCGGTGGACGCGGATGGCGTCGTACCGATGGCGTCGGTGTACAAGCTGCCGTTGCTGGCCGGGTTCTGCCGGCTGGTGGATCTCGGGGAGATTGATCCGCTGTCGAGGTTGACGTTGGATCCGTCCGAGCGGACGGCCGGGCCGACGGGGCTGTCGGCGCTGGCCGATCCAGTGACGATGTCGCTGCGGGACCTGGCCGTGTCGATGATGACGGTGTCGGACAACGCTTCGGCCGACGCGTTGCTGGATCTGGTCGGGCTGCGGCGATTGGCCGAGTTGCTGGAGTCCTTCGGATTGCAGCGGACCTGGGTACGGCGGGGGACTGCTGCGCATCTGCGTGATCTGCAGCGGCGCACCGGTCTCGACAGTCCGGATGCGGCGCTCGCCGTACTGGCTGACAACGATCGGACCGATCCGGTGGGTGTCTACGAGGCGGCGAACGCGTCGGCGACCAGTCCGCGCGACATGACGATGCTGCTGCGGCGGCTGTGGGCCGGGGAGTTGTTGTCGGCCGGGCAGACGGAGTTCGTCGAGGCGACGATGCACCGGCAGGTGTTCCAGCACCGGATGGCGTCCGGATTCCCGCACGACGGCGTACGCGTCGCCGGAAAGACCGGGACCTTCGGAGCCCTTCGGCACGAGGTCGGCGTGGTGACGTTGCCCGGTGGTGCCGCCTTCGCGGTCGCCGTCTTCACCCTCGCGGCCCGCGGCGACTTCCGCCAACCCCGCGTGGACGCGGCGATCGGCGAAGCCGCCCGGGTCGCGGTGGATCTGCTGCGCTAGACCACCGCGTAGGCCTCGATCTCGAGCAGGGCCTCGGGCTTGAACAGGGCGACGACCTGCACGGCTGTGCTGGCCGGCGGGTTCGCGGTGTCGACGTACTCGTCGCGGGCGGCGCGGATGGCCGGCAGGTAGGCGACATCGGTGACGTAGAAGTTCAGCTTCACCACGTCGGCGAAGGTCGCGCCGGCCGCCGTCAGGCAGGCGTCCAGGTTGGCGAACACCTGCCGCGCCTGCGCCGCCGGATCGCCGATCCCGACAAAGTTGCCGTCAGCATCCAACGCCACCTGCCCGGCGATCGCGACCCACTGCCCCGGACCGGTCACCACATGGCTGTACCCATTACCCGGCGCAACACCGTCAGGCCTGGGATGCGAGAGCTCGCTCAAAACACTCCTCCACAAAGTCGTAGTCCCCCCATCCTCACCCGCCAACCCCGACGGCACCACCACATTCCTACTTGAGGCCCTCGGCAACCGCCTGGAGGTTGTCGACATACGCCTGCCAGTCCCTGGCATCTCTGTTGTTGTGATCGGCCCGCCCGTCGATCAGTTCGGCGACGATGTCCAGTTGGCCGCCGTGCCGGGCTTCTTCGCCCAGGACACGGGTGATCATCTCGGCGAGGGTGGTTGCCTGGTGCCCTTCCGGCCAATGGGGGACTACGCCTGGTGAGTCGAGGTCGAGGGCTTCGATCGTCTCGTCGGCATGGGCACAGGCAATTCGAAACCAGTCGAGGATGAACTCGCGGGGCTCGTCCGCGCAGGCCCACGTATCGCCGTTGTTCGGCAGGTCGTCGTCACCCGGGACCTCCAGCGGCAGCGTGCGCCCCAAGGTCCCCCCGAGGTAGCCGTTCATGACGCCGAGCAGGTTGGTCCCGGACGGCGTCATCGGTCGCCGGACGTCATACTCGCTCAGTCCCTCGAGCCTGCGGAGGTTGGCCGCATTCGTGCAGCGTCGCCATCGCGTGGGGGTACCGAAGGACAGGAGGTAGTGAGCCAGAACGGGCACAGAGCGGGGCATCCAGGCGGGGAGGTTCGTGTAGGAGGTTCATACCTCCTGTTCTTCGGTACCTGCCAAGCAGTGTTTCTTGCTCGGGATGAGTTGGCCGGTGGTGTCGATGAGAATGTGGGGATGGGTTTCTCCTCTCGAGTGGGCGGTGAGCGGCTGCGGATCGCCGCGCCAGAAGTCACGATGGACGGTGGCGGGGCCGAGTTCGGCCCGGTCCGGGTATCCGAGCGAGAGACGGCCTGATGGGCAGGACACCGAAGGACTCGATCACGATCGCCGACGTCGCGCGCGCGGCGGAGGTGTCGCGGGCGACCGTGTCGCGGGTGATGAACGGGCGCCTCACCGTCGCACCGGATATCGCCGAACGCGTCCGGGCCGCCGCCGACCGGCTGAACTACCGGCCCAGCGACCTCGCCCGCAACCTGTCCCTCGGCCGGACGAACATGGTCGCGCTGGTGGTCCCGGATCTCGGCAACCCGTTGTTCCAGCAGATCATGCGCGGCATCACCAACGCCTCGGCCGCAGCCGGCTACCGCGTCCTGGTCGCCGAGACCGACGAGGACCCGATGGCCGAGGCGGATATCGCGGTGGAGGCCCGGAGCCGGTGCGACGCGCTCATCATGGTGTCGCCGCGGCTGGCCGAGGACAGGCTGCTCGAACTGTTGCCGGAGGTGAAGCCGGTCATCCTGGTCAATCGCCAGGGGCCGTCCGATGTCGCCACGGTCGGGGTGGATTTCGGCCGGGCGGTCCGGATCGTGGTCGACCATCTCGTCGGCCTCGGGCACCGGCGGCTCGCCTATCTGGCCGGCCCGGTGGGGAGCGCTTCGAACACGGACCGCCTGCAGTCGCTGGCGATCGCCGAGCGGGAGATCCCCGGGCTGGAGATCGTCCGGCTGGCGTGCGGTTCGTCGATCGAGGACGGGTACGGCGCGGTCGAGCGGGTGCTGGAGTCGCACGTCACGGCCGTTGTCGCGTTCAACGATCTGGTCGCCTTCGGGCTGCTGGCCCGGCTCAACGAGGTCGGTGTCGCCGTGCCGGCTGATCTGTCGGTGGCCGGGATGGACGACATCGGGTTGTCGCGGTTCGCCGTACCGTCGCTGACGACTGTGCGGGTGCCGCAGCAAGGGTTGGGGGAGTTGGCCTGGCGGGTCCTGTACTCGCAGATCGCCGGATCCGAGGGGGACGTGGACGACGTACCGGATCTGCGGCTGGCGTTGCGGGCGAGCACCGGGCCGGTTCCGCAGGCGACCCGGCTGCAAGGGGATGCGCCGCGGGGACGGCTGGGCCCGATCCGCTGGCAGCAGCAGGGAGACATCTTCGTTCTGGGCTCTTCGTCGAGCTTGCTGGCGCACTACGAGTTCGGGCGCCGGATGCCGCAGGTGCATTCGCCGCGGCCCTATCTGCATCCCGTCCGGACCCTCGGCGGCAGCCCGTTGACCGAGGTGAGTCCGGTCGACCACCGGCATCACTACGGAGTCTCACTGGCTGTTGCCGGAGTCAACGGAACGTCGCACTGGGGCGGTCGCACGTTCCTCCCCGGCCGCGGTCCGACCTTGCTGACGAACCACGGCCAGCAGCGCAGCCGCGGCGTCACCGTCGACGACGGCCCCGGCAACTCGCTGACCGACGACATCACCTGGTACGACGAACAGGGCCGGCCGCAACTGGTCGAAAGCCGACGCCTCAGCGGCTCACTGGCCGAGGGAGGCTGGCGCCTCGACTGGAACAGCGTCCTCACCGCCCGCTACGGCCCGATCCGCATCGACAGCCCGGCCACCGCGGGCCGTCCCGGCGCCGGGTACGGCGGCATCTTCTGGCGACTGCCCTCCGCGGAAACCACTGTGGTGCTGAGCGAAGCCGGTGAAGGGGCCGACGCTGCCTACGGCTCCCTCAGCCCCTGGCTGGCCTTCGTCCAGCAACGCGGCGACACCGTCACGACCTTGCTCCTCGTGCAATCCGAGGGTGTGCGCCCGTGGTTCCTCCGGTCGACCGACTACGTCGGCGCCGGGCCTGCCCTCGCCTGGGACAGTGCGTTGGCCTTGCAGCCCGACCAGGACCTCTCGCTGTCCCTGACCGCCTTACTTCTCGACCGTTCCATCGACCTCACCGAGGCCCCCGGGCTGGCCGCAACGTTAAAAGGTCGGTAGGCCTGTCACTGGCGAGGAAGCCAGCGCGGAGTGCCAGCGGCGGGGGACCCGGCCGGCCAGACGGGCGGCTCGGCCGGCGTTGACCGCGTCGCGCATCGCGGCGGCCATCAGCGCGGGCTTCTCGGCTCTGGTGACCGGAGTGGCGAGCATGACCGCGGCGCAACCGAGCTCCATGGCCAGCGCGGCGTCACTCGCCGTACCGATGCCTGCGTCGACGATCACCGGGACGTTCGCGGCCTCGGCGATGAGCGCGAGGTTGTGCGGATTGCGGATGCCGAGCGCGGACCCGATCGGCGCCGCCAACGGCATCACCGCCGCACACCCGGCCTGCTCCAGCCGGCGCGCCAGGATCGGATCGTCGTTGGTGTAGGGCAGCACGGTGAACCCGTCCGCGACCAGCGCGTCCACGGCGTCCAGCAACTCGACCGGATCCGGCATCAGCAGGTGGTCGTCGGCGACGACCTCGACCTTGATCAGGTCGGTCTCCAGCGCCTCCCGGGCGAGCTTCGCGGTGAGTACGGCCTCCGCGGCCGTGTGACAACCGGCGGTGTTGGGCAGCACCTCGATGCCGTGCTTCTTCAGTACGTCGAGGATCGAGCCCTCGTGACCGGTGCCGAGCCGGCGCATCGCGACCGTGGTGAGCTGGGTGCCAGAGGCAATCAACGCCTCTTCCATCACCTCGAGGTTCGCGGCCCCGCCGGTGCCCATGATCAGGCGCGAGGTGTAGATCCGGCCGCCGAGCTCCAGTGGATCGTCCATCTCAACCACCCTGGACCGCACTGACGATCTCGACCCGGTCGCCGTCCGTGAGCGTCGTACCGGCCCATTCGTCCCGGGTGAGCACGGTCTGGTTGACCGCGACCGCGATCCCGGTCTGCCGGTCGGAGTACTCCCGGACCAGTTCGGCCACGGATCGGTCCGGCGGAACGCTCGTCGCCTCGCCGTTGACCCACACGTCGTACGTCATCGCTTCCTCCCTACGCCGGAATTACCCGATTCAGGTTCAGCGGTCGGCGACACCCTGTTCCGTCGCCCTCTCAGCCCACTCCGGCGCGAGCTCCCGCGGCACGTTTCGACCTTAACCAGTGGGAAACCCCCAGACAACCAGAGGTTCCGACAGGTGGATTCAGGCCGGTTGCCGACCGGTGAGCAGTGCGGCGAGTTCGGTCGGCCTGTAAAGCACCTGTTTGCCGGTGCGTTGCGGCTCGACCAGCCCGGTCCGGCGGAGCAGTTGGAGGTGCTGGCTGACCGCGGACGGGGTGACCTTCAGCTCCGCGGCGATGTCGCTCGTGGTCCGGGGATGGGTGAGCAGGTCCAGGATGCGGGCGCGCGCCGTACCGACGAGCCGGCCGAGGTCCCGCTGCGACGGCGGCTCGACGACGGTCCAGAGGTTTCCCTGACCGCGCGGTGGATAGCCGAGAAGTGGCTCGGCGCCGATGTCGAACGGGATCACCGCGTGCGGCCCGAACAGGGTCGGCTGCAGGACCAGGCCGCGGCCGTCGATCCGCTCGGTCCGGCTGGGGTTGCTGACCCGGTCGACGCGGAGCAGCCCGTCCTGATAGCTGATCGCGGGCCCGAGCGCGTTGAGCATCGCGCCGGTGCCCTGCTGTGTGACCGCATGCCCGCGGAAACTGATGTCGGCGGACAGGACCGTGCGCATCCGCGGCCAGTACGGCGCTATCACCGTCTGCCAGTAGGTCTTGAGCGCGTCGACCACCCTGGTCACTCCGTCAGGGCCGGCGAGTTCGCTGGGCATCTTCCTGTTGACCGCGACGAGTTGCCGCTCGAACGTGGCGCGATCCACCGCGGCGATGATCTCGAGCTCGTCCTGGAACTGAGTGAGTGGCGAGGTGGGCCGCGGCGTGAGGAAGTCGGGGCTGCCCATCGTGTCGTTGACCAGCAGGCGCAGCACGCTCCAGTCCAGTGACGGGAGCACTGGCTGGACCGCGCGGACCCACGGCAGCTGGAGCGGGAAGCGGCCGGGGTCCTGCAGCGCCCGCAGCGAGAGCACGGTCTCGGCCGCCGGCGAGATCGCGAACCGGACGTCCTCCAGGTCCCGCGACGTCAGCTCGT
Source organism: uncultured Actinomycetota bacterium (assembly GCA_963748245.1). Classification (GTDB taxonomy): domain Bacteria; phylum Actinomycetota; class Actinomycetes; order Propionibacteriales; family Kribbellaceae; genus Kribbella. The sequence continues at coordinate 58,857 of CAVVIA010000002.1, read as the reverse complement.
AGGTGAGCACAGCAGTCACCTCCGTCGATGTAGCCGGATCCTAAATCGTTCCCGAGCGGACGGTACGCCGGGGGACAGTCGCAGGCATGCTCACCGAGGCTCCTCCCGACGCGCGACCACAGACCGCTCTGCTCGGCGTACTCGCTGTGTGCTCTGCTGTCGGTGTCGGCATGGTCTATTTCCCGCAGGCGCTGCTGCCGTACGTCGCCGCGTCGCTGCATGTGTCTCCGGCGGATGCGGCGTTGGTCGTGACTGCGCCACAGGCCGGATATGCGGTCGGCATCCTGACCGTCGTTCCGCTTGGTGACACCGGGGCACAGCGTCGGCTGCTCACGATCCTCTTCAGCAGCGTCACGGTCTGCGCCCTGACCGCAGCTGTGGCGCCGTCGCTGCCGGTGCTTGTGGTGGCCTCGTTCCTGATGGGTTGCGCCACGGTGGCATCCCCGGTGATCGGGCCGTACGTCGCGGGTATGACGGGCTCGAGCCGGCTGGGCAGCGTGAACAGCATCCTGCTCAGCGTTGGCATCCCTGGGATGATCGCGTCGCGAGCGGTGGCCGGGTATCTGGGCCAGGAGTACTCGTGGCGGTACGCGTACTTCGGTGCGGCCGTGCTTGCTGCGGTGTGTGCAGTGGTCGCGTGGACGCGGTTGCCGGTGCCGGTGAGTGTCGAGCCCGTGGACTTTCCGCGGTACTTGCGGCGACCGCTCGATCAGTTGCGGCTGCGTCCTGGTCTGCGTCGATCGGCGTTCTACCAGGCCTGCTCGTTCGCGGGGTTCACCGGGACGTGGGCGACGTTGGTCCTGGTCCTGCGAGACGAGTTCGGGCTTGGCGCCGGCGCGCTCGGCTGGGTGAGTCTGGTCGCGATCGCCACGATGGCCGTCGTACCGCTGACCGGTCGGTTGGTCGATCGCCGGAGCCCGGACGTGGTGACGTCGTGGATCCTGGCCGGGACCCTCGTGGCCGCCGTACTCATGCTGGGTGCGCTTCTGGGTGGACCGCTCGGGCTTGCCCTCCTGGTCGCCGGGGTGCTGGTGCTCGACGTGTCGATGCAGTCGGGCATGGTCGCCAACGTCACCAGGATGTACCGGCTCGCGCCGCGTTCCCGGAGCGCGATGAACACCGCGTACATGGTGTGCGCGTACTCGGCCGGCAGCCTCGGCTCCTGGGCTGCCGTCCACCTCTACGAGACCCTGGGGTGGTGGGCCGTCCCATCCTTCGTGACCGCCCTCGCCTTGGCAGCCGCCACCCTCCACACTCGTCGCCCGAAGGAGAACATGCAGTGAGAATCCCAGAACTCGGCTTCGGCGGCGGCCCGCTCGGCGGTCTGTTCGAGCCGCTGGACGACGCCACCGCCGCGGCTGCCCTGTCGGCCGGTTGGGACGGCGGGATCCGGTACTACGACACGTCGCCGCACTACGGGATCGGTCATTCAGAGCGACGCATGGGCGAGTTGCTGCGGGACAAACCGCGGGACGAGTTCGTCCTGTCGACGAAGGTCGGCCGGCTGCTGGTACCCCAGGATCCGCAGGGCCGCATGGACGAGAGCTTCCAGGTGCCTGCCACGCACCGCAGGGTGTGGGACTTCTCGCTGGACGGCGTACGGCGCAGTGTCGAGGACTCCCTGGAACGGATGGGGCTGGACCGGATCGACATCCTCTACCTGCACGACGCCGAGCAACACTTCGACGAAGCCCTGCGACTCGGCTATCCGGCCCTGGCCCAGCTCCGCGCCGAAGGTGTGATCGAAGCGATCGGCGCAGGGATGTACGACGTCAATCAGCTGACCACCCTGGTCCGCGAGACCGACGTCGATGTGGTCATGCTGGCCGGCGGTTACACCCTGCTGCAGCAACCTGCCCTGGACACCTTCCTCCCTGCGTGTGTCGAGCGTGGCGTCTCAGTGGTGGCCGCAGGCGTCTTCAACTCCGGCATCCTCGCCACGTCCCGGCCTGATCCGGCCGCGAAGTTCGACTACCAGACCGCGACTTCCGACGTACTGCAGCGGGCCAACCGTCTCGCCGAGATCTGCGAGTCGTACGGCGTGACGCTGCCGCAGGCCGCGATCGCCTTCCCCCTTCGCCATCCCGCGGTCACCTCCGTCGCCCTGGGGATGCGCACGCCCGCGGAGGTTGAGCAAAACCTCGCCGCCTACAACGTGGAGATCCCGGAGGAACTCTGGGCGGAGGTCGCCCGGGCTTGAGCGTCACCAAACCCTGCCGGGGTGCCCCTGCCGGCGTGGGCCGGCAGGGGGCTGGTGGGTTCAGTTGCCGAGGGCGTCGAGGATGGTCGCGGTGACGGCGGCCGGCTCCGAGACGCTGAGGGCGTGGGACGCGCCGGCGATCTCCTTGCTGCCCTTGGCGCCGGCCCGCTCGGACAGGTAGCGGTGCAGTTCGACGGGGATGTTGCGGTCTCCGTCGCTGAAGACGAACCAGGACGGCAGCGACTTCCAGGCCGGGATCTCGGCCGGCAGCGGCTCGGTCAGGGCAGCCTCGGTGACCGGGCGCTGGGTCGCGCCCATCAGGGCCGCCTCCGCCGCCGGGACATCCGCGCAGAACTGCTGCTGGAAGACGTCCTGCCGGATGGCCAGCTCGTTGCCGCCCGCGACCGGGTAGGCGTTGAGCGCGTCGCCGAGGGTGCTGCCGGGGAACTTGAGCGAGAGCTGGAACGCGTTCTCGCCGTGGTCGGGGGCGAACGCGTCGACGTAGACCAGGCCGACGACGTTGTCGTTCTGCGCCGCGGCCTCGGTGATGACCATGCCGCCGTACGAGTGCGCGACCAGCAGAACCGGTCGGCCGATCCCCGCGATGACGTCGCGGACGTAGGCGGCGTCACCGGTGAGGCTGCGCAGCGGGTTGGCGACGGCGACGACGTCGATCGAACGCTCCAGTAGTCGTTCGACCACACCGTTCCAGCTGCTGGCGTCGGCGAACGCGCCGTGGACGAGGACGACGACAGGACCTTGGTCGTTCATGTGGAACTCCTTCGTGGATTGATGGTCACCAACTGAGACCTGACAGCTTGCGCATTTGTGACCGGAGCTCGCTGTCGCCGCTGTCACACGGCGGTCGGCTGACCTGTCTTAGCTGTCGATCGGGTGCTTGGAGAGGTGGCGAATGACTGCTGCGGCGATGGTCGCCGAGTTTGATGATGTGGCTGGGTGGACGGCTGATGCTGTGCGGCAGCTGGGTGATCGGTATGCGATTCCGGCGGCTTGCCGTGGCAGTTCGAGTCCTACGGCGCTGGCTTGGCTGGCTGAGGCCTGTGAGTTGTCGGCTGGGATGCGGCTGCTCGACGTCGGTGCGGGCGTCGGTGGGCCTGCTGCGTGGGCGGCTGAACGGTTCGGCGTCAGCCCGATCCTGCTCGAACCGATGCCGGCCGCGTGCCGCGCCGCGGCCAGGTTGTTCGGGCTGCCGGTCGTCCTCGCGGACGGTCGGCAGATTCCACTCCGTACGGCGTCCGTCGACGTCGCGTGGTGTCTCGGCGTACTGTGCACGATCGAGGACAAAGCGGCCCTGCTCCGCGAGATCCACCGTGTCGTTGTGCCCGGCGGATCGCTCGGCCTGCTCGTTGTCGTTGCTCAGGGCCAACACCCGCTGCGCCAGCCGGACGGCAACCACTTCCCGGGCCAGCAGGAACTCGACGACTTGCTCCACGACACCGGCTTCGACGTGGTGGAACAGATCGATCGGCCCGCCGAGGTGCCGCGGTCGTGGTCGCGGCGCGCCGAGGAGGTCGCCGCGATGGTCGAGGCCCGTCATCGCGCCAAGCGCGCTTACGCACTCGCCGCTCGCCAGGGCAGGCGGCTCGCGGGCCTGTTCGACGGCGGCCACCTGTCCATGCAATTGATTCACGCGACCAGACTGGGGAGACGAGTATGACCTGGACGTTGGAGAGCCTGCGCGAGCACCTGCAGTGGGCGGTCGAACTGGAGCACGCGACGCTTCCGCCGTACCTCTGCGCGCTCTACTCGCTGGACCCGCAGCGGAACCCGGAGGCCGTCCAGGTCGTCGGCAGTGTCTTCTCCGAGGAGATGCTGCACCTCGCGCTGGCCGCGAACATCCTCAACGCCGTCGGCGGGCGGCCGCGGCTGGACAAGCCGGAGCTGCTGCCGCCGCATCCGCGCCGGATGCCGCACGGCGACCGCTCGCTGGAGTTGTCGCTGGCACCGTTCGGTCCCGAGGCGCTGGAGATGTTCCTCCGGATCGAGCGGCCGGCACCACCTGGTGCGCCGGCCGAAGGTGACGCCTACGAGACGATCGGGCAGTTCTACGACGCGATCGAACATGCCCTGCGGTCGCTCTGTGACGAGCTGGGCGAGGAGGCCGTCTTCTGCGGGGATCCGTCCCGGCAGGTGAGCAACGCCCACTTCCGGCACAGCGGCGGGCGACTGATCGTGGTCGACAGCCTGAAGACCGCGATGGAGGCACTGGAGGAGATCGTCGAGCAGGGCGAGGGTACGGCGCGCGGCGAGGTCTGGGACGGGGACGCGGACATGTTCCACCCGGACCGCGACGAGGTCGCCCACTACTACCGCTTCCAGGAACTCAAGCTTGGCCGCCGCTACCAGCGAGGCGACACACCCGAGTCGGGTCCGACCGGCGAGGCGATCAGCTTCGACCTGGACGGCGTCCATCCGATGCGGCCGAACCCACGCCTGACCGACCATCCCGAGGGACACCCGATCCGGGTGGCACAGGAGGAGTTCAATCACACGTACTGCGCTGTGCTGCACCTGCTCGAGCAGGCCTTCAACGGCAGTCCGCGGATGCTGGCCGTTGCCACCGGCACCATGTATGCGCTCAAGGCCCAGGCCTCGGCGCTGATGCAGATGCCCGACGGCGAAGGGCAGGCGGCCGGGCCGACCTTCGACTATGTCGCGCCGTCATCGCGCCGGTGGGCGGTCGGTGCGACGCAGCGGGTCGCCGTACTGCCGGATGGTCCGTACGTCGTCTACGGCCGGGTGCCGCTGCGGCGCAAACTCAAGATCGTGTCCGAGAACAACGACTCGCTCACCTGGCAGACCGCTGCGGCCATCGAGACCGAGGAGACGTACGCGCTGTGCCGGTGCGGTCGGTCCGGCTCCAAGCCGTTCTGCGACGGGACCCATGCAGTGGTCGGCTTCGACGGGAAGGAGGCTTCTCTGATGGCGCCGTACCGCGAGCTGCAGCATGTGCACGACGGGATCGGTATCTCGGCGCAGCGGGTCGGCGAACTGTGCATCCACGCGGCCTTCTGCATCGGCCGGACCCGGCCGATCGCCAAGATGCTCCCCGACACCGAGGACAGCGACGTACGCTCCGATGTCATGGGACGGATCGATCATTGCCCTTCGGGGTCCTACAGCTACGCGCTCAGGCGCGGCGGGGAGTCGATCGAACCGGATCTGCCGCCGGCGATCTCGGTCCTCGAGGAGGAGGACGGCCAGGCCAGCGCACTGTGGATCACCGGCGGTCTGCCGGTCCACCGGGCCGACGGGCAGCTACTGGAGACCCGCAACCGGGTGACCTTGTGCAGGTGCGGTCACTCGTCGAACAAGCCGTTGTGTGACGGCACTCATCGCGAGATCAAGTTCCGGGAAGAATGACGTCGATGGATCTGGAGCAGGCGGCGGCCGTGTTCGCGGAGGTACGCCCGCGGCTGTTCGGGATCGCGTACCGGATGCTCGGCAGTGCCTCCGAGGCCGAGGACCTGGTCCAGGACGTGTGGGTGCGCTGGCAGACGGCGGACCGCAGTACGGTCACGAATCCGGCGGCGTACCTGGCCACGGCGATCACCCGGCTCGCGATCAACGTGATCCAGTCGGCGCGGGTACGGCGGGAGACCTACATCGGGCCGTGGTTGCCCGAACCGGTCGACACCAGCGCGGACCCGACCCTCGGTGCCGAACGCAACGAGGCGCTGGAGTTCGCCGTACTGCTGATCCTGGAACGGCTCTCGCCCACCGAACGGGCGGCGTACATCCTGCGTGAGGCCTTCGACTACCCGTACAGCCAGATCGCCGAGATCATCGGGTCCACCGAGACGGCGTCGCGTCAGTTGGTCAGCCGGGCCCGCAAACGCATCGTGGCCGAACGCCACAAACCTGTGAGTGGGAAGGAGCAGCGGGAACTCCTGAGTGCGTTCGTCATCGCGGCTCGCTCCGGCGACCTGGAGGCGCTCGAGCAGCTCCTCGCCGAGGACGCCATCAGCTACGCCGACGGCGGCGCCGGCGTCCGCGCCTCCCGCTTCCCGGTGGTCGGGATGGAGCGAGTGGCCAAGTACCATCGGGCCTTCGCGGATCGCTTCTGGGACAAGGCCGAAGTCGAGTTCGGTACGGCGAACGGCCAAGCCGTCGCTGTTCTCCGCCGGGACGGCCTGACCTTCGCCGTACTGACCGTCAACGCGTCGGTGGACGGGATCGAACAGGTGCTGTGGCAGCTGAACCCGGACAAGCTCACAGCCTTCGGGAACTGACATGGAAACCGTCGAATCACTGGCAGACCTGCTCGACGAGCGCGAGCACCTGCTCGAGATCGCCCGATGGCGATTCGGATCCGGGGGCACGGCCGACCGTGTCGTCCAGGAGACCTACCGGCGCTGGTACGCCCTGGATCCGCGCGAGCGAGCCGCCATCGCCGTACCGCGCATCTGGCTGACCCAGGTCGCAGCCACGATCCGCCTGGACGGACTCGATCCGGACGAGCTGGACCCGCTCGTCCACCGGTTCGCGCTCGCCTGTACGACGGGCGACGTACCAGCCCTCCGAGGCACCCTCGCCGATGACGTCATCCTCATCACCGACACCGGCGGCCACCTCAGAACCTCACCACACCCGCTCCAGGGTGCCGACGTCGTAGCGCCGTACCTCACCGCCCTTCTCGCTCGCCGAGCCGGCACCCACCTCACGACCGAGACGGTCAACGGCCATCCCGGCCTGGTCCTTCGTCACGCCAACCGAGCGATCGCCGTGATCGCTCTCATGACCACCTCGAATCGGATCTCCACCGTCTACCTGGTCCTGAATCCCGGGAAACTGACGCCCTGGCACACCGATCAGCCCACGGACGGGCCGAGTCCCAGGGATTGAGGGGTGCTGGAGTCGGGCGAGGGCTGGTGCAGTCCTTCGTCCAGCGGGCCGAACTCGGTCATCAGTGCCGCGCTGCCGCCCCACGGCGTTTGTTCCTCGGCGATGAGGGTGTTGGTGGTGAGCAGCAGACCGGCCACGGACGCACCGTTCTGGAGCGCCGAACGGGCCACCCGCAGGGGATCGACGATGCCCATGTCGATCATGTTGCCGTAGCGGCCTTCCAGCGCGTCGAAACCGTCGTCGACGCCGAGCTGGGCAGTCCGTTCGAGCACCTCCGCACCGTTGTAGCCGGCGTTGGCGGCGATCAGGTACGCCGGTTCACGCAGTGCCAGCCGGACGATCTCGACACCGATCGCGTAGTCGTCCTTCACGTCGAGGCCGTCGAGTGCCGACGCGGCGTGCAGCAGCGCCATCCCGCCACCGGCGACGATGCCCTCCGCCATCGCGGCGCGGGTCGCCGACAACGCGTCCTCGACCCGGTGCTGCAGCTCCTTCAACTCCGCGGGGGTCGGGGCACCGACCCGGATCACCGCGACCTGGCCGGACAACGCGCCGATCCGCTCGGTCAGGACGTCCTCGTCGACCCCGTAGGCGGCACGCTCCAGCTCGGCGCGCAGCTGGGTGATCCGGAAGGCGACGTGCTCCTCGTGTCCGGTCTCGGCGACGATCGCGGTGCGGTCCGCATTGACCCTGACCTGGTCGGCACGACCGAGCTGGTCGATGGTCATGGTCTCCAGGCTGAACCCCGAGTGCCGGCTGTACACCGCGCCGCCGGTGATCGCCGCGATGTCCTCCAGCTTGTGCAACCGCCGGTCGCCGAAGCCCGGTGCCTTCACACCGACACACTGGAACATCCCGTTCACGTGGTTGTGCACCAGCATGCTGAGCGCGGTGCCCTCCAGGCTCTCCGCGATGATCACCAGCGGCCTCGGCTCACGCATGATCTTGTCCAGCAGCGGCATGATCTCCTGGACCTTGGTGATCTTCTCGCTGCACAACAGGATGTAGGGATCGTCCATGACGGCCTGCATGCTGCCCGGATCCGTCACCATGTACGGCGACAGATAGCCGTTGTCGAACTCGAATCCCTCGACGAAGTCGACGCCCATTCCGTGCGTGGCGGACTCCTCGACGGTGACGATGCCGTTGTCCCCGACGGTGTGCAGGGCCTTCGCGATCACCGCGCCGACGAGGTCGTCGTCGTTGGCCGAGATCGCCGCGACGCGGGCGAAGTCGTGCTCGGTGGCGACCGGATGGGCGACCTCGTGGAGCCGCTCGACCAGCCGGCCGACGGCCAGGTCGATCCCGCGTTTCACCAGCACCGGGTTGCCGCCGGAGCCGATCGCCGCCATCCCCTCGCGGACGATCGCCTGGGCCAGCACGGTCGCCGTCGTGGTGCCGTCGCCGACGATGTCGTTGGTCTTGATCGCGGCTTCCTTGACCAGCTGGGCACCCATGTTCTCGAACTGGTCCTTGAGATGGATCTCCCGGGCGATGGTCACCCCGTCGTTGGTGACCACCGGCGACCCGGTGATCTTCTCCAGGATCACGTTGCGCCCCTTCGGGCCCAGCGTCGACTTCACCGCGTCCGCCAGCTGGTCCACCCCGGCCTGCATCAGGGCACGCGCTTGCTCACCGAATCGCAGTTCCTTGGCCATGAGCCCTCCAGTCGTGACTACGGAACGAGGATTGCGCGGCCGCGAACCCGGCCGGCGTCGAGATCGGCGACCGCGTCGGCGGCCGCGTCCAGCGGGTAGGTCCGGGTGTGCAGGGTGACCTTCCCGGTCTGTGCGAGCGCCATCAGCTCGGCCAGTTCGTTGAACGTGCCGACGATGTTCCCGACGATGTTGCGCTCGGTCGAGATGATGTCGAGGGTCGGGATCTGGACCTGGCCGCCGTACCCGATGACGAAGTACGAACCGGCCGGTGCGGTCATCGCGAAGCCGTCCTGCTCGGCGCCCTCTTCGGCGACGAAGTCCAGTACGACGTGCGCCCCGGCGCCGCCGGTCAGCTCGCGGACCGTCTCGACGTGCTTCCCGTCGGCGACCACGGTCTGGTCGGCGCCGAGTTGCTCGGCCAGTTTCAACGCCTCCGGGTTCCGGTCGACGACGATGATCCGGGTCGCCGTCAGCGCGGCCAGGCACTGGACGCCGATGTGCCCGAGACCGCCCGCACCGATCAGGACGCAGGTCGTGCCGGGCGGCAGCAGCGGGATCGCCTTGCGGACCGCGTGGTACGCCGTGATCCCCGCGTCGGCCAGTGCGGCCACGTCCTGTGGGCGGGTACTCGGGTCGAGCTTGACGCACGCGCGGGCGGAGGTGAGGAGGTATTCCGCCATTCCGCCGTCACTGTCCAGACCGGGGAACGTGCTCTGTTCGCAGTGCATGTCGTTACCGGCCCGGCAGGCCTGGCAGAGCCCGCAGGTGGGGGTCGGGTGCAGGATGACGGTGTCGCCGACCTGCACGTTGGTCACGGCCGAGCCGATCTCGTGCACCCAGCCGGCGTTCTCGTGGCCGATCGTGTACGGCAGGGTCGGGCTCATCGCCTCTGCCCACTGGCCCTCGATGATGTGCAGATCGGTGCGGCACACCCCGGCGCCGCCGATCTTGACGATCACGTCCAGCGGGCCTTTGACGACCGGTTCCGGTACGTCCTCGACCACTGGCTGCTGGTGGTACCCGTGCAGTCGGACAGCCTTCATCGCTACTCCTCCTCGCCGACGCCGGCTTCGGCGTACCGGTGTCGCAGCATTCCCCTACAGATGCCGGTGTTGGCCTCGATCCCGGTTCGGGTCACGCGGGCCAGCCCGAGGTGTCTCGACGCCTCGGCACCGGTGATCGGATCACCGGTGCCGGGGTCGACGAGCAGTGGCGCGGCCGCGTCGGTGCGCAGCCCGAGTTCCGCCCGCCGACGGAGCAGTCGCTCCAGTTCGGCGGACGGCGGCACTTCTCCGAGCGTCATCGCGGCGAGCTGCTGCGGATCGGCACCACCGGCCCGCAGCGGCCGGCACACCTGGTCCGTGCCGGCCAGCACCGCCTTGGTCACGAACGTCCGGCGCAGGTCGTCCAGTTCCGCCTCCGCCTCGCCCGCGAACGACGCGACGAAGCCGGCCCGGGCCGCGACCCCGGCGTTGATCTCGTTCGCCGCGAAATGGTCCACCAGCGCGACATCCACGCCGCGGACGCCGGGCAGCGCCGCGACCACGTCGTACGCGTCGGCGACCATCAGAAACGCGAAGTTGGCCGCGCAGAAGTACGTCGGCAGCCGCAACCGGACGACGACGTCGCCGGCGGCCGACACGACGCAGGTGGACACGAAGCCCAGCGTCGTGATCGGCTCGTCCAGCTCCGGATCCCGGACCGCGTCGAGCGCGGTGAGTACCCGGGACCGCTCCGCAGCCACCGCTGTCATTACGACGTGACCAGTTTGGCGTCGTCCTGGGCGGCCGGCTCCGCGTCCTTGAGTTGCAGCTCGTCCGGCACCTTGAGGTCGTACAACTTGGCCGCGTTCAGGCCCAGGATCTTCTTCTTGCCCTCCACTCCGAGCCGTGGGAAGTCGGCGTACTCCTCGCTGTCCGGGAACTCCCAGTCCACGAAGCCCTCGACCTGCCACTTCGGCTCCCAGATGCCGTAGTCGCTGCCGAAGGTCATCTTGTCCTCGCCGACCCAGAACAGCAGTTCCCCCATCACCTTCGCGAAGAACCGCGGCCGGGCGTGCATCAGGCCGCCGATGACGACGGACAGACCGGCGTACACGTTGGGCTCCTGGGTCGCCATGAAGCAGAAGTCCTCGATCCGCGGCAGCCCGACGTGTTCCACGATGAAGTTCAGGTCGGGGAAGTCGGTCGCCGCGTGGTCGATGTCGGCCACGTCGAACGCGTCCTTGTCCAGCGGCCAGATCGTGGGGCCCTTGTGGACGTGGATGTTCTTGATGCCGAGCTCCTGGGCCCTCTCCAGGTAGCGGTACGCCGCGGTGTCGGTGAGCTTGTAGCCCCGCGAACCGGCGTTCCACTCGGCGGTGTAGAGCTTGACGCCGCGCGAGCCGTACCGCTCGACGTTGCGCTTCAGTTCCTCCAGCCCGATGTCGCCGTCACGCGGGTCGAACCGGGTGTTGAGGACGAACATGCCCGGGTGCTTCTCGCCCAGGAGCGCATTCTGCTCGGTGGTGTTGAAGCCTTCCGTGTACCACTCCTTCAGGTACGTCGGCTGGAACACCGCGACGTCGACGTGGCCGTCCTCGAAGACGTCCTTCATCAGGTCGTCCTCGGAGTACTTCATGAACTTCTCGATCGGCCAGTGGGTCTCGGCCGGCGCCAGGCTCATGTACGCGTGGAAGCATTCGATCCACCCCTTCGCGTACTGCTCCTGACCCGGCACCCAGTTGTCCGGGCTCGCGTTCCAGAAGTGCATGTGGCTGTCGACCACGAAGTACTTCTCGCCGTTCTTCTCGTACACGTCCGGACCCCCTTACTTGGTAGCGGTCAGGTCGAAGCCGAGGTACTCGGCCGCGTCCTCGGGATTGGCGACCAGGATCGTCCGGTCGTCGGTGTGGATCATCCGGCCGTAGTGCGTCGACATGTTCTCCTCGAACTCGGCCTGGTCGAAGTAGCCGGGCTCCTCACCGAGAGCCTCGGAGATCTGGTCGTACACAACGTCCATCCGGCCGGTCGCGTCGACCCGGATCATCGACGGCAGGGGCGTCACGGTCACGTTGTCCTTGTGACTCATCACCTCGGCGACGACCGCGCCGACCTGGTTGTTCATCAGCGTGAAGCCGGCCCGGTTGGACGCGGTGCTGTTGGACTTGAAGGGGCTCTCGTGGACTGCCTTGAGCGTGGTCACAGTGCCAACTCCTTCGGTTCTTCGAGGCCCAGCGAGGTGACGATGCCGCTGAACCGGCTCTTGGCCCGGTCGAGGCCGTCCTCGAACCGTGGCGGTTTCGCATCCGGCAGCGACCACAGCGGCTGCATCGTGCGGGCCGCGGTCAGGGCGAGCGAGGTCCATTCCGAGGCCCAGTCCTGCATGATCGCCTGGTTGTGGTCGGCGAACTCGCGGTCGTTGGTGAGCAGCTCGAACATCGCCGTCGTGTAGCGCAGGTCGCGCTCGGCGAAGTCGTACTCGGCGGCGCCGATCACGGTCGGGGTGACGAAGTCGCCGTTGCGCGGAGCGGCCTGCTGGACCAGCTGGCTGCGGAACAGTTCACCGACGAGCGGCTCGAACACGATGTTCGCGGCGAAGATCGCCTCGCACCAGTCGTCGATCGCGGTCAGCCGCTCGGCGACGTCGCGCACGCCCTGCCAGGTCGGGTCGGACTTCCACGTCTCCAGGTGGGCGCCGCCGTCGAAGCCGTCGATCTCCTCGGACAGGGTCAGGTTGTACAGCGCGAGGTCCTGGGCGGCGCGGATCCGGTGCATGCTGTTCACCGAGATCGCGTTGTTGTGCATGTTCGTCGGTGCACGGCGGTTCGCGTTCGCGTACAGGTAGAGGCCGAGGCCGTGGTCGACGTGCATCCAGGCGCCGATGTGCTGCTCGACGAAGCGCACCCAGTTGGTGTTCCACTGCTCGAAGGCCTTCGACTGCCGGGCGGCCTCGATGTTCTGGTTGACCTGGCGGACGACGTTGGAGTTGTAGCGGTAGAGAGTGAGCTCCCACTCCTCGTTCGGGTCACGGAACTCGTGCCATCCGGTCGCCGGCCAGTCCTTGACGAGCAGGCCGCCGGTGCCGGGGCCCCGCTTCGGCTCGGGCTTGTCCGAGCCCCAGGCCTTCAGCGCGGTCCAGTCCAGCGGATACCCGCCGCGCCCGTCGGCGAACCCGTAGAGCCAGCCCTGGGTGAGGTAGTGCCGTGGATCCGGCTGCACCTCGACGGTGACGTCTTCGTAGTGGCTCTGCTTGCGCTTCTGCGGTTCGTAGTAGTTGTACCGCCGCGATGACGAGTCCGGGAACACGCGAGCGCCTGCTTCGGCGTCGGTGAAGACCGGCTTCGGCACGCTCCGTTCGGTTGCGGAGTCTTGTGTGGTGGTCATCGGCTCTCTGCCTCCAGCACCTTCGAGTCACCGGCGTCGCCGGTCGTGGTGAACTTGTCGTAATAGACGCGCTTGGATACGACGCCCAGGCCTTCCAGCAGCGGAATCGCCGCCTCGACCATCGGTGGCGGCCCGCACACGTAGGCGTCGGCGCCGGTCAGATCCGGCTCGAGCCGGCGGACGACGTCGGTGATCAGACCGACCTCCCCGTCCCATTCGTCGTCGGACAGCGCCGGCACGAAGCGGAACCCCGGCAACGTCTCTTCGAGCCGCCGTAGCTCGTCGGTGAAACACAGGTCCCGGCGGGTGCGGGCCCCGTAGTAGAACGTCGCCTGCCGGTCGATGCCCCGCTCGGCCATCGAGCGCAGCAACGCCAGGATCGGCGCCAGCCCGGCCCCGCCGCCGAGGAAGATCAACCGGGCGCCGGGGTTGTCCCGCAGGGTGAAGACCCCGAACGGCCCGGTCAGTTCCAGTTGGTCGCCGACGGCGAGGGTCTGGTCCAGGAACTCCGAGAACACCCCGCCGGGGTAGACCTTGATGACGAACTCCAGGTGACCGGTGTCCCGGCTGGTGGTGTTCGCCATCGAGAAGGAGCGACTGGCCGTCGTACCGGGCACCTTGAAGTCGACGTACTGCCCGGGGAAGTACTTCAGCTCGCCCGGCTCCACCAGGCGCAGGACGAGATGCCGCAGGTCGTGGGTGACCGAATCGTTCGCGACCACCTCCGCGATCCGCTCCTGGATCGGCAGTCCGGAGCGGATCATGTCCTCGTCGTAGTTGAGCAGCTCGATCGTCAGGTCCTCGAACGGATGAGCACGGCAGAGGAGCGTGTAGCCCTCGTCCAGCTCGTACTCCGGTAGCGCGAAGGTGGAGTACCGATCGAGTTCGATGTCGTCACCGTCGAGAACGAACGACTTGCAGGAGGAGCATTGCCCCTCCTTGCAGCCGTGCATCAGCATCACACCCTGCTCGGCCGCGGCCCGCAGGATGGTCTGTTCCTCATCGACCTCGATCTCGATGCCGACGGGTTCGAACCGGACGACATGCCTCTCTCCCATGTCGGTGGTGTCTACGCCTCGGCGGGTGCCGGGCGTCCGGCAGGTCCACCACGCACGTAGCGGGCGGCGAACGCGGTCCGCTGATCGTCGGTCATCTCGTTCAGCAGTACGTTCGGGCTCTGCAGCGGCGGGCACTTGCGCAGGTGGTCGAGCGTCCACATCTTGTCCGGGTTCAGATCCAGATGCGGCTGCGCCACCATCGTCTTGCCGTCGTCACGGACGAAGCCCATGTCGGACACGACGTCGGCCCAGTTCCAGCCGTGGTAGAGCGTCTCCCACTCCCGGTGACCGATCAGCTGACCCATGTTCGGCGTCTGCCGGCCCTGGTACGTCGGGCGGAACGCCGTCTCGTCGGTCCACTTGCACATCTCGTGGCAGTACGTCCGCCACTGACCGTCGACCTCGGCCATCACCATGTCCTCGCGGACCAGGCACGGGACCATGCAGGTCCAGCAGCGGTGCGGGTACTCGTAGTCGACGTCCTCGAACACGATCGGGTGATGCCCGTTCGGGGTCGCCAGCCGGTTGTAGTTCTCCCACCACTTGCCGTACCGGTCGTACCAGCCCGGGTACTTGAACTCGAACCACTCGAAGTCCTTGTCGGTCATCGGGTCGATCCGCCAGTAGTTGGCCAGCCAGCCGGTGGCGAAGAACTGCGCCACCTCGTGCACGTAGCCCTTGTTCCAGATCTGGTTCCAGGACTCCTCGATCAGGTCGTGCGGGATCTCCAGTCCGTACTTCTCCAGCGGCACCAGGTAGCTGCGGTAGTAGTCGTCGTAGATCCAGCGGCGCCACATCTCCGCGTAGCTCTCGCGGTCCTTGCGGCGGTCCTTCGTGCCGTACTCGATGAAGGTGCCGATCGCGGCGTCGACGACCCGGTGGTTGTTCCACCACGCGTACCGCAGGTCGCGGGCGAGCAGCTGGTGGTTGCCCTCGTCGGCGAGTGCCATCAACAACGTCGCGTAACCGTTGCTGATGTGCCGGGACTCGTCGGACTGCACCGAGTGGAACACGGTGGGTAGCAGGTAGTCGCCGTTCGCGGCCGCCTCGGCCGGCATCGCGACGAACAGGGTGTTGGTGAACGCGGTCTCGGCCACGATGGTCAGGTAGATGCTCGCGGCGGTGATGGCGTCACCGGTGATGAACCCCTCGGCGAACTGGCGGCCGATGGTGCCGCAGTAGTCGCTCTGGAAGTTCCGCAGGCTCGAGTTGAAGCCGGCCGGGTCGATGTAGTTGTTCATGTACAGGCGCTTGAGGTTCTGCTGGATCGTCGAGTGCCTGACCTCGTCGATCATCTGGATGGCCTGCCCGTTGTGCAGCTCCGGGTTCGGCACGGTCCGGAACAGCAGCGGCATCGCGCGGGCGGCCGAGATCTCCGGCAGCGGGATGATGCTGAGGAACAGCTTCTGCCATTCCAGCCAGCGTTCCTGCACCTGCCGGAACATGTTTCCGCGGATCGCTCCGTCGGAAGCGCCGTACACCCGGTGGTCCTTCTCCTCCTGCATCGGGAAATACGACCGGAGGACCTGCTTCAGCGGGTCCTTCTTCTGCGCTTTCTGGAACGTGTAGTCGGTCCCGTAGTGCGAGACCGGCTCGTGGTACACAGGCTCCCAGGACAACTCCTGGATCTTCTGGTGGGCCTTCGCCACACTTTGGCGACTCATGGCACTCCTCACACTCGCTTGGGTCCGACTGCACTTGCAGTACATCCCCGCTGCGACCGTGGTGAGGTCTCAAATTGAGATGACGGACGGTCACTCCTCAGGGGTTGCCGAACATGGCGCGGCGGAGCTCCGCGAGGCGTGCATCCTTCTCCTGAGCGACCTGCTCGTTACCCTGCGGATCGGGATGGATCCCGAACGCGCGCAGTAGTTCGGCGGCCGGCTCGCCGGGGTTCCCGGTCGAGCCGAGGACCGGGTGCAGGCCGGCGTCGGCCAGGTGCTGGAAGACGACGTTGACGACGGTCCACGGGTTGTAGGTCTCCATCGCAACCTCCTCATCGCATCACAAACCACTGCGGACCCAAACGGTGTCTCAATCTGAGACGCTGCTTGCCGTCGTCTGTATTAGTCTCGAAGTGCGATGCGACCGGTGGGGGCTGAGCACATCCGCCACTTGTCCCGGCCGGCCGTCAGGAGGCCACGTGGACGAAGACGCCCTTTCCGTCGAAGCGGACAGCCGTCGCGCCGCGCAGGCACGGCTGAGATTTCTCACGCTCGACCCGGTCGAACCTCATCAGGTCCGGCCGTCGATCCTTGCCTCCTGGGTGCGGTCCCGACGCTGGAACCTGCCGGCCGACCGGATCGCGCTGCCGTACGTCGCGGATCCGGACCTTGAGGTACCGCTGGCCCGCAGCGCCCGGCCCGTGCTGCAGCAGTTGTACGAGCATCTCGCCGGTCAGCCCATCAGCGTCATCCTCACCGACCGTACCGGTCTGGTGCTGCAGCGGCTCACCGCCGACTCAACGCTGAGCCGGCACCTCGACAAGGTCCACCTGGCGCCGGGTTTCAGCTACGCCGAGGAGTTTGCCGGCACGAACGGGATCGGGACCGCGCTCGAAGGCGGCGGCCCGATGCACGTCTTCGGTCACGAGCACTACGCCGAGGATCTCGAGGACCTGGCCTGCGCGGGTGTGCCGATCAAGCATCCGGTCACCGGGAAGCTGGTCGGCGCCATCGACCTGACCTGCTGGCGCAAGGACGCCGGATCGCTGCTGATCGCACTCGCCAAGACCACCGCCGACAACATCAGGGCGGCCATGCTGAGCGACAGCTCCACCCGGGAACTGGCCCTGCTGCAGGCCTACCTGCAGAGTTCGCGCCGGCACGGCGACATGATTCTCGCGATGGACGAGGACCTCCTGCTGATGAACGCCAAGACGCGGGAGTTCCTGGACGCCGCCGACCAGCGCGCCGTACTCGGGTACGCCGCTGAGCTGCTGGCACGTGGTGGCACCGAGTCCGTCGTGGTGGAGTTGCCGACCGGAACCCCGGTCCGGATCAACTGTCGTCCGGTGGACGTCGGCGGCCGGAGTGGGGCCGGCATCATCCAGGTCAGCGCCGGCGTGGACCAGCGTCCGCCGGCCGCCCGTCACAGGCCACCGCCGCGACCGGTCCTGCCGGGCCTCGTCGGCCGCAGCGCGCCCTGGCTCGGCAGCAGCCGTGAGGTCGACAACGCGTGGCGGGCCGGGCAGTGGGTCGTGCTGACCGGCGAGCGCGGGGTCGGCAAGTTCGCGATCGCACGGGCCGCGCACCACCAGAACAATCCGGCCGGGCTGTTCCACGTGGTCGATGTTGCCGGGGCCAGCAATTTCGCCTCCGACCTGGAAGCCGAACTGGCCGACGACATGGTGCAGGCGCTGGTCATCCGGCATGCCGACCAGCTCGCCGCCGACGATGTCGCGGCCACGATCGACGCCCTGTACGGCGTACTCGAACGCAGGCCGTCGGATCCGCCCTGGATTGCGCTCACGATCACGGGCGCGCCCGACGTGGGGGAGTTGCTGAGCCTCTTCCCGCTCACCGTCGAGGTCCCACCGCTGCGTCACCACATCGAGGACGTGCGTGAACTGGTCCCGTACTTCCTCCACCAGCTGAGCCACGGCGAACTGACCTGCTCCCCGGAAGCGCTGCACCAACTGATGCGCTCCTCCTGGCCCGGCAACACCGCCGAACTCTGCCAAGTCCTGAAGAAGGTCGTCCTCACCCGCCGCCGCGCCGGCGTCATCACCCCCGCCGACCTCCCCGCCGGCGTCCAAGCCGTCAGCCGCCGCAGCCTCAGCCAGCTCGAGGCCCTCGAACGCGACGCCATCATCCGCAGCCTGGAAGCCAACGACGGCCACAAAGTCCGAGCCGCCAAATCCCTAGGCATGTCCCGAGCCACCATCTACCGAAAGATCCACGACTACGGCATCCAATCCCCGTAACTCACCTCAGCGGGGTAGTGCAGTCTCGTGTCCGTCGATGAACAGCCGGCCGGCCGGGGTCAGGGCGGCGGCGATTCGGTGCAGGGCTTCCACTTCGAGGTGTGGGTGTCTTCCGTCGAGGGCGCCGACGCGGACGGCGAAGGCCAGGTCGTAGAGGGCCTCGCCCTGCTCGAGTTCGAAGTTCTCCACTGCTGATTGCCGGACCGAGAGCGTGCCCGCCGCGATCTCATCCGGGGAACCCGCCAGCGTCTGAGCAACCGCCTTGGCCGACCGGTCGACGGCCAGCACGTGCCCGCCCGGTCCGACCCGCCTGGCCACTTCCCGAGCGGCGGCGCCTGGCCCGCATCCAATCTCCAGAACTCGCATCCCAGCCACCAACGGCAACGCATCCACAGCCGCAACAAGACGCGGCGACAGGGTCACGACGTCAGCCCCGGCCGAGGACGCAGAACAGGTTTCCCGCCGGGTCGGTCAAAACCTTCCACGGGACGTCGCCCTGACCTACGTCGGCGGGCGTCGCGCCGAGAGCCTCCAGCCGGCCCAGCGCTGAGTCATCCCGAGCCTTGAAATTCACCTGAACAAGTTGCAGCCCCATGCCGCCCAACCCTATGTCCAGTCCTCCGTCTCGAAAGAAGTCCGGGTGGCGGTGTCGGATCCGGGCCGAGGTGTTCGTTGCAGGGGTGAGCGGCCGCCCACGAGGGAGGCCCCGAAGCACAGGAAGTGATCCGAGATGCAGTACCTGATTTCCGTGATCGACGACAAGACCGGCTTCGCCACCCCGAGCGAGCTGGCTGCCATCAAGGTGTTCAACGAGCGGCTCGAGGCCGAGGGGCACTGGGTCTTCGCCGGCGGCCTCAATGCGCCCAGCACGGCCACTGTCATCGACGGCCGGGGTGCGGAGGCGGTGTTGACCGACGGGCCCTTCCTGGAGTCGAAGGAGTACCTCAGCGGGTTCTGGATCATCGAGGCCCCCGACATCGACGTGGCGCTCAAGCTCGCCGCCGAGGGGTCGAAGGTCTGCAACGGGAAGGTCGAGGTGCGGCCGTTCCTGTGAGCGTGCTCGACCACCACCGCCGACCTGTTCGGCCGGAAAACCTGAAGGGAGGACAACCATGTTCGGCACCCCGATGACCCCAAACTCGATCAAGGCGGAGACGGCCTACCGGCTGGAGCGGACCAAGCGCGAGTTCCGGTCCGCGCGCCGCCGGGACCGCGACCCAGTCCGATCGCCCCCAGCCGCAGCACGCCCGCCGTACCCTCCGACCCACCACCGCAGCATGACCACCCCGGACGCGAGCCTCGTCGGCCGCTGCGCGGGTTGACATTCACGCGCGAGGGCGCCGTACCGTGCACTCAGGGTGACAGCCAGGTTTGTTCTGTCTGTCGTGGGCTGCCCGGAGTCAACGATCAGTGGGGGACCTCATGACCAAGCTTTCCATGCACGAGCGTCTCCCGTTCGACGAGGCGACGGCGCCCTCGCTGGTGTCTACCGGCGAGCTTCCACAGACCGAGCAGGTCAGGGATACCGCCACCGAGGCCTACGAGCGGTATCGGTCGAACGGCGACGGTGTCGTCGCGGACTACATCCCCGCGCTGGCGAGCGCATCGCCTGAACTGTTCGGGATCTCCGTGGTCGGCGCCAAGGGCCGGTTCTTCGAGATCGGCGATGTGGAGACGGCGTTCTCGATCCAGAGCGTCTCCAAGCCATTCGTCTTCGCGCTGGTCTGCGAGGCGATCGGGTACGAGGCGGCGCGACATCGGCTGGGCGTCAACAGCACAGGATTCCCGTTCAACTCGCTGATGGCCGTCGAGTTGAATGACGAGCGGACGATGAACCCGTTGGTCAACGCGGGTGCGATCGCGACCACCAGCCTCGTTCCCGGCGACACGGCGGACGAGAAGTGGGAGACGATCCGAGACGGGCTTTCCCGCTTCGCGGGCCGCGAGCTCAGCTTGAGCAGGGATGTCTACGAGTCCGAGTCGGCCACCAACATGCGCAACCAGGGGATCGCCCATCTCCTCGACAGCTACGAGCGGCTCTACTTCGACCCCGACGAGGCCACCGACGTCTATACCCGGCAGTGTTCCCTCGACGTGACCGCCCACGACCTCGCGGTGATGGCTGCCACGCTGGCCAACGGCGGGGTGAATCCGATGACAGGCCAGCGGGTCATTGTCGCGGGGGTGTGCCGGCGGGTGCTGGCCGTGATGGCCACTGCCGGGTTGTACGAGCTGTCCGGAGACTGGCTGTACGAGATCGGGATGCCGGGCAAGAGCGGCGTCAGTGGCGGCATCGTGACCGTCTCGCCCGGCAAGGGCGGCCTGGCAACCTTCTCGCCTCCGCTCGATCCCGCCGGAAACAGCGTCCGCGGCCAGCTCGTCACGAAGTACCTGGCCGAGCGCCTCGGCCTCAACCTCTTCGCCTCCGAACCTGCAAGCGCGATCAGCTGAAGGACTCGGGGCCGAAGCGGCCGATCGCCACGAAGACCGCGAGGGCGAGGTACGTGAGGTTCAGCACCGCGTGCGCGCGCTCGTGACGGCGGGAGGTCACGATCGCCGCGCCCACCATGATCGTCGCCAGTCCGACGGCGGCCAGTGGTGCGAGGACCGGGACGATGTCGAGGGCGGCCGGTACGATCAGGCCGATGGCGCCCAGGATCTCGACGGTTCCGAGTGCCTTGACGAAGCCGGGGCTGAAGTTGTTGACCCAGCCTCCACCGGGAGCCTTGGCCAGCTTCTCGTAGGGGATGAACAGCTTGTTACCGCCCGCGAAGACAAAGACGGCAGCCAGCAGTCCGGCTACGATCCACAGCGCGAGGTTCATGAGTTTCTCCTTGTCGGTTACGTCGGCCCTTCCGGGCCCGTCATCACCCATGACGGAACTTGTCGGTGGGAGGTAACAGATGACCGGATCGGACCGGGAGAACGCTGTCGCGGAAGCGTTCATGGAGGAGCGCGAGCGACTGGTGGCGATGGCCTACCGGATGCTCGGCTCGCGGGCGGACGCCGAGGACGCCGTACAGGAGGCCTGGCTGCGGCTCGCGCGCCAGGACGCGGCCTCGATCGACAACCTGTCCGGCTGGCTGACCACCGTGGTCGGCAGGGTGTGCATCGACATGCTGCGCTCACGCAAGGCCCGCCCGATCGCGTCGCCCGACGACGGGCTGCCGGAGTTCGTCGTGACCGAGGACAACGTCTCGGCGCCTGAGGACGACGCGCTGCTCGCTGATTCGGTCGGACTGGCACTGCTCGTGGTGCTCGACAGCCTCAGTCCCGCCGAGCGGCTCGCCCTCGTGCTGCACGACATGTTCGCGGTGCCGTTCGAGGAGGTTGGTCAGATCATCGGCAAGTCCACCGACGCCACCAAGATGCTTGCCAGCCGCGCTCGCCGGAAGGTCCAGGGCAAACCTCGCCCGGACGGCGAACGGCAGCAGCAGCGGGCGGTACTCGACGCGTTTCTCGCCGCGGCCCGCGACGGAGACTTCGAAGGGCTGCTGCGGGTCCTCGACCCGCAGGTGAAGTGGCGCACCCACACCGCGCACGGCGTGGTCGTCAAGCTCGGAGCAACCAAGGTGGCGACGAAGGCCCAGCGCGGGGCGTACGTCAAGGCAACCGTGCAGCCCGTCCTCGTCAACGGCGAGCCGGGAATCGTCGCCTGGGCCGCGAACGGCAAACCACTGGGCGTGCTGGCGTGCACGGTCGTCGATGGGCGGATCGTCGAGATCACCTCAGTACGCGACCCACGCCGGCTTGCTGCGATGAACCTCCCCGGACGCCCCGACTAGGTCGTGTCCCGAACCAGCTCAGGACACCGCAGTGCAAGGATGCTGTCATGGACCCCGCCGCCGTCTCTCCCAGACGCCGACTGACGCGGGCGGTCGTCTACGCGGTTGTCTTCGCCATCCCACTGGCGATGCTGGCGTTCCTCGTCCGCACCAAGTACGACCCGCTGGTGACCACCGACGAGGACATCATTTTCGCCGCAACCGACTACACCCGCGGCCACCCACGGTTCCGGTCGTTCGTCGAGACGTGGGAGTTGATCAGCCAGCCCTGGGTGATGTACCTGTTCCTGGGCCTGCCGGTGAGCCTCTACGTCTGGTTCGGCAAGCACCTGCGGACGCGGGCCTGGTGGGCGCTGGCGACGATGGCCGCCGGCTGGGCCATCGCGGGCGTGCTCAAGCTTCTCGTACGCCGTGCCCGTCCCGAGATCGACGACCCGATCGCCCAGCACGCCGGGTTCTCCTTCCCGTCCGGTCACGCCACCAACAACGCCATCGTCGTCACCGTGGTCGTCCTGTTGATATGGCCCCTCGTGGGTACCGGTCTCCGGAGGCTGCTGGTCGGCCTCGGTGCGGTCTGGGTGGTCGTGACGTGTGCCGACAGGCTCTACGCGGGCGCCCACTTCCTGTCCGATGTCACGGCCGGCGTGCTGCTCGGGTTCGGCCTGACAGCCGCGTCGTACGCGGGCTATGTGGGCTGGAGGCCGCCGACCCCCAACGGCAGCACGACGAGAGGCTCAGACTGATGGCGTTCCTCACCCGCTGGCAGGACGACACGTCCCGACCCACCGCCAAGGAGGCGGGCCGTGACCTGGTGGTCCGCGCACTGGCCCCTCTCGTGGTGTGGTGGTTGGTCGTGGTCGGGATGGGCTGGCTCCTCACCGACGGCCCGCTGAAGGACCTGGGCGTCTCCGAGGACAGCGTCAGCAAGAGCGTGGAGTCGTCACGCACGGCGTTCGGTGACGCGGTCACGCTCTTCTTCTCGTGGACGGGCGCGACGGTCAGCATCATCGGCGTGTGCCTGGTCGTGGTCGTGCTGGTCTGGCGGCGGACCAAGCAGTGGTGGTTCGCGGTCGTGCCGCTCATCGCGATCAGCCTGCAGGGGCTGGTCTTCTTCTTCACCCAGCTCCTCATCGAACGCCAGCGCCCCGACGTCGAGAAGCTGGACGACTCGGCGCCGACCTCCAGCTTCCCGAGCGGGCACACCGGTGCCGCGACCGCGCTGTACTTCACGCTGGGGCTGATGGCCCTGCGGATCACGAACCCGGTGCTCCGCAACGTGGTGGTCACCGTGTGCCTGGCGATCCCGTTCCTCGTCGCGACGGCACGGCTCTACCGGGGCATGCACCTCGTCAGCGACGTGGTGGTGGCCATCGTCAACGGCTCGGTCGCGGCCGTGCTCGCCTGGTGCTGGCTGCGTCGCGACGCTGGGGAGGATCAGACGCGCGCGTAGCGGGCACGCGCGAACGAGTACACGCCGTACGCCGCCAGGCCGAGCGCGATGCCGAGCAGGATGATCGTGCCGGCGGGCAGGTCCCGCATCGATCGGAGCGCCCCGTCCAGGCCGGTGGCCTCGCCCGCCCGCTGCCGGATCGCGGCCGTGATGAAGAGGATGCCCACGGCCGCCAGTGCGATGCCCTTGCCGATGTAGCCGACCCTGGCGGCGATGACCACCCAGCGACCCGGGTGCTCCTGCAGGTCCCCGAGGAACCGTTTCCGCCAGCCCTTGTCCACGTGGTAGGCGGCGATGCCGATGATGGCGACGCCGACCAGACCGACGAGGAAGCGGCCGGCCGGTGCCTCCATCAGGGTTACCGTGAATTCCTTGGTCTGCTTGTTGCTCGACGTAGAACCGCCCGAGGCGAACGTGAAGGACGTCCAGGCGAGCACGCTGTACAGCACGAGCTTGCCGCCGGCCTTCGCTTTGTCGGATGCATCGTGCCGGGCGACGAGCTCGGTGAGCTGCCAGAGGGCGAGCAGGGCGAACCCAACCGCGATCACCCAGAGCAGGGCCTGTCCCACCGATTCCTGGGCGAGTGTCGCCAGCGCCCCCGACTGGCTCGCCTCCTGGCCGCCGCCGCCGAGAGCGATCTGTACGGTCAGGTAGGCGAGCAGCAGGTGCAGGACGCCGCTGGCGCCGTAGCCGAGGCGAGCCCCCCACTCGACCACGGGATTGTCACCGGCCCTGGTTGCGGCCCTCTTCGCCGAGCGGCTCACGTCGCCGGCCTGATCGCTGTTCATGATGTTCTCCCCTCGCCTACGTGTACCCAGCCACCGCCGCTGGTAAGCCTCGTGGGCGCCGTGCAACAGTACGCGGGTGGAGACTAAGGGTTCTGAGGTCGTCGTCGTCGTCAACCCGACGAAGGTCGACCTCGACGACGTGCGAGAGGTTCTCCAGGACGCGGCCACCGCGGCGGGCATCGAGGCGCCGACGCTGGTCGAGACGACCGAGGACGATCCCGGCTTCGGCCAGACGCGCGAGGCCGTTCGCAACGGCGCCGGTCTGGTGTGCGCCCTCGGGGGCGACGGGACCGTCCGGGCGGTGGCGCAGGAGCTCGTCGGCACCGGCGTCGCGCTGGGTCTCCTTCCAGGCGGTACCGGGAACCTGTTGGCCCGCAACCTCGGTCTCCCGATCGACTCCCTGGCCGATGCGGCCGCCGCGGCCTTCTCCGGCCGGGACCGCACGATCGATGTCGGATGGATGGTCGTCGACCCCGACGAGAGCCAGCGCGCTGGTGACCTGCGCGCCGGCGCGGACAATGTCCACTGCTTCACCGTCATGGCTGGGGTCGGCTTCGACGCCCAGATCATGAACGACGCGCCCGAGGGCGTGAAGGACAAGGCCGGCTGGGCGGCGTACGTCGCCAGCGGCGGCAAGCACCTGACCGACGACCCGTTCGCGCTCGACCTGGTGGTGGATGGGCGCGCCACGGCCGCCGGCCAGGCCCGCACGCTCGTGGTCGGCAACTGCGGCGAGCTGACCGGCGGCATGGTGCTGCTGCCCGATGCCGAGGTCGATGATGGCCGGCTGGACGTGGCGACGGTCAGCCCCGAGAGCCTGACCGAGTGGGTCGGGGTGGCCTCGCGGGTGCTGGCCAACGGGGGCGACGGACCGTCGCTCCAGCGTGATCGGGGTCGTGACCTCACGGTGCGAGTCGACCCGCCACAGCTGTGCGAGGTCGACGGTGACGTGCTCACCGAGGCAGGCCGGCTGCGCTTCGCGGTGCAGTCGGCCTGCCTCGTCGTACGCGTCGGACGAGACAGCGCCTGACGCACGACGAGGAGCCCGAGCAGTCGGCAGACCGGTTGTGCGCGCGCCCGCATCGCGACAGGGGCATGCCGTAGTTCACTGGAGTGAGACATACCTGCGTTCATTCATCGTTCACGTCGCGTTTCCGGGAGTCGAGGGTGGCGGCTGAGTTCGTGGTCGACGAGGCGGTCGGACCGTCGTGCCTCGAAGTGCTGACCGACGCGTTGCCGGTGCGCGTCGACGTCCACCACACCGAGCGCAGAGTCTGGTTCGACACGCATGACTGGCGGCTGTTCCGGGCAGGGCTGCTGCTCGAGCACCACGTGCGGAAGCGCGAGTCGTGGCTCGTGCTGAGCGACCTCGAAGGGCAGCGGATCTCCCAACAGCCGACCGGCCGTACCGCGGTCACCGCGCACTCCCTTCCGGACGGTGTGACGCGAGACCGCGTCCTCGAACTGATCGGTGTGCGGGTGCTGCTGTCGCGCGTGGTCGCGAGCGGTCCTGTTCAGGTGCTCTCGGTGCTCGGCCCCGAGGAGAAGACCGTCGCCCGGATCGTCGTCGAAGGTCCCACCACAGTCCGGGGCGGCGCGCCCGTCGGCCTGCGGGCCAGGATCGAGTCTCTCCGCGGCTACGACAAGGACGCGGCCAAGGTGTGCCGGACGCTGGACGCCATCCCCGGGTTCGGGCCGGCCAAGGAGCCGCTCTACGAGTCGGTCCTGCGGGCCGCCGGTCTCCATCCGCGCAGCTTCCGGTCGAAGCCCGACCTGGAGTTCATCCCGCGGATCCCGGCCACCCAGGCGTTCGCCGGCACGCTCACGCAGCTCCGAGAGATCGTCCTCGACAACGTCGAGGGCACGCTTCGCCAACTGGACACCGAGTTCCTCCACGATCTGCGGGTCACGGTGCGCCGTACCCGAGCCGTGCTGAAGTTCGCGCACGGAACGATCGACGAGGACATCCGGGCGAGGTACGCCGTCGAGCTCAAGTGGCTCGCCGATCAGACCTCGTTGAGCCGTGATCTCGACGTGTACCTGCTCGGCTTCGACGACCTTGTCAGCCACGTGTCCGGATCGAGCGAGCTCGAACCGTTCCGCGAGCAGCTCACGCGGCACTGCACAAGGGCGCACGCCGTACTCAACCGCGCACTGCGGTCCGAACGATTCGCCGCGCTGCTCGACGGATGGCACCGTGAGCTGACGGTCCCGGAGCCTGTCGAGCGCCCGGTCATCGAGGTCGCCGACGAGTTGCTGAGCCGCGGCTGGAAGCGAGTCGCCAAGCGCGGCGACGCCATCACCGACGCCTCTCCGGCGGAAGCCGTGCACGACCTGCGCAAGCGCTGCAAGGAGCTGCGCTACCTGCTCGAGTTCTTCGCCAGCCTGTACGGCGCCGACGCCCGAAGCGAGGCCGTGAGTGAGCTCAAGCTCCTGCAGGACATCCTCGGCGAGTTCCAGGACGCCGAGGCCCAACGCATCAGCGTCCACCGGTACGCCGTCGAACTCGCCCAGGCCGGGACGCCCCCGGCGACGCTGATGGCGATGGGTCGCATCGAACACCACCTGCAGCTTCGTCAGGACGCCGCTCGTGCCGAGGTGGCGGACCGCTGGCACCGGTTCAGCCGGAAACACAACCAGCGTCTCTACGCAAGGATGGTGACCAGCCGATGAGGATCCTCGCGTCGTACAGCATCAAGGGCGGTGTCGGGAAGACGACCGCGGCGGCGAACATGGCCTGGCTGGCTGCCGAGAGCGGACACCGGGTCCTGTTGTGGGACCTGGATCCGCAGGGCGGTGCGACGTACCTGTTCCGGATCCGGCCCAAGGTCAAGGGCGGCGGCGAGGCGCTCGTCTCCGGCAAGCGTGACCTCCGCGACGCCGTCAAAGCGAGTGACTTCGACAACCTCGACCTGCTGCCGTCCGACTTCTCCTACCGCAACCTCGACCTGCTGCTGGACGCGCAGAAGAAGCCGACCCGCCGCCTCGGCCGGCTCCTCGACAGCATGGCCGACGACTACGACGTCGTCGTACTCGACTGTGCGCCGAGCGTGTCGCTCGTGTCCGAGGGCATCGTGCGCGCCGCGGACCTGGTCCTCGCTCCGCTGGTGCCCGCTCCGCTGTCGGTGCGCACGCTCGACCAGCTGCGGTCGTTCATCGCCGAGGCCAAGGGGCCCGCGCCGGACCTGCTCGCGTTCCTGTCCATGGTCGACCGCCGTCGCCGGCTGCACCGCGACCTGTCCGAGCAACTCCCGAAGGAACACCAAGACCTCGCGGGCACCGCGATCCCGATGGCCTCGATCGTCGAGCAGATGAGCGTACGCCGGGCCCCGGTGGTGGCCTGGGCCCGCACCTCCCCGGCGTCGGTCGCCTACCGCAGCCTGTGGGACGAAGCCCGGCTACTTGCGAAGGTATGAGCGCCTAGCGGGGCTCGAAGTACTTCCAGGTCTTGCCGTGATCGGCGCTGGTGATGGCCTGGTTGCCGTTGTACTGCATCCCGTAGACGAACTCGCCTACCCCTGCCAGCTCGCCCAGGTCGGCCGGCGGTGTGAACGCCGCACCGGCACCGGGCCGGAGGAGTTCGCGTTTC
Source organism: uncultured Actinomycetota bacterium (assembly GCA_963748245.1). GTDB lineage: Bacteria > Actinomycetota > Actinomycetes > Propionibacteriales > Kribbellaceae > Kribbella. The sequence continues at coordinate 31,174 of CAVVIA010000002.1, read as the reverse complement.
TTGCCCTGATAGAGCGCGAGCCCCGTCCCGTTGTCGAAAGCAACGGGAGACTGCAGGTACGGCGAGTTCCGGGTGGCCACCGTCGTCCAGTGCTCGCCCCGGTCGGTGGACAACCGCAGCGGCACCAGGCCACCCGGCGTGCCTGGCTTGCTGCCCGGGATCGCCACCATCGTCTTGCCGTCGGGGCTGACACCCAGCCGGCCACCCATCCGACCCGGGCTGATGACGGAGTGGTCCCAGGTCTTGCCGGAGTCATCGGTCCAATAGATGTTGCCGACGCCGCTGTTCTTGGCGCCGACCAGCCACCAACGTCCGGTGGTGTCGCGGTAGGGCTCGTAGGCGTTGTCGATCCCGGGGATCTTCACCTCCCGCAGAGTGCCGGTCTCCAGATTCAGCGCCCGGAGGGTGCCGGACGCCAGCAACACGTCGCCGTCGGCGAACTCGCTGGTCGGCGGAGCCCAGCGCAACGTCTTCTCGACCCGGCCCTGATCCGTCAGGCGGACCATCACGGACTGGGCCCAGCTCGGATCGCTCCCCTTCATGCTCGTCGGCATCGACAGTGCCAGCGCCTCGCCACCGGCCCGCAGCACGAAGTACGGATTCTTGCGCACGGGCGCGGTGGTCCGCACCCCGTCACGGCTCAGCACCGCGGCGTAGTTCCAGGTGTATCCCGGCTGAGGTGACGACCACACCGAGGCCCACCGCTTCGGTGTGCCGAACGCGATGGCGGCAGCGCCCGACTTCTTGTCGCGGATCAGCTTCTCGGCCGCCTGGTCGACCGGGATCGACGCCGGGGTGCCGGCGGTCGGCGGCTTCTCGGTACCGGTCACGTTCCCGAGCGGCAGAACGGCAGCCAGTACTGCGATCGTCACCGCCGCAACGACTCCCGCGCCGGTCAGCGCTTGCCGACGGTGCCGGCGGCGGATGGCACGGCGCTCCAGAGCCTCGAAGGGCAGCGGCTGAATGGTCTCCTGGACGTCCCAGGACAGTTCTTTCAGCTCAGACATGGTTGACCTCCTCGGCGTCGTCGGCGAACTCGTGGACCAGCGGGGCCAGGCGGGACCTGCCTCGGGAGAGGCGAGCCTTGACCGTCCCCTCCGGAACACCCAGCTGTACGGCGATCTCACCCACCGGCAGATCGACGATGTGGTGCAGCACGATCGCCTCGCGCTGCTCGTAGGGGAGCTGCCGCAGGGCCTCGACCACAGCGACCCGGTCCGCGGACAGCCCGGTCATCGTGGTCTCGGGGACACCTGCGCGGGAGAGCAACCCGTGGAATCGGGTCGCGCGGCGGTAGCGCCGGCGTACGGCGTTCAGCGCGACTGTGCGCAGCCACGCCTCCGGGTTGTCGAGCTGGGCGAACCGCCGGGGTTTCTCGACCGCCCGGACGAACGCCTCCTGGACGGCGTCCTCCGCCTCGCCCAGGTTCCCGCAGATCGCGAACAGTTGCCCGACCAACCGCCGGTAACACCCCTCGTACAGCTCGCGCACCGTGTCGCCGTCAGCCATCACCACTCCCCAGATCGGACCCTTTGCCTGCACGAGTCCCGGCGAAAGGATCCGGTTGCATCACCAAGCCCGACGTCCGAGACCTGCAGGAATCCTGAGGTCGCGGGGGTCGGGCGCCAGCAGAGGAGCCGGCAGAGCGCCCAGCGGCCTCAGAGCTTCGGGACGCACTTCGATAACGATCGAGCTCTGCTGACTTCGGCGTCACGAACCATCACCACCTCGATGGGGACATCGTCCAAGACGCAAACTCCCAGGTCACACGAGCGCCCCACGCCGGCCAGTCCTGACCCAGCAGCAGCCCAGCTACTGCGTCTTGCCTGCGAGGCGGTTGAGTAGGTCTAGGTCGTCTGGTGCCAGCCAGGTTTCGTCCAGGAGGCGGCCGCCTGCGCGTCTGATTGAGCGGACTAGAGGGTGTGCCCAGGTGTGTTCGATGAAGGCGACTGCGGCGGCGCCTCCTGGCTGAACGGCGTCGTCGAGCGACCAGGGAGTCGGGTCCGTTCCGGATGACCCGGTCTGCGTGTCGTTCGCCTCGGTGAGGAACGCGGTGGCCAGCTGGCCGAGGTCCGGGTGCGCGCCTGGCGGAGGCCGGCAATGTCTCGAGGTGGCCGTCCTCGGTGCGTGATACGAGCAGTACGTCGAGCAGACGCACGATGCCCGCATCACCCAGCTGGGTGAGCTCGGCCAGGATCTCGCCGGATAGTGCCGGCTTCTCGAAGCCGACCACGAGCACTTGCACGGGGCCGGTCATGACGACACGCGGGCTCGGAGACGTTGGTACTCCTCCGACGTGATCACGCCGCTGTCGAGGAGGTGCTGCAGAGCGGCCAATTGCTGGTCCGAAGGAGGGGCGGGGGGAGGCGCGGGGGGAGGCGCGGCCGGACGCGCCTGCGGATGCGACGCGGCGTACGCCTGGGCCGGGGTGAGCCTGCCACCGTAGTAGGGCACATCGCCGGTCATGCCAACCCGTCGCAGCTGCCTGGGCACCAAGAGCATCGGTCGCTCCCTTCCGCATGGACACCACCAGCATGCCCCACCAAACGACCGCCGCGCCGACTGACGTACTGCACAACCCGTGCCTGCACGCATGATCGCGCCGACATTCGCAGCGCCATCAAGTTCCTGACCTGGCTCGACGAGAACCATCTCGACCTGGCCGCCGCGGGCCAGGAGGACCTCGACCTTTGGCTCACCACCCACCCCACGCTGCACCGCTCGATCGGCTCCTTCATCCGCTGGACCACCGCCCGACAGCTGACTGGCCAGATCACCATCCCGACAAGACGATCGGGGGTGTCCGTCCGGTTCCTCGGGGAACGCGAACACCACGCGCAACTGAAACGGTGCCTCAACGACGAGGGGGTGCCACTCGAAGTACGGATCACGGCGCACTGATCGGGCTCTACGCCCTGCCTGTTGCCCGCCTCGTCGAACTGACGACCGACCGTTTCCACCGTGACCAGGGGAGTGCTTACCTGTCGATCGAACGCAATCCCGTATTGCTTCCACCGAAGCTGGCCAGGCTGATCGATGAACAGATCGCGCGAGTGGCATCCAGCTCCATGCTCCGGCCACCGCACGATGACGGCCCTCGCTTCCTGCTACCCGGAGCCGTGGCCGAGTTTCCGCCGATCGTGATCAGCGACCTGTTCGGGATCTTGCGAGCATAGATCGCAGGACCTCGATGTCATGGATGTCCTTGTCACGCCACGGACGCCCATTGCGCAGGTGGGGGTACTGCTCCTTCATCGCCAGCATCCCCACCACGCTCATCGCCAACACCGGTAGACCCTGGAGCTCAACCGGCTCGTCAGGGAACGAGCCCACGGGGAACAGCCAGTCGTCGTACCTGCCGGCGGTCGTGAACGTGCCATCGGATTGGGCGTCGAAGTAGGCGGTGCTGAACCAGACGTCGTCCCACGCGTACTCCGCAGACTCCTCTGGCGGCTGCGTGTCCAGTAGGGTCGCGCCCGCAGTTACCAGACACTGCCGAACATGGAGCGCGTCGTTGCGGTCGACCCAGAACTCGATGTCACCGTGATCGCGGGTCACACGGCCGATCCGAGCGTCGAGACCCCAGCCTCCGAACAGCCACGCACGATGTGCGCCCTCGGCCAACGTGGTGGTGATCCAGCGGATCCGGTCGAGCTGGTCTCGAGTCTGCTGGTTCACCGACACACCCTCTGTCCCTGGGGCCGAGCGGAAGCTCAGGCCAACTCAGCGGATCACGTTAGTCCCGACAGCACCGAGGCAACAATGACATTAACGCCGCAGGTCGCACCGCCAGCGCCTCTGGCGGCGAGCCGCCAACTCGCAGCCGGCTGGGCGCCGACGCTGCAACTGACCCCCGTCACCAGCGATATCGCCGAAGCGACCGAGTGGTTCGAGGGCGGTGTCCGGCTGGTTCGGCCAGGTGCATCTTGCGAGGCCAGGAGGCGATCCGGCAGTCCGCGGCAGTGCGCGACGGGTGTCGTGGACGAGTGGTGGCGGGCTGATGGCGAAGCTCATGGTCTCTTCGTCGGGAGCGTGCCGCGATAGGGGCGGATCCGATCGCATAACCGAGGGTTCCTGTGTTCTGGCTGAGCAGGGCCCCAACGGCGTTCGCCATCGGTGGTGAAGGCGCCCGCCCGTTCACCGTTTGCGCCCGGTCGAGATCGTACTCGGCCGCCGCCAGGGCCCCGCCATACCTGAGCGTCATGGTCCCTGGTCTCCAGTACGGCGTACCTCGCGGCAGGCGTGCCTCTGCGCGGTGGAGCCCTTAGACGCCCCAGCCGACCGGGGGTGGTACTGCCTGGCCGAACAGCGGGTTGTAGTACTCGCGGAGTTCGGCACAGCGGCCGTCGTCGGCGAAGGTCAGGATGAGGCACCCGGGCAGAGTCGCCAGGTCGTTGGTTGCATCCCGGTTCCAGTCGGGATCGCGCAGGGTGGCCCACCACTCGACGGCGATGCGTTGGTCGGCGACGACTGGAGTTCCGAACCGGAGCTCCAGCTGATTCTGGCTGACGGTGGCCTTCCGCCAGTAGGCGGCGATCGCGGTGCTGCCGATGTGGGCGGCGCCGGTCGGTGTGGAGCGGTAGATCGCGTCGTCGGTGAACAGATTCGTCACTGCCACTGCGTCCTTGGCGCGCCAGGCCTGGCCGTAGCGCTCGATCCATTCGCGGTGGTCCATCGGTCCTCCAGTGTCGTGCTGCTAGTGGGTGTCCAAAGCCACGGCTTGCTCGACGTAGTCGACGAGGGCGTCGTGCTCGAGGTCGCTCAGTTTCCTGAGCTTGACGTGGCGGGTGGTCTTGCCGACGCCGTCGAGCAGGCCGTGCCGGTCGTCGAACTCGGCTCCGCGGGTGAAGGCGAGGGTGAGGTGGGTTTTGCTGACGCTGAGGATCGCGAGCAGCTTTTCGCCTTGCCAGGCGGGGGATCCACGGCTGATCACCTCCTGGGCTTGTGGGGCATGCTTCTTCAGCAGGGCGCGCAGGACGGCAAAGATCTCTTGCTGGTCCGCCGGCAGTCTCGCCCGGACGTACTCGTCGATGGGGCTGATGGTCATGGCTGACCTTTCTGATCTGGGCGTATCAGAGGGTGGCGAGGTTGATCGCTGCGGCGATCGCGGCAGCGCCGGCGTCGTTCGGGTGCAGGTGATCGCCGGAGTCGTAGATCGGGCGGAGTGCGTCCGGCCGCGCCGGGTCGGCGAGCAGCGTGTCGAGGTCGACGACTGCGTCGTACTCTCCGCTGGTGCGGATCCACCGGTTGACCGCGTCGCGGACTGCTTCGTTGCGGCAGGAGTAGTAGCCCGTGTTGCCCTGCATCGGCGTGAGCGTGGCGCCGATGATGCGCACGCCGTTGGCCTTGGCCGCCCGGATGAGCGACCGGTGGGCCTGGATCACTTGTCCGGCACCTACGACTGGCGAGGCTCCGCAGCCGAAGTCTGGGTATCCGCCGGCTCCGATGTCGTTGATCCCGGCCAGTACGACGACGCTGCGGACACCGGGTTGTGCGAGTACGTCGCGGTGGAACCGGGTGACACCTTTCTCCCCGTAGCAAGGCGAATCGGCGAGCAGCTTGTTGCCGTTGATGCCGGCATTGATCACCCCGAGCTTGGCGTGGCCGGCGACGATGCGTTCGGCCAACTGGTCCGGGTAGCGGTTGTCGGTGTTGGCGGTGGTTCCGTGCCCGTCGGTGATGGAGTCGCCGAACGCGACGACTGTGCCACGGGCCGCCGGGAAGCCGGAGACGTCGATTCCGGTCAGGAAGTAGCGCGACTGGGTCGTCTTGCCGGTGAACGGACCGGGCCTCGGATCCAGCAGGTGATCGCCCGTGGCGCGGTAGGTGGTGGTCAGCCCGCCGTCGTGGAATGTGGCCGGGCCGGTGGAGCCGGCGAAGTAGAGAGTGATCGACAGCGACTGCAGCGCCGACACGGGAAGCGGCACGGCATCGGAGGCCGTTTCCGCGCCAACGGGGATCGCGGTCGACGGCCGATGCGCGAACGTCAGCCGACGGATCGTTCCGGGCTGCAGCGCCGCTCCGGATCCCGCTCTCGCGATCGTCGCACCGGTCAGTCTCAGCGGTTGACTGCCGTACCGGTTGGACAACCGGATCCTGACGTGCGACCCGCCGGCGCTGACTCTCACGACTTGTCGAACCGACTGGTCGGTGAAGCCCTCTGACGACCAGTTGTAGCCGAACCAGTCATTGCTCGGGATCGCATGGTGCGGGCTGGCCGCCCAGGCACCTGACCAATCACGCGTGACGGTGTGCCGGTCGGCCGCTGTCGCAGGACTGACTGGCAGGGCCACGGTCGTCGCCCAAGCCGTGGGTAGCAGGGTCGCCAAAGCCGTTAGTAGCTGGAGAGATCTGTTCATGCCCCGCAGCGTGCTGCGCAGGCCTTACGGTTTGTTTACCGTCCCGTCTGCCCACCGGGCGAAGGCCTCGTGTGGGCTCAGGTCACGGCCGTGTTGGAACGCGGCGGTGAAGGCTGCTCCGCCGAGCGCAGTACGGACGGCGGTGAGAGCTCTGTCGAGGTCGCCTTGGTCTGCGGGTGGCAGTCTGGTTTGAGTCGCCTCCCGGGCCGCGGCCGAGGCTCCCAGGAGCAGTGCGGCACGCTCCGGATCGCTGGCAGCGCAGGCGCCGGCGAGGCCACCGAGCGCCTGCGCGGCATCTCGTGCCGCATCCAACTGCTGCGCCAAGATGAATGCCCGGCTGTGGTGTGCCGCTGCAGCTATCAGGTCGCCGAGGAGTTCCTCGAGGTATCCGAACTCGATCAGGACACTCGGAAGGTACAGCGGCTGGCCGTCTCCGGCGGTCTGCCGGGAGGCAGTGGTCAGCAGGGTCTGCAGAAGGGCCTCTGCGGCGTCGAGCCTGCCATCGCGACGGGCGGCGAAGGCGAGCCCGAGTTGTGCAAAGACCACGCCGAGAGGAGATCCCTGCTCCGTCGCGAGGCGGAGACCCTGTCCGCACAGCTCTCGTGCCGACCGGTAGTCGCAGCGCTGCATGGCGATCCAGCCGAGCCAGCACAACCGGCCCGAGGCGTCGGGCCACAGCCCGAGCTGTTCGGCCATTTGCAGCCCGTCGCGATGTAGCCGGACCGCTTCGTCGTAGTCCCCTCTCAGGGCGGCCGACGCCCCGAGCCATTCGGTTGCCTGGAGCAAGCACCACCCGTCACCGAGTTCGTGCGCCAGCTCCATGCTCCGGTTGCCGGAGTCCTCCAGTTCGGCGATGTCGCCGATGATGTGCGCATGCTTGGCCTGCAGGCCCAACGCTGCGGCCTCGCCCCACGTGTCACCCAGCTCGCGGAAGGTGTCCAGCACTTGCGCGATCAGCCCACCTGTCGCTGCGACATCGCCGAGGTCGATCTCGGCGAACGCGAGGAACCACGCGGCTCTGGCCTGGCTTCGCAGATCACCTGCCGCGTCGTACAGCCGCACGGCGGACGCGTGGCGGTTCTGCCAGTCTTTGGTGTCTCCGAGCAGGAAGGAGATGCCGGTGTGCCAGGCGATCGCGCTTGCGCGTGCAGCGGGCGGCGTGTCACCTGGGATCCCCAGTGCTGCCTGGAGCGATCGTGCGGCTTCCGCCAGCCGCCCACGGAGGAACCAGTACCAGGCCAGCGCATTGACCAGCCGCAGGGCCAGGGTGGCGTCGCCTGCCTGGACCGCGCCGTCCAGGGCGCTCCTGAAGTTGGCGCTGTCGGCATCGATCCGCAGCAACCACTGGTGCTGGTGCCGTCCGTACAGGTGTGGCTCGGCCCGCTCGGCCACCTCTGCGTAGTACAGGCGGTGTCGCTGCCGGGCCTGGTCGAGCTCGCCGGCCTCGACCAGGCGTTCGACGCAAAAGGCGGCCACCGACTCCAACAGACGAAAGCGGCCATTGGAGACCACGACCAGCGACCGGTCGACCAGAGCTGTCAGGGTGTCGAGCACGCCCTCGGCCGCGCAGACGACCTCGGCGGCCTCCAAGGTGCACCCGTCAGCATGGACAGCCAGCCGACGCAGTACGAGCTGTTCGGCGGGAGCGAGGAGCTGCCAGCTCCAGTCGATGGTCGCCATCAGCGTCTGCTGGCGTGGCGGCACGCCACGCTGCCCGGCGGCCAGCAGGCGGAATCTGTCGTCCAGGCCGGCAACCAACCCCCGTATTCCGAGCGCCCGCACTCGGGTGGCGGCCAGCTCCATCGCCAGCGGGACCCCGTCCAGCCGTCGGCACAGCAGAGCTACGGCGTCGGCATTGTGGCGACTCAACTCGAATCCATGCGCCGCAGCGCTCGCCCTGGCAACGAACAGCCGTACCGCGCTGTACTCCGTTAGCGTGGCCGGGTCCGTGCCGACGACGACGTCCGGTGTCTCTAACGGAGGAACGGGCCGCACTACCTCACCTGCGAGTCCCAACGGCTCCCGACTGGTCGCAAGGATGCGCAGTCCAGGTGCGGCGGCGAGGACCAGACCGGCGAGATCGGCCACCGGTTCGATGACGTGCTCGCAGTTGTCCAGCACCAGCAGCAGTTCCCTGGATCGCAAGGCGCGACCGAGTCGCTGAATCGAAGTTGCCGGATCGTGGGCGGCGGCACCGTCGTGGATCTCCAGAACCCCCATGACGACATCGGCAAGCGACTCCAGGGCATCCGGCTCCGCGGCGCGCTCGAACCCGGCAAGCTCCACCATCCACACCCCGTCGGCGAATCCATCGACCTCGCGAGCTGCAACCTCGACGGCCAGCCTGGTCTTGCCCACACCCCCGGTACCGGTCAGCGTCACGAGCCGGTGCTGGTCGAGCGCGGCCACCACCTCCACGACGGTGTCCTCGCGGCCGATCAGTCCGGCGACGGGTGCGGGCACGTTGTTCCTCAGCCGGATCATCGGCGCGACGGGTGGAGCCGGGGCGTCCAGTGAAGAGGCCTGGGCCAGGATCGCCTGGTGGAGGTCGACCAACTCCGCGCCCGGATCCACGCCCAGCTCGTCTGCCAATTCCACTCTCAACGTCTGGTAGCTACTCAACGCATCCGCCTGCCTGCCGGAGCGATAGAGCGCCAGCATGTGCAGGGCGCGTGGCCGCTCCCGCAACGGGTACTCCGCCAGCAAGTCGGTCAGGTCGGCGACGACGGCGGCGTGCCGGCCGAGATCGAGTCGTGCTTGCGCGAGGTCTTCCACGGCGACGAGTCGTTGCTCTTCCAGGCGGGCAATCGTCGGGCCGGCGAACCGATGGTCCGCGAAGTCCGCGAGAGCCGGGCCACGCCACAGGTCCAGCGCCTCTGTCAGCAACATCTCCTTCTGCCGCGCATCATCGGTCTGGCGAGACTTGTCCACCAGCGCCTGAAACCGGTCGAGATCCAGGTCGCCGGGCTCCACTTGAAGCCAGTAGCCGGGCGGCGGCGATCCCACCAGACCACGACTTCCGGGCTCGGCATCGTCCAGCACCCGACGCAACTGGGAGACCTTCACCGCCAGCGCCGCCGCCGGATCACTGGGCAGCTCGTCTCCCCAGAGATGATCGATCAACCGGTCAGCGGGGACCGCACGGCCATCGTTCACGAGCAGGGCAGCCAGCAGCGTCCGGACCTTGACGCCGGGGATCTTGATCAGCCGATCGTCACCTGTCCAGGCGGCCAGCCGTCCGAGTACCCCGAAACGCATGGCCCCCACAATACGGCCGTGAGGCAGTAAGGAAACGGTAAGGCACCGGCGGCATGGTTCATCCCGGCAGACCCTCCAGTAGAAGGACAGCACAGAGATGAACGACATCCAGGAAGACGTGCAGGCGGCCATCGACCAACTGGTCGAGTCAGGCGCCGAGCTTGGACTACAGGTAGCCGCCTACCACCACGGGGAGATGCTGGTCGACGCAGCCGCCGGGATTGCCGACAGTCGAGATGGTCGGCCGGTCACCTCCGACACGCTCTTCCACGTCACCTCGACCGGTAAGGGCCTCACCAGCACAGTCGTGCACGTGCTCGCCGAGCAGGGCGTGCTCTCCTATGACATGCCGGTCGCCGAGGTGTGGCCCGAATTCGGTGCCCACGGCAAGGAGCAAATCACCTTGCGGCATGTGCTCACCCACACCGCGGGAGTCCCGGCCCTGCCCGTCGGCACCACTGTCGAAGACCTCTGCGACTGGCGGAAGATGTGTGCGGCGATCGCGAATGCGATCCCATGGTGGACGGCCGGGAGCAAGACGGGCTACCACCCGCAGTCATTCGGCTACCTCGCGGGCGAGATCGTGCGCCGCGTCACGGGCCAGTCGATCTCCCAGATCATGCGCTCCGAGGTCGCCGGGCCACTCGGGCTCACCGGAGAGCTGCACTTCGCAGTACCGGAGTCCGAACTGCCCCGGGTGGCGCAGCACGAGGAGCCTGCCGGGAGCATTGAATGGACCGCCGAGATGCTCGCCGCGATGGCCGAGCGGATGCCGTTCTTCAGAGTCGTGGACGGGTGGACCCCGGCGCCTCCGGCGGCATTGCCGAGCGCGGCTTTCTGCAACCGCATCGACGTGCTCACCGCCGACATTCCGGCGGGCGGTGTGATGACCGCGCGTGCCGCCGCCCGCATGTACGCCGGGCTCCTCGGCGAGGTCGACGGCGTGCGGCTCATCTCGCCCAGCCGCCTGAACGATATCGCCACGGTGTCGATCAGCGGCACGGACGAAATCACCGGTCAACACACCAGCCGAGGCCTCGGCTACGAGATCGGGTTCCAGTCGCCGCTGGACAGCGGCACAGTGTTCGGCATCGCCGGTAGCGGCGGAACCGCCGCCTATGCAGACACCGCGACCGGCCTCTCGATCGCCGTCGCAAAGAACCTCGTGACAGCCGGCGACTACACCTCGTTCCTCCACCTCGCCGAAATCATTACCAAGCGCGTCCACGAGGAACACTCCGCCGCATGACCGACGCGCCCGGCCGAGGCCTCGAGCCCGGCTCTTCAATGCGCGCGCCGACCAGTCATGCACCCACCACATTCGATTGGACATCCGGTTCACCAGTTACACCCTCAAGGAGCACTCTGATGAGCGTGACCGCGACGCTGCTGGCCCTCGAAGAGCTGCTGTGGCAGGCCAACCGCGACGGCAACGGGTCCTTCTACGCCGAACTCCTCCGCGACGATGCCCTGGTGGTCAGCAAGTACGGCGTCATGACCAAGTCGCAGGGCATCCCCGTGATCGAGGCGAACCACAATCCGTACCTCAAGACGGACCTGTCCGAGCGAAAGGTGATCCAGCTCGACGAGAACAACGCGCTGGTCACCTACCGGGTCGACGTCACCGCGCTCGTCGACGGCGCCGAGGTCGAGCTCCCGTCATACGCGACCAGCGTCTATACCCGCGAGGGTGACCAGTGGCGCGGCGTGTTCCATCAGCAGACGGCGCTCTGACCCCCTGTCGGCCTGCTTGGCCCACTGGCGCGCCGACTCGATCCCGTAGCCCAGCTGGATCGCGACCCCTGGACCGTCCCGTGCTCGGTCCCCAGCTCGGCACGCAGCCCGCGGACCATCCGGACCGCCGCCTTCTCCTCCGGGCTGTAATGCCGCGTCCGCGGCTTCTCCGGCACCTGCTGATCGTTGTCCTCACGGCGGCGGTCGGGGTCTTTCCTGTTGCCGACTGGCACGGTGGTGCGGGGTGTCGTTCGAGACGTGGTCAGGTGTGGTCTGCTGGGCTCGGGTACGTGGCCGAGGTGGCGGCCATGACGCCCGTACTGGTCGCCGCTGTTGCGTGGCTAGTGATCGCTGAGCCAGTTGATGACGGTCCCCAGCAACCAGCCGTGGTGCGACAGATGGACATCGTGGCCGGCTCCCAGCGCCTCGCGGTACTCGCCGCGGGGGATGGCGTCGGCCATGTCGCGGACCAGGCCAGGAGGGCAGAACGGATCGTAGGTCCCTGTGATCAGCAGCGTCGGGCAGGTGATGAGCTTGGCCCGCGATCGACTGACATCACCGCCTGCGTCGATGATCCCGCCCAGTGCCCGAGCCCAGCTTGCCGCCATGAGCCGGGCGCTGTGCACGCCGTGCGCCTCGACCAGGTACGCGGCCAGCGCCTTCAGGGGATCGATCGGTTCATCCACCAGGTGCGCTAGTCGGTCGAGCATGTCCGGGGAGGCCACGACTTGACCGGCCGCGCCCCAGGTGACTACCGACAAAGCGCGACCCGGTTCGAGTGCCGCCATCAGCAGCGCGTTCTCGCCGCCGTCGCTGAATCCGACGAAATGGGCCACCTCGACCTCGAGTGCGTCGAGCAGGCCGAGAAGTGCTCGGGCGTCGTCCAGATAATAGCTCGCGGTGTAGTGCCGAGGCTGGGGCTGGGATCGCCCGGATCCCGGCAGATCGACGGCAATCACGCGACATCCGGACGCGAACTCACGGCGCAAGCGATCGAGATCTGTGATGCTGCCACCCCAGCCAGGCATGAGCACCACGGTGTCGCCGCGGCCGGTGTCCTCGTAGTAGATCTGCCGTCCATCCGCGCCGTGCCAGGCCATCGCAGTCCTTCCGATCGACTCAGGGGCGCAGCACCATATAACGAGCAGGCACGTCATCCTGCCACGCGTGCCGTCAGGTGGGGTCGAACTTGCCGAGGACGACATCCCACCAAGAGACTGGCCACCAGCGATCAGCATGCCGCGCACACCCACAAATAGGCTCGCCGAGTCGCCAAGGCCATCGAACTCCTGTCGTGCGGCCACCTCATCGAGCTGGTCGCACTTCGACCACGGAGCCGGAGGAACGCCGCCTGTTGCCCGTAGAGGTGGAAAATACCGTCGGCTCACGTCGATGGATCGCCTATTGTCACGTGGCATGACCGAGACCTTCGTGACCTCCGGTCCGCTGCGCCTGTGGACCGAACGGACCGGAAACCCCGATCATCCCGCCGTTCTGCTGATCGCGGGCGCGTCGGCACAGGGCATCACCTTCCCCGACGCGCTGGTCGACCGCCTCGTCGTTCGCGGCGTGCAGGTGATCCGGTTCGACCATCGCGACACCGGGCGCTCGAGCATCATCGACTTCGACCGGCATCCGTACGGCGTGTCAGACCTGGCCGCCGATGCTCTGGCCATCCTGGACGCCTATGAGCTGCCGTCGGCCCACGTCGCCGGGGCATCGATGGGTGGCGTGATCGCGCAGTGGCTGGCCGTTCACGAGCCGGCCCGCGTACGCTCCATGACCCTGCTCTCCACCACCCCCATGGGCCACGATCCCGGTCCGGTTTGGCAACGAGCCATGGCCGGGCAACCCGCCGACCCCGGCGACCTGCCCCCACCGACCCCGCGTTTCCTGCAGCACCTGGCCGACTCGGCCGGCACCCCGCCGGGCGTGGAAGCCGACATAGCCATCTTCCAGGTCATGAACGGCGACGTCCGCGCCTTCGACGAACCGGCCGTCAGAGCGATGCTCCAGCGCTGCTGGGCGAGGGCCACCGACCCGTCCGCCGCTGCCAACCATGGCCTGATCGGCCGGAAGAAAGGCCCAGACCTGCTCACCCCCCTGTCGACGATCACCGCCCCGACCACAATCGTCCACGGTGACCAGGACCCGATCTTCACGCTGGCCCATGGTAAAGCTCTGGCCGCCGCCATCCCGGATGCACACCTGCACGTCGTCCCTGGCATGGGCCACGTCTACTTCTCCCCAGGCATCCCGGAGCAGCTCGCCGACCTGATCTCCGTGGATGCCCCGTGACGCGGCCGCTTCAAGTCAACAGGCGCCACCAACCGTAAAACCTCCCGGAATCGGGCTTCGCGTTCAGCCTTGCTCTGGGCCGGTTCGTCCGGCTGTTGCCGAGGTTGGCAGGGTGTGGATGTGGGCGGCCGCTGCTGAGGCGGCGTCGTTCAACGTCCCGGTCGCCGCGCGGTGCCGGCCGATCACGAACACCATCAGAACGCCGAGGAAGCTGAAGATCGCCATCATCCAGGAGGCCGCGGCCAGGCCCGAGGCCAGAGCATCACCCTGCGACTCGCCATCGGCGGTCTGGTTGCCGATCACCGAGCCGTAGATGGTGGCGGCCAGAGCAGTGGCCACCGCGGCGCCGACGTACCGGGCCATGTTGGAGACACCGGAGGCCCCGCCGACCTGGTTCTCCGGTACCGACGCCGTCGCCGCCGACGACGCGGGACCGTTGGACATTCCCATGCCCACCGCGATGGCAACCAGCGGCAGCAGGAACGCCGCGTACGTCCATGAAGCGCCCACGAAGCCGACGATGACGAACCCGACCGTGGTCAGGGCGAACCCGGCGCCGATCGTCTGCCGGCCGCCGAACTTCGCCGCCAGCCGCGGTACGAACGGCGCCACGACGACGAGACCGACGGTCGCCGGCAACGTCGCCAGGCCTGCCTCGAGCGGGCTGAAGTCCAGGGCGGCAGGATTCTGGAAGTACAGGCTGAGCAGGTACATCAGCCCGTTGATCGTGCCCGCACCGATGAGAATCGCGATCGTCGAGCCCACCAGGACGCGGTTGCGCAGCAGCGAGAGGTCCAGCAGTGGTACGGCGACCCGTCCCTCGACGGCGATGAACGCGTACCCGGCCCCGATCGAGATCGCGAAGCAACCCAAGGTGGCCAAGGAGAGCCATCCCCAGTCGCTGCTCTTGGTGACCCCGAGGATGAGCGGAGTGAGCGTCAGCGCGATGAGCACAGTGCCCGCGTAGTCGATCGTCCTCGGTCGATCCGGGTCCCTCGACTCGCTCACCGTCGCCGCGGTCAGCAGCATGCAGAGCACCGCCACTCCGGCGTCGATCCAGAACAGCCCCTGCCACCCGCTGACCTCGACGAGCACACCGCCCGCCAATGGACCGGCGGCCGCGCCGACGGCCGCGGCCGCGCCCCACAGCGACACCGCCCGCAGCTGCGCGGCGCCCTCGTTGGCGACCGTGAGCAGGCTCAGGCCGCACGCGAGAATGGTTGCCCCAGCCGCGCCCTGGATGAGGCGGCCGGCGATCACCATCCCGCCTGACCCGGCGAGCGCGATCATCACGCACGACGCGACGAACAGCAGGAGGCCCAGTTGGAAGATCCGCCTGCGGCCGAAGACGTCACCCAGCGACCCCGAGGTGACGATCACGGCGGCACCGACCAGCGAGTAGCCGGTCACCGCCCATTGCAGCGTCGTGACCGAGGTGCCGGTGTCCTCGGAGATGGCGGGAAGGAGGATGCTGACCGCCGAGGTGTTCGCGTTCACCACGAGCGTCGAGATGCACGTGGCCGCGAGCACCCCGCCCGCCCGGCTCCTGACCTGTACGGCGTCGCTCATGCGCTTCCTCCCGTTGGCTGGCCGCGGCCGATCGAGCCCGAACCAACGGTAGGCTGGCCCCCTCTCGGCAGCCTCACCCGCTGCGGAGGAGCCCGGGTTCGCGGGTGATCCGATGAGCGCAAGCGGCCAACGGTTGCGGCCACGCGCGTGGGCCCGAGGTGGTGCAGGCACCAGGATCCGGCCGCGGCGCAAAGTAGCGCCAGGCATGGCGTGCACCGGCGCCGGGCGGCCAGCATGCGTGCCGCGGATCTCAGCCCCTCCACAGGCGTCACCGGGATACCTGACGCCTGGATCGGCTCTAGCCCCAGGCGTGGTGCGAAGTGGTGTCAACCCATGCGGGCGCTGTGGTCGTGGTGCGAACGCAGCGAGGGCAAAGTTGCTGGTGGAGACCAGGTGAGGCGTCGTCGTTCCTCCTCGTAATGAGAAGGTCGTCGGTTCGATTCCGACAGGCGGCTCCGACAGGCGGCTCCGCAAGAACCCGCAGGTCAGGCCACTCTCTGGAGCCGTATTCGGCGAACTGCGCCAGGATGCGTTGGATGGTCAGAAGGCGCGCGCGGCCGGGGGCAGGCCGGGGTAGTCGGCTGCTTCGCTGACGGCGGCCCACTTGCGGACGTCGTCGAGGTCGCGTTGGTAGACGCGGGTGAGGTTGCGGACGGCTTCGGCCCCGAGCGGCAACCGCAGTGGCGCATCGGGGGTGCCGAGCATGTCGCGGATCGCGAGTGCAGCCCGGTCCGGGTCACCTTCCTGGATGCCGTCGGCTTCGGCCATGTTGGCGCGCACTGCGCCGATGACCTCGTCGTACGTTGCGTCCTGCTCTGCGGTGTTGAGTACGTCGGATGCGTTGAATCCGGTGCGGAAGCGGCTGGGTTCGACGATCAGCACGCGGATGCCGAACGGTGTGACCTCGCCCGAGAGGGCTTCGGACCAGCCTTCGAGGGCGAACTTGCCGGCTGAGTAGCTGCCCACGGCGGGGAACGACATCCGTCCTCCCTGGCTGCTCATCTGCACGATCGCCCCCGAGCGGTTCTGCCGCATGTGCGGGAGGACCGCTCGGACGTAGGCGGCGGGGCCGAACAGGTGCTGGTCGAGCATGTCTCGCAGCTCGGCGTCGGTGACTTCCTCTGCGGCGCCGACCTGCCCGGCACCGGCGTTGTTGACCAGTACGTCGACCCGCCCGAACGCGTCCAGCGCGCGCTGTACGACCTCGGCGGCCGTGGACGTGTTCCGAACGTCGTGTTCGATCGCCAGAAGCTGATCCCCGTACCGAGCCGTGAGCGCGTCGAACCTTTCGACATGGCGCGCGGTACCGACGACCCGCTCTCCGGCCTTCAGGGCGGCCTCGGCCAGCGCCAATCCGAGGCCCGAGCTAGCGCCGGTGATGATCCAGGTCGTGCTGTCTTGTGTTGTGTTCATGGCCGCGACGCTAGAGGTTGGAGCGCGCTCCAATGCAAACCGAACAGCAGACTCCAGTCATCGAGACTTGCGTTTGAGCGCGCTCCAACCTCTAGCGTCATCGTCATGACGAACTCACCCGAGCAGACCCGGCCCGCGGTTGCCCAACGCAACGAGCGGTACGCGCGCGGGATGGAGACGCTGCGCGCTGTCTCCGTGGACCGCGCGACCGAATTCATCGACAGCCTGAGCGACATCGCCGTTGACCCCCGAGGTCTCGATGTCCGCCCTGCCATCGTCGCCAACCGCCGTGGCATGACTCGTGGCACGAAACGACGGATACGCATGGGGAATCTCGCGCTCGCTGCGCGCGGCCGTGTTAGCAAAACGCTAGTAGAGAGCAGATGCGATGCTATAGGTCCTCCTCGTAATGAGAAGGTCGGCAGTTGCATTGTTGGCTTACCGGGCACGCCCTCCCAGCACAAGGTGATCCGCCAGCAGATGCGCGACACATGTTCGCCGATTGATTCGTGGCCGGCTGGAAGCCGGGCGCCGGCCAATCGGTCGCCCGAGTAACTATTTGCCGGACGTCCGTAGTCGAGCAATCGCACAAGCGGAGCAACTTGGGCTCAGGCCAGCCAAGAGGCATAGAAGATCCCGAGCCCAGTCGCGACGAAGATCCCGGCGACGATCCAGAAGCGGATCACTACGGTGACCTCGTCCCATCCCAGGTGTTCGAAGTGATGGTGAATGGGAGCGATTCGGAAGATGCGACGCCCCGTGCCCGTGAGTCGCTTGGTCAGCTTGAAGCAGATCATCTGCAGTAGCACGGACATGGTCTCGAGCACGAACAGTCCGGCGATGACGGCCATCAGGAGCTCGGTTCGAGACATGATTGCCAGCCCGGCCAAGGCGCCACCGATGGCAAGGGAGCCGACATCGCCCATGATGATCCGTGCGGGCTTGGCGTTCCACCAGAGGAAGCCGATACAGGCTGCAGCGATGGCGGCCGCGAAGACCGCGAGGTCGAGCGGGTCGCGCACCTGGTAGCACTGTGCCTCCACCACAGTGGGCCGCGAGGAGTCGCACAGCTGGTTGTTCTGCCAGACATTCACGATGGTGTACGCGCCGAAGATCAACGCCGAGGCGCCGGCGAGCAGCCCGTCGGCACCATCAGTGAGGTTGGCGCCGTTGGAGGTCGCGGTGACGAGGAACCAGATCACCAGCAGGACCACGATCAGGGGCAGCTTGATCCACACGTCATGAGTGGTCGAGATGTACTGCGACGCCGGCCTGACACCGCGCTCGTCGGCTAAGAATTGCGTGGACAGGACCCCGAAGACGAGCGCGACCAGCGTCTGACCCGCCATCTTGGCCCGACTACTCAGACCCTGGTTGTTCTGGGTATAGACCTTGATGAAGTCGTCGAGGAACCCCACTACCCCGCAGCCGAAGAACAACAACATCAGGAGCCAAGCGCTGGCACTCGGCCACCCGCCGGTCAAGATCGTTGCCGTCAAATATGCCGCAGTGGCACTCAGCAGGATCACGAGACCGCCCATGGTCGGCGTACCCCGCTTGACGTGATGTGTCGTCGGTCCGTCGTGCCGGATCGGCTGGCCGAAGCCGCGACGGGCGAACCATCCGATAGCGATTCGGGTCCCCAGCAGCGAGCAGACCGTCGCCAGCGCGCCGCTCAGGAGTATTGCCCGCATACCATTCAGCCCTCTCGGCCATTCGGGTGGTCGATCCCTTCGAGGCAAGAGGGAGTCGCCTCGCCGATTCTGGGGTACGAGAATCGGCAAGTCGGCCAAACATAGCGAAGAGTCCCAGCGGGCCGCGACGTGGATCGAACTAGGCGAGAGGCCGGCCGTCGAGTAGCGGACGACGATCGGAGGGGCCGCGCTGACTCGTCGGCCGCGGCCGTGGTGCAGGACGTGGTGCGAACCCCCGGAACCTCATGGTGGAATTCGAGTGTGGTGCGGGCGTTCGTGTTGCTAGAAGCGCTACTGGAGGGTGAATGCGACGCTGAGCGTCCTCCTCGTAGTGAGAAGGTCGTCAGTTGGACTGTGGACGAGCGTCGGCTGGGTATCAGCCGCTGGTGGCGTCGGGGGTGTGCGGGCCGGCTCCGGAGCCGGTGTGCCCTGCGCCGGGACGGCCGGCGCCGGCGGTGTCCGCCGCGCCGCGCGCAGCAGCCCGATGACGGCGCCGATGAGCCACAGCGCAAAGGCCACGGACGCGATGCCCCCGCTCCAGAAGCCGGACAGGCACAGCACGGCGACCGCGTAGGACGCCCAGGTCGCCCACCTCGGCAGAGCACCCGCCTGCTGGGCGATCCGCGTCGTGACGGCGACCAGCACACCGCAGCCGATCAGCCCGGTGAGCGCGACGACCTGCCCCGCCATGCCGAGCGCGCGGACGGTGTCCGGGTCGGCGGTGAATTCGTCCGACCATGCCGCGAACGCGCTCGCCACATCGAGTGAGACACCGGTGATCATCAGCCCGCCGAACAGCGCCACGGCCGGCACGATCGCGTGGGCGAGCGGGTCGCCGCCGGACAGTCGGTCCAGCACTCGCCGCAGACCGGTGGCGAACCAGAGCAGCAGCGCGACCCCCGCAGCGAGCACGGGCAGCCCGATGCCGGCGGCGGCCTGCCGCGCGTCGTCGTTGAGCCTCTCGAGGATGTCCGAGTCCGACATACCTGGGTTGTCGACGCCGACCAGGTAGCCCAGCGCCACCCCGACGACGAGCAGCACGACCGAAGCGGCACCCGCCCATCCCGCGCGCTGAAGAGCTCGTGACTCGTCCATGCCGCCTCCTACGGTCGCGGCCACGGGTGGGTCGGAGGTGGTGCAGGCACCAAGCTCCGGCCCGCGGCGCGAAGTAGCGTCAGTCCGAGCATGCGTCCGTACCGGGCCGCCAGCAAGGGGCCGCAACGGACCTCAGTGCCCGGCGTCTCAGCGTGCTCGCCGGCGCCGCGCCGCGGCCGGCGTCGGCGGACGACACCGGGGTCGAGGTGCTGCAGGCTAGCGCGTCCGCACTCGGCGGTGCGGGCTTGGCCCTCGGCGGGATGTGGCTGTATCGGCGTCGCCACGCCCCTGCCGTTTAGGTCGATCGCCGTATGCGCACCCGCGCCGGATACGGCGCATCGGGGTCCTAGGTCAGTTTGCCGTCGATTTTCGGTGTGGTTGGGCGGCTAGTCGCTCGGCGAGCGCGGCCGCCTCAACTCGAGTCGATGTGCCGGTCTTTCGGAGGATGTTGGACACGTGCACGCTCACGGTCTTGTCGCTGATCACCAGTTGTCTGGCGATCTCGCCGTTGGATCGGCCGGCGATCAGGTATGACAGGATCTCTTGTTCGCGGGTGGTCAGGCTAGCGAATCCGGAAGGAGCTCGAGGTGTGGCCGCGAGCGGGACAGGTGCGTTCAGGTTGACGCGTGTGATTCGCGCGAGTGACTCGGTCTCTTCCAGCAACGGCTGCGCGCCGAGCTTGAGAAAGGCCTGGTGGGCCTGCCGCAACAGCTCGCTCGCATCCGCCGCAGCTGCCCCGGCTGTGAGCATCGCTTCCGCACACCGCAGCCGCGACCTTGCCTCCAGCCAAGGCCAACCGAACGTATTGCAGTCATCGATCGCCCGTCGCCACAGCTCCGCCTGACCCGCATCGTCTCGGCATCGCGCAACCTCGGCATCGAAAAGCGCCTTGATCGCAAGGACCATAGGATCCGGCCGCATCGTGAACGGTTCGTGTGGCCACCTGCCGATCAGATCCTCAAGGATGGCCACGGCCTGGGCCGCGCCATCCCCGTCGCCAGCATCGCGTGCAGCCTGGGCAGACTCTGCAGCCGCGTGGGCGAAGTCGCTGAGGAAGTCCTCGTTGTACGCGGCATCCTCCGGGAGGATCCGGCTGTAGAGCCAGTGCAGCGCCTCATGTGGTTCGCCGGAGGCTAGGAAGACCTCGGCTGCGGCAATAGTTAGGTCCGGATGACTCCTCGCGAACTGTGCGGAGACCAATTCCGTAGCCCGGTTCAGGTGTTGTTTGGCTTCCCGAGCCCGCCCGCATCGGGCGGCTAGTTGTGCTGCCGTCAATCGGACCGACGCTCCCGTGACACCTCCGCAGCGCGCCGCCAACGCCGCCCGGAGCACGTCTCGACACTCGCTCCAGTGCCCGCTCCACAGAAGCCCGTCGGCGGCGTATGCGGCCAGATGGTAGGCCCGCTCAGACCCGGCCGCGAGCAACTCCTCGAACATCGCTCGAGCCGCCGCGGTGGCCTCCGCGTTCTTGCCGAGGGCCAACAAGCACCTAACCTTTTCAATGGCTGCGCTCGCCAGCCATTCCGTGGAGCCGCAGGACCGCGCGAGCCGCTCGGCTTCCTGCGCGTCGTCCAACGAGTTCAGCTCGGACTCGAAACGATGAACCAAGGCGCGGGCGCTGAGGGCGGCCGCCAAGGCCAGCTCTGATCGGGACCTTTGCGCAGCCAGCACAGCCTGCGCCGAATGGGCCGCCGCCCGGTCGAAGGACCCGTCCATGTGCGTTCGGCGAACGCCAACTCCTGCAATGCGAGAGCACGCTCCGGGCTGTCAGGGAATTGGTCGGTGAGTCGGACAGCTTCGACGAGCTCGTCGCCCACCATATTCCCGGGCACCGAGCGGTGATACTTCGCTCTCCAGCACGCAACCAGCAGAGTGCTCGTCAGGAGCGGCTTGGATTCACGATCGACCAGTTTCAACGCCTGTTCCGCCAGGCGGACGGCCGAGTCGAGCTTGCCGACGCGTCCGCAGACGTCGCCGGCCCGGCGGAGCAGTTCCAAGTATCCGGCTGGTGAGCCGCGCACGCCTGGCGAAACCTGTTCCCACAATGAGCAGGCGCGGTCCAGGTGGATGGCCTCCTCGGCTAGGGCATGAAGTTCTGCGGCGTGGCTCGCGGCGATTAGCGACCATCGATAGGCGTCGTCAACTCTTCCGGCTCGCTGGTTATGGACCGCGAGATCCTCGGCCAGTCCATCCGGCATGGTGCCCCCTGCGATTGGTTGGAGCACCCGCACGTATGTGGCGTGGATGTTGACGGCCTCGCCACGAGGCATGCCGTCGTACAGCACCTCGGCCAGTAACGGGTGGCGGAACCACGGGCGCCCCATGTCCTCTGGGCGAACGACGCCATGATCCCGGGCCTCGGTCAGACATCCCGTCAGCATCGTCGGTACTACGCCATGCTCGCCGACGACGTCAGCCAGCCGCGTGACCTCGGTCGGGCGGCCGCCAACCGCGAGCACCCGCGTCACCTGGCGCGCGGCGGCCGACAAGCTGTGCCAATTGGCCAGCAGTGCGTCCTTCAGGTCTTCCGGTGCGGCCGCTGGCAGAGCTGTTTCGGTCCCGGATAGCCCACGGACCAAGAGTTCGGTCAGGTATGGGTTGCCGTCGGATCGTTCGTGCACCTGGGCCGCGAACCCGACGTCGACGACGTTCCCCAAGAGGCCTCTGACCTGGGCCTCAGTCGCCGCCAGGTCGAGCCGGTCAAGGTGGATCTCTGTGAATCCAGGCATCCGCCGCATATCTGCGAGCCACCCATGCAATGGATGCCCTTCGCCGCGGTGCTCGTCGCGACACGTGGCCAGCAATGCCATGCGCTGCCCGCGGAAGCCCGCGATCAGGTACGCGAGAACATCCAGCGAGCTACGGTCCGCCCACTGCAGATCATCGATCACGAGAACGGCCGGAGCTTTGCCGATAAGACGGTTGAAGACCAGGTTGATCTGGGGCAGCAGCCGCCCCGGTTCGCCCATGCGGGCGTCACCCATTGCGGGCAGCAGCATGCCGAGCTCACCAGCCCCGGAAAACACCTCCGCCTGCGTAGGAGCATCAGCTCGCTCCAGCCAGGACTGTAACGCGCCGGACACTGGCGCGAACGGAACCGACGCCTCGCCGAAATGCACACATGTGCCCCACAGCACCTGAAAATCGGCGCCCAGACCGTCGCACATCTCAAGGAGAAGCCGAGTCTTCCCAACACCGGCTTCGCCATGCACGACGACCGCGCACGGACGACCGCCCGCGGTCCCCTCCAGAGCCCTCACGAGAAGCTGCTGCTCGACTCCCCGACCTGCGAGACGATGATCTGGCCCCGGGGAAGCTGTCCCCACGAACTCAGTATCCACCGGTCTGGGCCGGTGTCACCGATAGATGACCCCAAGCAGTCCGCTGGCCGGACGCGAGGTACACAAACCAGAGCTGCGGCCCCAACCCTTTGCACGCACTGTCCTGAGCCCCAGGTGCGTCATCTAGGGCGGATCGAAGAGTTCAGTCAAGCCGGGTCGCGGTGGTCCGCCGCGGCAGGGCGGTGCGGCTGGACCCGCAACCGCAACGACATCAGCGACCGGTTCCCCGACATCGTCGCCGCCGCCGAGAAGCAGCTCCCCGACGGCGTCGTCCTCGACGGTGAACTCGTCATCCTCGGCCCCGACGGCCGGCTCACCTTCGACGCACTCCAGCAACGCCTCGTCACCAGCCCGGCCAAGGCCCGCGCCAAGGCCGCCCAGCTCCCCGCCGCCTACGCAGCCTTCGACCTGCTGGCCATCGGCGGAATCGATCTACGCACCCAGCTGTGGACAGCGCGCCGCCAGCGACTCGAGCACCTGGCCGCCAGGTGGGCGCTGCCACTCCAACTGACCCCAGTGACCAGTGATGTCGACGAACCGACCGAGTGGTTCGAGGTATTGCCCGCCGCCATGGGCGTGGAAGGTCTTGTCGTCAAAGGCGCTTCCACCCGCTACACCCCCGGCCGCCGAGACGCCTGGGCAAGGTCAATTCTGTCGGGGTCGTGGTGTTCGACGAGCTCACCCCGTGGGACATGCGACCAGGTCAGCATCGTTCGCGGGGAGCTTGCCTGTGAGCGACACCTGTCGGACACGCTGCCGACGGCAATTTGCTGTCACGCCGCGAGGGTCACCTGTGCGTCGTCGCGATGGCGGCGAGATGGGCGTCGGGGACCGCGGCACGCGCTCACGGAAGTGCCAGAGCTGGACCACCGCGACAGACCGCGTCGTGGTCCGTAACGCACGCCGCTCCAACTACCAGATCTGGCAGCCGAGATCCGGTAGAAGCGCAGGCGTGTGTAGGGACGGCGAGCAACTGGAGGCGGTCCGGTCCGCCAACGACACGTCGGTTCTGCCCAAGGAGATGCCGACCGGCGCCGGAGGTGGTGCTTGAGGGGAAGTCCGCCTGCTCTTGGGTTGTCGAGGTGCTGCACAGAGCCTCGCCGTTCCTGACATCCGAGGCCGAGAGACACGAATGCGGAGTCCCAGGAGGACTACTATGTGCCGAGAGAGACAGCGTCGCCCGAGGCGGTATGTGGTCCCCGAGCCGACACCTCACGAGGAGGGGCCAGCGATGTCCGTGTTCAGGTTTGAGCCGTTCCGTGACCCTGCCCGGGAACTCGACCGGCTCATGTCGATGGCCGTAAGCGGGACGCGCGGCCCCCTCGGGATGCCGCTGGACGTCTACCGCGGCGAGGACGGCAGCTACCACGTCGAGGCCGACCTGCCCGGCGTCGACCCTGACAGCATCGAGGTGACCGTCGACTCCGGCGCCTTGACGATCCAGGCCGAGCGCACCCCGCCCTACCGCGATAGCCAGCAGGTCATTGTCGCCGAGCGATCCCAGGGGTCGTTCGCCCGGCAACTCTCCCTCGGCGAGGGCGTGGACTCGCAGAACCTCACCGCCGACTACGCCGACGGTGTCCTGCACGTGACCATCCCGGCGTCGCCGCGGAGTCAGCCACGCCGGGTCGAGATCACCCATGCGACCGGCGGTAGCCGCACCATCTCAAGCACCGTCGAACAGGGTGACGCGTCCGCCGGTAGCACGGGCGACGCCGGCTGAAGGCGCGGCGCCCCCTCGACGTCACCCGCACGATCACCCGTCCGGGTCCGATCGAGGTCCGCCCGAACCGTTTGCGGACCGTCGTACCGGTCGCTCTCAGGGGCCCCGAGCAGTGAGGTGGCCAAGTTACCTGTCCGGTGTCGGCCATGACGAGGTAGCGGAACGCCGAGCGGATTGGGGTACCGCCGGGGCATGGGACCATTCCGCGGCTACGCCTCCCTCCCTACCACGTGAACCAAGGGCAGCACAGCCGGGGTCCCCGGTGAGACGTCCACTGGGGACACAGCTCTGTCGGACCGCGGCGGGAGCCGTGTTGTGCCCTAACGGGCATTATGGCTCGGGTGGGTCTGGTGAGCGCGGGTTCCGGTTCGGCAGGCCTTTCTGGTCCCGATAGGCGTAGTATTGGGGTAGTTCCGGAATCGACGACATCCCGCTTGAGGCTGCCAGCCACACCGGCCCTCCCGCAGGGGATGTCATGTCCGTACTTCATCGCACCCGCAGCACGCCCAAACCCCCGGCACCAGTCACGCCCAAGTCGGCCGTCGACGAGCTCTCGAAACCACTGCCGGCCCGGGTGCCACGCACCCGGATCAGTGCCGTGTGGCTCGGGATTTGCGCCGCCGTGGTCGGTCTTGTCGCACTGATCGTCTTCATGCTGCAGAACACCGGCAGCGTCGACGTCCACTTCCTCTGGATGGACGGCTCCCTGCCGCTCGCCCTGGCCCTGTTCATCGCCGGCGTCGCCACGACCATCGTGGCCACGACGATCGGCGCCGCCCGGATGACCCAACTGCGCCGCCTGGTGCGCCGCAGTAGAACTGAGGCCTCGTCGTGACGCTCACCGCCAACGACGGCAGAACAGTCTTCTCCTCCACCGCACCGTCGACACCACGGCTGCGACTCCAGCCCGGCGCCGCGCCCGAACTCCTCGACGGTGGCTGGTGGCCGCGCTCGACCGATCCCGTCGCCGAGATTCCTGGCCTCGTCCTGGCCATCGACGCCCTGCACGGGCCGATCACCCGGCTGATGCTCCATGACAGTGACTGGGACAGCCACCCACGCCGCCTGGCCGTCGCCGGACGGCTCGTGCGGGTGGGCTACTTCGCCAGCCAGCCCGTAGGCCTGCTGACCGCGCTGTCCGGGAAAGCCGGCGCCCGCGTCGACCTGGTGGTCATCCCGCCGGACACCGCACCGGACATCGCCGAGACCGCGATGACGCTCGCCGCCACCATCGGCAACCTGATCCGCGCGCAGGACGTCGTGTCGACTGTAGCCAGCTCTCGGTCCTCGAGCAGTAATCGAACAGCCGAGATAGCACCCGAAGATGCATGGGAGACCGACGGTGGTCACCTCGCCGTCGTGAACACCACAGGCCTTGCCGAAGAGAGGGGCTGACAGCAGGTCAAGGCTGCATTGGGCCGGCTCGCGGGGCGTCAGGCTCGCCAGAGTCGCCCCGCGAGGTGTCGTAGCCGAATGACGGTTGGCTGACGCTCAATACGGTGACGGCATTCTGTACCGCACTTATCGGGTCGGCCGACGGTCAACGGGACCGGTGTGTCTGATCGGCGTATCCTGAGATGAACGGCTGCCCTGGACCCCGGTGGCGAGGATGCGACCACATCGGAGTCCAGGGATGTCCATCACCGTGCGAGGTACCGATGCCACCCCGGCTACCAGCGGTTACGCGGAGCTGGCCCGGGAGATCCGCCGTCTGGGCCTGCAGCGGCGCCGACCGGGGTTTTACACCGTCCTGCTCATCGCCAACCTGATGGTGCCGGCGCGGATCGGCTTTTCGGCCACGACGCCGGCCACCACCCGATAGCCCGCAAGCGCGTGCCGACCAGGCTGCTCGGCCTGCTGAACGCCAACCTGCTGAACGGACTCAGCTACGGCTGGTGGATCGACAAGCACAACGCCCGCCACGCCCATCCGAACGACCGCGAGGCCGATCCGGACGTCCTCCCCGGCATCCTGGTATTCGACGCGGCACAGGCAACCGCGAGGAAGGGCGCGGCAGCCTGGCTGACGCGTCACCAGGCCTGGCTGTTCTTTCCCCTCCTGTTGCTCGAGGCACTCAACCTGCATGTCTCCAGCGTCCGCGCCCTGCTGAAGCCGGTCGCACCAGGTGCCCTACGTGGAGGCCTCGGCGTTCGCGTCGTACGGCGCGGTAATCCGCCACCTGCGTGATGTCGGGGCCGAGCTGCGCCGAGCGCGAAAGATCGCCGCCGGATGAAGAAGGGCCGGGGTCGCGACGCCCGGATGGCCGGCGCCTGGCCAGACCTTCCTCTGCGGCGCGTTCGGGCGGGCCGGACCGATGGTCGGCCGCCTCCTGCGGCGTTCGCCGGGCAGAACTGACGCACTCACCAACCCCTGCGCCGATCGAGACATCGAGGCTTCGGGTTCAGCCCCACCCGTGCTCGGGTGTCGGTCTCAGGAGACCAGCATCTAGGAGTGAACTATGACTTCGGCAGCAGATTCCGACGATTCGCCTCCGGGCGAATTCCAACCCGTTGGTGGCAAGCTCGAGCGTGGGCTCATCTGGGTTTTCATCGTCGTGCCTACGCTCGCGCTACTGCCAGGGATCTTCTTCGCCTGGGACGGCTGGATCGGCTGGCACGACATCGTCCTCCTGGTCGTGTTCTACGTGATCACCGCCACCGGCATCGGCGCCGGTTACCACCGAGGCTTCACCCACGGCTCCTTCAAGAGCAAGCGTGGCCTCAAGATCGGACTCGCAATCGCCGGCAGCATGGCTCTCGAAGGACCCGTCATCCGGTGGGTAGCCGACCACCGCAAACACCACAAGTTCTCCGACAGAGATGGCGATCCACACTCGCCCTGGCGCTACGGCACCACCGCTTGGGCGGTGACCAAGGGGTTCATCTTCGCCCATGTCGGGTGGGTGCTCTGGGGTGAAGATCGCGCCGACCCGAAGCACTACGCCCCAGACCTCCTGAACGACCGCGACATGGCATCGATTACGAGGCACTTCCGTGGCCTGGCAGCGCTCTCTCTGCTAGCACCGGCGCTCATCGGTGGGCTGTGGGACAGGTCGTGGCATGGTGCCGCTACCGGATTCTTCTGGGGCACTCTGGTTCGCATCGCCCTGATGCACCACGTCACTTTCTCGATCAATTCGATCTGTCATGTCACCGGCGAGAAACCCTTCGACGCCCGCGACCGGTCAGGAAACGTCTGGTGGCTTGCCGTCCTGAGTCAGGGCGAGTCATGGCACAACCTTCACCACGCCGACCCGACTTGCGCACGCCACGGTGTGCTCAAGGGGCAGGTCGACGTCAACGCCTGGTTCATCAAGGGATTCGAACGGCTCGGCTGGGCGTACGACGTCAAATGGCCAGACCAGGAACGCATCGAGAAGAAGCGGCGGCCGGCCGCCGCTTGACCTGATGAGCTCCGACCATCCGCGAGACGGACGCCGGGAACGGGGCGAGCCCCGCCGCGGGACGCGGCGGGGCTCGGTACCTGGACGGTTTAGTGGGTGATCGGCGCCGGCTCGCGATGGCCGGTGTCGATGGCGAGGTCACCGACGTAGTTGTCGCGCAGGGTGAAACGGTCCCGACTGTTGGCCTTCACCCAGTCCGCGGCCTTGACGGCGGCTGCGTCCGCCTGCGCCCGGGTCTCCCAGGTACTGATGGAGACGAAAGCGTTCTTGTCGATCTGGGCAACTCCGTAGGACACGAAGCCGTTGCTGTCCTTGAACAGGGGAACCATCCCGGACTTCGCCTGGCTGACTACCTCGTCGAAGGTGCCGGTCTTGATGTCGTAGAGAGCGACGCGCGTGCAGCGCATGGTGTGCCTTCCTGTGGTGGAGCGGCTTACGTAGATCCGCAAACCAGTTCCACAACTGAACCTACGCTAGTACTTCAATACTGGCAATAGAGTTCCTAGATTTGGACATCCGGTATGCTCTGTGTCATGGCTTGGGGCTTCCTGACGAACCACGCGCGGGCGTTGCTGTGCATCGCCCACGACCCGGGCGTGCGGCTGCGGGAGATCGCGACCACGCTCGGCATCACCGAGCGCGCCGCATTCGGCATCGTCACCGATCTGGTGGAAGCCGGCTATGTGGTCAAGGACAAGAACGGCCGCCGCAACCGCTACGGCGTCCAGGTCGACAAACCCTTGCCCGAGGCTCTGCTGCGACAGCGAACGGTCGGCCAACTGGTGGAACTCCTCGCCCACACCGAACTGGAAACGCGCGACACTCCTGAGCTCACTGACAAGTAGCCGCCATGCGTGAGCGTCAGCGACGTCTCAGCGGTCTTGTGGGCGCATGTTCACTCACGCAGGTAACGGCCGCGCTCAGGTCGAGCCAATAGGTCGAGTACGTCATGGACGAGTCCGACTGCGCCAACCTCACCTACCCCGCGGCGACTTCATCGCCGGCGGTCCGGAGCGCTGCGGCGGCTACACCGACGATCCGGCCCCTTCGACGAGGTCGTGCGGTCGGACGACTCCACTTCCACATCGGGGTGTCGCACACATACTGATCAACACCCTCAACACGACAGTGCGCGACGCCCCTAGGATCCCCAACGAGAGGTCAAACACCGCGAGACCCGAGAAATCATAATCGGCGGGGTTCTCGGACCGATCACCCGCCCTGACGTCGTCATCGCAGGCCTCTACACCGCCGCCGGTGAGCTGGTCGTCATCGGGCGCACGGTCCCGCTCAAGCGGCATCTGATGCGGGCACGACACCGGCCGATGCGACCGGTCGGCCAGCGCCTCCAGACCGCCGTCGGCATACCGCCGCAACACCCCGACCTTCGCGGCCACCTCGGTGACCGACAACCGGTCCTCGACGACCGCAAGAACTGCCTGATACCGCTGCTCGACCACGCTGAGCTCCCGAAGCATCAGCCCACCCCCTCGTCCTCAACACCAGCCGAGAACGACCAGGGAGTGGGTGTCAAGCATCAACCGAGACGGCGTAAACCATCAACCGAGACGGTGGAAAGCCTCAACCGAGACGGATCTGTCCATCATCAGGCGAGACTGCACATCAGACGCGGTAGGCCCCGTGGGACTCGAACCCACAACCCGCGGATTACTGACGCGCAATACACTCATCGTTTGTCATCGATTGCCAAATCTACCCATGACCTGCGGATTCACACTGACCAGGCTACGCATCAGTGACTGTACACAGTCATCGCCTTCTGTTGATTTCGCTGAGTAAAGACGGGCGGATTGGGCGATTCCACGGAGGTCGGGCGCCGCCCTAGTGTCCTGAGTCGTTAATTCGCTGTGCAGTAGGCGGCGAGGGTGTCGAGGATCTGGTCGGCGGTCTTGGTCCAGACGAAGGGTTTGGGGTCGGCGTTCCATTCGTTGATCCAGCCGCGGACGTCGGCTTCGAGTTCGGTGATGCTGCGGTGGGCGGAGCGGCGGAGTTTGCGGTTGGTCAGTTCGGCGAACCAGCGTTCGACGAGGTTGAGCCAGGAGCTGCTGGTGGGGGTGAAGTGCAGGTGGAAGCGGGGGTGGCGGATCAGCCACTCCTTGACCTTCGGGGGTCTTGTGGGTGGCGTAGTTGTCCAGCATCAGGTGCAGGTCCAGGTCTTTCGGGACGGCGGCGTCGATGAGCTTGAGGAACCGCAGGAACTCCTGGTGGCGGTGGCGGCGGTAGTGCTGGGCGATCACCGAGCCGCTGGCCGATGTCGAAGGCGGCGAACAGGCTGGTGGTGCCGTGCCGGACGTAGTCGTGGGTCATCCGCGCCGGGGTGGTCGGCATCATCGGCAGGATCGGCGCGGTCCGGTCGATCGCCTGCATCTGGGACTTCTCGTCCACCGCCAGCACCAGCGCGTTCTCCGGCGGGCTCAGGTACAGCCCGACGACGTCGCGGACCTTGTCGATGAACTGCGGATCGGTCGACAGCTTCCAGGTCTCGATCGCGTGCGGCTTGAGCCCGAACGCCCGCCAGATCCGCGAGACCGCCGTCTGCGACATCCCGGTCGCCGCGGCCATCGACCGGGTCGACCAGTGCGTGTCCTGCCTGGCGGTGGACTCCTCCAGCGTCTTGGTGATCACCTGCTCGACCTGCTCGTCGGTGATCGTCCGCGGCCGGCCCGGCCGCGGCTCGTCCGACAGCCCGTCCAGCCGATCGGCCACGAACCGCGCCCGCCACTTCGACACCGTGCCGCGGACACCCCAGCCGCTGCGGCCACCTCGCCGATCGTGGCGCCCGTCCGCGCACGCCAACACGATCCGCGCCCGCAACGCCAACGCCTGCGCACGTTTTCCGCCGACGCGCCCAGCCGGCCAGCACCGACCGCTCCTCGTCGGACAACACCACCGGCTCAAGCTTCGGGCTCGGCACCACCACAGCCTACCAAGTAACCGCGAACTAATGACTCACGACACTAGTGCATAGCGGCCGATCAGGACGAAGAATCGGGCGAACGGCCCGTTGATCCGATGCTCGGGCAGCCCCGCATGGTCGACGACCCCCAGCTCTCCATCGCGCAACCCCGATCGACTGACCTGGGCCGTCGCCGGAGCGGCCGGGCGACCACTCGGGCCTGCTCGGGAAGGTATCTTCCTGCCGTGATCGACGACCGCCCCGGCTATCCCATTGACAATCGGCCTGCTGGCATGCGCAGTCGCAGTCAGCGAAGCCATCTCGGTGACTTCGAGTTGGCCGCGGCGCGGGTGGTCTGTCGGCTCACTGG
>CAVVIA010000001.1:0-1157277 GCA_963748245.1 uncultured Actinomycetota bacterium | reverse complement strand
GTCGGTGCGCAGTGCGACGCCGCCGACGTGCGGCAACTGCTCCAGCGCCTGCATGCCGCCGCCGGCCAGGTCGAGCGCGTAGATCGCGACTTCCTGCGGGGTGTGGGTGTGAGCCAGCGAGGTGACCAGCGTCCGCAACGCGGTCGTCTTGCCGGACTGCGGACCGCCGACGAGCGCGACATGACCACCGGCACGGGTCAGATCCAGCCGGAAGACCTCCTGGCGCTGGTTGCCCGGGTCGTCGATCACACCGACCGGTGGGTGCATCTGCGGCGACTTCACCGCCAGCTGCAGGCCACGGCCGTCGACGAAGTCGGCGCGGCCGGCCAGACCGTCCAGCGTGCAGGCGGCCGGCAGCGGCGGCAGCCAGATCTTCAGCACCGACTGGGCGGCGCGGGACACCTGGTCGACGAACACGGTCAGCACCGTCGGCCCCGTCGTACGCTCGGTCGCCTTGGCCTCGACCGGCTTCTGAGCCTCCAGCTCCTGCATCGACTGCTGGTACGGCGTCAGCGCCTGCGGGCGGACGTCCGCATCTTCGTCCTCGACGACCTCGTTCGTCGGCGGAACGTACGGGCCGGAGATGTACGCCGCCCGGAAGCGCTGGTAGACGCTCGTGTCGACCTTGAGGAACCCGAATCCGGGCAACGGCGGCAGGTGGAACGCGTCGGTGGTGTCCAGCACCGTCCGGCTCTCCTCCTCGGAGAACGTCCGCAAACCCAGCCGGTAGGACAGGTAGGTCTCCAGACCCCGCAGCTTGCCCGACTCGACCCGCTGGCTGGACAGCAGCAGGTGCACACCGATCGACCGGCCGATCCGGCCGATCGAGAGGAACAGGTCGATGAAGTCCGGCCGCTCGTTCAGCAACTCGCCGAACTCGTCGATGATGACGAACAGGTGCGGCAACGGCGGCAGGTCCGGGTTCTGTTCCCGCGCCAGCCGGTAGTCGGTGATGTTGGCCTTGTTGCCCGCGTCCTTCAGCACCTGCTGACGACGCTGCACCTCGCCTTCGAGGCTCTTGTACGCGCGCTCGATCAGGCTCGCGTCGTCCCGCAGGTTGGTGATGATGCCGGCCACGTGCGGCACGCCGGCGAACGGCGCGAACGAGGCACCACCCTTGAAGTCGACCAGGACCAGCGCGAGGTCGTCCGGGCTGTGCGTGGCCAGCAGCGCCATCACCATGGTCCGCAGTACTTCGGACTTACCCGAGCCGGTCGCGCCGATGCAGAGTCCGTGCGGACCCATACCGAGCTGGGCCGATTCCTTCAGGTCGACGAGTACGACGTCGCCGCGGTCGTCGATCCCGAGCGGGACCCGCAGGAACGCGCGATCCGGACGCGGCTGCCACAGCTGCTGGAAGTCCAGCCGGCCCACGTCGGAGATGCCGATCAGGCCCATGAAGTCGACGTTGTCGCGCTGCGCGTCCTCGTCCAGCGACTCCGCGGACAGCCGCAGCGGAGCGAGCTCGCGGGCGATCCCTTCGGCGACCGCGGCTTCCATCCGGTCCACCTGGCCGCTGGCGACCAGCGGGTACTGCCCACGAAGGTCCTCGACCCGGACCTCGTCGCCGTACACGGTGATCCGCATCGTCACCGAGCTCGGCTCCTGGACGCGGTCGGCGACCAGGTGCAGCACGGTGACGCCGAGCTCTCCGGGGAGGAGCGAGTCGTCGGCCTGCGGGCGGACCTCTGCGGCCACCTCGCCGTACGTGTCGTGCAGGACGAGCAGGCGCTGGGTCAGCCGGCGGCGGTCCTCGAAGTTCACCGACCCACGGCGTGACTCGGTCGCCCACTGGACGCGCTCACCCAGATCGTCCGAGATCAACCGCGCCAACGCGTCCGGGGTCTCGGCGATCCGGCGGAACGGGATCGGGCCCTGCTTGAGCTCCGGGTCCTGGACGTGCGGCAGCCAGTTCATCCACTGCCAGTCAGGCATCGCGGCCCGCGGGAAGGCCGCGGCCAGCTTGACGTCCTCCGGCGCGTGGAAGACCGCCGTCTGCACGAGCAGCGAGCGGGCCACCCGGACGACGCCCTCGCGGTCGCCGATGATGCTGACATTGCCGACGTGGTCCAGTGGCACGGTCAGCGGCATGTCCGGGTTCAGCGTGAACCGCCGGACCAGGGCGTTCGCCTCGGCCATCATGAACTGGTCCGGCGGCTCCATCGCCGAACCGCCCTGACCGACCGTCGCCGGGACCGCCGGCACGCGGCCACTGCCGCACCGCGGTTGCAGGAAGTCACTGTCGGTCCGGCGGCGCTCCCACAGCCGGGACACGTCGGCGACGCAGTCCAGCAACGCGTCCGGAGGAGGATTCAGCTCCAGCGCCTGCGTCCGGGCCTTGCGCTCCTGGACCGAGAAGTCGTCCCGCATCCGCTCGAGGTAGTCCAGGTACCGGCGGCGCTGGTTCTTGCGATCCTTGCCGCCCTTGCCGCGGGACGACAGCATGCCGCCGACGGAGCCGACCATGGTGATCCCGAGGAGGCCGATGCCGACCATCACCATCGGGCCCGACCGGCCCATCGTCATCATCGCCACCGAGCCGATGCTGCCGACCATCGGCAACAGCATCTGCAGCGCGCCGCCGCCACCGCTCCCGCCACTGCCGCCGAGGGACGGGGCAGGCTCGATCACCCGCTGCTGCTGCACCCCGGGGGCAGGTGTACGCCGCGCCGGGCGGTGCACGATCCGGCTTGCCACTAAGGTTTTCCTCCGCTGGACCAGCCCGCGGTTGCGCGGGGGACTTTCGTACTTCTTACCGACGGACGTGCGAGACACTCTAGTGGTGGGTGAGGTCACGGAATGACAGGCACGAACGATTCCACGGTCGTGGAAATGATTGCGGAGCTGGCTCCGATCTGGTTGCCGGGCTGCGTGGTGGATGCCGAGCAGCGCACGGTCGAGGTCGGCTGGGGCCGCGGCGCGCTGCAGATGTCCGCGGTCGTCGGCGTCGGCGAGATCGTCGATCGTTGCCTTCAGCTACCACAGCAGCGGTGGCCGGAGCAGATCGAGGCGTGGCTACGGGCCGTCGTCGCCGAGGGTGAGCTCGCCACCGAGGAGCACCGGTTCGGTGACGTCGCCGGACGCCAGCGCGCGTTGCTCGTGCAGCGCGGCTGGTCGGCGCGCACCGCCGGCCCGGTCGCCGACGCCCTGCTGCCATTCGGTGATCACTTCGAGGTCGTCGTGTTCGTCCGGACGGGCAGCGAGCTGCGGCGGCTGACCGTCGTACGACGGTCGATGCTGGGACTCGGCGAGCCCGACGTGCCGTCGCCGGTGCAGCTCACCCTGGCCGAGATCGCGGACCTCGAACCGCAGCAGCACAACGGGATCTCGGTGCTCAGCCGCGACGACGATCCGCTGGTGTCGATGGCGATCGTCGACCGGGAAAATTTGTTGCCTCAGGCCTCTTTGGGCGCGGGCGTGCTCATCGGCGTACCCCGGCTCAGCACCGTCGCCTACTGCCCCGCCGACGCCGGCCAGCCGCACGCCGACGCCCTGGCCCGATGGGTCGCCGACAGCTACCGCGATGCCCCGGACCAGTGCTCCCCCGACATCTACTGGCTCCAGGGCGATCAGATGGTCCAGGTCCCGGTCACGCTGGCGACCCCGCCAACCGCCGTACTCCCGGCCGCCCTCAAACCCCAGCCCCGCCGCACCTGGCTACGCCACCTGTTCGGCCGCTAGTGCCTCTACTTCGATGGTGACGGGCTAACAGGACCCGAGGTGGTGGCGGTCGGCGTGGGCTGCTGCTTCTGCTTCTCCTCGGCCTGCGCCGACTTGAAGTACGAAACCCCTGCACACCCCGCACAAGCGACCGCACCAATCATCACGCTGGCGAGCACCTTCCCGGTCTGCTCGTTCAACGTGTTCTTGGCCCGCTCAGCCCCAAACAGCCAAGCCTCCCGCAACCGCCGCCGCCGAACCGCCACCGACTCGATGACCTGAGTTCCATAGTTACCCGACATCCGCGCTCAGCTCTCCTGATCCGCCATGTCCAGCGTCGCCTCGTCGATCGGCACCGGTTCCAGCGCGGCCCGGTCGGCCACCGAGCGGATCGGGAACGAGCCGTAGCCGAGCTCGATGAATCCCTTCGCCACCGAATAGCCACCGCCACGGCCGAGCAGGATGAGGAGCGGCTCGTACGGATCGTCCAGGTCCGGGAACCGCCGGCGGGGCAGATCGCCGAGCGCCGCCCACCGCACGATCGCCGCAGCATGCGCCGGCCGGATCGGGAACAGCCCGACGGTTGACGCGTCGATCTCGAGCTTCGCCAGCAGCGCCGGGTCCACGGAAACCTCTGGATCCAGAGCACCCGCCAAGTCGCTGAACGGCCAGCCCTCCTCCGCGCCGACGGCCAGCGCCCATTGCGCCGTACGCCGGAGGAACTCGCGCGTCAGCCGGCCACGGGAACGCCGATGCGCGCGCGCCGCGGCTTCGTCCCATTCCACGGCGAGGAGGCGGTCGACCACGCGCTCCGCCGCAGCTGTGTCGGTCACCATCCCATCCCTTCGATTGCTCGTCGGACGATGTCATCCAGGTTGGACAGATCGGGCGCCAGCCCACCGGGAGGCGGGGTCAGTCCGTGACTTTCCCAGTGGCTCAGCAAGAGCTCGAGGTTACTGGTGGCCTGCAGCGCCCGTGGTGCCACGGTATGCGCGCCCACGTGCTCGGTGCTGTCTCCGTAGCCGTCCACGTCGTCCCACAGCCTCGGATCGGCGTAGTTGTACGGGACACCGGCCTCCATCAGCTTGGCCTCCACGTACTCGTGCGCGATCACGGACCGCAACTCGTTGACCTCGTTGGGGACCTTCAGCTTCCCCGCCATCGCCGACTTCCACAGGCCGGCGATGTAGTCGTCAGCCGTGAAGTAGCCATGCACGATGTCGCCTCCGCCGACCGCGACATCATGTTTGTTGACGAAGAGATTCCGCTTCGCCACGTCGACCACGCTGGGATCGAGATCAAGCGCCTCGGCGACCTTCGGAACGTCGTCGGTCATGTTCCGGATGCTCCGATACGCCTTCTCCGCCGTCGCAGTATCCGGCTCGACGAACTCACCCTGAGCCGGCTGCCGCACGGGGAACTCGGAGTTGTCCCGTCGCGCAGGCACGTCACCCGTCGGTGGCCCGCCCTGTGGCTCCGGTTGCGACGGTTGCCCGCCCTGCGGCTCCGGCTGGGACGGTTGTCCGCCGTACGGATCCGGCTGGGAGCCGTAGGGGTCGGGCTGGGAGCCGTACGGATCCTGCCGGCCATGCGGTTGGCCGCCGTACGGACCGGGCTGGCCGGGCTGCTGGTACGGGTGCTGGCCCGGCTGCTGGTACGGATCCGGCTGCCGCGGCGGGTAGTGCTGCGGCTGCCTCGGGTCATACCCCGGGTGCGGCTGCTGCCCCGGGTACTGCCCAGGCTGCTGATGCGGCGGCTGCCCCGGCTGCTGATGCGGCTGCCCGGGCTGCTGGTACGGGTTCTCCGGCTGCCGCGGCGGATACTGCTGCGGCTGCCTCGGGTCGTACCCCGGATGGGGTTGCTGCCCCGGGTGCTGACCGGGATGCTGCCCCGGCTGCTGATGCGGTTGCCCGGGCTGCTGGTACGGGTTCTCCGGCTGCCGCGGCGGATACTGCTGCGGCTGCCTCGGGTCATACCCCGGATCCGGCTGCTGGCCCGGGTACTGCCCAGGCTGCTGATGCGGCGGCTGCCCCGGCTGCTGGTACGGATTCTCCGGCTGCCGGTGCGTTCCAGGAGCATCGAACGGCGCCTGCCACGGGTGCTGACCGGGATGCTCCCCCGGATACTGCCCCGGCTGACCGGGATGCTGCCCCGGATACTGCCCCGGCTGCTGATGCGGCTGCCCGGGCTGCTGGTACGGGTTCTCCGGCTGCCGCGGCGGATACTGCTGCGGCTGCCTCGGGTCGTATCCCGGATGCGGCTGCTGGCCGGGGTACTGCCCAGGCTGCTGGTGAGGCGGCTGACCGGGATGCTGCCCCGGGACCTGCCCAGGCTGCTGGTACGGGTCCCCCGGCTGCCGCGGCGGATACTGCTGCGGCTGCCTCGGGTCGTGCCCCGGGTGCGGCTGCTGGCCCGGATACTGCCCAGCTTGCTGGTGAGGCGGCTGCCCCGGCTGGCCAGGCTGCTGGTACTGCTGCCCAGGCTGCTGGTATGGCGATTGGGCTGGCTGTTGGGGCTGGTTCCACGGCGATGGGTCATGCGGTGCGAACGCGTCAGGCTGGTCCGCGCGTCGCGGCCCCCGATGCCGATCCTCCGGCGACTGCGGTGCGTTGCGCGCCTCCGGTGCGTCCACGTTCTCCGGCACGCCCGGCGTCCCCGTGCCTTCCGGCGTCCCCGTGCCTTCCGGCGTCCGCGTGCCTTCCAGCGTCCGGGTGCCTTCCGGGGCACCCGAGGTCTCCGGCGCCCGCGGGGTACCTGCCGGTTGTGAGCTGTCTGGGACGTCCGGAGTTTCCGGCGCGTTCGGATCCGGCAGTTGACCGCCCGGCAGGGAGTCGTCGACGACGTGGATGACGACGTACGGCTCCTCCCCACCCCGGCGCTCGAACCGCACACCGTCGCTGATGCCGACGATCCTGCCGCTGAAATCGCGCGGCAGTGCGTACTCGCCTTCGTGCACCTCGTCCGGAATGGCCCGGTCGTGCATGACCTTGCCCAGCGGCAGACCCTGCGGCGAACGGATCTCCACCACGACACCGAACCTGGCTCCACCCTGGTGGGCGAAGTCCGCCGCCCGCTCCGGGTTCATCGTCGTCGAGGTGTAGCCCGGGTTCTCGAACCGGTCGCCCCCGAAGGCCTCCTGCACCCACTGACGGAACTCGGCCTCGGTCCGGACGTGCTGCGGCGCAGCGAGACCTCGCAACAGCGTGCGCGGCTCGTCTGCCCGGCCCGCGTCCCGGATCAGCCCGTCGACGCGGTCCATCCACTCCACCAGGTGCGGAGTCTGGTTCCGGATGGCCTGCATCCCCTGCGCGGGGTTGCGCAGCATCCGGTTGATCAGGTTGGACGTCGACCCACCAAACTGGCTGAGGTCCTCGACGTCCTGACGGCTGAACCTCGACATGGCCTCGCGGACCTCCGCCAGGAACCGCGCCTCCGCCTCCGGTGAGGCGGCACGACGTACCTGGTCCGGGGCGTCGAAGCCGTGGTCCTCCGGCCGGCTCGACGGCGCATCGACCGACGAGTCCGGTGCGTCGGGGGTGTTCGGCGCGTCGGGATCGCCGGCGGCCAGGTCGTCCAGGAACTTGTTCCCCGGCGACACGGCGTCAGCCGCATCCGGCGCGTTCTGCGTGTTCGGCGCCTCCGGCTGCTCCGGCGTATGCCGCGCAGACGGCGAGTGCTCCTCCGGCCGGTAAGACGGCCGCTCCGGCGTCCACGGCTGACGTGGTTGTTGCGGCTGCTCCGGTGTCCACGGCTGGCGTGGTTGCTGCGGCGGCGGCCCGTACGGATCCGGCTGACGCGGCGGCGCGTACGGATCCGGCTGACCCGGTCCGAACGGCTGCTGCGGGTGCTGACCCGGCGGCTGCTCCGGGTGATCCGGGTTGTACTCCGGCTGGCGGTGCGGCTGCCCCGGTCCGAACGGCTGCTGCGGGTGCTGACCCGGCGGCTGCTCCGGGTGATCCGGGTTGTACTCCGGCTGGCGGTGCGGCTGCCCAGGTCCGAACGGCTGCTGCGGGCGAGTGCCCGGCTGCTCGTACGGCGACGGTTGTCCCGGCTGCCGTGGGTCGTGCCCGGGCTGGTGGCCTGGCGGCTGCTCCGGGTGCCGCGGCGGCTGGCCTGGGTTGTACCCCGGCTGATGCGGTTGCCCCGGACCGAACGGCTGGTTCGGCTGACCCGGACCGAATGGGTCGACCGGCTGCTCCGGGTGGGTACCCGGCTGCTGGTACGGCTGCCGGCCCGGCGGCTGCTCCGGGTACCGCGGCGGCAACGGCCGCTGCGGCTGCCCAGGTCCGAACGGCTGCCCTGGGTGCGTCCCCGGCTGCTGCCCGGGGTGGTACGGCGGCTCAGGCTGCCGCGGCTGCTCCGGAGTCCATGGCTGCTGCCC
This sequence comes from uncultured Actinomycetota bacterium, assembly GCA_963748245.1. Lineage (GTDB taxonomy): Bacteria > Actinomycetota > Actinomycetes > Propionibacteriales > Kribbellaceae > Kribbella. Next base: position 1,149,236 of record CAVVIA010000001.1, on the reverse strand, counting down.
CGCGTGCCCAGGCTGGTGCTGCGCAGCAGGCGACTGGTAACCCGGCTGACCGGGCCCGTACTGCGACTCCGGCTCGGCAAACGGGTCCACCGGCCGCTCCGGTTGCCCAGAACCATACGGATCCACCGGGCGCTGCGAGTGGCCAGACCCATACGGATCCGTCCCGGCGGCAGGCGGCTCCTGCCACGGCCCGTTCCCCGGCTCCGTCGGCCTGTACTGCACCTCCGGGTTGGCGAACGGATCCACCGCCTCCGGCTCGCGGCCGGCGTCAGGCTCCGCAGCGCCCGACGGCTGCCGATCGCTCGGTGATACGTCTACCGGCCCACCGTGGTCACGGACATGCACTTGGTACCAAGGGGTCTCGTCGGTGGGCTCCACCACCTTGGTCGTATGGAAGGTGGTGTGCGGCGGGTGGATGATCTCCCGGAAACTCTTCTCGCCCGACCCGCGCAGGAAGGTCATGTCCTTGCCGTGCCGCGCATCGATGTGCAGCACCACCCTGCCAGGGGTGTGGTTTGTGCCGGCGAAGTCCTTGCCGCCCCGCTCGCTGCCCTTACCCCCGGCCGAGTGTGTGAACGCCGGCTCCCGCACGCTGGCGCCCTCGACGTAGCGGTCCAGGAACGCTCGCAGTTGCTCGGGAGTGTCGAAAGCGAGGCCGCGGTGGATCGTGCCCTGGAAATCCGGCAGCTTGTTCATCGCCGAAACCGCGACACGGACAGTTGGCCGCTGTTCGACGGTCGGGTCACCCGCACGGTAGTCGTCGTTGATCTTCTGGTGATCGTTCGTCAGCAGCTTTTCCATCGCGCGGACGTCGGCATCCGACAGGTCGTCGATCAGATCGCCGAGCAACAGCCTGCCGTTTTCCCGATGTGTCCGCATCTGACCTTCGAGGTACCCCCCAGCCGTACGGAGGAACTCGTCCTCGTCGTGCTTGGACGCCCGGAAGTTACGGTCCGCCAGCTCCGGCTCCGGCGCCCGCTGCGTGCCGGGTGCCTCCGGAGCCTCGGGACGCGTCGGGTCCGAACCGGTCCACAGCTTCTTCAGACGGTCCCCCAAGCCGGTGTACGGATCACCGCTCTCCGCCACACCCGACTCCGGCCCATCCGCATCCGGCGAACCGGTCTCCGGCGTACGGGAGTCCGGCGCAGTCGGATCCGGGGTGCGCGAACCCGGCGCAGTCGGATCCGGGGTGCGCGAACCCGGCGCAGTCGGATCCGGGGTGCGCGAACCCGGCGCAGTCGGATCCGGCGTCGTCTCTGGGGCGTTCGTCTCCGGCGTACGGGAACTCGGCGCAGTCGGGTCCGGCGCAGTCGGGTCCGGCGCAGTCGGGTCCGGCGTGGTCGGATCCGGCGTCCGGGACCCCGGCGCAGTCGGATCCGGCGTACGGGAGCCCGGAGCGGTCGGGTCCGGCGTCCGCGAGCCCGGCGTGGTCGGGTCCGGCGTACGGGAACTCGGCGTGGTCGGGTCCGGGGTGCGGGTGGTGGGGGTGCCAGGAGCCGCGGTATTCGGGGCTGGGGTGTGGGGTGGTGGGGTGTTCGGGTTTGGGGTGCGGGGTGGGGTTGGGAGGTTGGGTTGGCCGCCCATCCGGAGGGTTGCCGGGTCTGGCATGTAGCGGCGGTCGCCGCGTGGGGTGGGCGGTCGCTGGTACTGGAGCTGCGAGGCCGGCGGGGTGTTCGGGGTCCGGTCGACGCCTTCCCACTTGCCGCCCCGCTCCCGTACGGCGAACTGGATGGAGTCGATCTCCTTCGGCACCTCGACCGTCCGGCCGGACGGGGTCTGGACCGTGCGCGTGTACGGATTCTTCGGGTGCGGCTGGTTCCAGCCGTCCGGCATCGCGTCCTCGAGCTTGCCACCCGCAGGCTGCGTGTCCAGGAACTGGACCCTGCCCCGCTCGTCGACGAACGCGTTCAGGACGTGCCCACCGGGGCTGTCCCTCCAGGTGACGAAGATGTTCGCGTGCGTGCCTGGCGGCCGGCCGGTCAGCGCGTCGTAGACCCGGCGGTACGCGGCATTCGTGAAGTCCGTCGGGTTGTGCGGCTGGTCCGGGGCCGCCATCTTGTGCTCCGGCTTGAAGTCCTCGAGATCCATCCACTCCAAGGTGCCTTCGGGATTCTCACCGCCTCCGGTGAACTGCTTCCCGGCAGCGAGCCTCGGCGTGTCGCCGTTCAGGATGTCGGCGGTCTTACGCGAGCCGTCCGCGCAGTTCATCCGGTAGTGGTCGCTCAGGTCGTAGTCCGGGTTGACCTTGCCCATCCAGTCCCGCGGGTTCTCGTGCGGCGGATCGCCGACCGCGTCGGTCAGCTCGCTCTCGCGCGGGTCCGGGCGGTCCTTGTGGACGAACTGGCCCGGGTCGACCTCGGTCCGCGGCTTCCCCGGCTCGGGACGCAGGTGGTCCGGCTTCATCTTGTCGATCTCGACCTGCCGGCGCAGCGGATCGTCCCACTTGGGGTCGTTCGCGGCGTCGTGCGGCCGCTGCGGCGTGTGCCGTGCCGGCGGCCCGGGGAACGGGTTCTGCGTCAACGGCCCGAACGGCCGCGCCGGCGGCTGGTACGGGCTGGGCCTGTTCGGCGTGTTCGGGGTGTTGGGCGTGCTCGGAGTGTTGGGCGTGTTCGGAGTGTTCGGGGTGCGACCGTACGGCGCGTTGGGGGTGTTCGGAGTGTTGGGGGTGTTCGGCGTATTGCCGACATGACCGGGTACGCCGGGGTGGATCGGCATGACCGGCGTGACAGCAGGATCCACGTTCCGCGCCGCGGCCGGTTCCGGTGTGTGCGAGGTCCCCGGCGTGGTCGACTCCGGCGTCCGCGAGGTTCCCGGGGTGGTCGATTCCGGTGTCCGCGATGTCCCGGGCGTGGTCGACTCCGGCGTCCGCGACGTCCCCGGCGTCGTCGATTCCGGCGTCCGGGAGGTCTCAGGCGTGTTCGGCGTATTCGTCTCAGGCGTCCGTGACGTCTCGGGCGTACGTGACGTCTCGGGCGTACGCGAGGTCTCGGGCGTACGCGAGGTCTCGGGCGTACGCGAGGTCTCGGGCGTACGCGAGGTCTCGGGCGTACGCGAGGTCTCAGGCGTACGCGAGGTCTCAGGCGTACGCGAGGTCTCAGGCGTGCGCGAGGTCTCAGGTGTCCGTGACGTCTCAGGCGAACGCGACGAGTCTGGGGTGCGCGACGAGTCCGGCGTGCGCGAAGAATCTGGCGTGCGCGACGAGTCCGGCGTACGTGACGAGTCCGGCGTACGTGACGAGTCCGGCGTCCGCGACGTGTCCGGGGTGCGCGAGCCGGGTGTGGTCTGGGTGTCGGGCGTGCGCGTGCCCGGAGTCGTGGTCGAGTCCGGCGTGGTTGTGCCGGGGGTCGTGGTCGGGCCTGGGGTGGTCGTCGTGTCGGGCGCGCGGTTGGTGGGCGTCGTCACTGGGTCCGCGGTGGAACCAGGTGTCGTGGTGCCCGGATCGGTGTGCGAGACCGGCGTGGACGGGGCGTCGGCGCTCGGGGTGTGGGGCGTGTCCACCGACGGCGTGTCCACCGAGGGGGTGTCGATGGTCGGGGTGTCCACCGACGGGGTGTCCACGGAAGGGGTGTCGACCGAGTTGGTTCCGGGCGTGTCGACGTCCGGGAGGTCCACCGTCACGCTGGACGGGGTGACTCCCTGCATCTTGAAGGTGTCGCCGACGATCGGGATCCTCGACAGGCCGTTGACCACGTCGCCGACCTTCGGGATCTTCGACACCGCGCCGAGAGCGATGTCGTGCAGGCCCACCCGCGCGCCCTGCAACTTCGCGGCCACGCCGGCGACTCTCGCCACCGCCGTACTCGCAGCGCCGAACTTGCCGGCCAGCGCCGCGGTCTTGACCGCACCGGCCGAGCCGCCCGACGCGACCGTTGCGACGACGTTGGTGAGCGCCATCCCGAAGGCCTTGCCCGGGTTCTTCGACCATTCGTCCCAGGCGACGAAGCCTTTCAGCATCTCCCCGCCCATGTCGACGCCCATCTCGCCCCAGTCCTTGAGCCACTGGGGCCGCTCCACGCCGAACATGGCCTCGGCGCCCCACGCCGCGAGCTGGGGAACCGCCGTCACCACCTGCCCGAGGAAAACGCCCAGCCCCACCCAGGCGTTACCCGCGTCCTCCCAGGTCGGGACATCCCAGTTGAACCAGTCCTTCATGGTGTCCGAGAAGCCGGGGATCATGTCCAGCAGCGGCAGCACCGGCACCAGCGTGAGGATGCTCTCGACGGTCTCGCCGATGACCGTGACCACGCCGAGCAGCATGTTCGGCACGAACTCCAGGGTGTCCTGCCACCAAGGCTTGTCCCGCTCTTCCTCGGTGCCCCAGGCCGGCGGCTCCGGCTCCTCGTCCTCGTCCGGCGCCGGCGGCGGCTCCTCGCCCTCGCGTACGCCGGTCTCCGGATCCCAGGTCTTCCCGCCGTGCAGCTTGACGATCTCGTTGGCGGCGGTGAAGCAGAGCTCCGGCATCTCCTCCGTCATGATCCGGCTGACGTCTTTGACCATCCGGTTGTTGTCGTCGATCATGTCCTGATCGTTTTGCCACTCCGGGTTGCCGTTCTTGCGGCGATGCCACTCGTAGGCCTCGTCCCGGATGTCTTTCAGCGTGCCCAGCCGGCTGCGTACCTCGTCGGCGAGCGTCTCCAGGTGCCCCGACATCGCCGGCAGACTCGGACCGAACTCGGTGAGGTTCTCCTGGATCTTCTTCGTCGAACCGACCAGCAACTCCCGCTCGGGCGCGTGGTAGACCCCGTTCAGCCCCTGGAAGGTGTTGTGGACACCGTCACCCACGTCGCTGAACTTCTCCCCGAGGCCACTCAGCGACGACACGTTCTCGTCGAGCGCCGTGACGACCTTCTTCACTTCCGTGATCGGGATGCCTTCGGGTTTGATCATGTCAGTTCAGTCCTCGGTCACACGCTGGGTCGACGAATACTTCTGGTACGGCGAGGCAGTACGGCGCGTGTGGTGATGGCACACGTCGTACGACGAGTTGCGGGGCAGCCGGCCGCCGTCATACCTGGGGCCGGGCCGCCACAATCGCTTCGGCGAGCGTCTGTTCGCTCGGCGCGAACGAACTGATGCTGTGCTCGGCCACGAGGAACACCAGGTTGGCGTACCCGGGCGGAACGAACACGAGATACTCCTCCACCTGGTGCGCGGTCCAGTCCGCCAGTTGCTCGGGCGTCGCGCCCAGCTCGGGCGTCGGCGCCGCGGCGGTCAGCCACTCTGCCAGCCGCACTCGCCCCGCCTCGGCAACCTCCGCCGGCACCTCCGCCGGATCCTGATCGCTCATACCGGGACGTTCTTCCCCGTCGGCTTGGACTCGTCCGGCGCACCACCCGGCGGATCCGGGACCACCCCGTCCGCCGCGTTCTGCTGCGCGGTCAGGGCCATCTCCTCCTGCCCTTCCATGTAGGCCGTGACGGCGTCGTGCGCACCGGTCAGCGAGGCGCCGACCTGCTTCGCCGCGGCCTCCAGCTTCGGGGCCCAGTGTTCGGAGTACTCACCGATGGCCACCGCGACGATCGTGAAGATGTCGTAGTCCAGGCCGGTCATGATGGCCTTCAGGTTGTCGCCGTACGTCGTCACCAAACCGTCGAACGGCTCCACCTCGGTCACCGTGTCGGTGAGGACCTTGTTGACGCCCTCGATGTCGATGTCCCAGTCCACTGTCACCCCTCAGGTCGATCCGGCCGTGTCCGCGCAGGTCCACAACGGCGTGGACGCACCCGTCAGCGGGTGACGTCCAGGGCCGTGCGGCTGTTGGTACGGCGGGTCAGCCGCCGATGCCGTCGACGGCGGCCGAAGCCTTCTTCAGCGCCGCGGCGGCGGTCGCGTCGTTCTGCGCCAGCGTCTCCTTCAGCGAACTGATGATCGCCAGGGTCTGGTCGGCCGCCTTGTTGAAGCGGTCCTCGACGGCGCGGTAGTTCTCGGTCACGCCGCTGGCCGACGCGTCCGACAGGGCCGCGGTCACGTTCTGCTTGTGGGTCGCGATCAGGCCCGAGATCTGGCCGGCGAGGCTGTTGATGGTCGACTGCACCTCGCCGGAGGCGGCGGTGTCGTAACTGTTGCGGTTTGCCATCGTCAGTTCCTCTCTCAGCGCTTGCCGAACTTGGCGGCGTTGAAGTCTGCCGAGCCCTGGTTCTTCTTCGCGGTGTCGGCCATCTCGGAGTCACCGGTGCGGAAGGCGGTGTCCATCCCGGACTGGCCCTCGTTGATGGCCGCGAGCCCGGCGTTCAGGTCGGCGGCGATACCGTCCACGTTGGCCTTGAAACCGTCGAACATCGCCTTGCCGGCGCCGCTCATCTTGCCTTCGAGCGGCTGCGCAGCGGCGACCAGCTGCTTCACCAGGCCACCCAGGTCCTGCGTCCCTGTCCCGGTCTTCTTGGCCAGTTGGCTCAGAGTGTCCTGGCCCATGTCCCAGCGTCCGCTCACAGTCTCTCCTTCGAAGTGTGGTTGCGCCGCGACGCCACGATAGTCGCCACACCGGGTCACCGGCGGCGGCCCTGACGACGGCCCGGACGTTTCGACCAGGATCGAAAGGTGCCTGCGACGGACCGGCGGAGTCCACCCGCCAAATTGTTGCCTACGTCAACTACTGGCCCATGAGCAGGCAACAACAAAGCGCTCCCGGACCGCGCGGATGCCGGGCCAGGAGCGCTACCGCTGGTCGAACACCGACCGAACTGCGCAACGCCGCCCGCGTGCCGAACGGGATCAGCCGGCCGCGCGCTTCCTGGCCGGTGTTGCCTTCTTGGCAGCCGTCTTCCCGACGACTGTCTTTGGCAACCGTCTTCTTGGCGACGGCCTTCTTCGCGGGGGCCTTCTTCGCCGGAGCCTTCTTGACGGCTGCCTTCGCGGCGGCGGCCTGCTGCTTCGCGCTCGGCTTGGCGGCGCGCCCGGCCAGGATCTCGGCCAGGAACGCACCGGTGTACGACCCCGGGTTGGTCGCGACCTCCTCCGGCGTACCCTCCGCCACCAGCGTGCCGCCGCGACGGCCGCCGTCCGGACCCAGGTCGATGATCCAGTCGGCGGTCTTGATCACGTCGAGGTTGTGCTCGATCACGAGGACCGAGTTGCCCTTGTCCACCAGACCGCCGAGGACGCCGAGGAGCTTGCGGATGTCCTCGAAGTGCAGACCGGTCGTCGGCTCGTCCAGCACGTACACCGTCCGGCCGGTCGACCGCTTCTGCAGCTCCGACGCCAGCTTGACCCGCTGCGCCTCGCCACCGGACAACGTCGGCGCGGGCTGGCCCAGCCGGACGTAGCCCAGGCCGACCTCGGTGAGAGTCGTCAGGTGCCGCGAGATCGCCGGGATGGCGGCGAAGAACTCCGACGCCTCCTCGATCGGCATGTCCAGGATGTCCGCGACCGTCTTGCCCTTGTAGTGCACCTCGAGCGTCTCCCGGTTGTACCGGGCGCCGTGGCACACCTCGCACGGGACGTAGACGTCCGGCAGGAAGTTCATCTCGATCTTCAGCGTGCCGTCACCGGAGCAGGCCTCGCACCGGCCGCCCTTGACGTTGAACGAGAACCGGCCCTGCTGGTACCCGCGGACCTTGGCCTCCGGCGTCTCCGCGAACAGCTTGCGGACGTGGTCCCACACGCCGGTGTAGGTGGCCGGGTTCGACCGGGGGGTCCGGCCGATCGGCGACTGGTCGACGTGGATGACCTTGTCGACCAGCTCCATCCCGGAGATCTTCGTATGCCGGCCGGGCACCGTGCGGGCGCCGTAGATCTGCCGGGCGAGCGAGGTGTAGAGGATGTCGTTGACCAGTGTCGACTTGCCCGAGCCGGACACCCCGGTGACCGCGACGAACACCCCGAGCGGGATGGTCACGTCGATGTCCTTCAGGTTGTTCTGCCGGGCGCCGTACACGGTCAGCTCGCGGCCCTCGGTGAGCGGCCGCCGGATCGCCGGGATCGGGATCTCGCGGCGGCCGGACACGTACGCGCCGGTGATCGAGTCCGGGTGGTTCTTCAGGTCCTCGACCGTGCCGGAGACGACCACCTGGCCGCCGTGCTCACCGGCGCCCGGGCCGATGTCGACGACCCAGTCGGCGTGGTCGATGGTGTCCTCGTCGTGCTCGACCACGATCAGCGTGTTGCCGAGGTTCTTCAGCCGGACCAGGGTCTCGATCAGCCGCCGGTTGTCCCGCTGGTGCAGACCGATCGACGGCTCGTCGAGCACGTACAGCACGCCGACCAGGCCCGAGCCGATCTGGGTCGCGAGCCGGATCCGCTGCGCCTCGCCACCGGACAGCGAACCCGCCGGCCGGCTCAGCGCCAGGTAGTCCAGGCCGACGTCGAGCAGGAACCGCAGCCGCTCGCCGATCTCCTTGACCACCCGCTCCGCGATCTGCTTCTCCCGCGGGGACAGGTCCATCTGGACCAGGAACGCGTGCACCTCGTCGATCGACATCGCGCTGATCTCGGCGATGTTCTTCCCGCCCAGCGTGACCGCGAGCGAGATCGGCTTCAGCCGCGCGCCGTTGCAGGCCAGGCACGGCACCTCGCGCATGTACTCCTCGAAGCGCTCCCGGCTGGTGTCGCTCGACGCCTCCGCGTGCCGTCGCTCGACGTACGGGATCACACCCTCGAAGGTGGTGTAGTAGGACCGCTCGCGGCCGTAGCGGTTCTTGTACGAGACGTGCACCTGCCGGTCGTGCCCGGTGAGCAGCGACTTCTTCGCCTTCGCCGGCAACTCGCCGAACGGCGTGGTCGTCTTGATCTTCAGGTCCTTGGCCAGCGCCGCCAGCAGCCGCTCGAAGTACTGCGTGACGTTCGCGCCCGACCACGGCTGGATCGCACCCTCCTCCAGCGACCTGGACGGGTCCGGGACCAGCAGCTCCGGGTCGACCTCCATCCGGGTGCCGAGGCCGGTGCAGACCGGGCAGGCGCCGTACGGCGAGTTGAACGAGAACGACCGCGGCTCGAGCTCGTCGATGGCCAGCGGGTGATCGTTCGGGCAGGCGAGCTTCTCGGAGAACCGGCGCTCGCGGTGCGGGTCGTCCTCCGGCAGGTCGACGAAGTCCAGCACGACCAGACCACTGGCCAGGCCGAGCGCGGTCTCGATCGAGTCCGTCAGCCGCTGCTTCGCGGAGCGCTTCACCGCGAGCCGGTCGACCACGACCTCGATGGTGTGCTTCTTCTGCTTGTCCAGCTTCGGCGGCTCGAGCAGCTGGATCGTCTCGCCGTCCACCCGGGCCCGGGACAGGCCCTGACCGCTGAGCTGGCGGAACAGGTCGACGTACTCCCCCTTGCGGCCGCGGACGACCGGCGCGAGCACCTGGAACCGGGTGCCCTCCTCCAGTTCGAGCACCCGGTCGACGATCTGCTGCGGGGTCTGCCGTGCGATCGGCTCGCCGCACTCCGGGCAGTGCGGGCGGCCGGCCCGCGCGAACAGCAGCCGGAGGTAGTCGTAGACCTCGGTGATCGTGCCGACGGTCGAGCGCGGGTTGCGGGAGGTGGACTTCTGGTCGATCGAGACGGCGGGTGACAGGCCCTCGATGAAGTCGACGTCCGGCTTGTCCATCTGACCGAGGAACTGACGCGCGTACGCCGACAGGGACTCGACGTACCGCCGCTGCCCCTCGGCGAAGATCGTGTCGAACGCCAGGCTGGACTTCCCGGACCCGGACAGGCCGGTGAAGACGATCATGGCGTCCCGTGGCAGGTCGACCGAGACGTCCTTCAGGTTGTGCTCACGCGCTCCGCGCACGATCAGACGGTCAGACACAAGCTCACTCTCAGCCGTTCTCGAGGGGTTCCATGGCATGCCCGGTCATGCTAACGAGGCCCACCGACAAAAACTTCCGCCGCCGGATCGGGGATCCCGATCGAGCAGGCTTCGAAAGTATATTCGATCGTGAGGGGTGGTTCTGGCAAACTCGGCCTGACATGACCCGGCGACCGGATTGATGCAAGGATCGGCGGTGTTACCGACTTCCCCGGGAGGGCGCATGCCGGAGTACCACGGAAACGTCAAGGTCGGCGGACCCGTGCAGACCCACGAGCTGGCCGAGCTGATGATCACCAAGGTCGCGGTCGGGCCGATGGACAACAACGCCTATCTGCTCCGCTGCCGGCGGACCGACGAGCAGGTGCTGATCGACGCGGCCAACGAGGCGCAGACCCTGCTGAAGCTGATCGGCGACGGCGGGCTCGAGCGGGTCGTCACCACGCACCGCCACCAGGACCACTGGGAGGCGCTCGCCGAGGTGGTGGCCCGGACCAGCGCGACGACGGTCGCCGGCCGGTACGACGCCGAGGGCATCGGCGTACCCACCGACGAGCTCGTCGACGAGGGCGCGACCATCCCGGTGGGCCAGTGCTCACTCAAGGTCATCCACCTGGTCGGCCACACCCCGGGCTCGATCGCCCTGCTGTACGACGACCCGGCCGGTGCACCCCACCTGTTCACCGGCGACTCGCTGTTCCCGGGCGGCGTCGGCAACACCCAGGGCGACGCCGAGCGGTTCACCTCGCTGATCAACGACGTCGAGGCCAAGCTCTTCAACGAGCTCCCCGACGAGACCTGGGTCTACCCCGGCCACGGCTCCGACACCACCCTCGGTAAGGAGCGCCCCAACGTCGCCGAGTGGCGGGCCCGCGGCTGGTAGGCACGTCGCGTGTTCGAGTACCACGGCTGGGCCACGATTCGGGACTCCCAGGACGCGTTCGGCGGAAAGGCTGACGACCTGAGCCAGGCCGCGTACGACGCCGTGATCAGAGAGATCACGGAAGTGCAGAACGACCTGCAGACGGCCGATCTACGGATCGTCAACGGTTCGGCTCACCTGTGGATGGCCGGGCTGCGAAATCACCGCCAAGATGCTGTGGTCGACGCGTTCCGAAGAATCGCCCATGCGGCACCGTGGTCGTACGGCATGCTTCATGTCTACGACGACGAAGCCCGGGGCGAGAACGAGAACCGCTGGGTCGTGTGGGTCATGAAGCGCGGGTCCGTTGCTCCAGAGGCAGACCCGTACCTCTCGCCGCATATTGGCGTTGTGGAGGACGATCTCGATGGTGCTTGAACTGGTCGGCTCCGGCTCGATTCCCGAGTGGCGCGCTCGTGGCTGGTGAATCCTCTGGTCAGGAACGGCCCACGCCCGGCGTGTGGACGTGGTCCGACGCGTGGGTGCTCGCAGCGACGACAGATTCACGCCGGGGCTGTTCGCTGAGCGAACTCATCGGCGTGGCCGATGGGATCAACCACGCGATCCCTACTCGGGACGAACTTGCTGCCGCGATTGGAGCCCTCCGGGCGGCAGGACTGCTGAAGGTCGAGGACGATCGATTCGTCCTGACTCCCGACGGCAAGGCGCTCAAGAAGTACTGGAAGGGCGGCCTGTTCAACTGGAGCGAGACCTTGCTTCCTCGGCTGGCCGTACTTCCTCGAACTGACGAACAGTTCCCGCTCACAGACGAAGACGTCCACGCGGCGTATCTCACCTACACGAGGCGATCGTGAAGTCGGCACCTCCCAGTCGGCGGAAAGTAGCATCAAGGGTCGCGCCCGAGGATGATCGCGCGTTGGTCTCGATCTACCGCCGGCCGGATGCGCTACTACGTCCTCCGCTCGGCCAGGACGACAATGGGTCTGTGGCTTGGACGCCCGGAGCGGCCGGTCGTGATGGACGTAGATGCATCCGCGGACGCATTGGGTCAGCAGGTGCTCAGTCTGCTGTCGCAGCGCGCGGAAATCGTGCCGCACCCGCGGCAAGACGAATGGACTGAGCAAGGGCGTGCCTTCCGTGCTCCGGTCCTCTCGCAAGCGCGTGTCCGGAGCTGGCGGGCCTTCCTCGCCCCGGCGGATCTTGTCGACGTAACCCGCCAGGCAAGCCTCATCAAGGTCATTCCGATGCGCCGCGACCGAAAACGATCCGACGTGTTCAACGCCGTTGACACCGAGACGACAGAGCTGACCACCCCGCCCTCGGGTGAACTCGGCCGCGCGGTCATCGCAGCGTTCAGCCCGGATTGACCAGCAGGTTCTCCGTCTCCGTTGACGTTACCGAGCAGCGTCGGCAACACCCAGGGTGACGCCGAGCGCCCGAACGTCGCCGAGTGGCGGGCGCGCGGCTGGTGGCCGGCTAGAAGTCCAGCCGGTGTCGCTCGACGATCGGCATCGTGCGGTCGAAGTCGACCTCGCACCCGTAGCTCGCGGCCAGCGCCGGGAGCGTCTCCGGGTCGTACTCTCCGCCGGGCTCGGCCAGCTTGCGGAAGAGCGCCTCGATCCCTCCGGGCGAGATCAGCTCGAGCAGCCGGAGGGTTTCGTCGCCGGCGTTCCAGAACGTGTGCCACTGGTTGCGGGGCTTGAAGACGAGCGTGCCCGGCTCGGCGAACACCTCCTGCTCGCCGAGCAACGCACCCAGCCGGCCCTCGAGGACGAAGCTGTACTCGTCCTCCCTGGTGTGCAGGTGCAACGGCGCCGCGAGCACCCGCGGCTCCAAGGTGTGTTCGACGAGCGAGAACCGGCCGCCGGTGTCCACGCTGTCGATCAGGTACCGATCCGCTCGGACCTCTCGCAGATCCATTGTCGTCAGGCCGTCTGACGGCCCTACCACCCGTGCCTGTGTCATGGCTCGACGCTACGAGCGTGATCTCCGGCAGCCCATTCCAGAAATGTGGTATCCCGCCGCCGGACGGATCGCCGTACCTTGAAGCTGTGAACGGGTACGCGAAACAGCGTGCGAGCGACCGGATCGCGCAGCTGACGCGCGAGGGCCTCGACCTCGTCACGTTCTGGCGTGAGTCCTCCGAGGCCTTGCGCACCGCGGTCCCCTACTACCAGGCGCCCTGCTGGTACACGCTCGATCCGGCGTCTCTGCTGGTCACCAGCCACTTCAACGACGGCATGCCGGAGCTGCCGCAGGAATGGCTTGCCCAGGAGTACTACGAGGACGACGTGAACAAGCTCGTGGACGTCGTCCGGTCGGAGCGGGGCATCTCGACCCTGCACGAGGCGACCGGCGGCAACCCGCAGAGCAGTCCGCGGTGGCACCAGAACATGACGATGGGCGGCGACCAGGAGCTGATCGCCGGCCTGCGGACGAGGTCAGGCGAGGTCTGGGGAGCCCTCGGTCTCTACCGCGAGCCGGGTCGGCCCGTCTTCGACGACGAGGACCAGGCGTTCATCCGGACCGTCGCGCCCGTCCTGGCGGCCGGTGCGCGGAACTCGCTGTTCCTCGGCGAGGCCACCGACCCCGAGGGCGCGGACGCACCCGGCCTGATCGTTGTCACCGGCAACTGGGAGATCGAGTCGGCCACGCCCGGCGTCGAGCGCTGGCTGGGCGAGCTGCCCGACGGCGACTGGGCCGCGGGCCGGCTGCCCTCGGCTGTGCTCGCGGTCGCCGGACAGGCGCTGCGTACGGCGGCCTTCCCGGACGCCGGCGAAGTCGCGGTGTCGCGGGTGATGTCCCGCTCCGGCCGCTGGGTCGTCCTGCACGGAACCTCGCTCGTCTCCTCGACCTCCCGCCGCGTCGCCGTGATCGTCGAGCCGGCTCATCCCGGCCGGATCGCGCCCTTGCTGATGGCGGCGTACGGGCTGACCGAGCGCGAGCAGGAGGTCACCCGGCTGGTACTGCAGGGCGAGTCGACCACCGACATCGCCGAACGGCTCGTCGTCTCCGCGCACACCGTCCAGCAGCACCTGAAGAGCATCTTCGACAAGACCGGTGTCCGCAGCCGGCGCGGCCTGGTCGGCAAGATCTTCTTCGCCCATTACGAGCCCCGCGTCCGGGACAACGAAGCCCGTGCCCTCACCGGCCACCCCATCCGCGGCGGGCCGCTAGAGGCGTGACCGCGCCTCCTCGATCTGTGCACTGATGGTTGCCTCGTCGCCGTCGGCCAGGTAGATCAAGCCGACCAGGTTGGCGGCTACGCCTGCCGTGAAGCCGAGGGTACGGCGGAGAGCCGTCGACTCCTCGAGGAGCGCCCGGGCCTCGTCCTCGCTCCGGCTCGCCAGGAACCGCCCGTGCAGCACCTTCCCGCGGGCCAGCAACGACATCGGCCTCGGCCGCATCCAACTCCCGATCCGCAGCCGTCAGCGCCCCGGCCCCCGCTGATGATCGCACGGTCGTACAACTCCCCCGCCAGCCCCACTCGTTCGTCCACCTGGCTGATCCTAGGCTGGGTCGGGTGAGCGGGTTCGCGGACTACCAGCCGGACGTCGACCGGCAACCGACCGGAGCCGCGATCACGGTCCGACCGGCAGAACTCGCGGATCTCGAAGCCTGTGGGCGGCTGATCGTGTCGCGGAGTGGTGGATCCGTTGAGGCGCGGACGCATCGGCTGATGGCTGAGGTTCGGGAGCCGGATCGGTACGCCGCGGTCGCTTGCGCGGGCGATGAGGTGATCGGGTACGGCGGTGTGATCCACCACGAGATCTCCCCCGGCGATCCATCGGACGTAGCGCCGAGCGGGTACTACCTCGTCGGTCTGATCGTCGCACCGGCGTGGCGGCGACACGGGATCGGTGAGCAGCTCACCGTCGACCGGATGCGCTGGACCGCGGACCGGGCCGACGCGATCTACTACTTCGCCAACCTCGCCAACGGCGCAACCCTCGACCTCCACCACAGCCTTGGCTTCACCGAGGTCACCCGCGACTTCACCTTCCCCGGCGACCCGCTGCAGCCCGGCACCGGTGTCTTGCTCCGAGCCGACCTGACTACCGGTCGGTGAGTTCGGCCGGGAGCGCAACGACGTCGACCAGCGCACCGTTGCGGATCGCGGTGATCTCGGTGCGGCGGCTGATGGCGTCTTCGAAGAGGAGACGTTGGAGGGACTGGGCGTCGCGGAGCGGTGCGCCGTCGACGGCGAGGACGAGATCACCTTGGCGGAGACCGGCCTCGGCGGCCGGGCTTCCCGCGATCACCTCGACGACGCGGAGTGCCGTGCGCTGGTCGAAGCGTTCGGCGAACTGCGGGCGCAGCGGCGCGGGCGTGGTGACCAGCCCGAGGTAGGCGCGCCGGACCCGGCCGTCGTGCAGCAGCGAGTAGATGATCCGGCTGGTGGTCTGGTTCATCGGGACCGCGAGGCCCAGGCCGATGCCGGCCACCGCGGTGTTGATGCCGATCACCCGGCCGTTGCCGTCGGCAAGCGCTCCGCCGGAGTTGCCCGGGTTCAGCGCCGCGTCGGTCTGGATCACGTCCTCGATCATCCTGGTCACGTTCGGCGTCCGTACCGGCAGCGACCGGCCGAGGGCGCTGACCACGCCGGCCGTCACGCTGCCGGACAGGCCCAGCGGGTTGCCGACCGCTACCACCAGGTTCCCGACCTTCACCTGGTCCGCGTCCCCGTACTCGGGCGGATCGGGGATGTCCCGGTCGGCTCGCAGTACGGCGAGATCCGACAGCCGGTCGACTCCGACCACCCGCGCCTGGGCCGCCGTACCGTCCGCGAACTCGGCCGTCGCCTGCTCGCCGCCGCCGACCACGTGCGCGTTCGTCAGCAGGTGGCCGTCGTCGGTCAGCACCACCGCCGACCCCGACGAGTCACCGCGCCGGCTCGCGATCCGCAAGCTGGCCACCCGCGGGATCAAATGCTCCGCCACACCCGAGACCACCCGGGAGTAGGCATCCAGTACGTCGTCCCCAGCAGTCTCTTCAGCCATGTCAGCCTCCCGATTACAGCATTACACCGCAAGCAAGTCGGCGACAGCACGTGAAGCGGACCACAAACCTGACCGATCGGTTGAAAACTGGCCGATCGGTCAGGACTATGGCAGATATGGCAGTCACCACCCCCGCCCGGGAGCGGACCAGGCACGAGATCGTGCGGCAGGCGATGGACCTGTTCCAGGCCAAGGGCTACAACGCGACGTCGCTGCAGGACATCGCCACCGCGGCCGGCTGCTCCAAGGCGACGGTGCTCTACCACTTCAACGGCAAACCCGCGGTGCTGGCCGCCGTTCTCGAGCCGGCCGCCGCCGACCTCGCCGCCCTGATCCGAACGGTCGAGGGGTTGCCCCGGGCGGTCGCGCAAGAGATCGCGATCCGCCAGTTCACCGACCTCGCCGTCGTGCACCGCGGCGTCATCGACGTCATCCAGGACATCATCCCGGTGATCGAGAACATGCCCGAGATCGCCGGCCTGGTCGCCGACGGCATCGAGCTGAACAGGTACCTGGCCGGGTCCGACGATCCGCTCGAGAACGACCTGGCCATGTTCGCCATCAACGGGCTGCTCGGCGAGTGCCGGCATCCGGGCGAACGCACCGACGACGAACTCCGAAGACTCTGCGACATCGCCCTCCGGCGCCTGCTCAGACGCCCCTGACCGCATCCGCCCGATCCCGACGCCGCCGGATCCCGACACCGCATGATCCAGACCGCCTGATTGCAACTGCCTGATCCTGCTGCCTGGCCCCTGCGGCGCCCGGCCTCCCCTGCACACGAACGGACGCATCTCCCGATGGCCAATCTGCTGTACCGGCTCGGCCGGTTCTCGTACCAGCGCCGGCGCCTCGTCGCCGCCGTCTGGGCGGTCTTCCTCGTCCTGCTGGGGGTCGGCGCGCTGACCCTCGGCGGCAAGACGACGAACACCTTCTCGATCCCGGGCACCGAGTCGCAGCGGGCGCTCGACGCCCTCAAGACCGAGCTGCCCGCGGCGAGCGGGGCCTCCTCGACCGTGGTGGTGAAGGCACCTGAGGGCAAGACCCTCGCCGACCCGGCCGTGAAGGCCGCCGTCGATACGACGGTCGCGCAGGTCGCGAAGGTCCCCGCGGTGATCGCCGCGATCGACCCCTTCACCAGCAAGGCGATCAGCCCCGACGGCGCCACCGGCCTGATCAGCGTCCAGTTCGACAAGCCGGCCGACGAGCTCACCAAGGACGAGCACCGAGGCGTACGACGGTCTCAGCGGACTCAGCTCCGGGGACCTTCAGGTGGTCCCGGGCGGCCAGATCGTCGGCGGGGTACCGGAGGTCGGGGCGACCGAGGTGATCGGTGTCGCGGTCGCGGCCGTCGTCCTGGTCGTCACCTTCGGCTCGCTGGTCGCCGCCGGGATGACGTTGCTCACCGCGCTGCTCGGCGTACTCGCCGGGATGGCCGGGCTCTTCCTCGTCACCGCGTTCACCGATGTCTCGTCCACCGCGCCGATCCTGGCCCTGATGCTGGGGCTCGCGGTCGGCATCGACTACGCGTTGTTCATCAGCTCTCGGCACCGGACCCAGCTCGCCGAGGGTATGGACGAGGAGGAGTCCGTCGGCCGGGCCACCGCGACCGCGGGCTCGGCGGTGTTGTTCGCCGGCGCGACCGTTGTGATCGCGCTGGCCGGACTGAGTGTGGTCGGCGTTCCGTTCCTCACCGCGATGGGCCTCGCTGCCGCGGCGACCGTGCTCACCGCCGTGCTCGTCGCGTTGACGCTGCTGCCGGCGCTGCTCGGGTTCGTCGGCAAGCGGGTCCTCCCCCGTAAGGTCCGGAAGGCTCCGCGGGCCGCGCCGGTCGAAGGCTTCGGGTTCCGCTGGGGCCGATTCACCACCCGGTTCCGCGTCCCGATCGTTGCCCTCGGCATCATCGGACTCGGCCTGCTGGCGATCCCGGTCAAGGACATGCAGCTCGCGTTGCCGGACGGCGCATCGGCGGCGGCCGGGACCAACCAGCGCGTGGCGTACGACCTCACCGCGGCCGCGTTCGGTCCGGGAGCCAACGGTCCGCTGGTTGTCGTTGTGAAGAGCAACGATCCGGCGACGTCCGGCGCACTGGTCGAGCAGGTGCTCGCCAAGACCCAGGGACTGAAGGATGTTGTCGCGGCGCAACCAGGTCCGGCGAGCCCGGACGGCGCAACGCGACTGCTGCAGGTGATCCCGGCCAGTGGTCCGGCCACGGAACAGACCGCGGATCTGGTGAAGAACCTGCGCGCCGCCGTACAGCCGCTCGCTACCGGCGACGCGACGATCTCGGTGACCGGTAACACGGCCGTCGGGGTCGATGTGTCCAACAAGCTGTCCGACGCGTTGCCGACGTACCTGCTGATCGTCATCGGGCTGTCGTTCCTGTTGTTGCTGCTGGCGTTCCGGTCGCTGCTCGTACCGCTGAAGGCGACGCTCGGGTTCGTGCTGACCATCGGCGCGACGTTCGGCATCACCGTCGCGGTGTTCCAGCAGGGCTGGGGTGCGGAGCTCCTCGGTGTGGACTCACCCGGACCGCTGGTCAGCTTCCTGCCGATCATCATGATGGGCGTGCTGTTCGGGCTGGCGATGGACTACGAGGTGTTCATCGTGTCCCGGGTCCGGGAGGAGTTCGTGCACGGCAAGCACGCGACCGAGGCGACCGTCGAGGGACTCGGCCACGGCGCCCGGGTGGTGACCGCGGCCGCGCTCATCATGGCGTCGGTGTTCGCCGGTTTCATCATGGTGCACGACCCGATCATCAAGGCGATCGGCTTCGGCCTGACCATCGGCGTCCTGATCGACGCCTTCGTCGTCCGGATGACGCTGGTCCCCGCCGTCCTCAGCCTCCTCGGCGACCGCGCCTGGTGGTTCCCGAAGTGGCTCGACCGCATCACCCCCAAGGTCGACATCGAAGGCGAATCCCTCCGAATCCCCACCAAACCCGACCAGAAGGAGCTCGTCACCATCGACTGAGCGGGTTGAGGGGCAGGGGCAAACGTGCACATGCCCCTCAGCGCATCAGACTCGACGCATCACCAACTCGGTATGGCGAGTAGGTCTCCGCATCGATGCCCACTCGGCCGGCCAGGACTGAACTAGGGATGACATAGATGCTGCCGTCACCACACATGAGAACATCATCGAGTCGGGGTCGTAAGGCATCTTGCCGGCCGACTTGTCGAGCACGTAGGGGCGTCGTCCTACACCACGTTCCAGCGCCTGTGGCGATTGCGAGAAGCACACGTCTTCACCTGGACGCGCTGGATGCCGTTGGCAGTCGTCACCAGCACGTCATATTCCTGCGGCTCCACCGGCAGCGCAACCGCACAACCGCGCAGGCTGAACCAGGCCATTGCCAACGCCGATGCCGCATAGCGGAGCATCTCCGGTCGCATCGGCTCGTTGAACACGACCTCCGGTGTCGCCGGTCGTTCCAGCTTCTTCAGGTGGGTGCAATCCAGCCCGAGCCGGACAGCGTGTCCCTTGACCCGAACCCGGTTCTCGCCGTTGTCGATCACACCGAGACCGGTGAGTACCTCTGCCCAGCAGGTCGAGCCAAGCAACGCTGACCGCAGCTGACCATCCGACCACCGACGTTGGCCGGTGAAGTGCGACGTGTCGAGGTCGAGGCGGGCGGCATGGCGCTTGACCGTCCGGATCACGCCCGCGGACGTCCCCTTCAAGCCCAGGGCACGAGCAACCGGACGCCAGGACTGGCTGCCCGCCACCGCCTGTCGCAGTTGGGCATCGTTCCAGGTTCGCTTGTCCTTCGTTGCTGCCATGGGGTCAAACGTAAAGAGGGGCACCGACAAAATCGGTGCCCCTCTTGGGGTCGGGCTGCCGAGATTTGAACTCGGGATCTCCAGTCCCCCAGACTGGCGCGTTAACCAAACTACGCTACAGCCCGCAACCCGCTCCGAAGGGCGGGCGGGGTAAACCATACCGCATCTGGTGGGGTGGTTCTTACCGGGTTCCGAGGGTGATTGTGCGGGACCAGATGGCTGACAGTGGGGGCTTGTCGAGGGACCAGTTCGCGCCGCGGTCGCCGAAGACGAGGAGGGTGTCGGCGTCGAGGGGTACGGCGCTTCCGTTCGCGGAGTTGCGGTAGTCGACGGTGACCGGCGTACTCCAGGACGCGCCGCTGCCGTCGTCCGACACCATCAGCGACTGTCCCGGGCGGCCGTAGTACAGGACGAGGCGGCCGTCGGCCATCGGCACGAGGTTCGGGTACACGCCGGTGACGAGCAGGCCGTTCACCGCTCGCAGCGGGGACGGCCCGGTCCAGGTGATGCCGTTGTCGGTCGATCTCGCGACGTACATGGGCAGGTAGCTCCCGGTGCGCATTACCGCCAGCAGCGACCCGTCCGACACCCGCTGGATCGCCGCCTCGCTGAACCCTTCGCCGGGCTGATCCGGGCTGACGGCAACGGTCGAGACCGTGCTCCAGTTGAGCCCGCCGTCGCTCGACCGCAGGAGCATCTGGCGGTACTTCGGATCGCTTTGGTAGTAGCCGTACGCCGACTGGTACATCGACCCGTCGGTGTCCTCGGCGATGCTGTGCACCAGCACGAAGCCGCCCAGCGACCGGCCAGGGCGGCTGCTGTTCGGATTGATCGGCCGCATCGTCTGCGGCGTCGTCATCGCGCCGACCCGGATCGGTCCCCAGGTCCGCCCGCCGTCGTGCGACACCGCCGACTCCACATCCGCGCTGCGGCTCCCGGACCGCATGTAGGTGTGATACGAGACGGCGAGCAGGTCGCCGTTCCGCAACCGCGACAGGTTGTAGGACTGCGCGTTCGGCATCGGATTCCGCGCGTCGTCCCGCGTCCAGGTCGCTCCGGCGTCCGGCGAGGCGGCGAGCCGGGTCCCGGTCCCGGTGCTCGAGTCCGGGTGCGCGGCGTACGTCACCAGCGTCTCGGTGCCGGTGGTGACGGACCCGTGCGGCATTTGCAGCAGCGACCCGGTCGACTGCTCGATCGTCACGGCCGGCCCGACGGTGACCGCACCGGGCGGCAGTACGGCGGGCGCGGCGCCGACGGACCAGGCGTCGACGAAGACGTCGTCGCCCGTGGTTGCGGTGCCGTAACTGGAGAAGTCGAACCCGATGAGGTCCACGACCCGTCGCATCCCGATCGGCCCGCCCGCGGCCGCCCGGACCCCGTTCACCAGGATCTCCACGGACTCCTGATCGGCCGCCGACCGAACCTGGACCTCGCCCCACACCCCGGCGCGCACCACCGCCGGAGTCGTCACCGTCGTCCAGGCCATACCGTCGTACCAACGCAGGCTGCCGTCAGCCATAACGGCGAGATGGAAGACGACCCGCGGGTCGGCGAGGCCCTCGACGTGACCACGCAGTGACACCAGGAAGCCGTTCCGCAGGGCCGCCGGGTGGGCCGCGAAGCGCAGATCGATCCCTCGTTGCGGGACCGCCGAACAAGAAATCACGGTCTGATTGTCCGTCGCCAGGTCGTGCAGTCGCAGCGACCGCGAGCGGGCGCGCCCGCGGACATCGCTGACGACGGCGGCTGCCTTGCCCGCCGGCGTGGTGCAGCCGGAGGGCACGCTGCCGACCGGCTCGACGTCAGAGGTCCGCACAGGCGGCGGAACATCCACGGCGGCGGTGGCCGCCGGTGCCATGAGCTGACCGGCGGCGAGCGTCGGAGCGACGAGGAAGGACTTCACGGGCGGCTTCCGGACTGCATGTCGACGACATGCAGCCTGCTGGGGGCCGAGGCCTGCTACCTGTTCGAAGGCGACCGAATCAACGCTTCTTGTTCTTCTGCCGGGCCCGGATCTGGACGTGGACCGGGCTGCCGACGAAGCCGAAGTCCTCGCGCAGCCGGCGCTCGATGAAGCGCTGGTACGACGGCTCGATCTGGCCGGAGGTGAAGATCGCGAACGTCGGCGGCATCGTCGTCGCCTGCGTGCCGAACAGGATCTTCGGCTGCTTGCCGGACCGGACCGGGTGCGGATGCGCCGCTACCAGCCGGCCGAGGAACGCGTTCAGCTGGCCGGTCGGGACGCGGGTCTGCCAGCCCTCCAGCGCCGCCTCGATGGCCGGAACCATCTTCTCCATGTGCCGGCCGGTCAGAGCGCTGATGTTCACCCGCGGCGCCCAGCGGAACTGGACCAGATCGCGGTCGATCTCGCGCTCCAGGTAGTAGCGCCGGTCCTCGTCGACCAGGTCCCACTTGTTGTACGCGATGACGAGCGCCTTGCCGGCCTCCTCGACCGCGTTCATGATCCGCAGGTCCTGCTCCGACATCGGCTCGGAGGCGTCGATCACGACCACGACGACCTCGGCCCGCTCGATTGCGGCGTTGGTCCGCAGCGAGGCGTAGTACTCGTGCCCCTGGACGTTCTTCACCTTCCGCCGGATGCCGGCCGTGTCGATGAACCGCCACTCCTGGCCGCCGAGCGTGATCAGCTCGTCCACCGGGTCGACCGTCGTACCGGCGACCTCGCTGACGACGACGCGGTCCTCCTTGGCGACCTTGTTCAGCAGCGAGGACTTGCCCACGTTCGGCTTGCCGACGATCGCGACCCGCCGCGGTCCGCCGGCCTCGGCGTCGCGCTCCGGCGGCGCCTCGGGCAGTGCGGCCAGGACGGCGTCGAGCATGTCCCCGGTACCGCGGCCGTGCATGCCCGAGACCGGGAACGGCTCGCCGATGCCGAGACTCCACAGGTTCATCGCCTCGGACTCGACCCGCTGGTCGTCGACCTTGTTCGCGGCCAGGACGACGGGCTTGCCGGACTTCCGCAGTACCCGGACCACCGCCTCGTCGGCATCGGTGATCCCGACCGTCGCGTCCACCACGAACAGGACCGCGTCGGCGGCGTTGATGGCGACCTCGGCCTGGGCGGCGACCAGCGCGGCCATCCCGACCGCGTCCGGGTCCCAGCCGCCGGTGTCGACCACGGTGAAGCCGCGGCCGGCCCAGTTGGCGTCGTACGAGACCCGGTCTCGGGTCACGCCCGGAGTGTCCTCGACGACGGCCTCGCGGCGGCCGATGATGCGGTTCACGAGCGTGGATTTGCCCACATTCGGACGCCCGACGATCGCGAGCACCGGCAACGGTCCCGTGTCCTCACGGTCGTGCGTGGGCTCGGCAAAGTCGTAGCCGGTGGGCAGGTCACTCATCAGGATCCTTCTTGTCTGGCCCACCCGGGAGCGGGTGGCCGGTCGCTTCGACGGCCGCCCTGACATGGGCCCGCAGCACGTCGCCGATCTGGTCGGCAACCGCCCGTACGTCGGAATGCCTCCTGGGAAAGGGTACGCGGTCGATCGTGAAAGGCTCGCCATAGACCACGTCCACCCGGCTCCCGGCCGGGGGAAAGGCCTCCACGTCGCCGTGCGGCAGCCTGGTCCCGAGCAGCGCCACCGGCAGGATCGGCGCGCCGGTCACCATGGCCAGATACGCCACCCCGGTCCGGATCCGGCGGAAGTCGCCCGCGCCGCGGGTCCCCTCCGGGTAGATGTTCAGCACCCGGCCGTCGCGCAGCACCTGCACCGACTGCCGGACGGCGCGTACGTCGTACCCCGACCGATCGACCGGGATCTGGCCGATCCGGCGCAGGACCCGGCCCTGGAGACCGCCGAACGCCTCGATCTTGCCGAGCTGATGCAGCATCCGGGGAGCGACCGCACCCAGCAGCGGCCCGTCGAGCAGGCTCAGGTGGTTCGGGGTCATCAGCACGGGACCGGTCTGCGGGAAGCGGTCCTCGTGGTGGACCGTCAGCCGGTACTTGCGGCGGAAGTACGGCTTCGCGAACCTGCGCATCGGCAGTGCGAGCCGGTAGGGCAGCCGGGGCAGGTCGTCGGTCCGGGGCAGCTCGAGGTGCCCGGTCAGTTCTGCTGTCATGACTCCCGGTCGCCGGTGGCAATACGGGCGGCCTCGGCCTCCTTCGCGAGCCGGCTGATCACGTCGACGACCTCCTCCAGGGACAGATGGGTCGAATCGACGGTGACCGCACCGTCGGAGGCGACGAGGAACTGCGAGACGGTCGCGTCGTCGGCGTCCCGGCGGACGATCTGGTCGCGCAACTGGTCGGCCGTCACCGCCCCGGCGGCCAACTCGGCGCCACGCCGGGCCATCCGCGCATCCTGGTCGGCGGTCAGGTGCACCTTCAGCTCCGCATCGGTCGCGACCACGGTGGCGATGTCGCGACCCTCGACCACGATCCCGCCGGTCGGCTGGGCGTCGTCGATGATCTCGCGCTGCCGCCGGATCAGCTCCTTGCGGACATCGAGGTTGGTGGCGATCTTGCTGACGCTCTCGCTGATCCGCGGCTCCCGGATCGCAGTGGTCACATCCACACCGTCCGCGATCACGAACTGCTTCCCGGGGTCGGTACTGACCTCCAGTCGCAGCTCGCGGGCCCGCTGGGCCACCGCTGCCGTGTCGTCCAGGTCGAGGCCGAACTCGAGGGCCGACCAGGTCACCGCGCGGTACGTCGCACCGGTGTCGAGGTAGCGGAGCCCCAGCCTGGTCGCGACGCCTCGGGCGGTGCTCGACTTACCCGACCCGCTCGGGCCGTCCACAGCGATGATCATGGCCCAGAGGTTACCTGTGGCCGGGGACAAACCCGGTGCCTACCGGTGCACGACCCAGCCGCGCTCGGTCAGGACGTCCACCAGTTGATCGACCGAGCCGGGTTTGACGGCCAGCTCGACCTCACCGACCGGGCGGCCCGGGCTGTGGTCGATCCGCAGATCCTCGACGTTGGCGCCGGACTCGGCGGCGTCCGCGAACAGCCGCGCCAGCTGACCCGGCCGGTCGGGGATGGTCACCAGGACGGTGACGAGATCGATGTGCGGTGCACCGTGCTTCCCCGGCACCCGGACCGCGCCCGAGACGCCCTGCCCGAGGATCGTGGTCAGCTCCTCGGCCGCCTCCTCCTTGCCCAGGGCAACGAGAACGCGGTCCAGTTCGCCGCGGATCTGCTCCAGCAGACCGGTTAATGCGGTCGAGTTGGCCGACACGATCTGGGTCCACAGCTTCGGGTCGCCGGCCGCGATCCGGGTGACGTCCCGAACGCCCTGCCCGGACAGCTGCAGGTGTGAGTTCGGCGCGTCCACCAACGTCCCCGCGGCCAGCGCCGACATCAGGTGCGGAAGGTGCGACACCCGGGCAACCGCGAGGTCGTGGTCCTCCACGGACAGCTCGACCGTCCGCGCGCCGGACGCCTCGGCCAGCCGCCGGACGAGTTCGACCGCTTCCGGTGCGCTGGTCGCGTGCGGCGTGATGGCCCAGGTCGCACCGTCGAACAGGTCTGCTCGCGCGGCGAGCGGCCCGTTCCGCTCCGACCCCGCCATCGGGTGACTGCCGACGTACCGGCTGAGGTCGCCGGTCAGTTGCGCGGCATCGGCGAGCGGCTTCGACTTGACGCTGGCGGCGTCGGTGACGATCGCGTCGGTCTGCTCGAGCTGCTCGGCGACCACCTGACCGACGTGATCCGGCGGTACGGCGACCACCACCAGCTGCGGCTCGATCTGGACCAGCCGCGAGCCGGCCCCGATCCGCTCGGCCATCAGCGCGTTGTCCGGGTCGGCGTCGACCAGTTCCACCACCACGCCCAACCGGGCCAGCGCCAAGCCGATCGACGTACCGATCAAGCCGGCGCCGACGATCCGGACCGGGCCGCGCAGCTCGGTCACCATGCCCTCACTGGGACTCTCTTTGGGACCCTCACTGGGCGCCCGTCAGATCCGGGCGCAGCGCCACCGCACCGTGCAGGTAGACGTGCTGGATCTTCTCCCGGGACCGCGAGGACTCGGCGTGCACCATCATCCGGACCACCCGCGGCAGCGCGTGCGGGACGTCGATCTCCTGCATGCACATCAGCGGTACGTCGGTCAGCCCGATCTGCCGGCCCGCCACGGCGGGAAACTCCGAGTGCAGGTCCGGTGTGACGGTGAACAGGATGCTGATCAGGTCCTCGCGGTCCAGATCATTCGCTTCCAGGACCGCTTTCACCAGCTCGGCGGACCGCTCGAGCAGGTGCTCGCGCTCGTCCACCTCCAGCTGGGTAGCTCCCCGGATCGCCCGTACCGCCACGTGCCCGCCTCCTTGGTCGTCTACCCCAACCCTAGGTCAGAGCAGCCACGGAGTGGACAGCCGTCTCGGATTGTGCCTCCGCGGCATCGACGGTCTGCTCCAGCAGGAGGGCGATCGTCATCGGGCCGACCCCACCCGGAACCGGCGTGATCAGGCTCGCCACCTCGGCCGCCTCCTCGAAGTGGACGTCGCCGAGATTGCCCTCGTTGTACCCGGCGTCGACCACCACGGCGCCCGGCTTCAGCCAGTCGCCGCGGACGAAGTTCGGCTTGCCGACCGCCGCCACCACGATGTCCGCGGTCCGGACGAGCTCGGGCAGGTTCGTCGTCCGCGAGTGGGTGTAGGTGACGGTCGCGTTCGATGCCAGCAGCAACATCCCGGCCGGCTTGCCGAGGATCGGGCTGCGGCCGATGACGACCGCGTGCGCCCCGGCGATCGGTACGTCGTACGCCTCGAGCAGCCGCAGGATGCCGCCCGGTGTGCAGGACCGGAACCCGGGCTCGCCGAACGCCATCGCGGCGAACGAATGCATGGTCACGCCGTCGACGTCCTTGGCCGGGTCGATCGCCTCGAACGCGGCCCGCTCGTCGACCTGCGCCGGCACCGGGTGCTGCAGCAGGACCCCGTGCACCTCCGGGTCCGCGGACAGCTTGTGCAGCTCAGCGACCAGTTCCTCGGTCGTGGTGTCCGCGGGGAGTACGACGCTCCGCGACCCGATGCCGGCCTTCTTGCTCCGGTTCTGCTTCATCCGCACGTACGTCGCCGACGCGGGGTCGTCCCCCACCAGCACGGTCGCCAGACACGGCTGCACGCCGTTCTTCTCCCGCAGGTTCTGAGCCCTGGCGGCCGCCTTCGCCACCATCTCGGCGGCAAGGTCGGTCCCGATCATCAACTTGGTCATCGCGCACTCCTTCGGGCCTCGAGAGGGTGCCCAGGCGCGCGGCGAGGCCGGATCTACCGGCAGACCGTTCCCCGGTGGTCCTCCACCTCAACGCCAGTCGCGGTCCGCAGGCCAGCCTACGCGACGAACCAGGAGCGGCATTCCTCCAGCCCTTCGATCCCGACGGCTCCGCCGGACCAGTCCTCGCGGGTGAGACGAAGCCGGTCCGAGATCACCGGCTGACCGTGCAGGACGTCCCGGGAGATGCCGTCCGGGCGGTAGCCGAGCTTCCGGGACACCCGCTGCGAGCCGGCGTTGTCCTGGAACACCTCGGTCAACGCCGCCACGGCGCCAAGCCCTTCGAAGGCGAGGTGCAGCAGGGCGACGCGTGCCTCGGTGCCGAATCCTTGCCCGTGGTGCGGCAGGCCGAGCCAGGACCACGTCTTCACCTCACGGAGAACGGCGAAATCCTGCGCTCTCAACGCGACGATGCCGAGCGGCGTCCCGTCCCGGAACACACCGAGTTCCAACTCCCAGTTCTGCGGAGTCCATGAGGCGAGCGAACCCCAGTGCCCCTGGAGCACGCTCCGGGCCCGTTCGGCCGGCGGCAGGTCCGTCCACGGGGTCAGGAACGGCCGCTCCCCCGGCCTGTGGACTCCGCTCGCGGCGACGTCGGCCAGCGACGCGAGCTCTTCCTCGTCCGGCAGCCGGAGGACGAGGCGTTCGGTGGTCAGCCGGAGGCGGCGCAGTGGCCAGTGGTCGGTCAGCACGCCGCCATCCTGAGCCTCCGTCTGAGCGTGGGCAACCTAGTTTCGATGCAGGATCACCTCGTGCACCTGAGGCGGTACGGCGCCGGCCGCCCAACTGATCCGGACCGCCTCAATGGTCGTGACCGGGACAGCCACCGCGCTGTAGGCAGCCCCGACCTTCCCCGCGTCCTGCCAGCCCGCATCGGTCCGGATCTCCAGCCGGCCGACGCCGGCCGCATCACCGGACTGCAGCACCGTGATCCGGTCGACCACGGTGGCCGCGGACAGCTCCACCGTCAGCGCATCATCTGTCGTCGGGGCCGCCGACGCGACGTACGCCGTACTCACGTCACCATCGACCGCGTCGGCGAAGGACGAGCCCGCTGCCGCTGCCGGCGTACCTGTTGCCGTGAGCACCAACTCGGAACCGTCGGTGACCTGGACCGAGAACTCCCGCACCACGAGCCAGAACGACGGGTTGTCGGCCAGCGCGCGGTAGCGGACGTACCGGGCCGTGGCATCGGCGGTGAAGCGCACCTCTGCCGTGGTGGCCCGGGTCAGCTCGGTCCAACTGGAGCCGTCGGTGGAGTACTCCAGGACGCCGGAGTGGATGAAGTCCTGCGGGCTGCCCGACTTGCCCATCAGTACGGCGATGTCGCCGACCGCCCGTGGTGCGCCGAGATCGACGCGGATCTCGTCGCCCGTCACCGGCGCGCCGTTGCTCCAGAAGTACGTCGACTCGTCGCCGTCGATCATCCGGTCGGGGGCGTTCTCGGCGTACGTGCCCTGCGAGCTGGACGCCGTACGCCCCGGCTCGATGCCCATCCACTGGTCGTGCACCCGGCCGGCCTCGGCGAGGAACGCGTCGGCGACGCCTTCGCCGATGCGCGGGTAGGTGTTGGAGTGCGGCAGCCGGGTGTCGCGGATCGCCTTGGCCTGGGTGACCAACGCGTCGATGCGTTGCCGGCTCGCCCACGCCGCCACACCATTGCCGTCGGCCACTTCATCGAGCAGGCGCAGTGAACGGTCCAGGGCCTGGCCCCACACCACGGTCGCGTCGAGCCAGGCCTTCGCCTCGTCAGCGAACGCTGGATCTTTCACGCCCCCGCGGAGCTGTGCCGGGGCCTTCTCGATGGCGGTGAAGTAGGGCTTGATCGCCGCGATCGCTTCGTCGCTGTCCCCGGCCTGCCAGGTCTTCCAGAACGCGGCCGTGCGAGCCGCCAGCACCGGCGCGCTCTCCGGGTGCAGCGTGGAGTCGTAGGTGTTGAGGTCGGCGAAGACCTCCAGGGCCGCGATCGTGGTGCGATCTCCCCCGGCCCGCTCGGCGATAGCCCGGTGCCACGAGGCCTGTTCGTCGTACGTCGCCGGGTTCCAGCCGAGCTCGGCGAACGAGTAGAGGGCGAGCTTGCTGACCGCGGCCTGGTTCATCGGATTCGAGATCACGCCGGCGACGTGCTCGGCGATCCCGGGCTCGCGACCGCTGTAGTCGGCGAGCAGGATGCGTCCGGCGGCGTAGTCGTTGACCGGGTAGTTGTCCCAGATCAGGATGTCGTGCCCGAACACAGCCTTGGCCTGAGCCGCTTGTGCGGTCGTGATCGTGCGTGGGACGACGCCGATGCCGGTCCAGTGCACGACAACCGCGGCGTCCAGCTGCTCCCGCAGTGCCTTCTTGTACGGCGTCTCGGACACGTTGTAGTACTCGGTCGGGACCATCTGCAACGGCGCCAGGTCCGGCTTCGATGCGATCCATTCGCGCTGGATCCGGTTCAGCAGTTCACTCTGCGCCTGGCCGGCCGCACCACCGCCGGTGCCGTACTTCTCCCGGTCCTCCGGGCAGTACCAGGTGTTGTAGTCGATGTCGTCGAGCGGCACGTTGAACGCCCGCGCACCCAGTGCGTAGAGCGCCTCGAACTTCGCGATCAGCGCCTGGTAGTCGCTGTCGGAGGTGTAGCAGATCGACAGGCCGGGCGAGAGTGCGAAGGTGAAGTCCACCTTGTTGCCCTGGGCCCGCTCGATCAGTTCGCCGAGCTCGGCCAGCTTGTCGGCCGGGTACGGGTCGCGCCACTGCTCGCGGTGGTAGGGGTCGTCCTTCGGCGCGTACTCGTAGGTGTTCATCCGGTGCGCGCCGAGGTAGTCGAGGTGATCGAGCCGGTCGGCGTGCGACCACGGCGTACCGTAGAAGCCCTCGATCGAGCCGCGGTACCGCATCGTCGGCCAGTCGCGGATCTCGACGCCGTCCACCTCGTTGCCCTGGACAAGCTGTGCGAACGACCGCGCGGCGTAGTACGTCCCGTCGGTGTCGACGCCGTCGAGCACGACCTGCTTCCGGCCGATCGCGAGCACGTAGCCCTCGGCCGGAAGGCCATCGGTCGACTCGACGTTCAGCTCCCGCAGCGCCTGCTCGCTCCCACCCAGCCAGATGGTCACGTCGGCGGGCTGATCGCGAACCGTCCGTACGCCGGCCCGCGCGAGCGTCTCGCGGACAACGCGCTCGGCGTCGGGATCGGCGGTCGGGCCGGGCACCAGGCCGACAGTCCGGCCGAGGTGGAACCCGTCCCGGCGGGTAATGGTCTGCTGAGGCTCGGGCGTCACAGGCACCGCCCCTTTCGTGGTGCCGGCCACGGCGACAGCGGCCGGGACGGTCATGGTCTGGACGACGAGTGCGAGCAACAACGGGAGGACCAAGCGGCGCATGAGCAACTCCTCGGGCGGAAGGCGTGTGCTCCTACCATCCACTCAGTGCGCAGACCTGCGCGTCAAGCGCCTGGCGTGACCAGTTCCAGTCACTTTCGATCGCGCGGTCCGAGAACGTCAGAGCAGACCGGCGTGATCCAGCGCGATATAGGCGGCGTCGATGCCGGTCATCGCGCCGGGCGTCCGCAATTCGGCCCGGAGTTGCGCCACGGTGAGCTCGACCGGGACGCAGTCCTCGAACTCGTCCAGGGCCTGGCGACCGTCCGGACGGCAGCCGCGCGCGATACCGACGTACTTGCGATACACCGAGGAGGCCGCCGACCAGTTCCAGCTGACGACCTCGAACGTCTCGCAGGTGTAGCCGGTCTCCTCCTCGAGTTCGCGGACGCCGGCCACGGCCGGATCCTCGCCGACCTCGACCAGGCCGCCCGGCAGGTTGGTGACGACCTGATCGGGACCAGGCCGGAAGATGCGGATCGTGACGATCTTCCCGTCCGGTGTCAGCGGCAGGACGGTGATCCCGGACGTGATCCCGGCGGCGGTCTTCGGCCCGAACACATCCCAGTCGACCTCCCGCCCGTCAGGCAGCCGGTACCGCCGCTGATTCACCGTCAGAAACCGATTGAACCCCGGCTCCTCCCCCACCAACTCCCACGCCACCGGATCCTGCGGCTGACGCGCCTCAGCCGCCGCGGAATCCGCGGCCCGCACCTCCGCCTCCGTCGGCTCCACGGCCCGCACCTCCGCGTCCGTCGGCTCGAGGGCCCGCACCTCCGGCGGCTGCTCGTCTTCAACCACCGCGCGCCCGGCCGCGGAGCGGCTGGGCGCGCGGTTCACGGGTGGGACACGATCCGAAACAGACGACCTGTCAGGATCTTCGGAGCCTTCTCTCACAGCGGTCGATCGGTGTCCGGCTCCTCCGGTGGAGCGATCGGTGCGTCGTCGTCCGCCGGCGCGACCGGGGTGTCGCCGGACGCGTCCGTGCTCTCGCCGGTCTCCGCCTTGTCCTCGGCGGGTTCGGTCGGCTCGGTCGGCGTGGTGTCCGGGCTGGACTCGGACAGGATCCGCCCCAGCGTCTCCTCCGAGATCCGCTTGAACTTGCGCACCTGGGTCCGGGTCCGGTCCAGGACCGCGACCTCGATCTGGTCCGGCTTCAGCTCCCGCACCTCGGTGCCGTCGTGGCCGAGCGCGTCCACCGCCAGCCGGAGCGCCCCGGCCAGCGAGATGCCCTCTTGGAAGTGCTCGCCGACGTACTCCGCGACCTGCTCGGCCGGCCCGCCCATCACGGCGTACCCGCGGACGTCCGCGATCGAGCCGTCGTAGGTGAGCCGGTAGATCTGGTCCTCGGCGGTGCTGGCACCGACCTCGGCGACCAGGATCTCCACCTCGAGCGGCTTCTCACCGCCGGAGGAGAAGATCGCGCCCAGCGTCTGCGCGTAGGCGTTGGCGAGCGCCCGGCCGGTCACGTCGCGCCGGTCGTAGGAGTACCCACGCATGTCGGCCAGCCGGACGCCGGCGATCCGCAGGTTCTCGAACTCGTTGTAGCGGCCGACCGCGGCGAACGCCATCCGGTCGTAGATCTCGGCCACCTTGTGCAACGCCGGCGACCGGTTCTCCGCGACGAACAGGATGCCGTCGGCGTACTGCAACGCGATCGCGCTGCGGCCCTTGGCGATGCCCTTGCGGGCGAAGTCGGCCCGGTCCCGCATCAGCTGTTCGGGCGAGACGTAGAACGGAACGCTCATCGAAGGTGTCGTCCTCTGATCAGTCGATGGGATCGGGGGGTCAGGTCAGGGTCGCGGAGGCCGGACCGTCCGGGCGGCGGTGCCGCTCGGCCCAGACGCGGTCGACGATGTCGGCCACCTCGTCCTCGGGCAGCCGCAGGTAGCCGTCCACGGTGACCACACCGACCACCGGGAAGATCCGCCGCAGCATGTCCGGACCGCCGGTCGCGGAGTCGTCGTCGGCGGCGTCGATCAGCGACTGGATCGCCACCGTGACGCAGTCCGTCGCGGAAAGGTCCTCGCGGTAGAGCTTCTTCAGCGCGCCGCGGGCGAACAGCGAACCCGAGCCGACACTGTGGAAGTGGGTCTCCTCGTACCGCCCGCCGGTCGGGTCGTAGGAGAAGATCCGGCCGCCCTGGAGGTCCTCGTCGTAGCCCGCGAACAGCGGCACCACGGCCAGGCCCTGCATCGCCATCGCCAGGTTGCCCCGGATCAGCGCGCTCAGCCGGTTGGCCTTGCCGTCCAGGCTGAGCGTGGTGCCCTCGAGCTTCTCGTAGTGCTCCAGCTCGACCTGGAAGAGCCGGACCATCTCGATCCCGAAACCGGCCGAACCGGCAAACGCGACCGCGGAGTACTCGTCGGCCGGGAACACCTTCTCGATGTCACGCTGGGCGATGATGTTGCCCATCGTGGCCCGCCGGTCGCCGGCCATCACCACGCCACCGGGGAAGGTGGCCGCGACGATCGTCGTACCGTGCGGGACGTCGTTGGAGAAGTCGGCCGACCCCAGGCTGCGCCGTCCCGGCAACAGGTCGGGCGCGTGCCCGGCCAGGAAGTCCATGAACGACGAGCCACCTGGAGTCAGGAAGGCTTCCGGCAACCGGCCGGAGGCATCGAAAGTCATCGAGCGGTTCACTCCCCACCCTTTTGCACGAACCCGCGGACGAACTCCTCGGCGTTCTCCTCGAGCACCTCGTCGATCTCGTCCAGGATCGAGTCGACGTCATCGTCGAGCCGCTCCTTGCGCTCCTGGACGTCCTCGGACGTCTCGACCTGCTCGACCTCTTCCTCGGTCGACGAACGCTTCGGCTGCTTGTGTTGCTGACCGCCGTCCTTCGCCATGGCACACACCTCCTAGAACCGCACGGAAGGCCGCCCAACCGGCCCTCTATAGCGACCCTACCCGGCCGCACCCCCAGTGATGGTGCGAACCAGGTCACTCGCGGTGTCGCACTGGTCCAGAAGTGCTCCGACATGGGCTTTCGTGCCCCGCAACGGATCCAAGGTCGGGATCCGTTGCAATGACTCCTTACCCGGCAGATCGAAGATCACCGAGTCCCACGACGCGGCCGCGACCTGAGGCGCGTACTGCTGCATGCAGCGGCCGCGGAAGTACGCCCGGGTGTCCGTCGGCGGGTGTGAGACCGCCATCCGGATCTCCTCGTCGGAGACGAGCCGTTGCATCCGGCCGGCCTTGACCAATTTGTAGTAAAGACCTTTGTCCGGACGAAGGTCGGCGTACTGCAGGTCGACCAGGTGCAGCTTCGAGTCGTCCCACTCGAGACCGTCGCGGTCGCGGTACGACTGCAGCAGCTTCAGCTTGGCGACCCAGTCCAGCTGGTCGGCCAGTTTCATCGGGTCGATGGCGAGCTGGTCGAGCACCTGCTCCCATCGGTGCAGCACGTCCTTGGTCTGCCGGTCCGCGTCGTCGCCGTACTTGTCCTCGACGTACTTGCGGGCCTGCTCCAGGTACTCCGTCTGCAGCTGGACTGCGGTCAGCTTGCGACCGTCCTTCAGCGTCATCAGATGCGTACAGGCCGGGTCGTGGCTGATCTCGTGCAACGCGGTGACCGGGCGGTCCACACTCAGGTCGTCGGTCAGCCAGCCGTCCTCGATCATCGACAGCACCAGGCTCGTCGTCCCGACCTTCAGGTACGTCGAGATCTCGGACAGGTTCGCGTCGCCGATGATGACGTGCAGACGGCGGTAGCGGTCCGGGTTCGCGTGCGGCTCGTCGCGGGTGTTGATGATCGGCCGTTTCAGCGTCGTCTCCAGGCCGACCTCGACCTCGAAGTAGTCGGCCCGCTGGCTGATCTGAAAGCCGTGCTGGGTGCCGTCCTGGCCGATCCCGACCCGGCCGGCGCCGGTGACCACCTGACGGCTCACGAAGAACGGGGTCAGATGCCGCACGATCGCCGCGAACGGGGTCGAGCGGCGCATCAGATAGTTCTCGTGCGAACCGTACGACGCGCCCTTGTTGTCGGTGTTGTTCTTGTACAGGTTCAGCGGCGGCGCGCCGGGGATCTGCCGGGCCTGCCGGGCGCCCTCCATGATCACCAGCTCACCGGCCTTGTCCCAGACCACCACGTCCCGCGGGTTGGTCGTCTCGGGGGCCGAGTACTCCGGGTGGGCGTGATCGACGTACAGCCGGGCGCCGTTGGTGAGGATCACGTTGGCCAGGCCGGTCTCCTCGTCCGTGAGCTGACTGGAGTCGGCCACCTCCCGGCTCAGGTCGAAGCCGCGCGCGTCCCGCAGCGGGTGCTCCTCGTCGAAGTCCCATCGGGTCTTGCGCGCGAGCGGCTGCGTCTGCGCGTAGCCGTTCACCACCTGGCTCGAGGTCAGCATCGGGTTGGCCCCGGGCTGGCCCGGAACCGAGATGCCGAACTCGGTCTCGGTTCCCATGATCCGCCGAACACTCATGCGAACGAGCCTACGCGGTGGAGGCGACTAAAGCCGTTGCAGTGTCCACAGGGTTACGTGTGAAACTTCGCGGGTGGACGAAATCGTGGCGATCCTGGACGAGGACAACCGTGTCACCGGGTCGGTGCCGCGATCGGTGATGCGGCGCGACAACCTGCGGCACTCGGCCACCGGCGTACTCGTCCGGAATCCGGCCGGTGACGTCTACGTGCACCGCCGGACGCCGACCAAGGACGTCTTCCCTGCGTGTTACGACTTCTCGGCAGGCGGTGTCATAGCCGCCGGCGAGGATCCGTACGACGCCGTCGTCCGCGAACTGGCCGAGGAGCTCGGCATCACCGGAGCGGACCTGGTCAAGCTGCCGGAAGGCGACTATGCCGACGAGTCCACGAACTACCACGCCTACCTCTACACGTGCGTCTGGGACGGCCCGGTGACCCACCAGCCCGAAGAGGTGTCCTGGGGCGCCTGGATGTCCCCTGGAGAGCTCGTACGGCGCTTTGACGAGTGGCCGTTCGTCCCCGACACCACCGCGCTCCTCGGCCCGTACATCCGAAGCCTCGTATGACGATCACCGACAACGGCTGGGACAGCCGCGCGTGGCTCGAGGGCGACTGGCTGCACCGCGCACCACGCCGCGACGAGGTCCGCCCGAAGCTCCTGGCCGAAACCCGCCTGCTCCCCTGGCTCGCTCCGCAGCTCCCGTTGCCGGTCCCGCTCCCCGAGCCCACCGAGTACGGCGTGCGCCATCGACTGCTCGTCGGTGAGCCGCTCGAAGAAGGCACCACCGAGCTAGGCCTCGCGCTCGGCGGGTTTGTGAAGGCACTCCACGGTGCCGACCCGGTCGAGGCGGTCGCGCACGGCGCCCAGGACGCAGCGTCGGCTTCCTCCGAGCGCCTCGAGATCCTCGACACGATGCGGGCCCAGGTGATCCCCCTGCTGCCGCCCTCTGCCCGGGCGGACGGCTCGGAGTTGCTCGACCGGATCGCCGGCGTACACACGACGTTGGTGCACGGCGACCTCGGCCCGGAGCACCTGCGCGTACACGAGGGCCGCGTCACCGGCGTGATCGACTGGACCGACGCCCACATCGGGGATCCCGGGCTGGACCTCGCCTGGTTGCTGAACGGCGCCCCGGCGCCCATCGCCGCGGGGGTCGCCGAGGCGTACGGCGTCAGCGCGGAGCTACGGGAGCGGGCGTACGACTGGCACCGGCTCGGGCCCTGGTACGAGGTCGGCTACGGGATCGACACCGAGCAGCCGGAGTTCGTCGAGAGCGGCCTCAGCGGGGTGCTGAAGCGGCTCTGACGGCCGATCAGCGGGTGTTGCGGCGGGCGGTGGTCCGGGCGAGGTTGATGCCGACCAGGCCCGCCCAGCAGACGATGAGGCCGGGCAGGCCGAGCATGTCCGCACTGATGGCGGTGATCGGGATGGCCGCGACGACCGAGATGATCGCCAGCGCGAGGCCGCCCGGATCGGTTTCCCGGGGCTTGAGACCGGCGGCCTCCAGGGCCCGGTCCTGCTTCTTGAACTCGATGTCCTGCCCCCGGCGCGCGGCGTCCCGGGCGTCGAGCCTCTCGAGGAAGCTGTCGATGATCGCTTCCTCGTACTCCGGCCCCAGTTCCTGCCGCGCGGCCGCCGCCGCCCGCAGGTCCTTGCGCAAGTCGTCCGTCGCCATATCAGCAAAGGTACGTCCGCAGGTGCCGCCGAGGGATCGGGGGAAACCCCGGCCTGCCCCCGGCTGCCGGCTCGTGACCGGACGCCGACTGCCCCCGGACAGTGGATGTCCAGGGGCAGTCGGGTAGGTCGAGTTACAGGTACTGACCCGTGTTGGTGGCCGTGTCGATGGAGCGGCCCGGCTCGGTGCCCTGCTTGCCGGAGATGAGCGTACGGATGTAGACGATCCGCTCGCCCTTCTTGCCGGAGATGCGGGCCCAGTCGTCCGGGTTGGTCGTGTTCGGAAGGTCCTCGTTCTCCTTGAACTCGTCCACGCACGCCTGCAGCAGGTGCTGCACCCGCAGACCCTTCTGGTTGTCGTCCAGGAAGGCCTTGATCGCCATCTTCTTGGCCCGGTCGACGATGTTCTGGATCATCGCGCCCGAGTTGAAGTCCTTGAAGTACAGGACCTCCTTGTCACCGTTGGCGTACGTGACCTCGAGGAACCGGTTCTCGTCGGCCTCGGTGTACATCCGCTCGACGGTGCGCTGGATCATCCCGTTCACGCACTCGCGCTTGTCACCGCCGAACTCGCCCAGGTCGTCGGCGTGCAGCGGCAGAGTGGTGGTCAGGTACTTCGAGAAGATGTCCCGGGCCGCCTCGGCGTCCGGGCGCTCGATCTTGATCTTCACGTCCAGCCGGCCGGGTCGCAGGATGGCCGGGTCGATCATGTCCTCACGGTTCGAGGCACCGATGACGAGGACGTTCTCCAGGCCCTCGACACCGTCGATCTCGCTCAGCAGCTGCGGGACGATGGTGTTCTCCACGTCGGAGGACACACCGGAGCCGCGGGTGCGGAACAGCGAGTCCATCTCGTCGAAGAACACGATCACCGGCATGCCCTCGGAGGCCTTCTCCCGGGCCCGCTGGAAGACCAGCCGGATGTGCCGCTCGGTCTCGCCGACGTATTTGTTCAGGAGCTCCGGACCCTTGATGTTGAGGAAGAAGGATTTCTGCCCCTCCACCCCGGTCCGCTCGGCCACCTTCTTGGCCAGCGAGTTCGCTACCGCCTTGGCGATCAGCGTCTTGCCGCAGCCGGGCGGGCCGTACAGCAGCACACCCTTCGGTGGTTTGAGCTCGTGCTCGAGGAACAGGTCCTTGTGCAGGTACGGCAGCTCGACCGCGTCCCGGATCTGCTCGATCTGGCCGGTCAGGCCGCCGATCTGGGTGTAGTCGATGTCCGGCACCTCTTCGAGGATCAGCTCCTCGACCTCGGACTTCGGGATCTTCTCGTAGACGTACCCGGACCGGGCCTCGAGCAGCAGCGAGTCACCGGCCCGCAGGGCGATGTCGAGCAGCGGCGACGCGAGCCGCACCACCCGCTCCTCGTCCGCCTGCGCGATCACCAGCGCCCGCTCGCCGTCGGCCAGCAGTTCCTTCAGCATCACCACGTCGCCGACGACCTCGAAGTCGCAGGCCTCGACCACGTTGAGTGCCTCGTTCAGCATCAGTTCCTGGCCGAGCTTCAGCGCGTCCAGGTCGACCGACGGGCTCGCCGCGACCCGGAGCTTGCGGCCACCGGTGAACACGTCCAGCGTGTCGTCGTCATTGCGTCCGAGGAAGGTGCCGAAACCGGACGGCGGTTGGGCCAGCCGGTCGACCTCCTCCTTCAGGGCGATGATCTTCTCTCGCGCCTCCCGCAGCGTTTCGGCCAGCCGCTCGTTCTGAGCGGTGACACTCGCCAGGGAGGCCTGGGTTTCGGACAGTCTGCTCTCGAGCGACCGGCTGTCCGCCGGGTGCTCCAGCAGCCGACGCCGCAACGCTGCGACCTCGGCTTCCAGGTAACGGACCTGGTTACGCAGCTCTGCCGCGGTAGGGCTCTCGTCTCCAGCCACGATCATCACCTCACCATGTGGGGCTCGACCCTATGGACCTTACCCAGAAAACCTCACCGGGCAAGCTGAATCCCATCACGTGTCGGTTGCGGATCAATCCGTTGCTCTCGGCATGTCTTCGGAGGTTTCAGAACGATCTGTAGCGCGATCTGTGACCCGACGCGGTCCGCTGTAGTCGTCGCCGTACGCACCGGGCGCCGGACGGCGCTTCTTGCGCGGCGCCTGAACACCGTGCGCCATCCTTCGCGCGGTCACCAGGAAAGCGGTGTGCCCCTGCATCCGATGACCGGGCCGAACGGCCAGTCCTTCGACGTGCCAGTCCCGCACCAGCGACTCCCAGGCCCGCGGCTCGGTGAACTCACCATGGGCCCTCAGCGTCTCCACAAAGCGGCTCAGCTGCGTCGTGGTGGCGACGTACGCACAGAGCACCCCACCGGGCGACAGGGCCTCTGCGGCGGCGTCAACGCACTCCCAGGGCGCCAGCATGTCCAGCACGATGCGGTCCACGTCCTGCTCGTTCAGTTTCTCGACCAGGTCGCCGACCTCGAGCCGCCAGGCCGGGTGCTCGCCGCCGAAGAAACCGGTCACGTTCTTGCGCGCGACCTCGGCGAAGTCCTCCCGCCGCTCGAACGAGATGACCTGTCCGTGGATCCCGACCGCGCGCAGCAGCGCCGTGGTCAGGGCGCCGGAGCCGGCCCCTGCCTCAACCACCTTCGCGCCGGGAAAGATGTCGGCCATGGTGACGATCTGCGCGGTGTCCTTCGGGTAGATCACCGCCGCACCCCGCGGCATCGAGACCGAGTAGTCAGCCATCAGCGGCCGAAGCGCGAGATACTCGACGCCGCCCTTGGACTTGATCACGACCGCGTCCGGGCCGTCG
The DNA here is from genome assembly GCA_963748245.1 of uncultured Actinomycetota bacterium. Taxonomy (GTDB): domain Bacteria; phylum Actinomycetota; class Actinomycetes; order Propionibacteriales; family Kribbellaceae; genus Kribbella. The sequence continues at coordinate 1,110,381 of CAVVIA010000001.1, read as the reverse complement.
ATCAGGTCGTCGTGCGCGATCCCGCCCTTGGTGGTGTGGAAGATCTTCCCGCGCTCCAGGAACACCGAGTGCCGCCGGCCCTTGGAGTCCTGCAGGGTGATCCACTCCCCCGCCTGCAACGGGCCGTGGTGGACCCCGGAGAACGCCTGGTCGGGAAAGTCGCGCAAGTCAGCCATAAGGCGCTCACCTTAACTTTCCGTCACCCCAATCCCCTATCTCGCCCCACCCGTGCCCGCGTCCGTTCCCGCCGACGGCCGCCCTCCCCACCCGTCCCCGTTCCCGCCGGTTCCCACCGGGTTTCCACCCGGGCCCCGTTCCCGCCGGTTCTCATCTCAGGGGTCAACCCCTGAGGTGGTGGGTTGGCCCCCGAAATCCGAGGGGGCAACCCGCAATTTGAGGGGTTGACCCCTCAGATGGAGCCCAAAGCGGCGTGGGTCGGGGTGCGGGCGTGGGCCGGGGTGGGTTGAGGTGCGGGCGTGGGCCGGGGTGGGTCGGGGTGCGGGCGGATGGTGGGGGTGGAGTGGGTCAGCGGGAGCGGAACGCGCGCTCGATGTCGGCCGTCGTCAGGACGCCGTAGACGGAGCCGGTGGCGTCGAGCACCAGGTACTCCGAGGCGGGGTGCTCGCGGATCGTCTTGAGGATCTCCTCACCGGTGTCGTTGACCCCGATGATGTGGCCCGCGCCGATCCGGGTCGAGACCTCGCTGACGTTGGTCCACGGCCGCTGGTTCGGCGCCACCGCGGCGACCGCGGACTCCGACACCAGCGCGTGCGGCTTGCCCTCGCCGTCGATCACCACGACCGCGCCGGCCTGCCCCTCGGCGGCCAGCCGGACCGCCTCGGAGATCGGCGTACCGGAATGTACGGCGATCGCGCGCCGCGCCAGCGTCCGGACCTGCAGGGCGGGGAGCTTGCGCTTCAGCCGGGCCTGCATCAGCGAGGCGGTCGATCCCATCCAGAGGAAGAACCCGACCGCGAGCGCGATGACGAAGTCGATGATGGACGGTTGCCGGCCCCAGATCTCCTCGAGCAGGACCGGTGCCGCCAGCACCGTGATCGCGAGCAGCCGGCCGCCCCAGGCCGCCACGATGGTGCCGGTGTGCATGTTGCCGGTGAGCTTCCAGACCAGTGCCCGCAGCACCCAGCCGCCGTCGAGCGGGAGGCCGGGCAGCAGGTTGGTCACGCCGACGATGAGGTTGGCCACGCCGAGCTCCCAGAGGGCGACGTACCCGACGCCCTCGTCGAAGGCGCGGGAGCCCAGGTACGCGAGCCCGCCGACCACCAGCGAGGCGACCGGGCCGACCACCGAGACGGCGAACTCCTCGAACGGTGACTTGCGCTCACCTTCGATGTGGGTGCCGGCCGCGAAGAAGCCGAGGTTGATCTCCGACACCCCGATGCCGAACCGCAACGCCATCAGCGCGTGCGCCAGTTCGTGCAGCAGGATCGACACCGTGAACGCGACCACGAACGCGAACGAGGCCAGATAGCGCCAGTTGCCCAGGTCGGGGAACTGCTGCCCGATGATCGCGGCGAACCCGATCGCCAGCAGCATCGCCACCGGCAGCCAGGTGAACCGCATGGTGAGCCGGATCCCGCGGATACGACCGAGGACCCAGGTACCGGGCGGCGGTGGGCCGGCCGGCTGGGCGGGACTCTGAGGATCACGCGGTTCTGGCATCGACCCAACGCTACTTGCCTCGCGGTAACTCCGTGCTACCTACCCACGTCAAACGCCGACGGCGAGTTTGGCGACGTACCCGCTGCCGACGGCCCCGGTGACCGTGGCGAGCTGGTGTACGCCGTTGTCGTCGCCGAACACGTTGTCATCCTCCAGCGATGTCTGCTGCATGTTCTGCGCGCTGCCGTCGTAGCCGTCGGTGGCGTAGACGGTGGTGCAGACGTCCTCCGGGAAGGCCAGCTGTGAGGTCGCGCTGATCTTTCCGGCGGCGGTCGCCTCGGTCAGGCTCGAGTACACCTCGAAGTGGATGTGCGGCCAGCGGCCCATGTAAGCGGCCGGGAAGATCGAGGTGAAGGTGACCTTGCCGTTCGCGTCGGCCGCCTGGACGCCGCGAAGGTAGTTCTCGTCGGTGACACCGTCGGAGTAGAGGGAGTAGCGGCCCTCCGCGTCGCAGTGCCACAGGTAGACGGCCGCGCCCGCCAGGGGCGTGTCCTTGTCGGCATCCAGGATGGTGAGTTCGACGGTCAGCGGTACGCCGGCCGCGACGCCCGAGGCGGAGCCGAAGGACTTGGTGATGTCCTTGCGGACGATGCCGGACTCGGTCAGCACGTTCGGCCCGTTCGAGCCGTCACCCGGGTACGGGCCGGCCGTCTCCTGCGGGATCTCGTCCACGTCGGTGGTGCCGGTCGTCGTACTGGTCGTGGCGCTCGGGGTGCTCGACGTGGCGGTCGTCGTACCGCTGGTCGTCGAGTCTATGGCGTTGTCGGTCGAGCAGCCGGCCACGACGGCGAGGCCCGCGCCGGCGAACAGGCCGAGGAACCTCCGTCGCTGCAGCGTGCCGAGGTCGTATTCCAGGCCCAGGTCGTGTTCGCGGGGCGGTTTCTGCGGACGGGTCATCAGAGGCTCCTTGCCGGTGGTGTTGGCACCAGCCTGGCAACCCGAGCCGATGGTTCGCCGAAAGTCCGCTGTGAGTTTGCTGGGAACGTGCGACCGGTTTTCCACAGGCCCTGCGTGGGTGCACGCGAAGTGTCGGTGGGCTCGCCTAGGGTTCAGGCATGAGTGTTGCAGCTGAAGCCGATGTGCACGGCCATCCGCGCGGGGCGTTGTCGCCGTCGCGGGCCGCTGACTTCATGAGCTGCCCGCTCAAGTACCGCTTCCGCGTGATCGACCGGCTGCCGGAGAAGCCGTCGGCCGCCGCGGTCCGCGGCACGGTCGTGCACGGCGTACTGGAGCGTTTGTTCGATCTGCCGCGCGGTCAGCGGACATTGGAGCACGCGGCGGAGATGCTGGAGCCGCAGTGGCAGCAGGTGCTCGCCGCGGAGCCCGAGGTGGCGGAGCTGTTCGCCGAGGACGCGAGTGGCGAGGAGCTGGCCAAGTGGCTGGCCGAGGCGCACCAACTGCTCGGCAAATACTTCACCTTGGAGGACCCGAACGCGCTGGAGCCCGCCGAGCGGGAGTTGTACGTCGAGACCGCGCTGGACTCAGGTCTGGTCCTGCGGGGCTATGTGGACCGGCTCGATGTCGCACCGACCGGCGAGATCCGCGTGGTCGACTACAAGACGGGTCGCTCGCCGTCGGAGTTCTTCGAGGCGAAGGCGTTGTTCCAGATGAAGTTCTACGCGCTGGTGCTGTGGCGGCTGCGCGGCGTCGTACCGGCGATGCTGCAACTGGTCTACCTCGGCAACGGCGAGATCGTCCGCTACGTCCCCGACGAGGCCGATCTGCGCGCTTGTGAACGCAAGGTCTCGGCGCTGTGGATGGCGATCACCCGGGCGCTCGAGTCCGGCGACTGGCGCCCGAGTCCGGGTCCGCTGTGCGAGTGGTGTGATCACAAACCCCTCTGCCCGGCCTGGGGAGGTACGCCGCCACCGCTCCCGACCCGCTCGGTCGAGGAGGTCGCCGCCGAATCCGCCGGAGTAGACCTCGTAGGCGTCGACGGCTGAGGAACCCCGTACCCATAAGGTTCGTCGCATGAGTGTGGCGGTGCGGGCTGTGGGGTTGTGGAAGCGGTACGGCGGCGGGCCGACGCAGGTGGATGCGTTGGCCGAGGTGAGCGCCGAGTTCGGTCAGGGCCGGTTCACCGCGATCATGGGTCCCTCGGGCTCCGGGAAGTCGACCCTGCTGCACTGTCTGGCCGGGCTGGACAAGCCCAGTGACGGGCAGGTGTTCATCGGCGATCTCGACATCACCCGGCTGCCGGAGAAGCAGCTGACCCACCTGCGCCGCGACCGGATCGGGTTCGTGTTCCAGGCGTTCAACCTGGTCCCGACCCTGACCGCGCTGGAGAACATCACGCTCCCGCTCGACCTGGCCGGCCGCACGCCGGACCAGGAGTGGCTCGACACCGTCATCGACACGATCGGCCTGAAGGACCGCCTCGGCCACAAGCCCTCCGAGCTCTCCGGCGGTCAGCAGCAGCGCGTCGCCGCCGCCCGCGCCCTCGTCTCCCGGCCGGACGTGGTGTTCGCCGACGAACCGACCGGCAACCTCGACTCGCGATCGTCGGCCGACGTACTCGCCTTCCTGCATCGCTCCGTCCGCGACTTCGGCCAGACCGTCGTGATGGTCACCCACGACCCGACCGCCGCGTCGTACGCCGACCGCGTCCTCTTCCTCGCCGACGGCCGGCTGAGCTCCGAGCTGCTCGACCCGACGGCCGAGACCGTGCTCGACACGATGAAGCAGCTCGACGCGACCGCGGCAGCGGCAGGCTGATGCTCAAGCTCGGCCTCCGGTCGGTTCTCGCGCACCGGTTGCGGTTCGTGTTGTGCACGGTCGCGGTGCTGCTCGGGATCGCGTTCGTCGGCGGCGCGCTGGTCTTCACCGACACCCTGTCGGCCGCGTTGAAGAAGAACTTCTCCAGCAGTACGGCGGACATCACCGTCACCCCGGTCGACCCGGTCGGTGTCCGATCCGGCCGGCCCGCGACCTTCACCTCCGACGTGGTCGAGCGCATCGCCGCCGTACCGGGTGTGGCCGGCGCCAACCCGGAGTTGCTGGTCAGCGACGTCCAGATCCTCGCCGCGGACGGGAAGCCGACCGAGACCTACGGCCTGCCGACGTACGGCGGCGCGTGGCCGCGGGACATCCGGACGGCACCGTTCCGGCTCCTCGACGGGAAACCGCCGTGGGGTGCGTCCGAGCTGGCCCTCGACCAGTCGACCGCGACGCGCGAGGGGTACGTCGTCGGCGACCAGGTCCGCGTGGTCACCGCGACGAAGGCCGTCACCGCCGAACTGACCGCGATCACCACCCCGACCGTGTCCGGCGTGGCGGCCGGCGCACCGCTCGTCACCTTCGATCCGGCGACCGCCCAACTACTCCTCCTCGGCGAACCCGGCTGGACCTCGGTCGGCGTCGCCCTCACGCCCGGATCCGACCCGGGCACCGTCAGCCAGGCCATCGCCAAGACCGTCGGTGACACCGTGACGGTCCGGACTGCCGCGCAGGTCGCCGCCGACGGCGAGAACGCGCTCGACGACGCGTTCGGCGGCTACAGCACCGTGCTGATGTTGTTCGCCGGGCTGGCGCTGTTCGTCGGCGCGTTCCTGATCGTCAACACGTTCTCGATGCTCGTTGCGCAGCGGTCCCGTGAGCTCGCCATGCTCCGCGCGATCGGCGCATCCCGCGGGCAGGTGACCACCACGGTTCTGATCGAGGCGCTGGTGATCGGCGCGGTCGGCTCCACGCTCGGTCTGTTGCTGGGAATCGGCGTGGCCGCGGGTATCCGCGCCGTCTACCAGTGGGTCGACCTCGCTATCCCCAACGCGTCGCTCCAGATCGGGATGGGCACGGTCGTCGCGTGCTACCTGATCGGCATCGGCGTCACGGTCGCCGCGGCGTACCCGGCGGCCCGGCGGGCGGGGAAGCTCCCGCCGATGGCCGCGCTGCGTGACGACGTCGCCCTGCCCGAGCGGTCCATGCTGATCCGGCTGCTCATCGGCGGATTCATGCTGCTGATGGCGGTCGTGCTGTACCTGATCGGTGTGCAGGCCAGTGGCCTGACCGGTGCGGTCCTCCTGGTGTTCGCCGCCGCGATCACGCTGCTCGGCGTCGTGATGACCAGTCCGCTCGTCAGCCGGTACGCCGTACGCGCCCTGATGTGGCCGTTGGGTCGCAAGGCGCCGATTACGCTCGGCCGTCGGAACGCCGAGCGGAATCCCCGTCGTACGTCGGCCACCGCGTCGGCGCTGATGATCTCGGTCGCCCTGATCAGCGGCCTGATCGTCACCGCCGCCTCGGCCAAGGCGTCGATCGAGCAGAACATCACCGACGCGATCGGTACGTCGGAAGTCGTCGTCAGCTCCGACGACCCGGCCACCTTCAGCCCGCAGGTCGCCGACCGGATCGCCAAGGTGTCCGGGGTCGAGTCCGTGCACCGGGTCCGCCAGCAGCCGGCCAAGGTCGGCGACACCGCCGTCCGGATCAGCGGCGTCAGCGATGGGACGCTCGACGGCCCGATCACGGCGAAGGTCGAGTCCGGGTCGCTCGACGGACTCGGCGCAGGTCAGGCGCTCCTCCCCCGCACTCTGGCCAAGACCCTCGGCCTGTCGGCCGGCAAGACGTTCGACCTGACCACGACCACCGGCAAACACCGCCTCACCGTCGCCGGCATCCTCGCCCCGAACCGCCAGCTCAACGCGATCGTCGTCTCGCTGCCGACGTACGACGCGATCGGCGGTGCCCCGGCCGATTCGCTGCTGTACGTCGACGTTGCCCAGAGCACCGGCGCCGCACAGGCCGGGCAGGCGATCCTCGGTGAGCTGAAGGACTACCCGACGATCCGGGTCCGCGACCAGGAGGCGTACGTCGCCGACGCCCGCGGGCCGGTCAACGTCGCGCTCGGCGTGATCGGGATGCTGCTCGCGCTGGCGGTCCTGATCGCGATCCTCGGCATCGTGAACACGCTCGCCCTCGCCGTGGTCGAGCGGACCCGCGAGATCGGTCTGCTCCGCGCGATCGGGATGGACCGGCCGCAACTCAGCCGGATGCTGCGGGTGGAGTCGATCGCGATCTCGCTGCTCGGCGCGTTGCTGGGGCTGGTGATCGGGGTCGTGTTCGCGGCGTCGGTGCAGCGGGTGATGGTCGACAACGGTCTGAGCGTGCTCGACATCCCGGTGCTGCAACTGCTGGCCGCCGTACTGCTTGCCGGTGTGGTCGGCGTGCTCGCCGCGGTGTGGCCGTCCCGCCGGGCCGCGCGGCTGGATGTCCTGCAAGCGATCGCCACGGAGTAGAGCCGAGCGCACACCGAAGTGAAGAAATACGAAGGAATCACAGATAGCCTGCCGGTGTGCCGGGCACTGTGCAGTCCATCGAGCGGGCTGCCGCTGTGCTGCGATTGCTCGCGACCGCGCCGAACGGACTGGGGGTCGCCGACCTCAGCAACGCGCTGGGTCTGGCCAAGCCGACCGTGCACGGAATCCTGCGGACCTTGCACCAGGTCGGGTTCGTCGAACAGGACCACAGCGGCGCGCACTATCACCTGAGCGACGCCTTCGGCCGGCTCGGTGAGACCTACCTCGATCCCAACGAGCTGCGCAGCCGCGCGATCAACTGGGCCGACTCACTCGCCTCCCGCAGCGGCGAGGTCGTTCGTGTCGGCCGTCTCGTCGAAGGCAAGGTCGTGGTCGTCCACCACGTCTTCCGCCCCGACGACAGCGACCAGGACCTCGACGTCGGTACGACGCTCCCGGCGCACGCGTGCGCACTCGGCAAGGCCGTGCTGGCGTTCGACACCAGTGGAGCCGCCCGCCCCCGGACTCTGGAGGCGTACACGACCAGGACGATCGTCGACCCGGCCCGGCTGGCCGAGGAACTCGCAGCGGTCCGGGCCAAGGGCTGGGCCGCGGAGTTCGAGGAGTACATCGTCGAGCTGGCCAGTATCGCGGCGCCGATCCGGGGGCTCGGCGGACTCGTCGTCGGGGCGGTCGGGATGACCGGCCGGATCGAGCGGATCTGCGACAGCCGGCTGCGCCATCGCCCGGACCTGGTCAGCATGGTCCTGGCCACTGCCGAAGCCATCGGTCGCGACCTGCGGGAGGACAGCTGATGTTTCGACGGGGGTGGAGACATGGCTGAGCAGTACGTGGCGGCGGTGGACCAGGGGACGAACTCGACCCGGTGCATCCTGTTCGACCGGCGCGGGCGGCTGGTCTCGGTGGCGCAGCGGGAGCACCCGCAGTTGTTCCCGCGGCCGGGCTGGGTCGAGCACGACGCGACCGAGATCTGGCGGAACGTGACCCGGGTGGTCCCGGCCGCGGTTCGGCAGATCGGGGCCGACCCGTCCCAGGTCGTTGCCATCGGCATCGCCAATCAGCGGGAGACCAGCCTGCTCTGGGACCGCCGGACCGGCCAGCCGATCGGCCACGCGGTGGTCTGGCAGGACACCCGGACCGACCGCCTGGTGACCGAGCTGGCCGGCGACGAGGGCCCGGACCGGTTCGCGGATCTGTGTGGTCTGCCGCTGACGACGTACTTCTCCGCGCCGAGGATCCGCTGGATGCTCGACCACACGCCCGGACTGCGGGCGCGCGCCCTCCGCGGCGAAGTGCTGTTCGGCACGATGGAGTCCTGGCTGATCTGGAACTTCACCGGCGGCGTGAACGGCGGCCTGCACGTCACCGACGTGACGAATGCCAGCCGCACGATGCTGATGAACATCGAGACGCTGGAGTGGGACGACACGCTGCTGGAGGCGTTCGACGTACCGCGGGCGATCCTGCCGGAGATCCGCCCGTCGTCGGGCGTGTTCGGGACCGCGACGGAGGTGCTGCCCGGGGTACGGATCGGGGCCGCGCTCGGCGATCAGCAGGCCGCGCTGTTCGGGCAGACCTGTTTCAGTGCGGGCGAGGCGAAGTGCACCTACGGCACCGGTTCGTTCCTGCTGCTGCACACCGGCCACGAGATCGTCCGGTCGAAGCACGGCATGCTGACCACTGTCGCGTACCAGATCGGCGACGAGCCGGCGTCGTACGCGCTGGAAGGCTCGATGGCCGTGACCGGGTCGCTGGTGCAGTGGTTCCGCGACGGGCTCGGGCTGATCCATACGGCGGCCGAGATCGAGACGCTGGCGCGGACCGTCGAGGACAACGGCGGCGCGTACATCGTGCCCGCGTTCTCGGGACTGTTCGCGCCGCACTGGCGCAGTGAGGCGCGCGGTGTGATCGCCGGGTTGACCGGCTACATCACCAAAGGCCATCTCGCCCGGGCGGTGCTGGAGGCGACCGGATTCCAGACCCTCGAAGTGGTCGACGCGATGAATGCCGACTCCGGGATCGCGCTGACCGCATTGAAGGTCGACGGCGGAATGACGGCGAACAATCTCCTGATGCAATTCCTCGCCGATCTGCTCGACGTCCGGGTGGTGCGCCCGATGGTGACCGAGACGGTGTCACTGGGTGCCGCCTACGCGGCCGGCCTCGCGGTCGGCTACTGGCCGGACCTGGAAGGACTGCGGAGCAACTGGCACCGCGCCGGCCAATGGCATCCACACATGGACCCGCGCCGGCGCGCAGCCGAGTACGAGAACTGGAAGGCCGCCGTCCAGCGCACGTTCAACTGGATCCGGCCGGAGGAATAGCGCAAGCCCGCTAGTCCGTGATCGGTGCGGCGTGGGCCTCCTCGAAGCCCGCGGCGGCCAGCCGGTCGAGGGTCGCCTGCAGGACAGCGGTGTCCTCCAGCGTGCGGACCTCGGTGATCTTGCCCCACTTCATCCGCAGGAACTGGTGTACGACGTTCTGATAGCGAGAGCCGTCCGCGACACCGACGTCGACGGTGACCGCGGTGGCGACCCGGGTGTCCCACGGCCAGCCCGCGACCAGCACGTCCTGCACCTCGAACCGGGTGTTGGGCAAGAGCCGGAAGCACCGCTCCCACCACCGCCGCAACGCATCATGCGTGTGCCGCTCACCCGACAGGGCGTGGTCGCCGTAGAACCGGTAGGTGAAGGACGGCGCCATCCCGGCCACCATCGCCTCCCAGTTGCCCGCACTGATCTCGGCGAACGCCTTCCGCACCTGCGTCGCCACGAACCGGTGGTACATGAAGTCCCCTCTCGTCACCGACGAGACTAGAGACAGTGAGTTCAATGACGCAACTGACTACGATGGTGAGATGCGGAACACCAGCTTCGCCTCGATGCACTGCTCGCTCGCCCAGTCGCTGGAAGTGATCGGCGACTGGTGGACTCCGCTCGTCCTGCGCGACCTCTACCTCGGCCTCGACCGGTTCGACCAGCTCGTCACGGATCTCGGCATCTCCCGCAACCTGCTCACCGACCGGCTCGGCACGCTGATGGACGGCGGGCTCGTCGCGCGGACGCCGTACCAGGAGAGTCCGGTCCGCTACACCTACGAGCTGACCGAGGCCGGGCGCGAGCTGGTACCGATCCTGCTGGCCCTCACCGCATGGGGCGACCGCCACGCGACCCCGCCGGCCGGTCAGCCGATCCGCTTCACCCACGACACCTGCGGAAAGGTGACCACGGCAACTGTCTGCTGCTCGGAGTGTGGCGACGCGCTCGAGGCCGCGGAGGTCACTCCATCCCCCGGCCCAGGCGGTCGAACCGCCCCTGGGACGGCCCTGATCGCCACCGTCCTCGCAGCAACTGAACACTGACGACGATGGTCCACAGCCAGTAGAGCGCATACGGGATCAGCCAGATCGAGGTCGTCCAGAACGCGCGGCCGACGAGGAATCCGGCGGCCGCCACCAGGGCGACCCAACCGAGCCAGGCCGGCAGGGCGCGCGACGAGACGATGATCCAGCCCGCGGCGAACAGGAAACTGGCCAGCGCGAGCCATGCGTTGGCGAAGCCGAGGTTGCCGTCGTCGTACGCGAACCGGGCGAGCTGCGGATCCACACCCTCGTCGACCCGGAAGCCCGCGAGATCCCACCCCGGCCGCAGCACCAGGACCACGCAGGCAAGCCCCGACCCGAAGGCCGCGACCGAACGCCAGGCAGGGGGTCCCTCGGCGGACCGGAGCACCGCCGAGAATCCGGCGAAGAACCAGAGCAACGCCAGTACGGCGATCAGCCCGAGGAACGAGCCGATCGGGTACAGCGTGTCGTTCCGCGTCTCGAAGAAGCGCAGGATCTCCTGGCCGGGCGCATCGAACGCCGGCTCACCCCCGCCTGTCTGCACCAACGCCTGACTGGCCGCCAACAGGACGAACCCGGCCAGGCCGGCGATCCCGGTGCCGACGGACATCGTCCGCCACTGTCTGCTTGTTGCGTCCAGCCCCGATTCCGCCATGAATCCTCCCCTGGCTCACCCCACTTTCGAGTAAGCCACGGGAGGACGACAGCGTCCAGATGTCAGGCCGGGGAGACGATGTCGGGGGCGCCGAGGCGGACCTTGTCGGCGGACTCGTCGTCGGGCTGGTCCTGCGAGTCGCGCTCGGACTGGACCCGGCGGACGTAGAACGAGACCTCGCGCTCGATCGTCGCCTCGTTCCAGCCGAGGATCGGGGCCACCAGGCGGGCCGCGGCCTCGGCGGCACCGACACCGCGGTCCCAGGCCTCGATCGAGATCCGGGTCCGGCGGGCCAGGATGTCGTCGAGATGACGGGCGCCCTCGGCCTTGGCGCCGTACACGATCTCGGCCTTCAGGTAGTCCTGCGTGCCGGGGAGTTGCTCACCGAGCGACGGGTCCTCCTCGACGAGTTGCAGTACTTCGCCGATCAGGGCGCCGTACCGGTTGAGCAGGTGCTCGATCCGGGCCACGTGCAGGCCGGAGCGCTGGGCGATCAGGTGCCGCTGGTTCCAGAGCGCGTGGTAGCCGTCGGCGCCGACCAGCGGGATGTCCTTGGTGGTGCACTTCGGCACCCGGCCGTCGAGAGCGTTCGCGACCGCGTCGATCGCGTCCTTGGCCATCACCCGGTACGTCGTGTACTTGCCACCGGCAACCACCACCAGACCCGGCGCCGCGTGCGCGACCACGTGCTCGCGGGACAGCTTCGACGTACTCTCCGACTCACCGGCCAGCAGCGGGCGCAGGCCGGCGAACACGCCCTCGACGTCCTCGCGCGTCAACGGGGTGGTGAGGACCGCGTTGACGTGGTCGAGCAGGTACTCGATGTCCCTGCTGGTCGCGGCCGGGTGCGCCTTGTCCAGGTTCCACTCCGTGTCCGTGGTGCCGATCAGCCAGTGCCGGCCCCACGGGATGATGAACAGCACCGACTTCTCGGTCCGCAGGATCATTCCGGTGCTGGACTGGATCCGGTCCTTCGGCACGACCAGGTGGATCCCCTTCGACGCGCGGACGTGGTACTGACCCCGCTCGCCGACCATCGCCTGGGTGTCGTCGGTCCACACCCCGGTCGCGTTCACGACCTGCTTGGCCCGGACCTCGAACTCGCGGCCGCTCTCCAGGTCCTTCGCCTGCACCCCGGTCACCCGCTCGCCCTGCCGCAGGAAGCCGGTGACCTTGACCCGGTTCGCGACATGAGCGCCGTACGACGCCGCCGTACGGGCGAGCTCCATCGTGTGCCGGGCGTCGTCGACCTGGGCGTCGTAGTACTGGATCGCGCCGACCAGGGCCGACTTCTTCAGGCTCGGCACCAGCCGCATCGCGCCGCGCCGAGTCAGGTGCCGGTGGATCGGGAGTCCGGCGCCGTGGCCGGAGCTGACGGCCATACCGTCGTACAGGGCGACGCCGGCGCCGGCGTAGAACCGCTCCCACCAGCGGTGCTGGAGCGGGTAGAGGAACGGCACCGGCTTCACCAGGTGTGGTGCCAGGCGTTGCAGGAGCAGCCCGCGCTCCTGCAACGCCTCGTGCACCAATCGGAAGTCGAGCATCTCCAGGTAGCGCAGGCCACCGTGCATCAACTTGCTGGACCGGCTGGAGGTACCGCTCGCGAAGTCACGAGCCTCCAGCAGTCCGGTGGTCAGGCCCCGGGTCGCGGCGTCGAGGGCCGAGCCGGTGCCGACCACCCCGCCACCGATCACCAGGACGTCCAGTTCCCGTCCATCGGCCATCGCGTCGATGGCGTCGGTCCTCGCTTGCGGTGACAGAGCCACTGCGCCCACTGTGTCTTTCCTTCCGATTTCGTTACTCGTCAACTAGTCGACGTCGACCCAGTCAAGCGTTCGCTGGACGGCCTTCTGCCACCCGGCGTACCCCTGGGCCCGCTGCTCGTCGTTCCACTGCGGCTCCCACCGCTTGGCCTCGTTCCAGTTCTGCACCAGCTCGTCGGTGTTCTTCCAGAAGCCGACGGCCAGGCCGGCCGCGTACGCCGCCCCCAGCGCGGTGGTCTCCGCGACGACCGGCTTGCTCACCGAGACGCCGAGGATGTCGGCCTGCATCTGCATGCAGAGTTCGTTCGCAGTGACACCACCATCCACCTTGAGAACCTCGAGCTTCACCCCGGAGTCCTTCTCCATCGCGTCGGCGACGTCCTTGCTCTGGTAGCAGATCGCTTCCAGTGTTGCTCGGGCCAGGTGAGCGTTGGTGTTGAACCGGGACAGCCCGACGATCGCGCCCCGGGCGTCGGAACGCCAGTACGGCGCGAACAGGCCGGAGAACGCGGGTACGAAGTACACGCCGCCGTTGTCCTCGACCTGCCGGGCCAGCGTCTCGGTCTCACTCGCACCGGAGATGATGCCGAGCTGGTCCCGCAGCCACTGGACCGCCGACCCGGTCACCGCGATCGAGCCCTCGAGCGCGTAGACCGGTGCCTCGTCGCCGAACTTGTAGCACATCGTGCTGAGCAGGCCGGCCTTCGACCGGACCAGCTCGGTACCGGTGTTCAGCAGCATGAAGTTGCCGGTGCCGTAGGTGTTCTTGGCCTCGCCCGGGTTGAAGCAGACCTGACCGACGGTCGCCGCCTGCTGGTCGCCGAGGTCGCCGGTCAGCGGCACCACGCCGCCCACCGGTCCGTTCGCCAGCGTCTCGCCGTACTTGTTCGGGTCCGACGACGGACGGATCTCCGGCAGCATCTGCCGCGGGATGTTGAAGAACGAGATCAGCTCGTCGTCCCAGTCGAGCGTCTCCAGGTTCATCAGCATCGTCCGGCTGGCGTTCGTCACGTCGGTGATGTGCACACCGCCGTCGACGCCGCCGGTCAGGTTCCACAACAGCCAGGTGTCGGTGTTGCCGAAGACGGCGTCACCGGCCTCGGCCGCCGCGCGGACCCCGTCGACGTTCTCCAGGATCCACTGCACCTTGCCGGCCGAGAAGTACGTCGCCGGCGGCAGACCGGCCTTCTGCCGGATCACGTCCCCCTTGCCCTCGCGTTCGAGGGCGGAGGCGATCCGGTCGGTCCGGGTGTCCTGCCAGACGATCGCGTTGTAGTACGGCCGTCCTGTCCTCCGGTTCCACACCACCGCCGTCTCACGCTGGTTGGTGATGCCGAGCGCCGCCAGGTCGCTGGCCTGCAGGCCCCTCGCGTTCATCGCGGTCCGGACCACCGAACTGGTCCGCTCCCAGATCTCCACCGGGTTGTGCTCGACCCAGCCGGCCTGCGGCAGGATCTGCTCGTGCTCCAGCTGGTGGATCCCCACCTCGTTGCCCGAGTGGTCGAAGATCATGAAACGGGTGCTCGTGGTGCCCTGGTCGACGGCACCGACGAAGTCAGCCATGGAAAGTCCTCTCCTCACACTGCGCTGTGCTGCGGTGGTTCATGCTGTCGTCTCCTCCTCGGGGACCCGTCCCGGCTCCTCGTCCTCGTCGCCGACCGGCAGGTTCCGGCCGACCAGCAGGTCGTAGAGGAACGCGCCGATGAGTGCCCCGATGATCGGTCCCACGATCGGGACCCAGAAATAGGGATCCCCGAACTGGTCCTTGAATGCTCCCCCGTAGCCGGTCAGGTAGGACGCGAGCCGCGGCCCGAAGTCACGCGCCGGGTTGATCGCGTAGCCCGCCAGAGTTCCCCAGGCCATCCCGATCCCGACGACCAGCAGGCCGATCATGAACGGGCCGAGGTTCGCCATGGGAGCGGTGTTGCGCAGGTCGACGATGGCCAGGATGACCATCATGAGGATCGCCGTACCGATGATCTGGTCCAGGAATCCGCCCCACATGCCGACCCCGAGCTCCACCGAGCCGTTGCCCGGCAGGGTGGAGAACACGCCCTGACTCTTGATGGTCAGGCCGGGGTCGAACTTCTGCAGGACCTCGGAGTAGTTCCAGCGGACCACCAGAGCCGCCGCGAACGCGCCGAGGAACTGTGCGCCGATGTACGGCAGCACCTTTTTCCAGGCGAACCCGCGGAAGGCCGCCAGGGCGATCGTCACCGCGGGATTGATGTGAGCGCCGCTGACCCGGGCCGAGACGTACACACCCATCGTCACACCGATACCCCAGGCCCATGCGATCGAGTCGTGATCCCCGATCCCCCCGGCCACCACTTGTGCCACCACACCCACGCCGAACAGGATCAGGATGAACGTTCCGGCGAACTCGGCGGAACACTCCCCCAGAAGGGTTCTTGCTTTGACCGCTTCGGTCGTAGCCATGCCTAGCCTCCCTTCCACGCCGTGACGACCACGGCTGGCTGGAATCTAGGAGCGATCGGGAGGCGGCACAACGCTCGTCGTTCGACATTGTCGAACGCGACGAACGCGGCTCCCGGCTGCGACACTCAGTGATCTCACCGCAGCAAGCAGGTACCTCCCGGACCGCGGACCGTCGCGTGCAATCCAGGCTCGCCGGAAGTGACCGGCAGGGCGACGTCCAGCGCCGCCAGTACGGCGGAAACCTCGTCGGGCCGCGGATGCGTCGCCCCGAAGTCGAGCAACTCGACCGAGGGCAGCCCGGACCCGGCCGGATGCCGGCTCGAGCCCCAATCGATCAGGAACGGCACGATCCCGTCGTACGGCGCCGGGTACGTCGTCGCCAGCCGCCAGCTCAGCACGTCCCCCGCCGGCGTCCGCCGGCTCATCGGCAGGATCGGGCCGAGATCCGCCCCCGCCTCCTTCGCCACCACCACCGCGGCCTCGATGTCCTCCGGCCGCACCGCCCAGGTGACCAGCCTGTCCCCGTCCAGCTCGTCGATCCCGAACGGCGCCGCCTCCACCCCCGGCCGCTCCACATCCGGCCCGATGATCTCGAGGTACGCCGTATCCCCCAACCCCACCAGGTAGTTCCGGGTCCCCCGCCCCTCATGCCGCCCACCCTCAACCGGCTCCACCCCCGTGGCAGCAGCAAACCGCTCCACAGCACCCGCGAGGTCCCGGCTGGCGAACACCAGATGGTCCAGCATCGACCCCATGCCCCCGAGCCTAGGACTTCGCCCAAGGACCTGGCAGGAACAGGTCATCCGGCAGCGGTTGTCGGTAGCCTTTCGTTCGGGCTCGCTTGGCTGGGTCAGACCGACCCAGCTGAAGGAAGCACCCCGTGCTTGCACCCGCACTCCTGGCCGTCCTGATGCTGATCTCCGGCTCATGACTGCCCGACCCGGCGCCGTACGGACCGCAACGCCCGTACGAGCCGGACGTCTTCGGCCCGAAGACCTCGACCGCCTCGACGTCACCGTCACCGTCACCCTTAACTCTCGTATTGCGAGAGCGTCGTACGCACGCACCGGCTCAGGGATGGATCAGCCTCGTCCAGGTGAGAGGACGGCCAGGGCGTTGCGTCGGCAGGCGTCGGCCAATCGGTCGTCGTAGGTGACGACGACGTCGGCATCGATCAGCACTGCCGTAGCAAGGTGAATGACGTCAAGGCTCCGGAGTATCAACGGCTCGACCCGCCGCGCGACGCTAACGACATCCGCTGACATCGATCGCTCATCGATCCCGGACATTGCCGCCTCGATCAGCTCGCCGGCGGTCGCGGCGGACTTGGCTCTCGCCAGCACCGCACGTGACACCTCGACCCACGCCAGTGACGATGAGGCGAGGAGGTCAGCCTGCTGGTAACGCTCATCCAAGAAGTCGACCAATTCATCGGACTCGTGCTCCACGATCACCCGCTTGATCAGTGCACTGCTGTCGACATAGACCCGCATCAGAGGCGGTCGTCTCGATCGAACAGGTCAAGACTGCTGGTCCCCTTCGGCAACCTCAACCGCGGCCTCACCCGGCGATAGGCCACCCGCGCCGGCCGCACCACCTGGCTCGCCCGGGCCGCCTCCCGGTCGGAACCAGGTCGACTGTCATCGACCAGATGGAGATGCCGAGCCACCGCCTCACGAAGTATCTCCTGTTGCGAGCGCCCCGTACGCTCAGCCTCCGCTTGCAGCGCCGACGCCAACTCCGGTGCAAGTCTCAGGTTCACAGCCATGAGATCATGGTACCACTTTGGTACCGCCAACGGTACCGAGAAGGGCCCAGCAGCACAACGTCCGAAGAACTGTGGGTCAGGCCTCTCAGGTCTTCGGACGTGGTGGTGGTGGTGAATCAGGCTGGCTCGGTGTCCGGGCTGGGGGCCGGGGCCACCGGCCTGTCCGCGGGCTGGTTCTCCGGGAAGTGGCAGGCGGCCTGGTGGCCGGGGGCCAGCTGAAGGAGGGGCGGCTCGGTGGTCTTGCAGATCTCCTGGGCCTTCCAGCAGCGGGTGTGGAAGCGGCAGGCGGGCGGCGGGTTGATCGGGCTGGGTACGTCACCCTGCAACCGGATCCGCTCCTGCTTGCCCTTCCGCTTGGTGTCCGGGATCGGGACCGCCGAGAGCAGCGCCACCGTGTACGGGTGCATCGGGTTCTCGTACAGGTCGACCCGGTCGGCCAGCTCGACGATCTTGCCCAGGTACATCACCGCGACCCGGTCCGAGACGTGCCGTACGACGGACAGGTCGTGGGCGATCATCACGTACGTCAGGTCGAACTCGCTCTGCAGATCCTCGAGCAGGTTCACCACCTGCGCCTGGATCGACACGTCCAGCGCGGACACCGGCTCGTCGGCGACGATCAGCTTCGGCCGGAGCGCGAGCGTCCGGGCGATACCGATGCGCTGCCGCTGACCGCCGGAGAACTCGTGCGGGTAGCGGTTGTAGTGCTCCGGGCTGAGGCCGACCAGCTCGAGCAGTTCCTGCACGGACTTCTTCGTGCCCTGCTCGGTCTTCACGTTCTGCAGCTTGAACGGCGCACCGACGATCTTGCCGACGGTGTGCCGCGGGTTCAGCGAGCCGTACGGGTCCTGGAAGATCATCTGCACGTCACGCCGCAGCGGACGCATCTTGCCCTCGCTGAGGTGGCTGATGTCCCTGCCCTCGAAGACGACCTGGCCCCCGGTCGGTTCCAGCAGCCGGGTGAGCAGCCGGCCGGTGGTCGTCTTGCCGCAGCCCGACTCCCCCACCAGCGACAGCGTCTCGCCGCGGGTCACGTTGAAGGTCAGGCCGTCGACCGCCTGGACGGCGCCGGTCTGACGCTGCAGCAGGCCCTTGCGAATCGGGAAGTGCTTCACCAGGCCGGTGACCGAGAGCAGTTCCTCGCCGATCTTGGGCTCGATGACACCCGGGACGTTGGCGGGGTCGATGTTCCCAGGTTTCACAGTCGTCACAGTCGTCGTCCCGTTCACAGCTTCGGCTTGATGTCGGTCTCCCACGCTTTCTTGCGCTCTTCCGGGGAGAGGTGGCACGCGACCAGGTGGCCGTCGCCGATGTCCAGCAACTCGGGCACCTCGGTCTCGCTGGCGCCGCCGTTCAGGTGCGCGTAGTTGCAGCGCGGGTTGAACGCGCAGCCTTGCGGCACGTTGATCAGGCTCGGCGGCGTGCCCTTGATCGGGATCAGCCGCTCGGTGCGCTCCCGGTCGATCCGCGGCATCGAGCCGAGCAGACCCCAGGTGTACGGGTGCTGCGGCCGGTCGAAGATGCCCTCCGCGGAGCTGTACTCGATCGCCCGGCCGGCGTACATCACCTGGATGTCGTCAGCCAGTTCGGCGACCACGCCGAGGTCGTGGGTGATGATGATGACGGCGGAGTTGAACTCGCGCTGCAGGTCCCGGATCAGGTCCAGGATCTGCGCCTGCACGGTCACGTCGAGCGCGGTGGTCGGCTCGTCCGCGATCAGCAGGTCGGGGTCGCAGGACAGCGCCATCGCGATCATCGCGCGCTGCCGCATACCGCCGGAGAACTCGTGCGGGTAGGCGTCCACGCGCTTGTCCGGCTGCGGGATGCCGACCCGGTCGAGCATCTCGATCGCGTGCTTGCGCGCGACCTTGGTGCTCACCTTGTTGTGCACCTGGTACGCCTCGATGATCTGGCGCCCGACGGTGTAGAACGGGTGCATCGCGGACAGCGGGTCCTGGAAGATCATCGCCATCCGCTTGCCGCGCAGCCGGCGCACCTCCTCCCGGCTGGACGCGATCAGGTCCTGCCCGTCGAGGAAGATCTCACCGGTGATGGTGGCGACGCCCGGCTTGTGCAGGCCCATGATCGACAGGCTCGTCACACTCTTGCCGGAGCCGGACTCCCCCACGATCCCGAGGGTCTTGCCGCGCTCGAGCGTGAACGAGACCCCGTCGACCGACTTGACCACGCCGTCGTCGGTCGGGAAGTGCACCTTGAGGTCCCGGACGTCGAGAAAGGCTTCGCCGCGATCGATCCGCTGGACGGTGTCCTGCGGCTCCTGAATGTCTTGGGGTTCGGTCACGAGATCCGCACTCTCGGGTCGACGACGGCGTACAGAAGGTCGACGATCAGGTTCGCCAGCACGATGAAGAAGGCGGCGATGAGCGTCACGCCGAGAACCTTGGGCAGGTCGTTCGCCCGCAGCGCGATGACGGCGTACTGGCCGATCCCCGGCAGCGAGAACGTCGTCTCGGTCAGGATCGCGCCGCCCAGCAACAACCCCAGATCGAGACCGAAGATGGTCAGGATCGGCGTCAGCGCGGACCGCAGGCCGTGTTTCATCACCACGTGGCGCTCGGTCAGGCCCTTGGACCGGGCCGTGCGGACGAAGTCCTCGTTCATCGTCTCGAGCATGCCGGCCCGGGTGAGACGTGCGTACGCCGCGGCGTACAGGAACGCGAGCGTCACCCACGGCAGGAGCAGGTCGTAGGCCCACTCGAGCGGATTCGACGCGTCCATCGGGTTCGTACCGCCCTCAGCGGTCCAGCCGAGGCCGTAGCTGAAGATCGACAGCGACAGCAGGCCGGTGAAGAAGATCGGCAGCGACACCCCGGCCAGTGCCACCGACATGAGTGATCGGTCCAGTACCGACCCGCGTTTCAGCGCCGAGACGATACCGGTGCCGACGCCGGTGATGAGCCAGATGACGGCCGCGCCGAGGGCCAGCGACGCGGTCACGGGTAGTCGGTCGACGAGATCCGGCCAGACCGGCTGCTGATTCAAGAAGGAGTAGCCGAAGCAGGGCGCCGGGCAGTGCTCGGTCGCCGGGCCGTAGTTGTACTCCTGTCCGACGAACAGGCCCTTCAGGAAGCGGCCGTACTGCACGTAGAGGGGGTCGGTGAAGCCGAGCCTGACTGCGGTCTCATGGATCTGCTCCGCGCCCGCACTCTTGCCGACGTAACGGGAGGCCAGGTCGTCGGCTGACGCGCCGGCGAGCTTGGGCACCATGAAGAAGATCGAGAACGTGACGGCCGTGACGATGAAGAGCAGGACCACTGCTCCCAACAACCGGCGGACCAGATATGCGAACACCGTGCTCGGCGTGGTGGCCGATGATCCGCGGATCACCGGCCACCCTCAGCCTTCACCTACCTCTGCTGGCGAATCATGATTGGTCAGGGCAGCTCAGGAGAACTGTCGACTACTTCAGACCGATACCGGCGTAGTCGTACATGTTCTGACTGTCGCTCACGTAGACGTTGGCCAGCGAGTCCGGACGGTACAGCAGGCCCTTGGCCCAGATGCCCGGCAGTACGGCGGCCTGCTCCATGACCTTCTTGTCGACGTCGACCCAGAGCTTCTCGCGGGCCGCCTTGTCGGTCTCCTTCAGCGCCTGGTCGATCAGCTGGTCGACCTCGGGGATCCGGACGCCCAGGTTGGTGTTACCACCGGTGGCGCGGATGACCCGGCTGTCGACGATCTGGCTCAGGAAGCCGAAGCCGTCCGGCCAGTCAGCACCCCAGCTGTAGACGATCATGCCGAGGCCGTTGGCCTTCGCGTAGTCCGGCTTGCCGGCGTACAGCTTGGTGTAGTCACCGGTCGGGAAGCCCTTCGGCGTCAGGTTGATGCCGACCCGCTTCAGCGACTGCTGCAGCGACTCCGCGACCGCCTTCTCCTTCGGACGGTCCGCCCGGTAGGCGATGTTGGTGTTGAAACCGGTGGGCATGCCGCACTTGGTCAGTGCTTCCTTGGCCTTGTCGACGTTGCCGTTCTTGTCCTGCTCGAAGCCGTAGTCGTCGAACTTCTGCGAGCCGGTGACGAGCGGCGGCATCAGGTTCGTGGCGATGTCGCCACCGATCGGGCCGCCGTACGCGCGCTGGTAGCCCTCGTGGTCGGCGGCGTACAGGATCGCCTTGCGGCAGTCGACGTTGTCCAGCGGCTTGACCTCGCTGTTGAACACGGTGAAGTTCAGCCGCGGCGCGGGCACGTTGTCGGCGTGCGACTTCAGCTGCGGGTTCGCCAGGATCTTGGCCTGGGTCTCCGCCAGCACACCGGTACCGGCGATGTCGACATCGAGGTCACCGGCCTGCAGCCGGTTGTCGATGTCGGGGCCGTTCACGTTGAACGCGACGGTGATCTTGTCCGGCAGCGCCTTGCGGCCCGAGTCCGGGTCGGTAGCCGGGTCGTACTGGTCGTTGCGGACCAGCGCCATGCCCTTGTTCGGGTCGTTGGACTCGAACTTGTAGGGGCCGGTCGAGATCGGGTGCAGCTTGTACTTCGCACCGGTGTCCTTCGCCTGCGGCACCGGCGCGGTAGCCGGCAGCTGGGCGAAGTAGTCGAAGCCGGAGAACGACTTGTTCAGGTTGAACACGATGGTGTAGTCGTCCGGCGTCTCGATCGCCTTGGCGACACCGGCCAGCGTCGGGTCCTTGTAGACGCTGTAGCCCTGCGGCACGTCCAGCAGGAAGTCGTTGAAGTACGTCGGGCCGCTCGGCAGGGTCGCCTTGTCCAGGGAGCGGGCGACGGCGTACTTGACGTCCTTGGCCTTGACCTCGGTGCCGTCCTCGAACTTGACGCCCTTGCGGATCTTGTAGGTCCACGTCTTGGCGTCGTTGCTCGGCACACCGGCTGCCTCGGCGAGGTCCGGAACGACCTCCGCGCCCTCCTTGCCGGGAGCTGACTTGAACACCATCAGCGGCCGGACATAGTTGCGCACCAGGTTCCAGGACAGGCCGTAGTACGTGTCACCGGGATCCTGGGAGTCCCAGTTCTCGGTGATGGCCATCCGGAGCGTGCCACCCTTTTTGTCGCTCGGGTTGTAGATGCCCTTGACGGCCGCGTCGTACTCGGCGGTCGTCGTGCTCGTGCCGCCGCCCGAATCGGAGCCGCTGTCACTGCCCCCGCAAGCCACCAGGCTCAAGGCGACGGCCGCACTGACGGCTGTTGCCGTCGTGATGCGATTCCATCTCATCTGTTGTTGCACCCCTTTTTTCGTGAGAGCCAGGCTCCCTGGTTGGAGAGAAGTCCTATCGCGAGCGGGGGTCGAGGGCGTCCCGTAGCCCGTCGCCGAACAGGTTGAAGGCCAGCACCGTGACGAAGATGGCCAACCCGGGCGGAACCATGTAGAGCGGCTCGACCTGATACCAGTTCGCCGCGATCGACAGCATGTCGCCCCAGCTGGCCGCCGGCGGCCGGACACCGACGCCCAGGTACGACAGGCCCGCCTCGAACAGCACGTTGGTCGGGATCAGCAGCGTCGCGTACACCAGGATCGGTGCGATCAGGTTCGGCAGCAGCTCGGTGAACAGGATGTACGGGCGCCGCGCGCCCAGGCTGCGGGCCGCGTCGACGAACTCCCGCTCCCGCAGCGACAGCGTCTGGCCGCGGATGATCCGGCCGATGTAGGGCCAGCTGAAGAAGCCGATGATGAAGACGATCAGCGCCACCCGCAGCGGGTTACCGCTCAGCCCGAGCATCTTGTCCGGCAGCGCACCGACCAGCGCCAGCGCGAACAGCACCAGCGGGAAGGCCAGGAAGATGTCCATCAGGCGGCTGATCAGCGTGTCCACCACGCCGCCGAAGTAGCCGGCGATGATGCCCATCACGGTGCCGATCGTGACCGCCAGCAGCGTGGCCAGGAACGCGATCAGCAGCGAGATCCGGGCGCCGTACACGATCCGGGCGAAGATGTCGCGGCCGTTGACCGGCTCGATCCCGAACGGGTGGTCCCAGCTGATCCCGTTCCACTTCCCGATCGGCGTCTGCAGCGACGGGTCGACCAGGTCCTGGTGGAAGTCGTTCGGCGTGACCCCGACCAGCTTGCAGATCAGCGGGGCGAAGATCGCGACCAGGATCAGGAAGATCACGAAGATCCCACCGGCGATCGCGACCTTGTCGCGCTTCAGCCGGATCCAGGAGATCTGCCACAGCGACCGGCCTTCGATCTTGCCGACGCCTGCGAGTACGGATTCCGGCTCAGCTGCCGACGATCCGGGCTCGACCTCGAGTGGCGCAGTCACGCTGTGGGTTCCCCCTGCCTCATTCGGTTGAACCGGAACGAAATCCGGTATGGCTGCCGCCTTAACCTGCCGCCATTACACGCCGGAGTCAAACGCGGAAAGTGCTGCGTTGCCCGATCGTGACCGTCAGGAAATCGTCCCGTATCGTGGACATTCGGCAGTAAACCACGCCGTAGCACCCAGGGTCGCCGGCGCTTCGCCAACCGTTACTGTCATGGCATCTTTGTGTCACGCCGGTGACTACAGACGGAGTCCGGACAGGTACAGGAACGACAGCGGATTCAGCGCCGTCGCCACGTTCTCCAGGTTCTTCCCGGCGACCACCGTGAACCGTCCCTGCCAGCTCGGGATGACCGGCGCGTCCTTGGCGAGCACTCCCTGTAACTGACCGAGCAGTTCATCGCGCTCGAGCCCGTTCTGCTCGGTCGTCTCCTGGTCCAGCAGCGCGGCAGCAGCCGCCGACCGGTAGCCGTTGTTGAACACAGCGCCGGTCCGGACGAACGGAGCCAGGTAGTCGTCCGCGTCCGGGGAGTTCGGGATCCAGCCGCCGTGGTAGAGGTCGTACGCCCCGTTCCGGGTGGCTTGCTGGTACTGCGGCCACTCCGCGCTCCGCAGTGTCACCTTGAACAGCCCCGACGCCTCCAGCTGCCGCTTCAGCTCCAGCACCTCGTTCTTCGCGCCGGTGCCGTACTCCGTCGGCGTCCAGCCGACCGTCAGCGGCACCGGCACGGTGATCCCCGCCTGCTTCAAGATCGCGGCGGCCGCGACCTTGCTCGGCTCCTTGTACTCCGTCCTGAACGCGTCCGCCTGCCCGCCGAACCCGGGTGGCACGACCGAGTACAGCGGCGTCACGTGGTCGCCGTACGCCTTCTTCACGATCGCCGGACGGTCGATCAGTTGCGCGACGGCCCGTCGTACGGCGGGTTTGCGCGCGGTCAGGGACTTCATCTGGAACGCGAAGAACCGGATCGCGGCGTAGTCCGACTCGACCACCTGGACCTGCTCGGCCTTCCGCAGCTTGTCCAGCATGCTCGGCCCGAAGCCGTGGAACGCCAGGTCGGCCTTCCCGGTCGTGAGCGCCTGGTACAGCGCGGTCGAATCCTTCAGCAGGGTGATGTCGACCCCGTCGTTCCGCGCCGCGCGCGGCCCCTTGTACTTGGCGAACCGGGTCAGCGTGACCGTCGCACCCGGCCGGTACGCCGACAGCTGGTACGGGCCGCTGCCCATCGCCTTGGTGTCGAGCAGCTTGTTCGGCGGGTAGAACTCCTGGTCGACGATCGAGCCGGCGGTCGTGGTCAGCAGGTACGGCAGCCGCGCGTCCGGGCGCTTCAGGTTGAAGACCGCGGTGAGGTCGTCCGGCGTACTCACCGAGGTCACTGAGGAGAACAGCGCGGCCGGCCCGTTCGGCGTCTTCAGCCGCAGCATCCGTTCGAAACTGAACTTCACGTCCGACGACGTCAGCTCATGCCCGTTCGGGAACGTCAGCCCTTCCTTCAGGCTGCACGTGTACGTCGTCGGCGAGTCGAACTGGCAGTCCGCGGCGTCCGGCACCGGGGTCGGCTTGTCGGGCATGATCGTGAGCAGCGTCTGGTACAGGTTCGCCTGGACGGTCCGCGAGCCGACGTCGTACGGTCCGGCCGGGTCCAGCGAGCTGATCGTGTCGGTCGTGGCGACCCGTACCGTCATCGCCTTCGGCGTCTCGCTGCCCTGGTGCGGCGCGTCGTCGTCCGGCTCGCCACACGCGGCCAACGCCAGCACGAGCGCGCCCGTCACCGCGACCCGGCCCCACGACACGATCACCATCTCACCCTTCCCCAGCCCGATACCCGAAACAACGCCCCCGAGGGCACCAAGTGACGGTAACGCGTCAGCGGAGCAAGTCGCGTAGTGACTCCGGGCTCAGCGGCTCGAGTGAGTCGACGATGAGCCGCCTTGGTGCCTCGGGGATCGTCACCCACTGCGGTACGGCGACGACGTAGGCGCCGGCCGCCGTACCGGACTCGGTCCCGGTGTTCGAGTCCTCGATCACCACGCACCGGGCCGGGTCCACACCTAGCTTCGCGGCCGCGGTCAGGTACGGCTCGGGATGTGGCTTGCCGTGCGTCACCTCGTCCCCGGCGACGATCACGTCGAACGGATCCGGCGGCAGGTGCGTGAGCACCGCGTCGATCATCAACCGGTACGACGCCGACACCAGAGCGCAGGGCACCTCGGCCTTGCGCAGCGCCAGCAGCAACTCGACCGCACCCGGCCGGAACTCGACCTCCCGCCGCAGCGCCACGATCACCGCGCCGAACATCCGCTCGGCCAACTCCTCGCCGGTGATGACGCCGTCGGGGATCCGCGCCATCCAGACCTTCACCGCTTCCCGCAGGTCGCTGCCGACCAGCTGCAGGCAGTCCTCGAGGGTCCAGGTCGCGCCGAGCGACGCGAGCAGCTCGATCTGCACCTCCGCCCAGACCTTCTCGGAGTCGACCAACGTCCCGTCCATATCCCACATAACCGCCTGAAGGGTCATGCACGTCCTCGCTTCGCTGCGGGCGCGCATGACCAAAGGTCGCTGTGCTTGATGATGAGCTCGCTCCGCTCGCTCATGTTGCGTTGAAGTACTTCGCTTCAGGGTGGTGAACCACCAGGGCGTCGGTGGATTGTTCCGGGTGCAACTGCAGCTCCTCCGATAGGTGTACGCCGATCCGTTCCGGCTTCAGCAACCGCACCAGTTTCTCGCGGTCCTCCAAGTCAGGACATGCCGGGTACCCGAACGAGTAGCGCGAGCCCCGGTACGCCTGGTCCCGCAGCATCCCGTCCAGGTCGCCGTCGCCGCCGCCGAAACCGAGCTCGTCGCGGACCCGTGCATGCCAGTACTCCGCCAGCGCCTCGGTCAACTGCACCGACAGCCCGTGCAGCTCCAGGTAGTCGCGGTACGCGTTCCGCCCGAACAGCTCACCGGTCACCTCGGCCACCTTCGGCCCCATCGTGACCAGGTGGAACGCGACCACGTCGAGCTCATCGGACTCCTTCGGCCGGAAGAAGTCCGCCAGGCACAGGAACCGGTCCCGCCGCTGCCGCGGGAACTCGAACCGGTGCAGCTCGTGGTGATCGGCCGGATCCAGGACGACGAGCGCGTTCCCCTCCGAGTAGCACGGCCAGTACCCGTAGACGACGGCCGCCTCCATGATCCCCTCGGTCAGGATCCGGTCCATCCACAGCCGCAGCCGCGGCCGTCCCTCGGTCTCGACGAGTTCGTCGTACGACGGACCATCGGCACCCCGCGTGCCCCGGAGTCCCCATTGACCGAGGAAGGTGGCCCGCTCGTCCAGGTAGCCGGCGTAGTCCGCGAGCGGGATGCCCTTGACGATCCGATCGCCCCAGAACGGCGGCGTCGGCACCTGGTTGTCCAGGGCAACATCCGACCGGGCCGGCACCTCGTCGAGCGGCCGGTCCAGCACCCGCGTCGCGGACCGCACCCGGCGCTCGCGACGCTCGGGCAAGGCGGCGCCCGGCACACCTCGCTTCACCGCCATCGCGGCGTCCATCAACCGCAGTCCCTCGAAGGCATCCCGCGCGTACCGGACCTCGCCCTCGAAAAGGTTGCCGAGGTCCTGTTCGACGTACGCCCGGGTGAGTGCGGCACCGCCGAGCAGCACCGGCCAGCGCTTGGCCAGGCCGCGCTGGTTCAGTTCCTCGAGGTTCTCCTTCATCACCACGGTCGACTTCACCAGCAAGCCGGACATGCCGATCACGTCGGCCCGGTGCTCCTCGGCCGCTTCGAGGATCGCGTTCACCGGCTGCTTGATACCGAGGTTGACCACGCTGTAGCCGTTGTTGGTCAGGATGATGTCGACCAGGTTCTTGCCGATGTCGTGCACATCGCCCTTGACCGTCGCGAGCACGATGGTGCCTTTGCCCTCGTCGTCGGTCTTCTCGATGTGGGGCTCGAGATAGGCGACACACGTCTTCATCACCTCGGCCGACTGCAGCACGAACGGCAACTGCATCTGGCCGGAGCCGAACAGCTCGCCGACGACCTTCATCCCGGCGAGCAGATCGTCGTTGATGATCTCGAGCGCGGCCTTGGCACCCAGTGCTTCGTCCAGGTCGCCCTCGACCCCGTTGCGCTCGCCGTCGATGATCCGCTGCTTCAGCCGCTCGGCCACCGGCAGCGCGGCCAGCTCCTCCAGCTTGCTCGCCTTGAGATCCGACGTCTTCACATCCGCGAACAACTCCAGCAACCGCTGCAACGGGTCGTACCCGTCCCGCCGCCGGTCGTAGATCAGGTCGAGCGCCGCCTCGCGCTGGTCGTCCGGGATCTTCGCGACCGGCATGATCCGGCTCGCGTGCACGATCGCCGAGTCGAGCCCGGCCCGCACACACTCGTGCAGGAAGACCGAGTTCAGCACGTGCCGCGCGGCGGGGTTCAAACCGAAGGAGATGTTCGACAGGCCGAGCACGGTCTGTACGTCGGGCCGGCGCTTCTTCAGCTCCCGGATCGCCGCGATCGTCTCGATCCCGTCCCGCCGCGACTCCTCCTGCCCGGTCGCCAGCGTGAACGTCAGGCAGTCGACCAGTACGTCGTGCCCGGCGATCCCGTAGTCCCGCTCCAGCGTCTCCAGCAACCGCTCCGCGATCGCCACCTTCTTGTCGGCGGTCCGCGCCTGCCCTTCCTCGTCGATGGTCAGCGCGACGACGGCAGCGCCGTACTCCTGGGCCAGCCCTGCGATCCGGGCGAAGCGGGAGTCCGGTGCCTCGCCGTCCTCGAAGTTGACCGAGTTCAACGCGCACCGCCCGCCGAGCATGTCGAGCCCGGCCTGCAGTACGGCGGGCTCGGTCGAGTCGAGCACGATCGGCAGCGTCGACGCGGTGGCGAGCCGGCCGGCGAGCGCCTGCATGTCGGCGACACCGTCCCGGCCGACGTAGTCGACACACAGGTCGAGCAGGTGCGCGCCGTCGCGGATCTGCGCCCGCGCGATCTCGACGCAGCCCTCCCAGTCCTCGGCCAGCATCGCCTCGCGGAACGCCTTCGACCCGTTCGCGTTCGTCCGCTCCCCGATCGAGAGGTACGACGTGTCCTGCCGGAACGGGACGTGTTGGTACAGGCTCGACACGCCCGCCTCGGGCTGCGGATCGCGCGGTCGCACCGGCCGGCCACCGACCCGCTCGACCACTTGGCGCAGATGCTCGGGCGTCGTACCGCAGCAGCCGCCGACCAGGGACAGGCCGTAGCTGTCCACGAAGGTCTCGTGCGCATCGGCCAGTTCTGACGGGGTCAGCGGGTAGAACGCGCCGTCGGCGGTGAGTTGCGGGAGGCCTGCGTTCGGCATGCAGGTAAGGGGGATGGTCGAGTGCCTGGAGAGGTAGCGCAGGTGCTCGCTCATCTCCTTCGGGCCGGTCGCGCAGTTCAGCCCGATCAGGTCGATGCCGAGCGGTTCGAGGGCGGTCAGGGCCGCGCCGATCTCGGAGCCGAGCAGCATCGTCCCGGTCGTCTCGACCGTCACCGAGACGATCACCGGGATCGTCGAGCCGGCCGCGTCGAGCGCCTTACGGGCGCCGATCACACTGGCCTTCGTCTGCAGCAGGTCCTGGGTGGTCTCGATCAGGATCGCGTCCGCTCCCCCGTCGACGAGTCCGCGCGCTGTCTCGGCGTACGCGTCCCGCAAGGTCGTGAATGTGGTGTGCCCGAGGGTCGGCAGCTTGGTGCCGGGGCCGACGCTCCCGAGCACGAACCGCGGGTGGTCGGGCGTCGACGCCGCCTCGGCCGCCTCCCGGGCCAGCCGGGCACCGGCCTCGCTCAGCTCGTAGATCCGGTCGGCGATGCCGTACTCCCCCAGGTTGGCGAAGTTCGCGCCGAAGGTGTTCGTCTCGACGCAGTCGACACCGACGTCGAAGTACGCCGCATGGATCTCCCGGACCACGTCCGGCCGGGTCAGGTTGAGGATCTCGTTGCAGCCCTCATGCCCTTCGAACTCGTCCAGCGACAGGTCGTAGGACTGCAGCATCGTGCCCATCGCCCCGTCCGCCACCACCACGCGCTCGGCCAGCACACGGCGCAGATCGGGTCGGCCGGCTCTGGACACGGAACCTCCAGCGATCGGGGCCTGACCGGGGGCGGTGGGGTGGGCAGGCCGGGTATGGACACCGATCTCACATCGTAGTCGGGCCGAAAGACGGGGTCGCGACACTTTCCGCTGGACGTGAAACCCGGCGCACGGAGCCGTCCGACCACGTAGGCTGGCAGTCCGGTTTCCGGCGACCCCGCCGGATGGCACAGAAGACGACAGGGGGCCTGCGAGTGGTTGACCTCGCGAACCTGAGGGACCCGGTCGTGATCGCCGCGTTCGAGGGCTGGAACGACGCGGCCGAGGCGGCCACCGGAGCGGTCGACCACCTGATCGACGAGTGGGACGCCGAGCTCGTCACCGCGATCGACCCCGAGGACTACTACGACTTCCAGGTGAACCGCCCCCAGGTCGGCTTCGACGACGAGGGCGTACGGCGACTCACCTGGCCGACCACCCGGATCTACCTGGCCCGTCCGGACGACACCGACCGGGACGTGCTGCTGATCCGCGGCATCGAGCCGAACATGCGCTGGCGCGGGTTCTGCCGGGAGCTGCTCGAGGCCGTCGACGAGTCGAACGCCCAGCTCATCGTCGTACTCGGCGCGCTGCTCGCCGACTCCCCGCACACCCGGCCGATCCCGGTCTCGGCGACATCGTCCGACCCGGAGCTGTCCGCCTCGTGGAGCCTCGAGCCGTCGACGTACGAGGGCCCGACCGGCATCACCGGTGTCTTCGCCGACCTCTGCAGCACCCTCGGCGTACCGGCCGTGTCGATCTGGTCCGCGATCCCGCACTACATCGCCGGCTCGCCCTGCCCGAAGGCGTCGCTCGCGCTGCTGGGCAAGGTCGAGGCGCTGCTGGACCTGCAGATCCCTGAGGGCGACCTGCCCGAGCTGGCCCGGGCGTGGCAGCGGGGCGCCGACGAGCTCAGCGAGGAAGACCCGGAGGTCGCCGAGTACGTGCACTCCCTGGAGGAGCAGCGCGACACCGCCGACCTTCCCGAGGCCTCCGGCGACGCGATCGCCGCCGAGTTCGAGCGCTACCTGAAGCGGCGGAACAAGAACCACCCGGACTAGCCACCGCCCGAGCGGCCGGGATCCGGGTTATCGTGCCGTGGCGTGGACCTTGGACACGGCTCGGACAGGGAATCAGTTCGTCCGAGGTCCCGGGTCGATTTCGGTCTGACCCCGTCGGCGGTCGTCGACCGAATCCGACGACTCGACGAAGAGGCCAGGGCCCGTTGGGGGCGGGCTAGGGACCGAGGTCCTGGGCCGCGGTGGTGATGACGTCGTCGAGGACCGCTCGGGAGGTTGTCAGGTCAGCGATCATCTGGTCGATCCGGTCGCGTTCCGCGGTCAGGTCGGTGACGAGCTGAGGCGTTGCGCGTTCGTTCGGGCCGCCGTCGGGGTCGCGCATGCACGGGAGCAACTGAGCGATCTTCTTGCTGTGCAGGCCCGCGGCGTACAACTCCTGGATCAGGATCACCCGGTCCACGGCTCGCTCCGCGTACTCACGCTGGCCGCCCGGGGTCCGCTCCGACACCAGCAGGCCGTGCTGCTCGTAGTACCGCAGCGACCGCTCGCTCACCCCGGTCCGCCGGGCCAGTTCACCGATCCGCACGATCGATCCTCCCGCAGGACTTGAACCTGACATCAATGTCAGATTCTACCGTGCCGGTATGACGCTCTTCGACTACCACCCGATCACCGAACGCCCGCGACTGACCTGGCCCGACGGCAAGCGGGTCGCCTTCTACATCGGCCTCAACATCGAGCACTTCCTGCCGGACCAGCCGTCGACCAGCATCTGGCCGATCGACCTGGCCCCCGACCCACTGAACCACGGCTGGCGCGACTACGGCGCCCGCGTCGGCATCTGGCGAACCATGGACATCCTCGACCGGTACGGCGTCCGCGCCAGCGTGCTGCTGAACTCGATGGTCGCCGAGCACAACCCGCAGATCATCAAGGCCGGTGTCGAACGCGACTGGGCCTGGCTCGCGCACGGCAAGACCAATTCCACCCTGCACACCGGCTTGGAGCCGGACGAGGAACGCAAGGTCCTCACCGAGATCGTCGACACCATCGAGACCGCCACCGGCCGCCGGCCGCAGGGGTGGATGGGCCCAGGACTCACCGAGACCCACAACACCCCGGCACTGCTCGCCGAGCTCGGCCTGAGCTACGTCCTCGACTGGACCAACGACGACCAGCCCTACCGGCTCAACGTCCCCGGCATGCTCAGCGTCCCGTACACGGTCGAGCTCAACGACCTGCTCCTCTTCCCGCGCGGCATCACCGGCCCGGAGTTCGTCCAGATGATCAAGGACCAGTACGACGTACTCCGCAACGAAGCCGAGCACGGCGGACGGGTGATGCCGCTGGCCCTGCACCCGTTCGTCATCGGTCAGGCGTTCCGCGCCAAGTACCTCGACCAGGCACTCGAGTTCCTCGCGTCACAGCCCGACATCTGGCTGACGACGAGCGACGAGATCGCCGCTCACTACACCGCCAGCTTGACCCCGAGCAACGCGTCGACGGCCTGAGCGACCAGCGCCGGAGCCTCGGTGTCGTCGCCGTTCGTCTCGGCCCAGGTGTCGATCGCGGACAGCGCGGCGACGGTGTCCAGGTCGTTCGTGAGCGCGGCGCGTACGGCGTCGACCGCGGCGGCGCCGTCAGGACCCGAACCGCGGGTGACGGCGCCACGCCAGACGTCCAACCGCTCCTGCGCGTCGAGCAGCTCGGACGACGTCCAGAACCAGTCCGTCCGGTAGTGGTGAGCGAGGAGCGCCAGCCGGAT
Organism: uncultured Actinomycetota bacterium; assembly: GCA_963748245.1. GTDB lineage: Bacteria > Actinomycetota > Actinomycetes > Propionibacteriales > Kribbellaceae > Kribbella. Next base: position 1,078,381 of record CAVVIA010000001.1, on the reverse strand, counting down.
CGCCATCGGGTCCGACCCGGCCAGGCGTTCCTTCGACACCAGCACCAGGTTGCCCTTGGACTTGGACATCTTCTCGCCGTCCAGACCGACCATCGCCTGGTGCACATAGGCCCGGGCGAACGGGTACTCCCCCGTGGCCACCTGCGCACCGCTGGCGGACATCTCGTGGTGCGGGAAGATCAGGTCCGACCCGCCGCCCTGGACGTCGAACGTCATCCCGAGGTGTTCCAGCGCGATCGCCGAGCACTCGACATGCCAGCCCGGCCGGCCGCGTCCGAACGACGAGTCCCAGGCGGGTTCATCCGGCCGTTCGTGCCGCCACAACAGGCTGTCCAGCGGGTCCTGCTTGCCCGGGCGGTCCGGGTCCCCGCCGCGCTCGGCGAACAGCTCGCGCATGGTCTCCCGGTCGTACCCGGACACGCTACCGAACGCCGGGTCCGCCTTCACCGCGAAGTACAGGTCACCGTCCACCGAGTAGACCGCGCCGGCGCGCTGCAGGTCCTCGACCGCGGCCGCCACCAGGTCGATCGACTCGACCACGCCGACGTAGTTCTGCGGCGGGATCACCCGCAGTGCAGTCATGTCGTCGCGGAACAGCTGGATCTCCAGCTCGGCCAGGTCGGTCCACTCGACCCCGGTCGCGGTGGCCCGCTCGAGCAGCGGGTCGTCGACATCGGTGATGTTCTGCGTGTAGTGAACGTCGTACCCGGCGTCGCGCCAGAGCCGGTTGATCAGGTCGAACGTGACGTACGTCGCAGCGTGGCCCATGTGCGTGGCGTCGTACGGCGTGATGCCGCACACATACATCCGCGCCGTGCCGCCGTCGGCCGGCGGAACCTCCACCGGGCCGCCCGAGGCGGTGTCGTAGAGGCGCAGTCGCCGGGCCGGACCCGGCACGACCGGGATGTCTGGTTTCGTCCACGCCTGCATGTCCTGGAGCTTATGTCAGCCCGGATTCTCCCGGCGCGACACGGTTCGCGTCCCGCTTCCCGAGACGGCTTGACGAGGCACTAGAACGCGGGCCAGGGAATCGCCGGCCAGTCGTCGCTGGGGAGCGGATACGTGCCGGTCTTCAGCAGCATCGCGCACCGCTCGCGGGTCGCCGTCAGCTCCACCGCGGTGATCAACTCACACAGCTGCTGGCCGAGGCCGCCGGCGAGCTGGTCGGCCAGCTTGCGTACGTCGTCCAGCAGGTCGGCCGGGATCGGTTCGCCGGCCCAGCCCCACAGGACCGTCCGCAGCTTGTCGTCCGCGTTGAAGGTGACACCGTGATCGACGCCGAACACGCGCCCGTCGCCCGGGTTCAGCACGTGGCCGCCCTTGCGGTCGGCATTGTTGACCACGGCATCGAATACGGCCATCCGCCGCAGCGCGAGGTTGTCCGCGTGCACCAGCGTCACCGGGTTGTGCCGGCCGTCGAGCGCATCGAGTACGCCGATCCACCCGTCCGGCACGCGTCCCTGCGGCACGATGTCGACCAGCTCGGTCTCCCCCGCGCCGAGGTCGGCCTCGTCGATCCACAGCTGCACCATGCCCTCGCCGAGCGGCCCGTCCCGCAGCAACGTCGGCGGCACCAGCGACCAGCCGAGCGTCTCGGACACGACGTACGACGCGTACTCGCGCTGGGCCAGCGTGCCGTCGGGGAAGTCCCACAGCGGCCGCTCGCCCTGGACCGGTTTGTAGACCACCGTGGCGGTCTCGCCGTCGCGGCTCACCGAGCCCTGGAAGGTGCCGTTCGACGCGGCCACGAGCCGGCCGTGCAGGGAGAGCTCCCCCTGAGCGAGCAGGTCGTTCATTCCGGCAGGTGCCTGCGGTAGCCGTTGGCGCGCGGGCAGATGTGTCCTTCCGCGTCGATCGGGCGGCCGCAGAACGGGCAGCTCGGACGTCCGGACGCGACCAGCGCGACGGCCCGGCGGGCGAACGCGCGGGCCTGCTCCTCGCTGATCCGGACGATGAACACCTCGGCGTCCTCCGACTCCATCGCGGCCGTGACCGGGTCGGTCTCCTCCAGCTCGGCCTGCTCGCCGGGGACGACCGAGAACACCTCGATCACGACCCGCTCGGCGTCGGCCTCCCAGGCCAGCGTCATCGTGCCGGCCCGGAACTCCTCCTCGATCGGCTGCTCCAGCGGATCGGTGTCGTCGACGGTTGCCGGCGTCACCGGGTCCCGGTCGAACCGCCGGGCCACCTCGTCCAGCATCACGTCGAGCCGCTCAGCGAGCGCCATCACCTGCTCCTTCTCACAGGCCACCGAGGTCAGCCGGGCACCGGCCCGCGCCTGCAGGAAGAACGTCCTCGCACCGGGTTCCCCCACGGTGCCGGCGACGAACCGATCCGGGTCGTCGTAGGAATGCACAACTCGCGCCATGAGTAGACCCTATTACCGTCCGCCGACCACCGCGTCCGAGGTCTGCTTCTTGGTCCTTCGGGTCTTCGGCTGGGGCTTCGGGATCAGCGAGGCGAGCTCGCTGCCGGAGTCGTTCAGCCGGACCAGGAACGGGCGGGTCGCGGTGTAGGTGATGATCGTGGTCGACGCGGTGTCCACCACGATCCGCTGGAACGTGTCCAGGTGCTGTGCGAGCGCGTCGGCGACGATCGCCTTGATCACGTCGCCGTGCGACACGGCCACCCACAGGGCGCCGTCCCCGTGGCTCTTCGCCAGCGCCGCGTCATGCGCGCGGACGGCATCGACCGCGCGCTGCTGCATCGCCCGCATCGACTCCCCGTTCGGGAATGTCACCGCCGACGGATGCTGCTGCACGACCGGCCACAGCGGGTCCTTCATCAGCGTCGACAGCTTCTGCCCGGTCCAGTCGCCGTACCCGCACTCGGTCAGTCGCCGATCCGTTGCCGGACGCAACGCCTCGTGGTGTTTCGCGATCGCGGCGGCGGTCTGCTTGCAGCGCTCGAGCGGCGAGGTGATGATCGCGGCCAGCGGCAACTCGGCCAGCCGTTGCGCGACCGCGTCGGCCTGGTGAAGGCCCGCCTCGTCCAGCTTCACCCCCGGCGTGCGGCCGGCCAGCGTGCCGGACGTGTTCGCGGCGCTGCGGCCGTGCCGGACCAGAATCACCGTGGGCATGCGATGCACGTTATCCGGTCGGAACAAGTCGGGGCGTGCCAGGCACGCCCCTCGTGCATGATGGACACGTGATCGTGGACTGCGGCGTGTACGCCGAGGGCGAGCGGCAGGACCTGCCCAGGGATCCCGAGACCGTTGCCCAGGCCATCGACGACGACGGCAACTGCTTCGGGTGGGTCGGCCTGCACGAGCCGTCGGACACCGAGATGCGCCGGGTCCAGCGGCTGTTCGGCCTGCACGAACTCGCCGTCGAGGACGCCCTCAAGGCCCACCAGCGCCCCAAGGTCGAGCGGTTCGGCGATGCGATCGTCGTCGTACTGCGCACCCTCTGGTACGTCGACGAGGGCGACGCCGTGGAGACCGGCCAGCTGAGCATCTTCGTCGGTCCCCGGTACGTCGTCACGGTCCGGCACGGCGAAGGCGGTGAACTGGCCACCGCCCGGCACCAACTCGAGGAACGCGCCTCCATGCTCGGTCACGGGCCGGCCGCCGTCCTGTGGGCGATCTGCGACTCGGTCGTCGACGGCTACGAGGACGTCGCCGAGCAGGTCGAGATCGACGTCGACGAGGTCGAGTCGTCGGTGTTCTCCCCCGAGCGCACCAGCGACGCCGAGCGGATCTACACGCTCAAGCGCGAGGTGCTCGAGATGCGCCGCGCGATCGCACCGCTGCGCGACCCGATGGAGCAGTTCGCGCACGGCGTACCGGGGATCACGCCGAAGGCCTCGCCGTTCTTCCGCGACGTCGCCGACCACGTCAACCGCGTCTCGGACCAGACCGAGGCCCTCGACACACTGCTCAGCTCGGCCCTGAGCGCCCACCTGGCCCGCGTCTCGGTGCAGCAGAACGACGATATGCGCCGCATCTCGGCCTGGGTCGCCATCGCCGCGGTCCCGACCATGCTGGCCGGGATCTACGGAATGAACTTCGACAACATGCCCGAGCTCCGCTGGCACTACGGGTACTACGCCATCCTGCTGCTGATGGCGGTCGTCTGCACCACCATGTACCGCTTCTTCCGAAAGGTGGGCTGGCTCTAGGCCGGGCCGGCTAGGTCGCGGTGATCGTGCTGGTGGCGAGGAGGATCACGATGACTAGGCCGAGCAGCAGCCGGTAGAACGCGAAGATCTCGATCGAGTGCTTGGCGACGAACCGCAGCAGCCAGGCCACCGACGCGTAGGCGACGATGAAGCTGACCACGGTCCCGACCAGGACCGGCACCAGCCCGACGTCACCCTTGAGGGCGTGCGGAAGCTCGAACACCGCGGCCCCGACCAGCGCCGGGATGCCGAGCAGGAACGCCATCCGGGTCGCGGCCACCCGGTCGAGGCCGCAGAACAGGCCGCCGACCATCGTCGCACCGGAGCGCGACACCCCAGGGATGAGTGCGAGGCACTGGACGAGGCCCATCACCACCGCGTCGACCAGGGTGATCCTGGTCAGCGGGCGGCTCTTGCTGCCCAGCCGCTCCGCCGCGACCATCACGAACGACCAGCCGATGAGCGACGCGGCGACCCACCACAGGCTGCGCAACGGACCCGAGATGATCTCCCGGCCGAGGTACCCGACGATGCAGATCGGCAGCGAGCCGATGATCACGAACCAGCCCATCCGGTGATCGAACTCACCCCGGTACTCGGGGTGCCGCAGTCCCTTGAACCAGGCGACGGCGTACGTCCGGATGTCCTTCCACATGAACAGCACCACGGCCGCGATCGCGCCGACCTGGATGACCGCGGTGAACGCGGTGATCGCCGGGTCGTCGATCTGCTGGCCGAGCATCTTCGAGGCGATGGTCAGATGCCCGGTGCTGGAGACCGGCAGGAACTCGGTCAGACCCTCGACGATGCCGAGGATGATGGCTTCCCAGATGGACACTCAGTCACCGACCCCGGCGAGCTCGAGGGCCTCGGCGACGGTGTGCAGGTCCGCGATCCGCTGCTCCACCGTCGACGCGAACGGGGTCAGCGCGACCGTGGTCGCCCCGGCCTCGGCGTACGCGGTGAGCTTGTCGGCCATCCGCTCCTTGCCGCCGAGCAGCGAGATCGAGTCGATGAACCCGTGCGGTACGGCGGCCATCGCGTCCCGGTGCTGCTTGGCCAGGTACAGGTCCTGGATCCGCTTGGCCTCCTCGGCGTACCCCATCCGGACGGCCAGCGCGTTGTAGAAGTTCTTCTCCCGGCTGCCCATGCCGCCGATGTAGAGCGCGGCGTACCCCCGGATCGGGTCGGCCGCGGCCTCCAGGTCGGCGCCGGACATCACCGGCACGGACGCGACGACGTCGAAGCCGTCGAGTCCTGCTTGACGAATCTCGCGACCCGTCTTGATGTGGTTCAACTGCTCTCCCAGATAGGCGGGGTCGTTCAGGATGCCGAGCCAGCCGTCGGCGATCTCGCCGGCCAGCTCGAGGTTCTTCGGGCCGACCGCGGCAAGGTACACCGGCACGTGGTCGCGGAGCGGGTGGATGGACAGCTTCAGCGGCTTGCCCGGGCCGCCGGGCAGCGGCAGCGTGAAGTGCTCACCCTCGAAGACCACGGTCTCACGCCGCATCGCCGCGTTCACGATCGCGATGTACTCCCGGGTGCGGGCCAGCGGCTTGTCGAACCGTACGCCGTGCCAGCCCTCGGACACCTGCGGACCGGACACGCCCAGGCCGAGCCGGAACCGGCCGTTGGAGAGCCGGTCCAGGGTCGCCGCGGTCATCGCGGTCATCGCCGGGGTCCGGGCCGGGATCTGGAACACCGCGGCACCGACGTCGATGGTGGAGGTCTGGGCGGCGATCCAGGTCAGCAGCGTGGCGGCGTCCGAGCCGTACGCCTCCGCGGCCCAGGTGACCGAGAAACCGAGTGCTTCGGCCTCCTTCACCAGCCTCAGATGATCCAGATGGTCGTCGCCACCGAAGACGAAGCCGATGTTGAGTCCGAGTCGCATGACAGGCGAGCCTAACGAGCCGTTGTCGGTGGCGGCCAATAGGCTCGGCTCATGCAGCAACGCTATCTCGGTCACAGTGGACTGGCGGTGAGCCGTCTCGGCCTCGGCACCATGTCCTGGGGGCGTGACACCGACGAGCACGAGGCGCGCGAGCAGCTCGCCGCGTTCGTGGCCGCCGGCGGGACCCTGATCGACACGGCGGCGGCGTACGGCGACGGTGACAGCGAGCGACTGATCGGCTCCCTGCTCGGTGACGTGGTGGACCGTGACGACCTGGTGATCGCGACCAAGGCCGGTTTCAGCGTCCGCCGCGGCGAGCGGATCACCGACACCTCCCGCGGTGCCCTGCTGCGCGATCTGGAGGGCTCGCTGCGCCGGCTGAACGTCGACCACATCGACCTGTGGCAGCTGCACACCTGGTCGGACGACGTACCGCTGGAAGAGACGCTGTCCGCGCTCGACCACGCGGTGAACTCGGGCAAGGTCCGGTACGTCGGTGTCTCGAACTACGCGGGCTGGAAGTCGGCCCGGGCCGTCACCTGGCAGCAGGCCTGGCCCGGTCGCGCGGTCCCGGTGTCGAACCAGGTGGAGTACTCGCTGCTCGCCCGGGACGCCGAGGCGGACGCGATCCGGGCGGCCGGCGGGCTCGGGATCGGGGTGCTGGCCTGGTCGCCGCTCGGCCGCGGTGTGCTGACCGGGAAGTACCGGACCGGTATCCCGGCGGACTCCCGGGCGGCATCTCAGCATCTGTCCAGATTCGTCGACCCCTACCTCGACGGCCGCGGTTCGGGCATCGTGGAGGCAGTCGCGCGAGCCGCTGACGGGCTCGGCTGGACACCGCTCGAGGTGGCACTCACCTGGGTGCGGGACCGGCCGGGGGTGTCGGCGGCCATCGTCGGGGCCCGGACGGCGATGCAACTCAAGTCGGTCCTGGGTGTGGAGGAGCTCACCCTCCCGCCCGCGATCGTCGCAGCGCTGGAGGATGTGTCGTAGAGCAGGGCCTGCTGTCTTTTCGGGAGAGTGCCGATGGCCGAATACGAACTGCAACAGTTCGAGCTGTCCAGGACGGAGTCGCGCGGCGCCGTCCGCCGGTTGCTGACCGAGCACGCGGAGTACGGCGGCTGGGAACTGGCCCGCCTCCGCCGGTACCCGGACGGAACCCGGCGGGTCTGGCTCCGCCGCCGGATCATCCGGGTGATGCGGACCCTGTGAGCAAGACCGTCACCAGTTCCCGCCGACTGCCGACGCCCACCTTGTCGAACGCCGCCCGGACGTGTTCCTGCACCGTGTGCGGGGACAGACACAACCGTTCGACGATCTGGCGGGTCGAGTAGCCCTTCAGCAGGAGTTCGGTGACGCGCTGCTGAGCTGGGGTCAGCCCGTGCAGGTCCAACAGGAACGACCCGAGCTGCGCCGCCGTGGCCGGCTCGATGACCACCGCGATCTGCTCGTCGGTCTCTGATCTCAGCGTCGAGGCATGCAGCGCGAGCCACTGGCCGTTGGGGGTCCTCACCTTCAACGTGTTTCGCGGTTGCACCACCACGTGAGCGCACCGCAACCGGCAGCTCTGTCCGGCGCTCCGGATCCAGCTCAGCCATCCAATGCTCAGCCTCTGCACTCACCGACACGACCTGCTGTGCCTGGTCGAGGACCACCACACCTGGACCGACGTCACCCTCGCCGGTCGCCTTGGTGCGCAAGCCCCGTCGTAGCCCCTCGGCGAGATGCGGTCCAAGACGTCGCACCAGCTGGAGCTCCGGCTCCGAGAATCCGGCCGTCGCATCCTCGCGATGCAGGCAGATGACACCCCAGCAGCGGCCGTTCGACATCAGCGCGGCCCGGAGCTCGTCGCCGAGACCGAGCGGCCGCATCACCTCGACGTACCGGGCACTACTCCTCCACTCCCCCTTCGTCGCGTGGCCGAGCGAGTTCACCGGATCGGGTGCGGCGGCGAGGGCGGCGAACTTGTTCACGTCGTCCACGCCGAACTCGTTGTTGAGGAACTGCTCGGTCACGTCACCGAGCGGATCGTCCGCACTCGCGGCGGTGAACAGGATCGTGGCCGGGTCCACCGTCGCGAAGAACGCGGCGTCGACCGTCATCAGCTTCCGCAGCCGGGTCAGCATCTCGGACCGCAGCTGATCCGCATCCAGCCCCGCGTAACACCGCTGGATCAGCACTTCCAGGCGATCGCCCGCCCCCATGATCGCGATGCTACGGCTGATCGGGTACGACGCCTAGCTGGCGGAGGAACCCGAGTTCGTCCAGCCGTCCCCAGCGCTCTACCACCAGTCCGTCCCGCAACCGGAAGATGTTGATGCCGGGCAGACTCACCGTCTTGCCGGTCGGCGGGACGCCCATCAGCTCGCCTTGCTGCGTCCCGCTGGCGGTGAACCGCTCGACCACGATGTCGCCCTCGGCAACCAACTCGTGCAGCTCGCTGTGCCAGTCCGGGAACGCCTCCCGCATCATCGCCCCGGCGGCCCGCATCCCTTCCCGGCCGGCCGGGACCCCGAACGGGGATCGTGATTGATGAAGTCCTCGGCGAAGTACGTGTCGACCGCGCCGAGGTCCCCTTTCGTGAACAGCCCGTCGATCAGGTCGCGGACAGTGGCCTTGTTGCGTTCCGTAGTACTCATGCCACCGATGCTGCGAGGTTTTCGAGCTGGTGAGCACCCCAACTAGTTGGGGTTTCAGAGGTCGTGGCGGACCCAGACGTTGGGTTCGACGTAGACGGCGTGGTCGTGAGCGACGTCGCACGTGCACGGGGACCAGGGCCTTCGGGACGATCACGTCGCCGGAGTCGTCGAACGGCAGGCCGGTCCATGCCCGCCACTCCGCGAGCGAGCCGGCGATCACCATCGACCGGGGTGCGACCTTGACGATCGTGCCGCCGGCCTTCACGTGCACGCGCAGCCAGGGATCCACCGGCAGGCCGTCCGCCCGCAGGTTGCTCGACGTACTCCGTCATCGGGAGGTGGCATCGGTCTTCCCGTTCGGGCGGACCGGCGCGAACAGGGTGGCTGTGGCCCTTCGCCTTCACCGCCGCGCGCATGGCTGCGAGCATCTCGTGGGACAGCCCGCGGCCCAGGTGGGTCGGCCGGATCACGATCTCCAGCGCGCTCGAGACGTTCGGCTCCCGCCGTTGCGCAGGTCGGCGAAGCCCCAGTGCAGCACCCGGTCCCACCCGCCCGACGGCAGCTCGGTCCGGTTCTCGTCCGGGAACACGAACGGGATGCTGCGGCCGTGGGCGACCAGCTCGCCGTCCTCGGTCGCGACCAGGCACTGGTCCGGGAACTCCGTCCGGCACCTGACCGATGAACGCGTTGGCGACCGGGTCGTGGAGCATGAACTCCGGCCACACGTCGGCGAAGTCGCACAGCTGCTCGGGTACTCAGGCCGCTCGGCCAGGGTGGTGATCACGATCTCGGACATGGTCCGCAGTGTCGCACCGCGTCGGCCTGGCTTTCACCAGGATTAGCAGCGCAACGAGCGTGGTGAGCAACCCGGCTCCGACCAGAGTGGTCTCGGCTCCGGCCGCCGCGATGATCGGCCCACCGGCCAGCATCCCGGCCGAACTCCCCGCATTGACGACGACCGTCTGCCCGGACAGCAGCGCCCGCCGCTCGGCACCGGCCGAGGAGCGCGTGATCAGGACGGAGATCGCGGCGATGCCGAGGACGACGGCGACACCCGACAGCATGCCCATCAGGGCGATGAACGGCGGTGTGCGTCCACAGCCCCATCCCCATCCAGCACAATCCCATCGCGGCCCAGGCCATCCCGGCCAGTGGCACCGGCGGCATGCGGCGTACGACGGCCAACGAGATCACCGTGCCGATGACGGACCCGACGCCGTACCCGGTCATGCCGGCGGCCAGGTAGACACCGGGCTCACCTCGCTGCGCACCGATCACCGACAGGCCGAGTGTGAAGGCGAACCAGGTCACACAACCGGTCCCGCGAACGATCCAGCCGTAGAGCACGTCGGAACGGCCTCTGAGACTCGCGCGGATCGAGGGGGTCGCCGCGCCCTCAGGAGCGCGCTCGGCCTTCACACTGCACGCCAGGAGCCCAGCAGCTACGACAGCGACCGCCTCCACCCACAGCAGGCCGTTGGTCAACCCAGTCGACACCGCAAACGCTCCGATGACCGGTCCGATCATCATGCCGATCCTGCGCAGTCCGTCCTGCCAGGTGAGCAGTACGACGGCCTTGCCCTCACCCCACCGGTCTCCGGTGTCAGCCAGCAGTGCTGACCGGCCAGGTGCGGAGAGGGCCTCGCCGCACCCGAGCAGTAGGCCGCTGACGACCAGCACCCCAGGTGTGAGGAGTCCTAGCGTGGCCGCCACAGGCAGAGTGGCCAGGGCCAGTGCCTGGACGGCTGCAATCACTGCGAGTCGTGGACCCGAGTCCACCCACTGCCGCGCCTTCCTGGCCCACCACGGCGACAGCAGCACGGGTACGCCGGACGCACCGCCGACCAGTCCGGTCGCCGCGACCGAGCCGGTCTCGTGAAGGATGACCAGCGGCAACGCAACCTGCGTGATCCGGAGCGCCAGGTCCGCCACACCACTGCCTGCCAGCAGTGCGAGCGCCTCGCTCCGAGCTCTCATGCCTTTGATTCTTGGCGTTGTCACGCCGTCCGGGTAGCCGGCCGATGCTTGGTGGTTGCCATAGGCTGGACCTATGGCCTCATTACCATCGGTCGACGACCTGCGGCTGGTGCAGGCGATCACCCGGACCGGCGCGGTCGGCACCGCGGCCCGCGAGCTGCGGATCTCGCAACCGTCCGCGTCGCAGCGACTGGCCCGGCTCGAGCGCATGTGCGGCACCAAACTCTTCGAACGCGACACCCGCGGCGCCCGCCCCACCCCGGCCGGCGCCGAGCTCGGCCGCCGAGCCGACCACATCCTCGGCCACCTCGAGGAGGTGTACGCCGCCACCCGCGAGGCCGCCGCCGGTCAACGGCTGGTGATCGGCACCTTCTCCAGCCTGGCGCCCATCCTGTTCCCGGTCCTCGACGCGGACCTGCCCGACCTCGACATCCAGCAGCAGGTCGACCACGGCCACTTCCTGGTCGAACGGGTCGCCGAGGGCACGATGGACGCCGCGTTCATCGCCATCGCCGACCAGATGACACTCCCCCGCGGCACGATCGCCCGCCGGGTCGGCCGCGACGAGCTCGTCCTCTTCGTCCCACCCGGCGCGACGCCCACCCGGCCGCGGCAAACAACCGCTGAAGGATCGTCCGATCCCGTTCTCCACCTACGACCGCGGCGCCGAGGACATCCACGCCCGCCTGGTCGCCCTCGGCGCCGTCCCCCGCCGCGGCGTGACGCTCAGCACCACGGTCGCCATGGCACGTCGCCGTACCCAACTCGCCCTGGTCCCCCGCAGTGCGCTCGCCACCGAGCTCCGCCCCGGCGAACGCCTCACCCCCGCCCCCTTCCGCTACCGCCTCACTCTCTCCCTCGTCACCACCCCGACCCCGCCCAAGCCCCTCATCCACCACCTCCCCAACCTCCGCACCACCCTCAACCTCTTGTGAGTCAGGGCTTCCGGTACGACGCTGGAGCTGAGGTGAGTGCGATGACGGTGCGGCAGTGGACAGTCGACATCATGATCGACGAGGTCGAGGGTGAGCGGACAACGCATGCCGAGGCCCGGCTGCGGACCGACGGGGAACAGTTGGCCGGCCGGGGTACGGCGTACCGGCACCCGAACGACGTCGAGGTGCCGCAGATCGGCGACGAACTGGCCGCGGCACGGGCGTTGTCAGAGCTGGCGCATCGCCTGATCCTGGCCGCGGCGGAGGACATCGAGGAGATCACGCACCGGGCGCCCCGGCTCCGAAGCTGACTGCTCGCCCGGTTTCAGGCCTGGTCCAGGAAGCGGTCCAGGACCCGGGAGCCGAACTCCAGCGCGCTGGTCGGGACCCGCTCGTCGATGCCGTGGAACATGCCCATGAAGTCGAGGTCCGGCGGCAACTGCAGCGGCACGAACCCGAAGCAGCGCACCCCGAGCCGGCTCCACGACTTCGCGTCCGTACCGCCCGACATGAGCAACGGCGCGGTCCGGCTCTGCGGGTCCTCCGCCGCCAGGCACGCCTTCATCGCCTCGACCAGGCCGCCGCTGAACTCGGTCTCCAGCGCGATGTCCTCGACCACGGCCTCCCGCCGTACCTTGTCGCCGATCAGCTCGTCGATGGTGGCGAAGAACTCGTCCTCGTACCCGGGCAGGAACCGGCCGTCGATGTGCGCCTCGGCGTCCCCCGGGATCACGTTCACCTTGTAGCCGGCGTTCAGCATCGTCGGGTTGGCCGTGTTCCGGATCGTCGCGCCGAACATCCGGCTGAAGCTGCCGAGCTTCGCCAGCGTCTCGGTCATGTCCTCCGGGTCCAGCTCGACCTCGAGCACGTCCTCCAGGGTCTTCAGGAACTCCCGGACGGTCGGCGTCATCCGCAGCGGCCACTCGTGCCCGCCGATCCGGGTCACCGCCTCGACCAGGTTGGTGACCGCGTTGTCGTGGTTGATCATCGACCCGTGCCCCGCCGTACCGCGGGCCTTGAGCCGCATCCAGCTCATCCCCTTCTCGGCGGTCTCGATCAGGTACAGCCGCAGGTCGTCCTTCACCGTGACCGAGAACCCGCCGACCTCGCCGATCCCTTCAGTGCAGTCGGCGACGGTGTCCGGGTGGTTGTTGATCAGCCACTTCGCGCCGTACACACCGCCGGCCTCCTCATCCGCGGTGAACACCAGCCGGACCGGCCGGCGCGGCTTCACCCCGGCCCGCTGCCGCGCCCGGACCACCGACAGCACCATCGCGTCGAAGTCCTTCATGTCGACCGCGCCGCGACCCCACACGCACCCGTCGAAGATCTCCCCGGCGAACGGGTCCACCTTCCAGTCCTTCGGATCGGCCGGTACGACGTCCAGGTGGCCGTGCACGAGCAGCGGGTCGGCCGACTGGTCCTCACCCTCCCAGTGCGCGACCAGCGTGGCCCGGCCCGGCTCCGACTCGTAGATCGTCGACTCGATCCCGACCTCGTCCAGCTTCGCCGCGACGTACTCCGCGGCGACCCGCTCGCCGTTGCTCTTGCCGTTGCCGTAGTTCGTGGTGTCGATCCGGATCAGCTCACTGCAGAGCTCCACCACCTCGGCGTCAGGGGTGTACGACGGACGGTCGCCAGGCGTCGGAGTAGTCATGGCCCCATCCTGCCCCACGGCCGAATGACATCGGAGCAGCCGGGTATCAGGAAAGTGTGAAGGGCGACCGGGTGGAGATCGTCGTCGATACCGGCAGTGGCGTGTCGACGTATGAGATCACCGCGACCAAGGCCGGTCGCCGGGTCGAGATCAACACCACCCGGAACCTGACCGAGGTCGTCGAGGTCACCCGCAGCGGCACCCCGGTCCGTACCGCCCGCTTCATCACCGCTCGGGTGATCGCACTGGTCGAACACCCGGCCCCGACCGGATCAGGCCCGACATGAGAACCGACCAGGTGACCGTCGAGTCGTCTGGCGTCGAACTACCCGGCGATCTGGCCGTGCCCGCACCCGCGAACGGCCTGGTGATCTTCGCCCACGGCAGCGACAGCAGCCGCCACAGTCCGCGCAACCAGTACGTCGCGCACGTCCTGAACCAAGCCGGTCTCGCGACCCTGCTGTTCGACCTCCTGGCGCCGGCGGAGGCCGCCGACCGCAGGAACGTCTTCGACATCCCCTTGCTGGCAGACAGGCTCGCGGCCGCTCATACCTGGGCGGGTGACGGATTCGGGCCGGTCGCGTACTTCGGCGCCAGCACGGGAGGAGCGGCCGCACTGTGGTCGGCGGGCGGCGGTTCCGACGACGTACGGGTCGTGGTCTCGCGCGGCGGAAGGGTCGACCTGGCCGGCCCACGGCTCGCGGACGTGACCGCGGCGACCCTCCTGATCGTCGGCGAGTTGGACACCGACGTACTCGAGTTCAACCTCGACGCCCAACGGCAGTTGCGGTGTGACAACCACCTGGAGGTCGTTCCCGGCGCCACCCACCTCTTCGCCGAACCGGGCACGCTCGAGCGGGTCGCCGAACTGGCTCGCGACTGGTTCAGAGCCCACCTATGAGCCGGAGAGCCGACCTGCTCTCCCTCCAGCACGCCCTCGCCCAGGCGACACCCCAACCATGGATTCCCCCGGAACAGTTCCTCATCGGCGCGGCCTGGATCTGCTTTCCACGCGGTCTGTCAGGTCCAGGCTCGGCCGATGACCCAGCCTGGGCAGCCGCCGTCGTCATGGACGGCCGCCGCATCCTCGGGCGGGCGTCGATCGTCGGTCATTCCTCAGCGCCGTACGTCCCCGGCCTGCTGGCCCTCCGACTCGGCCCGCTGTTCGAAGACGTCGTACGGCGTCTCCGGCCGCTACCCGATGTGTTGCTCCTGGACGCAACCGGACGCGATCACCCTCGACGGGCCGGGTTGGCGACACACCTGGGCGCGGTCCTGGACCTACCTACCGTCGGTGTCACCCATCGCCCGTTGACCGCCCGCGGAGACTGGCCCGCCGACGAAGTCGGCGCCACCGCACCGCTCACGGTCGGCGCTGACCAGGTCGCGACCTGGCTCCGCACGAAGCGGGGCACGCGGCCGCTCGTCGTCCACGCTGCCTGGCGAACCGACCTCGTCACAGCGGTCCACGTCGTTCGGACGTCGCTTGCCGGACACCGGACGCCGGAACCGCTGCGACAGGCCCGTCAGCTGGCCCGCCGAGCCCGCGGGTCAGAGCACCTTTAGCCCGTACATCTCCCCCAGCGGGTCCGCGATCAGCTCCACCCTGGTGCCGTCGGGGTCGCGGAAGTAGATCGACGTACCGCTCTCCTCCATGTACTCGACCCCCGCCTCGTCGAGGTTCTTCTTCAGCCGCGCCCACTTGTCCGGCTCGACCGAGATCGCCATGTGATGCAGTCCGCCGAGCACCTCGGCGTACGGACCGAGATCCAGGCCGGGGAAGTCGAAGAAGGCGAGCAGGTTGCCGTTGCCGATGTCGAAGAAGAAGTGGTTCGAGCCCTCGTAGTCGCGGTTGCCGACGATCTCGGTCAGCGGGAACTCGAGCACGCCCTGGTAGAACCGCACGGTCCGCTCGACGTCCGCGCACAGTACGGCGACGTGGTGCAGGCCGCGCGCGGAGGACGCCGTACCTTCGCGCAGGTACGTCGTTCTGATCCGGTCCCGCTCGGCTTCGATCGCGGGCAGGTCGATATCGGTCATGCGGGGTCCCCTCAGATGCGGAAGAACAGGTTGAGGTAGCGGTCCGCGACGGCGCGTTCGCCGCGGATGGTGCCGGAGTTGCTGCGCCCGAACGCGGTCAGCACGAAGCTGCCGGGGTCGAACTCGATCACAGTGTCGCCTTCGCCCGCCTCGTACGTCATGCCGTCCGGACCGACCCGGACCCGCGTTTCGCCGGCGTTCGGGCCGCTGGTGATCCGGATGCCGAGGTCGCAGGGCTCGGTCACCTTGGTCGTGTACTGCCACAGCACGAACATGAACGGGACCAGCAGATCGGCCGCCTCGCCGGTCAGCCCGTGCGCCCGGCCGGTCCCCTGCCGGACGTCCCAGGAGTGGACGCCGTAGTCCATCAACTGGAAGGCCGGGAAGAAGAACGACGGCAACGGGCCCATGTAGAAGTGCGGGACGTTCAGCCCGGTCCAGTCCTCCGGACCCAGCGCCTCGAAGATCTCCATCACCTTGTCGAAGTCGCCGCGCAACCGCTCGACCAGCTCGGTTCTCGGCACGTCACGAAGCTTGAGTGCCTGCTTGTCCACCCGCTCGGCCATCCCCGGCAGCCCGTACGCGGCCGGAACCTCGGTGTGCGACCGGGCCGCGTCGAAGGCGACGAAGTACGCCTCGGTCGTGTCCGCGATATGCGCCACCACATCCCGCACCTGCCAGTGCCCCGCTCCGGTCGGCGCCTCCCACACCTCGTCGCTGTCGACCAGGTCGAAGAACTCCCCCGCCTCCCGCCGGACCACCCCCAGGATCGTGTCCTTCCCGTCGAACGACATCGCGTTCCACCCGTTCATCCCGGCCTCCTCCCAGGCAGCACTTGAATTTCAAACTACGCCCACCAGCCACCCAAGTCAGCCCGCCGGCACCCCTCCGCGCCCCGATGTGAATTCCACTCGTGAACTTTGCTACTGTTCTCCGGTCAGCGTCGCTACGGCGACCAGACCACTCGTCCGGGTGGCGGAATAGGCAGACGCGCTAGCTTGAGGTGCTAGTGCCCTTCGCGGGGCGTGGGGGTTCAAGTCCCCCCTCGGACACGGTACTTAACCACACGGTCGGCCAACGGCTCGACCTCCACATCGACAATCTGCTCGACGTGGTGATACGTCAGCGACAATCGCAGTGCGGCGTACAGGTCTGCGAGATCTGCAGCCTCGGCCCGGTCCAAGGCTCGCCCGATATCGCCGAGGCCGTCGATGATTGTCTCGATCTCATGTCGGCTCAGGTCTGCTTCCCGCGGAGCCGCCGCAAGAGCCGCTTCCGCCGCACGCTTCTCCCCCACTGCCAGGTTGTACTGCTCCCGCAGCTCGGCCGGATCCCATCCTGCGTCGAGTGCCCGACGCAACCGCTCCATCGCAGCCTCGGCCGCGGCGACTCGGCCCCGTAGCTCTCGCGCCCGACCCAGGTGCCTCTCGGAGGTGTCGTCCGCGGCGACCAGCGCGGTGATCGTCGCCTCACGGTTCACCGGATCGAAGAGCTGGCCAATCCACCGATTGATTGCCGGCGTCACCAGATCCTCGCGAAGGTAGATCTGAGGCGGGTGAGCAAGCGCTGTAGCGGAGCCCGGCACGAGCGTTCGCGCGTTGCACCGGTAATAGATCACGACCTGCCGTCGAGCCGCGCCCTCCATCTTCCGCTCGCAGATGCTGCACTTGATTCGGCTGCGCAGCGTGTACACCCGCTTCTTCTGCTGACGCGACCGCCCCATGGACGACCAGCCTCGCTCCCCACCCGCGCGACGCCGGCGTTGCTCGAGCTGCGCGGTAGTGAAGGTGTCCACCGAAACGATCGCCGGATGCGCCGGCTCGCGTGACCGCACGATCTTCGCCTGCGGCGACCTCCGGAATCGGACGACGTGCCCGGCAGCGACATCGTCAGGGTCGAGCAACTCCTCGACCTTCTGCCAACGCCCGTAGATCGCGTAACCCGTATAGCGCGGATTCTCCAAGACCGCAGCGACAGTCGAGTGCTGCCAACCATCCATCCTCCGATGACGATTCTGCCGCGGGGTGTGTGCCGACGGACACGGAACACCGTCCCGGTTCAGCGACTCCGCGATCGCCTTCCGCCCCATGCCATCCAGATACAGAGCGAAGATCCGCTGCACCACAGCCGCCGCCAATTCGTCGATCGCCAGCACCCGCAGCCGATAACCCTCCTGCGCCTTGCGAGGATTCGGATGCGGACCAGCATCAACCACCAGATACCCGTACGGCGCCCGGCCACCCTGATACCTGCCGTCGATCAGAACCTGCGCCGCCATCGCAGCCCGCACCCGCTTCTGCACATGCTGCCGCTCAGACTTCGACAACCCACCAGTGATCGTCATCGCCATGTCATGCACCGTGTTCTCCGGATCGAACTGCCCACCCAGACTCGGTATCCACAGGGACACGCCATACCGATCGAACTTCGGCCACGTCAGACTGAACTGATTGCTGTACCAGCACCGGGTCGCCTCACCGACAACCAATCCATCCCACCCACGCTGCGGATTCTTCAAGGCCTGCAACACTCGGTTGGCTTCCTGGCGCCGCTCCCAGGGCAGAGACCTCGACTGCCCAATGTCGAAGAACTCCTCCACGATCTCGCCACCGAGCGGCTCGACAAACCTCGCGGCCTCCCCCACCTGCCAGGCCAACGACGTCCTCGGATCCTGATTGTCCTCAGTCGAACAGCGCCCATAGAACGCCAGCCGCCCGATCCCCTCCCCAGTCGCCGGGCTGTCTGCCAGCGCCTCCATCCCCAACAACTCATCCAGAGTCGCCCACTGGTCCGCCCGGTCACCGCTCAAGACACCTTCTCCTCTGCCCGAGAAGCGCCATCGGCCTCGCGCTCCACCCGAGCCAGTCCTACAACAATCCGCCGAAGCACACGAGCCGCCTGTGGATAAACCACCGGTACCTCCACCGGAACCACGACAGCTATCCACATGGCTTCACCGTGTGGTTCTGACTCCACCTCGTTGCCCCTCATACACGCTCAACGCCAAGCCCCTCGCCGACTGACCGACGCTTCGCGCCAGTGACCGGCACAACTCGGAGCACACTCGGAGCGACCGCACATCCGACTAGAACGTCTGTTCGACTATCGCTACTCTGGAGTCATGCTTGGGCTGTCATGCTTGGGCAATTCACGGTACGACCGGCCGACGACGACAGCTGCGGCTGTTCAAGTGGGGCCTTTTACCGAACTTGGCTGCCTAGGAAAGCCGCTGACTCGACGATGGCTGAGGTTGCAGCCTGTTTGGCGCGGTTCACGGTGGGGCGGGCAAACGACGGAATCGGTAGGGACGCGTTTGGCACCCGTTGGCGGCTGGCATGCGCCTGAAATGGCCTCGCCCAGAGCGAGACGGGATGGGTCCCGCCGATGAGCACCCGTACCAGCCTTGCGGCGCAACCTGATCACTTCCATCTGCTCATCCGCAGGCGTCGTTTAGCCCCTGGACCTCGTCATGCGCCGGCGGCCGCTGCCGCCGAGGTAGCCTGTTCAGGCTGTCAGGATTGGGAGACAAGCGTGCCCAGCAGGGCCAGGGCTTCGGCGGAGCGAGAACCCGGTTCGGCGGGCAGGGCGATCAGTCGCTGGCCGGGGCTGTTGGTGATCGAGAATGCCTGGGTTCGCAGCCGCAGGTCGCCTACGTCGGGGTGGCAGAAGTGGCCGCTTTGCGGAATCGTTCCGCGCGGGTCGCGACCGGCCCACAGCCGGCGGAACTCCGGGCTGGCGATCGACAGTTCGCCGACCAGTTCCCGGACGCGTTCCTCGTCCGGGGTTTGGCGTGCCGCTTGCCTCAAGTCGTGCACGGATGCCCGTGCGGCGGTGCCCCAGTCGCGGAAGAACTTCCGCCCGGCGGGGTCGAGGAAGATCATTCGCAGCAGGTTGTCGCCGAAGACGAAGCGGTTGTGCAGCGCTGCCGCCAGCGGGTTGCGGGCCAGCACGTCCTGCGACCTGCCCAGGATGTAGGCCGGGGCCGCGGTCCAATCGTTGAGGAGATGCAGCACCTCTGGAGCGGCCTGTTCGACGCGGCCCGGCCGCCGTCTTTGTGCGACTGGGCGCGCGATGCGGTACAGCTCCACCCGGTCTGCCTCGGTCAAGCGCAGCGCGCGGGACAGGCATTCCACGGTCTGCCGGGTTGGGTTGAGTTCCTTCCCCTGTTCGAGGCGCTTGTAGTGGCCGGCGCTCAGGCCGGCCAGCATTGCCACTTCATCGCGGCGCAACCCGGGGACACGACGGTGGCCGCCAGTAGCCAGCCCGACCTGCTCGGGCCGGACCTGCGCGCGTCGTGCGCGCAGGAAGTCACCCAGGGGATTTCGCTCCTCACTCTCCATGATTTCAAGGTTAGGCGGAGGATCGGCCTGGTGAGGCTGCATAGCCTGGGCACGTTACTCCCAGGCTAAGCGTGTTGGGCATCACAAGGAGTCGGTAACCTGGTTGGTCTAATGTGGTCGGGCATGGCCGACAGCACACCGCTGGGCGACTTCCTGCGCGCCCGTCGCGATGCCCTCAAACCACAAGACGTCGGGCTGCCGGAGTACGGCCGTCGCCGGGTCAAAGGGCTGCGCCGCGAGGAGGTGGCGATGCTCGCCGGGATGAGCAGCGACTACTACATCCGGCTGGAGCAGGGGCGTGAATCCAGCCCGTCCCCGCAGGTAGTCGAGGCGGTAGCACAGGCCCTGCGGCTGGACACCGACGCCACCGAGCACCTGTGGCAGTTGGTCCGGCCGCCGGAGTCCCGCCGCCGGCGCCGTACGGCGGACATGCAGGTCAGCCCGCAGTTGCTGCAGCTCATGGACAGCTGGTCCGGCTCTCCGGCCTTCGCCCTGGGCCCAGCGCTGGACATCTTGGCGTGCAACGCGATGGCCACCGCGTTGCACGAGGGGTTCACTCCGGCCGACAACCTGGCGCGGATGGTCTTCCTGGATCCCGCAGGGCGGGAGTTCTACCAGGAGTGGGAACGAGCTGCGCACGCCTGCGTGGCAGAGCTGCGCGCCGCCTACGGGCACGATCCAGAGTCCGCACGGATAGGCGAGGTGGTGGCCGAGCTGTCGGCGCAGAGCCCGGAGTTCGCCGACCTGTGGAGCCGCCACGACGTGAGGCCCAAGACCCAGGAGGGCAAGCATCTGCGTCACCCGCGGGTGGGTGATCTGCACATCCAGTTCAGCGCCTTCACGGTGAACGGCGCTCCACACCAGCAGGTCGTGGTCTATCAAGCCGAGCCAGCGTCCCCGACGGCCGCCGCGTTCGAGCGGCTGCGCGTGCTGGCCGACGAGGCGGTGTCGCGCCCACTGCCGCAGGATCCGGTTCCTAGGTAAGCCACTCCCAGGAAAGTTACGGACTTCTTCAGTCCTGGCGGCCTCGACAGACTCCTGACTGTCAGCGGCGGGAACACCCCGCCGAAGCCAAGGCGAAAGAAGGACAACCATCATGGCCACCTGGTTCATCACCGGAGCCTCCCGCGGTCTGGGCGCTGAGATCGCGCGCGCCGCGCTGGCCGGCGGGAACAACGTCGTTGTTGCTGTGCGGAACCTCGACCGGCTGCCGGACGACCTGAAGCAGTCCGGCAAGGTGCTCGGCGTCGCGCTGGACGTGACCAGAAGTGCTGACATGCCCGCTGCCGTCCAGGCCGCGGTCGAGCGGTTCGGCGGGATCGACGTGCTGGTCAACAACGCCGGGCGCGGTTTGCTCGGCGCACTGGAGGAGATCAGCGACGCGGAGGCGCGGTCGGTGTTCGACCTGAACGTCTTCGCCCTCATCGACATGACCCGCGCGGTGCTGCCCGTCATGCGTAGTCAGGGCTCGGGCAAGATTATCAACATCGGGTCGCGATCCGGTTTCGAGGGTGAGCCGGGCGTGAGCCTGTACTGCGCCTCGAAGTTCGCGGTCGCCGGGATCAGCGAGTCGCTGTCCAAGGAGCTGGCGCCCTTCGGGATCCAGTCCATGGTGGTCGAGCCGGGTGTGCTGCGCACCGACTTCCTGGACGCCAGCTCGCTGTCGCTGGCCGGCGCCCGGATCGCCGAGTACGACGGCACCCCTGCTCACGTCACGCTGGACTGGGTCGGCACTGCCAACCACACCCAGCTCGGCGACCCGGTCAAGGGCGCGGCTCTGATCCACGAGGTCACCACCCAGGACGAGCTGCCCACCCACCTGTATCTCGGGCCGGACACCATCGATCGGCTGCAGGTCAAGCTCGACCAGATCCAGCAGGACCTGGCCCCGTGGCGGGAGAAGTCCGCCGCCACCGCGCACGACGACGTCACCGCGGCATAACCCCCGCGCCGGCCGGCGGACGTCGTACGTGATCACGTACGACGCCCGTGCCGGCGGCGACCACCCACTCAGTGGTTCTCGAACATCTCGCTATCCAACCGAAAGAGGTACTTGTCATGTCTACTGCTCTGCTCACAGGCACTCCGCTGGCCGACCGCGTCGCCGTTGTCTCCGGCGCTTCCAGTGGTATCGGCGCCGCCACGGCGATCCGACTGGCCGAACTCGGCGCGAAGGTCGCCGTGCTCGCCCGCCGCAAGGACAAGCTCGACGCGTTGACCGGTTCCATCCATGCCGCCGGCGGTACGGCGATCGCCGTGCCGGTCGATGTCACCGACCGGGACGCCGTACAGGCTGCCGCCGACCAGGTCGCCGAGCAGCTCGGGGCCGCCGATCTCGTCTTCAACAACGCCGGCGTCCAGCTGATCTCCGGCATCACCGAACTCCGGATGGACGACTGGCAGCGCCAGATCGATCTGAACGTCACCGGCGTGATGAACGTGATCGGCGCCTACCTGCCGCAGCTCACCGCCGCCGGCGAGGCCGGACGCCCCGCGGACCTGATCACCACCTCGTCCATCGCCGCGACCCGGATCCTGGAGAAGTTCTCCGTCTACTCCGGCACCAAGGCCTACATCAGCCACCTCACCCGGCTGCTCCGCGTCGAGCTCGGCCCGAAGAACGTCCGCGTGGCCGCCATCGAGCCCGGCATGGTCGACACCGAGCTGCCCGACCACGTCAAGGATCCCGACGCCAGCAAGCTCATGGCCGACCTGATCGAGCACATCGACGTCCTGCAGTCCGCCGACATCGCCGAGACCGTGGCCTTTATGGCCGCCATGCCGCGCCACGTCAACCTGACCGAGATCACCATCCTGCCCACGGCCCAGGTCGTCTGAGCCTCTTGGAGCGAAAGGCCCTTTGAGATGAAGCGCTCTGGATTCTCGCCGTACCCGGTGGAGCACGTGCACCGGCTGATCGAGCCAGGACCGGTCATCATGGTCTCCACCTTCGACGGCGTGCGCGCCAACCTGATGACCAACGGCTTCAACATGCCCGTCGCGCACGGAGGCCTCATCGGGCTGATCCTCGGCCCTTGGGATCACAGCTACGACGCCCTGCGCACGACCGGCGAGTGCGTGATCGCCATCCCGTCCGTCGACCTGGCCGAACGCGTGATCGACGTCGGCAACGTGTCCGGCCAGGACATCGACAAGTGGGAAGAGTTCGGTTTCACACCGTCACCGGCGGCGGTAGTCGAAGCGCCACTGGTTCAGGAATGCTTCGCCAACATCGAGTGCACCGTCGCCGATGACCGGCTCGTCGCCGACCACAACCTGTGGATCCTCAACGGCGAGCATGCCTGGTTCGACGCCGCCAAACGAGGAGCCGGCGAGTTCCACCACCGGGGCAACGGCACGTTCTCCGCCAACGGCGACACCCTCGACCTGCGGCATCGCATGACCAAATGGCGGTATCTGACCACCGATTGAAACCGCCCGGCGGCGCGGTCTGACTTCGGTTCCTGATCGCACCGCGACGCCGTCGCGGTGATCCAGATCGCCGACCGGTCAGGACCCCGACGGCCCAGTGTTCGCCCCTGACCGGCACCTGGACATCCGGCTGGACGGCGGCGCGGTCACGCTCTGGAACGGCCAGCCAGCCGGACCCCGCCCCCGGCACCGGCGACGTCGCGCCGCCCGCAGCCAGCGCCGATAACCCCGACGTCGGCCTGTGGGTGGACCAGGATGACTCCCGGCGGCAGGACCTGCTGCCCGACGGCCGCTACGACGAGGCCCGCGGTCACCGGCCCAGCGCCTACACAGGCCGCTACTGGATCGACGGCACCCGCATCGACTACCTCGAGAACCCGGGCTTCTGGGCTGTCGGTGAGTTCCGCGACGGCGAACTACACCACGCCGGCTACCGGCTCACCCGCCAAGGACCCGCACACGGAGTCCCAGTCATCTGGGACTGAACCCAACCGAAAGGACCAGCCCCGTGACCAGGAGCACTCTCTTCATCCTCGGACTACTCGCCACACTGGCCGCCTGCGCCAGTGAAAAACCCGCGGCCAGCCGGCCACCGACCACACCCTCCCGCAGCGCTCACCCCTACGTCGGAATGTGGGTCACCGCTGACGGCCGCATTCGCCAAGAACTCCTGCCCGACGGCCGTTACGAGGAAGAACGCGACGGCCGCAAACGCGCCTACACCGGCCGCTACACCGTCACCGGGACCCACATCGACTACGCCGACGATCTCGGCTTCACCGCCACCGGCGACGTGCGCGCCGGAGTCCTCTACCACGAGCACCTCGTGCTCTATCGAGAGCGATAGCCCGCCGGCCACCCACCCCCTCCCGGGGAACCCGCCGAGGCGAGCGATCGGGAAGAACACTACGCCCGAATGGCGCACTCGACTGGTCGTCGGCGCCGTCGCAACCACACCGACGTCTCGAAAACTGCCCATGTTCGGCAGGCAAGAGTCTCGATGCAACGAAAGAACGAACAACCACGAGGACCCAAGATGAGGATCACGATCATCGGCCGAGGGAATGTTGTTGTCGCCCTGGCCCGGCTGTGGCAGGACGCCGGACATCAAGTCGCGACACCCGGCCGCTCGGGCGGCGACGCCGAGGCCCTCGTCGAGGCGCTGCCCAGGCAGGCGAACAGCGAGTCGCTCGGACAGGTGACAGGTCTCAACCGCCATGTGACGATCGACGCCACCAACACCGACCTCCCAGCAGCGCTGACGGCTATCGCCGGCGATGACCAGCAGCCGGGCGCAACTCTAGGTCGACTGACGATGTCCGCGGCGAGCGGTGTGGCATGAGCACACAGCACCTCGGGACCCGAGCGCCCGCACGCGTCCACCTTCTCGCCACCTGGGCAGAAACGACCGGTCGAATCGTCGCCTTCGGAGCGCTTGGCGCTTGGCAGATGCGTCCTTCCGCGCACCGACAACGAGCAGCCAACCGGCGCGTCTGCGCCGGCTGCCGACGGCGCCACCACGAAGTCGTCACGGTCCTGGCGCTGCTGGCGGCCCTGCAACTCACCGGAGTAGCGGCATGGGCCGTCCACAATGTTCGGACACCCATCTGCCAACCTCCGGCCAGCTCCTCCAGCGAAGACGCGGCGCGCTACACCCGGCACAACAGCACACTTCTCGTGCAGGCACGTCAGGTCATCACCGCGGGTCCGACAGGCCTCGCCCTGCTTTACGCGAACACCCGCCACGCCGACATCTGCCGCTTCGCGCCCAACGGCAACCTCATCGCTCGGATGGGTTCTGGTTACGCCCGCGGTGGAACCATGTACGGGCATGTCTACCTGACCTATCCCAAGCCCGAGAAATCCTATGAGGACCTCCTACCCCTCACACGGCACGAGGCACGCCACACGGGACAGTGGGCCGTCGGGACCGCCCTTACCGGACCCCTCGGTTTCCCGATCGCATACAGCCTCGACGAGTCGATCTCGCCAGGCGCCCACAACCACTTCGAACGCCACGCCGGCCTCGCAGACGGCGGCTACCCCGTCCCGGACGGGCCCTCACCGATGACCAGTCGGCTCACGCTCGCCGCCGCCGCACTCGCCATCACCGCGTTCGAACGGCACCGGATCCGTCGCCACCTCGCCCTGCTGACCGCACTGATCGGCCTAGATCGCCGCACCCGCCGCGGCACCCGTCACTGGTGGCACAACCACACCCACCCCGTACCCCCTGGCCCTGCGACCCGTCTCTTGGAACGCATTGCGCACAGTGCCGCGGGCTTAGTCATCGAACACCGACGACTGCGCCAAATGGGCTGCGCACACTGCGGTCAAATCACCGTTCCCGGTGCAGCCTCGACCGTAGAAGGCAGTGATAGATGAGTTCGGCCGCCCCGGCGAGATCGTCGCCGCGTTCGTCCGGCACTCACCAGCCGTGACCGCTACCGGCGTGCGGGACCAGGATCCTGCGCTCGGGCCACCGCTGCTCGACACCGCCATGCTGCGGGTCGGCCTGCCCCGCGAATGGCCCGATATGACCGATGGCGGTCGCGATCGCGGCCAGTCTGACCCACAAGGAGGTGTCAACAACCATCCACGGATCATAAGTCGTCACCGGCAACGACCCGCACCCACTTTGGCAGGTCGATGCCACCAGATCACGCTGCGCCACCGTGGAAGTCAACCTCGAGCCCACACATCAGAGAACCAGCGGGACCGATGGGGCGTGTCGTCGCATAATCCGGTCAACAGGCTGGTGCCGTTCTGGGCGAAGGAGCCCAAGATCGCGAACCGGATTCTCTGCACTGCTCAAGTCTCGCGATGGTCGCGCGGTGTGCGAGCGCCCGACCCACCGGTGGACCAAAGTGCTGGATTGAGAGCAGTCTGGTCTCGAACGGAGATCCGCCGTGAACGATGACCCGAACGACGAACAGGCAGGCCACACCGGTGCCGCTATAGCCACTGCACTCAGGCCGTCTGGTGCGTGGTGCCGCAGCGCTGTGATCGTGGGCCTGGCTGCGGCAGCGGTCACGGCGGTGATCCTCGCCGCTGATGAGGCAACGCATCATCCTGCTGTGGCCGGCCAAGGGCAGATGCCGACGACTCCGACACCCGGCGGGCCGTCGGGTGATGATCCGGTACGCCGACTCCACGTCGACTACGTGAAGCACTACACGACGTTTGCGGAGCTGCGCGCTGACAGTTCCGCCATCGTCAAGGTCATCGCCGGGGAACAAAGCTTGGGCGAGATCGCACGGCTTCCGACAACGGTGACGAGTGTCCGTGGAATGACCGGTGGCTTGATGGCGTGGACGAACTCGATCGCGACGGCGACGAGCCCATCGATGCTGTCGTCGGTGAACCCGCCCACCGGCTCGGTGACGTAGGCGTCGAGCCGAGCCCCGTTTGAACCTCGGGTGCAGTGCGTTCTACGGGGACTGTCGTGCCGTCAGCGGAGGCTCGAGTCTGTCGAGGAAGAAGGTCTGCATCGGGCCCTTTCCCTTGACCTCGATGGTGCCGCGTGGGCGTACGGCGAACTCCGGGCCGAGGGCGGCGGCCACCCGTGCGGTGACCTGGATCTTGCCGGATTGGCCGTGGGACTCCATCCGGCTCGCGGTGTTCACGGTGTCGCCCCAGAGGTCGTAGATGAACTTGCGCCGACCGATCACGCCAGCCACCACCGGTCCCGTGTCGATCCCGATCCGGACCGCGAGCCAGTCCTGCCCGGGCAGCGCTGCGATCCGGGCGACCTCGTCGCGCAGGTCGAGCGCAGTACGGGCGACTGCTGCGAGGTGGTCGGACCGCGGCGTCGGTAGGCCGCCGACCAGCATGTACGCGTCCCCGATCGTCTTGATCTTCTCGACCCCCTCGGCATCAGCGATCCGGTCGAACGCGGAGAACACCTGGTCCAGCAGCTGCACGACGTCCGCCGCCGCCATCACCGCCGATCGGGCCGTGAAGCCGACGATGTCGGCGAAGAGCACGCTCACCGCGTCGTAGTGTTCCGCGATCACTCCCGGCTCTGCCTTGAGGCGCTCGGCGATCGGCTCCGGCAGCACATTGAGCAGGAGCCGCTCCGAACGGTCCCGCTCGGCCAGGAGGTCCCGATGGGCTCGTTCGCGCTGCTCCACGAAGTAGCTGAGCATCACATACGCGCTCACCATGACCCCCGCGACGTTCAGCACCAGGAACGTGACCACGAAGCCGGGTGGCAGCGCTGACGGGGACTGCGCGAGCCGGGAATCAACCAGGGCGAGGGCGACCAGCTCGACGAAGAACGCCGCGAGCCACGGCGCGGAGCGCCGGATACCGAGCAACGCGAGCGCCGCCAGTGGTGTGAGCATCGCCCAGAGGATCATCGCGCTCGAGGCCACGAAGCCGCCGAGCGAGACCTGCAGCAAACCTGGCAGCACCAGGACCGCCACCAGTTGCGTGGTGCGGAACGTGGCGAAACGCCGCGTCCGAGCCAGGACGGCCAGTCCGATGACGGTGATCACCTGGTAGAGGCCTGGGATCGCCGCCGAGACCGGGTAGCCGTAGGCGATGTAAGTGGTCACCCAGATCGTGGACATCGCCGTGATCAGCAGCGACGAGAAGATGAGCGTGCCTTGTCGGAGCCGCTCGTCGTGGGTGTCCTCCGTCCGAGCGCCGATTTCCGCCAGTCGCTCCAACCAGCGGACGACAGCCCGCCCCGGGCCACGCCCGCGGCCTCCGGCCTGGAGCCACGACCCGGTCACGGAAGAATCGTAGGCACGCGACCCGCTGGCGACCGCACCTGCATTGATACTCGATGGATAGGCACGCCGAATTCGTGACACGTCTGAGCGGAGCCGGCGCGCCGGGAGGGAGGTGAGCGGCATGGTGGGTGGCGACGAAGGGCTCATCCGGGGCCGGGCGGCTGGTCAACGGCTCGCGTGGCGCGACGCCTACACGTCGCTTTCGCTGGCCGACCAGTCGAATCCCTTGGCGGCGGAAGATCTCGAGGTACTGGCAGCCGCAGCGTATCTCCTCGGCCACGTGGACGAGTGTCGTCAGGCGCTGCAGCGCGCCTCCCATGCGCACGTCGCAGCCGGTGATCCCCGGCTGGCTGCACGATGTGTGTTCTGGGTTGCGTTCACCCTGCTGCTCGAAGGGGACCTCGCACCGGCAGATGGTTGGCTCGCGCGGGCCAAACGGCTCTTGGACCACGAGCAGCAGGAATGCCCCGAGCACGGCCTGCTATTGCTTCCGGGCGCCGTCCAGGCTTCCGCGGCGGGTGACTACGCGAGCGCCGAGGCCGCCGCCGGGCGGGCAGCTCAGATTGGCGCGCGCGCTGGCGACGCCGACGTTCTGACCCTCGCACTGCACTTCCAGGGTCGTGCCCTGGTGAAGGAGGGACGAGTCCGTGAAGGTCTGACCCTGCTCGACGAGGCCATGGTGGCGGTGGTTGCCGGCGAGGTCTGGCCTCCCGTGGCCGGCAACATCTACTGCTCGATGATCGACGCCTGCCAGGAGATATCCGATCTCCGGCGCGCCCACGAGTGGACCACCGCGCTCGCGGGATGGTGGGCGAAGCAACCTGACATGGTGACGTTCACCGGCCAGTGTCTCGTCCACCGCGCCGAGATCATGCAACTGCACGGGGCCTGGCAGGAGGCGCTCGAGGAGACGAAACGGGCGTGTGAGCGGCTCGCTCACGCCGCGGACAAGAACACCACCGGAGCAGCGCTGTACCGACTGGCGGAGGTCTGCCGGACCCAGGGAGACTTCGCGGCCGCCGAGGACGCGTACCGGGGCGCCACCCAGTGGGGGCACGATCCGCAGCCCGGCCTTGCTCTGCTCCGGCTGGCTGAGGGCAAGACCAAGGCGGCCGAGGCCGCAACCCGCAGGGTAGTCGCCGAGACGGCCGACCGGCTCCGCCGGGCGAAGCTTCTTCCCGCGCATGTCGAGATCATGCTCGCCGTCGGCGACATCTCGTCGGCAAGCGACGCAGCCCGCGAACTCATCGACATCGCCGGCGAATACGACACGCCAGCCCTGCACGCCGCTGCCGGCCAGGCCCTGGGCGGAGTCCTGCTCGCCGACGGCGACGCCCGGAGCGCCCTAGGTGTTTTGCGCCGCGCCTGGGAGACATGGCAGGAACTCGAAGTGCCTTACGAAGCCGCACGGGCGCGCTTGCTCATCGGGCTCGGCTGTCGGGCACTCGGGGACGAAGAGTCCGCGGCGCTGGAGCTGGATGCGGCCCGCAGGGTGTTCGCGGAACTAGGCGCGGCGCCAGACCTGACCTGGGTCGAAAACGTTGTCCGGCAGCAAACCCACACGGCGATGCATGGGCTGACCGCGCGGGAGTTGCAGGTGCTCCGGCTGGTTGCGACCGGGAAGACCAATCACGCGATCGCCGCTGATCTGGTCCTGGCGGAGAAGACGGTCGACCGGCACGTGACCAACATCTTCGCCAAGCTCGGCGTCTCCTCACGCGCGGCGGCAACGGCCTACGCGTACGAGCACCAGCTTCTGTAGTGGATAGAACACCCCATCCCCCGGCCATCGGGTTGAGGTGTTCTCCCGAAGCGGGTTCTCCCCGTCGGTTCCTAGAGTCGAACTGCAGGCTGATGACCGGCCCCGCGCAGTCGAAATGGAGCAACGATGGCACACGCGAGCGAAAGGCTGCTGCCCGACGACGATCTCAACCGGGCGCAACGCGAGTACTGGGCCGCTGACGGCCCGCGGCAGTATCAGCAGTACGGCGACACGAACGAGGCACTGTTCGCTCCGTTCGGTCAAGCCATGCTCGACGCGGCTGGGTTCCGGTCAGGTGAGTCGGTACTCGACGTCGGGTGCGGATTCGGCACGTCGACGATCGAGGCGGCACAGCGGGTAGGGCCTTCCGCACGGGTCGTCGGCGTGGACATCTCCGCGGCAATGCTCCAGCCAGCCCACCGGCGTGTCGCCGATGCCGGCCTCGGCAACGTGGAGCTACTGCAGGCGGACGCGCAGGTGCACCCGTTCGACGCTGGCTCGTTCCAGGTGGTGATCAGCCGGTTCGGGACGATGTTCTTCGAGGATCCAGAGGCTGCGTTCGCCAACCTCGCTCGCGCGCTCGAGCCGGGCGGACGGCTGGTCTTCGTGTGTTGGCAGGATCCGCGCAAGAGCGAGTGGGTCGCGGCAGCGCTCGGCGCGGTCGTCGCGAAGCTGGGTCGAGCCCCGGATCTCGGTCCTCCGGGCGCCCCCGGCGCCTTCGCGTTCGCCGACGGTGACCGGCTCACGCGGTTGCTCACCGCGGGCGGTTTTCACGACGTCACGCTGGAAACCGTCACCAGGTCAGTGCGCATCGGCCGCGACGTCGATGATGCTGCGGGGTTCGTCATGTCCCTGCCTCAGAGTCAACAGCTGTTGGTTGGCGCCGGCGAGGACGCGGCTGCTGCCGCGGTCACCGGTCTCCGGGCTGTCTACGCGCCGTACGCCGGCGCCCACGGCGTGCTGATGGACGCCTCAGCGTGGCTGGTGTCGGCCCACAACTGATCAGCGGCCACCGGACTGCTGCTCGTGGATGCATTCTGGGAAGGAGCCGTCGTGAAGATCGAGGCGAGCATCATCATCCAGCGCCGGCCTCAGGACGTGTTCGCGTTCCTGGAGGTCCGGTCGAACGACGCCGCCTGGATGGCGTCAGTAGTGGAGTCGGAGTGGCTGGACTCGACCGCAGCGAACCTGGCCGCCCCGATCGGCGTTGGCCGCCGCGGCCGGATGGTGCTGAAAATTCCTGGCCGGCAGGCCGAGTTCATCGATGAAGTGACCGAGTACCAGCCCGGAGAGCGCATCGCCCATCGGACCGTCAAGGGCCCCATCCCGTTGAATACTGCGTGCATCTGTGAGCCATCAGGTGGCAGTTGCCTCACGACCGTCATCGGTGCCACCGACCGTCTCCCCGGTGGGCTGCTGGGCCGCTTCGCGGCGCCCGTCGTCGCCAGAGTCATCCGCCGTGGCTTCAAGGCCGACCTCGACAGGCTCAAGAAGATCCTTGAAGCTGACCGACCTGCAACGGATGACCCGTAGGCGGAGGCGGGATCTGGGGTGACCGCGGGATCTACTTGGGGACCGGGTTCGGCCGGCTGAGCCTTCCCATCCGATGGCGACGAAGCCTCGCAGTCGGATGGCGAGCGCCGGCCCACATCATGTCCGCGCCTGCGGCGACGTGTATCACTTGCCACCGTCGTGTCCGGCAGAGCTAAGACCCGGTCGAGCCGAATAGCTCGGCCATCCGGCGCGTCAGCTCCTCGGGCGTCACGTCCTCAATGTGCGAGGCGACGGTCCACCCGTGTCCGAACGGGTCCACGATGTGCCCGTCCCGGTCGCCGTAGAACTGGTCCTCTGCCGGACGCTGCAGCGTCGCGCCGAGCTCCACCGCGCGCGCGATGACCGCGTCTACGTCCTCGACGTAGATGAACAGCGAAGCGGGAGAGCCCGGCAGCCCACCAGGAGGCGGCGCAGTGGTCCCCCGCTGGGGGTCCTCGTCCTCAACAATGACGACCGAGTCGCCGATCTGGATCTCTGCGTGCGCGATCGTCCCTCCCGGCCCGGGGAAGCGCATCCGCTCGGTCGCCCCGAACACCGAACTGTAGAACTCCAGCGCCTTTACGGCGCCCGCAACGGTGAGGGTGGGCGTCACGCGGCGGTACGAATCGGGGATAGGGCTGGGCTTTGCTGCCGGTGTCATCTGGGCTTCCTCCGTCGGTGCTCTCGTGTTCTGCGCAGTCCAGGCAGCTCAGGTGCCGCCCTCTACCAGTGAGACGATCAAAGGAACGGCGCATGCGACAACCGCCTGGAGATATCTGCCCAGTCTGCATCTGGGCCTATATTTCCGAGCCGGTACCTTGTCAGCTCCTTCGGCGGCGCGACAGTCGTCCTAATGCTCGACCGGCAGGCCGGCCGTTGCCCATTCCGGGTACCCGTCCTCCAGCCGGTACGCCGCGCGGCCCGCGTGGGCGAGCAGTCGGACTGCGTCGTCGGCGTACACGCAGTACGGCCCGCGGCAGTACGCCACGACCTGAGCACCGCTGGCCACCTCGCCCAACCGGTCCTGCAGCTGGTCGATCGGCAGCGAGATCGCCCCAGGCAGGTGACCTGCGACGTACTCCGCCGCCGGCCGGACGTCCAGTACGACGACGTCCCCGGCGCGGAGACGCCTCACGAGTTCGTCGCGGGTCATGCTCTCGAGCGAGCCGCGGTCGCCCAGGTAGTCCTGCGCGAGTCGATCCAGGCCGGAAACATGTTCCTCGGCGGCCGCACGCATCGCCCGCCACAGCGCCGCCACCGCGGGGCTCGCGAGCGCGTAGTAGATGTGGGTTCCCGACCGGCGGGTCTGGACCAGGCCGGACCGGAGCAAGCGCTGCAGATGGTGCGAGGTGTTCGCGACCGACTGGTCGATCTCGGCGGCGAGCTCCTCGACCGACCGCTCCCCCTGGGCCAGTACGTCGATCAGCTCTGCCCGGCGACCGTTCGCCAGCGCCTTCGCGCCCTCCGTCAGCGCGTCGAACAGTGCCGCCTTCGCCGCGTGATCTGGCATTCCTCAGCCTCCTGACCTGCCTATTCAAGTCCTCTCTTGACAATACCCCAGATCCGGAGGTCTTATTCAAGTATTCTCTTGAACAGGGCGGAGCGGACGATGGAAACCACGGTGGACACGAGAGCGCTGACCGGGAAGGTGCAACGGATGTACCGCCAAGTGGCCGAGAACCCAGGGGGCGACTTCCACTTCGAGCTGGGCGAACAGCTTGCCCTGCACGTCGGCTACGACCCGACCGCGCTGGCCGCCGTGCCGTCCTCGGCGGCCGAATCCTTTGCCGGCGTCGGCTTCTTCTTCGACCTGGCCGGCCTCAAGCCTGGCGAGACAGTTCTCGA
Source organism: uncultured Actinomycetota bacterium (assembly GCA_963748245.1). GTDB lineage: Bacteria > Actinomycetota > Actinomycetes > Propionibacteriales > Kribbellaceae > Kribbella. The sequence goes on along the minus strand of CAVVIA010000001.1, from coordinate 1,045,472 downwards.
CCTCGGCAGTGGTTCCGGGATGGACGCGCTCTACGCGGCCCGGCTCGTCGGCCCATCGGGCGAGGTGATCGGCGTCGACTTCACACCCGAGCAGATCGAGAAGGCGCGCCGGCTGGCACGCGAAGCCGGCTTGACCCAGGTCGGATTCCACACCGCGCGGATCGAGCGGCTGCCGTTCGCGGACGAGACAGTCGACTGCGTGATCTCCAACGGGGTGATCAACCTCAGCGCGGACAAGGCTGTCGTGTTCGACGAGGCGATGCGGGTCCTGCGGCCAGGCGGTCGCATCGCGATCGCCGACATTGTCAGCGAGACCCAGCTGAAGGAGTCGATCGTCTGCAATGCAGACCTATGGGCCGCTTGCATCGGCGGCGCCGCGCAGCAGGATGCCTATCTCGCCACGATCGAAGCCAGTGGCTTCACGGTCCGGGAGGTGCGGCCTAACCCGTACGAATTCCTCTCGGAGCAGGCACGCAACGCCGGCAAGGTCTACGGCGTCAAGAGCATCTCGGTGCTCGCCGTCAAGGAAGGGAAGCGATGACGGTAGTTCCACTTGTAGACGAGGGCCTGGGCAACTCGGCCTATCTGGTCGACCTGGACGATGGCCGAGCGTTGGTGGTGGACGTCAGTGTCGACCTGCGGGCCGCGACCGCGACAGTTGAGCGGCGTGGACTGACGGTCGCGTTTGCCGCGGACACTCACCTACACGCCGACTTCCTCTCAGGTGCGCGACAGCTCGCCGCGAGCCAGGGTGCCCAGGTCCTCGCCTCCGCGGCTGGCCATCGGGAGTTCGGCCACCGCGGTCTGCGCGACGGCGACGAGGTCGACCTCGGCGGGTTGCGCCTGCGAGCACTCGGTACGCCGGGCCACACGCACGAGCACCTGTCATACCTCCTCCTCGACGGCGCGCGTCCCCTCGGCGTCTTTACCGGCGGATCGCTGATCGTCGGCGCGGCCGCCCGCACCGATCTTGTCTCCCCTGATCAGACCGACACGCTCGCCCGGGCGCAATACGCATCTCTGCGCCGCCTGATGAACCTGCCCGACGACGTGGCGCTCTGGCCGACGCATGGCGCCGGGTCGTTCTGCTCGGCTCCTCCCGGTGCGGACCGGGTCAGCACGATCGGCCGGGAAAGGGCAACGAATCCGTTGCTCCAGGTCGCCGGCGAGGACGCTTTCGTGACGGAACTGTTCGGGTCGCTCGGCAGCTTCCCGCCGTACTTCCTCAGATTGCCTGAGATCAACCGCCGCGGCCCGGCCGTCTTAGGCTCCGCCCCGTCCCTGCGACCCGTCGATGCCTCCGCGCTCCGGAGCATGGATGCCGAGCTGGTCGACGTCCGATCGACGCAGGACTTCGCGGCCGGACACATCCCGGGCGCATTGTCGATCCCGTTGCGGCCGGCGTTCGCATCATGGCTGGGCTGGCTGGCACCGGACGATCGGCCGTTGATCGTCGTACGGCGCCTCGACCAGGACGCCGAGGAGATTGCCTGGCAAGCGGCCAAGATCGGCTACAACCTCGTCGGAGAATTGAGCGGCGGCATGGACGCATGGGACGGCCGGACCGTCCGCACCCGGCTGATCGGGCCGGGCGACGTCGTCGGCGCCGTCCTCGACGTGCGGCAGGACTCCGAGTTCCACGCCGGCCACCTCCCCCATGCCCAGCACATCGAACTCGGTTCGCTCGCCGACCTAGCCGACGAAGTACGACGTGAACCCCTGGTGATCATGTGCGGCCACGGCGAGCGCGCGATGAGCGCAGCGAGTCTGCTCGAACGTGCCGGGCGTCAGGATCTCGCCGTATTCATAGGTGGCGCGGAGGACTGGGCCGTCGCAACTGGACACCGTCTCGAGGCCGACTGATGCGGCTCGGGATCCGTGCCAATCTCGCCCAGTTCAGCCTGCTGGTCGCGGTCAACGCACTTGTCGGTGGCATGCTCGGCCAAGAGCGAACGGTTCTGCCGCTGCTCGCCGACCAAACGTTCCACCTGACCGGATACACCTTCCTGCTCACCTATGTGCTTGCCTTCGGCCTCACCAAGGCAGCAGCCAACTACTTCGCCGGCACCTGGTCGGACCGCTTCGGCCGCAAACCCGTCCTGGTGGTCGGCTGGTTGATCGCCGTACCGGTTCCGCTGCTCCTCATCTGGGCACCGTCGTGGGGTTGGGTCGTCGCCGCCAACGTGCTCCTGGGTGCCAATCAGGGCCTGACCTGGTCGACCACCGTGATCATGAAGATCGACTTGGCCGGCCCACACCGCCGAGGACTGGCGATGGGTCTGAACGAGGCCGCCGGGTACGTCGCCGTCGCGGCGACCGCTCTGGCCACGGGGTATCTCGCCGCGCACTACGGCCTGCGTCCGGCGCCGTTCCTGCTCGGACTGTCGTACGCCGCTCTCGGGCTCGGCTTGTCGACGTTCGCCGTCCGCGAGACCCGAGGACACGCGCAACTGGAAGCCGCTGGACATCACACCCGGAGTGAGCTGACGAATCGCCAGGTGTTCAGTCGGACAAGCCTGCGCGAGCCGGCGCTGTCGTCGGCCAGCCAGGCCGGAATGGTGAACAACCTCAACGACGGACTCGCGTGGGGGCTGTTCCCGATCCTGTTCGCCGCCGCGGGACTGTCCATCGCACGAATCGGGATCCTTGCCGCGATCTACCCCGCCGTCTGGGGCCTTGGGCAACTTGTCACCGGTCCGCTGTCGGATCGCTGGGGACGCAAGTGGCTGATCACCGCGGGCATGCTCGTCCAGGCCGTTGCTCTCGGGGCGATCGCCGCAGCAGACAGCTTCCCGCTGTGGGCGGCGGCTGCAGTACTGCTGGGCGTCGGGACTGCGATGGTCTATCCGACGCTGCTCGCCAGCATCGGAGACGTCGCCCATCCCGCCTGGCGCGCGCGGGCCGTCGGGGTCTACCGACTGTGGCGTGACGGCGGGTTCGCGGTCGGTGCGATTCTGGCCGGCCTGGTCGCGGACATCTGGGGACTGCGGACGGCGGTCTGGGTCGTCGCAGTCATCACTGCCTTGTCGGGTCTCGTGGTCGCGGTTCGAATGTATGAGACGCATCCGGCCGCGCCGCGTCGTACCAGCAGGCTCCACGAGGGGGCACCATGATCTACCTGGATCACAACGCGACGACACCGATCGATCCCGTCGTCACTGCTGCGGTGCTCCCCTATCTAGGCGAGGCCTTCGGTAATCCGTCCAGCGAGCATCACTACGGCGCCGCGCCCCGAGCAGCCCTCGACCAGGCACGTCGCGAAGTCGCCGCCTTGATCGGCGCGGCCGCCGGGCAGATCGTGTTCACCGGTTCAGGTTCGGAGGCAGACAACCTGGCGATCCGCGGCGTCGTCCTCGCGGCGGCTGCTGACCGGCCGCACGTGATCACTCAAGTCACCGAACATCCGGCGGTACTGCAAGCCTGCCGCGCCCTCGAGCGACTGCACAGCGTGGACGTCACCTACCTACCCGTCGACACGCTCGGGTTCGTGGACCCCGGTGATCTGGAGGCGGCGATCACACCGCGGACCGTTCTCGTCTCTGTCATGGCCGCCAACAACGAGACCGGAGCGCTGCAACCGATCGCCGATCTCGCCCGTGTCGCTCATGACCACGATGCGCTGTTCCATTGCGATGCCGCCCAGCTGCTCGGCAAGCTGCCGTTCAATGTCGATGCCCTGGGCATCGACCTGGCAACTGTTGTCGGGCACAAGATGTATGCCCCGAAGGGCGTCGGGGCACTCTGTGTGGGTGCCGGCGTACCGCTGGAGCCGCTGGTGTACGGCGGCGGCCAGGAGCATGGCCTCCGAGCCGGCACCGAGAACGTCGCCCTGGCCGTCGCACTCGGCGCCGCAGCTCGGCTCGCCGTCGAACATCTCGAGGATCGGCACCGAATCCAGAAGCTCCGCGACACCCTCCACGACAGCCTCACGAATGCCCTACCCGGGCGGGTGCTACTCAACGGCCCGTCCGAGCGGCGCTTGCCGAACACCCTCAACATCAGCATCGAAAGCACGATCGGTGCCCAAGTGCTCCGCAACGCACCGGACGTTGCAGCGTCGACAGGCTCTGCTTGCCACAGCGGCGACCCAGATCCATCACCCGTCCTCTCGGCGATGGGCCTCGACCGACGTCGCGCCCTCGCGGCAATCCGGCTGTCCCTCGGTCGATCGACCACACACGACGACATCGATGCAGCCGTCGTCCAGCTCACGTCAGCCACGCGGAGAGGCGGCGACTGATGCCCATCGACGACTGGATAGCCAGAATCCAGGCCGGACTTCCGCGCCTCAGTCCCGAGGAGGCGTACGACGCCGTACGGCGAAACGAGGCGATGATCGTCGACACCCGGCCCGAATACCAGCGACGGGCAGGCGGCGAAATCCCAGGAGCGATCGTCATCGAACGAAACCACCTGGAATGGCGACTCGACCCCGCCAGCACTGCGAGAATTCCCGAGGCCGTTTCGCACGACATCCAGTGGATCGTCATCTGCGAAGGCGGATACGCCTCAAGCCTCGCAGCTCGCTCACTGCGGCAACTCGGCCTGCTCCGCAGTACCGACGTCGTCGGTGGGTTCCAGGCCTGGCAGGCAGCCCACCTGCCGGTCAACCACCCCAAGATCCCGACCCGGCCAGCCGACCCCGCCATCATGAGACAGCAGCCGCCGGTGCGGTGATCAACCTCCTGGCTACGCACTGATCGGAGTGACGGCCGCGGCAATGACCTGGGTGATCCTGTCAGCTGCAGCGTCCGGTTCCGGATGCCCGGCACCGAGCCACGCCATCACACCCTCGACCGCGATCGTCGAGATCAACTCGGTCGCCCAATGGAGACGCTGCGGATCGGTGCATTGCCTCGTACAGCTCCGCCTCGACGACCGGAGTCCATTAGCTCAGGTGGTGACTAGCAAACCTGTCGCGTACATGATCAGCAGACCTGCTGACACCCCGCCGGCCACTGTCGGATCGAGCAACTTCCCGGTGCTGGAACGAAGGCTTGGTGTGAGCTGGATGATCACCTGGACGATGGCTCCGACTCCGACGCCGAACAGCGCGCCCGCGAGAGTCGGGTCGTTAAGCGCCGACCGCCGCGCCGATGATCGCGGGTCCGCCGGCCAGCAGCCCGAGACCGAGGAGCCGGATCGGCGACGGTCGCCGGTGAGCCAGAGGCGCCACGATGGCCAGCCCTTCGGTGGTGTTGTGCAAGGCGAAGCCGACCACCAGCGCGGCGCCTAGAGCGAGTTCGCCGACTGCGTAGGCCGACCCGATGGCGAGTCCTTCGCCGAGGTTGTGCAGCCCGATGCCGATGGCGATCATCAGGACCAGCCGACCGCCGTCCGGCTCGCCGACCGGCTGCTTCGATTCGCGGCCCTTGAGAAATCGGTCGACCGCGGTCAGCGCCAGGAACGACAGGCCGGCGCCGAGGACCAGGAGCGGGCCGCCGAATGCGTCGCCGGATGCGGCCGCGAGGTCGAGCCCTTCGATGGTCGCGTCGATCGCGAGGAAGGCGAGGAGCCCGACAGTCAGGGCCATCAGTCCGCGGACCACGCGCAGCCGGGCTCGTCGCAGTAAGGGCAGGAAGATCATCCCGAGCGCGACCGGGATGACCCCGACGTATGTACCGAGTAGCGCCATCAGGGCCAGGAGCCGGGTGCCCGTGGCGGGCGACTCGACGGCGACTGGGATCTCGTGCTCGATGACAGCACCGGTCGAGGTCAGCATCGCGACCGTGTAGGGCTGGCCCGCGGACCAGGGATAGTTCACACGGACGGTCTCCTCGCCGAGTCGGCCCAGCGGTTCGGTTGCACCGGTGAAGCCGGCGTATGCGTCATTCACTGCGATCTGGGCGATCTGCACGGGATCAGGACCGGTGTTGCGGAGCCTGAGTTCGATGATGCCGGGTGACAGCGTGACCCGCTCGACCACCAGTTCCTCGACCGGCGGTCCGGTCCGCTCGGGCAGACTCCGGCTGCCGAGGACGGCGAGCGCGGCCAGGGCGATCGCCACCACGACGACAGTGGCGATCGCGATCGCCGCGGCCGGTGCACCTCCGCGAAGGCCCGGAGCAGTCATTCGGTCACCTCGAAGAAGCCCATCCAGCCGAGGTCGGCGAACTCGCTCTTGTGCGCGTGGAACATGTACTTGCCCAGGTGAGGGAACCGCAGCTCGCAGATCCCACGCTGTCCTTGCGCCTGGACGACGGTGTCGGTGTTCGACCTTGATCCGGGCAAGAAGGCCGGGACTTACTCGAAGGGTAATCGGCAGAAGGTCGGCCTGATCGCCGCGCTCACGTCGGACGCGGAACTGCTTTTGCTGGACGAGCCGACGTCTGGTCTCGATCCCCTGATGGAGTCGGAGTTCCAGCGCTGTATCGAGGAGGTCAAGGCCGATGGCCGCACAGTGTTGCTGTCCAGCCATATCCTTGCCGAGGTCGAGGCGCTGTGCGACCGGGTCAGCATCATCCGGCTCGGCCGGACCGTCGAGACCGGGTCACTGGCCGACCTTCGGCACCTCACTCGCACCTCGATCTCGGTCGAGACCGCCCGCCCGATCGCTGGGATCGCCGCGCTGCCCGGCGTGCACGACGTGGCCGTGGACGGCAATCGGGCGATGTTCGACGTGGACACCGCGCATCTCGACCAGACGGTGCGGCACCTGTCGACTCTCGGCGTACGCAGCCTGACAAGTTCACCGCCAACCCTCGAGGAGCTGTTCCTGCGGCACTACGACAGTGAGCAGGACTCGTGAGTGCTCGGGCCGGAACCGGCGTACTGGTGCGCTTCGTACTCCGGCAAGAACGACGCAGGCTGCCGTGGTGGCTACTTGGAACCGGCCTCCTGCTGGGTGTCCAGTCGGTGAGCAGCCAGGACCTGTACGACACGCCGGAGGCGCTCGCGGAGCTGCGGCAGACCACGACCGGAAACGCCGCGATCATCGCGATGGGCGGCCCGGAGCGACTGCTGGACACGATCGGCGGCGAGGTCGTCTTCGAGATCTTCTGGTTTCTCGCGGTCCTGGTCGGCTTGATGAACATGTTTCTCGTCGGGCGCCACACCCGCACCGACGAGGAGACCGGACGGGGTGAGCTGATCAGCTCGACGCGGGTCGGCCGACAGGCTCCGCTGGTCGCCGCCCTCTACGTCGCCGGCCTCGCCGACGTCACAGCGGCAGTGGTGGTCTTCATCGCGGCTGCCGGCACCGGGCTCCCGGTGGGCGGTTCGCTGCTGCTCGCCGCCGCGACCGCCGGTGTCGGCATCACGTTCGCCGCCTTGACCGCGGTCGCCGCGCAGGTGTTCGAGAACCCCCGATCCGTATACGGTGCGGTCGGTGCCGCGATCGGCGCCGCGTTCGTACTGCGAGCCGCCGGGGACGTCGGCAACCCCGTTTGGTCCTGGACGTCGCCGATCGGTTGGGGCCAGCGGACCTTCCCGTACGCCGGTGACCGCTGGTGGCCATTGCTACTGCCGCTCGCCGCCTGCGCCGTACTCATCGTCGTCGCCCTGTTCCTGCTGGACCGCCGCGACTTCGGCGAGGGTCTGCTGCCGTACCGGCGAGGCCGGGCCACCGCCTCCTGGGCGCTGGGCCTGCCGCTCAGACTCGCCTGGCGCCTGCAGCGCGGTTCGATCATCGGTTGGGCCGTGGGGCTGCTGGTGCTAGGCGTCGCGTACGGCTCGGTCACCAACGCAATCCAGGAGTACGTCGCCGACAACCCGGAGATCGCCGACTTCCTGCCCGGTGGCGCGGCAGACATCGTCGACTCCTACCTGGCCCTGACCATCCTGGTCACTGCGCTGATCACCTCGGCCTCCGCGGTGGCCGCCGCGATGCGGGCCCGGCACGAAGAGACATCCGGACGCGCCGAACCGGTGCTCGCCACCAAGACCAGCCGCGAGTCATGGCTAGCAGGTCACATCACCGTCGTCCTGGCCGGCAGCGCGCTCGGATTGGCGGCAGCCGGATTCGGTCAGGGATTGTCGTACGGCATCGCGATCTCCGACCCGGGTCAGATCCCGCGCCTGACCGCGCTTGCCCTGGTCCAACTGCCGGCGGTCTGGCTCATCGCCGCGGTCGCCGTACTCGGCATCGGTTGGCTCCCACGAGCGGCCGCACCGGTGGCCTGGACAGCCGTCGGCTACTGCGCCATCGTCGCCCTCTTCGCCGACTCCTTCGACCTGCCCGCCTGGACCCGGCAGGCCTCGCCGTTCATTCACACACCTCAAGCCCCACTGGAGGCCGTGACAGCCGCGCCCCTATTCATCATCGGCGGGCTCGCGGCGACCCTGCTGACCGCGGGTCTTCTCGGTCTCCGCCGCCGCGACTTCGGCTACTGATCGCGACGGTCACGGCCAGCGCTTGGAGCCGTTGCCAGCAGCAATGGCCGGCGCGAAGTGCCTGTTCGGGCGATCGTTTGCGCCCTGGGGGTCGGATGGGAGAGGCTGGGGCCCGGAGCGCCGGGAAGTCTGGTCGGCAGCACCCGCCCCCAGACGGGGTGCGGGCTGGTCGACGATTCCCGGAGGCGGCGTGACGCTCGCGGCAACACACGGTCATGGTGACGGTCCATCGACGTTGCGTAAGCCCGCTGGAGTCGGCGTATCGTGCAAGGGTGCACGGAGAACAGATGGCCGAGGACTTTCCCGTGGTCAGCCTGGATACGGATGCGCGCGAGGCGGTCGAGTTGCTCGCGTCGCGGCGGCTGCCAGGTCTGATCGTGGTGGACGAGAAGGGCAAGCCGCATTCGGTGCTGCCGGCCTCGCAGGTGGTGCGGTTCCTGGTGCCGAGCTACGTGCAGGACGATCCGTCGCTGGCTCGAGTGATCGACGAGTCGCTGGCCGACCAGGTGGCGGACAAGCTCGCCGGCGTCACCGTGCGCAAGCTGTTGCCGTCCGAGCCGGTCGAGCTGCCGGTGGTCAATCACGACGACACCGTGCTGGAGGTGGCCGCGATCATGGCCCGGCTGCGGTGCCCGCTGGTCGCGGTCATGAAAGACAAGGACATCATCGGCGCAATCACCGCGTCGCGTCTGCTCGAACTGGTCGTCGCACCACACTGACCGCCGCGCGGGTGATCGCGTGACTGTGATCGCCGTCGTCGTCTTCGTGATCGCCTATGTGCTGATCGCGACCGAGTGGACCCACAAGCTCCTCGCCGCCCTGGGCGGCGCGGCCGTGCTGCTCGCCCTCGGCGTCACCGACTCCGAGCACGCCTTCTACTCCCACGACACCGGCATCGACTGGGACGTCATCTTCCTGCTGCTCGGGATGATGATCATCGTCGGCGTCCTGCGCCGTACCGGCGTCTTCGAATACATCGCCATCTGGGCCGCCAAACGGGCCAAGGGCTCACCGCTGCGGGTGATGATCCTGCTGACGCTGATCACCGCTGTCGCGTCCGCCTTCCTCGACAACGTCACCACCGTGCTGCTGATCGCACCGGTCACACTGCTGGTCTGCGACCGGCTCGGGATCAACCCGGTGCCGTTCCTGATCGCCGAGGTACTCGCGTCCAACATCGGCGGCGCAGCCACCTTGATCGGCGACCCACCGAACATCATCATCGCCAGCCGCTCCGGCCTCACCTTCAACGACTTCCTGATCCACATGGCACCGCTGGTCGTGATCACACTGATCGTGTTCACCCTCGTGTTGCCGTGGCTGTTCAAGGGCTCGTTCGACGTCGACCCGGCCAAGGTCGAGAACGTCCTGCGGCTGAACGAGCGCGAGGCAATCCAGGACACCAGACTGCTGATCAAATGCGGCGCCGTCCTACTGCTCGTGTTCATCGGATTCATCGGACACGCGATCTTCCACGTCGAGCCATCAGTGGTGGCACTGCTCGGCGCCGGCCTGCTGGTCCTGATCTCCGGTGTGCAGACCAAGGACTACATGAGCAGCGTCGAGTGGCAGACGCTGCTGTTCTTCGCCGGCCTGTTCATCATGGTCGGGGCCTTGGTCAAGACCGGCGTCATCGGTGACCTGGCCGACCAGGTCGGCAAGATGACCGAAGGTAAGCCACTCCTGGCCGTGATGCTGATCCTCGTCGTGTCGGCCGTCCTGTCCGGCATCGTCGACAACATCCCGTACGTCGCGACCATGAGCCCAGTCGTGCTCGAGCTCACCAAGAACATTCCTGACCCCGTCCACGCCGAGGCGTTGTGGTGGGCACTGGCCGCTGGTGCCGACTTCGGCGGCAATGCCACCGCGGTCGGGGCCAGCGCGAACGTCGTCGTCATCGGCATCGCCCTGCGCGCCGGCCACCCGATCAGCTTCTGGGAGTTCACCCGCAAAGGCGCGGTGATGACCGCGATCACGATCCTCGTCGCGGCACCGTACCTGTGGTTGCGGTACTTCGTCCTGTCCTGACCGCAGTCCTCTGGGGAGCATACGATGGTGTTTCAGATTCTTCTTGCCGCAGCCGGCCTGGTCGTGTTGACCTTCGCCGCGGATCACCTCGTTCTCGGCTCGTCGAGGCTGGCGCAACGGATTCGGATCAGCCCCGTCGTGGTCGGCGTGGTCGTCATCGGCCTGGGCACCTCCGCGCCTGAGTTCCTGGTCTCCGGCGTCGCCGCCGCACGCGGGGACACCGGCCTCGCGGTCGGCAACATCGCCGGATCCAACATCTTGAACCTGAGCCTGGTCCTCGGCATCGCCGCCCTGGCCGGTCCGGTGGTCGTGAACTCCCAGGTGATCCGCCGTGAGGTGCCCCTCGCGGTCGGCGCGGTGGTCCTGTTCTCGTTTCTGGCCTGGGCAGGCCTCAACCCGATCACCGGGGCCGTGCTCGCCGCGGCAGGAGTCAGCGCACTCTTTCTGCTTCTGCGTTGGGCCGGCCAAGGCCGCAGCAACGACGATGTCGCCGCCGACGCCGTCGAGTTCACACAATCGACCGCGACCGTGGATGTGCCTGTCACCCCGTCGAAACTGCCGACCTGGTTCGAGCCTGTCCGGGCGATTCTCGGCCTGGCCGGTGTCCTCGCCGGGGCGCAACTGCTGGTCGCCAACGCTTCGGCGATCGCCACCGACCTCGGCGTACCGCAGGTCATCATCGGGTTCACCTTGGTCGCTCTCGGTACGTCGCTGCCGGAGCTTGTCACCACGATCCAAGCCCAGCGTCGCGGCGAGTCGGATCTGGTGGTCGGGAACCTGTTCGGCAGCAACCTGTTCAACAGCCTCGTCGGTGGCGCGGTGATCGGCTTCGCATCCAGCTCGGCCACGCCCGGTAAGGCAGCAGTTGCCCTGAGCATCACGATGATCCTCACCAGCGGCCTGGCCTGGGTACTGCTCCGCCGCGGACTGGTTCTGACCCGAGTCGAAGCCATGGCCTTGCTGGCCGCGTACGCGCTCACCATGCCGTTGCTCCTCTCAACGTAACCTCCGGGAGGCGAACGTCAGGGGAGGTCGAGGTCGCGTTGCCGGAAGCTGATGCTCCCGGCAACGGTCAGGATGACGGCGATCACGGTGAGGGCGATCAGCGGCAGCGGCTCGATGCCGGACAGCGGCATCGCGGTGGTGTGACCGAAGGGCGACAGGTCCGCGAACAGGCCGGGCAGGTCGAGCAGGGCGCCGAACATGCCGAAGAAGAACGCGTAACCGACCACGAACCACGCCCACGTGGAAACGCCCGACCTCAGCCCGAACAGCGCGGCCGCCACGCCAATGACCACCAGGACGGCCGGCAGGTAGGCGAGCATCGCGACGATGACCTCGCCCACCACACCCGGATCCGCGGCGCCGGTGACCGCGCCCAGGCCGACGCCGAGACCGCTGACCAGGAGCAGTACGGCGGAGGCGAGCGCCGTGAAGCCCAGCCACGAAGTGATCCAACGCCTCCGGCTGACAGCGGTGGCCAGCGCGGCCTCCGCGTGACCGGTACGTTCCTCCGACTTCAACCGGAGTACCGAGGTCACCGCGAACGCTGCGACCATCAACGCGAAGAACAACGCCATCGCCGCGAAGAACCCGTCGGTCGGATCCTGGCCGTTGGCCGCGAACACCTCACCCATCTCCGGGTTCTCCGCAACCGCTTCCGAGATCGAATCACTCAATGATCCGCTGCCGAGCGCGAACACGAACAGACCGATCCCCCACCCGATCAGACCCGTCCGCTGCTGCCGCACAGCCAAACCGAACGGTGTCGACAGCGAAGGCGCCGCATCCGCCCTACCCAACCGGGCCGGCAGCAGCCCGGCACCGACATCGCGTCGCCCGGACAACACATACCCGATCGCCACGGTCGCAAGGAAGACCGGGATCGACAACAGCAACGGCCACCAGCGCAGGTCGACGAACGGACGGGCCTGCTGCGTCCAGGCCAGTGGTGACAGCCACGACAGAATGTTCCCGCCGCTCCCTGACGCGTCGCCGATCGCCCGGAGCAGGAAGGCAGCGCCGACCACGGCCATCGCCAAGCTGGAGGCGGCCCGCGCGTGCTCAGTCAGCTGGGCAGTCACCGTCGCCACGCCGGCGAACACCAAGCCCGTCAGTCCCAGACCGAGTCCGACGGCGAACGAGTCCACCGCGGACAGCCCGCCGCTCATCATGGCCAGCGCGGTCAGCAGTGCGACGCCGGCGTTGGCGATGACTGCGACGATCAGTGCGGCCAGCGGAGCAGCGTGCCTGCCCACCACGGCGGACCGGATCAGCTCGGCCCGCCCGCTTTCCTCCTCGGCCCGGGAGTGGCGGACGACGAGGAAGATGCTCATCATCGCCGCGGGTACGGCGAGCCACAGCACCATCTCGTTCGTGATCATCGCGCCGAGCGTGTAGTCGTCCAGCCCGTAGCCAGGACCGGACATCATCGTCGCGGCAGGCGAACTCATCAGGTCTGCCCGGACCTGCCGCTGCTCCGGCGTCGAGTAGACGGTCGGCAACGCGCTGACCGCGTAGAGCATGCCCAACCCGATCGCACCGATCCAGATCGGCAGCTTCACCCGGTCCCGTCGCAACGCGAACCGGACCAGGTCAGGCGTCGCGGTGAGACTCTCGCGCCGGGTCGTCATGAGTCCGCTCCGACCAGCTCGTCGTCGTACTGACGCAGGAACAACTGCTCCAAGGACGGCGGCGCACTGGTCAGACTCCGTACGCCGAGACCGCCGAGGACCTGGATGACCGACGCCAGGTCGTCATGATCAACGTCGAACGAGACGATGCCGTCCTCGGCACGAAGGTCATGCACGCCGCGGACCGCAGCCAGCCTGTTCGCATCGCCGTCGAGCGACGCCGTGATCGTCGTCCGGGTCAGATGCCTCAGCTCAGCCAGCGTGCCGGACTGCACAGCCCGCCCGGCGCGGATGATCGTGACGGTGTCGCAGAGTTTCTCCACCTCGGCCAGGATGTGGCTGGACAGCAGCACCGATCGCCCGGCGGCCTTCGCCTCGGCGATGCACTCCTGGAACACCGTCTCCATCAACGGATCGAGACCCGAGGTGGGCTCATCCAGAACCAGCAGCTCGACGTCGGACGCCAGCGCGGCAACCAGCGCGACCTTCTGCCGATTCCCCTTGCTGTACGTGCGGCCCTTCTTCGTCGGGTCGAGCTCGAAACGCTCCAGCAGCTCAGCCTTGCGCGCCCTGGCGGCGCCGCCACGCAATCGCGACAGCAGGTCGATCGCCTCACCGCCGGTCAGATTCGGCCACAGGCTGACATCACCCGGCACATAGGCAAGCCGCCGATGCAACGCGACCGCGTCGTTCCACGGGTGCAACCCGAGGACCTCGACGTACCCGGAGTCGGCCCGCAGCAGACCCAGCACGATCCGGATCGTGGTTGATTTGCCGGCCCCGTTCGGGCCGAGGAATCCGGCCACCTGGCCGGACTCGACGGCCAGATCCAGACCGTCGAGCGCCTTCACCTGACCGAAGGACTTGTGGAGTTGCTGAATTGTCAGGGCAGCAGTCATCGCTGAACCTCTTCACAATGAATCCGGGACCCGGTCCCGGCGGACTGTCGTCTGAGAGCAGCGCCGCACACCGGCGGCGCGTAGTCGGCCTACGGTTTCGCGTCGCCGGCCGGCGGATCGCAGACGTACATGAGGTACTCGTCGAGCATCTGACGGTTGACGAACAATCCCTCGGAGAACAACTCCAACGCCGGCAACGTGATCTCGTCCGAGATCTGCCGCAACTCCTTCCGGAAATCATCGACCTCGCGGAACCCCGGGTGCAGCGAGATCCACAGCAGCAGCGACCCCATCGCCTGCATCGCCAGATACCGCGCCCGGGCGGCCGGATCCCGGCTCGGCCTGATCAGGCCACTCTCGACACCGGCCTCGAGATACTCCTCGGCGTCCCGGCACATCCGCTCCATGAACTCGGTGGCGAGGTCGCCACCGGCCTGGAGGCTCCGCAACGCGTACAGCGCCATCGGCGCATACTCCTCGACCTCCGCCAACTGCGCGATCGCCGCCGCCGGACCACCCGTCGTCGCCTTCAGCTTCTCCGACCGGATCACGCCCAGCACGTGAGCATCACACGCCCGCCGCAGCCCCTCCTTCGACCCGAAGTGATGCACCACCAGCCCCGCAGTCACCCCGGCATCCGCCGCCACCGCCCGCAAACCAGCCGAGAACCCGTCCCGGCCGTAGCGAAGGATCGCGGCATCCCGGATGCGATCGACCGTCGACTGCCCGGCACCGGGTGCCGAGCCGCCACGAGCCTTGGTTGAACGCATGTTCAAAGACTAAACAGCTGTTCAATCGGACGCAACCGCTTGCCCCGGCAGGATCGCGCAGCGACTGCACAAATCGAACGTCCGTCGTACGCCCGGCACATTCCACCTGGCCGGAAGCATGGCTCCAGTCTCAGGGTCGCGTTACGGCTGCGGTGGTGTGCAGGGAAGCCTGGTCGGCGTTCGATCCTGTTCGTCGCCGACTGAAGCGGGGTGCATGGTGGACGACACGAACGAGGGACAGCCGGCGGCCATCGCCGCAGTCCGCTACGGCATGCCGGTCCTCGATGTGCGAGGCGCGTTTCTCGGGACCATCGGGTACGTCGGCACTGGTGAGTCCGGCGCCGCTACCGGGTACGACGAGACACACAACGCCGCTGATGCGCGTGGGCGGATCGGATTGGTCAGGCTGCAAGCCTGCGGACGCCGGGACTGTGACCTCTTCATTGCCCCCGCGAACATCGCCTACGTCGCGGACGATCACGTCCGGTTGTCGATCACGGCGAACGAGGCGATCAGCGAGGCCCGGACCACCGGGGATCCACGATGAGCGTGTACCGGTTCCTGTGGTGCAGCGTCGCCGTGCCGATCGCGCTGATTGGCCTAGCGGCGGCCTCGTGACATCGTCGGCAGCGACGACGGTCATTATGTTCGGGATCATCGGACTCTGCCTCGGCGTGCTGTCCGCAACTCTGCATTCCCTCGACAGTGAAGGGCAGTCCGTCCGATCGATCTCGGCGTCCACGGTGCTCAACCACGGCTGCACCGCTGGGTTCGCCGTGGTGTCGTTCTACGAATTGGCCGGCCGGCAGTGACTTGTACGATTGAATGTTAGTGACTAACATTTGCTCGTGAGTCAGCGTGCGGAGCGGACGCGGGAGCGGTTGCTGGCGGCGGCGATGGAGTTGTTCGCCGAGCATGGGTACGACGGGACGAGTGCCGCCGGGATCGCGGCACGTGCCGGGGTCACCGAGATGACGTTCTTCCGGCACTTCCCCAGCAAGGCTAGCCTGCTGGTCGATGATCCGTACGATCCGCTGATCGGCGCCGCGATCCGCCGGCAACCGTCGGGACCCGACCCGATCGGCCGCGCGGCCCGCGGCGTCCGTTCTGCGTGGCGTGAGCTCCCTCAGCCGTCGGTCGAGGAGGTCAGGGTGCGGCTTCGGATTGTGGCTCAAACACCGGCACTGCGCTCGACGATGGCCGCCGGCACCGCCGCAACCGAGATAGTGATCGCCGATGCGTTGACCAGCGACGGAGCCGATCGGCGCGACGCGAGGATCGCCGCCGCAGCGGTGATGGCCGCTCTCAACACCGCCTTGCTCGACTGGAGCCTGACCGACGGCGAAGACCTCGGGCAGGCGATCGAAGCCGCGCTCGACGTCCTGGAGGATCGGCGTGCCTGAGTCCGCGATCGAGGCGCGCGGCCTGATCCGCACCTTCGACGACGGCACCGGCATCCGCGGTGTCGACGTCAGCGTCGCGGCCGGTGAGGTTCACGCGCTGGTCGGCCTCAATGGCGCCGGCAAGTCCACGTTGCTGCGACTCCTCCTAGGGATGCTGCGGCCGGCCACCGGCACCGTCACCATCGCGGGCCGACAACTGGACCGCGCCGACTGGACGCAAGTCGGTCACCTGGTCGAGTATCCGCTGGCCTACCGCGAACTGACCTGCCGCCAGAACCTCGCCCTCGGAGCCAGGCTGCACGACGTCCCGTCCGCCGAGATCAACCGCGTAGTCGAAGCGGCGATCGTGGAACTACGTCTCACCCAGTACGCCGATCGGCGCGCCGGCAAACTGTCCCTCGGCAACCGCCAACGCCTCGGCCTCGCTTCAGCGCTCCAGCACAACCCGAGGCTGATCGTTCTCGACGAACCCACCAACACCCTCGACCCCTCCGGGGTGATCCTGCTGCGCGAGGCTCTCCTGCGCCGGGCGGACGCAGGTGCCGCGGTCCTGGTCAGCAGCCACCACCTCGACGAGGTCGCACGCATCGCCCATCGCATCTCGGTACTCAACGCGGGACGGATCATCGGCACACTCGATCCGCACGGCGTCGACATCGAGCGGTCCTTCTTCGACCTCGTCCACAGTGACGACGTGGCCGCATGACCATCGCACTGGTCACCGAGTTCACCAAGTTCGTCCGCGCGACGGTAGTTCGGGCGACCACGATCATCATGATCCTCGGCATCTCACTGATCTGCTCGTCGATGCTGTTCGCGGTCCGCACCCCCAACCCACAACTGGCCGCCAAACTCGGCCCACTCATCGATCCCGGCGGATGGGCGGGCTACCTCAATGTCGCCGCGCAGGTGACCGGCGCAGCCGCCCTCCTCGGGTACGGCGTCGTGCTGGGCTGGCTGTACAGCAGCGAATTCTCCGAAGGAACCATCACCGGCCTGTTCGCCGTTCCGGTATCCAGGCCAACGATCGCCACCGCGAAGCTCGTGATCTACCTCCTCTGGGGAGTTGTGACCGCTGCGATCTTGCTGATCACACTGATCCTGCTGGGCCTCGTCGGCGGACTCGGGTCAATCCCGGCTGACGTCGTACCGGCAATCGCGCGGCAATTCGCGCTCACGGTCCTCACCGCCGTCATCGCGACGCCGGCCGCCTGGGCAGCAACCGCCGGCCGGTCGATTCTCGCCGGCATCGGGACCACCATCGGCGTCCTCGTACTGTCCCAGGTGACGGTGGTCGCCGGCGCGGGCGCATGGTTCCCGTTCGCCGCCCCCGCACTGTGGGCAATCAGCAACGGCACCGACGTCACAGTCCTCCAACTCGCCCTCGTCGCACCTGTCCTCGCGATCAGCACCGGACTCACAATCCACTCCTGGCAGCACCTTCAACTGGATCGCTAGAGTCTCTCCGAATGGCTCGATCGGCCGGCCCCCGAGAACGGTTGCTCCCAGCAAACACTTCGGAGTACAGCCGTCGGGACGCATTCACCCTGCGAATACCATGTTGTCTGCGAGTACCACTGGGAACGGCGGGAAGGAATCTCCGTGCTCTATGCCGACTGGGGAGTCTGGTCGCGGCAGTGGGCCGGGTTGCGCAGCGTGTCGACGAGCGTGTGCGGCGTACCCGTGCACTACGTCCGCGGAGCCCACTTCCGCCGCGGCTTCCGACGCACCGGTCCAGCTACTGGTCCCCCCGATGACCGGCAGCGCGAGCATGTGGATCGACCTCGTTCCTCACCTGAGACAGCTCGGACCGGTGATTTCCGTCGACCTCCCGGGCACGATTACAGGCCACACCGGCGCTCCCCATCGGCACGGGCCACGCGCAGACCTCGACGCCCGCTTCGTGCCGGCCTTCGTCCGGCAACTCCGCCTCGAACGCCAGGTCGTGCTGCACGGCTGGTCGACAGGCGGACTCGTGGCGGCGCTGGCCGCAGGGATCATGCCCGACAAGACTCGGGGAGTCGTCCTGGTAGCCCCGGCCCTGCCATGGCGCCTGACATCACCAGCCGAGGCGCTCGCATGGCAGACGCTGGGACGCCTCGCCGTCGCAGCGCCGGCCCGCCCGCCGGCCGACGCATACTGGACGCCAAACGTACCGCTCTCAGAGATGCTGGCGCCATCTCAAGTGGCCGCTTCGACCTGATCGGCGGAGACCCGGGCCACGTCTCACGCGCCCAGGTCGACCTGTGGCTCGATGACCTCGACGCGGCCAGCGAGCACCCAGAACGGCTGGCCGGCACAGCCACAGCGTTCGCGTCGACCATCAAAGCCATGTTCATTACTCAGCGGCAGACGAACCAGGCGTTGGATTCCGTGCCCGTGCCCGTGCTTGTGCTGTGGGGAACCGACGATCCGCTGGTCGACCCCTCGTCACTCATTCAGCACGCCCGGCGGCCGAACTGGACAGCCCGACCCATCGACGACGTAGGCCA
The DNA here is from genome assembly GCA_963748245.1 of uncultured Actinomycetota bacterium. GTDB lineage: Bacteria > Actinomycetota > Actinomycetes > Propionibacteriales > Kribbellaceae > Kribbella. The sequence goes on along the minus strand of CAVVIA010000001.1, from coordinate 1,026,916 downwards.
CCTACTACCCGTCGAGGCACCCGCCGTCTACGCACAGGCAGTCGGCCAATGGCTCGCCTACATCGGTACGTGACCGCCGACAGCCTTCAAACTCACAAAACTGACGTCCAACAGCGCGGTCGCCAGTTCCGCCGCGACCCGGGCCGCGTCGATCACGGTGATTCCGTCGAGGGTCGGGGCGGCCGTCGGGTGGTTCCCCACCTGTTCCAATCCAGGCTCTGTACGACCGTCCTGCTCAGTGACATCTGCCAACGCATCGTTTAGCCGTTTCAGGCCGTAGAGGAGTGAACCGGCCGTCCGCGCTGGTCCAGCCGTCTTCGACGCGCATCGGACATCTGTGCCGTCGACTTCGAACGGTGACACTACGGGTGGCGAATGTCATGGAGCAGGTCTGAGGATTTCTAGTGAGCGCCGTCAATCGTGCATCGGCTTCGCCGGGGTCACTGGGGAAGGACGCGGTCGAGGTGGTTGCGGGAGGTGATGCCGAGCTTGGTGAAGACCTTGCGCAGGTGGTACTGGACCGTGCGGGCGCTGATGAACAATCTGGTGGCGATCTCGGGGTTGGACAGGCCGTCGCGAGCCATCCGAGCGATCTGGGCTTCCTGGGCGGTGAGTTCTTCGCTCTTGGCCGGGACGGCGCGCTTACGAGCGGTACCGCCAGCGGCTTGCAGCTCGCGACGCGAGCGCTCCGCGAAACCTGTCATCCCGATCGCCTCGAAGACGCCGTGGGCCGCGCGCAGGTGCTCGCGCGCGTCGATGCGTCGACGTCGCCGACGGAGCCACTCGCCGTACAGCAGGTGAGCACGTGCGAGGTCGACGCGGAGCCGGGTCTTGTCCAGGTGGGCGATCGCGTCGCGGTAGAGATGCTCGGCTGCGTCGCCCTCACTGAGCAGTGCCTGGGAACGGGCGTGGACTCCGCGCACCCACTCGGTGCCGCTGACACTTGTCGTTGCCAGCCATGGGCACGCGTCGAGCGCCGCCTCTTTGGTCCCGCTGCGGACGGCGGCTTCGATGAGTTCCGCGGTCGGCCAGACCAGGGACGCTGCATCGCGTGGGTCCTCGACGGCTCGTTGGGCGGCGGCCAGTGCCTCCTGGTAGCGGCCGAGGCCGTTGTTGAGGACCGCGTTCGCCCACTCGGCGAAGGCGATCCCGATTCCTTCGCCACGTCGGGTCGCGTCCTGCTTGGTGGCCTCGAGCAGACCGGTCGTCTCGGGCAGGTTGCCTCGGAAGGCCGCCACGGCCAATGGCCCGTAGGGCGCGAGGTTGCCGCCGGTCGTCTCGTTGACGGCTTGTGCTTCATCGGTCAGCGCTGCCGCGGTGACCAGGTCGCCGGCGAAGAGCAGCAGGTAGACGCGTGAGGTGAGGGCGAGCGCGAGCTCGCCGCGAGCACCGGTCTCGCGTGCGAGCTGGACGTGCCGTGCGGACAGTACCTCCCATCGATCGGCGTCCCAGAGTCGCATTGCCGTGGTACTCGCCATCCACAGCAGCTGCAACTCCTCCTCGGCGGACACGCCGGCGCTGAAGTCGGACAGTGCCTTGCGCAGCGCCGGTAGTCCCGCCGCGTACCCCTCCCCGTAGGCCGCGGCGGTGCCGTCCAGTAGAAGGTCACGGACCCGTGTACCGCGCAGCCGTGGCGTGGCACCGACGGCGCGAGCGACATCGAACACGTCGCCGCCAGGGGTCGCCAGGCGGCCGGCGAAGATCGCGGCGGACAGGGCGTCCAGGTACGTCGCACGCGACAGCTCCGGGTCGACGGGCTCGAGTCGCCTGGCCGCCTTGAGCATCAACTGAGGAGCATCATTGCCCCGGTTCGTGACGAACGCGAGCTGAGCGCGGACCAGGTCCGCCTGAGCGCGCTCAAGGTCGCCCAGTGGCTCGGCGTCTGCGAGGGGGAGCAGGTCGGCCGCCGCGTCGAACGCCCCGCTCTGAATCTCGGCCTGAGCGGCGGCAAGTGCTCGGCCGGCCCGCTGTGCCGGGTCGCTTGTCAGCGTGGCGGCGCGCTGGAGAAAGGCTGCTGCAGCGGCCAGACCGCCGCGTGCACGCGCTCGGCCGGCTGAGTGTTCGAGCTCTGCGGCGACGTCATCGTCAGGTCCGGAGGCTGCCTGCGCTCGATGCCACGCCCGCCGGTCCGGGTCGAGTCCCGCGTCGGTCGCCTCGGCCAGGGCCTGGTGCACCTCGCGCCGCGCTTCGGACGATGCCTTCCGGTAGACCGCCGAACGGACGAGCGGATGCCGGAACCGGATCCGCGTGCCGAACTCTGCCAGTCCGGCCTCCGCCGCAGGCGCCGCCGCTTCGGTACCTATCTCGAGCCGTGACCCTGCCTGCCGTACGAGCGCGGCGTCACCGGATGGGTCAGCTGCAGCAAGGAGGAGCAATCGCCGGCTCGCTTCCGGTATTGCGTTGATCCGCCGGAGGAAGTTGTCTTCGATGCTGGTTGACAGTGGTAGCGCGCCCGGAAGCCCGAATCCACCGGCCAGCTCCGCAGTGCTCAGGGCGCGAGGCAGCTCCAGCAGGGCGAGCGGATTGCCGTGCGCCTCGGCGACGATCTGGTCGCGTACTTGTGCGTCGATCGGTCCGGTCAGTACGGCGTCCAGCAGGGGGCGGGCGTCGGCGTCGTGCAGGCCTTCGATCGAGAACTCCGGCAGTCCCGTCAGGTCGTTGTTCACGGCTCGCGTCGCGAAGATCAGGCCGACCGATTCGGCGCCCAAGCGGCGTGCGACGAACGCGAGGATCTGTGCCGAGCACCGGTCCAGCCATTGCTGGTCGTCGACCAGGCAGACCAGCGGGTGCTGCTCGGCAGCCTCCGACAGCAGGCTCAGCACGGCCAGACCGATGAGGAACAAGTCCGGTGCCGGCCCAGCGCTGATGCCGAAAACGGTCTGTAGCGCGTCCCGCTGCGGCGGCGGGAGACGGTCGAGGTAGCCCAGCACAGGAGCGCACAGCTGGTGCAGTCCGGCGAACGCCAGTTCCATCTCCGACTGAACGCCGGCGGCACGCGTCACGCGGCAGCCCAGCGCCTGGACCGCCAGGTAGTCGAGGAGGGCCGTCTTGCCCATGCCTGCTTCCCCATGCAGCACCAAGGCGCGGCTGTCGCCCGCCCGGACAGCCCCGATCAGCTGATCGAGCAGGCCGCACTCAGCGCGGCGGCCGGTCAGCTCTGCCGCGCGCCGCCACTCAGACAAGTCCGCAGGCCCATGCACGGCATCACGCTAGCTGCTGGCCAGCCACTGGCGGACGCGGCGGCCGCGTTCCCCGGGGCACGCTCGATCAACCAGGTGCCGACCGCCGTGTCATGGCCGGACTTTGACCGGGAAGGAGCGGAAATGACGACAATCCATCACCGTTACGCCACCGTTCGCGGACAGCGGTTGTTCTACCGGGAGGCGGGACCGGCGGCCGCGCCGACGGTGGTGCTGCTGCACGGTTTCCCGGCCAGTTCGTTCATGTTCCGTAATCTGATTCCGCTCCTCGCCGAGCGTTATCACGTGATTGCCCCGGATCACTTGGGCTTCGGTCTGTCTGACGCACCGTCCGTCGAGGACTTCAGGTACACCTTCGATGCTCTCGCCGAGCTGACCGGGGGCCTGCTCGACCAGCTCGGCGTGACCAGGTTCGCGCTGTATGTCCAGGACTATGGCGCGCCGATCGGGTGGAGAGTCGCGCTCGCCTACCCCGATCGGGTCACCGCGATCATCACGCAGAACGGCAACGGCTATGAGGTGGGTTTCGCGGAGGCGTTCTGGAAGCCGGTCCGGGAGTACTGGCGGGACCAGAGTCCTGCGACCGAGGTCGCCGTGCGCGAAGCCCTGACCTTGGATGCCATCCGGTGGCAGTACCTGCACGGCGTGCCGGACGAGACCTTGGTCAGCCCCGACACCTGGTATCACGACTTCGGCCTCGTATCGCGACCCGGGAACGATCTGGTGCAGCTGCGGCTGTTCGCCGATTACGCGACCAACCTCCCGCTGTACCCCCGTCTGCATGCCTACCTGCGTGACAGTGCAGTCCCGCTGCTGGCCGTCTGGGGTCGCAACGACGAGATCTTCGGCCCGGAGGGCGCGCTGGCCTTCGCCGATGATGCGACCGGCGCGGAGATCTGCTTGCTCGATGGTGGCCACTTCCTCCTCGAGAGCCACCCTCGACGCTGCCGCCGCAAGCATCCGTCGCTTCCTTGAAAGGAACTTGGCGTGACCGGCACGCGGCGAATCACTCACCTGACACCCCGCCCCTACCGCCGGGGCCAGCGGAAAGGAACGGAATAGTGGGTCTTTCCTGGCAGCAAGGACCACTCGCCACGGGTGCGGTCGGTAGGTTCCTGGTCTCCGGCCCATTGCCTGAGCGAATGCTGTTCGCGGAGCCGTTGCGCCGACGCATGCGAGTCCGGTTCGGCGACCTGTGGATCGCTGACAGCGATGACGTCGTACTCCTGCACGAGCCGGGGCGCTACCCTGTGGCGTACTTCCCACTGGGCGACGTCGCGGCCGGCGTGCTCGAGGACAGCGTCCACACCACGAAGCATCGCGACCTCGGCACGACGTCATGGTTCTCAGTCGCGGCGGGCGGACGGAGCAAGCCCCGCGCGGCCTGGCAGCACACCGAACTGCCGGACTACGCCGGTGACCTGAAGGGACTCGTCGCGTTCGCGTGGCGGGCAATGGACGCCTTCTACGAGGAGGACGAGCGGATCGTCGGCCACGCCGCCGACAGCTACCACCGCATCGACATCCGCCGTACCAGCCGCCGTCTCGTCGTACGCGACGGCGATCGGATCGTCGCCGACACCACCCGGCCTCTCGCACTCTACGAGTCCGGGTTCGCGCCCCGGTGGTACGTGCCACGTGACGACGTGGACGAGCCGGCGCTGACCTTGGTGGAGGGTCAGACGTTCTGCCCGTACAAGGGCCTGGCGAGCTACTACGACGTCTGCGGCGCCCGCAAGGCGGCGTGGTCGTACGAGGACGCCTGGTCCGAGGTACGACGGATTTCCGGCATGGTCTCGTTCGAGCCCGACAAGATCGAGGTGTACCTGGACGGCATCCGGATGCGCCTTGAGCCGGGGCAGAGCGTGGTCTCGCACGGCATCGACCGCGACCTCTCCGTGGAGGAGCTGTCCGGATGACGGACACCTTTTCGCCCACGGTGCTGTCGGTCAACGTCGGCAGACCGAAGAACGTGGCATGGAACGGCAAGATCGTCTACACGGGTGTCTGGAAGCATCCACTGGACGGCCCGGTCATGGTCCGCCGGCTCAACATCGACGGGGACGGGCAGGGCGACCCCCTCGGCCATGGCGGCGAGCAGCGCGCCGTACTCGTCTATCAGATCCAGTCCTACCGGTACTGGCAGGAGTACTTCGGCCGAGACGAGTTCAGCCGTGGCCAGTTCGGCGAGAACCTCACCGTCGACGGTCTGCCGGACGACGAGGTCTGCATCGGCGACCGGTACCGCATCGGCGAAGCCGAGTTCGAGGTGACGCAGCCCCGGGTCACCTGCTACCGCGTCGGCGTGCGCATGGGCGAACCCGAGCTCCCCGCACTCCTGGTCAGCCGCCACCGCCCCGGCTTCTACCTACGGGTCATCACCGAGGGACACGTCCAGGCGGGTGATCGGATCGTCAAGACCAAGACCGGACCTGGCGCCCTGACCGTCGCCGATACGGACGCGCTGCTGTATCTACCCGGCCGCGATCCCGCCAAGCTACGCCTGGCTGCACAGATACCGGCACTCAGCCCTGGCTGGCAGGGCTCCTTCCGCGCGCTGCTTGAAGACGCCGCGTCACCCAGCCCGGCATGGGACGGATTCCGTCCGCTGCAGGTGACCGACGTGGTCACCGAAAACGAGACGGTCTCCTCAGTCCATCTGGCCGCTGCGGACGGCACCCGGTTACCAACTGCAGGAGCAGGTCAGTACTTGACGGTGCGGATCGCCGATGCCGGTCTTCCGGTCCCGGTTCGCAGCTACTCGCTTTCCTCCTCAGCCGGGCCCGGCAGCTACCGGATCAGCGCGAAGCGCGAGCCGCATGGCATCGTGAGCGGCTACCTGACGACGAAGCTGCGGCCAGGGGCCATGCCCGATGTCGCCGCGCCCCGCGGAGAGTTCGTGCTCGACAACGGCAGCGGACCGGTTCTTCTGATCTCCGCGGGCATTGGCCTTACTCCGGTCCTGTCCACGCTCCATGAGCTCGCGACCCAGCGCAGTCCCCGCGAAGTCTGGTGGATCCACGGTGCCCGCGGGCCACAGGAACATCCCTTGGCCACCGAAACACATACTCTGCTGACCTCGCTGCCGAACGCCCACGAGCACGTGTACTACAGCGCCACGACCGGCCGCCTCACCAAGGACAAGCTCGTCGACCTGGCTGTTCCGGGGTGTTCCACCGCCTACGTCTGCGGGCCGGCTTCGTTCATGGCGGACATGCGTGACGCACTCTCCGCTGCAGGGATCGATCCCGCTCGGATCCACACCGAACTGTTCGGTGCGCTACCGGCAACCAATCTTGGGCTCACCGACCAGACCATCAGGTCACCGCACCAACCGCCCGTGCCGCCCGGAGCCGGCCCCATGGTTACGTTCGCCCGCAGCGGCATCTCCGCGCCCTTCAGCGACAGCAGAGGCAGCGTGCTCGAACTCGCCGATGCCTGCGACACCCCGACGCGCTGGAGCTGCCGTACTGGCGTCTGTCACACCTGCATCACTCCAGTCCTGTCCGGCGAAGTCGCCTACTCCCCGACTCCGTTAGAGCCACCGGCCGACGGACAGACCCTCATCTGCTGCGCCCGACCCACCACCGACCTCGTCCTGGATATGTGAGGCGAACGCCATGAACGATTGGCCCACTTCGTTCGCTGTCAGCCCGGCAATCGGTCCGATCCCAGCGATCTACGTGGCAGCAAAAGGAAGGAAAGCCCCGATGGAGTACAAGCTCGAGGTCGTCACCTTGTCCATTCGCGACATCGACGAGGCATTGGCGTTCTACACCGAGATGCTGGGCTTCACACTCGATGTCGACTATCACCCGCGCGACGACTTCCGCGTCGTACAACTGACACCGCCCGGATCCGCCTGCTCGATCCAGTTCGGCACCGGACTCACCGACGCCCTGCCCGGATCGGCTCGCGCGAGCTGTCTCGTCGTATCCGACATCGAGCCGCCCACACCGAACTTGTCGCGCGCGGTGTCAAAGTCAGCGATATCCGGCACAAATCACCGGTCGACGAGTGGGCAGGCGAGTTCGCGCCCGGCCCAGACCCCGCCCGCCGGAACTACGCGAGCCTGGCCGACTTCGCCGACCCCGACGGCAACACCTGGGTACTCCAGGAAATCGGCTACCTCGCACCGAGGCCATGGCTGACGTGGAGGCGCGCCTGATCCGGGACACCCAACAGGGTGATCCGCGCCGACCGAACATAAGACTCAGAAATGGACATGGAGCCCGGACACATGGAAAACGCGACCACCACACTCAGCGCCGACGTTCTCGTCATCGGTTTCGGTAAAGGAGGCAAGACCGTCGCGCATGCGCTCGCCGGTACGGCGAAGCGCGTCATCCTCATTGAGCAGTCCGAGAACATGTACGGCGGCACCTGCCCGAACGTCGGCTGCGTTCCGACCAAGATGCTGGTTCACCATTCGAACGCGAAGCGGCTCGAAGACGACGCGCAAGAGTTCTTCGCCAACTCCATCGCCGAAGTCAGAGCTTTGACGAGCGCCTTCCGCGCCGGCAACTTCGAAGCCCTCGACGGCAAGGACACCGCAACCGTCATCACCGGCTCGGCCAGCTTCATCGACGCCAAGACTGTCGCGGTCGGTGAAGGCGAGGACCGATTGACAATCACTGCGCCGACCATCCTCATCAACACCGGCTCGGAGCCAGTGATCGCTAACGTCCCCGGGCTGGCGAACAGCACGCACCTGGTCAGCAGCCAGGACCTGATCCAGAAGGACGACCTCCCCGAACGCCTCGCAATCATCGGCGGTGGATACCTCGGCCTCGAGTTCGCCGCCATCTACCAGCACTTCGGCACCCAGGTGACCGTGCTGGAGACCGCCCACCGCCTGCTCGGCCGCGAAGACGAGGACATCGCCCAGGCGGCGGCCGACATCCTTGCCGGTGACGGCATCAGGCTCATCACCGGAGCCAGGGTCGTCGATGTGCGGGACAACCAGACTACGTCCACCATCGTTTACGAGAAGGACGGCCAGACCTTCACGGTTGACGCCGAAGCCGTAGTGGCCGCGACCGGCCGCAAGCCTGCGATTTCCAACCTCGACCTGCAGGCCGCCGGCGTGCGCACAACCGCAAGCGGAGCGATCGAGGTTGACCAATACCTGCGGACCAGCCAGCCGCACATCTTCGCACTCGGTGACGTCAACGGCGGTCCACAGTTCACCTATGTATCCCTCGACGACGCCCGGATCGTGCTCGACCAACTGCTCGGTGACGGCAAACGCACTACGACCGACCGCGTTGCCGTGCCGCGGACCCTGTTCATCACCCCACCGCTGGCAACCGTCGGCCTGACCGAGAAGGAGGCACGCGCCCAGGGCCTCGACATCACGGTCGCCCGCGAGAACGTCGCGGACATCATCGCGATGCCGCGCGCCTACACCGTCGGAGAAACCCGCGGCGTGATGAAGTTCGTCGTCGACGCTCACACCGACCTGATCCTCGGTGCGGCACTTCTGTCCATCGACGCCCAGGAGCTCATCAACGTCGTCACACTCGCGATGCGCCATGGCATCACCGCCACCGAACTGCGCGACTCGATCTACACCCATCCCAGCTCGACCGAAGCCTTCAACGAGGTCTTCGACAATGTGGTGAGCTAGCCGAACTCCTCTCGACAAGGCTTTGACAAGGTCAGTAGGGAACCGCGTCCCACTTCGGCTCGCAACCACTAGCCCACCGCCATGCGCGCCAGTTCGGCAGCCTGCGAATCGCCACCGCCCCCGGTCCTGGCGCAGCCTCGCGGTACACCCACCGAAATGAATTCCTGACTCGCGGCCCAAGTCGATCACCCTGCGACAGGACCGTGAGCACCAGCACGCGACCGCGAACAGAAGGGTGCTCCCGTCAACCAGTTTGCGCAGGTGGTGGTCGATGCGGGCGCCGACCACCACCACGCTCAGCATCGAAAGGCGAACAGCACCCACCCGGTCTGCCGGCTCATCCCGACGCGCTTAAGGAAGTCGGTGACGTAGTTGTAGACGATGTTGTGGGTAACCATGTACGCCGTCAGCGCGAACAGGATCGTCCGTAGCCCGGGGACCACCAGCACCTGCGGACCGTGAACCGTTCGTCGGCGGACTGGTCAGGGAGGTTCGGCAGCGTCAGCAGGACCCACCCGACGTTCAGCACGGCCAGCGCGGTCGCGGTCCAGAAGGCGACCTGCCAGCCGCCGAACTGGCTCAGCCAGGTCCCAAACCGGGACGCCAAGAACCAGCGACGACGGCGTGCCGTCCAGCGCGATCGCGATGGGGTTCGAGCTGGCCACTCCCCTGGCTCAGACGACAAGTTTGATGCGTGTGGTTAAGGTGCGTGTCCCCCCTCGGACACGGTACTTATCCACACGGTCGGCGATCGGATCGACCGCGCCAGTCGGCTATCGCTAATGTGAGGCTGTTGCGCCTGCCAACCCGCGCTCAGGTGCCCCAACGCTGGACGTACAGCCAGCGGACGCGGCGGGCCGCCGCGCCTGGCAGTCATGCGGCGTCGCACACGGGCGGTGAGCCGGACCGCACCGAATCTTCACCTGATCGCCATCGGCCAGCCTGGTCGGGCCACCGATCCTGGTGCTGTTGACGCACGTTCCATTCGTCGAGTGAGGTCGGTGATCCAGACCTCTCCGGCGTTCTCGTCGACCCAGGCATGATTCCTACTGACGCCACCGGCATCGAGCGGTGCATGTCCGTAACGGTCGAGACCTGGCCGGCCGGCACCGACCGCGACGACAAGGCCATGCAGATTCCCCGGCGCCGTAAGCGCCGAACACTGGCGAGTCGACGGTGTGCTCGACTTTCTCGAACTGCCCATCGTCTCCAAGCCGGCGGAGGCTGTCGCCGAACAGGAAGCGCTGACCGCGTCCGTGACCAACTTGTCGCTGCCAGTGGACGACAGCCCGTTGAACAAGACCCAAAGCTGACTTCCTTCAACTGTTGACCTTGTATCAATCGGCGGATTTGCGTATTCCTGACTACAAGGAAACCCGGGGGAGCTGTGACACTTTGCCTTCAGGGCCGGTGACGCTGGACCACGAGCAGCCGGCGCCTCGCGGGCATTGAGGGGCCACGATAGATCAGGGCGTTCAAACATGCGGACCTTTACCCAAAGACCAGAAGTATCTCGACAGGATTCGCCCGTCGCCGAGATCAGTCCGGCAGATCATCGGCAACGTCCTGTGGTGAGCTCGATCTTCCATTTGCAGCGCACGATCGGGAACCACAGCGTGCGGCGGTTGCTGGAAGCAGGAACGGGAGATCCCGCAACACCCGGTCCAACGGTGACCCGCGCGGATGATCCGAGCGAATTGGACGCGGATCGCCGCACAGAGCATATCCTGCACGCCGAGCCGCTCCCCCGCGGCGCTCAGCAGGCGACGCCCAGTGCCCCGGCACCGTCGCTGCCGGGTGGATCGGTCGCCGGGGTGGGCGCGCCGCTGCCGGCCTCGGTGCGCGCCTTCTTCGAGCCGCGGCTCGGCGCGGGGCTCGAACAGGTCCGCATTCACACTGACACGCAGAGCGCCGAGTCGGCGGCGTGCCTCGAGGCCCGCGCGTACACCATCGGTAGCGACATTGTCTTCGGCCGCGGACAGTATGCGCCCGACGTCGCGGCCGGCCGCCGCCTCCTCGCCCACGAGCTCGTGCATGCCACACAGCATCGAGCGCAGCCCGGCACGCCCATCCGCCGGCAGGTCGCGTCTCCCCCGGCCGCGCCGCCGGCCCGTGCATTCGCAGACACACTCGACTACGACCGCATCGCCCGCGAGGTGAAGAAGGGGGTCCAGGGTCTGGGGACGGACGAGGAGGGGGTGTACAGGGCATTGCAGAGACTCGGTCGTGATCCGGATGCGGTACTGCGTCTGAAGGACAAGTACCGGGAGAAGTACAAGGTCGAGCTCGTGGCGGACCTGCGCAGCGACTTCAGCGGCAGCGAGCTCGAATACGCGCTCCAACTCATCAACATGGGCGACGCCGGCAGCGATCAGGCCGCGCGGACCGCGCCGCCCGGGACAGATGCCGAATGGATCGAGGCCGCGCAACGCCTGCGCAAGGCAGTGGAAGGGTTCCGGACGGACGAGGAGGCCATCTACGCGGTGCTGCTCCCCTTCGGCCGCAAGCTCGATCAGCTCAACAAGCTCAAGATCGCCTACAAGGAGCTCTACAAGGAGTGGCTGCCGGACCGCCTGCGCTCGGAGATGAGCGGGTCGGAACTGGACTACGCGCTCTGGCTGCTGGGCCAGCAAACCCTCGAACGGAACGACAAAGGCGCCGAGGCCAAGACCCGCGACGTGCTGGCCTTCATCAAGGCGGACGCCGCCGCCCGCGCCAAGGTGCCAGGCAGCATCGATCCGACCTCGAAGTTCTTCAAGCAGCTCACCACGAAATACCTCGCGGACTACTTCGCGTCCCCCACCGCGGCGCGTGGGAAGGAGGCAGCCGAGGAGAAGCTCGGCGCCGAGCTCGAGGGGAGAACCGCCACGATCGCCGGACGCGACACGCTGCTGGTGAGGGTGAAGGGAGGGGTGTGGCGCCCGGTCACGAGCGACTGGGAGGTCAAGGCGATCACCTGGCTCAACGGACAGGAGCTGCCGGCGCAGCTCGGCCGGCTGAAGGCACTGCCGTTGTTCGCGAACGTGCTCGCCCTACCGACGAAGCTGGGCGCCGCGACGGACATCCTGGGCAAGGAGAACACCGACAAGCTCCCCTTCCTCGACATCCCCTTCCTGATCGGCGAGACGAATCCGGAGATCGCCGACTTCAACGCCGACGTACGCCGCGGCGGCAAGAACATCTCCCAGCTCATGCACTGGGCCACCGGCGTGAAGTACGCGGCCCAGAACCAGCTCGGGCTGCGCGAACTCTTCCTGGCCTACGAACTGTGGCACCTCGAAGGTTTCGAGGTCTTCGGGCAGGACTCGATCAACGACATGATCGCCGAGAACCAGGGGCGGATGCTGGGCGCGGAGCTCCTCAAGGGGAGTGCCGGCGCACTCAAGCGCGAGGCCGACCTGCTGCCGTTCCTGAACCGCTCGTTCAGGGAGTCGCGGGCGTGGGTCGGTGCGCTCCTGCGGTTCCGGCGCGATCAGCTCGACAAGTGGATCACCGCCAAGGAGCAGCAGCCCGCCAACATGCACTACATGGACAAGGATGAGGTCTGGCACTCGCTCACCGTCTACCAGCAGCTTGTGGACGGTGCGAGCGTCGAGGACGTGAAGACCTCCTGGATCGTGAACGCCGCCATCGAGATCTACACGCTGCTGTTCGAGGCCGACGAGTGGGAGAAGGCGCACGGCCCCATCCTTCTGACGCCGCTGGAGAAGGCGTTGATCCAGGGAAAGCTCGACACCATCCTCGAAATCATGGCGAAGGCGGAGGAGGGGAAGGCCTCCGTGGGAGACCTCCTCAAGGCCAAGTCACAGATCGGCGCCCTCGGGAAGTAGCGCGTCAGGGGACCATGAGCTCGGTGTACGTAACTTCGGTCGAGGTTCCGGGGTGGAGGATGTCCAGTTGATGATCCTCGACCTTGACGATCGGTGGATCGATCTCCGCACGAACCATCGCGATCTGGGTCATCTTCAGTTGGGGCGGCTCCGGCAGCCACCCGGCGAGCGGCCAATACCGGTTGTAGGCCGCGGACCGCACCGTGACCCTCATGTACACCGGCTTCGACGGGTCCTGGCGCTTCTGGCGCTGAGCCCAGGGCATCGCTCCCTCCCGGGCCTTGTCGATCGATTCCTCCAGCTCTTTCTCGAGCTGCTTGTGGACCAAGTACTCCAACCCGGCGAAGATCAGCGCCGCGACCACGGTCTTGCCACCCGCCTTGAGCCCCGCTTTCCACGCCGAGGTGGGACGGACTGTCGGCGTGACCGCAGGTGTCGCCGGGGCCTGGACGACGGCCGGCTTCGGAGCCGGAGCGACGGTCGGTGCTTCGACGGGTGGCGTCAGCGCGGGCGACGGCGCCGGCCTGGGAGGTGGGTCCGGCAGGTGCTGCACGCCAACTCCCTTGAGTCGTGCCGACACGTCAGTCGTCCGACCGCCCACGCTCGTCACCACGAGTTTGACATCGTCCGGGAACGGCTGACCGCCGGCGAGCGAGGCCTTGAGCGCCCTCAGCCGCCCGAGCAGCCCGATCCGGCCAGGCACGTCCTTCGCCGCCTCGACACGCTGGATCAGTGCGTCGAGGTTCTTGCCGAGGTTGCGGCTGGGGTCGATAGCCGTTGCGCTGCGCACGTTGCCCGTCGCCGCGAGGGATTTGTTGTCAACCAGATGCGTCTCACCTGTCCGCACGTTGTACGCGACCCCGTCGAACCCCGGCTGCGTCACCCCGTGGCCGCGGGCTCCGCTCGGGCCCTCGAAGAAGATCCAGCCGTCCTCCCGCCGATAGTGGATGAAGCCCATGCCCTGCTCACCGGCGTACCCACGCGCGTGCCGGGGGTCCATCGGCTGCCGGGCGACCCCGACCGCCGTACCGCGAACGACCTGTGCGGGTCGGTGCCCTTCGGCCAGTGCCGCCGCATCCTGTTCCGCATCCTGTTCGTGGACGGTGTCGGCCACGGGCCCCGTAGCCGCACCGACGCGCTGCTGTACGACGTGGACGAGCTCATGACCGAGTGCCTGCCGACCACTCTGTGAGTCGAGGGACGGAACGGTGTCGCCGAGGACGATATCGTCGCCGATCGTGTAGGCCCGTGCGTCGAGCCGCCGGGCCGAGGCGGCGGCTGCGGCGCCCGTGTGGATCCGCACCGCACTGAGGTCATGACCGAGCAGACCTTCCATCTCCGTCCTTGCCATCGGTTCCAGCGGGGCGACCGATCGCTCTCCCGCACCCATGGTCTCGATGGCTTCGCGCAGGCGCGAGTCGACGACGGCGGTGGCCGCATGCAGTGGCCCGGACGTGCCGCGGCCGGCGTCCGAGTGGCCGCGCGCCAGCAGTTGACTCATGGCGTGGTTCCCCACCAACCGGTGGACTGACCAACGATCCGCCTGGCGCGGAGGAACAGTCCTCGGCACGTGTCCAGTCCGTGCCGGGGTACTGCGGACGTGTGCGGCAATCATTCAGGATCCGTCCGTTGGCTGATACGCGATGAGTGAGCGCAGGGTCCGGTCGAGCAGTCCCAATGTCAGGCGTTCGGCGGAGTGGTCCAAGCCCAGACGGTTCGCGTGCAGATGGACAAGGCTTGCGGCCAGTTCCTCCGGCGAGTGCATACCGGTGCCGTCGACCCAATGGGCTTGCAGGGCCGCGACGTGGGGTGCCAACGCGACCCGGCGCCGGGTCAGCACTTCGCGGACCTGCTCCCCTGCCTCACGCCAGGCCCCCTCCCACGATCCATCGTCCAGCGCCCGCACCAGCGCCCTCAGTTGACGCTTGCGCTCGCGGAACCGAGGCCCGGCCGATGTCACCTGACCACCGAGGACCTTGGTCCATCGTGCTCGTTCGACATCGTCCCGCCCGGTCAACGACCCGAGCAGGTCGGCCAGGCTGACGAGCCCCAACTCCACCCGGTCCAGCTCGCCCGATCCGAGCAGCGGCCCCGTCACCCTCAACAGATCCCGGACCGTCGAGCTGTCACCACAGGCGACTGCCTCGCAGACCGCGGTCGTCTCCGGTCCGCCGTACCGGGCAAGCTCTCGCTCGTACGTCCTGAGCTCCAACCGGGTCCGGGCCCCGGTTGCGATGCAGTACGCCGCCCATCGGCTCAGCTCGGGCAGGACCCGTTCGACCAACACCCGTGGTTCGCCGTGCAATCGCAAGCGCAGTTGCCTGTCCGGGTCGGCGTACCGGACGAAGAACCATCCGTCGGCGTCGCCCCGCTGAACGAATCCGTCGGCCAGATCCCCGAGCGAGCCGGTCAGCAGTTCGTCCTCGTTCCGGTGCGGCCCATCGAGTGTCAGGTAGAGCCAGTCCGATCCGGGCGGACGAAGGCGATCCGAATCCCCCCAGACCGGCGCCACTCGAGGTCGGGCCCGCGTCACCGGACGAGGCCGGTCGGCAGCCCGGGCACGCACGAGGGGGACCACGAGTTCCGCGATGAGCGCGCCCCGCGGACCGGGGAGCCACCCGTCGTCGGGGCCGGGCAAGGCCTCGTGGACGGTCAGCGGATGAGGACGCTGTCGATCCATCGCCTCCCGCACCTGCGCCCGATGCGAACAGTCGTCCAGATCCAGGAGCAGCCGGTTGTCAGCGCTGACCAAGTAGACCAGGCGCGGGACGCCCCACTGCGCCCGCCACGAGTCCAGCCACACGTCGAATCCGCCGGCCGCGCGTTCAAGATCGCACGGGCTCAGCTGCCACTGCGCCGGGGAGAGCACCACTCGACCGTGGCGGACGCGTGGCAAGAACGGCATCCCGGTCATCGGTCCCCAATCGAAGTCTGGGAGGTACGTCGTACCGTCCGAGGTCAGCTCCATCAGCGCGCGGCAGACGGGCGGGGCTGCCGCCGGGTTCAGCATGTGCCCGGCAGCGAGGAGCAGCGGGTGGTCCATCACGTCCCACCACACCCGGAACCGGCCGTCTTCCATGCCGACCGACAACTCGTCGACGTGGACCACCCGATCGGGCGCAAGCGTCGGAGCGACCCCGACCGGCAGCTCGTAGGCCCGCAGCAACGGGCGTACGGCGACGTTCGCCGACCGCGCCTCCAAGGGCCGATACACCAACTCGGCCACCACTGCGTCGTCCTCGCGTACTGCGGCCTCTTCGGCAACCACCTCGGCCAGCAGGTCCCGTGCGTCCGGGCCGATCATGTCCGCGAAGCGCCCGAGACCCCGCCCCGCCTCCTGCGCGCCGAGGTTGGGACCCACCACCAGCAGATAGTCGCCCCGATCGATCGCGGCGCGGCTGCGGGCCGCAACGAAGACGCTGAGCTCGACCGACGCCGGCAGCCGGCGGGTCTCGACCTGCCCGTTCGACAGTTGGTCGATCAGCGGCTCGTCGAGGACAACCTCGCCGCCCCCGTCGCGGATCGCTGCCGCAGCCAGGCCGCGCAGGGCCTCTGCTCGTCGGCCGGCAGACCCTCCGCCGTGGCCGCTGTCTTCCGGCTCGCCCCGGTGGGCCGACGGTGCACCCAGGCCGAATCTGGGGTCGAGCAGTTCGAGGAGGGGCACCCGACAGTCGTCGCCGAAGCGGCGGTGGAACGCCGCGCGATAGCCGGCCAGCGCTGTCCAGGCGGGGCTCGGGTGCAATCGGAACAGCACATCGACCGCTCGGCTGACATCGTCGGCGATGACTTCGGCCACCCCCGTTCGCGACAGTGGCAGGCAGGTGTCCACTTGGAGGTCGGCGGCGCTGAGCGGCTGCTCCATCGGCAACGGGATCGCCGCCAGCACTGCCCGTGCGTCCTCGAGCGCTGCCGTCGCGGTGATCTGATCAGCGACGTCCACCCTGCGGCAGGCCACTCCGACATCCGTCAACCGTTCCGACCATTTATCGGCCGCCGGCGTCGGGGAGATCGCGTTCAGATCGCTGACCACACGAGCCAGCGGGTCGCCGACCAGGGCAGGCAGCAACTCTGGCAGGAGAAACTGCTGGTCGGACAGGTCTTCGAGCAGGCGGTCCACTTTCGCGGGCGTCGCGGACGGGGTCTCGGCAAGCACGTGCCGGCGCAGTTCGTCGGCGGGGATCCCACTCCCCCGGGCAAGCGCGAGTACTCGCCGAACCACCGGTGTCGCCCGCAGGGACACGTCCGGCCCGGCGCGGATCCCACCGGTGCCTGGATCGGCGAGGTAGATCCGGCCCGCGCGCTCGAAGGCACAGGTGTTGGCGTACACGCGCAGACCGGGCCGGCACCCCGGGTCCCGGCTCAGCTGTTCGGCCACCTCCGACAGCCATCGCATATCCGCTCGGGTCCGGGTCGGCCGGCGTGCCGGACCGACCTCGAGGTCGGTGTGCTCCGCCCATCGGGCCACCCCGACCGCAGCGAAGCCGCCGAACGGCGTCGGGCGAGTGGCAGCCCGGATCAGATACCGCTGCAGGGCCGCTCGTGCTGCAGCGGAGGCTTTGCCCGGCGAAGATGCCGCTGCCAAGGCCGCAGCCAGGTCTGGAGAGGCGACCGTCACCGCGAACTCGACCTCGGGGTCGGCCCACCATCGCTCAATGTCGGCGTCGAACTGCCGGCCCAGCTTGGCGAAAGTGGTGGTCGGAAGCAGTGGCGCGCGGACGACCAGCCCGCTCAGCGCCCGGTAGAGCGGCCCGTCTGTCATGAGAGGAGGAACATTCGGTCCCAGCCGTGCTTACCTGACGGCAGATCCAGCAGGGCGAGTGCGACCCCCGGCGCGCCGTCAAGCAGTCCAGGATGATCGACGAGCACGTCCCCGGGCTCGACACCGCGCACCCCAAGCAGGGCGGCCGGGTCGAACCCTGCGGCGAGGTCGGCGGCCAATGCCTCGGCGGTACGGGCGATTGCCGGGTCGGACAGGTCCGCCGCGAACCGGCGCAGTACCTGCAGCAGTCCTGCTCCGCCATGGCAGAACGTCGGGGTGGACAGCGACCACTGCTCCGGAAGGCGCCGCGCGATGACACGGATCGTGTCGGCTGCGAGGTCCCGCCAGTCCGCCCGGTGCATGGCAGTGCCGGCCAGCCAGAGACTGCGCGACACTCCGACTGCCCCGTAGCACCAGGCCGCCCGGCCAGGTGGTCCCCCTGTCGCGATCGGCTCCGTGGCGTTGAGGGCAACGGCGTCCGGCCAGTCCGGTGCCCGAGCGGTTCCGGTCTGATGATCGGCCAGCCATGCGGCCGTGGCCTCGATCGCTTGTCGGCTCTCCGGCACCTCCACGCCGGCGAGGAGGGCGATGGAGAGCAGCGCCATCGGTCCCGGTACTCCGTGTGCGAGCCCACAGTTGTGGTGTCCGTTCGGGTACGCCCCACGTAGCGAGCCGGTCGCCAGGTCGAATGGGGTATGCCACCGCCGGGGGTGGCCGCGGTCGGCCAGCAGACGAGCCAGGCCGGACAGTGCCTGGATCAGGGGCTCGTCGTCGCCACCGCCCTGTTCATGCCGGGCAAGCAGATAGACACCCACTCCGGTCAAGCCCGAGACGAGATCGTGGTCACGGGCCGGACAGCCATCCGCACTCGCCAGCCGGCGCGCGGCTAGCTCGACGTGCGGGCCCAGCCGTGTGTCGACGGTCTTCAGTAGGCCTTCGTACCGCGGGCGTCCTGCTGCCAGCTGCACCGCGGCGAAACCGATCCCTGCCAAGCCGGAGAACAGCGACATGTCATATGGGTCAGCCGCCGTCGCGGCGACCGAGAGATGGTGGTGCCCCGCCCGGTCCCAGTCCTGGTCCGGATTGCGACGGTCGAACTCGGCGCTGAGCACGGCGATGCCGGCGTGCCCCTGAGTCAGACTCGAGGCGCGCCAGGGCAGCAGGTCGGCGTACCGCGATTGCCTGGCCGTGGCCGCGATCGCCTCCGCGAGGATCACCGGGTCCGTGACGCGGATCGCAACGCGTTCGGCGATCACGGACGCAGTCATGGCTCCACGCACCCTGATCTGCAGGTGAAGCAGTGAGTATTCGCCTGTGTCGGGTGGTGGCATGTCTCCCGGCAGGTGGCACGACAGGTCTCCCGGCAGGTGGCACGACAGGTCTCCGGGCAGGTCGCACGACACGTGTCGGGGCAGGTGGCGTGGCACGTGTTGGGGCAGGTCGCGTTGTTCGTGTTGCACGTCTCGCCCGGTATCTCACGCCCGGTCGGCAGATAGAGCGTGATGTGGTGCTGGTCCAGCTCGCCGAACACCAGGTCGAGGTCGAACTCGTCGAGCCCGCCGTCGGACGAGTCGGCGACAGGCCAAGCGGGCCAGGGCCGGGCGACCGCGGCGATGTCCTCACCTGCGGACATCGTCGCCGTCCTGCTCATGCTCCAGGCCGGCCACCCGTTCCGACAGCCTGGAGTTCGCGGCACGCAGTTCATTCACAGCGCCCACCAGTACTCCGGCCAGACCGGCATAGTCGACGGCCATCAGGCCATCCGATCCCATCGGTATCACGAGTTCCGGGAACAAATCGACGACGTCCTGCGCCACGACGCCGGCGTGGCGCCGGACGGGGACCTGGTCGTCGGCCCGGGATGGTACGAAGCTCACCGCGCGTACGTCGGCGAGCCGGTCGAGGACATCCACGAGCTCCGTGACGTCGGACTTTAGCCGCAGGTCCGACGGATTGCAGAAAGTCGTCGCACAGATCGTGCCGGCGACGTCGATCTCGAACGCGGGATTGGTCTTCCTGACACCCACCCGCCCGCTCACGAACACGTTCCGCGAGACCGAGAGGTCGGCTGGGTTGCCTCCACCCACGTGCACCGTCTTTCCGGTGCCCCAGTTCAGGAACAGCCCGTCGGGCAGGTCATTGTCGGCCCTCTTGCCGTCCACGTGCCGGGTGGTCAGCACACCGTTGCCGCCCGCACCGATCGTCGCGCTGCCGTGCACCGCGAGATTGGAACCCAGATCGGCGGCACCGCCCACCGTGAGGGTGGCCAGCGTGGCACTTGCCGCTTGGAGATCGCCGGTGGCGGTGAGGTCACCATCCACCGCGGCACTTCCGGCCAAGGCGAAATCACCGCCTGCGCTGACGTTGCCCGCGATCGTCACATCCCCAGCCGTCTCGATACCGGCGGCGACAGACAGCCCCGAGGCCAGGGCGGTCGCTCCGCCGACGCGCAGGCCCGAATCGAGGTCGACGTCTCCGGTGGTGCCGGCCACCGAAAGTGCCCGGCGGGCAGACCCGGTCGGCGGCAGCAGGTTGAGATCGACCCCACCATCGGTTCGGGCCGCCAGCACCGCGGTCGGCAGCTCGCTCACCGTGGATCCTGCCGGGTCCAGGCTCGGCAGCCGCAGCTCGAGACGGCTGGTCGGAACTCCGACGAAGCGACGCGTCCCCGGAGCGAGAGCATCCACGACTCCGCCTGTTCCGAGAGTGACCACCGCCAGCACGAGTTGGAGACCGTCGTCGACGAAGGTCGCCGGGTCCACCAGTCGCAGCCACGGCGCCTGATGCAGCACGAGCAGCCCAGCGGTCGCCTCCTCGACCTCCCGCCAGGTGACGGTGAACAGCACGTCCCCGGTCAGACCGGTGGTATCGAACGTGACCCCGGCCGCGGTCACCGGCACGGTCGGGATGTTCTGGACGCCGGTCGGCCCGACGAACGGGTCGACGATCGCCTGGCCTCCTTCGGCCAGCACCACGATGTGGCCGTCGAGATCCAGCGCGACGCCGGTAGCCACCGTGATCCCGGCCGCGCCGGTCGTGGCCGACACTTGCAGCCCGCCGGCCACGCCGGCGCCATGGATCGCGGCGTTCCGCGCCGCGTCCGCGGCAAGCAGGTATCCCTCGACGTCGGTGCGCGACTCCGCCCGCGAGGTCATCCCCGACCTCGGCGTGGGGTTCGGGCCGCTGACATTCCAGTACTGCGTCCGCACCAGGCCTGTGATGCTCATCGATGTCTCCTCTCGTTCGCGCCCGGCTCGTCGCCGCAGCTCGCTCGGCTGGGCTACGGGACCTTCAGAACCTGCTGGTCCGGCTCGGCGCCGTTGTTCGTGCCGACGTTCCGCGGTACGTCGTCCGACCCGGCTCCGGCCAGCTCCTCCAGCACCTGGATCGCCCCGCTGATCCGCAGCAAGGTCTCCCGCAGGGTCGACTCCTGCTGCAGCAGATCCCGCAACCGCCCCTCGCCGACGGCGTACTCACGCCGCAGTTCGGTCAGTCGCGCCTGCATCCGTTCATCGGTCATCGCCATCACTCCGTCGAGTCGTTACCGGTCGAATCCGGCCGGCTGAGCACACTCCGGTCGGGCGGTGCGCCGTAGAGGTGCGGGTGCAGGAAGCGGTCTGCCTGGTACTCCGGCTTCGGCAACTCGGCGACGATCCGGTGGGCGTTGGCCCACGGATCCTGTCGTACGCCGGTGACCAGCCAGCAGACGGTGATCTCGCCGGGATCGGAGCGGATCGCGAAGCGGTTGTCCGACACCTCCTCGGCAACCGTGACCCGAGCCTGCTGACCCACTGGAGTGAGCTGGTAGGTGACATCGCGGTTCAGCGCCCCGAAGTACGCCGGCAGCTCGACCCATGCGAGGCCATCGGAGTCGGTCGTGATCTGGCCGGCGTAGAGATTGACCATCTCCGGCGACTCGACGAAGGAGTGGGACAGATACTTGCCGGCCGGATCGACCGGGTGGTCGATGGTGAACCCACCGCCGCCTTTCGACAGCGTGCCGCTGATCGTGACGTTTCCGTCGAACTGCCCGGCCCAGATCCGTCCGGTCGAGCGGATGCCGATGTCACCGCTGGCATCGACGCCGACCCCCCGGAACAAGGGAAACGGAGTGAACGGCCCCGGACTCTGTGCAGCGACCCGGCCGGCGGCCCGAATCGCGGTGAATCCGTCAACGTGCAGTCGGGCCTTCGGGGCAGAGCCACCGATACCGATGCCGACATCGGCACTGGCGACGTCCATCACCAGGCCCCAGCCGGCGCCGGCCGCACCGTAGAAGCCGAGGTGCGAACTGTCGAGCATCCCTACGAAGCCTCTGTCGCGGTCCTCGTGGAACCAGATCCCGGACGTGAAGAGGCCGTTGGATCGCACCCGCATCCGCCGGAACACGTCCAAGCCGGCGCCGTCGACGCTTGCCGCAGCCGCCGCCTCGGGCGTGATCCTGAGGACGTCGCTCTGAGACCACAGGCGAGCCTCGCCGCTACGCGCGTACCAGACCCAGCGCTGTCCCGAAGCGGGATTCTCGACAAGTGAGCCCACGTCGCGGTCAGCGAACGAGAAGCCCCCACTCGGTCCGCCGCTGTGCACTTCGCTGCCCTCGACGTGCAGGGAACGCGCCGACGTCGCAGCGCCGAGCCCAACGGCCAGAGAGTTCGTCGCCGAGACCGCGCCCGCTACCGACAGATCACCGCCGACCGCCGCCACGCCGTCGACCGTGAGCGACGGCACCTTGAGCGCGCCGGACAGCCGGGCATCGCCGCTGCCGGCGGCCACTCTCAGCGCGGACAGCGGCACCGTGCCGCCGAGAAGACGCAGAATCACATCTCCGTTCGGCTCCGCGCCCAACGTCGCGACCGGCACCTGTCCGACAGTCTGCGCCGCTCCGGCCGAGGAGCGCGCGGCCCGCAATTCGAGGCTCCCGGCAGGTGAGCCCGCCAGTCGTCGCGGCCCGGCGACGAGGTCTTGCACCATCCCGGCGCCGACGCTCAGCCTGGCCAGTACGACCTGTTCGCCACGATCCACGAACCCGTCCACCGGCACCAGACGCAACCAGGGCGCATGCAGGAGCGCCGGCGCGTTGGCCAACGCGCTCTCCCCCTGCACCTCCCGCCAGGTCAGGGTCAGCAGACAGGAAGCAGCGGCGCCGGCAGTGCCCAGCGTCACGCCCGCCGGACCGACCACCACCGTGGGAACGTCAAGCACCGCCGTCGGGTCCACCGCCGCGTCGGTCACCGCGACGCCGCCGATGGCCAGCACGATCGTGCGCCCCGCCGCGTCCAGCGCTACTCCGGCAGACACCGTCACCTCGGGGGAACCGGCGACCGCGGACACCTCGAGCCCCTGGGCCACGCCCCACGTGTGGAGGGTCGAGCCGCGCGCCTCCGCCAACGGCAGCAGATATTGCTCGAGGTCGATCAAGCTCTCCCCGTGACCGGTCGCCCCCGTCCGGACCGTGTGCGTTGGGAGGTTCCAGTACTGCGTCCGCCGTACGAGTCCCTCAGCCACCGGACGACTCCTCGGCAGAACGCCACCCGTCGGGTGCGCTGACTGTCATTGGCTGCCCTCCTGAATCATCACGGTCAGAGAATCGAGGTGTTCAAGGTCCAGAGCGTGTGGGCGGGCTTCTGCTCCGCGACGATCGAGCTGATGTTGCCTACCGCCTGGTCGAGCACGCGCTTGCGCGCGGCGGGGTCCGGCGGCAACCGCGACTCGGTGAAGTGAATAGACACGTCGAACTCGAACGGCCGTACTCGACCCCAGTACGGCTCCAGCCCCGAAACCTCCGGCTGCCCGGGATCGCTCACTATCAGTTGGTTGTCGACCGCGGCGATCCCGGTGGGATACACGAACTCCCCGGGAGCGGTGGTGCGCGTGCAGGTCGGCGGTGTCGCGGCGAGGTCGACGGCATAGATGGCGGCGTGCTCGGCGACCGGGCAGATGAACGGGTCCGTGGGCGAGGGAGCGAACGGCTTGAGTCCCACGTCCAGCACGTAAAGCACGCCGTCCCGGGTGCGAGCCGATCCCGTCGGCGCGACCAGCGGGTTGTCCGCCGGCAGCAGGAACGCTTCCCGCCACGGCGTGGGACCCCGATCGATGCGCAGCAGGTTGCCGGCCGTCGGCTGCGAGTTGCCCGGCTCCTGGTTGCCACCGTCGCCGAGCAAGAGCCTGCCCCCGGGCTCGACCGACAGCGACAGCGGCTCGATCGCCTTCGTCAGCCTGGTGCGGGTCACCGACAACGGGTCCGGCCGGACTGTCACCACAGTCGGTGCGGGCGCCTGCGGCGGCCTGCCCCCGCGATCGAGGGCGAGCAGGTCGCCGGTGGCAGGGTCCACGACCAGCGCGACCATCCACACGGCTGTCCCCGGAGTCGACAAAGTCGTCACCAGGGTGGCGGGAATCCCACGATACGGAGCCGGTATGGCGAACAGTCGCCCGGTGCGGGTCAGTACGTAGAGCGTCTCGGGCGCCGGAGCGCGGGCCGGACGCACCGCGACCGCGACGACGTCCTTGAGGTTCGCCGTGTCCGGGGCCAACGGGGCGGGCCGCGGCGGTGTTCCCGACAACGCATAGCGGCCCGCTCGGTCGAGGTGCCAGACCCGGCTCGGCAGCCGCACCGGGCCGATCTCGGGTAGGCCGATGTCCCCGACGAAGAGGCTCTCGTCCGTACCGGCGACAACGCACCAGGGCCTGGTCAGGCCCTCAGAGCGCACCACACCAGCGGTCACCACCGGGCCCTGGGAGACGAGCGCGCTGACCTCGGACAGCTCGCCCGCCCGCGGCGTGACACTCAGCAGACGTGCGCCGTCGTCCACACTCACCCGAGGTCGCGCCTGTCCGACCGCGTAGAGATCGAGGTACTGGTTCAAACCCGTCTTGCGGCCGCGCAGCCGGTAGATCTGCGCGATCTCGGCAGTCACCTTGCGGCGTTGGTACTCCTCCCACAGCGGGATCCCTTGCAGGGTGGGGAACTCCAGCGCCACCCAGGAGGCCAGCCATGGCAGAAAGTCCGTGGGCGTCGTCCAGGGGTCGAAGAGCCGGTGCAGGTCGGCGATCTCGTCGGTGAGGGCGAGGTGGGTGTGCGTCTGGAGGGGGTCGGCGGGATCCGCATGCTCCAGCGCGATCCCGTCCGGCAGGCCGGTTGCGATCTTCTCGAAGATCCTCAACGTCGCGCCGAGCCCGAGCCGGTACTGCGAGTCGTCGCCCGCTTCGGTCGTGACGTCGTCCCGCCAGAGTACTGGCGGCAGGTAGGCGAGGTAGCTGCTGGACTCTGTCATCGCTGGACCGCTGCTCAGACCTGGACCGGAGTGGTCTTGACCAGCTGTGCGGAGTCGGCCGCGGCGCAGACCAGTTCGTAGTCGGCCAGCCGCACCGACGCCCCGAAGGTCGAGAGCGCGAACGGCCGCTCGACGTCACCCTTGTAGGTCCCGCCGGGACCGATCGGTGGGAAGTGATACACGGGCGTGTCGGGTTTCACCTGCAGCACGCTGATGTAGCCGAGATCCTCGGTCGGCATCAGCGCCCGGAAGACGTCAGAGGTGAACACCGGCGCGCCGACCGCCCAGCCCGTTCCGTTCGGCCCGCCGCGGGTGGGGTGGAAGAACTCCTGGATCCTGGCTCGGGTCTCGGCCTCGATCGCGGCCCGGTCGGCGCCGGCGTTCAAGGCTTCCTGCCACACCATGATCTCCACGGTCACGATCACCGGGAGGTACCGCGGGGCGACCACCTCCAGCCGGGCGGTGAGGTCCCGTCGAGCATCGAGATACGCCTGTACCAGCCGGATCTGGTCCTGGGTGGGCTCCGGCCGGGGCACCTCGACATCCCGGTCGGGAGCGATGATCAGGTTGACCGTGCCGGGTGCCCGGACCAGTCCACCGAAGGTCCACGGATCCCCGGCTCGCCAGGGCGGCGGCTGTCCCGGGGCGTCCGCGGTGTGCACTCGCGGCGCCAGACAACGACGGATCCGCAGGTCGTTGCTGGCCTCCCGCGCGAGGAACTCGTAGTCGTCGACGGTGACGGCGCGGTAGCGGATCCGCAGTTCCTCCGGGGCGCGCCGCATCGTCTCCTCGATCGGTTCCTCGTCGGCCCCGTCGCGGGCCGGGCCGAGGTTCGCCACCGTGGTCGCACCGGTCACCAGTTCCCCGGCGGGGGTGGTCCCGAGGACGCTGACCTGGTTCGGTCCGACGTTGCCGCCAGCACCGGAGGCGACGTAGCGATAGCGGATGGCCTGGATCCGGCTGCCCCTGGGCGGGACCGAGCCACTCCCCTTGCCGGTCTGCTCGTCGAAGTTGCCGAAGCGCACCTCGCCGGCGACAGGATCGATCCGGTAGACCTCGGCCGCCCCGGGCGGGAACTCCTCGACCAGGGTCCAGTCCCGCCAGGCCGGCGGGCTCCCCGACTCCACCTGCAGCACGAGGTCGGCGTACGGCGAGGTCAGGCCTGGCCGGCGGTACAGCGGACGGTTGCGCAGGGCAAAGACCTGGAATCCTTGGCCGGTGCTCTCACCCAGCACCTCGGCCGCGCGGACAGACAGCGCGCTCCGCGCCGACACGGCGTTGAACAGCAGGCGGTCGATACCGATCGCCAGCGCCGGCGGCGGGTCGCCGCCGGGCGTCGGGGCGGCCGCGGGCGCATCGATCTGCAAGCCCACCCAGAACAGCGGCTCGGTGACCTCGTCCGCCGCCGATTCCGGCAGGACGGTCGTCCACGGATTGGTGCCGGCGGGGCCCGCAGCCCGCTGTGCGGCCCAGTTGGCCGGGATCGACAGTCGCACCGCGCCGTCATGCTGCAGTCCTTCGGTCCCATCGCCGACAGCCGGCACCTGCGGCCAGGTCAGCGGTTCGGCGGTGCCCCTGGAATAGGTGACCCGCAACTTCGCCGCCCCAGTTGTCCGGGCTGCTTGGTACAGGCGCAGCCCAAGCGTGAGGTCGTCCGTCACGGCCTGGTCGAATCCGAGGTAGAACGCGACGGTCTGTTCGGCCGGGACCTCGACCAGGTGGCTGGCGGTCGGCGGGCCGACCAGGTCGGCCGAGACCTTGCGATAGGACCCCCGGGTCGCGCTCGCCGTCAACGGCCCGACCCGAAGCGCCGACTTGAGGTTGGTGGGCAGTACGACGAGACCCTCGTCGGTCTCGAACACCACCGGCCGTCCGCCGGCCGGATCGACGGTCTGCGCCTGGGTCCCGGCGGGCACGGTGACGGGGACCGCGACAGCAGAACCGTAGGTCAGGTAGGTACGGGCGGGAGTCGGTGGATCCCGGGTGATGCCCAGCAGGTTGAGGAACGCGAGGTAGTTCTTCTCCGGGGTCTGGTTCAGCCGATAGATGATGCCCTCGCCGAGCCAGGCGAACAGCTCGATCAGGGTGACGCCGAGGTCGGTGGGATTGTGGTCGGTCCACTGCGGCGCGTACTTCGGGATCAGCGCTCGCATCTGGTCGACCAGGTCCTG
The DNA here is from genome assembly GCA_963748245.1 of uncultured Actinomycetota bacterium. Lineage (GTDB taxonomy): Bacteria > Actinomycetota > Actinomycetes > Propionibacteriales > Kribbellaceae > Kribbella. The sequence continues at coordinate 1,000,053 of CAVVIA010000001.1, read as the reverse complement.
CCAGGTCCGGTCGTCCAGATCCGGCGGGACGATCCGGCCACGGCGCGATTCGGGGGACATCAGCTACGCTCCAGCAGGAAGGGAAGGACGAGTTGATGCTCCTGGGCGGTGGCCCGCAGGCGGTACCGGATCTCGATCACGAGCCGCGCCGCGTCGACATCGTTGGTTACCAGGACGTCGAGAACATCGATGCGAGGCTCGCAGCGGGCCAGCGCGTCGGTCACGTAGTACCCCGCCAGGCTGGCCGTGGTCGCGTTGTTGGGGGCGAAGATCAGGCTCTTCAGGTTGGCACCGAACCCCGGGCGCATCAGCCGCTCGCCGTACTGCGTGCCCAGGATGATTCTGATCGACTCCTCGACCCGCGCCACTCCTGCGGACTCCGCGAGCCCTGTCCCGCTGATCCGCAGCGGGAAGGCCAGCCCCCGGCCCAGCACCTCTTCGGTCATCACGCCACCACCGCCGCCGCTCGCAGCCGGGTCTGACCCGCGGCCGCGGGCAGAAGCGGGGCCCCGGTCGGAGGCGGCGTGCCGTCGGAGAACCCGGCCAGGACGTCAAGCAGCACCGAGACGTTTCCTACGGTGAGCTTGGACGACTCCCCGGCTGACACCGTGGTGACCTTCGTGCAGTGCTTGGTCCCGGTGTTCGGATCGTCCGGAAGTTTGCAGTCGACAGCCTTGTCGGCCAGTTCGGCCAGCAAGACTGCCTTCGTGCCGACTCGGAGCCTGGTTGCGCTGTCGGCCGAGACCTTGAACCCGTGCGCGCAGGTGAGGCTGCCCTCCGTGGTCAGCACCGCTGGATTGGTCATCGAGTCCCCTCCTCGGTCATGTGACGTCCACCCCGTCCGCGGTCATCGCGATCCCCGTCTTTCCACCCACCGCCTCGAGCGAGATCTGCCCGGTGGCCTTGATCACGAGGTCACCGGCGGAACTGATGGTGAGGACCGCGGTCCCCGCCGTGTCATCGAACGTGATCGTGTGCCCTGCTCGGGACTTGAACACCTTCTGGGTGTTCATGCCGTCCGCGTTGCTTGCCGGTGGCTTGCGCAGCGCCGTCCACAGGCCGCCCAGCACGTACGGCTTCGACAGCTCGCCGTGCTCGAAGGCGACGAGCACCTGATCCCCCTTGTCAGGGAGCGCATAGAACCCGGTGCCGTCGCCCGCCATCGGCCGTACACAGGGCGCCCAGCCGCTCTTGAACGTGTCGCCCAGCCCGGGGAAGCCCACCTTGACCCGTCCGATCGCGGGCATGACCGATCCCGCCTGCGACTCGTTGTTGTCCTCGACCACGGCAAGGACCACGCCGTAGAACCGCTCGGCCTGGTTCGGCGACGGCGCCTCGACCAGCTTCTTGCGCAGCAGTCCGAGCAGACTCGAGTGCCCGCGCTGGGTGATGGAGAAGTCGGTCCGGAACCCGTTGCCGTCGATCCGATGCGTCACCTTGCGCAGCCTGTACGTGCCGCTGAACCTCTTCCCCACCCCCGCGATCGTGACGTAGCGCCCCGCGGACAGCTCCGGGATCCCGATGCAGGACCCGCTGCCCTCGTAGATGCCCTCCAGCAGGTTCGACAGGATCGCCTTGGCCACCGCCGCGGCCTGCACCGGATTGCCGATCGACTGACGACGAACTCCCTTCCGCACGAACGACATCAGCAACTGCGACGCCGAGCTCCCGAGGCGTTCGAGGAGATTCTCCGGATCGAGATCCATCGCCAGCATGGTCACCGTGAGAGCCTGCGCCAGCTCCTGGTTGTAGACCCGCACCTGCTGCACGCCGGCCAGACCGTGGCCGAGATGCGCGGGCTGAAGCTGTTCAGGTTCTTCCCCCACTCCAGGGTGTGGGCGGACAAGCTGCGGCCGGGGGAAGTGGAAGTGCAGCCGGTCCCACTCGACGTAGACGTCGAAGAAGTACTGCTCGGCGCACGCCTTGAGGAAGGCCATGTCGGTCTCGACCTGGACCCGATCCGCGAGGAACGGGACCGGGTCCACGATCGGGACCAACCCGTTCTCGGCGGCGATCTTGGCCGCGAGCAGGCTGTCGTTGCACGACCGATGTACGAGCGTGGGCTCCGGCTGCGTGTGCCGCAGCCGGTAGGACTTGTCGTACCCGGACACCGTGATCGTCGGGGGCCCGTCAGCCGGGAACGACGGCTCGATCGCCGCGATCTCGCCGAGGAACGCCGGGACCAGGTCGTGCGCATAGCCGAGATGGATCTCGACTGTCTTGCCGACGTCCAGCAAGGCCGAGTCGAGCAGACTGTTGTCGTGGTTGCGCAGGCTCAGACTGAACGAGCCGGCCAGGTCGAGGTCGGTCTCGACCGTCAGGCTCAGCACCTGGTCGGCCAGATCGGCAGCCAGCGTCACGCCCGACAGGCGTACGTCGAACCGAGGGGCGTACGGCGGGGCGGTCACGACATCCGCCCTGACCCACCCGGACCCGGCCGCCGGTTGCCCGGGACAACCAGCGAGGCACCCGGCTCCAAGGCGAGCGGATCGACGATCCCGTTCGCCTTCGCGATCTCCCGCCAGCGCCCGGGGTCCCCCAGGTAGGCGCCGGCGATGCCGCTGAGCGTTTCCCCGGCGATGACGACGTGGACAGACGACGACGTGGACCCACCGGCGGCCTCGACGATCGGGGTGAGAGCCGGGTTCACGAGCGCCGAGACGGTCGGTGACCCGAAGAACAGGCCCTGGCGAACCTCGAGCGAGATGTCGACGTACTCCTGCAGGCGGACCGACATCGTGGACCGCACCGGGGTGCCGTCGGGCGCGAACATGGTGAACCGCTGGCCCGCGTCGACCAGGACGCAGCGAAACTGCACCCGGCCGAGGGAGAACAGCAGCACAGGCGGGGCGAGCGTCTGCGGCTGCTTGTCGAGCAGCCGGACGATCGGCGCGGTGTAGGTGCGCACATCCTCCTTCGACTCGTAGGTGTCGAAGAACAGCTCCATCGTCAGGACGCGGTTCTTCCCGCGCACGTACTGCAACGGGGACGCGTTCAGCCCGGGGATACCGACCTCGGCGAACTGGTTGCCCTGCTCGAACTTCAGCTCCTCGGGGTTGTACATCACCACGTGGCCTGTCCCGGTCGTGGTGTCGATCAGGACGGCCTTGGCCAGTTCGTTGCTGACCGGAAGCGCCGCCAGCCGCTTGGGTGTGCGGAGCAGGGCATGTGCCGCGCGCGGAGGAGGTGGAGCCATCTCAACCACCCCGCTCGGAGTCGGTGCGGAGTCGGCGCATGAGGTCCTCGATGATGCTGTGGCGCAGGCCGTCAGCGTCGAACGGCACGGCCGCGGCAGTAGCCTCCGCGCGATCGACGTCCGCCCGCATCGGTACGGCGGCCATGGGTACGGTCGACGCCGGCACCTCCGACGGCGCGCCGCCTCGCGGCGACGGGTGCCGACCATCGATGCGGGCCGTTGCTCCATCTCCGACCGGGGGGACGTCGCCGTACCCGACAGGTAGGCGGGCGTCGCCGTACTCGACGGACAGGGCGCCACCCTCTGCCGGAAGCCGCCGGGCCAGGCGCTCCACCCGCACAGCCGCACCCTCCTCCGCATGCACGCCGCCCGGTGTGTTCCTGTTCGCATTCCCACCGCGCGAGAGCAACGCGGTGACGTGACTCGCCTCGTGCGCGAGCAAGGCAAGGCCCTCTGCGGTGTCCGGCCGGAACCGCCCGGACCGCATGTTGACAGTGGTGCCCACCGTGACCGCGTCCGCGCGGTGCGACCGCGCATCGGCGTCCGCCTCCGCATCGAGCCTCACTCTCATGCTGTCCGCACCGGCGCCGGACACCGCTCGCAGCCGGGACCGAACGTCCACGGGTAACACGGCTTCCCGCCGTACGCGCGGACGTCTCCGGATCGATGGCCGATCCGGTCGTCGCGCTCTGGTCAGACAGTGGTGTTGCCGCAAGCAGTTCGGCCGGGAAGCTGCCGGGCCGCTGAGCCGGGGCCGACCAAGCGTCCGAGCCGTCGTGTCGCTCGAAACGCTCAGCCCAGGACTGATTGAGCGTGTCCATTCGCTCCAACACCTGCGCGAATCCGGGTGCCCACGAGAAGCTCGTGACGTGCCGGAGACGCAGGTACTCGGCGAGCAGGGCCAGCCGTTCGCCGAGCGTGCCGGGGCGCCGCGCCTCATCGGCCGAAGTCGCAACGTCCATCCGTCCCCTCCTGACGCCATCGCTCAGCTCGGCTCGAGCTGAGCGGAGATCTCCTGCACCCATCGCCGGCGCTGGGCATGGTCCAGGGTCAACACCTCGGTGAGGGTCCAGTGCGCGTGTCGTCCGAGAAAGGCTGCCTCCTGGTGGACCCGATCCACGGGGTAGCCCGCTATCCCCCCAGCAGCGGCACCTCCACGTCGTGACTCTCGCCGCAGTGTGGGCAGACCACACCGAACACTTGCGGTATGAGGCCGTTGATCCGGTTGTACAGATCCTGGAGATGCGCCAGGTCCTCGGAGAACAGGCCTTCCATCACCCCCGGGTTGACATCGGGCAGGCTGCCGAGCCTGGTCACCACCCTGGCCAGCAGTACGACGATGAGGTACGCCGGCCAGCCCTGCACCCGTGGGTCGCGCAGCGGGTAGATCTCGTCCGCCGCCGTCGCCAGCCGCATCGTGCCGGAGCGGTGCAACGTACCCTCGGCGTCCACGTATCCCTTCGGCAGCTCGAAGGACACCTCGGTGACCAGCTGGCTCGTCATACCCGGGCCAGGCCCTCGTGCGCGAGAACCAGGGTTTCGATGAGAATCTCGCTGCCTTTGGCGTTGAACGCCGACCCCTCCCACTTGGTCGGCCAGGCCCGGTCGAAGTTCCACCGCACCACCTCGGTGCGGTTGGCCAGGTCGTAGACGACGATCGAGCCGTTCTTGCGGACGACCTGCCCCTGCACGATCTGCAGCCGCCACTGCCACAGTTCGATCGAGGAGGTCGCTCCCCACTTCAGCGTGATGTCGGTGAACGTCGTCTTGCCCGGCAGCTTGCGCACCGTGGTGTTGTCACCGCCTTCGCGATTCTCGATCACCTCCGTGGTGGACCCGAGCCCGCTGCACTCCGTGAAACTGGCCTGCGCGATCCCGTCCAGCTCGACCAGGAAGTTGAAGCTGCGGTACGGATCGACGCGTTGCCCTGTCTGGGGCATCCCTTGCCTCCCAACCCTGAGTTGCCACTACGCCCCGGCTACCCGTCGAGGCTCGAGCCGGTGCTCGATTCCTTCCGCAGGTCAGCCCTCGCTGACCTTGGCGCCCCCGTCCCACAGTCCGATCCGCAGGATGATGTGCTCGGCCGGCCGCGTCACGGCCAGGCCGATCTCGACGAACACCTCGCCCCGGTCGCGCACCGGCGCCGGGTTCAGGGACTCGTCGATCGTCACGTAGAAGGCTTCTTTCGCGGTCCGTCCGAATAGCCCACCGGCCTCCCAGACCCGGGTGAGGAACTCGGTGATCGAGCGCTCCAGCCCCTTCCAGAGCGCCACGTTGTTCGGCTGGAACACCGCCCACCGCAGCCCTTCGAGGAGCGAGTCCTCGATGTACGACACCAGTCTCCGGACGTTGACGAAACGCCACGGCACGTCGGCGGTCAGCGTGCGCGCGCCCCATACCAGCGGAGGTCCGCCGGGAAAGATCCGCAGCGCGTTGATGTTCTCCTTGTTCAGCGCGCCCTGCTCCGTGTCGTTCAGCATGAAGTCCAGGCCGACAGCGCCCCGCACCTGCTCGTTGGCGGGCGCCTTGTGCACTCCGACCGTGCTGTCGCAGCGGGCCATCACCCCGGCGAGGTGTCCCGACGGCGGGACGGCGATCGTCGCCGCGGTCGCCGCGACCGGATCGCGGATCACGATCCACGGCCAGTAGAGCGCGCCGAACCCGTTCGCGGACAACAGCCCGGCCCGCTGGGTGAGGAGCGGGCCGCCCGGCTTGAGCGGATCCTTGTCCTGGATGCCGTCCAGGATCGCGAAGCGGTCTCCCATGTCCTCGCAGTGCTTGATCACCTTGTCCTTCTGAGCGGCGGGATCCACCAGGCCCGGCACGCACACCAGCCCGACATCGGGCAACCGGGTGAGCTGCTCGAGTGCCCCGTCCAGTCCGCCCATGTCCTTGATCGGAACCACGTAGGCGAACGTGCCACCGTTGTCGAAGAACCCGCGGACGGCGTGCGGGAGGTTCAGGTTGGACTTGTACTCGCCCAGCGTCGCCCGGTACGCGTTCCAACTCGTCACCGGCACCGGTTTTCCGAGGGCGTCTCCGGTGGGGAGCGTGGCTGATGTGCCGATCAGGGCTGCCACACTCGTCCCCGCTCCTTCGATCGGCCCCGCGGGAGTGATTTCCTCCAGGTGGATCCCCGGCGCTGTTGTCGCGTAGTCGACCATCGCTGCTCTTCCGCCTCTCCGTCTGCTTGCCGGTGCCACACGTGCTCCTGGTGTCAGGGCCCGGACAGGACCACCGTCTGCGTCTGATGGTCGGCCGCGAACATCACGGCGACTTGTTCGTCGGGCAGACCGCTCGCCCGCACTGTCAGGGTGTACGACCCGAACTCGAGTCCTGGTACGACGAACTCGCCATCCGGGCCGGTTGTCGCCAGGGCGCCGGTCTCGACCACGGAGATCGCGGCGGACGGGACCGGTGCGAGCGACTTGTCGAACACCACGCCGCGAAGTACGGGGTGGTCGACCAAGGTGCTGCGCAGGTGGACCTCTCGGACCGGCGCAAGTTCCTCGACCTCGTCGTACGGGTCAAGGGTGATCGTCACCGTGACCGGGAAGGCCGGCCGTGGCGGCACGCCGAGGGCGCTCCAGAACTCCCCGATCGGCCGGTTCTCCTGCGTCTGGGCCACCACTGCGGGCAACGGATAAGGCTGCGGTGGAGTCTTCAGCGAGCCACGAAGGAACCGTTCGTCCACCACCGGGAACCGGCTCAGCCATTGCATGGCGAGTCCGAGGAGCCGATGCTCCTCCGCGGCCTTGAGCCCGCCGGCCTGAGACGACCATGCCGTCGCCAGATAGGTGCAGTCGACTCGCAACGAAGGCAACCGCGAGGTGAACACATCGCTTGCTCTGGCCAGCACGCGCGCCTCGTCGCGCAGGCTCCGGTTCTCCGTCACCTCGTGCAGGAAGAGGTTGACGGTCGCCTCAGTCGGTTTGTAGTCCTTGTCCGGCGTATCGAAACTCGACGTCTGCCGCGCGGAGTTCGGCCGGCGCCGCGGCGTCGTCCAGCATCGCTTTCAGGGTTTCGTCGAGGTCGTGGAACACGGCGGCTCACCACACCCGCTCCGCAGAGGGATCGGGGGGTACCCGGCCCATCTTCTGAAACTCGCGGCGGATCGCCCGGTTCAGGTGCGCCATACCGATCGGCTCACCCTGCGCTGCCGCCAAGAACGCCGCATGCAGGGCTGCGTTCCGGATATTCGCGCCGGACAGCCGAAAGTCGCGGGCCAGCCCCACGAAGTCCAGACTCCCGGCCAGCGGTGCGCTGGCCGGGAAACAGACCCGCCAGATCCCCTCGCGCAGACCTTCGTCGGGGAACGGAAACTCGATGATGAACTGCAGCCGACGGGTGAACGCCTCATCCAGGTTCTGGCGCAGGTTCGTGGCGAGGATCGCGATGCCCTCGTACTGCTCCATCCGCTGCAACAGGTATGACGTCTCGATGTTGGCATATCGGTCGTGCGCGTCATGCACCTCGGACCGCTTGCCGAACAAGGCGTCCGCCTCGTCGAACAGCAGGATCGCATCCGCATCTGCAGCCGCGACGAAGATCTTCTCCAGGTTCTTCTCGGTCTCACCGATGTACTTGCTCACCACCGCCGAGAGATCGATCGAGAACAGGTCCAGGCCGAGCTCGCCGGCCACGACCTCGGCGGCGGTGGTCTTGCCAGTACCCGGCGGCCCGGTGAACAGCGCGCTGGTTCCCCTTCCACGCAAGAGCTTCTGATCGAACCCCCACTCGTTCAGGACCGTCGACCGCAGCCCGACCCGGGCACACAGCTCTTCCAGCTGCACGGTGGTGTCAGGCGGCAGAACGATGTCGGCCCACGAGCATGCCGGCTCGATCCGGCGCGCCAGGGTCGACAGCCGCTGACTGGTCTGTTGCCGTGCGGCCGCGAACACCTCGCTTGCAGTGGGCGCGCCGACAGCACCTGCGGCGGTGACAGCACTCGCGACAGCCTCGGCGATCCGCGCCGGGCCGAACGAGAACCGCCCGGCGAGCGTCTCCACCAGGTCGGTCGACGAGGTCACCCCGGCATGGTCGAGTTCCCGTGCCCATGCGGTGCGCCGGGTGGGCAGATCCGCGCGCCCAAGACCAACGTTGAGAACGCCGAGCGGCGGGCCACCGTCCGCCGTCCAAGGCTGAGTGCCGGCCAGCACCGTGATGCCGTTGTGCTCAGCGAAGCCGTCAATGAGAGTCGATCGCGCGCGCGACCCGAGTGGCAGGGCATCCACGTCGTCGACGAACAGCATCGCCTTGTGAAGCGCTGCCTCGCGGAACGAACGAGCGATGACGCTTACCGTCTCCTCGTCTCCGGCCGGCAGATGTGCCGCTCGCAGAGTGAGGATGGGGACCTGCAGCTCCCCCGCCAAGGCCACCGCCGCAGCCCGGCGGCCGGAGCCGACCGGCCCGTGCAACTGGATTCGCAGCGCGTGGCGGCCGTGCGCGGCGCGGGCCGCGTCAAGAACCGTTCGCCGGGCGGTCGGCGGGAGCGCTGTCTCGTCCCAAGCCCCCGGAAACGGAGCGGCAAGCCGACAGTACTCGGCCAGCTGCCTGTCGAGGCCGCCCACGGCCAGCAGGACCTCTGTGATCTGCTCGTCGAGAACGACGGCATTCGCCAGCAGCGGTGGCTGTACTCGCTCCTCTCGGATCAATCGGAGGATCTTGTACCGCAGCAGTGCGGCGTCGGCGGCGAACAAGGATCGCTGCGCCAGCTTCTCGTCCGGCGACGTGCTGATCAGGTCGAGTGTCAGATTCACGGTCGCGCGGCGCCGGCTCACGTCGTCCTGAAGGTAGCCGTAGAGCCGTTCGTAGCGCAGATCGACCTCCGGGGCTAGCGCAATCAGCACCACGTCGAGCTCACTGTCGGTCAGGCCATAGGTACGCCGCAGCCAGGCCCACCCGCCGTGATCCGCGGTCAGGTCTGCCCAGGCCGGCTCGAGCGGGCGGTCCTTTCCGACCTGGTCGTGCACGCGCAACGGCTCACCCGGCGAACGGCTCAGGGCCGCCGCCGCGTGCTCATCGGTGATGTAGAGCCCCCGGAACGAGTCGTGCCCCGCCTCGGCACCGAACCTCACTCGGGCCTCGTCCAATGCCGCGGCGAGCAGGGTGTCAAGGCGCTGGAAGGGGCGCAGCCAATTCGGCGCGCAATCGATTGTATCGGCCGACAACTCGGCGGGAGCGCGCAAGAAGAAGACAGCGTCGGACACTGTATCCCCCCTCAGGCGCGAGTTGTCGATCACCAAATGAGGTGAACTGGCCTGATGAAACCCAACCAACGACGCTACGGAGGGTCATAGGCCATGTCAAGGCACCGTGGGGCATCCCCTGAGGCTTGGTGTGGCCGATCAAAATTCATTGCCAATAGCAACGGCCTTTCAAACGACTGAATGACGCTCGCTATTCGAGCAGAACTTCCTGGCCAGCTTCTTTGTAGTGACCTTCAGCGGGCTGCATCTGCTCACCCTCTGCTTGCTGGAGCCTGTTTGCTTGGCGGAGCCTCGAGTTGTGTGATCACCTCAATCCACTCACGTCCTCGTTGGCGATGTTCGTCGTCTGCGTCTAAATCTACGACCGCTGAGCACGCCAACACCCTCGACCGCCGGCCACTCTGCGCCGCATCAGACAACAAGTCCTCGTCATTAGTGTCATCACCGATCTTCGCGATCAGCCCCGGCAGCTCAAGAACCACAACCTCGGACGGATCCCCACACCGACCGACGACCAACCATGACAACCAGCAAGGGTTTCACTTTCAACCGCCGCAAAGGGGTCCGTTTTCAACCGTCGTTGACAAACCCGCTCCCGGGACGCGACCACAGATGCCGGCTGTGGCCTTCAACTACTAGAGTTCCCCAAGGCCGGAACCGCGGCCGTTGAACGTGCGCCCGCAGGCGAGTCGTCTGATGCAGTAATGACGGTGCGACACGCACTCAGCGCGGTTGAGCACAAGTTACCTGCTCGTCAAGGTGAGCTCAGGTGCTTACACGCATCTGACGCTCAGACGCTCAGTTGAAGCCGTGTGGTTAAGGTGCGTGTCCCCCCTCGGACACCGACCTTAACCACATGCGTGGTTGGGTCTATGAAGACCTCGGCCACCCGTTCGCGGTGATCGAAGGTCACGGCCAGATCGAGGGCCTTGTAGAGGTCAGCAAGGTCTCCTCGGTCGGCTCGATCAAGAACCTTCCTCATGTCGCCGAGTTCAGCGATCATGTCGTGGACCTCATCCGCAGTCAGCAGTTCTGTGACTTCAACCGCAGCCATCCCCGCCTGGGCGGCGCGCTTCTCAGCAACTGCCGCGTTGTACTGACTCGTCAGCTGCTCCGGATCCCAGCCTGCCTCGAGCGCCCGCTGCAGCCGCGCCATCTCTGCCTCCGCCGCGCCAATCCGACGCTTGAAGGCAGCCTCCGCCGCCTCGGCCGGATCCGGCCCATCCTGTGACCCGACCAGGGCCGCCACGGTGCTCTCCAGATTCCGCGGGTTGAACAACCCACCGATCCACCGGTTCACCTCACCAGCCAGGTGATCCTCCCGCAGATAGACAGTCGGCGGATGATCCAGCAACTCCCGAGCACCGGGAACCAAGGTCCGTGCAGCGCAGCGATCGAACACGGCATGAGAACGCTTGGCGCCTTCCATCTTCCGGCCACACTGCGCGTGCCTGATCGCGCCGCGGAACAGATACGTCGGCACCGCCGCCACTCGCGTCCGATTCGGCGACGATCGGCCGGCACGCTGCGTGTCGAACCGGCCCCCGAGACTAGGTATCCACAGGGACACGCCGTACCGATCGAATTTTGGCCACGTCAGGCTGAACTGGTTGCCGAACCAGCACCGGGGCGCCTCCCCAACCACCAGCCCATCCCACCCACGGCCAGGATCCTTCAGCGCCTGCAGCGCCCGGCTCGCCTCGTCCCGCCGCTCCCATGGCAGAGACCGGGACTGCCCAATGTCGAAGAACTCCTCCACGATCACCCCACCAAGCGGCTCGACGAACCGCGCCGCCTCCCCCACCTGCCAAGCCTTCGAGGTCTTCGGATCCTGGTTGTCCTCCGTCGAGCACCGGCCATAGAACGCCAGCCGCCCAATCCCCTCGCCCGCCACCGACTTCTCAGCCAGCGCCTCCGTCCCCAGCAACTCGTCCAAAGTCGCCCATTCATCCGCCTGGTCACCGCTCACGACGCGTTCTCCTCCGCCCGGGAAGCGCCTTCGGCCTTGCGCGCTCCACCCGAGCCAGTCCTACAACAATCCGGCAAAGCACACGAGCCGCCTGTGGATAAAGCACCGGCACTCCATCCGGCAACACCACAGTTAGCCACAGGTCCCCGGAAGCCCGCTTCTCGTCCGACCCGTCGTCCGTCATATCGGCTCAACGCCCGGCCGGCCCCGCTGTGATCGACGGTTCGCGACGCTGATCAAGCGTGCGGCGCACCGGTCTCAGGCCGGCCGAGCCTGAGGACCCGTGCTCTCATTCAGCCCCTCGAGGACTACGTCTGGTCCTCTCCATAGGTCCCCGCGCTCCGGACCCTGGGACTCGTCGAAGGGGAAGTCCCGCCTCGATGTCGGCCTGACGCAGACTGAAGTCTCGCAACATCTCAACAGCCTGGATGCGTTGATGGATGAGGATCCATCGCGTCCACACGCGCCCACTGACGCATATCGGTGACGAGCAGGCCGTTGGCCGACTCCATCCTCTCGAGCTGTTCGAGCTTGACCGGATCAGTCGAGAAGAACGTCGCAACCGTCCCGAGAACAGCAGAGCCCAATGCGACGACGCCGCTGATCGCAGGGCTGACGATCTGAGACAAGCTTCCGGCACCCGCCACCGTCGCCACGACGGAGGCAGACGACGTCAACACCCTGGTACGACGCCTCTCCCGGCGGCTCGCAGGGAACACCCCAACTCTTTCTCACGACACCCGTCGGCGAAGTCGCTGATCTCTTGAACAGCCACCTCGAGCTGCCGCCGTCGCCACACCTGGTCCTTTACATCCATCCGCTGCCCCCTCGCAAGCACGCACCCATGCTGGCCGGCGCCACACCGTGGCAGCAATATCGGAAACCCCGGCACTCTGCTTGAGGGAACTCATGTTCGCGACATGATCGGCCATTGGTTGACAGTGCCACGCTCGGCTACTCGGCGCCCACCCGGTCCCTGCTGCCGGTCTGCAGTGCGTGACATGGGTTGAGGGCGGATGAAGCGGTGGCGAGCAGTGCGCACGCGGGTGTAGTGCACGGCCACCCAGTCGCGGTTTGACAGCTGTCGGCCTCCAGACCTCACTCGAGTCGGTCCACGTCGTTCGGCGTCAGGTCGCCGCGGACGCGGTGGAATCGCAGCGGGTGGCGATCGTGGTCGCCTTGCCTAGCGGCGTCGGCAGCCACCTCGGCCACGACCAGCGGCCTGACCTTGACGATCGGGACCTTCCTGGCGCCGCGGCCCAGTAGCCGGCGCTGATCTCGCCTGGCCAGGGGTGCCGATCGCCTGCTGGCTTGAGGACCGCTGCCAGCTCCTCGGCCTGGGCTGGGTGGAGTGGAACGGTCCGGCCGACGATCTCTAGGTCGCTTCCACGGTAGCGGCCACACACGACGACCTCCGGACGGTCGATGCTACCTGTCACGGCACCGACGATCACCTCTTCGCCGGGCTGGCTCTCGGCCTGGTGAGCGGCATTGAACTCGACTAGCTCCACGCCGCAGCGGCGTCCAAATCGATGTGGCTGCCGACTCACGCAGCGTTGCCGCAAGCTCGTCGGCAAGCGATGGGCATCCTCATGGAGCGCTACGACCTGGACGGCGACCGCGCCTCTGAAGTGCTCGAGCGCTACTCTCCGCAGAACGATCGCCAACTGCGCGTTGTCGCCCAGGAGTTGGTCGACAGCCGCGAATTGCCGGACGAAACGTCGGCGGCTGCTTGACCGGCCCGTCAACGGAACCTGCCGGGCGGGCAGCGGCGCCCATGGATCATTGCGGGCGGTCCGTTCGTTGGACCGGCGAGGACGGCGCACCAGTGCCTTCGGTTCTCATGGGTGCAGACTGTGCGGATGCTGCACTTCAGGATCTCGTCGCCTGCGGCGACAAGCGAGGCTGTGATCGAGGCGCTGTCGGATGACCCTGCGGTGAGCAACCTAGCGGTGTTGCGCGGGGCCTCCGTTCGACCTGCTGGTGATGTCGTGCTTGCTGATGTCGCCAGGGAGGCGGCGAACGATGTCGTCGACCGCTTGCGTGCACTGGACGTTCATCGCGACGGAAGCATAGACATCGAGCAGGTCCGGGCTTGGATGTCGCAGCGCGGCTTCGATGCGGAACGCCAGGCACCCGGAAGTAGTGCGGATTCGGTGGTGTGGACGGACGTGACGCACCAGGCGTATGCGGATTCGGAGTTCAACTGGACCTACGTGAGCTTCATGACCATGGCCACGCTGATCGCCGGCATCGCGATCGTCTTGGACTCGCAGATCCTCGTCATCGGCGCCATGGTGCTGGGTCCGGAGTTCGGGGCGGTCGCGGCGCTCGGGGTGGCCCTGGTTCGGCGTCGATGGACCCTCCTTGGTCATGCCGCGGGAACCCTGTTCATGGGCTTCGGGGTCGCGATCATCGTGACGATGCTGGCTGCGCTCGTCGCCAGGGCGCTAGGTTGGGTGACGATCGAAGATGTGACTGGACCTCGGCCGGAGACGGCGTTCATCTACACGCCGGACAAGTGGTCATTCATCGTGGCCGTCATCGCCGCGTTTGCAGGCGTTCTGTCACTGACTTCGGCTCGCGTCGGCGGTCTGTCCGGAGTGTTCATCTCGGTTACCACGGTCCCGGCAGCCGGGAACGTCGCGTTGGGTCTTGCCTTCGGCGTCGGTGGGGAGGTCGTGGGCAGCAGTCTGCAGTTGCTCGTGAACCTGTCGGGCATGGCAATGGCTGGCTGGGCCGGGCTTGCGGTACAGCAGGCAGTCTGGTCGCGGGTGTCAACTCGGCGGGCCCGACTGGTTGACCGGCTACGAACGAGCGGTCGTCGTCATGATGAATGACGATCCGGTGTTGGAGGCGCCGCCCGAGGGGTCAAACGGGAAGGCACTCCAGCGTGGCTGGTGCTGGTTCCTGGTCGCGCTACGCGGGGGCTGAACGGCAGCCGGGCAGACGCGCCCCAACCCCGGCCCCGACATGGTCGGCCAAAATGGGCGCCGCCAGCCCCGGAGTCGTGAGGCCTCCGCCGGAGGCGATGTCGTTGGTCCTGAGGAAAGACACCGAGAGCGGACGCGGGGGCGGTGAACGGCAGGAGGGCATGCGCACGTCTGCGCCGCGAGCCGAAGGTGCGCCGCGATCCCAAGATCGGGAACCGGATGGCCAACGCGCGTACGCTCGAGGTCGTGTGCTGGTCAGGCTGTCCGGCCGGCTGAACTTCCCGGTCCGCGAGTGCGCCGCCGGTCGGAGATCCTAGGCGGTCCGGCCGACGGCCACTGGCTGTCGGGGCCATCGCTCGCCGGCCGTCCAGATCCACCGCAAGCTCCCCGGAGTCTCGGGCTGATAGGCCAGTGCCCAGCCGCAGAACTCGTCTACTGTGCGCCCCATCCGCTCGGCCACGAGCCGGCGCTCGTCCCAGTCGGAGACGTAGAACACCTGCCGGTCCCCCGACCCTCCGACCAACGTGACCACGGGTTCTCGTAGTGGACCGCGCATCAGCCGGCCTCCTCCCGCTCGCCGGTCGGAGCCACTTGGCGGATGCGTGCCGCGCGGAGTTCGCCCTGGTCGATCCAGGCGATCCGGCCGTCAGGCATCCGCACCCTCCCGAGCCAGCGGCCCTGTTCACGCACCCACGCGTCCAGCACACCGGCGCGCTGCCAGGCGTCAACCGGCACCGGCGGGCTGACGCGTCTCACATCAGATTGATCGCGGGCGCCGTGGACGCCGTACTGCAACTCCAGGTCGGCCGCCATCTCGTTCGCCTCAGCCTGCGACAGTTACTGGCAGAGAGGGGTTATTCCGCGCTTGCTGTATTCCCACCGACCACACCGGTACGGGCTTTGGCTTGAACGGCTGTCAGGACCCGCTCTTGACCGGTCGAACGTCGTTCCCCAGAACAAGGCTGACCAGGCCGGTTGGATCACGGAACTTGGCGTACCGCGCTCCAGTTCCGGTGTCTCACACCCAGCCTCTCGTGTCGTCACCACCCCCGGGCGCTTCCACTTTGATGACGCGCCCCGAGGCCGGCCAGCATCATGGCCGCGTGCGGCCAGCCAACGCGCGGCCGAGACCAACCACGACGATACCGACAAGCGGCCCCGCGCCTGACGTCTGCGTCTTCCCGGCGTTCATGACGCGCGCCTGTACTCGTCGCCGCCGATCGGGGTGCTGATGTACCGGAGCCTGCGCCCGCAAGATGGCAGGGCGTCGAGATCCTCCTGCAGCGCACCGCCGACATGAAGGTCGCGGAGAACCGTCTTCACCCTGTACTTGCGGTTACCGCGTCGCGGTGACCAGTGCCGCGCGGATGGCGTCCTCGTCGGCCGGCTGGCCCTTCTCGTCTGAGGACGGCCCGTAGGGGGTCCCCCACACCGGCGTGCCAGTCGCCTGGCACCAGCTATCGGCCAGCGGTCCCGCGTCCATCACGCTGTACCCGATGGAGTCGACGAATTTTCGGTCACCGCCGCCTTCGCCGGCGCGGAGTCCCCGGCGATCGGCAGGTACGAGCGGTCGGCCGCCCCCGCCGGGCGGACGAGTGACAGTAGGTGCTTGAAGAAGATGTTGTTGAACGCCTTCACGACCGCGGCGTCTGGGATGTACTGCAGCAGCAGTTCGCTCGAGGTGAGCGACAAGCTGTCGAGCTCGGGGATGTGCCCGTCACGCTCGGGGCCGTAGTTGCACGTGTCGATGACCGTCTTCCCGGCCAGTGGCACGGCGGGCAAGTTGGGGAACGCCTTGACCGGCACCGTGACCACGACGATGTCACCGGCCGCCGCGGCCTCCCCGCTCGCCGCCGCGGACGCCTGCGGTCCCAGTTCTGCGACCGTGGCCGCGAGCGTTTCGGGACCGCGCGAGTTGCTGAGCACGACCTGGTGTCCGGCCTCGATGGCAAGTCGCGCGATGGTACTGCCGATCTGTCCGCTGCCGATGAATCCGATGGTCGTTATGTTCTCAGCGTCCCTCCAGAAGAGCCGAACCTTCGTCATGGCCCCGGATCCGTAGCGATCCGGGGTTCCTGCCGTCAGCTGGCGGGGAAGTAGTGGCCGTTGTCCAAATCGGCGAGCAGGCTGGGCTGGGCGGGTTCCCAGCCGAGGGTCCGGCGGGTGATGAGGTTGGACGCCGGGTAGTTCTGCGTGACTATGTTCGCGAGGAACCCGAAGTATCCCGGCAGCATCAGCTCGTCCGCAGGAATGCTCACGGCGGGCAGGCCCAGGCGGCTGCTGATGGCCTCGGCGATCTCGCGGAGCGGGATAGCCCCCGTCCCCGACCGCGTGCCAGTATTTGCCGGCCGGCCCCTTCTCCAACGCCAGGCGGAACAAGGAGGCGACATCGCGGACGTGCACGGCGTTCCATAGGTTCGCGCCGTCTCCGGGGTAGCCGGCGAAGCCCTTGTCCTTCGCGAGCGCGATCAGCGTGGGGAGGAAGCCGGCACGATCGGTCGTGCTGTGCGCGATGTTGGCAATCCGCACGACTGACGACCGCACTCCCCGCTTGGCGAGGCCGATGACGGCGGTTTCCACGACATTGCGAGCCCGGAGGGTGCCCTTGTGCTCATCGCCGACGGGAAGCGCCGGGTCCTCCTCGGTGGCCGGTCGGCCCAGCTGCCCGGGCGAGCCAATGCTCCCCGCCGCGACCAGCGGCTTTCCGGTTCCCGCGAGCGCCTCGCCGTACGCGAGCATGACCGGAAGCTCCGCGGCGGCCACGGCGTCCATCCCGCCGGACGCAAGCAGGTCCTGCCGGTGCGCGACGTGGATGACGCCATCGGAATCCGCGGCCGCCTCCTTGAGCCCGTCGAGATCCTCGAGGTCGCCGCGACGCACCTTCGCGCCGAGCGCGGACAGCGCCGCCGCAGCAGTGTCCGACCGGGCCAACCCGCTGACCTCGTGCCCGGCGGCGACGAGCTCGGGGATGATGTACGAACCGGAATGGCCGGTCCCGCCAGTGACGAAAACACGCACGCTGCTGCTCCTTGTGAATGATGCGGCGAAAGAAATTGCGGTGTGAGTGCGCTCAGCTGAGAATGCTGACGCCGAGGGCGAGGTCGAAGGCCCACCGCCGGGGCGGGCCAGGCCGATCAGCAGCGGCCCGATGCCTTCCGGCCGGCGGTCCATCTCCAGGCCGCCGACATCGAGCGGGCGCAGTCCGAGGCTCTCGATGAACGCCGACACAGTGGCCTTGGCCCGCGCGTCATCTCCGGCGAAGAACACGTCCAGCGGGCACCCCTGACCAGGACGTGGCCGCGCCCTGTTCGCCGACTGCTCGGCCCCGGGGGCTCAGCCGGTAAATTCGTTGACGCCGAGGGCGAAGTCCCAGTGGCCAACCCCGTTGCCGGCGAGGCCCATCGTGACCAGGCCCATTCCTTCCAGCCAGTGCGCCATTTTCAGGTCGCCGACGTCCAGCGGGCGCAGCCCGAGGCTCTCGATGAACGCCGCCACGCCTGCCTTGGCCAGCGCATTGTCGCCAGCGATGAAGACGTTGGGTCGGCCCTTCTCCAGGACATTACCGAAGATGGTGTTGAATGCCTTCACCACGCTGGCGCTGGCCGGGGCCACCTTGGCGACTTCCTGCGCGATCGAGGTCTCCTCGCTGTGGGCCAGTCCGTCGAACGTGGCGTTGAAGGGGTTGCTGATGTCGACGATGACCTTGCCCGCGAGGGCGTCTCCGTACTCGGCGACGACCGGAACGACACCGTCGTACAACAGGGCCGTGATGACGATGTCCCCGGCCGGGACGGCGCCCCACTTGCCCGTCGTCGCGCCGCCGCCCAGAGCCTTGGCCAGGTCATCGGCCTTGGACTGATCGCGTCCCATGACCTCGACGGTGTTGCCGCCCGCCACCGCGAGCGTGCCGATGGTACTGGCCATATTCCCCGTACCGATGAGGGTGATGCTGCTCATGAGGTGTGCTTCCTGTTCGTTGTAGGGACTGGGTTGTTGTGGGGTGTGCCGGCGGCATTCCTGGTGTGTGGTTCAGATGGCGGTGGTGCCGCCGTCGGTGACCAGTTCCAGGCCGTTGACGTAGCTGGAGTCGTCGGAGGCGAGGAACAGGGCGACGGTGGCGATTTCTTCGGGGCGGCCCATCTTTCCGCGGGGGATGAGGGACTCGAATGCGGCCTTGGTTGCCTCGTCGAACAGTTCCTCCTGTTTGGAAGTGGCGACCTGGCCGGGGGTCAGGACGTTGACCCGGATCTTGCGGTCGCGCAGTTCGTTGAGCCAGACGCGGGCCCAGGCCTGCTGGACGGCTTTGCTTCCCGCGTAGAGGCTCCAGCCGGGGAAGGCGCCGAGGGAGGCGTTGGATCCGGTCATGAAGATCGAGCCGTTGTCGTTGATCAGCGGCAGTGCCTTCTGCACGGTGAACAGGGTGCCGCGCGCGTTGAGCCAGAAGGCGCGGTGGAACTGTTCCTCGGTGATCTCGCCGAGGACGGCGGGTTCGCCCATTCCGGCGCTGGCCCACAGCACGTCGATCGAGCCCTTTTCCCGCTTGACGGTGTCGTACAACCGGTCCAGGTCGTCCAGTTCGGCCGCGTCACCCTGGACGGCGGTGACGTTGCGGCCGATCAGTTTGACGGCGTCGTCCAGTGCTTCCTGCCGCCGGGCCTGGATGAAGACGTGCGCTCCTTCCTCGACGAACAGTTTGGCGCCGGCTAGTGCCATGCCGGTGGATCCGCCGGTGATCACCGCTACCTTGCCATCGAGCTTTCCCACGATTGGTGTGCCTGCTTTCTGGAGCTGGATACGAGGTCACGCCCACCCGTCGTTGTCAACGGTTGTGGTCGATGCCGTCGAATGACGCGATGGGCCTGGTTCAATTCATGAAGTATTCATTCTGATTCTGGGCCCTGCTATCAAGTCCCGAATTCCTCTATCGAATTCGCTTTGGCACCATCAGCTACCTATTAAGGTTGCCATTGGCCCGAATTGGTGTCCAAGACTTCTTTCAGCCATGGTGATACCTTGGAGGCATCACCGGACCCGGAGGTGCCATGGATCTGGACCTGCGCAAACTGCGCTACTTCCTCGCCGTCGCCGACCGGTTGCACTTCGGCCGCGCCGCTGAAGCGCTGCATATCGCGCAGCCGGCGCTCAGCCGCCAGATCCGCGCGCTGGAACAGGATCTCGGCGCCTCGCTGTTCACCAGGAATCGCCACGGCGTGGTGCTGACCGACGCCGGCCGACAACTGCTGGCCGACTCCGGTCCGCTGCTCGCCTCCGCGGACGCGGTCCGCCGCCGGGTGACCGTGGCCGCCCACGGCAGCCGGCGACTGGCGGTCGGCTTCCGGACCGGCATCCCGGTCATCCCGGCGGCCCGGGCGTTTGAGGCCCGGCATCCGGACGTGGTCGTGGACGTGCAGCGGATCGAATGGGACGACCAGGCCCCGATGCTGCTCGACGGCCGTATCGACGTCGGCTATGTGCGGCTGCCCATCGACGAGACCGGCCTGCGCGTGATCCCGCTGTACACCGAGCCGCTCATGGTGGTGCTGCCCGCAGGCCACCGGTTGGCCGGCAAGGAGGAGGTCACCGAGGCCGATCTAGCCGGTGAGCCGCTGGTCTGGCATGCCGACCCGAGCAGGCATCCCACCAGGCGCCCGCACCCCGACTCCGGGCTCCGGGTGCGCGGCGTGGAGGAGAAACTCGAGCACGTCGCGGCTGGCCGGGGCATCTCGTTCGTGGCGCGTTCGGAGACACTGTTCTACTCACGTCCGGACATCAGCTACGTCCCCATCCCGGAACTCGCGCCCGACCAGGTGTGCCTCGCGATGGCGGCATCACGGACCTCGCCGCTGGCCGAGGACTTCTTCACCGCGGCGCAAGCGACGGCCGAGATCACGGCAGAATGTGGGAACTATGAGGCTTATTCAGGCGGTCGAGCCTAAAGCTGCTGTGGACTGCCGAAATGGGCTGCAAGCTCAGTTGCTCGGATGCCGCTTCTCGCGTTCAAGCTGGGCATCGGTTGCCCTGTCGGCTATGTAGGCGGTCCAGTCGGTTTTGGCTTGACGTGTCCACTGGATGGCGGTGCTGATGTTGATATCGGCGAGGTCGGCCAGGATCGTGGCCGGGAGGTTTGCTGCCAGCGTCCGGCGGGCGGTGTTGCGGGCAGCCGCCGCCGTGATGCCGTGGCGGTTGAGTTTGCCAGCGAGAACTCCAGCGGTGAGCGGTCGGCCCGCGATCATGCCCGGGAAGAGCCACCGAGTCAGTCCGGTCGCTGCGCTGACAGCGGATGGATCCGACCTGTGGTCCAGCTGTTGCCGGACCAGGTCGGCGAGTCTGAGCGGCAGCTGGAAGAACTTGTCACCGGTTCTCAGATGCATGCCGTCGGCGCGCTGATCGACGTCGTCGTAGGTAAGGCGAACGATCGAAGGCATCGTCAGGCCGAACAGCAGTGCCAGCGCGCCGCCGAGCCGAACGTCGAGCGGCAGGTCGGTGTCGTTGATGCATCGCTGGAGCTGTTCGGCGTACTGGCGATCGTCCAAATAGGGGCCGATGCCCTTGGGCCGGCGCCGAGGAACCTGCAAGTCTGTACTCAGCTGCCGACTGGTCGTCCAGGCGATGAATGCCGCGATTTCGTACCTCCGCGGCGACCCGGTGGTGAGCCAATAGTCGAGGCGGTGCTGGTCGACAACGTCCAGCGACAGACTGCACTGCTGGATCCAGTCGAGAAACTCCAGCGCAGCGAGAACCTGAGTTCGAGGCGTTTCGGCCGAGTAGACGGTCAAGCGTCTACGTCGCGCTCTTCTGCGGGCCTTCGGCAACAAGTACCAGTGAGTGAACGGACGGATGAGGTGAGCATTGTCCGGCCGATTAGCCTTCTGCCGATCCGCCAGGAGGCGGTCCAGCCAAGGGCCGATCCTGTCGAGAGGTTCGTCACGGCCCGACAACACACCCGTATGCACCAGCAGACCGCGCAGATAGTGCGCCGCCTGGACTTGAGCAACTCCGTCGAGGTGGTCATGGGTGACGAGTTCAGGATCCGCGGCGATCTCTACGAGAAGCCGGGCAGCAGGGCACCTGCTCAGCCAGACGAGTGTGGAGACCGGTCTGGGAACGTCCTGGAGGGCCCGGTGGAGCGGAGCTAGGCGGGCATCGATCGTGCCTGCAGGGCCGCCTAGGAGGTCGGCCAGCCGTGTCTTCAGCACACACCTGGCGCACTCGCCGGCAGCGTAGAGGTCACCGGCCTGACGGCACGTCTTGCAGCGGTACTCGAGGTCGGTCCCGGTGCAGGGGCCACAGATCGGTTCGGCTTTGGCGTTCTTCCCGATCAGCACCGCGCTGTCGGTGCAATCCGCGCAGGCTGCCGGCCGGGCCCGGATCTTGTGATAGCAGGTCGTACAAGCAGGGCCCGCGGGCCAGATCGCCCGGATCTCGCCGAACTGATTGCAGAACCCGCAAAGCCACTGCGGCGTGGGATGGCAGTTGCCGCAGACGAGGTTTGATGTGTCACGATCGCGCCGGCAGGACCGGACCCGGCCGCAAACCGAGCACTCGGCCTCCACGCCGGTGTAGCAGCCACCGCACAGATCAGGCATGTCCGCGGTAGCGCGATGGTAGATCCGGGCAGTCCGGCCGCAGCCGCCACAGCGACGCTGAGGGCGCTGAGGGCGCTGATAACACGTCTCACAGATCGGGCCCTGATCGGTGATCGCGTGCGCCGATCGCATAGACCCGCAACTTGAGCATTCGTAGAGCGGTTTCGGCCGGCATGCCGGGCACAGTCCACGTCCATCAGGCAGCCGCCGCGCGACCCTGCGCAGCCGCCCGCAGGAAGCGCACGGCTCATGAGATGACGGGTCGGCCTGAAGACAGCGGCCGCAGATACCACCCTCGGGCCGACGGGCGTAGATCGGGCCAACGCGGCCGCACCACGCACACGGCTTGGGCCGCTTGTTCCTGCCGCACCGTCGGCACAGCCGACCCCCCGAGGCCTGCACCAAAGGAAGATCTTTCTTCTGCACCCCGCACTCTGCGCATTGCGGGAGAAACACCCCGGTGACGCCCAGGTCGTTCAGTGCATGGGCCAGCCGGACCAGCGCCACTGGGACATGCGGCGAGGAGGCAACCAATGCTGAGGGGTGCTCAGCAAGGTGCTGGGCCACTGCCCGCAACGACACCGACTTCAAGGAACTCGCCCTGGCCACGGCATCGTGGGCGACCTCTGCAGTCACCTCCGCGAAACTGGCCATGATCCGCCTAGCCACGCGACCAACCAGCGCCTCGAGGTCGCTATGCGCGGTCGTCATGTCAGGTCGGGCCGGCGGATCGTGGTCCGGCGTACCGGCGGCGCCTGACCAGCCGGGCTGTCCCCGGCAGTCTTGCGAACCTCGGCGTTCACGACGTCGACCTCGATCAGGTCGTTCGGCGAACAACTGAACACGTAGCATAGTGCGGCCAAGGTATCCATCGACAACCGCTGCGGAGGCTGGGTCACCAGCCGGAACACCTGTTCGCGAGACAGGTGAACACCCTGCTCGGCCAGCAACGGAACAAGATCGCTGGTCTGGAACAGATCATGCGCCGCCATCACCTGACGCAACTTCCAGACGATCCCCATCTTCCGGATCACGACACAACCTCTCGTTCTGGTTCCCACAGCTCACTGTGACGAGCTCGCAGTGCCCGCTGGATGAGCCGGTTGCGGTACTCGTCGGACACACCCGAGTAGATCGCCGTCGTCGAGGCGTACTGATGGCCCACCTGCTCCTGGACGAACCGCTCGGGATAGTCGAACTCGATCAGGTGCGTCACGTAGGAATGCCGCAGACAGTGCAGATCCAGCTCCTCCGGCAGCCCGGCCGCGACACGAACAACCTCGAAAGCCTCGTCCAGCCGACGAAGCGAGATCCGGCCGCGCCGCTCCGTCACCCACAGCGCCGGATGCTGCCCAGGCGAAAACAACGGGCGCACCTGCTCGATGTACTGATCCAGTACGTCCACCACCCAGTCGAAGTCCGGCACCGTCAGAACCGTGCGCCGCTTCGGTGCCCCACCCCGAGACGCCTTGCCGTAGCGGACGAACAGCCCGCCGAACCGCCCGAACGCCGGAGCCTTCGGATTGTGCCGCAGATCGGCAAGATCCAGCATCGCGGCTTCCTGGCGCCGCAGCCCGTAGGCGTAGACAGACTTCAGGATCGCCGCGTCTCGCTGTGCCGCGAGCGCGCCCTTACGATGCCGCGCACGGATCTCCTCGACCCTGCCATCTGCCGCGTCGAACAACGCCTGCACCTCGTCGTACGTCAGTGGCCGGCGGCCGCTGACGCCTTCGTACTCACTGCTGTGGGTGACCGTGTTCCACTCATGCAGGATCTGCACCGGGACTTCACCAAAGCGCTCCAGGCACCTCGCGGGCCAGCCGTAGCGAGCATCGGTCACGTACTCACAGAAAAGCCGCAGCCCGTTCTGATAGTTCCGCCCCGTCGATACCGAGAACCGAACACGCCGGCTACGCAGCCAGTCAATGAACGCCTCGACATCCTCCGCACGCCAACGCCACGGATACTCGCCGGTGAACTCAGCGAACCGCCGCACTAACGCCACCCGCGGCTTGATCGTCCCGTCCTCGTTCAGAAACCGAGCACGCTGCTGCCTAGTCCAGCCCACCAGCATCGCCTCGAACACCGCCGACGCCGGATCCAGCTGCACAACGCCGGCGGCCAGCACCAAATGCGCCGACCCCGGCAGATCCACAACCTCCGTCATGTTGCATTCAACGCAACATCGTTGAATCGGTTACGGCCATCCGGACCTGAGCGTCAGTCGCGGTACGCCAAACGATCCCATCGCGGCCCTGACCTTCGGATTTCATCGCCCGAGACAATCTGCGGTAAGCCAGATCAGACGCAATACCGCTCAAAATACTGGCGCAGAGCACTCATTCCCGGCCGGTCGTATTCCGTCGCGCGGTGAAAGCGGCGTCTGATCTTCAACGGACTGCAGCCGTCGCCACGAAGGTGAGACGGTGTCACAGGCCGGAGGCCAGCAGGCGATCCGTGCGTCCCAAGCAGCCGATGAGCGGATACTGCCTGGGGCGGTCACCGTTGCTTGAAGAGTCGCGAGGCTGTCGAGGCGCTAGTTCGCGAGTGCGGCGGCACCGGGTTAGCACCTCGAGCCGTTCACTCGTGTGTACGGACCAGGTCGCGCAGCGGGACTCGGCCTCCGAACCGAAGGAGCGCTCCGGAGTAGATGCGGCCGGCGAGGCGGATGAGGCCCCACATCGCAATGACCATGCAGGTCGCTGCCGTCATCATCTGCCAGCCCGGGACTGCGTGAACGGCGACGCGGTAGGTCATAACGACGGGTGCGGTCGGCGGGAAGTACGACAATAGGATCGTGACGACGGCGTCGGGGTTCTCCTCGGCGTAGATGACGCCGAAGTAGCTGAGGAGCATGAGGCCGGTGATCGGGGCGATGGCCGCTTGGGCGTCCTCGATTCGGGACGTGGTCGCGCCGATGGCGGCGTACAGCACGCTGTAGAACAGGTAGCCGAGGACGAACCACATGCAGGTCCAGGCCAGTACGCCGCCGGGGATGCTGGGCGCGTCCGCGCCGCCCCTGAACGCGGCGGTGGTGACGGCCGCGCCGCCGATCACGGCGAGCTGTGCGAGCCCGACGACGCCGATGCCGACGACCTTGCCGGCGAGAATCTCACGGGCGGGCATCCTGGCGAGCAGAACTTCCGAGACGCGGTTCGCCTTCTCCTGTACGACACCGGTGAGCACGAACCCGGCGTAGAAGCTGATCGCGAGGTACATCACTCCGACTGCGATGAACCCGATGGTGTTCGCGTCCTTGTCGGCGGTGTGTGCGGCCCCGAGCGTGCGACTGGTGAGACTGACGGGGACGAGTAGCTGGGCGAGTTTGTCGGAGGAGATGCCGAGCCGGTCCGCCTGGTCGCGGATGTGAACCGCCTGTACCGCGTTGGCGATCGCGGCCGTCAGGGTGCTGTCCGACTTTGTCCGCCACTCGAGGCGAGTGCCGTCCACGAGCAGCACGTCGACCTTCTTGTCCCGGACGGCGCGTTCGCCGTCAGTGACGCTCGTGTAGCGGGTCACCTCGAGGTCGTGATTGACCGCCCTGGCCTGTTCGGCGAGAGCTGTCACCGTTCCGCCGGGGACAGCCCCGCTCATGCCGACGTGGTACGTCGTCGACTTCTCGAGCAATGACGGCACGAGGATGATCGCAACGACGAGGATCACGCCGAGCACGGTGGATATCCGGTAGCCGCGGCTGCCGCCACGCTCGCGGATCTCCCGCAGCGCGACGACCCAGATTCGCCGCCAGCCCTCGCGAACGTCAGCGCGCAACACCGGACACCTCCCGGGTCGTCGGTGCCGCCCCCGCGACAGCCGCACGGAACAGCTCGGACAGCGTCGGCGGCTCGTAGGCGAGCCTCACGACGTCACCACCGACACCCGCGAGCAGAGTCACCGGGTTGACGGCACCGGGGACGCGCAGACGGACCCGGTTGCCGTCATGGGCCACGACAGCGGCATCCGTTAGGTGCAGCAGCCGCTCGGCGTCCCGCGCAACCGTGATCTCGAGATAACGGTCGGCAGCGGCGTCCCGAATCGCGTCAAGGGCGCCGCTCAGCACCACACGGCCGCCCTCGATGACGACGACGTCCTCGCACAGATGCTCGACGATATCGAGCTGGTGGCTAGAGAACAGCACGCCGGCGCCGCCATGAGCGATGTCGCCGAGCAACCCGGACATCGCGTCCATCGCGATCGGGTCCAGCCCGGAAAACGGCTCGTCGAGCACCAGCAGGTCGGGCGCGTGCACCAGCGCGGCGGCGAGCTGCACACGCTGCTGGTTGCCGTGCGACAGGTCGTCCAGCCGGGAGTTCGCGCGGTCGGCGAGCCCGAGCGCGTCCAGCCAACGAGTCGCCTCCCGGGCCGCGGCCGCCGCCGACAGCCCCGACAGTCGGCCGAGGAACACGAGCTGGTCGAGCACCCGCATCCGCGGGTACAGCCCGCGCTCCTCCGGCATATAGCCGAACCGGCGCCGGTCGGTGGCCGTGACGGGGCGCCCGCGCCACCGGACGGCCCCCTCATCCGGAGTAACCAGACCAAAGACGGCGCGCATCGCCGTCGTCTTCCCCGCCCCGTTAGGGCCGACGAACCCGGTGAGGCGGCCAGGCCGCACCTGGAACGTGCACCCGGCTAGCGCTTCGACCTCGCCGTAGCGCTTCGAGACGCCGATCAACTCGAGCACGGTCAACTCCCTACTCCCTGTTACCAGCATGCGAGCCGCATACTCGCGTGACCAGGTCCGGAAGTCGGTCTCGGTTGGAGTCGAAGTGCCTACTGCGGGCCTCGCACGCGAGGCCCGCAGTCCACCAAATGGAGGGCCGAACGCCCCTAGCGAGCTGCACCGGGCGCGTGGAGCATCGGAGTAGTCGCCGAGCAGCGGCTCGCTGCGCGGTGCACAAGATCGGATCAGGCGGGTTTCGAGTCGAGACCGGTTGCGAAGTGCTCTGCGAAGCGCTTGACACCGTCCCACTCGGTGTAGACGTAGTCGCGGGACAGATCGGTGCCGAGGTTGCCTGGCTTGTCGCGTGCGATCCTCTTCATCATGTGCCGCTTGATGAAGCCGTACTGGGTGTAGAGAAGGGCACCTCCGAAGAGGGCGACCTTGTCAGGCCGCCATCCCGTCTCCTGTTCGAACTGCCCGACGTAGCCCTCCGCCTCGGTAGTGTCGCCGTGCGCGGCGAGGCTGACCGAGAAGAACGCGCTCGGAAGGCGGGCAAGGGTGTCTCGATTCTTCCGGACGAAATCGACGACGTGCTTGTCGTGTTTGCCCATGTGGATGGAAGCTCCGACGATCACACCCTCGTAGCCGTCGGGGACCGTGCCGGCTGTGTCCTTGACGTCAAGCATGGTGACGTCGCAGCCGTGATCGCGGAGTACGTCGGCAATGAATTCGGCGATCTTCGCGGTCTGTCCTTCGGTCGTGCCAAAGGTGATGAAGGTCTTCTTCACGATGGCTCCTTTCAGACATCGTCGTTGTCGAGAGAGCTTGCCCTCGTATGGTTGGGCTGCCACGCCGTGCGGCCGGAAGGACCGCGGCCGCGGTGCCGCCGGTGCCGAGCGCATTGGTCGTCAAGAGTCATTGAGTTGAGCGCGTTCGGTCGTCGCTGGAAGACCGTCTCGCCCGAGCAGACGGACTCGATGTGTTGATTGTCGGACCCGCCGCAGAAGACGACGGGCATGAGGATGCCGGCCTCGGATCTTCATCGCTGGTCCGCTATTGGTGGTCCTTTCTCACGCCTCTGCGCGCTACTGGCTTCCTCCAGCGTGGATGCGTCCCAGTGGCCTCCGAAAGGGCACAAGGTCCGGGGGGATGGTGACGTTCGGCTCGGAGCCTGAGTGGGCCCGGTTGGGACGCTGGGCTTCGGCAGCTTGCGATCGGGGAGGACCCGGGAATGTCGCCGTCCAAAGCACTGTGCTCGAGATCCTCGAGGCGGCCAGGCGTGCTCGTCCTCGCACGCACACCCAGCCGTGGCGATTCGTGGTTGGCGCGAGCGGTGCGAGACTTTGAGGGTGAGTGGGCCTCCGGCGGGTACACGCTTGATGTCCCTTGCTGCCGCGTCCGCCTTACCGGTGTTGTACGCCGTCGGATACGGCCGCGCATGCTGGCCTGGGGTGCTACACGCGAGGAGGCCGCGCGTTCCTATCCCGGTGACGGGTTGGTCGCTGGTCCGGGCGGCGGGGCGACGATGGCCCACGACCCTCCCGGCACCCCCCGAGTAGGTGTGGTCCTGGCTTGTGCAGATGGGAGGGGACCGCGGAGGCTGGTACGGCTGGGACCAACTGGACAACAACGGCAAGCCGAGCGCGGACCGGATCGCTCCTCAGTGGCAGAGTCTGACCGAGGGGCCGCACCTGCACCGGGCGTCTGCACCGGGCACCGAAGGGCCGAGCTTCTTTACTGTGGAGATCGTAGAGCCGTACCGGACGCTGGTGCTGCACGCCACCTACCACACGTTCTCCGGGCGTTCCTACGATCCACAATCCGGACCGATCCCGTGGGCATATGTGGACGGCATCTGGGGCTTCCACCTGCGCGCGACACCCATCGGAGAAACACGTCTGGTGGTCGGTACGCGCAACCGGAGCGGCCCACGCCCAGTGGCACGTCTATACAGCCTGCTGCTCGGTGAACCGCTGCATCTCCTCATGCAGACCCGACGGTTCCACAACCTCCGCATTCGGGTCATCGCGGAGGCTTGACGCGACAGGCGCTCGCCAGCGACCACCAGGACATCCAGCGTTCGCTGCCAACGCGCGGATCCACTGCGGATCCAGGCAGATAGAGTCCGAGGCAGTCATTGCCGGACTCACGGGAACGTCCGGATATACCGCTGACAGGCTTGTCTGAGCGTGGCGCCCGTGGCAATTCGGGTGTCTTTGGTGTCAGATCTGTCCTTGGAGGACTCCGCTTCTTTGACAGACTCGAGTCACGCCGTGGGGCACCTCAACTGGCCGACAGCCGGCGTATGTCCGATCGAAGGAAATGGCCGGCGTATGCTGGGCGGTCGAGTTAGACGCGATGCAAACGTTGGTCCGTCGACGGACCGGCCGGCGTCCGGTTGAGGTTCGTCGAACGGACACCCGCGCTACCGTCAAGGCGGCCCGTCGAGGCTGCACGCGGCTCGGTGTGGCTTCGGGACTAGGGTGCCCGCGAATGGTTGGTCAGGTGCCGGACTTGGCGGCGCCGAGGACGTCCTGCGCTTTCTCGACCGCGGTGGAAGTCGCGCCGTCGATGTCTTCGGCGAGGCCGTTGATCACGGTGGTGGCCAGGACGACGTCGTCGACGCCGGTGGTGACCATGGTGACCTCAAAGCTCTCCAGGGGCCGGAGGTCGCGATGAAGCGTACGGCGACGGGATCGGTGCCGGCCTGGGGTGCGGAGACCTCGCGGACGCTGATCGGTGAGCTGCCTTCGCCCGGAACCTTCAGGGTCATGGTGCGGCACGCGGCGACGGCCTGCTTGAAGGATTTCTGCAGTGCTCGGACGGCCGCGGGCGACCCCATCGCGTCGATGCTCTCGTCAATGAAGGGACCCTGTGCGCCGCCGGAGTACGACTGGCCGGCGGACGCCTTCGAGCCGGGCGGGGTGTCCGCGTTGGAGAAGGCGACCAGCTTGGCGCAGCGGGCGTCCTTCGACGAGACCGTGACACCTGAGTCGTCGCCGCCGTCGTCCTTCTCGACAGAGAAGCCCGGCGGCAGATCGGCCAGCGCAGGCAGTGCTTTCGCGAGCGCCCGCCGAAGTCGCTCCATCGCGACCTCCGCCGCGATCCGATCCCGCTGCTCAGCCACGCGCCTGAAATGCCGCTCACCGCTGTCGTCGGCTGCGAGCAACGCCTTCACAGTCTCGTTACGATTCACCGGATCGAAGAGTTGCCCGATCCATCGGTTGACGGCCGGCGTGACTAGATCCTCCCGAAGGTAGACCTGCGATGGGTGCGCCAGCGCGGTTGTCGAGCCGGGCACCAGCATGCTGGCGTTGCACCGGTAGTACGTCGTGTCCTTGCGCCGCGTCGCACCTTCCATCTTCCGCTGACACAGACTGCACGTGATCTTGCTCCGGAAGACATAGACCCGTTTGGTAGGCACTCGCTTCCGCTCCAGCGACGACCAAGCTGCTCGACCACCCGACCGGCGGCGCCGCTGCTCCCACTCGACAGCCGTGAACGTCTCGACCGACACAATCGCCGGATGGGCCGCCTCCCCGGACCGCTTCGCCCGCGGCGAGCGGCGAAATCTCACAACGTAGCCCGCGGCAACATCTTCAGGATCGAGCAACTCCTCGACCTTCTGCCCAGCGACCGTAGACCGCATACCCCGGTGTACCTGGGAATGCCGAGGCTCGCGATCACGCTCGAGTGCCGCCACCCATCCATCTTCCGATGACGATTCTGCGAGGCGTGTGAGCCGACGGACAAGGGATGCCCTCGCGGATCAGCAACTCGGCGATGGCCTTGTTGCCCCACCCCTGTAGGTAGAGCTCAAAGATCCGCTGCAGGTGCGGCGGGACGGGACCCTACTGGGCTCGCAGCCGGAATGACGTGGCTTGTCCGCAGCGTGGTCGAGCATGGCCAAAGCGTCTGTCAGTTCCTCGACCTGCCAGGAGTCGAGGTGTTCCGAGCCGGCCGGACGTTCCAGATAATCCGATATGCTTACCACCTCTTCCCTGGCTGTGGTGGGAGTTGTCGCCCGCCCTCGTTGGCGCCCACCCGAGACGATCGCAGCTGGCACAGCCTGCGCGACCACCCACTGCGGCGGGCGCCCAATAAGTCAGCAGCGCCGAACAGGTCCTGTATAGGTGGTCTTGCTCGTCGTGGCGACGTAGTAGTCCGTGACCCAACTGCCGTCACTCAGTCGGTCCCACACCGACGTCGTACCGACCTTGGAGCCGGCCCGCTGGCAGGTGACCCACGCGAGCGAGCCGATCGGCAGCAGGCCCGGGTACGCCGAGTAGGACGTACCGGGGCCAGACCGCCTGGTCAGGTTGTCAACGGTGGTCTGGTACGGGAGGCTGCAGCCTGGGATGGGGAAGCTGTAGCCGGTCTTGTTCGGTGTCCTGACGTAGTAGTCGATGACGTACGTCCCGTCGATCAGCTTGTTCCAGACCGTGCTGGTGCCGATCTTCGGGCCGAAGGTCTGGCACACGATCCGCACGCCGGCGTTCGCGGGAATCGTCGCCCGTACCGGATAAGCGGTTGAGGGGCCGCTGTAGGCGTAGATGGTGGTCCTGACGGTGTATGGGTACCACGTCGAGGCGACCGGCGCGTCGAATCTGTCGTTGTCGATGTTGAGCGTGACGCCGCCGTACGTCTCGTTGTGATCGCCGCGGTACTGCTTGGCTCGCTGTCCAACGGCCCAGTAGCGGTTGGAGATCAACGGCCAGCCGGTCAATACCGAGTTCAGGTCCCACCGTGCGATCCATACTGCGTCCGGCCGGGCGTACGAGGTCGAGTTGTAGACCTGGGCCAGGTGCCGGGCCCCAGAGTCCTGATGGGCGTACACGCCCGAGACGTATCCCAGCCGGTGTAGTTCCTTCGTCCAGGACGACAGGTAAAGCAGCACAGTGGCCCGGCAGGTCGCATCACTCGCGTTGTAATGCTCCATGTCTGCATAGATCGCACTGCCGCCCAGCAGTCCAAGCGCCCTGGCCTTGGCCACCGCATCGCTCGCCAGAAGGGTTCCCTGCGACGCGGCTGAGGCGGCCGTGATCTTCACCGCGTTCGGCCGGAACGTGCAGGGCGCTTGGTATCCCATGTAGATCGGAATGAGCCGCCACCCCATCCGGGTCACGCTGCTGACCCAGCTGAGGGTCAGTTGTGGCTGCGCGCAGCTGCGGTTGGCCCCGCCGATGTAGATTCCGATCGCCCGGTACGGCGAAGCGTTCCAGGCGGTCATCTGCGCGAGTGTCGGTGCCGTGCAGGTGTCGAACGCCAGCCCGGTGTAGCGCGTCGCAGTCGCTGCGGCCGAGTAGCTGACGGTTGTCGCCGGCTCCGCCTGAGCGGGCGACGCCAGGCCTAGCATGACGACAGCGAGCGCTGCGCCGATGGTCTTGATCCCCAGTGCGATCTTCTTGTGAACCATGGGACCCACCCCTTGATCCAGTAGACGCGCCTCGGGCGCAGGGCAGCAAGCTCCGCCCTGAACTCGGGTACCTGATCAGGATTTCCTGGGACCTTCGGAGGCGAGATCAGCAGACCAATGGCCGTGGCAGGATCTGGGAGTTGAATCGGCTTGTCGAGACCCACGTGGCCGGCCTGCACCGCCCGAAGCACGGCGGTCGCCGTGAACAGCTTGGACATCGATTGGACACCGAACATCGTGTCGACCGTGACACGCGCGTCACCTCACGATCCCGGGAGCCGAACCCCTCCCCCACAGCGACCGATCCCCGTCGACGGCTGCCACCGCGAGGCCGGGGACGCCCTGCTGCTCCATGAGCTCAGGAATCCGCTCCCGGTACCGCGCGATCACGGCCGCCACGGGATCCGGCGCCGCCTGGGCCGCTTGGTCACGTGGTCGCGCACCAGAAGGTCAGACCGGCCCCGACGACGGCATAACCTCACGGACGGCGGTGCCACAAGCCAAAACGCGCCGACTGCCATGACCGGAAGAGCGGCGCGTCCATCGGGCGCAGCGACCGCACCGGGCCGGCCTGTGTCGGCGGCCGCGAGTGGAAGACCGCCGCCAGACCGGTGGTCGCACCGGTGATCGGCTCGACGAACACGAGGTCGGCGTCGCCGAGGCCACGGTGCGGATGCGCATCCGGGGTGTTCGAGACCTTGACGATGACTGCCGGACGATCCAGCGGTTGATCGGTCGGTACGCCGGTCAGCGGCGCGCAACCGGCCATGCTCACCGCACCGTCGCCGGCCGGCGCGGTCGCCGTTGGCGGCGCCCCGGACGGCGGAAGGCGCGATTGGCAGCCACCGTGATCACATCGGTCGACATCACATCCGCGACCGTCAATGGATGCCTCATCATCGCTCCTTCCGCCGGCGGATCGCGCGAGCGAGTCCGCGTGATGTAGCAGGCCCCGGATCGCCCGCTGGAGCGGGCGATCCGGCGGGAGAGTCCTTACCGGTCGACTCGTTTCCTTCACGTGCTCGGATGCTTGGCGAGGATCTGCTTGAGCTCGTCGACGAAGCGCAGCGACTCGTCGTAGCCGCGCTGCCAGACGTTGCGGCCGAAGATCAGACCGAGCCCGCCGGCGTACATGGCCTGCTCGGCCTTGCGCAGCATTGCCTCGTCCCCGGCCTTCTCGCCGCCCGAGACGAGTACCAAGGTGCGGTTCGCGGACCGCACGACGGCGTCGATCGCCTGCTGCGACGTGAACTCGCTGCGGTAGGCGGACTTCACCTTGTCCTGCTTCTCCGGGTGCGGGAAGTTGACCTTCACCACGTCCGCCCCCAGTTCGACCCGGGCCGCGTAGTCGACCGCGTAGAAGGAGTCCTTGCCGCCGTGCCAGTTCCCGCAGCATCACGCCGGGCGAGGCATTCTTGCCGCCGACGCCGGCCAGATCGGTGCCGGCCTCGTCCTTCAACCAGACGACTCTCGGCTGGCCAGGTGGCCTGGTCGTTGCGAGCGTCCTCGTACCGCGCTCGGTGGACCGGGTCGTCGGCCTGGGTATCCAAGGCTGTCAGTCCGGGGAACAAGTTGGTTGAAGGTCTGGAAGATGAAACTCACGGTGTGACGCCGGAGCGAACTGCTCACCTCGCGACGACCTGGTCACGTCCCGACCATTGAGCGCGACTCTGCCCTCGGTCGGCATGTCGAGCAATCCGATCATGTTGAGCAGCGTGGTCTTGCCGCTCCCCGAGGGGCCCGAGGACCACGACGAACGCCGTCTCGTCGACATGAAGGTTCACGCCGGTCAGCGCGGTCACGGTGGTGTCCCCGACGGTGTACCGCTTGACCAATTCGTCCAGGTCGACCCGTGTCCCCACCGAGAGATCCGGCGACGACTGCCGCAGATGCGAGCTGATGGCCTGGTCCACTGCTGAGCATCGCAACCCGGCCCCGCGACAATCAGTGCCAAGGTCCTCCAGTCTGGGCCCGAACGGCACAGACGTCTGATGCATCGCGCTACCCGTGCCCGACCGGCCGACCACCGTTCGGGACGCCGGCGATGCCGGACGTCTCGTGCCGACGGGCGCGCCGCGAGACCCACCGCATCGCCACCACGACCACGACCGTGGTGAGCGCGCTGGACAGGAGTACTTCGTCACGCGACAGCCCGTCGATGTTCGGCTGCAGCTCCTCCTCGGTCGCCCAGCCGAACCACACCTCACTCGTGAGTAGTCCGGCACCGAAGCAAGCCACCGCCGCGATCACAGTCGCCCACCCACGATGTGAAAACCCTCCGCCCACGAGCAATCCGGCGACAACACCGAACCCGAGCGACAGGGCGACGAGCACGGCCAACCCCTGAATTCCCAGATCCCACTGCATGACAGAACCTCCCTCCGTGCACACCCCGCGTCACTTCGATCCTCGCCAGGCGGTACGCGGTGCAAACAGGGCCTAACTACCCGACTCGACGGCCCATCGATCCCGTCGAGGACCTTCGATTCCGGCGAGAGCAGCGCTCATCGCACGTCCTCGAATCACCGAGAACGGAGGAAAGCCGATGCAGGGACATGACGGGCTGCTGTTCGGTCGCCTTCCGTACATTGCCGACGGCGCCGGGCCGCTGGTCGTCGTCCTGCCCGGCATCAGCGCTGACGGCGGTGATCGAGGTCGGCGCCGGTGGTCGCGCCCAGGCGCAGGCGTGTGCTTAAGGTGAGTGTTCCCCCTCGGACACACATGTGATCTCTCAGGAGATCCTGGATAGACCGGACCCCTATCGGGGGTCCGGTTCTTGGCTTTTGGGTGGTCCTGGGGGTCGGCCGAGGGGCTGGTAGTCGCGGGTGGGGTCGAGGTGAGCTCGCGCGGGAGTTCGCCGTAGCGGCGTTGATGATGCGGATGTGGAGGTCGTCGACGAGCTTGAGGACGGGGGTTCGGGGCGTGCTCGGTCCTGATGCTGATGTGATGGAGACGGCCGGCACGGCGCAGGGTGAGTTTGCCGGCTGGGTCGGCGATGTCGTGGAGCACGGCCCGGGCGATCTGCTCGGCATCGAGCCGGTCGGACTTGCCGTCCATGCGTCGCGCCAGCCGATTGGGCCGGTTGACCTCGACGACCTTCGCTGCCTGAGCGGTGAGGAAGCGGGTCAGGGTCGCCCCGAAGGATCCAGTGCTTTCGACCCCGATCGCGACCAGGGCACCGTGGCCCCGCAACCACATGAGGTGACCGGGTTGCGGTAGCCCTCACGGTCGGCCATGACCCGTCAGGCTACCGCGACCACGCGGCCCGGTCAGCGCAGGCGGTAGGCCCGGATCACCTCCTGGGTGAGGCGGCTGCCATCCCAGGCCTGGGCGTCGACCCGCAGTGACACGAACTGCGCGTTCCGCGGGTGCTCGACGGTGACGCCGTACGTGCCGTCGTGCCCGCGGACCGATGCCGAACGCCAGGTCGCGCCGTCGTCGTACGAGACCTGCACATCCACGTCGCGCAGCCGCGGCTCGAGGGCGTACGGCTGGCCGCCGACCGACAGGCCGAACCGGAACGTCCCCGCCGGCGCGCGGTTCAGCGAGTCCAGCGGCAGGTCGTACGACGCGAAAAGCAGCGGCAGGTGGGCGCAGTCGCGGCCGGTCCGGTCGGTGGCGCAGGAGTACCAGGGCGGCAGGCCGCCGTTTCGCGCCGGGGCGCCGGAGCGGAACGTCCACGCGGACTTCGTCCGGGTCCCGATGCTCCACGGGGCATCGGAGAAGCCGTCGATCTCCAGCCGGTAGTCGGCCGCGTCCGGCGTCGCCGGGAGGACGCCCCGGCCGGTACGACGAGACACCACCAGCTGGCCGTCGCGGTACAGCCGGGTCGCCGAGTTCTCCCATCGGGTGTCGTAGGCGCCGTAGTGGCCGCGCGACGAGTCGCCGCTGTCCTCGAGCCAGAAGAACAGCTCGTCGGCGTCGCGGCAGCCGGCGCACGGGATCGCAACCCGGTCCTGCGCGGTGCCCTCGGCCCGCGGCGTCGGAATCCCGGGGGCACCGAACCAGCTGTCGCGCAGCCCGTCCTCGTTACCGTCGTAGAACCGGAACTGGTCGCGCATCGGCCGCCCGAACACCACCTCGGCGGTCTCGTACCCGTAGACGGTCTTCAGCCACAGGTGGCCGGTGCCGGCCGAGACATACTCGGTTCGCTCGCCCGGGGTCCGGAACATCCGGTTCGAGTCGAAGCTGGAGTCCTGCCACGGCGCGAAGGCGGCGTTGACCTCGGTCGCGTCCCGCTTCGCAGCGTCGGAGCTGTAGCTGCTCCGCACGGTCGCCACGTCCCGGTCTGTGACCCGGTGCGACAGGTTCGTCCCGACCTTGCCGTCGCTGTCGTAGCGCAGATCGTACAGGTACGGGCTGTCCGGCGTGCTGTCGATGTCGACCGTGCTCCCGCCACCGGCCAGCCAGGCCTGCAGCGCGTCGGCCTCGTCGGCGCCGAGAGCCGCACCCGGGATCGGTAGGTTGCGCTCGACGGCACCGAAGAACGGGTAGCCGTTGCGGGCGTAGAGCAGCGCCAGTACGGCACCGTCCTGCGCGGCGGCGGTGATCTGCTCGCTCCACAACCCGTTCTCGGCCTCGATCAGCACCACCTTGCCGCGGCTGTCGACCCGGGTCAGATCCGCCGGCGTCGCCTTACCGAGGTCGGCCACGCCGCGGCGGTACCGGCCCTTGTCCAGCTCGGGTGAGTAGACCAGGTACTCGGGCTGGAACCGCGGCAGCCGGTACCCGGACAGCTCGAGGTCGGGCTCGACCAGCGAGAACTGCGTGACCAGGTGGAAGCCGCCCTTGGTTACCTGCCGGGTCGGGGTCGCGTACATGTCCGCGAACGGCTCGCCGAGCAGGTACCGGTAGCTCATCGTCTCCCCGGCCAGCGGCTGCCGCCAGAACTCGAGCTTGGCCGACACGTTCTCGGTGCGCCGTCCGGCGTCGGCCGTCACCGGGACCGCCTTACGGCCGTCGAGTACGACGCTCGCGCCGCCGGGGCCGACCTCGATCTCCGGTTCGCCGACGAAGGTGTAGGTGTAGTCGCTGCCCTCGATCGTGGTCACCACGCCGAGCACGCTGTATGTGCCGCGCGGTACCCGGACGGTCGCCTTGCCCTGGGTGTCCAGGTTCGGGAACGACACGAGCTTGGACGAGTCGTCCACGTTGCCGATCTGCACGGTCGCACCACGGTTCGGCTGGCCGAACCGGTCCAGCGCCTGCACGGTGAGGTTGTAGGACTCCGGCTCCTTGTTCAGGCCGAGCGGGAGCGAGACGCGGAGGCCGCTGTCGCCTGTGCCGACGAACGAGCCGCTGTACAGGCCCGGGTTGCCCAGGTCGGGATCGACCGTGACGTCCACGGTGGCGGTACCGCCGGCCGGAACAGTCACCGACGCGGCGCTGACGCCGACCATACCGGCCGGTGCGGGTGAGCCGTCCTCCTGCTCCGCCGACGCGGACAGATCGAGCGCAACGTCCGCGCCGGTCACGTTGGTGAGCGTCACGGTGCGCACGATCGGGTCCAGGTCGGCCTGCGGGTACGGCAGGTAGCCGAAGTTCAGCGGCGCCGGCCCGGCGTACACGCCCTGCGTCGTGACCTTCGCGACGTCCACCCGGCCGCCGCCCTGCTGGTACACGGTCAGGTCGTCGCGCGGCACCGCGGTCGAGACCAGCGCCGCCTTCACCTGCGCCGGCGTCCAGTCCGGGTGTTGCTGCCGGACGATCGCGGCCGCGCCGGCGACGTGGGGTGTCGCCATCGACGTCCCGGTGAGCCGGGTGTAGAGGGCGTCGACCGGGGTGCCCAGGCTGGTGCCCGCGCCCCGGGCGGCGACGATGTCGGTGCCAGGCGCGGTGATGTCGGGCTTGATCGCGTGGTCACCGGTACGCGGACCGCGGCCGGAGCTGGCGGTCAACTGCCCGGTCTTGCTGACGTTGCCGACCGTCAGCGCGGCGTCGGCCGTGCCCGGGTTCGTCACCGAGTAGCCGGACGGACCGTAGTTGCCGGCGGCAATCACGAAGAGTGCGCCGGTGTCGGCGGTGAGCTCGTTGACTGCCTGGCTGAGCGGGTCGGTGCCGTCCGAGGCGTATCCGCCGAGGCTCATGTTGACCACGTCGGCGCCGTTGTTCGCGGCCCACTCCATGCCCGCGATCACCCACGAGTCGAGGCCGCTGCCGCCGTCGTCGAGCACCTTGCCGATCATCAGCTCGGCACCGGGCGCGACGCCCTTGCGCGAACCGCCGGACGCGGCGCCGGAACCGGCGGCCGTCGCCGCGACATGGGTGCCATGGCCGTGCCCGTCGGCGATCGAGCCCTTCTCGGTGAAGTCGGCCTGCAGACCGATCCGGCCGGCCAGGTCCGGATGCGCGGTGTCAGCACCGGTGTCCAGTACGGCGACCTGGGTGCCGGTGCCGTCGTACCCGGCCTGCCAGGCGACCGGCGCGCCGATCTGCGGCACGCTGACATCGAGCGACGCGCGGACCGAGCCGTCCAGCCAGATCTTCTCCAGTCCGCGGTCCAGCGTGCCGGCCGCACCGTCGACGGCGGACCAGAACGTCTTCGCACCCGTCTTGGTCACGGACAGACCGGCGCCGTCGATGCTGGGCAGCGCCACCGAGGGGTCGCTGGCCGGAAGCGCCGCGGTGCGGGACAGCACGGTCGACCGCGACTGCGCGGCGGCGTACGTGACGATCACGGGCAGCTCGGCGGTCCGCTCGTCGGCACGGCCCTGCGCGATCAGCTTCGTGACGTTGAACAGCTCGCGGTCGACAGAGCCGGCACGCAGGTACGGCGCGACCCGCTCGGGCACGACGTAGGTCTCGCCGTGCTGCGTGTACGCCTGGACCGCACCGCCGTCCGCGCTGTCCACCGCGACCGACGTCTTCCCGCCGACCACGCTCACGTGGACGACATCACCGGTGATCAACGTGACCTGGTGGTCCTCGTTGTCGCTCCAGCCGACGATCCCCTGCGTCGCGCCGGGGACCCGCGGCGGTTGCGCCGTGGCCGGTGTGACGGTGAGCGTCAGCGCGGCCGCGAGCGCGACCCCCAGTCGGTGCTTGTCAGCGATCCTCATCGGTCCTCCAACCGGTAGGCGCGTTCGACGGTCTGTTCGACGCTGTCGCCCTTGGCGTTCCAGGCCCGGGTCCGGAGCCAGACGAAGCCGTTCGTGGCGGCCAGTTCGGGATGCCGCACGGTGACGGCGAAGGTGTTCGTGCTCTGGTTGCGGACCGCCGCGGCCTTCCAGGTCTGGCCGTCGTCGGTCGAGTACCACGCTTTCAGGCTGGACACCCTCGTCTGGTCGACCGCGCCGGACAGCGGCGCGGCGTGGACCTGGACGGTGTGCGACCGTCCGGCGAAGGCGGTGTTGCCCAGCGTCAGGCCGAGGTCGTAGCGCAGCTGGATCAACGGGTCGAATGCGCACGGTCTGGTGTCGTTGACGAACGGGCACGTGTACGACGCGGGCAGCGTGCCGCTGGCCGGCGGCGACGACCGGAACACCCAGTCGGTCGCGATCCGCGGTGCGAGCGCCTCCGGTGCCGAGCCCGGCTGGGTGTAGCGCATGCTCAGCTTGTAGGTCCCCGGCCCGGGCGGCAGCTGGAACCACTTCCAGGACGAGCCCTGCCGCGGGATCTCGGTGTCACCGCGGAACAGCCGCACCTCGGGCGGGTCGAACCAGGCGAACTCGTAGTGCTTGCCGGAGGCATCCATCCGGTACTGGCCGGTGACGAACCGGTCGCCCTGCCGGCAGAACGTGCAGTTCAGCGCCGTCGGGTACGGGCCTTGGACGTCGAGCGCGCCGTAGCTCACCGGCGACTGGAACCAGGACTCGGTTGCGCGCCGCTCACCCGGACGGATCCGGTCCCAGGCGCGCAGCGCGGTGTCCTCCAGCCAGGTCTGCCGCAGCCAGCGCAGCTCGATCCCGCGGCTGGCGACCAGCTCGGTCCACGCCACCGGCGCCCGGAACGGGACGCTGATCTGGCCGCTGTCCGACATGTTCGGGCTGAACGCGAACCAGGCCAGCTGGCCCTGCTGCTGAGGGGTGTCGCTGTGGTAGCGGGCCGGCATCGTGGCCAGCTCCTTCTTCGCGATCGCCGGGTCGCCGGCCGCCGGGAAGCCGCCGTCGTACCCGAGTCGCAGGTGGTAGACCCGCTCGGGCGACTGCCGTCCGTCGATGGTGAGCTCGAGCCCCCGGTTCTGGTCGGCGAGCGTGCGGAGCTTCTCCCCCTCGGCCTGGCTCAGTCCGAGCTGCAGGATCGGCTCGGCCCGGACCTGGTGGCCCTGCGCCCCGGGCAGGTCGGCGTACGTGATGACACCCGCGACGCCGGCCTGCGCGGCCAGCTCGGTACGCCGGGCCAGCTCGTTGATGAAGTAGCTGTACTTGAACGGCTCGTCCGGCGGGATCGCGACCGGCACCAGCGCCAGCTTGCCGCGCGCCTGCTGCAGCTCGGCGTCGGTGCCGGCGACGACGACCGGCAGGGTGCGACGACCGGCCAGCGCCGGACCCGCGGCGAACGGCGAGTACTCCGGGCGTAGCGGCGGCAGATCGTCGCCGCGGGCCTCGACCAGCTCGGAGCCGTACGTCCACTTGGTGTACGACTCGGCCCAGCCGAGCTCAGGCTTCGGTGTCGGCGTGCTGTACAGCTGCCAGTCGGTGGACTCCTCGAACAGCGCGCTGAGGAAGAACGTCCGGTCGTCCGGCGTGTGCCGGATGACACCGATCTCGCCGAACAGCAGGTTCACGTCCTCGCCGACGCGCGGGTTGCGCCGCTTCGCGTCCCGCGCGTCCAGTGTGACCGCGGTATCGGCACCGACCCGCAGCTCGGATGCGATCGCGATCGTCGACTCCGTGGCGTCCAGCTCCCAGGTGGTGATCTGCGCGTACACGTCGTACACCCCGGGCGCGAGGTCGAAGGTGGCGTTGCCCTCGGAGTCGCTCCAGGCGAAGTAGTTCCAGTTCCGGAACGGGTCGTTGGCGACGAAGCCCGGGTCCGTCTTCACCACCCAGATCGGCAGCTCGACGGCGGTCGGCGCGCCTTTGCGGTCCAGCAGGCTGGTGCTCAGCGTGTGCGAGCCGCTGGCTTCGTAGACACTCCACGGGGTGCGCAGGCTCTTGCCGCCGCCCGACGCGGTGACGATGCCGCTGTGGACGCCGGCGTCGAGCCGGGTCGGGTCCGCGGTCAGCTCGACGGTCGCGCTGCCGCCGGCGGGGATGGTCAGTGCCGGCTGCGACAGCGT
Organism: uncultured Actinomycetota bacterium; assembly: GCA_963748245.1. GTDB lineage: Bacteria > Actinomycetota > Actinomycetes > Propionibacteriales > Kribbellaceae > Kribbella. The sequence goes on along the minus strand of CAVVIA010000001.1, from coordinate 958,864 downwards.
GACCGCGCCGGCGGGTACGTCGCGGCCGTCCCAGCCCCGGCCGGACACCGCCAGGTCGAGCGTGACCGCGGCGTCGGTGTCGTTGTGGTAGGCAAGCGTCCGGGTGACCGGCTCGGTCGCCGGATCGAGAACCCGGCCGAAGTCCGCGACCGCCGGACCGCGTACGCCCTGGTTCAGTGCCCTGGCGACGTCGACCCGGCCGGAGCCCTGCTGGAACGGCGTGTAGTCACCGGGTACGGCGGCGGAGACCAGCGCGTCCTTCAGCTCGGTGGCAGTCCAGTCCGGATGCGCCTGCGCCAGCAGTGCCGCTGCACCGGCGACGTGCGGGGTCGCCATCGAGGTACCGCTCAGGGACGTGTGTCGCTCGTCGACCGGCGAGCCGAGGCTGGTGCCGGCGGCGCGGGCGGCGATGATGCCGACGCCGGGCGCGGTGAGGTTCGGCTTGACCGCCGCGTCGCCGCGGCGCGGTCCTCGGTTGGAGAAGTCGGCGAGCGCGTCATCGTCGTGCACCGCACCGACCGTCAGCGCGGCGGTGGCGGCGCCCGGCGAGCCGACCGCGGCGTCGCTGTAGTCGTTGCCGGAGGCAATCACGAACAGTGTCCCGGTCTCCGCGGTCAGCGCGTCCACCGCCAGGCTGCCCGGGTCGGTACCGTCCGTCGGGGCCGCGCTCAGGCTGAGGTTGACCACGTCCGCGCCGCCGCGGGCAGCCCACTCCATCCCCTCGATCGCCCAGGACATGAACCCGGTCCCGGCGTTGGTCAGCACCTTGCCGACCATCAGCGAGGCGCCGGGCGCGACACCCTTGTAGTTCCCGCCTGAAGCGGCACCGGTGCCGGTGGCGATCGACGCCACGTGCGTGCCGTGACCGTTTCCGTCGGCAACCGACGCGTCGTCGGTGAAGTTCTGCGCCGCCACCACCTTGCCGGCCAGGTCCGGGTGCTGCTGGTCCAGCCCGGTGTCCAGTACGGCGACCTTGACCCCGGTGCCGTCGTACCCGGCCTGCCACACCGCCGGCGCGCCGATCTGCGGCACGCTGACGTCCAGGTCGGCCTCGACCAAGCTGTCCAGCCAGACCTTCTTCACCCGGTCGGCGCCGCGGCCGCTCAAGGACCCGCTCAGGGCGGCCCAGACCGCTCCCGACGTGGGATCGACCGCGACCGCGCCGATGCTCTCCAGCGTCAGCTCGGGCCCGGGCAGGGCCGCGGCGCGCCGGGACATCGCGGACGGGGTCCGCGCACCGTCGTACTGGACGATCACCGGGGGCGGGCCGGCCTGTCCCAGCCCGGCGATCGCGCTGACGTCGAACAGCCGGAGGTCGAGGACGTCCGTGGCCAGGTACGGCGAGGCGTCGGACGGAATCACGTAGAAGTGCTCGCCGTCGGCGGCGCTGGTGAAGGTGACCGGCTTGCCGCTCGGGCGCCGCGCCGGCTTGACGGTGAAGGTGCGCTCACCGGTCGACTGGGTGCTGACCGTGACAAGGTCGCCGGTGAGCAGTGAGACCGTCGTGGTCTGCGGCGCGCTCGGAGTGGGAGCGGCGGTCTCGGCGACGGGCTCGGCCGCGGCCGGAAGGACCCCGGCGAGCAGCGCGGTGACAAGGAGGCCGGTGAGGGCAGGACGGATTGGCATCAACGGTCGCTCCTACGGACGGGGGCGGTCCGGCCGCCACGGTAGTTCGGTGTGAAACGATCGCACCCAGGTTCCTGAGGCGGAAGGCATCTTTCTGTCCAGAACCCGCCAATGGCGCGAAGAGGACTGGTGCAGCCGCCCGGCACCCGTGAGAATCGGCCCCGTGCTCGACACGTTCGGCCTGACTGAGCAGCAGCAGGCCCTGTACGAACTCCTGCTCACCCGCCCGCTCCTCAGCCAGACCGACGTGGCGGAGATCGTCGCGGACCACGACTTGGCACTACCGGTCCGCGCCACGCTCAGCCACCTTCAGGGTCTGGGGCTGGTCGCGCGGATCCCGGCGGACCCTCCGCAGTGGGCGGTGGTCGACCCGGAGACCGCGCTCGACGCGCTGCTGCTGGCCCGCGCGCAGACGCTGGCCACCGCCCGTCGCCGGGTGGCCGAGCTGGTGACCCGGTTTCACGGCGGCCAGGGCCGCACCGACCCGATGGAGCTCGTCGAGGTGGTGTACGGCCAGCAGGCGATCATCGAGCAGTTCGCGCAGCTGCAGCGGGACGCGCCGAGCGAGGTGTGCGCGACGGACACCCCGCCGTACGCGTCGGTGCGGTCCGAGGACGAGAACCACCCGGTGAACACGCTCGAGCTGGAGCTGCTCAGCCGCGGCATCGCCTACCGGGTGCTGTACGACCCGCGCGGTCTGGACCGGCCCGGCCGGCTCGCGGATCTCGAGGCCGGGATCGCGGCCGGTGAGCAGGCCCGGGTCGCCGACGTACCGGTCAAGCTACTGATGAGCGACGCGCCGCTGGCGTTTCTGCAGCTGCACCGCCGGCCGACCGACTTCGCGTCCGCGCTGCGCCTGGAGGACTCCACCCTGCTGGAGGCGATGCGGGAGCTGTTCGAGATGTACTGGCAGCGCGCGATCCCGCTGCGGGTCCGCGACGGTCTCCCCCAGCTGGACGGGTCCACCGGCCCGACCGCGGACGAGCGACGGCTGCTGCCGATGCTGGTCGGCGGGCTCAGCGACGTCGCGATCGCCCGGCAGCTCGGCTGGACCGAGCGGACGGTCCGGCGGCACCTGCAGCGGATGATGGTGAAGCTGAACGCGGGCACCCGGTTCCAGGCCGGGTACCAGGCGGTGCAGCGCGGCTGGCTGGGCGGCTCCGATGTCGGTTGACAGGATGCCGGTTGACGGGTTCGACCTCGGCGGCATCGGGCTGGGCCCGGCCGCGGAGACGGCGTACGAGCTGCTGGTCGACCGGCCGCCGTCCACGATCGCGGACCTGACTGCCGCCTGGGGCCGCGGCGACGACCTGGCCGAGTCGCTCGACGCGCTGGAGACCAAGGGTCTGGTGATCCGGGAGCCCGGCACCCCCGACCGGTACGCCGCGGTCGCACCCGACATCGCGCTCGAGGCGCTGCTGCTGACCGCCGAGAAGCGGTTGCACCTGGCTCGCGACCTGGCGCAGGACCTGGCCGAACGGCATCGCCGGCACCTGCTCGAACCGTGTCACAACGTGGTCGAGCTGGTCACCGGTCGGCCCGCGCTGCGGCAGCGGGTCGCGCAGGTGCAGCGAGCCGCCCGGCGCGAGCTGCGCTGCCTGGACCGCCCGCCGTACGTGGACAGCCGCGGCACTTCCGACGTCACGCTCGAGCTGCTCGGCCGCGGTGTCGCCTGCCGCACCGTGTACGACGGCGGCGCGGTGGAACAGCCCGGAAAGCTGTCCTCGATCGAGCGGCTCGCCGAGGCCGGCGAGGAGGGCCGGGTGCTGCCGAGCGTCCCGATGAAGCTGTACGTCGCCGACGACCGGCTGGCTCTGCTGCCGCTGCAGCGGGAGCCGTCCGAGCTGGAGGCGGCGCTGGTGATCCATCCGTCCGGCCTGCTCGATGCCCTGGGCAAGCTTTTCGAAGGCCTCTGGCAACGAGCTCTGCCGCTCGGCCTGTCCATCCCGGAGGTGTCGTCCGAGGCCGAACGGCAGCGGCTGATCGCGCTGCTGCTGTCCGGCCTCACCGACCAGGCCGTCGCCCGGCAGCTCGGGATCGGGTACCGGACCGCGCAGCGCCGGATCGCCGCGCTGATGGCCGAGCTCGGTGCGACCACCCGTTTCCAGGCCGGGGTCCAGGCCGCACTACGGGCGTCCCGGCCGAGCGATTCCGGCAACACCCGGTGAGCGCGGTGCGCCCCAGTCCACGTCATTCCTCCGGCGCAAGGCGGTGCTGCGGATGGCCCGGCGTCAACCGACACAGGCCGCACCAGCTCAGCGTTCTTCCGCTTCAGCTCACGGATCTCCCGCGCCGACGACGTCACCCCATCGGTCTGACCGGTGTCGATCTGAGCCTGCCGAACCCACCGGCGCAACGTCTCGGCCGTCATCCCCAACCGGGCAGATACGGCCTTGATCGCCGCCCACTCGGAGTCGTAGTCGTCAACGTGCTCGATGACCAGACGGACCGCCTTGACGCGGGTCTGCTCGTCGTACTTGCTCGGCATGAATGCCACCTTCCCAACGAAGGAGGTGTGCATCAAACCCGGGGTGGTTCAAACACCGCCAACGACGCGGTTCTTGCCGAGGGCAAGCGTGTGCTGATCGAGGATCCCAGCCGGTTCGACGGCGTGGCCGTGATCGGCGTGGACGAGCATGCGTGGCGACACACCCGCTGCGGCGACAAGTACGTCACCGTGATCATCGACCTGACCGGGATCCGTGACGATACCGGAGCCGCCCGGCTGCTCGACATGGTCGAGGGCCGCTCCAAGCAGGTCTTCAACACCTGGCTCACCGAACGAGCCGAGTCCTGGCGCGATGCCGTGGAGGTCGTCGCGATGGACGGGTTCACAGAGTTCAAGACCGCGACCACCGAGGAGCTGCCCGACGCGATCGCGGTGATGGCTCCCTTCCGCGCCCAGGGCACGGCCGACGCCGCGTTGACAAGTCCGACCGGTTAGCGGCGTCTCGAGCCGCGGTCCGCTGCTGGGCGATTCGCGCTCATGCCGGAGCTGACTGCGCCAGGCGTCGACACACTAGTGACACGTAAAGCCTGCCGTCCGACGTGCCGCTCCGCGTTCCTGCTTAGCGACCCTCGACAACCTGGACGGCCAGAACGACGACATCGCCGACTCCCAGGCCCGACTGAAGTCATCACACTGAGCGGCCGCGGACCACCGTCCGCGGCCGCTCGGCGTATCCCACTCACGCTTGGAGTCAGGCGAGAATACGGCCATGAGAGTCCTGCTTCGGGTCAGGCCGGGTGCGTCCCGGAATGCGGTCGGCGGCCGTTACGACGGTCCGGCCGGCCCGGCCCTGGTGGTCGCGGTGACAGCCCGTGCGGTGGAGGGCCAGGCAACGAAGGCTGTCCTGCAGGCGGTCGCAGCGGCGTTCGGCGTACGAGGCTCGGCCGTGACGCTGGTGCGTGGCGCGACCAGCCGCGACAAACTGGTCGATATCCAGGGAGATGAGGACCACCTTCGGCCAAGGCTCGAAAAGCTGCTCAGTTGAAGCTCTCGATTGGCGGTGACACTCACGTAGGTGCGTTCAGAATCCGGTGATGTCCAGGTCGTCGAGTTCGTAGCGCAGGTGCTTGTGTACGGCAACGACGCCGGCGATTCGGGAGACCGCGTGGCCGGCGTGTTCTCTGCGACTGCGGAACATCAGGGTTCCACGAGGACGACGCCGTGGCTCACGCGCACGGTAACGACTGCTGGCGATCGGACCCGCCGCACCAGATCGGCGGTCAGGACAGTGTTGACCTCGGCCTCGATACTGCCGTCGAATCGTTCGATGGAGGTCAGCCGACGTGGATGGCGTGAGGCTCGGCGAGCGCGAAGAGGCGGTCGAACACCGCGATCCGGTCGAACTGCAACGCGTACGCCCGCGCGCGCCGCTCGGCCCCCGCCCGCTGCTCGCGGGTCCAGTCGCACACGACCTCGTCAAGCACCGTCCGCAGGGTGGCCGGGTCACGCTGCGGCACCATCAGGGCCGTGTCTCCGACCGCCTCGGGTACGCCGCCGGTCGCGCAGGTGATGATCGGCCCGCCGCCGGCGAGAGCCTTCTCGACCAGCGCGATCCCGAACGTCTCCACGAACTCCGGCTGCTCGCGGGTCGGCAGCACGAACGCCGCGCTCCCGGCCATCAGCGCCGGCTTCTCCGCGTCGTCCACGTCGGTCAGCACCTGCACCCGCGCGCCCAGGCCCCCCGCCACCACCCGCGCCACCACCTCGTCTTCCTGCGGCCCGCGCCCGGCCAGGATCAGGTGCACCCGCTCGGCCGACCGCGACCCGACGTAGGCGTCGATCAGGTCGTCGACCCCCTTCGCCGAGGCGATCCGGGACAGGAACAGCACGTACCCGTCCCGCGAAAGGCCGCGTCTGGTCAGAGTTTCGGCGATCCTGTCATCGGTGAGCGACAGGTAGGACCGGGAGTCGACCGCCGGGTAGGAGATGGCGATCCGCTCCCGGCACCGCTGCGCGAACGTCGTACCGTGCATGGCGTCGAGGGTCGCTGCCGAGGCCACGATCAGGTCCCTGGTGTACTCCGAGACCGCCACGCAGTGGTCGGCCGCCAGGTAGACCGACAGGATGTGCGCGGCCGCCCCGAACCGGCCGGTGGCCACACACTCGCGCACCACGTTGGTGATGTCGGAGCCCACCGCCTCAGCCACAGTGATCACCCGTGCGGGCCCGATCCGGCGCGCCACCTGGACGGCCTCCTGCACGGCGATCGCATGCGGGCTCAGGTACAGCGACATCGCCACCGTCGGTACCCCGTCGCTGAACAGCTCGACCAGCCGCCCGATGAGCCCGGACAGAAGGCGCCCGTCCGGAACCCGGTAGTCGCCAACGGGATCGGGCCGCTCCACGGTGATGCCAGGGCTGTACGGCAGCACGCGATCGAGTGGTTTCAACGGCAGTCCGGCCGCCTCCAGCGCCTCCAGCGGCCAGGTCACGATCCGTACGTCGTCGAACCCGCGGGTGAGCGCCACCTCCGCGAGGCACCTCGCCTCACCGGAGTGCCCGCAGATCACCGGGTCGGCGCGGACAACAATGACCAGGCGGCGGTTGGGTGTGGAATGGGTGAGCGTGTCGTCAGCGATGTTCATACCTCACCTCCAGCGGCGTGCAGCGGGTCGGAGGTGGATGGCGGCCTGATCCTGGCGCCCCAGCCGGAGGGCTGAGGGCCGAGCTCGATGTGGAGGTTGCGGATGTGCCGCAGTTCCCGGCCGGAGATCCAGGGGCGTTCGAGTGTCTTGCCGTCCACCGCGACGGATTGGACGTAGGAGACCGGTCCTCCTGCCTCGACAGGCTCGAACCCTGTGGTGGTGATCGACAGGTCACCCACCGGCAGCCGGATCGTGGACTCCGCCACGGCCGGCGCGCTTATCAGGAACAGGTTCTGCCCAGCCACCGGGAACAGGCCGAGCGTCGCCCACACGTACCACGCAGACAGCCCGCCGGAGTCGTCGTTTCCTGGCAGCCCGCCCCGGCCAGTGCCGAATTGGTTGGCGATGGCGGCATGCACTACCTCTGCGGTTCGGTCCGGCCGTCCCGCGTAGTGGTAGGACCACGGCGCCTCGTAGTCCGGTTCGTTGTTCAATCCCTCGAACCGGCACAGGCCGTACCCGGCGTCCATCTCGGCCACGCTCGGCGCCACCCCCGGCTGGGTGACCGATGCGGCGTCGTACCCGAAGAACCGGTCGAGCAGTCCCACGAACGCCTCATCACCGCCGGCGAGTGCGATCCGGGCGCGCATGTCGTGCAGCAGCCGGAAGGAGTAGTTCCACCGGCCGCCCTCGTAGAACGTCGAGTCGCGCAGCAGGCCGGTGCCCGGGTCGTACGCCGCCCGCCAGCCTTGAGCGAGGTCGCGCATCTGCTGTGCCAGTGGCCGATCGCGCACCTTGTGGGCGATCGCCGCGGTGCAGTGGTAGGCGTACGCCAGGTCGAGGGTATGGCTGATCGGGTGCGCCACACCGTGCACCAGGTAGTCCTCGCCGTACGTCCGGCGCAGGTCCATCTCCAGGTGCACCATGGCCCAGTCCCAGTCGAGACCAGGCAGATCCAGTTGGCACAGGTCGGCAAAGAAGGTGTGCGCGAGGGCGCTGCCCTGCCGGGAGAACCGGTCGGCGCCCTTGGCCATCCGGTAGCCGATCGGCAGGTTGCCCTCCTGCTCGCAGATCGACAGCAGCGCGCCGGCCAGCGCGACCGAACGCTGCGGGAACAGCGTGGTCATCAGCGGCAGCTGGGTGCGGTAGATGTCCCACATGGTGCAGATGTCGAACGCGTAAGGGCCCTCGGTCGTCCAGGACGGGCTCTCGTCCGGGGCGAAGCACGGCTTGACCAGCGAGTGGTAGAGCGCGGTGCCGAAAACCGTTGCCTGGTCGTCGGACTCGGTCTTGATCTCAACCTTGCCGAGGTGGTCGCGCCAGCTGGCTGCCGTGCGGTCGCGCCGCCCGGCGAAGGTGGTCTGCGTGCGGCCGACGTCCGCGCGGAGGTTGTCGCGGGCCGTCTCACACCCACGCAGGGAGAACCCCAGCCGTACCTCGACGGTCTGCTCGGCGCGCGATGGTCCCATGAACATCAGCCCGAACGGCCGCAATGTGGTCGGTCGGATGTAGTCGAAGTCGAGGCGAGTGCCGCCGGGCATCAGGCGCCGGTCGTACCACAGCAGCTGCCGCCAGCCGGGGGCGTCGACCTCCAGGTGCACAGCCAGCGGCACCCCCTCGACGTGGATCTCCCCTTGAGCCACCCCGGGCTCCAGCATCGCCAGGTGCGCCTTCAGCGGCACAGTCCGGCTGTGCGGGATGGCCAGGCCGCCGGTCGAGGCGTCGATGACGATCCGGGCGGCGTCATTCGCCGGGAAGGTGTACCGGTGGACGGCCGACTTGGGTCCGACCGTCACCTCGCAGTGCACCCCCGAACTCAGCGTCGCCGCGTAGTAGCCGGGCCCGGCCACCTCCTCCAGCAGGTCCCACGTGGTGCCCAGGTCATCGAGCGGGCCGAGCATCGGGGTGACCTGGAAGTAGTTGTAGTACTTGCGGATCGCGCCGGTGCCGGACTGCTGGAAGTGGGTGAAGCCGGAGGCGACCGGGCGGTCGTACAACAGGTCGGGCACGCCCTCGGTGTTGAAGTCGTACAGCCCGTAACCGGTCGGGTAGGCCCCGGAGTACGGGCACGCCGACACCATCCCGAAGGGGTGCATGGCGCCCGGGTGGGTGTTGCCGACCTGCGGCTTGGGCCACCACCAGGTCGAGGCCAGGCCCTTGGGCGTGGGCAAGTCGGTGGCGCCGGTCCCGATGAACGGGTCGACGTGCTCGTACATCGGCTCACCGCCTCGCGCGGCTGACGTGGACTCCCAACGTAAGAAGCGCATGTTTCAGCCGCGTGACCGAAGGAGACGCGCAGGTTACGACCGGGCCGGACGACAGATGGAAGCCATCTGGTTCGGCAGTACATGTCACCTCGACCGCGGAACCGACTCGCCACGCGCACCCTGTTGCACTGCCCCTGCCAGCACCACCCAGCAGCTGGCGGCGCCGGCTGGCACCCACGCGTTCCGTACGGCCGGCCGGCTGGGGCTCCGGCATGGACGACTTGCGGATTCCCGGTCCGCCTCCAACTGAACCTCCCTCGGCGCAGCCGATCATCGGCTCCGTTCGTCACTCAACCGCAAGCCTGACCTTCTCGACGGGTGGATCCAGACGAAGCCGTTCGAGAACCTCACCGACAACCTCCTCTACGCCCCACCTGGACGCGAGGAGCAGCAGCGCCCTACCGGGGAACGATCCCGCTCCGCCCCTGCCACGAGCCGTGCTCCGACAGCGGCCGGAACCGCAGGGTCGCGAACTCGTGGTGGAAATCCCTGCGCCGGCGTTCGGCCATTGCGGCGGCATGACGGTCGGGTACCGGGACACTGCTGTGACCGTGCACCATCTCCTCCATCTGCCGCACAGACCGCCAGACAGAGAACGTAGAGATCGTCCGAGGCGGGCGCATCGCGGCCAGCGCCAGCGTGGCCCCCGGATGGTCACGAACCAGCCGCTCCACGGGCTTGCCCCACTTAAGGAACCTCGGCACCTCCAGGAGGCGCATCCGGGCCAGCGTGACCGCCACGACGGGTTCGGCAGGGTCCCACTCGCCCGCCCTCGCCGGCAGGTCGGGCAACGCCGCAAGCCGCGACCAACGACGCAGGAACTGCATCCGCACGTGCCAGCCCGCAGCCAACTCCCTGCCCAAGGGGTCATCCGCCAGGAACTTCTCGACCGCCGCCTCGTCCTCCCACCGCGCGAACATCGCCATCCGACGCAACTGCATCCGGGCCGGCGAGACAGTCGGGGCACCGAGGCGCATCAGCGCCAGGCACTCGGCGTACCGCAAACCGGGCGTGGACGGCACAGCCGGCGCCTTCCACAGCGCCCCCGCCGTCGTCGTCGGACGGAGCTCCGCGAGATGGAACGTAAAGATCGTCATCGTCGGGCAACTGTCCCACGAGTGACGCCCGCGAAGGCACGTGACCGAGATTGAAACGTCCAACAGGCGATTACGGGGTCAGACTCGCCGGATCCGCGTCAAGCTCGAGGCGTGTGGTCAAGGTGCGTGTCCCTCCTCGGACACTGAAGCAATTGTTTCAGCTCATCAGGCGGCGCGGGGTTCGCGTCGCCTGTTTGTTGTGTGCGGTGGCGGAGCAGGATGGTTGCTCGGAGCAACTGTAGATCAGGCGTCGGGGTGGAATCCTGATGGAAGGCTTCGCCTGCGGCGGGGGTGGAAGAGCCGGCGGGGTTCGAGACGGTCGAGGAAGCCGGCGGCTTCGAGGTCGTCGCCGAGGTCTGAGTCAGTCCGGCGGCAGCCGTCTTCTGCCGTCGGTGCTCTGGAAGCGATTGGGCGAGCCGAGACGACAGCGGATGTGAACAGCGGAGTCGCCGCCGGTGCCGAAACCTCGGCCGGACAGGTCCACAGCAACACGCTGCGGTCGGCGTAAGACTCGGCGTTGGCCGGGGATCCGTCACCAGTACGGCGGCGCCGGGGGCGGCTGCCTCGCGGAGTACCGGCGATAGCGCCTGGCGGGCGGCCCTTCGATTCAGTCATGGGGTGTCCAAGATCCTCCGCGAACGCGAGCGAGCGACGACCGTTCAAGTCCAGAATGACGGACCCGCTGACGGTCAGCCCGCAGATTGGATCAGAGTCGCCAAGTGGCTACCACCCTCCCCCGGCTCGTCGACCAGCCCGGCATCGGCCGTCTGGTGCAGCCATCGGGCCCGACGCTGAGCCGCCGGTCCAGACCCACAAGCCTGGGCGGTCGTGGCCTTCACCCGTCAGCGCAGGCTGGTTGCTGGCACAGCCCGTGCACGGCGCCTCTCTGTCGTAACCGAGGGCAACGTCGATGCCGGCCGTCTGATGTGCCCTCAGAGCCCGAAGTTGATGGGCGATGCGAACTGTGGACGGCTGGGACGGTCATGAGCAGACTCGGGAGAAGGGAGTGCACTACCAGGGAGGGCACATGTTCCGGCGCACGATGATCATCGGTACAGCACTGAGCACCGGCTTGAGTCTCGCCGTCCTGTCGGCTACGCCGGCGGTCAGCCAGGACTCACCGTGGCGGGTGGTCGCATCGGGGCTCGACAGCCCTCGCGGCCTGGCGTTCGGCCCGAACGGCACCCTGTATGTCGCCGAGGCGGGCGTGGGCGGCACCAGCCCGTGCCTCCCACACCCGCTCGGACAGCTCTGCTACGGCGCCACCGGCGGGGTCACCGAAGTGAAGCGAGGGCATCAGAATCGGGTGCTCACCGGGCTCCCGTCCTTCGCGTTGCAGGGGACGCCCGAGGTGTTCGGACCGTCCGACGTGGCAATGAACGGCAGCGGCAACCTGTACGTGACGCTCGGGCTCGGTGCCGACCCGGCCGTCCGCACGGCCCTGCCTCCGGAGGGGCAGGCGGCCGCGACCCTGGTCCGTGCCAAGCCGTCGAAGGGGACGTTCCGGCTGGTGGCCGACATCGGCGCGTACGAACTGTCGGACAATCCGGACGGCGGACTCCCCGACAGCAACCCGCAGGGTCTGCTCTCCACTGCAGGAGGCCAGGTGGTCGCGGACGCCGGCGGCAACTCCCTCCTGGGTGTGCGCCAACCCGGGCGCATCTCAACCCTCGCGGTGTTCCCACCGCGACTGGTACCCAACCCGTTCGGCGGCCCCGCCATCCCGATGCAGGCCGTGCCGACGACAGTGACCCGCGGCCCGGACGGCGCGTTGTACGTCGGTCAGCTCACCGGGTTCCCCTTCCCGGTCGGCGGCGCGAACGTCTACCGGGTCGAGCCGGGCGAACAGCCCGCGGTGGTCGCCAGCGGGTTCACGAACATCATCGACATCGCCTTCGGTCCGGACCACTCGCTCTACGTGCTGGAGATCGCGCACAACGGCCTGCTGTCCGGTGACACGACGGGTGCACTGATCCGCCTGGCCAAGGACGGCTCGCGCACGGTCATCGCCAGCGAAGGTCTCACGATGCCGACTGGGCTGGCGATCCGGGACGGCAAGGCCTACGTCTCGAACTGCGGCGTCTGCGCCGACATCGGCGAGGTCATCGCGATCCCACTGCCCGGCTAGGCAAGGCGGTAACGCCAGCTCCCGTAACTGCGTGCTAGCGCGGGGTCTCATCCTGCGCCGGATGCCGCTCCACCATGCTCGCTGTCAGAGCAGGGTTGGCACGCCACGTCACATCTCGACGGGCTGCGTCGTCAAACGGGTGAGATCAAACACCAGCCCGGCACCGTGGCGTGCGGCAGCACCCCCGGAGGAGGTGAATCCGATGCACCACGTCCTGGTTCTGCCAAGGCCGATCCGAACGATCAGGCGCAGGCGCCCGAGAGCCCTCGACCTTCGTACACCCTCAGGTCGGTTACTTCCGTCCTGATTTCACTCGACAAGCACACGATCATGAACCTCCGACTGCACATCCATCACGTCTTCACCGGTGGCTGGTGCGCCGACATCGACGACGACCACGACCGCCAACCCGACGATCCTTACTGGTGCGTCGACCATTGGCCCACCTTGCAGGATGCGATCACCGCGGGGTGCCACCAGCTAGCCAACCTATCCGCCACCCAGCGGCTGGCGCGCATGAGCGGTCGACATGACCTGCTTGAAGGATGCCCACCGAACTGACCCCTTCGTTTGCCTGTCGTTCGAGTTCGGTCAGTGCAAGGCAACTGTGTGAGCAGTAGTACGGACGGTTCCAGGGCGTCGACGTTGTGACGCTGCGGCGGCACCGCCACCAGGTGGCCTGGACCCAGCTCGACCTGTGCGTCACCGGCGCGAACCAGGACCTGACCCTGCAGGCAGAGAAGCGACGCATCCCAAGGACTCTTGTGCTGACCTCATCACCCGGCCCGCGGCGAGCGCCGTCAGGGTCTGCCGGAGGCGCGCACCGGTCCCCACGAACCGCACACTTAGGGGACTGCCGGCGATGGTCCGGGCGGTTGGCATTTCCTCCAGTAGCCAGCAGGCTTGAACAAGCCAGCGATCGGCTTCGACCGCCCCAGGGAGTGCAATGGCGGACCGCGAGATACAGGCAGTGGTCTTCGACCTTGACGGTGTCTTGGTGGACTCCGAGCAGCAGTGGGACGAGGTCCGTCGCGGAGTCGCCGCCGAAGCCGGCCGCCCGTGGCCCGCTGGCGCGACCCGTGCATTGCAGGGTATGAGCACGCCAGAGTGGTCGGACTACCTTACGGCGGTGATCGATGTACCTGGCCGGCCGCACGACGTGGCGGCCGAAGTCATCGACCGCATGGCGAGCCGATACCGGCTTCGGCTGCCGCTGCTGCCTGGCGCCGTCGAGGTCGTGCGACGACTCGCGAGCCACTGGCCGCTGGGACTGGCGTCGTCGTCACCGCGACAACTGATCGACGCGGTCCTCGAGTCTGCGAACCTGGCAAGCAAGTTCCGTGTCAGCGTGTCCACCGAGGAGGTCCAGGCCGGCAAGCCGTCACCCGCGGTCTATGAGGAGGTGGTGCGGCAGTTGACTGTTGACGCGCAGCAGGCGGTTGCGATCGAGGACTCGAGCAACGGACTGCGGTCGGCTGCCCGGGCGGGTTTGCGCGTCATCGCAGTTCCCAACAAGGCCTTTCCGCCCGACAAGGACGCCCTCGGCCTCGCATCCGTTGTCGTGCACTCACTTGACGACATCACCGCTTCACTGGTGACGTCGCTGGCTGAGCGAGGCTAGCGTCCCGGTTCCGCAGGCAATCTGTCCGGGTCGTGCGGATCGATGCCACACCACGCGCGCCTGCCGTGCCCTGGGTGTCGCCGCCCTGGCCCGATCCAGCGGCACGAGGCCGGTCGACGTCGGGCCTCTGCGGCGCGCGCAGCAACTCGAGCACCTCGGCTTCCTCCACCTGGCGACGTCCAATGCGGCGGCGCTTCGCGGATGGGTCCTGCTTGCGAGCAGGTCCTGCCACTGTTCCCAGGTCATTCCCGACGCCTTTGCGCGAGGCTCGTAGGCGTCCTTGATCGTGCGTGTCTCCGGTATGCCCTGTGGACGCAGACCCACCACCCGGATGCCCTGGGGTGCGAGCTCAGCGGACAAGTGACGAGTGAGTGCCTCCTTGCCGCCTGCGCCGGACCGTAACCACCCACCAAAGGGATTCCCGTCCGCGAGTGGAGCGCGGTGACGGTCATGATCACCCCGGACCAGTTCGGAATCATGAACCGGGCCGCGAGCCGTGCTGTCAGGAAGTACGACGTGACGTACGTCGTGACCGCCACGGAGAACTGCTTGGCATCCAGCTCGGCCAAGGGACACCCACCATCCCCGCCTTGGGGCGCTTGGGCTGCGCTCATTCAGAGCGGGTGAGGTTGATCCGCCAACCTGCCCACGCGAGCGCACCGACTGGGATGGGCAGCCAGAAGGACACGAGTCGATAGAGCAGCGTGCCGATCGCGGCCGTGGCGGCGCTGATCCCGATGAGCACGAGCAGGGTCGTGAGTCCGGACTCGACGAAGCCCAGACCACCTGGAGTGAGCGGCACGATCGCGAGGGCCTGGGCCACGACGTAGGCCAGCAGCACCTCCGACGGGCGGGCGTGCGCGTCGAAGGCGGCGAGTGCAGCAACCAGCGCGGCGTAGTCGAACATCCGGTTCGCTGCGGCTGCGAAGACGGCACGCCACCAGCGGCCTGCGAAGGCGCTGGCGACGCGGTCGCGCTGCGCGACCAACGAGGCAGCGACCGAGTCGGCAGAGATGCTCCGCCTGACGAGGTGTCCGACGTGTCCACTGATACGCCCAGCGGCGACCACGAAGCCGGTCCAGGTGAGTGCGGTCACACCAACACCCACGATGACCACGGCAACGATCAGCGAGACCAGGAGGCCGAGTTGGAGCTGCCGGGCCGGCGGCGGACCGATGATGAGGGCCGGCACGGTGATGACGGGAAGCAGCAGGAGGACCGCGGTCGTCAACAGCGCGACCGCGGCGAGGGACGAGGCCACCACCGGTGCGGGTTGGCCGTCCCGGATAAGCACACGTGCTTGGACGACACCGCCGGTGGCCGGACCCCCCGGCACGACCTTGCTGGCCGCGTTGCCGGCCAGCTGCGCCGAGGCCACAGAGCCCCAGCGGGGCGGAGGTACTCCGGCGGCCTCGTCAGCGGGGGCAAGCGCCAGCCGCGTCAGCCACCACAGCGACACCAGGCTGCACGTCTCCAGCGCCACCAGGACCAGGAACCACCACGGCTGGACAGCTCGCAGCCCCGGCCAGGAGCCGAAGATGGACAGCAGGCTCGGCGCGACGACGTACAGGCCGATCCCTGTCAGCGCCAGACCGACAGCGCGTCCACCCCACCGTCGCACGAGCGCCCTGTCCCACCGCTGCATGGCTCTCCGCCCGTCGGTCCGGCTACCCGACACGGAGGTCGGCGCGGCCATATCCGTGCCACTCGAGCATAGCTGTCGCGCGATCGTCGGAGTCGATGACGGGCGCGGAAGGAGAGCCAGAGCCCCTGCGTCCAGCCCGAACCAAACCGTGCCTCCAACTCACCGGCGCGGCCAAAGGTCCATCAGCACCGCGATGCACAGGATCACCACCTGCTCGACCTCTCGGAGAAGAGATTGGAGCAGCATGATTTCAACCGCTTCGTCGATCTGGACCGGTCACGGCGATCCGTCGCGACCCTCGCCGCTGCGACGCGAGGTGACCTGGGCCTGAGCGAACGGCACCGGTCCGTGTATGTTCGCCGCGGCCTGCACGACGAGCTTCGACTGGTGGCCCGCAGCGGAACGACGACCTGGGCCATGGCCTGTCTGGTCCGGACCTCCGACCTCCCCCTCTTCACCGCCGACGAGTCGCGCTTTCCTGCCGCCATCGCCCGGCACATCTGCGATGGACTCCGCGCAACTCTGGCCGCGCGTACGCCGCGGCTGTCACCATGGTGGCGTTGCAGGCGGAGATCAACTCATCACACGGTGGCCGGCCCGCCCGGGTGCGCATGCGCATGGCCGATGGGGGCTGGCTCCTTGTTCACGCTGACATTCTTGTCGGCGACGCCGCCAACGACCGCCGTGTCGCGGTCATGCTCGAGCCGGCCGCCCCCGCTGAGATGCTTCCCGTGCTATTCACCGTGCTTCGTCCTGTTCGGAAGCACGGTGGACACCAAGGCGTAGGCGATCGTGGCGGCAAAGATCAGCAGGATGCTACTTGACCGCGATGACGTCGATTGTTCGGATTTCGGGGTCGGCAGCGAGCAGGTCGGCGCCGACCTGTCCGAGGGCGACCGGGATCTCGCCGTTGAGGTGAGCCTGCCGGCCGTCCTCGTCGGCGAACGTGTCGAAGATCCCGAACGTCGTCGGCCCGAGGCGGAACGCGTACCAGGTGACCGTCCCCTCCTCGGCGGCCGCGAGCTCCCGCCCCTGCTCGAGGAACGCGCGCAGTTCCTCTTCCTTGCCCGGCTTGGCCTCCAGCGTCGCCAGCAGTCCCCGGTCGATGCTCATCTCGGTGGTCCTCTCGTGAGTTCCCTCCACCGACCGTACTGCGCTTCGCCGGTGAGGTCCCGAGCCATCACCCTGATGGATTCGTCCTCAGGTCACGACGGTGCCGTTGGAGATGATCAGGTGGAGGTGTGCGAGAGTGCCGGGACAGCATCGTCGATCACCGGAACGGCAGTCGCTGCCGGTAGCTGGGAGTGGTCCTGTCGAAGTTCCGGTCGACCCAGCGGTCGTCCGGCGTCAGGTACGCCGTCGCTGCCACGTCGCCCGCCGCTCGCACCTTCTGAACGAGGTAGCGGAAGTAGTAGTGGTTGAAGATCCGCATGAACTCGCCGAGGTAGATGTCGGCCACCCGCTGATCGCCTGGATCACCAGCATGTTCTCGTCGTTCTCGTTCACCGAGGGGTCGCTGAGGTTCCCTGATCCGCTGATGACGAGTGGTGCGTCGCCGAGCGGGTCGATCAGCATGAACTTGGTGTGGCTGTAGCGGACCCGCGGGTTGAGGCCGGTGAGTTGCTCCCGGCGATCGCGGCTGCCGGGCTCACGCCGTGCATGATCCCGCGGACGACGAACAGCTCGATCGCGCACAACAAGTTCTTCGTTCTGCTGCACGACGACGTGCGCCAGCAGGTGTGGACCGGGTCCACCAACATCACCTCGGGCGGACTCTTCGACAGTCGAACGTCGGCCACCTGGTCCGCGACCGTGCCGTCGCCACGCAGTACTTCGGCTACTGGCAACGGCTCGCGGTCGATCCGGCGTACAACCGGCTCACCGCCGCGACTCCCACGCCGGCCATCCCACCGCCCACCGGGAACCGCGGTTCGCTCAGCTGCCAGACCCGCGGGCGGTCCGGATCAGTACTCTCCTTACCGCGCCGGTCGAACACGATCCGCAGGTCGACTCCACGCGCGGCGGCTTTCGCGAGGGCTTCCAGCACCCGCGGATACGCGAACTCGTACACCGCACCGCGCAACGCGAATCCGGGCCCGGTGGCCGACTCGATGAACGCGAGCAGGGCCTCTTCCAGCCCCTCGACAGCCAGTCGTAGACCAGATCACTCCGATCGTCTGGTCGCGGCGCGCGACCGAACCGCTGTGCGTACGCCTGGCTGCCTGCGACACCGCTGTTGAAAATGTACGGCGTGGGTGCCTTCGTCGACTCGCTCGGTCACGACGGCCACGGTCACGTCCTGGCGGATCACGAGGTTCTTCGGCTTGCCGTAGAGCCCCACCACCCGGTACTCGTACTGCCGACCGGGCTTGGCGGTGTAGTCACCCCAGGGGAACGACTGCACCGGGTGCTCGCGCAGACTGACGGAGGTGCCTGGTGGAATCCCGGTCGACGTCTCCTTAAACACCTTCATGCCGCGCAGCCAGTAGCGCTCCTGCTCGGTCGGATCCCACCCCTCGATGGCGAAACCGAGAAGCCCTTTGGTGCTCGCCTTGGGCAGATCGAGTCCTAGCAGCACGACATGCGTGCCGGCGATCGCCTGAACTCGCAGAGATCCCGCCGTACCGCTTCTACTTCGCATTTCTCCCCCAGTACGTCGTGTTGGCCCCAGGAAGAGGAGTCGGTCTTCGGGCGGGCTTGTGATGTCGTGGTGCGGCTCGCATGTGTGCCCTCAGGCGTGGCCAGGCTGGCACCTCGTAGCCGGCGGTTCGCGATGGTTACCGATCTGGCGCACGTCTCGTCGACGGTGCGGCTCGGCGCCTCGGCCACTCGCCGCCGTCGCCCCGCACGGGCCAGCCTCCGCGCCAGTTGATGCCCTCGGTCTGCTTCCGCTCAGACGTTGAGCTCCAAGCGTGTGGTTAAGGTGCGTGTCCCCCCTCGGACACTGAAACAATTGTTTCACCCGAGAAGCAGCTAGTAGTTGTCGTTGGCAACCACCGACTCAGCTGGCTGCAGATGAATCCTCGTTCTCGCTGTGCCGATGCACCTCGTACAGCAGGCAGGCCCTCAGTTCGGTCGGCGCCGCCCGCGACGAGTCCCGCCATCACGAAGACCGACCTGGGTCAGTGCAATGCGACCGTGAGCCGCAGGACAGATGAATCCAGGGCTTCGACGTCATGACGCTGCGGCGGCACCGCGACCAGGTCACCCGGCCCCAGCTCGACATCCGCGTCACCGGCATGGACCACGGCGCGACCCTGCAGGCAGAGCAGCGAAGCATCGCCAGGACTCTTGTGCTCACCCATCACCCTGCCCGCGGCGAGCGCCGTTAGCATTTGCCGAAGCCGGGGCACCGGGCCGGCTGCCCAGGTCGGCAGTACCGCGACGATCAGCGCGGAGCTGACCCCCAGCTGACCTGCCGTCATACCGTCACGCACTCGCTACAGGTTGCGGTTGCCCCGCTGGGTCCGGGCTACTCGGTCTCCCGATGGTCGGTCATCGGCTCGTCATGCCTGTCGAGCTGACTCAACCGCTCGTAACAGCAGTTCCCTGCGGCGCCGCCCAACACCGCCCCCACCAACGTGACGAGCAAAATCGCGACGAGTGCGACCAAAGCCGCCGCCGTACGATCGGCCTCGGCAATTGGCAAGGATGGCCAGTCGATCCTCGCCGCAAGGTCGTATTTGCGGTCCGCCACGTAGCCCAGCCCGACGATGAGGCCGGCGGCGCCCCAGCTGAAGAACCACACGCCCACACCTTGCCGTTCGCCATGCGATGGCACCATTCGTCCGGCGGCATAGCCGCCTGAGAACCCACCGATTCCCATCGACAGAACGAGGACGATCCAAGCGCCGACATGTAGCCAGCCAGTGGCGTCACTCTCTGACCAGTCGGCAAGTTTCTCCCAGCCGATCAGGGCGCCAACAACACTGACCAACGCCAGCAGGAGTATGGCGGTGCCGCTGGCGACCAGCCAGCCGAAGAATGCGGCACCGAAGGACGCGCCCGCCCGGTCAGGCTGCTCCGCCCGCCACTCGTCAAAGGTGCCCGGATCAGCAGCGTCATCATCGGTGTCCGGGTCGCCTGTCTGGTTACGGCCGGACTGGCCTTCGTCAGGATCGTCCTCCGCGCCCTCGTAGCCGGTCCGCAACAACTCATCCAGTCCGACCTCGATGACTTCGGACTCTCTGTCCCCGTGGACCGCGCCTCGCCGACGCATCATGGTCACTCCCTGACAAGACCGCCCGTCCGCGACGGTGTGCTGTCAGCCGATTCAGCCGCGTAACGCGGCGCTTCCGCTGCACCTTCTCCGGTACCCGGAACGAACCAGTGCGAGTATCCGGGCCAGACGATCCGAACGATCACCCAAATCTTCCAGCCAACTTGACAGGCAGGGGCTGATCAGCCATCCCACGCTGCGTCGGCGTCGCGTGCATGCTGCGTACGTGACGTGGCCCCACGTGTCGCGCTCACCAGCCACCGCCAACCGCGTCTACGCTGACTGAATGTGCAGGCTACGCGGGATCTCCGCGCTGCTTCTCTCAGCCGCGGCGCTGACCGCGGCGGGGTGCTCAGATACTGCCTCGGGCCCATCATCGGCGCCCGGGTCCACCCTTCCCGCGAGCAGGGTCCCGACCTCCGCACCGCCGGCATCGGCCGGTACGCCGGCACCGAGCGCCACGCAACCGCCGACGACTCGGAAGATTCCGCCCAATACGCGGTTCAAGGACCCGGCCGGCCAGGTGGTCCGGTCCGTCAACCGCTACGCCACCGGGCGGGCTCCCAAGCAGGTGGCCTTCACCCCTGACGGCAAGGAGCTCTGGGTGACGTTGCTCGGTGGCGATGGCGTTGCCGTGCACAACGCCGTATCCGGCGCCAAGCTGGCCGGCATCCGGCTCGGCCGTCACGGCGGCGCAGTCGAGGTGATCTTCACCCGTGACGGCAAGACCGCATATGCGTCGCAGATGGAGACCGGCACTGTATGGCAGCTGGACGTCGCCTCGCGCAGAGTACGGCGCAGCGTGGATGTCGAAGGTGTATGGACGAAGGTGCTGGCGCTGTCGCCGGACGAACGCACGTTGTATGCGGCGAACTGGACCAGCCATGACATCTCGCTGATCGACCTACCGTCGTGGCGGGTTCGCAAAGTCATCCCCACCGTGCACACCCCCCGCGGTCTCTACCCGGCGCCACATGGCCGGACCCTCTACGTGGCGGGCTACGAAAACGGGGAGCTCGCGAGCATCGACCTTCGCAGCGGGAAGCAGAAAATTCTGCTCCGCACGGGTGGTGCCATGCGGCACCTGGTCGGCGACGGACGACAGCTTTACGCCAGCGACATGGGCACCGCCTCGGTATACGTCGTGGACCTGGCGTCCGGCAAGGCGCGGCGACTGGCAATCGTCGACGATCATCCCAACACCATCGACCTCAGTCCGGACGGCAGTGTGCTGTTCGTGTCCTGCCGTGGGCGGAACAATCCGAAGAGCTACTACATCCCAGGCCCCGAATGGGGCTCGGTGGTCGTACTGGACGCCATGACCGGGCGCCCGCTGGACGCGATCGTGGCCGGCAACCAGACCACCGGCCTCGACGTCAGTGAGGACGGCGGCGTCTTGGCGATCTCCGACTTCTTGGACAACCGGATCCGGATCTACACCATCCCGCCGCACCAGCAGCTCGCCAGTGGGAACGGCGGCTTCTGGTCCGCGCATCACGCCAAGCTGCCCAAGTAGGTGGCCTGGCCAAGTCGCCGCCGGCGACCACATGCTCTACCCGGCGTGACACGAAGTAGCTTGGTTCGTTGCCGCCTCCGAAACCTCAGGCGTGCCAGAGATTGGCGATCGATGCCGACGGCCCGAAATTGTTGCTGAACTGCCCCGCCACCTGGTGATATCCGATCGCGTACGATCCGGCCGCCGGGCTCCATGCACTGAAGGCCTTCACCACCCGGTTCCTCAGCACCGAGTCGAATTCGGCCTTACGGGGACCGGCCTTGAACCACGCGAGTCCAGGCGCCGCAGCCACATCGGCCGGTCGCGGCGGAGTCGGACCCCAGTACAACCGGGACACGAAGAACCGCGAGTTCACCAGGCTCGGATCCTCGAGCTTGAGTTGCCTCAGGCCCGCACCGCAGGCGGCGTGGTCAGGGTGGTCGTCGGTATAGGACATCGTGTGGTGGAACGAGTTCGGGTGGCTGGCGGCGAAACCGGCGATGATGGCCTTGACGTCCTGCACCCCGGTCGGGCTGGTTCCAAACGCATCCAGCAGCCCGCCCTCGTGGTGATACAGGGCGCCGGCCGTGGTCGACGTCCACCACTACACCGGCCGCCCGGCCACTGCCCGCGTCGCGATCGAGCTAGGCCGAACCGCGTACTGGACCAAACTCGTCGACGCGGTAACCCTCATCGGCTGATACATGGCTCGCGGGATGCCCTCCCGAAAGCCCATTGACGTCAGTGTTGACTTTTCGTCGGATCCGTCGAATCCTGGGAGGAGACGAGAGGATCTGGATGAGTCACGTACGTGTCGGGCTTGTTGTGCCCAGTTCGAATGTCACTGTCGAGACGGAGCTGCCGGTGCTGCTCGGCCGGCATCCGGGGGCGACGTTCTCCTTCCATGCCAGCCGGATGCGGATGGCCAAGGTGTCGCCGGCGCAGCTGGCGGCGATGAACGCGCAGCGGGAGCGGTGCGTGATGGAGCTCGGGGACGCCGATCCGGATGTGCTGCTCTACGCGTGCCTCGTTGCGTTGATGTCCGTTGGTCCTGGTGAGCACCAGCGCGTCGAAGGGTTGATTGCCGAGCAGCTCGCCACCGGAGGGTCCAGGACGAAGGTGAGGTCGAGTGCCGGTGCGCTGGTCGAGGCACTTCGGGCTGTCCCGGCTCAGCGGATCGCGATCGTCACGCCGTACCTGAAGCCACTCGCCGAGAAGGTCGTGACGTACCTCGAGGCGGAGGGTTTCGAGGTCGTGGACTGGCGAGCGCTGGAGGTCGAGGACAACCGTCAGGTCGGCTGCATCTCGGGCGACCAGGTGATGGCCGCCGCCCGCTCGTTGGAGTTGGCTCGCGCGGACGCACTGGTGATCTCGGCCTGTGTGCAGATGCCTTCGTTGCCGCTGGTCGAATCCGCCGAACAGGAGTTCGGGCTTCCGGTGCTCTCGGCCGCGACGGCGGGCGCCTACAGCGTCCTCGAGGCCGCCGGATTGCCGATCGACATTCCCGGAGCAGGTTCGCTGCTCCGGCGCGAAGGAGGAGTATCCCGATGAACGATCTCGCCGGACGCCACCTCGCCCGCGGTGTCGACCACGCCGCCTTTCCCACGTTCGATCCGGTCGGGACCGTCCGGTTCTACCGCGACGTCCTCGGCTTCCCCGTCGTGCACTCGATCTGTGCGGCCGGCTGGGGTCCGGACGATCACCCGGACTTCATTCACTTCTTCTTCGACATCGGCAACGACGACCGGATCGCGTTCTTCTACTACTTCGGGCTGCCGCGGCCGTCGTCGGACGGAAAGGGTGACGTCTACGCGCGGTTCGAGGACAGTACGCCGGACTGGTTCGTGAGATCGCGTCACCTCGCGATCCATGTGGACTCCGAGGACGCCTTGACGGAGTACCGTCGCCGGCTTGACCTGAGCGAATGGCCGGTCGAGATGCAGATCCAGCACGAGACGATCGAGTCGATCTACACCCACGACCCGAACGGCTACATGGTCGAAATCACCCGGGCACTGCGTCCGGTGACTCCGCAGGAGGATCTCGACGCCAACCTCACCATCGACGCGCTCGTCGACATCGCGCAGCGCGAAGGGCACACGATGGACCACCTACTGACCCGCAAGGCCGAGCTGATAGTGGAACGTGCGCCCTCGTGGGAGGTGCGCGTATGAGCCGGCTGTACGTGCTCGACGTACCGGAGAACACGTCCGTGGCAAGAGTCGCCGGCGAGTCCGACGGCGTCCAGGTGGAAAAGCTCGGTCCGTACTTCGTCATCGAGTACGACGGCCCGATCGTCATCGACCGTCGTGCCACCGGCTGTCGTCACGCGGTCTGGTACAGCTGTGTCGCCGGGTTGGCCGATGGCCGGATCGTTCAGTGGGACAAGGACGCGCTGCGAGTGGACCCGCGATGACGGCAACGCGACTGGGGGCCGGTCGCTACTCGTCCACCACCGAGGGCCCTGACGGTGTCGCGACCAGTGTGCACGAGCTCACCACCAGCGACGACGCCAAGGTCACCGGCGTCCTGCGCGTGCCGCGAGGAGCAACGACAGTCGTCACGATCATGCATCCGCGGCAGGATGTCACGCACCATCCGCTGGCCCCGTACCTGCTGACCATGGGGTACGGCGTGTGGACTCAGGGCTCCCGGTCCCCGAACAACGACCTCAACCTGCTGCACGAGCAGGCGATCATCGACTTCGCCGCCGGTCACGTATTCCTGCGTGACAAGAGCTTTGGCGTCTACTCGCTCGGTCACTCGGGCGGTGGAACCCTCGCCGCGTTCTACTGCCAGCAGGCCGATCTACCTCCCGATCAACGCCTCTCGAGCACGCCGTCCGGCCGGCCGGTTCCGTTGGCCGACACCGCAATGCCGCTTCCCGACGGGTGCATCTTCCTCGCTCCACATCCCGGCCAAGGCGCCCTCCTGCAGCGACTGATGGACCCGTCCGTGGTCGACGAATCCGACCCGCTCTCCGTCGACCCTGACCTCGACGCGTTCAACCCCGGCAACGGATTCCGCCCGGCACCCCAGTCGAGCAGCTACGACGAAGCCTTCATCACTCGGTACCGGGCCGCCCAAGAGGACCGGGTACGTCGCCTGGACGCGCAGGCTCGCGAATACGTGTCGGATGCCCAGCAGGCGAATCGCGCCTTCAAGTCCGGCGGTGACGCGGCCGATCGTCGCCGAGCGATCGCCCCACGCGTGATGACCGTCTTCCGCACCGACGCGGATCTGCGCAACGTCGATCTCTCGCTGGACCGCAACGATCGCCCATACGGCTCACTGTTCGGCCGGCGCCCCGATCTGACCAACTACGGCCTGGTCGGCTTCGGCCGCCTGTCGACCGCCGAGGCCTGGCTCTCCACCTGGTCGGCCCTGTCCACCAACGCCACCTTCATCGACTGCGCTCCCGGCGTGACCGTCCCGACGCTGCTCCTGGAGTTCACCGGCGACCAAGCGTCGTACCCTACCGACATCACCGCGATGCGCGGCGCCCTGGCCGCCTCGGACCTGACCGTGCAGTCCGTCCCCGGCACCCACTTCGGCGGCCCGGTCACGAAGGGCGCCGAGACCGGCACGTCCTTGGCGGCACAGCGGATCGAGAGCTGGCTGAAGGCTCACGTCTGATCGGTGGTCAGGATCTTCTCGAGGTGCTGAACGTCCTGCTTGAGGCGTTCGATCGCCCGGGTCCGCGGGTCCACGCCCGGGTCGGCGTCGTCGGAGGAGAGGACGGAAGCGACAGCCAGGTCCGCGATGGTCGTGGCGACCCGGCTGTTCTCCTCAGGCGTGCCGGGGTGGTGCCACCAGGCGACCCAGTTGCATTGGCCGATGACCGCGAGCGCGGCGATGCGGGGGTCGACCGGGCGGAACTCGCCGGAGGCGACGCCGGCCTCGATCACGGCGACGATCTCGTCGAGGACGTCGCGGCGGCTCTGGTTGTACGGCCCGACGAGTTCCTCGGGGAGGTCCGCCTCGGAACGGATCAGCAGCTGGAACTTGGCCGGTTCGCCGGCCTGTTGCAGTGCGATCGCATGGGCGATCTCGGCGCAGCTTCTGGGCGGCCCCGAGCTCGCTCTGTGCGCGGATGGCGCGCAGCGCGCGCGCCGGTCCTTCGGCGAGCTCGCTGACCAGCTTGGCCAGAATCTCGTCCTTGTTCTTGACGTAGTGATAGAGCGCCGGCCGGGTCAGCCCGGTCGCGTCCGCGATGTCCTTCAGGCTCGTTCCGGAGAACCCGCGCTCGGCGAAGAGCCGGGTCGCCTCGGCAATGATCTGGCTCTCGACGAGGTCGCGGCGGGTACTGCTCCGCACCCGCTCGTCGGCATCGACCGCCTTCTTCCCTGACTGTCATGGGCCGACTCTAACCGCCGGCCGCCGGCGCTCAGAGCCGCGGCGACACGGTCGCGGAGGCGCGGCTTGTCGATCTTGCCGACGTTCGTCCGCGGCAGGTCGTCCAGCTGCTCGACCCGCTCGGGCCACTTGAACTTCGCGACGCCGAGTGAGTCCAGGTACCGCTGGACGCGTGGGAAGGTCGACGGCCGCGCGGGCGACGACGTACGCGCACGACCGCTCACCCAGCCGGGCATCGGGCATCGCGACGACGGCCGCCTGCCGGATGTCGGGGTGCCTGAGCAGCAGCAGCTCGATCTCCTCGGCATTGATCTTCTCGCCGCCACGGTTGATCACGTCCTTGATACGCCCCTCGATCAGCAGGTGCGCCCTGCCGTTGTACGTCTCCCAGCGAGCGAGATCGCCGGTGCGGTAGAACCCGTCCGGGGTGAAGGCAAGCGCGTTGCGTTCGCCCGCCGCGTAGTACCCGGGGATCGTGTACGGACCGCGACAGCACAGTTCGCCGACCTCGCCGTACGGCGCCTCGACCTCGGTGCCCGGGAGCAGGATGCGCACCTCGTCGAGCTCGCTCAGCGGTGTGCCGACGGTCCGCAGCCGTGCCTCGCGCGGATCGTCGAGCCGGCTCATGACGAACAGGCCCTCGCCCATGCCGAACAGCTGTCCCGACCAGATCCCGCGCCCCTCGAGCTCGTCGAACAAGGTCTCCGGGACCTTCGTGCCGGACAGGAGACCTGCCGCAAGGTCGGCAGTTGATCGAGAAAGCCGGGCTGCAGGAGAGCGACGAAATGGCCGTGTCCGATCAGCGCGGAGTCGACGCCGCGCGCGGGCCAGCAGAGCGGCTGAGGCGAGCAGCGTCGGGGGCGCCGAGGACGAGAGTGGCGCCGCAGCTGTGGGCGGCGTGGATCGCGCAGGTGATGCCGGCGTTGTGGATGACCGGGATCAGGTGACCGACCCGGTCTCCGTCGTCCAGCCGAGCCGATCGCGCGTACGCCGCGGGCGTTGTACCAGTACTCCGCGTGCCGGCGCGGGATCAGCTTCGGTACGCCGGTCGTGCCGCCGGAAAGCTGCAGCGCGGCCAGATCGTCCGGCCCGGTGCCGTTCTGCACCTCGGCGATCCGGGCGCGAATCGCCGACTTCGGCTCAGGTCGGCACCGAGCACCTCGAGCGACGACGCCGTCGGTCGCCGCCGATGGTGAGACGTGGCGCAGCGTTGGGTGGTCCGTCGGCCATGCTCCTGGGCGAAGTCGACGAGGTCGAACGGCAGGCCGGCTTCGACGAGGTGGGCGGTCGCCGAACACTGACGGCTGATCTCGGCGATCTCGTGCGCCCGGTGAGCGGCGAGCGTGGCAACAGGGACGAGAGCGGCCTTGAGGCAGGCGTACCACGCCACCACCGCTCCAACCGGTTGGTCACCTGGAAGCAGCACCCGGTCGCCCGGCTGCGAGACCGAGCTCGAGCAGACCTGCACCGATCCGGTCGGTCCGCTCGTCGAGCTCGGCGTACGTCAGACGTCCCTTGCTCGGCCACGACAGCGATCCCGTCCGGATGCCGCTGCGCGACCGCGGTGAACTCTGCGGCGATGGGCGCTCCCCCCACAGCCCGGCTTCCCGGTAGCGCTCGGCCAGCTCCAGCCGGAACGGCGGCACAAGCTCGTCCGTGATCATCCGGCACCGCCGCAGATCGACCAGGTCGACGCGCTCGGCTGACGAGAGCGCCGACGGCGAGGTCGGTCGCACTCGCGTCGAGTTGCGGCCACGACCAGCGTGCCCACTCTCGCGCCGGATCCGCTCTGCCAGGTCGAGCATGGTCAGCACGGAACCAGTATCAGCAGCAGTGCTCAGCAGTACGCCGGACAGTCGGCCTCGTCGGCCTCCGATCTCCTTGACGAGCAGTGTCGGCGGCCGACCCCCAGGGTCGCTCACCGTCACGTGAACCGGACGCAGGCCGGCGATCTTCCGCGGCCTCGCACGTAGCGCGACGCGAAGGCCGTACCGAGGGGTTGCCGCAAGCACCCACTCAGCTACGGTGTGCCGTCATCGACCTCCGACACCTCGCAGCCGCCCGTACTGAGCAAGAGCCGTCCGTACGACGTCAGGCGCCGACGTCAGCGAATCGGTCGACAGAGACCTTGCCCGCCCGGGTCATGTAGGAGACGAGAAGCTGCTCCACCGGCAGGTCGAGCCGCGTCGGGAACGAGTCCCACCAGCTCATGCTCCGCAGCCGCCGTCTCCTGGAGATGTTCGACGGCCGGCCGCCGTACCTGCTCGTACGCCGCCAGCGCCTCCTCGAGGTCGCTCGCGTCGGCGATCGCCGCGGCCAGCGCGATGCCGCCCTCCATCGCGAGCTTGGTGCCAGACCCGATCGAGTAGTGCGCGGTGTGGGCCGCGTCGCCGAGCAGAACGACGTTGCCGTCGTGCCAGCGTTCGCAGCTGACCGTGCGGAACCGCAGCCAGCGGGTCCGGTTGCCGATCAGCCGATGCCCGTGCAGATGCTCGGCGAAAGGCCTCGCCGAGATAGTCCAGCGCGTCCTCGTCGCTCGCGTCGAACGGCAGCCGCTCGGTGGTCACGTCAAAGCCGGCCCGCCGCCACGTCTCCTCGTCGGTCTCGATCAGGAACGTGCTGCGGTCTGCCGCATAGGGGTAGGCGTGTGCGACGAAGGTGCCGTACTCGGTCCGCGACCGGAGCGAACACCGCCCTCGGCAGCGCGACGTCTGTCCCGGCCCAGAGATAGAGGCCTTTGTGTACGTCGACCCGAGCGCCGAACACCTCGGCACGTGCATCCCGAGTCTCGCTGCTGACGCCGTCGGCGGCGACCACCAGATCGGCATCGAGCTCGTCCGCAGAGACCCGCGAGTCGTAGCTGAACTCGACGCCGGCATCGGCCGCATGACCGCGCAGTACGTCGAGCAGCGTCGACCGGCCGATCGCGATCAGATTGTCCAGAGCGCAGCCTGCACCTGCCGGCCGCCGACGCCATCGACATCTCGTGCGGCCACGAGTGCGTCGACGATCGCAGCGAAGGTCTCCGGGTCCGCCGCCTCGCAGGTTCCGCTGGGTGCGGGTGGCCAGGCCGACACCGAAGCCGAAGGTACTGGCGGGCTCCGACTGCTCGTAGACCCGCACGCGGCTGTCGGGATGCCGGAGCTTGAGCAGGCGGGCGACGTACAGACCGCCCGGCCCGCCGCCGAGCACCGTCCACGGAGCGGAGCCTCACTGCGGCCCGCCCGCGAGCGCGAACCGGCCGACGTCGGAGACGTGGTCCGCGTGATCCTTCGGCACGACGCGGAGTAGACAGCCGTCCAGCAGCCCGGGCAGCAGAGCTGCCGGAACACGACCTCGTCGTCGACGTACGTGGACGGTTCGGAGGTGATCTGCGGACCAGCCTCGCTCGACGGTCCCTCGAAGACCGCGAGCTGAAGCTGCGTGCCGGTGGTGAGGTCGGCGAGCTGGTGACCGCAGTGCGCGCATCCAACCTCGTTGCCCGCGACAGACCAGGTTGTCGTCCAACCGTCGTGCACTCTCCAGGTCAATCCGCGGAGCACCGTCCGTCTCAGGCGCAAGTGGAACGCTGACGTCGCTGGTCCCGCAACCGATGACGCAGTACGGCGGTCCCCTCACCGTCGACCACACCGTCGCCGCAGGACAACGCCGTACACCTGAAGCGCGGCCTCTGGTGAGACCTTCTGCTCTCGTACGTCGTCAGCCGACCGCAGCCGGGTCGCGACGCAGCGGGTCGCCGTACCCGCCGCCGCCCTGCCAGATCATGTAGAGCACCTCGCCCGGCGCGAGTAGGACTGCGCGTAACAGTTGCCGAGCTCGACACCTCGCCCAAGTCGTCCAGCGACTGCGGAACGCTGCCGCTGCCGAGAAGCGCGTGCACGTTGATGCCGCGGGCAACGGCGTCGAGACCCGTGTTGCCGGGATAGCCGCCGGCGAGCCCGTTGTTCTGCGAGACCGCCTTGCCGGCCGAGGCGAGCACGAGGCCGGCCGGGATGCTGGATGCCGTACGAGCGTGACCGCGACCGAGGCGCTGACCCCGCCGCGCTGCCGCCCGGGGCCGCCGGAGTCGGGCTCCTCGCGCCGCCACAGGGTGAGCAGCGGGTAGAGGAACTCGCGTCATCTCGACGTCGGGGATGCGGCCCATCGGGATGCAGAACAGACCGCCGGTATCCATGCCGTCTGCCTGCGGCCGGGCGCCGTACCCGCCGGCCATCGGCTCCATCATCACGTTGAGGAACGGCATCGGGAACTCGCCGCGTTCGTCGAGGCCGGCGATCGACGGCGGTGTCCCAGGTGCCGCAGCAGGCAGCCTGGACGCTCTTGCCGAGGTCGACCGACCGGTCGAGCATCTGCGACAGGCACTCCGCGACCAGCGTCCCGGTCAGCCAGGCCGGGCCGATCGGCCCACGACTGACGGCCGCGGGGAAGGTCGCGTTGTTGATGGTGCCCTTCCTCCGCGACCAGGTCGAAGCAGCGCATCAGCCCGCCCGCCGACCACGGGATGTCGTGGGCCAGGATCGGCAGCAGCGCGAGCATCACGCCGCCGCGCATGCCCGGCGTAGGTGCAGTTGATGACGCCGACCTGCGGGTCGGTGCCGTGGAAGTCGAAGGTCAGGTGGTCCTCGGTCTTGGTCATCGCGACGGTGATCTTGTGGATGCCGCGGTCGCCCTCGTGCGACTGGTCCTGGTACCCGGTGGCGCGCCAGGTGCCGTCGGGCAGCGCGGTCAGCTTGTGCGCGCAGCCGGCTCTCGGCGTCGGCCATCATCCGCTTCATGACGGCCTTGACCGTGTCCGCGCCGTACTGCTCGATGACCTCGAGCAGTCGCTTGCGGCCGACCGATGTTCGAGCCGATCTTCGCGCGCAGGTCGAGGCTGACCAGCATCGGCACCCGCGACCGTCGTACCCACGCGTCGGCGACGTCGTCCTGCAGCTCGAAGTCGCGCACCACCTTGATCGGCGGCGTCGGCAGCGCCTCGGCGAAGACGTCCTGCGCGGCCGGCGAGAACGAGCCCAGCCCGACGCCGCCGAGGTCCGGCTCGTGGCAGATCGCACTGGTCCAGGCGAACAGCCTGCCCGTCGTGGAAGACCGGCTGGAACACGATGACGTCGCTCTGGTGCAGCCCGCCGCCGACCCACGGGTCGTTGCAGAGGAACATGTCGCCCTCGCGGATGCCGGGGTTCTCGGCCCGGTGCTGCAGTGTCCAGTAGATCGCCAGGTCGACGGCACCGACGAGCATCGTGTTGTAGAGACCGACCTGCACCTCCTGGCCCGAGCTCGTCGCAGATCGCGAAGTCGAAGTCGTTCGCGTCGGTGACGATCGGCGACCCGGACATCCGCTTCAGCGCCTCGCCCATCTCCTCGGTGACCGACCAGAGGCGGTGCCGGATCACCTCGTAGGTCAGTGGATCGAGGTCGTCGATCTGCTCCTGCGTGACGGTGTGTACCGGCAGGGTGCTGGGCAGACGCGGAGGCGAGCGTCGCCGGGTCGACGGGACGGCTGGAGAAGTACTCCGAGCCGGGAATCTGCATCACCATGGTCAGGACCTCCGCTGGGTGTCGATCGTCAGGTTGCCGAGGTGGTCGACCACGCCGGTCATGCTCCGGCGGTACGACGACAGTCGTCGTGGGCACCTCGATCATCGGCGGGACCGTGATGACGTGGCCCGCGCTGCAGCGCGCGGTAGTCGTAGATCGGGGTCTCGACGTACCCGGCCCGGGCTCGAGACAGACCTTCCGGCTCTGGTCAGGCGCCGCGGACGGATCGGGTCCGTCGGCATCCGCGAGCTTCGGCAACGTGGGCGAGAACGGCAGCACGCCGGTCCCCCGGACGCGGAAGGTGATCGCCTGGATCCCGCGCCGCGCTGAAGCCGGTGCCTTCGCCGTACAACTCGGCGTACCGCTTCTCGAACGCCGCGACTGTGTCGGCCATCGTGGTCGTCGTCGAGCGGCCCGTTCGGGACCTCTACCGACACCTCGGCCAACTGCGCGGTGTAGCGCAGATCCAGCGACCGCACGCACTCGATCCGCTCGTAACTCAGCCCCTGACGATCCAGGGCGGACCGCACCTGCTCCTCGAGTACGGCGAAGTTGTCCGCGGCCCGGACCGGATCGAACGGCATCGGCCCGGGATCGGACAGCTCCGATGCCAGCACGATGTCCGACGACGCCAGGCCGTAAGCGGAGAACGCCGACGCGACCGGACCCAGTGGTACGACGACCTCCCGCACACCGACCTCGGCGGCGTACGACGCGCAGTACGCCGGACCAGCACCACCGAACGCGTACAGCACGAACGACCTCGGGTCATGGCCCGCCTCGACGACTGTTTTGCGCAACAGGTCGCCGGTCTGGGCGTTCTGGATCGCGTAGATCGCCGCCGCGGCATCCTCGACGCTGAGGCCGAGCGGACTCGGCGATCCGCTCGCGGATCGCCCGCCGGGCCGCTTTGACGTCGAGCGCCTTGCGACCACCCAGGAGCCCGGACTCCGGGAGGATGCCGAGCACCAGATTGGCGTCGGTGTTGGTGGGCTCGGTGCCTCCCGTGTCGTAGCAGGCCGGGCCTGGAACCGACTGAGCACTGCGTGGCCCGACCTGCAAGTTGCCACCGTCATCGATCCAGGCGATCGCGCCGCCGCCCGAGCCGATCGCGTGGACCTCGAGCGTCGGCACGTTGACGGGTGGTGATTGATGATGGTGGTGCTGGCCCGAACCGGTTCGCCGTCCACGACCAGCCCCACCAGGAACGTCGTACCGCCGACGTCGGTGGTGATGATGTTGCGGTGGGCAAGCTGCCGGCCCAGCGACACAGCACCGACGACACCACCGGTGAGTACCGAGCCGACCGTACTGATCGCGGTCGACGGCGCCTCACTCGCGGCGATCGCACCGCCGTTGCTCTGCATCACCAGCAGCGGACCGACGAGCCCCTGCTCACGCAGCCGGCCCTCGAGAACACCCAGGTACTCGCCCAGACCCGGACCGATCTGCGAACTCATGATCGTCGTCGCGTTCCGGGCGAACTCGCGAATTCGCGGACTCACTTCCGAGCTCAAGGCGACGAACACGCCGGGATCGAGCGCGTGGATCAGCTCCCGGATCCGCCGCTCGTGCACCGGATTCTTGAACGACCACAACAGCGACACCGCGATCGAGCGAATCCCTTCCGCGAGCAGGCTGTTCACCGCTGTCCGCACGGAGTCCTCGTCGAGCGGTACGACGACGTTGCCGTCCCGGTCGATCCGCTCGACCACCTCCAGCGCGTGCCGCTTCGGGATCAGACCGTGGTTCTTGCTCTGGCCGAGCACGTTCTGCAACTCGTCCGGTGACGACCCGAGGTAGCGGCCCTCGACGTTCATGATGAAGATCGAGTCGCGGTGCCCGACCGTCGTGAGGAAACCGACCGGCGGCACGTTGCGCGTCACCAGCGCGTTCAGCGACGACGTCGTACCGTGCGCGACGTGATGCGTCTTGCCGAGCATCTCCGCCACCGGTTCGGCCAACTGCTCGGCCAGTCCGGCCAGCGCCTCCATGACCCCGCGCGAGTAGTCATCCGGCGTCGACGGCGCCTTGGCCGCGACAACCGTCCCCGCATCGTCATCCAACACCGCATCCGTGAACGTCCCACCGACATCCACCCCGATGACATAAGCCATGGCGCCCTCGCTTCCTCTGAGAACACCAACGTAGACACAGTCTGACACCTGCGTCAATACTTTGACACATTTGTCAGCCGTCACTGCAACCCGGCGCCTGGCCCACCCCTTAAAGCGTTGAGCCATAGGCGTGTGGCCGCACCGACTGCAGCAACTCAAGCCCGCACATTCGCGCGACTCATCGCGAACCGCCATGAGTACCGACCACAAGTGAGAAGGGTCGCACCTTCGCGCGGCGCTGTCGCCTGTTGTGTTTGCCGGGAACGGGTGGAGCAAGTTGCTGTCGGCAAGCAGGTCGGAGTTGCGTCTCGTACTCGCCGGCGCGATCGGCATGGCAAAGCTCGACTGGCTGAGGTGGTGGACCGGCCGGCTCTGTACCGCACCATGCCGCCTGCCATCAGCAAATGAACCTTCCACGCGAGGGATCCGCGGCGCACGCTGGTGGGGTCAGCGGATGAGTACCGCACAGGAGGGACCCATGGCGTACGCGAGACCGGCCGCCATCTGGCCACCCGGGCGCGTCCTTACCGCCCCCGAAGCCCACGACGTTACGGCCTCATCACCCAACTCCTGTGACTCACCGCATGCAAGGCCCGCCACCCATCCCCACAAGCCTTGTCCAACATTTGACTAACTTTGACCGACTTTGAAACCACCGGCCGGACGAGGGGCCGGTCGGGGTCAGACTACGACGAGGCCAGCAGGCTGAAGGTCGACTCGATCCGGGCGGCGAGGACGGCGGCGTCCAAGGATGCCGGATCAGTGGTGACGCCGATCCCGAGCGACCCTGCCCAACTCAGGGCACCTACCGCCAGCGGTGCTCCGGGAGCCAGCGGGAGGATGGGATACACCTGGGCTATGCCGACCCCGGCCATCGAGAGCGGCTGCGGTGAGCCCCGCATGTTCGACACGATCGCCTGGAAGATGCGCCGCCCGTAGACGGTTCTCGCCAACCACGCGGCCGCCGGCTCCGGCAGCACTCGCAGACCCGTCGCCAGTACGAACCGCGACGCCGCCGCCCTCCTCAGCGTGCGGACGCGAGCGGTACGACGACCTACTTCGGCGATCAGGTCCTCGATCGGCCGGCCGTCCACCGGTACGTCGACCATCACCCCAGCTGTCGCGTTGGTCTCGGCGATGATCCCGGGCCCGGCGTACCGTCAGCGGAACCGCGACCCGCAACCGGCCGCGGGTCCGGCCGGTGACGTCACGGTGGGTGGCGGCCACGGCCTCAGCGACGAGCGCGAGCACCACGTCGGTGACACGGACGTGGCGGGCAGCGGCCACCCGCCGTACCGCGCCGAGGTCGAGATCGGCAGTTGCGAACTCGCGCCTCGGCGACGAGGCAAGAGGCGACCGACCCGCTCCCCCGTCGGTAGCCAATTGGGCGAGGCCAGCGATCGTTGCCGCAGCCAACCGAATCCGCCCCGGCGCCGCGCCGGACGGCCGGGGAAGTTCGCTCCTGGGGCGGAGCAGATTCAGCGCCTGACTCACGATTCCGTTGCCGTCAGCAATCACATGGTGCACGAGCAGAACCATGGCCGTCTGACCGGCGCGCTCGGGCAGCGGCTGCGCCGAACCCTCCCCACTCTCGGAGACCAGCATGATCCGCCACATCGGGCGATCACGGGACATCGGCGTCTCGGCGGCGTCGGCGACGAGCCCCCACAGACCGGCCCGGCCGTCCGACGTACGGCGTTCGCTGAGGTGCGACGACCAGTCGATGTCGTCGACCTCCACCCAACGGGGACGTCGCCAGTACGACGGTCGAGGATTCGCCAACGACCTGCGGCAGTCCAGCGTCGACTCCACTGGATACCGCCGCTTGCTGCTCCAGCTGGTCGCCTGCCCGACGCTGATCACGGCTTCCCGCCACGACCGCGGCGTCGCCTTCGATCACGCTCAGGACTTCGCGGCCTCGATCCCCGGCGCCCGGCTCGTGGAACTGGACTCACCCACCCACCTGTTCTGGATCGGCCCGCACGCCGACGCGGCCCGGCGGACCGTCCAGGACTTCCTCACCGACACCGACTGAGCCGAGCTCACGAGGAGCCAGAAAGAGCGAGGCATCTGACGAGCGGTCCCAACACCGGTCAAGGCGTCGTGAGCGTCCACACACACGACCGCCAACCGTAGCCCGAAATTCGCTCAGCGCCCACAACATGCGCGAACGTCCCAGGATCATCGAGCGCCGGCGCGAAGACAACCTCAACGGAGACAGGAAGGAAGGCTGACCATGTCCCGATTCGGCGGGATCAAACGGAAGGTGTTCGCCAGGCACTCCAACCCCTGGAGCGCCTGGACCCGGTGGGCGAGCACCCCGCTCGTGTTCGTCCCGGTGTGGAACCGGCGCTGGAGCCAGGCCGCCCTGGTGGCGGCCTGGATGGCCGTGAATCCGATCGTCTTTCCCGTGCCGCGGCACAACCGGGCGTGGTCCACCCGGGCCGTGCTGGGTGAAGAACTGTGGATCACCGAACGCCCGCGCGACAAGGCGATGGCCGTCAACGCCGCGGCCAGCGTCGCCGGAGTGACCGCACTGGTGGCCGCCAGGAAGCGCCGGCCGACACCGGCCGCGGTGGTCATCGCCACGCAGATGGCCCTGACACTCGGTTACTGGCGGCTGATGGCCGAGTACTACGAGCGGTCCCAGCACGACCGCGACTTATCCAGAAAATGACGGCACTTTCCGGGGGCTTGGCCGCTACATGGGGGTCTCTGATTGCCGCCAGCCGAGGCGGAGTCGATGGCCTGCTCCACGATCGAGGACATGGTGTTCAGGTAAGTGGCGGTGACATGGTCATCGTCCAGGTAGACCCGGTCTCCCCGGTCAGACTCTCCAATACCTCCTGGAAGAGCCGGTACATCGACTCGTTGAACGCCCGGGTCGACCCTTGATTCTGAAGAGCCTGAGCAATCTCAGCAAGGACGGCGTTCCTTCTCGTGGCCTTACTCTGCTTCAGCGCAGCTCGTGGCAACCACGGCGCCCCGGGCTACTTGTCGCTTCGTGACTGCTTCGGGAGCTCCGGCCCAGTAGCGCACGATCCGGGCGACCTCACCCCACCAGGTCGCCGGTCAGCGTGCCCAAGTCGATGGTGAGGTCGTAGCTGTCGGTGCCCAGGTACCGGCCGAAGGAGGTAGCGAGCTGTGCGTTGCCGGGTCCGGCGCAGCGGACTTGACTAGTTCAGTGAAGGAAGCCGTCCCACTTCAACTCATAGCGGGCTCCACCCGGCATCCCATGCTCGCCAGGCAGCTGCTCGACGGCCTTCCCGAGCTCGAGCCCGACCGGCCCGAGCAGATCAGGAGCCAACGCCACCATGCCGCCAGTCTGCGACACCGCTTCGGCTCGACGCACCGCACCGGGGCCACTGTTCCGGCTCGGTCTCGTCTCAAGGGCCTGTTTCTGGCGGGCGGCTGGCCGGCCCAGGCGCAGCGGATGGCGGCTAGACTGATGGTTGTGTGACCGGCGGTGGGGCTCGCCGGACCCGAACCGTCACCCGTTCGCGGTGGCCAACAGTCCCTACCTGTCCTTCCGCGCGGCTGCCCGCCGCGCGGAGCCACGTTCAGGTAGGAGGCTCTCACCGGTGCATCATCCCCAGCGAACCGATCCGTCGCCGTTCGAACCCGTCGACTCAGACGTCGACCTTCGCGCCGCCCGCCGGGCGCGGTCGCGGACCGATCTGGCCGTGGTGGGCGTTGTGGCCCTGGGCGGCATGACCGGGGCGGCCGGCCGCTACCTCATCGGTCATACCTGGCCCACGCCGTCCGGCGGGTTCCCGTGGGCGACGTTCACGATCAACGTCACCGGCTGCGCGCTGATCGGCGTACTGATGGTGCTGGTCACCGACATGTGGGTGCGGCAGAGGCTGCTGCGGCCCTTTCTCGGCACCGGAGTGCTCGGCGGCTACACCACCTTCTCCACCTACACCGTCGACATCCAGCACCTCATGACCGACGGTCACCCCGGCACCGCCCTGCTCTACCTGGCCGCGACCCCGGCCGCGGCACTCGTCGCGGTCTGGATCACCGCGCACACCACACGCAGGCTCGTCACCCGGAGGATGCGATGAGACTCACCGGCACCGCGCTGCGGCTCACCATCATGGTCGGCGAGGGCGACCAGTGGCACCACAAACCGCTGTTCACCGAAATCGTGCACCGCGCCCACAAGGCCGGCCTCGCCGGCGCGACCGTGCTCCGCGGCATCGAAGGCTACGGCGCATCCAACCTCATCCACACCAACCGCCTCCTCAGCCTGTCCGAGGACCTGCCCGTGGTGATCGTCATCATCGACACCCACGACCGGATCCACGCCTTCCTGCCCCAGCTCGACGAACTGGTCACCGAAGGGCTCGTCGTCCTCGACGACTGCGAAGTCATCCGCTACGTCGGCCGAGACCTCGACACCTCCACAACCGGCGTCGATACGACACCCGCCGAGGTACGGGAGGAGCGATGACCCTGCTGTTCGTCCTCGCCGGCGCCGCCATCGGCGCGCCGCTGCGCTACCTCACCGACCGTGCCGTCCAAGCCCGTCACGACACCGTGTTCCCCTGGGGCACCTTCACCGTCAACGTCATCGGCTCCCTGGTCCTCGGCGCCGTTGCCGGAGGCACCACCGCCAATGCTGTGCCGCATCAGCTGCAGTACCTGATCGGAACCGGGTTCTGCGGGGCACTCACCACCTACTCGACGTTCTCCTATGAGACGCTTCGCCTGGTCGAGCAGAACGCGAGGTTCTTCGCCGCCGCCAACCTCGCCGCCAGCATCGTCGCCGGCCTCGGCGGCGCCTTCATCGGCGCCGCCATCACACAAGCGATCTGACCATGACCGCCCGAACCCACCCAGCACAGTTGCCCGGTGGTGAGCCTGTCGCAGTGACCTTGCTCGGCCGCGGCCGGCACGCCCACCCCCGAAAAGGTGGCTGCCTCATGGAACTCGTCAGCGCGGCCGCAGGAGGGCTGTGGAGCGATCGGCCGGCCTGCACACCACCAGTGCTCGCCCACGTTGCTCGGCTCGTCAACGACCACACCAGCCCAGCCAATCGTCCACGGCTCGCTCCACTGATCCCCTACCTGATCACCAGCGGCGACCTCGCGCACCAGGAACTCGTCGACGTCGAAGCCTGCCTGGCGGTCCTCGCGGCCGCCGAAAACGCCATCCATCCACAACTCACCGCCACCACCTGGACAACCGGCCTGGACCAACTGCTCACAGCGCGAGCCGACCGCCTGTCCCGACATCGCCGACACAGGCTCCTGTCCATCACGAGCACCGCACTTCGCGCCATCCACGACGCAACCGAGCTCCTCGACCGCGACGACCTCCTGACAGGGCTTCTGGTCGCCGCCATCAACGCCGAACGGCGGATCCAAGGCACGCCGTCGCTGCTCTCCGACGACCTCCAACGGCCGCCCGACCCAGCGGTCGTGGTGCTCGCCCGCCTCATCAAGCCATCCGGCGCCGACTGGTTTGAGGTCGAGGCCCGCATCGATCACGAACACAGCCCTGACTGGCTCAGCGAACGCTGGCGCCTACGAACCCGCGAACTGCTCGCTTGACGAGTTCAGTGAGGATAGCCGTCCCACTTCACCTCGTAGCGGGAACCGCCCAGCAGGGCCTGCGGCGCGGGAATCTGGTCAACCGAGCGGGCCAGAGCAACCTCGACCGGCCCGGTCAGATCTGGCGGAATCCGTACCAGCGGCTCGGTGCCCCGCCGGGCCGCGGCCATCACCGCTCCCCCGGCAGGCACGACCGAACGGCGGCCACACGACGACCATCACTCGCTTCACGGTCAGTGACGGGTCGCGCCGCGGGCACAAACGATGCCTTGGGAGCAGGCGTTATCGCAACATTGCGGTATTCGCTGGGCCAGGGCGTTGGTCGAAACCGGCCGATCCTGCACGGTTTGCCAGCGGCGCGACGCGTCTATCAGCCGGGCTGAGATCCGTACGCTTGACGGTGCCTGCGGGCTCAACCCGCGCGGTGAAGGTCTTCGTCGCGCGGGCCACGACTGAGTGCAGGCCGACCA
The DNA here is from genome assembly GCA_963748245.1 of uncultured Actinomycetota bacterium. Classification (GTDB taxonomy): domain Bacteria; phylum Actinomycetota; class Actinomycetes; order Propionibacteriales; family Kribbellaceae; genus Kribbella. The sequence continues at coordinate 919,633 of CAVVIA010000001.1, read as the reverse complement.
GGTCCTGCTCGCGGCCAGCCGCGGTGATCTCCACGGTGGCCATGGTGGGCCGGCCGTAGTCCGTGGTCCAGCGGCTGATCACCTGCCGGGTGCCCCCGGTGTCGTCGGTATAGGTGTAGGTCATCGTCATGGTGTGCAGGACGTCGTAGGTCTCACCGTTGGGGTGCACACGCGGGGTCAAGCCGTCGACGATGGAAAGGACTCGGAAGCCCTTCGTCCCTCGGAGTGCGGCGATCCTCTCGTTGACCATGTCCGCCCTGGTCTTCGTTCCTGAGAGGACGCAGTTGATCCGCAGCACCAAGAGGCCGTTGCTGCCGCTGAACTTCGCGTGGTAATCGGCGAGCTTGACCTTCGGCCAGCCCTGCGGCACCTGGGCTCCACAGCCGGACTCGTAGCCGGGTCCGGAGACGCCCCAGCCGTCGTACTGGTATGTCACCTGACCGGGCTGGAGCGGCGGTGTGCTGGTGGCGGCCGCGGCCGTGTCGGGCGGGCCTGTGGCGGGCAGGGGCATGGCTGCGCTGGTCCGACCGCCGTTGGCGATGCCGAGTCCCCCGGCGGCGAGTGCGGCGACGGCAGTCACGCCGGCCATACGGGCGAGGCTGAACCTCATGGTCCTCCCTTGATGATGCTCGCTGATCGCATCGGTAGATGCGAGCACTTGGACAGCCCCCGGGGAGGAAAAGTTCGAGCCGCCGACGTCCGTTGCTGAAGGCAACTTTCAATTACCGGGATCGGTCACCTCGACGTGCGCGACACCCTCCCAGAGTGGGACTGTCAGGAATTTGCGTGTGTACGGCCACCACTCGCGTTGTGGCGACCGCCGATGTCCGGATGGCGAAGTCCGTCGTCCACAGCGGTGTGACGCTGGCCGCAACGCCCGCCATCGTCTTCTGGCCCTCGGCCCCATCCCCGCCGGCGTCGTACCGCGGCTCCGCAGGACTCGCCACCGACTGATCAGGCGATCAGAACGAGCACCCGCGAAGGCTGATGCCAGCGGGGATGCCGGCCGTGACGAAACACTCGAATTGAGTGCCGACCCACGACTCGACATCCCCGCCGGCACTTCACCCACAAGGCGATCGCCGAGATCGCGTAACGTCTCGCGCCCTCTGTGACACAGACATCCGGAAGAGCCAAAGCCACGCCGACAGCCGGAGTTCGCGACATGATGGTGCATCGCTATGACGGGGACCGGGATCTGCTGCGCCCGCTCTTCCGGGAGGCCGACGACTCCGAGCAGCAGATCGATACCTACCTCGGCCTCGGCGCCGTCTTCGTGGCTGAGGACGACGCCGAGATCATCGGGCACGTACAGGTGATCACCGGCGACGACGCCGCCGAGCTGAAGAGCATGGCGGTCGCCGAGAGCCGCCGCGCGACAGGGATCGGCCGGGCTCTGGTCCGAGCAGCGCTCGAACACTGCCGGCAGAACGCGGCGAAACGCCTCCTCGTCGCCACAGCTGCAGCCGACATCGGCAATCTGCGCTTCTACCAACGTCAAGGCTTCCGCATGCTTCGCATCGAACGCGACGCGTTCGTGGCCTCGACCGGCTACCCCGACGAAATCGTCATCGACGGCATCCCACTACGCGACCGGGTCTGGCTGAGCCAGGACCTCTAGGAGGGGCATGACAACCGAGCGGACACCACTGTTCTGCGACGCTGACCTGGCGCAGCGTATCGAGCGGGTCGAGACCCAGCTCATCGAAGCCACCGCCCTCGCCGCCCACCGCCGCCTCGCCGATGGCCGAGGCTTCGTGATCCCGGTCGCGGGCGGACTCGCGAGCTTCGCCGACGACGACTCGCCGTTCAACAAGCTGGTCGGGCTCGGATTCGGCGGCGTACCGACCGCCGACGAGCTCGACGAGATCGAGCACGCGTACGCCGCCGTGGGCGCACCTGTGCAAGTCGAGCTACCACACCTCATCGACCCCGAGATCGGCATCGCCCTCAGCCGCCGTGGATACCAGTTGGAATCGTTCGAGAACGTGCTCGGCATCGCCATCGCCGACAGGTACGACGTCATGCTGCCCGACGAAATCGAGATCCGGCCGAGTGGCGATCAGGAGCTCGACATCTGGCTGAACGTGATGGCCGACGCAGTCGCCGTACCGGACACACAAGGAGTCCCGTGGCGCGAGGAGTTCCCACGCGACACCTACATCGAAGCCGAACGCGACACCGCAGCAGCAGACATCACCCGCTACATCGCCACACTGAACGGCGAAATCGTGGGCGGAGCCGGTCTCCGAACAGCCGAAGGCGTCGCCCAGTTCGCCGGCGCCGCCACGCTCCCCGCCCACCGCCGCCATGGCATCCAGTCCGCTCTCCTGTTCACGCGCCTCTCCGAGGCGGCTACTGCAGGCTGCGACGTCGGCGTGATCACCACCCAACCCGCATCGAAGTCCCAGCAGAACGCCCAACGCAGCGGCTTCGACCTCCTCTACACCCGAACCGTCCTGGTGAAACACCTCGCCCCCTCCTGACCAGTCTCGAGACAGCACCGGGAAGTCTGAAGTCAGCGCACGCGGAGCGGGCTCCCGAGGGTCGCCCAGGTGCTTGACGGACCTGCTCCGCGAAACTCGACGTGGGAGGCGCACCGAAACAGGACGCCGCGGCAATCGCATACGGCCGTCGAGGTCGGGACCTTCGGCCTTTGCACCGACAAGGCGGCCGCTGTACGTATGAGAGATGAGCATGCGCGATGGCGGCCACCGCTGGTTCGAGCCGGTACTCTTCCAGCACCTGCCGCCCGAGGAGTGCCGCGAGCTCTTGGCAGCCAAGTCCGTAGGACGGGTGGCGTTCAACGGGCCGGACGGGCCGCAGGTGCTGCCGGTCAACTACGTCGTCCTCCGGCGCTGCATCTTCTTTCGGACCGCTGCCGGAAGCGCGCTGGGCAACGCGATGCGCAGCACCCGAGTCGCCTTTGAGATCGACGACATCGACGAAGTCCTGCAGAGCGGGTGGAGCGTCGTGGCCGTCGGCGAGGCCGAACTCGTCGATGACCCGGACCTCCTCGTGGAACTGTGGGGAGACCAAGGTCCCAAGCCATGGGCGATCGGCCTGCGCACGCAATTCGTACGGATCACACCGGCTCGTCTCACCGGCCGCCGCGTCCTCCAGGGTTGAGCGAACCGGATCGGCGGCAGGAACGGATATCGCGTCGACCGCGGCGACCGCCCGGGTCGGAGGGACAGACCAGCCCGGATCGGTTGGCCGATCAGCAACGGATGCCTTGGGCCGTGCGCTCACTGTCGCGCGCCGGCGAGGGCTACCAAGGCAGCCGTACGTCGACCACGCCGTTGACCGACCGGGCAATGGCCTCGGCGTCCCGGCGCTGCCGGTCGGTCACCGGCCCGCTGATAGTGACGATGCCGCCGGCAACGGCGACAGTCCAACTGTCGTCCTCAGCGCGGACCAGACCGAGCACCTCGTCGCGGATCCGGTCGTCGACGTGCGCAAGTACCCTGACCACGTCGCTGCGGCTGATCACACCGACGATCCGCTCGTCGAGCACCACCGGCAGGCTCTTCAGGACCATCGACGTCAGCAGCTCGACCGCCTCAACGACGTCACTGTCGGCGCGCACCGTAAGCGCGTCGTGGGTCATCAGATCACCGACTCGCCTGGTGGCTATGTCATCGCCCAGCATCAGCGCGGCCGCGAGTGGCATGCCGGGCAGAAGCGCAAGCAGGTCGGCCTCACTGACCACGCCGACAACGACGCCGTCGTCGTTCACCACCGGGAGCGCAGTGATACGGCACTCGTCCAGCAGCCGCAGAGCCTCCCGCGCCATGGTGTACGGCGTCACCGTCACCGCCGGCGACGTCATCACGTCTCGTACCAGCATGCCGCCTCCCACCTTTTCCGCAGCTGCAACTCTCGTCGTCCCGGCACCGCATACACAGAGCCCTAGTTCCTCGTCCGGTTGGGTCTTTCGCCTCCAGTGGTTCACAGAGCGGATCAGATCTGGAACGCCAGACCGGAAGGACCCAGTACCGCACGGTGGCCTCGGGACCGAACTCCCCGGCCCGCCTGACCAGTGCGCTCTACGCCCGATGCAAGCATCGCTTCCGGCTATGCCCAGGTCACTGGGTGTGAAGGTCGATCGAGATGTCCGGTGGAGTGGTGATCGAGTTGTGTACCGTGCAGTGGCGTGCGACGGCCAGGAGCGCATCGCGTCGTACAGCCGGAAGGTCGTCGGCCAGCCGAATGGTGATGTCGATTCGGTCGACCCTGGCGGGCTTGTCCGCGAGCTGGAACGAGGCGTCGACGGCGAGACCTGTGGTGTCGAAGTGGTGCCGGTGCAGGTACCGGCGAGCGTAGAAGGCGACGCACGAGGTCAGCGATGCGACGAAGAGCTCAGTCGGTGTCGGCGCAGTGTCCTCGCCGCCGGCTTCGAGCGGTTGATCGACCGACAGGACGTGGTTCCGGATTCTGATGCCGAACCTGTCCCCCGCTCGGTGGTCAACCCGGATCATCGCCGAGGAGTCATCGACCCGCCCCGCGGTTACCGTGACGGCTCGGCGCCGAAGCCAGCGTAGGTGCTCTTCGTCTCCCAGCAGGTCGAGACGGTGCCACAAGACAGTGGTGGGGACGGCCTGGGAGGCGTGCGCGAGACTCGCGATCCGCTGGTGCTGCCTGTCAACGCGAAGTACCAGGTCGACGTCGGTGGAGTCGTGGCCGACGAAGCTCGTTCCGAACTCGCCGTTCAGGCGATTCGCCACCGTACGCGGTACTGTCCACCCGAGCACAGGCAGGTCAACGCAGCGCGCAGCTACCAGCGCGGCCGCAGTGGCCGCGGCGTGATCGGGATGTCCGCTCACGCCGGAAGGAGTCGAAGGCGAGCAGACCATCGGCACCTGCCGCCTTGATCTGGGCGAGAACATCGCCCGTCAGCATCGTCAGGTCGACGTCAGCCAGCGCGCCATCGGGATGGTCGAGCAGGACGGCCGAGTCGACGCCGAGCTCCTTGGCCGCGTTCTGCAATTCGGCGGCGCGCAGCCTGCCGAGGTCTCCGGCTGGGCCGAGCGTGGAAGCCTCGCCGTGGGTCAGACAGAGCACGGCGACCTGGCTGCCGCCTCGTGAGAAGCTGTCAAGGATCGCGCCCAGCCCGAACGACTCGTCGTCGGGATGGGCGACCACGGCAAGAACCGACGACCAGCCAGGCAAGGTGCCGGTCGGGTGGTGGGCAGGTTCGACACCAGTCATCGAGCACCTCCGTCAGGGCAGCTGTACGTAGCCGTGCCGCATCTTCCACAGGAAGTACTTCTCGAAGCCGAGCTTCATCAGGTGGGCTTGCGGTCCGGGGATCAGTACGCCGTGCTTGCGCGGGGGGAGCATCTTGTCGGCGAGGATGATGACGCCGTTGTTGCCGGCGTCCATCACGCAGACGGCTTTGATGTCACCGAACGCCTTGGTGTTGGTCGGCTTCTCGCCCCGGATCTGGGCGGCGATGTTGGCCGCGGCGGTGTGTGCCATCACCTCGGTCGGGAAGCCGGTCTTCGGGATTCCGACGGGCGTCGGTGTCTGCCAGGGAGCGTCGACTGCGGCAGCCACACCGACCGCGTAGACGTCGTCGTACTTCTCGCTCTGGTAGGTGTCCCGTACGACGATGTAGCCCTTCTCGTCGGCCAGCCCGTTCGCCGCGCTGAGGAAGCGTTGCCCGAGGAACGGTGGGATGACCATGCTGAACCTGAAGGGCAGCTTCTCTCCGTCGGCCAGCACCAGCGCACCTTGGTCGATATGGTCGATGCCCGTCGAGATGCGGGCGTCGATTCCCTCTTTCTTGAGGAACATGCCCAGCAGCTGCTCGCCGTGCGGCAGCCCACCGATGCCGAAGTGTCCGAGAAAGGGCTCGGCCGTGACGTAGGTGAGCTTGACCTGCTTGTGCAGCCCGGCCTTGCGCAGTTGGTACGCCGTGTTGAACAGGAACTCGTACGCGGCGCCGAAGCAGCCGGCTCCTTGCGTGGCCGCGACGACGATGTCACCCGGGTTATCCAGGTATCGGCGCCACGCGACAGCGGTCCGCTGTGCCTGGGGGAGTGTGGTGATGGTGTTGGCGTTCTCTTTGAACCCGGGAACGACGTCGTCCTTGTTGCGGTAGCCGGTGGCGATGACCAGGTAGTCGTAGCCGAGTTCCCGGCCGTCGTCGATCGTGACCTTCTTGGCGACCGGGTCCACCTTGGTGGCCGCAGCGTGGATGAACTCGATGCCGTGGGACTCCAGGGTCGGCGCCACCGGGAAGGTGATGTCGGCGCTGTCCCGCTTGCCGAACGGCAGCCAGATCAGGCTGGGATTGAAGAGGAAGTGATCACTGGCGGATACCACCGTCACGTCCACATCTCCCTCGAGTTCGTGGCGGACGGCCAGGGCTGCGGTCAACCCGCCGAAGTTGGCGCCCAGCACCAGGACCTTCTTACGCATCTCCAGCCTCCTCGATCGGCATCGCTCGATCCAGGTCTACCGGTCGGGGTGCCCGCGTCAGGAGAGCCGACTGGCCCTGATCTGGGCGCCAGAGGTCACAGGTTCCCGGGATACACCTCGAGCTGGGAGCAGGTCTCGTCGGCAGGGGACTTAGGACTCTGTGCAGGCACTTCGCGCCGTCGTCCACTTGAGGCACTCTAAGGGAGGACCGGATGCATGAGGTGCTCGTCATTGACGACGAGCCGGAGATCCGCCGGGTGTTGCGGGGCTATCTGGAGGCTGAGGGCTTTCGTGTCGTCGAGGCGGCCACTGGTGCCAATGCGGTGGATCGGGTACGGCGGCAGGAGCCGGCCGTGGTTCTGCTGGACGTGATGCTGCCCGACCTGCTCGCTCCAGCTGATGCGGTCGAAGATCGGCAGAGCGTCGTACTTGTCGGCGAAGAGCTTGTAGAGATCGCGGGCCATCCGCTCCTCCTCGCGGGTGAACTGCCAGTCCCGCTCCTGTACCGGTGTCAGCGCTTGCATGCCGACGTCGGCCGCCGGAGACCGCCCTGCCGCCATCGCGGCGACACCTCCGCCGAACAGGATCGCGACTGCGCTCACGGTGACAAGCATCGTCTTGCGCCAGGTACTCATGTTTCTGACCTCCCCAGGTTTCCCACACTTCAAGTCCAGCTCCGCGGCGTGAAGGAACCCCGTCGCCATCCGTGAAGTTGTCGTGAAGCCCGGGCGGGTGCGTCAGCGTCCGAGCAGCTTGTCGAGCCAGCTGCCGGCCTGGCGCTCGGCCTTGGGGTGGCCGGGGCACCACTGGCCGGCGGGGATCATCGCCTTGACCTGGGCGACGTGCTGGCCGCAGCCAGCCCAGGTGGTCTTGCTGCAGGTCTTGCAGGTAGTGGGTCGGCACATCGTTCTTCTCCTTTGTTGAGGCCTGTGAGCGGCGAATTCTTCGAGTGGTGGACGGTGTCAGACAAGGGCAGGGAACGCCCGGATCGCGGTGTAGACCGCGACACCGAGCACGAGCACGGTGAAGGCTGCCGACAAGCGAACGCTGTCGACCCGGTTGGCAACGCGAGCGCCGACGACGGCCGAGGCGGCCGAGACGGCGGTGAGCATCAGTACGACGCCCCAGTCGGGACCGGCGCCGGACCCGGCACGGACGGCCAGGGCTGCGGCACTGGTGATGGTGATGACGACCAGGGACGTCCCGGCCGCGTACCGGATCGGCAGACCGAGGGCGAGCAGCAGGGCGGGTACGACGAGGAAACCTCCGCCGACACCGAGGAAGCCGGTCAGCATGCCGACCACAGTCGCGGTGACCAGCACCTTGAGCGCGCGCGGACAGGCACAGGCGAACGTGGGAGTGAAGGTGATGATCGGGTCGTCCAGCATTGGGCGTTCCGCGCGCCGGTGCGCGGTGCGGCGGGAACGGTGCAGCTGACGCCAGGTAATGATGCCGCCGACCATGAGCATGAGCAGCGCGAACGCTGCCATCAGCACCGCCGGCGAGACCAGTGTCGAGGCGTGGCCACCGACCACGGCACCGCCGATCGCCACGACACCGAAGGCGATGCCACGACCGACCATGACGTTGCCCGCTCGGTAGGCGGTGACGGCACCCAGGATCGACGTCACGCCGACCACGACCAGCGAGCCGGTGGTCGCCTGCATTGCGGACTGGTCGAGCAGGTAGACCAGCACTGGCACGGCGAGGATCGAGCCGCCGCCACCGAGCGCGCCCAGGCTGAGGCCGATGAGCGCCCCTGCGACGACAGCGAGGACGATCGTCACCGGTCGGTCACGCCTCCGGCCCGACCACGTCGAGCCCGACCTTCGCCGCGTTCTCGAACTGGTCGTCGACAGCGACGAGCGAACGTCCGGCGGCATCCAGGAACGACGCGGCGATCGAGGCCCGGTAGCCGGCGGCGCAGTGCACCCATACCTCGCCGCGCGGAACCTCTGCGATCCGCTGCGGTAGCTCGTGGATCGGGATGTTGACCGCGTCCCGGATCCGTGCGGAGTCGTACTCTTCTGCGCGGCGGACGTCCAGAATCACGACCTCACGATGGTGACGGACCTGCTCGAGGTCGGCGAAGGTGGCGGTCGGGAACAACACGGGGGCATCGGTGCTCCACTGCTCCGGTCCACCGGTCGCGTGGGCCGCCGGCCGGTCGATTCCGATGCGCACGAGCTCACGCTGCGCGTCGGCGACCTGCGCCACGGTCTGTCCGAGCAGCGTCAGGGGCGTTCCCCACGCGATCAGCCAGCCGAGGTACGTCGAGAACGCGCCGTCCAGACCGAAGTTCAGCGTGCCGGGCGCGTGGCCGGCCGCGAAGGCCGTTCGGGTGCGCAGATCGACCACCCACTCGCCGGCCTCGATGCGCCGACGCAGTTCCGCGGCGTCCGCCTTCTCAGGCAGGGACAGATCGGGAGCGCTTGGCCCCGCTGAGTTGGCAGGCGCCATGTGCACGTAGTACGCCGGCCACGCGCCCAGTCCGGCGAGCAGTTCGCGAACGTACTCCTCCTCGCCCTGGGTCAGCACCGGATTGGCACGCTTCTCCTGCCCGATGGTCGACTCGAGCGCGTCGGACTGGGTGGCGGAGCAGAAGGACCCGAACCCGTGCGTGGGGTAGACCCCAGTCTCATCAGGCAGCGTCCCGGCCAGTTTGTGCGCCGATGCATGCTGATGCCGCACCAGGGAATCCGTGTGCTCCGGACCCAGGAGATCAGGCCGTCCCGTCGCGCCGTACAGCAGTGATCCGCCGGTGAAGACCGCGATCGGCTCGTCGATGTCGGTGAGGGCGTACGACAGGTGGGTGAAGGTGTGACCCGGCGTGTGGATGGCGCGTACCCGCATCCGATCGCCGATCTCGACGACCTCGCCGTCACGGATCGGTGTGCGGTCGAAGGAGACCTTGTCGTCGGCGTTGATCAGGTACGTCGCGCCCGTGGCACGGGCCAGCGCGAGACCGCCGGTGACGTAGTCGTTGTGGATGTGGGTCTCGAAGACGTGGGTCAGCCGAACACGGTCGTCCCGGAGGATCTCCAGGACGCGGTCGATGTCGCGCTGCGGGTCGACGACGAACGCCACCTCGCCGTCGTAGACGAGATAGCTGCGGTCGCCGAGCGAAGGTGTTTCGATGGTGCGGACGGTCAATCCCACGCCCGGCCGAGCGCGGCGCGGTGTATCTGTTGATGCGGTGAGGGTGCGGTGGTCGCTCATCAGGCTCTCATCTGTGGGTCGGGCGCCCGGACCGGGTCCAGGCGGTGGTGCCGCCGGCGACGTTGTACGCGTCGAAACCGGCCGCGATCAGGAACTTGGTCATCGCCGACGACCTGTTGCCGGTGGCGCAGACGACGTACACCGGTGCCGATCGGTCGATCTCGTCGAGGCGGCCGGTCAGGCGGCCCATGGGGATGTTGACCGCGCCAGGGACGTGACCATCGGCGTACTCGCGGGGCTCGCGGACGTCCAGCACCGTGGCCCCGGACCGCAGCGCAGAGGCGAGCTGGTCGGTGTCGATCTCCCGCATCAAGAGTCCTTCCTCACTCGGATACCCGGGCTCGATCTACATCCCCCCGGGGGGATACGCTCTCGACATTAACACATCCCCCCGGGGGGATGTAGTCTGACGGTGACCGCGCAAGAAGGAGAAGGGCTCTGATGGACCTCGAACCCACCGAGATCAAGCCGATCGTCACCCGCATGAAACGCGCCCACGGGCACCTCGGCAGCGTCATCAAGATGATGGAAGAAGGATCGGACTGCGAGTCCGTCCTCACGCAGCTCGCCGCCGTCAACAAGGCGCTCTCACGCGCCGGCTACGCCATCGTGAGCACCGGCCTGCAACACTGCCTCACCGAAGAGGACAGTGACGTCGACGTAGCAAAGATGGAGAAACTCTTCCTCGCCCTGGCCTGACGCCGAGTCCAGCCAGGACAGAAACCCAGACCGCCCTACCAGGCGGCGCCCGCAAAGGATGCGCAGCGCTCACGCCAGGATCCGAACTGGCGCGGTTCACAGGAGGTGACGCTCGATGAGTGAGGGCAATGGCACCCGGCTGATCGGCGGGACGCCATTCCTACGCGTCGGCGCCGGGCAACCGTTGGTCTTCCAGCCGGGCCTGACCACCCACCATCACCCACCTCAGGGCATGGACCTCCGGTTCCAGCGCGGCCAGTGCGGCGGCTGGCACGAGACCGGGAGGTGTGGTGGCTCAACCGGCGCACCCGCAACCCCGGAGCAATGTCACTCGACCCAAGTGGAACACCACGAAACATCGGCCACACAAACGCGTGCGCCAAGCGCAGCGTGACTCCCCGCGCCGCGGCCTCGGCGGCGCCCCAGCGGATCGCATTCTCGCAGTCCGGTGCGCCGTCGATGCCTACAACAACGTTCTTGCCGGACATGCAGACCACCACCAGCCTCTGATCCCCCACCGCACGACGCCTTCACCACAGCCCGTCCCTTCCTCCCATCGAGCGAAAGGGACGTCGGTCCCGGTCATGCCCGGACCTTCGGCACGATCGGAACAACTACCCCCGCCCTGTCCACGAGCCTTGAGGTCTACCACCTGAGGGCACCAAAGGCATGAGTGCGGAATGGTCTCGAGTTTGGCCGTATCCCGCCCATGAGCGTTCCGAAGAGCTCGCGAAATCTCGTGCCGGCAAGCACGATCATCGCGACCTGTGCGTCGGTTGGCCTGGGGTTCGTAAGCCAGTTCACAGAGGAGCCACGCTGGCTCGCTGACCATCCGATGATCGTCAGGGCCGCACTGCCTATCTTCTTGCTTCTCCTGCTGACCTTTGCGGCGATCCCGATCGCGGTCGGCGGTGATGGTGCCGACATCAAGTCAGACAGCGGTCGATGGTGGTCGAGGCGTGTCCGACGAAACGCCCGCCTGGCTCAATGTCTCGCCTGTGGTCAGAAGAGGTAGGGAGTAATGACGGCTGGATCCGTCGGCGGATGGGAATGCAAACGCTGCGGCCGAAGGTCGACGCTGTCGGTCGATGACCTGGACCGCACGACCGTGTTCACCCCCGGACATGGAGGCCTCCGAATCATCCAACGCAACACATTCTGGGGCACGAAGCTCCTTCACACCGAGAGGATCGAGGGAAAGCACGGCCAGGTGCCGCGGCCCAAGCGCGACATCATGGATCACGGGGGCCCGTCTTCGCCCGATCGTTCTCGAACGATACGATCAGGAAAGAGTTTCGAACGGCGTTCATTCGTGACCTTGTCCGTAGCCGCAGACTCTCGATCCTGTTTCTCGGCGCGGCCGCGAGCTTGGCCATTGTCCTATTCGAGCTGGGATTCCGGCAGGACAGGACAGGTCAGGTCTCGGCTGGCACGCGCCGACAGCGCTCGTCGGCGCATACGTTGTCGGCGTCCTGGTCACGTCCTGGCGTGGATGGGCAACATTCGAAGGCTGGCGGCGCTCCAAGAACGTTCGCTACTGCTGCTGTCGAGACCCGCCGGAGAGCAGGCATCACCAGATCCTCACGAAGGTAGATCTGAGGCGGGTGAGCAAGCGCGGTAGCGGAACCCGGCACGAGCGTTCGCGCGTTGCACCGGTAATAGATCACGACCTGCCGCCGAGCCGCGCCCTCCATCTTCCGCTCGCAGATGCTGCACTTGATGCGGCTGCGCAGCGTGTACACCCGCTTCTTCTCCTGACGCGTCCGCCCCATGGAGGACCAGCCTCGCTCGCCACCCCTACGACGCCGACGCTGCTCGAGCTGCGCGGCGGTGAAGGTGTCCACAGAGACGATCGCTGGATGTGCCGGCTCGCGTGACCGCACGATCTTCGCCTGCGGCGACCTCCGGAACCGTACGACGTGCCCGGCGGCAACGTCATCTGGGTCGAGCAACTCCTCGACCTTATGCCAACGGCCATAGGTCGCGTAACCCGTATAGCTCGCGGCCTCGACCGCTTCGGCGCAGCGGCCCTCGACGATCAGGTGCCTACTCAGAGCCTCAAGGCCGTGCAGAAGTCGTTGCCGAACGCGTTCACGCTCGATGAGCGCCCACTCGTCGTACCACCCCGGCAGGAGTTCTACAGCGTCGACGCCACACGGCATCACCACGAGGTCCGCCGGTACCGGGTGTCCGCTGATAAGCCGGGCCGCCCATGCGTCGACCGCATCTATGTCGATCGCGATCTGATCCCGTATCGCGAGCGTGTACTTGTCGGCATTCAGCAGCGAGACGCCCACGCCATTGAGCCGCCATAGCGCCGAGCGGAGATTGCCCGAGGCGTGGGGCGCCTGCCGACTGTGTGAGTTGCGGCAACAGCGCCGGTTGGTGTGGGCATGGGTCAAGCGTGCCCGACTGGCGGCGCAGGCGTCGAGGATGTCGCCGCTCATGGCCTGCCCGACGAGCGGGTGGCTAGCGTCGATCACGCGGTGGTCCGATCGAACGGGTACGAATTGACCGAAGGAGGAGTCGGGAACCTCAGGGACAAACGCATCGATGCAGGACCGCGTTCATCGTTCGAGGGCGAGTGACCGCTCAACACGGCTGAGTTGATCGCGCAGAGTCGGAGAGGGGACGGTTCCGGTCTGCCGCCTGAGGGCGCGGGCTTCGTCAAGGTGTAGGCCGGCTCGTTGGTGATCGCCTCGGTCGTGGTCGAGCACGGCCATCGCCTCCAGGACGGACGCCGTACCGCCGAGATGTCGCAGGCGCCGGGACACGTCGAGCGCCTGATCCAGCAGCGTCTCCGCCCGTTCGTGATTGCCAGCCAAGACAGCGAGTTGAGCCGCCAACGTGCCGGCCGAGGCGAGCCCCTCCTGATAGCCGATGCTCTGGTACGCCGCGAGGCTCCGCGACGCCAAGGCGGCCGCATCCGTGGTGCGACCCAACGCGAACTCCGCGTGCGCTCGGTAATCCAGGGCGCTTCCCAACACCATCGGTTCACCGATCTCCTCCGCAAGGGCTTCAGCATCCCGAAGCAACCCCTCGCCAGCCTCCCGGTCTCCGCTCGCGTGTGCGGTCCGCCCGGCCAGCGCCGTGACGAGGGCAAGTACCCACGGCCGGCCGCAGTCGCGTGCGTTGCCGATCGCAGCGAGGTGGTGCTCACTAGCGGCGGGATAGTCGCCCCGTGCCCAGGCCGCCATCCCAAGCAGGTTCTGGGCCAGAGCCACAAGCTCCAGGTCCTGCAGGGCTGTCGCGGCGTCGAGCTGCCGGCGCGCATAGTCAACGGCTATGGCCGCATCTCCCTGGGCGAGAGCCGTTGAAGCGAGAATCCGCAGCAGGCGGGCTCGGATATGAGGATCAGTCTCGGCGCCGAGGACGGCACTCGCCCACGATCGGAGCTCTGAGAGTTGGCCGTCAAGGAACCAAGGCCAGTACATGTACGCAACGAGGTGACCCGCGGATGCCGAGTGTTCGGAGATAGCGGTCGTGGCGGTCCTTCGCAGATCTTCGGCGCAGGCGCGAGCGACTGCAGCCCACGCCGTCGCCTCCGCTGTCTGGATGCGGCCGTTGATTCGTGCCGCGAGACGCGTGTGGTACTCGAGGTGTCGCCGACGGGCGCTCTCGCGCATTGTCGGTGTCGCCGCTTCTTGGGCGAAGTGTCGCACCGGATCGAGGAAGCGGTAGCGAGCCTGGCCGACCAGGTCGATATCCCTCGTGAGCAGCGAGCGCCCGAGCAGGTGGTCGACCGCGTCCGACGCGTCGTCTTCCACAACTGCGCTGGCGGCCTCACGGTCGAAGGATCCGGCGAACACCGACAGAGCGGCGAACGCTTCCCGATCTGGTGGGTCAAGTAGGTCGTAGCTCCAGCCGATGACGACCCGCATTGTGCGATGCCTCGGGTCACCCGCGAGCGCGTCGCCCGCGAGCGCATCGAGCGGCTGGCCCAGGCTCGTGATGAGCTGCTGTAGCGATAGTGAGGCGATCCTGGCCGCAGCCAACTCGAGCGCCAGCGGAACACCCTCCAGCTTGGTGACGATGGCCCGTACACCGTCGGTGTCGAGCTCGGCCGCGGGGTTAGCCGCCCAGGCACGTGATGTGAACAATTCAGCGCCCGCGGCCTCGTCGAGCCCGCTCAGTTGAACGATCTGTTCCCCCGGAGCCCGCATCGGCTGGCGGGTGGTCGCGAGGATCCGCAGGTCCGGACAGCGTGACAGCAGGCGGGTCGCCAGCACCGCCACCGCCTCGATGACGTGTTCGCAGGTATCGAGGATAAGCAAGCTTCGTCGCCGGGACAGGTAGTCGCACATGAGATCGATCTCATGCCCGGGGGACTCGGCCAACTGGAGTGCCCGAGTCACACTCGTGGCGACACCGCTGGCCAGGACAGGGGCGAGCTCCACAAACCACACCGCCCCGTAGTGTGCGGGTGGCGCAGCCGCGACCTCGACCGCGAGTCTGGTTTTGCCAACCCCGCCCGGTCCGGACAACGTCACGAGTCGAGCCATCGTCAGTGCTGTCCGCAGCGTGGCAAGGTCGCTGTCGCGGCCGACCAGCGGGGTCACCGGCACCGGTGGAGCCGCCGCGAAGCGGGTCGGCGCGGTCAACAGGGAGGAGTCCTGCGCCAGTACGGCGGCTTCCATCGCACGCAACTCGGGTCCCGGTTCCAGCCCTACCTCGTCAGCGAGATAACGGCGAGCTCGCGTGTACGCCGCGAGCGCGTCAGCTTGCCGGCCGACGGCGTAGAGAGCCTTAACCAATAGGACGCGCAACCGCTCGCGTAAGGGGTAGCCTTCGACGAGCGCCGCGAGCTCAGCAAGCGCCGCGGATGCCAGACCCGCGTCGATCTCCTGGGCCAAGCGGGCCTCCACGGCCGAAAGGCGCATCTCCTCCAGTCGCGCTGCGTTTGCCCGCGCCCAGGGCTGGTCGGCCCATTCCTCAAGGGCCGCTCCGTGCCAGAGCGCCAGCGCCTCTTCATGCCTACGGGCGTGGACCAGATCCTCGAAGCGCTCCGTATCAACCGACCCCCGCCCGACGTCGAGCCGGTATCCTCCCGTCACCGTCGTGACCTCCTGGGCGCCGAGACGCTGGCGCAGGTCCCGTATGTAGCCCTGTACCAGGTTGGGAGCGGAGTGGGGCGGTACCTCGCCCCACAGAATGTCAGCGATCCGGTCAACGCTGACGGGACGACCACGGTTCACCAGCAACAGAGCAAGCAAGGTCCGCAACTTGGGTGCCGACAGCTGTACTTCGGCGCCGTTCTTGTCGAGCACTCGCAGGTGGCCGAGCAGTTCGTACTCCACATTCGAAGCGTACGGCCGCCGGCTGATCCAGCGGGACTCCAGGCCGGGTCCAGGAGCGGCGGTCAGGCTGATGTCGCAACCACCCGGGAGGAAAACCATGGTCATCCAGATCGTCCGCTTCCGGTCGGCGCTGCCGGACGAGCGCATCACAGAGCTCTTCCAGGTCCGTGCGCCCGAGTACCTTGCCATCCCCGGGCTACGGCAGAAGTACTATCTCCGCTTCCAGAGCGGTGAGTACGGCGGCGTCTACGTTTGGGACTCCGCCGCGTCGATGGAGCGGTTCATGGCCAGCGAGCTGGCCCGCTCGATCTGCCACGTCTACCGCGTGGAGGAGTCGGTGCGTGACGTCGCCGACGTCGTCCTCGCACTGCGAGGCGAGCACTCGACTGCCTTGTCCACCTGATGCATGATCCGCCCAGCTTCCGGAGGCCACCGCGGACAGTGCGGCGAACGTGACGCACACGTCGGTGCTGATCCCGGCCACGATGAGCTGGTCGCGGCCGGTGGCCTTGACCGCAGCGGCGAACGCGGCGTTGTCGAAGGCATCGATTTCGCCCGGCCGGCGGATCACCTCGACGCCGGGCAGCTGCTCGGCCAGTTCGGGCAGCAGCGCGCCGTTGGGGCCGTCGTCGGCGCTGGTGGTGGCGACCACCGGCAGCTGATATGTGGCAGCGAGCTTGGCCAGCGCGATCACGTTGCGGCGCAGTTGCTCCTGGTCCTGGTCGTGTACGCCGAGCAGCAGGCCGACCTGGTGATCCACCAGCACGAGTGCCGCGCGCTCCCGGGTGAGCCGCACGGTCGGGTATGTGTTCGAAGTCATCTCATCCTCCTACTTCGCCGGTGGGAGTTGGTCGTCTGGGGTGGAGGCGGGCACGGCTTGCACGTTGACGGTGAACTCGACATCGTCGGAGATGGCGCCCAGGAAGGCGCTGATGCCAAACTCACTGCGTCGGAGCCGGCCGGTGGCGGTGGCGCCGACGCGCGGGATGCCGTAGACGTCGGTGATCGGACCCGCGGTCTCGACCACCAGATCCACTGTGCGGGTGAATCCGCGCAGGGTCAGCTCCACCGTGATCAGGTAGCGGGGTGCCACGTCCTTGTCACCGACACCAGGCGGACCTTGGCCTCCGGGTGTGCCGCGGCGTCGAGAAGGGCCTGGCCGGTGACGTGCTGGTCGCGCGGCGGGGCGCCGGTATCGAAGCTGGTGACGTCGAAGGTAGCGTCGAACGAGGTCAGTTCCAGTGTCTGGCCGTCCGGCATGTCCCTGAGTACGACTTGGCCTTGCAGCCCGGTGAAGCGGCCGTGTACGCGCGCGACCAGGTACCGCACCGAGAAGTCGATGGCCGAATGAGCAGGGTCGATCTTCCACCGCATGGTCGCGGCCATGGTCCTCGCCTCTTCCCGCTCCGAACCTACAATGCCATCGTCAGATGCCGGTCACCTCCAGACCACGGCCATTTTGGTGCGGCGCGCGGCATGGGTTCGGTGCAAGGCGACGGTGAGCAGGCGGACGGACGGTTCGAGGGCTTCGACGTCGTGGCGCTTGAGGCGGCACGGCGACCAGGTCACCTGGACCGAGCTCGATCTCCGCGTCGCCGGCACGGACCAGGACACGACCCTGCAGGAGTACAGCGAAGCATCCCCGGGGCTTGTGCTCACCCATCACCCGACCCGCGGCCAGCGCCATCAGCGTCTGCCGGAGGCGGGCCGACCAGCACGAACGCCAGGTGGCGCGACTGCGAGACCTGGTTGTGCGTGCGACCGGACCTACCGCGCAGGAAGTGGCCGCAGACCTCGAGGCAGGCCGTGTACTCGGCGCGGACGAGGCGAAGGAATGACGAGGCGAAGGAATACGGCGTCGTCAGCCAATTGCTGTGACCGACAGGAGCACAGCGGCGGACACAAACCAGAGCCCTTCTCGTGCTCCTCCCCGGAAGCGGAGGTAGAAGTAGCGTCGCCTCCGCTGCCCGGCTGTACGTCGTCCTCGAAGGTCACGTTCTCGAAGTCACGCCGTACCGTCGAACAATGTTCCGGTGACTCTTTGATTGCCTTGGGCGGACAAGGATGGCCGGCCGCAATTGATCCGGCTGTTCAAGCCGGGCAGCCGAGGAGGACGAATGACGACGTTGACCGAGGCCGCGTCGCTGGCCCGCGAAGAGAGCGGGCTCGCAGTGGTTTCCACCCTCAGAGCTGATGCCACTATCCAGGCTTCAGTCGTGAACGCCGGGGTCCTGCCACATCCCGCCACCGGTGAGGAGGTGCTCGCCTTCGTGACCTATGGGCGCGTCAAGCTCATGAACCTCAAGGCCCGGCCGCAGGTGTCCGCGACCTTCCGCAAGGGGTGGCACTGGGCCACGGTCGAAGGACGGGCGGAAATCGTCGGACTCGACGACCCACAGCCATGGCTCGCAGCGGACCGACTACCGCAACTCTTGCGGGACATCTTTCTCGCCGCCGGCGGTCAGCACGACGACTGGGACGAGTACGACCGGGTGATGGCGGAGCAGCGACGTGCCGCAGTGCTGGTAACGCCAGATCGGATCTACAGCAGCTAAGCCCCGCGAACCGACTGCCGTCAAATCATCAGGTGCAGTCGGACGGATCCACGAACGACCACGATCTCGGGCTGTTCGAGATCGCATCCCGGGCCGAGCCATCCGGCGCCGGATCGCGTCAGTGCGGGTCCGCGGCCAGTCGCGATCCGCAGAGGCTGCCGGCGTGCGACCAGATCCTGAATTGGATAGCTGGATCGCCCGACATCGTGGCCAGGCCTGCTGCGCGATCGAAATGCCGTTGCGCGGTATCGAACCGGCGACCATCGATGGCCGCCCACATCGCACTCGACGTGAACGACGCCGCGCAGCCATAAAGCGCACTCCGAATACGTTGACTCGCAGTCCCCCGCGCCTGCAGCGCGAGCACTTCACCAGCCAGAGCAGACGCCTGAGTCTCGATGGTGAGCTTTCCGCCGTACTGATGGTCACTCGCCACGAGCAGCGCGAAAGCAGCCGCTCGACATCACCGGCGCCGACACGGGATTGGACTGCGTGCCGCGTCGACCCCCCGGCCGCGCGCCGCAGATCGGAAGCTGCGCGGCGGCAAACGTCTCAACGGACACGATCGCCGGATGCGCCGGCTGACGTGACCGCACGATCTTCGCCTGCGGCGACCGGCGACAACGGTGGTTTGGTCCAGGGTCTTCTACGCCGGCGTCAGCGTGGTGGGCGGAGTACTGCGAACGGATCGGTGACGGTCAGCTCGCGTGCCACGAACTTGTAGACGGTCGCAGGACGGCCGCCGCTCTGGCCGGGGCTGGCTCGCCGTTCGGTAGGGTCGATCACGTGCCTGCGGGTCAGGACGCGGGTGAGATTGGTGGCGCCGAGCGCGTAGCCGAGTGCGGCACCGAACAGATCACGTAGCTCCGCAATGGTGAACTCCAGCGGAGCCAGCGCGAAACCGATGTTCGTGTACGACAGTTTCGCGCGCAACCGCGCGACCGCGGCATCGATGAAGTAGTGATGATCGAACGCGGTCCGCGGCAGGTCGTCGACGGGGTGCCACTGCGTGTCGGACGGAAGCTTCGGCTGTACGTCGGACGGAACAAGGCCCAGATAGCCCGTCGCCAGCACGCGGGCCCGCGGATCACGATCGATCGCACTGTGCGTGGCCAACTGTTCGAGGTGCGCGACGTCGCGCACCTCGACCTTCGTCGCAAGGTGCCCGGTGATGGCGTCCCGGAGCCGCTCTGTGGGCTCGACCCCGCCGCCGGGAAGCGCCCAGCGGCCGCGGTACGGTGCGTGGTGACGGGATCGCCTTGGCGCTGCGAGCCGGCGCGTCGCTGGTGGACATGGAGTTCGTCCAGTTCCACCCGACCGCGCTCCACACCGGTGAGACCAGCGGTCAGTTGCCCCTGGTCACCGAGGCTGTCCGAGGTGAAGGCGCCGTACTGCGCGACGTCCACGGCCGTCGGATCATGGCCGGACGGCATCCACGAGCCGACCTGGCGCCGCGAGACGTCGTCGCTCGGGCGATCGAGGCGACGATGCGCCGCGACGGATCAGACCATGTCTGGCTGGATGCGACAGATGTCGCGCCGGACGTACTCCGGAAGCGGTTCCCGACCGTACTGGCCTCGTGCGCACGCATCGGCGTCGACCTGTTGTCCGAGCAGATCCCGGTCGCGCCGGCCGAACACTTCCTGTGCGGCGGCGTTCGGACCGATCGGAACGGCGCAACCGACGTACCCGGCCTGTACGCAGTCGGCGAGGTCGCCGCGACCGGCGTACACGGGGCCAACCGGCTCGCCTCGAACAGCCTGCTGGAAGGACTCGTCTTCGGGCGACGCGTCGCAACGGCCCTGACCCTCGACCTCCCCGCGAAGGACCTCGGCCGCGCCCGTGAGCTCACGCTCGGCGATGATCGTCAACCGGAGCGGATTCGCGCGATCCTCAGCAGGTACGCCGGCATCCGTCGCGACGGCGCCGGTCTGAACGCCGCCGCGGACGAGCTCGACACCATGGGCACCGGACCGCTCGCGACGGTGGCGCGGGCTGTCGTCGTCGCGGCGACCGCACGACAAGACAGCCGCGGCTGCCACTGGCGTTCCGACCATCCGCACGCCGACGAACGATGGGACAAGCACATAGTCGTACGCCTCGACCAAGAAGGCCGCCCGACTACGCGCCAACTTCTCTCCTCGAGGTGTTCGGCGTAGTCGATTCGACCAACGGCGAACGCTCCGAGGCCTCACGAGGCCGCCGCGGCGCAGTGCGGAGAAATGATGATCGAAGGCCTGCTCGCCACCGTGACTCCAGATCCATTGAACGCCACCTACCGGCGCGGCGTCAGAGCCAGCCACTTCACGATCCCTTCGGAGATCACCAGTTACCTTGCCTGACCTCCCCGGATGTCACCGCTCGTACACTTCGAACTCCCCAATCCCCCCCGTTGGGCAGCCCGTCACTTGGGGGCGCCCGGAGACATCGCTCGGATGGAGACCACGCCAGCCCCGAATCCCTTGCCAGCAAGAGTTTTCACTCATCATCGGCAAACGCTGATCATCCTCAGTTGGGAATCAGCGGGTTACGGGGTCCGTCCGAGTGGTTGCGGGTCGAGGTCGAGGCGTGTGGTTAAGGTGCGTGTTCCTCCTCGGACACGGTACTCAACCACACGGTCGGCCAACGGCTCGACCTCCACGTCGACAGTCTGCTCGGCGTGGTGCTACGTCAGCGACAATCGCAGCGAGGCGTAGAGGTCTGCGAGATCTGCAGCTTCGGCCCGGTCGAGGGCTCGCCCGATATCGCCGAGGCCGTCGATGATTGTCTCGATCTCACGTCGACTCAGGCCCTCGTCGTCCCGTGAGGCCGCCGCAAGAGCAGCTTCCGCCGCACGCTTCTCCCTCACTGCCAGGTTGTACTGCTCCCGCAGCTCGGCCGGATCCCACCCCGCGTCGAGTGCCCGACGCAACCGCTCCATCGCAGCCTCGGCTGCGGCGACACGACCCTGCAACTCTCGCGCCCGACCAAGCTGCCTCTCGGACGTTTCGTCCGCGGCGACCAGCGCGGTGATCGTCGCCTCACGATTCTGCGGATCGAAGAGCTGGCCGATCTACTCCGGACGTTTCCTGGCGACTCGTGCGCGGCTCTCGTCCGCGCAGAGTCGACGTAGAGATGACCTGCGGGAGTTCGACGCAGGCAGGCGGTCGGGGGGACTCTTTGCCGCCTTCGTTGCGCTTGCGACCGAGGTCAGGGTAGGTCGAGCCCGTCCAGGATGCGATCGGCGAAGACGAGGTATGCCACCGCGAGAGCAAAGAACACAGCAGGGACTGCTAGCGAACTGCGCGCACGCCTCGTACGCAGGATCAAATAGACGGGGAGAAGCAGGATGCCCCACCATGCCGAGACCTGTACGCCCGCTCTGCGTAGCGCCGCAGAGTCTGCGCCGACCACTGCCCAGCTCAAGAGCGTTGCGAACAGGAGTGACCCCATGGCGGAGTCGCTCGCGCCGAACAGTTCGAGTGCAAGGAGGTCAAACGCTACCCACGTCACCGGCAGTAGCGCGAGGAACAGTGCCGTGACGGGTGCAGGCGTCGTCCGTCGAGCTGGGGCCGTACGAGAACTGCTCGGGAGGTCCGCGCGTTCTACTGTCATGTTCTGTCACCCTCCATCGAAGCCACCCGCAGAAGTTCTACCAGCCATGCACGGCCAACACACTCGATTCGGCAGTTCAGTGCTTCACCGACAGCGGCAGCGGTGCTCGTCGTGAGGCGGCGTGATGGTGCTAGGCGTGCGCCGCAGTCACCTGCTGTCCGGTCGTGAGAGAGCGCCGCTTTGACGCGTGGCCTGTACGCTCGCGCGGTGGCTTTCCCAGACGCATTGCAAACCATCGTCAATGACATCGCTGCGGCGGCGCGAGGTAAGGACCCGGAAGCGTTCCTCGCGGCCGGACAGCGCCTCGCGGACAGGGTCCACGAGGCATCGCGGCAAGACCTCGACGCAGCGGTCACGTTGCTCGCACCCGTACTCACCGACGCGCCGGAGTCCCTGGGCGGACCGCTCGCGCAGTACCTCGGTTCCCTGATTGGCATGGACGGGGATGCCACGCCGGTTCTCGACACCCTGGTTGAGCACGCGTGCCGGGCTCTGGAGGGCACGCGGCAGTTCGTGGCACTCTACGAGGAGCTTGTCGGAGCAGTCCCAGAGCGAGCGGAGTGCGGTGAGCGCGAATACGAGCAGTTCGTCGCGGCAGCAGCCTCCCGGATCGACGACCCAGGCGCCGTCGCTCGCTCCTGGATGTATGCCGAGTCCTGGGTGCAACCCGTCCTGTTCCTCGGCCAGCGCGCCGACGTCCGGCGTGCGCTGCCCCATCGGAGCGGCTAACGGCGGCAGCGATCGCCGCGGAGGACGACCTTCCGGGCCTTGCCCCATGGCTGGTTGGGCTGCTCCGCATTCTCGACGACGAGCCGCTGGTCGTGCTGCACCGCCCCACAGGCACTGCCTTCCGCGTCACGATCTCGGGCGTGTCCGACAACTTCCAACTCCACACACTTCTCGCGGCTCACATCATCCCGCTGCTTCCGGTCGCGCGGCGAGGCGTCCTCCGTCGCCGAGACACCTCAGGGTTGCCCGCCGCGCCGACGCCAGGGATGCTCGCGGCCGCCGATGGTTCTGGAGACCTCGCCCCGGCAGGCGGTCTCACCGGCCAGTTCAACCTCGTTGACGGCGTGGGAGCGTGGATCTGGAACGAAGGCCGGCCCGATGAGATCCCGCTGATCGACGGCGTGCGCGTCATCGTTCTCGACCCGCCTCCCTACCAACGCGGCTGGGACTCCGGCCGCGCGTACCCGCTCCTGTGCGCGAGTGTCGAGGCCACTCCACTACCCGACGACGAAGCCAGAATGTGGCTGTCTCGAATCAAACCCTCGAAGCCGCTCGATCAGGCGACCAAGGCGTCCGAGGCGCTCGTGTGGTCGGACGACATGTCGGTGGCCCTGCCGTCAGGGCGCGACGTGGCCGACGTCGTCAACTACACGCTCGCCGCCAGTGCGCGGGGAGTCTCCGGGCTCGAACTGGAGACTGCGGTCGCGCGTGAGTTCTCTCTTTCCGCCGAGGACTCCGCACTCGCCGTTGATCGCGTCTTTGGCGGGATCACCCGCGCCGCCACCCTGAACGAAGCCAACCGTCCGGATCCGGTGAAGGACCCGATCGCCTTCGAGTCCTACCGACACGCCCTGGAGCACTCAGAGGCCTGACCACGCTACGCGGCCGATCCGGACGTATGCGGAGCGCTTGGCGATGTACTTGGGCCACACCGTTGGGGTAGCGAATGTCAGTCGAGGAGGTGCGCGTTGGTCGACGCAAAGAAGCGCGGGTATCCGCGGATCCCGCGAGGCTGGTCGAACGCGCCATCGGAGGCTGCGGCAGAAGACTGGGTGAGCCAGCCGGATGCTGCTCAAACACTTGGCCTGCCGGTGCTGTCCATCGGGTGGCTCATCGCTGGTGAAACACCTTGAATCAGCCGAAGGTCCTGAGGGTCGCGGGGTTACTCGTTCGTCGCTCGATCGCGAGATCGCGTGGCGCAAGGACGCCGACTGGCACGACCGCCTGTCGCTCTTAGTCGCGCCATCGCGACGACGCACAGGTGACCTCGCGGCGTGACAGCAAATTGTCGTCCGCAGCGTGTCCGACAGGTGTCGCTCACAGTCAAGCTCACCGCGAACCATTACTGACCTGGTCGCATGTCACACGGGTGAACTCGTCGAACACCGCGACCCCGACAGAATTCACCTTCATCCAGGCGTCTCGGCGGCCCGGCGTGTAACGGGTGGAGGCGCCTTTGACCTCGAGTGACGCCTATTCGAGAGGGGCCATCTTGTCGTCAGGCGAGCCCTGCAGAGCGTCGCGCAGCGCTACGCGCGACGTAATGCCCAGTTTGGGGAACACCTGATAGAGATGAGTGCTGATCGTGCGAGGCGACAGGAAGAGCCGCTCGCCGATCTCCTTGTTCGTCAGCCCAGCAGCGGCGAGCCGTGCGATCTCTAGCTGTTGGGGCGATAGCGCGCCAGGGCCAAACGCATTCTGCGCACCGATGCTGATGCCGGTCGCGCGTAGCTCGCTTGCGGCCCGCGTCGACCACGGTGCCGCTCCGAACTGTGTCTTGCGATTCCTAGGCAGCGCACGCCGCCACGTCCCTATGGAGCGAGCAGTCGCCCGTAGCCCTGGATGTCGAGCGGCTCACCGATCGCTTCGAGAATCGACCAGAGCAGGACCTGGTTCGACTCGAGAACGGCCCGCTGGGTCGTCTCCAACCGGTCGATCGCCCCGGCCGCCAGAAACCCGTTGCCACCGAAGAAGATCGCCTCGGCGTTGTCCGGGACATTGCGGGTGACCCATTCGACGAGGGCCTCGGTTTCGATTCGACTCGGGTCGTTGGCAAGATCGGCCGAGGCCGACATGATCACCGTGACGTCCTGGCTCGCGAAATACGACGCGCCCAACTCGTTGACCTTGTCGTCGAACCACGGTGGATGCACGAGTGCCAACCGC
Organism: uncultured Actinomycetota bacterium; assembly: GCA_963748245.1. GTDB lineage: Bacteria > Actinomycetota > Actinomycetes > Propionibacteriales > Kribbellaceae > Kribbella. The sequence continues at coordinate 894,948 of CAVVIA010000001.1, read as the reverse complement.
TCGACCTTCAGCATCCGCACAGCTTGTACGGCTGAACGACAGGTCGACACGACCGGCAGCCCGAGCCGCCTCGAGAGTTCGACGACCATCGCCGATTCGGTGTCGAAGCCAAGGGTGTACGCCGAGCTCGTTGAGGCGTACCCAATGGCATCGATGGATCCGGGCGCGAAGGCACCCGCCGCCGCCTCCAGCGCATCGGGCGTGGCCAGATCGCGCAGGCCGGCCGGCCGCGGCGTTCCGCCGCTGCTCGCGGCAACGCCGGGTGCGGAGATGCGCGCAACCTGAGTCGCCACCCGCCCAGGCGCGATGGCCGGGAGCTCCACCTCCGGCCCCGCGGCCAGATGCGGTGTCAGGATGCCTACGGAGATCGCGCCATCAGTCACGTCCACTCCCTCGTTGCCGGCGTAACGGGATGAGGATATTGGCCGATGCCCATCCGCGGGGTCGACGTCCCGGGAGTTCCTCGCCTCGACGTCGGCGACTCCGAGGCCGAGGCTTTGACGCGGCTGTCTGATCGACCCGCAGACGCGATTGACCGGCGGCGGGACGCCCGTAACATTGGGCCATGGTCGACCGCACAGGAGGTCGGCGTCGGCCGCCCCCCGGTGGCGCCACGTACGATGTCCGAGCTCACCAGGATGGCAACGTGCTCGTGGAGTGGTACCGCTACCCTCCGGGCCCTGCGGGTGCGACTCCTAGCCACTCCCACGCGGAATACCAGCTTTGCCTCGCCTCCGGGTCGGCGAGCAGGTATAGGTATCGGGGCGGATGGATTGTCGTGCCGCCTGGCAGCCTCAGCGTCTTGATGCCGGACGAGGTGCATGCGACCGAGGAACCCGACGACCGTCGGATGACGACGAGGTACCAGGTGCTGTACGTCGGTCCGGACCGGCTCCGAGACGTAGCGGCGGCGATCGGTGGTGACCGGCGGGGAGGGCTGCCGTTCTTCGCCGAAGCGGTACTTCGCGATCCCGAACTCGCCGTGCGGTACCAGCAACTGCACACCGGGTTCGCTGATGGGTCGCAACTCGGCCGGGACGTCGATCTGCTGGCGATGCTGGTCGCGCTGGTGGGCCGTCACGCCCACGTACGAACAGATCGCGAGTCGCAGACGGTGTCGCGCCGGGCAGCGCTGCTCGCGCGTGCCTACCTGGACGACAACTACGCCGAGGACGTGACGCTGGACGGATTGGCTGAGCTGGTGGGCTTGAGCCCGTTCCACCTGGCGCGGCTGTTCCACACGGAGGTGGGCATGCCTCCGCACGCATACCAACTCCAGCTGCGCATCGCACGCGCCAAGCGACTGCTCCTGCAAGGCCTGCCCGTGAGCCGCGTCGCCGGCGAGACCGGTTTTTTCGACCTGAGCCATTTCAGCCGGCATTTCAAGCGGCATGTCGGCGTCTCCCCGGGCACCTACGCGTCGATCGCAAGAACGTACATTACGAGGACGCCTGATCCCGTATAGCGTCTCCACGTGACAGGCACCGTTAATCTACTGACAAGCCGCCGGATCCTTCTGCTGGCCTCCAATCCGGCCATATCCGGCCAGACCGGATGGCCGATCGGGTTTTGGTGGGCCGAGCTCAGCCACCCGTACTGGGAGTTCACCAGGACGAGCGAGTGCAATGACCTGGTCGTGTCGTTCTGTGAGGCCGGGAAGGTCACGGCCGTGGTGTGTCACGCCACCTCCATGCTGCTGAAGGCCCGGCTCCCCGACGGCGACCTGCTGGTCAAGGGCAAGACCTGGACCGGCTTCGCCAACTCGGAGGAGGACTACTCCGACGAGTACGTCGGACAGCGGATCCAGCCATTCCGCATCGAGGACCAGGCACGGGCCATCGCGGAGAGCAACTTCATCGTGCTGCCGTTTCCGGCCGCACGCGGTGCCGGGACGGTCTGCTGATTACCGGGCAGCAGCAGTACTCCGGAGTCGCTGCCGCACGGCTGGTCATCAAGGCCCTGGGCCAATGAGCCGGTCCGCACCGCAGTCCACCCGGTCGATGACCGGCGAAAGGAGATCCCATGCTCGCGAAGTGCCCGATCGACGTGATGCTCACAGCCACTGATCTCGCGGTCGCGAAGGGGTTCTACGGCGACATGATCGGGCTCGAGGTTTTGATCGAGACCGAGGAGTTCGTCACGTTCGGCTGCGGCGGGGACAGCCGGCTGGTGCTTACCCGGAGCACCGTGCGGTCCGACGAGCAGCAGACGAGGGCGAGCTGGCGGGTCGCCGACGTCGCCGCCGAGATCACCGAGTTACGCGCTCGCGGCGTCGAGGTCGCCGAGTACGACGAGCCCGGTCTCCGGACGGTGGACGGCGTCGCCGATGTCGGCTTTGCGCTGGCGGCATGGTTCGTCGATCCGGCCGGAAACACCATCGGGCTGCTCCAGTTCAGGGATCAGGAACTGGCGTGAGCCACGAGGACGCCAAGGATCAGGACGGGCCAGCTCGAGACGGACCGGGATCCGCCGGACGAGACGGCGGCTTCGGCATCTCGGCGGACAGCACCCGCGGTCCGGTCACGACTGTGGTGACCCGCCGGGTGAAGCCCGGCCACGAGCAGTTCTACGAACTGTTCCTCGAGGGCATCATCGCGACCGCAACCCGGTTCCCGGGCCACCTGGGCGTCGAGGTGTTCCGCCCCGAAAGCGCGTCCGCGGGCGAATACCGCGTCGTCTACCGCTTCGACACCGCCGAGCACCTGCGCGCCTGGCTCGACTCCGCTGAGCATGCCGCCTGGCTGGAGCGCGCCGAGCCGCACGTGACCGGCCCGGTTCGCCGGCAGTACCTGACCGGACTTGAGACCTGGTTCACCGATCCGGCCCGGCCCGGCACTCCACCACCCCCGCCCTACAAGATGGCCCTCGTCACCTGGATCACCATCTTTCCCTTGATCACGCTCGTGGTCGTCATCCTCAATCCGTTGCTCAACGGGTTCCCCCTCGTTGTCAGACTGGCGATCACGACCGCCGTCACCGTCCCGCTCATGACCTGGGTCGTCATGCCCCGCGTGACCCGACTGCTCCGCGGCTGGCTGTACCCCCACAGCTGACCGCGAGGCAGTTACTCGCCCCCGGGGACCGTCGCGATGCGGAAGGCAGCCTCTGCACGCTCGTGCCACACAGCCAGTTCGGGGTCGGGGCGTCCTCGTCGGGTACGTAGTTCCAGCCCTCGTTGAGGTGGGCGGTGTACTTGTCGCGCCACTGGACAGAGTCGGTCCAGCGCTTGCTATCCCCGCCGAGGACGGACTGGTTGAGTCCGAGGACCCCTGTGGAGGCAGTCAGACCGAACAGATCGGCACGGTTCTTGGAGCGGTTCGAGCCGGCGGTGGCAGCAGGGACGCCAGATGACTTGATCCTTGACCTGTGCGGCGTGGTCGTGGGGTGGCTGGCGGCGGTGTTCCCGAACACCGCCCCGACCAGGTGCTCACACCTCGCCCCCGGTCCGGGTCACGCACCGGCCGAAGTCCCCAGGCATCTCGGGCAGCGGGAACCAGTACCGGCACCGCCGATCGCCAGCAGGTCGAAGGCCGCGTAGGCGGCAGGTAGCTGCGCGGCCTTGGCGCGGGCCTTGGCCGGGCTGGTGACGAGGCGTTGCTGCAGTGCGTCGAAGCTCAGCCGGCCGTCGGCGCCGAGGATGACGAGTTCGCCGTTTATCTTGAGTCGGTCGCTGGGTGCTGCCGAGTTGCTGGCTGTGAGCGTGGTGGACATGTCCACGACGGTGTGGTTGATCTGGGGCCGCCGCGCGCCAGATTCTGATCTGAGCTTGGGCAAGGTGACCCTGTGGCCGTGGGCAACTTGTCGCCCTCGTTCGCCCGGGCCGTTCCAGCTCGAACGGGCAGTCGAGCCGCTGCCTGGTGAGCACGGAATGCCGGGCGGGCCGAGGTATGAGCTGAAGTCGGACGGTTATCCGGCGGACAGGCAAGCCAGAACGCCCGGGTTCAGCACCAGTTGACCGATCAGTCTTGCGAATCGAAAGCCCGCTATACCAGCGGTCGGTCGAGGCCGCGGACGGCGGTGGTCACCTGCGACCAAGGAACTAAGGGGCCAATGATGCCCTAGTAGCCAGCCGCTCTGCCTACCAGCTTCGGTTGGAATCCGGCGAGCTTCCCTCTGGACCAGTTTCTCCGCCACGTCATCGTCCACGACGCCGCCTCCTAGCCTGCCGCTCCCTGAAGCCGGGCCTGCCGAATAGCTACGGGGGCGAAGACGTCGTCGTTGAGGTGGATGTGTCCGGGATCGGTGCGGCGCCAGACGACAACGCCGACGAGGAACTCGCGACCGTGGGCTCCTGGTCGGCCCACCGGCTTCCGACTAGGTTGCCGTCCGCAACCATCTCGCAGCCGGTGCCAACGAGGCTGGATAGTCGGCGGGCGTCGAAGATCAGCAGCAACGGTAGTCCAAGCGCGATCGCGACCAGCCCGTCGAGCCAGTAGTGGTTGGCCGTCACCACCACGACCGCGAACGTGATGGCCGGATGCGCGATCCACAACCAGCGCCACCGCGAGCGCGTCGCTCGTATCAGGATCACGGCGACCATGAACGCCCAACCGACATGCAGGCTCGGCATCGCGGCGAACTGGTTCGCAATCCCCGACTGGGTGCTCGGTCCGTACACGGACTGCCCGAGGGTCACGCCGGTGCCCACCCAGCCCGGCAGCAACCGCGGCGGCGCCAGCGGGAAGAACATGTGCCCGATCAAGGCGAACCCGGTCAGTGAGGCCAGCGCCCAGCGCGCCTTCCCGTACTCGGCCGGCCGCCGGATCATGAACCACAGCAGCACCACGGCCCGTGAGCGGGAAGTGCGAACCCGCGTAGAACGCGGTTGGCGACATCGGCCAGCCCACGGATTCGTCAGCACGGCCAAGCACGGCGACATCACGGCGGTCGACGCGGTGGCGACGTACGACGAGGGCAAGCTGTCGGTGTTCCTGGTCAACCGGTCCACCGAGGGCCCGATCGAGGTCACGGTCGACGTCAGCCGCGCGGGCGTGACCACCATCGCCGAAGCCGTCACAATGCACGACGACGACCGGCTGGCGACCAACTCCGCGGAGCAGCCCGACCGGATCACTCCGCAACCGAACGAGTCGGTCCGGCTCGAAGACGGCAAGCTGATCGTCACCCTCCCGGCGATCAGCTGGACCGCGCTCAGCCTGTCGACCGACTGATTGAAGCGGTGTCAGACTGGATGACCGTGGCCACCCAGTCTGACCTCGCCGACACCTCGCGCATCGAGACGTTCAGTGACGGGGTCTTCGCGATCGCGATCACGCTGCTCGTCCTCGAACTGCACATCCCCGAGCTCGAGCCCGACGAGCGGCTCTGGCCGGCCCTGGTGGACGAGTGGCCGCACTTCGGCGCCTATCTGACCAGCTTCGCGATCCTCGGCATCATGTGGGTCAACCACCACTCGATGTTCCGGCAGATCCAGCGAGCGGACCGCGGGCTGATGTTCCTCAACCTGTTCTTGCTGCTGTGGGCGGCGTTGCTCCCGTTCCCGACGAACCTGTTCGCCGAGTACCTGCTGGACGACACGATCGACGCGAATGTCGCGGCCGCGGTCTACAGCACCAACCTCACCCTCGCCGCGATCTCGTTCAGCCTGATCTGGTGGCACGTGCTGCGTCGCCATCTGGTCGACCACGACATGACACCTGCCCAGCAGCGCGCCTCCGTACTGCGCTACTCGATCGGTACGGCGTTCTACGCGGCCTGCGTCGGACTGTCGTTCATCTCCGCGCCCCTCACCCTGCTCGTCCAGTTCCTGCTGGCTGTGTACTACGGCTTCGAGCAGCTCAGGACCCGCGCCCGACCAGGGGTCTGATCACGCGCGCCAGGCTACTGCCGTTATTCTCTGCCGAGAGCGTTCAGGCGATCGAGACCTTGCAGCAGGTTTTCCAGCTCACGAAGTAGCTACAGGGCAACTGAGCGTGGACGACGACGTGTCGCCGCCGGTCCACTGTCGGCTGCCTCCGTGTCACCGCTACCCCTGCTGAACGCGCTGGCTTCGCCGCTGGCGGCGGTGACAGTCGTTATCACCGGGTAGGCCGGGTCGTCGGGAATTGAACCGATCACCTTCTCATTACGAGGAAGCGCACTCGACCGCGGAGCTCCGACCTTCACGTTGATCTGCTTTGTCTGCGTGAAGCCCTCCAGCGCGCCCTCCAACGAGACCTCGCGTCCGACGCCCGACTCTTTGTAGCCGCCGTACGACTGGCCGATTCCCTGTCCACCCCCCTGATTGACCTGCACCCAACCCGCTTCCAGCCGGTTCGCGGTCGTCAGCGCCTCGTCGAGGTCCGAGGACCAGACATAAGCCGCCAGCCCATAGTGGGAGTCGTTCGCCATGTCGATTACCTGGTCGAGGTCCCGCCATGGAATAACGACCAGCACCGGTCCGAAGATCTCCTCACGGGCCACGCGCCAGGTGTTCTGCACTCCCGCGAGGATGGTGGCACCTTGGAAGAAGCCATTCATATGCTTGTCCTCGACGACGGTGCCGTCGAGGACCACGCGTACCCCCGGTTGCCTCTTGCCGTCCTCAACGTAGGCACGGATCGACTCCAACTGTTTCTGGTTGATGATCGCGCCCATATCGGTGGCCTCGTCGAGAGGGTCGCCGACCTTGAGGCGAGTCACCTGCTCCGTGAGCGCCTCTACGAACTCCTCGTAGACATCCTCGTGCACGAAGAGACGCGACCCGGCGGTGCAGGACTGGCCCTGACGAGTGAAACGCATAGCGACCAGCACCCCGGCCGCAGTGGCATCGATGCGATCCGGTGCCGCCGCTGACGGGAAGACGATGCTCGGGCTCTTTCCTCCCAATTCGAGCGAGAAATGAGCCATGCGCGGTGCCACGACGGTGGCGACGTGCTTGCCGACAGGGGTAGAGCCGGTGAAGGAAACCTTGTCGATGCCGGGATGGTGCAGGATCGCTTCGCCTACCTCGCCGCCACGGCCGGTGACCACGTTGAGGACGCCTGGAGGCAGGTGCTCGCTTGCTATCTCGGCGAGGCGCAGAATGGTCAGCGGTGCGTCCTCCGCGGGCTTGACGACCACGGTGTTACCGGCAGCGAGCGCCGCAGGTATTTTCATCCCTGCGATCATCAGGGGTGAGTTCCAAGGCAGGATCGCGCCGACGACGCCTAGCGGCTCTAGCCGTGTGTACTGCAGTTGGTCAGGTCCCGCAGGGAGAACAGTTCCCTTGAACTCGCCGGCAACTCCGGCGAAGTAGCGGAACAGTTCGACAAGCGTGGCAGCCTCGGGTCGCGCTTGTGGGCGCAGAGCGTTGCCCGTGTCCTGAGCGGTCAGTACGGCCAGCGACTCTTGCTCGCGCTCGAGCGCATCGGCGATCTTCAGCAGGGCATTCTGCCTCCCGCTGAAGTGCTGCGCCGCCCAGGCCGGTTGCGCGGCCTGTGCGGCCTGAACTGCCCGGTGCACGTCCTCCGCAGCGCCGTCAGGCACCCGCGCGAGGACGACGTCGCGCCTTGCGGGGCAGAGAACGTCCGACCAGGCACCTGTTGACGACGGTATCCATTCCCCGCCCAGGTGCATGGGCCAGTCGGGTACTGTGTCGTCGGCCATCTCCAGGGTGGTCCGGTGCTTCATGGGTGTGGCCTACCTCTCGGGCTGCGTGGCTCATTTGTAGTACTCGGGCCATCGACGCATGGACTGGAACTGGCTCGCCTCGTGCTGAATCCACAGGGTCGCGTTCTCGTCAGTGATGAGCTGGGCGGCCGCCTGCATGCTCGCGCGGGTCTGCACTGCGTCGACGTTGAGCGTAGGTACGACGCGGTTGGCCCAGTTGTCCGTGCTGTGAGCGAGATCTCCGGAAACGAGAACCGCTCCACTGGAGAGCCGCAGGAGCAAGGACTGGCTGCCTGGCGTGTGTCCGGGGAACCGCTTGATGACGACAGTTCCGTCTCCAAACACATCGTGGTCGCCATCGAGACGATGTAGGGGGTTCTGCCGCAGTGTCTCGAACGGCGAAGTATCAGCGTGTGCGTCTTGACCGAAGGCAGCATCGAACTCGTCGCCTTGGATGAGGACAGTGTTGGTGCGGAAGAGATCGACGTTGCCGACGTGGTCGACGTGGAGGTGCGAGAGTGCCAGGTAAGTGATGTCGTCAGGCCCGATGCCAATCTGGTCGAGCTGCGCGGTCAGTGGCGTCTCGACGTGGAATACGGCGATGTCGCCGATGAGCCGGCCGCCTGCCTCAGTTGCGATGGTGTCTCCGAGACCGGTATCCCACAGGAGTGTGCCGGTGGGGTGGGATATGAGGTAGCAGGGATTGGCGAGCGTCCGTCGGATCCCAGGGCCGACCTTCGGGTCGAAGATCGCCCAATCCAAGATGTCGATGCGGCCACCGTCCAATACGTGCACGGCGATCGTCTCGGGTTGGTTCATCGTGCCTTCGCTTTCGGTGATGGCTCGAGCAAGCCGGTTGGTCCTTCGGTAGAGCAGGTCGCGCCGACCCGTCTCCCCGCGCCCGCGTGCCGGAGCCGGTCGGGCCCTCGGGGAGGCAGGCCCGGCTCAGGTGGTGACGCTGGGTCGGGCCTTGGCCGCGGCCAGCAGGTCTCCGAGGTCGGCGGGCGTCATCATGTGAGGGAAGACGGGGCCACCGGGGTCGATGACCAGCGACTCCGCGAGCGTGCCGACAAACACGGGCACATAGTGGGTGGCCACCACGATCTCCTTGGTGACACGGACCGCCTCCTCATTGTCACCGGCGACGGCAACGGCCCAGTTGCCCGGCTGCCGTCGCGCCCGGCTGACCAACATCTCGTCCTGGATGTGGTTGTAGGCTCGCGTGACGCGTGAGCCGGGGAACTTGGCTGCGACCCACGAGCCGTTCGATTCCCGGTCCAGCCCGCTGCGGATGCGTCCGTCCTGGTACACGACGGAGTTGGTTATGTCGATCAGGATCTTGCCGTCAAGCACATCGTCGACCGTCGTTGCGAGGGCTTCGACGGCGGAGTGTGGGACAGCGAGTACCACGACGTCCCCGTGGTTCGCGGCCTCCCCGATCGACGTCACCGGCACCGGATAGTCCGCGGACTGCTTGGGATCTCGTCTGCTGACGACAACGTCGTATCCTGCCTCGGCGAGCAGCGTGGCGAGGCCTGTCGCCATACGTCCCGCACCGAGGATGCCGACCTTGGGAAGCCCGCTGATGGTCACTGCTGCACCTCCGACCAGCCAATGGCCTTCACCGCGGCGTCCACGCAGTCCATGTCGATCACCTCGTCGTAGGGGAAGCCGGAACCGTCCGACTCGCCGCTGTCCACCAGCCCAGCGTCGAACCAGGCAGCGATCGAATCCTCAGTGATGTAAGGGTTTCCCCAACAGTCCTGGATCCGATCCCACATCCTGTCCCAGATGGTCTGGCCAAGGTGACCGAACCGCTTTGTCCTTAACGCCTTGCCTGCTTCGACCGGGTTGTCCACGAGAGATTTCAGAGCCTTGACGTCCGCTCGGACGAGTGCCTCGTAGCTCTCTCGGTTGGCTTCGAGGTCCTTGGCTCGCGCCTGAAGCGTCATTCCCTGGAAGCGGTCGCCTCCACGTACCTCGCCCGCCTGGTTTATCAACAGGGGAACGGCGCCGAGCTGCTCGATCGCCGTCTCGGCTCCTGGCGAGAAACCGAAGAAGCCGTCAATCTGACCGTTGCCCATGGCCGCGATGGAGTTGCTCGCGGTCCCCAGGGGAACGAGCTGAGCCTCCGTCGTGGGGTCGAGGCCAGCCTGCGAGATCGCGAGACGCCCGATGCCATCGGTGACGCTACCCGGCGCGGTGATTCCGATGCGCGGCTTCGAGATCTGCCCCAGCGCCTTCTGGCGGTCGGCGAGCGGACTGTCCGCGGTGATGCCGACCCTCTTCGCGACCTCTCTGCTGATCACGATGATGCCAGGCATGGTGTTCGTGTGCGCCATGAGCAGGCGCAGCCTCTGACCCTTGCCGACCGCCGCGAGCAACTCACCAGGTCCTGACAGGTTAGCGCCGCCATCACCCGAAAGTAGTGCGGTGAGCGCCGGCGGTCCCCCTGCCATCAGGACTCGCTCCACCTCAAGGCCCTCGTCTTTGTAGTAGCCGTGGTCCTCGGCGAGGTAGGTCACGGCCCAGAGGATGAGCGGGTCCTGCGACGCGTGGACGAGTTTGATCTTGCCGCCGCCCTCGTCGGCGGAACAGGCCGTCAGAGCAGGCGTGGCGGCGAAGGCCATGCCGCCAATGAGGGACCATTGGAGAAGCTGGCGCCTGGACAGCGCCGATGTGCCCGGGTCCAGATGACTGGGGAAACGCGATTTCATGGCTACTCCTTCTCGGGATCGTGTGCCTCAGGACGCGGACATCACTTGTTGTTCGGCTGCCACCTGAGAACACGCCGTTCGACCTTGCTCACGACCCAGGTCAATGCGACCCCGAGCAGGGTGGTGACGAAGACCGCGGCGAATGAACCTGCCGTGTCGTACTGGTTTGCGGTGAGGGCTATGAGGTAGCCGAGGCCGTCGTTGGACGTGAACATCTCGGCGATCACCGCACCGATGAGAGCGAACGGGATCGAGACCCGGAGACCTGCGAACACCCAGACGAACGCGGACGGGATGAGAACCTTGTGCACGGTGTCGACCTGGGATGCACCCATGACTCGGAGCACGTCGATGAGGTCGCGGTCGACGTCCCGGACGCCCGCGAACGTATTCATGAAGACGGGGAAGAAGACCAGAAGCGAGGCGAAGATGACCTTGGTCTCCAGCCCGATACCGAACCACAGGATGAGCAAGGGGATGAGCGCGACACGCGGGATCGAGTTCGCCGCGACGAGGAAGGGGTCCACGACCCGCGAGAGGAGTCGGTTGATACCGAAAAGGAGCCCCGCAGCGACACCCGTTCCAGCGCCGATGCCGAATCCTAGTATCGTCTCGTACAAGGTGACGCGGATGGCAGGGAGCAGAGAGCCATCAGTCCAGAGATCGACGAGAGCTTGCCCTACAGCAGCTGGGCTGCTGACCCAGAACTCGGAGATCAAACGCCCGCTCGCCACCTGCCAGAGGACCAGGATCGTCACGGCCAGCAATACCTGCCCAGCGATAACGATGATCCGTTCTCGACGACGCGCCTTGACGCTGGGATCCACGGCGAAGATCTCGGCTCCCGCGGCCGACTTGGAGTGTGCGATCATCGAGGCCATTACCGCACCTCCTGTCCTTCCTTGATGCCGGGTTGCAGCGCACCCCACAAGCGATCGAAGTACTCACCGAAGCGTGGTTCGAAGCGGACGTGGAAGACGTCGCGCGGGCGTGGCAGATCGATGTTCTCGACCGCCGCGATGCGACCGGGCCGTCCTGACATCACGATCACGCGGTCCGCCAGCGAAATCGCCTCTGTCAGGTCGTGCGTGACGAAGATGAGGGTTTTGCCCAGGCTTTCCCACGTACGGAGGAGCTCAGCCTGGAGGACCAGCCGCAGCTGCGCATCGAGAGCACCGAAGGGTTCGTCCATGAGCAGCATGTCGGGGTCGTAGATCAACGATCGAGCGAGCTGGGCTCGCTTGCGCATGCCGCCGGACAGCTCAGCGGGATAGTGATTCCCGAACCCGTCGAGTCCGACCAGCGCAAGGTACTTCTCGACGCGCTCGGCTCGCGCCTTCCGAGAGAGGCCGGCGTTCTTGCCGAGCGTGAGCGGGAGGGCGACGTTCGCCGCAGTCGTGCGCCACGGCAGGAGGTTGTCCTTCTGCGTGACGTAGCTAACCTTCGTGTTAACGCAGTCGACCGGACGCCCGTCGTAGAGGACCTGTCCCATGCCAGGCGTCATGAGGCCGGCTGTGAGATTGAGGAGCGTCGACTTGCCGCACCCGGAGGGGCCGACGATGGCAAGGAGCTCACCAACATGGACGGTCAAGCTGACCTGGTCGAGGGCGTGGACAGGCTTACCGCCTGCGTAGAAGACTTTGGACACATCTCGATACTCAACAATGGCGTCCATGCTCTGCCGATCTTTCGTCGCGCACTGCGTGCGCCGGGTATGGACTGTTCCGCGGGGGCGTGCGACCCACCACGTCGCCAGTGTCACGCGACACCTCCTGCTGCAGACATCCCGCAGACCTGTGCGGCCGCTTCGCGCTCGAGTTGCTCTCGGAAGCGCGGGTCCGCGATCGCAACCATGGCGCGCACCCGCTCGCGCAGTGTTCGTCCTCGTAACTCTGCGACGCCCCACTCCGTGACGACGACGTCCGCGTCGGCGCGGGACACCGTGGCTACCCCCGATGTGAGTCGGGCAACGACACGGGAGTGGCCGGACGATGTGCACGACCCCAGAGCGATGATCGAGCGGCCGCCGTCGGAGCCAAGACTCCCCCGCACGAAGTCGACCTGGCCACCGATGGTGCCGACGTAGGAACGGCCGGCCACCTCCGAGCCGACCTGACCAGTGAGATCGACCTCGAGGGCAGAATTCACGCTGATTAGGTTCGGCAGCCGGGTCAGCACCGCGTGGGAGTGGGTGTAGGACACCGGCTCTACGGCGAGCGCTGGGTTATGGTGGGCGAAGTCGAAGAGCCGATTGGTCCCGATCAGGCCGCCGGTGACGGTCACGCCGCGATCGAGCGGCTTTCTCGCGTTGGTCAACGCGCCGGACTCCATGAGGTCGATGACTTCGTCGCCGATGACTCCCGTGTGCATCGACAGGTCCCGGCGATTCGTGAGGCCCGCAGAGACCGCGCGGGGGATTCCGCCGATCCCCAGCTGGATGGTCGCGCCGTCGGGAATCAAGCCGAGCACGTGTTCGGCGATGCCTTTGTCGACAGGTGACGGTGTGCGTCCCGGTGCCTCGACGAGATCTCGAGACGTCCTCACCACGAAGTCGATCTGCTCGGCGTCGCACGGATGTCTCGTGCTCGTGAAGGGCGCCCGTTCGTTGATCTCCGCCACGACGACGCGCGCATGCCGCAGAGCCGCTCCGACATACCCATGCACCGAGCTGAAGCTCAGCTGGCCGGTGACCGGATGTTCGGCCAGTTGGACGATGACGACGTCCGCACGGAGCGCGCCCGTCGCCAGGAGGCCGGCAATCTCGCTCAAGTGACACGGCAGAACGTCGGCAGCACCCGCCGCGACCAATGAGCGTGCCGTCCCGACGGCACCCAGTGCTCGGAACTGGATAACGTCTGCGTGCTCCGGTCGAACCAGATCGACGTAACTAGCCCCGAGGAGCACCGAGAAGGGTCCGATGCTGTGGCGTTGCTCCAGCAGGGATTGGACTATCGTGACTGGCTCGCCGGCACCTTGAGTCCATAGGACTTGGTCACCCGGCCGGACGAGACTGGGGAAGTCGAGGGCGTCGAGCGCGACCTCGACAGGAACCCTAGCCATGGCTTCCAGTACTCCGGTCGGCGGCACCGACTACCACACCGTGCGGGACGTCGACCTCCTCGATCGCTGCGTGAACGTTGGAGAAGATGGCGGCGGCTTCCGCGAGAACGGCTCGACGCGACCCAGAGGCGACGTGCGGGGTTAGCACGACGTTGTCGAGCGCTGTAAATCGATCCGGAGGCCGTGGTTCGAGGGCGTGGACGTCGAGAGCCGCGCCGGCGATCTTCCGTCCGACGAGCGCGTGGTAGAGCGCGTCCTCGTCGACCAGGTATCCCCGACTGGTGTTGACGAGGACGGCGTTCGGACGCATGGCGTCCAAGAACTGAGCGTCGATAATTTGGGTGGCGTTCGACCCAGGAACGTGGAGGGTGACCACGTCCGACAGAGCGAGTAGGTCAGGCAGTGACCTCCAGCTCGAGACTTCACCTCCGCTGCCTGACTGTGCCGCTCTGTTGTGGTGCACGACCGTCATTCCCAAGGCATGCGCCTTCTCTGCTACCAGGACGCCGACTTCGCCGAGCCCGATGACTCCCATGGTCTTGCCGTGCAGGGTTGTGATGCCCTGGATGCCGGCCCAGTTGTAGACAGAGCCGTCCGCGCCGGGCGTGGGAAGCGGGTGTCTCCGTCCGTTCCGCACCGCCTCGTCGCTCTCGAGTAAGCGTCGGGACAGCGCCAGCGTCAACATCAGTACGTGCTCGGCGACGGAGACGAGGCTCAGGCGCGAGAGGCAGGAGACGACAACGCCGCGCTGTCGTGCCGCGACCAGGTCAATCCCCTCAGAGCGGTGACCGAGTCGCTGAATCAGTCGCAGCCGCGGACTCGCCTGCATTGTCGGGGCGTCCATCCTCCCCCGTCGCAGGATCACCACGGTGGGGTCGAGCTCAGCCACCGCAAACGGGGTCGGCGCTTGCACGACGTCCAGGTCCGGTCCTCTGCTGAGTCCGGACGTCAGCGACTCGAGGTCGATATCGCTAATCGGCTCCGGGGCCAGGAAGTCAGCGACAGCCGCCTCACGATCGCCGGCGTCGAGCAGGGACCGGATGAAGCTCAGCACATGATCCTTGTCGAGGAACACGATGCGCTCGGTGACGGCGCTCATCGGTCGACGCCAAACGATCGCGGGTTATGGAAGTCGGGCTTGCGCTTCTCCCGGAACGCCCGCCCGCCTTCCTTCGCCTCGTCGGTGTTGAAGTACAGCGACACGGCCTCGAAGCCCATGGCGCTGATGCCCTTGATGTTGTCGCTGTCGGCGGTGAAGGAACGCTTCGCAATGGCTAGGGCGCTCGGACTGAGTGCGTTGATCTCGGCGCACCACCGGTCCACTTCAGCGTCCAGCTCCTCGTCGGAGACGACAGCGTTGACCATTCCCATTGCCAGGGCTTGCGTCGCGGTGTATTTGCGGCAGAGATACCAGATCTCCCGTGCCCGCTTCTCTCCGACGGTGCGCGCAAGATACGCGGTGCCCCAGCCGGGGTCGACCGACCCGACCTTGGGGCCCGCTTGCCCGAAGACAGCGTTCTCGCTCGCGATAGCCAAGTCGCAGAGAGTGACAATTACATTGCTGCTGCCGATGGCGTAGCCGCGGACCTTTGCGATCACTGGCTTGGGTACATCCCGGATCGCCGCCTGCATCGCTTCGATCGGGATGCCCAGCGTGCCGCGACCTTGGCCAACTCGGTCGGACTTCGGTTCCTTCGCGTCACCGCCGACGCCGAACGCGCGATCCCCGGCGCCGGTCAGCACGATGGCGCCGATATCTCGGTTCCACCCGGCGGTCAGGATAGCGTCGGCGACCTCCCCGTAGGTCTGGCTGCGGAACGCGTTCAGCCTCTCGGGTCGGTTGAACGTAATGGTGGCGACGCCGTCAGCCTCCGCGTACAGGACGTCGTCGTACGGGCCGTTGCTCATGTACCGCTTCTTTCTCAGTGGGACCACACGAATGAACGCACGCGTCACGACAGCCGGATCTGGACGGTCTTCTGCTCGAGGAACTCCTCGAGGCCGGACTGTCCGAATTCGCGGCCGAATCCGCTCTGCTTGTATCCCCCGTGTGGCATGTCGTCGAGGCCCGAGGTGTTGTAGCAGTTCACGAACATCTTTCCGGTGCGCACGCCGCGTACCACCTGGAAGGCGGTGTCGAGCGAGGCCGACCACACACCGCCGGCCAGGCCGTACCGGCTGTTGTTGGCGATCTCGATGGCCTCTTCGGCAGTGCTGAACGGGATCACGGCAAGGACGGGGCCGAAGACCTCCTCCTGCGCCAGCCGCGCATTCGGGTCAATGTCGGCGAAGACAGTGGGCTCCACGAAGTAGGAGTCGCCGTCGGCGCCGGCACCACCTCCAGCGACGAGTCGGCCCTCCTGATGGCCGACCTCGACGTACTCGCGGACGCGACGGTACTGGTCGGCACTGATGAGGGGACCCATCGTGGTGTCCGGGCTCATCGGATCACCCAGGACGACGGTGCCGGCCCGTTCCCGCAGCTTGATGAGGAAGTCGTCGTAGATGTCGCGATGCAGGAGCAGCCGGCTTCCTGCTGAGCACTGCTGCCCCGAGTTGAACGTGAAAGCCCCGAGCGCCGTCGCGACAGCATCGTCGAATGGCGCGTCAGGGAAGACGATGTTCGCGGACTTCCCCCCGAGTTCGAGCGCCACACGCTTGGCATTCGAGGCTGCGGCGCGCATCACCGCCTGCCCGCTGGCGGTGGAGCCCGTGAACGCCACCTTATCGACGTCCATCGAGGCAGAGAACGACTGGCCGACCTCCGCGCCTCGGCTGCGGTCGGAGGTGACGACGTTGACCACGCCGTCGGGCAGACCGGCCTCGCTGAGCAGCTGGGCCAACTGGACAGTGGGGCCGGCGCACAGGTGAGAGGGCTTGGCGACGACCGTGCAGCCCGCGGCGAGCGCCGGGGCGATCTTGATGGCGGTGCCGGTCAGCGGAAAGTTCCACGCCGTGATGAGCGCGGCTACGCCAACCGGCTCACGTAGCACGAGGCCGAGTGCTCCGGGCATGCGTTCGCTGATCGCCTCTCCTTCGGAGGCGAGAGCGAGGCCGGCGTAGTAGTCGAAAGTCTTGATGGTGACTTGTACTTCACCCCGTGCCAGACTGATCGGCTTGCCAGACTCGAGCACCATCCGCTCGGCCAGTTCCTCGGCACGTTCGGTGAGGAGCCTCGAGGCGTTGCTGAGTACTGCGTGACGCTCTCGGGCTGGCGAGTCCGGCCAGGTGCCGTCGTCGAAGGCACGACGCGCTGCCGCCACGGCACGGGCGGCGTCGGCCTCCGTTCCGTTGGCGAAGGTCGAGGCGATTGTGTTGTCGTAAGGATTGCGGCGCTCAAAGGTTTCTCCGCTGAGCGACGGCTGCGGTCGCCCGTCGATCCAGAGGTCGAAGTGGAGAACGCTGTTCTCAGGCATTGGTTTTCCTTTGCTGTGGGAAGTCAGCGGTGGGTCAGGCCGCCGTCGCAGGCGATGGTCTGACCGGTGATGAAGCTCGCGGCGGGAGAAGCGAGGAAGAGGGCTAAGCCGGCAAGGTCCATGGGCACGCCCTCTCGGGGGATGCATTGGCTGCCGACGATCCGAGCCTTGCCCTCGTCCGTCATCGTCTGGCGCGGCACCTCGGTGAAAGTCGCGCCCGGCTGGATGGCGTTCACGGTGATGCCGTGCTCACCGAGCTCCTTGGCGAGAGAGTTGGTCATTCCGACCATGGCCGACTTCGACGTGACGTAGTGCAGGTAGTTCGGAATGCCGAGGACGACCGAACCGGACATGACGTTGATGACGGTGCCACGTCGCTGCTTGCGCATGTGGGGCACGACGGCGCGGGTGCAGAGGAAGGCGCCGGTGATGTTCACGCCCATCACCGCCTGCCATTCGGCAAGCGGGATCTCGTCGAAGGGGCGCATGGTGAGGCTGGTGAAAATGGCAGCGTTGTTGATGAGGACGTCAACCCGCCCGTACGCGGTAACGACGCGATCCACCAGGGCAGAGACGGCGGCGGCGTCGGAGACGTCGGTCTCGACAGCCATCGCCTGGCCGCCTGCTTCGGTGATCTGCTCGGCCACGTTCGCCGCGGACTCGGCGTTGCGCTCGGCGATCACGGGGCACGCGCCTGCCGCGGCGAACTGCAGCGCGTACTCGCGGCCGATGCCCTGCCCGGCGCCGGTGATGATGACGACCTTGTCCCGGACACCGAAGTCACGGGCCTGTGAGGTAGCTGTCGACTCAGTGATTGTGGTCATGACTCTTTCTCGCTCCTTGGGAATATGAGGTAGGCCGCCACTGGCAGATCCGCCAGGCGCCGGTGGGCTCCTCGACGTCCTCGAAGACCGCGGTCATGTCCATGTCGAGCACGAGTCGTGACGGCTCGACCTCCACGGCGTTGCCGATGACGATGGGACCCTCGACAGTGCGGATCGCTGCTACCACGTACGGCGGCGGTATGGTCGCGAAGTACTGGCGGTGAAAAGTCGTCCAGGAGAGGAGCCGTCCGCGACCGCTGAGGATTGACCAGGTCGCATCCTCGCTCCCGCAGTCCGGGCAGGCCGGGCCCGGTGGGTACCTATAGGCCCCGCAACTGTCGCACTCCTGCAGTCGCAGTTCCCCTTGCGCCGCGAAGCTCCAGTAGAGGTCGTCGTAAAGCCCGGCCCGGGGGCGAGGTCGCTGGTTCATGAGCCCTCCCGGGTGAGGATGACCGAGGCCACCTTGCCGGCAACATCGGAGATGTACTGGCTCACGGTTGCCCCGTCGACCTGGGTCTTTCCGGCTCGTCCGCGGACCTGCCGGACTGCCTCGGCGAGGTGGTTCCATCCCTGCATGTACGACCCGGAGAGGTGGCCTCCGCTTGTGTTGGTCGGTAGACGACCGCCCGGACCCGTGTATCCGCTGCTGAGCAGGCGGCCCGCGTCGCCCACGTCGCAGAAGCCGAACCCTTCGAGGGCTAGTGGAACGTGGATGCTGAAGCTGTCGTAGACCTGGAGGACGTCCACCTCACGCGGGCTCCGGTCTGCCATCGCGTAGACCTGCTCCGCCGCTCGGTTCTGCGCAGGGCGGTAGAACTGTTCGAGACGCGGTCGCAGACTGGTGGCGTCGCGGTTGAGATCGCTGCGGCCAATGCCTGAGATGAGAGCGGCGCCGACGCCTAGTCGCCGCGCCCTGTCTGCGGTCGTGACGATGAGACCCACGCCTCCGTCGTTGATGAGGCAGTAGTCGTAGAGACGTAGCGGCTCGCAGATGTACGGAGCCGCGAGGTAGTCGTCCATGGAGATGGGGCGTCGCATGACTGCTTCACGTGTCTCGGCAGCGAACTGACGCTGGGCTACCGCTACATGTCCTAAGTCGCGGGCCGTAATGTGGCCCTCTCCGATGTAGCGGTTGGCGAGAAGGCCGTAGAGGGCACCCTGCGAAGTGAGTCCCCAGGGCGCGAAATACACGTAGGAGAGGTGCCGTTCGCCGCCGGAAGCCTGGGGGCCGCCGTACGCAGTGCCGGCGGTTCGTTGGTCGTTGCCGTAGACGATCGCCACGCACTCCGCCATACCGGCATGTACGGCCATGGCCGCTTTCATGACAGCGTTGATGGCGTCGCCTTGATCGGCCCAACGCACGTCCAGACCGAGAACTTCGCCGAGTCGTTCGGAGGCTAGAGCCGGCCCGGCGATAAGGCCGTCGATGTCCTCGCGCGCGAGTCCGGCATCTCGTAGGGCCCTGGTGAAGGCGCGTGCCGCGAGGCCATATGCGTCGGTGTCGCGATGCCCCGCCTTGGCGCGCGCGTAGTCGTAGCCGTAGTCGGTTTCGCCGACGCCGACGATGGCGACCTCGTTACGCAGGCTGGCGAGCCGTTCGAGATCAGGCATCCTAGCTCACCCGATTCGTGTACCGGTGCCGGCGGAGCTGGGCGAGCTCCGAATTGAGATCAGGATCGATGTGACCGAGATTGGGCATAGCGGAGGTGACGCCGACCGTGCTGGCCTCGAACCGCATGGGGGTCTCGACAGCGGTCCAACGACTTCCGTCAGCCGTCGGCACGTCGAGCAGGAGCCCGCGCTCCTTCGTCTGAGGATGTGCCAGTACTTCGTCGACGGTGAGTACCGGCGCGGTCCCAGTGGCGTCGTTGACCAGCCAGCGTCCGCCCTGGAGATCGACCGAGCTCTTCGGCCTATGCTCCGGAGCCCATACTGGATGGGTCACCCAGGCGACCCCGTCCTGCATCGTCAGGTCGATGCTGCATCCTTCGCCGGTCCGCTGCCTGCCATGCAGGCCGGCCAGAACGGCCACGAGCCCGAGCTGGCCGCCGATCTGATCGCCGATCGAGATACCCGCTTTGTAAGGTACGCCGTCATCCTTGGTTGCGCCCATGAGTCCGCTTGTCGCCTGGATGACGGTGTCCAGAGCTGGCCGGTCAGGATAGAGGGAGTCGTGCCCAAAGCCATTGATCGAGCAGTAGACGACTCGTGGGGTCCGCTCCCTGACGGCGCGGTGGCCGAACCCGAGCCTCTCGAGTGAGCCGGGCTTGAGATTCTCGATGAGGATGTCCGCCGTGGCCAGCAGGTCCCACAAGACCTCGCTGTCGTCATCTCGCATCAGGTCGAGGACGATGCCTCGCTTACCGGTATTGGACAGCGCAAAGACGTAGGACTGACCGTCATCGCGAAGCGGAGGATTCCACCGATTGGAGTCACCGCGGGGAGGCTCGACCTTGATCACGTCCGCGCCAAGGGCTGCAAGATGTCTGCCTGCTAAAGGGGCAACGGTGTTCATGCCGATCTCGATGACGCGAACCCCCGCCAACGGCGGCTGGTCCGCGGCGCGGTGTCGAGTCGTTGTTCGAGGGACTTCTTCAGGACGCGGGGAGAGCTGTGACTGTGCTCGACCGGAGTCAACGGCAGGGATTCGCGGAACGAAGCCGCGAGCAAGTGGTGACCCGGGGAGGCTCACCGTGGTGCCGGTCTCCGGGTCTTGGAGGCGGTGCACCATGCCCCGGTGGAGCAGGTTGGGCTCCATTGGCAGGTCCTGCAGGTCGATGATGTGCCCGGCCGGGATGACCTGTCTGGTCAGCAAGTCCACACACGCCGCGACTGTGCGCGGCGCCACCCACGAGCGGACGATGCCGTCGATTGCGTCGACGTGCTTCAAACGCAGCGAAGGGGTGGCGAAGCGTAAGTCACTTACCAGCGCCGGCGCCTCCATGACTGCGCACAGCCGACGCCACAGGTCGTCGCTTGGGGCGCAGATCTGAACCCACCCATCGGTTGCTCGGTATGCGTTCCATGGGGCAAGAGCGAGGTGCCGGTTTCCGTCGCGCGTCACGGACTGTCCAGTGAGCGGTAGACCGAGGAAGGCCAAGAGCGCGTTGACACCCACGTCATACATCGCGACCTCCACGCGTTGCCCGACGCGGTCGCTCTGCCCCGACCAGAGCGCGGCCAGGACTGCTGCGGCGCCATAGGCCGCCGTTTCCATCTCCAGGACTGGAGCACCGATGAGCAGGGGCGGGCCGTCCCGTCGCCCCGTGGTATCGGCTGCACCTGTATAGGCCTGCACGAGAGCGTCGGAAGCGGGTACTCCGCTCATCGGACCGGTGCTGCCGAAGGCGGTGAGATCGCAGACGACTGCTCCCCTGTGTTGCGCGGCACTTCCAAGGATGTCGAACGCGCATCGATCCGACGAGGTCACAACGACGTCCGCCTCGCCGATGAGAGCGACCATCAACTCGCGGTCGGCATGGTCGGAGGTATCGATGGCGATGCTGCGCTTCGAGGCCGCTGCCCCGGCTCGATGCGCCCACTTGTCAGCGTTCCAGCGCTGCGCCGGCTCCAACAAGGTGACGTCGGCACCCAGATGGGCGAGGAGGCTTCCACAGGCGCCGACCGCGAGGCGGTCGCCCACCTCCACGACACTTCGTCCTCGCAGAGCCTTGTCGAGACCTGTCAGCATTTTCACCACCACTTGTGCGGAGTGCGCACATTTTGTGCGTTCCGATGACATTACAACGACGTTTCCGCCGATGTCTAGGCCTCAAAGCAAAGAGCACCCCGCGTCAGCGGGGTGCTCTTTGCTCGGCGGTCGGCGTGACCAGCGTGGGGTGTCTAGGGCAGCATCTGACCGATGGCGCTGGTTGCTCGGCGCAACGATGCGGCAAGCGGGGAGGCGTAGTCGAGCTGGTCACCGAGGTCGACGCCCGTGATGCTGAGCGCGGCAACAGGGGTACCGCGACGGGACTTGATCACTGCGGCGACCGCTTCGACCCCCGCGACGGCTTCACCACGCGAGATGCCGACGCCGCCGGCGCTCCTGACCTGTTCAAGCACGGGTGCAATCCTCCGGGCGCGGTCTTCACCGAGGAGGTTCCTGATGGCTTCTTCGTCGCGCCAGGCGAGGATGCTGCGGCCGGTCGCCGTGCTGTCTATCGGGAAGTTGTCACCGAGGCCGAGGACGAGGTCCAACGGCGTGTGGGGCGTCCAGATCCTTTCCAGCACAGTGGAGATTTCCCCCACGGGGATGGACAAAGTCACCGTCCAGGGCTTGCCTGCGAGTTCGCGCTCTGAGATCTCGATCATGTAGGGCAGCGCGAGGCGGCGAACCAACAGGTCGTCGATGTAACGGTTCGCCAGCAACACGATCGCGGGACCCAGCCGGTATGACGCGCGGTCTTCCTCAGCCACCACCCCCTCTTGCACCAGGGACTTCACAAGCCGGTGCGTTACCGTTCGATCCAGGCCCGCACTTGCCGCGATCTCTTGCACCCTCATAGGAGCCGGAGCGTCACGGAGAATCGTCAGGATCTGGAAGGCGCGGGAGACGGACTGCACGACAGAACGCCGCTTGCCGTCCTTGGACAAGGCTGCATCTCCGTCGGCGGCCTTATCGGGAAGGTTCATGCATAAAGTCTATCGCGAGTTTCGGATTGCGCGCATGTCGTGCGCATGCCGCCCATAGAACGCCAGGCCAGAGTGAGCTCAGGACCCTGGCCGGGGACTGCGCCGGGATTCGTCGAATCGCCGTGTCCGTGACGCCCTTCATGCTGACCGCGACCCCCACTGTCCGAGCGCGAACCGCGTCCCCTCCCAATCCTCGAACATCGACCACAAGCCGAAATGCACTTCCGCGGGCGGCGCGGGGAACCGCACGCGTCGGGCAGTCAGTTCGGCGTAGGTCTGCTCGATGTCCTCGCACGTCAAGAACACATTCGAGTGCGGTAGCACGTCCGGCACCTGACGCCTCGGCTCGTCGCTGGAACGGCGGCTCAGCACGAGCACTACCGAGCGATCCGGCGCCTCGACCTCAATACAGCGCTCGTCACCGTAGACCTCGTCCATGACAACGTCGAACCCGATCGCGCCGGTCCAAAACTGCTTCGCCCGCTCCTGATCGTCGACCGGGACGACGACCTTGGCGACTCCAGTGATCATCCTGAACCCCTTTCGGTAGTCATGACCTCGGGCCGCGACGACCCGACGTCAGCTCTGCGATCAGATCCGAATTGGTGCGGGACCTGGCTGACTCTTTCGCCGTCGGCCCACCGTCTCCACCACCAGCGATCTCGTCCGGCCCCCGACCGACCGTTCAAGGGGATCTCGATCCCTCTCGCCATGCCGCAAACGCTGCCACCGCCGGAGCGGTTCCGCATCAGCCCACGGGCCCGAGCGACGCTCCGGCTCCAGGTGGAGCGGCGCCGCCACCGTGCTCAACCTGGTCCGGCTCGATGAGGCGCGACGGTTCGGCGGATGTGGATCCTGATCTCTCCGGCAACGCAGAGGCCAGCCCGGTGAGCGACCGGCGAACGAACGGTGAGCGCCCGGCGTCGGCGAGGAGGATGGGTGCCATGAAACATCCGTACGAGTCGCTGCCCCAGAACCCGCAGGCAGCCGTCACGATCATGACCACCGAGCACTTCAACCTGCAGACGGCGCGGTCGGCCACCATCTCGGAGTCCAACGGGCGGACCAGCATCTTCCTCGGGGCCGTGTCCGCAGGCCTGGTCGCGCTCGCGTTCGCCGGGCAGACGTCGCGCAGCACGCTGCTGACGTTCGGCCTAGTGCTGTTCCCGGTGCTGTCCTTCCTCGGCCTGGTCACGTTCGAGCGTGTGCTGCAGTCATCGATCGAGGACACGCTGTACCTGCAGCGCATCAACCGGATCCGGCGCTTCTACCACGAAGCGGCCCCGGCTCTCAGCGGCTACCTCGGCGTGGCCGCCCCCACCGACGACATCGCCGCCGTGTTGGCGCTCGACGGCTACCTGCGGTCGCGTTGGCAGGTCGCGCTGAGCGCCGTCGGCATGATCGGCGTGATCAACAGCGTCCTGCTCGGGGCCGTCGGCGGCTTCGCGGTCGCCGCGATAGCGAACGGGCCCCTGTGGCCGTCGATCCTGGTGGCCGCCGTCGTGTTCGCGATCGCGGTGGTGCTCCACCAGCGCTACCAACTGCACGCCCGATCCCACAAGCCGTTCCCGTTCGCCGATGCACCGCGGTCCTGACCGCTCGTCTGACCCGGGTTTAGTCGCGGCCGTTTCCCGAACCACTTCGCTCAGGCGTCAGCGGCGCCGGCCACTACTTGCTGCCACCTAACTCCGTTCCCGCGCTCGTAGATTGTTCGTCACCGCAGCGGCGCCGGTGCCGGGCGGATCACGGTCCGATGCCTCGGAGAGGCTGGGGTCGCTGAGCGGGGACCGCGTTCGCGCGAGCGAGCGCGAGGACAGCAGGAGTCCAGTCAGCGCGGCGGCGAGGCCGGCCAGCCCGGCCACCACGAAGCCCGCTCCCGGCACGGAGGCGTCGATCGACATCCCGACGATGGGTGTGCCGAGCGCGAAACCCGCGCTCAGCGCTGAGGATTGCAGGCCTGTCGCCTCACCACGCACGCTGGCGGGCGCGAGCCGGCTCACCGCGTCGGCCACCGTGGAAAGAGTCGGCGCGGTGAGCAGCCCTGCACCGACACCGGCCACGCAGAGCCAGTGCCAATCGTGGGCCAGCCCGGCGGGAATGGTCGCCAGCCCGAGCAGACCGAGCGGCAGCCAGGTGGGCAGCGGCCGAGAAAGCGCGCCGTATACCAGCCCGCCGACGATGGAGGACGCGCCATACACGGCCACAACCACGGCGGCCCAGGACACCTGGCCGGCTTCTTGGAGCGTGGCGACGATGGCCAGGTCGGTGCCGCCGAGCAGCATCGTGGTGCCGAACGCCATCACCAGCGCAGCGATCATGGCCGGACCTAACCACTCCCGGCGACGAGGGCGGCTGACCGTGCCGGCATCCACCTCGTGGTCGGCACGCAGCGGCGGGTTGAGCAGCGCGATCCCTACTCCACCCGCCACGATCGCGGCGCCGACACCCCACGCCACCACACCAGGGGACACCTTCGCCGCGCAGACGATCACGATCGGCGGGCCCAGCACGTAGGACAGTTCGCCCTGCACCGATTCCAGCGCGAACGCGGCCCGGCGCTGTGCCGACGTCGTCATCGCGGCGATCGCCTGCCTGGTCACCGGCTGCGCCGGCACCATCAGCAAACCCGCCACGAACGCGGCGCCCAGCAGGATTCCGTACGGCAGAATCGGCACGCTCAGCCAGAACACGACCTGCACTCCGACAGTGACCAGCAGTACGATCCGTGCGCCCCGCCAGTCGATGATGCGGCCAAGCAGCGGCCCGCCCAGCGCCAACCCCAAGGCCACCGCCGCCGCGACGCCACCCGCGGCCGCATAGCTCTTGTTGAGGCCCAGCACGACATACAGCGTCAGCGCCATCACGTCAGCCGTGATCGCGACCCGGGCGAGCAGTGAAATGCCCAGCAGCGGTGCCATCCCTGGCACCGCGAGTACCTGTCGGTATCCGGTCACCCAGTGACGCTAGATCATCCATCACACCCATAGGAAGTGGCCAATTTGTTGGCGATGACATAACAATTGCTTATGGCCAAGGATCTTCAAACCTCGTTGCTGCGCTCGTTCGTCACCGCCGTACGGCTCGGCAGCATCAGCCGCGCCGCGGCCGCGCTAGGACTTACCCAGCCTGGGCTCAGTCAGCAGTTACGCAAACTCGAGAGCGCCACCGGCCGTCCGCTGCTGTACCGATCGCCGTCTGGCGTCTTGCTGACCCGGGCGGGTGAGGAGCTCCTTCCGTACGCCGAGCGCATTCTTTCGCTCTCCGCGCAGGCACTCACCGAAACCGGGCGCGCGCTGACCGGCCGCTGCAGCGTCGGGTTGCTCGAAGACATCACCGTGTCCCAGCTTCCGCAGGCCCTCGCCGACCTCGCCCGGGTGCACCCCGGCGCGACGCTGGAGGTGCTCAACTTGTCCACCGCCGCGATGCGGGAGGCGTACGACGCGGGCCGCGTCCAACTCGTGCTCGACCAGGTCCCGGATGTACCTGCGCCGCCGCGCTGGACGGTACGCCGCCCGCTGGTCTGGGCAATCGGCCAGGGTGTGGACGTGGCTACCGATCCGCTGCCGGTGGTGTTGTTCTCCGATCCCTGCACCTTTCGCACGTCAGTGCTGGAAACGCTGGAACGTGCCGATCGGCCCTGGCGGCTGGCGTTCGAAAGCAACAGCCTTGTCGGCGTGCTCGCCGCGGTACGGGCCGGGCTCGGCGTCGCGGGAGTCATGCCCGCGAACCTCGAACCGGCCATGGCCTGCCACGTCGCGGACGCCCTGCCCACCCTGCCGGACATTGAGCTCGGTCTCGCACGGCACCCACGGACCGACGGTGATCCGCTGATCGACGCCGTTGAGACCGCGCTACGACGTATGAGTTGAGGTTCGTGGCTGGTCAGCGCACCGATCTCGCCCACCGGCTGCCTGTCGCACGGCGTACCTTGCGACGGCGACTCAGAGCCGGGCTCGATCGCTCGCCGGCATCCAGACCTTGGCCGGGTCGCGGGCTTCCGCGATGGTGACCTCGGCGATCGGCGCGGCCAGTTGGGCCAGCTCGTCGACGCGCGAGTCCGGGACCCGGCGCCGCCACAGTGCCCACCAGCCGAACACCGGCACCGGTTGCACGATCGGCACGACCCGGACCGATCCGGGCGGTGCGGGCATCGCCCCGCCGAAGAAGGTGGCCAGCTCGGAATCTTCTTGCGTCTTGCGCAGGAAGAAGTCGAAGCCCAACGTCGATCCCGCGGAATCCACCGCCAGGCCGAAGTCCCGGCACAGCTCGTCGACGTAGTCGATCCACTCCGCCGGCGCACCGATCATCGGGAACCACAGGCGGATTCCGCGCAGATCGGCCGGTGTCACCGCGTCGCGGTCCGCCAACTGGTGTTCGGCGCCGACCAGCAATCGCACCGGCTCGAGCAGTAGCAGCCGCCGCCGGATGTCGACCGGCCAAGGCTCCCCGACCGCACCGGCCCGCCCGAACGCGACGTCGACATCGGAGGTCAGCAGCGCGGTGATGGCGTCGTGGTGGTCGGTGCGGGTCCGGGCCTCGACCAGGACACTGGGGTCGCGCAGCGCGGCCTGCCGTGCGATCAGCATCGGCGCCAGGTGTTCGTCGAGTACGTCGATCCGCAACGGTCCAACGCCCTTCGCGGCCTCGGCCACCACGGCGTCGGCGGTGTCGACCGCCCGGCGAGCGAACGGCAACAGCCGGCGACCGGTCTCGGTGAGCTCCACCCGGCGGTTGGTCCGGTCGAACAGCGTCACCCCCAGCAGCTGCTCCAGGCGCTGGATTCGCTTCGACAACGCCTGCTGTGAGATCACCAGCCGCTCCGCGGCCCGGCCGAAGTGCTGCTCGTCAGCAGTCGCGACGAAAGCACGCAGCGATGCGATGTCGAGGTCCACCTGCTCAATCCTCGATCACAACCGCGGGTTGTCAATCGCGGAGCGACGGCTGTTGGACGCATCCGGGCCGGTGGCGCTGTGCTGGACGGGACGCAAAGGAGACCGCGATGACCAGTTGGCTGCACCGTATCGGCCACGCCTGTGGAGCACACCCCTGGCGCACTGCGCTTGCGTGGATCGTCGTACTCGGCGCGGTGACCGCCGCATCGGCGCTGGCCGGTGGCGCGTTACGGGACACGATGGAGGTGCCGGGCAGCTCGAGCGCCCGTGCCACCACGGCGTTGCGCGCGCACTTTCCTGCCGAGACCGGCGCCGAGGCGCATCTGGTCGCTTCCTGGCCGTCCGCGGTACCGGACGCAGCCCTGGCCCGCACCGCCGACGCGCTGCGCGAGCTTCCCGACGTCCGCACCGTCGCGACTGCCCTCAGCCCGGACGGCCGCTCCGCGATCCTGGTCATCCGCTATCACCACGAGCTCGCCGACCTCGACCTGAAGGCGAGCACCGACGCTCTCACGCAGGCAGCCGCGCCGCTGCGAGGCACCGGCGCCGAGGTCGCGGTCGGCGGCCAGGTCCCGGAGGGGATCCAGGGACCGAACGGAGTGGCCGAAACGATCGGCATCGGGGTCGCACTGGTCATCTTGGTGCTGGCGTTCGGGTCGGTGATCGCCGCCGGGTTGCCTGTGTTGATGGCCGGGATCGGCATTGCCGTAGGTACCGGACTGATCGGCCTTCTCGCAGCCGTGGTCGACGTCAACACGGTCAGCCCCACGCTCGGCAGCATGCTCGGCCTGGGCGTCGGCATCGACTACGCGCTGCTGATCATCGCCCGGCACCGCGACGGGTTGGCCCACGGGCGGGCGCCGCTTGATGCCGTCACCGAGGCGATCGGCACCGCCGGCCACGCCGTCGTCTTTGCCGGCCTGTGCGTATTGATCGGCATCAGCGGCCTGGCCTTCAGCGGTATCCCCAGCTTCGCGTCCATGGGTGTCGCCGCCGGTCTCGTCGTACTCGCGACCGTCGCGGCGGCCGTCACCCTGCTGCCCGCCGTGCTGGTGCCGCTGGGAGACCGGGTGTTGTCTCGCCGCGCCCGGCGCGGCGGAGTGCGGGCCGCTGGTTCGTTCCGGTCGCGGTGGGCAGAGCGCGCCACCAGCGCAGTCGTACGCCGACCGATCGTTGCCCTCGCCCTCGGCCTTGTCGCGCTCTTCTCCCTCGCCGCACCGGCGTTGGAGATGCGGCTGGGCCAGAACGACGCCGGCAGCGAGCCCGTCTCGAACCCGACCCGACAGGCCTACGACCTGGTCGCCGACGGATTCGGTGCCGGCGCGAACGGGCCGCTCACGGTCGTCATCGACCGGTCCCAAGCCTCCGAGACTGCGTTGGCCACGCAACTCGTCTCGCTCCCGGGAGTAGCAGCAATCTCACCTCCCACGCTGTCCGACGACGGTACGACGGCGGTGCTGGACGTCGTACCCCTGACCGGACCGCAGGACCAGGCGACCTACGACCTGGTGCACCGGCTGCACGACGCGCTGCCCGCCGGCGCCGAACTGACCGGGCCGACGGCCGCGACCGTCGACATGACAACGACGCTCGGCGACCACCTGTGGCTGGTGATCGCCTCTGTCCTGGCCGCCACCTTCATCCTGCTCATCGGCGTCTTCGGTTCGCTGGTACTCGCAGCCAAGGCGGTGCTGGCCAACTTGCTGTCGGTCGCCGCGTCGTTCGGGGCGCTGACCTGGGCGTTCCAAACCTCGACCGGCGCAGCCCTGCTCGGACTGGCCGGGCCCGTGCCGATCGCAGCCTGGGCGCCGGTCGTACTGTTCGCAATCCTCTTCGGACTCTCGACAGACTACGAGGTGTTCATGCTGAGCCGCGTCAAGGAAGCCCACACGGCCGGGCTCGAGCACCGGCACAGCATCATCGAAGGGCTGGCGTCGAGCGCGAAGGTGATCACCTGCGCCGCCGCCATCATGATCGCGGTAGCGGCAGGATTCGCCGCAGATCCCAGCATCATGGTCAAGATCATCGGGGTCGGGATGGCGGTCGCGATCCTGGTCGACGTCACCCTCGTCCGGCTACTCGTCGTCCCCGCCACACTCGCAATCCTCGGCCGCAGCACCTGGTACTTGCCAACACCACTGCACCGGCTCACGACTGCGACAGCACCGGCCCGGATGCCCCGAACGGCTCCCGACGGGGCCTGATGACAGCGCTCAGCCAGCCAGGGCCAGACTGTTGCGGTTCCGACTCTGGCGCCGCATGATGCAGAGGTTTCGACGTGCTCGGGAACACAGAGGGGCAGGAGCGATGAGAGCTCGACTTCTTCTGGCGGGCGTGGCGGCGACCGCCCTGGTGGCAGCAGTAGCGGCGAGCCCTGCGTCGGCGCAGGCGACGCACGATCTCAGCACCGAGGCCGCGACGCCTGCGGTCCCGACGTTCGTCGATGGCCTTGCGCAGGCTGTCTTCTCGACCAACCCCGCCGACTGGTACAGCGGTGAGGTGTGGGTCCAGGCGTCGTTCGACAGTGACCAGGACGGCAAGCTCGACCGGATCCACGCCGACTTCACCGCGCCGCGGGAGGTTCTCACGGACGGCCTGAAGGTGCCGGTCGTCTTCGAGGACAGCCCGTACTACGCGGGAACGGCGTCGGCGTACAGCAACTGGGCCGTCGACCACGAGCTCGGCGCACCTCCGGGGTGGCGCCCGGCAACACCGCTCTGGCCGGCCTTCAACACCAGCCCCACGATCAGTACCAGGTACGAGTCGACCTGGGTGCCGCGCGGCTTCGCCGTCGTACACGCGGAGTCACCGGGGACCGGCCACTCCGACGGTTGCCCGACCTCGGGTGGTACGAACGAGACACTGGCCGCCAAGGCTGTGATCGACTGGCTCAACGGCCGGGAGGCCGCGTATACGACGCGCACTGGCGACACTCCTGCGGCCGCGTCCTGGACGACCGGCAAGGTCGGCATGATCGGCACTTCCTACAACGGGACGATCCCGGAGGCCGTGGCGACGACCGGCGTCGAGGGGCTCGAAGCCATTGTGCCGATCTCTGCCATCTCCGACTGGTACGACTATTACCGCGCCAACGGCATGGTGCGGGCGCCGCACTCCTCGTCCAACCCGACGGGCAACAACAACGCGTTCCAAGGTGAGGATCTCGACGTACTGGCGGACGTCGTGTACTCACGTCTCGACGAGGCCGGGCCGCGCACGATCTGTCAGCCCGAGATCGACTACCTCAAGGCGCACATCGATCGAGCCACCGGCAACCGCAGTGGGTTCTGGCAGGAGCGCAACTACATGAAGGACGTCGACAACGTCCACGCCGCGACCCTGCTTGCCCATGGCAACAACGACTTCAATGTCATGACGAAGAACGCCGCGCAGTTCTACGCGGCGCTCAAGAAGCGCGACGTGCCGCACATGTTCTACTTCCATCAGGGCGGTCATGGCGGAATGCCGCCGGATGTGTTGATCAACTACTGGTTCACTCGCTACCTGTACGGCGTACAGAACGGCGTCGAGTCGCTGCCGCGCTCATGGGTCGTCCGCGAGGCCGCGTCCTGCCCGCCTCGCCAGACGACGGTTGCCGGCGATCAGTCGAACACCGCGACGCTGACGGTGGCGGACACCAGCCCATTTGGGATCGGCTTCGTACTGACGGTCCCGCAAACGAACCTTGACGGCACGATCACGAACACGACGCGCCTGATCACGGACATCCCGGACGCCACGCACCTGGTCCTGGCATCAGCGGTGGCCACCGGGACCGGCCAGAAGGTCGCTGACGGCACAGTCGTCAGCCTTGTCTGTGGCAATGCGAACCCGACCCCGTACGCGGAGTGGCCAGATCCCACGTCGAGCGAGGTCGCACTGCACCTCACACCAGGGGCTCCGTCGCGCGGCGGCCTGACAATCGCACCATCGGTCCCGGGGAGCCCGACGGAGACGCTGACCGATGACGCGTCGATCGCCGCGCTCACCTCAGCCAACACGGCCTCCTCGGACACGCGCCTGATCTACCAGACGCCGCCACTCACGCAGCCCATCCGCATCAGCGGAACGCCGACAGTCTCAGCTGCAGGTTGCGTTCAGCGAGTCGAGAGCGAATCTGACCGCGGCGCTGGTGAGCTATTCACCAGCAGGCAACGGCACGATCCTCACGCGGGGCTGGATCGACCCGGCCAACCGCAATTCCGATTGGGCCGACGTACCGACCAAGCCAGACCGCATGTACGGGATCGACTTCGACCTGCAGCCGAAGGACACTGTCGTACCGGCCGGGAATCGCCTCGCGTTGATGGTCATTTCCAGCGACCGCGACTTCACGATCCGGCCGCGGCCTGGGACGAAGCTGACCCTCGACCTGGTCCACTCGTCGCTCACGGTCCCGGTAGTCGGCGGCTCGAAAGCGCTGGCAGACGCCATCGGCTGAGAACGCCCTCGCGGCTCTTGTGCTGTCACGGCTGCTTGTTCAGGTTTCGGGGCTCGCGGCCGGCCAGCAACCAGGTGGCCGCCGCGGCGCAACGGCACGCCGACAACGGTGACTGCGAGTGAGGTACGCCCGCCCCGCCGCCCACCTGGTCATGGCGGCAAACGTTAGCGAGTCGCGACGGATCCCACTGAGCAGGCACAAGTCGCGAGCGGGCCGGCGACGGCCGAGTACAGATCGACTGATTGCGGCCGTCGCCGTCTCCGGATCACTCTCGCAGGACTCGATCCCTGCGCGTCGGTCTAGCGGCTGACGGTGGTTCGGAGACCCCAGCCGAAGCGGTAGAGGGGGTCGTAGCCGCGGTCGCCGATGTTGATCGGCTCCTGGTCGGCGCTGCGCGGCCAGGTGTGGGACAACTTGCCGGTGAATGGGCGCTGGCCGAACAGTACGTCGGCCACGCCCTCTCCCTGTGAACCCGGAAGCCAGGACGCCACCAGTGCATCGATCGTGCTGAGCTGCCCCGGCGGGATCACCTGCGGACGGCCAGACACGACCAGCACCACGCACTTCGCGATCGCACCACACACCTTGTCGATGACAGCCTGGTCCACCGCTTGCAGGTCGAGGCTCTTTGCTTCGCGCGGTACTCCACCGTCCTCCGGGTCGAACGCCCACTCAGGACCACCGACGTCGCCGAAACCTTCCGCATAAGGCGTTTCGCCGACAACCACGACCGCCACATCACTGCCCGCGGTCGGGGCCGAGCCGTCCTTGCTGTACGTCACCTGCGCACCCGGAGCGACCTGCCGGATGCCGTCGAGGACCGTGTTGCCCGGCAGCCGATGCTGGCCCGACGCGCCTTGCCAGCTGAGTGTCCAGCCGCCTGCCTGGTTGCCCATGTCGTCAGCGTTGCGGCCGGCGACGTACACCTTGGCGTCCTTCTTCAACGGCAACAGACCGCCGGAGTTCTTCAGCAGCACCTGCGATTTCGCGACGGCCTCTCGCGCGAGCTCCCGGTGCTCCGCGGACCCCACCTCGGCGAGGTGCGTGCGATCGGTGTACGGCTTCTCGAAGAGGCCCAACTCGAACTTCTTCGCCAGGATCCGTCGTACGGCGTCGTCGACGCGCGCCTGCGACACCCGGCCGGCCCGGACCTCGTCGAGCAGGGTGGTCTCGAACTGCAGCGCCGAGAACGGCTCCATGAACATGTCGGTGCCGGCGTTCACCCCGGTCCGGACCTGCGTCGGCCAGTCGCCAGGGATCTGGTGGATCCCCTCCCAGTCGGAGATGACGAAGCCGTCGAACCCGAGTTTGCCCTTGAGTTCGTCGGTGATGAGTTCTCGGTTCGCGTGCATCTTGATCGGATTTCCGACACCGTCCTCGGTCCAGTCGACGCTGGAGAACGACGGCATCACGGTGCCGGTGTCGTGACGTCGTACGGCGGCCTGGTACGGCGCGAGGTCGATCCGCGCGAAGTCGTGCCGGTTCGTGATGGTCACACCTTGGTCGATGGTGTAGTCGCCGGCCGCGGTGTCGAACTCGGTGTCGCCGTCACCGGCGTAGTGCTTGGCCGTCGCCAGTACCCGGTCGACGTCCGTCAGCCGGGTGCCCTGGAAGCCCTCGATGGCCGACGCGTACCGATTGACCAGTTCCGGATCCTCGGCGAAGCTCTCGTAGGTCCTCCCCCAGCGCGTGTCCCGCGCGACGCACACGCAGGGTGCGAAGGCCCATTGCGGACCGGTCGCGCGGGTCTCCTCGGCGACGACATGCGCGATCCGCTCGACCAGTCGCGGATCCCGGGTCGAACCCAGGCCGATGTTGTGCGGGAAGACCGTTGCCCCTAGCAAGTTTCCGTGACCATGTACCGAGTCGACGCCGTACACGAGCGGGATCTGCAATCGGGTCCGCAACGCGGCGGCCTGGAACCGGTCGACCATGTCGGCCCATGCCTGCGGGGTGTTCGGCGTCGGCACCGAGCCGCCACCGGACAGCACCGAACCCAGCCGCCAGGCGGTGACACGTGACGGGTCGTCCGAGACGGCGCCGCGCTCGGCCTGCGTCATCTGGCCGACCTTCTCCTCCAGAGTCATCCGGCTCAGCAGATCCTGGACGCGGGACCGCACCGGCAGTTTCGGGTCGAGATAGGCCTGCCCGGTGTTGCTGATCAGCGGACGGCCGAACGCATCGGTCGGGTACGACGTCAGGCCCGGGTCGGCCGCAAAGGCGGTCCTCCCGGCATCGGCGGACGGCGTAGCGACGAGTACAAGGACGAGTGCGCCTGCGATCGCTGTGTGAGTGGTCCGGCGCGCCCAGATGCTACGTGGTGATTCGCTCAAACGCATGACGAGCTCCTCGGGGCGAGTAGGCGGTGGAGCGCTTTCATCGCCACGCTCCGGCGACACGCGCCCGAGGTCAAGACGTTGCGCCCGCCCTTGCGCCAGACGGCAACGCGACAACGACTCATTCCCTCCCGACGACGCAAGCCACGGCGACCACCGCGAGGGCGGTGACGGACTCGCGAGTCAGTCTGCGCAGCACGCGAACCACCAGCCGTCCTCGCCGGGGACCGGGGTGTACGCGACCAGGTCGGTGGCCGTCTTCGGGTACAGGTCGTCGGGGTCGTAGAGCAGTTCCCAAGACGTGGCGAACGGCGCACCGCGCGTCGACGTGAAGAAGGCGT
Source organism: uncultured Actinomycetota bacterium (assembly GCA_963748245.1). GTDB lineage: Bacteria > Actinomycetota > Actinomycetes > Propionibacteriales > Kribbellaceae > Kribbella. The sequence continues at coordinate 860,696 of CAVVIA010000001.1, read as the reverse complement.
AGCGCAGGTCGCGACCGGTGAAGTTCCCTCCCGCCCGCTCGATCGGAGTCCCCGACTCCTCCATGGCGGCGGCAACTCGGGCGTGGTCCGCCCGCGCGATGTCGTCGAAGGGGGCAGGCTCGCCGGTAGAGCCGCCGCAAAGCTCTGGGTCGCCGTCGATGAAGTCACCGCGAGGGTAGGTGAGGTTGGCGCAGTCGGGCTCGTTCATGACGTACTCGACCTGCAGGTCCTCGACCACGGGCAGGATCGTCGTCTCGAGACTCGCGATGTACTCGGCCTTCTCGGCGTCCGATGGCAGATCGCCCCGGATCGCCCGCGAGGCGAGGAACCCCAGAACGGCAACCACCGCGAGAACGACGGCAACGACGCGCCATCGACGGGTGGACGTGGAACCCAAGGACAACTCGAGCATCAGAAACCCCGCGATGGAACGGCCGCACGAAGAATTCTACGCCGATGCTCTTCTACGCGCGGAGTCCGCAGGTGGGAGTGTCGGTTGTCCAGGCCTACGATGAGCGCATGGCCACCGGTTCACTCCGGAGGTGGCAGTGCGGGCTCCAGGAGGCACTGACCAGGCGCCTCGGAGAGGCGCGCGCCATGATGACGCCGGGCCGCTACGCCCAGGCGTTCCCGGCCGGGTTCCACGCCACACACCCGCCGGCGGTCGCCAGCGCCTGGGTGACGGCGCTGGAGGAGTGCGCCGGCGGCACCGGACCGCTGCTGCGGCTGGTGGTGCCTGACCGCCCGGCCGACGGGCAGCTCGACCTGGATCTGGATGACGGCACCCGGTTTCTGCTCTTGTGGCCCAGCCCGGCGCCGGCTCTGTTGGCGGACGTGTTCCCGGTACTGGAGAACTTGGCCTTGCGGATCGCCGGGCATGAGGCATACGAGGTGCGTCCGGCCGGCAGGGCATCGGTCCGCGCCGAGGAGTTCGCGCTGCTGCCGCGTGATGTGGCGGTGCTGACAGCCGACCCCGCCATCGGCAACGAAGTGGCTGACGCCTTCCGGAGTACTCCCGCTGCCGATCTCCTCACTGAAGTCGGCCTTCCCGGTGCTCGGCAACCCGGCCAACCGCAACCGTACTGTCCCGCTCACCTACGACCAGTTCCGCTACGGCTTCGCCAACGCCGTCGACGAGGACGAAGCCAGGCATCCGTACGAGACCTACTCGGTACCGGCAGCCGGCAAACCCCTGTTCCAGGCAGCGGCAGCCAACCTCAACCCCTGGACCGAGGCCAAGGTCGACACCAAGAACCCCGACCGCGGTCCGCTGCTGATCATCTCCGGCGAACTGGACAACACCGTCCCCTGGGCAGTCGCCAACGCCTCCCACAAACAACAACAAGACAACCTCGGCATCACCGAGATAGCAGAACTGAAAGGCCGCGGCCACGCACTGACGATCGACAACGGTTGGCACGAGGTAGCCGACACCGCCCTGGCCTTCCTCAAACGCACCAAGTCGTAATCAGACCGGGATCAAACCCGACCGATCCAGTCGACAAGCCACCAGCCGGAGCCGAGCGCTCCGGTGCCGATAGCGCCGAGGCCTGTCCTTGGAAGTAGTGCCAGCGTCCGAGTGGTTCGGGCGACGAGTCCAGTTGACGCCGCCCCAGCATGATCGTGCTGAGTGTCGTGGTCAGAGAGGTGCCGCGATTGATGTCCAAACCCCGCGGTCATCGGACAGGCTTGGATTGTGGCTCGAGGATCACGACCGCCGTCTCCGACGATCGGAGCGCCGCAAAAGCGTCCAAGTTCGTGTCAATCTCCCGCCACCTGGCCCACAAGCGTGACCGTTCCTCTCCGCCTGCGGCCCTTGCCGTGACCATGCACGCCCTGTCGGCGAGATCGACCCTCGCTCCTGGATGCGCTTGGAGGTTGAGCCACCACACCGGCTCGCCGTCGGCCCAGCCATTCATCGCCAGCGTGACAAGGTTCGGACCGTCCTCGATGTACCCAAGAATCACACTTCGCTCCATACCCGTGCGACGCCCAGTGGCGGTGAGTCGCAGGGTGCCCCACCCGTTGTTCCTCGGACGCCACAGACCGACGCGGCCGCCGGTGACGCGGTAAATGCCGCGGTGCGTGTACCAGGCCAGCCGGACGAACCATCGGGGAGGGAGTCGCGGCCGATTCTCGCGTCTGTCCGACATGGGGTGCCCCTCACTGCTGCCTTCCTCGTCTAGCCTAGGGCGCTGGATCCCCCTTCGGGCACAGGCGACTGGCGAAGTTGCGCTTGGCCATGTCTTCGTTCTACCGGGCACATGCCCGCCGCGGACGCGCCAACGCCACCGTCAAGACCTCGAAAGTCCTGGCAAAGCTGCGCTGCTACCCCGCCGAGCGAGGGCCGGCCGCAGGTTAGTGACCAAGTCGGTCCTCGGGGTTCCGGCCGTGGGTTCCTGCTGTCGGGTTGTTGTTCCGTTGGTTGTCGGCGTTCCAGCTGGCCAGGAGGCGGATCGCGTCGGCTTCGGAGGTGCCGGGTTGGGGGGTGTAGACGGTGACTGTCTGGCTGGAGGCGGCGTCGATGCGGAGGGTCTCGTAGGGCAGCGTGACCTCGCCGATGAGTGGGTGCCGGAAGGTCTTCGTGCCGGCTCGGTGGACTCGTACGTCGTTGGTCGCCCAGCGCGTCCGGAATTCAGTGCTGCGGGTCGCGAGTTGTCCGATCAGTTCGGTCAGGTCGGGGTCGTCAGGGTTACGGCCGGCCTCGATCCGCAGCATCGCCACGGTGTCGGCCGCGATCCGATCCCACTCCGGGAACAGGTCCCGAGCCCGAGGCTCGTCGAGGAACAGGAAGCGGGCGCTGTTCGGCCACCCGGGCAGGTCGAACACCGGTCCCAAAAGTGCGTGCCCCAGCGTGTTGACCGCGAGGATGTCGAACCGGCCGTTGAAGACCACTGCGGGTAGGTGGTCCATCGAGTCCAGCAGCACCCGGATACTGGGGCTGACCATGTCCTTCGCCGCGCCGCGGTTCCGTTTGCGGGCTGCGGGGGTCAGGGCGGCGAGCAGCCGGTCGAGGTGGGCGCGTTCGTCATCGTCCAGCCGCAGTACGGCGGCGACGGCGGCTACGACTCCGGCGGAGGGCCCGGTTGCCTGGCCGCGTTCGAGCCGCACGTAGTACTCCGGGCTGACCCCGGCGAGTAACGCCACCTCCTCCCTGCGTAGGCCTTTCACCCGACGGCGGGTGCCCTGCGGAGGAAGGCCGGCGTCGGTTGGGGTGACCCGGGCCCGGCGGGTGGTGAGGAACTCGCGGACCGCCATCCGCGCGGCCTCCTTCTCGTCCATGAGATCGAGGGTAGGCCAGGCCCACGTCCCGGAAGGGGTCCCTGTGAGTACCCCTTTTCGCAGTGGCTGTCGGGATGTGGTGAACCGGTGTCTGCTGGGCGTCGGCGAGATCGAGATCGAGAACCGCCCGGATGCCGCGAACACCGTCCTCGCCACCTACCTCTGATGCACCATCCTTCGACACTCTCGACGAGAAACGAGTTCTCCGATGCAGCACGCGATGCTTGGGAGCCTGCGGGTTTCCCGGATCGGCCTCGGTGCCATGACCATGGCCGGCACCTACACCTCCGGCGGCGGCCTGGACGACGCCGAATCCATCCGCGCCATCCATCGCGCGCTCGACCTCGGCGTCACCCACATCGACACCGCCGAAAGCTACGGCCCGTTCCACAGCGAGGAGATCGTCGGTCAGGCGCTGCAGGGTAGACGTGACCAGGTCGTCGTCGCCACGAAGTTCGGCATCCTGTCCCATTCCGGTGGCGGACCCGGCCCGTTCGACAGTAGTCCGGCCAACATCCGCACTGCCGTCGAGGGCTCCCTGCGACGCCTCCGCACCGACCGGATCGACCTCTACTACCAGCACCGGGTCGACCAGAACACCCCCATCGAGGACACCATCGGCGCCGTGACGGAACTGATCTCCGAAGGCAAGGTCCTGCACATCGGCCTGTCCGAGGCCGCGCCGGAGACGATCCGCCGCGCGCACGCCGTACACCCGATTGCCGCGTTGCAGACCGAATACTCCCTGTGGACCCGCGACCCCGAGACCGAACTGCTGCCCCTGCTGCGTGAGCAGGGCATCGGCCTGGTCCCCTACGCGCCGCTTGGGCACGGGTTCCTGACCGGCCAGATCCGCACCCCGGATGACATCCCCGACGACGACTGGCGCAAGACCAATCCGCGCTTCGTCGGCAAGGCGCTCTACCAGAACCTGCAGATCGTGCAGGACGTACGCAACATCGCGGCCGAGGCCGGTGCCACCCCGGCGCAGATCGCGCTGGCCTGGCTGCTGTCCCAGGGCGGGGATATCGTCCCGATCCCCGGCAGCCGACGAGTCGCTCGCGTCGAGGAGAACACCGCCGCCGACGGCGTCGTCCTGACCGTCGACCAGTTGCAGCGGCTCGACGACCTCACGCCGGCGACCGGCGCCCGGCACGACGAAGTCAACATGGCCTCGATCGACCGCTGATCAGCCTGTTCCTGCTGCGCTCGCTCATCCCGCGGCTGATCGGCCTGCCGGTCCTGTGGGTGCTCACCAGCCGTGACCGGCGGCTCAAGTCCGACCTGGAGAGCGTGGATCACGTCCGGTTCCACCACCTGCGACTCACGCCGCTGACCGCTCCGGACCTCGCCGCGATGGCACACGACCGCTTGGGTGGCGTACCGAGCCGGTACACCCAGCAACTCCTGGCGGCATCCGACGGCAACCCGTTCCTCGCGGTGCAGATCATCGACGGGATCGCGCGGACGGCGGGCCGGGAGGACGCGGTTCCGGCCGAGTTCACCGCCGCGATTTATCGCCGCCTGTCCGAGCTCGATCCGACGGTACGGCGGGCCGTCGAACTGCTCGCAGTCGCCGGGCGACCACTGCCGATCGACGACCTCGTCCTCCTCCAGCCCGAGCTCACAGCGGAGGTCGTCGGCGACGCAATACTCAGCGGCCTGGTCGCCGAGACGTCGGGAACACTGTCGTTCCGGCACGACCTGATTCGCGAGACGGTGTGCGCCGCGATCGCCGGACGCACCGTCCGCGAGCTCCATCTCCGCATCGCAGATCATCTGATGCGAGCCGCCGGCCAAGAGTTGCTCGCGGCATCGCACGTCAAGGCCGCGACGATCCCAGGCGATCTCGGAAGCGCCCTCATTCTCGCCTCCGCCGCGGAGCAGTTGACGTCGATCAGCCCCGACGAGGCCAGCGAGCTCGCGATGCTCGCGTTCGGGACCCTGCGGCCCAGTCACGACCAGTGGTTCGAGATCGGCAGGCGCTGCCTGGCGGTGCTGGCGCGCACAGCACGTCGCGGAGACACTGACGGTCGCCGATCAGCTGCTCGCCCGCGCCGACGAGGCCGAGGTGATCGGGCAGGTCGAGACCGTGACGGCCCGTGCCTTGTGGCTGGGCGGCCAGGTCGCCGAGCTCACTGAGCGCTGCGATCGCGTCCTGCGGTTGCCTGGACTCGCTCCGGCGATCGCAGCGCGGCTCGCCGCGGCCCGGGCACTCGCGCAGACTCGGATGATCCCCGGAGCGCAGGCGGCCGACGGCGCCCGGATGGCCTTGGCAACAGCTCAGGCGGTGGGCGACCAGGAGGCGATCACACTCGCGCTGCAAGCGTCCGGTGAGGCGGCCAAGAACGAGGGCCGGCATCGGGCGAGTCTGGGGTACTTCCGCGACCTGCGGCCGCTGCTCGGAACGTCGTACCTGGCCGAAGAGATCATCGCTCTGCAGCTCCTCGACCGGTACGAGCACGCGCAGACCCTGCTGGACCAGTCCCGCCGGGACAGTGAGTCGTCCGTCGAGGGCGCGTTGCCCGCACTGGCCTACGCGCAGGTGTGGCAGGACTTCAATCTGGGCCGGCTCGACGACGCCGACGCGGGCGCACTCGGCCTGATCGAGCTGGGCCGGCAGCTCGGCACCAGCGTGCACGCGCTCGAGGCGATGATGATCCACGCCGCGGTCCTGCTGGCCCGCAGCGACTACGAGGCCGCGGGCCGCCAGGTCGAGGCGGCGGCGAGGCTCACCGACGCGGACGACAACATCCGCGAGCCCGCCATACCGCTGATGCGAGGCTGGCTGGCCGCGACCCGAGGCGATCTGGATCGGGCGATCGCGATCCTCCGCCCACTGCTCGACACTGCGGCCGAATCACGCACGTTCTGGCCGTGGTGGCCCGGTTGGACGGCGGTGTTCTACGAGATCGGGACCGCCGCCGACGAGCCGAAGTTCGCCCGGCAGGCGGTCGACCTCGCCGAGCTCGGCGCCGAGCGCAACCCTGGGGTCATCAGCTTCGAAGGACTCGCTCTGAACCTGCGCGGCCGCGCCGAGGACGACCTCGCCCTCGTGGCCCGGTCGGCCGAGGTGCTCGCATCGAGCCCGCGACCAGCGCTCCTGGCGGTCGGCGCCGCAAGCTACGGACGGGCGCTGCTCGCCGCGGACGATCGCGACGCCGGGATGGTCGAGCTGGACCGGGCCTGGGACATCTACCACGCGATGGGCTCGCTGGACAGCCGCAACGGTGTCGAGGCTACGATGCGCCGCGCCGGTGCCCGCCGTACCAAGTGGGACCAGGCGACCGCACGCCCGGCCACCGGCTGGGAAGCCCTCACCGACGCCGAGCAACGCGTCGCGAAACTCATCGCCGTCGGCCACACCAACAAATCGGCCGCCTCGACCCTCGGCATCTCCATCAACACCGTCGGCACCCGCCTCCGCGCCGTCTTCGCCAAACTCGGCGTCCAATCCCGCGTCCAACTCGCCAACACTCTCCACGCCCACCTTGGAGAGAGGCGCGAGCCGGACGGCTGAGCGACCAGTCAAGGGATCTGCACGATCGTGAAGACCTGGTGGAGGAGGTCGGTGAGCGACCGGTCGTTGCCATCCGTCGCATCAGGGCGACTTCGAAGCAGCTCGCGCGGTGTTGACGATGGCCCGGGCGCGAAGGACCACCCCGGAGGCGTACTCGGTGTCCTCTTATTCCACCGGTACTTCCCAAGCAAGGAAGATGTCGCCTTCGGCGAAGCATTCCCGCCGCCGAGCGGGATCGCAGGTCACCGGCAACATCGCGGGCTTCCGGCAACCACCATTCACTCTCGGCCGTAAGTCAGCGGGTTCGGGGTGGCCACTCCCCCGCTTCAGACGTTGAGCTCCAGGCGTGTGGTCAAGGTGCGTGTCCCTCCTCGGACACGGAACTTATCCGAACGGTCGACCGGCGACATGTTGACGTTCCTCTCGGCCAACTTGCCGTGAGAGTCGACCAAAGCCGGGGGCGGACGTCAACGGCCGCGGACGGCGGGCCTAATCCGCCGCTGTCTAAGACCGCACCAGCCGGGCGATGGCCTCGGAGGCTTCCTTGATCTTGCGATCGGCTTCGGGGCCGCCGGCCGCCGCGGCGTCGACCACGCAGTGGGTGAGGTGGTCCTCGAGCAGGCCGAGGGCGACCGACTCCAGGGCCTTCGTCATGGCTGAGATCTGGGTGAGGATGTCGATGCAGTACTTCTCGTCCTCGACCATGCGTTGCAGGCCACGGGCCTGGCCCTCGATGCGCTTCAGGCGCCGCAGGTATGCCTCTTTGTCGTCGATGTAACCGTGCTGTGCCTGTTCGGCCACTCTCAACCACTCCTCCCTGGATCACCGCACCCTACCTGGCGGACGACGGTAGATCCGACCGTCCTCTTGCGTTTCGCAGGTTACCCCCCTAGGGTATCGTTCCGTTCCCGGTTACCGACTTCGGAACCCTTCACAACTTCGACTGATACCCCATACGGGTAAGGAGTATAGATATGAGTCAGATCGAATCACCTGCGTCGTCACGGCGCTGGTGGGCGCTCGGCCTGATCGCCGCGGCGCAGTTCATGGTGATCATGGACACCTCGATCATCGGCGTCGCGTTACCGAAGATGCAGGCCGAGCTCGGCTTCAGCCCGGGCAACCTGTCGTGGGTGTTCAATGCGTACGTCGTCGCGTTCGGAGGCCTGTTGCTGCTGGGCGGACGGCTGTCGGATCTGCTCGGTGCTCGCCGGATCTTCGCGGCCGGCTGGGCGGTGCTGCTGGCCGGATCGCTGGTTGCGGGTCTTGCGGCCGGTGTCGGTACCGAGCTGGCCGGCCGCGCGATTCAGGGCATCGGTGCGGCGTTGATCGCGCCGGCCGCGCTGACGCTGCTGATGATGTTGTTCGGCGCGAATCCCCGCGAGCTGACCAAGGCGATCGCCCTGTACGGCGCGGCCGCTCCGGCCGGCGGGACGGCAGGGGTGTTCCTCGGCGGAGTGATCACCGAGTACCTGTCCTGGCCGTGGGTGTTCTTCCTCAACGTGCCGATCGCGCTGATCGCGCTGCTCGTCACCCCTGTGCTGATGCCGAGCTCCGCCGTACGGCGTGGGTCGGTCGACCTGCTCGGTGCGCTGACCGTGACGGTCGGTCTCGGCGCCGGTGTGTACGCGATCGTGCGTGCGCCTGAGGTCGGCTGGTCGGCGGGCTCGACAGTGCTGGTCGGCGCGGCTGCCGTCGTACTGTTGGGTGTGTTCGTCGCCGTGCAGGCCAAGCGGCGAGAGCCGTTGGTGCGGCTCGGGATCTTCGCGGCGCCGAACCTGGCCGCCGCGAACGTTGCTCAGTTCCTGCTGGGCGCGGCCTGGGTGCCGATGTGGTTCTTCCTGAACCTGTACCTGCAGCAAGTGATCGGGCTGAGCGCGTTCCCCAGCGGCGCCGCACTGTTGCCGATGACAACGTTCATCATGCTCGGCATGATCGTCGCCGCCCCGAGACTGATCGACGCGGCCGGCCCGAAGAAGACCCTGGTCGGCGGGATGACCATCCTCACCGCGGGCCTGGCCGGGCTGTCCTTGATCCGCTCCGACGGCTCCTTCTGGGCCGACGTACTGCCCGCCTCGCTGGTCGCGGCCGCCGGGATGTCGCTGGCGTTCATCCCCAGCCTCGGCATCGCCTTGTCGTCGGCGCGCCCGGAGGAGGGTGGTCTGGCGTCTGGGATCGTGAACACCAGCTACCAGATCGGCTCCGCCCTCGGCCTGGCCGCGATGACCGCAGTGGCCGCCGCGAACGGCGCGGACCTCCTCGGTGACGCCGCCGCGCTCACCGACGGCTACTCGGCAGTCTTCATCGGCGCCGCGGTGATCGCCGCTGTCGGCGCAATCCTGGCCGCGATCAACCTGCGAATCCCGACCGCGACTCCTCAGCCGGACACTGCCAGCTCCGTAGACGCTCCAACGAGTCGATGAACTGTCCACCCCTCCCCAGGGCTCTTGCAGCATCCCTGGGGAGCGTTCCCCACCCCGCCCCGGGCCAACACCCTTGAACAGGACGGCAAGCACACGTCCAGCTGACCAGTGACTAAGGTAGGACCGATGAAGATCCAGGACACCAGCGCGCGGTCGGGCTTGATCAGGGCCCTGATCGCCGTGTGCCTGCTGGGCGGGGTCTTCGCAATGCACGGGCTGACCGGCAACCATGACGCCGCCGCGGCCCTCACACATGCACGGGAGCCCGCGTCGGCCCCGTCGGCAGCGAGCATGCACCCCGCGTCACAGCCCCCGGTTCACGCGGCTCACCGCAGGCCACACAGCCCGCCGTCAGCCACCGCGCCGCTGACGCCACCGGCGGTGCCCCTTCCTGGAGTCACGGTGCAACCGGCTCAGGACGGACATGGTCACACGATGGGCGATGTGTGTCTGGCCATGCTGACCGCCCTGGCCCTCGCCATCGCCGGAGCGCTCGCCTCACACAGCCTCCGCACCACCCGGCCCGCGATGCGACTCCGGTCCCGGCTCACACCGATGGCCATGGGACCGTCGCCACCCTGGCTGCAACCGACCTTGTCGAAACTCTGCGTTCTACGAACCTAGGCCGAGCCCTGCCCACATCCGGGCCAACGCGCCTACTTCGCGCGTCCTCCTTGGCGCCGCGTAGATCACAGCTTCGAATGACAAGGACTCCTACACATGCAACGCAACACCTTCAAGCGTGCTGCCTCCACACTCGCCACTCTGCTGGCAACTGTGACCCTGGCGAACTGCGGCGACGACTCGAGCAGCGACTCCATGCCAGGCATGGAGCACGGCACCCAACCCGCTGCGGCGCCCAGCAGTGCGGCGACGCCGGCCGGTGAATTCAACGACGCCGACGTCGCCTTTGCGAGCCACATGATCCCGCACCACCAGCAGGCATTGCAGATGGCCAGCATGGCCGGCTACATGGCCACCACACCCGAGGTGAAGCAGCTCGCGACCGCGATCAATGCCGCGCAAGACCCCGAGATCAAGCTGATGTCAGGCTGGCTCACCAAGTGGGGCAAGCCCATTCCCTCTCCGCAGCACGGTGGCCACGGCACCGAGGAGATGCCTGGCATGATGACCGAGGACGAGCTGGGCGAACTCGGTGACACAAAGGGTTCGATGTTCGACCGGATGTGGATCCAGATGATGATCAAGCATCATCAGGGCGCGGTCACCATGGCCAAGACCGAACAGGCCGCCGGCAAGGACCCGGCAGCTGTTGCGCTGGCGAGGAAGATCGAGGCCGACCAGAACCGCGAGATCGCCGCCATGAAACGACTGCTCGGGCAACTGCCCGTCAGCTGACGAAACCCAAGCCTGCAGCAGGCGTCACGGAAGGGAGCTGCCCCAAGGTCGCGGCGCCTGCTGCCGGTACCGGAGGACGGCCACATCACGTCACCGCCGGACATCTCCGCTGACGGGATACCCCAAGGGGTCCGTCGGTCGATCCTTGGCACTCGAACCTCCCGACAGTGATCGAGAGGGTTGGACGATCATCACGCTGGGCTGGAGAGCGATCTGAAGGAGCCCGGATCATCAAGTCCGTCAGGCGAGGGCGAGGAAGAGTCTTTCCATCCTTTTGAGGTCGGCTTGGCCGGCGGCTGACTCGTCGGCCAGGCAGTGCTGCAGGCCGGTGGCGATGATCGCGAAGCCGGCCCGGTCGAGCGCCTTCGAGACGGCGGCGAGCTGGGTCACAACCTCGTCGCACTCACGTCCTTCCTCCAGCATCCGCAGGACGCCGGCGAGTTGGCCCTGGGCGCGCTTGATGCGGTTGATGACCGGGGTCATCTCGGCGGGTTCCAGCTGCATCAGTTCTCCTGTTCCACAACGGCAAGGGCGGAAGTGAGACGTGTTCTCGCCTCGGCTGCGACGTCATCCAGTGTCGTCGTACCGGCGACGCCGATCATCGCTGTAGGGGTCGAATTGCGCACCGTCGACGAGAGGGTGAAGGCAGTCATCACGCACTCCGTTGCTCTGCCTCGGTGTCGATCTCGTTTCCGGTGACGGGCGTGTCGAACTCGGGTGCGGTCAGGGCGATGGTGGCCACGTTGCTGCTCCTTCGGACGTGGAGTGTCCTCGACTTGAGGATACCCCCGGGGGTGTCTACAGTGGAAAGCGACGATACCCCCCTCGGTATTCCGGAGGTCAGCCATCGTGACTCAGGACGCACTGTCCGCGGCGGCAACGGGCGCGCTCACCGGTCAGGCACGGACCGTGCACGGGCTCGCCGTGATCGCGATCGACACGCCGTCCCTGGGCGACCGCAGCTACGTTGTTCACGACGGCGAGGTCGCGTTCGTCATCGACCCGCAGCGCGACATCGACCGGATTCTGGCCGTGCTGTCCGACGCCGGCGTAGAGCTCACCCACGTGTTCGAGACCCACATCCACAACGACTACGTGACCGGCGGCTTCGCCCTGGCTCGACACACCGCCGCCCGGTACGTCGTCAACGCCGAGGACGACGTCTCGTTCGACCGCACCCCGATCCGCGACGGCGAAACCGTCCGGATCGGACGAATGCGCGTCACCGCTCTGGCCACACCAGGCCACACCTTCACTCATCTCTCGTATGCGCTCTCCGACGCCGCCACCAACGAGCAGATCGCCGTGTTCTCCGGCGGTTCGCTGCTCTACGGATCGACCGGCCGTCCTGATCTGCTCGGGCACGACCACACCGCGGAACTCGTGCGCCATCAGCACGCCTCGGCGCAGCGGCTCGCGTCACTTCTGCCCGACGACGCTGAGCTCTACCCCACCCACGGCTTCGGCTCCTTCTGTTCTTCGACACAATCCGACGCGAACGCGTCCACGATCGGCGCCGAGAAGAAGGCCAATCCGGCGCTGACCCGGGACGAAGAGACCTACGTCAAGGAACTCATCGAGGGACTCGGCGCTTACCCGGCGTACTACGCACAGATGGCACCGCGGAACTCGGCCGGCCCGGAGGCACCCGACCTGTCCCTGCCCGACAAGGCCGACCCGGTCGAGCTTCGGCGGCGGCTCGAGGACGGCGAATGGATCGTCGACCTGCGAACGCGGACCGCCTTCGCCGCCGGCCATGCTCCCGGCTCGCTGAACTTCGGTCTCGACGGAGCCTTCGCCACCTATCTCGGCTGGCTGATCGAGTGGGGCACACCGGTCACCTTGCTGGGCGAGACCGCCGACGACGTCGCCCAGGCGCAACGAGAGCTCGTCCGGATCGGCATCGACCGCCCGGCCGCGCACTCCACCGGAGGACCGGCGCTGTGGACCGACAGTGAGCCGGCGTCGTTCGCCGTCCAGGCCGCCCTCGAGGATCTCGAACGTGCTTCGCACCGACCGGTCGTCTCCTCGGTCGCCGCCTTCGAGGATCTCGACCACGTGCTTCGGGGCACCGACGTTCCACTCCGACTCCTCGCTCGTCGACGACGTACCTGCCGGTGAACTGTGGATTCACTGCGCCCACGGCTATCGCGCCTCCATCGCCGCCTCGATCCTCAGCGCGGCGGGACGCCGGGTCGTCGCGATCGACGACGCCTTCGACAACGCCGCCAAGACCGGCCTGCCCCTCGCCGGCGGGCAACCGTGACGGTGCTCCACGAGTCAACGCGACCACCCTGTCTGCAGCCTTACAGTCCTCGTGCTCGGCGTGGCGGTCTACACCACCGCACGCCTCATCTCACCCATCGTTTGACCACAACACCAAGGAGTCCACGTCATGTGCAGAGCAGTCACCTGCAAGACCTGTTCGAAGGTCACCTGGTCCGGCTGCGGTATGCACGTCGACCAGGTTCTGGCCGCCGTTCCGCCATCTGCCCGCTGCCCCGGGCATCCTGAAGCCAACCGCCAAGGTCTCCTGTCCCGCATCCTCCGCCGCCGCTGACCTGCTCGAACTTCGGCAGTCCTGGTATCTCAGGTGGTGCCCAGGACGATGATGGCGGTGGTCACTGCGACGGCGACTGCGACGCTGGCGAGGCGGGCGATCCGGGCGGGAATGACGCCGTAGTCGCGGCGCGCGGCCCCGGTCTCCGGGGTCACGCCGCGCCGCCGGGCGATCCAGATCGCCGCCGCGACCAGCAGACCGCCGGCCACCAGGAGCGCGATCGCTGCGGCGACCTCGCCGGGGAACCACTCGTTGATCGCGATCGGCAGGAACTGCAGAGCACCCCAGGCACCGAGTGCGAGCACGAGCATGTCGCGAGCCAAGACTGCCAGTACGACCAGCGCGGAGACGGTGGTCAGCGCGAGGATGATCCCGCCGTCGGCAGGCATCATCATGCCCGGGCCGATCATCAGCCCGATCCCACCGAGCAACAGCGCGGTCCAACGCGGCCGCACGATTGCGCCCCAGCCGAGCAGGAACCAGATCGCGCCGACACCCCACAGGGCCAGTCCGGGCAGTTGGTCCTCCCCCGCGGGAAACTCTGCCGCCGCGGCCCCCGCCGCGCCCGCCAGCCCCGCGACCACAGCCGCCTGCTGCAGACTCGTGGGCAACCGCCACCACAGCACCGCGCCAAGCGCAGTCGTCCCCGCGAAGACGAACAGTGCGAGGTCCTCGTCGTACCAGCCGAGCACCTGATCCCCGAACAGTACGAGGAAGCCGGCCGTTGCCACCGTTGCCCCGAGCCACAGTACGGCGTGCATCCGCGTCCCGACCTGGCCAAGTCGCTCGGGTACGGCGAACCCGGCCAGCAGCAGCGTGACAGCGGCCGCGCCGACCACGATCAAGTGGCCCACGGTCGACAGATCGTCCCAGTACTCCGAGGCCAGCAGCAATGAGGCGACGACAATCAGCACGCTGCCGAGATAGCCGAGCGCCTCGATCGCGACCGACGTCTGTGGGTGTTCCTGCTCCGATGAGGCAGCCGGCAGTGTCGGAGCCGGCGGACCCGCGGGGCCGATGTCGGCCCGCATCCTCGCAGCTTGTTCGGGTGTGATGACACCTGTCGCGATCCAGTGCTCGAGCAAGGCCGGCAGATCAGTTTGGCGTGGCGCCAACGAGTGCCTCATGTCATCACCATCGATCGGCCTTGACCACCTGTCCAGGGCCGAACGTCACCTATGCGCCCAGCCTACGGGCTGGTCGGAGCGACGTCGACGGACCGTCCGGCCCGCCCGAGGACCGCGGCAGAGACCGCGGTCATCGACTGGAGCGCCGAAAGACCTTTCGCGTCGGGACCAATCACTCTTGCCGACACGATGCGGACGGCGGATCGTCGTACAGATCGAGGCCGTGACAGCGCACCCTGGGGAGGCACCGTGAGTACCGCCGCACACCTGATCCCTGACCTGTGGAGACGCGGATGACATCGGCGATCTCGGTGAGCAAGTTGGTCAAGACCTTCGGGTCTGCCCGGGCCCTGGACGGGCTCGACCTCGAGGTGACGGCAGGCGAGGTGCACGGCTTCCTCGGGCCCAACGGGTCGGGCAAGACGACGACGATCCGGGTACTGCTCGGGTTGCTGCGCGCCGACGCCGGAACGGTCCGCCTGCTGGGCGGAGATCCTTGGACAGACGGCGTCGCGCTGCGCGCCCGGCTGGCGTACGTCCCGGGTGATGTGACCTTGTGGCCGGGCATCACCGGCGGTGAGGTGATCGACCTGATGGGCCGGCTGCGGGGACGGTACGACCGGCGCCGCCGCGACGACCTGCTGGAACGGTTCGACCTGGATCCTCGGAAGAAGGCCGGCACCTACTCCAAGGGCAACCGGCAGAAGGTCGGGCTGATCGCCGCGCTCACCTCAGACGCGGAACTGCTGCTGCTCGACGAGCCGACCTCCGGCCTCGATCCGCTGATGGAGTCGGAGTTCCAGCGCTGCATCGAGGAGATGAAGGCCGAGGGCCGCACCGTACTGCTGTCCAGCCACATCCTCGCCGAGGTCGAGGCGCTGTGCGACCGGGTCAGTATCATCAGACTCGGCCGGACCGTCGAAAGCGGCACTTTGTCCGAGCTGCGACACCTGACCCGGACCTCGATCACAGTCGAGACCGCGCGTCCGGTCGACGGGATCACGACACTGCCTGGTGTGCACGACGTAGCAGTGAACGGCAACCAGGCCAGCTTCGACGTGGACACAGTGCATCTCGACGAGACGGTGCGGCACCTGTCCGCGCTCGGCGTACGGAACCTGACCAGTACGCCGCCGACCCTGGAGGAGCTGTTCCTGCGTCACTACAACAGCGCGGACAGGTCATGAGCGCCGCGGCGGGCACCGGTGTCCTGCTGCGCTTCATGCTGCGTCAGGAACGTCGCAGTCTGCCGTGGTGGCTGTTCGGCGCGGCACTCCTGCTGGGCTACCAATCGGTGGGCAGCCAGAACCTGTACGACACCCCTGAGAAGCTCGCCGCCCTGCGCCAGACGATGTCCGGCAACGCCGCGCTGATCGCAATGAGCGGACCCGAGCGACTGCTCGACACGATCGGCGGCGAGGTCGTCTTCGAGATGTTCTCGTACCTCGCGATCGTGATCGGCCTGATGAACATGTTCCTCGTCGGCCGGCACACCCGGACGGACGAGGAGACGGGACGCGGCGAACTGATCCGCTCCACCCGGGTCGGCCGGCGCGCACCGCTGGCTGCGGCCCTGTGCGTCGCGGGTATCGCCGACCTCGCCATCGGCGTCTTGCTGTTCGCCGCGGCCGCCGGCACCGGTCTGCCGCTGGCTGGGTCGGTGCTGGTCGGTGCCGCGAGTGCGGGCGTGGGGATCGCCTTCGCCTGCTTGACGGCGGTAGCCGTGCAGGTGTTCGAGAACCCGCGGTCGGTGTACGGCGCGGTCGGCGTCGCCATCGGGGCCGCGTTCGTCCTGAGAGCGGCCGGAGATATCGGTCACCCCGTCTGGTCGTGGCTGTCGCCGATCGGTTGGGGTCAGCGCACGTTTCCCTACACCGGAGACAGGTGGTGGCCGCTGCTGTTGCCAGTGGCTGTGAGCGCGATCCTCGTCGCCGTCGCCCTGGCGTTGCTGGACAGGCGCGACTTCGGCGACGGCCTCCTGCCGTACCGGCCAGGTCGGGCCACCGCCTCCTGGGCACTGGGGTCCCCGATCGGACTGGCCTGGCGCCTCCAACGCGGTTCGATCATCGGCTGGACCGCCGGGCTGTTGGTGCTGGGTGCCGCCTACGGGTCCTTCACCGACTCGATCCAGGACTACGTCGACGACAACCCGGAGATCGCGGAGTTTCTGCCCGGCGGTGCGGCCGACGTGGTGAACTCCTACCTCGCCCTGGTCATCCTGATCAGCGCGCTGCTCGCCTCGGCGTCCGCCGTGGCCGGCACGATGCGGGCCAGGCACGAAGAGACCTCCGGGCGTGCCGATCCCGTCCTCGCCACCAAGGTCAGCCGCTGGTCGTGGCTCGCCGGTCATGTAACCGTCGCGCTGGCGGGCGGCACCTTGGCGCTGACGGCAGCCGGCGTCGGTCACGGACTGGCGTACGGGATCGCCATCTCCGATCCCGCACAGATTCCCCGGCTGGCCGCGGTCGCCCTGGTCCAACTGCCCGCACTGTGGCTCGTCGTCGCGGTCGCAGTGCTGGCCATCGGGTGGCTGCCACGAACTGCGGCAGTGGTGGCCTGGACGTTCGTCGGCTACTGCGCCGTCATCGCAGTCTTCGCCGCCTCCTTCAATCTGCCCGACTGGGCACGGCAAGCCTCGCCGTTCGTCCACCTCCCGGAGGCACCACTGGACCACGTCACCGCGGCGCCCCTGCTCATCGTCGGCGGCCTCGCGGCGGCCATCCTCGCGGCAGGCTTCATCGGCCTCGCCCACCGCGACTTCGGCTACTGACCGCCGACCGGCCCGCGAAGAGATGACTTCAGGCCCTGCCGCATCGTTCGGGTGGGCGGTGCACTGGCGGTGTTCCCAGCACGAAGCTTGACGCGTGGACGCTCCGGCGGCTCGGAAGCCGGCGGCGTTCATTGCCTGGAGGAGACCATGACCACCCCGCACCAGTTCGACGAATCCCCCCTCGAGATCCTCAGTACGGCGGACTGCCTTCGTCTGCTCCGATCGGTCCCGCTCGGACGGCTCGTCCACACCTACGGCGGACTCCCGGCGGTTCGCCTGATCAACTTCCTCCTCGACGACGACACGATCGTGTTCACCACGGGGCCGGGTGACAAACTCCGTGCCGCCGAGCGGCGCGACGTGGTCGCCTTCGAGGCCGACGACGTCGACACCGAACGCCATACCGGCTGGACGGTCACAGCCATCGGGCATCTATCCGTCATCACCGCGGACGAGGCCGCCGCACTCCGGCGTAACCTCCCCCTGCACTCCTGGATGCCGATCGGCGATCCGCACCTGGTCCGCCTGGGTATCGAGTCCGTCCACGGCCGCCGCCTACTCCCCTGGGGCCGGCGCCCCCGGCCGAAGGTGCGGAGCTGATCAGGCTCCATAGGACGAACTCCTGGTACGCCGAGGAGTTCGGCGGGATCGACATCCTGGTCAACAACGCCGGCATGGGCGACCTCGCCACGATCGAGGAAGCCAGCCTGAAGGACTGGCAGCACACCATCGACGTCGACCAGACCGGCGTCTTCCTCGGCATGCGCACGGCCGCGCCGTACCCGAAGGCGTCCGGGCACGCGTCAGTGGTCAACATCAGCTCGATCTTCGGCACCACATGGCCCGATGAAGTGACCGAGTGCCTCGTCGGCGAGGCCCGAAGATCCCTGACACGGCCGAGCATGCCGATCGAGATCGGTATGCCCCGGCAGTGCCGACAGCGTCAGCTGTGCAGGCGGACGTGTTCCTGGGTGATCTGCTCGATGTCGGCGGCGGCGGCGTGGATCAGTTCGTGCGCCAGGTTGGACAGCGCCCGCGCCACCGCGAGCTCGTCGCCGATCTCGGCGATGTCGGTGTCCTTCGGGTTCCGGCGAGCCGTGCCCCGGCCGACCAGGTGCGTCTTGTCGTTCGTGTGCAGCCGGGCTTCCGCATGGGTCGTCAACTCGGTGTCGTTCTCGTCGATGAAGATCTCGACGCTCCAACGCTTGCTCGCGATCATGGCCACTTCTCCTTCTGCCTCATCGAAGCCTTCACTCCCATCGTCAGAAGGTCGTTCGAGCATCACCAGAGCGGTTGGTCCCACCGAGGCGGGCACTTCAGCCCTGTCCTGCGCCGGCTCGACGTCGTGTGCTGGGAATGCGAGGAAGGAGTCGGTCATGAGCGACATCGACAAGGCCCGCAGCCAGCGGGACGCACAGCGCACTGTGACCAGCCGACGTACCGCCGCATCGCCTTGGTCCGAGCAGGCCATCCTCCGCCACCTCGGCATCGAGCTCTACCAGGAGCGCCAACGCGACGAGACCACGGCGAAGGCGCCGGACACCGAGGAAGCGACCGACGGACCGGCTGGAACGTGACGTTCGGCCCTGCTGCCAAGCAGCGACCCGCGATCCACTGCGCCAGGGTCGACGGCGCGGCGACGTCGTTGATCGCGACCACCTCGATCGCGTCCGACTGCCGTTCCAGCACACAGCGCAGGAAGTCCCGCCCGAACCCGTTGATGCCCACCCTGACACTCATGACGTCCCCTCTCCATGGAATTCACCACTTCCATTCCATGAGAACGGCCGTCACGTCAGCAGGGCCGAAGGTCCCCGCTCGCGACGCCCTTGCACCCGGCAGAAGCGGCTTCCGCGATGCCTGCCGGGGTTGAGGACTTTCGGCCCTGCTGACCGGACGCCTGCTGCCGTGTGCTGAGCACATGAGCCGCCGCAGTACAGGAGGGAACCCGATGATGCATGACGGCAATCAGCAGATCAGACCTCAGAACTGGCTCCGCAGGCTCGATCGATGGATGTACCGCGGCGGCCGGCCGAACCGGATCGCCCGGGCCCTGAACAGGATCGGCGCGGCACACTACGGGTCAGGCATAGCCGTACCGAGGTACCTCGTCACGCTGGAGGTCCCTGGACGGCGAACGGGCCGCGTCATCTCGTTCCCGTTGGTGGTCGCCGACCACGGTGGAGAGCGCTACCTTGTGGCGATGCTGGGCGAGCAGACCAACTGGGTACGCAACGTCCGGGCAGCACAGGGAAAGGCGGTGCTGCGCCACGGCCGCCGCCAGTCCGTGTGCCTCGAGGAGGTCGAGCCCGGCGCCCGCGCACCCATCCTCCGCCGCTACCTGGCGCTCGCCCCGGGTGCCAGGGCGCACCTGCCCGTGGACCACAAAGCTCCCCTGGCGGAGTTCGATCGGATCGCGGCGCACTACCCCGTCTTCCGCATCACCGCGGACCCGTCGACCACCGACGCACCACGGGTGGAGATCAGATGAAGAGCAGTTGGGCGCCATCGGTCTTCTCGATGAAGTCGGCTGCGCTGATGATGCCTTCGACCTCTTCGTACAGGTCGTCCTCGTCGAGCTGCATCATGTCCGCCGACATCCGGCAGGCCCACAGGTGACCGCCGGAGGCGATGATCTGCTCGAGGAACTCGGGTACGTCGGGGACGCCGACCTGTTCGATCTGCTTCTTCATCTGGCGGGTGGCCAGCGCGGTCAGCCGCTCCCGGCTCCACACCCAGCCCGAGATCCGCGCAGCCATGGCGCGGCTCCGAGACGACAGCGGCCGGTCGTGCGGCGTCCCTGTGCCGATCCGGCAGCGCGCCTCTGCCGCATCCCTCGTTCGCCGGCTCGAAGCCGCGCACCGCGGCAACCAAGACCTGAGCCGCGAAGTCGCCGAGCTGCGCGACCAGCTAGCCGCTGCCCACGGTGAACTGAGGGCGGCTCGGTGCCGACCAGTCGATTCATCCGTGGTCGTTGTCTCTGGGAGTAGCCGCTTGGGCCCTTCTGCCTACGCGGTGCCTGACCTCCGGCTCTACCGGCGGGTTTAGCAACCGGACCAGACTAGGAGTGGACCTTTAGGAGGCAGTCATGACAACAACCATGCAAGATCAGCCCTCACTTCGGTCCCCTCGTGGAGGCTGGGCTTCACGGATCCTTGTTCGCGAGATGTGGGCCACGCTGGCGATCGTCGCGATGTGGGTGGCCGTGCTGTTCGTTGGCGTCTATGGAGGCGAGGCGACCTTCCACAGCGTCGATTCGAGCTTCAGCAGCATTCCCTCGGGGGTCTTTGTCGCCCTGTTCGCCGCGATCGGCACCGGCTCCGTCGCCAAGCGAGTGTTCGGGCGCAAGTCGGAGTAGCGGGCCGAGGCAGGTCGTTCGGTAATACCAGATACCGAGCGGCGACGCTCGTGATTCAAAGAGCGGGTCAGGCAGCGTCCGGATCTCGGCCTGTGCATGCGTTCGGACGGTCGGCGCCCGAAGGGTGAGCGCTGCTGTACGGCTCAGTCGAGTGTGAGTCGAGATGAGTCCACTCGATCGGCGGGCCACGCGACGTCTGCCGAAGCTGTCAACCAACGGGAGGCGTCAAGGCCTCCAAGCTCGGCGATCCACGCGGCGGAGCGGCACTGGACTATCAGCTGCTGGGCGGTCACCGGGTCGGGCATCGAAGGATCTTCGCGGTAGCTCTCCGGGACCTGTGGCCCTGGCGGCGGCACCGAGCCCGGCGCATTCTGACGGCGGGCGGTAGCCAGGCCGGCCGGCCCGCAAGCATACGGAGAACACCATGAAGCAACACCATTTGGCGCCAACCACGCACACCGCCGAGCTGCACCAGATCCACGAGATGAACGCCGCCATCGCGTCCGGGCACCGCGTCACCGCAGGCTCCCTGGGCGTCCCCGCGACGGTGCCTGGGGACGCCCTCCTGCGGTCTCTCGGGGCGGAGGGCCCGCCGTCCTATCCCTATATCTACGGCCACTTCAGTCGTCGGGACACCGAGGACACGGTGCGGATTGAGCTGCACACGGCGCAACTGCGCGCCATCAGCGACCAGCTATCACTTCGCTCGCACATCTGGGGCGTCTGATCCCGATGCTCAGTGGTTAAGCCACGCAGAGCGGGCTTATGGCGACTTCAGCCGATCTGCTCTCGTGGTTGTCACTGATGTTGATGCCGTGGTCCGAAACTTGGCGAGTCCCGGAACGGCGCGGACAGTGCATACACACTGCCAGGGCAGCTCGGTCACTGGCGAGGTTTTAGTCGCTTGGTCGGGATGGCAGTGAGTGGATCTTCCGGCCACGGATGGCGGGGGTAGCGGGCTCGCAGGTCGGCTCGGACCTGGGGATAGCCCTGCTTCCAGAAAGAGGCGAGGTCGCTCGTGATCGCGACCGGGCGCCGTGCGGGCGACAGTAGGTGGAGAACGACTGGGACACGACCGTCCGCGACGGCTGGAGTGGCAGTCCAGCCGAATACCTCCTGCAGCTTCACGGCGAGGACCGGCGGCTCGGCACCGTTGTACGCGAGTCGCACCTCGGAGCCCGATGGGACCCGGAGCCGTTCCGGTGCGAGTTCGCCGAACCGGGTTGCTGCGGGCCATGGCAGTAGTCGCCGGAGCGCCGAGGCCACGTCGATGTGGGCAAGATCGCGCGAGCCTCGCACCGAGGCGAGTTCGGTACCCAGCCATTCGTCGAGATCGGCCAGGAGTGTCTCGTCGTCGACCGCAGGCCACGGGGCTCCGAGGTGGGCGTGGCAGAAAGCGAGCCGCTCTCGCAAGGCGAGAGCGGCCTCCGACCAGCTCAGTACGGACAGACCGCTGCGCCGGATGCCGTCGCGGACGGCCGCTTGGACGAGCAGCCGGTCGGGCTTTGCCAGCGGGACGTCGTTGAGCACGATCGCGCCGAGTGCCTCGACGCGCCGCGTCACGATCCGGCCGTCGTCCCAGCGGATCTGGTCGGTGGTCGAGACGAGGTCGCCTGCGATGTCTCGCGCGGTCTGCTCATCGATCGGCGCCGCGGAACGGATCCTGGCGTCGGCGCGACCGGGTGCCCGGTCAGCAACCGCGATCGCCAGCCATGGCGTGGTCCGCAACGGCGATTGCGGATCCAGCGCAGCACCTGTGCCACCAGACATCTGGTACGTCGCCGAGTCGACCCCCCGGACCCGCGCAATCCGATCCGGATACGCCAGCCCCACCACAACCCCCACCGCAAGATCATCCGGTACTGCGCGCGTCCCCCGACCAGCCGGCCCACCGACCGCCGGCCGCACTCCATCTCCACCCAACGGATCGCCGGTCATCGTGCCTCGGCCGAGACGCTTTGTTTCTTCTCGCCAGCGGGCCGTGGCTCCGCGGTCCTCGCCACGGCGGAGGGCTCGCCAGCGGGCCGGTAGATCATCGCCGACGTCGCGGCCGGAGTCGTCCGAAAGCATCGCGACGACCTCGCGTGCCCGGTCGGCGCCGACCCGCGGCGTCCCGTCCAGCAACGCACGAGCCAACCGAGGATGCGCCCCGATCGCCGCCATCCGCCGTCCCCGCTCGGTGATCCGGCCGCCGTCGTCAAGAGCATCGAGGCGGCGCAGCAATTCGGTGGCCGCGGCCATCGCCACCACCGGCGGCGCCTCGAGCAAGGTCAGACCGTCACCAGCAGGCGCACCCCACGCCGCGAGGTCGAGGGCGAAGGCCGCCAGATCGGCGATCGCGATCTCCGGCGCCGCGTGATCGTCGAGATGCGAGTGGTCGGTGGCAGACCAGCACCGATAGACCCGGCCAGGCGCCTCCCGCCCGGCGCGACCCGCTCGCTGGTCGGCCGACGATCTCGAAACCCGGCAAGTAACCAACGCACCGAGGCCACGGGATTGATCGGTCCGCGGCTCCCGGGCAAGACCCGAGTCGACCACAACCCTGACCCCGGGCACAGTCAGCGAACTCTCCGCGACCGACGTCGTGACCACGATCCGACGAGTGGCGGCCGGCGCCAACGCGCGGTCCTGTTCAGCCCTGGACTGGCGACCGAACAACGGCAGGACATTGTGACCGGCCAACCGGCGAGTCACACCGTTGATCTCGGCTTCCCCCGGGACGAACACGAGGATGTCGCCGTCGTTCTCGGTCAGTGCACGCTGGACGACGGCCGCGACGTGATCCAGTAGGCGCGGGTCGACCCGCCCACCGGGAAGCAGCGGCACGGGGACCGGTGGTGGGGCCCACTCGATCGCCACGTCGAACAGCGCAGCAGACGCCGTGATCACGGGCGCCGGCGCGTCCAGGCCCAATGCGCTGACTCAGCCTGGTCGTGTCCGCCGTGGCCGAGGTCGCAACGATCGCCAGGTCTTCCCGAAGATTCGCCCGGATGTCGACGCAGAACGCGAGCAGTAGATCGGCATCGAGGTGCCGCTCGTGGCACTCGTCGATCACAATCGCGGCGACCCCCGGCAACTCCGGGTTCTGCTGCAGACGCCGTACAAGGAGCCCTGTCGTCACCACCTCGACACGGAGTCCTTTGCCGCCGCTGCGTTCACCGCGCATCGCGTAGCCGATCCGCTGCCCGAGCGGTTCGCCGACCAGCATCGCCAGCCGGGTCGCAGCCGCGCGGGTTGCCATCCTTCGCGGCTCGGCGACGATGATCGTGCCCCCGAGCGCGTCGCCCAGCGCAAGCGGCAACAGCGAGGTCTTCCCCGATCCAGGCGGCGCAACCAACACCGCAGTACCGCGCGAACGCACCGCATCGACCGTGGCAGGCAGAACGGCCCGGACAGGCAGATCCGCCCCCGGCACCGACAATTCAGGCAGCAACACGCCCCGACGCTAGCCGACCACCACCACAGAACCCTCGACGACCCGGTGCACAGCCCATCCGGGCCCGCCCGTCGGAAACCTACTCGAGTTCCAGGCGTGTGGTTAAGGTGCGTGTCCGGCCTCGGACACGGTACTTAACCACACGGTCGGCCAAACGGCTCGACCTCTACGTCGACAGTCTGCTCGGCGTGGTGGTACGTCAGCGACAATCGCAGCGCGGCGTACAGGCCTGCAAGATCTGCAGCTTCAGCCCGGTCCAAGGCTCGCCCGATGTCACCGAGGCCGTCGATGATTGTCTCGATCTCATGTCGGCTCAGGTCTGCTTCCCGCGGAGCCGCCGCAAGAGCCGCCTCCGCCGCACGCTTCTCCCCCACTGCCAGGTTGTACTGCTCCCGCAGCTCGGCCGGATCCCATCCTGCGTCAAGCGCCCGACGCAACCGCTCCATCGCAGCCTCGGCCGCGGCCACACGACCCTGCAACTCTCGCGCCCGACCAAGGTGCCTCTCGGACGACGTCGGCGGCGACCAGCGCGGTGATCGTCGCCTCACGATTCTGCGGATCGAAGAGCTGGCCAATCCACCGATTGATTGCCGGCGTCACCAGATCCTCACGAAGGTAGATCTGAGGCGGGTGAGCCAATGCCGTAGCCGAACCCGGCACAAGCGTTCGCGCATTGCACCGGTAATAGATCACGACCTGCCGCCGAGCCGCCCCCTCCATCTTCCGCGCGCAGATGCTGCACTTGATCCGGCTGCGCAGCACGTACACGCGCTTCTTTTCCTGACGCGACCGCCCGATGGACGACCAGCCTCGCTCGCCACCCCTACGACGCCGGCGCTGCTCGAGCTGGGCTGCGGTGAAGGTGTCCACCGAAACAATCGCCGGATGAGCGGGCTCGCGTGACCGCACGATCTTCGCCTGCGGCGACCTCCGGAACCGAACGACGTGCCCGGCAGCGACATCGTCAGGGTCGAGCAGCTCCTCAACCTTCTGCCAACGCCCATAGATTGCGTAGCCCGTGTAGCGAGGGTTCTCCAGGACCGCAGCGACAGTCGAGTGCTGCCAGCCGTCCATCTTCCGATGGCGATTCTGCCGCGGCGTATGCGCCGACGGACACGGGACACCGTCCCGGTTCAGCGATTCTGCGATCGCCTTCCGGCCCATCCCGTCCAGATACAGAGCGAAGATCCGCTGCACCACAGCGGCCGCCGGTTCGTCGATTGCCAGCACTCGCAACCGATAGCCCTCCTGGGCCTTGCGAGGATTCGGATGGAGCAATGATCAGAACCTGTGGATGGCCCTCGGCGGGGTGACATGAAGGAGCGCACCTCCCGAGGAAGATCTGAAGCCCATGCAGTTCTGATCAGGGCCGGCGTTGGCGCGCCGGTTCGGGAAGGTACGCCCATGCTCAAGGTAGTCCATGAGGAGTCCGAGCCGAACACGACTGGCGGGTCGTTGGTGTCGTCGCTGTTGGACGAGATTGTCCGTGATGGTGCCCGGGAGATGCTGGCGGCGGCGTTGCGGGCCGAGGTTGCCGCCTATATCGAGGCGCACCGTGATGAGGTCGATGAGCACGGCCGGCGGTTGGTGGTGCGCAACGGTTACCACGCCGAGCGGGAGGTGACCACCGCGGCGGGTGCGGGTCCGGTGCGGGCGCCGCGGGTCAACGACAAACGCATCGACGAGGCGACCGGTGAGCGTCGGCGGTTCTCGTCGGCGATCCTGCCGGCCTGGGCGCGTAAGTCGCCGCAGGTGTCGGAGGTGTTGCCGCTGTTGTACCTGCACGGCCTGTCCACGTCGGACTTCGCACCGGCGCTGGAGCAGTTCCTCGGCACCAGCCACGGCCTGTCCGCGGCGACCATCACCCGGCTCACCAGCCAGTGGCAAGACGACGCCCGGGCGTTCGCGGCCCGATCGCTGGCCGGGGTCGACTACGTGTACCTGTGGGTGGACGGCATCCACCTCAAGGTGCGGCTGGAGCAGGACAAGGTGTGCCTGCTGGTGATGATCGGTGTGCGGGCTGATGGCCGCAAGGAGCTGGTCGCGCTGGCCGACGGGTTCCGCGAGAGCTCGGAGTCGTGGGCCGACCTGCTCAGGGACTGCAAACGCCGCGGCATGCACGCCCCGGTCCTCGCGGTTGGTGACGGCGCGCTCGGGTTCTGGAAGGCGGTCCGTGACGTGTTCCCCGAAAGCCGCGAGCAGCGCTGCTGGTGGCACAAGATCGGCAACGTCCTGGCCGCCTTGCCGAAGTCCGCGCACCCCGGTGCGAAGAAGGCGCTCGCGGAGATCTACAACGCCGAGAACAAGAACAAAGCACTCAAGGCGGCCAAGGCGTTCGCCGACGACTACGGCGCCAAGTGGCCCAAGGCCACAGCCAAGATCACCGACGACCTGGACGTGTTGCGGGCGTTCTACGATTTCCCGGCCGAGCACTGGATCCACCTGCGCACGACCAACCCGATCGAGTCCACCTTCGCCACCGTCCGGCTCCGGACCCGGGTCACCAAGGGCCCCGGCTCGAGGGCAGCCGGCGTCGCGATGGCGTTCAAGCTCATCGAATCCGCCCAGGCCAGGTGGCGCACCGTGAACGCACCCCACCTGGTCGCGCTCGTCCGCGCCGGCGCCC
Source organism: uncultured Actinomycetota bacterium (assembly GCA_963748245.1). GTDB lineage: Bacteria > Actinomycetota > Actinomycetes > Propionibacteriales > Kribbellaceae > Kribbella. Next base: position 834,235 of record CAVVIA010000001.1, on the reverse strand, counting down.
GGTTCGAGAACGGCAAACTCGTCGAACGACCCGACGAATCAGGAGGTGATCAACAAGCCGCGTGACACGCCGATCCACAGGTCTTGACTATTCCTCTCCTCGATCCACGACGTCGCGCAACAGAGGCCGGTAGTGCTCCAGTAGCCATCGACTGGGCCGACTCCACTTGATCGCGACATCGGCAGTTGCCTTCGGGTGCAACCTGTTGAACGGAGATGAGGTAGAAACCGAAACCCAGTCTCAGTCCCCCAGGGTGCAGACCCAGGGTTTCACACGGGCGCGCCGGGCCACCGAGACGAACCAGACTCTGTGTCGTCCCCAAATTACCGTCTCCACCGAAGAGGATTCGCATGACTATCACGGACGACACAGCGGTGCGACCGTTCACGATCGACATTCCCGAGGCGGACCTCGCGGACCTGCGTGCCCGCATCGCGGCCACGCGCTGGCCCGAAAAGGAAACCGTCGACGATGCGTCCCAGGGCGTGCAGCTGGCGACGATGCAGGCGCTCGCGCGCTACTGGGAGACCGAGTACGACTGGCGCAAGTGCGAGGCCAAGCTCAACTCGGTGCCCAACTTCATCACCGAGATCGACGGGCTGGACATCCACTTCGTCCACGTTCGCTCGAAGCACGAGGACGCGCTGCCGGTCGTCGTCTGCCACGGTTGGCCCGGCTCGGTGATCGAGCAGATGAAGATCGTCGACCTGCTCACCGACCCGACGGCGCATGGCGGCAGCGCATCGGACGCCTTCCATGTGGTGATTCCAAACATGCCGGGCTACGGATTCTCGGGCAAGCCGACCGAATCCGGCTGGGACATGGCCCGGATCGGGCGCGCCTGGGTAGAGCTGATGAAGCGCCTCGGCTACAGGCAGTTCGTGGCGGCGGGCGGCGACTGGGGCGGGATCCTCGTCGACGTGATGGCCGCTGGCGACGCCCCAGCAGAGCTGATCGGAATCCACAGCACCTTCCCCGGCGTGTTTCCGGCCGCCATCGAAAAGGCGATCCAGTCCCATACCGAGTTGCCGTCCGACCTCTCAGCCGACGCGCGACGCGCGGTCGATACGCTCACGAGCGCCTACGGGTACGCGGGCCAGGCCGAGATGGCGTGGCACCCGCAGACGCTGTTCGGACTGGCTGACTCACCGGTCGCCTTGGCGGCCTGGCTGATCGACCACGACCCGATCAGCTACGGGACACTGATCGCCCCCGCTTTCGTCGAGGGGCGCGAAGGAGGCCTGACGCGTGACGACGTCCTCGACAACACCACCATGTTCTGGCTGACGAACACTGGGATCTCCGCGTCTCGCATCTACTGGGAAGACCCGCCCGCGGCGCCGGCGTCAGGAACGTTACCGTTCCAGTTGCCTTGAGCGTCATCCCCGACGACGTCATCTACTCTCCGCGCAGCTGGGCCGAGCAGGCGTACCCCAACCTCATCCATTACAACGAGCTCGACGAGGGCGGGCACTTCGCCGCCTGGGAGGTCCCTGAGGTGTATGCCTCCGAGCTCCGCGACGGGTTCCGGTCGCTGCGCAAGCCATGACCCTGTACGAACGGGTGCATATGCCCTGGTTCGCCGACGCGACCGAGTGGCTCAACTCCGGGCCACTCGGCCCCCGTCGAGCTGCAGCCGAGCGTCGGGATCCAGTCGCCTCGGCGACCCGGCGTGTGGCGGGTGAACGCTCCTTCGACCAGCCCTTTACGCCCATCGCGGCGGGCAACACCTCGAACTACTCCGTCGCCTCGTCGACTTCAATCGCTACAGGGAGGCCAGCAGTCCCCGGCAGGCGTCGAACTGGACCTCGTACACGCGGTCCGCAGGCTCGCCAGTTTGGATGGCAGCGAGTTCGATCAGTTCGCTTGCCGGGGCACGGTGCCAGTGCAAGACTGCTGAGCGGTTGACCCCGGCGCCCACGCGCCGCGCCCGGGCCTTTGCTTTAGGCGTGCGGGGTGGGTTGGTCGGCATGTCCAACAGCGTTCATTGGGCTGGGCTGCGAGGGCGGCAGAACGAGTGCAAGGTATTGAGCGGTTTGGTGGCGTCGGCGCACACCAACCGCAGTCAGGTCTTGGTCCTGCGCGGTGAGGCAGGTATCGGAAAGACCGCCCTGCTCGAGTTCCTGATCGACAACGCGGGCGGATGTCAGCTAGGTCGCGCGGCGGGTGTTGAGTCCGAGCTGGAACTCCCGTACGCCGGAATGCACCAACTGTGCGGGCCGTATCTGGATCGCATCTGCAGCCTCCCAGCCCCGCAACGCGACGCACTGAGCACCGCCTTCGGGCTGCAGGCCGGTACTGCCCCGGATCGCTTTCTCGTCGGTTTGGCGGCGCTCACCTTGCTGAGCGGAGTTGCCGAGGAGCAGGCGCTGATCTGCGTCATCGACGACGCGCAATGGCTGGACCAGGCGTCAGCACAGGCGTTGGAGTTCGTGGCTCGCCGACTCGGTGCCGAGCCGCCGGGCCTGGTATTCGCAGTACGGGACTCCGATCAGGAGCCGAAGCTGACAGGACTCCCGGAGCTTCAGTTGTACGGGTTGGGGACTGAGGACGCGGCAGCTCTGCTCGAGTCGGCGGTCGCCGGGAGACTCGATCCGCAGGTACGAGATCGCATCCTCGCCGACCCGCTGGCCTTGCTCGAGCTCCCTCGGGTGCTGACTGCGGCGGAGTTGGCGTTCGGTACGGCGGCGGCAGCGCGCAGCGCGGCTCCGTTGGCCAACCGGCTCGAGCAAGGCTTTCTCCGGCAGTTGGCGACCCTGCCACAGCAGGCACGCACGCTGCTGCTGGTCGCAGCCGCTGAGCCGGTCGGCGATCTTCCCCTGCTGTGGCGAGCCGCCGAGCAATTAGGTATCGAGGCCGACGCAGCAGCGGCAGCTGAAGCGGCCGGCTTGATCGAGTTCGGGGACCGTGTCCGCTTCCGGCATCCGCTGGTGCGCTCTGCCGTATACCAGTCGGCGACGCCCGCGGAACGGCGACAGGTACACCAGGCGCTGGCTGACGCCACAGATGCTGAATCCAGTCCAGCCGTCACGCGTGGCACCGTGCGAGCGCGGCGTTGGGTCCGGACGAGACGGTCGCGGCGGAACTTGAACGGTCAGCAAATCGCGCAGTGTCGCTGGGTGGTATGGCGGCTGCCGCTGCCTTCCTCGAGACCGCAGCATCCTTGACGCCCACCCCGCGCGGCGGGCGCAACGCTCACTTGCCGCAGCGCAGGCCAAGGCGGGTGCTGGCTCCTTTGAAGACGCCTACAACCTGTTGGCATTCGCCCAGTCCGGGCCTTTGGTCGAGGCTGAGCTGGCGCGTGTCGATCTGCTCCGGGCGCAGATCTCGTACAACTCGATCCATGGCAACCAGGCCTTGCCGCTAATGCTGGCGGCCGCCAAGAGGTTCGAACCGCTGGACGGCGCCGTCGCGCGAGGAACCTACCTGGACGCGTTGTCCGCGGCCTTGTTCGCCGGACGGCTGGCACCCGGACCTGACCCCGGTATGCGGCAGGTGGCCGAGGCAGCTCGGGCGGCGCCACAGTCGGATGCGCCGAGCAAGGCCGACCTGTTACTCAAGGGAATGGCCATCCTCTACACCGATGGCTATGCGGCGTCGGCGGGCCCACTACAGCGCGCGATCCAGGGTTGCGTCCCGCCTAGTGTTGTAATTTTTTCTTCACCTTGTACGTTTCAGCGAGTAGTGCTTACTATGCCGTGAAGAAGTGCGGCTAGCGCCACCTCCTCGGCCGTTGGGGTGGTCGTGTCGAGAAGCGCCATAGAGCTTTCGTACAGGTAGCGGCGCTCGTACACCTGCCATTCGTCGTAGGTCTCGACCAGCACCGAACCGGCCAGCCGTAGCAGCGCGCGGCGGGGTTAAAGAACACCCCGACGACATCGGTGCGGCGCTTGATCTCCTTGTTCACCCGCTCCAGCGTGTTGATCGACCAGACCTTCTTCCAGTCGCTTATCGAGAAGTCGGCGAACGCGGTCACGTCATCGGCCGCGTCGCGCAGCATCGACTCGACCTTGAGCAACTGCCGGCCCAGCATAGTCGCGATCACGTCGAGCTGCTCGCGTACGTGTACCGCGTCGCGCTGAGCGAAGATAGTGCGTATCGCGGCGGCGACCATCTCGGCGTAGCCCTTGCGCACCTAAGCGAGCACGTTTGCGCAGAAAGTGCACCCGGCACCGCTGCCAGACCGCACCGAGCAGACCGCCTCGATCGCGGCCTTGAGGCCGGCGTACGCATCGGAGATTACCAGCTAAACCCCGAGCAGACCGCGGTCTTCACACCCACGAGAACGCGATCCAGAACGCGCCGTCCTCGCTGTCACCGACGTCGAACCCGAGCACCTCGCGGCGCCCGTCGGCCGCGACACCGGTCGCTACCACTACCGCCTGCGACACCACCCGGTAGTCGACGCGTGCCTTGCAATAGGTCGCATCGAGAAACACGTACCTGAACAGGCTGTCGGCCAGCGAACGGTCCCGAAACGCGGCGACCTCGACGTCGAGCTCCGCACAGATCCGCGACACTTCGTACTTCGAGATCCCCGAATCGGCACCCAAGGCCTTAACCAGGTCGTCGACCTTGCGCGTAGAGGTGCCGTGCAGGTAGGCCTCCATGATCACCGCGAACAGCGACTAATCCACCCGCCGCCTGCGTTCCAGCAGCGACGGAGAGTTGACCCGATCCGCAGCTTCGAGATCCGCAACTCCAGATCCCCCGCGGTCGTAGTGAGCGTCTTAGAGCGGTGCCCGTTGCGCTGCGCGACCCGGTCTAGGTGCGTTCATGCGAGCCTGCGCCTATCACCGCGGTCAGCTCGACCTCGATTAACCCCCTTCGGCAGCGAAGATTTGACCGTGGAAGAGGCCTTCAGGAGCGCCTGGGTGGCGGCTGTCGCAGCTGTCGACCTGTGGGATGACGTGCACTGGGACGTGCTGAGCCAGCGGCATCTGGACGTGGTTCGCAAGGCCGGAGCTCTCAGCCTGCTGCCACTGGCTCTGGCCAGCCCGCGCCATCTTCGACATCCACAGCGGCAACCTGGCCGCCGCCGCATCTCTGGTCGCCGAAAAGCAACTGGATAGCGGAGGTGACCGGTGGCGAGAACGCCCTGACACCGATCCCCGAGGCCTGGCTCGCGGCCATGCGGGGCCATGAGAAGCAGGCCGAGCAGCTGATTCAGGAAACCATCAACGACGCGACGGCCAGAGGCCAAGGCGTCGGCCTGAACATGATGTACGCCGCCCGTGCCGTCCTGTGCAATGGTCTCGGCCGGTACGACGACGCCCTGGTCGCCGCTCAGGAGGCGGCGACAGAACCACTGGAGCTCGGCCCCACGAAGTGGGCGATCGCCGAGTTGGTCGAGGCCGGGGCGCGCAGCGGTCACGCCGACATCGCCGCCGGCGCGTTCGAGCTCTTGTCGGCAATGACCAGCGCGAGCGGCACCGACTTCGCGCTCGGCGTCGCGGCAGCCAGGGGGCGCGCTGCTGCGCGACGACGACACGGCGGAGGAGCTCTACCAGGAGGCGATCGATAGGCTCGGCAGGACCAGGATCCCGGTCGAGCTGGCTCGAGCACGTCTGCTGTACGGCGAGTGGCTGCGCCGACGAAATCGCCGGGCCGACGCGCGGAGCCAGCTCCGTACGGCCCACGAGTTGTTCAGCGCGATGGGTGTCGAGGCGTTCGCCGACCGCACCCGACACGAGTTGGCCGCAACCGGCGAGACGGTCCACAAACGGACGGTCGAGACCCAGCAGGACCTGACCGATCAAGAAGCCCATATCGCCCGGCTGGCCGCTGAGGGCCTCACTAAGCCCGAGATCGCTGCAGCTGTCTACCTGAGCCGACGTACCGTCGAGTGGCACCTGCGCAAGGTCTTCACCAAGCTCGGGATCACCACCCGGCGACAGTTGAGGCGACATCCGTCGGTCGACCAGCACGGTACGACGGCCGGGTGACCGAAGACCGGTGAGTCACTATCCGGCCACTGGAAGTCAGCCGGTTGGCGGCAGTAGCGTGGGCCGACGCCGCGATCCAGGGGAGCGGCCTTCGAGGTGGCACACGACAGCGACGGTTACACGTCCGGTCATGAATGACTGATGTCTGTGTATCACCGGGAGGTCGTTGGCGATGGAAAGCTTTGCTGGATCGGTTTCGGGTCGTGGTCTGCTCGGCCGGAATCGGGAGTGCGGGTTACTGGACGACGTGATCTCGACGATCCGTGGGGGCGAGAGCCGCTCACTGGTACTCCGCGGCGAGGCGGGGATCGGGAAGACAGCGCTGCTGCAGTACCTCATCGCGTCCGCGTCGGAGTTGACCGTCGTGCGGACCGCGGGAGTGCAATCGGAGATGGAGCTCGCCTATGCCAGCCTCCATCAGCTCTGTGCACCCCTGCTCCCACGGCTGGACAAGATCCCCGCCCCACACCGGGACGCGCTGCGGATCGTTCGGTCTGAGCGCCGGGCCCCCACCGGATCGCTTCCTGGTCGGTCTGGCTGTTCTCAGCCTCTTGTCCGAAGCCGCCGAGCAGCGCTCAGTGCTGTGTGTCGTCGATGATGCTCAATGGCTGGACCAGGCATCGGCCCAGACCCTTGCCTTCGTGGCCCGACGCTTGCTGGCCGAGCAGGTGGGGCTCGTGTTCGCCGCGCGTGATCCAGGCGAGCACCTCCGGACCGTCCCAGCGCTGGAGGTGCCGGGCCTGGCCAGCGACGACGCCCGTACTCTGCTGAGGTCGGCCGTGCGGTTCGTGCTGGATGAACGGGTCCGGGATCGGATCATCGCCGAGACCCGGGGGAACCCGCTGGCGCTGCTCGAGCTGCCGCGGGGATTGACGTCGACCCAGCTTGCGGGCGGATTCGGCCTGTTGGAGGCGCAGGCACTAACAGGGCGGATCGAGGAGAGTTTCGTCCGGCGACTCGAATCGCTGACCGATGACTCCCGACGGCTGCTGCTGGTCGCGGCGGCTGAACCGATGGGCGACCCGTTGTTGTTGTGGCGCGCGGCCAGACGCCTTGGTATCGGGCCGTCCGCGGCGGGAGGTGGAGAAACGCAGCGGCTGCTGGCAATCGGCGAGCAGGTCACCTTCCGGCATCCACTGGTGCGCTCGGCCGTGTGCGGCTCGGCAACGCCGGAGGAACGCCGCGCTGTCCACCTGGCGTTGGCGGAGGCGACCGATCGGGGGACCGACCCTGATCGGCGCGCATGGCACCTGGCTGCTGCCTCCGCGGGACCGGACGAGGAGGTTGCGCTGGAACTCGAGCGATCGGCCGGACGAGCACAGGCGCGCGGCGGGCTTGCCGCCAACGCGGCTTTCCTGCGTCGAGCGCTTGCCCTGACCGGTGAGCAGGATCGGAGGGCGGACAGAGCGATCGCCGCCGCCGAGGCGACCTTCCAGGCGGGTGACTTCGACGGCGCTCTCGGGCTACTGGCCAGCACGGAAACCGCGGATCTGGACGAGTTTCAGAGCGCCCGCGGCGATCTGCTGCGCGGCCATATCGCCTTCGCCTCCGGCCTTGGTAGCGCTGCACCGCCGCTGCTGCTGAAGGCTGCGCGGCGACTCGAGCCGTACGACCTGGACCTCGCGCGCGAGACCTACCTCATGGCGTGGGGCTCGACTGGGATGGCCGGAGAGGCCTCCGGTGTGGACATGCGCCTTGAGGTCTGTCGCGCCGTCCAGAGCCTCCCTCCGTCACATGGTGAGCCTCGCCCTCTCGACTTGTTGCTGGACGGTCTCGCGTTACTGAGCACCGGCGGGCACGCCGCGGCGGCGGCGACATTGCAACATGCCGCCCAGCTACTCACCGGCATTCCGGTCAGCGACGTACTGCGCTGGGGTTGGATGGCGACCACCGCGAGCACCATCGTGTTCGACTTCGAGGGTCTCCACGCGATCTCCATCCGGCAGGTCCAGCTCGTCCGCGATTCAGGCGCGTTGGCTCAGCTGCCGCTCTACCTTTCCCAGCTCGGCATCGCGCTCCCGTTGATCGGCGATTTCGCGGGCACAGCCGCACTCATCTCGGAGGTCGACAGTGTCGCCGCGGCCATCGGCAGTCCCATCGCGCCGTACACCTTATTGAGGCTGAGGGCGTTGCAGGGAAGGGAAGCGGTCGCTGCTCCGTTGATCGCCGGCGCGCTCGAGCTGGCCACGGTCAGCGGGCAGGGGATGGCGACGGTGTGGGCGAACTGGGCCGTCGCGGTTCTGTTCAACGGCCTGGCTCGCTACGAGGAGGCAGCGGCGGCGGCGCGGCAGGCGGCCTCAGACGTCGTGAACCCGATGACGTTCATGTGGGTGCTACCCGAACTGGTCGAAGCCGCGGCGCGGGGACGTGACGGCGGCCTCGCCCGGGATGCGCTCGATCGGCTGGCAAAGACGACACAACCCTGCGGAACCGACGCCGCACTCGGTATCGAGGCGCGTTGTCGGGCGCTGCTGAGCGATGGGGAACCCGCTGCGGCGCAATACCGCGAAGCGATCGACCGGTTGGGTCGTACGCCGCTGCGTCCGGATCTCGCCCGCGCCCACCTGCTCTACGGTCAGTGGCTACGCCACGAGAATCGGCAGGCCGAGGCACGCCAGCAACTCCGCACCGCGCACGAGATGCTCGGCAGCATGGGGATGGAGGCGTTTGCCGACCGCCCACGGACCGAACTCCAGGCGACCGGTGAGAAGGTGCGCAAGTGGACGGTCGAGGTTCGCGACGACCTGACGGCGCAGGAGCAGCAGATCGCGGCGCTGGCCCGCGACGGGCTGTCCAACCCGGAGATCGGAGCACGGCTGTTCGTGAGCCCGCGGACGGTCGAGTGGCATCTGCGCAATGTCTTCAACAAGCTCGGGATCCGTTCCCGTCGGCAACTGCCCAACGCACTGGCCAACGCACTGGCTCGACCCCAGCAGCCGACTGCGCCGGCCTGATCTGACGACTCCCGGCCCACACATCGGTCGAAGCATTCGCCGCGGTGAGGGTGAGAGCGGTGGTGATCAGGCCTGCGTGGCTGAAGGCCTGCGGGGTGTTGCCGAGGTGGCGACCGGTGGTCGGGTCGTACTCCTCGCTGAGGAGGCCGACGTCGTTGCGCAGGGAGAGGAGGCGTTCGAACAGGTCGATTGCCTCATCGGTGCGGCCGATGCCGTGGAGTGCATCTGCGAGCCAGAAGGAGGTGGCCAGAAAGCTGCCTTCGCTTCCGGGAACGCCGTCGACGTTGGCGCGGCTTTCGGTGACGGCGTACCGCAGTACGAGGCCGTGATCGGTGAGGTCTCGCTGGATCGCGTCGACCGTGGTGACCATGCGCTCGTCGTCCCACGGGAGGAAGCCGTAGCGAGGCATCAGCAGCACCGACGCGTCGAGCCTGGCGGATCCGTAGGACTGGGTGAACGCGTTGCGGCCAGGATGGAAGCCGCGCTCGGCGATCTCGCATGCGATGGTCCGGCGCAGTGCCCGGAGCCGATCGAGCTGCGGCGGATGCTCGTCCCGCTCGAGAGTTCGGACGGCCCGGTCGACACCGACCCAGGCCAGGAGTTTGGAGTGCACGAAGTGGCGCCGAGGACCCCGGACCTCCCAGAGCCCGTGGTCCGGGTCGTCCCAATGGGTTTCGATGTTGTCGAGCAGCGCGCGTTCGAGCTTCCCCTGCCCGGCGGCGTCCGGTAGGCCGTCGGCGCGGGCTGCGAAGAGCGTGTCGAGGACTTCGCCCCAGACATCGTTTTGTTGCTGGGTCGCGGCCGCGTTGCCTACCCGGACGGGTGTCGAGTTGGCGTGCCCGGGGAGCCAGTCAAGTGTCTGCTCGGGGAGTTCGCTGGCGCCGTCGACGGCATACATGATCTGGAAGCCGCAGGGATCGGCGATCACCGCGCGGATCAGCCAATGGCGCCAGGCCGCGGCTTCTTCGAGGTAGCCAGTGGCGAGGAAGGCCTGCAGGGTGAAGGTGGCATCGCGCAGCCAGGAGTAGCGGTAGTCCCAGTTGCGGGACCCACCGAGCTGCTCGGGCAGTGAAGTGGTCGCGGCGGCCAGGATGCTGCCGGTCGGCGCGTAGGTCAGCGCCTTGAGCATGATCAGCGACTGCGTGACCTCGGCCTCCCAGGGGCCGGTGTACGTCGACCGTCCCACCCACTCGGTCCAGAACGCGACGGTCGCAGCCAGCGCGGCCTCGGCCGTCGGGGTCGGCACGCGGGCTCCACCTGCAGCGGCGTAGCTCAGAACGAAGGGGATGCGCTGGCCTGCGGTAACGCTGAAGTCGCCGCTCCAGGAAGCGTCGGCGGAGGATAGGTGGACGTCAGTCTTGAGCCATACCTCATCAGTACCGGCCGTTGCGACCAGCCGCCCGTCGGCGGCGCACAAGGTCGGAGTGTCCTTGCCGTAGCCCATCCGTGGCGCGAGGTGGGTATGCATCCGAACTGTGCCGGCCAGGCTGTCCACGATCCGCACCACCATCGGCACCGGAGAGTCCGGGACCATCAGATCGGTGATGCAGACCGTGCCGCCCGGCGTGGTCCACCGTGTTTCCAGAACGAGCGTGCCCGGACTATACCGACGTCGCACAGAGCGCGCCCGACCGGTGGGGACGAGGCTCCATCGACCGTGCCGGGCGTCGCCGAGAAGGGCCGAGCAGACAGCCGGTGAGTCGAAACGCGGCAAGCAGAGCCAGTCGATGTCTCCGTCGATGCTGACTAAGGCCGCTGTCCGCAGATCACCGATCAGGGCGTAGTCCTCGATGCGTCGAGTCATGGTCGTTCCCCTTGCTCCGGTTGCACTTGTGTCCAAGATCGATGCCAGAGGTGCAGGGCCGCGCCCGGGCGAGGCACTGGTCAGCGGCACGGGCTCGGTGCCCTGGGGTACGGAGGTGGGCAGATCCCAGGGTCCGGGCCCAGGGAGTCGCACTGGGGCGAAGACGGCCGTCGGGAGCCAGGATCGAGTGATCACTCATCCCCACCGCCCCGCGCCAGAGGAGACGACATGGCTATCACTGCCGACAAGCCGGCCAGCGACATTGCGGTCCGGCCATTCAAGATCGAAGTATCCGAAGCGGATCTCGCGGATCTGAAGGCCCGCGTTCTGGCCACACGCTGGCCCGAGAAGGAGACCGTCGACGACCTGTCCCAGGGCACGCCGCTGGCGACCGTTCAGGCGTTGGCGCAGTACTGGGCGACGGGGTACGACTGGCGCAGGTGCGAGGCGCGGATCAACTCGTATCCGCAGTTCCTTGCCGAGATCGATGGCCTGGACATCCACTTCCTCCACATCCGTTCGCCGCACGAGGATGCCCTCCCGCTGGTGGTCTGCCATGGCTGGCCGGGGTCGATCGTCGAGCAGCTGAAGATCATCGAGCCGCTGACGAACCCGACCGCGCATGGCGGCCAGGCATCGGACGCCTTCCACGTGGTCATTCCGTCGATGCCCGGCTACGGCTACTCCGGCAAGCCGACCGCCAACGACTGGGGGCCCGAGCGCATCGCGACTTGCCGGGGCGCAGCTGATGCGCCGCCTCGGATACGACTGCGTCGTCGCGGCGGGCGGCGACTGGGGCGGAGAGGTCGTCGATCTGATGGGTGTGCACGCGCCTGCGAGATGATCGGCATCCACACGAACTTCCCGGGCGTGGTTCGAGACGACGTCACCTCGGCGGTCGTGTCGAGCAGCTGCCGCCGCCGGCTCGACGACGAGGAGCGCAAGCCTGTACGAGCAGCTCAGGGACTTCTGGGCGACGACGTCACTACGCCATCCAGATGGCGACCCACCCGCAGTCCCTGTACGGAATCGCGGACTCGCCCGTCGGCCTGGCCCCTGGATGCTCGACCACGACTCGACTAGTTTGGCGCTGATCGCCCGGGTCTTCGACGGACAGTCCGAGGGCCTTACCCGAGACGACGTGCTCGACAACATCACCCACTACTGGTTGACGAACACGGGGATCTCTTCGGGACGTCTCTATTGGGAAAACAAGTTGTCCTTCTTCGGCCCGAAGGGCGTCTCCGTCCCCGTAGCGGTGAGCGTCTTCCCTGGCGAGCTCTATCAGGCACCGCGGAGTTGGGCAGAGCAGCCTACCCCAACCTCATCCACTACAACACGCTCGACAAGGGCGGGCACTTCGCTGCCTGGGAGCAACCAGACCTGTGGGTCAACGAGGTTCGCGTGGGTTTGCGGTCGCTGCGCTAGGCCGACTTTCTCCAACCCACACAGGCGGCCAGGGCGATCCCGGACCAGCGCCGTGGCCGCACCTCATTGCAGTGGGTGACCGAGTCTCGCCAAGCCCGCAGCTTCCCCTCCGCCTCGCGGTCCGCTCCCGATCTGATCCACCACTTCATCCGATTCGATCTCAGAGGTTCATCATGTCCGAAATTGCTCCACCGCCATCACGCCGAGGGTTCCTGTCCCTATCGGCCGCCGCGGTCGCCGTGGGCGCCACCGGTTTGCTGTCCACGCCGTCGGCCGCCGCCACGAGTCCCGGTCCCAGCAAGTCCGCCGACCCGCGAATCCGTCGTTTCCGCATCCACGAGCCGCAGCGCAAGCTGGCCGACCTCCGCCGGCGAGTGCTTGCCACTCGCTGGCCCGAGAAGGAGACCGTCGGCGACCAGAGCCAGGGCACACAGCTCGCGACCAGCCAGGCCCTGGCCCACTACTGGGCGTCAAAGTACGACTGGCGCAAGTGCGAGGCGCGGATCAACTCGTACCCGCATTTCCTCACCGAGATCGACGGGCTGGACTTCCACTTCGTGCATGTGCGTTCGCCGCACAAGGATGCCCTGCCGCTGCTGGTCTGCCACGGCTGGCCCGGGTCAATCATCGAACAGTTGAAGATCATCGAACCGCTCACGAACCCGACAGTGCACGGCGGCAAGGCCTCAGACGCCTTCCACGTCATCATTCCGTCGATGCCCGGTTACGGCTATTCCGGCAAGCCGTCCACCACCGGATGGGGTCCGGGCCGTATCGCCCGCGCCTACACCGAACTCATGAGGCGCCTCGGCTACCGGAAGTTCGTGGCCCAGGGAGGTGACTGGGGCGCAGTCGTCGTGGATCTGATGGCCCTGGACGCACCAGCAGAGCTGGCCGGCATCCACACCAACTTCCCCGGTGTCGTGCCGCCCGAGATCGACCGTGCGATCTTCACCGGTAACCCACTGCCAGCTGATCTCTCGGACGAGGAGAAGGCCACCTGCGACCAGATCGCATTCGTCTACAAGCACGTCCAATACGCGTTCCTCTTGGGCGATCGGCCCCAGTCGCTGAGCGGACTCGCGGACTCTCCAGTCGGCATGGCGACCTTCCTGCTCGACCACGACGCGAAGAGTCTGGAAGAAATCTCCCGAACCTTCAGCGGACAGTCCGGCTTCGGCCTTACTCGAGACGATGTCCTCGACAACTTCACCCATTACTGGCTGACGAACTCAGCCGTGTCGGCGAACCGCCTGTACTGGGAGAACAAGGTCTCGTTCTGGGGAGTCAAGGGCATCAAGATCCCAGTGGCCGTGAGCGTCTTCCCGGACGAGATCTACCACGCCCCGCGCAGCTGGACAGGGAAGGCGTATCCCAACCTCCTTCACTACAACAAGGTCGCCAAGGGCGGGCACTTCGCCGCCTGGGAGCAGCCGGGACTGTTTTCCGAGGAGCTGCGCGCAAGCTTCCGATCGCTGCGCTAGGTGCGCCGGGCATTTCGAGCTGGTCAGATGCCAGCTCACCGTCTGAAGGAAGGCAGTGCTATGACAGCGCGAACAAGCCAGCCCGCTGACCGGCCCTCGGCCGCGATCCGGCCCGCCGTCCCGGGCCGGCTGCGTTCGCTGGCCGGTGCCACCGGATGGCTCAACTCCCAGCCACTGACAACCGACGTCCTGCAAGGACGAGTAGTCCTGGTCAACTTCTGGACCTACACCTGCATCAACTGGCTACGCCAGCTTCCCTATCTGCGGGCGTGGGCTTCGAAGTACTCCGAACAAGGGCTGCTCGTAGTCGGGGTGCATACGCCCGAGTTCGGCTTCGAAGCCGACGCCGACAATGTCGCCCGAGCCGTGCGCGGGTTCGGGATCGAGTACCCCATCGCGATCGACAGCAACTACGCGGTGTGGAACGCGTTCAGCAACATGTACTGGCCTGCGCTCTACTTCGTAGACGCGGACGGGCAGCTCCGGCAGCGCCACTTCGGCGAAGGCAAGTACGAACGCTCGGAGCAGGTCATCCAGCAGCTGCTCGCCGAGGCAGGTTCAGCCAGCGCGGGCAGCGGGCTGGTGTCAGTCGACGCGTGGGGCGCCGAGGCGCCCGCGGACTGGACCAGCCTGGGATCGCCGGAGACCTACCTGGGTTACGTGCGCACGCAGGGTTTCGCATCGCCAGGAGGCATGACGCCGCAGAAGCCTCACACCTACAGGACACCTGCGGTCCTGAGACTCAATCAATGGGCTCTGTCCGGGGACTGGACGGTGACGGACCAGGCCGTCACATTGAACGCGGCAACCGGTCAGATCGCCTACCGTTTCCATGCTCGTGACCTCCACCTGGTCATGGGACCCGCAGAACCGGGAAGGTCCGTGCGTTTCCAGGTGCAGATCGACGGACGGCCCCCTGGTCCGGCTCACGGCATCGACGTCGATGACCGAGGCTACGGCACGGTGACCGAACAGCGGCTCTACCAACTTGTTCGTCAACCCGGCCCGATCGCGGACCGCACCTTCGAGCTCACTCTCCTCGGTCCCGCGGTCGAGGCCTACGCGATGACCTTCGGCTAGACCGGTGGGCGGGCGTTCCGACTCACGCGTCAGCGCCCGCCCGCCGTACCACCAAGCCCGCACAACTCAGGAAGTCCCTGCCATGGCCTACTGCAGAACTCACGTCGCCGAAGCCGGCGCCAGCCGAACCTCCTCGGTTGAGTCCACCTGGGACGAGGTGGCGCGACTCCACTTCACCCGCGTCTATCGCCACGCGTACCGACTCACCGGCAACCGGCCTGACGCGGAGGATCTGACCCAGGAGGTCTTCGTCCGGGTGTTCCGCAACCTCGCCAGCTTCACTCCTGGATCCTTTGAGGGCTGGATGTATCGCATCACAAGCAACCTCTTCCTGGACTGGGTCCGGCGGCGCCGACGGATCCGCCTCGAACCATTGACCGACGCAGGGCACTTGGCCGGCGGCTCGACGCCCGATCAAGAGCTCGAAGTCCGCACCTTGGAACCGGATCTGCGGTCTGCGCTGAGCCGACTGACACCCGGCTTTCTGGCAGTCGTCATGCTCCACGACGTCGACGGCTTCACGTATGACGAAATCGCAATGGCGCTCGGCATCCGACCCGGCGCAGTCGCCCGCCGGCTCCACCGAGCCCCAGCGCGACTACGCGCGACCCTGCTCCTGATGAAACTCTAGTCATCGGCAGACATGCCGCCACGGGTCCAGTCCGCAGCGCCACGACATCATCTTCGACTCGTGCAGAGAGGAGCCAGAGGGGTGCACCAGGCACGCCCGGACTAGGACAATAGATTTGAGCAAGGAAACTAATGGAACGGTCTCGAAGGAAGACAGCAGTTCGTGAGACAGGGTTGCATTCCGCCCAGGATCGGTGAGGTCGTCGCCACCGAAATGAATCATCCAGCAATTTCAGGATGCTCGACCACGAAGGTCGCAAGATCAGCCGGTAGGCTGTGGCTCCGTGAGCTCCTCACAGAGCAACATGAGCGTCTCCAGCGTCCCGGGGCTACGGCTTCAATCTTCTGCGCTGAACTCATCTGCTATGGCTACTGGAGGTGATGTCAAATCAGACGACGGCCGGAGTGGTCTGCAGGTGCTCGTCGAGTGAATACGAATCACAGCACAATCCGCGGCGCGACATTGCCGCATCGTCGAACGATCAAGCTGGCTCGGTCGATGCCCGCGCAGGCAAGGCGTACCTGGCATCGGATACGCCCCGCGGACGATCAACCACACTCTCAGCGTGGTAGACCGCACTTCTACGGCTTCCGTACCAAGTGCGGACAGGGACCAGTGATGAACCAGGGTCCCCAGTGTAAAGGAGCGAGCGTGCGTTGGTGGCGCACCACAGTCCGACGGAGCCAATTCAGACGGGGCGCCGAGCACCGTCACGGCGGAAGGACCCGCACGCCTGGAGCCGCGGGCGCTGTCGGATCGATGCGCTCGGACGGAGTTGCTCGCCGTGTCACGCTGCGATAGATGACAGGGCTCTGCTCGCTTTGCTACATGTCGAGTGCTTCGCGTGCATCTGAGCTCCCATGGATGCGTCTCGAAGGAGATATCGACTCGTCGCGTTCGATGGTCTTCCTGGTTTCTCCGGGCAGTCGGCTTCGGACAGCAGTTGCCGGTGTCTCCGGAGGCGTTGCGTTTCTTCGCACTCTACCTGACCGAGGCCGGTCTTCCGACACAAAGTGAGCCGTTCTGGCGACTCGACGGTATTCCGGCGCCGCTGACGATCGAACTCGGTACGAACTCGACGCTTCACCGACCTACGGTGAGACTGTTCGCTGCGATTCCGTCTAATTAAGGAACCAGCCGGATGCCGCGTTTCCAGAGGATCTCGGCTACTGCCTCCGGCGTGCCGACGTCGACGCCACCAGCATCTACACCGCCACCCGGGTCGAGGACCTGTTCGACAAGCTGCAGCAACTTCTCCGCGCCGCGCCCGGCGCAGCGGCTGGCCGCTGGGCACGACCCCGCTGACGCTGCGGTGGTGTTCGGTGCCTACGCCACTCCTGGTTGACCTGCTCCAGAAGCCCTTGGCGTTGGCGCCTGGGCATGATGCCCGCGCCGGCCTTGACGTCCGGGTCACCACCGGGACGGTTCGTCGATCTGTCCGGGCCAATGTAGCCGATCTGGTTGGCGCGGCCGGGACGGTCTGGGACACCGATCCGGATCAGCATCGATGCGACGGGTTGGAGTACGGCTGCTGCTCCAGTACCCGGAACTCCCGAGCAGACACTGACTGCTCCCCGGGCACGCCAACTCGACGCCCGTCCGGGTAGGCAACGCGGCCGCGACCCAGCAACAGAACGATGTCTCGGCGAAGTCCTCGACACGCTCTTCGCAGCCCGCGCCGCCGCCACCGGACGCCGCCGGGCAGGAGAAGCTCGAACGCGCGCTGCTCGACAACATCGAAACCCATTGGGACGACCCGGACCACGGGCTCTGGGAGGTCCGGGTCCTCGGCGCCACTTCGTGCACTCCAAACTCCTGGCCTGGGTGGTGTCGACCGGGCCGTCCGAACTCTCGAGCGGGAAGAGCATCCGCCGGCTCGATCGGCTCCGGGCACTGCGCCGGACCATCGCATGCGAGATCGCCGAGCGCGGCTTCCATCCTGGCCGCAACGCGTTCACCCAGTCCTACGGATCCGCCAGGCTCGACGCGTCGGTGCTGCTGATGCCTCGCTACGGCTCCCTCCCGTCGGACGACGAGCGCATGGTCACCACGGTCGACGCGATCCAGCGCGACCTCACCGATCACGGCCTCCTACTGCGTACACCTCACCGAAGCCGCGCCAACGTCGACGGCGTTCCCGGAAGCGAAGGCAGCTTCTGGCCACCTCCTTCTGGCTCGCAGATGCACTCCACGGCATCGGCCGCACCGATGAGGCAATCGACCTCTTCGAACGCCTCCTCTTCCTGCGCAACGACGTCGGCCTCCTCAGCGAAGGAGTACGACCCGACCACCGGTCGCCACCTCGGCAACACCCCGCAGGCCTTCAGCCACGCAGGCCTGATCACCACCGCTCTCACCCTCACCGTACAGTCAGGCTAAGGCCTTGTTCCGCTGAAGGATCTGAGCTGGCGTTGCCACTGCAACAGCTTCCAGGTCGATTGTTCAACGGCTGCTCGACGTGGCGCAATCCTCAAGGGAGGATGCGCGAAGGTCGCTCCGTTACTGAGGTACTGGCACAGCAGGCCGTTGGAGTTCTCGTTGGCCGGGCGCTCCACGGTTTGCCAGCATGGGCGACGAACACACCGGAAGAGTGGCGCGGTCCGGACATGGCCGGCCATCTCCGAGCCTGTTCCCAGGTCAGCGTGAGGCGGAACGGCCGACCGAGGCATCCGCACGAGGACCAACGTCGTCGGGACCTTCCTGACCAGAATTCGATCATCCGGCTCGTCCGCGCGGTGCTCCGAGCACACGAAGAATAGCCCTATCGCGCCACTACCTCGGCTTCAGCTTCTCGCCAAGGTTCGCCACGACTCCGCCACGGCTACGCGCTCGCGAAGGGGGGCTCGCGCTCGGACAGGGCCATCCGAAGCTGCTTGCGAGAGCTGATACTGAGCTTGGTGAAGACGTTGCGCAAATGCCACTCGACCGTGCGGCCGCTGATGAAGAGCTGCGCTCCGATCTCCGGATTCGACAGGCCATCCCGCGCGAGACGGGCGATCTGCTCCTCCTGCGGAGTCAGTTGGCCGCGCGTCTCGACGCTGCGCTTGCGCACCTTCTCTCCGGTTGCGATCAGCTCCCGGCGTGCGCGCTCGGCGAATGCCTCCATGCCGATCGTGGCGAACATGTCGTGGGCCGTATGCAGCTGCTCACGTGCATCGACGCGCCGACCTTCCCGGCGCAGCCACTCCCCGTAGAGCAGCCGGGCGCGAGCGAGATCTACGCGGATCAGCGTGCAGTCGAGCCGGTCGATCGCCTCGCGATAGAGAGGTTCCGCTGCATCCGCGTCGCTCAGCAGCGCGCGTGATCGGGCTTCGACGCCCAGCGCCCAGTCCGTCCCGCTCGCGCCCGTCGTCTCGGACAGCCGCTCAAGTGCGTCGGTCGCCAGTTCGGTCGCCCCGCACCGAACGGCCGCCTCGATCAGCTCGATCGAGCCCCAGTTCGGCGCGACGAATGCCTGTGGGTACTTCGCCGCCTCCCGGGCCGCCGCCAGCGCATCCTCGTATCGGCACAGGCCGTTGGAGAGTATTGCGCTCGCCCAGTGGGTGACGGCATGCCGATTCCCTCGCCACGGGCCACAGCCTCGCTCATGGTGGCATCGATCAGCCGGTGGACCTCATCCTCGCGACCCTGCCAGGCGGCGAGTCCGATGGCGCCGTACGTCACAGTCGCTCCCTGTGGCCTCTCTCACCGTTTGTGCCTCCGTACCAGCGACGAAGCCTCCGCGAGCTCGCCTGCGAACAGATGGACGTAGACGCGTGAAGTGAGCGCGGCGGAAGCTCGCTGAGTGCGCCAGCCTCGCGGGCGATCTCTACGTGGCGGGCGGAGAAGCTATCCCAGCGCTCGTCGTCCCACAGTTCCGCCGCAGTGGCGGACGTCAGCCAGAGCAGGCGCAGCCCTTCCTGGATGGAGCAGTCCTCAGCGCAAAACGCTTGTATCGCGCGTTTCGAGAGATGCACCGCGGCCACGTCCCCGTCTATCAGCCGCGCGGCCAGGGCATCCAAGAGCATGTCTCCCTTATGCGCCCGGGGCGGTGTTGGCGCCGCGCGAGCTGCCTGTGCCACCTCGAGCACGCTCGGGCCGTTCGCCAGGTGCCCGGCACACATCGCGGCCTTGAGCGCATCCAGATAGGCCTCTCGGGCGAGCCCAGCATCGCGCCGCTCGAGCGTGCGCGCGGCAGCCAGCAGCAGGGGAGAGGCCTCGTTATATCTGCCTTGGGCAAACGCAATTCGCGCACGAGTGACCTCGACCCTCGCGGACAGGAGTTCATCGAGCGGTCCAGCCTCCGCGGTAGCAAGCATCGCAGTCGCCTGCTCGAACCCTCCTGCCTGGAGCTTGGCCTGTGCGGCCTTGAGCGCACGCTGCGCTCGGCGGGCAGGATCCGGTGTCAATTCGGTCGCCCTTCCGAGGAATGCCGCGGCCGCCGCGACGCCGCCCCGAGCCGCCGCCAAGCCGGCCGAGCGCTCGAGTTCTGCGGCGACCTCTTCGTCCGGTGCGTCCGCCGCGTGCGCCCGGTGCCATGCTCGGCGGTCGGCATCGGCCTCTGGATCGGTCACCTCGGCCAGCACCCGATGCGCCTCCCAGCGATCGGGCACAGACGCGCCACGGTAGACCGCCGAGCGCAACAGAGGATGACTGAACTGGACGTGGGCGCCGATATCGATCAATCCTGCAGCCTGCGCCGGCGCAGCCGCATCGGCTCCAAGCCCGAGCCGCCCAGCCGCGCGCCACAAGAAGCTCACTTCGCCGACGTGCTTCCGTCGCCGCGATCAGCAAGAGTCGTCGAGATTCCACGGGAAGCATTTCGAGCCTTCGCACGAAAGTCTGCTCGATTCGGTTCACCGACGGCATGACGTCGGGAAGCGCAAACCCGCCCGCTAGCTCCACCGGCGCCACACGATTGCCAACGTCGAGCAGAGTGAGTGGGTTGCCGTGTGACTCGCTGACGATGCGGTCACGCACCCGCTCGTCCATCCGTCCGGGAAGCACCGACTCCAGTAGCGCCCGAGCATCCCCCGCATTCAGGCCACTGACCGCCAGCTCCGGAAAGCCCGAGAACTCCGGCAACTCCCAGGACTCGGGCACCGCGAAGACCAAGCCGATCGAATTCACCAGCAGGCGGCGCGACAACGAACGCGAGAGCCAGGGCTGACGCAGCGTCCAACCACTGTGCATCGTCGACCACACAGACGAGCGGACGCTCCCTAGCGATCTCAGACAACAGACCGAGTACGGCCAGACCGACGACAAAGGGATCGGGTGCCGGTCCCGCGCGCAGGCCGAACGCCGTCGCGAGTGCATCGCGCTGCGGAGCGGGCAGGCGCTCCCGAAGATCAAGCACCGGGCCGCAAATCTGATGCAGACCTGCATATGCGAAGCGTCATCTCGGACTCGACGCCCGCCGCTCGCGCGACGCGACATCCCGATGCCCTTCCCGCCAGGTACTCCAACAGCGCCGACTTGCCGACCCCGGACTCGCCACGCAAGATCAGCACCCGGCTCCGACCCGTTCGCACGCTCTCCAGCAGTTGGTCGACGGTCCGGCACTCGCGGCGGCGACCCAGGAGAGCTGGCGCACGATGACCATTCGAAATGGCGTCCGCCGGACTCTCTACCCGGGTATCGCCACGGCTCGATGTGTGCGCCGGGAGCGGGTACTGGATCAGCGTATGCTGCGGACAAGATGTCCACGGAATTGGGCAAACACATTCTGCTCGGGCTGCGCCATTAGCTCGGATTCTGTGGCGCTGCTTCGACGGAACGACTGCTGGCTATTTGCTTGTCATTCATACGACGCGCGCGCTCCGCGTTGTCATCCTCATGTGCAGGCATCTCGGCAGCACCTGACGCTTTCTCGATTGTACATGCTGGGATCGGCTTGACTCGACCCATAAATCGAGAGTACGCGTCTGCATGAGCACGTCTATTGTACGATGGTGTTGGCGACACCTTGGTATCAGTGTTGGGCGACACCTTGGGTACTGCAGTGTCGGGCGACACCTTGGTACCGTGTCGGGCGCACTTGGTACGGTGTCGGGCGACACCTTGGTATCAGTGTCGGGCGACACCTTGGTTTCAGTGTCGGGCGACACCTTGGTATCAGTGTCGGGCGACGCCTTGGTATCAGTGTCGGGCGACGCCTTGGTATCAGTGTCTGGGCGACGAGCGGCACGCCGAGCGCAGCGGCGACTCTCACCAGATCGGCGAGTGAATCAACCCGCATCTTGCGCATAACCTGGCCTCGATGGGCCTTCACTGTGATCTCGCTGATACCGAGCTCTGCTCCCGATCTGCCTGTTCGACAGGCCGGAAACGACCAACTCCATGATTTCCCGTTGGCGTGGTGTCAGTGATTCGTGACGATGCCTGATTGCACGCAGTTCGACACCTTGGGCCAAGTTGGCGTAGCTGCGATCAATAGCTTGCGTGATGGCCTGCCGTAACACTTCATCAGTGAGCGGCTTCGTTAAGAATTCGGCCGCACCGGCCTTCATTGCCCGCACCGTCGTCGGCACGTCTCCATAACCTGTAATGAAGATGATTGGCATATCTGATCGATCGATGATGCGTTTCTGGAGATCGAGACCATTGAGGTTGGGAAGTGTCACATCGAGCACCAGACAGCTCGGACCATCGATGCGCGAACGCGCCAGAAAGTCCTCCGCCGACGCGAAGGTCTCTGGATGCCAGCCGGCCGAGCGAATCAGCAGCTCCAGCGATTCTCGTACTGACACATCGTCGTCAACAACGAACACGACAGGGGTCGTGGCGCGCGATCGTTGCCGTCCTTGAATCGGTCCTGCTCCGCCCGATGAGCTCATGTCGCACCTTCCGGCCCAGACATGCGGCCGACGGAGTGCGGCTCCCACCGCCTCCAGCAGGGCTGCCTCGCTGAACGGCTTGAACAGGCACTCGACGGCCCCTCGCGCGAGCAGGCGCGGACGCAGGTTCCTGTCCCCGCTGGCAGTGATGAACACGATGGGAATCGTCTGCCGCAACCTTGTCAGTTCCTGTTGGACTTCCGGGCCTGACATTCCAGGCATCGCGACGTCGAGGAGAAGACAGCTCGTCTCGCTGACGACGTCCGACCCGAGAAACTCCTCGGCGGACGAAAACGCCTCGGTGGCAAAGCCACATTGGCGCAACAGTTCCGGCAGCGACTCGCGCACCGACTCATCGTCATCGACGACCGAAACCAATGCATGGCCGATGTTCATCATGCGCGCCTTATCATCATGCCACATCCGTAACGCTGTCTGGATCGCTGGAGATGGAGAACGAGATCGCTACCGGTAGGCGTCTGCTCGAATCAGCATGAGGTCGACTTGGGGTGGACGACCTCATCTCCTTTGAGACGAGAAAGGTATCGGAATCGCCGGACGCCCGCACCGCAGAGCCAATTCAGCCACATCAACCCTTGACGAGAACGGCCTCATACCAAGCCCTGGGAGCGCACATCGGCGAAGCGCTGCGCGCGTCCTACCTCAATGAACGCCCGATGTGCTGTGTGCGGCGATCACGCCCCAAAACTCGACGACATCCATGCCCGCCTCACATCGAGTCCTCCCGTGCCGTCGCCGTGATGACGGCTATGGCGCACGAAGCGGAGGCTCTATCGCGGTTTAGCGTTAGGGTCGATGCAATACCAGCGTCGTCTTTTGTTCCGCAGATGCGGACGCCTCCTCAGTGGTCGCCCATCGGAGCGTTGGCAACGCTGCTGCGGTGACCGTATCCGGTTGCGGTTGGATCCTGCCCACTGGAACAGGACCACTCCAGACTGCGCGCGTTTCCGGGCGACCGCAAGAGTTTGCGGGCGGGCGCGGACTCTCGCGCACGCCGCGAACCGTCCCGGTCCGGTGCAGCAACACGGATGACTCGTGGAGGGTGTGCCGTCGCGGGTGTCACCAGGTCGCGGAGCCCATCGTTGTACGCATGCTGCCTTTGTCGGCCCCGAGGGCCGAAACCGACGGCGGCCTTGTCTCGCCGATAGCGGTCCAACGTCGGCGCCCACTTCCGGCACAGGTTCTTGTACTCGGTCAGGTCGAAGCCAAGTTGAGTGCCGTCCGGATATAGGTCGAGGGTCGCAGCCTGAACGACGAAATCTTGACTCTCGTCTACCACTGCGAACACTCCGCTCTCCACGTGAACGAAGTCCCCCGACAACGCGGCGACCTTCTTAACGACCATCTCCGCCTCGACGCCGCCAAGTTGCGTGGTGGGCACCGCCACTCGTGGGCGAATCACCTCGAGCGCCCACCATCCATGGAGACCACCAGCCCTCCCGGAGGGTCGTCCCACCGGTGCACAACGGCCATGTCGACGTACGGAACTGGCGGGCAATATCGCGAACGCCGTCGTACATCGAGGCGTAGCCCGTGAGGTAGGCCAGACGCTCCAACCCCCTCGATGTGTCGCCGAGCTCGAGCAGGGCTGCCATCACTGGCGGCTCCGCGCAGTGAGGTCCCCGGAGCAAATGCCACTGCTATGGAGGGTGACCAGGCGTGACGACCCCACGTGCCCACCGCTCGCCGGCACTGCAGGCCGACGATGTCGCGACGCTCGGCACCGTCGCCTTGGGGCCGTGGCCGACGGTCCAGGCAAGCGGACGCGGTACCACCGTGGCCGCGCGCACCTCGATCCGCTGGTGCGCCATGTCGGCGCGATCGCTTCGAGCCTACTGGGCGACCACCCTCCGGAGCCAGCCCGCGGTCCGATCGACGCTGGCAACTGACTGCCGCGGGTTTGGCGGGGGTCGGCTGGAGGCTCACCTGCTGAAGCGAGGGGGCGCAGAGGTGCCACCGCGTTGCCGACGTGACCGGCGCGGTGACTTCGGGAACATCATGGAGCCCACATCACCCATCCGCCGCGCATCGCCGCAATCGCTACTCCGGGACCTCTTGTAGTCGCCGTGAAACGCGCGCAGTCTGAAGTGTCCTGCCCAAACGGCAGGAGCCAACCGCAACGGCCGCGGGACGGATCATGGCCGCAGCGGTTTTGCGTTCATCGACGACGAGGTGGCGCCTCACAGTCGGCACCGTTCTGCCTTGCCGTGACATTCGAGCCACCGCTCCGCAGCAGGACCGGCGCGATCGGCCACCAAGCGGCTGTGCGAGGCGTCTGGGCGGGGGACCCTACCTGAGAGGAGACCGGGCGATGAAGGCATCCGCTCTGTTCGGTGCTGGTTGGGAAGACGAATCGGTAGAGGTGCTATGGACAGACACGGAGCGTGTCTTTTGCCGACTATCGCACGATGGCGCCCAGGGCGGTAGGCACGCCTTCATACCCTTGCCTCTCGGCATCGAGCAACCGACTCCCGAGAGCATCGCTCGCCTCATACACGAATACGAACTGAAAGACTACGTCGACAGTTCGTGGGGCCTGCAACCAGTGGCCCTCGTGCGCGACCGCGGGCGGACGTTCCTGGAAGTTGGGTACACCGGAGGCGAGCCCCTCGATCGCCTCATCGGCGGTCCAATGGAGATCGGACGCTTTCTGGAGCTGGCCGTCCCGCTGACTACCGCACTTGGCCGACTCCATGCAGCTGGACTCATTCACAAGGACATCAAGCCGGCCAACGTGCTCGTAGACGCCGCAACCGGGAGGGTTTGGCTTACCGGGTTCGGCATCGCGTCCGGATTCGCGCGCGAGCGCCAGTCGCCGGCGCCGCCGGAAGTCATTGCGGGCACTCTTGCGTACATGGCGCCCGAGCAGACGGGCCGCATGAACCGCTCCGTAGATGCGCGCAGCGATCTTTACGCGTTGGGCGTGACTCTGTACCAGATGATCACAGGCGTACTGCCGTTTACAGCCACGGATGCCATGGAACTGGTGCATTGCCATCTCGCGCGCCGACCCGTGCCACCGGCCGAACGGACTCCTGGCGTGCCCGCGGCAGTCTCGGCTGTCATCATGAAGTTGCTCGCCAAGACACCGGAGGACAGGTATCAGACCGCAGTCGGTGTGAACGACGACCTGAGACGCTGCCTGACGCTGCATCGGCACGGGATCAGCGTCGAGCCTTTTGCCCTGGCGGTGCACGACGTCCCTGATGTCCTCCGCATCTCCGAGGCGCTGTATGGGCGCGAGCGGAACATCCAAGAGCTTGTCGCGGCATTCGAGCGTGTCGCCAATGAGGGCAGCAGCGAGCTGGCGCTCGTGTCCGGGCCCCCCGGGATTGGCAAGTCATCGGTCGTCAACGAGCTGCAGCGGACGCCGAGCCTGTCGAAGGGTATCTTCGCCGCGGGAAAATGTGATCAATCCACTCGCGACATCCCGTACGCGACCCTCGCCCAGGCATTGCACGGCCTCGTGCAGATGATTCTGCGCAGCAGCGAAGCAGAGCTCGCGCGCTGGCGCGCTTCCATCGAGTACGCCGTGAGGCCGAACGGCCAGCTCATCACCGGTCTCGTTCCCGAACTGCAGCTGGTGATCGGCAAACAACCTGCGGTGCCGGACCTCCCGCCACAGGACTCGCGCAACCGCTTTCAGATGACCTTTCGCGCGTTCCTGCGCGTATTCGCCCGGTCTGAGCACCCGCTGGTGCTGTTTCTCGACGATCTGCAATGGATCGACGCCGCGACCCTGGGTCTGGTCGAGGATCTGGTTGGCCGCCGCGAGACGCGGCACGTGCTGTTGATCGGAGCCTACCGCGACAACGAAGTCTACTTGTCGCACCCGCTCCGGCTGGCGCTGGATGCCCTGCGCAGCAACGGCACGCGTGTGAGCGCGATCGTGCTTTCGGCGCTCACCCTGGATGAGGTGTGCCGGCTCATCGCCCGCGCTGTGCATGGCAACGAGGAGCATGTGCGTCCGCTTGCGCGCCTGGTGATCGACAAGACCGGCGGCAATCCGTTCTTCACGATCCAGTTGCTGACCGAGCTCGCTACCGAGTCGCTCCTGACATTCGATGCCGGTGCTGCGATGTGGCGCTGGAACCTCGCACGGATTGGTGCGAAGGGCTATACGGACAACCTGGCGCGGTTGATGGTTGGGAAGCTGCAGCGCCTGCCCGTTGCGGCACAGGAGGCGTTGAAGGAGCTCGCCTGCCTCGGCAGCATCGTGGAGTTCGCGAGGCTCGCCATCGTTCGAGAGAGCTCAGAGGAGGAGGTCCATGCGACGTTCCGGGACGCTGCGCGAGCGGGCCTCGTGATACGTCTCCAGGGCGCGTATCAATTCGCGCACGACCGCGTTCAGGAGGCGGCATACGCACTCATCCCACAGGCGTCGCGGCCCGAGATGCACCTGCGCATCGGACGCCGGCTCCGCGAAGCGAACGACGGGGAGCCGACGGCAGAGCATGTCTTCGCAATCGTCGCTCAGCTGAATCGTGCCGTTGACTCGATCGCTGACGTCGGTGAGCGAAGGATGTTGCTACGGCTGAACGTCCTCGCTGGGATGAAGGCGAAGTCCGGGATCGCCTATGCCGCTGCGCGGGACTATCTCGCCCAGGCGGCGGTCCTGGTGGCTGAGGACGCTTGGGGGCGGCATTACGACGAGACGCTGGAGCTCTATCTCGCTCTCGCCGAGTGTGAATACTTGATCGGCACGTTCGACTCGGCGGATCGGCTGTTCGAGCTGATGCTGGGCAATGCGCGCTCGGATCTCGACCGCGCCAGGATCTACAGCTTGCGCATCAAGGTCTATCAGGCCAGTAGCCGATACGACGAGAGCGTCGTCCTGGCACTCGAAGCGCTGCAGCTGTTCGGTGTCGTCTTTCCAGACTCGGACGACGAGATCGCGGCAACGACGGCCGCGGAGTTCCGCGCCGTTTCCGTCAACCTCGGCGGACGCCGCATCAGCGATCTGCTCGATGCGCCTGTAGCCGATGACGCCAGAGTGCGGGCCATCATCGCGCTGCTCGTCGAGGCGGCGCCCGGCGCATACAACGGGAGACCGAAGCTATTTCCGTTGGTGGCCATGAAAGCAGTGAATTTCGCGCTGCGATACGGCAATACCGAGCAGACCAGCTATGCCTATGCGGTGCATGCCCTGACGCTCGTGTCGACCTATGGCGACGCAGCGCAGGCGTTCGCGTTCTCCGAGATGGCGCTGCGGCTCAACGACAGGTTCGACAACGCACGCCTACGCGGGGCGCTCCTGCATCTCCATGGCAACCACGTCAACTTTTGGCGCCGCCATTTCGCCACCGCCGTCCCGATCCTTGACCGCGGGTTTCACGCGTGCCTCGAGGTCGGCGACTTCGTCTACGCAGGCCATATCGCCTTCCTGACGGTCTGGCAGGCGATCGAAAGAGGCGACCCGCTCGAGGAGGTGCAGAAGCTGGCAGCGGGTAACGCCGAGTTTGCTCGTCAGACTCATATCGAAGCGGTGTATCAGACCATTGCTCTCCAGCAACAGTTCATCGCAAGCCTTCAAGGGAGGACAAGCGATCCGCTGGCCTTCGACGCGGACGGATTCACCGAGGGCGCGTCGCTCGACGCGATTGCCAGGTCTTCGTTCGGCTGCGGCATCGCCTTCCACCGGATCATGAAGCAGGTGCTCGCCTTTCTGCACGGCCGGTTCGCCGAGGCTCTGGATGCCGCGGGCGAGGCGGAGCTGATGCTTGACGCCGCAAGGGCGACACCGATTGAGGCGACCCATCACTTCTACCACGCCCTCACCCTGACAGCGCTGTACTCGGCAGCGCCCGCGAGCGAGCATGCGCAGTTCACCCGGCTTCTCGAGGGCAAGCTGAAGAAGCTGAGGCTCTGGGCCGACGACTGTCCGCAGAACTATCGCAACCGCTACGCACTCGTGCTGGCCGAGATCGCGTGGATCGAAGGTCGGCCGGCGGAGGCCATGGACCTGTACGAGGACGCGATCCGGTCTGCCAGGGACGAGGGCTTCGTGCAGCAGGAGGCGCTGGCATTCGAGCTAGCGGCGCGCTTCTACGCAGCTCGAGGCTTCGCCACGTTTGCTCACGCGTATCGAAGAAGCGCGCGTAACTGCTACCGTCGCTGGGGCGCACAGGGCAAGGTGCGCCATCTGGATGAGACGTACCCGGAGTTGCGCGATGAGATCGCGCCGCCGCACACGCCAACCGTGATCGCGGACACCGTTGAACATCTCGACCTCGCGACGGTGATCAAGGTGTCGGAAGCGGTATCAGGCGAGATCGTTCTGGAGAAGCTGCTCGATACGCTCATGCGCACGGCCATCGAACACGCCGGCGCCGAACGAGGCTTGTTGATTCTTCCGCGCGGTGACGAGCTTCGGATAGAGGCGGCAGTCACGAGCCACGGCAATGAGGTGACGGTCGCTCTGCCCCAGGCGGCAGTGACTGGCGCAGATCTGCCGGAGCCAGCGCTCCGCTACGTCCTCCGCACCCACGAGAGCGTCCTGCTGCACGATGCCTCGGCGCAGGGCGCATTCGCCGCTGATCCTTATGTTCGCGATCATCGGGCACGGTCCGTGCTCTGCCTGCCGCTGCTCAAGCAGTCCCGATTGCTCGGGGTATTGTACTTGGAGAACAACCTCGCGCCTCATGTCTTCACTCCGGCGCGAATGGCCATGCTCAAGCTGCTTGCTTCCGAGGCGGCTATCTCGATAGAGAATACCCGCCTCTATGCCGACCTCCAGGAGCGCGAGGCACGCGTCAGGCGGTTGGTGGATTCCAACATCATTGGGATCTTCATCTGGAACCTCGACGGTCGCATCATCGAGGCCAACGAGGCGTTTCTCCAGATCACGGGATATGCGCGTGACGATCTCGCGTCGGGCCAGATGCGCTGGAAGGAGTTGACGCCGGCCGATTGGACCGAGTCAGACGAGCGGCGCCTCGCCGATCTGCAAGCGAGCGGTATCGCCCAGCCATACGAGAAGGAGTTTTTCAGGAAGGACGGGACCCGCGTGTCCGTCCTGGTGGGCGCAGCGGTCTACGACAAGACGCAGAATGAAGGTGTCGCCTTCGTGGTGGACTTGAGCGAGCGCAAGGAGGCTGAGGACGCTGCTCTTGCGAGCGAGCGGCGCTACCACGAAATCCAATTGGAATTGACGCATGCCAACCGCATCGCCGCCATCGGACAGCTAGGAGCGTCTACCGCACATGAGATCAGCCAGCCGCTGTCGGGCATCATCACCAATGCCAGCACCTGCCTTCGATTGTTGGACGCCAACCCCCCGAATTTGGCGGGTGCACGCGAAACAGCGCGGCGCGTGCTTCGTGACGGCAACCGTGCTGCTGATGTGATCGCACGTTTGCGCGCTCTGTTCAGCAACAGGCCGCTGACGCTGGAACCCCTGGACCTGAACGAGGCCACGTTGGAGGTCGTTGCGCTGTCGTCGAGCGAGCTTCAGAAAAGCCAGGTAGACGTTCGGGCGGAGTTGGCCGACGACCTCCCGTCCGTTACGGGCGATCGTGTGCAGCTGCAGCAGGTCATCCTAAACCTTCTCCGGAACGCGTCGGAGGCGATGGACGGCATCGATGATCGACCAAGACGCGTCGTGATCAGGACCGCCCGTAGCGAACACGATCACGTGCGCCTGAGCGTGGAGGATGTCGGAGTAGGGCTCGACCCGCATGGAATGGCCACCCTCTTCAAGGCATTCCACACGACCAAGACCGACGGCATGGGGATCGGCCTATCGATCAGTCGAACCATCATCGAGAGCCATCGGGGACGCCTCTGGGCAACACCGAATGATGGTCCGGGGATCACGTTGGCGTTCTCCATTCCACATGCGACCAACGACGAGCCGATAAGGACTCCATGACCGCCATACGTTCCCTTGAATCGGTCGTGACTGGTGCCGTTCGGATCGCCGCTCAAGGTGGTGCACCATGCTGGACGAACCACCTTGGCCCCCTCTGATGGCTCCTGACAGATCCTGACTGGACTGAGCGGCAGACGCAGCCGCCCCCTCCGACCTCGCCGGCCAAGTCGACACCGCCATCCCGGAGTTGTGAGGCCGCAGCCGGAGCCGGAGGCCGCATGCGCACGCCCGAGCCGCACGCCTTGATCTACAGGAACCGAAATCTCGGCAGTTTCTGGAACGAACTGGCGGTACCAGTGTTGCTGGAGTCGATGAGATTCGAACTCATGGCGGCCGCTGAAGCTCAAGTCGCCCCCTGCCGAAGCAGTCCGGCGGCCTTCTAATCCGTTGGTCTCCATTCCGGATCCTTGCGGCACGCCGTGCGACTCTTCAAGACAATCGCGATGGCCGTGGTTGGCGGTCACGACAGTGACCTGCTGGTCGCGGTGGTGACTTGGCGCGTCCGTGACAGCTCCAACTGCTCAACGAGGTTGCAGCCGAGCCATCGGTGACAGCTCAAGAGTCACTGTTCTGGCTGTTCTGGCCGGTGCTCGGTGCGGGTGCAGCCGAGGCGGGAGGTCCATTCGCGGAGGCGGCGGTGGGCGAAGTCGAGGTCGCGGTGGAAGGCGAGGGGGCGGAGGGGTTGGCGTCTTCTAGGTAGGAGGCTTCCCAGAGGGTTCGTAGGGCGGAGAGCTCTTCGACGAGCGCCCCGTGTTGGGACCAACAGGGTGGGATGAGTTTGTGGTCGAGGTTGTAGCGGTTGGTGAGCCAGTCGACCCAGTCGGCGAGACGGCTGAGCTCGGCGGTTGCGGTGGGTGCATCGAGGTCGCGCCATCGGATGATCTCGGGCTCGTCCTCGGCCAGGTCGAACGCTCGCCGAAAGTCGTCGCGGGTACGGGTGCTCATCTGGCCACCGACGTTATGCGGGCGATGCTGGCACGGATCTGGGATGCGTCGGGCCGGTCGGGCCACGGCTTCATGCTGAGCAGGATGGGTGGAGCAGTGCGGGCCAGGAGGACGCCAGAGCCGAACGGGAGGGTCCGGATAATATCGGCGGGCAGGATGGGGATGCGGCGAGTGCTGGTCAAGATCGTGCGCTTGCCATCCGGTCCGCGGCTCCAGTTGCGGATCTCTTCGTCACGGTCGCCGCAGACGGCGGCGAGGTCTTGAAGGTCTCGGGGTTGGGCTGAGCCCGAGGATCAGGCGGAGCGTGGCCGCGTCCCAAAGTGACGACGAATACCACGTGACCGAGTCAACTCCTGCGCCCCGGCTCACGTTCCCGATGACGCCGCCGAGGCCAACGACCACGCTAGCGGGGCACCGAGTCGGCGCTCCGCCTCGCCGGCCAGCGCGACTTCAACCCACCTGCGGCGACAACTCCAGGCGTGTGGTTAAGGTGCGTGTCCGGCCTCGGACACCGAAACAACTGCTTGAAATCGATGGCGATACACTCCGTGTCGCCTTAGTTTGCCTGCGGCTGCCATCGACGTGCTCAAGTTGCCAACGGCAACCGCGCCCTCCTGATCGACGCGGCTGCTCAGTCGGAGGCCGCCGTCTGCGGGGAGCAGACTACCCGCCTTCGACGAGGCGCAGGCGCAACGTGGCATGCTGCGTCGGTGGCCCTGTACTTGCACCGTGCCGAGCGCACAGACGTGCTCGCTGACGGGCTGGGTGACTTGCTCGCCGCTCCTCTGGCCGATCCATTCGCCGAGGAGCTGGTGGTGGTGCCCGCCAAGGGTGTTGAGCGGTGGCTCTCGCAGCGACTCGCACACCGTTTGGGCGCTGCCGCGGGGCGAGGCGACGGAGTGTGCGCTGGGGTTCGATTTGCGACACCGCGCTCGCTGGTGTCCGCGGTGCTGGGCCTCACAGACGACGACCCCTGGGCCGCGGAGGCGATGGCCTGGCCGCTGCTGGCCGTGCTCGACGATTCTCTCGACGAGGTCTGGTGCGAGCCTGTCGCGCGACACCTCGGCCATTTCGACACCGGAGCCGAGGCCGAGTTGCGCCAGGGACGCAGGTACGCCGTCGCAGCGCGGTTGGCCCGGCTCTTCGCGGCGTACGCCGTACAGCGGCCGGCTCTCCTCGCGGACTGGAGCGAAGGTCGCGACACCGACGGACGCGGAGAGCCGATCGACAACGACCTGAGTTGGCAACCCGAGCTCTGGCGCCGGCTGGTCGACCGAATCGACGCACAGCCACCGAACGCTCGCCACGCCGACACTCTCGACCTGCTCCGGGACCAGCCGGAGTCCTTCGATCTACCGGCACGCCTCTCACTGTTCGGACACACTCGACTGCCGCTCACGGAGATCGAGCTGCTCTCCGCCCTGGCCGAGCACCGCGACGTACACCTCTGGCTCCCCCACCCCAGCGGCGCGCTCTGGCAACGGCTGAGGACAGTGGGTTCTACTGCGGGCGACCGGGCCGCCGACACGAGCCATCAAGAGGCCGACAACCCACTGCTCGCCACCCTCGGGCGGGACAGTCGCGAGCTGCAGTTGGCCCTCGCCGCAGCGCCGGCCGTTGATCGCCACCTGCCGTCACCACCAGCGCCCGACACACTTCTCGGCCGGCTGCAGCACGACCTGCGCGGCAACACCGTCGCCGCTGACGGCCGCCACCTCTCCCCCGACGACCGCAGCGTGCAGGTACACGCCTGCCACGGCACCGCCCGGCAGGTCGACGTACTGCGCGAGGTGCTGCTCGGGAAGCTCCAGGCAGACCCGACGCTCGAGCCGCGCGACATTCTCGTCATGTGCCCCGACATCGAGACCTACGCGCCGTTGATCAGCGCCCGCTTCGGCCTCGCAGATGTCGACAACGACGGTCACCCGGCGCATCGGCTCCGCGTCCAACTGGCTGACCGGTCGCTGACCCAGACGAATCCGCTGCTCGGTGTCGCCGCTCAACTCCTCGACCTCGCCGGCAGCAGGGCGACAGCGAGCCAGGTGCTCGACCTCGCCGAGACCGAACCAGTACGGCGCCGCTTCCGGTTCACCGACGACGACATCGACATCGCCACCGCCTGGGTGCGCGAATCCGGCGTGCGGTGGGCGTTCGACCAGGACCACCGCGACCCGTTCGGCCTGGCCGGCTACCCGCAGAACACCTGGCGCTTCGGCCTGGATCGGGTACTCGCGGGCATCACGATGTCCGCCGACGCGCATGCGTGGATCGACACGACATTGCCGCTCGACGACGTCGGCAGCACCCGCATCGAGCTGGCCGGCCGGTTCGCCGAGTACGTCGATCGGTTGCTGGCAGCAACCGATCGGCTCAGCGGCGCCCGGCCGCTCGTGGATTGGCTGGACGCGCTCCGCGACGGGATCGACCAGCTGACCCGAGTCGGTCGCGACGACGGCTGGCAGGTCGGCCAGGTCCAGCGCGAGTTCGCCGAGGTCGCGGCCGACGCCGGTCACCCTCGACTGCGACCTCGCTGACGCTGCCCGACGTCCAGGCTCTGTTGTCGACCCATCTGGCCGGGCGGCCGACCCGCGCCAACTTCCGGACCGGCACGCTGACCGTCTGCACGATGGTGCCGATGCGCTCGGTGCCGCACCGGGTGGTCTGCCTGCTCGGCCTCGACGACGGCGTGTTCCCACGGTTCGGCCTCGCCGACGGTGACGACGTACTGGCCCGGCCACCGATCACCGGCGAGCGCGACGTCCGCAGCGAAGACCGCCAACTCATGCTCGACGCGATCCTCGCCGCCACCGAGTCGCTGGTGATCACCTACACCGGCGCCAACGAGTACTCCGGTCAGCCACGGCCACCCGCCGTACCGCTGGGTGAGCTCCTCGATGCCCTCGACCGCACCACCGAGTCGAAGGTTCGGCAAACGGTCGTGGTCAAGCACCCGCTCCAGCCCTTCGATCGGAAGAACCTCGAGGCTGGTCGACTCGGCACGCCGGGACCCTTCACGTTCGACCCGACCGCACTGGTCGCGGCGCGGGCCGCGGCGGGTTCCCGGCCGCCGCGCCCGGAGTTCCTCGCCGGGCAGTTGGTGCTGCCGGCGGAGGACGATGTCGCGTTGTCTGACTCTCCTGGCGTTCTTCCGCGATCCGGTGAAGGGATATCTTCCGGGCGCTCGACCTGACCCTGCCGTGGGAGGTCGACGGCGTCTCGGACGTGATGCCGGTGGAGATCGACAACCTCGAGAAATGGTCGGTCGGCGACCGGATGCTCCGCGACATGCTGGCAGGTATCCATCCCGACGCGGCCCTCCAGGCAGAGTGGCGCCGGGGCGTCCTCCCACCGGGACGGCTGGGCTGGCGGACCGCGACCGAGATCCGTGACATCGCCCGAAGTCTCGCGATCCAGTGCTTCACCCGCATCGACGGGCGAGCCCACAGGCGTTCGATGTGGACGTCGACCTCGGCGGTGGCCGGCGCCTCACCGGGACAGTCCCAGGCGTGTACGCCTACCGGCTCGTCTCGGTCGAGCTACTCCCGGCTCGACGCCAAGCAGCTGTTGACCTCCTGGATTCAACTGCTCGCGCTGTCCGCCGATGACGAGGACCACAACTGGACGGGTCTGGCCATCGGCCGCCCGCGCAGCGGTCGCACCCCCGCGAGTCGGCTGTTCGGGCCGGTCGGACCCGACGCCCGCGCCCTGCTGGCCGACCTGGTCGCGGTCTACGACGCCGGTCGTCGCGAACCGTTGCCGCTACCGCTGAAGACCTCCTTCGCCTGGTGCCAGGCGCGCCGGACGGACGACGACCCGATGATCGCCGCCGGGCGTCGGTGGCGCCCCGCGAACTACGACGGCGAGAACTCCGATCCCGCCCACGTCCGCGTCTGGGGACCCAACACCCACCTCAAGGTTCTTCTCGAGCCGACTCGGCCCGGTGAGGAACGGCCGGGCGAACCGACCCGGCTCGGCGCCTACGCGAACCGCGTCTGGGAACCGATGCTGCGCTTCGAGCAAGGAGCGCCGTGATGGAGCCCTTCGACCTCCTGGGGCCACTGCCGACAGGCACCACTGTGCTCGAGGCGAGCGCCGGCACCGGCAAGACCTATGCCCTCGCCGGCCTGGTCACCCGTTACGTCGCCGAGGGCGCCGCTCGTCTGGACGAGATGCTGCTGATCACCTTCGGCCGCGCCGCCAGCCAGGAGCTTCGTGAACGCGTCCGCTCCCAACTGCTCGAAGCCGAGCGTGCTCTTGCGGATCCGGACCGCTGGCACGACGACCCAGGTCTGCTCGGTCACCTCGTCAACGGCAGCGCTGCCGACGTCGCCGTACGACACGGCCGTCTTCGGGACGCGCTGGCCAACTTCGACGCGGCCACCATCGCGACGACTCACCAGTTCTGCCAGCTCGTACTGCGCTCGCTCGGCGTCGCCGGTGACACCGACGCCGGCGTCACCCTGGTCGACGACCTCGGGCGAGCTTGTCGCCGAGGTCGTCGACGACCTCTACCTCAATCGCTTCGGAGGTTCCGCGGAGCAACCGCCCATCACCCGCTCCACCGCGCTGGAGATCGCGCTCAAGGTCGTCGGCAACCCGCACACCCGGCTGGTGCCCGAGCAGTACGACGCAGTTCTCGCCGGAGGGCGCCCGCGTCGAGTTCGCGAAGGCCGTGCTCGCCGAGATGGAGCGCCGCAAGCGCCGCCTCGGCATTCTCGGGTACGACGACCTGCTGACCCGGCTGGCCACCGCGCTGGAGGATCCCCATGCCCCGGCCCGGCAGCGGATGCAGCGCCGCTGGTCGGTGGTGATGGTCGACGAATTCCAGGACACCGACCCGGTGCAGTGGAAGGTCATCGACGCCGCCTTCAACGGGCACAGCACGCTGGTGCTGATCGGCGACCCCAAGCAGGCCATCTATGCCTTCCGCGGCGGCGACATCGCGACGTACCTTGCGGCGGCGGAAACCGCGGGTCGAG
The DNA here is from genome assembly GCA_963748245.1 of uncultured Actinomycetota bacterium. Lineage (GTDB taxonomy): Bacteria > Actinomycetota > Actinomycetes > Propionibacteriales > Kribbellaceae > Kribbella. The sequence continues at coordinate 798,276 of CAVVIA010000001.1, read as the reverse complement.
CGGCGCACTCTCGGCAACGAACTGGCGCAGCGACCAGCCGCTGGTCGACTCCCTTCAAGTGATGCTCGGCGGCGCCCGGCTCGGCCACGCGGACATCGTCGTCCACAAGGTCACGTGCTCATCACCAGGGCAGCCGGCTCGCAGGCGCACCATCCGACGCGCCGTTCCGGCTGCGGGTCGCGCGGCGGGAGCAGTTCGGATCGGCGACGCGCAAGACCATCCCCATCGACGACCTGCGCGACCACATCGCCCGCGACCTCGCCGCCGACATCGGCCAGCTGCTCGCCGCCGACGCGACGTACGACGAACGACCACTGCGGGCCGGCGACATCGCGGTGATCGTCGAGGCGCACAAGGACGCGCGGGCCTGTCGGGAGGCACTGGCCGAGGCCGGCATTCCCGCGGTCTACTCCGGCGACCTCGACATCTTCTCGTCCCAGGCCGCCCAGGACTGGCTGTGCCTGCTCGAGGCGTTCGAGCAACCGCACCGATCCGGCTTGGTCCGGGCCGCCGCGACGACGATGTTCTTCGGGGAGACCGCGGCCAGTCTGCAGGCCGGTGGGGACGACCTCACCGACCGGATCGGGCAAACCCTGCGCGGCGTGGGCCGACCACCTACGCGCCCGTGGTGTGGCCGCGGTGTTCGAAGCCGCCCAGGTGAAGGGGATGGCGCGAACGGGTACTCGCCTGGCGCGGCGGCGAACGCGATATGACCGACCTCGCACACCTCGCCGAACTGCTGCACGAGACCGCACACCGCGAGGGGTTCGGGCTACCCGCGCTGCTCGACTGGCTGCGCGAAGAGTGCACCGGCAAGGGTCGTACGACGGAGCGAACCCGTCGGCTCGACAGCGACGCCGCGGCGGTGCAGATCATGACGGTGTGGGTGAGCAAGGGCTTGCAGTACCCCGTCGTCTACCTGCCGTTCGGGTTCAACCGGCACATCTTCGACGATGACGACCTCCTTCTCTTCCACGAGAACGGCGTACGCAGTCTCGACATCGGCGGCAAGAACCGCACCGGCTACCACGCCAACGAGAAACTCTGGCGGACCGAGGTCGCCGGTGACGACATCCGGCTCACGTACGTCGCGTTGACCCGCGCCCAGTCGCAGGTCGTGGCCTGGTGGGCACCGTCCTGGGACGAGGTCAACGGCGGAATCTCGCGCCTGCTGCGCGGTCGCAAGCAGGGCGAACCGGTCGTACCCGACAGCCTGGACAGGGCATCGTCCGACGACGAGGTGCTGATCTGGCTGCGCCGCTGGCAGCAGGCCGGCGGACCGGTCGTCGAGGAGTCCGTGATCGCCGAGCAGGTCGAGCCCGTGGGCGAGGAGTTGCCCGGCGGGCTCGCAGTCGGGACCTTCTCCCGCGAGGTCGACCTCGCCTGGCGCCGTACGTCGTACTCCGGGCTGATCCGCGCGGCCGACCAGCAGGTGGGCGGTGTTGTCAGCGAACAGGAGGCAAGCCAACTCGAGGACGAGTCGGTGGATCCAGTTCCGACACCGGAGAACGCGCCGGCCGACGCACTGCCGTCTCCGATGGACGGGCTGCCGGTCGGGGCCACGTTCGGGTCGCTGGTGCATGCAGTGCTCGAGGAGGCCGACCCGCACGCGCCCGATCTGCACGCCGAACTGGCGGCACGGGTCCACGACCAGCTGCGGCTCTGGCGCGTCGACGTGACACCCGACGCCCTGGCCACTGCGATGCTGCCGCTGCACACCACGCCGCTCGGTCCGCTCGTTCCTGGGCTGACCCTCGGAGACCTCGGCCGCGCCGACCGCCTCCGCGAACTCGACTTCGAGATCCCATTGGCCGGAGGCGATCAGGCGGTGGCCGGCGACGTACGGCTGGCCGAGTTGGCGCCACTGCTACGCACCCAGCTGCCGGCCGACGACCCGCTCCTTGCGTACGCCGACCGACTCGAGCAACCGCTGCTCGGTCGGCAGAGTTTGCGTGGCTACCTCTCCGGATCGATCGACGTCGTCTTGCGTGTCCCCCACGGTGAAAGCCAGCGATTCGTCGTGGTCGACTACAAGACCAACCGGCTCGGCGACCCCGAGCAGCCTGCTACGTCGGCGGAGTACGGCCCGGGTCAACTGAGCGCCGCGATGCTGCACTCCGACTATCCGCTGCAGGCGATGCTCTATTCGGTCGTGCTGCACCGATACCTCCGCTGGCGGTTGCCGGCGTACGACCCCGAGGTGCATCTCGGTGGGGTGATCTATCTCTACCTGCGCGGCATGTGCGGCCCGGAGACGCCTCTCGTGGACGGGCATCCGGCCGGGGTGTTCAGCTGGCCATTGCCGGCGGCGCTCGTACTGGCCCTGTCCGATCTGCTCGATGGGAGGGCGGCATGACAACGACCGTCGATGAGTTCGACCCGGGGTTGGCGCTCGCCGCTACCGGGATCTTGCGCGATTTCAACCGGGCCGGCGTGATCGTGGCCGCTGACGTGCATGTCGCGTCCCGGCTGACGGCCATGCTGAACGAAACCAACGAGTCGGTGGCACTCGCCTGTGCACTGGTAGCGCGAGCCGTCAGGGCCGGATCCATCTGCCTCGACCTCGCCGAGGTCCGCAACGAAGTCGGCGATGACGGCGACGAGCTGGCCTGGCCCGTCCTGGACGAATGGCTCGCGGCAGTCGCGGCCAGCCCTCTGCTCGCCGCTCCATATCCACTGCGCCTCGAGGACGCACGGCTGTACTTCGATCGCTACTGGCGCGAAGAGGAGCAGGTCGAGCAGGACCTTCGCCGCCGCGCCGCTCAGTCGGCGCCAGAGATCGCCGACGAGGTCGCACTGCTGGCAGGGCTCGACCGGCTCTTCCCGGGTAGTTCGTACGACGAACAGCGCACCGCCGCACAGACCGCGGCCCGGCAATGGACAACGGTCCTCACCGGCGGCCCCGGCACCGGCAAGACCACCACCGTCGCCGGCCTGCTGGCTCTGCTTGCGGAGCAGGCAGAGATCGCCGGAGAGCGCCGCCCGCGGATCGCGCTCACGGCACCAACCGGCAAGGCGGCAGCCCGGCTCGAAGAAGCGGTACGTCGCGAGATGTCCGACCGCCTTTCCGAACAGGACACCGGGAGGCTGGGCGACTTCCACGCACGCACCCTGCACATGCTGCTCGGCCGGCGCCCCGACTCGTCCACCCGGTTCCGCCACGACCGAGAGAACCGGCTGCCGCACGACATCATCGTCGTCGACGAGACCTCGATGGTTTCGCTGACGATGATGGCGCGGTTGCTGGAGGCGGTGCGACCCGAGGCCCGGCTCGTACTGGTTGGCGACCCCGACCAGCTCGCCTCCATCGAAGCCGGCGCGGTACTCGCCGACCTCGTCGACGGGCTGGTCGCCGGCGGGCACATCGAAGGAGCCGAACTACGCACCTCGCACCGCTTCGGCAGCGAGATCGGCGCCCTGGCTTCGGCCGTGCGCGAAGACCGCCCCGAAGACGTCCTGGCCGTACTACGCAGCAGCGGCGAACGGGTCCACTTCGTCGAGGATGACGACTCACGCGAGACCCTGCGGTCCGCGCTGCTTCCCGACGTGCTCGCGATCCGGACCGCCGCCGAAGCCGGCGACCCCGACGCCGCACTGGCCGCACTCGACCGGCACCGGCTACTGTGCGCGCACCGGGAAGGGCCGTGGGGCGTCGACCACTGGAACCGAACCGTCGAGCGATGGATCACCGAAGAAACCGAGGACCCACTCTGGGACACCTGGTACGTCGGCCGACCGGTACTGGTGACCGCCAACGACTACGCCCTGGGCATCTACAACGGAGACGTCGGGGTGACGATCCGACGTCCCGACGGCTCCCTCCGCGTCTGCATCGACGGCTCTCGCGGCCGCCTCGACTTCGCCCCCAGCAGACTCGGCAACATCGAAACGCTGCACGCAATGACCATCCACAAAGCCCAGGGCAGCCAGGCCACCGAAGTCACCGTCCTGATGCCAGGCGAAGAGTCCCGACTGCTCACCCGCGAACTCTTCTACACAGCCGTAACCCGTGCCCAAGACCGACTACGCGTCGTCGGCAACGAAACTTCCGTACGTCTGGCCATGGCCCACAGAGCGCTCCGCGCAACCGGCCTCCGACAACGCCTGATCGGCGGACCTCGACCAGCGTGACCCCGCGTAGCACAATCCTTTCAAAGCTACCGTGCCGTTCTTGCAGCTGACATACACCCGCGGCGCAGACTCCGTCGACCTACCCCTGCCGTACACCCCTTCCTTGCTGCTGCTCTAGTGGGCATCAGGCCGTGGCTCAAGGGCTCCTGCAGTTGACCGGAGAGCGAGCATTGGAGGCCGCTGTCACGGCCCTCGAAGCGGATTCATCGCCGCTTCCGCCGCGGCGATCTGCTTCCGGAACGTCCGCTCAGCCGCGTCCAGGGCCTCTTCCTTGCCCTGGGCCCCCACAGACCCCGGCCGCGGGCGGGGTCTGTGGGGGCACTGCTTGGCTCTACCGGAACGGAGTTTCCTCGGACCTCGCGCCTGGTGCCGGGACGTAGCCGGTGGTGCGGGTGCTGAAGATTCCCCGGCCCTGGGTACGGCTGCGCAACTGCGTTGCATAACCGAACAACTCGGCCAGCGGGACGGTGGCGACGATCACCATCGTGCCCGGCCGCGCCGTCGAACCCGAGATCCGGCCACGCCGTGCCGCCAGGTCGCCGAGCACCCCGCCGACGGCATCCTCAGGCACGGTCGCCGTGACCTCGGCGACCGGTTCCAGCAGCACCATCGCACTGGCACGCAGCGCTTCCCGGAGCCCCAGCCGGCCGGCCGTACGGAACGCCATCTCCGAGGAGTCCTTCGGATGGGTGGCTCCATCCGTCAGCGTGACACGTACGCCGGTCACCGGGTGCCCGCCGAGAGGCCCCTGAGCCAGAGCATCCCGGCAGCCTGCTTCGACCGCGCGGACATACTCCTGCGGCACCCGTCCACCGACGACGACCGACCGGAACGCGAAGTCCTCCGCGCTGTCGTCATCAGCTACCTCCAGGGGTTCCACGTCGAGGGTGATCTGGGCGAACTGACCGGCCCCGCCGTCCTGCTTGACGTGCCGGTACACCAGCCCGGACACCCCGCGCGCGACTGTCTCGCGGTAGGTCACCTGCGGTCGGCCGACCCCGACCTCCAGCCCGTGAGCACGACGTACCTTCTCCACCGCGACCTCGAGGTGCAGCTCACCCATGCCTGACAACAGCGTCTGACCGGTCTCGGAATCGGTCCGGACCGTCAGCGAGGGGTCCTCATCGACCAGCCGCGTCAGTGCCGACGCGAGCCGGTCGGTGTCGGTGCTCCTCCGGGCCTCGACTGCCACGGAAACGACCGGGTCGGCCACGGCTGGCGGTTCGAGAACCAACGGTGCTGCCGGCGCGCACAGGGTGGCGCCGCTTCGTGCGGACTTCGGCCCGACGACCGCGACGATGTCGCCGGCGAACGCCTGCTGGACCTCCGCGTGCTGGTCGGCCTGCACCCGCAGGATCCGGCTGATCCGCTCAGTCCGTCCCGCGCCCGCGTCCATCACCGTTTCTCCCTTCCGAATCGTTCCCGAATACACCCGCAGGTACGTCAGCCGCCCGGTGGCGGTCGAGCTGACCTTGAACACGAGCGCCGCGAACGGCGCCATCGGGTCGGCGACCCGCTCCTGTACGGCACCGTCCGACATACCGCGCACCGCCGGCACCTCCTGTGGCGAAGGCAGGTAGGCGACGACGGCGTCCAGCAGCGGCTCGATCCCGCGGTTGCGGTACGCCGACCCGCACAGCACCACCACGCCGGTACCAGACCGGGTCAGGTCCCGCAGTGCGGCAGCAAGCGTCTCCGCCGAGACCGTTGACCGCGCATAGAACTCGTCCAGCGCGACCGGGTGGAGTTCGGCGACGGTCTCCTCGAGCAGCCGACGCCGTCGCCTCGCCTGTTCCAGAAGGGCATCGGGCACAGGGCCTTCCGCAAAGGTGTCGCTGCCGTCGCTCCAGACGTACGCCCGCATCCTGAGCAGGTCGATCACTCCGCTGAACTCGGCCTCCTTTCCCATCGGCAACTGGATCACCAGTGGGGTCACGTGCAGCCGCCCGCGGATCGAGGCCACCGCTGCGTCGAGGTCGGCGCCGGGGCGGTCCATCTTGTTGACGAACGCGATCCGCGGCACCCCGTGCCGGTCGGCCTGGCGCCAGACCGACTCGCTCTGCGGTTCGACTCCCGCGACGGCGTCGAACAGTGCGACGGCACCGTCGAGCACCCGCAGCGAGCGCTCCACCTCGTCAGAGAAGTCGACGTGGCCCGGGGTGTCGATCAGGTTGATCGAGTGCCCGTCCCAGTCGCAGCTAACGGCCGCGGCGAAGATCGTGATCCCGCGATCGCGTTCCTGCGAGTCGAAGTCGGTGACGGTCGTGCCGTCGTGGACCTCGCCGCGCTTGTGAGTGGTGCCGGTGAGATACAGGATCCGTTCGGTGACGGTGGTCTTGCCGGCATCGACATGGGCGAGAATGCCGACATTGCGCAGGCCGGACAGCGGGCGGTTCTGTTGACGGTGGTCAAGGTTTGTACGCATGGGCCGATGGCCTTTCGGATGATCCGGATCGGGACAGCGCGATTCGCGGACGAAGCGGCCTGTGGTCAGGCCATGCGCCACACCCCCGGCGGCGGCTCAGAATGCAGCCGCCTGCAGGACAGGCTGGGTCAGTTCGTCACGGACAGAAGCCGACCGCGCAGCCGGCACCTGACACACGAAGACACCAGGATCACGTCGTACCGTGACCGGGGAACACTCACAGCGATGCTGTAACGCACGGCCGGGCTCCCCTCACTCGTCAAAGCGCCTGCCGCGATCTCGCGGCGGCGATCAATTCGATCCAAGCGTAAGGGGACCGGCAATGCCGGACCACCGGATTTCACCGCTAGACCTGCTCAGAGGCGCGGACGAAGTCGTGCTGGTGCGACCGGCTCCACGAGGCGTGGTCGACGAATGACTGCTATCGGGCGAGCGATGGCGCAGCGATCATCGGCTCCGTCCGTCACTCAACCGCAAGCCTGACCTTCTCGACGGGTGGATCCAGACGAAGCCGTTCGAGAACCTCACCGACAACATCCTGTGCGCCCGACCTGGACGCGACGAGCAGCAGCGCCCTACCGGGGAACGATCCCGCTCCGCCCCTGCCACGAGCCGTGCTCCGACAGCGGCCGGAACCGCAGGGTCGCGAACTCGTGGTGGAAGTCCCTGCGCCGGCGTTCGGCCATTGCGGCGGCATGACGGTCGGGCTCCGGGACACTGCTGTGACCGTGCACCATCTCCTCCATCTGCCGCACGGACCGCCAGACAGAGAACGTAGAGATCGTCCGAGGCGGGCGCATCGCGGCCAGCGCCAGCGTGGCCCCCGGATGGTCACGAACCAGCCGCTCCACGGGCTTGCCCCACTTAAGGAACCTCGGCACCTCCAGGAGGCGCATCCGGGCCAGCGTGACCGCCACGACGGGTTCGGCAGGGTCCCACTCGCCCGCCCTCGCCGGCAGGTCGGGCAACGCCGCAAGCCGCGACCAACGACGCAGGAACTGCATCCGCACGTGCCAGCCCGCAGCCAACTCCCTGCCCAAGGGGTCATCCGCCAGGAACTTCTCGACCGCCGCCTCGTCCTCCCACCGCGCGAACATCGCCATCCGACGCAACTGCATCCGGGCCGGCGAGACAGTCGGGGCACCGAGGCGCATCAGCGCCAGGCACTCGGCGTACCGCAAACCGGGCGTGGAAGGCACAGCCGGCGCCTTCCACAGTGCCCCCGCCGTCGTCGTCGGACGGAGCTCCGCGAGATGGAACGTAAAGATCGTCATCGTCGGGCAACTGTCCCACGAGTGAGGCCCATAGTGCCGAGTACGGACTTCCGCCACCGGCCATAAATCGCGAAGCCCGTGTACCGCGGGTTCTCGAGGATCGAGCGAACAGTAGATCCCTGCCACCCATCACCCCTGCGATGGGGATTCTGCCCTGGCGAATGCGCCGACGGACACAGCACCTGCTCCCCGTTGAGCTTCTCTGCGATCGCCCTGAATCCGAGCCCGTCGAGATAGAGGACAAAGATCCGCTCAACAATCGGCGCCGCGAGACTATCCACGGCGAGCACTCGCAGTCGGTAGCCCTCTTGGGCGGTGCCCGCGGAGTCTGCAAGATCCCGCGGGGTATTGCCCTGTCGATGCCGAGGGTCGGTTCTGGGTACCAGCGATCTGACGAACCCGGGAAAGGCGACTCCGACGCGAGAGGTGCGATGGCTATCAACGCAGTACTGGCTGTGATACCGGTCGCGGAGTTCGACACTGCCTGCGACTGGTACGAATCGTTCTTCGGATGGCCGGCGGACCAGCGCCCGATGGACTCCCTGGCCGAGTGGCATCTGATGGATGGGGGCATCGTTCAGGTCTTCCACGATCCAGGCAAGGCGGGCCGCACGACGGTCAACTTCTTCGTCGACGACCTGGACGAGCGGCTGGCCCGGCTGACCAGGCAGAGCATCCCCGCCACCGATCCAGTGACAGTGGCAAGCGGCCGGCAACGCCTCGCGAGCTGCACTGATCCAGCCGGAAACCAACTCGGCCTGCTCGAGGCCACCAGTTGAAGGGTTCCGCCGGAGAGATCGCCGGCGCACGCTTGCCTTACGGAACACAGCCAGGAGGAGACATGTCCCTGGAGAACCCCACCGCCACCCATCCACCGTGGCCACCCGAGGTACCGCCGCTGCGACCGCCGGAACGACCCGCGCCGGCGCCAATTCTGCCGTCATGGCTGGAGCCTGGTCCGGTCGGGCTCGATCGTGACCTGGCCGACCGGCTGCTCGACCAGCGGGTGATCGTCGTGGGCGGACGGCTCGACGACCTGGTGGCGACCCGGGTGGCGGCGCAACTACTCGTTCTCGATGCCCGGGACACCAGCCCGATCACCCTGCATCTGGCCTGTACCGATGCCGACCTGGAGCCGTCGCTCGCCCTGGCCGGCGTGATCGATCTTGTCGAATCGCCGGTCCACGCCATCGTCCGTGGAACCCTTCGCGGTGCGGCGGTCGCCGTACTGTGTGCCGCGCAGCAACGAGCCGCGCATCAGCACACGATGTTCGTCTTGTTGTCGCCACAGTTCTCGGGTGAGGGCACAGCCGCGGTACTGGCCACGCTGGCCGACCAGCACGAACGCCAGGTGGCGCGACTGCGAGACCTGATTGTCCGCGCGAGCGGACGTGCCACGCAGAAAGTGGCCGCAGACCTCGATGCAGGCCGCGTGCTTGGCGCGGATGAGGCGAAGGAATACGGCCTCGTCAGCCAGCTGCTGTGACGAGGGCTCAAGCCAGCGGTTCGATTCGGTAGTCCCCGCTGTCCTCGATCACCAGGATCCCTTCGCCCTTGCCCATCGAGGAGATCACCACACCGGCCAACCCCAGAACCGCAGCCTCGTTGGTCGGGCTGTGCCCCACGACAAGTGCCCTTCCGCCCTCGGTCAGACCTTCCACCACCTGTCGCAACGCCACGCCCAGCAGCCACGATTCTCTGTCGACAAGGTCCGGATCGACCGCCCGCATGGCCTCGACATCCGCACCTTTCCCCGCTGTCCTGGCCGCAGCCCGCCACCGGTCCTCGACCGAGGATCGCAGAGCGGTCGCCTCGGTGATCGGCACGTCGTTCTGGCCGGTCGCACTCCGCAGGATCTCCAGCATCTGCGTGCAGCGCGCCGCCCCGGTAGAGACGAACGCAACGTACGGCGGATGCAGCCGACCGCTGATGGCCTCCGCATCCGCCACTCCCCGAGGTGTCAGCTGATCACCATCGTTGTCGGTGTGCCGACGCAGCTCGACGTACCGCATGTGCTCAGTCTGCCCCGTCCCAGGACAGCTTCGCACTGCCTGAACGCAGTATCACCGACAAGTGCCTCGACGAAGCTCAAGAATCGCCGATTGTGGGTACTGGTAGGCAGTCGGGACGCGGCGAAAGTAGGTGGCCTTGATGTACGACGTCGTCCTGCTGGTCGAGGAAGAGTTGAGCGTGCCGGATGCAGAGCGGGTGGTGGAGCTCTACGCCAACGCGCCGGACCAGGTCAGCCTTCATGTGATCATCCCGTGCGAGGACGCCAAGGCAGGAGTGGAGGGCTCGCTGGGCAGCCTCGCCGGAACCGAGCTCTACGGGATCGCCGCCGAGCGGTACTCGATCGCGTCGGACGAGGAGGCGCTCAAGGCGCAGGAAGCGGCCCAACGGGCAATCGACGCCCAGGCCACCACGGCGCTGGATCGCAGCATCGAGCGGCTCCGGTCACTTGGTCGGCACGCTGACGGCCTGATCACCCGCAGCCGGCCCGTGGACGAGCTCGTCGAACAGATCGACCGGGTCAACGGCCAGGAGGTCGTTGTTCTCACCCGGCCGCATATCGTAGCCCAGTTCTTCCACGTCGACTGGTCGGCCCAGGCACGCCGCCATCTCGGCGTACCAGTGCTTCATCTGCTCGAACAGCACCAGGACAGTCCACTGGAGCCCGGCCTCTAGCAGCGAGGCCCGGTCTGGGCATTCACTCCCCAGCTTCAAGCTGGCGACGCTCGTCACCGGCTCCCGATGAGCGCGGCCACCGGGTCGGCAAGCCGATCCAGCTGGAAGGTCTCGCCCCGGGAATCTGGTCGACCGGAGCAGGCCAGAGCGCTAGAAGCGCCGGCTGAGACGGCTACGTGGTTCATGGACTGCCTCACGTCGCCTGGCCTTCGGTGATGCGGATGACTCGTTTGCCTCGGCTGTGGCCGGATTCGATTGAGCGGTGGGCATCGGCGATGGAGTCCAGCGGGTAGGTCTCTTCGACGACGCTGCGCAGGTCTCCATCGACTACTGCGGCGGCGAGTTCGTCGAGATCGGCGCGCTTCGGTTTCATCATCGCCATGCGGACCCGCGGCCCGGGCAGTACGGACGACAAGATCACGTAGCCCATGCCTTTCGAGGCCAGCGAGATCATCCGCCCGCGAGTGGCCAAGTGCCGGCGGTATTGGCCGAGCGAGGCGCCGTACAGGTCGATGATCGCGTCGAACTTCGGTGCATCGGCGAGGCTCTCCAACCGCTGATAGTCGTAGGTCACCTCGGCGCCGAGGTCGGCGCAGAACTCGGCGTTCCGCGCCGCCGCCACCGCGGAGACCCGGGCTCCCGCAGCATGCGCCAGCTGGATCGCGACGCTGCCGATCCCACCGCTCGCGCCAACGACCAGGACTCGGCTTCCCGGCCGTACCCGGACGGTGCGAAGCGCTGTGATCGCTGTCAGGCCGACGGTCGGCAGTGCCGCGGCCGCGACCAGGTCGTACCCGGCGGGCGCTTGCGCTGTAAGCGATTCCTTGACCTGGACATACTCGGCAGCGGTGGCGCTGCCCAGGCCCAGCTTCGTTCCCCAGACGCGCCGTCCAACCGTGGCCGGGTCGACTCCGGGGCCGACGGCAACCACCTCGCCGGCGAAGTCCTGCCCAGTGCCCTTGGGGAAGCGGAACCCGCTCATCGGCCGCATCCCACCGGCGCGGACCTGAGCCTCGACCGGGTTGACGCTGGTCGCGCACACTCGTACCAGGACCTCACCGGACTGCGGCTCAGGCACCGGTACGCTCCGGACCCCCAGCACTTCCGGCGGGCCGTACCGCTCATACCGCACCGCTCGCATCTCGGTCATCCACGTCCTCGTCTCTGTTGACAGCTCTGGAGCTAACGAGACACTGTGTCTCGATCGAGGCACCGCGTCTCCACCTCCGAGTGTCGTCAGGTCGCGGTGCTCGCGACAAGGATCGGTTGTCGGTGGGTGTCCCGAGTGAGACAAGGAGCCCGAAATGTCACAGTCCACGGACAACCTGCGCGTCCGCCGGACCCGCAAACTGCTGCGGGAGGCGTTGATCGAGCTCATCGACGAGCGCGACTTCGAGCGGCTCACGGTGGGAGAGATCACCGAGCGGGCGATGGTCAGCCGGGCCGCCTTCTACCGGAACTACCGCGACAAGTACGAGCTGGTCGAGCAGATCTTCGACGAGGCGATGAGCGCGGTGCTCGGGACGATGGCCGGCGGCGCCGCGGACCCACCGCTGGACCGGTGGGTGGTGTTCTTCGAGCACATCGGGGAGTATCACCGGCTCTACGGTGCGTTGCTCGGCCGGCGAGGGAGCCCCTGGTTCGCCGCCCGGATGCGCGGCACCCTCGCGGACATGGTCAGCGAGCACCTGGAGATCCCGAACGCACTACCGTCACCCGGTCGCGGAAAGGCCGACGGCCTCGTACCCACCGTCCTGGCCGCGATGTTCGTCCAGGCCATCACCTGGTGGCTTGACCAAGGTCGTCCCGTGGCGCCCCAAGTGATCGCCACCCAGACCGCAAGACTCGCCGAAGCCGTCATCAACGAGGCCAACCACTGGAACCCCTAACCCAACGCTTGCCAAAGGCACCGATCACGTCCTGGTCGCCGGCATGATCAGGCGAGGTAGTCGGCGTCGGTGACGTGCTCCAGCCAGGTCGTCGTGGTGGAGGGGTCGTCGGCGTTGTCCAGCATCGCCAGATGCTCCATGAAGGAGTCAGGCGCGGCGCCATGCCAGTGCTCCTCCCCCGGCGGGCAGTAGACGGTCTGGCCGGCATGCAACTCGACCTTCTCGCCATCGCGCGACTGCACCCACGCGATGCCCTGGGTCACGTGCAACGTCTGTCCGCGGGCGTGGGAGTGCCAGGCCGTGCGGGCCTCGGGCGCGAAACGTACCGTCGCGACGGTCATGCGCTGGCCCTCCTCGCGCGGAGACGCGATCGGGTCCAGCCAGACGTCACCGGTGAACCGCTCGGGCGGGTTCTTCGTGGACGGCGTACGAGGATCGATCTGCATGCCGTCCTCCTCAGGCCTCGGGGATCTGGAGGCCGAAGTTCTCGCGGGTGATCTGCTCCGGCTCGGGGCCACCGCGGACGCCGGTGTCGAGGGCGTCGATCGCAGACAGTTGGTCCGTGGTGAGTTCGAAGTCGAAGATGTCGAGGTTCTCGGCGATCCGCGAGGGCGTGACCGATTTCGGGATGGCCTGACGGCCCTGCTGTAGGTGCCAGCGCAGCATGACCTGGGCGGGCGTTTTGCCGTGTGCCGCCGCGATCTCCGCTGATGGTGGCGTCCTCCAAGGTGCTGCCGTGGGAGCCGTCGCGGTAGAAGGTGATCCCACCGATCGGCGACCATGCCTGGGAGAGGATCCCGTGCTCGGTGTCGACCGAGAGCACCTCGGACTGGCGGAAGTAGGGGTGCACCTCGATCTGGTTGACGGCCGGCACCACCGACGTGGCCTCCAGCAGCCGGCCGAGGTGGTCGGGCATGAAGTTGCTGACCCCGATCGCACGAACCTTGCCGTCGGCCTGCAGCTTCTCCAGCGCCTCGTAGGCGCCGATGGTCAGCTCGAACTCGCCGGGCAGCGCCTGATGCAGGATCAGGAGGTCGATCTGGTCGATCCCGAGCTTGCCCGCGCTCTTGTCGAAGGCGTGCAGCGTCTCGTCGTAGCCGTAATCGGTGATCCAGACCTTCGTCTCGACGAAGATCTCGGAGCGGTCGAGACCGGAGCGACGGATCGCCTCGCCGACCTCGCGCTCGTTGAGATATGCCGCGGCGGTGTCGATGTGTCGGTAGCCGGTGGCCAGCGCCGTCTCCACGGCTGCGATGGTCTCGTCCGGAGGCGTCTGGAAGACACCGAAGCCGATGGCCGGCATCTCCACGCCGTTGTTGAGCCTGAGAACGGGAGTCGTCATGCCTGGAACGCTAGTCCCCGCTGGTGCGGGGTGGGAGTGACTGTCGAGCCAGGTACTGCCAGGGCATGTCTGGCACTAGACATGCAGGGTGGGCCGGTAGATGAGGTGACTTCCACGGAAGCTGACCGGTGATCACCGGGAACAGCGTCACCTGGACGCGGTCGACCAGACCGGCGGCCATCAGCGGCTGGCGGCGCCGTACCCGTCGAGGCTGGAAAAGGCGACACGGCGGTGGTTTGACAGACTCGCCGCATGGGATCTGACCGTGTTGACGAGACCAGGGTGGGCGGTGGGGACGACGCAGCCCCCGAGGACGTGGCCGGAGCAATCGTGACGGCGCTCGCGTCCGCACTCGGTACGTCGTTACTTGGCGTCATCGGCCACGGGTCATGGGTCCACGGCGACTTTGCGCCGGGTCGGAGCGATCTGGACTTGCTGGTCGTGCTGCAGCAGAACCCCTCGCCAGAGCTGATGAGGCGCATCGAGCCCATCCTGTCCGAGGTCGTCGAGGCCAGTCCACCGTGGCGCGACCGCCTCGAGCTCGGCTTCGTCACCCGCGAGGCTGTCCATGCTGTGCTCCGAGAGTCGAGCATTACGCACCAGTCCGCGCGGGTCAGTCCGGGCGAACCACTTCACCTCATCCCCGCCACGCGCCACCAGGTCCTCGACTGGGAGGCGGCAACGCGGGGTGTCGCCTTGTACGGTCCATCCCCCGCTGAGCTTCTTCCGCCGATACCTGCCCCGATCGTGCGAACGGTCGTCCAGGAGCATCTATCCAGCTGGACAACCTGGCTGGAGGGGGTCGAAGCCGGCGACCCTGCTGCCTACGGATCCCAGGCGTACGTAGTCCTCACCGTCAGCCGCGCGGCCGCTCTCCTGTGCACGGGCGAGCGACTGTCCAAGCGGCAGGCGGCACACTGGGCAACCACCAGGTATCCGCAGTGGGACCGCTGGATCGGCTGGGCAGAAGGCTGGTGGTACGAGGGAGGTTCGCACAACGACCCGCCACCCAGCGACGGGCGCAGCGTCAAGCAATTCGCAGCCGAGGTATCAGCCTCGTGTGAGCAGACAGCCCAGGCCGTCCACCGGCGCCGCTGACCTCGGTGCGGACGGGTCAGGCGCCGGCCCGGTGTCGGTGGGTAAGGCCTTGGGCGCCGCGGACAGGGGCCTCCAGCATGTAGATCGTGGAGCGGATCGCCGAGGAGTGCCACACGTTGCGCCATCTCGACCATTGGCGTTTCTTGTCCACGCAGACGACCTTGGTGTCGACAGCTGCCTCCGGATGGCCGAAGTGCGCGGCAACGTTGCCGAGCGTCTGGACCCAGAATCGGTTCTCCTGGCGATGGCCGCCCATCATGAGGGCCAGTTCGAAGATCGGATCCGAGGCGCGCATCAGAACCTGCGCCTGTACGACGGTCTCGTCGTCCTGCTGCGATGCGCTGAACGTGATCCAGCCGGCGAACATGTGCCCCTGTGGCGTCATCAACGTGAATGACTCCTCGTCGGCGTACAGCACCATCACGCCGGTCGACAGCTTGGTGCCGCCAGGCATCCGCATGTTGAGCAGAGCGACGTCACCGGGTTCGATGCCGGTGAGCGGTGCGTAGAAGTGGTTGCCGGGCGGCCAGAACTCACCGAAGTCCTTGCGCCAGGTGGCGATGAGATCGGTCGGCGCGACGCGTTCGGACGGCAGCCGCATCAGATAGGTCTTCTGCCACATCTTCCCGAAGCCCTGGATCGGGCTGGTGAGCTGCCGACCGTCCACGTTGAGGTTCGTGGCACCTTCGGGCACCTGCGAGACCTTCAGCCGCGAGACCACTTTCGCCCAGTTGGCCGCGTCGCGGTTGGCCGCGGCGGGCTTGTCGTCGTTGCTGCCAGCGGGCTTGTCATCGCTGCCCTTGGTCATGACATTCGCTCCTCTATGCCGCGCCGGCCGCGGCCAGCGCATCCTGCTCGGTGTCGTGGATGCCGATCGCCTCGTCGAGGCGGGTGAGCTCGAAGATCTGGCGGTAGTGCTCGGACAGGCCGTACGCCAGCAGCCGTTGCGAACGCCGCCTGGCGCGCACCAGCAGGGTGACCAGCAGCCCGATACCGCCGCTGTTCATGTACGACAGTCCGGTGAAGTTGAGGATCACCGCCGTGACGTCGCCGGTGCTCTCGTAGGCGTGCATGAGCACCTCCTCCGACCCTGCCGTGACGTCGCCCTGGACGTCGACGACGCCGGCCGTCCCCTTTCGGCGTACGTCGAACGTCGCTGTTGCCTCAGCCATTTCTGTCCCCTCCCGCGCCGTGTACGGCGCTGTCCTCGTCGGTGTCGATCGCCATGAAGTCGGCCAGCCGGGTGATCTCGAAGATCTCGCGGTAGTGGTCGGTGAGGCCGTACGCCCGGATCGGGATGCGGTGTGCCCGCGCGCTGGCGAGCAGGCCGACCACGAGGGCGATGCCGGTCGAGTTGATGTAGCCGCTGTTCTCGAAGCTGAGGACCACGGCATCGGGCCGCTCGTTGGTCGCGGCGGTCCAGGCCTCGTCCAGCGCGGACTCGGCCGCGGCGTTGAGATCACCGACCAGTTCGATGACTGCTACGCCGTCCCGCCGGCGTACGTGTGCGAGCGCTTCACGTGTCGTCATCGTCGTCTCCTACCTTCAGCTCCGGTTCGAGGTGCATGACGAGCTCGACGGTGTGGTGTTCCCCGTCGCCGGTCTCGCGCGCCTCGTCGACCATGTTCTTGATCAGGAACAGTCCCCAGCCACGAGGCCGCTGGAGGCCTGCGAGCTTCGCCTCCAGGTCGGGCACCTCGGCCTGGTCGGGCGCCGACGGGGCACCACCGAGGTCGGCGACCTCGACGCGGACCCGGCCGCGCTCGGCGTACACGCGGACCGTGACCGGACGGTCGGCGCGGTAGGCGTTGCCGTGCTCCATCGCGTTCATCGTGGCTTCGGCGACCGCGGTCTCGAGGCGGCGGAGCCGGGCGGGTGCGAGGCCGAGCGGAGCGACCGTGGCGGAGACTCGTTCGAGCGCCAGCCGCTCGTTGCCCTCGGCACTCGGTACCTCGAACTCGACGAGCAGGTTCCCGATGACTCTGCCGTTGGGGCTGTCGGTCTGAGCCGGCTCTCGTTGCAGCACGACCATGGTGATGTCGTCCTCCTGCTCGGCGTCAGGTCCGGTGTGGACGTGCAGGTCCGCGAGCACCAGGTCGATCAGCTCGCCGCCGCCCGGGTACCGCGCGACCGCTTCCTTGAGGCGCGGGAAGCCGAACATCTGTCCCTGCGGGTCGTGCGCCTCGACGATGCCGTCGGAGTGCAGCAGCAACGAGTCACCGGGCGCGAGGAGTGTTTCGCGCTCCTCGTACTTCATCCCGGTCATCAGACCCAGCGGCATGCCGCGGGCGCGCAGTTCGACCGAGCCCAGGGCTGTCTTGACGTATGGCAGGTCGTGCCCGGCATTGGCGAACCGGAAGTGGCCGGTGGTCGGGTCGAGAACGCCGTACAGGCAGGTGACGAACATCTTCGCGGGCATGTCCGGGCAGAGGTGTTCGTTGACCCGCTCGAGCACCGCGCCGGGTTCGATCAGCCGCTGGGCGGAGGCACGCAGCACGCTGCGGGTGGCGGCCATGACAAGCGCTGCCGGTACGCCCTTGTCGGTGACATCGCCGATGACGAAGCCGACCTGGCCATCGGCCAGCGGGATCACGTCGTAGAAGTCGCCGCCCACCTCACGGGCCGGTTGGTAGCATGCCGCGACCTGCCAGCCGGACAACTCGGGAAGCTGTTTGGGCAGGAAGTTCTGCTGGATCAGCCGGGCAACCTCGAGCTCCTGCTCGAAGCGCTGGCGGGTCCGGGCCTCGGCCTCCTGCTGGCGGACCAGCTGGCCGACCCGCAGGGCCGGCGCAGCCTGTGCGGCGAGGTTGTCGAGCAATTTGCGGTCGTCGCTGGAGTACTCCTGCTCGGACCGGCGCGGCCCGAGGTTCAGTACGCCGATCAGTTCGCCCTGGCTCACCAGCGGCACGGCGAGCTTGACGCCCGCGGCCTTGAGCTCTGCCAGGGCAGGCGAGTCGAGCTTGAGCGCCTCCACGTCCACCGCGCCGCTCGCGCTCTGCAGGTAGGCCAGCAGCGGGTCGTTGGGTGCGATGTCGACCGGCGTCGACTCGTCGCCCGGGACCGGCTGCGCGCGGCGCTCGGGCATCGGGTCAGCCGCCCCGGCGGCGGTTCGCCTGCGGAGGCGGCGGAAGGTGCTGCTCAATGCGACCATCACAAGCCCTTTCTACTGGCCGGTCGTCCGGGAATCGTTACGGTCGTCGGTGCGCAGCCACAGCGACACCTGGGTCGGCTGCATGGTGTCGTGAATGACGTTGCGTAGATCGGCGGCCAGCGCCTGCAAGTCGAGTTCATGGCGCAGCCGTACGCCGAAAGCCTCCAGCGTGCGTGCGGCGTCGTACCGGTGCCGGAAGAACCGCCGATCCACCCCTGCCTGGATCCGTGAGCGCACCGGGCGGAACAACCCCGCCACCGCCAGGGTCGACACGGCCACAGCCAGGCCGGACCCCTGTGTCACCGGACGCAGCACCAGCTGCAACAGCAGGACACTCCCGAGGTACGCCGTACCCAGCGTCACGGTCAGAGCGCCGTACACCAACGTTTTGTTGATCACCACGTCGATGTCGTAGAGGCGGTACCGGAGGACGGCGAGCCCGGCGGCGACCGGCAGCCCGGCGAGAGCCAGCAGCCCGGCGACGAAGGCGGCGTCCGCGACCGGCCCGGCAGGCATCGCGCTAGCCGTCCCGAGCCCCACGCCGACGATCACGGCGGCGTAGGTGAACCACTTGAGCTGTTGACGTTCGACCCCTCGCGATCGTCGCAGGCGTACGACCAGGGCGGCCGCCGCGGTCACCAGCACCGGAGGTGCCAGCAGGTCGGTGGCGTCCAACAGCCAGCGGGCGAGCTCGGCCCCCCGGCCGGTCGGCGCGACCGGGTTGTCGAAGGCGGGATTGATCTCGTCGGGTGCGAGTGCCACGGCCACCGTCGCCAGCGTGACGGCGACAGCGACGAACCACCCGGCCCAACGCCATCGTCGCGACGGCAGCCGGCCCGTCGGGAAGAGCATGAACAGGAAGGCGGAGAGACCGAAGATCAGCGGGATGCTGGCCCAGCTGCCGACCCATGCTGCCCACTCATCACCGGGCAGCGGACCGACGCCCTCCACCACGCTCAGCTCGGCATAAGCATCCGCAGCGAACGACAGGTCGATCCCGACACCGAGTGCGAGCAGGATCCAACCCACGGCGTTCCGCGGGAGTCGGGACGCGACGACCGAGCCGAGCGCGCCGATCGCGGCGGCGCCGAGGCCGACCAGCGCCAAACCGACACCGATCGGCAGTTCCGCCGGCCCCGTCCACCCGACCGCGGTCACCACCACCGCTGCGGAGACCCCGAGGGCGCTCCCCGTGGCGAAGATCAGCCAGGGCAGCCGCGCTGTCACCGCGGGCCCCGCAGCCATAAGGAGACCTGTGCGGGCTGCATCGTCTCGCGCACCACATCGCGCAAGTCGCTCCCCAATGCCTCGAGATCCAGCTCATCCCGAAGCCGGGCAGCGAACGCGTCCAGCGTCCGCGCGGCGTCGTACCTGCTCCGGAAGAACCGCCGGTCCACCGCGGCCTGGATCCGCGACCGCACCGGGCGGAACAGGGCCGCCACCGCCAGGGTCGACACCGCCACGGCTGGTCCCGAGCCCTGCGTCACCGGACGCAACAGCAACTGGAGCAGCAGCACGCTACCCAGATATCCGGCGGCCAGCGTGACGGTCAGGGCGCCGTACACGATCGTGCGGTTGATCACCACGTCGATGTCGTACAGGCGATGGCGCAGGATGCCGATGCCTGTCGCGACGGGTAGGCCTATAACGCTGAGCAGGATCGCGGCGTTGGCGACGGCGGGAGTGAGAAGCTCGTAGCCGGCTGTGCCGATCGCGATCGTCGCGGCAGCCAGGGCACCGGCCCAGACCAGCCACTTGATCTGCTGGCGCTGCATGTAGCCGGCTCTGCGGAAGCGCAGGATCAGCGACAGCGACGAGGCGACGAGGACGCCCAGTACCGTCAGCGCCGTCACACCCTCGCCGATCGTTCGCACCACGCTGTCGACCGCGTACGGGTTCGCCAAGGTGGGGAAATCCTCGAGTGGCCCCGGCCTCGTGGCGCTGGTAAGGAAGAGGCCGGCGATGCCGAACACACCGCACCACGCCACCGGTCGCCACCGTCGGGACAGCAGCCGGCCGTCCGGGAACAGCAAGGGCAGGTACGCCGCCGGCACCAGGATGGCCGGAATCCACGAAACGGTCGCGTACGACGCCGCCGCCTCCGCCAAGGAGCCGGCCGAACCTGATCCGGCCTGCCGGTAGTCGGCGTAGCCCCTGGTCAGGGATCCGAGACCGTTGGCCACCGCGGACGCGCAGAAGATCCAGCCGATCGGATTGCGCGGATGCCGTCGCGCGATCAGGATCCCGACGGTGCAGAACACCAGCATCATCACAACAACCAGGTCACCCCAGCCCAACCCGAGCGTTCCGGCGGCGGCCGTCAGACCGATGGCGATCGCAGTAAGCACCACGGCCACGCCGCCAAGCGTCCAGGCCAGGACCACCGCGGCACGGGCGCTCATCGCCGACTCCGCAGCCACAACGACACGTGAGCCGGCTGCATGGTGTCGCGCACGACGGCTTGCAGGTCGTTGCCCAGCGCATCGACATCCAGTTGGTCCCGCAACCGCGAGCCGAACGCCTGCAGCGTCCGGGCCGCGTCGTACCGGTGCCGGAAGAACCGCCGATCCACCAGTAGCTGGATCCGGCGCCTCGCCGGGCGGAACAACGCCGCCACCGCGAGCGTGGACATCGCCACTGCCAGATCCGACCCCTGCGTCAACGGGTTCAGCACCAGTTGGAGGAGCAGCACACTCCCGAGGTACGACGCACCCAGCGTCACGGTCAGAGCGCCGTACACGAGAGTCCGGTTGATGACGACGTCGATGTCGTACAGCTGATGACGCAGGATCGCGATGCCGATGGCCGACGGCAGACCGACGAGGAGCAGGACGACCAGCGACCACCAGGCGATCACGACGACCACGTTCAGCCACGGCGGGAGATCGTCACCCGCGACCACGCTGACCAGCGCGAGAACCATGAACGGAACGAGCGCCAGCATGCAGACGTAGGCGAACCAAGTGACCTGCTGACGCGCGCGACCGCGCGATCGCCGCAGTCGCAGGACCACGGAGAGCCCACCGAGTACGAGTGTGGCGGCCGCGAGGAGTTCGCCGGCGCCGGACAGCCAGGAGAGCGCGTCGCCAACGGGTCCTCCGATGCCGAGCGGGTTGCGGATCGGGCGGTCCGCCGGGATTTCGAGGACGCCCGGCGCGAAAGCGGTCCCGACGATGTTGGCCCCGACAGCACCGACGCCGAGCCCGACGACGACCCGCCACCGTCGCGACAGCAGCCGGCCGGCGGGGAACACCAAGGCGAGGAACAGGGCTGGGAGATAGAGCCACACGAACAGCAACCAACTGTTGAGCCACCCCGCCCACGCCGCGCCGGGCGCCGACGCCCGGCTGGCGTACACGGTCGTGAAGGTATCGAGGCCTAGGGCAACAGCAGCGACGAGCAGGAGCCAGCCCACCGCGTTGGCGGGTTGCCGTGACGCGACGAGCGCACCGACGAGTGCGAAGCCGATCCCGGTCGCGACCAGCGCGTCGGAGGCATTTCCGTTGCGAACCGCTACCAGCACAGGCGTTGTCGCGGCAAGGACCACGAACAGCCCGAACAGGCTCCAGGCGAGCCACCTGGCGACCCGGGGGCTCATCGGTCGCCCCTCCGCAGCCACAACGACACGTGGGCCGGCTGCATGGTGTCGCGCACGACTGCCTGGAGATCGGTGCCGAGGGCATCGAGATCCAGTTGGTCCCGCAACCGGGTACCGAACGCCTCCAGGGTCCGGGCCGCGTCGTACCGGTGCCGGAAGAACCGCCGATCCACCAGGCCCTGGATCCGCGACCGTACCGGCCGGAACAGGCCCGCCACCAGGAGGGTCGACACCGCCACCGCCAGGCCCGACCCTCGCGTCACCGGGCTCAATACCAACTGCAGCAACAAGACACTACCGACGTACGCCGCAGCCAGCGTCACGGTCAGAGCGCCGTACACCAGCGTCCGGTTGACGACGACGTCGATGTCGTACAGGCGATAACGCAGGATCGCGACACCGACGGCCACCGGCATGGCCAGCAGCAAACCCGCGAAAGCCAGTTCGGACACCGGGATGCCGCCGACCTGAAGGTTGGTGGACGACAGCGCCGTGGTGATGGGAATGGACCCGATCAGCAGGGCTCCGAGGTAGAACATCCACGAGATCTGCTGCCGTTCCACCCCTCGCGATCGCCGGAAGCGCACCGTCAGTGCCACCAGCCCGAAGACGAGCCCGGCGCCCATGGCGGGTGCGGCGAGATCGCCGACCACCGCCAGGGCGGGGATCGATACCGGGAACGGGTTCGAGACCGTCGGGAAGTAGTGCAGCTCCCCCGGGCTGAGGAACGTCCCGGCGACGTAGGCCGCTACGTCGATCGCCACCGCCCAGACAAGCCACCGCCACCTTCGCGACGGCACGTGCCCGGTCGGGAAGAGCACGAACACCAGGAGCGAGGTCGCCGCGACAGCGGGCCAGATCACCGCATCGGCTATGAGGCCGGCCCAGGCACCACCAGGCACCGTTCCCGGCGCCCGGAGCAAGGCGTAGGCGCCGTACTCGAGCAGGGCCTGCGCGAAGGCGTTGCCCAGCCCGGTGGCTAGGAACAGCCAGCCGATCGCGTTGCCCGGCTGCCGTAGCGTGATCACCAAGCCGACCGTCGGAAAGCCCAGGATCGCCACGTCGATCACGGCATCCAAGGAGCCGTACGACCCCTCCGGCCTGGCGTCCCCGTTGATGACGAAGAGTACGAGGGCAACTGCAGTCAGTGCGACACACAGGCCCCAGGCCAGCCAGGCCAGGCGGGCAGCGCCCACTCGAACCCCCATGGACTCCCCTCCCCCTTCAGGCACGGATACTCCTGATCCACCTCTGGACGACATGTTCGCGCTCCACCGTGCAAGAATCGTTACGGTTTCGGTGCGCGGTCCGCCGCGCCGCCGACGCACGGGGTGGGGGTGTGGTGATCGAGGTCAGCCTGTTGGGACCGCCTCGGGTCGAGCGGGCGGGGACTCTGGTCGGGTTCGACACCCGCAAGGCGGTGGCGCTGCTCGCCTATCTGGCGCTGGCCGACCGGCCACGCCCGCGTGACGCCCTGGCTGATCTGCTCTGGCCGGACAACGACATCGAGCACGCCCGCGGTGCGCTACGGCGGACCCTGTCGACGCTGCGCGCCGCGATCGGGCCCGAGTCCCTGGAGACCACCCGCGATCACCTACGGCTGATCAAAAGCCAGGACCTGACCATCGATGTCGACCATTTCCAGGCCCTCGTGGCCGAGGGCGACCTCGGGACGGCGGTCAGGCTGTTCCGCGGCGATTTCCTGGAGGGCTTCGGCCTGCGGGACGCCCCCGACTTCGAGGATTGGGCCCGCAATCAGGCCGAAACTCTGCGCCGCGAGCTGACGGGAGCCCTTGCACGACTGGCTGCCGGCTTGGAGGAGACCGGCGACTACTCGGCAGCGCTTGTTCACGTACGGCGCTGGCTGTCGCTCGACCCCCTGCACGAGCCGGCACATCGCGCGCTCATCCGGCTGTACGCGCTCACCGGAGATCGGGCCGCAGCGCTGGTCCAGTACCGCCAATGCGTCCGCACCCTCTCACGCGAGCTCGGGGTCTCACCGCTCCCCGAGACCACAGAGCTCTACGAGGCCGTCAACACGGGCACTCTGGTCGCGGCCGGGTCGTTGCCTACCGCAAAGACTGCGGAGGCTGCGGAGCAGGAGACCGAGCCGACCCAGACACCGTTCGTCGGACGGAACGACGACATCCGTGCCGTCCGCGCGGTCTACGACGCGATCGATCACGACGGCCGGCTGGTCGTGGTCGAGGGCGAGGCCGGCATCGGCAAGACCCGCCTGGTCGAGGAGCTTCTCCTCGACCTGTGCAAGAACGGCGCCGCCGTACTGGCCGGACGGGCGTACGAGGACGAAGCGGCGTTGGCGTACGCGCCACTGGTCGACGCTCTGCGGGCCCGGCTGCGCGAGGACGCCCGCTGGGTCGACGACGTACCGGCTCAGACGATCGCCGAGGTGTCCCGGCTCCTGCCAGAAATTGCCGACGCCCGCCCCGAACACCAGGCCGAAGGTCCGGGCGCCGAAGCCAGGTTCCTGGCCGCCGTGTGGGACACCCTCGCGGCGGCTGTGTCCGGGCCGGTCCCCGGCGTGATCCACCTCGACAACGCGCAGTGGCTGGACGAGGCGTCCTGGGTCCTGCTCAGGTACGGCCTGCGCCGGCTCGCGGGTCGGCAGCTGCTGATCGCGCTCACCTGGCGAACCCCCGCCGACCACCCGTTCGGCAGTGTCGTCGCGGAGGTCGCGCGAGGCGGTGGCGTCGTACGCCGGCTCGGACGGCTCGACATGGACGCAATAGGTGAACTGCTCGCCACCGCGCGACCCTCGATGGACCCCGAACTGTCGCGCAGGTTGTACGACGAGACAGAGGGCGTGCCGTTGCTGGTCGTCGAATACCTCAACGCCATCACAACCGGTGCCGATGACAACTGGCCGGTGCCGACCGGCGTCAACGACCTCCTGCGCGCACGCCTCGACCGGGTCAGCGACACCGGCAGGCAAGTGCTGGCCGCCGCGGCAGTCCTCGGGCGATCGTTCGACGTCGACACGGTCCGTGCGGTCAGCGGGCGCACTGACGAGGAGACCGTCGCCTCGCTGGAGGAACTGGTACGCCGCGGGCTGATCCGCGAAGGAGCCCTCGACTACGACTTCGTCCACGACCAACTGCGAAGGCTCCTGTCCGACGACACCAGCCTGGCCCGGCGCCGACTGCTGCACGCCCGGGCGGCAAACGCCGTACGCGGCCCGGCAGCAGTCGTTGCCCGCCACCTCCAACTCGCCGGCCAGGACCAGAAGGCCGCCCAGGCCTACGCTGCCGCCGCCGACCAAGCCCGCAAGGTCTACGCCAACGTTGAGGCCCTCGAACACCTCCACGCGGCGCTTGCGCTCGGGCACGACAGTCCGTCCGCGCTGCACGCCTCGATCGGAGACCTCGAGACGCTCGCCGCGGACTACGCCGCCGCGGTGCGCAGCTACGAGTTGGCGGCCGCTGACGCAACCACCGCCAACCTGCCCGGGATCGAACACCGGCTTGGCCGCCTGCGTCACCGGCGCGGGGAGTGGGCACTCGCGGAGGCACACTTCCGCGCCGCGTTGGACACCCTGCCGCCTGACCAACCCGCCGAGCACGCCCGCGTCACGGCCGACCTGAGCCTCACCCGCCACGACGCCGGCGACACGGCAGGTGCGACGGAACTCGCGCACCAGGCACTCGCGTTCGCCACCGAGTCAGGCGACCGACGAGCCCTCGGCCAGGCACACAACATGCTCGGCATGCTCGCGACCGCCGACGGCCGCATCGACGACGCCTTCCAGCATCTCAGGACCGGCCGCGACCTCGCCGAGCAGATCGGCGACCTGGCCGGCCGCGTCGCGGCCCTGAACAACCTGGCCCTGGCCCATCGCGCCCACGGAGAACTCGAACCCGCGCTCGACCTCGCCAACACCGCGCTCGCACTGTGCACCGAGGAGGGTGACCGCCACCGCGAGGCCGCGTTGCACAACAATCTCGCCGACCTGCATCATGCTCTGGGTCACCCCGACGAGACGATGCGGCACCTGAAATCAGCGGTGGCGATCTTCGCCGAGGTAGGCGACCCGCACGGCACGAACATCGACGCCGACGACGAACCCCGTCCGGAGGTATGGAAACTCGTCCGCTGGTAAACAGTCAGCCGCCGCGCCGACGAGCGCTGGTCACGGTGCCGGGGGTGCGACCTCGAAGTGGGCGACCGTTTCCTCCCGGTCGAGGAGGTAGTCGTCGTCTTCCGGGTAGTACTTGGCGCGGTCGATGTCGTCGCCGGCGAAGGCGCGGATGTGATCGAGGTCGGACCACCAGCTCAGCGTGATGATCTCGGTTCGTCCGTCGCCGAGATCCCGGGTGAGCAGTTGAGCGCCCTGGTTTCCCGCCGTACGGCGATAGCCGGACATCCCGGTGCGCTCGACGATGTCGACGTACTCGGCGGCCTTCTCGGTGGGCACCCATCCCCGCCACATGCGCGCAATCATGCCGCCAACCTACCGACCAGCCGGCGGTTCCGCAGCGCGTCGACAGGACGATCCGGACGAACTGCCCCGGCCGCTCCCAGTCCTATCGCACACCATCCATGATTTGTTGACGACGAGCCGAAGCCCGACCGGGCAGGTGCGTCCGGTCGGGTCGTGATCGGCTATGCGATACCGACTGCCTCGAAGGCGGCGTCTACTGCGGCGACTTTGCGGAGGCGCTGGTTGGCGGGCAGGCGGCGGAACAGGCTTCGGGCGCTGGACAGCGCGAAGCGGCGGCTGTCGGTGAACTGCGATGTACGGGAGAGTCGTTGGGTCAGCGCGAGGTAGAACACAGCGGCCACCTCCATCGGGGTGAGGATGAGGTCGCCGGCGTCGTCCACGGCGGTGAACAGGTTGAAGGCCGCCTTGTTGTGGATCCCGCTGTTGGTGTGGACGCCACCCCAGTCGCCTTCCTCGGTGTCGGGCAGGATCGCAAAGTCCTTCATGTGTTCCGGCTGCCCGAAACGTGGCGGATCCGACACGTCACGGATCGGCTTGTTCCCGGGCAGGAGGTCCTCGCCCAGTTCCCAGTTCCAGGTCCTCGGATTGTCGTTGCCGAGGTTGGCGACGACCGTGCCGATGATGTCCGAGAACGACTCGTTCAGCGCCCCCGGCTGGAAGGCGTACTCCAGCCGGGCCGTGTGGTCCGTCACGCCGTGGAACATCTCGTGCGCGACCACGTCGATGTTGGCGGACAGGGACCGTAGCAGGCCGTCGGAGCGCCGCACCTGGCCGTACACCATCTGCTGCTCGTTCCAGAAGGCGTTGACCCACTCCTGCGGGCCGGGGCGGGCCGGCTGGACGACGCAGTTGATGGAGGACTTCATGGTCCCGCCACGTCCGTCGATATTGTCCCGGCGCAAGACTGTGCGCAGGAACTCCGACACCGCCACCGCATTGGCGTGGGCACTCACGGCAGCGGGGGTCCATGGCGGCGAATCGTCGACGATGTCACCCGGCAATTGGTCGCCGGAGACGACCGGGTCGGCAAAGTTGAAGTCGTACGTCTCGACATTGTGAACCGAGTCGACCATCACGAGACCACCGCCCGCGGAGGTCGCGAGGAAGTTCCGCACGACGCCGAAGGTATCGGCAGCCGACTGCTGCACAGTCGCCATGCTCGGCGTCCGGGGCAGGATCGTGACAACCTCGCGGTCGTGAGCGTCCACCACGTAGTCGACGAACCGTGGTGGCTCGAGGCCGGTGTCGCGGTCCACCTGCACCGGTACATCCTCGAGGATGTAGACGAGCCGCCAGCGAGAGACCTTGACGTCGTAGTAGAAGTTCAGTCGCGGAACGACGCCGGCCAGCGTGGGCCGGTAGCCACCCGGCGCAGCTTCGGCTGCTCGCCGTGCGTCGGCCGGCGAGACGCCGGCGACCGGATCGACACCCTCGGGCTCGCCCAGGGCGGCGTCGATCCCGACCAGGCTGTTCGTGTCGTCGAGCTCGACCGTCACCAGTGAGCCGTAGACCGGGATGTCGTAGAACATCTGGCGGAACTTCACCGTGCGGGTCTCGGTGAGCGGAACCGTCTCGGTTCCGATCGTCTTGAACTGGCGGCCGGTTCCGTTCTCCGCCGGTGCCGTGAGTGACGGCACCGCGTCGCTGGCCACAGCCTGGTCGAGGTATCGCCGCGCCGCGGTCTCCGGATCGAGGTCGCTCTCGCTGTCGGCGCCCGCCGGGCGAAGGCCGGGAGAGGCCGCGCGTTCTTCGGCCAGTTGGGCGATCGCGTCGGACGACGATTCGTCCGCGGTATGCAAGGAGAAAGAATTCAGTCCGTTGGCGGCGTCGATTGCCATTGCGGTCTTTCCTTCCGGTCAAACTGTCGGAGGTACGGCGGAATCGGCCGCAACCAGGTGGAGCGCGTGCAGCGGGTGGGGCGACACCTGGAAACCGACGGTGGCGGCGGTACGTCGTTCCTTGGCGTCCTCGCCGACGAAGACGCAGCGGGCTGCCGGAAGCGCGGCACGTTCGCTTGCCAAGGAGAAGAAGGCCGGCTGGGACTTGTCCATGCCCTCGATCGAGCTGAACAGGCACAGCCCGGGGTCGACGAGAGCCAACAGCCCCGCGTCGCCCAGCACCTTGTTCATCGTGGCCGCGGTTTCGTTACCGGTGTTCGAAATGAGGCCCACTCCGGCGCCTCCGGCCCGCAGTCCGGCCAGCACCTCCGGCACGAACGGGTAGACATCGAGACGGGAGAGGTGCGACCCCTCCATCACGGCACTCGCCAACGTGTCGCCGATGTCGAAGAAGACTGTCAGTCTGTTGCTCATCTGCCCTCCCGCGCCAAGTACTACGGCGAGGGGCCACAGCAGGGATCCAGATCATCCGGAGTCCGGCTGTGAATGCTTCGAGCGCCGACAACGGCCTCCCCGCGGCTGCCGGCAGATCCCCCTCGCGACGCACAGCGTCAAATTTCAGCGTCCCACTCGTTGTGAATACGCGCAAGGTTGACCAAGCGCGGAGACCAATTCACCTGTTGAGCGAGAATCAAAGGCAGAAATAGTGCTTGAACCATCCACCTGATTCGCAGCAGGCCGAATCCTGTCAGTCGGTCACACCTTCGGGTGGGACTGCCGGAGCCCTGGTCCGGGTCGAAACCGAAGGCTGCCGGCTTCGGCCGTCGCAAGGGCGTGCAGGGAGTCAAACATTTGCGACCTTGACGGTGGTTGGGACGGAGAGGAGTGTGGAAATTTGACGTGCGGCCGGTGGACCTGGGGGCGGGTCCGGCCGGCGTACTCATTGGGGGGTGTCGAGGTGCGTCCAGAAAAGGTAGAAATCAAGGTCACGCTGGCCGGCGCGCACGTCGAGGAGGCGATCGAACGCCTCGGGCTCACGGACGGTGACGCCTGGACGGTGGTGTTCTGTGAGGACGTCACCGACGCCGCGGCGTCGACGGCGTTGCTCGACATCGGCGTCGTCCTGCGTGTGCGCGGCAAGACCGCGACGACCGGTGACTCGACGATCAAGCTCCGGCCCAGTCGCTGGTCCCAGCTCGACCCGGAGTACTTCGAGAACCGGGAAGCCGGCGACGAGGAGCTGAAGATCGAGGCGGACTGGGCGGGCGAGAAGCGATCGCTCGCCACGGCGATGACCGTTCAGTGGACGGACTCGCGATTGTCCGAAGCGCAGGCCAATCACCGGCTGATCCCCGAGCTGTTCAGCAAGGAGCAACTCGACTTCCTCGCCACGTGCAGCGTGGGCCGGGTCAACCTCGCGGCCGTCAGCATGCTGCCGCCGATCGCCGCCACCCGGTTCGAGGAGTTCACCATCGACGGCCTGGCGTCAGGGGTGCGAGCCGAACGCTGGCAGGTCGACGCCGGCCTCGACTTCCTCGAGCTCTCGATCGTCGCCAAGCCGAAGAAGGCCGTCGCCGCGCAGGCCGCGCTGACTGCCTTCGTGGAGCAGAAGCAACTGCCTGTCGACGACAGCCAGGTCAGCAAGACCCAGCGGGTCCTCGACCACCTGATCGCCAGATCCACGATCTGACCTGGACGCGCAGATGAGCGAGATCGAGCAGGACCCGGGTCCGGTCCTCCAGGCCTTCAGCGTGAAGACGACCAGCCGCGCGGCGCAACAGAAGGTCGACCGCGCGATCAGCGACGTACTCGGCGACGGCTGGCACGCCACGAACTACGGAGACCGCAGGAACCAGTTCGAGGTGATCTCCGAGGAAGGCGCACTGAGCCCACGGGATGCGTGGGATCGGACGTACCAGCTTCGCGCGCACAAAGGCATCGCGAGCGCCGAACCGCTGTTCAAGGCCTGGGTCACCGACCGTCCGGAGTGGGGCTTCGACGGCGACGAGCAACCGGTCGCCGCCTTCGGTCTGCCGAGCTTTGCCTGTGGCAGCGGCCAGGATTTCGCCAAGGCCAAGGCGCACGAGTGGAGCATCGAGCTGGCAGGAGTCCCCCAAGCCTGGCAGAACCACTTCGCCGGCGGCCGGCCGGGAGAAGGAGTCGTCATCGGCCACCCGGACACCGGCTACCGGCGCCACCCCGAGATCGCGGCCAACCTGCTGACCGGCATCGGACGCGACCTCTTCGACAACGACGACGACCCGCAGGACGAACTGAAGAAGACCTTCCCCTGGCAGAACGGCGGCCACGGCACGGGAACGGCGAGCGTGATCGTCAGTCCACGAGGCGCCGCAGACGCGAATCCGCAGAACGCGGTCAGCGGTACGGCGCCACACGCCAAGCTGGTCCCGTTCCGGGTCTCCGACAGTGTGGTCGTCCTCGACACCCTCAATCTCGCCCGGGCGATCGAGCTGGCCACGGACCGGGGTGCCGACGTCATCTCCATCAGCATGGGCGGCCTCGGTAGCGATCGCCTCCATGACGCCGTGGTCTACGCAACCAGCCGAGGCGTGATCGTGCTCGCCGCCGCCGGCAACTGCGTGCGGTTCGTCGTGTTCCCCGCGGCGTACGACGAGGTCGTGGCGGTCGCCGCGTGTGATGCCGAGCGCGGCACGTGGAAGGGTTCGTCACGAGGACGCGCGGTAGACATCACCGCCCCCGGCGACCGGGTGTGGCATGCCACCGCGAATGCCAACGATTCCCTCAACACCGTGAGCCAGGGCTCGGGTACGTCGTACGCGGTGGCCACCGTCGCCGGGATCGCCGCCCTGTGGCTGGCCAAACACGGGCGGAACACGATCATCAGCGCGTGCGGCGGCAAGGAGCGGATCGCGTCGACGTTCTCACAACTGCTGCGAGACACCGCGACCCCGGTCCCCAGCTGGCCGTCCGGGCAGTTCGGCGGCGGACTCGTGAACGCCGACGCATTGCTCTCCGCGCAGTTGCCGAACGGCCGGACCGTGCCGACCCTCGCGCCGACCGCCACCCAACACGTGCCGCTGGCACGCGGCGGCCTCACCACCTTCGGCCATCTCTTCGAGGGCACCGTCCGCACTGCCCAACCGGCTCTCGCCGCTGCGGCGGGTGAGCCGAACACCCTCGACGGCGGGTTGGCGGAGCTCTTGGGGACAACCGCCGACAAGGTGCCGGCCGACCTCGGCCAGGTCGGGCAGGAGCTCGCGTTCTACCTGGCCACCGACCCCAAGCTCTACCGCCGATTCGAAGACGCCGTCTCCGCCGAGCAAGACGATGGCGCCGTCGACGATGTCCGTGAGCAACTGCGCAAGCGAGGTGTCTCGGAGGCCCTGGACGTCAAGCTGTCACGCTAGATCACCAGCAACCGGGAGTCTTGCCGCGGCGCTGGACCGGCCCAATCCGATCGGACGTCGACGAGGTCCGCCGTACGACGCGACGGCGCGATCCCCAGCTCCCGGGCCAGTAAGTCGGTCAACGACGAGAACTGACGGAGCGCCTCGCCGAGGTTGCCCTCCGCCAGATGGACCGCGATGGCCGCACGGTGTGCGGTCTCCCGCAGCGGGTCGGCGGCGACAGCCGCGAGCGCCGCGTCGAGTGCCAGCGCGTGCCGTCCCGCGCGCAGCAAGCGATGCGACAAGGACTCCAGCGCGTGCAGCCGCATCTGCCGCAACCGTTCACGTTCGAGCTCCACGAAGTCGTCGCTCCAACCCGGCAACAGCTCCCCCGACAGGCTCTCCGCGTCAACCTCGGAGAGCTCCACGGCCGACGACTCGTCGACGAGGGCTCGGGCCAGCCCACGCAACGCGTCGATGTCGACCTCGACGTCACGACGCAGCGACAGGTGCGACGCCGAAAGACTGACCAGTTGCGGACTGCTCCGGCGGAGCCGCCAGATGACGGACCGCAGGTTCGCGTAGGCCCGCGCCTCGGTCTTGTCCATCCACAGGCATTGCGAGACGTACGAGCGTTCCACGGGTGAACCGCGCAACGCGAGCAGGGCGACCAGACGATGAGCGCTCGCCGGGACGTGCATCGCGACACCACCGGACGTCACGACGAAACGATCAAGCAGCCGTACGACGACCATCACCGACCACCCCCCTGTACAGCGTCCCCGGCAGGTGAGGTCCAGGGCACAAGACGATCATCTGCCCCACGGTCAGGAATCTGAAGACGTCGCGGCATCCCCGCTGTCGCCGGCCCCACCTCGTACAAGCGTTTCGAAGATCCGGTCGAGCACCTCCGCGACGAGTTGACCGGCCTCCGAACGCCGCGCGACCAGCGGCCCGATGATCTCGGGAGTCCGGTCACCGATCGAGACCTGCACGCGCAGCAACACAGCATCGCCGTCCGCTGCCGATCCTTCGATCTGCTCGCAGCGGATCACAACGCCAGCCCAGCCGGTCGCCATGCAGGTAGGGCAGCAGGTCCGGCGTCACGGCAGCGTGTCCAGGGCATCGCCACCACGCCCCGCACAACGCGCCCAACCGCTGTGGCAGCGCTCACCGCGCGGGCGGAGCGCCGTAACGCCGGGGTGACGCGATGGCGACGCCAGGGCGACCCCGGACCTGATCGCATGGACGGATGATTGTGCGACCGATGATCGGCGACTGGGAGCTGCCGTGCATCGAGCGCGTCGAGCTGCATCAGGCGCGACGCCAGGTCCGGATCGGGGTACCGGGCCTGCTCGGTGACCTGCACCAGGACCTCGGCGTCGAGAGCCTTGCCGTCACCATCACCGGCAGCCTGTCCGGCGCGGAGACGCGGTCAGGATTCCTGGAGGCGTTGCAGGAGCAGTTCCGCAGTGGCGACCCGGTGCCGTTCGTCGCCGACATCGTGGAGTCCAGTGAGCTCGAGGACGTCGTCATCGTCAGCTTCGACGTGGTCGAGACCGACGAGTGGGTCGACGCCGTGCGCTACCGCATCGTGCTACGCCAGTACGTCGAGCCGCCCGAGCCGCCGCCGTTGGTTCCGGAGCTCCCACTGGACGACCTCGCCGGTCTCGCGGATCTGGCCGGGAACCTGCTCGACGGTCTCGATCTGCCGGCGCTGCTGGGCGGCGTACCGGCGCTGGCTGATCCGAGCGAACCGATCCGGCCGGCCCTGGGTACGGCGCGGGACGCGGTGGCCGATGTCCCGGCGCTGCTCGGTGGATTGCGCGAAGCCCTTGGGATGCCGGCGTGACTCTGCATCGTGTCCTCGACCCGCTGGCCGCACACCTGGCAAGCGAGCTGAACGGTGTCCGCGTGGACGACGTCGCACCGGTCGCGACGGCCGATCTGCCCTGCGCCGTACTGTCCCTGGATGCCGTGACGCAGGCCCTGGTCGGAGTCGGCCGGGTACCTCGCGGAACGCGCACCGGCGCGCTCCGGTTGGCGGCGACCGTCGACCTCGCGGACCCGGTTCTCGATCTCGGCGGCGGCGAGAATCT
The DNA here is from genome assembly GCA_963748245.1 of uncultured Actinomycetota bacterium. Classification (GTDB taxonomy): domain Bacteria; phylum Actinomycetota; class Actinomycetes; order Propionibacteriales; family Kribbellaceae; genus Kribbella. Next base: position 764,919 of record CAVVIA010000001.1, on the reverse strand, counting down.
GGACCTGCTGTCGGCCGACCGCCTGACCCTCACGCTCCCCCACGGCCCACTGGTCCGCGCCGATGGGACACCCGATCCGCCATTCGGTCCGGGCGACGTGTCCGCCGATGACGGAGCGCTGTTCACGGTCGTCGCCGGTACGCCGGTCGGGCGCCAGGTCCAGGTCGATCCGCAGGAGGGCACCCTGCTGTTCGGCGTACCACTGGCCACTACCGGCGACCTCGACGTGACCTACCACGTCGGCCAATGGGACGTCGTCACCACACGAGTGCAGGGCACCCTTGCCGTCGAGGTGGTTGCCGGCACCGCGGCGCAGGTGGCGGACACCTCGCGCGCAGTCGCCACTGCGCTCGCCGCGAGTGACCCGGGGACGCGCACCGTGCCGTTGTCCTGGGGTGTGGTCCGTCCGGCCGAGCTACCCGACCAGACCACGACGCGGTCCCAGGTCACCACGTTCCAGCTGGACGCCGAACTGGAGGAGCCGGTGCTCACCTCCGGCGGCGGCGTGATCAGCCGGGTCGCCGTCACCGGCGCCCTGTCCAGTCCCCCGGACATCCCGTTGCCCATCGAGCCGTTCACCGTCACCCGAGGAGCCACGACATGAGCGAGTCCATCGCCGAGATGGTCATCCCCGGCACGTACATCGAGGTACGGGCCGAAGGACTGATCGCGGTCGGCGGCATCTCCACCGGAAACATCGGCATCGTCGGCACCGCCGGGCGCGGACCCGTCGACACCGTCGTACCGATCGGATCGTTCACCGAAGCCGTCGACATCTTCGGCCAGCCGGACGCGTTCGCCGATCCCCGGGTGGAAGGCCAGCCGCTCACCCTGACCCGGGCGCTCGAACAGGCCTACGCCGGCGGTGCCCGGAATGTCTTCGCCATCCGGATCGCGAACGGCGACCGTACGGCGGCCACCCTGAACGTCCGCGCTTCCGGGGTGGACCAGCCGGCCTTCACCCTGACCGCCCAGGGCATCGCGGGCGAGAGCGGCACCGAAATCGCCGGCAGCTCCGGCACGTGGGGCCAGGACATCGACGTCGAGGTGGTGGCCGACAGTACGACGACGCCGGTGACCTGGCGGATGACCGTGACGTACGGCCAGCTCCGCGAGGTCTACGAGGGCGCGAACGTCGGCGCCATCCACGCCAAGCTGGGAACGTCGAAGCTCGTCCGGGCCGGCGCCGCACAGAACGCCGCGTCGGACTTCACCGCGCTGTCCACCACTTCCTTGGGGGGTGGCACGGATGGCGCGAATGTCAGCGCCGTCGAGGTACTGCGAGGGCTGACCGTCCTGGAGTCCCAGCCGGTGAACATCCTGCTGGTCGCCGGACTCGGCGCCAATGTCATCGGTACGACGGTCCTCGGACATGTCGACCGCACCGAGGCCGAGGGCCGGGAACGGATCGCGATCCTCGGCGCCCGGGCCTCCGGTACGGCGACCTCCGCCAGCGGTGTCGAAGCGGACGCGGCTGCAACCAGCGACGACCGGATCGTGCTCGTGGCACCGGGACTGATTGCCACGGACACGCAAACCGGTGCGAACGTAGCGTTGCCGCCGCCGTACCTGGCGGCGGTCGTGGCGGGCAAGTTGTCCACACTGGCGCCGCAGGTCAGCCTCACCAACAAGGTGCTGCCGGTCGTGCCGGACGTGCGCTACTCCACCGCACTGACCCAGAGCCTGTTGCAGAACCGGGTGTTGCTGGTGCGGCAGAAGTTCGGTGCGCAGGTGGTCAAGGGGATCACGAGTGCACAACCGCCGTTCACGCAGATCAGCATCCGCCGGATCGTCGACTACGCGAAGGCCGGCGTCCGGCTCGGCGCCGACCCCTACATCGGCCGGCTGAACAACAACCGGGTCCGCAAGGCGCTCCAGGCGACGCTCGACGGGTTCCTGTCCCAGATGGTGCTCGACGAGATGCTCGTCGGCTACCAGCTCGAGGTCTCGGCCACGCGGGCGCAGGAGCGGGCGGGTCTGTGCTCGGTCGTGATGACCCTGCTGCCCACGTTCTCGATCGACTACATCCGCGTCACCATGAACCTGGAGTGAGGGATCCGCCGTGCCCAACACCAACGTCTACACCGGCATGGACGGCGCGATCACGATCGCCGTCGACGACGCCGCCACGCCTGAAGGACAGGCTGCCAACACAGTGGCCGAGACCTTCGCACTGACGCCCGTCGGCCGGGCCACCGACGTCACCGTCCAGGTCACGTCCGCGATGCGGCCGTTCCACGAGATCGGCCAGCGTTACGCCACCGAGCTCCGCCCGGGCAACGTCAACGTCACCGGAACGATGGGCCGCGCCTACATCAACGGCGCACTGCTGCAGCTGATGCTGGGCGAGGCCGGGGCAGGTACACGGCCGGCGGGTGCGTTCGTCAGCCCGACGTTCAACCTCAGCCTGGTGCTGGAGAATCCGGCGCGACCCGGGCAGTCGGCCACTGTGACGGTCCACCAGGTCAAGCTGGACGGCTGGTCGCTGACCGTCCCGGAGGACGACTTCGTCCTCGAAGGCGTGACGTTCCGCGCATTGTGGATCGGGGTCGCGGACGCCGCCGGCGAAGAGGCCTGACGTGCCGACGCTCAGCGCCGACGAGCTGCTCGCGGGGTCCGCGCTCACCCACCGGGTGACGCTGCCCGCACACCTCGTATCCGGGGGTACGGCGGACGCCGCGCCGGCGGAGGTGGTGGTGCGGCCGCTGGTACTCGCGGATATCGCACGACTGAACCGGGCTGCGGCCGATGACGGCGATCTGGCGAGCGCGCTGATGGTGCACCAGGCGATGGTGGAGCCGCGGTTGACGCTGGAGCAGGTGCATCGTCTGCCGGCCGGTCTGGTGGAGTTCGTGCTTGGTGAGGTGAATCGGGTCAGTGGGCTGAGCCTGCACGGCGACGAACTGGAGGATGCCGTGCACGCGCCGCTCGCGCGGGCGTGCTTCGTGCTGGCCCGCGAGTTCGGCTGGACTCCGGACCGCTGCGCCGAGCTCACTGTCGGCCAGGTCCTTCTTTACCTGGAGATGCTCGGGCGCGGAGAGCACCCGGCATGATCACTCCTTCCGGCCTGACCGTCGCCGTACGCCGAGCCCGCCGAACAACCGCCGCGGGCGAGGGCCTCCGCGCGGTCCGCGGCCGGCTGCGAGCGCGTGGTCTCGCCGGAGCCGACCTGTGCCAGCCACTGTCCCTCACGGCGTTACGCCAACCGTGGCGGGACCTGGCAGCCGGCGACATCGACCTCACGGTCCTTGCCCGAGCGCTCGATCCCGCCTCTCCCGCCGAGGTGGGTCAAGGGACCTCGCGGAAGCCTGATCCGCGCGGCTCGAACGCCGGAGCCGCGTCGGCGCGGGAGGCACTGTCTGATGGTGGCCTGAGGCAACGGCCTTGGTCCGGCCCGGGGAGCCGCGTGGTCCGCAACGACCCGGCCTCCGGTGAGTCGGCGCTTACCTCCAACCGGCTGGTGCCGGGTGATCGCTCTGAACTTCTTGCACGACGGGGGTCGTGGCTCCCGGACGACCTACCTGAAGCGCTCGTGACGTCCGATGCGGTGGGGCACTCCACTCAGGGCTCGGACGTCGCGACTCGGCCGGACACCGGGGTCGCCGGAGACCGACCGGACCTGGGCCGCGACTACGTCGGGCAGAGTGGACTTGGCGAGCTGTTGCGGCGCTGGGACAACGTGCATCCGGAGGACACGGCAACGACCTTCCCCGGCGCCAGGCCCATCCCGATGCGCAGACACGGCGCTACGCCGCCCGAGGGCGCATCCGGCGCGATCCCACCCGACCCCACCCCACCCAACGCCGGCCGACCCGAAGCCGGCTCTCCCAATGCCACCCCCTTCGACGCCACCCCACCTGGCGTCACTCCGCTCGACGCCACCCCGTTCGACGCCGCCCCACCTGGCGTCACTCCGCTCGACGCCACTCCCCTCGACGCTGCCCGACCGGGCGCCACCCCCTTCGACGCCACCTCACTCGCCGCCACTCCCTTCGACGCCATCCAACCGGGCGCGACTCCGTTTGGCGCCAACCCACTTGGTGGCACGCGACCTGGCGCCACTCCGGCCGGTGCACGCCGACCCGGTGCGGGTCCTGTGCTCTCCGGCCCGGATCGCGCGGTCCACAGCTGGCCTCCTGCTGCGCTCGCGCCGGCGGATCTGCTGGGTGATCTCGAGGATGTGGTGGAGGAGGCGCTCGAGGCGCTGGTTCTGCGTGAGGCGGAGCGGTACGGGCTGGATGCGGGGGCGCCGTGAGTATCGGGCGGCCGGTGGCGAGTTTGGGGTTGAGCGGTGGTGCGGGTGCTCCGCCCGGTGGCGCGTTGGGGCTGGCGGAGGCGGCGGTACGGCGGTTGCGGGTGGATCTGTCCGTCGATGAGGCGCATGACCGGGTGGAACTCGTGCTGTGGGCCGGGTCGAAGCTGGCCGGCGCAGCACCGGGCGACGTACTGAGTGTTGCCCTCGGCAACGCTCAGGGGGACCCGGAGGATGTCTTGCGGGCCGAGGTCAGCGGGGTGGATGCGATTGCGGGCGGGTCGGTGCTGACTGCGTTCTCGGCGAGCCGGCGGTTGTCGCTGACGCATTCCGGGCGGTCGTGGCGGCAGACGACGCTCGGGCAGGTGGTACAGGACCTGCTCGGCGACGGCGACGTCGACGCCGGGGACGTGGCTGCCGCGCTCTCGCTTCCCGCCCTCCACGTCGACCCACACCGAAGCATCTGGTCCGCCCTCCACGACCTCGCCCATCGAACGGGCCACCAAATCACCAGCACGCCCGACGGCAAAGTTTCCTTCACGCCTGCAACTGGAGTGGGAAGTCTCCCCACCGGGCTTGGGGCGGGCGAGCTCCGGGAAGGTGCCGAGTTGCTGAGCTTCCGGGCCGGGCCGCGGCAGGCGCGCACCGCCCTCACGCGGGTCAGTCCGGCGGGAGCGCAGTACTGGTACCTGCTGGAGGCCGCACCGGATAGCGGGAGTGCCGTCGAGGTCGTGGACCCGGCGCTCCGGACGCGGGAGGCCGCCAATGCGGGCACCGACGCCCTTGCCGCGGACGCCTCGCGGGCGACCCGGCGCGCGCGGATGCGGGTGACCGGCCGGCCGGACCTGCGGGCAGGTACGACGATCCAGGCCCGCGGGGAGTCCTACCGGGTACTGCGCGTCAGGCACGCGGTCGACCCGGCCACCGGCTACCTCTGCGACTTGCTGCTCGAGGGGGACTCGTGACCGGTCTTGTCTCCTTGATGACCGACGTGGCCCGGCGCGAGCTGGCCGCTCACCGCGGTGTCGCGCTCGGCGTCGTCGATGCGGCCCGTACCAACGACGGCGGATCCGGCGAACACCACCTCGAATGCGACGTCCGCCTGCACGGCTCCGGACTCGTACTCCAGGACGTCCCGGTCGCCGTCGCGCGACCAGGGCTGTCGGCAGTGCCCAGGCAAGGCGACCTGGTGGTGCTCGGATTCGTCGACGGCGACGTGAACGGCGCCGTACTGCTCGGAACCCTGCACGCCGCCGGCACCCCACCGCCCGACGCGACTCCCGAGGAAGTGGTCTACGAGGTGCCCGACTCCGGCGGTACCCGGCGACTGGAGTTGCGGCTGCCCAACGGCAGCACGCTGACCGTCACCGACGACTCGCTGGAGATCGCGATGGGGTCCACGAAGGTCACGGTCGAGACCGATGGCGCGATCACCTTGGAGGCCGCTGCCGACGTGAGTATCAAGGCCAACGGTGCACTCACGTTGGAGGCCTCGTCGACCGCGACGCTGAAGGGGTCGAGTGTCACCGTCGAGGGGTCCGGCTCCGCGACGTTGAAGGGTGGCACCACGACCATCGCCGGCACGACCAGCTTCTCGGCGGGCTGACCGATGTCCGGCCCGCCCGTGACCGTCGGGTGCTCGGTGATGCTCTCCCCCGGTGCGGCCGGACCACCGGACAGCGGCGTCATCACCGCCGTACTGCAGGTGACGGCCACCGCCGGCGGGATGCCGCTGGCTGTCACCGGCTCACTGTGCACGCTGGTGAACTCCGTCAGCGGTGTGCCGTACGTACTGCCGATCGGCCAGCCCGGCGCGTCGACCGGCGTGACCGTCGACGGCCAGGCGCTGGTGCGGGTCGGCGACCGGATCCCGACCGGTCCCGGCGTACTCACGGTGCTCGGCCCGCCGGCCGCACCGTTCGTCACCGACGGGAACGCGCCATGACCGCGGCACCGCGGCGGACCGCTGCCGAGATCGAGCTGCTCTGGCGGCGGCTCGGCCGCGACCTCGGGCTCTTCTGGGCCGGTACGGCGGGATCGTTCGCGGACGCCGACCTCGCCACCGAGAGCCGGCCGGGCCACGGCCGGACCGTGGTCGACCTCGACGTCGCCGAGAACGTCGACCAAGCCGTCCAGCTGCTGGTGAACCGGCTGATGACCCGCGAGGGCGAGCTGGCGCCGCTCGGCCACCCGGAGTACGGCAGCCGGCACCACGAATTGATTGGTGAACCCAACACCGAACGCACCCGCAACCTGGTCAAGCTCTACATCCTGCAAGCCCTGCGCCGCGAACCACGGATCGCGAAGATCGAGCGCTGCGACGTCCGCTCCGAGGCTCGGCGCGACATCGTCCGGGTCGAGCTGACGGTTCGGCTGATCGACGTCGACGACCCGCTGAACCTGGTCGTCCCGTTCGACCTGGGGGCGGTCACATGAGCTTCGCCGCCGAGCCGTACGGCGTCTTCGCCGCGGACCTGATCGCCAACCTGACCGGTGGCACCAGCCGATTGCGGTTCCAGTACCTCGAGACCGAGTTGCCGTTCCAGATCCCCGAGCACGAGCGGGTGCTGCCGGAGACCCTGCGCGTGACCGGCCTGGCGAGCGGCCTGTTCACCACGTTCGTTTCCGGCCGGGACTTCGCCCTCAGCGAGGGGGTGCTGGCGTGGAATCACCTCGTACCTGGCGAAGCGTTGCCTGGGGCGACGGTTCCGGATCTCGGCACCGATGTCTGGGTCGGCTTCGACCGGCGCCCCGGCGGACCGCCGCCGGTGCTGACCGACCGCAATCCCGGCAGTATCACCAGGACTCTGGCCGAGTCGTTCGCACTCGAGCTGGCGGTGATCTCGCATCAGCTTGACGGGGTGTACTCCGGGTCGTTCGTCGCGACTGCGGGCGGACGCGACCTCGACCAACTGGCGGCACTGGTCGGCGTCGACCGCCGTGGCGTCACACATGCCGCGGGCGAGGTGGTGCTGGCCCGCTCGACGCCGGCCCCAGCCGATGTGACCGTCGTGGCCGGCACCCTGATCTCGACGTCGGCCGATGCCCCGATCGCGGTCACGGTCGAGACCACCGCGACCGTCACGCTGCGGCGCGGCACCGTCAGCGCACAAGCGCCGGTACGGGCGCTGGCCGCGGGACCGACCGGAGTCGCCGCCGCGCGGACGCTGACCGTGCTGCACCGGCCGATCTTCGGGATCGAGGAGGTCCTCAACCCCGAGCCGATGGCGTTCCGCGGTGGCGCCGAGACCGATGAGGATCTGCGGGCCCGGATCCAGTACTCGCTGGCCCGTTCTGGTCGCGGTACTCGCGACGCCTTGGTCGGGGCGCTGATGACCGTCGAAGGTATCCGCGAGCAGGACGTGCTCGTCGAGGAGGACCACCTCGCCTTCCCAGGCGTCGTCAAGGTCACGATCGCGACCGAACTGACGGCGGCCGCGGCCGTGCTGGCCAGGGCGGCGCTGGACGAGGCGCGCCCGGCGGGCGTGCGGGTCGACGACAACCTGCTCGTCCCGGCGCCGGCCGCACCGACCCTCGCGGAGAACACCGGTGGCGGTGGTGAAGGCCCCACCTCGGGTGTCGTCCTCGACGGGGTGTTCATGCCGCTCGAGGCGCGACTGACGGTGACACCGGGCGACACAGGCCTGACCGACGAGCAGCGTCGTCGGCTCGAGGACGACACCGCGGCCACTCTGATCGCTGCGGTCGAGGCCCTGGGGGTCGGTGAGCCGGTGATCTACAACCGGCTCGTGTCCGCGGTGATGGCGGTCAGCGGCGTACTCGACGCGGTGATCGACATCGGGCCCAAGGACCGGCCGGCCGGCGAACCGCTCAAGCGCTACAACGTGCGTCCGCCGATTCCTGGGGCGCGCGCCCGGCTGGAACGCGGCGACCTCGGTGTCACGCTGCGCGGCGAGCGGGTCGTGGTCGACCTCACCGTGGTGGTCGAGCGCCGCGGGCTCGCTGCATCGGCCGAGCCGGAGACAGCGCTCGGCGCTGCCCGGGCGGACATCGAACGTCGACTGGTCGAGGCCCTCGCGCTGACGCCGCCCGTACTCACGCCGGCCGCGCTCCTCGGCATGCTCGACCCGACCGCCGACTACGCCGTCGAGGAACTCTCGTACCGGGTCGAGCTGATCGATGAGGGCGTCCGCGTGACGGCCTCGAACGTGACGGTGCCACTCGGTCCGGCCCAGCAGGTCTGGGTGCGCAGTGTGGTCGTGACCGAGACGCAGGTGGGGTCATGAGTACCCGCGCCGCGACCGTGCTCGACCGGTTCCCGCTGCACCTCGCGGCGACGGATCCGGGCAAACGGTTCGGCGCTGTGGTCACCGGACTGGTGGCCGATCTCGACGTACTGACGCAGCAGGTACAGACCGTCCGTTCGTCCCGGCGGGTCAGTGAGGCTCCGACCGTCCGCGATCTCCTGGCCCTGGCGAGTCTGCACCGACTCGGTGGCGAGGCGCTCGTACCTCTGGACAACCGTGCGCTCGAACTGCGGGAGGCGGCCGCGGTCGTGCCGCCGGATCTTGATGTACTCGCGGGACTGCTCGGCGTACCCGCGACGGTCCTGGCCGAGCTCGGTGCGAACGACCTCGCCACCGCACTCGCGGTTGCCTCGCAGTACCGGAGCAGGGTCGCGCTGGGACGCACCGCGGTGCTCGGCTCGATCGGGGCACATCGGATCGGCAACACCACGCCGGCCGCGCTGCTGCTCGCGACCGCCGCCTACCTCGGCCTCGAGGTCAAGGCCGTGCGCCACGTGGCCGACGGGTGGTGGCACCTGGCCCAGGTCGTCGAGCACCTCCGACTGGCGCCACCACCACCGGTCGACGGCGCCCCACCTCCTTCTTCGCCACCCGATCTGTCTCCGCTGCCCGACGTACTCGCGCTGGAGGAGAACCCGATCCGCCCGGCAGACATCGAGCCCACGCCGAAGTCGCATGGTCAGCGAACGCGGATCCTGCGCGGCGGCCTGGAGGACGTGGATGTGACGATCCGGATACTCGGCCTGGGCAACCGCACGGTCCGGCCGATGATCGTGCATCTGGGCACCGGGCGCGGGCTCGTGTACGAGGGCGACGTCCCGGACGGGGTGGAGCTGGCCTTCAGTTCCAGCGGCCGGGTCACGCTCGACGAGACTGACGTGACCGGTTCGAGCTGGACCTTCACCGGCGGGGTGTTCGCCGACGACGGCAACGCGTTGCCGGGCGAGGACTTCGTCTACACAGCCGATGACGGCAGTGTCCCGACCGGCACGGCGAGCGCCGGGTCCCCTGGTCCGGCCGGCAGGTTCGCGGTCGCCGCACCGGTGGCCGAGGCGTTCGACGAGTCGCCGCCGTTGCCGCACGGCGCAGCCGCCGTCGGGCCGCTGCAACTCCCCCGCGGCGAAAGCCGCTGGACCGCGCTCGTCCGGGTCGCCCGCTCCGGCGGCGCAGTCGGCGAGGCGTCCGTACCGCGAACCGTGGCGGGACGGTTCGACGCCTCGGTCTTCGCCGCCGCGACCACCGCCGAGGTCCAGCCGTCGATGCTGCTGGGCTTCGCGTGGGAGGAACGCGAGCCGTTCGCGGTCAGAGTCCTGCTGCCACAGCGTTTCGCGGCGGCCGACGACGAGACCGGGACCCTCCTCCGCCAGCCGCTCACCCGCCTGCTCGACCGGCACCGCGCGGCCGGAGTCGACGTGCGGCTCGAGTACGCCGACCCGCGCTGGTCGCTGGGCGAAGGGGTGGTCCGCGCCGGCGCGGACGACGCCCTGGGAGTCGTCCTCGCCGGCACCCAGTTGTGGCCCGACGGAACCGAACAGCCCGAGCCCTAGGAGAACGACGATGACGCTCACCACCCCGAGCCTGGCCAGTGTCACGGCCGGCGAACCTGTCACCGCACAGGGCTGGAACGCGATCGTCACCGGCCTGACCGCGCTGTACGACGCCGTGATCGCACTGGGCGGTGAGACGCTCGACGTCGCGGTCACCCGGTCGGTCGGAACCGGGACGACCGCCACCACCGAGCCGCTGCCGACGGCCGACGTACTCGCGGAACCGCTCGGCGAGGGGCACCCGGTACGGGCGCTGCCGCCGTTCGGGACCCGGACCGCGCACCTGCTCGGCGGCCTGACCAACGGAACCTGGCGGGTGCACATCCAGGCGCCGGGGTTCACCGCGGAGATCCGCGAGGTGACGATCCCGCACACCGAACCACTCGCGGTGACGCTGACCATCGACGGCGTCGAGGCCCCGGACCTGTTCGGCCTCGGCATGCGCGGTGCGCTCGACAAACTGCGGGCCCTCGGCATCGATGCCGACCTGGTGCTCGACACGACCGGACGCGAGATCTCCAGGGTCGCCGTCCCCGCGGAGTACGTCGATGCGCCGGTACTGGCGCAGTTGCCGGCAGCCGGCGCAGTGGTTCCGAGCGGCACCGGCCGGGTCCGGATGGTCGTCTCCTCGGCACTGCGTCGCGAGCCCGTGGTCACCATGCCGAGCCTGGCCGGTCTGACGTTGTCCGAGGCACAGCAGGCGCTCGGCAAGCTCGGCCTGCGGGTCGGCACCACCACGTTCCGCGAGACCGCGGCCGATCGAATAGGAGTCACGAGATGAGCGAGAGCCCGCTGTCACCGGTCCCGCCCCGGGCCACGACGTCGAAGCTGCGGTCCAACCAGGACGTGGTCTTCATCGACGTCGGCGCGCGCCAGATCGAATCGAACGTGGTCCGCGACGGCATCCCGATCGCGGTCCACGACATCGACCCCGACATCCTCAACGACGTCGTCATCGGCGAGCCGATCATCCTCTACCGGATCGTCTCCCAGTCGGTGAAGCCCGGGACGCCGGTCCCGCTCGACACGGTCGTCGACCTCACCCTCGCCCGGCCGAACACGCTGCCGGTCGGGATAGTCCGCGGTGTCCACGAAGGCCTGCGCACAGACATCCATCGGCAACGCGTTCGACCGACTGGTCCGGGGCAAGCCGCAGGCCCAGCGCCTGGTGGTCCGGGCGTCGGAAGGCCCGCTGAGTTCGACCGACGTGCAGGCCCTGAAGGACCTGTTCCTGTCCGGTGACGTGACGATCGAGGACACCGTTCCCGGGCGCGACGTCCAGGCGTCGATCGAGACGCTGAAGATGCTGACGTCGTTCGGTACGCCGTGATGGCCGTCGCCGCGACCACCGGATTCGGCAAGGCCTTCGGCTCGGTCGAAGGCGTCCTCGAGGTGTCGACGAACCACTACCCCGGCAGCTACACGATCATCATCCCGGGGCAGTCGACGATCGCCGGTTCGCTGGTCGAGCTCGACCTGCCGCTGCCGGCTGACGCCCGGATCGAGTCCGCGCTGTTCGAGGTGATCGCCGAACCGGTCGCCAACGCGAAGCTCTCGACGATCGCGGACGTCCGGTCGAGTACGCCGTTCACCTCGGACGCGACCTCCGCCGCGACCGTCGACTTCGGCCGGCTGGTCACGCTCGGCGGGCTGATCGGCGACGAGGAGTTCACCTCGGTCCTCGGTGTCGACAATGTCTACCGCTGGACCGGGACCGAGTGGCGCTTCCTCGCCTCGGCGCCCGAGTTCGCCGAGGCCGCGACCGAGCGGCTGCTGGTGCAGTCGACCAACGCCGGCGACGGGACCGACGACCTCGCGGACCGGCTGCTCGAGATGGCGGGGGTGGTGCTGCCGGCGGTGCCGCCGTCGCTGGAGGTGCTGGTCGACGGGCGAACGGTGTGGTTCGAGCGGCAGGGCAGCTCGCCCGCCGAGATCGACGTACCGAACGAGCCGGAGCTGGCCGCCGGCGTGCGGTACCTGGTCGACCGCACCGACGCGGTCCGGGAAGCGTTCACGCGAGCGGTGGCCGCGGCGACCGACCCGGCCGCGCCGGTCGTCATCCGCGTTGCCCTGCGGGCCGCCGCGCCGGGAGCGTTGCGGCTGACCCCTCAGATCAACGTGCTGCGGGTCTACTCGCAAGACTTTCCGCCGCAGGGGCTGGCCCGGTCCTTCGACCTCGCCGAAGAAGGCGTGGTCGAGGTAGAGGTGACACCACCGAACGCCGACGCGGTGCACGAGGTGTCGCTCGTGGTCCGCGGCACGTTCGGACCCGAGCGGATCCAGCCGGCCACCGGCCCCGAGATCAGCGACGCCGCCCGGGTCGTGCTCGCCGTCGGCCGGAGTCTGTTGATCGGCTTGCCGCGGACACTGGTGTCGAGGTTCGGCACGGTCAGCGGCGTCCGGCTCAACCTGCGGGCGCCCGAGAACACGAGTGGCGGCCAGGTCACCGGTCAGTTGCTGACAGCAACAGTCGAGGGCAGGCCGGGTGAACCGATCGAAGGTGGCACACTCAGCCCGGTCCAAGTCAGCGATGTCGTGGCCCGCTGGTACACGCTGCCGTTCGCGACTCCGGTCGCCGTACCCATGCCGCCGGAGCCGCCGGCACCACCGCCGCAACCGTCCGAGGAGCGCTTCGTCGCCGCGTGGCTGGAGCTTCAGCCCGGGTACGGCGAAGTCGAGTGCTCGCTCACGGCCGGGTCACCGTCGGATGTGCTCGACCCCGGTGGTCCGTTGCGTCGGCGGCTGTCCGGTGGGGCGACGGGTGGGTTGACCGACATCCCGGCTATTGGTCCGCTGCGTGCGGCCGTACGGGTGGTCGGGCTGCCCGATCGCGACCACCTGATCGCGGCGACGACGTTGCAGGTGGTGGATACGCCTGACTTCCTGGACGTCGATCCCGGGCAGACGGATCTGCAGGCACGCCTGATCATGCGGACGCCGATTCCGGCCACGTCACCGGTGCTGCTGCGCGCGACCTGTGCCGCCGCCGGATCGCTGACCCTCGACACCGTGCTGGTCACCTATCGAGAGCAGGAGGCGTCGCCGTGACCGATGCTCCGGGAACGCGTTTCGTGGACGGCCTCCGGGTCACCCCCGCGCACCTGAACCACCTGCAGACCGTGGCCGATGCGGCGATCACCGACCTGCGCCGGGTGGTCGGCCGCGACCGGATCGCGCTGGGTTTCCGGCTGCTGGTGGACGGTGGCGACGTCGTACTGACTCCTGGGGTGGGGTTCACGCGGAGTGGCCTGGCGGTACGACGGGACGAGCAGGTCACGTTGTCGCTGCCAGATGGCACGGATGAGGTCGTCGTTGGGGTCCACGCGGTGGTGCGGGAGGACGACGCGACCATGTTCGGTGCGGTCGCGACGATCGTCGACGTGTTGAGCGAGGTGGTCGCGCCGGCCGATGCGGCGGATCCGGACACCCTTGTGGTCGGGACGGTACGGCGGGATCCGGAGCTCGCGACAGTGCAGGATCCTGCCCGGTTCGTCCCGGCGCAGTCGCATGCGCACTCCGGCACGTGGCGCCAGGACGACGAGGGGCTGTGGCTGTACGACGGTGCGCCGATCGACCTCGGCGACGTCGAGGGAACCCAAGGTCCACCCGGCGATCCCGGCCCCCAAGGTCCGCCCGGGGAGCAAGGACCCAAGGGAGACAAGGGAAACACCGGCACCAAAGGAGACGCCGGCCCGGCCGGTGACGCGGGACCGAAAGGCGACCAGGGTGATCAGGGGCCCAAAGGCGACCCGGGCGACCAGGGCCCGCAGGGTGACCAGGGGCCCAAGGGCAACCCAGGTGGTCAAGGACCCAAGGGTGACCAGGGAGACCAGGGCCCGAAGGGTGACCAGGGGGCTCAAGGGCCGAAGGGGGATCAAGGGCCGCCAGGAGGTGGGCAGCCGCTGGACGTGACGACGTTGAAGGGGATCAACTGGGATCCGGTAGCGCTGCTCGGGATCGGCGACGTCCCAGGGCTACTCGAACGGCTGGTGCTCGACTGGTCCGGTGACCTGGAAGCGGAGTTCTTCAAGCGCTTCTCCAGCGTCGCGGTCCAGGTGCTCGTCCTCCCGGGCACCGATGCGCTGCCGGTCCTGCATCCGGCCCACACTGTCAGCATCGCAGCGAACCAGCTGAGTATCTCGGTCTCGGCCCAGCAGTCCATCAACGCGCTCAAGGAACTCGGCGGCGTCGTGCTCGTCGACGTCGTCTGCGACTACCTGATGGACCGCAGCGGCCGTCCGGTCTCGTCCTCCCAGGCCGCGATCACCGGCGCCGAGGACTTCCCGACGCCCGGCGGCCTGATGCGGCTCACCATCCGGGTACGGCGCGGATAGGCGGCGATCATGCTCGACGCAGACCTCCAGGCGACCGCCGCGATCGACCTCGACGCGGTGTTCGCAGCCCTGTCCGGATCGTTCACGGGCGCCGATCTCGGCGAGGTCCGCTTCGACGCGTCCGGCATCCTCACCCTGGTTGCGAGCGCGGCACCCCCTGACCTGGCAGCCGTCCTGACAGCGACCGGTACGGCGTCCCTCACGCTGACCGCCCGACTCGAAGCCGGCGTACCCGGCGCCGAGGTGCCGGCCGAGATCGACGGACTGCTCAGCCTGATCACCTCGATCGGCCAAACCGGCGGCGTCCTCGAACCGGCGTTGGATCTGGTGGCCGAGACCGGCCTGGATGCACTGCTCGCGCGCACCGGGTCGGTGATCTCGTCCGTCGAGCAGGGTCCGCTCGCCGCTTTGTTCGGACTGGTCCCCGAGCTGCAGTTGCAGCAAGGCTTGGTCGAGACCAGCAGTACGGTCGGCGGCCTGGTGGAACTGGTGCGCGTGCTCGCCGGGCTCACCGCGACGGCCGCGGTCAGCGATCGCCTGGTGGCGCGAACCGAGTTGCTGGCCGGGCGACTCGACGTACAGGCTGCCAAGGCCGCGGCGGATCGGCTCGGCGCACTGGCTGCCGACACCGGGCTGGTGGCCGCGCTGCGATCCGCCGACCCCGAGGATCCTGACGCGGTCGAGGTACTGGGGCGGCGAGTGGTCGGCTTCCTCGACGCGGTGCTCGACGTCGAGCGGCGCTGGACGGCAGGAATGGGGCTCGGCGAGGCAGCTTTGATCGGCCTCGATCTGGCCGGCGGCGTGGCCGGTCTGGAGCTGGCCCGGCTGGCTATGGCCGGCGCGAACCTGGAGGCTGTCGGCGCGATGGCGACCGACGTACGGGCGCTGGCCGCGCCGGTGCTGGACCTCGAGTTGCCCGTTCCGGCGGACGCCACCCGTGATGTCGTCGACCAGGCGCTGGATCTGGTCGGCGGGATGGTGACGGCGGTCCGGAGCTGGGACCCCGCGACGCTGCTGCAGCCGGTGACCGAAGTGACGGACCTCGTCGTGGGTCCGCTCGACGAGGTGCGGCTCGCCGTCGAGTCGGTGGCCGGAACGATCTCGTCCGCGATCCGCACCGTCCGGCAACTGGTCGACGAGGTGGACCTGAGCTCGGTCGCCGAGGCCGTGCAGCGTGCGATGCAGCCGGTGATCGACACGCTCGACGCGATCGAGGCCGCGGTCGGTACGGCGGAGGACGTCCTGCTCGAGGTCTGCGCCAACATCGAGGCCGGCCTCCAGGTCGTGGCGGACGCGGTCGGCGACGCCGCCGAGGAGGTGCGCACCGCGCTCGGCCGGGTCAGCGGGACGCTCGACGAGCTGGACCTGGCCGGACTGGCGGAGAACCTGCAGACCGCGCTCGGTTCGATCTCGGCCGCCCTCGGCGCAGCCCAGTTGACGCCGTACTTCGATACCGCGAACGACGTGATCGACACCGGCGCGCAAGTGATCGACGCTGTCCCGTTCGGGTTGCTGCCCACCGACGTACAGCAGGAGATCGTCGACCTCGCCAAGCCGATCAAGGAGCTCGATCTGCAGGAGGTCGAGGACACGCTGCGCGCGGAGCTGGCCGCGATCCAGGAGTCGTTGCACGCCGAGGCTCTCGATGCGATCGAGGAGGTGTACCAGAAGGTCGTCGACTTCCTCGCCTCGCTCGACCCGGAGGCGGCGTTGATCGAGCTGGAGGCCGGACCGCTGGAGGAGTTGCGCGCCGCCGTCGCCGAGGTGGATCCGGTCGCGTTGCTGGCTCCGGCGACCGAGGCGCTCGACGAGGTCCGCAGTCTGCTCGACGGGATCGATCTGAAGGCCGCGGTCCTGGATCCGCTGGCCGATCTGTTCGACCCGGTCCTGAACGCACTGGCCGAGCTGGACCCGTCGGATGTGCTCGACCCGATCCAGGCGCCGCTCGACGAGGTTCGGCAGACCGCTTTGGATGCCCTTCATTTGGACGACGTGACTGCTGCGGTGACGTCGTTCCGCGACGGTGCCGCGGAGTGGCTCGGGCGCATCGATCCGATGGCGCTGGCCGCCGTACTGGATGAAGTGGTGGCGGCGCGGCTGCGTGATCTGCCGGGCGGACCGCCCGGAGGCGCGTTCGGATCGATCCTCGTCAAGCTGGGTCAGTCCGGTGGGCTTGACCTGACCGAGCCGGCCGTCGCGGACATGCTTGCGTGGATCGGGGGTCGCGAGGACGGCGCCGCGGTTGTGCGGACGCGGATGCGTCACGTCGCCGATCAGGTCGCGTCGGTCCGCGATGGTGTCGCGGGACTCGATCCGGTTCCGCTGACTACTGCGACCGGGGCGCAGCACCGGGCAATCAGTGGTGCACTGCAGGTCCACCCGCCGGGATCCCAACTGCGCGTGGCTCTGGAGCCCCTGCTGGCCGGAGTGTCCCCAGCCGTGGTGCTCGGTCCACTGGCCGAGAACCGCCGCCGCTACCTGGCCGCGCTGGAAGTGGACGCGCTGGTGGCCGAGACGCTGGCGGCCTCCGGACGTAGTGAGGTGACGGCCGCCGCGGGCGGTGTCACGGTGGCGTTGTTGCCGGTGATGACGATCCCGGCCAAGCTGCGCGACATCCTCAGCGCGCTCGGTGTGGACGGCTCCGCGCCGCTGTCGGAGCTGGTGCTGGAGTTGTACGACCTGGCCGGCCCCGCGCGGATCCTGCCCGCGATCGCTGACCTGGTGTCGGCCGGGCGGGACCAGCTGATCGCGCTGCTCGACGTGTTCCTGCAGCCGGCGCTCGATGTGGTGGACACGGTCCGTGGGTTGATCGAGGCCTTCGACCTGCAGCCGATCGTCGACGAGTTGGTTGCCCTGTACACCCAGATCTCCGGCGAGGTGCAGGCGCTCAGTCCGGAACAGCTGCTCGGCGGGGTGCTGACCGAGGCGGACCAGGTGATCGCCCGGCTGCGCGCGTTCGACCCGCTGGCGCCGGTCCGGGATGCCGTTGCCGCAGCACAGCAGGCGGCTCTCGACGTACTCGAGAACGTCCGTCCCACAGTGGTTTTCGCCGATGTCGTGACGATCCATCACGACGTACTGGCGCTGGCCTCGGGACTGGATGTACGGGCGCTGCTCGAACCGGTCCTGGCCGCGTTGGACGTGCTCGCCGCCCAGCTGGACGAGGGTTTCGACCGTACGGGCGATGCCCTGCAGCGACTGCAGGCCGCACTGCCGGACCACGTCGAGGAGTCGCCGCTCTCGATCGGTGCGGACATCGGAATCGAGGTGGGCTTCTGATGGCCGGCTCGAAACCGGGTCGCTCGGGAAAGCGCGGCTCGCAGCGGCGCTGGGAGTACTTCGTCGAGGATCGACTGGGCCGTGGACCCGCGGGGTTGACCGCGGAGGACGCTCTGGCTGAGCCCGGAGCCGGCATCGAGTTCCGGCTGGAGCAGCTGCAGGCGTACCGCGAGCTGAAGCGCGAGGCCCGGACGGCCGATCCGGACAGCCCGGCGGAGGGTCTGATCGCCGTGGCCGGCAGGCCGAACTGGGTGCCGATCGGACCGCTCGGTGCGGTGCTCGGCCAGGCCGCGCCCAAGCCCGTGGTGAGCGGCCGGGTCCAGGACCTCGCGGTCTCGAAGGACGGCCAACGGGTCTACCTGGCGACCGCGAACGGCGGCGTGTGGCGAAGCGGAGACTCGGGCCGCTCGTGGGAACCCATGAGCGACGAGCTCGATGCCCTGGAAGTGCCGATCCCGGGAGGCCCCGGCCCGGTCGTCCCTCCCCTTCAGCAGGTCGACACGCTCGCCACCGGCGCGATCGCCATGGTGGACGGTGGCGACGCGGCCCACGACCGGTTGTACGTCGGCACCGGCGAGGGTCACGCGTTCTTCTCGACCGGCAGTGCCACCTCCTACTTCGGCGTCGGCATGTTGCGATCCGACGACGGTGGGCGGACCTGGTTCCAGGAACCCGCGGCGCCGACGCTCGCCGGCCGGACGGTCTTCGCCCTCGCCGTCGATCCCACCGACCGCGAGCATGTCGTGGTCGCGACGAATGTCGGCGTGTACCGCCGTACGCTCGCGAGTTCGGCCACGCCCACCCCGTGGATGCTCGAGGTGTTGCCCGGGATCGCTGCCGCCAGCCAGATCACCAGCGTGACCGTCGGCCGGGTGGCCGGTCAGGTGCGGTTCTACGTCGTGGTCCAGAACGGCGCCACCTTCGAGTGGCGGCCGGTCGCCGGCTGGGCTGCGCTCCCGGCCTTGCCGGCCGGGTCGAGCCGAAGCTCGCTGGCCGCCGCGGGCAGCGACCCCACGGTCGTCTACTCGCTTTCCACGACCCCCAAGGTCACTGCCGCCTCGGGCAAGGTGACCGGCGGCGTGCTGCACGGCGTGCACCGGATCGACCCGTCGGCCGTGGCACCGGCGTGGTCCACGATCTCGGGTGCACCCAAGGACGTGTTCGGCACCGAGCCAGGCCAGGGCAACTACGACCAGGCGATCTCGGTCGACCCCAACGACCCGAACGTCGTCTACATCGGCGGCTCCGGGAAGAACTCCGAGGGCGAGTTCTCCGCCACCGTGTACCGCCTCGAGGTCGAGCCGTCGGGTGCGGGGTTCAAGTGCAAGGACATCTACATCGGTGCCTCCTCCCATGCCGACGTCCACGCGCTGGTGCACCGCCCCGGCTCCTCCAGCGACCTGTGGATCGGCTGCGATGGTGGAGTCTTCGCAACCACGAACGCTCGTGGCACCGGCAACCGGTTGTTCCGCTCGTGCAACGCAGGCCTCGGCACGCTCAGCCTGATGGGCCTCGGGCACCTCCCCGGCGAGGACTCGTACGCGTTCTGCGGCGCGCAGGACAACGGCGGCCTGCGCTACCTCGGTTCCGAGGTCTGGGACCACCAGTTGTACGGCGACGGCGGCGCCACCGTGGTCGACTGGGCACCCGCCGGTCCGGGCACCCGCCGTCAGCTGCTGAGCATCTACTTCGACGAAACCGTCCGTCGCAGCGACATCGACGGCGCCCGGTACGACACCACCCTGGTCGACCCGAGCCCGGCGGATCAGCTGTTCTACCCACCGTTGGTCGGCGCGCCGCCGAGCGCGGTCCCCGGCGACTCGAGAGTGGTGGCCTTCGGCGGCGAGGTGCCGTACGTGAGCGAGACCTTCGGCGGGAACTGGAAGCGGCTGCCGGCCCGGACTCCGGTGACACCGGCGAGTGTGCACGTGCGCTCGCTCGCCTTCGCATCACCCACCCGGCTCTATGCCGGCTGGACCGACGGCCACGTCGCCCGCTACGACAAGGGCGCGGGCGGTTGGACCGCACTGGACATTCCGCGGATCGGCGAGTTGAGACCGATCACCAGCATCGCGATCGATCCGTCCATCCCGGCCGGGCAAGGCATCTACGTCACGGTCGGCGGCCCGGCGGCAGTGCCGCCGGCACTCCCCGACCGGGTCTGGTCGCT
Source organism: uncultured Actinomycetota bacterium (assembly GCA_963748245.1). Lineage (GTDB taxonomy): Bacteria > Actinomycetota > Actinomycetes > Propionibacteriales > Kribbellaceae > Kribbella. Next base: position 745,069 of record CAVVIA010000001.1, on the reverse strand, counting down.
GGACACGCGGGTTCCCCCGGTCCCGCCGGCGGGCTGGCCGTGGGCAGCGGCCGGTGCGGGCCTGATCGACGTACAGCACAACGCGATCGTCCTGGACCCCGCCGACCCCACGGGAAATCGCCGCTGGGTGGGCGCCGACCTCGGGGTCTGGACCTGGAACGCCGGCCTAGGCAGATGGCAGGCGCTCTCCGCCAATCTGCCCGATGCCGCCGTACTCGATCTGGACCTGGTGTCCGACCCAACCGTTCCCGCCGCGCCCGCGCTCCTGCGCGCCAGCGTCCACGGGCGTGGAGTGTTCGAGCTCGACCTCTCCGGTGCGCCCCAGCCGCCGGTCAGTCTGGTACTGCGTGCCACGCCGGTGGACCGAGGTCGTCCGGCCCGGGTCGGCGTGGCTCTTCCCGGCAACCACAAGCTGACCAGCACCATCGACGCCAGCCCGGACATCGCCGTGGACGCCCCGGACCAGAACGGGAAGTACGTCATCGAGGCGGTCACCCCACCGACGCTGGTGGAGTTGCGAAACCTCGACGGCAAACGCGAGGTCTTGGCCAGTGTCCCGGCCGCCGTGGCCACGACCCGGGTCCACGTGACGGTTCGCAATCGCGGGGTGAGTCCGGGCAATCCGCCCGTGGACGGCGTCCGGGTCGCCCTGCTGGTCGGTCCCGCGGGCGCCGACGACGCGACCCCACCGGCCGCGCTGCCACCCGGCTTCGACGGCGTGGTCGTGACCGGTACGCCGATCGACGCGGCCGGGTGGAAGACGGTCGGAATCCGCACGGTCGACGGCATCAAGCCCGGCCGGCCAGGGGTGGCGAGTTTCAACCTGACCAGCGATCTGCTCCCCCCTGTGGACGTTGCCGAGGGCCAACGGTTCGTGCTGCTGGCGCTCGTACACCACGCCAGCGATCCGTTCCCAGTGGCGCCGTCGCAGAACCCGGTGACCCTCGTGACCGGCGAGCCACGGGCCGCCATGCGCCGGGTGACCGCCGTACCCGCGAAGGGACTCGCTGCTGCTTCGGCGGCCAGTGGCGCAGCGTCGTTGAATCCGCCCGGTGGGACCGGTCTGCTCGTCCCGCTGACCACCGCGTTGCTCGCGCATCAACGGCTTGGCGACCTGGCCGACCAGCTGAGCCGGAAGGTGCAGTCGGCGCGGGTCTCCCCCGCCTTCGGTGGGTATACCGTTCCGGTCCGCCCACATCCTGTTGAACGCCGAGTGCTGGCGATGGCGACGGCAGCCCGGGCGGCGATGGCCGGCGGACCGGCCGCAACGGTCCCGCGGACGTTCCCCGGCGCGGGGATCGGGCAGTACGCACTGCTCGGCGCATTGGGTTTCGAGTTGCCTGGCTTCACGTCTGTCCTCGCACCCGGTGGTACGTGGGTGTCCGACCTGATGCGGCGGGGCACACCGGATCCACAGCGCAGCCGGGTCGCCGTACCGGCCTCGGAGTTTCCGCTGGCGATGGCCAGGGCAGGGCTTACGATTGCCGGCGCGGATGCCGCTGCGGCGGCCGCGGTCCGCGGGTTCGGCAGTGGCATGCTCGCTGCCGCCGCGGCCGGCGTGATGGTCGGGCCGCAACTGGCCGACCTGCTGGCGCGCGACACCAATGCGGATTGGCACCGCCACTCGCAGTCGGGCGGTGCCGCTGCGGCGGAACGCTATCTGCGGCGGCGCTTCCTGGGTGGTGAGGCAGTCCCTGCCCCGCTGATAGATTGGTTGCCTCCGGCAAAGAGCGTGCCGACGGCGGTCTGGGACGGCTACCTCCGGGCGCTCTCCGAGGTCTACGGCCTGCCGGAGAAGCGGGCGCTCGGATTCCCGTTGTTCGAGGATGGTCTGGACACCGGCGACTGGATCACCGCCGTACGAATGCGCAACGCCTACAACCTCGTGCTCGACGATCTGCGGACCTCATCCTGGCCGGCCCCAGCTTGGTGGGGTTTGCTGACGCCGATCCTGCTCGCCCCGTCGATCTCGATGCTCGCGGCCAGAACACTGCCGAACGCGGGCCTGTTCTTCGCGCCGGGAGACCTCACCCCGCGGTCCGTCTTCGAACTGCTCACGCTGTCGATGGGCATCGGGTCGGTCGCGCCGTTCGTCTACTCGATGATCCTGTGGTCCGCGGTCGACGAACACACCGAGGTCTTCGTCACCGCGCTGATCATGTTCCTGGCCAGGGCCGGCATCGTCACCGGTGCACTCGCGACCTCCGGCAACACCGAACAGAGCTCCGTGACCCAGTGGCTGGGCATGTTCGCTCCGCTCGTGTCACTCGACATCTACGCGCTGATCCGATCGATCGCCGCCGGCTCGCGCCGCCCCGGCGATTCGACCGTGTTCGCGATCCAGACCATCCCGGCCGCGACCGGTGGACTCACGCTGATCGTGTCGGCGATCATGAAGGCCCTCGGGATCAACACCGGCTGGCCGTTCTGGCTGGTCTGGAGTCTGTTCACCGCGATCATGTGGTTGCTCGTCGGCATCATCGTGTCCATCGCACTGTCGAACGGTGGCGGCTGGCAGTCCTGGTTCCTGCGCTCCGACCGGCACTTCCCCTTGCTGTCCTCGGTTGCCGCGGCGGGTCTTCTACCGCCCGAACCCACTGCCCTGGCAAGGGTGTTCGACGACTCCACGCTCTGGTCGGACCCGGAGACCGCTCTCCCCGCCGACCTTTCCGGCCACGACTACCCGAGCGGTATGCGCGACCTGATCACGATCTGGTGGCTGAACGCCGGGACGCTGGAGGTGCAGTACGCCGACGACGTGGTCAACTTCCGCGTCAACGGCGGTGTCCCGAAACCAGTCCGGATCCCCGCCGGGACGACTGCTGAAGCACTGGCGGAGTTGCTGCCGGCGGAGATGGACGGCGTTCAGTCCGCCCTACTGACCAGCAAGCCACCGGACCCGTCGCTGCCCTGGCCGGCCACTCTCGCCGACCCCGGCGATCCCGGACCCATCGCCGACGCCGCCGTGGCCAAGGCGAGGTTCGTGCCGGTCGGCAAGACGCAGGAGACCGGCGTCGTACTCCGCCATGCGCCGCGGGCCGACCTGTCCACCCCGGCGGGACTGATGGCGTCCGGCCCCGACGCGTTCCCCGTCGTACCGGTCGCATCTCTCGGCGACTTGGAAGGCAGCGGACTGGGCGCGGCGGCCGACCTCGCCACGCTGCTCGCCGTCGCGGCTGCCCCGGCGTTCGGTCCGGTGGCCGTCGCGGACGGCGTACTGCCGGCTTTGCCCGTGCCAGCGGTCGGTGAGGTCGTGCAGGTCTTCCGCCGCTGGAACCTCGATGAGCGACGACTGGCCGAGTGGCAGACCCTGGTCAGCGGCGGCGCACCGCCCGACGGTCCACCGGCGGCGGCGCCCGACCCACTGCTTCGCACACCACCGATCGGGTACGCCGGACCGCAGCCGGTCGGCGCCGACCTGGTCGCGGCGATGGGCTGGATTCCCTTGTGGCGCGCGTGGATCCGGGTCGCCACCGATCCGCAGACCGACGCCGCCTCACCTCTCCCGCTCGCCTCGACTCCCCTGGTCCGCTTCCCCGACGGCTCGGTCCGGCGACCGACCAACGCCGAACTGACCGAGGGCATCCGGTACCTGCTCGACCTGGGGCCCACATGATCCGCGACGGGAGGTGGCCGGTATGACCGACGTCTTCGAGCCCGAGCACCCCGATGAAGACGAGGACGGCGCGGACGAACTGCTCGCCCGCGCCACGATGGCACCAGGTGCTCCCGCCGCCGATCCCGACCTGGTCGCCGAATGGCCCGCCGCCTGGCTCGGCACACCGGGCCGCGGCGCCGCGCCGGCCGCAGGCCCCCGCGCCGTACGACGGCCGACAGCAAGCGTCGGCCAGGAAGCCAGGGCCCGCCACAACTGGGTGCCTATCGGCCCGCGCAACGTCGCCGGCCGGATGCGCGCAATCGTCTGCGGTGATCCGGCCAACCCAGATCCCCAGCTGTGGTTCGCCGCCTCGGCGGGCGGCGGAGTCTGGCGAACCCGCGACGCCGGCCGGCGCTGGGAACCGCTGCCCGACTGGCACGACCGCCGCTGCCTGGTCGTCGGTGCCATGGCCGTCGCCCCCACCGATCCGACCCGCATCTACGCAGCCACCGGCGAAGCGTCACCCGCCGGCCCGAACACCCTGCGAGGCTTCGGCGTCTTCGTCTCCACCAACGGCGGCGACACCTGGGACAACTTCGGCGCCGGTACGGCGAACCCCGTGCACCGCGGTGGCTTCGAGGCGATCGCAGTCGACCCCGGCGAGCCGAAGCACGCCTGGGCGGTGGGAGTGGACGGCGCCTTTCGAACCCTCGACGGCGGCCTGACGTGGGACGACCCGCCGTACCTCGCGGGCACGTACTTCAGTGACGTCGCGTTCACCGCCAACCGCCGGCTGCTGCTGGTCCGTGGCACCAGCACCGCCGGCGAGGGCGCCGTACTGCGGCTGAATGCTCCCGCTGCGGCGGAGCCCGCGGTCAGGGCCGAGCTCGCCGCCGCCGACTCGCTCAGCGTCGTCGTTGCAGCACGACCGCCCCGGGCCGCGTGGCCCGCCACCGGCAAGATCGCGATCGCCACGGCGGCCACCGCCTATGTGCGATTCGCCGACGAGGACGAGCGCCACATCGGCATCTTCCGGACCACGAACCTCAATGCGGCGCTCGGCCGGTCGATGGTCTGGACCAAGCTCGCGGATCACGCCGACTTCCATGACGACGGTCAGGCCGTCTACGACATGGTCCTCGCGGTCGAGCCGGGACATCCCGAGCGCGTGGTCACCGGCTTGGTCTACCTGCACGTCAGTACGAACGCCAACGCCGCACCGGACTCGGTGCGGTGGCGCCGGATCATGGCGTGGCAGCTGAACCGGAAAGGTCTACGCGGTCATCACGCCGACCAGCACGGTGTGACCATCGCCGGGACCCCGCCGCAGTTGTGGGTGGCCAACGACGGCGGCATCGCGCGGGCGACCCCGAACTGGACGGACCCGGCAGCGGTCCAGGTCGGCTTTGACCGCCCCGTGGCACCTGGCACCGTCGGCTGGGAACGACGCGACGCCGGCATCCAGGGCGCCCAGCCGTACGACCTCGCGCAGAGCCCGCTCGTGCGCGGCGTCCTCGCCACCGGCCTGCAGGATCACGGCACGTACCTGCGCTCGGGCGGCCAGACCTGGCGCCCGATCATGGGTGCCGACGGCGCCTTCTGCACCTTCGATCCGGACGACCCGTACCGGCTGGCCGTCAGCTTCTACGGCGGGCTCGCGGCCCTGCAGTTCCCGGCGCTGCGCGACAGCATCTTCGCCGATGAGGCCCGCGACGTTCCCGACACCGCGACCCAGCGGATGCTGACCGACGGGCTCGACGACGACTCGGTCTTCGTCCCCGAGACAGCTCGCGCCCCGCTCGACACCGGCCGCCTGCTGCTTGCGCGCAAGGGCCGGCTCTACGGTCTGAAACCCGGCTCCGGTGAGCGATTCGGGCTCGAGCCGGTCGGCCGGTCGTTCGTCCTGCGGGTCCGGATGCCACCCGCTGCGAGTGGGCCACGAACCCGGATGCCGAGGCCGCTGCGGTTCTACCCGCCACTGCCGCCCGAACCCCGCGTGGTGGTCGAAGTCGTGGACACACCCGGAGCCCGGAAGCTGGGCCTGCTGCCCGGACGCGGCGGCCGGTACGAACACGTCGACGTCACCGACCACGACCGGTTCGTGATCGCGAGCCGGCTGCCGGCGCCGTACCAGCTGGCCGAGGGTGACGAGCTACGGCTGCTGATCGACGGGGTCGCGCACTCGGTGAAGTTCCGGGCCGCCGACGGCATCAACCTGGCGAGCGTCACCGTCGCCGACGTCGTCCGTACGGTCGCCACCCTGCCGGTGCACCAGGTCGAGGCCTTCCCGACCATGTGGCGTACGCCGTCCGCGGTGCAACTCGTCACCCACGACGCCGGCGCCGCGATGCTGATCCGGCTCGGCGGCGATGCCCTGGATCCGCTGCCCGACGGGTTGTCCCGGCTCGCGGTGAACCGTGGTGACTACCACGGTGACGACGCCCGGCCGGCATCGGTCCTGCTGAACCTGGTGAACCTCGACTCGCGGACGAACCGCGATTTCTCCGGACCGGTCCGCACGTTGGAGGTGACCGTCAACGCCGGCGCCGTACGGTCGCTGCGCATCGAGCCGCCGACCTTCCCCGACCCGGCGAACATCACCGCCGGCGAGCTCGCGGCCGGACTCGCCGGTCTGCTGGCCGGCGACCCGGTCCATGTGCACGCCGTACCGTCCAACGCCTGGGTCACCTTGCTGTCCGAGGCCGGCACGCGAGTGGTTCTCACTGGAACGGCGGCGGCCCGGCTGTCGCTGCCGGCCGCCGGATCTCCACTGATCCGGATCGGCCTGTTCAGCCGCACGACCGCGCACCTGAAGACCAACGTGCGCAACTTCGCCGGCGTCGACTTCACACCGACCGGGCCGCCGTTGGAACTGGTGATCTCCGACGGTACGAACGCAACGCCACCACTCCGGTTCACCGCGGCCGATGTGGCCGACCTGCGGGCGGTCACCGTCGAGGAGTTGCACAGCCTGATCAGCCGGCACCTCGCCGCCACACCTGCCGTCCGGGTGCGGGCCGATCTGGTGGTGATGCCGGCCGAAGGCTGGGTCAGCGAGCTGACGTTCGGCCCGCCGCAACCGGCCGCCATCGGTGGTCCCGCGATGCCGTCCCCGGCGTGGGCCGGCGGACAGGACAGCAGTGTGTTCGTCACTCGGGACGGCGGCGCAACCTGGGTGGATTGCACGATCCCGCGGATGCGACTCGGCGATCGCGAGACTGAGGCGATCGCCGTACATCCGACTGAGCCGCTGCGCGCCTGGATGGGGCTGTCCGGCGAAGCCACAGTGCCCGATGACCCGACGTTCGTGTTCCGTACGATCGACGGCGGCGCAAGCTGGCAGCCCATCGGCCATCAGGTCGTCGGTGGTGTTGCGCAAGGCATCGTGAGCGGCGGCCTCCCGCTCGGTGTCCACGCGCTCGAGCTCGACCCGGCCGATCCGACGGTGCTGTTCGCCGCCACGGATGCCGGCGTCTTCCGCAGTACCGATTCCGGCGACACGTGGGCGCCTTTGAACGAAGGCCTCCCGAACGCACAGGTCGTCGACCTCGTCAGCCATCCCGAACAGCGGATGCTGCGCGCGGGCCTGTGGACGCGCGGTGCCTACGAGCGGCGGATCGACGCCGACCCGCCCGACGACGTACGCCTGCTCGTCCGCACCACCGAACTCGACGACGGCTTCCGGCCCGCCCGCACCGCACCCTCGTTCGGCACGGCCGCCGCCGGTCCCGTCCCGATCGGCTCACCCGACATCAAGGTCGTACGACGCCGTGCCGCCGGCCTGGGCACGGACGCCGACATCGACGGCGTGACGTTCGATCTCCAGATCCCGCACGACGACATCGTGGCCGGGTCGCCTGCCGACGTGATGGTGCAGGTGAGCAACATCGGTCCGGTCTCCGTGCCACCTCCCGGCGGACCGGTCGCCGAGCAGGCCAGGGTCGTGCTGTTGTGGGCTCCGCTCGACAACGGCATCCCGCCACTCCCGGCCGACATCTGGACCCGGCTGGCCGCGCCGCCTCCGCTCGTCGTGCCACCGGGCGGCGCGTGGTCGGTCGGCGGCGACGGCCAAGTCCCGCGGACCATCCCGGGTGGGGACACCGGAGTCGTCACCTTCCCCGTCGCCTGGCCGGCCCTCGACGGAGTCAACTCGGTCGGGCTGCTCGTGCTCACCACCGCGACCGCCGATCCGCTCACCGGCGGGCCGACCCTCGTCCCCGCCCTGCTGGCCACCGAACGACGGGCCGCCTTCCGCGAGGTCGTCGTACGGCGGCTGGACGACGACCGCACGCTGGTCGTGCGAGCGACCGGACCGGGCGCCATCGTGGTGGAGGACGTCGCCGCGACGGAGGGAACGCCCGCGGGAGTGAACCTCGGTTTCGAGGCGGCCGACCTCGGTGTGGCCGGCCGGATCCGGACCACCAAGGTTGCGACGGCCGACGACCGCAACCTCACGGTCGCGGGGGCCAAGCCGGGTCTGATTGTCCGGCTCGATGCGCCCTTGGCGGCCGACCTCACGCTCCTCCCGGCCGCGGACGAGGCCCGCACGGCGGCCGCCGTCCGGCCTACCGAGGTGGTCCGGATGCTGCAGCGGCGGATCATCCAGGCCGGGCTGCCGATCGGGGCCTGGGACCCGGTCGTCGGGTTCGTGCTCGAAGGGACCGGCGGAGCGACACTGCGCGCCACCGGAACAGCGGCCGCGGCACTCGGCTTCCCGGTCGGCGGACCGGGTGCGCCGCAGTTGCAGACCTCGCTGCTCACCGACGGCTTCGCGCTCGCCGGGGCAACCGCGCTGACGATCACGGTGGTGCTTGCCGGCGGCAACGTCGTCGTACCGGTCGATCTGTCGCCGTCCCGGTTCTCCGGTGCGGTGTTCGTCCGGCGGGACTACGTGGCCCGGGCGATCATCGACGACTTCAGACTCGCCGGGGTCGACGGAGTGGTGACCGTGCGGCTGCTTGCCGGAGTCGCGTTGGACTGCCCGGACTCGAGCTCGATAACGATCAGCGGACCAGCGCTGGCGGCGATCGGGTTCGCCTCGGTGACCGGCAGCAATCTGCAGGCCGCTCCCGGGCCGTTGGACCTGACGGCCGGGCCGGTGCTGCATGTCGAGGTCACGCCGCGAGCCGTCGTCCGCTTCGACAGCGACCCGGCCGACATCCCCGACCTCACCCACGCACGGCATGCCGACATCCGGCGGGCGATCTCGCTGGCCTGCGAACTGACCGGGGTTCCGGCCAAGGCCGACGTACCGAATATCGACCTGCGGGTTGCGGCATCGCCCGAGGGTGGCGCGCGGCGGCATCCGGTGCTCGGCGGGGCTCACCTGGCCGAGCTCGTGGCCACGCCCGCGGCGGTGGCAGCCGCGGATCGACCCGCATTGTTCGCCGTCCGGTCCGCGCTCGGCAAGGACGTGCTGAAGGCGGGGGTCCCGAACACCCTTTACCTGCGGGTCCGCAACGCCGGCACGGTCGACTCCACCACCACCCGGCTGAGGCTGTTCCGTCTCAACCTCGCCGTCACACCAATCACCGCGATCGAGATCGTCAACGCCGCGCCGCCGGTGCCGGCCGGCGGCAGCCATATCGAAGAGTTCGCCTGGGACCCGGGCGGCGTTGCCCCGAGAACCGAACTCCTGCTCTGCGTCGCCGACGACAACCGCCCCGGCTGGCTGCTCGCCGTTCCGGGCACCTTCGCCGACCTGGAGACCCTCCACGCCTTCGCCGGCCGACGGCCCGGTGTCGCGTTACGCCTGTTCGACGTCATTCCCTAAAGGTAAGGACAGCTGTCATGGCCAGAGAAGTCGATCTCCGCACCGAGACGAGCAGCGACACCACCGTCGCTCCGGAGCGACGCGCGGAACTGCACGCCGCGGCCGAGGCAGCGTCCGCCCGGCTGGGCGGAGACGTCCAGATCGTCAGCTTCGACGCGAGCACCGGCAATCCCGCGGTGGTGGTGTCCCGGGACGCGCCGGCCGCGGACGGCGACTTCGTCCGTCGTGCCCTGGCCCATGTTCAGAACGTCGGACCCGCGCTCGGCCTCGCTCCGGAGCAGGCGCCCGAGTACCTCGCCGATCCTGGGTACCAGACCACGTCGGCCGACGGTGTCGCCGTACACCTGAGGCAGCAGTACAAGGGCATCGGCGTCTACGACGCGAGCGAGACGGTCCGCTTCGACCCGAGCGGCCGGCTGCTGGAAGTGGCGGGCCGGTCCTACACCATCGCGGAAGATCTCGTCGTCGAGCCGTCGATCCCGGCTTCGCAGGCTCTCGAGGTGGCGGCGGCACATCTCGCAGCCGGAGACGACGCTGTGGAGCCCGATCCCTTCGGCCAGTCCATCGCCGAGCCGGTTCCGGACGTCCAGTCGATGACCGCGCGGCTGATCACCTCCCCGGTCGACCGCCCCGACCGGGCAACGGTCTTCGAATCCGCCGCCTTCGCCCGACCGGTGACGGTCGCGCTGATGTGGTTCCCGCTGGACGGAGGGCTGCGACTCTCGTGGCAGCTGCGGGTCCAGGTACCCGGCGCCCCGGAGTACCGGTTCGTGATCGATGCCGCGGACGGTCGGGTCCTGCTCTGCCGACGCCTCACGCACGGCCTCGGCGGGCACGCCAAGGTGGTCCTGCGCTCCGGCGAGGCACGGCAGGATGTCGACTTCCCGCTGCCCTTGGACTTGTACGGTGTGCCCGTGCCACCCGGCCTGCCCGCCGGGTTCCCGGACCCCTGGCTGCTGGACGAGACCACCGCGGGAGCGTCGGTACGCGCGATCGACTTCAGCACCGGCCGCACAGTGCAAGGAGCCCTCAGCGCGGACAGCGTGGTGTTCGCAGCCCCGGCCGACGAGAAGGCGCCGGAGCAGCTTGTCCTCAATGTGTTCTCGTACTGTGCCGCGATGCACGATGCCCTGTATCTCTTGGGCTTCCGCGAACGCGACGGCAACTTCCAGCGCAGCGCACTCGGACGCGGCGGTCGCGCCGGCGACGCCGTACTCGCCCAGGTGCACCCCGGGGTCGTCTGGGGCACCGCCAACATGGCCACGCCGGCCGACGGGTCGGCGCCGACCATGAACATGGGTCTGGTCAACGCCACCCAGCGGCACACCGCGCTGGATGCGGACGTCGTCTACCACGAGTACACGCACGGGCTGTCGAACCGGCTCGTCGGCGGTCCCCTCGACGACACCTCGCTGGACGCGGAGCAGTCGGGTGGGATGGGTGAGGGCTGGAGCGACTTCGTGGCGTGCTCCCTGCTCGGCAAGAACGTCGTCGGCGACTGGGTGGTCGACCGCGCCACCGGGATCCGCCGCCACGCCTACACCGAGGACTACCCCGGCACCTACGCCGAGCTCGGCTCGCCGCAGTACACCCGGGTGCACGACATCGGCGAGCTGTGGTGCGCCGTACTGATGTCGCTGGCCCGAGCGCTCGGGCGGATGGAGACCCTGCAGATCGTGGTCGACGGCCTGAAGCTCACGGCCGCCAATCCGAGCATGCTCGCCGCCCGCGACGCGATCCTGCTCGCGACGCGGCAGTTCTCACTGGCGCGCGGCGATGACGACGGCGCCACCGCAAGCTACGTGCAGTCCGCGTGGGTGGTGTTCGCCCGCTATGGAATGGGGCCCGGTGCACGGACCAACGGACCGCAACTGAGCGGCATCGTCCCCGACTTCGATCCGCCGCCCGCTCCGTCGACTTCCGTCGTACGGGCCGAGGCGGCGCCTGGTCTGGCCATCCCGGACGCCGACTCCGAGGGGGTGGTGTCCACTGTCTCGCTCCCGGCCGCCGGCGCGGTCCAGTCGCTGGTGGTCGACGTCGTCATCACCCACCCGTTCCGCGGCGATCTGGCGGTGAGTCTCGTCGCTCCCGATGGTCGTACTGCGATGTTGCACAACCGAACAGGCGGCGGGGCGGACAACCTCCGGCGCTCGTACGACTCCGAGTCGGTCGATTCGCTCGCCGCACTCGTAGGCACGCCGACGGGCGGCAACTGGTCGTTGCGAGTGGCAGACCAAGCGCCGACGGACATCGGACGACTCGAAACCTGGGCGCTGGCGGCCGGCGTCGGATCCGAGCGGCGGTCGGTACAACTGCAAACCCTGCTCGGCGCGCCGATCCCGGCCGAAGGCCCCGCTCTCGAGAACAAGGTGACTGTGCGCGAGGCCGGAACCGTTGCGGCGTTGACGCTTACGGTCGACATCGCCCACGCGCAAGTCGGCGACCTGGGCGTCGCGCTGCGCGGCCCGACCGGGAAACGGGTCACAGTCCATCGCCGGGGCGGCGCCGAAGTGGATCACCTCATCACCACCTACCGCAGCGACGCCGGCGATCCACTCGCCGCCTTCACGGGGCTGGACGCCCAGGGCGATTGGACCCTCACGGTCGTGGACAAGGCCGGCCGCGACGTCGGAAAACTGAACAGCTGGACCCTCACGGTGCAGCTCTAAGTACTTGCCCGAAGCATCTACAGCGGCGCGCTGGAACACCCCGGCCCGCCGACCGACCAAATCGAGGAGAGTCTCATGGCCTTCACCGATCTGTCCGCCACCACCAGCTCGCGCGCCGCGATGGTCGTCGCGCTGGTGTCACTGTTCCTGAGCGGCTGGACGTTCATCGACACCTTGTCCGACGAGCGTAACGAACGCCGCATCGAGCAACGCCTGGCCTGCCTCGAGCTCCCAGGCCCGAACGACTGCGGCCTCGACGGCAAGTAACCGCAGCAATCAACGGGGCCCGGCGGACAACCGGCCTCCGAGTTCAACGAGAGGCCGGTGCCGCGGGAAGCGAGTTCGTGCGTCAGATCGGCAGCGGATCATAGTTGGCGCCGAACGGGGCGTCCGGCCTTGCGAACTCCCCCATCAGTGCGCGCCTCAGGGGCGTGGTGCGCTCGAGGAACTCGGGGTCGTTGCTGAAACGGTCAGCCATGCGGACCCACGGTGGGCTGTAGACGTAGTGCGTTGTGTAGCGGTCGTAGTCGCCATCGTGGCGGAAGGTTCGATGCCAGACGCCGTTGTGGAACACCAGAGCAGCCCCGGCTTCGGCGCACACGACATGGCCGATCGCGATGTCGTCGTTGCTCTCACGGACTGAATCAGGTAGACCGACCCGCGAGCGGTGGCTGCCGGGAATCAACTCCATGTTGCCCATGCCGGGCACAGTCTGATCGGTGAGTAGATACGACACGCGGAGCTGAAGCAAGGGAACCGGGAATCCCAGGTCCTTGAAGTCGAAGGCGGACGATCCGTCCTGGTGCCAACGGCCGTTCCCCGCGTGCGCCGGCTGCATGGTGTTCCAGCCGGCCTGCAGCACGAATCGGTCGCCGAGCAGACCCTGCACCTTCGGAAGGACGTCAGGATGATCCATGAGCCGCTCGAGAACCGGCTCGCTCTCGTAGGTCCGGCCGATCTGCCCGAACTCGCGGTCGCGGTCCTGGTGCAGACGCCGCGAAACATCGTAAGCCTCGGCGGCCTCGTCCTTCGTCAAGACGTTGGGAATCATGAAGTAGCCCCATGACTCGAAGATGAAGCGGTCAGTCTCGGTCAGCTGACCTTTGTCGACAACGGGATCGAGCATCACTCTGTCCTCTTCTCCATGCTGTTGAAACGGCTTCCCGGACCTGGCAGCGACCAGGGAGTCGAACGGATCACCAAATCGGCGGTGGTCAGCGCAACAGCCACCATCCCGCGGATGATGGCTGTCAGTGTTCGCTGAGGTCCTCAGATCCTCGCACGCGACCATCGCAGGCAACGCAACGCGGCGCAGCTCGCCAAGCCATGCACTAGCTGGACAACTGCGGTCACGATCCAATCCTGACGCGCGTCGAACTGCTGATAAAAGAACCAACTCGCCCAGATTGGCACCCAACTCAGAATTCGCCAGCCCGCCTGCCAGGTCCAGCGGAGCATCGCGAGCCGGCAGCCGCAGCAGTCGCCGTACAGAGTCTCGTGTTGCCGTCCATGTGCGGCGTACCGAGTCCGGTCTTCCCGATCACCGCGAGGGTGTAGTACTCCTCGAGGAACAGCTGACCACTGGTGTAGAAGCCGTGGCGGAGCGGACGGCGCTCCCCACGATCCGGTCCATCGCCTCGTCCCAACTCGTTTCGACGAGCTCGGAACCCCGGCGGACCAGGGGCTGGGTCAGACGGTCTTGATCACTCCACTGCCAGGAACCGTACAGACCCTTCGGCCCGAGCCGGCCGTGGTTGATCCGATCGGCCGCCCGTCCGCGGACACCGACCATCCGACCGTCCTTGACGTCGATGTCGCACGCGCATCCGTTGCTGCACAAGACACAAGCCGACTGCACCCACCGCTCGACCTCTGCCTCTGCGACCGAAAGCTCCTGATCGACTCTGACCGGCCAGGCGGTGTCCTTCGCGTGCGGAGTCCGTGCTCCCCAGATGTCCGCCACCCGATCTCGCACATCACCCAAGGGCCGCCGGTACCCACCCGCCCACACAGCCGATCATCCGATCCGTTTCCGGGCCTGCCGCCGGGGTACCCGGTGTTTCCACCTTCACAGGAGGAGTTGCCATGAGCACCACACCAGCGGTCCCCCCGTTGCCCGACCCATTCGACCCCGACCGCCCGGTCCCCGGTGAAGGCCGACCGGAGGACGATCCGGACCTCGACCCGAACCCCGAACCCGACATCGACCCCGACGAGGACCCCAACGAGCAACTCCCCCAGAACTGAGCCGGCCTCAGGGGTCTGATGCCTCCGGCCCGACTCGGCGAGCATCGGCCCGACGATCGCCGGGGGTGCAGGATGTGAGTAGTGGGAGCCAACGGCTCCCGCCACTCATCTGCGTGACGCCGGGCTCCGTCAGGTGCCGGGCTTGTGCTGTAGGCGTTCTCGTTGACGCTCGAGAAGATCCAGCACCTCGACACGCTCCGCATGGTTCCGCTCGTAGCCGATCAGTTGCTCGACCTGCTGGATGTCGAGGGACCGGATTCGTGCCGCCAACGACTCGACCGGCAGTTGATCGAAGTCAGGCAACGGCAGCGCACCCTGCACCTCGCTACTCATGCCTCATCCCCCTCGGCGTCGCCGTCCGAGGCTGTGGACCGACCGGGGGCTTGCACCCGATCGCCTTCGCTCTCGTCGACGCGCAGCGTCTCGCCGCCTGAGTCCACGATCTCGGTCTCACCAGGATCCGCCGAAACCCGCACAAAGTCGTCGACAGAGTTCACCGCGAGGGCGCTCGGATCGACGTCGTCGATCGTCGGCCGGTAATCGTTGTCGGACTCACTCACCGCGCTACTCCTCACGTCGATGGCACCTACGGCCGTGCCAGTGCCCAACAGGCCTGCGCGAAAACGGTCAGAGAGCACGCATGGCCGGGGCGACCTCTGGCGGCGTACCCAACGGCTCCACCCGGTTCGGTTCAGCTGTCATCCCCGACCGGTAGCCAGGCCACACCCACACAAACCCGCTCGACGACACCGATGCATGGATGCGGGGTACCGGGGCCTCGACTGGCGAAAGGAGGGCCCGTGATGTCGACGCCTTTCCCCCGGGATCCTGCGGATCCCACTGGGCCGTTCCCCGAGCCCGACGTCGATCCGGACAGCGCACCCGTCGATCCCGACGGTGCTCCCGAGCCGGACCGAGAGCCGGACTTCGATCCCAACCCGGACCTGCCCGGCCGGCCCGACGCCGACCCACTCGGCTGAAGGGCTGACCTGACCTCGACCAGGCCACCTACCAGGCCCGGCACGTCCGGCCTGGTCGTCGACACCGGCCCGTGGATCTTCGGCCGCAAGGCAGCGACCATCACAGCCGGCAGGGTTCTTCACGCGCCCGCGGGTTCCTGCGGGCCGATCGGCCCGATGCGCTGTGGGAGCCGCGGATCAGCTCGCGCTT
This sequence comes from uncultured Actinomycetota bacterium, assembly GCA_963748245.1. Lineage (GTDB taxonomy): Bacteria > Actinomycetota > Actinomycetes > Propionibacteriales > Kribbellaceae > Kribbella. The sequence continues at coordinate 729,612 of CAVVIA010000001.1, read as the reverse complement.
GGCCTGGTCCCACCTCGCGACGCCGACTGTGCGTCATCGCGCTCACCACACGAACTCTTTGGAGCCGGGCAAACTACCCGGTCGCGGACAGGCCCCCCGCCCAGGCGTCTGTACTTCCAGCACTGCTCGTCATAGTCGTAGTAGGTATCAACGCCGCCCACAGTGACCACGGCTGCCTCCGGTCAAGCGATCCTTCACGCCGCCGCTGCTGGACGGCCGTACTCAGGTACCCGGATTTGCCCTGATCTATGCCGCGCTCCCCCTGATGCGGGCCCAGAGGTGACTGCTGCGGAGCCGGTGGGTACCGGGGCTGGAGGCAACCACCATCGACGGACGGAGCGTGCGATGCCGGAAACGACGTCGAGCCGCAACAGCGGACAAGAATGGACCGATGAACAGGTTCAGCAGTTGCGTGAACTGGCCAACGGCAATGCTCCCGTGGGCATGATGAGCGTCAAGCTCGGCCGAAGTGAGGTCGCCATCAGGTCGAAGGCGCAGAGTGAGGGCATCAGCCTGTCCCCGCCGAACCGCTCGCCGTACGGCACCATGAGCTGATCCGCGGCCGGCTGCTCGAATTTCTCCGCATGGATCCGCGTGGTGCGGGTACTCGGTTCGGGCACGGACGCGAGGTCGTGCTGGGTGGCTCCCGGTCCACGGCGGACTCCTGGCGGGAGCCCCCACATCTTGCCGACGGCACGGTCGGTGGAGTGCGGCCAGAACCGCGGGCTGGGTCTCCACCGCCGCGCCGCGCAAGGGGAGGCGGACGATGAGCACAGATCCGCGGACGCGTTACGGCGGACCGGACCAGCAGGAACCTGATCAGCAGGAACACCCCGGGCACATCAGCGCGATGCAGCCCGAGCCCGGTCTGGACACCCCGCATTCCCGCTACCATGCCGGCAGAAGAGGTCGGCGAGTTCGGCACCGACACCCCGCTCGGCCGCGCCGGACAACCCGCCGAACTCGTACCGGCCTACGTCTTCCTCGCCTCCGACGACTCGACCCACATCACCGGCGAACGCATCGGAGCGACCGGCGGCCGCGCGCTCCCCCTAACCCGCCATGGCCTGATCCAGCTGTCCGGCAGGCCGTCACTCGTCCTTGTTCTCGTCGGGGTGGGTGATGCGGGCTGCGAGGCGGTCGAAGAGCTGCGAGTGAGTGCCAACTGCGGCCCTCGCCGTACTCGACGAGGGCCGGACCTCGTGGTCGACGGCGAGTGGGACTTCGGCAGCCTGTCCGGTTCTGCCCGACCGGTAAGGCGCGCGAAACAGCGGGTCGAACGTCGAGGCCGCGCGTCAGTCCTTGAAGGCGTCCTTCACCTTCTCGCCGGCTTGCTTGAGGTTCGCCTTGGTCTGGTCAGCCTCGCCCTCAGCCTCCAGGTCGCGATTGTCCGTCGCGTCGCCGGCCTTCTCCTTGAGCTTGCCCTTCGCTTCTTCTGCCGCGTTGCCGACCTTGTCATCCGTGCCCATTGCGCTCTCCTGTCGTCGTGCCGCTGTGCTGCGCCCCTAGGTGCCCGCAGCCACCGCTTCCATGCACGGCACACGGCTGTCGAAGAACCACCAGTGCCACCGACAACCGCGAACCGCTGATGCCCCAGAACGTCCATGAGACCGACGACGTCGGTTGCCATGGCGCGCTTCGAGTACGGCGCATGGTCCACATCCGTCACCGGTTTGCCGATCGTCTATGTCCGCGCAAAATCCGGGCACACCACCGTGAACAGAGGAAGGCGTAAGCGCGGGTACCGGGAGCCGACCGCACCACTCTGGAGGACTCCCATGCCCCCGAAACGCAAAGCTTCCCGCGCTCCTCGCCGATCCAGCGCAGCACCGGCCGCACCCGCACAAAAGCCCGAAGAGCATCCGGTCGAAGCAGCCGCGGGGCGACTGCAGACGAGTTCACTGCTGACCACGGCCCAAGGCGTGCGGATCCCCGATACCGACCACTCGCTCAAGGCCGGCCCGCGCGGCCCCAGCTTGATGGACGACTTCCATCTGCGCGAGAAGATCACTCACTTCGACCACGAGCGGATCCCGGAGCGGGTGGTGCATGCCCGCGGGGCGGCGGCTCATGGCACCTTCAGCCGCGTACGGCAACGCCGGTACGGTCGACCAAGGCCGGCTTCCTCCAGTCCGGCCGGGAGACACCCGTCTTCGTCCGGTTCTCGACCGTGCTGGGCTCCCGGGGCTCGGCCGACACCGTCCGCGACGTCCGCGGCTTCGCGGTCAAGTTCTACACCGACGAGGGCAACTTCGACCTCGTGGGCAACAACATGCCGGTCTTCTTCATCCAGGACGGGATCAAGTTCCCCGACATCATTCACGCGGGCAAACCGCACCCGGATCGCGAGATCCCGCAGGCGCAGACCGCGCACGACACCTTCTGGGACTTCGTCTCGCTGCACACCGAGGCGACCCATCACGTGATGTGGGCGATGTCCGACCGCGGCATCCCGCGGTCGTACCGCACGATGGAGGGCTTCGGCGTCCATACCTTCCGGCTCGTGAACGCCGAACGACCAGACCTGTCTGGTCAAATTCCATTGGAAGCCAGTGGCCGGCATCCACTCGCTCGTGTGGGAAGAGGCTCAGATCACGGCCGGAGCCGATCCCGACTTCCACCGGCGCGACCTCGCCGACGGCATCGACGCCGGCGCTCCACTGGAGTTCGAGCTGGGACTGCAGATCATGCCCGACTCCGAGGACCAGTCCTTCGAAGGCATCGACCTGCTCGACCCGACGAAGATCGTGCCCGAGGAGCTCTGCGAGGTCCAACTGGTCGGCAAACTCACCCTCGACCGGAACCCGACGAACTACTTCGCCGAGACCGAACAGGTCGCGTTCCACACCGGCAACCTGGTGCCCGGAATCGAGGTGACCGACGACCCGCTGATGCAGGCCCGTCTGTTCTCCTACCTCGACACTCAGCTGACCCGGCTCGGCGGACCCAACTTCACCCAACTGCCGATCAACTGTCCGCACGCCGCAGTGAACGACAACCTCCGTGACGGGATGCACCAGACCGCGGTACACCAAGGCGTGGCGCCGTACCTGCCGAACAGCCTCGGCCAGAACGCCGAACCGGTCGCAGCCGAGGTCGACGAGGGCGCCTTCGTCCATGTCCCCCGCGAGGTCGGCGGACCCAAGGTGCGGGCGAACCCGGCGACGTTCTCCGATCATTTCTCCCAGGCCACGCTGTTCTGGGCGAGCATGACCGCCATCGAGCGCGCACACATCGTCGAGGCGTTCACCTTCGAGCTCAGCAAGTGCTACGAACAGCCGATCCGCGAACGGATGCTCGCCGTTCTTGCGAACGTCGACGCCGACCTGTGTACGTCGGTCGCCGCAGGACTCGGCCTCCCGGTGCCAGACGGGAGTCCGGCCACCGATGCGGTATCCTCACCCGCGCTGTCCCAGATCGTGAGCGTCCCCGGGCCGATCACCGGCCGTGTCATCGGAGTCGTCGCCGCCGACGGATCAGACCTGGCCGGGATCAACAAGCTCCGTCGATCCGTCAACGCCCAGGGCGCCGTACTGCGACTCCTGGCTCCGTCGGGCGGCACGATCAAGCGGGGACGGTCGACACAGCCCGTCGATCGAACGTTCCTGACCACCCGATCGATCGAGTACGACGCCGTAGTCGTTGCCGCGGGCAATTCATCGCTGGAGGACGTCAGGCTGACCGTTCTGCTGGCGGAGCTCTTCCGGCACTGCAAGGTGATCGGCGCGTGGGGCGACGGGGACCAGGTACTCATCGCGGCAGGAATCGATACGGCCGCACCTGGAATCGTCCTCGGTGAGACCATCGCCAAGCCCTACACCAGCGAGCTCTTCGCTGCCGTCGGCCTCCACCGAGCCTGGGACCGCACCTCACAAACCGAGTAGGTCGCCACGGCGGCCTCCATCGGCAATCATGGCGTCAGCAGCACTTTCACAGCACCGTCCTGCTTCTTCTGGAACATCTCGTACGCCGCCGGGCCTTCCGGCAGCGGAAGCCGATGAGTCGCGAACCCGTCGACGCCCAGGGGATCCTCGTCACTCAGCAGCGGCAGGATGTCGTCGACCCACCGGCGCACGTTGCCCTGCCCCATCCTGAGCTGGATCTGCTTGTCGAACATCGTCATCATCGGCAAGGGATCGGCCGCACCGCCGTACACCCCGCTCAACGAAATCGTGCCGCCACGGCGGACCAACTCGATCGCGAGGTAGAACGCCGCAAGCCGGTCGACACCCACCGTCTCCATCATCTTCTCGGCGATCCCATCCGGGAGGAGCCCGACGAACTTGTGCGCCGCCTGAGCCTTCGGCGATCCGTGCGCTTCCATGCCGACGGCATCAATCACGGAGTCCGCACCACGACCGCCAGTGAGCTGACGCACCTGCTCGGCCACCTCGTCGGAGTACTCCAGAATCTCGACGCCGCGGCCCTGGGCACGCTCGAGTCGCTCCGGCACCAGATCGATCCCGATGACCCGATACCCGCGGTGCAGGCCGATCCTCGCCGCCATGTCTCCGATCGGGCCGAGACCGATGACCGCCAGGTTTCCACCATCCGGCACGCCCGCGTACTCGACTGCCTGCCAAGCGGTCGGCAGCACGTCGGAGAGGAAGACGAAGCGATCGTCAGCCGGCCCGGTAGGCACCACGATGGGCCCGTACTGCGCCTGCGGCACCCGCAGGTACTCGGCCTGACCGCCCGGCACCTGCCCGTAGAGTCTCGTGTAGCCGAAGAGCGCCGCGCCCATCCCCTCGTCGCGAACCTGAGTGGTCTCGCACTGCGACTGCAAACCACGATCGCACATGAAGCAGGTGCCGCAGGCGATCCCGAACGGAATGACCACCCGGTCTCCCGCCTTCAGGTTCGTCACCGCCGCGCCGGTCTCGACCACAACGCCCATCGGCTCATGCCCCAGCACGTCACCTGGCTCCAGATACGGGCCCATCACCTCGTACAGGTGAAGGTCCGATCCGCAGATCCCAGTCGAGGTGACCTGGATGATGGCGTCCGTCGGCTCCTGGATCACTGGATCCGGCACATCGGAGTACTCGATCTTCCGTTTTCCCTGCCACGTCAAAGCTTTCATGCTGCGCGGTACCCCGAACGCGGTTCACCAAAAGTCCTGGTCTCGGTCCGGCATGGTTGTGCCGCCTGTGGGTACTGAGGGCTGTCGATCACCACAGCGCTTCGCGTCGGGCCGCACCGGCCAGGCCGAGTGCAGCCAAGCTCGAAAGCCGGGTCTCGTCCTGGCATCCGGGTTCGGCGCCCGGCGCGAAGCATTCTTCCGCGCTGCCGACCGAAGCTGACGGCGATCAGGGCTGCGAGATGTCCTGTACGACGTCACCGACGTCGGACTTGCCGAGATTGCGCGCCACGTCGGCCATGGCCAGCATGCCGACGAGATCATGGCCGTCGATCACCGGCAACCGCCGTACCTGATGCTTGCTCATCGTCTTCAGCGCCTCCTCGGCACTGTCGTCGGCCCCGATCGTGACCACCTTGCCCTGCCCGAACTGGCCCGCGGTCGCCGCCGCCGGGTCACCGCCGTCGGCGAGACACTTCACCACGATGTCGCGGTCGGTCAGCATGCCCTTGAGCCGGTTGTCCTCCCCGCAGATCGGCATCGCCCCGACGTCCAGGTCCCGCATCTTCCGAGCGGCGTCGACCAGCGTCTCGTTCTCGCCGACGCACTCGGCGCCGGCCGTCATCAGGTCACGTGCCTTCGTCATGTTCAACACCCCATCCCTCCAGAGCCCTGTGCTCCGTGCTGCGGCCAGTGCCCCACCAGCCACCCCTCATGCACACACACCGACCACGGATTCCGGCGTGCGGTGGCGGCGTCGCGTGGCCCAAGACACCCGACCCCAAGATCGTTCAGCGCGGCGTAGGCGCCGTCGGCGACTGAACCGAGTGGCCCGAGACACCAGGCCGAGGACCACAACTCTTTGTGCTGGAGGGACCACTTGAGGTGGACAGGCAGTCGGGCGTAGGAGGCGAGGACTTTCGGCCCTACTGAGGCACTGGCCGCCGACCGAAGGTTGACGGGTGGACGCTCCGAAGCCGGCGGCGTTCATCGCCTGGAGGAGACCATGACCAGCCCACACCAGTTCGACGAATCCCCCCTCGAGATCCTGAGTACGGCGGATTGCCTTCGTCTGCTCCGATCGGTCCCGCTCGGACGGCTCGTCCACACCTACGGCGGACTCCCGGCGGTTCGCCTGATCAACTTCCTCCTCGACGACGACACGATCGTGTTCACCACAGGGCCGGGTGACAAGCTCCGTGCCGCCGAGCGGGGCGACGTGGTCGCCTTCGAGGCCGACGACGTCGACGCCGAACGCCATACCGGCTGGACGGTCACAGCCATCGGGCATCTATCCGTCATCACCGCGGACGAGGCCGCCGCACTCCGGCGTAACCTCCCCCTGCACTCCTGGATGCCGATCGGCGATCCGCACCTGGTCCGCCTGGGTATCGAGTCCGTCCACGGCCGCCGCCTACTCCCCTGGGGCCGGCGCCCCCGGCCGAAGGTGCGGAGCTGAGACTCATACAAAGGAGATTCACCATGCCCACACAGCCCGCTCCGATCGTCGTCGGGTACGACGGTTCGCCCTCGAGTCACGACGCGTTGCGTTGGGCAACAGCCGCAGCCGTCCGGGCGACGGCCCCGCTGCGCATCGTCGAGGCGTTCGAGCTCGTCATCTACTCACGTCCGTCCCCGGGCCAGGTCGTACCGCTCGAGGCGCTGCAGACCGCCCGCGAGAAGGGACTCAGCGCGCTCGCCGAGGGCGTCCGCCTGCAGCAGCCCGGGCTGACCGTTGAAACGGTCCTTGCCGGCGGCTCAGCCGCGCAAGCCCTGCTGGCCGAGGCCGAGCACGCCCGCCTCGTCGTCCTCGGTTCACGCGGCCTCGGCGGCTGGACCGGCCTGCTGGTCGGCTCGGTCGCGGTCCAGGTGACCACGCACGCACGGTGCCCGGTGATCGTCATCCCGCCTGATCTACGGCCACATGCCCACGAAGGCCCGACTGTGGTGGTCGGAGTGGATGGCTCGAAGGCCTCGGCCCGGGCGATCGAGTTCGCCTTCGACCAGGCCGAGGCGCTGCAGGCCCGAGTCGTCGCCGTCCATGGCGCGTCCCTGCTGCAGTTCGACGCGGAGAAGGTCGAAGCCGAAAGCCGACTGCTGGTCGCCGAGTCCGTGGCCGGCGCTGCCGCCGACCACCCGGACGTACCGTGGACGACCGAACTGGCGAGCGGCTCCGCAGCCCGGGCCCTCGTCCGCCGCTCCGAGTCAGCGGATCTGGTCGTCGTGGGCTCACGCGGGCGAGGTGGATTCACCGGACTGCTCCTCGGTTCGGTCAGCCAGAGCGTCCTGCATCACACCCAGTCCCCGATCGCCATCGTCCGCTGACGACGGAGCGCTGCACCGCGCTCAGGGCTGTGGCACCCGGTCGTCGCGGGCCGGTCGGGTGATGGGCAACGGGGGCAGCGCCAGTTCCCGCACTTCGACCAGGTAGAGCACGCCGGAGCCGTCTTTGGCCCACTCCAGCTCCATCGACCGCCTGAAGTGCTGATCGGCCAGGACCGACCAGCGGGCGAGTTCCTGCAGGTCGTCGTCGGTCAGCACCAGCGCCGAGCGTTCCTCCGGCGTGGTCGGAATCGTTCGCGTTCCGTGCGGATCGGCGTACACCGTCCTGGTCCGCTTGGTACCGCGATGCTTCACGATCAGCGGACGTGCGCCCGGGTGAACCGAGTACTGGTCAGGATCGCCGACGACCGACTCCCCCAGACCCCAGGCGGCCCGAATTCGGACGAACGTGCTCTCGCCGCGGGCGGTGCCGGACCCGCCGAGGTCGGAGCGCACCATCCGCTGCACGACCACCGGCATCACGGCCGCCAGATGATCCGGGCCGCGGAGCTCACGGTGGCCGACAGCGACCGAGTCGAACAGCGAGGCGAAACACCGGCGGCATGCCGCGAGCACCTCCGGACCACTCGTCAGATGGAGGAAGATCTCGTCCCGCTCGTCGTCCTGTGGCGCCGTCGGGCTGCAGCGCACGGCGACCTCGGTGCCGTCGCCGCCCAGCTCCTCGTAGGCCTCGAGAATCCGGTCGGCCAATGCCGGCGGCAACGAAGCCTCGCAGAAGGCGGTCCGGATCGCGGCCGAGACCGTCACCACGTCCCGGCCGGCCCGGTACCCGCGGATCTCACGTGCGATCACCGCACCGAGCCCGGCCGCAACGACGAACTCCTGGTACGCCGACGCCGTCACCACGAAGCCGGCCGGGACGCGGATACCTTCGCGCGACAGCGCGGACAGTCTGGCGTGCTTGACGCCGACCTGCGCCGGATCCAGTCCGGTGTCGTCCTGAGGCCAAACGACTCTCTCGCCATTCATCTCGACTCCCGTCAGAGCGACCAGCCACCGCTCACGACCAGTGCGTCGGTCGGCGGTTGCCTTCACTCTCATTCGACCGGCTGGACGACGACGTCGGCAGAGCCGAAGGTCCCGGTTGCAGCACGCGAACGAAGGGACTTGGTGCCCTGTGCGCAGGTCAGGCGCCGTACCACAGTGAAAGTAGGGAGCAAGGAGGCAGTCATGGACGAGGAACCACTGGGTTCGATCCGGACCGATGACGACAAGTTGCGGGAACAGGCGGTCGAGGAGCTGCGCAAGCGCCGTGAGCTCGCCGGGCACGTCCTCGCCTACCTGACGGTGAACACCTTTCTGGTGGTCATCTGGTACCTGACCGGCGCGGGCTTCTTCTGGCCGGCGTTCCCGATGTTCGGCTGGGGCATCGGCGTGATCTTCCACGCCTGGGACGTGCTCTGGCCCCAACCGAGCGAGACCGCCGTCCGGGCCGCGATGGATCGCATCGCCAGCCGCAGGTGAGGTGAACACGCTGAAGGAGCCGGCCCCCATCCGGGGCCGGCTCACCTGACTACTCCTGCCCGGCGGCCAGGTCGTCCGGTATCGTCACGTCGGCGAGTGAGCGGCGTGGCGTCGGCGGTACCGGCGGTCCGTAGCCGAAACGGATAACGGCCTGCGGACGGCTCCCAGGCCCGAGGGGATCGTCGAGCTCCTCCCGGAGGTCGTCGTGCTCGAGCACCTGGTTCAGTAGCGACGTCGACACACCGTGGGCCGTCGCCTCGAGGAGAACACGCTCCAGGGCCTGGCCCGCACGCAGCCAATCCATCGGCCCGTCATAACGGGTCGACAGCACCGCGAGCTGCGGCTCAGACTCGAAGAGGGCCATCGGCCGCGTCGCGTCAGCCGGAGTGGCGGCGAACTCGCGCACGATCGCCTCGCCACCCGCGGACCTCGGTCCGAGCGCAGTGGACGGGATCCCGTCGGCCTCCCTGCTACCGCCGACCCACTGCCGCCGCTCCGCGGTCCGCCCCGCGTCCTCGTCATCGGTCGCCGCCGCGTCGTTCGTTGCCATTCGCAACCACCAGCGCCGGAGCGGCCGATCGAGCCACTGCAGCTCCGCGCCCTCGACCCGGGCGCTCAGCGCGAGTTCCGCCCGTACCTGGGCCGGCAATCGCTGGCCACTGAACGGCTGCCGATTCGTCCGCCGATGGATCAGGTACGGCGCAAGCATCTGGAGCTGGCCGGATCGCGGGCCACCCAGCTCCACCAAAGCGACCAGGTCCGGCCGCTGCCGGTCCATCAGATGACGAACCTGCGAGCCGTAGCCCCGGGCCGCTGCCTCGACGCGCAGATTGAAGATCGCGGCCCCCAGCGACACGAACAGCATCCGCCGATCCGGGTCCTCCGCCGGGAGCTCGCGCTCCCTGTCCCGGTACACCTCGACCACCCGGTCGTGGAACCGGAACCGCCAGGGCTGCGTGTTGTGCATGGAAGGTGCCATCACCGCCGCCCGGAGCATCGCATCCCGATCCCCCGCCGACAGTTCGACCATCGGACCCACCGCCTTCACCACGAGACCACCTGACTTTCGACGATCTCCCCTGAGCGGCCCGGTGAGCAGAGGCGTCGTACCCGAAGCACCGGGACCTTCAGCCCCAGGCCCGGACCACTCGGTCGGAGTCGCCGGCGGAAGGTCGAAGGTCCCGCCGGCAAGGACCGATCGGCTGTAGCGGCCGTCGGTGTTCCACGCCGATGCTCGAACCAGATCGGCAATGGAGGTGCCCTCATGCAGCACACGGATGCGAAGATCGTCCGGGCTCCCTGGGTTCGACAGCTCGTCATCGACGCCGGCCGCGCGGCCCGGCGCCGGCACGCCATCCACGGCCTGATCGAGGTCGACGTCACCTCAGCCCGCTCGGCACTGCGCACGCACGCGGCCGCGACTGGCGAGGACCTGTCGTTCACCGCGTTCGTGATCGCGTGTGTGGCTCGAGCGGTCGCCGCCGACCCCAGCATCCAGGCGTACCGCGACCTCCGCGGCCGTGAGGTGGTCTTCGACCAGGTCGACATCGGCCTGCCGATCGAAGTCGACATCGACGGCAGCCCGTTCGCCTTCACCCACGTCCTCCGCGACGCCGGCGCACGCGACGTACGGGATCTGCAACGCGAGATTCGCGCAGTCAAGGCGGATCCGTACCGCAGCCCGTCGGTACACAAGGCGTCATGGGTACGTGCCTACCTGCTACTGCCTGGCTTCGTCCGTGTCGCCTTGCTCGGAGCACTCCACCGCATGCCGCACCGCCAGCGGGCACTGGCCGGGACCGTCGGCGTCACCGCCGTCGGCATGTTCGGTGCCGGCGGCGGCTGGGGCATCGCCTTCCAACTGCACACGCTGGGCATCGTCATCGGCGGCATCACCCGCCGGCCGATCCTGTGCCAGGGCCACCTCGTCGATCGCGAGTGGCTACAGCTCACCGTCAGCGTCGACCACGACATCGTCGACGGCGCACCCACCGCCCGCTTCGTCCGCAAGCTCCGCGCACTGCTCACCTCCGCCGACGGCCTCCCCGTACTGGCAGCTTCCAACGGGCTCCCTGCGAACCGGCCGAGTGAAGCAAGCCGGCAGTAGGGCCTATCGGCAGTCCTCACCGAGACCTCCGGCCCTGTGGCGGACACGAACACGATCAGACAGTCGAACGTGTAGCTCAACAACGGAGGAGGACGACCATGGGCAGGCTTGACGACCGGGTTGCGCTGGTGACAGGCGCGGCGAGCGGAATCGGGAAGGCAACCGCGTGGCGCCTGGCCGCGGAGGGCGCCGCCGTACTGGTGACGGACATCGCGGTAGAGGCCGGCGAGGCGCTGGCAGAAGCCCTTCGGGACTCGGGGGCACGTGCAGTCTTCGTCCGGCACGACGTCGCCAGCGAGGCGGACTGGGAAACCGCCTGCGTCAAGGCCGCCGAGGAGTTCGGCGGGATCGACATCCTGGTCAACAACGCCGGCATGGGCGACCTCGCCACGATCGAGGAAACCAGCCTGAAGGACTGGCAGCACACCATCGACGTCGACCAGACCGGCGTCTTCCTCGGGATGCGCACGGCCGCGCCGTACCTGAAGGCCTCCGGGCACGCGTCGGTGATCAACATCAGCTCGATCTTCGGCACCAGCGGCGGATTCGGTACGTCGCCCGCCTACCACGCGGCCAAGGGCGCGGTCCGAACCCTGACCAAGAACGCCGCCCTGCACTGGGCAACCGAGGGGATCCGGGTGAACTCGATCCATCCCGGCTTCATCGACACCCCGATCCTCGACAGCGCACGGGACACGCCGTTCTGGGACGTGATGACGCAGCTCACGCCGATGGGCCGGCTCGGCCGTCCGGACGAGATCGCCGCCGGTGTCGCCTACCTGGCCAGCGACGACGCCTCGTTCGTCACCGGCCTCGAGCTCTACATCGACGGCGGCTACCTGGCCCGCTGACGTGACCGAGTACCTCGTCGGCGGGGTCTGAAGATCGCTGACACGCCCGATCCACTGACAGTAGGCGAGGGAAGCCAGGTACGACGTGGCGGTGCCCCCACCGCGCACCGTGCCTGCCAGATCGGCGCGACAGCGACTGTGGCTTCCCTCGCCGCTGTCCTGCACAGTCTCCCCACCGGTGCGGTCAGCCTTGGCTCTGGCGCCAGCGGGGGGCGGTCTCGGCCCAGGCGCGGTCCCAGTCGCGGAGGCGACGGCGGTTCAGGGGTACGAGGGCCAGCCTGGCGAGGCCGACGATCAGCAGCCAGGAAACCATCGCTGTGCTCAGGCCGACCGCGGTGCCGATGGCCGCGCTGTCGCCGGCCTCGCGAGGTGGCTTGGCGATCGCGCCGGAGCGATCGAGCCAGATGGTGAGCTCACTACCCGCCTTTGTCCCGATCGGCACGCTGGTCATTCCCTCGTGCGGCCGGCCGGCCGGATCCGTCCAGGTCACCTTGACCCGTGAGGCCACCTGACCAGGCGCGTCAGGCACCGCCATCTCCGTGTCGGTTGCTGTTCGGGCCTGTACCTGCGTCAGCGAGGCCCGGCGCTCGTCCGCGCCCCGTTCGCTCGCGGTGCGTACGGCGTTCCCGATCGCAGCTGCTCCCGGAACCATCAGCAAGGCGACCAGGATCGAGCCCAGGACGATGGCCGACTCGATCCGATCGACGTGGCGGCGCAGCGGGTTGCGGCCGAAGCCGAGCCGGCGCGCCTGCATCACCACCCACAGTTCTCCGTTCCTGGTCCCGGTGCTGCCCATGGCGGACTCCTCGGTGGCTCGTCACGAAACGCAACCGCTCGCCGGGATGCGGTGTCCCGTCTTGATGACGGTGAATCTCGTGGCCGCCCAGTTGCCTTGGGCCACTTGCTGTTCCGTCCGCTCCCGGCGAGCCGGTCAGCTCCCTGCAATCACCACGGTGCCGCGCCGCCGGGGCAGCAGACAGGGCCGAAGGTCCCCAGCTCGCCGGACGACCGGCCAGGCCACGACAGGTCCGTCGTGGGGACCTTCGACTCTGTGTCGTATGGCGCAGCGTCGCCAGAGTCGAATCATGAGACCGCTGCGTGCGTCCCGCGACCAGGGAGGAGCCATGCGCACAATCCGCCAACCCGAGTCACGCACCGTGCCCGAGCAGCCGACGGCTGTTGTGCGGGCGACGCTCCGCCACGGTGAGCTGGGCGACTGGTTCGGCACCGCGTTCGACCGGGTCGCCGGATACCTGCACCGCCACGGTGTCGCATCGTGCGGCTTCCCCTTCGCCCGCTACCACATCCGGCCGGACGGCAGCTTCGAGGTGGAGGCCGGCCTGCCGGTCCCCGGCCCGATCGCCGGTGATGCCCAGGTTCGGCCGTCCAGCCTGCCGGCCGGCCATGTCGTCGCGGTCTGGCACATCGGGCCCAACGACCAACTAGGCACCGCCTACCAGGCGCTGGACGACTGGCTGAAAGCCGAACACGGCCGCCGCACCGGCGATCCGTGGGAGATCTACCACGGTCCGCCGCGTCGCGACCCGCAGTCCTGGCGCACCGAGGTGATCCAGCCGTTCGCCCTGGCGCGGGCCGAAGTCGACGCCGGCCGGCCGTAGTGCACCGGTGCCGCCACAACCACCAGGAGCTCGGATGACTGTCCAGCTGACCGTTCCCCACGGCCTGACCGGCGTCGAGGCCGCGCAGCAGCTCGCCGAACACGGACCCAACACGATCCCGACCCCCAAGCCGCCATCTCCGGTCTTCCGGGTGCTGGCACAGTTGCGGGACCCCATGATCCTGCTGCTGCTGGGTGCCGCCGTCCTCACCGCGACGCTGCACGATCTCACCGACCTTTCGGTGATCCTCATCGTCATCGTGCTCAACACCACGGTCGGAGTGGTCCAGGAACTGCGGGCCGAACGCGCGCTGGCCGCGCTCAATCAACTCGCCGCACCGCACGCGACAGTACTGCGTTCCGGCCGTGCGACCGTGATCGCCGCAGCTGACGTCGTACCGGGGGATCTGGTCCTGCTGGAGGCCGGCGACATCGTGCCCGCGGATCTCGAGCTGACCGGCGCGATCCGCCTGCAGGCCGACGAGTCGGCGCTGACCGGTGAGTCCGTACCGGTCGAGAAGGACACCGGCGAAGAGACGTTCTCCGGCACGGTGATCACCCGCGGCCGGGGTTCCGGCGTGGTCACCCGGACCGGTCCGGACAGCGCGCTCGGCCGAATCGCCGGCCTGATCTCCAGCCAACGCCCGCGTCCGACGCCCCTGCAGCTCCGGCTCCGATCGCTCAGCCGCATCCTCAGCATCGTCGCGCTCGGGCTCTCCGGCGTCGTCGCAGTCGCGGGACTGCTCCGAGGCCTTCCGGCAGCCGACATGGTCGTCACCGCGGTCAGCCTGACCGTTGCCGCCGTACCTGAGTCCCTGCCCGCCGTCGTCACCCTCGCTCTGGCCATCGGCGCGCATCGGATGGCCAAGCGATCGGCCGTCGTACGGCAACTGCCGGCCGTCGAGACACTCGGCTCGGTCACCGTGGTGGCCGCGGACAAGACCGGCACCCTGACCGAAGGCGTCATGCTGGCCGAGCGTACCTGGACCGAGCACGGCGAATTCATTGCTAGCGGCAACGGATACTCCCCCGCCGGCGGACTGGTCCCGCTCGGCGACGCCGAACCGCCGGCAACGCTGCTCCGGGACATCGTGCTGTGCAACGACGCCGACCTGCGGCCACCCGGACCGGACCAGCCAGACTGGCTGCCGCTCGGCGATCCCACCGAGGCGGCTCTGCTCACCCTGGCCCATCGTGGCGGAACCGATCCGGAGCCCTTGCGGGAGGCCTACCCGAGGATCGCCGAAATACCGTTCGACAGCGTCCGCAAGCGTATGACCACCTTCCACCGCATGCCCGGGGACGACGGCGAACTGGCTGTCGGCAAGGGCGCACCCGAGATCATGCTCGATCCGGCGGTCACGCCGTACGGCGACATCGCCACAGCGCGGGCGGTCGCGGCAGAGCTGTCGGCGGACGGCTATCGGGTGCTCGCAGTCGCCGACCGGATCCTGCCAGCCTGGCACCAGCCGGACCGAAGACGGCCTGCGACTCGTCGGCCTGGTGGCGCTCACCGACCCGGTCAGGCACAACGCCCCAGAAGTCATCACCTCATTCCGCGAAGCTGGAGTCGACGTCCTGCTGATCACCGGAGATGCGCCGGGCACAGCGCGGGCAGTCGCCGAACGGGTCGGCCTGCACACCGACGCCGTCGTCACCGGCACCGACATCGACGGTGGCGCCGACCCGGCAGACGGCCGGGTGTTCGCCCGGATCCGGCCGGAGCAGAAGCTCGACATCGTGCGCGCCTGGCAGCACCAGGGGCACGTGGTCGCCATGACCGGTGACGGGGTCAACGACGCTCCCGCACTACGGCGAGCCGACATCGGCGTCGCGATGGGCAAGGACGGCACCGAGGTTGCCCGGCAGGCGGCCGACCTGATCCTCACCGACGACGACCTGGGCACAGTCGTCGCCGCGATCGAGGAAGGCCGCCGGATCTACACCAACGTGCGCACCTTCCTGCGCTACGCGCTCAGCGGCGGGCTGGCCGAAGTCCTGGTGATGCTGATCGGCCCGCTGCTCGGACTCGCCGCACCACTGCTGCCCGCCCAGATCCTCTGGATCAACATGCTGACCCACGGCCTGCCGGGCGTCGCCATCGGAGCCGAACCCGCAGATCCGAAGGCGATGCGGCGCGGACCGCGTTCGCCGGACGAACAGGTCCTGGGTGCCGGCCTCTGGCAACGAGTCGCCTGGACCGGTGCACTGATCACCGCCGTGACTCTCGCCGCCGCCCTCTGGGCCGACTCCGCCGGAGCACCCTGGCAGACGATGACGTACGTCGTTCTCGGCGTGGCCCAACTGGGTGTCGCCATCGCGCTGCGCCGGCCCCGTCCGGACGGTGAGCGCCGCCTGCGGTTCCTCGACGTGGCTGTCGTGGGCGCATTGCTCGCCCAGGTCGGACCGCTGTTCGTTCCGCCGCTGCGCGAGCTGCTCAGCCTGCAGGCGCTGTCGTTGGCCGAACTCGCCGTGGCCGTCGGCTTCGCGATTCTCCCTGGCGTGGTCGTGGCGATCCGGCGTGTCCGCAAGTCGAGGAGGCAGCCGTGATCGTGACCGGGGTCCGGCTGCCTGACCGGGCCGAACTCTTGGAGACCGCCGCGCAACATGCGTCGAGCGCCGTACCGATCGCCGGTCCCGACCAGCCGGCCGGTGAGGTACTGCGTGGGCTGATCGGTCGCCGTTTCGACAGCGCGTCCGTCATCGCGGTCTGTGTGGGTGAGCGGCTGATCGGCGTCGTCACCATCGAGCGCCTGCTGACGGCCGATCCGAGTGCTCCGCTGCGAACCGTGATGGACCCGGATCCACCGACCGTTGGCCCCGGCACCGATCAGGAGGAGGCTGCCTGGCAGGCGGTGAATCATGGTGAGCCCGGCCTCGCGGTCGTCGACCTGACCGGCAGGTTCGGTGGTCTGATCCCTCCGCAACGGCTGCTCACGGTACTGCTGGCCGAGCACGAGGAGGACCTGGCCCGGCTCGGCGGCTTCCTCAGAACCACCGCCGCTGCCAGGACGGCCAGCACCGAACCGGTCTCACATCGGTTGTGGCATCGACTGCCCTGGCTGCTGCTCGGACTCGCCGGCGCCTTGGCGGCAGCCGGGATCGTCGGCTCCTTCGAACGCGTGCTGGAACGCAATGTCCTGATCGCGTTC
Organism: uncultured Actinomycetota bacterium; assembly: GCA_963748245.1. Classification (GTDB taxonomy): domain Bacteria; phylum Actinomycetota; class Actinomycetes; order Propionibacteriales; family Kribbellaceae; genus Kribbella. The sequence goes on along the minus strand of CAVVIA010000001.1, from coordinate 712,997 downwards.
TTCATCCCCGGCGTCGTCTACATCGCCGACGCAGTCGGCACCCAGACCGAGGCCCTGGTGATCCGCGGGTTGTCGGTCGGGGTCGGAATCCGAAGCGTGGTGATCCGCGAGACGATCACCGGACTCGTCGTCGGCACCCTGCTGGGAGCACTGTCGATACCGGTGATCTGGCTGTTCTGGCACGACGCCCCGGTAGCCCTGGCCGTTGCGTTGGCCGTCTTCGCCGCGTCATCGATGGCCACGATGATCGCGATGGCGCTGCCGTGGCTGTTCCGCCACTTCGGTCAGGACCCGGCATTCGGATCCGGCCCACTGGCCACCGTGATCCAGGACCTTCTCTCGATCGCGGTCTACTTCGCCGCCATCACCCTTGTGACAGGTTGAAAGGAGTACGGCGATGGGCGACTGGAAGACCGACCCACTGCACCGCTACGCGGACCGATTCGGCCGGGATCTCGGTGCCGTCCGGGCTCGCCTACTGGCCGGAGACGAGACACCGGCACGGCAACTCGCGACGGACAACGGCCTGCCGGCCGCCGCGGGCAGCGGACCGGCGACGTTCTACGCCGACTTCACCGCGCCGCGCGGGCAGCGTCATGTCCGTGTCTGCGGTGCGGCCGCGTGCACGGCCGCCAGCGCCGCAACCCATGTCGCCGAGGTCGAGGCCGCCCTGGGCACCACCGTGGACACGTGTCGGGACGACGGTGAGGTCTCCCTGCAGGAAGTCCGCTGTCTCGGCTACTGCTATGCCGGACCAGCCGCGCTGGACGGCGACAAGGTCTGCGCCGGCCAGGACCTCGCCGAGCAACTCACCGGCACAAGACCACGTCAGGATCCACCGATCACCGTGCAAGCGGCCTGCCCGCAGCCCGTGGTGACGGCTGGGCTCGTCGCCGGAGAATGCGGTTGGTCGGTCTGGCCCGAGGTCGTCAGCAGGTCCGATCCGGCCGACGTCCTGGCCGAGGTCGACGCAGCGCGGTTGCGCGGCCGCGGCGGCGCGGCGTTCCCCGCGGCACGCAAGTGGGCTGCCGCCAGGCAGTATCCGCCACCACGAGTGGTGATCGCGAACGGCGACGAAGGAGACCCGGGGTCGTACGTCGACCGGCTGCTGATGGAGTGGGATCCGGCCCGGGTGCTCGAAGGCCTCGCACTGGCGTCCTTCGCGGTGGAGGCAGAACAGGCCGTGATCTTCATCCGGGCCGAGTATCCGCGGGCGCGCGAACGGGTCGAGTCCGCGATCGGCAGGGCGTACGCCGACGGCCACTTCGGCCGGAACGTGCACGGCAGCGGCCGCACGCTCGACGTGCGCGTCGAGTCCGGGGCCGGGTCGTACGTCTCCGGCGAGGAGACCGCGCTGCTGAACGCCGTCGAGGGTCTGCGTGGGGTGGTGCGACCGCGTCCGCCGTACCCGGTCGAACATGGCCTCGACGGCAGACCGACCGTGGTGAACAACGTCGAGACTCTCGCCACCGTCCCGTGGATCATCCGGCACGGCGGCGCGGCCTATGCCCGGTTCGGCACCACCGAGGAGAACGGCACCGTGGTTGCGTGTCTGTCCGAACGCTTCGCCCGGCCCGGTGCCTACGAGGTGGAGATCGGCACACCGGTGCGCCACCTGGTCGAGGACCTCGGCGGCGGCCTCCGCGACGGTGCTGTCCTGCGATCGATCCAGGTCGGCGGACCGTTGGGCGGATTCCTCAGCCCGGATGATCTCGATCTACCACTCAGTGAGGCCGCCTTGTCGTCGCGGGGCGCGGCACTCGGTCACGCCGGCATCGTCGCCTTCGACGACCGGCTCACCGGCGCCGACGTACTGCGTCACATCTGGCGGTTCGCCGCGGCCGAGAGCTGTGGCGAATGCTCACCGTGCCGCGTCGGCACCAGCCGCGGGCTCCGGCTGGCAGACCTGGACGCCACCACCGACGTCGTGCGGGCGCGCAGCGATGTCCTGCGGACGTTGGCGTCCGGAAGCCTCTGCGCGTTCGGCAGGCGGGTCCCAGCCGCGATCCGCAGCGTGGTCGAGGTCTACGGTTTGGAGGGATGGAGATGATCCACGTATTCGTCGACGGGACGCCCGTCGAGGTCCGGCCCGGATCGACCCTGCTGGAGGCGATCCGGGCCGCCGGACAGTCGGTGCCGACCCTGTGTCACGACGACCGGCTGACACCGGCCGGGTCCTGCCGCGTCTGCCTGGTCGATGCCGACGGCAACGGACCGGTGGCCGCCTGCAGTACACCCGCCCGCGACGGTGTCCGGATCGGGCTTGCGGCCGGCGAATCCTGGCGCCGGGACGCACTCGCCGCCGTTGTCGCGGGGCTGCCTGCCCGAGCCCTCGACGTGCCCGCCGACCGCAGTGAGCTGGTTCGGCTCTGCGACCAACTGGGCATCACCCCCGAGACGTTGCCACTGCTGAGCGGCCCACGCGGAGTCGATGACTCACACCCCTACGTCAAGCTGGATCGCGACCTGTGCATCGCCTGTGGCCGCTGCGTTCGCGCGTGCTCGGAGATCCAGGGCACCTTCGCGCTGACGCTGACCGGACGTGGCCCCGACACAGTCGTCGCGCCGGGAACCGGTGGCCTCTGGTCCGACTCGGACTGTGTCAGTTGCGGAGCCTGCGTCGATACCTGTCCGACCGGCGCCTTGTCCGAGCCGGGCCTGCTCGACCTGCGGCCGATCGAGCGGTGGACCCGGACCACCTGCGGGTACTGCGGAGTCGGCTGCACCCTCGACGTCGCGACCCGCGACCACGAGATCGTCACCGTCCGACCGGTCTCGGACGGCTCCGTCAATCGCGGCCATGCCTGCGTGAAGGGGCGGTTCGCCCACGGCTTCGTCAGCTCACCGGACCGGCTTCGCACGCCACTGGTACGACGTGACGGCGAGCTCGTCCCGGTGTCGTGGCACGAGGCCCTCGACCTCGTCGCCGGGCACCTGCGCGCGCTGCGTCGCCCCGACGCCTTCGCGGTGATCTCGTCGGCGCGTGCCACCAACGAGGAGAACTACCTGATCCAGAAGTTCGCCCGCGTCGCGATCGGCACCAACAACGTCGACAACTGCGCCCGGCTCTGCCACGCACCGTCGGCGGCCGGCCTGGCGGCGACGTTCGGACTCGGCGGCGGGACCAACACGTTCGACGACCTGGACCGGTGCGACGCCATCCTGCTGGCCGGCGCCAACCCGACCGACGCCCACCCGGTGGTCGGGTCACGCATCCTGCAGCGCGTCATCGACGGCGCACGGCTGGTCGTGATCGATCCGCGACGGACCGAGCTGGCCCGGCACGCCGACGTACACCTGCGTCCCCGGCCGGGCACGAACGTTGCTGTGTTCAACGGTCTGGCCCACCTGCTGATCCGGGACGGCCTGGTCGACCAGGCCTTCTTGCAGGATCGGGCCACCGGGTACGACGAACTGCGCGATCTGGTCGGTGACTACCCACCCGATCGGGTCCGCGACCTCACCGGAGTACCGGTTGACGACCTGGTGGCAGCTGCGCACCTGTACGGCGGCGCGACGGCCCCGGCGATCTTCTACGGCCTCGGTGTCACCGAGCATCTGCACGGAACCGACGGCGTCCGCACGCTGGCGAACCTGGCCATCCTCCGCGGCGCCGTCGGCACCGCCACCGGCGGGGGTGTCAACCCTCTGCGGGGGCAGAACAACGTGCAGGGAGCCTGCGATATGGGCGCCCTGCCCGACCTCTATCCCGGCTATCAGAAGGTCGCCGACGACACCGTTCGGCAACGGTTCGAGGCAGCTTGGCACACCTCGTTGCCGGGTACGCCCGGGTTGCGCATCCCGCAGATGTTCGACGCCGCGCGACAGGGCCGGCTCGACGCGTTGTGGGTGGTCGGTGAGGACGTGCTGACCACCGATCCCGACACAGCCGCGGTACGCGCGGCCTTCGATGGCTGTCCTCTGGTGATCTGCAACGACTTGTTCCTGTCCGCGACAGCACAGGCCGCGGACGTGGTGTTCCCGGTCGCGTCCTGGCTCGAGAAGGACGGCACCTTCGTCAACTTCGATCGGCGGTTCCAGCGCGTCCGCCGAGTCGTGGAGCCGCCGGACGGCGTACGCACCGATCTCGAGGTCTTCCAGCAGGTCGCCGCCCGCCTCGGCATTGACCTCGGCTGCACCACGCCGGCCGCTGCTCTCGCCGAATGCGCCGCAGTCGCACCGCTGTTCGGTGGTATCTCGGAGCAGCGGCTCGACGCCGACGGCGCACTGCACTGGCCGTGTGAGGCCGCGGACGACCCCGGCCGGGCGACGCTGTACCTCCACGGTTTCGCGACCGCGGACGGGCGTGCACATCTCGCGGCCAGGCCGTATCTCCCCCCGGGAGCCGAGCCCGAGGCTGCGTTCCCCTACATCCTCGTCACCGGCCGGCGGGCCGAACACTACAACTCGGGAGAGATGACCCGCCGGACACCCAACGTGCAACTGCGCGCCGACGAACCACTGGACGTGGAGCCGTCCGACGCCGCCGCACTCGGACTCCGCGACGGCGATCCCGTCGAGATCACCAGCCGCTTCGGTCAAACCGTGCTCCCGGCACACATCACCACGGAACTCGCGCCCGGGCAGGTGTTCTCCGGTTTCCACTTCCCCGCGGCCGGCGTCAACGAACTCACCTCATCGCTCGGCGACGACGTGACCGGTTGCCCGGAGTACAAGTTGACCGCCGTACGGCTACGCCCCCTGCCGGCAACCACGAACGGAGGCACACGATGACCACCATCCGAACCGACGACGCCCGCTTCGGCCTGCCGGCGGCGCGCTAAGCGCTCAAGGTCTTGCGTGGCAGGACTTTCGGCCGCGCCGGAGGGGCCGGGCGGCCCTGCACCGCGGTGTTCAGCCAGGAGACGCTCGAATGGGCGGTTGGCCGACCCGCCGGGAAAGACACACGATGAGCGGGAGGAGAAGCCATGGCCGCAGGCACCTGGCCCAGGCCGGGCATCGCCGACAGCACCGTCGATGACTCGCCAGTCGTCGCCGGCTGCTGAGCCGACGGCCCCGGCCGCTCCGCTTCAAGCAAAGCCGGCGCGGAGAGGCTCGATCATGCGCGCCTGGCTGCGCAGTGCCGCCGGACTGCTGGTGCTGATCGCGGTAGTGGACTATTTCGTCCTCCCCAAACTGGCAGGAACGCAGCAGTCGCTGGACCTGCTCGGCGAGATCAGGCCGTGGTGGGTTGCGGTGGGCATCCTTCTGGAGAGCGCCAGCCTGGTCTGCTACTCGCTGTTCACCCGCAGTGTGCTGCGCAACAGCCCGTTGCGATTCAGCTGGATCCTCCGGTCGGACCTCACCGGCTTCGGCGTCAGTCATGTCGTCCCGGGCGGTGGGGCGACCGCGACGGCACTGCGCTTCCGGCTGTTGGTGTCAGGCGGTGCGAGTGTGAAAGACGTGACCGCCGCGATCACCGCCGAGGGTGTCGGCGCGTGGCTGTCCCTCGCGGCGGTGTTCTGGGTGGCTCTCATCCCGGCAGTGGTGCTGTACGGGCCGACCGCTCTGTACCTGATCATCCTTCTGAGCGGCGCGGCGATCGCGCTCTGCGCCGCGGTGGCGATCCGGGAGCGGTCACGGCTGGCTGAGCCGGCCAAGCGCGCCTTCCGATTCGCCCTGCACCGGTTCCCGCGCAGGCTGCGACCCAGGGTTCAGGCGGTAGCGAATCAACTGAAGACGCTGCTCACCGACCGAGACGTGCGATCGGCCTTCGTGCTCTGGCCGACGGCGAACTGGCTGCTCGACGCGGCGGCGCTCTGGGTGTTCCTGGCCGCCTACGGACACGCGATGGAACCGGTAGCTCTGCTGCTCGCCTACTGCATCGCCTGTCTACTGGCCATCCTGCCGTTCACTCCTGGCGGGCTCGGCATCATCGAAGGAGTCCTTATCCCCAGCCTGATCGGCTTCGGAGTCCCCGCCGGCATCGCCGTACTCGGCGTCGTGTCCTGGCGCCTCTTCCAGTTCTGGGCGCCGATCCCAGTCGCCGGCGTCTGCTACCTGTCCCTGCGAACGCCAGGCTGGCGAAACCGGATCCCGAGCCAACGGCAGGGGTAGGGGACGTCAGCTGCTGAGCCTGCGCTGGAGGACGGTTGTCGCCAGGGCCAGCATGCCCACGGCGAATCCGGCGAGGACGGCCAGTTCGGTGCCGATGTCGGTGATACCACCCGCGCGGGACAGCAGGGTGATCCAGGCGTCCACCGCCCAGGCGTGCGGTGTCGCGTGACCGAGTGAGCGGACCGCGTCCGGGACGATCTCGAGTGGCCACATGCAGCCGCCGAGCATGGCGAAGGCGATGCCGACGACAGGCCCGATCGCCGACGCCTGGTCCGGCGTCTTGAAAATGGCGCCGCTCAGCATACCGGCACCGGTGCCGACGAGTGCCCAGGTGACAACCAGCGCGATCGCCGCCGGCAGGTTGCCCCAGGCGACGCCGAACAGGAGTGAACCGGTGCCGATGATCAGCGCCGACTGCAAGAGCGAGAACGTCAAGCAGCACAGGGCTTCACCAAGAACCAGCGTCCGCGCGCGGATCGGCGCCGCCAGCGCCCGTTGGTGGATGCCGAGCTGGCGGGTCTGCACGATCGCGGCCCCGGCGGCCAGAGCATTGATGAACACGAAGAGCACCAGCATCGTCGGTGCGCTGTACCCGAACCCCAGTGGCAGATAGTCGCTGCCACTGGCCACATTCTCGGTCTTCACCGTGATGCGCGGAGTCACCTGCTGCAGGGCAGTGGCCCTGGGCAACTGCTCTGCCACAGTGCTGTCCGTCGTGCGGGCCGCGAAGGCGGCCGCCTGGACCCGCTCGGCGTGCCGCGCCACGGCGGCGGAGAGTGCGGACCGTACAGCGGCCTGCGTCGACTCCGCACCACCGGCCAGCACAGGTATCGCCACATCGTCGCCCCGCAACAGCGTCGTGTCCAGGTCGTCCGGGATCAGAGCGACCGCGTCCAGCTCACCGCGTCGCAACGCCGCACGCGCGGTCTCCTCATCCGTCAGGGTGTGGACCGGGCCTACCGCCGCGAGATCCTCCACCAGAGCAGCAGCCAGAGGCTGCCCGGAGCTTTGCCCGGCGAGCACGCCGATCCGGAACCCACCGGGGTTCTGGACCACCGTGCCGATGATCGCGATGACGAGAACAGGCAGGAGCACGATGAAGAACAGCGCGGTCCGATCGCGAAGCATCCTGCGCAGCGAGGCGTCGGCCACGGCAAATGCAGTCATGACGCAGCCCTCCAGCGGCCGATGGCCGCAGCCAGTACGCCGATCACCGCGGCCATGCCGAGGATGGCGAGAACAGGTCGTACGGCGCTCGTCGCGGCAGCACCCGTGGCGAGGTCGGTGAAGCCACGCAAGGCCCAGCCGTTGGGTGTCAGCAGCGCCAGCTTGCGCAGGATCTCAGGCGCTTGGCTGATCAGCACGAAGTTCCCGCCGAGCAGCAACAGGGCGAAGGTGATGATCATGGCGATCCCGTCCGCCTGCCGCTCCGTCCGCGACACCGCGATCACCAGAGCTGTCAGTGCGACCAACGCCGCCGACATCGCCATGATCAGCGCAAAGGCCGGGATCGGAGAGCCCCACTGCGCGTCGAACGCCAGTGACGTCACCACAGCCAGACTGGTCAGGCTGACTACGCTGTACGCAAACGCGGCGAGTGACTTGCCCAGCAGCACGGCGCCGCGACCGACCGGCGCGGCGCTGATCCGCTCGAGCGTGCTGGCACGCTGTTCGGCGAAGAACCCGTGGGCGGTGAATCCGATCGCGAACAGGACGAACATGATGCCCATCGCGGGTGCGTAGTAGCTGGCCGTCGTCAGCTGCCGGTAACCTGTCGGCCGCTCCTCGACGGACTCGGGCAATCTCAGGCCGGCTACCGCCTTGGCCAGCTCCTCGGTCCGGGCCGGCGGCACACCAGCGGCCAGCGCTGCGTGCACCGAGAGCCTGTCGGCGTTGAGCTGTGCGACATAGGCGTCGGCGATCGCGCGGGCGACCTGGGCCTGCAGCGGGTTGTCCGGGCTGCCGAGAACGGTGAGACCGACCGGTTCGTCACCGATGGCCGCTGCGCTGAATCCCTTGGGGATGACCAAACCCGCACCGACCTCGCCGTTGTCCACCAGTTGGCGGGCCTGCTGCTCGTTCTCGCTCGGCCTGACGGTCAGCACGTCGGACAGCTCGGGGCTGGTGAGCGCCGTACGCAAGGCGACGGCGATCTGGCCGCGGTCGTTGTCCACCAGCGCGACGTCGGCGTGAAACGCCTCCACCGAGGAGAAGGCGAAGCTCATCAGGCCGGCGACGAGAATGGGCGCGACGAAGCCGAGGACCAGGGCCGACCGGTCCCGGAAGCGCTGGCGCAGATCCTTGACGGCGATCACGATCGCGGCGGGCACGATTACTCCCGCAGGGCGGTGCCGGTCAAGTGCAGGAACACCGCCTCCAGGTCGGGCTCGGCCACCTCGACCGATCGGACCGGCGTACCGATCCGCTCCGCGGCCTCGAGGACCGCGGGCAGCACGCGGCGCCCGTCGCGGGCGAGCAGCTGGACCTGGCCGTCCTTCACGTCTGCACCGTCGATCCCTTCCATGGTGCGGCAGCGATCTGCCAGGACGCCGAGGTCGCCGGTGGCGGAGAGCTGGATGCGGTCGTGTTCGCCGAGCTTCGCGACCAGCTCACGACGGGTGCCCTCGGCAACCAGATGGCCGTGGTCGATGATGCCGACCCGGTCGCACAACCGCTCGGCCTCTTCCATGTAGTGCGTGGTGTAGAGCACCGCCATCCCGGCGGCGCCGAAGGACCGGACACTCTCCATCACGGCGTGCCGGCTCTGCGGATCCACACCCACGGTCGGCTCGTCCAGGACCAGCAAAGTTGGTTCGTGCAGCAATCCGGCGCCGATGTTGAGCCGCCGCTTCATCCCGCCCGAGAACGACTCGACCCGATCGCGCCCTCGCTCTGACAAGCCGATCAACTCCAGGACCTTGCCGACCCTGTGGTTCAACGCCTTGCCGTGCAGTCCGTAGAGGCGCCCGAAGAAGCGCAGGTTCTCCCGCGCGGTCAGATCGGGGTAGAGCGCGATCTCCTGCGGCACATAGCCGACGTACCGCTTTGCCGAGGTATCCGTCGTACTGACGCGCCGGCCCGCGATCACGACCTCACCGGCGTCCGGCCGCAGCAGGCCACAGACCAGGCGGATCGTCGTGGTCTTACCGGCCCCGTTCGGCCCCAGCAGCCCGTACGTCTCCCCCGCCGCGATCTCGAAGCTCACATCGTCGACCGCAATCCGATCCCCGAACCGCTTGCCAAGATGCGACGCCCCCAACACCTGTGCAGCGGTCGGCCCGGCTTCCGAAGGAACGGTCTCGAGAGCTTCCACACCTACACCCTCACCGCCCGACCTGTCCCTGCATCAGGGCCGACGGTCCCATCTTTCAGGGCCGAATGCGTCCACCCACGGGTCGCCAATCACCAGCACAGCACAGTATGGCGAGTGACCTTGGTCCTTGGTGAGCGACAGTGTAGAGCCAGCTGCTGTGCACTCAGCGCGGCCGTCGCTTCGTCCGTTCGACCGCATAGACAGCGGCCTCGGTACGGCGCTCCATGTCCAGCTTGCGGAGGAGGCCGGACACGTAATTCTTGATGGTCTTCTCGGCAAGGAACATGCTTTGCGCGATCTGGCGATTCGTCTTGCCGACCGCGATCTCCTCGAGAATCCGCCGCTCCTGCTCCGTGAGCGACTTGTACCTGGGATCCTCGTCGTCCTCGGCGGGATGCCGCAGCCGTTCCAGCACCGCGGTCGTCATCGCCGGATCCAGCAAGGACTCCCCGGCCGCGAGGCGTCGTACCGCACCGAGGAGGTCGGTTCCGGTCACCTGCTTCAGCAGGTAACCCGCGGCACCCGCCATGATCGCGGTGAACAGCGCTTCGTCGTCCGAGAACGACGTCAGCATCAAACAGGCGGGCGGCGTGTCCATCGCCGTCCGGATCTCCCGGCACACCGTGATCCCGTCACCGTCCGGCAACCGGACGTCGAGCAACGCGACATCCGGTTGCAGCGCCGGTACCCGGGCGATCGCCTGCGCCGCGGTGGCAGCCTCGCCGATCACCTCGATGTCCGGCTCGGTCTCGAGCAACTGCCGCAGGCCGAGGCGGACCACCTCGTGGTCGTCCAGCAGAAAAACCTTGATCGTCATACTGCCTTCCGGTCGGGTATGGCGGCACTGCCTGTCAGGGTAGCCCTTCGGCTGCTCGGGTAGGTCACTCTCGGTGAAAGCAGAGTCGCTGAGTATGGCCAAGTCGGTTCACATCGGCAGTCGGACTCCCGTACGGTGGGGCCATGGGTGGGAGCTCGGAGAAGCCGAGGACATGGGACGAAGGTGCGTTGGAGTTCGCGGGGTTGTCGCGGGTCCGCCTGGACGCCCTGCTGCAGGAGTTGCTGGGCCGTGTCGACGAGATCATGGACTCCCAGGAACGTCTCCGGGCGCTGCTCGACGCGGTGGTCGGCATCGGCGCCGATCTTGACCTGACCAGCACCCTCGACCGCATCGTCACCGCCGCCTGCGAACTCGCCGGCGCCCGCTACGGCGCCCTCGGTGTGTCGGCCACGACGGCAAGCGGCTGGTGCGGTTCATCACCCGCGGCGTCACCGACGAACAGATCGCCGCGATCGGGCCGCTATCCGGAGGGCCATGGCATCCTCGGTCTGCTGATCGACTATCCCGAGCCGCTTCGGCTGAACGACCTCGCCGAGCACCCGCGATCGTTCGGGTTCCCGCCGAACCACCCACCGATGAAGTCCTTCCTCGGCGTACCGATCCGCACCCACGAACATGCCTTCGGCAACCTCTACCTCACCGAGAAGGCCGGCGGCGCCGACTTCACCGAGGACGACGAACGCACCGTCACAGCACTGGCGGTTGCGGCCGGCGTCGTCATCGACAACGCCCGCCTGTACGCCGACACCGAACGCCGACGCCGCTGGCACGAGGTCACCGCCGAGATCACCCAATTCATGCTCGGCGAGTTCGAACCCGAGGACGCTCTGCGGCTGATCGCCCGGCGAGCCCGCGAGGTCTCCGGCTCCGCCGTCGGCGCGGTGATGCTGCTGGACGAGGACGAGCTCGTGGTCGAGGCGGTCGACGGTTCGGCCGTCTTCCAGGGCCACGTCGGCCGGCGACTTCGCACCGACCTTCCGATGATCGCGAACCTTTTGGGCGGCGATCAGCAGGTGCTCGTCGACGACCTGGCCCAGCTGCTCAAAGAGTTCGGCGCGCTCACCGGCTTCCCCGAACTCGAGACCCTCGGCCGGGCGATCATCGCCCCGCTGCCACCGGGCAGCAGCAGCCCCGGCGGCCTTCTCGTCGTCGCCGCCGAGCACGGTGCGCTCAGCGAAGTCACCGTCGGCGCCGACCTGGTCCGGATGTTCGCCAACCAGGCCACGCTCGCTCTCGAACGCGCCCAAGCACAACGGGACCGGTCAGTGATCGCGGTCCTCGACGACCGCGACCGGATCGCTCGCGACCTGCACGACTTGGTGATCCAGCGGCTGTTCGCCACCGGCCTGCAGCTCCAGGGAATGCACCGCGGGCTGAAGCCCGAGGCCCAGGAGAGGATCAGCCGAGCCGTCGAGGACATCGATGCCACGATCCGCGATCTACGTGCCGCGATCTTCGAACTCCACCACCAGCCGGACCAGAGCTCGTTACGGGCGGACGTGCAGGCCCTGGTCGCCGAGTACGCCGAACCACTCGGATTCCGGCCTCGACTCATCTGCACCGGCCCACTCGACACCGCCGTACCGACGCCTGTTCGGCCGCAGATTCTCGCCGCGATCCGGGAGTCGCTGTCCAATGTCGTCCGGCACGCGCAGGCGACCGAAGTCGTCGTCGAGGTCACCGTAGCCGCCGGCGAAGTCATCGCCCGGATCTCCGACAACGGCATCGGCATCGGGGCCACCGACCGGCAGAGCGGTCTGCGCAATCTCCGCCAACGTGCTGAAGCGTTAGGGGGTGCCGTGCGGCTGTCCTCCAACGAGCCGCACGGCACCGTGCTGGAGTTACGGGCCCCTATCACCGCATCCCCCAGCTGACCAGGCTGGACGAGAGACGCGGGAGCGTCGTCCGCAGGTGCGGACCGCAAGCCCAGAAGCTGGCCCGGCCGGCCCTGCCACCCCGCATCTCTCGTCGCATACCTATTCCACTGCTGCACAACGCCCGGCTGCAGGGCCGATAGCCCCTTTCCCTCATGGCCTCTGGCCCTGCTCGCCACGCGAGTGGCCGAGTGTGCTGAGCACCACCCACCTTGCCCGGTAGCGGTCGTTCGTTGACGCAAGTACCAGGAGACCCACCATGACGATTGACATCACCGCCGTACCACGACCACTCGAGGCCGGTACCGAGATGCGAAATCTCGCCCGCTTCCATCGCGACATCACCTGGACCGGGACGATCCAGGCGGGCGGGATGGGACCAGGCAGTCCCCCTATGACGGCTGTCGGGGAGGGCCGTCACGAGCTGATCCAGGACGGCCTGTGGATCGTCGGCAACTACCAGCAGGACCAGTACCTCACCGACGGCACGTTCGTCCTCCGCTGGCACCTGCACTGGGTGGCCGGCTGGGATCCGGCCGCGCAGGAGTACCGCGCAACAGTGGCCGACAACTACGGACACACCGAGGTCATGCGCGGCTGGATCGACGGCGATCTGCTCACTTTCGAGAGCATCGGCAACCCGCCCGTCCGGATCCGGCTGTTCTGGCACATCGCCGACGCGCACACCATCACCTGGCGCAACGAGGCATCCATCGACCGCCAGCCGTTCAAGCTCGTCGAGCGCTACGAATGCCACCCCGTCGAGCCGTGATGCGGAGCACACTGGAGCAATGACGACGGAGACGCCCGACACTGCCTATCTGGCTCTTCCCGACGGTTCGGGACCGTTTCCGGGGGTGGTGGTCATCCATGAGGCCTTCGGGCTCAACGACAACATCCGCGACATCTGCCGGCGGTTCGCGGCTGAGGGGTACGCCGCGTTCGGCATCGACCTGTTCGAGGGCCGCAATCGCGCCGTGTGCATGGCGCGGATGTTCGCCGGCGCGATGGCCGGCAATCTCGACCACTACGGCGTGCCGGCCCTCAAGGACGCGCTCGGTCGCCTGGGCACCCGTCCCGACGTCGACGCCGACCGGATCGGCGCCATCGGCTTCTGCCTGGGCGGCTCCATCGTCTTGACCTGGGCCTGTAGCGATCAGCGGCTCAACGCGATCGCGCCGTTCTACGGCGCCGCTCCGAGGCCCCGGCGGGCGATCCGCCGCCTCTGCCCGGTCGTCGGATCATGGCCGGGCCGGGATTTCACCACCAGGGCCGCCGGAGTCCTGGAGACGGAGCTCACGGCGGCCGGTGTCCCGCACGACCTGAAGGTCTATCCGGGTGCCAAGCACTCCTTCTTCAATGATCAATGGCGCACCTACGATGCCGCCACGGCGTCGGATTCCTGGCATAGAGTCCTGGCGTTCTTCGACGAGCACGTCAGGCGCAGCGAGCCGGGAACGGCCGGCAGCTGACCGTGGGACGAGTGCTCGTCACTGTTCCTTCAGCGGCCGGACGACGGCGATCGGGCAGGTCGCGAGGTGCAGCAGGCTCTGGCTGACCGATCCGAGCAGGAGGCCTTTGACGCCGCCGCGGCCACGGGATCCGACTACGACCATCGAGCCGGCGCTACTACGTTCCGCCAGTACGGCGGCCGGCCGGCCCTCCTCGATCTCAGCCCGGACTTGCACCCCCGGGAACTTGTCCCGGTACGGCGCCAGGCTCTCGGCCAACCAGTTCCGAAGCAGCTCCGCCGTATCCTCGATCGCCGCCTCCTGACGAGCCAGTGGCTGCCAGCAGTAGACGACCTCCAGGCGTTCGCCGGATCGGGCCGCCTCCTCGAAGCCGAACAGAACAGCTGCCTCGGAATCGGCAGACCCGTCGGTGCCAACCAGTACCGGACCGGCCGCGGCAACACCGCGCACCACAACCACCGGGCAGGGCGCCTTGGCGGTCACCGCTGTCGCGGTCGACCCCAGCAGGGCGGCCCCGAGCCTGCTGTGTCCCCGCGAGCCGAGGACGACCAACTCAGCTCCAGACACCTCACGCAGAATCGCGTTCGCCGCCGAATCACGCGCCAGCCAGCCCGAGCCGTTCTCGTAACCGAGCCGATCACGGACGACGTCGACCGCGGCGTCCAGCTCGGCCTGATACCGGTCCATCTGTGGTTCGGGAATGTAGCCCTCGGCACCGATCGCCGGCCACTGGACAGCCTGGTCCAGGTAGGCGTACACCACCCGCACCGCGCCGTCTCGCGCGGCGGCCGCGTCAACCGCCCAGCGCAACGCGACCTGGCTCTCGGAACCACCATCGACCCCGACGAGGATGAACTTCCGCGAACTCTCCATGATCCGTCCTTCGCTCCCTGCGTTGCCGACCGCGCGATCGCAGTACGCGCGAACTCCATTCCACCCCTCTGCGCCGGACCAGAGCAGAGCCGAAGGTCCTGATCTCGGGGGCCTGCGGCCGCTCGAGAACGCCGACGGGAGTAGGTCCCTCCCGGGTCCTTCGGCACTGGTGGATGGGCCGGCGTTGTCCTGCAGTGGATCACATGACAGACGAGGCCGGACGGATCGTCGTGTCGGGCCTGACGAAAGTGTTCGGCACGGTGCGGGCCGTCGACAATCTGAGCTTCACCGTGACACCGGGAAGCGTCACCGGATTCCTCGGGCCCAACGGCGCAGGCAAGACCACGACGCTGCGCTGCCTGCTCGGGCTGGTCGCGCCGACCGCGGGCACAGCCACCATCGGTGGTCTGCGGTACGCCGACATCCCGCAGCCGTCCGGCACGGTCGGCGCCGTACTGGAGGCGTCCAGCTTCCACCCGGCTCGGACTGCCAGAAACCACTTGCGGGTGCTCTGCGCGGCCAACGGCTACCCGGCACACCGCGCGGACGACGTACTCGAGTTGGTCGGGTTGGCGCCTGCAGCCCGGCGCAAGGTGCGGGAGTACTCCGCCGGAATGCGGCAACGCCTCGGCTTGGCAGCCGCAGTGCTCGGTGACCCGCAGGTGCTGCTGCTGGACGAGCCGGCCAACGGCTTGGATCCGGACGGCATCGCCTGGCTGCGCAGGTTCCTTCGCCGACTGGCGTCCGAGGGGCACACCATCCTGGTGTCCAGCCACGTGCTCAGTGAGGTCGAACAGACCGTCGACGACGTAGTCATCATCAACAAAGGTTCGCTGGTACGCCAAGGCACCCTGGACGAACTGGCCGACACGCGGGCTCGCCCGGTGGTCGTCCGCGGACCTGCTCTCGACCGGCTGGCAACGGCTCTGCGCGACCATGCCGCCTTGACCCGCCGCGACGGTGCGCTGGTCGTGACGGGCCTGCGACCCGACCAGATCGGCCACGTGGCGTTCACCGAGGGCGTCGAACTGCACGAACTGACGACCGAACGCAGCGACCTCGAGGACATCTTCTTCGCGCTGACCGGCGGAGGTACGTCACGATGACCAAGCTGATCGGCGCTGAATTCACCAAGCTGTTGACCACAAAGCTGTGGCTGTGGCTGCTCATCGGTGCTGCCGGCATGACCGCGCTGTTCGTCAGCCTGCCCATCGCGTTCGAGGGTCAGGAACAGAATCCGGGCCTGCCGCTCACCTCGGCCGAGGGCCAGCAGTCGCTGTTCAGCTCCGCCGGCAGCGCTGCGGTCTTCACGGTGGTTCTCGGCATCATCGCAATGACCGGCGAGTACCGGCACCAGACCATCACCCCGACCTTCCTGATCACCCCACGCCGCGGCCGGGTGGTAGTCGCCAAGGTCATCAGCTACGCAGTGGCCGGTCTCGCCTTCGGCGCGGTCAACGTGCTCGTCGCCGTCGCGATCGCCGTCCCCTGGCTCGGCGCCAAGGACATCGACCTGTCGCTCACCGCGAACGGAATCCCGGCAACGCTGCTGGGGGTCGTGTTCGGTCTCGCCCTCTTCACTGTCATCGGGGTCGGCATCGGTGCGCTCGTCCGCAACCAGGTCGCCGCCGTAGTCGGAACGCTCGTCTACTCCCTTGTCATCGAATCCTTCGCCTCTCTTCTGCCGACGATCCGCGACTACTTCAAGTATTTCCCCGGCGGCGCCTTCGGCGGTCTGACCAACACCTACCAGCCGGACGTGGCCTTCCTACCGGCCTGGCAGGCCGGTCTGTTGCTGGCCGCGTACGGCGTCGTGTTCACCGTCCTCGGCACCGCCGTCACCACCCGCCGCGACATCGTCTGATCGTCTGACTTCAGCTCTGCCAAAGGTCCGCCCCATGCGTGACTCAGGGCCCTGTCGATGCCTGACCTGAAGCGGAGGCTGGAAGTGGGAGACGATCTCGGGAGGAATCATGGGCACTACCTATCCGGTCCGGGTGGACGGACTACTCGACGACCGGCTGAACCGATGGCTGTGGCTGGTGAAGTGGGTTCTGGTCATCCCACATCTGCTTGTGCTGGCGTTGCTCTGGGTCGCGTTCGCCGTACTGAGCATCGTGGCGTTCTTCGCGATCCTGTTCACCGGGCGCTATCCGAGAGGGATCTTCGACTTCAACGTCGGCGTGATGCGCTGGACGTGGCGAGTGGCCTTCTACGCGTACGGCGCTCTCGGCACGGACAAGTACCCACCGTTCACGCTCGCCGACGTACCTGACTATCCGGCGCACCTGGACGTCGCGTACCCCGAGCACCTGTCCCGCGGGCTTGCGCTGGTCAAGTCGTGGCTGCTGGCCATCCCGCATTACCTCGTGGTCGGGTTCTTCATCGGTGGCGGAACATGGTTCGCCGCCAACGCCGACGCGGACACCTGGACCTGGGGCGCCGGGCTCGTCGGACTGCTGGTCCTGATGGCGGCCGTCGTACTGCTCTTCACCGGACGCTACCCGCGCTCGATCTTCGACCTGGTCCTCGGGATGAACCGGTGGGCATTGCGGGTGGCGGCGTACGCGGCGCTGATGGTCGACGAGTACCCGCCGTTCCGGCTCGACATGGGCGGCGACGACCCGGGGGCGACGCAACTAGGACAGGCACCGGGTCGGGGCACACCCGCGGTGTTCCACGGTCCCGCGGCACCCCAGCATGGCTCGACCTCGCAGTGGTCGGCGGGACGGGTGATCACGACTGTGCTCGGCACTGTGGTCGCACTCGCCTCGGCAGTCGGGCTGGCAGTCGGCGGCACGATGGTCTGGCTCGACCAGACCCAGCGTGACGGGGCGGGCTACCTGACCTCGGACACCGTGGCGCTCCGGACCTCCGGGTACGCGTTGGTCAGCGAGAATCTGACGATCGCCACCGGCGCGGCGACCGAAGTACCGCGCCGGCTGATCGGTGACGCCCGGATTCGAGTCGAGTCGGCAAACGACGGGCCGGTGTTCATCGGCATCGCGCGCTCCAGCGATGTGCGCGACTACCTCGCCGGCGTGAACTACTCGACAGTGCGATCCTTCGGCCCGGACGGCACCCAGTACATCGAGCGGGCCGGTACGGCGCCCACCGCAGCACCCACCGACGCCGGCATCTGGCGCACACAAGCCAGCGGCTCCGGCGTACAGACGATCACATGGGCAGTGAAGAGCGGTGACTGGACCATCGTGGTGATGACGCCCGACGGCACCGCAGGGATCGACGTCCAGCTAGACGTCGGCGCCACCGCACCGGCCCTCGACTGGCTGTCGATCGCCGTACTGATCAGCGCCGGAGCGTTCTTCGTCCTCGGCGTCCTCGCCGTCGCCCTGGCCGTCCCGCGGACCCCCACGCTGACCCGATGACCATCAGTTCGACCAGCTGGAGCCCGCTGAAGATCAGCGGGCTCCGACGAGGTGGAGCCACGCGCTGAGGCGGGCCGGATCGGAGCGGACGGAACAGAAGCCGACGTAGCCATCCGGGCGGACCGCAACGACATCCGGGCCGGGTCCGCCGGTCAAGCGATGGACGTGAACACGTGCGCCGGGGACCTCGAACAGCTCCACGTCGCGGGCCAGCAGGAGATGTATGCCGGGTGTCGCCGTGAGTTCGTGCAAGCGAACTGTGCTCCCGTCGCACACCACTGTTGCGTCCGGCAACCGATCACCCGGCTGGAGCTTCTGGCCGGACGCGGACGTGTCCTGCCGCGAGAGGACGCTGCCCCGGTAGTTCACCCGGAGCTGGGACAGTGTGCGGACCACTTCGGCCAAGAACCACCGTTGCCGCAGGAGCAGTGGGGCGGCGGGTGCCGCCAGAGGTGCCAACGTTCCGCGCAGCAGGGCAGGAAGCGGATGTGTCGACGCCTCGGCGAAGAAGATCGCATGGGTCATCGCGAGCACTCGGCGCGCGACCGGCCGACGTTCCTGGTCATAGGAGTCGAGCAGGTCGCCGTACGCGTGCGCGTCACCCGCTGCATAGGCGACCTTCCAGCCGAGGTTGATCGCGTCCTGGATGCCGGTGTTCATGCCCTGCGCGCCAGCTGGGGAGTGCATGTGGGCAGCATCTCCGGCGAGGAACAGCTGCCGATACCGATACGACGCGGCGAGCCGGTGTTGCAGTGGCACCTTGGCCGACCACCGCAACTCCTGTACGGCGACGCCGAGGCCCGACCGGTCGATCAACTGCTGGATCTCCGCTGCCGGGACCGCTTCGCCGGCTTGCCCGAACTCGCCGCGGACCGGCCCGGTGACCGGCCGGGTCGCGAGCACACGCCAGGTCGCGCCCTCGCCGAGCGAGAACACGAACAGCAAACCGCTGCGCCCGGCGGCGATATGCAGGACGTCCGAGGTCAACTCGCCACCGAGCTCCACATCGGCCAGCACGACCTCCTGCCGGTACGAAGCACCTCGCCAGCCGATCCCGGCCAACGAACGCACAGTGCTCGTGGCCCCGTCACAGCCGACGACGAACCGGAAGGGTGCCTCCTCGATTCCGGTGCTCGACCGCAGGACAGCCCGTCCAACGCCCTCCCCGGTCGCAATGTCCGCCAACTCCACTCCGCGCTCGACCATGACGCCGCGATGGGTCAGCGCCTGCGCCAGGACGGTTTCGACATCCATCTGCCGCACCAGGGCCAGATGTGGGAACGCGGTGTCGGGCAACGCCAGTTCGGACAGCTGGACGCCGATCCGTCTGCGCCCCAGATGCAGCTCCGCACGCGGCGAGATGTCTGCCCTGTCGAGCAGTTCGCCGGTCACTCCGAGAGGGCGCAGACATTCCAGTGTGCGCGGATGCATGATCATCGCGCGCGACGGCCGGAACGCCTCCGTCCGCCGTTCCACCACCCGCACTGTGGCACCGTGGCCTTGGGCCTGAAGTGCCGCGGCCAGTCCGGTCGGCCCAGCACCGACGACCAGCACATCCACCGGCTCCCTCAGGCCGCGTCGATCAACCGCCACCATGACCTCTCATCGGCCGGCTCGACGGGGTCCAGCACGCGAGTGTCGGCCAGCAGATCGTCGCGCCGCAGGTCCGGAATCACGCGGTAGCGGATGCAGCCCCTCGCGCTCACCAGCTCGAGCACCCGCCACAGCGCACGGGCGTACGCCTCGGCTGCCTCCGCCCCGTCCCACTCGTAGACGCCGCGGTAGAAGCCGGAGTCGTCGTGAGCCAGCCACAGCTTCGAGACGAATCCCTCGAAGCCGACGAACAGCGGGAGGTTGAACCAGGACTCCCACCGAAACAGCGTGTGCCCACGGCCGCGCACACCGCGTAGCCGGAAGGCCACCACAAGCACGCACGGTTCGGCGGCCGGCGGCCGATCGACCACAGTCTCCCGGTAGACCCGGCCGTGTGTTCCGTCGGCGAACCACAAACGTCTGCCGACGTGCTCACGCGGCTGATGTATGCGACGCTGCACCAGCAGCCGCCCGGTGGTCACAACGCACCGCGCCACCGCGTCGAACGCGGTGGCCCGGGGCAACGGCCCTTGCTGAGTCATCGAGTCCTCCTTCGATCGGGCGCCACCGGTCGGGTGACGCCCGGAAGGTCACGCGTAGCGGGCGCCCGTGCCCGGTACGGGCTCGGTGTCGTCGAACGCCCAGGTGAGCTGGTTGACGACGCCGACCACGCCGTCGACCTCACGGGTGAGCTTCTCGGCGACCCCGGTCATGCTGCGGTGATCGAGCTGGCCGGCGAGCGTGACGACCCCGTCCTTGACCGTCACCTCGACCGCGAACGGGTCCTCCCACAACGCGTGCTCGACGACATCGCGTCGCACTCGCTGGAGAATCCGCTCGTCCGGTACCAGGAAGGCCGTCAGCAAGTCCGATCGCGTCACGATGCCGGTGAGGACCTCGCCGTCGGTGACGATCAGCCTGGTGATCCCGCGTGCGGCCATCAGCCGGGCCGCCTCGGGGATCGTCGAGGCTTGCTCGATCGTCACCGCCGGGCCGGTCATCACGTCCCCCGCCCGCAGGCCGGCAGCCTTGGCACGGGCCCGGCGATGCCACCAGCGCAGCGCCCACGGCAACGACGGGGAGCGCTGGAACTCCTCCTTGCGGAGCAGGTCGGTCTCCGAGACGACGCCGCCGACACCGCCGTATTGGTTGAGCACCGGTAGCGCGCTGATGTGATGCTCGGCCATCAAGGCCACGAGCGTCTTGTACGGCGTGTCCTCGGTCACCGTGATCACTTCAGTCGTCATCACGTCCGAGACTGTCAGCAGATGCCTCATCGCCTTCTCCGTTCTTCACTCGCTCGGATGGGCCGCGAGGATCTCGCGCAGCGACTCGACGAAGCGCAACGAGTCGTCGTACCCGCGCTGCCAGACGTTGCGGCCGAAGATCAGGCCGGTCGCCCCGCGTCCATCGCCTGCTGAGCCTTCCGGAGCATCGCCTCGTCGCCGGCCTTCTCACCGCCCGACACCAGCACCAGCGTCCGGTTCGCCGACCGCACCACGGCGTCGATCGCCTGCTGCGACGTGAACTCGGCGCGTGTAAGCAGCCTTGACGTCGTCCTGCTTCTCCGGGTGCGGGAAGTTCACCTTCACCACGTCGGCGCCCAGCTCGCTGGCCATCCGGGCGGCGTAGTCGACCGCGTAGAAGGAGTCCTTGCCGCCCTTGGCCTCGATCGCCGAGCCGCGCGGGTACGCCCACACGATCAGCGGCATGCCGAGCCGCTGCGCGTCCGCGCGGACCTGCCGGTACTGGCCGAAGTCCCGTTCCTGGGCAGGCGATGCCGACGTACAAGGTGTAACCGACGGCGTCGGCGCCCAGCCGGACAGCGTCTTCGACGCTCGCGTGCACCGGTGACAGCGCCTCGGCGTCGGACGGGATGTCGGTCTTGCCGTTCAGCTTGAGGATCAGCGGGATCTCGCCGGCGTAGTCCCAGTAGAACTTCTCGGCCAGCCCGATCTGGACCGCGATCCCGTTGAATCCGCCCTCGATCGCCAGCTTCACGATGTACGCGGGTCGGAGGCCGTCGGGTTGGCGAAGAAGTCTCGCGGCCCGTGCTCCAGCCCTGGTCGTACGGCAGGAACAACGCCGTACCGTTGCGCAGACCGTGATCGAACAGGATCCGGTGCAACCGTGCCTTCTTGCCGCTGTTCAGCCCGAGCTCGCGCAACGGTGGTCGAGTCTGCATGGGTAGTCACCTCCGTCAGAATGCGGTCAGAGTGACCGGGCGATGCGTTCGGTCAGGTCGAGCAGACGGCTGGTGTAGCCCCATTCGTTGTCGTACCAGCCGAAGACCTTGACCAGACGCCCGTTGGCCTGGGTGAGCTGAGCGTCGAAGATGCACGACGACGGGTCGCCGACGATGTCGCGCGACACGATCGGGTCCTCGGTGTAGCGCAGGATGCCCTTCAACGGCCCGTCGGCGGCTTCGGCGAACACCTGATTCACCTGCTCGACGGTTGCCGGCTCGGTCAGCTCGACACACAGGTCGGTCAGCGAGCCGTCCTCGACCGGAACCCGGACCGCGACACCGTCGATCTTGCCTGCCAACTCCGGGATCACGAGCCCGACCGCCCGGGCGGCACCGGTACTCGTCGGAATCAGATTCGCGGCGCCGGAGCGTCCGCGACGCAGGTCCTTGTGCGGGGAGTCCAGCAGCACCTGGTCGTTGGTGTAGCTGTGGATCGTGGTCATCAGGCCGCGTTCGATGCCGAAGGCTCGGTGCAGCACCGACACCATCGGGGCAACGCAGTTCGTCGTACAGGATGCGTTCGAGACGACGTGGTGTGCGGCCGGGTCGTAGTCGTCGTCGTTGACGCCCAGCACGATGGTGGCGTCGACGTCCTTGCCTGGGACGGACAGCAGCACCTTGCGAGCGCCCGCGGCCAGGTGCGCACCGGCGGCTTCCCGGGTACGGAACTTGCCGGTCGACTCGATCACGATGTCCACACCGATCTCGCCCCAGCCCAGTGCCGCCGGGTCGCGTTCTGCCGTCGCCCGGATCGTCCGGCCACCGACGGTGATCGTGTCGTCGGTGTGGCCGACGTCCTGCTTCAACGGACCGTAGGTGGAGTCGTACTTCAGCAGATGCGCCAGGGTCGACGGCGCGGCGATGTCGTTGATCGCGACCACCTCGATCGCGTCCGACTGCCGTTCCAGCACACAGCGCAGGAAGTCCCGCCCGATCCGCCCGAACCCGTTGATGCCCACCCTGACACTCATGACGTCCCCTCTCCATGGAATTCACCACTTCCATTCCACGAGAACGGCCGTCACGTCAGCAGGGCCAAAGGTCCCCGGTCACGACGCCCTTGGGCCTGGGAGGAACGGTCTCGGCGATAGGCCTGCCGGGCTGAGGACCTTCGGCCCTGCTGACCGGGCACGCGCTGCCGTGTGCTGGTGCCAGCGATCCACAGCCCGTGGACCGGAACGACAGGAACCGGAGAGAACACGATGAAAGCCGCGGTGGTCAACAGCTTCACGGAAGCCCTGGAAATCAAGGACTTACCGATCCCAGAGCCCGGACCCGGTCAGGTACTGGTCCGAATCGAGGCCTCCGGCGTATGTCACACAGACATCCACGCAGCACACGGAGACTGGCCGGTCAAGCCTGGACTCCCCTTCATCCCCGGCCACGAAGGCGTCGGCCCGGTCGAAGCCGTCGGCGACGGGGTACCCGTCGATCTGGTCGGCAAGCGCGTGGCGATCCCTTGGCTGGCGACGTCCTGCGGTGATTGCCGGTACTGCGTCTCGGGCCGTGAAGCGTTGTGTGAGAGCCAGCTGAACAGCGGCTACTCCGTCAACGGTGCGTACGCCGAGTACGCCGTCGCCTTCGCGCACGGCATCGTCGAGGTCCCGGACGGCGTGTCCTCGTTCGACGCCGCACCGTTGACCTGCGCGGGAGTCACGACGTACAAGGCGATCAAGGTCGCAGCTGTCACCCCCTCGGAGCGCGTCGCGGTCTTCGGCATCGGCGGACTCGGCCACCTCGCCGTGCAGTACGCGCGGCTCGTCGGCGGCCTCGTCACCGCGGTCGACATCGAGACGCAGAAGCTCGAGCTGGCTCACGAACTCGGCGCGGACCACCTGGTCAACGCGGCCGAGACTGATCCGGTGGAAGAGATCCAGAAGGTCGGCGGCGCCGACGTCGCTGTCGCACTGGCCGCGTCGCCCAAGTCGTTCGAGCAGGCGTACCGCTCGCTTCGCCGCGGCGGCAGACTGGTCATGGTCGGTCTCCCCGCGGACAACGCCAGTATCGACGTACCGATCTTCGAGACAGTCCTCGGCGGAATCTCCGTGATCGGCTCCATCGTCGGCACCCGCCAGGATCTGGCCGAGGTCTTCGCACTCCACGCGGCCGGCCGCACCAGGGTCGTCGCCGAAGCCCGCAAGCTCACCGACGTCAACACCTGCTTCACCGAGGTCCTCGCCGGCCGGGTACCGGGCCGGCTGGTCTTCCAGTTCTGACGCACGACGAGAAGTCCCTCTGTCCAGTTGGACAGAGGGACTTGTTGTTGTGCCGGTCAGATGAACAGCAACTGCGCGCCATCGGTCTTCTCGATGAAGTCAGCCGCGCTGATGATGCCTTCGACCTCTTCGTACAGGTCGTCCTCGTCGAGCTGCATCATGTCCGCCGACATCCGGCAGGCCCACAGGCGGCCGCCCGAGTCGACGATCTGCTCGAGGAACTCGGGTACGTCGGGGACGCCGACCTCCTCGATCTGCTTCTTCATCTGACGGGTGGCCAGCGCGGTCATCCCAGGCAGACCACCGAGGCCTTGCGGCATGTGCGTGGCGGTGTTGCCCAGCATCGTGAACTTCAGCTCGTGCATCCGCGACTTGGTGATCATGTCGAAGCCCCAGAACGTGAAGAACAGGTGCGTCTCCACGCCCTCGCCAAGGGCCGCATTCGCCAGGATCAGGCCCGGGTAGGCCATGTCCAGGTTGCCCTTGGAGCAGATGATCGCGAGCTTGCGCCCCTCGGCCTGGTCACCGAAGTCGGGAACCACGGTCAGTGTCTCGGTCATGACGCTCTCCTTCACACGCAGCCGCGAGGCTTGGGCAGGCCGGCGACGTACGCCATCTTCTTGGCCGGCTTGACCGGGAACAGGACGAACAGCTGCTTGATCGGGATCCCGGCCAGCGTCGACACCCGGCGCAGCGTCGCGGTCTCGCCGTGTGTCGGGAAGTCGGCGCGCAGGAACCTGATCGCCTTCCAGTGCTCGTCGGTCAGCTCGATGCCGATCTGGGCAGCCAACTGTTCCGCGAGCGGCTCGGTCCATTCGCCGTACTCGGTCAGGAATCCCTCGGCGTCGACGTGAACGTCGGCGGATCCGATGGTGAGGACAGGCATGATCAGTTCTCCTTGTCAGGTCGATGTTTGCCGGACATGGACATGTGGCTCGGCAGCGGCAGCCGCCGACCGGGCAGGAGCAAGTGCCAGTACATCCACCGGAACGCCAACTTGCCCCAGTGATTGCGGGCGGTCTCCCGCAGCAGCGTGAACGGACCGAGTCGCGGCAACGGGTACTCGCCGGGCAGCGGCTCGGTGTCGTAGTTGAAGTCGATCAGCAGACCCTTGCCGTCTCCCGACTCCACGAAGCAGTTGGCGTGCCCGTCGAACCGCTCGGTCATCGCCGTGCCCTCGACGTACTCGCAGAAGTTCTCGGTGAACACCTCGACCGAGAAGTGCGCCACCGATCCGGCCTTCGACGTCGGTAGGTCGTTGGCGTCGCCGATCGCGAAGATGTCCGGGTACGCCGTCGACTGCATGGTCCGGCGATCGACCGGGACGTAGTTCAGCTCGTCGCCGAGACCGGACCGGGCGACGAAGTCGGCGCCCATGTTCAGCGGCACGGTGACGAGGAGATCGAACGGGACCTCGCGCTCGTCGTACGAGACCAGGACCTTGCGCTCGGGGTCGATCCGCTCGACCAGGAAGTCCGTCTCCAGCGCGATCTTGCGATCCTCGAGCATGCCGCCCAGCCGCTCGGAGGCGATCGGCTTGGTGAAGGCGCCCGACAGCGGGGTCACGTAGACGATCTCCACCTGGTCGCGCCGCCCCTGCTGCCTGAACGAGGCTTCGGCCAGGAAGGTGAACTCCAAGGGCGCGACCGGGCACTTGATCGGCTGGTCGACAATGTGCACGACCAGCCGGCCGCCCCGGAACGTGTCCAGCGCACCGGCGAGCGCGGAGGCGCCGTCGTAGCTGTAGAAATCGAAGATGCTCCGGCGCCACTCGGGACCGAGCATGCCGGGCGTCTGGTCCGGTCGCGGAGACGTACCGCTCGCAATCACCAAGTAGTCGTACGCGAGCGCTCCGCCGTCAGCGAGCTTCACCACCTTGCCGACCGGATCGATCCGGTCGACCTCGGCCACCTCGAACCGGATCCCCGGGCGAAGCAGTCGCCGGCGCGGCTTGCGTAGTTGCTCTGGGCGGTACTTGCCGAACGGGAGGAACAGCAAGCCTGGTTGGTAGAGATGGCTGTCGTCACGGTCGACGACGGTGATCTGCCACTCGTCCATGGCCAGATGGCGGCGAAGCTTGTTCGCCGCCATCGTGCCCGCGGTTCCAGCGCCCAGGATGACCAAGCGCTTCACGACATCACCGCAGCCAGGGGTACCGGTTGACGATGTCGAGGCGTCCCCACTGCTTACCGAAGCCCCACACGTTTCCAGCAGCAACCAGAGCCAGAACCACCAAAGTGATCGCACCGACGATGTGGTCGTCCAGCACCGGGTTGTTCTCCGGCGGCAAAGCAGCCGTCCACATCAACACATACAGCAGACTCCCAGCCGCCGCAGCGATCCGCATCCCGATCCCCAAGGTCAACGCCAGACCAATCGCGGCCAGAGCAACCATGAACAACGGAGTCACCCACCAATCACCGACCAGGGACTGATAGAAGTCCGCGAACGGACCACTGGTGCCCTTACCCAAGAACCCCGCCGTCGGGTCGCCACCATCGATCCAGCCCTTACCCTCCGGGGTCGCGTAACCGAACCCGAACACCTTGTCCACGAAGGCCCACAAGAACGTCAGGCCGTAAACAACCCGCAGCACAGCCAGCGCCCGGCCGGCCGCAGTCGTGATGACCGGGTACCGATCACCATCAGGCTCCATCACAGGAGCAGCAACCTCACGCCGGTCCGGAGTGGTACTCATGATCATCGTCCTTTCGATCGTTGTGTACTTCGAGCATCGGACGCCGAGGGGATGCACGGTCAGAGGCCGCGGTCACCGCTCGAGGTGCCGAAGGACCCCCCACCTCGGGACTGTTGCCCGCAGCCCGGTTGCACGCTGCGGGCCCAAGCTGAAGTGACGGAATGGCCCGGCGCAACGAAGGGAGCCCGCGATGAGTACACCCGTGCTGACATTCCTCGGCGCGGCCGGGACGGTCACGGGCAGCAAGTTCCTGCTCGAGTACCAGAACCACCGGACGCTGATCGACTGTGGCCTGTTCCAGGGTGACGCGCGCTGGCGGCGCCGGAACTGGGACAGCTTCCCGATCGATCCACACGCGCTCGACGCCGTCGTGCTGACCCACGCCCATCTCGACCACTGCGGCTACCTGCCGGCACTGGTCCGGCAGGGCTTCCACGGCCCGGTGATCTGCTCGCCGGCGACCGCCGAGGTCGCCGCGATCGTGCTCCGCGACGCCGCCCACCTGCAGATGGAGGACGCGGTTCACGCGCGGAACGGCGGCTACTCCCGGCACGGTCCGCCGCTGCCGCTGTTCGACAGCGCCGACGCCGAGCGCGCGATCAGGCACTTCAACCCCGCGCCGGAATCCGGCCAGGCCGAGTTGCCCGGCGGCGGGACCGTCACCCTCTACCGCGCCGGCCACATCCTCGGGTCGACCTTCGCCGTCGTCGAGCTGGGCGGTCGCCGGCTGGCCGTCAGCGGTGACCTCGGCCGGCAGGACCATCCGCTCCTACTCCCACCCGAGCCGCTGCCCGACGTCGACGCGGTGGTGATCGAGTCGACGTACGGCAACCGGCGCCATCTTCCTGTCGACCACGCCCGGCTGGCCCGGCTGATCACCTCGACAGTCGAACGCGGCGGCGTGGTGCTCATCCCTGCCTTCGCCGTCGACCGCACTGCCGTCATCCTGCACGAGCTCGCCGCACTGACCAGCGAGCGCCTGATCCCGCATCTGCCGATCTACGTCAACAGCCCGATGTCACTGGCGGCGCTGAACGTCTATCGCACCGCGGTGGAGCACAAGTCGGACGAGCTCCGGCCGGAGATCCTCGGCGGGGACGACCCGTTCGACCCTGGCGACCTGCGACTCGTGCAGTCGGTCGATGAGTCCATCCGGATCAACAACCCCGGCAGACCTTGCGTCATCGTCTCCGCCTCCGGCATGGCCACCGGCGGCCGGGTCCTGTACCACCTGGAGCGCCTCCTGCCCGAGGCCAGGAACTCGGTCCTCCTTCCCGGCTACCAGGTCGCCGGGACACGTGGTCGCCAGTTGCTCGACGGCGCCCGGTCGGTCAAGATCCACGGCCGCTACGTCCCCGTCCGCGCCCGAGTCACAGACATGCCCGAATTCTCCGCCCACGCCGACGCCGACGAACTCGTCAACTGGCTGTCGAGCATGCACGGACAGCCTGACGCCGTGTACGTCGTCCACGGCGAGGACGACGCCCGGCAGGCCCTCGCGGACCGGATCGGCGACGAACTCGGCTGGACCGCAGTGACCCCTCATCACCTCGAACGGGTCCGGTTGTAGCCGACCCCGCAGCAAGGAGCACACCATGAACACAACTGCATCGTTGACCCAGGACGAGGTGGGCATCCTGCTGGCCTCGGCGGTCCACGCACCGTCGATGCACAACACCCAGCCCTGGCGGTTCGAGGTCGCCGGCCCGGTGATCGACGTACATCTGGACGAAGACCGGGTCCTGCCGGCCGAGGACCCGGCCGGCCGGATGGTCCGGATCGGACTCGGCGCGGCGGCGTTCAACCTCCGCGTAGCAGCCGCCATGCTCGGGCACGAGTCGACGTTCGCCGTCTCACCCGACCCCGCCGAGCCGAGCGTGGCCGCCAGGATCTTCCTGTCCGAGTCCCGGAGCCTGGTGCCGGAACTGTCGGCCCTCTACCGCGAGATCGGGCGCCGCCACACCTACCGCGGCCCGATGGGCGACCTGCCGATCCCGCCGATGGTGATCAGCCGGCTGTCGGGCGCCGCGAAGACCGAGGGTGCGGAACTACACCCGCTGGACGAGGACGCGATACGTCGACTCGCCGGCATACTGCGTCGCGCCGACGACCTTGACCTGCACGACGAGGATCGCCTGCACGAGCGGGCCCGCTGGATCGGCGGCGAGCGGGCGGACGACGGCGTACCCGACGCCGCCCTCGGGCCGCTCCCGACCGGACCGGCAGCGGTCAGAGACCTTGCCGCCGGGTACGACGTCGAGGGCCGTGAGCGGGCGGTGTTCGAAGCGAGGCCAGTCATCGCTGTCCTCAGTACAGATGACGAGGACGAGGCCGCCTGGGTGCGAGCCGGGCTGGCCCTGCAGCGGGTGTTGCTGACGGCAACGTCATCGGTCCTGGCCGTCTCGTTCCTCAACCAGGCGCTGGAGTACAACGAGCTGCGCCAGCAGGTCCGGGACCTGATCGGCGGCCACGCCTGGCCGCAGATGATCCTGCGCATCGGCTACCCGGCCGAGCCAGAGACCGCCACCGGCCGCATCCCGTGGCAGGACACCCTGGATCGCCGGTTCTGACGCATCTGGCGATGGGCTCTCACGAGGGCGCGGCGCGAAACCACACGACGAGCGGAACCAGCGTCACTGCCGCGAGGACGGCGAACATCACGGCGCCACCCAGGGTCGCGACCTCGGAGGAGGGCGCGGCGCGATGACCGAACCACTGGTCGATCGCGACGCCAATTGCCTCGAGCATCCAGAAGACGAGGGCCGCGCCGGCGAGAAAGATGCCGGCCGGCAACCGCCGCCACAACATCACTGCGACGGCGGCCTGGGCGGGCAGCCAGATCGCGAGGTCCTGGACGTAGATCGGATTCGTGGTCAATCCGGTCCCGCTCAGGAACCCAGGTGGGTCCTGGCCTAGATCGGGTATGACGAATCCCAGCCAACCGATCGCGTTGAGAGCGACCACGGTCAGGATGAACGCGGCGATGCCGCGGGCAGGCAGCTTGCTGTCCCCTGCTTGCAGAGGCAACGGA
Organism: uncultured Actinomycetota bacterium; assembly: GCA_963748245.1. Lineage (GTDB taxonomy): Bacteria > Actinomycetota > Actinomycetes > Propionibacteriales > Kribbellaceae > Kribbella. Next base: position 683,395 of record CAVVIA010000001.1, on the reverse strand, counting down.
TCGAGCAGTGAGCTGACCAGCGACCAGATCGCGAGCCCATAGAGAGCGATGTAGGCAAGAAACAGCTCGTTGAACGGAGTTGCGTACACCAGGAGCGTGGCGTTGTAGGTGAGATAGGCGAGGGCTCCGATCAACGCAGCCCTTCCCCGGGCGGCCCCTCTCGTCGACCTGACCATGCCGAACAGCAACACCGGCAACGCCAGAGCGAACATCGTCAGCGCCGTTCCACGCGCCGATCCGTTCATCACGGGTGTCCCGTTGAGGATCTCGTCGACGAAGAACGTAGGGACAGCGGCGACGAGGACCAGTACGCCCAGGGCAAGACACAGGATCCGCGTCCGACGGCTCATTCCCTCAGTAGCATCGACAGCTGCTGTGTGCGTCATCCGCAGTGCCACCTCCGACGTGGTCCTGCTTCAAGACTCCTCGCAGACCCGTATCCGGTCAGGGCCGTAGGTCCTGGAAATGCGGGGGATTCGGGTCGGTTCTCGCACACGAGCACCCCCTACCCCACGGTCTGCGCGGTTCCCGGCAACTCAGGACCTTGGGCCCTGACGCGGACCCGCGGCGTTGGTGCACAGTCAAGATATGAACGACTGGATCCATCGGTTCGTGGGCTACGATCCGGCGGACGAGCGGCGGCGTGAGGCCCTGTGCACCGTCGGGAACGGGTACGTCGCCACGAGAGGCGCCTGGGCTGGGTCCTCGGCGACAGACCACCATTACCCCGGGACCTACCTGGCCGGCTACTACAACCGCCTGACCGACGACGTGGACGGCCACCCGGTCGAGAACGAGAGTCTGGTGAACCTGCCCGACTGGCTTCCGCTGACGGTCGCCATCGACAACGACGACTGGATCACGCCGGACACCTGCGAGGTCCTCGAACACGACCAGGAGCTGGACCTGCTCCGCGGCGTACTGACTCGGCGCTTCCGGCTGCGCGATCCACTCGGCCGGGAGATCAGCGGCGTCGAGCGGCGCTTCGTGAGCATGGACGACGCACATCTGGCCGGCCAGACGCTGGCCATCACGGTGGAGGGCTGGGCGGGCCGCCTGCGGCTCGGATCCGCGGTCAACGGCGCGGTGCGCAACGCTGGCGTCGAGCGGTACCGGAAGTTGTCCGGGCAGCATCTGACTGAACTGACCCCGACCGTTGACGATGGCAACCTCATGGTCGCGGCGACCACGTCGCAGTCCCGTCACCGGGTAGCCGTCGGCACCCGGACCGTTGCCGCCCACAACGGATCGCCGGTCCCCGGGTGGACCACGCGGACCGATTCGACGTCCGCGTACGCCGAGGTCGTCGTACCCGTCCAGGCTGGAGACGTCGTCACGACCGAGAAGGTCGCGGCGATTCACGGCTCGCGAGACGCCGGCATCTCCGAACCCCTGCTGGCAACGCAGACGGCGCTGGCCAACGCGCCCGGCTTCGAGCAACTGCGCGAGGCCCACGTCCTCGCCTGGTCGCAGCTCTGGCAGCGCTTCTCGATCGAGCTCGAGGAGCCCTTCGACGGCACCTTGGCCGCTGTCCGGCTGAACCTGTTCCATCTGCTCCAGTCGGTTTCCGCGCACAGCGGCGGCACCGATGCCGGCGTACCCGCCCGTGGTCTGCACGGCGAGGCGTACCGCGGTCACATCTTCTGGGACGAACTGTTCGTCTTCCCGGTGCTGACGCTGCGGATGCCCTCACTGACCCGCTCACTGCTGCGCTACCGGTATCAACGGCTCCCGGCCGCCAGGCAAGCAGCCCGACTGGCCGGCTACCCCGGGGCGATGTTCCCGTGGCAATCAGGCAGCGACGGCCGGGAGGAAAGCCAGCGCCTGCATCTCAACCCGCTGTCGGGCCGATGGACCGAGGACGCGACGTTCCGGCAACGGCATGTCGGGCTGGCGATCGCGTACACCATGTGGCAGTACGTCGAGATGACCGGCGACCTGGAGTTCCTCAGCGACCGAGGTGCCGAGGTCATCATCGAGGTAGCCCGGTTCTTCGCCGGACTCGCGGAGTACGACCAGGGCCGCGACCGCTACGTGATCCGGGGCGTGGTCGGACCGGACGAGTTCCACACCGGCTATCCCGGCCGGCCGGCCGCCGGGATCGACAACAACGCCTACACGAACGTGCTGGCCGTCTGGCTGTTCGGAGTCGCCGCGAAGGCACTCCAGCTGCTGCCGGCCTGGCGGCGGACGGAGCTGACCGCATCGCTCGGCCTCCGCTCGGAGGAACTGAGCCACTGGGACGAGCTGACTCGGAGGATGTATGTCCCCTTCCACGACGGCGTGATCAGCCAGTTCGAGGGCTACGAGCAGCTGACCGAGCTCGACTGGCAGCACTACCGGTCCACGTACGGCGACATCCGCCGGCTCGACCGGATCCTGGAGGCCGAGGGGCGCGACGTCACGTCGTACCAGGTCTCCAAGCAGGCCGACGTCCTGATGCTGCTGTATCTGCTGCCTCGTCGTGAGTTGCACGACCTGATGGAACGGCTCGGCTACCCGTTCTCCGCCGAGACGGTCCGCTCCACCGTCGAGTACTACCTGGCCCGGACCTGCCACGGCTCATCCCTGAGCGCGGTCGTCCACGCCTGGGGATTGGCGATGCTGGATCCCGACCGCGCACTCGGCTTCCTTGAGCAGGCCCTGCACAGCGACGCGGGCGATCCGGCCCGCACCGGCACGGCAGCCGAGGGCATTCACCTCGGCGCGATGGCGGGTAGCGTCGACCTGATCCAGCGCTGCTTCACCGGGCTGGGCGGCACCAACGACGTCCTCCGGTTCGGGCCACGCTGGCCGGCCAAGCTCGGTACCCTCCGGATGGTCCTGCGCTATCGCGGCAACCGTGTCGTCGCCGAGGTCTCCACCGTTGGGGTCACTCTCACCGTCGACCCTGGCCCCGGACCTGCCATCACCGTCCGCTGCTTCGGCCGGACCCGGCTACTGAGACCCGGCGAGTCCCGCACGTGGGCGAGCCGCCGCAGCTGACTTCCGGGCCGCCCGGCGAACCAGCTTCGCGATCGTGTCGACCGCGATCAGCACCACCGCGGCACCGGCCGCGTACAGCCATCCCTGAGTCGACGGCCAACTGCCGCCCAGCACGTCCGCGACCTGAGGAACGCCGAGGAAGACGATCAGCAGCGCGACCTCAGCTGCCACGGCCATCAGCAACACCCGGTTCCTGGCCGGCGGAACCTCGAAGACCGTACTGCGCTCGCTCCGGCAGGCGAAGGCGTTGGCAAGCTGGGCCAGGCCGATCACCGCGAACGCCGTACCGGATGCCATCGCCAGGCCGGCTGCGGACGGCTCTGTGCCGAGACGCCAGCCGGAGCCGCTCAGGACCGCGAGAAAGGCTCCCATCGCGAGCAGCGCCTCGGTCGGACCAAGGATGCCGAAGGCCCGGACCAGCAGCGCACTGTCGACGATGCGGCGATGGCGAGCCGGACCGTCCAGGGTGTGCTTGCCGGCGGGCTCGACCCCCAGCGCCAGGGCCGGCAACATGTCGGTCCCGATGTCGAGCGCGAGCACCTGCAGTACGCCGATCGCGAGCGGGATGGAACCTCCGGACAAGGCCCAGACCGCGAAGGGCGCGAGCTCGGCCACGTTGTCGGTCAGGTGATAGGTGAGGAACCGCCGGACGTTGGCGAAGGTGGCCCGGCCGAGGCGGATCGCCGTCACGATACTTGCGAAGTGGTCGTCCAGCAGGACCAGATCCGCGGCCGCCCGGGCGACGTCGCTGCCCGAGGCGCCCATCGCCACACCGACATCGGCCTCGCGCAACGCCGGCGCGTCGTTGACACCGTCACCGGTCATCGCAACCACATGACCGCGGGCGCGCAACGCCCGGGCGATCCTGAGCTTGTCGGCCGGGGTTACCCGGGCCACCACCACCCCCTCGTCCCGGTCGAGCAGCCTGCCCAGGCGATCGTTGTCGGCAGGCAGATCCCGCCCGGTGAGCACCAGACCGCCAGGACGAAGCAGGCCGACCTCACGCGCGATGACCGCGGCCGTGGCAGCGTGGTCGCCAGTGATCATGGCGATCCGTACGCCGGCCCGGCGACAGGCGTCCAGAGCGGCGTGCACATCCGGTCGTGGTGGATCCTCAAGGCCGAACACTGCCAGCAATTCGAGGGCATCCGGTGCCAACCGGAGCGTTCCGTCGTCCACCAGATTGGCGGGTGCCAACGCGACCGCCAGCACTCGGCGGCCGCGGCCGGCCAGCTCGTCGACAGCGTCGATCGCGTCCGGGCCACCATCCACCTGGCAGTAAGGCAGGAGCGCGTCCGGCGCACCGATGACGATCGTGTTGCCTTCAGCAAGGACCGCGCTGTACCTCGTCTCGCTGCTGAAACTGACCCGATGACTGATGCCGGCCGCAGCGATCGGCGTCACGCCGATCCGCCGGGCCAGGACATCGAGTGCGACTTCCATCGGGTCACCCTCGGCAACCCAGCGGCCGTTCTTGCGAACCGCGTGCCCTCGGACACAGGCGACGGCTGCCCGGGCAGCACGCGTGACCTCGGCCACCGCCGACGGCGAACCTTCGGCCGAGCCCGTTGGGTCGTACCCACTGCCCGTCATCGTGACCGTCCCCAGCGGTGTCCAGATCTCCTGGACGGCCATCTGGTTCATCGTCAGCGTCCCGGTCTTGTCGGTGCACACGAACGTCGTCGCACCCAGCGTTTCCACCGCGTCCAGTCGTCGTACCAGGGCATTTCCGCGCGCCATCAGCTGCGCCCCACGGGCCAGCGACAAGGTCACTGTGGGAAGCAGGCCCTCGGGAACCAGGGCCACCATCACCCCGACCCCGAACAGCAAGGCCTCGGTGAAACCCAGGCCGAGCAGCATCGACGCCGCCGCCAGCGATACTCCGACCGCGACCGCGATGGCCGCGATCACACGAATCAACCGGTGCAGCTCGACCGTCAGTGGACTGTCCGGCCGCTGAGCGCTCTCGGTCAGGGACTGGATCCCGGCCAACCGGGTCGAGGCTCCGGTCGCGGTGACGACCGCCTCCGCCTCGCCCTCGACCACGAAGGTCCCGGCGAACACCGAGGTGCCCTGCCCTGGCCGGACCGGCACCGACTCCCCGGTGAGCATCGACTCGTCCACCGCGAGGGAATGGACCGTAGCCAATTGCAGGTCTGCGCTGACCTTGTCCCCCGCCGTGAGCACCACCAGATCCCCGACCACGAGATCAGCGGCGTGCACACTCGTCATCACTCCATCGCGGACCACGCGGATCCGGACAGGCAACAGATCACGCAGGCGCTCGGCGGCCTGATCGGCCCGGTACTCCTGGGCGAAGGCGAAGACCCCGTTCAGGACGATGATCACGACGATCGCGCCCGCCAGCGGCACCAATCCCGCCACGAACGCCAGTACTGCGGCGAGCCACAGCATGACGGCGAACAGGTGGGTCATCTGGGCGAGCAGGAGTCTCCAGGCGGCGGTACGACGTGGAGCGGGCAGAGCGTTCGGTCCGTCGACCGCCAACCGTGTGGCAGCCTCGACCGACGACAACCCCACCGCACGATTGTCGACACTATCGGCGGTCACGAGCCTCCCCTCGACAGTGCCGAGCCACACTCGGCCTCTTGGTTGACGCTAGAGATGCCGGGCACGGCAGATCAGAGGCACAAGTCCCGCTGCCGAGGGCCGAACGACGCGAGTCGCTCTCTCGTGTGCAGTCTGATCGCAGAGCGGCCGTCGTCCATCGCGCCTCGGGACGTCGCGCCCATTCGTGGTCCTCGCAAACAGCGCCTGACTGGTGAGGACCTTCGGCCCTACCGACGGACAGTGCCGATCCGCAGGCTTGGGCCTGTGACGGGTACAAGCTTCGACGACGCGGTGCTGGAGGTTCTCGATCAGCACGAATGCCTGCGCCTGCTCCGGTCCGTCCCGTTGGGCCGGCTCGTGTTCACCGAAGCCGGCCTGCCCGCCGTACGTCTGGTCACCTTCTACATCGACGGCGACACGCTCGTGTTCCTCAGCACAGCCGGAGACAAACTCCGGGCCGCCCAACGCGGTGACATCGTCGCCTTCGAAGCCGACGACGTCGACGCCGACCAGCACCGCGGCTGGACCGTCACCGCCATCGGCCGCCTCTCCGTCGTACCCGTCGACGAGCACGCCGAGCTCCACCGCCGCCTACCGCTGCACTCATGGGCGTCACCCACCAACGCACACCTGATCCGCCTCGGCCTGGAAAGGCTCACCGGCCGCCGCCTGCTTGCCTTGCAGCGACCCCACCCAGCGCATTGACTCGGCCAACCCTCGCGGTCGGCCACACGCGCTGTTGACGAGTGCTGGGTCTGGCTCTCGGGTGCAGACGCGGTTCAGGCGGCGGGTGGGGTTTGGTCGCCTGTCGCTGGGTTCGTTCCGCCCTGGCCGGTGGTGGTTTGCAGGATGCCGCTGTGGTCGAGGTGTGCTCGGGCGGCATGAATGGCCTCGGGGGTGCTGGTGAAGACGCGGCCTTCGGCGTGGAGGGTGTCGATGACGTCGAGGGCGTCCAGGGTGCGATCGTGGCCGGGGCGGATACCGGAGATGAGGACGGTCATGCCGCGATGCTGGAGCTTCTCGATGGCGTCTTTCAGGACGAGGGCACCGCTGGCGTCGATCGCACTGACCGCTGACATGCGCAGGATGACCACGGAGACATGGGCGACCTCGGACAACTCGAGCAGGAACCGATGCGCGGCGAACAACAGCGGACCGTCGATGCGGTAGGCGACAATATGCTCGTCCAGAAGGGCTCGCTCCTCGGCGGTATGGTCGCCAGGCAGGTCCGGGTGAAGGGGCATCTGGCGCAGCCGTGCGCTGCGGGCGACCGCTCGTAGCGCAAGCGCACCGGCCACGACGAGACCGAGGATGACAGCCTTGACCAGATCGAGAGCCAGGGTGGCGATCGCGGTGAGGGTGAGCACGATCGCATCTGATCGGGTGGCGCGAGCCATGGCACGGACCGAGCCGACCTCGACCATCCGAACCGAGGTCGCCAGCAGCACCCCGGCCAGCGCGGCCAGCGGGATCCGTCCGACCAGCGGTGCCGCGGTGTAAATGATGGCGGCCAGCAGTGCGGCGTGGACGAGCGCCGCCAGGCGCGATCCTGCTCCGGACCGGACGTTGACGGCGGTTCTGGCGATCGCGCCGGTGGCCGGGACGCCCCCGAACAGCGGCGCGACCAGGTTGGCCACGCCTTGACCGAACAGTTCGCGATCCGGGTCGTGGCGATGGTTCACGCCCATGCCGTCGGCGACCGCTGCCGACAGCAGGGATTCCAGCGCGGCCAGCGCCGCAACGGCGACGGCTGCGCCGGCCAGCGACCAGATCGCCGACGGATCGAAGAACGACAGCGTCGGCGCGGCGAGGCCGGTGGGCAACTGCCCGATCCTGGCCGCGTCGAGTCCAGTGAGCTCGCTGATGACGGTTGCGGCCACGACCGCGAGGATCGAGAACGGCACCGCGGGCCGGATCCGGGCTCCGATCAGGATGAGCGCCGCGACACCGGCCGCGATCGCGATCGCGATCCAGTTGGGGTGCTCGGTGAACGCGGCGACCGTGCGGGCGGCGACCACGGCGACCTGGTCCCCGTGCGGCGTGGGGACGCCGAGCGCGGCAGGCAGTTGCTGCAAGCCGATGACGCAGGCGATCCCGAGCGTGAACCCTTCGACCACCGACGCGGGAACGAACGCCATGTAGCGGCCGGCCCGTGCGACCGCCAGACAGATCAGGATCAGTCCTGCCAGCAGCCCGACCGTCAGTACCCCGCTCGCACCGTGCGCGTGCATGATCGGCACCAGTACGACCGTCATCGCGCCGGTCGGCCCCGACACCTGCAGGCTGGACCCACCGAAGACCGCCGCCAAGGCCCCGGCCACCACCGCAGTCGTGAGGCCCGCCGCCGCCCCGAGCCCGGATGAGATACCGAAGCCCAGCGCGAGTGGCAGCGCGACGATCGCCACCGTGAGGCCGGCGGTCAGGTCGCGCCGCGGCTGATGGAGCATCGCGGAGAGGTCGTCGCGGGCAGGAAGCAACGCACGCGTCCGATCCCGGACACCAGAAACCCTGCTCATCGACTGGTGGCCTCGACCTCACGCAACTCGGCCAGCAGTTCGTTCTGGCCGGCGAGCAACTCGGTCAGGATCCGTCGCGCGGTCCGTAACAGCTCCGCGATGTCGCCGCCGGCGATCTCATAAACCACGCTCGACGCCTCACGACGCGACACCACGATGCCGTAGCGGCGCAGCACCGCAAGCTGCTGGGACAGACTGGACGGCTCGATCCCGATCTCGGCCAGCAGTTCACGCACCGGTCGCGGCCCGTCCTGCAGCAGTTCCAGCACCCGGATCCGGACCGGATGCCCCAGCATCCGGAAGAACTCCGCCTTCGCCTGATAGAGGGGAACCGGCGCGGTCACCGCCCAGCCACCCGGTCCGTGACCTCCGCACCCAGATCCACCCCGTTCTCCATCGCCAGCCGCAGCAGACTGTCGAGTTCGCCGGTGCGGACATCCACCGCGTAGAAATCTCCCTCAGCCGCGGCGTCACGCAGAGCCTGCTTCGCCTCACGCACCCGGCGCCGCACATCGTGAGCAAACTCGCCGCTGTCCACCGACACCACTCCCACCACCTCGCCTCGAAGGGTTGACTTTAGAATGTAGTGAATTGAAGAAGTTTGCAAGTCGAGCTGCGGATCAGATGTCGATCTCGTGTTCGCGGAGGCGGGCTCGGGCCTCGTCGAAGTCATCGCGGGTGATCTTGCCTGCGGCGAAGCGTCGCTCCAGGATCTCCAGTGGTGACGGGAGTACGGCGGGTGGCGGCGGACGACGGATGCCGCGGATCGCGACCGCGACCGCGCCGCCGATCGCCGCCAGCCAGACCGCCAGCCCGAACACGATCCAGCCCAGGGCCGGGTCGATGCCGTTGTGCATCACGCGGATCGCCTGCTCGCCCGCGGGATTGTCCCCAGCACAGCGCGGAGCTCCTGGCCGAGCGTTTCACCCCACTGCCGGGCCCGCGCCAGCTCCCGCTGTTCAATCGGTCCGGTCGTGTCGTCGACGAAGAAGCTCTCCGGTGGCACCATCGCGTGGAGGTCCCGGCGGCGCAGGATCTTCGCCGCGGACTTGGCGGCCGAGCCCGGGAGGCGCCGGACCTTGGTGATGCGGGTGTCGAAGGTCGCGGACAACGTTTGAGTCGTGCGGTCCGGCAGCGCGCCGAGCCATTCGCGGATCCCGGTCTCGGCCGGCATCACGACGTCGCCCTGCTTGACGGCGTCGGTCCGGGTCGAGGTCCGGCTCATGCTGAACGCGTGCGTCGGCCCGCCGACAACGAGCAGCCGGACGTCCATGGGGATCCGGCCTGACATCCGGTCGACGCGGACCAGGTCGGTGTCGATGACTGTGCTCAGTCCGTCGCGGATCGCGGCCGCGACCTTCTCGGTGTTGCCGAACATCGATTCGTACACGATGAGGGCTCGTGGTGTGTCGGACATGGTCAGCTCCTTGCCTCGGTGTCGGCCGCCGTACGGTCCTGGAAGGCCTGTACGGCGGTGGGTAGCGTGAAGAACACGTGGTCGCGGCCGAGCCGGTCGAGGAAGCCCGCGGCCGCGAGGTCGTCGGACAGGTCCTGCTTGACCCGAGCCATGGCGAGTACGACGCCGCGGTCGGCCAGTTCCTGGCGCAGTGCGTCGAGCGCGTCGATCGCGGTGATGTCGATCTCGACGTTCGCCTCGGCGTTGAGCAGCAGCCAGTGCACCGGCGGTTCGGCGTTGTCGACCGCGGCGAGCGCGCGTCGCCGGAAGTCCTCGGCGTTCGCGAAGAACAGTGGCGAGTCGTAGCGGTAGACGACCAGCCCCGGAACCGGCCGCGCCTCGGGGTAGTCGTCCACGTCATGCATGCCGGCGATGCCGGGAACGATGCCGAGGATGCCGTCGTGCGGCCGGGCGACCCGGCGCAGGACGTCGAGGACGGACAGCGCGACCGCGACGAGTACGCCGTACAGGACATCCAACGCAACGACGCCGGCCGTGGTGGCCAAGGCGATGTACAGCTCGGTACGGCGGAAGGCGGCGAACCGGCGGAATTCGTCCAGATCCACCAGTCGCAAAGCCGCGTAGACCACCAGGGCACCCAGTGCCGCCGACGGGAACATCGACAGCAACGGTCCCGCGAACAGCAGAGTCATGACCACGACCGCTGCGGCGACCAGCGAATAGACCTGGCTCTTCGCGCCGGTCGCGTCCGCGATCGCGGTCCGGCTGCCACTGCTGCTGATCGGGAATCCGCGGAGCAGGCCGGACGACAGGTTGCCGACCCCCATGGCCAGAAGTTCACGATTCGGATCGATCCGCTCGTGCCGGCGCAGCCCGAACGCGCGCCCGGTGAGCACCGTGTCGGTGTAGCCGACCAACGCGACGCCGACCGCCGGAAGAAGCAGCATCCGCAGATCCGCGCCGGACGCCTGCGGAAGTTCGGGCGTGGGGATCCCGGACGGGACTCCCCCGACCAGCTTGACGTCCAAACCGATCGCCCAGACCACGACCGATGCCAGCACCACCATGACCAGCGGTCCAGGCAGCCGCGGCAGAAATCGCGCGGCAACCAGCAGCAGGCCCAGCACCGCCACTGACAGGACAACCGTCGGCGTGTGCCACGAGCCGACCTGCCGGGCGGCCGAGATGACCTCCTCGACCGAGGAATCGCCGCTGACACGTACGCCGGCCAGCCTCCCCAGCTGACCGGTCATCATGATGACCGCGATGCCGGCCATGTAGCCGACCAGCACCGGCTTGGACAGCAGATCCGCCAGGAAACCCAACCTCGCCAGCCATGCGATCAGATAGACCGCAGCGACGAGAAGCGCCAGCACAGCCGCGAGCATCGCGTACCGGGTCGGGTCGCCGGCCGCGAGCGGCCCGATCGCCGCCGCGGTCATCAGTGCCGTCGTCGACTCGGGACCAAGGGAAAGCAACCGCGATGAACCGAGCACGAAGTACACCAGCAACGGACCGAGTGCCGCCCACAAGCCTGCTACCGCGGGAAGACCCGCCACCTGCGCGTAGGCCATCACCTGCGGCACCAGGTACGCCGCAACCGTCACGCCTGCGAGCACATCGGCCCGTAGCCAGGCGACCCGGTAGTGGCGGAGGGCGGCGATCCCGGTGGCGGCCATCTCAGTACATCGGTGCCACGACATCGCGCCGGCGGAGCTCCAGCAGACGCTCGCGCTCGGCCACGGTCAGGTGATGCGGAACGATCGCGACCGGGCACGGCATCGCGGCGACGCAGCGCCGCGCGACCGGGTCCGCGACCGGCACGGAGCTGTGCGCACCTACGACGATCAGGCCGACATCCGCGCTCTCGTGCAGGATCGCTTCCGCGGCGGGACGGCTGCTGAGGAACCGGGTCACCCGGACCTGGGGGAACTCACCGGTCCAGGCGGCTACCGCCTCGCTGATCGCGTGGTCGGCCCGGCTGATCCACGAGTGGTCGACATCGTCGTCGTTGAAGGCGTGATCGGGCGGCAGCCCGGCCCGGACCACGATCAGGTCACCTTCGCGGTCGGCAGCGGCCCGGAACGCGAACTCGACTGCCTCGGCCGACAGCCCCGAGCCGTCGACGCCGACAGCGACCTTGCGATCCACCTGGGACGGCCGCCAGGACAGCGGCACGACCAGGACCGGGCAGCCGACCCGGGCGGCCAGGTTCAGATTCGTCTGAGCGGCCACCAACCGCTGCGGACCACGCTTCGGGGTCCGCCCGATGATCAGCATCCGCGCGTGCCGGGCAATCTCCGCGAGCACTCTGGCCCGCGAGCCTTCCTTCGACACGGCCTCGACCTGCAGCCCATACCCGTACCGATGCCTGACATGCGCGACAGCCACGCGCAGCGCAGCGTCGGCCAGCTCGCCAGGCGGCTTCGGCACGTCACCCGGCCGCGTCGGAAACAACGTGCCGTGCGCCCGGAAGGACGCGGCCAGCACCAGATCCGCACTGGACCGAAGCGCCTCCACGCACGCATAGTCGACCACGCGCAGCCCCTCGGCAGTGCCGTCCACCTCGACGACCACCGGACCACTCCGCACCCAGCTGTTCATCTGACGCCTCCCATTGACCTTTCCTCACCTCGAGCGTCGCTCGTCCGCATCCCTCGGCGGCAGAGGCGCGGTACCCCGGCATCCAGGCCGGACGGCGACAGCTGGAAGGACCTTGGTCCTCCCAGCTGTCGTTGCTCCAGCGGATCAGGTGTCTTGTCGGACGTGTACGACGGCGATCGGGCAGGTCGCGTGGTGAAGGACGCCGCGGGCAACGGAGCCCAACAGTCTCGCGGCCATCCGGTGATGCCGGCGGCCGCCGACGACCAGCAGCTGGGCGTCGCAGTCCTCGGCCGCGGTCACGACCGCGCCGACCGGGTGGCCTCGCCGTACCTCGACCTCGACTGTCAAACCGGGGTTCTTGCTCCGCAACCGCTCCGCCAGCGCATCGATGTGGCGGCGCGAGCGGGCCAGCAGCTCATCGCTGACCCCGGCCACGTTCACGGCATCCCAGCTGTACATGGTGGGCAGGTCCCAGGCATGCACCAGGCGGACCGGCAGATTCCGTTCGGTCGCCGCGGTGACGGCGAAACCGATCGCCGCATGGTCGGCGCCGGCGTCTTCCACCGCCACGACGACCGGCCCGGCGTGGTCTGACGGCTTCCAGTGATTCGGCACCACGACCACCGGCACCGCCGCCTCCGAGGCAACCGCCTCGGAGGTCGAGCCGATCAGCAGCCGCTTGAAAGCACCGAGCCCGCGCCGGCCAACCACCAGCATCCGGCTGTCCGCCGCCACCTCGGCCAGCGTCGCCGCCGGCGGACCCGCGACCAGGTCCATCTCGTGGTCGAGAGAACCCGGCCTGGCGTCGAGGTCCTTCTGCACATCCTTGACGAGCTCCATCGCGGCGTCGTCGACAACTGTCGGCTGCCAGTACGACGAAGTGCGCAACCTGTCGTCGATCACGTAGACCGCCTCCAGCGGCTCGTGTCGCAGCAAGGACTCCTGCAGGGCCCACTCGAGTGCACCGCTGTCACGCCACGCGCCGTCGACGCCGACGTGAATCACCGGCTTGGTGGTCATCGTCATCACCGCAGCCAGGGGTACCGGTTGACGATGTCGAGGCGTCCCCACTGCTTACCGAAGCCCCACACGTTTCCAGCAGCAACCAGAGCCAGAACCACCAAAGTGATCGCACCGACGATGTGGTCGTCCAGCACCGGGTTGTTCTCCGGCGGCAAAGCAGCCGTCCACATCAACACATACAACAGACTCCCGGCCGCCGCAGCGATCCGCATCCCGATCCCCAAGGTCAACGCCAGACCAATCGCGGCCAGACCAACCATGAACAACGGAGTCACCCACCAATCACCGACCAGGGACTGATAGAAGTCCGCGAACGGACCACTGGTGCCCTTACCCAAGAACCCCGCCGTCGGGTCGCCACCATCGATCCAGCCCTTACCCTCCGGGGTCGCATAACCGAACCCGAACACCTTGTCCACAAAAGCCCACAAGAACGTCAGGCCGTAAACAACCCGCAACACAGCCAGCGCCCGGCCGGCCGCAGTAGTGATGACCGGGTACCGATCACCATCAGGCTCCATCACAGGAGCAGGAACATCACGCCGGTCCGGAGTGGTGGTCATGATCATTGTCCTTTCGATCGTTCCGTTGCCTTGATCGTCCGGCGACGGAGCGTCGTCAGAGCAGGGGCCGTGGTCACCGCTGCAGGTGCCGAAGGACCCTGCGGTTCGGGACCGATGCCCGCAGCCGCGTCCGTGCCGCGCGCGCGAAGCTAAGAACGCGGCAGCTACTGCCGCGTGAGAAGCACCAGGAGGCCCCCGATGCCGCAAGACCAGCTGACGACCGAACAGATCGACGTACTACTCGCGGCTGCGGTCGCGGCGCCGAGCATGCACAACACCCAGCCATGGCGGTTCGAGGTGAACGGTCCTGTCATCGACGTCTTCCTGGACGGCGCCCGGGCGCTGCCGGCCGAGGACCCGAGTGGACGCGCGATGCGGATCGCCGCTGGTGCGGCAACGTTCAACCTTCGGTGCGCGGCGGCGTCGATGGGTTACGACACCTGGCTCGGTCTGGCGCCGTCCCCCGCCGAACCAGATTTGGTCGCCAGGATCGTTGCCGAGCCGTCCGAAGCCCCGGCGCAGGAGCTGCGTGACCTCGCGGCCGAGATCCCCCGCCGCCACACCAGCCGCACACCCGTCCAGGACTCCTCGATCTCCCAGGACGCACGGATCTCACTGATCGAGGCCGCGCTCAAGGAGAACGCCGAACTGACCTGGCTGCCCGAGACGGCGATCCCCCGGATGCTGGAACTGGTGCTCGAGACCGACCTGCGGGAGATCGGCGACTGGCGCCGCAGCGCGGAGCGGGCGCACTGGGTCGGTCGCCGGCGTACCGACGACGGCATCCCCAGCACCGCCCTCGGGCCTCGCTCCGCCAGTTACCCCGGAGTGGTCCGCGATCTCGCCACCGCGCCACTCGACCGGGCCCGGACCAGTGCCACCTTCGAGCAGCATCCGGCGATCGCCGTACTGTCGACCGAACGGGACGACCCGGCCGACCAGCTCACCGCCGGCCTGGCCCTCGAACGCGTGCTCCTGACCGCGACCCGCGAGGGCATCGCCGCGTCGTTCCTGAACCAGCCGCTCGAGTTCGACGACCTGCGACGCGCCGTTCAGCGCACGACCGGAAAGCCCGGCTTCGCCCACATGGTGATCCGGTTCGGCCGCGGCCACGCCGCAGCCACCACGCCACGGCGTCCGGTCACCGACTTCGTTCGGCCCGACGCCCCGGAGGAGTCATGACCAACGACCTCGCGTCGATCCAGCACGACCTGGCGCACTGGGAGCACGACCTGACCGTGCTGTCGGAAGAGCTGGCGGCCGGCGACCTGACACTGCCAGAGCAGCTGATCGCGACCGTCCAGGACACGCTGATCGCCTACCGCGGTCGCATCCTGCCACGCCTCGCGCTCACGCTCGATCAGGCGCCGGCCGTCGCCGACGAACTCACCCACGCGGTCGACCGCCTCGAGGACATCCGCCGCGACCTGGTCGCCGCCGGGCCGACCCCGGAACTGCAAACCCAGCTGAGTGAAACCCTCGCAGTCCTCCGCGTCCTCGTCAGAATCGCCCTCCGCGGCTATCACACCCGCTGAGCCGTCAGTCCAGCAGTACGTCGGCGATCGGTCGGCGTGGGGTCGCAGGGACGGTTGGGCCGTAGCCGATGCGGATGATGACTTGCGGGCGGTACGAGGGGCCGAGCGGGTCGTTGATCAGCCAGCGGAGCTCGTCGTGCTCCAGCGCCTGGTTCAGCAAGGACGTCGACAGTCCCAGAGCGGTCGCCTCCAGGAGCACCCGCTCCATCGCCTGACCGGCCCGGAGCCATTCGGGACGACCGTCGTGGCGAGTCGACAGCACCGCCAGTTGCGGTTCCGCCTCGAACGCGGTGACCGTCCGGCTCTCGTCCGCGGAAGTTGCGGCCAGATCGCGGACCGGCGCGATTTTCCGGTCGCTGCGTGGCCCGAGCGCGCTGCTCGGAACACCGTCCCGGGCCCGTGCGCCGCCGACCCAGCGGCGCCGCTCGGCGCTCCTGGCCGAGTCCTGATCGTCCAACGCGCCGGCATCGCTGCTTGCCAGCTGCAACCAGCTCCGCCGGGCCGGTGCTTCCGCCCAATCCAGCACCGCGCCCTCCAACCGGGCGGACAGCTCCAGCAGCTTCCGGACCTCCGGCGCAACAGGGCGATCGCTGTAGGGCTGCCGGTTCGTGCGGCGCCGCGGCACGTACGGCGCCAGTGCCGACAGCGACTGGGCCTCCGGTCCGGGGACGACCAACTCGACCTCGGCGACGAGATCGGGATGAGCCCGATCCAGAACACTCCTGGTGTCGGTGCCGTAGCCGCAGAGGGCCGCTGCGACGCGCAGGTTGAACACCGCGGCGCCGAGCGACAGGTAGAGCATCCGCCGGTCGCGATCCTCGGCCGGCAGCTCCCGGTCCCGGTCGCGATGCACCTCGACCACCCAGTCGCGGAAGCGGAACTTCCACGGCTGGGTGTTGTGCACCGAGGGCGCCGCGACAGCTGCTCGGAGCAGTTGGTCGCGGACGTCCTCGGCCGGCGTCGTACTCACCGGCTGTCCGACTCCACACCCTCGGTGCTGAAGAGTGCGACCTTGAGCGCACCCGTCTCACCCGCGCGGGCGAACACGTCGTACGCGTCCTGCATCTCGTCCAGACCGAAGCGGTGGGTGATGAGCCCCGGCAGTTCCAGCCGGCCGGCCGCCAGCATGGCCAGCAACCGCGGTGTCGTCATCGTGTCGACCAGACCGGTCGTGATGGTGATGTTCTTGATCCACAGATCCTCGAGGTGCAGCGTCGCCGGAGCGCCATGCACACCGACATTGGCGACGGTCCCGCCGGGGCGGACCACCTGGGTGCACAGCTCGAAGGTCGCCGGAACACCGACGGCCTCGATCGCGACCTCCGCGCCCAAGCCGCCGGTCAACTCCTTCACAGCGCCGACGACGTCGTCGTCCGGACTCATCGCCACGTCGGCGCCCCGTTCGAGGGCGGCCTTCCGGCGGGCGTCGGCCTTGTCGACGACGATGATCCGGGCCGGGCTGAACAGCTTGCTGGTGGTGATCGCGGCCAGTCCGATCGGGCCGGCGCCCACAATGACGACAGTGTCCCCGGGCGACACCCGGCCGTTGAGGACCCCGACTTCGTAGGACGTCGGCAAGATGTCCGCCAGCAGCAGCGCGGCCTCGTCAGTGACGTTGTCCGGCAGCTTGTGCACCGAACGATCCGCGAACGGCACCCGCACCTGCTCGGCCTGCACACCGTCGACCAGGTGGCCGAGGATCCAGCCGCCTCCACCGAGGCACTGGCCGTAGTGACCTTCGCTGCAGTAGGCGCAGCGGCCGCACGAGGTGATGCATGAGATGAGCACCCGATCGCCCGGGCTCAGCCCGCGCACGCCGCTGCCGATCTCCAGGATCGTCCCGACCGCCTCATGGCCGAGGATCCGGCCGGGCTGAACCGTCGGTACGTCGCCTTTCAGGATGTGCAGGTCCGTACCGCAGATGGTGACCGCGTCGACGCGGATGATCGCGTCCTCGGAGTCCTCGATGATCGGATCCGGCACCTCTTCCCAGCTGCGGTGCTCGGGACCGTGGTAGACCAACGCCTTCATCTCACTTCTCCTTCTCGATGGGGGTTCAGCGCAGATGCCGCGCGTACCAGTCGTGCGGAGGGCCGGCCGGGGTGATGTGCAGTTTCGCGTCGACCGCGACGGCTCCTGATGGAGCGGCGGTCAGCGGGTTGATGTCGAGCTCTGCGATCTCCGGCAGCGTCTCGGCCAGCCAGGCGACTCTGTGCAGCACGTCGAGAACCGCGGCCTCGTCGGCGGGTTCGGCGCCCCGGTAGCCGGCCAGCAGGGGCGCACAACGTAGTGACCGCACCATTTCGGCGGCGTCCAGATCTGTCAGGGGAAGGCCTCGCCAACGGCGGTCGGCCATCAGGTCGGTCAGCACCCCGCCGCTGCCGGCCATCACGATCGGACCGAACAACGCGTCGCGGACCATACCGACGACCATCTCGGTCCAGGCCGGCGCCATCGCCTGCACGATGACACGCCGATCACCCGTCGCCGCGGCGATCTCGTCGTACGCCGTCTCGACCGCGCGCTCGTCGGCCAGACTGAGGCGCACTCCCCCGACGTCGGTCTTGTGAACGATGGTTTCGGCGGCTGTCTTGAGGACGACCGGATAGCCGACCAGCCCGGCCGCGGTCATCGCCTGCTCCCGGTCGTTCGCCCGGATCGAATGAACCACAGGGATTCCAGCGCACTGCAGCAACTGCTCGGCCTGTTCCGGACCGAGCCAGCCGCCCTCCGGCCGGTGCTGCAGGAAACGTCGTACGACCGTCCGCGCACCCTCCGCGTCGACCCGATCCAGACTCGGTACGACGCCCTGCGGCCGCGACCGCCAAGCGGCGTACCGCACCGCGTGCGCGAGTGCGCGAACGGCGCTCTCCGGGAAGGGGAAGACCGGCAGGTGCGACCCGTCCGCCAACGGACTCTGCGGATCGGCGTCCGGCGCACCGAGGCAGGTGACGAGAATCGGCACCTCCGAATCGGCTGCCGCGGCCGCGATCGCCGCATAGGTCTCGGACACGTTGCCGGCCCGGGTCGCGGCGTAGCAGACCAAGACCGAATCAGCTTCGCCACTGTCGAGCACCACGCGCAGCGCGCGCTCCAAGGTCTCTGGCGATGCTGCGGCGCCGAGGTCGACCGGGTTGCCCGCACCGACGGCGCCGGTCGCCTCTGTCAGGACCTGCTGGGTCGACGTGCTGAGCTCGGGAACCTCGAGGCCGAGTCGCCCGGCGGCGTCCGCCGCCAGCACACCCGCGCCACCGGCGTTCCCGATCACGGCCAGCCGGTTGCCCTTCGGCAGCGGACGTCCGGCCAGCACGCGGGCCGTCTCGACGAGCTCCTCGAGCGTGTCCATCCGCAGTACGCCGGACTGCTCGAAGAGCGCGTCGACAGCGGTGTCCGGCGTCGACGCGGCCGCGGTGTGCGAGGCACCCGCACGCTGGCCGCCGGTCGAGCGGCCGCCCTTGACCACCAGGACCGGCTTGGTCCGGCCGACCAGGCGGGCGAGCCGGCCGAACTTGACCGGGTTGCCGAACGACTCCAGATACAGCGCGATCACGTCCGTCCGCGGATCGTTCCACCAGTGCAGCAGCAGGTCGTTGCCGCTGACATCGACCTTGTTACCGAGGGAAACGAACTCCGAGATGCCCAGCCCGATCCGGCTCGCATGGTCCAGCACCGCGATGCCGACCGCGCCGGACTGCGCCGCGATCGCGAGTGAACCCGGCACCGGCGTCACGTCCGCGAAGGTGGCGTTGAGGGCGACGTCCGGTGCGGTGTTCACCAGGCCGAGGCAGTTCGGGCCGATCAACCGGATGCTGTGCCGGCGGGCGATCGCGAGGATCTCGCTCTGCAGCCCGTTCGCACCCAGCTCGGAGAAGCCGGAAGTGAGGATGACAGCACCGGCAACGCCCTTGTGACCGCACTCGGTCAGAACCTCGCTCACCCGCGCGGCGGGGACCGCGATGACCGCGAGGTCCACAGGCCCCGGCACCGCCAGGATCGACGGGTACGCCGTCACGTCGGCAACGCGGCCGGCTCGCGGGTTCACGGCGTACAACTCGCCGCGGTAACCTCCAGCGGCGAGGGCACGCAGTACTTCGTGGCCGATGCCACCCGGCGTGCGACCGGCGCCGATCACCGCGACCGCGGCCGGGGAGAACAGCGGTCGCAAGGACTTGTCCTCGGCCCGGCGCTCGCGTTCGGCCATCCGGTCCAAGGTCCGCATCGAGTACGACGTGTCGAGCATCAACTCGACCACGCCACTGTCGAAGCGGTGCGTCTGCTCGAAGCCCGAGTCGGTGAAGACGCGCAACATGGCCGCGTTCTCCGCCAAGGTGTCGGCGCGGAGACGGTGGATGCCGGCCTCGCGGGCAACGGCGGCCAACTGTTCCAGCAGTAAGGTGCCGATGCCCCGCCCTTGCACTGCGTCGTCCAGCAGGAACGCCATCTCGGCCTCACCGGGGCGGAGCTCTTCGTAGCTCGCGACCCCGACCACGCGTCCGTCGCTCTCAGCGACCAGGGCCCGGTGCCCGGGACTGCCGTCGGCGAGGTGGTGCGCGTGCTGGTCCGCGCCGCGGCGGTCGAGGGCGAAGAACCGCAGGTACACGGAACGGTCCGAGAGTCGCTGGTTCATCGCCTTCAGAGCGATTTCGTCGTCGGCAGCGATCGGGCGGATCCGCACCACCGATCCATCGGCGGCAAGCGCGTCCCACCCGGTCTCGGGGAGTGCCGGGTGGGACGCGAGCCCCGCTGCAACGGGGCCCTGGCCCGGTCCGGATGCGCCACCGGCCGGGTCAGTCACTGATGTCGTCATCTCGCTCCTTAGATCGTCATCCCCAGCACATCGCTCGCCGTCATCCACCGACAGGGCCCTTGGAACCGCACGCTGCGGGACCTTCGGCCCTCTCAGTTGCTGCGTCGGCCGTAATTGCGGTCGAGGGCGACTGCCCAGGCGGCGAGTTGACGGATCTCGGCGTTGTCGATGACGTAGCCGGCGCACTCGGCCGCGGTCGGGGCGAACTCCGTCGAGGTGACCGCGACAGGTCGGGACTCGCACTCGATCCCGATCGACACCGCGACATCGAACTGGCTCACCCGGCGCGCCTCGCGATCGGCGATCGCCTCGTCGGTGAACGGCGCCGCGAAGCAGCGCCTGCAGGCCGCGAGTACGTCGTCCGTCGTCCTGACATCGTGGAACACCTCGTGGTGGCCGGAGCCGAGGCTGCGCACCGTGACGGGGGTGCCGTCGCCGCCCAAGCGTGCATAGCCGGCCGCGATCGCTCCGGCGACACCGACCGGCCACTCCGCATCGGCGAAGGCGGTCCGGATGGCGGCACCGACTGCGATGAGATCCCGGCCGGCTCGCCACCGGCGAAGCTCTCCGCCGATAGAGGGCCGCAGCCGCGCGGACCGGACGAACTCGCGATAGGCGGCCGAGGTCACAGCGAAGCCGGCCGATGCCTCAGCGTCGCGATGGACTCTGGGCACAAGGCGCACGGGCCGGTTCAGCCAGGTGGTTCTGGACTCGTTCATGGCCGACCCCTTCCGGTCGCGAATGCTCTCGACTTCATTCCATCGCCGGGCGCGACCACACCCCAGGGCCGAAAGTCCCCGTCCCTCCCGAATCGGAACGAGCGGGCAGGCCGTTGGTCCCCTGCAGCGATGGCCTCCGACTCTGCTGTCTGCCGGTCCGACGGCGTTTCCTCAATACACACACTCGGAGGTGACTGGCATGTCCACAGAGGTACGCCCGACGATCGTGGTCGGTATCGACGGGTCGCGCGACGGCCTGCTCGCCCTGGACTGGGCCACGGACCTGGCTGCTCGGAGGCAATGGACGGTGCGTGCGGTCCACGTCGCAGACGACGACCGGCCGGCCCGTCCTCTGGTGGCGACACCGGATATCGAGGACGGCGCCGAGGTGCTCGAGGACGCCGCCGACGAACTGGCCCGGCTCGGCTTCACCGACGCGACACTGGAGGTCCGGCACGGGCATCCCGCGCAGGTGCTGCTCGACGTCTCCCGCACCGCCGCACTGCTTGTCATCGGCCGACGCGGGCGTGGCGGGTTCGCCGAACTGACCCTCGGTTCCATCTCACAGGTGTGTACGGCGCTCGCCGAGACGTCGCTGGTCGTCGTACCGGACGACTGGCAGCCCGACGAGGGCGAGCTCGGCCTGATCGTCGTCGGGGTCGACGGGTCGCAGGCCTGCCAGGCCGCCCTGGGTTTCGGGTTCGAGATGGCCGCGGAGCGGGGCGCCGAACTCGTCATCGTCCACGTGCCGCGGCAGCCCGAGGACTTCCCACCACCCGATGTCTGGATCGACCCCGAGAACGCCCCCTGGCATCACGACGCTCGTCAGCTGATCTCCGAGTCGCTGGCCGGCTGGCCTGACAAGTACCCCGACGTGGTGTTCCGCACCCACTACCGCCCTGGCCACCCAGTCGAGGTGCTGGCGCAGCATTCCAAGGCTGCCGACCTGGTCGTCGTCGGTGGCGTCGGTCGCGCCGAGTTCACTCCGCTGCGGCTCGGCTCGGTCTCTCGCGGTCTGCTCCACCACACGCACTGTCCGGTCGCGATCGTTCACACCGAGTCGCCCGGCCGACGCTGACCGAAGGCCGCGACCGGCCGGGACCTTCGCCTCTGGGAGGCAGGCCCCGGGCGCGGGATGGTGAAGTTGAAGGAGGCAACGATGACCAAGCGACGAGTGGTGGCAGGCATCGACGGTTCACCGGCCGCGGAGTCCGCGATCAGGTGGGCCGCGGCCGAAGCGGCGGCGCGCGGCGCCGAGCTGAGGCTGGTGCATGCGTTCGTCTGGCCGCTGTTCCACGTACCGGTCGGTCCGAGTGACATGGCCCCCGGCCTTCGGGCCGCGGCCGACAAGATCGTCCGGGAGTCCGTCGAGTCGGCCAGGAAGTTCGAGCCCGGAATCACGGTCGAAGGACTCCGAGCCGACGGCTTTCCGGCGCCGTTGCTGATCCAGGCGTCGGCCGAGGCGGACCTGGTAGTGATCGGAAGTCGTGGCCTGGGCGTCACGCTGGGCGCGCTGATCGGTTCGACCGGTCTCGACCTCACTGCCAACGCGCACTGTCCGGTCGTCGTCATCCGCCCGAGCGAGACGACAGCCGCCGAGTTGGACGCGCTGCCCGGACCGGTGGTCATCGGGTACGACGGATCGTCGCCGAGCCTGAAGGCATTGGACTTCGGGCTGGAGTACGCCCGCCGGCACAGCCTGCCGGTTCGCGTGGTCGCCGCCCGGCAACTCGCCGACGACACCACCGCCCACGACCCTGAAGCCGAGCTGCGGGCCCGCGACGGCGGCGGCAACGCCGAGATCGTCCGGGTCGCCGGACATCCCGCCGAGGAGATCCTCCGGCTGTCCGCGGACGCGAGCCTGATCGTGCTCGGCGCCCGCGGCCGCGGCGGATTCGCCGGAATGATGCTCGGTTCGGTCAGCCAGACCGTGCTACACCATGCGACCACTCCGGTCGCCGTGATCCCGGCCGCCACGGCCGGCGGCTGACCCCACGAGTTTCGAGCCATTCGCACAACGAGGTGATGACGATGTTGATCCGGGACCTGATGACCACACCGGCGGTGACCGTGACCGCCGAGACGCCGATCAGCAAGGCGCTGCGACTCCTGGACGATCGTAAGATCACCGCGATGCCGGTCGTCGACAAGAGCGGCGTACTCGCCGGAATCGTCAGCGAGGCAGACCTGGTGCAGGACGCCGCACTGCTGAACGACCGCGTTCCCGTCGCCGCGGTCCGGACGACCGCCGAGACGCCGCCTCGCCGGGTGGCCGACGTGATGAGCTACCTGGTAGCCACTGTCGACGCCGGGGACGATCTCGAGGTCGCGATCGACTTGATGTGGTCGACGATGGTCAAGAGCCTGCCGGTGCTCGACAAGGGTCGCGTCGTCGGCATGATCAGCCGCAGCGACGTCGTCCACCTGCTGGCCGGCCGCGACGACCGCATCCGCACCGAGGTGCGCGAACTGATCGATGCCGAGTGCCCGGACTGGCAGGTGGAAGTCCACGACGGAATCGTCACCGTCAGCGGCCCGTCCGATCCACACGAGTGCAAGCTCGCCGACGTGCTGGCCGGCACCGTCAAGGGTGTCGTCGCGGTCCGCATCCACTGACATGAGCATGCGGCGCAGGGATCTGCTCGCCACCGGCCTGGTCCTCACACTCGTCGCTCTCTACCTGAGCCACGCGGCCGGGGCCGTCGTCCAGGACGTCCGGGCGATGACATCGCTGGCCCTGATACTCGGCGGTGCGATCGTGGCCATCCTGCTGCCGGACGATGACGACGACGCGACCGGCTGGTTCGCCGTGACCATCGCGGTCACGGGCGTCGGCTTCGGCGTTGCCGCGCTCGCCCTGACAGGAGGTACGTCCGAGATCATGCTCGCCGCGTTCGTCGGCTCGGTCCTGTTGCTCTGGGGATTCGAGGTCGCCGAGCACATGACCTTCCCGCCGCCGAAACAGTGAGGAACGACTGGTCTGCACCGCTCAGCAGGGCCTTAGGTCCCGATTTCACCGGGATCTCGCCCCGGCCGTACGCAGCAGAAGGGCCCGCAGTGGCAGGGGCGCAAAGGTTCGGCCGGTGCGACGTGGTTCGTCGCACCGGCCGGGTTGCAGGGTTCGGCTGGATCAGACCGGATGACCGGCGTGCCACCAGCCGGCGTGGTCGATCAGCTCGGCGGCCAGAACGACCAGGATCGACACCATGAAGATCGCCAGCAGCACCTCCGCTGCCGCGGTCTCCGCGAGGGCGAGCGCGATCACTCCCAGCACCGCGGACAGCACCGCGAGCCCGGTCTCGATCTTGCCGACGCGATCCCGCTTGTTGTCGCCGACCAGTACCGCGAACGCCGCGGCTCCCAGCAGCAGTCCGACCGCGGCCATTCCACGGGCGTCCTGCACGAGCGGCACATCGCCGTCGATCAGGTAGCCGACGTACGGCACGGCGATGGCGGCGACCAGCAGCGTCGCGACAAGATCCCTCACCTTAAGCCTCATCAACCTCACCTCCTTCCCTACACCTCCACCGTCATCCGGCGGGCGGCACCACAGCAGAGTCGAAGTCCTCTCGGTGAAGGACCCAAAGGCCCCTACACCCGCAGATGCCGGTCCGGCATCGTTGTCGGCGGGGGTGAATTCATGTCGCTGAGGCTGACCGGTGCCAGGCGGCGGCGGGTCGCGTCGGAGGTTGTGGTCATCCTCGCAGGGATCGGCCTCTACTTCGGTGTCCGCGGGCTGATGGAGACCCGGGTCGACCTGGCCTACCGCAACGCGGAGCGGATCGTCGAGATCGAACAGTCCGCCGGCATCTTCGCTGAGCCCGGGATGCAGAACGCGGTCGCCGATCACGGCTGGCTGGTCGACGCGGTCAGCTACTTCTACATCTACGGGCACTGGCCGGTGCTCGCGGTCACGCTGCTGTGGCTGATGATCCGGCACCGTCACGAGTACTCACGATTCCGCAACGCCATGCTCATCTCCGGCGCCCTCGGACTGCTCATCTTCGCGGTCTTCCCGGTCGCACCGCCGCGGTTCCTGACCGGCTACGGCTTCGTCGACACCGTCACCGAGCAGACCTCGGCCTACCGCGTGCTGCAACCGCCTGCCTTCGTCAATCAGTACGCCGCGGTGCCAAGCCTGCACTTCGGCTGGAACCTGCTGATGGGCATCGCCTGGGCCACTCTCGCCGGCCACTGGATCGCGCGGCTGTTCGGCTGGCTGATGCCACCGGCGATGCTGGCTTCGATCGTGCTCACCGCGAACCACTACCTGCTCGACGGCCTGATCGGCGGCGCCATCGCCCTCCTCGCCCTCTTCGCGGTCACCCGTATCGCTCAACGGCATCGTCGTCAGCCCCTCGAACCCCGAGCACCTGCTGAGCCGGCGAACCCAGCGGAACCTTCGCTTGCCGCCAGCGGGATGTCCACTACGCGTACACCAGGATGCGGTGAGCAGGAACCGTAGCTATTGTCTGACGCGTCAGGTACTCGGCAGGCTGCATGCAACCCCTCACGCTCCGTTGTCCCGGGTGCCCGGAAGGAGCCCTCCGTGCAATTGGGGCATGGGCGCACTGCACAGATCTGGCGGATCGCCCACGCGATTCTCACCCACCGCGTCACTCACATCACCGCGCTGCTGGCCGCGGTCGGCCTCTCCCTGTGGAACGTCGACCGCGTCCCCCAGACAGCGCTGCTGCCGGCGATCGCGGGCCTCCTGCCGTTCGCGATCGGCAAGTATGTTCTCTGCCCGTTGCGGTGGCACGCACTGTCGACCAGCGGCCGCTCGCGGCGCTGGCATCTGCGCGCGTACGCGGAGAGCGAGGTCCTCGGCCTTATCTCCCCGTGGCATGCGGGCGCGGACCTGTGGCGGATCCATCGGCTCGAGCGCGTCGCCGTACGGCGGACTGCAGCGGTCTCGGAGGTCGCGCTGGACCGCTTCGTCGGCGCGGTCGGGCTGATCCTCGCCGTCGCGGTCTGCGGCGTCGCGATGCCACCGGCTGTACTCGCGGTCGCCCTCGGCGCCGCCGCCGTCGTACTCGTGGTGGCACTGACCGTGAACCGCCGCCGACCGGGCCTGGCCGGACGCTGGCCGTGGCCGTCACCGAAGGTGTTCGCGTTCGGGGTGTTGCTGTCGGTCGGTTATCAGACCACGATCCTCGGCCTGCTCGTCGGAGCCATCCATGCGGTCGGCGACTCGGTGTCACCCGTCCACCTCGTTGCCGTCTTCGGGGCCAGTCAGCTCGCAGGTGTGCTCCCCGGAGTCCACGGGGCCAGCCCTCGCGAAGGCGCCCTGGTCGCCGGTCTGGCCTCCATAGGCGTCTCGTGGACAGCGGCTTTCGGAGCCGTAGCGCTGACCGCGCTGCTCTATTGGATCCCGGCCCTCCTGGTGGGCGGCTGCTGCCTCTTCCTGCGCTGGCGCGGCTGGTTCACCGAGCCGTCCCCGGGTACGTCGTGACACCCCAGCTCGTCGTCGCACACCGGGCCGGGAACGACCCGCAGACACTGCGGACCGCGCTGGCAGCGGGCGCAGACCTGGTCGAGGCCGACATCCACGCCTTCCGGCGGCGCCTCGAGGTACGCCATCTCAAATCACTCGGACCGTGGTGGCTCTGGGATCGAGGCATCTTCGTCCGTCGCCGCGACACCCGCATGCTCCACCTGGAGGGCCTGCTGGAGGCGGCGAACGGCGACCCTCGTCTGCTGCTGGACCTGAAGGGCGTCCACCCCAGGCTCGCGAAGCGCCTGGCCGCGGCCCTCCCGGCCGGCACGGTCACCATCTGCACGCAGCACTGGTGGATGCTCAACGCCTTCCGCGACCTCCCACACGTTCGCCTGGTGCTGTCAGCCGGCAGTCGCCGCGCCCTGCGCCGCCTCAGGAAACGCCTGCGCGCACGCCCGGCTTACGGAGTCTGCGTCCACCGCCGGCTCCTCACCCCCGACGTCGTCACCGAACTCCGCGGCCGCGCCGACCTCGTCTTCACCTGGCCGGTGGACACCGAGGAGGGCCTCCGCCACGCCCGCCACCTCGGCGTCGACGCCGTCATCGGAAAGGACCTGAGCCTCCTCACCTCAGGCGACAGCGGTGAGGTTGAGGCCTGCGCGGAATAGGACTGGCTGCCCCGACTCTCACCTGGCGGTTGCCTTGGCCTGTCGGCGGGCGGTTGCTGTGGCCTTTCGGCGGGCGGCTTCGCTTGGCTCGTTCGCCACGGCTACTCCGCCGAACACGGCCGCCGCGGTGAGGTTGAGGACCGGCGCGTCGGCCGGCAGATTCTCGTCCGGGCTGGTCTTGTCCTCGACGGCGCCGAAGATGGGAGTGCCGGACAAGGCCAACCGCCATCGCCTGGGCATCAGGACCTCTACGCCGCCGAACAACGCGAGCGCGTCGACCGTCGCCTCCTCGTCGATCCATGCCTCCCGCAGGTCGAGAGTGACGGCTCCGAAGACGGCCGTGGCATCGGCTTTCGTCAGCTGCTCGGACACGACCTTCGCCGTCGTCTCGCCGAACAGCGCCAACCAGCTTCCGTCGCTTGCCGACGCCCGGTACTTGCGCAACAAGCCACATCCGACGGCCACGCCGACGAGGATTCCGAATCCGAGCAGTGCCGGTCGTAATCGCTTCATGACGCCCTCTTTCAGACGCGTTCGGGAAACATCGTGATCGCGCCGCTGGGGCACTCGGCGGCGCAGAGGCCGCAGCCCTTGCAGAAGTCCAGATCGATCTCGTACTTGCCGTTCCCGAGCTTGATCACCGCGTTGTCCGGGCAGACGCCGAAGCAGTTGTCGCACTCCAGACAGTTGCCACAGGACAGACACCGGCGTGCTTCGAACAGAGCGGTCGACGCGTCGAGTCCCCCGGTGACCTCGTCGAAGGTGCTGATCCGCCGGGCCGGTTCGAGTCGTGGCCGGACGGTGGCCGGCGCATCCGCGTAGTACCAGGTGTTCAGCCGATCGTATGTCGCCAACTCGTGCCGGTCCGGACGCGCGTACGTCGTACCGCGCAACCAGGCGTCGATGTGCCGGGCCGCCTTCTTTCCGTGGCCGATGGCAACGGTCGCGGTGCGCTCCGACGGCACCATGTCGCCGCCGGCGAAGACACCGGGATGGCCGGTCATCAGATCAGGGCCGACCTGGACCACGTTGTCGGTAATGGTGACGCCGGGCAGGTCCTTGACCAGCTCGAGGTCGGACAGCTGCCCGAGGGCGAGGACGACGGAGTCCGCGGCGAGGTCCTCGAACTCCCCCGTCGGCTGCGGGAAGCCGGTGTCGTCGAGCCGCATCTTCTCGATCCGGATCCGCCCGGCGTCGGCGTACGCGATCGTGGACAGCCACCGCATCCGCACACCCTCCTCCAGGGCTTCCTTCACCTCGATGTCGTGCGCCGGCATCCGGTCCCTGGTACGGCGGTACACGACGACCGCATCGGTTGCGCCGAGCCGGCGAGCCGTCCGGGCCACGTCCATCGCGGTGTTGCCGCCGCCGTACACAGCGACCCGGCGGCCGAGCAGCGGCTGGTCGCCATCCTCGAGTCCGGCCAGCACCGACACCGCGTCCAGAATCCGCGCGGAGTCGCCGGCCGGGATGTCCGCACGGCGCCCGACGTGCGCGCCGACAGCCAGGAAGACTGCGTCGAAGCACCGCAGGGCAAGCTCCAGATCGGTGACCGGCGCGTCGAGTTCGAGGTTTACGCCCAGGTCGACGATCCGCTGGATCTCGGCGTCGACCACGTCCCGGGGCAGGCGGTACGCCGGGATGCCGTACCGCATCATGCCGCCGGCCTCGGTGCAGCTGTCGCGGACCGTGACCTGGTGACCGAGCCTGGCCAAGTGGTACGCCGCCGACAGGCCCGACGGACCGGCGCCGACGACGAGGATGTACTTGCCGGTCGGCGAGGCATCCACCCGCATCGTCCAGCCTTGCTTGATCGCCTCGTCGCCGAGGAACCGTTCGACCGAGTTGATACCGACTGCCTCGTCGAGAGTGGCGCGGTTGCAGGCGGTCTCGCAGGGCCGATAGCAGATCCGGCCCATCACCGCGGGGAACGGGTTGTCGGCCATGATCTGCCGCCACGCGGCCTCGTAGTCGGCCTCTTCCGTGTGCTTGAGCCATTGCTGGATGTTCTCGCCGGCCGGGCACGCGTTGTTGCACGGCGGCAGCCGGTCGACGTACTCCGGTCGCTCGGTCCGCCACGAACCCGTCTTGTTGGCCAGGCTGGACCCGACGTCGAGCGTGATCGCGAACGGGAGGGTGCGGTTGTTGTTTGCCTCTGGCATCTAACTCACCACTTCTGTGTCGATCAGACCTAGAGTCCGGACGTTGCGGTCCGCCTCGGCCTGGATGCGTGCGATGACGTCATCACGCGGGTGGTCGCCGAACAGATGGGCGTACCTGCCCTGCGCCTCCAGGTAGTCCGCCACCGGACGGCGGTTGCGAATCTTGGTCACCGCGACGACTCCGCCGTCCTCGGCCTCGAACACCGGGAAGATGCCGGTCTCGGTGGCCAGCCTGGCGACCCGGATGGTCTCGTTCGATGCGGTCCGCCAGCCCAGCGGACACGGCACCAACACGTGCAGGTACCGCGCGCCGCGGAACTCCATCGCCCGCTTCGCCTTGTACTCCAGATCGCGAAGGTCGGCCACGGTCGCGGTGGCGACGTACGGGATCCGGTGGGCCATGGCGATCAGGGGCAGGTCCTTGCCCTTGCCGAAGTCGTTGCCCGGCGCCGGGCCGACGGCCGGCGTCGTGGTGGTCGCCGCCCCGTGCGGGGTAGCGCCCGAGCGTTGTACGCCGGTGTTCATGTAGCCGCCGTTGTCGTAGCAGATGTACAGCACGTCGTCGTTGCGCTCGAACATCCCCGACAGACAGGCCAGGCCGATGTCGACGGTGCCGCCGTCGCCGCCTTGCCCGACGACCCGGACATCGGTCCGCCCTTTCGCCTTGAGCGCGGCGGCGACACCGGTAGCGACGGCCGGGGCGTTGCCGAACAGCGAGTGCAGCCAAGGGATCTGCCACGAGGTTTCCGGGTACGGCGTGGAGAACACCTCGAGACAACCTGTGGCGTTGACTGCCACCATCTGGTTGCCGGTGGCACGCATGACGGCGTCGAGCGCGTACCGCGCCCCGAGCGCCTCACCACAGCCCTGACAGGCCCGGTGGCCCGAGTTCAGCGAGTTGGTCCGGCGCGTGTCCGACTGGACCGATCGCTGGTCCGGATCCAGCAGCCGGTTCCCGACCGCGAAGCTCCCGGTCTGGTAGAACCTGATCCGTTGCTGTCCCATGGCTGTGGTCCTCTCAGCCGATCCGGGCCTGGCCGAGGTCGCGAAGCAGGTTCTCGGCCGCCGGTCCGGATCGACGGGTCGTGTTGGTACGGCGGAGTTCGCGATCCACCAAGTCGCGGTTGAGATCGAGGAACGTCAGCGGTTCGAGCCGGTCCGCCACTGCGTCGGTGAGCATGCCGCGCAGGGACGCTTGGGTGATCGCGCGTCCACCGAGACCGGCGATCACGGTGTACCCGTGGAGCTGGATGCCGGACAACGCCATCCGTACGTTGGCCGACACAATGCCGCCGATGCCGACGGCGAGCGCCCGCTCCAGTACGACGACCCGCCGCGCGCCGCCGAGCGCCGTACGGACCGCGTCGAGGGGGAACGGCCGGAACGAGGTCAGGCCGAGCGCCCCGATCTTGACGCCCTCGTCGCGCAGTTCGTCGACGGTGTCCTTGATCGTGCCGAGCACCGAGCCGAGCGCGACCACGATGGTCTCGGCGCCCTCGCAGCGGTACGGCCGGACCAGGCCGCCGGAGTCCCGGCCGAACGCGGCGGTGAAATCAGCGGCGACCGCCGGGATGAGTTCGAGGGCCTGCATCTGCTTGTCATGTGCCAGATATCGGACTTCGGTGAAAGCGTCCGGACCGACCATCGCGCCGATCGAGACCGGCTCGTCCGGATCGAGGACCTGCCGCGGCTCGTACGGCGGCAGGAACGCATCGACCAACTCCTGCGACGGAATGTCGACCCGCTCCACCGCGTGGGTGAGCACGAACCCGTCCATGCAGACCATCACCGGCAGCGAGAGTTCCTCGGCAATCCGGAACGCCTGGATGTGCAGATCGAGCGCCTCCTGGTTGGTCTCGGCGTACAGCTGGATCCAGCCCGAGTCGCGCTGCGACATCGAGTCGCTGTGATCGTTCCAGATGTTGATCGGCGCCCCGATCGCCCGGTTGGCCACCGTCATCACGATCGGCAGGCCGAGTCCGGAAGCGTTGTAGAGCGGCTCGGCCATATAGAGCAGCCCCTGGCTGGCCGTCGCTGTGTAGGACCGAGCGCCGGCGGCGGAGGCGCCGATCGCCACCGACATCGCGGCGAACTCCGACTCCACGTTGACGAACTCGCACGGCGCCAGCTCTCCCGACTTCACCAGGGTGCTGAGCGCCTCGACGATGTGTGTCTGGGGCGAGATCGGATAGGCACAGATCACCTCAGGGCGGCAGAGCGCGACTGCCTCCGCCACGCCACGTGAACCCTCAATCTGCTTCAGCACGAGCAGGCTCCTTGATCTGTGAACGGACCACCTCGTACGCGGCCTCGGCCGCGGCGATGTTGCCGATGGCAATGTGTCCGGAGAATCGTCCGTCGATCGCAGCGACGACCGACGCGAGCCGGATCTGACCGGTGAGTGCGGCGAAAGCAGCCAGCAGCACCGCACCGGGCAGCGGCCGGCCCAGGTGTTTCATCGCCAGCTCGGTCGCCGGTACTGTCATCACGCGATGCCGGTCGAACTGCTGTACGAACGAATCCAGGTCGAGGTCGTCGAGACTCCGCGAGGTGTTGATCAACAGGTAGCCGTCGCCGCCAAGTCCGTCGAACACATCGACCTGTTGGAGCAACGTCGCATCCTGGATGATCACGGCATCGGGACGGACCACCGGTTCGTGTGTCCGGATCGGCTTGTCATCGATCCGGCAGAAGCCGACCACCGGAGCACCGGTGCGCTCCGACCCGAACGTCGGGAACGCCTGCGCATGCCGGCCCTCGCTGAAGGCTGCCACCGACAGCAACTCCGCGGTGGTCACCACACCCTGACCACCGCGGCCGTGTACTCGCACCTGGAACATCACATCACCTCAGTGCGATCCTGGCCTGACCAGACATCACCCGGCAGGGACTTCCGAACGCAGTCCACGGGCCAAAGGGCCCGCTACACCATCTGTCCCGCGGTATGAGGACCTCCGGCCCTGTGTTGCAGCAGCCTCGCAGCACAGGCTGGTCGGGAGGGCCGCGAGGTTGTGGCCTGCGGAGGTGACGCACCATGAAGCGAGTCAATGCGCATCGACAGGTCTTCCGAGCGATCCTGGTGTTCGCTGCCGGATGTCTCGTGCTCGGAGTGGGGGTCGGCCTCGGTCCGCCGTACCTGGCGAAGGCAGGCTTCCAACTCGTCACCGTCATCGGACTCGCCCTCCTGGCAGCCGGCTTGGTGCTGGTCACTCTCGGCGGGATCGCCTTGGTACGTGTCTTCCGGGGTTGGCGCCGCATCCCGGTAGTACCCGTCCTTCTCGCTGCGGTCGCCACCGCGGTGCTGTCGATCGGTCCGGCGGTTGCGGCAACCAACGTGCCCCCGACAATGGTCGGCTCGATCACTCCGGCGGACCGCGGCCTGGCCTTTACCGAGGTCACTTTTCCGACCGCTGATGGGGTCCCTCTGGCCGGCTGGTACATCCCGTCCGGCAACAACGCGGCCGTTGTCTTGCTCCACGGGGCGGGCTCGACGCGCTCGAACGTCCTCGAGCACGCTGTCGTGCTGGCGCATCACGGGTACGGCGTACTGCTCTTCGACGCGCGTGGCCATGGCCGCAGCGGCGGCCGCGCCATGGACTTCGGCTGGTACGGCGACGAAGACGTCAGCGCGGCCGTGTCGTTCCTCCAGACCCGACCGGACGTCGACGACAAGCTGATCGCGGCGGTCGGGTTGTCGATGGGCGGTGAGGAAGCGATCGGCGCCGCGGCGAGCGACCGGAGGATCCGCGCTGTTGTTGCCGAGGGCGCCACCAATCGAGTACCCGCCGACCGGGAGTGGCTGTCCGACGAGTTCGGCTGGCGCGGCAACCTCCAGGAGGGTCTGGACGGCCTGACCTACGCCATCGCCGACCTACTCACAGCCGCTGATCAACCGCCGGCGTTGCGCGATGCGGTGGCCGCGGCTGCGCCACGAGAGGTGCTACTGATCGCAGCAAGCGACCGTGCCGACGAAGGTAACGCAGGCCGCTACATCCGATCCGCGTCAGTCGGCACCGTCGACTTGTGGATCGTCCCCCGGACTGCACATACCGGCGCCCTGCGAACCCATCCGCGCGAATGGGAGCGGCGGGTCACCACCTTCCTGGCGACCGCACTCCACCTCGAGGGAAACAAGGTCTCGCCATGACCACCACGAAGGACTACGGGCTGCTGAGGACGTCCGGCCGATCGATGCGGGTCGAATGCCTCTCTCGCGTTCACCCGGGTCGGTGAAGTGTTGGTGTGTAGGTCCTGGCCGTCAGGACCCGACTGCCTGACGAGGTGAGACACATGACGGCAGCGATTTCAGCGTCCGGTCTGGTCAAGGACTTCGGTTCGACCCGGGCCCTCGACGAGCTCGATCTGAGCGTCTCGGCCGGGGAGATCCATGGATTCCTGGGCCCCAACGGCGCGGGCAAGACCACTACCATCCGGATTCTGCTGGGGCTGCTGCGGCGCGACGGCGGAGAGGTCAGCCTGCTGGGCGGCGATCCTTGGCGCGACGCCGTGGGTCTCCACCACCGCCTGGCCTATGTGCCCGGTGAGGTGAATCTCTGGCCCAACCTCACCGGCGGCGAGGTGATCGACCTCCTGGGTTCGCTACGCGGCGGCCACGACCGCTCGCGACGAGCCGAGCTGCTGGATCGCTTCGCGCTCGATCCGACGAAGCGATGCCGTGCCTATTCCAAGGGCAACCGGCAGAAAGTGGCGCTGGTCGCGGCGTTCGCGTCCGATGTCGAGCTCTACCTGCTCGACGAGCCCACGTCCGGTCTGGATCCCCTGATGGAGACGGTGTTCCAGGACGTGGTGCGGGAACGGCGTGAGGCAGGCAGCACCATGCTGTTGTCCAGCCACATCCTGTCCGAGGTCGAGGCCCTGTGCGACCGGGTGACGATCGTGCGCGCCGGCCGGGCAGCCGAGTCGGGCACCTTCGACCAGTTGCGGCATCTGACCCGGACCAGCGTCGTCGTGGAGACCTCCTGGCCGATCGACGGGTTCGACGACCTGCCTGGGGTGCACGACGTACGCCGCGACGGTCCATTGACGCGATTCACTGTGGATCAGGGCGAGCTGAACCGTGTGTTGGAGCGCCTGGTCTCGCTCGACGTACGAAGCCTGGTCAGCTCCCCGCCCACGTTGGAGGAACTGTTCCTGCGCCACTACGGCGACGACATCGGCGCCGAGCCGACGGACGCCGGTCTGGCGGGTGCCCGATGAACGCCCTCACTGGCACCGCCGCGCTGACCCGCCTCGCACTGGGCCGCGACCGGATCAATCTTCCCGCCTGGATTCTCGGGCTGGCTGCCTTCGCCACCGCTACCACCGCACTGTGGGCCGCCGACTTCCGCAACCCGGCCGCGGACCTGGTGCAGGAGACTCGTATCACGGCAACCAATCCCGGGATCCGCATGCTGGGGTTGGCATCCGGACCTAGCGTCGGTGCGTACGCCATGGTCCGCGACTTCCTCTTGCTTGCGGTCCTGGCCGCGCTGATGAGCACGTTCGCCGTGGTACGCCACACTCGGCAGAGCGAGGAAACAGGCCGCGCTGAGCTGATCGGTGCCGCAGAAGTGGGCCGCTTCGCCAGTCTCGCGGCTGCCCTGATCGTGACTGTCGCGGCAAATATCGTCCTGGCGGTGCTCATGGGCGTGGGGCTGATCGTCGCCGGTCAGCCGACCGTTGGCTCGTTCACCGCCGGAGCCGCGGTCGCCGCCGTAGGTGTCACTTTCGCCGGCGTGGCCGCGGTCACCACCCAACTCGCTTCCAGCACTCGTGGCGCCAGCGGCCTTGCCGCCGCCTTCCTCGGGGTGGCATTCCTGACCAGTGGGATCGGCAACATGGCCGGCCGCGTCGATCCCAGCGGCCTGCGGGTCAACAGCGCGTGGCCGGCTTGGCTTTCCCCGATCGGCTGGGGCCAGCAGATGCGGCCATTCGGCGGTGACCACTGGTGGCCGCTCGGTCTGGCGGCTGCCCAGTTCGTTGCGTGCATCGGTACGGCGGCCCTACTGGCCGCCCGGCGCGACTTCGGGCAAGGCCTACTGCCCCAGCGCCGCGGTCACGCGCAGGCCGGCCGCGGCTTGCGAAGCTCCTTCGGTCTGACCTGGCGGCTGCAACGCGGTGTCTTGATCGGCTGGTCGGTCGGCATGCTGGGCTTCGGCTTCGTGATGGGCGGCCTGATCGGGCAGGTCAGGGACTCAACGGGCGCGGCGCGCGACTGGTACACCCAGATGGGCGGCAGCGAGCAGATCCTCGACGCCTACCGCGCCTCGGTCATGCAGATGGCGGGCATGGCGGCGGCGATCTACACGGTCCAGGTGCTCTTGCGCATGCGCGCCGAAGAGACTGAAGGGCAGCTGGAACAGCTCCTCTCGACCCCGGTGAGCCGGATCCGATGGACGGCCGGTCACGCGGCCACTGCTCTGCTCGGCGCCACCGCCCTGCTACTGCTCTTCGCCATCGGCACAGGGCTCGCCGCCGGAGGTGTGCTCGGCGACCGGCCCGGGCAGGTGCGCGTTCTGCTCGGCGCCGGCCTGGTCCAACTGCCGGCCGTGCTTGTCGTCGGCGCTGTCGTGATCGCCGCAACCGGCCTACTCCCCCGCTTCGCCGGCGCTGCGTCCTGGGCGCTGCTACTGGCATTCATCCTGATCGGCCCGCTGTTCGGCCCCAACCTCAAACTGCCGCATTGGGTGCAGGACCTCTCGCCGTTCACCCATGTCCCCAAGGCCCCAGCGGTCCCGGTCACGGCCGCTCCTGTGCTGGCGCTGACCGCCGTGGTCACCGCCCTCGCCGTGGCAGGCCTCATCTCACTCCGCCGCCGCAACCTCGCCCTCCCCGCCTGACGGTGGTGCCGCGAGTCGTGAGTGGCTATTTCGTCGTAGGCGGCCGGCGGCGGCCGTAGGCGAAGTAGGCAATCGGCACTGCGCCGACCGAGTTGATCAGCGTGACGGCGACAGCCCAGCCCACCTTGGATCCTCTGACCTCAGCGGCCGGTCGGCGCGCCAGGTCGACCAGGGCGGCGATCTTCAGTGCACTGTCAACAGCACCACCGATGATGATGAGGCGGCGGTTGCGAGGACTGAGTTCTTCCCACTTCATCCTGACCACGTCTCCACTACTGCTTGGGCTGCTTCGGGCGGGGAATCGAGACGATGGTCCAGCCGGCCGTGAAGAGCACGACCAGGAAGACACGGAGCCACTCCGACCAGTCGCTGGTCCAGACAGCGGTGCCGAGCACCCACGGGAAGAACAGCAACCAGACCACGAGCTCCGCGACGATCGGCAGGTCCCGGATCGTGCTCGCCAGCTCGTCGAGCCGGTCGGAGCGCAGCAGAACGAAGAAGACGATCCACATCCCGACCATCCAGACGAACCACAGCTTCGAGCCCGTGGTTGCCCGGCGAGGCAGGGAGGTGGCAACAGTGCCGGAAGGTTTCGGCGATTGCTCGGACATGGTGGCTCCTCTCCGTCGGCCAGGCCGCACGCTGATCGGCGGGCCTGTGCCACCTCGAGCGTCTCCCTCGTCGGCACGGCCGTCATGGGCCGTTCGGCCTGTTCGTCAAGGCCCTTCATCAGCAACTGACTACAGTCGTGGGCGGCGCCGGGAGCGCTCGACGGCGTAGACGGCAGCCTCGGTGCGGCGTTCCATGTCGAGCTTTCGGAGCAGGCCGGAGACGTAGTTCTTCACCGTCTTCTCGGCCAGGAACATGCTCTGCGCGATCTGCCGGTTCGTCTTGCCCGCCGCGATCTCCTCCAGGATCTTCCGCTCCTGTTCGGTCAGTGACTTGTACCGCGGGTCGTCGTCCTCGTCAGCCGGGTGCCGGAGCCGCTCCAACACCGTCGTCGTCATCGCCGGGTCGAGCAGGGACTCTCCCGCCGCCAGTCGCCGTACGGCGCCGATCAGGTCGGTGCCGCTCACCTGCTTCAGCAGGTAGCCGGCCGCACCGGCCATGATCGCGGTGAACAACGCCTCGTCGTCGGAGAACGACGTCAGCATCAGGCACGCCGGAGGGACGTCCATCGCCGACCGGATCTCGCGGCACACGGTGATCCCGTCACCGTCCGGCAGCCTGACATCGAGCACTGCGACGTCGGGCCGCAAGGCAGGCACGCGGGCGACCGCCTGGGCCGCCGTACCGGCCTCACCGATCACCTCGATATCGGGCTCACTCTCCAGCAACTGCCGCAGTCCGAGGCGGACAACCTCGTGGTCGTCCAGCAGAAACACCTTGATCGTCATGTGGATCGCTCCTGGGTCGTACGCCGGCTCCGGGCCCAGCGCCACCATCTACACGCCCCGACTGGCCGCGCTCGTCCATCGTCCGCCTTCCGGCCGGTCGCGGGCAGGGACCAAGCACACCACCTGCCCGGGACCTTGGTCCCATTCAGCGGACACAGCGGCCTTCGGACCATCGGCCCGGTGCGCGGTGGACCTTGGCCTCTGCCGTCGGACCTGTGGGTCGGCCGACGCTTGGTGTGATGCCGACCGCGAGGAGTGGACCATGCAGCAAGTCAGTGACAAGCCGCTGAGCGAGGATGAGTTGGACGCCCTGGACGCCTATTGGCGGGCGGCCAACTTTCTTTCGGTGGGCCAGATCTACCTGCTGCGGAATCCCTTGCTGCGGGAGCCGCTGCAGGCGGGCGACGTGAAGCCCCGGTTGCTCGGCCACTGGGGTACGACGCCTGGACTGAACATTCTGTACGCGCACCTCAACCGGGTCATCCGGCAGCGGGACCTGAGCATGATGTACGTCATCGGTCCCGGCCACGGCGGGCCGGCGATCGCGGCGAACACCTGGCTCGAAGGCAGCTACAGCGAAACCTATCCGGGGGTGCCGCGCGACGCAGCCGGCATGGAGCGACTGTTCCGGCAGTTCTCCTTCCCCGGCGGGATTCCGAGTCATGTCGCACCGGAGCTGCCGGGCTCGATCCACGAGGGCGGGGAACTCGGCTACTCGCTCAGCCACGCGTACGGCGCCGTACTCGACAATCCTGACCTGGTCGTTGCCTGTGTCATCGGTGACGGCGAGGCCGAGACCGGACCGTTGGCGGCGTCGTGGCACTCCAACAAGTTCCTCGATCCACGGACCGACGGCGCCGTCCTGCCGATCCTGCACCTCAACGGGTACAAGATCGCCAATCCCACGATCCTCGCCCGGATCGGCGACGATGAGCTCACCGATCTGCTGACGGGCTACGGCTATACGCCCTACCTGGTCGACGGCTCCGACCCCGAGGTCGTCCACCAGACCTTGGCGGCCACGCTCGACCACGTCCTCGACGAGATCAGGTCCATCCAGGACGAGGCCAGAGCGGATCCTTCCGCGCCGCGGCGCTCGTGGCCGATGATCGTGTTGCGGACGCCGAAGGGCTGGACCGGGCCGCGGGAGGTCGACGGCGTACCCGTGGAAGGCACCTGGCGAGCCCACCAAGTACCGCTGTCGGGCGTACGGACGTCGCCCGAGCACCTAGAGCTGCTCGAGACCTGGCTGCGGAGCTACCGGCCGGATGAGCTCTTCGACGAGGCCGGCCGGCCTGTTCCCTTGCTGCTGGACCAGGTCCCGGCGGGTGACCGCAGGATGGGTTCCACTCCCCATGCCAACGGTGGCATCCTGACCCGCGACCTGGAGCTGCCCGCGCTGACGTCGTACGCCGTCGACGTACCGCAACCCGGCAGTGTGCGGCACGAGCCCACCCGAGTGCTCGGCACCTACCTGCGCGACGTGATGCGCGACAACCTTGCCGAGCGCAACTTCCGGGTCTTCGGGCCCGACGAGACCGCGTCCAACCGGCTGGATGCGTTGTACGACGTGACCGGCAAGGCGTGGAACGCCGAGGTCCTGCCGACCGACGAGCACCTGGCGGTCGACGGTCGCGTGATGGAGATCCTCAGCGAACACACCTGCCAGGGGTGGCTGGAGGGGTACCTGCTGACCGGGCGGCACGGGTGGTTCTCCTGCTACGAGGCCTTCGTGCACCTGGTCGACTCGATGGTCAATCAGCACGCCAAGTGGCTGAAGGTGACCCGGGCCCTGCCCTGGCGGCGGCCGATCCCGTCGCTCAACTACTTGCTCACATCGCACGTCTGGCGCCAGGACCACAACGGCTTCTCCCACCAGGATCCCGGCTTCATCGATCACGTCGTCAACAAGAAGGCCGAAGTGATCCGCGTCTACCTGCCGCCGGACACCAACACGTTGCTCTCGACCGCCAGGCACTGCCTGGCCAGCCGCGACTACATCAACGTCATTGTCGCCGGGAAGAGCCCGCAGGAGGACTGGCTGGACCTCGAGTCCGCCGAGTTGCACTGCGCTCGCGGTCTCGGGGCCTGGAGCTGGGCGAGCAACGACGAAGGCGAGCCGGACGTCGTGATGGCCTGCGCCGGTGACGTCCCCACGCTCGAAACACTGGCAGCGGTCAAACTGCTCCGCGAACACCTTCCGTCGTTGAAGATCAGGGTGGTGAACGTGGTCGACCTGATGCGGTTGCAGCCGGCCTCCGAACACCCGCACGGACTGCCGGACGCCGAGTTCGACGCCCTCTTCGGCACGGACAAGCCGATCATCTTCGCGTATCACGGTTATCCCTGGCTGATCCACCGGTTGACCTACCGGCGGCACAGTCACGCGAACCTGCACGTCCGCGGCTACAAAGAAGAAGGCACGACCACGACGCCCTTCGACATGGTGGTCCGCAACGACCTCGACCGGTTCCACCTCGCCATGGACGTGATCGACCGCGTCCCCGGGCTGGCGCAGCGCGCCGTACATGTCCGGCAATGGCTGACCGATCAGCGCGCCCGGCATCACGCCTACATCCTCGAACACGGCGAGGACATGCCCGAGATCCGCGACTGGCAGTGGGCCAAGGAGGAGGCATGAACATCGTCGTCGGGTACGACGGATCTCCCGCAAGCGAAGCCGCTGTGTGGTGGGCCGCCGACGAGGCCCGCCGACGGCGATCGGGTGTCCGGCTGACGTACGCGCTGCCGCTGCCGCTGCTCAGCAGCCCGATGGGGGTCAGCACTCCGCTGCCGGGTGACGCCGTACGCCAGATGGCTGAGAAGCTGCTCAGCGAGGTCGCCGAGCGGATCCGGCAGGGTCATCCGGCGTTGTCAGTGGACGCTGTCGTGAGCTTCGGCGGCGCGTCCGAGGTGTTGTTGCAGGAAGCAACCGAAGCGGAGTTGCTGGTGGTCGGGTCCCGGGGCCTGGGCGAATTCCGTGACCTGGCGATGGGATCCGTATCGGCCCACGTTGCCACGCACGCGCCGTGTCCGGTCGTGGTTGTGCCGCCCCGCTGGGAGTCTGAGCAGACTGCCGGACGGGTGGTGGTCGGTGTCGACGGGTCCGAGCTGTCGCTGGATGCGATTGAGTTCGCCTTCGAGGCGGCTCAGGCCCGCGAGGTTCCGCTGACGGCAGTGATGGCCTGGCACGACCCCGTGAGCGCCGGGCCGGACGATCCGCTGCCAGTGGTCTACGACCTTGACGCACTCGAGCAAGAGAGCACGGCGCTGCTGGCCGAGTCGGTCGCCGGCCATCGCGACAAGTACCCGGATGTGCCCGTACACCAGGAACTCGCGCACGGCCGGCCGGACGACGTCCTGGTTGCGGCCGGACGGACCGCACAACTGCTGGTGGTGGGATCGCGCGGACGCGGCGCCTTCCGCGGGCTGCTACTCGGCTCGACCAGTCGCGCCCTCGTCCACCACGCGCCATGCCCAGTCGCGGTCGTGCGCTGATCGGAAGGTGACCCCATGAGTACGACGTCCCGGCAGCCATCGTCGATCGAATCTGCGTTGGTCTGGCGTGCAATCTACTGGGGCTTCCTGGCCATGTTCGGCGTCGGCGCCTTCGTCCACGTCGGACTCGCGCTGAGCAACCCGCAGTCCTATCGACCGTTCGCAGACGGCGCCCTGTTCGGCTGGGTGTACGACGGCTGGCACGAGATCTTCATGGCCAACCCGACCCAGTGGGCGCTCCTGCTCGGCGCCGGCGAACTGATCATCGCCGCACTACTCGTGCTCGACCGCCGCATCGGGTACCTCGCGGTGATCGCCTTCCACCTCGCGCTGATGCTCTTCGGCTGGGGCTTCTGGCTGTGGAGCGTGCCGGCGCTGGCATTCGCCATACCGGCAACGGTGCATGAGTTCCGCACCGGCCAGACCATGTGACCCCGCGAACGCCGCCGGCCGTGTGACCACGCCGAACGCGGCGGTCGGACCTGAATACTCAGGCCGCAGGGGGCGCCGGGCGCAGCGCCACGAACGGGCGGGTATGGATGAACGTCCGGACGGCGTCGTCAGACCTCAGGTCATCCCAACCCAGGATCCGGCTCAGGAGCCGCAGCCTCCAGGGATGCCGGCGCCG
Organism: uncultured Actinomycetota bacterium; assembly: GCA_963748245.1. Classification (GTDB taxonomy): domain Bacteria; phylum Actinomycetota; class Actinomycetes; order Propionibacteriales; family Kribbellaceae; genus Kribbella. Next base: position 642,023 of record CAVVIA010000001.1, on the reverse strand, counting down.
GAACTCCACTGCCACCGCGAAGCTCTCGTCCTCGGACAGGAACCGCTGCTGCGGGGTGAACGACTGTCGGCCCATCTTGACCTGCAGTGCTGGGCGCGCCCGCAGGTTGCGGATCCAGTCCGCCTTCGGGCCCCAGACCGAACAGATCACCGCCTCGGAGGTGCTGGGCTCGTATCGGAGGACCATGGCGGCGGTGGCGTGGGGCCGGCCGGTCCTCCGGCCGGCATGGACCAGCAACAAGAACGTGTGCCCTAGCAGCCGGCCACAGCCGGCCCGATACAGAGGAAGCGGCACGCGGAGGATCATCAGGGCAAGACGACCCGGCTGCTTTCGGAACCCGACCAGCGGTCTCCTGCCCGAGCCGCCTTCGCGTGCCCTCTTCCGAGCTCTCGCACTTCGACTTTCCCACCAACCGCTCACGCGCTGCCGGTTCATTCGGCTGCCCGACCTGACTTGCGCGGGCCGGCGCACAGGCGACAGGCGTCTGGTCCGCTGCGGGGGGCGCTCAGAGGCGCTGGACTCCATGTACTTCTTGAGGCCGACCCAGTTACGGCGCTCCCAGGCTGGTCCGATCAGGGCGAGCACCGGCGACAGCAGCCGCATCGGTCCGACCAGACCCATCTCCCAGTCCCACCTCAGGCGCGTTCCGCCCTCGACCTCCTCGAAGGTGAGCGTACCGTCGACCTGCATGTACGACGAGCGCACGAGATTGTGGAGACGGTGCGGTCTGTCGTACTCGACGATCGTCAAGGTCAGTTCGCCCTTGGCGCCAAGGCTCCTGGGCTCGGCAACGAATCGGGCGCCCGAGCCGACCGGTCCCGCGCTCACCAATTCGGCGCGGACGATCCGGGGGTTGTACTTGGGCTCGTTTCGCTCGTCGGCGACCACGTCGAACACGTCGTGGACGGAGGCATCGATGGTGATCTCCCCGGCGACGTGACTCATCGCGATGCTCCTTCCAGGAGGTACCTGTTGTGCACTTCGATCGTCCGACGGCTTCTGCGGACCCGGCAGAGGACTTGGGGACCGGGGCCGGTGGACCTTCGGCCCTGATCGGTCCTCCGGCTGATCCGTAGCGTCGAGGGTGAGAAGGGGGATCTGCCATGGACCTCGCGATCCGGACCCGGCGGCTGACCAAGAGGTTCCGCCGTCACCTCGCCCTGAGCGAGTTGAACCTGGACGTCCCGACCGGTGTGGTGTTCGGATACCTCGGACCCAACGGCGCCGGCAAGACCACCACGATCCGATTGCTCGCCGGGCTGATCCGACCGACGTCGGGCTCCGCGATCGTCTTCGGCTTCGACGCTGCCGATCAGTACGACGCCTTGCAGCGACGCATCGGCTACCTGCCGGGCGACTTCGCCGCCTACCCCGACCTCACCGGCGCGCAGTACCTGCGCTACCTCGCGCACCTGCGCGGTGGCGTCGACCGGGCCGCTGTCGACCGGCTGGCCAAGCGGTTCGAGCTCGATGTCGAGGTCAGGATCGGCACGCTGTCCCATGGAAACCGGCAGAAGATCGGCATCATCCAGGCGTTCATGCACGAACCCGAGCTGCTGATCCTCGACGAACCGACCGCCGGCCTCGACCCGATCATGCAACGTGAGTTCCTCGGCCTCGTGCGCGAGACCCGGGACGCGGGCCGCACGGTCTTCCTCTCGTCGCACATCCTCACCGAGGTCGAAGCGGTCGCCGACAGCGTCGGCATCCTCCGCCGCGGCGAGCTCGTGACCACACAATCCGTCGAGGCACTGAAGGCCCAGGCCCGGCGCCGGCTCGATCTCACCTTCGCCGCCACTCCCCCGATCGACCGGATCCGCCAGATCCCCGGCGTACAAGACATCTCGTCCGACGGCCGTACCGCGCACGTCGTGGTGGCGGGATCGACCGCCGAGCTGATCAAGGCCGTCGCGCCGTACGAAGTGACCAACCTGATCAGCCACGAGGCCGATCTGGAAGCCGTGTTCCTCGACTACTACGCGACCCCGAGGTGATCGGCATGTTCCGCAACGTCTACCTGAAGTCCCTGTACGACGCCCGACGCGGCCTGTTCGGCTGGTCGGTCGCGATCGCCTTCCTGATCCTGCTCGAGTCGGCCCTCTGGCCGTCGGTCCGGGACCTGAACCTCGAACAGATCTACGCGTCGTTCCCGGAGGAACTGAGGAAGTTCTTCGACCTCGAGGCGATGACCACCGGTGCGGGCTTCCTCAACGCAGAACTGTTCACCCTGCTCCTGCCGGCACTGTTCCTCGTCTACGGCATCGGCCGCGGTGCTCGCGCCCTCGCCGGCGAGGAAGAGCAAGGAACGCTGGAGCTGCTGCTCGTCACCCCGGTGTCCGGGGCGCGGATCGTGCTGGAGAAGGCACTCGCACTCGCGACCTCGCTCGCCATCCTCGGCCTGGCACTGTTCGCGTCGACCCTGGCTGGGAGTGCGCTGTTCGATCTCGGCATCAGCGTCGGCGCGGCCGCCAGTGGAGCCCTGGCCGTCACCTTGCTCGGCCTCGAGTTCGCTGCCCTCGCCCTGGCCGCAGGCGCCATCACCGGCAGACGTGGGACAGCCATCGCGATCGGCTCTCTTGCCGCCACCGCCGGATATGTCCTGTACGCCGCCGGCCTGCTGCTCACCTCGGTCGAGACCTGGCTGCAGTTCTCGCCCTTCTACCAGGCGTTCCACGACGGTCCACTCGGCGCCGGCCTGACCACCGGCCACGGCTGGCTCCTGGCCGGCTCGATCGCCCTGACCGCCATCGCTCTACCGTCCCTCGACGGCCGCGACATCGCCACCGCCCACGGAAGGTGAGGCAACCATGTCCGTTGTCGGGTCCCGCGGACGCGTCGGATTCACCCCCCGCCGGTGATCTCAGAGAGAAGGTCTTGATGTCCAGGAAGGTTCTGGTGGCCTATGCCACCAAGATGGGAGCGACGGCCGGCATCGCGGCCGCCATCGGCGCGGAACTGCGCAAGGCAGGCCATCAGGTCGACGTCCACGAGATCACCGATGTCAAGGCCGTCAGCGAGTACGACGCCGTGATCGTCGGCAGCGCCATCTACCTGCGCCGCTGGCGTCCCGAAGCGGTCGCGTTCCTGCGCCGGCACCAGGACCAGCTGCGCACCCGGCAGGTCTGGCTGTTCCACAGCGGCCCGGTCGGGCCGGACAAGGACGAGGACCAGACGATGCCGCGCAAGGTTGCGCGGCTGGCCACCCAGATCGGCGCCGCGCCCGCGGTGACCTTCGCCGGCCGGCTGGACCCGGACGCCGCGAAAGGCTTCCTGGCCCGGAGGCTCGCGACCGGTGACCTTGCCGTCGACTCACGCGACTGGGAGCGCATCGCCGACTGGGCTCACAACATCTCGACCACGCTGTCCCTCAACTCACACGAACGGTAAACGCCGCCGGCGCAGGACCTTGGGCGTTTCGACAGCGCTCCGTTCCGGGTCGTGAGTCCCGCGGGATGAGGGCGCTGTCGTACCCGGCCACGTGATGCGTCTCGTGCTTTCCGCGGGGGCAACCACCGCAGAAGTATCGTCACTCTGACACAGCACTGACCCGGCCGGGTGGCTCCGGCCGGGTCAGTTGCGTGAGCGTCAGTCGGTCTGCTCGATGGCGATCGAGCGCGCCTCCTCGGGCTTCGCCGAGATCGGCACCGTCACCTCGAGGATGCCCGCGGTGTACTTCGCCGCAACCGCACCTTCGTCGGCTCCGTCCGGCAGCATGACCCGGCGGGTCATCGAACCGTAGTGGAACTCCGAGTGACCTCCGTCGTGCTCCTCCTGTTGACGAGTGGCCGCGATGGTCAGCATGCCGTTCGCGACCTCGACCTTGATGTCCTTCTCCGGGTCCAATCCGGGCAGCTCGGCCCGTACGACGTACTTGCCGTCGTCGCTGAACGCCTCGACCCGGACACCGCGCAGTGTCGCCGGCCAGGCGAACATGTTCGGCAGGCCCTCGGCCCAGTCGAACAGGTCCGCGAACTGGCGCCGGTTCTGCACCGTCGTCATGGGATCTCCTTTCTGTCGTCCTTCTCCTCACTTCCACCACACCCCGGCGGGAAGCTCCGTCACAGGGGCCTACGGACCGTCTGACCCGGACCTTCGGCCCGGTCGCGAACGGGCGATTCACAGCGGGTGCTGATGGACGATCGCGATCGGGCAGTCAGCGTGCTGAAGAATGCCTCGGACGGTCGAGCCGAGCAGAGCTGCCATCACTCGACGATGGCTGCGGCCTCCGACGACCAGCAGCTGCGCTTGTGCCTCGTCGACCGCGTCGACCAGCTCGGCAACCCGGTGACCTTGCCTGAGCTCGGTCTCGAACGCGATGTCGGGGAACTGCGTCCGGCACTGCTGGCCGATCGTGTCCAACCGGTTGTTGTGATAGTGGCGCGTGAGGTCGAGTGCTCCTGCGGCCGAGGCGGGATCTCCGGTGAAGACGGTAGGGACCGCCCAGGTGTGGACCAGCCGGATGGCAGCACCCCGTTCCGCGGCCAGGCCGGCGGCGAAGGCCACCGCCGCTTCGCATCGCTCGATCTCGTCCACGCCGACCACGATCGGCGCGGTCTGCTCGCCCGGACTCCACTTCGGCGGTACGACGACTACCGCCGTACTCGACTCGGATACCACGGCCTCTGCCGTTGAGCCGATGAGCAGTCGGCCGATCACCCCTCGGCCATGCCGTCCGACGACAAGCATCCGATCGTCCGCGGTGCATCGTCCCAGCGTGTGTGCCGGTGGACCGGAGAGGACCACGCCCGTGTGGAGCCCCACGCTGTCATGGCGGTCCAGATACTCGCGGACATCCGCCACCAGTTGCTTGGCCTCCGCCACCGCTGCCCGCGTGTTCAACGGACCGATCGGTGGCCGGCTGTCGACCACGTGCAGGACGCGAACTGGGCAAGCGCTCAGCTTGGACTCGTGGAGCGCCCAATCGACAGCCCCGTTGTCAGCCCAGCTGCCGTCGACACCGACAGCGATGGCAAAAGGCTCTTTCATGACTCGTCCTGGTGCATCAGCCCGATGACGTTGCCATCGGGGTCGCTGAACATCGCGAACTGCCCGACGCCAGGAATATCGGTCGGCTCGACCACGGTCTTCGCACCGAGCTCACCGGCACGGTCGAGCGTCGACCGCAAGTCCGCGACCGCGACATAGACGGTCACATACGGCGGCATCTCACCGCGGGTCTGCATCAGACCACCGCCGACGCCGATACCGTCCTCGCCGGCCGGAACCAACGAGTACTCCGGCCCTGCCGGCTGCACCCGCCACCCGAACAGTTCGCCGTAGAACGACGCCATCCGCCCGAGGTCACGTCCACCGATCTCGAAATGAATCACCGGACTCGTCATCACCGACACCTCCCACTGCTGCGCTGCTGTGTCCCTACATCTCCACCGAACGCCGACGGGGCCTTCGGCCACAGAGGCCAAATTCCCGCACCGGTCCCCCGAAGGTCCTCGACGAAGTGCGAGCGCTGCACGGCGGTGGCGTCGCTAGGGCGAGCCGCCAACCCCTTCGGCCCCGGGCCGCAGTGGTGCCGCAGGGTCGATCGCGGCCGCGCTGGAGCCGCCCATGTCCGCCTGCCGGATCAGGCCGGAGACCAACTCCTCGGCCTGAACGATCGTCAGCTCGAGAGTGCGTAGACCGGCGTCCGGCCGGCCCGCCTCCAACGCCCAACGGGCCGCGGCCATGCCCTGCACGAGCGAGTCGTTGATCTCGATCGCGTCGCGGTACAACAGCGCCGCAGCCTCGAGCCGGCGCTTCTCCGCGTCAGCGCGGCGAAGTCTGTCCGACGCATCCCCGAGCAGACAACCCAGCAGAAGCAGGGGCAGGACACGCGACCCCCACCCCGTAAGGCTGAGCGACACATCATCAACCACGACCCAGACCACGGTGAGGGCCACAGCGACCAAACCCCCGGCCAAGCCGGCGCGCATCCCGAAGGTGATGGCGACCAAGGCGACCGGGAGTACGTAGAGCAGGGAGTACGCGTCGTCCGGTCCCCCAGCGGACAGGCGAAGCGACAGCACCAGGGCGTAGAGGATGCCTGCGATCCCGAGCGCGACGACCGGGCGCTGCCTGAACCACGGCTCACGCGACGTTCTGACCAACTGGTCGATGGAGGACACCGTCATACACCCCAGATTGCGCCGAACCGATCACCGAACACAGGGGCACAAGGTCCCGCCCTCTCCGCAAAAGGCCTCTGCGGTGCGCCCACGGGTCGATCAAGGTCTTTCGGCCCTGCCGAGGCCGCCGAGGGCTCACGAAGGTGGAACCGGAGGTGGCTTACATGACCGCGACACCGTACATAGACCGGTACGTCTTCGACTTCGCCGAGGGCAGCAAGGAACAGAAGGATCTGTTGGGAGGTAAGGGCGCAAACCTCGCCGAGATGACCCGGCTCGGACTCCCCGTTCCGCCCGGGTTCACCATCGCGACCACCGCGTGCCGCAGCTATCTGAGTTCGGGCGACTTACCCGACCGCCTCAGCGACGAGATCGGCGAGCACCTGGAACGGCTGGAACGCGTCATGGGCCGAACCCTCGGTGATCCGGACGATCCGCTGCTTGTGTCCGTCCGATCCGGAGCCAAGTTCTCGATGCCAGGGATGATGGAGACGATCCTAGATATCGGCCTGAACGACGAGTCGGTCCACGGCCTGGCGAAACGCTCCGGTGACGACCACTTCGCGTGGGACTCCTACCGACGGCTGCTGCAGATGTTCGCTCGCACGGTGCTCGACGTACCGGACGACCTACTGCAGGCCGCCCTGTCCACCGAGTACGCCGAGTGGGCCGTCACCACACCCGAGGAGCTTCCAGCGGCGGCCATCGAGCGAGCCTGCGACAGCCTGAAACGCGTGATCGCGGAGATCTCCGGCCGCCCCTTCCCACAGGATCCGCGGGCGCAACTCGAACTCGCGGTCCGTGCGGTGTTCCGGTCCTGGGCGACACCGCGCGCCACGCTGTACCGGCGCCAGGAGCACATCGCCGACGACCTCGGCACCGCGGTCAACGTGATGGCCATGGTCTTCGGCAACCGCGGACCGGGCAGCGGGACCGGAGTGGCCTTCACCCGTGATCCCGCCACCGGCGCGCCCGGCGTGTACGGCGACTACCTCGAGGACGCCCAAGGTGAGGACGTCGTTGCCGGTGTCCGCAACACCATGCCGCTCGCCGACCTGCAAGCCATCGACCCGGACAGCTACGCCGGGCTCCTGACGGCGATGACAGCACTGGAACGGCACTATCGCGACCTGTGCGACATCGAGTTCACCATCGAACGCGGCCGCCTCTGGATTCTGCAGACGCGCGTCGGCAAACGGACTGCCGCGGCCGCCTTCCGTATCGCCGTCCAACTCGTCGACGAAGGGCTCATCACGCTCGACGAGGCGCTGCTGCGTGTCACCGGTGCCCAGCTCGGCCGGCTGATGTTTCCTCATTTCGGCCGGCAGCACGCGATCCCGGTGCTCGCTCGCGGGGTGGCCGCCTCGCCCGGCGCCGCGGTGGGGGTTGCGGCTTTCGACTCCGCGGCCGCGCAACGCTTCGCGAGTTCCGGTCAACAGGTGATCCTCGTCCGCCGCGAGACCAATCCCGACGACCTGCCCGGCATGGTCGCCTCGGCCGGCATCCTCACCACCCGGGGCGGAAAGACCTCGCACGCAGCGGTCGTTGCCCGGGGCATGGGCAAGACCTGCGTGTGCGGAGTCGACACCCTCGAGGTCGACCCGGTCGCGCGGCGCGCGCTGGCGCCGGGTGGCGTCGTGGTCGAGGAAGGTGATCTGCTGTCCCTCGACGGCCTGACCGGCCTCGTCTACCGCGGTGAGGTTCCGGTCGTCCCGTCGCCGGTGGTCGAGTATTTCGAGGGCCACACCGAGCCGAACGACGACCTGGTGCGCGCCGTAGACCGGATCCTGCGCCACGCCGACAGTCTCCGCACACTCGGCGTACACGCCAATGCGGACACTCCGGCCGACGCGGCTCGGGCCCGCCGGTTCGGGGCCGAGGGCATCGGCCTGTGCCGCACCGAGCACATGTTCCTCGGCGAACGGCGGGTCCTGGTGGAGAATCTGGTTCTCGCCGAGGGCCCGGAGGCTCAGCAGGCCGCACTCGACGAACTGCTGCCGCTGCAACGTGACGACTTCGCTGGGATCTTCCGCGCAATGGCCGGCCTGCCCGTGACGATCCGGCTGATCGATCCACCGCTGCACGAGTTCCTGCCCGGCCTGACCGAGCTGTCGGTTCAAGTCGCCCTTGACCAGGCGATCGGCCGACAGACGGACGCCAGTGTGCGGCTGCTGGCCGCCGTACGGCGGATGCACGAGACCAACCCGATGCTCGGACTGCGCGGGGTGCGGCTGGGCATCGCGATTCCGGGCCTGTTCGCCATGCAGACAAGGGCGATCGCGGAAGCAGCCGCGCTCGTGACGGGCGAAGGAATGACCGTCCGGCCGGAGATCATGGTGCCGTTGGTCGCCAGCGAGCGTGAGATGGAACTCGTCCGGGAGGAGATCGAACACGTGCTGGCGACGGTCGCGGGCGAGACGGGGAGCGCTGTCGCGACACGGATCGGAACGATGATCGAGGTACCGCGCGCCGCACTCGAGGCGGGTCCGATCGCCCGGCACGCCGACTTCTTCTCCTTCGGCACCAATGACCTCACCCAGTTGACGTGGGCGTTCAGCCGCGACGACGTCGAGGCCTCGTTCTTCCCGCGGTACCTCGACGCCGGCATCTTCGCCGTCTCACCGTTCGAGTCGCTGGACCGAACCGGCGTCGGACGGCTGGTCCAGCTCGCGGTGGCCGAGGGCCGGGCGGCCAACCCGGAGCTGGTGATCGGCGTCTGCGGCGAACACGGCGGTGACCCCGAATCCATCGGCTTCTTCGCGACCGCGGGCCTGGACTACGTGTCCTGCTCGCCGTTCCGCATCCCCGTAGCTCGCCTCGAAGCCGGCCGCGCATCCGCCCGCACAGGTTCGGACATCAGCGACACCCGCTGAGCCCACAACGAAGGCGGCCTGACCCACAGCCCGGGCGCGCGGGTGTTTGCGCTATTGTCCGCAACCATGTTCGGCGTGCGAGGCAGGACGGCCCATTTGGCGTGGTACCGGACCGATGAGGCGGTGGCCGAGGTCGCCTTCCTGCACGGCTTCTCCGACTCTGCGCAGTGCTGGGAGCCACTGATCGGCGCGGTGCCTGGGATTCGGGCGCTCGCGATCGATGCGCGCGGGCACGGCGAGTCCGGGCTTCCAGAAGAACCTCTCCGCTATACCGCGCACCGCGACGATGCCGCCCTCGTGCTCTCGGGCCAGCCCCGTGACGGCGGGGTGGTCGTGGTCGGCCACTCGATGGGCGCGATGGCGGCCGCCTACCTGGCCGCGTCGAGGCCGGACCTGGTCCGTGCGGTTGTGCTGGAGGACCCGCCGACCGGAGAGCCGCCTGCCGGCCAACAGGACGAATCGTGGTCCGAGCCGAGGTGGCTCGCGGACCTCCGAGCACTCGATCTGCCCGCACGGATCGCGCGGGGCCGATCCGATGACCCCGACTGGCCCGATGACGAGCTCGAGCCCTGGGCCGTGTCGAAGGCGCAACTCAACCCGCATCTGTTCGATCTGCCGTATCAGGAACCGGCCCCGCTGACCGACCTTCTGGCGGCGATAACGTGCCCGGTCCTGCTGATCCACGGGGACACTGAACGCGGCTCGCTGATCTCCACCGAATACGCGGAGCGCTGCGTCCGAGCGGCGGCCGGCGAGTTCCGGGCGGTACACATCTCCAATGCCGGCCATTCAGTGCGCCGCGACAACCGCCCGCAGTACGTCGCGGAACTCACAACGTTCCTCGACCAGAACCGCTAAGCGTCGGCGCAGCCGTGAGTTCGGCTTCCTTCCTGGTGGCCGCGTCAAACCGAACTGCCCCCGCCATGACGGCCTGACTCGGCTCCGGCTGGGAGCTGCGTTACCCGACGAACGCGGTCATCCGGATCGAGACGAGCAGTCCAGGCAGTTCGACACCGAGCTTGGCGACGTACCGAGTCGGCGGCTCGGACGGGAACCACCGCGCGTATTCCTCGTTCAGGCCGGCGAAGTCGGCGGGGTCTGTGAGCAGTACGCCGACCTCGAGGACGTCGTCCAGACCGGCGCCGCCGGCCTGGAGGATCGCCTCGCAATTGGTCAGCGCCTGTCTTGTCTGGGCTTGGATGGTGTTGCCGGCGAGGCTGCCGGTGCTCGGGTCGATGCCGACGATGCCCGAGAGCAGTACGTGGGGTCCGGCCTTGACTCCCTGGCTGTAGAGCGGCGAACTCGGCGCGTTCGCGGTCGTGATGATCTGCCGTGCCATGACGGTCCTCCCCTGTATCTCCGGGTTTCCATGCACCCATGGCAGCATCGCAGGTTCGGCGTCTCAGCGCTCGATGGGTTTGCAGCTGGGCACCGGTAATCGCTGCGGTCACATCGCCCAGCGGCGCAAGAGCTACACGAGGAGCGGACACATGGAGATCATCGGAGTCATCGTCGCGGGCATCATCATCGGCCTGCTCGGAAAATTCGTCGCGCCGGGCAACAAGGACAACATCCCGATCTGGCTGACCGTATTGTGCGGAATCGGCGGCGTAATCCTCGGCTGGTTCGTCTACACCGCTTTCGGCGGTGACGGAAGCGCAGGCATCGACTGGGTGCGCTGGATTGTGGCTATCGCGATGGCGGCCGTTCTGGTCGTCATCGCATCCACGGTGACCGGCCGCAACACCTCCGCGCGGAGCTGAACGAGCGAGTCGCGGAGCCCCAGCGGCTGGCGGATCGAGCCACAGGCGTGGCCATCTCAGCAGGTTGGGCATCGAGGGCTCGGTCAACATCGGACGAACCGTGGACCTGAGCGAGGCGAGCGGTGATTTCATGGTGGTGTGGAGCACGATCAGGAAGAGGTCCTCGAAGTCGGGAAGGCTTCGAGACGTGGGCGCCGAAGGGCCGGATGGATTCTGGTCCTGGTGGCGCTGCTGACCCTGATCGTCCTCCGCGCCTCGACGGATCGTCCGCACCATCAGACCGTGCCGAGACCTACCCCGTCCGATCTGATCAGCACGATCCCGGACGGACGGTCGGCGCGGGCGTGGCCGACGGCGCGCGGCGCCTGCGGGTCGGACACGCTGCTGCCTATCGTGTCGAGTGCGCCACCCGCGGAGCACACCGGGATCCAGGTGCTGCTCGGCGGAGAACGGCTGCGAGTCGTCGACTTCGACAGCGGCCACGCGACGATCTTGCCTGACGCAGTCGTCCGCCCGGGCGAGTACGCCGCTGTGCTGGCCGGTGACCCGATCACGGCGTACGCGAGCACCGGGTCGTGCAGCGAGACGGCTCCCTATGCGATGTTGCGCATCAGCGTCGATCACCGGGTGAGTGTCATCCGCCCACTCGGTCCCACCGAGTGGGCGCTGAGCGATGGCAATCGCGTCTGGATCGCTTCCTTCGCCAGCGACATCGACTCCCCCTACGGGACGATCGCTCCGGTCGCCGGCGGGCAGCGGGTGCGGCTGCCGCTCGGCTTCTACGCGTCCGCGATCGTGGACGACACGATCGTCGGGATGCTGCAGCCCGATCCGGGGATCTCACCGACTTGGCTCGCGCTCGTCGATGCACGTACGGGTCGGTTGCAGGCCAAGCTCGAACAACATGTGGCGCCGCTCGCGGCCGGCGCAGGCCAAGTCTTCTGGACCAGCGGCTGTCACGACGACGCGGCACCGTGCACGCTCCACCGCCGGCCGATCGACGGCGGGGAGACCCTCGGATCCCCCCTTCCACGCCCCGCCTGCTGCGGTGTCGTCAGCCCTGACGGCACGAGGGTTGCCTTCCTGATCGAACGAGCATCGTCAGACTCACGTTTCGACGGCCATCCGCTCCCGCCCATGGACATCGCGATCATGCAACTCGACACCGGCCGGCTGAGCATCGTGCCAGGGATCGAACTGCCCGCCAAGTCGAAACCCGCGCTGGCCTTCGCCGGCCGTGGTGACTGGTTGATGATCGCCCTCGACGCGGGATCCCGCACCCGGATCCTCGCCTGGCGGACCGGACTGCGGCAGCCGTACGAGACGAACGCGCTTCCCGGCCTCGTCCACAACCCACCGACGCTCGTCGTCACCAGCCACTGACCACCTCGTCCTCGTGACCACACCACTCCCCCCGGTACAGCGCACCTCTGTGCCGTGTCCTTGCGGCACATGTGTACGGCAGGAACCCGCTGGTCACAGCAGAGCCGGCAGCAGGCCGAGGATCGGCTCTCCGAGGGCTCCCAGCCAGTGCGCGAGCGTGCCGAGGGGCCCAACGAGGGCCGATCCGGCCGAGGCCAGTGACCCCGCGGCGAGGAGGATGCGGGTCAACCGCTCGAGCCTCGGCGCGATCCGGGTCCGATCCGGCTCCGGCTGGCGGAGACCGGCCTCGATGTCGCGGAGTTCCGTCTCCGCCGCGACCGAGGTCACTGGGTCGAGACGCGTGGTCTTGACGCCCGCCTCAGGTCGGCGAGCGCCTGCAGGGCCTGCTCCGATGTCACCACGATCCCGGTCTGGCCGCCCGTGATGTGCTGGTCGCGGCCGACGTTGTTGATGTTGGCGGCGTTCTGGTTGCCGATGTTGAAGGTCATCGCGACTCATCTCATGAGCTGGGGTGGCGGTAGTTCCCGGTCGACCCGCCGGCGGCGCGCGGTGGCGACGACGTGCAGCACGATCCCGGCGACGACCAGCAGTCCGCCGACCAGGTTGACCAGGCCGCCGAGCGCGAACACCAGGAACCCGCTGAAGTCGTCCCTCGTGGGCATACCGGACGCGGACGAGAGGTCCACGATCTGACCGAAGTACATGTACCAACCGACGGCGGCGATGGCGAGTCCGACCAGGAACACCACGACACCGGTCCAGATCAGCCCGCGGGCCTTCGTCTTCGTCGCCGCGATCTCGCGGAAGAAGTTCTCCCGCTGCTGGATCACGTGCTGCACGTACTGGTCCCGCCCGACATTGTTGATCGTGTGCGCCCGCTGATCGCCGATGTCGTAGCGAACCGAGGTCGGCGCGCCCTCGCCCGTGCCGTAGCGAAGCTGCAGGTCCGCGAACGCAACGCGGTCCCCCGGGTACAGCCGCCGCGGCACCGTGATCGCCTCGCCGTTCACGAAGGTGCCACCGGCCGAGCCCAGATCTTCGACGTAGTCCACACCGCCCTGCTGCCACAGCGCCGCATGCGTCCGGCTCAGGTACGGGTCCTCGAACCGCACCTCGCAGCTCGGCAACCGGCCGACCGTCAGGCGGGCGCCGGTCAGATTGATCCGCTGCCCCTGGTGCGATCCGGCTTCCACCACGAGGTACGTCGTACTCGATCCATCGCTCATCGTCCTCTGCGGCGACCGCAGGCACCTCGCCCGTCCGCACCGCACCCCTACGATCAGGTAACCACTCGCGCCGGACCATCACAAGACGGCGCGTCTATGCAGGTCAGTGCTGTGGGAAGCAGGCAGCGACGGCCAAGCCATCCACGAAGTCGTTCATCTCGTGGCCGGAATGGCCCTTGACCCACTGGAAGGCGACATCCCCGCGCTTGATCACCAGCGCCACCAGGGGCTCCCACAGGTCCCTGTTGGCGACCGGCTTCTTTGCCGAGGTGAGCCAGCCTCGCTCGAGCCAACCTGTGTGCCACCCGTCGCGGAAGCAGTTGACAACGTAGGTCGAATCCGACACGACCAGCAGCGGACCGTCGTTCGCCCGCACGGCCTCGAGGGCGGCACGGATCTCCATCCGCTGGTTCGTGGAGGCGGCCTCGTGACCAGCGGCATACTCGGTCGTCGACAGCGCCCAGGCCCAGCCTCCAGGTCCAGGGTTGCCCGAGCAGGCACCGTCGGTGAACACCGTGCGCGCGCCGACGGGGACTGTCATGTCGGCCGGACGAGGACGGCGGGCGCGGGCTGGAGGCATCAGAGCGAAACACTACTCCACCGGCGCGTGTTTCGGGTGTGTGAGTGAACAAGCTGCCGGCACTGGGCCATTGATACGTCGTAGCTAGAGGCAACGACCTGCGCAGTGCCAGTGCGTCACGATCAGCCAGACCTCGATGTGGGGCGTACGGGCTGGGCGAGCCAGTCGTACGATGACTGGACTGTGACTCCTACTCAGCTTCGAGCGTTCTCGGCGGTGGTCCGGCTTGGGTCGGTCAAGGCGGCCGCTGGGGAACTGGGCGTCACGGAAGCGGCTGTCTCGCTGCACATCGGGCACCTGCGCAAGGAGTTGGGAGACAGGCTCTTCACTCGTACTTCGTCTGGGCTGGCCTTCACCCCTGGCGGACTGCGATTGGCCAGTCGCGCGGCCGAACTGCTCGGCCTGCAGGACCGCACGATCCAGGAGATCAGCCAGGCCGGCCGAGGTCGCCGGCTGATGCGGCTGGCGGCTTCCACGCTCTTCGCCGAGCACGCGGCGCCCGGCCTGATCGAACTGTTCGCCGGCCGGGCGAACGATCTGGACGTGGAACTCAGCGTGCACCATCCCCGCGAGTTCCCTGCGCTGCTCGCGGAGCGCGTGGTCGACGTCGCGCTCGGCCCGCTACCGGCGGGGCTGCCCGAGTCGATCCGGCGGATCGCGTTCCTGAACTACCGCATCGTCGTGGTTGCCGGTGCCAACCATCCGGCGGCAGCGGTACCGCCCCGTCCTGCGCAATTGCGTGAGCAGACCTGGCTGCTCGGACCGTCGGCGGTCACCGACGGCGTGATCGCCTCGATGCTCCACCGGCTCGACATTCCCGAGGCCAACCAGCGGATCTTCCAGAGTCACGCCGCCGCGATCGAAGAGGCCAAGCGCGACGGCGGTATCGCGGTGGCGCTCTCCTCCGCCGCGGCCGGCGATGTGTCGAGCGGCCGGTTGAGAATCCTGACCGGGCGAGGACTCACCGCAGGAGGCGTGTGGAGCGCGATGACCCTGCCGAGCCACGCCGTGGTGCCGGCCGCGGCCGAGCTGACCCGCTTCATCACGACACCGCGCGCCACTCAGGCGATGCTGCGCGGTTCCGGCGTGAACGTCGGCCACTTCCGTCCGTCGATCCACGTCACCTTGTGGAGCTGACGACCTCCTCCAGCCCCCGCAGGGTGTGCCCGGGCAGCAGCTCATCGCAGTACGGGAGGGCAGCGGCCATGGCGCCGGTGAGTGGTTGGTAGCCGGCGGCTGCCACCCGTGGGTTCATCCAGATCACCCGGTACGCGCGCCGGTACAGCCGGGCCATCACCCGGGCGAGGTCAGCGGGGTCATCGCTGTCCCAGCCATCCGAGGCGATGATGACGACGGCTCCTCGCAAGACCGTTCCATGCCGCGAACGCAGCAGGGCCCGCAGGTTGCCGGCGATCCGGGTTCCACCGAATCGATCGGTCACCAGGGCTGTCGCCCGGTCCGTCGCAACCGCCACGTTCTTGTGTGCCAGCACGGAAGTCAGCCTGGTGAGAGCGGTGGCGAACGCGAACACCTCGGCATCGGCCGACATCGTCGCCGCGCGCATCAGATGCAGGTAGGTCGCCGTGTACGCCTGCATGGACTGGCTGACGTCGCACACCATCACCAACCGGCGTGGCTTGTCGGAGGGCCCTTTGCGGACCAGCTCGGCGGCTTCCCAACCGGTACGCCGAGCTCGCGCCAAGGTTGCCCGTAGATCGATCCTGCGCCCGGCCGATCGTCGGACCAGGCGGCGGCTCCGCCGGGTGGGCCAATGCTCCCGCGCTTCCTCGAGCCAGGCGCCGATCAGGGCCAGCTGGGCTGGATCGAGGGCATCGAAGGGCGTGTCGAGCAGCCCCGTCAATCGGCTCGGGAGCCGTTCGGGGATGGTCAGGTCGGTGTCTGCAGCCGCTGTTGTCCCAGTCACCGCCGGCAGAGTGATCCAGGGCAGACCGCTCCATCCTGCTCGATGGACGGAGTTGCCGACAGTCTTGCGTTGGCGTCGTCGGACCCGGCAGTGGTTGCCGCACGTCGGGCGTGGGGATCCACTGTCAGGACGGCATCAGCGAAGACCGCCGCGAAGACAGCGTCGTACGTCGGGAGGTCGCGCGAGTGCCGCACCAGAGTCGTCCGGGCCAACCAGTACAGCCGCCTGCGGTCGCGGGGAGCCAGCAACTGGAGGGATCGGCTGAAGGTCTCGGTCGCACTGAGATCGACCGCGATTCCGGCATCACGCAGCCGCCGGGACAAGGCGACGGCGAAGGCCGCTCGGTCGACGGCGCGGAGCAGGAAAGAGTCAGCGGGCGAGGAGATGGACGATCACCACCACGACGACGCCGACAGTGAACTCGTCGGTGATCTTCATCTGCCCCCTTCGATCGGTTCGAGCAGTTCGGCGATCGCATCCCGGTCGTCCGGTGTCTTGGCGATCGCAGCGAGCGTGTGGAGAGCAGCCTCGCGACCGAGCCCCGACGCGCCCAGCACCGTCAGGGCGGAGACCCAGTCGATCGTCTCGGCAAGGCCGGGCGCCTTGTCCAGGTCCAGCCCGCGGGCGCGGCCGACGAAATCGGTGGCACTCGCGATCAGGGCCTGGTTGGCGTCCGGTACCCGGCGCCGGACGATCTGTACCGCGCGAACCGGGTCCGGGAACTCGATCCAGTGGTAGAGGCAGCGCCGCCGGAGCGCGTCGTGCAGCTCGCGACTCCGGTTCGAGGTGAGCACCACGTACGGGCGGCGTACAGCGGTGAAGGTACCGAGTTCGGGGATCGTCACCGAGGCCTCGCCGAGGAACTCGAGCAGCAGGGCCTCGAACTCGTCGTCCGCCCGGTCGATCTCGTCGATCAGCAGGACCGGCGGAACCGGCCCGGTGGCCCGGACGCAGCGCAGGATCGGCCGCTCGGACAAGTATTCCTCGGTGAAGAGGTCCGCCTGAACCAACTTCTCCTGGCGCGCCTCCGCGAGCCGGATCGCCAGTAGTTGCCGCTGATAGTTCCACTCGTAGAGCGCCTCGCCCGCGGTCAGCCCCTCGTAGCACTGCAGCCGGATCAACGGCGCATCCAACGCGGCTGCCAGCGCAATGGCCGAAGCAGTCTTGCCGACACCCGGCTCGCCCTCCAGCAGCAACGGCTGACCAAGGGCAGCGGCCAGGAAGAGCGCGGTCGCGGCACCTTCGTCGAGCAGATGGTCGACCGCGTCGAAGCGGCTGATCACCTCCTCGGGGTCAGCGAACGGACCTCCGGAAAGCCTGCCGGCCGGCTCCGTCACCTGTCCGCCTCCTGAACCAGCAGCGCCCGATAGTCGTCCCAGTCGTCCACATCAAGCGGAATGTTGCCCGCAGCATCGACTTCCCTGACCGGGTGACGGCCGGACTCGATCAGCTTCCACACGCCCTTGTCGCCATGGAGCCCGGCGAGCTCACCGAACAGCTCTCGCCCGAACCAGAACGGATGCCCCCGCCCGTCGTCGTACCGGCTGACCGCGATCGGCGCGGCCAGGCCGGAGGCCGCGGCAAGCAGCGACCGGACTGACGCACTGGCGACGCCCGGCTGGTCCCCGAGCAGCAACACGATCCCGTCCGACCGAGGATCGACGACCCCGAGGGCAGACCGGATGGACGAGGAACAGCCCGTGCCGAAATCCGGGTTCTCGACAACCTCCAGGCCGGTCAGCTCCACGCGCCCCCGCACCTGCTCCGAGGCACCGCCCAGCGTCACGATCAGCTGGTCGAACCCACAGTCCCGCGCGACCTGAAGGGTGGCACCAAGCAGGTTGGTCGCCTTGAACGGCAACAGTTGCTTGGGCTCACCGAGCCGCCGCGATCCACCTGCAGCGAGGACCAGACCCGTCACGAACACGACGACCTCAGCCTGCAACCTGTACGGCGTAGGCGTCGCGGCAGCCCGTTCCACAGAACCAGTAGTCAACTCCGTCAACCTCGAGATGCGGGGTGTCCGGTCCGACCACAACCGTCATCCCACAGACCGGATCGACCACCTGGGCCGGAGCCGACGCGACCACGCCGACAGGCGGCCGGAGGCCGTCCACCCGGATCGCCCGGACCAACTCGGCCAGCACCGACAAGGCGATCTCCGCTGCGGTCTCAGCTCCCAGCTCCAACCCGACCGGCGTATGGATCCGAGCGCGTTCGTCCGCCGAGAGACTCAGCTCCGCCAGCACTGCCTCACCTCGTTTGCTGCTGGCAACCAGTCCGACGAATCCGACACCGGCGTCGAGCGCGGCGCGAAGCGGTCCCAACTCGTCCCGCCCGAGGCTCGCCACGATGACGGCCACGGTCCCCGTGGCCGGTGGCTTGTCGTCCAGCCGGTCGATCGCGAAACCCGCCGCCGACCCCACCACGGCGAGTGCGTCCGCGATCGGCGTACCGCCGACCACTCCGACCAGCGGTGCCGGGACCTCAGGGCGCAGAAAGATCTCCAGCGCACCTCCACTCAGGCAAGGGTTGGTGACCACCGCGGCACCCGGCACCTCAGGAAAGGCGGTCGCCCCGTTCGGCATGACCCGCAGCAGCACGGCTCGCCCATCCGACAGCGCCGAGAGTGCGGCTGAACGCACCGGTACTTCGGTGCACACGCCGCCGACGAAACCCTCGATCGAGCCGTCGGACAGCACGACCGCGTCATCTCCCGGCCGAGCCGAGGTCGGGCTCTCGGCCCGCACCACGACCGCGTGGACGAACGGCACCCGCGCACCTGTCAGTTCGGCGACTCTGTCCGCCACTCGCCGGGTCATCGCACCCTCACACCGGCGGAGTCGGGTGACCCTGCATGGCGTCCCAGACCCGAGACGGGGTCAACGGCATGTCGGCATGCCTGACGCCGTAGGGCTTGAGCGCGTCCACCACCGCGTTGACCACAGCCGGTGGCGACCCCACGGTCGCCGATTCTCCGATGCCCTTGGCGCCGATCGGGTGGTGCGGCGATGGCGTCACCGTGTACCCGGTCTCCCAGTCCGGGACCTCCAGCGCGGTCGGGATCAGGTAGTCCATCAACGAGCCACCGAGGCAGTTCCCGTCTTCGTCGAAGGCGATGATCTGCATCAGGGCCATCCCGACGCCGTCGGCGAGTCCGCCGTGGACCTGGCCCTCGATGATCATCGGGTTGATCCGGGTCCCACAGTCGTCCACCGCGACGAACCGGCGCACCTTCACCTGCGCCGTCCCCGGATCCACGTCGACCACGCAGATGTAGGCGCCGTACGGATAGGTGAGGTTCACCGGGTTGTAGCAGATCTGGGCTTCCAGGCCGCCCTCGATGCCGTCGGGCAGCTCACCGGCGCCGTGGGCACGCATCGCGATGTCCTGGATCGTCACCGAGCTGCCCGGGTCTCCCTTCACATGGAAGGATCCCTTGGTCCACTCGAGATCGGCCACCGAGACCTCGAGCATGCCGGAGGCGATGATCCGGGCCTTGTCGCGCACCTTGCGCGCGACCAGTGCCGCCGCCGCACCCGACACCGGGGTCGACCGGCTGCCGTAGGTACCGAGCCCGAACGGCGTGTTGTCGGTGTCGCCGTGGACCACCTCGATGTCCGCCGGCGGGATGCCGATCTCCTCGGCGACGATCTGCGCGAACGTCGTCTCGTGACCCTGGCCCTGCGTCATCACCGACAACCGCACCACAGCCTTGCCGGTCGGATGGATCCGCAGCTCGCAGCCGTCCGCCATCCCGAGACCGAGGATGTCCATGTCCTTGCGTGGCCCGGCGCCGACCGCTTCGGTGAAGAAGGAGACACCGATCCCCATCAGCTCGCCGCGCCGGCGTCTGTCCGCCTGCTCCCGACGCAATGCGTCGTACCCGGCCAGCTCCAGAGACAGCCGCATCGTCTTCTCATAGTCGCCCGAATCGTAGACCCACCCGGTCTTGGTCGTGTACGGGAACTGCTCGGGCCTGATGAAGTTCTTCAGCCTGAGTTCCACCGGGTCCATCTTCAACTCATCAGCAAGGCAGTCGACGATCCGCTCGACCAGGTAGACCGCCTCGGTGATCCGGAACGAGCAGGCGTACGCGACGCCGCCGGGTGCCTTGTTGGTGTAGACCGCGGTCATCTTGCAGTACGCCGCCTCGAGGTCGTAGCTGCCGGTGAACACCCCGAAGAATCCGGCCGGGTACTTCACCGGGGCAGCGGTGCCGTTGAACGCGCCGTGGTCGGCGAGCACATTGGTGCGAACGGCAAGGATCTTGCCTTCCTTCGTGGCGGCGATCTCGCCCTGCATGATGTAGTCGCGAGCAAATCCGGTGCTGACCAGGTTCTCCGACCGGTCCTCCATCCACTTGACCGGCTTCCCGAGCACCAGCGACGCCACGATCGCGCACACGTAGCCCGGATAGATCGGTACCTTGTTGCCGAACCCGCCACCGAGATCCGGACTGATCACCCGGATCTTGTGCTCAGGCAGGCCGGAGACCAGGGCGTAGACCGTTCGGTGCGCGTGCGGAGCCTGGCTCGTGGTCCACAACGTGAGCTTGCCGTCCACCCGTTCGTAGTCCGCGACACAACCGCAGGTCTCCATCGGCGCCGGATGCACCCGCGGGTAGACGATGTCCTGCTTGACGACGACGTCCGCCTTGGCGAACACGGCTTCGGTGGCCGCCTCGTCACCGGTCTGCCAGTCGAAGCAGTGGTTGTCGGTCTTGCCGTCCAGGTCGTCACGGATCACCGGTGCGTCCGGCGACAGCGCAGTACGGGCATCGACGACCGGGGCGAGGATGTCGTACTCCACGTCGATCAACTCGAGCGCGTCGCGGGCGGCGTACCGGTCCTCGGCGACGACGAACGCGACCTCCTGGCCCTGGAAGCGAACCTTGTCGGTGGCCAGCACCGCCTGCACGTCGTTCGACAGCGTCGGCATCCAGGCCAGCCCCTTCGCGGCCAGGTCGGCGCCGGTGATGACGGCCTTCACCTTCGGGTGCGCCTGCGCAGCGCTGACGTCGACGCTGACGAGCCGCGCGTGGGCTACCGGAGAACGCAGGATCGCCAGGTGCAGCATGCCGGGCAGCTGGATGTCGTCGCAGTACTTGCCCATCCCCCGAATGAAGCGCGGGTCCTCCTTGCGCAGCATCCGGCCGTGACCCACCGGCTTCTGGTCGTTGTCGTCGAACTTGTCGGCGGGACGGGTCTCCAAGGTGGTCATGTGACGCTCCCAGCGCGCTCGGGCACTGCGTCGACGCGGGATCGGGCACGTCCAACTCGGCCGGCTCGGCGACGGGTTGGGCTTGGTCGGCGCCGTTCGGGTGGGTCGCGGCCCACCGCACCGAGCGGACGATCGTGGCGTAGCCGGTACAACGGCAGATCTGGCCGGAGATCGCCTCGCGGATCTCCTGCTCGTCCGGGTCCGGATTGCGGTCGAGCAGCGCGCGAGCGGTCATCAGCATGCCCGGCGTGCAGAATCCGCACTGCAGCCCGTGACACTGCATGAATCCCTGCTGCACCGGGTCGAGCCCGTCCTCGGTCTCCAGCCCTTCGACCGTGCGCACCTCATGCCCACCGGCCATCGCCGCCAGCACCGTGCACGACTTCACCGGTTCACCGTCCAGCCAGACCACACAGGTCCCGCAGTTGCTGGTGTCGCAACCCCAGTGCGTCCCGGTGAGCCTGAGCTGATCACGCAGGAAATGCACCAGCAGCGTCCGGCCCTCGATCTCGGCGGCCACCTCGTCGCCGTTCACTGTCATCGTGACCTGCATGATCATCCCTCCTGGGGCCCGGAACCAGCGGTGATCCGGCCGACCGCAGTACGCAATGCGCGCCGGGTCAGCTCGTCGGCCAGATGCCGCTTGTACTCCGCGCTGCCGCGCATGTCGGTAGCCGGTTGACAACTGGCAGCCGCGATCTCACCCGCCCGCCGGTAGATGTCCTCCGACGGAGGACTGCCCCGGAGCGCCTCTGAGATCGCGGGAATGCCGGTCGTGTTCGGGCCGACCGCCGCCAGGCCGACCCTCGCGTCGCTGATGAGTCCGCCGTCAAGCCACAGCGCGGCGCCGGCCGACACCACAGCCCAGTCGCCGGCTCGTCTCTCGACCTTGTAATACGCGCTGGAACCACCCGGACGGATCGGCAGCCGGATCTCCGTCAAGATCTCGTCGTCAGCGACCGCCGTCTCGTACGGCCCCCGGTAGAACTCGTTCATCGAGACCACCCGCTCGCCGCGGGGCCCCCGGATCACGCAGCTCGCGTCGAGCGCCGTACAGACCGCGGAGAGGTCTTCGGACGGGTCGGCCTGACACAACGAGCCGCCGATCGTGCCACGGTTGCGGACCACCGGATCGGCGATCACCTTCTCCGCGTCACGGAAGATCGGAAAGGCCGCCACCAACTCGTCCGACTCGAGCAACTCGCGGTGCCGGGTCATTGCCCCGACCCTGACCTGTCCCGGCTCCACGGCGATGTGGCCCAGCTCCGCGTGCAGATCGTTGATGTCGATCAGATATTCGAAGTTGGCCAGCCGGAGCTTCATCATCGGCAACAGACTGTGGCCACCTGCGACCAGCCGGGCGGTAGGGCCCAGCCGTTCCAGCAACCCGATGGCTTGATCCACGCTGGTCGCGCGTTCGTACTCGAACGGTGCTGGAACCTGCATAACGGGCTCCTTCGTCAAGGGTATGAATCGATGGGACGCCCGTTACGTCCGTGTGTCAACGCCGACCTAAGGCAACGCTTAGGTCACCAGGCAGCCGGCCGACCAGTTGATCGGCAACCGGTCCGCGCCGGGCCTCGCACGCCACCTCCGGTCTCATACCCGCTACCAGGTCTTGTGGCGGGCGCCGCCCTCGACGTGGATCGTCTCGGCGGAGATGAAGCCCGCGCGGAGTAGCCACATCACCGTGTCGACGACGTCGTCGACTTCGCCGTACCGTCCGACCAGCGTTCCGGCGGCGCTCTTGCTCAGCAAGCCGGCCTTGCCGTCGCCCAGCCGGTCCCAGGCACCTGAGTCGACGACCCCAGGCGAGATCGCGTTGACCCGCACCGGCGCCAGATCCGCCGCGAGATGGCGAGCGACGTACTCGACCGCACCGTTGGTCACCCCCTTGACCAGCGAGCCTGGTCCCGGCCGCCACCCGACCACCCCGGAGAACAACACGATCGACCCGCTCGGCCGCAGCACCGGCGCGAAGTGCTTGGCGACCAGCATCGGCCCGATCACCTTCGCCCTGAACGCGGCCACCAGCTTGTCGTGATCCAGCTCGACAGCCCGAACGTCGTGCGGCGCCGAACCGGTCGTCACGATGTGGTCGATCCCATCGGCAAGCCGTCCGGCCGCGGCCGCGATCGTCGTCTCGTCCTGCAGATCGATTCGCACCGCGGCCGCGCCGATCTCGCCCGCCAGCGCCTCCGCGGCAGCCAGATCACGCGCACCGATCACCACCTCGTACCCGTCCTTCACCGCACGCCGCGCGACTGCCGCCCCCAGCGCCCGCGCACCACCGATGACCAGGATCCGCTCCACTTTCGCCACTCCCTCTCGTAGGATCGGATCCACGGTATGGATTTGATACCGGTATCTTCAACGGAACTGGGAGCACCCCGTGGGCAAGGCGTACAACGTGATGGCAGCGACCTGCCCCAGCCGAACCGTGCTCCACCGCATCGGCGCCCGCTGGACCGTGTTCGTCGTCAACGCCCTCGCCGACGGCCCCCGCCGCTTCACCGACCTCAAAGCACACATCCAAGGCATCACCCCGAAGGTCCTGACCGAGACCCTCCGCTCCCTCGAAGTCGACGGCCTGATCAGCCGGCACGAGTACGCCGAAAACCCGCCACGCGTCGAATACGCCCTGACCCCACTAGGACACTCCCTCCTCGTCCCGCTCCGCGCCGTACGACTCTGGGCCGAACAACACGTCCCCGACATCGAAGCCGCCCGAGCCCACCACGAGGACCAGACACACGCCGACCAGACCTGAACGGCTGCCAGCGAGTGCTCGCGCTCACGCAGCGCTGCCAACCAGGTCGTGTGCGGCCGCGGCGAAGTCCCGGACCCGGGCGGTGACACCGTCCACACGCCACATCAGGCGCCAGCGCACCGGCGGTGCACGGTGCGCTATGGCGGCAGAGCGGCGAGCGTGGAGGATGCGCGTCGGGAGCGGCCCGAGCTCGGCCGGGTGTCTGGGCCATTGCCTGGGAAATCGATTTCTGCAACACTCCGTCGGTGAGCAGCCTTGTGAACCCCCGCCTAGACCGGGTCGACAACGTCACGAAGGTGGCGCAACTGACCGGCCATGACTCGATGAACCACACCGGTGCGGTCGAGGTCGTGGGCCAGGACCTCGGCTCGATGTTCGACGCCGACGGCCGGACCTGGTTCGTCTTCGGCGACACCTTCGGACAGCGCAACGTTGGTCACGCTCGGTGGCGGCGGCACCGGGTGGCGGTCGAACACGATGGCATGGACGACCGACAGCGACCCCACCGACGGCATCACCTTTGGCGGCTACGTCACCGATGAGACCGGCTGGGCCAAGGAGCTGATCCCCGGGAAGAAGGTCGACAACGACGAGATGACGATCATCCCGACGTACGGCTTCGCCGCCAACAGCGCCATGTACCTCGCGTACATGTCGGTGCGCCACTGGGGCGAGCCGGGCGAGTGGGAGACCAACTACGCCGGCCTGGCGAAGTCGACCGACGGCGGCCAGAACTGGACAACGCTCGAGTCCCCTCGCTGGGACGGTCAGAGCAACTTCGTCCAGGTCAGCGTTGCCCACCTCGACGGAAAGCTCTACTTCTGGGGCGTCACGCACGGCCGGTTCGGGGGCGTCGCCCTGATGCGGGTGGCCGGGGCCGAGGTCGAGCGCCAGGACGCATACGAGTACTTCACCGGTGTCCGCGACGGCGAGCCGACCTGGGGCAGAGACCCGGCGGCGGCTACCCAGATCGTGGACGGAACCGTCGGTGAGCTGTCCGTGGTGTGGAACGCGTATCTCGAACGCTGGATCATGACCGCCACGGACGGATCAGGCCTGGGTTCCACCATCCGCGAAGGGATCTCGCCGTGGGGGCCTTGGGGCGATCCCAAACCTCTCGTCACACAAGAGGACCTGCCGGGCGTCTACTCGCCGTACCTGCACCCCAGGTACGTCGCCAATGGCGGACGGACGATCTACTTCACGATCTCCCAGTGGGATCCCTACAACGTGTTCTGGTATCGCGCCGACCTCGTCAAGACGCCGTGACGCAACCACCGACACCCAGCACCATCCATCGCAGATCACAAGGGAGCATCGAAATGCGTCAACGGAGACTCAGGATCGTCGCAGCAACGGCCGTGGCCGCGTTGCTCGTCCTCGCGGGCTGCAGCTCGAATTCCGCCGACTCGGGGAGCTCCGGGGGAAACGGCGGACCAGCCGAGATCACCTTCTGGCAGTCGCAGTTCGAGCCGTACCAGCAGAAGTGGTTCAAGACGTACGTCGACAAGTTCAACGCATCGCAGACCGACGTGAAGGTCAAGTACCAGGTCGTCCCCGGTGACACATGGCAGCAGAAGCTCAAAGCCGCGCAGGCCGCTGGTACGCAACCCGATGTCGCGACGACGAACTACGGCGGCATCCCCGCCGGCGTCACGAACGGCCAGTTCGCAGAGCTCGACGGGATGCTGCCGGACAAGGCGTGGAGCGACATCAAGTCCAACGTTGCCGAATTCGTCCAGGTCGGCGGCAAGCACTACGCGTACCCGATGCTCGTCGAGCCGTCGACCGTGCTCTACTACCGCACCGACCTCGTCAAGGCCGCCGGTCTCGACCCAAGTGCGCCACCCAAGACCTGGGACGAGCTGCTCACGTGGGCCGAGAAGCTGACGAAGGGCAAAGTCAAGGGCATGACGATTGCCTCCGTCGCGCCCGACCTCGGCTGGTCGAGCTGGGGCCTGCAGTACAACGCGTGCGGCCACCTGCCGATCAACGACGACTGGTCTGCCGCCAACGCGAAGGACCCGTGCTACACGAAGATGTTCGAGCTCTACCAGACCCTCTTCCAGAAGGGCTGGATCCCGCAGCAGCCGAAGGTCGGCTACCCCGACGCGACGCCGTACGGCCAAGGCCAGGTCGCGATGATGGCGAACGGCTCGTGGGCGGTCGGCCAGCTGAAGCAGACCTTCCCGGCGATGATCAAGAACACCGCGGTCGCTCCGTTCCCGTCCGTCGACGGCGACCCCACCAAGCCGACCGCGACGCTCGGCGGCTGGACGCTCACGGTCGACGCCAAGTCGAAGCACAAGGAGGCGGCGGCGAAGTTCATCGAGTACCTGCTCGCAGGTGACCCGGCGATCATGGCCGACTTCTTCAGGCAGAGTGGCTTCTCGAAGTACACCGTCCGCACCTCCGTGGACCAGGCGCTCGCCAGTGACCCGGCGGCGACGTCCGACCCGTTCATGAAGATCATCACCGACAAGGTCGTCGCGACCGGCAAGGCCGAGCCGGCGTACCCGTTCGACGTCTCTCTCGCCTTCGCAACGGCGATCGAGTCCGTCATGAAGGGCAAGGCCGACATCCCGGCCGCGACGCAGAAGGCGAGCGACGCGATCGACCGCGTCATCAAGCAGCAGCGCCTCAAGGGCACGGCGCCGCAGGGCTGACCGGCCGCTCAGGCAAGTCGCACGGCACCGGGAGGGTGGCGGCCACCAGCCGCCCACCCTCCCGGGGACCCCGCGGCAGGATGAAGTACGCACGAGGAGGCAAGATGTGGAGGACAGCATGTCCATGATCGACACGTCGGCCCAGCCGACGGCCCAGGCCACCGAGGCGACCGACCCGAGCGGCACGTCGCGCCGACGGCGACGGCGTCGCGCGAGGGTCGCCGAACAGGCTCCGCGGCACCTCCGCGCGCACCTCACCGCGTACCTCATGATCACGCCGATGGTCGTGCTGCTCGGCATCTTCGTCATCTGGCCGCTCGTCTACGCGTTCTACCTCAGCTTCTTCGAGATGAGCTTCTACAAGGACGCCGAGTTCGTCGGGTTCGACTTCTACAAGTACGTACTCACCGACCCGGAGTTCTACGACTCGCTCCTGGTCGGCCTCAAACTCGCGCTGATGGTCGTGCCGACGATCCTCGTTCTCGCCCTGCTCCTCGCGAGCTTCCTCGCAACGCTGTCGAAGCGGATGGCGGCATTCATGAAGACGACCGTCTACGTGCCGGCCGTCGTCTCGAGCGTCGTCGCGGCGATCATCTTCGTCTTCATCTACCAGGACGAGGGCTTCGCGAACTGGTTCATCGGGCTGTTCGGCCAAGGCCCGCTCGCGTGGCTCAACACCGCGACGACTGCTCTGCCGGCCGTGGCGGTCCCCGCCATCTGGCTCGGCTTCGGCGTTTCGACCCTGATCATGCTCGCGGGCATCCTCGACATCCCCGAAAGCTACTTCGAGTCGGCCAAGCTCGACGGCGCGAACTTCTGGCAGCGCACCCGCTACATCACCATCCCGTCGCTGCGCAACGTCATCCTCTTCCTGCTCGTCTCCGGCCTGACGTTGACGATCCAGGAGTTCCAGCTCCCGCTCGTCATGACGAACGGTGGCCCCGTCAACGCGACGAACACGCCGAACCTCTACATCTTCAACAGCTTCCGCGACGCCACGCCGTACGCAACGAGCTACTCGCTGACGGCGGCGTTGCTTCTCTTCATCGTCATCGGCACCATCTCGCTCATCATCTTCCGGGTCGTCAGCTCCGAGAAGTCGTCGGACGCCTGAGGCGGCGTCACCGAAAGGACCTCCGATGAACCGCTCGTGGTACGCCCCGCGCCGGCTCCTGTCCTCCCTGCTCGTCATCGGCATCGCCGTGACCGCGCTCTTTCCTCTCGCGTGGATGGCGATCTCCGGCTTCAAGAGCCAGACCGAGGTACTGCGCACCCCGTTCCAGTTCTTCCCCGATGTGTGGCAGCTCGACAACTACCGCATGATCCTCGCGGACCCGCCGTTCGTCCGTGCCATGGTCATCACCTTCGCCGGAGCCGTCATCTTCACCGTCGCGAGCCTCGTGGTGAACTCCATGGCGGCCTACGCGTTCGCCCGCCTCGACTTCGCCGGGAAGCGGCTGTGGTGGCTGGTCTGCATCACGCCGATGTTCGTCCCGGCGATGGCGATCCTGCTGACGTCGTTCGTCGTCGTCAGCAAGCTCGGCATGCTCGACACCCTGGCGGTGCTCATCATCCCCGGCGTCGCGGCGAGCGCCCAGATGTTCTTCCTGCGGCAGTTCTATCTCAACATGCCGGTCGCAGTGGAGGAGGCCGCGCTCATCGACGGCGCGAGCCGCTGGCAGATCTTCCTGCAGATCTTCGTGCCGCAGTCGCTCGGGCCTTTCGTTGTCGTCGGCATCGCCTCGTTCCTCGGGTACTGGAACTCTTACGTGTGGCCGGTGCTCGTCGTGTCGAACCCCGACCTGACCCAGATCATGCAGTACCTCGCGACGTTCCGGTCGGCGCGTGGCAACGAGTGGGGCCTGCTGATGGCCGGATCGACCCTGGCAGCGCTACCGACGATCGTGCTCGTGCTCATCTTCCAGCGCTACATCGTCAACGGCGTCCGCCTGGCGGGCATCAAGTGACCTCGACCGGCCGGGTCGGTCTTCAGGGGACGCGGAGACGGTTGTTGCGCGGATTGTGTTCGAGTTCGACCAAGCCGAGGTGTTCGAGGAGTGGCGGGACGTACCTGGCGAAGCGACCCCGGTAGCCCTTGCGCAGCCCGTACCAGCCACTGACCGGATTGTCGGCCGCGCGCGCCCAAGCCTCCAGCGTGTCGTCCTTCGCCGGCTTTCCCTCGTCCGCGCTGCCCAAGTCCAACCAGTCGCCATGCGTCTTCAGCATCGCTGGTACGTCGTCCAGACAGCGAGCCAGATACCGCAGTTTCGTCGATCCGACCTGGCAGACGAGCTCGGCCGGATCTATGGTGTCGTCGCGGTACATGGTGTACTCCGACGTACCGGGTGGCGTCTTGAGAACCCAGGGGTCCTCTTTGGTTCCTGTACCGCTCATCAGTCTTCCCCTCCTGTTTTTCGGGTCGCACGCGGACACGAAGTACGGCAGCAGCCCGCTCCAGCCGCCCGCATTGGCGTCGCGCCAGCGTTCGGCGTCGGCACCAAGCCGCTCCCAACCCGTGTGCGTGATGTCCACCTTGCTTCCGCCTCCGGGCACGGGGACGAAGCGGATCTCGACGTCGGTGGCCTCGGCAGGTGTACGGCGGATGTGCCACCGGTAGCTCAGTCGGTGCGGGGGATCCCACGCAGTGATCTCCCCCCAATCAACCTCCTCGCCGTCGCGGGTTCGCTCGTAAATCCGCCCGCCCACGTAGGGCTCCAACGTCACTGCGGCTGGATCACCGCTGACCGTATGGCCGCGCGGCCACCATGACGAGAACCGCTCCGTCCACGTCGCGAACGCATGCTCGACCGAGCAATCCAGAACAACTTCGACCCTCAGCGGCTCGATCATGACGTTCCCCCGGCTGACGGCGGCTGGGTGTTCTCGGCCAGCAACTTGAACCGCCCGACCGCCTCACCCCACACCTGCAGCAGGTAAGCCTGCACGACCTCGGCGCCCGACTCCTGGAGGCGGTAGATCCGTCTCGTCCCCACGGGCGCTTCGTCGACCAAGCCCGCTTCCTTGAGCAGCCGCAGGTGGCGCGACACCGCAGGCCGGCTGATCGGCAACTCCTCGGCCAGTTCCCCCACCGAACGCGACTCGTCAGCCAGCAACTCAAGGATCCGCCGCCGGGTCGGATCCCCCAACGCCGAGAACGGATCACGCCCAGCCTCTGTCACCACACCCCAAGCGTAACCCATCAGTTACGGTAACTACCTCGTTACCGGTTTACTCGAATCGGCGCAGGAATCAGGCGAGGTATTCGCTGCTCAGGCCATCCCATGCCCGACCCAACGTCGTGGGTCGGATCGCCTGACCAAACGAGCGCTTTCGCGTCGCGGTGCGCGAACTGTATCGGTGGTACGAGGAAACGGAGGCGATGCTCTCGGCAGGCATCCGCGATATCGATGCTGTCCCGCCGGCGGCCCGCGAGGCAGCAACAGGCGAACGGCTCTACGCTTGGGCCTTCACCAGCATCAGCGACGGCGAGCCGACCCAGCACCGCGGTTGCTGTGCGGCGCAACCTGCACACCGGTGAGCCGGCCTACTCCTCCTGGCCACGCCACGAGCGCCATTCCCCTCGCCGTCACGCCGCACGAGCCCGCCAGCCACCACCACCCACACCGCCAGCACCACCCAGTGACACAGAACACCAAACCCCCATGCTTCCCCTGACATGCAACGAAATCCGGCACCTTCACGCAGCACCTACCCGCCCCAAACCACGACCAACTGCACTTCGCCAGATGGAGCCGATTCCGCCGACGCCACCAACACCGAGCCAGACACTGCCACTACCAAGCGCGACAGGAACGCAATCACGATCTACGGCTGTAGTACTCGGCAGTTTGCAGGCGACACGTCTCGACGGCTGGGTCCTGCTGGCCCGTCGGCTCGAATGTCGATCGCGTTGTAGCAGACCGTGAACCCTGATGTCTCCACCCAAGTCTTGGCCCGCCTGCTCGTTCCAGGCGGTTGTGGCTCAGGTGTCGGTGCACAGTCGGCCGTGAACGTGACGGCGCCAAGGACGACCGCAGCGCGAGAGGTGCTCGCGTGATGTTACTTCTCGGCCGTGCCGCCTTTCCCGCTGATGGACTCTTGATAGATGTCCGCGTAGGTGCGCGAGTCCTTGATCAGGTCGTCGCAGAAGGCAGCGACGTCGGTGCCGATGAGTTCCACGACTCCCTTTCCGGCCGCGACGCCCTCCTCGAAGAAGTCGATGATGTCTGTCAGCAGGGACCCGTCGAGCAGGTCGATCGGTCCGACCTTGAAGAGGTACCTCTGAATCTCCTTGTAGACGATCTGGTAGTCCGGCGGGAGCGCCTTGACCCGCGCCAGGTGCGCCCGCCACTGCTTCTTGCCCTCGATGATGTCTTGGATGCCCATGTCAGCCTCCTAGCCGGTTCAGTCTTCTTGCGACGTTCCTGTTCAACTGCTCGCGCCACCGGTCGCGATAGCTCCGAGCCCCTTGTCCGCCGGCCAGCGCCGCGCTGAAGCCCTCGATGTCGTCACCCACTACCTGATAGATGCTTTGCCCATCGGCCGCTGTCTCTTCGAGCAGGCCCAGAGCGCCGTCGAGGATCGGTATCAGGTTTCGACCGGTGAAGTCCGAGTAGGGAGAAAGATGACCCTTGATCTCGTCCCACGCCGCCCGGTAGTCGTTCGGCAATGCCTCGGCCCGGGCTTCGAACGCCTTCCATTCCCTGGTGAGATCGCTGCCTGTGATGGTCTCCCAGAAGTTCATCTTCCGCCCTCCTTGAGCTTGTCGATCCGTGATGTGACGTACTCCCATTTCACCCAGAACGTCGCGAGTTCTTCGCGCCCGACGTCGTTGAGCGCATAGAACTTGCGCGGCGGGCCCTGCCCGGACGGCCGTTTCGTCACCTGGACGAGCCCGTTCTTCTCCAGTCGCAGCAGGATGGTGTAAACCGTGCCCTCGATGACGTCGGCGAAGCCGAGCTCGTTCAGCCGACGCGTGATGGCGTACCCGTAGGTCTCCTCGCTGCCGATGATTTCAAGCACGCAGCCCTCGAGCGTGCCCTTCAGCATCTCCGTCAGGTCGTCCATCGCGGGTCCTCTTCGATCCTATAGTGGTACTCGGTGGTACCGAGTACCACTATACGGTATCACCGAGTAGTGGACCATGCCCAGCAAGCGGAGAGTTGTCGTCAGCGCCTTCTCAGCCGAACGTTTCTCCGCCACCGCGGCGTTGTACTGACTGTCAGCTCGGCCGATCCCAAACTCTCGTACTTCACCCGGGAGCGTCCGCGCCGGGGAGGCGTACCTCGAACGTAGCTCCGCTGGTGATCCGGACGCTGCCGTGGTGGCGATCGATGACCTCGGCAACGATCGCCAGCCCGAGACCTGACCCACCGGCGCCGCGCGACCGTGCGGTGTCGAGGCGGACGAAACGGTCGAACACCCGGGCGCGGTCGTCCGGCGGGATCCCCGGACCGTCGTCGGAGACCGTGAGTACGACGGTGCCGTCCGACTCCCCGAGGCCGAAGGTGATCTCGGTGTGGGCGTGCCGGGCAGCATTGTCCGCGAGGTTGTGGACCACCCTGGTCAGCGCGGCGGCGTCGCCGCGAACCTGCCCGGCCGAGACGGCCGAGGTGTCGATCGCCAGATTCGTTGCTGAGCGCAACCGCTGGGCCTCGGCGAAGACCACGTCGTCGAGGTCTACCGGCGCATCCGGCGGTTCGCCGTGCTCCTCGTCGGAGCGGGACAGGAGCAGGAGATCGTCGACCAGCTGCTGCATCCGCAGGTCCTCGGCCAGAACGGTCGCCGCCAACTCCGCCACGGTCGTGCTGTCCGGATGCGCGTGAGCGACTTCGGCGTGCTGCCGGATTGACGCGATCGGCGACCGCAGCTCGTGCGAGGCATCCGCAACGAACCGCTGGCGGGACTCGTGCGATCGCTGCAGGCGGTCGAGCATCCGGTTCATGGTCCGGGCCAGCAGGCCGATCTCGTCCTCACGTACGGCGGGCACGCGGCGATACAGTTCGCTCGCGGTGATCTCGTCCACCTCACGCCGGATCGCGACCACCGGCGCCAGCACCCACCCGGTCACCGCCCAGGTCACTGCGCCGACGACCAGCATCATCAGCGGCACGCCGATCAGCAGCACCAGCCTCATGAAGCGGGTCGAGTCCAGCACATCCACCAACGGACGTCCGACCACCACCTCCCCGCCCGAGTCCACCTTCGCCGCCGCGAAGACGAAATCCTCCTCGTAGCCAGGCGGCTCGACCGAGACACAGCCCGTGCCCGGTGAGGCCAGCCGCCGATCATCCCCGATCACCCGACCGGAGCCATCGATCAACTGCACCAACTCGCCGCTCGTCGACGGCGGCCGCTCGACCGAGCTGATCGAGGTGGTGACGCCCTCTGCAAGCTGCCCGGCGCGGCCACGAGCGTCCTGGCACACCTGATCGGTGAGAACTGCGGCGAGCAGTGAGACGAGAACCAATGCGCCGCCTACCAGAGCAAGACCCACCACCAGCACCGCAGCCACAGTCACCCGCAAGCGCACGGCGTCGCCTTCCTCACCCGTCAGCCAGTCGGTAACCGGCCCCGCGCAGGGTCTTGATGGACTTCTCCCCCAGCTTCGTGCGCAGGCGGCGGATATAGACCTCGACGATGTTCGGATCCCCCTCGAAGTCGTAGTCCCAGACGTGATCGAGGATGACTCTCTTCGACGCCACCTGACCACGTCGCCGGATGAGGAACTCGAGCAACGACAGCTCCCGCGCCGTCAGCACCAGCTCGGTCTCACCCCGCCACGCACGCCGCGCGGCAGGGTCCATCCGCAACTCACCCGCCTCCAGAACCGCAGGCCGTTCGGTCGCGCCGCGGCGCACCAGGGCACGCAGTCGTGCGACCAGGACGGCGTACGAGAACGGCTTGGTGAGGTAGTCGTCCGCACCGGTGTCGAGCGCGCGAATCTGGTCGGTGTCCGCGTCTCTTGCCGTGAGCATCAGAATCGGCGTCCAGACGTGCTCCGCCCGCAGCGTCGCGCAGATCTCGAATCCGTCGATCTCCGGCAGCATCAGATCGAGCAGGAGTACGTCGTACCCGTGCTCCCGTGCCAACCACAGCCCGTCCGTCCCGGTCAGCGCGACGTCCACGGTGTACCCCTCGGCCTCCAAGCCGTTGCGCAGGCCCGTTGCCAGCCGCAGCTCGTCCTCCACCACCAGCGCCCGCATCACCCACCTCCAGCCGATCCTCCTCCATTCTGGCTGAATCCCGGCTGAATCTGTCGTTCAGCCCAGGTTCAGGCCGGTCGCCGTACCGTCGGCCCATGGCGACCATCGAGGCGATCGGCCTCAGCAAGCGGTACGGCGCACAGGACGCCCTTGACGGCCTCACCTTCTCCGCGGAACCAGGTGAGGTGATCGGCCTGCTCGGTCCCAACGGCGCCGGCAAGACGACCACGATTCGCCTGCTCACCACGATCCTCGAACCGACCAGCGGTACCTTCACCGTCGCCGGACGGCCTGGCGACCAACCGCAGCGGATCAGGCAACGCATCGGCGTACTGCCGGAGAGTGCCGGCTACCCGGGCCGGCAGACCGGCGGCGAGTACCTCCGGTACGCCGCCCGGTTGTTCGGTCAGAGCCGTCGTGACGCCCGCTCCTCCGCCGACCGCCTGCTCGGCGACGTCGGGCTCGGCGATCGCGAGAGGACGCGGATCTCGGCGTACAGCCGGGGCATGAAGCAACGACTCGGCATCGCCCGGGCGCTGATCAACGACCCGACGGTCGTGTTCCTGGACGAGCCGACGCTCGGCCTGGACCCGGCCGGCCAGCTCGAGGTCCTGGCCACCATCGGGGAGATCGCCGGGCAACGGGGCGCGACGGTGGTGCTGTCGACCCACACGTTGACCGAAGTCGAGCAGATCTGCCACCGGGTCCTCATCCTCGACCACGGCAGGCTCCGCGCGGCGGGATCGATCGACGAGATCGTCGCCGGGGCGGGCAGCTTGTCCGCCGCTTTCCTCAACCTGACGGAGGGATCAGGCACATGACCGGCACCCGCTGGAGTGTGGTGGCCGAGCAGGAGAGCCGCGAGCTCTGGATCGGCGGACGCGGGCCTGTGCTCGTGTTCGGGTTCAGCCTGTTGCTCAGCGCGATGACCTATCTGGCGGCGACCAACCAGGCGATGAACTTCCTCGAGCAACGCGAGGCGGTCAACCTCACCGTCCAGGTCGGCCTGGCGGTCGGGGTCCTCCTCACGGTCGTCGTCAGCGCGGACGCCATCAGCGGTGAGCGCGAACGCGGAACCTTGGAGGGTCTCTTGCTCACCCCGGTGTCGCGCCGCGCGATCGTCGTCGGCAAGCTGGCGGCCGCGTCCACCATGTGGCTGGCCTGCGTGGTCGTCACACTCCCCTATCTCTGGGTCCTCGGGCGTGGCGTTGCCGGCGCGGGGCAGGCAGCGCTTCTCACCCTGGTCGTCGGCACGCTGGTCGCGATCGGGCTCGGTGGGATCGGGCTGCTCTTCAGCGCCTGGACGAACTCCAACAAGACCAGCTTGGCGGCCGGACTGCTGCTTCTCCTCGTGCTGTTCGCTCCGACCCAACTGCCCGCATTGCCGAAGACCGGTGTCGGCGAGGCGATCACCCGGGCCAACCCGATCGGGTCAGCGCTGCACTACATCTCTCAGATTCTCGTCAGCCGGCGAACCTGGACGCAGGACCTCAGCTACTTGGTCGCACCGGCGGTCGTCGCTCTGGTCGTCATCGGAGTCGTGATCCTGGCCGGCCCGAGACTCGTCCGACTGACCGCGGGGCAGCGATGAACCTGCTGGGTCTCCTCGCCACCGTCGCGCTCGCCGACCCTACGATCACGATGAATCATGACCAGCTCACCGCGGTGAGCGGCCAGACCCTGACGGTCGAGTCGGTCGTCAGCGAGTCCGGCCCGGCGATCGCCCATCTCAACGTGGTCAGCCTCGACGGCATCTACGTCGACCTCGAAGACTGGTCCCAGGACGTCACGCAACCGGTGCCGGCAGGCTCGGACACCCAACTCGACTGGGAGTTCCAGGCGGTCAATCCGGGCCGCTTCGCGGTGTACGTCGTACTGATCCCTCGGACCGGAGGAGCACTCGTCGCCGGCCCGCCTGTCCACATCACGGTCTCACGCCGCCAGACGCTCGACACCCGAGGAGCGTTACCTGTCGGCATCGCTGTGCCGGCCCTACTCGGTCTCGCGACCCTGATCGGCCGGAGATTGCCTCTACGCCGAGAGTCTGGAAGTAACACCTGACAGAGACGCCACCCCTGCAGACGCCCACGACTGGACCACGCCGTGCCCCGGCGAAGACAAGATCTTTCCCCCGGCCGACGTATCAGGTGCCATCATCCCGTCCGCCGAGAACGACGGCTGGACCAACCTGATGACGTGGGCCGAGACCGGGATCCGTCACCCGTGAACGCAGGTGACGGATCCCGGTAGGGGCGAGACTGATCAGCGCACCGGGATCAGGTCCAGGACGGTTTGGTCCATGGAGTTGCCGGCCTTGTCGGTCACCGTGGCCCGGACCGACAGGGTGCGACCGGGCAACAGGGACCAGGGAGCGACGACCGTTCGGTAGCCGTCACTGGTCCGCATCAGCGGCGCCGGCGTCCAGTGCTTGCCGCGATCCGAGGAGACCCACAGCTTCGCGGACTTCACCGATGAGGTGGCGGCGAGTTCCTGATAGCCGATGCCCAGGTCGAATCGCAGCGGTCGCCCGGCGGGTGCGCTGCCGTCGGCGGCGACGTACGGGTCGTAGTCGAGCCTGAGCAACGACGGCCGGACCGGGTTCTCGCCGTCGGCGGGCGGTGTGGCGCCGAACTCCCAGGTGGTCTTCGCCTCTGTCGACGTCGGCACCTGATCGGTCTTCCAGCTGTGCTCGAGCCGCCATCGGGCCGGGCCGTCAGGGGCCGGGAAGAAGCCGGACGGCCCCGGCACCTCGCCCATCGGTTTGCCGTTGCGGTACAGCTTCAGTGTCTGGCCGCCGATGACGGACGTGTCCACGATCCCCAGGTGATCAGGGTCGGCCAGGCCCACCTGCACGTTGAAGTTTCCCCAGGCGATGTCGGCAAGGTTGAGCTGCGGGTGCATCGCCGTACCGAACACCGAGCGCACCTTCTCGCCGTACTGATACGAGTGGGCCGGGAAGTCGCAGAGCCCGCTGGTGCCGGTAGCGGGGCTGTCCAGACACTGCCACCACTGAATGTTCGGCCCGGCGGACAGCAGCGCGATCTGGCGTGACGGCGTCTCGACGGTCCGCCAGTTCGACCCGCCGAAGCCGGACACGCTTGCCGCACCACGGCCCATTCCACGAACACCCCCGCCCCACACGCTGCCGAAGGTGGTCTCGACCCGGGCCATGGCCCGGACAGCGCGGCGATCGAGGTTCTTGGCCAGCGGGACGGTGAAACGATTCGCGGTCTGGTAGACCTCGTAGACGTCCGGGGTGTCCTTCGTGGCCTTCTTGGTCGGTTCCAGCCGCCACCGGGTGGTTGCCTCGAAGATCCCGTTCTCGGGTGCCGCCGTGGGCTGCACATAGATGCGGCCGGCAGCGATGTCCGCCGCGGTCGCAACGAGGTCGTCCGCCTGCCATTGGGCCGTATCCTTCCCACGCAGGAAGGTGACGGCAGCCTCGGTGACCTTCGTCGGCTGTCCCTCGACCACCGGTGCGTTCAGCCGCACTGTCTTGCGGGCGTCGAGCGTGATCGTCGTGTCGCCGGTCACCTTGAAGTCGGGTGCACCGGTCATCGCGATCGTGTCGCCGGTGGTGACGAAGGTGTAGAAGCTGTACTCCCCCGGCGCGAGGCGGGCGGTTCTACTACGGCCCTGAGAGTCCAGCGGCAGTTGGGTGAAGCCCGCGTTGTTGCTGTTGAAGGAGTTGACGTACCCGCCCGAGACCGGTTCGCCGTTGCGGTCGAGCACCCGGACCGACACGTCGTACATCGGTGGTTCGTCGTACGCGTTCAGGGCAAGTCGCAGGAGTTGCTTGCCGTCGGCACCGAGTACGTCGAGCGAGCCCTGCCACATGGTGTCGGTCAGAGCGGCCGGGTCCAGCGTCAGCGTCGTGCTTGCCGTACCGCCCGCCGGGACCGTCACAGCGGCGGGCGTCGCGACGACGGCGGACTCGGAGGCCGTCTCGCCCTGGGTGTTCGCCTGGTGGTCGGCGAACGTGACCGCCACCGGCTCCGAGCCGGGGTTCGACAGCGTGACCGTCCGGGTCTGCGACGAGTCGTCGGGGTGACGGATTGCACCGAAGTCGACGACACCGACGTCCGAGGACAGACCCGCCGAGGTCGCCTTGTCCAGATTGACCCGCCCACTGCCCGACCAGGAGGTGTAGATGCCGGTGTCATCGACCGCACTGCCGAGCCGCGCCTTGACCTGCTGCCAGGTCATGTCGGGGTGCTGCTGGAGCAACAGGGCCGCCGAACCGGTGACCAGCGGGGTTGCCATGGACGTGCCCGACATCGCCACGTACAGGTCACCGTCGCGGGCACCCGCTCTGGCGCCCATGATGTCGATCCCCGGCGCGGAGACCTCGGGCTTCTGCCGGTACGACCACGTCGGTCCTTCACTGGAGAAGGCTGCCTTGTCGTCGTTCCGGTCGACCGCTCCCACCGTCAGGGCGGACGCGGCGGTTCCGGGCGTCTCGACCGAGAACGGGACCGGCCACAGCGCGCCGCTGTTGCCGGCGGCAACCACGAACAAAGCGCCGCTCTGCGCCGTCAGCCGGTCGACGGCCGCCGCCATCAGATCGTCGCCGAATCGTTCGGCCCGCCCGCCGAGGCTGAGGTTGACGAGGTCGGCGTGCTGGCCGACGGCCCACTCCATCCCGGCGATGACACTTGACTCGGTGCCCTCGCCGGCCGCGTTCAGGACCTTGCCCGAGATCAGCTCCGCCGCGGGCGCGACACCCTGCCGCGCGCCGTCCGCTCCGGCGCCGCTGCCGGCCACCAGCGAGGCGACGTGGGTGCCGTGACCGACATCGTCCTGCGGTCCCTCCCCGGTGAAGTCGGCCGTGGCTGTCACCTTGCCGGCCAGCGCCGGGTGCCCGGAATCGATTCCGGTGTCCACGATCGCGACCTTGACGCCCTGGCCGTCGAGTCCACGCGTCCAGGCGGCGGGCGCTTCGACCTGCGCCAGAAACCCGTCGAGGGGTGCTGCCTGAGTACTGGCGGTCTGAGTACTGGCGGTCTGAGTACTCGGTCTGGTACTACGGTCGAATCGCCGCGGACCGCGCCGTCCAGCCAGATCTTGGCCGGCTTGGTGAGGCTCGACGCGGTCAGCGCCGTACCGAACGTGCCGGCACTGGACTTCTGGATGCGGCCGGCAGTTGCGTCGACACTGGCCAGCGCCCGGGTCGCGACGAACCCGCCGCTCGCCATCGTGCGCGTGCCACCAGCATCGCGGACGATGACGGGCAGGTCAGCGCGGTGCGCGTCGTCGTACCGCATCTCGACCAGTCCGGTCACGTCGAACAGCGCCGGATCCAGCACGTCGGGGACAAGACTCTGGACGTCATGCGGTACGACGCTGATGCGGCCGTGGTCGTTGCGGACGGAGTAGCCGCTGGTCCCGGACCGACCGTCGCGGGATCGGACATCGACCTGAGGCTTTCCGTCCTTGCCCGGCCGGAGCGTGACACGCTCCCCGGTCAGCAGCGTAACGGTGGCCGGGCCGTGCAGGGCCGCAGCCGGGGCGGGTGGGGAAGCAGCGGTCGCGGCTTCCGGGACACCGACGACGGACAGCACCAGGGCGCCGGTAAGCAGCAGCGCTGCCCGCGTCGGTAAGGCTCTTAACAAGGTCATGCACCTGTGGTACCGGAATCCACCGCGCTCGGACTACGAGGTCGCCTGTCGGATGCCGGACGCGACGGGAATCGGCCAGGGCGACTCTCCCCGCGGGCGACCTCCCGACCATGGGTGCGATGAGCGCGCTCGCGACCGCGCGGCCCGTAGTACCCGCGACGGTGTGCAAGTCCTCCACGAATTGGCCCACCGCCTCACCCTGGCCTGCCGAGAGTCCATCGCGCGCCGCCCGCAGTGGAGCTAACGACGCCTCGGTCGGCCTGAAAGCGTTGTGAAAGCGGAGTTGGGGAGACTCGTCGCCACGATTGGTTTCGACCTTGGAGTTGTGGATGAAGCGAGCCTCGCGAATCAGTGCCGGCGTACGGACGTCGCGGTTCCTGAAGAATGTTGCCGCGCTGGTAGCCGGGGCGGCGCTGAGCATCGCCTCCGTCGGAGTGGCCCCGGCCATGGCGACGACCGCGGCGGGGCCGGTGGGGCACCGGCCCGTTCCGGTTGTCTACGACAGTGATCTGGACTTCGATGACGCGTCGACGTTGGCGTTGCTCTGTCAGGCGCACAAGCAAGGCCGGATCGAACTGCGCGCCGTCACGGTGGTGAACAACGGCATCGGTACGGCGGGCCGGTCGTTGACGCATGCGCGGACGATTCTCGAGAAGTGCGGCCTGCCGCGCGTTCCGGTGGCCGATGGTTCACCGACCGGTATGAACCCGGCACCACCAGAGGCGAGGGAGACCTTCGAGCGCGTACTGACCGGAGCGCTCGACAACGCCGACCGACCTGACCAGCCGTCGTCGGTGACAGCGGCACAGCTGATCGCCCAGTCGGTCCTGAGTTCGCGGGAGCCCGTGACGGTGCTGGCTACCGGCCCGCTCAGCAACGTAGCCGCGGCGTTGCGCGAACACCGAGATGTGGCGCAGAAGATCGCGTCGCTCTACGTGATGGGTGGAGCGTTCGACGTACCGGGCAACCTCTTCGGTTCGACCACCGGGGGGTTCGACAACACCCAGGAGGTCAACCTCTGGATCGACCCGAACGCGGCCGATCACGTGTTCCGCACGATGCCCGCCGGCCGGGTCCGCATCGTCCCGCTGGACGCTACGAACCACGTGATGATCACCCAGGCGTACGTCGACCGGCTCGGCGCCTCCGCCCGTACAGTCGAGGCGCGGCTCGTGCACGCGATCCTGACGCAGCCGGACCTGCCTCCGCTCATCGAGCTCGACATCATGTTCTGGTGGGACGCGCTCGCCGCCACGTCGCTCGTCCTGGGGCCGCGCGACGACCTCGTCTGCTACCGGCTGCGGACTGTCTCCGTCGTCCTCGACGGCCCTTCGTCGGGACGTACGATCGACACTCCGGACGGCACACCGCAACTGGTCGGATACACCGCCGATGGCCCACGATTCGAAGACGCATTCACGTCGATCCTCAACGGCGGCCGGTAGCCAACGGCCCGAGGTTCGATCGCAACTCAACCTGATGCCGCCCCCTCGTATCAGGTTCAAGGAACGAGTCGATGCCGCAGGCAAGGATCTTCGCCGACTCAATGTGCTGCAGAGGCGCAGCCGATGCAGGTGCGTGCGGTCGGCCTCGCCTCCAGCCGGGCAGGGGCGATCGGTTGGCCGCACTGCTCACAGACCCCGTAGGTGCCGGCCGCCAACCGCTCGATTGCCGCCTCGACCTCTGCCAACTGACGCTGGACCTGCAGCACAAGCGCCGCGACCTGCGACCTCTCGAACGCGATCGTCGCACCCTCAGGATCGTGCTCGTCGTCAGCATTGGCGTCCCGCGAGGCCGCTACCACCTCATCGAAATCGCCGGTCAGACCCGAAAGCCGCCGAAGCGCCTGCTGTCGTTCCGTCTCGAGCCGCTCGCGAGCCTCATCCATCCGTCAATCCTGACACCGCTTGCCGCCGATGCGGCGCTAGATCATTGCGCCGCTCCGCGGACGGTCGCCCGCTGCTGGGCTGTCAAGGCCAGGCGCATGGTTTCGAAGGTGTGCTCCTGCGGCGCGGCCGAGGTGGTTTGTTCCCGTACGTCGCGAAGCAGGTCGGAGTAGTACGTGGTCTCGACCTGTGAGCAGTCGATGTACTGCGTACCTTCCTGATTGACCAGGAAGAGATGGTCGCCGCCATCCCGGCCCGCGATGTCGACGTACTTGCGCAGCTCGATGTAGCCGTCGGTGCCGAGGATCATCAGACGGCCGTCACCCCAGGTCGGCAGCCCGGCCGGCGTATACCAGTCGACCCGGATGTAACCCTGGGCGTTGTCACTGCGCAGCAGGATCTCACCGAAGTCCTGCAGGCCCGGCTCGTCGGGATTGGCGAAGTTCCCGACCGTGCTGGCCACGATCTCGGCGGTCCGTGCGCCGGTGAACCAGAGGAACTGGTCGATCTGGTGAGACGCGATGTCGGTGAGGATGCCGCCGTACCGGTTCTTGTCGTAGAACCAGTCCGGGCGGCCGGCGCCACCGCCGAGGTGGCCGCGGTCCCCGACGCGGTGCGGCCCGATCCCGAGAGTCTGCACCACGGTCCCGATCCGGCCCTCGCGAACCAGTTCACCGGCCTTGATCACGCTGGGCACCTCGAACCGCTCCGAGAACGTCACCGACCAGAACCGCCCGCTCTGGCCGACCGCCTTCTCGATCTCCTCCAGCTGATCGAAACTGACACAGCCGGGCTTGTCGGTCACGACGTCCTTGCCGGCCAGCAACGCCGCGACGGCGATCGGCCCGCGTCGATCCGGTACGGCGGCGGTCACGATCAAGTCGATCCCGTCCCGGCTGATCAGGTCGTCCGGACTCTCGACCACCGGAACCTCCGGATACCGCTCCCGGGCCCGGGTCGCGATCGCGGCCGACGGATCGTCGGTCGCCATCCCGACGAACTCCGCACCGGCCCCGACGAGGCCCGCGATCTGACCGAAGATATGCGCGTGATCAAGCCCGACGGCGGCGAACCTGACAGCTTCCGTGGAAGTCACCCGTACTCCTCCAACTCGGCAACGTCTCGACTGCCGCAGCCTATGCCACATCGGCAAACGCTTGCCAACCTCCAGCGAGTCGCCCACAACCGGCTTCGCAGCGGTATTGGACCGATACCCGTACGGAAACGCGCCACGAGGGCCAAGCCGCGACCACCGGCGATGGCCTCAACCATGGCGCGGAGCCGTCGACGGCGGCCGGCGGCTTGCTAGATTGCCGGGATGACCAGGTGGGTCGCGGTGCGGGCGTGAAGGCGGTTGTCTACGACCGGTATGGGTCGCCCGATGTGCTGCGGGTCGAGGACGTGCCGGTGCCGTCCCCGGCGGCCGGCCAAGTACGAGTGAAGATCGCCGCTACCTCGGTCAACCTGAGCGACTGGGAATGTCTGCGCGGATCGCCCGCGTATGCGCGGATCGGCGGGCTGCGTGCCCCGGCTCGCCGAACGCTCGGATCGGACATCGCAGGCCTGGTCGACGACGTCGGGCAAGGGGTGACCAGGTTCCGCCCCGGGGACGAGGTGTACGGCGACAACCTCATCCTGAAGGGTGGCTTCGCGGAATATGCGCTCGCGCCGGAATCCGCACTCGCCCACAAGCCCGCCCAACTCACTTTCGCCGAGGCGTCGACCATCCCCCAGGCCGGCGCGATCGCCGTCCAGGGCACGAATAGGGCCGCGACGGGTCGCCGGGTACTGATCAACGGTGCCGGCGGAGGGTCGGGATCCTTCGCGATTCAGCTCGCCAAACGGCTCGGTGCTCACGTCACCGGGGTCGACAACGCCGCCAAGCTGGACTTCATGCGGTCGGTCGGCGCGGACGACGTCATCGACTACCGCCGGAACGACTTCACCCGGACCACCTCGCCGTACGACCTGATCCTGGACCTGGTCGCGCACCGATCCGTGTTCGCCTATCGGCGTGCGCTGGCACCCGGCGGCAGGTATCGGTGCGTAGGTGGGTCGGTGCCCACGCTG
This sequence comes from uncultured Actinomycetota bacterium, assembly GCA_963748245.1. Taxonomy (GTDB): domain Bacteria; phylum Actinomycetota; class Actinomycetes; order Propionibacteriales; family Kribbellaceae; genus Kribbella. Next base: position 598,714 of record CAVVIA010000001.1, on the reverse strand, counting down.
CTGCGCGTGCTGACGGTCGGCTGGCTGGTGGGCCGAGTCACCGATCGCGCCATCGGGATCCTGGCCGTCAAGGAGGGGCCGGCCCACTTCGAGCCGCTTGCCGCCCTCTGCGCGACCGGGGACATCAGGATCCACATCGACCGTACCTTCGCGCTCGACGAGGTTCCGGCCGCGCTTGCTCATGTCGGTGAGGGACACGCTCTCGGCAAGGTGGTTGTCAGTCTCCCCTGACGAATCCGAACGCGTCGCGTGTATGCAGCGTGCTCATTCAGTGAAGGCAAGCCGCTCTCGTTGCGCGTCGCGCCGGCGGCCGGCAGTCGCCGCGTTCCTCTCAGCGCGCGTCAGAGCCTTCTCCAGCTTCCTGGTCTGACTCTGAGCCTTACGCAGCTCGCGGCGTGCTTGGTCGAGCTCGTTGATGAGTCGCTCGATCGCGGTTTGCATATCGGCAATGTGGTGCTCATTGGCGTCCAGCTCGGACTCGGCGGCCTGATGCAGGTTCTCGGCCTCGACGTACTCCGCCTCGGCCTCCCGCAGTCGGTCTTCGAGCTCGGATCGTTGCCGCTGGATTGCACGCCTCTGCAGCTCCGCACGACTTGAGGAGCGAGCGGCCGCCGCCTTCTCAGAAGCAGATCGGCGAGTGCGCGTCGGTGTCGCGGTCCGGGGCGGACGCGCGGCTTTCGCCACCCTGGGTGGCTCGGCCGTCACCGGCTCGCCGCGCTCGTCGACGACGCCGAATCCGATATGGCGCAACGCGCTCGTCAGTTGGCCGGTGCGTAGCAGCTTGGCCGCATCGGGATCGACCAAAGCTGAATCGAGCGTTTCTGCCAACCGCTCGGCGACGGTGTTGGTGACTGCGCGTCCCATCGTGGACGCCTCGGCCTTCGCGATCACGACGAGGCCCTGAACCAGATCGTGCCGACGTCGCGTCAGGCGCCGTACGCCGGCGCCGTCCCCAGCGAGCACCATCGCACGCAGTTCGTCCCCGAACTCGGTCAGCTCCGCGACCCGGTCCGGAGCCACCCTGACCAGATGGTTCGCCAGCCACGCGGCCGTCGTCGGCTTCCGAAGCGCCTTGACTGCGGCGCTCCGACTGGTGTTACCGCGTTCCTTGAGCTCAGCGGCCAGCCGATTGCGGGCAGTAGTGAAGCGGTCAGGGGGCAACCCGTACAGCTCCACAACCGCGTCGACATCCACCAGTCCAGAGTGAGCCCGGTCGGTTGCCTCAGACAACTCCCGGCGATCGCTCCGCGGACGACGGGGCTTGCGACCTCGACGACGTACATCTCGGTGAGGAACTGGACGGTGGCACCGAGCAAGTGGCTGGTGTAGCCCGACGCCGAATGCGTCTTGAGGCCGACCGAGACATGGATGTGGGGATGAAGCCCTGGCGGATGGTGGAACGGCGAACGTACGGCCGGGGGCGACTTCGGCTGCTTGCACTGGCTGCTCCTTCAGGCACTAGGCGGTTGGTTGAGATAGGCAACGTCTCGGAGGGCAGTCCGGTCGGGCTCTCTTGGATCCTGGCAGCCCGGCGAGCGGATAATCGGTTGCCTGTTGGCGATGGTGGTGGATGCAATGTCCGGCATGGTTGCCTCAGGATCGTCCGTCCAGATCGGCGCTCTCGTTCCGTTGTCTCGGCCTGGCTGGGTCGAGGCAGGGCGACACTTGCTCGCGGGACTCGAGTTGGCTGTTCGCGACGTCAATGACGCCGGCGGGATCGACGGGAGACCACTTGAGCTGGTGGTCCGAGACACTGCGGCCGATCCACAGAAGGCCGCGGCGGCCGTCGATGAGCTGGCTCACCTGGGCGTGGCTGCCTTGGCCGGGGAGTATCACAGCGTCGTCGCTCGCGCCGCTGCCGCCAGGGCCGACGCCCTCGGCCTGCCGTTCCTCTGCTCGTCAGCGGTTCTCGACGCACTCACCGAACAGCCAACCAACTGGGTCGCGCGCCTCGCCCCGCCGCAGTCCCGCGGCTGGCAGCTCTACGCGGACTTCCTCCTCAGCGCGGGCCACAGTCGGATCGCCCTAGCAACCCAGCCGAGTGTCTACTGGGCATCCGGGACCAGCATTCTGCGCGACTACCTCGCCCCACGCGGCGGCACCGTCATCGAACTCGACATGACCACGCTCACCCCCGCTGCGGTATGCGACGAACTCTTCGACAATCGCGCGACAGCCCTCCTGCTTCTGGTCGGCCACCCGGATCCGGCCGTGTCGATCGTCAAGTCCGTCCGCCAGGACCAGCGCCTCACCGAGATCATGATCGGTGCTCCGGCCGGGCAACCGGAGTTCGCCGAATGGGCGACGTTGCTGGGCGATGCCGGCGCCGCGATCCCGTTCTTGCGCTACCGGCCCGAGGACCTCACGCCCCTCGGCGCACGAGTCGAGACGGCCCTCCGCGAGCGACTGGCCGAAGCGCCGTCCTTCGTTGCCTTCGAGGGCTACGACACGGTCGCCGTCCTCGCCGACGTACTGCGTTCTCACGGCACGGACCGGGCACGCATTGCCGAATCCTGGCCGCACGTCGCAGTCGATGGCACCCGCGGGCACATCCAGTTCTCCCGCACACCAGGCATCAGCGTCTGGCAATGGGCGTGGCCACCAATCCAAGTCGTCGATCGAGACCCGGCGGACCCCGACCGCTTTCGAGTCCTTCACACCAGCTGACAGAACATGGGTCCGACTGCCCACCTTCGTAACCGGCAGCGACGCAACCAGCTAGGAACGGGGACGTGCAGCGGCGGCGCGCAGGCCGTCCACCAGCGGTGTCGTGGGCCGGCCGATCAGGTGGCGTAGCTGGTCGGTCGCTTCCGCCGAGACTCCAGCCGCGACGTCCGCATCCAGTTGGACTAGGAATTCAGTCGTCGGCTCGTCGACTCCGCCTGCCCTGAGCGCGTTGGCATGTTCGGCAGACGAGAGGTCCTGGTACGTCACCGGCGTACCGAGCACGTCTGCGACCGCCGCGGCGAGCTCGGGATAGGTCCAGGACGTGTCGCCGGTCAACTCGTAGGCCGCATTGTCATGTCCACTACCAGCGAGGACGACCGCGGTCGCTTTGTCAGCTAAGCAATTCGCGACACGAACTATCCTGCCTCGTGATTGCGTGGCGCTGGCTGCCGTGGACAGGCCGTGGAAGAGGCACATGCTGAGGACAGCGCGGTCAGATCGTGCGCTGAGTGATCCGTCGGGGGTTGCCACAGGTTCGTGTCCGCGCGGGGGGCCATTGCCATGGGCACAATCAGTCGTCGGGAGCACAGGGCCAGACAATGCTGCCCGAGTTCGCGGCGGGCGCCGACCTGGTCGGACTCAGCGCTCCAGCGGCTGCTGCGTAACCAGTCGACTCGCCGTACTGCGACCCGCCCTCGCCGAGGTCTCCGCCAGGAGCACCAGGCACGTACTGGTCCTCCCGCTACCGCGCACACGTATCACCATCCACCCGGCGATTGCCGAGCTCAGGAGTTGAGCACCATGTCCCATCCCACCGCATCACAACCTGTCTTCCTCCGTACCTGGCTGCTCTGGACCGCGGGCTTCGTCTCCTTCCCCCTCGCCGGTATCGCCGGCGACCTGACGGTAGGTCGCGTGGACGATGCCCTCGCCGCGTTGGTCGGCGGCTTGGTCACCGGGCTCGTTCTCGGCATCGGACAGACATTGTTCAGTCGCCGTCGGCTCGATCCGCGCAGGTGGGTACCGGCCACCACGATCGGTATGGGCGTCGGCCTACTCCTCGGCGCTGTGGCTGTCGGGTACGGCACCTCATTGGGCGAACTGGCGCTGATGGGGGCTCTCACCGGTGTCGTCCTCGGGTTGGCGCAGGCCTTCGCTCTGCCGCCTCAGACCCGCATGCGGTGGGTCTGGGCCGCCGCGATGCCGGTGCTGTGGGCGCTGGGATGGACCGTCACCACCCTCGGTGGGATCAGCGTCGAGAACCAGTTCACGATCTACGGCGCGTACGGCGCCTTGACCTTCTCCGCGCTCTCCGGACTCCTGCTCCACTACCTGCTGCCCTATCGCGCCGAGGTCGGCCCGGCTCCGACACAGACACAGCTGGAGACCCAGGCGTGAGCGCCCCGCAGCACGTCATCTTCGGCACCGGCGCGATCGGGCTCGCACTGCTCGGCGCCCTCCGCCACCGCGGCGAGACCGCCCGCCTCGTCAACCGGTCCGGGCACGCGCGCGTACCCGATGACGTCGAGGTCGTCGGCGGCGACGCCCGCGACCCCGCCTTCACCACCGCCGTCGCCAAGGGCGCCCGCGTCGTCTATCAAACGCTCAACCCGCCGTACGCCGAATGGACGGCACAGTTCCCTGATCTGCAGGCCGGTGTACTCGCCGCGGCCGAAGCCTCCGGCGCGCGCCTGGTCAGCATGGAGAACGTGTACATGTACGGACGACCAGCCGGCCGCACACTCACCGAAGACCGCCCGTACGACGCACACACCAAGAAGGGACAACTCCGGGGACGGATGGCACGCGAGCTCCTCGCCGCCCACACAGCCGGCCGGGTCCAGGTCGCGATCGGCCGCGCATCCGACTACTTCGGACCGGGCGGCGGCGCGCAGTCCAATCTCGGTGACCGCGTCTTTCCCGCCGCCTTGGCCGGCAAAACCGCAACGGTGCTCGGCGATCCCGACCAGCCACACACCTACACCTACATCCCCGACATCGGCGAAGCGCTCGCGGTGCTCGGCGAACACACCGATGCTCCCGGTCAGGTGTGGCACCTCCCCAACGACCCAGACACCCGCACTACGCGACAACTGGTAGACCTCGTCTATCAGTACGCCGGGCAACCCCGCACCAAGCTCCGCGCGCTGCCACCGCTGATGCTCCGCGCCCTCGGCATCATCAATCCCACCCTGCGGGAACTCACCGAGATGCAATACCAGTTCGAGGAACCGTTCGTGGTCGACAGCAGCAAGATCGCCGGCAAGCTAGGCGTTCAGGCCACGCCGATCACCGAAGCACTGGAGCTAACCCTCGCGACCTACCGCGCCGGCCCGGAGTGAGGCTGTGAGGGGTGGTCAGACGAGGGCGAAGCCGCCGGTCCAGGAGACCTTCTCGCCGACCGCGAGGGTGAGCTGGAGGAAGCCGAGCGCCTCGAGTTCACGAGCCCGGCTGAGCGCTCCCGCGTCGACGACGCGCAGGCCGCCCGCGGAGACGACACCGGCCAGCAGCGCCTTGGCATCGGCGTCGTCACCGGCGATCGACACGGTCGTCGGCGCCTCGCCGACCGCACCGGAGGCCAGCGTCGCGGCGAAGTTCGTGTTGAAGGCCTTGAGAACGCGCGACTGGGGCAGCGCCGCCGCGATCCCGGCGGCTGCGGAGCTGTCCGCGGGGACGACGAGCGAGTCGAAGGTCTCGAAGTTCAGCGGGTTCGTGATATCGACGACGACCTTGCCGGCGAGCTGGTCACCGCGCTCGGCGATGACCTGGGCGACGGCCGGGTACGGCACGGCCAGGACGACGATCTCACCGGTGATCCGCTGATTCTTGTCGCCGGATCCGAACAGCTCGACCGTGTTGCCGCCCTTGGAGACGACGCTCGCGATCGCCTGTCCCATGTTTCCGGTGCCGATGATGCTGACGTGTGCCATGACTCCTCCTGGATGAACCTTGAATGGTTGTCGCTACAACTATGACTGTAGCACGAAATAGTTGTAGCGACAACCAATCGATGCGAGAATGGCTGCCATGACGACCCGATGGCTCGACGAGACCCAACTGAGTGCTTGGGTACGGCTGGCCGCCGTACTCGAACTCCTGCCCGGGGTCCTCGATTCGCAACTGCGGCGGGACGCCGGACTGACGCACTTCGAGTACTACGTCCTCGCCATGCTGTCGGAAGCGCCGGACCGCACCTTGCGGATGACATCCCTGGCGCTGCAGACGAACGCCACTCTCCCCCGGCTGTCCCATGTCGTCCGAAGACTCGAGGACCGAGGTCTGGTCGAGCGCTTCCCCTGCCCGGAGGATGCTCGCGCCACCAACGCGCGACTGACTCCGGATGGCTGGGACAAGGTGCGTGAGACAGCACCAGGCCACGTCGCCACGGTCAGACAGCACGTCATCGACGCGCTGACCCCTGAGCAGATCACCCAGCTCACGGCGATAGCCGACTCGATCCTGAGCACCCTGGATCCCGACGGAACCATGGCCTCGCTGTACCAGCGGTACGACGCGGATCACTGACGCCGTACAACAGTCCGTTGAGCGGCGTCGGCATCGGTGCGATCGCCAGGCACCTCAGGTCATGGCGTGCCAGAGGAGGTCGACGCAGCGGGGGATCCAGTCGGCGTCGACGGTGCCGTGGCGGAGTAGTTCGCTGAGGTAGAAGCCCAGCATCAGGGAGACCACGGCGTCGGCGTCGAGGTCTCGGCGCAGCCTTCCTGCGGCGGCGTCGTCCTCGATGAGCCCGGCAAGGGCGGTGGTGTACGGCGTGAGCAGGTCGCGAACGAGCGTCGTGAACGTCGGCTCCCGATCGTCCAGCATGGCCGCGACGCCTCCGCGCCCCAGGACGTCGCCAAGGATGGTGTGCACCTGACCGAGCGCCCATGTCAGCCGCCCGCGAACGTCCTCGACGGGCGGTTGGCCGGGCGGGGTCACCACTGAACCGACGGCCGGCGCGGATCAGGTCGTCGCGGCCGCGGTACCGGCGGTAGATCGTGGTCTTGGCGGCCCCGGACCGCGCAGCGACAGCCTCCATGGTGACTGCGGTCGGACCGCCTTGCCGCAGTAGTGCCAAGGCGGCGTCGATGACCCGCGCGTCGACCTCGGTCGAGCGCGGCCGGCCGGCACCCCGCTGCCGGGGCGTCGCCTCCGCTGCCGGCTTCGCTGCCTCACACCAACCACCGTACCGGAAATAAATACGCTACGGGTATCGTTAACTAATTAGCAGCGCGGCAGGAAGCTGCGCCACCGTCACCCCTGGAGAGGACCATGCATCCACCGGAAACCGGCAACGCGCCGGTCAAGACCTCGCGCACGCTGGAGGCCGTCAGCCGGTACCGCCATCCCGTCGCCTTCTACGTCCTGGCCACCGCCATCCCGTGGGCGATGTGGTTCACCGCCGCCTGGCTGTCGCGACGACCAGATCCCAGCAACGTCACCATCGGCCTCATGACCGGCCTCGGCCTGGCCGGCCTCGCCGGCCCGATCGCTGTGGCGACCTGGTTCATCCGCAGGGACGGTCTGACTCGCGACGTCCTCACTCGCTTGGTCGCGCCGCGCGGCACGCGCACGTGGGTCTGGCTGGCCGCCCTCTTCCTCCTTCCCGGCGCCTTGCTTGTCGCGACCGCGCTCTCCATCCCGTTCGGCTACGACGTCTCGCAGTTCCAGCTCCGGGACGGCTTCTCGTTCTCGACGGGGCTGATGCCGGCCTGGATCACCCTCGCGCTCGCTCCCGTCCTGGAGGAACTCGCCTGGAAGACCTACGGAACAGATGCACTCGCGGCCCGGATGAACGTCCTGTGGACGTCACTCGTCTTCGGTCTGGTGTGGGTGCTGTGGCACGTACCGCTCGGCTTCATCGAGGGCTTCTACCAGGCGGAGCTCGTCGACGAAGGCCTGATCCACTCTCTCAACTACGGTGTCTCGCTGATCCCGTTCGTCATCCTGATGAACTGGCTCTACTACCGCGCCGGCCGCAGCGTCCTCGTCGCGATCGTCTTTCACCTCGCAGCCAACTTCGGCAACGAACTCTTCCGCACGCACCCGGACGTCAAGGTGATCCAGACCGTCCTGCTGCTCGTGCTGTCCGTCGTCGTGGTCTGGCGCGATCGCGAGCTGTTCCTGACGCCTCCGAGCCGCCGCACCTGACCAGAGCCCCCCTTGTCCGATGGGTCACGCCTACTACATCAATTCGATTTGATGTATGTTCGCGACATGGGCACCGTCGAGGACCCTGCGCCACCGGAGTTCGTCCGGCTGGTCAGCCACCCGCTGCGGTGGCGGCTCGTCGCCGAACTCGCGCGGAGCGACCTGCGGGTTCGCGAACTCGTCACCGTCGCCGGTGAGCCGCAGAACCTGGTCTCGTACCACCTGCGGCTCCTGCGCGACGGCGGCCTGGTCACGTCCAGACGCAGCAGCTTCGACGCCCGTGACAGCTACTACCACCTCGATCTGGACCGCTGCGCCACAGCGCTGATGAGCCTCGGACCCGCCCTGCATCCTGCCCTACGGATGACATCCGCGCCCGAGACAAAACGGCGTACAGGAAACTCGAGCGTGTTGTTCGTCTGCACTGGCAACAGCGCACGCTCACCGATCGCCGAGGCCCTGCTACGGCACCGGACTGGGAAACGGGTCCGGGTCACCAGCGCAGGCATCCGACCCAAAGACCGTATCCATCCCCACGCGGTCCGCGTACTGCGGGAGCACTACGACATCCACATCGACAGGCAGTCGCCGCGGCTGCTCGACACCGCGCACGGCACTCGCTTCGACCGTGTGATCACCTTGTGCGACAAGGCTCGCGAAGCGATCCTCGACGCCGAGGACTGGCCGCGGGTCCACTGGAGCATCCCCGATCCAGCTGCCACCGACCATCGTCGGGCCACCTACTCGGCGTTCGTGGCGGCAGCGGCCGAGATCGACAGTCGCGTTCGGCATCTCGTGCCGAGCCTCAGCACCAGCACCGAGTAGGAGGACTGACCATGGAAACCTTCGCCAGCGTCCGCTACATCGTCGACGACGTACCAGCCGCCATCGACTTCTACACCACCCACCTCGGATTCGAACTGCGCAGCAACCCCGCCCCGGCCTTCGCCGACGTCACCCACGGACCGCTGCGCCTCCTGCTCTCCGGTCCGCAAACCTCCGGTGCCCGCGCGACTCCCGAGGACGCGGCCGACGCCGGCCGAAACCGCATCCACCTGATCGTCGACGACCTGACGACCGAAATCGACCGGCTCCGCGCCGCCGGCGTCGTTTTCCGCAGCGAACTCGTCACCGGACCGGGCGGCAGCCAGGTCCTCATCGCCGACCCCGCCGGCAACCTCGTCGAACTCTTCCAGCCAGGACACTGACACAACAGCCCTGTCACGTGAACCGGCCGCCCAGCAGCATGTCGCGGACGCGGTTCCACCGCTTGTCGTACGTCGCGCCGAACCGGCTCCGGGCCCGTTCCGCCTTCCGCTCGCCGTACCGGCGCAGTGCCCAGGTCGAGCCGGGCTTCGCCAGCCTGAGCGCTCCGACCAGTGCCACCACCGGCACGACGATGCCGATCAGGCCGGTGGCCAGCTTGCCCTTGAGGAAGCACAGGACCGCCATCACGAGGTGGAACCCGATCCCGACGAAGTAGACCCAACTCGCGAGCGCACCGCCTGCCCGTTCGGGCTCGGCCCCGATCGGGCTGGTCTGCGTCAGGAGCACCACACCCAGCGCCCCGCGCCGCTGGTGATCGGTGAGACGGTCGCACCTGCGCTGGTCGGCCTGCTCATGCTGGGCGACAGGCCCAGGCCCGGCTGGGCCTGGGTCGCGGCCCTGGGTTTCGTCCTCGCGGTGGCCGGCGCCCTCAGCCTGTCGCGGCACGGCGACCTCGCCCAGCACGAGCCTCAACGCACGCAGGTGTAAATCATTAGCTGTGGGCGAGGCGGGATCTGGCCGGCCGCCGAACGATGGGCATCGTGACGACACAGGCTGACACATTCGGAATCGAGCGCGAGCGGATGGCGCAGCGCAACGACTGGTATCTCTGGGGTCCGTACCTCAGCGAGCGCCAGTGGGGCACGGTGCGGGAGGACTACAGCGCCGACGGCGAGGCCTGGGGCTACCTCTCGCACGACCGCGCCCGCGCCACGGCGTACCGGTGGGGCGAGGACGGACTGGCCGGGTTCAGCGACATCGAGCAACGGCTGTGCCTCGGGCTGGCGTTGTGGAACGGGCGCGATCCGATCCTCAAGGAGCGGCCCTTCGGGTTGACCGGCGCGGAGGCGAACCACGGCGAGGACGTCAAGGACTACTGGTGGTACCTCGACGCCGTCCCCAGCCACGCCTGGAACCGCTGGCGCTACCACTACCCGCAGGGTCCCTTCCCGTACGACGACCTGCGCGCCGAGAACGGCAGACGAGGTAAGCACGACCCTGAGTACGAACTGCTCGACACCGGGGCGTTCGACGAGGACCGGTACTGGATCGTCGAGGTGCACTACGCGAAGGCGAGCCCGACCGACCTGCTGATGTCGGTCCACATCACGAACGCCGGACCCGACCCGGACACACTCCACGTCTTGCCGACAGCCTGGTTCCGCGACACCTGGTCGTGGAGCCCGGGCGCCCAACGACCCGAGCTCGCCGCGACCAGTGACACGAGTGTGCGGGTCTCGCACCCAACCCTGGGCGAGTTGGAACTGCTGGCCGCACCGGGCCCGGACGGGACCCCACCGAGTCTGCTGTTCTGCGAGAACGAGACCAACACTCAGCGCATGTACGGCGTTGCCGCGACGACGCCGTACCCCAAGGACGGGATCAACGACCACGTCGTGACCGGTGCGTCCACCGTGGACCCGGCTCAGCGCGGTACCAAGTGCGCGGCCTGGTACAGCGTTGACGTCGCGCCGGGTGCGACCGCCGAGCTGCGGTTGCGGCTGCGTCCGGCAGGGTCAGGCGGAGACGCAGCGACCGCGCTCGGACCGGAGTACGAGAGCATCGTGAGGTCCCGCCGGGCCGAGGCTGACGAGTTCTACGCCGGTCTCACCCCGGCGGCTGCCTCGCCCGACGAGGCGATGGTGATGCGGCAGGCGTTCGCGGGGATGTTGTGGAGCAAGCAGCTCTATTACTACGACGTCGCCCGCTGGCTGGACGGGGACCCGGGACAGCCGGTGCCGCCGGCCTCCCGGCTCACCGGACGCAACTCCCGGTGGCGCACCTTCAACGCCTTCGACGTGATGTCGATGCCGGACAAGTGGGAGTACCCGTGGTTCGCATCCTGGGACCTCGCCTTCCACTGCATCGCGCTGGCGCATGTCGATCCGGAGTTCGCCAAGGATCAGCTGCTGCTGGTCTGCCGGGAGTGGTTCCAGCATCCGAACGGCGCCCTGCCGGCGTACGAATGGGACTTCGGCGACGTCAACCCGCCGGTGCCGGTCTACGCGGCGCTCGAGGTGTTCGCCATCGACGGCGGGCGCGACCTCGACTTCCTCAGCCGGATCTTCGACAAGCTGTTGATCAACTTCACCTGGTGGGTGAACCGGGAGGACGCGGACGGGACGAACCTGTTCGAGGGCGGGTTCCTCGGCCTGGACAACATCGGCCCGCTCGACCGTTCGCACCTGCCGGTCGGGGGTGTGCTCGAACAGTCCGACGCCACCGGCTGGATGGCGGCGTACGCGCTCGGGATGACGACGATCGCGGCGATCCTGAACCGGACCGGACACCGGCCCGCGCTCGATCTCGTCCACAAGTTCCTCGAGCACTTCGCCGCGATCCGCACCGCAATGGTGCAGCAGAGCATGTGGGACGACACCGACGGCCTGTTCTACGACCGGATCGCGACGCCCGGCAGCGGCGTCGTACCGGTGAAGGTGCACTCGATGGTCGGCATCATCCCGATGCTCGCGGTCGCCGTGATCGACGACCAGCTGCTGGAGCGCGCCGTTGCCCCAGGCAAACAGTTCGCCGAGTTCCTCGATCGCGAGGGGCTGCGGGACCGCGAGAGCCTGGCCGCGGCCGGCCTCCTGCGCAGCGATGCCGGACAGCAGCGGCTGCTGATGGGCGTCGTCGGCGTCGAGCAGGTCCTGCGGCTGTTCGACAAGCTGTTCGACCCCGACGAGTTCCTGTCACCGTACGGGCTGCGCTCGATCTCCGCCTACCACCGCGACCACCCGTACACCCTCGAGGTGGAGGGGTTGCGGGCCACGGTGGACTACGAACCGGCTGAATCGACCACCGACATGTTCGGCGGCAACTCGAACTGGCGCGGTCCGGTGTGGTTCCCGCTGAACTTCCTCGCTGCCACCGCTGTCCAGCGCTACCACCGCTTCTTCGGCGCGGACCTCACGATCGAGTACCCGACCGGATCGGGCCGACGGCTCGCACTCGACGCCGTCGCCGACGACCTGTTCGCCCGGCTGGTGTCGATCTTCCTCGTCGGCCCGGACGGCCGGCGCCCGTGCTTCGGCGGCGTCGACCGCCTGCAACACGACCCGAACTGGCGGGACAACCTCATGTTCAACGAGTACTTCCACGGCGACAATGCGGCGGGCCTGGGCGCTACCCACCAGACCGGCTGGACCGGCATCGTGGCCGACATCATCCGGCGCCGGCACGGGGCCGTGCAGTCCATCGGGGATGTCCTCCGCGCGATGAGCGGACCGTCATGAGCGCGCAGGCCACCACCGCGCCGCCTCTGCCCGGTGCGGCGGCCCCGCTGGGCGCGACTCCCCGACCCGATGGGACGAACTTCGCCGTCGCCTCGGCAGCCGATGGCGTGCTGCTGTGCCTGTTCGACTCCGACGGCACCGAGACCCAGGTCCCGCTGCCAGAGCGTGATGGCGACGTCTGGCACGGGTTCGTGCCCGGCGTACGACCTGGTCAGGCCTACGGTTACCGGACCACCGGACCCTACGAGCCGCACCGAGGTCTGCGTTGCAACCCCGCCAAGCTGCTGCTCGATCCGTACGCGCGGGCCATCGACGGTGAGGTGCGGTTCGGACCGGAAGTGCTTGGCTACGCGGTCGGCGATACCGAAGCGCCGAGCCCACTGGACTCGGCCGGACACGTCCCCAGCAGTCTGGTGGTGGACCCCTCCTTCGACTGGAGCGACATTCCCCGGCCCATCTACTCCTATGCCGACACGATCATCTACGAGGTCCACGTCAAAGGCTTCACGGCTGCGCACCCCGACGTACCGGAGCAGCTCCGCGGCACGTACGCCGGTCTCGCCCACGATGCCGCGGTCACCCATCTCGTCGACCTCGGGGTGACCGCGGTGGAACTGCTCCCGGTGCACCAGAGCGTGCCCGAGCGTTTCCTGGTCGAGCGCGGCCTGACCAACTACTGGGGCTACAACACCATCGGGTACTTCGCTCCGCACGCCGGCTACTCGGCCGCAGTACGCGCCGGTCGCCCCGGCGGTCAGGTGGCCGAGTTCCAGGCGATGGTCGACACCCTCCACGGTGCCGGCCTCGAGGTGATCCTGGACGTGGTCTTCAACCACACCGCCGAGGGGAACCACCTCGGCCCGACGCTGTGTCATCGCGGACTGCACAACCCCGCGTACTACCGGCTCGACCCCGGCGATCCGCGGTTCTACGTGGACACGACGGGCACCGGCAACTCCCTGAACGCAGACAGTCCGATCAGCCTGCAGCTGATCATGGACTCGTTGCGCTACTGGCTGACCGAGATGCGGGTCGACGGCTTCCGCTTCGACCTGGCACCGACGCTGGCGCGTGAGGACGGCGGCTTCGACAAGATGGCGGCGTTCTTCGACCTGATCGCGCAGGACCCGGTGGTTTCGCGCGCCAAGCTCATCGCCGAGCCGTGGGATGTCGGACAGGCCGACAGCTACGACCTCGGCCGGTTCCCTCCGCTGTGGAGTGAGTGGAACGGCCGGTACCGCGACGTCATGCGCGACTTCTGGCGCAGCCACGACGGCCTGATCGGCGAGTTCGCCGCCCGCCTCAGCGGGTCGTCCGACCTGTATTCCACGGCCGGCCGGCGGCCTACCGCCTCGGTCAACCTGATCACGGTTCACGACGGCTTCACGCTGACCGATCTCGTCTCGTACGACGCCAAGCACAACGAGGCCAACGGCGAGGCGAACGCCGACGGCAGCAACGACAACCGCTCCTGGAACTGCGGAGTCGAAGGGCCGACCACCGATCAAGGTGTCCTCGACCTGCGAGCCAGGCAGAGCCGCGCCATGCTCACCACACTGATGCTGTCGTTCGGCGTACCGATGCTCCTGGGAGGCGACGAGCTCGGCCGCACCCAGCAGGGGAACAACAACGCGTACTGCCAGGACAACGCGATCAGCTGGTTCGACTGGTCCACACCGGACAAGCAGTTGACCGCCTTCACCAAGAACCTCATCGCGCTGCGCCGGGCTCACCCGGTCTTCCGGCGGCGCCGGTTCCTCACCGGCGTGGCTGCCGGCGAGCTGCGGTGGTACACCCCCGGCGGCGCGGAAATGACCCAAGCCGACTGGTCGAATCCGGGCGCGCGGAGTGTCGCCCTCTACCTCGACGGCGACGACAATCCCGACCGGGCCGCGGACGGCACGCTACTGGTCGATGACGACTTCCTGCTCCTGGTCAACGCATGGTGGGAACCACTGGACTTCGTCGTACCCACAACAGAGCCCGGCAAGACCTGGACCCCGGAGCTCGACACCTACGAACCTGACGGCATCGCAGCACCAGCCCGACTCAGCCCCGGCGACCACATCCGCGTCAACCCCCGCTCCATCGTCCTCCTGCACTAACAGGCGCACGGCTGGTGCTGCCGGTTGTGTTTGCGGGCGAACGAGTGCGGAGGGGTCAGGCGCCGGACTCTGACAGCCGGTAGGTGAACACGGCGGACCTGCGCAGTCACAAGCGGCGGAGGGTCGCCGTACCGCTAGCGTCTTTGACTGAAGGCGATCAGTAGCACGGCGAGCGTCACCCCACCTGCGGCGAAGGCAGGTCGCGGCGGCTTGCGCAGTACGTCGCGATCACCGTCGCTGCTGAGCACCGACCAGCGCGACCGAGCCGACAGCGCCGAGCCGACCGAGAGGACCGACCCGGCCGAGAAGGCAGACAGGGTCGAACCGACCGACGCGACCGACAGCGCGGAACCAACTGAGCCGATGCTCAGCACCGACCCCGCCGAGCCGATCGACAGAATCGACCCACGGCTCGCGATCGAGAGAAACGAATCTTCTGACCACAACGACAACCCGCCCATGCCCGGCATTTTGGCATGCACGCAAGCCGAGGCCTAGACATCTGCTGTTGATTGGAAGAACTGCACGAGCGGCAACTGCTCGACGAGGCCAACCACTCCGAATCGACCCTGCTGATCGAGAACGAGGCATTCATCGCGTGGATGCAGGTCCGCAAGCGCTCGGCCACCCGCTCGCGGCGATCCGCAGCGGCGAGCCGGATGCAGCCGTGACCGCACTACTCGCCGAGGGTTCAGATCCAACACATTCGAGGGCTCGACAAACAGGCTGATGAAGAAAGTGCTCGTGCCCGGGCAGGATTCGCGCGTAGTCTCGGGAAGGTCGTGATTCGTGCCAGGGGGACCATATGAGCCAGCCAGCGACCAACCCCGACTACCCCGACCAGATCGATGCCGCCGCACTGAAGATCGCCGGTGTCGTCGTGTTGGGCGCCATCATGTCGATCCTCGACATCACCGTCGTCAACGTCGCCTTGCCGACCTTCCAGGACGAGTTCGGCTCGCCCGGCAACCCGGTCACCTACTCCCACGTCGCCTGGACCGTCACGGGGTACACGCTCGCGCTCGCGACCGTGATTCCACTGACCGGATGGGCGGCCGATCGGTTCGGCACCAAGCGGCTCTACCTGGCCGCGATCTTCCTCTTCACCGCCGGGTCCGCCCTGTGTGCCACCGCGTCGAGCATCGACATGCTCATCGGCTTCCGCGTCCTGCAGGGCCTTGGCGGCGGCATGCTGATGCCGCTTGGCATGATCATCATGACCAGGGCCGCGGGGCCGCACCGGATAGGGCGGCTGATGGCCATCCTCGGAGTGCCCATGCTGCTCGGCCCGATCCTGGGACCGATCCTGGGCGGCTGGCTGATCCAGGTGGCGAGCTGGCATTGGATCTTCCTGATCAACGTGCCGCTCGGCGTGATCGCGCTGGTCTACGCCTGGTTCGCGCTGGCCAAAGACAGCCCGAAGCGGTCGGAGTCGCTCGACCTCGTCGGAGTGGCGCTGATGTCCCCCGGCCTCGCCTTGTTCCTCTTCGGCGTGTCCTCCCTGCCCGCCGAGAACGGTGACTTCACCGCCCCACGGGTGTGGGTCTCGATGCTGGTCGGGGTGCTGCTGATGGCGGCGTTCGTCTGGCACTCCTTCCGGCCGGAGCACCCTCTGCTCGACCTTCGGTTGTTCCGCAACCGCAACCTCACCATCTCGATCATCACGATGTTTCTGTTCGCCGCGGCGTTCTTCGGCGGGCTCCTCCTGGTGCCCACCTACTTCCAGCAGATCCGCGGCGAGTCCACCCTGCAGGCAGGTCTCCTGGTGGCGCCGCAGGGACTCGGCGCCATGGTGACCATGCCGATCGCCGGGAGGCTCGTGGACAAGGTGCCGGTGGGCCGGATTGTGCCTTTCGGGCTCGGGCTGATCGTCGTCGGCATGTTCGGCCTGACCCAGCTCACGGCGACGACGCCGTACCCCCTGATCATCGGCATGCTGGTCGTGATGGGCTTCGGGATGGGCGCCACGATGATGCCGTTGTTCACCTCGGCGCTGAAGACGCTTTCCGGCCCCCAGGTCGCGCGCGGCTCCACCCTGCTCAACATCACCCAGCAGATCGCCTCGTCCTGCGGCGTCGCGACCATGTCGGTCATTCTCACCAATCAGCTCAACGACTCGCCGATCATCCCCGGTACGCAGAACATCCCGGGACTGGGCGAGGGCCTCCGCGAGACCCAGGCGGCCATCCTGTCCAACACCCGCCCGCTCGGCGTTGCCCTGCTCGATCTCGACCCCGCCGCGATCGCGCGCGGGCTGGTAGACGCCGCTGCGGCGTTCGCGGATACCTTCTGGGTCGCCTGGGTGCTGGTAGCCCTCACCCTGATACCGGCCCTCATGCTCCCCCGCAAACGCGAGGAGACGCGCCCCGTCGACGAGGGCGCGCCACCCGCGGTGGTCGACTGACCGCGGCGACTCGAACCCCGCATCGGTGACGCGGTCAGTCCGCGGTGGCCACGGTGCTCGGTCTCAGGAGAGCTGGATCTTTTCGAGGAGGGCGGCGCCGAAGTCTTTCGCCGGCATGTCGGCGACGGACAGCAGGGTTGCCGTTCTCTGGATGCCCGGGATCCGCCACACCTGGTCCATCAGGATCGTCCTCAGCTCGCCGTAGTCCCGGACTCGCATCCGGATCAGCAGGTCGAGTTCCCCGGTGACCAGGGTGACGTCTTCGACCTCCGGCAGTTCCCAGAGTGCGGCCATGATCGCGGCGACGTCATACCCCGGGCCTGCTTCGATGGAGAGGAACACGACCTGGCCGTAGCCGACGACCGACCAGTCCACCTGGGCGGCGTACCCGGTGATGACGCCATTGCGCTCCAACCGCGCCATCCGCTCGCCGACGGTGGGGGCGGACACACCGAGCATGGTGGCGATCTGACGCTGCGACGTGCGGCCGTCTGCCACCAGGATCTTCAGCAGGGCCAGGTCGATCGCGTCGAGCACGTAGGGCTCGCGCGTCGTCGCGGCCACGTCGCGGACGTTGGCCAAGGAGGAATGATTATCGGCGAGCATTGGACTCTCCCCTGGTGATGGCGCTGACCGTCGTTGGCCGGCCCGCGGTTTCGGAGACGAGGCGGAGTTGGGTGAAGGCGAGGATGCCTTCGATTCCGCCCTCGTAGCCGTAGCCGGAGTTGCCCAGGCCACCCAGCGGTACGTCGGGCAGCGACGGAGCCAGCTGATTGATCCCGAGGTTCGAGGCGTTCAGCCGCCGGACGACCTCGTCACGCACGTCCATGCGGTTCGTGAACAGGTACGCCGCGAACGCATAGGGCGCCGCGTTGGCTGCAGTGATCGCCTCGTCCACCGTGCTGAACGACGAGACGGTCGCGATGGGACCGAACGGCTCCTCCGAGAGGATCATGGCCTTGGAGTCCAGCGGGAGTCCGGCGACGACGGTCGGCTCGAAGAAGAACCCGTCCCGGCCCGACCTGTCTGCCCCCGGTGGTGACGGCGGCCCCATGATCGGCGGCATCGCGGGCGAGGCGAACCAAGGCGTCCACGCGTCCCTGATGCGCGACCGCGCCGAGCGTCACGCCCTCCTCGGTGCCATGCCCGAGGATGTACGACCCCGCCTTGGCCGTGAGCTTGTCGACGAACTCCCGGTAGCGGGACT
The DNA here is from genome assembly GCA_963748245.1 of uncultured Actinomycetota bacterium. GTDB lineage: Bacteria > Actinomycetota > Actinomycetes > Propionibacteriales > Kribbellaceae > Kribbella. The sequence continues at coordinate 580,678 of CAVVIA010000001.1, read as the reverse complement.
CGTGCACGAAGTACCTCGAGGGCGCGACACACGACTGACCGGCGGACCCGAACTTGGCGGCCGCCGTGGTAGCGATCACGTGATCCACGTCGGCGTCATCCATCACCAGCACGGGTGCATGCCCGCCCAGCTCCAGCACGGTGCGGATCAGCTTCGGTGCCGCCTGCACGGCCAAGGCCTTTCCGACGGCCGTCGAACCGGTGAACGACAAAGCCTTGATCGACGAGGTCGAGGTCAGCTGTTCCGACACCGCCCGCGGATCACCGAAGACCAGATTCACCACTCCGGCCGGAAGGCCCGCGTCCACCAGTACTTCGACGACGAGTCGAGCCGTGGCCGGAGCGAACTCCGACGCCTTGAACACCACCGTGCAGCCGGCCGCGAGAGCGGCGCCGAGCTTGCGCGTCGCCAGGACCGCCGGGAAGTTCCAGGCCGTGATGACCGCGACCGGGCCGAGCGCAGTCGGGATCGACGTACGCCGCGAACCCGCGACCACACCCGGGAACACAGTGGCCCCGACCCTGCCCGCCTGCTCGCCGTTCCACCGCAACGTCTCGACAGCGCGGCCGATCTCGCCCCGCGCGTCGGCCTCCGTCTTACCGGTCTCCAGCAGGATCGTCGCCGCGGCCTCCTCGGCACGATCCGCCAGCAGACCTGCCGCACGGCGGAGGATGTCCCCGCGAGCACCAGCCGCCAAACCGGACCACGCTGGGAACGCGCTCTCGGCAGCCGCGATCGCCTCGGCAACCTGGTCGGCGGTGGCCAGCGAGACGGCACCGACCGTCCGACCGTTGCCTGGGTCAACGTTGTCGAGCATCCCGGCCTTGCCCGCCGTCCAGGACCCGTTGACGAAAAGATCCGTACTCATGCGGGCCAGACTCGTGTCAACGGACATACGACGCTCCGTTCACGTCGATCGTCGTACCCGTGGCGTGCCTCGCCAGACCGGTCGCCAGGAACGCGATGATGTTGGCAACATCCTGCGGCTGCGCGACCTCGCCCAGTCCGGTCTGCTCCGCGGCGACCTCGACGCCAACGGTGTCGCGGAACTCCTTGTTCAGATCGGTGTCGACATAACCGGGGGCCAGAGCGAAGGCAGTCACGCCGTTGCGGCCGTACTGACGTGCGATCGTGCGCGTCAGCGCCACGACGCCGGCCTTCGCCGCCGCGTAGTGCCAGTACTCCGGATCCTCGCCCCGAAACGCGGCCCGCGAGGCAAGGTTGATGATGATCCCGCCCTGCTCACGCGCGGAGTACGCCGCCACCGCCTCGCGACACAGGACCGCGGGCGCCTTGAGATGCAGGTCGAGCGAGAAATCCCAGACCGCGAGCCACTCCTCGAGTGGGGCATCCAGTGGAGCAGCCGGATAGGCGCCGGCATTGTTGACCAGGACGTCCACCTGCCCCTTGGCCGCCCAAGCGTCGTCCCAGAGTTTCTTGACCGCCGCCAGATCGGTCAGGTCGGCGACCAGGGGCGTGGCGCCGTCACCGAGTTCCTTGACCAGGGCATCGAGCGCCGATTCCGCGATGTCGTGAATCAGCACCTGTCCGCCCTGGGCGACCACGGTGCGAGCGGTCGCCGAGCCGATACCACCACCGGCGCCGGTGACCAGAACGACACGTCCCTCGAGGCTCCTCACGACACACCCTTTCCATCACCGGATACCTGCCATCTGTAAGACTAGGGTCGCTCAACTGTTATCATTCTCCAAGCTCCGAAGCTTACAGATCTTACAGTCGCCTGGCCGAAGAGGTGTCGTATGCGTGTTCTCTTTCTCGGCGGAACCGGAATCATCAGCTCGGCCTGCTCCTGGCGAGCCGTCGAATCGGGACTCGACCTCACGGTCGTCAACCGTGGCAAGACCTCGACCCGGCCGCTCCCGCCGGAGGCGCGAGTGATCACCGCCGACGTCGGCGACGCATCGTCGTTCGCCGCTGTTGCCGGCCAGGACTTCGATGTCGTGGTCGACTGGGTCGCGTTCACGCCCGATCAGGTGCGCGCTCGCACCGACGCGCTGCGCGGACATGTCGGCCAGTACGTGTTCATCAGCTCCGCGTCGGCGTACCAGACGCCGCCGGCGCGGCTGCCGATCACCGAGTCGACGCCGCTGCGGAACCCGTTCTGGCAGTACTCGCGCAACAAGATCGCTTGTGAAGACCTACTGACGGCGCTGTACCGGGACGAGGGCTATCCGGTCACGATCGTGCGGCCCTCGCACACGTACGACCGCACCCTCGTACCGTTCGACGGCGGCTGGACGATCGTCGAACGGATGCGCCGCGGCCAGCCTGTCGTCGTGCACGGTGACGGAACCTCGCTGTGGACGCTGACCCACCACCGCGACTTCGCCCGCGGACTGGTCCCGCTGCTCGGCCATCCCCGCACGCTCGGCGACGCCTTCCAGATCACCTCCGACGACGTCCTGACCTGGGACCAGATCGCGCACGCGCTCGCCGCCGCAGCAGGGACGTCGGCACAGATCGTCCATGTCCCGTCCGACGCCATCGCCGCCGTCCATCAGGGGTGGGGAGACGGCCTCCTGGGCGACAAGGCCCACTCGGCAGTGTTCGACAACAGCAAGCTCCGCCAGGTGGTCCCGGACTTCGTCGCGACCATCCCCTTCGAAACAGGCGCCCGCGAAATCATCACCTGGTACGACGAGGACCCCACCCGACGCCGCGTCGACGAAAGCATCAACGAGGCGATGAACACGCTCGTCGCCCGCTACACGCCGTGAACCCCTATGTCACCTGTTTCGTTCGATTCCTGGTCAAACGCTCGTGATCACCGGACCGGTTCGGCGATGACGACGACGTTGCTGAGGTAGACCTTGCCGTTCCAGTCCTCGCAGGTGACGAGGACGAGCCGGCCGTGGGTGGTCTGGTCGAAGAGCTCCGCGGCGTGCTTCGCGAGCGATCGTTTGGCGTAGTTCGTCACCGAGGTCGCGACGTAGGTGATCCGGCCGGTGCCGGTGATGACGGTCACGATCGCGCCCGGCCGAAGTTTGTCGAGATCGTCGAAGGCGCCGCCGCCGGTGTGCACGGTGTGCGCGGTCACGACGGCCGAACCGATCGTGGCCCCCGGCCGGGCGCCGCCCGACCACCAGCCCACGACGCGCGGGTTCGACGGCGGTATGAGAGAGCCGCCTCGGGCGGCTACCGGTATGACCCGCGCAGACACTGCGATCTGTGGAAGGAGGATCCGCCTCGGCTCGCCCTCGGACCAAGCAGCTGTAGAGCTCGTAGCCGGTTTGACCGGCCTGGTCGCCGAGGTCTGTGGACGTGTGGACGGCTGGTTCGTCTGCGCAGTCGTCTCAGGCGGCAGAGCGAACACCGCCCACCCGCCAAGCAACGAGAGCAGGACGCCGGCCACCACGACTGCCTGGACCTCGAAGTGATGAGGCCAGGCGGTCGCGGCGTGTACGCCGGCTTCCACCCATGCGGGACGTACCTGTCAGAGGTGGTGCAGTCCGCGGCGGCGCCGTACCAGGAGCGAGGCCAGGCCGACTACGATGCCGACCGCCAGGAGGATGGCGCCGACGATCGTCCCTTCGTGGCTGGAGTAATCCTGCGCGACAGGGCCAGGAAGACCTGCCTCCACGGCGGTTGGCACGTCCGCCGGCGCCGCCGGCACGGCTGTCGTCGCGGACGACGTGCCGGTCGTCGGGACAGTGGTCGGCGTCTCCGATGGCGGCGCGGTCGGCGTTCCCGTAGGCGTCCCGGTTGGTGTGCTGGTCGGCGGCGTGACGTCGCACTGCACAGGCACCCGAGCTTTGGCGACGAAGTCCCCGTCGGCGTTCTGAACCAGAAGGAAGTACGTGCCGTCGGGCAGACCACCGAACTCGATAAGTTCAGCCCCGCGTGCGGCCGGGCTCACAACGTAGTCGTGGTGGATGTCGCCCCCGGTGATCGTGACCATGTAGTGCTGGAGCGTCGCGTTCGGATTGCGCAGCTTGGCGACGACGGCGCCGCCTTCGTCATGGCACGTGATGCGCGCCTTGCCGAGCACCGGCGGCTCGATGGTCTGGGCTGACGCAGATGTACTCCCCAGAAGGAGCAGACCTGTCACCAACGTTGTCGCGGTCAGCAAACCGCGGACGAACGAGTGGCGTTTCATCGCGTGCCCGGAGGCCGCGCGCAGAGGTTCGGTAGACGGATGCTGACAGAACAGTTGGTGTGAAAAGACTTCACGATGCCCCCCTTAGGACACCTCTTTGACGCCCCGAGCCCGACCAAAGTTGCCGGGGCGAATTTGCTTACCTCCGGGGGAATTGGATCGGGAAGGTGCCGCGGGCAAGGTCGACTGCATGACGACATACCCGATCCACAGCATCGAATCGGCGCCTGAGGGTGCCAAGCAGTCCCTCGAGAGCCTTCAGAAGGCATTCGGCGTGATCCCGAATCTCGCCGCCACCATGGCGGGCTCACCGTCGCTGGTGAACACGTTCGTCGCCGCCCAAGGCCAGTTCGGTGGCGAGAACTTCACCGGCGGGCAACGCCAGGTGCTGCTGCTGACCAACGCCGTCACCAACGAGTGCTCGTGGGCGGTAGCGTTCCACACCGCCATGGCGCTCAAGCAGGGCATCGCCGCGGCCGAGCTCGACGCGATCCGCGACCGGCGCCTCCCCGCCGACCCCAGACTGGCGGCACTGTCAGCCACCACTCGCCGACTGATCGACAGCCGTGGGCATCTCGACGAAACCGACGTCGATGCCTTCCTCGCCGCCGGATTCGACCACGCCCAACTGTTCGAGGTGATCACCGGTGTAGCGATCTCCACGATGGCCAACTACGCCGGCAACGTCGCCCACCCGCCCCTCGAGGAGGCCTTCCAGGCACACGCGTGGAAGCCCTGAGCTCGATGAGATGCTTACCTCGCGCGTAGGTGTTTTGCCCGGCTGAGCCGCATAGATTCACGGTATGCAGGAGAGAGCACAACCTAGCGCCGTCGGCAGACTGGTGCAGCAGTGGCGGCATGCGCGCAAGCTCAGCCAGCTCGCGCTCGCTGGAGATGCCCGCGTGTCGTCGCGGCACCTGAGTTTCATCGAAAGCGGCCGCGCGATGCCGAGCCGGGACATGATCCTCACCTTGGCCGCGGCTCTCGACGTGCCGCTGCGCGACCGCAACCAGCTCCTGCTTGCCGGTGGATTCGCGCCGGTCTATCGCGAGACACCGCTGACGGACCCGGTGATGGCCCCAGTACGCGATGCCTTGGAGCGCGTGCTGAGCCATCACGAGCCGTATCCGGCCGTCGTGATGGACAGGCACTGGAACATACTCCAGACCAACGATGCCGCTCAGGCCATGTTTGCCTGCCTCCTCGCCGGTACGGACGGCCCGGACCGGCCGAACGTCATCCGGCAGATGTTCGGGCCCCTTCGCCCGTACGTCCCGAACTTCGCCGAGGTGGGGCCGGCGCTCATCCAGCGGGCGCACCGGGAGACGATCGCCGGGGTCCTGGACCCGCAGACCGACGCGCTGCTGGCGGAGGTTCTTGCCCTGCCGGGAATCCCCGCGTCGTGGCGGCGTGCTGACCTCACGCTGCCACTCGTACCCGTCATTCCGGTGCGGTTCGAGCGTGACGCAGTGGCGGTGAGCTACTTCTCGATGGTGACAACGGTCGGCACCCCACAGGACGTCACGTCCCAAGAGATCCGCCTGGAGACCTTCTTCCCCACCGACGAGACCACCGCCGAGCACCGCTGGCTCTGACGAGGAGCAGCACTGCGGCTGACCCCGATCGCCCGCCGCTCCGGCAGTTTGTCGGGGTCCGCGGGTAGGGTTTCGGGCTGTGGACGTTGGGGAGCGGATTCAGGAACTTGCCGATCAGATCGTCGTACTGCGCGATGCCTACTACCGGGGTTCGCCGAGTGTGGCCGACGCGGAGTACGACGCGATCGAGGACGAGCTGCGGACGCTGATCGAGGCCAACCCGGAGCTGACGCCCGACCCGAATCCGCTGGAGCAGGTGGGTGCGCCCGCGGTGCTGCACGCTCCGATCCGGCACTCGCGGCCGATGCTGTCGCTCGAGAAGGCGACCCGCCCCGAACAGGTGGAGGCCTTCTTCAGCCGCTTTCCCGGCCAGTCGGTCGTGGTCATGCCGAAGCTGGACGGGCTGTCACTGGCCCTGGTCTACGAGAACGGGCGCCTGGCTCGGGCGATCACCCGCGGCGACGGGACGACCGGCGATGACGTGACCCCGTTGGTGCGGGCACTCGCTGACGGGGTCCCGGACCGCCTCGACGTACCGGGCCGCACCGAGGTCCGCGGTGAGGCGGTTATGTTGCGCTCCACTTTCACCGCCTACAACGCCGCCCACCCGGACAAGCCCCTGATCAACCCGAGAGGCGCGGCCGCCGGGACCCTGCGCGCCAAGGACCCGGCCACCGTCGCCGAACGACGGCTGCAGTTCTTCGCCTTCGACCTGCTCAGTGACCGCGACAACGCCGACGCCGATCTCGAGCGCGCGCTGCAGACGATGGGGTTCACCGTCGCCGACATGCGGCATTGCGACGACGCGGCCGCAGCGCAGGCGGTGATCACCACGATCGAGCAGCAGCGCAACGACCTCGACTACGACCTGGACGGCGCCGTACTGCGTCTGGCCGATCGCGACGCCTTCGCCGCCGCCGGCACCCGGTCCAGCTCGCCGCGCGGCGCGCTGGCGTTCAAGTTCGCCGCGGAGGAGAAGACCACCGTGCTGGCCGACGTGGTCTGGGACGTCGGCAAGACCGGCAAGATCGCGCCGGTCGCCTGGCTGGAGCCTGTCTTCGTCGGCGGTACGACGGTCACCCGCGCGACCCTGGCCAACCAGGAAGTGATCCGTGCCCGCGGCATCAAGATCGGCGACACGGTCCTGGTACGGCGCGCCGGTGACGTGATCCCGTTCGTCGCCGGCGTACTCGACGCCTCCAAGCGCACGGGGGCCGAGCGGGACATCGTGCCGCCGGCGGTGTGCCCGTCGTGTGAGCAGGAGCTGATCGAGCAGGGCAACAGCCGCGAACTGTTCTGCACCAACGTGGCCTGTCCTGCCCAGACCGTACGGCGGCTGATCCACTGGGCGTCCCGGGCGGCCGCCGACATCGACGCGATCGGCGGGGTCTGGATCGAACGGCTGGCCGAGGCCGGGATCCTGGAGAACCCGTCGGACTTCTACCGGCTGACCAAGGAGCGGCTGCTGGAGTTCGACCGCATCGGCGAGGTCTCGGCCACCCGCATGATCGACTCGATCGACGCGAGCCGTCAGGTCGGCCTCCGCCGGGCGCTGATCGGGCTCTCGATCCCGATGGCCTCCGAAGGCACCGCGGCCAGGCTGTGCCGAGCGGGATTCGGCTCCCTCGAGGAGGTGGCGGAGGCAGGTGTCGACGGGGTCGTCGCCGTAGAGGACATCGGGCCGAAGGTCGCCGCCTCGCTCATCGAGCATCTCAACCGGCTGCGGCCCGAGCTCGAACGACTCCGTGCAGCCGGCGTATCGCTGGACGTGCGCGAGGAAGACCTCCCACCGGTCGTCGCCGCCGGCGCGCCACTGACCGGCAAGACGGTGGTGGTCACCGGCTCGATCAGCGACCCACGCTCCGGCGAGAAGGTCACGCGCCCGGCCTTCCAGCGCCTCTGCGAAAAGGCAGGCGCCACCATCGCCTCCTCGGTCTCCGCCAGCACCGACCTACTCATCACCGGCGCCGACGTCGGCGCCGCCAAACTCACCAAAGCCGAAAAACTCGGCGTCACCGTCGTCGACCAGTCCGAAATCTGGCAACAACTCCAAGCCGCCGACCTACTCCCCCGCTGACCCAGATCCGGTCGTTGGGCTTGCTGGTGGGCACCGTGCTGGAGCTACAGGCCCAGATCACCGCATCCCTCGGCTGAAGCAGGGTTCACCCGCTTCCGCATCACGCGTTCTCCTTCATCGGCCGCACGACCGCGACCGGGCAGTTCACGTTGTGCAGCAGGCTCTGGCTGACCGAGCCGAGCAGCAGACCTGCGACGCCGCCGCGGCCGCGAGAGCCCACCACGACCATCGAACTGCTCTTGCTCCGTTCCGCCAGCACCGTGGCCGGGCGGCCTTCTTCGACCGAGGCCCGGAACGACACCCCCGGGAACCGCTCCCGGTACGGCGCCAGAGTCTCGTCGAGCCAGTTCCGGAGTTGTTCCTCCGCATCGTCGATCGCCACCTCGTGGCGGGCCAGCGGCTGCCAGCAGTAGACGACGTCCAGCGAGGTGCCGGATCGCACCGCCTCCTCGAAACCGAAAAGAACAGCAGCCTCGGAATGGGCAGACCCGTCAGTACCGACCAGCACCGGACCGGTTGCGGTCACACCGCGCACCACAACCACCGGGCAGGGCGCCTTGGCCGTGACCGCTGTCGCGGTCGACCCCAGGAAGGCGGCCCCGATCTTGCTGTGCGTCCGCGAGCCGAGCACGACCAGTTCAGCCTCAGTCGCCTCATTCAGGATCGCGTGCGCGGCCGTGTTGCGGGCGAGCCAGCCGGAACCGTTCTCATAACCGAGCCGGTCGCGGACGATGGCGACCGCGGCGTCCAGCTCGGACTGGGACCGTTCCACCTGTGGTTCGGGGATGTAGCCATCGGCACCGATCGCCGGCCACTCGACCGAATCGTCCAGGTAGGCGTACACCACGCGTACGGCGCCACCTCGCGCGGCGGCCGCGTCGATCGCCCAGCGCAGCGCGACCTGACTCTCGGAACCGCCATCGACCCCGACGACGACGACCTTCTGTGCACTCTCCATGATCCGCCCCTCGCAGTCAGGCCCTTGCCCCGATCACAGCACGTACGGCGAGTGGTGGCCAGCTTTCAGACAGACCGAAGTGCCGAAGGACCCTGCCTCAGGGCTGTCGGACGACGAACCAGGTGAAGGCGGTCGCGGCGGCGGCTGTTGCTGCCAGCAACAGGTAGCCGAGGGTGTAGTCGCCGGTCGCGCTGCGGACCAGGCCCATGACCAGGGGTGGGAAGAAGCCGCCCAGGCCGCCGGCGGCGCCGACGATGCCGGTGGTGGCACCGACCTGCGGCGGCGGGACGACCTTGGCGACGAGCGCGAAGCACGCTCCAGCAGCCGCGCCCAGTGCGGCCGCGAGACCGAGGAACGCGATCGTCGCCACAGGTATCAGCGGCGCCTCGAGCGCGGCCACCGCGGCCAGCACAGTGGTGACCCCGAAGCCGGCCATCAGCACCGGAATCGGATGGAAACGATCGGACAGCCAGCCGCCGACCGGCCGCATCACCACGGCGACGACGACGAAGCCTGCCGTTCGGAACGCGGCATCGGACTGGCTCAGGTCGTAGGCACTCTTCAGGTACGACGGCAGGTAGACGCTGAAGGCAACGAACCCGCCGAACCCGACCGCGTACAGGAAGGCCAGTTGCATCGTGACCGGCTTGCGGGCCGTGCGCCAGGCACGCCCGGCGAAGCCATGCGGAGATCCGGGAGTCCAGCCCTGGGCCGGATGCAGCAGCCACGCCGATGCCGCGGCGAGAATCACCAGCAGTCCCGCGACGAGCAGGAACGGCGCCGCCGCTCCCCAGGCGTCGGTGATCGGCACGGTCGTGAACGCGGAGAGCGCCGTACCGCCCGTCCCGGCACCGAAGATGCCGATCGCGGTACCACGACGCGACGGCTCGAACCACGAGTTCACATGCGGTACGCCGACTGCGAACGACGTACCGCCGAGACCGAGGAAGAAGCCGCCCAGCAGCAAGGCGGGCAGGCTGTCCGCGACGAGTCCGATGAACAGGACCGGTAGCACGGTCAGCGCCGCGATCGCGGGCATCATCTTTCGCGCGCCGAGCGCGTCGGTCAGCGCTCCGACCGGGATCCGGCCGAGTGAGCCGACCAGTACCGGCGTCGCCACGAGCAGCGCCTGCTCGAAGGAGCTCAGCCCGAGCTGGTCGGTGTACCGGGCACCCAGCGGGCTGATCAGCGCCCAGGCCCAGAACGTCAGCAGGAAGCCGATGGTTGCCACGGCAAGCTGAACCGCCGGCGTCGCCGCACCGCTGCGAGCCGGTAGTTCGACTTCCGACCGATCAGACATCGACAGCACCACTATGACTCTCTCGGTCGTTCGGAGCTACCCGTCGGCCGCTTCCGCGGCGTGGCCATTGACGAACGGTCCGCACTGCAGTTCGGTGGAACGGTCAGCCGGCTTCGATCCGAGGGGGACGAGGATGGGCGCGAAACCAGACAGGGCAACAGCTGGTCTGGACGGTCCTGCGGCGGACGCGCTGCTGCGTACCGGACGTTTCTTCCGTCGGGCCGAGGTGTCCGGGGATCTACGGACGATCCACAAACACGGCGGCCGCGACGGTGACGTGTTCTACCGGGACCGGTGGAGCTACGACAAGGTCGTGCGGTCCACGCATGGGGTGAACTGCACCGGCTCCTGCTCGTGGAAGGTGTACGTCAAGGACGGCATTATCACGTGGGAGTCCCAGCAGACCGACTATCCGTCCGTCGGAGCCGACCGCCCTGAGTACGAGCCGCGCGGGTGCCCCCGCGGCGCGGCCTTCTCCTGGTACACCTACTCCCCCACCCGCGTGCGGTATCCGTACGTCCGCGGCGTACTCGTGGAGATGTATCGGGAAGCCAAAACCCGGCTCCACGATCCGGTAGCCGCCTGGGCCGATATCGTCGGCGATCCGGTCCGCCGGACCAGGTACCACCGGGCCCGCGGCAAGGGCGGGCTGGTGCGGATCGGCTGGGCGGAGGCGACGGAGATCATCGCCGCCGCACACGTCCACACGATCCAGGCGCACGGCCCGGATCGGATCGCGGGCTTCTCCCCCATCCCGGCGATGTCGATGGTCTCGCACGCGATCGGTGCCCGCTTCATCGAGTTGATCGGCGGCGCGATGACGTCGTTCTACGACTGGTACGCCGATCTGCCGGTCGCGTCACCACAGGTGTTCGGCGACCAGACCGACGTACCCGAGTCAGGCGACTGGTGGGACGCGTCGTACCTGGTGATGTGGGGGTCGAACGTTCCGGTGACCCGGACGCCGGACGCGCACTGGATGACCGAGGTGCGGTACCGCGGTACCAAGGTGGTCTCGGTGTCGCCGGACTACGCCGACAACACCAAGTTCGCCGACGAGTGGCTGCCGGCCCAGCCCGGCACCGACGGCGCCCTGGCGATGGCGATGGGCCACGTGATCCTCGCCGAGTGCTTCGTCAAGCGTCGCGTCCCGTTCTTCGTGGACTATGTCCGGCAGTACACCGACCTTCCGTTCCTGGTCACGCTGGAGGAGAAGGACGGCGCGTACGTTCCCGCCAAGTTCCTCACGGCGGCCGATCTCGGCGACGATGCCGAGGGCGCGGAGTGGAAGACGGTTCTGCTGGACGGCCGGACCGGCGAGGCCGTGGTCCCGAACGGCTCGATGGGCTTCCGCTACACCGATTCGGGCGTAGGTCGCTGGAACCTCGATCTCGGTGAGGTCTCTCCCCAGCTCACCGTTCAGGACGCGGCCGGAGTCGAGGTTCTGCTGCCGCGCTTCGACGAGCCGGCGGGAGCCGGCACCATCCGCCGTGGAGTTCCGGCGGTCGAGGTGGCCGGCCGCCTGGTCACGACCGTGTTCGACCTGATGCTCGCCCAGTACGGCGTACGGCGCGAGGGCCTGCCCGGCGACTGGCCGAGTGGGTACGACGACGCGGCCACGCCGTACACGCCGGCGTGGCAGGAGCAGATCACCTCGGTGCCGGCGGCGACGGTGACCCGGATCGCCCGGGAGTTCGCGGCCAACGCCGAGGAGTCCGGCGGGCGGTCGATGATCATCATGGGTGCCGGGATCTGTCAGTGGTTCCACGGCGATGCGACGTACCGGGCGATCCTGACGCTGCTGATGCTGACCGGTTGCATGGGCCGCAACGGCGGCGGCTGGGCGCACTACGTCGGCCAGGAGAAGTGCCGGCCGATCACCGGCTGGGCCACGTTGGCGATGGGGCTGGACTGGGTCCGGCCGCCGCGGCAGATGATCGGCACGGCGTACTGGTACACCCATACGGATCAATGGCGGTACGACGGCTACCAGGCCGATGCACTCGCGTCCCCGCTGGCCAGCGGACAGCTCACCGGGATGCACACCGCCGACGTGGTCGCGCAATCCGCCCGGCTGGGCTGGATGCCGTCGTACCCGCAGTTCGATCGCAACCCGCTCGACCTGGTTGCCGAGGCGGATGCCGCTGGCAACGACCCGGCGCAGCACGTCGTCAGCGGTCTCCGGGACGGCACGCTCAAGCTGGCCTGCGAGGATCCGGACGCGCCGGAGAACTGGCCGCGCGTGCTGACGGTGTGGCGGGCGAACCTGCTCGGGTCGTCGAGCAAGGGCAACGAGTACTTCCTGCGGCATCTGCTCGGTACCGACGCCAATCTGCGCGCCACCGAAACGCCGCCGGACAAGAGGCCGCGCGACGTGGTCTGGCGAGACGATGCGCCCGAGGGCAAGCTCGACCTGCTGGTCTCGATGGACTTCCGGATGACGTCCACCACGCTGCTGTCCGACATCGTGTTGCCGGCCGCGACCTGGTACGAGAAGCACGACCTGTCGAGCACCGACATGCATCCGTTCGTGCACGCGTTCAATCCGGCGGTCGATCCGCCGTGGGAGACCCGGACCGACTTCGATGCCTTCCACACCATCGCCCGCCGGTTCAGCGAGCTGGCGACGGAGCATCTCGGCGTACGGCGGGATCTGGTCGCCACCGCCCTGCAGCACGACACACCGGGTGAGACCGCCCAGCCAGGCGGTGTCGTCCGGGACTGGCGACAGGAGGACACCGATCCGGTCCCTGGCAAGACCATGTGGGGGCTCACCGTCGTCGAACGCGACTACGGTGCCGTGGCCGAGCAACTCGCCGCGCTCGGACCGCTCGTCGACCGGCTCGGCGTGACGACCAAGGCGGTCACCGTCATACCCGACCGTGAGGTGGACGATCTCGCGCACCGCAACGGCGTGATGTCGGCAGGGATCGCGGCCGGACGGCCGGCGCTGGACACCGACAAGAAGATGGCCGAAGCGATCCTCGCTCTGTCGGGTACGACGAACGGGCGGCTGGCGGTGGAGGGCTTCCGGGCACTCGAGCGCCGTACCGGCACCCCGCTGGTCGCTCTCGCCGAGGGCAGCGAGGAGAAACGCATCGTCTTCGCCGACACCCAGGCCAGACCGGTGCCGGTGATCACCAGTCCCGAGTGGTCGGGCAGCGAGACCGGCGGCCGCCGGTACGCGCCCTTCACCGTCAACGTCGAGCACCTCAAGCCGTGGCACACCCTGACCGGGCGGATGCACTTCTTCCTCGACCACGACTGGATGGCCGAGTTCGGCGAACAACTGCCGGTGTTCCGGCCGCCGCTCGACCTCAACCTGCTGTTCGGTGAACCGCAGATCGGTCCGGACGGGCAGCGGCAGGTGACAGTTCGCTACCTGACGCCGCACTCGAAGTGGTCGATCCACTCCGAGTACCAGGACAACCTGCTCATGCTGTCGCTGTCCCGCGGTGGGCCGACGATGTGGATGAGTCCCGCGGACGCCGACGCGATAGGTGCCAAGGACAACGACTGGGTGGAGGCGGTGAACCGCAACGGCGTGCTCGTCTGCCGGGCGATCGTCTCGCACCGGATGCCCACCGGCACCGTGTTCGTCCACCACGCCCAGGAGCGGACGATCGACGTACCGCTGACCGAGACCACCGGCAAGCGCGGCGGCATCCACAACTCCCTGACCCGGCTGCTGGTGAAGCCGACGCATCTCATCGGCGGCTACGCCCAGCTGTCGTTCGCGTTCAACTACCTCGGCCCGACCGGGAACCAGCGCGACGAGATCACCGTGGTCCGCCGGCGGTCCCAGGAGGTGACGTACTGATGAAGGTGATGGCGCAGCTGGCGATGGTGATGAACCTCGACAAGTGCATCGGCTGTCACACCTGCTCGGTGACCTGCAAGCAGGCGTGGACGAACCGGACCGGAATGGAGTACGTCTGGTTCAACAACGTCGAGACCCGGCCCGGGCAGGGCTATCCGCGCACCTACCAGGACCAGGAGAAGTGGCGCGGCGGCTGGGAGCTGAACAAGCGCGGACGGCTGAAGCTGAAGGGCGGCGGCCGCCTCCGCAAGCTGCTGACCATCTTCGCCAACCCGAAGCTGCCCTCGATCCAGGACTACTACGAGCCCTGGACCTACGACTACGAGAAGCTCACCAGCGCACCCCTCGGCGACCAGATGCCGGTCGCCCAGCCGCGCAGCCTGATCAGCGGCGAGCCGATGAAGATCGAGTGGTCGGCGAACTGGGACGACAACCTGGCCGGCGGACCCGAGCTCGCCGTCAACGACCCGGTGCTGGCCAAGCTCTCCAGCGACATCAAGCTCCAGTTCGAGCAGACCTTCATGTTCTACCTGCCCCGGATCTGCGAGCACTGCCTGAACCCGTCCTGTGTCGCGTCCTGCCCGTCCGGCGCGATGTACAAGCGGGCCGAGGACGGCATCGTCCTGGTCGACCAGGACGCCTGCCGCGGCTGGCGGATGTGCGTGTCCGGCTGCCCGTACAAGAAGGTCTACTTCAACCACAAGACCGGCAAGGCCGAGAAGTGCACCTTCTGCTACCCGCGCGTCGAGGTCGGCCTGCCCACCGTCTGCTCGGAGACCTGCGTCGGCCGGCTGCGCTACATCGGCCTGTTCCTGTACGACGCCGACGCCGTGCTCGCGGCCGCCTCGGTGCAGGACCCCAAGGACCTGTACGCCGCCCAGCTCGACGTACTGCTCGACCCGCATGACCCGTCGGTGATCCACGCCGCGGAACAGGAAGGCATCAGCGCGGAATGGATCGACGCGGCGCAGCGGTCGCCGGTCTACAAGCTGGCCAAGGAGTATCGGGTGGCGCTGCCGCTGCATCCGGAGTACCGCACGATGCCGATGGTCTGGTACATCCCGCCGCTGTCGCCGGTCGTGGAGGCGCTCCGCGAGACCGGGCACGACGCCGAGGAGGCCGGCAACCTGTTCGGCGCGATCGAGTCGCTCCGGATCCCGATCGAGTATCTCGCCGAACTGTTCACCGCCGGCGACACCACTGTGGTGGACGGCGTACTCCGCCGGCTGGCCGCGATGCGCTCGTACCAGCGCGACCTGAACCTCGGCCGCCCGGCCCGCCCGGAGATCCCGGCCGGCGTCGGGATGACCGAGGCCGAGATCTCGGCGATGTACCGGCTGCTCGCGATCGCGAAGTACGACGACCGCTACGTGATCCCCACCGCGTACGAGGAGACCGGGCAGCAACTGGAGGAGATCGGCTGCTCACTCGACTACGACGGTGGGCCCGGGATGTATCTGACCGGGTCGAAACCCTTCGGCGAGGCAAGCGGACGGCCGGTGCCGGTGGCGGTCGAAACGTTCCACGCTCTGCGGCACCGGCAGACCGGTGACCAGGCGGCCGGCGCGGAGACAGCGTCGAAGCGCGTCAACCTGCTCAACTGGGACGGTCAGGGAAATCCGGCCGGGCTGTTCCCTCCCCCGCGCACCGACAGCGACGCCGCGGACGGTGAGCGATGAGCCGCCGGATCGCGGTGGCACACAAGGCCGCCTCGCTGCTGCTCGGCTATCCGGACCAGCACCTGTTCGACCAGCTGCCGACGATCACCAACGCGACCGCGACATTGCCACGCGACCTCTCACGCCCGTTGGGCCTGTTTCTTGACCACCTGGCCTCCTCAACTCCGACAGCAGCGCAACAGGATTACGTGGCAACGTTCGATCTGCGGCCGCGCTGCTGCCTCTACCTCACCTGGTGGACCCACGGCGACACCCGTGAACGCGGTAAAGCGCTCGTGGGCTTCAAGGACATCTACCGTGCCGCGGGCCTGACGCCACCCGACGACGAGCTCCCCGATCACCTGTGCGTCGTCCTCGAGTTCGCCGCCACCGAGAAGGCTGGCCGCGGGTTGCTGGCGCAGCACCGTGCCGCTCTCGAACTGCTGAAGGACGCCCTCCATCGCTACCGGTCGCCGTACGCCCGACTCGTCGAAGCCGTGATCGCCACGCTTCCCCCGGCCGGTCCTGACGTGCTGACCACGGCTCGCCGGATCGCCGCCGAAGGACCGCCGCAGGAACGGGTCGGACTCGAGCCGTACCCGACCGGAGGACCGCGATGAGCACGCTGCTGTGGGTGATCCTGCCGTACGTCACGATCGCCGTGCTGGTGGTCGGGACGATCTGGCGCTACCGCTACGACAAGTTCGGCTGGACGACCCGGTCCAGCCAGCTCTACGAAAGCCGCCTGCTCAGAATCGCCAGCCCGCTGTTCCACTTCGGCATCCTCGTCGTCATCATCGGCCACCTGATCGGGTTGGTGATCCCCGAGTCCTGGACCTCCGCCGTCGGCCTCAGCCAGCACGGCTACCACATCCAGGCGCTCGCGCTCGGCGGAGTCGCAGGCGTCTGCACTCTGGTCGGCGTAGTTCTCCTGATCTACCGCCGACGCACCACGGGGCCGGTGTTCATGGCCACGACCAGGAACGACAAGACGATGTACGTCGTACTCGTCGCAGCGATCGTTGCCGGACTGGCCAGCACTCTGCTCGGTTCAGGCGCCGTCGGCGAGGAGCACAACTACCGCGAGACCGTGTCCCCGTGGTTCCGGTCACTCTTCGTCCTGCAGCCGGACTCCGCCGCCATGCAGGAGGCGCCCTTCACCTTCCAACTGCACACCCTGATCGGCATGCTGCTCTTCGCGATCTGGCCCTTCACCCGCCTCGTCCACGCCTTCAGCGCCCCGGTCGGCTACCTCTTCAGGCCCTACATCGTCTACCGCACCCGCGACACCGCCCAACCACACCGCCCCCGCCGCAGCTAGGGCAACTGCGGGTCGCGGTCGCGGGCGCACAGCAGGCTGAGCACGAGCTCCCACAGAGGATCGGCGGCAAAGCGCGTCCCACCCGGCCTCGGGGATCGCCGGGTAGGACGCGGACCCCGCTGCAACGGGGTCCTGGCCCGGTCGGGATGCGCCACCGCCGGGTCAGTCACTGAGGTCGCCTCCTCGGGTCCTCATTCCCAGCACACCGCCCGCCGCCGCCCACCGACAGGGCCTTTTGGCACCGTCCCGAGCGGACCTTCGGCCCTCAGTTGGCGCGAACTCCGCCGTCGGCAGGATCACGGCCGTGGGCGGCGCTTGGCTCGCTCGACGGCGTAGACAGCCGCCTCGGTGCGGCGTTCCATGTCGAGCTTGCGGAGCAGCCCGGACACGTAGTTCTTCACCGTCTTCTCGGCCAGGAACATCGCCTGCGCGATCTGCCGATTGGTCTTGCCCGCCGCGATCTCCTCAAGGATCCTGCGCTCCTGCTCGGTCAACGACTTGTACCGCGGGTCATCATCCTCCTCAGCCGGATGCCGAAGCCGCTCCAACACCGCAGTCGTCATCGCCGGATCCAGCAACGACTCCCCCGCAGCCAGTCGCCGTACCGCGCCAATCAAATCCGTACCACTCACCTGCTTCAACAGATACCCGGCCGCACCCGCCATGATCGCAGTGAACAACGCCTCGTCGTCAGAAAACGACGTCAACATCAGGCACGCCGGCGGATCCTCCATCGACGACCGGATCTCCCGACACACCGTGATCCCATCACCGTCCGGCAACCGCACATCGAGCACCGCCACGTCGGGACGCAAAGCCGGCACACGCGCAACCGCCTGAGCCGCCGTACCAGCCTCACCGATCACCTCGATATCAGGCTCACTCTCCAGCAACTGCCGCAGTCCGAGGCGGACAACCTCGTGGTCGTCCAGCAAGAACACCTTGATCGTCATGGATCGCTCCTGGCTCAGCGCCGACATCTCCACGTGCGGCCCTGCTGCCATCGTCCTCCACGCGGTCGGTCCCGGGCAGGGACCATCCACACCATCTGCCGGGACCTTGGTCCCATCCACCGACCAGGCCGCCGTCCTGACCATCGGCCCTGCCCACGGCGGACCTTTGGCCCCTGCGGCGGACGCCCGAAAGGCGGACAGTTGGAGAGATGCCCAAGCCCGAGGTGATCTCATGACTGCGACGTCCCGGCACTCATCGTCGAGCCGGCTGCCGAAGAAGGTGTACGAGCGGGAACTCCTGCGCCTGCAGGCCGAGCTCGTGAAGTTGCAGGAATGGGTCCGGGTCGAGGGAGCCCGGGTCGTGGTGGTCTTCGAGGGCCGCGACGCCGCCGGCAAGGGCAGCACGATCAAACGGGTGACGGAGTACCTCAATCCCCGGGTCGCGCGGATCGTCGCGCTGCCCGCTCCCACCGAGCGGCAACGGACCCAGTGGTACTTCCAGCGCTACATCGAGCACCTTCCGGCGGCCGGCGAGATCGCGCTGTTCGACCGCAGCTGGTACAACCGGGCCGGCGTCGAACGGGTGATGGGCTTCTGCACCAACCAGGAATACGCCCGCTTTCTGCACCAAAGCCCGATCTTCGAGCGGCTTCTGGTCGAGGACGGCGTACTGCTGCGCAAGTACTGGTTCTCCGTCAGCGACAGCGAGCAGGAGCACCGCTTCCGCAGCCGGCTCGAGGACCCGATGCGCCGGTGGAAGCTCTCGCCGATGGACCTGGAGTCGATCTCCCGCTGGGAGGACTACTCGCGCGCCAAGGACGAGATGTTCGTCCACACCGACATCCCCGAGGCGCCCTGGTACGTCGTCGAGAGCGAGGACAAGCGATCGGCTCGGATCAACATGATCGCCCATCTGCTCTCCACCGTCCCGTACCACGAGGTCCAGCGCCCACCCCTCGTCCTGCCACCACGCCTACCCTCCACGGGCTACCAGCGCCCACCCCGCGAAATGCAAACCCAAGTCCCCAACCACGCAGCGGAGCTCACTCACCACTGACCCCTCCTGGGGACGACAGAGGACTTGGGGACCACAGACCGGTGGACCTTCGGCCCTGATCAACCGGGCACCTGGTCCGTAGCGTCAAGAGTGAGAACCGGATCCGCCGGGCTGATCCGGAAGGTGAGGAAACATGTCGTCACAACCCGCCGCGGTGGTCGTCGGATACGACGGGTCGCCGGCAAGTCAGGGCGCACTGCAATGGGCCACAACCGAGGCCGTTCGGCTCCATGCACCGCTGCGGATCGTCGAGGCCTTCGAGGTGGTCCTCTTCACCCGGCCCTCACCCGGCAAGGTCGTACCACTCGCGGCGCTGAGCACCGCCCGCGAACATGGACTCGACGCGCTCGCCGACGGAATCCGGCTGCAGCACCCCGACCTCATGGTCGAGACGCGGCTCGTCGAGGGCGGCCCGGCCGAGGCGCTCGTCGACGAATCCGAACAAGCCAGGCTGCTGGTGCTGGGATCACGCGGACTGGGCGGCTGGACCGGGCTGATGGTCGGTTCGGTCGCCGCACAGGTGACCACCCACGCACAGTGCCCCACTGTGGTGATCCCACCCGACCTGCGCGCCAGGGCCCGCGAGGTGCCGACCGTCGTCGTCGGCGTCGACGGCTCGAAGGAGTCCGGGAAGGCGATCGAGTTCGCGTTCGACCAGGCCGAGGGACTCCACGCCAAAGTGGTCGCTGTCCACGCCTGGTCCAGCCCGTTCCGCACCTACGAAGACGGTCGATCGGTGCTCCAGTTCGATGAGGACGAGGTGCAGGAGTCCAGTCGGGTGCTCGTCGCCGAGTCGGTGGCCGGCGTCGCGGCCGACCATCCGGACGTCCGCTGGGAGACCTACCTGGCCGACGGCCACCCAGCTCGCGCGATCCTGCGGGTCGCTCAATCCGCGGACCTCGTCGTCGTCGGCTCACGCGGACGCGGCGGATTCACCGGCCTGTTGCTCGGCTCCGTCAGCCAGAACGTCCTGCACCACGCCCAATGCCCAGCCGCGATCGTCCGGTGACAGGGAGAATCCGGCTTGCTCTCAGCGCCTGCCCCCGACGTCCTCGGTGCCGGCCGGGAGTGAGGGCACAGCGCCGACGCTGGAGGTACCTGGGGCGCCCATGCCCGCCTGGCGGATCAAGCCGGAGACCAACTCCTCGGCCTGAACGATCGTCTGATCGAGTGTCCGCAGACCAGCGTCCAGCCGACCCGCCTCCAAAGCCCACCGAGCCGCGGCGATGCCCTGCACCAGCGAGTCGTTGATCTCGATCGCTTCGCGGTACAAGAGCGCGGCTGACTCCAGGCGCCGCTTCTCCTCTTCGGCACGGCGCAGCCGGTCCGACGCATCGCCGAGCAACGCCCCCAGTAGCAGCAAGGGCAGGACCCGCGCTGCCCACCCCACCACGTTGAGCGAAACGTCGTCCCCCACAACCCAGACCACGATCAAACTGACGGCGACCAGCCCCGCGGCCAAGCCGGCCCGGAGCCCGAACGTGACAGCAACCAGGGCGACCGGGAACACGAAGAGCAACGTGTACGCATCGGCCGGCCCTCCCGCCAGCAGGCGCAGGGCCAGCACTGAGGCGTAGAGCACGCCCGCAACAGCGAGCGCAACGATCGGCCGCTGCCGAAACCACGGCCCACGCGGCGATCCGGCCGATCGGTCGGCAGACACGTTCATGCCCCAAGCCTGCGCCGATCCACCCACCGAACCCAGAGGCCAAAAGTCCCATCATTTCCGGCCCCAGGCCCGGACCGCGGCCCACCACCTGACATGCTGACGCTACTCGGCGTAGTAGTTCCTCAGGTCTGCCGGCGCACCATCTCGGCGATCCAGGTCGGCGCGAACGGCGAGGTGCAGCCGGGCGAAGTGGGGTAGTCGGCGAGGACCTGGAGACGCTCGCCGATGTCGATTGCTCGCGGCCGCAGCTGCGGGTGATGGATACCGATCTGCGCCAGTGTTTCGTTCATCGACCACTGCAGCCGGGCCGGCGCTGCCTTCATGTCCCGCTCGACCAGGTCCAGCAGGTCGTCGAGGTCGAGGCCGGCGGGATCCTTCACCACCCGCTCGGTGGTCAGCGACCACCCCGCTGCGGCGACGTCCGGATCGTCATCGCTGAACCAGCGCAGGCGAAGCTTCTCGGCGTGCGGGCTCTTCTTCACCACATAGTTCACGAACCAGTCATGCACCTTGGGCGAGCGCGCCTGGCGCAGCATCGCGTCGAGTTCGGCGGCTGTGAACGACCGGGGCCGGCAGATCAGCAGCGCCAGCAGTTGGGCCGCGGTGTCGTCCGCGCCCCAGAGTTCGGTGGCGAGCTGGTGATCGGTCTTGATCCGCTTGGCCAGGGCGCGCAATTTGCTCAGGTTGACACCGTGATCGTCACCTCGTTTGGCGTTCACCGCGCGACTCTTCGGATCCTCGAGCACCGCTAGCTCGGCAAGGGCATCCGCCAGGGTGGTCGGCTCAGGCACAGGCCCCATCCTACGGCCGCCCGGTGATGCCGGGATCCGGCGATACCAGGCCGTTCTTGTAGGCCAGGACGACGAGCTGTGCCCGGTCCCGGGCGCCGAGCTTGGTCATCGCCCGCTGGATGTGCGTGCGCACCGTGAGGACGCTGAGGTGGAGTTCACCGGCGATCTCGTCGTTCGACTTGCCGTCGGCCGCCAGCTTCATGGCCTCGCGCTCGCGGTTGGTCAGGTCACGGAACCCGGGTGCGGTGGGCAGCGGGGCCGCCGGTCCAGGTGGCGGGGTGGAGAGGAACTGGGCGATGAGCGCCTTGGTCGCCCCCGGGGACAGCAGGCTCTCGCCGGCGGCGACTGTACGGATGGCTTCGAGCAGGGTGTCGGTGGTGACGTACTTGCCGAGGAAGCCGCTGGCGCCGGCGCGGAGAGCGCGGGCGACGTGCTCGTCGTTCTCGAACGTGGTGAGGATGAGCACCCGGGTGCCGGCCAGCTCGGTGTCGGCGCAGATGGTCTCGGTGGCGGTCAGTCCGTCGGTGCCGGGCATCCGCACGTCCATGACGACGACGTCGGGATGATGCATCCGGGCGAGGTCGACGGCCTGCGCGCCGTCGGCGGCCTCGGCGACGACCTCGAGGTCCTCGCAGGAATCGATCAGCATCCGGAAGGTGCCGCGCAGGAGCGCTTGGTCGTCGGCGAGGAGGACGCGGATCGTCACGACATCACCTGCGGTGCCGGCGCGTGGGGCGCGGCCACGCGGGGATGCAGGGGCAGGGTGGTCACGACCTCGAAGCCGACGTCACTGCTGTCATCCACGCGCAGTTCTCCTCCGATCGCGTGGGCACGCTCGCGCATACCGATGATGCCGTAGCCGTGATCGCCGGGTCCCGATTCGTCGTCGGGACGCAACTCGTTGGTCACCGTGATGGTGATCCTCGTGCTGCTGTACCGGAGGCGCAGGGACGCTACCGCCGAGGCCGAGTACTTGGTGGCATTGGTGAGGGCCTCCTGGATGATGCGGTACGCGGTCAGGTCGACCCCGGGAGACAGATCTCGTGGTTCTCCCTCGATTTCCAGGTTGACCGTGAGACCTGCCGAGCTGCACACCTCCAGCAGGTCCGTGAGCTGGTCCAGCCCCGGCGCGGGCTCGAGGTCGTCGGTGTCGGCGCCCGTCTGGCGCAGTACGCCGACAGTGTCGCGCAACTCGAGCATGACCGAGGAGGTGGTGGCCTGGAGCTCGGTGAGGATCTTCTTGCTGAGCTCCGGATCGGTCTCGAACAGATGGGCCGCGGTGCCGGCCTGAGCATTGGCCACGGCCATGTGGTGGGCCACGACGTCATGGAGATCGCGAGCAATACGCATGCGCTCCTCCGTGACCCGCAGCCGGGCCTCCTCTTCGCGGGTCCGCTCAGCATGCTCGGCGCGGGCGCGGACGGCGTCGAGGTAGGCGTGGCGCAGCCGGGACCTGCTACCCATTGCCAGGGGCAACAGCAACCACAGGGCCGGTCCCACGGCGCGCAGTACCACCGTCCCGTCGATGTCAACACCGACCGCGGTGCCGACAATCAGTACGGCCGCGATGCCGCCGTACGCCCAGGTCGTCCGGGAAGAACTGCCGGCAGCCAGCCAGTACAGGGCAACCATGACCGGAGCCAGCAGCAAGGGGGTGAGGAGGAATCCGAGGCTTCCCGTGGCGACGGCGCAGGCCGTGGTCACCACGACGGCGACCCGCGGGTGTTCGCGTGCCTTCAGCAACGACAGGCAGGCGATCCCGGTCACGGCCTCGGCGATCCAGACGTCTTGCGGACGACTCTCGCCTGGAACGATCAGATTCGCGCCGAGCACCGCGGCACCGAGCAGCGCGAGCACGATGCACACGTCGGTCAGCCGCGGATGTCGCTCGGCGTACTCGTCCACGCTGACCATGGGTGCCTTCCTCTTCGTGTACTGCGTGCTGACCTCGATTGTCTCCCGGACGACCTAACGCGGCGTCGACGGCGTACTCGCGGGCACGGGCGCTTCGGGACGCGTGGGCGGCTCGCCCACCGGCGTCCGGTTCAGGCTCTCGCCCTCGATGTCGACCCGCGGGAGGATTCTGTCCAGCCGGCGCGGAAGCCACCACGCCCGGCGGCCGAGGAGCGCGAGCACGGCCGGGCCGATGGCCATCCGGACCACGAACGCGTCGAGGAGCACCGCGGCAGCGAGGCTGAAGCCGATCATCTTGATGAAGGCATCGTGCTCGAAGATGAACCCGGCGAAGACGGCCGTCATGATCAGGGCGGCCGCGACCACGACGCGAGCGCTGTGCCGGAACCCCGTTTCGAGCGCCTGCCTGCGGTTCCTCGCCGTGGACGTACGCCTCCCGCATCCGCGAGACCAGGAACACCTCGTAGTCCATCGCGAGCCCGAACACGATCCCGATCATGAAGATCGGCACCGCGCTCATGATCGGACCGGTCTGCTCGACGCCCAGCAGGTCCGCGGCGAAGCCCTCCTGGAAGACCAGGACCACCGCACCCAGCGCGGCCAGCACCGAGAGCAGGAACCCCAGGGCTGCCTTGAGAGGAATCAGGATCGACCGGAAGACCACCAGCAACAGCAGTACGGCGAGACCGACCACGGTGGCGAGATAGGGCACCAGAGCGCCCTGCAGCTTGGCGGACAAGTCGATGTTGATCGCCGTCGTACCAGTGACCTGGAAACTCGCACCCGTGCCCTCGGTGAACTGCGATCGCGCATCACGCAGGTCGCGGACCAGGTCCTTGGTCGCCTCATCGGTGGGGCTGGTGGAGGGTACGGCGTCGAAGAACGCGGTGTCTCCCGCGTCGTTGAACTGCGGAGGCGAGACCGACACCACACCGTCCACCCCAGCCACGTCAGCCGCGATCGAGGTGACGGCCTGCTTCGGATCGGCCGCGTCACCAGCGTCGACCACGATCATCAGCGGACCGTTGAAGCCCGGTCCGAAGGCCTTGGCCAGCTCGTCGTACGCACGGCGCTCGGTGGCGGAGGTCGGCTTGGACTCATCCCCTGGCATCCCCAATCGCAGTGCGGTGGCGGGAATCGCGAGCGCCCCGAGCAGCACCACACCGAGGGTGAGGACCGCCATCGGCCGGCGCAGTACGAACCGTGCCCACCGCGTCCCACCGCGGCCCAGGGACTTCTCGCCGGCGCCGACCGGCTCCCGCGCAGTACGGCGCGCCGAGCGAGACAACACCTTCTCAGGCACGAATCCGAGGACCGCCGGAACGAGGGTGAGCGCGACCAGGACGGCCACCACGACCGCCACGACGGCAGCCAGCCCCATCTTGGTCAGCATCGGGATGCCGACCACTGCCAGGCCGGCCAGGGCGATGACCACGGTCAGGCCCGCGAATGCCACGGCGGAGCCCGCAGTACCCACCGCCAGCGCGACGGCCTCGACCGCGGACAGGCCGTGCGACCGTTCCTCGCGGTAGCGCGAAACCACGAACAGCGCATAGTCGATCCCGACCGCCAGGCCCAGCATCAACGCCATCGTGCCGGTGGTTGCCGACAGCCCGAGTGCATCACTGACCGCGAGCGTCGACAGCATGCTCACCCCGACCCCGAGCAGAGCGGTCAGCAGCGGCAGCCCCGCGGCGACCAACGACCCGAAGGTGATCAGCAAGATCACGGCAGCCAACGAGATGGCGATGATCTCGGCGACACCGCCTCCGCCCCCGGACTCCATCGCGGAGCCGCCGGCCTCAACCGTCAGACCTGCGTCCCTGGCGATATCGGCAGCGGCATCGAGCTGCGCGCGACTGTCAGCGGTGACTCCGCCGGCCGGCACGTCGTACATCACACTCGCGTACGCCGCCGATCCGTCGCGGCTGACCCCGCCGGCCTGGAACGGGTCGGCCACCATCTCCACCTGGTCACCGTCGGCAAGCCGCTGGATCGCGGACTCGATGGCCGGCTTGAACGGCGGCGAGGTCACCTCCTTGCCCGCCGGGGCCACGAACACCACCGTCGCACCGCCGGCATCGGCCGTGAGTCCGGGAAACCGTTCCTGCATCAGTTCGAACGCCCGTTGCGACTCGACCCCAGGCACCGAGAAGTCGTCATCGGGAACCGCGGGCGCCGTCAGCCCCGCGAAGAGCGCTCCGGCCAGGATCGCCAGCCAGGCGAGGACCACCGGACCACGGCGCTTGAAGACGAATCGGCCGAGCCGAGCCAAGATCGTTGCCACAGGACGTCTCCATCCAACTTGTCAGGAGACATCACCGTCCCAGCCACAACCACCTCGCGTCGTCGTGCAATCGACGACACTTGACTACTCAATCCGAACCCCTTCACCACTACGACACTCATGCGACTGCAGTACTCGATCAGTCGGAGTGGGCTCGTTGGTAGGAGTTGATCGTGACGCCCGAGTCACTGACGCGGGTGTCGGTGAGCCGGAAGCTGGTGAGGCCGGCGGTGTCCGCGAACATCCGTTTCCCGCCGCCGAGCAGGATCGGGAAGATCAACAGGCGGTACTCGTCAACAAGATCATGCTCGTGCAGGAACCGCACCAGCTGCCCGCTGCCGAACACCAGGATCTCTCCGTCTTCACCGTCACGAAGCCGTTCCACCTCGGCCCGCAGGTCCGGGCCGAGCCGGATCGTGTTGTGCCAGGACGGATCGGTCAGCGTTCGCGAGACCAGGTACTTCGGGATCCGGTTCATCGTGGCGATCGCCGGGTCGGTCGCGTCGGTCTGTTCCCAGTCCACGACGAAGTTCTCGTACGTACGCCGTCCCAGCAGCAAGCCGGCCGCCCGACTGGTCGCGCCACCCATGAACGTCGCCACGGTCTCGTCCATGAAGGGCTCGACCCATCCACCGTGGGCGAAGCCGCCGTCGGCATCCTCATCCGCCCTCAGCGGCGCCTGGATGATCCCGTCCAGGGAGATGAAGTTGATCACGACGACGCGGCTCATGGCTGAGTCCTTCCGTTGGTTGGCGTTGCACCGTTCGCGGCTCGGGCGCAGCGCTTCGACGTACCGGCCTCCCAACGGTACGGGTGGAGTACGGGCAGTGCGGCGGCCGTGGCGATTCCTACGCTCACCATCAGGCCGCCTGATTGACGATGCTTTGATTCGTCCGGGCGGTCGCTGATCTAGAAGGGATCCCCTCCATTGCGTAAGACCATCCTGTCCGCGGCCGTGGCATTCGCCCTCGCCGCGACCGGGCTCATCGTCATGACCTCGTCGTCCGGAGCGGCCGTCGGCGACGTCCCCGCCGACTGCGTGGTCTCCACGGCGGCCTACCGCTCCGACGGGCAACGCCTCACCTACCAGTTCCACGGAAACACCGACTCGAAGACCAACGTCCAAGCGATCGAGGGCGACACCTTGCCCTGGGTGCCGACCGCGCTCCACCTGGGCTACAGATCGGGCGAGAGCAACACCTCTTTCAGCAGGATGGAGTTCGCCACGCACCCGACTGACGGCTACATCTACAGTCTGGAACGCGCGGGCGAGATGGGCGCCGACGGTGTCTGGAGGATGACCAGGAACACCGCCACCCGGCTCACGGCGGGGTTCGGCGGCACCCGGATCCTCGTGTACGCGTATCCCTACCTCTACCGCGTCACGGGCAACTCGCTCTACCGCTACATTGTCGTCGGGGACGAGGGCGTACCGACGGATCCGGTGAAGCTGCCCGGGTCGGCCTGGGACACGGTCAAGACCCTGATCTACGAGCGCACAGGGGGAACCGACGCCGCGCCCGTCAGCGTGCTGCTCGGCACCAAGTCCAACGGTGAGCTCAAGGAATGGCGACTCAAATGGGGCCCGCCGCCGACCAGCATCCCCTCGACGGTGCTGCGGTCGGCCGGCTGGGGCGCGTTCACCAGCCTGTCCACCGGCTCCTGCGAGAACCACCCCAACGGCCGCGCGCTGCTCGCGATCAACGCGACCGGCTCCGCCTCCGTGCACTTCGATGCCAGCGCGAAAGACTGGGACGGCACCGACATCAAGGGCGGCTCCCTCGGCTCTCTCGGCTGGACCGCCAAGGCCTACGGCCAGTAACAACCCCGGCGAAAGTGAAGGGCGCGAACCTGCGGGTTCGCGCCCTTCACGTCCGCCGTACAGGGTGGGCGATGCTCTCCCTCGGTTACTGTCGTCAGAGGAGGATCGATGCTGATCGGCGAGATCGACGTACATCCCATCACTGACGGAACCTTCCGGGCTTCGCCCGCGTACTTCGGTGACCACGTCCGGCCTGAAGGTCATGAGGATCTCTTCAGCCGGAATGGCATGGCTTGGCTGCCGATCGGCTGCTTCCTCGTGCGCACCGGAGACCGCGTCGTCCTCGTGGACGCCGGTATGGGGCCTGAACTGCGCGACGACGACCCCCGAGCGTTCCTGGTCGGTGGCCAGCTCCTGGCCGGCCTTCGCGCAGTGGGGATCAACCCAGCCGACGTGACCGACGTCGTCTGTACTCACCTGCACGCGGATCACTGCGGCTGGCTCTTCGATGCCGATGCCTCGCCGGTCTTCACTCGAGCCGCCATCTGGTTCGGCGCGCCGGACTGGGACCACTTCGTCGTGAACCCCGAGGTGCGGATGTTCGACCACATCCGGCACGGCTTCCGCGCCGCCGCTGACAGCGGCGACCAGCTCCGGCCGGTCGCCCACGACACCACGGTTGCTCCCGGTGTCACGCTGACCATGACGCCCGGCCACACTCCCGGACACCTCAGTGTCATCGTGTCCTCTCAAGACCGCCGTGCGCTGTTGCTCGGCGACGCGATCACCTGCCCGGTCCAGCTCGACGAACCCACCTGGCAGTCGATCGGTGACGTCGACCCGGTCCTCGCACGGCAGGTCCGGGAGCGCCTGTTCCGCGAACTCGAAGACGAGATGACTCTCGGAGCCGGCGCGCACTTCCCCGAACTCCGGTTCGGCCGCGTCCTCGCCGGACAAGGGCGCCGCTGGCTCACCTGACCCGAACGTCGGTGGGGAGACGGTGATCGTCGATGCGGTAGAACCGGCGCGCCGTACCGGCGTAGATCTGCTCGCGGTCGGCGTCAGAGAGGCCGGAGAGTACGTCGGACAGACCGGTGAAGACGTGGTCGTAGCCGCCCGCGGCGGTGGAGATCGGCCAGTCGCCTCCGTACATCAGCCGGGACGGCCCGAAGACCTCCAAGGCCCGGTCGACGAAGGGCCGGATCGACTCCGGCGTCCAGGTCTCGGGCGCGGCGCCGGGATAGAGCCCGGACAGCTTCCCGTGCACGAGCGGGTTCGCCGCGGCGGCCGCGATGAGACTCCACCACGGCTCGCGATCGGCCGAGCCGATGGGCGGCTTGGCGAGGTGGTCGATGACGATCCGCAGGCCGGGATGGCGCTCCGACAGCGTCGGCACGTGCTCGAGGTGCCGGGGCAGTACGGCGACGTAGTCGAAGGTCACGCCCGCCTGTTCGAGGACTCCGAGCCCTTCGTCGACCTCGGGCCGCAGGATCCAGTCGGGGTCGGGGATGTCGTGGATCAGGTTGCGGATACCGACGACGCGCGTGTCCTTGCGCAGCTGCGCGAGGCGCTCGGCAGCGATGTCCGGTCGGTCCAGCGGAACGTAGGCGACGATCGCGGCAACCTCGGGATGCCGGTCGGCGACCTCGAGCATGAGCTCGGTGTCGCCGTCGTGGTCGTCGGACTGGACCAGCACGGTCGCGTCGACGCCGTTGCGGACCAGCTGTGGTCGCAGTTCCTCGAAGGTGAAGGTGCGATTCCAGTGCGGCACGTGCGGGCCGAGCCAGGCGTACGGCGAGCGGTCGAGATCCCAGACATGCTGGTGTGCGTCGATGATCACGAGGCGGCCTCCCGCTTGTTGACCAGGTAGAGATGGGTGAGGACGAGAACGGTCTCCCCACGCTGGTTGGTGACGCTGACCAGCTCGTGGACGTAGCCGTGCGTGGCAGGCGTCCGCTTGTGGTCGGACTTCTCGGTGATGTCCGCGTGGACGGTGATGGTGTCGCCGATGAAGACCGGCTTGATGAAGCGGATCTTGTCGTACCCGTAGGACATCGACTGCGGGTTGATGTCACCCGCGGTCATCCCGACGGCGACCGAGACGATCAGCGTGCCGTGGGCGATCCGCTGCCCGGCCGGCTGCGTCGCCATCCACTCCGCGTCCATGTGGTGCGGGAAGAAGTCGCCGGTCTGGCCGGCGTGCAGGACGATGTCGGCCTCGGTGATCGTGCGCCCGACGGTGGTCCGGCTCTCGCCGATGTCGTAGTCCTCGAACCAGCGGTCCACGACCTTCATCGCAGTGCCTCCTCGGTCGCCAGCAGTCTCTCGGCCAGTTCGCTCGCACGGCGGACCAGCTCGGCGTCGGTCAGCTCGCCGCGCAGTGCGGCGTTCACCCACGGCGAGACGGTGTCCTGGAACTCCAGATAGCCCGCCGTCCGCGGCCGCACCCAGGCACCCTCGAGGGTCTGCCGGGTGCCCCGGAAGAAGTCCCAGGAGTCCTCGTTGAGCCGGTCGTCGTCCCACGACGAGGCGTATCCGGGCTGACCACCGGCGTCGTAGTACACCCCGGACTGAACCTCCGGCGAGGCGAGCCAGAGCGCGTAGGCGCGGGCCGCGTCGAGTTCCTTGGTGTGCGCCGAGACCGCGATGCCCGCACCGCCGAGCTGCGAGCCGGCGACGCCGCGCGGCCCGGCCGGGATGTCGACGTACCTGAGCCGATGGGGGCGGAAGCCGGGGCGGGAGTAGTTGGTGTAGCCGTAGGCCAGCGGCGCGTACGCCCAACGCTCTGTCGCTCTCCCCCGCCAACGCCTCGGCCACCTCGATCGGGTTGGCGGCGAGGCACCACTCCGGCACCCGATCGGCGAGCCGGTGCATCAGGTCGAGTACGGCGCCGGCGTCGTCCTCGGCGAGGAACCGGCCGGGCTCGGCGGCGACCGGGGTACCACGGTTGGCCGCGAGGGTGCACAGCGTCGAGTACGCGTCGATCGGCTTCGCCGGCCAGAGCACCATGCCTTCGCGGGCGAGCTCGAGAACGCCGTCCCAGTCCGTCGGCGGAGCCGACAGCAGGTCGGGCCGGTGTACGGCGACCTGGGCGGCGGAGTCGGTGGCGAGGCCGTACTGGTGACCGCCATGGGCGTACGACGCGTGACTGTTGCCCACAGCATCGGATGCGAGGGCGGTCAGCTGCACGTCATGTCCCGCGCCGTCGAGCGGCGCGAGCAGGCCCCCGGCGACCGCGAGTGGCACGTGCGGATGATCGATGACGAGCAGGTCGTAACTGGCGGCGAGTACGGCGATTGGCTGGTCGGCGAAGGCCTGGAGCGAGCGATACTCCCAATGCACGTCGATGCCGGTGAGCCGGGTGTACTCCTTCGCTGCCGCGACCTGGCAGTCGTACCCGCGCGGGTGCTCCCACGTCATTCCACGCAGCGTCGTCATGTGGTCTCCTCCACAGAGCGCAGGTCCTGCCCGGCGAAGGCGTCGTGCTCGCCGAGCCGCGGCGCCGGCCGTGGGTTGGTCAACCGCTCACCGTCGATCCGGATCGGGCTGCGGGTGGTGGTCAGGTCGAGGCCCTCGCGACGGACCTGCTGGGTCATCGCGATCGCCCGGAAGCCGTCGTGCTCGACCAGCTCGTCCAGCGTGAGGACGGGCGCACACCACACGTCCTCCGCATCGAGAACTGCCAGCCATTCCTCGCGGGTCCGGGTTCGTAGCCGCTCGCTGAGCAGTTCCTCGATCTCTTCCTGCCGGTCCCACCACGACTGCGGATCGGTCATCGCCGCGACCTCGGGCAACTCGAGCAACCGGCCGATGGTCGGGACCGGGTTCATCGCGATCGCGAGGTAGCCGTCGCTGGTCGGATAGATGCCGTACGGCGCGGGCAGGAACGCGTGCGCCGAGCGGATGCCCTTGCGGCGGACCGTGATCGACGGGTCGTTCAACCGGGTGGTGAGCAGCTCGAACTGCAGGTCGAGCAGTGCCTCCATCAGGCTGGTCTGCGCGTGTCCGCCGTGGCCGGTGCGGAACCGTCGTACCAGGAGCGCGGTGATGCCCTGCGCGAGATGGCAGCTGGCGAGGTGGTCGGCGACGGCGAGCCCGACCGGCACCGGCGGATCGTCCCGGGAACCGTTCAGCCAGGGCAGGCCGGCGATCGACTGGGCCAGCAGATCCTGGCCGGGCCGATCCGTGAACGGGCCGCTGTCGCCGTACCCGCTCACACTCCCGTAGACGATGCCGGCGTTGATCCGGCGGACCGACTCGTAGTCCAGGCCGAGCCGCTCCATCACGCCGGGACGGAAGTTCGGACCACCACATCGGCCGCCGCGACCAGGGACCGGACCTCGGCGAGGTCGCCGGGATCCTTCAGGTCGGCGATGACGCTCTCCTTGTTCCGGTTCATCGCGTGGAACGACACGCTGTCGCCCTGGACCATCCGGCCGGCGAACGCCAGCTGCCGGCCGGCGTCGCCGCTGCCCGGGCGCTCGATCTTGATCACCCGGGCGCCCAGATCGGCCAGCCGCAGCGCGGCCACCGGGCCGGCCAGGAACTGGCTGAAGTCGAGCACGGTGACCCCGGCCAGGGGCAGCTCGGTCACGAGCCGGCTCCACAGCGGGCGAGTCTCATGCGGTGTTCCTCTCCGAAGGGTTGGCGTGCGGGTCGATCAGGCGTCGTACGGCGGCGGCTCGCCACCCTTCGCGGCCGACGTGTAGGCCGCCTCGACGACGGCCATCGTCCGGAAGACGTCCTCCACCGAGGTGGGCAGGGACGGGATCGAGCCCTCGAGGTAACGCTGGACGACGCTCATCGAACCGATGAACGCATCGGGGAACCACGAGCCCTCGAACGGCACCGGTCGCCAGCCCTCCGCCCGCCGGTCGTCGGTGACGACCTCGAGCCGGTCCTCGCCTCCGCGCGGGTAGTCGAGCAGCAGGCCCAACTGCACGCGGACCGCGCCCTTCGTGCCCTCCCATTTGATGTAGCTCTCCTCGTACCGCTCACCGAAGTGGTGATCGTGGTTGGTCGAGACCACCACCCGCACCGGGCGGTCGCCGTACGTCAGGGCGATGTCGGACCGGCTGTTGGCGTGTGTCTTCTCCGGGTGGCGGACGGTGACGGCGGACACCCCCGTCGGGTCGCCCAGGAACGAGCGGACCAGATCGAGGTAGTGAACGCTGTGCATGTTGATCTCGAGCCGGTCGAGCTCGAGGACGTACGGGAACAGCTCCCACGGGGTGCGGACCGAGACCCGGACCTCGAAGTCGTACAGCTCGCCGATGGTGCCGGCGGCAATCAGTTCCCGCGCGGCGGCGACGTACGGCGCGAACCGGAGCTGGGTGTTGACCGCGGCGACCAGGCGCTTGCGGCGACAGACCTCCCGGATCCGGATGCCCTCGGGGAGATGGTTGCCCAGCGGCTTCTGCAGCAGGACGGCCGCCCCGTCCGGGAGCTGTTCGAGGACCTCGATGTGCGCCTCCGGCGGGAGGGCGATGTCGTAGACCGCGTTGTCCGGTGCGGCTGCGACGGCGGCCGCGACGTCGTCGTACACCTGGGGAACGGCGTACTTCTCCGCGAGCGTCCTGGCCCGGTCGATCCGGAGGTCGGTGATGCTCGCGACCGTCGAAGCCGGCCTTGGCGTACGCCGGCAGGTGGGCGTCGCGGACGATGCCGCCGGCACCGACGATCACGATCGGGCGGGGGTTCTCCGGCAGTGCCAGGGTGTAGCCCGGGTGCGCGTCGAACTCGGGAGGCGTGGTCATCAGCCCTTCACCGCCCCGACCGTCTCGCCGCGGATGAGGAAGCGCTGGGCACCGAGGAAGACCGACCAGCAGCGGCAGCATCGAGATGAACGTCGCCAGTGCGAGCTGCGGCATGTAGAGCTTGACGTCCAGGCCGGCCGCGACGGTCGGGTTGAACAGCGGGCTCGCGCCGATCAGCTGCTGCAGGCCGATCGACACGGTCTGGTTGTTCTGGTTCGACGACAGCAGCGCCAGCGGCAGGAAGAAGTTGGTCCAGTTCGCCACGAAGGCGAAGAAGACGACCAGCACCACCGCCTGCTTGGAGATCGGCAGCGCCGACCCGCCAGAAGATCGACACCTCGCCCAGCCCGTCCATGCGGGCGGCCTCGACCAGCTCCTTCGGCATCGTGGTCATGAAGTGGATGTAGGCGAGGTACACGCCGAACGGGAAGAAGCCCATGATCACCGCGACCGGCCACAGCTGCCCGACCGCGCCGACGGCGTTGACCTCGAGGAACAGCGGGATCACCAGCACGGTGTTGGGCATCACCATCGTGACCAGCGTGATCAGCAGCACCGCCCGGCGGGCGCGGAACCGCAGCCGCGCCATCGCGTAGCCGGCCGGGAGCGCGGCGACGACGGCGAGCAGCGCGCCGCCGCCGGCGACGACCAGCGAGTTGATCATCCACCGGGTGAACAGCCCACCGCTGCCGGGCCCGAAGCCGTTGACCTGCGACCAGCTGTAGCTGCGACGTTGCTCCAGGCGACATGTCCCCGAGGCCGAGGAAGCCGCCCGTCGCCGGCCGCCACGCCGTCGTTGGAGCGGAACGCCATCGCGACGAACCCGACGATCGGGAAGCACGAAGATCACGGCGACGAACAGCATCGTCACGACCCGGGCCAGCCGGCCGGCGGTCCAGGTTCGTCGACTGCCCCGGGTACGGCGGTGCCGCGGTGGCGGCCTGGCTCATCAGTGGTCCTCCTCGCCGAACAGCCCGCTGCGGAAGACGATCAGCAGTCCGATGCCGAGCGTGATGACGAGCAGGATCAGCGACATCGCCGCGGCGGCCGGGAAGTTGTAGTTGCTGAAGGCGAACGCGTAGCCCGAGCTGGGTCGGCGTCCACTGGTCGGGCAGCGCGTTGCTCGCCACCTGGTCGAGCAGCTGCGGCTCGAGGAAGAGCTGGAAGCCGTACGCCAGGTTCATCAGCGCGGCATAGCCGATCCACGGCCGGATGATCGGCAGCTTGACGTGCCAGGCCAGCTGCCAGGCGTTCGCACCGTCCAGCGCGGCCGCCTCGAAGCACTCCTCGGGGATTCCGTTGAGCCCGCCGTTGACGACGATGATCCAGGAGCCGACGCCCTGGAAGAACATCATCGCGGTCAGGATGAACGGCAGATGGCCGGGCGAGGCGACCGCCTGCTTGATCGTGTCGACACCGACCGCATGCCAGAACCCCTCGATCGGCGACTGGCCCGGGTTGAGCAGGTAGACCCACAGCACGAAGTTGGCGACGCCGGCCAGCGCGCCGGGGATGTAGTAGACGAACCGCATCGTCGAACCGAACCGGCCCGGGCTGGCATGGATCAGCAACGCCAGGCCGACGATGCCGACCATCATGATCGGCAGCCAGACGACCAGCGTCGCGAAGACGTTCTGGAACGTGTCGACGAAGCGGAAGTCGGTGACGACCGTCTTGAAGCTGGCGACACCGCCGAACCCGCCGCTCGGGTCCAGCGGCGTCGGCGGCTTCTCCAGCGCTGTCTTGACCGCGTAGCCCACCGGCATGATGCCGCCGACGAGCAGCAGGACGACGTACGGCGCCAACAGGAGCCAGGCTCCCGCTGGTCTCGACTGGGCCGGGACGACCTTGGCCGCGTCGGGTGTGTTCACCCGCGGCACCGGCGACAGTCGAACTGCGCCTGTCCGTCAGCGCGGTCGTCATGCGAGGCACTCCTCGTCTTGCGTGGTTCGGACTACTTGACGGTGTAGCCCATCGCCTTGGCCTGGTTGGCCGAGCTCGTCGCTGAACCCGCTCCACGCCTGGTCGACGCTCTTGCCGGAGACCAGGCCGGCGGCCATCGTCTCGGTCCACACGCTGCCGGTGTTGTAGAGCAGTGTAGGCGTGGTCGGGTTGGACGTAGGCGGTCGCGCCCTTCATCGCGGCGAACGTCGTCGTCGTTGTCGGCGAAGTACTTCTGCTTCGCCTGCTTCGCCGCCCACGCGTCCTGGACCGGCGCCGTACGCCGGCAGTCCGGTCGACAGCTCGACCTGCCACCGCGGGTCGGTGGCGACGAACTTCGGCGAACGTGAGCGTGTTCTCCAGCTGCTTGCCGGTGATGTGGCTGCGAGACGCCCCACAGGCCGCCGCCCTCGTTCCCGGTGGCCGGCTTGCTCTCGCCCTGCCAGCTCAGCGGCGTCGACCGCGGTCATCTGGCCGGCCGGGATCTTCCAGGTCTGACGGAACAGGTAGTCGCCCCACCAGGCGGCGCCGGGGCTCATGACGAGATCCTTGCCGACCTTCGCGGCGTCGGCGTCGAAGATGCCGAGCGTCGGAGACCGCCTTCGCCGTCGACCATCTTGGCGAGCAAGCTCCTTCGCCCGCTGGCACTTGGGGTCCGTCGAGGTCGATGTGGACCTCGGTCTCGGACTGAGCCGGTGCGTTCGTCGGGCAGCCGCTAGGCCCACAGGTAGCGGTCGGGGGCGTAGGCGTCGCCGATGAAGCCGCTGACCTTGCCCGGGTGCTCCTTCGGCGATCTCGACCGCGAGCGTCGCCGTACTCCTCCCAGGTCTTGGGCGGGGTGTAGCCGTCTGGCCTCGAAGAACTTCTTGTTGTACCAGAACACGTCGGGCGCGGCGTCGTTGCGCAGGCAGCGGATCTTGTCGTCGATGTTGCACGGCGCGATCACCGCCGGGTCGTAGCCCTTGATCACGTCCGGGCACCAGGTCGGTCAGGTCGGCGGCGTAGTTGATCTGCGCGCCGGACGCCCAGGCGATGTCGTCGTTGGACGGGAAGAAGATCGCGTCCGGCCAGCCCTTGCCGGCCTGGTTGAACTGGGCGAACTGCTGCTGCAGCGACTTGCCGCCGACGGTGCCGTCGATCTGGTTGATCGTGATCTTGATGTCCGGGTAGGCCTTCTTGAAGGCCTTCGCGGCGGGGACTCGCGGCGGGTCGACCCAGATCGTGATGGCACCGCCGGAGTCGGTCTGCTTCACATCGGCGCCGGCGCCACCGGCCGAGGAGCCACAGGCGGTCAGCAGGGCGGCCGCGCAGGCAAGCGTCGCGGCGACGACGGTGCGCCTGGTCCCGGAACGTGCACCGGCTGACTTCATGACGGACTCCTTCTGGGGCGGTGACGGCGGTCCGAGCAGGCGATCGACAGGTCATCTGCTCAAACGTTGGAGCAGACGCTAGACCGCACGGCGGCAGGTGGTCAATCGTTTGCGCACGGACTTTCCCGGAGGGTCGACATAACCCCCGACGGGGCGGTCAGCGGCGACGGGGTGGGTGGGCCGTGGATTCGCGGATGACGAGTTCCGGCGGTGGGTCGGTGACGACCTCGTCGGCTGTCTCGCCGGTCTCGATGCGCCGGATCACACTCCGCACGGCGGTCCGCCCGACGGTGTAGAACTGCATTCTCACCGCGGTCAGCGGAGGCCAGGTGTTCTCCGCGGTCCAGGAGTCATGGACTGTGACGACGGACAGGTCGTCCGGGACCTTGATCCCCGCCTTGCGTGCCTCCCCCAGCAAGCCGACGGCAGCGTTGACGTTGGCCACCACGATGCCTGTGGGCACCGGATCGAGCGCGATCAACCGGCGCAGCGCCGTACGCCCGTTGTCGACGGTGTAGCCGACCCTGGTCTCGTACCCCTTCGGCACTCTCACACCCGCCGCGGCGAGCGCCTCCTTGTACCCGATGTGCCGCCGCTTCGCCGTGAACGACCGCGGCAGTCCGTTGGCGAACGCGATCCGCTCGTGCCCCAGCTCGAGCAGATGCTCGGTCGCGATGCGCGCACCGCGCTGGTCGTCGAGCGTGACCGAGCCGGCATGGCCCGGGCTGGCGGAGTTCACCAGCACGATCGGCGCCGGTGACGCAAGCAGGTCGGACAGCCCCGCGGGCGACACCCCATCGCCGATCTGCAGGGCCATGCCGTCCACGCGTCCCTCGCCGATCAGGCGCGCGATGACCTCATTGCCCGGACGTACGTCGTCCGAACGGCCGAGCAGCACCGTGTACCCGCGCTCGGCGGCCTCGTCCTCCGCGCCGTGCATCAGCTCGGTGAACAGCGCGTTGGTGATGTCCGGTACGACCAGGCCGACGACCTGCGTACGCGCGGATTTGAGTGCCCGGCCGGCGAAGTTCGGCCGGTAGCGCAGGTCGCCCGCCGCCTCGACGATCCGCCGCCGGGTGGCCTCGCTCACCCGCGCGTCCGGGGCGTCGCTGAGCACCCGGGACACCGCGGAGATCGAGACGCCGGCCCGTGCGGCGACGTCACCCAGGGTGGCCATGGCGCCCAGCCTACTGACGTTTCCGCGGCCCGCCGTACCAGACCTCGCGGACTCGCCGTGGTCAGACCGCGGGCTCATCGGCGAGCGGGTCGGCGCCGTCGCGCAGGTATCCCTGGGCTCCCAGTCGCGGCGCGGCCCGGCGACTGCGAAGAACCTCGCCGTCGATGCGGATCGGGCTCCGCGCCACGGTCAGCCGCAGCGGCGCACCGCCCGGCTCCACCGATTGCCGCTCGACGGTCTGCGTCATCTCGAGCGCGGCGAACGCCGGCGAAGCGAGCAACTCGTCGAGGGTCGGCAACGGCGCGCACGAGACGCCGGCGGCGGTCAGGAGTTCGAGCCAGTGCTCGGTGCCGGCAGTCGCGAGCCGCTGGGCGATCAGTCGCTCGATCTGCGCGCGTTCCGTCCACCACCGATCGCTGTCGTCGTACGCCGCCAGGTCGTCGTCACCCAGTAGTCGGCCCAGTTGGTCGACCGGCGTCATAGCGATCGCGAGGTAGCCGTCGGCCGTCGGGTAGAGACCGTACGGCGCGGACAGGTAGCCGTGCGCGGAGTGCGGTCCACGCGACGGCGTCATGGTCGGGTCGTTGAGACGCGTGGTGAGCAACTCGAACTGCAGGTCGAGCATGCCCTCGAGCAGGCTGGTCTCGACCAGTCCGCCACAGCCGGTGCGAGCCTTGCGCACCAGCAACGCGGTGACGCCCTCGGCCAGGTGGCAGCTCATCAGGTGGTCGGCGAGCGAGAGTCCGACGGTCACCGGGCGGTCAGTGCCGCTCACCCATGTCAGGCCCGATACGGACTGCGCGAGAAGGTCCTGTCCCGGACGGGCGGCCCACGGACCCTCGGCGCCGTACCCGGACGCGGCGGCGTACACGAGCCCTGGGTTGAGCGCCCGCACGGACTCGTAGTCGAGCCCGAGGCGCTCCATCACACCGGGCCGGAAGTTGTGGATCAGTACGTCGGAGCGCGCGACGAGACGCTTCACCCGGTCGAGGTCGCCGGGATCCTTGAGGTCGGCAACGACGGCCTCCTTGTTGCGGTTCATGCTGTGGAACGAGAGCGTGTCCTCGTCCGCCCACCTGCCCGCGAACGCGAGCGTCCGGCCGATCTCGCCGGTCACCGGACGCTCGATCTTGATCACTCGCGCACCGAGGTCGGCGAGCCGGAGCGCGGCGACCGGACCGGCCAGGAACTGACTGAAGTCCAGCACCACCAAGCCCGCCAACGGGAGCTCCACAGCCGGCACCCACTCCCCCTTTGACGATGCTCAATCGTTTGCGCAACCATAAGCCACCGAACACCCCGGAGCAACCAGGATCATCGGGTGCAACCGGCAGCTGCTGAGTCAAGTTGCGCCAGGCAATCAGTGGCTCGGGTCCGTGCTCCAGTCGGCCGGCCTGCTCTGGGTGGCGATGGTCTTCGTCCCACAGTCCATGGAAGCGGGGGCGGCGATCTCGGTGGACGACGACATCGACACCACGACGGAGGGTCCGTTCGGTGCCGCGCAGTACCTCATGCAGGGCACGATCTCCCGGCTGCTGATGGTGCTCTTCCTCGTTGCCCTTGCGATCGCAGTTCTCCGGTTCGGCCTGCTGCGACGGTGGGTGGGCTATTCGGCTGTTGTTCTGGCGCTCATCAACCTGGCGTTCGTACCGGCGCTCTACTTCGGCGACAACGCCGCCGACTTCTACAGCGCCCAAGGCTGGGGCACCACCGCCAGCATGGGCGCCCTATGGAGCATCTGGACACTAGCCGTCAGCGTGTCCACCCTCCGAAACAGCCGCCGATCTGCCGCGCAGGCGATCTAACAGCCGACGGAAGCCTGCTTCCGACGGCCGCGACCTCCAGGCCCAGGGCACCATCCAGTACGACCTGTACGGCGTCATCCAGCAGCCCGGACCTATCTCGTTGACGGGATGAGGTCCATGCTCGACTTGTAGCGCGTTGGGGCGGATATCTCAGGGGGTGCTATGGACGCGCCGGAAATCAGGTCGCTGAATCCACGGTTGTCGCCGAAGCTCGACGTCTTCCTGGGCGGTTCGGACCAGGTCAATCAGACGCGGGCGGCGCAGTGCCCGTCGGTGGCCCTGGCAGAGGACGGGGTCGTCGGGCCACAGCCGGAGGCGGGAGCACAGCTGATCTCGGTTCTGTCGCCGGCGGAGGTGGCCGATCTTGTGGCCGGACGTACGGCGGAAGCGCAATCGGAGCGCGTGGTCTTCAGCCTCTTCGTCAAGCTCGATCGGGACCTGACGCCGGAGGTCCGTCAGCGGGCCATCGAGGCGGTGGACAGTCAGGCGGATCGGTCGCGCTGGAAGCTCGACACCGGCGTGGTCGAGATCGCCGCGAAGGACGTGCGAGACCTGCTGGCCAATCCCGCCGTCGCATACATCGAACCCGGCCAGGCTCTGCGGGGACCGGAGCCGACGCTCGGCCGCGACGGCCCGCAAGGTCCGGGCGATTCGCGACGGGTGAAGGCGGAGCGTGCTCGCCACCAGGACGGCAGGGATGTCCTGGTCGGGATCATCGATGTCGGCGGGTTCGACTTCGCCCACCCGGACTTCCTGGACGAACGTGGCGAGACTCGCTGGGCTGCCGTCTGGGACCAGGCGGGCACCACACGCCCCTCGCCGGCCGACGCGACACCGGGGCGGTACGCCGACTTGAACTACGGGTCGGAGATTCGCCGTGATCACATGAACGCGGCCATCGAGGGTGCGCGCCGCCGGAACATGGCCGCCGCCGGCCTCGAGCCTCAGTCGCAGATGGTGGCGGGGTCGCACGGCACCCATGTGGCATCGATCGCCGCCGGCAACAGCGGGGTGGCCCGCAAGGCGGTCATCGCCGGCGTCCTGCTGGCGTTGCGCCCGGAGGACACTGTCGCAGCGTCGAGCTTCTACGACTCCACGCGCATCGCCGACGCTGTCGAGTACCTGATCGAACTCGCAGCGCGACTCGGCAAGGACACCACACCTCTCCCGCTGTCGATCAACATCAGCCTGGGGACCAACGGGCATGCCCACGACACCTCGAGCGCCATGGCCCGATGGATCGACAATGCGCTGGCCACTCGCGGCAGATGCGTGGCCGTCGCCGCCGGCAACGCGGGCCAGGTCGAGCCCGGCTCGCCCACCGACCGGGGCCATGTCAAAGGCCGGATCCACGCGGGCGGGCGGATCCCGGCGACCAACCTGCGGCACGAACTCGGCTGGATCGTCGGCGGAGACGGCGTACAGGACCTCTCCGAGAACGAACTCGAAATCTGGTACGGCCCGCAGGACCGTTTCGACGTCGAGGTCAAGCCGCCCGGACGGCCCTGGCTCCAGCCGATCAGTCTCGGCCAGATGATCCGGAACGAGGCCCTGGACAACGGCACGGTTCTGAGCGTGTACAACGAGGCCTATCACCC
Organism: uncultured Actinomycetota bacterium; assembly: GCA_963748245.1. Lineage (GTDB taxonomy): Bacteria > Actinomycetota > Actinomycetes > Propionibacteriales > Kribbellaceae > Kribbella. The sequence continues at coordinate 539,752 of CAVVIA010000001.1, read as the reverse complement.
CGCCAACGGGCTCAACCGGATCTCGGTGCTCCTCTCACCGTTCTTCGGGCCGGACACGCCGGACGGTAGGCAGCAACTGGGTCCGATTGCCTCCGGGGAGTGGCGTATCCGCCTCACCGGAGTGGTCGTGCGCGACGGCAGCTTCGACGCTTGGATAGAGCGCGACGATCCACGCCGCCTGCCGGGATCCCAGAAGCAGTGGCGCTATCCGTCGTACTTCGCACCCGGCTCGTACACCGACGACCGCATGATCGGCTCGCTGGCCTGCGCCGAGCGCCTTCTGGCCGTCGCGAACGCCGACATCGATCGCAACGCCGCGCATGTCACCTCCAGTCGCGGTCCGACCCGGGACGGCCGGCCCAAGCCCGATATCGCCGCGAACGGTACCGCTGTGGTGGCCGCCAGGGCGTTCGACAGCGAGTCCCGGTGGATCGAGATGACCGGCACCAGTATGGCCAGCCCGTACGTCTGCGGCGTTGCCGCGCTGATGCTGGGGATCCGGCCCGGCCTCACCTCCGCACAGATCCAGGGGATCATGCGTTCGACGTCGGCACCGCTTCCCGGACAGACCTTCGGCTGGCGCAACGACACCGGCTTCGGCCTGATCGACGCCACCGCGTGCGTGCGGGCTACGGCAGAGTTCGCGGACATGGTGGAGAAGGCGAAATGAAGCTCGAAGTGTTCTTCGCCAAGGACGGCGACTGTCTCCTGCTCACCTCGGCGGACGGGCGCCACGTTCTGGTGGACGGCGGGCGAATGACCAGTTTCGAGTCGCACACGCACCCCGTGCTTCAGGGTCTGGCCGGCGCGGGTACGCCGCTCGACCTCGTGGTCGTCAGCCACATCGACGCCGACCACATCTCGGGAATCATCTCGCTGCTGCGGGACGTCGCAGCCTGGGTGGTGCACGACTTCCAGGTCGGGGAGGGGAACAACCCCGCGTTCCCGAAACCCAAACGCCCTCGTCCGCCCGAGATCGGTGGGCTGTGGCACAACTCGTGGCGAGCGCAGCTCGGCGATCTGGCCGGGCCGATCAATGCTCTTGCCCTGCAGATGTCCGAGGCCGTCGAACTCGCCCCTGACAGCGTGAGAGAGAGTACCGGTGCGGCACGGATCGCGATCACGTCCATCGCCGACCTCGCCGAGAGCATCACCGACGGTGTCGAACTGATGAGCCTCGCCGACGATCAGACGCCGGTCACCCGCAACAAGGGCTTCAAGAACAAACTCGTCCGGCTGCGCGATCCCGTGCAAACCAAGCGCATCGGGAGCATGACGCTGACGGTTCTGGGACCGGCCGAGCAACACGTCAAGAAGCTGCGGGACGAATGGCGCGACTGGCTCGAGCACCTCCTCGGTCAGGGAGGTCCGGCCCGGCCTCACAACGGCGACGGGCAGAGTCTCGCTCTCGAAGACCTGCTGCTCGCCGGCCGGCCAACCTCGGTCGGCGAGGCCGAAGCCCTCATCCACTCGATCGGTACCGCGGCGGAGATCATCGAGAAGGCCAAGTCGTCGAGTGTGACACCGCCCAACCGGGCCTCGATCACGCTGCTCGCCGAGGAAGCCGGCAAGACCTGCCTGCTCACCGGCGATGCTGCCGAAGACGAGCTTCTCCAGGGTCTGACGGCCGCCGGCCGCTTGGACGACGGGCCGTTCCGCTGTGACCTCGTCAAGGTCCAGCACCACGGCTCGGAGAACAACCTGAGCAAGAAGTTCGCTGACCGGGTGCTCGCCGACCACTACGTGTTCTGCGGCGACGGTGCCCACGGCAACCCCAATCCGCGGGTCGTCGCGACGATCGTCGCGTCCCGGCTCAAGGTGCCCGGTCCGTTCACGATCTCGTTCAACTGCTCCGCGAACCGCACCATCCCCAGCCGCCGGAAAGCCCTGCGAGCAGCCATCAAAGAAGCCCAGGCGGCGGCAACACAACATCCGGGCCTGATCGACGTGCAGGTGCTCGACGACCATCAGCCCTCGTTCGACATCCAGCTGTAGCCAGATCGCACGCCGGGCAAGAGAACGGCCCCTCGGCAGGGGCCGTTCTCTCGATGACTACTTGTGCGTCCAGACGTACCCGAGCGGCCCATCCAGTCGCCAGCCCGCGTTCAGGTGCGCCGAGAGCGCAGCCCTGCGGACCACCCGCCAGCCGACGCCGTTCTTGGACACGCGATAGATCTGGACCCGATCCGACGCGGCAGCAACCGGAACGCGACCGACGTGACCGACGCCGTCGTACCAGGACGTCGTCGCCGTCGATCTCGCGCGAGATCAACGCGCCCCTGACCTCGGGTGGAACGACCATGTTCCAGGCCAGCGTCGGGAACGGCCGACCTCCAGCGCGACTTCGGCGGCGCCGTCATGTGGTCTTCTTCCCCTTCCCCGGCATGGACGAAGAGCAAAGGCTGCTCAACGAGTACCACGTCCAGGACCAGGCCGCCTCGCAGCAGCAGCCGGGCCAGCACAGTGGCCAGGAGACCTGATGAGCTCGCGAGGCTAGGCCGAGGTCGCCGCGTCCTCGGGCAGCACGGCGGAGATCTCCCGGCGGGAGGCGATGCCGAGCTTCGAGAACACCTTGCGGAGGTGCCACTCGACCGTGTGGTGGCTGAGGAACAACCTGGTGCCGATCTCGGAGTTGGTGAGCCCGTCGCCGGCGAGACGAGCGATCTGCGCCTCCTGAGCAGTGAGAGCCGTGGACGTCGCGACGGTGCTTCTGCCCACCTTCGCTCCCATCGCCTGCAGCGCGCGACGCGCCCGTTCGGCGAACGCGTCGGCGCCGAACTGGCTCAGCATCTCGTGGGCGGTGTCCAGTTGCGTACGAGCGTCGACGCGGCGGTTCTCGCGGCGCAGCCACTCGCCGTACAGGAGATGGGCACGCGCCAGGTGGACGCGGACGCGGGTCCGGGAGAGCCGCTCGATCGCCTCACGGTAGAGGCTCTCCGCAGCCGCGCCTTCGCTGAGGAGGGCGCGCGAGCGCGCCTCCACACCGAGCGCCCAGTCGGTGCCGCTGACCTGTGTCGCCTCAGCGAGCTGCTCGACCGCGTCTGACGCCGGCTCGGACGCGCCGATCCGGGTGGCTGCCTCGACCAGCTCGGCCAACGCCCATTGCGGCGCGCCGAATTGGTACTGGTGTCTGGCTGCCGCCTGGGCCGCAGTCAATGCCTCCTCATATCGCCCGAGGCCGTTGCAGAGCACCGCGTCGTGGTAGTGCGCGACGACAACCCCGAGGCCCTGGCCGTACTGCAGCGCCGCGCTGATCGTGCCGTCGATCAGGGTGCGCGCCTCGCGCTCGCGGCCACGAACGGCAGCCAGTGCGAGCGCACCGAACGGCGGCTGGTTGCTTCCGATCGCCGCACTCACCGTTCGTACTTCCTCGATCACCGACGCCGCCGTCGTCAGCTCGCCGGCGAAGACATACGTGACGGCGGACGAGTCGAGTGCCAGCGGGAGCTCGCTGAGCGCGCCGGCTTCACGGATGATCGTCACGTGCCGGGCCGCCACCAGGTGCCAGCGATCGAGGTCCCAGAGATCCGCCGCGATGACCCCGGCAAGCAGCTGCCAGCGCAGCGACTCCTGAACGGGGACGTCCTCGTCACAGAACGTCCTGAGGACTCGCTCGATCATCGGCATCGAGGCCGCGTGGCCGTCCGTGAGCCGCACGGCCAGGGCATCCAGCAACTGGTCGGGCGCGCGCGGCAGCGGCGCCGGCGGCGCGCCGCGCGCCGCCTCGCCCACCTCCCGCCACCCTGGGTTGCGCGCCAGATGGCCGGCGAAGATGACCGCCGAAACCGCTTCCAGGTAGGTCTCACGCGCGAGCGCCACGTCGAGCTGCTCGAGTCGGCGGGCGGCGGCGAGCAGCAGCGGAGGGGCCTCCAGGCCTCGGCCCTGCGCGAACGCCATCCCGGCATGCAGTACGTCGATCCGTGCGCGCGTGAGCTCGTTGGGCGGTCCGGTCTTCGCCGTCGCGAGGAGAGCGGCCGCCGGCCCGAAAGCCCCGGCCTGGAACTTCGCCTGGGCCGCCTCGAGGGCGCGCTGCGAGCGGCGGGCGGGATCTTGCGTCAGCTCCGCCGCGCGCTCGCGGAACGCGGCCATCGCCGCGATACCGCCGCGCGCCTGGGCCCGCTCTGCCGAACGCTCGAGTTCCACGGCGACGTCCTCGTCGGGACCTGGCGCGGCCTGGGCAAGATGCCAGGCCCGGCGATCGGGATCGATATCGGCCTCGATCGACTCCGCCAGCGCCCGATGTGCGTTCCGGCGGTCGGTCAGGGATGCCGCTCGGTACACTGCCGAGCGCACCAGCGGATGCCGGAAGCGCACGCCGTGGTCGAGGGTCATCAGCTCAGCGGCGTCAGCTGCGGCGGTGTCCACGTCGATGCCCAACCGCTCGGCCGCCCGCTGCAACAACCTCACGTCGCCGACCGGATCGGCGGCTGCGATGAACATCAGGCGCCGAGTCTCGGCCGTGAGCGACTCGACGCGGCGGAGGAACTCCGTCTCGATCTGGCTCGACAAGGGCCACGCGCCGGGATTCCCGAAGCCGCCGGCCAGCTCCGCCGCGGCCCACCCGCGGGGCAGCTCGAGCAGGGCCAGTGGGTTACCGCGCGACTCGGCGACGATGCTGTCGCGCACCCGCTGGTCGAGCGGACCGGTGACGACCGAGTCGAGAAGGGTTCGGGAGTCGCGCTCATGGAGCCCCTTGACGGGCAGCTCGGGGAGGCCGGCGAGAGTCTGGTCAGGTGTGGGTTCGCGGACGGCGAAGACAAGCATGACCGATTCCGCGAGCAGCCGGCGGGCGACGAACGCCAACGTCAGTGCCGATGCCTGATCAAGCCACTGCGCGTCGTCGATGAGACAGACCAGCGGCTGGTTCCCGCCGGCGTCCGCGAGGAGGCTGAGCACGGCCAGGCCGACGAGAAAGCGGTCGGGCGCAATCCCGGTGCGGAGACCGAACGCCGTGGCGAGCGCGTCTCGTTGAGGCCCGGGGAGGTGCTCGAAGCCGGTGAGCAGTGGGGCACACAGCTGGTGCAGGCCGGCGTAGGACAGCTCCATCTCGGACTGCACGCCGGCAGCCCGCACCGTGCGGCATCCGGTGGAACGCTCGAGGAGGTACCTCAACAGTTCGGTCTTCCCGATCCCTGCTTCGCCGCGCAAGACCAGGGCACTACTACGCCCGGCCCTGGCGCCCTCCAAGAGGTCGTCGAGCACCTGACACTCGTCTCGCCGCCCAATCAACCCGGCGCCTGAACGGCTGGGCGTCACCGGTCGAGCGTACTCCGGCCGCGTCCGGGTCGACAGACCTCTACTGCCGGCAAGGGTTGCCGGACCATGACGACGTACGAGAAGCCGGCGCGCGTCAGCGTCGTGCGCGGAGGGTCTGGGCGAGTTCGTCGAGGGCCGGAAGTGCGTCGATGATCGTCCGGGCGGACTTCTCCGGCAGCTGGTCGAGGCACGCGCCGAGCGCTTCCGTGCGGAGCAGCTTGACGCGTTCGTGCAGTTGCCGGCCCGCGTCGGTCGCTTCGACCCGGACCGCGCGCAGGTCGTCCGGGTTCGGGTCGCGCTGGATCAGGCTGAGCTCGGTGAGCCTGCCGACCACCCGGGACAGCATGGTCGGGTTGAGCCCCTCGAGCTGCGCCAGTTCGGTCAGGCCGAGCGGACCGCGGAAGGCGATCAGGCCGAGCACGGAGGCCTGCGTCGGCGTCAGCCCCTCGTCGGTCGCCGTCGCGTTGAGCTCCCGCGCCAGCTTGGAGATCACGCCACGAAGCTTGCTCAACGTCTCGGTGTCAGTCATGTCATCCCTTTATTGCCTGCCAGCAAGCAATGTAGTGTATTCATCGATGGAACCGCCGAGTTCACCCCCAGTGATCTCCGAGCCGGCCACCGACGAGCCACTGGCTCACCGGCGGATCGTCTTCGGCATCGTCGCGATCGCCCTGCTGATGGCCTCGATCGATCAGACCATAGTGGCGACTGCGCTCAACGCCATCCGCGGCGACCTGGGCGCAGAGCTGACCTGGAGCGGCTGGACGATCACCGTCTACGCACTCGGCCAGATCATCGTCATGCCACTGGCCGGCCGGCTCGGAGACCAGTTCGGGCGCAAGCGGATCTTCCTCGGCGCCGCGGTCCTGTTCACCGTCGCCTCCCTGTGCTGCAGTCTGGCCGACAACATCTACCTCCTGGTGGTGTTCCGCGCCCTCCAGGCGATCGGCGGCGGCGCGTTCATGCCGACCGCCACCGGCATCGTCGCCGAACAGTTCGGTCGCGACCGGGACCGGGCGATCGGCATGTTCACCTCGATCTTCCCGATCGGCGGCATCATCGGCCCGATCATCGGCGGCATCATCGTCACCTACTGGTCCTGGCGCGAGATCTTCATCGTGAACGTGCCGATCGGCCTGCTGCTGATCGCACTGGGCCTGCGGTTCATCCCGCGCAGTACGCCGAAGACCGCCGCCCGGGTGGACGGCACCGGCGCCGTCCTGCTGGCGCTGACCCTGCTCTTCGGCATGTACGGCATCAGCTCACTCGGCGGCATCGGCGCGGAGCCGACCGATCCACCCTTCATCGCGGCCATGGTGATCGCCCTCACGCTCGGCGTCCTGTTCGTCCGGCACGCGAACCGGCACGCGGCGCCGTTCATCCCGATCAGCCTGCTGCGCGGACACGGCTTCGGGGCGATGAACACGATCAACTTCCTGTTCGGCGCGGCCATGCTGGGCTTCGGCGCACTCGTCCCGCTGTACGCCGAATCGCGGTACGGCATCCAGCCCCTCCAGGCCGGGACGTTGCTCACCGCACGGGCCGTCGGGATGATCTGCGTCGCCGGTCTGGCGGTGTTCGCCCTCCGCCGTACCGGCCTTCGGGCCCCGATGATCGGCGGCTTCGTGCTGGTCGCGGGCGGCATGATCCTGATGTCGCTGGCCCCGCACGGACTCACGCCGTACGCCTGGCTGGCGCTGGCCGCGGGGATCACCGGGATCGGGATGGGTCTGTCCATCCCCGCCTCGAACAACGCCAGCCTGCAACTGGCCCCGGACCAGATCTCCGCGATCGCCGGGCTGCGCGGGATGTTCCGCCAGTCCGGCGGGATCGTCGCCATCTCCGTCACCACCACGATCCTGACCCACTCCGCCGACCCCGGAGCCGCCCAGGCCTACAGCTTCGTCGTCTTCGCCGCCATCCTGCTGCTGATGATCCCGTTGACCCTGCTCGTCCCCGACCATCGCGGAAGCTGGTAGCGGCGGCCGGACGAGCTGACCGAGGAGATTTCGTGAGCAGTGCGAAGGCGGCGACCCCTCTTGAGCTGTCGGTTCGGCCTCTGGACGCCGACACCTGGCCCGCGTTCGCGCAACTGGTCGAGGCGAACAACGGTGTCTGGGGCGGCTGCTGGTGCATGGGCTTCCATGTCAAGCTCGGCAAGGAGCGGACCGCGGCACAGAATCGCGCCGAGAAGGAGCAGCGCGTCACCGAGGGCCGGACGCATGCCGCGCTGGTGTTCGCTGACGATCGCTGCCTGGGCTGGTGCCAGTTCGGCTCCGCTGAGGAGCTTCCTGAGATCAAGAGCCGGCGACTGTACGAGAAGGGCCTGACCACTCTGCCGGACTGGCGCATCACCTGCTTCTTCACCGGCAAGGGACTCCGCGGACGCGGAGTGGCCGCCGCGGCGCTCGGCGGCGCGCTGACCGAGATCGCCCGCCACGGCGGCGGCACCGTCGAGGGCTACCCCGAGGAGACCGACGACCGAACCGTCTCGGGATCGTTCCTCCACACCGGCCCCATGGCGGTCTTCGAGAACCACGGATTCACCCGCACCAGGCCCATCTCCCCACACCGCTGGGTCGTCACCCGAACCGTCGACGCTGGACATTCGTAAGGTTCGGCAGTTCCCTGGAACGGTGGAGTCCATCGACCGGTGGCTGCATCGCCGACACGAGGAGTTCCTCGAAGGCGGGGGGCCGCATGTTCGGGGGCTGGTCGCTGCCTCCTGGAACCGGTCGGCCGCCGCGGGCCTCCGATCCGACACCGCGGCCCCGTTCGCGTTCCGCGCCGACGAACTGGCCGCCTACCGAGCCGAACACGCGCTGTCGGCCGTCTTCCCGATGCTGTACGACGTACTCGGCCGGGCCGCTGTGGACAGTGACTGCGTGATGGCGGTCGGCGACAGCGACGGCCGGCTGCTGTGGGTGTGCGGACGCCCCGATGTGCTCCGCGCGGCGGACGGCATCCACTTCAGCGAGGGCGCGTGGTGGGCCGAACGGCAGGTCGGTACCAACGCCCTCGGCACATCCTTGGAGGTGGCCGCGCCGGTCCAGATCCGGTCGGCGGAGCACTTCACGCTCCTGGTGCAGCCGTGGTCGTGCGCCGCCGCGCCCATCTACGACCCGGAGACACAGCGAGTACTCGGAGTCGTCGACATCACCGGCGGCGCCGACGCCAGCTCACCACAGTCGCTGGCGCTCGTCCGGGCAGCAGCCCGCATGGCCGAGGCCGAGCTCGGCCGGCTGACGATCCTTCGCAAACTGGCGGGCGATACGGGGCATCGACTGCGCATCTCCGCGCTCGGACGGCCGGACGCCGAGGTGCGTGTCGACGGCCACGATCTCCGGCTCAGCCGGCGGCACAGCGACATCATCGTCCTGCTGGCCGAGCACCCCGAGGGTCTGACCGCCGAAGAGTTGTCGGACGCCCTGTACGGCGAGGCCGACCACCGCTCCTCGCTCCGCGGCGAGGTCACCCGCCTCCGCGCTCTCCTCGGTGCCGACATCGTCGAGTCCCGGCCCTACCGGCTCCGGCGCGACGTCGCCGCGGACTGGCTCGAGACAGCCGACGACCTCGACTCCCACCTGCTGTCCTCGGCAGTACGACGTTATGTCGGGCCCGTTGCTGCCGCAGTCCGACGCACCCGGCGTGGTGGCCTCGCGGAACCGCCTCGAGAACCGCATCCGGGCCGCCGTACTGAAGACGCACGACATCGATCTGGTCGTGGCGTGGACCCGTTCGTACGCCGGTGTCAACGACCTGGGCGCGTGGGAGCACCAACTGACGCTGCTCTCGCCGACGTCTCCCTTGTGGGCCGCGGCCCGATCCGAGGTGGGTCGGCTACGGGTGGACTACGGGCTGGGGCCGGCGGGGACCGAGGGCTGAGGCAACGCCTCCGGTCCCCTCGAACTCAGAACACCCGGATCGCGATCTCGGCCGGCGCCGACAACAGACCGTCGATCTCGTCGTCGAGCCTGACCAAGGTGACCGACGCGCCGGCCATGTCGAGCGACGTGCAGTACTCCCCGACGTAGTTGCGCCGTACGTTGATGCCCTGATCGGTGAGCACCTGGTGGGCCCGGCCGTAGAGCAGGTACAACTCGCTGATCGGCGTACCGCCCAGCCCGTTGATCATCAGCGCGACATCGTCACCGGCCTCGTACGGCAGGTCGGACCGGACCGCCTCGAGCATCTGGTCGATGATCTCGTTGGCGGACGCGAGCTTCTCGCGACTGCGGCCCGGCTCGCCGTGGATGCCGACCCCCATCTCCATCTCGTCGTCGCCCAGGTCGAACAGCGGGGAGCCCTTGGCCGGCGGCGTACACGCGGTCAGCGCCATCCCCATCGTCCGGGTGACCGAGTTGACCTTCTCGCCGATCCGGACCAGCTCGTCCAGGTCCGCGCCTTGTTCGGACGCCGCGCCCACTGCCTTCATCACGAAGAAGTTGCCGGCCACCCCGCGCCGGCCGACCGTGTACGTCGAGTCCTTGACCGACACGTCGTCGTCGATGATCAGGGTGCGCACGTTGAGCCCGTCGGCCGCGCTCAGCTCCTGCGACATGTCGAACGCCATCCGGTCGCCGGTGTAGTTGTTCACCAGCAGCAGGACGCCCTTCTCGGACGCGAGCAGCTTCGTCGTCTCGTACACGTACTCCATCGGCGGGGCCGCGAAGACGTCACCGGGGCAGGCGGCGTCGAGCATGCCCTTGCCGACCGCCATCACGTGAGCGGGCTCGTGTCCGGATCCCGAGCCCTGAACGATCGAGACCTTGTCGTCGCGCGGCGCGTCCGTGCGCATGATCAGGTTGTAGTCCGGCACGTATTTCAGCGTGTCGGGGTTGGCCAGGGCGATGCCCTGCAGCATCTCCGGCACGTAGTTCTTGGGATCGTTGACGAACTTCTTCATCGTGACTGCCTCCCCTTCCAGTTCTGTGCGATCTGCTCCATGAGCACGGCGACGGCGGTGGCTCCGGCGTCGACGGATCCGCGGCTTCGCTCGCCGGTGTAGGCGGCGCGGCCGCGCTTCGCGACCAGGCCCGCCGTCGCGTCGGCGGCTGACCGGGCCGCAGCCGCGGCCCGGTCGACGACCTCGTCACTGCTCGCCCCCGCCGCGAGCGACTCCTCGATGGCGTCGGTCATCGGGACCAACGCGTCGAGGAGGGTCTTGTCCCCCAGTTCGGCGCTGCCGCGGGCCATGATGCCCGCGACGGCGGCGCGCAGCATGGCCACGACGGTCGCGCCGTCCAGGGCGGTCGCCGTACCGGCCGTCATGCCGGCGCGCAGGAATCCGGTCCCCCAGATCGGGCCCGACGTACCGCCGATCCGGGACGTCACCAGCATCCCGACCCTCTTCAGGAACGTGCCGATGTCGGTCCGGTCGAGTTCGCCGTACTGCGCCTGGAGCTTCTCGAACCCGCGGGCCAGTGAGTACCCGAAGTCGCCGTCGCCGACCACCGAGTCCAGGTCGCCGAAGTACTTCTCGTTGGCGAGGCAGGTGTCGATGATCGTCGTGACGACGAGGTCGACCTCTCCCCAGCTGTCCGTCATGTCAGCCTCCTTGGGTGTGATGCGATCGCCGGCCGGCCAGGCGGGACAGATCGGCGAGGTCGAGCGCACCGGTCGGGCCGATCCCCCACGGATCCGCGAGGACCTCGAGCCGCTCGCCGTCGGGGTCGCCCAGGCTGGAGACGACGAGAGCCGCCCCGGTGAAGTCCTCGTCCCGGGTGTAGCCGCTGACCGTCACCAGCGTCGCCAGTCCGGCTCCGGTGGCGGCAAGCAGTCCGTTGCGCGAGTCTTCGACGACCAGGGTGCGCTCTGGGACCAGTGCGAGCTGGTACGCGGCCAGCTCGTAGACCGCCGGATCCGGCTTCTTCCGCGGTACGACGTCGCCCGCGAAGACCGGGATCCTGGCCGCGAGCTCGGTGCCGACCGCTCCGGTGAGCACGGCGCGGACCGAGGGCTCGGCCGATGTGGACGCCACCGCCACCGTCCAGCCCGACTGCAGTGCCTCGGTGATGATCCGTCGTACGCCGGGCCGCGGCGGAATCACCCCGGCGGCGACCAGATCGGTGAACGCCCTGGTCTTGAACCGGTGCCAGGTCGCGACCACCTCGGCGCGATCCTCGTCGGTCGCCGGGGATCCGGCCGCCTTCCAGATCTCGGGATCGTCGAGCAGGACGGCCAGCCGTTCCTTGCCGCCGCCGATCCGGAGCATCCGGCCGTAGTCCTGGACGGACCACCGTACGGGCAGGCCGAAGTGCGCGAAGGTCGCGTTGAAGGCCGGCAGGTGTCCGTCACGTTCGGTGTCACCGAGTACGCCGTCGCAGTCGAAGACCAGCGCGGTCATGCCTGACCACCGCTCCCGAAGATCTCGATGTGCTCGACCGTCATCGCCTTCACCGCGGCGTGGATGTGGCGGAACAGCGACGGCGGGTCCCACTTGTCCGTGGCCCGCGCCTGCTCGAGATGCTCCAGCGACGACGTCATGTAGGCGACCTTCAGCGCGGTGGAGATGTTGACCTTCGCGCAACCGCGGCTGATCAGGTCCTGGAACTGCTCACGGGTCAGCCCGGAGCCCCCGTGCAGAGCCATCGGGATCCCGGTCGCCGCCACCAGGTCGGTGATCCGCTGGTGGTCCAGGTCCGGCGAGGAGTGATAGATGCCGTGCGCGTTGCCGATCGCCGGGGCGAACACGTCGACGCCGGTGGTGTGCACGAACCTGGTCGCGATCTCGAGGGACTGCCGCTCGGACGCGGTGTCGGAGCCGACGCCGTCCTCGACACCGGTGATGCCCTCGATCTCCCCTTCGACGTGGGCGCCGTACGTCCTGGCCTCGGCGACGACCTCGACGGTCTGACGCTGATTCTCCTCGACCGGGAGCGCCGACGCGTCGAACAGTACGGAGTTCCACCCGGCCGCGAGGCACGAGCTGATGACCGCACGGTCGGGACAGTGGTCGAGGTGGAGCGCGACCGGTACCGGCACCGGCCCGACGGTCGCGTCGAACATCGCCTTGACCACGTCGCGACCGACCGATTTCACCGTCTTCACCGACGTCTGCACGATGAGCGGCGACCGCAGCTCGACCGCCGCGTCGACGACCGCCCGCAGGCTGAGCTCGTCCACCACGTTGATCGCCGGGACCGCGTACCCCTTGGCCAGCGCCTCGTCGACGAGTTCCTTCAGGGGCGCAACAGGCATGTTCCCTCCTCCCCGCGGCTCGACTCACCGCTGAGAGCCAGCCTGACTCCCCGGACGCTGCACAAGCGCTGCACGCCACCACGACCGGATAGCCTCGGGGCGTCGGAGTCGGAAACGCGGAGCGTCGTACGCCCGCACAGGAGGCAAATGTGGAGATCCCGGTTCAATTCCATGACCTGCTGTCCTCGACGGCGATCGCGTTCGTCGGCACGATCGGCAAGGGTGGTGAGCCCCAGGTGACGCCACAGTGGTTCCACTGGGACGGTGAGCGGGTGCGGATCAGCCTGGTGGAGGGCCGGCAGAAGCTGCGCAACCTCCGCCGAGATCCGCGGATCTCGGTCACGATCGTGGACCCGGCCCAGCCGACGTACTACGTGGAACTGCGAGGACGGATCGACGGGTTGACCGCAGACCCGGAGTTCGCACTGGAGAAGACGATCGCCCGGAAGTACACCGGCGATTGGTCGGACGTCGAACCGCCCGGTACCCCGCGGTACGCGGCCGCCATCCTCGTCGACCGCACCACCAGCCAACTCGGCCACGCCTGACCCGTGGGTCGGCGAGGCAGCACACCGCTCTGACTTAGGGTGCAGGCATGGGGAGCAGCGTTCTTGTCGCCTCGGTGGAGGGATCCACCGGGAAGTCCACGGTCGCGCTCGGCGTCCTGCAGCAGTTGTCGCGCCGGGTCGAGCGGGTGGGTGTGTTCCGGCCGATCGTCCGTCCGGACGCGTCCCTGCACGGCGGGCGTGACTACGTGCTCGATCTGCTCATCGGCCACGACGCGGTCGAACTGGAGTACGACGACTGCGTCGGCGTCACGTACGACGAGGTCCACGCGAACCCCGACGCGGCGATGGACCTCATCGTCCGGCGGTATCACGCGGTGGCCGACCGGGCTGACGCCGTCCTCGTGGTCGGTAGCGACTACACCGATGTCGGCACGCCGACCGAGTTCTCCTACAACGCGAAGATCGCCGCCAATCTCGGTACGCCGGTCCTGCTCGTCCTCAACGGGTTCCGGCGCAGCCCGCGGGACCTCCGGGCGATCGCCGACATCGCGGTCGGGGAGCTCCACGCCAACCATGGTTCACTCGCGGCACTCGTCGTCAATCGCGTCGACCCCGGAGGACTGGCCGACGCCGTCGCGGCGCTCCAAGGCGCCGGCGGACCGGCCTTCGCGCTCCCGGAAGAGCCGCTGCTGAGCCAGCCCACGATCGCGGACCTGATGGCACCGATCAACGCACGCCTCCGCAGTGGTGACCCGGCGCTGCTGTCCCGGGAGGTCACCGGCCTCGTGGTCGCGGGGATGACGATGCCGAACGTGCTCGACCGGTTGTTCGACGGCGCCGCGGTGGTGACCGCCGCCGACCGCCCGGAGGTGGTCCTCGGCGTTCTCATGGCCCATGCCTCACTCAACTTCCCGCAGATCTCCACGGTGATCCTCAACGGCGGTTTCAGCATGCCGCCCCAGGTCCAGCGACTGATCGACGGCCTCGGGGTCACCCTGCCCATCCTCGAGACCACCCTCGACACCCAGTCGACGTCCACCGCGCTGACCGCGGTCCGCGGCCGGCTGACCAAGGAGTCGCCGCGCAAGATCGACGCGGCGCTCACGCTGTTCGACCAGAACGTGGACGGCACGGCCCTGCTCGATCAGCTGGCCGTTTCCCGCAGCAGCGCGGTGACGCCGTTGATGTTCGAGCACCAGCTGATCGACCAGGCAGTTGCCCACCGCAAGCACATCGTCCTGCCGGAGGGTGAGGAGGAGCGGATCCTGCGCGCGGCCGACGTACTCCTGCGCCGCGGCGTCGCCGACCTGACCCTGCTCGGCAATCCGGTCGCGATCAGCGCGAAGGCGGCCTCCCTCGGTGTCGACGTCGCCGCGGCCAAGGTCGTCGATCCCGGGAACGACGACCTCGGTGAACAACTGGCGGAGGAACTGCACCGCCTCCGGCAGCATCGCGGCGTCGACCTGGACCGGGCCCGCGAGCTGGTCCAGGACGTCTCGTACTTCGGCACGATGATGGTCCAGCTCGGACTCGCCGACGGCATGGTGTCCGGCGCGGTCCACACCACCGCGCACACCATCCGGCCGGCGCTCGAGGCCGTCAAGACCGTGCCCGGAGTGTCAGTGGTCTCGTCGGTGTTCTTCATGTGCCTGCAGAACCAGGTCCTGGTGTACGGCGACTGCGCCGTGAACCCTGATCCCACGGCCGAGCAACTCGCGGACATCGCGATCTCGTCGGCCGCGACGGCGGTCGCGTTCGGCGTGGAGCCGCGGGTCGCGATGCTGTCGTACTCGACCGGTACCTCCGGCGCGGGGACCGACGTCGAGAAGGTGTCGAAGGCAACGGCCATCATCCGCGAGCGGGCGCCCGAACTGCCGGTCGAGGGACCGATCCAGTACGACGCCGCCATCGACGAGGCCGTGGCGAGGACCAAACTGCCCGGCTCCCCCGTGGCCGGACGAGCGACCGTCTTCATCTTCCCCGACCTGAATACCGGCAACAACACCTACAAGGCGGTCCAGCGCTCGGCGAACGCCGTCGCGGTCGGGCCGGTCCTGCAGGGTCTGCGGAAGCCGGTCAACGACCTGTCGCGCGGAGCGACCGTACGGGACATCATCAACACCGTCGCGATCACCGCCGTTCAGGCCCAGGCACCTGCCGGCGTCAGCGAAGGCTCCGGCCGATGAGCGACCACGTCCTCGTGATCAACGCCGGCTCCTCATCACTGAAGTACAGCCTGGTCGACGCCCGGACCGGCGAGGCGGCAGCCTCCGGACTGGCCGAGAGGATCGGCGAGAGCCAGGGACGCCACGTCCACCGCGGCCCGGGCGGTGACACCGAGACGACGCGGAAGATCCCGACCCAAGAGGACGCCCTGCGTGCAGCGATCGAGGCCTTCGAGTCACACGGGCCGTCGCTCGCCGACGTCGAGATCGCCGCGGTCGGTCATCGCGTCGTGCACGGCGGATCCCGCTTCGCCGCTCCGGCACTGGTCGACGACGCTTTGATCGCCGAGGTGACCGATCTGGTCCCGCTCGCGCCGCTGCACAACCCGGCCAATCTCGAAGGGATCCACGTCGCCCGCCGGCTCTTTCCCGACCTGCCGCAGGTCGCCGTCTTCGACACCGCGTTCCACCAAACGCTTCCACCGCACGCCTATACCTACGCCGTACCGGCGTCCTGGTCGGAGGAGCACGGGATCCGCCGGTACGGCTTCCACGGCACGTCGCACGCGTTCGTCTCCCAGGAGGCAGCCCGGCTGCTCGGACGAGACCCGGCCGAGGTGAACGTCATCGTCCTGCACCTGGGCAACGGCTGCTCGGCCTCCGCCGTCCGGGCCGGTCGCTCGGTCGAGACGTCGATGGGCCTGACACCCCTCGAGGGCCTGGTGATGGGGACCCGTTCGGGTGACGTGGACCCGGCGGTCCCGGCGTACCTGATGCGCGAACTGGACATGTCCATGGACGACATCGACCGGGCGCTCAACTCCGCTTCGGGCCTCAAGGGACTGACCGGCGAGAGTGACTTCCGCGAGATCATCCGGCTGCGCGCCGACGGTGACAAGCGCGCCGGCCTGGCCTTCGACGTCTACTGCCATCGCATCCGCAAGTACGTCGGCGCGTACTACGCCGTACTCGAGACCGTGGACGCCGTCGTCTTCACCGCGGGCGTCGGCGAACACTCGGCCGACGTCCGCGCAGCCTCCCTGAGCGGACTGCAACGCCTCGGCATCACCATCGACGACACCCTCAACACCGCACCGTCGACCCAAGCCCGCCGCATCTCCCCGGACGACAGCGAAGTCTCCGTGCTCGTCATCCCCACCAACGAGGAATGGCAGATAGCGCGCGAAGCCCTCACCGTCGTCCGTGACCCAGCCGGCTAACCGACCCGGTAGAGAGAGCCGCCGCCGGAGATGGCGATCGTGGCGAGCCGGCCGCCGACGTTGAGGCCGACGATGAACGTGGTGCCGGACTGCCGGGTGATGTAGGTGACCGAGCCGGTAGAGCGGACGGGGACGACGAACGAGAGGATCGACGCCGTCTTTCCGGACCGGGCCAGCATCAGGGTCGGCGCGGACTTGCGGACGTAGCTGCTCGGGTAGTACCAGCCCTGGATCGGGTTCGTCTGGGCCTGCTTGAGCAGGGTCGCGCCGGCGGGTAATGCCTGCTTGAACGGGACCTGGAACATGATCGTCTTGGTTGTGTCACCCGGCGCCATCGCCACCGCGGTCGTCCGGGAGTAGACCGTCGCCCGCTGGTCCGGCGGCAGATGCCACAGGGTCTGGAACGCCTGTGCGGTCGTCGCCGACGCGCGGTCCCAGGTGACCATCAGATCCGGGTCTTTCAGCACCAGAACCGAGCGGACCCGACTGATCCCGGTCCCCGGCACATCGGTGAACGTGTACGACTCCGCGTTCGCCTTCACCGCGTACGCGGTCAGTCTCGTCACCGGGTTCGTCGCCTTCGCCAGCGGCGTCGTCATCACGCTGTGCGCGGCCGGGCTGACGACCCAGCTCCGCCACACTCCGGCCGAGTACGCCGCGTACCCACCGTCGATGACGATGTCCCGGCCACGGGACGTGTAGGTGATGCTGGTGTGGTCAAGGTGCCCATGGAACGCCCGCGCCGGTCCGTACCTGATGCTGTACGTCGATTCGCCGGCGAATCCTCTCGCGGGATCTGTCCCCCAGCCGGTGCGGCCGAAGACGTAGCCGGCCGAGTAGACCCCGACGCGCCACGGCGGCGCCGTGCCCTTCGTTCCGAGGGATCCGGCGTACTCCATCGGCGTTCCCGCCCACGGGTACGTCGCCTGGAGCTCGGTGTCACCGAGTTGGTGGGTCTTGCCGAGCGAGGTCGTCGCCAGGGTCAGCCACTTGGCCAGCAACGCTCGCCGGGTCGCGATCGTCGTACCGGGTCGAGACGCCGCAGTTCTGCATCACGGCCATGGCGCGGCCCCAGAGCGAGTAGTTGAATGCCGCGTACCCGGTCGACTGCTCGTTCGTCGAGCCCTGCGCGTCGATCGACGTCGTGATGCCTTGGGCGAACCGTTGCTGCGCGAGGTTCTTGTAGTCGGTCCGGTTCAAGGTGCAGCCGACACCGAACAGCGCGATGCTTTCGTCGGTGCCGTGATTCCAGGCGCCACTCCAGTTGTACGTGAGGAATCGTGCGTGGCTCAGGAGCGCGGCGTCGACCCACGCGTAGCGGGTCGGCACCGTGGTCACCTGCAGCCCGGACAAGATTGCCTGCCGCAGGCAGATCAGCACGTTCGTCCGATGCATGGTCGACTCCCACGCACCGACGTTGCCCTTCCACGAGTACGGGTTGTCGCGGTACCAGTCCCAGGCGATCGTGTTCACCCGCGTCAACGCGGTCAGGTCGCCCTGGCCCGCCGCGATGATGCCGTTGCCGAGCCAGCGCAGCGAGTGCAACCACATGTACCAGCTCGCGTTCTTGTACGGATTCGCCAGCCAGTTGATGTTCCCGCCGCCGTTGCCGACCTTGTACGCCGCGTACGGCCCCCAGGCGAACGTGTCGCGGTACAGGTTCGCCAACGGGTTCGTTCGCTCGATCCCGCTGAAGCCTGGACAGGCATAGAACGGAGCCGCCAGCGACTGGACCTTGTCCGCCCCGATATCAGTGGCCGGCGGCGCAGTCGGTGGTACGACGGTCGCTGTCGCCGGGCGCGAACTGTGCTTCGTCCGGCCCTTCCGGCCCGGGCACGATCTGGATCCCCGGCGGAGCCGCCGGCGCTCGAGTTCCTCCTGTTGCCGTTCCGGCCCCCAGCACCAGAACGACGATCCCGACGACCACCCCGGCCATGCTCTTGAATCGCATGAGTTGTCCTTCCCCCAGTCGCCAGATGTGGCGACCCCCTACTTGGCACGATGCGCCGGAACCGCCAAAGGTTGCGAAAACCAGGCTGCGAGATTTCGCCAGGTGACAGGTCAGAACTATTTGTTGGCTGTGCCAATGATTCTGAGCTATCGTTGGCACTACCAACGTTGATTGGTCCAACACATGAATCCCCTGGAGTTGAGAGAGCATGATCACGCCGTTTCACATCGATATCCCGCAGGCCGAACTTGATGACCTGGCCGACCGGCTCGGCCGGACTCGATGGCCTAATGAGGTCGCCGACGCCGGGTGGGACTACGGGTTTCCGCTGGCGCGGCTGAAGGAGCTGGCCGAGTACTGGCGCACCGGCTACGACTGGCGCAAGCACGAGGCCGAGCTCAACGAGCTACCGCACTTCACCACCGAGATCGAGGGCCAGAACATCCACTTCGTTCACGTCCGGTCGTCGAACCCGGACGCGCTCGCGCTGGTCCTCACCCACGGCTGGCCCGGTTCGTTCCTGGAGTTCCTCGACGTGATCGAACCGCTGTCGCGCGACTTCCATCTGGTGATTCCGTCCATCCCCGGCTTCGGGTTCTCCGGGCCGACCCACGAGCGCGGCTGGGATGCCGTCCGGGTCGCCCGGGCCTGGGCCGAGTTGATGCGCCGCCTGGGGTACGAGCGCTATGGCGCGCAGGGCGGCGACTTCGGCGCGGGCATCTCGATCGCGCTCGGCGCGGTGGCTCCCGAGCAGGTCGTCGGGGTGCACGTCAACTACCTGCCGACCCGGCCGGACCCCGACGTCGAGGTGTCCGAAGCGGATGAGGCCCGACTGGACAAGGTCAGGCAGCTGATGGCGAATCGTCCGCCCTTCCAGGCTTTGCTGGCGCTCACCCCGCAGACCATCGGATACGCGCTGACCGACTCGCCGGTCGGCCAGTTGGTCTGGATCGCCGAGCGCTTCGCACAGTGGACCGACCCCGCCACGCCGGTCAGTGACGATCAGCTGCTCACCGACATCTCGCTGTACTGGCTGACCGCCACCGCGGCCTCCTCGGGCCGGTTCCACCACGACAACCCGCGGGGGAGCCAACTGCCGCCGTGCCGAGCGCCGCTCGGCGTAGCGGTGTTCGCTCACGACATCACCCAGTCGGTCCGACCGCTGGCCGAGCGGCTGTACGACATCAGGCACTGGTCAGAGTTCGAGCGCGGCGGCCACTTCGCCGCCATGGAGGTCCCGGACCTGCTAGCCGGGGACGTCCGCGACTTCTTCCTCAGCCAGAACATCTGAGGGGTTCTGGTGATGATCTGAGGGGTTCCTTCGGATGTGGGTGAGGGGGTCGCGGACGAATGGTGAAGGGGAAGCGGCGAATCGCGCCGCGGAGTTCCTCAAGGAGAGATCATGAACCGCAAGTACTCAGCCCTCGCACTGTCCGCAATCGCGATGGGCGCCCTCGCGCTCAGCACGACCGAGGCGTCGGCGAAGACCGACCCGGAGCCTGGCGGCACGTCTCCGAGCGTGCCGGCAATGACCTCCCAATGGCCGGACGAAAGCTCCGGTTACCCGGGTGCCGGATCCAAGGCCCCGGAGTACAACTACCCGAACTACGACCCGAAGTACGAGGTACCCGCCCCGGTCCAGGCTGCCGCGATCTCGCACACCAGGTCGGACGACAACGGCGTCGAGGCGATCCAGTCCGGCGCCTCCGCGCTCGGCGGCGCGGCTCTCGCTTTCAGCGGCTTGTGGCTGTACCGGCGTCGCCACCTGCACGTGGCTTAGTCCAGCGATCAGGGACTGGCCAGGGCGAGGAGGACGGACCGATGGTGGCGATCGTTCTGCTGCTGATGATCGGTACGGCTGTCGGAATGGGCATTCTGGTCCTGGTCACCGCACTCAGCGGCGACCAGGACCAGGAGCCCGACCATGAGAACTGGCGTCGGGCCGACGCCGAGGTGATCTCGGTCCTGCGGACCAGCACCAGCACGTTCCTGCTGGTCCGCTACCTGGTGGGGTCGTCGCTGATGCGCAACGACCTCCCGTATCCCCTCCCGGGCGCCGTGCCGCACGTCGGACGACGGGTGCCGATCGTCTACGACCCGTTGGCGCCGGCGAGGGTGGCGTACGACGTACATCCGCGCAATGCAGACAGTCCGGCCCGATGAGGTCAGACTGAGGACGTGGGAGGGGCAGCGATCGCCCGCTCACCTGGTCTGGCCGGACGGATCGAGGAACGCGGGATTCTCGGGGCGGCGATCCAGGGGGCGGTCGACGGACGGCCGTGCGCCGTGTTCGTGCACGGTGAGGCCGGCGTGGGTAAGACGCGCCTGGTCCGAACCGTGTGTGACGAGGCCGCTGCCGAGGGCGCATTCGTCCTGTGGGGCCGGTGCGTCCGGTTCGGGGCTGTGGACGCGCCGTACGTTCCGTTGATCGGTGCGTTGGAGGGCTGGGTGGAGTCCGCCGAACCCCACCAGCTGTCCGAGGTATTGGCCGCGGTTCCGGCCGCGGGTGAGTTGCTGCCTTCGCTGGGCGGAAAAACCATCCGACAACGCAGTGCGGCTGTTGACCGTGGTGGATGCGCTGATGATCGCGATCGCTTCTCACGGTCCCGTGGTTCTGGTCGTGGACGACGTGCAATGGGCCGATCTGGCCTCCCGCGATGCCATCGCCTACCTGGTTGCCGGGTTCCGCAGCCAGCGACTGGCGGTGCTGGCCACCTACCGGGACGAGGAGCTCGCGTCCGGTGATCCGCTGCACACGTGGCTGGCGGACCTGCGGCGGCTGCCGCTGGTGACGGACGTGCGGCTGGACAGGCTGAGCCGTGCGGAGACCGAGCAACAGCTCTCGCTCCTGCTCGGCGGGTCCCCTCACCACCGCCTCGTGGACGAGGTCGTCGGACGATCCGACGGCAACCCCTACCTCAGCGAACTGCTGGTCCAGGGAGTCACGAACACAGCCGTCGGGCTGCCGGGCGACCTGCCGGCCGAGCTGACGGGTGCGCTGCTGGCTGCCTGGCATCGGCTCTCGGCGCCGGGGCGGGAGGTCATGCGGGCAATGGCGGTCGCTGGGCGACCGACGTCGATCGATGATCTGAGGGAAGTCACCGCCGCAGGCGGGATCGGGCCCGAAGCGCTGACCACCGCGCTGGTCGAGGCGACCGGCGCCGGGATCAGCGTCGCGCACGGTCCCGACACCTGCTGGTTCCGGCACCCGCTGCTCGCCGAGGTCCTGTACGCCACCTTCGTCCCCGGTGAGGCCGAACCGATCCACGCCGCGTGGGCGAAAACGCTGGCTTCTCGTTCGGCGACCGGCGTCGACGAACTGCAACGGCAGGGCGACCTGGCCCTGCACTACGAGCGCGCACGCGACCTGGACGCGTGCCTGGAGGCGTCGCTGCGGGCAGCCGAGCTCGCGAAGGAGATCCGGGCGCCCCGTGAGGAGGCGGTCCATCTGCGCCGGGCAGTGCGGATCCTGCCGATGGTCCAGCGAGGCGGCAGTGACGAACTGGACCTCCTGGAGCGCGTCGCCCGGGCCGATGAGCTGATCGGCGACGGCGAGGCGAGCTACACGGCGTGGACGCGCACGCTCGAACTCGTCGATGAGCGCACCGACCCGCTGCACGCCTGCCGGCTGCTGCGGCGATGGGCAGATTCCGCCTGGGCGACGGGCCGGACCGAGGGCAGACCGGTCGCCGAGGCCGAGCACGCGGTCGAACTGAGCCGGGCGTTTCCGGACAGCGAGGAGTACGCCGACGCGTTGGCCTATCTCAGTTGGTGTCTGTGGTGGAGCAACGAGCGTGAGCTCGCCCGGCGGTACGGCGAGGACGCGGTCCAGGCAGCCCATCGATCAGGGTCGAGCGCGGCACTCGGCCTGGCGTACGCCGTCCGCGGGAATGTTGATGCCCTGGGCAAACGTTCCGACGCCGACACCGCGGCAGGCCTGCGGTTCGCCAAGCTGGCCGGCGACCCGGGGCTGATCTGGCGGACTCTCGTGATCCGGCAGAACTACTTGGGCCGGCGAGGTCGCATCAAGGAATGCATCGAGCTGATGAGGGAGTTCCTCCCGTTCGCCATCGATGCCGGCGCCCTGTCGGTGGCGGCCTTCGCCGCCGGTCTGCTGTCGCATCACCTCTTGTTGTTCGGACGATTGCCCGAAGCCGGTGGGGTGATCCGTGACGGACTTTCCCTGGCCGGGATGCCGAATGCGAGCGCGATGGTCCGGCTCAGCGCAGCCTCCTTGGCGGTACGGCGAGGAGACGAGGAGGCGGCCGGAAGACACCTGCAACGGGTCAGGGAGCTGATGCCGGACGTCGAGAGCCGGGACGGATTGTCAGCGCAGACCGCCCTGGCCGAGTACCTGCTCGCCACCGGCAGGGCCGAACAGGCGCTCGAGTTGCTGTCGCGAACGATAGCTGTCTACGTCGCCGACACTCGGGACGCGGACGAGATGGTGGTGTGGGGGGCACGGGCAGCCGCCGAGCTGATGGAGGCGGCGCGGGATCGAGGCGACAGCGATCACGTCCGGACGGCTCGAGCCACCTTCGACGACCTCCTGGCCGTGCGCGGCAGCATGCTGCCACCGCCGTTCGAGGTCGCCGGCTCCGAGGATCTGATCCAGCCCGCGATGGAGGCCCTGTTCACCGCGGAGACCGCACGGGGCACGGCGGAGGCGCCCACCTCCGCCGTCTGGGCGGACGCCGTACGCCGATGCGACAGTGCGGAACTGCGATGGGACGCGGCTGTCTCCTCGTGGCGGTGGGCGCAGGCGCTGTTCGACGAGGGAGCCACCCGGGCCACCGTCGCCGTACCGCTGAGATCCGCACACCGCTTCGCGGTCGATGCCGGCGCGATCCCGCTCCGGCTCCAGGTCGAGACGCTGGCCGCCGTCGGCCGGATCCCGCTCGAGGAACCGGCCGCGGCGTCAGGCGGCCGGTCACCGGCACCCTTCGATTCCTTGACGAAGCGCGAGCAGGAGGTCCTCTCCCACCTGGTCGCGGGCCGGACGTACGCCGAGATCGCGAAAGCACTGTTCATCACCGAGAAGACGGTCAGCGTGCACGTGTCGAACCTGCTGCACAAGACCGGGACGTCATCGCGTCGCGAGGTCGCGGCCCTGGCAGTCCGAGTCGGCCAATCGTCAACGAGCGTGCCGGACTAGGGTACGTCTCTCAATTCCCTGCAGTAGCGAGCAGGTGCTCGGCGGAGTGCAGCGCAAGGCGGAGGGCGAGGCTCGGAGTGGGGTTCTCCGTGCCTCGTCCTCCAACGCGGCGATGTGCCCGCCGAGTGCCGCGCAGCACGCAGGGAATTGAGAGACGTGCCCTAACCGTTCTGCAACCGGCCGAGTGCCCTTCGGGCGGTGCGGTTGCCGGATGCCGGGTGGCCGACGGCCACGCCGTACAAGACGATCTCTGATTCGACGTCGAGGCGGAGTTGCCCGGACAGTTCGTCGTCGAAGAAGCCGCCGAGGCAGACCGTGCCGAGGCCGAGCCCGGTCGCCGCGAGGACGGCGTTCTGGGCCACGTGCCCGGCCTCCAGCAGCAGGTAGCGGTACCCACGGTCGCCGTACTTGACCAGGCTGCGTCCGCAGACCGCGGACAGCACCAGGACGGCGGCGGCCTCGGCCGCCCACGGCTGACCCATGAACAGAGAGCTGATCAGCGGCGCAGGCACCGGGCGTTCGCAGACCTCCTCCAGCCCGTCCGCGAGCGGTACGTAGTGATAGACCCCGGCGGGCAGGCCATCTACCGAGCGCACGATCACGCTGACTTCGAGCGGGTACAGCCCGCCGGCGGACGGCACCGCGCGGTCGACCATGTACAGCGGGCCGTCGTCAGTCACTCCCACCGTGCCGTACCCGGTCCGCAGTACCGTGGCCAACTCCGCGAGACTGAGCGGCCGGTCGCGAAATGCGCGGCAGGACACCCGGTCACGGATCAGCTCGGCCAGCGGCGCCACAACCGGTACGCCGGGCGGCAACGGGACCCATCGGGCCGTCGGATCCTCCCGTCCCGGCTGCGGTGGCGGAGAGATCGGCTCCGGACTACCTCCCAACTGGCCCGCGGTGCCACGGTGGAACGTCCAGGCCAACGGCTGACCGGTGCGGAAGACGGCGGGTTCAGACATCAGCTGCCGTCCTCAGGCGAGTGGGTGCGGATCGAGGTTCAGCTCGTCCAACCGCGCCGGTCCCGGTCGCAGCCCCAGCCGGCCCGGCATCTCCAGTAGCCGGGATCCGCCGAGCCGGGCGCGGTCCGCACCGAACCAGATCGGCACGAAACCCGGCACCACCCCGCGCACCACGCGCACCCCGAGTCCGGCGACATCGGGCGGCGTGACGTCCACGGCGAGCACATCCGGCGCCACCTCGGCCAGCGATCGGGTCAGGAACTCCAGACCATCGTTGCCCTGGGCAATCAGCGGCGCGACGGACTCCGGCCACGGCTCCGGTGGAGCCTCGCGGAGGAATCGCATCCCGGTGGCGGCCGCCGCCGGATCGGCGTACACCAGATCGTGGTCGTCCAAGCTCGCGACCCTGGACGGGACGGACGCCAGTTCCGCCACCCTGGCCCGCACCGCGGACCGCCGGAGCCTGGTGCGCAGCAGCGGCCGCACCTGCATGACTTCGAGTACCGCGGACCGGGCCGCGGCGACCGGATCGAGCGCGGCAGCGAGTCCGATCACTGCAGCCGGTGCTCGGTCTGACCAGGCGACGGCCAGGACGACGGCCGCCGAGGTGTCAGTCGGCAGCACGTGCACCATCACCTCGACACCACGTCGTGCGTACGCCGCGGCGATCGCCCGGGTCTGTTCGTCCGGAACGTCCGCACCGGCCACGCACCGGCCGGGCAGCCGATGCGACCAGGCGATCGCGAACGCGTCCCGCTCGATCACCTCGAGCAACGCCCGCAGCGTGGCGCCGGCCCGATCCGGACCGGCCGCGAATCCGTTCGACGTGGCCGGGAACAACGCGGCCGGGATCGGTGGACGGTACCCCAGATGCGTTGCCAGCAAGGGAATCCAGACCTCGTCACCGGTGACGAGCGACAGCGCCGGCACCCACTCGAGTTCGGTCTCCGGCCGCCACCGCTGGTACGGCACCACGTCGTACTGGTGGTCAGCGAACAGCACCAGGTCCCGCGGATGCAGCCCGGGCCGATCCAGTCCGTCGAACGTCGAACTGATCGTGCGCCCGGGTTGCCAGGTCATCGCGGCGTACCGTTCGAGGGCCTCGCCGAGCGCGCTGTCGCGAGCCTCCTGCCTGGACCAGCCCTTGCCCGAGCAGGCGACGAAAGCGTTGCGGCCGGGGCGGAAGTTGGCGTTCGCCAGTTCGGCGCGGACGATCAGTGGTCGCTCGGGTTCGTCGACCTCCTTCGGCAGCACGTCCAACGCGCGGACCAGACCGCACACTGGATCGACCGCGCGCCGAATGATGCCGTCGAAGTCAGTCGTGGCGAGACCAGCCTCAGTCTGGTCGGGCAAGCGGGCATCTCCTGCACACACTGGGCAGTCCGGACGTGGCAGCACCGGATGCAGCGTCTCGGTGCCGCTGACCGCGTCCAGCGTCAGCACGCCGCCGACCAGCCGCGTCGGCGTCATCGCCTGCGTCAGCGCGAGCGACTCGGCAACGAGCGCGCCGGTGACCATCGGCAGGAGTGACGGCAGTATCGGCCTCGCCGCGGCATCCGGGATTCGGCGGGCGCCGAGCTCTTCCTCGAGCGCCATCGCAGCGGTGAAGTCCTCCGCACAGGCCAGCACGCGCATCCGCCAGCACAGGTAGCAGGGGCTCCCGCCGGGCAGCACCAGCGGACCGATCGTCGCCCGGGAACCCCGTACGTCGGCGTGCAACGTCGGGATGCCCAGGCGCAGACCGATCAGGTTGACCCAGGGATGCAGAACCGGAAGCGCACCGTCACCGGCCACGACGACGAGATCCGCACCGGTCATCAACTCCGGCAGCTCTTCGCGCTCCCGCGGGTACGGCGCCCGGACCAGGCGATCAGGCCCGGCCGCCGACCCGGCCAAGGCCACATGGACCGCGTCGGCGAGATCGGCACGCCCGATCAGGACGACGCGTGACGAGGCCGGCCGCCCGGCGAGCGCCGTCCGCTCGCGGGCCTGCCCCGACGTCATTCGCCGAGATCTGCGAACCGCCGAACCGCGCCGGCGTCGTACTCACCGGGCTGGCCCGGTCCGTCCGGAGTCTCGAAGATGCCCATCATCGCGCACCTGAAGGAATCACTGATGCTCGGACCACCGATCGGGAAGCCCGGGTCGGCCTCCAGTATCTTGCGGACTCTGACGTAGGCCTGCCACTCGTCGTCGGTCACCGTCGCCAGACCCTCCTGCATGGCCTGGACCCGGCTCTTGAGATCCTCCAGCTCCTGAATCGCCATCGCTCCCCCTCGATCCTGTAGGCAGCGAGGCACGTCGGGTGATCCCCGATGGTCGAAACTGCCCTGCGGCGCCCCCGCCACGACTCGACGGCCCCCCGACCGCTCCCCCCATCGAGTATTGACCTGCTGAGATCAACCCCACAAGGCCTCCCGCCGGCGTTCGAGCTCACGCCGCTGTCGCCGGTCAGTCGTTCTGGCCGTTCCGGCTGCCGAGCTCGATCGAGGCGACGCGAGGATCCTCGTCGAGCCGGGCGAGCGCGGACGGACGGATCCTGCCGGTCAGCAGGGTGTCCGTGATGAACCCCCGGACGTCGACACCGGACGGACGGTAGCCCGGTTCAGTCACCTCGACGACCGCGGTGAACGGCTGGTCGGACCCCACCCCAGGGTCCAGCGACAAGCTCGCCCGCGCACGCACCTTCCGGTAGCGCCCGGGACCACTGGGTTCCTCGATCTCCATCCGCTCCGGCACCTCGCGATTCTTTTCGTCGCGAGCCGCCGTCTCGTCCGGTCCCTCGGCGCTCAACCTACGGCCCAGCCAGCTTCTGCACTGCCCGCAACGCCTCGGCGGCGTCGATCCGGCCGTGACCGTAGCGATCGTCCCACCCGGCGCCGGGCGGCGGGGCGGAGCGGGCACTGTCGATCACGATGCGCCGGAGGCTGTCAGCGTCCAGCGCGATGCCGCGGGCGTGAGCCTCGGCCAGGATCAGCGCGACGACGCCGGTGACAGCCGGTGCCGCCATACTCGTGCCCGACTTGTCCACCACCCCGGTCCTGGTCCGCGAATGGGCTGCGAGGACGCCCTGTCCCGGCGCGCTGATCTCCGGTTTCTCCCGGCTGTCACGGGTCGGTCCGGCGGCGGAGAAGAGCGACAGGGGCTTGGCCGGCTGGTGCGCGTCGTACGAGCCGACCGTCAGGCTGAGCCGGCCGCAGGAGATCGAACCGAGCGTGCGGCTGCCGTCCGCGTCGACGAAGGATGCCCTGGGCCGGTCATGGCGCTCGATCCAGGCGTGGTAGCCGCCGGCGGCGACCTGCTCACCGTGCAGCCGGAGCTGCCAGACGCCCGCCGGCACCCGCTCTTCGAGGAAGAGGCAGACCGTGTTGTCGCCGTTGAGCGAGTCGGCGGCACGATGACAGAGGAACTGCAGCGTCCGGCCGTCGTCAGCCAGGACCGTGGCGTTGGACCCGAACGCCACCGGGCCGAGACGGTCCCCCGCCGGGTTGATCAACTCGACGCCGAAGCGGTCAGTTCCGGCGTACCAAAGCTCCACCTCGGTGTGTCCGACGAGTTCCTCCGGGATCGACAAGCCCACGTCGACAGAGCCGCCGGCCGGCACCGAGCCGGCCGCGTGACTGCCTAGGCCGAAGGAATTCCCCGCCGACATCACCACGGCCCGGTTGGGCTGCTGCGCGACCATCGCGTCCAGGCCGCGCTCCACCAGGCTGGAGCCGTCGTGCGGCCCGCCGTTGGTGCTCTGGCTGATGTTCACCACACAGGGTCGCTCGCCGGCCACGTTGAACAGGAAGCGCGCCGCCTCGAGTTGCTTGACGGAGTCGCCCAAGAAGGAGTCGACCACGGCATCGCCCTCCCAGGCGATATCCGAGAGGTCGGGCTCCACGAAGGCGATGTCGGCCTGCGGTGCCACACCGGAGGTTCCCGAACCGCCGCCGCTGCCTGCGGCGATGTCCATCACATGGGTGCCGTGAGCACCTTTCTGCCCAGTGGGGGGATCCGGCGCAGGGCCGTAGCCGAGTGCGAGGTACGGGTTCGGCCGGCTCAGCGCCAGATCGATGTCGCGGGCGCTGTAACGCTTGCCGAAGCCGAACGGGCTGTCAGGAGTGGACTGCCCGCCTTGGTGCCACAGCGCGACCAACCGGGTCGAACCGTCCGGCCGCAGGAAGTTGCGATGCGCGAAGTCGGCGCCGGAGTCGATGATCCCGACCACCACTCCCGCTCCACCGGCGGCGAGCGAACCCGGGGGTAGCGCGGCCGGGTCGGCCTCGATCTCCGGGACGGTGGCGCCCAGCTGCGGCCGCAGTGGTTGCGCGGCCTTCATACTGCGGACGCCGTCCGCCTGGCGAATCGCCTCGATCCGGTCGAGCGGCACCCGAGCGGTCACCAGCCAGCCACCGTCGACCTCGCCGATCACGGCGCCGAGCCGTACGTCGTTCCGCGCGGCGAACTCATCCGGGTCGTCAACCAGAACGAGCACACCGATCTCTGCCTCATCACTCGACGCGGTCGCCCTGGTCCGCAAACCGCGCCGACTACGCTCCACTGCCCACTGCAACCTCGGATCCATCCGAGGGTAGACATCGGTGCTCTCCAGATACATCCCGATCCCCCCTGACAACTTCCCCGCCCATCACCCAGCGTCCTCCCTGGCCGGCGGAACTGTCCACAGACGTTGGGTCAGGTCGGTCGGGTGTAGCAGAGGGCGACTGCGCCGCTCTCGAACGCGGTTGAGCTGATCAGGTTGAGGGGTTTCTGGGCTTCGAGGGCGCCGTACCAGGTCGCGCCGGGTGAGTAGGACGGGAAGACGAAGAAGCGGTACTCGTCGACGAGGTCGAGGCGGACCAGGGTCTGGGCGAGCCTTGCGCCGCCGGACAGGTGGATGTCGGCGCCAGGCCGGTTCTTGAGATCCTCGACGAAGGACCGGATCTCGTCGTCGGTGGACACGACCACCGGCTCGGCGTTGTGCCAGTCGAGTGTCAGTCCTGGGTTGTTCGTGAAGACGAACTTCTTGTACGCGTGCATCTTCTCGGCCATGCTCTTGTGCGACTCGCCCGCGCCCTCCTCGTCGCCGGCGGTGGGCCAGTACTCGAACATCTCCTCGGCGGTCACCCGGCCGGCCAGAATGGTGTCGAAGGTGGCATAGCCACGGTTGATCTCCCGGTAGTGGTCCTCGCTCAGTCCGGTCACCCACTCGTCCGGAGCGTCCAACCGCCCGTTGAGCGTGGTCATCATCGCCAGCACAACCTTGCGCACCTGTGGCCTCCTGATCTCGTCCGGTGTCGGTCGGACGTTACGTCCCACGAGCGATCAGGTCTTGTACAGAAGGGACAGCTGGCCGGCCGTCCCGGCGCGCAACGCGGTGGCAGTGTGCCCGATGAAGCGATCCAGCGATCGCGCGAGGTGTGGCTGGTCGTAGTACCCGAGATCGTGCGCGACATCCGCGATCGGTGCCCCGGTCCTGATCAGCGCCGCGGCTGCCCGGGCCCGCTCGACCTGCCGCACAGCACCGGGCGTCAGCCCGGTCGCGCGCGCGAAGTGCCGGCGCACGGTCCGGGCGGTGACGTCGGGCGACCATCCAGCCAGTACGTCGCTCACCATCGGGTCGCGCACGATGACACCGGCGCGGGCCATCCGCCGGACCAGATCCTCGGCGTCGTCGTACTCAGGCAACGGCACGGTGTGCCCGAAGATCCGCACCGACTGCCGCGCCACGTCGGCGAACTCGGCGCCGTCGTCGACGAGCCGGCCGGCCGGTAGCGGTTCCAGCGTCGTCCCGAGGGACAGCCGGATCCCGACGAACTCCGTCTCCGTCGGCACGCGAGCGATCGTGGCGCCGCTTTCCGGCCCCTGTGCCGCGACCCGCCACACCCGCCCGGTGCGCCAGGCGACCAGCGTCCAGTGCGCGGTCGCGATCGACGTCATCCGGTCGACGGCGTCGCTCCGGCTTCGCCAGACCCGCTCGATATACGGCGATTCCGACGCCCGATCGTCGAACTCGATACCCACCCGAAGACACTCGCACACCCCAGGCCACACCGTCGAACCTGCGGCATCAACGACATCGAACGGCAGAGCGTGATGACGCCTGGTCAGCCACAAGGACCTCGGCAACGTCAACAAGTCCTGGACCGCCCACGACGTCCCCGCCAATGGCTCCCGGCTGATCACCCTGTTCTGATGAAGTTCTTGATGTGAGGAAGTTGACCGGGGTCGATGGTGTGGCCGCCGGGGAAGGCCAGCAGTTCGACGGTGGCGTCGCGGCGGCGGAGTTGCTCGGCCAGTCTGGTGGTCTGGTCGGGCGTGGCCATCGGGTCGCTGTCGCCGTTGACGATGAGGACTCGTTTGCCGGCGAGGGCGTGATCGCTGGGCTCGTCGGCCGCGAACGGCACCATCGCGGCCAGCAGTACTGCGCCGACCAGCGACTCGGGGTGGCGTAGAAGCAGCGCGGACGCCATGTTGGCTCCGTTGGAGAAACCGACCGCCAGCCAGGAGCCAGGCGTCACGTCGTACTTCTGCTCGGCGGCGCTGAGGAACGCGGCGAGCTCGTCGGCGCGGAACCGAAGGTCGTCCTCGTCGAACACGCCCTCCCGGTGCCTGCGGAAGAACCGGGCCATCCCTAGTTCCGACACTGTCCCGCGAGGCGACAGCACCGGTGCGTCCGGCGCCAGGTGCTGCCGCAGGACCAGGAGATCGTGCTCGTCGCCACCGGTGCCATGGAGCAACAGGAGCGGCGGCGCGGACGAGCCCGGCTGCCATACGTGCGGCCGCCGGAGCGGATCGTCGCTCATCAATCGGCTTCGTCCGGCGGCTGGGCCGGCGGCACGCGCAGCGCCGGCAACGAGGCCTGGATCTGCTCGCGGTTCGGTTCGAGCCAGGGTGGAAGCTTCAAATGCTGGCCGAGTTCCAGCAGCGGTTCGTCGACGGTGAAGCCCGGCTGGTCGGTCGCGATCTCCAGCAGGACCCCGCCGGGTTCGCGGAAGTAGATGGAGGTGAAGTACTGCCGGTCGAGGATCTCGGTGACCTGCACTCCGGCCTCGATCAGCTCGAGCCGCCATTTCGCCTGGGTCTCGCCGTCCGGCGCCCGGAAGGCGATGTGGTGGACCGTTCCGGCTGCCTGGACTCCGCGGGATGCCTTGCTGGGCTGGACGTCGACCGCCGTACCCTCGGCTCCGCCGGACATCACGAACCGCGTCGCATCGGTGGAGTCCTGGCCGTGGCTCATCCCCAGCATGCCGGCCAGCATCTCGGCCGTCGGGTCGAGCAACTGCTCGGTCATGGTGACCGAGAACAGGCCGCGGATGGCGTTGTCGGACGGTATGGCGGAGACGCCGTCCCAGCCGGATCGGGTGTCACCGTCGGACGCGACCAACTCGATCACCAGGCCGTCGGGATCGCGCAGCCGCAGGACTTCCTCGTCGGAGCGGGCGACCGGCGCATCCGCGTCGACGCCGAGGCTCTGGACGCGCTGTTGCCACCAGCCGAGCGACTCCGGCGGCACGCTGAACGCGGTGGCTGTCGTGAGTCCCGTGCCCTGCTTGCCGTTCGGGGCTCCGGGCCACGGGAAGAACGTCAACAGCGTCGAGGGCCGACCGGAGCCGTCACCGTAGTACAGGTGATAGGTGTCCGGGGCATCGAAGTTGACGGTCCGTTTCACCAGGCGCAGCCCGAGCACCGTGGTGTAGAAATCGACGTTCCGCTGCGGATCCTCCGCAATGGCGGTGACGTGGTGGAGCCCGTGTGGTGCGACCGAGTCGACCATCGCTCATCCCTCCCAGTCCGCAGACCCGGGACGACGCCGGCCGCCCCTCCCCGACACTACGACCGGAGGACGTCCACCACCACCTTCACCGCACAGCGATCACAGGATGTAGAAACCGGTGACAGCGGTCGGAAGGATGCCGGCGACGAGCCAGAGTGACAACAGCGAGCGCCGGAAGATCAGCAGGATGCCGGCGACGGTGAGAAGGCCGATGACACCGGACATGAACCACAAGCCGACACCTTTGCCGTAGTCGGTGTCTGCGACGCCGATGCTGTACACGGCCAGGGTGACGGCGGGGACGCTGCCGACGTGGAACAGGATGGCGGAGGCGACCCATCGCTGCACGGTTTCGATGTTCATCGGAGCTCTACGGCTCCTGGCGGGCCTGGTCGACATACCTGAAGTGTACGCGAATACTTAGTGCCCTAACTATTTCCCAGGCGTGATGCTGACCACCCCATTGGCCTCGTTGGCGGCGCCGATGACCCGGGTCAGCACCTGGTGGAGGTGCTGGAGCTCGGAGACTTCCATTCCCAGCCTGCTGACGATCGTCCCGGGGATCTTCTCGGCCTCGTTGCGCAGCCGCCATCCCGTCGGAGTGAGACTCACCGCAAGTGAGCGCTCGTCTCCCCGCGCGCGTGGACGTTCGACGTACCCGGCGGCCTCGAGGCGTTTCAGGAGCGGCGACAAGGTGGCCGGCTCCAGTTGCAGCAGCCGGCTCAACTCCTTGACCGACAGCGGCGCGTACTGCCACAGCGCCAGCATCACGAGGTACTGCGGATGGGTCAGTCCGAGCGGCTCCAGCAGCGGGCGGTAGACCGCGATCACGCTCCGGGAGGCAACCGCCAGTGCGAAGCAGACCTGGTTCTCCAGCTCCAGCGGGTCGACGTCACTCACACAGACCTCCACGAGATTGCACTAATCATTAGTACACTAATCTAGCGCAGTTCCCGCTTTGCCGACCTACCCGTCAGTCGATGAAGGCGTTGCGCATCGACACCAGCTCGATGTCCCGCTCCTCGATCGCCTTGCGGATCTCCGGGTCGATCACGATGGCCTGGTCCGAGAGCCGGTACTCCTCGGCCCATCGATAGGTCTCGGTGCCGGGCGCGTGCATCGCAGCGAGTTCCGGCTCCGCGGCGGCGCAGTGCGTGACCAACAGATGCACGCCTGGCGTCAGCCCGTCGAGGTAGGCAAGGACCCAGGGCTTCTTGCTGTCCGCGTCCCGGTCGCTCAGAATCTCGATCGAGGCGAACCGCTGCGACTCCTCGGGTCCGTAGATGTACGGCTTGCCGACGGCGTTCGAGATCTCGGCGTACGCCTCCGGCGCGGACTCGCCCATATGGACGTCCAGATAGTCGATGGTGAGCCCTTCCGCCGCGAACTTCGCCACCTGCGCGGACAGTTCGCGTACGGCGTCGGCCTGGGTGATCGACGCGCGAGCGTCGGCGACCGTCCGGAAGAACGTGCCGTCATCACTCACCAGCGAGGGACCATCGGTCAGCGGTCGCCACCGCAGGTAGTCCCATTCGCAGGTCAGGGTCTGATGGACGCCGAGCGGGATCCCGGACTCGCGCGCCAACGCGGCGGCCCCGGTGAACCACGGACACGCCGCCATCGTGGACGCCTGCGTCAGGATCCCCTCCTGAAACGCCTGCATCGTGCCGACGTTGACGGCATGACACATGCCGAAGTCGTCACCCTGAACGATCAGCCTGATGTCACCAGCCACGTGCACTCCTGTGATCGGCGGACGGAACCGGAAGACGACCGTACCTCAATCAATCGCCGTGATCAGGTACGCCGAAGCCAGCCGGAGGGTCCGCTGGACGAGTTCGTCGATCGTGATCCTGTCGAAGTCCCGGACCGCGCTGCGCACCCTGACGTGAGTGGTTCCGACGAGCTCGTCCGGGACGCCGCCCGCACCGTGCGCGGCGCCGTACACACTCCCGACGGTGGCCGCGTTCGAATCGGTGTCCCGGCCTCCCGAGATGGTGATTCCGACCGCATCCATGAAGCCCTCGCCCCACAACAGCCCGGTCGCGATCAGGGCCGCGTTGTTGACCGTGTGCACCCACGGCAACCGACCGAGTTCGCGGTCGACCCAGTCGAGCGCGTCGGTGTGGCCGGCGCCCGCGTCGTACAGCTTGTCGATGGCGTCCAAGGCGGCGAAGTGTCGTGACCCGGGCGGCACCAACGACCTCGCGGCACGCATCGCGTCGCGGACAGAACCGGACGCCAGCGCGGCCGATACCAGGCCGGCGGCCCACAGCTCGCCGTAGACACCGTTCCCGACATGAGTGAGCCTCGCGTCGACGAGCGCCAGCCGCGCAGCCTCGTCGAGCCGCCCCGGGCTGACCAGGCCGAAGGCATCGCCTCTGATCAACGCCCCGATCCACTCGCGGTACGGGTTGCGGTGGGTCGCCGTCGACGGAGGCCGCAGGCCGTGGATCAGATTCCGGTACGCCGCTCGCTCGGCCGTGTAGGTCTGGGTGAACGGCATCCGGTCCAGCCACTCCGCGGCGATCTGCTCGGTCGTCAGCTCACGCCCGTACGTCTCGAGCAGATGAAGCCCCATGATCGTCCAGTCGATGTCGTCGTCGCGCGGAACGTCGACGAAGCGTCCCGCCGAGGCGGTCCGAGCCGACGGATGCAGCCCCGGCACACCATCGGGCAGCGGGTCGAGCAGCGGCAGATAACCCCTCTGTGGCCACTGATCCGCGGCGCGCAAGTAGATCTCGATCTCGCCCCTGCTCAGACCCTCCACCGGTTTGCCCAGCGTGTTGCCGACGGTCCGCCCCAGCCAACTCCCCCGGATCCGGTCCTCCAACTCGGTCCCGGGGACCGCGAGCTTCGGCGCCGCGGCGGCCAGGTCGAGCAACGTCGCCTCGTCGTCAGGCTCGTCGAAAGGCCAGTCGCGCTGTCGTTCCAGTACGACGAGCCGTCGCTCGATCTCCTCGAGTCGGACGAGATCGTTCCGGGCCGCGGCCTCATGCGCCTCCGCCTGCAGCTCCTGAGCCGGATACCCGCTGTGGAGCAACTGCTCCGCCTCGTCGAGAACGACATCGCGCAGATCGAGTACGTCGTGCACCGTGCACCTCACCAGGCGTGGGAAGAAGGACGCCGAACAGCACATCACAACCGCGGGAGCGAGGAGTTCTTCAGTCGCCGCGTTCGAGGATTTCGCTCTGGTTGCGGAGGTAGCCCACCGTAGGTTCGGTTCTGGCCAGCTCGGCGGCACGGGCGTAGGCGTTCGCGGCCTCGGTCCGTCGCCCGAGTCGCCGCAGCATCGAACCGCGTGCGGCGTGCAACGGGTGGTAGTCAGCCAGGTCGTCGGAGATCTCGTCGAGAAGGAGCAGACCGTGAGCAGGTCCTTCGGTCTCGGACAGCGCGATGGCTCGGTTCAGTGCCACGACGGGTGTCGGCATGATCGCGATCAACCGGTCGTAGAACCGGGCGATCGCCGTCCAGTCCGTGTCCTCGTAGCGGGCCGCCGCGCAATGCAGTGCCTGGATCGCGGCCTGCAGCTGGAACGGTCCGAGCCGACGCCGCCGCAGACAGGTCAGTACCAGCGCCTGCCCCTCGGCGATCAGCGCGCGATCCCACCGCGACCGATCCTGGTCCTTCAGCAACACCAGGTCACCGCCGCGCGCCGGCACGCGCGCATCGCTCAGCAACATCAACGCCAGCAGTCCCACCACCTCCGGCTCGTCCGGCATCAGGGCAGCCAGCAGCCGGGTGAGCCGAATCGCCTCGGCGCGAAGGTAGCCGCGGCCGACGTCGTCGGCGCCGGCGTTGTAAATCAGGTACAGCACCGAGAGCACCGCCCGCAGCCGGCCGGGCAGTTCCGCCTCGCCGGGCACCCGGTACGGAATGCCCGCAGCCTTGATCTTGTACCTCGCCCGCACCAGGCGTTTCGCCATCGTCTCGGCACTGACCAGGAACGCCGCCGCCACCTCCGCCGGCGTGAGTCCCCCGATCAGGCGCAGGGTCAGCGCGACCTGGTGCTCGACCCGAAGAGCGGGGTGGCAGCAGGTGAACACGAGCCTCAGTTGATCGTCACGCAGGAGCTCTGGAGATTCCGCTTCGGCGCGTAACCGGTCGGACGCGATGCCCTCGGTCAACTCGCGTCCGCGCCGGTTCCGCCGTACGACGTCGACGGCACGGTTCCGCGCGGTCGTGACGATCCAGCCGGCCGGGTTGTCCGGAACACCGTCGCGCGGCCACCGATCCACCGCCGTCACGAAAGCATCCTGTACGGCGTCCTCGGCCAGGCCGATGTCACCGAACAGCCGGATCAGCGTGGCCACAGCCGGCCCGTGCGCCGCGCGGAACGCCCGCTCGACGTCGTCCATCCACCACCTCCGTCAGTGGCCGGCCTGCAACCGTCCGGTGGCCCGGAACGGCCGCACCTCGATGTCGTGGTCGATGGCTTCGACCACCTTCTCCGCCCACGCCAGCGCCGCATCGAGATCCTCGGCGTTGATGATGTAGAAACCGCCGACGTGCTCCTTCGCCTCCACGAACGGTCCGTCGGTGGTGACCTTGTCGAGGCCGGTGCCGCCCTGCACCACCGTCGACGCGTCCGGGCCGTGCAACGCGCCGCCGAAGACGAACACGCCGGCCCGATCCATCTCCTCCTCCAGTGCGATCACGCGACCCATGAACGCCTGCATCTCCTCAGGCGACGACGGCCCCTGTCCCGGTACGTCGTACACCGACAGCAGGTACTGGTTCATCCGAACTCCTCGATTCGCGGGACTCTCCCGCTCCGACCTACTGACGAAAGGCCGAGTCCCGATCAGGACAGCTCTGGACCTGAGGATGGCACTTTTTGTCCGTGGCCAGGTCTAGCCTGCGGACATGAACCGCATCGACCGCCTGTACGCCCTCGTCGAGGAGCTGCGAGCGGCCGGCCCGAGGGGCCGGACGGCGCGCCAGCTGGCCGGGCGCTTCGAGATCAGTGTCAGGACCGTCGAGCGCGATCTGAGCGCGCTCGGTCAGGCCGGCGTACCCCTCGCGACCAAGCAGGGACGCACCGGCGGCTACACGCTCGACCCGTCGATGAGCCTGCCGCCGCTCAACTTCACGCCACGCGAGGCGGCGGCCGTCGCCGTGGCTTTGAGCCGGGGCGACCACGTGCTGTTCGCCCGCGATGCCCGGAGCGCGTTGCAGAAGATCGTGGCCGCCATGCCGGAGCGCGCTCTCGAGGAGGCGCGGACGGCGGCTGCGAAGGTCAGGCTGCTCGTCCATCCGGTCCCGGATCCCGACACGGAGGTCGCCGAGAGGATCTGGCGAGCCGTGCGCGACAACCACGTGCTGCGCATCCGCTACATCGACGTCGGCGGTCTGGAGACCGAGCGAGAGGTCGAGCCGCAGCACGTCGTCGTCGGTCCGAACGGCTCGTACCTGACCGCCTGGTGCCACCTCAGACAGGACGACCGGGTGTTCCGGATGGACCGCATCACCTCGGCCGAGCGCACGCCGGCACTGCCGCG
Source organism: uncultured Actinomycetota bacterium (assembly GCA_963748245.1). Lineage (GTDB taxonomy): Bacteria > Actinomycetota > Actinomycetes > Propionibacteriales > Kribbellaceae > Kribbella. The sequence continues at coordinate 502,068 of CAVVIA010000001.1, read as the reverse complement.
CCCGCGGCGGGCGATCCCGGAGCTGAAGGTCGACGGTCACGAGACCAGGCTGCCGGAAGCGGCCCTGCGTTCCGAAGATCTTCTGCCGAACACCGACATAGGGCTGTCGCGAGCCGCTGAGACGGTGAGTGCGTCCCGCCACCGCGGCGGGTGATCCGCACGACGAAGGAGACATCATGACCGCTCCCGGCACCCTGGCCTGGTTCGAGGTCGCGACCGGCGACCCCGACACCGCCCAGAAGTTCTACGGCAGCCTCTTCGACTGGACCTTCGAGGCCGACGGCCCGGCAGCCGCCGGAGGGATGGACTACCGCAACATCAAAGCGTCCGGAGCCGACGGGCCGATGGGCGGCCTGTTCGGCACCGGTGGCCAGGTGCCCGACCACGCGGTGTTCTACATCCTCGTCGCCGACGTCGAGGCCACCTGCGCCGACGCCGAGCAGCTCGGCGGCTCGGTGGTCAGCAAGCACCTCGATCCCGGCCCCGGCGCGCCGTCGTTCGCCTACCTGCGCGACCCGGCAGGCAACCAGTTCGGCGTCTTCACCCCGCCGGCGGCCTGATGGCACGAGACGCGAAGCGCTCGTCCCCGCCGAACCAGCCCGGCGGGGACGACGCCCGTGAGCTGTACGACGAGCTCACCGACGATCTGCTCTACGACCCGGCCGTCGGCCGGTCCACGATGATGGGCTACCCCTGTGTCCGGCTGGCCGGGCAGTTCCTCGCGTCGTACGACGAGAAGTCCGGCTGCCTGGTCGTGAAACTGCCGAGCGATCGCGTTGCCGAACTCGTGAGCGCAGGCACCGGCGACGAGTTCGCCCCGGCCGGCAAGGTCTTCCGTGAATGGGTCGCCATCCCGACGATCGATCGCCGGCTCTGGCGCAGCCTGCTCGCCGAGGCCGTCGCCTTCGCGCGAACGACCCTCGACCAGAAGGGGTGACTCGGCAGCCGCGGATGAGCGTTGTTCGGCGGGGTGCGGGCGGTCTAGGCTCCGGGGGTGGAGCGGAGCGAAGCGGCTGAGACGCGGGTGCAGGGCGATCGGCGGTCGTTGTTCGACCGCTTCGTGCAGACGGCCTATCTGAGGGTCAGTCAGGCGCCGTTCTTCTTCCTCTGTGCCGGGATCGTCGTCGTGTGGGTGGCGAGTCTGCCGTTGTGGGCGGATCTCAAGGCCTGGCAGGTCGCCATCCACACAGTGGCCAGTGTGATGACCCTGCTCCTGCTGGTGCTGCTGGAGAACGCGGCCCGCCGGGCCGAGGAAGCCTCCCAGGAGAAACTCAACGTGATCGCCGAGGCTCTGGCCGAGCTGATGACGTCACACTCCCGCACTGACCCGGACCTCGAGGAAGCCACCCAGAAACTGCGGGACGCCATCGGCCTGGAAGGCCGCCACTGACCACGCCCGCTGCAGGAGGTCAAGGCGGCGTACTACGCGATGGTGACGCTGGTGGACGACGAGGTCGGACGCATCCTCGACGCTCTGGACCGGGAAGGGCTCACCGAGAACACGCTGGTCGTCTTCACCAGCGACCACGGCGAGATGCTCGGCGACCACCAGCTGATGCTCAAGGGCCCGATGATGTACGACCAGGCCGTCCGGGTCCCGCTGATCCTCCGCTGGCCCGACACGTTGCCGGCCGGGACTCGTTGTCCGGAGCTGGTGCAGTGGATCGACCTTGCGGCGACGATTCTCACCGCCACCGGTACGCCGGGGCTGCACAGGGGGCAGGGTCAGGATCTGTTGCCACTGGCAACCGGTGGCGCGAGTGGGCGCGGCTGGGCACTCAGCGAGTACCGCAACAGCGGTCAGCCCTACGATCCCCCGGTCCACCTGACCATGCTTCGCCGGGACCAGTGGAAGCTCGTCGTACAGCATGGTGCTCCAGCCACGGCAGGCGACCGGACCGGCGAGCTGTACGACCTGGACGCCGACCCGGACGAACTCCGCAATCTCTGGGACGCCCACCGCGATGTCCGCACCGAACTGCAGGAGTTCCTGCTCGACGTCCTCGTCGCCACCGAGGACCGCAGCCAACCCCGGGAAGCCGCCTGGTGACGGGCTCGTGCCGCGTCAGGAAACGTTCGGGTTGTCACGGTTGCCTGAGTGAGGGACACGAACCGGGGCCGGGCACAGGAAGTGGGGCCTGAGGACAGGGAATTTCCTGTCTCCAGGCCCCACAGCGTGTCCACGGTCCCACGAACTGGTCACGGTAGCTGCCCCGCGCTGCATCCTGAGAACCTTGTCAGCCGAGGAAGGTGGTCCGCAGGCCCCGAGGACCACCCTCGGCTGCTCGATTACCTCCCCAACGTTGGTCGACGAGGCACTAGTCGTTCCCCTGCGCGGCCGGCGACGGCGTATCTGTCGCCGGGGTGCCCGTCGTGGGGGTTTCGGATGGCGGCGTGGTTGACGGGGAGGCGCTCGTCGACGGCGTTCCCTGAGTGGGGGTGCTGGGCGTCGTACTGCTCTGGGTGGGGGCGCTCGTGGGAGCGGTTGAGGCAGTGCCAGGCGAGGTGGGGCTCGGGGTTGGCTGAGACGGGCTTTGCGATGGCGTCGCCGATGGGGTCGAACTCGTGGTGCGGGACTCGGTCGGGTCGGTCGTGGATGAGGTTCGGGTCGCGGAGGGGGTCGGCTCCGCGGTACTCGAGGTCTGCCCCGGTTGCGGACCGACGTCGGTCGTCGGGGGCAGTTTCGGACCTTCGCCGTTGAGCAGGACCACGGCCAGCACCGCCCCTGCCGTCGCGAGCAAGGCGAGCAGTCCGGCCAGCAGCGCCATGTTCCGCGACCGGTCGGCCGATTCCGTCGCCCCGGTGTTGGCCGGCTCCGGCAACTCGGGCACCGGGACTGGAACGGTCGCGATGGTCGGGGCGGGGCCTTGCTCGACGCGCAGGGAGCCGGCCGCGATCGCGGCGGCGGTCGGACGGTCGGCGGCGTCCTTGGCGAGCATCTGGAGCAGCACCTGCTCGAACGGACCGGCGAGTTCGGGGCGGAGCAGACTCGGCGGTTCCGGGGCCGCGTCGACGTGCTGGTAGAGAATCGCGGCCGGATGTTCGGCTGTGAACGGCGGTTCACCGGTGACCAGGTGGTAGAGCACGCAACCCAGCGCGTACACATCCGCGGCCTTGCCCGCCGGCCCGCCTCGCGCTCGCTCGGGCGAGAGGTAGTGCGTGCTGCCGATGATCTGGCCCGTCCCCGTCAGCGTGGTCGTCCCGTCGCCCGGTAGGTGGGCGATCCCGAAGTCCGCGACCTTGACGGTGCCGTCCGTCGTCAGCAGCAGGTTGCTCGGCTTCACGTCCCGATGGACGACATCCTCGCGATGCGCCGCGGCAAGGCCGATGGCGGCCTGTTCGATGATGTCGATCGCGCGGTCTTTCGGCAGCGCGCCGTGCTGGGCGATCTCCTCGGCGACGGTCCGGCCCTCGACCAGTTCCATCACCAGGAAGAAGCCGTCGTCGTGCGGACCGAAGTCGTACACGGAGACGACGTGCGGGTCGCTCAGCCTCGCGGCGGCTCGTGCCTCGCGCTGGAATCGCTCAGCCGCTCGCGCAGCGTGATCGGACGGTAGCAGCAACTTGACCGCCACCGGCCGACCCAACTGTTCATCGGTAGCACGGAAGACCTCTCCCATTCCGCCCCGCCCGATGGAGGGGCCCAACGTGTATCGCTTCGCAACCTGCACCTGGAAACCGTACCCAGTGCCACGCGAGCGAACCTGTCCACCGGTGGACGTCTAGAGTTGCGCGGGTGATTTCGCATGTCGTGTGGGACTGGAACGGGACGCTGCTGAACGACAACGACGCCGTCCTGGCCGCGGTCAACGCGGTCTGCGTCGACTTCGGCCGCGCGAGCCTCAGCTGGGCCGAGTGGCAGGCGGTGTACGCCCGGCCGATGCGGGTCTCCTACGAAGAGATCCTGCAGCGCCTCCTCGACGACGAGGAATGGGCCCGCGTCGACAAGCTCTACCACGAGCGGTACGACGCCCTCCTGCACACCTGCGGTCTGGCCGCGGGAGCACCGGCGGAACTACAGCGCTGGGCTGACAGCGGCCGGACCCAGTCCCTGTTGTCGATGTGGTTCCACGCCCGGCTCGTCCCCACGATCGACCAGTTCGGACTCACCGGGTACTTCAGCCGCGTCGACGGACTGGCCGGGGACGTCGGCGGCGGTTCCAAGTCCGACAGCCTGGTGCGACACCTCGAGGCGCAGACCCTGGACCCGGCCGACGTCGTACTGATCGGTGATGTGGTCGACGACGCCGTCGCCGCCCGGGCCGCCGGTACCGACTGCATCCTCGTCAACACCGGCGCCATGACCCGGACCGCCCTGGAGTCCACCGGCGTACCCGTCACCAACTCCATCCAGGAAGCCCTCCGACGGCTCGACAGCTGAGCGTCACCCCTGCTCGGCTCAGGTCTGTGGCCGCGTCCATCGTGTGGAGACCTGCTCCCATTCGCGCGCCCAATCCTGGGCACGGCGGCGATCCAGCGGCCGGCGCGCCAACCGGAATGCGGCCCACAGCATCGGCCAGGCGAGCATCGGCAGGGTGAGACCCGCGGCGGAACCCAGCGCGGCACTGTCGGCGGGATCCCGTGGCGCGCGGGCCATCGCTCCGGATCGATCGAGCCAGATCGGCAGTTCGGTCCCCGCCTTGGTACCGATCGTCACCTCCGCGAAGCCCCCCTTCGGCGATCCCGACGCCTCGGACCAGGTGATCCGCACCTGGGTGGTGACCTGTCCGGGGGTCGAGGGGACGATGTCCTCGGTGCTCTCGACGGTCCGCGCCTGGACCTGACGGAGCTCGGCCCGTCGCTGGGCCGCCGCGTGCTCGGTGCGACCGTGGACCGTCGTACCGAGTGCCGCCGCGGCGGGGACCACGAGCAAAGCGGTCACCAGCACGCCGAGGAGCACCGCGGACTCGAGCCGGTCCACCCTTCGACGCAACGGATTGCGGCCGAACCCGAGACGCCGCAGCTGCATCAGGATCGACAACTCCAGGCGGCGCGGCTGGGTGGTGCTCATCACGGTCTCCTCGGTCTGCGACAGGCGTTCTGCCGCCCCGCGATCGACCTGGGCAGGGAGGCAATCTGCTCTGGATGGAAGACAGGACAAGGACCTGGTTTGTGACGGCACTTGCCGTCGGCAACACGATGACCGACACCCCGTGGTGCCCGGCCACGATCGCGTGGTGAGGGCCGACTACGGAGTCCCCACGTACTTTCAGGGGCGCGACGAAACGACCGGCACCGCACCGTGATGGCAAGGGCAGAGATGCCTGTCGGAGCGAGAGGGGCCTGGACCGTGAACGCCGTGGTGAAGAAGACGCAGTACGGCGGGGGCGCGATTGTGGCACTGGCCACAGACGTAGAGCAAGTGAGCGATGACCTCGACGAAGCTGTGGCGATCTTCGTCGGCACGCGACCGCGGTTGATGGCGATCGCCTTCCGGATCCTTGGCAGCACGAGTGAGGCCGAGGACGTCGTCCAGGAGACCTGGGTGCGCTGGCAGCGGGTGGACCGCACGGTCGTCACGAGGCCGCAGGCGCTGCTGGCGACGATGACGATCCGGCTCGCCATCAACGTCAGGCAGTCGGCCCGGCGTCGCCACGAGACCTCGATGGAGCTGTTGTGGAGACCGGAGGCCACCGACCCGAGTGAGGACCCGGCGACCCGGGCCGAACGCCGCGAAGCCGTCGAGCAGGCGGTGCAGATCATCCTGGCCCGACTGACCCCCAGCGAACGCGCCGCCTATGTTCTCCGGGAGGCGTTCGACTATCCCTACCGGCAGATCTCGGAGATCCTCCACCTCGGCGCGGCCAACACGAGACAACTGGTCAGCCGGGCCCGCAGGCGTCTCGCCGCCGACTCCCGCACGGTCCTGGGTCCGGATTCCCATCAGCGATTCCTGGAGGCGTTCCTCAGTGCGGCGCGGGCCGGCGATCTCACCGACCTGGAGGAGGTCCTGGCCGCCGATCTCGCCAGCTGAACGCGGGGCCGGTCGGTGACACCGCGTGATGCGGCGGCAAATTGCACCGCCGGACGGAGCGCGGATAGTCTCAGCCATTGGGCGGTGGCGCGATGGCGATCGGAGAACGAGGCACTCGGCTGCAAGGTCGGCAGAGCGAATGCGAGGCTCTCGATCGGATCGTCGCGGGTCTGAGAGCCGGGCAGAGCGCTGCGCTGGTCGTGCGCGGCGAAGCCGGCGTCGGGAAGACCGCCCTGCTGGACTACCTCCAGGCGCACGCTCCCTCGTGCCGGATCGCGCGCGCAGCCGGCGTCGAGTCCGAGATGGAGCTGGCGTTCGGCGGCCTGCACCAACTCTGCGCCCAACTGCGGGACCGCCTCTCCGACCCACGCCACCTTGTCCTCGGTACGGCGTTCGGCCTGACCGCGGGGCCGCCACCGGATCGGTTCAAGGTCGGACTCGCGATGCTGAACCTGCTGTCCGAGGTCGCCGAGGACAAGCCGCTGATCTGCCTGATCGACGATGCCCAGTGGCTCGACCGGGTGTCGGCCCAGACCCTCGCCTTCGTGGCCCGTCGGCTCCTGGCCGAGCGGGTCGCGATGGTGTTCGCGATCCGCGAGCCCGGTGACGCCGGCGAGCTGACGGGTCTGCCGGAGCTCACCGTCGCGGGTCTGCGGTACGTCGATGCCCGCGCGCTGCTGGACACGGTGATCACCGGTGTCGTGGACGAGCGGGTCCGGGACCGGTTCGTGGCCGAGACGCGCGGCAACCCGCTCGCGCTGATCGAGCTGCCGCGCAGTCTGTCCGCGGGCGAACTGGCGGGCGGGTTCGGGCTTCCGGACGCGCGTCCGCTGACCAGCCAGCTCGAAGAGGGCTTCTTGCGACGCCTCCAGCCGCTGCCGCCCGAGGCCCGGCTGCTGGTGTTGACCGCCGCAGCCGAGCCGGTCGGTGACGCCGCGCTGCTGTGGCGAGCGGCCGAGCGTCTGGGGATCAGGCCCGACGCGGCCGCCCAGGCCGAGTCGGCCGGCTTGATCGAGATCGGCGCTCGGGTGCGGTTCCGGCATCCGTTGATCCGCTCGGCGGTGTATCGGTCCGCGTCCCGGGCGGATCAGCGCCGGGTCCACCTCGCTCTGGCCGAGGCTACCGATGCGGCCATGGACCCTGATCGCCGAGCATGGCACCGGGCCTACGCAGCCGTGGGGCTCGACGAGGCGGTGGCGGCTGAGCTCGAAAGCGCAGCCGGGCGCGCACAAGCCCGCGGCGGTCTCGCGGCTGCCGGTGCCTTTCTCGCGCGGGCCGCGGAGTTGACTCCGGATCCGGGCCGTCGTGCCGAGCGGACACTGGCCGCTGCCGGCACCAAGTTCAGAGCCGGCGAACCGGACGCCGCCCTCGACCTGGTGGCGGCTGCGGAGATCGGCCCGTTGGACGACCTCCAACAGGCGCAGCTCGCCCGGCTGAGGGCCCAGATCCTCTTCTCCCGCAGCCGCGGGAGCGAAGCCGCGCCGCTGCTCCTCGACGCGGCCAACCGGCTCGAGGCCCGCCACGACCCGACCGCGCGCCAGACATACCTCGAAGCGCTCGGAGCCGCCGTCTTCGCGGGCCGGCTCGGTGACGTGGAGAAGGCCGCCGAGGCAGCCCGCGCGGCCCGCCCGGCTCCGGGGCCGCCTGGGCCGATGGATCTCCTGCTGGAGGGGGTGGCGACGCGATTCACCGACGGCTACGCGGCCGCCGTACCCACGCTGAGGGAGGCATTGCTCGCCCTTCGCGAGGATGCCGCTCGTAGTGCGGACCGGTCCGTTCCCTGGCTGTGGATGGGCTGCCCGGTCGCGCCGGAGCCGATCGCGCCCGAACTGTGGGACGACGAGGCCTGGCACGAGTTGTCCGGCCGCGCAGTCGAGCTGGCTCGCCGGCTGGGGGCCCTCGGCGTCCTTCCGGTGGCGCTGTCCTATCGGGCGGGTGTTCATCTGCACGCTGGAGAGTTCGCCGCGGCGGCGGCGCTGATCGGCGAATCCGACGCCATCGCCGCCGCAACCGGCAACGCGTCGCCGAGGTATACGCGGCTGCTGCTTGCCGCCTGGCGCGGCGAGGAGGCCGCGGCCGTGAAGGCGATCGAGGCCGGTGTCAAGGATGCGACCGCGCACGGCGAAGGCCGGGCTCTTGCCCTGGCCAGGCACGTGACCGCAGTGCTCTACAACGGTCTGTGCCGCTACGAGCCGGCCCTTCACGCCGCCCGGCAAGCGTGTGAGCAGGAGGACCTGGGGTTCTACGGCTGGTCCCTCGCCGAACTCATCGAGGCTGCCGTCCGCAGTGACGCGCGCGAAGTGGCCGCCGACGCCCTGCGACAACTCGAAGAACGCACGGTCGCGGCCGGCACCGACTGGGCGCTGGGCACCGTGGCGCTGTCACGTGCACTGCTCGCCGAGGACGATTCCGCCGACGCGCTCTACCGGGAGGCGATCGAGCGACTCGGGCGCACCCGGATCGCCGTACAACTGGCTCGCGCGCATCTTCTGTACGGCGAATGGTTGCGCCGCGAGAACCGCCGGCACGATGCACGGTTCCACCTTCGCCTCGCCCACGACAGGCTGACAGACATGGGCGCGAAGGCCTTCGCCCAGCGGGCTCGCCAGGAGCTGGCAGCCACCGGGGAGACGGCGCGGCGGCGGGACGTCGACGCCCGCGAGGTCCTCACCGCCCAGGAGGCGCAGATCGCCCACCTGGCCGCGGACGGGCTCACCAACCCCGAGATCGGCAGTCAGCTGTTCCTCAGCCCGCACACCGTCGACTGGCATCTGCGCAAGGTCTTCACCAAGCTGGCCGTCACGTCGCGCCGGCAGCTCAACCCGACCCTGATCAAGGCCGCAAGCCCAGTCACCGCAAGCTGATCCCGGTCCCTCCTGCAGGAGGCGCTGACCTCGGCCTAGCCCGCGGTGTGACATCGATCGCCTTGTGTCACAGGGCTGCTACCAGCCCGGTCCTAGTACGTGACCACGGGCGGACGTCCCCGGGTAGACGTGACCAGAGAGGAGGAGCCGCGATGACGCAGGTGAGTGCTGGGGAGGGACGAACCGTCGTACCCAAGCGCGCTTCCAGTGAAGGGCTTCGCCGATTCGTCGAGACCTTCGCCGAGGAACATCCGCCGTTGTCGCTCGCCGCCGCCGACCTGACCATCAAGGACCCCGATCGGGTCCGGCAGCGGTACGGCGGGGTGTTCAACTATCTGACCCGGGTCGAGCTCGAGGTCGAGCGGAACGTACTCGAGTTGCGCGCCCTCATGCCCGACGCCACCGAGACCGACCGGATCTTCTACCAGGATGTCTGGTCACCGCAGGAACTGCAGCACGGCGTCCTGCTCGACGCGGTCCAGCAAGGATTCGGGATGACGCCGGCCGCAACGGACCTGGACGTCAGCGCCAAGATCCGGCTGGTCGGGGTGCTCTCGCATCTGCCCGGCATGCTCCCCGTCATCCGGCTGCTCTACTACCTGACCGGCGCGGCCACCGAGCGATCGGCGGTGATCGCGTACACCCGGCTGGTCGACGGACTTCGCGAGCTGGGCGAGCACGCGATCGCCGAGACCGTGGTCGCCCCGATCCGGCGGCAGGAGCCGGGGCACTTCGCGTTCTACCGCTTGTCGGCCGAGACCGTGGTGCACGAAGAAGGAATGAGCGACTGGCAGCTCCAGCTCGCCCGGATCCTGCGGCGCCGATCGTTCGACCTCGTCGGCGTGAACAACCGCCGGCAGCGCGCGGACTTCGGTGACGTCGCCCGGGCCCTCGATTTCGACCGCGATCTCCTCGAGGTCGCCCGCCAGGTGAGCCGGGTGGAACGCGAGCTCCTCTGGGCCCAGGAGCAAGGCATGAAGGTCCCCCGCTACATCCTGAAGGCCCTCCAGGAGGCGATCGCGCTGAGCACCGCCCGGGACGAGGGGCTCGAGCTCTGATCCGTTCAGACCGAGCGGTCGTCGGTCGCCGCGGTTGCGTCGTACCTGGCGCGGATGAGCTCGATCACGGTGTCGGCAGTGCGGTCGAGGTGGCTGCGGCCGTCGGGCAGGAGCGCCGTCGGGCTGATGTAGCTGCGCGGCCCGACGTGCGTGGCCGGGTCGAGCCGGTGAACGGTGATCTTCCCGGCGCGGACGGCCCGGTTCCAGCCGGTACGACGGAACACCCGCCAGCGCTGCGGGAAGATCCAGGTGCCGACCCGCTCGATCCGGTCGCTCGCACTGGTGAGCTGATGCACCTGCTCGGCCTGGGTGAGGTCGTTGCCGCCGTTGTGGAAGCCGCCGAGCATGATCACCAGCAGCGGGGAGCGCAGCTGGGTGTGCAACTCGTCCACCGCGCCGGTGGCGACCTGGGCGCCACCGCTGTAGCTGAGCAGTACGACGGGAATACCGCTGTCGGGCCGGTAGCCGGCCAGCCGGAGCTGAGTGGCGATTTGCTTGCCAACGGCCCGGTTGTACAAGGGCCGGTACCGACTGTCGGCGGCGACGAAGGTCTGCATGACGTTGTGCAGGAACAGCAGCAGCCCGGCGCGACGGCGCAGCCACGCCCACACCGGCCGGTCGGCAAGCGGATCGGCCAGCGGCGAGTAGGGCTGCACCTGACCCAGCACCCGAAGCTCCGGCGCACCGGCGAGTAGCGCCTTGACCAACTGGCCGCCGTCCCGGCTGTCCTGGAAGCGTCGTTTCCCGATGCCGTCGAGGAAGACCAGGTACGCGGCCGGAGGCCGGTCGGGAGCCGCACCGCGGGCATAGGGCACGCCCTCCGGAAGCTGGGTCGTAGGCGCCCGCCAACCGACGCTGTAGGCAAGCAGCTCGTAGCGGGCCAGCAGGGCTTCGATGATCAGCGCCAGCCCGAGTCCGCCGATCCAGAGCAGGAGGTTGTTCATGCGACCGCCTCCCGGACTCCACGCCCGAGGATCGCCGCGACCAGGCGCCGTACGACGTCGACCGCGAGAGCAAGCCCGATCCCGGCGACGGCCACGCAACCGGCGGCGACTGTCCAGGACAGGTCGGTGGATGCTGCGAGCGAACCGGCCAGACCGGCTCCGACTCCGATCAGGAGCAGTAGGTGCAGGAAGGGCCCGAGCCACGGGAACGCGAGGATGGCGGCGAGCACCAGCGGAGCTATCAGGCCCGTCGTCCACACCAGCCCGGCGGTGTCCGGAGCCGCAGTGGGCATGACCAGTTCGGCCAGGGTCCACGCTGTCAGCGGCCACAGCGCGATCACGGCGGCCTCGATGAGGCCGCCGGCCAGCAGCAATCCGGCCACGAGAGGCCGAGACATCCCGGGTCGGCGAGCGACCAGGGGCAGGACACGACCGGCGGCCTCCGACAGCCCCGCGATCAGCAACAGCACGATGACCGGTGACATCGATCAGCCTCCGGGCGAGGGATCGACGCGCGTCTGATCGACCGAGCCGGTCGCCTTCAGGTAGAGCTCGAGTTCGTCGGCGGCACGATGGAAACCACCGGCTTCGCGCTGGGCGGCCCGCAACGTGGTCGCGGCCTCGAGGAACCGGGCGTCGTCCAGCAGTTTCCAGGCGAGGGTTCGCACGGACTCCTCGCCCACGTCCTCGGTGCGGATGGACAGGCCCGCTCCCAGTCCGGCGACGCGGCCGGCCACCAACGGCTGGTCGGCGCCCTGCGGAACCACCAGCATCGGAACCCCGGCGTACATCGCCTCGTTCACGCTGTTCATCCCGCCGTGGGTGACGAACATCGCGGCCCGGTCCAGCACGTCCAGTTGCGGCACCGAACGCCGTACCAGCACGTTGGGCGGCAGCGGAGCGAGCGCGACGGGATCGGTCTGTCCGGACGCGACGACAACGGTCCCACCGAGTGGGGCGAGTGCGTTGGCGAAGGTGCGGAGCAGCTGCGGAGCTGCCTTGAACACCGTGCCCAGCGAGACGTACAGCACCGGGTCCCGGAGCCGATTGGCGGGGAACGACGGGTCGGGCGGCCGGGCGCCGATGCTCGGGCCGATGAACCGGTAGGACTGATCGAGTTGCTCGACGCCCGGCTGGAACATCCGCGAGGTGTAGACGAGGTTGAGCGGCTGGCGGATGTTGCCCAGATCGACCAGCGGCAACCGGCGTGCGTCGAAGCGGCGGTGGAGTTCCCAGCGCGCCTGCAGATAGCCCCGGATGACGCTAGGTCGAGCCGCCGCCGCGAGCAGCAGTTCCTTCGACGCACCGGTGGGACTGGGCACCTGCCGGTTGAACGCGAACGTGGTGAACGACGACACCGCCGGCACACCGAGTTCGCGGGCGGCGACCGCGCCCCACAGACAGGCGGCGTCGTGGACGATCAGGTCCGGCCGGACGCCGCGCAGATCGTTGAGCACAGCCGGCAGCACGCGTACGGCGGTCTGCGCGAGGCCCGCCAGCAACGCGACCGGTGTCGGCGGATCCGGCAGCGGCTGCTCACCGCCGGAGTAGAGGTGCACCGTCGCACCGGCGGCCTCGATCTCGGCACGGAAGGCGGGTGAGGTGTGGTAGCTGACCGAGTGGCCACGCCGGACAAGCTCGGCCACCACCGGCAGCGTCGGGTTGACCCGACCGTGCATGCCGATGTTCAGGAACGCGACTGTACTCACTGTCCTACTCCCGACATGGAGGACGCCGGCCTCTCGGCACGGTCGTCGACTCGATACAGACCGGCCCCGCTGATGCGCAGCTGGTCGAGAAAGCGTCCCGCCGTGACGGACGCCGTACTGATCAGCCGCTGCGACTGGCCGAAGTCCCACGGCGCGGGCCACTCGTCGACGCCGGTCGGCAGCACAACGGTCGGGATGCGCTTGGCCACGTCGTGCAGGTCGCTCTCGATCTGATGGTGGACCTGCAGTACGGCGGCCCTGGAGGCGATCGCACCTGGACGGCGGCGAGGGAGCGTCGGACGCACTGGCCAGCTCGACGGTCCGGTCGACAGCACCACCACGCTGGCCGCCCCGGCCCGCTCGGCGGCCCGGACCGGTACATAGGCGATCAGGCCGCCGTCGACGAGCGTCCGGCCCTCACGAACCACCGGTGGCAAGGCACCCGGAATGGCTGCGCTGGCCAGCAAGGCAGATTCGAGGTCGCCATGGTCGAGGCCTACCTCAGCGCCCGTGAGCAGGTCCATCGCCACCGCGGTGAACGGGACCGGCAACTGTTCGATCCGCGACGGCAGCCCGGACCGGGCGATCAGCCGGCGCAGGCCGCGATCGGTGAAGATGCTGGTCCGTGAGGCCAGATAGCCGAGCGGGAACACGTCACGGCGACGCAAGCGGGACCACACCTCGTCCAGCCACGGCGCGGCGCGGTCGGGATGGGCGGCCGCGATCGCACCGGTGAGAGCGCCCACCGAGGTCCCGACGACCAGGTCCGGGACGAACTTCCGATGCTCCAGCGCGTACCCGACACCGACATGCGCCGCACCCAGCACTCCCCCGCCGCCCACCGCCACGGCCACCGGACGGGGAAGGGCGGCCAAGCCTGCCGACGACCCTGGTTCCGTACCCATGGTTCCCCTTCCTGGCCTGACTCGGATCGGTAGCTCACAGATGAGGACCGGACAGCCGCCGGATCTGTGACAGCACCCGCCGAAGCGGTTGCCGTTGGCAACGTGTGAGCCGCCGCGTCGAGCGGGTCGACGACTCCGGCCGAGTCATCGCTTACGGCCTGAGGTCTGGTCGAAGCGGAACGTGCCGATTAGGCTTGAACGCAGGGCTGGGTGGTCGGCGGCGGCCGGCGGCGGAGGGGCGTGGACCCATGCTCTAGCGGGGTTTCCCGGGGGAATCGCATGACATGGGTGCTCGACCTTGGCGTTGGTGCACGCACCAAGGCCATCGCACGCGCCATCAGCGGCGCGCACCCCGACCTGCGATTGGTCAGGTCGCCCGAGCCGGATGAGCTCACCGGTGTCGTCGTGTGCTCAACCTTCTCCCACGAGCTCGAGCAGACGCTGGCAGCGGCGTCGTCGTCCAACGCCCATGTCATCGTCGTGGCCGAAGCCGGGCATCGCCTCGAGCCCTGGTCGCTGCTCGCCTGCGGCGCGACAGATCTGATGATCTGGCAGGACGATCCCCGGCCGATCCAGGCTCGCCTGCAGCGACTGATCGAGGTGGAGCACGTCGTCGAGTCGCCGCCCGTCGCCGACGTGATCCGCGGCAGCAGCCCGGCTTTGCGACAGGCCCTGCGGGATCTGGTCACGGCCGCCAAGTTCGGCGGCGGACCGATTCTGATCACCGGTGAGACCGGCACCGGGAAGGAACTCGCCGCGAAGGTGGCGCACGCGGTCAGCGCGGGCGGCCGGTCCGGGCATCTCGTCGTGGTGGACTGCACCACAATCGTCCCCAACCTGTCCGGCTCCGAGTTGTTCGGACACGAACGGGGTGCATTCACCGGCGCGGTGAGCGTGCGCACCGGTGCCTGTGCCGCGGCGAACGGCGGCACGCTGATGCTCGACGAAGTGGGCGAGCTCCCCCTCGAGTTGCAGCCTGAACTGCTGCGCGTGGTCCAGGAGGGGATGTACAAGCGGGTCGGCGCCGACTCCTGGCAGCACACGAGCTTCCGGCTGATCTGTGCCACCAACCGCGTGCTGGAGGACGACGTCACCGCCGGGCGGTTTCGGGCCGACTTCTACTACCGCATCGCCGCGTACTCGGTGGAGCTCCCACCACTGCGGGACCGGCCCGGCGATCTGATCCCACTGTTCCGCAGCTTCGTGTCCGAGGCCCAAGGGCAGGCCGAACCAGCCGAGGTGACACCCGAGGTGGAGGTCGCGTTGCGGCGGCGGGACTACCCCGGCAACCTCCGGGACCTCCGCCAGCTCGCCCATCGGGTCGCGTCGCGGCACGTCGGTCCAGGCCCGGTCACCCCAGGGGATCTCCCACCCTCAGATCGCCCGTCGGCCGCAGACAGTACGACGGACAGCCGGGCGCAGACCCTGATGGACTCGATCCGGCAGCAGCTGCGCCAGGGCATGACACTCAAGGAACTGCGCGACCACGTCGCCGACCTGGCGGTGACGGCGGCGATCGAAGAATCCGGCGGCAGCATCCGCGCGGCAGCCGCCCGCCTGGGCGTCACCGACCGCGCACTGCAGCTCCGCCGCGCGAAACGCCGTACCTAGGCAACCTCTCGGTCAGCCAATGCCTCCAGCTCCGACGCCAGCTCGGCGTACAACGGATCCCGCAGCTCATGCGCCAACTCCCGGTAGAACTCGGCGAGCTCGTCGAATCTCATATCGGCGCCATGGCCTGGACCTCCCAGCGGCGTCCACAGCTTCTGGCGGGTCTGCAGCTTGATCATCTTCTTGACCTGCCGCTGCACGACCTCCTCGACGGCCCACCCGAAGGCGGGCGCGTGGTCCACCCTGGGATGGTCGATCTTGTCGAGGAGCGGGGTCAGACCGAGGTCGTGCCATACGCCGGGCCGGCTGTACTGCGCCAAGGTGGGCGCCACCGCCGGTGGCGGCGCAGCGTGCACCAGCGCCGCGTAGACCTGCAGGCACTTCGCCCTGCCCTTCGGGAGCCGGCGGCCCGCGGAGTCGGCACCGACGTACGTCGCGAGCACCCCGGTCTTCAAGCCCTGCTTCTTGAGACGATCGAAGAGCTGTTTCAGGCCGGCACGGATCCCGGTAGCTGTGTGCGGCTTGATCTCGACGAGCCCGGGCGCGGTAAGCACCAGCGCGGCGGCGGCCAGTCCTGGCCGGCCTGCGCCGGGCCCGAGCGGGAACCACTTCCGGGCCTCCTCCTGCATTGCGATGGTCATGGTGCGTACCTCCGGTTCTGGATGGCTGCTGGTTGTGGCGGCGACGTACGGGCCGAGCGGCGGGCGGTCCGGGTCAGTCGCAGCAGGTTGCCGCCGAGCACCTGGGCGGCGTCCGCGGGGTCGAGGTGGAGGGCGTGGATCTTGCTGATCTCCACCGCGGGATGGAGGAAGGGACCGTCGGAGCCGAACAACACCTTGTCCGGGCCGGCCCGTCGGACCGCATCCACGAGTACGTCGAAGTAGCGCACGCCGGCGGTGTCGGTGAAGACGTTCGGGAGCCGCACGAGCTGGTCGACGAAGGCGATCTGGGCTTTCCAGTCGTCGGAGAACGACGACAGGTGCGGGATGATCCACGCGACCTCCGGGTACGACGTCGCCGCCATCTCGACCGTCGCGGTGTCGCCGGCCGGGTCGTACAGGATCGGCAGCTTCCGGCGCCGGGCCACCTCGGCGATCTCCCGGGTGATCCGGCCGTCGCGCCAGTGCACCTTGATGCCGCACGCTCCCCAGGCTCGTGCCTCGTCGACCATGACAGCGATCCGCCCTCGATCCGTGACCGGATTGACGAACGCGAAGCCGAGGTAGCAGTGCGGCTCGGCCGTCACCATCGCGCCCACCGCCCGGTTGGCGGAGCGATAGTCCGACGTGAGCGGAGCGAGCAGTACCGTCACGTCGATGCCCGCCTCCCGGGCACGCTCGCGATAGTTGTCGAGCGAGGCGTCGGTGTCCCACGGGCCGGTGAACCCGTCGCCGAGGCCGGCGTGGCAGTGCGAGTCGATGACCGGAAGGCGTCTCATGCCGCACCTCGCCGTACGGCGATCGCCCGCAGGGCAACCGTGAGCCGGTCGAGATCGGCAGGCGTGTGATCAGCCCGGACCAGAAAGGTGAGCATCACACCCCGCCGGCACCGCGACTGCTGCAGTACGGCGCGGATGCCGGCCGACTGGAGCTGGGACCACCACCTGTGGACATCCGAACCCGGCAACCAGACGCTCACGACCGGGAACGGCAGCCCGTTGACTGTCAGGCCGAGGTCACGCAAACGGTCGCGAAGGCGCAGCACCTGCCCTTGCAATCGGGACCGTCGAGCATGATTCGCGTCCGTGTCGCGCAGAGCCCTGCTCGCCGCAGCCAGGTCGGCAGCCGAGGGCGGGCTGCTGTGCACCCGATTCCCGCCCTCCCCCGCGAGTCGCCGGATCGTCGAGTGGTCGCCGGTCGTGACGGCCATCGGCGCCCCGCAGGCCTTGGCCAACGAGGCGACCCACACGATGGCGTCGTGATCCAGTCCGCACCATTTCGGCGTACCGCTGCCGTCACCGAACACGTCCCCTTGCCGTCTGCGGCCGAGCACACCGAAGGCCAGTGAGTCGTCGACGACGAGTGCGCCGTCCGCCTCTTGTGCGAGCCGTTGCAACTCCGGCAGTGGCGCCGGCCGGTTGCAGCCCGGGCACCACCCATCGGTCAGCACGAACAGCCGACGTCCGGGTTCGAGGACGATCGAATCCGGCCGATGGTGCGCATAGCGTCGTACCAGAGCGCCGTTGGCCGCTGCCCGCAACGCCGCCCACCAAGCGAGGGAGTAGGCGGCCGCGTCGATCGCGACGATGTCGCCACGGTGCGGGAGCATCCCCATCACATCCATCAGCGCGTGCAAGGTCGAGCGGCCGACGACGCCCGCCGGCGCACCGTGCGCTGCGGCCACGGCGGCAGCGACCCGGTGTGCGACGGGCGACTCGTGCAGCACCGCGGGTACGCCGGTCGTGAGCGAAGCCCACGGCGACAGCGAGGCGCTGCCGTGGTGCAGGCCGAGGAACAACGACGACGTGAAGTCGAGCCTCGGGTCCCGGGCGACATGACCGGTCACGCTCGGCGGATCTGCCGACCGCCGCGGCGAGCCAGCAGGACCGAGGGCATCGTGGCGTCGACCGTGCTCGCCAGGTCGACTCCGGTGACGGTCCGGTAGGCGTGGATGTAGCGCTGGATCTCGTTGCGCCACGTCAGCGCCCAGTTCGACGCGTCCTCGCGGGTCCGGCCCGACTCGTTCCAGCGCCCGTGCCGGATCGAGAGCAGGATCTGCTCACCGTGGACGGCCAGCTCGAAGAAGTGCGTGATGCTGGCCTCGGGCCAGCCCTGGATGCTCTTCATCGTGTCGACCCGGTCCATCCAGTCCTCCTCGTACGGGACCATGGTCGGCCCGCCGAGGAACTCCCGCATCTCCGGCTGGGCGAGGATCCACTGCATCGTCAGCATCTCCGCGCGCGCGACCAGCGGCAGGTCGGCGAACTGGTTGTGCGCCCCGTGAGCGAGGACGAGGTGGACCTCGCGCAGGCTGCTGAGCAACGGGAACGCGTCCGCGTCGACGGTCTTGTCGTCCCGCTCCTTGAAGAACTCGTGCGCCGCGTGCAGCAACGCGTGGAAGCCTTCGAGGAACTGCGTCCGCCGATCGACCATCGTGTGCGCCGGCGGCACGGCCCGGCCGACCAGCGGCAGGCCGTACTGCACCATGTACTCCGCCGCACGCCGGCGCACGGTCAGGCGACTCTGCTCGTCCTCGGTGAATCCCCACAGCAGGTTCCGCAACGGCAGCAGCGGATTCAGGTCGAACCGGGCCAGAGCGTCGTACTGCGGCCCGATCCGGCGGTTCTGGAACCGGGCGAGGATGTGGTTCATCGTCTGCACCAGACCGCCTTCCTCGTGCCAGTAGTTCCAGATCAACTCGACGAACGGAACGTTCGGCAACGGGAAGTCGGCCGGGTCGACGGCCGCACCGCGGATCGAGCGGGCCGGGCCGGTGCTGGTGTCGCTGTCGGGATCGAAGCGCAGGAACGGCTGGGCGAGGTCGTCGCGCTCGCTGCTCACGTACGACCGTTCGAGACTGTCGACCACGGTGTCGCGGGAGATCTCGTGCTTGAGCAGCCGCCGCTCGACCGCACGCAGCGGGTCGGCGGCGGCCTCGACGAACGTCTCGGCGGCCCGGAACAGCCGGCGGTACGCGTCGGTGCCGAACCACTCGGGACCGGACAGCCCGGTCAGCTTGGGCCGGACGAACTCGTGGAACTCCTCGAACCGCAACTGCTGCGTGAGCTGGCGGATGAAGCTCCAGAGCACCTCGTCCTCGCTCTGCGGTGGATCGCCTGCCACCAGCGCGACCGTCTGGGTCGGCACCTGCGGGACGACTGCGGCGAGCACCGGGAGGATCACTTCCGGATCGTCCTCGAAGGGGCCCTCCTTTCCTCTGGTGATGGTGAGCGTCTTGGCTCCTTCGGCGGTGAAGAGCACCTCGGGTTCGAAGTCGAGGCCTCGCCGCAGGCGATGGGTGATACCGCTGCCGAAGGGATTGGTCTCCCCGCTCGCCACGGTGAGCCGGAAGGTGTAGTCGCCAGGGTCGTCGGTGTCGTCGAGCAGGATCTGCAGGACGGCCCGCTGGCCGGCCCGGATCGGATCCGGTGTCCACGAAACGTGCACGGTCGTGTCCTTTCGATAGGTCTATGACGCCCGGCTGGCGGACGGCACGTGGTTGCTGTGAGGCCGTTGGACGACGTCGAGGCTGCTGCGTACCGCCCACGCTCGGAGCAGTGCCGACAGCAGGCGGCTCTCCGCCTCCGGGCTGATCAGGCCGGCCGCTTTGGCCTGGCCGATGACGGCGAACACCAGCGACGAGGGCTGGCGTGCCATCACCGCGATGTCGCCGGCCCATTCGCGATGCAGGCGGACGAGCCGGGTCGGATGACGTTCCCGGCCCGGCCAGATGTCGCCGAGCCGCTGTCCGTGCAAGGTGGGCGAGCGATGCGCGAGCAGCAGCCGGACGAACGCCGGGATCGAGGCCTCGAGCCGTTCCAGTTCGGTACGACGGCCGGCCGGCAGCTCATGGGTCGGGTACAGCTGCTTCCAGGTGTGCCGCATCGCGGCCCACTGCGGGTGCGGATAGATGGCCTCGCCGATGGTCGCGCTGACCAGGACGCGCAGGTACGGAACCGGATGCGGGTCACTCCCGGACGGGCGGAAGACGAAGAAGGCCGGCAGGCTGACGACGGCCAGCAGGCCGACGGTGGACGCGATCCCGAGCTTCCCCACCGACCAGCAGTCCGCGACGATCTCGCTGATCCAGGTGTCCCAGGTCGCCCAGCATCCCTGGGGGTCCTGCTTCGCCGCCTGGGCGAGGTCGAGGCGCAACGATTCCACCAGCCTCAGCTGGGCGGCGCCCTGGTGGCCCACCTCGTGGACCAGTGAGCTGGCGATACCGCTGCCGACCATGCGCTCCCTGGGCACCCGGATGATCGCGACCGGATTCGGCACGCCGCCGGGCAGTCGCGTCCGGGCCCGGCGAATCGCTGCACCGGGGCCGCGGGAGAGATAGCAGACGGCCGGGACCTGCTCGTAGCCGTCGAGCCCGAGCCGGAGCGCGTCCCGGGCCAGTACGTCGAGGCCGGACAACCAGACCCCGGTCTCGTGCTCGCTGCGCTGGGTGATCACCTCGGTGAACAGGTCGAACTGCGACAGTACGTCGTTGAATCCCAGCCGGATCAGCACGAAGCGCCGCTGCTGCTCGGCAGCGTCGACCCCCCGGCCTTGACCGTGCAGCCAGTCGAGAAATCCATGGACCTTCTCCCGAAGGCGGCCGCGGCTCGCGTGCAGGAAGCGCTCGATGATCAGCTGCGCGTCGTACGGCACGGCCGCGGCGAGCACCATCGTCTCGTGCAGCGCGAAGGGCCGCACCTGGTCCAGACGGGCCAGCAGCCCGCGGGCCTCGTGCTCGAGCAGGCGGGTCGCCAAGCCTCCGGGATCGACCATCGTTACCCCTCAGGCACCCAGCAGGACGATGCGGCCGCCCCGGCGGACCCAGCGCCCGGACGACGCCCGCGACCCGCTGCCGCCGGACGGACGACCCTGCGCTTCGCCCTCGCCCTCGCCGGACTCGTAGTAGTCGTCGCCCTGCCACCACTGGTCGGGCTCGTCGCCGTAGCCGCCACCGGCGTAGTCGTCGCCGCCGCCGAACCACGGCACCGGCTCGGCGTACTGGTACGACCGGCGGGACCGGCCACCGCCGTACGACCTGCGGCGCGAACGCCACGGCGACTGCCGCTGGTCCGATCCGAGCAGGCTGGGCGCATAACGCCGGGCGGCGCTGATGCCGGCCGCGCGGACCGCTGCCCGCGTCGGCACGTTGCGCGGTGCCCGCGCGGCATTGGAGTAGGCCCCGCGAGCGAAGCGGACATAACGGCTCGCGGCCTCCCACTCGGCCTCGACCTCACCCATCGACTCGGCTTCCTGCGCCTCGAGCAGACCACCGGCCATCGATCCCAGCTTCGCGCCGATCGCGGTCCCCGCACCGGGCAGCACCAGCGAGCCGAGCGCTCCGCCGACGGCCGGCAGCGCCGTCTTGGCGACGTTCTTGAGGACGCCGCCCAGCGCCTTGCCGATCGGCGACTTGACGAACTTGGAGGCGCCCTTCATCACGGTGCTGGCGAGCTTGCCGAGGAACTGGTCCAGCTCCGCCTCGGTGGTGATCTCCAGCAGTTCCTGGACGAGCTCGGCCTCCATCGCCTCGGCTTCGCTCTCGTACGCCTCCCCCGACTCCCACTCGGACTCGGCCTCACCGGGAAACTCGTAGCTCTCCCGCGGGATCTCAAATGCCTCGTACATGCCGGTGTCCCTTCTCACTTTGGCTGTGTGTCATGCGTCGAGCACGATGATTCGGTTGCCACGGCGGATCCAGCGGCCCTCCGTGCCACGGCTGCCACCACCGCCTGCTGCCCCTTGGGCTCCCACCAGTCCGGGAAGATGCCGCTGGGCCGCGGCGACCGCAGCCCGCTGAGCCGCCACTTGAGGCGGCATCGTCGGCGGCGCCTGCGCGGCACGTCGGGCGGTCTCGTCCGCGAAGCGAACGAAGGCGCGCGCGACTTCGTACTCCTCGTCTTCGGCCGACAGGCCCTCGGTCTGCAACCCGAGCTCCAGCCGACCGGCCGCCCACTGACCGGCGCGCTGACCGATCCCGCCACCGCGGCCGGGGGACACTGCGTCCCCGACGACCCGGCCCAGCTGGGGCAGCGCCTGTTTGGCCGCCGACTTGAGGACTCCGCCGACGGCTCGGCCGGCATCGGACCCGGCGAAGCCGCGGACAGCGGAGATCGCACCGCTGACCAGCTTGCCGAGGAACCGGTCGAGTTCGGCCTCTGTCGTGATCTCCAGCAGCTCCGACGCCAGCGCCAGTTCGCTTTCCGACGTCTCGCCGTACTCCTGGTACTCGTTCTGCTCACCCTCGCCGAAGGCTTCGGACTCGAACAGCGCCCGGTCGATGTCGTGCATAGAAATCTCCCTCTCCGCGTGGTCTCACCCCACCTACTGCACAATTCGTGCCAACTCGGTGGAGCGCGGGGAGCGGGCGCGGAACCCGAAGCGCCCTTCGCCCGGAGGGCCCGGACGCGGCCGCGGGCCGAAGTCAGGTTCGGCGCAGTCCGCCCGCGGCGATGCCCAGTTCGGCGCGGTACTTCGCCACCGTCCGGCGGGCCACGATGTGTCCGCTGTCCGCCAGCGCGCGGCACAGCCGGGCATCGCTGACCCGGCCCGTCGCCGCCAGCTCCGCGATCCGCGCCTTGATCGCCACCGCCCCACCCAGCAGGTCGGCGAGCGGGACGAGCTGTCCATCCGGGCGGCGCAGCGTCTTACCCGCCACGCAGCGACTGACCGTGGACGCATGCAGGCCCAGCTCGGCAGCAACCTCGGTCCTGGTGAGCGGGACATGCGCTGCGGCGCCGCGCTCGAAGTAGCCCGCCTGACGATCGACCAGGTACGTCGCTACACGCCGAAGCACACTCGCACGCGTATCGAGCTGGCGCAGCAACTCCCGGGCAGCCCGTTCGTGTCCGGCCAGCCACGCCGACGCGTCCGCGTCCGCCCTGAGAGTCGGGTGTACGTCGGCCAGCCCGAGACCGAACCAGTCACTGTCGGGCACCTCGACCTCGAGAGTCCCCGAGCGGCTGCGGTAGACGAACACATCCGGAACCCCTGCCGACTCCGGCCGCTCCGGCACCTCGACCACGGCGAGGGGCCGCAGCCGGGCGCGGACAAGCCGGAAGGCTGCTTCGACCGCCTGCGGCGAGATCCTGAGCTGACGGGCGACGATTGCCGTATCCCCTGCCGCGACCGCCTCCAGATGATCCCGGACCAGCTCGACGATCCACGGCGCGGCTTGCCCTGCCGTCACGAGGGCACGGGCCTGGGCGAGCAACAGGGCGACGACGGACGTCTCCGCGACGCCGACCGGCCCGGCCGCTTTGATCGCGCGGACCGCTTCGGCAACCACGGGTGGCGCGAGGCCGTGGGCGGTCGCGATCTGGTCCGGCTCGGCATCGAGCAGCCCGCGCCCGGTGAGGTGGGCGATCACGACCGGCAGCGCGACTCGGCAGTCCGACCTGACCTCACAAGCGGCCGCCGCCTCCAACGTGTCGAACGGCATGACGGCTGGGTCGCGTCCGGCGTACCGGAGCACGCCTGAGCATCGCGGGCACCTGCTCGACGTGTGGTGACGGCCGCATCCCGGGCAGGCAGAGCCAGACCGCTCCAGCATCGGATTGTCCGTGAGTGCCCGCTCCACGGTGTCCGTCAAGGCGTCGTACCCGAGCGGCAACAGCCGGAGCGACTGCACCAACCCGGGAACAGCGCGAAGCTCGGCTCGAGCCCGCAACTCCAGCCCCACCACCGGCCCACCCGACCCGGTCCCCACCGGTCAACGGTAGTCCGCGAGACTCTCGGTGAACCAGGTCCCATAGCGTGGCCTCTGTGAGTGGTGCTCTGGTGTGTATCGGCGATCTCGTCGAAGACGTCGTCGTCTGGTCGGAGGGCGTGCCGCGGGCCGGGACGGACAATCCGGCGCGGATCCGCCGTACCCGTGGCGGATCGGCCTCGAACGTTGCGGCCTTCGCAAGCAGTCTGGGTACGGCGGTTCGCTTCATCGGCCGCGTCGGGGAGGATGCCGTCGGCGAGGAGCTGGTGCGGGAACTGGAGCAGGTCGGCGTCGACGCCAGGGTCCAACGACAGGGTCGAACCGGCACGATTGTTCTCATCGTGGACGGCTCAGGCGAACGGACGATGTATCCCGATCGAGCGGCCGCGGGGCAGTTGGCCGACGTTCCGGACTCCTGGATCTCCGGTGCGGCAGCGGTCCACCTCTCGGCCTACTCCCTCGACGGGCCGTCGCGGCCGGTCCTCCACCAGGCCTCGGAGATCGCCCGGGCCGAGGGCGCGATCCTCACCATCGACGCGTCCTCGGTCGCGCTCATCGATGCGATCGGCCCCGCGACCTTTCGGGACCAGATCAGGACCCTGCAACCGACGTACCTGTTCGCGAACGGGACCGAGGCCGACTTCGGCTCCCTGCGAGAACTCGCCGG
This sequence comes from uncultured Actinomycetota bacterium, assembly GCA_963748245.1. GTDB lineage: Bacteria > Actinomycetota > Actinomycetes > Propionibacteriales > Kribbellaceae > Kribbella. Next base: position 477,972 of record CAVVIA010000001.1, on the reverse strand, counting down.
TCCTTGGACGACGGTTGTGGTGAAGAACGGCGTGGAGCCGACCGAGATCCTCTCCGCCGGCAACAGGACCGCGACCGTCCGGGTCCCCGCGGTCGACGAGGTGCGTGATACGACTGGCGCCGGCGATGCGTTCGCGGCGGGATTCCTGTCCGCCGTCCTCGACCACGCCGAGGTCGTCGAGGCGGTCGAGGCCGGCCACACCCTCGCCAGGAGGGTTCTCACCGAACCTGGCGCCGCTCTGACCATGAGCGCTGACGAAACGGGAGCTGTTCGTGACTGACCGAGTCATCCTGTCCGACGACGTGGCGCAAGCCCTGGGCGAAGGCCGTGCGGTCGTCGCGCTGGAGTCGACGATCTTCTCGAATCTCGGGCTGCCGGCCCCGGCGAACGCCGAGGCACTCGAACTCTGCAAGCAGGCAGTCCTCGACCAGGGCGCCACACCGGCCGTGACCGCGATCCTCGACGGCCGGCCGCATGTCGGTCTCACGGCGGACGAGGAGAAGCGCGTCCTGCAGGGCACCCGCAAGGTCGCCGAACGCGATCTGGCGGTGGCGCAGGCACAAGGATGGGACGTCGGAGTCACCACGGTCTCGGCGACGGTTGCGCTGGCGCATGCGGCGGGGATCTCCGTCTTCGCGACCGGCGGCATCGGTGGTGTGCACCGCGGGTCCGAGATCACCGGCGACATCTCGGCCGACCTCGACGCGATCGCGAACCACCCGGTCATCACCGTCAGCGCCGGCGCCAAGGCGTTCCTCGACCTGCCGCGCACCCTCGAGTACCTCGAGACCGCCGGCGTCCCGGTCCTGGGTTGGCAGCACGACTGGTTCCCGGCCTTCTACACACGGTCGAGCGGACTGCCGGTCCCCCACCGGGTCGAGGACGCGCAAGCGGTCTGCGACGTACTCCGCTTCCGGACGCGACCGAACACGGGTGTTCTGCTGACCGTCCCGATCCCGGTCGACGACGAGATCCCGGCCGCACGCATCGACGCCGTACTCACCGCCGCCCTGGACGCGAGCGCTCAGGCCGGAATCACCGGCCCCGCCGTCACGCCGTACGTCCTCGGACAGATCGAGCGGGAGACCGACGGCCAGAGCATCCCGGCCAACCTCGCCCTGGCCCGTAACAACGCCACCCTCGCCGCCCGCATCGCCGTCACCCTCGCCTCGACCCCGACCTGACCACGTTCGTCAACTGGTCGGGAGCATGCGGCGCCAGCCGTCGGAGACGAGCGTGGGCTGCATGCCGACGGACAGGTAGAGCGCGAGCGCCGGGGTCGGGTTGTTCGTGTCGACGTTCAGGATCGTGCCGACCCGGCCCGCGGCCGCATCGAGGGCGAACGCGTCGCGCAGCAGGAACTTCGCCAGTCCCCGACCACGGAACTGCTCGATCACACCGAGCATGCCGACGTAGCCGCAGTCCTCGGCCTCGATGTACAGGTCGCTGCACATGCGGACCGCGGCCACGCGACCGTCCACCTCGAGCAGGGTGTACTGCGACCAGTCGAAGCCCGTGAAGCCCTCCTGCGCCTCGACCCACTCGTCGTGCGGCCGGGGTACGAACCCGAACTGGCCGCGGAAACTGTCGATGATGGCCTCATGGGCATCCCACTGACCGGCGGCGTCGAAGGTGCCACGACGGACCACGACGCCGGCGGGTACGTCCGGAGCGGCGACGTCTCCGGCGTGCTCGATCCGCATCAGTTGGTACGTCGTACCAACGGTGAAGCCGTGATCGGAGAGCAGGGCACGGAGCGGGTCGTCGGCACGGTAGGCGCAGCAATCCACGGTGACCTCGGCGTGACCGCGCTCGCGTCCCATCTCGCCGGCGCGGTGCAGTGCCCGCTGGATGAGCCAGTCCGCCACGGCCGGGTTCGGCGCCGTCACCTCGAGCTCGACCGCATGCCGGTCACCCTTGGCCATCGCGGTCGCGTACCCGGCGGGGCGGCCGCTCCCGGCGTCGAGCACGAGCCAACCGTCAGTCGTCCGATCGAACCCGGGCTCGACGATGCAGTCGGCAACTTCGTGCAGCCTGCAGTCGGCGAATCCGATCACCGACGTGTTGTAGCCCGACAGCAACTCGAACACTGCCTCGGCATCAGTCGGCTCCGGTGGCCGGACGACGTAGTCGCCCGGCAGAACAACACTCGTCGTCACGACCTGCACCTGACCGTCACGGACGAATAATCAACAGAACAAATACTGTGAAAGAATTTCACGGTCCCCCCTTAGGACACTTATTTGATGCCCCCGCGAGAATAAAAGTTACGATTTCAGCGCAGCGGCGGTGTCGCGTCCTTTTCAGCGTAAGGCGTGACGGTTCCGCTCGGTTCGGGGAAGGCATAGGCTGACGACATCGGCCGCGGGGACCGTCACCTGTGCCCGGGCATCTCCTTGGGGGGCGATGTGGTACGACGCTGTCGAAGGATTCCGCCATTCCAGGAGGCCGGCGTTGTCCCGCCACGGCGGTAGCCGCGCGCAATTGCTTGGGCGTCACAGTGAGTGTGAGGCGCTCGACCGGTTGGTGTCCGACGTGGTCGGCGGCGCGAGCCGGGTACTCGTCCTGCGTGGTGATGCGGGTGTCGGCAAGAGTGCCCTGCTCGGCTACTTGTCCGGCGAGGTCACGGCCTGGCGGATCGCCGCGGTCACCGGCGTCGAGTCGGAGATGGAACTGGCCTACAGCGGACTGCACCAGTTGTGTTCACCTCTGCTGGAGCACCTCGAGCAGTTGCCCGGTCCACAACGCGATGCGCTCGCAACCGTGTTCGGCCTCAGCGCCGGTCCCGCTCCCGATCGGCTGATGGTCGGGCTCGCCACTCTCACCCTCGTCGCGGAGGCGGCCGAGGCGCACCCGCTGATCTGCGTGGTCGAGGACTCGCAGTGGCTGGATCGCGCCTCCGCGCAGGTCTTCAGTTTCGTCGCCCGGCGCCTGCTCGCCGAGCGGGTCGCCTTCGTCTTCGCCGCGCGGACCGGAATCACCGACGACCTCCTCGAAGGCCTGTTCTCCCTGCGGATCACCGGGCTCAACGACGGCGACTCGCGCGCGCTGCTCCTGGGCAACGTGCACGGCCCGCTCGACGTGGCCGTCTGCGACCAGATCGTCGTCGAGAGCCACGGCAACCCGCTCGCGCTTCTCGAACTCCCGCGCACCTGGCGGTCCGCGGACCTGGCCGGAGGCTTCGGGCTGCCCGGGGACGGCGAACACGCGGTGGCCGGCAAGATCGAGCAGAGCTTCCTGCGGCGCCTCCTCGTCCTCCCCTCCGACACCCGGCTCCTCGTGCTCGCCGCTGCCGCGGAGCCGCTCGGCGATGCCTTCCTGCTTCGCAGTGCCGCCGCGTCGCTCGGTGTGGACATGGCCGCGGCCGGTCCGGCGATCGACGCCGGCCTCGTGCAGATCCACGGCCGGGTCGAGTTCGCCCACCCGCTGGTCAGATCCGCCACCTACCGAGCAGCCGTCGTCGAAGACCGGTACCGCGTCCATCGCGCGCTCGCCGAGGCGACCGACGCCGACGCCGACCCTGATCGGCATGCCTGGCACCGGGCCCGGGCGACGCCGGGTCCCGACGAGGACGTGGCGGCCGAACTCGAACACTCGGCCGGACGAGCACAAGCTCGTGGTGGCCTCGTGGCGGCGGCGGCGTTCCTGACCCGCGCGGCCGAACTGACCGCCGTACCTGCGGTTCGGGCTCGGCTGGCGCTGGATGCCGCGTTCGCCAACGTCCAGACGGGAGGCTTCGAAATCGCGCGCCGCCTGCTCGCGACGGCTCGCGAAGGTCCGGCCGACGAGGTGCAACTCGCGCGGATCGACCTGGTCGGCGCGCTGCTGGCGTTCGCGGCGAGACGAGGTGGTGAAGCGACGCCGCTCCTGATGGCGGCTGCGCGCCGGCTCGAACCCGTGGATCTCCGAATGGCCCGGCAGACGTATCTGGACGCGTTCTCGGCCGCACAGTTCGCGGCCCGCCTCAGTGGTGAGGTGACCATCGTCGATGTGGCGCGGGCCGGCCGTCGCGCTGCACTCCCGCCGGACCAGGAACCCACGGCCGGTGACCTGCTGCTGGACGCGTTCAGTGCGCTCACCGAGGACTACGCCGGTGCGATCCCTGCCTGTCGGGAGGCGTTGCAGAAGCTCCGCGACGACGAGATCCCGAGCAGGGAGCGACTGCGCTGGCTGTGGCAGGGCTGTGTGCTCGGCCTCGAGATCTGGGACGACGACAGTGCGTACGTCCTGTCCTACCGCCACCTCCAGACTGCCCGGACAACGGGAGCGCTGAGCGAGTTGCCGTTGGCACTCGGCTCGCGAACTCCCGTTCTGGTGTTCTGTGGTGAGTTCTCGGCAGCCACCGCGCTGGTCGAGGACGCGCAGTCGGTCCGGGATGCGATGGGCATCGACGAGGCGCCGTACGGCGCGCTGATGGTTGCCGCGTGGCGCGGACAGGTGCGCGAGACCACCGCACTCATCGACATCACGCTGCGGGAGGCCACGGCGCGCGGCGAGGGGGTAGGCGTCGCGATCAGCGAATACGCGCACGCCGTCCTGTGCAACAGCATGGGCCAGTACGACGAGGCGCTTGCGGCTGCTCAGCGTGCCTGTGCGGATCCGCGGGAAATGGTCGCGCACAACTGGGGACTGACCGAGCTGGTCGAGGCGGCCACCCGGAGCGGACACCGGGAGCTCGCAACGGACGCAGCCGAGCGCCTGTCCGTGAAGGCACAAGCCAGCGGCACCGACTGGGCGCTGGGGATGGAAGCCCGGGCCCGGGCCCTGCTCAGCGAAGGTGATGCGGCCGAACTCTGGTTCCGCGAGGCAGTGCAGTGTCTGAGCCGGGCCCGAGTCCGCGCGGAGCTCGCGCGGGCTCATCTCCTCTACGGCGAGTGGCTGCGGCGGGCGAATCGCCGGGCTGACGCGCTGACCACGCTGGGCACCGCCTACGAGCTGTGCAGCGCGATGGGGATGGACGGATTCGCCGAACGCGCCCGCCGGGAGCTCGCGGTCGCGGGCGCCGCCGTACGGAAACGCACGATCAGCGCGCCGGACGACCTCACGGTGCAGGAAGCCCAGATCGCGCGGCTCGCTCGCGACGGCCTGTCGAACCCCGAGATCGGCGCACAGCTGTTCATCAGCGCCCGGACGGTGGAATGGCATCTCCGCAAGGTGTTCAGCAAACTCGGCGTCAGCTCGCGCCGCCAACTACGCGGCGCACTGGTCCGTTAGCGACCGACCAGCTTGGCCTCCTCCATGTAGCGACCGGCGGCCGCCGAGGCTTCGTCCGGGGTGCTGCCGTTCTGCCGCGCGTCGAAGTACGCCGCGTACCAGTGCCACCAGTCGTGCGGTGGCGAGGCCTTCTCGTAGAAGTCGTGTCGCTGGGCGGTTTCGTGCAGCAGGTCCGCCAGGGCCGGCACGTCCATGTCAGTCCTTCCTCTCCGTCAGACCCGGCCGGGAAGCCGGGTGGTGATCTCTTGCAGGATCCAGCGGTTGCCCTCGGTGTCGTGGAACGAGGCGTACGACGCGTACGAGCGGCGCTCGGGGTCATGGCCGGGAGCGCGTCCCTCGTCGCCGACGTGGAAGCCGCCGGCCAGGCCACCGCCTGCGTCGTGGAAGACCTCGCTCACCTTCACGCCACGCCACGCCAGCTCCTTGCGGGCGTCGTCGATGTCGTCCACGACCAGCAGCAGGCCGTCTGCCGACCCCGGCTGCGCGGCGGTGACCTGCGTGCCGAAGATGACCGAGGCGCTCGATCCGGGCGGGGTCAGCTGCATCAGCCGGTAGCCGTCGTCGAGGTTGGACTCGGCATCGATCCGCCAGCCCAGGCGTACATAGAAGTCCTTGGCCCGGTCGAAGTCGGCGATCGGAATGACAACGACCTCGAGCCGGAACGGAACCCCAGTGACATCGGCTGCCGCATCGGCATTACTTACCTGCGTGCTGCTCATCGAAGACCTCCGTGGTCCGTAGTAGGTGCCTATCAGTCTTCGCGCCGCACGCCCTGACCGACCCCGGGTGACGCACTGGTCTGCCCCCTGGTCGATCAGCCGGTGTAGTGGGCGTAGGTTTTGAACTCCTGGAACTCCTCCAGGCCGCGGAGGCCGTTCAGCCGGCCGATGCCGCTCTGTTTGAAGCCGCCTTCCTCGAACTCGTCCATCACGACGGCCCACGTGTTGGTCCAGACCGTGCCCACCTGGAGCCGGCGGCCGACCCGGCGCGGCCGGTCGGCGTCGCGGGTCCAGATCGAAGCGGCCAGGCCGTACTCGGTGCAGTTGGCCAGCCGGACCGCCTCGTCCTCGGAATCGAAGGCCTCGAACGTTGCCACCGGCCCGAAGACCTCGTGCTGCACGATGTCGAGGTTCGAGTCGTCGACGGCGATCAGGGACGGGTGGTAGAACGCACTCCCGGGCTCACGCAGACCGCCACGCACCAGCACAGTGCCCTTCCTGCCGGCCTCCTCGACGAGGTCGTCCACGCGCTTGGCGTTCGCCGCGTCGATCATCGGCCCCATCTCGCTGTCCGGGTCGTCCCCAGGCCCGACGCGTACGGCGGACAGCGACTCGACCAATCGATCCCGCAGCTCGTCCGCGATGCCCCGTTGGACGAGGATGCGACTGCCGGTCATACAGAACTGACCGGTGAACGTCGTGATCGCGGCAGTCAGCACAGGCACCGTCGCATCGAGATCGGCGTCGTCGAACACGATCATCGGCGTCTTGCCACCGAGCTCGAGCGAGAGTCGCTTCAGGTGCGGAGCCGCGTCGGCCATGATCTGACGGCCGACCTTCGTACTCCCGGTATAGCTGAGTACGTCGACCTCGGGCGAGGCGACCAGCAGGCGCGCCAACTCGCTCCCGGACTCGGTCATCGACGACACCACGCCGGCGGGCAGACTCGGGATCTCGCTGAGGAGCTGGTGGAACAGACCGTTCACCAGTCCGGTCTGTGCAGGCAGCTTGACTACCACCGTGCACCCGGCAGCCAAGGCCGGCGCGAGGGACCGCGCCAACAGCGCCACCGGCGAGTTCCATGGGGTGATGATCCCGGCCACGCCGATCGGCTCGGGCGCCGAACTCATGTGCAGTCCCGGTGTCACCTCGGACGCCCGCCCACCCTGGCTGATCGCCAGCGCGGCGTAGTACCGGAATTTGGGTCCCGAGAGGCCGACCTCGAACGCGGCGTCCTTCAGAATCTTGCCGTTCTCGCGCGCGATCATGAGGACGAGGTCGTCCGCGTACCGATCGACCGCGTCGGCGATCTCCGTGAGGACCCGATGGCGCAGCCGGCGGTCCCTGGCCCAGTCAGTCTCCTCGAAGGCTCGCCGCGCCGCTGTGATGGCCTCGGCGCCCTGGTGTGCATCGGCATCCGCGTAGGTGCCGAGGACCGAGCCGTCGGCCGGACTGATGGACTTGCCCTCGTTCGCAGAGCCCACGAGGCGTCCGTCGACGAACTGCCGCGCTGTCATGCCGGTCATTACTCCTCCAGGTGTGCTGGTCGTGCGGCTGCTCAGCCGAAGACTTTGCGGAATCCGTCCTGCCACGACGGGAACTGCGGGGTGAACCCCAGCTCGGCCTTCGCCTTGGCGTTGCCGGCCGCGGGCAGCTGGTTGCCGTAGTACACGGCTTGCACTCCGAACTGGTTCTCGGCCGCCTCCTCGGAGATACGCCGCGGCGGCGGAGCATCAAGGAGCTGCGCCAGGAACGGCAACCACTCGGCCTGCGGCGCCGGTTCGTCGTCGACGATGTTGTAGATGCCCGGGCCGCCGCGGTCGACTGCTTGCAGAGTGGCCGACACCGCGTCGTGGACAAGGACGAACGGGTAGTTGCCGGCACCTTCGCCGACGATCGGCATCTCCCCCGCCTTGACCGCCGTGGCGATGTCGCCACCAGGGCCGATCGAGGTGCCCTCGCCGTACAGGAAGCCGTACCGCAGGACGATGCCTTCGACGTCAGGCGTCTGCAGCACCAGCTCTTCGGCCGAGATGTTCGCCTCGACGTGGCTGCCGATCGGCCCCGGCCCGTCCAGGTACGGCGGCGCCGACTCGTCCGTGATTCCGGATCCGGGCCGGGTCATGAAGCTGGCGCTCTGCGCGACCACCCGGACGGTGCCGGCTTCGCGCGCCGCGCTCATCAGGGTCTTCGTGCCCTCGCTGCGCAGCCGGTTGGTCAAGGCCAGCCAGGTGCCGTAATCCCGGGACGGCACCGACAGCGCGGTCATCAGGTTGACGATCACTTCCGGCCGGGCCGCGATGACGGCCTGATGCACCTCGACCGCGTCGAGCCCGTCCATCAGCACCGGCCGGGCGCCAAGCCCTTCCACGAACGAGAACCCCTCAGCCCGGCGCGTACTGGCCGTCACCGTATGGCCCTGCCCAACCAGCGCCTCGACAAGCGGCCGGCCCACGACCCCCGTTCCCCCTGCGACGAAAACCCGCATGATGCCATCTCCTTGTGTTGTAGTTGGCCGCAGCTCAATCGCCCCAGTGCCGCTGTTCCTGCCACGGATCGCCGTAGTTGTGATAGCCCAGGCGCTCCCAGAACCCCGGCTCGTCCCGCTCCTGCAGCCGCAGACCGCGCAGCCACTTGGCGCTCTTCCACAGGTACAGATGTGGGATGAGCAGACGGGCCGGACCACCGTGCTCCGGGTGGATCGGCTTCCCGTCGTACTCGAACGCCACCCAGGCCTTGCCGTCGAGCAGGTCTTCGAGCGGGAGGTTGGTGGTGTAGCCGCCGTACGACGAGGCGACGACGAAGTCACCGGACACATCGACGTCCGCCAGCAACCTCTCGACCGGTACGCCGGTCCAGGTGGTGGCAAGCTTGCTCCACCGGGTCACACAGTGCAGGTCGGCCTTGACTCGCTCGGGGCCGATCGCGCGGAACTCGTCCCAGCCCCAGCTCTGTACGACGCCCTCGCCATCGCTGAGCTCCAGGCGCCATCGGTCGAGGGGCACCTGGGGCGTGGGGCCTGCCGACAGGACCGGGAAGTCCCGGGTGACGTACTGCCCTGGCGGCACGTCCTTGATGGTCCCGGTGTCTCGATGGGGGCGGCCCGTGAAGCCGGCCGAGAAGGTGGCCATGAGGGAATCCCTCCAGAGCAATCGACGTGGTTCGGTTGCCTCCACGATGGCGGCGTACGGCGTGCGCTCGCGCCCGGGTGTAGCCCTGGCCGCCCCCCTGGTCGCAGGGCGACGTCCTCGAGGCTTACGGTCGCTGGACGTCAGACGGTGTCCGGGGTGCGGAGGGCGTCGCGGAGGTGCCGGCGGGCGGTGATGCCGAGTTTTGCGAAGACCTTGCGCAGGTGCCATTCCACGGTGCGGGGACTGATGAAGAGCTCCGCACCGATCTCGGGGTTGGTCAGTCCCTGGGTTGCCAGGCGGGCGATGTGCAACTCCTGCGCCGTGAGCTCCTGACTCGAGTCGACCGTCCGTTTACGCACTGTCTCGCCGGTCGCGGCCAGCTCCCGGCGGGCCCGTTCGGCGAACGCGTCGACGCCCATCGCCGTCAGCGCATCGTGGGCGACCCGCAACTGCTCCCGCGCTTCGACCCGTCGGCCCTCCCGACGCAGCCACTCGCCGTAGAGCAGCCGCGCCCGCGCCAGCTCGGGCCGCACGTCCGTGAGCTCGAGGTGCTCGATCGCCTCCCGGTAAAGGCTTTCGGCCGCCGTACCTTCGAGCACCTGCGCTTCGGAGCGCGCCGCCACGCCCAGCGCCCATTCGGTGCCGCTGGCCTGTGTCATCTCGGCGAGCTGCCCGACCGCAGCGGCTGCCGTCTGCCGATCCCCGACTCGTACCGCCGCCTCGATCAACTCGACCAGTCCCCAGTTCGAGACCCCGAGCTCCGCAGTGAAAGCGGCGGCCTCCCGGCCGGCGGTCAACGCTTCCGCATAGCGACCAAGTCCGTTGCACAGCAGCGCTTGCGCCCAGTTCGTCAGCGAAACCCCGATCCCCTCACCATGCGCGGCGACGTCCCGCATCGACGTCTCGATCAGCGGTGCCGCCTGCGCTTCGTGACCCCGGAAAGCGGCCAGCCCGATTTCGGCGTACGGCGTCAGCCTGCTTTCAGCCGCTTCGCTCACCACAGCGATCTCCTGGACCAGACGCGCAGCGACGTCCAGCTCGCCCGCGAACAGGTCGACGAAGACACGCGTGTTCAAGGCCAACGGCAGCGCACTCAGCGCGCCGGCGTCGCGGACGATCCTCAGGTGCCGACTGGTGAGCCGGTCCCAGGCACGCTCGTCCCACAGATCGGAGGCCACAACGGCCGCCAGCCACATGAAGCGCACGCCCTCCTCCAGCGACAGCTCGTCGCTGTCGAAGGCTTCGGTCGCTCTCCTGAGAAACGGAGCCGCGGCCGAGTAGCCGTCGCCGAACTGCACCGCCACGCCCTCGAGTAGTACGTCTCCGCGCCGTAGGTGCGCGGACGACGTCACCGCACTGCGCGCAGCATGCGCTACGTCGGCCGGGCCCGGCCCGGCCGCCAGGCGGCCGGCGAACAATGCGGCGGTCAGCGCGTCCACATAGCAGTCGAGAGCGAGGTCGACGTTGAGGGGTTCCAGTTGGCGCGCGGCCGCCAGCAGCAGCGGCAGTGCTTCGTTCCCCCGGTGCGATGCGAATCCGATCTGCGCGCGGAGCACATCGACACGAGCACGTTGCAGGGCATTGAGCGGTCCGTGCTCGGCGACCGCGAGCAGACTCGTGGCGGCGTCGAAGGTCCCGGCGTGCAGCATGGCCTCGGCCGCGTCGAGCTGGCGCCGGGCGCGCTCGGCGGCGTTCGGCGTCAGTACGGCGGCGCGGTCCAGGAACGCGGCCGCCGCGACCAGCCCGCCATGCCCCAGCGCACGGCCGGCGGAGTGCTCGAGCTCCTCGGCCACCTCCTCGTCGGGACCGGTGGCCGCGTGCGCGCGGTGCCATGCCCGCCGGTCCGGGTCCAGGTCTGGGTTCGTGGCCTCCGCGAGGGCACGATGCACTGCTTGCCGTTCTGGCACGGGCGCGGACCGGTAGGCCACCGACCGCACCAGCGGATGCCGGAACCGCACCGTGTCGCGCAATTTGATCAGCCCGGCGTTCTCCGCGGGGACGGCGGCGTCCGGCCCGATCCCCACGAGTTCGGCCGCACGCCACAGCAGACTCACGTCGCCGAGAGGTTCCGCCGCCGCGGTGAGCAGCAGCCGTCGCGACGAGTCCGGCAGCGGCTCCAGTTGGCGCAGGAAGGCCTCCTCCATTCGGCTGGTGAGGGTCCGGGGCTGACCTGGAGACGGGCCGAAGGTCAGTTCCGTCGCCGCGGCCCACCTCGGCAACTCCAACAGAGCCAGCGGATTCCCTTGGGCTTCGGCCAGGATCCGGCGCCGGATCCGTTCGTCCAGCGGCCCCACCAGCGCGGAGTCGAGCAAGGCTTCCGCATCGGCGTCGGTCACTCCCTGCAGGGTCAACTGCGGCAATCCGGCCCACTGCTGCTGGTCCTCGCTCGTCCTGGCCGCGAAGACCAGGACGACGGACTCGGCCGCCAACCGGCGCGCCACGAACGTCAGGGTCTGCGCGGAGGCTTGATCCAGCCATTGGGCATCATCGACCAAGCAGATCAGCGGCTGCTCGCCGGCGGCCTCGGAGAGCAGCGTCAACGCGGCGAGCCCGATCAGGAAGCGGTCCGGCGGCGCTCCGGTCCGCAGCCCGAAGGCGGTGCCGATGGCATCCGCCTGCGGAATGGGCATCCGTTCGAGCCCGCCCAGCAAGGGCTTGCACAACTGGTGCAGACCGGAGAAGGCGAGCTCCATCTGCGACTCGACTCCGGACACCCGAAGGATCCGGCCGCCGACCGCATCGCCGGCCAGATAGTCAAGCAGAGCAGACTTTCCGACACCTGGTTCGCCCCGGACGACCAGCACCGCGCTGTGGCCGGATCGGGCGGACTGGACCAGACCGGCCAGCGCCTCGCACTCGTTGCGTCGGCCGTGCAGGGCCGGCCGTTGACTGTTCGATCCCCTGGACACCGCATCCCTCCCAGTTGCTGCTCTCACCGTCGCACCGCGACCTCTGCGCTGCAACGGCCAACGGCCTGCACGCGCGCGGGCTCACGTCGTACGTCGTGAACCAGGGAGGCGACCAGGGAGTTGTACGGGCGCAAGGGATCGCGGCGCAGACGACGCTCGGGAGAGGTCGACAGATCGCAGCGGATCTGTCCTTTCGAAAGGAATCCCCTGATGAGCACCTCACCTGCCGAACCGCCCACCGATGAACCGGGGTCGCGCCGGTTCTCCCGTCGCGGCTTCGTCGGCACTGCCGCGGCGACCACCGGGATGTCGCTGCTCGGTGGGTGGGCCGCGTCCACCGCGTCCGCCGCGCCACAACGGATCCGGGACGACTTCGGCTCGGTCACCACGGCCCCGCGACTCCCGGCCGGATTCACCAAGACGTTCAAGAGCCGGTTCGTCCGGGCCAACGGCATCCGTCAGCACGCCGTCATCGGCGGTGACGGCCCGCCGCTGCTGCTCGTGCACGGCTGGCCGGAGAACTGGTACGCCTGGCGCTTCCTGATGCCGGCACTGGCGCGCGACTTCACCGTCATCGCCGTCGACCAGCGCGGCATCGGCCTCACCGACAAGCCCGGCGACGGGTACGACGCGGGCACCCTGGCCGATGATCTGGCCGAACTCATGACCGCACTCGGCCATCGGCGGTTCGCCGTCGTCGGCCACGACACCGGGTACATCATCAGCTACGCGCTGGCCGCCGACCACCGCGACCGGATCGACCGCCTGGTCGTCGCCGAGATCCCCGGGCCTCCGGGCGTGTCACCGATGCCCCCTGAGCTGTTCGTTCCCGAGCCCCTCAACAACAAGCTCTGGCACATCCCGTTCAACCGGGTCGACGACAACCTGATCGTCGACATGGTGCACAGCAACGCGGACGCCTACTACCGCTACGAGTTCGCCGTCCAGGGCGGCGCGGCACTGCCGGACTACGCGATCGAGTACTACGTCGACCTCTACACCCGCAGCAAGAGCGTGCTGCGCGCCACCTTCGGGCTCTACCGGGCGTGGGACGACACGCTGTCGCAGAACGGGACCCGCAAGGACACGCTGCTGACGATCCCGGTCCTCGGGATCGGCGGGGAGCAGAGCTGGGGAGGCGCACCGGCAGGAGAGATGAAGTACGTCGCGAGCGACGTGCAGGGCGTGGTGATTCCCGGCGCCGGCCACTGGGTCGCCGAGCAGGCCCCCGCGGCGATGCTCACGGCGCTGGGCACCTTCCTGGCCCCGTACCTGAAGGCTGCCGGGTAATTCTGCGAGCGAACGGGAGGCTTCCGATGAGGATCCTGATTGTCGGGGGCGGCTACGCCGGCTTCTACACCGCCTGGAAACTGGAGAAGAAGCTCCGTCCGGGCGCTGCCCAGGTCACCGTCGTGGACCGCCGCCCGTACATGACCTACCAGCCGTTCCTCCCCGAGGTCGTGGCCGGTTCGATCGAGGCCCGGCACGCTGCGGTGTCGCTGCGACGGCATCTGCGCCGGACCCGCCTCGTCGCCGGAATGGTGACCGCCATCGACCACGCGCACCGCGTCGTCACGGTCCAGCCCACCGACGGAGACAGCTTCGAACTCGGGTACGACGTCATCGTCGTCACCGCCGGCGCTGTCACCCGGAAGTTCGCCGTACCCGGGATCGCCGAGCAGGCCATCGGCCTCAAGAACGTCGAAGAGGCGGTCGCGATCCGCGACCGGCTGCTCACCGCGTTCGACCGGGCCGCCACCCTGCCCTCCGGCCCGCAGCGACGGAAACTGCTGACGGTCACTTTCGTCGGCGGCGGATTCTCCGGTGTGGAGGGCTGGAGAGCTGCTGTCCCTCGCGACCGCGCTGCTGAAACGCTATCGTGAGCTGAGCCAGGACGAGCTGCGCTTCCATCTCGTCGAGGCGTCGGGCCGGATCCTTCCCGAGGTCACCGATCGGCCGGGACGCTGGGTAGTGCGCTCACTCGAACGCCGCGGAGCACACGTCCATCTGAATACCCAGGTGACCTCCGCTGTCGACGGGCACGTGGTGCTCTCGACCGGCGACGAGTTCGACTCGGAACTGATCGTGTGGACCACAGGCAACGGGGTCAATCCAGTCATCGGCAGGCATACCGACCTTCCGGTTGACGATCGTGGCCTGCTGGTGGTCCGGGCCGACCTGCGGATCGGCACCGATGACGATCCGGTGCCCGATGCCTGGGCCGCGGGCGACGCCGCCGCCGTACCCGACCTCGCCTCGGAGATCCCGGGCGCGCGAACGGTACCCAACGCCCAGCACGCCTATCGGCAGGGCAAACTCCTCGCTCGCAACCTCGCCGCCACGCTGAAGGGCAGGAAGGCGAGGAACTACCTTCACCACAGCCTGGGCGCGATAGCGACCCTCGGGCTCGGCCGAGGCATCTTCCAGTACCGGCGCATCGTCATCAAAGGACTGCCGGCCTGGCTCATGCACCGCGGCTACCACGTGCTCGCCGTACCCAGCTGGGAGCGCAAGATCCGGGTCCTCGCGATCTGGCTGACCGCGGCCGTGTTCGGCCGCGACATCCTCTCGCTGGCCTCGGTGCAACACCCCCGCGCGGCCTTCGTCACCGGCGGCGAACCGGCGGTTCTCACAGACAACGAGTCGCGCTGAGCGACCGAACAGGAGGTGTTCCATGTCGAATTGGCCTGGCCTGCGGGGGCGCGCCGCCGAGTGCGAGGCGCTCAGTCATCTCGTGAAGGCCGCGCAGTCCGGGCACGGCCAGGTCCTGGTCCTGCGCGGCGAGGCCGGGATCGGGAAGACCGCGTTGCTGCAGTTCCTGATCAAGTCCGCCGGGGACTGCCGGGTGACCTTCGCGGCCGGTGTGGAGGTGGAGATGGAGCTCGCCTTCGCGAGCCTGCACCAGCTCTGCGCGCCCTTCCTGGACCGGCTGGACCGGCTGCCGGCGCCACAGCGTGAAGCGCTCGCCATCACGTTCGGGCTCCAGTCGGGCAACCCACCCGACCGTTTCGTGGTCGGCCTGGCCGTGCTGACGCTGCTGTCCGATGCGGCCGAGGAGCAGCCACTGATCTGTGTCGTCGACGACGCCCAGTGGCTCGACCACGCCTCCGCGCAGACGCTCGAGTTCGTCGCCCGACGGCTCGGCGCCGAACGGGCCGCGATGGTCTTCGCCGTACGCACCTCGGATCAGCGGCCGACGCTGACCGGACTGCCGGAACTGGAGCTGCGAGGTCTCGCCAACAATGATGCGGCCGCGCTGCTGGAGTCCCCGGCGAGCGGCCGGCTGGAGGCCCGGGTCCGCGATCGCATCCTCGCCGAGGCCCACGGCAATCCGCTGGCCCTGTTAGAGCTGCCGCGTCAGCTGTCCGCCACCGAGCTGGCCTTCGGCCCCGCCCGCGGACCGGCTGGTACGGCGAACCTCGCCAGCCGCCTGGAGCAAGGGTTCCTCCGCCGGCTGGACGGCCTGCCCGAGCCGTCCCGCCGACTTCTGCTGCTCGCCGCCGTCGAGCCGGTCGGGGATGTCGACGTACTGCGTCGCGCCGCCGACCGGATGGGCATCGGTAACGACGCCATCGGTGCAGCCGGCGAGGCAGGCCTGCTCGAACTGCGCCACCGGGTCGAGTTCCGGCACCCGCTTGTCCGATCGGCCGTGTACGGCGCCGCCACGGCCGAGGATCGCCGCCTGGCCCATGATGCTCTCGCCCACGTGACGGACCCGGACAGCGACCCGGACCGCCGCGCCTGGCACCGCGCTCGCGCGGCCGCCGGACCCGACGAGGCCGTCGCGGCGGAGCTGGAGCGATCGGCCGACCGCGCCTTCGGGCGCAGCGGACTCGCGGCCGCGGCCGCGTTCCTGGAGGCGGCTGCGAACCTGACGCCCGACCCGGCGCGGCGGGCCCAACGCTCCTTGGCAGCCGCCCAGGCGAAGGCGACCGCGGGCGCGTTCGAGGACGCACTCGCTCTTCTGGCCGCCGCGCAGGCCGGGCCGCTGAACGAGGCCGAGGACGCGCGGATCCAGCTCCAGCATGCCCAGATCTCCCACTACTCCCAGCATGGCAACACGGCGCTCCCGCTGCTGCTCGACGCCGCCCGCAGGCTGGAGCCGACCGAGCCGAAGGTGGCCCGGGAGACCTACCTCGACGCGCTGGCCGCGGCCATGTTCGCCGGCCGGCTCGCGTCCGGCGACGACATCGGGATGCGGCACGTCGCCGCCGCCATGCGCCAGGTGCGGCTGCCGGCCGAGCCGAGCAGGTCCGACCTGCTGCTGCAAGGCATCGCGGTGCTGTACACCGACAGCTACCCGGCCGCCGCGCCCAGACTGCTCGAGAGCGTGCGGTCCTTCGGGAGCGGCGACCTGTCGATGGATGAGGCCGTGCGGTTCGCGTGGCTGGCAGCATGTGCGGCCACGGACCTGTGGGACGACGTCAACTGGGGCGTCCTCACCCGTCGCCACCTCGACGCGATCCGGACCATCGGCGCACTCGGCGTCCTCCCGGTGGCCCTCAACAGCCGGATCATCTACGACCTGTACAGCGGCGACCTCGACGAGGCGGAATCCCTGGTCGCGGAGTGCGAATGGATCGCCGACGTCACCGCCGGCCAGAACGCGATGATCCCGTACGGCGACGTGAGTCTCAACGCCATCCGCGGCCGGGTCCGCCTCGCCGAACCCCAGTTCGAGAAGGTGCACGGCGACATCACCGCACGCGGCGAGGGCGTCGGCCTGAACATGGTCAGCTGGTTCCAGGCGATCATGTACAACGGCCTCGGCCGGTACGACGAAGCACTGGAAGCCGCCCGCACCGGCGCCGCCTCGCCGTTGGAACTCGGACCGCCCAAGTGGGCGCTGGCCGAGCTCGTCGAGGCCGGCGTCCGCAGCGGCAACACCGACGAGGCCGCCGGCGCGCTCGAACAGCTCGCCTACTTCGCCCAAGCCAGCGGCACCGAAGCGGCACTGGGAGTACTGGCCGGGCGCAAAGCGCTCCTGCGCACCGGAACCGCTGCCGAGGACTGCCACCGCGAAGGGATCGTGCGACTCGGGCACACGACGCTCCGCGTCGAGCACGCCAGAGCCCAACTCCGGTACGGCGAATGGCTGCGACACGAAGGGCGTCGCGACGACGCCCGCACCCAGCTCCGCAATGCCCACGAGGCCTTGCACGGCATGGGTGTCGACGGGTTCGCCGAACGCGCCCGCAAGGAACTCGCCGCGACCGGAGAGACCATCCGCAAACGCACTGCGGACGTGTCCGGAGACCTCACCGCCCAGGAGGCCCACATCGCCCGGCTGGTCGCGGAAGGGATGACGAACGCCGAGATCGGCGCCGCCCTGTTCATCAGCCCCCGCACCGTCGAATGGCATCTCCGCAAGGTGTTCTCGAAAGTCGGCGTCACCACCCGCCGGCAACTTCGCCGATCACTTCCGGCCGCTCAGGACCGCTAGCCGACCCGACGCGTAGACGGCGCAGTCGCGCACGGTGCCGCCGAGGATGGCCAGGATCGATGCGGTCGAGATGCCCAGCACCACCCAGGCGACGACCTCCCAACCGCCGAAGCCGAGGCCGGCACACCAGCGCACACCGATGTTGCCCAGCACCGCGAGCGGGAAGGTGAAGACCCAGTGCTGCGAGCTGAACGGCAGGCGCAGATAGTCGGCCACGAAGAACAGTTGGATCAGCAAGGTGAACAGGGTGACGGCACCGATCGCGGCCTGCAACTGGTCGATGCCGCCACCGGTGATCGCGAACCACGCCAGGCTGGCTGTTCCGGGTGGCGACAGGAGGATGGACAGAACCGGTTTGAAGGGCTGCGGCAACGGCGTACCGAAGAACAGCCGACTGGTGATGACGGCTCCCAGGAGCAGCCAGAAGTAGATGCCGACGCCGAACACCGCGACGGCCGCCATGCGGTCATGGACGGCGGCCAGTCCGATGCTGGCGATGAACGGACCGGCCACGACCGGAAGGAAGTAGCCCGGGTGCAGGGCGTCCTCGTCCAGTGGTGCGCTCAGCCAGTGCGCCACCAAGGCAGCGGCGTTGACCGCCAGCGCGGCCACAGCGACGTACGTCATCCATCGTGCGGCCTGGCCGAGGCTGGGCGCATAGTGCGCGATCAGCAGGATCGCGATCACCGGGATGTAGGCCGTCAGCGGGCCGAACAGCGGATGGCGCAGGTCCACTGTGAACCTGCCACTGTCGTTGCGGATCGCGCCGGCCATATAGATGCCGGTGAAGGTCATCCACACGACGGCGGAGGCCGCATAGGCCAGTTCGGCAGGCGCCTCGAGCGCGCCCAGCAGGTGGGCCGCGGCTACCCAAGCGCCACCAAGCCCGGCAAGGCCCAGTGGAATCGAGAACAGCGCGATCGGCAGCGCCAACCCCGGCAGCCTGGCCCGTCCTGCGACAGCTGTGCGCGTGGACTTCATCGCGTCCTCCTTCGATCGTCCATGGGTCGACGATCGCCTCTCACCAGGCTGGGTCGAACCAGTGAGGTGCCCTGGCGGACGCACTGGCAGGCCCGGCTCACGCGGCCAGTGGCCCGACCAGGGACTCCCCCGGGCGCGACCTCCCGGCAGTGGAGTGATGCTGAAGGCACCCGATCCTGGAGGCGAACAACATGACGACAACAACCGCCGAACTCACCGGCGAATACACCATCGACACCGCTCACAGTCGCGCCGGGTTCGTCGCCCGGCACGCGATGGTGACCAAGGTGCGAGGCTCGTTCAACGACTGGCAGGGCACGGCCCACATCGACGGGGAGAACCCGTCGAACTCGTCGGTCCGGGTCGAGATCCAGGCCAAGAGCATCGACACCCGCAACAGCCAGCGCGACGAACACCTGCGCAGCAACGACTTCCTCGACATGGACACCCACCCGGAGATCACCTTCGTCTCGACCGCCGTCGAGCAGACCGGCGACAGCACCTACCGGGTGACCGGCGACCTGACGGTCCGCGGCGTCACCAGGCCGGTCGGCATCGACTTCGAGTACACCGGTACGGCCGTCGACCCGTACGGCAATCGACGCGTCGGACTGGAAGGTTCGGTCGTGATCAACCGCAAGGACTTCGGCGTCACCTGGAACGCGGTCCTCGAGGGCGGCGGCGTCCTCGTCTCCGAGAAGATCACCCTCGAACTCGAGGTCTCCGCCATCAAGACCGCCTGAGGGCGGCGAGGGGTCGTGGGTAAAACCACACACGAATGTCGGAAGGGTGAATGGGTGATTCTTCCGATGCGGGTGGGCCGCGGTGTCGAACAGCCTGGAGTGGCCGGGACTTCTCCCGGCGACCACCGACCCCGCGGCCCGGCCCGGGTGGAGGGACAGCCATGGCGAGCAGCGCCTCCGGGCATTTCGAGACCGTGATCATCGGCGCCGGTCAGGCCGGCCTCGCCGTCGGGTATCACCTGGCGACCGCCCGGCGATCGTTCGTGATCCTGGACGCCAACGAGCGCATCGGCGACTCGTGGCGGCACCGATGGGATTCGCTCCGGGTGTTCACCCCCGCGCGCTACGACGCGCTCCCGGGATGGTCCTTCCCCGCGCCCGGATGGTCGTACCCCACGAAGGACGAGGTGGCCGACTACCTCGAGTCGTACGCCGCCCGCTTCCGGCTCCCGGTCCGCACCGGCGTTCGCATCGACGGGGTGTCCCGGGAGAACGGCGGGTACGTCGTGACCTCCGGACTGAACCAGTACTTCGCGGACAACGTGGTGGTGGCGACGGGTGGCTACCAGGCACCCCGGATCCCGGCGTTCGCCGCCGAGCTCGATCCGGCCATCGCCCAACTCCACTCGACTCGGTACCGGAACCCGTCGCAACTCCGGGACGGCTCGGTGCTGGTGGTCGGTGCCGGCAACTCGGGTGCCGAGATCGCCCTCGAATCCGCAGCGCATCGCCGGACGTGGCTGGCCGGCCGGGACACGGGACAGGAACCGATCGGCGCCGGCGCCGCCCTCGATCGGCTGCTCACGCCACCGTTCTGGTTCATGCTCTCGCACGTCCTCACGATGCGAACACCACTGGGACGGAAGGTGGAGCGTCAACTGTCCAACCAGGGCCTGCCGCTCGCTCGAGTACGACGGAAGGATCTCAGCCGCGCGGGCGTCGAGCGGGTTCCGCGGATCACCGGCGTACGCGACGGTCTGCCGCTGCACGCAGACGGCCGGACACTCGACGTCACCACCGTGGTCTGGTGCACCGGCTTCGTGCCTGACTACAGCTGGATCCGGCTCCCCGTCCTCGCGCCCGACGGCCGGCCGGCGCACGATCGCGGACTGGTCCGATCCGAGCCCGGCCTCTACTTCGTCGGCCTGTTCTTCCAGTCCGCGGGTACGTCGTCACTGATCGGCGGCGTCGGCCGGGACGCACAACGCGTCGCGCGCCACCTCACCTCGCGCCGCACCGAAGCAAGCGCGACCCCCACCCGGGCGCGTGACTAGACGAGCTCGCGTAATCGTTGCTTCGCGCCACGCTCGACGAACAGCGGCACGAAGTCCCGGATCGGGACGTCGTCGAACTCGGGGCGGGACTGACTCACGGCCTGCTCCACCTCATCGGCGGGCACCTGCGGGAACTGCTTGGCCAATCGCTCGACGACCTCGGTGATCGCCCGGTCCTCATCTGACCTGTCCATGTCTCCACGATCGTCCGCCCGGACCGGCCAGACAAGCATCGCCCGACATTTGATCAACGCACCCTGCCTCAGTGGGCGCCGTGGAGGTTCAGCAGGACGACGCCGGCGACGATCAGTCCGAGAGCGCCGATCTTGATCGGGTCCCAGGACTCGCCGAGCCACACGGCACCGATGACGGCGATCGCCGCGGTGCCGAGGCCGGACCAGACGGCGTACGCCGTGGAGACCGGCAGCGACCTGACCACGATGGCGAGCAACCAGATCGACAGCGCGTAGCCGCCGAGCACCAGTGCGCTCCAGAGCGGATTCCGGAACCCGTCGGCGCGGGACAGCGCCGCGGTGGCGGCCACTTCGGCGGCGATCGCGGCCAGGAGCAGGCCGAACGCGGTGTACATGGACCAACATCCCTTCGTGATGTAGCAGTCGCTACACCAGCAGCGTAGCACGTGCTACATTTGGCCGGTGGCCAAGGATCTCCAGCGCCGGGACGAGTGGACCCGGACGGCAACCGACTACGTGCACGAGCACGGCCTGATCAGCCTCAGCCTCCGTCCGCTGGCCGCAGCACTCGGCACCAGCGACCGGATGCTGCTGTACCACTTCGACACCAAGGACCACCTCGTCGCGGCGCTGCTGCGCGAGTCCAACGACCGCGGCGTCGTCGGTATCCAGGCCCTCTCCCCCTCGCGCGACCTGCGAGCGGCCGTGCACGACCTCTGGGCGGCCGTGAACTCACCCGACATCGAGCCGTGTGCCCGGCTGTACGTCGAAGCCGCGGCACTCGGACTCCTCGGCCGGGAGCCTTATGCCTCCGTCGTCCGCGAGGCCAACGCGCGCTGGATGCAGGCTCTCGTCAACCACCTGGTTCGATCAGGAGTTGCCCGCCCGCTGGCCAAGCGCGCGGCGACCGTCGTCGACGCGGCCTTCGTCGGCTTCCAGCTCGACGCTCCCCTCGACGTCAGCCGCGCCGCCCGCAAACGTTCGGTCGCCGACCTGGCCGAGGCCGTCGCGGCCCTCGCCGCCGGTGGACGAGCCGGCTGACCGTCGGGGGATATCGCGCGACGCCAAGCCCTCGGCTCGGCTGCTTGCTTCTGGTGGAGTGTTGTGGAGACTGGGTGAGATCAAACGTGCCGGGGGGGCCGGCTTTCTCGACGAGGATGTGACGGGGATGTACGAGGTAGCGGTGATCGGGAGCGGCATCGTTGGCGCCGCGACGGCCTGGGAGCTGACGTCCAAGGGCTACGGCCCGGTCGTGGTGGTCGAGAAGGAAGTGACCGTGGCGCGCCATCAGACCAGTCACAACAGCGGCGTCATCCACGCCGGCATCTACTACGAACCGGGCAGCCTGAAGGCGGTGCTGTGCCGGGAGGGCGCCGCCGCGACGAAGGCGTTCGCCGCCGAGCACGGCATCCCGGTCGAGACCTGCGGGAAGTTGCTCGTCGCAACGAACCCGCTGGAGCTGGAGCGGCTCGCGGCGCTGCAGCAACGCGCCGAGGTCAACTCCATCGACGCCGAGACCGTGGACGCCGCCGAGCTGCGCCGGCGCGAGCCGCACATCGTCGGCCTGGGCGCACTGTTCGTGCGCGAGACCGCGATCACCGACTACCCCGCCATCGCCGCGAAGCTGCTGGACCTGGTGATCGAGGCCGGCGGCGAACTGCGGACCGGTGTCACCGTCACCGACATCCGCGAGACGACGACCGCGGTAACGCTGGGGACCAACCTGGGCCCGATCGAGGCCCGCCGGGTGGTGTTCTGTGCCGGTCTCCAAGCCGACCGACTGGCCAGGCTGGCCGGCCTGGCGTCCGACGTACGGATCGTGCCGTTCCGTGGCGAGTACTACGACGTCGTGCCGGACAAGGCCGATCTCGTCAAGACGCTGATCTACCCGATTCCCGATCCTGCCCTTCCCTTCCTCGGTGTGCATCTCACGCCGACGGTGTCCGGCGGCCTGAACGTCGGACCCAACGCGGTGCTGGGGCTGGCGCGCGAGGGCTACCGCAAGGGCTCGGTGAGCTGGCGCGACGTGCGCGACCTCGCCACCTACTCCGGTATGTGGCGGGTCGCGCGCGCCAACGTCCGCGTCGGTTCCCGGGAGCTCAAGAACTCACTGTGGAAACGCGGCTATCTCCGTGAGTGCCGCAAGTACTGCCCGGAGCTGACACTGGCCGACCTGACGCCGCGCGAGGCGGGTATCCGTGCCCAGGCGGTGATGCGGGACGGCAGCTTCGTGCATGACTTCCTCCTCCGCCGGACCGACCGCACCCTGCACGTCATCAACGCGCCGTCCCCCGCAGCGACGTCGGCACTACCGATCGCGGCACATCTGGTGTCGACCCTGGTCGCGGCTCCCTGACAGTTGGACCGGCGTCAGCGTTCTTCCAGCCAGGGGTCGTCCGGGCGAGGGCGATCGAAGGTGGGGCGGGCGGATGTCCAGTAGCCGCGGGTGAAGTCCGGGATCTTGACCGGACGCAGGCGTGGCGTCTTCATCGACTCGTGGCTGAGCGGGATCACCGAGCACCACGCCGCCGAGTCGTACACGTCGATGTCCGGAGTCATCCCGAGCCGCATCAACTGGATCAGCCGGAAGATCGCGATGAAGTCGCCGCCGCCATGGCCGCCGTACTGCTCGGCCAGGCGTTCCAGCGCAGGCCACAACCAGTGGTCGTGCTGGGTCAGGATGCTGGAGTAGCTGCTGCCTGTTCGCCACGTGTGGTTGTCGTGGCCGAGCGACTCCAGGTAGACCCGGGCGTTGTCGAGTTCGATGGAGCCCCGGGTTCCGGTCAGCGTCGTCTCGCGGGTGTAGGGATGCGGTGAGTTGACGTCGTGCTCGACCCGGATGAACCGGCCCGACGCCGTGGTCACGAACGCGCTGTGCCGGTCGCCGGAGATGTACGGCGCGTCGTCCCAGGACGAGTGATCCGGTCCGACCCGCGAGTCCTCGGACCTGAACAACGCAAGGGCTTTCGGCGGACTCGACACCGCGACCAGTTCGTCGAATCGGTCACCGCGGTTGATCCCCATCGCGGCCGAGACCGGGCCGAGACCGTGCATGGGGTAGTGCAGCGCGTTCATCCGGGTCTGCCAGCGGCGGCGCCAGTACTCCGGGTAGTACGCCCCGCCGAACAGGTACGGCCAGCGCAGGTCGTGGACGTAACCACCCGACGCGTGCTGCACGTCGCCGAACAGGCCGGCGGTGACCATGTTGAACATCTGCAGCTCGGGCCGGAAGTAGTTCACGTTCTCCAGCAGCATGCAGTGCTTCCGGGTGCGTTCCGACGTACGAACGAGGTCCCAGATCTCGTGCAGGTGCGGCGAGATCGGCAGCTCGATCGCCACGTGCTTGCCGTGCTCCATGGCGGCCTTGGCCTGTGGGTAGTGCCACTCCCACGGCGTCGCGATGTACACCAGGTCGATGTCGTCGCGCTTGACCAGGTTGAGGTAGTCCTCCTCACCGTTGGAGTACCCGACCGGCGGGGTGTCCTGGAAACCTTGCGCCATGATCCGGCCGATCGTGCGGGTGACCTGGGCCGGCCTGATGTCGCACACGGCGGTGACCGTGGAGACGGCACCGAAGCGCACGTCCTGACCACCACCGCGGTTGCCCAGGCCGATCAGGCCGACCCGGACGTTCTCGAATCCTTCGAACGGTACGTCGACCATCGGCTTCTCGGTGCTGCCGCGAGACGGCTCCGGCGCGGCCGCGGCTTCGGCTGATTCGCCGGTGGCGGCAGCAACTCCGGCTCCGGCGCCGAGGACGGCTCCGGTCTTGAGCAGGCCACGGCGGGATGGGTGGGAATGGCTCGGAGACGACACAGTGATCACTTCCCTTGGGCGGTTAGGTGTGTGACTGAACTTGTCTCGTTGCTTGTTTAAGCGAGCAGTATTGATCACCTTGCCAGCGGTGACAAGGCCGAAGGTCGTCCAACCTGGGCCGAACCCGCATGTCGGCGGCTGCGGATGTGTGCGGCCAGGGCATGGCGCAGGCATGCGCTGACACCAACCATCGAGTGACAGTCCGACTACACGATGTGAGGTGCCTGATGCGTCCGCAGCTGCAACCTCAACGAGACGTGCACGGCACCGACCAGACCGCCGACGTGTCGGACTCGGTCAACGGCTATCCACACCAGGGCTAACCGGGACGGCACCGGCCGACTCGTTGTCGAGACCTACTCCATCACCGGGATGAACCACGGCCAGCCGATCGACCCCGGCACCGGCCCTCAGAGCTGCGGCGCGCCCGCGCCGTACATCCTTGACGTGAATCTCTGCGCGGCCGACCACATCGCCCGCTTCTGGGGACTGTCAGCAGCGTGAGGCTTCGGTGAGGGCCTGGTCTAGGGTGTCGAGGCCTTCATGGGCCTCGTCCGGCGTGATCGTCAGCGGTGGTACCAGGTGGACGCGGTTGTAGTTGGTGAAGGGCAGAAGGCCGCGGCGGGTACACGCGGCGACGATGGCCGCCATGTGTGGACTGGAACCGCCGTACGGCGCCAGTGGCTCGCGTGTCTCGCGGTTGGTGACGAGTTCCAGCGCCCAGAACACGCCGGTCCCCCGGACCTCGCCGATCCACTCGTGCTTGGCGGCGAGCTTGAGCAGCGCCGGCCCGAAGACGTCGGCGCCCAGTGCTGCGGCGTGTTCGACGATCCGCTCGTCCTGCATGGTCTCGATGGTGGCGACGGCGGCCGCGCAGGCCAAGGGATGGCCCGAGTACGTCAGACCGCCTGGATAGGGCCGGTCGGCGAACGTTCGGTAGATCGGCTCGCTGATCGCGACACCGCCCAGTGGGACGTAGCCGGAGTTCACCCCCTTGGCGAAGGTCAGCAGATCCGGGACGACCTCGGCGTGCTCGATGGCGAACCACTTGCCGGCCCGGCCGAATCCGGCCATCACCTCGTCGGCGATCAGCACGATCCCGTGGCGATCGCACAGCTCCCGGACGCCCTGGAGGTATCCGGGCGGCGGCAGCATGATGCCCGCCGTACCGGGAATCGATTCGAGGATGATTGCCGCGATCGTCGACGGCCCTTCGAGTGCGATGACCTGCTCCAGGTGCGCGAGCGCGCGGTCACACTCCTCCGCCTCGGTGGTGGCCGAGAACGCGCTGCGGTAGAGGAAGGGCCCGAAGAAGTGGACCGTGCCGGCGGAGCCGTTGTCGTTCGGCCAGCGGCGCGGGTCACCGGTGACGGTGACGGCCAACTGAGTGCCGCCGTGATACGACCGGTACGTCGACAGCACCTTGGGCCGGCCGGTGTGCAGCCGGGCCATCCGGATCGCGTGCTCGTTGGCGTCCGCGCCGCCGTTGGTGAAGAAGATCCGGTTCAGGTCTCCCGGGGTGTGCGACGCGATCAGCCGGGCCGCTTCGGAGCGGGCCGCGTTGACGTACGCCGGCGCCACCGTGCACAAGGTCGCAGCCTGCTCCTGGATCGCCTGCACGATTCGCGGATGCTGATGGCCGAGATTGGTGAAGACGAGCTGGGAGGTGAAGTCCAGCAGCCGGTTCCCGTACCGGTCCCAGAGGTAGGAGCCCTCGGCCTTGGTGACGACCATCGGATCCAGCTGGGCCTGGGCGGACCAGGAGTGGAAGACGTGCTTGCGGTCCAGCTCGTAGGCGCGGTCGGCGCTGAGGTCAGACATTCTGCGGGAACCCCAGCTCGAGGCCACCCTCCGGGCGGGCGGCCGGGTTGATCCAGCGTGAGGTGACGACCTTCGCGCGGGTGAAGAAGTGGACGCCCTCGGTGCCGTGCGCGTGGGTGTCGCCGAACAGCGAACGCTTCCAGCCGCCGAAGGAGTAGTACGCGACCGGCACCGGGATCGGGATGTTGACGCCGATCATCCCGACCTGGACGTCGTTCTCGAACCGGCGGGCCGCGCCCCCGTCGTTGGTGAAGATCGCCGTCCCGTTGCCGTACGGATTGTCGTTGATGAGGGCAACGGCTTCGTCGTACGACGAGACCCGGACGACCGACAGCACCGGACCGAAGATCTCCTCGCGGTAGATCTCCATCTCCGGGGTGACGTGGTCGAACAGCGTCGGTCCGAGCCAGAACCCGTCCTGCTCGCCGGTCGGTACGACGTCGCGCCCGTCGAGGACGAGCTTGGCGCCGGCCGCCTCCCCCGACGCGACGAAGCCGGCCACCTTGTCGCGGTGTGCCTCGGTCACCAGCGGCCCCATGTCCGCCTCGACGTCCGCGCCGCGACGGCCGTCGCCGGTGCGCAGCGTACGGGTGCGCTCGGCGATCCGGGCGACGAGGTCGTCGGCGATCGGCTCGACCGCGACCAGCACGCTGATCGCCATGCACCGCTCCCCCGCGCTGCCGTAGCCGGCGTTGACCGCGGCATCCGCGGCCAGTTCCAGGTCGGCATCCGGCAGCACGACCATGTGGTTCTTGGCGCCGCCGAGCGCCTGCACCCGCTTGCCGTGCCGGCTCGCCTCCTCGTACACGTACTGCGCGATCGGCGTCGAGCCGACGAAGCTGATCGCGGCCACGTCCGGGCTCTGCAGCAAGGCGTCGACGGCGACCTTGTCCCCTTGCAGCACGTTGAACACGCCGTCCGGGAGACCGGCCTCCTTCCACAGGTTCGCGATCCACAGCGCGGCCGACGGGTCCTTCTCACTCGGCTTCAGTACGACGGTGTTGCCGGCCGCGATCGCGATCGGGAAGAACCACATCGGCACCATCGCCGGGAAGTTGAACGGGCTGATGATGCCCACCACCCCGAGCGGATCGCGCCGCGAGTGCACGTCGACGCCGGTCGACGCGTTGCCCGAGTGCCCGCCCTTGAGCAGGTGCGCGATCCCGCACGCGAACTCGACCACCTCCTGGCCGCGAGAGATCTCGCCGACCGCGTCCGAGTGCACCTTGCCGTGCTCGGCGGTGATCAGGTGCGCGAGTTCGTCCTTGCGGGCGTTGAGCAACTCACGGAACGCGAAGAGGATCTGGGTACGGCGAGCCAGCGAAGTGCCGGCCCAGTCCGCGGCAGCCCGCTTCGCCGCACCGATGACGTAGCGGGCATCGCGTTCACTCGCGAGGGCGACGCGGCCGGAGACGCTGCCGGTGGCCGGGTTGGTGACATCGGCCCACTGATGGGACGTGCCGTCGTACCCGGTGCCGTCGGCCCAGTGCGTAATCGTGGTGGTCATAGGTCCCATCGTCACCGCGGACGCGCAGCCCACGGGCCTGCAGAATGTAGGATTGCCACCTTCCACCCGACAATATGTCGGGCTGCTCCCGAGGAGACGGATGGCGTTCCTGACCGTCGCGCAGGTTCTCGAAATGCCGCCGCTGCGTGCCGCCGGCCCCGAGGTGCTCGCCGGTGCGTCGAGCCTCGGCCGCGAGGTCCGATGGGTTCACGCGGCTGAGCTCGCCGATATCGCACCGCTGCTGCGGGGCGGCGACCTGCTCCTGACAACGGGCGTCGCGCTCCCCGAGACCGCCGATGAGCTACGCGACTTCGCGACCAGTCTCGGCAACAGTGACACCGCCGGCCTGGTGATCGAGCTCGGGCGCCGTTGGCGACGCGTGCCGGACGCCTTGATCGACGCGTGTGAGGCCGTAGCGCTTCCCCTGGTCGCACTGCACCACGAGGTTCGGTTCGCCGCGATCACCCAGGCCGTCGGCGAACGCATCGTCGACGAGCAACTGGAGGAGCTCCGCGAGACCCACCGGGTGCACGACACCTTCACCGAGCTCAGCATCGCCGAGGCCGGCCCACGCGAGATCCTCGAAGCCGTCCAGCGGTTGTCGGGCTCGGCCGTCGTACTGGAGAGCGAGCAGCATCAGGTCCTGGACTACCGGTCGGGTCCGGCTGATGTCGCCGACTTCCTCGCCGACTGGACCACGCGTTCGCGCAGCGTGCAGGTCGACGGCCGCACCGGCTGGGACGAACGGGCCGGCTGGCTGGTGACCCGATTGGGCAAACGCGACCGGGGCTGGGGACGACTCGTGGTCCAGGCATCCGCGCGGCCGTCGCAGCGCCTGATTGCGCTGACCGAACGCGCCGCGGCGGCACTGGCCATGCATCGCCTGCACGACCGGCACCGCGACAGTCTGGTCCGGCGCGTCCACCACGAACTGCTGCTGGGCCTGCTCGCCGATCCCACCGATCCGGACGTACTGCGCCGCTGCGAGCTCGCCGGTGTACCGCTCGCCAAGCGTCAGCTCGTCGGGATCACCGTGCGGCCCCGCGCTTCGCAGGTGGAGGACCTGCTCGCGTCCGTGGTGCACACGGCGTACGACGTGAAAGTGCCGGCGATCGTCTGCGAGATCGACCGCGACGTCCGCGTACTGCTCTCCTGTGCCGCCTCAGCCAATCCCGACCGGATTGTCGGCAACCTGGCTGAACGCATCGCCCGCCGCCATCCGGTCGTGATCGGCGTCGGGCGGCCTGCGACCAAGGCAGCCGATGCCGACCGCACCCTCAAAGAGGCGCAGCAAGTGATCGAGTCGGTTCGCGCCGATGCCGCGGACCGCGTCGTACATCGGCTCGAAGACGTCCACCTGCGCGGCCTGCTCACCCTGCTCGGCGACGACGACCGTCTGCGCCTGTTCATCGCCCGCGAACTCGATGTGTTGAAGGAACACGGCGGCGGACTCCTCGACGCGGTCCGGGCCCTCCTCCACCACCCGGCGAGCAAGTCCGAGGCCGCTGCCAGCCTCCACATCTCCCGCCCGGTCTTCTACGACCGCCTGGCCAAAGCCGAACGCCTCCTCGGCACCGACCTCGACGACCCGGACATCCGCGTCTCGCTCCACGTCGCTCTGCTGGCCGACGAGCTGCGGTCCTCTGCCCGGTGAACGGTCCTGCCGCGATACCTTCGCTGCATGCTCACATTGCGGGCCTTGTCGGAGGATGCTGCGCTCGAGTTGCGGGTGCTGGAGGCCGGGGCGCCCGGCGCGCTCGACGCGGGTGCGCTGTGGGTGCACAACACCGAGCTTCCGGATCCGTCGCCGTACGTCCGGGAAGGTGAGATCGTCCTCACGAACGGACTCTGGCTGGAGCAAGCGACCCCGGCCGAGTTCGTTGCGAACGTACGCCGCGCGGGTGCCGCCGGAGTGGTCTTCGGGCTGCGGGAGCAGGCGCCGACCACGCCCCGCGAGCTGGTGACAGCGTGCCGGGAGGCCGGGATGCCGCTGCTGGAGATTTCGATCCGGGTGCCGTTCACCGCCGTCACCGAAGCAGCGGCTGCGATCTATACCGAGCAGCGCCAGGGCGCCTTGGTCGGTCTGGTCCGTCGGGGCAATGCGCTGGCGGCCGCGATCTCGCATGGCGCCGGCGCCTCGGGTGTCTTGTCGGTACTGCGTCGCGAGCACGAGCTCCCGCTGGCAGTGGTCGACCGGATGGCCCGGCAGCTCGCCGCCGCCGGGGCGGACCTCACCGCCGACCAGCTCCGGCGCGCCGCGGACGGTCTGGCCCGGAGGCCACCGCCGCTCGAGATCGATCTCGGCGAGGCGGGCCGGGCGACCATGTTCCTCGTCAGCGCGGTCGGTGACATCGACGCGGCCCTGCTCTGTCTTCGACCGGTCACCGAGCTGTCCCGGGCCGAGCAGGACGCGCTCGAGCAGACCGCTCGTTTCCTCAGCCTGGAGGTGGCGAAACAGCAGGCTGTACAGGCGATCGAGCAGCGGTACGCCAGCGAGCTGCTCGACATGATCCTGTCCGGTCCGCAGCGAGCGGCCGAGGTGCCGGATCGGCTGCGTGCGTTCGGCGTGGACCCGGACGGTGCGCTGGCGGTGTGCACGCTCGCGTTCGCGGACGGCGAGACACTGCCCGGGATGGCCGAGGCCGTCACCGATTTCTTCCTCGACAACAGCACAGCGGTTGTGGTGGCGGCCGGCAGCCAGGACGTGGTGGCCGTGCTGCCGTGGCGGCGCCCGGACGCCGAGCTCCCCGAGCTGGCCGGCCGGCTGCGGAACGCCGTACTCAAGAGGTTCCCCGGGCATCGGCCGGTGGTGGGTCTCGGTGAGCCGGCGTCGTCTGCTGCCGAACTGCGTCGTCCGCTCGTGCAGTCCCGCGAAGCCTGCCAGGTGCTTCGCCGCCGCGGCTCGGACGGCGGGCCGGATGTGGCCACGATCAGCCAGCTCGGCACGCACCGGCTGCTGCTCGGGCTGCACGATGCCGAGACTCTCGCCGGATTCTCCCACCGGGTGCTCGACCCACTGCGGGCGCACGACCGACGCCACAGCGGCGAACTGGAGCACACCCTGCGCGTGTTCCTCGAGCACGACGGACAGTTCGGTGCCACCGCCGCGGCGCTCTACGTGCACGTGAACACCTTGCGGAACCGGCTGGCGAAAGTTACCGAGCTCACCGGCCTGGACGTCGCCCGGACCGTCGACCGGGTCGACCTGTTCCTGGCCTTGGAGGCCGACTCGATGCGTCAGTCGGGGTAGACCGCAGGGTCGGCGTCCACGTCCGGCAATGGCGACTTGCGTACGTCGGCATCGGCGAGGGCAGCCGCGGCCACGTCCCGGCATCGCGCGAACCGGACATCGCCGGCCGACAGCGCGTACTCGATCAACTCGCGCAGCGCCTGCAACCGGCTCGGCCGGCCGGACAGGAACGGGTGCATGCACAGGTTGAACAGGCACTGGTAGTCCCGCATGGCGTCCAGCTCGGCCCGCCACAGCTCGAGGACCTTGCGGGGCGACTCGATCACCGACCCGATATCGGGCTCCGGCAGGAACGCGTACTGCTCCCAGTCGTCCAGCGACCAGTGCACCGGCAGCTCGACGATCGTCGATTCGCCGAGGTCGAGCAGGTAGGGCCGGTCGTCACCCATCAGCGACGAGTCGTACAGCAGACCGTGTTCCGCCAGCAGCGCGTAGGTGTTCCGCCCCGCCTGCCACAGCGCAGCCCGATAGCCCTTGATCTCGACACCCTGCTCGGCGAAGACAGCCAGTCCGCGCTCGAAGTCGGCCCGCTCCTGCGCCGCATCCAAGGAGGTCGGAGC
The DNA here is from genome assembly GCA_963748245.1 of uncultured Actinomycetota bacterium. Lineage (GTDB taxonomy): Bacteria > Actinomycetota > Actinomycetes > Propionibacteriales > Kribbellaceae > Kribbella. The sequence continues at coordinate 446,410 of CAVVIA010000001.1, read as the reverse complement.
GCGGTGACTGTAGGTGTGATGCGCGATCTCGTGACCGTGCTCGACGATCGTTGCCACCATCTCCGGTCGCCGCTCCGCCACCCAGCCGGGGACGAAGAAGGTGGCCGGCACGTCCAGCTCGTCGAGCAGCCCGAGGATCCGCGGTACGCCGACATCCGGGCCGTAGCCCTGATGCGACATGGTCATCAGATGGTCGGCGTACCGGCGCCCCTGCGCGAGGATCGGGGTCTCGGCGTCCACGTCGAACGTCAGCGTGGCTACCGCGGCCGCACCGTCATGCCAGCTCATGACCAGCAGCTTGCCGCCACGACCGCACGTTGGCCAGCGTCACCATCGGCTCCAGCATGTCGCGATCGAACGCGGCGACCTCGGCGTCCTTCGCCCAGCGGCTCGGCAGGTCCGGGTTCGCGAGTGCGCCGCGGGCGATGGAGAGCAGGTCGGCATGCCCGTCGGCCAGCACCTGCTCGGCCCGGCCGGCATCATGCATTCCGCCGTTCGCGATCACCGGCAGGCCACTGATCCGCCGGGCCAGACCGGTGATCGTCTGGCCGCCGTCCAGCCGCGCGGTGTCCAGCCAGTTGCGGCCCTCGCTCGCGATGTGCAGATAGTCCGCACCGGAGTCCGCCAGCGTCTCGAAGATCACCGCGCCGTCCCTGGCGCCACCCGGCCACCGGTACTCGAAGTCGTTGACCTTCGTCTGCGACAGCCGCACGCCGACCAGGAACTCCGCCGGTACGGCGGCCTTGATCGCGCTGGTCACCTCGGCCGTCAGCCGGATCCGGTTCGCCACCGGGCCGCCGTACCCATCGGAGCGCTGGTTGGTGTAGACGGTGATGAACTGGTCCAGCAGGTAGCCGTTCGCGGCATGGATCTCCACCCCGTCGAACCCGGCCGCCTGGGCGTTGCGCGCGGCGGCGACGAACCCGTCGACCACATCGTTGATCTCGGCAACGGTCAGCTCCCGCGGGGCGCTCCAGGGGCCACTGCCGCCGTACTCCGGCATCCTCTCGCCCAGCGGCTCGACGGCCGACGGGCCGACTCGCTCGGTGCCGTATGCACTTCCCTGCGCGATGGCGCCGGCGTGCATCAGCTGCGCCACGATCGGCCGGCCGGCCGCGTGCACGCGCGCGGTCACCTCCCGCCAGCCGTCCACATGCTCGGCAGTCGCCAGCCCTGGCTGGTTGAGGTAGCCCTGGCTGTAGGCGGTGTCCGGGTAGGTCCCTTCGGTGATGACGAGCCCGAATCCGCCGGATGCGAACTCCGCGTAGTAGTCGGCCATCTCGATACTCGGTACGCCGTCCGGTGCGGCGGACACTCGGGTCATCGGTGCGACCGCGAGACGGTTGGTCAGGTCGTGGCGGCCGAGTCGGATCGGCTCCAAAGCGGGATGGGTCATCGGTCAACTCCTGGACAGTCGATGGCTAGGGGGGACGGCTCGGTGCCGTTGATACCGGTCAGGTCTTGCGGGCAGGCCGAGACGACGACCACGCAGTCGGTCATCGCCTCGAAGGTGATCGAGTCGCCGGGCGCGGTCGGCGCCGGCAGCCAACGCAGCGTGCCGTCGTCCGCGATCGGGACGTTCATGAACACATTCACCGGCTGCGGTACGGGTACGCCGCAGACGAGGTCGATGCTGCCCAACGCATCGACCAGGTTCTGCGCGCAGGACGGATGGTCCGGTACGCCGAGAGCCTCGTACCGCTCGGGGTCGCAGGCGGCGATCAACAGGTCGTGCCGGCCCGGCGAGTCGTCGGCGATCAGCCGGAGGATCGGCCGCCGCCGGTCGGTCACGAAGTCGTCGCCGACCGCCGGGAAGGTCCGCTCGGTGTGTGCCCGGGTGTGCGAGGCACTGAGGAACTCGGTGAGGATCGGGCGGTCGTCGTACCGGAAGGCGAACAGGTCGCCGACCTGGGCGCCGGCCAGGTCGACGATCCGGAACCGCTCACCGCGGCCCACCTTGATCGCCCGGCCGGCCCGGGCCGGCACCACCACCCGGCTGCTGACAGTCTCGGTCACCATGCGGAGAACTCAACCAGCTGATCGCCGCCGATCCGATGGAGAGATGAACAGCAAGCGCAGCTGACGGTGGAGAATCGTCCATCACCTCAGCAGGGCATCGATGCGACGAAGCGCCGCGGCGGGTGCCGGTTCGGCGGTCAGGGCGGCCGCAAGCAGCAGTCGCGCCTTCGCGGCGGCCAGTCCTCCGGCGAACACCGCCCCAGCCGCAGCGAGGTCGGCCCCTCCCCCGGCACCGTAGACGGGAACGACGGGGCCGGAACCGCAGCGGGAGGTGACGAGCACGGGTATGCCGGCCCGGACACAGTCGGCGACGGTCCGCAGTACCGGTGGCGTCGGGTTGCCGATGCCCAAGGCCTCCAGCACGATGCCGCGCGCCCCGCCTGCTACGCACGCGGCGAGTTGAGTGTCGTCCGAGTCGAGCTGGAGCGACACGACATCCACCCGGGCCAGCGAGCCGCCCAGCTCGTCGAGCCGGAAGCACGGCGTCCGCACCGGACGACTCCACACTCGCGGCCCAGCCGCATCGACTGCTCCCAGCGGCCCACCGTCCGGCGAGGCGAACGCGTCCACCGCGACCGTGTGTGCTTTCCGGACCGTCCGCGCCGGGTGAATGCGCCCCGCCATCACGACCACCGCGCCGAGACCGCGCGCCTTCGGATCGGCGGCCACCCGAACCGCGTCGGCAAGATTGCGTGGACCATCGGAGTCCGGTTCGCCGGCATGCCGCTGAGCGCCGGTCAGGACGACCGTCTCGTCGGGTTCGAGCAGCAGATCGATCAGGTACGCCGTCTCCTCCATGGTGTCCGTCCCATGCGTGACGACGACACCGTCGACACCGGGCGTGCGGAGTCCGTCCAGTACGGCGGCCGCCAGCCTCAGCACTTCGGACAGCGTGAGGTTGAAGCTGTGGGTGCGCAGTACCTCGACGACTTCCACGTCCGGTCCGAGACCGGCGTACTCCGCCAGCGCATCGCCTGAGAGTTCCACGCTGACGGCGTCGCCGTGCCGGCGGGACGCGATCGTCCCGCCGGTGGTCAGGATCCGGATCACCGCGGCTCGAGTCCGGTCAGCACCGGACGAGCGATCCGCTGGCGGCTGAGGAGGTAGTAGAACCCGCCCGCGACAACCGATCCGGACAGCCAGGACAAGTCTGTGTTGTTCAGGTTCGTGGCGATCGGTCCCTGCATCGCGGGGACCAGCCCGAACTGACACGCCCAGGCCGCGACCAGCCCGAGGCCGAGACTGATCAACCCGCGCGCGTTCACCGCGCCGTACCGCGAATCGTCGTCGTACAAGGCGGACACGTCGATCCGGCCCTTGCGCAGCAGGAAGAAGTCGACCAGGACGACGCTCGCCCAGGGACTGATCCAGACCAGGATCGAGACCATCCAGTGGTCGAACGCGTGCGCGAAGCTGTCGGCCCGGACGAACACGGCGAGGACGGCGCTCGCGATCACGCCGGCCACCAGGGTGACCTTCCAGCGACTGACCCGCAGGCCGATCGACAGCGCCGCGAGCGAGCAGGAGTACAGGTTCAGGATGTTGGTGGCGACCGGGCCGTGCATGATCAGCAGCAGGACGGGCAGCGCCATGATGCCGAAGGCGCCGATCACCAGCGCGGACGGGTCACTGCCGGCGCCGGCACTCGCCAGGCAGGCGCCGAGCCCGGCCAGCCACACGGTCGGCACGTACATGCCGAGCGCGGTCGACCAGAACACCTTGCGATCGGGTACGTCGGTGCGCACGAAGCGGCTGTAGTCCGCCGAGTACGGGATCCACGAGATCCCCCAGCCGACGCCGATCGCGGTGAGCAGCTGGGTCACGGCGGTGAGCTTGGCACCCGGGCCGGCCGCCGTCGACCCGGTCCAGTTCAGCTCGGTCTGGCTCAGCGCGAGCACGGTCATCACGACCATCACGACCGCGGTCGCCGGCACCGTGTACTTCTCGAAGGTCCGGATCGCGTAGAAGCCGTACAGGGCCAGTCCGAGCTGCACCGCCATGATCACCACCGCGACCGCGACCTTGAGCCCCGAGCCGCCGGTGAGCCCGAGCTCGCCGAGCACCGCGAGCGCGAGGTCGAGGACCACCCAGGTGTTGACCCCGACCCACGCCATCGTGAGCAACCCCTGCACGACTCCCGGCACCACCGCACCCCGGCGGCCGAACGGCGCCCGGCCGAGCACCATCTGGTTCACCGCGGTCCGGTGCCCGATCACGTTGAACAACCCGAACGCCGCGCAGCCCACCACGTTGCCGATGGCAATCACTGCGAGCGTCTCGAGGAGGCTCAGGCCGAGAGTGATCCCGAGGGCTCCGAGCACCCAGTTGATCGGGGCCAGGTTCGCACCGGTCCAGATCCAGAACTGCTCCCACGGCGTCGAGTCCCGGCTGGTCGCCGGAATCGGCCGGATACCGTGCGCGTCGAAGGGAACGGCATCGGTCTGCTGTACGGTCATCGCTACCTCCGCAGGGCTGAGTTGCCTCACCCAACCAGCCCACCCCCACCATGATCAGTGGCCGATCGTCCACCGATCAACGGCCCGCACTGGAGAACTTCACACCGGGGCCTGACACCTACCTCTGGAGTTCGGCCTGTCCCCGCTGAGCCGGCTCAAGGGGCGGGTACGGCGAATCCGCCAGACCGACGTTGCGCCAGACGAAGCGTGGGATCCGGGCCAGGAAGCCCCGCACGAAGAGCGAACAGTGCGCGATCGTCGGCTGGTTGTGCACACCGGCCGAGAACCAGGCCCAGTCGTCGACGAACTGGAACGAGGCCGGCGGGTTCGCCATCAGGTACTCCATCTGCCGGGGATGGATCACGTCGTACGCGAACTTGGTGTCCCGGGCGCTGACCGCGAACTGGTCGTTGAACGCCTCGCTCTCGAAGCTGATCCCGCGACCGAACCCGCGCCGGCCGACCTGGAGCCACGGCAGCCGGGCCGGCAACTGGAACCCGAGGATCGGCTCGCTGTGGTTCTCGGTCACGGTCCGGGTCTGCGTCCGGCCCTCGCTGTCGGTGTAGGTCTCGGTCCGGGTCGTCTTCCAGTGGTGCGTGAACGCGACGAACGGCGGGCCGTCACCGTCACGGCCCCGGATCACCTCACTGGTCCTGTGACTGTGTCCGGACTGGGTCACCGGGGTGCCGTTGAGCAGGCTGTCGTCGACACCGATCCAGTACCAGTCCGGGTGGTGGTAGAAGGTCAGCCGCGGCGGCTGCTCCGGCTGGATCCACGGGTCCAGCGGAGCGGCGTCGAGAGCCGCGGCGACGGTGGCGAGCTGCTCCAGCCAGGGACCGAGGAGCTCGGCGTCCTTGCGCGGCGGGTCGAGCACCACCAGTTGGTCGGCGTCGATGCTCAGGTTCACCCCGGGTTGACCAGCAGCCAGGGCGTTCAACCGCTCGCACACCTGAGGGGTCAACGCTGCCGCGGCGAACGCCGGGTCGAGCGCGCCGATCTGCCAGCCCGGGCCGAGCTGCGCCGGCGACGGTACGACGGTCGCCGCCACACCGAACCGCGGCTGCGTCTCGCCGCCGGTGATCCACAACTCCGGGAGCCGGCGGGACACGGTGACCATCCCGACCCACCCGGACCAGTGTTCGGACTTGTACTCGATCACCTGGAACGGCCGGCCGAGGCTGGTGTGGCCGATGATCTGATCGTCGGGCCGGCGGTGGAAACCGATCCCGAACGGCGGATTGCCGAGCCGGGCGACGGCCTCGAGCGTCGGGCTGTTCACGAACGTCCAGCCGCGGTCCCGCAGCGACTTGATGTACTGCTGCCGCCGTACCAGCGCGACGATGCCCCAGACGACCCCGGCCACGCACAGCAGCACGATGACCAGGACAACGGTCGACACTCCGTTCACGTCCACCTCCTCGGCTTCACGGCCGCCTGTAGGACGGACCCTATCCGCGCCGGGTTCCACTACCGGATGGACTGTCGGCACCGTACCCTCGGGCGCTACGGGCCGTCGTGGGGGCGGGCCCGGGGGCTCAGGGGGAGGTACTTGCTCATGCAGGTGAGTTTGTCGATCGACGGTGTGCTGGTCGTACCGGTCGAGGCCTACACGTTCGCGGTGACGGGCACGGTCGCGGTGGCGACCGGCAAGTCGCGGATCTACCTCGAAGGCGACTACGTCATCGAGACGGTCCGGGCCGCGGCGAACACCGCACCAACCGGCGCGGCACTCGTCGTCGATCTCAACAAGAACGGAACAACGATCTACACGGACCAGTCGGGCCGGCCGAGTATCGCGTCCGGGACGAACAGTGCCACCGGCAACAACCCGGCCGTCACCACCTTGGCCGCCGGTGACTACCTCACGGTCGATGTCGACCAGGTCGGGTCGACGGCCGCAGGGGCAGATCTGACCGTGACCGTCCGGGTCCGCCGGGCGAGTTAGGGGACGGCCGTGGCGCAGTCAGCGGGGTACACGTTCAATGCGGACACGGTCGACGGTACGACGGTTCGGGACGTCGCGGGGTATTTCCTGCACGGCACGATCGTCGGATCGGCAGCGCTCGTTGCGGGTCAGTACGGCAACGGCCTGAACTGCACCGGTGGTGCGATGCGCGTCGTCGTCCGACCGCCGAAGGCGGGCGACTCCTTCTATCCGCTCAACACCGACGGCGGCCTGTCGGTTGCCGCCTGGGTCAAGCTGAACGACAACACGTCCGCGGCGCGGTGTATCGCGTCCGCGGCCAGCGGCAGCACTCTCAACTGGGCCGTGTACGCGTCGAACGCCGGCGGCACTGTCGAGGCGAGGATCGCCGGGGCGACGTACAGCACGAGTACGAGCATCCGCGACGGACAGCAGCACCACGTCCTGGTCACGTACGACGCGACGCCGTCGACCGACACCGTGAAGATCGCCGTCGACGGTGTCCAGGTGCTGTCGGTCAACTCCTCGGCCACGATGGCCTACTCCGGGACCGAGGTCACCATGGAAGCCGGGCGGAACACACTCACCGGCACCGAGGCGCTCAACGGCATCATCGACGATCTGCGCTGGTGGAACGACCCCGTGGAAGCGGCGTACTGGCCGACCCTCGTCGCCGCCGAGCAGATCGACTTCCAGCTCGGGATCTACCCGTTCGACCACGACACCGCCGACGACTTCGGCAGCTACGGGCGCGACCTCGCGGTCGCTCCGTCCGCGAGCTTCACCACGGGTCTGTACGGCCGGGCGCTGGTCTCCGGCACAGCGGCCGCCGGCGCGAGCGGGGTGGTCGACTTCCCCGACTGCGACCGGCTCGCGATCTGCGGTTGGCTCCGCCTCGACACCGCACCTGTCGGTTCTGCCGCTCCGATCCTGGCCATCAACGACAACTCGGACAATGCGCGCGTCCGCGTCGTGGTGAACACCAGCCGGACCGTCACCGCCACCTGGACCACCATCGACGACGGCACCGTCTCGGTGACCAGTACGGCGACCTTGACCGTCGGCGAATGGACCCGGTTCCAGTTCGCGATCAACCCGACGTACGTGCAGGTCCGGCTCGAAGGCAGCCAGGTGACGGAGAGCATCGGTGACGGTGTCCCGCACGTGACGCCGGCCATCGACGGGCTGGACCGGCTGTACCTCGGCGGCGATGCGAGCGCCGGTGGTCAGGTGTCCTACGACTACGTGACGTTGACCAAGAACTTCCTCGCCGAGGTGACCTCGGGCTACTGGAGTGGTGCGCCGGTCGTCACGCCGTACCGGCCGGCCAATGTCGCGCGCGGGGTGTACCACTTCAACGAGAACACCGGGACGATCGCCGACGACAAGTCGCCGTCCGGCAACGACCTCACCCTCACGGCGGCGGGGTCGTGGGTGACCGGGATCGAGGGATCCGCGCTCGGGGCGAACGGCACGGGTCCGGGCGCGTCGAGGACCGCGTTCACCTGGCCGGCCTCGCCGCCCGGGTGGGCGTTCTCGGCGTGGGTCAAGTGTCGCTCCAGCAGCAGCGGTGCCCGGTTCCTGGTGCTGCGCAATGCCAGCGACGAGGTGGCCCACGCGGGCTGGCTGGACGGGCTGTTCTGGGTCCGGCTGTTCGGCGCGAGCGGCACGACCGGCATCCTCAGCTCGTCCCGCGGGCCGATCTCCGCCGAGACCTGGACGCACGTGGCGGCGTCGTGCGATCAGAAGGCGATCCAGTTCTTCCTGGACGGGAAGAGGTTCACGGTCGAGCCCTACGCGGTGGGCGCGCTGCTGCAGCCGAACGAGTTGAACGTCGGCGGGGACAATCCGGATTCCTCGGTGGCCGATGTCGACGACCTGCGGCTGTTCGACTCCCCGATCAGTGCGGCCAACGTCCAGTGGCTCCACCAGAACACCGGCCAGTACTACGACTCCGCCGCCACCGCCTTCGCCGCCTGGGGTGTGCCGCTGTAGCTGCCGATGCAACGGGTTCGGGGTCTCGTCGCGTCTTTCTCGTGCTGGATCGGCCGATGTGATTCTGGTATACACCGTTAAGCTTGCACGGTGGGGTGGGGTGGGGCGTTGCCGCAACGAAGTACGCGAGCGAGGAACACGATCGGGCTGACGCTGGTCTGCCTGGTCGTGTGTGCTGTCGCGTTCGCCGGCGCGGTCACGGTGCTGTTGCCAGGTGAGCGGGGGCGGAGTGTCGCCGCGACCGTGCCTGGACCGCCGAGCCCGAGTGTGGTCACACCGCCGACGATCGCGACCCCCAGCCCGGCGCCGACCCGGTCGCCGTCGAAGCCGGTGACGCAGCCCGGGACCTACCAGTGTTCCGGGTTCAGCGGGATCGACGCGAAGATCCCGTTGCCGATGCTCATGAAGGACACGTTTGCCTGGGGCGACGATCCGCCGTACCGGGTCGGCAACGGCTCCGGCGACATCCAGTGGCGGTCCGATCCCTACAGCAAGCCGAGTTGGTACATGTGGCTGCACTCGCTGCGCTGGCTCGGTCAGGGCATCAACGCCGCCAGGTCGGGCAACCGCCCGGCCCTGACGCACACGATGGCCATCATCCAGGACTGGGTCCGCGACAACCCGTACTCGTGGAAGCGTGACGTCGGTGCCTGGGAATCCACGATGCACCGCACCAACGTCCTGATCTGTGCACGTCAGGCCGTGCTGTCGGGTCTGCGGGTCCGCCAACTCCCGGCGCAGTACAGCTGGCTCGACCAGGCGTTGCTCGATCACGCCAGGTTCATGGTCGAGAACTTCAGCGGGCCGTCCAACCACGGCACGGACGAGAGCATCGCGCTGTTCGGCGTCGGGTGCACGCTCGGCCGCGCCGAGTTGAAGGATCTCGCCGTCCAGCGGTTGACCGAGGCGATCACCACCGCGATCGATCCGCAGGGCTCGACGAACGAGCAGTCGGTCGGGTACGCGATGTTCAACTACCAACTGTGGGGCCGCGCGACCACCGCACTGCGGCGCTGCGGCGCGGACCCGGGCCCGGTCATCGAGCAGCGGCGGCGCGTGCTCGCGGAGTGGCTTGCCCTCGCCACCACGTCCACCGGCCAGCTCCCCCAGGTCGGGGACGCGGTCCGCCAGAAACCCGACGTCGTCGCCGGCACATCGTTGGAGTACGCCGCTTCACTCGGCAAGAAGGGGACAGTGCCGACCCGGCGAGCGGCGGTGTTCGACGCCGGCTACATCTTCGGCCGGACCGGCTGGGGTGTGGACCGGCCCTTCACCCGCGAGTCGACGTACAGCATCCGGTTCGGTCCGGGACGCCGGTACCACGGCCACGAGGACCACACCTCGATCACCTACGACTCCCACGGGCGGGACATCCTGATCGACCCGGGCCACTCCGGCTACCAGGAAGACAAGTGGCAGGCCTGGACCAAGAGCCAGGTAGCGCACAACGTGATGAGCATCCCGGCCGGCACAGCCACCGGGGCGGAGACACGGCTCGTGAGCGCGGCCATCGCACCGACCTCGGAGTACTACTCACTCGCCGACACACCGGTCGAAGGGGTGGAACGGACCCGGGACGTCCTGGTCCTGAAGGATCCCGACCTCATCATCACCCTGGACCGCGGCCGGTCGGCCGGCGAGCAACGGTACGAGACGCTGTGGCACCTACCGGCCGACCAGAAGGTGACGATGCAGTCGGCCACCCATGTGGTCGCCGCCAAACCCGGCGACAGCTCCAAGACCCACCTGCTGCAGATCCCCTACGGGCAACAGTTACCCGCGGACGCCACCACGCTGGAGCAGGGCAAGTCGGACGCGGTCCAGGGCTGGTACTTCCCCACCATCTTCGACCGCCTGCCGGCGCCGGTCGTCAAGTTCAACCGCACCGCCCCCACCGCCACCATCCTCTCGGCCATCGTCCCCACCGCCCCGACCGAAACCGTCTCCTTCACCACCCGGACCCAGGCCGACATGACCTTCGTCGACCTCACCGTCGGCACCAGGAAGACAACCATCCGCATCACCCAGTCCGGCCGCCTGACCCGAATCAGCTGACAGTCGCACTGTGAAAGTGGATTGAAAGTGCGGGGCGCGACGCTCGTCAGGTGAAACGGCCGTCCTTCGTCGAGGCTGCGCTGGCGCTGAGCCGGTCCTGGCTGTCCCCGTCAGGACCGCCGGACGCGGTCTGCGAGACTGCCGACATGGCGGAAGCGGCAGGGGTGGTGAACCGGTCCGGGCGCGACAACCACGCGGACTTCGAGGGCGTGATCGCCGGGTCGAGTGAGCAGGTGCAGGCGGTCGCGCGCGCCGTCCGTGAGCTCGTGTACGACGTCCTGCCCGGGACCGTCGAGGTGGTCTGGAAGAAGCAGGGCTCGGTCGGCTGGGGAACCGGCCCGAAGAAGTTCACCGAGCAGTTCGCCTACCTGATGCCGTACAAGAACCACGTCACGCTCGGCTTCTATCGCGGCGGCGAACTCACCGACCCCGAAGGCCTCCTGCCGACGAAAGGCGGCAGCCAGGTCAGCGGAACCCTGAGCATGCGCAGCCTGAAGCTCACCAGCCTCGACGACGTACGCCGACCTGCCCTCCGCGACCTGATCGCCGTCTCAACCCACACCGGCATCTGACCGCACCTGCACAACGGCAGGATGTCAGGTCGGGTTGTCGACCTCTTCGAGGCGGAGGGCCAGCAGGTCCTTCAGGGGCATGGATTCGCCGTCGCGGGCGCCGAGGCCGACGATCAGTGGTGGGTCGGACGGGAACAGCCGGACCCCCGTGAGTCGGGACTTCGCGCTGGCCTGCGTGGCGAGGATGTAGAAGTTGCCGTCGGGGTCGGCACCGAGCGAGCGATTGCGGCGGAGGTACCAGCCGGTGACGTTCGTCCGGTAGCTGGTGCCAGTGCCGGTCACGGGTGCCCGCAACGGCTCAGGCGCGACGCCTTGTGCCTTCAGCTTCTCGACGAACTCGGCCAGCAGGACACGAGCCTGCGCGGTCTCGGTGGCCTTGCGCTGTTCGAGCGCGGCCGCGTGCGCGGCCGACGCCTCCCGCCGCCTCTCGCGCCAACTCAGCTCACCGTCCACGCTCCCACCCTAGATCACCCCGACGACCCGGCCGGACGGGCGCCGGGGATCGGGATTGCCGCGACCTCTGCGGCGAGTGCGTCGTACTGGAGCGGTGTGAGCTGCTCGGTCAGGACGACGTCGACCTTGCCGCCCTTGCGGCCCCAGGCGCCCACGATCCTGCCGTCGACGAGGACGCCGTTGGGATGAAACGTGTCCGCCGCCGGGGTCAGAATTCGCTTGCCCGGGGCAATGAAGAGACCGTCCCGGTCCCGCCCGAGGAGCCGGAGATCCGGCTCGACGAGCAGCCGCACCCCGCGCGGCGGCCGAGCCTCCCGAACGCAGGGCTCGTCGGCCCGCAGGATCCAGCCGGGCGTGCCGTCGAAGTCGACGTCGAGCAGCTCGTCCGACAACGAGTTCCAGATCTGCCGAGCGTCGCCGGCCGCCAGACCGGCCCACCAGGCAAAGGCACGCGGGCTGGTCGGCGCGAACCGGTGAACATGACGTCGGCACAGCTCCTTGCGTGCCTCGTCGAGGTCGATCTCCGGTCGCGGGACCTCACGCACCCACAAGGAACTGGTGGTCCACCGCAGCGCGATCCGGCCACTCACACACGCCTCCCGCAGATCAGGCAACCCGCCGCGCAGCTCGCGGCCCTCCAACCGTCGGCACACGCTGTCCGCGAGCCTGTCGATCCGCCGGATGGCATCCCCGGCGAGCGGGAGTCTGCCGAGCGTGAAGACGCCGAAGTCCTTACGGGGAAGGACATACACGGCCGCACGTGGGCTGTAGGTCTGGATCAGGCAGGAGTCTGACCAGTCGGCAGGCTCACAACCGGCGACTCGAGCATGCAAACCCAGCAGAGCGTCCCGAGGTGCCGTGTCCTGCAGGCCGACGTACGCCGCTTCCTCGAACGAGCCGGCGGGTAGCCGCTCGGTCAGGTGGTTCACCTGCAGTCGGTACGACACGGCCTGCTCGCGGGTGACAACTCTCATGGGCCCGACCGTAGAGCGGAAAGACGCCACCCGGTGACTTGTTAATCGAAGAGGATCCGGCGGGCCGCGGCCTGGCCGGGTGGGGTGCGCAGGAGCTTGAACGCCGCCGACGCCGCAGCCGGTGTGCGCACCTGAGCCAGTCCTCGGCGCAGCATCAGCCGACCTCGGAAGTGCGCACGCAGCGCGGCTCCGTCGTATTGCGTCAACGACTTCGACCCGGCTCGCAACGCGTCATCGAGTACGGCGGCCGCGAGCGAAGACAACCGCAGACACGGATCGAGGCCGCCGGCGGTGAGCGGAGAGACCGCTCCGGCGGCATCGCCGACGAGCAGTCCATCCGCACAGCTGATCCGGCGCAGCAGACCGCCGACCGGAATCGGGCCGCCGCGCCGTTCCACCTCGACCGGACGGTCCGTGCGGGACAGACCGGGCGCTTCCTTGCCGAATCGCGCCAGCGCTTTGCGCATCCCGTCCGGGAAGCGATCGGCGTAACCGGCAACCCCGATGTGAGCGTGCCGCCCGTCGTTGACCACCCAGGCCAGGTATCCCGGAGCGAGCGAGGGGTCGAGCACGCAGTGGAACGTCGGCGGCTCGTCGCTCCCGGGTATGGCGAAGACCTCCTCGGCCCCGATCAGCAGGCGCCGGTTGCGATCCAGGGCCAGATCGCGCGCCACCCGCGACCGGGCTCCGTCCGCGCCGACGACGTACCGCGCCCGCATCCGGATCGGCCCGTCGCGACCGGCCACGACAAAGGCATCGTCAGACCGGCCGAGATAGCGCGTGCCCAGCTCGATCCGAACCCCAGCCTCGCGAGCACGTCGCGCCGCCGCCACATAGAGCGGCGCCATATCCCCTACCCGGTACTCGTCGCGACCACTCACCAAGAGGACCGGCCGGCGCAGGTCCGGCGGGTACAGCGCCACCCGGCGAATCGGCGGCCCGAGACATTCGGCAGGCAAGGGAAAGTCGTCGAGCGTCTTCCGGACGAAGATGCCCGTCGTGCGAATCGCAGTACTCAGGCTGGTACGCCGTTCGACCAGCGCCACGTCATGTCCCTGCTCAGCCAGGAGCGTCGCCGTGTGGAGGCCCGCCAACCCGGCCCCGACGACGAGCACATCGCTGCTGTTCATCGGTCGGCATCGGTGCGCATCAGCCGTAAGCCGCCGGCCACCAGGAGCGCGACCGCCCACAGCCCGAGGGTGAGCCGGGCGGATGCCGTGGTCATGTTCTCGCGCGGCCCCTCACCGAAGATCAGGAACAGCGCACCCGAGCCGGGCATCCGGGCGGACAGGCTGACGGACCACTCATACGGCAACTGCGCCAGAATCAACGGCAGGACGAGCATCAGCGCGATCACGCTCACCAGCGCGGCCGCCGTACTGCGGGTGACGAGACCTAGGCCGACCCCGAGCAGCGCGCCCGCGGCGTACACGAAGCCAAGCTCGGCAAGCGACTCGACACCCTCGCCGAACGGCAACCCGAGCGACGGCCGGAACGCCCACACGATGACACTCGCGCCCGCCACCAACACCACGCCCAGGGCCGTCATCGTGGCGACGATGACACCGGATCGGGCAGCGAGCAGGACACCCCGACGCGGTGTCCATTGCAAGGTCGGCACGATGCCGCCGGTGCCGTGGTCCGCGGTGCTCGTCACCACGGACATCGCGAGTACGCCGAACAGCGCGAACATCGCGGTGAACCGGCCGCCGTCCCAGGCGGTCGCGTCCGGCCCCGGACCGGTCGGATCGTCCGAGACGTCGTACCCCATGATCGTGCCGAAACCGAGCACCACGAGCGCGGTCGCCGCGGCGAAGATCCAGGTCGAGCGGACGCTCCAGAGCCGGGCCCACTCGGCGCTGCCGGTCCGGGCGAGGACGGTCGGGGTGCTCATCGGTTCACTCCGTTCGCGTACGCCTGGGTGCGGCCGTGGTAGTCGACGCTCTCCTCGGTCAGGGCGAGATAGGCATGCTCGAGCGACTGCTCGATCTCGGCCAGGTGGTGCACCGCAACGCCCAGGGCGTGGGCCAGGTCGCCGATCTCGGTGGCGGACAGGCCGGTGATCTCGAGCTCTTCGGGCGCGGTCCGCTGCACCGCGGCCCGGTCGGCCAGTGCGCGCTGGAGGTCCTCCACCTGCGGGGTCCGGATGCGAACCCGCTGGCCGCCCAGACCGCGCAGGATCTCGTCGACCGGCGCGTCGGCGATCAGCCGGCCGCGGCCGATGATGACGATGCGGTCGGCGATCAACTGCATCTCGCTCATCAGGTGACTGGAGACCAGCACGGTACGGCCTTCGTCGGCGAAGCCCCGCAGCAAAGCCCGGATCCACCGGACCCCGTCGAGGTCGAGACCGTTCACCGGCTCGTCGAACAGCAGCACCCGCGGATCGCCCAGCAAGGCCGCCGCGATCCCGAGCCGCTGCCGCATACCCAACGAGTAGCCCTTGATCCGCCGGCGCGCAGCAGTCCCGAGCCCCACCTGCTCGATGACTTCTTCGACCCGCTCGAGCGGGATCCCGTTCGTGCGAGCACCGATCCGGAGATGCCCGCGACCGGTCCGGCCCGGGTGCATCGCCCCCGCGTCGAGCAGCGCGCCGACCTGAGACAGCGGCTCCGCGAGCTCGACGTACCGCTGCCCGTTCACCAGCGCCGTCCCCGCCGTCGGCCGGTCGAGCCCCATCACGATCCGCATCGTGGTCGACTTCCCGGCCCCGTTGGGCCCGAGGAACCCGGTCACCTTCCCGGCCGGCACGTCGAAGCTCAAGTCGTCCACGGCCCGCACGTCGCCGTACCGCTTACTGAGTCCCCTCACACTGATCACCTATCGATAATCGATGACCACCTATCGACTGTCAACACGCAACCAACGACTTTCAATCGCGCTCCGAGCAGGCCCGGGAAGTGGGTGGCCGCTGTGGTGTGGTGGCGGTCACACTCGGGGAATGAGAAATCTTGAGGGTGTGGACGCCGGCAAGGTGCACGCGCAGTTCCTGGCCACGGAGCACTGGAGCCTGCTGGCCACCCGGAGCATGACGTGGCAGGAGATCTTCAGCCGGACCGGGACCTATCTGACCGTGTTCTCGGCGAGCGTCGTCGCACTCTCGCTGGTGGCCAACGCGACCGGGTTCGGGCCAGGCTTCAGCACGTTCGCGCTGCTGGTGCTCCCGGTGACTCTGCTGCTCGGCGTCGGGACGTTCTTCCGTCTCGTCGAGGCGGATATCGAGGACACCTGGCTGATCATCGGGATGAATCGGCTGCGGCACGCGTACGTCGAACTCGCACCGGAACTCGAGCCGTACCTGGTCGCGAGCCATCACGACGACGTGCCGGGAGTGCTGGAGACCTACAGCTTCCGCAGCCGGGTCGGCATCACCCACTGGCTGTCGGGATCACCTGTCATCGTCGGCGTCATCAACGCCGTCGTCGCCGGCGTCCTGGCCGCGGTGATCTGCGAAGCCGCGGGCGCCGGCGACCTGCTGCGCACCATCGTCGCGGTCGTCATGGCCGTCACGACCGCGATCGTGCTCGCCTTCCTCGGCCTCCGGAAGATCAACGAGTTCAGGCGGACCTATCGGCCCCGCTTCCCAGCCGGCGAATGATGACGGTCGGTGGGTTGAAGAGACCGGAGCTGACCGTGTCGGCGGCATGCTCGAGGTCCTGGAGATCGAACCGGCGGCCGTAGCGAGCCGTGACGGATTCGACCAAGGGCTTGAGGTGCTGGTCGGCGGCCAAGGCGTTGGCCGCGGTGTTGTGGACGACGATGCGCAGCACGTTGGCGCCGGGCTTCGCGGCGTCCGTGAGGTCGATGCGGTACGGCGGCGCCCACAGCGTGCCGCAGCGGATGTCGTTGAGCCAGACCTCGGCCGCGACACCGATCGGCGGCGCAAGCTTCGCCCGATACGAGTGCTCCGGTAGGTAGCTCTCCGCCTCATCGGGCGACCCACAGCCGAAGTCCAGCAACACCCGCGTGGACGCATCGACCGCCGGCAACTCGATCTCGAGCTGGTACGACGCCGAGCCCGAGTACGACGCGCGTTCGTCCTCCCAGCGATGCGGCAAGGTGACCGACCCGCCGAAGTCGACCGACCACGGGCCATCCAGCGTGCGCAGCGCAACGTCCACCACCGAGCTCTCGTCCCCCGAGGCCACCGGCACGAGCACGACCGCCTGGTACGGATGCAGCGTCAACTGACTCGACGAGGCCACCACCGTGGTCGCCCCGGTCACCGGATCCCACCGCTCGAGGTACGCCGTACCGACGTCCAAGCTGAAGCTCCGGGTCTGATTGCCCGTGTTGGCGACGAAGTACACGTCGCCGTCGTCGAGCCGCCGACACACCACCCCGATGTCATCCTGCAGGCGATCGGGCAGGTGGTCCGCGAGAGCGGCGACGTCCTCGACCACCATTCCCCCGGCAGCGACGACTGCGTCAAGCCATCGCCTGGTCTCCACCGGCACAGTCTCGCCAGGTACGACGACCAACGGCACCGCAGCGGGGTCGACCACACCGATCGCATCGTCGTCGATCAGGTCGAAGTCGAGCCCGGACTCGCGGATGGTCCGTGGGATGTCTTCACCGATCAACCGCCGTACGGTGCGATAGAGGTTCAGCGATCCGGTGGCGTAGGCGTCGGACGCCGGCACATAGACCTTCACCGGCCGAACCGGCGTCCCCTGCTGGAGCAGCCAGGACAGTCGGTGCAGATAGCCGAAGAGGTCCGGCGCGACCGGCCACCACGGATTCCGGTCGTCGAGCGCGCCCGCCGCGTAGAAGATCCAGCCGAGCCCGGGTTCGCCTGACGGCGAGTACGGCCAGCCGTGGCCGATCAGCTGATTCACGCCGGACAGGAAGTGCTCGTGCGCCTCACCCTTGAGATCGAGCGGTGTCGCGCGGAACGACGGCGAGTGCACCCAGGTCCAGACCTCGGCCGACACGACCGAGCGGCCGTAGAGACTCGCGGCCGACGACGCCCATCGGGTCTCCGGCAGCCGCTTCCACCCCCAGCCTTCGCCCTCGAACAGGTCGGCGGAACGGTAGCTGCTCATCGTCGCCGGCGGCTCGCCGTACGACTGGATCCGGAACGGTACGTCGTGCGCCGCCGCCCACCGCTGGTAGACGGCGACGAAGTTCTCCTCGTACAACTCCGACAACGTCCGGTAGAAGTCGATGCGGACCTGGGGCGAGCCCTTGAACAGCTCCCACAGCCGCGGCCGCAACTCGTACCCGCGCCGGCGCGCGAACTCCGGGAGAAGGTCCGGCGTCCAGTCCGCCTGATACACCTCCAGGCTGTCGCAGAACACCGAGCCGACCAGCTCCGGTGTCGCCGCCATCAGCAGCGGCTCCGCCACGGACCTGATGTGCTCTTCGGCCGCGGCCACCGAGTAGTGGTCGAGCACCGGCCCTTCGGCACCGGCCGCGGCGCGCTTCACGTTCTGCCCGGTCAGCCGCGAGGACGCGATCAGCACCTCACGCGGCCCGTTGCCCGGCGGCACCCGGATCATCCCGTTGCTCACAGCAACTTCGGTGTACGACGTGGGCACACCGGCGGAGCCCTCGCCGACGAACGCCGCGATCACCTCGTCCCCGGGCCACGCCTCGACCACCGGGACGTCGTACGCCTCGGCGCCGATCTCGCGCCGGTCCCAGGTCAGCCGGCGGGCCGCCAGCTCCGGACCGATGTGGCCGCCGCCGAAGGACCAGCCGCTGCCCAGCGTGAGATCGAACCGCAGCCCCAGTCCTCGCGCGGTCCGGGCCGCGAACGCGACGTCCTGCAGGAACTTGTCCGACCCGAACGGCGCGTCGACCGAGCTCATCGGATAGACGAACGCGACCTCGACCCCGCCGAGCCCGGCCGCGGCCATCGCCTGCAGCTGGCGTTCGAGCTCACGCCGGTCGACCGACGGCCCGAACCACCACCACCGCATCATCGGCCGCCCCTCCACAGGCGGTGTCCGGAACTGCCGTCGTACGTCGTCCACCGTCGCCACAGGGCTCGACCTCCGCAAGTCTCGGTCCCATCACCCCAACCCGAGCCCGAGGCCTGAGTCAACGCCCATGACCACTACCGGTCACCAGTGAGCAAGCACCTCGTCGGCGACCTCATCGACATCGCGCCCGGCCGTGCCGACCGAGAAGTCACTCACGTCCCGGGCGGCAAGCTGGGCCGACAACTCGGCCGCCCGGGCCACGAGCTGCTTCAGGTCGTCTCCGCCTTCCCGGCCGCGATCCTGAATGCGCTGCGCGAGTACGTCGTCCGCGGCGTCGAGCCGGCAGATCACAACCGGCCCGCCCGTCGCCTCCTCCAACTGGCGCCGCTCAGCCGAGTTCTCCACGACGCCCGCGATGATGAGCCGGCGACTGCCGACGGCCCGGTAGTTCGACCAGACCACGGCCAGGTTGGCCGCCTTCAGCCGGGACTGGTGCGGGTCGTCGTCCGGCGCCGGCCAGGCGGCGCCGAGGAGGTCGAGATCGATGAACGCCGGGTTCTGCCCGAGGTCGGTGCAGCGGGTGAAGACCCGCCAGCCGACGGCGGTCTTGCCGACCCCGGGCGGACCGGACAGGACGAGAGCGGCTGTCATCCGGCCGATGCTAGCTACTGCATCGGGTTCACTCGACCAGTTTTCCTTCGGTGGAGATGTCGTCGCGCATGAGCTTGCGGAACTCCGCCGGGATCGGCGGGATCGCCTCGCGTTCCACCGAGCCGGGGCCGGACCACACCATGTTGACCTGCAGCGACTCGTCCAGATCGGGGAAGTCCGAGCGGTTGTGGCAGCCGCGGGTCTCGCGGCGTTCGAGGGCCGCGTCGAGCGTCGCCCGCGCCGACAGTGCCGACGACTTCAGGTCGAACGCGTGGGCCAGATCCTGGAACCCGGCGATGTCCGGGTGGACACCCATGTTCGTCATCCGCTCCTCGATCTCCGTCAGCTCGGAGATGCCGGCCAGCAGACCGGCCTCGTCGCGGACGACGCCGGCCCGGTTCGTCATCGTGTCGCGCAGCGCCCGCTGCAGCGCCCGGACGTTCTCCTCGCCGTCGCTCGCCAGCAGTGCGTCGATCTCGGCCCGCGCTTCGGCCACCGCCTCCACGGATCGATCCTGTGACTGCCGGCCGATCGAGTACTTCGCCGCCTCCTCCGCCACGATCCGGCCGAACACCAGCAACTCGATCAGCGAGTTGCCGCCGAGGCGGTTCGCGCCGTGCAAACCGCTGGCCGCCTCGCCGACGGCGTACAGCCCGTTGACGCCCGTCCCGTGGTCCTCGGGGCGGACCCAGACTCCGCCCATCGAGTAGTGCGCGGTCGGTGCGATCTCGATCGGCTGCTTGGTGATGTCGAGCATCTGGAGCTCGAGCAGGGTCTGGTAGACCCGCGGCAGCCGGCGCATGATCGTCTCCCGCGGGAGGTGCGACACGTCCAGCCAGACCCCGCCGTTCGGCGTACCGCGGCCCTCCATGATCTCCGTGTACGCCGCCAGCGCGACCCGGTCCCTGGTCGACAGCTCCATCCGCTCCGCGTCGTACCGCGCCATGAACCGCTCCCCCAGCGCGTTCCGCAGCTGACCGCCTTCGCCCCGGGCCGCTTCGGAGACCAGGGTCCCGGCGGCGTTCTCGGGTTCGATCAGGCCGGACGGGTGGAACTGGACCAGCTCGGGGTCGCGGATCTTGCCGCCGGCCTCGACCGCCAGCCGGAACGAGTCACCGGTGTTCTCGTCCCGCCGGGACGACGTACGCCGCCAGATCCGGGTGTGACCGCCCGCGGCCAGGATCACCGCGTCGGCGTGGATGACGTAGCGCCGCCCGGTCGTCAGGTCGAACCCGTACGCGCCGAACACGGTGTTGTCCCGGACCAGGATGCGGGTCACGTAGACGGTGTCCAGGATCGGGACGCCCAACTGGACCGCGCGGTTGATCAGCGTCCGCTGGATCTCCAGCCCGGTGTAGTCGCCCGCGAACGCCGTCCGGCGATAGCGTGTGGGCGCCGAAGAACCGCTGCGAGATCCGCCCGTCCGCCTCACGGGCGAACGGCATCCCGTAGCGCTCCAGATCGGCGATGCCCTGGGCCGCGCCCTCGGTCACGATCTGGACCGTGGTCGGGTTCGCCAGCAGGTAGCTCTCCTGCAGGGTGTCGGCGGCGTGCTGCTGCCAGCTGTCCTCGGGGTCCATCGTGGCCAGTGCGGCGTTGATCCCGCCGGCCGCCAGCGAGGTGTGCGCGTCCGAGCGCGGCCGCTTGCCCAGGGCAAGCACCTCGACCCCCTGTTCGGCCAGCTCGATCGCGGCCCGCAAGCCGGCACCACCGGTTCCGATCACCAGGACCGAGGTGGCGATCTGCTGTTCGGTGGTCTTCATCGAATCTCCTTTGACTCGTCACGTGAGGGGCTCACAGCTAGGACAACGCAGCACCCCGGTCTGTGACTGTCACGTCGGTCACAAACGACCTGTCTGTCACGTCTCAGTCGAGGATTCGGGGTGGTACGCCAGGTCGTAGTGGCGGAGCCGGTAGAGGTCCAGGTGCTGGCCGTGGTACTGCTCCGTCTCACCGATCAGCTCCATCCCGATCCGCTTGGCCGTGCCGGCGGCGCGGGTGTTCGTCGGGCCGACCAGGGCGAACACCTCCTCGACATCGGCGTGGTGCATCGACCAGTCCGCGAGTGCCAGTCCCGCTTCCGCAGCGTAGCCGTGGCCCCAGGCCGTACGGGCGAGCTGCCAGCCGATCTCCAGGTCCTCCCAGGGCTCCAGCCGGAGCAGGGCCACCCCGCCGATCACCCGTCGGGTGTCTCGGTGTTCGACCGCCCAATGACTCACCGGGGCCACGTCCAGTGCCTTCCAGCGGTGCAGTACGTCGCGCATCGCCAAGACGTTCGGCACCCAGGTCATCGCCGGGGTGAGCCACCGGGTCACCTGCTCGTCGCCGTAGATCACCAGCGCGTCCGACGCGTCGGTGTCCCGCCAGGGCCTGATCACCAATCGCTCGGTCTCGATACTCGGCTTCATCTCATCCTCCGCGGCAGGGGACTGGCACTGCCTATGACCGCGTAGCCGCAACTGATGTGACACCGCGGCCCCGGGGAGACCACGGACTCGACCACGGACTTCCAGGGCGCGGTGACCACGGACCGGCGGCGACGGTGGGAGGTGACACCTCGGGGATCGGTCAGAGGAGGCGGAACATGAGTGCGCACACCTTGGATCACGCTGCTGCGGTCTTCGTCGTCGTCCGTCCGCGCCTGTTCGGGATCGCCTACCGGATCGTCGGCAACGCACCCGAGGCCGAGGACATCGTCCAGGACGTCTGGCTCCGCTGGCAGCGCACCGACCGGACCGTCGTCATCGATCCCGCCGCGTTCCTCGCGACCACGACCACCCGGCTGGCCATCAATCTCGTCCGCTGCGCCCGGCGCCGGCACGAGACGTACGTCGCCTCCTGGCTGACCGAGGAGAACCCCGCCGACGACGCCGACCCGCAGACCCAGGCCGAACGGGACGAGGCCATCGACGCCGCCGCCCGGATGCTGCTGGAACGGCTGTCGCCCGCCGAACGGGCCACCTATGTACTGCGGGAAGGCTTCGAGTACCCGTATCGGCGGATCGCGGAGACGCTGCGGATCGCCGCACCGAACGCCAGGCAACTCGTCAAGCGTGCCCGTGACCGACTGTCCTCGGACCGATCTCGTCCGTACAGCCGGGCCGCGCACAGCCAGTTCGTGAGCGCCCTGGTCGCGGCCTCGCGGACCGGCGAACTGTCCGACCTCGAGCAGTTCCTCACCGCGGACCTCGCCGACCAGGCGGCCTGACGCAGCACGGAGTACCCGGTCCACACTGCGGTCCGGATCGCTCTGTGGCCATAGCCTCTGATGAGAGGATATGGAGCCATGACGAGTGCGACGGACGGGCCGCGCGGCCGGCGCGCCGAGTGTGCCCATCTGGACCGGCTGGTGGCCGACGTCCGCGCTCGCCAGGGCCGGGTCCTGATCGTCCGCGGTGAGGCCGGGATCGGGAAGTCCGCTCTGCTCGACTACCTGGCCGGACATGCCGACGGCTGCCGGGTCGCCCGGGCGGCCGGGGTCGAGTCGGAGATGGAGCTTCCGTTCGCCGGTCTGCACCAGTTGTGCGCTCCGATCCTGGATCTCGCCCGCAACCTGCCGCCGCCGCAGCGCGCGGCGTTGCGGGTCGCGTTCGGCCTGGAGTTCGGCGGGCCGCCGGACCGGTTCCTGGTCGGCGCCGCCGTACTGAGCCTGCTGGCGGAGGTGTCGGACGGCCGGCCGCTGCTGTGTGTCGTCGACGACGCGCAATGGCTGGATCAGGCCTCGGCGCAGGCACTGACCTTCGTCGGGCGGCGGCTGTTCGCCGACCAGATCGGCATCGTGTTCGGCGTCCGGGATCCTGTCACCGGACCCGAGTGGCGAGGCTTCCCGGAGTTGGTGGTCGGCGGCCTCGCCGACGAGGACGCCGGCGCGCTGCTCGACGCGGTGGTGCCGGGGCGACTCGACGAGCACATCCGGGACCGGATCGTGGCCGAGACCCGGGGCAATCCGCTGGCGCTGCTGGAGCTGCCGCGAGGGTTGTCCGTGGCCGAGCTCGCCGGCGGGTTCGAGCGGCCGGATGCCCGCCCGTTGGCGAGTCAGATCGAGCAGAACTTCGTTCAACGGGTGCAGTTGCTGCCGCCGGAGACCCAGCGGTTGCTGCTGACCGCCGCGGCCGAGCCGGTGGGCGACGTACCACTGCTGCTTCGCGCGCTACGGATCCTGGACCTCCCGGTGACCGCGGCCGGACCGGCCGAAGCCGCCGGCTTGGTCGAGCTCGGTGCCCGCGTCCGGTTCCGGCATCCGCTGGTGCGATCGGCGACGTACCGGGCGGCCGTCTCGACCGACCGCCGTGCGGTGCACCAGGCCATCGCCGATGCGATCGACCCGGGCCTCGATCCCGACCGCCGCGCCTGGCATCGCGCCCAGGCGGCCGATGAGCCCGACGAGGACGTGGCCGCCGAGCTGGTCGCCTCCGCCGACCGGGCGCAGCGCCGCGGCGGCGTCGCCGCCACGGCCGCGTTCCTGCAGCGAGCCACCGAGCTGACCCCGGACCCGGCCACCCGGGCCGCCCGCGCCCTGGCCGCAGCCCAGGCGACGATGCGCGCCGGCGCCTTCGAGCAGGCGCTGAAACTACTCGTCATCGCCGACGAATGGTCGGAGAGCGAACTGCACCAGGCCACGGTGAACCTCCTCCGGGCGCAGATCACCTTTGCCTCCGGACATGGCGGCGCGGCGGCCCAACAGCTCCTCGACGCCGCCCGCCGGTTCGAACCACTCGAGGCCGGCCTCGCCCGCGACACCTACCTCGACGCGTTCACGGCGGCGATGTTCGCCGGGGTGCTTGACCCGGGATCTCCCCAGGCCGAGGTGGCCCGGGCCGCCCGCGCGGCGCCGCAGCCCGCGACACGTCGCAAGCGCGATCTGCTGCTGGAGACCCTGGCCGTCTCGTTCACCGACGGGTACCCGGCGGCGGTGCCACTGGCCAGGACGGCGATCG
Organism: uncultured Actinomycetota bacterium; assembly: GCA_963748245.1. GTDB lineage: Bacteria > Actinomycetota > Actinomycetes > Propionibacteriales > Kribbellaceae > Kribbella. The sequence continues at coordinate 422,447 of CAVVIA010000001.1, read as the reverse complement.
AAGCGTTCGCGGACCAGACGCTCGCGGATCCGAGCGACCTGCGCTGGCTGTGGCTGGCCTCGCGCACCTCGGTCGACCTCTGGGACTTCGAGCACTGGGATCTGCTCACCGACCGGCACGTGCGGCTGGCTCGTGAGGTCGGCGATCTCAGCGAGCTTCCGCTCGTCCTCAACTCCCGGCTCACCATGCATCTGTTCGGCGGTGACTTCGCGGCGGCTGCGGCGCTGCTCGCCGAGATCCGGACCATCGTCGACGCGACCGGCATCGGCTTGGCGCCGTACGGCGCGATCGGCCTGGCGGTCCTGCGTGGGCAGCTGGACGACGCCGCTCCGTTGATCGCTTCCACCATGGACGACGTGACGGCCCGCGGCGAGGGCGGTGGACTGTCCTTCACCCGCTGGGCGAACTCCGTGCTGATGAACAGCCTCGCCAGGTACCCCGAAGCGCTGGCGTCAGCGCAGGCGGCGAGCTCCGACCCGATGGACCTGGGTGTCGGCAGCTGGTCCCTGCCGGAGCTCGTCGAGGCGGCGGTCCGGTCCGGACAGCGCGAACTGGCGACCGGGGGCCTCGACCGCCTCACCGAGCTGACGCAGGCCACCGGTACGGACTGGGCGCTCGGCGTGCTCGCTCGATCGAGGGCTCTACTGACGACCGGTCCGGCGGCGGAGTCCGGCTACCAGGAGGCGGTCGAGCGACTCGGCCGGACCCGGGTCCGGATGGACCTCGCCCGGTCGCATCTCCTGTACGGCGAATGGCTCCGGCGAGCGGGCCGGCGCCAAGATGCCCGGATCCAGCTGCGGACGGCGTACGACATGCTCGCCACGGCCGGAGCCGACGCCTTCGCCGACCGCGCACGCCACGAACTCGCGGCCGCGGGCGAGGCCGTCGACGAGCGGACGAGCCGCGCCCATGACACGCTGACCGCGCAGGAGGCGCACATCGCCGCGCTCGCCGGTTCCGGGCTGACCAATGCCCAGATCGGCGCCCAGATGTTCCTCAGCCAGCACACGGTCGAGTGGCATCTGCGCAAAGTGTTCGCCAAGCTCGGAATCACGTCCCGCCGGCAGCTCCGCCCGCTCACCGGTTAGTCACAAACGGGCCCGCTGTTTTGTCTAACTAGTGAAGGATCTGACAGACGGAGGCACAGAGTGCGCAGGATCGTAGTGGTCGGTGGCGGATACGCCGGTTTCTATGCGGCATGGAAGCTGGAGAAGAAGCTCCGCAAGGGTGAGGCCGAGGTCGTGGTGATCGATCCACGGCCGTACATGACCTACCAGCCGTTCCTGCCCGAGGTCGTCTCGGGCAACATCGAGGCCCGGCACGCGGCGATCTCGCTGCGGCGGAACCTGCGCCGGACCAAGCTCGTCGCCGGCTCGGTCACGGCGATCGAGCACGCCCGGAAGTCGGTGACGATCCAGCCGCTCCAAGGCGTTGAGTTCGAGCTGTCGTACGACATCGTCGTGGTGACCGCGGGCGCGGTGACCAAGACGTTCGCCCTGCCGGGCGTGGCCGAGCGCGCGATCGGGATGAAGCACGTCGAGGAGGCGGTCGCGATTCGCGACCGGCTGCTGACCGCCTTCGACGAGGCGTCCGTCCTCCCGCCCGGGCCGGAGCGGGAGCGGCTGCTGACCGTCACGTTCGTGGGCGGCGGGTTCGCCGGCGTCGAAGGCTTCGCGGAACTCCTGTCGCTGGCCAACGCTCTGCTCAAGACCTACCCCGAGCTCGCGCCGAGCGACCTCGCCTTCCACCTGGTCGAGGCGACCAACCGGATCCTGCCGGAGGTCGGCGACGGCCCGGCGAAATGGGTGCGCTCGACGCTCGAGCGCCGCGGCGCGCAGGTCCACCTCGAGACCACCCTGGTGTCGGCGGCCGACGGTCATGTCGTGCTGTCCGACGGGACCGAGTTCGAGTCGGACCTGCTCGTCTGGACGACCGGCAACGCCGCGACCCGACTGGTCCGCAACCACACCGACCTGCCCGTCACCGAACGCGGCCTGATCCAGGCCCGGGCCGACCTCCGGGTCGGCACCGACACCGAGCCGCTGCCGGACGCGTGGGCGGCCGGTGACGACGCGGCGATCCCGGACCTCGCATCGCCGATCGCGGGAGCCCTGACGGTGCCGAACGCGCAGAACGCCGTACGGCAGGGGAAGCTGCTGGCGAAGAACCTGCTGCGGACACTGCGTGGCCGCAAGCCGAAGAACTACGTCCACCACACGCTCGGTGCGGTCGCGACCCTCGGACTGGGCCGAGGGATCTTCCAGTACAAGCGGATCGTGGTGAAGGGCTTCCTCGCGTGGCTCATGCACCGCGGCTACCACGTCCTCGCGGTTCCGACCTGGGACCGGAAGGTGCGGGTGCTGGCTGTGTGGCTGGCCGCCGCCTTCTACGGCCGCGACATCGTCTCGCTGGCGTCGGTGCAGCGGCCCCGGGACGCCTTCGTGAACGAGGCCGACGTACCGGTGCTGAACTCCCGCTCCGCCTGAGTCAGCCCTGGGGGTTGGTGCAGAGGAACGGCGGGCGCGTGCCGCCGGAGTGGTAGTGGTACTGCTTCCCGGCAGCCTCGAGGATGATGCGGGAGCCCGGCACCAGGGCCTGGGTGTAGTTCATCCCCGGCTCCGGGCAGCCGAGGCTGCCGTCGGACCAGGTGACCTCGCTCGAGCTGACCACGGTCACCTGGGCCGCCTCGACGCCCAGCCGCTTGGCCAGGTCGGCCTTGGCCTGCTCGACCTGGCCGGAGGCCGGCCCGGTGGTTCCCGGGGTCTCCGGGTTCGGTGTGCTACTCACCGTCGGTTGTCCTTCCGCTCCGGACTCATTGCCGCACGCAACCAGTAACGCCGCCGCCGCGACGGCGACCACACCGAACCATCGCATCCCGATCACCTCGCCCTAGGGACGCCCCGTGCGCCCGGTTCGTTGCAGGGTCAGTTGTTCAGGTGCCGTTTCCCCGGTGTCAGCCGGCCGGGGGCAGGATCGCCTGGGGCCGCCCGCCCGCCAACGTACCAAGGAGCACCGTCATGTCTGTTGCACCGCCGTTCCGTTCTCCGGGGTGCCGCCGCCGGCGCCGCGGGGGTCGGTTTCGCCACCGTCGGCACCGTCCCGTCGCTCGCCGAGGCGACGCCCGGTCCGCGGCACTCGCCGTACCCGACGCACCGGCCGTTCCCGCCGCTGCTGGACGACCCCGACGGCATCCTCGCCCTGCCGCCGGGCTTCAAGTACCGGATCGTCACCCGGGCCGGCGAGACCAAGCTCACGACCGGGCAGCCGACCCCGTCCCTGCACGACGGTACGGCGGTGTTCGACGCCGGCCGGGGCAAGTACCTGCTGATCCAGAACCACGAGGTCGGCGGCGCCAACGCGCTCGGCGTACCGCCGATCGAGGGCACCGTGTACGACGCCGGCGTCGGCGCGGCCGGTGGCTGCACCGTCATCTCCGTCGACCGGGACGGCAAGAACCTCGGCGAGTGGGTCGGCATCTCCGGCACGCTCACCAACTGCGCCGGCGGACACACGCCGTGGGGCACCTGGCTGACCTGCGAGGAGACCGAGTCCAAGGCGAACGGCACCACCCGCCTGAAGGACCACGGCTACGTCTTCGAGGTCTGGGGCGACGGCAAGACCGCCCACCCGGTCCCGCTCAAGGCGCTCGGCCGCTACGCCCACGAGGCCCTCGCGGTCGACAAGGACCGCAACCACATCTACCTGTCCGAGGACGCCTCCGGCCCGAACGGCCTCTTCTACCGCTGGTCCGCCCCGCTCGGTCACAAGCTCGGGCCGACCAGCTGGCGGCAGCTCGCCGACGTCAACTTCGGCACGCTCGAGGCGATGGCGATCCTCGGCGACGACGGCAAGCCGATCCCGGATGTCGCCTACCTGACCTCGGCCCAGCTGCTCCGGCCGTTCCGGGTCGCCTGGGTCCCGGTGCCCGACCGGGACGCGGTCTCGGTCTCCTGCCGCAAGCAGTTCACCGACGACAAGGTCACCCGGGGCAAGAAGTTCGAAGGCGTCTTCGGCACCGACGAGGGCGTGTACGTGGTCAACTCGTACGCCGAGGCCGGCACCACCGACCTGCCGGGTGACGCCGTCCCGCACGACGGCATGGTCTGGTTCTACAACTACCAGGCCCGGACCATCCAGCTGGTCACCTACTTCCCGGACAATGCCGCGGCCGACAAGGGCTCCGAGGCGCGGTACGACGACTACAACTTCGACAGCCCGGACAACGTCACCGTCACCCCGTGGGGTTCGCTGGTCCTCGCCGAGGACGGCAACGCCAGCAGCCACGTGCTGAGCTCGACCCCGGGCGGACCGACGTACGCGATCGTCCGGAACATGCTCAACGACTCCGAGTTCACCGGCCCGGCGTTCTCCGACGACGGCAAGGTCCTCTTCGTCAACCTGCAGACCCCCGGCATCACGTTCGCCATCACCGGCCCCTGGCGCGACTACCTGGGCTGACGCCGCCGGCCTTCCTACCTGTCGGTGCGGCAGGTAGGAAGGTGGCATGCGATACGGCGTGATTCTTCCGGGTGGCACGGCGACCGAGCAGCTCGAGCAGGCAACGCTCGCCGAGGAGGCCGGGTGGGACGGGGTCTTCGTCTGGGAGGCGGCGTACGGCGTCGACGCGTGGGGCCTGCTCAGTGCCATCGCGGCCCGGACGAGCCGGATCCGCCTCGGCACCATGCTGACTCCACTCCCCTGGCGACGGCCGTGGAAGGTGGCCAGCCAGGTCGTCACACTGGACCAGCTCTCGGCCGGCCGAGCCACCCTGGCGGTCGGGCTGGGCGCGATCGAGACCGACCTGCCGCTGACCGGCGAGGAGCTGGACCTGCGGACCCGGGCGGCCATGATGGACGAGGGCATCGACCTGATCCGGGAGCTCTGGGCCGGGCGGTCGAGCTATCACGGCGAGCACTACTCGTACGAGTGCGCGCGCAACGACCTGGCCGAGGTGGGACGACCGGTGCAGGACCGCATCCCGATCTGGGTCGTCGGTGCGTGGCCACGGCCGAAGTCGATGCGCCGCGTCCTGCGCTGTGACGGCGTACTGCCTCAATACCCGCCCGACAAGGACTCTCCGGACGAGCTCCGGGCGCTGCGCGCCTGGTTGACCGAGCAGGGCTCACCGGACTTGGACGTGATCGCCGAGGGCGAGACCGACCCAGACGGCGCGGCCGACGAGGTCGGGCCGTGGGCGGACGCGGGTGCGACCTGGTGGCTGGAGACCCGGTGGGAGCTGCCGCACAACTCCCCCGAACGCATGCAGCAGGTCCGCACCCGCCTCACTGCCGGTCCACCGCGCCGCTGACCGGGTCCGGCTTCTTGCGGACGGCGCCGGAGGTCAGGAGGTACTGGCCGACGGCGTACGTCGACATCACCAGTGCGCCCCGCCCCGGGAAGTCGCGACCGGACAGCCGCAGGGCGATCAGCGCGTCGGAGATGAGGAAGAGCGTGCCGCCCAGGCCGCTGCGGGGATTGTGCCAGCGGGACACGATGGCGGTTGCGGTCAGCAACAACGCGTAGGCGGCGACCGGCACTCGCTGACCGCCCAGTCCCGGTGAGAGCACCGCGACCAGTGCGGCCCACAGAGCGCCGTACGCCGCCACTACCCGCCAGGACCGTCGCCCCGGCTCGGCCAGGAACACCGCCAGGTAGCACGCGTGCGCCGCGGCGAAGGCAGCGATCCCTGCCCGTTGCAGCTCCGTCTCCAGCAACAGATCACCAGCGGCCGAGGCGAGCAGCGCAGCCTGCAGCAAGGGCGGCGCGTCCTCGGTCCGCGACCACGACAGCAGCAACGGCATCAGCGACACCTTGCTCGCCTGCTTCAGTACCTTGACGTCACACGCGACGGCAACCACCTGCAGCACCGTCGCTCCCCAGAACGCCCCCAACCTCCGCCGCCCCCGCGCAAGCTGCCCCAGTCTCATGGCGCCGAGTGTGCCGCAGCCCGGTGAACACCACGGGAACGTCAGCTATGCCTACGCCGTGAGGTCGATGCCGAAGCCTGGGCGGTCGGAGAGGGTGAGGGTGCCGTCGGACAGGTGGTAGCCGTCGCCGTCGGTGCCGAGGGTGTGGCCAGGGACGCCTTCGACGATGGGGACGTTCCCCAGGCCGGCGGCGATGTGGGCGGCGTACAGAGTCTTGAGCGGCAGGCCCCAGGCGTGCGGTGAGGCCTCGGTGGATGCCGCCTCCAGCTGCGGCATCAGTCGCCGCCACGCGGTGAGTCCGTAGCCGACGGCATCCATCAGCGCGACGTCGACGAGGCCGGCCTGAGCGAGCCGGAGGATGTAGTCCGCGTTCGGGTCGAACTCGCCGTCGGCGATCCGCGGCCGCCACGGCAGCGTGGCGAGGTGGTCGCGCAGGAACTCCAGGTCCTCGCGGCGTTCGGCGTACACCTCCTCGAGCCAGTACAGGCGGCAGTCGGAGACCGCGGCGAGGTACTCCGTGAGTGCGTTCACGGAGAAGCCGTCGTTCGGGTCGACCAGGATCTCCGCCTCGGGGTAGAGCTCGCGGGTCAGCCGGGTCACCTCGATGTCGCGGTCGAGGCCGGCCTGGTACGGCATCCAGCGATACCCCCGGCCGAGCTTCAGCTTGAAGTCGCGGAACCCGAACTCGTGGTCCTGCGCCAGGTTCTGCTTGATCGCGGTCAGCCCCGCCGGCGCCTCCGCCGGGTCGAGATCGTCGAGATAGATCCCGCCGCTGTAGGCCCGCACCTGCGCCGACCCGGCCGCGCCGCCGAGCATCGCGTACACCGGTACGCCGAGGATCCTGGCCGCCAGATCATGTAACGCATAGTCCAGAAACTCCGCCCCCGCCTCGATCACCCCCACCTCCGGATCGATCAACTCAGCAACGTTCCGGCCGATCAGCCCGGCCGGATCCCCCACCGACAACGGCAATCCCCATCCCGCCACGCCCCGATCGGTCTCCACCACGTACGCCGTCTCGACGCCACCCCGCCCGTGATGCCCCCGAAACGAGTTCCGTCCCACCTCCCGGATGTACTCGGCCCCCACGTCAGCCGTCCTGATCTCCGTCACCACATGCCGGGAAAGGCTCATCAATTCCTCCGTGTCAGCCACCGTCGATCTGCCCGCGTGCCTCCGGTCTAATGCCCCGGTCACTCGATCTCAACCACACCAGGAGCCCTGACCCCATCACACGGGATGCTTTCGGGACGGATCGGACGGAGGGCCGGATGTCGGACTGGTATCAGGAGCGGCGGCAGAATCAGGAGCTCGAGGAGCTTCGAGGCGAGATGTCGCTGGCGTTGTCGGAGGCGTCCAATCTGCGGTCGCGGGTCTCGCAGTTGCAGGGCAGCCTGGACTCCCGGTTGCAGCGGCTGACGGACGCGTTCGACGCGTTCGTGGAGTTGTCCGACATCCGCTACGAGCTGATCGGGTTCGCCGCGGCGGCCGAGGTACGGCGCCACGCCGGCCAGGTGCTGACCGCGTTGGCATCGGCCCAGCCGCCGCCACCGGCCGGCCTCGCGTTCCCCAACTACTGGTTGCAGCCGGCGGTCGCGGCGATCCACGGCCTGTCGGCCGAGACGACGGAGTTGCCGGACGGGCCGTTGTCCGAGGCAATGACTCTCGACGACGGTCGTACGTCGATCTTCCTCTGCCTGGCCCTGGCCGCGCTCGGACGCCGCGACCTGGTCCGCACCACCTGGCTCGAGACAGCCTTCGGTACGTCAGCCGACGGCAAGGTCACCCGGTTGCAGCGCGCACTGTGGTCCACCGGTGCTCGCGGCGGACTGGGTGCGGAGAACCTGACCCTGATCGTCGAGCGGCTGCAGGAACACACCAAGGGCCTGAGCTGGCTCGAGACCGTCGAGAGCCGGGCCAAGCCGGTGAAGCTCGCCGGCCCGTCGTTCACCGAGGTCGCCACCGCGCGGAACGCCCGTTCCCGGCTCGCGCAGCTCCGCCCGGCCGTCGAGACGATCGCCGGCGACACCGCCGTCCGTGAGCCCGACCGCGATCTCGCGTACGGCGAACCCGACCCGGACAGCGCCTCGTCGGTGCTCCGGATGCTGATCTCCGAAGGCAGCGAGCCCGAACGCGAACCGCTGGCCCGCGTCGCCGAGCTCCGCGCCCGGATCACCGACATCAAGGCCGCTCCCGGCGCGATCACCGACCCGGTCGACACGATCGAGAACCTGCTCCGGGCCGACCTGCGCCGCGACGACGAGCCACACCTGTCCGCGACCGCGCTGCGGGTGGTGTCGGACGGCGTACTGACCGAGGCCGAGGAGCTCGCGAAGACCGCCAACGCCCTCACGCCGACCCAGGTCGAGTGCGCGTTCGGCCGGCGCCAGATCACCGTGCTTCCGGATGGTGCCGACCCACAGTCGATCGCGACTGCCGTTGCCGAGATCAACGCCGGGGCGCCGCCGCTGACGGTGCGCGCCGTGGCCGGGCCGATCGCGATCGCCGCGACCGGTCTGGTGGTGGCTGTGGGCCTGGGCCTGGTGCACTCGTTCTGGATCGTCATCGGTGTGGTGATCCTCGGCGTCGCGGGCCACCGCTTCTGGCGGGCCCGCACCCAGGCGGCCGAGGCCAAGGTCGATGCGGCCGATCAGGTCGCCCGCCTGAAAGAGAAGACGACCGAGGCGGCCGCCGAACTGGCGTCGTACAAGGCGAGCGCGCGCGACCGCGAGGCCTCGATCACCGCCGACCTCGACGCGATCCGCAAGCACCTCACCAGCAGCTGACCCGGTTGACGCCGTCCTGATCGAGTAGTCGACTGGGAGGTCACCGAGCGGGGAGGGCACGGGATGGACCACTCGATCTGGGCGGAAGGACTGACCAAGCGGTTCGGCGACACGCTGGCCCTGGCCGGAGTCGACCTGGCGGTACCGACCGGAACCGTCCTCGGTCTGCTCGGCCCGAACGGCGCCGGCAAGACGACCGCGGTCCGCGCACTGGCGACGCTGCTGCGGCCGGACGAAGGCCGGGCCACGGTCGGCGGGTACGACATACTGCGGGAGGCGCACCAGGTCCGGCAGCTGATCGGGCTGACCGGACAGTACGCCGCAGTCGACGAGAACCTGACCGGCACCGAGAACCTGTTGCTGATCGGACGACTGCTCGGCCAATCCCGTCGCGACGCGAAGCTGCGAGCCGCTGAACTACTGGAGGACTTCGGTCTCTCCGATGCCGCGGACCGTGCCACCAAGACGTACTCGGGCGGCATGCGGCGCCGCCTCGACCTGGCCGCGAGCCTGGTCGGCCGGCCCCGCATCCTGTTCCTCGACGAGCCGACGACCGGTCTCGACCCGCGGGCCCGGCTGGAGCTGTGGAACCTCGTCCGCGACCTGGTCCGGGGCGGATCCACGGTCCTGCTCACCACGCAGTACCTCGACGAGGCCGACGCGCTCGCCGACAACATCGCCGTCATCGACCACGGAAAACTGATCGCCAGCGGCACGCCGGACGAGCTGAAGTCGACGGCCGGCGCCCAGTCCCTCGCCGTACGCCCGGCCGATCCGTCGGACCTGCCCACCGTTCTGTCGGTCGTCGGCGAGCTGACCAAGACCGAGCCCGAGGTCGACCGCGACGTGGTCACCGCTCCGGTCACCGACCCGGCAGTCCTGCCGGCCGTCGTACGGCGCCTCGACGACGCCGGCGTCGTGATCAACACACTCACCTTGCGCGGCGCGAGCCTGAACGAGGTCTTCCTCTCCCTCACCGGGCACGCGGCCGAAGAGGAAGCCGAGGAGATCAAGGCATGAACGCGAGAGTCAGCCCCGTGCAGGGCTTGCAGCAGACGGTCACCCTGGCCTGGCGCACGATCGTGCAGATCCGGCACAACCCGTGGGAGCTCGGCGACTTCAGCTTCCAGCCGATCCTGTTCCTCGTCCTGTTCACCTACATCTTCGGCGGCGCCATCTCGGGCAGCACCGGCGACTACCTGCAGTACACCTTGCCCGGGATCATCGTGATGAACATGTTCTTCGTGACCATGTACGTCGGCACCGGCCTGAACACGGATCTGACCAAGGGCGTGTTCGATCGGCTGCGGTCGTTGCCGATCGCCCGGTGGGCGCCGCTGGCCGGCCGGATCGGCGCGGACCTGGTCAAACATGCGTGGTCGGTGTTCCTGCTGCTCGCGGTCGGATACCTGATGGGCTTCCGGGTCGAGACCTCGGTCCTGGGGGTGCTCGCGATGGTCGGGCTGGTCCTGCTCTTCGCGCTGGCGTTCTCCTGGATCTCGGTCCTGGTCGGAGTGCTCGGCCGTGATCCGGAGCAGGTTCAGATCTTCGGCTTCACGGTGCTGTTCCCGATCACCTTCGTCAGCAACGTCTTCGTCCCGACCGAGACGATGCCGGGCTGGCTGCAGCCGATCGTCGAGGCGAACCCGGTGACCATCCTGTCCGACGCCGCCCGCGGTCTGCTGATCGGCGGCCCGGTCGCAGAGCCGGTCGCCTGGACCCTGCTGTGGGCCGCCGGAATCATGCTCGTGTTCGCCCCGATCTCGGTCCTCGCCCTCAAACGCAAGGTCTGAGGTGGGCGGGAGCCGGACCTCCCGCCCACCGGCTCACCTCAGCTTCGCGGCCGGTCGAGGAGGACGACCTCGCAGTTGTAGTGCTGGGAGGCGGTCATCGGGCCGCGGAACCAGAGCAGCGGCACCCGGTTCGGGTCGCCCGGGGCAACGATCGGGCGGAGGTTGTCGACCTCGGAGTTCTCCGTCACCGGCGTCCACGTCGTCCCGGCGTCGGCGACGCGGGCGTGGAAGATCTCGTGGTGCGCCAGCTCGGTGCCGTCGCGCGGGTCGATCGGCGTCGAGACATAGAGCGAATCCAGGTCGTACGGATCGATCGCGACCAGGCCGGTGTAGTCGTTCTCATGCGGCAGCAGACCAGGACCGGCCTTCGCCAGCTGACGGACCTGCCACTTCCCGCCGGGAGCGAGCCGCGCGTAGAAGAAGCGGTGATCCGGGACGTCGTGCCGTCTCGCGAAGGCGTCCTCCGGGTTCTCCGGGGTGTCGTGCCGCGCGAGCAGGATGGCGGCCAGGGTGCCGTCGGTGGCGCGCCGGATGTCGATCGTCCAGCAGTGCGTCATCGGTTCGCCGTCCCACAGCGATCCGGCTTCGAGCACCGTCGTCAACTCCACCTGGGACGGAGCATCCCCGTCGAGCGCCTTCGGATCGACCACGGTCCCGTCCGTCCGGTGCAGTGCTCCGGCCTCGAGGTAGCCGTGGTAGATCGAGTTGTTGTAGTCGCGCGGATGGTGGTCCGTCGTGACCAGGTCGATCCGCGTCGGCGTCGAGACATACCGCGTGTAGCCGTTGACGTAACCGACCTTCGGCCGGGTGAACAGCTTGCCGGCGTACGTCCAGGTGTCGCCGTCGTCGTCGGACACCAGCGCACACTGGTCGTCGTTGACCGCGCGAGCGAAGTTGTACAGCCGACCGTCGAGCACGTGCAGGTTCGAGTAGGTGACCCCGCGCCCGCCGGTGAACTCGTTCCAGTCGAACGTCTGTACCGGCCCCCACGTCCGCGGATCCCCCGGCTCGCTCACCCGCCACCGGGTCAGATCGTCGGTCTTGTGCTTCGTGTAGACCGCCAGCCACCGGCCGTCCGCCCGCCGCCGCAACGCCGGCACGTCATGGTCGTCCGCCTCGAACTTCTCGTGCAGTACGACGACCTCACTCGAGCCGGACCGCAGGTCGACCACCGTCAACTCGACGTTCCCGGCACGCCCGTCACCGTCAGGCCCCTCCGGCGCCGCGATCGACCCGACCACCAACGTCTGGCTGTCCGGGTCCAGCACCGCCCGCTCATCCTGAAACCAGCACCAAGCACCGTTGTCATTGATCACCAGAGGCTCACGCATGGGCCCTCAGTCTGCCAGCAAACGCTTACCGCAACCATCTCACCCGGCGTTTTCCAGGGCTGCGAGGAGGTCGAGGGGGCGGTGGTCGGGGGCGGCGCGGACCTCGTTCATCAGGTAGGAGAAGGCGATTCCGCGGGCCGGCCAGGCGCCGTGGCGGGAGCCGCCGGCACCGCCGTGACCGAAGGCATCGGCGGGTCGGCCGAAGTTGCCGGACCAGGCGAGTTCGAAGCCGGCGCCGTACGCCATCTCGCCGCCCCAGGTCGGCTCGACGCCGCGCCGGATCTCTCGCCGGCCGAACTCGACCGTGTCCGCGGTCAGCACACCGCCTCCCAGCAGCGAGGCGTAGAAGCCGGCCATCCCACGGGCCGTCGCGAAACCGCCGACCGCGGCCAGTCCGGCACTGTGGTACTCGGGACTGTTCCAGATCTTCTCCGCACCGGGCACCCAGAGCGGATTGCGGTTCAACCGCAGCAGCGGGTCGGTTTGCGGTTCGTCGACGAGTACGCCGTCCGGCGCCACCATCGTCGTCGCACGCCAGTGGAGCTCATCCGGGAGACCGATCCACACCTCGAGGTCGAGCGGGTCCGCGAACTCCGCGGCGAAGAACTCACCGGCGGTCCGCCCGTCGACGCGGCGGATCAGCTCATCGACCAGCCAGCCCCAGGTGATCGCGTGGTACATGAACGCGGCCCGCGGGTCCGTCGCCGGAGCCTGCGCGGCCAGATGCCCAGCCATCACGTCGTGGTCGAGCAGGTCGGCGTACCCGGCCTCGACCCAGGCCAGGCGGGCCTGATGGGACAGCACTTCGGCGATCGTGATCTCGCCCGCGCTGAACTCCGGCCAGTAGCGGCTGAGCGGATCGTCGAGCGACACCTGCCCCCGCTGGACCAGCAACAGAACGCACGCCGAGGCGAGGCCCTTGGTTCCGGAGAACATCAGCTGGACCGTGTCCCGGTCCCACACTCGCCCGGTGTCGCGATCCGCCGTCCCGCCCCACAGGTCGACCACCAGTTCGCCGTCCTGGTACGCCGCGAAGGCCGCACCGAGCTCACCTCGTTCGGCGAAGTTCCGCGTGAACGCCTCGGCCACGCCCTCGAATCCCACTGCCGTCCATCCGTTGATCATGCCGAGATAGTACCGATCGGTCTTATCTTGCGCCAGTAGATGAGAACGATCGGTACTATGAATGCCAGGAGGTGGTGACCATGCCAGTCCGAGCTGGCGAACGACTGGACCCCGAGGCGACCAGGGCACGGATCCTGGCCGCGGCGTCGGAGGTGTTCACCCGCCGCGGCATCCACGCCGTCGGCATCAACGAGGTCGCCGAGGCGGCCGGCGCGTCCAAGCTCACCATCTACAAGAACTTCGGTTCCAAGGACGGTCTGGTCGAGGCGGTGCTGACCGACCGCACCCATCGGGTGCGCGCCTGGCACGAGCAGGCGGTCGAGCAGGCCGAGACCGGCCGGGACCGGATCCTCGCCGTCTTCGACCTGGTCGCGACCTGGTACGCCGAGGCCGGCTTCCGCGGCTGCGCGATGATGAACGCGGCGACCGAGGACCGCGGTCAGGACGGCGCACCCCGCCGGCTCGCCCAGGACCATCTGACTTTCTACCGCGACCTGTTCCGTCGGCTCCTGACCGAGGCCGGCGTCCGCGATCCCGACGCCACTGCTCGCCAGTTGGTCGTCGTCCTGGAAGGCGCGACCATCATCAGCGCGGTCGACCGGGATCCCGGTCTGGGTGCCGAAGCCCGGGTCATCGTGGAGACGCTGCTCGACGCGGCCTGAGGAACACCAGACACACGAACACACACGCCGCAGCCGCGCCCGCGGCCACGAAGAACGCGGTCGGGAACCCGAGCCGCTCCGCCACGAACCCGCCGAGCGGACCTGCCGCCAGCACCCCGAGATCCCAGAACGACGTCATCACGCCCATCGACACTCCCGGTCGCAACCCACGGACCCGATCGAGCGTCATCGACACACACGCCGGGTAGATCAATGCGAGCCCGAATCCGGCTAACGCGGTGAACACCAGCGCGCCCACCGGTCCGTCAGCCAGGGCGATCCCGGCCAGCGCCACCACCTCGACCCCGACCGTCGAGGCCGCCACCACGCGTCCGCCGTACCGATCGACCAATGGACTGCCCGCGAACCGGACGACCAGGAAGGACGCCGCGAAGACCGCGAGCGCGAAGCCGTCGACACCGATCCCGTCATCGCGCAACCGCAACACCAGCAGGGCCGCGATGGTGCCGTAGCAGTACGCCGCCAGGCCGATGGTTGCGCCTGGCAACGGTACGCCGGCCGGCACCAGATCGCGGACCCGGCGGATCCGGATCAACGGCTCGACCCGCCCGGGATCGGCGCGGGTCGTCAGCACCAGCACCATCGACGCGCCCGCGAGACCGACGATCGTCCACCAGACCCAGTCGCCGACGAGCGAAGCGATCACCGGCCCAGCGGCCAGCCCGCCCCACATCGACAACCCGAACCAGCCCGCGACCCGCCCGCGCTGCGCCACGCGCGTCCCGGCCAGCACCCACGGCAACGCCGCCGAGAACAGTGCCGCCTCCCCCGCACCCATCACCAGCCGCGCGACCATCAGGACCCCGAGATTCGGCGCCACCAACTGCCCCACCCCACCGGCAGCGGTCAGCACTCCCCCGATCAGTACGACGGGACGCGACCACCCGCCGTCCGCCAGCCACCCGGCGAACGGTCGCCCGCAAGCCGTTGCCAGGAAGGCGATCCCCACCGCGGTCCCACTGGCCAGCGCGCCGCCGCCGAACTTCTCCGGCACGTACGTCGGCAACGCCTGCAACGCGGCGCCGAACGCGAGATACCCGCACAGCACCGCTGCCCACAACCGCCGTACTGGAACAGCCATGGACTAGATAATACCGATCGGTCTTATCTAGTCCAGCGTGAGCACCAGACGTCCCGCCGTTCGGCCGGTGGACTGGCGGTGCCAGGCGGTGGTGATGTCGGGCAGGGCGGCCGTCTCGTGGGCGACGGTGACGGCACCGGTCGCAGCGTGGCGGAGGACTGCGGTGAGGGCGTCGCGGCGCTGGTCCGGGGTGATGGCGTTGTTCGTGTAGCCGAGAACGCTCGCGGTGCGGCTGCGCAGGATCGCCGACGAGAAGGTTGCCTCGTCACCCGAAGCGCCACCGAGGTTCACCAGCCGGCCGCCAGGGGCGAGCAGCCGCCCGGCAGCCGTCGCCACCGAGCCGAAGACCGGATCCACGACAACGTCGAAGGCGCCGGCGAGCTCGTCCACGGTGATCGCCTCGTCCGCACCCGCGGCCAACGCCCGGCCCCGAGCCTGATCGGATCGGCACACCGCAACAACACTGCTTGCCTCGAGAACTCGCGCCGCCCCGATCGCAGCCTGACCGACAGCTCCCCCACCACCGAGCACGAGCACCCGCTCACCCGGCTGGAGGCGCGCACGCCAGGTCAGCACCATCCACGCGGCGACTCCCGACAGCCCGATCGCGGCCACCTGCGCGTCGGCCACCGGTGTTTCGAGCACGATGAGGTCCGCGTCGGGTACGGCGCACCACTCGGCGAAACTCCCGTCGCCCGCAGCCATCCCGGCCTGCGTCGCGAAGAACACCTTGGTCCCCGGAGTCACGACGGCCGACTGCTCGACCACGCCGACGCCTTGCACCCCTGGTACGTACGGCACCTCGGGTGGACCGAAGTACGACGTACCAGAAGCACACAACAGATCCAGAGGTACGACGGGCGCCGCGGTGACGCGGACGATGGACTGCCCCTCCGTCGGGACGGGGTCCGGGTGTTCACCGTGTGAAGGCGCCTCACCGTGGATGTGCAGGACTGCTGCTCGCACGCGAACTCCTAGGTGGCGATATCCGGATACGGCAGGGACAGGTGCTCGAGAGCCTTGCCGTAAGCCTTCTGGTACTCCAGCGGCCCGTGGTCGCGCTCGAACATCGCGATGAACAACGTCAGGGTGAGGAACGGATGCGCACCCAGCTGGAACAACGCCACGTGATCCCGCTCGACCAACGCCCGTCGCTCCTCGTCGGTGAACGCGAGCCAGGTCGACTTCTCGTCCGTCGTGCAGTTGAGGATCTTGTTCGCGAACTCCGCTTCCCACCAGGTCACCGTCGCGGCCGCATCCTCGCGATACCGCTCGACCAAGTCAGGATCGCGGTCCACGGTGAAGAGGAACTTGTCCAGCAGATACTTACTCATCCACGTCCTCGCTTCGCTCCGAGCGCGGATGAGGCTCGAGTTACGCTGTGCTTGATGGTGAACTCGCTTCGCTCCTTCACTGCGGCACCCCGTTCGGATACCAGGTGAAGTACGCCTCCATGGTGTGGAACAGGTCCAGTGAGTCGACGTGATCGGCCTTCGCGCCGGCGCCGGCCACACCCATCATCAGCATGAAGTCCATGAAGCCGTGCGTCGCGTTGCCGGGCAGGTGCAGGCTGTCCAGCGTCACCTCGGCCAGGCAGCCGTCGAGGTCGCCGCTCGCGATCCAGTCGACCGCCTTCCGGTCGAACTCCGGATCGGGGCCGTGGGCACCGAACTGCCGCGGGCCGCCGAGTTCGAGGGACAGGTGCCCGGTGCCGATGATCGCCACCCGCCGGTCGTCCGGCCAGGACTCGACCAGCTGCCGGATCGTCCGGCCCAGCTCGACGAAGCGCTTCGGCTGCGGCAGCGGCGGTGCGAAGATGTTGGTGTAGATCGGCACGATCGGCAGGTCCGCCTCCGGCCGGAGCGTGATGATCGGGCAGGTGATGCTGTGGTCGATCCGCAGTTCGTTGCTGAAGGCAAGATCGAAGCCGGCGTCCAGGCCGTTCCGCAGGATGTGCGCGGCCAGCCGCTCCTCCCCCGGCAGCGTCATCCGCGGCAGCCCGAACTCGCGCTCCTCGTTGTACCAGTTCGCATCGAAGTACGGCGCCTTGCCGACCAGGAACTGCGGCATGTTGTCCAGCCAGAGCTGGTGGAAGTGGTCGCTGCCGACCATCACCAGGATGTCCGGCCGGGCCTTGGTCAGGGTCTCCCGGAACGCCTCGATCTTAGCCACCCACTCGTCGGCGAACGGCGGCCTGTCCACGCCGGTCGACGTACTGGCCCGGTAGTAGAACGGATGGTGCGTCGAGGCGATGACCGCGACAACAGTGGCCATGTAGTGCTCCTCTTAGGTCGGATCGACGTAGACCGCGTTGCGGTCCACGGTGAGATAGGCGTCCATGCCGATCGGGCGGCGGCGCTCCTCGGCCAGTTGACCGAGGAGCCCGGCAGCCCTGGCCAGCAAGGCGAAACCGCGCAACAGCTCGACCGGCAGCCCGAGGTCGGCGAGCGCCGCACCACAGACTCCGGCACCGTTCAGTGGAAGCTTGCGGCCGAGGACCTGCTCGTGCACCCGCCCGATGGCCTGGAACAACTGCAGGTGCGGCCCCAGCAGTCCTTCGTCCGCGGCGATCCCGATGAGCACCGGCGTCCGCGGGTCCTGCACCTTGTGCACCGGATGCCCGAGGCCCGGCACGTACTTGCCGGCCTTGCGTGTCTCGGTGACCACCTCGAGTGCAAGCGCATCCCAACCGGCCTCATCGGCCGGCAACTCATGTTCCAGCAGGGCCTCGTGCAGGTACATCCCGCAGTCCTCGGTCACCCCGAGGAAGCGTGACCCACCGCCGAGCAGGCCGGCCGCGAGTGCGCCCTGGAGGGAGTCCGGCGCCGACAGATAGGTGAGCCGCGCCGCGATCGCCGTCGGCGTGAACCCATGGTCGGCCAACGCGACCAGAACCGCCTCGAAGACTCGCGTCTCCGACGGTGTCGGCCGGCGCAGGGCGACCAGCCAGAAGGCCAGTTCACCGAAGCCGACCTTGCCCATCAGGTCGGCCGTGAGGTCCTGCCCGAGCAGGCGGATCTCGTCCTCGGTCGACGTACCGAGTGAAGTCGGGAAAGTCGTCATGCCGAACGCTCCTCGTCGGTCAGCCAGCGGCGGAGTTCGGCGCCGTGTTCGTCCAGGGACGGTGGCGGCAGCCGGTACTCGGCCGGAGTCTCGGAGAAGGTGATCGGGTTGCGCACGGTCGGGATCGAATCGATCGTCACCACCGGATCCAGTCCGATGTCCTCGGCGAAGGCGACGCCGCCGTCGATGGTGTTGATCGGTCCGCACGGAACCCCAGCGGCGATGATGTCGCGGAACCACTCCATCCGCGTCCTGGTCCGCAACCGGTCGACCAGCAGCGGCCGGAGTTCCTCCCGGTTCGCTGTCCGCTTCTCGTTCTGGTCGAACCGCGGGTTGTCGGCCAGCTCCGGTACGCCGAGCACGTCGGTCAACCGGCGGAACTGGCCGTTGTTCCCGGCCGTGATGATCAGGTCGCCGTCGGAGCACGGCAACGGCTCGTACGGGAACAGGCTCGGATGACTGTTGCCCATCCGCAGCGGTACGACGCCTCCGGCGACGTACGCACTCGACTGGTTGACCAGGCCGGACAGCGCCGAGGACAGCAGATTCACCTCGACGTGCTGACCACGACCGGTCTCGTGCCGGGCGTTCAGCGCGGACAGGACGCCGATCGTCGCGTGCAGCCCGGCCATCACGTCGAACACCGAGATACCGGCCCGGAACGGCTCGCCGTCCGGATCACCGGTGAGGCTCATCAGCCCGGAGATCGCCTGCACGATCAGGTCGTAGCCCGGCAGCACCGCCCCCTTCGGCCCGCTGCCGAAACCGCTGATCGAGGCGTAGACGATGCGTGGGTTGGCGGCCGCGACCGAGTCGTAGTCCAGACCGAAGCTGGCCAGCCCGCCCGGCTTGAAGTTCTCCAGCACGACGTCGGCCCGCTTGGCCAGTTCCTGGGCCACGGCCAGATCGTTCGGATCCTTCAGGTCGAGGGCGATCGACCGCTTGTTCCGGTTCACCGCGAGGTAGTACGTCGAGATGCCGTCCCGGACCGGAGGCTGCCAGGACCGGGTGTCGTCACCGCCGGGCGCCTCGACCTTGACCACCTCGGCGCCGAGGTCGGCCAGCAGCATGGTCGCGTACGGGCCGGCCAGGATCCGGGAGAAGTCGGCCACCAGCAGCCCGGCCAGCGGACCTCTCGCATCCGGCCCTGAATCGGGCCCTGAATCCGGCACGCACGCCTCCTCCGGACAGTTGTCCGCATCTACACCGTCGCCTCAGTCTGAGATCGCACCTCCTGACTGTCAAGCAGCCGGAGCCGAGCCCTTGACACCGCTGACGAGCGCTCAGATAGTGGCGCTATCGCCGTGGTGACCGGCATACGGACGTATGTCCGGCCCAACTCTGGAGGGGAACATGACCACTGCCGAGATGCCGGTGGCGGGCCGGCCGGTACTGCTGCGCGGGGGCACAGTGCTGACCATGGACGACAACCACACGGTGCTGACCGAGGGCGACGTCCTGGTCGTGGACGACCGGATCGCGGCCGTCGGCGCGACGGTCGACGTACCCGACGGAACGCAGGAGATCGACGCGCGCGGCGGGATCGTGATGCCGGGGATGATCGACACGCACCGGCACATGTGGCAGACCGCGATGCGCGCGTACGGCGCCGACTGGACGCTGACGCAGTACTTCGTCTGGTACTACCTCGAGCACGGCAAGACCTTCCGGCCCGAGGACATCCACGCCGGCAACCTGACCTCGGCCTGGGAGTCGCTGGAGGCCGGTGTCACCACCACGGTCGACTGGTCGCACGGGTTGCAGTCCGTCGACCACGCCGAGGCGGCGGTGGACGCGCTGCGCGCCGTCCCGGGCCGGTTCGTTCTTGCCTACGGCAACATTCAGGCCGGGCCCTGGGAGTGGACCGCGGATCCGGCGGTCCGCGCCTTCCTGGAGCGGCTCCGCGACGACGACGAGCTCGGTCTCCAGCTCGCGTTCGACGTCACCGGCGACCCGTCGTTCCCCGAGCGGGCGGCCTTCGAGGTGGCCCGCGAGCTCGGCGTCGGGGTGACCACGCACGCCGGGGTGTGGGGTGCGACGAACGACGACGGCATCCGGCTGATGCACGAGAACGGGTTCATGACGCCGCAGAACATCTACGTGCACGCGGCGACACTGACCGAGGACTCCTACCAGCGGATCGCCGCGACCGGCGGCTCGATCTCCGTCTCCACCGAGTCCGAGCAGAGCGCGGGCCAGGGCTATCCGCCCACCTGGCAGGTCCGCAAGTTCGGCATCCCGGTGTCGCTGTCGATGGACACCAGCGTGTGGTGGAGCGGCGACCTGTTCAGCTCGATGCGTACGACGCTCGGCGCCGACCGGGCCCGTGAGCACCTCGAAGCGCACATGAAGGGCGACACGGTGACCCACAGCCACCTGCGCGCCGAGCACGTGGTCGACTGGGCCACCCGCGGTGGCGCCCGGGCCCTGGGCCGTGACGACCTCGGCAGCCTCGAACCCGGGAAGAAGGCGGACGTCGTACTGATCAAGAATGACTCCTCGCCGGTGTCGTTCCCGTTGGTCAATCCCTACGGCCACGTGGCGTTCCAGGCACAGCGGGGCGACGTCCACACCGTGCTCGTCGACGGCAAGGTGGTGAAGTACGCGAACCAGCTGGTCGGCGTCGACCTTCCCGCCGTACGGCGGGCTGTCGAGGCGACCGTCGACTTCCTGCGCGGGGCGCTCGGCGAGGAGGCGTGGGCCGGCGGGATGAACCCGGATCTGCCGAAGGACGAGGTGTTCGACAACCCGTACCAGTACACCGAGTACAAGTCCGAGTCGACGCGGGAGGCACGCGGCACGATCTTCGGCGAACCCGGCTCGTGACCCTGACCCACGCTCTATGCTCGGGCCCGACAGGACGTCGTACGGCGGGAGACAGGAACTGATGGCAGGACGCGGCGCGGGCCCGGATTTCGTCGAGTCACTGGCTCGCGGGCTGGACGTGCTCGCCTGCTTCGACGCGGATCACCGCACCATGTCGCTGTCCGAGGTGGCGACCGCGGCCGGGCTGGCCCGCCCGACCGCGCGCCGGCTGCTGCTGACGCTGGAGGAGCTCGGCTTCGTCCGGTCGACCGACGGTTCCTTCCAGCTGACCCCGAAGGTGCTGACGCTCGGTATGGCGTACGTCGGCGCGCTCGGGCTGTGGGACATCGCTCGGCCGCACCTGGAAGTGCTCGTGAGCCGGACTGGCGAGTCGTCGTCGATGGCGCAGCTCGACGGGTCCGACATCGTGTACGTCGCCCGGGTGTCGGTGCCGAAGATCATCGCGCTGCGGGTCGACATCGGGACGCGCTTCCCGGCCGCGCAGACCTCGCAGGGCAAGGTCCTGCTCGCGGCGCTCTCCCACGACGAGCTGGTCGAGACTCTGGCCCAACCGAGTCGGGCCGGGCTTCCGCCGTACATCGGAAGGACGGCGGTGCAGCTGCGCGACGAGCTGACCGAGATCCGTGCCCGCGGCTGGGCTCTGGCTGACGAGGAGCTGGCACCGGGCGTCCGGTCGGTGGCGGCGCCGGTCCGCGACGGCACCGGAACGGTTCGCGCCGCGATGAACGTCACCGTGCACGCCGCCGAGACGACCACCGAGAAGCTGCTGCACGACTACCTTCCGCTCCTCCTCCGCACCGCGGGCGACGTCAGCGCCGAGTGGGCACTGTGGCAGTCCCGACCGCACCACGAACTGGCTCAGCAGACGACCGAGTCGACGGCCTGAACCCGCGGAACACGAGCCAGAATGCGAGGAGCAGTTCGCCGACGAACGTGTAGACGGAGATGGTGAGGTCCCGGCCGAAGAAGACGCCGAGGCTCTCGACGAGGTAGCCCAGACCGGCGACAGCGAGCAGGATGCCCAGCCAGCTCGGGAAGTCGCTCGACCGATAGGCCAGGTATCCGAGCAGCAGCAGGTGCACGCCGAAGAGACCGAGGCCGGTTTTCCAGAGGTCGTCGAACGCTTCGACGTGCACTCGGTCGAAGTCGCGGAGCGCTGCCAGCAGGCTGCCCAGGGCGACCATGAAGACGGCTGCGTAGACGAGCCTGAAGGCGGCCGCCAGCAAGGACATCGTTCGGTCGACCGGCGCGAAGACGCGATAGAGCGCGCAGGCGACGATCACATCCAGTACGACGACCAGGAACAGGCTGGCCGCGCCCGCCCGGAACAGACCTTCCGACTCGGTCAGGTCTTCCGCAGTCTTCATCCCCTCGACGGCTACGAAGTTGCCGAAGCCGGCCAGGACGGCCATCAGCAGCAGGCAGACTCCCCCGGTCATTGCCCATGCGCGTGAACTCATGATCCATCCCCTCGTCTTCGTACTAAGTACGATCAAGGTAACGTACTAAGTACGAAAAGGCGAGGGCAGGTCAGAAGACGACGGTCCAGCCTGACCGTTCGGCCTCGGCGGCGGTGTAGGCGACGCCGTGGACCTTCAGGCCCTTCGGATCGAGCAGGGTGATCTCGCCTCCCTTGTTCCCGAGCTGGACGTTCGACGGCAGCGGTACGACGAGGGTCGCGCCGGCCGCGAGGACCCCGCCGGGGACCGGGCCGACGTGGAGCGCACGATCGACGAGGTGCCAGCCGGTGAGGTCGACGGCATCAGGCGAGGCGTTGAGCAAGGTGACCGTTTCGGCCTCGGGCGCGGGACCGACCGGATTCACCAGCGCGGCGACGATGCGGATCGGCTCCGCGCCGAACTCCTCGATCGGGCCGTCGACGAGAGCGTGACCGGTCACGTCGTCGGTGTGCCACGACTGGCTCTGGAAGGCCAGGAAGATACCCACCCACCGCTGCTGATCCGGCAGCTCGATGACCAGCGCGCCGTCCTGCCAGACACCGTCGTCCTTGCGGAACGCACCGACGTTGCCCTGGTTCATGTGGATGTCGTGCACCCCGTTGCCGGGCCGGAAGTCGAAGATCTTGTCGGATACGTCGCTCTCCGGCCCCCACCGTTCCCCGAACGCGTACACGACCGCGGCCGGCTCGCGCATCGCCCGTCGTACCTGATCATCCAGCAGGTCGGCGAGATCGTTGCCCGGTCCCACGACATCGGCCGGTAGCGGCCGCAGCAGTTCGCGATCGAACAGGGTCTGTCTGACGTAGTCCAGGTTCACCCCGCGCGGACCGGTGTCGAGCCGGTGCCAGCCCGAGGCGAGTTCGCCGAGCTGTGCGGTGACCGGGTGCCGGAAGTCCTCGTCGACCCGGAACAGCAGCTCCGACGGAAACTCCTTCGACATGACGTTCACCGCGATCCGGTAGTCGACCCCGGCCTCGTCGCGCAACTGGACCTGATAGTGCGGAGTGTCCGTCCCACCTTCACGACGTGCGTCGACGGCTCGGCCGACGAGGACGCCGTACGACTTCAACGGCATGACCTGCCCCCCTCCATTAGCTAATGGAGGACCCGGAACCCCACGGAATACAAGGGGTTCCGGCGAGGTCATCCGATCAAGCGTTTGCCCCTCGGACCAGGTCCGTCATCACGGCCAGCTGTTCGTCGGTGTTGGTGTCCATCGCCCACTTCACGTGATCGATGCCGATCGCGCGCACCCGGTCGAGGTCCTCGAGCACCTGCTCCACCCCACCCGTGAGCGGCTCGCGGGTATCGACGGGTGACGGCTTGACGGACCCGTTCACGTTGAGGACGATCGGCAGCGATTCGTGCCCCGCCTTGTCCGCGGCGGTCCGGAACATCGAGACCGAGGCGTCGAGCATCTCCCAGGTCATCATGATCGGGTGCAGCCCCACGCCGAGGCGCCCGGCCCGCTCGACCGCGGCCGGTGCCATCGAGCCGGCCAGCACCGTCACACCCTCCGGCCTGGTCGGCTTCGGCCCGACCTGCGACGGCTTGATCGTGTAGAAGCGACCATCGTGCTCGACCGGATCCGGGCCCCAGGCCTTGCGCATCGCGGTGATGTGCTCGCCTAGCCGCGGCCCTCGCTGTTCCTCCGGTACGCCGGCCGCCTCGTACTCGGCCGACATCCAGCCCACTCCGAGCCCCGCGATCAGCCGGCCGCCGCACAGCCGGTCGAGGGTCGCGAGCCGCCGGGCCAGCACGATCGGGCTGTGCAGCACGGCGTCGACCACGCTGGTCCCGAGCGTGATCGTTCTGGTCCGCGCGGCGACGTACGCGAGGGTCTCGATCGGGTCCCAGACGCTGCCGTAGCCGTCCGGCAGCGGCATCGGGTCGCTACCCCCGATCGGGATCGCACCGCCGACCGGGTACATCAGCCGCTCGAACGTCCACACCGACGCCAACCCGATCCGTTCGGCGCTCTCGGCCATCGTTGCGATGGTCTCCGCGCTCACCTCCGCGCCGGCGGTCGGCAGTGACAGTCCGAGCTTCATTCGCTGGTCCTCCCTCAGTGGTCAGGACCTCCACCCAACCGCTGCCCCCTTTCAAACCGCTTTCACGACGTGGTGTTGGATGCGGCCATGAGCCAACTGAGCGACGTCGAGGTGGCGATCGACGCGGCCGAGGCAGGGGCGGCCGTCGTACGCGAGAAGTACGGCACGGCCCTGAGCCGGTACGACAAGTCGCCGACCGACTTCGCCACCGAGGCGGATCTGGAAGCGGAGCGGGCGATCCTCGAGGTCATCCGCGCGGCCCGGCCGGACGACGCGATGATCGGCGAGGAGTACGGCGCAACCGGCGAGGCGGCCCGGACCTGGCTGGTGGATCCGCTGTGCGGGACCCTCAACTTCGCGGCCGAGACGCCGCTGTTCTCGGTGAACGTCGCGCTGCCAGACGCCGGCGTCGCCGCGGTCGCTCAGCCGCTGACCGGAGAGGTGTTCTGGACCGACGGCGCAACGGCCAACGTCCGCCGCAACGGCACTGACTCCCCCGCCGTGCCGTCCGCCACGTCCCAGCTGGTCGACGTCGACATCGACGCCCCGCCCGGCGCCGACTTCCTCGGTCCTCAGCTACTGACCGACGAGAAGTTCCGCGCCGCCTTCGCCGGCCGCGTCTCCTCGACCACCCTCACCCTCGCCTGGGTCGCGATCGGCCGCCGCGCCGCGTACGTCACCAACGGCGTCCTCCTCGACAGCGTCCACTTCACCGCCGGTACGACGCTCTGCCAGTCGGCCGGCTGCATCGTCACCGACTTCCGCGGCCAACCCCTCCACACCGGCCCCGGCCTGGTTGCCGCCGCGGACGCCACCACCCACCAGCAACTCCTGACCCTGATCGCACCCCACCTGACCTGACCGTCAGCGCGATTCGAGGAGCGACTTGAGCCGGCTCAGGTCCTTCTGGTTGGCGCGGCGGATGGCGGCAGACATCAGCGGCGCGGCGACGCCCGCGAATCCCGACGGTTCGCCGCGGTTGCGAAGGGTCATGTGGGTGGACCGCTCGTTCGGGGCGGACCATTGGTAGCTCGTCTCCATCGGGAACGGGCCCTGCGCGGTGCGCATCACGAGTCGCTCGTCCGGGACGAGTTCGACGATCTCGTAGGTGTAGGCGATCCGGCGGCCGAGGAAGTGGGCGACGAAGTCCATCCGCGACCCGACCGCGGCCGGCGGATCGGTCTGCCAGTCGACCGACTCGATGTTCGTGTACCACTCGGGTGCGTTGGACGGATCTCCGACGTACTCCGCCACCAGACGCAGCGGCCGATCGATCACGATCTCGGTGAGCACATCGACTGCCATCGTTCCCTCCCTCGGTACGGAGCGTACGCCCGGGCGATTTCGTGACCATTGGTTGACCGTTTGCGGGCGGTTTGCGGATTAGCCTTGAGGTATGGCCACGTACGGGCACAGCCCTCGAGGCGAAGTGGGGCTGCAGGAACTGATCGACACGTCGCCGGCGCCACGCGCGCGGATGTCGGTTGCGGGCGAGACCGCGCTGGTGTGCGGCCTGGGAGCGGTGCTCACAGCAACCTTCTCGATCCTCTTCGGCGTATCGCTGGCCTTCGGCGCGCTGGCAGTGCTCGCCGGCCTGGTCGGCCTCGTCACCACCCACCGCCCGGACGTCGCCGGCAGCGCCCTCAACGTCCTGGGCCTCTGCCTGGGCCTCCTCGCCCTCGCCGTCGTCGGCGTCCGCTACCTAGGCATCGACACCGCCCTCGGCGACCCCCTCCTCCCCTGGCTCACCGACCAACTCCACCACTGGAACACCAAACTCCCCCAGCCCCGCTAGTCAGATCGCCTTCCTGCAGGCTGATGCTGAGCACGTCTGATGGGGTTCGGGTGCGGAGGCCCGGCTGATTCGTTCGTGTCCGGTCATCCCAACCGCTCAACTGGAGGAGGTCACCATGGTCTGTCCTGGCACGGTGGAGGAACTGTCCGGATGACGCAGCCGACGGTGCTGTCGGTCAACGTCGGCCGGCCGAAGGACGTCTCCTGGAACGGCCGGACCGTCTACACCGGCGTATGGAAACAGCCGGTCGACGGACCGGTCATGGTCCGGCGGCTGAACCTCGACGGGGACGGCCAGGGCGACACCCTGGGTCATGGCGGTGAACAACGCGCCGTTCTCGTCTATCAGCTCGAGTCCTATCGCCACTGGGAACAGCACTTCGGCCGCGATGACTTCGGCTACGGGCAGTTCGGGGAGAACCTCACTGTCGACGGGCTGGCCGACGACGAGGTGTGCATCGGCGACCGGTACCAGATCGGAGCGGCCGAGTTCGAGGTGACCCAGCCTCGGGTCACCTGCTACCGCGTCGGGCTACGGATGGGCGAGCCCGAACTACCCGCACTGCTGGTCAGCCACCACCGGCCGGGCTTCTACTGCCGGGTGATCACGGAAGGGCTCATCCGGGCCGGCGACCGGATCATCAAGACCAGGACCGGTCCCGGCGCGCTGACCGTCGCCGACACCGACGCCCTGCTGTACCTGCCGAATCGCGATGTCGCGAAGCTGCGTGTCGCGGCGCGGATCCCGGCCCTCAGCCCAGGGTGGCGAGGCTCTTTCCAGGAACTGCTCGCGGAGACCACCGCCCCCAGGCCCGCCTGGGACGGCTTCTCTCCTCTGCGAGTGACGGAGGTGGTTCCCGAGAGTGCAAGTGTCTCGTCGATCTACCTCGCCGCAGCGGACAGAACCCCGCTGCCCGCTGCCCGTGCCGGTCAGTACCTGACGATCAAGGTGGCAGACGCCGGTCTGCCGGTCCCGGTGCGCAGCTACTCGCTGTCCTCCGCGCCCGGGACCGGCAGCTACCGGATCAGCGTGAAGCACGAACCGCACGGCATCGCGAGCGGCTATCTGACCACCCGGCTGCGCCGTGGCGCCGTACTGGAGGTGGCTGCTCCACGGGGTGACTTCGTGCTCGACGACTCCACCGATCCGGTCCTGCTGGTGTCGGCCGGGATCGGGCTGACGCCGGTGCTGTCGATGTTGCACGAGCTCGCGGCTCAACGCAGTACTCGCGAAGTCTGGTGGATCCACAGTGCCCGTGGGCCGTCGGAGCATCCGCTGGCCGAGGAAGCACGCGAGTTGCTGGGTTCGTTGCCGAGAGCCCATGAACACGTGTACTACACCGCGACCTCCGGCCGGCTCACCGAGGACAGGCTGGTCGACCTGGGCCTCCCGCTCGAGGCAACCGCCTATATCTGCGGACCGGCCGGCTTCATGACGGACGTGCAGGCGGCACTCACGGCGGTGGGAATCGATCCTGTGCGGATCCGCAAAGAACTGTTCGGCGCGCTGGCTGCCACCAATCCCGGTGTCACCGACCGGACCACGCGACCGCCGCACCAACCAGACGGGTCGCCTGGCACGGGTCCGCTGGTGACCTTTGCCCGCAGTGGCATCTCCACAGCGTTCAAGGAGGGAAGTGTGCTCGCCCTGGCCGAGGCCTGCGACGTGCCCACTCGCTGGAGCTGCCGCACCGGTGTCTGCCAGACCTGCGTCACCCCGCTGCTGTCCGGCGAGGTGACCTACTCCCCCACACCACTGGAACCGCCACCCGAGGGACAGACGCTCATCTGCTGTGCCCGGCCCACCACCGACCTGATCCTGGACATGTGATGACCCGCCCGGCTCGGCCTGCTCGATCGTCATCGTGATGCCGGGGTCAGCGGAAGTCGCGGGAGGTGGTTTTGGCGGATAGGGGGAGGCGTTGCAGGTGGTCGGCGGAGAGGTTGGTGACTTCGCCGGCGCGTTCTACCCGGCCGCGGATGATGAGGGCGCCGGAGGTGCGGGCGACGGTGGCGTGGCGGTGCCAGCAGCCGACGGTGATGACGATGTTGGCCATCCCGGTCTCGTCCTCGAGGTTCATGAAGGTGACCCCGGAGGCGGTGGCCGGGCGCTGGCGGTGGGTGACCACCCCGGCGACGCGGACCCGGCTGCCGTCGGGTGCCTCGCGCAGTTGGGCCGCGGAAAGGATGCCTTCGGCCCGTAGTTTGTCGCGGATGCGCTGGATCGGGTGACTGGTGGTGGTGATCGAGGTGGACCACAGGTCGGCCATGTCGGACTCGATGTCGGTCATCCCGGGCAGGGTGGGCGGTGGCCCGGCGGCGGTGATGCCGGCCAGTTGGCCGGGGCGTTCCTCCGCGGCCCGGCCGGCTTCCCACAACGCCTGCCGGCGATCGAGCCCGAAGCAGTCGAAGGCCCCGGCGGTGGCCAGCGCCTCCACCTGCGCGGCAGTGATCCCGGTCCGGCGGACCAGGTCGGCCATCTCGGCGTACGGCCCGCCGCGCTCGCGCTCCTCGACGATCAGCTTCGCCCCCTTCTCCCCGATCGTCCGCACCTCCGACAACCCCAGCCGGACCGCGAACGCACCGTCGCGGCGATGGCGGGTGGTGTCGGACGGCGCCTTCGGATCGAACGGCCCGACCAACGGCTGCGGATCCACCAGACAGTCAGGCGAACCGGTCGGCCCGGTGAGCTCCTGGCCCTCGACCAGTTGCTCGAGCCCGGCGTCGACCCCCGAGAGCTCCAGGTCCGGGCGCCGTACCTCCACGCCGTGGCGGCGGGCGTCGGCGACCAGGGACTGGGGTGAGTAGAACCCCATCGGCTGGGCCCGCAGCAGCGCGGCCAGGAACGCGGCCGGGTAGTGCAGCCGCAACCACGTGCTGGAGTAGACCAGCAGGGCGAAGCTGATCGAGTGGGACTCGGCGAAACCGAAGTTCGCGAACGCCTCGATCTTGTCGTAGATCTCGTCGGCCAGGTCCCCGGTGATCCCGTTGCGCGCCATCCCGGCGTACAGCTTCTCCTTCAGTGACGAGATCTTCTCGATCCCGCGCTTCGACCCCATCGCGCGCCGGAGCAGGTCGGCCTCGTCGCCGTCGATCTCGCCGACCGCCATCGCCATCTGCATCAACTGCTCCTGGAACAGCGGCACGCCCATGGTCCGCTCCAGCACCGGCCGCAGCTTCGGGTGCAGGTAGGTGACCGGCTCCTCCCCGGTCCGGCGCCGGATGTACGGATGGACCGCACCGCCCTGGATCGGGCCGGGCCGGATCAGCGCGATCTCGGTGACCAGGTCGTAGAACTTCCGCGGCTTCAACCGCGGCAGCGTCGCCATCTGCGCCCGCGACTCGACCTGGAACACGCCGACCGAGTCCGCCCGGCACAGCTGGTCGTAGACCCCGGCC
Source organism: uncultured Actinomycetota bacterium (assembly GCA_963748245.1). Classification (GTDB taxonomy): domain Bacteria; phylum Actinomycetota; class Actinomycetes; order Propionibacteriales; family Kribbellaceae; genus Kribbella. Next base: position 393,128 of record CAVVIA010000001.1, on the reverse strand, counting down.
TCCTCCTTCGGGATCGTGTGCAGCAGCCACGACTCCCCGATCCGCTCGCGGACCATCTCCATGCAGTACTGCAACGCGGCCAGCATCCCGAGCCCGAGCAGGTCGAACTTCACCAGCCCCATCCACGCGCAGTCGTCCTTGTCCCACTGCAGGACCGTGCGGTTCTCCATCCGGGCGTGCTCGATCGGCACCACCTCCCCCACCGGCCGCTCGGTCAGCACCATCCCGCCGGAGTGGATCCCCAGGTGCCGCGGGAACTTCAGCAGCTCCGGTCGCCATCTCCACCACCCGCTGCGGGATGTCGTGCTCGGTCGAGGTGATCTCCGGACTCCACCCGTCGACCTGTTTCGACCATGCGTCCTGCTGGCCGACCGAGTACCCGAACGCCTTGGCCATGTCCCGGACGGCGGACTTCGGCCGGTAGCTGATCACGTTCGCGACCTGGGCCGCGTTCCGGCGGCCGTACTTCCCGTAGACGTACTGGATCACCTCCTCCCGGCGGTCGGAGTCGAAGTCGACGTCGATATCCGGCTCCTCGGTCCGGGTCGAGGCGAGGAACCGCTCGAACGGCAGGTTGTAGAGGATGCTGTCGACCGCGGTGATCCCGAGCGCGTAGCAGACCGCCGAGTTCGCCGCGGAACCCCGGCCCTGGCAGAGGATCCCGTGGGTGTGGGCGAACCGGACGATGTCCTCCACGATCAGGAAGTACCCCGGGAACCCCTTCTCCGCGATGACCGCCAGCTCACGCTCCAGCCGTTCGTACGCATCCGGCCGCTCCGCGGGGGTGCCGTAGCGCAACGCGGCACCCTGCAGCGTCAGCTGCCGCAGCCACGACATCGGCGTCTCCCCCGCCGGCACGTCCCGCAACGGCAGCTTGGGTTTGGCCCGGCGCAGATCGAAGGCGATCTGGTCCGCGATCGTCACCGACCGCCGCACCGCTCCGGGGAACCGCTGGAACCGGGTGGTCATCTCGGCCCCCGACCGCAGGAACGCCATCCCGGCCGGCGGCAGCCAGCCGTCCATCGAGTCCAGGTCCCGCCGGGCCCGGACCGCGGCCACCGCGGCGGCCAGCTTGTGCTGCGCCGGGGTGGCGTAGTGAACGTTGTTGGTGGCAACTATCGGGAGTCCGCGGTCCGCGGCCAGGGCGGCCAGCGCCCGGTTCCGGGTCGAGTCGGCCGGCAGGTGGTGGTCGATCAGCTCGACCACCACCCGGTCCTTGCCGAACAGGCCCGCCAACCGGTCCAGCTCCCGCCCCGCGGCGGCCGGACCGTCGGCGTACCCACCGATCTCCAGGGCCTGCCGGACCAGCCCCTTCCGGCACCCGGTCAGGATCAGCCAGCTGTCGCGACCCCGCTCGGCGAGATCCTCCAGGTCGTAGACCGGGCGGCCCTTCTCACCACCGGCCAGCTGCGCCTCGGTGATCGCACCGGCCAACCGGTGATACCCCTCCTGCCCCTCCGCCAGCACCAGCAGGTGACTGCCCTCGGGATCGGCCACACCGTTCTGCGGGCCGGTCAGGCCGAGGGAGAGCTCCGCCCCGAACACCGTGGGCAGCTCGTACGCCGCGGCCGCCTCGGCGAACCGGGCCGCGCCGTAGAACCCGTCGTGATCGGTCAGCGCCAGCGCGTGCAGCCCCTGCCGGATCGCGGCCTCGACCAGGTCCTCCGGCTGGGAGGCACCGTCCAGGAAGGAGAAGTTCGAGTGCACGTGCAGCTCGGCGTAGGGCACCGCGTGCTCGGGCCGGCGGGCGGGCAGCGGCACGTACGGTCCGCGATGCTGCGACCACGCCGGGCTGTCGCCGCCGTCGGCCGTCACCGGGCGGTCGCCGTGACTGCCCGGCCGCGAGCGGTCCGACAGCTTGCGCTCCAGCTCCGACCACTTGATCGGCGGATTGTTGTAGCCCATCGCACACACCTCCCGTCGACCACAAGACTAGAACATGTGTTCGAAGTAGCGCTAATCTGAGGACATGCTTGGGCGGTTCACGGTGCGACCGGCCGACGACGGATCGAACAGATTCGGCGTCTGGGACGGCGCGGTCAACGGGTGGCGGGCAACAGACATCGACGACGAGGCGGAGGCCCACCGGATAGCCAGCGATCTCGACGTCCAGTACGACGCTCACGGCCCCAGGCCGGCCGACGCCGTACGGAAGGTGGACCCGGCCCAGCCGGTCCAGCGCGCGCAGTGGCAGAACGGCGAGCTCGACGTCTGGATCCGCGACAACGGCGAATGGCTCGGCCGCGTCCGCGACAAGGACGGCCGCGTCACCTGGATCCCCGGCACCGACCTCCGCCCGCTGTAGCCCGGCGTACGCCGGAATACGACGGAGCCCCGAATAGCCGGGCCGCCAAGTACTGGGCCCTGAACTCCGGCCGATCTCATCCGGCACCGTCTCGACACCCTTGGGCCCTGACTACCCGCCGGGACAATTTCACGGGAGAACCCCGCAGATGCACCCTTTCCCCACCGCAGGGGGAAGGGACCAGATAGAAGGAGAGCCCCGCAAATGCCCCCGCAGTCAGCGCACTGGCTGACGGCTCGGCCAACCACACGGCAGTGATCGGCCTCCCGGGGGTTACCTCCCCAGCCTTGCTTGACGCGGCACTAGCATCACGACATGCCTCTGCTCGTCGATCCGGCCTTGCCCCAGGGAACGCTGCGGGACAGCGCACAGCCTCGTCTGGCGACCACCGATGGCCTGGTACTGCGACCGTGGCAGGAGAGGGACGCCGCCACGGTGCGGACCGCGTTCGCCTGTCCCGACATCCAGCGCTGGCACGTCCGGCGACTCGACACTCTCGATGAGGCAGGTGAGTGGGCCAGGCAGTGGGCCGACCGCTGGGACACCGAGACAGCGGCGAGCTGGGCGGCCGTCGATGACGACGACCAGCCGCTCGGCCAGGTCGGACTGCGCAACATCTCTCTGGCTGAGGGGTCAGCCGGCCTGTCCTACTGGGTGACCCCGTCGGCCCGGGGTCGAGCCATCGGCGCGAGAGCAGTGGATGCCTTGTCCGCTTGGGCTTTCGGGGTGATCGGGTTCAACCGGCTGAACATCCAGCACTCCACCGCCAACACCGCGTCCTGCCGGGTCGCCGAGCGCACCGGATACAGGCTCGAGGGAACACTGCGGCAGGCGATCAAGCACGCCGACGGCTGGCACGACTGGCATGTTCACGGCCGACTGCGCACCGACACCTGAGCGGTGACCGAGGACGACAGTGGCTGTCGCTGCTCCGGGCTGGCGGCAGTTCGGTCCGCATGCTGGTCACTGCGGGGCAGTTGGATGGGCTGAGACCCCCTCCGGTGCGCTGAGACATGAAATAGCAGGTCTCCACCCACTGTTCCCTGTCTCAGGTCCCCACGAGTTGCTCGGGATCCGGACCACATCCGTCACATACCGGGCAACCGCGCAAAGCGCGAACCCTGCACACCAAGGTCAGCAGCTACAGCTACTTCACGTAGGCGATCGGCATCAGCGAGGGCGGCTCGGGCAACGGCTCGGAGACGTACTGGGCGCGGATGCCGTCGATGTAGCGGCGGCTGCGTTTGGTCAGGCCGTCCGCGGTCTGCATCCGGCCCTTGGTGACCAGGATGCCGAGGTCGGCGCCCTTGAAGCGGAAGTCGCCCGGGGCGTAGACGCGGAGGTAGAACGCCTCGTCCTCGTGGGTGACGTCGTGCCAGTCGTTGCTGACCCCGGCGAACTCCAGGCCGCCGTCCTCGTCGAGGTGCCAGGTTCCGGTCCGGGGCGCCGCGAGGATGCGCTCGACCCGGTCCGTCGGCTCCTTCATGATCAGCTGCGCCCACACGTCCACGGCGGCCAGTTCGCGCCAGACCAGTTCTGGTTCGTGCCGAACCAACGCGGGACAGCCCTTGTCTGCTTGGGGATCCACGGTCAGATGGTCTACGTCAACCACGTCACCAGGACCGTCGGCGTGAAGCTCTCGTCGTGGCCGGATCCGCAGAACACGTCGTACCTGGTGGACACCCTGCGGGCGTTCGCCGCGATCGGTGCCCAGCTCAGCTCGCCGGATGCTTGACATGCGTTAGCGGGCTGCCAGACTCCGAGAATGACCCGCTACGGCCAGCAGTTCGGCCCGGACTTCACCTTTCTCGGAGTCCCGGCCTGCGACCTGGACGACCCGGCGTCATACGCCGACGCGCAGGTGGTCATCCTGGGGGCGCCGTTCGACGGAGGTACGTCGCACCGGCCGGGGGCCCGCTTCGGCCCGATGGCGATCCGGATGCGCGACTACCTCGGTCATGACGGATCCCGGCCGAGCCTGGCGCTGCGGACCGACGGGCTGGTCGATCTGCACGTCGTCGACGCGGGCGACGTCGAGATGTACTCCGGCGACATCGAGACCGCACTGCCCACGCTCGAGGCCGCGGTCGAGAAGGTGACCCGGTCCGGAGCCATCCCGGTCGTCCTCGGCGGCGACCACTCGATCGCCTTCCCGGACGCGAAGGGGGTCGCGAACGTGCTCGGCCACGGACGGGTGTCGATGCTGCACTTCGACGCCCACGCCGACACCGGCGACATCGAGTTCGGTTCGCTGTGGGGGCACGGCCAGCCGATGCGCCGGCTGATCGAGTCCGGCGCCCTGCGCGGCGATCGCTTCCTGCAGATCGGCCTGCGCGGGTACTGGCCGCCGCCGGACACGCTGGACTGGATGGCCGAGCAGCGGATGCGCTCCTTCGAGATGACAGAGATCGTCCACCGCGGTCTGGACGAGTGCCTCACCGACGCGTTCGCGATCGCCACCGGCGAGTGCGACGGCGTCTTCCTGTCCGTCGACATCGACGTGTGCGACCCCGGTCACGCACCCGGCACCGGGACGCCCGAGCCGGGCGGCCTGACCGCGCGCCAGTTGCTGGACGCGGTACGGCGGATCGGCCTCGAACTGCCGGTGGTCGGGATGGACGTGGTCGAGGTGAGCCCGCCGTACGACCACTCGGACATCACCGCCGCACTGGCGAACCGCGTTGTCCTGGAAGCCTTGTCGGCGATCGCACGGAAGCGTCGCGACGAGCGTGACGGCACCCGCTGGGATCCGGCCCGGCCACTGCTGAGCGACCGCCCGCTGACAAGCGGCGACGTGCCCTAGGGCGCGACGGGTTCCCAGCACTCAGTGCGAGTGCGACACTCCGAAGAAGGACGGTGGCGGGAGCGGGGGCTGGGTGGAGGACCGTCGCCGGGGAGGGAACCATGGCGCCCACGGCCCAACAGCTGTTCCGCCGCAAGCCTGTCCCGGAGATGTCGCAGGAGACCGGCACCGACACCGGCAAGAGCGAACTGGTTCGTTCGATCGGGCTGTTCCAGCTCTCGATGTTCGGGATCGGCGCCACCATCGGCACCGGGATCTTCTTCGTGCTGGCACAGGCGGTACCGGTCGCCGGTCCCGCGGTGATCTGGTCGTTCGTGATCGCCGGCACGGTGGCCGGGCTGACCGCGATCTGTTACGCGGAGCTGGCCAGTGCGGTCCCGGTCTCGGGATCGTCGTACTCCTACGCCTATGCGACGCTCGGCGAACTGCCGGCCATCGGCGTCGCCGCCTGTCTGCTGCTGGAGTACGGCGTGTCCGCTGCCGCGGTCGCGGTCGGCTGGTCGCAGTACCTGAACGAGCTCTTGGACAACCTCTTCGGTTTCACCATCCCCGACAGCCTGTCGCAGGCGCCGGAGCAGGGCGGCGTGTTCAACCTGCCCGCGATCATCCTGGTCGGGCTCTGCACCCTGCTGCTGATCCGCGGTGCGAGCGAGTCGGCCACGACCAACGCGGTGATGGTGCTGATCAAGATCGGCGTCCTGGTGCTGTTCATCGTGCTCGGGCTGCAAGGGTGGAATTCCGACAACCTGTCCGACTTCACCCCGTTCGGGATCAGCGGCATCACCTCGGCGGCCGGCATCATCTTCTTCTCCTACATCGGGCTGGATGCCGTCTCGACCGCGGGCGAGGAAGTGAAGAACCCGCGCCGGACGCTGCCGATGGCCATCCTGATCGCGCTCGTCACCGTGACCGCGCTCTACATCATGGTCAGTGTGGTCGCGGTGGCGGCCCAGCCGGCCGCGGAGTTCGAGGACCAGGAGGCCGGGCTGTCGGCGATCCTGGAGAACGTGACCGGACAGACCTGGCCGGCCACCGTGCTCGCCGCCGGTGCGGTCATCTCGATCTTCAGCGTCACGCTGATCGTGATCTACGGCCAGACCCGGATCCTGTTCGCGATGGCCCGCGACGGGATGATCCCGGAGCTGTTCCACAAGGTGAACCCGCGCACCCACACGCCGGTGCCGAACACGATCATCGTCGCGGTCGTCATCTGCCTGCTGGCCGGGCTGATCCCGATCAACTTCCTGGCCGAGATGACGAGTATCGGCACGCTGGTCGCGTTCCTGGTCGTGTCGATCGGCGTGATCGTGCTGCGGCGTACCCATCCCGAACTGCCGCGCGGCTTCCGGGTGCCGCTGTTCCCGGTGACGCCGATCCTGTCCATCGCCGGCTGTCTGTGGATCATCCAGGACCTGCGCGCGGTGACGATCTGGGTGTTCCTGATCTGGGTCGCGGTGGCGATGATCTGGTACTTCGCCTACAGCTTCAGGCACTCGCACCTGGGCCGGCACGAGCACGTCGGACTGGTCCGACGACGAGGGCAGGCCGAACTGATGACGATGGTCGTCGGCTATGCCCCGGACGAACGCGGGAAGGCGGCACTCCATCTCGCGGCGATGCTCACCCGGTCCGCGCACGACGACCTGATCGTCTGCACCGTCGTACCGGCGCCGTGGATGCCCGGGATGGCCAGGGTGGACGCCGAGTACCGCGAGTACCTCAACCAGGGGGCGGATCAGGCGCTCGAGCGGGCCCGGTCCTTCCTGCCGTCCGACGTACCCGCGACGTACATCAGGTACAGCGCTCGCTCGGCTCCGGCCGGCCTGCTCGAAGTGGCCGAGCAGCACGACGCGAGGCTGATCGTGCTCGGGTCGTCGTCGGCCGGAGTGTTCGGCCATATCGCACTCGGCAGCGTGACCGACCGGCTGTTGCACAGCTCACCTGTCTCGCTCGCCCTCGCCACCCGGGGCTTTCGGTGCCCGCCGGATGCCAAGGTCACGCGGGTGACGGCGGCCTTCGGCGGTAGCGAGAGCGCGGAGGACCTGGTCCTTGCCGCGGCCCTGGTCGGCGCCGAGGTCGGCGCCTCCCTGCGGATCGCCACCTTCGCGGTGTGGTCGCGGCCGGCCTTCACCACCAGGCTGGGTACGGAGCCGGAGGACCTGGTGATGCAGGAGTGGCGGGCCGAGCTGGACAAGACCGTGAACGCCACCCTGGCGCAGGTGAAGGGCCTGCCCGAGCGGCCGCGGAACGTCGAGACGGTGATCGGCTCCGGCGTGAGCTGGGACGAGGCGATCGACGACGTCGGCTGGGAGGCCGGCGACGTCCTGGTGGTCGGGTCGAGCGAGCTCGGGCCGGTCGCGCGGGTGTTCCTCGGCTCGCGGGCGACCAAGATCCTGCGGCACTCCCCCGTCCCGCTGCTGGTCGTGCCGCGGAGCCGGGCCGAGGAACTGGCCGAACGAGCCACCGAGGACTGATTCCGACAGAGCCGAGGTTCCCATGCACGAGGTCGACCAGACGACTGAGCAGCTGGTGCGGAGCGTGCTGGCCCGGACCGAACCATGAGCGACCTGCTCTCCCTCTTCCCGCCCGGCAGCAGCCTCGACGACGACGGCACGCTGGTGGTCGGCGGCTGCCGCGCCGACGCACTCGCCGCCGACTTCGAGACGCCGGTCCTCGTCGTCGCCGAGGAAGCACTCCGGTCGCGCGCCCGGGAGTACCGCGACGAACTCACCGCTCGATGGCCCGACTCCCGCGTCGTCTTTGCCTCCAAGGCCTTTCCCTGTACGGCGATCCAGCGGGTGATGGTCGAGGAAGGACTCGGCCTGGACGTCGCCGGCGGCGGCGAGATCCTGACCGCGGTGAAGGCCGGGATCGACCCCGGTCTGATCATCCTGCACGGCAACGCGAAGAGCGACGAGGAGATCGCCCTGGCGATCGAGCACGGGGTCGGAATAGTTGCCGTGGACAACTCCGACGACGTGGACCGGCTGGAGGCGACGGTCCCCGCGGGCCGGACCCAGGACGTGCTGGTGCGGATCATCCCCGGCGTCACCGCGGACACGCACAGCCATGTGCTGACCGGCCATGAGGGATCGAAGTTCGGTCTCGCGCCACCCGACGCGGCCCGGTTGATCCAGCGCATCGAGCACAGTCCGCGGCTGCGGATGCGCGGCCTGCATGTCCATGTCGGCTCGCAGATCCTCGACGTCGAACCGTTCGCCGAGTCGGTGGGGCCGGTCGCCCGGCTCGGTGAGTTCGAGGTGTACGACCTGGGCGGCGGCCTCGGCGCCCGCTACACCTGGGCCGACGAACCGCCCACGGTGCCCGCCTATCTCGACGCGCTGATCGGCGCGGCGAAGCAGCATCTTCCGGCGCAGGCGCAGCTCATCATCGAACCCGGGCGGAGCATGGTCGCGACGGCGGCGACCACGATCTACCGGGTCACCACGGTCAAGCGCGGGGTCATCACCTTCGTCGCGGTCGACGGTGGGATGGGCGACAACCTGGAGGTCGCGTTGTTCCAGCAACGGTTCGAGGCCGGCATCATCGGCCGGTTCGACGGGCCGGGCCTGGAGAACGTCACCGTGGTCGGCCGGCACTGCGAGAGTGGCGACGTATTGGTGGACGGCGTGCCGCTGGCCGATCCGCGGGTCGGCGACCTGCTCGCCGTACCCGCGACTGGGGCGTACTGCTACACGATGGCGAACAACTACAACGGGAACCGGCGGATCCCGGTCGTCTTCGCCAAGGACGGCCGGGCGCGTCACGTCGTACGACGGGAGACCTGGAACGACCTGGTCGCGCGGGACGTGGACTGATCAGCCTTCGAAGCCGTGATGGAGCATCACATGCTTGATCCGCGTGTAGTCCTCGAGTCCGTACAGCGACAGGTCCTTGCCGTAGCCGGAGTGCTTGAATCCGCCGTGCGGCATCTCCGCGATCAACGGGATGTGGGTGTTCACCCAGACACAGCCGAAGTCGAGCCGGGCGGACATCCTGGCCGCGGTGTTCACGTTCGTGGTCCACACCGAGGAGGCCAGGCCGTACTCACTGTCGTTCGCCAGCCGCAGCGCCTCGTCCTCGTCGGCGAACCTCTGCACGGTGAGCACCGGACCGAAGATCTCCGTCCGGATCAACTCGTCGTCCTGGCGCAGATCGGCGACGATCGTCGGCTCGTAGAAATACCCGCGGTCGCCGACCCGGTGTCCGCCGGTCGTCACCCGGGCGTGCTCGGGCGCACGCTCGACCAGACCGGAGACGTGGCCGAGCTGGTTGGCGTTGTTGATCGGCCCGTACAGGATGTCCTCGTCGGCGGGGTCGTAGCCGGTCCTGGTCTCCCGGGCCGCATCGGTGAGCGCGGCAACGAACTCGTCGTAGATGCCTTGCTGCACGAGCACCCGTGTGGCCGCCGTACAGTCCTGGCCGCCGTTGAAGAGACCGGCCACCGAGATCCCTTCGATCGCGGCCGGGATGTCGGCGTCGTCGAACACGACCACCGGCGCCTTGCCACCGAGCTCGAGATGGGCCCGCTTGACGTCGGCGGCAGCAGCCATCGCCACGGCCATCCCGGCCCGGGTGGATCCGGTGATCGAGACCATCTGCGGCACCTTGTGTTTGGTCAGCGCGGCACCGGTGTCCCGGTCGCCGCAGACCAGGTTGCACACCCCCGGTGGGAAGATCTCCTGCATCTTCTCGACCATCCAGTACGACGAAGCGGGCGTCGTGTCGGACGGTTTCAGTACCACGGTGTTCCCGGCGGCGAGGGCCGGCGCGAACTTCCAGACCGACATCATCATCGGGTAGTTCCAGGGCGCCACCTGGGCGACCGGACCGACCGGCTCACGCCGGACCGACGAGGTGAACCCGCGCATGTACTCGCCGGACGACTTCCCCTCCAGCACTCGCGCCGCGCCGGCGAAGAAGCGGATCTGGTCGACCATCGGCGGAATCTCCTCCGACCTGGTCAGAGCGACCGGTTTCCCGGTGTTCTCGGACTCGATCGCGATCAGTTCCTCGGCGCCGTCCTCGATCAGGTCGGCCAGCTTGAGCAGGGCCCGTTGCCGCTCGGACGGCGTCGACCAGCGCCACTTCTCGAACGCGGTCGCGGCGGCCCGGAACGCCAGGTCGACGTCGTGCTCGTCGGAGTTCGGCGCGGAGGCGTACACCTCGCCGGTGGACGGGTTGACGATGTCCATCATCGCCCCGGACGCGGCGGCCTGGACGGTGCCGTCGATGACGTTGTGAAAGACCTTCTTCTCCGGCATGGTTTCCCCTCCACGGCAGACGATCCGCCCCCGTTTCTTCAATCTAGGCGCACCTACTGACGAGGAGAAGCCCATGGCGACGCATCCGCTCGACCCCCTCGACGCCGACGAGATCCGGCAGACCGCCGCGATCCTGCGCCGGGACGAGCAGCTGGGCGGCTCCTGGCGGTTCGCGGCGATCGAGTTGCGCGAACCGGCGAAGGCGGACGTCGGAGCGTGGCGTCCCGGTGACGCTGTTCCTCGGTCGTCGTACGCCGTGTTGTGGAACCGGGCCGACAACCAGACCTGGGAAGGTGTCGTCGACCTGACCGGTGACCGGGTCGTGTCCTGGACGCATGTCCCGGACGTCACGCCGAACTTCACCGTGGACGAGTACCACGAGGTCGACGAGGCGATGCGGGCCCATCCCGAGGTGATCGCCGCGCTGGCCGATCGCGGCATCACGGACCTGTCGCTGGTGCTGATCGAGGTGTGGACGTACGGCAAGGCGCTGATGCCGGAGAAGTACCGCGATCGCCGGCTCGGCTGGTGCGACATCTGGTACCGCGAGACCCCCGACGGCAACCCTTACGCCCACCCGGTCTCAGGGCTCAAGGTGGTCGTGGACATGAACACGCTGGAACTGCTCGAACTCGAGAACGACCACGACCACGGGCAGCCGGAGGTCAGTGGCGAGTACGCGCCGGGTCCCTGGACCGGGCAGCAACGCACGGACCTCAAGCCCCTGCACATCACCCAGCCCGAAGGCTCGTCCTTCACCGTCGACGGCACCGAACTGAAGTGGCAGAACTGGACCATGCGGCTCGGCTTCAACTACCGCGAGGGCCCGGTCATCTACCAGGTCAGGTACGACGACCACGGCACGGTCCGGGACATCGCCTACCGGATGTCGTTCACGGAGATGGTGGTGCCGTACCGCGACGCGTCGTTCGACCACTACCGGCGGACCGCGTTCGACATCGGCGAATGGGGTCTCGGCTTCATGACCACGTCGCTGGAACTCGGCTGCGACTGTCTCGGCGAGATCGTGTACCTGGACGCCGTACTGCACGACTCGCACGGCGAGCCGTATCCGATCAAGAACGCGATCTGCCTGCACGAGGAGGACAACGCCGTTCTCTGGAAGCACGTCGACGCCACCACCGGCGCCGAGGTCCGGCGGATGCGGCGGATGGTCGTGTCCTGCCACGCGACGGTCGCGAACTACGAGTACCTGGTCTACTGGCGCTTCTACCAGGACGGCAACATCGAGTGCGAGGTGCGCGCGACCGGGTTGATGGTGACCACGCCGTTCGCGGCCGACAGTGGTCCGCCACCGACCGGCACGGTTGTCGACACCCGGACGTACGCGCCGTTCCACCAGCATTTCCTGGTCGCCCGGCTCGACCTCGATGTGGACGGCGCCGCCAACACCGTGCAAGAGGTCGACTCCCGGGCCCTGCCGGTCTCGGCCGGCAACCCGTACGGACTCGCCGTCGTCACCGAGGCGACGCCGGTGCGCTCCGAGTCCGAGGCGGCTCGTGACTTCAATTGGACGACCCAACGATCGTGGAAGGTGGTGAACCCGAATCGCACGAACGCCCTCGGCACCAACCCGGCGTACAAGCTGGTCCCGAGCGCCTCGATCCCACCCCTGATGGACCCAGGTACGCCGCAATACCTGCGCGCACCCGTGATCGGGCACACCGTCTGGGTGACCAAGCAGCACGAGGACGAGCGCTGGCCGTGCGGCGCCTATCCGACCCAGTCGACGGTCGACGAAGGCATGACCCGCTGGATCGCGGACGACGAGCCGCTCGAGAACACCGACGTCGTGCTCTGGTACGTCTTCGGCATCCACCACGTCACCCGGGTCGAGGACTGGCCGGTGATGCCGGCCGACACGATCGCCTTCTGGCTCAAGCCGTTCGGCTTCTTCGACCAGAACCCGTCGATCGACGTGGCCCCGACGGCCAAGGCGGACGGCGAGCACTGCCACACCGGCAGCGGCTGAGCGGTCAGTCCTCGCCGTTGGACAGATAGATCGTGACGAGGGAGCCCTCCGGGGCACCCTCGCGGCTTCGGGGATCGGTGTAGGCGACCGTGCCCTCGTTCTCCTCCGAGTTGACCCGGTCGTCGGAGATGACGACGTCGTAGCCGGCCTGACGCAGGACGTCCTCGGCCTCGCCCGGGTTCATGCCGTTGACCGGCGGCAGGTTCGTCCGATCGCCGGTGGCCGTGGTGGCGGTCGGAGCGGTGAAGCGACGCAGTGGCATGCCCTCCAGCGCGCCTTCCATCGCGGTCTGCCAGAGCGGCCCGGCGGTTCCGGAGCCGGTCGGGTCGGAGATGTCGTTGCCGTCCAGGGTGTGGCGGTACATCAGGTTCGTGTACGGCAGGTTCGCGTCGGCCACCACGGCGGCCGCGGCCAGGTTCGGCGCGTACCCGGCGTACCAGACCGCCTTGTTCTCCTGGATCGTCCCGGTCTTGCCGGCCAGGTCCCAGTTGCCGAAGTTGAGCCGGCCACCGGTGCCGCCCGGCTCCATCACCGCGCTGAGCACCCGGTTCACGCCGTCGGCCACCTCCGGCCTGAGGGCCTGCTTGCACTCGATGCCCGGGGTGTCGATCGCCCGGCGGCCCTGGTCCACGACGGCGGTGACGAGCAGCGGCTTGCAGTACTTGCCGCGGGCCGCGAAGGTCGCGTACGCGTTGGAGAGCATCAGCGGCGTCACGTAGCCGACGCCGAGCGTCATGGAGATCACCTGGTCGAGCGGCTCCAGGGTCTGGCCGTTGTACATCCCCAAGGCCTGCGCGGTCTTGGCGATCGGGCAGAGTCCGACGCGCTGGGACAGTTGCAGGAAGTACGTGTTCGTCGAGTACCGCGCTGCCTCGACCAGCGTGATGTTGCCGCCCCTGGTCGAGTTCTGCGGGCGGTAGTCCCGGTCCCGGGTCCAGCCCGAGCAGGTCCGGAACCGCTTGCCGCTGAGATTGATCTGGTCCGGCGAGTTGATCCGGTAGTCCAGCGGGATGCCCTTCGAGATCGCGGCCGCGACGGTGAACGCCTTCATCGTCGAGCCGTTCTGGAACCCGCCGAACCCGCCCGGGTAGGACTTCTCCACGTTGTAGTTGTAGGCGGTCTGGTAGCGGCCCTTGCCGTACTGCTTGCTCTGCACCATCGCCAGCACCAGGCCGGTCCCGGGTTCGACCACGGTGATCGCCGCGACGGCGCTGTCGGTCCGCTTGGTGTGCTCGTTGATCGACGCCTGGGCGGCCTTCTGGATCCGCCGGTCCAGCGACGTCGTCACGGTCAGGCCGCCGGTCTTCAGGTAGTGGTCGCGGTCCTTGACAGTCGGGCCGAGCGCCGGGTTCTGCAGCAGCTTCGAGACGACGTACTCGCAGTAGAAGGGGTAGCGGGAGCTGGCGCAGCCGTTCGGGATCTTCAGGACCCTCTCGGGGTCGATCACGGGCGTCTTGAGCGCGTTGTTCGCCTGGTGCAGCGAGATCACCCGCAGCTCGAGCATCCGCTTGATCACCACGTCGCGGCGGGCCTTGGCCCGGGTCATGTCGTTCGTCGGGTCGTAGCCGGTCGGGTTCTTCACCAGTCCGGCCAGCAGCGCGGCCTGCGGGAGGGTGAGGTTCTTGGCGCTGGTCCGGAAGTAGTGCTGTGCGGCGGCCTGGACGCCGTACGTGCCGTCGCCGAAGTTCACCACGTTCAGGTAGCGCCCCAGGATCTCGTCCTTGGAGAACTGGCTCTCGACCGCGATCGCGTACCGCAGCTCGGTCAGCTTGCGCTCGTAGGTGACCGCGGTGGCGTTGTGCCGCTCCTCGGCGGTCTTGGCCTTCTCGACCAGGCTGAGCTTCACGTACTGCTGGGTGATGGTCGAGCCACCCTGCTGCACCTCGCCCTCGGTCTGGTTGCGCAGCATCGCGCGCAGCGTGCCCTTCAGGTCGAGGGCGCCGTGCTCGTAGAAGCGCGAGTCCTCGATCGCGACGATCGCCTTGCGCATGATCGGGTTGATGGAGCTCAACGACACCGGGACGCGGTTCTGCTCGTACAGCGTGGCGATCAGCGTGCCGTCCGCGGCCAGGATCCTGCTGCGGACGGCGACCGGGTCGATCTCCAGCTCCCGCGGCAGCGTCTGGACCGTCTCCACGACCTTCTCGCTGCCGAGACCGGCCAGGCCGGCGAAGGGGACCGCGAGCCCGGCGGCCAATGCGCCCGACATCACGCTCACGGTGAGAAAGGTCACCAGTGCGCGAATTTTGCTGCGACCGCCGCCCCTGTCGGTGCGCATGTCTCCAGGTTAGGCGTCCTGGTGACCTCGGGCCAGGCCGGAGGCGATTGCCTCGATCAACTGTGGCCTCAGCTCCGGTGCACTGATGACCGCATCGACCGAGCCGACCTCGACCGCTCGCTGGATGCTGTGCACCCGGTCGAACCCGGTCGCGACCTCGCCCAGTTTCTCGGCCCGTACGGCGGTTCGCACCTCGGCCAGCTCGGTCGCCAACGCGGCCCGCTCCGCTCCGGACGCCTCGCGCACCCGCTCGGCCAGCGCCGCGACCCGCGGGTCGGACGCGGTCCGGGCGTCGACCTCACCGGCGAACACGACCGCGGCCGCCGGCGCACCGCCGATCACCGAGGCGAACGATCCTTCCACCGCGAGAACCGTCATCGACGGGTTCAGCGCCTTGGAGAACACCACGAACGCGCCGCCGTGGTAGCGCGACACCACGCAGAACACGATCGGGCCGTCGAAGTTCACGATCGCCCGGCCGATCTCGGCGCCGTACTCGAGCTGGAGGTTGCGCATCGAGTCCGGTGAGCCGTCGAAGCCGGACAGGTTGGCCAGCACCACCAGCGGCCGGTTGCCGCTGGCCGCGTTGATCGCCCGGGCCGCCTTCTTCGACGAGCGCGGGAACAGCGTGCCCGCGGTGTAGGTGTCCGGGCCGTCGGTGGGCGGGAAGCCCCGGCGCGGCACCGACCTGGACTCGATCCCGAGCAGACAGACCGGGTACCCGCCGAGCCGCGCGTCCTGCACCACCGCGGTGTCCGCGTCGGCCATCCCGGCCCAGCGCTCCAGCACCGGATGGTCCTGGTCGGTGACGGACCGCATCAGCGTGCGGATGTCGAACGCCTTCTTGCGCTCCGGGTTCGTCGCCGCCGAGAAGATCTCGCCGACGGTCCGGAAGTCGCTGCCCGCGACGTTGTGCGGGTACGTCGTGACATCGCGATCCACCGGGTCGGAGGTCTCCGCCCGGCGCGGACCGCTCTCCCCCGCGACGACGTACGTGTGGTCGTAGTGAGCCATCAGCACGTCCCGGGCACCCTTGAGGTCGGGCGCCCAGTACTGCGCCTGGCCGTTCGGGCCCATCACCCGGTCGTAGCCGCCGATGCCGAAGTTGTCCTCCGCGGAGACACCGCCGGAGAAGTCCAGCGACTGCTTGCCGGTGAGCACCATCGCGCTGTCCGGCGTCATCACCAGGATGCCCTTGGTGTGCATCAGCATCGTCGCCTCGGCGTTCCAGTACGGCTGAGCGCCGACGTTGATACCGGCGACCACGATGTTGATCTCGCCGCCGTCCTGGGTGAACTCGACGATCCGCTTCAGCGCCTTCGCCACCCAGTCCATGTTCTCGGTGCCGGAGTCCATCGAGATCCGGGCACCGGCGGACAGCGAGTACCACTCCACCGGCACCCGCATCCGCTCGGCCAGGTCGAGCGCCGCGATGATCCGCGAGCACTCCCCTTCCGCCACCGCACCGAGCGCCTTGGTCGGGTCACCGCTGAGTACGACGCGGGTGACACCCTCCGGATGCCGGGAGGTCGGCGTGGTCACCACACCGGCGATCAGGCCGGCCTTGTTCAGTCCGCGCGGCCGCCCCGCCGGCACCAGGGCACCGGCGTCGTCCAGGTCGTACTCCGTCCAGGTACCGCCCGGCCCGGCCACCATCCCGGCGACCTCGTACGGGTAGACGGTGTTGCGGCGGCGGGACCGCTGGACCTTCTGCGCGTAGTCGTCGAGCGGCTTCAGCCGCTCGGTCGGCGGCTGCTCGACCGACGTAACGACGCCCGCGCCGTGCTGGTAGTAGAACCGTGCGGCGAGCAGGTTGACCGAGCCGTCCGGCGTCGCCACGCGGCCCTGCACGAGGACCTCCTCGATCCCGGCGCCGGCCGTCATCGGCGCGATGTTGCGCCGCAGAGCGGTGAGCTCGTCGACCTGGGCGTCGACCTGTGGCCAGATGTGCACCCAGACGTGGTTCATGTCCAGCTTGGCGCCGGCCGCGCCGCGCTCGGTGCGGGCCCGGCGGATCGCCTCCAGGCAGTTCGCGATCGCCCGCTCCGCGTGCGGCAGCGAGGTCACCTGTCCGTCCTCGTCCCGGACCACCGCGAACTGGCGGACCTGGGCCAGCGCGACGAGCCGCTGGTCGGCCTCGTTGTCGCGGGCAACACAGTGGTAGAGCAGCACGTCCTCGGGCGCGTCCAACCGGGTGATCCGGAAGTCGTGCAGCCGCCACAGGGTCAGCCGCCGGCCGACCATCGGGTGTACGCCGCGGACGTTGTCGTCCTCGATCACGGATCCGGCAGCCGGACGGTAGGTGAAGTACCAGACCGGTCGGTTCTGACCCGGTGCGATCGCGACCGAGAGCCGCCGTACCTGCTGGGAGACCGGCAGGGCGGCGACCAGGTCGCGCAGGAGGTCCGACGCCTCCTGCTGCGCTTCGGGCACGTCGGGGCCATGCAGGTAGAGCTCCGCGACGGCCTCGTGTCCGGCTGGGCGGTTGTCCACCTGTGCGGTCAGCGCCTGGACCAGCCCGCTGTCCGGGTCGCCCAGCTCGGCCACGGTGCCGACAGTGGTGACCAGGTGGCTCAGCCGGTCGTCGATCGAGTAGTCGGCGGTCGCGAAGGGCCGTCCGTCGACGGCGAACTCGCGCAGGTCGTGCAGCTCGTACTCGCGGTAGTGCCGGCGGATGAGCACCTCGAGCATCGGCTCCTGCTCGCTCCAGCCGTGCTCGAGTCGCTGCGCCAGGAAGCGGACGATCGGCTCCGGGATGCTCGCCAGCGCGTCGATCCGCTCCTTGCGGTTCGGCCCGGCCGGTTCCACGGCGAGCGAGGCGACCTCGTCGCTGACACCTGCCAGCACCGAGGTTCGTTCCGCGTCCACCAGCGGCTGGTCGAACCAGCGGAACCGCACGCTCCGGGCCAGGTCCCCGATCACCGGGAAGCGCAGCTGGGTGGCCAGCACCAGCCGGTCCAGCAGCTCGTGGGCGGCCTCGTCCAGCGTGGCGGCCGGCCGTGCTTCGGCGATCCAGCGCTGCAGCAGCGACGTCACCAGCACCAGGTCCGGGGTGGACCGCTGCTGGGCGAGGAAGATCCGGAAGACAGCTTCCTCGAGCTCGGTACTGCGCTCGAAGTCGGTCACACCGTAGTGGCCGAGCACCCGACCGAGCCGGGCCTCGAACTCGGCCGGCAGACCGCCGCGCTCGGGGTCCAGGCTCTGCAGGTACGTGTGGAAGTGCTCCCGCGGGCTGTGCACCCGGTTCTCGGTGCTGATCTCCTCACCGGCGGGCCGGTTGCGGCTCAGCTCGGCGAAGTCCGCGAACACCTGCAGCAGGGCGATCTCGGCGCGCACCGGCGGATCCGACAGCTCCGAGCGCGCGGCCAGGTAGTCGGCCAGCATGCCGCCCTCGTCCCGCGGGTCGATGTCGAACCCGAGCAGCATGCTGCGCAGGTCGTCCAGACCTCGGTCCGCACGCTCGGCCGCGGACTTCTCCCCCGACCCGTTCGGCAGATCCAGCTTGACGCCGTTCTCCACCGGCGCAGCCTCCTCCGCCCCGGCCTCGTCGTCGACAGGCTCCAGCCGGACCAGCGGCGCACCGGTCTCCACCTGGCTGCCGGTCGAGACCAGCAACTCCTTCACCGTGGCCTTGAACGGCGCGTTCAGCACCGTCTCCATCTTCATGCTCTCCAGCACGAGCACCGGAGCACCGGCCTCGACCACGCTGCCGCTCTGGACCGGCGTCGCGACCACGAGTGCAGGAGCAGGAGAACGCAGTACGCCGCCTTCGTCGCGGCTGACCCGGTGCGTGACGCCGTCCACCTCGACCAGATGCACAGGACCGTGCGTGGCAGTGACCAGCCGGAACCGCTGCCCGCCGACGACGAGCCGGCTGCTGTAGGAGTCCAGCCGCTCCAGTTCGGCGTCGACCACCTTGAACTCGGTGCCGCTGCCGACACCGACCCGGAAACGGTCCGGCCCGATCCGCGCGACGGTCACCCGGTACACGACCCCGCGGAGCTTCAGGTCGATCGCCCGGCCCACCTCGTGCTGCACCTGCGGCCGGCCGCCGTGCGCGGTCTCGAGCAACCGGGCCCGCTCGACCTGCTCGGCCTCCTCGTACCCCTCGATCGCCGCCGCGACCAGCGCGACGCCAGAATGCCGGTGCGAGACCAGGCGGCCCTCGCCGCGGACCCGGTCGATCCAGCCGGTGTCGGCGCTGCCGTCGATCACCTCAGGCTGGTCCAGCAGCTCGAGGATGAAGCTCTTGTTGGTCGTACCGCCGTCGATCAGCACGGTGGTCGCGGTCACCGCCCGGCGCAGCCGCGCGAGCGCCTCCTCGCGGGTCCGGCCGTAGGCGATGATCTTCGCGATCATCGAGTCGAAGTCGGCCGGGATGCTGTCCCCCGCGCTGACGCCGGTGTCCACCCGGACTCCGGGCCCGGCCGGCAGGTCCAGTACGGCGATCCGCCCCGGCGACGGCGCGAAGTCGCGGTCCGGGTCCTCGGCGTTCAGCCGGGCCTCGACGGCGTGACCGGTCTCGGCGGGTTTGGCACCCTCCAGGCGGCCGCCGTCGGCGACGTGCAGCTGGGCCTTCACCAGGTCGAAGTCGGTGGTCAGCTCGGTGATCGGGTGCTCGACCTGCAGCCGGGTGTTCACCTCGAGGAAGGCGAAGGTCTTGTCGCCGGGGTGGTACAGGAACTCGACGGTCGCGGCACCGCGGTAGCCGACCGCGAGCGCGAGCCGCTCGGCCGACGCCTTCAGGTCGTCGACCTGCGCCGCGGACAGCAGCGGGGAGGCGGACTCCTCGATCACCTTCTGGTTCCGGCGCTGCACCGAGCAGTCGCGGACGCCGAGGGCCCAGGCGGTGCCCTGACCGTCGGCGATGACCTGCACCTCGACGTGCCGGGCGCCGGTGACCAGGCGTTCCAGGAACACGACGCCGCTGCCGAACGCACGGGCCGCCTCGTCACTGGTCCGCGCGTACGCGTCCTCGAGCTCCTCGGCCGACCGGACCACCCGGATCCCCCGGCCGCCACCGCCCGCGGTGGCCTTCAGCATCAGCGGGTAGCCGATCGACGCGGCCGCCTCCAGCGCCGCGTCCAGCGACTCGACCGCGCCGCGGCTCCAGGGCGCGACCGGTACGCCGACCTCCTCGGCGATCAGCTTCGACCCGATCTTGTCGCCCAGCTTGCGCATCGCCTCCGGCGGCGGGCCGATGAACGTCACGCCGAGCCGCTCGCACAGTTCGGCGAAGGCGGGGTCCTCGGCGACGAAGCCCCAACCGACCCACGCGGCGTCGGCCCCGGTCTCCCGCAGGGCGCGCTCGAGCACCTGGAGATCGAGGTACGGCCGCGCCGACGCCGGGCCGAGCGGGTAGGCGATGTCGGCCTCACGAACGAACGTAGCGGTCCGCTCACCCTCCGTGTACAGAGCGATCGTCTCGATCGGCTCACCGCCCTCGGCGTTGAGCTCACGAACCGCGTTGATCAGCCGCATCGCGGCCTCGCCCCGGTTCACCACTGCGATACGCTTGAACATCGACCGCCTCCGTGTCTCACCTGCGTTGTGCGGAAGGGCCATGTCATCTTTCCGGCCGTCCGCTGGCACAGGTTTTCAGCCCGGAAGCCCTACCGTCGAGTCGGCCCCCTGATCCGGAGCGTCGTCACTCGTGGTAGTCAGCTCAAGAGCGCCTTGGCCGCCGGTACGACGTCCGCCGCGAACCGGGTGATCTGGGTCAGATCGTGCCGCTCCGGCCAGAAGACGAACGTCCGGAACGGCTGCTCGGTCGCCAGCCGCGCGAAGAAGGCCGCCCACTCGTCCGGGGTCCCCCGCAGCGGAGCGTCGCCGCGCGTGGTGTCGGTGTCCCCCGGTCCGTCGGTGATGGTCCCGACGATCTGCGCGATCCGGACCACCTCCGCCGGATCCCGTCCGGCCGCCTTGGCCGCCGCGTCGATGATCGCGTTCGCTCCGGCCCATTCGTCGTACGGGAGGTAGTGCGGGATCGGCGCGGCCCAGCCGTCGGCGAGCCGGCCGGTGAGTCGCATCGAGCGCGGTCCGACCGAGCCGACCCAGATGGCGATGTCGTGCGGCGGCAGCGGGCCGGTCCGCAGGTCGAGCGGGTAGTACTTGCCGTTGGCAACTACACGGTCGGGCTCCGTCCAGAGCCGCCGGAGCAGGCCGATCCCCTCTTCGAGTGCTTCGAGGGCCTCGGCCGGCGTCCGGGCCGGACCGCCGATGCCGGTGATGCCGCGCTGGAATCCGCCGGCGCCCAGCCCGAGCTCGAACCGCCCGCCCGACAGCACGTCGAGTGCCGCGGCCGACTGGGCCAGCAGGCCGGGCGGCCGCAGCGGCAGTGGTGAGACGTCGGGGAAGAACCGCAGGCGCTCGGTCCTGGCCAGCAGATCCCCGATCAACGTCATCGCGTCGATCTGGCTGGGCGCGTACGGATGGTCCTGCACCGCGATCAGGTCGAGCCCGCCCTCCTCGGCCGCCGCGACCAGCTCCCGATGCGCCCCGACCTCCGCGGTCGGTGTCACCTGTACTCCGAATTCGACCATGCCGGAAGGATGTCAGTTGAAGGGCACTTGAATTCAAGCGAGCTGGATGGAATCCCCGGTGACGGTGATCTGCTTGGCCGCCAGCGGCTGCGGCGCCGGATCCTTGACCACCGAACCGTCGTTGATGTCGAACTTGCTCCCGTGACAGTTGCAGTTGATGGTGCCGCCCTCGACGCTGGCGACCTGACACTGCTCGTGAGTGCAGACCGACGTGAACGCCTTGAACGTGCCCGCCGTGGGCTGGGTGATGACGACCTGGCTGTCGCCGATGATCACCCCGCCGCCGACCGGGACGTCACCGGTCTTCGCCAGCACCGCGTCCGCCGGAGCCGACGGGGCCGGCGCGTCCTTGGGTTCGCCGTACGTGCTGCAGCCGGCGACCGCGGCGACGGCGGCCGCGCCCGCGGCGAGGACGGTACGGCGACTCGGTTCGTCCACGAAGGGTCCTCTCAACGAATGATGCCGAAGGTGGTGAAGAACCACAGCGACGAGGTCAGCCACAGCCCGACCAGGCCGGTGAAGACAGCCCCGCCGACCGCCGGAAGCAGCCAGCGCGGCAGGTCGGACCGGCTCAGCGTCAGCATCTTGGCCGCGAACGCGCCGTAGAAGAAGCAGCCGAGCAGGGAGTGCAGGAGGACGCGTGGTTCGTCGTACCGGAATCCCAATGCATACAGGCAATGCGCGACCACCGGAAGGGTGACCGCAACAGCGGCTCGCCCCGACCACCGATGCAGCGGCCCGACCCAGGACCGCCCGGACAAGCCCTTCAGGTGACCGAACAGAGCCAGCGCCGAGATCAGTTGTACGACGGCCAGCACCAGAGCGAGCGTGGCCAGCCAGGCCTTCACCGACTGCGGACTGGAGAAGCCGGCCACGTTGATCGCGACGCCGGTCGGTTCGTGCAGCCGGCCGTAGACACCGAGCCCGATCGCAACCGCGGCACCGACGGACAACGGGATCACGGCCCTGCTCGCGGCGCGGACCGGCACAGTCGTCATGGCGCTCCTCAGAACGTCTCGTCGCCGGTGATCGCCACGGCCGTGACCGTGGCGCCGCCGACGGTCGCCGCGCCACTGGCCGGGTCGAGCGGGGGCGCGGGAGCCGGGGTGCCGTCGTTGTCGATGCCGACCTGACTGCCGTCGGGGAGAACGATCCAGCCGATGGTGTTGCTCGAGGTCTTCGCGCGGTACAAGCCCGCGGGCGGATCCGCTTTGTCGATCGTGAAGGACCACTGGCGACCGCGCACGGTGACCGTGCCGGTGACGCCCTCGGCGGCCACGATGCCGACCAGTTGGTCGCCGGCCTTGGAGCGCAGTGCGAGCCGGCCGGCCGTGTGCGTTCCGGTCAGCCAGGCCTCGATGCTGCGGCCGTCGCAGACGTACGCGGCGGCGCGGTCACCCTTCACCGCGATCGCGAGAGCGGCCTCGCTGCCCGTCGTACGGCCGGTGTAGACCGCGACGATCTGCTGGGCCGGTGTCGTCTTCGAAGCAGGAGGAGGAGTCGCGGATGGAGTCGGGTCCGGGGATGCCGGTGGACTGGTTGTGGCGGGCACGGTCGGCGCGGCGGCACCGGGGCTGCTCGAGCCGGTCTGGGTGCTGTTCACGACAAGCAGCGCCACGAGACCGACGGCTGTCGCCGCGAGCGTCACCAGTGGGCTGCGTTGCCCCATGTCTCCCCCCATCCCCCGCAGTCGAGAATCGCGGTCGCCACGCCCCGCGTCAACGGCTCGCAACCGTTGCTACATTCGGCCCTGTGAGTCAGCACGGACACACCCATCGACTGGACCTCGACGACGCCACGCTGCGGGAGTGGGATGCGGTGGTCGTCGGGGTCGATCCCGAACGCGGCATCGTGCTCGACCGGTCCGCGTTCTACCCCGGCGGAGGCGGCCAGCCGCCGGACCAGGGCGTCCTGCTCTGGGGCGGTGTGCGGACGCGCATCCTCGGCACGGTCAAGGGTGACGACCAGTACCTGGTGCCGCACGAGGACGACCCGGTGCCGCCGGTGGGGACCGCCGTCCGGGGTGCGCTCGACGACCAGCGCCGTACGGACCTGATGCGGACGCACTCCGGCCTGCACGTCCTGACCGGCGTCGTCTTCCGGGACTTCGGCGCACTCGTCACCGGCGGGAACATGGAGCCGCTCACGGCCCGGATGGACTTCGACCTGGCCGAGGTCCCGCCCGACTTCAAGGACCGGGTGGCCGAGGCGGTCAACGCGGAGATCCGCACCGACCGCCGGATCACGGTCGCGAACCTGCCCCGCGAGGAGGCGTTCGCGATCCCCGACATCATCCGCACCGCCACCAACCTGCTGCCACCCGATATCGAGGTGGTCCGGATCGTCGACATCGCCGGTCTCGACACCCAGGCCGACGGCGGCACCCACGTCGCCTCCACCGCGCTGATCGGCCGGATGGAGGTCGTGAAGATGGAGAGCAAGGGCCGCGGCTTCCGCCGTCTCCGCGTCCGGATCACCTGACCCTCGCATCGGTAAGACTCGCGTTGGAGAGGGGAGGCACTGATGACCGATTTGGTGGAACGACTTCAGGGTGCGGTCGAGGGAGCGGTGTTCGGGCCCGAGGACGAGGGGTTCGCTGCGGAGGTGGCGGGGTTCAACCTCGCCGCACAGCACCGGCCCGAGGTAGCCGTCGGGATCACGTCGGAGGCGGATGCCGTCGCGGTGGTGCGTTCGGCAGCTGACAGCGGTACGCCGGTCCGCGTGCTGGCGACCGGGCACGGTTCGCCGAGATCGATCGAGGGCGGCGTCCTGGTCACGACCTCGCGGATGTCGAAGGTCACCATCGACGGCCGGATCGCGCACATCGAGGCGGGTTGCCGCTGGGCCGAGGTCGTCGCAGCCGCAGCCGAGCACGGGCTCGCACCGATCACCGGCGCCTCCGACGCGGTCGGCTGCATCGGCTACACCCTCGGCGGCGGCCTGGGCCCGCTGTCCCGGACGTACGGCGTCTCGTCCGACTGGGCCCGCGGCTTCCGCGTAGTCACCGGCGCCGGCGAGGTCGTCACGGCCGACGCCGACGAGAACGCCGACCTGTTCTGGGCGCTGCGCGGCGGCAAGGGCGGCCTCGGCCTGGTCACCTCGATGGACTTCGAGCTCGTCGAGCTCAGCACGCTGTACGGCGGCTCGCTGTTCTTCGGCACCGACGACATCGGGTCGGTACTCACCACCTGGCTGGAGTGGACGAAGACTCTTCCGGAGACGGCGAACTCCTCGGTCGCGATGCTCCGGCTGCCACCGCTGGACGCCATCCCCGAACCGATCCGGGGCAAGACGACACTGGCCGTCCGCTACGCCTTCGTCGGCGACCCGGCCGAGGGCGAGCGGCTGTTCCAGCCGATCCGTGACGCCGGTACGGCGATCCTCGGCGGCGTCGGCGAGATGCCGGCGAGCGACATCGCCCTGATCCACAACGACCCCAAGGACCCGGTTGCGGCCTGGGACCGCGCGGTGCTGCTGAACGAGGTCGACGCCGACTTCGCCACCACGTTCCTCGACGTCGCCGGCCCGGACAAGCAACTACCTCTCATCGCCACCGAGCTCCGGCATCTGGGCGGGGCGATGCACCGCGACGTACCGGACGGCAGTGCGGTCGGCGGCCGCGGCGCCGCCTACAGCCTGGTGATGATCGGCGTCCCCGATCCGAACCTGTTCGAGCAGGTCCTGCCGGCAGCCGCCGACGGCGTGCTCGGCCCGCTCAGCCAGTGGATCTCGCCCGAGATGACCGTCAACTTCGCCGGCGGCTTGACCGTGCCGGGCGTCTACGAGATGTGCTGGCCGGCGGACACGTTTACTCGGCTGGCCGAGGTGCGGGCGGCGTACGACCCGAACCAGCTGTTCCCGTACGGCCCAGCCAGCTAGAACAGAAGCATCTGGCCGGTTTCGTCCGCATCCCGGGATCCCAGCCGGATCGGTCGTCGAGTCGTGGATTTCGGTCGAAGAATCTGCCTGGCGACGACAACGATCCACGACTCGACGAAGACCACGGCTCGTCGAGGCCATCAGGGCTCCGGCGGCTCCAAGAGGGACCCGGCAACCACGGTTGTTGGAGCTATCGACGTCATCGCGGGGTCAGAGTTTCCCGCGGGATCCGCGTAGCTGCGTCCCACTCCGACCAGCACCATCTACGCAGCGGAGCCCGCGAACCACAGCTGTCCCGAATGCTCCCGCGAACCACACCCACTCCCGAAGGCCTGCGGGTCCGCAGTCGGTCTGCGGTCTGTAGGACGCAGTTAGTCGCGCCAGGAGTGCTGGGGCTCGTAGCCGAGGAGGTTGCGGGCCTTGTCGATGGACAGCAGGGTCTCGTTCGGGCCGAACGGCCGTTTCACCGGTACGCCGGGGAAGACTTCGGCCAGGAGCTCTTCGTTCGGCCGGGTCATCACCGTGTCCGCGTTGGCGATGATGAACACGTCGGTGCCGGTGACGTCGTACTCGAGGGCCTTGCGGACCGCCTGGGCGCCGTCACGGGCGTCGATGTAGCCCCACAGGTTCCACTTGCGCAGCCGCGCGTCCGCGTCGAAGGACGGGAACTTCGCGTAGTCCTCGGGGTACATCACGTTGGAGAACCGCAGCCCGATCAGCTTCAGATCCGGATGCCACCGGACCAGTTGCCGGGCCAGCTCCTCCTCGAGCGTCTTCACCAGCGAGTACGTGCTGTTCGGCTGCGGCGGATACTCCTCGTCCACCGGCACGTACGGCGGGAAGTCGTCGAACGGCAGACCCAGCACGGTCTCGCTCGACGCCCAGACGATGTTGCGCACCCCGGCCCGCAACGCCGCCGAGAACACGTTGTAGGTGGCGACCATGTTGTTCTCGAACGTCGCCGCGTTCGGCCGCAGCCCCGGCGCCGGGATCGCGGCCAGATGGACGACCGCGTCGACACCGTCGTGCCGGTCGTCGACACCGGCCAGCGCCTCGAAGGTCTGGCCGAAATCGGTCAGATCGACCCGGGTCGAGGTGACACCGGTCCGGGCCGGTGGCGCCTGGTCGAGAGCGACCACGTCCCAGCCGTTGTCCAGCAGGTGATCCACGACTGCCCGGCCGAGCTTCCCACTGCTCCCGGTGACCGCAACCCGTGCCATCCGTCCTCCCTCTCCAGCTGTTGCTCCCGATGATTCCACGCCCAGCAAGCGCTATCAGCGGGTAACCGACCGGTGGACTAGGCTCAGTCTCGTGAAACTAGCTGGGCGGATGGAACGTCTCGGGACCGAGTCTGCGTTCGAGGTGCTGGCCAAGGCCAAGGCCCTGGAGGCGAGCGGCCGGGAGATCGTGCACCTCGAGATCGGCGAGCCGGATTTCGACACCCCGGCCCATGTCGCGGCCGCCGCGCAGCAGGCCATCGACAAGGGCCACACGCACTACGTGCCCGCGCCCGGCATCCCGGAACTGCGGACCGCGGTGACGGACTTCCTCGAGCGCACCGGCCGGCTGAGCACGTCGCCGGACCGGGTCCTGATCACGCCGGGCGCCAAGCCGATCATGTTCTTCACGATCATGGCGCTGTGCGAGGAGGGCGACGAGGTCCTCTACCCGGACCCGGGCTTCCCGATGTACGCCTCGATCGCCGCGTTCGCCGGCGCGAAGCCGGTTCCGGTGCCGCTGCGCGAGGAGAACGGGTTCGTCATCGACCCCGAGGAACTCGCCTCGCTGGTCACCCCGCGCACCAAGCTGCTGATCCTCAACTCCCCGCACAACCCGTGCGGCAGCGCCTCGACCCCCGAGCAGCTCGAGGCGATCGCCGAGATCGCGATCCGGCACGACCTGGTCGTGCTCAGCGACGAGGTCTACTGGGCGCTGCGGTACGACGGCGATCACCACAGCGTGCTCGATCTCGACGGGATGGCCGAGCGGACGATCCTGCTCGACGGCTGGTCCAAGACGTTCGCGATGACCGGCTGGCGGCTGGGCTTCGGCGTGTTCCCGCAGCCGCTGGTCGAGCCGATCACCCGCCTGGTGATCAACTCGGTCTCCTGTACGTCGGCCTTCAGCCAGCACGCCGCGATCGCCGCCCTCGAAGGCCCCTGGGACGACGTCGACACGATGCTCGAGGCGTTCCGGGAGCGGCGCGAGGTGATCGTCTCGGGCCTGAACGCCGTACCGGGGGTGTCGTGTGTGGAGCCGGGCGGCGCGTTCTACGCGTTCCCGAACATCACCGAGCTCGGCATGTCCGCCGCGACCCTGGCCGACCGCCTGCTCGAGGAAGCCGGTGTCGCCTGCCTGCCGGGGACGTCGTTCGGTGCGTACGGCGAGGGCCACCTGCGCTTCTCGTACGCGAACTCGGTCGAGAACATCAGACGCGCACTGGAAGCCTTCAAAGAGCTGACCTCCTAGAGTTCGGCCTCGGCCGGCTCGATGTGCAGCTGGCCCGAGTCGCGCTCGGGGCTCACCGCGATGGTCGGAGGCGCTTCACCGGCGTCGACCATCCGGTTGATGAGTCGCTCCCGAAGCCGGGCGGCCACGTGGCTGTGTGAGCGGTAGCCGATGAGGTTGTCCAGTTCGTACGGGTCGGCCATCAGGTCGAACAGGTAGGTCTCGACGTAGTGGTCCGATCCGGCTGCGGCCGGATCGCAGTCCGGTGCGACCACGCCGTACTTCCATCGCTGCGTCCGCACCGCGCGTGCGGTCTCGGACTCGCTGACCTGGACGAAGACGTCGTCGCCCCATTCGGCCCTGCGGTCGTGCAGCAACGGCACCGCCGAGCGACCTTGCATCTCCTTCGGCACCGGCAGTCCGGCGGCGTCGAGCAGAGTCGGTGCGAGGTCGACATGGCTGAGCAACTGGTTGACCTGACCGCCGCCGGAGAAGATGCCTCCGGTGGCGACGGTCGGGACCCGGATCGACGCCTCGTGGACGGAGCGCTTGTACTCGGAGTTGCGCGTCTTGAAGTGGTTCCCGTGGTCGGAGGTGAACAGGACGATCGTGTCGTCCCGCAACCCGAGGCTGGTCAACGCGTCGAGCAGCCGCCCGTACGCCTCGTCGATCCGCTTGATCATCCCGTAGTACCCGGGCAGTTGCCGGTACGACGTCCCGCCGAGCGTCGCCAGGTCGGGCGGCGTCCACGCACCGCGATAGGCCTCTTCGTACCCCTCGGGAGCCGGGTAGTCGTCACGTCGGTTCTGGTGATGGGGTTCGAGCAGCGACAGGAACAGGAAGAACGGCCGGTCCTTCGGCTGGGCGACGTACCGGACGGCGGCGTCGGTCAGCGCGTCGACGCGGTAGCCGGGCAGCTTCACCTGCGCGCCGCTGTCGTCGTACACGATCGTGTTGTAGGAGTCCGAGGTGTGTTCGAGCGCGTTCGCGGCCAGCCAGTGCTCGTAGCCGCCGCGCTGCGCCGGAGCGACCGGACCGCGGGAGGCAGAGTCGCCGAGATGCCACTTCCCGACGTACGCCGTTTCGTAGCCCGCGGCACCGAAATGGTGCGCGAGGGTCCGGGAGTCCTCGGGCAGCGGAATGCCGTTGCGATGTGGGCCCGCTGTCGTCGGGTAGAGACCGGTCTGCAGCGTCGCGCGGGCCGGCGTACACAGCGGCTGGCAGGTGAACGAGTTGGCGAAGTGCGTCCCGGCCCGCCCGACCCGATCCAGATTCGGCGTCAGCCCGACCGGATTGCCGTGCAACCCGGTGGTGTCCCACCGCTGCTGATCCGTGAGGAAGACCACGACGTTGGGAGCCATGGTGTCGATCCTTTACTGATCGGGCCGCCGGTGTCACGGTGAATGGCAGGTATCGGTCGCGCTGGGAGGTTTGGATGAAGCCGTTCGCGTCGTCGGCGGATCTGTCCGAGAAGACCGAGACACTCGAGGTTCTCGCCGACGGGGTGTACGCCCTGACGGCGGAGGGCGATCCGAACGTGGGTGCGATCGAGGCCGAGGACTTCCTGATCGCCTTCGAGGCCAGGGCCACGCCCGTCGCCGCCCACGAGTGGCTGGACAGGCTTCGCGAGCACACCACGAAACCGGTGCGCTATCTGGTGCTCAGCCACTACCACGCGGTGCGGGTGCTGGGCGCGTCCGCGTTCGGCGCCGACGTGATCATCACGCACGAGAACACCCGCAAGCTGATCGAGGAACGCGGCCGGCAGGACTGGGACAGCGAGTTCGGCCGGATGCCGCGACTGTTCAAGGAGCCGGACTCGATCCCCGGGCTCACCTGGCCTTCCTTGACCTTCTCCGATCGGCTCACCATCGACCTCGGCGGGCAACGCGGCGAACTGGTCCTCCAGTACTGCGGCCGCGGCCACACCGCCGGCGACATCGTCGCGTGGCTCCCCCGCCATCGCGTCCTGTTCGCCGGTGATCTGGTCGAGGCGCAGGCCGCGCTCTACACCGGCGACGCCTTCCACCGCGATTGGTCGACCGGGACGCTCGACCGGGTGAAGGCCTTCGAGGCCGAGGTCCTCGTCGGCGGCCGTGGCGCCGTACCGCGTGGACGGGAGGCGGTCGACGCCGCGATCGAGCAGACCCGGCACTTCCTGCTCGTGCTGCGGGAGAAGGTCGGGGCGGTGCACTCGCGCGGTGGAACAGTGGCCGAGGCGTTCCAGGAAGCGCATCAGGCGCTGGCCCCGGAGTACGGTCGCTGGCCGATCTTCGAGCACTGCCTGCCGTTCGACGTCCAGCGTCTGTGGGACGAACTGGACGGCATCGACTGGCCGCGGATCTGGACCGCCGAACGCGACCGCGAGGTGTGGGACAGCCTTGCGTGACGGCACTCCGGTCGCGGTGATCGGCAACGGACCGGTCGGGCAGACCACTGCGTTGCTGTTGGCCCGTTGGGGCATCCGGGTGATCCTGCTCGACCAGCGGCCGGCCCGGGACGTCGTCGGCTCGAAGTCGATCTGCCAGCAACGGGACGTCCTCGACATCTGGGCCTCGGTCGGTGCGGACCGGATCGCCCGCGAAGGTCTCGCGTGGACGACGGCACGCACGTTCTACCGCGATCGCGAGCTGTTCTCCTGGTCGTTCGCGGATCCCGGCCGCTCGGCGTTACCGCCGTGCGTGAACATCTCGCAGAGCCGCACCGAGGCGATCCTCGACGACTGCATCGCCGCCCAACCGCTGATCGACGTCCGTTGGGGACACGAGGTCACCGGGATCACGCAGGACAGCACCGGCGTGACGCTGACCAGTGACGCCGGGACGTTGCAGGCTTCGTACGCCGTACTGTGCGCCGGCGCGCGGGCCGAGACACTCCGGCAGCAGCTCGGGGTGACCTTCGAGGGCGAGAGCTTCGACGACCGGTTCCTGATCTGCGACATCCGGGCGGACCTGCCTGGGTGGGAGAACGAGCGACGGTTCTACTTCGACCCGGTCTGGAACCCGGATCGCCAGGTCCTCATCCACCCGTGCCCGGACTCGAGGTACCGGATCGACTGGCAGGTGCCCGAGGACTTCGACGCGGATGCGGAGCGCTCGGACGGGCGGCTGGACGCGCGGATCCGGCAGATCGTGGGTGAGCGCCCGTACGAGATCGTGTGGCAGTCGGTGTACCGGTTCCAGTCGCGGTGTGCGGACCGGATGCGGGTCGGCCGGGTGCTGCTCGCCGGGGACTGTGCGCATCTGTACGCCCCGTTCGGCGCCCGCGGTCTGAACTCCGGGGTCCCGGATGCCGAGAACGCGGCCTGGAAGCTCGCGTTCGTCCTGCGCGGCTGGGCGCCGGAGGAACTCCTCGAGACCTACCACCTCGAACGGCACGCGGCCGCGGTCGAGAACCTCGAGGTCACCAGCGCGACGATGAGATTCCTGGCGCCGCCGGACGAGGCGCACTGGTCGCGGCGACGTGCTCTCCTCGACGCCGCCGTCGCCGATCCGGCCAAGGTGGTCGACGTGGACTCGGGCCGCTTCGCCGAGCCCTTCTGGTACGTCGATTCGCCGCTCACCACCGCCGACGCGACGCGCCCGTTCCGCGGCCGGCCGGCCCGCGGTCAACTGCCGGCACCTGGTCCCGGCATCCTGATTCCCGACGCACCCGTGACCGGCGGTCGGCGGCTGCGCGAACTGGTCCGCGACGGATTGTTGCTCCTGACAACTTCATCCGTCGAGCCCGTTGCCGGGCCATATCGCGTCCCCACCCTCACCGAACTCAGCCTGACCGACCTGGGCCTCGACGACGCCGTGCTCGGGGCACGTCCCGGCGAGGCCTGGCTGATCCGTCCGGACGGTTATGTCTCCGCCGTGCTCACCGACCTGTCACCACGGTCGCTGCGCGCGGCCGTCCGGCGTACCCTCAGCGCCGGGAGAATGCCTGCTGAACTTTGATCATCGCGGTGACGATGTCGGCCAGGTCCTCCTCGCCGGCCATCAGCAGGCTCTGCCGGATCCAGACGACGGAGTCCTCGGCCGCCTCCCCCACCGGGCAAGGCCGGAGGTCGGTATAGGGCCGGAGTGCGTCCTCGCGGGACAACGAGCGATAGCCGGAATCCAGCGGGATCCCCTCGGCAGCCATCGCCGCGACGAAGTCGGCCTTGCCGCGGCCGCCGTACTCACGCGGGTCATATCTCAGCAGCGCCAGGTGATGACTGCTCCTGGTCGTGCCGGCCGGTTCGGGAAGGATGTCCAGACCGTGCTTGCGGAGGAACCCGACCGAGCGTTCCCGGGTCGCGACCTGCTCGTCGAGGGTGGCGAGTTGCGGGATCAGTACGGCGGCCTGGAACTCCGTCATCCGCAGGTTCCAGCCGACATCGGGGTGCTCGTACCACCCGCCCTCCAGGCTGCGGCCGACGTTGTGGAACGCCCACAGCCGCCGGTAGACCTCCTCGTCGTCAGTGACGATCAGCCCGCCCTCGCCGGCCGTCATCGCCTTGCTGGACTGGAAGCTGAAGCACGCGGCATCTCCCAGCGTGCCCACCGGCCGGCCGTGCCACGTCGCGCCGTGCGCCTGCGCCGCGTCCTCGACGATCGGTACGCCGTACTGCCTGAGCGCCTCGACATCCGCCGGTGCACCGGCGAGATGGACGGGCATGATCGCCTTCGTGCGCGGGCCGATCAGCCGGCCGACCGCGACCGGATCGAGGTGCAGCGTGTCCGGCGTGACGTCCGCGATCACCGGCCTGGCACCGGCGAGGACGACCGAGGTCGCGCTGGCCACGAACGTGTATGCGGGCACGATCACCTCGTCGTCCCGGCCGACACCCAGTGCTCGCAGGGCGAGGAAGAGCGCGACGGTTCCGTTGACGACACTGACGCCGTACGACGCTCCGACCGAACGTGTGAACGCCTCGGTGAACTCGTTGACCTTCGTGCCCGACGTGGCTCCCCACGCGCCGCTGTCGAGCACCTCCAGCAGCAGGTCGCGTTGCTCCTGCGTCGCCGGTGGCGGCCAGCTCGGCCAGGCTGCCCGTCGTACCGGCGTACCGCCGTCCAGAGCGAGCGTCATCGAACCGCCTCCAGGAGCCTCGTCATGGTGCCGAACAGCAGTTGGTCGCGGTCCGCCGGCTCGATCGGCGCGAGCATCACCCGCCCCAGCCCGACCCGCAGATCCAGGAACAGCGCGTCGGATCCGAACACCATCCGATCCGCACCGACCGCCGCGACCAGCCAGGCCACGTGCCGCGCGGTCAGTCGCGAACTGCAGATCTCGAGCGTGACGTTCGGGTTCTGCGTGGCGACCTCGGCGGCCGCGGGAAGTCCGGCCGGGAACAGCCCGGCGTGGCCCATCAGCAACTCGACCGACGGGTAGCGCGGGGCGACCTGCGCGAACCGCGCCGGGTCGCACCAGGGCGAGCCGTACATGCCGTGCGCCAGGATGATTCCGCCGTGCTCGGCGGCAAGCTCGAACGCGGGCGCGTAGCCGGGTCCGTCCAGCGGATGCTGATGGGTGTCGGGGTGCAGCTTCAGCCCGATCACGCCGGGTGTCGCGAGCAGGTCGGCCGTCCGCTGTGGCGCCTCGGGGTCGTGCGGGTCGTAGACGGCGTACCCGAGGAAGCGGCCCGGATACTTCTGGAGCTCGTCCAGCAGCAGCGCGTTGCCGGCCCGGGAGTCGGGCCCGATCGCGAGCAGATGGGAGACGCACATGGTGGCGACGCCGCAGCCGTCCATCACCCGGACCAGGCTCTCGGTCGAGCTGTCCGCGATCGCGAACGCGAACCACCCGCCGAGATGCCCGTGCGCGTCGATGATCTGCGTCATCCGAGCAGCTCCAGGATGTTGCCTCCGGCAATCAGCTCGGCGTCCGGCTCGGGCAGTTCGAGGTGATCGAGCTGGAACCGCGGGCCGGCGTCGTCGGTCTCGGGCGCCCCGGTGCCGAACAGCACCCGGTGCGCGCCGTACCGGTTGGCCATCCACTCGACCTGCAGATGACCGCACAGCGATGCCGTATCCACCCGGACTTCCGAGTGGGCGTCCATCAGATCGGCGAGCTCCCGCAACGCGCGATAGCCGGTGTTGATCAGCACGATCCGCAGCCCGGCCACCTCGGTCGCGAGCCGGTGGATCTCCGCGGGACTCGTCGACTCCCATCCGAGCAGCACGGTGATGTTGCCCTCGGCAAGCTCTCGCGCGAGCGCGAGCCCCTGCGGCCCGGCCAATGCGAACCGGTGCTCAGCCGGACACATCCGCACCAGACGCGCACCGGTTGGCACCGGCGTCCCCAGCGGTCCGGGTACGACGACCGGCACGCTCGTCAACCGCGGATGCTCCGGCACGTCGGCCGGCGTGAGCGGGTCGTAGTGGAGTGCGTGCGAATGGACCACGCACGCCGCGTCGATGGCCAACCGGTCGAGCTCGGCCAGCAGCCCGGGCACGTCTCGACTCGGTACGTCGCCCACCGGAACCGGCCCGAGGATCCGGTTGACGTCGACCACTCTCATCGCTGGCTCAACGCTGTCTCGACAGCAGTTCGTCGGCCTGTTTCGCCGCAGCGTCGAGCGCTTGCTGCGGTGTCTTCTTGCCGGTCAGCGCGGCCTGGATCTCGACGGCGAGCAGCGCCATCACCTGCCGGGCGGCCGGGTTCACCTCGCCGTGGAAGGCGAACTGCAAGGCCTCCTCGAACTTCTTCGCCTGCTCGTCCGAGGCCGGCACCGGCGCGTCGGTGCGCGGCGACAGGTAGTTCGACGCGGTCCCGAGGCTGATGACCTGCTTCGGCTGGGTCATGAAGCCGAGGAACTTCTCCGCGCCCTCGATGTTCTTCGAACCCGCGTTGACCGCGAGACCGCCGGGCAGCCCGAACCCGACCCGCTTCTTGTTCTCCAGCGGCGCGCCGACGATCACGTTGGCGGCACCCCAGCTCGAGTTCACCGTCTTGGCGTCGATCAGCGTGTTGGTGAACCCCATCGCGACCTGCTGCTTGCCGAGTGCCTGGTCGGCGACGATGTTGGCGTTGGTCAGGCTGCTCTTCGGGATCCCGCCGATGTCGTACAGCTCCTTGATGAAGGTGAGCGCCTCGACGCCGGGAGCCTGGTTGAACGCGACCGTCTTGCCGTCCTCGGCGAACACCGAGCCGCCGGCCTGCCAGAGCAGCGGGTAGAAGCTGAGGTTCAGCGAGGTCTCCGGTGAGGCCGAGTAGTCCAGCGTGGCGACGCCGGCCTGCTTGAGTTTCGGCGCGGCCGCCTTGATCTCGGCCCAGGTCTCCGGCGGCTTCGTGATGCCGGCCTTGGCGAGCAGTTTCTTGTTGTAGAGCGTGGTCGTGACGGTGTGATAGATCGGCACGCCGTACAACTTGCCGTCGACGGTCAGCGCGCTCAGCGCACCGGGCAGGAACTTCGCCTTGTCCGCCTCGAGCACCTTGTCGACCGGCTCGAGCGAACCGGTCCTGACGAACTGCGGGATCTGGTCGGGTCCGAGCAGCAGCACGTCCGGGCCCTTGCCGCCGGAGAACGCGGTGGCGAGCTTCTGGTCCCGGTTCGACCAGGGTTGCTGCTCGATGCGCAGGTCGACGTCGGTGTTGGCCGCCTCGAAGTCCTTCTCGATCTGCGACCAGTACGCGGTAGCCGCCTTCTCGTCGGCGATGACCGGATACATCCACACGGTGACCGGCTTGGTCGACGACTCCTCCCCCGAGCCGCCACAGGCGGTCAGTGCGGCAGCCGCGGCGAACGCGGTCAGCGGAACCACGAGACGGTTGATCTTCATCGGACCTCCACAGCCTTTACGGTCAGGACCGAAAGTACCGCGCAGCGCCCTGGTGACGTCAACCACTGAGCAGAAAACGTTGATAAGTTTTCAGAACCGACCGTTAACTCACTCGGCCGGGACGGCCATCACCCAGTCAGCGCTGACCACCCGGTAACCGAGTTTGTAGAGGCCGCGGAGGATGCCCGGTACGTGGCCCGCGCCGTACACGACCGCGACCTCGATCTTCTCGTGCCCGGTCATGTCCGGCGTCACGAATGGCACACCGAGGTCGCCGTACGGAATGTCGTCCTCGACCAGCCCCGCGTCGTCGTTGGCCGGGATCACCTTGTACGTCGCCATCAGCGCGCCACCGACCGCCGAGTCGCCGATGATCCCCTCGACCACCAGCAGGTCGCACTCCCGCAGCCGGCGCTCGACCTCCCGGTAGAACTCCGGCGTCGCCACATGCACCATCGGGAACACCACGACGACCGGCCCGCCACCACGACGCCTGCACCGCAACACCGCGCACCGAGTCCCCACCACACTGCTCTCGACGATCTGCACCGCCACCACCCCCGGTCCTAGTGTCAGAACCCAGAGGGTCACTTGAGATACTTCCGGCCGTGGATACGAGTGCGCCGACGGGCGAGGTGCCGCAGGCTTGGGGCCGTTGTGTGGAGTGGGCGCTGCGTCCCGCCGAGCCGGCCGATGTCGAGCCGATCGCGGAGCTGCGGGCGACGGTGATGCGCCCGGACCTGGAGCGGTTGGGGCGGTACGACGAGCATCGGGTCCGTCAGCGCCTGCGGGACTCGTTCTCACCACAGCACACGTCGGTCATCGTGGCCGACGGCGCCTTCGCGGGCTGCGTCACCGTCCGCCCGGCCGAGGACGGGCGCTGGCTGGAGCACTTCTACCTCGCTCCGGACCTCCAGGGCCGTGGCCTCGGCTCGGCCGTCCTGCGCACCTTGCTCGAGCAGTTCGACGCCGACGGCGTGCCCGTCCGCCTGAACGTCCTCCAAGGCAGCCCCGCCCAACGCCTCTACGAACGCCACGGCTTCACCGTGGAAGACCAGGACCCGATCGACGTCTACATGGTCCGGTCACCAAGCACTACTCGCTGAGCAACCCGATCCGGCGGAGCCAGGATTCGACCTGCGGGCGGGCGGATCGCACCGTCTCGCCTTGGATCGCCAGGCCTTCGCCGAGGGTGGCGCCGGAGCACGTGGCGGTGTAGTCCTCGACGGCCCGGCCCAGCCCGCTCATGGCGTGGGTGGTCAACGGGTAGACCGTCTTGCCGGCGAAGTCGTGGGCTTCGGTGAACGTCGACATGATCATCGGCGGCCGCACGTTCCAGATCGGGCTGCCGAGCAGGAGTACGTCGTACTGGTCGATCGACGGAAGCGGGTTGGCGATCTCCGGGCGTGCGTCGTCGTTCTGCTCCCGGACGTTGCGGGCGACGGTCTCGTCGTACCCCGCCGGGTACGGGTCGGCGGCCTCGATCCGGTGCACGTCACAGGCGATCAGGTCTCTCACCATCTCCGCCACCACTTGGGTGTTGCCGACCTCCAGAGTCCGGCGGCCGCCGTAGTGGTAGTTCTCGCCGGCGCGGGAGAAGTACATGACGAGGGCGCTCCCTGGTCGGGGCGTTGTTGCCGAGGGCACTGACGACGTCGAGGAGCACGCGGTCAGTGCCCCGGCAGCAGTCAAGGCGAGAAACGAGCGGCGGGACCGTGGTCGGGATGCGGACATTCAGTTCATCCGGACCGCGCCGAGGCGGCTGACCACCTCGGGGTCGCGGTGGTCGAAGAACTGGCTGGCGCCGGTGTCGAGGGTCGCGATCCGGGTCAGGTCGTCCTCGGAGAGCTCGAAGTCGAAGATGTCGAAATTCTCCGCCATCCGGTCGGGACGGACGGACTTCGGGATCACGACGACACCGCGCTGAACCAGCCAGCGCAGCACGACCTGGGCGACGGACTTGCCGTACGACGCGCCGATCCCGGTCAGGACCGGGTTCGCGAAGTGGTCGTTCCGCCCCTCGGCGAACGGACCCCACGATTCGAGCTGTACGCCGTGCCGACGCATCAGCTCCTGCTCCTCGTGGCGCTGGTGGAACACATGCGTCTCGATCTGGTTGACCGCCGGCGTGATCTCGTTGTTCTGGATCAGGTCGACCAGCCGGTCCGGCGGGAAGTTCGAGACGCCGATCGCCCGGATCCGGCCCTCGCGGTGCAGGTCCTGCATCGCGCGCCACTCGCTGTAGTAGTCGCCGTACGGCTGATGGATCAGGTACAGGTCGAGATAGTCCAGGCCGAGCCGGCTCATCGAGGTCTCGAACGCCCGCTTGGTGTTCTCCTCGCCGGAGTCCTGGATCCAGAGCTTGGTCGTGACGAACAGCTCGGCCCGCGGGATGCCGCTCTTCGCGATCGCGTGGCCGACGGCTTCCTCGTTCTGGTAGCCGGCCGCGGTGTCGATCGACCGGTAGCCGGCGGCGAGCGCGTCGCTCACCGCCTGCTCGGTCTGCTCCGCCGGGATCTGGTAGACGCCGAACCCGAGGATGGGTAGCTCGACGCCGTTGTTCAGCGTGACTGTCTGCATGATGTGTCTCTCAGCTGTCGTAGTTGGTAGCGGTACTGAGCTGACTCCACTGCTCGAGCTGCTTGCGGTCGGCGTCGAGCACCCCGTTGATCGCCGCGAACGCGTCCTGGCCGAGGACCAGGAACTTCGGCGGAGCCGGCTCGGCGAGCACGGTCAGGATGGCCTGCGCGGCGCGTGCGGGATCGCCGGGCTGGGTGCCGTGGACCGTGTCGTTCTCCTTGCGCCGCTTGCCGGCGGTGTCGGCATAGTCCGCGATGGCCTCCGCGGACTGCGACAGCGAACGCCCGGCGAAGTCGGTCCGGAACCCGCCCGGCTCGACGATGGTGACCGTGATGCCGAGCGGCTCCAGCTCCTTCTGCAGCGAGCCGGACAGCCCCTCGAGCGCGGCCTTCGTCGCGGAGTAGTAGCCCGAACCCGGCGGGCAGATCCTGGCACCGATGGACGAGACGTTGACGATCGCTCCGCTACGGCGTTGCCGCATGCCGGGCAGGACGGCCTTGATCATCGCGACCGGCCCGAAGACGTTGGTCGCGAACAACTGCGCGACGTCGGCCTCGTCACCCTCCTCGACGGCGGCGCGATACCCGTATCCGGCGTTGTTCACCAGGACGTCGACCCCGCCGAAGCGAGCCTCGGCCTCGCCGGCGACGGCCCGAATCCGATCATGGTCAGTGACGTCGAGTTGCTGGACGAGCGCCGTACCGGGGTACTTCTCCGCCAGGTCGGCGACCGTGCCGGGGTCGCGGGCGGTGACGACGGCATTGTGGCCGGCGGCAAGCACCGCCTCGGCGAGAGCCCGCCCGAGTCCGGTGGAACAGCCAGTGATCAACCAGGTGCTCATGAATCTCCTTTCGCTGCCCCCAGCAAACCCCTCTTCCCGTGCCTCAGGAAGGCGCTCCTGATCCATGGACTGCGAGTACCCCCTTCGCGGATCGCCAAAGGGGGTCTGACAGTGCCTGCCACGTTCCGTCACCGGGATCTACGCTGGCGGCATGGACAGTCGAACCGAGGTCCGTGAGTTCCTCCGCTCCCGGCGCGCCAAGGTGACCCCCGATCAGGCCGGCCTGCCGGTCAGCGGGCACCGGCGCGTGCCCGGGCTGCGGCGGGAGGAGGTCGCGCTGCTCGCCGGGGTGAGCGTCGACTACTACGCGCGCCTCGAGCGCGGCGATCTGGCCGGGGTGTCCGACGAGGTCCTGGATGCGATCGCCGGCGTACTGCGGCTGGACGAGGCGGAGACCACGCACCTGTTCAACCTTGCCCGCGAGGCCCGGACCAGTCCGAGCCGGCGGCGCCGGGCCGCCGTACGGCCCGAACCGCAGATCCGGCCGAGCCTGCAGCGGTTCCTGGACGCGATCACCGGCGCGCCGACCTGGGTGCGGAACGAGCGGATGGACTTCATCGCGGCCAACCCGCTCGGTCGCGCCCTGTACGCACCTCTCCTGAACGACCCGGTCCGGCCGGCCAACAACGCCCGCTACTTCTTCCTCAACCCCGACGCCCAGACGTTCTACCCGGACTGGGACCGCAACGCGGACGACATCGTCGCCACCCTGCGGAGCTACGCCGGCCGCAACCCGCACGACAAGGGCCTGACCGACCTCATCGGCGAGCTCGCCACCCGCAGCGAGGACTTCCGCACCCGCTGGGCCGCGCAGAACGTCCGCTTCCACCGGACCGGACTGAAACGCATCCACCACCCGGTCGTCGGCGAGCTCGAGCTCAGCTACGAAGCGATGGAGCTGCCCGCCAACCCCGGCTGGACCCTGTACTCCTACACCGCCGAGCCCAACTCCCCCACCGACGAACGACTCCGCCTGCTGGCCAGCTACGCAGCCACGGTCGAGGCCGCGAACGCAGCAGAAACCGCCGACAAGCCCTGACAGGCTCGCGGCTCCCCGGGAGTATTACTCCTCGCGGGCTTCCTCCTTCAGCCCGGGCTGCTTCCCTGCGGACATCGGCCTGGATGCCGCGTTCGTGCTCGAGCCAGTCGGGGTTCTCCGACTTGATGTCCTCGATCTGCTCGCTGGTGAGGGCCTCGGTGATCCCGGCGCGGGCCAGGCCGCTGATGGAGACGCCCAGCTTGGCGGCGACCACGGACCGCGGATGCGGGCCGTCGCGGCGGAGGTCGCGCAGCCACTCGGGCGGATCGGCCTGCAGCGCGTTCAGCTCGTCGCGGGACACGACGCCCTCCTGGAAGTCCGGCGGAGTGGCCTGGAGGTACACGCCCAGCTTCTTCGCCGCCGTGGCGGGCTTCATCGTCTGGACTGCCTTACGGGACGTCATGGCGCAAGGGTAGCGAGCGGGTGCGCCCGCGCTGATCACACCCGGTAACCTGACCTCGTGACCGGGTCGCGTACGTCGTTCAGGCTCGGGTATGTCCCGGGGGTGACGCCCGCCAAATGGGCGCGGATCTGGCAGGAGCGGTCACCCCGGATCCCGCTCGATCTGATCCAGGTCGCGGCCGCGGACGCCGTCGCGCTGGTCCGGAACCACGAGGCGGATGCCGCCCTGCTGCGGTTGCCGATCGACCGGACCGGTCTGCACGCGATTCCCTTGTACGTCGAGACGACGGTCGTCGTGGTCCCGAAGGATCACGTCGTGACGGCGGTCGAAGAGGTGACCGCCGAGGATCTCGCCGACGAACTCATGCTGCATCCGCTGGACGACGTACTCGACTGGGAGCGGCCACCCGGGCGGCTGATCGATGAGCGGCCGGCGACGACCGCGGATGCGATCGCACTCGTCGCGGCCGGCACTGGACTGCTCGTCGTACCTCAGTCGCTCGCGCGGCTGCATCACCGGCGGGACCTCACCTTCCGGCCGCTCGTGGACGCGCCGGAGTCAGGGGTCGCGTTGTCGTGGCCGGAGGAGGAGACGACCGAGCTGATGGAGCAGTTCATCGGCATCGTCCGCGGCCGCACCGCCAACACCAGCCGAGGCTCTGCGCCCACCGAGAAGGCCACTCCGAAGTCCGCCCCGAAGGCTGCCCAGAAGTCCGCGCAGAAGTCCGCGCAGAAGCCGGCCAAGGCGCCGGAGCGCCGCGGAGGTCAGCGCCGGAGGCCGCGCCGCTAGTCCCTCTGGTCTTAAGTTGAGCTTTCAACTATCATCGGAAGTGCAGCCGACGAAACGGAGTACGTGATGGCGATCTTCCGCTTGAACCACGCGGTGCTGTTCGTGCGCGACCTGGCCGCGAGCGTCGCCTTCTACCGCGACGTGCTCGGCTTCGGCTACACCGAGACCGGGGACTCGTTCCAGGGTGCGGCGTTCCTGCGCGCACCGGGATCGACCAACGACCACGACCTCGGGCTGTTCGAGCTCGGTGCCCAGGCCGGTCCGTCCGGCGCCGGGCAGACGACGGTCGGGCTCTATCACCTCGCCTGGGAAGTGGACACGCTCGGCGACCTCGAGGACCTGGCCGCGACGTTGCGCGACGCCGGCGCGCTGGTCGGCGCGTCGGACCACGGCACCACCAAATCGCTGTACGGCAAGGACCCGAACGGGCTGGAGTTCGAGATCGTCTGGATCATCCCGGCGGACCTGCTCACCGACGAGGACCGGCAGAAGGCCGGTGTCGGGCGGCTGGACCTGGCCGCCGAGGTGGCGAAGTACGGCCGCGACGCCCGCAGCGGCGTCGGCATCTCCCGCGTCCTCGGCTGACCGACCACCGCGTTAGCATCTCCCCTTCCCCCGTTCTCGGCTGACCGACCACCGCGTCAGCGTCTCCCCTTCCCCCGTTCTCGGCTGACCGATCACCGTGTCAGGCGGTCAGGTGTTCGGTGATGCGGAGTGAGTTGGCCAGGACGGTCAGCACCGGGTTCACCCCACCGTTGGTCACATGCGTCGAGGCATCGGCGATCCACACGTTCTCGTGCCCCCAGACCCGCCCGTACGGGTCGGTGACCGAGCGGCTCGGATCGTCACCCATCCGGCAACTACCCGCCTGATGCTGACCCGCACTCGCCTGCTGCGTACTGCCCACGCCGCCAACCGCGGTCCGCACCGCACCGGCCTCGACCAGCCACTGCCGAGCCTTCTCGCTCATGAACGCCTGCGCCCTGACGTCCTCGGGATGGATCGACCCGCTGAGCACCACGACCGGGTTCCCGAACCGGTCCACGACCGCCGGATCCACCCGCACCCGGGACTCCGCTGACGTGACCTCCTGGATCGGGCCGACCACCCGCATCATCCGGCGCGCCTCACGTCGCATCGCCTGCTTCCCGGCCGCGCCGGCCCGCGGGATCAGCCCTGCCGCCGTCAGATAGTCGTACGTCGCGGCCGGCGTCGGGACGAACTCGTTCGCCAGCATCCCGCCGCCCACCAGCCCGTCGTTGCCGTGCCGGAAGTCGCACGTCGCGATCGACACCCCGGGACCGACCAGATCGACCACCTCGTCGTCGAACAGTCCGACCGCACCGGCGTACACATGCGCCTGCAGATACCGCCCGACCTGGTCCTGGTTGTTGCCGAGCCCATCCGGCTCACCGTCGTGCGCGCTGTTGAGCAGCAAGCGTGGTGTCTCGGTCGCGCCCGCAGCCACGATCACCTCTGCGCAGCTCACGGTACGACGCCACACGCGGCCGGAGTCGTCTCCGACCAACGCAACCCCGACGACTCGGCCATCCGGAGACGTCACCAACCGCTCAGCCGTCGTCTCGGTCACCAATGTGCACCGGCCGGTCGCGAGTGCCGCGGGCAATGCGGTGTTGTGCGTCCCGCCCTTGGCCTCGACCGGACAGGCGAAGCCGACACATTGCCCACACCGCACACAGCCCGCCCGGCCTTGGTACTCGACCGAATTGATCAGCAGCGGTACGTCGAGAGTCCCCCAACCCAACCGATCGGCCGCAGCCGCGAGGAGCTGACCCGGCCCGGTCCGCGGCAAGGCAGGCATCGGCAACGGGATCGACCGCGCGTCATGCCAAGGGTCCACTCCCCCACCACTGACGCCGAACCGCTGCTCGGCGAGGCTGTAGTACGGCTCCAGGTCGTCGTACGTGATCGGCCAGTCCGCCAAGCCGCTCCCAGCCGGAACCCCGTAGGTGCCGGCCATCGTGAAGTCGCGCGGCACGAACCGCCACGCCTGCGCGCCGTACACCCGGGTGCCGCCGCCGACGGTGAAGGCGTTGTTGCCCCAACCTGGGTCCGGCGGCAGGACGGAACGTCGTACGCCGTCAACGACTGAGACACGTGGCCGACCGTGCGGATCCGGGTCGGTCGGAGCGGGTAGCGCGGACCAGGAACGCGGGTTGCGCAGATGGTCGTGGGTCAGCGACGCCGTCGTCGGGTAACGCCCGGTCTCGACGACGAGCACCGACCGGCCCGACTCGGCGAGCACCTGAGCGGCCGCACCACCACCCGCACCCGAGCCGATGACGATCGCGTCGTACCGATCTGCCAAGGCCGAAGGCGGCGTGATCGCCAACTCGGTCCGCACCACCGGCCCGCCGCCGGGCTCCCAGCCGACCGCGGCCCACCCCGGCGGTTGGTTGCCATAGGCATCGGGAATGTGCCCGTCACCGGCGTAGTACCCCTGCACCACCAGCCGGACGAGCCACGCGCCGTCCTCGTCCGCGAGCACCAGGTCGAGGTCGGGCTCGTCTCCGGCCACCTCCAACGCCCGCTCCACCCGCGGTCGCCAATCCGGCCGATCCTCCGCGAGCACCCGCTCGACGAACGCGACCGCACCGACGTCAGCCGCCGAAGGAAACGCATCCGCCGGAACAGCCACCTCAGCCAACCGCCCGAGCACCATCCGCTGCTGATCCGAGAGCCCATCCACCACGCGATCCCCTTCGTAGCCGTCGACACCCAGCCTTTCAGATCCGCCCTACGCTCGGACGGTCACCCGGTTTCTGTACTTGTGGGTCCATTTCCTGCGAGCAACGATGACGGCATGGCACTTGATCACTACTACCTACTGGGCCGGTCCGGGCTGCGGGTGAGCCGGCTGGCACTGGGCACGATGAACTTCGGCACCGGCGGCTTCCACGCCGCGTACGGCAGGACCGAGGACGAGGCGCGCCCCATCTTCCGCCGGTACGTCGATGCCGGCGGCAACTTCATCGACACGGCCGACTTCTACACCGCCGGTGAGAGCGAGACGATCCTCGGCACCCTGATCCAGGAGGCCGGGATCCGGGACCGGATGGTGCTCACCACCAAGTTCACCAACAGCGTCGACGCCGGCGATCCGAACGCGGGCGGCAACGGCCGCAAGGCCATGATCCGCGCGGTCGAGGCCTCCCTGCGCCGCCTGCGGACCGACTACGTCGACCTGTTCCTCCTGCACACCTGGGACCGGATCACTCCGGTCGAAGAGGTCCTGCGCACATTCGACGACCTCACCACCGCAGGCAAGATCCGGTACGGCGGCCTGTCCGACGTACCGGCCTGGTACGCCGCCCGCGCACAAACCCTGGCCGATGCGCACGGACTCACACCGATGGTCAGCCTGCAACTGCCGTACTCCCTGGTCGAGCGGACGATCGAGACCGAGCACGTCCCGGTTGGCCAACAGCTGGGCCTCGGCATCACGGCGTGGAGCCCGCTCGGCAGTGGTTTCCTCACCGGGAAGTACCGCAACACCGACCAGGGCGTGGCCGGTGCAGGTCGTCTGACCGGCGACGGCGCACCCGTCCGAACGTGGACCGACCGGCACTGGGCGCTGCTGAAGACCGTTGAGACAGTCGCGGACAAGCTGGGCGTGACGATGGCCCAGGTCGCGCTGAACTGGGTCGCCACCCAACCCGGCATTGCCTCGGCCATCGTGGGCGCGAGCAGCCCGGAACAGCTGGACAGCAGCCTGGGAGCACTCGACTTCGAACTCCCGGCGGAGTTGCGGGCCGCTCTCGACGAGGCGAGCGCCGTACCGCCGGAGTCGGTCTACCGGATGTTCACGCCGGAGTACCAGGGCTGGTTGGTCAGCCCGGGCACGAAGGTCGGCGACAAGCCCGCCGGATACCGCCCGCCGGTCGTCAACTGGACCTGACGCGGAGATAGTCGAGGCAGAGGTCCAAGGCGTACTCGAGGTGCTTG
This sequence comes from uncultured Actinomycetota bacterium, assembly GCA_963748245.1. Taxonomy (GTDB): domain Bacteria; phylum Actinomycetota; class Actinomycetes; order Propionibacteriales; family Kribbellaceae; genus Kribbella. Next base: position 348,247 of record CAVVIA010000001.1, on the reverse strand, counting down.
GACGAGCCCGACGACATCAGGATGGTGACCCCGCCCTGGATCGCGGCGATCAACGCGGCCGCGGCCCGGTCGGGGTCCACCTCCGCGCGGATCTCGCCCGCCGCTTTCATGTCCTCGATGCCGGACCGGATCCGGCCCTGCCACTGGGCGAGCAGCTTGCCGGTCACCGCCTGCGCGGCCGGGGTGTGCCGGCCGATCTCGGTGATCAGCACACCGAGCGGGCAGTGCACGCCCTGGCGCCGGTACTTCTCGACGACGACGTCCCGCCACTCCTGCCACGCGTCCCAGGAGGTCAGCTGCCCGAGCTGCGGCTCCTGGTCCTCGATCACCCGGTCGGCCTCGCGCTCGGCCACCGCGAGCAGCAACTGCTCCTTACCCTCGGGGAAGTAATGGAACAGCTGACTCTTCCCGGTCCCACTGCGCCGCCCGATGTCGTCGAGCCGCACCGACGCGGCACCACGTTCCCGGATCTCCGCGGCCGCCGCGTCCACGATCCGTCCGCGCGTCGCCGCTCCCTTCGCCGTCAGCACCCGACAACTGTACCCGCTGGTCCAGTCAGGCCAGCACCGGATGCGGGCTACTCGACGGGTAGCGGGGTTTGCCTGAGCCAGGCCCGGGCACCGGCCAGCGGATCGAGGATCCGGAGGTTCTGCATGCCCGTCGTCGGATGGCACGCGTCACACGAACAGATCCCGCCCAGCCAGTTGCTGCGGGACATCCAGTTGGCCGAGCAGGCGGGGTTCCAGGCGGCGTGGTCGTCGGACCACTTCACGCCCTGGAGCCGACGGCAGGGTGAGTCCGGGTTCGCTCTGTCCTGGTTGGGTGCGGCGATGGCGACCACGTCGATTCCGGTCGGAGTCGTGAGTACGCCGGGACAGCGCTACCACCCGGCGATCGTCGCGCAGGCCCTGGCGACGTTGGCCGAGATGTTCCCGGCGCGTTTGTCGGCCGGGTTCGGCAGCGGTGAGTTCATGAACGAGCACATCACCGGGGATCCCTGGCCGGACAAGGACACTCGCAATGCGCGGTTGAAAGAGTCCGTCGACGTGATCCGCGCGCTCCTGGCCGGTGAGGAGGTCACTCACCACGGCCTGGTCAAGGTGGACCGGGCACGGCTGTGGTCTCTGCCCGAGCAACCGCCGCGGATGCTGGCTCTCGCGGTGAGCGAGGCGACCGCGCGTTGGGCAGGTGAATGGGCCGACGGGCTCGTGACCATCTGGCAGCCGCCGGAGATGCTGAAGCGGATGGTGGCCGCGTTCCGCGAGAACGGCGGCGACGGCAAACCTCTCGCTCTCCAGACCCATGTGAGCTGGGCACCCGACGAGGACGAGGCGCTGAACATCGCCTTCGACCAATGGCGGACGAATCTGTTCGAGGCACCGCTGTGCTGGGACCTCGCCACCGCGGAGGAGTTCGACCTGGCGGCGAAGTACGTCCGGCCCGAGGACCTGTTCCGCAGCGTGGTGATCTCCTCGGACCCGGCGCGCTTCGTCGACTGTGTCCGTGAGGCGGTAGACCTCGGCTTCGACGAGGTCTACCTCCATCACGTCGGCCAGGACCAGCAACCCTTCCTCGAGACCTTCGGTCAGCAGGTCCTGCCCGCGTTGGCCTAGACGCTGGTGCGGAACGGGCCGGTGACTTCGTAGGTGATGCCGCCGCTGCTCGAGCCGCTCGTGCCCCGCTGGGACGAGAAGTAGAGGCGGTTGCCGGCCGGGTTGAACGCCACGCCGCACAGTTCGGAGCCGGACTGGCCGGTGACCCGCAGGAACGGCGCGACGATGTCGTTCGGAGTGATGATGCAGATCTCCAGGTTGCCGCCGTCCTCGGCGACGTACAGGTCACCGACGGTCGTGCCGGTGATGTTGTCCACGCCGGTCAGGGGCGGGTTGCTGGTCAGGTTGTCGTCGTACGCGATCGCGATCGTGTTGTTGACGGCGTTGTAGGCCCACACCCGGTTGTCGCCCTTGGTGGTGAAGAAGCAGGTGCCGTTGCGGTAGTAGCAGCCCTCGCCGCCGTTGAAGACCTTCATGCCCGAGACCTGCTTCCGTGTCCGGGTCGGGCTGCCGTCCGGGTCGGGGATGTTGACCCACGACAGTGCGCCGCCGGACTCACGCAGTACTTGCAGAGTGCCCGAGGACAGGTTGCCCCAGGCGGTCGGGATGAAGCGGTAGAAGCCGCCGTCGGGTACGTCCTCGGTCAGGTAGATCACCCGCCGGTCCGGGTCCACGGCGGCCGCCTCGTGGGAGAAGCGGCCGAGGGCGGGACGCCGTACGGCTGCCGTCGCTCCGGTTGGGTCGGTTTCCCAGATGTAGCCCAGGTCGTTCTCCTCGCCCGACAGCCAGGTGCCCCACGGCGTCGCGCCGCCGGAGCAGTTCCGCGTCGTACCGGACAGGATCCGGTAGGCACCGGTGATCGAGCCGCTGCTGTTGAACCGCAGCGCGCTGGCACCGCCGAGGCCGCTGCTCAGCTCCGAGTTGGACACGTAGATCCACCCGCTGCCGTTGGCGAAGCACGCTCCACCATCCGGAGCGCCGTGCCACGTGTAACCGGTGCCTGACACGGTCTGCGTCGACCGCGCGAGCACGCGGCTGGTGAAGCCTTGCGGAAGCATGATGCCGTTCGCATCCGCTGCGCCCAGGCCGCCGTACGGACTCGGCCCGGTCTGCGCGGGAAACGCAAGCGCCTCCGGCGCCACACTGAACCCGAAAGCCACCGAGGCCGACGTACCGATCACGGCCGCACGAAGAAACCTACGACGATCCACGACTACTCCTCACAACGTTGGGGCGGAATGTTGTGACCGACAGTCAACCGGACCGGACGTGAACACCGCCCGTGGTCCGCGGTGAACCCCAAACGGCATCTCCTTGACGCAATAGATAGCGGGTATATATACTCGCTATCCATGCGGTCGCTCTTCCTTGCGCTGCTGGCCGACGAGAGCCGGTACGGCTACGAGATCAAGCAGACCCTCGAGCAGGAGTTCGGGGAGTCGCTGCCCGCGCTCAACGCCGGGCAGATCTACTCGACGCTCGCTCGGCTCGAGCGGGACGGGCTGGTCGTCGGCCAGAGCGTCGACGGCGACAACCGGCGTAAGCGCGTGTACGAACTGACCGAGTCCGGGCGGGCGGCGCTGGCGGACTGGATCGAGACGCCGGTGCCGGGCACGCGGCTGAAGGACGAGTTCTTCATGAAGCTGGTGATCCTCGCGTCGGCCGGGCTGGCCGATCCGAAGGCGCTGATCGCCGGCGCAGCGACGGGAGTATCTGCAGTCTCTGCGGGACCTCGACGCGATGCTGGCGACCGACGGCGCCCGGCCCGCCGCGGAGCTCCTGGCCGAGGGCGCGGTCCTGCATCTGAAAGCCGATCTCGAATGGCTCGACCTGATCGAGCAGCGACTGCCGATGCGGGGGGGTCGAGCGTGACACAGGTGCTCGAGGCGCGTGGCCTCGCGAAGACCTACGACACCGGCGACACGAAAGTCCTCGCCGTCCGCGGTGTCGATCTCACCGATCGAGCGGGGTGAGTTCGTCGCGATCATGGGACCGAGCGGCTGCGGGAAGTCGACCCTGCTCAACCTCCTGGCGGGTCTCGACCGGCTGACCTCGGGCGAGGTCTGGCTCGGCGGCGAGCGCATCGATCAGCTGAGCGAGACCGCGCTGGCCCGGCTGCGCAGCGACCGGATCGGGTTCGTGTTCCAGTTCTTCAACCTGATGCCGACCTTGTCCGCGCTCGAGAACGTCGAACTGCCGCTCCTGCTGGTCGGTCACCGGCGCAAGGAAGCCCGGGCGACAGCCGCAAGCTGCTGAGCGACCTCGGCGTCGGGGACAAGTACGACGCCGCGCCGTCGCAACTGTCCGGCGGCCAGCAGCAGCGGGTCGCCCTGGCCCGCGCACTGGCGAACACGCCGGACATCCTGCTCGGTGACGAGCCGACCGGGAACCTCGACTCGGCGTCGGCCCGCGAGGTGCTCGCCCTGCTGCGCGCCGCCCGCGACCACGGCCAGACCCTGCTCCTGGTCACCCATGACGCCCGCGTCGCCGCGGCTGCCGACCGCGTAATCACCCTTCGCGACGGACTGGTGTCCGGCGACACCGAGTTGCAGGCAGCACGCCCGGTCACGCTGCCGTTCGACGCCGGCGGGCGGACATGACCATCACCCTGGTCAGGCTCGCTTTCGCCGGCATTCGCTCGCGGCTGCTCGCGAGCGCACTCACCGTCCTGCTCTGCAGCGCCGCTGCCGCCACGATCGTGCTCGCTCTCGAGGTCGGCGCGACCGCGCGTGATCCGTGGCAGCGCACCTTCGAGGCGGCGAACGGCGCACATGTCTTCGCGAACGTGCAGTCGGCCGCGGACGCGCGCAGCATCGCGAGTCTCCCCGGTGTCGCCGAGCGCGACGACCCCGTGCCGATCACGAACGCCGCGCTATCCGGTCGGCCCGACCGGTTGCAGCTCGCTGCTCCGGCCTCCCCGCCACAGGTGGACAAGCCGGTGCCGATCGAGGGATCCACCCAACCGGCGAACGGGATCGTGCTGGAGCGCAGCTTTGCCGACGCACTCGGCCTGTCCGTCGGTACGACGCTGCGGCTCGCGACTCCCGACGGCACGATCGAACTTCCCGTCGTCGGTACCGCGGTCTCCCCCGGCCAACCCCGTTACCCGCGCCGCAACCCCGGGCTGGCCTGGGTCACGCCCGCCACCTTGGAGCGGATCCAACCGGACACCACTCGCCGGCGCTGGACGCAGGCTGTCCGCCTGACCGATCCGGCGGCAGCACCGGCCTTCGCCGGAAACGCCGGCGCTTTGCTGCCCGCCGGGACGGCCTCGATCGAAACCTGGGAGGACCAGCGTGCGAGCGCCCTGCAGGACTCAGCGCCGACGCGGCTCGTTCTGACGACCTACACGATCGTCCTGCTCGCGGTGGTCTTCTCAGTCGTCGCGATCCTGGTCGCGGCCCGAGCCAGTGCACAGCACCGCGAGATCGGTTTGCTGAAGGCCGTCGGCGTGACACCTCGTCAAGTCACCACTGTGTTCGCACTCGAGTCCGCCGTACTCGGCCTGGTCGCGGTGGCGCTCGGTTTCGCGATCGGCGTCGTCCTCGCGCCCCGATTGGCAGCGCCGAGCGCGACGACGATGATCAGTCCACCGACGACTGCGGCGAATCCGTGGCATCTCCTGGTCGCGGCACTCCCCGTACTGCTGGTGCTGATCGGCAGTGCGAGCTCCTCTACCCGGCGCAGCACCCGCTTCAGCGTCCTGCACGCGATCCAATCCGGTGCTCCGGCGCCCGCTTCGCGGTCACGCCTTGCCCGCATGACCAGCCGGCTCGCCCTCCCGGTCCCGCTCGCGCTCGGCCTCAAGGATCTGCTCACCAGGCGCCACCGAGCCGTCCGTCTCGCGGTCGCGATCGCGGTCACCGGGGCGGCGGTCGTCTTCGCCCTCTCGATGCAGGCGAACCTCCAGGCGCAGACGACCGGCACCGTCAGTGATGTCCCCCGCGAGCTCCCCGTCCTCGTCTACACACTCGACGCCGTGCTGCTCCTGATCACCGCGACCACCCTGGTCGCGGTCGCGCTTCTGTCGGTCCGCGAGCGAGTCCGCGACTACGGCGTACTGAAGACCATCGGCCTCACACCCCGGCAGATCGCCGCGAGCCTGGTCAGTGCCCACACCGCCCTGGCCGTGGTCGCCGCGATCCTGTCGATTCCGCTAGGCATCGGCCTGTATGTCGCCGTCTACGGGATCGCCGGCGGCAGCAGCGCGGATCGAGTCATCGCCCCGTGGTGGTCGCTCGCCCTCGTCCCGGTCGGAACTGTGCTCGTGGTCGTCCTCGCTACCAGCCTCCCCGCCCGGCTGGCCACGCGCATCCCAGCCGCCGAGGCACTGCGGTACGAATAGGTCAAGTCAGGTGGCGGGCGATGGTGTGGGCGCAGTCGACTGATTCGGTGTCGGTGGTGTCTACCTCCACGTCGTACTTCACGCCCTCGTGGACGATCTCGGCCTGGAGGGCGGCCATGCCGGTGACTCGGTCGCCGCGGGCCATCTCACGCCCGGCGGCGACGGCCGCGTCGCAGCGGACGCCGACCCACAGCACCTCGACGTCACCGAGCGCGTCACGCCAGCGTTGCTGCGAGCCCGCGCCGCCGAGGAACACGTCGTCGACGATCACGCGCGCGCCGGCCCGGCACATCGCGACGATGCCTTCGACCCAGGCCGCGTCGAGCTGACGGAACACCGGTCCGACGGAGATGTCACCGTCCGGCTTGAACTCGATCCCCGCGTCCGAGTCCTGCATCGCGGCCGGCAGCGCTTCGACGAAGCTGTCCACCCCGAACGCCAGCCACGGCTCCGGCAGGACCGCCTGCAGGCACCGCACGATCCCGGACTTGCCCGAGCTGGACCCGCCGTTGAGCACAATCATCCGCACCGTCACGGCGCCAACGCTAGACGGCAACCGTGTCAGGGGCACGCTCATTTCCGGGCCGGGCGTTCTCCGGCTGCGAGCGGCGAGCCAGCAGGATGAACGGCAGCGCCAGGAGCTGGATGACGGCTCCGATGAGGTACGCCGGTCCGTAGCCCCAGACATCCGCGGCCCGGCCGAGGGTCGGCTGGATGACCACGCCGCCGCTCGACCCGAGCAGGCTGTCCGAGGACAGCACGGTCGCTCGTTGCGCCGACGGGATCAACTCGTTGAGGTACGCCTGCCGCACCGGCGTCACCGCCGCGAACAGCACACTCCACACAGCCAGCAGCACGAACGCGGCCCAGAAGCTGGTCGTCAGACCGATCAGGACCAGCACGACCACGACCGCCCCCACGGCGGCAAGCATGACCGACGTACGCCGACGGAACGCGCGAGCCACGGACGACGCCGACGCGCCACCCAGGATCTGCGCACCGGCAACCAATCCGGCGCTCAGCCCGGCGATCGCATACGAGTCACTGTTGCCGTACAACTCGAGCAGGTAAGGCTGTGCGGCGTAGAAGCCGTAGACACTCACACCCGCGGTGAACGGCGCGGCGAGCATCACCCAGCGCACCGGCGGATTCAGCAGCCCGTGGTCCAGTGACGAGCGCAGGATCCCGCGCATCTCCGCGACGACCGACACCCGCGGCTTCGGCGTGAAGCCGACGTCGTGCATCGCCCGCCACGCCACCACGAACGTGAGTCCGAGCAGCGCCGCGCGAACGACGTACGGAACGCCGAGATTCGTCCACTGCGCCAGCAGTCCGCCACCGATCGAACCGCCCAGCATCGCCGCACCACTCGCGATCTGGCCCTTGGCGAACGCGGCGTCCAGCGAGCCGCGGTACCCGGTCGCGTTCAGCCCGTCCACCAGCCACGCCTCGGTGGCGCCGCTGAAGAACGTGAAGCCCAGTCCGAGCAGGATCGACGCCACCGCCCAGGCCGCGAACGGCGCATCGGTCTGCTGCCACAACAGCAGATACAGCAGCGTGGACACGATCAACGTGATCGTCCCGAGGAGGTACGACGTACGCCGTCCGACCGTATCCGCGACCACACCGGTGGGGACCTCGAACAGCACCATCCCCACGGTGAAGAACGCGTTCGCCGCGAACGCCTCCCCGATGCTCAACCCCGCATCGAGCAGGAACAGCGTGTTGACGCCCCAGATCATCGACGATGCGGCCGTCGACACCACCACCAGCGTGAGGTACGTCCGCAGAACTTGCTCCGGCCTCGTCATCGGGCTCCTCCTCCGTAGTCACCTGCTACGTCGGAGCCGGCCCAGGAATCTCTACACAGAAATCTCTACACAGGGATATCTACAACCAGGGCGGAAGCGGTTCTGCGGGTGCGCCGTCGGCGGTGAGCACGCTCTCATACGGCCGCCCGGCCAGGTACGCCGCCACCTCCGGCAGCGGCCCGCTGACCGCCGGCACGTCGCCGCGCCGGGTCCGGATATCGGTGCAGAGCGCTTCGAGGAAGTCGTCCGGCAGTTCCGCGAAGGTCACGCCGGTGCCGAGGTCGACGGCATGGATCAACACTTCCCGGCTGCGCAGCCACGGGATCGCGGTCGCCGGGATGTCGTTGCCCTGCGCGGTCCGGACCCGGGCCTGCCACTGCTGCTCGGTCAGGGTCGCCATCGACTCGGTCAGGATCCGCGCGGACTCGTCGAACCAGGCGACCAGTTCAGCGGACGGCCGAAGCGCACCCGCCTCGATGTCGGCGCTCCGCTGGGCCGGCGAGGAGTACATCGGTCGCTCCTCGCCGGTCCGGGCCCAGTACACCAGGTTGCCGAGCGCCTCGGCGTTCAGCGCGAGGTGCGCGGCAACGTGCTTCCTGGTCCAGCCGGGCAACTGCGACGGCTCGTCGAGCTCCACGAGAGCCTTGCGGCACAGCGCCGTACCGGCTGCGATCCATTCGGGCGTTCGCGTCATGGTCGAAACGTACCGGACCCGGCGGAAGCGGCGGTCAGGCCTTGGTGGCGACGGCGATCAGGTATTCCCAGTCGCAGGCGAGCGTGCCGTCGGTGGCGTGGTTCGCCGCCTTGGCCAGCTCGATCACGTCGGCACGGAACGCACGCCGGCCGTCCTCGTCGAGCCGTTCGGCCGCCTTGTACGTCGGGCCGTAGTACGTCAGGAAGAAGTCGGCGAAGTGCTCCGGCGACGCGAACCGCTGCGTCACCTTCGCAACGGTCGTCTCGACCGAGCTGACCCGCTCTCCGAACAACTCCCGCAGTACCTCCTCGGTGCCCCACCGGGTGGGCGGCAGCGCACCAGGCGGCGGTGCGGCATGCCGGCCGACCGTCTTGAGCAGCTGCCCGATGAACCCGGTCGGCGTCCAGCTCGCCAGCCCGATCCGCCCACCTGGCTTGGCGACGCGGACGAGCTCATCCGCCGCCCGCTGGTGATCGGCCGTGAACATCACGCCGATGGCCGACACCACGTAGTCGAACGAGTTGTCCGCGAACGGCAGGTTCTCCGCGTCCGCCTCACGGAAGTCGACCGGGAGATCTTCGGCCTGCGCGCGCCGGGCGGCCGTTGCGACCAGCTCGGGCACGTAGTCGATCCCGGTGACGACCGCGAAGTGGCGGGCCGCGGCGAGGGCGACATGCCCCGTCCCGGTCGCGACGTCCAGCACGGTCGCACCGGGTCGCGGATCGACTGCGGCGGCGAGCGCCTCGGCGACCGGCACGGTCACCCAGGCGATCTTGCCGTAGTCACCGCTCCCCCAGGTCGCACGCTGCTTCGCCTTGATCTCCTCGAAGGTTGCGATGGTTGTCATGATGGTTCCCTCTCTTTTTGGGCACGCCGACCGTCTTCAGGTCGTGCGTGATGAACGAGTGGCGCAGAGGCCACTAGTGAGCTGCGAGCCGATCGGCCGGCAGCGGGTACGGCGAGATGATCGCCAGGTACGGCGACGGGTCGCCGGACCACTCGTAGGCACGGATCGCCGACGCACTACGCCGGCCGGTGATCGCCCGGAACAACTCGTTGCGACCGGCCGTCAGGGCGATCCCGGGATCGCCCGACCCCAGCACCCAGTCCCGGCGACCGTCCGACAACCGCAACGACGGCAGACCGCTTTCGGCGATGCGAGCGTGCAGCCAGTCCCGGTACGCCGCGAAGCCGAAATGCGTGATCGGTGAGGTCGCGTCGGGCTCAAGGCCCAGCGCTTCCCGAAGATCCGCAAGATGAACGGCGAGATCGCCGACCGGTGCCGAGAGCAACCACGCAGGACCGTCAGGCCCTTCGCCGCGGCGCATCACCGTCACCAGTTGGCCGCTGTACTCGTCGAACTCCCGGAGCACCGACTCGATCGGCCGATCCGCGCGGCCGGCCACCTGACCGGCCGTCCACCCGTCACGCCGCTCGGCGATCGCCGGATCGCGCCAGGCGTCCAGGGCTTCGGCGAAGTACGACCCGCGCAGACTGTCCTCGGCGATCCCGGCCAGGTGGGCGATCAGATCGCGCACCGTCCACTCCGGACACGCGGGAACCTGCAGCGCAAGCCGCTCTGAATCGAGGTCCATCGCCAGCACCTGCCGCCGGCCGTCGTCGTACGCCCAGGCCGCGTTCCAGCGCGCGACGCGCTGCCGGGTGTTGACCCGCGACGGGCGCACCCGCTTGGTGAAGGTGTCCAGGAACTCCTGGCCGGCCACGGGATCCGAGGCGAGTCCCGAGAAGGTCGCGGCCGCCCGGCCCCGTGCGAAGGCGGCCAACGCGAAGGACCATTCGTAGTACTCGGCAGCCCGCTGGTCGCGCCACTCCTGGTAGCCGTCCAGGTCACCGCCGCCGGCCAACGTCGTACCGAGGTACCAGGCCTGCTCGATCGCGTCGCCGATGCCCTGAGCCGTCACGGGATGCTTGAAGTGGCCGGCGTCGCCGAGCAAGGCCCACCCAGGTCCGTTCGCCTTGCGGTAGTGACCGCGCAGCATCGTCTCCGGGACCACCACGATCGGCGAGATCCGCTCCGCGCCTTCCAGCAGCCGCGCGTTCAGCACGGCCGGGAACTGGTGCAGCGCGGCCAGGTAGCGTTCCTCGCGCTGAGCGGCCGATCCCCGCGTGATCTCCGGCGTACCGGTCACGGACAACAGGTGGACCCCGTCCTCGCACGGCACCGACATCAACGCCGATTGCTCGTGTACGTCGATGTGACACCAGTCCGACGGCGGCAGCCCGCGCCAGTACGCCAGCAGGAAAGCCATCTCGCCGCGTCGCTCGTCCGTCCCCGCCACACCAAGCCGCCGCGCCACCGTCGAGACACGTCCGTCCGCCCCGAACACCCAGGTCGACTCGATCCGCTCCCCGGTTCCGAGTACGACGCCCTGCACCGGATCCGACCCGATCAGCCCGGCCACCTCCACGCCGGCCCGGAACTCGACGCCGGCCGCCTCGGCCACCTCGACCAACGCCGCGTCGAGTGTGATCCGCCGTACGCAGGTCGCCCGGTCGTAGCCACCGATCGGTGTGAACCCGCCGGCCACGTCGTGACCGAGGACCCGCCAACTGAAGTTGACCATCCGCAACTCGTGCGAGGACTCGAGCACAGCCAGCGCGCCCAACTCGTCCAGGCGCTGCAGCGTGTCCGGGAACATCACGTGCGTGGACACGGTGTCGCTGGGGAACGGATCCCGGTCCAGCAGGAGGACCCGCCAACCGGCCCGTGCCAGCAGGGTCGCGAGGGTGGACCCCGCGCAGCGTGCGCCGACCACGACGGCGTCGTACCGCTCGGTCATCGCGCACCCACCTTCACCCGGGCAGTGATCTCACTATCTGTTGCGGTCACACCGACCGCAAGAAGCAGCGGTACGGCGAGCGCGACACCGACAACCGTCCAGCCGCCGAGCGCGAGCCCCAGCCCACCCAGTACGGCGCCGACGAGATAGCCGGCCTGCATGGACGCGGCGCGGACGCTCATCGCCTGCAACGGTCCGACACCGGCCAGATCGAGCCCGGCCGCACTGCCGGCCATCATCCGGACCCCGGCGAAGAAGGCGGTCACCGCCCACATCAGCACGGAGAAGCCGAACGACGGACGGACCGCGCCCAGCACCAGTGCGGCCACGACCAGCGCGGAACCGGAGGCGAGCACCATCGGCCGGGCCGCGCGGGCCACCCAGCGCCGGGCCAGGAAGGTCGCGACGACGAATGCGATCGCTCCACCACCTAGCGCGATGCCGGTCGCCCCGGGCGACGCTCCGTGGCATCGGTGAGGAGCCCGCCGACGTACACGAGCACACCTGACCAGCCGCCGTACGCGAGAAGTTCTCCAGAGGCCCAACGGGCCACGCCAGATCTGCGCAGCACAGGTATCGGTGCGGGTTCCGGCGTGCCTCGCCCGCGTCGGGAGACCGCATGCAGTGTCACCACACTCGCGGTGAGTGGCACCAGCCAAGCGAGTCGCCAGCTGTGACCGCCGAGCAGACCGATCACCGGCATACCGGCGATCCAGGCGCTGGGTGCGCCGACCATCGCCCAGGACAGCAGAGTGGTGCGATCGCCCTCCGGCGCCCACCTCCCGGCTGCTGCGAGCCCGCCTGCCAGGACGAGCGAGACACCCGCCCCGAGGACGACCTGTGCCGCCGCCAGCGTGGCGAAGGACGGTGCGAGCACGCTCGCCGAGGCAGCGATGGACAGCAGACCGAGCCCGAACTGGAGCAGTCCGCGGAGTTCCCAGCGCCGCCGGCTCATCACCAGGCCGAACGCGACGAGTGCCGCGACGACGCCGGACATCGCCCGGAGCTGGCCCGCCGTGGCGGGTGAGACACCGAGGTCGGTCGCGACCTCGGACAGGATCGGAGTGAGCACCAGCAGGCTCGACTGCGCTGCGAACAGACACCCGAACAGCCTCGCGCTGTCCGCTGCCGACGATTGGTTCATGTCAGCCACGATGACCGGACGATGTTGAAGCTCTGTGGAACCGATGTTGAGGTCAGCGCCCCCAGGCCTTCACCGCGGCCGCTCGCCGCCACGACAGCCGGTACGTCGTGAAGATCTCGACCGCACGCTGATACGCGCCGTCCGCACCGGTCACCGCGCCACGCGCCAGCTCGACGACACCGGCCAGCCCACGCCAGTCCTCCCCCGCGGCCAGAATCTCGTCGCAGCGCTCGAGTTCGGCCGCTGCCGCCCCGAGGTCGCCGCTCTCCGCCAGAACCTGTGCGAGCTCGGCCCGGGCCCCGAGTTCGGTGGGCAGCTGCGGACCTTCGACGCCGATCGTCACCGCCCGTCGCAACGCGGCGACCGCACCGTCCTGATCACCGAGAAGCCGACGGACGCCGCCGAGCCACCGGGCGTTCAGTGCGGCATCGTGGAGGTCGCCCGCCTCCTCGTCCCGGCGAACGGCCGCAGCCCAGTCCCGCTCGGCCCGTTCCCAATCCCCGTCCAGAAAGGTCAGGAACCGTCGGCTGACGGCATCTTCAGGCAGCGGGTCGGCCACTCGATGTGCCTCGTCCAGGTCGCCCATCGCCGCCAGCGCCAGCGCGAGTTGGTCGACGATGGTGTCGTGCGGGTGCTCGAAGGTCTCGAACCGCGCTTGCGCCAGACCCCGCCGGCACCACGCCCGGCCCGCGACCGGATCCAGCAGATACTCCGTCGCAGACAACGCCGAGCCGCTCACCGAGGTCCAGCCGAGGTACGGATCGGCCAGCTCGTGCGCGGTGGCCCACATCGCTTCCCGGATCTTCGCCGCGTCGTGCAACTGCCCGCGGTTGAACTCGTACCAGGCCCGGCCCCACGACGCCATCACGGTCATATCGCGGCGACCGAGCTCGGTGGCCAGCGCCTCCGCCCGACCCGCGGCATCCCCGAGAACCTCGGTGCGTACGCCGTACATCGCGGCCTGCGCCATCCCGCGATGGAGGTGGAACTGGTCGCCCTGCAGTCGTTCGGCGGCGGCCAGGTGATCGATCGCCCGGGGGATGTCCATCACCGAATGATTCGTGCACAAGGCGCCGCCGAGCCGGCTGTGAACGGTCGCGGCCGCCGCGTCGTCGCCGGCGTACAGCTCCAAGGCGGTCTCGAGCAGCTCGACCGCGCGCCGATCGTCGACACTCGACTTGAGCCGAAGGATCGCGGTCTGCACCGCGGCATCGGCCCGCCGCTCGGGTGTCGCGCCGGCCTGGTCGAGAACCTCGACGGCGGCTTCCGCGTGGTCGACAGCCTCGTGCCAGGCATACAGCCGGGCCGCCTCGTCAGCGGCCCGCAGGCTGAGGTCGGCGGCCTGCTCCGGATCCGCCGCCGGACCGGCCGCCCGCAGATGCACAGCGGCCGCCGCGACGCTTGCCCCCGGCAACTGCAGGGCCTCGGCGGCCCGAACGTGCAGCCGCTGTCGCCGGGTCTGCGGGATGTCGCCGTACACCGCCTCCCGCATCAGGTCGTGCGGGAAGCTGTACGTCGCCTTCCACGAGCTGCCCGCCTCCACCAGGAACCCGGCGCCCACCGCCTCATCCAGCGCGTCGATCAACGGATCCTCGGCCAGGTCGACGAGCTGAGCGAGCAACCCGAACTCGGCCTCCCGGCCCAGTACGGCAGCGCACCGCACAACCTGCTGTGTTGCCTCGGGAAGGGCCTGCAACCGATGCCGCAGTACGTCGCGCACCCCGGACGGCACGACGAACTGCCCGTTGCGGGTCTTGAGGTCGCGCACCACCTCACCGGCGTAGAACGGGTTCCCACCGGTACTGCGCCACAGGTCCCGCACGAAGCCGGCAGGCTGATCGCCGACCAACGAGCCCAGATCGCTTTCACTCAAGGGCTGCAGCAACACTCGGTCAGCTCCCGGTAGGTCGCCGAGCAACCCCAGCAACGCCGGATGTCTCGTTCCCGGCGGATCGCGGAAGCAGACGATCACCAGGACCCGCTCGGGCAGCTGACGCAGGACGTGCCGCATCAGCGCCGCACTGGCGTGGTCGATGCGCTCGGCGTCTTCCAGCACGAGTACGGCGGGGGCCAGTTGCGCCAGCAGTCCAACGAAGCGGCTCCGCATCACCTCGGGGGCCGAGGCAACGATCTCCGCGCTCTCGGGAAGTGCTGAAACGATCGGCTGATAAGGGATCTCGCTCTGGTCGCATCGCCCGACCAGGAACCGGGGGTCGTCCGCGGCCGCGCTGTGGGCGAACTCCGCGACAAGCCGGGTCTTGCCTACCCCTGCCTCGCCGGACACGAGCACCACCCGGGCCGCGCCGTCGCGAACCTCCTGCCACAGCCCGCACAACCGATCGAGTTCGCCCGACCGCCCGACCATCGGCCCCCGGCGCACGCTGCTGAACAGCGCATCCGGCGGTGCCTTCACGCTGCTGACCGGCTGCTGCTCTTGTGACAGCAACAAGGCCGGGTCCCTGCGCAGGATCGCAGTCTCCAGCTCGGCCAGCGCCGGTCCGGGGTCGAGCCCGAGCTCCTCGCCGAGGCGTTCCCTGGCCGACGCGTACGCCGCGAGCGCATCAGCCTGCCGTCCGGCGCGATAGAGCGCGAGCATCAGCTGACCGTGGAAGCGTTCCCGAAACGGATGGTCGACCACCAACCGCTCCAGCTCGGCGATGACGTCGTACCGACCCAGCGCGAGATCCGCGCAGATCCGCGCCTCCAGCGCATCGAGGCGGAGACCTTCCAACCGGGCGGTCTCGGCCTCGGCAAACAGTGGCTGACCAAGATCCTGCAGGACCGGGCCACGCCAGAGGTCGATCGCGTCCCGTAGCAGTTGCGCCGCCCGCTCCGGGTCGGCCAGTCCGACGGCTTCCTGACCGAGCCCGGTCAGCCGCTCGAAACGGTAGGCATCGACCTGCTCCGGATCGACCTCCAGGCTGTACCCGGACCGCCGGGTGACCAGCACGTCTGCCGCACCGACCGAGGCGAGATGTCGACGCAGATGCGACACATGAGTGCGCAACGTGACCTCGGCACCGGCCGGCGGCTCACTCCCCCACAGCGCCTCGGTCAACCGCCCGGCCGACACGGACCGGTTCAGGTGGATCAGCAACATTCCCAGCAGCCCGCGCACCTTCGGCCCGCCGACCTCGAGCCGCCCGCGATCGGCCGCAACCTCGAGCTCCCCGAGCATCCCGAACCGCAGTGCGCTACGCCCTGACGTCACATACGCAAGGTACGACTACCGCGGCCAGCCTGGGTAGAAGTAGCCGGGACCCCAGAACGGCGGGGCGTCGTAGTATCCGTAGACCTCATCGAGGTAGTGGCGTTCGGGTACGACGTCCGGGTCGTACACCGGACCGCCGGCAACCCGGTCGCGATCGGTGGAGATGTGGACGCTGTCCTCGTCGACCCGGGTGATGGCGTCGATCGGAATCAGCCGCTTCTTCTCGCCGAGCCCGAGGAAACCGCCCGAGCCGTACATGTTGTCGCACGGTGCTGCCGGCCGGTGACACCGTGTGCGAGCGGGGTTCATCGGCCGGCGGCAACCGCCCGGTACCCATACCGATCGTGGTTATGCCGGAGGTATGTAGGCAGCCGCGTACGCGGCGGCATCCCAGGGCGAGAAGGAGTCGGGCAGCGACTCGGGTTCGACCCAGTCGCCACCGGTCGCCGCGGAGTGGGCCAGCGCGAGCAGCATCAACTCGGGCTCGACACTGAGGCGTGGCGGTTGGTCCTGCATCAGATGGGCGGCCAGGAAAGGCCTGTAGACACCGACCGGGTCGGGCTGCAGGTGCTGTACCGACGAGGCCGTGGCAACGGTGGCGAAGTACGGGTAGCCGTCGTGAATGTCGACCAGTACCTCGGCACCACTCGCATGCCGGAGCAGCCCACGCCGGCTCGATTCGTCCAGCGCCCGTGCGGCGGTGAAGCCTGGGCCGAGCAGCGCCTCCGCGAACGACACCGCGTGGACACCGTAGTAGAACGGGTGCCCAGCGCAACCAACCAGCACCATGGCAGCCGTCTCACCACGCTGGCGCCAGGCGATCGCCTCCGGCAAGCAGCGGAACGACGACCCACCACCGACCGGCTGCCCCGCGGCCGCGCGGGCAGCAAGGTCGCGCAGGTCGCCGACCCGGCCTGCGACCGGCTTGTCGAGCAGCACCGCCATGCCCGCGTCCAGCAGCGTGCACGCCTGCTCGTAGCGCTGGTCCCAGTCACACCCCAGCAACAGTGCGACGTCAGCCGGCAGTTCATCCAGGCTGCTCGCCACCGTTGGAATCCCGTGGCGCGTGGCGAACTCCTCGGCGTACGACGGTGGCCGGACAGCCCCTGAGTCGAGTACTGCGGTGACCTCCACTCCGAGCTCGCGCACCAGCGGCACGAAGGCTCCCGGATGTGAGGTGTCGAGTTCGACCAGCGCTATGCGTCGGGGCATGGGTGCCAGTGTTCTACGGCGAGGGTTCTTGCAGCAGCCTGAGGTTGTGGCGAGACTGGCCCGATGATGGAGGGGGACCCGACATGGTGACGACGATCGGCATCGTCGGTCCCTCGGACCTGGTCACCTCCACCAGCCGCATCGTCTCGGCTCTGCGCGGTGTCGAGGTCGTTCCGCTGCGCTACCGGCGTGAGACCGACACTCCGAAGGTGATGGCCGAGGCGCCGCCGAGTGTCGACGCCTGGCTGTTCACCGGCGTGGTGCCGTACCAGATCGCTGCCGCTCACGATCTGCTCGACCGCCCCGCGGCACACGTGGAGTACACCGGCGCGACGTTGATGCGGGCGCTCGTCCAACTGCTCCGCGAAGGCCAGGACGTCACCTCGATGAGCATCGACGTCCTGGACGAGGCACAGGTCCGGGAGACGCTGGAAGAGGTCGGGCTGCCCACGGGCGAGGTCCGGGTGCTCCCGTACCGGCGCGGGCTGAGTGCCGACGACGTGATCGCCTTCCACCACGAGGCCGGCGCGACGGTCGCGGTCACCTGTCTGCGGTCGGCGTACGAGAAACTCCGGACCGAGCAGACCACCGTCCGGTTGGCACCGTCGGTCCATTCGGTCCGGGCCGCGGTGAACAGTTTGCTGCTCGTTCACGACGCTTTGCGCAGTGACGATGCGCAGATCGCCCTCGGGCTGGTCGAGATCGCCGCGGACGGTGAGCAGGCGCTGCGGCGCGAGGCCGGCTCGCTCGGCGGGAGTGTCCTGCGGTACGACGACAAGCGCTATCTGGTCGTGGCCACCCGCGGACCGCTCGAACAGGCGACCGCCTCGTTCACCGAGCTCGGGATGCTGAACCGGCTCAAGGAGCAGTTCGGGCCGGTCCGGATCGGGTTCGGGATCGGCGGTTCGGGGACCGAGACCGAGGCGCTCGCCCGGCGCGCGCTCGGCCGCGCGAAGACGGCCGGGCGGACCGCGGCCGTCGTCTCGCTGCGCAACGACATCGATCTCATCCTGGTCGGCGGCGCGGCACCGCGCGCACAGCAGCGCTCGAAACTGCAGGTGCTCGCCCAGCGCGCCGGGTTGTCGAAGGCAACGCTGGAGCGGCTGCAGGAACTCGTCCGCGCGACTCCGGAAGGACTGACCACGCGCAGCGTCGCCGATCACCTCGGCATCCAGCCGCGGACCGCCCGCCGCGTCCTGAACCGGCTGGAACGGGCCGGTCTCGCCGAAGCCACCGGCACCCAGATCGGCGCCGGCAGCGGCCGGCCGCTGGTCGTCTACCGCGTCCACCTCTGACGCTTTCCACAGCCCTCTTCCTGATCTGTTGACGTCCCGATTCGGCCACGCGTACGCTGCCGGGTAATTTCAGCCATGACCGTAAAACCGGCCGCGATGTCCCGGGAGGCCTTTGTGGACAAGCGATATGCGCGGAAACTGATCGGCGTGCTCGTCATTTGTGCAGCGCTCGTGAGCGTTTCGGTCACCCCCAGCGCGGCCGCCGCGAGCGCGGTGACCGTGGACACTCTCGGCCCGGCGTCGTCCGTCACCTCGACCAGCGTCGCCGAGCAGGTCGGCGACCGGATCTGGACCGTGACGTCCGGCGTCTCCCCGATCCAGGTCGGCGCGTTCGATCCGGTCACCCGCACCGTCGACCGCAAGCTCACCCTGCCGACCGGCGCCGGCGCCTGGGCGATGACCCACATCGGCACCGACCTGTACGTCGGCCTCTACACGCCCGGCGACCTCTACCGGATCGACACGGCCACCGGCGCCGCGGCCAAGGTCGCCAACTTCGGGTCGTTCATCTGGTCGATCGCCGCCACCCCCGACGGCAAGATCGTCGCCGGCACCTACCCGGACGGCGCCGTCCACGAATACGACCCCGCCACCGGTGCCACCAAGACGTACGGCGCCGCCGTCCCGGGACAGCAGTACGTCCGCAGCATCGCCGCCGACGCGACCACCATCTACGCCGGTGTCGGCACCAAGGCCCATCTGATCGCGATCGACCGGGCCACCGGCGAGCGACGTGACGTGCTTCCGGCGGCCTATGCCGACCGCACCTTCGTCGCCACCCTCAGCCTGTCCGGGACCAAGCTCGCAGCGGGCCTCTCCCCCACCGGCACGATGCTCGTGTTCGACACCGCCGACCTGGGCAATCCGGTCGAGGTGCAGACACCCGGCGGCGATCAGTACGTCACCGCCATCACGATCGACGCCCCCACCGGCGACGTCTACCTCGGCACCCGCCCGTCCGGCACCCTCTACCGGTACGCCGGTTCCACGCTCGAACGACTCGGTTCGCCGTACGACGGGGCGTACTTCAACCGGATCTTCGTCGACGGATCCACCATCCGGGCCGAGCTGACCAGCCAGGTCGTCGACTTCGATCCGGCCGGCGGCACCTTCACCGGCACCGATCTCGGCCAGGCCGGTCTGCCGCCGGCGCCGGAGCAGGCGATGGGGATCGCCGCCACCGCGACCTCGGTGCTCGTCAGCGGCAAGGCCGGCATCCAGGTGCACGACCTCGCGTCCGGCACCAACACCCGGACCTTCCTGCCCGGCGAGGCGAAGACGCTGACCCCGGTCGGCCGCGAGGTCTACCTCGGCGTCTACACGCTCGCACGCCTGTGGTCGATGAAACCGGACGGCTCCGGCCTGCACGAGTTCGGCCGGATCGGCAACGAGCAGACCCGTCCGACCGACGAGACGTACGACGCAGCGATCGCGGACCTGGCTGATCTCGACCGAGCCCGACTACGGCAAGTACGACGGCACGCTGACCGAGCAGCACCTCGACACCGGCAAACTTGAGGTTCACCGCGGCGTCGTACCGCAACAGTCGGTCCGCTCGGTGGCCACTCAGGACGGTGTCGCGTACCTGGGCGGCGCGACCCGGAACAGCCTCGGCACCGAGCCGATCTTGCCCGAAGCAACGGTCGTCGCGTTCGACCTGAGCCGGAATCGCAGTCTGTGGGAGGTCGCGCCGTTGGTGGGCGCGCAGTCGTACAGCGATGTCCTGGTCTATCGCGGGCGCCTCTACGCGACCACGGACGACGGCCGGCTCGCCGTACTCGATCCGCGCACCGGCAAGGTGCTCTCCACGGTGGTGATCGGCACCGGGCAGAGCCGGCTGACGATCGCCCGGGCCGGGCTCTTCGGGACGGACAGCAAGCGGGTGTTCCAAGTCGTGCCCCGACTGTCCGGTGCGCCGACGGTGAACACGGTGGTCGACGGCCTGGCGACGCAGATCTACGGCTATCCGCTGATCACGACGTCGCACGCCGGTGACTCCCTCTACACGATCAAGGGCCGCGACCTGGTCCGGATCGGCAACCTTCCCCGCGAGAACTGAGGCCTTCCGATGACGATCTCTCGCCGTACGGTGCTGACCGGCGCCCTTCTCACCGGCGCGGCTACCGCCCTGCCGGCAACAACCGCCGCCGCGACCACGTCGCAGGGCGACGCTGAGCCTATCGACGGGTCGACACTGCCGAGGTTCGGAGTCGCCTGCCTGACGGCCGCGGTGGTGGCGATGGCTGTGCACAACGGGCATGCCTACGTGATCACTCGCGGCATCGTCCCGCCCAAGCTGGTCGAGATCGATCTCACCAGCCGGCGGGTGACCAGGACCATCGACCTCCCGGTCGGTGAAGGCGGCTGGGGCATCACCGTTGCCGCCGGCAAGATCTACGTCGGGCTGTACCCGGTTGCGGACGTCTACTGCTTCGACCCGGTGAGCGCCGAACTGACCCGCGTCGGCAGCCTCGCCGGCGCCGGTGGCTTCGTCTGGGACATGACGACCTCACCCGACGGCCAGGTCTTCGCGGTCAGCTACCCGAACGGCACGGTGTGGCAGATCGACCCGGCGACCAACGCCCTCACCCGACTCGGCACGCCGGTGACAGGAGCGCAGTACGGACGCTATGTCGGCGCCGCGGGGAACTTCGTCTACGCGGGGATCTACACACCGTCCCAGCTCGTCGGCTACGACCGGACGGCCCAGACCTTCCACGATCTCACTCCGGAAGCGGTGCGCGGCCAGAACTTCGGCCCGTTCGCCGCGACAGCAGACCGGATCTACGCAGGTGCGTCCGGATCGCTGCTGAGCCTGGCAGTGGACGGCAGCGACGCCCGCATCGTCCCGCTACCGGACGGCGAGACCGGTGTGGACGCGATCGCGGTCAGCCCGGACGGCACGGCGTACGTGACAACCCGCCGTTCCGGCACGGTGTGGTCCTGCGGCCCGACCGACACGGCGTTGACCGCAGTTGCCACACCGGCGCCGGCCGACGAACATCGCCGCCTCCTGCTGCTCGATGCGACCACGATGCTCGGCGCGACCGGATCCGGCGTGCTGTGGTGGCTCGATCTCGAGACCGGCTCCTTCGACCTGCTCGACCTCGTCGAGGCCGGCTTCACTCCCGCGCCCGACAAGCCGCAGTCGATCGAGCTCGGCAACCCGCATCTGTACGTCGGCGGTCACTGGGTCGTCACCGAGCACGCGATCGGCACCGGCGTCACCCGCCGCATCCGCGTCCCCGGCGAGGCCAAGACCCTGACCTGGGTGCAGGACGGGTTGTACTCCGCGATCTACCCGAGCACCGAGGTGGTCCGCATCGACCCGCGGACCAAGGAAGTCCGCAGCTTCGGGACCATCGGCCACGACCAGATCCGCCCCTGGCAGGCGGCGTACGACGAGACGACGCAACTGCTCGCGATCGCCTCCGCACCGGGGACCGGGAAGCTCACCGGCGCCCTGACACTGCTGGACACCAGGACAGGCGCGCTCGACGTGTACTACGGCGTCCTGCCCGATCAGAGCGTCATGTCGGTCTCGATCGTGGACGGCATCGCCTACCTCGGCGGCGACGTCGTCGGCGGTGGCGGCATCACCCCGACCCGCTCGGCGGCCGCGATCGGCGCCTTCGACCTGCGCCGGCGGAAGCTGCTCTGGACGGTCGACCCACTGGCCGGTGAGCGCTCGATCCAGAGCGTCGCGGTCAAGGACGGCATCCTGTACGGCGTCCTGAAGCGGACCAGCGGTGGTTGGTTCACCTACGACTTGACGACGCGCACCGTCGGCCGCGGGACGAACAAGCTGTCCGGCTACGGCGAGATCTATTCGGACCGCACCGGCGTCTATTGTGAGACGAACTTCGGCGGGAACCTGTACCAGCTCGGCCCGGGTCTCACAGAGGCGAAACTCCTGGTGAACAAGCTCGGCGACGGGTGGTACACGGTGCCGCAGCTGTCGCCGGTCCGCGGCGGCGCACCGCACAGCGTGTGGGGTCTCGCCGACCGCGACCTCGTCCAGCTACCGTTGCCGTAAGCAACATAAACTTCAGAAGACGTGGGGACTGTTTTCGATGGACCAGACCGAACTCGCACGCGACGGCGGCACCCCGGTGCGCTCCACCCCGCTGCCGTCGGTGATGGACGCCTCCGGCCGGCGCTTCGGCGACGAGGAGGTGAAGGCCGCCGAGCGGGTGCTCCGCAGCGGCATGCTGTCCGCCACCTGGGGCACCGAGGTACCGGCGCTCGAGCAGGAGTTCGCCGAGGTCCTGGGCGCCGGGCACGCGGTCGCCTGCAGTTCGGGTACGGCGGCCCTGCACCTGGCGGTCGCGGCGGTCGACCCGGAGCCGGGGGACGAGATCATCACCACGCCGATCAGCGACATGGGCACGGTGTTCCCGATCCTGATGCAGAACGCCGTACCGGTGTTCGCCGACGTGGACCCGATCACCGGCAACCTCGATCCGGCCGCGGTCGCCGCCGCGATCACGCCCCGGACCAAGGCCGTGATCGCCGTCCACCTGTTCGGCAAGCCGGCGCCGATCGTCGAGTTGCGGGACCTGTGCGACCGGCACGGGATCGTGCTGATCGAGGACTGCGCGCAGGCCTATCTCGCGCCGGTCGGTGACACGCTGGCCGGCCGGATCGGGCACCTCGGCTGCTTCAGCCTGCAGCAGACCAAACACATCAGCGCGGGCGACGGCGGACTGGTCGTCACCGAGGATGCGGCGTTGGCTCGGCGGATGCGGCTGTTCGCCGACAAGGGCTGGCCGCGAGCCACCAACGAGCGCAACTACCTCTTCCTGGCGCTCAACTACCGCATGACCGAACTGGTCGGCGCGGTCACTCGTGCGCAACTGACCCGTCTGGCCGGAGTGGTCGCAGATCGTCGTACGGCGGCCGCCCGGGCCACCGCCGGGATCGCGGACCTGGCCGGTGTCACCCCTCCACCGGACTCCGGCGACCACGTCTACTGGCAGTACCCGCTGATCCTCGACCCGTCCGTCGCCGGCGACCTGCACGAGTGGGCCGCGGCGCTCACCGCCGAGGGGATCCCGGCGAACGGCGGCTACCTGACGAGTCCGCTGTACGCCGCACCGGCTCTGCGCGATCGGGTGACGTACGGCGGCTCCCACTTCCCGTTGGGAGATGTCGAGTACCCGGAGGGCCTCTGCCCGACCGCCGAGGACCTCATCAGCCATCGACTCCTCGTCCTGCCCTGGAACGAGAACTACACCGAGGCCGACGTCGACGACATCGTCACCGCGATCCGCAAGGTCCACTCCGCACTGTCTAAGGTGGCCGGATGAACGACGTACCCGTCTTGCTGGACTGCGATGTGCTGGTCGGTCATGACGTGACGACGGGGCGGTGGAGCCGGCCCGATGCGGTCCGCGACGTGATGAAGGCGACCGGGATCTCGGGTGGCGTGGTGTCCTCGCTGCGGGCGACGTACTTCGACGTACCGAGTGGGAACGACGAGGCGATCGAGGTTGCTGAGGGCAACGGGTGGACGGCGTGCCCGGTGCTGGATCTGCGCGATCCGCTCGGTGCCGAGCGGGAGCTGGACCGGTTGCTGTCCGGGCCGGTGCGGCCGCGGGCGATCCGGTTGGCGCCGACGTCGCAGGGGGTCGAGCCGGGGTTTGCGGCGTTCGAGCATGTCGTTCGGTTGCTGGTGGATGCCGGGCTGACGATCTTCGCGGAGGGCGACGTCCGGAAGGTCGGGCCGGCGTTGCGGGGGCTCGGGGCGCGGGTGGTGTTTCTCGACACGCACTTCTACTATCTCGGCGACTTCGTGGTGCTGGCGCGGGGTGAGTCCGGGTTCCACACGTCGACCCGGATGCTGACCGGGCCGGACTCGCTGGAGATCGTCGCCGCCGAGGTCGGCGCCGATCGGCTGGTCCTCGGCTGCCGGACCCCGTTCCACGAGACCCAGGCCGTAGTCCGCCGCCTCCTCACCTCCAAACTCACCCCGGCCGAGATCGCCCAAGTCGGCAGCGACAACCTCACCCGCATCCTGGAGCAAGCATGATCATCGACGTGCACGCCCATTGGGGGCCGTGGTTCTTCTCCATGGACGTCGGCAGTGTCGCTGTGAACAGCGACCTGATGGATCGGTTCGGGATCGACATCCAGCTCGTGTCCGCGATCGAGGCCATCGTGTACGACGCCCCGGCCGGCAACCGATCCCTCGCGGCGCAACTCCCGAACGACCCACGCCTGCGGGGCATGCTCGTCGTCGACCCGCGCCGCCTCGACGAGGCCCGGACGGACCTCACCGAACTACTCGCCGGCGACGGCCGCTCCCGGTGGGTCGGCGCGAAGATCCACACCGAGTACAGCCGGACGCCGATCGACTCCCCCGGCATGCAGGCCGCGATCGAGCTCACCACCGAGTTCGGCCTGCCCACCCTGGTGCACACCTGGGGCGAGAACATCCTCGACCTCGCCGACGTCGCCGACCGGGTGCCGGGTGCCCGCGTGATCGCCGGTCACATGGGCGCGAACGGCTGGCCACTGGTCCCCGAGGCCGCGAGCCGCAGCGACCGGATCTGGTTCGAGCCGTGCTGGTCCGCCCCCGAGGCCGGCCGGATCCGCTGGATCCTGGACCGCATCGGCCCGTCCCGCCTGATGTTCGGCACCGACGCCACCCTGATCGACCCCTCGGTAGCCCTCGGCACCTTCGAAGCCGCCAACCTCACCCCGGCCGAAGAAGAAGCCGTCATGTCCGCCAACGCCACCACCCTCTTCAGCCTCTGACATCAGTTCGGCGCGAGGAAGACCACGATGTCGGTCTCCGGGCCGCGCACCGGCGGCTCCTGCCAGCCGACGCGGCGGTAGAAGGCGATCGTGTCGTGCGCCTGGTCCCAGGTCAGGAGCCACGCTCGCGGGTGCTCCACCACCGCAGCCTCGAGTAACCGCCGGCCGAGTCCGGTCCCGCGCGCACTCTTCAGGACGCCGAGCTCGTCGATCTCGAACGCGCCGACCAGCGACTCCTCCACCTGCTCCGCCCCGAGCCGCTCGAGCACCTTCCCGTACGCGCGGTCGGTCCGGAACGGCGCCGGAGTCGTCCACCCGGTCACGAACCCCGCGATCGCACCGTCGGCCGACCGCTCCACCAGCGCCCGGAACCCGTCCCGCCGCGCGTCACCGTCGAGGCGGGCCCGGAAAGCAATCCTGGTCTCCTCCGGATCGCGATGCGACCACGGCGGCGCGGTGAACACCTCGACGTACGCAGCGGTCAACTCGTCGGCGATCTCGAGCACGTCGGCCCCAAAACTCTGCACCCTGCGAACCTACCCCGGTGCGACCGGATCGCAGCTGCGATTTTCTGGCCGCGTGCCAGGGGGAAATCGTTTCCTGACTGGACACCCATTGATTGCCGAAGTCGCGTGGGATGGGCTCTCATGCGGCGCCTGCTGGCTCTCTCCGGACTGGTCCTCCTCCTGTTCACCCTGGGAGCGACGACCGCGTCCGCCCATGTGATCGCGTCCACCGGCTACTCCACGGTTCGCCAGACGGGCAGCCAGGTGACCTATCAGCTGAGCCTGGAGTACGCCGTACTGGCACGGGCCGTCGATCTCGGCGCGCCGGCCACCGACGACGGCCAGCGGGCGCAGGCGCTGGACGCGGCCAAGCCGAGGCTCGAGGAGTACCTGCACGACCGCGTCGTCGTTTCACTCGACGGCGCCGCATGCGAGCCCGCACTGGAGAGCACGTCCGTCGGCCGGCGCGCGGAGAAGCCGTACGCCGACCTGGGCCTGATCTCCTCCTGCCCCGGCGACAGCGGCCGGTTCCAGCTGCGGTACGACGTCTTCGCCGAGGCCGAGGCGGTCGCGGACGACCACACCAACGTGGTCGAGTACAGCTTCGGCGACCAGTCCGGCCGGACCGTCTTCGACAGGTCGCGGCACGACTTCACCGTCGGCGACAACACGCTCGCCTCGTCCAGCCTGCAGTTCGGGACGATGGGCGTCGAGCACATCCTGCTCGGGCTGGACCACGTGCTGTTCGTGGTCGCCCTCATCCTCGGCGCGACCACGTTCCGGAGCCTGCTGCAGGTCGTCTCGATGTTCACCGTGGCGCACAGCGTCACCCTCGTCTCCACCCTGCTGGGCGGCGTCTCGGTGCCGGCGATCATCGTCGAGCCGCTGATCGCACTGTCGATCGCCTTCGTCGCGGTCGAGAACCTGCTCGGCTCCACCCGCCACCGGCTGCCGGTGGTCTTCGGTTTCGGTCTTCTGCACGGTCTCGGCTTCGCCGGGTCGTTGCGGATCACCGATCGGGTCAGTCCGGAACTCCTCGTCTCGCTGCTGAGCTTCAACGTCGGTATCGAGGCAGGTCAGGCGATGCTGCTGGTCGCCGTGTTCCCGCTGGTCCTGCTCATCCGCCGCAGCCGCCTCGCGGTCCCGGCGGTACGTACGGCGACCGGGGTCGTCGCCGCCTTCGGCCTCTTCTGGTTCGTAGAAAGGTTCTTCATCGCAATGATCCGCCTGACCCGCTCGTCTCGCGATCAACAACCGGCCACCAGTCGGTGGCACCGGATTCTGTACGGCGTCACCGGTGGCCTGACCGCCCTCGTGATCGCTGTGCCCCTCAGCGGGGTCATCGCCGACGCCGTCGACGGCCCGAGCGCCACCATCTCCGGAACGGTCTTCGAGGACCGTGACAACGACGACCGGATGGACAGCGGTGAGCCGGCGCTGGCCGGTGTCAGCGTGTCCGACGGACAGCAGATCGTCGTGACCGACACCCAGGGCCGCTACACCCTGACCACCGACGTCGAGCGCCGTGACGTCGACCTGGTCTTCGTCACCCAGCCGGCCGGCTACTCGGTCGGCACCGACGCCAACATGACCGCGAAGTTCTACCGCGACCTCGGTCAGCTCGCCACCGGCGACGCGAAGGAGGTCAACTTCGGCCTCCGCAAGGACAAGAAGTCCGAGACCGGCGGCTTCACCTTCGGCAACGTGGCCGACCCGCACGTCAACGCCCAGCTGGCCGAGCAGATCACCGAGATCAACACGACCCGCCAGCACCTCGCCTTCATCCAGGTCAGCGGCGACCTGACGAACAACGCGACCGATGCGGAGTTCGAGTTCTACAAGGCCGGCACCGCGCACTCGAAGGTCCCGGTCTGGCCGGCCGTCGGCAACCACGAGTACTCGCCGGCGTCGACGTACAAGGACCGGATCAACAACTACCGCAAGCACGTCGGCCCGGAGTGGTACTCCTTCGACTACAGCGACCGGCACTTCCTGGTGCTGGAGAACAACGGCGCCGCACCGTTCGCCGAGCAGCTCGAATGGGTCAAGGCCGACCTGTCCCAGAACGTCAAGTCGGGCAAGCACCTGGTCGTGCTGGCCCACCAGCCGATGAACGTCCCGTTCGGCTCGCCCTCGGTGTACGACGAGTACGGCAAGCTGCTCGAGCAGTACGGCGCCGAGCTGATGCTGGTCGGCCACGAGCACTCCAACGACGTGGAGCCGCGCAGCGACTTCGCCGGCACCGCGAAGCACATCCAGACCGTGTCGAGCTCGTACACGATCGACAACTCGCCGCGCGGGTTCCGGTTCGTGAACATGGACAACAAGGCCTTCGACAACCCGTTCCGGCTCTACGGCGCCGAGAAGGACCTCACCATCGTCAGCCCGGCCCCCGGTACGTCGATCCCGCTCGACCGCTTCCCGGGGATCCAGGTGAACGCCTACGACACCAGCGACGCGCCCGAGTCGGTCCGCTACCGCCTCGACAACGGCACCTGGCTGCCGCTCCAGTCCACCGGTGAGTTCACCTGGTACGGCCTACTGCCGAACCGGGCCCGCATCGGCAAGCACACCATCACCGTGGAAGCCAAGGACAAGAGTGGCGCCACCTGGACGCGCACGTCGACGTTCACCCTGACGAACGAGAAGGCGATCAAGCCGGTCGCGGGAGGCAACTGGTCCCAGCACCACGGCGACGCCGGCCACAGCGGTGTCGCGGCCGACGACATCGCGGCGGGTCAGCGACTCGCCTGGTCGTACCGCACGAAGGGCACCTTCCTGACCGGCTCCCCCGCGATCGTCGACGGTGTCGTGTACGCCGGGACGCGGGACGAGAACGGTGACGGCAACAGTGCCGTCCACGCGGTCTCGCTGGCGACAGGCAAGAAGCTGTGGAGTTACGCCGTACCGTCGTCGGTGCACGGCAGTGTCGCGGTGGCCGACGGGCTCGTCTACGTCCCGACGTTGCGCGGCACGCTGTTCGCGGTGGACGCCAAGACCGGCACGCTCAAGTGGCAGAACGACCCGGGACCGGCGCCGGAGGGCAACACCCAGCGCACCTACGGGTACTACGGCGTGACGGTTGCTGACGGCAAGGTTCTGTACCCGTACCAGACCCGCCACGGCGAGGCGAGCCGCGGCCTGCTGATCGCCCTCGATGCCAAGACGGGTACGCGGATCTGGGCGGCACCGATGAGCGGCGCGACCATGAGTGACGGCACTCCGGTCGTCGCCGACGGTCACGTGTACGTCGGCAACGAGACAGCCGATCGGGTGATCTCGTACAACCTCCAGACCGGCGCGCAGGAGTGGATCGGTGCGGCTGCCCTCGGCGGCTGGCAGGACGGCATCCCGTCCGCCGCGGACGGCCGGGTCTTCATCGGCTCGGGCAACGGCATCATCGCTCGCAACGGCAGCACCGGCGCGACGCTCTGGAGCTACCGCAGCTCCTGGCCGTCGCTGGTCAACGGCAACGCCACTCCGGCCGCGGCCGCGATCAAGGGCGACGTGGTCTACATGGGCTTCCCGAGTGGTGAGGTGGCCGCGCTCAACGCCGGCACCGGTGCCGTCATCTGGAAGCGACTGCTGCCCGGCCGGCAGTACCGCGGCGGGTCGTTCACCTCACCCGCGCTGAGCGGCAACACGCTGTTCGTCGGTTCCAACGGCGGCAGCTTCTACGCCCTCGACGCACGCACCGGTCAGCCGTTGTGGCAGCAGGACCTCGGCACCTGGGTCTCGGCCGGGCCCGCGGTCAGCGGCAACACGGTCGTGGTCGGTGCCCTCGACGGCAACCTGTACGCCTTCACTCCCGGCGGTGTCGCGGCCAAGCCGTGGCCGGTCGTGTCCGGCAAGGTGACCAAGAAGGGCACCGGCGAGCCGCTCGCCTCGACCGCGGTCAGCCTGGTCCAGAACGGTACGGCGATCGCCTCCACCTCGACCGACACAGCCGGCAACTACCGGCTCGGCCTGGAGAAGGGCGCCGGCTCGTACACCGTCCAGTCCGCGCAACTCGGCTACGCGACGGCCGCACGCGACATCACCGTCGGGAGCACCGGTGCCTCGGGCATCGACCTCGAGATCTCCCCGGTCGCCGTCGATGCGAGTATCGGCAAGCGGCTGCCGAGCGGCCTGGTCGAGGGCGGCTCGGACGACGTGGTGATCGAGAACAGGAAGCTGGCGCTGTCGGTCGCCAAGGTCTACAACGACCCGCAGCTGAACCTGTCGACTACAGGCAAGGTCGCTCGACATGGCGATCACCGGCCAGCCGGACCAGCTCGACTGGATCAACCTGCCGTACGTGAGTACGGCGGAACCGGTCGGCGGCAACTCGTGGCAGCAGTTGCAGACCCGGTCGGACGACGTACAGATCGTCGAGAACACCGGCGAGAAGGCAGTCGTCCGGGTCACCGGCACCTCGGCGGAACACCCGGGGCTGAAGGTCGTCACCACGTACACGGCGACACCGGACGAGCAGTTCGTCACCGCCGCGACGACGTTCACGAACGACTCCGGCGCGGCGCTGTCGGTGTGGGCGGGGGACGCCATGGACCACGACGGCACCGGATCACGCTCGGCCGTGTCCGGCTACCCCGTGATCACCAGCGGCGGCCCGTTCAGCCAGGTACCGGACGCCAAGCGGTGGATCGGCCAGGCGGGCACCGGTCCGGACAACCAGACCTACGGCCTGGTCTACTCGACCGAGAGCGGCGCCTTCACCGGCTACTCGCAGAGCAACTTCACCATGAGCAAGTTCAAGCTCGAGCTGCCTGCGGGCGGCAACCACACC
This sequence comes from uncultured Actinomycetota bacterium, assembly GCA_963748245.1. Taxonomy (GTDB): domain Bacteria; phylum Actinomycetota; class Actinomycetes; order Propionibacteriales; family Kribbellaceae; genus Kribbella. Next base: position 318,130 of record CAVVIA010000001.1, on the reverse strand, counting down.
ATCACCCGGCGCATCGTTGCAGCCAGCAACGGCGGGGCCGCGGACAAGTTCGCCGTACTGAACCAGTTCGCGTTCTGATCGAGCTGTCCGCGGGCCTGATACGTCAGGCCCGCGGACAGCTGTTTGTTAGCGTTTGGTGTGACCAGGCGAGAGCAGTTGCGGGAGTTTCTCCGCGCTCGGCGGGCGGCCGTGTCGCCTGCCGAGGTCGGGCTGCCGGTCGTCGGACGACGCCGTACGCCGGGACTCCGGCGGGAGGAGGTCGCGTCGCTGGCCGGGGTCGGGGTGTCCTGGTACACCTGGCTCGAGCAGGGGCGGGACATCAACGTGTCGGGCGAGGTGCTCGACGCGATCAGCAAGGTGCTGAGGCTGAGCGAGCCGGAACGGGCGCATCTCTACCTGCTGTCCGGCCTCAACCCGCCGGTACGGTCCGCCACGCTCGGCACAGTCACCGAAGAACTGCGCCGGCTCGTGGACAGCGTGGTCACCGCGGCCGGCGATCCTGCGGGATCAGTACTGGAACCTGCTGGCCATCAACGACGCGACCCGGACGGTCTTCGGGTACGACGACACCGACCACAACTGCCTGATCTCGTTCTTCACCAACGCGCGGTATCGCGGGATGCACGTCCACTGGGCCTCGGTCGCGCCGGCCGTCGTCGCGGCGTTCCGGGCGGATGCGGCGCGGGCTCCTGAGGACCCCGAGTTCCGGCGGGTGGTGGACGAGCTGAGTGCGGCGAGTCCGGAGTTCGCCGAGCTGTGGGCGCGCCAGGAGGTCGGCGTACCGGGGCAGGCGGTCAAGGCGGTGGACCATCCGGAGGCCGGTGAGCTGTTCTTCGACCTGACCACACTGACGGTGACCGACCACCCCGACTGGTATCTGGAGCTCTACGTCCCGCGGCCCGGCTAGGGTGGTGGTGCGGGACCCAGGTTCATTGCACTCTGGTTGCCCGGCGCAACAACCGGCACGCTGGGCGGCATGACTCACCGTTTCGAAGACAAGGTCGCGCTGGTCACCGGCGGCTCCAGCGGCATGGGCCTGGCCGCGGCCCACCGGCTGCTCGCCGAGGGCGCCCAGGTCGTCATCACCGGCCGCGACAAAACCCGCCTCGACACCGCCGCCGTGGACCTCCGCAAGGCGCTCGCCCCGACGGACCGCCTCGCCGCGGGCTCCGCTGATCGGGTTGTCGCGGTTGCCGGAGATGCGGCCAGCCTGACCGACCTCGACGCCCTCGTCACCACCGTCCGCGACCGGTTCGGGCGCCTCGACGTCGTCTTCGCCAACGCCGGCGTCGCCGGGTTCGAGCCGGCCGAACAGACCGGCGAGGCCGAGTTCGACCGGGTCGTGGGCATCAACTTCAAGGGCGTGTTCTTCACCGTCCAGAAGCTGACCCCGCTCCTGACCGACGGCGCGGCAGTCGTCATCAACGCCTCCTGGACCATCCAGCGCGGACTCCCGGGCGCCTCCGTCTACGCCGCGACCAAAGCGGCCGTCCACAATCTGACCCACACCTTCGCCGCCGAACTCGCACCGCGCCGGATCCGGGTCAACTCGGTCAGCCCCGGCTACATCGAGACCCCGATGTTCCACGACAACGTCACCCCGGCCGCGCACGCAGCCGTCGTCGCAGCGGTCCCCGCCGGTCGCATCGGTACGCCCGAGGACGTCGCCGCCGCCGTCGCCTTCCTCGCCTCCGGCGAAGCCTCGTACATCAACGGCCAGGATCTGATCATCGACGGCGGCCTGGTCACCGCCGGCGCCCCGGTCTGAGCCGATCTGAGCGAGCCGCCGGCGGCCCAGGGCGGTCAGCCGGTCGTGACCGGCGTGGGGTCGGCGGCGATGGTCTCCAGTTCGGTGCGGAACTGCGGCAGCAACCAGCGCAGCGGCTGGTCCAGGACGCGGCCGATCGTGGCCTCGTCGACGTGCAGGAGGTCGCCGATGCGGGCCAGTGCGTCCGGCTCGTCGACCGCGGCGTACAGCAGATGGACCACCTCGTGCCGGTGCGCGAACACCGCCAGCGCCGCGGCCGCCAACCCCGGATCGATCTCCGGCGGACTCGTGATTTCCCCGTGAACAGTCACGACATGACAACCTGACGAAACACCGATCGGTTACGTGTGAGCTCGGTTTCAGCCTGGCAGCCAGCCCACTTTGCCGATCAGGTACGTCGCTCCGACCAGCGCGCCGATGTCGATCAGGGTGTGCGCCACGACCAGCGGCATCACCCGGCCCCAGCGGCGGTAGAGGTAGCAGAAGATCACGCCCATCAGCACGTTGCCGAAGAACCCGCCGAGGCCCTGGTAGAGGTGGTACGACCCGCGCAGCAGCGCGCTGGCCGCCGTACTGCCGGCGACCGACCAGCCGAGCTGGTCCAGCCGCCGGTTCAGGTAGGCCAGCACGATGACTTCCTCGAGGATGGCGTTCTGGGCCGCCACCAGGAGCAGGACCGGGATCCGCCACCAGATGTCCGGGAGGCGGGCCGGGTCCACGGTCAGGTTCGCGCCGGTGGCGTAGGCGGCGAGGTAGAAGCCCAGGCCGGCGCCGCCGATGGCCGCGGCGACCGCTGTCCCCCGCCCGAGGTCGCGGAGCCGGTCCCGCAGGTCGAACCCCAGGCTGCGCATCGACTCGCCGCCGCGGGCCAGGAAATGTGCGACCAGCGCGACCGGTACGAGCGCCGTCACCACCGCGAACAGCTGCCAGGCCAGATCCAGCCACGGCCGTCCCGGCGCCCGCGACCCGACGATGACCGCGGTCTGGCCGCTGATCGGCTTGGCGGACGTGAGGATCCCGGTGAACGAGATGATCGCCGACAGCCCGGACGCCCCGAGCGACAGCGCCAGAACCAGCCAGACCTCCTTCGTCAGCACCCGCCGGTCGGGCAGCCGGGCCGCCGGAGCCTGACCCGGCCTGGGGTCGGCCGCCTCGTCCGCGGAGCTCGTCATGCCCCAACTATCCCGCGCCCGCCAACCGGGGTCACTCCGGTCGCAGCAACGCCAGCAAGTGGTCCAGTACGTCGGCCGGTTCGGCGTCCAACTGGAACTGCGACTGGATCTGCAGTCCGTCGGACAAGGCGATCAGCAGGGTGGCGATCTTTTCCGGATCCGCCGCCGCGCTGATCGTCCCGTCCGACTGCCGGGCCCGGATGCCTTCGGCCAGCCCTTCGCGCAGCCGCTGATAACGGTCGACGAAGTACCCGTGCGCGCCGTGCTGCGGATCGCCGGCCTCGGCCGAGAAGGTCGAGTAGAGCTGGACCAGTCCCGGCACGTCGCTGTTGTGACGAACGATCGCGGCCAGCTTCCCGACCACGTCCTCGCGGTCGCCGAGCCGCTCGAGGTCGGTCTCGTCGCGGGCCCGCAGGACCGCCTCGAACAACTGCTCCTTCGACCCGAAGTAGTGCAGCAGGCCCGCCTCGCTCAGCCCGACCGCGCTCGCCAGCTCACGGGTCGACGTCTTCCGGTAGCCCTGCCGGGCGATCACCTCGAGCGCGGCGGTCAGGATCTCCTCGCGCTTGGCGACCCCCTTCGCGTACGGCCCTCTGGTTGCCATGATCCAAAACCTAGCATCACTTGGTTTTCGCGCGTACAGTGACACGCATGAGCCCGACGCCTGTAGATGTCGACCAACTCCTCGGCCGCCTCACGCTCGAGGAGAAGGTCCGGATCCTGACCGGCCAGGACTTCTGGTCCACCCACCCGCTCCCCGGCGTCGGGCTGCGGTCGATGGTCCTGTCCGACGGCCCGAGCGGCGTCCGCGGTCCGGTCTGGGACGAGCGCGACCCGTCCCTCAACCTCCCGTCGGCGACGGCGCTCTCGTCGTCCTGGGACCTCGACATCGCCCATCGGTACGGCGTGGTGTCCGCACTCGAGGCGCGTCGCAAGGGCGTGGACGTCGTCCTCGGTCCGACCATCAACCTGCATCGGTCGCCGCTGGGCGGGCGGCACTTCGAGGCGTTCAGCGAGGATCCGGTGCTGACCGCCGAGCTCGCCGCCGCCTACGTGGCCGGCGTACAGGAGCTCGGTGTCGGCGCGACCCCGAAGCACTACGTCGCGAACGACTTCGAGACCGATCGCTTCACCGCCGATGTCGTGGTGAGTGAGCGCGCGTTGCGCGAGGTGTACCTGCTCGCGTTCGAGAAGGCGGTCACCGACTCCAAGGCATGGCTGGTGATGAGTGCGTACAACTCGATCAACGGCGCCACCGCGTCGGAGAACGAGTTGCTCGAGACTCCGCTGAACAGCGAGTGGGGGTTCGACGGCGTCGTCGTCAGCGACTGGACCGCCGTACGCAGTCTGGAGAGCGCCAAGCACTCGCAGGACCTGGAGATGCCAGGGCCGGTCGGGGCGTGGGGGGACGCCCTGGTCGAGGCGGTGCGGTCCGGCGAGATCAAAGAGGACGCGATCGACCGGAAGGTGCTGCGACTGCTCACTCTGGCCGCCCGGGTCGGTGCGCTCGAAGGGTTCGAGAAGTCGGCTGCGGTTCCGCAGATCGACGGCGTCGCCTTCGCCCGGTCCGCGGCGGCCGAGGGTTCGGTCCTGGTGCGCAACGAGGGCGAGCTGCCGTGGCAGGCGTCGACGCTGCAGCGGGTCGCGGTGATCGGGCACAACGCTCGGGACGCCCGCACTCAGGGCGGCGGTAGCGCGACCGTCGTCCCGACGTCCGTAGTCTCCCCGCTCGACGGAGTCCGCGCGGCGCTGCCCGGCGCCGAAGTCACCTACTCCCTCGGGACTGTCGTCCAGGACGGTGTCGCCGAGCTTCCGCTGACCACCATGACCAACCCGGCCACCGGCCGGCCTGGCTCCCGGGTGCGCTTCCTGGCCGCGGACGGCGCCGAGTTGTTCGCCGAGGACCGGTTCTCCAGCGCGCTGGTGTATCTCGGCGGTGACGCGCCGATCGCCGAGACCGCGGTCTTCGAGTTCCGTACGACGTACTCCCCGACCGAGTCCGGATCGATCCGGCTCGGCTTCGCGTCCGTCGGCCACGGCCGGATCTTTGCCGACGGCAAGCTACTGCGCGAGGACACCGCCGTACCGGTCGGCACGGATCTCGGCGCCGCACTGCTGTCCCCGCCGTCGATCTCGGCCCGGCTCGACGTGACCGCGGGTGAGCCGATCGACGTCCGCGTCGAGCTCGAACTGCCGGAGTTCGGCGGCGGTCTGAGCAACGCGATGAGCATCACCGTCGGCGTGGAGCCGGACCCGTCGGATCCGCAGGCCCTGATCGACGAGGCGGTCGCGGCAGCGCGTGCGGCGGAGGTCGCGGTCGTTGTCGTCGGCACCAACTCCAAGGTCGAGTCCGAAGGCTACGACCGCGGCAGCCTCGCGCTCCCCGGTCGCCAGGACGACCTCGTCCGTGCCGTCGTGGCCGCGAACCCGCGCACGGTTGTGGTGGTCAACGCCGGCTCGCCCGTCCTGCTGCCGTGGCGTGACGAGGTGGCTGCCGTGCTGCTGACCTACTTCGGCGGGCAGGAGTACGGCAACGCGTTGGCCGACGTACTGCTCGGCGTGGTGGAGCCCGGCGGCCGGCTCCCCACGACATGGCCGCGCGAGGAGGCCGACGTGCCGGTCATCGACGTGACCCCACACGACGGCTTGGTCCGCTACGACGAGGGCATCCACATTGGCTACCGCGCCTGGCTCCGCACCGGCAGCGAGCCGGCCTTCGAGTTCGGCCACGGCCTCGGCTACACCACTTGGGAGCTGTCCGGGTTGCGGGCCGTCGACCCGTCGTCCGTCGCACTCACCGTCCACAACACCGGCGACCGGGCCGGCAAGCACGTCGTCCAGGTGTACGCCGAACGCCTTGAGTCGACTGTGGACCGCCCGGTCCGCTGGCTGGCCGGTTTCGCCGTCGTCCGGCTCGACGCGGGCGTGCGCCGGGAGATCACTGTCCAACTCCACAGCCACACTTTCGAACACTGGGACGACGGCTGGACCATCGAGCCAGGGTCCTTCACCCTCCGCGCCGGGGCGTCGGTCGCGGACCTTCCGTTGTCCACCCAGATCCAGCTGCCCTAGGCAACCGATCGCGGCTTGATCACTCGGCTTCGGTTGATCCTGGCACGAACGTTGCCGAGACGGCGCCGAGGGTGCTGAAGACTGCCTCGACCTTCTGGCCGGCGGTCACGAACGGCGCGGAGGTCATCGAACCAGGCAGGATCAGGTGCCCGGGCTCCAGCGAGGTGCCGAACGTGGCGAGCGAGTTCGCGAGCCAGGCGACCGCCTCGGCCGGGTGCCCGAGCACCGCCGCGCCCGCACCGGAATCCACGCAAGCGCCGTCGACGAACAGGGCGACGGTCACCTTCGCGAGGTCCGGCACGTGCTCGATCGGTGTCCACGGGCCGAGCACCACCCCGGCCGAGCTCGCGTTGTCCGCGACCGTGTCGACCAGCGTGATCCGCCAGTCGCGGATCCGGCTGTCCACAATCTCCAGCGCCGGCGCAACCGTCCCGGTCGCGGCCAGGACGTCCTGCGCACTCACGCCTGGACCGGACAGCGGCCGGGCCAGCCGGAAGCAGATCTCCGGCTCGATCCGCGGCCGGCAGTACCGGCCCGCCGGTACGGCGGCGCCGCCGGGGTGGACCATGTCGTCGAGCAGATGCCCGAAGTCCGGATGGTCGACGCCGACCAGTCGCTGCGCCGCGGCGGTGGTGAGCCCGACCTTGTAGCCGACCAGGCTGGCTCCCGCGGCCGAGCGTCGTACGACGTTGTACTGCTGGATCGCGTACGCGTCGGCCAGCTCGAGGCTGGGCCAGGTGTCGGACAGCGGGTCGATCGGTGCACACGCCTGGTTCGCCTCCCACAGCAGGTCCGCCACGTGGCGTCGGTCGATCATCGGCTCCTCCGGTGCAGGTCTAGGGTCGGTGGCGGTTCTGGGCCGGGCGCTGGGCGACTCGGCGGCCGGTGTCGGACTGCCAGTAGAGGACTGAGCGGCCGGAGCGACGGCGTTCGAGCAGGCCGGCGTCCGTCAGCACGCGGAGATGGTCCGACACCGCGGCCAGGGACAGACCGGTTGTCGCGACCAGGACACTCGTGCTGATGGGGTCGGCAGCCTCGACCAGGATCCGTGCGCGGTTGCGGCCGAGCAGCTGGACGAGCGGCTCGGCCGGTGCCTCGGTGCCGGCGAAGATCCCGGTGACGGGATAGGTCAGCGCGAACCGGTCCGGCTTGCGCCAGGCCACGTTGACCCCGCGCGTATGGGCGGCGATGAACATCAGGTCCTGGCCGCGAACGTCCGTCGTCGGGTAGTCCCAGCGGTTCACCTGGATCCGCCCGTCGCCGAGCCAGCGGACATCCGGACCGAGCCCCCGCAGTACGCCGGACCAGCCCTGCTCGCTGAGCCGGGACGTCCGCGACACGACATCGGCCTGGAGGTACCGGAGCCGCCGCGGCCACTCGGGCTCGACCGTGGCGGTCCACACCCAGATCAGCAGTTCGGCCGCCTCTTCGGCCAGCCCGGTCGACTCGAGCAGGACGTCCGGCAGCGGTGTCCGTACGACGCTCAGGTCCGCGCGGATGTGGTCGTCGTCCAGGCCGGCCAGCAGCTCGAGCTCGTCGTACAGCTCCTGGTTCGGCTCGAGCGGCGGGACGGTGAGGAAGTCAGCGACCCAGCTGCGGCCGAAGGCGTTGTCGACGATCGACGCCCAGACCGGGTACTTGCTCAACTGGTCCTGGAAGGCGGCGAGGTGGGTGTCCTTCCAGGCGCGGTACCAGGGCTCGGTCGGCGCCCGCAGGAGCTTCAGCGCGGCCACCGTCTCGGTGAGCTGCGACGTACCGAACCGGGCGTTCGCCAGGGTGTCGGCGTCGACGAGGAATTCGGACAACGTTTCGCCTCCACCCGAAACTGTAGGCGGTCCGCCGGGCCGGCGTCGATCCTCCTGCCATGAGCACCTACCGGCAGATCTTCGCGAATCGGGAGTTCCGCAGCCTGTGGATCAGCAGCGCGCTGGGCAACGCGTCGGCGACCATGACGAGCCTCACGCTCGCGCTCATGGTCGACGCCGCGACCGGCTCGGCGCTGCTGGCGGCGCTGGTGATGTTCGGGCCGTCGCTGGCCCAGGTCCTGGGTGCGTCGACGCTGATGTCGGCGGCGGACACCGCACGACCGCGCCGGGTGCTGACCATGCTCGCCTGCCTGTCGACCGCGGCGGTCGGTGTTCAGGCCGCGCTGGATCTCGGCGCGGGGACCCGGCTGTTGCTCGCACTGCTGGTGGCCTACGGGTTGTCGATCGGGTCCGGGGTCCGCTGGGGGCTGCTGAACGAGGTGGTCGACCAGGACCAGTTCGTGCTCGGCCGCTCGGCGATGAACCTGTCCGTCGGTGCCATGCAGATCGCCGGCTTCGGGTCCGCCGGATTGTTGCTGCAGGCCCTCAGTCCGTCCGATGTGCTCTGGCTGGCGACAGGCTGCTCGGCGTTGGCGATCCCGATCATCCGGTTCGGGCTGCGGGACAGGTCGCCGCGCCGCGTCGCCCGGACGAGCTTCGCCGAGACCTGGCGCGGCAACCGCCGTTTGCTCGGCCAGGCCAAGACCCGTCCGTTGCTGCTGGCGCTGACTCTCCCGAACGGCCTGATCGTCGGTTGCGAAGCGCTCTTCGTCCCGTTCGCCGGTCCGGGTGCGGGCTGGCTGCTGGCCGCCGGTGCCGCCGGGATGATGACCGGCGATCTCGTCGTCGGCCGCCTCCTCAGCCGCTCGGGCCGGCGCGTCGCCGGGCGTTGGCTGCGGATCCTGCTGGCGGTGCCGTTCCTCGGCTTCGCCTTCGACCTGCACCTCGCCGTACTGTCGGTGCTGGTTGCGCTCGGCAGCAGTGGCTATGCGGCATCCCTGTCCCAGCAGGAGGTTCTGGTCGAGCTGACCCCGACGGACCTCCGCGGCCAGGTCCTCGGTCTCGAGGGGGCGTTGCGGATGACGACGTTCGGCATCGTCGCGATCCTGGCCGGAGCGTTCGCGGACCTGACGTCGCCCGCTCCGGCGATCACGGTCTTCGCCGCCGCTTCGCTGCTGGTCTCGATCGCACTCACCCGGCCGCTGTCCCGCGTGATGAGCTCCGCCGCCCGGATAGGCTCGCCGCGTGGAGATGGTGCGGCTGCGGAGGGTCTCGAAGCGGTACGGCCGCCGGCGTGAGGTCTTGGCGGACGTCGACCTGCAGGTAGCCGCCGGTGAACTGCTCGCGCTGGTCGGAGCGAACGGCTCAGGCAAGTCGACCGTGCTGAAGCTGATGGTCGGGCTGTCGCGACCATCGTCGGGGACAGTACGCCGGAACGCCCGGGTGGTGAGCTACGTGCCGGACGTCTTCTCGTCGCACGATCGGTTGTCGGCGTCGGCGTACCTGCGGCACATGGGACGGATCCGTGGGCTGAGCGCCCGCGCGGCCCGGGAGCGATCCGACGAACTGCTCGACCGGCTTGCTCTCGAAGGTGGCGCGGATACCCCGATGCGGAAGCTGTCGAAGGGCAACGCGCAGAAGGTCGCGCTGGCCCAGGCCTTGCTCGAACCACCACAGTTGCTCGTCCTCGACGAACCGTGGTCCGGCCTGGACGCGACCGCTCACGGGACCTTGAGCGAACTCCTCACCGAGACCGCCGCCTCGGGCGCAGCCGTCGCCTTCACCGAGCACTCCGACCAGGTCGTCCGCTCAACGGCAACCCGCGTCTGCGAGCTTCGCGACGGCCGACTCCAGGTTGAAAGCGTCCCCACCGGCCTGACCGAGATCACGCTGACCGCAGGACGCGACCTCGACTGGACAACCCAGCCAGACATCCTGGAGGTACGACGTGACTCGAACGGCGTCACGTTGACACTGCCGACCGGCCGCCACGACGCCGCTCTCCTCACCGCCCTCAACCACGGCTGGTCCGTCACCACCGTCCGCCAGGTGAGGCCCGAGTGACCGCCCTCTACCGCTACCTGCTCACCAGCGTCCTGCTCTCCCAGCGCTACCTGCCACCCACGCTGATCTTCCTCGCCGCGATGGCAGTCGGCACCACGTCGGACAACGGCCCGCTCGAGTCGTCGTACGCGTTCTGCGTTCTGGCGATGCTCGTCTGCACGACCTGGCTCACCGTCAGCATCGTCAACCACGAGGACCCGACCCAACGCAAGATCACGCTGGTCATGATCGGCAACTCCCTCCGAGTCCTCGATCATCACCGTCGCCGTAGTCCTGACCTGGTGCGTTCCCCTGGTTGCGATCGGCCTCGTCTACCCGATCGTCACCGGCAAGCACGACGTGACCGCCGGCGCGCTCACCGCCGGCGCCGTCGCCCAACTCTCGGCCGCCATGATCGGCATCTCCATCGGCCTGCTCTGCTCCCGCCTGGTGATCCCTCGCATCGGCATCGCCATGCTCACCGCAGCTGCCGCAATCCTCGCCGTACTCCTGGTCCGCTGGATCTCCCCCATCCGCTCCCTCGTGACGCTCCTGTCCGACGACCGCGCGTCCGCCGTACCGCTAACTCTTCTCGGTACGGCGAGCGCAGGCATCCTGACAGCTGCCCTCCTCACCACCCGCACCCTCGCGGACAGGAAGGAGTGATCAGCGGCTGAAGCCGGCGGTCAGGCCGCTGAGCAGATGGCGGCGACCGATGGCGTAGAGGATGACGATCGGGAGGGTGGTGAGCATGACGGAGGCCAGGACGGCGGGGATGTTGACGCTGAACTGACCCTGGAAGGTCCAGAGGGCTAGTGGGAGGGTCCGTTGGTTGGGGCTCTGGGTGAGGATCAGCGGGAGCAGGAAGCCGTTCCAGACGCCCAGGCCGTTGTAAATCGCGACCGTGACGAGGGCGGGCCGGGTCAGCGGCAGCGCGAGACCGCGCAGCATGTCCCACTCGCTCGCACCGTCGACCCGCATCGACTCGAACAGTTCCCTCGGTACGTCGCGGATGAAGTTCGACAACACCAGCACCGACAGCGGGATGGCGAACGCGATCGACGGCAGGATGATCGCCAGCAGGCTGTCGTACAGCTGCATCCGGATGATCAGCAGGTAGACCGGGATGATGGTGGCCTGCAGCGGGATCGCCAGTCCCATCAGCAACATCCCGTTGATCCCGGCAAGGAACCTGCCACCGGCGCCGCGGACGATCGCGTACGCGGCCATGAACGAGATCGCGACCGCCGGGATGATCGTGCCGGCCGTGACGATCACGCTGTTCAGGAAGTATCGCGGGAAGTCCGACTCGATCACGAGCCGGTAGTTCGCCAGGGTCGGCTCGGACGGCAGCGCGAACGGGTTCTGGCTGAAGTACGCCGTCTGGTCCTTGAAGCTGGTGACCACGATCCAGTACAGCGGGACCATCACGATCACGAGCCACAGCCAGGCCGCCGAACCGCCGAACCAGTTCAGCCGCAGCAGTTTGCGGAGGTTCAGCTGTCCACGAGACGTACGGCTGCTCGTCGTACCGGCATCCCTGGTCGCCACTGCCATCTCACGCACCTTCCTGCTGGCTGGCCGTCGTACTGCCGCCGAGCTTTCGCAGCAGCAGCGCGAGCGCGAGGCCGGTCAGGACCAGCAGTACGGCGATCACACTCGCCGGACCCATCAGGTTCGCCTGGAAACCGCGCTTGTACATGTCGAGGGCGAGCACCCGGGTCGCGTCACCCGGTCCGCCCGCGGTGAGGACGAAGATCAGGTCGAAGAAGGTCAGCGACCCGACCAGGATCAGCGTCGACGACGTGATGATCGTGTACTTCAGTTGCGGCACGGTGATGCTGAAGAACTGCCGGATCCGGCCGGCGCCGTCGATCGACGCGGCCTCGTACATCGAGATCGGGATCTGCCGCACCCCGCCTTGGTAGATCAGCGAGTGGAACGGGATGAACTGCCACGACACCACGAAGATGACCACGGCGAGGGCGAGGTCCTCCTGGCCGAGCCAGTCCTGGGTCAGGAACGGGATCCCGAGCCCGGCGCCGAGCCCGAAGTTCGGGTCGAGCAGCGCCTTGTAGGTGATCGCGATCGCGGCCGAGCTGAGCAGCAGCGGGATGAAGAACAAGACGGCGAGGAAGCCGCGGTACCGCTGCCGCCCGGCCAGGAAGGTGCCGAGCAGCATGCTGATCGGTGTCTGCACCACCCAGGACAGGATCATGATCTCGAACGTGACGAAGACCGTGTGCGGCAGGCTGGGATCGCGCAGGACCGAGCGCCAGTTGTCGAAACCGGTCGGGTTGATGGGGCCTAGCCCGTCCCACTGGGTGAAGCTGAGGAACAGCACACCGAACAGCGGGACGACGCCGAAGGCGACGAACATCACCAGCGCGGGGATCGCCATCCAGGCGACCGGACCGGCCCGGCCGGCAGCCTGCGTCCTGCGCGGGCGCCGGCCCCCCGGTCGGGGCAGATCGGTGGGCGTGGCGGCCCAGCCGGTATCGACCGGGCCGCTGGACAGATCCGTCACGTCACTTCCCGATCACAGCGTTCATGCTGTCCGCGAACTGCTGCGGTGAGATCGAGAGCTGGAACAGCTTGGCGATGTTGTCGAGCAGGGTCTCGGCCTGGGTCGGGCTGAGCGCCTGGTCCCAGGACTGGGCGAAGTTCTTCGCGTTGGCCGAGGTGTCGTAGACGAAGTTCAGCCACTCGGAGTCGTTCTTGTCGGTGATGGAGGAGAGCTTGTCCTTGGAGCTCTTGGCCACGGCGATGTTGCCGGACTTGACCCAGGCGTCGACCGAGGCGTCGTCCAGGGTGTTGTTGGCCAGGAACTTCTTCGCGGTCTCCTTCTCACCGTCGGTGGCCTTCGACGAGATGGACAGGTACTGGCCCGGGTTGCCGACGGTGTCGCTCGGGTCGCCCTTGCCGCCGTCGACCGGCGGGAAGTTCATGTAGCCGAGGTGCCCGCCGGTGACGAAGTCGCCGCCGGAGGCCTTCATGTTGCCGTAGGTCCAGGCGCCGTGCAGCATCATCGCGGCCTTGCCGGTGAACAGCAGCGCCTGGTCGGCGTTGGAGTCGGCGGTGATCGAGGAGAAGCCCTTGATGAAACCGTTCGCCTTGATCAGCTTCTGCATCTCGTCGAGCGCCTTCAGCGAGGACGGGTCGGACCAGCTGTTCGGCTCGCCGTCGAAGATTCTCTGGAAGACCTCGGCGCCGCCGATCCGGTCGAACAGGAACTCCAGCCACATCATGTTGGTCCAGCGCGACTGGCCGCCGAGCGAGAACGGGGCGATGCCGGCGTCGTTGAACTTCGGCACCAGGTCCATGATGTCGCCCCAGGACTTCGGCGGCTCGGCGCCGACCTTCTCGAAGGACCGCTTGTCGTAGAACAGCACGATCGGCGTGGTGGTCTCGACCGGCATCGCGTAGATCTTGCCGCCGACCGTCGCCGCGCCGAAGGCGGACGGGAAGATCGAGTCCTTCAGGGACGCGTTCTCGCCGAACCACGAGGTCAGGTCCTCGACCTGGTTGGCGTCGACGTAGCTCTTCAGGCCGCCGCCGCCCCAGCCCCAGATCAGGGTCGGGCCCTGGCCGGCGCCGATGGCGGTCTTGATCTTCTGCTTGTACGCGTCGTTCTGGAACTCGGTGTGCTTGATCTGGGCGCCCGAGTTCGCGTCGTTGAACCGCTTGACCTGCGCTTCCCGGATCGCCTGCTGGGGCTGGCCGGTCAGGAACCAGTACGACGCACCGCTGCCGGCCGCCGCACCACCCGTGGAGCCGCCGGAGCTCTCTGGGCCTGAAGTGCCGCATGCTGCGAGGCCGGCCGCGAGCGCGCCGCCGCCGACCAGGCCCAGGAAGGAACGCCGAGATGTCGTCATGGGATCCACAGTGATCTCCGTACTCCATGCCGCGGACCGTTCCACGGCGCGTGGGTTGCGGGTGCCCCCCAAAGATTCGAAAGCACCCCCGATTAAGACTATGTTTCGTAACGTAGATTTCGAAGGTTTCGCTGTCAAGACTTGAACTACCCGCTCTTTGGGGTCACAGTGAGGTCACGGAATCCCTGTTGTCACAGGCGATCCACAGACTTCCCCAGCATCGTGACAGGTGCGGCGAGCGCAGCCAGGACCTTCGAAACATTTTCGATACTTTGTCACGGCAGAGGGCACAGGTTAAGGGAGAATTTCTTGTCCACGCCGACCTCCTCCACTCCGTCGGACCGCCCGTGGTGCGACCTCGCGCTCGCGCCCGAGAAGCGCGCCGAGCTGCTGCTGCAGGCGATGACCCTGGAGGAGAAGATCGCGCAGCTCGGCAGCCGCTGGGCCGGCAACGACATGGCCGATCACGAACTCCCCGCGGAGGAGACGATCAACGTCGCCCCGATGGAGGACGTGTTCGCCGCCGGCGGTTCGCTCTCGCTGGAGGAGGCGAGCCGGCACGGCCTCGGCCACCTGACCCGGGTCTGGGGCAGCGTCCCGCAGTCGGTCGGGCACGGCGTCGACGAGCTGATCCGCCAGCACCACGTGGTTCTGGAGGGATCCCGGCTCGGCGTCCCCGCGCTCGTCCATGAGGAATGCCTGACCGGCTTCACGACGTACGGCGCGACCGTCTACCCGGCCTCGATCGCCTGGGGTGCGACCTTCGATCCCGATCTGGTCGAGCGGATGGCGGCCGCGATCGGCCGCGACATGGCCGCGGTCGGTGTGCATCAAGGGCTGTCGCCGGTGCTCGATGTCGTCCGCGATTACCGGTGGGGCCGGGTCGAGGAGACGATCGGTGAGGACCCGTATCTGGTCGCGATCCTCGGTTCGGCGTACGTCCGTGGTCTGCAGAATGCGGGGGTGCTCGCGACCCTGAAACATTTCGCTGGATATTCGGCATCGAGGGCGGGGCGCAACCACGGGCCGGTTTCGATGGGCCGCCGCGAGTTGCTCGACTTCATCCTGCCGACGTTCGAGACCGCGATCGCGACCGCCGATGCCGGTTCGGTGATGAGTTCGTACTCCGATATCGACGGTCTCCCGGCCAGTGCGGACCCCTGGCTCTTCACCGAATTGTTACGCGACGACTGGGGTTTCGGCGGCACAGTGGTGTCGGACTACTGGGCGGTGCCGTTCCTCTCCTCGATGCATCGCGTCGCCGCCGACGACGCGGACGCCGGTGTGGTCGCGCTGACCGCCGGCACCGATGTCGAGCTGCCGGACACGATCGGGTTCTCGGGATTGGCCGGCAAGGTCAGGTCGGGCGAGATCTCCGAGGACCTGATCGATCGTGCGGCCCGGCGACTGCTGTTGCAGAAGGTCAAGCTCGGTCTGCTCGATCCCGGCTGGACGCCGGAAGGCTCAGTTCGCGCCGGCGGCATCGACCTCGACTCGGCCGAGAACCGGGCGATCGCCCAGCAGCTCGCCGAGCGCTCGATCGTCCTGCTCGACGCGGGATCCGCCTTGCCGCTGCGTCGCGACCTGCGCACGATCGCGGTGGTCGGGCCGAGTGCGGGCGATCCGCGCACGCTGATGGGCTGCTACGCGTTCCCCAACCACGTCCTGCCGCGGTATCCGGACCGCGGTCTCGGCGTCGAGGTGATCAGCCCGATCGATGCCTTGCGCAACGAGCTCGACGGCGTCGAACTCGTGCAGGTGAAGGGTTGTGAGATCACCGGCGAGGACCGGTCGGGTTTCGATGCGGCGGTGACGGCCACGCGCGACGCCGAGCTGTGCGTCGCGTACGTCGGCGACCTGTCCGGCCTGTTCGGGCACGGCACCTCCGGCGAGGGCTGCGACGCGGAGGACCTGCGGCTGCCCGGCGTCCAAGGGGAACTCCTCGAGCAGCTCCTCGACACCGGTACGCCGGTCGTCGTGGTCGTCCTGTCAGGCCGGCCGTACGCGCTCGGCGGCATCGCGGATCGGGTTGCCGGTCTGGTCCAGGCGTTCATCCCCGGCCAGCAGGGTGCGGCCGCGATTGCCGGCGTACTGAGCGGACGGATCGTGCCGAGCGGCAAGCTGCCGGTGCAGATCCCGCGGCACGTCGGTGGGCAGCCCGGTACGTATTTGCAGCCGGCGCTCGGCAGCGTGGAGAGTGCGGGCATCAGCGGGCTGGAGGCCAGGCCGCTGTTCCCGTTCGGCTACGGCTCGTCGTACACGAGCTTCGAGGTCGGCGACCTGCGGCTGAGTGCGACCGAGATCGGGACCGATGGCGAGTTCACCGCGAATGTTCGCGTCCGCAACACCGGTGAGCGGGCGGGTGACGAGGTCGTCCAGCTCTATCTGCACGACGTGGTGGCCCGGATCGCGCGGCCGCTGAAGCTGCTGACCGGGTTCGCCCGGGTGTCGTTGGAGCCGGGCGCGGCCGCCGATGTCACCTTCCGTGTCCACGCGGACCGTACCGCGTACACCGGGCCGGACCTGCGCCGGATCGTCGAGCCGGGTGACGTCGAAGTGATGCTCGGCACGTCGTCACAGGACCTGCCGTGTCGGGCTTCTGTCCGGGTCACCGGGGATGTGAGGGTGGTGGGGCACGACCGCAGGCTGACGACCCCGGTCGAGGTCACGCCCGTGGTCGACGAGGGAGCAGGAGGACGGTGATGAAATGTCGCGGTTGAAGGGTCGCGTCACCCTGGCCACCGTCGCCGGTACGGCCGGAGTGTCGGTCGCCACGGTCTCCAAGGTGCTCAACGGGCGCAGCGACGTCTCGCCGGCCACCCGGGCCCGGGTGCAGGACATCCTCGAGCGGCACGGGTACGTCGGTCGCCGGCCCGAACCGGTCGAGCGGGACAGCGTCGAGTTGTTCTACCAGGGCGTGGTGAACGCGTACTCGGTCGAGGTGATCCAAGGCGTCGTCGAGGCCGGCCAGGTGGCGGGCGTGGACGTCGTACTGAACGCGCACCCGCCGCACCCGCAGACCTCGAGCACCGGCCGGGCCGCGCGCTGGATCCGTGAACTCATCGCGAACGGCCGGCGCGCCGCGATCGGCATCACCAGCGAACTGGCCGACGCGGACCTGGCCGCGATGTCCCGCGCCCGGCTGCCGCTCGTCGTGGTCGACCCGGCCAACATCCCGCAGCCGGACGTGACGAGTGTCGGCTCGACCAACTTCGCCGGCGGGATGGCGGCCACCCAGCATCTGCTGTCCCTCGGGCACCGGCGGATCGCGTACGTCGGCGGCCCGCCGACCTCGGGCTGCAACCAGGCCCGGATGAGCGGGTTCCGCAGTGCGATGGAGGCCGTCGGCGCGCCGGTTCCGCCGGACTACATCTGGCTGCGGGACTTCCTGTACGACGACGGTCTGGCCGGCGGAGCCACCATGCTCGACCTGCGCGACCGGCCGACCGCGATCTTCGCCGGCAGCGACGAGGTCGCCCTCGGCATCCTGGAGGCGGCCCGCGCCCGCGGCCTGCGCGTCCCCGAAGACCTCAGCATCGTCGGCTTCGACGACACCGAGGTGGCCCGGCTGGCGTCCCCGCCGCTCACCACGGTGAAGCAGCCGCTGCGCGAGATGGGTGCCGTTGCCCTGCGTACTGCGCTCCAGCTGGCGGCCGGCGAGAAGGTCGACTCCCATCACGTGGAGCTGGCCACCACGCTCATCGTCCGCTCGTCCGCGGCCCCCACCCACTACACGTCGATCGCCGCCTCCTAGGACGACAGCCGGACTTCGTGCTGTCGACCGGGTGCGGGCCGGTGCCATGCTCGATGGCATAGAGTGACGGCAGCCGCACGCCAAGGGATCGGAAGGACAGCCGGGATGGCCGAAGAAGCACCCCAGGACAGTGGAGAGACCGCGATCCCTGGTATCGACCTGACCACGCCGAGCATCGCCCGCGCCTACGACTACATGCTCGGCGGCAAGGACAACTTCGCCGTCGACCGCGCGCTCGTCGACCACATCATGGCGGAGATGCCGGGATCCGAGGCGCTCGCGATCGACAATCGTGCCGTCCTCGTCCGGGCGATCCACGAGATCGTGGTGAACTCGCCGGTCCGGCAGTTCCTCGACCTGGGCAGCGGCCTGCCGAGCGCGGAGAACGTCCACCAGGTGGCCCAGCGGTACGCGCTCGAGTCCAGGGTGGTCTACGTCGACAGCGACCCGATCGTCTTGGCGCACGGGCGCGCGCTGCTCGCCGAGAACGCGAACACAGTCGTCGTCCAGGCCGACGTCCGCGATCCCAAGGCGATCTACGACGGCCCGGAAATCCGCGCGCTGATCGACTTCGAGCAGCCGGTCGGCGTCATCCTGAGCGCGATCCTGCACCACATCAACGATGACGAGAACCCGGCCGACATCGTCCGCTTCTGGTACGACCGGGTCCCCTCCGGCAGTTACTTCTTCATCAGCCACTTCCGCAGCGCGAACGACCCTCGCAGCGCCCAGGTGCAGGAGGTCGTCCAGCAGTCGATCGGTCGCGGTCGCTGGCGCACCGACGAGGAGATCCTCGCCCTGCTCCCGGACGGCGTCACGGTCCTGCCGCCGGGTCTGACCCCTGCCGCCGAGTGGCGGCCCGTGGAGCCACCCGAAGAGCTGACGCCCTGGGAACGACTGATCGGCGCAGTGCTGGCCGTCAAACCCTGAGGCAGGTACTGGCAGTGCATGGAACAGCAGTGACTGCCGCGCGGGCGTGCGAGCGTCTTCACTGGATCCATGCGAGCGACATTCATGTACGAGGCCGGGGACGTGCGCGTCATCGACGTACCGGATCCGGTGATCCAGCAACCGACCGATGCCCTGGTGCGGGTCGTCAACACCTGTATCTGCGGCAGTGACCTGCACCCGTACCACAACCTCCCCGCGACACCCGGCGGGACGTCGATGGGCCACGAGTTCATCGGCGTGGTCGAGGACGTGGGCAGTGACGTGTCCACGCTGCGCAGCGGCGACTTCGTGATCGCGCCGTTCGCCTGGTCGGACGGGACCTGCGACTTCTGTCGCGAAGGCCTCCAGACGTCCTGCCGGCACGGCGGCTTCTGGAACGCGGGCGGAGTCGGCGGCGGCCAGGCCGAGGCGGTCCGGGTACCGCTGGCGGACGGGACGCTGGTCAAGGTCCCGGTCGGCGAGGACTCGGCGCTTCTGCCCTCGTTGCTGACGCTGTCCGATGTCTACGGCACCGGGTACCACGCCGCGCTGAAAGGTGGCGTGCGTACCGGCACCACCGTGACCGTGATCGGCGACGGCGCGGTCGGGCTGCTCGCCGTACTGTCCGCGCGTCAACTGGGCGCCGAGCGCATCATCCTGATGGGCCGGCACAAGGTGCGGACGGATCTGGGGATCGAGTTCGGCGCGACCGAGGTGGTGGCCGAGCGTGGTGAGGAAGGCATCGCCAAGGTCCGCGACCTCACGGGTGGCGACGGCACGCACGTCGTACTCGAGGCGGTCGGCCACATGCCGGCCTACGAGCAGGCGCTCGGCGTCGTCCGGGCCGGTGGCGTGATCAGCCGGGTCGGGGTTCCGCAGTACAACGACGCGCCGGTCGGCTTCCCTAGTCTGTTCGGGCCGAACATCACCCTCACCGGCGGTCCGGCGCCGGCCCGCGCGTACATCGAGCGGCTGCTGCCCGACGTCCTCGACGGGAACGTCGACCCGGGCAAGGTGTTCGACCGGACCGTCGACCTGGACGGCGTCCCCGACGGCTACCGTGCGATGGACGACCGCGAGGCCCTGAAAGTCCTGGTCCGCCCGTGACCGCAGACAAGGAAGGCATCATGACCAGCGAACCGACACCGGCGCAGAAGATCATCGGCGACTTCGCGCCGAAGCTCGTCTCGCTCACCGACGACGTCCTCTTCGGCGACGTCTGGGCGCGGACCGAACTCTCCCCGCGCGACCGCAGCCTGATCACCGTCGCCAGTCTCATCACCGGCGGCAACACCGAGCAACTCCGCAGCCACCTGGCCCGGGCCAAGCAGAACGGCCTGACCGAGACCGAACTCAAGGAGGCCATCATCCACCTGGCCTTCTACGCCGGCTGGCCCAAGGCCATGTCCGCGATCACCGTGGCAAAACAGGTCTTCGCCCCCGAAGGAACCGAGCAGTGACCACCTGGACCACCGACGAACTGGACCGGATCGGCAACGCGACCGAGCTCCGCGTCACCTCGCTGCGCAAGGACGGCACCCTCCGCCCGTACGTCACCATCTGGGTCGTCCGCGCCGGGGACGACCTCTACATCCGCTCCGCCTACGGCGCGGACAACCCCTGGTTCCGCCGCGCCACAGCGAGCGGCGAGGGCAGGGTGAAGGCCGGAGGCGTCGAGCGCGATGTCACCTTCGCGGCCGCCGCGCCGGACGCTCACGGCGCGATCGACGCGGCGTACCACGCGAAGTACGACCGCTACGGCCCGGCCATCGTGGGCACCGTCGTCGGCGAGAACGCGATGACGACAACCCTCCGGCTCATCCCCCGCGACTGATCGCCTTATCCACAGGAGGAAACACCATGGAGTACACCCGGCTCGGCGGATCGGGCCTGAAGGTCAGCCGGATCTCGTTGGGGTGTATGAGTTTCGGCGACACGTCGCGGGGGTTCAACGAGTGGGCCCTCGACGACGCGGCGGCCGAGCCGATCTTCCGGCAGGCCGTCGACCTCGGCATCACCTTCTGGGACACGGCCAACGTCTACGGGTACGGCAGCTCGGAGGAGATCGTCGGCCGCGCGATCACGAAGTACACCCGGCGCGAGGACGTCGTACTCGCGACCAAGGTCCACTTCCCGATGCACGAGGGCCCGGGCGGATCGGGCCTGTCCCGCAAGGCGATCCTCGAGCAGATCGACGCCTCGCTCCAGCGCCTCGGCACCGAGTACGTCGACCTCTACCAGATCCACCGGTTCGACCCCGACACCCCGGTCGAGGAGACGATGGAAGCCCTGCACGACGTCGTCAGAGCGGGCAAGGTCCGCTACCTCGGCGCGTCCTCGATGTGGGCGTGGCAGTTCGCGAAGCTGCAGCACGCCGCCGACCTGAACGGCTGGACCCGGTTCATCTCGATGCAGAACCAGTACAGCCTGATGCAGCGCGAGGAAGAGCGCGAGATGTTCGGGCTGCTCGCCGACCAAGGCGTCAGCAGCATCCCGTGGAGCCCGCTCGCCAAGGGCCGGCTGGCCAGGCCGTGGGGAACGCAGACCCAACGCGCCGACACCGACCCCATGGGCCGGCGCTTCTCCGCCGCCAACGACCAGCCGATCGCCGACGCCGTCCAACGAGTCGCCGAGGCACGCGGCATCCCGATGGCGCAGGTCGCGCTGGCCTGGGTCCTGCACAACCCCGTGGTCGCCGCACCCATCGTCGGCCCCACCAAACCCCACCACCTCCCGGACGCAGTCGCGGCCCTGGACGTCACCCTCACCCCCGACGAAATCGCCTCCCTGGAGGCCCCCTACACCCTCCGGCTCCCGACAGGCTTCTGAAGAAGATCATCAAGTAGTAGCCGATTCATCACGGTTGGTGAGAAGTTTGGGTAGATGAGTAAAGTCCGTAACGAAAAGGTCCCGGAAAGCCCTGTCCTGCCGTAATCTGCCGGACCATGCACAGAGGCGAGCCGGCCCGTCCCCACGTCGTTCAGTCGGTGATTCTGTTCCTGCTGGTCAGCGGTCTCTGCGGCGCACTCGTCGCAGGGCTTGCCCTTCCGTTCGCCGGCCTGGCCGGCGTGACCACCGAGAAGGCGCACGACACCGTCCAGTTCCTGCCCCAGGACCTGAAGACGGAGCCGCTGGCGCAGAAGAGCCAGATCTTCGCGGCCGACGGCTCGCTGATCGCCACCCTGTACCAGGAGAACCGCACCCCGGTCACGCTGAAGCAGATCAGCCCGCTGATGCTCCAGGCGATCGTCGCGATCGAGGACGACCGGTTCTACGAGCACGGTGCGCTGGACGCCAAGGGCACCCTGCGCGCGCTGCTGCGCAACCAGTCGCAGGGCTCGGTCCAGCAGGGCGGCTCGAGTATCACCCAGCAGTACGTGAAGCTCAGTCTGGTCGCCAAGGCGCGCACGCCGGAGGAGATCCAGGCGGCCACCGCGGAGACCTACGAGCGGAAGGTCGCCGAACTGCGCTACGCCATCGCGGTCGAGAAGCAGTACTCCAAGGACGAGATCCTCAACCGCTACCTGAACCTGGCCTTCTTCGGCGACCGCTCGTACGGCGTCGAGGCCGCGTCCATGCACTACTTCGGCGTGCACGCCTCGAAGCTCAACCTGCCGCAGGCCGCCCTGCTGGCCGGCCTGGTGAAGAACCCGACCGGCTACAACCCGACGAGCAACCCGAAGCGGGCCAAGGACCGCCGGGACCTGGTGCTGCGGCGGATGCAGGAGCTGAACATCATCTCGGGCAAGCAGGCCCGGGAGGCGATCCGGACACCCGTACTCGACCCGGCCAAGATCCGCAACGTGCCGAACGGCTGCGCGAACTCGACGTACCCGTTCTACTGCGACTACATCGTGGCCAAGCTGAAGGAGAACCGTGCCTTCGGCAAGACCACCGAGGACGCCGAGAACTACATCGAGACCGCCGGCCTGATCGTCCGGACGTCACTCGACCCGAAGATCCAGAAGGCGGCCGAGGCCTCGATCAAGAAGCACTCCAAGGCGACCGACCAGGCCGTTGCCGCGATCACGCTGGTGGAACCGGGCACCGGTCTGGTGAAGGCGATGGCGCAGAGCCGGCCGTACGGCACCAAGAAGGGCCAGACGGTGTACAACTACAACGTCGAGAAGTCCTATGCCGGTGGGTACGGCGGGTTCCAGAACGGGTCGACGATGAAGGCGTTCACGATCGCCGCCGCGATCGGCAAGGGCGTCCCGATGACGTACCGGATCAACTCGCCGCAGGTCCTCCCGCTGAGCGGCAAGAAGTTCAGCACCTGCACCGGTACGACCGAGGATCCCGACTACACCCCGAAGAACTCGACCAAGACGATCGCCGACCCATCCATGATCGAGGCGGCCCAGGCGTCGACCAACACCTACTTCCTGCAACTGTCCCAGCAGATCGGCCTGTGCCCGATCGCGACCGTCGCGTCGAAGCTCGGCATGTACGACGCCCAGACGCTGAACCCGCTGAACCAGGTCGTCTCGTACACGCTGGGGCCCGGCCTGGTCACCCCGCTGATGCTCTCCAACGCGTATGCGACGTTCTCGGCGCGGGGCATGTACTGCACGCCGCAGCTGATCACCGCGGTCACCACCAGCAAGGGCAAGGTGGTTCCGACGCCCGGGCCGAGTTGCAAGCGGGCGCTGTCGCCGACCGTCGCCGATGGCGTCAGCTACGTCCTGAAGAAGGTGATGGAGCAGGGCGGCACCGGCGCCAAGCTCAGGTTCGGGAAGAGCGACCTGGCGGGCAAGACCGGAACGACCGACGACAACAAGGCGGTCTGGTTCGCGGGCTATTCGACCAGGCTGGCCGCCGCGTCAGTGGTGGCCGACGCCAGCGTGCCGTACACGAACCTGATCAATCAGACCCTGAACGGCAAGGAGATGCGCGACGCCTCCGGTTCGGGGACGGCGGGACCGATCTGGAAGACCGCCATGCAGGGTGCGCTGCAGGGTCTGCCGACGACCCGGTTCACGCAGCCTGACGACAAGACCATCCGCGGCAACGTGAAGGATCTGCCGTACCTGAAGGGGATGCCGCCGGCCGAGGCGATCGCCAAGCTGACCGAACTCGGCTTCAAGCCCCAGGTCGCGCCCGAGCCGGTGGACTCGGACGCGCAGGCCGGCATGGTCGCCCACACCAGCCCGCGGCAGGAGGACGGCGCTCCGGCCGGCGCGATCGTGACGCTGTTCCTGTCCAACGGCAGCCAGGCGGTCCCGCCCACACCACCGCCGACGATTCCGCCGATCACACCGCCGACGATCAAGCCGCCGCCGGGCTTCCCGACCTGCCCGCCCTGGGATCCCAAGTACCCGAACTGCCGCCGCGGTCGCTGACCGTCCTGTGGCTGACCGTCCTGTGGATGGCCGCGACACGGCGGTTCGGTCAGTCACTAGGCTGTGGTCAGCAATCGCCTCAGCTGAAAGGGAATTCCGTGACCGTCGACGAGCTGCACCGCGCCCGCCAGGACTATGACGCGCTGGTTGCGCGGGGGCTGAAGCTCGATCTGACGCGGGGCAAACCCTCACCGCGGCAACTCGACCTGGCGAACGGGATGCTCGATCAGCAGGGCGCTCCGGTCTCCGCCGCCGGCGTCGACCTGCGCAACTACGGCGGGCTCGAGGGGCTGCCCGAGCTGCGCGCGATCTTCGCCGGCGCGCTGCAGGTGCCGGTCGAGCAGCTGCTGGCGGCCGGCAACTCCAGCCTCGAGCTCATGCACGACGCGGTGGTGTTCTCGCTGCTGGGCGCCGTACCAGGCGCGGAGCGGCGCTGGGTCGACGAGCCGGAGATCACGTTCCTCTGCCCGGTGCCTGGGTACGACCGGCATTTCTCGGTGTGCGAACGGTTCGGCATCACGATGGTCCCGGTGCCGATGACGCCGGACGGACCGGACATGGACGTGGTCGAGCGGCTGGTCGCCGCGGACGCACAGGTGAAGGGCATCTGGTGCGTGCCGAAGTACAGCAACCCCGATGGCACGGTCTACTCCGACGAGACCGTACGGCGCCTGGCCGCGATGGAAACCGCGGCGCCGGACTTCCGGATCTTCTGGGACAACGCGTACGCCGTCCATCACCTGACCGACGTCGAGACGGAGATCGCCGACGTACTGGCGTTGTGTGCGGAGCACGGTCATCCGGACCGGGCGTTTGTGTTCGGGTCCAGCTCGAAGATCACCTTCGCCGGTTGCGGGGTCGCGTTCTTCGGGTCCTCCCCCGCCAATGTCGCGTGGTGGTTGAGCCACACCTCGAAGCGCAGCATCGGCCCGGACAAGATCAACCAGCTCCGGCACGTCCGGTTCCTCCGTGACGCCGACGGCCTGCGGACGCACATGCGCAACCTGGCGGAGCTGATCCGGCCCAAGTTCGAGGCGGTCGACAAGATCCTCACCGCCGAGCTCGGCGACACCGGCCTCGCGTCCTGGACCAGTCCCGCCGGCGGCTACTTCATCACCCTGCAGGTGCCGGAAGGCTGCGCCCGCGCAGTCGTCGCCAAGGCCAAGGACGCGGGTATCGCCCTCACCCCAGCCGGCGCCAGCCACCCGTACGGCGACGACCCCGACGACCGCACCATCCGCATCGCCCCCACCTACCCCGAACTCCCCGAGGTAGAGGCCGCGATCTCCGGCCTCACCACCTGCATCCGCCTGGTAGGCGCCGAAAACCAGGCCGGCGCAGAGAGCTGATCAGTCTGTGCCGGTGACGTCGAGGATGAAGCGTTGGGCGGGGCTCAGGCGTTTGTACGTCTCGACCCGGAGGTAGGTCTGCTGGTCGAGTTGCTGCGGAAGGTGGCGCAGCGCGAAGTACGAGTGCATCGCCCGGCGCGGCTTGTCGGTGCGGTTCTGGGTGCCGCCGTGCCACAGGTGGCTGTTGAACACCACGACCGTGCCGGCCGTGCCGGTCAGCTGGATCTGGTCCGGGTGCTCATCGCCCGGGTTGGCCATCTCGTCACCGGGCATGGTTCCGCGCCGGTGTGACCCGGGCACGACGCGCGTCGCGCCGTTCTCCGGCGTGAAGTCGTCGAGCAGCCAGATCGAGTTGCACACCTCGTACGCGCCGGAGCTCGACCGGGTGACCGAAGTCGGCGTGCAGGCCCTGGTGCCCCTGCCCCGGAAGGGCCGCGCGGCTGTTGAGGGACGACAGCTTGAACTCGCCGAGCACGTGCCTCATCGCGGCCAGGACGCGCGGGTGGCTGAAACACACCTCGAACTTCGGGTCCTTGTTGACCAGGTCGGCGAGCCGGTCGGTGCCCTTCTCCTGGTGCACCTCCAGACCCGCGCGATCGCCCTCGGCGGCGGTGAGCTCCGCGATCCGTTTGTTGAGCCCGGACACCTCCTCCGGCGACAGGACTCCTTCCAGCGGGAGGAATCCGTCGCGATCGAGCTGGTCCTTCTCGGCCTGCGTGAGGACGTCGCCGGTCACGCCGAGGTCGCGAAGTGCGGTCGCCATATCCATCCAAGCACTCCTTTACAGGTTGCACGAATCGATGCCAGCATCTCTGCGACGTCCCTGAAAAACCATGCAGAAGGCGACAGCGCTTATGCACACATCGCTTCGGCTGCTCGGCGCCGGCGTCCACACCGCGGGGCCCGGCAAGGACTACCCGTCGCACGCGCACACCTCGTGGGAGCTGGTCTACTACGTCCGCGGGCGGATCACCTGCCCGGTCGGCGAGGAGACGTACGCCGCCACGCCGGGGACCGTCCTGCTCACTCCGCCGAGGACGTGGCACGCCGAGCTCAGCCGCACCGGCTACTCCAACCGCTTCCTGCAGGTCGACGCCGCGCCCGGCCGACCGTGGCCACGCGTCTGCTTCGATGACGGCGAGCGCAGCCTCGGCCGGGTCTTCGACGCGCTCGTGCGTGAGAGCACACAGCCAGGCGACAACAGCGATCGGCTGTGCTCGCTGCTGCTCAGCGAGCTCGACCTGCTGTTGCGCCGCGCGGCGACTGCGCCGCCTGTGACTGCCGCGGAGCAACTGGTCGCGCAGGCGGAGCGGATCTTCGAAGAGCGCTTCGCCGCAGGGATCCGGATCGCCTCGGTCGCCGCCGAGCTCGGCATCTCACCGTCCGGGTTGCGGGCGTCGTTCGCGCGGCTGCGCGGGACGAGCCCGCGCGCGGCGCTGCAGCACGTCCGGCTGCGGCACGCGCTGGGCCACATCCGCAACTCCACGCTGACGCTGCAAGCGATCGCGGAGCTGACCGGCTACGACTCCGTCAGCCACCTGAGCCGCCACGTCAAAACCGCAACCGGCTCACCACCAGGCGCCCTACGCACAACGGATTAGGTCACGGTGTGGGGATGTCGAAGAGCAGGCAGGTTGAGGTGGCGTGCGCCAGCAGGGTGTCGCGTTCGTCGTAGAGACGGGATTCGGCCGTCGCGGCGCGGCGGCCTCGGGTAATGATGGCGCCCTCGCAGCGGAGTACGCCGGACGCGACCGTGACGGGCTTGAGGAAGCGGGTCATCAGGTCGAGCGAGGTGTAGCCGACGCCGGCCGGGAGCGTCGAGTGAACCGTGCAGCCGGCCGCGGTGTCGAGCAGGGTGGCGATGATCCCGCCGTGGACCGTGCCGAGCGGGTTGTAGTGGAACTCCTGCGCCGGCATGAAGACCGTGACCTTGCCCTCCTCGACCTCGATCCCGGTCCCGCCGACCAGTTGCAGGATCGGCGGCGCCGGAAGCTTCCCGTCCCGCATCGCCTGCAGCATCTCCAGCCCGGAGACCGCGCCGAGCGACGCCGCCGTCAGCGCCGGGTCGGACCAGGAGAAGGTACGGCTGCGGGTCGCCTGCTGGGTCTCAGTCATGGACCGAGCCTCACATTACCCACCTGGGTCTGTCAACGAGACCTAGCACTCACTACGATGGTCGTCATGACTGTGCCGAAGGCCGCGACGTACGACGCACTGGACTGGTCGGTGGACAACTGCCCGATCGGCCGGGCGATGGAGATCCTCGGCGAGCGCTGGACCGTGGTGGTGCTGCGCGAGGTGTTCAACGGCATCCGCCGGTTCGACGACCTGCGGATCCGGACCGAGATCCCCCGCCAGGTGCTGTCCAACCGGCTCGGCAAACTCGTCGACCACGGCATCCTCCGCCGGGTGCCGTACCGCGAGCCCGGCGCCCGGCAGCGCGACGAATACCGGCTGACCGAGAAGGGCTTCGACCTCTACCCGTTGCTGATCGCGATCCGCGACTGGGGTGACAAGTACCTCGTCGGCGAGGAAGGCTCGCCCCTCAGCATCACCCATCGCGACTGCGGCGCGGTCGTCCACACCGAGGTCCACTGCGAGTCCGGCCACACCCTCGACTCCCCGCGCGACGCCGTACCGCGCCCCGGCCCAGGCGCCCGGCTGCGACGCCCGGCCACCCTCTCAAACGTATGAAAAAAGGGCGTTCCGGCCCCGGTCCTCACTTTTCCCGCAGTCCCCGATAAAGTGCGTTCGGCGACGAACAACCTCTCGGGGAGAGACAGGGGGTTGAGTGAGGCAGTTCAATACGCCACCTG
This sequence comes from uncultured Actinomycetota bacterium, assembly GCA_963748245.1. GTDB lineage: Bacteria > Actinomycetota > Actinomycetes > Propionibacteriales > Kribbellaceae > Kribbella. The sequence continues at coordinate 290,204 of CAVVIA010000001.1, read as the reverse complement.
GCTGGCCCGACCCGCCGAATGCCAGGTGGAGACCGCCCAAACGCTGGGGGCCGGCTGAGTCATGGCCGCCTGCGCCTGCGGGCTGGCGATTCTGGGTTGACGAGGACGGGCGTCCGGTCCGCGGGCCGATCGGCCGGTACGGCGGTCCTAGCATCGTCAAGCTCGGTTCGGTCGCGGCCGTCGTACTGGCCCTGATCGGCCTGGTGCTGTTCAACCCGTTCGGGGGCGGCGACGACACCACGACGACCGCAGTGCCGACGACGGTCGAGCACGGCGCCGGCGGAAGGTACGCCTACCGAGCCCGGGACCGAGACTCCGGCGACGGCCGGTCCGGCCACGGCGCCCACAAGCGAGCCGACGGGCTCACCGACGAGCGAGCCGACCCTCACGCCGACGCCGACTCCACAAGAGACCACGCCGCCGACGTCACAGCCGTCCACGCCGGAGTCGAGCACCCCGACGTCGACCGAGCCCACCAGCGCACCGGGCACCACCGGCACGGCGGTCGTGTTCAAGACCTGCGCCGAGGCCCGCGCCGCCGGGAAGGCACCCTTGCACCGCGGCGACCCGGGCTACTCCCCCGAGCTCGACAACAACGGTGACGGGACGGCCTGCGAGCGCGGTAACTCCTGACCGCCGTCCCGTAGTCCCTCGTTCCACAGCTCCTGGGTCTGGATGATCCAGAAGATCGCGAACAGGGTGATCAGCACGCCCTCGATCCACAGCACCGCGTGCGCCCAGCCGAACACTGCCTTCCAGGCGAACAGGACCAGCGGTACGACGACCATCCCGAGCGCGATCACGGAGTACCGGTTCGCCGGCACCCGCCGCGCATCCCCGGGCTCTTCCTTCCGGCGGAACTGCTTCGCGTTCAGCAGCACGACCGCGACGATGCAGAGGAACATGACCAACGCCGCCGCGTAGTGCGCGTTCTCGGTGAACCCGTCCCGGTCGACGAAGAACCAGACGATCCCACCGCCGAAGATCGCCAGCGCGACCCCGAGTCCGACCAGGTACATCGGATTCCGGTCCGCCCGCGACAACCAGGACCGAAGCACGAACGCGGCCGTCACCAGCAGACACGGCGCGCCGACGACGAACAGGGCCAGCATGTTGTTGGCGATGTTCGCGGCCGTGTCCCCCTGCACGATCGGCACTGATCGGCACGCTCCCTGCCCGGGTGTCGGCACGAGCGCGACAGCGGGCGCGAGCATCCCGGCCACGTTGAGCAGGATGTCCTCCCGCTCGGTGTTGCCCTTCAGCACCACCATGCAGAGGCCGATGGCGATCAACGCGCCGACGAAGATCGCCTGCACCGGGGTGTAGTAGTAGGCGCTGATCGAGGTCTGCAGACAGCGTGGATCCGTCTTCGACCACTCGATCACCAGCGCCGCCCCGAGCAGCACGACCATGGCGACCATGGCCATCCGCAGGTAGCGGTACGTCTTGATGGAGTATCCAGCAGGCTCAGCCACGTCGGCCCCCCTCGAGCGAGCTCCCCTATATCTCGAAGTATGCGCCGGAGCGGGCCGCACGGCAGCAGCTCGTGCGGCCCACTCGTGTCGGATCAGCCGGCCTGGGCGGCCGGGCCGGTTTCGCTGTGTCACCGGTCTGTTACATCAGGTGCGCCACGATAAGCCGAAAACGTTCGTTTCAAAACCCTCTACAGCCGGATCGACTTCTTGTTCATGAACTCCTCGATGCCGGCCGGGCCCAGTTCGCGGCCGATGCCGGAGCGCTTGATGCCGCCGAAGGGGAGGTCGGCCTGGGAGCCGCCGGCGCGGTTGAGGTAGACCATGCCGGCGTCGATCCGTTCGGCGACGCGGCGGAGGCGATCGGGGTCGGTCCCCCACACGCTGGCGCCGAGACCGAACGGGGTGTCGTTGGCCAGCCGGACCGCGTCGTCCTCGGTCTCGGCCCGGAACACGATCACGACCGGCCCGAAGATCTCCTCGTAGTACGCATCCGTCCCCGGCGCGACATCGGTCAGCACGGTCGCCTCGAGAAACGCGCCGGGCTCGATCCGGTGACCGCCGGTCCGCAGCGTCGCGCCCTGCTCGACCGCCTTCGCGACCTGGCCCGCGACCTCGTCGGCTGCCGCGACCGACGCGAGGGGCGGCAGCTTCGTCTCCGGGTCGGCCGGGTCGCCCGGAACGTAGTACTCCGCGACCCGCTTGGTCAGCCGGTCGACGTACTCGTCGTAGATATCGGCCATCACGATCATCCGCTTCGGCGCGTTGCACGACTGGCCGCAGTTCCGCATCCGCGCGGTCGCGGTGGCGTTGACCGTCTCGTCCATGTCGTCGGTGTCGAGAATGATCAGCGGGTCGGACCCGCCGAGTTCGAGCACGGTCTTCTTCAGGTGCCGCCCGGCCTCGGCGGCGACCGACACACCGGCCTGTTCGCTGCCGGTCAGCGAGACCGCCCTGGATCCGCGGATCGGCCAGGATCGCCGGGATCTGCCGGCTCGACGCGAACGTGTTCACATACGCGTCGTCCGGTACGCCGGCATCGCGCAGGACGTCCTCGATCGCGCAGGCCGAGCGCGGGCAGATCGACGCGTGCTTGAGCAGGATGGTGTTGCCGAGCACCAGGTTCGGCGCGACGAACCGGGCCACCTGGTAGCACGGGAAGTTCCACGGCATGATCCCGAGCAGCGCGCCGATCGGGCTCTTGGTGATGACGGCCCGGCCGCCCTTGATGTCCAGCGGTTCGTCGGCCAGCAACGCCGGCCCGTGCTCGGCGTAGTACCGGAAGATGTCGACCACGATGCCGATCTCGCCGCGGCCCTCGTTGATCCGCTTGCCCATCTCCAGCGTCATGATCGCGGCGAACTCCTCGACCCGTTCCTCGAACAGCTCCGCCGCCCGCGCCACGATCCCGGCCCGTTCCGCCACCGTCCGGCTCCGCCAGCCCGGGAAGCCGGAATGCACCCGGCCGATCGCCTCCTGCACCTCCTCGTCGGTCGAGTTGGCCACCTCCTCGACCAGCTCACCGTTCGCAGGGTTCGTCACCACATACATGGGTCCTCCATCCACAGACGACGCAAGCGCTCAGGCTAACCACTTCTCTCCATACTGTATACAGTGGTCTCATCTGTTGTGGTCAGGGGTATGGACAGGGCAAGCTCATCCACGTCCTCGCTGCGCTCCGGGCGCGGATGAGGCACAAGAAGCACTGTGTTTGACGGTGAACTCGCTTCGCTCGTTCACTGCGACCCGTTGTCCCGCCTTGAGTGATCGGATGCCCGCCCGTGTCTGAGCAGCGGAAGTTTCGTTTTGCCCTGCGACTGGTCGCCGTACTGGCTGCCGTGTCGGTGCCGAGCCTGGCGCTTGCCGCGCCCGACGCCACCCCTCCCCCGGATCCCGCGAACGCCTGGCAGTACCCGCACTGGCCGCAGCAGCAGCCGTGGCAGGAGTCCGGCGTACAGCAGCGGATCGCGTCCACGACCGGTGACGGTCTGCCCGGACCGATCGATCCGCAGAACTGGGAGAACCCGGACCACATGACCTGGAGCGACTATCGCAAGCCGCCCGGGACGAACTGGGCCGACCCGAACGTGAAGGGGTCGACCAGGACGTTCAAGGGTGCGCTGGTGCTGGTCGACTACCCGAACCAGGACTTCGTCGTGACGAAGCCGAAGGGGTCGACACCGTTCGGCAACCCGAGCGCCGAGGCGAACGGCGTACCGCGCGATCAGGTCGCCCAGTTCTACCAGAACTTCCTCAACACCCCCGGCACGCTGAACCGCGGTCACACCATCCACGAGTACTGGATGGAGGACTCCGGCGGCCGGTACGGCGTCGAGCTGACCGGATTCGGTCCGTACCGGATGCCCGGCAAGTCGCACGAGTACGCGATGGAGTTCCAGGGCGGCACCGCCTGCCCGGCCGGCGACACCTGCAACAAGAACATCCGGACCGACGCCCGCGCCGCCTGGGTGGCCGGCACGAGTCCGGAGGTGCCGGCCGGGTTCGACTTCGTCTTCTACCTGAGCGCCGGCCAGGACGAGTCGGCCACCTGGCAGGAGTTCGGGATGATGAAGTTCCCGACCAAGGAGGACGTCACCGAGGAGTTCGGTCCGCCGGACCCGAACCTGCCGAACTGGTCGAACACCCGGTACGTCGAGTGGACGTCCTGGCTGGCCGGCGCCTCCATCTGGCCGAACGCGGGTGGCGGTTCGTCGACCCAGGCCGAGAGCTCCGGGATGGGCGTCTACGCCCACGAACTGAGCCACATCCTCGGCATCGGCGACAACTACAACAATCCGTACGGCGTACCCACCGAGGCGCGCGTACACCGGTATCTGGGAGATGCTCAGCCGCGGCAGCTTCAACGGCCCGGGCGGTCCGCACAGCCGGTGGATGATCCCGGCGACCGGTGGCGGGTCGATGGGCGCCCAGCACATGCTGCGGAACAAGATCAAGCTGGAGATGGTCGACGAGCAGAACGTGCTGCGGCTGTCCCGCGACGCGTTGAAGTCCTCGGGTGTCGTGATCGCCGACGTCACCGCGCGGACCGTCCAGCCTGGCCCGAAGGGTCTGGCCGGCGTGAACATCGAGCTCGGCGCCGCCGGTGATCTCGCGCCCGCGTGCGATGTCACGCAGGATCCGATGTGCGACGGCCGCGGGTACCAGAACTACACGGTCGAGGTCGTCGACCGGATGGGCACCGACTCGTTCACGCCCGACTCCGGCGTCCTGCTGGCGAAGACGAAGAACGAGGACCGGGCACCGTTCGAGTGGGTCGTCGACGCGAACCCGCAGGACATCGGCATGACCGACTACGTGCTGCCCGACGGCACCGAGGTCCCGATCACCATCGGCGACTACCGCCAGCTGTCGGACGCGCTGTTCCACGCCGGCACGAACTCGGGCAGCGAGTACGAGTACACCGACGCCGCCAACCGCCTGCACTTCTACATCACCAACGTCAAGCGGGATCGCCACGGCGTGCTGTCCTACACGGTCGCCGTCCGGTCCCTCGACGGCGCCGGACCGCAGACGCGCGGCGTACGGGTGCTTCCGACGGTGGCCAAGCCCGCGAAGAACGGCGTACAGACGTGCAGCTTCCCGTTGACCAACACGGGTCAGCCGGGAGCCGGATCACAGCACCCCGAGGACGTCACGCCGTACCTGAAGGGCGACGTCTACCGGGTGTCGGCCACGGTCGACGGCACGGGCTGGTCGATGTCCCTGCCCAACGCCCTCACCACCGCCAACGCCGGCCAGAACACGACCGTCCCCGTCCACACCAAGGCCGGCACCTCGCCCCTGGCCAAGATCACCCTGACCGCAGTCTCCGAAAGCGACCCCACCAAGAAGTCCACCGCCACCTGCATCGCGGTCAAGCGGTAAGGGCAACCAGTTCGTCGACCGTCCAGACGTCGCTGACGCCGGGCGCGGAGTGGAGGTACTCCGCGACCCGGCGGGTGGTCCAGCCGTGGGCCTCGATCAGGCCGGTGGCGATCCAGCGGAGGTACGGCGCTGTGGGGGCGGCCGGGTCGAGATCGGCGATGGTGCCGTGGGTGACCGTGAACATGGGCAGGCCGTCCTGCTCCCCCAGCCGGGCCAAGGTCTCGTAGCGGCCGGGACCCATCGCGTGGACCGTGTCCACCTCGGGCAGCAACCCGGCCAGATCGCGGGCGAACTCGCCGCCCGGTTCCCGGCGCATCTCCTGGGCGGCGACATCGCCCAACTGGTCCGGCGTCAGCAGGTAGGCACGACCGGCGACGCGTCCAGGCGACGCGGGATCGTAGAACGCCGACCCGCCACCCCAGACCTTCGACCGGCCGGCGAAGACGAGCCCGCCCGGAACCTCGACACCGAGGATCCGCTCAGGATCCCGCGGATCCCGGCAGCCCGGATACACCCGCGCGCCACCGGCCGGGCGGCCGCCGGCCAGGTAGCAGCGGAACCGGTCGAGCGCGAGGTTCGAGCCATAGGCGACGTACCAGACTCGCTGCATCGAACCTCTCAGACCGGGAGCGGATGTTCCGCGAAGGCCTGCTCGGCCTCCGCCAGCACAATGCGGGAGGCATCACGGTACCGGCGATCCGCTTCGGCCGGAGTGTCCCCGACCGCCGTCAGCCCGAGCCGGCCTTTCTCGGTCAGGCAGCTGATCATGTGGAACACCACGCCGACCTGCCGCGACTGATCGAAGTGCAACCCGTTTCGCGCCACGATGTCGAAGATGTCTGCCGGCACCAAGCCCTTCAGCAGCTCCGACTCGAGGTGATCGGTGGCGACCAGGTGCTTCTCGTGGCCGCGCGGCGTGATGAACAACGCGGTCCGCGGGTCGTACCGCCCGTCGGTCAGGAACTGCAACGTCAGGAACGGATGCGTCGTCCCGCCCTTGCGCAGATTCAGTTCGATCGCGTACGGCGTCCACCCACCGTCGGAACCGCGGACGACGACGAAATCGACCGCGAACCGCCCGAGCGCACCTTCGGTCGCCAATCGCCGCCCGATCGTCGCGGCGTGTTCCGAGATCAACCGCGCGTACTCCGGTGCCGCCGGGAACACACACCCCAGATACCGCTGGCCACTCGCACCACCCAGCAGTTGATCGTGCGTGGACAACAACTCGACCTCGCCGCCGGGCACCACCCGGAGCTGCACACTCGGACTCTGCAGCTCCTCGCCGACGATCCGCTCCTCGACGATCCCGCCGTTCTCGGCGAACTTGGCGATGTAGACGTCGAAGGGGGTCTTCTCCGACTCCAGCTCCATCTCCCGCAGTCGCTTCATCACCTCGTCCCGCTCCGTCGGCGCACCGGCTGCGGGCAGTCCCTTCAGCCGGACCACTGCATTGCCCTCGCCGGAGACACCCTCGTTGAGCTTCACGATCGCGCTGTCCATCGTGGGCCGTTCGGCCCGCATCACGAGCACGGCGTCGGCGATCTCGTCGAGGCTGCGCAGGTTCTCCGCACCGAGCGGATGCGGAACACCCACCTCGGCGAACATCCGCCGGCACCCGGATTTCGACCCGAGGGGTTCCAGCCGGGGATCGGCGGCGTACATCGGGATCCCGAGGCTGAGCGCGACATCGCGTTCGAGCTCGGTCGTGTTGTACGGGATCAGATGCGAGCGGGCGGTATTCGGGATCAGCTGGGCGATCCGTCGCAGCAGCCGCGGCCGGGCGAGCAACTTCTCGCTGAGCGAGATGGGCGACGCATCGTGGACCGCGACCAGCGACAGCCGGGCCCGCGCATGGCTCGGGATCACGCCCGGCAGCAACGCCAGGTAGTACTCCACGATCTCGGGAGCGATCGGCATCGAGGTCACGTAGACCATCCGCAGCCGCGGTTGCCGCAGCAGCACCAGCAGGAAGAGGAATCGCTCCTCGTACGCCTGCATCATCGTCCCGGTCCCCGTGGTCTCCGTCCGGTCCAGCGAGATCGACGGTACGACGACCACCGACTCGTCGTCGTGGTTGAGCCGCATCGACTCCCACACCCCGGCCATCCGTGCCTGCAACCGATCGAAGTGGCGATAGCGCTCGTCCTCGGTGAGCGCGGACAGTCCAGGCGCCGCCTCGTCGGGCGGAGTCCACAGGTCGCCGGTCATGACGCGACCCTCGAGTTGTCGAGACCGCGGATCGTGTACGCGTGCACGGTCCGGCTGAAGCCACGGAGCTCCCGCAGGCCGGCGTCCTCGCCGATGACCGCATCCCCGGCGGCGCTGTAGACCCGCTCGGTCGCCAGGATCTGCCAGGGCTGCGCGTCGGCACACAACCGGTCGGCGAGGTTCGTCACGCTCCCGATCGCCGCGTAGTCGAGCCGTCCGTCGAAGCCGATCGTGCCCAGCGTCGCGTACCCCTGGGCGACCCCGATACCGAGCGCGAGGTCGTGCCCGCGCCGGCCCCACGCCTCGGCCAGCCCGCGGACCCGGGTCCGCATCGCCACACTCATCCGCAGCGCCCGCAGCGGACCGTCCTCACACCGGACCGGGTCGTTGAAGAACACCATCAGGCCGTCGCCCGCGAACCGTTCCAGCGTTCCCTCGAACCGGAAGATCAGGTCACCGAGCGCGTGGTGGTACTCCTCCAGCACGCCCATCACCTCCTCCGGCTCACTCGCCTCCGCGAAGGTGGTGAAGCCGCGCAGATCGCAGAAGACCACGACGATCTCGCGCCGGTGGCTGGCCAGGAACGACTCGTCGCCGGAGTCCACTATCAGCTCGGCCAGTTGCGGACTGAGGAACCGGCGCAGCCGGCCCATCCGCTGCAGCTGCGACACCTGACTCTCGACTCGCGACTCCAGCTCCTGGTTCCACGCGGTCAGCTCGGTGGCCTGGCGTTTGATCGTGTCCTGGTACCGCTTGATCCTGGCCAGCGACGCCACCCGGGCCAGCAACTCGCTCTGGTTGACCGGCTTGGTCAGGAAGTCGTCCGCCCCGGCCTCGAGCGCCTTCACCTTCTGCTCGTCACCGCTCGCCGTCACCATCACGACCGGCAGGTACGCCGTGTCCACCTGGTCGCGGATCCGCCGGCACACCTCGTATCCGTCGATCCCGGGCATCAGGATGTCGAGCAGCACGAGATCGATGTCCTCGGCATCGATCTGCTCCAGCGCCTGCTCCCCCGACGACGCGGTCAGTACGTCGTACCCGCGCGGAGCGAGAATGGCCTCCAGCAGCCGTACGTTCGGCGGCTGGTCGTCGACCACCAGCACCTTCGTCATGTCGCACCTCCGAGCCGGAGAAAGTCCTTGATCTGCTGGGGAAGACGACGGATGCTGATCGGCTTCTCGACGTACCCGGTGAAACCGGACGCGAACGCGCGCTCGCGGTCGTGGTCCATCGCGAACGCCGTCACCGCCACCACCGGTACCTCGCGAGCCCGCTCGCCGGACCGGATCCGGCGTAATGCCTCGGCACCGTCGATACCGGGCAACTGCAGATCCATCAGGATCAGGTCGGGTTCCTCCGACGCCGCCAGCCGGACCCCGTCCTCACCCGAGGTCGCCTCGATCACCTCATAGCCGGAGAACTGCAGGACGTCGCGCACCAGCTTGAGATTCTTCGGATTGTCTTCCACCACCAGGATCCGGCCCGGATTCATCGATCGTCCCCCTCGTCGTCTGCTATCGCTCCAACTGCCCGCAAGGCGTGCAGTAGCGCGTCCCGGCTGACCGGCTTGACCAGATAGGCGGCGGCGCCGAGCGCGGCGCCGCGAGAGCGTTCGTCGACGATCGACACGATGATCACCGGAATGTCGCGCGTCGCCCGCTCGGCCTTCAGCGCCTGCAGCACAGCCCACCCGTCGATCCCCGGTAGCCGGATGTCCAGCAGTACGGCGGCCGGCCGGACGCGTCGTACGGCGTCCAGCCCGGACTGGCCGTCGCCGGCCACGGTGACCTCCAGCGCCGCACCGGACAGGTACGCCGAGATCAAGTCGAGTGACGGACGGTCGTCTTCGATCACAACCACGTCTCCGACGGTCCGGGCAGCGCCGGGACTGTGCTCGTTCTCCCTGCTGCGCAAGGAGAATCCGAAGGTGCTGCCGGCGCCGACCTCGCTCTCCAGCCACATCCGCCCGCCGAGCAGCTCGACGATCCGGCGCGACAGTGTCAGCCCGAGGCCGGTGCCCTCCTCCTGCGACGGACCGCGGCCGCCCTGCTGGAACGACTCGAAGATCCGCTCCCGATCCTCCGGTGGGACGCCGCGACCGTTGTCGGTGACGGCGATGTGTACCTCCGCGCCGGACCTGGTGGCCCGGACCACCACCGAGCCGCCGTCGCCGGTGAACTTCACCGCGTTCGTCATCAGGTTCAGCACGACCTGTTTCAGCCGCAGCTCGTCGGCGTACACCTCATCGATCCCCGGCCCGATCTCCACCCGCAGCTCGATGCCATGCACGGTTGCGCGCTCACGCAGCATCGACGCGGTGTTGTCGAGCAGCCGCCGCAACGGGAACGTCGAGTACTCCAGCTCCATCCGGCCGGCCTCGACCTTGGACAGGTCGAGGATCTCGTTCAGCAGTTCGAGCAGGTGCTTGCCCGAGCCGTGGATGTCGCGCAGGTACTCCTCCTGCCGCTCGTTGAGGTCTCCGAACATGCGCTCCAGCAGTACTTCGGAGAATCCGAGGACGGCGTTGAGCGGCGTACGCAACTCGTGCGACATGCTGGCGAGGAACTCGGACTTGTGCCGGCTCGCCACCTCCAGCTCCGCGCTGCGCTGCTTCAGCTCCCGGAACAACTGCGCGTTCAGTAGCGCCAGCGTCGACTGGTCGGCGAACATCTCCAGCAACGTCAGGGTCTCGGCCGAGAACTCACCGGGTCGCTTGCGGCGGACGACCAGCGAGCCGAGGATCTGCCCCTCGCGCAGCAGCGGTACGGCGACCAGCGAGCGCCAACCGGCTTCGTACAGGACGGCCAGGTGCGGATCGAGCTCGGCGGCGCCGAGGTCCGCCACCGCCAACGGCCGTCCGAGCTTGGCCGCGCGGCCGACCAGGGTCTCGTCGAGGTGGATGCGGGTCGTGCGCAGCCGTTCGATGACCCTCGGAGCGGTCTGGTAGACGCTGCGGACCAGGAAGCACCGCTCGTTCTGGTCGTACTCCATGATCGAGCCGCCGTCGGTCGCCGAGATCCGGACCGCGTGCTTGGCGATGGTCGACAGCACCTTGGTCACGTCGAGGCTGGAGTTGACCGCCTCGCCGACCTCGCGCAGTGCCTCCAGCTCGCCGACCTTGTGCGCCAGCTCGGCGCCACGGGCCTCCAACTGCTGCACGAGCTTCACGCTGTTGACCGCCATCGCCGCCTGGCCCGCGAAGGCGGTGACAAGGCTCTGCTCCCGCTCGTCGAATGGGCTGACCTCATTGCGCCACACGGCCAGTGCTCCGACCACTTCGTCGTCGACGAGCATCGGCGCGCCCATCGTGGTCCGGAAGCCCGCTACCCGCTGCAAGTCCTGACGGTTGTAGTCCGGATCGGCCAGCACGTCGTCGATCTGTTGGGTCGTGCGATCCAGGCCGGCGCGGCCGATCATCGTCCCGCGGTCCACCGGGATCGGGTGCTCGGCGAGGTACCGGATCGCCTCCGTCCGACATGCCGACCACCTTGATCAGCCGGTAGTAGCCGCCCTCGAGTACATAGAGCTGTGCGGCCTGTGAGCGGCAGAGTCGTCGTGCGCTCTCCACGACGGTGGCCAGGACCTTGTCAGGGTCGCCCGCCGAGCGACCGACCGCGGAGAGTACTTCGTTGGCTGCGGCGAACTGGTCGGACAAGGCCGCGAGCTGTCCTTGGAGCCGCTGGTGCTCCACCCCTGTTCCGGCGCCCCCAGCGAGCGCCCGCCCGCCCATCGCAGCCACCTCTCCCCCGAGTCCCCAGGCCGCGCCAGTCCAGTCTCCCGCCGTTCGTCGCGGGGGGCAATCACTCTCCGGTGATCGACTACTGTCTGAACGCTCAGAACAGTGTGAAAGCCACCTTGTCTGAACAACAGAGTTCATCTTCCGTCGGTTAATCGTTCAGGTTAGGGTGCCTGCGATGCAGTGCTGGTGTTCCAGACTCCACCCGCCCCACCGCCCACCAGGAGACCACGCATGCCAGACATCAACCGTCGCAGGTTCCTCCAGCTCGCCGGTGCCACGGCCGCGTTCAGCGCGATGGCGAACAGTATCGAGCAGGCTGCCGCGATCCCGGCCCATCGCCGGTACGGCAGCATCCAGGACGTCGAGCACATCGTCGTCCTGATGCAGGAGAATCGTTCGTTCGACCACTACTTCGGCACGCTCAAGGGCGTCCGCGGCTTCGGCGACCCCCGGCCGGTGACGCTGCCGAGCGGCAAGCCGATCTGGCACCAGGCGAGCGGCACCGGCCAGGAGACGCTGCCGTTCCACCCGGAGGCCGACGACCTCGGCCTGCAGTTCCTCCAGGGCCTGCCGCACAGCTGGCCGGACGGCCACCAGGCGATCAACGACGGCAAGTACGACCAGTGGATCCCGGCCAAGTCCGCGGTCACGATGGCCTACCTGACCCGCGAGGACATCCCGTTCCACTTCGCGCTCGCGGACAAGTTCACCGATCTGCGACGCGTACCACTGCTCGTTCATCGGCGCGACCGACCCGAACCGCTACTACCTGTGGACCGGCTACACCGGCAACGACGGCACCGGCGGCGGCCCGGTCCTCGGCAACGACGAGCTCGGCTACGGCTGGACGACGTACCCGGAGCGGCTCGAGCAGGCCGGTGTCTCGTGGAAGATCTACCAGGACATCGGCGACGGCCTGGACGCGGCCGGCCACTGGGGCTGGATCGACGACGCGTACCGCGGCAACTACGGCGACAACTCGCTGCTGTACTTCAACAGCTACCGCAACGCCGCGCCCGGGAATCCGCTTGTACGACAAGGCCCGCACGGGCACGAACGCCAAGGCCGGCGACGGCCTGTTCGACCAACTCGCCGCCGATGTGAAGGCGAACCGGCTCCCCCAGATCTCCTGGATCGCCGCACCCGAGGCGTTCAGCGAGCACTCGAACTGGCCGACCAACTACGGCGCCTGGTACATCTCCCAGGTCCTCGACGCGCTCACCGCGAACCCCGAGGTCTGGAGCAAGACCGCGCTGTTCATCACGTACGACGAGAACGACGGCTTCTTCGACCACATCGTCCCGCCGTACCCGCCGGCCTCGGCCGCGCAGGGCCTGTCGACCGATCGACACGGCGCCCGACTACTACCCGGGCAGCAGCAAGTACGTCGCCGGCCCGTACGGCCTCGGCCCGCGCGTGCCCGATGTTCGTGGTGTCGCCGTGGAGCACCGGCGGTTACAGCTGCTCGGAGGTCTTCGACCACACCTCGATCATCCGGTTCATGGAGCGCGGTTCGGCGTGCACGAGCCGAACATCTCGCCGTGGCGGCGGGCGATCTGCGGTGACCTCACCTCCGCCTTCGACTTCGGCACGTCGAGCACCCGGCCCGCGGAGCTTCCGGACACGTCGGGCTACGAGCCGCCGGACAACGACCGGCACCCGGACTACCGGCCGACGCCGCCCGCGGTCGGCAGCGTGCCCGGCCCAGGAGCGCGGCGCGGCGCCGTACCAGGCCGTTGCCCTACGCACCGGTCGTCGACGGCTCCGTTGCCGGTGGCAAATACACGCTCACCTTCAGGTCGGGGCCCCAGGCCGGCGCGCAGTTCCTGATCACGGCGGCGAACCGCACCGACGGTCCGTGGACGTACACGACCGAGGCCGGCAAGAGCATCGCGGACAGCTGGAACACGGTCTACTCCGACGGCGTCTACGACCTGACCGTGCACGGCCCGAACGGCTTCCTGCGCACGTTCAAGGGCAAGCCCGCGACCGGCCTCGAGGTCACCGCCCGCGAGAACGCCGGCACCGGCGACGTCGACCTCACCTTCAGCACCGACGTCGCCCGCCGCGTCACCATCCGCAGCGCGTACGGCGGCAAGCCGCAGCGACTCGACCTCCGCCCCGGCAAGACCAACCACACCATCACGACCACCACCCGCTGGTACGACGTCCAGATCCTCGCCGACTCCGACCCGACGTACCTCCGCCGCTTCGCCGGCCACGTCGAGAACGGCACCGTCGGCCTCAGCGACCCCGGCCTCCGCACCGTCTGAGCCGACCTGCGTACCGTCGAACGGGTAGTAGTCCACCACAGCGATCGTCCGGCGAAAGTTCCACGCCGGGTCAGTCAATCAAAGCCGACTACTACCCGTCCGTCGGTACAGAACAGCCTTAGATGATCGGGGTCTCCGGGCCGGCGGTCGCGGGGACCTCGGCCTTCTCCTCCTCGTCGAGTTCGTCGACCTTGATCCGGGTGGTCCAGCGGTCGTCGGGGTCGGGTTGCGGGATGGAGTCCAGCAGAAGCTGGGTGTACGGGTGGGACGGCTCGTGCATCACCGTGGAGACCGGGCCGCTTTCGACGATGGAGCCCTTGGTGATCACCATGACGTCACCACCCAGGTAGTAGACCGTGGACAGGTCGTGGGTGATGAACAACGTGGTCATCCCGTGTTCGCGCTGGAAGTCGAGCAGGATGTCCAGGAAGTGTCTGCGCACCTGGGCGTCCAGCATCGACACCGGTTCGTCGGCGATGATGAACGACGGCCGCAGCATGTGCACCCGGGCCAGCATGATGCGTTGCCGCTGGCCGCCGGACAACTGGTGCGGGTACCTGCCGAGCACGTTCTCCGGCTCGAGCCGGACCGCCCGGAGCGATTCCTCGATCAACTCCAGGCCCTTGGACCGGCTGGTCGTCAGGCCGAACTTCTTCACCGCCTTCCAGAGCGCCCGATCGACCCGGTAGAACGGGTTGAAGATCGCGTACGGGTCCTGGAACACCGGCTGGACGTCGCGCCGGTACTCGTCGTACTCGGCCCGGCTCAGCTTGAAGATGTCCTTGCCGCCGTACAGCACGGACCCCTGCGTCGGCTTCTGCAGGCCGAGCACGTTGCGGGCGATGGTGCTCTTCCCGCTGCCGCTCTGCCCGACCAGGCTGACCACCTGCGGCGGGTGCGCCGCGAGCGTGAAGCTCACGTCGTCCACCGCGGTGATGTAGCCGCCTTCCACCCCACGGGCGTGGAATCGTTGCTGTACGCCACGAAGTTCGAGCTCGGACTTCACGAGGCCCTCCGTCCTACTCGCGGGATCGACTCGATCAGCTGCCGGGTGTAGGCGTCCTGCGGGTCCTTGAACACCTGCCGTACGTCGCCGACCTCGACCAGCCGGCCCTCGTACATCACCGCGACCCGGTCGGCCAGTTGCGCGTGCACACCCATGTCGTGCGAGATCACCATCAGCGTCACGCCGAAGTCGGTGCGCAGATCGGCCAGCGACTGCAGGATCACCCGCTGGATGGTCACGTCCAGCGCGGTGGTCGGCTCGTCCGCGATCACCAGGTCCGGTTCGAGGGCGACCGCGATCGCCATCAGCACCCGCTGCTTCATCCCGCCGGACAGCTCGTGCGGGTACATCCGCGCGACCCGCGGCTCCAGCCCGACCTGGCTCAGCAGCCTGGGGATCAACTCCCGCAGCGAGTCCCGGCGGGCCGGCGCGTGTTCCAGGATCACGTCCCTGAACTGGTCCTGCACCCGCATCACCGGGTTGAGCGAACTCATGGATCCCTGCGGCAGATACGACAGCGCGCTCCAGCGCAGTACCCGAAGCTCCTCGCCGTCGACCTTGAGCAGGTCCACCGGCGAACGCCCGGCCGGATGGAACATCGCCGACCCGCCGGTCACATGCCCCGGCGGTTTCAGCAGCCGGAGCAGCGCCACCGCCAGCGTGCTCTTGCCGCTGCCCGACTCGCCGGCGATCCCGAGGATCTCACCGCGCCGGACCGCGAGGTCGACACCGCGCACCGCCTGCACGTCGCCGCCGGTCGACCGGTACGTGACCTCGAGTCCCTTGATGTCCAGGACGATCTCACTCACCGGCCACTCCTCTCAGCCGCGGGTTGTAGACCTCTTCCAACCCGATGTTGACCATGTTCAGCGCCGCGAACAGCAACGTCAGCAGCACGATCGGGACCACGAACATCGGCCACGCACCCAGGGTCAGCGCACCCGTGGTGATCGCGTTGTAGATGATCTGGCCGAGGTCGATCACGCCACCCGGCCCGAGCCCGATCACCTCCAGGCCGACCAGGCCGAAGATCGCGCCCAGCGCCGACGACGCGAACCCGACGCCGATGAACGGCAGCAGGTTCGGCAGCAGCTCGGTCGTGATGATCTCCAGGTCACGGGCCTTGGTCACCCGGGCGAGGTCCACGTACGGCCGCGACCGCAGGCTGAGCACCTGCGACCGGATCGTCTTGGCCGCGAACGGCCAGGAGAAGATCGAGATCATCACGCCGACCTGGAACAGGCTGACGTTCTTCGCGTACGCCGACAGCGCGATCAGCAGCGGGAACGTCGGGATGACCAGCAGGATGCCGGTGAACGTGGACAGGATCCCGTCGATCCAGCCGCCCTTGTACCCGGCCACGAACGCGACGATCACCCCGACCACGGTCGAGATGATGCCCGCGATCGCGCCGATCTGGAGCGAGACCGAGAGCGCCTTCACCACCATCGCGAAAACGTCCCGTCCGAACTGGTCGGTGCCGAGCAGGTGCTGTGACGACGGCACCAGCCACCTCTCGTACGCCGCCAGCTCGATCGGATCCTGGTCACCGCCGATGGCCTTCGCGATCACCGGGCTGAGCAGGGCCAGCAGCACCATCATCCCGAGGATCATCAGTCCGGCCGCCAGTCGCCGGCTGTGCCGGATCGTCCGCAGTACCGCCTTCATGAGTCTCATCCGCATCACTTCCAGTACTTGACGCGCGGGTCAAGCAACGGGAGCAGAAGGTCGAGGAGCAGGACGGCGGTCAGCACCGAGAAGATCGCTATGTTGGTCACCCCAAGGATCGTGTTGAAGTCGAGCTGCTGGATCGCGGTGACCAGAGTCGTCCCGAGACCCGGGTAGTTGAACAGCTGCTCGACCAGCACGTTGCCGTTGAAGATGAAGCCGAGCGAGATGCCGAACGCGGTGATCTGCGGCAGGTAGCAGTTCCGCAGCGCGTACCGGGTCAGGATCCGCGAACCCTTCAGGCCCTTGGCCTCGGCGTACACCAGGTAGTCCTCGCCGAGCACCGGAATCATCAGCATCCGGGTGGAGAGGATCCAGCTGAACGTCCCGATCAGGACGATCGACAGCCCTGGCAGCAGGCCGTACTTGAGGACGCTGCCGATGAAGTCCGGCGTGATCCCCGGACTGATGTTGGAGTCGTACGCCGATCTGGCCGGCAGCATCCCGAGTGAGTACGCGAAGATGTACACCAGGATCAGCGCGACGAAGAAGTACGGCACGTGCGACAGCGCGATCGACAGGTTCGTCGCGACCCGCGATCCGAGCTTGCCGCGTCGCCAGCCCGCGATCGCCCCGATCACCACGCCGAAGATCCAGGCCATCACGGCGGAGATGCCGAGCAGGCCGATTGTCCAGGGCAACGACCTGAGGATGACGGTCTGCGCCGGTGTCGGGTAGTTGATCAGCGACGGCCCCATGTCGCCGTGCAGGACCAGCTTCTCCATGTACTTGACGTACTGGGAGAACAGGTTGCCGTCGAGCCCGAACTCGTGCTGGTACCGCGCGATGATCTCGGCACTCGCCTGCTGGTTGTAGATGTAGTTCTGCTGCAGGGTCTGGATCAGCGTCTGGATCGGGTCACCCGGCATCAACCGGAAGAAGAAGAACGCGATGGTGAGCGCGCCCCACAGCTCCACCAGGTAGAGCCCGAACCGGCGGATCCCGTACGCCGCCAGCGGGTGCCGCGACAGCCAGGCCCGCACCCCGGTCCGGGGTGCGGGTTCCCGCGACTGCTCGACCGTGGTCACCGGCGGCGCCTCAGCGGTCACGCCGGTCCCTTCTGCCCGGTGGCCTCGATCTTGCCGAGCACGAAGATGAAGTGCGGCCACCAGTTCAGCGGAACCTCGTACAGGTCCTCGTCGGTCGGCCAGCCCTTCCAGAACGCGGTGTTGAAGTACGAGGGGTAACCGGTCTGGATCACCGACAGCATCGGCAGCTCCTGGAAGTAGATCTCCAGTGCCTCGTTGAGCAGCGGCTTGGCCTCCTCGCTGTTCGGGTCCATCCCGGCCAGCTTCTTGGAGAGCTCGTCGAACTTCGGGTTCCGGAACCGCAGCTTGTTCTTGCCGGCGGCGTTCTTGCCGATCGGCTGGGCCTTGCCGCTCTCCCAGTCGGTGTACAGCTGCTCGGGGTCGATCGCGAACCCGGCCCAGCTGGCGTCGATGTCGTACGCGCCGCGCTGGAACTTCTCGTCGTGCACGCTGCCGGACAGGCTGCGCAGGGTGGCCGGGACGCCGACCTTGGCCAGCTCGCCCTTCAGCACGTTCGCGATCGCGTACTCACCGCCGTCGACCGGCGAGGGCGTGATGATCTCGAGGTTGATCTCCTTGCCCTTGTACATCCGCTTTCCGCCGGCGCCCTTGGGCGCGATCTCGTCCAGCAGCTCGGTGGCCTTCTGCGGGTTGAACTCGAACTTGTACTTGTTCGCCAGCTCGTCGTTCTTCCACTTGTCGTTCGTGGGGTAGTCGGCCCACGGGTAGACCGCCGGCGGCACCTCGACCGGCCAGATCGCCTTGCCGATCTTCTCCCGGTCCAGGCAGTAGTTGATCGCCCAGCGCATCTTCGGCTCGGAGATCACCCCGCGGCTCGGGTCGCAGTTCAGCCACATCACCCGCGGGTTCGGGTCGTGGAACTGCGTGGTCTGCAGCGCCGGGTAGCCGGTGTTGCGCAACTGCTTGGCGTGCTGCTCGTCGATCGAGCCGACGTCGAACTCGGCCCGCTCGAACGCCAGCGCGGCCTGGTCGGCCTGCTTCGAGGTGCTCTGGAAGACGACGTACTGCGGCTTGACGTCGAGCTTGTCCTTGTTCCAGTAGTTCGGGTCCTTCTCCCAGACGAACATCTTCTGGTTCCGGATCGCCTGCTTCAGCTTGTACGGGCCGGACCGGACCGGCGGGTTGTCCTTGTACTTCGTCGGGTCCTGCGACTTCCAGATGTGCTCGGGCTGGATGTTGATCGGCGCGCCGGAGATCGCGGCGATGAAGTTGTAGTGCAGCCGCGGCGTCGGCTTGAGCAGCTTGACGACCGCGGTCTGCGGGTCCGGAACCTCGACGTCCTTGACGAACTCCTTCAGGTCGCCGCCGCCACCGAACAGGTCGGGACGGTCCTTCAGCCGCATGACGGTGAACTTGAAGTCGTTCGCGGTCAGCGGCTTGCCGTCGTTCCAGTGCGCCTTCGGGTCGAACTTCAGGGTCAGTTCGCTGTGGTCGTCGTTGTACTTGTACTCCGTCGCCAGCCACGGCGTCAGCTTGCCGGTGGCGAAGCTGAGGAAGAACAGCGGCTCGGTGGCCAGCTCGACGCCGGCACCGCCCGGGGACCCGTTCGGGATCATCCCGTTGAAGCTGTCGAAGACCGTGTACTCGACCTGGCCGACGATGACGGACTGGTCCCGTGGGACCGGGATGTTGGCCTTGCCGATCTGGACCGATTTTGTTGCGGCAGGCTTGTTGTCAGCTGGTTTGTCGGAGTACGAGCCGCCACCGCCCGAACAGGCGGCGAGCAGGCCGGTCAGCGCGGCAGCCGCGCCTCCTCCGACCAGGCTCCGCCTGCTCATCTGGTAGCGGACGACATCAGCGACATCTTCGAACTGGGGGCGCGGCGCTTCGTTCATGACGAAAGTCACCTCCGTTTTCGTTGCGCGGACAGGGCGATCACCGACCGAGAGGTGTGACGGACTATAAGTAGCGTTGACAACGTTGGCAAGAGTTCATTGCCACGTTGGAACATTCGCGGCGAATCCGCTGATCAGTCGATATACCAACCGTTGACAACGTTGGTTCGCTCTGCGTAACGAACCTCAGGCGGAGACTTCCGTCGTTCGTCACACGCCGCATCACACGCCCGCCCTCTTTGATCGGGTACGACGGCCGCATCGGGCGGCCGCGAATATCCCAGGGGGAGCAATGACGAACACGGCCGTGGACTTCGAGGCGATCAAGGACAAGCAGCGGGCTGCCTGGCAGACCGGCGACTACCCGCGGGTGGGCAACACGCTGCAGATCATCGCCGAGCTCCTGGTCGAGGCCGCCGACGTACGCGCCGGGCAGCGAGTGCTCGACGTCGCCTGCGGTCAGGGCAACGCGGCGATGGCGGCGGCGCGCCGGTTCGCCGAGGCCACCGGCATCGACTACGCGGCGAATCTGCTCGAGCAGGGCCGCCAGCGCGCGGCGGCGGAACACCTGCCGGTGACCTTCACCGAGGGGGACGCGGAGAAGTTGCCGGTTCCGGACACCTCGTTCGATCTGACCTGCAGCACGGTCGGTGTGATGTTCGCGCCGAACCACCAGCAGACGGCGGACGAACTGGTCCGCGTGACGGCTCCGGGCGGCAAGATCGCACTGGCGTCGTGGACGCCGGCGGGCATGGTCGGCCAGCTGTTCAAGACCGTCTCGAAGTGGGCCCCGCCGCCGGCCGGCGTCCGTTCGCCGACGCTGTGGGGCACCGAGGACCACCTGTTCGAGCTGTTCGGTGACCGGGTCGAGTGGGTCGCGCTGAACCGGCGCGAGTACGTGTTCCGCTACCACTCGCCGGAGCACTTCTCGGAGTGGTTCCGCGACTTCTACGGACCGATCACCCGCCTGGCCGGCACGCTGGACGGCGAGGACCTCAACCAGTTCGCCCGCGAGCTCGCCGACGTACCGCGTCCGTTCGACTACGCCGACGACGGCACCGTCGCCGCCCGCGCGGAATACCTCGAGGCGGTGGGAATCCGCCGCTGACCGGGTGACACTGGTCTCCCAGGAGGGGGAGAGATCAATGGTGACGATTCGGTTGCTCGGTCCACCGGTGATCGAGCACGGCGGGGAACCGGGTCGTCAGCCGCGTGGGCGGAAGGCGTGGGCGCTGCTCGGCTATCTGTTGCTGGCCGAGCGGCCGCCCAGCCGGCGCCGTCTCGCCGAGCTGTTCTTCGCGGACGCCGAGGACCCGCTCGGCGCGCTCCGGTGGACGTTGGCCGAGCTCCGCCGCACGATCGGCGTACCGGACCTGCTGACCGGCGATCCGGTGGTGACCGCCCTCGACGGTACGACGACCGTAGATGTGCTGGCGTTGATCGAGCCGTCGGTGGCACCGGAGCTGCTGCTGACGCTCGGCGGCGAGCTCCTCGAGGGTGTGGACCTGGAGTCCTGCCCGGAGTTCGAGTCGTGGTTGCTGGTCGAGCGACACCGGGTCGCAGGTGTCATCGAAGCGCGGATGCGGCAGAACGCCATCGCCCTGGTCGCGGCCGGGCAGGCGGCCGCGGCGATTCCCTTTGCCGCAAAGGCAATCGAGATCAATCCGCATGAGCAGGGCAACCATGAACTGCTGATCCGGAGCATGGCCACGTCGGGTGATCGGGTCAGTGCGCTCCGGCAGGTCTCGATCTGCGAGGACCTGTTCCGCCGCGAGCTCGGTATCGGGGTGTCGGGGACGCTCCGGGAGGCCGCGGAGGTCGGCCCGCGGACGGGTCCGCCGCTGAGTGGCCGGGCCGCGGCCGTCAGTCAGCTCCAGGCCGGCCGGGCAGCCATCGTGGCCGGCGCGGTCGATGCCGGTCTGCAGTGCCTTCGCCAGGCCGCGGCGCTCGCCGTTCAGTGCCACGACAAGACGTTGGAGGCGCGGGCGCTCGCGGCTCTCGGCGGCGCGCTCGTGCACGCGATCCGCGGTCATGACGAGGAAGGCGCGATCGTCCTGCACGAGGCCCTGGCGGTCGCTGCCGAAGCCGGCGAGCGGGCGACTTCGGTGCTGGCCTTGCGCGAGCTGGGTTTCATCGAGGTGCAGGCCGGCCGGCGCAGGACCGGTGACGAATGGCTGACCCGGGCCCAGGCGCTGGCCGAGACCGATGCGGAGTGCGCTGCGATCCTCGGCGTCCGCGGGATGAACTCATCCGACCGCGCCGATTACCCGGCCGCTTTCGAGCAGCTGGCTGAATCGGCCGAGCTCGCCGCGCGCTGTGGTGATCATCGGCAGCAGGCCTGGTCGCTGTCGCTCGTCGGCCGGGCGCATCTACTGCGGTCGGAGTTCAGCCAGGCCGCGGCGGTCCTGACCGAGACGCTCGATCTGGTGCGGCAGGAACGCTGGATCGCCTTCCTACCTTGGCCGCAGGCCTTGGCAGCGGAGCTCGATCTGTACGCCGGGAAGCTCGACACGTCGGCGGAAGGGTTCGAGCAGGCCTGGGCGTTGGGCTGTCAGCTGAACGACCCGTGCTGGGAGGGCATGGCCGGGCGTGGCCTTGCCATGCTGCACGCCGGTCGCGGCGACTATCCGGGCGCGACCGAGTGGCTCGATCTGGCGTTGACCCGGGCCAGCCGTGAACCGGATCGCTATCAGTGGGTGCACGCGCACGTCCTCGACACCGCAGTCGGGACTGCGCTCGACCAATCCGACGGCGAACGTGCCCGGCAACTGGCGAGCAGCCTGTCCTCGCTCGCCGGGCGGTGTGACCTGCGGGAGATGCAGGTTCACGCCCAGCTCCACCTCGGCAGGCTCGGTGACAGCCGCGCCGCCGCGGCCGCACGATCGTTGAGCGCCGACATCGACAACCCCGCGTTGCGAGAGCTGGTGAGTCGTTAGTCGAAGGCGGCGTCGACCAGAAGTTCGGAGCTACGGTCGGGTTCGTTGAGTACCGCACGGATCACGTGCCGCTGGTCCCACCGGCCGCTCGCCCAGGCCAGCGCCTTCGCCAGGCCGTCGAACGTCGCCGCATGCGGAGCGCCGTCGTCGTCCACCCACCACGACACCTCGACCCCGTCGACGCTGAGTTCCTCGTGCTCCCACCAGGTCGGCGGGACCTCCGGGACCAGTTCGCGCACGATCGGTGCCACGTCGGCCGCCGCACCGGCGCCGTCGATCTTGCCCTGGGCAACTTCCTGCGCCATCGGTACGTCGAACAGGTCGCTCAACCCGTCCGCCGCCGCACCGGAGGCGACGACGAAACCGCCCAGATCCTCACGCTGCAACCACATCGGGCCGTCGACGACCACCGCCCGGCCGGCCTCGGCGACGCGGGTCAGGCCGTCGTCGGCGAGGACCCGGACCTGTTCCGGCGCATCCCCCGGGAACACCGCCAGCGTGCCGAGCTGAGCCCACAGCCGCAGGATCGCACTCTCGTCGACATCCCGCTCCGGATCGGCGATCCGCTCCAGCAGCAGGCTGATGCCGTCGGCATCGAGATCGCCGACCTCGCGGACCAGGCCGACCGCCGTGCGCACCTCGGGATCGAGCCCCGCCGTCCAGGCCGGGGCCTCGTCGAGGAAGCTCGCGAGCACCGGATCGGCGTCCGGATCGGCCCGGCCGGCCAGGGGTTCGCCGTCGTCGAGCAGGACGCGCTCGCGGATCCACCAGGCCGAGTACGACGGGACGCCGAGCGGTCGGTCGTCAGGGCCGACCACCCGGACCTGAGTGACCAGGGCCCGGCGGAGATCGGGTGATGAGCCGAACAGTTCGAGGACCCGCGGCCAGGCGTTGTCGGTGATCCAGTCGAGGTCGCGGATCGCGGCGAGCTCTCCGACGGTCGCGCCGTACCGGGATCCGTCCGGCGCCACGTCGTACGCCCAGTCGTCGATGCCGTCGAGGTCGGTGAGGGACTCGGGCAACTCGTCCAGGGCGACGTCCGAGGCCGTGACGACACCGAGGGTCGCGAGGACGCCGACCGCCTGCAGAGCCGGCAGTCCGTAGCGATCGAGCAGGGACCGGTCGACGGGCGCGACCTCGTCTTCGTCGAGGACGGACTCGGCTTCGGATCCGGGGATGACGAGCGCATTCGCCGGGACCAGGTCGCCCTCGTCGTCCCTGAGCGTGAGATCGGCGAGCCACCACAGGCCTTCTGCCTGTGACGGGTCGGCGGCGACCAGGCTCAGTACGGCGTGCGCGATCCCGTCCGGGTCGTCGGCCTCGAGGGAGTGCTCGACTGCGGTGCGTACGGCGCTGTCCTCCAGCAACGTCCGCGGTGTCGCGGGGAGGGCGCCGAGTCGTTCGAGCGCTGGGTCGACGGCTTCGGGATGGACAACGCGTACGCCGTACTCGCCGAATTCTTTGAGGACGTCGACGGGTAGCTCGGGGCCTGGCAGGAGAAGGCCACGGGCCCCCCGAACCAGGCGACCGTCGGCGAGCGGGACGGGCAAGGTGCCGAGGGACTCGCGGAGCAGCGCGTCCGTCACCATGCCGGCGAGTGACCCGTAGAGGGCCCGCCACCACTCGGGTGACTCGTCGGCGCCGAGTTGGTCGACCACCTCGGCCAGCTCGAGTCGCCGTACCTGAAGGGTGTCGAGCGCTGTCCGGAACTGCAGACTCGACCGAATGAGGCCACGAACGATCGGCGCGAGTACGGCGTTGAACGCATCATCCGCGCCTTCGATCACGACCGCGTCCCGCGGCCGGATCGGCTCTCCGTCCTCCACCGCCCGGAGAATCGCCGTCCCCGGCAGCACAGCGACGATCGCGTCCCGGATGACCCGGTCCAACGCCCCGGCCGCGAGCCCGGTGGGCACAAGGTGCAGCACCTCGTCGCCGGCCTCGACCCGCTGCCGGAGCAGGTCGGCGTACGCAGTCGCCGCGTCCCGCACCAGCCGATCGGTCAACGGCCCCTGCGCCACATGCCGCCGGGTCGGATCCAACGGGAAAGTTGCCAACAGCAACACCGGCAGGCTCAACGGTTCATCGGTGGGAGTCGGCGCCTGCACAACCCCCGGAAGCTCGACGTCCTCGTCACGCGGAAGGGCCCACAGGACCGACCACTGAGGGCGAGAGCGTTCCTCCGTCGGGCGGTCGGCCAGTAATTGCTGCCTGTCGTGCTCGTCGAAGACGCCGGCGACGCGGTGAACGTGCCAGCGCGACTCCGCATCGTCGAGAACGCGATGACCGTCGACCGTCTCGATCTCGATGCGTTCCAGGCCGGGTAGTGCCAGGAGGAGCGCGTCGCCGGCTTCGTCGAGCAGACGTCGCACGAGTGACGCCGCGGCCTCGTCGCGGAGCGGCAGGATGACCGCGGTGTCGTAGCCCTCCGGCGGCTCCCCCTCGGCCTCGAACGGCAGGCGCAACACGGGCACCTGGCCGTCACGCCGCCGTACCTCCGTATCAAGCCCGGCGGTCCCCAGTCCTGCGATCGCGGCCGCCGTATCCGCCTTCGAGAACCGCACCCCACCGGTCCGCGACAGAATCACCGGCTCATCCGTCACCGCGAGGACGGCGGAGAACCCGACCCCGAACCGCCCGACCGTGCCCTCATCCCGCTTCGCCGAGGCCCGAAGGGTCGCCAGCGACTCAACCCCCTCGGCGCTCAACGGCGCGCCGGTATTGGCAACCACCAACGTGCTCCCGCGAAACGAGAACAGCACCCGCCCGGCCACGCCCGCCCGAGCAGCCGCATCCGCAGCGTTCTGGGCCAACTCGACCACGACCCGGTCGACGTACCCGCCGAGCGCCAGGTCCTCCTCGGCGTTCGCATCCTCCCGAAACCGCACCGGCGCGGCCGCCCACCCAGCCAGCACTCGCTCCCGAACCCCGGCTGTCCCGAACACGTCATCACTCACGCGGTGCAGTATGCCAACTGCACGCACCGGGGCAGGCAGGTCGCGGCTATCGTGGTGCGGTGATCTCACCCGGCAGCCGGTACGTCGCCCTTGGTAGTTCGTTCGCCGCGGGTCCAGGAATCAGCCCGACCGTGCACAAGGCGGCGGGACGCTCGGGCAGCAACTACCCGCACCTGGTCGCCGCCGAACTCGGGCTCGACCTCGTCGACGTCACCTACTCCGGCGCGACCACCGCACATCTCCTCGACACCCCGCAGGACGAGGCTCCACCCCAGCTCGACGCGGTCGGTCCCGACAGCGCCCTGGTCACGATCACTGCCGGAGGCAACGATCTCGAGTACGTCGGGACGTTCCTCCGCGGCAGCATGCTCAACACCCTGGCCAAACCCGCGACCATCCTCGGCCGCCGCGTCGCGAACCGGATCCGCGCCCGGGTCAGCTACCTCAAGGACGATGCCGACTACCAGGCCGTCACCGACTCCCTCGTCGCCGTCGTCGAGCGGGTGCGGGACCGTGCGCCCGATGCGCGCATCGTGCTGGTCGACTACCTGTCTCTCGTCGGCCCGGGCACCCGGCCGCGTCTCGACGTACCGCTGAACGAGGAGCAACTGCCCAGCATCGCCATGATGGCCGACGGCCTGGCCGCCGCGTTCGCCAAGGCGGCGGCGACCACCGGCGTCGACCTGGTCGCGTCGTCAGCCGCGAGCCGGGACCACGCGATCGGGTCGGCCGAGCCCTGGACGACCGGATTCGGTCTCCGCCCACCCGGCTTCCTCGGCGGTTTCGTGCCCTACCACCCGAACGCGGCCGGCATGCGTGCCGTCGCGGACCTGATCCTGCAGACGCTCAAAACGTAAGCCCGTGAGTACGCTTTGGCCATGCGGGTGCGGCAGGCATCGGACGCGGACGTCGACGCGGCGGTCCGCACCCTGGCCCGGGCGTTCGAGGACTACCCGATGACCCGGCTGGGCCTCGATCCGGACAGCTACCTCGACCGGTTGACGCAGTACCAGCGGCTCTTCCTGACCCAGATCGGCCTACCGCACGGCCGGGTCTGGGTCACCGACGACGCCAGTGCCGTCGCCGTCTGGACCACCCCGGCCACTCCCCCGGACGCGTTCACGCCGCACGCCGACGAGTTCACCCGGCTCGCGGGTTCGCGGGCGGCGCTGGCCAAGGAGTGCGAGCAGGCGATGGGTGTCTTCCGGCCGCGCGACCCGGTCTGGTTCCTCGCCCTGGTCGGCGTCGATCCGGACCGTCAGCACCAAGGCCTCGGCCGGGCCGTCATCAACCCCGGCCTGGCCGCCGCCGACGCCGAGCACTCCCCCGCGTTCCTCGAAACCCAGGAGCCGGCGAACCTCACCTTCTACGAATCCCTCGGGTTCACCGTCATCGCCGAACTCGAACTCCCCCACCGCGGCCCCATCCACTACGCGATGTACCGCCCGGCCCAGTGACGCCGTACGGCGAGTTTCGCCGTACGGCGAATTGAGCGTGCGGAGACCGGGATCGCGTGTCAGAGTCCTCGGGTGACTTCGACGAGTGGGCAGGCGGCCGTGTTGCTGGCGGCGTACGACGACCAATTGCGCGGCGCGAGTGAGAGTGCCGACGTCCCGACGAGCCAGGACGGGCCGGTGATCCGGGTCGAGTACCCGAGTCGCGGGTTCGTCAGCTATCGCTCGTTGGAAGGCGTCGAGGGCGCTGAGCTGGATGCGTTGATCGCGCGGCAGCGGGACTTCTTCGCCGCCAAGGGCCAGGCGGTCGAGTGGAAGCTGCGCGGCCACGACCTGCCGGCTGACCTGCCGGACCGGCTGCGTGCGGCGGGATTCGAGCCCGAGGACGAGGAGACCGTCCTCATCGCCGAGAGCGCGGCCATCGCCGAACGCCTCCGCGATCGCTCCGCTGTGGACGGTGTCACTGTGCGCCAGGTGACTGAGCGAGGCGACTTCGAGCGCATCGCCGCGATGGAGTCCACGGTCTGGGGCGAGGACTGGTCCTGGCTGGCCGACGACCTGGTACGGCGCCACGCGACCGGCCTCACCGACATCTTCGTCGCCGAAGCCGCCGGTCAGGTCGTCTCGGCAGCCTGGGCCGTCTACAAGAAGGACACCGACTTCACCGGGCTCTGGGGTGGCTCAACACTCCCTGGCTGGCGCGGCAAGGGCATCTACAAGGCGCTGGTAGCGGTCCGGGCGGCCCGTGCCGTCGAGCTCGGTTACAAGTACCTCCAGGTGGACGCCTCCGACGACAGCTCGCCCATCCTCCAGCGCCTGGGCTTCCACGCGGTAACCACAACCACACCCTGGGTCCACACCCCCGCCTAGTGGGCCGCCAGAGGCGGACCGTGAGCCGGCGGGCGGGCGCTCAGCGGGCGCCGGCGGTGCGGAGCCAGCGGATCGCGCGGCGGGTGGTGCTCGCGTTGCGCGATTCGGCAGTGTTGCGCTCGGTCGTCGCGCGGCGGCGCCTGGGCTGCTTCGGCGGAAGCGTGGACTTCTCGTTGCCGAAGTGGCTGAGCGAGACCATCAGGTTCAGCGGTTCCATCTGTCCGTCCTCCGATTCCGTGCACCCCCTGCGGGGTGCCTTCACCTGAACGTCGGAGCAGATCAAGGCATCTTGACATCGCCCGCGGAACTTTTTCAGAGCCTGCTCACCGGTGGATGGCCCAGCTGTGAGGTGGGAGGGTGGTGGCGCCGGCCGCGCCCAGGACCGGCTGTGACTGCTGGTCATCGGCTGGAAACTCGACGTACTGCGGTGTGGGGTTGAGCCGCACCCGGATCGAGCCGCCGTCGCCGGTGACCACGTAGCTGAGCGCGCCCGTGTGCAGGGTGATGTCGTCAACCTCGGCTGCGTTCAGCCAGGGGTTGGCGTGCCGGAACGCGCCGAGCTGCCGGACAACCGCGAGCAGCTCAGCTGACGCGCCGGGAAGGTCGGTCACGTCCTGGGGAGACATCGCCGGACGCAACACGGCGTCGGAATCACCTCGGGACCAGGTCGACGTGGCCGCGAGTTCGTCGCCGTAGTAGATGCCGGGGATTCCCGGCAGCGTGAGCAGGAGGCAGAAGGCCGCGGGGAGCAGCGGGGCCGGGACGGTGTCGGCGAGGCGGGCGAAGTCGTGGTTACCGAGGAACGTGTGCGGTGGGTTCCGTGCGCAGCTGTTGTGCCGGTGCAGTCGCAGTGTCGCCAGCAGACCGGCCGAGGCTCCTCCCGATAGCCATTCACGAATCCCATGCATCAAGGCGTACTCGGTCGCACTGGACACGGTCGTGCGGTTGACCACCGGCGGGAGGTCGTCGTCGAAGACCTGTCCGAGGAACCAGGCGGCCGGGTGCGTCTCGCGGACCCGGGCGAGCACGCCGCGCCAGAAGCTCGCGGGGACCGACCACGCCGAGTCGAGGCGCCACCCGGCGATGCCGCGATCCAGCCAGGCGGTCAACGTGTCCGCGACGTACGACTGGTAGCCGACGGATCCGTAGTCCGGGGTGACGAGCGAGTCGACCCGCCACGGGATCAGCTCGCCGTGATCGTCGCGGGCGAACCACGGGGTGCCGGTCTCGGCGGGGTCGGTGAGCCGCCAGAAGGCTCGCGACGTGTAGGCGAAGGCCCCGTCGAGCACCACGCCGATGCCGTGCGACGACGCGGCGGCAACCAGCGCGTCGAGATCCGCGACAGTGCCGAGCCGGTCATCGATCGACCGGTGACTCACTGTGTCGTAACCATGCGACAGGGACGCGAAGACCGGGCCGAGCAGGAGGGCATCGGCGCCGAGCGAAACCAGGTGCGGCAGCCACTCGATCACCTCCCGCAGGGAGCTGTGGCACGTCCGGTCGGCACCACTCTGGTCCGCGCCGAGCAGTCCGAGCGGGTAGGCGTGCCAGAGCAGAGTCGGGACGCTGCCGTCACGGTAGGTCGATTCAGCCTGCCTCGGTCCGGTCACGGAGCCGGTCGCCGTCGCTGGTCCATGGCTCGAGCCTAGGTGGAGGCCAGGTGTCGCCGGAACCGAATCAGCTGGACCGGCCTGACTCGTTCTCGGTGGCCTGGACGAGGCGGCGGAGGAGGGATTCCAGCCGGATCCGGTCGCTGGAGGAGAGCTCGTGGACGAGGTTCTGTTCGACCCGCTGGATCTGGTCGATGCCTTGTTCCCAGATCTTGTGGCCGGCCGGGGTGAGCGTCGCGACGACCTTGCGGCGGTCGTCGCGGTCGTGGGTGCGGTCGACGTAGCCGCGCTTCTCGAGGGCGTCGAGGCGGTTCGTGAGCGCGGCCGCCGACATGCCGAGCTGTCTGGCCAACTCCCCCGGCGTCGCGCGGTACGGCGTACCGCCGCGGCGGAGCATGTGGAGCGTCTTGAACTCCCACCACTGCAGGCCGTACTCCGCCAGCACCGCGTCCCGGTGCCGATCCAGGTACTTCGTCAGCACCTGCAACCTGACCGAGATTCCCTCGACCTGTCGATCCAGCTCGGGTAGCTCGTTGGCCCAAAGGTCGACGTGGTCATCCACCGAATCATTCACCCGTCTGACTTTTCACCGAGTGAAGGTTAGTTGTCAAATATTTCGATGTCGAAATACTCTGCGAGCATCATCACCACTCACCCGTGAGGACCTTCCGATGGCCCAGCTCGCCGTACCTGCAGTCATCACCGCCGCCACGCACCTGATGCGCGCCGCACAGTGGTCCGCAGCGACCGACCTCCTCCGCGCTGCAACCACCGACGACCCAGCCGATCAGCTCGCGCTGGCGCTTGCCCTGGCCGAGGTCGCTGTCGACCAAGACTTCGCGCAGCAGACAGATCAAGCCGCCCCCGCGCTCGCCGCAGCAGCCGAAGCGCTCAGCGCCTTGCCCGAGCCGGCAGCTGCGTGGGACCTGGAGATGCTCAACCTCCGGAAGACCTATGGAACCGCGCTCTTCAGCGCATCGAAGCAGCCCGACAAGCCAGATGCTGGAGAGGAACTGGCGGAGTGGGCGGACAGGCTCCGGGGCAGCGCGCCCGACGGGGTGCGGCGTGGAATGACGTGCTTCTACGCGGGCGTCATTGCCGACAACCTGCTCGGCAAGCACGAGACGGCGTTCGCCTGTTACACCGAAGCCCTCGAGCTCGGGGAAGCTGGTGAGGACGATCTGCTGGCCTCGTTGGCGTTGCGGCACCTCGGCGACCACGCGCACACGGCCGGCGACCTCGCGCTGGCGCGACAGCAGTGGGAGCGGTCGACCGAGCTTCGCCAGAAGGTCGGGCACCTCTTGGGCGCGCTGGCGCAGCAGACGTTGCTGGCCGTGCTGCTCCGGGATGAGGGCGACGCGGCCGGCTCGCGTGCGCTCGCCACCGAGGTGCACAGGTGGTCCGATCAGGTCGGCCTGTCGTTCATCAGCAACCAGACCGCCGAGCTGATGGGCCTCACGTGAGCAACGGGAGACCGAACTCGGCGGGCACGCCGGGGCTGTACATGACGTGGTCGGGTGGGCGAGTCAACCGCGTGAGGCCGACTGAGGTCAGGAGGCCGCGGTCTTCGAAGGTGTCCAGCTCGGCGGTGTGAAGCTGCCAGGGTGGATGCTGATTCGGGAGGTACCAGGTGCGGCGGACCCGAGGCGTGTGGAGGCCCCAGCGAGCGGTGAGGAAGTGTTCGAGCGGGCCGGGCTGCAGCCGTTCGCCTGTCCGGACGCCAACCGTGCTGGAGGCTCGGACACCCGGCCAGCGGAGAGTTGACGTGTAGGTGTGGTGGTTGCCGTCAGCAACGTGAGTCATCCGGGCCCAGCGGTACGGGAGGCCGAAGACGGTTCGGGCGGCCGCGACGACGGCCAGCCGGTCGGCGTCCAGGCTGAGGAAGACGACGCCGCGCCGACCTGCGGAGTCGACCGAATACAGGCGGACGTTCGTCTCCAGGAAGGTGCCCCAGTACGGCGCCGCCGGGCCGTGCGGGAGCCCGGTGTCGACCATCCGAAAGGGCACGAGGCCGACGTACGTCCGTCCCTCGAAGGTGTCCGGCTCAACTCCAGACGGGAAGAAGTGTGCGACCTCGGACGGCTCCACCGCCCAGTGCAGGAACGTCAGGTCCCGCCACCCCTGCCGCAGGATCCGCGGTCGCCGAAGCACAGGGGCGTCTGGCCAGATAGCGCTCACCCCGCTCAGTCGGCGCTGGGCCGGACCTCGCAGGTCGGGCGGCCGTCGTTCAAATGGCAGACGATGAACGACATACCGCCCGACTCGCTCGCACGCCACGGCATCACCGCGTCGCCGCTCAGCAGCGCGTCCAGCGTCTGGAGCTCCGGGTCGCGCTGCTCGGCGTGATGCCGGTACCCCGCGGCTCCGAGCGCCAGCGCGATCGCCATCCCGAGCAGATTCACCTCGGTCGGCTGTTCCGGCGTGACCGAGTTGTTCGCCGGCTCGAGCCTGATGCCCTGATCCGGGACCTCGACGATCCGCGCAATGTACCTGCCAGCTGTCATGTCATCGAGCGTAGACCCCTCTAGGAAGAGAACGCGGCGTCGAAGGAGGCGGTGGGTGGGTCGAAGGCCAGCGAGCGGACGAACTGGAGCGCTTCGGCCGCGCCGACCAGGCGATCCATTCCGGCGTCCTCCCATTCCACCGAGATCGGGCCGTCGTACCCGATCGTGTTCAGCATCCGGAAGCACGCCTCCCACGGGACGTCGCCGTGGCCGGTGGACACGAAGTCCCAGCCGCGGCGCGGGTCGCCCCAGGCCAGGTGCGAACCCATCCGGCCGTTGCGGCCGTTGCCGACCTGGCGCTTCGCGTCCTTGCAGTCGACGTGGTAGATCCGGTCCTTGAAGTCCCACAGGAAGCCGACCGGGTCGAGGTCCTGCCAGACGAAGTGCGACGGATCCCAGTTCAGCCCGAACGCCTCCCGGTGCCCGATCGCCTCCAGCGTCGCGGCGGTCGACCAGTAGTCGTAGGCGATCTCGGACGGGTGCACCTCGTGCGCGAACCGGACGCCGACCTCGTCGAACACGTCGAGGATCGGGTTCCACCGGTCCGCGAAGTCTTGGTAGCCGGCCTCGATCATGGCAGGCGGCACCGGCGGGAACATCGCCACCGTCTTCCAGATCGCCGAACCGGTGAACCCGACGACCACGTCGACGCCGAGCGCACGCGCCGCGCGGGCGGTCGTCTTCATCTCCTCGGCGGCACGCTGCCGGACGCCTTCGGGGTCGCCGTCGCCCCAGATGTGCGCGGGCAGGATCGCCTGGTGGCGCTGGTCGATCGGGTCGTCGCAGACCGCCTGGCCGAGCAGGTGGTTCGAGATCGTCCAGACCTTCAGGTTGTGCTTCTCGAGGATGTCGAGCCGGTCGCGCACGTACGCCGGGTCCTCGGCAGCACGCCGTACGTCGAGATGGTCACCCCAGCAGGCGATCTCCAGTCCCTCGTAGCCCCACGAGGAGGCCAGCCGCGCCACCTCCTCGAACGGCAGGTCGGCCCACTGGCCGGTGAACAGGGTGATCGGTCGAGCCATGTCCTCTACTCCTTCGTCGAACCGGTTCTTCTGGTACTGCGTTCAGCCGGGGCGAGCTGTGGATCGGAGCGGCCGGGGTGTCCCCGGCGGCGCCCGGAGCGCGGGGCGGCGCCGGGGACGGGGACCGGGTGGTCCCCCGCCGGTCGTGGGAGAGCGCGCTGCCGACCCCTGCTGGGGCCGAACCAGCCGGGACGGCGGCAGGTGTCGCGCTCTCCCACGGCGACGTCATCAGCCCAGCCGGCCCTTCAGGTCATTGCCCACCGCAACGAGCAGGGTGCGGGCGGCGACATCCTGGACCGTGCTGGCTTTGGCGAGGTAGAGATCGAGAGCGACCGACGCCACCCGATCACGACCGCGACGCTCAGCCTCAGCGGCCAAGCCCAGTTGGGCTTTCAGCACCGTGGCGGTTGCTGGTAGCACCTGTCCTGCGGCCCGGAACCGGTCGACCAGCTTCACCGCCTCCGGGTACGACGCCACCACCGTGAACGGCACCGTGGTCGTCGACTTGTTGCCAGCGGCATCCGCACCGACAGCCGTCACGGTGTGCGCCCCGAGACCGAGGGCCAGACCGTCGAGGCTCCCGGTGGACGGTCGGCCATCGACTGCGAGGGTCACCTCGCCTGGACCTGACAGCGCATCTGCTGTCGAAGCTGCGACTGAGATGGCGGTGGCTACGCCGAGCGACCCGTTGGGTGACAGGCCCGTCAGCGTGACGGTCGGAGGCGTGCGGTCGATCTTGACGGTCGCGGTCTCTGCCTCCGACACGTTGCCGGCGGTGTCGCTTGCCCGGACGGAGATCGTGTGGGTGCCGTCAGCAGACAACGTCACCGGTGCCGTGTACTCGGACCAGTCACCGGTGCCGACCTTCTGCTCCACATACACCTGCCCTGCCTGGTCGTCCGTAGCCATTGCCGTGGCAACGACAGGATCGGTCCACCACCCGGCGAGACCGGAAGGTGTCGACGGATTCAGCGACAAATTGACCGAAGGAGCGACAGTGTCCCGGACCAGTTTGAAGTAGTCGAACCGGGCCTTCTTCGACGCGACCTGATCCGCTCCGAAGGCATACACCCCGAACGACGCCGACTCGAGCGCCGGGTTGGTCACCGCCGGCAGCGCGGTCCACGCGACACCGTCGGCACTGTAGGAGCCGGTGAACGTCGACCCACTCTTCGCCAGCCGCAGGTACCAGACACCCTGAGTCGCCGCGGCGTTCGGGGCCGGCTCGACGACCGCATCGGCCACCTCACTCCGCAACTCCAGTCCACGCGTCACCGCGGACCCGGCAGCGTTGGTCGTCAGGTAGTCGAGCTTCACGTAGTTGGCGTCATCGGCGTACACCATCAGCCCGGCCTGCTGGTACCGCTCGTCGAATGCCGACGCGTCCACCTTCGTCTCGATCGTCCAGTCACCGTCCGGCGCCGGCTGCAGCATCAGGTTCTCGGGATTCGTGTTCCCACCCTGATAGATGTCGCCGTTGCCGGTGTCGATCTCCAGAGCATCACCGGTCACCCGGAACGCGGCCGGATCGGGCCGTACGACGCTCGACCACCGGCACGCGTCCAGCGTCGTACCCGCGAACTCGTCATCCGGCGCCGGCTGCTCGGCGGTGTCGTCCGGCGTGATGGTGAAGTAGTCGAACGTCGCCGTGATCGGCAACGCCTCGGCCCGGTTGGTCAGCCCGAACAGCCCGATCCGCGGGTTCGCGATCCCGGCCAACTGTTTGGTCTCCGGCATCTCCGTGAACGTCGCACCGTCCGCGCTGTACGACGCCTTCAGCGACGACCCGTCCGAGGTGAACCGCACCCACACGGTGTCCGGGTACGACGCACCCAGGTTGGCCGTGTTCGACCCGGCGACCTCGTTCGGTACGCCGGCCTCCTCGCGGATGAACTGGAAGATCCGGTCCGCCGCCGACGGCGATCCGGTCGACCGGCCCTGGAGCACCATCTTGGCGTAGTTGTCGTCGTCGCCGTAGACGATCAACCCGGCCTGCTGGTACGCCAGCCGGGCCGGCAACGTGAGCTTCGTCGTCGCCTGCCAGGCACCGGCCGGCAAGGGCTGGAGCACAATGTTCGGCGTGCCCGAGTTCCCGGTCCCGTAGATGTCGGTCGCCGTCAACGGGATCGACAGCTTGCCGTCGGCAACCGCCAGTTCCTGGTTGCCCCGGACAACGGCGGACCAGCGCTCGGTGTCCAGCGCCGTACTGTCGAAGCCGTCGGACCGCCCGGTCAGACAGGCCGGCAGCGTCGGTGAGTCGACCGTGATCGTCACCTTGGTCGTCCCAGCAGCGCCTCGTGAATCGGTCACAGTCACTGCGGCCGTGAACGTCCCAGCCGTCGTGTAGGTATGACTCGCCGCCGCACCGGTCGCGGTGGCTCCGTCGCCGAAGCTCCACGCGTAGGTCAACGGAAGGTCACCTTCGGCATCGGTCGCAGTGGCGGTGAAGTCGACCGCCAGCGGCGCCTTGCCCTGAGTGACCGAGGCGTTCAAGGAGACCGTCGGCCGTTGGTTCTCCGTCACGCCCTTCCCGATGAACTTGACCCAGTTGACGTTCAACTGCCCGGTCGTCTTCACGAAGTACAGCGGCCCGCTCTCCAGCGAGGCACCGCTGACATCACCGGTGAAGTCGCCGTACGTCTGCCACGCACCAGTGGGCGACACCTGGATCGTCGCCACCACCGGGCCGTCGGTCGGCGATCCCTGACGGACCTGCACCGTCGCGCCGGCCTCGGGAGACGCGGCCCGCAACTGGATCTGGTCGATCCGCGTCAGGTTGGTCGGCTTCCAGCCCCACCAGTCGCCGTCCTCGATCCACCCGATGTTCTTGCCGCCGCCGGCCACGTCACCGGTGTCCTCGACCTGCACACCGGGTGCCGATCCCGGTCCGCCGGTCTCGTTGAAGTACTCGGCCTCACGCGTCTTCGGCTGCAACTGGACGACCTTCTGCGTGGTGATCGTCCCCGTCCCCGGCGCGCCCTTGTCCGTGTACGTCACGGTGACGATGCCGAAGATGTTCGCGCCGACGTGCCCCTGGTCGCCCGGCAGCGGGAAGATCCCCTCACACCCGCGGTACTGCTCATAGCCGTGGGCGTGCTCGTCGTGCCCGAGCGCCGGCTGGGTGATCACGTCGTTGCAGTCGACCACCCCGTCCTCAGGGTCGGTCACCGTCACCTTGTAGCGGATCGTGTCCCCGAAATCGAAGAAGCCGCCGTCGACCGGAGCCTGCACGGTGATCGTCGGTGCCGTGTTCCCGGCGGTGATCGTCCGGTTCGACACCGCCGTACGCCCGTCCGGATCGCTCACCGTCAGCCGGGCCGCGAACACCCCAGGCGTCGCATAGGTGTACGACGGTTTGGCCTCGGTACTGTCCGTCGTACCGTTGCCGTCGAAGTCCCAGGCCAGGGTGATCGGCTGCCCGTCCGGATCCCGCGAACCGGTCGAGTCGAAGGCCACCGTCAACGGCGCCGGACCCGACGTCTTGTCGGTGCTGAACTGGGCGATCGGCGCCCGATTCCCTTGGACATAATCGATCCGGTAGATCCCCGAATCGGCATTGTTGCCGCCGAACCCGCTCCCCCACTCGATCACGTACAACGCGCCATCGGGTCCGAACTGCAGGGCATGCGGCCGGATGAAGTTCTGCTTCTGCAGCATCCGCGAGACGTCGGCCACACCGCTGCGGTCGTCGTTCAGCTGCACCGAGAAGAGCCGGCTGTCGTTCCAGTCGGCCCAGACCGCCTTGCCGTCGAAGTACGCCGGCCACTTCCGGTCCGACGTACTGTCGGCGTCGTACTGATACGCACCACTCGTCATCGGCGCGCCACTGCCGCCGACCTCAGGCACGCCGGTCGTCGACTTCCCCATCCACAGCGTCGCCGGGATCGCGGCCGGCAACTGCGTGATACCGGTGTTGTTCGGCGACTCGTTGACCGGTGCGTTGCAGTTGAACACCGCACCCGACGTCCCGGTCGCGAAGTCGTGGTCGTTGTACGGCGTGTTGTTGCCGACGCAGTACGGCCAGCCGTAGAACCCCGGCTTGTCGAGGATGTCCCATTCGACCCGCCCGTCCGGCCCGCGCGTCGGCGACACCGCGCCGGCGTCCGGTCCGTAGTCGGCGACGAACAAGTGGTTCGTGGTCGGGTCGATCCCGATCCGGAACGGGTTCCGGAAGCCCATCGCGTAGATCTCCGGCCGCGTCTTCGCCGTCCCCGGCGTGAACATGTTGCCGGCCGGGATCGTGTACGACCCGTCCGGCCTCCGGGTGGATCCGGAGGACCTTCCCGTTCAGGTTGTTGCTGTTGGCCGCACTGCGCTGCGCGTCCCAGGCGGCCCGTCCGGACCGCTCGTCGATCGGCGTGTAGCCGTCGGAGTCGAACGGATTGCTGTTGTCGCCGGTGGCGACGAAAAGGTTGCCTTGGCCATCGAACTCCAGCGCACCACCGGCGTGGCAACACTGGTCCCGCTGGGTGTCGATCCGCAGTACTTCCTTCTCGCTCGCGAGGTCGAGGGTGTCACCAGTCACCGTGAATCGCGAGACCCGGTCGAAAGGCTCGGTGCCTGCCGGGGAGTAGTAGAGGTAGACGAACCCGTTCTCGGCGAACGCAGGATCGAGCGCGATCCCGAGCAGCCCGAACTCCTGCCCGGTGTAGACGTTCAGCGTGCCGGCGGTGACCACGGAACCGTCGGGCTTGACGATCTTCACCGCGCCGTTCCGGTCGATGTAGAACACCCGGCCGTCGGCGGCGATCGCGAGCTCCATCGGGTTCGACGTGTCGTCGTCCAGCGTCACCTTCTGGTAGCTGTCACTCAGCGACGCACCACAGTCGGCGGCCTCCACCCCGGCGGCCGTCCGGATCCCGCCGAGAAGCAGCTTGCGGAACTCCGGTTCGGCGTACGACGCGATCGTATGGCCCATGCCCGTGTACCAGGCGCGGCCGCCGTCGTAGTCCTGGCACCACGTGATCGGGTGCTCCGGGCCCATGTTCCCGCCCGTGTACGACGACTCGTCGAGCGAGGCGAGGACGTGGACCGAGTCGCGCGGGTTGGTGCGGTAGTTGTACCACTCGTCCGTGCGCTGCCAGAGCGTCGGCGCTTCCGCGGTCGACGGGTGCGCGTGGTCCTCCACCTTCACCGTGCCGGTCGGCGTACCCGGTGGGTGGCTGTCGAAGTAGCTGCCGACGAGCTGGCCGTACCAGGGCCAGTCGTACTCGGTGTCGGACGCGGCGTGCACACCGGCGTACCCGCCGCCGGCCCGGATGTAGCGCTCGAAGGCGGCCTGCTGGTCCGCGTTCAGTACGTCACCGGTCGTCGACAGCCAGATCACCACCTCGTACTTGGCCAGCTCGGTGTCGTTGAACAGCGACGCGTCCTCGGTCGCGGTGACGGTGAAGTTGTTCGCCGCGGCGAGTTCGGTGATCGCCTGGATGCCGGCCGGGATCGAGTCGTGCCGGAACCCGGCGGTCTTGCTGAAGATCAGTGCGTTGAAGGTCTCGTCGCCGTGGCCGGGATGGGCCCGGGCCGGCAACGACATCGTTGGGGGAATCAGCAGTGACGCGATCAGGGCGAGCACGAGCGCACGTAACAACGTGCCGTGCCTGCGTAGCTGGATCATGCGGAGCTCCTCATGGGTCGGATAAGGTGCGCGCTCCATCGGTCCGGGGCGGGAAATAGACCCCAGCTACTACAAGTCCCGTGCTCTGCCCTGCGCGGGAGTCAGTACTTCTCCATCAGGCTGGTCAGCGGACGCCGAGCAGGTGCTCCATCGCCAGCTGGTCCAGCTTCTCGAACCCGAGACCGCGCTCGGCCAGCGCTTCCCGGTCGTACTTCTCGTTGCGGAGGTCGGCCAGCGTCTCACCCTCGGCCAGGGTGGGCTCGGACAACTCCGCGACCTTGGCCGCGGCCAGCGCCTCGGCCACCTCCGGGTCGGCCCGGAACGCCGCCACCTTGTCCTTGAGGATCAGGTAGTTGCGCATACAGCCGCGAGCGGTCTCCCAGACGCCTTCCTCG
The DNA here is from genome assembly GCA_963748245.1 of uncultured Actinomycetota bacterium. GTDB lineage: Bacteria > Actinomycetota > Actinomycetes > Propionibacteriales > Kribbellaceae > Kribbella. The sequence goes on along the minus strand of CAVVIA010000001.1, from coordinate 251,641 downwards.
TCCTCGGTCCGTGGCGGCTTGTAGTCGAAGTGCACATAGCCGTCGTACCCGGGCCGGCCGTCGGTCCCCTGCAGGACGTCGACGGTCCAGAACGCCTCCCGCAGGTTGCCGGCGCCGAAGCGCAGGTCCTGGTCGAACCGCGGACCGTGCTGCCCGTTCAGGTCGATGTGGTACAGCTTCCCGTGCCACAGCGCCTGGGCGATGCCGTGCGCGTAGTTCAGCCCGGCCATCTGCTCGTGCCCGACCTCGGGGTTGATGCCGACCAGTTCCGGATCCGCCAGATCGTTGATGAAGGCGATCGCGTGCCCGATCGACGGCAGCAGGATGTCGCCGCGCGGCTCGTTCGGCTTCGGCTCGATCGCGAACCGGATGTTGTAGCCCTGCTCCCGCACGTACGCGCAGAGCAGGTCCATCGACTCCTTGTACCGGTCGAGCGCGGCGTTGACGTCCTTCGAACCGCCGGACTCGGCCCCTTCGCGACCGCCCCAGAGCACGTACGTCGACGCCCCCAGCTCGGCCGCGAGATCGAGGTTGCGCAGCACCTTGGACAGTGCGTACCGCCGGACCGACCGGTCGTTCGCGGTCAGGCCGCCGTCCTTGAACACCGGGTGGCTGAACAGGTTCGTGGTCGCCATCTCGACCACGATGCCGGTGTCGGCCAGCGCCTTGGTGAACCGCTCGAGCACCTGCTGCCGGGTACCGTCGTCCGGCACCACGTCGTCGTCGTGGAACGAGATGGCAGCGGCACCCAGGTCCGCCAGCTTCTCCACCGCGTAGACCGGGTCCATCGCCGGCCGGACCGCCGTACCGAAGACGTCGACGCCTTGCCAGCCGATCGTCCACAGACCGAAGGAGAACTTGTCGTCCTTGGTCGGGGTATAGCTATTCATTCAGAAATCTCCTGCCATTGTCGGGATGCCGAACTGGCCTCGACCGCGGCCAGCACGCGCTGGACCCGCAGCCCGTCGGCGAACGACGGTGTCGGATCGGCTTCATCGGCGATCGCGGTGACCAGGTCGACGACCTGATGGGTGAACCCGTGCTCGTAACCGAGCAGGTGGCCGGGCGGCCACCACGCTCCGACGTACGGGTGGGCGGACTCGGTGGCGAGGATCCGCCGGAAACCGGCGGTGCGTGCGTCCTCGGTCGCGTCGTAGAAGTGCAGGAGGTTCATGTCCTCGAAGTCGAACGCGAGGCTGCCCAGGCTGCCGTTGATCTCGATCCGGATCGCGTTCTTCCGGCCGGAGGCGAAGCGGGTCGCCTCGAAGACGCCGAGCGCGCCGGACCCGAACTTCGCCAGGAACACGGCCGCGTCGTCGACCGTGACCGGTCCGCGTTCGCTGCCCGCGGTACCGCCGAGGCCGGAGTGTCCAGAATCCTGCGCAGCCGCGACCGGGCGCTCCTTGACGAACGTCTCCAGCTGACCGCTCACCTCGGCGATCCTGTCGCCGGTGATGAACTGGGTCAGGTCGATGATGTGCGCGCCGATGTCGCCGAGCGCGCCGGAACCGGCCTTCTCCTTGTCCAGCCGCCACGACAGCGGCGCCTCCGGATCGGCGATCCAGTCCTGCAGGTACTGCGCCCGGACATGCCGGATCGTTCCGAGTTTGCCCTCGGCCACGAGCTGGCGGGCCAGCCCGATCGCCGGCACCCGGCGGTAGGTGAACCCGACCATCGACCTGATCCCCTTGGCCGCCGCCGCCTCGGCCGCCGCGGTCATCGCCTCGGCCTCCTCGACCGTGTTGGCCAGCGGCTTCTCGCACAGAACGTGCTTACCGGCCTCCAGGGCGGCGATGGCGATCTCGGCGTGGCTGTCCCCCGGCGTACAGACGTCGACCAGTTGGATGTCGTCGCGGCTGAGCAGCTTGCGCCAGTCGGTCTCGGTCTCCTTCCAGCCGAGCTTGGTCGCCGCGGCCGCGACCGCCTCGGGGTTGCGGCCGCAGAGCACGTTCATCGCCGGGTCCAGCGGCAGGTCGAAGAAGCGCGGCGCGCTCCGCCAGGCCTGCGAATGGGCCGCACCCATGAACGCGTAGCCGATCAGGCCGATGCCCAGGTCCGTCATTTTCGAGACTCTCCTCTAGCTCGCAGTCAGCTTTCAAAGGCAGTGGGCAGGTACTGGTCCACGTTGTCCTTGGTCACCACCGGCGCGTACAGCTGGATGAGGCGCGGCACCTCAACCTCCACCAGGTCGCTGAGGGCCTTCTTCTGCACCAGCAGCCGGGCCAGCCGGACGCCGTCCGCGCCCTGCGTGGACGGGTAGATGACGGTGGCCTTCAGCAGGCTGTTGCCGGACTTGATCTCCCGCATCACGTTCGCCGAGCCGGCCCCGCCGACCACGAAGAACTCCGTGCGGCCGGAGTTCTTGATCGCGGCCATCACGCCGACACCCTGGTCGTCGTCGTGGTTCCAGATGGCGTCGAGCTTCGGCGCCGCCTGCAGCAGGTTGGCCGCGGCCTTCTCACCGGACTCGACGGTGAACTCGGCGGCGACCCGGTTGTTCACCTTCAGGCCGCAGTCGGCCAGCGCCTCCTTGAAGCCCTGGCTGCGGGCCTGGGTCAGCGGCAACGAGTCGATGCCGGCGATCTCGGCGATCACCGCGTCCTTCTTACCCTTCATCTCCTTGCAGATGTAGGTGCCGGCCGAGACCCCCATCCCCTTGTTGTCACCGAGGATCGTGGTCCGGGCCGCGAACGTGCTGTCGAACTCGCGGTCCACGTTCACCACCGTGATCCCGGCCTCCATCGCCTTGATCGCCACCGGGGTGAGCGCGGCGCCGTCGAACGGCAGCAGCACGATCGCGTCGACCTTCTGGTTGATGAAGGTCTCCACCTGGCTGATCTGCAGGTTCACATCGTTGGTGCCCTCGGCAACGATCAGCTCGACGTCGGAGAACTTCTTCGCCTCGGCCTGGGTGGCCTTGGTGATGGCACCCATCCAGCCGTGGTCGGCGGCCGGCGCGGAGAATCCGATCTTGACCTTCTGGCCGGGTTCGTCGTTCTTGCCGGCCGCGGCTCCCTGGGGAGCGGCGGCGTCGTTGTTCTCCTCGGCCTCCGGGGTGTTGCTGGTGCATGCCGCCAGCGCGATCACGCTCAAACCGGCGATGATCAGGGTGCGTACGGAACGTGCGGACATCGTTGTCCTCCTAGGTGTTCATTGTTCGAGCAGCGAGACGTTGCTGCAGCAAGACGGCGATCACGATGATCAGGCCTTTGGCCACCGACTGGGCGGAGATGCTCAGGTTGTTCAGGGTGAAGACGTTGTTCAGGGTGGTGAAGATCAGGACGCCGAACACGGTGCCGACGATGGTCCCGCGACCACCGGACAACAGCGTTCCGCCGATCACCACGGCCGCGATCGCATCCAGTTCGTACAACCCACCATGGGTCGAGCTGCCGGTCGTCGTACGGGCCATCAGCATCACCGCGGCGATCCCGCAGCACAGCCCGCCCAGGACGTAGAGCGCGACGGTGTGCCGCTGCACCTTGATCCCGGCGAGGCGGGCGGCCTCCGCGTTGCCGCCGACGGCGAACGTACGGCGGCCGAAGGTGGTCCGGTTCAGCAACACCCAGCCGGCCGCGGCGACCAGCAGGAAGATCCAGACCAGCACCGGTACGCCGATCAGCGAGCCGCCGAAGAAGTCGACGAAGCCGTTCACCGAGATGATCTGGGTCTTGCGATCGGAGATGATCTCGGCCAGACCGCGGGCGGCGGCCAGCATGGCCAGGGTCGCGATGAACGGCACGATCTTGCCGTAGGCAATGAGCAGCCCGTTGACCAGACCGCAGGCCGAGCCGACCACGAGCGCCGTGGTGACCATGACGATCCAGTGCAGGTCCGTCGCCAGTTGCTGCGTCGCCAACGTGGTCGCCCAGACCGAGGCGAGTGCGACCATCGCGCCGACGGACAGGTCGATCCCGCCGCCGGTGATGACGAACGTCATACCGATACTGACGACGCCGATGACGGCGGCCAGCCGCAGGATGGTCAGCACGTTGGCGCCGGTGGCGAACGTGTCGCCGGCGGTGACGATGCCGACGAGACACAGCACCACCAACGCCACCACCAGGCCGAGGTTGCGTCCCGCACCACCCCTCAGCGGATTGCGGGACCGCGGCGCCGCGGGCGGAGTGACCGTCGCCTGCGACGACGCCGTTTGTTCAGGCGGGCGTGCGATGTCATCGCTCACAAAGCACTTCCTTCCATCACCAGGTCGAGGACCTGGTGCTCGTCGATGTCTTGCGCGGGTCCGCTGTACACGGCCCGTCCCTCCCGCAGTACGACGACCGGTCGGCGAGACCGAGCACTTCCTCGACCTCGCTGGAGACCATCACGATCGCGACCCCGTTGGCGGCCAGTTTGTGGATCAGGGTGTAGATCTCGGACCGCGCGCCCACATCGACACCCCGGGTCGGTTCGTCGAGCAGCAGCACGCGGCAGTCCCGCAGCAGCCAGCGGGCCAGCACGACCTTCTGCTGGTTGCCGCCGGACAGGTTGCGGACCGGATGGTCCACACCGGCCGGGCGGACGTCCAGTGCCCTGGTCAGTTCGGAGGCCGCGTCCCGCTCGGCCCGGCCGTTCAGGAATCCCCCGCTGGCGAACCGCTGCATGGTCGACACCGTGATGTTCTTGTACACGGCCTCGTCCAGCAGCAACGCCTGACTCTTGCGCTCCTCCGGCGCCAGCCCGACGCCGGCCTTCACTGCGGCCTGCACCCGGCCCGGTCGCAGCGTCACGCCGTCGACCCGTACTGATCCGGTTGCTGCCCGGCGGGCGCCGTACACGGTCTCCAGTACTTCGGAACGGCCCGAGCCCACGAGTCCGGCCAGACCGAAGATCTCGCCGGCCCGGACGGTGAACCCGATCCCGGCGAACTCGCCCGGCCGGGTCAGTCCGTCCACCTCGAGGACGACGGGCGCCGTACTGAGGATCTCGCGGCGCGGCGGGAAGACGTACTCGATCGAGCGGCCGGTCATCAGCCGGATGAGTTCCTTCGTCGGCGTCTCCCGGGCGTCCAGACCGGTCGCGACCGTGGCGCCGTCCTTCAGCACGGTGACGCGGTCGCCGATCTGGCGGATCTCCTCGAGCCGGTGCGAGATGTAGACGACGGCGACACCGCGCGCCGTCAGGTCGCGGATGACCCGGAACAGGTTGGACACCTCTTCGGGGTCGAGCACCGCGGACGGCTCGTCCATCACGATCAGCCGGGCCTCCCGGGACAGCGCGCGGGCCATGCTGACCACCTGCTGTCCGGCGGACGGCAAGGAGCCGACCGTGCGGTGCGTCGGGATCTCGCCGTGGCCCAGCCCTTGCAGGATCTCGCGGGCCCGGGCGGTCGCCTCGTGCCTCCTGCTGAAGCCGAACCGGGTCGGCTCGTGGCCGAGAAAGATGTTCTCGGCCACGGTCAGGTCGGGCACCAGGTCGAGCTCCTGGTAGATCGCGGCGATCCCGCGCTGGATCGCGGCGGTCGGGGTGTTCAGCTGAACCTGTTCGCCGTTGATGTGGATCGCGCCGGCATCAGGCTGATGCGCGCCGGTCAGCACCCGGATCAGCGTGGACTTGCCGGCGCCGTTCTGGCCGAGCAGGCAGTGCACCTCGCCGGCCCGGACATCGAGGTCGACACCGTCGAGGGCCCGGACCCCCGGGAACTCCTTGACGATGCCGGTCATGGTCAGCAGGTCCGTCATTGGGCCACCCCCGCATCGGCTCGACCGATCACCGTCGGGTCGACGAAGATCTGGTCCAGCGAGATCTGTGCACCGCCGCGTCCCGCCGCGGTGAAGCCGAGGTCCGACCGGACCACCCGGCAGCCGCCGCCGTCCGGCGCGATCACCCGGTCGCGGATCGCCGTCTCCAACGGTTCCTGCAGCCACGGCCCGAGCACGGCGAAGTAGCCGCCGAGCACGAGCACGTCCGGATTCAGGATGTTCACCAAGATCGCTCCCCCAATCCCCAGCCAGGTCCCGACGTCCTTCAGTGCGGTCAGCGTCCGGGGCTCCCCCGCCTCGGCCCGCGTGGTGATCTCGGCCAGTCGCTGCTCCACGTCCAGCGACGGATCGCGGACCGGATCGTCCCTGTCCGTTGCCTTGTGCAACAGCGCGGTCAGGCCGACGACCGTCTCCCAGCAGCCGGTCCGGCCGCAGCCGCAGGTCCGGCCCGCCGGCGCGACCGGCATGTGCCCGACCTCGCCGCTGTACCCGCGCCCGCCGCGGAGCAGATGCCCGTTCGACACCACCCCGCCGCCGACGCCGACCGCTCCGGTCAGCAGCACGAGGTCCTGGATCGGCCCGGCCTTCCGCAGTTCCGAGTACGCCGCCAGCGCCGCGAGGTTCGCCTCGTTGTCCACATGCAGCGGGTACGACGGTTCGCCCAGCCGCTCGCGCATCTCGCGGATCACCGGGATCTCGCCCCAGCCCAGGTTCGGCGCCAGCTTGAGTTCGCCCGTGTCGCCCTGGACGAGGCCCGGTACGGCGAGCGTCACGCCGGCGACCTGGCCGCCTCGGGCGTCCACAGCCGCCACGGCCTCGCGGACCAGGTCGGCCAGCCGGTCGAGCGTCGTACCCGGGTCGAGGTGGGCGACGTCGAGGGGAATGCGTCGCTGGCTGACCGTGTCGCCGGCCAGGTCGAGGGCGGTGACGGCGAGGTAGTCGACGTTGATCTCGGCGCCGACGCCGCAGACGCCGGTGCCGTCGAGTTCGACGAGTTGACCGGGGCGGCCGAGGGCGCGGGTGGCGTCGGCCGAGCCTTCGCGGAGCAGGCCGCGCTCGACGAGTTCGGCGACCAGGCTGCTGACCGTTGCCTTGTTCAGCCCGGTGTCGGCGGCGATCCGGGCCCGTGATCGCGGGCCGAGGTCGCGGACGTGCCTCAGAACGACTGAGAGGTTGTTGCGGCGGAGCGAGACATGGTCGGCGGCGACGACCCGGTTGCCCGGGCGGCGGCCGTCCGTCAGCGACATGCGACTCCCCACCCCAATCCCCTTGTGAGCCCGATCACAGACTTTGTCTGTTGAACCAACAAACTAAGTAGGGGCGGAACTGGCGTCAAGATGTTGCGGCCAAGTTTTCCCCGACGCTACTGGTGGAGCGCTCTCTCTGGCTAGAGCCGGGCTTGGTTCCGGAACTTGCGCAAGACTCGTTCGACTCTTGCGCGCTCCATCGAGCGTTTGTACGCTCGCCGCACTTTCATCGCTGCCACCGCCGTGCCGCCCTGGGGCGGCCCGGGAATCCGTGCGCGCATGTTTCAAGGGCCAGGCACCGTTGACGGATACCCGGCCTACGCCGACGACTTAGAAGTGTTCGAGGCTGTCGTCGTCAGAAGAGCTCGAGGCTGTCGGAGGCGAGCGTGATGACGGCGTCGTCGAGGTAGAGCCGGCAGGCGATCGCGTGGCCGGCGCAGGTGAGCAGTGCCGGGCCGGCCGCGTCGACGACGCGGTAGGCGACCGGGTGCCCGCAGCGCTCGACCGCGCCCTCGTTCTCACGGTGGCAGCCGAGCACGTGGCAGGAGACGGTCTCGCCGACGTTCATCAGGGTGAGGCCGTGCTCAGGGCAGACGCCCCAGCCGACACCGCACGACTGGCCTTCGTTCGCAGCCAGGCGGATCAGGCTGCCGGCGGTCGCCTCCAGCTCACCGGCGATGGATCGGAACGTGCTGGCGGCCTGGTCGAGGTCGCGGCGGAACTTCCGCAGCTGCGGCGTTTCCGGCATCCCACGGGTCGCCGCCTGCAGGTTCTCCGACAGCGCCATCGCGGCGACGGCGATCTCGTCGACCCGGACAGGAGTGTTGAACTCGCCGAGCGACGTACCGTTCACCCGGCCGTTGGGTCGCGGGGTCCACTGTTGCTCAGGAACGTCCTCCGGCGGCTTCTGCTGCTCGTCCGCCTCGTCCGCCGGGATGTGGTTCAGGTGAGACTCCTGTTGCGGACCGTGACCATTGGTGCCGTTCGCCGCCGTCCCGTTCACCGGGACCCGGCTGTCCTGCGCTGTCCGCCCGTTCATACAGCCTCACTCGTCATATGCCTGGCCATCGCCATGCCCGCCCCCTGATATGCCTCCGGTGGCCGATCGTGCCATGTCCCCGGTGCCCACGACCAGAGGAAATCACCCCGCGTCACCCAGTGCTCCCCCTTGCTCGCACAACGCAACCATCCGCCCCAGAGTCCGGACACATTCCCCACTCTGCGTCGGCATAGTCACACGCTGAGCATTCCTCAACGCGGCTTTAACATTTCCGCACGCACAGTCACGGGTTGGTAGCAGTCAGGTGCTGGCGGAGGAAGTCGACCGTGCGCTCGCGTGCCTTCAGCGCCGAGTTGGGCGGGTCCTCGCGCAGGTCCCGGGTGAGCACCGAGTGGGCCATCTTCCGGTAGCCGTCCGGGTTGCCCGGACTGCTGTCGAGCTCGATCACCTCGAACGCGTCGCCGAGCTGTCCGCGCAGGGTGGTGAACCGGTCGGCCGGGGACATCCGGTCGTGGCTGAAACGCAGTCCCAGCACGCACAGACCGTCCGTCCGCGTCCGTTCCTTGACGACCTCGAGTTCCTGCTCGCGACAGCCCCGGATCGCGCCGCAGCCGGCCGGTGACGGGGAACGGCGTGGACGGCTGGCTGAGCACCGGCGCCTTGACCGCGTCCTCGACCGCGGCGGCGAGCGCGAAGCCGCCGGTGAAGCACATCCCGATCACCCCGACACCGCGTCCCGGCGTCCGCGCGGCGAGGTCGGCGGCGACAGCCCGCAGGTACTTCGTGATCGGCCGCTCCGCGTCGGCCGCGAAGGCGCGGAACTCCTTGGCCACACACATCCGCGCGATCACCCCCAGGGCGTAACCGGTCGTTTCCGGGCGTCCCGGCGTACCGAAGGGGACGGGATGACGACCGTGAACCCCTCGTCGACGAGGTGGTCGCCGAACCGAGCACCTCGGGGTGAGGCCCGGGATCTCGGGGATCAGGACGACGCCCGGCCCTCGCCCTTCTCGAAGCAGTCGTAGGTCAGGCCCGCCCGGTGAACGGCGCCCGCCGCCAGCCGGTCAGATCGGAACTCGGTGCCGTCATCGCGCCTCCTCGAAGGTGGAGCCCAAAGCCTAGAGTGCTCACCCGGCGACAAGCTGTGGTCGAACAGCCCTGGAACTGCTGCTTTTGACATCTGGTTCGGAGCGCGAACTGGACCAGACCTCTGACATACTCCGCTCGACTATCACTTTGAGACCCTTGGGGGGGTCCCCGTGTCTTTCCGTCCTGCTCTTTTGCTGCGCTTGGGTCTGCCCGCGGCGATGGTGGCGGCGACGCTGGTAGCGGTCACCGGTTCGTCCGGTACCGCCGAGGTGTCCGCCGAACCACGCCCGTTCCCGGCGAAGTCCCGCCCCGAGAGGGCGAGCGGACCCGCGTACGACGCGAAGTCCGTCCTGGTGAAGTTCAAGCCGAAGGCGACCACCTCGGCCCGGAAGGCCGCGCTGGCCAAGGTCAAGGGCACGCCCGACGTGTCCGTCACCGCCGACGTGGTCACCGTGACCGGTGAGGTGCCGGCTCCCGAACTGCTGAAGAAGGTCAAGGCCGACCCCGCGGTCGAGCTCGCCTCGCTCAACTACATCCGGCGCAAGGACGCCACGCCGAACGACTGGCTCTACGCCAACTACCAGAAGTACCTGCCGAACGTCCGCGTGAACCAGGCCTGGGATCTGTCCAAGTCCGCCGGTACGCAGACTGTCGCCGTACTGGACACCGGTGTCGACGCCGGCCACCCGGATCTGGCCGGCCACCTGCTGCCCGGCTACAACACCTTCAACACGGCCCTGCCGCCGAACGACGGTGACGGCCACGGTACGGCGGTGACCGGCATCATCGGGGCCGGTACCGGCAACACCATCGGCATCGCCGGGGTGGCCTGGAACGCGAAGGTCCGGCCGGTGAAGGTGCTCGACGACACCGGCAGCGGGAGCGACGCGAACGTCATCAACGGCATCAACTGGGCGGTCAAGAACGGCGCCCGGGTGATCAACATGTCGCTCGGCGGCGACGGCGACAACCCGATCCTGCACACCGCGATCAAGAACGCGGTCGCCAAGGGCGTCGTCCTGGTCGCCGCGGCCGGCAACACCGGCTACTCGGCCCCGCACTACCCGGCCGCGTACCCGGAGGTGCTCTCCGTCGGCGCCACCAACTGGTACGGCGCGCTGACCGACTTCAGCACCTACGGTGACACGGTCGACATCGCGGCTCCGGGCTTCAACATCACCAGCACCGCACCGCGTGCGCAGACCCCGCCCGGGTACGACCCGTACTGGATCGGCCTCAGCGGTACGTCGTTCTCGTCGCCGATCGTCGCGGGTGTCGCGGCCCTGGTGCGGAACAAGTGGCCGTCGTTCACCCCGGCGCAGGTGATGGCGCGACTGAAGGCGACCGCCCGTGACGCCGGTCCGCGCGGCAACGACCCGTACTACGGCGCCGGCATCCTGGACGCGTACTACGCCCTCGGCGGCAAGTGGACCACCGACTACCCGGTCGCCGGTGCCGACGGCAACGACATGCCGGGCCGGGCGAGGGCGCTGACGACGCCGGTCAGCTCGACGTTCGGTGTCGAGGGTGACGTCGACTGGTACGTGGTGACCTCGGCCGCGGCCCGCAACCTGCGGGTGTCGCTCACCGGCTCGGAGTTCAACCTCGACCTCCCGGTGAACATCGGCCCGCGGGTCGAGGTGTACAACGCCGACCTGGAGCATCTGACCACCGCGGTGAACTCGTTCCCGGCGAACCCGAACGTGCCGGCGCCGCTGACCGCGATCGCGAATTTCAGCGCCGCCGCGGGCGCCACGTTCATTGCCGTACGCAACGACAACGGGTCGCGGGACACCCGCCCGTACACGGTGAGCCTCACCGAGGAAGGATCGGGCGGCACCGATCCCGGGACCGCGTACCCGGTGCGGGACGTCGATCCGCCCGACCTGTCGGCGGGTCTGTTCGTGAACACCAAGCCGTCGGTCACCTTCGCTCGTGCGGTGCTCGCGACCAGCGTCACGCCGAGCACGGTGCGGCTGGTGAACGGCAAGACCGGTTCCACCGTGGGCGCCACGGTCGCCTACGACGACGCGACCAAGAAGGCCGAGATCACGCCGACCGCTCCGCTGCTGGACAACGCGCCGTACCGGATCGTCGTCAGTGGGGTCCTGGAGGCCGGCGGTACGCCGCTCGCGCCGTTCAGCAGTGTGTTCTCGACGATCGACGAGGTACCGGCGGCGCCGGTATTCGACGCGAGCGGCGCGTACCTGGCCGCGAACCTGGCGTGGAAGTTCGCGAAGCCGCTCTCGGATCTCGACCAGGTGATCGTGCGCCGCAACGCCGGGAGCGCGGTGCCGACGCTGACCACCGGCACGCTCGTCTACGCAGGTACGGCGTCCGCGGTCAAGAACACCGGGCTCGCGCAGAACACGACGTACACCTACGCGGCCTGGGTGAAGGACCGTAGCGGCAAGGTCAGCCCGGTGGCGGTGTCCCGGCTCTGGGGAATGAAGACGGGTATCGCGATGTCGACGACACTGCTCAAGTACGGCGGCTCGCTGACGATCAAGGGCAGCACGCTGCGGGTCGACAACGTGCCGTACGCCGGTCTGCCGGTCAACCTGTACGTGCGGCCGAAGAACGTGTCCACGTTCAAGCTGCTGGCGGCGCTGAAGACGTCGTCGACCGGGAACATGTCGTTCGTGCACAAGCCGACGGTTTCGTCGGTGTACATGCTGACGTTCCCCGGGAACGGGGATCTGATGGGCACCCGGACGGTCGACGTGACCGTGCAGGTGACGCCGACGATCTCGGCCACGCTGGCGCCGGCCGCGATCAGGCTGGGGCAGGTGACGAAGTTCAACGGGTACGTCGCTCCGGCGCACTCGGGCAAGTACGTCTACCTGCAGCAGTACGGCAACAAGGTCTGGAAGTCGATCGCCTGGATGAAGCTGAGCTCTTCGGGCGGGTACGCGTTCGGCATCAAACCGGCCGTGCGCGGCCAGATCGCCTACCGGGTCTGGTTCCCGGGCGACGCCGACCACACGCAGGCGTACACCGTGAACAAGATCCTGACGATCAGCTGACCTGTCGGCAGCATCGGTACGCCCCGGCCGCTCGGCCGGGGCGTACTGCGTTTCACGGCGCGTAGTGCTGGACGGCACCTCCCTTGGAGAGGTCGACCAGCGTGTGGGCGAGGTCTTTGGCGTCGGCGAGGACCTCGTCCAGATTCATCGTGGTGAGTTGCCGATCGCGTACGACGACCTCGCCGGCGACGAGCACCGTGACGACGTCGGACGACCGGACCGAGTAGACGAGGGCTGCTCTGGGGTCGTGGACGGGCTGGCAATGCGGGCCGGAGAGGTCGACGAGGGCAATGTCGGCTTGGCGGCCTGGCTCGAGGGCGCCGATCCGGTCCGCGAGGCCGGCGGCCGCGGCGCCGCCCCTGGTCGCCAAGCGGAGGGTGTCGGACACGTTCATCCACTCGGCATCCTGCTCGCGTTGCTTCTGGGTCAGCGCGACCATGCGCAGCGATTCCCAGACGTCGAGCGTGTTGTGAACGGCTGCTCCGTCGGTACCGATGCCGACCTTCACCCCTCTGGACTGCAGGCCCTTGATCGGCGTGACGGTGCCCATCGCGAGTTTGAGGTAGACCTTCGGGCAACTGGCGACGGTGACGCGATCGGCGTACTGCTCGAGGATCGGCAGGTCGGGTTCACGGATCCCGCAGCCGTGGGCGATGAGGGCGCCCGCGTCGAGTACGCCGGTTCGCTCGAGGACCTGCAGCGGCGTGACCCCGAGCCGGTCGAGCGACGATTGCGTCTGGTCGTCTGTCTCGGCCGCGTGCAGGTGGATCCGGAATCCCTCCGCTCGTGCGATGTCCGCCGTACGACGTAAGTCCTCGTCGCTGACCGTGTAGGTCGCGTGGGGGCCGAGGCTGGCGGTGATGCGCGGGCCGCGGGTGCGGAGGTCGCGGGTTGTGGCGATGGCGGCGTCGATGGCTTCGGGGCCGGTCGACGAGAAGTAGGTGGGGGCCAGGTCGGCCCGGATGCCGGACTCCAGGGCTGCTTCGGCGATCTGGTCGGTGTGGAAGTAGTGGTCGACGAACGTGGTCACCCCGGCGAGCAGCATCTCCGCACACGCGAGCCGCGCGCCGACCCGGACGCGTTCGGGGGTGAGGTTCACCTCCATCGGCCAGATCCGCTGGTTGAACCAGTCGTCGATGGACAGATCCTCGGCCGCGCCGCGCATCATCACCATCGGGCTATGCGTATGCGAGTTCACCAACCCCGGCACCGCAATCAACCCGGTCCCGTCAATCACCTCTTCCGGAGTGCTTGGATGGTTGGTACCGGTGGGGATGATCGCGGTGATCTGATCGTCGTGGATGTGGATGTCCTGCGCCTCGTCCACGCGACAGTCGCCGGACTCGGGCACGATCAGGACCGCGACATTGCGGATCAGCAGGTACGACATCCATCCTCCAGTCGGCCGGTCGTCGTACCGCAGTCTCGTGCATCCGCCGGACCATGCGGATGGAACGCCAGTTCAGATGCCTGCGCGGGTGAACGTCAGATGGGTGACTCCGCTGGGCCCGGAGGTGGTCTCGACCTTGTAGTCCTTCTCGACGCCCTCGAGTCCGTCCCAGAGCCGCATGCCCCGGCCGAGCACGATCGGAACCACCACCACGTGCAGATAGTCGACGAGCCCGGCCGCGAGGAAGTCGCGAATCATCGTGGGACCTCCACCGAGCCGCACATCCTTGCCGTCCGCGGCCTTGCGCGCGGTCTCGAGCGCCTCGGCCGGCGACGCGTCGAGGAAGTGGTACGTCGTACCGCCTTCCATCTCGATCGACGGGCGCGGGTGATGGGTGAGGATGAAGACCGGCGAGTGGAACGGCGGGTTGGGACCCCACGCACCCTTCCAGTCCGGCTCCTCGTGCCATCCGGGGTGACCGAACTTCCCGGCGCCCATGATCTCGGCGCCGATCCCCGGATCGTGCTGGCGAACGAAGGCGTCGTCGACGCCGCCGCTCCCGCCGGCGTCCCACGACCGGGTGGCGAACATCCATTGGTGGAGCCGGTCCCCGGCATGACCGAAGTGTGCGTCGCGGCTCTGCCCCTCACCGGTGCCGTAGCCGTCGAGTGAGATGGAGAAGTTGTGCACACGGGCGAGTGACATAGCGGCTGCTCCTTCGATCATCGTGCTCAGGAATCCGGTCGGCGTCGTTGTCGTGTCATCGAGCGTGCCCCGAGCCGACCCATACGTCTAATGCCAGTCTTCATGCCAACCCATCAAGAAAGTTGATACCGGCCGGACACCACGACCCGGGCGCGTGTCGGACAGACAGCGCGCGGGCGCTTCTCAGCGGGCGTCGGCGTACTCGTCGTGTCGTCGCCACCAGACATACGGGTCGCCCTGGGGGCGATCTGCCGGGGAGTCCTCCCAGGTCTCTTGGCGACCGAGCGGGGTGAGATCGAGGAACGTGAGCGCGGAGCCGATTGTCTCGACACCACGCGCGTTGACGAAGTAGCTGCGGAAGACCTCGTCGCCGTCCCGGATGAACACATTGAGGCCGAAGTACTCCTCCACATCGAAGTCACGGGAGAAGTCATCCCCGACGAGCGTGTACCAGGGCACGCTCCAGCCCATCCGGTCGCGGTAGGCCTTGATGCGCTCCTGGGGCGCGGCGGACACGAAGGCGAGTGTCGTGTCGCGCGCGTTCAGGTGCGCGGGATGGGTGACGCTGTCGGCGAACAGGGAGCAGCCAGAGCATGCTCCCTCCGGCCAGCCCTCGACATCGATCGCTGCTGGTTAGGCCCTATTGGCAGAATTGAGTCCCGAACTCGGTTCGTCGCCAGGTCCTGCCGATGTAGGAAGTTACTCGCCTCTGATCTTCGGGTAGTCCGCCCTGAGGGGGCAGTCCGGCGACAGCAATTGCGTACTCGCGTTCGACGTCGGCCAGGTTCTGCACCGGCCCGGGTGCGTCCGGCCCGCCGATTCTTCGCGATCGGTGGCCAGAACGCGGACTCGGATGATCCAGCATTGTTCGGCTAGCGCGGGGCGGTGCCGTCGGGCGACGGAAGCCCCAGCGATGACGCTGCCCACGACAGGTCGATCGCGATCAGCCGGATCATCACCGGGACCAGCCAGTCCGGCAGGGAATCGTGGTGAACGCGATAGGCGAGCGTGGCGGCACCGGCGGCGGCCCAGGGTGCGCCGTCGGGCATGACGTCGTAGGGAAGGGCGCCGCCTTCCAGGTGCAGGGTCGGGAGCAATCCGGCCAGATCGTGGTCGGCGCTGCCGCGTGAGGTATGGCTCCAGTCGACGAAAACCACCCGGTCGCCGTCGATGCAGATATTGTCGCTGCGAATATCCCCGTGCACCAGGCTCATTCCGTCCTCGTCGCAGCGGGATTCGGCGGCGATGAGCTGCGGTGCGGCGTTGTCGAGCCACTTCGCCGAGCACAGCTGCAATTCGAGGAAGGCCGTTCGGTCCGGGCCGCACAGTAGGCCGGGCCAGCGAGCGCGCGTTCGCGGTGTGGGTGAGAAAACGTTCGGTGCCTCGATATGTGAAAGATTGGCGACAGCGGTGAGTAGGAGATCGATATCGCCGGGGCGCCAATTCACACCCTGATGGCTGGCCGGCCAGTGAGCCCGGCTGAGATCTTCAGTGACGAGAATCGGGCGGCCGGGCTCGTCGAGCCACGCGATGATCGTTGGCGCGAACCGCTCGGGAACGTGCTGCAGGGAAAGGTGTTCGGTGCGGAGCCAGCGCTCGGTATCGTCGTCGGTGGCGGCTTTGACGAAGACCCGCGTGCCGTCGGCCAAGCCGACTGAGTGCCGGATCGCCCCCGACCAACCGGTATCGGGGACGGCCCACGTCGTGGTCGGCCGGCCCAGTGCCTGTTCGACCCGGCGTCGGATCTCGGCATCGGGTTCGTCCGGCATCAGTTCCTCTCCCAGGGTTCACGCATCTACGTCGTCGCAGATTGGATTGTGGCAGAGAAAGCGCGGCTGCGCGCCCTTTCCGCGTTTGGTTGGCTGGGACTTGTCGAGGGGCCCGCCTGGCCCACAACTGCCGAGACGTAGAGGCAACTGGCCGGCGGAAGTGGCGAGGGTGGCGACGCTAGTGTCTTGAGTCGTTAATTCGCGTGCAGTAGGCGGCGAGGGTGTCGAGGATCTGGTCTGCGGTCTTGGTCCAGACGAAGGGTTTGGGGTCGGCGTTCCATTCGTTGATCCATTGGCGGACGTCGGCTTCGAGTTCGGTGACGCTGCGGTGGGCGGAGCGGCGAAGTTTGCGGTTGGTCAGTTCGGCGAACCAGCGCTCGATCAGGTTCAGCCACGAACTGCTGGTCGGGGTGAAGTGGAGGTGGAACCGCGGATGGCGGATCAGCCACTCCTTGACCTTGGGGGTCTTGTGGGTGGCGTAGTTGTCCAGCACCAGGTGCAGATCGAGGTCTTTGGGGACGGCGGCGTCGATCAGTTTCAGGAAGCGCAGGAACTCCTGGTGGCGGTGGCGGCGGTAGTGCTGGGCGATCACCGACCCGCTGCCGATGTCGAAGGCCGCGAACAGGCTGGTGGTGCCGTGCCGGACGTAGTCATGGGTCATCCGCGCCGGCGTGGTCGGCATGATCGGCAGGATCGGAGCGGTCCGGTCGATGGCCTGCATCTGGCTCTTCTCGTCGACGGCCAGCACCAACGCGTTCTCGGGCGGGCTCATGTACAGGCCGACGACGTCGCGGACCTTGTCCACGAACAACGGATCTGTGGACAGTTTCCAGGTTTCGATCGCGTGCGGTTTCAGTCCGAACGCCCGCCAGATCCGCGACACCGCACTCTGCGACATCCCGGTGCTGGTTGCCATAGAGCGAGTCGACCAGTGCGTGTCCTTACCTGGCGTGGATTCCAGCGTCTTGGTGATCACCTGCTCGATGTCGTCGTCGGTGATCGTCCGCGGCCGGCCCGGCCGCGGTTCGTCCGACAGCCCGTCCAGCCGATCGGCCTGGAACCGCGACCGCCACTTCGACACCGTGCCGCGCGTGATCTCCAGTCTCTGCGCCACCTCGGCGATCGGCGACCCCCATGCTCTAGCCCTGCCCGTGGCCCGGTTCAGCCAGAGCATTCTCCTCGTCGGCCAACGCCGTCCGCCAAGCCAATCGAGTGCAGCCCGGACCCCGATCGCCCGCCGCCTGACCTCATCGGCCAGCTTCGAGGGCTCGACTTCGGCCGCCGCGACCTCGGCTCCAACGCCGCCGCGGGCACCGTCGACGAGGCTACGCCGCCGGATCTCGTAGAACGTCTCGCGCGAGATGCCGTGCTCGGCACAGACGGTCGTCACCGCCCCACGCGGCGCATCAGACGGCCACTGCGTGATCGCGAGACGGACACGGGGATCAACAGACTCGTTCTTCGACACCGGCGCAGTCGACCGGCCCCGGGCCTCACCGACCCCGCCGACTCACCGAAGTGTCACCACCAAGACCCCCGAAACTGTCACCGATGTCCTGATGCAGAACCGTCACCGATGTCCTGCGACATCACACCTCATGCCGGACACCAATCCGCCGTCATGGGAACACCTGTTCGAATCTCGGGTATGGTGGGGCTATGGCGGGTGATCTTCAGGGGTCGTTGCTTGATGCGTTCGAGGATCCTGCGCTGGGCTCGGTGGACGGGGTCCGGCGGACGGATCTCGGGCGCGGTGCGTGGATCGACGTACTGCCGCGCTGGCTGACCGGGGCGGATCAGCTGTACGAGCGGTTGGCGCGAGACGTGCCGTGGCAGGCCGAGCGGCGGCAGATGTACGACCGGGTGGTCGACGTGCCGCGGTTGCTCTGCTTCTACGGGGAGAACGAGGAGCTGCCGCTGCCGATCCTGGACGAGGCCCGCGACCGGCTCAGTGCGTACTACGCGGAGGAGTTGGGCGAGCCGTTCCGCACGGCCGGGTTGTGTTACTACCGCGACGGACGGGACAGCGTGGCCTGGCACGGCGACCGGATCGGGCGCGGCAACCACGAGGACACGATGGTCGCCATCCTTTCCGTCGGCGAACCGCGCGTGCTGGCGCTGCGACCACGCCCGGGCGGCTCGAGCGGCCCGGTCAGCTCGACGGTCCGGTATCCCCTCGGCCACGGCGATCTCATCGTCATGGGCGGCTCCTGCCAACGCACCTGGGAACACGCGATCCCCAAGGCCACCGGCCACATCGGCCCGAGGATCAGCATCCAGTTCCGCCCTCGCGGCGTCCGCTGAAACCCCAATTCCACTAGTCATGGTCGCGGGTGCCGTCAGGCGGCCGCTTGGGCTGGTTGGAGGGGTTGGTAGACGTGCTGGGCGGAGGCTATGTAGAAGCCGAGGAGAGGGACTCCGGCAGCTCGGCAGGTGTGGGTGGCGGCCGTCGCCCATTCGGTGTCCAGCTCGGGCCAGGCGGGTGGGCCAGGGCGGCCCAGGGCCAGGAGCAGGGACGTGCCGGGAGCGGTCCGCACGGCGGGCATGATCGGGGTCAAGGCGGACGTGCACATGTCGCCGGCCGCCAGCGATCGGGTGCGGTGCTCGAACTCCGACGGCAGGTCGACGGCGACCGCCGCGCGATAGCGGGTGTCCTCGTCGCACAGGACGACGGTGAACGTGCCGCGTTGGCGGTCGCCGAGGCTCACCAGGAGGTCGACGACATCGGCGGCGAGCGCGGGATCGGAGAGTGGGTGGTCGGTCCAGGTCTGCGGGAGGTCTTGGAAGCTCATACCTACAAGGTGCCGTCGTTCCGGCCCCCGATCCGAGTTATCCACAGACCAATTCCGGCCTGAAAGTGGCCCATCAACCGGACCGTGAAGTGGACCTGCCAGCTGGGCCGCCACGCTCGTAGGCTCGAGTCATACCGAGCCGAGGGAGACCACGATGAGCACCAGGACCGACCGCCTCCGCAGCGGACGCGACAGCGTTCTCCCGCCGGCCGGCGCACCGCGCGACCTGGCGATGGCCCAGCTCGCCAACTCGGTCGGCGACGGAGCCTTCATCGTCACCAGCGCGCTGTTCTTCACCCGCGTGGTCGGACTGTCGACGGCCGAGGTCGGACTGGGACTGACCGTCGCGTGGCTGGTCGGGTTTCTCCTCGGTGTTCCGCTGGGCAATCTCGCCGACCGGAAGGGCGCACGCGGGGTCGCGGTGGTGCTGGCGCTGACGACCGCGGCTTCGGTCGGGTCGTTCATCGTCGTGCGAAGCTTCCCGCTGTTCCTCATCGCCGCGATCGTCTACGCAAGCAGTCAGACAGGACTCACCGCTGCCCGTCAGGCCCTGTTGGCAGGCCTGGTGCAGCCGGCCGAGCGGACTCGCATCCGCGCGTTCCTGCAGTCCACAGTCAACGCCGGACTCGCGGTCGGCGCACTACTCGGCGGCATCGCGCTCCACTACGACACCACGACGGCGTACCTGACTGTCTTCGCACTCGACGCACTCAGCTTCCTGATCGCGGCCCGACTCCTCCAGCGAGTGCCACGAGTCGCGATCAGCACCCGGGTCAAGGGCGAGCCGCGTCTGGCCGTACTGCACGACCGTCCGTACGCCGTACTCGCGCTGCTGAACGCGATCATGCTGCTCTTCATGCCTCTGCTCAGCCTGGTCGTACCGCTGTGGATCGTCACCCGCACCGACGCCCCGGACTGGGTCGTCGCATCGCTCCTGATCGTCAACACGATCGGAGTCACGCTGTTCCAGGTGCGGACCGCCCGCAGCGTGCGAGACCTCCGCACGGCCACCCGTTCGATCCGGTACGCCGGTATCGCCATGCTGACCGCCTGTGCTGTCTTCGCGATCTCCGCCGCGAACCTGAGCGCTGCGACGGCAACCGTCGTACTCATCGGCGGTGCGGCCCTCCTGACCCTCGGTGAGATGAAGCTCGCGTCCGGCGCGTGGGAGATCAGCTTCGGACTCGCACCGGCCGACAAGCAGGGGCAGTACCAAGGCTTCTTCGGCACCGGCCCAGCGATCGCCCGGATGCTCGGTCCGGCGCTGCTCACGACCGTCGTCCTCGGGTGGGGTCCGATCGGCTGGATCGCTGTGGGTGCACTGTTCCTGGGTACCAGTTGCGCAACTGGTCCCGCCGTACGATGGGCTGCGCGGACGAGGGCCGTCAAGGAGGACGCCCTGCCGTCGCTGGTAGAGGAGAACGCCGCCTGATGGAGATCCCCGGACTGGTAGAGATTACGACGCACGACGAGCTGCGGGAGGTCGTGCCGGCGCCGCTGGGCGCCGCCGCTGACAAGACCCGCAAGGAGTTGCACGAGCTCGACCGGCAGTGGCTGGCCGCCTCGCCGTTCTGCCTGATCGCCACGTCGGCGGCGGACGGCAGCTGCGACGTCTCCCCCAAGGGCGACCCGGCCGGGTTCACGAACGTCCTCGACGACAGCACGATCGCCATCCCGGAGCGGGCCGGCAACCGGCGGGTCGACGGATTCACCAACATCCTCACCAACCCGCACGTCGGGCTGATCTTCTTCATCCCCGGGCGCGGCGACACGCTGCGGATCAACGGGCGGGCCCGGATCGTCAAGGAGGCTCCGTTCTTCGACGAGATGATCGTCCGCGGCAACCGTCCGCAGCTGGCGTTGCTGGTGGAGATCGAGGAGGTCTTCCACCACTGCTCGAAGTCGTTCCTGCGGTCGCAGCTGTGGAAGCCGGAGACCTGGAACCCCGAGGCGATGCCGAGCCGCGCGAAGATCTCGAAGGCGCTGGAGCGCAAGGACCAGGACCTGGCCGAGCTGGAGGAGTACTACGGCAAGGCGTACGAGGAGAAGATCTACAAGGTCCAGTACTGACCGCGACGTACTGCGGCCGGAGCAGGCCCGGATACTCCGTGGCGACGATGACACCGGGATCCCATACCTCTACGGTTTCGTACTGTGACCACGACTGAGCCGATCGCCGCGCCGACCTGGGGAGCCCGGGTACGGCGGATCGCGCTGCCTGTCGTGCTCAGCGCGTTCGAGGTGGTGGGCTCGTTCGGCGCCGCCAACGGTCAGTTGGACCGCAGGGCGCCCGACTGGTTCATGGTCGTGCTGCTCCTGATCGGGACGCTGTCGCTCTACTGGCTCCGGACCCGTCCGGTCCCGGTGCTGTGGGCAACGGTCGTGTCGACGCTCGTCTACATGCTGATGGAGTACCCGTGGGGTCCGGTCATCTTCTCGTTCGTGATCGCAGCCTTCTCGGTGATCCGCCTCGGTCACCGGCTCCAGGGCTGGATCGGCATCGCGACGCTGTACCTCGGTCACGTCGGCGGCCGGATGCTGCTCGGCATCAACGAGCAGGGCGTGTACCAGGTCCTCCTGGTCGGCACGTGCTTCGTCGTCCTGGGGTTCACCGCGGAACTCTTCCGCGCCCAGCGGGACCGGGCCGCGGCGGCGGCCCGGACGCGACGTGAGGCCGAGCTGCGGAAGGCCGGCGAGGAGCGGCTGCGGATCGCGCAGGAGCTCCACGACGTGGTGGCGCACCACATCTCGCTGATCAACGTGCAGGCGTCGACCGCGCTCCATCTGGTCGACCGGCAGCCCGAGCAGGCCGGTCCGGCGCTGTCCGCGATCAAGGACGCCAGCAAGGAAGCACTGGTCGAGCTGCGGTCGATCGTCGGCATCCTGCGGCAGTCCGACGAGTCGGCACCACGGCAGCCGGTCGCCGGGCTCGAACGGCTCGACCACCTGGTCAGCCGGACGTCACGCGCCGGTCTGGAGGTTCACACCATCGTCCACGGCGACCCACACCCGCTGCCGACCGGGCTGGACCGCGCGGCGTTCCGCATCATCCAGGAGTCGCTCACCAACATCGTCCGGCACGCCAAGGCGAACGCCGCGACCGTACGGATCCAGTACGGCGACGAAGCGCTCGTACTGCAGGTGGACGACGACGGCCAGTCCCTCGCCGGTCCGCCCAAGGAGGGCAACGGCATCATCGGGATGCGTGAACGCGCCACCGCCCTCGGCGGCACCCTCACCGCCACCCGCACCCCAGCCGGCGGCCTACGCATCACGGCCCACCTGCCGCTGTAGAACCCTGCCCATCCCACCGCGCGGGCTCAGGGCACAGCAGCCGGCTCCGGTGCGCGGACCTCGATGACGGCGTCTCCACGTTCCGCGGTGATCGACACCGAGCCTCCTGCCGCCTCGACCCGGTCGCGCATGTGGCTCAGCGGAAGGCCGCCCCGGTCACTGCCGCTCACGACCACCCGCAGTTGGTCGCCGGGTGCGTCCAGCACGACCACGACGGCGCCGCCTAGGTTGCGCACCGCCTCGGCCACGCAGAAGTACGCCGCGGCCTCGACCCGGGGATCGAAACGTCGACCGACGGCGGAGCTCTCGACCACGAGTCGCCCGGTACTCCCGGTCCGGCCGAGAAGCGACGCGAGCGCTCTCGGCAGACCGGAGCGGGCGAGCTGGGCCGGGAACACGCCCCGGGTGATCTCCCGCAGCTCCTCGAGGGCGGTGTTCAGGGTCTCGACCAGCGGCCTGAACAAGGCCGCGTCCTGAGCGACCAGGGCGTGGTGGTCGAGGTCGGACAGGTGACGCAGCCGGTTCGGGAGTGGGGCCAGGTGCACGACCACCTGCCGGGCAATCGCGCGTTCGAGTCGGCTCCGTTCGGCGTCGCCGGCGCTGATCAGCCGTCGGCGGGACTCCGCCAGCTCGTGGGTGCGACGGTCGAGCTGTTCCACCTGCCCCGACAGTTCGGCTGCCAGCCGGGCGTTGCGGAATGCGATGCCGGCCTGGCCTGCCAGGTCGGCCATCAGCCGGTGCTCCCGGGCTCGAAGCGGGTGACCGGATGGCATCTCAACCGTGATGCTTCCCAGCTGTTCCCCGCGGTCGACCACCGGTGTCGCGACGCCTGCGGCTGTCGGGCCGTCCGCACCGAGCGGCGGCCAGACGGCCGTCCGGTCGGGACCGGCCTCGATCTGGAGTACGACGACGGCCCGGCTCGCACCGACTGCCTGCGCGGCCGCGTCGGCCATGGCCGGCAACAGGTCTGACGGGTCAGGACGGTCTCCGAGCCGGCGACTGAAGTCGGCGAGTGCCTCGTAGGGGGCGGCCGCGGCGCCGAACGCCAGCCGGTCGGCAAGCCTCACCACGCGGCGTCGTAGCGGCTGGAACGCCAACGCCACCAGGGCGGTCGCGAGCAGCGAGGGCCAGAATCCCCCGCTGCCACCACCGACGGCGAGGCCCACGACCACGACAACCAGCACGTAGCCCACCGCGACCAGTCCGGTGGCCATGGCGAGCACCAGAGCCCGGTTGACGATGAGGTCGATCTGCAGCAGACGGTGCCGCAGCACCGCGACGGCGACGCAGAGCGGGACCGCGACCTGGGCCAGCCGCAGCGGCAGTCCGGCCAGCCAGGTCCCGTCTTCGCCCTGGATGAGTGGGACGACGAGTATGACCACGACGCCGAACGCCAACAAGGCGGCGGACGATGCGATCCACAGGAGCTGGCGGCGTACGTCGTCCCTGGCCTTCCGAAGGCGCAACGCAATGGAAACTGCTGCGGCGACGAGACCTGCGGCGACAAGAATGACCCCGGTGGTGAGCAGCGGCGCTGAGATGCTGCGGTTGCCGAAGTCCTCCCCGTACACGACCTCGCCGGGGCGGATCGTCAGAGTCCCCAGCGTGTGCAGGCAGAGTCCCGCCACCGTGACCCAGACTGCCCAGCGCCACCGAGGTGAGGGCAGGCGGCCGTCCGGGGCTATCAGGAAGACCATGATCAACGCGGTGAACGCAGGCCAGCCCAGCAGTGGCGATGCCCACGCGGCCACGTGGGCCCAGTGAGGAGACCCGGGGCCGTCGCCATCGAGGACCCACACGCTGTAGGCGTCCGCGGCCAGAGTCACCGACAGCAGGCTCGCGGCGCAGAGCAGCCAGCCGAGCGGGTGCCTCGGATGGCGCGAGATGATGAGCGCACCCATCAACGCGCAACCAATACCGGCCAGCGGGGCCAGCGGCCACCCGTGGTCCGCCCACGTCGCCTCGCTCAGGAGCGA
Organism: uncultured Actinomycetota bacterium; assembly: GCA_963748245.1. Lineage (GTDB taxonomy): Bacteria > Actinomycetota > Actinomycetes > Propionibacteriales > Kribbellaceae > Kribbella. Next base: position 227,648 of record CAVVIA010000001.1, on the reverse strand, counting down.
GCGGTGAGCCGCGGTGAAGACGGTGTCCAAGATGCCGGCGAGCGTGGTCAGTCCGAGAAGCAGCCAGGCGATCCGGACGCGCATGTCAACGCTCCTGGACTGGGGTTGGCAGGTGAGCGGGCTCGAGACCCGCGGTCCTCGGAACCATCGCGGTGACCGTCGTCCCCCGCCCGAACAGAGATCCGACGGTGACGGTGCCGCCGACCGCGTCCAGCCGGTCGCGCATATTCACCAGCCCCGCGCCCGCTCCGACGGTGCCGGCCAGCGCCTGGTCGAAGCCGGCCCCGTTGTCCTCGATGGTCAAACACCATCGGTCCTCGTCCTCGCGCACCTGTACCGACACGCTCTGCGCGCCCGAGTGCTTCGCGGCGTTCTGCACCGCCTCCATGCAGCAGAAGTACAGCGCGGCTTCGATCTGTGCCGGCGGGCGCCCCACACCGACCGCATCGATCGTGACCGGGATGGGACTGGTCGCGACGGCGGCCCGCAGCGCGGGCACCAGCCCATCGGCTGAGAGCAGCCTGGGATAGATCCCGCGAGACAGAGAGGACAGGGTCTCGATGGCGACGCGCGCCGCGTCGGCCTGCTCAGCGAGCACCCGCGCGGCGCGATCCGGTGAGCGAACAGCGATCGTCTGCGCGAGCCGCAGGTTGACGGTCAGCGCCACCAGGTGTTGCTGCGCGCCGTCGTGGAGGTCCCGCTCCAGGCGACGCCGCTCAGCGTCCTGCGTCGAGATGAGGCGCTCCCGAGATGCCTTGAGCTCGTCGGCTCGCGCCACCAGTTCCCCGTGGCGATCCTCGAGCTCGGCCCGTAGCCCGACCATCCGCAGGACCAGTCCGGCTTGAGCCGCCAGTCCCGCGAACAACCGCTCCTCCACCGCGGTGAGTGCCAGGCCGGGTCGCTCTTGCAGCCGGAGCACCCCCAACAACTGGCCGTCGTGCCGCACGGTCAGGGCCCGCCGGCCCTCGGCCGTGGCGTCCACTCCACCGGGCTGAGGGGACGGAGTGGTCCGGTCTTCGTCGGCGTTCTCGGGCCAGGTGGCCGCCAACGTCAGACGGCCGGAAACGGTCAGCCACACCTGTGCCCACGCGGCCCCGGTGCCTTGAGCAAGCAGCATCGACATGCGGGCCGGCAACTGCTCAGTCGCATAGCCGCCGGTGACCGTCTCCGAGAATCGGCTCAGGACGTCGTACGGCGTGCTGCCGCCGAGTCCCATCCTGGTCGCGAGCCGCTCGAGAGCGGCCTGGACGGGCGCGAACAACAGCGCCACCACGGCGGTCGCCAGCACCGACAGGGGCAGGCTTGGGGAGTCGGTGTGGCCGATGATCGCGCCGCCGCCGAGCACGACGAGGATGTAGACCGCGACCACGAAGCCGGCCAGGCCGGTCATCACCACCAGTTGCTTCCGCCCGCCGCGTTTCAGCTGACCGATCACGCGACGGGTGTCCATACGGGCCAGTGTGCGCCCTGTTCACGGCATCGCGGCCCCCGATCCGTTCGGTCATCGGGTCGAGTCGGTGGCCTCCAGGTAGGCGAGCACGGCCATCACGCGCCGGCTCACCGCGTGTTCGTCGACCAGGCCCAGCTTCTGGAACACCGACCCGATGTGCTTCTCGACCGCACGGTCACTCATGAACAGCGACTTCGCGATCGTGGCGTTGTTCCGGCCGGTGGCCATCTCCTGGAGGACCTCGCGCTCCCGCTTGGTCAGGCCCAGAAGCGGTACGTCGCTTCCCCTGTTCGCCAGCAGAGTCTCGACCACCACGGGATCGAGCACCGATCCGCCACCGGCCACCTCGTGGAAGGCGCGGACGAGCCCGTCGAGATCGCCCACCCGGTCCTTGAGCAGGTAACCCATTCCGGCCACGCCGTCCGCCAGCAGTTCGAAGACGTAGTCCTCCTCCACGTACTGCGAGAGGACCACAACGCCGACCCCCGGGTACTCGGAACGGATCCGCTTCGCGGCCCGGATGCCCTCGTTGGTATGGGTCGGGGGCATCCGGATGTCGGTCAGGACCACATCCGGCGAGTTCTCGGCGACCGAGGTGATCAGCGAGTCGAGGTCGGCCGCGGTGGCCACCACCTCGATGCCCTCGGCCACCGCCAGCAACGAGGTCACTCCCTCACGAACCAGGAAGTTGTCGTCAGCGAAGACCACCCGAAGCGCCACGGTCCCGACTGTAGCGACGATGACGCCGGTGGGGCCAGCACGCCCGCGGGGGTAGGGCTGGCCCCCACTCCGTGCTGCCTGCCCCATCGTGACGAGCGCCGCGACTTTCTAGCGTCGAAGTACGGCCAACCCGCACAGGGATGTCCCGATGCTCAGTCAAGGAGAGTCATGTCCAGAAGGATGATTGCAGTCACGGTAGGCATTCTGTTTTTCGTTCAGATGGCCACCGCCATGGTCGGCACGTCGTTGATCCAGGCATTTGTGGACGGCGACACCGACAAGGCGCCACTCACCGTCGGCGTTCTGCTGATGATGTGTTCCGGCATCGCCGTCGTCGGCATCGGCCTGCTGATGTACCCGATCCTGAGGCCCGTCAACCGACGACTGGCGATCTGGTATCCGATCCTCAGAGTCGTCGAGTTCGCCGTCTCCGCCGTCTGCGGTGTCTATCTCCTGACCCAACTGCAAGTGGTCCCGAATCACATGCTGTGGGTCTACGTCCCGACAGGTCTCGGCGGCTTGATTCTCACGTACCTGCTCTTCGTCTCACGCCTGGTTCCCCGACCCATCGCAGCGCTCGGCCTGGTCGGATATGCCCTGCTCACCCTGGGAGTACCGCTCGACCTCCTCGGCGTTCTGGACATGAATGCGGGACCAGGGCTTGCGCTGCTTGCCCCCGGTGCACTGTTCGAATTCGTGGTCCTGCCCATCTGGCTGATCGCCAAGGGATTCGGGTCACCGACGCCAGAGCAGGCGCTCACTTCCCCGGCGCTGGCGACAACAAGCTGACCGACGTGCGTACGGCGTACTACCACTTGCTGGCGCTTGCCGTGAGCAACGGCCTGCCCGCCTGCCGGGTCGGCTACGGCAGGCGGACGTGGGACGGGTTGAGGTCGGCGACTCGGGAGACGCCTAGGAGGGCCATGGTGCGGCGGACCTCCTTGGTGAGGATCTCGGCGGCGCGGGCCACGCCGCGCTCGCCGCCGGCCATCAGGCCGTACAGGTACGCGCGGCCGACCAGGCAGGCGTCGGCACCCAGCGCGATGGCCGCGACGATGTCGGCGCCGGACATGATGCCGGTGTCGAGGTAGATCTCCGCGTCGCTGCCGACGGCCTTGCGGACCTCCGGAAGGATGCGCAGCGGTGTGGGTGCCCGGTCGAGCTGACGACCGCCGTGGTTGGAGAGCACGATCGCGTCGGCGCCCGCGTCGACCACCCGGCGCGCGTCCTCGACGGTCTGGATGCCCTTGACGATCAACGGCCCGGACCAGATCGAACGCAGCCAGTTGAGGTCGTCGATCGTCATCGTCGGGTCGAACAGCTTGTCCAGCAGCTCGGCGACAGTGCCGTCCCAGTTGGACAGCGACGCGAACGTCAACGGCCGCGTGGTCAGCAGGTTGGCCCACCACGCCGGGTGCAACGATGCGTCCAGCACGGTCTTCGCGGTCAGCGACGGCGGGATGGTGAAGCCGTTGCGTACGTCGCGCAGCCGCGCACCGGCCACCGGTACGTCGACCGTCAGCATCAGCGCCTCGTACCCGGCCGCGGCCGACCGCTTCACCAGGTCCTCGCCCGCGTCGCGGTCCTTCCACACGTACAGCTGGAACCACTTGCGCGCGTCCGGCGCGGCCGCGGCGACGTCCTCGATCGACGTCGTACCCATGGTGGACAGCGCGTACGGGATGCCGATCTGCTCGGCGACCTTGACGACCGCGCTCTCGCCCTCGTGGTTCATCATCCGGGTGAACCCGGTCGGCGCGAACGCGAACGGCAGCTCCGACCGCCCGCCGAGGATCGACGTGCCCAGATCGATGTCGGAGACGTTGCGCAGGATCGACGGCTGCAGCTCCATCTCCGCGAACAGCTGCCGGGCCCGGGTCAGGCTGATCTCCGCCTCGGCCGCACCGTCGGTGTAGTCGAACACCGAACGCGGCGTCCGCCGCTTGGCGATCCGGCGCAGGTCGGCGATGGTGAGCGCCTTCTCCAACCGGCGGTCGGTCGCGTTCACCGTGATCGGCTTCGGCCGCAGCAGCGGCTTCAGCTCGGACCATTTGGGCAGCTGTCGATCGGTCATCAGAACTCCGGAACGGCCGGCACGGGTGATCAGGCGGCACCTGATCGTGTGGTCGGACCACAGCATAGCCTGTGGTCCGACCACACAGGTAGAGTCGTCCGCATGGGGAACCACGGGTGAAGAACTACGAGCTGGTCCTGCACCGGGTCGAGGCCGAACTGGCGGCGGGACGGCTGCGGATCGGCGAGCGGCTGCCCGGCGAGCGGGTGCTGGCCGAGCAGCTCGGGATCAGCCGGCCGTCGGTCCGCGAGGCGGTCCGGGTGCTGGAGGCGATGGGCGTGGTCCGGACGGCCACCGGGTCCGGTCCGGAGGCCGGTGCGGTGATCGTCGCGGAGCCGGTGTCGCCGCTGACCGCCGTACTGCGGTTGCACCTGGCAACCAATCACCTGCCGATGGGCGACGTCGTCCAGACCCGCATCCTGCTGGAGTCCTGGGCCGCCCGCGAGGCGGCCGGCCGGCAGATGGAGGCCGGTGAACTGAAACTCGCCGAGGACTTGCTCGACCAGATGGATGCTCCCGGGATGTCGCCCGAGGAGTTCCATCTGCTGGATGCCGAGTTCCACGTCGCGTTGTCGGGTCTGGCGGGGAACGTGCTGATCGCGGCGGTGATGGCCTCGCTGCGGTCGGCGATCCACGGCTACGTGCTGGCCGCCGTACCCAATCTGCCCGACTGGGAGGCGACCACGATCGGCCTCCGGGCCGAGCACCGCGCCATCCTGAAGGCGATCCGGGCCGGCGAGCCGGACGCCGCCGCCGACCTGATCACCGCCCACATCCGCGGCTTCTACCAGGCCGCCCGCCTCAACACGCCTTAGCAGCGGTCGGTAGCGGACAGGGCGGTGCGGCGGAGGCCGAGGATGGCTGCGGCGCCGACGATGAGGTGGAGGGAGGCTAGGCCGAGCTTGGCGCCGACGCCGATGCCGCCGACGAGGGGGCTGCCGAGGGACAGGATGCAGGCGGCCGTGGCGAGGATCGTCCAGACCTTGCGGGCGTTGGGAGTACGGCGTTCCAGGATGGCGAGCAGGCACCAGCCGGCGAGGGCCATCGCGGCCGACGCGAAGACGACCGAGCCGACGCCGACGTCGATGCGACGAGAACCCTGCAGGGCTGCGAGTTCGACACCGGCGACCGGTGCCAACAGAGCCCACACGGCGGGCGCGGCGAGCACGGTGATTCCGACGACCGCGAGCCGGCTGCGGCCCTCGACGCGGATGGGACGGGTATCGAGCTGGACTGACATGGCTTCCTCCTGAGCTGTGGTGTGCACCCAAAGGTCGCCGGTCGGAGCCTCCCGCCGCATCGGCCGGAACGCTGCGCCGCCCTGGTCCGAAGTCGGCGGGCCACCGACTTTGGTCGGTAGTGACAGACCGGAGCCGGCGCCTAGTCTCGGCGGCATGCAGGAGAGTTGTGCGCCGGTACGCCGGACCCGCTGGGCCAACCTGATGGCGATCGCCGTGGTCGGTGGCTTGTCCGCGGCCACCGTCATCGGCCGTCAGTCGGACGGCACCGAGCGTCAGTGGCTGTGGCTCGACATCGTGGTCGGGATCGTTGCCACCGGCCTCATCTTCACCCTGGGCCGCCGCCCGGTCTCGGGCGCACTCGTCCTCGCCGGACTCGCCGCGCTCTCCCCCGCCGCGACCCCACCGTCGACCGTCGGCACGCTCACCGTCGCCCAGCGGCGTCCGCTCCGGACAGCTGTCCTGATCGCCCTCGCGGGCACGGCCGGTCACCTGATCCAGGGGCTCTGGCGGGGCATCGGCGGTCTCAGCTTCCTCTGGTTCGCCATCCTCGATGTCGCCGTCCACGCCGCGCTGCTCGGCTGGGGGCAATGGAACCAGGCACGTCGGCAACTGCTCGACTCCCTGCGCGAACGGGCCCAACGGGCCGAGACCGAGCAGGGCCGCCGCGTCGCGGAGGCGCGGGCGCTCGAACGGACCAGGATGGCTCGGGAGATGCACGACGTACTCGCGCATCGGCTGTCGCTGCTGGCGACGTACGCCGGTGCGCTCGAGTACCGGCCTGATTCGTCGCCCGAGAAGCTTGCGAAGGCGGCCGGGGTGATCCGCACCGGCGTCCACCAGGCGCTCGACGAACTGCGTGAGGTGATCAGCGTGCTGCGCGACACCGAGATCGACGAACTCCCCGGCGGCCGGCCGCAGCCGACCTTCCAGGACCTGCGCGCGCTCGTCGAGGAGTCCCGCGAGGCCGGTACGACGATCGCGTACGACGACCGGGTCGCCGACCCCACGACGTTGCCTCCGGCAACCGGACGGACGGCGTACCGGGTCGTGCAGGAGGGACTCACCAATGCGCGCAAGCACGCGGTCGGGCACCCGGTGACACTGACCGTGACCGGCCGGCCGGGTCAGGAGCTGCGGATCGAGCTGACCAACCCGGGGTCGAACGGCACGTCGCTCACCCCCGGTAGCGGGACCGGACTGGTCGGGCTGACCGAGCGCGTCCAGCTCGCCGGCGGAACCCTGGACCACGGGAAGCGACTCGACGGCGGGTTCCGACTCGAGGCCTCGCTACCGTGGCCGTCATGAGTATTCGCGTACTTGTGGTGGATGACGACGCGCTGGTCCGGGCGAGTCTGGAGATGATGCTCGACGGGGCGAACGGGATCGCGGTGGTCGCTCAGGCGGCCGACGGGGACGAGGTGCCGGCGGCGGTGGATGCGCACTTCCCGGACGTCGTCCTGATGGATCTGCGGATGCCGCGGGTGGACGGGATCGTGGCGACCCGGCGGGTCCGGGCGCGGCCGAATCCGCCGGAGGTCGTCGTCCTGACCACGTTCGACACCGACGAGAACGTCCTTCACGCGCTGCGGGCCGGGGCGAGCGGGTTCCTGCTGAAGGACACCCCGCCGGCCCAGATCGTCGACGCCGTACGGCGGGTCGCGGCCGGCGACCCGATCCTGTCGCCCGGGATCACCCGGCGGCTGATGGACCGGGCCGCGACCCAGGCGGACGCGCACACGATCGCACAGAAGGCCCTCGAACGGTTGTCACCGCGGGAGCACGACGTCGTGCTCGCGGTCGCGCAGGGTAAGTCGAACGCCCAGATCGGCTCCGAGCTCTACATGAGCGTGGCGACGGTCAAGGCGCACATCTCGCACATCCTCACCAAACTCGAGGTCGGCAACCGCACCCAGATCGCGCTGCTGGCTCACGACGCGGGCTTGGCCTGAAAATGGCCTACCGTGAGGGCCATGATTCGGGTGCTGCTGGCGGATGACCAGGCGTTGGTGCGGGCCGGTTTCCGGTCGTTGCTGAACGCCGAGGACGACATCACGGTGATCGGCGAGGTGTCGGACGGCGCCGAGGCGGTCGCGGTGGCGCGGGCGGAGAAGCCCGATGTGGTGCTGATGGACATCCGGATGCCGGGCACCGACGGGCTCGAGGCGACCCGGCAGATCGGCGCCGACGAGGCGCTGGCCGACGTCCATGTCGTCATCCTGACCACCTTCGACCTGGACGAGTACGTGTTCGAGGCGCTGCGGGTCGGGGCCAGCGGGTTCCTGGTCAAGGACACCGAGCCGGTCGAGCTGCTCCAGGCGGTGCGGGTGGTGGCGCGTGGTGACGCGCTGCTCTCCCCCGGCGTCACCCGGCGCCTGGTCGCCGAGTTCGCGACGCGGAGCCGGCAGCCGCATGCCAGCAAGGAACTCGATGTCCTCACCGACCGGGAGAAGGAGATCGTCGCCCTGGTCGGCGAAGGGCTGTCGAACGACGAGATCGCCGAACGCCTGGTCCTCAGCCCGGCGACGGCGAAGACCCACGTCAGCCGCGCAATGATCAAACTCGGCGTCCGCGACCGCGCCCAACTGGTCGTCGTCGCCTACCAAACCGGCCTGGTCCGCCCCGGCTGGCTCGGTTGATCCGGCCGATGCCATGACGGCGGGCATGTTGTCGTCGCTGCACCTCAGTCTCGCGGACGACTACCGCAGACTGGGCGAGACCAGCAAAGCGGAAGAGCATCTGGGAGTCGCCAGAGCGAACCTCGGGGCGCTTGGCGCGGACGCTTATGGCGACCTTGTCCGTGGTGCGGTGGAGCACGTGACGGCTGCGCTCGCGGCAGGCAGTACGGCACGGCTGGAGACCAATCCGAGTACCTGAGTACTCCGTCGGCAGTAGGTGCGATGACTCCCGCTGGCCGACGCGGCGGGGCACCCCGAACCGGCAGTCTCGAGGTATGGATGCACTAGTTGAGGTGACCGGGCTGACGAAACGGTACGGCGACACGCTCGCGGTGGACGGTGTTGATCTGACTGTCCTTCCCGGGGAGGTCTACGGGTTCCTCGGGCCGAACGGTGCCGGGAAGACGACGACGCTCCGGATTCTCACCGGGCTGATCGCGCCGACGAGCGGTGACGTGCGCGTCCTCGGCGGTGCGCCCGGGCAGCCCGACGTCCTCGGCCGGACCGGGTCGATGATCGAGTCGCCGGCGTTCTACCCGTACCTCTCCGGCCTGGACAACCTGCGGCTGCTGGCCGAGTACGCCGCGGTGCCCCGGCGGAAGATCGACGAGGTGCTGGAACTGGTGGACCTGACCGATCGGGCCCGCGACCGCTTCTCGACGTACTCCCTGGGGATGAAGCAACGGCTCGGGGTCGCCGCGGCCCTGCTCAAGGATCCCGAGCTGGTGATCCTGGACGAGCCGACCAACGGCCTCGACCCGGCCGGTATGCGGGACATGCGCCGGCTGATCCGCGAACTCGGCTCCGGCGGGCGCACCGTCCTGCTGTCGAGCCATCTGCTCGGCGAGGTGCAGCAGATCTGCGACCGGGTCGGGATCATCAACTCCGGCCGGATGGTTGCCGAGCACAACGTCGAGGACCTGCGCGGCGAGCGGGAACTGGTCGTCCGGGCCGCGCCGCGGGACAAGGCGCAGTCGATCCTCACCGACGTCCTCGGTGCCGGAACGGTGCACCAGTACGACGAGACGCTGCGGGTGAAGGTGCAACCGGACAGGGCCGCCGAGGTGAACCGGATCCTGGTCGAGGCCGGGATCGCGGTGTCGGAGTTGCACAGCACCGAACGGGCCCTCGAGGACGTGTTCTTCGAGCTCACGAGCGAGGAGAAGGCCGATGTGGGGTAGCTACCGCGCGGAGGTGCTGAAGCTCCGCAAGCGTTCGGCGGTCTGGGTGCTGTTCGGCGCCGGACTGGTCCTCAGCCTGATCTTCGGCTACCTGCTGCCGTACCTGGGCTACGTCACCGGGGACGAGAACCCGCAGACCGACGGCGTACCGCGCGGCGAGATCCTGCGCGGGATGCTGCCGGAACGGGTGATGGACAACACGATCGGCGGCTACCCGATCTTCGCCGGTGCGCTCGCCCTGGTCCTGGGCGCGATCGTGGTCGGCGGCGAGTACACCTGGGGCACGCTCAAGACGATCCTCACCCAGCGCCCGGGCCGCGGCACCGTCCTGGTCTCGCAGTTCCTCGCGCTGGCGACCATGATCGCGGTCTGGGTGCTCGGTATCTTCGCCGCCTGTGCGCTCTGCAGCATCGGCATCGCGGCCGCCGAGAACGGCTCGATGGACTGGCCCGCGGTGACGGCCGTCCTGGAGGGACTGGCCGGCGGCTGGCTGGTGCTGATGATGTGGTGCCTGGCCGGTGCGGTCCTGGCCGTTGCCTTCCGCAACGTCGCGTTGCCGATCGGGCTCGGCGTGGTCTGGATCCTCGGGATCGAGACGTTACTGGCCGGGGTGGTGAGCAGCCTGCTGCCCGATCTGGAGTTCCTGTCCAATGCGTTGCCGGGCACGAACGCGGGCTCGCTGGTCTTCAGCGTGACCGGGATGGTGGCCGCCGACGCGCCGCCCGGGGTTCGCGACGCGGTCGGCGGCGGGCGGGCCCTGCTGACCTTGCTGGCCTACTGCGCGATCTTCGCCGTACTCGCTGCCTGGACGACCCGCCGGCGCGACGTCACCTGATCCCGGCGTGGACCCCTGCATGAACCAGGGCCAGCTCGCAGAACATGGCATTGGCCCAGGAGAACCACTCACGGGTGAAGACGGCCGGATCGTCGACGTGGAACGACTCGTGCATCTGCCCCGTACCACCGGTGGTGTCGCGGAGGACCTCCAGCAACTGCTGGCGCTCCTCCGCCGACGTGCTCGTCAAACCCTGCACAGCAAGGGCGATCGGCCACACCTGGTTCGGCGGGGTGTGCGGGCTGCCGATCCCGGCCGCGTGCTCACCGCGGTAGTAGAACGGGTTGTCGTCGCTCAGCAGCAGCCCGCGGGTGGCGAGGTACGTCGGATCGTCCGCGGCGGCGTAGCCGGTGAGCGGGATCGACAGCAGGCTCGGCATGTTGGCGTCGTCGATCAGCAGCGACTCCCCCATCCCGTCGACCTCGTAGGCGTAGACGCGGCCGTGGGCGGGGTGTTCGACCGTGCCGTGCCGGGCGATGCCGTCGTCGATGTCGGCCCGCAGCTCCTTCGCCCGCGTGGCCAGACCCGGGTCGCGCAGGACCTCGGTGGCGATCACTTCCAGATACCCGAGCACGACCGACGCGAACATGTTGCCGGGCACGTTGAACCCGAGCGCGGTCGCGTCGTCACTCGGCCGGAACGCGCTCCAGGACATCCCGGTCGGCCGGGTCAGCCGGCCGCGTCCGTCCCGCACCAGCGTGTCCGTCGGTACGTCGTCATGCCGCTGGAACCGGTACGGCGACCTGTTCTCGTGATCCTGCTCGACCGTCCACAACGCGATGATCGCCTCGGCCGCGGCCTTGAACCGCTCGTCGATCACGTCGGCCCGGCCGGTGATCCGCCACAGCCGGTAGGCCAGCTCGAGCGGGTAGCAGAGCGAGTCGATCTCGTACTTGCGTTCCCACACCCACGGCGACATCTCGGTCTCGTCGCCGGTGTGCCCGGCGCCGTTCGCCTCCCGGTTGAACGCGTTCGCGTACGGGTCGAGGACGACGTACTCCAGCTGGCGGTGCAGGACGCCGATCAGCACGTCCTGCAGGGCACGATCCTCGGGGCACAGCAGCAGATACGGCCGCAGCTGGGCGGCCGAGTCGCGCAGCCACATCGCCGGGATGTCGCCGGTGAGCACGAACGTGGTTCCGTCCGGCAGCCGCTCGGCCACCGCGGGCAGGTTCTCCACCATCGATCGCCGGAACATCTCCGCGATCACCTCGTCACCGGTCGCCCGGCGCACGTCCTCGGTGGCGCGGGCCAGCACCTCGGCATCGATCATCAACAGACTTCACCTTTCAGCAACAAGTTGACCTTCCGGCAGGAGCACCGACGGGTTCGGCGAGAAGGTCTGGTCGAGGACCAGGCTGGCGGCTCCGATCGCGCCGACGTCCGCGCCGAGCGCCGTACCGGAGACCTCGAACGGGTGCACCGAGCGGACCAGGAAGCGTTCCTTCAGCGCGGTCTGGACGGCGTCGCCGAAGAACGGCGCGAGCTGTTCCCAGTGCGGACCGCCGAACACCACCCGCTCGAGATCGAGCAGGTTCGCGATGTCCTCGACCACCTTGACGATCCGCTCGGCGAGCGCCACCACGATCTCCCGGGCCACCCCGGGTCCGGAGGCCAGCACGCACAGCTCGGCGAACGCCGTGTCCACCGCCTGCCGGTCGTCCAGATCGATGCCCTGGGCAAGCACTCCGGCCTGCACCGCCTGCTGGACCAGGTAGCGCGGCTGGCTGGTCTCGCCGACGCAGCCACGCCGTCCGCAGTAGCAGACCGGGCCGTCGGGATCGACGATCACATGACCGATCTCGCCGACGTTGCTGGACGATCCGCGCACCACCTCGTCGCCGATCACCAGCCCGGCACCGATGCCGGTGCCCAGGTAGAAGAACACGAAGTCGCCGTGCCGCTCCGATCCGCCCGCCCACTTCTCGGCGGCGGCCGCGGCGGTCACGTCCTTGTCGAGCAGGACCGGCAGACCGGTCCGCTCCCGCAGCTCGTCGCGCAGCGGGACCAGGTGCCAGGCTGACAGGTTGGGCGGATCGACGACGACGCCACGTTCGACGTCGATCGGGCCGGGCGCTGCGATGCCGGCGCCGATGACGCGCTCGCGTGGCGCTCCGGCCTGCGTGATCACGTCCTCGATCGTGGCCGCGATCCTGTCGATCAGTACGGCGGGGTCGTCGTCGTACGGCGTGCCGACACTGCGCCGGGCCACCACGTCGCCGGTCAGGTCGAGCACCACGACGGTCACGACAGCCGGGTCGAGGTGGACGCCGACGGCGTACTGGCCGGACGGCTCGAGTTCGAGCAGGGTCCGCGGTTTGCCGAGGCCGGTGCTCTTCTGCCGGCCCGCCTCGCGGACGAGGCCGGCGTCGAGCAATCGGCGGATGATGTTGGAGATCGCCTGACCGGACAGCCCTGTCGCCGCGGCCAGCTCCACCCGGCTGAGTCGCTCGGTCCGCCGGATCGCGTCCAGGACGACCGCGTCGTTGAAACCGCCGACACGATCCAGATTGGTCCCCCGGCGTACTGCCACCAAGCCCCCAGATGTCCCAGATGTCCCAGGTGTCACGGTATGACCGGGTCCGCGCCCCACGGACGTGACCAGGCGTAGTGGATCGTCTCGGCCCCGGACCGCCACGCGTTCGGCGCGGTGTTCACCAGCCAGTCGGCCGGCTCGATCCCGGACGCGTCCCCACCGCTGAGCGCCAACCGTATACCTTCGCTCAGCGCGCGGTCCGACTGCTCGGTCCGCGCCAGCGGATCGACGGACACGAACAGCGCCGTCCCCGATCGTGCGACCAGGTCGAGGAACTGCCGGTTCAGCTCCCAGGGCGTCTCCGGAGTGCAGGGCACACAGTCGGCGTCGACGGTGAAGAACCGATTGTGCTGCGGCAAGCGGAACGCGAGGGTGTTGACGCCCATCTTGCGGGTCCGCTCCCAGTCGCGTCCCGAGGTGTCGTCCCCGGTCCGCTGGACGTCGACCAGCCCGGCCGCGAGGTGGCCGACGGTGTTGCACCCGATCAGTACGACGTCCTCCGCGGCCGACCGGATCTCGCGGTAGAACGCCAGCACGATCTCGGCCGTCGTCCGGGTCGGGTCGTGGAACTGCCAGCCACGGTTGGTGAGTTCCGAACCCATCGCCGGCCCGAAGCGGCCGAAGACGTCGTACGTGCTGAAGTCGTGCTTGACCAGCTCGAATCCCCAGTCCTTGAACCGCTGCAGATCGATGCGCACCAGGTCGAGGACTTCCGGGTACGACGGATCCAGCGTGCGGACCCGACGGTCAGGGACTCCCCAGGGACCGGGCTCGCGGGACAGCAGCGGGCGGAACCACAGACCGGGGCGGGCACCGATCTCCTTGATGGCCAAGGCCGTGTGAGCCATGTCGTCGAAGACGCCGGGCGTGCCGACGTCCCAGGGTCCGCCGGACGCGTTGCCGCCCGGGTACCAGCCGTCGTCCACGACGCTGAACGGTCTGACCGGGTGGCCGTCGGCCAGCTCGACGATGGTGGTCGCGTCCTTGAGGACGGCCTTCTCGTCGAAGTTCTCGCCGTACGCGTAGTACCAGTTGTTCGCCCCGACCACCGGCACGGGCTCAGGTCGCGCCGGTAGTCGGGAACTCATGGCGGCGACCGCTGCGTGCAGGGTCAGCCACGGGGTGCCAGCGTCCTCGAACCGACGGACGGTCGCGGCGGTGAGCGTGCGGCCGTTCAGCTGGGTCGGGCCGCCGCCGTTGCGCAGGTCGAGCCACAGCGTGCAGCCGTCGGCGTCGACCGTCCACGAGCAGAATGCGTTCGGCTGCACGTCAACGCCGGCGCCGGTGGTCCGGCCGGTGCTTCGGTCGTGTGCGAGGAAGTACCACGGCAGCAGTCGCTCGGGTTGCTGGTGCCGCCATTGCAGGTCGCCGTACGAACGTTCCCAGGCGTCGCCCAGGATCAGCGCCTCGGCGGGCAGCGGTTCGGACCAGCGGACGGCGACGCGGGAGATCGTCTGTGCGCTGACGCCGATGGTGCCGTCGTTCCAGGTCACCTCAGCGCCCGCTGCCGACCAGGTGGCGCCGTTGCGAACGGCTGTGGTCAGGGTGTCCGAAGGGCCGACCTGGACGAAGATCGCGCTCGGTTCGTTCACCTGACTCCTTCGCGGACGGAATTTCCCCACAGACTTTAGTTAGTCGGTCGAGACAGCGTCAAGGCTCTCCACGGCGGCGACGAGACGGTCGACATCGGACTGGTCCGTGTACGGCGCGAGGCCGACGCGGACGGCCCCGGCGGCGCCCAGACCGAGGTGCCGGGCGGGCTCGTAGGCGTAGAACGACCCGGCCGGCGCGTTGACGTTGACCGCCGCGAGACGTTCCGCCACCGCGGCCGGGGTCCAGCCCTCGAGGGTGAAGAGCAGGGTCGGCGTGCGACGCGACGCATGGCCGTAGAGCGTGATCCCGGGGATCGCTGCCAGTCGGGCTTCCAGCTCGTCCCGGAGGCTGTCCTCGTACTCCTCGACGACCTGCAGCGAGCTCTGCAGCCGCTCGCGCCGGGTCGCCCCGGTGCCGCCGAGACCGGCCAGGAAGTCGACCGCCGCGGTAGTCCCGGCGAGCAGCTCGTACGGCAGGGTTCCCAGCTCGAAGCGTTCCGGTACGACGTCCGTCGCCGGCGCGAGCTTGTCGGGCCGAAGCGTCTCGAGCAGCTCCGGCGAAGCGGTGAGGGCACCGAGATGCGGACCGAAGAACTTGTACGGCGAGCAGACGTAGAAGTCGGCGTACGACGCGTCGATCGGGGCGTGCGCGGTCAGGTGGACGCCGTCGACGTACAGGAAGGCCCCGGCATCGTGAACGCGATGGGCAATCTCGACGGTGTCGGGTCGGGTGCCGAGCAGGTTGGACGCGCCGGTGACCGCGACCAGCCGGGTGCGCTCATTGAGGAGCGGCGCGACGTCGTCGAGCTCGGACGTCTCGGTGTCGAAGCCGAGCCAGCGGATCGTGGCTCCGACCGCCTCCGCGGCCTGCACCCACGGGCGGACGTTCGCGTCGTGGTCGAGGCGGGTGACGACGACCTCGTCACCGGGCGCCCAGGTCTTGGCGAGCGTCCTCGCGAAGTCGTACGTCAGTTGGGTCATGCTGCGGCCGAACACGATGCCGCGCGGGTCCGTGCCGAGCAGGTCTGCCATCGCCTCGCGCGCGGCCACGACGATCTCGTCGGCCCGGCGCTCGGCGGCGGTGAGCGTGCCGCGGTTGGCGAGCGCCGACGTCATCGTGGTCGACACCGCGTCGGCGACCGCCTGCGGGGTCTGCGAGCCGCCGGGACCGTCGAAGTGAGCGGCCCCTTCGTCGAGGGCGGGGAACTGCTTCCGGACAGCAACCACATCGAAGACACCCATGACGGTCATCCTCCCCCGGTGTCACCGCGACGGCCAGCGGTTGTCCATTTCTCACGAGTGATGCCCGATGCCGGGCAGATATGCACCAAGTGGCCGGGGCGTGGTGCAGGATGTCAGGAGTGAGCACCGTGACGACTACTGACCGGGTCCCGCTGCAGGCCTGGCTTCCGACGATGCTGGCCCTGGCGGCCATCTGGGGTTGCAGCTTCCTGTTCATCTCCGTCGGCGTGCGGGAACTGCACCCGCTCTACCTCGCCCTCGGGCGGGTCATCGCCGGCTCGCTCGTCCTGGTGATCATCCTGGCGATCAAGCGGGAGTCGCTGCCCCGCGATCCCCGGCTGTGGGTGCACTCGTTCGTCGTCGGCGCGGTCGGCTCGGCGATCCCGTGGACGCTGTTCGGGTACGGCGAGCAGCGGATTCCGTCCCTCCTGGCGGGGATCTGGAACGGCATCACCCCACTCGTCGTGCTGCCGATCGCCGTACTGATCTTCCGCACCGAGACGTTCTCGCTGCAACGCGTGCTCGGGCTGATCGTCGGGTTCGCCGGCATGCTCGTCGTACTCGGAGCCTGGAACGTCCAAAGCGGCGCGAACCTGACCGGTCAGATCCTGTGCATGCTCGCAGCCGTCTGCTACGGCTTCGCGGTCCCGTATCAGAAGCGCTTCATCGCCGGCACGACCCTGTCCGGTACGGCGTTGTCCGCCAGCCTGCTGATCTGCGCGGCGGTCCAGCTCGCGGTGGTCGCGCCGATCGTCACCCGCGAGGCGCCGCCGATGCCGTGGTCGCTGTCGATCGAGGTGTTCGGCAGTGTGCTCGCGCTCGGTGCGCTCGGGAGCGGGCTCGCGTTCGTGCTCAGCCTGCGCAACATCCGGCTGATCGGCGCGAGCCGGTCGTCGATGGTGACCTACCTGATGCCGGTCTTCTCGATCCTGGTCGGCGTGATCGTGCTGCACGAGCACATCACCTGGTACCAGCCGGTCGGCGCACTCATCGTGCTCCTCGGCGTCGCGGTCTCACAGGGCCTGATCCGGACTGCCCGAAGGGGCAGGAAGACCGGGACAGCCGCGGGGGCGACCTCTCCTGGCACTACCGTGACCTGAGGGTGCGCGCGGGGGTCGTCGCACCCGGAGGGGAAAGTCATGAGTGGGACCGCTGTGCCCGACAGACGTTCCTCGCCAAGCTGCCGGGGCCGGTCCGGCTGCTGTGGAAGCTGATCGGCCGACGGCAGTACGCCGCCTACACCCAACGCGTCCGCACCGCCTGACCGGCAGGCGGGCCGTCAGCTGCGGCGCAGGTTCGGTACGGCGGCCACAACAACGGCGATCAGGGCCAGCACGGTTCCGGCGACGACCGGGAACGTGACGGCCTTGTCGGCGGCCGGCACGAACAGATCGATGAACAGGCTGGCGATCAGCTGACCGGCAATCGTCCCCAGGCCGAGGACGAAGACGCCGACCACCCGGACGACCGCCGCGGCCGCGCTGATGAAGATGACTCCGCACGCACCGCCGAAGTACAGCCACGGCTCGCTCGGCAGGTGCTGCGGCGCTCCGCGCAGGGTGAGGTCCGCGAGGAAGACCACGAGGAGGGCGACGAAGCCGACGAGGAAGTTGACCACACCGGCCGCGACCGCGCCGTACGCGTCCCGTGAGGCGGTGCGGGCGACGCGCCCGTTGATGGCTTGCTGGACCGCCGTACCGATTCCGCCCAGCGCGGGCAGTACGGCGAGCAGCAAGCCGTCCGGGTGACTCAACTGCGAGGACACCGCGAGTACGACGGCTGCCAGCGCCATGGCCGCTCCGACGACGCGGAGCGTGGTGTACGGCTGCGGACCGGCCGGGCCGAAGCCGAGGCGGTCGACGACCAGACTGCTGACCGCCTGCCCGGCCACGACCGAGACCGTGAAGACGGCGACTCCGATCACGGACACTGTGATGGACTGGGTCGCGACCAGGAACGCGCCGGCCACTCCCCCGATGCACTGCCACCAGCGCAGCCCGCCGTGACCGCGCATCGGCGTCCGGATCGCCCGCCACACGTTGCCGAGTGATCGGCGGATCTGCGGCACCAGCGCCGTACCGATGAGCAGGATCAGGAGGCCGGTGCCGAACGAGATCAGCGCGGCCGCGACCCCGTCGGCGAGGACGTGACCGAGTTCGCCGTTGAGCCGGGACTGGACGGCGACCAGCATCCCGATGCCGAAGGCTGCGCTCAGGCCGACGAGCTGGTGCTGCCGGGCCGAGCGAGCAGGACGGGTGGCGGTCGTTGTCACCCCTCCATCATGACCGTAGCGCGTCTTGCACCTGACAGCAGGTCCAGACTATGACCGCCGGATCAGCGCCAGGTACATCGCGTCGGTGCCGTGCAGATGCGGCCACAACTGCACATCAGGACCGTCGCCGAGCTCGGGCACACCCGGGATCAGCGCTCGGGCGTCCTCGAGTACGGCGTCGTCCCGCTTGCCGAGTACGGCGTCCACCACGGCGCGCGTCTCGTCGGGATGAGGCGAGCAGGTGACGTACGCCACCACGCCGCCGGGCCGGACCGAGGTGATCGCGGAGTCGAGCAGGTCCTCCTGCAGCGGGCGGAGTTCGACGACGTCCTCCGGCGTACGGCGCCAGCGGGCTTCCGGGCGACGGCGGAGTGCGCCGAGGCCGCTGCACGGGACGTCGGCGAGCACGCGGTCGAACGATCCGGCCGGCCAGGTGGGCTTGGTGCCGTCGCCGACCAGAACCTTGTGGTTGCCGGGGATCGCGCGGAGGTTGGCGCGGACGAGGTCGGCGCGGTGTTTGAGCGGCTCGATGGCTGTGAGTTCGCCGTCGCGCTGGTGAACGAGTGCCGCGAGCAGAGCGGACTTTCCGCCCGGCCCGGCGCAGAGGTCGAGCCACTGGGTGTCGTCGCCGTCGATCGGTGCCGTCGCCAGCGCTGTCGCCACCATCTGCGAGCCCTCGTCCTGAACCCCGGCCCGACCGGTGGCCACCGCGTGGATCCGGCCGGGGTCACCGCCGCCTTGCAATACAGCCGCGTACGGCGACCACTTCGCACGACTCGCCCCGGCCTCGACCAACTCGTCCACGTCCGCCACCCCAGGCCGCGCAACAAGCGTCACCCGAGGCGGCTCGTTGTCCGCATCAAGCAACCGCTCGAGCCCAGAGATATCCGTGCCCCCACCCGTTTTCTCTCCCAGGGCTTCCGCGAAGGCTTCTATCACCCATCGTGGGTGAGCTTTGGCGATCGCCAGATAACCGACGCGGTCTTCGTCTGGAGGCTGGGGCGACAGCACCGATCCACTGGTCGAGGGAGCGTTGGCTGATCTTGCGGAGGACGGCGTTGACCAGGCCGCTGCGCTTCTGACCGATCTCCGCGCGGGTCAGCGTCACCATCTCGCTGACCGCGGCATACGAGTCGACCCGCATCCGCAGCAGCTGATGGGTGCCGAGGCGGAGCAGGTCGAGCAGCTCCGGATCAAGGTCGGCGATCGGGCGCGACACGTTGCGGGCGAGGAAGGCGTCGTACGTGCCCTGCCAGCGCAGCGTGCCGTGCACGAGCTCGGTGCAGAACGCGGCATCCCGCCCGCCGAGGCGTTGCTCGCGGAGTGCCTTGTTGAGCGCGAGGTTCGCGTACCCGCCCTCGGCGGTCACCTGCCGAATGACCTGGTACGCAACCCGGCGGACCCGATCCGGCCGCCGCTGCGGCGCCCGATTGCGAGGCGAACGGTCACTCACGCGGAAGACCCCAGGCGGTCCTCATCGGTAAGCCGGACGCCGCGGGCCCAGTCGGCCGCGGCCATCGGCTTCTTGCCCTGCGGCTGAACGGTCACCAACTCGACCGCCGTACTGCCGGTGCCGACCTTCACGCTCGACTTGGTCGCCTGAAGCTCACCAGGCTTCAGCTCCTCGTCGGTCCGCCGTACGGCGAGCACCTTCAACCGCTCACCGCGGAACGTCGTCCACGCGCCCGGCGCCGGGTTGCACCCGCGCACCAGCCGGTCCACCCGCTGCGCCGGAGCACTCAGGTCCAGCTCGGCGTCCTCGACGTTGATCTTCGGCGCCAGCGTGACACCGTCGGTCGGCTGCTCCCGCGCCTCGAGTACGCCGGCCTCGACCCCGTCCAGGGTGTCGACCAAGAGCTTGGCGCCGGACTCGGCCAGCCTGGTGAGCAGGTCGCCCGAGGTGTCCTCGGGACCGATCGGCTCGGTCAGGACGCCGTACACCGGACCGGCGTCGAGCGCCTTCACGATCCGGAACGTACTCGCCCCGGTCACGTCGTCACCGGCGATGATCGCGTGCTGCACCGGCGCGGCGCCGCGCCAGGCCGGCAGCACCGAGAAATGCAGGTTGATCCAGCCGTGCTTGGGGATGTCCAGGGCCGCCTGCGGCAACAACCCGCCGTACGCGACGACCGGGCAGCAGTCCGGGGCGATCTCGGTCAGCCGGGCCAGGAACTCGGGGTCGCTCGGCTTGACCGGCTTGAGGACCTCGATCCCGAGCTCCTCGGCGAGCTGCGCGACCGGCGACGCGACCAACTTGCGACCGCGACCGGCCGGCGCGTCCGGACGGGTGACCACAGCAACCACTTCGTGCCTGCTGGCCACGATCGCCCGAAGCGCGGCAACCGCAGGCTCCGGCGTACCGGCGAATACGACTCTCACAAACCAAATCCGTTCATCGAGTGCGGTGAGACCTTGACCTGCGGGATGCCGCCGAGGCCGGACCAGTCGGCCTCGCGGATGGCCTTCATCGCCTGTTTGCGGGTCGCGGTGTCGAGCCGGTCGATGAACAGGACGCCGTCCAGGTGGTCGGTCTCGTGCTGGATGCACCGGGCCAGCGTCTCCGAGCCCTCGATGACGACCGGGTCGCCGTACATGTTGAAGCCCCGGGCGACGACGGACAGGGCGCGGCGGCAGTCGAAGGTCAGACCGGGGATGGACAGGCAGCCCTCCGGACCGAACTGCTCGTCCTCGGACAGCGTCAGCTGCGGATTGACCAGATGCCCGAGCTCGCCGTCGACATGCCAGGTGAACACGCGCAGGCCGACGCCGATCTGCGGAGCGGCCAGGCCCGAGCCGGGTGCGTCCTGCATGGTGTCGGTGAGGTCCTGGACCAGGCGGCGCAGCTCGGCGTCGAAGTCGACGACCGGCGCGGCCTTCGTGGTCAGGACAGGGTCGCCGAACAGGCGGATGGGTGTGACCGACAACAGACTCTCCAGCGTTCCAGGACCGGGACCCGGTAAGTCTAGTTGGCGCCGGCGGTTCGCTCGGGCGGGGAGGGGCCTCCACATTGTTGCCATAAGCACGTACTGTGGTCTCAGGCGTACCTACAGTCACAATCGTCACACGCCCAACGGGAGACCCAATGCCCACAGCAGCACGGGGGGCAACTCTGATCATCCTGGGTGCACTACTGGCCCAGGCACCCCTGACCGCAGCCGCGTACGAGCCGCACGACCGTACGCCGTCCGCCGCGCCGGCCACCCAGGTGCCCGCCGCTGAGCCGACGGTCACCGGGACGCCGAGCAAGCCTGTCGCCGAGCTCCCGGCGGCACGCTCGTGGAGCGAGGTGGTGCAGCAGGTGACCGAGACCGCGCCCAACGACCTGGAACTGCGGGCTGCCGACAACTCGGCCCAGGCGTCCTCGGTGATGCGCTGCTTCAAGCTCGAGGAGGAGAACTACTGCCTCGGGCTGGGGTTCGTGGATCAGGTGCCGAGCGAGGCGCAGGTGCAGGAGCTGATGAGCCCGCCGAGCGTGCGCGCGGACGGTGAGGTCGGCGCCGAGCAGGACATCCCGACCGGTGATCTCACCCCAGCCGCGTTCGTGACCGAGCGTTCCTCGATGCCGAAGAGCGCCCGAGTCAACGCCGAGTTGGACGAGATGCAGGCGGCCTGGGACGGCCGCGACAAGGCTCGTTCTATGCGTTTGCTGGATGTTGCTTCCGAGCCGACCTCGGTAGCGCCGGTGCAGCTGCCGAAGTCGTCGTACATCATGAAGGGGTTCCAGACCTCACAGGAGAAGGGGTACTGGTGCGGTCCGGCGACGTTCCAGTCGATCGACTGGGCCGACGACAAGCAGAAGGACACCCAGGGCTCCTGGGCCAAGGACCTCGGGACGACGACCTCCGGGACGGCGATCTCCGCGATGGTCAAGCAGACCAACCTGAAGACCAACTGGGATCTCGCGGCCGGCACCTACATCGTCCAGAACGTCGGCCACTGGAACGCGCAGAAGTTCTTCACCGTGCACCAGAACCACCTCGGCGACGGTCAGCCCGCGCCGATCATCGAGCACACCCAACTGCTGAAGCGCTACTTCCCGTACCTGGCCTTCAACCACAGCGGCCACTACCAGGTCGGCCGCGGCTACGACCGGGCGAAGGGCACGATCGCGATCTACGAGGTGTTCAACGAGCGCCGGTTCAACAGCCGCGGCAACGTCACCGACGGCCCGAAGAACCTCCCGGCCACCGCCCTGTTCAACGCGACCCTGGCCAACTCCTTCAAGAACATCGGCCTCTGACCACATGCGTCGTACGCCCCTGGCCGTCCTCGCCGTCCTGCTCGTCGCCGGCTGTACGACGGCAACGCCACCGGCACCCGCGCCCACCACACCGTCAGCACCCACCGACACCAGTACGGCGCTGCCGGTGTGGACCAAGCTGATGCGGCAACCGGTCGACGGACTGCACCTGGTCACGCAGCAACGGAAGTACCTCGTCACCCGCGGCAGCGACGAGGCGGGAACGACGACCATCGCCGACCGGACCAGCAAGAAGGTCGTCGTCCGGCACGTCCCGCCGTCGGGCTTCGTCGCCCAGTCGCCGGTGGTGATCGACGACCGGTGGGCGCTGGTCGAGGACATCCGGTCCGAGGGCCCGGACCCGGAGATCCGCGTCTACCGCTACGACCTGACGACCGGCCGGCCCGCGGACCTGAGCAAGCAACTGCCGAAGGTCTCCGAGCCGGAGATCGGCGCCTCCGACGGCACCTTCGCCTACAGCTCGACCGACGCGCGCAACCGGTCCTGCCTGATCGTCGCCGAACTCGCCACGCTCAAGTCGCGGACCGTCGCCTGCGTGGCGAATCCCGGGTACGTCGCCGATCCGGTGGTGTCGGCCGATACGGTGACGTTCAGCGAGCTCACCGCACCGGAGACGGCCCGTCGATGCAAGCGCATCCTGACCGCAGCACTGTCCGGCGGCCCGGCGCGCCCTGTCCCGGCGGCGACGAAGTGCATCCAGTGGAGCGGCGCCTCCTTGCGCGGGGCAACGGTGTGGTCCGAGGTCGGCGGGTCCGATCCCGACCAGTACCAGAGCAAGGCCTACGTCCGGGACTCGGCGGACTCCCCCGCCCGGTCCCTCGGCGTCGTCGCCACCGACACAATCATTGCCTGCGGCAACTGGATCTTCTGGGAGACGAGGACGGTCGGCAACGGCGACGAGGCTTACCAGATCAACCGCTGGCGGCCCGGTCTGCAGCAACCGCAGCGCATCTACACCGGCAAGCCCGGCACAGCGCTGACTCCGCTGACCTGCCAGGACAACACCGTGTACGTCGAGGCGGCCCAGCTCGCGACCACTCCGGCGTACACGGAAACCTTCTCCGCCCCGGCTACTTGAGCGGCAGCCCGCGGTCGCGGAGGTGCTTGCGCAGCGTCGCGGCGCCGGTGAACAGCTCGGCGTCGATACCGACAGCCCGAGCACCGTCGACGTTGTACTGCACGTCGTCGGTGTAGAACGTGCGGGCCGCGTCCAGGTCGTACCGCTCGAGCAGGATCCGGTAGATCATCTCCCCCGGTTTCACCGTCTCCTCGACGCCGGACACGACCTCGCCGTCGAACCCGGTCAGGATCGAGAAGGTCTCCTTCGCGATCTCCCACTTCTCCGCCGAGAAGTTGGTCAGCGCGTACGTCGGGATGCCCCGCTCACGCAGTTCGGTGACGAGCTCGACGGTGTCCTCGAACAGCCCTCTGACCATCTTCAGCCAGCCGGTGTCGTACGCCTCGATCCATTCGGCGTGCTGAGGATGCAGCGCGGTCAGCTCCGCGATCGCCTCCGTCCACGGCCGGCCCGCGTCCAGCTGGTGGTTCCACTCCCGCGTCGTCACCTCGGTCAGGAACCGGTTCCGCTCCTGCTCGTCCGGGATCAGGTCGGCGTACAGATAATCCGGGCTCCAGTCCAGCAGGACCCCACCGATGTCGAACACCACCACGTCGATCGTCCGCTCCGTCATGCCCGCCACCCTAAGCGAACGTCGCGTCAGGCGGTCGCCACGTTCGCGGCGGCTCGAGCGTGCAGCGCCGGCGCGAGCGCGTACTGCCCGATGAAGATCACCACACCGAGCAGCGCGCAGCCGAGCCAGGTGACGGTCGGGCCGAAGGCCTCCAGGGCGTTCGTCCCGGCCAGCGGCCCGATCACCGTGCCGATGCCGAAGGCCATCCCGGACAGCCCCATGTACCCGCCGCGCAGGTCGACCGGGGCGAGGTCCGCGAACACGGCACCGATCACCGCCGCGAACCCGATCTCCCCGATCGTCCACACGACGACCGACAACGCGTAGCCCCACCAGTCGTGCACGACCGCGCCGAGCCCGAAGCCGAGACCGACGATCAGCATCGACACGGCGAGCAACTTCGGCCGGTCGAACGTCGCCAGCCGCTTGCCGAGGAACGGCTGGACCAGCACGATCACCACCCCGTTGAGGGCGATCACCAGCCCGTAGACCGAGGACGACAGACCGTCGTCGGCCATCGCCAGCGGCAGCGTCGAGTAGCCCTGGAAGTAGATGGTCGCGTAGCCGATCTCGACCAGGACCATCAGCAGGAACACCGTGTCCCGGAGTGCCACCGGCAGCAGCGGCCGGCGCGACGTGCCCTCGTCCAGGGCCGGTCGGCTCTCCGGCACCATCGCCCAGATCACCAGGCCGGCGACGACCGACGTACCGGCGTTCAGCCAGAACAGCAGGCCGTAGCCGCTCGACGCCAGCACGCCCGCGCTGACCGTCGAGACGGAGAAGCCGAGGTTGATCGCCCAGAACAGCAGCCCGTACGCGCGGACCCGCTCGGCCGGCTCGAGCAGGTCGGCCACGGTCGCCTGGACCGCCGGCCGGAACAGGTCACCGAGCAGGCCGACGACGAAGGCCGCCACCCAGATCATCGCCATCGACCGGACCGAGCCCAGCAGGACGAGTGCGGCGCCCGTACCGAAGAAGCACATCAGCATGGTGAAACGGCGGCCGACGCGGTCGGCGAGCCAGCCGCCGACGAACTGCGAGGCCACCGATCCGGCACCGACCGCAGCCGCCACGGCACCCGCCGTACCGGCCGACAGGTGGCGGTCCTGGGTCAGGTAGAGGACGAGGAACGGCTGGACGAAGCTACCGAGACGGTTGACCAACTGGCAGACCCAGAGCGCCCAGAAGGCCCGCGGCAGGGCAGGCGCGGGCGTCTCGATGACGGCGGCAGTACTCATGAGGACAACTCTCGGGGGCGGCCGTAGTACTGTCGATGATTAGGCACAGGACTAATCGGTTAGGTGGCGCCGTGATCACGATCAGGTTGAACGCCGGGGACGTGGGCCGGATCCGGTTCGCCCTGTCACCGGTGTGGGAGGCCGTCACCAGCGTGCGCGCGCTCAGCAACAACACCGCGCGCAGCGTGCACGGGCCGTGGCTGCAGAAGGTCCGGCCGATCATCGACGGTCCGGACCTGACGTTGCTCAGAGCCCTGATTCCGCCGATCGGGTACATCCCGGACTTCATCACGCCGGCGCCGCCGCGCCGGTCGACCAGCCTGGAGTCCGGCCTGACCGCGATCGCCGCCACCCCGCATCACCTCGTCGTCGACGAGATCAGCAAACTGCACCACGACACCCCGAACCCGCTGCTGCCGGAGCTGATCGCTCACCCGGCCAAGGCGCTGGACCTGATCACGACCTCGCTCGAGAGCTACTGGCGGCGTGCGATCGAGCCGGACTGGCGGCGGATGCGTGCGCTGCTGCAGGAGGACCTCGCGTTCCGGCTGGACGAACTGGCGAGCGGCGGGATCGAGCGGCTGTTCCGCAGCCTGCATCCGTCGGTGCGGTTCAGCGGCACCCGGATCGAGATCGACCGGCCGTTCATCTGCGACGGCGAGCCGCTGGCCGGGCAGGGGGTGCTGCTGGTGCCGTGTGTGTTCACCTGGCCGAACGCGTTGTCGATCACCCCCGCACCGCACGTCCCGACGATCACCTACCCGCCGCGCGGTCTCGGGCGGTTGTGGGAGGACCGGCAGGACACCACGGACTCACCTCTCGCGGACCTGGTCGGGCGGACCCGCGCGGCGATCGTGAGTCACCTGGACTTGCCGATGTCGACGACCCATCTGGCCCACCAACTCGGGGTGTCGGCACCGACCTTGAGTGTGCATCTCGGCATCCTGCGCAGCGCCGGCGTGGTCGACTCGCGCCGCGACGGCCGCGCCGTGCTCTACTACCGCACCTCGCTCGGCAGCCAACTTCTCACCGCCGCCACACCTTTGTCCGCCACGGCCTGAGCACTAGGGCACGTCTAGCCGAAGCTCGGCGGGTCCACCTGCACACGGACCGAACCGGGATTCTTCTTCGCGCTGCGGGCGGACTGCGCCTCCTTCAAGGTCCGCGCCAGGGCCGAGCCGGCTGCGCGCGGCGTCCGCACGACGGCCCGCACCGTCTCGTCGTCAACGTCCACCGGGCCAAGGACCTCCAACCCGGCGGTTGCCGGCAGCAACTCACGGAGGCGGCCGATCAGGTCGGTGACGGATTCGGAGGGCCCGGTGAGCTCGGCGAGCTTGGCGGCCGGGGCCAGGCGGGCGGCCCGGCGTTCCTCGACCTCGCGAGCCGCGAAGCCCTCGGGGCTCCAGCGGACGACAGCCTGCAACGGCAACGCTGACGGCTCGCCGACCAGGATGACGCTGCCATTGGCACGGACGAGGGCAGCCGCGTTGAACCACCGCCGTACTGCCTCCTCCGGCGCGCGCAGATCGGGCCGGGCGAGCATCAGCCAGGTGTCGAGCAGGAGGGCCGCGCTGTAACCGCCTTCGGCCACCGGTTCGGCGCCCGGTGTGCTGACGATCAGCGCCGGCTTGTCCGGTACGACGTCCAGGACGTTGTCGCCCCCCGACGTACGCACAACCAACCCAGGAAACGCGCGCCCCAGCTCCTCCGCCGTACGACGGGCGCCGACGACGGCAGCGCGCATGCGAGTGTCACCGCACTCCGGGCACCTGTGATCAGCCGCAGGCCTACCGCAGATGCTGCAGCTCGGCGGCCCGGCTCCCCCGGTCCGACGCAATGTCCCGCCACACGTCGAGCACCGGGACGGAGCCCGGCACGTCTGACACACCAGGCTCGGCAGATACCCCGCCCGCGGCACCTGCACCAGCACAGGCCCCGACCGCAAACCCTCCCGCGCGATCTCGAACGCCCGGTGCGGCAACCGCGCCGCCCGAGCCCCCGGATCCCGCGCGAGGTCGGTGTCCGACTCCCCCGCGATGTGTACGGCGGGAGCCGCCGCCCGGATCACCGTCCGGTCCGCGATCAACTCGGCCGCGAACCCGGACTCCAGCAGCGCCGCGTCCTCCACCGACCGCGCGAACCCGCCGAGCAACGCGGCACACTGCTGCCGATACGCCCGCAACAGCAGGACTTCCCGGGCATGTGGGTACGGCGCCCGCGGCTCGGCGTACGAGTCGTCGCCGTCGTCCCACAACGCGACCAGCCCGAGATTCGCCACCGGCGCGAACGCGGCCGCCCGCGTCCCGATCACCACCCGCGCGCACCCACGCAGCGCCGCGAGGAAGGCCCGATAGCGAGCAGTAGGCCCGAGATCCGCCGACAACGTGACGAATCCCTTCGCACCGAGCACCTCGGTACAGGCCGCCGCCAACCGCTCGAGATCACGAGCATCCGGCACGAGCAGCAACGCACCACGACCCGACGCCGCACACACCGCCGCGGCCTGCGCGAACGCGAGCGCCCAATCAGCGCCCGGTACGGCGGTCCAGACCGCGCGCGGCGCCTCCGACCGGCCGACCGCATCGAGGAAGCCCGACGGGTACGCCGACCATTCGGAGCGCGAGGTGGACAGCGGCGGCGGCGCGGGCTGGTCGCAGCGCAACGGCTCGCCCTCGACCTTCGCGTGCCGTGGTGGGACGGCCAGGCGGGTCACGTCCGCGAAGACCCCGGCGTACCGATCGGCGACGGTCCGGCAGAGGTCCGCGATCTCGGGCGTCAGCACCTGCTCGGGCGAGACGACCTTGCGGATCCGGGCCAGCTTGCCGTCGTGTTCGGAGGACTCGAGCCGCTCCAGCACGAACCCGTCCAGATCCTTGCCGGCGAAGCGAACCTTGACCCGCACCCCCGGCTGCGCGGCCTCGGCCACGTCGTCGGGCACGAGGTAGTCGAACGGGCGGTCCAGGTGCGGCAACGAGACGTCGACCGCGATCCGGGCCACCGGCAACGTCGAGGTGATCCCGGCCGGTTCCTTCGTCCGGGACTTGCGAACGGTGTCCCGCAGCAGCGTCAGCTGCTCAGGCGAGTCCCCGGTCGATGTCACCGGGAAACTCTAGTCCGCCCGGGCGACAGTGCGTGGGACGACGTCGGCCCGGCTGTGGACAACCGCCACCGCCGGGCCGACGTACGCCGTACGAACTACTTGTTGATCGCTGCCTTCAGTTCCTCGACCCGGTCGGTGCGCTCCCAGGTGAAGTCCTCGCCGGTGCGGCCGAAGTGGCCGTTCCGCGCGGTCTGGGCATAGATCGGCCGGAGCAGGTCCAGGTCCCGGATGATGGCGGCCGGCCGCAGGTCGAAGACCTCGCGGACCGCGTCGCTGATCGCGTCCACCGGCACCTTCTCGGTCCCGAACGTGTCGACGTAGAAGCCGACCGGAGCGGCCTTGCCGATCGCGTAGGCGACCTGGCACTCGACCCGGTCCGCCAGCCCGGCGGCGACGATGTTCTTCGCCACCCAGCGCATCGCGTACGCCGCCGACCGGTCCACCTTGGACGGGTCCTTGCCGGAGAACGCGCCACCGCCGTGCCGCGCCATCCCGCCGTAGGTGTCGATGATGATCTTCCGGCCGGTCAGGCCGGCGTCGCCCATCGGGCCGCCGATCTCGAACCGCCCGGTCGGGTTCACCAGCAGCTTGTAGCCGGCCGAGTCGATGTCGAACTGCTCGAGCACCGGATCGACCACGTGCTTCTTGACGTCCGGGGTCAGCATCGAGTCCAGGCTGATGTCGGCCGCGTGCTGGCTGGACACCACCACGGTGTCGATCCGGACCGCCCGGTCACCGTCGTACTCGACCGTGACCTGGGTCTTGCCGTCCGGGCGCAGGTAGGCCATCGTGCCGTCCTTGCGCACCTCGGACAGCCGGGCGGACAGCCGGTGCGCGATGGTGATCGGCAGCGGCATCAGCTCAGGCGTCTCGTTCGACGCATAGCCGAACATCAGCCCCTGGTCGCCTGCGCCCTGCAGGTCCAGTGCGTCCTGCGACGCGTCCGCGCGCGTCTCGTACGCCGTGTCGACTCCCTGCGCGATATCCGCCGACTGACTGCCGATGGCCACGCTGACACCACACGACGCGCCGTCGAAGCCCTTCAGCGACGAGTCGTACCCGATCTCCAGGATCCGTGCCCGCACGATTCCCGGGATGTCGACGTACGCCGACGTGGTGACCTCACCCGCGACGACGACCAGACCCGTGGTGACCAGGGTCTCGACCGCGACGCGGCTCTTCGGGTCCTCGGCCAGCAACGCGTCGAGGATGGAGTCGCTGATCTGGTCAGCGATCTTGTCCGGGTGACCCTCGGTCACGGACTCGGACGTGAAAAGGCGCCTCGCCACAAGTTCTCCTCGGATTCCTCTTGTGTCGCGCGGTCGGAACAGCAACCGCGCGATCCCCCCATGCACCGGCGGTTGGCGATGCATCTTCGGGAAGTATGCCAGCAGTTTCCGCCCGCGTCCCGGTGACGCTCCGAATTCATCCGCTATTCGAGACTGGCGACCATATTTTGGACGCCGGACCTCGCTTCAGGCGTGCGGACCGACCGCCACGTCGCCCACGGTGAGCGATGGGGTGCAGCCAAGCATCGCAGCCAGCCGGTCCACCTCGTCCTCCAGCCGCCGCTGCCGGGCGCGACTCAGCGACGTGAGCGCCTCGACGGTGACGTGCACCTTCCGGCCCGACTTCTTGTGGTGCCACACACCGGCGACGACTCCGTCGATCAGCAGGAGCGGATAGTTGCCGGCCTGACCGCGCGCGAGGGCCCTGGTGAACGCCGCGCCGGGGAAGAGCAGCTCCCTGGGGAAGCTGCCGACACCGTAGGCGTCGAAGTACGGCAGCAGGCTGACACCACGCACCCGGTCGTCCGGGAACTCGTCGTCGCCAGGGGCGCACCAGGCAGGTTGACCGGCGAGTTCCACCTGCGGCAGGCCGTCGAAGTACGGCTTGACGAACCCGAGGTTCGTGCTGAGCCAGCGCGCGAACTGCTGCGGTGTGGCTGGTCCGTACGAGTACAGGTAGCGGTGGAGCAACTCGGTGAACGCCTTCTCGCCGGGCAGCGGCTCGAACGACTTGAAGCGATGCGGGTTCGAGTACGTCGTCATGCGGCCACGGTTCGGTCCGTAACACAGGACGCCGGCGTTCGCGGCGTCCGGGATCACCTGCCGCCAGCGCGGCCAGTTCTCCTGGAAGGCCTCCATCACCGGATCACCTGCCCACGGGCCGGTCCGTCGTACGACCTCCTCGGTCAGTTCGTCGACGGTCAGGTCGTCCTCGGCGAGCGCATCACCGATCGCCGCGATCACGTCAGCGGTCTGCTCCGGAGTCATCCGGATCCGCTCGGGCCGCGGCGGACCGGACGGCAGCGCCGACAGCGCACCAGTCCACAGCGGCAGGTCGTCGAGTGGCAGGAGATGGACGGTGCCACGTGGTCCGAGCGACTTCACGACGCCGTCTGCTTGCTGGACCGTCTCCCTGGTCGCACCGTCGAGCCGGAGCGCGACAGACACCTCCCCCGCCGACAACACCTGCGCATGCGCCCCACACATAGCCCGTACGGCGTCCGCCGCGGTGGCCGCCGGCTCACCTGCCAAATGGTGCCGCCGCATCCGCCGGGCAACCACGGCCCGCCATGAGATCTCCATGACCCCGACGCTAGTGCCAGAAGCGGACAGGGTCAGACCGCTATACCGTGCCGACCAACCGGAAAACCTGGCGCGAACCACCCTCGGGCCCGTCCGGCGCAGGCTCGGCCGGGGTGAAGCCGAGCCGCTCGTAGAACACTCGCGCACCGCTCTCGACCGCGCCCGGATGGTCCTCGCCGAACGTGATGACGTCGACCACTTCGCCTGCGGCGAGACCGTTGCCATAGGTCAGCCGCTCCATCACGGCGTTCATCAGGCTGCGGCCGACGCCCTGACCACGGACCCGATCGGAGACGACCAGCCAGTGCACCGCGAACCGAGGTGACGCGCCACCGAACAGCACCGCTCCGGCCGGCTCCCGGCTCGGGCCGAACGCTACGAGGGCGCGCTGCTCGGCAATGTGTTCGTCCACCGCGCGCTGGAAGCCCGGGTTGCCGACCATCGGACCGAACCAGTGCTCGACCTCACCGGCCAGCTCCAGAATGACCGGCACATCCGCCCCGGTCGCCACCTCGATGCTCACCGCCACGGCGCTCAGCTCCAGTGCGCGGCGACCAGGTTCCAGATGACGCCGGCCAAGGCGTCTTTGCTGCCCGACGGAACAGGAAGGGCGTTGCCGTCGCGGTCGAGGATCACGGCCTCGTTGTTGTCGCTGCCGAAGACCTTGCCGCCGGAGACGTCGTTGACGACGAGCAGGTCGCAGCCCTTGCGTTCGAGTTTGGCGCGGCCGAGCTCGAGGACGCTGTGCTCCGCGTCGCCGGTCTCGGCCGCGAACCCGACGATCACCTGGCCGGTCCGGCGGCGGTCGTGCGAGATCGTCTGCAGGATGTCCGGGTTCTGCACCAGGTCGACCGCCGGGACCGAGCCGTCGGCGGTCTTCTTGATCTTGTGCTCGGCAACGTCGGCCGGCCGGAAGTCCGCCGGGGCCGCCGCCATCACGATCGCGTCCGCGTCACCCGCGCGGCCGGTGATCTCGTCGTACAGATCCCTGGTGCTCGTCACCGGGACGACCTGGACGCCGGCCGGGTCGGGCAGCTCGGAGTTGGCCGCGACCAGGGTCACCTTGGCGCCGCGGGCGGCGGCGATCCGGGCCAGCGCGTAGCCCTGCTTGCCGGACGAGGAGTTGCCCAGGTACCGGACCGGGTCGAGGTGCTCGCGGGTGCCGCCGGCGCTGATCAGGACGTGCTTGCCGGTCAGGTCGGCGACCGCCTGCCCGGCGGCTCGGGCGGCCTCGTCGGCGAGCATCAGCTGGCTGATCGCGAAGATCTCGGACGGCTCGGGCAGCCGGCCGCGACCGGTGTCGGCGCCGGTGAGGCGGCCGACGGCGGGGTCGAGCACGGTGATCCCGCGGGACCGGAGCGTGGCGACGTTCGCCTGGGTGGCCGGGTGCTCCCACATCTCGGTGTGCATCGCGGCCGCGAACAGGATCGGGCAGCGGGCGGTCAGCAGCGTGTTGGTGAGCAGGTCGTCGGCCAGACCGTGCGCGGCCTTGGCGATCAGGTTCGCCGTGGCCGGGGCGACGACGACGAGCTCGGCCGCCTTGCCGATCCGGACGTGCGGGACCTCCTGCACGTCGTCGAACGGGTCGGCCGTCACCGGCTGCCCGGACAGCGCCGCCCAGGTCGCCGCGCCGACGAACTCCAGCGCGGCCGCGGTCGGCACCACTCGCACGCTGTGCCCGGACTCGGTCAGCCGTCGGAGCAGATCACAGACCTTGTACGCCGCGATGCCGCCGCCGACCCCGAGAACGACGTTCGGACGGGCCTTCGCGGGCA
Source organism: uncultured Actinomycetota bacterium (assembly GCA_963748245.1). Lineage (GTDB taxonomy): Bacteria > Actinomycetota > Actinomycetes > Propionibacteriales > Kribbellaceae > Kribbella. Next base: position 195,174 of record CAVVIA010000001.1, on the reverse strand, counting down.
CGTCAGAGGCCCCCGGGCCGGGATTGGCTCCGGGGGTCTGGTCACCGGTTGCGGACATCAGCAGGCCCCGTTCCCGGTCGTCATACCGACTGGGTTACGCGGTCTTCTCCGCGGCGGCGGCTTCCGCCTCGGCCTCGGGGTCGATGTCGGTGCAGGTCAGCACGCCCTCGTTGATCTCGCGCATCGCGATCGACAGCGGCTTCTCCTGGACGTGGGTCTCGACCAGCGGACCGACGTACTCCAGCAGGCCCTCGCCGAGCTGCGAGTAGTAGGCATTGATCTGCCGCGCCCGCTTCGCCGAGTACAGCACCAGCTTGTACTTCGAGTCGGTGCGGGTGAGCAGGTCGTCGATCGGCGGGGAGGTGATGCCGATGGCGACTGGTTCCTTGGCAGACAAGTTCAGCTCTTTCCAGGGATGTGGGGTGATCGAATCAACTTTACCAACTGATCGGCGGCTTCCCGAACCGAGGCGTTCACGATCGTGACGTCGAACTCCTTCTCGGCGGCCAGTTCGAGCGTCGCGGTCTCCAGCCGGCGCTCCCGCTCCTCGGCCGTTTCGGTGCCGCGACCGACCAGACGCCGGACCAACTCGTCCCAGCTGGGCGGGGCGAGGAAGACGAACTGCGCCTGCGGCATCGTCTCGCGGACCTGGCGGGCGCCCTGCAGGTCGATCTCGAGCAGGGCCGGCCGGCCCTCGGCCAGCTTGTCCAGCACCGGCTGCTTCGGCGTCCCGTACCGGGCCGCCTTGTGCACCACGGCCCACTCGAGCAGCTCACCGTCGGCGATCATCCGGTCGAACTCCTCGTCCGAGACGAACAGGTAGTGCACCCCGTGCACCTCGTTCGGCCGGGCCTTGCGGGTCGTCGCCGACACCGAGATCCAGATGTCCGGGAACCGCTCGCGGATCTCCGCCGCCACCGTGCCCTTGCCGACCGCGGTCGGCCCGGCCAGCACGGTCAGCTGGGCATTCCCGCCACCGGCGCTGCGTGGCGGGTCCTGCCGCGGAGCCATCGTCTCGTCCGTCCTGTGCGTGGTCATGTTCACACCAGTGTCCAACGAGCCGGCCAGGATTTCGGTCTGGCTCACTCGGCGAATTCGCGTTCGAGCGCGGCGATCTGGTTCGAGCCGAGGCCGCGCACCCGCCGCGTCTCCGAGATCCCCGCGCGTTCCATGATCTGCTGGGCGCGGACCTTGCCCACGCCGGGGATGCACTGCAGCAGCGCGCTGACCCGCATCTTGCCGATCACATCGTTGGTCTGTCCCTCGTGGAGCACCTCCGTCGGAGACGCTCCCGAGTGCCGGATCCGGTTCTTGATCTCGGCTCGTTCACGCCGCGCCGCCGCGGCCTTGTCCAGAGCCGCCGCTCGCTGCTCCGGGGTCAAAGAAGGAAGTGGCACCGTTTCACCTGTCCCGTTGTATGGCTTCGCAAGGGAACCTAACACGGGTTTCGGGCAGGTCACGGCGCCAACGCCGAGCGCGGGCGGAATCGATCGTTCCAGTCTCAGTTCAACTGCGGGACGTCGACCTTGCAGGAGTCCTTCGCGTGCGTCGTGATCGTCTTGTACGCCGTCATCACGCCGCCGGTCTCCTTACTCAGCCGAGCCAGTTCGACACGGTCCGTACCCGCTGCCTTGGCCTTCTCGGCGAATGCGACCACGACACCCCAGTCGTCCTTCACGTCGGCCGGCGCGGAGCCCTGCAGCTTCTTCGCGTCCTCGAGGATCTTGGTGTAGTCGGCCGGATTCTGCGGGTCCACGTTCACCGCGTTGGCGGCGTACCCGGCCAGATCGACGCAGTAGGCCTGCTCCTCGGTGCAAGCGGTCAGGGTGGCGGTGCCGGCGATCAGCGTCGCGGCGACGGCGAGTGTGCGCTTCAAAGCTCTCATCCTCGGGGGTCGGGAGGTCGGTCCTCGGGGCTGTGCTGGTGGCGACGCTACAGCTAGTGACCAAACCATCCGAAACGGATGCTTTCCCGTCGGGCTCCTTGGTTGCTCTCAGCTGTCGCAGTGACCGGACGTGCTCGGGGCCGGTCACTGTGGACCGGCCCCGGAAGCACCCGGCTGATCAGCCCTCGAGGTCGACCTTGCAGGTGTCCTTGGCCTGCTTGGCGATCGCGTCGGAGGCGGCCTTGATCTTCTCGCCGTCGTTCTTGGCCAGCTCGGTCAGCTTGCCCGTGTCGCCCTTCGCCTCACTCACCTTCTCGGCGTAGTCCAGCAGGGTCTTCCAGTCGTCCTTCAGGTCGTCCGGTGCGGACTTGGACACCTTCTTCGCCTCGTCGCGCATCTTGTCCACCGCCGCGGTGTCCTTGATGTCGAGATTCTTGGCCGACTCGGCGTAGCTCTTCAGCTCACCGCAGTAGTCGCCGCCCGAGCACGCCGTCAGCGCTCCGACGCTCATTGTCACTACTGCCGCGAGGGCCGCAACCTTACGCATCCCGATCCTTACTCTTCCGCGGGAAGACCGTCGCTTCCCGTCGCTGCGCAACCCTTCCGAATCGCAGGGTCAAGTCCGGGCCGGCCACGCCGTGAAGAACGTCGCACCCGGGGACTGGAACCGGGCCGTGATGTTCCGCGTCGTCCGGCCGACAGCGCGACCGCGTTGGCGGTCACGATCACCGCGATGGCGAACCAGTCGAGCCGGCCGAGACTCTGGTCGAGGACGACGAGCCCGACCAGGGCGGCGAGGACCGGGTTCACGCTCATGAACACACCGAAGAACTGCGCCGACACCCGGCGCAGGCTGAGCAGATCGACGAGGAAGGGTACGGCGGACGACAGCACGCCGGCCGCGACGGCGTACGCGAGGACCGCAGGTGTCGGCGGGTGGTGCCAGAGCACCACGATGCCGATGGGTACATAGGCCAGGCCGGACACCGCAGCCGCGGCTCCGACGCCCTGGACGCCGGGGAGCTCTCGGCCGATGCGCCGGTTGAGCAGGATGTAGCAGGCCCAGCAGAAAGCTGCCAGCAAGCCCAGCCCGACACCCAGGTAGTCCGTGGTCGCCTGCGGGCGGGTCAGCAGCACGACGGCCGGGGCCACGGCCAGCGCGCACAGGAGGTCGATCAGGCGCCGCGAGCCCAGCAACGCCACCGCCAACGGGCCCAGGAACTCCAACGTCACCGCGAGCCCGAGGCCGACGCGGTCGATCGACGTGTACAGCGACAGGTTCATCACGGCGAACACCGCCGCCAGCCCCAACACCAGCCGCCACTGCTTCGCGGTGATCGCCCGCAGGTTCGGCCGCCCGACAGCAACCAGCACCACCCCAGCCACCCACTGCCGAACAGCCACCACCCCGACCGGCCCAACCACCGGAAACGCCAGGGCGCCCAGAGATGCCCCTACCTGGGTAGACAGCCCACTGCCCAGCATCATCAGGACGCCGGCGACGCGGCGCTCACGAGCCGGCTCGAGAAGCTGCGCCGACAGGTCAGGCTGCTGGGTGGTCACGGTCGTCATGGATCGAGCGTGTGGTCCATGACAGCTCAGGCAAAATGCAGGTGGGGTGGGATCTATACGCTGGGGTTATGGATGTGGAGCTCAGGCAGTTGCGGTGTCTGGTGGGGATCGTCGATGCGGGGACGTTCACGGATGCGGCGATCGAGCTGGGTGTCTCGCAGGCGGCGGTGTCGCGGAACCTGCTGAGCCTGGAGCGGGAGCTCGGGGTCCGGCTGTTGCATCGGACCAGCCGGACGATCACCCCGACGACCATCGGCGTACAGGTGCTGGCCCGGGCCCGGCAGGTGCTGGCCGAGGTGGACGAATTGGTGCGGGAGGCAACAACCGGGCACACCAGGTTGCGGGTCGGGCACGCGTGGTCCGCGGTCGGAAGGTACACGGCCGAGTTCCAGCGGCGATGGGCAGCCGAGCATCCGGACATCGAGCTGCAACTGGTGCGGACGAACACGGCCACCGGCGGCCTGGCCGAAGGGCTGTGCGATCTCGCGATCGTGCGGACGCAGGTCGACCAGACCCGGTTCGCGCAGACGACGGTCGCGCAGGAACGCAGGTACTGCGCTCTCGCCGCCGACGACCCACTGGCGACGAAGCGCACCCTCACCCTGGACCAGCTCAGCGACCGCACCCTCGTGATCGACCGCCGGACCGGGAGTACGACGGCCGACCTCTGGCCCGAGGACGCACGGCCGAAACTCGAGTACACCCAGGACGTCGACGACTGGCTCTCCGCCATCGCCTCCGGACGCTGCGTCGGCCTGACCCCGCACGCAACCGTGACGCAGTACCGCCGCGACGGCGTCGTCTACCGCCCGGTCCGCGACGCGCCCCCGGTCGACGTCCACCTCATCTGGCACCCGCAGGACCCGCACCCGGCCACGCAGGCAGCTGTCGCCCTGCTGACCAGCCTCTACCGCAACGACTAGTCGAACAGCGCGAGCAGCTGGCGGCGATCACGTGCCGCCCAGAGCACGTTCCTGATCTCGTCGATCCCGCCGACCGGCCAGCGCTCGGCGATCCGCCGTACCTCCGGATCCTTGATCTCGGCAACCAAAGCACCCGGGAAGTCACCCCAGACGACCTTGAACGGCCGGCCCCACATCTGCTCCACGCCGGTCGTCACCGGAGCAGTGATCTGCAACCTGTTGTGCAGCTCCGCCACCCCCGTGTACGCCGCCATCAACGCTTCCTCGCGTTCCTGCCAGCCCGAGGTCCGGAGCACCTTCTCGAACAGCGGCGACAACTCGTCGGCGCAGGACAGCCGGGAGAACGCCGTACCGAACCACTTCGAGTACGGCGCGTACTCCCGCTCCATCAGGAAGCACAGCCGCATCAGGTCGTGCACGAGCCGGACCCCGATCAGCGCCGACCCGAGCTCGTCCCCCACGAACCCGGCCCGGCCGTTCACGTTCATCTCCGGATGCACCCGCCACCACGCCGCGATCTGCAGGTAGAGCCACATGTCGCGCGGGTAGTAGGCGAACCGGTCGCGGACCTCCTGCAGACCCACCTGGTCGTGGAAGACCCCGCCCGCGGTGACCATCCGCAGGTGCTGCTCCGGGAACGTCAACCAGTCCCGCGGCGCGATCTCGCTCTCCACGTCGAAGTCCAACTGCTCCAGGAAGTAGCCCCGGATCGTGTGCACCCCGAACTCGGTCGGCCGCTCCGCGAACTCCGGCGGCAGATCCCGGCGCAGCACCTCGTCGAGTGCGGCACCGTGCCGGGTCCGGTCCTCCTTGCGCAGGAACAGCTCGACCCGCGGCTCCCAGTTGTGGTCCCCGGACATCTCGTCGTCGAAGCCCAGCACCTCCGACCCCCGGCCGAGCAGCGCCGCGGCGTACGGCAGGTCCGGGAACGACGCCGCGAGCACCGGCCGGACCGCCTCGGTATAGAACCGCCGGCTCAACTCCAGGCCGGACACGAATGCATCCATACCGAGAACGGTAGCCGCGGTCAGTACCCCAGGACGCTCCGGAAGGCGTCGTTCGCCCGATCGGCCGCGTCCTGCAGCGCGCCGGCCGACGGCCCGGCCCCGAGAATCTCCCGGGAGTTCGACGGTACGACGTTCCGCACCGCCGACCCGAAGACCTTGGCCAGCCCCTCGGCCGTCCCGCCCTGGGCACCGAGCCCGGGAGCGAGCAAAGGCCCGCGGACGTCCAGGTTCTCGTCGGTGGAGGCGATCGTCGCGCCCACCACAGCCCCGAACGAACCCAGGCCCTCCGCATCCGCGTTCAGCTCACGCAAGCCGTCGAGTACGGCGCCCGCGACCGTCGGACCCGCCACCGTCCGGGCCGACTGGAACTGCGGCCCCTCCGGGTTCGACGTCAGCGCCAGCACGAACAGCCCGGCCCCGGCCGCCCGGGCCTCGTCGATGGCCGGCTGCAACGACCCGAACCCGAGATACGGGCTGACCGTCAGCGCGTCACACGCCAGCGGCCCCTTCTCCGCCAGGTACGCCGACGCGTAGCCGGCCATCGTCGTCCCGATGTCACCGCGCTTCGCGTCGATGATCACCAGCGCCCCTGCGTCCCGCATCCGGATCGTCGCCTGCTCGAGGACGGCGATCCCGGCCGACCCGAACCGCTCGAAGAAGGCCGACTGCGGCTTGAACACTGCGACCCGGGCGGCCAGCGCGTCCACCACGCCGTACGTGAAGGACGCCAGGCCCTCCGGGGTGTCCGGGAGACCCCAGGCGTCCAGCAGGTGCGCGTGCGGGTCGATCCCGACGCACAGCGGGCCGCGGGTGTCCATCGCCGCCCGGAGCCGGGCGCCGAAAGGTTCGTTGCTCATGTCACTCCTCGATTGATACGGCGGACAAGGCCGGGCCCGCGGTAGATCAGCCCGGTGTAGACCTGGACCAGGCTGGCCCCGGCGTCGAAGAGCCGGGTCGCGTCAGCCGGCTCGAGGACCCCACCGACCCCGATGATCGGCAACGCTCCCCCGGTCTCCGCGTGGATGTGGGCGACCGTCTTGGCCGCCGTCTCGGTCAGCGGCCGGCCCGACAGCCCGCCGGTCTCTCCGGCCAGCGGATGGGACTCGACACCTGGCCGGCCGATGGTCGTGTTGGTGGCGATGATCCCGGCAACGCCGATGTCGGTGCACACCTGCAGCAACTCGTCGATCGCCGACGAGGTCAGGTCCGGCGCGATCTTCACCAGGATCGGCTTGCCCGCCATCCCGGCAACGCTCAGCGCAGCCGCTTCGGCGTGCAGCGCGGTCAACAGCTCCCGCAGGTGCCCGGCGTCCTGCAGCGCCCGCAGCCCCGGTGTGTTCGGCGAACTCACGTTGACCGCGAAGTAGTCGCCGTACCGGTAGAGCCGTCGCAGCGAGGTCACGTAGTCCTCGACGGCGTCCTCGAGCGGGGTCACCTTCGACTTCCCGATGGAGATCCCCAGCGGGTAGCCGAGCGGTCCGTACGCCGCCAGCCGCGCGGCCAGCGCCTCCGAGCCGAGGTTGTTGAACCCCATCCGGTTGACCACGGCCTCGTGCTCGACCAGCCGGAACAATCGCGGCTTCTCGTTCCCGGGCTGCGGATGCGCGGTGACGGTGCCGACCTCGACGAACCCGAAGCCGAGCGCCGGCCAGGCCCGCAGGGCGAGCCCGTTCTTGTCCATTCCCGCGGCCAGGCCGACCGGACCCGGGAAACGGACGCCGAAGACCGTCCGCTCCGAACCGACCGGCAACCGGCTCAGTCCAGGGACGCGGCCCAGCAGCCGCAGCCCCTGCAACGTCCGCTCGTGCGCGACCTCCGCGTCACCCTTGCCCAGCCGGAACAGCACCGGCCGGACCACCTTGCTATACACCGCGGATCCTCGGCACCCAGTCCTGCAGCGACCGGACCCCGATGTCCCCGCCCCGCTGAGCCTCGATCCCCTGCACGGCGGCCGCCAGCCCCTGCACCGTGGTGATGCACGGGATGTTGCGCGCCACCGCCGCACTGCGGATCTCGTACCCGTCCAGTCGCGGCGAGCCGCCCTTGGTGATCCCGATCGGGGTGTTGACGATCAGGTTGAGCTCACCGTCCTGGACCATCTGGACGATCGTCGGCTCGCCGTTCGGGCCCGGTCCCTGGCTGCTCTTGCGGACCGTGACCGCCTCGACCCCGTTGCGCCGCAGCACGTCCGCCGTACCTTCGGTCGCATAGATCTGGAAGCCCAGGTCGGCCAGCCGCTTCACCGGGAAGATCATGTGCCGCTTGTCCCGGTTCGCCACCGACACGAACACCTTGCCGGAGCCCGGCAGCGGCTGTGACGCGCCGGCCTGCGACTTGGCGAACGCCGTACCGAAGGTGTCGTCCATGCCCATCACCTCGCCGGTCGAGCGCATCTCCGGCCCGAGCACGGTGTCGACCGACCGGCCGTCGATGGTCCGGAACCGGTTGAACGGCATCACGGCCTCCTTCACCGCGATCGGCGTCGAGGTCGGCAGCGTGCCGCCGTCGCCGGTGGCCGGCAGCATGCCCTCGGCCCGCAGTTCGGAGATCGTTGCCCCGAGCATCACCCGGGCCGCCGCCTTGGCCAGCGGTGTCGCGGTCGCCTTCGACACGAACGGCACCGTCCGGGACGCGCGCGGGTTCGCCTCCAGCACGTAGAGCACGTCACCGGCCAGCGCGTACTGCACGTTCAGCAGGCCGCGGACGCCGACGCCGCGGGCGATCGCCTCGGTCGACACCCGGATCTTCTCGATGTCCGCGTTCCCGAGCGTGATCGGCGGCAGCGCACACGACGAGTCGCCGGAGTGCACCCCGGCCTCCTCGATGTGCTCCATCACGCCGCCGAGGAACAACTCGTCGCCGTCGAACAGCCCGTCCACGTCGATCTCGACCGCGTCGTCCAGGAACCGGTCGATCAGCACCGGGTGCTCGAACGCCTCACCGCCGCCGAGCCGCTCCAGCGCCGCGTCGAGCTCGGCCGAGCTGTAGACGATCTCCATCCCGCGGCCGCCCAGCACGTACGACGGCCGGACCAGCACCGGGAAGCCGATCTCCTCGGCGATCCGCTGCGCCGCCTCGGCGGACAGCGCGGTCCCGTGCTTCGGCGCCGGCAGCGACGCGTCCGCGAGGACCTTCCCGAACGCACCCCGCTCCTCGGCCAGGTGGATCGCCTCCGGCGACGTGCCCACGATCGGTACGCCGGCGTCCGCGAGCCGCTGCGCCAGACCCAGCGGGGTCTGACCGCCGAGCTGCACGATCACTCCGGCGACCGGGCCGGCCTGCATCTCGGCGTACACGATCTCGAGCACGTCCTCACAGGTGAGCGGCTCGAAGTACAGCCGGTCGGAGGTGTCGTAGTCGGTCGAGACCGTCTCCGGGTTGCAGTTCACCATCACGGTGCAGTAGCCGGCCTCGCGCAGCGCCATCGACGCGTGCACACAGGAGTAGTCGAACTCGATCCCCTGCCCGATCCGGTTCGGCCCCGACCCCAGGATCAGCACGGCCGGCTCGGTCCGCGCCGCGACCTCGCTCTCCTCGTCGTACGACGAGTAGTGGTACGGCGTCTCGGCCGCGAACTCGGCCGCACAGGTGTCGACCGTCTTGTAGACCGGCCGGATCCCGAGCGCCTGGCGAACCCCGCGGACGACGTCCTCGGTCAGCCCGCGGATCTCGGCCAGCTGAAGGTCCGAGAACCCGTGCCGCTTGGCCAGCTTGATCACCTCGGGCGTGAGCCGGGGCGCGGCCGCAACCTGCAGAGCGGTCTCGTGGATCAGGTACAGCTGGTCGACGAACCACGGGTCGATGCGCGTCGCCTCGAAGATCTGCTCCGGTGTCGCGCCCGCCCGGATCGAGTCCATGATGATCCGCAGCCGGCCGTCCTGCGGCGTCTTGATTGCCTCCAGCAACGACTCCAGGTCGGTCGAGGGCTGACCGGCCCAGGAGAACCGGGCCTCCGGCTTCTCCAGCGAGCGGAGCGCCTTCTGCAGCGCCTCGGTGTAGTTCCGGCCGATCGCCATCGCCTCGCCGACGCTCTTCATGTGCGTGGTCAGGGTGGCGTCCGCGGCCGGGAACTTCTCGAAGGCGAACCGCGGCACCTTCACCACCACGTAGTCCAGCGTCGGCTCGAAGCTGGCCGGCGTCTGCCGGGTGATGTCGTTCGGGATCTCGTCCAGGGTGTAGCCGATCGCGACCTTGGCGGCGATCTTGGCGATCGGGAAGCCGGTCGCCTTCGACGCCAGCGCGGACGAGCGGGACACCCGCGGGTTCATCTCGATCACGATCAGCCGGCCGTCGGCCGGGTCGACCGCGAACTGGATGTTGCAGCCGCCGGTGTCGACGCCGACCTCGCGGATGATGCCGATGGCCAGGTCCCGCATCACCTGGTACTCGCGGTCGGTCAGCGTCATCGCCGGGGCGACCGTGACCGAGTCGCCGGTGTGCACGCCCATCGGGTCGACGTTCTCGATCGAGCAGATGATCACGACGTTGTCGGCCTTGTCGCGCATCACCTCCAGCTCGTACTCCTTCCAGCCGAGGATCGACTCCTCGATCAGCACCTCGGTGGTCGGGCTGGCGTGCAGTCCGGCGCCGGCGATCCGGCGCAGGTCGGCCTCGTCGTACGCCATCCCGGAGCCGACGCCGCCCATCGTGAACGACGGCCGCACCACCAGCGGGTAGCCGAGCTCGCCGGCCGCGCCCGAAGACGTCGTCGAGGGTGTGGCAGATCCGCGACCGCGCGACCTCCGCGCCGAGCTTCTCGACGATCTGCTTGAACGACTCCCGGTTCTCGCCGCGCTGGATCGCGTCGACGGAGGCACCGATCAGCTCGACGCCGTACTTCTCCAGGACGCCGTTGTCGTGCAGCGCGATCGCCGCGTTCAGGGCGGTCTGGCCGCCGAGGGTGGCGAGCAGCGCGTTCGGCCGCTCCTTCTCGATCACCTTCTCGACGTACTCCGGCGTGATCGGCTCGACGTAGGTGGCGTCGGCGAACTCGGGGTCGGTCATGATCGTGGCCGGGTTCGAGTTCACCAGGACGACGCGGAAGCCCTCCTCCCTGAGCACCCGGCACGCCTGGGTGCCGGAGTAGTCGAACTCGCAGGCCTGGCCGATCACGATCGGACCGGAGCCGATGACCAGCACCGACTCGATGTCTGTACGACGTGGCATCAGGCCCGCCCCTCCATCAGTTCAACGAACCGGTCGAACAGGTACGCCGAGTCGTGCGGACCGGCCGCCGCCTCGGGGTGGTACTGGACCGAGAAGGCCAGCACCCGGCCGTCCTTGCCGGTCAGCTTCAGCCCTTCGACCACGTTGTCGTTGAGCGACACGTGACTCACCTCGGCCGTCCCGTACGGCGTCTCGACCGTCTCCTCGATCGGCGCGTCCACCGCGAAACCGTGGTTCTGCGCGGTGATCTCCACCTTCCCGGTGGCCCGGTCGAGCACCGGCTGGTTGATCCCGCGGTGCCCGTACTTGAGCTTGAACGTGCCCAGTCCGAGCGCGCGGCCGAACACCTGGTTGCCGAAGCAGATCCCGAAGTACGGCGTGTTCCGCTCCAGCAGCGCCTTCAGCAGGTCCGTCGGGTGCTCGGTCGTCTCCGGGTCGCCCGGACCGTTGCTCATGAAGATGCCGTCCGGGTTCACCGCCAGCACCTCCTCCAGCGAGGCGGTGGCCGGCAGCACATGCACCTCGATGCCGCGCTCGGCCATCCGCTTCGGCGTCATCGACTTGATCCCCAGGTCGAGCGCGACGACCGTGAACCGCTTGTCGCCTTCCGCGGGGACGACGTACGGCTCGAACGTCGTGACCTCGGAGGCCAGGTCCGCACCGACCATCGGCGGCTGCTGCAGCACCTTCTCCAGCAGCGCGTCCGGGTCGAGGAGCTCGGTGGAGATGCCCGCTCGCATCGCGCCGCGCTCGCGCAGGTGCCGGGTCAGCGCCCGGGTGTCGATCCCGGAGATCCCGACGATGCCCTGGCCCTTCAGTTGGTCGTCGAGCGAGCGCGTCGCGCGCCAGTTCGACGGAACCCGGGCCGGGTCGCGGACGACGTACCCGGCCACCCAGATCCGCTGCGACTCGTCGTCCTCGTCGTTGATCCCGGTGTTGCCGATGTGCGGCGCGGTCTGGGTGACGATCTGCCGGTGGTACGACGGGTCGGTCAGCGTCTCCTGGTAGCCGGTCATCCCGGTGGTGAACACCGCCTCGCCGAACGTCTCGCCGGTCGCTCCGTACGACGTACCGGCGAACGACCGGCCGTCCTCGAGGACCAGCAATGCGGGCTGGCTCATCTTTGCTCGGCTCCGATCAGGGTCGAGATGGATTCGGTCAGGGGGGCGGTGTCTGCCTTCCGGCGGGGCCGGAACCCGGTGTCGAGCGCGCGGCCGTCGTGGTTCCAGGTGACCACCACCAGGCCGGACTTCTCCGCGGTCACCTTGCCGGCGATGCCGCGGTCGGTCCGGACGCCGGTCAGGTGGTCCACGGGGATGAACACATCCGCCGCCCCTTGCCGGTGGAAGATCAGGCCGGCCTCACTGACGGCCAGGTCCGCGGTACTGCGGACACCCAGTTCGTGCACGGCGATCCGGTCCATCCAGTCGCCTGCCGCCGTGGTCGCGACGTACACACCCTCCACGCCTCGCGTCTTGTCGTCGGCCGGTACGTCCGGCAGCGGCGCGAGATCGGCCTGCCGGGACTGACGGTTCCGCCAGCCCCGGAACATGCCGTAGTAGGCCGCCGCTATCACCAGCAGCGTGCCGAGAATGCCCAGGAAGGCCTTCACCGAGCCAGCTTCCCGTCGAGGACGGTCGGCGTACCCCGCAGGAACGTCGCCACCACCTTGCCCGGCAGCGTCATCCCGTCGAACGGCGTGTTCCGCGACAGCGACGCCGACTCCCCCGGTACGACGGTCCGCTCGGCCGCCGGATCCACCAGGACGACGTTCGCCGGCGCACCCGCCTCGAGCGGCCGACCGTGGTCGCCGGCCTGGCCGATCGCGGCCGGCCGGTAGCTCATCCGGTCGGCCAGGTCGGCCCATGTCATCAGCTTGGTGTCGATCATCGCGTGCTGGACCACGCTCAGCGCCGTCTCCAGGCCGGTCATGCCGAACGCGGCCGCGCTCCACTCGCAGTCCTTGTCCTCGACCGGGTGCGGCGCGTGGTCGGTGGCGACGATGTCGATGGTGCCGTCGGCCAGGCCCTCGCGGACCGCTTCGACGTCCTCCTTGGTCCGCAGCGGCGGGTTCACCTTGAAGACCGGGTTGTAGGAGGCGGCCAGCTCCTCGGTCAGCAGCAGGTGGTGCGGGGTCACCTCGGCGGTCACCTCGAACCCGCGCCGCTTCGCCGCCCGGACGATCTCCACCGAGCCCTTGGTGGACAGGTGGCAGATGTGCAGCTTCGAGCCGACGTGCGCGTTCAGCAGGATGTCGCGGGCGATGATCGCTTCCTCCGCGACACTCGGCCAGCCGGTCAGGCCGAGGACGCCGGACAGCGCGCCCTCGTTCATCTGCGCGCCCTGGGTGAGCCGCGGCTCCTGCGCGTGCTGGGCGATCGTGCCGCCGAACGCCTTCACGTACTCGAGTGCGCGACGCATCAGGGCGGCATCCCACACGCAGTCGCCGTCGTCGGAGAACACCCGGACCCGTGCCGCCGAGTCCGCCATCGCGCCCAGCTCCGCGAGCTGAGTCCCCAGCCGGCCGACCGTGACGGCGCCGATCGGGTAGACGTCGGCGTACCCGCCTTCGCGACCGAGGCGCCAGACCTGCTCGACGACTCCGGCGGTGTCGGCCACCGGATCGGTGTTGGCCATCGCGAACACCGCGGTGAACCCGCCGAGCGCGGCCGCGCGAGTCCCGGTGAGGACCGTCTCCGCGTCCTCCCGGCCGGGCTCCCGCAGGTGGGTGTGCAGATCGACCAGCCCCGGCAGCGCGACCAGCCCCTGGGCATCGATCGTCTCGACGTCCTGAGGCAGTGTCGAGGTTGGTGCCGACGGCAACGATCTCGCCGTTGTCGATCAGCAGGTCCGCCACCTCACCGCCGACGATCTTCGCTCCGGTGATCAGGTACGCGGTCATGCGATGGACTCCTCTTCGTTGCTTCCGGACAGCAGTAGGTACAGGACGGCCATGCGGATGGCCACGCCGTTGGTGACCTGTTCGACGATCACCGAGCGGGTGGAGTCGGCGACCTCGGCGCTGATCTCCATGCCGCGGTTCATCGGGCCGGGGTGCAGCACGAGCGCCTCGTCCGGCAGCTGTGCCATCCGATGGACGTCGAGCCCGTAGCGGCGGCTGTACTCGCGGGCGCTCGGGAAGAACGCGTCGTTCATCCGCTCCCGCTGCACCCGCAGCATCATCACCGCGTCGCTCTTCGCCAGCACCGCGTCGAAGTCGTACGACGTGGCGCACGGCCAGTTGCGCATGTCGACCGGGAGCAGCGTCGGCGGCGCGACCACGGTGACGTCGGCGCCGAGCGTCGACAGCAGCAGCACGTTCGACCGGGCCACCCGCGAGTGCAGGACGTCGCCGACGATGGTGATCCGGCGGCCCTCCAGCGAGCCGAGGTGGCGGCGCATCGTGAACGCGTCGAGCAGAGCCTGGGTCGGGTGCTCGTGCGTCCCGTCGCCGGCGTTGACCACCGCGCCGGTCATCCAGCCCGAGGTGGCGAGCAGGTGCGGAGCGCCGGACGAGCCGTGCCGGCAGACGACACCGTCGGCGCCCATCGCCTGCAGCGTGAGCGCGGTGTCCTTCAGGCTCTCGCCCTTGCTGACGCTGGAGCCCTTGGCGGAGAAGTTGATCACGTCGGCGGACAGCCGCTTGGCGGCCGCCTCGAACGAGATCCGGGTCCTGGTGGAGTCCTCGAAGAACAGGTTCACCACGGTCCGGCCGCGCAGCGCCGGCAGCTTCTTGATCGGCCGGTCGGCCAGCGACCGCATCTCCTCGGCCGTGTCGAGGATCAGGTTCGCCTCGTCGCGGGACAGATCCCCCGCACTCAACAGATGCTTCATGCCTTCGCCCCCGCCCCTGTCTTGTCGGTGCCCTTTTTGTCGGTGTCTGTCCTGTCGGCGATCAGGACGGCGTCGGCACCGTCGTACTCGGTCAGGTGGACGGTGACGCGCTCGACCAGGGAGGTGGGCAGGTTCTTGCCCACGTAGTCGGCGCGGATCGGCAGTTCGCGGTGACCGCGGTCGACCAGGACGGCGAGCTGGACGGCGCGCGGCCGGCCGATGTCGCCGATCGCGTCCAGCGCGGCCCGGATGGTGCGGCCGGAGAACAGCACGTCGTCGACCAGGACGACGACCTTGCCGTCGATCCCGTCGGCCGGGATGTCGGTGTGTTCGAGGCCGCGGGGTGGTTTGAGACCGATGTCGTCGCGGTACATCGTCACATCGAGTGACCCTGTCGGCACGCTCTGCCCCTCGACGGCCGCGATCCGGGCCGAGATGCGGGCGGCCAGGCCGACGCCGCGAGTGGGGATGCCGAGCAGGACGACGGGGTCGGCACCGCGGTTGCGCTCGAGGATCTCGTGGGCGATCCGGGTCAGTGCCCGGGAAATGTCGGAAGCGTCCAGGACCGTGCGCGGCGCCGTTTTCCGGGCGTCGCTCTGGGCATGGTTCATCGCTACCGTTCCTCCTTTCCCGCCTCTCTGGACGGGTCTTTAAAGGACGTTCGGACCGCTTGACATGGTATCGGATGTGACACGCCGTCTTGACGCTGGCCTCCGGCCCAGAATATTGTTACTCTGTGTAACCGAGGGGGGTCTTGGTAAACCGTGTGGCCAACCGACCCGTTCCGGCGGGCCGGACATGACGAAACTAGTCGGAGGGAAGAACCAGCGTGCCTAGCGAATACGCGAAGACACTGGGTGGCAAGTTGCGTGCCATCCGCCAGCAGCAAGGGTTGTCGCTGCATGGCGTGGAAGAGAAGTCCAAGGGTCGCTGGAAGGCGGTCGTCGTCGGCTCGTACGAGCGCGGCGATCGAGCCGTCACGGTCCAGAAGCTCGCGGAGCTCGCCGATTTCTACGGTGTGCCGATCCGTGAACTGCTGCCCGGTTCCGCCAGCGCGGCGGCCGCGGCTGCCGCTCCGCCCCGGTTGATCCTCGACCTGGAGGCCCTGCAACACCTCGACGCGAGCGAGGCCGGTCCGCTGACGCGGTACGCGGCCACGATCCAGGCTCAGCGCGGGGACTACAACGGCAAGGTGCTGTCGATCCGGCAGGACGACATGCGCACCCTCGCCGTGATCTACGACGAGTCGCCCACGACTCTGACCGAGCGCTTCATCTCCTGGGGAGTTCTGAACCCGGAGGCCAAGGGCGACGTCGAGGAGACCGAGGCAGCCGGCGCCTGATCGAAGAAGGCAGCAGAGACGGTCGGGGCTCGTAGCAGCTGGCCCGCGGCCGCCCGCCTTCCTCAGTCAGGACACAACGCAGTCCGCAGTACGACGCACCATCGCGGCAGGAACCACCTCTCCTGCCGCACCCTGGCCGGGGCCGTTTCCCGCGCCGAACCAACGGGGACGCAGAGCCGGCCCGGGACCGTACCGAGACGGTCACCGGGCCTTGATTCCAGGAATTCCCGAGGGGCTCGCCCCCCTCGCCCCCTCAGACGCCGAGGGTGGGCTTGAGCTGCAACAGCCGGGCCAGCAGCCCGTTCACGAACGCCGGCGACTCGTCGGTGGACAGATCCCGCGCCAGCGCGACCGCCTCGCTCACCGCGACCACGTCCGGCACCTGGTCGTCGAACAACAGCTCGTAGCTTCCGATCCGCAGGATGTTGCGATCCACGGCCGGCATCCGGTCCAACGACCAGCCGACCGAGTGGGTCTCCAGCAGCTCGTCGATCACGTCGATGTGCTTCGCGACGCCCTCGACCAGCGCCACGGTGAACTCGTTCACCGGCGGATCGTTGTCGGCCACCCGGTCGGACAAGGTGCCGCCGACCGGCAGGCCCCTGACCTCCGACTCGTACAGCACGTCCAGTGCGCGCTTGCGGGCCTTGCTACGGGCAGACATGTTCTGTTGTCAGCTCTCTATCGAACCTGCGGCAGTCAGGAAGTGACGCGACCGAGGTAGTCACCCGTGCGGGTGTCGACCTTGACCTTCTCGCCCGTGGTCAGGAACAGCGGGACCTGGATGTCGTAGCCGGTCTCCAGCTTGGCCGGCTTGGTGCCGCCGCTGGAGCGGTCGCCCTGCAGACCCGGCTCGGTGTACTCGACCGTGAGCTCGACCGAGGCCGGGAGCTCGACGTACAGCGGCAGGTCGTCGTGGACCGCGACGATGGCGTCCTGGTTCTCCAGCAGGAAGTGGGAGGCGTCGCCGACCACCTCGGGCTGGATCTGCAGCTGGTCGTACGTCGACTTGTCCATGAACACGTACGCCGAGCCGTCGTTGTACAGGTACGTCATGTCGCGCTTGTCGACGGTCGCGACCTCGACCTTGACGTCCGCGTTGAAAGTCTTGTCGACCACCTTGCCGGACAGCACGTTCTTCAGCTTGGTCCGGACGACGGCGCCGCCCTTGCCGGGCTTGTGGTGCTGGAACCAGACGACGGACCACAGCTGCCCGTCCAGGTCGAGCACCATGCCGTTCTTGAGGTCGTTCGTCGTTGCCACGCGGGTGAGCCCTTCGAGATCGATCAGCGGTAACACCGGATTGTAGCGGTCACCTGCCCGTTCCTCCGATTCCGCGACTCCCGGGCTGCGGCCCGCGGCCCCCGGCGGGCCTTACGCTGGCAGTCCGGAGTGACAGCCAGGACGCCGGGAGGCACCGTGGAGTTCGCGATCTTCATCGTGATCATGATCGTCGTCAGCCTGGTCGCCAAGGCCAAGCAGTCGTCGAAACCCGGCGAGCCCAATGCCCGCGTGCAGAAGCTGATCGAGCGGATCCAGTCCCAGCAGGGCTTCAACCAGCCGACCCAGCCCCACGGCCAGTTCACCCACCCCACGGCTCGGTACCAACCGCCGCCGGGTCAGTACCAGCCGCCGCCGGCTCAGTGGCTGCCGTCGTACGGACCGCCGCAGGGGCACCGGCCGCCGCAGAACAATCTGCCGACGCCCAAGAAGGACACCGACACCCGGGTGCGGGAGTTGATGAACGCCGGCAGCGAGGTGGCCGCCATCCGGCTGCTCTGCGACGAGCAGGACCTGGGCATCCTCGAGGCGCAGGAGTACGCCCGCTCCCTGGTCGCACCGGCGGATCAGCAACCCGCCTCGCCACGGCCGTCGTCGACGACCTCCGAGCCGGTCGAATCCGCCTCGAATCCGAGCCGGCGGAATCCGAGACCCGGTACGTCGGTTCGGCCGCGTTCGCCGAGTCGATCTTCGATCTGGACCGCGAGGAGGACACCTGGGCCAGCGGCTGGGTGGACACTCCCGAGCCCGACGATCGCTCCGACATCGACGAGCTCTGGCAGACGGTCCGGAACGCTCCGCGCCCCGGAACTAATCAGCCCAGTTGACGACGAAGCACCCGTGCCGCCGAGCGATCCGGAACCCGGCGGGTACGGCGTCCCGGGCCAAGTAGACCTGGAACGACGGCCCCGGCCCGTGCCGGTGATGCGAGTCCCAGACCCGCAACTGGTCGACCAGCCGATCCATCAACTCAACGGCCTCCGGCCCGTGCCCGTTGACCCCCAGCTCCACGAACGACAGCGGTCTGCGCCGGGCCGGACAGGACGTCAGATAAGCGACACTGTCCCAAGTCGCCACCGCTGCGGCTCCCCATCGCGGCGTCGGCGCGGCTGTCTGCGCGGACCGCTCCGCGGACAGAGCGCAGTACCCGGAGATGGTCGCCGCGAGCCAGAGGTTGAGGTCGGAGAGCGGCTCCTCGCGGTTCATCACGACACCTGACCAGACCTGCTCGCGCGGCTGATCCAGGACGCCCTCGTACGGATACGCCTCGAACTCCTGGTCCTCGTCGAAGCTGACGTACACCTCGTCCGCCGCGATCGGTACGACCCGCTCGTAGCTCGCCCCGGCGCCCTGCATGGACACGAACCCGCACAGCGTCGTCGACCGGCTCTCCAGATGGTCGTCCACCCGATCGAACGCGATCGACCGGGTCTGACCCCGCAGCCGCAGCGGTACGACGATCCGCCCGCCGGGCCGGAGCTGGTCGATCCAGGCCGGCGCGATGTCCCACGCCGTCACCGTCACCACGATCCGGTCGTACGGCGCGCCCTCCGGCACGCCGAACTCACCGTCCGCCCGCACCACCCGGACGTCGTCGTACCCGGCGGAATCCAGCACCACGCGGGCCCGGTCGGTGACCTCGGGATCGATGTCGACCGTGGTCACCGACCCCTTCGGCCCGGCCAGCTCGCGCAGCAGCGCCGCGTTGTAGCCGCCGGACCCGATCTCGAGGACGTGATCACCGGGCCGGACCCCGGCCTGTTCGAGCATCAGCGCGACGATGCTCGGCTGCGACACCGAGCTGATCGCGATCCCGGCCTCGTTCCGCTTCATCAGGACGACGTCGTCGGCGTACGCCCGGTCCAACGGCGCCTGCGGGACGAACAGGTGCCGCGGCACGGTCCGGAACGCGGCCGCCACCCGCTCGTCCCGAATGGTGCCTTCGGCAACCAGCTGCCGGGTCAGGGCCGCGCGGAACGACTCGGCCCGGAGCGAGTCGTCGGCACCCATGGCCTCAGTCCCTCTTGTCCCCGAGCGACTCGAGCAGCGTCCGCAGCAGGCCGACGAACTGCTCCCGCTCGGCCACGGACAGCCCGGCCAGCAGCTCGTTCTCGGTCTCGATGTGGGCCGGCAGCACCGTGTCGATCAGCTGCAGGCCCTGCTCGGTCAGCGCCACCCGGACGCCACGCCCATCGGTCTCGCTCGGCGTCCGGGTGACCAGACCGCGCGCCTCGAGCCGATCCAGTCGCTGGCTGATCGCGCCGGACGTGACCATCGACGACCGCATCAGACCGGCCGGGGTCAGGCTGTGCTCGGCGTTGCTGCGCCGCAACGTCGCCAGCACGTCGAACGACGCGCGGTCGAGGTCGTACCGGGCGAAGTTGCGCCGAAGCTCACCGTCGAAGAGCTGGTTGAGCCGGCCCACCCGGCCCACCACTCCCATCGGCGACGCGTCCAGGTCCGGCCGCTGCTCGCCCCACTGCTCGAGCACCAGGTCGACGTGATCTGCCATCTGTTCAGCGTAGTCCAGATCGCTTAGCGCTGAGGGATTGAAGATTGCTTAGCGCTGAGATACTTTATCTTAGTGCTAAGCAATCGAGTCACCCTCCTTCTGATCACGGCGATCACGCCGATGCTCTGGGGCACCACCTACCTGGTGACCACAGAGTTCCTTCCACCCGACCGTCCGTTCCTCGCCGCGCTGATCCGCACGCTGCCGGCCGGTCTCCTCCTGGTCGCCATCACTCGCGTGCTGCCGCGCGGTAGTTGGTGGTGGCGGTCACTAATCCTCGGAACGCTCAACATCGGGGCCTTCAACGCACTGCTGTTCGTCGGCGCCTACCGGCTGCCGGGCGGCGTGGCCGCGACGGTCGGAGCGATCCAGCCGCTGTTCGTGGCCCTGCTGTCGACCGGTCTGCTGCGTCAGCGGCTCTCGCTGCGCACTGTCCTGGCGGCGATCGCCGGCGTGTTCGGTGTCGGCCTGCTGGTACTGCGAGCCGGCGCGCGCCTCGACACCTTGGGCGTGGTCGCAGCACTCGCCGGTGCGGTGGTGATGGCGTTCGGCGTCGTACTGAGCAAGCGCTGGACCTCACCGGCTCCCCTACTGGCCACGACCGGCTGGCAACTGGTCGCCGGTGGACTGGTCCTGCTGCCGGTCGCCTACCTGGCCGAGGGAGCGCCGCCGGCGATGACTGCCCAGAACATTCTTGGCTACGCGTACCTGACGATCCTCGGCTCGGCGGTGGCGTATGCCCTGTGGTTCCGGGGGATCCGGGACCTCTCCCCCACGGATGCCACGTTCCTGCTGCTCTTGAGCCCGGTGACGGCAACCATCATCGGCTGGCTCGTACTGGACCAGCGACTGACCACTCCTCAAGTCATCGGCGGACTCGTCGTCCTCGCGGCGCTGATCAGCGCCCAGATCAAGCGGAAGGCCGCCGCGCCCCGAGTGCTGGTCCCCGCCGCGGAAAGGTGCTGACCATGCGCATCCTCGTTTTCGGAGCCACCGGTGCCGTCGGCAGCCGGGTCGTCCAGGAAGCAGTTGCCCGCGGCCACCAGGTGACGCCGGTCAGCCGGACCGCCTCCGCTCACTGTGTGCAGGGCGATGCCTCGGACCCGGACGACGTCGCCAGGCTGAGCCAGGACCACGACCTCGTCATCAGCGCGACCCGGCCACGGCCCGGCCAGGAGGGCGAGCTGGTCCAGGCCGCCAAGGGCCTGCTGATCGGTCTGCGGTCCAGCGCTGTGCGACTCATCCTGGTCGGCGGAGCGGCCAGCCTGATCGTTCCCGGCTCCGAGGTGATGCTCGTGGAGTCGCCGGACTTCCCCGTGGAGCTGCGTCCGATCGCCCTTGCCTGCAACGAGCAGTTCGACCTGGTCCGAGCGAGCACCGACGTGGACTGGACCTATGTCAGTCCCCCGGCACTGCTCGAACCAGGCTCCCGGACCGGCGGCTACCGGCTGGGCGTCGACCACCTGGTGACGGCCGACGACGGCACGTCGTACCTCTCGATGGAGGACTTCGCCATCGCGCTCGTCGACGAGGCCGAGCGCGCACAACACGTCGGCCGCCGGTTCACCGTCGGCTCCTAGATGAGGCCCTCGCGCAGGGCGTAGGCGACGGCGTGCGAGCGGTTCTTCAGTTGCAGGCGGCTGGTCACGTCGTGCAGGACGTTCTTGACCGTCCGCTCCGAGTAGGACAGCTCCCGCGCGATCTCCTGGGTGTCCTTGCCGTCGGCCACGAGCCGCAGGACCTGCGTCTCGCGGTCGGACAGACCGGTGTGGGACAGGCCGCGCGGTGCCAGCACGTGCCGCTGCACCCGCGACACCTGTCCGAGCAACCGGCCCAGCAGATCCGGCGGCAGGCTGCCGTCTCCCGCGGCGGCGACCTGCAGCAGGTGCACGATGCGGTCGGCCGTCGCCTCGGTACGCCGAAGCACGCCGGACACCCCGAGCTCGACCGCGGTCATCAGCGCGTCGTCGTCGATCGTGCTGCTGATCAGCGCCGTCCGGCGACACCCCCGTAACGTCGCCGAACGGAGCACCTGGACGGCAGCCGAGTCCAGCGAATCGACGGCGATCAACGCGACCACTGGCGGGGCAGTGCGCTGATCGGCCAGGTCGGCGTCGGTGATCAGGACGACCTCCGGCCGATGCCTGAGCGCGTGCACCAACCCGAACTGCGACAGCGGGTCGAGGGCCTTCACCCAGACAGGAATACGTTGTTGCGTCGTCATACTCATCACTCCCCCAGAGCGTTGATGAACGGAACGGACCGACTCCGCTGTCATACGAACCCCCGCATCGTCGATTCCGATCGTGCGCCCGAACCTTCAGCCAGCCTTAAAACCGGTGCCGGCCAGGACCTGCCCACACCTGCTAGATGCCCGAAAGGGCAGATTGGTTGTGTCAGTCCGCCAGCGAGCTGATCGCGCGCAGCGCGAGCCGGTAGGAGTCGATGCCGAAACCGGCGATGGTGCCGGTGGCCACGCCGGCCACGACGCTGGTGTGCCGGAACTCCTCGCGGGTCGCGGGGTTGGTGAGGTGGATCTCGATCAACGGCGCGGTCCGCTGGGCGCAGGCGTCGCGCAGTGAGTAGGAGTAGTGCGTGAACGCGGCCGGGTTGAGCACGACCGGGAGCTTGCCGTCGGCTGCCTCGTGCAGCCAGCCGACCAGCTCGGCCTCGTCGTCGGTCTGCCGGACGTCGACCTGCAACCCGAGCTCGGCGCCGGTCTTCTCGCACTCCGCGACCAGATCGGCGAACCTCGTCGTACCGTACTTCTCCGGCTCCCGCGACCCCAGCCGCCCGAGGTTCGGCCCGTTCAGCACCAGCACGCGTCGCCCAGTCACGTCAGTCACACGACAACCCTAGAGCCTCGCGAAGGCCGCGTTCGCCTCGGCCACCGCGTCCGGGTAGCGCTCGGCGGCGGATCGGCCGGCGGCGATCGCGGACCAGTTGCGGCGGGACAGGACGCGCTGGAGCGAGAGCACCTGGGCTGCGGTGAACTCGGCGTCGGTATCGCCGCCGAGGGCTTCGGCGAGCGCGTCCTCGTCGGCGTCCATGAACTCGCGCACCCGGGTGGCCAGGGCCGGCGTCGAGAAGACGAGGTCGTAGTAGGCGAGGACATCGGGGTGGTCGTTCAGGCCGGTGACGGGGTCTCGCTGCGTCAGGCCGGTGAGGAAATGGTCTCTCAGCGCCTCGATGGGTGGGGCGGACGAGGATCGGACCACGCGGGCGGCCTCGTGCTGGTGGTCGGCGATGCGGTGCAGAACCAGGTCCTGCTTGGTCGCGAAGTACTTGAAGAGGGTCGGCTTGGAGACGTCGGCGGCCGCGGCGATGTCGGCGACCGAGACCTCGTCGAAGCCGCGCTCGAGGAAGAGCGCGATCGCCGCCTGGGAGAGCGCGTCGTGGGTCTGCTGCTTCTTCCGCGCGCGCAGTCCGGTCATGCGGTCGACGATAGCAAAGTGTTAACCTGGACAAAACATTAACCGGGTTAACTTTTCGAAGGAGTGCGATGCGGGGGCTGGACGACGAGCGCGGGTACGCCGACCGGTGCCGGGAGGCCCTGGCCCGGATGGTCGCGGGCGCTCGGGAGAACGTGGTCATCGGCGCGGACACCTGGGGCGACCGGTACACGGCCGAGCGCCTCGGCTACTACCTCAAGACCCTCGCCCGCGACCTGAGCGAGGAGGACGACACTCCGCCCTTCTTCGGCCTGATCCAGTACGGCGACGACGCGACGGCCGGCGACCACCGGGCGCAGGGCTACTACCTCGGCCGCCGCCACATCTCCGACGCCATCGGCCGCCCTCCCCTGGTGATCGACTGGCGTGCACCGGTCTCGACCGCCTTCTACCGCGCCTCGACCGTCGACCCTCGCGGTATCAAGACCCGCCGCCGCTTCGGCTGGTCCACCAACCAGCTCACCGGCTTCGAGGACGAGCACCTGCGAGCCGGTGAGCGATCGGGCGCCGGTGAACTCGTACGGCGGGAGATCGAGCGGGCCCGGGTCGGGCCGATGCGCGACATCGTGGCGACCATTCAGCCGGAGCAGGACGAAGTGGTCCGCACCGAGCTCGAGGTGTCGGTCTGTGTCCAAGGTGCACCCGGGACCGGGAAGACCGCGGTCGGTCTGCACCGGGCGGCGTACCTGCTCTATGCGCATCGGAGCCGGCTGCAGCGGAACGGCGTGCTCGTGCTCGGGCCGAACAAGGCGTTCCTGCACTACATCTCCGCAGTGCTGCCGACGCTCGGTGAGGTCGACGTCGAGCAGACCACGATCGAGGAGTTGCTCGGCGGCGACCGGATCAAGGGGACGGACGAGCCGGCGGCGGCTCGGGTCAAGCACGATCCGCGGATGGCCGACGTACTGCGGAATGCCGTCTACGCACGGATCGGACGGCCCGAGGAAGCGGTCGTGGTGCCGGACGAGTCGTACAAGTGGCGGGTCGACCAGCACGAGTTCGACGAGATGGTCACCGAGGCGCGAGCGGATGCGGCGACGTACCTGATCGGACGGGAGCGGGTGATCTCGCGGATCGTGGCCGCGCTGCAACGGCAGGCCGAGGCGCGCGGCCAGAACTGCAACGCCGTCTGGCTGCGCCGCATGGCCCGCGCCGCCACGCCGGCGGTCGACGCCGTCTGGCCGAACGCGAAGGCCGACGAACTCCTCGCCGAGCTCCTGAGCAATCGCGATCTCCTGGCACCCGCCGCGCGCGGCATCCTGACCGCCGACGAGCAGGACGCCATCGCCTGGAAGCGTCCGCGCAAAGCGAAGAGCGCCCGCTGGACCGCCGCCGACGCGATCCTCCTGGACGAGGTCGGCGCGCTGCTCGAACGCGGGCCGACGTACGGCCACGTGATCGTCGACGAAGCCCAGGACCTCTCCCCCATGCAATGCCGCGCGATCGCCCGCCGCAGCGAACACAGCTCCCTCACTGTGCTCGGCGATCTGGCCCAAGGTACGACGCCCTGGGCCGCGCGGGCGTGGAGCGAACAGCTCTCCCACCTCGGCAAACCGCAGGCGGAACAGCTCGCCCTGACGACCGGATACCGCGTCCCGGCGGCCGTCGTCGAGCTGGCGAACCGTCTGCTCAGCAGGCTCTCGGTCGACGTCCCGCGGACCACGTCGTTCCGCACCGACGGCCGACTGGTCGTCACCCGAGCCGACGACCTCACGGTCGCTTGCGTCGACGCCGTACAGGCAGCGCTCGAGCAGGAGGGGTCGATCGGGGTGATCGCGGCGGACGACTGGATCGGCGCTCTGGCGGACGGACTGAAGGCCGCTGGGATCGCGGCCGCTCGGCCCGAGGAGGACGGGCGGGTGGCCCTCGTACCGGCGAGCCTGGCGAAGGGGCTCGAGTACGACCACGTCATCGTGATCGAGCCGGCCGACATCATCGGAGCCGAGCCGCGCGGCCTGAACCGGCTGTACGTCGCGCTCACCCGCGCGGTCTCCAGACTCGACGTGCTGCACTGCCGCGACTGGCCGCGAGAGCTGGCGGGAACCGCCTCCTGACGGCCGGACTCTCCCGGGTATGAGGACACCAATGCTGGGGGTGCTGATGGGTGACAGCCCAGGGCAGACCGTCCGCTCGAACCGGGACTTGTGGGGCCGGCTGCGGCGCGCGGACGAAGCGGCCCTGACCGCGCTGTTCCACCTGGTATGGGCGGTTACCAGGGAGCGCCTGGGCCGCCCATCCGGTGTGCGTACGGCGTACCCCGGGTCAGCTCACCGCGACGCACCGGCTTGTCGGTGAAGGCGGAGGCGTAGATGGCGGCCGCGAGCTCGATCGTGTTCCGGGCCTCCGCGAGCGGGACGGGCGCCTCCGAGCCGGCCGTCAGTGCGTCCAGTACGGCGTTGAGCTGGGCGGTGTGCCCACTCGGGACCGCGGGCAGGTCGGCGGACCAGGCCGATGCCACCGCATCCTGCGAAGGCGCCGGCGTGATCGTCCAGTCCTCGTTCTTGTAGCCGTAGAGGTGCTCCAGCTCGACCGTCGCGTTCTCGTAGTCGAAGCGGAGCTGGGACGTCTGCCGCGGCGAGACGAGCGAGTTGACGATCGACGCCACCGCGCCGTTCTCGAAGGTGACGACCGCCATCGAGACGTCCTCGGTCTTGGTCGGCCGGGCCTGCCGGGCCGCGACCGCGGTCACCTTCTCCCACGGGCCCAGGATCGACAGCAGCAGGTCGAACTGGTGGATCCCGTGACCCATCGTCGGACCGCCGCCCTCGACCTCGAAGGTCCCGCGCCACGGCATCGCGAAGTACTCGTCGTCCCGGTACCAGGTGGTGTTGCACAGGGCAACCAACGGCCGGCCGAGGACGCCGTCCGCCGCCAGCTCGCGCAACCGCACCGCCCCGGAACCGAACCGGTGCTGGAAGATGCACACGACCTGTGCCGACGACGCGCTCTCCGCGTCGAGCAACGTGTCGAGCTCGTCCAGCGACAACGTCGGCGGCTTCTCCACCAGGACGTCGACGTTCGCCGCCAGGCACTCCGCAGCCAGCGGGACGTGCGAGCTCGGCGGCGTACACAGGTGGACGAGGTCGACGTCGCCGGCCGCGAGCAGCTCGGTCAGGCTCGGGTAGACCGCGGGAATGTCCCACTTGGTCGCGAACGCCTCCGCCCGGCCGACCTCGACGTCGACCGCGCCGACGAGCTGGGCGCGATCCGCGCACGCCACCACCGCCCCGGCGTGGGCGTTGGCGATACCGCCGGTGCCGACGATCGCGATCCGGTACTTGCTGTCAGACATACAGACCCTTTCAGTCGTCAGATGCCGTACGAGACGCGTACGTCGTCGACGTGCGCGCTCCCGTAGTTGGAGCTGTTGGCGTAGAACGCGATCCCGGCCAGCGCGGGCATGGCCGTGCGGAACGGCTGGTCGTCGCTGATCCGCGTCCCGTCGAGGTACAGGTCGAACCGCTCGTTCACGGTGTCCACGACCAGGCGCACGTCGTACCAGCGGCCGAGCTCGTACGAGCCGACGGTGCGCGAGGTCGAGCCCTCGTACGCGATGATGTTGCCCTTGTCGAAGGCCAGGCTGACCGCCGCGGCCCCGCTCTCGTTGTAGAGGTAGGGCAGGCCGAACCAGTTGCTGCCCGACACGTACGGCTGATCGCGCATCACCCGTGCCTCGACAGTCACCAGGCCGCGGAGCGGTGTCGCGAACACCTGTGAGATCCCGGTTCCAGCCGTACCTCCGGTGTTCGCCGTACGGGTGAGCCGGATGCTTCGGTCCGATGCCGACGGAACCTCGACGACGTCCACCGCGTTGCCGGTCGCGCTCACCGTCCAGCCGCCACTCCCATCCGGAAGGGCGCCGGTCGGCAGATCGTCGAACTCGTGGACCTGCAGCTCTTCGCGTTCTGGATCGGCCAGCAGGAACGCACCGGCGTCGGCAGTGGCCGCCGGCAGCACCGCGATCCCGCTGCGCTCCACGACCGGACGACCTTCGAGTTCCGCGGCCACGGTGTAGCCCGTACCCATCGGCACCTCCGGCACCACGAATCCACCGTCCGCGCCCGATCGGGTCGAGCCGACGACCTCGTCGCCGGACCGGACGGTGACAGCCGCACCAGCCAGCGCCGCCGCTCGCTGATCGAGCACCCGGCCGGCGATCGACCCATCGGTGTCCTGCAAGCCGATGGTCAGATCCTGCCGAGTCGTGTCCCCACGGCGTACGGCGACGGTCGCGCTCGCAGCGTCATACCCGTCCTTGCTCACGCTCAGCGTCGCCGTAGTGCCGAACGGCAGTCCTGCGATCCGGTAGAAGCCACCGACCTGGGTCGTAGCGCGGTAGATACGGTCCGGAGTCTCGACCACGACGGACGCACCTTCGACCGTGTGACCGAACTGGTCGCGGACAACCCCGTTGATCGACTCCCAGTTCTGCCGCTGCGGCGTCCGGTACTCGAAGGCACCCAACTCGGGCAGGCCCTGGTAGACCGACGTACCGGCGTAGTCGCGGCCACCGTTGTCCGCGATCGCCTGGCCGGTGCCGACGGCCGCCGATCCCGAGGCCGGCACCAGCGCCAAGGCCCGGTCCAGTCGCGGCCCGCTCGCCTCGGTGCCGTACGGCCCGGTCAACGCGGCCGTGAAGAGTGGATCGCCCAGCACCGGGCGCCCATCGGACTGCGGTACGGCGAGGGACGCGCCGCCGTACAGGTTGTTGTCATAGGTGATCGTCGGACTCATGGTGAGCGAGGCGTTGGCGCGGGTGGAGTAGAGGATGTTGTTGCGGATGTCGTACGTCGCGTTGAGCGAACTGCCGTAGCCGTAGAT
Organism: uncultured Actinomycetota bacterium; assembly: GCA_963748245.1. Classification (GTDB taxonomy): domain Bacteria; phylum Actinomycetota; class Actinomycetes; order Propionibacteriales; family Kribbellaceae; genus Kribbella. The sequence continues at coordinate 167,379 of CAVVIA010000001.1, read as the reverse complement.
CAGGTGGTCGCTGCGATCGCTGTAGATCGTGTTGTTGTAGATCTTCGCCGTCGCCGCCCGGTCGGAGTGCAGGTAGATCTGGTAGCGCGAGTTGCGGGCGATGGTGTTGTAGCGGATCACCGTGTCGCCGAACGAGAACTGGCAGATCAGGATGCCGTCGCCGTTGTGGTGGACGAAGTTGTACTGGACCAGGATCCGGGTCGTCGCCTTGTCCGGGTCGATCGCGTTCGAGTCCGCGCCGCCGGCCTTCTGCTGGGTCTCGTACACCTCGTTGTGCTGGATCACCACGTCGTCGGCGTAGTACGCCTCGATCCCCGACGTACCGGCGCGGTACACCACGTTGCCCTCGACCAGTCCGCCGCGGACGTCGGTCAGGTACATCCCGTTGCAGGCGTAGTCGTTGCCGTCCTGCTGGACGAAGTTGTTGCGGATGACAACGTTCGTGTGCGGGGTGAAGCGCGGGTCGGTGGCGTTCGCGCGCTCACCCCAACCGGTCTGCACTGCACCCTCGCTAGACCCGGTGTGTTGTTTGACAATGATGCCTGCGAACGATGTGCGCTTGACTGACGAGTTCTCGACCAGGATGTCGTTCAGGACGGTCGCCGTACCGGGTGCGGCGATATCGGCGACGGTGCCGCGGAAGACGATGCCGCCGGTGTTCTTCGAGCGGTCCCACCCGGTCTGGAAGGTGACACCGGGCTTGTTGCCGGCCGGGTCGCCGCCGATCCAGTTCACCTCGCCGGTGACGTCGTGGACGTCGACTCCGTCGATGACGAAGTGGCTGAGCGTGCCGCCGGCGTCGCCGGCCACCTGGATGCCGCGGAGGTCGCGCAGGTTCGTGCCGGGCTCGCCGGTGAGCGGCTTGGCGTTGGTGACCTCGAGGTTGCGGATCTCCCAGTCGTGCTGGTTGAACAGCCGGACCGTCTCGGCGACCTCACCGCCACCGTGGATCGCGGGCTTCGCGCCCGGGCCGTACATGTCGATCACGATCGGCCGATGCGTGGCCCCGGAGCCCTTCGGCCACAGTTGGCCGCCCCAGCTCTGACCGGCCCGGAGCAGGATCCGGTCGCCGGGCTCGAACGTGGTCTCGTTGACCTTCTGCAGCGTGCGCCAGGCCCGGCCGGGCGACGTACCCTTCGAGTCGTCGGAACCGTGGACTGCGTCGACGTAGTACTCGGTCCCAGCGCCACCGCTCACCGTCGCGGCCGCGCTTGACGGCAGCAGCCCCACCCCGAGCAACACCACGCCCATCAGGACGCGCCCCAGCCTCTTGCCCATCATCGGAAAGCCCTTTCCAAGACGTCTTCAGCATCTTGGAGGGGTTTCCATCCATGTACAAGGGCCAGTCCAGCAGGTGACCGGTTCCGGTCAGCTGACCTCTGCGTAGGCCGCGACGAGCAGACTCGGGTCCGGAGCCTCGAAGATGGTCGGCTTGGCCAGGCCGTCGAGCACCACGAAGCGGAGCCGGTCGGCCCGGGTCTTCTTGTCCAGCTTCATCGCGTCCTGCAGATGCGGCCAGGCGTCAGCGCGATAGGCGACCGGCAGCCCGAGGGATTCCAGTACGGCGCGATGCCGGTCGGCGGTGGCGTCGTCGAGGCGGCCGGCCGCGCGGGCCAGTTCGGCGACGAAGACCATGCCGATGCTGATCGCGGCGCCGTGCCGCCACTTGTATCGCTCGACCCGCTCGATCGCGTGGCCGAGTGTGTGGCCGTAGTTCAGCGCTTCCCGGCCGATCGCGCCCCCGGCCGTCGTGGTCCGCTCCCGCAGATCCGCCCCGACCGTGTCCGCCTTCACCTGGATCGCGCGCGCGATCAGTTCCTCGGTGGCGTCGTACGCCGGGCTCGAGGCACCGGCCGGGTCCTTCTCGACCAGGTCGAGGATCACCGGGTCCGCGATGAAGCCGCACTTCACGACCTCGGCCAGACCGCTCACGTAGTCGTTGCGCGGCAGCGTCTCCAGCGCGGCGAGGTCGCACAGCACGCCGGCCGGCTCCCAGAACGCACCGACCAGGTTCTTCCCCTCGGCGGTGTTGATCCCGGTCTTCCCGCCGACCGCGGCGTCGACCATGCCGAGCAGCGTCGTCGGAATGTGAACCACGCGGACCCCGCGCAGCCAGGTCGCGGCGACGAAGCCGGCCAGGTCGGTCGTCGTCCCCCCGCCGACGCTCACGATCGCGTCCGAGCGGGTGAAGCCGGCCTGTCCGAGCACCGACCAGCAGTACGCCAGCACCTCCGCGGACTTGGCCTCCTCGGCGTCCGGGATCTCGATCGCGTGCGCGGTGTACCCGCCCGCGGTCAGGTCGTCGCGGATCGCGTCACCGCTGCTCCGCAATGCCCGCGGGTGGATGACAGCGACCCGCTGGACACCGTCGCCGAGCAGCCCGGGCAGTTCCCCGAGCAGGTTGTTGCCGATGACAACGTCGTACGGCGCCGCCGCCGCGACCCGGATCCGGGTGGGTGGCACGGTCACGGGGCCTCCCGGCCTGGACTGAGGAGCGGAGGGAGCGAAGCGACCGGAGTGACGAGGGAAGGCCGGGAGCCAAGGCCCCGTGGCCACGCCGGTGCCGGGGGCCCGGCCAATGGCAGGGTCATCCGAGGTGCTCCTGGATCTCGTCGGTGATCTGGTCGGGGGTGCGGTCGTCGGTCTGCACGGTCAGCTTGGCGACCTCGGCGTACAACGGACGGCGCGCCTCCATCAGGTTGCGCAACTGGGTGCGGACGTTGCCGAGCAGCAGCGGGCGGGCGACGCCGAGGCCGACCCGCTTGGCCGCCTCACCGAGGCTGACGTCCAGGAAGACGACGTTGTGGCCGGCCAGGTCCGCGCGGGTGTCCGGGTCGAGGATCGCGCCGCCGCCGAGCGACAGCACCTCGTCACCCTGGAGAGCGGCCACGATCGCGGCCCGTTCGAGCGCGCGGAAGTGCGGTTCGCCGTGGTCGACGAAGATGTCGGAGATCGGCTTGCCGGCGCCTGCTTCGATGTCGGTGTCGGTGTCGCGGTGCTCGACGCCGAGCCGCTCGGCCAGCAGGGCCGCGATCGTCGACTTCCCCGATCCCGGCGGTCCGACCAGAATGACAACCGGGCTCACTGCTCTGCCCACTCCCGCGGTGTGATGGTGGACGGCAGGTTCGCCAGGTACGCCTTGTGGTTGCGCGAGGACTCCGTGACCGAGTCGCCGCCGAACTTCTCCAGCGCGACCTCGGCCAGCACCAGCGCGACCATCGCCTCGGCCACGATGCCCGCGGCCGGAACGGCGCACACGTCGGACCGCTGGTGATGCGCCGCCGCGGCCTCGCCGGTGGCGGTGTCGATCGTGCGCAGCGCCCGCGGCACGGTCGCGATCGGCTTCATCGCCGCCCGCACCCGCAGCGTCTCGCCGGTGCTCATCCCGCCCTCGGTGCCGCCCGAGCGACCACCGGTCCGCCGGACGACGCCGTCCTGGGCGACGATCTCGTCGTGCGCCTGCGACCCCGGCGTCCGGGCCAGCTCGAACCCGTCGCCGAGCTCGACGCCCTTGATCGCCTGGATGCCCATCAGTGCGCCGGCCAGCTTCGAGTCGAGCCGCCGATCCCAGTGCACGTAGCTGCCGAGGCCCGGCGGGAGTCCGTCCACGACCACCTCGACCACCCCGCCGAGCGTGTCACCGGCCTTCTGCGCGGTGTCGATCTCGGCCACCATCGCCTTGCTCGCGTCCGCGTCCAGGCAGCGCACCGGGTCCGCGTCCAGCTTCGCGACATCGTCGTACGACGGGATCACGCCGTACGGCGCCTTGACCGTGCCGAGCTCGACCACGTGGCTGACGATCGTCACGCCGTACGCCTGGCTGAGGAAGCGGGCGGCGACCTCGCCGAGCGCGACCCGGGCCGCGGTCTCGCGGGCACTGGCCCGCTCGAGCACCGGGCGGGCCTCGTCGAAGCCGTACTTCTGCATACCGGCCAGGTCCGCGTGACCGGGGCGCGGGCGGGTCAGCGGCGCGTTCCGGGCCAGGTCGGCCAGCGTCTCCGGGTCGACCGGGTCGGCCGACATCACCTGCTCCCACTTCGGCCACTCGGTGTTGCCGACCTGGATCGCGACCGGGCTGCCCAGTGAGAGTCCGTGCCGGAACCCGCCGACGAACGTCACCTCGTCCCGCTCGAACTTCATCCGGGCGCCGCGGCCGTAGCCGAGCCGACGACGAGCGAGGGCGTCGGCCACGTCATCCGTGGTGACCTGGACGCCTGCGGGAAGACCTTCGAGTACGGCGACGAGCGCTTGTCCGTGCGACTCGCCGGCGGTGAGCCAGCGCAGCATGGCGCCGATTCTTCCACGCGCCGCTCACCGCCCCGACCCCGGTCTCACCTGTCGCCGCGAACGATGGACCGGGTTGGTTAGCCAAGGCTAACCTAAACACCTGGAGCTGATCCGCCGCCCGATCAAGGCCAGGGTGACAGGGACGAGCGAGTTGACGCGGCAGTTGGTGCGGGTGACCGTCGCCGCGGAAGAGCTGGACCGGTTCGAGTACGTCGGACCCGACCAGCTGGTGCGGATCTTCCTTCCGCCGCGGCCGGGAGCGCCGCTGGTGCTACCGAAGACCGAGCAGTGGTGGCCGGAGTTTCAGGAGCTGAGCGACGAGGACCGGCCGGTGCTGCGGAACTACACCGTGCGCGCCTTCGATCCGGTGGCGCGGCAGCTCAGCATCGACTTCGTTGTGCACGGCACCGGCCCAGGGTCGACCTTCGCCCAGCGGGCCCGGCCGGGCGACGAGCTGGGCGTCCTGAGCGACGGCGCCGACTACTCCCCGCCCGACGACACCGAGTGGCAGGACATCGCTCCCGGGAAGAGCGACCTGCTGCTGAGCCGGCTGCGGCAGACGGCACTCCCCCGCGGCCGGGCCTACGCGTGGGTGGCCGGCGAGTCCTCTCTCGTCACCTCGGTACGACGCCATCTGGTGACCGAGAGGGGTCTGGAGAAGCCGCAGGTCTACTTCTGCGGCTACTGGCGCCGCATGCACGCCTGACCGGTCGGGGGTAGCGCTGACCCCACCATGGATAGGGTTCCGGGCATGGATCGGGTTGCGGAGGAGACGTGGCGGGCGCGGGTTCGCGGCTGCCTGCTGGGTGGGGCGATCGGCGACGCGCTGGGCGGTCCGGTCGAGTTCGAGAGCGGCCGATCGATCGTTGCCGCGCACCCCGATCGGCTGCGGACCTTCGTCTCCGGCTCGGCCGGCTGGCCGCCCGGGACGATTACCGACGACACCCAGATGACGTTGTTCACCGTCGAGGGACTCATCCGGGCCGGGGTGCGGACCGACCGCGGGATCGGCTTCACGGTGAGCGTCGTACACCACGCATACGACCGCTGGCTGGACACTCAGACCCTGCCCGGACCGAGCGGTGAGCGCGACGGCTGGTTGCAGGGCGAGCAGTGGCTCTATGCACGCCGGGCGCCCGGCAACACCTGCCTCAGCGCGTTGTCGGAAGCGCGCAAGGGCAACGCCCGGATCGAGCAGTTCGGCGCACAGGCGGAGAACGACTCCAAGGGTTGCGGCGGTGTGATGCGGGTGGCGCCGTTCGGGCTGCTGCCGGCGAAGTGGTTCGACCGCGACTGGGTGTTCGACTCCGCTGCCAAGGCAGCGGGGTACACGCACGGCCACCCGACCGGCAAGCTCGCGTCCGGTGCGCTGGCCGTGATCATCCACGAGATCTGCGCGGGCGCCGACCTGAATGCAGCCCTGGACACCACCGCCGCCATGCTCGCTGCGCGCCCGGACCATGCCGAGACGAGTACGGCGCTCGCAGCCGCACGCCACCTGGCCGCGACGGCCCCAGGGCACGGGCCGGTGACTGTCGAGCAGCTGGGTGGTGGCTGGGTAGCGGAAGAGGCTCTCGCCATTGCCGTCTACGCGGCACTCGCCTACCCCGAACCAGAGCAGTTCCTGGACGCCCTGGCGTTGTCGGTCACGCACTCCGGTGACAGCGACTCCACCGGCGCCATCTGCGGCAACATCCTCGGCGCCCTCCACGGTGAGACGGCCCTGCCACCAGAGCTCGTCTTCACCGTCGAGGGCCGAGCAGTCATCCTCGGACTGGCCGACGACTTCGCCTTGGAGTTCACCAAACCCACGCGCCTGCACGGCGACTACGGACCTCACACCGCCTGGGGTCTGTCCCGCTACCCGGGCTGGTGACCTACTTCGGTTCGATCGACAGCTTGTGGTGGAAGGTGTTGCGCGGGTCCCACTTCGACTTGACCTGCTGGAGGCGCGGGTAGTTGCCGAGGTAGTACAGGTCGTGCCACGGCACGCCGGACTTGTTGACCGCCGGGTCGGCCAGGTCCACATCCGGGTAGTTGATGTACGAGCCGGCATTGATCGCGTTCGGGACCGGCACACCACCGGTGTCTTTGTAGATGTCGGCGTACAGCTTGCGGAGCCAGGCCACGTGGGTCTCGTCCTGCGCCGGATCGGCCCAGCCGACCGTCGCCACCATCTTGCACATGACATCGCGCTGCGCGGTGGCGGTCGCGTCCGACGGGACGGTGTTGACCTTGCCCCCGTACGGGACGAACAGGATCGACATCTCCGGTGCGGTGAGCGATCCGTCGGTCAGGTAGCGGTGGATGGTCTGGAGCTGGGCGTCGGTGTAGCCCTTGCGCAGGTAGCCGGCCTTGTACTTGTTCCGATTCGTCGACGGGGTCTCGGCGATGGAACGCTCGATCGTGGTCCGCATGAACGGGCCTTCACCGACCTCGATCACCTGCGGCTTCGGGTCCAGCCCCTCGGTCATCGCCGCGTTGAACGCCTTCATCAACTGGGCCGCGTTCGGTGCCGCCGCGTCGATCTGCGTCGACAGCAGGAAGCTCCCGGCCGAGGACGGCGTGATGATCAGCGGGCTGTAGAGCGTCGCGTACGGCGAATCGGCGGTGTTGTGCCGTTCGTAGAAGTCGAAGAAGTTCCGCACCGCCCGGACGAACTCCGCCGGCCCGATCGTCTTCCAGTCGTACACGATCAGGCTGGACAGCAGCGCAGCCGGAGCCTTGGGCAACAACTCGGACGGCTCCCGGCTCGTCGCACCCGCGGTCCGCATCAGGTACCGGGTGACCACGCCGAAGTTCCCGCCGCCACCACCGGTGTGCGCCCACCACAGGTCCTTGTAGGCGTTGTCGCGCGTCGCCACCACTGACCTGGCCCGGCCGCGCGCGTCCACGACCACCACCTCCACGCCGTACAGGTGATCCACGACCGACCCGTACTTGCGCGACAACGGCCCGTACCCGCCGCCGCTGAAATGACCGCCGACCCCGACGCCGAGGCAACCGCCGCCGGGCACGGTCACGCCCCAGCCGTAGAACAATTCGCGATAGACCGTCTCCAAGGTCGCGCCCGCACCGATCGAGAATGCCCGGTAGCGGGAGTCGAAGGTGACCTCGTTGTACGTCGACAGGTCGAGCAGCACCTCGATGTCGCTGCTGTCCACGAAATCCTCGAAGCAGTGCCCGCCGCCGCGGACCGCGATCCGCTTGCCGGTCCGGACCGCCTCCTGCACAGCCTGTACGGCGTCCTCGGTCGACCTGATCACCCGGGCGTACTCGGGCTTGCCGACGAACCGCTGGTTCTGCCCGCGCCGGACCAGGTCCTGGTACCGGGCGTCGTTCGGCCGGATCTTCTCGCCGGTCACGGCAGCGCTCGCGGCCGACGCCGTACCGGGAACGGCGAGTGCGGCTCCGGCGACCGCGGTTCCGGCCAACAGACCCCGACGACTGACTGGCATGGCTTCCTCCCCAGATCGATTGCGACAACCCTAGGAAGGGTCGGCTGTCCCCCACATCAACCATCCGGCTGAGTCCGCGGATCCCCTATCCGACGTACAACTCCGCGAGTGGTCCGCCGAGGACGACGCCGGCCAGGGCGCCGATCAGCATGAAGGGGCCGAAGGGGACCATCTGCTTGCGCGTCATCACCTTCCCGACGATCAGCGCGATGCCCACGATCGCGCCGAGGAAGAAGCCGCCGTACAGGCCGCTGATGAACTCGCCCCAGCCCAGCCAGCCGAGCGCCAGCCCGAGCAGGCCGGACAGCCGTACGTCGCCGAACCCGACACCTCGCGGAAACACGAACCACAGCACGTAGAACACCGCGAACCCGATCACGCCCGCGAGCACCGCGCGGCGCAGCGACCCCCACTCCCCCGACACCACGGCCGCGCCGAGCAGCGCGAGTCCGATCACCAGGTACGACGGCCAGATGATGGCCGACGGCAGGTAACGCGTCCGCGCGTCGATGTAGCCGAGCACCGCACCCACCACGGCCAGCAGCAGCCAGGCCACCAGCACCGCTGTCGTGCCGAGGACCCACCCGAGCAGTCCCCCGGACACCGCCGCGAGCAGACCACACCAGTACGCCGCCCGCCGGCCGGCCAGGTCGGCGTACGGGATCTTGACCTCGCCTTCCTCCAGCGTCGGCTCCGGGATGCGCCGCATCAGCCACGGGCCGAGCACGTACGCCGCAGGTCCGCAGAAGGCCACCCCGACCCCTGCGGCGAGCAACGCGTTCTCAGCCGGCACGATCCAGGAGCCTAGACGATTTCGGCGGCGGCTACGCGCGGTCTGTGGATGAGCGGCGGACCAGCATCCGCGCGAGGACCGCCGCACCTGCGCCGAGCAGCAGGACGCCGCCGGCCAGCACGCCGATCGTGCTCCAGAAGCCGTCGTTGCGGGTCACGTACTCGACCCGTTGGTACTCCTCGTCGGTCGCCGCCCGCTCGAAGGTGAAGTCGTCGGTGATCCGGCTCGGGTCGCGATAGGTGACCGAGTAGGCCGTCAGGAAGTAGCGCGGCGCGGTCATGGTCGGGTCGGCGGCGATCGCGACGGCGTCCGCCTCCCCGACGCGGCCCGCGTACAGCAGCTCCGGCTTCACGTCCGCGTCCGGCAGCTTGGTCGCGTCGACCCGGTGCGCGCCGGCGACGTACACGGTGACCGTCTGCGCGGTCGTCGCGCCCTTGCTGAGCCGCATCGGGTAGACGATCCGATCGGACGCGAACGTCAGCCGCAGCGGCGGTGTCGCCCCGCTCATGCTCTCGCCGGCCTCCTTCGGCGCGAGCTTCACCGCGACGATCTCCCACTTCTCGGTCAGGTACGGCGTGAGGTTCTCGGCCAGGCTCGACGGTACGACGTACCCGTTCGCGCGCAGCCAGTCGGTCACCGCCGTCCCGCTCGTGCCCTCGAGTCGCGCGACCGAGAACGGTCCGAGCCGCATCTCCTCGCGCACGTTCACCCCGGCACCCGCGGTAGGCGCTCCGGCCGAGTCATTACCACTGCCCATCACGCCGAGATCCCGGAACGGCCAGTACGTCTTGCGGACCACGACCTTCGGCCGCGTCCTCCGGGCCAGCCGGTCGAACAGTCCGGCCTCGCCGAGTTCGACCTTGGCCGCGGCAGGTACCGGCATGATCCAGGCCGCCTTCTTCGACGAGCCGTTGATTGCCATCGACAACGTGATCTGCTCGGTACCGTCGCCGTACCGGACGAGCGCGTTCTCGCCGTACGCCCGGGCCCGCGACTGTGCGTCCGGCAGATAACCCCCGCACGCACACGCCCACGCGGGCGTCACCCCGGCCGCGACGAACCCCAGAGCCAGCACACCCGCAACAACCCGCCAAAGCTTCACGGCGGCAGACTAGCTAGCCAAGGGTGTACGCAGCGCGGAAGAAGTCAGGCCGGCTCACGATCGTCGAGCTCCTCACGCGCAGCGGACCTCATGGCCGCCAGCGGTGCAGGCGACCTACCGGTCATCATCTCCACCTGGAGAGTCGCCTGATGCACGAGGAGATCAAGACCGTTCAACAGCTCTGTACCGATCCGGTGCGCCGCGATCGCCAACCCGGTCGGCCATGGGTGGTACGCCACGTCGAACACCACCGGGGCAACAGCGGCGAAATGCTCGGCCCACGGGTCGACGGCACCGCCCGGCAACGTGGACACGCACAGATCGAACCCGCCGATCTGCTCGACCTGCGAGAAGTCCGCGACCGACGTCTTCAACCCCAGCTCGGCCGCCAGATCCAGCAGTCGCTCGGCCCTCGCGACGTCCCGTACGACGACGGTCACCTCACTGACCTTCAGTCCACGCAACGCGGCCAACGTGGACGCGGCCGTCGCCCCGCCACCCAGGACCACGGCGCTGTCGGCGGCAGTGATCCCTCGCTCCGCGAAGGCGTTCACCAGCCCCGGTACGTCGGTGTTGTGCGCCGACCGCGATCCGTCCGGCTCGAACAGCATCGTGTTCGCCGCACCGATCAGCTCCGCGACCGGGTCGACGGTGTCCACCAGATCGAGCGCGACCCGCTTCAGCGGCATCGTCAGCGACAGCCCGCGGACGTCGTCACCGAGCGAGGCGACGAATCCGCGCAACTCGTCCTCGCCGACCTCGAAGGCGTCGTACCGCCAGTCCAGACCGAGTGCGGCGTACGCGGCCCGGTGCATCGCCGGCGACAGCGAATGCGCGATCGGCGAACCGAGGACAGCGCAACGGGTCAACTCAGCACCGGCCCTTGTGGGCAGCGCACCAGGCCTGGAGCTTCTTGACATTCTGCAGGTGCTCGTCGGACGTCGTCGCGAACGCGGTCTCACCGGTGTCGAGGTTGATCAGGGTGAAGTACAGCCACGAACCCTGGGCCGGGTTGAGCGCCGCCCGCAGCGTGTCCTTGGTCGGCGAGTTGATCGGCGTCGGCGGCAGCCCGTCGACCTTGTAGGTGTTGTACGGCGAGTCCATGTCGCGCTGCTCCGGCGTCGTGAAGACCCCGCCGTCCCGGCCGACCACGTAGTGGATGGTCGAGTCCATCTGCAGCCGCATCCCGATCCGCATCCGGTTGTAGATCACCCGGGACACCTTGGCGTAGTCCTGCGGCCGGTTCGTCTCGGCGCCGATGATGCTGGCCACGGTCACCGCCTGGTACGGGTCCAGCTTCTTGCGCTGGGCGGTCTTGACCAGGTCCAGCTCGGCCGCGGCCTTCCCGTACTGGGCCGTCATCAGCTTCAGGATCGTGTACGCCGTCGCACCCTTCGGCACGTCGTACGTGCCCGGGTACAGGAAACCCTCGGCGTTGTTGCGCGCGTACGACGGCAGGCCCAGCGCGGCCGTCTTGCCCAGCGCGGTCGCGGCGGAACCGGCCGGCAGCTTGAGCTTCGACTTCTGCAGCGTGTCGCTGACCTCGGCCTTGGTCAGGCCGGCCCGGAAGCTGATCCGGGTGACCAGGATCGACTTGGTGGTGTTCAGCATCAGGTCGAGCGCGGCCCTGGCCGACATCTCCTTGTGCAGCGTGTACGTGCCGGCCTGGATCTGGCGCGACCGCGGGTCGTCCCGGGCCGCCCGCTCGAACGCCCGGGCGCTCTTCACCACGCCCTTCTTCTCCAGCGTGTCGGCGATCGCCTGCGAGCTCTGGCCCTGGGTGATCTCGACCACCACGGTGCCGGTCCCGGCGCCCTCGAAGTCTGGAGCGGCGAACATCTGCTCGATCGCGTCCCGGCCCTTGCTGAAGCCGATCACGGCCCCGGCCACCAGTGCACCGACGACGAGGAGCGAGATCAGACCGGCGAAGCAGCCGAACCCGCGCCGCGCGCGGGCCTTGCGGCGGTTCACCCGGCGCTCGACCCGGCTGTCCGGGCGGAGCCCGAGACCGGCGCCGAGGTCATCACCGTCCGTCACGCCGTCAATCTCATTCGAATCCGCGTCCACCGATGTTCTGTTCACAGGGGCCTCCCGGGTGGGTTCCCAGTCTCGCGCTCGACATCGAGAGCGTGTTGCAGAATCACGACCGCCGCGGCCTGGTCGACCACGGCCCGCCGCTTGGAGCCCTTCTTTCCGCGTTCCCGCAGCATGCGCTCGGCGGTGACCGTGGTGAATCGCTCGTCCACCAGCCGCACCGCCGTCTCCGAGTTACCCTCCTGCACCTTAGCCCGCACCAAGTCCGCCGTTTCCCGGATCTTCACCGCGGCCGGTCCCTCGCCCCCGGACAGCGAGCGCGGCAGACCGACCACGATCTCGACCGCCTCCAGTTCGGCGGCGAGTGCGGCGATCCTATCCAGATCACCGGGACCCCGGCGGACCGTCTCCACCGGGGTGGCCAGGATTCCGTCCGGATCGCTGCTCGCGACACCGATCCGGACGTCGCCGATATCGAGCGCGAGTCGCACACCGCGTCTCATCTGGATCTCATCAGGAACGCATCAACCCGTCACGAGTTGGCCGATGGTGTGCTCGACCGCGGCCAGCGCGTCGTCCGAACCGGACGGGTCGGTGCCGCCGCCCTGTGCGACGTCGTCCTTGCCGCCGCCGCGACCGCCGAGCTTCTCGGCCGCGACCCGGACCAGGTCGCCGGCCTTCAGCCGCCACTCACGAGCGGTGTCGTTGAGCGCGATCACCACGCCGGGCTTGCCGTCGTTCACACTCAGTACGGCGACCACGGCCGGCTTGTCGGCCGCCATCCGGCCGCGCACGTCCAGGGCCAGCTTGCGCAGGTCCCCGCCGTTCACACCGTCGGGTGCGCGATGACCGACGTACTGGACCCCGAACACGTCCCTCGGGTTCGCGGACAGCTCGGCGGCGGCGGCCAGCACCTGGCCTGCCTTCATCCGCTCGAGCTCCTTCTCCGCGGCCCGCAGCCGCTCGGCCAGGTCGGCGACCTTCGCGGGCAGCTCCTCCGGCCGGGCCTTGAGGTTCTCGCTCAGCAGCCGGACCAGCGCACGCTCCTTGCCGAGGTAGCGCAGCGCCTCCATGCCGACGAAGGCCTCGAGCCGCCGGACACCGGCACCGACGGACGATTCGCCGGTGACCGTAAGCGCCCCGACCTGCGACGAGTGCTTCACGTGCGTGCCACCGCAGAGCTCACGCGACCACGGGCCGCCGATCTCGACCACGCGGACCTGCTCGTCGTACGTCTCGCCGAACAGCGCCAGCGCTCCCCAGTCCCGGGCCTCCGGCAACGTCATGTACTGCGCCGACACCGGCAGGTCCTGGCGGACGGCGAGGTTCGCCACCTCTTCGATCTCGGACCGGGTCGCCTGGTCCAGCGCCGACGACCAGGCGAAGTCGAGCCGCAGGTAGCCGGGCTTGTTGTACGAACCGCTCTGCAGCGCGTTCGGGCCGAGCACCTGCCGCAGCGCCGCGTGCACGACGTGCGTCCCGGAGTGCGCCTGGCACGCGGACACGCGCCACTCGTGATCGACCTCGGCGTGCACATCCAGGCCGGGCTGGAGGACACCCTCGAGCACCTTGACCCTGTGCACGATCAGGCCCTTGACCGGCCGCTGTACGTCGAGCACCTGCAGCTTCACGCCATCGGCGACGATCAGGCCCTCGTCGGCGATCTGGCCGCCGGACTCGGCGTAGAACGGGGTCTTCTCCAGCACGACCTCGACGGTCTCGCCCTGCTCGGCGGACGGAGCGACCACGCCGTCGCGCAGCAGCCCGCGGACCTGCGAGTCACTGGCGAGCTCCTGGTACCCGGTGAACTCGGTGACGCCCTTCTCCCGCAGCTCGCGGTAGCCCGAGGTGTCCGCGTGACCGGCCTTCTTGGCCCGCGCGTCTGCCTTGGCCCGCTCGCGCTGTTCCTTCATCAGCGACTTGAAGCCCTCGGTGTCCACCTGCAGACCCTGCTCGGCGGCCATCTCGACGGTGAGGTCGATCGGGAAGCCGTACGTGTCGTGCAGCTGGAACGCCTTGGCCCCGGCCAGCTGGGCGCCGCCTCCGGACTTGGTCTCCCGCACCGCCACGTCGAAGATGCTCGTCCCGGCCGTGAGGGTCCGGCGGAACGCCTCCTCCTCGGCGTACGCGACCTGGCTGATCCGGCCGAAGTCGGACTCCAGCTCCGGGTACGACTTCTTCATCTGCTCCAGGCTGACCGGCAGCAGCTCGACCAGGCTCGGGTCCTCGTAGCCGAGCAGGCGCATCGAGCGGATCGCCCGGCGGAGCAGCCGGCGCAGCACGTAGCCGCCCTGCTCGTTGCCCGGGTTCACGCCGTCGCCGATCAGCATCAGCGCACTGCGGACGTGGTCCGCGACGACCCGGAACCGGACGTCGTCGACCAGTTCGACGCCGTACTTGCGGCCGCTCAGCTCCGACGCCCGCTCGATCACCGGATAGATCTCGTCGATCTCGTACATGTTGTCGACGCCCTGCAGCAGGTACGCCACCCGCTCCAGGCCGAGACCGGTGTCGATGTTCTTCTTCGGCAGCTCGCCGAGGATCGGGTAGCCCTCCTTGCCGCCGCCCTCACCGCGGATGTTCTGCATGAAGACCAGGTTCCAGAACTCCAGGTAGCGGTCGCCCGCCTCCCAGTCCCGGTCGGCGCCGAACTCCGGGCCGCGGTCGATCAGGATCTCCGAGCACGGGCCGCACGGGCCGGGGATGCCCATCGACCAGAAGTTGTCCTTCATGCCGAGCCGGACGATCCGGTCGTCGGGCAGGCCGGCGACCCGCTTCCACAGCTCGATCGCCTCGTCGTCCTCGTAGTACACCGAGGCGTACAGCACCGACTCGTCGAAGCCGTAGCCGCCGTCGCCCTGCGGCCTGGTGACCAGGTCCCAGGCGTACTCGATCGCCTTCTCCTTGAAGTAGTCGCCGAAGGAGAAGTTGCCGTTCATCTGGAAGAACGTGCCGTGCCGGGTGGTCTTGCCGACCTCCTCGATGTCGAGGGTCCGGACACACTTCTGCACGCTGGTCGCGCGCGGGTACGGCGGCGTCTGCTGGCCGACGAAGTAGGGCACGAACTGGGCCATGCCGGCCACGTTGAACAGCAGGTTCGGGTCCGGCGACGGCAACGGCGCGCTCGGCACCACGGTGTGGCCCCGGTCCTCGAAGTACTGCAGGAACCGCCGCCTGATCTCACTGGTTTCCATGGGTGTTACCGGTAGTCCTCACGCGTGTCTGTGTTTGTGTCGATGCCGAGGGCGTCGCGCAACTCGGTCTCCCGCTCGGCCATGCCCTCGCGCACCTCGTCGCCGAAGTGCCGGATCGCGGCGGCCACCTTGGCCGCGGACTCCTGCAGGCTCTCCGGGGCGAGCACCTGGGCGCGCTTCTTCAGCCGGGTCACGGCGTACACACCGACCGCGATGCCGATGATCAGCCAGAGGATCCGCTTCACCGGACGTCACCCCGCTTCCGTGCCTTGCGTTCGGCCTTCATCTCTTCCTTCACTCGCCGGCTGACGTCCTTGCGCTGGCTGTCGCCGAGCGCCTTGCGGACGCCGTACGTGAACGCCGCCGCCTTCACCATCGGGCCGCCGGCGGTCGCCGAGAACAGCGACATCAGTGCGGCCGCGTTGGTGGTCACGGTGGACGCGTTGTCGGTGATCGTGTCCACCTTGGCCAGCTGTGCGTTCGTGGTAGCCACGGTAGTGGTCACCTCGCCGAGCAGCGGGATGCTGGAGTCGGAGACGCCCTTCACCATGATCCGGGTCTCGTCCAGGACCTTGCCCAGCTTCAGGATCGGATAGGCCAGCAGGCCCACCAGGATGAGCAGCGCGCAGGCGGCTATCAGCCCCGCGACTTCACCGACGCTCATGGGAAACGATCCACCTTCCGTTGCGACCTCGTGGACCGCCCGACCTTATCGCGCGCCCCCGTCACACTCCGCTCCAGGACACCATCACCCACATAACAGTCGCCCACCAAACCGGCCGCCCTCCGTCGCCGGACGTACCGGTTCCCGGGACCATGCGACCCCGGGGACCGACTCCATTGGTGACTAGGCGATGACGTAGCGCTGCATCATGTCGTTGTCTTCGTGCTCGAGGATGTGGCAGTGCCAGACGTACTCACCGGTGTACGAAGCACCGATCGCGAGGGGAGCGCCGCCGGCCGCGTTCGCCCCGAACGGCACCAGAATGCGGGTGACCTCACCGGGCATGGCCGAGACGGTGTCCTTCCAGCCGCGTTCGTTCGCCGACGGCGGGCTGGCGGCACCGATGAGGTACGGCGTCACCGACAGCGGCGGGAATGGTCCGGTGCCGGGCTGGAGCGGATCAGCGCCGTACGTGGTGCGGGTGTACTGGTCGACTGCGAAGCGCTGCCGGTTGAACACCTGGAACTGGGTGAAGTGGAGGTGGATCGGGTGCGCGTCACCGGTCGTGTTCACCAGCTCCCACAACTCCAGCGTGTCCTTGCCGACGGGCTGGCTCTCGTAGTCGTCGGAGCCGAACGACCGGTTGTTCAGCAGTGCGGTGACCGGCGCACCGGCCGCATCGAGGATCTCGACCAGGGTCATCGTCCGGGTCGCCGCGAGTGGCCGGCCGGCCAGTCTGGTCATCGGTGTCGAGCGCAGTTGCGCCGGTAGCGGTGCCGTGTAGCCGCTCGCGCTCGCCACGGTGAACCGCATGATCTGCGGTAGTGGTGCTCCGCCCCGGCGCGCCGCCCGCGGTCCGTCCGGGAACGGCGTACGGGCGTTGTTCGCAAGGATCACGGTGCTGCCGGCGGGCAGCGCGGCGAAGTCGACCACCAGGTCGGCCCGCTCCCCTGGTCCAAGGGTCAGCTTGTTGAGCCTCACGGGCGCGTCGAGCAGGCCGCCGTCGGTGCCGATCTGATGGAAGGTCAGGGACGTCCCGCCGGTCATGAACTTGAGCAGGTAGAACCGGGAGTTCGACCCGTTGAAGACACGGAAGCGGTACTTGCCGCGGGCCACGTCGAGGTTCGGCCAGGCCTTGCCGTTGACGGTCGCGACGTCGCCGAAGAACTCCGGCGCCCAGGGCCGCGGAGTGGTCGGGTTCGGGTTCGGCGGGTAGGCCAGCGCACCGGTGTCGGTGAACATCCGGTCCTGGATCACCAGCGGGACCTCGTACGGCGGCGCCGGCAGTCGACTGCCGTCACCGGGATCGTTCCCGTCGCGGATCAGGTATCCGCCGGCCAGACCGGCGTACACGTTCAGGCGGGTGATCGCCAGCGCGTGATCGTGGAACCACAGCCCCGCGGACTCCTGCTCATTGTCATAGGAGTAGGTGAACTCGGCGCCGGGCAGGAAGACGTCGAGCGGTCCGCCGTCGAACTCGGGCCGGGTGTTGCCGCCGTGCAGATGGGTCGCGGCACGCGGTGCGACCGCGTCGTTCGTGCCGGCCGGGAGCAGCCCGTCGTCGACCGCCTGCTGGACGAGCTGCTGGTCGATCGCGAACGCCAGCGGATGCGCACCCAGCTCATTGCGCACGGTGAGGTCGAAGGGAACGCCGCGGCGGGCGACGACGACCGGTCCCAGATAGGTCTGCGAGCCGGTCAACGTCCGGTAGGCGAAGGTGTCCGCCGGGCCGAGGGCGCCATGGAAGCGGTGCGAGGCGTTCACCATGCGCAGCGTCGCATTGCCGCCCTGAGTGGCGTCGACGACGCCGAGGTCGGCAAGCGTCGGCAACTGCTCGGTGAACATCGTGAGCCCTGCCGGGACCACCGCCGCGACCGGGCGCACCGCTGCGCCGAACGAGACCGGAATGGCCAGTCCTGCCCCGGCTTGGAACAGGCGGCGTCTGCTGATCATGATGCCCCCCAATGGTTCGGGGCTCCCCCAGCGCCGGAAGTGAATACCTTCAGCGGACCGCGCGGGCATCATCCGCGACAGTGGCCTCCGACATCAGCCGCTGTGACCAACGGCCTGTCCAAGCCATTTGAAACGCCCGATCGAACCGGAAGGCCGGTGCGAGGGTCAGGAGCTGCCGCGTTCGCAGGCGATACCGTCGCCGTTGTGGTCCAGCGCCTCCGAGTAGCCCGGATCGCCGCGGTACAGGGGCGCCTTGCCGGCGGCGCGGACCTCGGCACAGCTCCTGGTAGGTGGGTGTGCTCGGCGCTCGGCACCGGCGTCGCACTGGGCGCCGGTTGCCGTCGCACTGGGCTCGGTCGGCGTCGCACTGGGCGACGTACTCGGCGTGGTCGCACTGGGCTCGGTCGGTGTGGTCGACGTCGGCGGGCTGGACGGCAGCGGTCGAGGGCTGCGTCGACTGGGTCGGCCCCGCCGAGGACTGGGTCGGTGATGCCGGTACCGACCACGGCGGCGTCGGCGCGGTCGGCGTCGCCGAGGATTGCGGCGACGGGAACCAGCCCGTGACCGGAATCCCTGTCCTCGGGTTCCCCCGCGCCGGCTCGTCCGTCGGCCTCCGGGTGGGAGTCACGGTCGCCTCGTCGGGCGAGGCACCGAAGGGCTTGCCGACCGGCAGCCTGGTCGTCGTACCGCTGGACGGGGTCGTGCTCGTGCTCTCCGTCGGTGCCGGAGTCGACGGCAGGGTGGTCGCCGAGTCTTGTCCGCTGAACGGGACGAAGAGGAGCAGACCGACCAGCGTCAGCACGGTCGCCACGAGGGCGCCCAGCTTCAGGAGGGGTGGACCGCCGAACCGGCCGATCGGTCCGCGGACCGGAGTGCCGTGTTCGTCGATCCAGAACGCCCACCCGGCCGGTGGATCCGGCCAGGAACGACGAGGTTTGAAGTTCTTCGGTGGTCGCCACCGCACGTTCGGCGGTTCCGGCCATCCGGGTGGCGGGTTGAACTGCCTCAAAGCAAAACCTTTCACCCCCAGGTCGCCTGGCAGCCTACCCACCCGGGCCAATGCCAAAAGGCGGACCCCACGATCAATCAGTCGAAGGCGACGGTGAGTGTCTGTACGGCGCCGTTCGGTGCCCAGCCGATGTCGATCGTGCCGGTGCCGCCGCCTGCCCAGCGGAAGCGGACAGTGCCCTCTTCGGGGCCGACCAGGGTCATGGTTTCGGTCGGGGGGCTTTCGCGGTACGCCGCGGCGATCGCCGTACGGCCGTGGAAGGGGCCGGCGGGGACGTTGACGAAGGTCATGGTGGCGTCTTCGGCGAAGCGGTGGGCGAAGGCTTCCCAGTCACCGGCGGTGACGGCGTCGTTGAAGGCGTTGACGTGGTCCGTCGTACGGCTCACGGGCGGTCCCTGAGGATCTTGCGGATGTTGGCGACGCGGTCGGCGTACGCGGCCTCGCCTCCGCGACGGGTCGGGTTGTAGTAGTCGGTGCCGTCGATCACGTCGGGGGCGTACTGCTGCGGGACGATGCCGCGCGGGTCGTCGTGGGAGTACTGGTACGACGAGCCGTGGCCGATCTTCTTGGCACCGGCGTAGTGGGCATCGCGCAGATGGGACGGGACCGGGCCGACCTTGCCCGCCTTCACGTCCGCGATGGCCGCATCGACGGCCATGATCACCGCGTTGGACTTCGGCGCCAGCGCGAGGGCGACGACCGCCTGGGCCAGGTTGATCCGGGCCTCGGGCATGCCGATCAGCTGAACGGCCTCGGCCGCCGCGACCGCGACCCCGAGCGCGGTCGGGTCGCCCATGCCGATGTCCTCACTCGCCGAGATCACCAGCCGCCGCGCGATGAACCGTGGATCCTCGCCGGCCTCGATCATCCGGGCCAGGTAGTGCATCGCCGCGTCCACGTCCGAACCCCGGATCGACTTGATCAGCGCCGACGCCACGTCGTAGTGCTGATCCCCGGCCCGGTCGTACCGCACCGCGGCCCGGTCCACGGCGGTCTCGAGCGTCTTGAGGTCGATGACCCCGGCGTCCTTGGCTCGCGCACCGCCGGCCGCGGCTTCCAGATAGGTCAGCGCCCGCCGGGCATCTCCACCGGCCATCCGGAGCAGGTGGGCGCGCGCGTCCTCGGCGAGCTCGAACTCCCCGTTCAGCCCGCGCTCGTCGGACAGCGCCCGATCCAGCAGTACGGCGATGTCGTCGTCGGTGAGCGATTCCAGCGTCAGCAACAGGGACCGCGAGAGCAGGGGCGAGATCACGGAGAAGAACGGGTTCTCGGTGGTGGCCGCGACGAGAGTGACCCAGCGGTTCTCCACCCCGGGCAGGAGGGCGTCCTGCTGAGCCTTGGTGAACCGGTGGACCTCGTCGATGAACAACACAGTCTCGACGGTGCTGGTCGCCCGGGACAGATCCCGCCGGGCCGCGTCGATCACCTGCCGGACGTCCTTCACACCCGCGGTGACAGCCGACAGCTCGACGAACTTCCGGTTCGTCTGATGGGAGACGACCGCCGCGATAGTCGTCTTCCCGGTCCCGGGCGGTCCCCACAGGAGTAACGACATGGGCTGGTCGCCCTCGACCAGCCGGCGCAACGGCGAACCCGGCGCCAGCAGATGCTGCTGCCCTACCAGCTCGTCGAGACTCCGCGGCCGCATCCGGACAGCCAACGGAGCAGCCGTGTGATCCACATCGGCCAAACTCCCGCCGCCCCGAGCAGGCCCACCAGCCCCCGGAATCTCGAACAACCCATCACTCACACCCAGAGCCTATCCAGCCCCACCGACACCCAAGCCGGAACCGTACCGACGAACGGGTAGTGGTCGGCTCCACCGCCGCCGGACCGACCCACCCCGCCTGGGACACGAGGACCAGACCTGCACCCCGGCCGACTACTACCCGTCCTTCGGTACGCCAGCACAAACCCTGGCTACTTCTTGGTGTCTGTGGACTCGTCCTCGTCGTCGTCCGCGTCGCGGAGTTCCTCGGGCAGCTCGTCCTCGTCGTCGAGGTCGCGGAGTTCTTCGGGGAGGTCTTCCTCGTCGAAGGTCTCGGCGGGGATCTCCTCGGACTGGGCGGCTGACTCCGGCTTGATCGCATTACGGAGGCGGCCGAGGATGCGGTCGGCCTCGGTGCCGAACGGGTTGTCGTTGACCAGGTACGTCCAGGTCGCCGTCGGCCGCGGCACCCCGCTGGCCTCCTCGTCCAGCCCGTCCGCGGTGATCTCGGCGGTCTCGAGCGTCTCGGCCGCGTCCTTCCACGCGTCCGCGATCAGGCTGTCGAACGACGCGATCGCCGACTTGTTGAACTCGTCGATCGGCTTCAGATGCACGATGCCGCCAGCCAGCGACCGCAGGTGGATGCCCTCCCGCAGATCGGCCAGGTACGCCAGGTGATCCGTCCATCGCCGGTCCAGGTGGTGCAGCGCGATCCGCCGGGCCGCGTCCTTCACCGTGTCCTCGCCGAGCTCCTCGACCAGTTCGTCGTACCGCTCCTTGGCCTTCTCGGCCAGCTCGGTCGCGGCCAGGTCCTCGGTCAGCACCTTCTCCCGGGTGTCGAGCAGGATCGCCCGCTGCTGACCGGTCAGCCGGTGGTACGACCAGGTGGTCCGGTGCAGCTCCGCGTTGGCGCCGTCCGCGACCCGCTGAGCGTGCTCGAGCACTCCGAGCGACTTGCGATCCGTCAGCCGCCCGCTGTCGTCCGGGTTCGGCCGGAGGCCCGACGACACGGAGTACCGGGTGACGAGCTCGTCGGCCAGGCTGGCGAAGAACAGCGACCCGCCCGGGTCACCCTGCCGGCCGGCGCGCCCGCGCAGCTGGTCGTCCAGCCGCCGCGACGCGTGCAGACCCGTCCCGACCACGTAGAGGCCGCCCAGCTCGATGGCCTTGTCCTTGTCGTGCGACTCGTCCCGCCCACCGAGGCGGATGTCGGTACCGCGGCCGGCCATCTGCGTCGACACGGTCACCGTCCCCGGCACACCGGCCTCGGCGATGATCGCGGCCTCCTCGGCGTCGTTCTTCGCGTTCAGTACGACGTGCGGGATCTCGGCCGCCTCGAGCCGGTCGCTCAGCTGCTCCGACTCCTCGACGCTGTGGGTACCGATCAGGATCGGCCGGCCGGTCTCGTGCACCTCGGCGATGTGCTCGACCAGGGCGGCGTTCTTCTGCTCGACGGTCAGGTAGAGCCGGTCCGGGTCGTCGATCCGGATGTTCGGCTTGTTCGGCGGTACGACGGCCACCTCGACCTCGTAGAACTCCTGCAGCGACTCCCCGACGACGACCGCCGTACCGGTCATCCCGCAGAGCGTCTTGTAGCCGGTCACCAGCGCCTGCACGGTGATGCTGTCCAGCACCTCACCGGAGTCGCTGACCGGCACGGCCTCCTTGGCCTCGACCGCGGCCTGCAGACCGTCGGGCCAGCGCTGCAGCTTGGCGATCCGGCCGCGGTTGTTGTTGATCAGGCTGACCTTGCCGTCGCGGACCAGGTAGTCGACGTCCTTGCGCAGCAGCACCTCGGCGTGCAGCGCGACGTTGATCTGGGTCAGCCGGTCGAGGTTGTCGTCCTCGTACAGGTTGATCCCGCCGAGCGTCTCCTCGACCTTGTCCGTGCCCTTGTCGGACAGCGCGACCGTCCGGCCGTCGCCGTCGATCTCGTAGTCCACGCCCGCGCGCAGCGTCCGGACCAGCTGTACGACGTCGTCGTCCAGCTCCTCGGTCCGGGTCGCACCGGCCAGCACCAGCGGCACCCGGGCCTCGTCGATCAGCACCGAGTCGGCCTCGTCCACCAGCGCCACGTCCGGCGTCACCGTGACCCGGTCGGCCACGTCGTTGACGAGCCGGTCCCGCAGGATGTCGAACCCGATCTCGCTCACCGGCGCGTAACAGACGTCCGCCTGGTACGCCGTCCGCCGGTCCTCCGGCGTGGACGCCTGGCCGATGTGCGACACGCTCACACCGAGCAGCTCGTACACCGGGCCCATCCAGTCGGCGTCGCGGCGGGCCAGGTAGTCGTTGACCGCGAGCACCTGGACCTTGCGGCCGCCGATCGCGTACCCGGCCGCGGCGATCGCACCGGCCAGCGTCTTGCCCTCACCGGTCGCCATCTCGACGACCCGGCCCTGCAGCATCGCCAGCGCGCCGACGACCTGGCCGTCGAACGCGCGCTCGCCGATCGCCCGGTGACCCGCTTCCCGGGCCAGCGCGAGGAACTCGATCTGCTCGTCCTCGTGCAGCCCACCGGTGGTGCGCAGCTCGGCGACCGCCTCGGTGAGCTCCTCGTCGGTCAGGGACCGGACCGATTCCTCCGCCTCACCGACCAGCTGGGTGAGCCGCTCGTACGGGCCGAGGTCGATCGAACCGGGACGCTGCAGCAGCCGGCGGAAACGAGACGCGATCTTCAGTGCCATGATTCGGCAACGTACAGCCTCGGCGTGTCGTTCCGTGCACCAGGTCAGCGTGTCAACGGAGACCACTCGTACGGCGTCGTGATCGTGACGCCGTACAGCCCCAGTTTCTGCAGGATCGGGCGGGAGTCCTCGGACGCGTCCACCCGGAGGAACTCGTACCCGCGCTCCTTCGCCAGCCGGGCCCGATGCGCCAGCACCGCGCTGTACAAACCTTGCCGCCGCCACTCCGGCAACGTCCCGCCACCCCACAGACTGGCGAACCCGGTCCCCGGGTGGAACCGCACCCACGCCGCCGTCAGCGCCGGCCCGTCCGGCCCTTTCAGCGCGTCCTCGACCAGGAACACCGACAACCGGTCCGGGAACATCCGCGCCTCGGCCGCCAGCCGCTCCTCGATCCGCTCCAGCCCGTTGTGCCACAGCGTGTCCATCAGTACGGCGATCCGGTGATAGTCGGCCGGACCGTCGGCCTCCCGCAGCCGCACCTTCGACGGCAACGCCGACGGCCGGGCCAGGATCGCGTCGACCTCGCCGAGGATCAGCGTCTCCGGCTCCGCCGCGGTGAACCCGGCCCGGACCAGCCGTTCGCCGAGGTCGGCCGGTTCGTCGTACGCGTAGGTCTTCCACTCGAACGGCAGCCCGCGGTCACGGAAGAAGGCGATCTCGGCCGCGATCACCGCATCCGGGTCGTCGCCCAGGCCGCGCGGGGTCTCGACGAACCCGGCTCCGTCCGGGCCCTCGACGTACGACCGGTGCACGAGGCCGTCGTGTTCCTGCTTCCAGCCGGGGATCGTGTCGGCGTCCGGCAACCGGATCCGGCGGTGGAACACCTCGAGCAGCTCGTCTGGGGTCATCTGCACATCGTGCCCGACCGACTACCGGAAATCACCAGGCCCGGGAGTCAACCAGTTGGCAACTGGTGTCGTCCAACAAAGTGTTCCTGAAGGGGGGACATCATGTACATCCACCGCATCACCCGCAAGACGATCTTCGCCGCCCTCGCCTGTATGGCGATCCCGGCGGCCGCGATCGCCGCACCCGCCGTCGCCGGCTCATCCTCCGCCCCCCGCACCGTCTCCGCCGCGACCGCCTCCTGCCCGAAGGGCTGGGGCTCGTTGCCCGAGGCAAACAGTCGGATGACCTCGGCACCCGTCACCGCCGTCCGCACCGGCCGGCACGCCTGCTTCGACCGTCTCGTCGTCGACATCCGCGGCCGCGCCCCCGGGTACAACGTTCGGTACGTCACCAACGTCTACACCGACGGCGCCGGGTTCCTCGTTCCGCTCCGTGGCGGCGCCAAGCTGGAACTCGTCGTCCGCGCCCCGTCGTACGACGACAACGGCCGGCCGACGTACCTCCCGGCAAAGAGCAGCGAACTGAGCAACGTCGCCGGCTACAGCACGTTCCGCCAGGTCGCGTACGCCGGCAGCTTCGAGGGCCAGACCACCATCGGTCTGGGCGTCCGTGCCCGCCTCCCGTTCCGCGTCTTCACGCTGGCCGGACCGGGCTCGAACACCCGACTCGTCATCGACGTCGCGCACCACTGGTAAGCCCCGCAGTCCCCCACCCAGCGGTCGCCCGGCAACCCCACCGGGCGACCGCGCTTTCGTTCTACAGAACGCGGTTGAGCAGGTCGAAGAAGGTGTTGCCGAGGACCAGCTCGTACGGGTCCGTCAACAGCGGCGCCAGGTCGGCGATGTCGGACGGCGTCCAGCCCCAGGCGTTGATACCGCACGCGATGAAGCGCGGCTTCGCGCCGTCCCAATCGGCGATGTGCGCGTCCAGGGCAGCCTTGTACTCAGCGGCCTTCCCGGGTGCGCCGAAGTTCCCGATGACCGGCAGACCGCCTCGCTTGACCAGCAGGTCACCGCCCTCCCAGGACTGGATGATGCCCTGGAGCGGGGTGTGGTCGTTGTAGCCCTGAGCGATCTCCTCCGAGAACGCGACCCAGCCGTCCGCATCCCTGTGGTTGTAGGCGTAGACGAGGTCCATGCCGGTACGGCGCATGAAGTCACCGGACAGCTTGAGATAAGCGGTCAACTGGTCGGCCGGCCACGAGCCCGGGTACGTGTACCCGGCGCCGGACGGTCCGCAGATCAGCAGGTCGTTGGCCGTCGCGGTCCGCTGGAAGTAGCTGAACAGGCCGGGACCGATCTCGGCCAGCAGTGGGCTGATCGTCCAGTTCACCATCGCCTCGCCGCGGCGCGGGTCGTCCCACATCTCGCGCATCCGCCGCTGGCAGTACTGCACGTTGTCGCCCTCGCCGAAGGTCAGCGTGACGTACACCTTGTTCTTCGGCTCCACCCGCCGGACCGTCCGGACCTTGTCCGAGATCGGCGCGACGTACCCGGAGTGCACCGTGCCGTTCATGTAGAAGTCCGCGGGGATCACCGGCGAGCCGCCTTGGGACGCGAGGTCGACACCGCTCCACTCCCCCGCGACGTCGTTCGAGAACCAGCCGGCGTACGGCGTGGTCGGCCCGACCTTGTCGAAGTGCTCCTTGAGCAGGTCACCGGTCGGGCCGTTCGGCGGCAGCCAGCTCACCAGGGCCTTGGTGGCCACCACGTAGTCGCGGAAGTACGCGAACGGCTCGATCCGGGTCGGCGCGGTGTCGGCGGCGGCAACCAGGTACTGGTTCCACATCTCCACCGTCAGGACCAGGCTCGTCGTACCGGCCGGCGGGGCGAAGCGGTAGATCCAGTAGTTCCCGCCGTCGGCGAACCGGTTGCCCTCGCCGCCGATCGACGAGTTCGCCGCCTCGAACAGGTACGGCGCCTCCTCCGGCGTATCCGGCAGGAACCGGGCGATCTCGGTGCCGTTGGCCTTGACCACCACCGACCCGACCGACCCACCCCAGCCGTCGTCGGTGAACGAGTCGGCGAACCGGACGAACACGCCGTCCTCGCCGAGCTTGGCCGACACGTCGAGGTCGTAGCTGCCACGGTTGGAGGAGTCCCGGATCTGCCGGGTCTCGCGGGCGATCTCCTGCCACTGCACGTTCTCCACCGCGACCACCCTGGTCGGCGGCAGACCGGCCAGCAGCTTGTGGGTGACGCGCGGGAACAGGTTGTCGAGTTGCCAGCGATACGTCTTCAGCCGGTCGTCGTCGAACATCCCGCGCAGGTCCTTCACGATCCGCAGACCGTGCGTCTTGACCTGGTCGGCGTCGGCGACGACCGCGTTCTCCAGACCGGCCAGCGTGGTGGCGACGTTCAGCGAATCCGGTACCGCGGGGTCGTGCACGATCGCACCGCGGACGCGGTGCCGGTACTTGGCGACCAGGTCCAACGGGTTCGCGTATCGCTTGGTGGGCAGGCGCATGTCGGCGAGCCACTTGGCGTCCGGCGTGCTGATGGTTCCCGTGTCGTAGAGGAAGTACAACTCGGGTTCGGTGCGGTTGACGATGCCTTGCAACGTTGTCAGCAGCGTTTGGTCGCCGCCGCTGAGTTTGCTCACATCGCCGTAGTCCAGGTGTTTCGGGCGACCGAAGGCCGGCAGCAGCCGAGCGGGGCTGCCGGACGTCGATGAAACGGCAGCCTGCGCGCTGAGAGTGAGGGCCGGAAGCAACCCGAACCCACCCGCCGTCACCGCGCCGCTGCCCGCCAGGAACGTTCGTCTCGAGACCATCGTGACCACTCCCTGTCGTTGACATCGATGTCAAATCAGCGGGGAGATTAGCAACCCGAGGACAGCGTGTACATAGCTCACTACAACGTTGACCCAACCAATCTGGAATCGTTTCCGCGAGGCAAGGTCTTTCCCAAGGACGCAGAGCATCCGGGCGCTAAGCCGGAGAGTGGGCGGTAGCACGCGTCGGCGGATTACCAGGCTTGGTTCAGGATGTTGGTGGTTTCGGCGAGGCTGAGGCCGGCTCGGTGGGCTGCTCGGGCGAAGACTGTCGCGGCTGCGCGGGTCTCCTCGTCGTCGACGCGGCTGCGCGACGCCAGCACGAACGTCCCGTTCCGCCCTCGCGTCTCCACCAGCCGATCGGCCTCCAGTTCCTTGTACGCGCGGGCAACCGTGTTCACCGCAAGACCCAGATCCCCCGCAAGCTGCCGCACGGTCGGCAGCCTGGTGCCCTGCGCGAGCTCACCGCTCCGGATCAGTCCGTCAATCTGGTCTTTCACCTGCTCGTACGGCGGTTTGGCCGCGCCCGGGTCGACCGAGATGATCACACGACCACCCGCCGCAGCCCGTGTTTGGTCACGGAAACCACCACCGAAGCGCAGATCAGGATCGTGCTGCCACCGAACAGCAGGTACGTCGCCGTCGGCACGAACCCCGGCACATCGGCCGGCCGGTCGAACGACAGCGCCGCGGCACCGAGCAGCCAGCTCAGCCAGATCCCGACCGCGCCGAGATCGCGCAACCTCGCCGCACGGAAGACCTCCTGCCACTGCAGCTCGGCCTCACGACCAGCCGGCTGGCTCACGTGCAGCAACAACCGCTGCAGGTAGAACGCGGCCGCCATCATCGGCACTGCCACCAAGCCACCGACCACGAGCAGCAACCCACCACTGCTCAGGGCGAGCAGTCCCAAGGCCGCGACGAGCACCGGCACCGCGATCAAGCCGTACTGGACCCAGATCTCGAACTCGCTCAGGTAGTCCGCCAATCGCCGCGGTCGCAGTGCCGCGGCTCTCGGCCCGTCGGCCCGCGCCTTCCGCACCGCCCGATAGCTCTGCACACACGTGACGATCCCCGCGGCGAAGATCACGGCCGCGAACCAGCAGGCGAGGAACACCACATCGAGACCGGCGCCGGCGATCAGCAGCACCACGCCGCCCACCATCATTCCGATCCAGGTACCGATGAGCACGCTCGCCTGGCGGCGCTGGAACCAGGCCTGCGCCGCGGCCACCAGTTCAGGCTCGGCCGGCAGCCCCGGCAGTCCGCCGCGCTCGACCCAACGCCCCACCTCGGCCCGCGCGGCCGACTTCCGGACGAACCACGCCAGAATCGTCGCGGCTGTCATCCCCAGCATCCAGCCGGCAACCTCCACTCCGACCACTCCCCTCCGAATCTTTGTATCAAATGTATTGATACAAAGATTCGGCGTCAAGTGGGTCAGGCGAAGTCCTCTGGGCTGTACGGTTTCTCCTCGACCAGGACGAGCCAGTTGCCGGAGTTGTCGCGCAGGACCGCCTCCACGCCGTACGGGCGGTCGGACGGCTCCTGGATGTACTCGACGCCCTTGGCGACCAGTTCCTGGAAGGTCTTGTGGCAGTCGTCGGTGGCGATGCCGAACCCGTGCATCGTTCCCTTCGCCAGGCTGCGCCGGATCATGTCCGCGGCGTCCTCGTCCAGCGGCGGCCCGGGCAGCATCAGCGCGAGCCGCAGCTCGGGATGGTCGGCCTGGTACACGGTGCACCAGCGGAAGTCGCCGAGGTTGATGTCCTCCTTGAGCACGAAGCCCAGCTTGCCGGTGTAGAACGCCTTCGCCTCGTCGATGTCGCTGACGTAGACGGTCACCAGGCTGACGTTGGTGATCACGGTTCCTCCTCGAGGGTGTCGTCGTCGGTACGACGGTAGGCCGCGAGCCGCTCCGACGGCTTCTCCGGAATTGCGGAGTCCAGCCCGAGCATGAACACGAAGCAGCCCGGGATCCGCGCGCCCGCCTGGGTCCGCTGGTACTGGGACGGGCTCATCCCGACCAGCTCGGTGAACCGCTGCGAGAACGACCCGAGACTGCTGTACCCGACCAGCGTGCACACCTCGGTCACGGTCAGGTTCGTCGCCCGCAACAGGTCACTCGCCCGCTCGATCCGGCGCCGGGTGACGTACTGCATCGGCGTCTCGCCGTACTCGGCCGCGAAACAGCGCAGGAAGTGGTACTTCGACACACCGGCCGCGGCGGCCAGCCCGGCCAGGTCGAGCGGCTCGGCATAGTTGCGGTCAGCAACATCCCGCGCACGCCGCAGGTGCGCCAGCAACTCCACCGGTACGCTGCCCGCCACCCTCCGAGCCTAGACCGTTGACCGGCACCGGGAGTGGCGCGACCCTGACCACAGGGAGGGAGGCCGGCGTGCGGCGGGAAGCGGCGAGCGAGTACCTGCGGGGAGCCCTCTGGGCGATGCCGTCGGTCGCTGTTCTGATCGCGCTGGTCGCCGGCACGACCCTGTCGTTCGTCGAGGTACAGCCGGGGTCGTGGCGGGATCGCGTCTTGTTCCAGGGCACCGCGGACGACGCCCGGACGCTGCTGATCGCGATCACCAGCACGATGGCCACCGTGATCGCGCTGGTGCTCGGTCTCACCGTGGTCGCGCTCCAGCTCGCCTCCACCCAGTTCTCCCCCAGGCTCCTGCGCAACTTCCTGCGCGACCGGGTGAACCAGTTCGTGCTGAGCGTCTTCGTGGCGACCTTCGTCTACAGCAGCGCCGGTCTCTACACGGTCGGTGTGAAGGCCGGCGAACGGACCGACGAGTACCCGAGACTCGCGGTCACTGTCGCGCTGGTGCTGCTCTTCATCAGCCTGCTGATGCTGGTGTTCTTCGTCCATCACCTGACCCACTCGATCCAGATCGACGAGGTCATGCGCAAGGTCGAGCGCACCACGCTCCAGGTCATCGACCGCGACCTCCCGACCATCGGCGTGACCGCCGAGCCGCGCCCGGTTCCACCAGAGTGGGCTGTCGACATAGCGGCGGACCGCTCCGGCTACCTGCAGACCATCCATCCCGAGGGTCTGCTCGCCGCCGCGACCGCGACTGGTGTCACCGCGTCGATCACGCGCATGGTCGGCGAGCACGTCATCGCGGGCTCCGCGCTCGTGCAGGTGTGGCAGGACCCGCAAGGCCCGCCGCCTGCGCTGGACCGGCTCGCGACAGCCACGCGTGACTCCATCAGGATCGGCTTCGAGCGCACCGCCGAGCAGGACGTCGCGTTCGGTGTCCGGCAGCTCGCGGACATCGCGGTCAAGGCGTTGTCGGCCGCGATCAACGACCCCTACACGTCGATCCAGGCCATCGAGCACCTGTCGGTCGTCCTCGCCGCACTGGCTAGGCGTGAGCTCGGCAGTCAACTGCTGCGCGATCAGGCCGGCGTACTGCGGGTCGTCGTACCCGGCCGGGACCTCGAGTACTACCTCGACCTGGCATGTGGTCAGGTACGGCGGTATGGCAAAGCCGAGCCGAGAGTCGTGCGTGCACAGCTGCGGACCCTGCACAGCACCGGCCAGTTCTGCCGCGACGACTACGGCCGGTGCCTCGTCGTCGACCAGCTCAAGCTGCTGATGACCGACGCCGAACGCGCGATCTTCCAGCCCGCCGACCTCGTCGTCGTCCGCGAGCACGCCGATCGGGTCCTCCGCGACCTCACCGCCCGAGGTCTTTCGGTCTGACCCGAAAGCTTGGCGCCGGCCGGAGCAGCCGGGAAGCTGGCGGCATGAGAGTCGGACAAGGTGGAGACGGTCCAGGAGCACACACACCGGACGGCAGCGCGGTCGAGCTGTACGAGGTCACGCCGGTCACCGGCGAGGACGAACTGATCAACGCGGCGATCGAACCCGGCAGCAGCATCCTCGAGCTCGGCTGCGGTACCGGCCGGATCACCCGGCCACTGCTTGCCCTCGGCCACCAGGTGGTCGCAGTCGACGAGTCGCCCGAGATGGTCTCCCGGGTCCCCGAGACCGAGACGATCTGCTCGACGATCGGCGACCTCCGGCTGGATCGCCGCTTCGACGTCGTCCTGATGATGTCGTACCTGATCAACGTCGCCGACGACGCGGAACGCCTGCGGCTGCTGCGGACCTGTGCCCACCACGTCCGTCCGGGCGGCTCGGTGCTGCTCCAGCAGCAGATGCCCGGGATGATTCACGCTCCCGCCGTCCGGGAGAACGGCAACCGGCGCTTCGTCATCTCCGACGTCGAGCACCTGCCCGGCAACATCCAGGCCGCGACCCTGAGCCACACCGTCGACGGCCGCACCTGGTCACAACGGATCCTCGCCCAGAACCTCTCCGAGGACCAACTGACTGCCCAGCTCACCCAGGCCGGCCTGACCCTGACCGACTACCTCACGCCCGACCAGACCTGGGTGCGTGCCACGCTCAGCTGACCGCGATGGTCAGCCGAGGCCGCCGCCGTTCTTGGCGAGGGCTTCGAACTGGGGGCGGGTCAGCCGGCTGGTGTCGCCGGTCAGCGGGGCAGGGCGGGTGCAGATGATGCCGCTCGGGACGGACCCGGTGAAGTAGCGGATCGCGTTCTTGAACGAGTCGCAGCGCCGCTGGTCCTCGGTGCCGGCCGGGTAGCCGATCGCCGCGTTGACCCGGCCCATGTCGAGGGCGTCGGCGTACGGATTGATGTTGCGGGCAACGGTCCAGTACCAGCGGGCGATCGGCGCGCTCCACTGCAGCGACATGGCCAGGTCCGGGTTGCCGAGCAGGTCGATGCCGAAGTACTGGCCGGCCGGGCCGTAGTTGAAGTCGCCGGTGAGCTGGATGAAGCCGCGGCCGCCGTACGGCCGGGTGTCGCCGATCTCGCGGATGTTGTACTCCAGCCGCGACTCGTGCACCAGCGTGGCCAGGAAGGCGGCCTTGCGGTACGGCGTGTTGATGTTCGCGTCCCGCATCGCCTGGTTCAGTGACGGCAGGCCGGTCTGGACGATCGACGGGTTCGCGATCCGGCTGCCGAACATGGCCTGGACGTCGGCCAGCGTGACGTCCTCGCCCGGCGGCTCGGGGTCATCACCGCACTCGGAGACGCCGGGCAGCTTGTCCTCGGCGATGGCGACGTACACGACCGTCACATAACCGCCGAGTGCGGGCACATGCGCCCACCACCGGCTGGTCCCGTCGGAGTTGCTGACCAGGTCGCCTTCCTTCTGGCAGTCGACGTCGATCGAGGTCGGGCCGGGAAGGGTGGTGACGACGGGCGAGGACAGGTAGGCGTCGGCGCGGACGTTCACGCCGCTTCCGTACGTCTGGAAGACGGTCGCGTACGCCGGTGACGCGGCGACGAGGGCGGTAGCGATGATGCCTAGGCAGGCGAGCAGAGCAGTGAGCAGACGACGCATGAGCACTCCCGGGGCGGAGAGAGGGGCGGGCGCCGTGAAAACCTGCCTAAGCAGACTCACGGCGCCGCCAGTTTCCTCCGAACTCCGGTCGAGCTCAAGCCTTTCGACCGCGATGCAGGGCTACTCCGGCTTCGCGTCGCCCTTCTTCTCCGGCTTGGCGTCGACGCCGGCCTCCTTGCGCTGCGCCGGCGTGATCGGCGCCGGCGCCGCCGTCAGCGGGTCGAAACCGCCGCCGGACTTCGGGAACGCGATCACGTCGCGGATCGACTCGGTCCCGGCCAGCAGCGCGGTGATCCGGTCCCAGCCGAACGCGATCCCGCCGTGCGGCGGCGCGCCGAACTTGAACGCGTCGAGCAGGAAGCCGAACTTCTCGGTCGCCTCCTCGTCGGTCAGCCCCATCACCTGGAACACGCGCTTCTGCACGTCCTCGCGGTGGATACGGATCGACCCGCCGCCGATCTCGTTGCCGTTGCAGACGATGTCGTAGGCGTACGCCAGCGCCGACCCCGGGTCGGTGTCGAACGTGTCCAGCGAGTCCGGCTTCGGCGACGTGAAGGCGTGGTGTACGGCGGTCCAGGCGCCGGAACCGACCGCGACGTCACCGGCGGCGGTCGCCTCGTCGGCCGGCTCGAACAGCGGCGCGTCGACGACCCACACGAACGACCAGGCCGACTCGTCGATCAGACCGCCGCGACGGCCGATCTCCAGCCGGGCCGCACCGAGCAGCGCCCGGGACGACTTGACCGGACCGGCCGCGAAGAAGATGCAGTCACCCGGCTTGGCCCCGACGTGGTCGGCGATCCCCGCGCGCTCCTCCTCGGACAGGTTCTTGGCGACCGGGCCGCCGAGCTCGCCGTCCTGACCGACCAGCACATACGCCAGACCGCGCGCACCCCGCTGCTTGGCCCAGTCCTGCCACGCGTCCAGCTGCTTACGCGGCTGGTCCGCACCACCCGGCATCACGACCGCACCGACGTACGGCGCCTGGAACACCCGGAACGGCGTGTTCTTGAAGTACTCGGTGCACTCGACCAGCTCCAGGCCCATCCGCAGATCCGGCTTGTCGCTGCCGAACCGCGCCATCGCCTCGGCGTACGTCATCCGCGGGATCGGCGTCTGGACGTCGTACCCGACGAGCTTCCAGAGCGCGGTCAGGATCTCCTCGGACAGGGCGATCACGTCGTCCTGGTCGACGAAGCTCATCTCGACGTCGAGCTGGGTGAACTCCGGCTGCCGGTCGGCCCGGAAGTCCTCGTCCCGGTAGCAGCGGGCGATCTGGTAGTACCGCTCCATCCCGGCCACCATCAGCAGCTGCTTGAACAGCTGCGGCGACTGCGGCAGCGCGTACCAGGAGCCCGGCTGCAGGCGGGCCGGCACCAGGAAGTCGCGGGCGCCCTCCGGCGTCGACTTGGTCAGCGTCGGCGTCTCGATCTCCACGAAGTCATGCTTGGAGAGCACCTCGCGGGCGGCCTTGTTGACCTCGCTGCGCAGGCGGAGCGCCGTGCCCGGGCCCTGGCGACGCAGGTCGAGGTAGCGGTACTTCAGCCGGACCTCTTCGTTCACCGGGGTCGCGTGGTGCTCCTCGACCGGGAACGGCAGCGGCGCGGCCTCGCTGAGGACCTCGACGTCGGAGGCGATGACCTCGATCTCGCCGGTCGGCAGGTTCGGGTTCGCGTTGCCCTCCGGGCGGGCGCTGACCTCGCCGGTGATCTTCAGGCAGAACTCGGCCCGCAGCGGGTGCGCGACCTCCTCGTCCCGGATGACCACCTGGACGGTGCCGCTGGAGTCGCGCAGGTCGATGAACGCCACGCCGCCGTGATCACGCCGCCGCGCCACCCAGCCGGCCAGGGTGACGGTCTGCCCGGTGTGCTCTGCGCGCAACGAGCCTGCGGAATGGGTACGGATCACTGGTTCTCCTGAGGTGTGTCGATACGGGGTAGAAAGTCTGTGGCCGGCGGCGTCCAGGTGGCAGGGTCGGCGGGCACCTGCTCGCCGCTGCGGATGTCCTTCACCTCGGGACCGTTGTCGGTGCTGAACCACACGAACGGGATGCCGCGCCGGTCCGCGAACCGGATCTGCTTCCCGAACTTCGCCGCCGCCGGCGCCACCTCCACCGGGATCCCCCGGCTGCGCAGCTGGACGGCCGTCCGCATCGCCTCGGCCCGGTCCTCCTCGGCGTTGAGCGCCACCAGCACGGCGGTCGGCGTACTGCGGGAGCCCTTCAGCAGTCCCTGGCTCACCAGCCGGTGCACCAGCCGCGAGACCCCGATGGAGATCCCGACACCCGGGTACGTCGTCTTGCCGTCGGACGCGAGCGAGTCGTACCGGCCGCCGCCACCGACCGACCCGAACGACTCCTGACCGACGAGGTAGATCTCGTAGACCGCGCCGGTGTAGTAGTCGAGCCCGCGCGCGATCCGCAGATCGGCCATCAACAGACCGGGAGCGTGCTCACCGGCCGCGGCCATCACCTGGCTGAGCTGCTCGAGCCCTTCGTCGAGGATCTCGTGCTCCACGCCGAGCGCGCGGACCTTCTCCACGAACGACGTGTCCGTGCTGGAGATGTCCGCCAGCTGCACGGCCAGCCGCGCCTGCTTGTCGGTGGCGCCCGCCTCGACCAGGCGCTCGGCCACCTTCTCCGGGCCGATCTTGTCGATCTTGTCGACGATCCGCAGCACCGTGGTGACGTCGTCCAGCCCGAGCCCCCGGTAGAAGCCCTCCGGGATCTTGCGGTTGTTCACCTTGATCACGAACTCGGGCACCGGCAGCTTGCGCAGCGCGTCCGCGATCACCAGCGGCAGCTCGACCTCGTAGTGCGTCGGCAGTTCGCCGCTGTCGACGATGTCGATATCGGCCTGGGTGAACTCGCGATAGCGGCCCTCCTGCGGGCGTTCACCCCGCCACACCTTCTGGATCTGGTAGCGGCGGAACGGGAACACGAGCTTGCCGCTGTGCTCCAGCACGTACCGGGCGAACGGCACGGTCAGGTCGAAGTGCAGACCGAGTGCCGCGTCCTCGTCGTTGTCCGCGGCCAGCCGCCGGACGCCGTAGATCTCCTTGTCCGCGTCCTCGCCCTGGTTGGACAAGCGCTCGACCGGCTCGACCGCGCGGGTCTCGATCGACGCGAACCCGTGCAGCTCGAACGTCTCCCGGATCACGTCGAGGAACCGCTGCTCGACGATCCGGTCCTGCGGAAGGAATTCGGGGAACCCACTCAGCGGGCTGAGTTTGCTCACGATGTGGCCTTGCTCATGATTCTGGTGTCTCCAGGTCCTGCAAGTAGGGGTTGGTCGCCTTCTCCCGGCCGATCGTGGTCTGGCCACCATGACCCGGCAGGACGACGATCTCGTCGCGCATCGGCAGGATCTTGGTGGCCAACGTATGCAGCATGGCCGGATGGTCGCCGCCAGGCAGATCCGTCCGGCCGATCGACCCGGCGAACAACACATCACCGGAGAAAAGAACTGCGGGCACGGCTCCGTTGTTTTCCGGCCCGTCGTACGGCGTGGTGAACGTGACCGAACCCCGGGTGTGTCCGGGGGTGTGGTCGACGGTGAGGTTCAGGCCGGCCAGCTCCAGGCTCAGGCCGTCCTTGAGCTCGGCGACGTCGTCGGGCTCGGCGAACTCGTGCTTGCCGCCGAGCAGCATCCGGGCCGTCTCCGGGCTGATCCCGGCCATCGGGTCGGCCAGCAGGTGCCGGTCGTCCGGGTGGATCCAGGCCGTCGCGTCGTACGTCCCGCAGACCGGGAGTACGGAAAACATGTGGTCGATGTGACCGTGCGTGAGCAGCACCGCGACGGGCTTCAGTTTGTTCTCCCGGACCACCTGCTCGACGCCCGCGGTCGCGTCCTGACCGGGGTCGATGACGAGGCATTCCGCGCCCTGGCCGGTGGCGACGACGTAGCAGTTCGTACCCCACGAACCCGCAGGGAACCCGGCGATGAGCACGACTGACCTTCCTGGAACGGTTCGGGACCACCCAAGGCTACCGGTGCCGGACCGGTGAGTTCGAACCGGATTGTGACGCAACACCGTTGCGTCCGCGCTGTGAGTTTGTGATTGTTCAGGGATAAGCGTCGAGACAGCGGCTCGACGCGCCCGGACAGGCCCTGTTCGCGCGGTTGAACCAGGGACTGACCAGAATGGGCAACGAGCGCAGTACATACCGCCGGAAGGGGCGAGTTGTGGCCGGAGAGAGCTGGGGCCGGGTAGCGGAGGACGGAACGGTCTTCGTACGGACCAAGGACGGTGAACGGGCAGTCGGCCAGTGGCCGGACGCGAACCCTGAGGAGGCCCTCGCCTTCTACACCCGCCGGTACGACGCACTGGCGTTCGAGGTGGACCTGCTGGAGAAGCGCGTCCAGGCCGGCACCGTGTCTCCCGACGACGCGCGGGCCGCGGTGAAGAAGGTGACCAGCACGATCGAAGAGGCCCAGGCGGTCGGCGACCTCGACGGCCTGCAGACCCGGCTGGAGGCCCTCACCCCGCTCGTCGCCCAGCAGCGGGAGAAGCGCAAGGCCGAACGCGCCGCGAAGGTCGAGGAAGCGCGCTCCGCCAAGACCAAGATCGCGACCGAGGCCGAGACGATCGCGGCCGGCACCGACTGGCGCCACGGCGTCACCCGGCTGCGCGAGCTGCTGGACGAGTGGAAGGCCCTGCCGCGGCTGGACAAGTCCAGCGACGACGAACTGTGGCACCGGTTCTCCTCGGCGCGGACGACGTACACCCGGCACCGCAAGCAGCACTTCGCCGAGCTGTCCTCGAAGCGTGAGGAAGCCGCGGTGGTGAAGGAGCGGCTGGCCGCCGAGGCGGAGACGCTCGCGTCCTCCACCGACTGGGGCCCGACGTCCGGGCGCTTCCGCGACCTGATGCGGCAGTGGAAGGCCGCCGGCCCGGCGCCGCGCGAGGTCGACGACAAGCTGTGGGCCCGCTTCCGGGCTGCCCAGGACACGTTCTTCGGTGCCCGCGACGCCATCCAGGCCGAGGAGAACGCCGAGCAGGTGCAGAACCTCGCGGCCAAGGAGGCGCTGCTGGTCGAGATCGAGGCGATCCTGCCGGTCGAGGACGCCAAGGCCGCGCGTGAGCAGCTCCGCGACCTGCTCGACCGCTGGGACCAGATCGGCAAGGTCCCGCGCGACTCGATGCGCGCCATCGACTCCCGCCTGCGCGCCGTCGAGCAGGCCGTCAAGGCCGCCGAGGACGAGGTCTGGAACCGCAGCAACCCCGAGGCCCGCGCCCGCGCCGAGGCCACGGTCAAGCAGCTCCAGTCCCTGATCGCCGACCTCGAGAAGCAGGCCGCGAAGGCCGAGTCGCAGGGCAACACCCGCAAGGCCAACGAGGCCCGCGAAGCCATCGCCGCCCGCCGCGAATGGCTGACCCAAGCCCAGAACGCCCTCACCGACTTCAGCTGACCACCCCTGTGGACAACGCCCGGCACGGATCGTGCGATTCGGCGATCCTGCTGGCATGTTCCAGTACGACCAGCCCTACTACTTCGCCGGCCTCCCCTTCACAAGCCGCCAAGTCCCTCGCAAACTCCCCTGGCTGCTAGCCCGCGGCAAGATCCGCGAACTCATCCGAGGCGTCTTCGTCGACGTCCGCGTGAAGGACTCCCCCGACCTCCGAGCCGATGCACTGCGCCTCGTCGTACCACCAGAAGCCGTCATCTGTGGCCGAGCGGCCGCCTGGTTGCACGGTATCGACACAACCGCGCTGACTCCCGAGCCCATGATCCGCCCGCAGTGGACCTTCCAACCACGCGACGCGGTCGAGGTCCTGGGCCTCAAGGTGATCACCCCTGCCGCAACTGCCCTCGAGCTCGCGATGCACCTGGATCGGCCCTTCGCGCTCTCCGCAGTGGACGCGCTCCTGCACTCCCGCGCCGTCACGCTCGATGAAGTGAAGACCACGTCGGCCGCGTACTTCGCCGAGGACAGCACCTCCCAAGCGGCCCAACTGCTCCGCTACGCCGACCACCGCGCAGCCTCCCCCGGTGAGTCCTGGCTCCGCCTCCGCCTCATCGACGCCGGCTTCGGCATCCCCGACCTCCAGATCCCGGTCCGCAGCCCGACGCATTCCTACCGCCTGGACCTCAGCTACCCCGACCGCCCGATCGACGGCCGCCGGCTGGGCCTCGAGTACGACAGCGACCAATGGCACTCAGGCCCTCGAGCCGAGTCCCGCGACGAAAACCGCCGTACGAACCTGGAATCCCTTGGCTGGCACATCATTCCGGTCCGCAGGACCGATCTGTGGGGCTCCTACCCCGCGCTGGAGCTGGCCGTGGGTGGCTTTCTCTGCCAGGAACCGCGGCTGCCGAGGCTGTGGTGAATGCGAGCCAAGCTTCGCAGGCATCAGGTGCAGAGACGGCAGTCCATGTAGTCGCCGAGGTACAAGCCGTGCTTGGGGCAGCGGGTGAATGCGCCATCGACCGGGCTCGGATCCCACATGCGTGGGAGATCCACGGGCTGCGTTGGTGGGTGGTACGCACGGACCAGCTCGGCGTAGTCCGCCAGGTAGCGGTCGGCGTACGGCGGTTCGTAGCTGAGGAGCTCCCAGTGGAAGTGCGACTGGGCCAGCTCGATCACCCCGAGCAGGAACGCCCGCTCGGCCTCCCAGTCGGCTGACCACGGCAGCTCGTCCAGGTCGAAGCCTTCGTTGCCCAGGCCGATCCGCGAGTTGCACAGCAGCAACGCGAACCCGCGCTCGAACGCCGTCTGCGCCAGCTCACAAGCAGGCATCGCGAGTACGTCGAGGAACACTTCCGACCCGCCGTTGGACAACTTCATCCCCGGCCCGGATTCCGAGCCGCCGAACCAGTTGGCCATCGGACCTACTGGGTCACGCGGTAGACGTCGAACACGCCCTCGACCGAACGCACCGCCTTGAGCACGTGGCCGAGATGCGTCGGATCACCCATCTCGAAGGTGAAGCGGGACTTGGCGATCCGGTCGCGGGTCGTGGTCAGCGCCGCGGACAGGATGTTCACGTGGTAGTCCGACAGCACCCGGGTGATGTCCGACAGCAGCCGGGCCCGGTCCAGCGCCTCGACCTGGATGGCGACCAGGAACACGGACTGGGCGGTCGGGGCCCATTCGACCTCGACGATCCGCTCCGGCTGGGTCTGCAGGTTCTCGACGTTGGCACAGTCCGCCCGGTGCACGGACACACCGGCACCCCGCGTGATCCAGCCGATGATCTCGTCGCCCGGGACCGGCGTACAGCACCGGGCCAGCTTCGACAGCACGTCCGTCGCACCCTTGACGATGACTCCGGCATCCCCGCGGGCCGCCCGCTTCCGCCGCTCCTTCGACGCCGGCAGCCGCACGCCCTCGGAGAGGTCCTCGGCCGCGCCCTCCTCACCGCCGTACGTCTCGATCAAGCGCCGTACGACGGCCTGCGCGCTCACGTGGCTCTCGCCGACGGCGGCGTAAAGACCGGTCACGTCCGGGTAGCGCAGTGAGTTCGCGACCGCGGTCAGGGTCTCGTGCGACAGCAGGCGCTGCAGCGGCAGACCCTCCTTGCGGAGCTGCTTGGCGATCGCGTCCTTACCGTGCTCGATCGCCTCGTCGCGGCGCTCCTTGGAGAACCAGTGCTTGATCTTGTTCCGCGCCCGCGGGCTCTTGACGAACGAGAGCCAGTCACGCGACGGCCCCGCGCCCTGCGCCTTCGACGTGAAGACCTCGACCACGTCACCGTTCTCGAGCGTGCTCTCCAGCGGCACGAGCCGGCCGTTCACCCGGGCGCCGATACAGCGGTGCCCGACCTCGGTGTGGATGGCGTACGCGAAGTCGACCGGTGACGACCCGGTCGGCAGCGACATCACGTCACCGCGCGGGGTGAAGACGTAGACCTCGGAGTTGTTGATCTCGAACCGCAGCGAGTCGAGGAACTCCGACGGGTCGGAGGTCTCCCGCTGCCAGTCGACCAACTGGCGGACCCACGGCATCTCGTTCGGGCCGCCGATCTCGGTGGTCGGCGGACCGGCCACCTCGGGCGCCGCGGTGGTCGGGTCCTCCTTGTACTTCCAGTGCGCGGCGATGCCGTACTCGGCCCGGCGGTGCATCGCGAACGACCGGATCTGCAGCTCCACCGGCTTGCCCTGCGGGCCGATCACGGTGGTGTGCAGCGACTGGTACATGTTGAACTTCGGCATCGCGATGTAGTCCTTGAACCGGCCGGGCACCGGATTCCATCGCGCGTGCAGGATGCCGAGCGCCGCGTAGCAGTCCCGGACCGACTCGACCAGGACGCGGATGCCGACCAGGTCGTAGATGTCACCGAACTCGCGGCCGCGGACGATCATCTTCTGGTAGATCGAGTAGTAGTGCTTCGGCCGGCCGGTGACGGTCGCCTTCACCTTCGCGGCGCGCAGGTCCTCGTGCACCTGGTCGATCACGGAGGCCAGATACTCGTCGCGGGACGGGGCCCGCTCGGCGACCAGCCGGACGATCTCGTCGTACACCTTCGGGTGCAGGGTCGAGAAGGACAGGTCCTCGAGCTCCCACTTGATCGTGTTCATACCGAGCCGGTGGGCCAGCGGGGCGTAGATCTCCAGCGTCTCGCGGGCGATCCGCTCCTGCTTCTCCTGCCGCAGGAACCCGAGCGTGCGCATGTTGTGCAGCCGGTCGGCGAGCTTGATCACCAGCACCCGGATGTCCTTGGCCATCGCGACGACCATCTTGCGGATCGTCTCGGCCTGCGCGGACTCGCCGTACTTGACCTTGTCCAGCTTCGTCACGCCGTCGACCAGCATGGCGATCTCTTCGCTGAAGTCGCGGGTCAGCTCCTCGACCGTGTACGGCGTGTCCTCGACCGTGTCGTGGAGCAGCGCGGCGCACAGGGTCGGCGCGGTCATACCGAGCTCGGCCAGGATGGTGGCGACGGCGAGCGGATGGGTGATGTAGGCGTCACCGCTCTTGCGCAGCTGGCCGGTGTGGTACTTCTCCGCGGTCCGGTAGGCGCGCTCGATCATGCCGAGGTCGGCCTTGGGGTGGGTGGCCCGGACGACCCTGAACAGCGGCTCCAGCATCGGTGCGCGGTTCGGGTGCCTGGTGCCGCCGAGACGGGCGAGCCGGGCTCTGACCCGGGCCGGTGCGATCCGGGGCGGTTGGGCGGCAGGCGGCGGTGACGCGGGCGCCGGGCGCACCGGTGAAGGCGCGCGCGGAGGCTCGGACGGCACCACATCCGGTACCGCTGACGTCATCGCCGGGTCTTCGCCCACGTTTGTGTCCCTCCGCCGACAGACCACCAGTCTAGGGGGAACCGTCCAACGAGGTTGAAACGCCCTGTGGACAACACGCCGGGCCAGACTCCGATCGCGGAGAGTTATCCGATGTCAGACCTGCAGGACGACGCTCAGACGGTGAGGAGCGACGTGACCTGCTCGTCGGCCAGCCGCTCCCGGCCGGGCAGGAAGGACAGCTCGAGCAGGACCGCCGTACCCGTGACTTCGGCTCCACAGCGACGGATCAGCCGCAGGCACGCCTCGACCGTCCCGCCGGTGGCGAGAACGTCGTCGATCACCAGCACCCGGTCGTCCGGAGCGAACGCGTCCTGGTGCACCTCGATGGTCGCCTCGCCGTACTCCAGCGCGTACGACTCCTCGTACGTCGCCGCCGGCAGCTTCCCCTTCTTCCGCACCGGCACGAAGCCGGCGCCGAGGGCGAGCGCGACCGGGGCGGCGAGGATGAACCCGCGTGCCTCGATCCCGACCACCTTGTCGACCACCGGGTTGCCGTCGTCGTCCTTACCGGCCGCGGCCAGCGCCTGGACCACGTGGGCGAAGCCGCCGTGGTCGGCCAGCAGCGGGGTGATGTCCTTGAACACCACCCCCGCCTGCGGGTAGTCCGGAATGTCGCGGATCCCGTCCTTCAGGACCTGCTGAAGCGAACGCATCACTTACCGCGCTTCGATCGGGGCTTGCGCGACGGCTGCGGCCGTCCCGCGCCGGTCGCCTTCATCGGGCGGGCAGCCGGCGTCGGCGCCTTACCGGAGGGCCGGTCCTGCCGGTCCTGCTTCCGGGGCTCGGCCTTGACCGCACCGGCTCCCACCGCGACCGGCGCACCGCCGGCCGGAGCCGCCGCCGCGGTCGCGGCCGCGGCCCGCTTGGCCATGACCCGACGGCGCAGGGCCTGCATACCCGGCTCCCGCTCCTTGAACGCCGCGAGCAGCGCCGGCGCGATGAAGATCGAGGAGTACGCACCGACCGCGATACCGACGAAGAGGGCGAGCGACAGGTCCTTCAGCGGCCCGGTGCCGAGTACGACGGTGCCGACGGCGAGGATCGATCCGACCGGCAGCAGCGCGATCAGGGTCGTGTTGATCGACCGGACGATGGTCTGGTTGACGGCCAGGTTGGTGGCGTCGGAGTACGTGTACCGGTTCGAGCCGGTGATGCCCCGGGTGTTCTCCCGGATCTTGTCGAACACCACGACGGTGTCGTACAGCGAGTACCCCAGGATCGTCAGTACGCCGATCACGGTCGCCGGTGTGACGTCGAAGCCGATCAGCGCGTAGACGCCGACCGTGATCAGGACGTCGTGCAGCAGCGCGATGATGGCGGCCATCGAAGCCTTGGGTTCTCGGAAATATCCCCAGATGACCAGGAAGACCAGGCCGATGAACACGATCAGCGCGATGATCGCCTTGTTCGCGATCTGCTGACCCCAGGAGGCGCCGATCTGCTGCGAGGTCACCTGATCGACCGAGACTCCGGCC
This sequence comes from uncultured Actinomycetota bacterium, assembly GCA_963748245.1. Taxonomy (GTDB): domain Bacteria; phylum Actinomycetota; class Actinomycetes; order Propionibacteriales; family Kribbellaceae; genus Kribbella. The sequence continues at coordinate 124,762 of CAVVIA010000001.1, read as the reverse complement.
TCCTGGGCGATCGCCGCCCGGACCTTGGTGATGTCGTCCTGGTCCAGCGGCTTGGTCTGCACCCGCACCTTGTCGGCACCGATGGTCGTGACGACCGGGTCGCCCAGATCCCTGGCGTTGGTCGCCTTCACCACGTCGGTGAAGTCCCGGACCGTGCTGTCGGTGACCTTGACGTTGGTCTGGTACTCGACGCCCCCCTTGAACTCGATACCGAGCGCCAGGCCGCGGGAGAACAACCCGATCAGCGACACCGCCACCAGCACCAGGGAGACCGTGAACCAGAGCTTGCGCTTGCCGATGAAGTCGTACGAGACCTCACCGCGGTGCAGCTTCGCACCCAACTGTCCGAGCTTCGACATCAGACCTCCCCTCCCACCGGCCGGCGCGTCGACGGCTTGGCCGGCCGATCGGACGGCTTCATCTGACCCGGTAGCCGTTCCACCCCGAGACTCTCGGGATCCAGGCCGGACAGCTTGTGACCGTGGCCGAAGAAGTCGGTCCGGGCCAGCAGCGTGACGAGCGGCTTGGTGAAGATGAACACCACGACCAGGTCGATCAGCGTGGTCAGGCCGAGGGTGAACGCGAAGCCGCGGACGCTGCCGATCGCCAGGATGTACAGCACGACGGCGGCGAGCAGCGAGATCGAGTCGGCTGCGATGATCGTGTGCTTGGCCCGGGCCCAGCCGGTCTCCACCGACGACCGCAGACTGCGGCCCTCTCGGACCTCGTCGCGGAGTCGTTCGAAGTAGATGACGAACGAGTCCGCAGTGATACCGATGGCCACGATCAGACCCGCGATACCGGCCAGCGTCAGCGTGAACCCGATCGCCTCGCCGAGCAGCACAACGCACGCATACGTCAGTACGGCGGCCACCGCGAGCGACATCACCACGACCAGACCGAGGCCGCGGTAGTAGAGGAAGGAGAACAGCACGACCAGGAAGAGTCCGGCCAGACCGGCCCAGATGCCCGCGGAGAGCTGGTCGCCACCGAGCTGCGGTGACACCGTCTCGACCGAGGAGATGTCGAACGAGACCGGCAGCGCGCCGTACTTCAGCACGTTCGCCAGGTCCCGCGCCTCGGCCTCGGTGAAGCTACCGGTGATCTGCGCCTGACCGCCCGGGATCGGCTGGTCGACGCTCGGGGTGGAGATGGTCTCGCCGTCGAGGACGATCGCGAACAGGTTCTGGCCCTGACCGCGGGCGGAGATGTTCTGCGTCGCCTTGAGGAACTTGTCGCCGCCCTCGCCGGTGAACTTCAGGTTCACCTGCCACTGGAACCCGCCCTGCGGGATCCCCGCGCTGGCGTCGGCCAGGTCGGTGCCCTTCATGATCGCCGGACCGAGCAGGTACCTGTACTGGCCGTCGCGGTCGCAGGAGAACAGCGGCTTGCTCGGGTCGTCGGTCTGCTTGTCACCGCACTTGAACGCCGCGAAGGCGGTCTGCGTGGCCGCGTCCGGGACGTACTGCAGCGGGTCCGCGCTCGCTGCCGGCGTCGACGGCGTCGCCGCCGGGGTGCTCGGCTTGGCGGTGGGAGTCGGGGTCGGCGTCGGGTCCGCGTCGGCGAGCGCACTGCTCCAGGCCCGGCCGTTCGGTGTGGCGCTCGGCTTCACAGTCGTGGTCGCGCTGGGCTTGGCCGTGGAGCTGGGCTTCGGCGTCGTACTCGGCTTGCCCGTCGGCGTCCCGCTCGGCGTCGGCGACGGTGTCGCGGCCGGCGCGGCCGCCTGGGCGTCGTACACGATCCGGAAGTAGAGCAGGGCGGTCTGGCCGACCTGCTTCACCAGGGCGTCCTGCGTGGCACCCGGAACGGCCACGTTGATGTGGTTCGCTCCGGAGGTGGTGATGTCGGCTTCTGCGACACCCGCCCCATTGACCCGCTGAGAGATGATGTTCTTCGCCTCGTTGAGCTGGTCCGCGGTCACCGAACCGCCGCCGGCCAGGGAGTTCGCGGTCAGCGTGATGGTGGTGCCACCGCGGAGGTCCAGGCCGAGCTTGGGCTTCCAGGTCTTGGTCAGCCCCATGATCCCGAACAGCAGGACCACGATGACCCCCAAGACGATCAGTAGCCGCCCGGGGCGGGATGTCGTCGTTGTTGCCACGTCAAATTCAACCTTTGTACTTCTGGGCGCGCCGCATCGTCTGGTGGACGCCGGTCGGCGCGCCGCAGGCCGCTAGAACGGGTGAGTCAGTTCTCGGTGTGCGTCGGCGGCAACTTCGGCGCGTCCTGCGTCTTGCCGTCAGCCTTGTCCCCGGCCTTGTCACGACCTGCGTCCGGTACGTCGACCGGGTCCTTGGCGGGCTCCTCCTCGGCGACCGGCTCGTCCGCGTCGGCCTTGTCCTCCACGGCCGGCTCGGCAGGGGCATCGACCGCGGCGTCCTCGTCCGGGATCACCCGGCCGACCGCTGCCTTGACCACCTGCACCAGGACGCCTTCGGAGATCTCCAGCGTCACGTAGTCGTCGTCGGTCTCCTCGACGATGCCGACCAGGCCACTGGTGGTGATCACCTTGGTGCCCGGGGTCAGAGAGGCGACCGTGTCGGCCTGCCGCTGGCGCTGCTTGCGCTGGGTGCGGCTCATGAACCAGATCATCCCGACGATCAGGATCAGCGGCAGCAGCAGCGTAAAGCCGGAGCCACCCCCGGAAGAGGCCAAAGGTACGGCGATCAGTTGCATCGGGACTCAGAATCCTTCGTGGTCGAGAGTACGGGCGCCCGCACACTCTTGCTCAAGCGCGCAGGTCACGGTCGGAAGACCTGGAGCCAGGCCATCCGTGAGTCTAGCTCGGAGCGCAATAACTACCACATGACACGGGGTCACGGTTGTGTCACCTACCTGCCCCGGAAGTGAATGCGTGACAGGCTGCCACGACCACACGGCAAACAGTGACACCCTGGCTACCCTCAGTCAGGACGCACTGCATTCCCGTTGATTTCAGTCCTCGTCGGTGTCGAAGAGCGTGTCGGCGAACGTCGCGCCCTTCGGCACTTTCAGGCCGATATGCCGCCAGGCCGCGGGAGTTGCGACGCGACCGCGCGGCGTACGCGCCAGATAGCCGGAGCGGACCAGGAACGGTTCGGCCACTTCCTCCACGGTTTCGCGCTCTTCGCCGACCGCGACCGCCAGCGTGGAAAGGCCTACCGGTCCCCCGCCGAATCGACGGCACAACGCGTCCAGGACGGACCGGTCCAGCCGGTCGAGGCCCATCTTGTCCACCTCGTACAACTCCAGCGCCGCCTTGGCCAGCGCGAGCGTGATGATGCCGTCGGCACGGACCTCGGCGTAGTCGCGGACCCGGCGCAGCAGTCTGTTCGCGATGCGCGGCGTACCTCGGGACCGCGACGCGATCTCGGCCGCGCCCTCGGGGGTGATGTCGACCTCGAGCAGAGCGGCCGACCGGTTGACGATCTTCTCCAGCTCGGCGGACTCGTAGAACTCCAGGTGGCCGGTGAACCCGAACCGGTCCCGCAGCGGTCCCGGCAGCAGTCCGGCCCGTGTCGTCGCGCCGACCAGTGTGAACGGCGGGATCTCCAACGGGATCGCGGTCGCACCCGGTCCCTTGCCGACGATCACGTCGACCCGGAAGTCCTCCATCGCCATGTAGAGCAGTTCCTCAGCGGGCCGCGACATCCGGTGGATCTCGTCGAGGAACAGCACCTCGCCCTCGCTCAGCCCGGAAAGGATCGCGGCCAGGTCGCCGGCATGCTGGATCGCCGGACCGCTGGTGATCCGAAGCGGCGCCGACATCTCGCTGGCGATGATCATCGCCAAGGTGGTCTTGCCGAGGCCCGGCGGACCGGACAGCAGCACGTGGTCGGGCGCCCGGTTGCGGCCGCGAGCGGCATGCAGGACCAGCTCGAGCTGCTCGCTGACCCGGCGTTGCCCGCCGAACTCGGCCAGGGTGCGCGGCCGCAGCGCGGACTCGATCTTGCGTTCCTCGAGATCCACCGCGTCCGCGGAGACCAGGGGCCGGACGTTGTCTTCCATCGGTTACGCCTTCGACAGCACGCGCAGCGCGGCGCGGAGCAGGTCGGGAACGGACGGGTTCGAGCTGTCGGCGGCGAGCGGCGAGACCGCGGTGACCGCGTCCTCCGCATCGCGGGCGGACCAGCCGAGTCCGACCAGACCGGCGTGCACCTGGTCCCGCCACGCCTCCTGCGTCTGGAGCGGCCGGCCGGTCACCGTCCTCGACGGCGCACCGATCTTGTCCTTGAGCTCCAGCACGATCCGCTGGGCGCCCTTCTTCCCGATCCCGGGCACCTTCACCAGCAGATTGAGATCCTCGGTGGCGACCGCCTGCCGCAGTTGATCCGGACTCAGTACGGCGAGCGCCGCCTGCGCCAGCTTCGGCCCGACGCCGGATGCCGTCTGCAGCAACTCGAACAGACTCTTCTCGTCGTCGTCGGAGAAGCCGTACAGGGTCAGCGAGTCCTCGCGCACCACCATCGAGGTGGAAACGCGTGCCTCTTGCCCGGGCCGCAGCCCGGCGAGCGTGCCGGGATGGCAGAACACCTGCAGGCCCACTCCCCCGACCTCGATCACGGCACTGTCGACCCCGATGGCCGCCACCGGCCCCCGCACGAACGCGATCATCGCCAACCTCCCGGCGTCCGGACGTGTCCGACCACCCTCATCGCTTGCTCTCCTGTGCTGCCACCGCGGCACGCAGTCGCGCCACCTGCAGGCGGGACTGTGCCTGCGCCAACGCCTCGAGGTTCGCCCGGCTCCCGGCCGCCTCTTGCAGTCGGGACGCCGTACCTCCACGCCAGACCTGGCAGATCGCCAGCGCGAGCGCGTCGGCCGCGTCGGCCGGTGTCGGCCGCTCGGCCAGCTTCAGGATCCGGGTCACCATCGTGGTGACCTGCTCCTTGCCCGCCCGGCCGGAGCCGGTGACCGCGGCCTTCACCTCGCTCGGCGTGTGCAACGCGACCGGCAGACCGCGCCTGGCCGCGACGACCATCGCCACACCGGACGCCTGAGCGGTGCCCATCACGGTCCGCACGTTGTGCTGCGCGAAGACGCGCTCGACCGCGACCGAGTCCGGCCGGTACTCGGTGATCCACTCCTCCAGCTCGGCCTCGATCCGGACCAGCCGCTTGGCCACGTCCAGATCGGCCGGCGTCCGGATCACCCCGACGGCGACCAGCACCGGCGGCTTGCCGGGTGAGCCCTCGACGATGCCGAGGCCGCACCGGGTCAGCCCCGGGTCGACGCCGAGCACCCGCATGGATCACCTCCGAACGTTTGTTCGACAACCCTAACGGCCGCCGCGGACAGCTCGGAAATCGACGCGCGGAACGGCTCAGAAGTAGTCGAGCATGTACGGCGTCGGGCCTGCGAACACCGGATCGATCGCAGCATCCGCGGCAGTCAAGCCGCCCGATGCCAGCCCCGATCCACGGAGGGTCGCGAGCGGCGTACCGGAGTACAGACCAGCAAGGCCACGGGGGCCGAACCGCAGGACGTCACCGGATGCCTGAGTCGGTGTGAGCTGTCCGGCCCCGTCCTTGACCGACAAGTGCCAGTCACCGCTGTTGGCAGGTACGTCGGGGTCCTCGAGCCGCAGGTCGATCTCTGCCGCGACGCCAGGCGCGAAGCCACGCGCGGCGATCGCAGCGGGCGCGTCGAGCAGCCGCAGCATCCAGCGCTGCTGCTGTACGTCCTTGTAGGCCTCATGCTCGACCATGAGATGCACCGGGTCGTCGGGAGAGATGTACGCGTGCACAGTGCCGGCGATCGACGAGCCGGAGCCGACAGTGGCCCACAGCGCCCGGGCGGTCGCCTCCGACCCGGCCACGATCTCGTCGACGCACAGGTCGGAGCCGGACCAGTTGTAGACGACAAAGCCGTCGTCAGCGAGGTACGCGAAGTTCTCCTCGTCCGCGAGCCACTCGGTGACCTCCTTGAGCGGCCACACGAGCGGACCGCTGGTCCGTCGTCGCTCATGCGTGTGCCCCACGAGCTCGAGGAACCGCTCAGCGTCGTCCGGACCAGCACGCCGTACGCCGACCTCCTTGCCGCCCAGCGCCCGCAGATCAGCCGCGGGGAAGGAGAACCGGTAGCGGCCACCGCCGAACTCGTACCCGAGATGCCGGTAGATCACCGTGGTCGCCGGGTACAGCGCAGTCAGCGGGAACCCCTTGTCCCCCGCCCGCTGCAGCAGCCCGCGCATCAGCTTGCTGCCCACACCACGGCCCCGGTACTCCGGTGCCACGACAACTCCCGCGACACCCGCCACCCGGACACGTCGACCGCTCCACCACTGCTCGAAGTCCCAGAACCGGGCCGCCGCGACGACCTCGTCGCCGTCGGCCACACCGACGTACCGGCCGTCCTGGATGAATACTCTGGCGTCCTTGAGCCACTGCTCCCGATCACCGGCCGCCATCACTCCGAACGACCGCGACCGCACCCGGATCACCGCGTCGAGCTGGTCCTCGGTGATGTCCACAAACCGCAACGCGTCACTCACGCGAACGACCCTACGTCCTGCCGCCTCACCCGAGCGACAGCAATACCGGTACGACGTCGGTCGCGCTACTTCCGGTCGGTCACCCAGAGGTGGATGGTTCCCTCGACCACCACGGTCCCGTCGTCGCGCGTCGCCTTCACGCGGACCGGGACGTCGGGACCGGCAGTCCAGTCCTGCGGGTCGGTCTCGGCCGAGCAGGTGAGGTCGGAGGTGGACTTGGCCAGATAGGCAACCTCCATCCCCTTGGGCAGCCAGCGCTTCCCGGACGGAACAGTTGCCTCGGCCAACGCCCCCATCGCCGCCTCCAAACCGTTGCACACAGCAATCGCATGCACGGTCCCGATGTGGTTCTGCACCGCCCGCCGCTTCGGCAGCACCAGCGCCGCGTAGTTGGGGCTGACCTGAACGAACCGCGGCCGGATCGACCGGAAGTACGGCGCCTTCCAGGTGAACCCCCGCGAGAACACCCGATCCCCACCCGGAACGGCCCGCAACTTCTCCCACGTCCCCAACACCTGATTCGCCATACCCCAATGTTACTCACCAGTCACATCCCCGTCGAGAGGGCCACACAAGAGCGCCTGCCGCAGGCGAACCGACCGAGCGCGGGCAGAACCCGCCGCCTGACAACACGCCCCACCAACAGGGCGAGACAACCGCCCGCGACAACACGCCGGGCGCACTCGCCTGCTCACGGCCGTGACCTCGAGCCACCGACTCACCCTGCCTCCGTCCACGTACAGGCGCTCATAGGTCTGGTTGTGGGTTGGGGACTCGGTGGGTGCCGGTGGGGTCGACGTGGAAGGCGAACCCGTTCGGGGTGATCCACTCCACGGTCATGCGATCGAGGCGGCGCACCTTCCAACCGCCGTGCGTCTTCACCCTGTGCGGGAAGCGTCGCAGGGGTGCGAGGTTTGCTGGGGTGGTTTGGCCTGGTGGGCCGAGGGGGTCGTAGGGCTCGATGTGGTCCAGATCCATCGCTTGGTGGGTTTCGCGGGTGCCGTAGGGGAACACCTCGACCGGGTACATCAGCTTCACGCGTTCACGGATCCGGTCGGGGATCTCGTAGGCGTCGACGCTGACCGCATCGTGCAGGTCGATCACCGGCTTCACGGTGTAGGGGCCGTGCCCGATGAGTTCGGTCAGTTGGGAGGCGAGGAGGGGGCCGATGTCTTCGGCGCGGAGGACGCCGGTGCCGGTGGCGAGGGTGTGATCGGTGAGGTGGACATAGATCTCGGCCTGGCCAGGTCGCAGGCGTCGGCCCGTTCGCGGGGTGATCGCGTCGACTGCGGACGCGGCTCCGGTTGCGGAGGCGCTGGCGTTGGCGCTGGCGCTGGTGTGGGCGTCGTGCCTGATCTGCGCGAGCCGGGCATCCAGCACGCGCCGCGCCTCGGTGTCGAGGGCCTCGCCCTCGTCGGTTTCTAGTCGCAGGCCAGGGTCGAGCGGCTCGAGCACCTCCTCGAACGGCGTGTCGAGCGGGTCGGGGAGATCGGTGTCGCTGGGATGCGGCGCGTCGCGGTCGGCCTCGTCGTCCGGGCCGGGTTCTGCCCAGTCCTTCAGCAGGTCATCGTCACCTGCGGGGTGAGGCCGGTTCGGCTGCGGCGCGGTGTCGAGACCGCGGTCTGCGTCGCCTGCTGCGTGTCTGCTGCGGTCAGGACCGCACACCGGCTCGGTACCGCGGGCCGATTCGGTCGTTGACGCGTTGTCGCACGCTGAGCCTGGGTCGGCGGTCGACAGACCACCGCCGCCGGCGGCGGACTCTCGACCAGAGGCCGGCGCATTGCCACTCGTTCCCGTGGCGGCTGCTCGATCCGCGGCACCGGCGGCCGAGGCGGCGGCCGGGTCCGGGCGGTCAGTGGTGATTGTGTCGCCCGGTCCGGCGCCAGGGGTGTCCGGTTCGGGTGGGGCGGGTTTGGCCTTCTGGAACTCGCGGGCTTGGTGGAGGAGTTCTTCGGTGTAGCGAGGGTCGGCAATGATCCCGACCGCGTCCGCACGCCGGCGCTGCAGCGAGGCGGTATCACCGAGGACCTTCAAGGCCTCGGCGATGCTGGTCAGGCGGGCATCGAAACGGATCGCATGACCAGTTCCGGTGCGGATGAAGATCTTCTTGGTGCCATGCTCATCGGAACGGCCGACATACACGCCGCGTTCCCTGGCCTTCTCCTCGGCCTTCCTGCGGGCAGCGTCGGGGTCGGCGTGCTTCTTGGCGGCCTCGACGATCTTGTCCAGCCGGATCGGGGTCAGCGAATCGACCACCTTCGCGACGCGCCGGTCGACTCCCCGGGCGGACTCCTCGGACAGTTCCAGGCAGGCGGTGGCGATCATGCGGGCCTTCCACGCGGTGGCCTCACCGGCCTGGACGCGGGCCCAGGTCAACGGCAGCCGGTGCCGCAGGGCCAATGCCTGGCCGATCAGGTCGGCGGCCGCACCCGCGGACAGGCCGACCATCACCCCGAACTCCGCCGGGGCGAACTCGGCGATCGCCGGGCACCCGTCGCCGCCCAGGACGATCGCCCGTTCGCGGCCGTCGCTCGAGCTGCGGCCGGGGCGGGTGGGGCAGCGGTCGGGGTGGTAGCGGTCGGCGTAGGTCTGGGCGTGTTCGAGCAGACGCATGTCGACGCGGTTGGCCTCGGCGCGGTGTTCGGCGGCCGACTCGAGCAGGTCGGGCGTCGAGAGCGTGGTCAGGTCTCCTTCGAACATGTGTTCGATCTTATGTGACGCGCGGCGGCGGGAGCAAACCATCAGAACCCCTAGAGTCCTTATCCACAAGGGGAGATGTCACATCCGACGGGCCAGGGATCCGGGTAGGCATCGTCGCCGCCAAGTGTTGATCGCTGATTGGCCACGGCGACCGGGTGGCGCCGGGCGAGGGTGCACGGCAACCGACTGGCGACCGGGAGCAGCGATCGTGGTGGCGCTGGTGGCGGTCGCTCGCGAGGTGTCCGGACTCATCTGGACCGGGGCCGCTGCGACGGGGTGGCCGTGGCGGTGGCTGGTGACGGCGGCAGGGTGACGGCCGGCGGCGCAGTGTTCGTGGGTGGCGGCGGCGCCGGCGGTGGCGGGCGCGAGGGCATCGTGTGGGCGGGCCGCGGCACCGTCACCGTCGCCATCGAGGCCGCCCAGATCCAAGGCGGCCGATAGAAGCCGCGGCGGTGGCCGATTTAGACGATTCAATTGGGCTCGATAAACTGGCGGTCCTTGACGGCCCGCGACCGCTTCATGAGGGACGATGGCAACGCCCAGCATCAAAGAGGTCGCGCACCGCGCCGGCGTCTCGGTCGGCACGGTCAGCAACGTGCTCAACCGTCCGTGGATCGTCGCCCCCGCCACCCGGCAGCGGGTGCAGGACAGCATCAGCGCGCTCGGCTTCGTCCGCAACGAGGCCGCGCGACACCTGCGCGCCGGCCGCAGCCGGACCGTCGGTCTGGTCGTGCTCGACGTCGCGAACCCGTTCTTCACCGATCTCGCCGAGGGCGCCGAGTCGCTGGCGTACGAGCACGACACCGTGGTGATGCTCTGCAACAGCAAGACCGATCCGGTCCGCGAAGGCCATCACCTCGACCAGCTCGAGCAGCAACGCGTCCTCGGCATCCTGATCACGCCGTTCGACAGCAACGATCCACGGCTGACCGCCTTGGTGGAACGCGGTACGCCGGTCGTTCTCGTCGACCGCGCCGCGGACCGCGGACTGTGTTCGGTGTCGGTCGACGACCAGCTCGGCGGGCGACTGGCCGGGGGCCATCTGATCGAGTCCGGTCATCGCCGGATCGCCTTTGTCGGCGGGCCGTTCACCATGCAGCAGGTGTCCGACCGGATGGCCGGCATCACCACGGTCGTCGAGCAGGCCGGCGACGTCGACCTGCAGTTGTTCGAGGTGGACGTGATGGGCGTGGTCGAGGGCCGCACGATCGGCGAGAAGATCGCCGCCATGCCGGCGCGGTCCCGGCCGACCGCCGCGTTCATCGCGAACGACCTGCTGGCGTTGGGTTTCCTGCAGGCGATGTCCGTCGGCGGGCTGCGAGTTCCTCATGACATGGCGATCGTGGGGTACGACGACATCGACTTCGCCCGCGCGGCCGCCGTACCGCTGTCATCGGTGCGGCAGCCGGCCGAGCTGCTCGGGCGGTCGGCGATGGAGTTGCTGCAGGAGGAGGTCGAGGCGGCTGATCGGCATCGCCATCGGCAGGTGATCTTCCAGCCGGACCTGATCGTCAGGGAGTCCAGTGCCTACAAACGCTCCTGAGTCCCTGTACGAGAATCCACTGGCCTCGGCCGACGACCTCGACGGCTTCCGTCTCGAGGGTGACGGCGCCGTTTCCTTCCCGCTCGGCCGGCTCCGGCTGGAGAGCGTGCGCCCGCCGGGGGACGGTCAGGACGCGAACGTGGTGCTGTGGTGCCCCGAGGACTTCCCGCCGAACATCACCGTCGAGTGGGACTTCTGGCCGATCCGCGAGCCCGGCCTGTGCATCCTGTTCTTCCACGCCAAGGGCCGCGCCGGCGAGGACTTGTTCGACCTCGCGCCACGGACCGGGCCGTACGAGCAGTACCACCACGGCGACCTGGACGCGTACCACGTCTCGTACTTCCGTCGCCGCTGGCCGGCCGAGCGCGCGTTCCACACCTGCAACCTGCGCAAGAGCTACGGCTTCCACCTCGTCGCGCAGGGACCGGACCCGCTCCCCTCGGTCCTGGACGCCGAAGGTCCTTACAAACTAAGGCTTTCCGTCGACCAGGGGCACATCACCTTCGCGATCAACGACGTGCCCAGCTTCCAGTGGTACGACGACCAGCCGCTGGCCGGCGGCAAGATCGGCCTCCGCCAGATGGCGCCGCTGATCGGCGAGTACGCGAACCTGCGGATTTCCCGCCTCTGAGCGCTGCTTCGGGCAGTCGGCGAGCAGCCGTCGCCGAGTTCGTGACCAGTCTCTGACAAACGCTTTCCAAGGCGTTGACATTGAGACGATTCAACCATATGGTCACATCACTTTTCGCCCGAAACGCATCTGTCACAAGGCAGGGACAACCGTGAAACACTGCCGCTCCACCGCATCCCGCCGGCCGAGTCGGAGCCTTCGATGAGCTCCCCCGGTTGGTCCATCAAGCTGTACGACGCCGCGGACGAAGTCGTCTGGGTGATGAAGCTGAACGCCCTGTGGATCGGCTTCACGCTCCTCGGCGGTGTCGCGCTGGGTATCGGCCCGGCCACGCTCGCAGCCTATTCACTGGCCAGACGCAGGTCATCCGGTGAATCGTTTCATGCTCTGCCTGCCTTCCGCGTCGCGTTCCGGCGCGAGTTCCGCCGCGGCTCGATCGTGGTGCTGCCCCTGGTGGCGGCCGCGGTGGTGCTGATCGGCAACTATCTGTACTTCGCGTCGCTCGGCGCGAATGCGTCGGTCCCCCGGCTGGCCAGCCTCGTCGCGCTGGTCGTCCTCGGGGTGATCGCCGCCTACCTGCTCCCGATGGCCGTGCACTACGACCTCCGGGTCCGCGAGTTGTTGCCCAAGGCATCGTTGGTCGTGCTCGCGCGGCCGGCGTCGTCCCTTGTCCTGCTCTTCGTCGCGGTGTCCATCGCCTACGTGTCCGGAAAGTTCCCCGTGCTGGGGATCGTGCTGGCCGGCGGCGGCTGGATTCAGATCGACACCTGGCTCTGCCTGCGCTTCTTCGCCGAGAACGAGGCGCGCCTGCACCTGAAAGGGAACTCATGACCATCTTCTCCCGACGGCGTATCGCCGTCGCCGTCGCCGCTGTCGACGGCACTGCTCGCCTCCGCCTGTTCCGGTGGCGGCGACGACAACGGGGACCAGGCCGCCAGTACCGAGCTCACGGTGATGGCACCACTGTTCGGCACCGCACCGGATCCGGGCGGCGAGACTACAGCAGGCGGTCGAGAAGCTGATCGGCAAGAAGCTCAAGATCACCTGGGTGCCGAACGCCGAGTACGGCGACAAGTCGAACGTCACGCTTGCCTCGGACAACATCCCCGACGTGATGGTGGCGAACGAGAAGGGCCCGTCGTTCGTCAAGGCGGCCGAGGCCGGTGCGTTCTGGGACCTGACCGGCAAGCTGGACAAGTACCCGAACCTGAAGCCGGCCAACGAGCAGACCGCCAAGAACACGATGACCAACGGCAAGACGTACGGCATCTACCGGGTCCGGCCGCTGCTGCGCTCCGGCATCGTGATCCGCAAGGACTGGCTGGCCAAGCTCGGCCTGAAGGAACCGCAGACGGTCGAGGACCTCTACACGATCGCCAAGGCGTTCACCGAGCAGGACCCGGACGGCAACGGCAAGAAGGACACCTACGGCCTGATCATCCCGAAGTGGCCCGGCAACTACGCCAGCGCCAGCCCGTACGACGTCGTCGAGACCTGGTTCGGCGCGCCGAACGGCTGGGGTGAGCGCGACGGCAAGCTGGTGCCGGGCTTCGACACCCCGGAGTTCCTCGAGGCCAACCGCTGGCTGCGCAAGTGGGTCACCGAGGGCCTGGTCAACCCCGACTTCGCCACCCTGGACAGCGCGAACTGGAACGACCCGTTCGTGCAGGGCAAGGGCGGCATGATCATCGACGTGAACGTCCGGGCCACGCAGCTGCTCGACCTGTTCAAGGAGAAGAACCCGAAGGACTTCGACAAGGTCACCCTGGTCGGGAACCTGAAGCGGCCCGGACGGCGAGAAGCACTCCTACCCGTTCACCGGTTACAACATGGTGATGGCGATCTCCAAGCAGCACATCCGCACCGAGGAACAGCTCGACCAGGTGCTGCAGACGCTGGACAAGCTGCAGTCGAAGGAAGGCTCGATCCTGCTCACCAACGGCATCGAGGGCCGCAACTTCAAGGCCGACGGGAAGTACGCCGTACCGATCAACCAGGACGACCCGAAGGTCAAGGCGATCCAGAACGACGTCGACAAGGCCTTCATCCAGCTCGGTACCCGGGCCAGCGTCGGCCTCGGCGCCTACGCCGCTGCGGCCGAACGACGCGGCCAGCCGGGAGATGCGGGAGAAGTTCGACGTGCTGATGAACGAGGACCTGAAGACCGCGGTCTTCAACCCGGCGCTCGGCGTGATCGCGCCGACCGCGGTGGCGAAGGGCCAGACGCTCGACACGATCATCCCGGACGCCCGGATCAAGTACCTGTCCGGCGCGATCACCGAGGACCAGCTGAAGGCGCAGATCAAGCGCTGGTACGACAGCGGCGGCACGCAGATCGCCCAGGAGGTCAACGACCTGGTCGCCAAGGTCGGCGGCTGACCCCTCCAGGCACCACGCCGCCGGTACGACGTCCGTGCTGTCACCGCACGGACGTCGTACCTCCCTGTCCCCCATCTCCTAGCCCGAAGGGAGGCCGCCGTGGCCACCGATCTGGTGCCGAACCAGGTGGTACCCCCATCCGCCGAGGCAGCACCGCAGTCCCCGAAGCGCAAACGCCGCGCCCGGCCGGTGCCGCTCTGGCGCGACCTGCTGCGCTACCGCTGGCTGTACCTGCTGCTGCTGCCCGGCCTCGCGTACTTCATCGTCTTCAAGTACCTGCCGATGTACGGCCTGACCATCGCGTTCAAGGACTACGTGCCGTTCCTCGGCTACTCGGGCAGTGAGTGGGTCGGTCTCAAGCACTTCCAGGAGTTGTTCACCGGCCCGGACTTCGGCCGGCTGATGTTCAACACGCTGCTGCTGGCGCTGCTCACGATCGTGTTCGTCTTCCCGGCGCCGATCGTCGTCGCGCTGCTGCTGAACGAGCTGCGGGTCAGCGTGCTGAAGCGGTCGGTGCAGTCGCTGATCTACATCCCGCACTTCCTGTCCTGGACGATCGTCGCGTCGCTGACCTACCTGCTGTTCTCGGTCGACTTCGGCGTGGTGGCGAACTGGATCCACGGCCTGGTCGGCGGGCAGAAGACCGACTACGTCGCGCAGGCGGAGTGGTTCCGGCCGCTGATCGTGCTGCAGTTGCTGTGGAAGCAGACCGGCTGGGGCACGATCATCTACCTGGCCGCGCTGGCCGGTGTCGACTCGCAGCTCTACGAGGCGGCCCGGGTCGACGGCGCCGGCCGGTGGCGGCAGTTCTGGCACATCACGCTGCCGGCGATCCGGCCGACGATCGTGGTGATGGCGATCCTGACGTCGGGCAACCTGATGGACTCCGGGTTCGAGCAGATCTGGCTGATGACCACCTCGCTCAACCGCGACGTCGCGGACGTGTTCGACACGTTCGTCTACTACATCGGCATCACCCAGGGCGCGTTCAGCTACGCGACCGCCGTCGGCCTGTTCAAGGGCCTGGTCGGTGTCCTGCTGATCTTCGGCTCGAACTGGCTGGCCAAGCGCCTCGGCCAGCGCGGCCTGTTCTGAGGAGGCTGACGATGCATGAGAATCAAGGCAATCCGTCCGGTACTACGACTCGGCCGGCAGCCGGGCGTTCGACGTACTCAACGCTCGTGCTGCTGACTGGCTCTGCGCGCTGGTCACGGTCTTGCCGCTGCTCTACGTCCTGGCCGGCTCGTTCGCGACCGAGTCCGAGATCAGCTCGCGGCCGTTCTTCCTGTGGCCGGAGAAGTTCGTCACCGACACGTACGACTACATCTTCTCGACCGACACGTTCGTCCGCGGCGTTGCTGACGACGATCGTGCGTCACCGCGGTCGGCACGGTGGTCCAGGTGCTGCTCACGCTGACCATGGCGTACCCGCTGGCCAAGCGGTACCTGCCGGGCCGCGCGCTGGTGCTGAACCTGGTCATCTTCACGCTGGTGTTCAGCGGCGGCATGATCCCGACCTACCTGGTGGTGCGCGAGCTCGGGCTGCTCGACAGCTACTGGGCGCTGATCCTGCCGCTGGCGATCAACCCGTTCTACCTGATCGTCGTGAAGAGCTTCTTCCAGGAGTTGCCGGAGGCACTCGAGGAGGCGGCCCGGATCGACGGCTGCAACGAGCTCGGCGTGTTCCTGCGGATCGTGCTGCCGCTGTCGAAGCCGATCATCGCGACGTTCTCGCTGTTCTACGCGGTGGGCATCTGGAACGACTACATGTCGCCACTGCTCTACATCGACGACAGCAAGAAGTGGACGCTGCAGATGATCGTCCGCCAGCTGACCGCGGCCGAACGCGGACTCGGCGAACGTGCTGCAGCAACTGGAGACGGTGAGCTTCCCGGAGCAGGGCCTGAAGTTCGCGGTCGTGGTGGTCGCGACGCTGCCGATCCTGTTCTTCTACCCGTTCCTGCAGAAGCACTTCGCCAAGGGCGTCCTGATCGGATCGGTGAAGGAATGACAACACTTCAATGGCTGGAAACACCCTGCAGACAAGGCGTCTCCTGGGGCGTTCCCTGGCCCCGCGGAACGTTGCCGAAGGCACCACCTTCGCGCTGGCCGACGGTACGCCGGTGCAGAGCTGGACGACCGCGACCTGGCCGGACGGCTCGATCAAGTGGTCCGCCCACGCGATCGGCCCGTCCGCGCAGCCCGGAGTCGTCGTACGAGCTGGTCACCGGCGCTCCTGCGGCGCCGAGCCGGCCCGTGCACCGTCGCACAGACCGGCGACGAGGTCCGGGTGACGTCAGGCGAGGTCACCTGGGTGCTGACAGCGACCGCACTTGATCGCGTCGATCAAGTACGACGACCAGAAGGTCGTGCGGGACGTACGGCTGGTCAGCCTGCGGCAGGACGCTCCGGATGAGGAGCTGGGCCGCAGCCGGCAGCAGACGACCGCGACGGTCGAGACGATCACCGTCGAGCAGGACGGGCCGGTGCGCGCCGTGGTGCAAGCTGGACGGCAAGCACGGTGACTGGCTGCCGTTCAGCGTCCGGCTCTACTTCTACGCGGGGGCGACCGACGTACGGATCGTGCACAGCTTCGTCTGGGACGGCGACCCGGATCGCGACTTCCTCGCCGGGCTCGGACTCAGTGCCGACGTGGTGATGCGCGACGAGCCGCACGACCGGCATGTCCGGCTGGCCGGTCCGGCCGGCTTCCTGACCGAGGCGGTTCGCGGTCTGACCGGTCTGCGCCGTGATCCAGGTGAACATGTACGGCACGCGCAGGTGGCCGGCAGTGCGGTCGAGGAGATCCCCAACTCCGAGGTGTCGAACCGGCTGCACCTGATCCCGCAGTGGAACGACTACACCCTCGACCAGACCAGCGCCGACGGCTTCACGCTTGCGCAAGCGGACCGGACGCCGGCCACGCCTGGGTGACCATTCCGGCCGGCACCAGGTCACCCGGCTACGGGTACGTCGGCGGTGCCAGCGGCGGCCTCGGATTCGGCCTGCGCGACTTCTGGAAGCTGCACCCGACCCGCCTCGACATCCGCAACGCGGCCACCGACCTCGCCACCGCGACGGTCTGGATGTGGTCGCCGAGCGCGCCGGCCATGGACCTGCGCTACTGGCACGACGGCATGGACCAGGACACGCTACGCCGAACAGCTCGAAGGCCTCGAAATCACCTACGAGGACTACGAACCGGGCTTCGGCAACGCCGCACGGCATCGCCCGCACCCACGAGCTCACCCTGCGAGTCCACGACAGCACTCCCTCGGCGGACGAGCTTGGCCGAGCACGCGGCGCTGCTCAACTCCCCCGGCCTGCTTGCCGTTGCGCCGCAGCGGCTCCTGGAAGCAGGGGTCTTCGGCAGCTGGAGCCTGCCCACGGCCGACGACCAGGACATCGAGGCCCGGCTGACTTCCTCTTCCACTACTACGTCGGTCAGCGCGAGCAGCGTCGCTGGTACGGGTTCTGGGACTACGGCGACGTCATGCACACGTACGACCCAGACCGGCACACCTGGCGGTACGACGTCGGCGGCTACGCGTGGGACAACTCCGAGCTGTCTCCGGACCTGTGGCTCTGGTACCAGTACCTGCGGACCGGCCGGGCCGACGTGTTCCGGTTCGCCGAGGCGATGACCCGTCATACCGGTGAGGTCGACGTACTACCACCTCGGCCGGTGGAAGGGCCTCGGCTCGCGGCACAACGTGCAGCACTGGGGATGCAGCTGCAAGCAGCTGCGCATCTCCAATGCGATCTACCGGCGCTTCTACTACTACCTGACCGCCGACGAGCGCACCGGCGATCTGCTGGACGAGCTCGCGTCACATCGAGGATGACGTTCCTGGCCGTCGATCCGCAGCGCAAAGTCCGCACTGACGTCTACACGCCCGACCCGCACGCACTGTCGATCGAGCTCGGCGTCGACTGGGGTGCACTCGCCGCGGCCTGGCTGACGCGGTGGGAGCGGCACGGCGACGAGCGGGCCCGTGCCCGACTGGTCGGCACGATGGCCGACATCGCCGCACTGCACTACGGCTTCCTCACCGGCAACGCCCGGCTGGACCTGTCCACCGGACGCTTCGACACCAGCCGACGGTCGATCGCGGTCTCCCACCTGTCGTCCGTGTTCGGCCTGCCGGAGATCTGTTCGCGAGCTCATCGACCTGGACCTCGACGTACCCGGGTTCGAGAAGGCCTGGCTGGACTACTGCCGGCTGTACCTGCTCCCACCGGAGCAGCAGGCAGCTGAGGTCGGTCAAGCCGCTCCAAGGCATCTCCCTCGTCCAGGCCCACAGCCGCCTCGCCGCGTACGCCGCCGCACGCACAGGCGACGCGGAGCTGGCCCGACTGGCCTGGCGCAAGTTCTTCCTCGACGACGGCGACCAGCTCAACCGCAACGCCTTGCAACGCGAGGCCGAGTGGAAGACGACCGCGATCGACGGTGCCCTCTATGCCGGTCGACGAGGCCGCGTTCGTCAGCACCAACAGCGCGGCGCAGTACGCGCTCGCAGCGATCCAGAACCTGTCCCTGATCCCTGAACACCGAAATGACAGAGGTGGAACGGCGTGGAAAACGGCTCAACGGTCACCCGACGCACAGTCCTAGCAGGCATGGCCGCCGTACCGGCGGTGTCGCTGCTGGACTCCCCCGCCGCTGCCGCATTCACGCAGCAGGCCGAAGCAAGCGAAGTGAAACTCACCTGGCTGGAAGGCAAGCCGACAACTGCGGCCGTCACGACCTGGGGTACGCCGTGGCCGAAGGGCGCCGTACCGGCGAACCAGTCCTTTGCGCTGAAGGCTGCGGACGGCAGCGCCGTACCGCTGCAGAGCTGGCCGACGGCGTACTGGCCGGACGGGTCGCTCAAGTGGAGTGCGCACGCCATCGCCGTGGACGCACCGGCCGAGTCCTACACCCTCGGCCCTGGTACGGCGGCCGCCCCGGCGCAGGCCGTCACGGTCAAGGAGGAGAACACCTACGTCGACGTCGACACCGGCGTGATCAAGGCGCGGATCCGCAAGAGCGGGTCGGAGCTGATCAGCCAGATCACGCGCGATGACGTGGTGATCGCCCGGAAGGGCCAGCTCGTCAACCTCAAGCAGGACAAGATCGCCGAGGACGAGGAAGGCGGCGGCGTCCGGGAACGCTACGAGAGCGACATCCAGAAGGTCACCGTCGAGCAGGCCGGTCCGGTGCGTGCCGTGGTGCGGATCGAGGGCAGGCACAAGTCTCGCAAGGGCAAGGTCGTGGTTGCCGTTCTCGGTCCGGCTGTACTTCGCCGCGGGCGCCGAGAACGTGCGGATGGTGCACACGTTCGTGTACGACCGCGATGGGCAGAAGGACTACATCGCGGGGCTCGGTGTGCGGTTCCGGGTGCCGTTGCGCGATGCGGCGTACGACCGGCACGTCCGCTTCGTCGGCGAAGGCCACGGCATGCTGGCCGAGGCGGTGAAGGGCATCACCGGCCTGCGGCGTGACCCGGGTGCCGTCGTACGGGCCGCACAGGTCGCCGGGACCAAGCTGCCCGATCCGTCGACGTGGGACCAGCGGGTGACGACGCGGCTGCAGTACATCCCCGAGTGGGGTGACTACTCGCTGAGCCAGCTCAACGCGGACGGCTTCACCGTGAAGAAGCGGACCAAGAAGGGCTACGGCTGGATCCCGGTCGACCAGGGCAACCGCGCGTCCGGCCTCGGGTACGTCGGCGGGGTCAGCGGCGGCTTCGCCTTCGGACTGCGGGACTTCTGGCAGCGCCACCCCACCCAGCTGGACATCCGCGGCGCGGCAACCGAGGAGGCCGAGGTCACGGTGTGGCTGTGGTCGCCGGAGGCCGGGCCGATGGACACGCGGTTCTACCACGACGGCATGGGCCAGGACACGTACCCGGAACAGCTCGAGGGCCTCAACATCACCTATGAGGACTACGAGCCGGCGTTCGGTACGCCGTACGGGATCGCACGGACCAGTGAGCTGACGTTCTGGGCGCTGGCGGCGACTCCGTCGGCCGACCGCCTGGGTGACATGGCCGATCAGGTCCGGACTCCCCCGCAGCTGATCAACCCGGTGGAGCAAGTCGTGAGCACACGGTGTTCGGCGGGCTTGTCACGCCAGTTGACCGGTCAGTCCCGGCGAAGAAGGCGATCGAGGACCACCTGGACTTCCTGTTCGACTTCTACCGCGGTCAGGTCGAGTCAGCGGCACTGGTACGGGTTCTGGGACTACGGCGACATCATGCACACGTTCGACGAGGACCGGCTGGTCTGGCGGTACGACGTCGGCGGGTACGCGTGGGACAACTCGGAGCTGTCGCCGGACCTGTGGCTCTGGTACGCGTTCCTGCGGTCCGGCCGGGCCGACATCTTCCGGTTCGCCGAGGCGATGACGCGACACACTGGTGAGGTCGACGTCTACCACCTCGGGCAGTGGGCCGGCCTGGGTACGCGGCACGGCGTCCAGCACTGGGCGGACAGCGCGAAGCAGCAGCGAATCAGTACGGCGATCTACCGGCGCTTCTACTACTACCTGACCGCGGACGAGCGTACTGGCGACCTGCTGTCCGAGCTGGTCGACTCCGACCGCACGTTCCTGGTGCTGGACCCGCTGCGGAAGATCAGGACCGAGCCGTACGAGCCGGACCCGCACGCACTCGCCGATCGGCCTCGGCACGGACTGGAGTGGTCTGGCTGCGGCCTGGCTGACCGAATGGGAACGCCAAGGCCCGAAGGCCGCGACTGCGAAGACCAAGCTGCTCGGGACGATGGAGACGATCGGTGCGATGCCGAACGGCTTCGTCACCGGCGGCGGGCTCTACGACCTGGACACCGGGCGGTTCGCACCGGTCACGGAGAAGATCGTCAGCGTGTCGCACCTGAGTGCGATGTTCGGCCAGGTGGAGATCTGCGCCGAGCTCATCGACCTGGTCGACATGCCGGCGTTCGAGGCCGCGTGGCTGCAGTACTGCCGCCTCTTCAACGCCACCCGGGCCGAGCAGACCGAGGAGTGCGGCGCGTACTTCGGCAACCTCATCCTCCGCCAGGGCCACTCGCGTCTCACCGCGTACGCCGCTGTCCGCCTGGACCGCGACGACCTGGCCGCCCGAGCCTGGAAGGAGTTCTACACCGGCGACGGCTACGCCCCGAACCTCCCCTGGACCGCCGAGGACGTCACCTCGACCCTCAACCCGACCCAGGCCGCCAAGTGGGTCTCCACCAACACCACCGCCCTGTACGGCCTGGCCGCCATCCAGACCCTCGCCCTGGTCGGCGACCAGATCGTGAACCCATAGCTCACGTGACCGTCGACGTCAGGGTGACGTCGACGGTCGCGCGGTTGAGGTAGTCGGTCCAGGCCTGGGCCAGGCGGGTGATGCCCTGGCGCAAAGTTGCCGTAGGCAACGCGTAGGGCAGCCGGGTGTGGTCGTCGGTGCTGCCGTCGGCCGAGAAGACCGCACCCGGCAGCAGCGCGACGCCGTACCGCAAGGCGATCTGGGCGAAGTGGGTCGCATCGCCTTGCGGCAGCCGGACCCACAACGACGCACCGGCCTGCGGCTCGCGCCAGGTCCAGTCCGGCAGGTGCCGGCCGAGCAGCTCGGTCAACGTGCGGAGCCCTTCCGGCAAGGCCGTACGGCGCTCCGCCTCGGCGGTCTCGCGGTGGTCCATCAACCGTACGGCGACCTCCTGGGCGATCAGGGAACTGCCGAGGTCGGTGATCCCGCGGACCTGGGCGAACCGCGAGACGGCCTGCGGCACGGCCCGGATCCAGCCGAGCCGCAGGCCGCCCCAGAACAGCTTGCTCATCGAACCGATCGTGACGAGCCGGTCGTGCGTGGTCAGCGCGGGCGCGGCCGGTCGCCCGTCGAACGACGTACCGGCGAGGGAGGTGTCGTCGACGAGCACGACCTCGTGCTGGTCGAGCAGCTTCGCGAGCCGCTGCCTGCGCTCCTCGGACAGGACGGCACCGGTCGGGTTGTGCGCCGCGGTCTGGACATAGATCAGCCGCGGAGACTCCGTTGCCAGCAAGGCCTCCAGGGCTCCGACGTCGAGTCCGTCGTCGTCGATCCGCACCGACCGCAGCCGGCTGCCCGTCCGTGCGAAGGCCTCGAGCGCTCCGCGGTACGTCGGCTGCTCGACCACCACGCCGTCACCGGGCTGCACGCATCCGCGCGCCACCAACTCCAGGGCCTGCTGCGCGCCGGAGGTGATCAGGATCTCCTCCGGCGCGGTCGGCATCCCCGCATCGCTGTACCAGCGGGCGATCCGCTCGCGCAGCGCCGGCAGCCCGCGCAGGTGGTACCCATGGTGCGTGCCGGTGAGGCGGAGGTAGTCGTCGCGGGTCAGGCTCGCGGCGACGTCGGCGACCAGGTCGAGACTCGGCAGCGCCGCGGTCGCGAAGTCGATCGTTGCCAACGGCCCGTTCAGGAACTGGCTCGCCGCGTGGTCGCCGGCCAGCACGCCGCCCGACACGGTCTCCCGGGCGTGGTCGGCGCTGACCCGCGTCCCGCTCCCCTGCCGCCGCTCCAGCCGCCCGCTCTCCCGCAACGCCTGGTACGCCGCGACCACCGTCGTACGGCTGACGGTCAAGGCGGCGGCGAGCGCGCGCTCGGGAGGCAGTACGGCGGCCGGCGGGAGCTCACCGCGATCGATCAGCTCGGCCAGGCTGTCGCTCAGCTGGCGGTAGAGCGGACCGGAACGCGCCCCGGTGCCGACCAGCATCCGCGCGAGCTGGTCGGCCGAGAATCTGAGGCCATTCGCTTCCTGGATCACAAACAGAGTCCAATTTCATCGATGTGGCTCTAGAGATCATCCTGCTGGAGAAGCCAATCTAGCGCCCACTGAGCTTTCTGGGAACAAATTGGTCTGTGAGGTGGGGCGCAATGAAGTGGACAGTGGGTGCCCTGCTGCTCGCCGTCACGACGGTGGTCACGCTGCCGGGATGTGCCACGGTCGCCGCGTTCGAGCAGCAGCATCCCGATTCGTGGAGTATGTGAAAGGCGCAGTCTCGTTCGAGGAGGGCAGCGTGCAGACGCTGCCGCTCGGGCTGGTGCAGTTCCAGGGGCAGTACAGCGCCGACTCCGGCGCCTTGTTCGCCGGCATCGTGCTGGCGATGATCCCTTCCGTGCTGGTGTATGTCGTGTTGCAGCGATCCTTCACCCGTGGCCTCGTGGCTGGAGCCTTGCGATGACCGTGACCTATCAGTTCGAGTACCCCGAGCGGCTGCGCTGCGCCTTCATCGGCGCCGGCGGGCACTCCTACCGCAACGTCTACCCGACCTTCCAGTACGCCCCGGTGGATCTGGTGGCCGTCTGCGACGTCCAGCTCGACCGGGCCCGGTCGTACGCCCGGAGCTTCGGCGCACCGTCGGCGTACGACGACCATCGCGAGATGCTCGCGACCGAGCGGCCGGAGGCGGTCTTCATCGTCACCTCCTACACCGACGAAGGCGACGTCCAGGCGACCGCGCTGGCGGAGGACTGTCTGCGTGCGGGCGCCCACGTCTGGATGGAGAAGCCGACGGCGGCGGGGATCGCCCAGCTGGACCGCCTCCAAGCGGTCGCGGACGAGACCGGGCTGACGGTGATGACCGGGCTGAAGAAGATCTTCACGCCGGCGATGGACAAGGTGAAGGCGATCCTGGCGACGCCGGAGTTCGGCCCGCCGAGCTCGATCTCGGTGCGCTACCCGCAGTCGCTGCCGGCACCGGCCGACCGGTCCGACGACGTCGCGATGCTCGGCTTCCTGGATCACATCTTCCACCCGGCCGCCGTACTGACCCACCTGATGGGACCGGTGAAGCGGCTGAGCTACGAGTGGGAGCCGAGCACAGGGGCGAGCGTGTCGAGCTTGCTGTTCGAGTCGGGAGCCATCGGCACGCTCCATCTCGCGGCCGGCTCCGCGACCGGCGCACCGCTCGAACGGGTCGAGGTGATCGGCAACGGTGCCAACGTCGTCGTCGACAACGGCGTACGGCTGACGTACTACCGCGCCGGCGCCTCGCTGCCGTACGGGCGCTCGGCCTCCTTCGTCACTCCCGACGAGGTGGCGCCGTTGCACTGGGAGCCGGAGTTCTCACTCGGCCAGCTCTACAACAAGAATCTGTTCTATCTCGGCTACGTTCCCGAGGTGGTGCATTTCTGCGAGAGCGTGCTGGCCGGGAAGCCCCCGGAGAAGGGCACTCTGGCCGACGTCCGGGAAATCCTGAAGCTGTACGAGCTGTACCGCCGACTGCCGGCCGGGGAGCCGGCCACGATCGAACCAAGGAGCTGACGGGATGGGACAGATGACCCCGGCCGACGAGGTGCTGGTCGAGGACCAGTCGTGGGGGCGCCTGGAGTGGATGGTCTCCGGTGCCCTGGGCAACTCCGGCACGATGACCGTCGGCCGCTGCTACATCCGGCCAGGCGAGCAGAACCCACGGCACTATCACCCGAACTGCGACGAGGTCCTGCACGTCCTGCAGGGCACCATCGAGCACAGCGTCGACGACGACCGGATCACAATGGGGCCGGGCGACACGATCAGCATCCCGTCCGGCGCGCTGCACAACGCCCGCAACATCGGTACCGACGAGGCTGTCTTCGTCATCTCGTTCTCGGCGCCGGACCGCGAGACGGTGGGTGAGTGAGATGCCGTCGGTGGTGCTGCTCGGCACCCTGGACACCAAGGGTGATGAGTACGGGTTCGTCCGCGACCGGCTCGTGGCGGCCGGTCTGACGGTCGTGGTGGTCGACGCCGGCGTCCTGGGCTCCCCCGGGCTGACCGCCGACGTCCCACGCGAGGACGTCGCCGCCGCGGCGGGCGCCGACCTGGCCGCGCTCCGCGACGCGGGTGATCGTGGTGCCGCCGTGACCGCGATGGCCGCCGGCGCAGCAGCCGTCGTACGCCGCCTGTACGACGAAGGCCGGTGCGATGGGGCGCTCGCGCTCGGAGGAACCGGCGGTACGTCGATCGCGGCGGCCGCCTTCCGTGGTCTGCCGCTCGGCGTTCCGAAGGTGATCGTGTCGACCGCGGCCGCCGGCGACACGTCGGCGTACCTGCGGGAGACCGATCTGGTGCTGATGCCGAGCGTGGTCGACGTGGCCGGGGTGAACCGGTTGTCGGCGCGGATCCTGGCGAACGCGGCGGCCGCCGTCGCAGGGATGGTCACCGCGGAATCCGTCAGCGTGGCCGACGACAAACCTTTGCTGGCGGCGAGCATGTTCGGCGTGACGACGCCGGCGGTGGATGCGGCTCGCGCTCGACTGGGTGACCTCGGCTACGAGGTCCTGGTGTTCCACATGACCGGAACCGGCGGGCGGACCCTCGAGTCGCTCGCGAGCTCGGGCCAGTTGGCCGGCGTACTGGATCTCACGACGACCGAGTTGGCGGACGAGTTGGTCGGCGGCGTGTTCTCGGCCGGACCGGATCGGCTCACCGCTGCCGGGCGGGCGGGGATCCCCCAGGTGGTTTCGGTCGGGGCGCTGGACATGGTCAACTTCGGTCCGCGGGACACGGTGCCGGCGCAGTTCACCGACCGGAACCTGTTCGTCCACAACCCGAGCGTCACGCTGATGCGGACGACGGCGGACGAGTGCGCCGAGCTCGGCCGCCGCCTGGCGACCCGGCTGAACGGCGCGACCGGCCCGACGGCGTTGTTGTTGCCGCTGCGCGGGGTGTCGGCGATCGCCGTCGAGGGCGGTGTCTTCCACGACCCGGCCGCGGACGCCGCCCTGTTCGACGCGATCCGGGAGACGGTGGACCGGTCGGTCGTCGAGCTGGTGGAGATGGATGCCGTCATCAACGACGAGGCCTTCGCCCACGCGGCCGCGGACACGCTGAACGCCTATCTGCAGAAGGAGAACTGAGCATGCCGCGGATCGAACGCGAAGCCATCCTGGACCGGCTGCGGGCCAAGCGCGCGGCCGGCGAGCTGATCGTCGGCGGTGGCGCCGGGACCGGTCTGTCGGCCAAGTGCGAGGAGGCCGGCGGCATCGACCTGATCGTGATCTACAACTCCGGCCGCTACCGGATGGCGGGCCGCGGATCGCTGGCCGGGTTGCTTGCCTACGGCAACGCGAACGACATCGTCCTGGACATGGCCCGCGAGGTGCTCCCGGTGGTCCGGCACACTCCGGTCCTGGCCGGGGTGAACGGCACCGACCCGTTCTACCAGCCGACCGAGTACCTGCGCCGGGTGATCGACCTCGGCTTCTCCGGCGTACAGAACTTCCCCACCGTCGGCCTGATCGACGGCACCTTCCGGGCCAACCTGGAGGAGACCGGGATGGGGTACGGCGAGGAGGTCACGATGATCGCCGCCGCGCACGAACTCGACCTGCTCACCACGCCGTACGTGTTCTCCGCCGCGGACGCGACCGCGATGACCGAGGCGGGCGCCGACATCGTCGTCGCCCATCTCGGCCTGACCACGGGCGGCTCGATCGGTGCCGGGACCGCGCGGACCCTGGAGGAATGCGCCGTACTGATCGACGAATGGACGGCTGCAGCGCGAGCGGTCCGGCCGGACGTCTTCGTGCTGTGCCACGGCGGACCGATCGCCGAGCCTGACGACGTACGGCGCATCCTCGAGCTGTGCCCGTCGATCGACGGCTTCTACGGCGCCTCCTCGATGGAACGGCTGCCCACCGAGCAGGCGATCACCGCGACCACGAACACGTTCGTCAACCTGCGGAGGCCGTAGCCCCCTGGGCTGCATCGATCGGGGCGATCAGGGCACTGGTGCGTCATGAATCAGCGCTTGGCCCTCGTCACCGGTGTCACCGGGTACATCGGGGGCCGTCTCGTGCCGGAGTTGCTCAGCGCCGGCTTCCGGGTCCGCGCGATGGCGAGGAACCCTCGCCGGCTCCGGGATCGGCCTTGGTACGACGACGTCGAGGTCGTCGAGGCAGACGCGGGCGATGCCGAGCAGATGCGAGCGGCGATGAACGGCGTGGACGTCGCGTACTACCTGATCCACTCGCTCGGCAGCGGCCGCCGTTTCGAGGCACGCGACCGGCACAACGCGCTGACCTTCGGGACCGCGGCGCGGGAGGCGGGTGTGCAGCGCATCGTCTACCTCGGCGGCCTGTACCCCGAAGGCGAGGAACTCTCACCGCATCTGGATTCCCGCCGCGAGGTCGGCGAGATCCTGCTCGCCTGCGGAGTGCCGGTCACCGTGCTGCGGGCGGCCGTGATCCTCGGGTCCGGCTCGGCGTCGTTCGAGATGCTGCGACACCTCACCGACCGGCTGCCGGTGATGGTCACCCCGCGCTGGCTGAGCACCCGGATCCAGCCGATCGCCGTCCGCGACGTCCTGCACTACCTGGTCGGCAGCGCCTCCATGCCCGCCGACGTGAACCGCGGCTTCGACATCGGCGGCCCCGACATCCTCACCTACCGCGGCATGATGCAGCACTACGCGCGGATCGCCCGCCTCAACCAACGCCGCATCATCATGCTGCCGTTGCTCACGCCGTCCCTGTCGAGTCACTGGGTCGGCCTGGTCACCCCGGTGCCGAGCAGCATCGCCAGGCCGCTGGTGGACAGCCTCGTCCACGAGGTGATCTGCAAGGAACACGACATCGCGACCTACGTCCCCGACCCCGAACCCGGCCTGACCGGCTTCGACCGGGCCGTCGAGCTCGCGTTGAAACGGGTGCAGGACTTCGACGTGACGACAAGCTGGGCGTCCGCGTCGACACCCGGTGCCCCGAGCGACCCGTTACCGAGCGATCCGGATTGGTCCGGTGGCTCCTTGTACGTCGACGAGCGCGAGAGCGTCGTACCGGCGAGCCCTGAGGAGCTGTGGAAGGTCATCGAAGGCATCGGCGGCGGGAACGGCTGGTACTCCTGGCGCCTCGGGTGGTGGGCCCGAGGTGTCCTGGACCGGCTGTTCGGCGGCCCCGGCCTGCGCCGCGGCCGACGGAACCCGCGCGATCTGTCCGTGGGCGATCCACTCGACTGGTGGCGCGTCGAGGAGATCGAAGACCTCAAACTGCTGCGTCTGCAAGCCGAGATGCGGCTCCCCGGTCTGGCCTGGCTCGAGCTCATCGTCGACCACGACGCCACCGGCAACACCGTCTTCCGCCAGCGCGCCCTCTTCCACCCCCACGGCCTCCCCGGCCACCTCTACTGGTGGGCGATCAAACCCTTCCACGGCATCATCTTCGGCGGCATGCAACGCAACATCACCCACGCCGTCAACACCCCGTGAGAGGACCCGCAGCTCATCGGCGCGGCAGCAGACGGCTGCGTCGCGGGTGGCATACACGGTCCCGGCGTGGGTACCTGGCGCCACCAGACCAGGCGAAAGGACAGTGCCATGCCGTCGGATGTTGTCGATCTGATCATGCAGGACCATCGTGAGGTCGAACGACTGTTCGACGAGCTGAAGGACGACCCGGAGAAGCGCCCGAACCTGCTGCCGGTGCTCACCACCTTGCTGACCGCCCACAGCCGCGCCGAAGAGGCGGAGGTCTACCCGGTCGCGGCCGCGGAGGCCGGCGAGAAGGAGGAGATCGCGCACAGCCAGCAGGAGCACATCGAGGCCGACCAGTTGCTGGCCAAGCTGGCCAGGACCGATCCGGCGTCGACCGACTTCGACTCAGTCCTGCAGAACCTGATCGACGCGGTGTCCCATCACGTCGAGGAGGAAGAGACCAAGGTCCTGCCGGGGATGCGCGCCAACCTGTCGGACGAACGGCGGGAGCAACTCGGTGCGGCGTTCGTTGCCAGCCGCAAGCAACACCTCGGCGAGCAACCCGGCGACATGACCCGGGAGCAGCTCGCGCAGCAGGCGAGGAACGCCGACGTGTCGGGGACCTCGGGTCTGAGCAAGGACAAGCTGCAGCAGAAAGTGCGGCGCGAGGCCGGCAGCTGATCAGCCGACGGGCCACCGACGCGAGCTGACAGTGAACGGGTGGAGACCTGCCGTGATCAGTCCAAGGACCGAATCAGGTGGTGGAGAAGGGGTACCGAGGTGCCATGGACGACCAGCGGCTTCTCGAGCTCATGCAGCAGCTGTCGAGGTCTCTGACGCCGGGCGACCTGGATCACACGCTCAGCCGGATCACTCACGCGGCAGTGGAGGTTCTGCCCGATGTCGAGTTCGCCAGCATCACCGTTCTGCACGCCGATGGCCGACTCGAGACCGCCGCTCCCACCGACGATCTGCTCTGGGGCGTCGACGCCGCCCAGTACGAACTGCAGGAGGGGCCTTGCTATGACGCAGCCGCCGACGCGGTTCACGTCATCTCTCCTGATCTGGCCAACGACCCGCGGTTCCCGCGGTACGCCGCTACCGCGGTGGCCGCGGGGATCAGGGGGCAAGCGGGTCTCCGGCTCTTCGACGCCCCCAAGTCCCGCGGTGCGCTCAACCTCTACGCCCGGCGGACCGGCGTCTTCGAGGATCTCGGCATGCTGGGGGCCTTGTTCCAGCACCAATCCGCGATGGCGATCGACTACGCCCGCGAGATCCAGAACCTGCGCGCAGCCGTCCAGACCCGCGGCACGATCGGCCAGGCGGTCGGCATCGTCATGGAGCGTTACAAACTCACCGACGAGCGGGCCTTCGCGTTCCTGGCCCGGCTCTCGCAGGACGGCAACGTGAAGCTGCGCGCGATCGCCGAACAGATCATTGCCACGAGCAAACAGCCACACCAGTAACCGGCGCCGACCGCCTCCGACGGGCAACGGTCCGATTCAAGCCGGTTCGGGCAGGGTACCTGGGGTGTGGTCCGGCCGTGGTTCAACCCCAGCCACCTCCGCCGGACACTCGCATTCCAGGCGGCTCACATGTCGTTCGACAGCCGACAGCCCCAGCAGACCACGACCGGCGGGGACTGCGCCATTCCCCGCAACGAACAGGCGGCGACCGCGGAAAGACTTCTTCGGGAGGCCGCATCAGCCACCGGGCCACGGCGAGCGGAGCTACTGAACCAAGCGATCGTTGCGTCCGTTCCGCTGGCCCGCACGCTGGCGAGCCGCTACTACCGGCGCGGCGTCGACGCCGATGACCTGGACCAGGTCGCGTACGAGCACCTGGTCAAGGCAGCCCGGAGCTACCGGCCGGCCCCCGGCTCCGATTTCCGGTCGTTCGCCATTCCCACCATCCGCGGCGGGATCCGGCACCACTTCCGGGACCATGCCTGGGCCGTCAAGATGCCCCGACGCCTGCAGGACATCCAGGCCCAGCTCGCCGTCACCGAAGCGGCCCTGGCAGCCCGCCTCGAACGCTGGCCCACCGGCCACGAACTGGCCGAAGCCCTCGGCCTCGACGTGCAAGAGGTCGTCGAGGCGCAACGAGCTCAGGGATGCTTCAATCCGTCGTCCCTCGACATTCCCCTGCACGACGGCTCGTCGATGACCCGCGGGCAGCTGGTCGCCGATCCGGCGGACACCTACCAGCTCATCGACCAGATCGAGTCGCTCCGCCCGGTCGTCGACAACCTGCCGGCCCGGGACCGGCTGATCTTCCAGCGGCGATTCCTGGAACACCGGACCCAGGCCGAGATCGGGCACGAGATCGGCGTCACCCAGATGCAGGTCTCGCGGCTCCTCGGCCGGATCATGCTCCAACTCCGGCTGGCCCTCTCGGCCTGACACCGATCCCACCTACTCCGGGATGGAGTCGGCTTTGACCGCGTTCCGCTGACCGAGCGGACGAGGCTCACCTCTGGTGGTGTCCCGTGCTGTCTGCTGCTCGGCCTCGGCATTGATCTCGGCTCCGAGCAGTACGGCGTACGCGGTGAGCCACAGCCAGAGCATCAGGACCACGACCGCGGCCAGACTGCCGTAGGTCTT
Organism: uncultured Actinomycetota bacterium; assembly: GCA_963748245.1. Classification (GTDB taxonomy): domain Bacteria; phylum Actinomycetota; class Actinomycetes; order Propionibacteriales; family Kribbellaceae; genus Kribbella. Next base: position 94,258 of record CAVVIA010000001.1, on the reverse strand, counting down.
GGCATAGTTGCCGAAGGTCTGGACGTAGACCGAGAAGCCGATCGACGCGAGCAGCCAGATGATCGTGGCGACGACCGCGCCGGTGGACAACCAGCGCACCCGCGCAGCGTCCCGGTCAGGTCCCAGCCGGAACGTAACAGCAAGTGCGACCGTGATCAGTACGACGGCAACGACCAGCCGGACCGCCTCCAGCCCGAGCCGGAGCGGGGTCGCCAGCTCGTCACCGATCGCCGCGCCGGCCGCGAAGAGACCGATCGCGAGCAGGACGAAAAGGATCGCTCCCAGCGTCATCCCCAGCGCGAGCACCTTGCGGCGGACGAACCCGCGCGACTCCTCCTCGTCGTACGCCAGATTCACCGCGGAGACGAGGTACCCGACTCCCCCGGACGCACTCCACAGTGCCGCGATCACGGCCACTGCGACGCCGATCCCCAAGCCCTGCCGCGGTGCCGACGTGAGGGCATCGAGCTGCTCGAGCAGCAACTCGCGCCCCGACGCCGGCATCGCTGCGGTCAGCTCGCCGGCCTGGTCGCGGATCTGTGCGGGATCCGCGACCAGCCCGTAGGCCAGCACCGCGGCGACGATGGCGGGGAACACGGAGAGGAAGCCGAAGAACGCGACGCCGGCCGCGAGCAGCGGCACCTGATCGGCCTTGGCCTCCGCCCAGGCCCGCCTGATCACCTGCCACCAGCCCGCCGCCGGGATCTCTGTCGGCTTGTCGGCCTCCAGCCCCGGAACGTCCGGCCGCCGTTCGTCGCTCATCAGCCCGAGGAACCGGCCTGCCGGACGTTGTCCGCCGAGTCCCTCGCATCTCCCGCCACCTGCTGAGCGGCCGACCGGCCCTCGTCCGCCACCTCGCCGGCCGCCTGGGACGCGGATTGCCTGACCTGCTCAACGGCGTCCTGCGCCGGCTCCTGCAGATTCTCCTTGACCTCGTGCGCCATCCGGGCCGCCTGCTCCTTCACCGGGCCGGCCGCGTCCATGGCTTTGTCCTTGGCCTCCTGCGCCACCTCGCGTTCCTTGGTCGACGCAGGCAGTACGGCGGCTGCGACCCATCCGGCCGCGAAGGCGATCACTCCGGCGGCCAACGGCGCACCACGAGTTCTCGCCCTGGCCAGGTCCGGTGCCGAACCGACAACATCACCGACCTTGCTCCCCGCGTCCTGCACCGATGACACCGCCGAACCGGCTGAATCGCCCACGCCCATCACCTGCTCCTTCAGCCGGTGAACCCCCGACCGGGCCCGGTCCACCCGGCGGCCGACAACCCGACCAGGACTGACCTTCTCGGTCAAGACGTCGACGTCACGGCCCACGTTGCGCCGGGTCTCCTCGATGTCGCGCTTCAGCTGTTCCGGGTCTTCAGCCATTTCGCATCCTCCTTCAGTGATTCGACCGTCTGATCCGGTGTCGGATCGACCTCCCGCAGCTCCTTGCGCCCCGTCATCGCCAAGACGGCGGCAACGACCGCCCACACGACCGCGACGATCAGCGCCGCCCAGACCAGGTCCATCGCCTCGTCCAGCGCCCACATCACCGTCAACGAGACGAACAGCGCGACCATCCAGCCCGCGAAGGCCGCACCGCCGAGCAGGCCCGCTCCCTTGCCGGCCTTCTTCGCCTCGACCTGGAGCTCTGCCTTCGCCAGCGCCAACTCCTGGCGGGTCAGCTGCCCCAGGTCGCTGGTCAACTGCGAAACGATCCGGCCGACCGACTCGTCCACCGACGACCGGTCCGGACTGCCGTCCAGCGGTGATCCGCCGACAGTCATCTCAGCGGTCCGATCCAGGTCCGAACCTGGGTGTCACCGGCGCTCCTGGATCCGGGTCCGGCGCTGCCGGCGTGGGCGCCGGAGGCGGCGCCGAGGTCGGGGCGACCGGTGGGGCGCTCCTCGGCGCCGACGGCGGTGGGACCAGATAGTCGTCCGCGGCAGCGCCTCCGACAGACTGCTCCGACCTACCGACGCCGCTCGGCGAGCCGGTGCTGCTCGACGTACCGGTGCCGCCCGCTGCCAAGGCACGCGTGAGGCGACCGGCCACCACGCCGGCGGCAACTGCCGCCAGCAGGAACGTGCCGGGTTTGCGCCGGGCAAAGCCGCGCACCTCGTCCAGCAAGTCGCCAGGCTCGTGCTTCTGCAGGAAGTCCGCAGCCTGGTCCGTGAACTCGGCACCGCGCTGAGCCAGCTGCGCACCCAGGCCGGACCGACCGTGCTCGGCCATCCCGCGCAGTTCATCGCCCACTGAACGAAGGCTGTGCGTGGCTCGCTCCTTCTGCTGGCTCGCCTGATCGATCAGCTCGTCCCGCGTCTGACCGGCCAGCCGGCGGGTCTGCTGACCGAGATCCGACGTCACGTCCGATGCCTTGTCCTTGACGGACCCCGCAACCTGACGCGCGGCCTCGGCCGACGTCTCTTTCAGCTGCCCGGCTTCGTCCCGGGCTGCCCCGGCCACACCTTCCGACGGTGGACTGTCGACGTCCATCCGATGGTTTGTCGTCATGCGACGACTCCTTCCAGGAGGCACGCATCCGTACCTCGCACAAGAAGACGTAATGGCACTCTGCCGTACCACTCTTGAACCGGTCCGGCAGTACCCAGCGGCGAACCCAACAATCCCGTTCGCTTCAGCGAATTGAGCCACCGAACCGCCGGGTGCGGCTCGGCGGGTTCGGTGGCTCACGATGCATTCGCGCCCTGCGGCAGGGCACTGGGCTGGAAGGAGGCGACCGAGTCCGTGCGGGAAGGCCGCCGCCGAGGCCGGGCGGGTTGAGACCACAGCGCGCCCGGCCGACCCAGGTCGGCTGGTGATCAGGCGTTGGCGGCTTCCATGATTTCGTCTGTGACGTCGAAGTTGGCGTAGACGTTCTGGACGTCGTCGCTGTCTTCCAGGGCGTCGATCAGGCGGAAGATCTTGCCGGCGCCGTCGGCGTCCAGCTCGACCGTCATCGACGGGACGAACTGCACCTCGGCCGACTCGTAGTCGATGCCGGCGTCCTGCAGCGCGGTCCGGGCCTCGACCACGTCGGTGGCCTCGGTGACGACCTCCCAGGACTCGCCGAGGTCGTTCACCTCCTCGGCGCCGGCCTCGAGCACGGCCTCCATCACGTCGTCCTCGGACAGCGACTTCCCGTCCTGGTCCTTGGTCAGCACGATGACGCCCTTGCGGTTGAACATGTAGGCGACCGAGTTCGGGTCGGCCAGCGAGCCGCCGTTGCGGGTCATCGCCGTCCGCACATCCGCGGCGGCACGGTTGCGGTTGTCGGTCAGGCACTCGACCAGCATCGCGACACCGTTCGGGCCGTAGCCCTCGTACATGATCGTCTGGTACTCGGCGCCACCGGCCTCGGCGCCGGAGCCGCGCTTGACCGCGCGGTCGATGTTGTCGTTCGGGACCGACGACTTCTTCGCCTTCTGGATGGCGTCGTACAGGGTCGGGTTCCCGCCAGGGTCGCCACCGCCCATCCGGGCGGCCACCTCGATGTTCTTGATCAGCTTCGCGAAGAGCTTGCCGCGCTTCGCGTCGATGACGGCCTTCTTGTGCTTCGTGGTGGCCCACTTGGAGTGGCCTGACATGGCGAAACCAACCCTTCTACCGCTTCCAGCGTCTCAGAGCTCGCGCACCAGGTCGGCGAAGTAGCCGTGCAGCCTGGCGTCCCCGGTCAACTCCGGATGGAACGACGTGGCCAGCAACCGATCGTGGCGAACCGCGACGATCCTACCCGCGGCGGGGCCCGAGCTCACCGTCGAGAGTACCTCGACGTCCCGTCCGACCCGCTCCACCCACGGTGCCCGGATGAACACGGCGTGGTACGGCGTGTCGAACCGTGCTCCCAGACCGGTGAAATCCAGGTCCGCCTCGAACGAGTCCACCTGCCGCCCGAACGCGTTCCGCCGGACCGTCACATCCAGTCCGCCGAGCGTCTCCTGGCCGTCGATCCCGCCGGTGATCTCGTTCGCCAGCATGATCATCCCGGCGCAGGTGCCGAACACCGGCATCCCGTCCGCGATCCGCTTCTGCAGCGGCTCGAACAGCTCGAACGCGCGGGCCAGCTTGTCCATCGTGGTCGACTCGCCGCCCGGCAGCACCAGCGCGTCCACCTGCTCGAGCTCGGCCGGCCGCCGGACCGGGCGGGCCTCGACGCCGACCTGGTTCAGCATCGCCACGTGCTCACGCACATTCCCCTGCAGTGCGAACACACCGATCACGGTCATGGGGCCTCCCGGCCTGGACTGAGGAGTGGAGGGAGCGAAGCGACCGGAGTGACGAGGGAAGGCCGGGAGTCAAAGCCCCATGACCCGCCGCGCCGGAGGCGTGGCATCAGTGCAGTCACAGCTCCACCCTTCGCTGCCAGTCGAGTGTGACCTCGATCCGGCCTTCGTCGAAAACGGCCGGCAGGTCGCTGTCGTTGAGAAGTGCGAGTACGTCGTCCAGCAACGGCTCACCCGGTGCGACGTTGGCGGTGTCGGGGTGCCAGACCTTCAGCTCGAGCATCCCGAAGTCCACCGCGTGCCAGACGTCGGTGTCGGTGAAGAACACCAGGCCCTTCGGGTCCGTGGCGGCCTCGAGTACCTGCCTGGCGGCGTGGTGGTCCGACGTGTAGCGGACCACCACCAGACCGCGCCTCTCGAGGTCATCCAGTACGGCGTCCAGCCGGTCCGGGTCCGTGGTCACCGGCCACTCGGCCGCGTCGGCGTTGAGGTCGATCACGGCCTCACCGATCAGCAGCGGCACCAGGGCGGCCGCCTCGATCGACGGCGCGTCCTCCTGGACGGCCTCCGTCAACGCGGCCGTGATGGCGGCGTGGTCGGCGTACCCGGACCGCACCAGGACGCGGGCCAGACCTCGCAGCTCCCGGGCAGTCCGCTCGTCCACCGCCAGCAGACCCTCCGGCGTCGTCACCAGCCGCGCTCGGCGAGACGGTGCGGCTGCGGGATCTCGTCGACGTTGATGCCGACCATGGCCTCACCCAGACCGCGGGAGACCTTGGCGAGCACGTCCGGGTCGTCGTAGAAGGTGGTCGCCTTCACGATCGCCTCGGCGCGCTGGGCCGGGTTGCCGGACTTGAAGATGCCGGAGCCGACGAACACGCCCTCGGCGCCGAGCTGCATCATCATCGCGGCGTCGGCCGGGGTGGCGATCCCGCCGGCGGTGAACAGCACCACCGGGAGCTTGCCGGCCTGCGCGACCTCCTTGACCAGCTCGTACGGCGCCTGCAGCTCCTTGGCCGCGACGAACAGCTCGTCCTCGGGGAGGTTCTGCAGCTTGCGGATCTCCTGCCGGATCTGGCGCATGTGGGTGGTCGCGTTGGAGACGTCACCGGTGCCGGCCTCGCCCTTGGAGCGGATCATCGCCGCACCCTCGGTGATCCGGCGCAGCGCCTCGCCCAGGTTGGTCGCGCCGCACACGAACGGCACGGTGAACTGCCACTTGTCGATGTGGTTGGCGTAGTCGGCCGGGGTGAGCACCTCGGACTCGTCGATGTAGTCGACACCGAGGCTCTGCAGCACCTGCGCCTCGACGAAGTGACCGATCCGGGCCTTGGCCATCACCGGGATCGAGACGGTGCTGATGATGCCGTCGATCATGTCCGGGTCGCTCATCCGGGAGACGCCGCCCTGCGCGCGGATGTCGGCCGGGACCCGCTCCAGCGCCATCACCGCGACGGCTCCGGCGTCCTCGGCGATCTTGGCCTGCTCGGGGGTGACCACGTCCATGATCACGCCGCCCTTGAGCATCTCGGCCATCCCGCGCTTGACCTTCGCGGTACCGGTCTGAGGGCCGCCGGTCTGGGGGGTCTGGTTCTCGCTCACTACATCCTCCTGGTGGTGGGGCTCGCTTCCAGGTTAGGGGGCGCGAGGCACCGATCTTCAGTCCACATCGGATCAAGTGGACTGAGTGATCGCCTCGTCCAGTCGAGCGACCACCAACCGGAGCGTGGCGGGCGGTGCGGTGAACGGGATCCTGATGTGCCGGCGATCCGTTCCGTCCGGCGTGAACAGGTCCCCCGCACCCAGCAGGAGCCCGTGTTCGCGGGCCTTCTCCAGCACTCGCCGCGCTCTGGTCTCCGTCAGCTCCAGCCACAACGTCATGCCACCCGTCGGCGTGGGCCACGCCACACCGTCGAGTGTCTTGAGTCCAGACTCCAGGGCCGCCAGGTTGGCCCGCAGCCGGGTCCTGCGCCGACTGATCACCCGGTCGAGGCGGCCGACGATCGCCTGGGCGAGGAGGTCGTCCAGCGCGCTGGGCGACGCCACGCTCAGCTGTGCGGCCGTGTTGATCCGTCTCCTGAGCTGTTTGCCGGTGCGGACCCACCCGACGCGCAGTCCGCCCCACACCGTCTTACTCAGCGACCCGACACTGACTGTCCGCGGGTAGCGACTCAGCGGCTCGGCCTGCTCCCCACTGGCCAGCCACAGTGGCCTCATGGTCTCGTCACTGATCAGGGCGGCGCCATAACGCCGGGCTATCTCGACTACCGCCGTACGACGGTCAGGCGGGAGGCTCAGCCCGGTTGGGTTGTGGTTGTCTGCCTGGAGGTAGATGACCTTGGGGCGGTGGCGTCTGCAGAGGTGAGTGAGTTGGTCGGTGTCCCACACCCCAGCAGGCCAGCCGGCGACATCCAGGCGGTGCTTGCGGAGCAGGTCGAAGGCAGCCGGGTACGTCGGGGTCTCGGTGATTGCTACCCCCGGCCCGAGGTCCAGACCGGCCAGTGCGGCGTTGAGACCGGCTGCAGCTCCAACAGTCAGAGTGAGCTGGTCGGGATCCGTCGGTACGCCCTCTGTGGTGAGGCGCTCGGCCAGCGCCGTACGGAGCTCCAATGAACCGCCTGGCGGTGGTCCGTCGCCGCCCATCGCCTGCGGCAGACCGTCCTCGACGATCTGCGCGGCCACCTCGGCCACGTCGTGCGGCGCGGCGGTCGTCGCGAACCGCAGGTCCAGCAACGGCTGGTCCCCCGCGGTCACCGTCGACGCCGGCGCGATCGGATCCAGCAGCCGATCGAGCGGCCTCACGACCGTCCCGGAACCCCGCTTGGTCTCCAGTACGCCGTCCGCCCGCAGGTGGTCCAACGCGCGGACGACGGTCACCCGGCTGAGCCCGAGTCGCTCCGCCAGCACCCGCTCCGACGGCAGCCGCGACCCGATCGAGAGGTCGCCCCGCTCGATCCGCCGCAGCACGAGCGCCTCGACCTGCTCGGTCTTGGTCCCGTCCACCGGATCCAGATCACCCTCCCGCCACATAAGTCCAGTCTGCCATCACTGGACTACCTGCCGTCGCTGACTCACTCGATGAGGCGCGCGGTCGGGACTGTCGGTGGAGGGTGTGAAGATCTAGGCATGGACGAGCGGTGGGCGATCGGGCCGGAGGAGGGTGGCGGGGCGGTGCTCGTCGCTCTGCAGCCGGACGGTCTGCCGGCCGGCTCTGTGCTGCATGAGCCGGACCTCGCGGCCGCCGTCCGTTCGCGGCCGCAGGTGACTCGGTGGGTGTGGCGGTCGACCTCGGAGATCTACCCGCGGTTGCTCGAGAGCGGCGTCCGGGTGGAGCGCTGCTACGACGTCGAGAACAGCGAGGGCCTGCTGCTCGGTCACGAGGGCCGGCTGGGTGAGCCGCGCTCGGCGGCGGCTGCGTGGGCGCGGTTGACCGGCCGGCCGGTGCCGCCGGATCCGCCGTTGCGGGCCGTCGTACCGGGTGAGCAGTCGTCGCTCTTCGAGATCCAGGAAGAGCCGGTTCCCTTCGAGGGTCTGCTGAAGGTGTACGCCGACCAACTCCAGCGGCACCGGTCGACCGAGCACCCGGATCGGATGCGGTTGCTCACGGCATCGGAATCGTCGGGGATGCTGATCGCCGCCGAGATGGACCGGGCCGGGCTGCCGTGGAGCGAGTCGGCGCATCGTGAGGTGCTGGCCGAGTTGCTCGGCGAACGGTTCGGCGGGACGGGCGAGCCGCGACGGTTGACCGAGCTGGCCGATGAGGTGTCGGCGGCGTTCGGTCGGCGGGTGCGGCCTGATCTGCCGGCCGACGTACTGAAGGCGTTCAAGTCGGCGGGGTATCAGCTGAAGTCGACCCGGCGGTGGGAGCTGGAGACGATCGATCATCCGGCGGTCGCGCCACTGGTCGAGTACAAGAAGCTCTACCGCATCTACACGGCGAACGGCTGGTCCTGGCTGCACGACTGGGTCCACGACGGGCGGTTCCGTCCTGGCTTCCTCCCCGGCGGGACGGTCTCCGGCCGGTGGATCACCAACGGCGGCGGCGGTCTGCAGATCCCCAAGGTGATCCGCCGCGCGGTCGTCGCCGACCCGGGCTGGCGGCTCGTGGTCGCGGACGCCTCCCAACTCGAGCCGCGCATCCTGGCCGCGATCTCCCGCGACCCGGCGCTGATGGAGGTCGCGAGCTCAGCCGGCGACCTGTACAAGGCGGTCTCGGACCAGGCGTTCTCCGGTGACCGCGCGATGGCGAAGCTCGCCGTACTCGGTGCCATCTACGGCCAGACCTCCGGCGACGGGTTGAAGAACCTGGCCATGCTCCGCAAGCGATTCCCGCAAGCAGTCGCGTACGTCGACGACGCCGCCCGCGCCGGCGAAGAAGGCCGCCTCGTCCGCACCTGGCTGGGCCGCACCTGCCCACCCGCCGGCACACCTCTGGACGACGCCATGCTCGAAGGCCCGCCCGCCGACGAACCCCAGACCGACGCCCGCCACGCCCGAGCCCGCGGCCGCTTCACCCGGAACTTCGTCGTCCAAGGCTCGCGCCGCCGACTGGGCCCTGCTGATGCTGGCAGCCCTCCGCCAGTCAATCGCCAACCTGAAAGCCGAACTCGTCTTCTTCCAGCACGACGAGGTCATCGTCCACTGCCCCGCCGACGAAGCCGACCAGATAGCCGCCGCCATCCAGTCCGCCAGCAACCTCGCCGGCACCCTCACCTTCGGCCCCACCCCCACAAACTTCGCCTTCACCACCGCCACCGTAGAAAACTACGCCGACGCCAAGTAGTCCCTGCCGCTCAGCTCAAGTGGGTCGGGAGGTTGAAGTGGGCGAAACTGGTGAGATGGAAGGCGGTCATCTCCGCTATCAAGCCTTGTTCTATGCGGAAGACGTCGAAGGCGAACGGCTGGTACGTGGTGTCGGTGGGGGTTTTGAGGTAGGCGGCGAGGGTGGGTTGGCGGTTGAGGGTGGTGGGGAGGAAGCGCCAGGTGCCTCGGTAGGCGTTGCCGGTGGGGTCGAGGTTGGCGGCGAGGCTGCGGACCGCGTCGCGGCGGCCCTCGAACCAGAACGGGTACGGCGGCATCGTGATGCGGATGTCTTCGTGCATGAGGGCTGCCAGGGCCGAGGGATCGCCTGCGTCCCAGGCGGCGATGTACTTCTGCAGGAGGGCATGCTCCTCAGCCGAAGGTGTCCTGGCCGACCACTCGGTGCGATGGGGTGGGAGGTGTTCGCGGAGGACGGGGCGGGCTCGCTGGAGGGCGGAGTTGACGGCGGCCACGGTCAGGTCCGGCGGCCTCGGCGGTTTCGCGGGCCGACCAGCCGAGGACGTCGCGGAAGATGAGGACGGCGCGTTGGCGCGGCGGGAGGTGCTGGATCGCGATCAGGAACGCGAGTTCGATGGTTTCCCGTCGTACGACGACAGCGTCCGGCTCCTCCGAGCGGTCCAGGACCACATCGGGGAACGGCTGCAACCACGGCACGTCCTCACGCGCCGGTAGCGCCTCGGCCGGGAACGACGCGGGCTCGAGCTGATACGGGAGGACTCGCCGCGGACGTCGTACGTCGTCGATGCAGGCGTTGGTCGCGATGCGGTAGAGCCAGGCACGCAACGACGAGCGGCCTTCGAACCCCTCCCGGCCCCGCCAGGCACGGAGGAACGTCTCCTGGACCATCTCCTCGGCGTCGTCGTACGAGCCGAGCATCCGGTAGCAGTGCACCAGCAACTCGTGCCGGTACCGCTCCGCGAGTTCGTCGAAGTTCAACTCCCGTCCTCCAACTCGATCGTGGCAGGCATCGGCGCGTGCCCCGCCAGCCGCAGCCAGCTGACCAATCGCCGCCGGCGCAGATCGCGCGTCGACACCACGATGTCGTTGTGGAACCGCCGCGCCAACTGGACCCGTCGCATCGCCAGGCTCAGCTCCCCGGCCCACGGTTCCACCTCGGTGCCGGTGGCGTTGATCGCTCGGGTCAGCGCGGACTCCCGCTGCTCGCGCTCCTCCGGCGACGCGGTCCGGGCCCGATGAGCGGCATCCAGCAGCAACAGCGACGACGCCGGATCGAGAATCCCGGCACCGGCCAACTCCGCGACCAGCGCCGCCCGCCGAGCCAGCTCCGTCTCCAACGACGCCCGCGCACTGTCGACCCGGTGATGCAGCCGGTCCAGCCGGCCGGCCGTCCAGCTCGCGTACGCCCCGAGCAGCAGCAGCACGACAGCAACGGCGAGCAGCAGCCAGGGAAAGCTCACGGCCGCACAGCGGGTAGATCGATCTGGAACACGCAGCCGCCAGGGACGTTGCTGACGGCAATGGTCCCGTCGTGGGACTCGACGATGCCGCGGGCAATGGCGAGTCCCAGGCCGGCGCCGCCGTCCGCCGGAGTCCGCCCCGCGTCGCCGCGCCAGCCGACGTCGAAGACCCGGGGCAGGTCGTCGGCGGGGATGCCGCCGCAGGCATCGGTGACCGCGAGCCGGACCTGCCCGTCCGGTTCGCGATCGACGGCCAGGGTGACCGTTTCCTCGGGTTTGGTGTGCCGGATCGCGTTGTCGACCAGGTTCGTCACCGCTCGGGTCAGCTCGTCGGGATCTCCTTGTACGGCGAGCCGATCGTCATCCGTCGGCGTGGACACCACGAGCCGCACCCCCGACACCCGCGCGTGCTCACCGCTCTCCCCCGCCACGTCCTCCGCCAGCTCGCGCAACGACACAGCAGTCCGCCGCCGGGGCGCCGGCGCCGACGACAAGCGGGACAGCTCGAACAGATCGTCCACCAGCCCGGTCATCCGGTCGACCGTCGTGCGCATCTGCCGCAACGCCACCGGTACGTCGTCGATCACGCCGTCCTCGAGCCCCTCCGACACGGCCCGCAATCCGGCCAGCGGTGTCCGAAGGTCGTGGGACATGAAGGCAACCAGCTCCCGCCGGCTGTCCTCCAGCGCACGCTCACGTTCATGGGACGCGGCCAGCTTCATCCGCGTCATCTCCAGCTCGTCCGTCAACGCCGCCAACTCGGCCGGCACCGTCCCCGTCGACGCAGCGGCCGGAGCGTCGTACGACGTACCGAGGTGACGCAACCGCCGTCCGACATCGCGCGATCCGACCGTGATCCAGTGCCCGATCAGCACCGACAACCCGACCCCGAGCAGCGCCGAGAACACCAGCGTCCACAGCACCACCCACGAGTCGTGCGACGAGATGAACATCGCCCGCACACTCTGCAGTACGGCGGCCAACGCGGCCGCCATCGGCACCAGTGCCGCCACGATCATTGCCGTCCGCAACGAACGGCGCCGGAACTGCCACAGGATCACGGCCCCGATCGCCGCCACCACCAGCGTCCACAGGGTGGTCAGCGCCAGGATCGTGACGGTGTCGCGATTCATCCCGATTCACCTACGAAGCGATAACCGGTCCGCGGCACCGTCAGCACCAGCTTGGGATCGGACGGGTCGGCCTCGATCTTCTCCCGCAACCGGCGGATATGGACCGTCACGGTCGACGAGTCGCCGAAATCCCAGCCCCAGACCCGGCGCAGCAACTCGGCCTTCGTGTAGGCCTTTCCCGGATGCGACACCAGGTACGTCAGCAAATCGAACTCGCGATGCGTCAGCGACAATTCCTGACCGTCCAAGGACGCGATCCGGGCCGCCGTATCAATCGCCACCGGACCCGCACTCAGCTTCGTCGGGGTCAGATCGAGCCCGGCCAACCGCTCCTCGCGCCGCAACATCGCCTGCACCCGCAAGGCCAGCTCCCGCGGACTGAACGGCTTGACCACATAGTCGTCGGCGCCGACCTCCAGCCCGACCACCCGGTCCTCCTCCTCACCCCGCGCGGACAGCATGATCACCGCCGCGCCGTCGTCGGCCGCCCGCATCCGGCGCAGCACCTCCAACCCGGACAGACCGGGCAGCATCACGTCCAGGACGACGACCGAGGGCTTCCATTGCTGCCAGACCTCGACCGCCGCGACCCCGTCGGCGACCACGCGGGCGTCGTACCCGGCCTTGGTCAGGTACGCCGAGACGACGTTCGAGACGGTCGGGTCGTCGTCCACCACGAGCACACGAGTAGCCACGGCTAGAGCGTAGATCGTCCGGCCCGGGATCACAGTGCGTCACGTCCCGGTTGTGGACAACCAGTTTGACGGGCCGGTGGACGCGCACCAACACTGAGCGGCGTGACGAAACGCATCGCTCTCGCGACCTCGGCCGCGCACCCCGAGTTGCACGAGCACGACCTCCCGCTCGTCGACGCCCTCCGGGCCGCCGGCCTGGACCCGGTCGCCGAGGTGTGGACCGACCCGTCCGTCGACTGGTCGGCGTACGACGCCGTCCTGCTCCGCTCGGTCTGGGACTACCACATCCGGTACGACGAGTTCAGCGACTGGCTCAGCCTGGTCGACAAGGCCGGCGTACCGGTGCTCAACGACAGCGGCCTGGTGCGCTGGAACGGCGACAAGCGCTACCTGCTCGAGTTGCGGGAGCGCGGGGTCGCGATCGTGCCGTCCCAGGTCGCCGCCGGCGACTGCCTGCGCGAGGTCGTCGCCGGGCTCGACGGCGAGGAGATCGTCATCAAGCCGACGGTCAGCGCGACCGCCCGGCACACCATCCGCGGTGTCGCCGGCTCCCGCGAGCTCAGCCAGGCGATGGACGACCTCCCGGACACCGTCTACCTCGTGCAGCCGTTCCAGACCGAGATCCAGACCGACGGCGAGTGGTCGCTGATGTACGTCGACGGCGAGTTCACCCACGCCGTCGTCAAGCTCCCGGCAGCTGGTGACTACCGGGTCCAGGAGGAGTTCGGCGGCTACGCGACCCTCGCCGAACCGTCGGCCGCGATGCTGGCCAGCGCTCAGGCAGCCCTGGCGGCGGCCGGTTCCGACCCGCTCTACGCCCGCGTCGACGGCGTGATCGTCAACGGCCGCTTCCTGCTGATGGAGCTCGAGCTGATCGAGCCCTACCTGTTCCTCCCCCAGTCCCCGGAAGCCACCAAGAAGCTCGCGGCCGCGGTCGCGAAGCGCGTCTAGCCGGCGGCCGACTCCGGGTGTCCCCGGCGTCGGCCGTAGAGCAGGGTCTCACCGGCCGCTGTGCCGGTGAACTTGGTCCGGCGGGCCCACTCGCGGCACTCGGCCAGCACCGGGCACGACGTCAGACAGAGTTGGCGGGCCTGGCGCTGCTCCCAGGGCGTCGCCGTCTCGTCGTAGGCAGGTGCCTGACCGATACAGGCGGCGCGGCTCATCCAGCGGTCGGCGGGATCAACGATCACTGTCAGGGTCGGCCTCATGACGAAAACGGTAGGTGCGGTGCCGACCGGTCTGGACCGCGTCTCGCCATATGGAAGTATGTCGACCAATTTAGTAGACAAATAGAGTCTGAGTCATGCCGACGCTCGAGGACATTCAGCAGGCCGCGGAGCAGCTTGAGGGCCGCATTCACCGGACCCCGATCCTGACGTCGAGCGCTCTCGACGAACGCTTCGGCGGCACGCTGCTGCTCAAGGCCGAGCTGTTCCAGAAGACCGGAAGTTTCAAGGTCCGCGGCCTGCTCACCAAACTGCTCCGGCTCAGCCCCGAAGAGCGGGACCGCGGCGTCATCACCGTCTCCGCCGGGAACGCGGCCGGCGCCCTCGCCTGGGCCGCCCGGAACGCCGGCGTACCGGCCACCGTGGTGATGGCGACGACCGCCGTACCGGCAAAGGTCGACGCGGCCCGCGGGTACGGCGCCTCTGTCGAACTCGTCGAGGGCGACCTGATGGCGCAGTACGAGCGGATCCGGGACGAGCGGAAGCTGACCGGCGTGCACCCGTTCGACGACGAGGACGTGATCACCGGTCACGGCAGTCTCGGGCTGGAGCTCCTCGCCGAGCGCCCGGACATCGACACGGTCCTGGTCCCGATGGGCGGCGGCGGACTCATCTCCGGCGTCGCGCTGGCGGTGAAACTGGTCAAGCCGGAGATCCGTGTGATCGGCATCGAGCCCGAGCAGGCCGACGTCGTCAGCCGCAGCCTGGAGGCAGGCGAACCGCAGAAACTGCCGACCGCCCGCTCCATCGCCGACGGCCTGGCGGCTCCGGTCTGCGGCACCCGCAATTTCCCACTCATCCAGCAGTACGTCGACAACGTCGTACGCGTGAGCGAAGAGGCGCTCCTGGAAGCGACCCGCCTGGTCATGTCCCGCACCAAGCTCGCCCTGGAGCCGGCCGCAGCCGCACCCTTCGCTGCGCTGCTCGAAGGCAGCATCCAGTTGGAGGGCACGACCGCCTCCGTCGTCAGCGGCGGCAACCTCGATGTCTCGAAGCTGAACCTCTAGGCCGGAGCCAGTACACGGGCGTCGGATCTGACCCCGTCACCCGGATCGTCGACCACGTCGCCTTGGCGGACCGGATCGTTCTCCGGCAGCAGGATGTCGCGCGCCACCACCAGCATCAGCCAGAGCGTCCCGGCCATCCGCAGGACAACCGACAACCAGTAGATCCGGTCCGGCTGGTCCGGACTCCCGGGCGCCAGGAACTGGGCCAGATGCATCCACACCAGCATCCAGTAGAAGCATTCGCACACTTGCCAGATCAGCCAGTCCCGCAACCGCGGCCGGGCCAGCGCCACCAGCGGGAGCAGCCACAGCACGTACTGCGGTGAGTACACCTTGTTGACCAGCAGGAACGCCGCCACCACCAGGAACGCCAACTGCGCGAACCGCGGCGGGCGCGGCGCCATCAGGCCGAGGATCGCGATCGACAGGCAGAGCCCGGCGAAGATCACGATGTTCAACTGGTTCACGTCCGCGACCTCGTGTTTGGCCAGCTTCAGCACGTACCAGATCGAGCCGTAGTCGCTCTCCCGCTCGTCGTTGAAGGTCCAGAACGACATCCACTCGTTCTTGGCCAGCAGGTAGATCGGCGCGTTGACCAGACCCCACGCGAAGATCGCAGCCACCGTCGCCTGGAACCACGGCCACAGCTTGCGGCCCCGGATGCAGATGATCAGCAACGGCCCGAGCAGCAGGAACGGATAGAACTTCGCCGCCGTCCCCAGCCCGAGCAGGATGCCGAACCAGATCGGTCGGCCCCGCGACCAGGCGAACATCGCACCGGCCGTCAGCGCCACCGCGAACAGGTCCCAGTTGATCGTCGACGTCAACGCCAGCACCGGCGCGGCGGCGACGTACAGCGCGTCCAGCGGCTGGCCACGGGCCGCCCCCGGGCGTTTCTCGACCCCGCGCGCGGTGGCGACGGTCAGGCCGACGATGACCAATGCGCAGAGGAACAGCAGCACTACATTGACCAGGAAGAAGACGCCCGCGGTGTCGCGCTTCTGCTCGACCGTCAGGTCCTTCTTCGGGTCGCCGGTGATCAGCCAGGTGGCCCGCGCCGCGACCTCCATGAACCCGCCGGTCAGCACCGGGTACTCGAGCACCGGGTAGTTGCCGGTGTCGAGGAACGGCCGGTTGCCCTCGGCGAATCCGCGCTCCTGGTACAGGAATCCGACGTCGGAGTAGCACAGCGCCTTGAACGGACGCCAGCTCTGCCGGTCCCAGCCGGCCTCCATACACGGAGCCTTCTGCAGTACGCCGAGCCCGAAGGTGAGCGTGCACACTGCCAGCGCGATCCGCAGCGGCGTCCACCAGGACGAGCTCAGCCGGGCGAACCGGCCGGACGGCCCACCGAGCCCCACTGTCAGGCTAGCGACGGACGGGTCGGCCTCCGACGGGGTCAGCCGCTCCTTCGCGTCCTGGCTACGTGGTCCGGTCACGGGGGGCATCATCTCCTATCCGCTCGACCGACGACCAGGGCAGGTTACCCGAGGCGGTCCTCAGGCGGTGGGTGGTTCCAGTACGGCGAGCCAGGTGGTGAGCAGCTTCTCCAACTGCTCGGCGTCAGCCGGAGCCAGCGCGTCGAGGAGCCGGCGTTCGTTGGCCATGTGGGCGGTGAACGCCTGGTCGAACAGGCGGCGTCCGGCCGGCGTCAGGCGAACGACGCGCCCCCGGCCGTCGGCGTCACTGCGCCTTCGCTCCACCAGACCGGCCTGCTCGAGCCGATCCACCCGCTTGGTGACCGCACCGGTCGTGACCATCGTGTGCAGGGCGATCTCGCCGGGCGCTCGCTCGTACGGCGTACCGGCGCGACGTAATGCGGCGAGTACGTCGAACTCCCCCTCGGTCAGCCCGAACTTCGCATAGAGCAGCGTCAGTTCACCGGTCAGGTGGTTGGCGATCCGGTGCATTCGGCCGATCACTCCTTGTGGATCCGTGTCGATGTCCGGCCGCTCGACTCGCCACTCCGCCTGGATCCGCGCCACGTGGTCGTTGGTCACCCGCGCAGTATATCTTCCTGGGAAGATATAATAGTTTCCATGGAAAATACCTTCCGCTGGGTGCTCGTCACCGCGATCGCTCCGATCGCCTGGGGCACGAACTACTTCGTCACCCACGAGTACCTGCCGGCCGGTCATCCCCTGTACGGCGCCCTGTTCCGGGCCCTGCCCGCCGGATTGCTCTTGCTGTTGATCGCCCGCCGCCTTCCCCAGGGTGCGTGGTGG
The DNA here is from genome assembly GCA_963748245.1 of uncultured Actinomycetota bacterium. Taxonomy (GTDB): domain Bacteria; phylum Actinomycetota; class Actinomycetes; order Propionibacteriales; family Kribbellaceae; genus Kribbella. Next base: position 77,526 of record CAVVIA010000001.1, on the reverse strand, counting down.
TGGCGGTCGTTGGTGCTGGGCATCTGCAACATGGGTGCGTTCTTCGCGCTGATCTACGTCGCCTCCCAACTGCTGCCGGTCAGCCTCGCCTCGACGATCATGTCCGCCACCCCACTGACCATGGCCCTCTTCGCCTGGGCCCTGCTCGCCGAGCGCCCGACCGTGCCCGTGCTGGTCGGCGCCGCGGCCGGAATCACCGGCGTGTGTTTGATGCTCGGCGCGGGCACAACGGCGGTGGACCTACGCGGCGTCGTGGCCTCGGTCGCCGCCCTCCTGATGTCGTCCTGTGGCTACATCCTCACCAAGAAATGGGGCCGAGCCGCCAGCCCACTGGCCACCACGTCCTGGCAGCTGATCGCCGGCGGTCTCGTCCTGATCCCGTTCGCCGTGGTTGTCGAGGGCCGGCCGCCCACGGTGGACCTGCCCGCCCTCGCCGGCTTCGCGTACGTCGGCCTGATCGCCACCGCCTTGGCCTTCACCGCCTGGTTCACCGGCCTCCGCCACCTCCCGGCCGCCACCGTCGGCCTGATCGGCTTGCTGAACCCGGTCACCGGCGTACTCCTGGGAACAACGCTGTCCGGCGAGATGCTCACTGTCCCGCAACTTCTCGGGATGACTCTGGTGCTTCTCGGCATCACACTCGCCCGACCGCGACGCGAGACGACCGTTGCGCCGCCGGTGACACACCCACCTAAGGTTTATCGATGAACCTGCGCCGCGGACGGCTGGACCTACAGTTGGACGGACGACGCGCTGGCTGTCGGTGCGGACGTCCCCGAGCCGTCCGCCCGAGTCATCCGCCTCACCCCCGGCTAGGACTGCCCGCTGCCGAACCAGGTGGAGAGGGCGTCGTGCAGCGCGGGCTCGGCGGTGTCGACAGGTTCGTCGGTGGTTGCGGCCCAGGCGACGACGGCGTCCGGGCGGATCAGGAGAACGTCGGCCGGCCGGTCCTCGGTTTTGGCCGTGTGGATGTCGATGCGATCCTGCCAGCCCCGCGCGGCCTCGCGGAGATCCGAACGGTCGGCGAGATCGAGGAGGACGGGCCGGGCTGAGTGCATGAGCTCCGCGACGCTGGTTGTGCCTTGGTCGGTGTGCAGGGTGAGGTCGGGTGCGAAGGTGCCGGCCAAGGCGTGCTGGTCGGGCCCCGGCATCGGGTAGTGAATGTCCTTGCCGGCGACAAAGGTTCCGAGGCGGCGCAACGGCTGCTCGTCGACGAGCAGTTCCTCGAAGACTTCCCGCAACGCGTCGGCGGCCGGGTCGATTCCGCGCCGCAGGGCCACCTGAGCCTGGGTGTGTAACAGGGTGCGTGCACCCGCGAAGTGGCGTTCGCCGTGATACGTGTCCACCAGGCCGTCCGGCGCCCAGCCGTGGATGTCGGCAGCCAGCTTCCAGGCAAGGTTGACCGTGTCGAGCATGCCGGCGTTGAGAGCAATACCGGTCGCGGGGAACAGGTGCGCCGCGTCGCCGGCCACCAGGATCCGCCCTTCGCGGTATCGCTCGGCCTGCCGGGCCTGGAAGGTGAAGCGCGAGAGCCGTTGCGGCTCGCCCAGGGGCAGCTCCACGCCGAGCACGCGGCGGATGCTGCCCTGCAACTCAGTCAGAGTCATCGGCACGTCGTCGTCGTACTCGGTGGCTTCGTCTTCGGTCGTGTAGAGCATCGCAACCTCGGCAGTGAGCCAACCCAACCCGAAGACACCGCGGTCTGTTCGGGTGAAACCTGCCCGGATCATGCCCGCGCCAGGGACGTCGAGGTCGCCGTTCGCGAGCCGGGTCACCTCGTCGGGCACAGTGACCTGCGCGAGCCGGTTCACCTCCGGATAAGTGGTGCCGGAGAACGGGATGCCGGCCAGATCGCGCACCCGGCTGCGCGGGCCGTCGCAGCCCACGAGGTAGCGAGCGGTCACCTGGTACGGCCCATCCGGGCCGCGCACCTCCGCGGTCACCGAGGTGTCGTCGTGGCTCACCCCGAGCACCTCGTGGCCGCGGCGTAGGTCCGCGCCCACCTCGACGGCGCGCTCGTCGAGCACATGCTCCAGTCGTGCTTGTGGGATCTGGATCGCGTGCAGCGGGGGATCCACCAGGTGCGTGAAGTCCAGATCCAGTCCGCCGAACGGGAATCGGCGTGCTGGGCTGGGGTCGGTGCTGGCCGCGCTGACACGCTCCAGCAGGCCTCGGTAGCTCAGTAGGTCCAGGATCTGTCCGGCGAGACCGTTGGCCTTCGCGGTCTCCCGGCGCTGCGACTGCCGCTCGAGGACCAGCGGTCGCACTCCGGCCAGGCGCAGTTCACCGGCCAGCATCAGGCCGGTCGGTCCGGCGCCCACCACGATCACATCAACGTCTGTATTCCTAGTCACGATCAGCGATTCTCCGCCACGAACTGCCCCTTGCGGCAAGCCCCCACCTGCGCTATAAGTTGAAACTGGCAAGGAGATCTCGATTCTCCTTGCCCTTTTTGGCGCTCCGAGTCGAAGCGCTTCGACTGCGGCATGACAGGGTAGGGACGACCAGGACTAAGGAGAGCCCACGATGGTCACGATCGCGGACGTTGCCCGGCATGCCGGGGTCGCGGCCAGCACTGTCTCCTATGTGCTCAGCGGGAAGCGGTCGATCTCCACCGACACCCGCGAACGCGTCCAGCGCAGCGTCCGCACCCTCGGCTACCGGCCGAATGCCAGCGCCCGTGCGCTCGCCAGCCAGCGGTCCAACGTGCTCGCGCTGGTGATCCCGTTGCGCACCGGCATGCACGTCCCGGTGATGATGCAGTTCGCCGCGGCCGTCGTCACCACGGCCCGCCGGTTCGATCACGACGTACTGCTGCTGACCGCTGACGAAGGGCCGGAGGGTCTCGAGCGGGTCGCGCAGAGCTCGCTCGTGGACGCGCTGGTCGTGATGGATGTCGAACTGCACGACGAACGGGTGCCGGTGCTGCGCGAACTGCCGATGCCGTCGGTGCTGATCGGGTACCCGGCCGACGCGGATCGGCTGACCTGTATCGACCTGGACTTCGTTGCCGCGGGCGCCCATTGTGTGGATCACCTGGCCGACCTCGGCCATCGCTCGCTTGCCTTGCTCGGTACGCCGTCTGCCGTGTACGAACGTCAGACAGGTTTCGCCCAGCGCACTCTGACCGGATTCGTGGAAGCGGCCGAACGTCGCGGCGTCCTCGGCGTCGAGACCCCGTGTGAGCACACCTTCGACGCGATCCTCGGCACCGTCGAGCAACTGCTGCGCGACCACCCGGACATCACCGGGCTCGTGGTGCAGAACGAGCCGATCATCGGCCCGCTGCTCGACGTACTGCGGCGACTCGGACGCCGGGTCCCTGAGGACATGTCTCTGATGGCGATTTGCGCGGACGATGTCGCCGAGCGGCAGGTCCCGCAGCTGTCGTCGGTCACCATCCCGGCCGAGCGGATCGGCGAGCAGGCGGTCGAGTCCCTCATCAGCAAGCTGGAGGGCAGCGACGTACCCGAGCTGACCCTGCTTCCGCCGAAACTGACCGCCCGGGGCAGCACCTGCCAAGCCCCTCACGGTGACCTGACCACCGCATAACCGCCGGCGGGCAACGACAGCGACCCGTCCACCTTCAAGCCTGCGATCAGCTCGACGCCATCAGCGGGTACGACGACCTCCGCGTCGCTGTGGTTGAACAGGAACGTCCAGGTGGTGTCGCCGGAGCGGGAGCGGCGACGAACCGTCTCCACGGCCTGCCCCGACAGACCGAAGAGGCCTGCGGCGGTCTCGAAGTCCACTGCGGTCGAGACGTACCAGGCGGTCCCGGCGCCGACCTGGCGCCGGGTGATCGCCGGCTTCCCGTCGAGCACTCCCCCGACGTACCGATCGACCACCTCGGCCGATACCGCCTCCACGTCCTCGCTCCACAACCTCCCCTGCCCGCCGGACGACAACTCGACCACGCCGTCGACAGACAGCGGATGAAACTCCTCCACGCGGATGCCGAGCAGCGATCTGAAAGCGCCCGGATACCCACCGAGCCGCACCTGTACGTCGGGGTCCACGATCCCGCTGAAGTACCCGACCACCAACTGACCACCGTCCTCGACATAAGCCGCGAGCGACGCAGCCGCCTCGTCGCTGATCAAGTACAACGACGGCACCACGACCACCTGGTACGACGACAAGTCAGCCGAAGGATCCGCGAAGTCGACGGTCACGCCGGCACGCCAGAAGTTCCGATGCGCATCCTGCACAGCCGCAAGGTAGTCCAGGGAGGACGACGGCAGATGCGTCCCCTGCATCGCCCACCAGCACTCGATGTCCCACAGAATCGCCACGTCTGCGACAACCTCGGTGTCCGCCACCTCGGCCAGGGAAGGCAGCACCGCCCCGAAGTCGGCAACCTCCCGGAACAACCGGGACTCTGCTCCGGCATGCGGCACCAGAGCCGAGTGATACATCTCCGCGCCGCCACGCGACGCCCGCCACTGGAAGGACAGCGCTCCACCGGACCCGCGCGCGATGTGCGACAGGCTCTGCCGCGCCATCCGTCCGGGTTCCTTCGGGTGCAGCCGCTGCCCGTCGTTGAGGGTCCCCGCGGCCTGCTCCATCAACAGCCACGGCTTTCCACCGGCCCACGACCGGGCGAGATCGGCGCCGAAGGCAGTCTGCTCCTCGGCGCCGATATCGGTCCTGTTCGGATAGTGGTCGATGGCAACGACATCGACGGCCGCAGCCCACCGAGCGTGGTTCACCGGCACCCAGCCGCCGAACACGAAGTTCGTCGTGATCGGCAAGGACGACCGCTCCCGAATCTCGGCCTTCTGCTCGAGAAACGCAGCCAGCAACTCGTCCGACCAGAACCGCCGGAAATCCAGGTACTGCGTCGGATTCACCAGGTACTGCGTACGACGCGGCGGCTGGATGTCCTGCCAATCGGCGTACCCCTGACTCCAGAAGGCCGTCGTCCACGCCGCGTTCAACCGATCGAGCGACCCGTACCGCTCCCGCAACCAGTCCCGGAACCGCTCAGCGGCCAGCGAGCAATAACAGACAGTCCCGTACTCGTTGTGTACATGCCACATTGCCAGTGCTGGATGATTGTCATACCGATTGACAAGTGCACGAGCAATACCGACCGCCGCTGAACGGTAGGCCGGCGCGCACGCGCAGTACGTGTCCCGGCTGCCATGCGTCAGCCGGACACCGTCGGGCGTGACCGGCAACGCCTCGGGATGCAGCCGGCTGAACCACGGCGGCGGCGACGCGGTCGGAGTGGCCAGGTCGACACTCACGCCACCGTCGTGCAGCAGATCGAGAACCTGGTCCAGCCAGCCGAACCGGTACTCCCCCGGCGACGGCTCGATACTCGACCAGGAGAAGACGCCGACGGTGACGAGGTTGACGCCGGCCTGACGCATCAGGGCGACGTCCTCCTTCCACACCGCCGGATCCCACTGCTCCGGGTTGTAGTCCCCGCCGTACCAGAGTCGCGTCATGCCGGTCCCTTCCCGTCTGCCGGACTCATCCTGGCATCACCCCTTGACGGCGCCGATGATGACGCCCTTGGTGAAGTGGCGCTGGATGAAGGGGTAGACCAGCAGGACCGGGATGATCGCGATCACCACGATCGCCATCTTGATCGCCAGGCTCGGCGCCGGGGCCATCCCGAGCCCGGTCCCGGTCGAGATGCCACCGGCCCCGGTCGGCAGCACCTGCGCCTGCACGATGTAGGTCCGCAGCACCATCTGCAACGGCCACTTGTTGTTGTCGTTGATATACAAGAGCGCATTGAAGAACGCGTTCCAGTACCCGACCGCGTAGAACAGCCCGACCACCGCGACCACCGCCTTCGACAACGGCATCACGATCCGGCGCAGGATCGCGAACTCCCCGGCCCCGTCGATCCGGGCACTGTCGATCAACTCACCCGGGATACCCATGAAGAACGACCGCATCACGATCAGGTTGAACGCCGACACCGCGGTCGGCAGGATCAGCGAAGCGTAACTGTCGATCAGCCCGAGCGCGTTCACCACCAGGTAGCTCGGGATGATGCCCGGCCCGAACAAGAAGGTCAGCAGGACGACGAACAACAGCGGCCGGTGGAACAACGACCCCGGCCGCGACAGCCCGTACGCCGCCAGCACCGTGATCCCGAGGCTGAACGCCGTACCGACCGCCGTGATCAGGACGCTGATCACCAGCGCCCGCGTGACCACTCCACCCGACAGAAGCTGCGCGTACGCCGCCAACGTCAACTCCCGAGGTACGACGACCAGCCCACCGGCCCGAGTCACGGACTCCGTGGTGGACAGGCTCGTCACCACCACGACGTACAGCGGGAACGTCACCGCAAGCGCGACCAGCGCCAGCACTACCGGCCGGCTCAGCCGAGCGACCCTGGTCGGTTCCTCTTCCCAGATTGCTCTTGTCGTCATGAGCGGGAATACACCCCCTGCTCGCCCACCATGTGGGCGAATCGGTTGGCTACCAGGACGAGGACGAGTCCGACGACGCCCTTGAAGAGGCCGGCCGCGGCGCCATAGCCGAAGTCTCCGACGAGCAGACCCTGGTAGTAGACGTACGTGTCGAGCACCTCGGCCGCGTGTCCGCCAACGGCACTGCGCTGCAGGATGAACTGCTCGAAGCCGACCGTCAGTGCATCGCCGAGCCGCAAGATGAGCAACAGCACGATGACCGGCCGCAGGCCGGGCAGCGTGATGTGCCACAGCCGTCGCCAGCGGTTCGCACCGTCAGCGGCCGCCGCCTCGTAGAGCGCCGGGTTGATTGTCGACAATGCGGCGAGGAACACGATCATCCCCCAGCCGGCGTCCTTCCAGATCGACTGCGCGGTCACCAGCAGGATGAACGTGTCCGGTTTGGTCATCAGGTCGATCGCCTCGTAGCCGTTCGACCGCAGCGACTGCGCGAGCAGTCCGGCGCCGCCGATCATCTGCTGGAAGAGCGAGACGACCAGCACCCACGAGAAGAAGTGCGGCAGGTAGACGACGCCCTGGATCAGCGTCCGGAGGCGCACCGACAGCACGCTGTTCAGCAGCAGTGCGAGCGCGATCGGGATCGGGAAGAAGAACACCAGCTGGACAGCGGTGATCGTCAGCGTGTTCACGACCGCTTTCCAGAACGCCGGCTCGGAGAACAGCCGGCTGAAGTTGGCGAACCCGACGAAGTCGCTGCCCCGGATCCCGACGTACGGCGAATAGTCCTGGAACGCGATCACGTTGCCCAGGGTCGGGAAGTAGTGGAAGACGCCGAGCAGTGCGACCACCGGCATCACCATCAGCAGCAGCGGCCAGTCCCGCCGGAACCGATGCCGGAAACCCGCACCACCGCGAGGGCGCCGGCCACCCGACCCGGCGCCGGTCCGTGCCTTGGCCACCGGGTCCGCGCTCAGCGGGCGCTTAGCGACCGTTGTCACTGAGGACCTTGGTGTAGAAGTCGCGGCCTTCGTTGCCGCCGTTGGTCTGCCACTCCTTGATCGCGGTCTTCAGCTCACTGACCGGACGGCGGCCGCGGAAGATGTCCTGCAGCGCGTCGTCGAACGGCTGGGCCAGCGCCGCCATCTTGGCCGGCTGTTCGACCCGGATCCCGTCGAACAGGCTCTTCTGCTGCACCTTGGCGGCCGCGTTCTGCCAGGCGCTCATCGACTCGACGTACCCGGGATACTCGCTCTGGGTGATGGCTGTCGGCCGGCCGCCGAGGAAGATGTAGGTCTGCGACACCTCCTTCTGGCCCAGCGCGGTGAGCTTCGGCGCACCGGACGGCTGTTTGGTGTAGTGCGTGCCCTCCTTCCCGTACATGTAGAGCTGGTTCTCCTCGGTCCCGAACGGCGCGGCGGTGTAGTTGAGGACGCCGAGCAGCTCCTTCACACGCGCTTCGCCGAGCCCCTTCTTCACGAAGGTGAAGATGCCGGCCGGGTCGCCGCCCCAGGTGATCGGCGTCCCACCGTCGTGGGCGAACGGCATCACCGGCTGCGGGTTGTACTTGGGGTTGATCGTGGCCTGGCGCTGCAACGACTCCTGCCAGCCGCCGAGCCCGTTCTGGCGGATCACCAGCTTGCCGCCCTCGAACAGCGCGTTCTGATCCGCGCCGGCGTTGCCGACCACCTCCGGGTGCACGTAGCCGGCTTGGAACAGCTTCCGGACGAAGGCCACGGCCTCCTCGAACTCCGGTGTCTCGATCTTGTTGACCAGCTTGCCGTCGGAGTCCTTACGCCAGTCGGACGGCGCTCCGAAGGCCCGGACCACCTCGTCGGAGACCGCGCCGTAGGCCCAGCGGTTCGCCTTCGCGTCGGTCAGTTGCTTGCCCAGCGCGAGCAGGTCATCGGCGTTCTTCGGCGGTTCGGCGCCGAACTGGTCGACGATGTCCTTGCGGTACATCAGCATCCAGGGGAACCCGTCCGAGGGGAACGGCACCGCCTTGAGCTGGTTGTTCCAGACGCCGTACGCCCAGGCCCTGGTCGGCAGGTTGGCCAGCATCGGGTACGCCGACGCCTTGTCCCCGGCCAGATACGGCGTCAGGTCCTCGAACAGCTTGTCCACGGCCTGACCGAACCGGGTCAGCCCGGCGATGTTCCAGCCCGGGACGCAGAGCAGCTCGGGCACGTTGCCCGCAGCAAGGATCGGGCCGAGCTTGTCGCCGTAGTCGTTGCCGTTCAGGATGTTGAACCGGACCGGCGCCCCGATGCGCTCGTTGTTCACGTCATAGTAGCTGTTGTGGCCGAGGCCGGGCGGCATCGGGCTCCACAGCGGTGTCATCGCGGACACTTCCTTGCCGCTGGTGACCGCCTTGTCCGGGACGGCCCGCTTCAGCTCGGCCGGGTACTTCGTGAAGGCCGGGGAGGCGCCGTTCTCACCCGGCAGGTCCGGCTGGACCGACTCGTACGCAATGTACTTCGGCAGCAGCCCGGACAACTTGTCCTCGGCCTCGGCCCGGCCTGCGGTCGCCGACCCGGCGTTGCCGTCCGAGCACCCGGTCAGCGTGACGCCGCCGGCGGTCGCCGCGGCGCCCGCGCCGAGCAGGGAGATGAACGTCCGGCGGCTGGTCTGGCCGCTCACTGGTCCAGTCACGATGGCTCTCCTGGATTTCTTGGCCTAGAATTAGTTGGGCTAGTAGCCAAACAAATTAACCCAAGCACGAACGCACGACAAGGTGTAGAACTGATCCAGCCGAACGAACCGACGGGAAACCGACCTTGAGCACACAGACCGCGGACCACACCGATATCCGCGCCACCAACCTGGCGGCGGTGCTGGGCTTCCTGCGCCGCCAGGCCCCGTGCTCACGGGCCGCGATCGCGTCCGGAACCGGGCTGAACAAGGCAACCGTGACGAGCATCGTCGGGGATCTGCTCGGCCGGCGCCTGGTCCGCGAGACCCAGCAGACCCAGAACCACGTCGGCCGGCCCGCGACCCTGCTCGTCCTGGACGGGTCGGCGTACGCAGCGATCGGCCTGGAGGTCAGCGCGCGAGGTCTGAGTGCGCTCGCCTACGACACCGCCGGTGAGCAGGTACTGCGCTGGCACCGCGCCGGGCCGGGTGTCGACGCCGGGCCGGCGAAGACAACCGCCGCCTTGGCCGCGCTGGCTCGGCGGGCGATCACGACCGTGCAGTCGTCGGGTCGCCGGGTGCTGGGGATCACGGTGGGCGTGCCGGGATTGGTGAACCGAGACGGTGCCGTCGTACTGGCTGCCGGGCTCGGTTGGCGGGACGTGGCTCTGCAGGCGGATCTCGCGGCGGCGCTCGGGCGGCCGGACATCCCGGTGAACGTCGACAACGACGCGTCGCTCGCCGTACTGGCCGAGCACCTCTACGGTCCGCTGGCCGGCTCGGACAACCTCATCCAGGTGAACGGCGACACCGGCGTCGGCGCCGGCATCATCGTCGACGGCCGGCCGCTGCGCGGGAACCTCGGGTACGTCGGTGAGATCGGTCATCTCCGGCTGGTCGCGGACGGACCGCTCTGCGGCTGCGGACGTCGCGGCTGCCTGGAGGCGCTCGCGAGCCTGCCGGCGATCCTGTCCCGGATCGACGGCGTGACCGACCCCGATCCGCAGATCCAGCTCGAACACCTCATCCGCCGGGCGGACGCGGGCGAGGCCGCCGTCACCAAAGTCCTCGCCGAGGCCGGCACCCACCTGGGCGACGGGATCGCGGCCGTGGTCAACATTCTCAACCCGGGGTACGTCGTACTCGGCGGCGCGTACGCCCTGCTGGCCGCTCACCTCTCCCCCGCGATCACCAAGGCACTGCACGAGTCCGCCATCGCTCCCGACGCCGGCGGCTGCACGATCGTCGCCTCGACCTTCCCCCACACCGCCACTCCCCTCGGCGCCACGGCCCAAGCGCTCGCGCCGCTCACCATGGGCCACCTCCCCAGCCTTGCGTGACGCACTTTTGTGAACGCCGGAAAGCGTGTGCCAGGTCTTGACCTGCCCGGCTGAGAATGCAACCCTCTGATCACTCCGTCGTAGCAGGGCCGTCACTGGCCGAGACGGATTTTTTCGCCCATACCGTCGAAGCGCTTCGATCGATTGACCGTGGTGAGCGTTCGAAGCGCTTCGACACCAGCCGCAGTGGAGTCGATCGCCGATGAGCACTCCAGCCCCGAACCCACCGTTCCGCGACCCCGCGCGGCCGCTGCGGGAACGGCTCGACGATCTACTCGGCCGGCTCACCACCGGCGAGAAGCTGGCCTTGCTGCACCAGCACCAGGCGCCGGTCGAGCGCCTCGGTCTGGACTCGTTCCGGACCGGCACCGAGGCGCTGCACGGCGTCGCCTGGCACGGTCCGGCCACCGTGTTCCCGCAAGCCGTCGGGCTGGCCACCAGCTGGAACCCGGAACTGGTCCGCGCCATCGGCTCCGCGGTCGGCGACGAGGTCCGCGTCTTCCACCAGAAGGACCCGGCCGCGGTCGGTCTGAACGTCTGGGCACCGGTCGTCAACCCGCTGCGCGACCCGCGCTGGGGGCGCAACGAGGAGGGGTACGCCGAGGATCCCTGGCTGACCGGGATCGTCGCCACCGCGTACGGCCACGGCCTGACCGGCGACCATCCCACCCACCTCAAGACCGCCCCGACGCTCAAGCATTTCCTTGCCTACAACAACGAGACCGACCGCTGCACCACATCGAGCAACCTGCCGCCGCGAGTCCTGCACGACTACGAGCTCCCCGCGTTCCGCGCACCGATCGAAGCCGGTGCGGCCGTTGCGGTCATGCCGTCGTACAACCTGGTGAACGGGCGGCCCGCGCATCTCAGCCCGTTGATCAACGACGTACTACGCAAGTACACCGACCAGGAACTGCTCGTTGTCAGTGATGCGTACGCGCCTGGCAATCTGTACGGACTGCAGCAGTACCACCCCGACGGTCCGACCGCGTACGCCGCCGCCCTCAAGGCCGGCGTGGACAGCTTCACCCAGGACGACACCGACGCCGGACCGTCGATCGAGAAACTCACCGAGGCCATCGACCGGGGCCTCATCACGGTCAACGAAGTCGACACCGCGGTCCGGCACGCGCTCGCGATCCGCTTCCGTCTCGGCGAGTTCGACCCGCCGGAGCTCGACCCGTATCGCGCTCTCGAGCCGGATCTGGTCAACTGCCCGGCCCATCGCCAGCTTGCCCAGGAGGCGGCCCGGCAGTCGATCGTGCTGCTCAAGCACGAGTGCCAGGTGCTCCCCCTCAACACCTCCGCGATCAAACGCCTCGCCGTCATCGGGCCGCTCGCCAACACCCTCTCGGAGGACTGGTACGCCGGGACCCTGCCGTACCAGATCACCGCGTACGGCGGCCTCGTCGAACGACTGGGCGAGGACCGGGTCGAGTACTGCGAAGGCGTCGATCGCATCGCGCTCCGCGTGGCCGGCTCGACGTCGTACCTCAGCGTCGGGGTGGACGGCGTACTGCGGGCGGACGGAGTGCAGTCGGCCGACGGGGCCTTCGACCTGTTCGACTGGGGTGGTGACACGTGCGCGCTGCGGTCGGTGCGGAACGGGCGGCACCTGACTGTTGCCGACGACGGCTCGGTGGTGGCGGACCAGCCTGGTCCGAACGGGTGGGAGGTGAAGCAGACCTTCCGCTTGGTCGAGACCGGTGACACGGTTCGGCTGCTGCACCTCAACAGCGGTCGCTACCTGCACGTGGACGAGGTGGTCAGCCTCAGTGATACCGGGACGAGCTTCGAACTCGAGGTGCTGGTCGACGGCGCGGCGGAGGCGGCGAAGGTCGCGGCGCGTGCGGACACCGCGATCGTTGTCGTTGGCAATCATCCGCTGGTCAACGGCCGGGAGACCGAGGACCGCCGCGACCTCGAGCTGCCGGCGGCGCAGGACCGGCTCATCCGTTCCGTGCATGCGGCGAACTCGCGCACGGTGCTGGTGATGACGAGCAGCTACCCGTTCGCGGTCGGCTGGGCGCAGCAGAACCTTCCGGCTCTCCTGTGGTCCGCTCATGGCGGGCAGGAGTACGGGCGCGCGTTGGCCGACGTACTCTTCGGCGACGCGGACCCCGCCGGGCGGCTGACCCAGACGTGGTACCACTCCGCCGCCGATCTTCCCGACCTGCTCGACTACGACATCATCGCGACGGACGCGACGTACCTGTACTACCGCGGGATGCCGCTCTACCCGTTCGGCCACGGTGTCAGCTATACGACCTTCGCGTATGGCGACCTGCGCCTGAGCGCCACGTCGATCCCGGCGGACGGCGAAGTTCGCGTCGCCTTCACGGTGACCAACACCGGCACTCGGGCCGGCAGCGAAGTCGCTCAGCTCTACACGCATCAGCAGCGTTCGCGGGTCAAGCAACCGTTGCGGCAACTGCGCGGCTTCCGGCGACTGTCGTTGCTCCCTGGTGAGAGCACCGACGTCGAGCTGACCATCGCCGCTGCCGACCTGGGCTTCTGGGACGTGACAAGGGACCGCCATTGTGTCGAGACGGCCCGGCACAGCATCATGGTCGGCCGCTCCAGCACCGACACCCGGCTCGCCGCGACGCTCGACGTCCAGGGCGAACGCATCCCGCCGCGTCCGATCGACCACCTGGCGGCCACCAGCTTCGACGACTACTCCGCCACCACTTTGACTACCGCAACACCTGACCGCGGCGACGCCGTCATCTCGCTAGAGCCGGGTGCATGGCTGTCATACGACCATGTCGAGCTGGCGCACATGTCATACAAAGCATCCGTCGCCAACCGTGGCGCCGCGCCGGCGACGATCGAGCTGCGGCTGGACGACCCCTGGCATGGTGACTTGCTAGACAAGTTGCAAGTCTTACCGTCAGACAAGCTCACATCGCTATCAGGTCAGCTGACGGCAACCGGCGTACACACGCTCTACGTCGTCTTCTCCGCAGCCGACGTCGTACTGGAAGGGCTAACAGCCGGTCCGGTGTGACGGACACGACGGCGATAGGCGCCTGGTGGCACTCCGACCTCGCGTTTGAACGCGGTCGCGAAGGCTACGTCGGACTGGTACCCGACCTGCTCCGCGACCGCCGCGACAGTCGCCGCCGGATTCCGCATCAGCGACTTGGCCCGTTGTAAGCGCAACGAGAGCAGATAACGCATCGGCGACTCACCGACGCTCGCAGTGAAGCGGGCTGCAAACGCCGCCCTGGACAGGCCGACCTTCGCTGCCAGGAGTGGCAGCGTCCAGTGATGCGCCAGATCCGCATGGAGGAGCGCGAGGGCGTTGGCCACCTGGGGATCCCGCAGGCCGGCGAGCCAGCCTGAGCCTTGCTCGGTCGCGACCAGGTGTCGCAAGGCACGGATCAGCAGCGCATCCGACAGCCGGGCCATGATGAGATCGCTGCCTGGGCCGGCGTCGCGTGCCTCGGCTGCCAGGGCGTCGATGAGCGGAGCCACCCAGGACAGCGGCCGACCCCGGTCACCGGGGACATGGATGACGCGTGGGATCGCGCGCAGGGCCGGGTGGTCAGGCTCACCGACCACGAAGGCACCGCAGACGACGATGGTGTCCACCGGGTTTCCCCCGGCTCGCAACCGGGTGCCGGGGGTGCGCATCGCGAGGTCATAGCTGGACACGGTCGAGCACTCGGCCCCGTTCCGGGCCCGGAGCACATGGAAGTCCCCCTGCGGAAAGATGATCATGTCGCCGGCCGCCAGTTCGAGAACCGTGCCGTCGTCCAGGCCGAGTTCACAGGCGCCCTGCGTGACGAGGTGCACCCCGCGCAGCCCTGGGTGGTCGAAGCGCACGCGGAACGGCGCCCCGAGCTCCAGCCAGCGGTAGGCGGCGCTCTCGAAACGCAGTTCACGAAGGATCGAGCTCAGGAGATCCACGGGCAGCCCCTTGGCATCGCCGAGACGAACAATGTGGTTTCGGAGACTATTGCATATGGATCGTCCAGTGAGCGAGCACCTACCTTCGATGCGTTGACAGCCAACGAGACGAAGGACGAGACAGTGTCGCCAGCAGACGACGGGCATGAGTTCACCACCACAGTGGTGACCGGGGGAACCGGCGGAATCGGTCGCGCGGTCGCTGTCGCGCTGGCCACACTGGGTCATCGGGTCATCATCGTCGGGCGCAGTACGACGCGGGCCGAAGCCGTGGTGGCGCAACTCGAGCTGCTCGCGCCCAGCCGCGGGCACGAGTTCGTGGCCGCCGACCTGTCGTCGGTCGCCGAGACAGCGAAGGCGGCCGACCGGATCTCCGCGACTGTCCGTCGACTCGACTCGCTGGTGTTGTGTGCCGGAGTCCTCTCCCTGGTCGCGGAGACCACAGACGAGGGCCTCGAGCGGACGTTCGTACTCAACTACCTCTCGCGCTACCTCCTGGTCCGCCGCTTGCTCCCGGACCTGGCGCAGGCGCCGTCCGGCCGGGTGGTCCTGGTGGCCAACGCGGGGAAGTATCGCGACTCGCTGACCATGGACGACCTGCAACTGCGCGACGGCGGGCGTGGCATCCAGGTCGCGGGCCGAACTCAGTTCGCGAACGACCTACTCGCGGTGGAACTGGCCGAGCGGGTGAGTGGCACCACCGTGGAGGTGACCTGCGTCTACCCGGGCCTGGTCGCCACCGAGGTCTTCACCAACGCGCGGGGGGTGTCGCGCCCGGCCAGGTCGTTGGCCCTGACCTTGCAACGCCTCTTCGGCTCATCGCCCGCCACCGCCGCGAAGATGCCGGTCTTCTTGGCGCAGGACCCCGCGGCGGTCGGCACGAACGGCAGCTTCTTCGGGCCCAAGGGGCCGCGACGGATTCCACCCCGAGCGTCGCGTCGAGATCGCCGTCACGAGCTGTGGGCCCGCAGCGACGAGCTGGTCCGGCCGTGGCTGACCGATGCCATCAGGCAAGCAGATTGACGGTGTACCGCTCGCAGGTGCCTTCGACCACGCGGGTTTGCGGCAGGCCGTCGCGCACGTGGAGCTCGATCACCGCATCCGGCAATTTCGCGAGTGTGATCTGGCCTTCGGTTGGCGCGAACCAGCGGAGTTCGACGTCTGAGGACCAGTCGTACTCGGGGCGGTCGTCGATTGCTCCGATGGGGATGACGGCGCCCTCGCGGACCAGCACCGGCAGGCTGTCGAAGCCGTGCGTCTGGTGAACCCAGCGCTGTCCGGTGAACTGTTCGCCGCTGAGCAGATCGGTCCACGTGCCGGCGGGAAGATAGAAGGAGACCTCGCCAGTCGCACTCATCACGGGTGCGACCAAGATGTCCGGCCCGAGCATGTACTGGCGATCCAGGTAGGCAACGGCGGGATCGTCAGGAAACTCCACCACCATTGGCCGCATCATCGGCACACCGTCCCGATGCGCCTCGGCCGCCGCCGTCATCAGGTACGGCATCAGCGACATCTTCAGCTTGGTGAACTTCCGCAGTACGTCGACCGCCTCCTCGTCGAACGCCCACGGCACCCGGTACGACGACGAGCCGTGCAACCGCGAGTGCGACGACAGCAACCCGAACGGCACCCACCGCTTGAAGATCGCCGGATCCGGCGTGCCCTCGAACCCACCGATGTCGTGACTCCAGTAACCGAAGCCGGACGCCGCCAGCGACAACCCACCCCGCAACGACTCCGCCATCGCCTCGAACGTCGACTCGCAGTCGCCACCCCAATGCACCGGGAACTGCTGCCCGCCCGCCGTCGCCGAGCGCGCGTACAGCACGGCCTCGCCCTCACCCCGGTTCTCCTCCAGCAGGCCGAAGACGGCCTCGTTGTAGAGGTGCGGGTAGTAGTTGTGCATCCGCTGCGGGTCCGAGCCGTCGTACCAGGCGACATCGGTCGGGATGCGTTCCCCGAAGTCGGTCTTGAAGCAGTCGACGCCCATGTCGATCAGCGTCTGCAACTTGGAGCGGTACCACGCGCTCGCGTCCGGGTTGGTGAAGTCGACGATCGCCATCCCGGCCTGCCACATGTCCCATTGCCAGACCGATCCGTCCGGACGCTTGAGCAGATAGCCGAGGCGGCGACCCTCGTCGAACAGGATCGACCGCTGCGCGATGTACGGGTTGATCCACAGGCTGATGCGAAGCCCGCGATCCTTCAGCCGGCGCAGCATCCCGGCCGGGTCCGGGAACGCGACCGGGTCCCAGACGAAGTCGCACCAGTGGAACTGCCGCATCCAGAAGCAGTCGAAATGGAAGACACTCAACGGCAGCTCGCGCTCGGCCATCCCGTCGACGAACGCGGCCGTCGTCTCCTCGCTGTAGTCGGTGGTGAACGACGTCGACAACCAGAGGCCCATCGACCAGGCCGGCACCCGGGCGGGCCGACCGGTGAGGGCGGTGTAGCGGCGGAGCACGTCCTTCGGGGTCGGCCCGGCGAAGACGTAGTACGACAGTTCCTGGCCCTCGACGCTGAACTGGTTCCGCGACGTGACCTCCGAGCCGAGCTCGAACGACACGTTGGCCGGCGTGTCGACCAGAACGCCGTACCCCTTGCTGCTCAGGTAGAACGGCACGTTCTTGTACGCCTGCTCGCTCGACGTGCCGCCGTCCGCGTTCCAGGTGTCGACAACCTGACCGTTCTTCACCAGCGGACCGAACCGCTCGCCGAGGCCGTAGACCGTCTCGCCGACACCGAGTGCGAGTTGCTCGTGCAGGTACTGCCGGCCGTCCTGGTCGGTGATCAGTCCGATGCTCCGCGCACCCGAGTTCGTCAGCGGCCGCCCGTCCTGCTCGAACCGGACATCCCACGGACCGCCGAGACCGATGTTCACGCTCAGCTCACCCGACGTCAGCCGGGCCTCGGCCGGACCGACCTCGACCTTCACGGCGTGCTGGTCATCGGTGTTCAGCCGGTACGACGGACGCGCGGGCAACCCACCGAGGTGGTGCGCGATCCGGACGCCGATCACCCCACGCGCGGGCGACGAGAAGGTGACCGTGAACACCGGCTGGTTGAGCGTGTCTCCGCGCCGATCGATCCGCTTGGCCGGCGCGAACACGGTGAGCTCCCGCTCCCCCGCCTCCACGCTCTCGACCTCGGCCGGCCGCAGCCGCGCCATCCCGGCCCGCAGCTGCCAGTAACCGTCGGTGAACTTCATCAGGAACGGCCTCTCTCGAGCGGATGTCGAAGCGCTTCGACACAGCCTACCCGGGCCGGTCTGCCCGCAGAGTGGAAATCCATGGCTGGTGAGACACGGCACGGGTGAGGATGGACGGATGGAGCTCTCGATCGTGCTGACCTTCGTGGTCGCGGTGTTCTTCGTGAGTGTCGTGCCCGGCCCGGACATGCTGTTCATCGTCGCGAACGCGGCCGTCGGCGGACGACGGGCCGGGGTGGTCGCCGCGGCCGGGATGTCCACCGGACTGGCGGTGCACACGGTGGCGGCGTCGCTCGGCCTCGGTGCGCTGATCCAGGCCGCGCCCCAGGTGCTGAACGGCGTACGCATCGCCGGCGCCGCGTTCCTGCTGTATCTCGCCTACCTGACCTGGCGGGCGAGCCGGCAGGAGGCCAGCGAGGCTGACGAAACGCTCGACTTGCCCAAGCGGACGCTGCGGAAGACCTATGTGATGGCGACGCTGACCAACCTCGCCAACCCGAAGGTCATCCTGTTCTACCTGGCGTTCGTGCCGCAGTTCGTCACCACCGGCGCGGACAGCTGGCCGGTCACCGTCCAGTTCCTGGTCCTTGGTGTCGTCTTCATCGCCGTCGGCTTCCCGGTCGACGCCTCCGCCGGCCTGCTGGCCGGCAGCCTCGCGACCAGCCTGTTCCGCGCCGGCAGCAAGGTCCGCCGCCGCCTCGAACGCGTCTGCGCCGGAATCTTCACCGCTCTCGCCGCCCGGCTCGCCGCCGACATCCACTGACGTCTGGTGCTGGCGGAGGTGTGGGGTCAAGCTGGTGGGGAGCAGTCAACGACTGATGGAGGCGGTCCGATGAAGGCGGCAGCGGGTGACACAGTAATCGTCGAGGGCACCCATGTGAGCTCACACCGGCGGCAAGGCGAGATCGTCGAGGTCCACGACCCGAACGGCGCACCGCCGTACCTGGTGCACTGGACCGACACCGACAGCGAGTCCCTCTTCTTCCCCGGACCGGACGCGCACATCATCCACGCGGAGTGAGCCGGCGCAACGTTCGGTGCCACGGGTTGGCGCGCAGCTGAGGGTTGAGCAGCGCGGCCGCGACGCAGTACTTGCTGACCTGGATCGGCCGGACCTGCAGCTCGCGTAGCACCAGGTCGGCCGCTCCCGCACGCCCTGCTGTCTTGCTCTCCACCAGTACGGCGGCCGGCAGCACGTCGACGGAGGCGCGGCCGTCGAAGAACCGCAGGTCGATGTCGCACGTCATCCGGGCGTGCTCGACCCGGTCGACCAGGGTGCTGCGCCGGTACGTCGTGGTCAGCGCGGGCTGCAGTCGCTCGTCGATGCGGACGCCGTACGCCGTCCGCAGCTGGTCGGCGAGGAACTCCCAGGCCGGCTCGGTCAGCCGCGCCCGGTCCGCGAGCGGATACGGCATCCGCGACTTGACCGTCTCGGACCGGTTGCCCTTCAGCTTCACCTCGAAGCTGCACTCCCCGCTGTCGAGGTACGACCGCGTCCGCACCTTGTACCGGTACCTCCGCCGCTGCACGTGCTGCCGGTACAGCCCGAGGGTCGGCGTGTCGAAGTACACCGACTCGTACCGGAAGGTCCGCTGCCCGTCGATCTCCAGTACGGCGAACCGGTCCCGCAACCGGGTCACCAACTCGACGAACGTCGCGATCGGCACCAGGTACTTGCGGTCGACCCGGGTCTGCAACTCCGCCTCCGCGAGCACCTCGGCGAGGGTGATCGGCGGCAACTGCGCGAGTGCCCCGGTCATCGCCGCCAGCAACCGGCGACTCACCAGCAGACCGGCGACGACCCCGCAGATCACGCGTGGAGACCGCATCCTCAAAAGCCTGCGATCCCTCCCGGAGAGCCGCATGAGCCGAAGATTACAGAATTCTCATCTTCGGACGCGGTAGCAGCCTGTCACCGCGGCGGGTGCGGCGCGTATTCCGGTTGCCCGTAGGTGCTCGAGACGCCAGTATCGCGGCCATGACTGACGATCGCCCAGTGGCACTCATCACCGGCGTCGGCCGCACCGTCGGTATCGGCGCCGGCATCGCCCGCAAGCTCGCGGCCTCGGGGTGGGACATCGCGTTCACCTACTGGACCGCGTACGACGAGCGGATGACCTGGGGCGTGCAGTCGGGCGCCACCCACGAGATCGCCGAGGAACTCGGCAAGCTGGGCGCGACCGTCGTACCGATCGAGGCCGATCTGGTCGACCCCGCGGCTCCGGAGCAGATCTTCGACGAGGCCGAGCAGCGGCTGGGCAAGGTCACCGCGCTGGTCATGTGCCATTGTGAGTCGGTCAACTCGAGCATCCTCGACACGACCGTCGAGAGCTTCGACCGGCACTTCGCCGTGAACGCGCGGGCGACCTGGCTGCTGATCCGCGAGTTCGGCCGCCGCTTCAGCGCCGTACCCGGGACCGGCCGGATCATCGCGCTCACCAGCGATCACACCGTCCACAACCTCCCGTACGGCGCGAGCAAGGGTGCCCTCGACCGCATCACGCTGGCCGCCGCCGAGGAACTGGCGCACCTCGGCCTCACCGCGAACGTCGTCAACCCCGGCCCGGTCGACACCGGCTGGATGAACGACGAGATCCGTGCCAGCGGTATCAAGCAGACCCCGCTCGGCCGACTGGGTACGCCGCAGGACACCGCCAACCTGATCGACTTCCTCTGCTCGGAGCAAGGCGGATGGATGAACGGCCAGCTACTCCTCAGCAACGGCGGCTTCGCGTAGGCGGGGCCGGTACAGCTCAGCGCTGCCGGCGGCCAGCGTCACGGACAGGATGAAGAAGCCGCTGTAGAGGTACCAGGGGTTGATCGACTCACCGTCGAGGCTGGCCCACAGCGCGCCGTGCGAGAGAAGAATGCCGGCGGCGCCGATCAGGCGGGCCCACAGGTGGTGGAGGTAGAGCAGACCACCCAGGAGGAACGCGGGCAGAAAGACCATGCCGGCGCCGGCGAAGGTGGGGAGGCACAGTACGGCGAGGGCTCGCCACCACCGGGATCGGCCGGCCTGGCGGACGCCGTACAGGATGCCGAGCGTCAGCCCGGTGAGGCTGGTGAATCCGAGGATCGTGGCGGTGCCGGCCCAGGTGAACTGCGGCTCGGTCGAGATCAGCCGCATCCACGTCCGGGCCGTGACACCCCACAGCAGACCGAGGCCGAGTCCGGCCGCGGCCGAGCGCGGAATGCTCAGGCGACGCGGGCCAGACTCTCTCGACTGCTGAATGGTCACCAAGCCAAGGGTAAGCACGCCAGCCGTTGGCCGGCCCGGACCAGCCGCCGCACCATCACCAGGCCAGCTGTCGGGTGGGTCTGGCGAGTGTGGAGGCGGCTTGCTGGAGGGTGGTGAGGACGGTGCGGACTGCTTGGCGGGCGGTGCGTTCGGGGCGGTGGAGGGCGTCGATGTGGCGGCGGGCGTGGACGCCGCGGAGGGGGCGGAGGACGACGGACGGGTGGCGGCGGGCGGTCCAGCGTGGGAGGAGGGCGAGGCCGCCGCCGGCTGCGACCACCTCGGCGACGACGGTGAACTCGTTGATGCGGTGGACCAGGTCGAGGCGATGGTTCGCGGCGGCACCGATCGCCTCGATGGTCGCCATCAGCGGGAAGCCGTCGTGGACGGTGATCCAGGGTTCGTGGGCGACGTCGCGGGGAGTCAGTTGACGCTTGGCGGCCAACGGGTGGTCGACGGGGAGGGCCACGTCGAGCGGTTCATGGAGCAGCGAGGTGACGGCGACCGTTCGCGGCCACGCGGCGCCGTGGTCGAGGCGGTGGGCGAGGACGACGTCGTACTCGCGTGTCAGCAAAGGGAACTCGTCTTGCGGGACGTCCTCGTCGTGCAGGCTGAGTTGCGGCGCGGAGTCGGCACGCAGTAGCGACGGGAAGAAGGTCGCCGCCGCACTGTGGAAAGCCGCGACCGTCACCACGCCATCGGGCTGCTCGATGAACTCGTCGACCGTGTGCCGCGCCCGGGCCAGCGCGCTCTCCACGTCAGCCGCCGCACCGGCCAGCGCGCGGCCGGCCGCGGTGAGGACCACTCGCCGGCCGTCGCGTTCGGTCAGCGGCACCGGGATCGACCGCTGCAACAACCGGAGCTGCTGTGAGATCGCCGACGGTGTCACGAGCAACGCCTCCGCGGCCGCGGTGACACTGCCCAGCTCGCCGACTTCCCGCAGCACCCGCAACTGACGCTCATCCATCCCTACACTGTAGGCCCGCTACAAGGTTGCTTAAGAAGTTGGTACTTGGCTTCAACGTGGTCAGCGTTCACCGTTGAGCCGTGCTCGCCTCCCGCCGTACCGACATCGTGCTGTTGCTGGTCGCCGTCGTGTGGGGCTCGAGCTATCTCGCCGCCAAGACCGCGACCGGCTCCACACCGGTCCTGACCGTGCTGTTCCTGCGCTACGGCATCTCCGCGGTCGCGCTCCTGCTCTTCGTCCGGCAGCGTCA
The DNA here is from genome assembly GCA_963748245.1 of uncultured Actinomycetota bacterium. GTDB lineage: Bacteria > Actinomycetota > Actinomycetes > Propionibacteriales > Kribbellaceae > Kribbella. The sequence goes on along the minus strand of CAVVIA010000001.1, from coordinate 55,582 downwards.
GCCGGCGTGAACTCAAGAGTCGGTGGGTTGCTCGGGCTGAGCCAGGCGGCGGTGCTGGTGCTGGAGACGTACGGCGTCACGCACACCAGCGCGGCCAACGCCGGGCTGATCATCAGCCTGACCCTCGTCCTGACCCCGCTGATGGACCGGCGCCGGATGCCTCCGAGGTTCTTCCTCGCGGCGGGGATCTGCATCGTCGCCGTCGGCCTGCTCATGTCCGGCAACGGCCTCCACACTCCCGGCATCGGCGACCTGCTCATGCTCGCCGCCGCCGTCGTCCGCGCCGCCCATGTCGCCCTCGTCGGACGGCTCGCGACCGACCTCCGGCCGTTGCAGGTGACAACAGTGCAGACCGTCGTCGGTACGGCGCTCTTCGCCGTCCCGGGCCGTCGGTCACCTGCCGATGGACGCCGGCGTGGCGACCTGGTTGCAACTGGTCTACCTCGCCCTGTTCTGCAGTGTCTTCGCGTTCCTCGCCCAGACCTGGGCCGTGCAACGCACCTCCGCCAGCCGGGCCAGTCTCCTGCTCGGCACCGAACCCGTCTGGGCTGTTGCCATCGGCATCCTCCTTGCCGGCGAGCGCCTCACCGTGCCGGCCGCGATCGGCGCCGTACTCATGCTGACCGGCACCACCTGGGGCCAGTCCATAGAGCGCACACACCGGAACCGGTATCGGCCGGATCTCGGAGCTGCGCCGCCGGCCGATGCTCTGAGGTGATGCGGGACCGCAGGTGCCTCCCGGGAGGGCGGGAGGCACCTACGCGCCTACCCCGCTAGGAGCGGGTCCATTTCTGGTTGTCGGCGTCGTTGCAGTACCAGACGTCGACCGCTGTACCGTTGCCCGTTCCGCCGCCGGCGGCGTCGAGGCACAGCTCAGGGCTCGCCACGCTGGTGATGGTGAGGTCGGCGTTGAGGTTCCAGGCCTGGTTGGCCGCGCCGGTGCAGTTCTCGATGGTGACGGCGCTGCCCGCGCCGCCCGCGGTCATGCACTTGTCGGCGTAGACGGTGAGCTGCTTGTCGGCCGTGTAGTTCCACGACTGGTTGCCGCCGTTGTTGCAGTCCCACAGGTCGAGCGCCGTACCGGGAGTCGTCGAGAAACCGGGTACGTCGACGCACCGGTTGCTGGCCACCCCACGCAGCGGCTCACCCGGAGGCGCCGGCGGCAGGTCGTTCGACGGCTCCTGCTTCAGCAGTCCCCAGCCCCACCACAGCTGCTCCAGACCGCTCTGACTGTTGACTTGCAGGTCCTTCGGGCCGACCTGGGTCGTCATCGAGTAGGAGTCGCCGTTGCGCAGGCCGGGCCAGTAGACGATGCCCATGTTCTGCTCGCGCGCGACCTGGGTGAGGGCAGCGAGGTACGACGTGTAGACGTTGCCCTCGTGGTTGCCGTAGTTCAGGCCGATCGTCATCGGTGAACCGGCCTCGTCGATGATCGTGCGCCAGCCGTACTCGCCGATCCGGGGCCGCAGGTTCGCCAGCCAGGCCGCCTCGTTCTCGTCGGAGGCCCAGAAGCCGTAGAAATGCAGCGACAGCAGGGTGCCCGCGAGCTCGGGAGCCGCGCCGACACCGGTGACGTTGTCGTTGTAGCCGGTGCCGGAGATGACGATCCGGCCGCGCGGGACGCTCGGGTGCCCGGCGATCCAGGACGAGGTGAGCGACACCCACTCGGTCAGCGAGTAGCCGAACGGCTCGTTCATCGGCTCGAAGTACACCCGCGGGTTCTTGCCGTACGCCTTGACCACGGTGTCCCACATGGCCGCGTACGCGGCCGGATCGTCGACCCGGCCGTCCTTGGCGTTGTCGGCCTCCCAGTAGCTCAGGATGACCTTGAAGCCGCCGGCCACGGACGCGTCGATCGCACCGCGGTAGGAACTCCACCAGGCAGTCCCGACACTCGACGGGTTGATCGGCAGGCGGATCGTGTTGGCCTTCAGCTCCTTGCGGAACTCGCCCGTGATGCCGACAGCCTTCTGGTACGTCGTCGCGTAGGAGTCCGCCGTACTGAGCCCGGACGGCACCACCTCGTCGTCGGCGTAGTTGTCGCGCGGGTCCGCCCAGTTCACGCCCCGGAACTCACTCGTCCCGGTCGGCCCGGTGTAGCCGGCGGTGGCGGCCGATCCGGCGTCGGTGGTGGTCGAGGCCCCGGCCTGCACCGTCATGGCGGCGACGATGGCCGTCGCCGCGAGCGCCGCGGCAGCGATGCGCCCAACAGTTGATCTCACGCGCTCTCCGATCCTCACGAGCGGCGGCCCCGGACGCCGCGGATTTCCGTCTCGCGGAGATGTTTACGTAAACACGAGCAGGCGTCAATGGCCGATGTTTGCGTCAACATGAGATGTGACCGGCGTCACATCGAAGCGCCGCGCGTCCTAGCCGACCCGGACGCCCGTGATCGCGAAGCGTTCGACGTCCTGTACGTGACCGCCGGTCGAGGCCACGACCGTCACGGCGCCGTCCTCGGCGCCGCGGAACGTCACCCGGACCGACCAAGCCTGTTTTTCGCCGCCGCCCGGGACACAGCAGGACGAACCGAGCGGCCGCTCGGCGCCGGACTGGCGTACGTCGATCCGGATCGACTCGTCGACTCCGGTGATCCGGCCGCCGACGGTGATCGGTGAGGTCACCTTCGCGCCGTACCGCGGTCGATCGAGGGTGAGGGTGCTGTCCTGGGTGCCGACGACCTCCCACGGTGCGTCGTCACCTTGACCGATGCGGACGAGGTGGAGCACCGCCGCGACACTCGCCGGTCCTTCGCTGGACTGGTAGCCGACCGAGATCCACGCCTCGTCGCCTTTGATCGAACGGTTCACCACCTGGTCGATCTCACTGAAGCCGAGGAAACCGTTGGTGAAGGACAGCGCGGTCTCGTCCGCATCCAGATGCCACGGCTGTTGCCCACCATCGCGATAAGCACGTTGCCAGGCTGCGGCCTCGGCAACCGAGGCGAACGGCCACAAGGGCTGGTAGCGGAACGGTTGGGCCGGTACCTGTCTGGTCGGAGACGGCGCAGCCGGTGCCGGCGATGACGAGGACGATGACGATGACGTGGTGGTCGTGGGAGTTGCACCGGGCAGTGGTACGGCGCCTTGCCCGGTCGAAGCGGGGTCGCCGCCGAGATACAGGACTCCGAGTCCGACCAACAGCGCGGACAGCAGGGTGACCACCACGGCAGCCGCGATGACCGCCGCCGGTCGCATCCTCGGCCGCTGCTCGTGTCCTTGTCCTGGCCCGCCCGTCGCCATCTGACCAGCCTCCCCGCCCCTGCCCCCATTACACCGCTACTTGGTCCGGACGAGCTCCAATTGCAGCCATTTGGCAAGATCTTTGAGTTCGCGCTGTACCGCTGCTGTCAGGCTCTTGCTGAACGGTTCGTCCTCGTGGATGGCGTCGACACGGAGCATGCCGGCCCGGTGGTCGGAGGTGGCGTCGACCTTCCCGACCAGGCGGTCGCCGTGCAGGATCGGCAGCGCGAAATAGCCCCACCGGCGTTTGGCGACCGGCTTGTACATCTCCAACTGGTAGTCGAACTCGAACAGCTCGGCGAGCCGCTTCCGGTCGTAGACGAGGCGGTCCAGCGGCGAGAGCAACGCCGTACGGCCGGAGAAGGGCTGACCGAGCAGGGACGGATCCACGCGCCACTCGCCGCGGACGCCCTCGACCACGGCCGGCTCCCCCACCACGCCGACGTCGATCGGCTCGCCCGGGCAGGCTGGTCCTTTGGCTCGGGCGATACCGAGTGATCGCAGCCGCTGCTCGTCACGGATGCGCCTCGCCTCGCCGACCGGGACGGCCGGCTCGTCCGGATACACGCGCGACGCCAGGTCCCACAGGCGGTCGCGTCCGTCGCGGCCGGCGACGGCGACCTCGCCGCGTTGCAGCATGAACTCGAGCAGCTGGGAGACGTTGCGGTTGTTGGTCCAGCCCGACGACTTCCACGGTGTCACACAGGTGTCCGGGAGTTCGCGCATGACCAGCGGGCCGTCCTGCCGGAGCCGCTCGAGGATGTCCAGCCGGCAGCCTTCGTTGGCCTTCACCCAGTCGCGCCGGTACTCCTGCCAGTCGAGCAGCGGCCCGCTTCCCGGCCACTCCTCCATCTCGGCGCGGAACAGCGCGAGGCTCTCACTCGGCCGGACGAACCCGCGCAGCTCCAGCAGCGCCTGCCTCTCCAGCGCATCCACCAACTCATCCGGCGAGTACGACGACCCGAGCCGGCTCCACGCCACCAGATCAGCATTCGGCGCCACCGCGGCCGTCTGGTCGTACTGCACCACGGTCAGCCGCCGCACGACGTCGTACAGGTCCTCCGGCCGCTCGCTGTCGAGCGCCTGCGCCCGTACGGCGATCCGCCGCGCCTCCCGCCGTGAAAGTTGATGCACGACCCGAGGTTAAGACACCCGTCCGACAGTTCACCCCAGCGTTCGCCAGTACCTCCGAGCAGCGGGTTCGGGAACCCGAACGCCTCGGCCTGCGGTGTGGTCATCACCGAACCGCAGGACAGCACCGGGTTGATGCTGCAGGACGGGACGTACGCCGGATCGCGCAGGATCGCGATCTTCTCCACCGTCAGCACCGCCGACGCGGTCAGTCCGATCAGGCCGCCGAGCAGCAGCAACCAGGGCAGCAACCGCGGGAACGGCCCGGACCGTTCCCGCGGCTCAGCGCTACCCGAGAGCGGCATCGATACTCGCGACCAGATCCTGCACCGACTCCGGCTGGAGCTGCTTCCCGTTCAGGAAGAACGTCGGCGTACCGCTCACCCCCAGAGCCTCACCGTCGGCGACGTCCTTGCGGATCCGCTCCAGCGTGGCCGGATCGGCGTACGCCTGGTCGTAGGCGGTCAGGTCCAGGCCGAGTTCCTTGGCGTACCCGCGGAAGCGCTCGTCCGCCGGGACCCGCTGTTCACCCCATTCGGACTGGGTCTCGTACATCTTCTGGTACATCTGCTCGAACTTGCCCTGTTTCGAGGCTGCCTCGACCGCGCGGGCGGCCCGCTCGGCGTTGAAGTGCGACGGGATCGGGAAGTACCGCACCACGAAGGTGACGCGGCCCGCGTAGTCCTTGCGCAGTTGCTCGATCGCCGGGTATGCGGCCCGGCAGGACTCGCACTCGAAGTCGAGGAACTCGACGAAGGTGACTTTGCTGTCGGCGGCAACGTCCAGCTTGTGGCTGTCCGGCCGCACCAGGCGCTCGTCGGCGGCCGCGGCGGCCGGCGGGTTGTCGTCGGAGCCGGCGGCGTTCGCCACCAGCAGGATCGCGACCACGACGGCGAAGGCCGCCGCGATCCCTACCGAGATACGGGCGTTGAGACTCATATCGACCTCTCTCACGCGGAGAACAACAGGAGGAGGCCGCCGACGGTGTAGGCGACCATGACGATCAGGAGGGGAATTTGGCCGGCCAGGGCTCTGCCTCGGGCGAAGAGGGCGACGGCTCGGTCGTGGGCGGAGACGACACCCAGCAGATGGCCGGCGACGACGGCGCTGACCTGAACGGTCGCGATCGCGGCGGGGTGGTTCGCCAGGCCCGCGTTGACACCGAGTAGACCGGTGCCGAACACGTTCCAGCCGTTGCTGAGCGGGTCGCTCAGCAGGATCACCGTTCGCTGGCCTTCGAGGACGAGCAGGGTGAAGTAGTGCGCGACGACGTACCCGAGCACGATCGGTACCACCGAGTGGGCGAACATCCCCGGCAACGCGGCCCGGGACGACATCCGCCCGGCCAGCACCGTGGCCGCCGAGTACGTGACCAGGACGAACAGGACGAACCCGGCCAGCGCGACCGTGCCGAGCAGTGTCTGCGAGTACCCCGAGTTCTGGGCCCACGCGATCCACAGGGTGCTGCGGGAGAAGCCGTCGTACGCCGTGGATCCGAGCAGCGCCGCGACCAGACCGACCAGTCCCGGCCGGGGTGTGACGCTGTCCAGGTTCTCGAGCGGCCGTCGTACGACGATCGCTCCGTCGGTACGACGGCCGAACGGCGAGAGCTTGGCCATCAACGTCGCGTACGCCTCGAACGGGTCCGCGGCAGCGAACCACCGGTTCCCGAACAGCACTGCGCCGAACAGGACGTAGACGACGTACAGCGCCAGCCAGGTCTGCAGCACAAGGAGTGTGGCCCGGTCCGGCGCGACCAGCTCCAGCCAGGCGAAGGCGAAGATCCCCACGGCGGCAGGCCACAGCCCTACTCGCGGCGACAACTCCAACAGCCCCTGACGCGGGTTGTGTCGCAACAGCCGGCAGACCAGCAGGTGCAAGGTGCGCAGCGGGTTCAGCGTTCGCCACACCGGTCCCAGTAGCAGTGACAGCGGCACCAGGCCGACCCACACCAGGATGTAGACGAACCCGAAGATCGGGTTCGTCAACCGGTCCGCCCCGGCCAGCAACGCCATCGCCGCGTAGAGGAACGCTGCCAGCCCGATCAGCCGCACTGACCACCGCAACCAGGACGAGTCCAGTACGGCGGCCGGCGCCGAGGGCAACGCCGTACCGGACGTGGCGCCGCGATAGCGAGGTGTTCGCCAGGCGACGGCCAGGATCACGAACGACACCGTGATCGCGACCGCCGCCCCGGTCACGGCGAACTCCAGCGGCACGGGCAGATCCTGTCGGCCGCCGATCCCGTGCAGCGGCAGAACCTGGGCCGTCACGACACCTGCAGCTTGAACACGAGCTTGCCGCTCTCGTGGGTCTCGACCTCGAAGATCCCCTTGGTGGAGGTCGTGAACTCGACCGATCCGGGTGTGCCCGGCTTCAGGTCCAGGGTCTTGTCGTACCCGTGGACGTGCAGCGATTCGGGGACGTCGCTGACGGCGTTGATCCGGACCGTCTGGCCGGATTTCGCCTTCACCACGGCGTGCCCGCCGGCCGAGATCTTCCCGTCGGCGATCGAGACGTCCACGGTGACGTCCGCCGTACTCGCCGGCGTCGTCTTCGGTACGACGGTGGGCTTGGCGCTGGGCGCGGTTGTCGGAGTCGACCCTGGCGTCGGCGTCGGTGAGGCGGTGGTCGTCGTCTCGGCGACCGGCGTTTCGGCGGTGCCGCAACTGGTCAGGGCAACGAGGGCAAGGCAGGCGGCAGCGCCGCGAAGTGAGAGCCGCATGGCGGCGTCCTTTCCGGAAGGCACGCGTGAGCGGGTCACCACAGGGGTGACCGCTGCACAAACGCGGAGGATTGTGAGGTCAGCTGTGACGGCAGCTGACGATCACGTCCGCAGGACGCAGAGCCTGGCCAGATCAGGTGCGCGCGCGACCACGCGTCGGCGTGGCGGCAGCAGAGTCACGATCGCGTGCGGCGATGCCTCGCCGAATCGTTCGCGGCGCAGGAACAGGCCGACGCACAGCAGCAACAGCAGGGAGCCGGCCGCGAAGGCTACGCACGGAATCAGCGCGTGCAGGTGGTCCGGAGCCTCGACGGCGAAGGTGTCCGGCGCCAGCATGGCGACCTGTTCAAGCCGTTCGATCACACCATGCGGATCCACCTGCAGGACGCTGGCGGACTGCGCCACCGGCGCCGCCGCCGGCTCCTCGGAGGAGAAGCTCAGGCCGTGCAACGCGAACACACCGAGGAGCGCTCCCAGCATTACCAGGGAACGCACCAAACGTTGCGTCGCATTCATCACGCACAGGGTAGCGGTTGAGGCATCCTGGAGAGGGTGAGGGGAGGCTGGCTGTGGTCAACCACAATGCGGTGCGGGTGGCCTTGGTGCTCGCGGCCGGCCGGGGACTGCGGATGCGATCGACGCACCCGAAGGCACTGAGCCGCGTCGGCGGCATCAGCCTGCTGGAACGTTCGGTCCGGGTGCTGCGCCGGGCCGGGGTCGAGCGGATCGTGGTCGTGCTCGGCTATCGCGCCGACGAGGTGATGACCACGATCAAGAGCCGCGATCTGCCGGTGGAGGTGGTGGTCAACGCGGATTGGGAGAGCGGTACGGCGTCCTCGGTGCTGATCGGACTCAGCCGGGTCGGCGACCGGCGCTGCCTGGTGGTGATGGGCGACCACGTGTACGAGGCGGACGACGTACGGCGGCTGCTGCAGACGCCCGCCGGGAACGTCGCGGCCGTGGACCGCTCGGGCCAACCCGCCATCGCCCTGAACGGCAGCAGCCGACCCAACCGGGTCCGGCTGCACGACGACGGGTCGGTGGCCGGACTAGGACCCGACCTTGAGGAGTACGACGCTGTCGACGCGGGACTGGTCGTGGTCGACGTACAGGACGTGCTGCTGGTGAACTATCGGGCGCGGGAGTCGTGGCTGGAGCTTCGGCAGCAGCTACTCGCGCACGGGTGCGAGATGCAGTCCCGGGAGGTGCAAGGCCTCTGGGCTGATGTGGACACACCGGAGACAGTTCGTGCGCTTGAACGGTCCATGTGGCGTCGGTACGGTCCCAAGCCCACCGACGGAATCATTGCCCGAGTGCTCAACCGACGCATCTCCGGACCGCTCACGCGCTTTCTGCTACGGACCCGCCTCACACCTGACGCCGCCACCGCACTGGCCTTTGCGGTCACGCTCCTAGCCGCGGGCCTGGTCGCGACGGGTCAGACGTGGCTGATGGTTGCCGGCGGGTTGGGCGTCGTACTGGGCTCCGCACTCGACGGAGTCGACGGGGAGCTTGCTCGTGTCAGCGCGAGAGCCTCGCGGCGTGGCGCGGCCTTGGACACGCTTCTGGATCGGTACGCCGATCTGGCCGTCGTACTGGCGCTGGTGCTCGCCACCGGTGCCACCGTGACCGCGTGGGCGTGGGGATTCGCCGCCGCGGTCGGCTGTCTGCTCGTGTCCTATGTCCATGCGGTCGGCCGGGATACCGACGTACGGCTGCTCTTCCGGCGCGAGTTCCGGCTGTTGATCTTCGCGGTCGCGGCGATCGCCGGTTTCCCGCTCTGGGGCCTGATCGCGGTCGCGGTCGCGGCCAACCTCGATGCGCTCCGTGGGGTGATTCTGCTGTTGCGGACCCTGCGTAACGCTCCGTGATACAGCAGGGTGTGGTGCCCTCGCCCACCACTGAGAGCGTCAGCCGCCCATGCCGTTCTGGGCCAAGGCGGAGCGGGGCTCGCGGCCGAGTGGCTGGCTGGGGCGCGGCAGGAGCGGGGTGCGTTTGTTCAAGGGGCGGGTCACCGGGTTGTCCGGAGTGACGGTGACGTCCTCGCCGGCGTGTTTGAAGGAGACGCTGGAGCCGGAGCCGTTGTGGACCGTGTAGGTGACGTCGAGTTCGTTGATGTCCACCTTCAGCCGGGCACCACGCCAGCGGATCGAGAAGACCAGTTGCGACATACCCTGCGGCAGCGCCGGGTCGAAACACAGGCAACCGTCGCGCTCGCGCAGACCGCCGAAGCCGGCGACCAGTGCGGTCCACGCGCCGGCGAGTGAGGCCATGTGGAGGCCGTCACCGGTGTTGTGGTGCAGGTTGCGCATGTCGATCAGCGCCGCCTCGTACGCGTAGTCGTAGGCGAGATCGAGGTGGCCCACCTCGGCAGCCATCACTGCCTGGACGCAAGCCGACAACGACGAGTCGCGCACCGTCAGCCGCTCGTAGTAGTCGAAGTTGCGGGCCTTCTCCTCCGCGGTGAACGCGTCACCACACCAGTAGGTCGCGAGCATCAGATCCGCCTGCTTGATCACCTGCTTGCGATAGAGCTGGAAGTACGCCGCGTGCATCATCAGCGGGTACTTGTCCTTGTACTCCTCGAAGTCCCACTCGGCGTACCGGGTGAATCCCTCGGACTGCGGGTGTACGCCGATCTCCTTGTCGTACGGCACATGCACAGCGGCCGCCGCATCCCGCCAGGCTGCCTCTTCCTCGCTGTCGACGCCGAGCTCGCGGGCCTTGGCCGGATGCCGCACCGCGGTCGCCGCCGCCGCTCGCAGGTTCCGCGCGGCCATCAGGTTCGTGAAGACGTTGTCGTCGGCAACTGCGCTGTACTCGTCCGGACCGGTCATGCCGGGAAGGTGCCAGCGGCCGCGCCGGTCATGGTGCCCCAAGGACATCCACAGCCGCGCGGTCTCGACCAGCAACTCCAGCCCGACCTCCTCGAGGAACTCCTCGTCCCCGGTCGCGGTGTGATACCTCATCACCGCCTCGGCGATATCGGCGTTGATGTGGAAGGCCGCCGTACCGGCCGGCCAATAGCCGGAGCACTCCTGACCGCGGATCGTCCGCCAGGGGAAAGCGGCGCCGCGCAGTCCGAGTACGGCGGCCCGCTCCCGGGCTTGGTCGAGGATCGAGTGTCGCCACCGGAGCGCATCGGCGGCCGCGTCGGGCAGCGTGTAGTTGAGCACCGGCAGGACGAAGCCCTCGGTGTCCCAGAACGTATGGCCGTCGTACCCGGCGCCCGTCAGACCCTTCGACGGGATCGCCCGGCGCTCGGCCCGGGCACCGGCCTGCAGCACGTGGAACAGCGCGAACCGGACCGCCTGCTGCAGCTCCGGATGGCCGTGCACCTCCACGTCGGCGCCGTCCCAGAAGTCGTCGAGGAAGTCGGCCTGCTGCTTGATGAGCCCGTCCCAGCCGGAGAAGCGGGCACTGGCCAGCGCGGCCGCGACCTGGTCCCGGATCGCGGTCTCGCTCCGAAGACTCGACCAGCCGTAGGCCAGGTACTTCACCACTCGCAGCTTGTCTCCCGGCTGCAGATGGCAGATCACCGTCGAGCGGGCCCAGTCCTCCCGTACGTCGAGGTCCATCGCGTACCGGACCGAGGTGTCGACCTCGTGCACCATCGCGGCGGCCATCAACTGCCGGCTGCGTGTGGTCCGGTGGATCAGGACCACGCCGTTCTCACCGCCGTCGTGGCTGACCGGCTTCAACGGGTTGTCGAGGACTGCGGCGACGCGTGGATCGTCGGACAGTTTCGGCTGGGTCTCGTTCGCGACCAGTTCGGACTGGATCACGAACCGGGCCGGCTGGTCCAGCGGCTCGACGATGTACTCGATCGCGGCGACCGCGCGCTGGGTGAGCGACACCATCCGGCGACTGGTGACGTGGATCCGCTTGCCGCCTGGCGAGGTCCAGTCCACGTCGCGTTCCAGGATGCCGGTGCGGAAGTCGAGCGACCGCTCGTGGTGGCTCAGGTAGCCGTAGCGGATGTCGAACGGCGAGTCGTCCACGAGCAGCCGGATCAGCTTGCCGTTGGTGACGTCGACCAGCGTCTGGCCGGACTCGGGATAGCCGTAGCCTGCCTCGGCGTACGGGAGTGGGCGCTGCTCGTAGAACGAGTTCAGATAGGTGCCCGGGATCGCGTACGGCTCGCCCTCGTCGAGGTTGCCGCGGAGCCCGATGTGACCGTTCGACAGCGCGAACAGCGACTCCGACTGGGCCAGCTTGTCCAGCGCGAGCCGGGTCTCGCGCAACCGCCACGGCTCGATCGGGTGATGTCCACGGTCGATCATCGGCCCTCCAGAAGTTCCGCCAGGTCGCGGACGACGACGTCCGCGCCGTGCACCTTGAGTTGGTCGGCCTGCCCGACCCGATCCACTCCGACGACGTGACCGAACTTGCCGGCCCGGGCGGCCTGGACCCCGGCCAGCGCGTCCTCGAACACGACCGCCTCGGCCGGATCGAGGCCGAACCTCTTGGCCGCGGCCAGGAACGTGTCCGGCGCCGGCTTCCCGCGCAGCCCGTCGGTGCGGATCGTCACACCGTCGACGACTTGTTCGATGTACTGCGCGAGTCCGGTGACGTCGAGGACCTCGCGGGTGTTCGCGCTCGACGACACGACGGCCCGCCGGAGCCCGGCCTGCTCGGCGGCCTGCAGGTACCGCCGGGAGCCCTCGAAGACGTGCACGCCCTCGGTCCGGATCCGCCGCTGCACGGCCTCGTTCTTCCGGTTGCCGAGGCCGTTCACCGTCATCGCCGTCGGTGGATCCTGCAGCGTCCCGTCCGGCAGCGTGATCCCGCGCGAGGTGAGGAAGTCACGGACTCCGTCGACCCGCGGCTTGCCGTCGACGTAGGCGTCGTACTCCGCGCGAGCATCGAACGGCCGGAACGGGATGCCGTGCTGCTCCGCATAGTCGCGGAGGAACTCGTCGAACATCTCCTTCCACGCCGCGGCATGCACGGCGGCAGTATCCGTGAGCACACCATCCAGGTCGAACAAGCAGGCCCTGATCCCCGTGGGTAGTCCCAGCATGTCTCCAGACTAGGTCGTGAGTTGGTTCGGGAGGCCGAAGGCGGGGAAGCGCGAGTAGCCGAATGTCGTGATTTCGGCGATCGCACCGTCGTGGATCCGCAGTACGTCGAGCTTGAACGCCCGGAACACCGTGTCGCCCGGGCGGCGCAGGTAGCTGGCCGCGGCCGGCAGCCGGTTGGCCGACGTCGGCACCAGCCGCCAGTCGCCGTCCCGGTCCGGCCCGAACGCCCGCTCCAGCAGCGGCACGCACGCGGCCAGTCCCGCGAAGGACAGCTGGTCCGGCGGCATCGAGACGCGCAGGTCCTCGGCAGCGATCGCGATGGCCGCCGCGGTGTCACATCGTTCGTGCGCGTCGATGAACCGCTCCAGCACCTCCCGCTCCTCGGCGGTGGGCCGAGGAGCGGACCAGTCGGTACGGCGAGCCGGCAAGCGTTGCTGCATCGTCGTCCGCGCGCGTTGCAACGCACTGTTCGCCGCGGCCACGCTGGTCTCGAGGAGCGACGCCGTGTCACTGGCCGACCAGCCGAGCACGTCCCGGGCGATCAGTGCGGCCCGTTGCCGTGCCGGCAGCGACTGCAACGCGACCAGGAAGGCCAACTCGATCGTCTCCCGGTCGACGACCATCGCGTCAGGCTGGTCGGCGGCCGGGGCGATCTCGTCCAGCAACTGGTCCGGGTACGGCTGCAGCCAGACCATCTCCCCCGGTGACGCGGCCTGCCGCCTGGCATGTCGTCGCGCCGCGTCCAGGCAGACGTTGGTCGCGATCCGGTAGAGCCAGGCACGGAAGTACGTCCGGCCGTCGTACCCGTCCCGCCCTCGCCACGCCCGCAGCAGCGTCTCCTGTACGGCGTCCTCCGCATCGTCGAAGGACGCCAGCATCCGGTAACAGTGCAGGTGCAACTCGCGCCGGTGCCGTCCGGCGAGGTCGGCGAACGCGGCCTCGTCGCCGGCGAACGCCGCCTCCTCAAGCGTGGTCACTGCCGATCGGGGGTGGTCTCGGGGACCTCCTGCACCGTCCAGCCGTTGCCGTCCGGGTCGGAGAAGGTCAGATAGCTGCCGTACTTGGCCCGGTTCGGGTCCACGCCGGGCTGCTGCCCCTCGGCGGTGAAGTGGAACGGCTCGCTGACCTCGACACCCCGCTCGACAAGCTCTGCCCGGGCCGCCTCGATGTCCTTCACCACCAGGTGCGTGCCCTGGTAGGACCCCGGGGTGGCCGTGCTCAGGCCGGTGCCGATCGTGATCGAGCAGGCCGAACCCGGCGGCGTCAGCTGCACCACCCGGAACGACTCACCGACGCTGTGGTCGACGTCCTCGGCGAAGCCGAGCCCCTCGGTGTAGAACTTCTTGGCCCGGTCCACATCCGACACCGGGACGATGACGAGTTCGAGCTTCCAGTCCATTGCGGCCTCCCGCGGTTCGGGTCGGTCACAGTCTGACCGACGCTGTCTTCTGGTGAAACGACAGCGCCGGCCGAAACTCATCGGTCCATCGATGATCTGACTAGAAGATGTTCGCGAACCAGTCGAGCTGCGCGTCCTGCTGGTAGGTCTGGCCGCCCTCGTGCTCGTTGTGCGAGTACACCTTGATGTCCTTCTGGACGGTGGTGTCCGACGCGGTGCCGTAGGCGTTGTACGCCGCGAAGACCGTCGACGGCGGGCAGACCGCGTCCATCAGGGCGACCGAGAACAGCGTCGGCGCCGTGGCCAGCCGGCCCAGGTTGACGCCGTCGAAGTAGCTCAGGGTCCGGTACGCCGTTTCGACCTCGTTCCGGAACCCCTTCAGGTACCGGGTGATCTCGCCGTACGGGTCCTTGTCGGTGATCTGCAGAGCCCGCTCGAAGTGGCACAGGAACGGGACGTCGGGCGCACACCCGAGCAGGTCGATCCCGGCCAGGCCGGCCAGCCCGGCGGCCGCGATCGAGATACCGCCGCCCTGGCTGCCGCCGGTGACGATGATCTTGTCCGGATCCACGAACGGCGACGTCCGGGCCGCCTCGAGCGCGCGGACGGCGTCGATGTAGACGCGGCGGTAGTAGTAGGTCTCCGGGTCGGTGATGCCGGCGGTCATGAACCCCGGCGAGTGGTTCAGGCCGGCGTACGCACTGTCGTCGGGAGTCCCGCCCGGGTTGCCGCTGCTGTAGCCCTGGCCGCGGGTGTCCATCAGGAAGTGGGCGTAGCCGGCCTGCGCCCACAGGTTGGTGGTGTGCGGGAAGCCGCGGCCGCCGGAGTAGCCGAAGTACTGCACCACGGTCGGCAGCGGTCCCGTCGTACCCGCCGGGACGTGCAGCCACCCCTTGATCGGCGCGCCGCCGAACCCGGCGTACGTCACGTCGTAGGTGTCGACGACGGCGAGCTTGTTGTCGATCGGCGTGAAGGTGGCGGACAGATCGTCGGTACGCGCCTTCTCGATGGAACGGCGCCAGAAATCGACAAGGTCGGCAGGGGCGGCCACCTCGGGCCGGTACTCACGGAGCTTGTCGAGGGAAAGATCGAACATGGCCATGAGCAACCAATGTAAAGCAGGTACGACGACGTCGTGGCGGCCGTGTCCGATGCTGGACACCAACGCCGTGGACAAGGTGAGCTGAAGGTATGTCCTCCCCCAACATCGTTTTCATCATGTCCGACGACCACGCTGCGCATGCCATCTCGGCGTACGGGAGCACGGTCAACGAGACCCCGCAGCTGGACCGGCTGGCCGCTCAGGGTGTCCGGATGGATGCGACGTACTGCACGAACTCCATCTGCTCCCCCTCGCGGGCGTCGATCCTGACCGGCACCTACAGCCACATCAACGGCGTCGCGTCGATCTTCACCGAGATCGACTACCGCATCCCGACCTTCGCGGAGGTGCTGCACGACGCCGGCTACCAGACCGCATTGTTCGGCAAGTGGCATCTCGGCGAGCGCCCGGAGGCGGCGCCGCGGCACTTCGACGCGTGGAAGGTGTTCCCCGGTCAGGGCGAGTACGTCGACCCGCTGATGATCGGCCCGGACGGTGCCGAGACCGTGCCCGGGTACGCCACCGACATCGTCACCGACCAGAGCATCGACTGGATCCGCGAACGCGACCAGGACCGGCCGTTCCTGCTGCTGGTGCATCACAAGGCCCCGCACCGGCCGTGGGTGCCGGACGAGAAGCACAAGGAGCTCTACCCACTCGGTTCGATCCCGGAGCCGAGCACGCTGTTCGACGATCACAGCACCCGTAGTCAGGCTGTGCGAGGCGTCCGGATGTCTGTCGCCGACGACCTCAGCTCGGACGAACTCGGTGAGGATCTGCCGCCCGAGCTGCGTGGAC
Organism: uncultured Actinomycetota bacterium; assembly: GCA_963748245.1. GTDB lineage: Bacteria > Actinomycetota > Actinomycetes > Propionibacteriales > Kribbellaceae > Kribbella. The sequence continues at coordinate 40,161 of CAVVIA010000001.1, read as the reverse complement.
CGGAGAACCGGGTCGAGCGGATGCGGTGGAAGTACCAGCGCTACCTGCGCGACTACCTGCAGTGCGTGCAGTCGATCGACGACAACGTCGGCCGGTTGCTCGACGTCCTCGACGAGGAGGGCCTGGCCGAGTCGACTGTGGTCGTCTACACGTCGGACCAGGGCTTCTTCCTCGGTGACCACGGGTGGTTCGACAAGCGGCTGATGTTCGACGAGTCGTTGCAGATGCCGATGCTGATCCGCTGGCCTTCCTCGATCCCCGCGGCAAGTACCTGTGATGCCATGGTCACGAACGTCGACTTCGCCGCGACCTTCCTCGACATGGCCGGCCTGGACCCGGCCACCGCGTTGCCGACCTCCCAGGGCCGCAGCTTCCTCCCGATCCTGCGCGGCGACCAGGTCGACGACTGGCCCGAAGCCGTCTACTACCGCTATTGGGAACACGACGACCCGATCCACCACGCGCCGGCGCATTACGGCGTACGCACGAAGGACTTCAAGCTCATCCACTACTACGGCGCCGGCCTCGGCGTACCGGGTTCGTCGGACAACCTCTTCGAACCCGAGTGGGAGCTCTACGACCTCCGCACCGACCCCGAGGAACTCGTCAACGTCGCCGACAACCCGTCGTACACCGAAATCCGGGCCTCTCTGACCGCCCGCCTGGCCGCCCTCCAAAACCACTACGCCGACATCCCCTACGAGGGCCCGGCAACCCCACGCCCAACCTGGTCCTGGGCCGACCAAAACTCCCTCCAAGCCGTCGCCGCCTACACGAAAACCCTCCGCTCAGACGCCTGATGTCCTTCCTCCAGGGTCCCGCGGCTGTGGGACCTTTGGCCCTGTCGGTGAGTGGGTGATGGTGGTTCGATCATCTACGAGCCTGTTGGGGGTGGATCGGAAATGTCGCAGCGTCGCGGTGTGTTGATCCCAGGACGCGGAGAGTTGCCGATGCCGAGACATCTTGAAGCGCCCGTGGCCGTGGTGGATGCCGTGGTCGAGACGTACTACCGGGACGGGTCGTGGCATACCCGGCGGGGGGACTGCGCGCGGCCGTTCGCGTCCGGAACGCGCCGGGAGCGGTTGATCACGGTCGGTGTGGAAGTCGCGCGCTGGAACGGTGTGCCGCACATCATCCGTGACGCCGACGGCGCGATCGTCGAGGTCAACGACTACATCACCGCTCCCCGCTGAGTCCTCGGTTCCGGATCCGGACATCTGTGCACCGGGCCGGGCCTGATCCGGTTGCGTAGGTCGTGCCAAGGAGAACTCCTTCGCACACCATTCGCAGATCAGGATCAAGGGGAGATCATGAGCATTCAGCGTTCGATGGTCCGGGGCATCGCCGTACTGGGCGCAGCGGTTTCGGCAGGCGTGATGGCTCCGACCGTCAGTTCGGCGGCACCCGCGCAGGAGTCCGGTTCCACCAAGACTCAGGCGGCCACGATGCAGACGGCGCCGACGGCGACCAGAGGGACGAACGTCACGGTTTGCAAGGCGTACGGCGGCGTGGTCCGCGGCTGCGCCGGGTTCCAGGCGTACGACGAGATCCTGGCCGTCTGCGACCGTCGGGCGGACGGCCGCCGGGTCGTGGGCCAGGCGTACTGGGCGGGCAAGGTCCGCGCCACAGTGGAGGACAGGAACGGGGCGAAGGCGCCTTGCTACGGCAAGGACCTCAGCATCGCCGAGGGCACCGCGGTCTGGGTGCGGGTCTGGGTCGAGGGCCTGGGCTTCACCAAGTGGTACCGCGGCACCGCCTGAGATCTGACAGCACCATTCCGGGGCCCGTCCGCCGACATCGGCAGACGGGCCCCACCCTTGTCTTACAACCACCTTTGAAGGGAAGCGCGGTTCAGAGCCAGCCGCGGCGGGCTACCTCGAGGCCTAGCTGGAAGCGGCAGTCGACCCGCAGTTTGCGGCACAGGCCGGCGACCTGCCGGCGCACGGTCCGGTCGGTGACGCCGAGCTCGCGCGCGATCGCCTCGTCGGTCAACCCAGCGGCGAGCAGCACCAGCACCTCCCGGGACCGCTCCCCCAGCCGGTCGAGCGGATCGGCCTCGCTGATGTCGACGGCCTCCGACTGCTCCCAGGTCGCCTGGAACACCGCCTCCAGCGGCCGGACGAACTCCTCGGACCGGATCAGCACCGCCGCCTGGGTCATCGGCGTCCCGAGCACCGGGATCAACGCCGCCGACCGATCGGCCAGGATCATCTGCGTCATCGGCAGCCGTTCCGCGGCCCTCAGCTCCTCACCGAGACCGACAACTGCGCGCAGGTACCCGCGCATCGAGGCGCCTTCCGGCCCGAGCAGCCGGTTGCGGAGCCGGACCGTCCGCACCCGGATACCCCGCGTGACCAACTCCGCCGTACGCTGCGCCGAGGCGGTCTGGTCGCCGTGCGGCAGATGGCTGTGCAGCGAACGCAGCGACGTACGGCACGTCCCGACCAGCCGGTCGCGCATCGCATCGATGTCGGCGAATCCGTCCAGCCGGACAACCTGTGGATCGTCACCGCCCTCCGCGACGGAACACAGCCGCCACAACAGCGCGCGCAGCCTCAACTCGACATTCGACATGTCGCCCTCCCCCGAGGTCCGTCGGCCTACCCCCAGTAGGCCGACGGTTCACTAGCCAAGGCGGTCGGTGACCGAGTGTCAACCGTCCCTCGCCTGCAGGCTCGTGCCGCTGTCCTGTTCCGGACACCGCACGTAGCGGTGACCCGCTGACCCGGCAACTGGATAGCGTTCCCGGAATCGGGACTCCCGGAGGTCGGTATGGCGGGCCAGGCGACGGTCGTGCACGCGCGCAAGACCGTGACGCCGCGCCCGCGAGCCCAAGTCGGTCTAGGAGTCGTACTTGCCGTACTCGCTGTACTGCAGTTCATGACCGGCTCCCGGGTGGTGGCGGTCATCATCGCGACCGCCGCCGTCCTGGTGGTGCCATCCATGTACGTCGCGGCGCGGCGTGCTGCACGGCGGCAGCCGGACTGGATCGAGGTGCGGCCGGATCGGATCGTCGCCGTCCGGTCCACCGGAGCGAGCTGGGAACTGCTTCGGACGCCGGACAGCGTGCTGCAGGTGCACGACGTCGACGGGCATCCGGAGCTGTCGATCACCGGGAACAGATCGATTCCGCTCGCCAGGTACGACGTCGACGAGGTGGGCCGCGCGGCGCGGGCGAACGGCTGGCCATGGACCCCGCCCGGCAGTCCCACCCCGATCGCGTCGTCTCCGGCCGCTGACGCCGTACCCCTTGCGCCGGACGAGACCCGTATTCAGCTCCGCGACGGGTCCAGCCAGCTGCCCCGAACGATGGCCAAGCTCTCGCCGGGTCTGGTGGTCGCACTGGCCATCTGCGTTGCCGTCGGGGCGGTGGCGATGGGGATCGCCGGAGTCTCGCCGACCGTGACCGTCATCAGCTTGATCAGTGTCGCGGTCGTTTTCGGCCTCGCCATCGCCGCGGTGGCGATCGTGTCGGTACAGCGGGATTCGCTGGCGATCACGATCACGCCGCAACGGGTCACCCTGACTCACGGCACGCTGACGTCAGAAGTGGTCCAACGCACCGCCGTCGCCACCACGACCGTCGGAGCTCGCTGGGCCCGGCTCCGCGACCCCGAGGGCAAGGCCTTGCTCTGGCTCCCGCTGAGGACGCGACGCGACGACGTACTGAATGCGCTGGCCCGCAACGGCTGGCCGACCAGCGAGTCCCCGGGCGGACTCCGCCGCCACCTCTGACATGGTGGGGGTATGGCCATCGAGGTTCGTCCGGCTTCAGTCTTCGAGGACGTTCGCGCCGTACTCGGCCCGAAGTCACCCAACTCGAACGTCTGCTGGTGTCTGAGCTACCGGATCCCGTCCAAGCTCAACAACGAGCTCCGCGGTCCGGCGCGCGGTGAGTACGTCGCCGAACTGTGCAAGGCGGAACTCGCTCCCGGCGTGCTCGCGTACGACGGTGACGAGCCGGTCGGCTGGGCTGCGGTGGCACCGCGCTCGGAGACCTCGTTCGCGCGCAACCGCAAGATCCCGCACGTCGACGAGCTACCGGTCTGGTCGCTGTGGTGCGTCCGTGTCCGCCCCGGCCACCGGAAGCAGGGGATCTCGCACGCCCTCATCACCGGTGCCGTCGAGTTCGCCCGCGACCACGGCGCACCGGCGATCGAGTCGTACCCCCTCGACAACGGCGACGCCAAGGTCGACCTGACGATGGCGTACCCCGGCCTCCGCAAGAACTTCGAACGCGCAGGCTTCACCAAGGCCGCCGACACCACCTCGGTCCTGGCCGGCCACCCTCGCATCCTGATGCGCCTCGACCTCAGCTGACCGGCGGCGGTAGTACGCGTGGGTGAGCCACCAGGTAGAAGCGATCGCCGAAGCTACTCGCGTTCGCCTCGATCCACGCCGGGTGATACCCGAGATCGAACCCGGCGGCCAAGGCCAATCGCCAGACGCAGGAAGGCAGCGCCGTCAACGCCGCGAGGTGGGCTGCCGTAACAGCCCACCTCGGCGGCTCCACACTCTGGATCGTCACCGTCCCGAGTATTCCGACGGCTCTCCTCCCCTGGATCCCCCACGAGAGGGACGCGGCTCCCGCCCCAGGATGAGCCGTGGCCAGTCGGCCGAGTCCCGAAGGAGTTGCCGGTCGTGCGTGGCAATCACCACGGCCGCCGGAGTGGTCTGCAGCGCCTCGGTCAACTCGTCGACCAGTGTGATCGACAGGTGGTTGGTCGGTTCATCCAGCAGTACGACGTGAGGCCGCGACGCCAGCAGGATGGCCAGATCCAGGCGCCGCTGTTGCCCGATCGACAACTCGGCAACCGGCCGGGACGCGTCCCGTGACCCGAGCACACCCAACTTCCCGAGCGAGACCCGATCGGCCTCGGCCAGCTTCCCCGCACTCACCATCCGGCCGAGCGCCGCGTCGTACACGTCGATGGCACGACGACTCGACGGCGCCGGCGACTCCTGACCGAGCAGTCCGACGCGCGCACCGGGCCCGAACTGTACGACGCCAGACGTCGGCGTCAGTGTGCCAGTGAGCACTGCCAGCAATGTGGACTTGCCTGACCCGTTTCCACCGGTGACAAGTAGCCGGTCGCCGGAGCGCAGCAGGATCGGGTCGACGCTCTCGAGTCGTCCGGTGACGGCGACGTCCGCGGCGTACACCAAGGTCGAGCCCGGCCGGGCGCCGAGTTCCGGTAGGTGGAATCGCAGCGGCGGCCGCGGTACATCGACGACGTGGGCATCGAGATCCTCCTGGCGCCGGTGGACCGCTCGCACCAATCCCGGCGCGCGGGTCTGACGTGTGTGCTTGCCTGTCCCCTTGTCTGGGCGCCATCCCGTGGACAGCCGGTTCTGCGCCGCCGACAGGTCGTCGGCGAGACGCTGCCGCTCACTCAGCTGGGCACGGTGCGCGCTCTCCCAGCGTTCGCGTTCGGCGACGCGTCCTTCTTGGTAGCCCAGGTAGCCGCCGCCGTACGTGCGCGGCCGGCCGTCGCTGGTCGGGTCCAGGTCGAGCACCGACGTGGCGACGTCCGCGAGCAGCGCACGGTCGTGACTGACCAGGATGACTCCGCCTGGGTGTTGTTGAAGCTCGGACGTCAGGTATGACAGTCCGTCGGCGTCCAGGTGGTTGGTGGGTTCGTCCAGCAGCAACAAGTCGTGCCCGGCTCCGAGGAGGCAGGCCAGGCGGATCCGGTATCGCTGCCCGACCGACAGACTGGCCAGCAGTCGGGTTCGATCATCGACGGCGCCAAGAGCGGCGAGTGCGATCTCCACTCGACGGTCCGCATCCCAGGCATCCAATGCCTCGACTGCGCTCAGGGCGTCGGCGTACTGCTCGTCGGAGCCCGGCAGCTCCTCGGCGAGGGCTTCCGTCGCAGCATCGAGTACGGCGAGGGCGGCGCGGACCTCGGCCAGTTCGACATCGATCAGGTCGCCGACCGTGCGGTCCGCGCTGATCGGCATCTCCTGGTCGGCGATCCCGAATCCGCCGACTCGCTGGACCTGGCCGGAGTCGGGTGCGAGCCGGCCGGCGAGGACTTGCAGCAGGGTGGTCTTGCCGCGACCGTTCTCCCCGACGACGCCGAGCCGGTCACCGGCCGAGACGATCAGGTCGACACCGGTCAGAACAGGCTTGCCACCGCGAGCAACGTGCAGGTCGGTGGCGGTCAGCTGGGCACGCGAACGAACAGGTCGCGCAATGGTGGTGGACATACTTCCTCCGAGACGAACCCCGGCATGGCGCAGCGGCCGATCAGGGATTCGATGACGTGCAACGGACAGCGGACACGAAGAACCGCGGCCGGCACGTCAAAGCGTGCACAGAGCCGCGGGGTCCTGGCTGTCAGAGGAAGAAGAGATATTGCACCCGACAACTATATCCAAGCCGGTCCCAGCACGCCCGTGAATTACGCCACGCACCGGGGACCTAGCGGGTGAAGACCACCTCGGGGTGTTTGGGCGAGGGGTGGTTCAGGAAGGGCTGGGGGCGACCGCGGAGGAAGCGGGTGAAGAAGGCGGCCAGGTAGGCGCGTTGGGCTCGGATGCTGCCGGCCGGGTCGACGGTGCCAAGGAATCCGGTGACCCTCTCCTTGGGCAGGCCGTGCTCGGCGGCGATCGCCGGCACCGAGAACTGGTAGTCGGCGAAGGCGCCGTGGGTTCCGGCCGGAATGCTGAGGTCGAGCTTCCAGCCTCGCTGGTTCGCCCAGAAGCTCGTCCAGGACGGATCGCTGAACGCCCCACCGGGCAGATGCGAGTGCCCACCGGCCCCGAACAACAGGAACGGGCGATCCAGCCCACGCTTGGCCGACTCGCTCAGTTCGCCCTCGGGGAAGCCGTACTGCAGCGTGCCGTCGAGATTCACGCCCGCCTGGATCCGCCGATCGACGAGCATCGCCTCCGCCGCGGTGAATCCGCCCGCGCTGTAGCCGAACATCCCGGTGCGACGCAGATCGAGCGCGTCGGCCAGACCGGTCGGCAAGACCCGGTGCCCGGCATCCGGATTGTTGCCGTCAGCAAGATCCGCCAGGGCGTCCAGCACGAACCGGGCATCCGCCACCCGCGCCTCGATCGCGGTCCGGATGCCAGTGCCGTCCGTCGGAAGGAGGACGGGCGCCACGGATCCGTCCGGAAACTCGACCGGTGCTTCTCCGGTGTGGTCGATCGTCACGACGATGTACCCGCGGCCGGCCAGTTCCTCGACGTGGTTGGTCCCGAGGATCCGGGACGTACCGAGGCCGGGTGAATAGAGGATCACGGGATGCCGTCGTCCCAGCACGGGAGCACTCCGCCGTGCGTGCGTCGCCGTACGGGCGTAATCGACCTGACCCGGGCGCAGGCCGAGCTCCACGGCAACCGCGTCCGCCAACGGGACAGCCGCTTTCGGGGGTGCGTAGAAGGCCTGCGGTCCGACTGGGAACGCCGGGTACCAGAGGCTGACCATCAACTCGCGAACCCGGCCGCTCCCCCACGGGTCAACGCGGCGCTTGTCGACCAGGTGCAAGTCGACCGTCCCGATCGGATACGGACCGGTCGGCCGCGGCAGCTCCAACCGATAGCCGGCCTCGACAGCGGCCTCCGCCGTCCACGGGACCGCTGACACCGCAACCCCGGAGGCAAGCAGACCAAGGACCGTACGGCGACTCATCGTTGTCATACGTCGATGCTCCCCACCGCCGTCCTCATCGCGAGTCCCCCTCGAGTCGGACAGGCAAGTGTCACCGTCAGACGGACTCGCACCCCGTACGAGCCTCGTAAGTTGGCCGACTCAACCAGAAAGGAGCAGCATGCGATTCCGTGCACGTAGCGCACGTTTCCTGTTCGCCGGCCTGCTACTGGTGGGTGCCGGCATGGTCGCCGGAGCGCCGACCGCGGCGGCCGGATCGAACGAGTCCGTGGTCACCGCGAGGGGATCCGTCGGCTGGTTCCACGACGGCGACAAGGTCCAGGTCTGCGACGCCAAGGCAGACGGTCTCTCGATCGAAGCCAACTATCGGCTCGCCGGTGACACGACGCCCGGCCGCGTCCTGCACGTCGCCGGCGCGGGCAACTGCGACAGCTTGGTCTGGGACAAGACCGAAGGCGCGAACATCCAGATCCGGATGTGTTACCGGGATGGTTTCGTCATCACCAAGTGCAGCGACTGGCAGGCCGCCGAAGCCTGACCGCGGCGGGGGCCGACGGCGGGGAGTTCGCTTGCCGCCGGCCCCCGCGCGGGCCGTGAGATGCTGAGCGCGTCGGGGCGGGTTCGAGCGAGGACGGATTGATGAGCAAGCGACGGGTGACGTCGACGGACATCGCGAAAGCGTCCGGGGTGTCGCGGTCGGCGGTCTCGCTCGTCCTCAACGGCCGCGGTGACGGCATGGTCGACGCGGAGAAGCAGGAGCGGATCCGCGCGATCGCCCGCGAGCTCGGCTACGTACCCAACGCGTCCGCGGTGAACCTCCGCCGGCAGCGGACCGCGACCATCGGCCTGGTCACCGACGCGATCGCGAGTGCGCCGTTCGCCGGTCCGCTCCTGTCGGGCGCGAGCGACGTGGCGCTCGAGGCCGGGTACATGATCCTCACCATCGACACCTGGCAGCATCCGTCGTACGTCGACGGCGCCATGACCACGCTCCGGGCGCGCGATGTCGACGGACTGATCTACGCGGACGCCGGCCTGCGACAGGTCGACCGGCTCGACGCGCCGGCCGGTCTGCCTCTGGTCATGGCCAATGCCTACGTCGCGGACAACTCGCTACCGGCGTTCATCCCCGACGACGAGGGCGGCGGGCGGTCCGCCGCCGAGCTGGTGCTCGAGGCCGGCCACCGCCGGATCGTCTTCATCACCGGCAACTCGGACTCGCCCGCCACGCAGGCACGAATCCGGGGATTCGCTGCGGCGCTGAAGGACGCCGGGCTGCCGGTCGAGGACAGCATCATCTCCGCTCGGTACAACGTCAGTTCCAACCACGCGGCAGCACTCGAGCTCCTGCGCCGCCCCGATCGCCCGACCGCGATCCTGGCCGCGAACGACCGCGGCGCGACCGGCGTGGTGCTGGCCGCGGCGTCGCTCGGGCTCACGGTTCCGCAGGATCTGTCGGTGGTCGGGTACGACGACGAGCAGTTCCTCGCCGCCGAAGTACCACCCGGCCTGACCACGATCGCGCTGCCGCACCGCGAGATGGGCCAACGCGCCGCCGCCGAACTCCTTGCCCGCATCGCCGGCGAAGACCACGGCGAAGGCGGCACGGAAAGACTCCCCTGCCTGCCGGTTGTCCGCGGGACCGTCGCCTCCCCACCTCAGCTCTGACGCCGAGACGGCCCTTGACACCCTCGACCTAACACCTGTTAGGTACCGATGCGGCAGGCCTAACAGGTGTTAGGTCGAGGATCTCAGCGCACTCTGGTTCGCGGTCACAGTCGGAGCGATCAAGTGAGGAACTCATGACAGATTGGACAGCGCTGACCCGATCGCCCGGCAGGCGCCGGAGCCGGTCCATCAACGCGGAGAACCCGACCGGCGCACCCGGGCAGGCGGCGACGGCCGCCTCGGCTCTCGGCCCTTCCCGCAAAGGCCGTCCGGCCATCTCGCTGGAACCGGGCGAGACCGCCACCCTGGCCGACATCGACGGTCCCGGCGTCATCCGCCACATCTGGATGACCGTGCCGGACAAGACCCCAGTGGGCCCTTGGGTACTGCGTGACCTCGTGCTGCGGATCTGGTGGGACGGCGAGGAGCACCCGGCGGTCGCCGTACCGCTCGGCGACTTCTTCTGCAACGGATTCGGTCAGCGCGCGCTCGTTACCTCGGTACCGATCGTGGTCGCACCGACAGGTGGGATGAACAGCTACTTCCCGATGCCGTTCCGCAGTCATGCCCGGATCGAGCTGACCAGCGAACATCCCGGCGCCGTCGGCGGGATCTACTACCAGATCGACTACACGGTGGACGACGTACTGGACGCGGACACCGCGAGCTTCCACGTGCACTGGCGACGGAGCAACGCCTCCACCGCACCGGCCGAGGACCACGTCATCCTCGACGGTGTCGTTGGCAGCGGCAACTATGTTGGCACCTACATCGGACTGACCGCCCTGGAACGGTACTGGTGGGGCGAGGGCGAGGTGAAGTTCTATCTCGACGACGACGATGCCTACCCGAGCCAGTGCAGCACCGGGCTCGAGGACTACGCCGGTGGCGCCTGGGCCTTCCAGGACGCGCTTCGCAACGATCCGCCGCCGGTGCCGCTGACGTTCAGTGCGCCGTACTGCGGGTATCCGTTCTTCTCGGCCGAGGACACCACCCGTGCCTCGCCGTTCGCCACCAACACGCTCCAGTCCCACGGCATGTACCGCTGGCACCTGCCGGACCCGGTGACCTTCCACCAGCGCCTGAAGATCACCCTGCAGCAGATCGGCGCCTGGGACCACGGGCACTTCGAACGATCCGACGACATCACCACCGTCGCGTACTGGTACCAGCTGCCGGGCGGCGCGAACGACCTGCCATCGCTCCCGTCGCGCGAGTACCGCCGCCCACGTTAGAGAGGCTCCCGTGACCGACTATCAGGAACCCAACCGCGGTCAGTTCCACTTCAGCCCCCGGCGCGGGTGGATGAACGACCCGAACGGGCTGGTCCACTACCGCGGCACCTACCACTTCTACTTCCAGCACAACCCGTACAACCTGGTCTGGGACACCATGCACTGGGGCCACGCCACCAGCACCGACCTGGTCCACTGGCAGCAGCAACCCAACGCCCTGGATCCCACTGTGCACCCTGGCGAACTGTGGTCGGGTGGCGGTGTCGCCGACGTACGGAACACGTCCGGACTGAAGGACGGCGACCACGATCCGATCCTGGTCTTCACCGGCACCCAGGGCGTGCGGGTGTTCTACAGCCTCGACGGCGGCATGACCTTCACCGCGTACGACGAGGGTCGTGTCGTGGCCCAACCGAGCGGCCACGAGAGCCGGGATCCGAAGGTCATCTGGCATCCGCCGACCCAGACCTGGGCAATGGTCGTCTGGTCGAACAACGACGGCAACGGTGTGGACTTCTTCGTCTCGCCGAACCTGCGCGACTGGGAGCGGACCGGTCGGTACGTCGCCGACTGGTTCTTCGAATGTCCCGACTTCACGCCGATGGAGCTGGACGGCGAGCTCACCTACGTCCTACGGGACGGCCGAGGATCGTACGTCGTCGGCGACTTCGACGGCCGGGAGTTCCGCACGTCCTGGACGGAACCGCAGACGATCACGGTCAACCCCGGGCCGGCGGCCGGTCCGTACTACGCGGCTCAGTCCTTCGACAACATGCCCGACGGCCGCATCGTCACAATGGCCTGGCAAGGCGAGAACCGCGGCACCACCTGGACCGGCAACGCCAGCTTCCCGGTCGAACAACGCCTGGTCGCCACCGCCGACGGCCCTCGTATCCACAGCGAGCCGGTCGACGAGACCCACGCCCTACGCCGTACGACCAGAACTTGGGGCCCAACGCAACTGTCCCCGGAGACTCCCCTGCTTACCGACGAGCCCGCCGAGTCCTTCGATCTGGAAGCCGTCTTCGACCTCACCGGCACCTCCGCCGGCTCCTTCACCTTCCACGTCCGAGCCGGCGTCGACCTCACCTACAACATCGCCGCCAACGAACTGAACGGCCACCCACTCCGGCCATCCCTCGACGGCACTCTCGCGCTCCGCCTCCTCGTTGACCGCGGCCAACTGGCCGTCTTCGCGGCAGACGGCGCCTTCTACGAATGCCTCAACATCGAGCCTGGCAACGATCTTCGTCTGACAAGTGACAGTGCTGTACAGCTGACCTCGCTAGCCCTGCATCACCTCAACTCGATCTGGTGACGCGGCCTGTCTCGTAGGCCCACATGACGAGCTCGACCCGGTTCCGGGCGCCGAGCTTGGTCATGATGCTGGCGAGGTGGGTCTTGACGGTGCTCAGGCTGACGTGGAGGTCGGCGGCGATCTCCGCGTTGGTCCGGCCGTGGGCCACCGTGACCAGGACTTGCTCCTCCCGGCTGGTGAGCGGTTCGACGGGTTGCGCCGGCTGGCGGCCGCGATGGACGTCGGAGAAGGCGGCGAGCAGCCGGGCCGTGATGCTCGGGGCGATCAGGGCATCGCCGTCGGCGGCGGCGTGGATCGCCTGGATCAGAAGTGCGGGGCCGGAGTCCTTGAGCAGGAATCCACGCGCACCCGCCTTGAGTGCGCCATGCACGTACTCGTCGAGGTCGAAGGTGGTGATCACGACGATCGCGAGCGGGTCGTCGACACCGGGACCGGCAAGCTCGCGAGTCGCCGCGATCCCGTCCATCCCAGGCATGCGGATGTCGAACAGGCATACGTCGGGGCGCAGCCGACGGGCCAGCTCCACCGCCTCATGGCCGTCGGCGGCCTGACCGACCACGTCGATGTCTGGCTGGGCGTCGATGATCATCGCGAGCCCGGTACGGATCAGATCCTGGTCGTCGGCGACGAGCACCCGGATGGTCATCGGGCCGCCCTGGGCAGCGTCGCCTCGACGGTCCAGCCGCGATCCGGACCGGGACCTGCCTCCAGGAAACCGCCGAGGAGCGTTGCCCGTTCGGTCATCCCGATCAGCCCGTAGCCCAACGGGTTCCGCACGGTCGAGCCGGCGTCGCCGTTGTCGGAGACGGTCAGGCGAACGCAGTCGGCGTCACCGGCGACGCGGACGTCGATCCGGGTTGCGTGGCGTGCATGGCGTACGGCGTTCGTCACCGACTCCTGCGCGATGCGGTAGATCGCCGTACCGATCGATGACCCGAGGTTGTCGAGGTCGCCCGACAGTCGCAGCTCGACCCGCGGGCGATCTCCGACGGTGCGGGCCAGTCGCTCGAGGTCGGCCACGCCGGGCTGAGGAACCAGCACAGGTGATCCGTTGTCGCGAAGACCGCCGACCATGATGCGCATCTCGGCGAGCGTACGCGAGGCCTCCTCCTCGATCACCACCAGAGCATCGAGCGCGGCCCCGGGGTCGGCGGCGGCAACGACCTGGCCGGCCTGCGCCCGGATCGCGATGGCCGAGACATGATGAGCGACCGTGTCGTGCAGTTCACGGGCCAACTGCTCGCGCTCCCGAAGTCGCACCTGGTCCAGCTCGCGCATCCGCGACGTCGCCCAGTAGCGGACCGCGGCGCCCAGCGTCATCGGGAACAGCAAGACCATGCTGCCGACGACCGAATCGAGCACGCCGGTGAAGTCGCTGACGAGACCCATGACGAGCGCGACCAGGATGATCGGCAGCCCGATCCCGATCTCGCGGCCGGATCCCCAGCGCACGAGCGAGTACGGCAACAACAGCACGCAGGCCGTGGTGTCAAGGCCCACCGGTCCGCCCGTGGTGATCAGGCTCGCTACGGTTGTGACGATCAGCGCGCCGAAGGCGCCGGCCACCACCGCGAGCGGGTGCGTACGCCGCCAGAGCAGCGCGCAGGCGACACCCACCGCGATCACGAGCGCGACAGGTCTCCAGACCAACTGCTCACGCAGTACACCTTCGAGGACCGCCGTCGGCACCAGCACCGCGACGAGCACCCAGTCCCGCCAGACCCGCGCCGGCGGATTGGGCGCCCGCGGTTCGGCCCAGAGCGCGCGAACGGCGTTGGTCAGCATGACCTCAGCGTAGATACCCCGGGCGCCCAGCGGATCAGCCCAAAGTACGGCGCGCCGATCGGTCAGTCGGCCGGGGAAAGTCCGGCCCTTCGCCCGAGGTGGGTTCCGCACGTCCTCGACACGATGTGACCACATCAGTCGCTGGAGGGGATCAAGGATGATGTCGAATTCGCTGTACCGGTTGGGCCGGTTCGCCGCGCGTCGACCGTGGGCTGTCATCGGGGCCTGGCTGGTCGTGTCCGTACTCGTGGTCGCGGCGTCCAGCACCTTCGGTCAAAAGCTCGAGGACTCCTTCGGCGCACCAGGAGTCGACTCCCAGCGCGCGACCGACCTGCTGGCGGCCGCCGGGTCGGATCAGGCGGGTCTCACCGCCCAGGTGGTTGTGACACCTCGCGCTGATCAGGTGACGTTCTTCAACTCGGCCGAGGCGCGAGCCGCCTTGTCGCAGGTCCAGTCGGCGGCGGCTCAACTGCCGCAGGTGCTGGGGACCAGCGATCCCGCGGGTACGCCGGCCGCGACCCCGGGCGTCCTTTCACCAGACGGCCGGGTCGCGATCATCCGGCTGCAGTATCCGGTGCTCGAGGAACTGGACAAGGCAGACCTCGAGAACCTCAAGGCGTTCGCGTCCCGGGCCGGCCAGGATCTCCCGGTCCGGATCGAGCTGGGCGGCGACCTGTTCTTCGCCTTCGAGGAGCCCGAGAGCGGACTCGGCGAGGCGATCGGCTTGTTCGCCGCGATCGTCGTACTGCTGCTCGCGTTCGGATCGATCATCGCGATGGGACTGCCGATCGGCATGGCGCTGTTCGGTCTCGCGCTCGGGATCAGCTCGATGTCGCTGGTCGCCTATCTGATCGACATCCCGAGTTGGGCGCCGGTCCTCGGCAGCATGGTCGGCCTCGGCGTGGGGATCGACTACGCGCTGATCCTCGTCACCCGGCACCGCGAACACCTCGCGCACGGACTGTCCGTCGAGGAGTCGGCCGGACGCGCTGTCGGCACCGCGGGCCGGTCTGTCGTCTTCGCCGGTGGCACAGTCGTCATCGCGATCCTCGGTCTGGCCGTGGCCGGCGTCCCGTTCATGACGGCCGGCGGGGTTGCCATCTCGCTCATCGTTCTGACCATGGTGCTGGTCTCGATCACCTTGCTACCGGCGTTTCTGGGGCTGGCCGGGCACTGGATCAACCGTCTCGCAGTCCGGCGAGTGGCGGCCTCCCCGGGGTCCGGCTGGAATCGATGGGCACTGCACGTTGCCAGACATGCAACCGCGTATGCCATCAGTGCAACCGTTCTGCTCCTGGCGCTCGCCGCGCCGGTGCTGGCGCTCAGGGTCGGCACGCCGGACGACGGCGCGCTTCCCGACAACCGGACGCAGCGCCGCGCCTACGACCAGGTCGCCGCCGGCTTCGGTCCTGGGATCAACGGGCCGTTGGTCATCGCCGTCGACATCTCCAAGGACGCGGGCGTCGTACCGCCTCTCCTCGAGGCTGTCCGTGCAGACGAAGGGATCGCGGATGTCGCGCCGCCGCAGGTGAACGCCGCGGCAGGAGTCGCGACGCTGGTCGCGTTCCCGACCACCGGGCCTCAGGACGATGCCACGGTGGACACGATCAAGCGGCTCCGCGCGGAGGTCTTTCCGGCCGTGATCGGCGGAAGCCCGGCCAAGGCTCACGTCGGCGGTCAGACGGCCAGCCTGGCCGATGTCGGTGACCGAGTCAGGGAGCGGCTTCCGTTGTTCATCGGGGCGGTGATCCTGCTGTCCGTCGTACTGCTGACAGTGGTCTTCCGATCGGTCGTCGTACCCCTCAAGGCAGCGCTGATGAACCTGCTGAGCATCGGTGCCTCGTTCGGGGTGATGGTGATGGTGTTCCAGTGGGGCTGGGGCGCCGACCTGATCGGGCTGGAGACGACGGTGCCGATCATCCCGTTCATCCCCATGTTCATGTTCGCGATCCTGTTCGGTCTCTCGATGGACTACGAGGTGTTCCTGCTCTCGCGGGTGCGGGAGGAATACCTGAACACCGGCGACAACGACGCCTCGGTCGTCCGCGGTATCGCCACCACCGGACGGGTGATCACCTCGGCGGCACTGATCATGATCGCGGTCTTCCTGAGCTTCGTCCTGAACGACGATCCGAGCACCAAGATGTTCGGCCTCGGCCTGGCCACCGCCGTCTTCGTCGACGCCACCATCATCCGGCTGATCCTGGTCCCGGCCGTGATGAAACTGCTCGGCCCCGCCAACTGGTGGCTCCCCTCCTGGCTGGCGCGACTCCTCCCCACCCACGACGTACGCCGCCCCGAGCCGGCGCCCGCCCTCGCAGAACTCAACCGGTAAAGGTGAACCTGGTCGCGTCCTTCGGGAATGTCGACCAGGCGATCACCCGCCGCGGATGCACGACCGCCGGCTCGGCGTACGCGCTCGCATCGTGCTGCATCCCGTAGTCCGCATACTTCACATTCGCCACATCAGCCAGCCGCTGGGCCAACTCCGGCGAGGTCGTGGACACCCGAACCTCACCATCCACCACCACGACCTGCCACGGATCAGGCAGGTGGATCGTCACGTTCGGATTCGCCTGCACCAACCGCACATGGACAGTCTCCGGACTACCGCCGTAGTACAGCCGATCATCAACCCACAACCCGTCGACCGGCACCAGATGCGGGCTACCACTCCCCCGATTCGTCGCCAGCCAATACTGCTTGGCCTCCGCCAACCGGTCCCGCACACTCTCCCAACTGAGCATCTTCGTCGTCCGCCCGTACCCCTCGGGCAGCACCAGCTTCTCCCGAACCGGCACCCCACCCACCTCCTCAGATTCAGCAACCTCCAGCTAACCACCGAACGCTTCCGCCAGGGCATTCATCCGCACCTCTGGCAGGCGCCCCGCGTAAAGCGGCGGCACGTGCCCGGCTGGGTGATCCAGCCGGGCACGTCCTGCACTCGAGGCGGGACAGTTGCTGTCAGCAACCAAGGGTGTCGCGGAAGTCGGTGCCTTCGGCGCGGAACGCGGGCGGTTGCCGACCGGTCGACCGCCTCATCTCGCGGCGGTCTGTTGCGACGCCATCGGCGTGAGGCCGATCCGATGCTCTAGCAGACCGGACTGCTCCTGTGACCTCTGGGCCTCTCTGTCGGCCTAGGCGAGCCCGGATCACTTGACAGCGGGATGCGGCGGAGAAATCCTGGCACCTGCTGCTAAGTGCACTGGTCGGACCAGTACACAGTCGCCGATCGAACTGGAGGATCATGAGTGAGCGCCAGGGGTTCCAGGGTCGAATCGGCCTGACACATCTGGATTCCGTGCCGCACTGGGCGCCCGTCCGGACGCCGGCAGCATCGGCGCCGAACGTCGTCTACGTGGTCCTCGACGACGTCGGGTTCGCCGATCTCGGCTGCTTCGGCTCGGAGATCGACACCCCGACGATCGACGGTCTCGCCGCCGAAGGGCTGCGCTACACCAACTTCCACGCGACACCGCTGTGCTCACCCACCCGGGCGGCCCTACTGACCGGACGGAACCACCACTCGGTCGGCATGCGCATGCTGTCCAACCTGGACACCGGCTACCCGAGCGGGCGCGGCCACGTCACGAAGGCCGCCGCGACCTTGGCCGAGATGCTCGTCGACACCGGTTACAACACCATGTGCGTCGGGAAGTGGCACCTCGCTCCGACCGAGCACACCACTGCTTCCGGTCCGTACGACCAGTGGCCGCTCGGGCGGGGATTCGAGCGGTACTACGGCTTCCTCGAGGCCGAGACCGATTGCTTCTATCCCGAGCTCTACTCGGACAACCATGCGATCGAGGCTCCGGGGCGACCGGAGGACGGCTATCACCTGACCACCGACCTGGTCGATCAGGCGATCTCCTTCGTCCGGGCCCAGACCTCGGTGACGCCGGAGAAACCGTTCTTCCTCCATCTCGCGTTCGCCGCCGCGCATGCACCACATCAGGCTCCGCAGGAGTACCTCGACAAGTACCGCGGTCGGTACGACGAGGGCTGGGACGCCGTACGGGAGGCACGGTTCGCGCGGCAGAAGGAGCTCGGTGTCATTCCGCCCGAAACCCGGCTGCCACCTCGCAACGACGGGGTCGAGCCGTGGGCGGATCTCACCGCGGACGAGCGCCGGCTGTTCGCTCGCCTGCAGGAGGCGTACGCCGCGATGCTCGACCACACCGATGCCGAGCTGCGTCGGTTCGTCGACGCGTTGGCGGCGTTGGGCCGGCTCGAGAACACCATGATTGTGCTCTTGTCTGACAACGGTGCAAGTCAGGAAGGTGGACAACGCGGATCGCTCAACCCGGCAGCCTTCCAAAACGGCATCGAAC
The DNA here is from genome assembly GCA_963748245.1 of uncultured Actinomycetota bacterium. Classification (GTDB taxonomy): domain Bacteria; phylum Actinomycetota; class Actinomycetes; order Propionibacteriales; family Kribbellaceae; genus Kribbella. Next base: position 22,200 of record CAVVIA010000001.1, on the reverse strand, counting down.
CGGACTTCGCCTGGAACCTCGAGCACATCGAAGAGATCGGCGGACCACGCGGCCACTCGAACTACCCGTGGGGCTGGGCGCAGGCAGGCAACACGCCCTTCCGGCGCTACAAGCAGAACACCCACGAGGGCGGCGTACGGGTACCGCTGATCGTGCGCTACCCCGCCGCGATCGCCCAGCCCGGCGAGATCCGCTCCCAGTTCCACCACGTCATCGACATCACCCCGACCGTGCTCGACGTGATGGGTCTGGACGCGCCGGAGGTCTACCGCGGTGTGCCACAACTACCCCTGCACGGCACGCCGCTGACCTACACCTTCGACGACGGCGCGGCGCCGACTCGTCATCCCACCCAGTACTTCGAGATGTTCGGTCACCGCGCGATCTGGCACGACGGGTGGAAAGCCGTCGCCTTCCACCAGCGCGGCACGGACTACGCCGACGACCGGTGGGAGCTGTTCGACACCACGACCGACTGGTCCGAGTCCGACGACGTCGCGGACCGCTACCCGGACAAGCTCGCCGAACTCCAGCAGCGTTTCTGGGCCGAGGCCGGCAAGTACGACGTCCTCCCGCTCGACGACCGCGGCTTCGCCGTACGGGCCAAGATCGCCAGACCGGGATCGATCCGCGCCCGCCGCCGGTTCGTCTACTACCGCGGCATGCCCCACCTACCGGCAGCGGCATGCCCGCCGACGATGAACCGCTCCCATCGCATCACCGCCTTCGTCGAGCGCAAGCCCTCGGACGGCGACGGAGTCCTGGTCGCACTCGGCGGCGTTGCCACCGGGTTCTCCTTGTTCGTCAAGGACAACTGTCTGACATTCGACCACAACTACCTCGGCCACCACACCGTCGTACGCTCCCCCTCCCCCATCCCCGCAGGCACAACGGAGCTCGCGGCGTACGTCGAGCACACTGGCGACTGCACCGCATCCGTCCACCTCCTGATAGACGGGACGGAGGTCGCATCCACCAAGCTGGACGCCGTACTCCCCAACTTCCACGGCTGGGAAGGCCTCGACATAGGCCAAGACTCCGCCTCCCCCGCCTCAACCCATTACACCGACCCCAACCCCTACCAAGGCCACCTGGACCGAGTCGTCTTCGACCTCGAAGACGACAACACCCCCCTCTTCGAAACCGTCGACTAGCGACGCGAATGTGGGGTGAGGGAGAGCTTGTCCGGGGGACGCTGCTCGATCTGGAGGAGTTTTCGGTCTTCGGCGTACCGCAGGGTTGCGCGGACGTCGTCCTCGTCGGCCAGCGTTCGTTCGGCGAGCGACGCGACGGTCTGCTCGGTGCCGCCCCACAACGCGACCGACACGAGGTCTGCGGCGTAGCCGGTGAACTGCTTCACCGCCTGGGACGCCTCCAGAAAGGTGACCACGTCGACCGGAAGCCGCAGTACGTCCTGGGCCATCGGCTTGTCGTCGATGGCGACGTACCGCGTCCCGTCGAAGGTCAGGATGCGAAGCCCCACGTACAAGGGCAGCAAGTCGCGCCTCGTCCGAGGCGCCCGGACGCCAACCTGGCGGGCGATGTCGGGCAGGCTGGGACATCCGGGAAGGGCGTGGCTGTTGCGCAACGATTGATCGAGCCAGTTCGGGCCGCGGTAGTGATCGGTTCCCCACGTGGTGATTTCGTCGACGGTCATGCCGTCGGCCTTGCCTGCCCACTCCACGACGTTGGCGACCTCGATCTCCTGGAGCCCGAGCAGCGACGTCCATCCTGGGTCGGGTACCGACACCGGTGGGCGCCTGCGCCGGAACCACCGCGGTGGCTCGACCGCTCCTGCGACTTGCCAGAAGTCCAGGTGCCAGAGATCCGTGGGCTGGAGATCGTCCTCGTCATCCGGCAGCGGCGTCGGCGGTAGCGCGCGATGCGCGACCCGCACGCGGTACATCCCCGGCTCGCCGAGACGCAGGTCCTCGTCGCCGGCACTCGACATGAGGCTGCTCAGCTCGACGACACCTCGCAGGCTCTCGAACGGGACCTCGACCACGTCGTCCCACGCGTCAAGGTCGTCGTCACCGGGCCGTTCGTCATGCAGTTGCAGGTGTACGACGCACGGCCCGTCCCCACCTGCGGCGTACAGCCATCCGTGCCCCGAGCGAGCGATCGTGCCGACCGGGTGCGCGTCGTTGTCCGACAGCTCGTCGGCGATGCCCACTCCTACGTCCCGCACGACGAGAATGCCGTCCTCCGGCATGTAGTGCCCAGCTTCATGCCTCCCCAGAATCCCCATGCCCGAACCGTACTGTGTGGCAAAACCTGATTGCCGACCTGCGGGCACGCTGAAACGATTCCGGTCATGAGCGGTGTTGGAGGACCGGACTGTCTGCTCGTGACAGGGATGCCTGGGGCCGGGAAGTCGACCGTGACCAGGTTGGTCGCCCAGCGACTGGCACGTTCCGCTCGGCTCGACGGCGACGAGCTGAACGGGATGATCGTCAGCGGTTTCGTGTGGGCCCTGGGCGAGCCCGCCGACGAAGCAGCGCGGCAAGTGGAGCTGTTGCACCGCAATCTGTGCGCGCTGGCGAACAACTTCGCCGACGCCGGTTTCACACCCCTGATCGATGCGATGATCCCCTCCCGCGAGAAGCTGGACTTCTTCCTTGATCTCCTCGCGCCCCGCCGGGTCTTGTTCGTTGTCCTCACACCGGGCATCGACGTCTGCCAACACCGCAACACCATCAGGGACCCCCGCGAACGGTTCGACTTCGACGGCTACGACGCCCTCGACGCCGCAATGAAACGCGAACTCGGCGATGTCGGCTGGTGGTTCGACACCGCCACCCTGACCCCCGACCAAACCGCCGACCGCATCATCCGCGAAGCCCGCCACCGCGCCTTAGTGAACTGACTGCGGTTCCGGCTGCAAGTACGGGTGGAGTACGGGCAGATGGATGCGACTGACGAGACCTAGCGTTGGTGCCTCCACGTGCGGGCGGTTGAAGGAGTGGCTGAACAGATGCGGTGGTTGACCGCTGTCGTCGCGTCGGCGTTGGTGCTGTCCGCCACGGCGTGCTCGCCCGGCAAGGCCTCCAGGTGCGAGGAGGCATTCATCGCGGCGGCGACCTCGGTCGACGGCGTGACCTCCGCGGAGTGGGACTGCAACTTCAACTTCGGCGGCGGCTGGATCCGCAGTCACGTGGTGATCGAGGCGGACACCGAGGCCGAGGCCGTCGCGGTGATGGAGGCGGTACTGCGGTCGATGGCCGCATCACCCGACCTCGAGAGCGGTTGGTCGACCCCGCAGGAATACGTGAACCAGGACGGGACGATCAAAGTCGGTGCGAACGCCCTGGTCTTCAACGGAGCGCCGAAGGTCGGCGAAGTGCGTGCCCGCTACGGCATCACCCCACGCTGACGCCACCGCGTACGGCGTACTGCCGCCAGCTCAGCGCAATCCCTGCCACACAGGCGATGACGGCAACCCCCAGCGGCCAGTTCATGGCGCCGTCGCGGAGCGCGGCCGCGAGGGCGACCGTGAAGACCCCGAGCCCGGCCCCGAAGGCGATCGCCAGCGCCACCACCGCACCTCGGTCGATCGGCACAACGCGGTGACAGCAGCGATCGTCACGGCGGCCAGACGCAGGATCAGCATGCGGAGAGCCTAGTCGATAGTGTTACTATCGATCAAGGCAGAAGGGAACCGGATGCGGATCAACGAGCTCGCCGAGCAGTCGGAAGTGCCGGCCGCCACGATCAAGTACTACGTCCGCGAAGGGCTGCTGCCCGGCGGTGAGCGAACCGGCTACAACCAGGTCGAGTACGACGAATCGCACCTGCAGCGTCTACGGCTACTGCGGGCGCTGATCGGGCTCGGCGGGATCCCGGTCGCCGCCGTCAAGCAGGTGGTCGCCGCGGTGGAGGACGCCGATCGGACCGTGCACAGCACACTCGGAGAAGCACAGCGGGCCGTGTCCGCGACCTCGGTCGATGAGGTGCTCCGAGTCGCCGAGAATCTCGGGCACGGCGATCTCGCGGACATGCTCGACGCCTACCGCGCCTCGGCCGCACACCTCGCGGAGCTGGAACTGAAGTGGCTCGAGCGCGCCGGCGACGACCTCGACGCCCTGTCCGAGCGCGCCGTGGTCGGCACCGTCCTGGGCGATGCTCTCCTCACTGCCGCCCGCCGCGAGGCACAGAAGCAAGCCTCCGCCACCCACTTCGGCACCACCTGACAACAAGCGCCACCTGCGAGAGCGGCAAGCTGCTCCCCGTGGTCGCGGATCACCTCATCTTGACGACGACCTTGCCCTTTGCGCGTCCGCCTTCGACGTAGGCGAGCGCTTCTTTGGTCGACTCGAACGGGAAGGTCCTATCAAGGACGGGGCGTATGACGCCCTCGTCGACGAGTGACGTGATCTCGCGCAGTTGGTCACCGCTTGCCTTCATGAAGAGGAACGAATAGCTCACCCGAAGGCGTCGCGCCTGCTTCTTGATCCGGTAGCTCAAGAGCGCCATGGCGACTCTCAGGAACCATGAGGCCCGGATCTCCCGCGCGAAATCGAGATCGGGCGGTCCTGCGATCCCGATCACCATTCCACCAGGTCGCAGTACTCGCAGAGACTTCTCGAGGGTCTCTCCACCCAGGGGGTCGAGAACCACGTCGTAGTCATGGAGGACTGTCTCGAAGTCTTCCTTCTTGTAGTCGACGACCACGTCTGCGCCGAGGTCCTTCACCAGGTCGACGTTGGCGGTGCTCGTTGTCGTGGCCACCGTTGCGCCGAGGTGCTTCGCCAGCTGGATCGCGACCGTGCCCACGCCACCCGAGCCCGCGTGAATGAGAACTTTCTGCCCCGGCTTCAGATGTGCACGTTCGACCAGCGCCTGCCACGCCGTCAGCGCCACCATCGGAAGCGACGCCGCCTCTTCCATGGTGAGTGTCCGCGGCTTGGCCGCCAGGTCGGCTTCGTTGACAGCTATGCAGTCCGCGAATGCTCCGATCCGGTCCTTGTCCGGCCGCGCGTAGACCTCGTCGCCCGGTGCGAATCGCTGCACTCGAGATCCGATCCGGACGACGACGCCGGCCAGGTCGTTGCCCATGATCAGCGGCAAGCGGTACGGCAGGATCAACTTGAACTCGCCATCCTTGATCTTGGCGTCGATCGGGTTGACGCCGGCGGCGTGGATCTCCACCAGAACGTCGTACTCCCCCAACTCCGGAACCGGCACGTCGGCGGCCCGGATGCCGTCCTTGCTCTGGTAGCGCTCGATGATGAATGCCTTCATGGTGACTCGACCATAGACCCCTGAGTATAGAAAAGTAAACCCAGATGTGGCTAGAGTTACCCCATGGAAGCTCGGAACGACGCCGGCCTGGACCCTCGCCTCGATCGGGACACCTCGAACTGCTCGATCGCCCGCACCCTCGAGATCGTGGGCGAGAAGTGGACGATCCTGATCCTGCGTGAGATCTGGTACGGCTCGTCACGCTTCAGCGAGTTCGAGCACGTCCTCGGCTGCCCCCGCAACCTCCTTGCCGAGCGGCTGAAAATGCTGGTGGAGGAAGGGATCCTGGCCACCGAGACCTACAAGGAACCCGGCGCGCGCAGCCGGCCCAAGTACGTGATCACCCCCAAGGGCATGGATCTGGTGCCGGCCGTGATGGGACTCATGCAGTGGGGCGATCGATACCGAGCCGACCCGGAAGGCCCGGCCGTGGAGGCACGACACCGGGGCTGCGGCGGCCACGTCGACATCCAGATTCGCTGCGAACAGGACCACCACGTTCAACCGGCCGACCTCGAGTCGGTCCCCGGCCCTGCCTTCCGCCTGCGTCCCGCGGTGTGATCTCAGCCGACGCTGCTACGTGGCGTCGAGCACCATGAGGGCGTTCTGGATGCCCTGATCGAGGACCTGGTCGGCGAGTTTCGGGTCGGCCAGCGCGCGGGAGAGTTGCAGGGTGCCGACCATCAGCGCGTAGACACTGAGCGTCTTCGCCCGCGCCGACTCGGGATCGTGCGGCGCCAGTACGGCGGCGATGTCGTCGATGAACGCGAGCACACCGTCGGTATAGGCCTGCTTGGTCGCGGCCGGGCAGCGCCCGATCTCATCGAGGAGCGCAGCCGACGGGCAGCCTTCTTCAGGTTTGTCGCGGTGAGCGGGCGACAGATACTCACGCACGATCCGCTCGACCCCCGCCCGGTCGGTTGCCGTGCCACTGATCCACTCGCGTTGTCCGCGAAGCTGGTCGGCGACGATCGTGGCGACGAGATCGTCCTTGGACTCGAAGTGGGCATAGAAGGCGCCGTTGGTCAGGCCGGCGTCCGACATCAGCGTCGCGATCCCCGACCCGTCGATTCCGTCCCGCTTGAACCGGCGCCCCGCGGTCTCGGTGATCCGCTGCCGGGTCGCGAGCTTGTGCTCCTTGTCGTACCGCGCCATCCGCTCCTCCGCTCGCCCGGGAAGGCCACCGCCCTCCGCAGCTTCGGGTCGATTGTATTACACCCATAAGCTCTTGCCGGATCGATTATATTATGATCATACTCTAAAGCATCGGCACAGCGGCACCAGCAGCTGAGCAACGACAGAAGGACCGGACATGAACGAGTCACCAGCCGTGCACAAGAGTCTGACGACGTCCTGGCAGGACGCCCCCACGCGCACCGTCTCCGCAGGCGGAGTGCGGTTCGCCTACCGCGAGCTCGGCCCGAACGCCGGAGTCCCGGTGGTCTTCCTGACCCACCTGGCCGCCGTCCTCGACAACTGGGACCCACGGGTCGTGGACGGCATCGCCGCGAAGCGTCGAGTCATCACCTTCGACAATCGCGGCGTCGGCGCCTCCACCGGGTCCACTCCGACGACCATCGAGGAGATGGCCGGGGACGCGGTCACCTTCATCCGCGCCCTCGGCCTCGATCAGGTCGATCTGTTCGGCTTCTCCATGGGCGGCATGATCGCTCAGGTGATCGCGCACGAGGAGCCGCAACTCGTTCGCAAGATGATCATCGCCGGAACCGGCCCGGCCGGCGGCGAGGGTATCGACCAGGTGACCCGGATCTCCTACCTCGACACAGCGCGCGGACTGCTCACCCGTCAGGACCCCAAGCAGTTCCTCTTCTTCACCAGGACTCCGAACGGGATCCGGGCCGGCAAGGAGTTCCTGGCCCGGCTGGAGGAACGCACGAACGACCGCGACAAGGCCATCACGGTGCGCGCCTTCCGCGCCCAACTCAAGGCCATCCACCGGTGGGGGCTGCAGAAGCCGGCGAACCTCGCAACCATCCACCAGCCGGTCCTCGTCGCCAACGGCGAGAGCGACAAGATGGTGCCCACCAAGAACAGCTACGACCTCGACCGACGCCTCCCCGACAGCCGGCTCGCGATCTACCCGGACGCCGGGCACGGCGGTGTGTTCCAGTTCCACCAGGACTTCGTCAAGCGAGCTCTGGAGTTTCTCTGACGGTACGGCGTTCAGCCGGCCCGGTGACCTCATCCCACATCAGGCGTGCCTAGCTGACCGGATCGGGCCTCTGGTCGTGGACAGCGGCTGTGCGCCGGCGGAGGTGCGGGTCGCGATGATCTCCGCCGCGATGGAGATTGCGGTCTCCTCCGGTGTCCGCGCGCCAAGATCCAGACCGATGGGTGACGACAGCCGGGCGAGCCACCCGGCGACCTAGGGTCGATTGCGATGATGGATAGCGCGTCCGGGCGAGGTCCGGCGAGCTGACATCCCCCGGAAAGGACACCATGAACGCCCTGCAGAAGTTCTCCCTCGAGGGCAAGGTCGCTCTCGTCACCGGCGGCAGCCGGGGCCTTGGACGCGCGATGGCCGAAGCGCTCGGCGATGCCGGCGCGGCGGTAGCGGTCACAGCGCGAACGCTCGCTTCGGCCGAGGCCGCCGCCAACGAGCTGAGCGAGCTCGGCATTCGCGCGTACGGCGTACAGCTCGAGGTGTCCGATGTCGAGGACGTCGAACGCGCGGTCGAGCAGGTGAGCACCGAGTTCGGTGAGATCGATGTGTTGCTCAACAACGCCGGCATCGGCGTGGCCGGTCGGGCCTTCGAGACGCCCGATACCGCCTGGCATGACGTGTTCTCCACCAACGTCGACGGCGTCTGGTACTGCAGTCGCGCGGTGGGACGCCGGATGGCGGAGCGGGGTGGAGGCACGATCGTCAACGTCGGTTCCATGTCGGCCGAGATCGTCAACCAGCCTCGCTGGCAGGCGTCGTACCTCGCGTCCAAGGCCGCCGTCCATCAATTGACCAAGGCGTTGGCTGCTGAGTGGGCACCCCACGGGATCCGCGTGAACGCGATGGCGCCCGGATATTTCCTCACCGAGATGTCGCCCGTCGACCAGCCGGAGTTCAAGGAGTGGTGCGTCGATCCCGCTGCCATGAAGCGCTATGGGTTGCCGCCTGAGCTGGGGCCGGTGGCGATCTTCCTGGCGAGCGAGGCATCCAGCTTCATGACCGGCTCGATTGTCACGGTCGACGGGGGCTTCACCTTGTTCTGAGCCGGCGTTCCCCATCAGCACTACGTTCCTGAAGGGACTTTGATGGTAACCATTGGCATCGTCGGCGCCGGGCTGCGCGGGAGGCTGTTCGCCGAGGCTCTGCAGGCACAGCCGGATGTCACCGTCGTCGGCCTCGCGGAGCCCTCGGCCAAGGTGGCCGAGGAGGCGAGGAACGCGACGGGCCTACCCGTCACCGCGTCCCACGCCGAGTTGCTCGAGGCATTCGATCCGGACGCTGTGATCGTGGCGACCCCTGACTTCGCCCACCGCCAGATCGCCGTCGAGGTGGCCGAGGCCGGTAAGCATCTGCTGATCGAGAAGCCGGTCGCCACCACCCTGGACGACGCCCAGGCCATCGCCGCGGCGGTTCACCGCGCGGGCGTTCGATGCCTCGTCGGCTTCGAGAACCGTTGGAACCCGCACGTGGTGCAAGCCAAAGCGGCGATGGAGTCCGGGAGCCTTGGCGAGCCGATCACGGCATCAGCCACCCTGAGCAACTCCTTCTTCGTGCCGACCACCATGCTGTCGTGGGCGGCTCAGTCGTCGCCGGCCTGGTTTCTCATGCCGCACACCCTCGATCTCGTCTTGTGGCTCACCGGCAGGAAGCCCGTGTCGGTGAGCGCGGTGGGATCTCGAGGTGTGCTCGCCAAGCGAGGCATCGACACCTGGGACGTCGTGCACGCCCTGGTCACCTTCGACGACGGATCGACCGCGACACTCTCATCGGCGTGGACGCTCCCGGATGCCGGTGACGGCATCGTCGACTTCCGGTTCCAGGTGATCGGCACCGAGGGGTCGGTGACCGCGGATCTGTCGCATCAGGGCCTCACCGTGGTGAGTGACAAGTACCGCTCGGCGTGGCCGGTCTCCGGTCGGATCGGGCGATCACAGGTCGGCCCTGCCGTGTGGATGGTTCAGGACTTCGCGGCGGGACTCGTCGACGGCGGCGAACTCGGTCCGGGCATCGACCACGGCGTACTGGTCACGGAGACCATCTGCGCGATCGAGGAATCGATCAACACCGGGCGGACCGTGGACCTGAGCGTTCCGAACACCCAAACCACGGATCGCCTGTGATGAGCCGCCAACCGCCACGGCGACCAGAGCCGGCGTCCGATATCGGGAACCTGCTCCAGGACCCGGCAACCCACCTCGGCGACACCGTCGAGCCGGTCGAAGCCAGCTTTGACGCCATGGCGAGAAGAACCCCCTGACATTCAAGGAGGCATCTCGATGGAGACACCGATTCCGCCACCACAGCTCGATGGTGAACTCCGCTTCGATGACGAGACGCGCAGAGAGCGCGCTGAAGACTTCGGGCACCTCGTGCACCACCTGCCGGAGGCCGTCTTGATGCCGGCGTCCGCGGACGACCTGGCCAAGACGATCCAGTGGTCCGCGCAGCGCGGCCGTACGTTCGCCGCACACGGCCGGCGCCACTCGACCTTCGGCCGCGCACAAACCCAGGGTGGCATCGTCGCGGACATGTCCACGCTGCGGCACATCGCGGCGGTGGCGGACGACCGGGTCGTCGTCGGGGCCGGAGCGACGTGGAGCGACGTACTCCAAGCGACGTTGGCGCACGGCAGAACCCCGCCCGTGCTCACCGAGTACCTCGATCTCTCCGTCGGCGGCACCCTTGTCGTCGGCGGCGTCGGCGGCACGACCTCGACGTACGGCGTACAGAGCGACAACGTGATCGAACTGGAGGTCGTGACCGGCGAGGGAAAGACGGTCAACTGCTCGGCGACCAGCAACGCCGACCTGTTCAACGCGGTGCGCGCCGGCCTCGGTCAAGTGGGTGTCATCGCCAAAGCGACTCTCAAGCTCATCAGGGCGCCGGGGTCGGTGCGTCGATTCCTGCTGATCTACCGTGACGTTGCGACGATGCTGAAGGACGCGCGACTGCTGACCGACGACCGCCGGTTCGACGCGGTGCAGGGTTCGATCATGGCGCCGCCAACTGGCGGCATCGCCTTTCGGCTGGACGCGGCCAAGTACTTCACCGGGCAGCCGCCGGACGACAAGGTACTCCTGGCCGGCCTGTCCGACGATCAGGCCCAGCGACAGCCCACGACGATCGAGTACGTCGACTATCTCAACCGGTTCGAGCCACTCGAGGAGACGTTGCGGGCCAACGGGCAGTGGTCCTTCCCGCACCCCTGGCTGATGACCTTCATCGGCGACTCCCAGGTCGAGTCCGTCGTCGAAGCCGAACTGGAGGAGCTGAACCCAGCCTGCAGACCTCGGCCCGTTCGGCCAGATCGTGCTCTCCCCCATCCGCAGGTCGGCGATCTCCAGCCCGTTGCTCCGGATGCCGTCGGACGACCTGTGTTACGCCTTCAACTTCGTCCGCATGCCCGCGACCGGCGATGCCAAGGAAGCCAACCGGCTCGTGGAGGCCAACAAGGCCGCCTACGAGCGGGTCAAGGCTGCGGGCGGCACCCTCTACCCGGTCAGTGCGCTCCCCCTGTCCAAGCACGAGTGGCGCGACCACTTCGGCCCAGCCTTCGACCAGCTGGACGCCGCCAAGCGTCAACACGACCCGAACAACGTCTTCACGCCCGGCTACCCGATCTTCTAGCCGACGGCGTCAACTGCTGCAATGAACGAGTGACAGTTTGAAATCTGCACCATGCACTAGTCCGGCTACGTCAACTGAAATGCGAGGTGTGCGGCGCACCATGACATGGGTCGAAGGGGAACGACGCTCCTTCGCGGCCGACTTCCGAGCCGCAGATCCCAACGCGCCGACGCTTTGTGCAGGCTGGACGACGCGACATCTGTGCGCGCACCTGGTTCAGCGCGAGCATGCGATTCTGCGCAACGTCTGGGACCAAGTGACCACGAGGGCGCCCGGCGAGGAGCGGTTCATGCGGCGGCTGGTCGACGAAGCCGGAACGCCGGACGGGTACGCCGCGCTCGTCGACAGGTTCGCGGCAGGACCTTCCCGGCGCTCGCCGATGGGCCGGTTCGACGAGGCCCTGAATCTCGTGGAGTACGTCGTACACCACGAAGATCTCCGCCGCGGATCTGGTCCGGTACCGCCTCGCGACCTGCCACCGGCCGAGCTCGACGAGATCTGGCGTCGCGCCCGGCCGGTCCTCAAACGGGCCTACCGGAAGGCACCCGTCGGGGTCGAGCTCGCACCCGAAGGCGGTGCGGTCACTGCTGTACACAGCGGGCCGAGCACCGTCACCGTGGCCGGTCCACCTCTCGAGCTCCTCCTGCACGCATTCGGCAGACGCAGCGCCGCCGACGTACGGGTTGACGGGTCATCCGACGGCGTGACCTCGTTCGCCCGCTGGGCGACTCGAGCATGAGGTGCCGGGCTTCTTGATTTCGTGAAGCGGCGCGTCCCGTCGCCCAGCAGCGCGATGACGTAGACAGACCACTTGTCATCCACGCGGTTGAGGACGTCACGCGAGCCTCACCTCCGCCGCTAGGAGAGTGGGCGGCTCCGAGTCGTTCGCGAGCGTGCACGGTGTCGTTCCGGTCCGCGGGGCCGATCAGGGGAGTAGCGTGCGGACCATGGTCGCCGCTCTGGGAAGGCTCGTGGTCCGCGCCCGCTGGTGGGTCATCGCCGCCTGGATCGTGGCCGCCGTGGTCATCGCGATGACAGCCCCCGCCCTGCAGTCCACGCAGGACCAGTCGGAGTTCCTGCCCGCGCACTACGAGTCCGTCAAGGCGCTCACCGTCCAGCAGGAAGCCTTTCCCGAGCGCGGTGAGATCGGCGCGATCGTGGTCTTCGACCGGGAGGATGGCAGCGAGCTGACCAAGGACGACCAGGCCAAGGTGTCCTCCATCGCCGAGCAGCTCAACACCGAGGGCTACGACAACCTGGGCACTGCGGCCGCTGCCCCGCCTTCGGACAACGGGTTGGTGCAGGCGATCTTCGTGCAGGTCAAGCCGGGCAAGAACGCCTTCGACCCGGCTGCTATCGAGGACGCCCGGAGCCTGCGCGCCGACCTGGAGCCACTGGTTGAGGGGACCGGCCTCCGCTCGGGCGTGACGGGCCCGGCGGCCCAGTCGCTGGACTCCCAGGAGTCGTCCGAGCAGGCGCTCGTCGTGGTCAGCGTCGTGACCCTGTTGCTCATCGTGGTCCTGCTCGCGCTGATCTTCCGTAGCGTCATCGCGTGCGCCCTGCCGATCGTGACCGTCGCCCTGGTCGGGACGACCGCCACCGGGCTCATCGCGGTGGCGAACGAGGCGTTCGACCTCAAGGCCGACAGTTCCATTTCGGTGATCTTGTTCATCGTGCTGTTCGGCATCGGGACCGACTACATCCTGTTCTTCCTGTTCCGTTACCGGGAGGCCCTGCGGCTGGGCTTCGACGGTCGAGGCGCGGTGTCCCACGCGGTCGAGCGGGCCGGTGAGGCGATCGCCTCGGCCGGCGGGGCGGTCATCATCGCCTTCATGGCGATGGTGCTGTCGTCCCTGAGCATCTTCCGCTCGATCGGGCCCGCGCTGGCGATCGCGGTCGCGCTGGCCGTGCTCGCGGCGTTGACGCTGGTCCCCGCAGTCGTCGCCGTCCTGGGGCCAAGGGTCATCTCCTGGCCGTCGAAGAAGTGGATGGTCGAACCCGAGGCCACCCGGTTCCGCGCCATCGGGCGGTCGGTTGCCGCGCGCCCGGTCCGCTACGCCGTCGTCTCGGCGGGGTCGCTCGCCGTCCTGTCGTTGTTCGCCCTCGGGTTCAACCCGACCTTCAGCTTCTCCGACAGCAGCACCGCGAAGACGGAGTCGGGCCAGGCGCTGATCACCTTCCAGAAGGGCCAGCCCAGTGGTGCCGCCGACCCCACGACGGTGCTGTTGCGCTCGACAAACGGCCAGCCGCTCGACGACGCCGAGCTCACCACGTACGCCGCCGAGCTAGGCACCGCAGAGGGCGTCGCGTCGGCGGCGCTGACCGGCCGCACCGAGGACGTCGCGGTCTTCACCGTCGTCCTCTCCGACGACCCCACGTCCGACGCGGCGATGGCCAGCGTCGAGGGTCCCGTGCGCGACACCGCGCACTCGGCCGCGCCGGACGGGACCGAGTCTTTCGTCGGCGGCACCACGTCGATCTTCGTCGACCTCGACGACGCGATGGCGCGCGACTACTCGGTCGTGTTCCCGGTTGCGGCAGTGCTGATCATGATCATCTTGGCGTTGCTGCTGCGCAGCCTCGTCGCGCCGTTCTACCTCATCCTCTCGGTGGGCCTCGGCTTCACCGCCAGCCTGGGCGCGACCGTGCTGGTCTTCCAAGGCCTGCTGGGAGAGCAGGGGCTGATCTTCATCCTGCCGATCTACATCTACCTGTTCGTGGTGGCGTTGGGCACCGACTACAACATCTTGATGGTCGCGCGCCTGCGGGAAGAGGCACGGGGAGGGCTCGAACCACGGCCCGCGGCGGCCAAGGCGATCGAGCATGCCGGTCCGACGGTCGCGGCCGCCGGCCTGATCCTCGCCGGCACCTTCGCCTCGCTGATGTTCGCCGAGGGCACGTTCTTCAAGTCTCTGGGCTTCTCGTTCTCCGTCGGCATCGCCATGGCCGCGTTCGTGATGGCGCTCTTCTTGACCCCGGCGCTCACCGCACTCATCGGGCACGCCGCCTGGTGGCCCGGCCACGGGGACCGGGCTACCGACACAGTCGAGGAGCCCGCCGAGCGGCGCGTCCTGGAGGGCTGATCCGACCGGATTCGCCCTGGGCGAGCAGTCGGGTCTCTCGAACATACGGTTCCAGGCCCGATCGAACCGTCTTCTGCTCCGCCGTGACATGGACAGGCCCGAATCCAGCCGGACACCGACCTCCGGCCCGCCATGCTCAGCGAACCGCTCCGCGTCTAAGTGATCAGGATTTCTATCAGGTCAGCGGCCGTGGCCTCCCTTTCCTGCCCAGTACTGAGGTTGCGGGCGACGTTCGGGGCCTGTTCGAGGCGCCGCCTCGGCGCGGCGCGTCGGTGACGTCTTCCGGTGCCGGTGAGGTCGTACGATCGATCGGTGGTGCGACCGGCCTATCCCTTGGTGACTGCGCGGCTGAAACTGCGGCCATTTGCGGCCACCGACTTCGAGGACCTGTACGCGATCAACTCGCGACCGGACGTGACCCGTTACCTTTACTCGGAGCCGGGTGATGCTGCGCAGGTGCGGGAACTTCTCGATCAGAAGATCGGCGAGTCGATGCTCGACGAGGTCGGGCAACGCCTCTCGCTTGCCGTGGTCCGGCCGGAGCTCAACCGGGTGATCGGCGAGGTTCACCTGCAGTGGTTGAGCCGAGAGCATCGACAAGGCGAGATCGGGTTCGTGTTCCACCCCGACCATCACGGTAAGGGTTTCGCCACCGAAGCAGCTGCGGTGGTACTCCGGCTCGGCTTCGCCGATCTCGGGCTGCACCGGATCATCGGCCGACTCGATGCCCGGAACCTCGGTTCGGCCCGCGTGTTGGAGAAGCTCGGAATGCGACGCGAGGCGCACTTCGTGCACGACGAGTTCTTCAAGGGCGAATGGGCCGATCAGCTCATCTACGCGATCCTCGACGAGGAGTGCACGGCGCGCCACTGAATTCTTGCCCCACTGCGGGCAACGCACGGCGGCCACCTTTCTGGCCGTCTGCGTTGTGTGGGTGCCGCAGAGCGCGGGCGCAACGTCCGGGATTGGGCTGTGGCGCTCGGTGCCGCCGTGGTCCTGTCGGTCCGTGCGTCCGTCGGTCCAGAAGCCGACGTGTCCTCGATGGGCGAGGCTCCGACGTCCCTCGCGGCGGTCGTTGTCGGCGGGGCGCTGCTCTGGCGGATCGCCGTCCTTCCGCGGCCGGCCGGGCGTTCACCAGTGGCGCAGCCTTGATTGCCAACTAAGGCTCGAGGCCAGGTGGCAAGACGGCGGCCACGTCACCCTCCGCTTTCCATATCCGGCCGAGCATCTACGCCAGGTGGATGGTCAGTGCCGACGTCACTCTTGAGCCTGGTGGAGAGATGATGCGTTTCGGCCGCGACCTCCAGGCGTTCTTCACTGGGTGACGTCCGCTCTGAGCGAGTCCACTCGCAACGAGCGCGGGACTTCGAGTCACAGACGGCGAGAGTGGGGCGGGCTGGTGCCCGCCCCACTCAGCGGTTCGGTGTCAGGAGGTGGCCGCCAAGGCGTTCACCATGCCGGCGCCGAAGAAGGTGGTGCTCGACGGCCCACCTGTGCACTGGCGGACGTCGTCGGCCGGCCAGTCGGCCGGGCATGCTGTCGGCGTCGCAGTGCGCCGCAATTGCGCTGCCACGGCACCCGGGCTCCAGTTGGGGTGGAGTTCACGGATCAGCGCTGCCACGCCGGCCACGTGAGGCGATGCCATGGACGTCCCACTGATCCAGACCCAGCGGGCGCCGTTGGCGTCCTCGACCCCGCGCCCGGCGGCTGCCAGGGCCTCCCATTGGCCGGTGTCATCGGTGCTCGACCAGGCGGCAAGGACCCGGCCGAACGTCGTACCAGGAGTCTGCGCCGCGTCGCCACCTGGCGCCGTCACGTCCACGATCGGACCGCCGGTGTTGGAGTAGCTGGCCAGCGTGGTCACGCCAGAGGCCGACACCGTGACCACACCGGGGATCTCAGCAGGCGTGACTCGGCAGTTGTTGCGTACGTCGCGGGTCACGGCTGTGTCCGGCGGCCAGTCCGGGCTGATGGTCGTCGATCGTCGGGTGCCCGAGGTCCTCCGCCTCGTTGCCGGCCGCGGCCACGATCACGACGCCGCGCTGCTGTGCATACCGAGCAGCACTCCGCAGCTCCGCTGAGTATCGCCCGCTGGCTCGGCGTCGTTGCTGCAGAAGTAGAGCCACGGGTCGGCGAACAGGCTCAGGTTGACGACGTCGAGGCGCTGGTCACCGGCGTACCGAAGCGCGGCCGCCACCGAGTCGGCGAAGCAGTAGCCCGCGATGGTGCAGGCCTTGATGGCCACGATGTTGGCCTCGGGGGCCACCCCGGCGATGCCGACGCCGTTGACCAGGCCGCCGATCGTGCTGGACACGTGCGTGCCGTGGCCCTGCAGATCCTGCACCGCGGCCTTGTTGCTGCAGTCACCGTTGGCGACCTCCTGCGGGTCGGCCGTCGGCGTGGTCGAGAAGATGAACGAGCACGACTGCGCGACGTCGATGCCAGCCGACGAGGTCGGGCTGGTTGAAGTCGACCCCGCTGTCGATCACCCCCACGTCGACGCCGTCACCGGTGGCGTTGGCGTACGACGCCGCACCGACCCCAATCGCACGCATGTCCCACTGACAGGCGGACAGTGGCTCGGGTCCGGCTACGACGCCGAAGAATGCCTGGCAGTTGGCAGAGGCCGTCGCCGGGGTCAGTGCGCCGGGTGTGACCGCTGACGCTGGGGTCAGCAACCCCAGCGTCAGCGTGAGCACGGCTCCCACGAGCAGCACGAACTTCCTCATCAGATTCCCCTTCCCCAGGGAGGCGCGGACGACTCAGAACGGAACCGGCGCACCGCCCAACCAATGCCTCATGATCGATCCACACAGGGAGTCGTGCAACGCCTCGGCCAAGGTCGCTCCACGGGAACTACACGGGGATTCAGCGCCGTCGGTAGCACAACACCTTGCCAAGCTGAGGGGTCGCGGTTTCGAGTCCCGTCGTCATCCGCACCGGCGCGGCCGACACCGACAATGACGGCTGCATCGCCGTGGACGACGCCTACGCGTACGCCTTCGATCACATCCGGGCGGTTCGTCGGTTCGTCGGCCCTCGGCTGCCATGACCCAATCCTGACAACGTTGATCGGCTGAGGACTCGAGGTTCCTGGGCTGTGACTCCGAGCGTCGGTTGCGGGACTACGAACCACGCCGCCACGCGGGGCGCAACTTCTTCGGCCTCTACGACTAGGTCGCGTCGAGCGATCCGGCCGTAGTCATCACAACATCTAACTTGGTGCGTGAGATCCGCAACGTGCCGCCTGGGATGTCGGGGGACCAGTTCGGGGTGGCTACTTCGATTGCTCGAGGTCAGTACGCATCTTGACCAGCAGCGCGGCGAGCTCCGCCTCGGTGACGTCAGTTGCCGTCAGCGCTCCGTAGGTGCTCCGGTCCGCCCAGGCGCAGCGGAGCTCAGTGCCGGCGGCGCAGCGCACTTCGCCACCCAGATCACCGGCCGGGTACTCCGTCAACCTAGGCTGTTCACCGCTGCTGCTCGCGATACCGGCGAAGAACTCCTTGATGCCCTGCTCCGGGTCGGAAATCTGCTGCTCGCTGCCCACAAAGAGCACGAAAGCGTCGCCGCCCTTGGGGTGCGCGTACCCGCCGAACTGGACGTCGACGCCTTCCTTGGCGGCCGCGCCTCGCCGCTGCTCCAGCTCGGCGGTGACCTGCGGCGCGAGTTGGACGCGGTGCACCCCACCGGCCGTCTCGGCGATCACGATCCGCCGCTCGGGCTCAGCACTGACCGCCTGCACCACGCTCGACAGCCTGCCGAGGACGAGCACTCCACCGACGGCGATGCACGCGATCGCAACCTCCTTGGCCCGGTTCTTCGGCTTCTGCACGCCTGACGCTTGGGGCGCGTCGCCGTGCCGGTACGGCGCCATGGCATCTGGACGGGACGCGGTTCCCGGGACTGGCGACGGCAAGGCCGGCGACGGCGCGGCCTTGTCGCGGCGATAGATGCGGAGGAGCGCTACCAGCCCACCGATCAGAAGGCCCAACCCCAGCCCGGCCGGCATCGCGGCGCCAATCTTGTAGGCCTTGCTGTCTGCTGACACCAAGGCGATAGCGCTGGCGATACTCGGGACCACGGAACCCACCTCCGGACCGGATGCTCCCCGGGCTGTCCGGTCGCCCGCGCACATTAGCGAGTCCGCTTTCGCTGTGTCCAACGCCACGAACACATGAGCCCTCTCTCGGACCCGTCGTTCTGGCCCGCGGCGCCCATGAGCACTGGTGGCCGACCGTCAAACCGTCGCCCGGACGGCCGCTGGGGGGCACGCAGTCTGCCGCCAACTGGAGGCTGTTACGGCCCGCGAACGGCGTAGTTCAGCCGATGGCGAGCACGGCCGGGCGCGCCAGGTTCGTCAGTTCAGTCTGGGAACATTCTGGGAACAAAGGGGCAGCGATCCGAGTCGACTGGAGTCAATACCGGCCGAACTGGTGATGGCCGGTTACGGCCTGGAGATGCGTATGTCGGTGGAGTGCGTTGGTTTCCTAACCCGTTCGTCGCAGGTTCAAAATCCTGCCGGGGCACCACGGCGCGCGGCCGGCAGGCCGCATGGGCTCGCCCACCCCGCGCGGGAGGCACGCCAATGGCGCGCCCTCGATCCCACAACAGCCGGATCCGGCAAGCTTTCGGCAGTCGAGCCGTCCCTGTAGCAATGGAGGCGCACCAGTCCAGCTCTGCCGCAGACCGTCCACCGCTGCCGAACTGACGGGCGGCGGTCACCAACACGACCTCGTTCGCCAACCGTCCAGTCACACCCGGCTCCTCAACCTAGGCGGCGGCCCTAATCGGCCGGACGGATCGGTGAGGTTCGACGTCGATCTGTCTGAGTCGTGACCGGTCAGGCGTCGAGCCCCAGTAGCCTGGGAAGCTGTGACCACGAGTGTCGAGTTCACCGAACTCACCGCGACGTATCGCCGCGAGTTGCTCGCGCATTGCTACCGCATGCTCGGTTCGATCGACGAGGCCGAGGACGTGGTGCAGGAGACCTACCTGCGGGCGTGGCGGTCGTACGACGGCTTCGAGGGCCGGTCATCGGCGCGGACCTGGCTGTATCGCATCGCCACGAACGCCTGCCTGACCGCGATCGAGCGCCGTGGCCGTCGGCCGCTGCCATCGGGCCTCGGCGCACCGAGCACCGACCCGGACGTGCCGTTGATGGCCGGACCGGCGGTGGCGTGGCTTCAGCCGTACCCGGACCTTCTCCTCGGTGACCTCCCGGACGACCCCGCGGCGGTGGCGATGTCGCGAGCGGGGATCCGGCTCGCGTTCGTCGCCGCGTTGCAACACCTCTCGGCCCGGTCCCGCGCCGTACTGATCCTGCGCGATGTCCTGCAGTGGTCGGCTGCCGAGGTTGCCGAGTTGCTGGGAACGACCCCGACCGCCGTGCACAGCGCGCTGCGGCGGGCTCGTGCCGACGTGGCCCGCTCGACGCCGGCCGTCGACGACATCGCGGAGCCGGGCGAGGCGGAGCGGCGCGGACTCGTCGAGCGGTTCGCGGCAGCGATCGAGCGCGCGGACGCCGCCGCGGTGGCCGAGCTGCTGCGCGTGGACGCCGTCCTGGAGATGCCGCCGCTGCTCACCTGGTTCGCCGGCCGCGATCCGGTGGCCCGCTTCCTCGGCGCCAACCTGCTGCTCGAGCCCGGTGGTCTGCGCACCGTCCGGACCCGGGCCAACGACCAGGACGCGCTGGGCGTGTACTCACGCGGTCCCGATGGCGTCCACCACCCGCACGCGGTGATCGTGCTGACCGTCTCTCCCACCGGTATCACGCGCATGGTCGCGTTCCAGGATCCCGGCCTGTTCCCGGCGTTCGGGCTGCCGTCCGAATAGTACTTTCGCTTCGCGCGACGAATCGGCGGACCGGCGCGGGTCTGTCTGTGTAGGCCGTCCGACGGACGGGCGGCCGCACAGCAGACGGAGGACGCAATGCGCAAGCTCATCGCCGCCATGAAGATGTCGCTCGACGCGAAGGTGGAGGGCCCGGACGGTACCGCCGACTGGGTCGAGGCCTGGTCGGAGGACTACGGCCTGACGCCGCAGATCGACGCCTGCCTGCTCGGCGGAGGCATGTACCCCGGCTACGAGTCGTACTGGACCGGGATCCAGACCAAGCCGGAGACGCCGGCGTGGCTCACCAGCGAGCCGCCGACGCCGGCCGAGCGGGAGTGGGCCGACTTCATCAAGCAGACGCCCCACTACGTGCTGTCCAGCACCCTGGAGACTACGTCGTGGCCGAACACGACCTTCCTGCGTTCGGTCGACGACGTGGCCGCACTCAAGCAGCAGCCGGGCAAGGACATCTACCTTGTCGGTGGAGCGCGCATCACCGCGTCCCTGATCGACGCAGACCTGGTCGACGAGCTGCGGCTGATCACGTACCCGCTCGTCGCAGGCACGGACAGCACCGCGCTGTTCGCGACCTCACCACGACGCAGTGCCGAGCTGCTCGAGGTACGACAGCTCAACCGTGGCAAGGTCGCACTGACCTACCGATTCGCCTCATGACAGGTCCCGACAACAGCCAGGTGGTCGCCGAGTTCCGCGCGAACAACGGCCAGCTGGGCGGGCCCCTGGCTGGAACGCCCGTCCTGCTCCTGCACCACGTCGGGGCGCGAACCGGCACGCGGAGGGTCACGCCCTTGGTGTACTCCTGCCATCCTGGCGACCGCGTGGTCGTCGTCGCGTCCAACGGAGGCGAGCCGAGCGATCCCGCCTGGCTGCACAATCTCCGAACTCATCCGGACGCCGCAGTCGAGATCGGCACCGACGTCATTGCGGTGCACGCGGCAGAAGCGGGCGGGGTCGAGCGCGACGAGCTCTGGCAGGAAGTGGTGGCCCGCTACCCGGATGTCGGACGCTTCGGCTCGCGGACAGACCGCCCGATCCCACTGATCGTCTTGCGGCGAATCCCAGCACCCGCCGCGGCAGCTCTCCCGTAGTGGTCGGCGGTTGCCTTTGACAACGGTAAGCCGATCACGCCCTGGCTGGCTGTCAGGTAGAGGCACCAGGAGGCTTGGCGGCTGGTCAAGTCTGGTCGTTCGCCCGTGTGCTTGCCGGTGAGCTAGGTGTAGTGGTGGCTGGCTGGCACCCGGCCTGCTCTGATGCAGCACCAGCGCACGCAGGAACTCCTTGTTAACAAGGCTATTTCAGCTCTGTCGACGTCTTGCCCAGCAGTCTTCGAGCGACGATGAGTTGCTGGATCTGCTGGGTTCCCTCGAAGATGTCGAGGATTTTGGAGTCTCGGGCCCACTTCTCCAGGAGGTGGTGTTCGGAGTAGCCGAGGGTGCCGGTCAGTTCTATGCAGCGGAGGGTGATGTCGTTGGCGGTGCGGCCGGCTTTGGCTTTGGCCATCGAGGCTTGGAGGGAGTTGGGCTTGCCGTTGTCGGCCATCCAGGCGGCTTGCAGGGTGAGCAGGTAGGCGGCTTCCCAGTCGGACTCCATCTGGAGGTACGACGCTGCCGCCGCGGGCTGGAGGTGGACGGGCCGGTCGTAGTCGACCTCGACACCAGCCTCGGCAAGCAACGAACGCGTGAGCTCCAACGAAGCGCGAGCAACCCCGACCGCCATAGCGGCAACCAGCGGCCGCGTGTTGTCGAAGGTCTGCATGACACCCGCAAAGCCCTTATCCGCGTCGATCTCGGGCGAGCCCAGCAGGTTGGCTGCGGGCACCCGGCAGTTCTCGAAGCGGATGGTGGCGGTGTCGGACGCACGGATGCCGAGCTTGTGCTCGAGCCGCTCGACTGTCATCCCCGGCGTGTCCTTCGGTACGACGAACGACTTGATCGCAGCGCGTCCCAGCGACTTGTCCAGCGTCGCCCACACCACGACCGCGTCGCAGCGACCGCCGGCGGTGACGAAGATCTTCTCGCCGTCGAGAACGTAGTCGTCGCCGTCCAGCCGCGCCGTCGTCTGGATGCTGGCGGAATCCGAACCGCACCCTGGCTCGGTGATCGCCATCCCGGCCCACACGCCGTCGAAGCGCCGAAGCTGCTCGTCCGACGCCACCGAGGCGATCGCGGAGTTGCCGAGACCTTGTCGCGGCATCGACAGCAGCAGCCCGAC